>NZ_NNBJ01000009.1 GCF_002803085.1 Streptomyces sp. CB01201 | reverse complement strand
TAGTTCATGTCGACGCACCACGAACGGAGCAACGAACCATCGACTTTACGGACACGGCCTAGCGGGCACGCACGGCCACGAGTACCGCCGTGGGTCCTGGGAGTTGGGGCGTCCGCGCCGCGTCAGGCCGGCTTCTTCGCGAAGGCGCGGGCGTAGGCGTCGGCGGCGACCAGTGCGTCCGCGACGGTCTCGGGGGTCACCGAGAACGGCATGTTGTGGGTGGTCTCGCCCTCGGCGGTCGAGGCGCGGCCAATGGCGAGGAGTTCCGCGCGGTCCGGGTCGATGAGGCCGATCTCGGCGAGGGTGGTGGGCAGGCCGACCGCATGACCGAAGCGGAGGCACGTGTCCAACTCGTCGGTGGACGCGCCCTCCAGGACCAGCTGCGCCAGTGTGCCGATGTTGACCTTCTCGCCGTGCATCTTTCCGTGCACCCGGGGAGACACGGTCAGGCCGTTGTGGATTCCGTGCGCCGCGGCGAGGCCGCAGCTCTCGAATCCGAGGCCGGAGAGCAGGGTGTTGGCCTCGGTGATCTTCTCAAGCGCCGGCGTGACGACGTGCTGTTCGGCGGCGATTCGGGCCTGGGGACCGTACTCCATGAGGGTCTCCCAGCACAGCCGGGCCAGTGCCAGCGATGCCTCTGTGGCGAGGCCCCCGGCCATGGCGGTCCGGTTCGAGGCGACGCAGACGCGCGCCTCGTACCAGGTGGCGAGGGCATCACCCATGCCGGAGACGATGAACCTGCTCGGAGCGGCCGCCACCAACGCGGTGTCGACCAGTACCAGGTCGGGGTTGCGGGTGAAGAAGGAGTAGCGCTCGAACGCGCCCTTCTCGGTGTAGATGACGGCGAGTGCGCTGGTGGGAGCGTCGGTGGAGGCGACGGTCGGGGCACTGACGACGGCGATGTCGCCGCAAGCGTGTCCGACGGCCTTTGCGGTGTCGATGGCGGTGCCGCCGCCGACGCCCACGACGATATCGGCCCCTGCCTCCCGGGTGATCGCGGTGATCCTGTCGATCTCCTTCTGTGCGCACAGGCCGCCGAAGACCAGCTTGGTGAGCTTCACGCCGGCCGCGGCCAGCGACTGGGTCACCGCCTCGTCGACGAAGCCCCAGACGCTGTCGTCCGCGAGGACCACGGCGTTCTCACCGAGTCGCGAGAGGTGTTCGCCCATCTGCCGTATGGCGCCGGCTCCCTGGACGTACTTGGGCGGGCTGATCATCATGCGGGTGCCGACAGTATTCATGAAGGGACCTCCTGAGGCGACCGGATTCCGGTCTATTTCTGCTGCGCTGAAGAAATAAGGGGAGACCGCAGCACGGCATTCGGACGGATTCCCGAAGCCGTTGCCTGGAGTGTGCCACAGTGCTCGTGGAATTATGAAGCGCGTGAAATGAAAGGGCTGTATGCGAGTCTGTTCGGTCGGGGCCCAGGTGGTCGAAGTCGCTCGGAGCAGGCGGCTGATCGGGCCTTTCTCCGGTGCCGCCCGGGACCTACGACCCATGCATGATCCTCTGGGCGCGGTTTGAATCGGATCAGGAGCTCGCCGGTGCCGGAATTCCACAATTCGCGGCGA
Source organism: Streptomyces sp. CB01201 (assembly GCF_002803085.1). Taxonomy (GTDB): domain Bacteria; phylum Actinomycetota; class Actinomycetes; order Streptomycetales; family Streptomycetaceae; genus Streptomyces; species Streptomyces hundungensis. Next base: position 344,035 of record NZ_NNBJ01000009.1, on the reverse strand, counting down.
GGTAGTTATTGCCTCATTTCGCTTTCCGGTTCTGTGGTCGTTGCCGGCACCGCCTGTGCCGTTTTGAAGCGTGCAGAGTCGCACGAGGAAGAGGACCGCCTTGAAGAAGCTCATCAACACCCCGGAGACCGTGGTCGCCGACGCACTGCGGGGCATGGCCGCCGCCCATCGGGAGCTGGCCGTCGACGTGGAGGCCGGGGTCGTCACCCGGGCCACCGGCACGGTGGCGGGCAAGGTCGGCATCCTCTCCGGCGGCGGCAGCGGACACGAGCCGTTGCACGCGGGCTTCGTGGGCCCGGGCATGCTGGACGCCGCCGTCGCGGGGCCGGTCTTCACCTCCCCGGTCCCGGACCACATCGGCCGGGCCACCGCCGCTGTCGACTCCGGGGCGGGTGTCCTGCACATCGTCAAGAACTACACCGGAGACGTCCTCAACTTCGGCATGGCCGCCGAGGACGCCATCGATGACGGGATCCGGGTGGAGACGGTGGTTGTCGACGACGACGTGGCCGTCGCCCGTGGTGAGGGAGCGGGTCGGCGAGGCACCGGTGCCACCCTGGTCGTGGAGAAGCTCGCAGGTGGGCTGGCCGACAGTGGCGCCCCGCTCGTCGAGGTGGCCGCGTTCGCCCGCAAGACCAACGAGCGCAGCCGTAGCTTCGGGGTCGCCCTGTCCTCGTGCACCACCCCCGCCAACGGCGCCCCCAACTTCCGTCTCGGTGAACGCGAGATCGAGATCGGCGTCGGTATCCACGGCGAGCCCGGACGGCGCAGGGCGGAGCTGACCACGGCCGCCGAGACGGCTGAGATCATGCTCGACGCCATCCTGGCGGACCTTCCGCCGGCCGACGGTGATCCGGTGATCCTCCTGGTCAACGGCCTGGGCGCCACTCCGCCGATCGAGCTCTACGTCGTACGCGCCGAAGTCGAGCGGATCCTGGGCGAGCGAGGCATCGTCATCGCCCGCTCCCTGGTCGGCAACTACGTCACCAGCCTCGACATGGCCGGCTGCACCCTGACGCTGTGCCGCGCCGACGAGCAGATGCTGCGGATGTGGGACGCGCCGGTGCACACTCCCTCGCTGCGCTGGGGCGCCTGACCTCCGCCTCCGCCGCGCCCGCCAGCCCGCCACCCCGTTCCTCCCCCCAGCCTCATGACTCCCCTCCCTCTCCGTCAGGAAGACCAAGCGCGTGACTGCGAACCCCGACTGCGAACTCGTCCTGGACACCGCCTACTTCAGCCGCTGGCTGGGCGCCGCACACCGGCTCTTCGAGCGTGAAAGTGCCCGGCTCACCGCGCTGGACGCGGCGATCGGCGACGGTGACCACGGCGCCAACATGGTCCGTGGCTTCCGGGCGGTGACCGCCGGGGCCGAGCAGACCCTGGCGAGCTGCCCCGGAGACCTCCTGACCCAGGCCGGTACCGCTCTGACCAACTCCGTCGGCGGCGCATCCGGCCCGCTCTTCGGCATGGCCCTGCGCCGTACCGGCAAGCGTCTCGGGTCCGAACCCGCCGTCTCCGCCGTGCGGTTCGCCGATGCGCTGCGGTCCGGCGCACAGGCCGTCGGCAAACTCGGCGGTGCCGTACCGGGCGACGCGACGCTACTCGACGCGCTGCTGCCCGCGTTGGACGCGCTGGACCGTGAACTCGCCTCGGGTGCACCCGTGTTCGCCGCGTTCGATGCCGCCCGTGCCGCCGCCCGGGAAGGAGCGGATGCCACGGAGCCCATGCGGGCCTCCAAGGGCAGGGCCAGCTACCTCGGGGAGCGTTCCGTCGGCCACCAGGACGCGGGTGCCAACTCCGTCGTCCTGCTCTTCGAGGCGCTCACCATGGCGGCCGATCCCCAGGGGCAGCCGGACCCGGTTGCCGCGGCAGAGCAGGTCGAGGATGCGAGGCCCGCTGGTGCTCCGGCAGGGCGGTCGGGCGGGCGCGTCGGCGTCGTGCTCGTCTCGCACAGCAGGGATGTCGCCGAGGCCACCGCCGCACTGGCCAAGGCCATGGTCGGCTCCGGCGACCTCGCGCCGGTCCGTGCGGCCGGCGGCACCGACGACGCCCGGATCGGCACCAGCGCCGAACTCATCCACGCCGCCGCGCTGGAAGCGGACCAGGGCCAGGGCGTCGCGGTGCTGTGCGACATGGGCAGCGCCGTCCTCACCGTGCGTGCACTGCTCGGTGAGACCGATGGGCGCAGCATGCCGAGCGGCACCCGGATCGTGGACGCGCCATTCGTGGAGGGCGCGGTCGGAGTCGTCGTCACCGCATCCGCCGGAGCCGATCTGGACATGGTCGTCGCCGCGGGCGAGGACGCCCGCGGATACCGCAAGGTCTGACCCCGGCGGCGCCGAGGTCGAAGAGCCTCGCACGGCAGCCGGTCTCCGGTGGAAGTCCCGTCGAGCAGGGCCTGTCGGGGCCCCGCGGTCACAGCCAGCCGTTGGTTTCTGCGAGCCGGGCCGCTTCGGCGCGGGTACGGGCCTGCGTCTTGCCGATCGCCGACGACAGGTGGTTGCGTACGGTGCCGGGGGAGAGCCGTAGCGTCCTGGCGATGTCGGCCACGGTGCCGCCCTCGGATGCCGCGCGCAGCACGTCCGTCTCGCGCTCGGTCAACGGGCTCGCACCGCTGGCCAATGCCTCCGCGGCCAAGGCCGGATCCACGAAGCGCAGACCGGCGTGGACCCGGCGGATCGCGTCGACCAGTTGCTCGGGCGGGGAGTCCTTGACGACGTACCCGGCCGCGCCCGCGGACATCGCCCGCATGAGATACCCGGGCCGACTGAAGGTTGTGCAGATGATGGTGCGGCAGTCGGGCAACGCCCGCTGGAGATCGGCGGCGACGGTCAGGCCGTCCCGGCCGGGCATCTGCACGTCGAGCAGCGCGATGTCGGGCGTGGTCCGCCGCGCGGCGGCCAGCACCGCGGAGCCGGTGCTCACCTCGGCGACCACGTCGATGTCGGGCTCAAGCCGCAGCACGGCCGCGAGCGCGCCGAGTACGAGTGCCTGGTCGTCGGCGAGCAGAACGTGGATCATGTCGGCTCCGTTTGCTGCGGAAGTGCAGGGTCCGTTGCGAGGTGGGGTACGCGGGCCACGACCCGGAAGCCGCCGCCGGGAGCGGGCCCGTGCGTGAGAGTGCCCGACACGGCGGCCAGCCGTTCGGTGAGCCCGGTGAGCCCGTTCCCGGCGCACGCCCCGCCCGTGTAACCACCGTTGTCGCTCACCTCGATCCAGTCGGCCCCGACGCGGACGGTGCAGAGTTCGGCGTCCGAGTGCCGCAGTACGTTGGTGACCCCCTCCCGCACGACGTAGCCGAACACCTCGCGCAGCTCGGCGCGCACGGCATCGGTCGCCGCCGGTAGATCGGACCGTACGCCGGCGGCACGCAGAGCCATGCGGGCACCGGCGAGCTCGTTGTCCAACGACAGCGTGCGGTAGTTGGAGATGGTGGCACGCACGTCGGACAGCGCTGTACGTGCCATGTTCTCCAGCTCGGTGACCTGGGCTACGACAAGGGCCACGTCTCCCGAGGACTCCAGGATGCGGCGCGTCAGCCCCAGCTTGACGGTCATCGTGGAGAGGCTGTGGCCGAGGACGTCGTGCATGTCCCGGGCGACCCGTTCCCGCTCCTGGTTCACAGCCAGCCTCTTGACCTGCTCGCGCGCGGCCCGCAGGTGACCGATCGTGAAGTTGAGGGCGAAGACGGTGCCGAGTGCCGCGGTCACCCCGACCAGGATGGCCACCTGCGCCCAGGCCACCTCACCGTGCGCCAGCCGCATCCAGAGGATCTGCCCGATCACGGTGGCGAGCCCGAGCAGGAGAGCGTGGCGCAGTGGCAGCAGCATGAGACCGATCGAAAGGGCGTAGGTCAGATCGGTCAGATAGTTCGGCGAAGCAAGGAGCACGGCCGGTGTCGCGCCGAGCACGAACAGCACGACCACCATGGCGGCGCGCCCCCGTCGCAGCGCCGACGGTCCGTACCAGGACGCCAGGACGCAGCCGATTCCGTAACAGACCACAAGGGCGATGGCGAAGGAGATGACCAGGGGAGCCCCGGTGCTCCGCGCGATGTCCTCGGCCCGTGCGATCAAGGTGAGGGAGGCCAGCGCCATGGCCGTGGCGAGGGCCACGCGACCTCGGCCGTGGGCTCGATGGCTGTCCGGTTGATCCTTCCAGAAGCTCCAGTCCGGCCACTGGCCTGCGGAGAACTCGTCCGGATCGCGTGTGCTCACATCGATCACTCTAAGGTCCGGCGGCCACCAGGGGCGTACAGGCGTACAAACGGCGGCCCGGGAAGGGGTGCGGGGTTCATGGAGGAAGCGTGGCCCCTCAGTGTTCGACGCGCCAGGAGGGATTGTCACCCGGTCATGCATGACAAATGGCATGGGCCTGCTCGGCGGGCCGACGCTGTAATGAAGTCATGTTGCACGCGAAGAAGATCCAACGGTTGGGCCAGGAGTACACGCTGACCGAGGACGGCCGACCGCTGACGACGTTCTCGTTGCGCAGAGGCCGCATCGGCGCACGGTTCACGCTGGGCGGCGCCGACTACCTCGTCCGCACCCACCGTTTCAGTGGTGTCTACGAACTGCTCGAAGCCGACGGCACCGTTGTCGCGTCCACCGACCGGGTGCGCCGGAGTTGGAACATGACGTGCCGCGAGCGGGTCATCCCGTTCCGTCGGACCGCCGCAGCGGACCGGGCATACACCATGATCGGGGACGATGGAGAGCCCGCCGGCACGCTCCGCCGCACCGGCCACGCCCACTCCGAGACCACCGCCGATCTGCCGGGCCTGGAGCTCGTCCTTCAGGTCTTCGCACTCGTCGTCGTGCTGCTGCGCAGGCGGCGCAGGCGGACAGCGGCGGCGGTCCGCTCCACGGCCTTCGCAGGTGGCTGACGCCGCGGTCAGGAGCGCGCGAGCCGGGCCGCGAGATAGGGGGCGGTCGCGCTGCGGCGGGCCTTCGCCACCTTGGCGGGTCGGCCCGCCGCGACCACTCGGCCACCCGCGTCGCCGCCGCCCGGCCCGAGGTCGATGACCCAGTCGGCGATGGCGATCGTGTCCAGGTCGTGCTCCACGAGCACAACCGTGTTGCCGGCGTCGACCAGCCGGTGCAGCTGACGCAGCAGCAGCGCGATGTCCGAGGGGTGCAGCCCTGCCGTCGGCTCGTCGAGCAGGTAGAGCGCGTGCCCACGGCGGGCCCGCTGTAGCTCGGTGGCCAGTTTGATGCGCTGCGCCTCACCACCGCTGAGTTCCGTCGCGGGCTGGCCCAGCCGTAGGTACCCGAGCCCCACCTCGCGCAACGTTTCCAGACTGCGGGAGGCGGCCGGCACGGCGGACAGGAACTCCGCGGCGACGTCGACCGACAGGGCCAGCACCTCCGCGATGTTCTTGCCGCGGTAGGTGACTTCCAGCGTCTCGGCGTTGTAGCGGGCGCCCAGACAGGTCGGGCACGGCGCGTAGGTGCCGGGCAGGAACAGCAGTTCCACCGCGACGAACCCTTCGCCCTGGCATGTCTCACACCTTCCTTCAGGCACGTTGAAGGAGAACCGTCCGGCCGAATAGCCGCGCGCCCGGGCCTCGTCCGTCGCCGCGTACAACTTCCGCACGGCGTCGAACATCCCCGTGTACGTGGCCAGGTTGGACCGGGGAGTCCGGCCGATGGGCCGTTGGTCTACCCGGACCAGCCGGTCGAACGATTCGAGGCCGGACGCGCCCTGGACGTCGACCTCAAGCCGCGCCTCGTCGGGCTCCTCGGGTACGAGTCCGAGGTGGCCGCGGACGACCTCGGCGAGCACCTGCGTCACGAGCGTCGACTTTCCGGAACCGGACACGCCGGTCACCGCCGTCAGCACGCGGAGCGGTACGTCGACGGAGACGTCGTGCAGATTGTGGCGGGAGACGCCGTGCAGGCGCAGCCAGCCCTGCGCGGTCCGCGGTCGGTGGTCGAGCGGCTTGGCGCGCCCGAACAGGTACTGGCCCGTGGCCGACTCCCCGACCCCCTCAAGCCCGGCGACCGGGCCGCTGTACAGCACGCGTCCGCCGCCCTCGCCCGCGCCGGGTCCGATGTCGACCACCCAGTCGGCCCGCCGTACGACGTCCATGTCGTGCTCCACGACGAACAGCGAGTTGCCCGCCGTCTTGAGCCGGTCCAGCACGTCGAGCAGCGGTTCCGCGTCCGCCGGGTGCAGGCCCGCGGAGGGTTCGTCGAGGACGTAGACGACGCCGAAGAGCCCCGATCGCAACTGGGTGGCGATGCGCAGGCGCTGCGCCTCGCCGGGCGACAGGGTCGTCGAGCGGCGCCCCAGGCTGAGATACCCGAGGCCCAGGTCGAGCAGTACGTCGACCCGCGCGACCAGGTCGCCGCAGATCCGGACCGCGACCTCGGTCGTCTCCCCGGACCGGGCGGTCGACGTGGTGGCGTCGGCCTTGGACCGCTCCGCGGCGGGCCGCAGCAGCGCCACGAGCTCGCTGAGCGGCATCGCGTTGATCTCCGCGATGGAACGTCCGGCGAAGGTCACGGCGATCGCCTCGGGCCGCAGTCCGCTGCCGTGGCACTCGGGGCAGGGCACACTCCTGACGAACCGCAGCGCCCGGTCGCGCATCCTCTCGCTCTTGGAGTCGGCAAGGACGTGCATGACGTGCTTGCGGGCGCTCCAGAACTTGCCCTGATAGCCGTAGTCGATGCGGTCCTCCTCCGGCTCGATGTACACGGAGGGCTGATCGTCGGTGTACAGCAGCCAGTCGCGGTCCTTCTTCCTGAGCCTGCGCCACGGTCGGTCGATGTCGATCCCCAGACCGCTGACGACACTGCGCAGGTTGGCGCCCTGCCAGGCGCCCGGCCAGGCCGCGATCGCCCCCTCGCGGATGCTCAGGGACGGGTCCGGGACCAGTAGATCCTCAGCGACGTCGTGCACGAGGCCCAGCCCATGGCACTCCGGGCAGGCGCCGGCCGCCGTGTTGGGTGAGAACGACTCGGCTTCCAGCCGTGCGGCCCGGGGCGGATAGGTGCCGGCGCGGGAGTACAGCATCCGCAGCAGATTGGACAGCGTCGTGAGGGTGCCGACCGTCGAACGCGAGCTGGGTGCCCCACGGCGCTGTTGCAGCGCCACAGCCGGTGGCAGCCCGGTGATCTCCTGGACGTGCGGTGCGCCGACCTGTTGCAACAGCCGCCGCGCGTACGGCGCCACGGACTCGAAGTAGCGGCGCTGGGCCTCCGCGTAGAGCGTGCCGAAGGCGAGCGAGGACTTGCCCGAACCCGAGACGCCGGTAAAGGCGACCATCGCGTCGCGCGGCACGTCGACGTCGATGCCCCGCAGGTTGTTCTCACTGGCGCCCCGGACATGCACGAAGGGGTCGCTCGCGTCCGTGTCCATCATTCCTGGTTACCTGATCGCGCCGGGAACCGCGCGTTGGGCGCGATCACGGGCTCTCGCGAAAGGGAGGCCACGGTTGCTCGGGTGGTTGCTCAGGTTCGTTGCTCGGGCTTGATGTGCTGGTCAGCGGGAGCAGAGACCGTGGTGAACGGGCTTGAGGACATGCCATGGGGCAGGGGCAGGGGCAGGGGCAGGGGCAGGGGCAGGGGCAGCCGGCACAGGGAGCGGAGCCGGCTGCATCGTGCGAGCCTGGGGGAGTAGTGCCGACAGGCCTACTGAGACTGAGTGGGCCTGAGCGACTCTCCGCACCGTGGAGGCACCTATGGCCGACAACGTGAATCAGCCGCATGCCGGGCGGGCCCGCGACGCGGGGCCGCCCGAATTGCAGTCCGGGTGGATCTTCTTCGCGGCGGTCATGATGATCATCGGCGGAGCCATGGCCATCCTCGAAGGTATCGCCGCCATCGCCAAGGACGACCTGTTCGTGAGGACGAGCAACTATGCCTTCACGTTCAACCTGACCAGCTGGGGATGGATCCATCTCATTGTGGGGATCGTTGTCCTCCTCGCTGGATGCGCACTGTTCTCCGGTGCGCTGTGGGCACGGGTGGTTGGCATCTTCGTCGTCGGCGTGAGCTTGATCGCGCACTTCCTGTGGCTGCCGTACTACCCGTTCTGGTCGGTCATCCTGATCGCCATCGACACGTTCGTCATCTACGCCCTGTGCACGGCGCACCCTGAGCGGGCTGACACCCGCGCCTGACGTCAGAGTTCATGGTCAGGTGGTGCGGCACAGAGCGTGGTCGATGAGGTTGTGCAGTGCGTCCTCCTGGCGGGCTGTGATCTGCGGGTCGGCGGAGCGGCTGTGCGCGGAGACGGTGATTGTGCGTCGACCGTCCGTGGTCGTCGCTGACCGGATGACGTACCCGAAGCCGCTTCCTCCGTGCCCGAGGTAACTGCCGCCGCAGGACAGCGGGGTACTGAACAAACCCAGGCCGTCCCTGGTGCCTGCCGGTTGTCCGCTGTCCTGCGGCACCGGGACCGTGGTCCGCATGGCAGCGAGCTGTGCGGGCTTCAGCAACTGTCCGTTGGCCAGGGCGGTGAAGAAGCGGTTGAGGTCGCGGGCCGTGCCGGTCATCGAGCCGTCGGCCCCGCTGTCGAAGGGACGGTAGGGGATCGTGGTGTCGACCATCGGGCCGTCCTTGGCGAACTGCTGGTAGTTGGCCGTGTGCGGCTGCGGGAGCATGGGCTCTGTGCCAGGGGTGTCGGTGTCCTGCAAGCGGAGGGGGCTCAGGATGCGATCGTGGACCTGCTGTTCCCAGGTGCGGCCCGTGATCTTCTCGATGATCATTCCGGCGAGTAGGTAGTTCGTGTTGGAGTACGCCCAGCGGGTGCCGGCTGGGAAGTCCGGTTGGTGGCGCATGGCCAGCGCGACCAGCTCTTCGGGCCGGTAGGAACGCCACCGGTTGGCGAAGTAGGTCTGGGCGCTGGGCTCGGGGAAGACGTCGTAGACGTAGTCGGACAGGCCGCTGGTGTGCTGGAGCAGGTCGCGGACGGTGATGGTCCGGCCGTCGTTTCCGTTCCCGGACACGACTCCGGGCAGCAGTTGCCCAACCGTCTGGTCAAGGGAGATCCGCTTCTCGCCCACCAGTTGCAGCATGACGGTGGCGACGAACGTCTTGGTGGTACTGCCCAGACGCAGGAAGCCGTCGTCCGGGACCGGGCGATGAGTGACCAGGTCCCCCACCCCGGAGCGGGCCGTGACTGTCCCACGCGGGGTGTCCAGGCGGACCGCTACTCCGGTGACCCCGGTATCCCGCAGCGCGTCGGCGTCACGCTGCACAAGCCGACCCGTGTCGGAAGGGCGTGTCGGAGCCGAAACCGCAACGGATGGGAAAGACGACACGGCCAGCGCGAGCACCGCAGTTGATAGCCACAGACGACGAAAGATCATGACCTGAGGCTAGGAACAACAAGGGGCACCATCCATCCGGGATACGCCCCCTGTGAACGGGGGTCAGCCGGATGGACAAGCGCACCGGGCATCCCGCCTTCCCACAGCTTCTTGATCTCCCCTGGAGCTCGTCAATGTCCGCTGGGGCTGCGAGCCACGATCCCTGCCATGCCTGAGCTCCCAGCGCCTGCGAAAGTCGCCTTGCGGCAGCTGAATGGGGGCGGCCAGGCGGGTGTTGCGGGCCTGGGCACTGGCGAGTGCCAGTTCAACACGGGCCGCCCGGTCCGGCACGGACTGTACTTGTCACCGCTCCGCACTTACGTCCAGGCCCTTCGCTCGCCGACGGGCTGAGGAGGTGATCTGTCGGTAGCCGATCACCGCGCGAACCAAGGCTGTCGACAGGACGGTACCGGCCACGCCGAGGACGCCCCGTTCCGACCACGCGATACCCGGGCCCCGAGTATCGAACGCCCTGATCAGCAGGAAAGGACCAAAGAGGAGCAGAACGAACGTTCGCCAGTTCGTCCACTGGCCCCAGGACTGTCGGAGACTGCCGTCAACGTTCACTGGAAAGATCCAGGCAGCAAACCGCATGGACCTCGATGGCTTGGAATCGTGTGGTTGGACATCAGACATGGAGCAAGTGTCCCAGACGGCACAAATCGGTGAATGAGACGCGAGAACGGTAACTCGCGCAGGCAAGTCCCTACCGTGTGCGTGGTCATGGGCTGCAGGGTGTCCTCCCTCTTGCAGGAGTTGGCCGTTCCGCTCAATTCGCTTCAACTGTCCGTGAGTTGAGTGAATCCAACGGACAACGGACTCAACGCCGAACGCGGAAAACGACGCCCGCTCGCCATCCGGCCCCGAGCGATGTGGTGCGTGACGTCGTGGAGTGGGCCAAGTCGGTGGCAGCCGTGGTGGAGGTCATGGTGTCGCTCGATCACGGCGCCCGGGGCATGCGGTTCGTTGCGGAGGGGCAGACGGCCGTAGCGCCCAAGGAGGCGTACGCGTTGTCGCGGCCGGGGACGGTGAGCGCGTTTCGCGGCACGGCAGGCACGCGGGACGCCTACGATGGGAAACCGCGGGCCAGGTCTCTGAACATCCGTGCATGGGGAGGCAGTTGTGGCTGTGCCGCTGAATGCCGAGGACGGGCACCGTCCGGACTATCCGCCGAGGACTCCGCCTCCGCCCAAGCGGCCCGTCGAGCCACCCCACCCTGACAGCGCCATGTCCAGCGCCGTACGAGTGCGGCCACGGCTGTCAGCGCGGATCGCGAACCGTAGGGCGGCGAACTGGACACTGGAGAACGCCCCTTGGACACCTGCGAAAGCAGCCCGACACGTCACGGTGAAACTGGGAGAGTGGGGCTATCTCCTCACCACGGCCAGGAACGACGACATCACCGCCATGACGGAACTCCTGGCTCGCGCGGCCTTGAAGGACGGTGGCCGACGCATCAGTCTCCACCTGGCCGATCAGGACCACCAGGCCCTCATCCTGCTCTTGTCCCACCAGCACGGTCAGGCGCCGGACGGCGAGGACCTGCTTCGCCAAGTGACAGCTCTCGGGGTGGTCTCCTGCGGGACGGACACCGACCAGACTGACGGCGGCTGCCGGCGGTGGGCGGTTACGGACTTGTAGGCATACGGCCGGGACGGCGGAAGCTGGGCTCTGGCACCTGGGCGTGCGGTTGGCTCCGGGGGGCACCGGCTCAGCGACCCGCAGTGGACCGCCAGTTGATCGCGATGGGGGCACATCGAAGGTGCTGCTGCCTACGCGTTGCCGTGGCCGGCGGTCCTGGATGGGACGCGCGGGGAACGGTCCCTACGTACCAGTCCTCGCGCGGGCCGAGCGAGCCGACTGTGCGGATTACCCGTTGATGACACGGTAGGCGCTGACCCACGCTCCGATGCTGCTGTAGCCGGAACCGTCGATGATGATCGCGCCTCCGGTGCAGTCGTAGTTGTCCCACAGCTCCACCCTTCGGGTGGCAACGTCGGTGCGGGCGGATCGGATCCTGTCGTTCCAGTTGTCGCCCACGTACTTGCACTCTCCTGGGTTTCCGGAGAAGTAGGTGTCCGGACCCGAGAAGCCCGTCGCGGCGAAGGCGTGCCAGGTCGCGGCCGCTGGCCGGGCAGAACCGGTGGAGGAACCGGGCAACGAGTGTGTGACGGACTGAGCGGACGACGGCTGAGCGAGGACGACCGTGCCGGCCAGGGCCACAGCCGTGAGCAGAAGCTTACGTAGGACGGACATGACGTCTCCTTCGACCATGCATAAGGGAGGGTGTCCGCGGTGCGTGGACACAGGGTGCCCGCGGTGCGTGGACACGGTCGGCGGCTGTTGCCGGACTGAGGAGGCCATCCCCGAGGCATGCCCCCTCGAAGCCTGTTTCCCGTTGCCTGGCACGTACGGGAAACGGGAAACGGGCTCCGACGTGCTCGGCGTTTGGGGCCAAGGGGCGCGGTCACGGGCAACCTGGCGGGCGTCCGACAGCGCCGATGTCGAGCGCGGGCACGGCGTAGAAGTGTGGCGATCCACACACCACGCCTCGCTGCCGCAGGTGTTGGGAGTGCGCGCCCAACGCCCGCTGTGGGAATCGTGTTTGTCGGCTGCCTCATGGATTGGTAAGAAGCGCGGGACCGGTCGACTCCGGATCCTGGATGGATCACCGGGGAGAATCCCGGCGCAACCGATGGACGGACCTCCCGGGTTCCAAGGGAAAAGCGATTTCGCCACGCGCCGGAATCGTGCCGCGCATACACATAGGCATCCTGGACTCCATGGGTGACCCGTGGGTGAAGGGTGCGGGGGTGCTGGGACGTCCAGTTGTGCGTTGCGTCGGCGAATCTGCACAATGCGCGGCAGACCCGTCCCGTTACGGTGACTTGCCGGACGTCTCGGCTGAGGGACGACGCTCCGTGGGACGCCCGGGACGTCCCTGGGATGCCCCTCAAGGCTCTGAAGTGCCGGAAATCTACTGCCTACCAGGTCTTCGCCGGTCGCCGTCGGCTCCCGTCCCATGGCAGGGCGACCAAGGGCGCGCGTTTCTCTCCAGCCGTCGAAAGCACTGATCGTGGATCCCGCCCCGAACTCGTCGGCGGCGCACGGATGAAGACGTTCGGATCAGGGCGTCCGGTGGCGATCCGAAGCATTCATTCCCGCCGCCCAACGTAATTCCTTGAGACCCATGCGTAAGCCATCTAGTGGCCCCAGGTGTGAATCTCGGCGCACCGAAGGTCCGAAACCCTGGAAATGCCCGAGGGTAAGCCGGTGCCTGACTCATTTGATTCGGCCGACGCTTGTGCTCACGTTCTTGGTGGCAAGCAAGGGCGGGCAGTCCGTCGCCACGCTCGATGTACCCCCTCCAGGGCGCGGCGGGACCGGCTCCCCAGGTGTCGGGAAACCGTTCGGTGCTGCCTTACTCTTTGGTCCGCGCGATGGCCAGGGGAGTTGCCGTCCGCCGCGAGTCATGACGGGGGTGGCACATGTCCAACCAGGCCGATGCGTCTGCGGACACGCTGGAGCAGCTCTTCGTGGAACTGCGCCGCATCAAGCAGGCGTCCGGGTTGAGCTACGGGCAGTTGGCGGACAGGACGCACTACAGCCGCTCCTCCTGGGAACGCTTCCTCAACGGGAAGCAGCCTCCTTCCAAGGTCGCCGTCGAGCAGTTCGCGGCCGCCACTGGGATCGACCCGCTCCCTCTGCTCGGCTTGCTCGAACCGGTGGAGCAGCCGGCGGCCCGGAGTCGAGAGCTGACCGCGGGCGACGCAGCGGACGCCCTGCCGTCCGCTGCACCGTCGGCCGTCTCCATCGCTCCAGGTTCCTCCGGTGCTCCCGCCGTTCCTGTCGCTCCCGTCCTTCCTGCCGCTTTCGAGTCCGCAGAGGTGACGCGGAGCCCCTTGACGGCACAGGCGCTGGACGCCGCCATCGCGGGGGTGTTGGAGCCTGCCCGTCCAGCTGAGGGCTCGGGCCACCTCACGCGCCGGGCACCGCAGTTGACGCGGGGATTGCTCGCCAGACGCGACATCGCGCCCCGTCCGTCATGGCAGCGCCAGTTGAGGGCCGCGGGTCTCATTTCGGCCGGAGCGGTCATGGGCGCGGTTGCCGCGGTGCTGGCCATCGGTTCGGGATCCGGCGCGCACGTTGGTTCCGCCAATGCCACCGGCGCCCAGGCGTCGAGCCCCGCCATCGACCACGGAGCGTCGGTGGTCCCCGCGGCAGGGAAGGTCGACGTCCGCTGCTCCGGGGACACTTGTCTGCGGCGCGATCCGCAGGCCATGGACTGTCAGTGGGATGCGACCACCGCGCACGACACCTGGCTGCGCGGCATGCACATCGAACTGCGCTACAGCCCCGCCTGCCATGCCGTGTGGGGGCGGATCGAGAACGGTGCCGTGGGGGACGTCGTCACGATCAAGGACCGGACCGGGCTGGAACTGCAAGCCACGATCCGGACTGACCGGGACACCTACACCCAGATGCTCGCGGTCGCCGACGACGCGCCGGCCGAGACCGTGACGATCTGTGGAGCGATACCGAGCCAGAAGCAGGTGGAGTGCTCGCCCAGTTCCCACGTACAGCCCTAGCCCGGCCGCTGCTCCTAATCGCGCCTGCCCCTGTGCCTGCCCCTGCCCCTGCCCCTGTTGCTGTCTCAGCCTGTACGGGGACGGCCGAGGGGGCAGATTCAGGCATGCGCAGGGGCATATCCGGCCCTGGCCCGTCCCTGGCCCCGGCGGCCGGGGCGCGGGCCCTAGACGAGATGCTTCCCGGAGCGCGGGCACCCCGATAAGAAAGCCTCCCGAGCCGCCCAGCTCGCCACGCCAGTAGCGGCGTTGAGGCTGTACGTCGTCCCTTGGTCGTCGCCCCCAGGGCCAACTGGCCACCCCGGGCGGGTGGGTAGCCATCCGCAGGTTGGCCGCACCGTACCGCGGCGCCGGTACCTGCGCCGCTGATAGGCGGGGAGGCGCGGCCCCTTCCGTCCCGGCGTCCGCCCAGACGTCCGTCTCCGGCGTCCGCCCAGACGTCCGTCCCGGCTACCGTCCTGCCTCCGTCTCAGCCCTCCTCAGTCATCGTCTCAGGCCTCGTCCCGTCAACGCCCCTGTTCCCAGGCACGTTTCAGGGACACCCGGGACGGACCAGAGGCGTCGTCACGGGGCTAGCGTGCGGTTCGCTTGAGACCCCGAAGGTGCCGGCTCGGCGCTTCGGGCCTCAACTCCCCCCAGATCAATGGCAGGGCACAGCTCTGCCCTCGTTCGGTGGATCTCCACCGCGTACCGCCAACACGCGTACCCCTTACAACACCGGGATTCCCTTTGAGACTTCATAGACCCACCCGTACCGCCCGGGTGCCGCTGCTCGTGTCGGCAGCCCTCGCCGTGGTGGCCGGGCTGTTGCAGGGCACCGTCGCCTGGGCAGGACAGGCCGAGGCCGGCGCCCCGCCGCCCGCCGGCTCGCAGCCCAACACGGTGGCCCCCGAACAGCGCGCCGACGTGCTCGGCAAGGACTGGAAGAACTCCACCGACCGTGCCTGGACGACGGCAGGCGACTCCACCGGCTTCCACGTGCTGGTCGCGGACGGCAACACCGGCTACACCTGGCGGACGGTGGCCACGTTGTCCGAGCCGGGGCTTGAGACCGATCAGTGGATCGGTAACGCCTGTGTCACCGGATCGGGCAAACGAGCCGTGGCCGTGTACGCGCCCCGGGCGTTCACGAATCGGCCGGAACTCTTCGACCGCGGTGCCTTCACGGCAGTGGTGGACCTGGAGTCGGGGAAGGTGACCAAGCTGGCCCTGAACGCGAGCCTCGCCTACTTCGACCCGGGTTGCGGCGTCGGCGAGAACGCGGTGGTCACGCAGGCGAGCTCCGAAGCGAAGGGTGAGCAGACTCAACTCCAGACGGTCGACGCCACCTCTGGGACGGTTGTCTCCACGCGTACGGTCGACGGCCAGGCGACCTCCGCGATCCCGATGGGCAAGGACGTCGTGGCCGCCGCGGGGCCGCACGTGATCAAGGTCGCGCCGGGCGGCAAGGCGCAGGTCGTCGCGACCACGCACGGGACGGCGACGCGCCTGCACCCGGACGCCGACGGCAATGTCACCTTCCTGGAGCCCGCCCCCGGCGGGACGGTCCACGTCCAGCATCTCCAGGGGCACACCGTCACCACCTTGGCCGAAGGCGGCGCCGGACAGGTCGGCCTGGCCCAGGGCGCGGCCGGCAAGGTCTTCGTGACGGGCCGGTCGAAGTCCGCGGGCAAGCTTCCCCACTCCGTGCTCCGCCTCGCCTCCGCGCCGGCCCAGTCGGAGCTGTCCACGGACGGCAAGCTGGCGGTGGTGCAATCAGCTCCGCAGCACCTCGCGGACAAGGTGGCCTCGCCGTTGCGGGCCGGTACGGGAACCGCCGAGCCCGTTGACATCAAGGCGACGGCCACCGGCGCCGGCAAGCCGCTGGGCTTCACGGTCACCACCCGGCCCACCGCTGCCCAGACCGCCACCGGTGCGAAACCCTCACCGTTGCTCCCGTTCATCGCGGGAGGGCGGACAGCCGTGAAGAAGGCGCTCGTGGCATCGGGGGCGAAGAGCGCGGCTGCCGGAGACAGTGCCGGCGACCCGGTGGACGGGGAGCGGTCCTGCTCGGTTCCGCGCAACGACGTGAACACACAGGTCTACCAGCCGACCCCCGCTCAGGTGGAGTGGGCGGCTGACATGGCCATCCGGGGGCTCCTCACCTCCGACCACATCTCCCGTCCCGCCAACTGGCACAACTCGGGCCTGCCGGCCTGGTCGCCCCAGGGCATGTTCCCGCCGCGCCAAGTGGCGGGCGGCGGCCGGATTCCCGCCCAGGTCATGCTGGGCATCCTGACGCAGGAATCCAATCTCTGGCAGGCCAGCTCACACGCCGAACCGGGGGAGTACGGCAACCCGCTGATCGGCAACTTCTACGGGACCAACATCTATCCCGGGACAACGGGCTACGACCCGAACCGCGTCTGGAAAATCGACTGGGACAAGGCCGACTGCGGCTACGGCATCGGCCAGGCCACCGATGGCATGCGCCTGGCCGGGCACCCCAAGCCGGGCGAGTCGCTGCTGCCTCCCGACCAGCAGCGGGCCGTTGCCCTCGACTACGCCACCGGGATCGCGTACTCGGTACGCATCCTCCAGGACAAGTGGAACGAACTGCACACCGCCGGAACGCAGATCAAGCTCAATGACGACGACGCGGCGCGCCCGGAGAACTGGTTCGCCGCGGTCTGGGACTACAACGGCGGCCTGAACCCGCGCGGCAGCAACGCGGACGACCCTTCCGCCTGGGGCCTGGGCTGGGCCAACAATCCCTCCAACCCCAAGTACCCGATGGACCGTGGGGCGTTCCTGGACAACAACCACTACGCGGACGCCGCCAAGCCACAGAACTGGTCCTACGAGGAGAAGGTGATGGGATGGGGAGCGTTCCCCATCGACACCGGGCACTCCTACGACGACAACGGCAACCTGAACAAGGGCAACACCCACGGCTTCGCCGCGGCATGGTGGGTCAACACCTCCGAGCGCACCTACGGCATCAAGCCGCCGGCCACGACGTTCTGTGACACCACCAATGGATGCGACCCGCTCAACCCTCCCGTGTGCCACACCGTGGCCTGTTACAACCAGCACTGGT
This sequence comes from Streptomyces sp. CB01201, assembly GCF_002803085.1. GTDB lineage: Bacteria > Actinomycetota > Actinomycetes > Streptomycetales > Streptomycetaceae > Streptomyces > Streptomyces hundungensis. The sequence goes on along the minus strand of NZ_NNBJ01000009.1, from coordinate 327,054 downwards.
TCAACCACGACGTGACCTGGAAGAACTGCGGCACCAAGCCGACGGTCCCCGGCGGCCCGGTCGGCGAGTGCGGCAACGAGTACCTCACCTACAAGACGGTGCGCGGCGAGCCCGGGGACGCCCATCCGAAGCTCGGGCCCTGCGACTCGGGGGCGCTGCCCAGCGGCACCGTACTCGTCGACGACGAACCGGACGGGGCCCCGCAGAATCGCTGCGCCACCCGGGGCTGGTCCAGCAACGGCTCGTTCTCGTGGGAATTCCGTCCCGATGACATGGGACGGTACGAGGCCAAGGAGGACCTGCACCAGATCGGCGGCGGCTTCGGGGGGCACTACTGGTTCTCCCATGCCCGTCAGCCCAACAACTGGGACAACTACCTGACGACCAGCGGTACTTGGACGCCGCACCTCGACGATCACATCTACCGGATTCAGGCCTTCGTCCCCTACCCCTCACACACGACGAAGAGCGCGCACTACGAGATCACCACGAAGGACGGCAAAGTCCGTGAGCGGGTCATCGACCAGTCGAAGGCCAACAACGACTGGGTGACCGTCGGCTACTTCCAGCTGGGGTCCAATGCCAAGGTCTCTCTCACCAACGTCACCGGCGACGCGACCTCCGGCGACCTCGATGTCGCCTATGACGCACTGGCTTTCGTTCCGGTGGCGGGGACCTACGAGCACCACACCTTCGACGCGGCCGCGATCTTCGAGAGCAACCAGAACCTGGACACCGACACGCCCTGGCTCATGAACACCCCCATGCGCACGCGTCAGACCATCTACGACTGGGCGCACTCGCGCACCACGGGCGGCCCGACCTTCGACAGCCGCGGCAGGCTGGTGGGTCTGTCCAACTTCCAGGTGTGCAACAACGCCGTGTACAACGACCTCTGCCTCGGCAGCAACGTGTCCACCGCCGTCAAGGCCTGGGGCGCGGACGTCGAAAAGGCGGGAACGGACCCCAACAACCACCCCTCCCAGTCCGACTGGCTCGGCTTCGCGATACCTGCGCCGCCGGCCACGATCGACGAGCACACCTTCGACGACGACCGCTCCTACAAGATCAGGACACACATCGACACGTCGTACGTCGTCGGTCCGGACGGCAAGATCATTCCAGGGTCCGAGGAGTTGAAGGACTCCGGCAGAACAGGAAACACCGAAATCGCCCCATTCGCGCGGGACTTCATCCAGGCCACGGTCAAGGACTACGGATCGCTCGGCGTCACCCTGCCCGACCTGTCCTTCGACGCCAAGGACGGCAACGTCACCGGTCAGACGACCCATGTCGCCAATCCGCTGGAGACCGGCGTCACCCCCGGCCAGGCGTACCGCTCGGGTCAGCAGCCGACCGCCATCGACTCCACCGGCACATGCCTGACCACCAAGTACGTCAGCGGCGGCAGCATCGGCTACCGGCCGCTCGATGAAGCGCCCAACACCGACGCCCAGATGAGTGCGTGGGTGGGCAAGCTGAAGAGTCTGGCGGACCAGCGCTCGATCCCGGCCGAGGTCGCGGACACGGCCGGCGACATCTACAGCCTGTTCTTCCGCAAGCCGGCACTGGACAGTGGTGGCAACCCGCAGGGATCGCTGTTCAACATGGCACCGCCGATCTGGCAGAACGTCAGCATGGGCTTCTGCGCCGGCGGAACGGTCAAGTCCACCGCCGCGGCCAACATCGACGACACTCCGGCCACAGGGCTCGTGTACCAGAGCTACATGCCCAATCTGTACCTGTACCTCGACGGACACATGGTCGACCAGAACGGGCGGCCCGCGAACGGTCCCGTCCAGCGCGGAGACTTCCGGTCCTTCTCCAACCTGCCGCTGGGCGACGATCACCACACCGGATACGGATCCTGCGGCACGGAGGTGAAGGGGAACGGAGGCAACCCCTGGAGCCTCAAGGCCGTACCCTCCGGCTTCCCGGGCGGCACCCCCAGCATCCCGATGTTCTGCGACGACGGGAGCCACGCCAGCTCCTGAACCCGATCCGGCGGGGTCCGCGCCCGCGGACCCCGCCGAGCGATGCCCCCGCAGGCATCTTCCCTGCCGTCCTCCCCTTCCTGCCGTCCTCGCCGTCCCTGGGACGCGGTGAGGGAAAGCGGCGCCGATGTGGGAAGAACGGGCGCGGAGGCTGTGCGGTGGTGTCCCGTCAGTTGGTGGGACGGGCGGGACGGCTGGGACGGGGTGGGAGAGGGGCGACGGCGGTCGGTGATGCGTTGTTAGCTTTCGGTCGTCGCCCTCCGGCGGCCCGTACCGACGACGTCTTTCAAGGGGAACCCAGCCATGAAGCGCCTACTCGCCAGCTTCGCCGCCATCGCCACGATCACGCTCAGCGCGGTCGCCACCGGAGCCACGCCGGCGTCTGCCGCGATGCCGGTCTGCTCCAGCTTCGCCGGGTACACCGACGCCGCCGGCTACGTGACCGTGGTGCCGCTCGACGCAGCCCAGAGCAACTTCTGTTCGTTGCAGGCGGGCAACCGCGGCGAGAGCGTCCGCGCGCTCCAGCAGACCCTGAACGGGTGCTACTACGACGGAGTCACCCGCCTGGCCGAGGACGGCGACTTCGGCCCCGCAACCACGAAGGCCCTCAAGCGGGCACAGCAGATGGCGGGCGTTACCGCGGACGGCGTCTACGGTCCGAACACCCGCGACGCGATCCGCTGGTACTGGAGCCAGAACTGGCAGCCGCGCTGCCTGCGTCTGAGCGCCGCGCCGCAGCCGGTGCGCTAGGGCATCTCCCGCGCGCCAAGGTTCTGGCGAGTCCGGGCTCGTCGACGCGCCGGTCTCCGCTCGTCTCTCCGGCCAGTTGGAAACCGAGTCCAAGATGCGCCTCCCCGGGCCGTCGACGAGTCCGCCGTGTTGCCGCTGCCGCCGTCGGGGAGGCGGCTATCGGCGGACCGCGGAGATCAATCCGCCCGGTCCTTCCTCGTGCTGTGGCGGGGTGCTGATCGGGCGGCCATAGGCGGCGGCGCGTTCACGCAGGGTGTGGCCGGCGGCCTTCCAGCCGTGCCCGGCCAGCCAGGCCACCGGGTCGTCGGGCATCTCCGAGACCCACAGGGACGCCGCCGATCCAGGCGCGGCGCCCGCTCCGAAGCGCTCAAGCACGCCGCGCGAGCCCAACGTCAGCCCCAGCCAACTGCCGGCCGCCGACTGCGCGCCGATCCGGGCCAGCAGCAACTCGACTGCGTCCTCGGGCAGGTAGATCAGCAGCCCTTCGGCGATCCACACGGTCGGGGCGGCCGGGTCGTGCCCTGCGGCGGCTAGCGCGCCGGGCCAGTCCTCCCGCAGGTCCACCGGGACGGTGATCCGCTCGCACCGGGCGACGGCGCGCTCCTCGCGCAGCACCGAGGCCTTGAAGTCCAGTGGCGCGGCAGTGTCGACCTCGAACAGCCGGGTGCCGTCGGGCCAGTCCATCCGGAAGGCCCGGCTGTCCATCCCGGCGCCGAGCAGTACAACCTGCCGCACCCCGGACGCGGAAGCCTGCCGCAACAGGTCGTCGAGGAACTTGGTCCTGATGACGATGGAGAACGCCACGGCCCGCCGACGCCGTTGCGCGGCCTCGTCGTCGGCGAGACCCGGCGAGTGGGGCCACAGGCCGCCGGCGGCGGCGAAGGCTCGTGCCAGCGGGTCGCGGAACAGCGGGTCCTCCCGCCCGGTCTCCAGCGCCCGAACCCGGGCCACCCCTACCGCCGTGGCCCACACTCCCGACGGCTGCACCCGCTCCTGCTCATCAGTCACCACGCCAGCCTAGACGGCCGATTCCCCGGCTCCGGATGAGGGGAGCGAGCTGAGGACATCTCGGCAAAGGATGACGGGACGCAGGCAGCCTCGTCGAAGGCCGAATGCACAGGCTGCGCACCACCGTAGTGAGCCGACAGGCGGCCCCTTCCCTTCCCTGCGGGAAGCGGAACTCAGTATCGAAAGTACGCCCAGAGCAATACCAGGCCGACGAGCGCGAACGAGCCGGTGATCATGATGCCGAACAGCTGGCCGAACAAGGGGGACCAAGCTCCGCCAGAGCCCATGACCGTCGCGGTACGTGCGGGGTTTTCCGGGCGATACCGGACCGTGAGCGAGTCGCCTTCAGCGAGCAGCAAGACGTCTTCCTCGAATTCCACGTACTGGCCCTCAAGGGTGGTGAAGCCATGCACGTGATGCCATTGAGTGCCACTGTCCGAGCTGTCCGTGGAATAGCGGCGCACACATCGACCCTCCACGGCTATGCCGCTGAACACCGAGCGCAGCCGGTTCACCAACTGCCATGACAGATAGGCGCATCCACCGCCGGCCAAGACTATGAGCAGGATCCCCGTGAGAAGCATTCTGACAGACTATCCACCGCGATGAATCACCCGCTCCGCACTCTGCGACCAGGCGCTCGGAGGGAGAGAGGTGGGTGTAGGTGTGCGTCGCAGGACACACGTGTTTGGGGGAGTTTCCCGACGGAGGAGGGGGCGACGTGACGATGGAACGGGCCGGGCAGGACGAGCGTGCCGAGCAGGCGGTGCTGGACGCGCTCGGGGCGGTTCTCGGCGCGGTGCCGCCGGCCGGCACGGGCTGGACCGACGGGCTCTGGGACCTCTATGAGGTGTATGAGGAGAGCCGGTCGGGGCGGGGCGAGCCGCCTGAACTGACCGCCGAGCAGTCGGCCCGGTTCGCGTCCCAGTGGCGTCGGCAGGAGCTTTCCGGTGAGGTCCGTGGGCTGGTGGGGGAGTTGCGCGAGCGGGCGGAGCGGGGGCGGGTCGTGGCGCCGGCCGCCGCGGCCGGTCTCGCTGTTCGGCTGGTGCGTGCCGGCCTGGCCTCGCATGAGGCAGTGAACCTGTTGTCGGGGTTCGGGGCCCCGCACGGCGAGCGGGGGCTGCTCGAACTCGCCCGGGACCGGGAGATCAGTGAGGGGGACAGGCTCTGGGCCCGCGAGCGGCTGTTCGCGCTGCGCCGGGACGGATACCGTGCCCGGGGTCTGCTGGTGGCAGACGGCGAGGAGCCGTTGCTTCCGGCCGCCGCGCGTGCCCTTCCCACCGGGATCGGGGGCGCCCTGGCCCTTCCGGTCGATGCTGTTCAGGCCCGTGCGGCGCTGGAGGCTCTGCTGCTGTCGGCCCCGCTGTCCTCGCCGGAGCCGCCGCCGGAGTGGACAGCGGGTTGGGACGGACTTGACGAAGGGGACGAATACCGTCCCGACTGGCTCGAAGTCCGTCTGCTGGTACGTGAGTTGATGCCCACGGCGCGGAAGGTCACCCAAGAGCGAATGGCCGAGGCGGAGCGGGAGTGCGTGCCGCTCGGCCTCGATGGCGGTGAGGGGGAGTTCGCGGCACTCTGGGCCACCCGCCTCGCCGCCTGGCTGGCAGGCGAGATCTTCGACGCTCTGAGCCGCGATCCCGATCCGGCGGCCCTGGCTCCCTGGTCGATGGACCTCGCCGAGCGGTACGTGCGGCGCGGCATGGCCGCCGAGGACGCCCACGCCTTCCTGCGGCGGACCGAGGACAAGGTGCCGTACAGCAGGCTGGTACTCCTGCGCCTCACGACCGAGACCTCCCATGCGTCGGCCTTTTTGAACCGGCCGGAGCGGTGAAGGCGAACAGCGTCGCGACGAGGAATACTGCCCCCCAGCAAACTCTTTGCGGCGGTGTAGTTGATTCCCTAAGCGGCCGTGGTAAGCCCCGGCTATTCGATATTCCGGGTCGCCGGAGACAACCGGCAGGAGTCACCATCCCGCTCGAAAGCGGATAGCGGGCGGCTGGATGGCGGATTGTCGCCTGCGGGCCCGGGACAGACGGGTGTCATGCTGACCGTAGAGTGGCCGCATGTCTGAGGTCTCCCCTGATCCGTAGCTTGCGTATGGCCGTTGAGGCGGCGCCCGACGACGTGCCGTTGCGGTTGCACTTGGGTAGCTTGCTCCTGGACGCCGGACAGTCACACGCCGCGATCATCGAGGCGGCCGTCGCGCTACAGCGCGTGCCCGGAGATGGCCAAGCCAGAGCGCTGATGGCACCCGCACTGGGGGAGGGGCCTGCTGACGGGACTCCCGTGCGCGAGCTTCCGCTGGTTGCGTCAACTCCGGCCACGAACAAGGGCGTTGATGGTACGTTCAACTGGGACGCCGCCACCGACCAGGTCAAGGACGTGATTCCACCCCGCTTCGTCGAAGCACCCCTTGCCACCGACGGCAGCGGCGACCCCGGCGAGTCCCCCGCCTGGGAGGTGGATGCGCCGGGCACGGTGCGTCTCGCCGACGTGGGTGGCATGCAGGACGTCAAGGACCGCCTGGAGGCCGCGTTCCTCGCGCCGCTGCGGAACCCGGAGCTGCGCAAGCTGTACGGCAAGAGCCTGCGCGGGGGTCTCCTTCTGTACGGGCCGCCCGGCTGCGGCAAGACGTTCGTGGCACGCGCCGTGGCGGGTGAACTCGGTGCGAGATTCCTGTCCGTGTCGGTCAACGACGTGCTCGACATGTGGATCGGCAACTCCGAGCGGAACATGCACGAGCTCTTCGAAACGGCCCGCCGACAGGCCCCCTGTGTCGTGTTCCTCGACGAGCTGGACGCCTTGGGCGGCAAGCGCAGCCGCACGCAGAGCGCAGGCATGCGCAACACCGTCAACCAGCTCCTGACCGAACTCGACGGCATCAACGCCGCCGCCAACGAGGGCGTCTTCGTGCTCGCCGCGACGAACGTCCCCTGGGACGTGGACATCGCCCTGCGCCGCCCGGGCCGCTTCGACCGCACCCTTCTGGTGCTGCCGCCCGATGCCCCGGCACGCGAGGCGATTCTCCGCTACCACCTGCGCGAACGCCCCATCGAGAAGGTCGACTTGGGCAAACTCGTCAAGCTGACCGAAGGCCAGGTCCGGCGCCGATCTCGCCCACCTGTGCGAGTCCGCGGCCGAGACGGCGCTCCTCGACTCGGCACGCACCGGTGTCGTCCGCATGATCGGCATGAAGGATCTCCTGGATGCCGCCAAGCAGACGACGTCGTCGACCGAGCCATGGTTCGCCTCGGCGCGCAATGTCGCGATGTACGCCAACGACGGCGGCATGTACGACGACCTGGTCGCCTACCTCAAGAAGCGGCGGATGCTGTGACCGAGCTGCACCCGACGGTCGAACAGGCCCAGGCCCTGATCGATTTCGAACGCTACGACCAGGCACTGGCGCTGCTCGGGCGCCGCGTTGCCGAGGACCCCGACGACGTGCGCGCCTGGGTCAAGATCGGCTACTGCCGCTTCCACACGGACGGTCCGAAGCAGGCGCTGGAAGCAGCCGACGAGGCTCTCGAAATCGCCCCCGAGGACTACGGGGCGCTGATGCTGCGTGCTCAGGCGATGACGGACGACGAGGGCTGGCTCAACGTCGAACCCGTACTGCGTGAGGCGGTCCGGGTCGCACCTCACGATTCCTACGCCCGGGCCATGCTCGCGGACGCCGTATGGCGAGTCGCGCTGGTCCGATTCGCCCTCGCAAGAGGCGGCGCCGGGAAACTGACTGCCGCCGATGCCGATCGGGTCTCCCGAGAGGCGGCCGACCTCGCGATGGAGGCACTGCGTCTTGGTCCCGAGGACATCTACGCCCACGAGGTCGCGCAACGCATCGCGTCCGCCAGCGGCAATGAGACCGTTTCCGATCAACTCGACGAGGCCATCCTCCGTATCGATCCCACCCACTTCGAGGCTGTCGCCCGGCAGACGAAGAAGGCCGCCCAAGCGCCGGGCGTGAGCGCCGCTCAAGCCGCCGAGCTGTACGCGGACGCGCTTGCCGCTCACCCCGAGTCCCCGTCCATGCAGCAGCCACTCGACCAGGCCACCTACCGCCTCCTGCGGGGCACTCGATGGCTCGCGCTGCTCTGCCTCATCGTGCCGGCCGCGATGATCAACCTCTTCCCTTCGGATGACCAGCCTTCACCCGAGCTGCCCCTGCCCATCGGCCAGCGCCTGTGGTCCATCGTGATCATGGCCGCGATCTGGGCCTTCGGGGCCTGGCGTCGCTACCGCAGGCTTCGAACCGGCACGCGGCTCAACCTCCGCTCGGTGATACGACGCGGCCGCTGGGCCCGCGTCGTCGCCGCCCAATCGGGCTGGGCCATGGCCTGCGCCCTGCTGATGGCCGGTTGCCCTTGGACAGACCTGTCCGGACCTCGACTCCTGTTCTGGGCGGGGCTTGCTCCCATGGCGGCCACCATTTGGTTCGACAGGAACAAGGCCCGCTAGGCAGTTTCCTGGCGACCCTGGCGGTTGGGTAACCCCGCGTGAGCACGAGTCGAGGCCGCTTGTGTAGGGCGACTGGAACCGCTTTTGATCGGACCACTTCGGCACGTTTGTCATACTCCTCATATGGAGATGCAGGCGATGGAGGATGCACGGCGTTGGCTCGCCGAGCGGGGTGTTGTCGAAGTCAATGATGGGTGGGTCGACAGCGAGGCGGGGCGTCCGCTCACCGCCAACGAGGTCGCACACTCATGGGCTTGCGAGGTGTTCAGGGACGAGAGCCTGGACCGGGTGGAGCAGGCCCGCTTGGCGTTCGGCCTGCTGGATCTGCTCGACGACTACTGGGTTACGTGCGAACTCCGATTCGCGGACCGCGGCGCGATGGGGCCACTGCCCGCCGACGTTCTGTGGGACGGCTATCGCCGACGGCTGGAAGCGGAGCGGGACCCCGAGGCCATCAGCTACTCGCTGTGGGCCGACTGGTTCGAGGATCGCGACACCAGCGCGGCGGCCTTCAACGAGGTGCTCGGGAACGACGTCGAGCGCATCGTGCCCGGGGCGCCAGACGCTCTGGTTCGTCGCGCCGGTCGAGTCCTGGCCTCCTCAGGCCCCGTGCCTTGGGACGCCAAGCAGAAGGCGTATGACGCAGCCGTGCGCCTCCCCACGCTGCACGGGCCGCTGTTCCAGGGTCTGTTGGCCAGCCATCACGATGTCTACGGCGACCTGCAACCGACGGCCGCGCTGACCCTTCTTGAGCAACTGGATCTCCCCGCGGACCTCCCAGATCTCGTGGAACTCCGTTCAGTGGTGGGGGAGTTGGCAACGGATTCTGGGGCCAGTTGTTGATCAGTCGGTTCGCGAGTGTGGAAGGGGGCGGCGGCCCTGCCGAGTGACTGAGGGGAGCACGGGGCGGCCAGCCGCCCGTCATACGCGGAGCCGCGCGTGTGACCAGCTCTTGCAAGTGACCCCGTACCCGGCCCGCTGGCGCTCCCCAAACGTCACCCTGTCGAACTCGGGCCGAGCAGAGTGCCGCAGTGGCGTGCGATCACGAAGCGCGCCGCAGGAGGGAGGGCGCGTCCCCGCCGCCAGGGATGCGCCGCGATACTGCTCGCCTCACTCCCAGCGGACCTCGTCCCCGCCTTGGTCCGCGACCTTGTGCAGGGCCTCCGCGATCACCATCGCGTCCTCGTCCGACAGGTGCGTGGAGAAGTGCCGGCGGATGCTGCGCAGGTAGATGGGGGCGGTCGCGCGCAATGCCCGGGCGCCCTCCTCCGTGATCGCCGCCCACGACACCCGCTTGTCCTGAGGGTCGGCGGACTTGGTCACCAGGCCGGCCCGCACCATCTCGTCGACCAGGCGGCTCACCCGCGTCCGGCTCAGTACGACGCGACTCGCCACCTCCTGCATCCGCAGCCCGCGCTCACCTGCGGCTTTGAGCTCCAGGAGGACGTCGTACCACGTCAGGGGGACGCGGCCGTCGCGCTGGACGTCGCTTTCGATGGCGCGCACCGCACTGTTGTGCGCGAGGAGCAGAGCCCGCCAGGCCTCAAGTTGGTAATCCCGCTCAGTCACGGCTCCAGTCTAATGCCTGTTGCATGCGTGCGCACGCACTGATTAGAGTGTGTGCGTACGCACTCATTAACGGTGTGGCGCCCTCGGTGTTCGCACCGATCACTTGGAGGTTGACGGCATGGCGATTCAGAACCTTGGCCGTGACGAGGTCAAGCGCAGGATCGAGGCAGGCGGGGTCAAGGTGGTTGAGGCCCTGCCCGAGTCGTACTACAAGGAGGCGCACCTGCCGGGCGCGCTCCTGCTGCCGCACGACGAGGTGGACGAGCGCGCCCCGGGCGTGCTGCCCGACAAGCAGGCCGAAGTGATCGTCTACTGCGCGAGCAGCAGCTGCGCGAACTCGGGGATCGCGGCCAGGCGTCTGGACGAGCTGGGTTACGCCCACGTCTACACGTACGAGGACGGCAAGGAAGACTGGCAAGCCGCGGGTCTGCCCACCGAGTCCGGCGTCTGAGCTTCACGGCCCGACGCGCGCCTCGAAGTCAAGGGACAGAGATGGGACAGGGACGATGACCAGTAACGCAGCAGCACCGACTCGTATCGTGGACGGCGTCGAACTCCCCGCCGCCGGGGCCTGGAAGGTGGACCCCGGGCACGCTGAAGTCGGCTTCATGGGGCGGCACTTCATGCTCACCAAGGTGCGTGGCCGGTTCACCGGCGTCGACGCCACGCTGCACATCGGGGAGCGGCCCGAGGACAGCAAGGTGACCGCGGTGATCGACATGGCCTCGGTGGACAGCGGCGACAAGACGCGGGACGACCACCTGCGCTCCGGTGACTTCTTCGATGTGGAGAGCCACCCGAAGGGTGTCTTCACTTCGACGGCCGTGAAGTGGGACGGGAAGGCCGGCAAGCTCACGGGTGACTTGACGATCAAGGACGTGACGCGCTCGGTCACGCTCGATGTCGAGTACCTCGGCCATGCGCGCGACCCGTGGAACAACGACCGCACGGTGTTCTCGGCCCGGGGGAAGATCAACCGCGAGGACTGGGGCCTGACATGGAACATGGCCCTGGAGACCGGAGGCATCCTCGTCTCCAAGGAGATCGAACTGTCGCTGGAGATCGAGGCGATCAGGGAGGTCTGATCCGCTGAGCCGACCTCTGGCGGCTGGGCTGTAACGGCCGGACCTCGGATGCGCTGCCGCGCCGGGGTCCGGTCGGTATGCCCCTGCGGCGTACCTTCGGCGCGGTCGGCAGTCTGCCGCCAGGGCCCGCGCGGTCCGTCGCCGGCGGCCCGCAGCCCACCACCACGCGCCCGCGACCGTCGACGGGCGGCACGCGCCCTGCCGCCGCGGCCCGCGGCCAATGATTGACCCCGCGAGACCCGACCTGACTCTGCGCCGCGCCTTCTGGGCGCAGGGCCGCTGCACCTCCCTGTGGCACGTCATCTTCGACATCGCCGAGGAGATGGGCGCGGTGGACATCGACGCCGCTCGCCGGCGCGCTGGACAGCGGCTCGGCGCGGGCGGCGATCATGGCGCGGTACGAGGCGGCTTGTGACGGCCGCGTCACCTGTAGCCCGCATGTGTTCCCGCACGACGGCACGAACAGAGCCAACCCCGGAATCGAGGCCTCCTGGGAGAACGGCGGCTTCGGCACCGGCTACCCCGTCATCGACAAGGACGGCCCGGAGATCTACGCGGACCGGCTGAACCATGCGGCCGGGTCGTGCCGGATTCGGGGGACAGGGGGCCGGGGAAGCCTGACTAGCCGCCATCGCCGTGCCCGGCCGTGTGGTGACCGACCACCAACTCCACCCGGGCGCGGCTGACGGCTGCGCGGTGCATGCTCGGCATTCGCCGCCACAGTGGTCATCAAGGGTTCACGGTCGGGGGAGGGGAGCAGGGGGGCTGCGGACGGAGCCCGGAAATGCCGGTGCCGTCGGCGACAGGGTGTCCGTATCCTTCGGCGGGTGAGTGTGATCGATGGTGTTCCAGGCCAGGTCGAGGTCGAGGTCGTTGTGCGCGGGGTGGGGGAGTTCGGTCCCTCTGTCCGGCTGTTCGATTGGTCGCGGGCGGACGAGTACGGGCTCGCCTTCGCTGTCGAGGCTGCTGATGACGGCTTGCGTGCACGGCTTGAGACGGTCACGGTGACCGTCTGGGACAACATGGGCGAGTTCTTCGATGGCCTGGCGCGCGATCTTCGTGGTTGGGAGGGCGAGCGGGTGTGGGGTCGCAACAACCTGGTGGTGACAGCGACGTTCGGCTCGGGTGGCCACGTGCATCTGAACTGGACGCTGCGGTCTGGCTCTCTCCCAGGCGACTGGCATGGCACCGTGACGACCGTGATCGAGGCCGGTGAAGGTATGAAGGCCGTAGCGGGAGGCCTGCGGGAGTTCCTGCGTGAGGAGTAGGTCCCGCCTGGCCACGCCGGGCCGGCCCCGGTCGGCCGGTGAAGGTCCGGTGTGAGACCGCTACCCGGGCCCCGGTCCAGCTCAAAGGGCGCCGCCGGGCCCATACACGCATGCCCCCGACCGGCCGGTGTGCTCGGGGAGGGCCCCGCCGGGACATCCCGCCAACTTTCGATCCTGCGCTACACATAGCCATACACAAACTACGTCCCGTGGCGGCGGGCCCGTCACCCGCGGAAGCCGTCGCGGCCCACGATGCCGCCCCGGCGGGAGACTTCGTCCTGAACGATCAGTTAGTCCTGCCGCAGGACAGCCAACGCGAAGGCCAGTCGGCGGTCCAGCCAACTCGCCTGCGGGATGTACGACTTGATGCCCTGGGTGTGGCCGGCGGTCAACGCGACCTCGTCCTCCGCGCACCAGGTGACCGGCTTGGTCGGACGTACGTGACTGCGGCTGTCCGCCGCCGTGGCTCCTGCGATGACGGAGTCGACGACGCCTGCGACGAGGCCGTCAGCACCCCGTACGGTGGCGTCCCTGCCACGCGCCGCGATCTGCTTGGCGCCACCTCTGGCCCAGTGGTAGCGGGCCACGATGTCGGGGTGCCCCGGCTGCCGCAGCCACCAGCCGTGCTGCACCGTGCGTTTGGCTGCCCCGGTCCGGAACACCAGGCCCAGCTCCCGCCCTGCCTGGTCCCGTACCGCATACCGCTCACCGCTGCCGCTGCCGCTGCCGCCTCCGCCGCGCACGGGCGCGATGGTGCACAACAGTTCTTGGGCTCGGGTGGCGTCGTACAGCTCGTACGAGCGGACCTCCGGGGCGCGTTGCTCGACGAACGCGGCGGCGGCGAAGTACCGCACCCCATCGAGAGTCACCGACATGCGCACCGCGCGCCGCCCACTCAGCCCCTTCTGACGGACGGCGGCCGGGCGCACCACCTCTCCGACCACGAAGGGACCCTCCGTGTCCCAGGGCACTGGGGCGATCTGCGGTTCCTCCCGCTTCCTGCCGAACACGGCGATCTCCTCCCCGACTCCCTTTCCTGTGGCGGGTTCAGCGCAGGGCTTCGAAGAGCAGGGCGAACCCGGCGAAGACCCCGACGGCCACGAGCATGACAAGCCCCGCGTACAGCGAGCACACCCACCCCGCCAAGATCGAGGCGAGCGCCCACCACCGGCCCGGCAGACGGTGGCGCCTGGCCCGCCGACGGGCCACATGACCCGAGATGATCGCCGTCCACGCGGACAACTCCACCAACACGAACCAGCCGGCCGTCGCCGGCATGTAGAAACTCGCCGCAGACGCCCACATGCTGCCGCTCGCCACGACGACCGCCACCATGGCCGCGCCCATACTGATCCCGGCAGCCCGGTTCTCCGGCTGTATCCGTACCTCTTCCACCACGTCAACCACGGTGCGCAGCCTAACAATCGCCGCACATGGTGGGAGTGGGGCCCTGGACTCCTCACCCCCGCAAGGCTGTTGTGGACTTGAGCGACGATGCCGATCGACCGAGACACCTGACCCACGGGCGCCCGTCGATAGGCTGGGGGCATGAAGTTCCAGCGCAAGGCGGGCGAGCCCAAGGAAAAGACAGAGATATCGGGCTTCGAGGAAGAGTCCTCCGGCTTCGAGTTCGAGATGCGTCGCTACTCGACGAAGGCGGAGTGGGGCGTCGAAGGCATCGCCGGCCGATTCGGCAGGGTGGTGACGAGCCGCACCAAGTACAGGCGGCGGCGGAAGAACGACTCCCCCGGTCTCGAAGTGCGTCTCCAGGGTGACCACATGCCGGCGACCGTCTATCGCGTCCTTGTCCTGGGCGATGACTTCCGGGAGAAGACTTCGCTGACCGTCGACGGCGTGCCTGTCGCCTTCGACTACAACCGCCGTGCGATCCGGTCCCGTTCGAGGGCTTTGCGGATCACCTATCTGGACCGCTCGTATCGGTATACGGTGCTCCACCTCCGCCGGGAGTTCGTCCTGGAGCGTACGGGGGTGACGGCCGTCCTTGAGGTGCTCAAGGACGGCGGAGGAAGGAAGGGGAGTCCCCGGCTCCGGGTGGCCACGACCGGAGATGTGGATGCCGTCGACATCGCGCTGGCGGTCATCCTGCACGATGTCGACACCAGCGCCCTCACATCGTTCGGCGCGGCCCTCGCTTGCGTGGGTGCCGTGTCGGACGTGCTGGATTCCTATCCGCGGCGTTCCAAGGGGGCCGCCGACTACAGCCACTCCTCCGATGCCTCGGACTCCTCCGACTGAGGCGACACCTCTGTCGTCGTCGCTGGCGGTCGTTGCGATCAGTGCCGTATCGGTTGGCGCCAGGCACCGTCCGGCGGAGCACGTGACCCGGATCCGGAAGGCATCCTGCCTGGCCCCAGTTGGCCCCAGTTGGCCCCAGTTGGCCCCGGTTGGCCCCGGTTGGGACCGGTTGGCACGACAGCCCTTTCAGTTCTTACGGGTGCGGTGGGCCGTGGCAACGAGTCCGCTGGGCAGCTCCGGGCCCGCGCATGCGTAGTCGATCAGCGGGTTCCGGTAGGTCGTGTTCGCGAGTTCCGGCGCCAGGGCGATCAGCACACTCAGGTCGTCGGACGAGCCGGACAGACGTGTGCGGTAGGTGGCCGGATGCAGGCCTGTGGATGCAGACCTGTAGATGCTGACCGCGGTGGCCATCGGTGTGGGGCGCGGGACCGGCCGGCCTATCCCTCATCGACCCCGTGGTCGCTGGCTTCGTTGGCGCGATCGATCTCGGCCATGTGCTCCTCCGCCCAAGTCCGCAGTCCCGCGAGCGCGATTTCCAGGGACAGGCCCAGTCCGGTGAGTCGGTAGAAGACCCGCGGTGGCACGGTCGGTTCGACCCGGCGGGACACCAGCCCGTCGCGGGTCAGGTTTCGCAGCGTCACGGACAGCATCTTCTGGGAGACGCCGGGCATTCGGCGTCTCAGCTCCGCGAAGCGCACCTCGTCCGGTGCGGCATCGGCCAGCGTCTTGACGGCCATGGACGTCCACTTCGTACCGATGCGGTCCAGCAACTGCCGTGTCGGGCACTGGGGGTCGAACAGATCGCCGCGTACCCCGCGGTCGGCGCCCCGGGCTCCGCGGGTTCCTCGGGTGGTCACCTGTGGCTCACCACCTTCCCTGAAAGTGCCGTCTGGGAAGCAGCCGGACAGTTACTTATCGTTCTGTGGTCACCAATGGTAACCAGCCGGAGGAGCCATCATGCCCCTGCCCGACGCCCCCGCGCACGAACTGCGCCGCATCGCGACGAATGGCGTCCAGCTCAACGTCGCCATCGCCGGGGACGGCCCCGCGGTTCTGCTGCTGCACGGCTTCCCCCACACCTGGCAACTCTGGAGCGGCATCATGGGGCGACTGGCCGGGCGGTACCGGGTCATCGCACCGGACCTGAGAGGCTTCGGCGACAGTGCGCGTGCTGTCGACGGTTACGACGCCGGCACCCTCGCCGCCGACGTCGAAGGACTCCTCGACGCCCTCGGCGAGGCCTCGGCAGCGGTGGTCGGCATCGACGCCGGCACGGCTCCCGCCGTCCTGCTCGCGCTGCGCCGGCCCGGCCTCGTCCGCCGCCTGGTCGTGATGGAAGCACTGCTCGGCCGCCTGCCCGGAGCCGAGCACGTCGTCGCGGGTGGCGTCCCGTGGTGGTTCGGTTTCCACGCCGTCCCCGGCCTCGCCGAGACCGTCCTGGCCGGCAACGAGGCCGCGTACATCGACTGGTTCCTCGACTCCGGGACCCCAGGGCGAGGAGTACCCGACGGCATCCGCGCAGCCTTCATCCACGCGTATACCGGGAGCGAGGCCCTGCGCTGCGCGTTCTCGTACTACCGGGCCCTGCCCACCAGCGCACAGCAGCTCCAGGACGCCGCCGCGACGGCGCGGCTGACCATGCCCACCATGGCCGTCGGCTCTCACCCCGTCGGCCCCGGGCTGGAACGCCAACTCCGTCCCCTTGCAGATGACTTGGTCGGACACCACCTCCAGGACTGCGGCCACATCATCCCCCTCGACCGCCCCGACGCGTTGTTGGCGCTCCTTGCTCCCTTCCTCGCCGCAGATCTGCCGAAGTGAGCCGACGCATGGCCGGAGGGCGCCCGACGGCTCCGACCGTTGTCGTGGGGCGCCGTGGTCCAGGTGGGGCGCCGGCGGCCGCGGCGTTCACGCACGCGCTCGCACGTCGCGTAGGGACACGGTGGTCGGCTGGATCCGGGTGCTCCGTCGTCTTCGGAGTGGCGTCAGGCTCGCGGTGTGTCGGGGCGGGTGTCGTACGCGGTGCGGGCGGCGCTGATCTGCGTGAGGTGCGCGATGCTCCACTCCAACAGGGGTGCGGTGGCTTCTCGCAGGGTCCGGCCGATCGGAGTGAGTTCGTAACTGACGTGCGGCGGCATGACGTTGTGGACGGTCCGGGTGAGGATTCCGTCGCGTTCCAGGCCGCGCAGAGTGACGGTGAGCATGCGCTGACTGATGCCGTCGACGGCCCGCTTGAGTTCGGTGAAGCGGCGCGGCCCCTGGCTGAGATGGCGCACGACCAGCAGTGACCACTTGTCACCCACGATGCCGAGCACTTCACGGGCCTGGCAGGGGTCCTCCGGAGCTGTCGGCCGCTTCGCGTCGCCCGCTGTTCCGCTCATGGTTACCTCCACAGAACCGAGGCACCTGAATGTGCCGTATTGATCGTGGTGTGTCGGGTACAGCACGATGATGTCGGTTCCTGAACCGTACCGGGGCACGGACAGGAACCGAAAGGTCTGCGCGCCCCACCATCCCAAGAGAAGAAAGGCCTGTCATGTCAACTTTCCTGCTGGTACACGGTGCCTGGCACAGCGGCCGGTGCTGGGAGCGGGTGGTCCCCTTTCTGGAGTCGGCCGGACACCGCGTCTTCGCGCCCTCGCTGACCGGGTACGGCGACAAGGCGCACCTGCTCGGACCTGAGGTGGGACTCGACACACACGTCGAGGACGTCGTGAAACTGATCCATGAGGAGGACCTGACCGAGGTGGTGCTGGTGGGCCACAGTTACGCGGGGTTGGTCGTCTCCTCGGTGGCCAACGAGGTACCGGAACGGATCGCGCACCTGGTGTACCTGGACGCGATGGTCCCGGAGCACGGCGAGAGTGCGGTCGACGTGCAGCCCATGACTCAGAACCTGATCGACTCGGCCGCCCGGTCCGCCACAAGCTGGCGCATTCCCCCGCTTCCCGAAATGCCTCCGCCCTACGGTCTGTTCGGGGTCACCGACACGGCGGACATCGTCTGGCTGCGCACCATGCTCTCCGACCAGCCGGTGCGCTGCCTCCAGCAACCGGTCCGACTGGACAACCCCGCTGTGGAGTCGGTCCCGCGCACACACATCCACTGCGTCACAAAGCCGGAAGGCATCGTGCGGCGCCCCGTCCCCACGACGCAACCCAATGGCAGTCCGGCGCGGGTACGGGAACTGCCGACCGGACACGACTGCATGATCACCATGCCGGCGGCCCTGAGCGAATTGCTGCTTGAATCCGCCCGAGGCGGTACCGAAGCATAGAATTCCACGACCGGACGGCCGCGCCGGATCACGTTGGTTGCGTGAGTCCCACCGCCGCCGCCGGCACCGCACCGACGTGGCTCTGTTGCCCGAGCCGTAGACGTGGCTCTGCTGCGTGGGCGGCAGAAGTGGCCCAGGTGTCGAGGGGGTTGGTGGCTCGGACGGGTAACTCGCTTAAATCCAGAGGCATTTGGCGCAGCTCTCGGTAACCATGGTGCTTCGCATCACGAAGCGCCGGATCGACGGCGCCTCGTGCGCATCGCTGTGGCGGTGCCGGACGATGGGAATGTTCCAGTGAATCTGCGAAGAACCGTCACCGTGCTGCTCAGTGCGGCCCTGACGGCTGCCGCGCTTGTGACCCCGGCCGGGGCGCAGACGGCACAGACCGGGGTTTCGGTCACCTACCAAGTCAATGCCAGGCACGATGGCACCCTGGTCGACTCCACCGTGGGCGCGCCGCCGCTCGATCGGAAGTGGTCCCGCGATCTGGGTGGGAATGTCTCGTATCCGGTCGTGGCGGGCGGGCACGTTTTCGCCACCGTCGCCTCGCCGAACGGATATGGCACCCGGCTCTACGCGCTGAACGCGGCGACCGGCGAGGATGCCTGGGCCCCCGTGGACCTCGGCGGCACCTACTGGTGGTCGGCGCTCGCCTACGGCGGTGGCCGGCTGTACGCGCAGAACTTCGACGGCGTCCTGACCGCGTTCAACCCGGCCACGGGCAAGAAGATCTGGAGCGTAACGCTGCCCGGCCAGTCCTCGTTCACCTCGCCGCCCACCTACTCCGGCGACACGGTGTACACCGGTGGCGGCGGGTCGGGCGGCACCCTGTTCGCGGTGGACGCCGCCACCGGTGCGGTGTCCTGGGCGCAGCGGGTCGGCAACGGGGACAACAGCTCACCCGCCGTCTCGGCCGGCGGGGTCTACGTCTCGTACGCCTGTGAGCAGACGTACGCCTTCGACCCGAAGTCGGGCGCTCCGCTGTGGCACCACGACACCGGCTGCTCCGGCGGCGGTGGCCGGACACCGGTCCTCGCCGACGGCGGCGTCTGGGTGCGGGACGACGCCGGGGCGGCCCCCGCGGTCCTCAACGCCGCGGACGGAAAGGTGCGCGGCACCTACGAGGCCGGCGGCTGGACACCGGCTCCTGCCTTCGACGGCCACCAGGGCTACTTCGTCGACGGCGGCGTCCTCCAGGAGCGCCAGAGCCGCACCCTTGACGCGCGCTGGAAGTTCGAGGGCGACGGGCACATCACGACGGCACCGATCGTCGTCAACGGCTACGTCTACGTCGGCTCGCGGACCGGTCGGCTGTGGGCGCTCAACGGCGCCACGGGGCAGGCCGTTTGGTCCACCGACGTCGGCGCGCCCATCAACGCGCCCGACGAGCACAACGTGTCCCAGCCGCTGACGGGACTCGGAGCAGGTGGCGGCCTCGTGGTGGTTCCGGCCACCAACCTGCTGACCGCGTACGGGCGTTGAGGCCGAAGGCTCCGAGTTTGCGTCTTGCGGTTCTGACGCTCATCGAGTCGTAGGGAGACCAGTTCAGTTCTAGCGTGTGCCGGGCAGAGGCTGTCGTGCCCGGCACACGCTGGGTACGGCTGTGAAGACGGTGGGCAAGAAGCGCCGGGGCAATGAGGGCGCCGTACGGTCACGACGTCGCAGCGACGGAAGTGGGTGCGTGAGGGCGGCCTAGGGAAGGACGACTGCTCAGACTCCTGATCTCACGGCCGTGATTCCCTGGCGAGCCGGTGCCTGGATCCTGTGGCGGTGGGCAAGGCTTCTCCGCCGACTGTTCATTGAGTGCGGAGCCGGCCCGCCTCGGTGGTGGTCAGACCGCTCACCGGGGTGTTCGCCGGATGCTGGGCGGCCTCCGTGTGATCAGGCGATCCGACTCGGGACGTCCGTGACCGCCCCGCAGGCCGTGAGGGCGCGGTCACGCCCACCGGGAGGGTGCTTGGTCGACTGCCTGTCCGCGCGAGGGGACTGCCGCGTCGAGATGGCCGCCGTCGTCCCCGGCCCAGGCGGAAAAAGGGGTGAATGGGTAGAATTCGGGTTGTGGGAGAGCGGCGGGCAAGTGCGGCGACTGCGCCCGAACTCGTCCTGGAGACGGACAACGGCTCCACGGTGATGAGTCCGAGCCGGGAGTATCACGTGGGGCGCGACCCCTTGAGCGACATCGTCTTCGACGACGCCCGCGTCTCGTGGCACCACGCCGTCCTCCACACCCAGCTCGATCACTGGACGATCGAGGACGAGCACAGCACCAACGGCACGTACGCCGACGGGCGGCGCATCCAGGAGTGGGACATCGGGCCGGGCAGTGTCATCCGTTTCGGCAATGTCACGGACGGCCCCTGTGCCGTGCTCGTCAGCCGTGCTGATCCCGAACCGGTCGCCGCCGAGCGCCCCTCCTCCGTCAGCATGCCCTCGGCCACGGGCACCTTCCGGCAGCCGACGACGGTGCGCCCGTTGCCCGACCGCACGGTCCGTATCGGTCGCGCCGACGACAATGATGTGGTCATCGACGACCTGGTCGTCTCCCGTCGGCACGCCGAGCTGCGAGTCCTCGCGGACGGCACGTACGAGATCGTCGACCTCGGCAGCCACAACGGCACCTACCTCAATGGACAGCCCGTGTCCCGCGCCGCGGTCGTGCCGGGGGACATCGTCGGCGTTGGCCGCCGCGCGTACTGCCTCGTGGGCGAGGAGTTGCAGGAGTACGTCGACACGGGTGAGGTGTCGCTCGACGTCCAGGGCCTGACGGTCACCGTGGACCGGGGCCGCAAGACCCTCCTCGACCACGTTTCCTTTCCTGTGGGCGAGAAGTGTCTGCTGGCCGTCGTCGGGCCCAGCGGCGCGGGGAAGTCCACCCTGCTCAACGCCCTCACCGGACTGCGCCCCGCGGACGGCGGCACCGTCCTCTACGACGGCCGCGACCTCTACCGCGACTACGCGGAGCTTCGGCAGCGCATCGGTCTCGTACCGCAGGACGACATCCTGCACGCCCAGTTGACCGTGCGGCGCGCCCTCGGATACGCCGCCGAACTCCGCTTCCCCCAGGACACCGAGAAGGCGGAGCGCCGGGCCAGAGTCAGCGAGGTCATCCGCGAGCTCGGCCTGGAACAACGTGCTGACCAGCCCATTCACAGCCTCTCCGGCGGTCAGCGCAAACGCGTCAGCGTCGCGCTCGAACTGCTGACCAAACCGTCGCTGCTCTTCCTCGACGAGCCGACGTCCGGGCTCGACCCCGGCATGGACCGCTCGGTGATGCACATGCTGCGCGGCCTCGCCGACGACGGACGCACGGTCATCGTCGTGACGCACAGCGTGCTCAGCCTCGACGGGTGCGACCGGCTCCTGGTGCTCGCCGCGGGCGGCAGGATCGCCTACTACGGACCGCCGCGGGACGCGCTCCCGTTCTTCGGCTTCACGCAGTGGCCGGAGGCGTTCGAAGCCTTCGAGGGGGACCGCGACCGGGACTGGGCCCGCGACTACCGGGAATCGGCGTTCCACCAGCAGTACATTGCCAACTCCTCCGCGCAGCCGTTCCCCGGACCCCTCGCGCGGACCGGCGCGGCCGCGGCCGCGCCCTTCGCGCCGCCGCCGAAGGCGCAGAGCTGGGGGTCCCAACTCCGCACCCTGGTAAGGCGATACGCGGCCGCGCTCGGTGCGGACCGGACGTTCCTCGCGATCATGATCGCGCTGCCGTTCGTGATGGGCGCCATGGCGCGCGCCCTCGCCGGAAGCAGGCTGACGCAGGAGACGGCGATGAACGCGCTGCTCATCCTCTGCGTGGGCGGAGTCCTGACCGGCGCCGCCAACGCCGTCCGGGAGCTGGTCAAGGAGCGTGTCATCTACCGACGCGAACGGGCCGTGGGGCTCTCCAGATCGGCGTACCTGATGTCCAAGGTCGTCGTACTGGGAACGATCACCGTGATGCAGGCCGTCGTCCTGACCCTGGTGGCCCTACTCGGTGTCGACCTCAACGCACCCGGCGGGAAAGGCGTGCTCCTGCCACCGCTGGCAGAGGTCACCTTGGCGGTGGCCCTGCTGGCGTTCACCGCCATGATGCAGGGGCTCCTCGTATCGGCCCTGGTGCGCAAGGAGGAGGTGACGATGCCCCTGCTCGTGCTCCTCGCCATCGTCCAAGTCGTGTTCTGCGGCGCACTCCTCAAACTGCACGGGGTGCCCGGCGTCGAGCAGCTCGCGTGGCTCGTGCCGTCGCGCTGGGCACTCGGTGCCATGGCGGGGACCATCGGCCTCGGTCGGATCGTCCCGGGGGATCTGACCACCGACCCGCTGTTCGGGCACTCCGCGGGTGTCTGGCTGCTCAATATGGGCATGCTGGTCGCCCTCTCGGTCGTCTTCGGATTCGCGGTCGCGAGGTTGTTGCGCCGCCACGAACCCGCCGTCATGCGGAAGTAGGAGCGTCTGCGATGACCACTGCGGACTTCCGTCCCACACATGTCGTTCCCCAGGTCGGGCTGCCCGCCTGGGAGGCACCGGACGTGAACCGTCCTACGGCCCCGCTGGACGCGCTGCTACCCGTGCAACTCGTCGACCGGCTCGGTGACTGGGGCCGGATCGTCTGCGCCAACGGATGGTCGGCATGGGTCGACGGCCGGCTCCTCGTCGCGGTGCCGCAGGACCCGCCGGGCGCGTCCGGGCCCCTGACCCGGACGGCCGACCCACGCCCGCTCCTGGCCAGGACCGAGGACGCCGTAGCCGGCTACCGGCGAGCCGCGGAGGATCTGGCGGGCGGCAGCGCCGACGGGGAGGCCTTCCGGCGCCGCACGCGCGGACTGCGGGTCGGGGTGGTCGTGGACGGCGAATCGGTGTGGCTGTACGACACCGAACACGAGCGGTGGGTGTATTGCGACGGGGCGCGGCTCAGTACGTACGCGACGGGCGAGGGGCCGAGCGTCGTGGGGCGCGGTGGTGGCGACGGGGAGACCGCGGTTGTGGAGGGTGATGCTGACGGGGGTGCGGGGGCTGGGGGCGTGCGTGTCGGCGGCGGGGCGGGGCCGGGGGAGACGCGGGTGGTCGAGGCGGCGGCGGCCGGGTCGGGGATGGCGCGTGCTCCGGTCGGGGAGGCACCGGATCGGCGCGGTCCGGGTGCGCTCGGCGCGAATGCCGGCGGCGGGGCGGGGCCGGGGGAGACGCGGGTGGTCGAGGCGGCGGCGGCCGGGTCGGGGATGGCGTGTCCTCCGGTCGGGGAGGCACCGGATCGGCGCGGTCCGGGTGCGCTCGGCGCGAATGCCGGCGGCGGGGCGGGGCCCGGGGAGACGCGGGTGGTCGAGGCGGCGGCGGCCGGGTCGGAGGAGGCGCCGGAGCCGACGCAGGTGGTCGAGGCCGATCCGGGGCAGGCTCCCGCCCCGAGTCATGCGCGGCCCGCCTCGCACGGTGGGCGGCCCGCCCCGCTCCTCCCTCCCGAGACGGCCGATCCCGATCCCGACCCCACTCCGCCGCTCCGGCGCGGTGACGGCTGATGGCTCCCGCACCGGGGGAGCCCGGCCCGAGCCCGCACTCAGGGCGGGCCTCCGAGCTGATCGGGAAGCGGATCGCGGGCTACCGCGTGGAGGCCGAGATCGGCAGGGGCGGCATGGCCGTCGTCTACCGCGCCCACGATCTGCGCCTGGACCGGACCGTCGCGCTCAAGCTGCTCGCCCCCGAACTCGCCCGCAACGACACCTTCCGGCAGCGCTTCACACACGAGTCACGCGTGGCCGCCGCGATCGAGCACCCGCACATCGTGCCGGTCTTCGAGGCGGGGGAGACGGAGGGGGTGCTCTACATCGCCATGCGATACGTCCCCGGCCGCGATCTGCGGTATCTGCTCGACCACGCGGGCCCGCTCTCCGTCGCGGCCGCCCTGCGCATCGCCACCCAGGTCGCGTCCGCGCTCGACGCGGCACACGACCACGGCCTGGTCCACCGCGACGTCAAGCCCGGCAACATCCTCGTGGCCAAGGGCACGGACAGCGACCACCCGGAGCACGCCTACCTCACGGACTTCGGCCTCACGAAGAAGTCGCTCTCGCTGACCGGATTCACGACCGTGGGCCAGTTCGTCGGGACCCTCGACTATGTGGCCCCGGAGCAGATATCGGGCCGCCCGGTGGACGGCCGATGTGATGTGTACAGCCTCGCCTGTGTCGTGTACGAGACCATGGCGGGCGGGCCGCCGTTCCAGCGCGACGACGACATCGCCCTCCTGTGGGCCCATCAGTACGACGAGCCGCCCCGCCTGACGGAGAAGAGGCCCGGTGTCGCCGCTGCCCTGGACGCGGTCCTCGCGCAGGCGCTGGCCAAGAGCCCCGAGGACCGGTTCGGCTCCTGCCTCGAATTCACCGCCGCGCTCCGGGCCGCGGCTGCGGGAGACACCGCGACGGGCCACGCTCCGACGCGGGTGGACCGCGCCGTCCTGGGAGCGACGGCCGATCCCGGCGCGCCTCCCGAGCCGCCCCGCTGGGCCCGGCCGGTCTTCCGGGACCTGGCCGGCTGATCCGCGCCCGGCTCAGGTGGGGCCCGCCTCCACTTCGCCCCGCCGGTGGATCCGCCGCGCGAACAGTCCGCCGAGGAACCCCGAGACCAGGCCCCAGGCCACCGCCAGGACCAGGGCCCGCCACAGCTGGGGCCGCAGCTCCACCAGGCCGGACAGGCCGCCGCCGATGTCCCCGATGCCGAGGAGGGAGAGGCCGTAGTGGGCGGACACGCCGGCGAGGAGGCAGACGGCGAGCACCGTGAGAGTCAGCGCCACGGCCATGTGCACGGCGTGCTGCCAGGCCCGCATCCGCTCCGGGGATCGGGCCGCCATCACGAACGCGGCACCGAGCACCAGGACCGCCGCGACGACAAGCAGCCACCACACCCGGCCGTCGTGGTCGGCGAGCGTGTTCAGGCTGAGCGTGGTGTTGTCCGGTGTGCGCAGCACGGCGCCGAGGACCTTCGGCATGGGCAGCCCGAACGGTCCGTCCACCCGGCCCTCCCAGGACGCGCCGAGGCCGAGGGTCAGGGCGAGCCAGACGAGGTTGGGCAGCCCGAGCAGCAGTACGGCGAGCGTCTCGGCGGCATGCCCACGCGTCACCACCAC
This sequence comes from Streptomyces sp. CB01201, assembly GCF_002803085.1. Classification (GTDB taxonomy): domain Bacteria; phylum Actinomycetota; class Actinomycetes; order Streptomycetales; family Streptomycetaceae; genus Streptomyces; species Streptomyces hundungensis. The sequence continues at coordinate 302,293 of NZ_NNBJ01000009.1, read as the reverse complement.
GACGAGGCCGACGACGAAACCCACGGCGACGTACGACAGCAGGAGAACCACCATCGCGAAGGCCGCGGGGCGTACAGACTCCTGGAAGCGCAGCAGGCGCCCGGGGAGCGGCGCCCCGCGCGATACGAGCAGCACCACGGCGAGGACACCCGCGAGCCACAGCAGTCCGAAGACCAGGGTCAGCGGCACGTCGGCCTCGAACCCGACCTTGGGCGAGGAGTCCGTGAGGCCGCCGATGACGCCCGCTGGGCCGTTTCCGAGCGCGATCGTGAAGTGGTGCCGAGCCAGCAGGCCGAGGCCGGTGAGGAGCAGGAGCCAGAGCACAGCGATCCGGGCTGCCCAGCCGGCGAGTTCCTTCGCGTCGGCGACGGCCCGGTGCCGCAGCGGCCGGAGGAATCCGGCGCCGATCGCCAGAGCCCCGGTGAGGGTGACGGAGAGCGGGAGCACCGAGAGTCCCGCATTCGACTCGGCGATCACCCCGGCGTCACCGGAGAGCTGCACCGAACCGCCGACCGCCATCACGACGACGGCCGCGACGACGCTCGGGAATGCCCCGTCGGGCAGGTCGGCGGCGCCGGCGGCCCACAGGCCGAGCCCGGCGACCACGGCCATGGCAAGCAGGGAGGCCAGCACGGCCACCAGAGCCTGGGGCCAGCCGTGGGGGGCCCGTCGGACCCGGTCCGCGCTCGGGGCCGCTGTCCGCCGAGGAGGTGTCTGCTCGCTCACGTTGTCACGCTAAGCAGCGTCGGTCCGGCTTGCCCGTTGGTGGGGCCGACCGCGTCAGCTTGCGGCCCCTCGGGAGCAGAGGCACACAATAAACGTGTAAGGGAAGAAACCGTACGCCGCAGATCGTCCCACGCCAGATCCCCTACGCAGGGAAGAGTGTTCGTGAGCGTCGAGCCGCCGTCATCAGGACGCCCCTCAGGACCGCCTTCGGGCCCGCTCTCGGGCCCCCCGCAGCCGAGCCCCTCCGGGCCGGGCGACACCGAGGCGGGCGCGACCCGTGCCGGCTCGGCGCCGCCTCCGGAGGCGGGGCGGCCGTCGGGGCCGCCGAGCGGTGGCGGGCGCGGCGACGGGCCCGCGGGGCCGGACGGCGGCTCGGGTGCGAGCCCCGGGCAGCCCCGCCCGTGGTGGAAGTCCGCGCCCCGCGTCGCGGCGATCGCAGCCGTCGTGGTGGCGGCGGTGGTGCTGGCCGTCGTCCTCACGCGCCCCGGCGGCTCATCGGAAGCCGGCGGCGAGGTGTTTCTCCAGCCCGCGGGAAAGGCTGGGCCCGACCCCTTCACCCCGTCGACGGCCCGCCTCGACTCCGTGGCGCCTTCCCCCAGCGCGCTGCCGAGCGCATCGGCTGCGGCCAATGTGACGCGCGGTGCCGACGGCGCCGCACCCGGTCTCTACGGCGGAACGCGGAACGCCAGCAGCTGCGACGTGCAGAAACAGATCAGCGCTCTCCAGAAGGACCCGGCCAAGGACAAGGCGTTCGCTTCCGTGGTCGGCATCCAACCGTCCGGCGTCCCCGGCTACTTGCGCGGGCTCACGCCCGTGCAGCTGCGGTTCGACACCCGCGTGACCAACCACGGCTACCGCGACGCCGCCCCCACCAGCTACCAGGCCGTGCTACAGGCCGGAACCGCGGTACTCGTCGACGACCGGGGCGTGCCACGCGTGCGCTGCGCCTGCGGCAACCCGCTGCTCCCGCCCGTCGCCGAGAAGGGCACACCGAAGCGAACCGGAGAGGCGTGGCCCGCGTACCGGTCCTCGGACGTCGTGGTCGTGGCGCCCGCCGCGCGGACGGTGAACAAGTTCGTCGTGTACGACCGGGACAGCGGCGGCTGGTTCGAACGGCACAAGGGCGACACGGGCGCCGGCGACACGAGGACGAAGCCGCCGGTGACGGCCCCTCTGTCGCCCCCGTCCGACTCGCCGTCCACCGACAAGTCCCCCTCGACGGACAGCCCGTCGCCGTGTGATTCGTCCGCCACCGGCACATCCTCGGCGGGACCGTGCCCGCCCGCGTCGGTGTCCCAGTCCGCCCCGTCCTCCTCGCCCGCCACGGAGCCTCCCTCCTCGCCCGCGACGGAGCCCCCTTCCTCGCCCGCGACGGAGCCGGCCTCTTCACCCGCTTCGAAGCCGGCCTCTTCACCCGGCACGCGGACACCCTCCTCCTCGACTGCCACGCGGCCCCCGTCGTCGGCCACGGAGAAGCCGCCGGCATCGTCCGAGCCCGCACAACCGCCCTCGTCCTCCGGGACGGGACACTCCTGACCCAGGAGGCGCCGACGGGATCATGCGTCGCTTCCGGAAGCCCGGCTCTTGACCTGCGTGGGCACAGCAACTACCTTGCGGTGACTATCGGCCAGAATCACGGAAGGAGGCGACCCGCGGATGCACACCAACTCCGATCTCGGTCGCCTCGCCCAGCACGCGGCCTGGACTCCGGGCCGGATCGCCCACGGCTGCTGAGCTCGCCGCTCCGGCGTGTCCTGCGGGACACGCATCTGGTTTCACCCCCTTCACCTCTCGTCTTCCGGTACGCCCTTCCCGGGTGCCGTTTCGCGCGCCTGCTTCGACCCGGCGTGACCGAACACAGAAAGCTGCCTCACATTGGCCCACATGACGAATCGGACCGAACCCGTACCGAAGTACGAACCGGCCCTGGTGGCACCGCAGTTGACGGTCAACGGTGATGTCATGCCGATCGCGCCGGTTCCGCCCCACACCACGGCCCTCGACTTCCTGCGCGAGCGCGGACTCACCGGCACCAAGGAAGGCTGCGCCGAAGGCGAGTGCGGTGCATGCTCGGTGCTGGTCGCCCGGCCCGGGGTGAACAGGCCCACCGACTGGGTCGCGGTCAACGCCTGCCTGGTCCCGGTCGCGGCGCTCGACGGTCAGGAGATCGTCACCTCCGAGGGGCTGGCCACCGACGGCGGGCCGGGCAGGGCCCCCACCCTGCACCCGGTGCAGGAGGAGATGGCGGTCCGCGGCGGCTCACAATGCGGTTACTGCACACCGGGGTTCGTCTGCAGCATGGCCGCCGAGTACTACCGGCCCGACCGCTGTGCGCATTCCGCCCCCGACTCCGCCGACAGCACGGTCCAAGCGGATGCCGAGCACGGCCCCAACGGCTTCGACCTGCACGCCCTGAGCGGAAACCTGTGCCGCTGCACCGGCTACCGGCCGATCCGGGACGCGGCGTTCGCCGTCGGGGTACCGCACGACGAGGACCCGCTCGCGCGGCGCCGGGAGCAGGCGCCGCCGGTGCCGGTCGCCACCGAATACCTCCAGGGTGACCGTGCGTTCCTGCGCAAGGGCACGCTGGCCGAGACCCTGCGGGTGCTCCGGGAGCGGCCCGATGCCGTGGTGGTGGCCGGCTCCACCGACTGGGGCGTCGAGGTCAACATCCGTTCGCGCAGGGCGAGTTGCGTGATCGCAGTGGACCGGCTTTCCGAACTGCGCGAGCTGCGCGTCGGGTCCGACTCCATCGAGATCGGTGCGGGGCTCACGCTCACGGAGATCGAGCGACGTCTGGACGGCGAAGTCCCGCTCCTGGCAGAGCTGTTCCCGCAGTTCGCCTCCCGTCTCATCCGAAACAGCGCGACCATCGGCGGCAATCTCGGCACCGGGTCCCCCATCGGTGACAGCCCGCCCGTACTGCTGGCGCTGGAGGCGTCGGTGGTGCTCGCCGACGAGGACGGCGAGCGTTCGGTCCCGCTGGCCGAGTACTTCACCGGATACCGGCAGAGCGTGCGCCGGCCCGGTGAACTGATCCGCGCGGTCCGCCTTCCGCGACCGCTGTCGCCGGTCGTGGCCTTCCACAAGATCGCCAAGCGGCGGTTCGACGACATCTCCAGTGTCGCGGTCGCCTTCGCTCTCGACATCGCGGACGGCGTCGTGCGCAAGGCCCGTATCGGCCTGGGCGGTGTGGCCGCCACCCCCGTCCGCGCCCTGGAGACCGAGGCGGCCCTGGAGGGCCGGCCGTGGTCGGCGGGGACCGTCGAGGCCGCTGCCCAGGTGCTGCGGTCCGAGGGCACGCCCATGGGGGACCACCGTGCCAGCGCCGAGTACCGCTCCGCGATGCTCGGCCAGAGCCTGCTCAAGCTGTACGCGCAGAACACCGAGGCGGTGCCGTCATGAGTCAACTGTCCGAGCGTCCCGAGAAGTCCGTCGTCGGCGTTCCGCTGCCGCACGAGAGCGCCGTACTGCACGTCACGGGAACCGCCCTCTACACCGACGACCTGGTGTTCCGCACCAAGGACGTCCTGCACGCCCACCCGGTCCAGGTGATGAAGGCCCACGGCCGCATCACCGCGATCCGTACCGAGGCGGCGCTGGAGGTGCCCGGCGTGGTCCGCGTCCTGACCGGCGCCGATGTGCCCGGTGTCAACGACGCGGGGATGAAGCACGACGAGCCGCTGTTCCCCGACGAGGTCATGTTCCACGGCCATGCGGTCGCCTGGGTGCTGGGCGAGACGCTGGAAGCGGCCCGGCTCGGGGCGGCGGCGGTCGAGGTGGACCTTGCGGAGCTTCCCTCCCTGATCACACTTCAGGACGCGATCACGGCCGAGAGCTTCCACGGCGCCCGGCCCGTCATGCTGTCCGGCGACATCGAGGCCGGTTTCGCCGACTCCGCGCACGTGTTCACCGGCACGTTCCAGTTCTCCGACCAGGAGCACTTCTATCTGGAGACGCACTGCGCGCTCGCTCATATCGACGAGTCCGGACAGGTCTTCGTCCAGAGCAGCAGCCAGCACCCTTCGGAGACGCAGGAGATCGTCGCGCACGTGCTCGGGCTGCACAGTCACGAGGTGACCGTGCAGTGCCTGCGCATGGGCGGTGGCTTCGGCGGCAAGGAGATGCAGCCCCACGGTTTCGCGGCCGTCGCCGCACTCGGTGCCCGGCTGACCGGCCGGCCGGTCAGGCTGCGGCTCAACCGCACGCAGGACCTGACGATGTCCGGCAAGCGGCACGGCTTCCACGCCGCGTGGAGGATCGGCTTCGACGCGGAGGGCCGCATCCAGGCCCTGGACGCCACGCTCACCGCCGACGGCGGGTGGAGCCTGGACCTGTCCGAGCCGGTTCTCGCCCGTGCGCTGTGCCACATCGACAACACGTACTGGATCCCCAACGCCCGCATCGCCGGCCGTATCGCCAAGACCAACAAGGTCTCCAACACCGCCTTCCGCGGCTTCGGCGGGCCCCAGGGCATGCTGGTCATCGAGGACATCCTGGGCCGGTGTGCACCTCAACTCGGCCTGGAGGCGAGAGAGTTGAGGGAGCGCAACTTCTACCAGAAGGGTCAGTACACGCCGTACGGGCAGCCGGTCACCCAGCCCGAGCGGATCTCCACGGTCTGGGAGCAGGTCAAGCGGAATGCCGCGGTCGTCGACCGCGACCGGGAGATCGCGGCCTTCAACGCGGCCCATCCGCACACCAAGCGAGCGCTGGCGATCACCGGCATCAAGTTCGGCATCTCGTTCAACCTCACCGCCTTCAACCAGGGCGGCGCCCTGGTGCTGATCTACAAGGACGGGTCCGTCCTGATCAACCACGGCGGCACCGAGATGGGCCAGGGCCTGCACACCAAGATGATGCAGGTGGCCGCGACCGCCCTGGGGATCCCGCTGCACAAGGTGCGGCTCGCCCCGACGCGCACCGACAAGGTGCCCAACACCTCGGCCACCGCGGCCAGTTCGGGCGCGGACCTGAACGGAGGCGCGGTCAAGAACGCCTGCGAGCAACTGCGTGACCGCCTGGTGCAGGTCGCCGCCACCCAGTTGGGCGTGAACGCCCGCGACGTACGCATCACCGAGGGCGTCGCCCGCGCCCTGGGCACCGAGCGGGAACTGCCCTGGGACGATGTGGTGCGCACCGCCTACTTCCAGCGCGTCCAGCTGTCGGCGGCCGGCTACTACCGGACGGAGGGACTGCACTGGGACGCGAAGGCGTTCCGCGGCGCGCCGTTCAAGTACTTCGCCCATGGCGCCGCGGCCACCGAGGTGGAGGTCGACGGCTTCACCGGCGCGTACCGCATCCGGCGCGTGGACATCGTGCACGACGTCGGCGACAGCCTGTCTCCGATGATCGACATCGGCCAGGTCGAGGGCGGCTTCGTGCAGGGCGCCGGCTGGCTGACGCTGGAGGATCTGCGCTGGAACACCGACGACGGGCCGCAGCGCGGTCGGCTCCTCACCCAGGCGGCCAGTACGTACAAGCTGCCGAGCTTCTCGGAGATGCCCGAGGAGTTCAACGTCACGCTGCTGGAGAACGCCCCCGAGGAAGGCGCGGTCTACGGCTCCAAGGCCGTGGGTGAGCCTCCGCTCATGCTGGCGTTCTCGGTGCGCGAGGCGCTGCGGCAGGCCGCCGCCGCGTTCGGACCGGGTGCCACCAGCGTCGAGCTGGCCTCGCCCGCGACCCCGGAAGCGGTGTACTGGGCGATCCAGCCGGCCCGGCAGGGGGGAGCCCACGCGTACCGCGACGAACCCGACGCGTCGGTGGTGGCCAGCGCGACCCGAGTCGGCACGGAAGCGCTCAGCGGTGCCTGACATGACGTGGATCGCCGCGGTCGCGGGGTTGCGGACACGCCGGGAGTCCGGCGTGCTGGTGACCGTCGCGACCGTGCGCGGCCACGCCCCGCGGGACGCCGGCGCGAAACTCGTCGTAGGGCGCGAGCGGACATGGGGCTCGATCGGCGGAGGCAACGTCGAGGCCGTCGCGATCGACCGGGCACGGGAGATGATCGAGGCCGGCAAGCCGGAGCCGGAGCTGCTCGACTTCGCCCTGAACGACAAGGTGACCAACCAGCACGGCGTGCAGTGCTGCGGCGGTACGGTCTCGGTGCTGCTCGAACCGCTCCCGGTGGTGAACGCGGTGGCGATCTTCGGCGTGGGCCACGTCGGTTTCGAACTGGCGCGCATTCTGGCCCGGCAGGACCTCGACCTGCACCTGGTCGACAGCCGGGCCGACACCCTCAGCGACAAGCGGCTCGGCGTGCTGGCGGACGCCGTGGCGCAGGTGCATGTGCATCACACGCCGCTGCTGCCGGAGGAGGTGCTGGAGGAACTGCCGCGGGGCACCCACGTCCTGATCATGACGCACGACCACGCCGAGGACGCCGCACTGTGCGACGCCGCGCTGCGCACCTCCCACCTCGGCTCCATCGGGTTGATCGGATCGGCGGCCAAGTGGGTGCGGTTCCGCAGCCGTCTCGCCGCGGAGGGCGGTCACGACGAGGCCACCATCGACCGGATCAAGACACCGATCGGGCTGAGCTGCATCACGGGCAAGGAACCGGCGGTCATCGCCCTGAGCGCCGCCGCCGACCTGCTCCGCTCCTTCGAGGCGGAGGGCAGCTGATTCCGTCCCGGTCGGCCGGGTTCACATCCCCGCCGCCCCCGCCTGCGGTGGCACGTGCAGCGCATGGAGAAGTGGCGCGACGAGGGTCCGCGCGGTGGCTCTCATCTCGGCGGCCGCTTCCCCGCCGGCGAGCCCGGGGCGAAGCGGGAAGGGGAGGAGCCACCACCCGTCGCTCCGGGGTGCGGGGGCGGTCGCGGTGGTCCACGGACCGGACAGGTCGGAGAAGAAGCGGTCGGACAGGGCATGCATCTTCAGGTGGACCTGGTACAGGAGGTCCAGCGGGAGCCGTGCCGCAGCGACGTTGAAGCCCAGACGCAGAGGTGACCGGCAGCCCTCAAGGCCCCAGTAGGTGGTGGGCTCCAAACAGACGGCGAGTCCCGACCACGCGGTGCCGAACCCCTGGCCGTACCAGTCCCAGAGCTCCGAGGACGGCAGCACCGCGGTCCTGCTGGGCGCGTGCCATTGCGGGGCGTGCGCGGTGCCCAGTTCCTCGGCGACGATCCGGCACAGTACCCGTGTGGTGTGCAGTGCCTTGCCGAACGTGGCTCCCAGGCCGCCCGAGGTCAGCTCCTCCGGTGTCCAGCCCGGCAGCTCGTCCTCGAACTTCGCCACGATTCCCTCCAGTTGGTGCAGGTCCGACGACATCGGCCGGTCGGTCTCGGGGACGGCGTCGCCGAGTCGGGCGAGCAGGCTCGGCCAGGACGTGACGCCCATCCGGCGGTCCTCGGCGAGCGCGAGCCACTCGACCCCGGCCGGGTCCGGCCGCCACGCTTCGCCCGGGGAGGACTGTCCGGCCGCCGCCGTTCTGGCGGCCAGTTCGTCACGGAGGCGGGGAATGCGCGGGGCGGGACACACGAACAGGATCGAGCCCCCCTTCTCCAATGCCCTGATGTATGCGACCGGTTGACGGGGTGTCAGAGGCGCACCGAACTTCCCCTCGATCGACAGCCACGTCTTGCGGTCGGCCTGCCCGGCGATGTCCACACGACCACTGGTCTCCCCGTCGGACACCTCGCTGGTGAACCTGATCCAGTCCCGTGCGTCATCGGGCACCGCATCCGTCGCGAGGAGGGCGATCGCCGCCGCTCGCGCGGCGGGGTGCCGGGTCAGAACAAAGCACAGGGCTTCGGTGACCAACGTCTCCGGGTGCGGCGCCCTGAACCGCTCGGCCAGATGCGCGAGTACGGATGCGTTCATGGAGACCTCCCGGGACGTTTCCAGCCGCACGATAGCCCGGCCGGATCTCGGACGGATCAATTCCGTGAGAGACCCCAAGCGGTCGACGATGCGGGGGTGTTCACCTCTGGGCCCCTGACAGTCCCGGGCGGCGCCGCACCGGCAACGCGCCCGCAGCCGGGGCTACGGCACGGGCGGGCGGTGGGCCCGGACACTCCACCGGCCGTCAGAGCGGGTGAGCCGCATCCGGTGGTCGAAGCACTTGCTGACCTGATCGCTGGTCAGGACGTCTGCCACCGGACCGGAGGCCAGGCAGCGTCCGTCCCGCAGCAGCATGGCGTGCGTCGTACCGGGAGGAAGTTCCTCCAGGTGGTGGGTGACCAGCACGGACGACAGCTCGGGATGGGTCTGCTGGAGTGTGTCGACCCGCTCGATGAGCTGTTCCCGTCCCGCGACGTCCAGACCGGTCGCGGGCTCATCCAGCAACAGGAGCCGTGGACTTGGCATGAGCGCGCGGGCGATCAGGGCTCGGCCCCGCTCGCCCTGGGACAGGGTGGGCCAGCGCGCCGCGCGCCGCTCGGCCAGGCCGAGCAGGTCGATGAGGCGGTCTGCCAGGGCGACCTGCTCGGGCGTCGGGTGCCGCCGGGGTACGAGCTCGATGGTGTTGGTCAGCCCGGTCAGTACGACGTCCCGGACCTTCAGAGGTGTGCGCAGTCCGTGGCGCGGGTCCACATGGCCGACGTACGAGCGCAGTTGGCGCAGGTCGACCCGGCCCAACTGGTGGCCCAGGACTTCCACGGTGCCTCGGGTCGGGTGGGTGAGCGCGCCCAGGAGGCCGAGCAGAGTGCTCTTGCCGGCGCCGTTGGGCCCGAGCAGTGCCCAGTGTTCGCCGGGCCGTACGGTCAGGGACACGTCGTGGAGGATGTGATTGCCGTCGCGGACCAGATCGACGGCGTCCACGCGCAGGACGGGGGCGGTGGAGGCGGGGGAGTCGATCACAGTGCGGCCCGGCCGATGCGGTGGTCGGTCGCGGACGGGGTGCGCAACGTGGCGAAAGCCTGGGTCCCCAGGGAGGTCATGAGGCAGCACTTCTCTCGGTCAGCCATCCGGTGACCGGCACGTCCCGATACCCGCTGCGGGGTGCCGGTCGGGTCAGGCCCCGCAGCGGCGACCGAGGATGGGAAGCCCGCGCTGCGACATGCCCGGTACAGTAACCACAAGCCAACACCTCAGACAACCTGAGTAGTGAAAGTGAAGGTGAACGCGGATGCCACTGGGCGCACTGCGGCCAACTCCCTTGGTCGAGCAGGCCACTGAGCGGTTGCGCGAGCAGATCACCAACGGAGAGTGGACCGTTGGAACGAAGCTCCCCGGTGAGAACTCACTCGCCCAGATCCTCGGCGTAGGGCGCTCGACCGTACGCGAGGCCCTGCGCACACTGGCCGGCGCGGGCCTCGTGCAGGCGCGCCAGGGTGCCGGGGTCTTCGTCATCGCCACCGAGCCGCAGGAGGACTGGCCCACCCGGCTGCGGCGAGCGGCCGTCACCGACGTGTACGAAGTCCGCGTGCTCATCGAGGTCGAGGCCGCGCGGATGGCCGCGCAGCGCCGCACCGACGACGACCTCGTAGCCCTCGACGAGGCGTTGGCCGGCCGTCGCGGCGCCGCACAGGCGGGCAACGCGGAGTTCGTCGACGCCGACATCGCCCTGCACGCGGCCGTGGTCGCCGCCGCACACAACCCCGTACTGACCGGCCTGTTCGCCGAGTTCGTACCCGTACTGCGTCAAGGGCTCATCGACCTGGTGGAGTTGCTCGACCTGCGGTCCGAGGACCCGAACCACGGCGACGACGCGCACGCCCTCCTCGTGGCGGCCATCGCCCGGGCGGACGCCGAGACCGCCGGGCGTACCTTGCGCGAAGAGCTGAAGCAGACCCTCGAACGCCTCCGGGCGATCTGACGTCGTGTCCGACGCCCCGCCGCACATCCGCCCCGCCGCCGCCAGGGCGTCTGCGGACGGGGCCCGCAGGGGTCGGCCGCGCATGCGGGGGACTCCCGGCTTGAGCGGATGAAGCGTCATGGCGTGGCCGCCCGTCCAGCACCCCCGGCGGGCGGGACGTACCGGGGCAGAGGAACTGAACCGGTGTCGGCGAAGATGGGCACTGCCGTCGCCCGTTCGACCAGAGGAGTGCTTGCGCAGATGCCCGCTTCCGGTTCCGCTTCCGGTTCCAAGCCACCGACGATCGCCGACGTCGCGCGCGTCGCCGGGGTGTCGCGTACGACGGTCTCGCACGCGCTCAACGGTCTGGGCAAGGTGGATCCCCGGACCCGGGAGCGGATCAAGAAGATCGCCCTGGAGCTCGGGTACCGGCCCAACCTGCGTGCGCAGCGGTTGCGTACCGGACAGGCGAAGGCCATCGCGCTGGTGTCCTCCATGCCGTTCGCGGTGGCCGGCGGTCCGTCGCGGCTCGGGTTCTACATGGAGGTGGCCGCCGCCGCCGCGGAGAGCGCGCTCGTCCACGGGTACGCGCTGGTGCTCGTGCCACCCGTGCAGTCGGTGTCCGCCCTCTACTCCCTGGACATCGACGGGGCCATCGTGGTCGAGCCGGATGCCGACGACGTGGCGGTCTCGCAACTGCGCGGGCGCGGGCTGCCGTACGTGGCGCTCGGCCGCCCCGTGGCCGCGGACGACGAGGCGCCGTATGTGGATCTGTGGGGGGACCGGGTGGCGACCGTGCTGCTCACACATCTGCGGGAGCAGGGGGCCAGGCATCCGGCGCTGATCGTGGGGTCGGGGGCACGCCACTCGTCGGTGGACGCCCGTGCCGCGTACGAGCGGATGGCCGCGGAACACCGCTGGGCTCCCGTAGTTGAGGCGTGGCCCGAGACGGGGGGCGAGCAGGGCGCGTACGAGCGCTGTACGGCCCTGCTCGCCGAGCACCCCGAGATCGATGCGATCTGCGCGCTGGTGGACGCCTTCGCGGCGGGGGCGGCGCGGGCCGTCCAGGACAGCGGGCGCTCCATCCCGGAGGACGTCATGGTCGCCACCCGCTACGACGGGCTGCGGGCCCGCACCTGTCAACCGCCTCTCACCGCCGTCGACCTGCACCTGGACCGGGCGGCGTCCGACGCGGTGGAGCTGCTGCTCGCCGGCCTGCGGGGAGCTGCGGCCGCCCCGGCACCGACGGTAGCCCCGGTGCCGACAGCGGCCCCGGAGCCGAATGACGCCCCGGAACCGCCCGCCGCCCCCGCGCCCACCCTGGTCGCGCGCGCATCCTCCCTCAGGGGCCCGCGATGAGCACGGCGCCGGACACCAGGGCGAAGACGAGGACGAACAGGCGCATCCTGCGGGCGTCGATCCGCTGATGCACCAGCCTGCTCAGCCACGCCCCCACGGCGATCGCGGGCAGCAGTGCGGCCGCCCAGCCCAGATCGGCGACGTGCCCCCGGCCCGTGGCGAACAGCAGGACCAGGGAGGCCACTTCGCCCACCAGGAAGCAGGTGGCGACGGTGGAGCGGAGCTCGGCGGGAGGCCGGTGCTGGTAGACCAGCGCGAGCGGGGGGCCGCCGACCCCGGTCGCGGTCTCCGTCAGACCGGTCACCACGCCCGCTCCGACGTAGGCCGCGCGGCCGGGCGCGAAGGCCGGCGCGGCGAGGCTGACGAGCGCCGCGAGCACGGTGGAGACACCGACGAAGAGCCCGATGCTGCGGTCCGGGATGAGCCAGAGCAGCGCAAGGCCGCCCGGGGTCGCGGCCAGCCGGGCCGCCGCGATCCAGCGGGCCCCGCGCAGATCGAGTGATCCGCGTTCACGCCAGGCGACGTACAGGTTCAGCGGGATCATCGACGCGAGGACGAAGACGGGAAGCAAGGAGGGGTCGAGGATTCCGGCCACCGGGGCGACGACCAGCGCGAAGCCGAGCCCGCTGCCGCCCTGGACGAACGCGGCGATGCCCACCGTGACGGCGAGGATCACCAGTGTCTGCGAGGTCACTGTGCTGTACTCCGGTTCTGTGCCGCGGTGTTCCGCACGGTCGTGTTCCGCCCGGCCGTGCTGCGTGCGGTCATTGAGGTGGGGTGTACGCGGACGACGGGCGCCCGGGACACGGCGGTCCGGGCCAGGCCCATGGCACGGCGGACGAGTGCGGGGCCGTCCCAGTCGGTGGGATGACCGCGCCACATCCGCAGGCGGCCGGCCACGAACACGGCGCTGATCTGATCCCGGTTGCCCCTGCGCACCAGCTCCCAGGGCAGGTCCCAGGACAGGGCGAGTTCGGGGGTGGCGACGTCCACCAGGAGGAAGTCGGCGGCCATGCCGGGGGCTACGGTGCCGGTGCGGCCGCCGAGGCCGACGGCGTCCGCACCGCCCGCGGTGGCATGTTCCAGCCAGGTCCAGCCCGCCCCGCAGGACGAGTCACCGGTGGGCAGCCCGTACGCCAGCCGCTGGGCGAACTCGGCGGCATCGGTGAGCCGGAATCCGTCCCCCCGCGTACCGTCGCTGCCGATCCCGAAGCGGACACCGCGCTCGGCCAGGGTGGTGGCGGGGGCGACCGCGTTGCCCTTCCAGGCGCTGGCAACGGGGTTGTAGCTGACGGCCGTTCCGGTGTCGGCGAGCAGCGACACCTCGCGGGGGGCCAGCAAGGTGGTGTGAGCGGCCAGCAGGTGGGGGCCGAGCGCCTTGATGCTGTCCAGGTGCTCAAGTGGCCGGAGGCCGTGCCGCAGCAGGGAGCGTTCGATCGCCGCCAGATGCTCGTTGACATGCATCTGGACCACCGTCCGTGCCTCGGTCGCCAGGCGCCCGGTCGCGTGCAGGGTGGCATCGGTGGCGGCCTCGGGGATGGAGATCGCGAGCGAGGGATGGATGAGCGGGTCGTCGGTGTAGGCGGCCAGATGCCTCTCGGCCCGTTCGAGCACCGCGGCCGAATCGGTGTCCGTACCGGTGTCGTCGCAGATCAACCCGAGGACGCAGCGGACCCCGGCATCCCGTGCGGCGCAGGCGACGACATCGGTGTCCACATCGGCGCGCGTCCCGGCGTCGGTGACGGTGGTGAACCCGCCGCGCAGCGATTCCAACGCGGCGAGTTTCGCCGCCACATAGGCCGACTCCTCGTCCAGGGCGCCTTCCAGGGGCACCCACACCCGGCGGAATATCTCCGAGGGCTCACCGAAGGCGAGGCCCGCGCCGAAGCTCTGGGTGAGGTGGTGATGGCTGTCGACGAAGCCCGGCATGAGCAGGTGACCCGGTAGACGCAGGGCCCGAAGATGCGGATAGGTACGCTCCAGTTCCTCGGTCGGTCCCACCGCCTCGAACGACCCCGCGGAGACGACCACCGCGTACAGCTCCATGACTCCCTCCGGCAGCAGGACCGCGTCGGGGACGAGGAGCAGAGGGCCGCGCGTGCGCAGCCGGTCCTTCGTGAGCTGGTTCATCGGCTGCCTTCGGTGCGCAGATCGTGACGGACGGACAGACGGGCGGCGAGGGCCGGCCCGGCGTGGTGGAAGAGGACGTTGAGGACGGCCGCGACGAACGCGCCGACCGCGACACCGCTTTCGAGGAGGATGCGGACGGTCGAGGGCAGCCCCTGGTAGACGTCGGGCACGAGGATGGGCAGCAGGCCGAGCGCGAGGGCGACGGCGCAGATGAACGTGTTGGTGTGCCGGTCGAGATCGCAGCGGGCGAGCATGTGCACGCCGAGCACGGTGATCACCGCGAACACCACCATGGCGGTGCCTCCGACGACCGGGGCGGGCACGACGCTGATGGCCCGGGTCACCGGAGCGAGGAAGCCGATGGCGATGAGGACGACCCCGGCGGCGGCCGTGACGAAGCGGCTGCGTACGCCGGTGACGCGGACGATCCCGATGTTCTCCCCGCTCGTCACCATCAACGGCATCCCGAACAGGCCGCCGAGCGCCGAGACGAGCGCGTCGCCGCGGATGGTCCTGGGCACAGCCACCCGCTGGTCGATCTCCTTGCCCACCGCCTCGGCGTTGATGACGGTCTGGCCGGTGGCCTCCGCCATCGAGGCCAGGCTGTAGAGCATGAGCGGCAGGGCGGCCAGCACATCGAACTGGGGCGAGCCGAACGGCATGAGCCGCGGTATGTCGACCCAGCCGCCCTGGCCGAGGTGGCCGAGGCTCACGTCCCCGAGGCACAGGGCGAGGACGGTACCGGCGATGAGGCCGAGCATCACGGAGAGCTGACGCAGGACCCCCCTGAAGACCAGATGGAAGACGACCGTGAAGCCGATGGTCGCCATGCCGAGTGCGAGATGGCCCGGATCGGCGAAGCCGGGTTCTCCAGGACGTCCCGTCACCAGGAGCGCCCCGACCTTCACCAGATTGACGCCGACGATCACGATCATCGTGCCGATGACGAGGGGCGGGAAGAACGTCAACAGCCGCGCGAAGAGCGGCAGTACGGCGAAGGTGAAGACGGCGGTGAGGATGACCGCGCCCGCCGCGACACGCAGCCCGTGCTGGCCGGCGATGGAGAGGAAGAGGAGCAGCGGCGCGCCTCCGGGCAGCATGACGAACGGCAGCCGGGGCCCGAACTTCCAGAGCCCCACGGACTGGATCAACGACCCCGCACCGGACAGCACGAAGGCGGCGGACAGCAGGTCGACGGTCAGCCCCGCGTTCAGCCGCAGGGTGGCGCTCATCAGGAAGATGGCGGAGATGGGGGTGGCCGCCATGACCAGCACATGCTGCACACCGAAGAGCACGATCCGGCCCAACGGGCGGGACTCGTCGACGGGGTGCGGCGACCGGTCGCCGGATTCCGTACGGGCGGGGTTCGCGGAGGACGAGTCCCCTGCCTCGGTCCGGGACGCGGCTGCGGGCGTGTCCCCGGAACCCGTACGGGAGGGGGAGGCGGAGGCCGGATCTGGGGCTGTGACTCGTTCGGGGACGGCGGGCGGGGAGCGGCGGGGACGGGACACGTGCGAGCTCCGTTCGGGTCGCGTGCGCGGAATTCAGCCGTGGGCCGGCCCGGACGGGAGCCATATACGATCGGCCAAATCGATTTGGCCGTCAGTATGGGGAGCGCGGAGAAGGAGCGTCAAGGGGTGCGGGCGTGGGGAGTTGAGCCGGGGGTGACAGGAACTTCCCTCCCGCGCGCCCGGCCTGCGGACGAGCAGGCAGCCATGGCGCACAGGCCGTGGCGGGCCGGGACACGCGAACTGGCCCGGCTGCGGGCGGAGTACGACGACCGGTGATGGCCGGTGCGGCTGTCACCCGAGCCAAGACGGCTGCCGCCCCGATGCGCGGCGGGCCTGGCCCGGCTCGGCCGGCCGGTGATGCCGCGCCGGGACGGCCCGCTCGGTGGACCCCTGACCCGAGCGGGATCGTCATGATCGCCCGTGTCGAACGCGCCCTCGCCGCCCGCGCCCCGACCGCGTCCTGCTCCTCCCGGACACGCGGGAGGACTTCGGCCGCGCCGGGGACTTGTCGTACAGACGATCAGGTCGTCAGGCGGGCCAGGAGCGCGGGATGCTCTGCCAGCGCCGATTCCACCATGGACCGGGCATGGGGCTTGAAGAAGTCGAGGTCGGTGGACGCCCAGTCGATCCCGCCCAAGGGCGGCTGCGGGTCGTACTCGATGAGGAGCTGAACCGTTCGGGCGGTCTGCTCGCCCGCGAGGCGCTCCACCAGGTGGAGCGCCATGTCGACCCCCGCCGACACCCCGGCGGCGGTGAGTACGGGGCCGTCCTGGACCCAGCGCTCGGCGACGGGCGTCGCGCCGAACTTGGCCAGCAGGTCGCGGAAGCCCCAGTGAGAGGTGGCCCGACGGCCGTCGAGCAGGCCGGCGGCGCCCAGGATCAGCGAACCGGTGCACACCGACCCGACGACCTCGGCCGTGAGAGCGGCCTTGCGGATCCAACTCAGCAGAGCCTCGTCGGCCAGGGCGGCCAGAGTCGGCTCGGTCCCACCGGGCACGATCAGCGCGAAGGGTTCGGGGACCTGGTTGAACGTGTGGCTCGGCGCCAGCTTCAGCGGAGTGTCGGTGTCCAGGAGAGCGAGATCCTGGCCGACGACGGCCACGTCGAACGAGGGGTCGATCTGCGCCAGCGCGGACAGCACTTGGAGGGGCCCCACCATGTCGAGCGGGGTGATGCCGGGATAGAGCACGAAGGCGAGCGTCTTGGTCATGCCCGCCACCCTCGGTGCCAGGCGGGGGAGTGCCAAGGGCGGACGGCGACCAGGTCGGAATTCTTGGGATACAAGTCATTGCGACATAGGGTCTGGGCCATGGAGGACCGACGGATGGTCCTCGTCGGTTACGACGGGGCCGAGTTGCTCGACATCGCCTGCGTGACAACGAGCCTGACCCTCGCCAACCGGCTCGGCGCCCGGCCCGCCTACGGGGTGAGCGTTGCCACCCCGGGCAACCGCGCGATCGTCTGCGACTCGGGGCTGCGGCTGGATGGCCGGCGATCCCTGGAGCGGCTCAAGGGTCCGCTGGACACGCTGATCGTCTCGGGAGGTCTCGGCCATGAAGCCGCGGCGGACAATCCGCGGATCGTCGGCCATGTCCGCCGCCTGGCCAGGGAGAGCCGCAGAGTGGCCTCGGTCTGTACGGGGGCGACCGTCCTGGCCGCCGCCGGCCTGCTCAACGGCAAACGTGCCACGACGCACTGGTGGTACGCCGAGCAGCTGGCCGCCGCCTATCCGGACGTCACCGTGGATCCCGCGCCGATCTACGTCCGCGACGGACGCGTGTCCACCTCGGCGGGCGTCACCAGCGCCCTGGATCTCACCCTGGCCTTCATCGAGGAGGACCACGGCGCGCAGTTGGCGCGTGCCGTGGCCCGCGGTCTCGTCACCTACCTTCAACGGCCGGGAAACCAGGCGCAGATGAGCATGTTCACCGCCACTCCGGCCCCCACGAACAACCTGGTCGGGCGGGCCGTCGATCACATCGCCGGCCACCTGGCCGGCGACCTGACCGCAACCACGCTGGCAGCGCAAGCCGGGGTGGGCGAACGGCACCTCACCCGCTTGTTCGTCGAGCACCTGGGCAGGACGCCGGGGCGATACGTCCGCGACGCGCGCACCGAAGCTGCCGCCCATCTCCTGACGTCCACCTCGCTGTCCGTGGCGAGTGTGGCCGCGCGGTGCGGCTTCAAGACCGCTGAGACGCTCCGTCAGGCATTCGTCAGCCGCTACGGAATCCCGCCGTCGCGCTACCGGGCGACACAAGGCGGCCCGGCCACCTGACGTATGAGTGCCGGGGCGCGGTGCGCGCTCCCGGCCGCCGCCCTTACGGCAGATCCCGGCGCATCAGATCGGCGTAGGTCTCGCGGCGCACCACGGCGCGGTGCGCGCCGTCGCGGACGAAGACCACTGGAGGGCGGCGCGCGCCGTTGTAGTTGTTGCTCAGCGCATAGGTGTAAGCACCCGTGACCGGTACGGCGATCACGTCCCCGACCCGCGGATCCGCGAGCCGGACACCGACGCTCAAGCTGTCGCCGGACTCGCAGTGCCGGCCCACCAGGTGGCACAACTCGCCCCCGCCGGTCGGACGCCCGGCGACGGCCGCCTCGAAGCGCTGCTGGTACAGGGAGACTTCGAGGTTGTCGCCCATACCGCCGTCGACGGCGACGAAGGTGTGTCCTCCGCCGCGCTTGACGGACACGACCCGGTACAGCGAGACGCCGGACTCGGCGACCATCGAGCGGCCCGGCTCGATGAGGATGCGGGCACCGGCGGGCAGCAGACGCCGGGCGGTGTCCACCACGGCGTCGAGATACGCCTCCACCGTGGGCGGCCGGTCGGCATAGGTGTAGCGGGAGCCCAGACCGCCGCCCAGGTCGTACACGGCGAACTCGCCGAGTTCGGCGACCGCCTCGACGGCCTGGGCGAACGGTGCCAGATCCAGGATCTGCGAGCCGACGTGCACATGGACGCCGTCCAGCCGCAGCCGGTCGCTGGCGCGCAGCCGCGCGATCGCCTCCCGGGCCTGCGCCGGCGACAGGCCGAACTTGGAGCCGTGCTGGCCGGTGGACACGGCCTCGTGGGTGTCGGGGCGGATGCCGGGGATGACCCGGACCAGCACCGCCTGTTCTCCGGTGCTGCCCGCCAGGATCTTCTCCAGCCGGTCGATGTCGTCGAAGTTGTCGACGACTATCGTCCCGGCGCCGGCCTCGACGGCGAGGCGCAGCTCGTCCTCGGTCTTGGCGTTGCCGTGGACGACCAGGCCGGCCGGGTCCGCTCCCGCGGCCAGGGCGAGGGCCAGCTCACCGCCGCCCGCCACGTCGATGCCCAGGCCCTCCTGCGCGAGCAGCCGGATGACGGCGGTGCAGGGGAACGCCTTGGAGGCGAAGACGGCACGGGAGTTCGGCCAACGGGCGGCCAGGCCGTCGGCATACCGGCGGGCGCGCGCGCGGACCGAGGCTTCGTCGAGGACCAGTGCGGGAGTGCCGTAGGACTCGGCGAGTTCGGCCGCCGCTACGCCGCCGATCACCAGCGCGCCGCTCCCGTCCCGGGCGGTCCCGGGCGGGAACAGCCCCAGCAGTTCCCGGCTTTCGTATGTCTGCGTCGCTGCCATCCGCACTCCTCGTGCCGCTCATCGGTCCCGCTCTGCTGCCATCCTTGCGCTCCGGCCCTTCCGGATCTTCGTTGACAGCATCAATGACGAGCTCCCAGACTTGACGCACACAACAGTCCTTCGAGTCGGGGGTGCGGCATGCGGGAGTCCGGAACGCGGGAGTCCGGAACGCGGGGGCACCCGTCCGTCCGCCAGCTCGTCGACAACATCGGGCCGGCGCTGCTGCGCCTGGTCCAGGAAGGGACCGGTGGCGGCGGACCGCTCACCGACATCGTGATCCACGCCCCGGGTGCACCGACACAACTCGGACCCGGATGCGTGGTGCTCGGGGTCGGCGTGACCACCGAGGCCGAGCTGTGCGAGCTGACCGCGGCCATGCGCCGGGCCGGCGCGCACGTGCTGGCGCTGAAGGCCCCGGTGCCGCCGTCGGTCGACGACACACCGACCATCATCGAGGTCAACCGCGACGCGTCCTGGATGCACGTGGCCACGACCGTCCGTGAACAGCTGCTGGAGTACGCGAGGATGCGCGTACGCTCGGCCGACAGCGGCGCGGAGCTGTTCGCCCTGGCGAACGCCGTCTATGAGGCCGTCGGCGCCCCGGTCACCATCGAGGACCGCTTCTCCGCGCTGGTCGCCTGGTCGGAGGGCCAGGACCGGACCGACTCCGAGCGGATCGAAACCATCCTGGGACGGGCCGTGCACCAGCGGACCCTCGCCGAACAGCGCGAGCGCCAGGAGTTCGAACGGCTCCATGCCAGCTCCGAACCGGTGTACATGGAGGCGACCGGCGCCGGTCAGCTGGCCCGGGTCGCCATCGCGGTGCGGGCCGGTTCGGACGTCCTCGGCTACATCTGGGCCGCCGTCCCCGGACCGCTCAGCGAGGCGGCCACCGCCCGGCTGCGCGAATTCGCGCCCGTGGTCGCGCTACAGCTGGTCGCCCTGCGCACAGAGACCAGCTACGCCCGCCGCCAGCGCGGCGAGCTGGCCGCCGCGGTCCTCGGCGGGGCGGCCGACCCGGTGGAGGCGAGCCGGTTGCAGTTGGGCTCCGGGCCGGTCTGCGTCCTGGCCGCGGCCCCGCGGATGGCCGGGAGCCGGCGGTCCGACGCGCTGGACGCCGCCGGACTGCGCCGGTTCGCGGACACGCTGGAGTACTTCCTGGCGGCCGTACACCCCCGTTCTGCCGTGGTGGCGGGCACCGGAGCGGTGTACGTCCTGGCCGCCTGGCCTTCGGAACACGCCACGCCGCTGGCGTCGGCCGTCGCCCTGGCCCGCGACTTCCTCGCGCGGACCCCGCTGGCCGGCGACTACGTGGTCGCCGTCGGCGGCCCGGCCGGATCGATGGGCCGGATCGCCGACGTACGGGCTCAGACGGACGCGGCGCTGCGGGCCCTGCGGCACCCGGCCGTTCGTGGACCGGTCGTGCGCACCGTGGAGGACATGGCGCTGGCGGTGCTCCTGCTGCACCTCGCGGACGTGACCGAGACGCTCGGTCTGTCGGACGCCGGCGGCGCGCTGCACCGGCTGCGCCAGAACGAGGGCCAGGACGGTCCGCTGGCCGCGACCCTGGCCGCCTACCTCGCCGCCGCGGGAGCCACCGACAGTGCGGCGGAGGCCCTGCACATCCACCCCAACACCATGCGCTACCGGCTGCGCCGTATCCGCGAGGTCTCGGGACTGGACTTCGCGGATGCCGACGCCGTGCTGCTCGCGCACCTCCAGCTCAGGGTGCGCGAGCTGCGGACGGGCGCCGCTCAGGGCTTCGTGTGATCCCGGAACGAGCGCGTGTAGCGGCACCCGTCCAGGTCGACCCAGAGCACGGCGCCGGCCGGGGCGGGCCCCGACGTCAGACGCTCCGGCAGCCGGGGGTCGGCTCCTACGCGGAACGTCCCGTCGTCGAGCGGAACGAGTTCCGGTTCGTCGCAGGGCGCTTCCACGCCGGTCGCGGCGATCATGTGCAGTCGTCCCGCCCGCTGCACGATGCTGAAGCTGGGATACCAGGGGGTGTAGCTGCGGTAGTGGCCGGTCAGCGGATGCGGGGGAGTGGTCGGACCGGCGGAGCCGGGACCCAGTGACTCGGGCCCGTAGAGCCAACGTCCGTCCAGGGAGTGGTGGTAGGCGGACCATCCCGGGTGATCGCACACCAGCCGGCCGTCCCCCGCGTCGTACAGCCTGCCGCTCACGCCGTCCGCCGTCAGGGAGAGCCGGTCGTCCCCCCTGGCCTCGACGCGGATCTGACGCGGCGCCGTTCCGTGGACCCCGACGTAGCGCTGGGCATCGGGGATCCGCTCCGGGTCGAACAGCGCCGGGTCCGCCGGGGCTCCCTGGACGACGTCGAGCACGTGGCGGGCGAAGCGGTCGATGATCTGGCACTCGCCGGGCGCGTTGGTCAGCACGGCGACACCGTGCCCGCCGTCGATGTCGGCGGCCAGGTACGAGCGGTATCCGACCATCCCGCCGGCATGCGTGAGCCAGGTGCGGCCGTCGATCAGTTCCACGTCCACGCCGAGCGCGTAGCCGGAACCGACCTCTCCGGCCGGCAGCGTGACGATCTGCCGGAAGAGCTCAGGCCCGACGATCCGGGTTCCGTCCAGGGTGCCCCGGCCCAGCAGCATGCGGGCGAACAGACCCAGGTCGGAAGCGGTTGCCAGCACGTTTCCATCGGCCGACGAGTACTCGAAGAAGCCGGCCGGCGCGAGTGGGGCCGAGGGCAGGGGCGGGCGGTCGTCGCGCAGGAACCGGTACCCGGCCGCGAGTTCGGCGATGTCCTCATGGGTGATCCGTGCCGCCGATTCGCTCATGCCCAGGGGCCGCAGCAGCCGCCCGGCCATGGCGTCCGCCAGCGATTCCCCCGTCGCCTGCTCGACGATCAGTCCGAGCAGGTTGTAACCCTCGTTGGAGTAGTGGAACAGCTCACCGGGTTCGGCCCAGGTCCTGGCATCGCGCAGCGCGTAGCCGCGTGCGGCGGCATCGGGCAGCGCGTCGGCGCCGGCCACCAGGCCGGAGGTGTGCTGGAGAAGGTGCCGGACGGTGATCGCGCGGGAGCCGCCGTTCGGGGCGAACCAGGGGAGGTGGTCGGCGACCGCCGCGTCGAGGTCCACCTTCCCCTCCTCCGCCAGTCTGCCGAGCAGGAAAGAGGTGAAGGTCTTGCTGACGGAACCGATCTCGAACCGCGTGCGAGGGGAGACCGGCACCAGTCGCTCCGCGTTCGCGAACCCTGCTGTGACGAACGCCGACTCGCCGGTCCTGTCGACAACGCTGATCGCGATTCCCGGCACCGGCCACCAGGTCCGCACCTGCTCCGCAAGTCCAGTGAGTACCTGTTGCACATCCATCAGACGCCCGCCTTCCGCGAACCGAATCCCGCGAACCGGTCCGGACCCAGTTCGAACCGGGACGAGTCGATCTCCGCGTCCGGCCGGTCGCCCTTGACGAACCGCTGGCACAGCGGGTACATGAGCACGGCCAGCAGGGCCACCGCGAGACTCGTACCGAATGTCACGGCCTCGTCGACCGCGGTACTCCACACCAGGTACACGATCATCGCCGTGGGAAGCACGACGACCAGGACCGCGCCGGGCCAGCCGCCCGGCACCCGAACGGGCCGGAGCATCTGGGGATACCTCCAGCGCAGCACGAGGAAGGCCACGAACTCCAGCAGGATCGAGGCCAGGGTCAGCAGCACCGTGGCCCGCAGGATCGAGCTGAAGTCGACGGCAGAGAGCACGATGACGATGGTGGTGCTCGCCACCAGCGCACCCACCGGCGTGTTGAACCGCCGGCTGTCCCGGGCCATCCAGCGGGGCAGGTACGCGTCCGCGGCCAGTGCCCGCGGGACCCGGGTGCTCGTCAGCAGGATGGCCATGAACAGCCCCACCAGGGAGAGCGCCGATCCCAGGGAGATCAGCACCTTCAGCCAGAGGCCGCCCAGTGCGTCCCCGACCACGATGAAGTCCCCCTGCACCCAGTCGCCGGGCGAGCCGTGGTGCAGTCCGCTGCCGATGGCGGCCACGGTGGGCAGCAGATAGGCGGCGATGATCAGCGGAACCGAGACCATCAGGGCCCGGGTATAGGTCCGATGCGCGTCGGCGACCTCACCCAGCACCGTGCTCGGGCCGTCGAAGCCGAGGTACAGCCACACGATCACGCTGAGCGCACCGGCCACCGACGAGTGGACGCTCTGCCCCGGCACCATGAAGGGCGAGAGCACATTGATCCCGTTGCCGACCGCGTGCCAGATGCCGAGGACCGACAGCACCGCGAACGGTGCGAGGATCAGCACCATCATCCCGACCGAGTACTCACCCACCGCTTTGGAGCCACGGTAGTTCAGGTACGCCATCGGGACGACGAGGGCGACGGTGACGACCCAGTGCAGGTCCACGACGAAACCGCCGTGGAAGAGATCCACGATCACCAGCCCCTTGCCGCGGGCGATGTCCGGGACCCAGGTGCCCAGGTAGTCGACCAGCAGAATCGGATAGAGGGCAAGGTTCAGCACAGAGCCGATCGAATTCCAGGCCCCGAACACGAAGGCCGCGCCTCTGCCGAGCGCGATCTTCGTCCAGTAGTAGTAGCCACCGTCGACAGGTATCGCGGCACTCAACTCCGCTGCCACCAGTGCGTTCGGGACGCCGAAGACCACCGGGACCAGGACGATCATCAACACGGTCATGCCCGGACCCGCGCTGGAAAGCGAGGCTTCGAGCCCGAAGGGGCCACCGGACACCGTGAAGAAGAAGATTCCGACCAGGGCCAGCACGCCGAGCTTGCGTTTGCTCACCCCGGGCGCCGACCGTGTGACTTCCGACGGCATCAGTTCGGACATCTGGGCCCCACTCTCCGTTCGTGCCCTCTGGTCGGCACAACGTACGAGGCATCACCGGGACCGTCCTCGTCGCGGGCGTCAAAGCCGGGGGCCGTCGCTTGTTGCGACCGTCAACATCGCCCTGCCTCGCCCGTTCTCGGGGCACCCAGACCTCGACGTCGAGCGGCCTGGAGATGAGGAACGCGGCCGTCAGTAGCAGACCCCGACCGCTGCCTTGGCTCCGCACCCATTGATGTGCAGGGCGGTGATCGCGTCGTGCGCCGAGTCGAAGGTGAAGGTGAGCGGGCCGGCGGGCAGCAGCGGACCGTCATGGGTGGCGGTGATCACGCCCGTGGCGACGGTGCCCGAGACGGTGCCGAACCTGCCGCTCGCCTGAGCCCCGTCGGTGATCTGCCCGACACCGCCGGCATCGCCGCGAACCGGTGCTCGGAGCGGCGCCACAACCGGACCCGGCCGTCGGCCACGACAGCGAGCAGAGCATTGCTGACCGCCACGTGCAGCACGCCGGGCGCGGCGATCGTCCCGGGCAGGCGGACACCGGTGGTCAGGGCGTCGAAGGCCTCGACGGTGGGAGCGGTGCGGAACGCTGCGATCCGCAGCTGCTTGGCGACGTCCGGCTGGGACTGGTCCAGCAGGGCCGCCTGGGCGGCCAGTTGCCGCGACCGGGCCTCCGCGTGCTGCCGGGCGCTGTTGCCGTGCTCGTGGACGGCCACCCCCGTACCGGTACTGCCGACGGCGACCAGGGCCAGGGCGACCGCGAGGCGACCCATGCGGTACCGGCGTGCGTAACGGTCGGCCTGACGCACCGTCCGGGCGAACCTGACATCACCGGGCTCGGGCGCCTTGACGACGTCCAGCCGGTCCGCCTCGGGGACCACGAGCCGCAGACCACCGCGGCGAGCGGCCAGCAGTTTGGCCTCCAAGTCGCCGATCCTGACGAGGTGTTCACTTCCGTCGAGAGCACCGGTGACCGCCGTCCGGGGCCGCAGCCCGCGGAAGAGCCGGCGCAGCCCGCCGAAACCGGGCCGTCCGGGCCGCCGGTTGCGCATCAGCTCGCGCAGGCCCAACGCGAAGGCCAGGCCGAGCGACGGGCCTTCGAGCCGGGCCGGGGCCACCTGCCCGTCGGACAGGACGACGCGCCACAGTACGCAGCGCCGCTCCCCGGCGAACCGCCAGGCATGGCCCAGCGCGGCGGCGAACTCACCGTTCGGGCTGCGCACGCCGTCCATCGTCCGCGGGTCGGGATACAACCCGGGCGGTCCGGCGGGGAATTCCCTCAGCTCCAGGACGCCGGTCACCCCCTGCGGGCCCTGCGGGTCGGAGGCAGGTGCGTCCACCGTGGCGGTTCCGGACGATCGGGCGAAGACGACAGCAACCCGAACGGCCCGCTGCCCGCGCGGTTCGACCCCTGCCAGCATGAGCGCGGCGATCGTGAGTACGCCCTTGGCGGCCAGGCCCGCGCCTGCGGTCTGCTGGATCAGGTCCAGCATGGAACTCAACGAGTTGGCCAGCCGCGGGCTGAGCCCGGCCAGCCCACTACCCGAGGGACGGAACGGCCCCGGCGCTGCGTCGGCGCAGAGCAGACCGCTCCGCTCCCAGGCCGTGGTCAGCTCCCACACGCCCGGGTCGTGCTCGGAGACCCGGCCCGCGGGCGCTGCGAGCGCCCGGGCCAGCAGGAGCGGATGATCGACCGACCCGACGGACCCGGCGCCCGAGTCCGGTGCCGTCGCGTTCAGCCAGTCACGCAGCTCCGCGCAGCGCGAGCCCGACAGCCATCCGGGGTCGACCCGTGCCGCCTCGCCGCAACAGCTCCACCACAGTGGCGGATCCCCCAGCAGCACGTGCCGGATCACGGACTGCGGGCTGGTGGCACCTCTCAGCAGGCGCTCCAGCGCCGGTCGGGCCGCGCGTTGCCGGGCAGAGCCCGCCGGCCTGTGCCACGGTCGGTCCGGCTCCGGTCTGCCGCCGGGCGGCTCGGCGCGCGGGCCGCCCGCCCCACTGCTCACCGCAGCCCCCGGTCGACCACGGCTCGCAGGCCCTCATCCACGAGCACCTCCCGTACTTGCCGCCAGGCCTCGCGCGTCGCCTCGTTGAGTGCGGCCCCGACCGAGGCCGCGACCCGCGCCGCGGCCCAGGAGCTGTCCGAGGTGACCGGGACGGCTTGGGAGGCTGTCAGAGTCGACGCGCCGTCGAAGCCCAGCAGGCGCACGTACGAGGCGGGCGGCCCGAACCGTCCGCGTATTACCGGCACGAGCAGTGACTGCTCGGTGCCGTCCGGCCGGGTATACCTGACCACCGTCATCGAAGGACGGCCATCGCCAATGGTCTCCAGGACCAGCTCCAACCGGTAGTCGAGGCTGGTGCTGCCAGGCCCGCGCACCAAGAACCTAACGTGGCTATCCAGGACGGCTCCGACGCCGTGATCACACCAGCCACGCCAAGATCATCTCAGTCGCCCTATCATCCGATCCAACGAGATGAGCACCGTGAGGGGGCCGATAGAGATGACTGCAGCACGCATGGCAGCAGCCGTGCTGGCCACATGGGCCACACTGATCTTGCTCCTACTCGCGCCGTCGCCTCTGCCAGAGCATTGGCGCTGCTACATCTACTCTCCAGCGAGCGTGGGCCTGTGGCTGTTGGCCATGCTCGTTGCCCCTGTCGTGGTCTGCATCGTCAAATGGCCATGGATCAAGTCGGGCGGCAGGTGAACCCAGACTTGCATACGAGCTCGCGGACTACCCCTTAGCACCGGTTCTTCAATTACGGGACAGCCCTTAGCAGGAGTGGTTCGACCGGCCGTGGGCCAACTGCGATCAGGCCGTGAAGGTGGCCGACGAAGAAACCGCCGCCAGCTACGAGCGCCAGCGGAGCTCCACGGTCGGACATTTCAAGAACCTTAATCCGGGCCTGTCGAGGATAGCTCTCGAAACGGTGTAAACCACAGCTCGAACTGTGATCCTCTCTTGAGGATCACTCATTGAATGCGTTGAACGCGCACAAAACACGTCGTCTATAGGCCCGACACCGAAAGGCCCGCCGCTGAGGCTCCCATACGGGAACTCGTCGACTGCGACGTCTGTATCGTCCACGGCGGTTTGAGGACTCCGGACTGTCTACTTCCTCAAATAGGCCGAGACCGCGCTCGAAATCCGTATCGTTGAGACGAACCATTTCGGTTACGGCGCCTCGGTCCCCGCCGACGGATTCGTCACGCCGACCATCGGCAAGGACGGCCAGGCTCTGTATTCGGCGGGGTGGTGCGGGTGCATGCGGGTTGCGGCCAGGCAGTACCGGATGGTGGGACGGATGAAGCGGCCTCAGTTGGCGGAGGCGCGTCATGTTCGAGCGGTAGAACTGCGCGAGGAGAGCCTCTCGAATATGAAGGTCGCGCGGGCAGCGGGGGTGTGCGCGGAGAGTGTGTGGCGTTGGCGTCGGTGTGGGAGCAGGGCGGCATTGCGGCGGCGTGCGGCGATCGGGCGGCCGCCCAAGGTGGACGACACACAGGTCGAGGTGGCCGGGCCGCGCTGGAACAGGGTGCCCGGGCGCATGGTTTTGAGGTTGACTCGTGGCCCCTGGAGCGGGTCGGGGCCGTCGTGGAGCGGGAGGAGGGGGGGTGGTGTTGTCGCGGGCGTCGTGTGGCCGCTGCTGACCGGCCGGCTGGGATGGAGTGTTCAGCGGCCCGAGCGTCGGGTGGTGGAATGGGACGAGTCGGAGATCGCCTGATGGGTCTCCCACGAGTGATCGCGTTTCAAATGAGGGCGGTGCACACACGTTTCTGGATTTCGTTCCTCGATGAATCAGACGTCTCATTGTCGCCTCGGGTCCGTCGCATCTAAGTGGGTCCGGTCTGGGACGGCCTGTCGGCCCACTGGAGCCGGGTGATGCGGGCGTGGGTCGCCGAGCAGGACTGGCTCACACTTGAGCGATTACCCGCCTACGCACCCGAGCTGAACCCGGTGGAACTGCTGTGGTCCTCACTCAAGAAGCGTGAACTCGCCAACCTCGCCAGCGACCACCTCGCCGATGTCGCCGACGCCACCGAACAAGGCATCCACCGCATCAACAACAACCCACAACTCCCCTGGTCATTTCTCACCCACACCGGACTCACCATCCACCCATCACACCCATCGAATTGACGAAAAGATCGGCAGTATACGAACTGCACCGTCGACACCGCGGCCGGTACGGAAATGGAGGTCCAGAAGGCATCTGAATGCGGACGTACGATCCCGAGCGCCACAACGAATTCCTCGCCGGGCTGCGGCAGTTCTCGGCTTCCGCGTCACATTCGGTCTAAGGCGCGCAAGACCGGCTCGCATGCACTCGCTGCGATCAGCTTTCGGCCGCGGTGGCGCCTCCTGATCGGGAGCGCAGGGCGCGGCTGCCCGTCGCCATCACAGGGGCGCCTGAACTGTGGCGTCCATGCCCCAACTTGAGCCAGTAGGGACAAGGCCGCTGGAGCCCAAGGCCACCGTTCCGCTGATTTCCTCGATGGCATACGCTGCCGAACGGCGACGCGATCCGCGCGGTGAGCCGAGAGGTCAGTGGCACGGGAGTCGATGACGTACTCAAGGGGAAACGCCGGTACGCCGGGGGCTGCTGCCGACGGGATGGTGGAGCCCCGGGACGGCACATGGGACTCGGTGCTGTCGGCGGAGGAATTCGCCGCGGTCAAGGGTGTCGGGTTCGAGCCGGTAAGCCAGGTCCTCGGCACGGCCGTGTTCAACATCGGGTACTCCGGCGTCTGGGGCTGCCCGGGCACGTGGTCGGCCGCGGACGGCAAGAAAGCGCAGTCCTCGGCATGGGGGTCGTCGTTCGCCCCGTTGGTGAGGACGATGTACACGGCGCGCAGGCTGGCGCTGTCCCGCGCGGTGGACGAGTGCCGGGCGCTCGGCGGTGACGGGATCGTCGGAGTGAACCTGAAAGTCGGCGCGTTTCCGGCGGGGGGTCTTGAGTTCACCGCGCTGGGCACCGCGGTGCGGGCCCACTCGCGTGTCCGGCCGCGTCAGCCCTTCACGTCACACCTCAGCGGCCAGGACTTCGCCAAGCTCCTGCACAGCGGATGGGTGCCCACCGGTCTCGCCTTCGGTATCGCTCTCGCGACGCGGCACGACGACTGGCGTACCTCCAGCCGGGTCCCTTGGACAGCGGGGAATCAGGAGGTCGATGGCTACACCCTGCTGATCAATCATGTCCGCCACGATGCCCGGGAACAGCTGGCCCTGGATGCGTCGAAGCACGGCGGCGACGGGATCGTGGTGGATGACATGACGTTGCGGGTGTGGGAGCGCGACTGCCTCACGATCGGAAGCACGCGCGACCTCAGCGCGGAAGCGGTCTTCGTCGGCACCTCGATTGCCAAGTTCGACCACACCGAGCGGCACGGTGGACCAAGACCACTGACCATCATGAGATTGGAGCGCGAGAGCTGACATGACCGAGCGAACGGGACAGGAACCGACCGGGGCAGCCGCACAGACGGCCAGGGACGGCGTACCCGAGGACGCGATGCGGCGGCTCGCTCAGCTCCAACCGGGAGAGAGGGGCTCACTGTTCACCTCGGACCTGACGGTCAACGAGTTCCTGCTGGTGCGCGAGGTCGGCTTCCGCCCGCTCGGGCTGGTACTCGGCTCCTCCGTCTACCACGTCGGCATCCAGCTCGGCCGTTGGTCGAAGAATCAGGAGTTGACCAAGCTGTCACAAGCCATGTACCACGCGCGCGAGCTGGCGATGAGCCGGATGGAGGCGGAGGCGAGCGCCTTGGGGGCGGATGGCATTGTCGGGGTGAGACTGGACATCGAATTCAAGGAATTCGGCTCGGACATCGCCGAGTTCATCGCCGTCGGTACGGCGGTCAAGGCGGACGGTGCGGATCCGGGGCCGACCGGAACCTGGCTCAACAACAAGGGCAAGCCGTTCACTTCCGACTTGTCGGGCCAGGACTTCTGGACACTGATCCGGG
Source organism: Streptomyces sp. CB01201 (assembly GCF_002803085.1). GTDB lineage: Bacteria > Actinomycetota > Actinomycetes > Streptomycetales > Streptomycetaceae > Streptomyces > Streptomyces hundungensis. Next base: position 272,427 of record NZ_NNBJ01000009.1, on the reverse strand, counting down.
CCGGATACGCACCGCTGGACATGGTGATGGGCTCGTGTGTCTACCACGTGGCGCACCAGCGCTTCGCCCAGGCGCTGAGCACCACGGGCCGCAACGTCGAGATCGAGCCGTTCACCCAGGCGCTCTACGACGCGCGCGAGTTGGCGATGAGTCGTATGCAGGCGGAGGGGCAGGCCCTGGAGGCCGAAGGGATCGTCGCGGTCCAGCTGAGGCAGCACTCGCACACCTGGGGAACCCACACCACAGAGTTCTTCGCAATCGGCACGGCAGTGCGTCCGCTGCGCGACGACCACGTGATCGCCCGTCCGACCATGGTGCTGAGCCTCGATGCCTGAGACGGATGTGGAACTGCTGGCCGCTGCGCTCCGCCAGGACAGCGCGGACCTGAACCTGTACGCCAACGTGCTTTCGACGAACCTGGCGGGTTCACTGCCGCCCGGCACTGTGCACGTCAAGCGCAGGCGATCCCTCGCGGAACGGTTGGCCGGGCGGGAGGGTTGGGTCGCCGAACTGGACGTCGCCCTCGGGGAACAGCGGCTCACGCTGCGGACGAGCCCGGGACGGGTGGCCTGTGAGATCTGCCATGAGGTGCGGGGAATCGTACTCTCCCGGCGCCAAGTGGGCCTGGACGAGTGGATCGATGCCCTGGCACAGTCGCTGGCGGACGCGGCGGTCACGAGCGCCCGGGCCCGCGAGGCGATCGAGCGCTTCCTGACCTGACGGGCACCCATGCACGTACCAGTGCCGACTCACGTTCGCAACAGCTCTCCCGGCCGGCCTCCGGCGCTCGGATGGCGGATCACAGATCTCGGACGTCGGACGTCGGACGTCGGACGTCGGACCTCGGATCTTGGACCTCGGATCTTGGACCTCGGATCTTGGATCGGCCATGAGGCATCCCAGGGAGGCGGCAGGGGTGATTTGCAGTACCTCAGGAACTCGGTCGGACCGGGGGTGCCTCCACAGCGTGCGGAGCAGGACGAGCCGCTGGTCACGAATCTCGTCGCGGCGTGCAATCAGCTGGCGAAGGCCTGCGACAGCTATGCGGGGCATGGCCAAGACGCCAAGCGGAAGGTCGAGCAGCATCATCTTGATCCCTTCACCTTCAGCTTCAACATGCCTTGGGACCAGGCGCTGTTCGGTAGCAACGGATGTACGGAAGTGACGGCGGGCTGAAGGGCACGGTCCTTGATGACCCCTGCATTCGTCAGCTCGGTGACGTTGCCCATGCCCTGGACGCCTGAGAGGGCCGCATCATCTTGCCGCCGGGCTTGAGGTAGCCATCCCTTCCGGGGCCGCCCTTCCTTCTGCCGCTGCCCTTGCCACTGCCCATGACGATCCCGATCCCGATGGTCCTGGCCTCCTGCCAGAGCAGCATGCCGGCATCCTGCCCACCGTTTATCGGGACCCGGACCCCTCGGTGCCGTGGCGGGTTCCCCTATCGCCAGCGTTCGCGTTGGAAGATGCCGATACCGAGGCGGGCGCCGTGGTTGATGGCTATGGTGCGGTAGCCGGAGTCGGCCCCATGCTTTGGTCGCGCGAGGGTGGGGGTGGCGATGCGGGACATCAGATGTATGCCGCCGACGTCGTCGGAGAACACTCCCCGCAGTGACCCGGACGGCCAGGAGCAGAACGGCGGTTGGCTCACTATCGCGGCCTTCGGCTTCTCGCACCAGGCGACATAGAAGGCCATTGCGGGGCGTCTCGGGCCTTGGGGGGATGGGCGGGCCACGCACGACGGGGCCCGGGAATATGTGGGAGCGGCGGGTCCGGGTCTGGCCGTGCCGGTGTTTGTGTCGGCTCGCCGAGGTACGGATCGGCGCCAACTCGGTTGCACTCAGAGCCGATCGGCAGGTTCGGCCGATGAGGCAGGTGCCCCGCTTTCGTATGAGCCCGACCGATCGGGCGCCCACCGGGGCGTGTGGCCGACGCCGGTGAAGTGGGCGAACGAACCCTTGACAGGTGCATGGGCCATTGCAAGGCTGTCAGCGGCCAACGGCCTTGTGATCTCCAGCAAGTCTTGCGTACGACCCCGCTCTCCGGCCGGGACATCCGGCCGGTCGTGGTTCCGTGTGTCCTTGATATGTCGGGAGGAAACGATGAAAGCTGTTGCGGTGCAGGACCCCCAGAGCACGGCGCCGGTCGGCGACGATGAGTTCGACCTGGTGATCGGCGATCTTGAGCAGGAGCTCGTGCAGAGCCCGGCGGCCGACGCCCCGCAGGCCAGCACCTGTATACGGGTCTACTGCATCCTCGACTGACCGTCACACGACAGCACGGGCGGTGCCCTCGGCAACGGCGGCCCCGCCCGTGCCTTTATGCCAGTGCCGGGCGCGGACGGGTGGGGATGCGGTGCCGGACGTCTTGTGGGAGCTGCCCGCCCCGGGCTCGGCGGGAGCGCCGGAGGTGGAGCGGAGCCAGGGCGGTCAACTCCCGTACGGCGCAAGGAAAGTGCTGGATTCCGTGGCCGCCGGAGGCGCCCAGGGGATGTTCCCGCCCGTCGTGACGGACGGGCCGGAGGGAACCGTTGTCGTCCTGCGGCACCTGAGTGGCGCGGCGGAGGCCGAGGCGCTCGCCGACGCGCTGGCCGATGCCCGCTTCGCGCCCCTCACCGCGGCCATGGAGCGGCTCGACACCTGGTGCCTGCGGGCCGCGCCCCGGTGGGCTGAGCTGATCGCACCCCGAGTGCTCGACGTGGCCCATGGAGACCTGTTCGGCCCCCTGAGCACGGAAATCTTCGAGGCGTGCGTGACCTGGAGCAAGCGGCGGGCCGCCGACTTCGCGGCCCTGCGCGTCGCTCAGTTCCAGCATTTCCTCGATCTCTTCCTGACCCGCCTCGATCGCGATCTGGCGGCGGGGCTGCCCGATGTGCCGGGGCTCGACGGCCCGGTGAGCGGGATCTGGGCTCACGGCGATGAGACGCACAACGGCGGCGGGCGGGTCCTGCGTGTGGAGTTCGCCGGAGGGGGTCGGCTCGCCTACAAGCCCCGGCCCGCCTCCGGCGAGGTGCTGTTCCTGGCCGAAGGCGCCGACGAGGCCGATGAGGCCGACGGGGCCCCCGCCGGTTCGGTGTTCGCACTGCTCAACAGCCTGCCGATGGCTTCCGGGCCGGTCCGGCTCCCGGTGCTGCGCTGCCGGATGGGCCAGGGCCCCGGCGGGGCGGACTACAGCTGGCACGAGTGGATCGATCCGCCCGGGACCATCGGCGTCCTGCGCGCCGACCAGGAACTCGCCCTGCGGGGAACGGTGTTGGAGCCGGCGGCGGCCCGGCGCTTCTGGCACCGGGCCGGTGCGCTCGCCGCAGCCGGCTTCGCGTTCGGGATCGCCGACCTCATCGGACCTAATCTGCCGGCCGGGACGCGGCCGGGGGACGACGAGCCGCTGCTGTACCCGGTGGACCTTGAGGTGTACTTCACCGACTCGGACCGGCTGTCCGCCACCGGCCTGGTGCAGGATCCGGCCGGCGGCCCGCATCATGTGGGCCTGGAGAGCGTGCCCCGCTGGTGCGATCTGGACGGGCCGCCGACCTGCTGGACCACGGGAAGCGACGGAACTCTGCGCCTGGCACGCAGAACTCGCCCACTGGCGCGCACCTGGACGCGGTCGGTGGTCGCGGACACCCAAGGGCGCGTCGGCTACGGGCCTTACCTGGACGCGATGCTGCGCGGCATGTTCGACGCCTGGACCCTGATGTGCCGCAATCGCGAGCGCATCGCCGCATTCGTCGCGGAGCGCGCACCGCACCATGTCGTACGCGTCCTCGCCCGGCCCACCCGGGAGTACGCCGACGCCCTCACCGCGGACCGCGACGATGCCGCCGCTGTCTTCACCCCGGATGAACGTGCCCAGTTGGCGCGAGGGGACGTGCCGTACTTCTTCCGCACGGCCGCCGGAGGGCCACTGCAATTGCTCCCGGAGCCGGGTGGACCCGCCGTGCAGGCCGAGCTGCCAGACTCCACCGGCTGGACACCGACAGCCGTCGTGCGCGAGGGGCGCAGGCTCGACCTGGCCCGGCTCGGCCTCGCGCTGCGCGGCGCCGTCGAGCACGTTTTCGCGGACCTGGCCGGGCCGGATGTCTGCCTGCACGGGGACGGCGTACGGATTACCCTGCACGGCTCGCACCACGGCGAGGTGTCCTTCGACTGGGTAGGGACCGGGCGACGGATCACCTACACCTGGGACGAGACCAAGCTCCGCCTGCGGATCGACGAGATGGGTGAGACGGATGGGCCGGATGCGGACACTGCGCGAACGCCCGACGGCATCCGGGAGCGGCTGCTGCGCCTCGGCCGGGTGGACGCGGCTCTGCGCACGCCGTGGGCCGCAGGGGGCTTCGCGGACGTCGAACTGGAAGAGAAATTAGGGCGGTTGACCGCCACCGCGGCCACCTGGCTCGATGGCGTGATCGCGGAACACGGCTGGCCGGGGCAGCGGCTCGTGGGTCCCGAAGCCTCGGCCGTAGCGAGCGGGCTGGTCCAGCACGTGGTGGCGCGGACCGATTTCCAGCGGCGCTGCCTGCGGCTCGTGGAGGCGGCTGCGGCGGACGGCGACGTTCCGTTGCGTGAGGTGGCGTATCTGACCGACGCACTGCGCTGGCAGGAGGGGCGGGAGCAGGTGTACGGGACGAAGTTCCGCAAGGTGGCGGGGGAACTGGTGCCCTGCCCCATCGAGGACGTGTCCCGAGTGGACGCCCGCCGGGCCGGTGTGGGCCTGGGGCCGCTTGAGGAGTATGCCGCGCGGCTGCGCGAGCGCTTCGCGAACACCGACGGGGTGTCGGTGTGAGGGAGACGGCAGGCCTGAGGGAGACGCACGGCCTGAGGGAGACGCACGGCCTGTCGGAGACGCACGCCGTGAGGGAGACGGAAGGACAGCGCCACGTGACCTGGGACGGATTCGCCGCACAGTACTGGGGGCAACGGCCGACCCGGCTGACCGCTCCCTCGCCTCTGGACGCCGCGCGGGCCCACGAGCTGATCGTCGAGTCGGCCGAGCCGTTCCGCGCGGGAACCGTCTACCGGGCGCTGCCGAAGGTCCGCCTGCACACTTCGCGCGGGTGGCTGGGCGCGCCCGGACGGCTGCTGCCCGACGCCGATGACAAGAGCGCGCAGCAGTATCTGGCGCGCGCCGGTGGGGAGTTGACCGTTCCCGGACTCCTGCTGAGCGTGCGCCAGCCGCTGCACCTCGACCACGGTGTGTGGACGGCCGTGCGGGACGAGCTGGCCGGACTGTGGCGCGCGGTCGGCTGGCCGTGCCTGCCCGTGGAGTCCGAACTGACCGAGGCGCAACAATTCACCTGGGACCGGGGCATGGGCGCCCCCTGTGAGCACGCGGTCCTGATCTGGGTCATCGAAGGGGCCATGGAGGTGGAACTGTGGCCCGAGGCGGGAGGTGGGCCCGTCGAACTGGCCGCGTCCGCAGGTGAGTTGCTGTACTGGCCGGAGGGGTACCGAAGCCGGGAGCGGCACGCGCAGCGCAGCGTGACCCTGCGCGTCCAGGTGCCCCGGGCGCGGCATCTGGCCACGGCGGCGGTCAGAACCCTGCTCGCGGACGCCGTGCACGACCGCCTTGGCCACGACGGATCGGTGCCCCTCCTGCCGTTCCCCGCGCCCACCCCGCCCGACGGCCCGACAGCAGTCGCGCCCGAACTCGCGCGCGTCGGCGAGGCCGCAGGAGCAGCCCTGGCGCAGGGAGGCCCGGCCCGCACGCTCCGGCTGCGCTGGGCCGCCCTGCGTTCGGCGGCCGGGCTCGACCCCGCGCCGCCACCACGCCCGAGTACCCCTCCGGCTGTCGGTCGACGCTTCAAAGTGGTGGCGGAGATCGTACGGATACCCGACGGTCCGGGCCGGTGGATCTGGGCCGCCGGCGGACACGCTTTTCCCGTGGGTGGCGCCGCGGGGGAGCGGATCGCCGAACAACTCATCCCGGACAGGGAGTTGACCGTCGCCGAACTCTGCCGCGCGGTCGGCGCGGACGAGCACAACACCGCCGTGCCCGCCCTCCTCGGCAAGCTGGTGGGGCTTCGGGCGGTCGAGATGCTGGACGACCGGGGGCAACAATGACGCGCACGGAGCTGCACCAGGGGCACGGGGTAAGCGTAGAAGAGCGCTTCGACTGGGCCGAGTTCATCGAGCGGTACTGGGACCGGCGGCCCGTGCTGTACAAGTGCGTCCGCCGGGCCCCCTTCCAGGAGGACGAGGTCTTTCAGGCCGCATTGCGGGCCACCCGTGCCCCCGACCCGCATCTCATCCCGTCCCACACCCAGTTCGCGGTCGGTCGATTCCAGCAGACAACCCCCGGACAGTGGCTGCCGCGCGCCGCGGACGGCACGTTCACGGGCTATGGGAAACGTCTGGCCGCTTCGGCCGAGGAGGTCCGTGAGGACGGGTACGCGCTGATCGTGCACGCCTTCCACAGCTTCCATGCCCCGCAGTGGGAACGGGAGCGGGCGTTCTTCGCCGGGCTGTGGGAACAGGTGGGCCTGCCGACTACGGGGGCGATCACCACCCTCTTCCACGGCACGTACGAGCACACACCGGTCGGCGTGCACAAGGACCGCTTCGCCACCTTCCTCTTCGCCCTGCAAGGCCGCAAACGGATGCGGTTCTGGACGCACCGCCCCTGGACACACGGGGCGACCACGGTCCTGGACTACGACCCCTACCTCACCGAGTCATTCACCGCCGAGGTGGAGCCCGGAGACCTCCTGTACTGGCCCGCCAGCCACTACCACGTCGGCGAGAGCGTGGGGAAGTCGATGGCGACCAGCGTCAACGTCGGGGTCCCCCGGGAAAACCACCGTGCCGTGTACGACCTCGACGACCTGCTCGTCGAGCATGACGCCCGCTCCCTGATGGATCCTGACGTCGGACTCGCACGGCTTTCCGCCACCGCCGCACCCCTGTCGGTCCCCGACCCCGCGACCGCCGCACTGCCGGCCGTCTTCGAGCAGGCCCTCGCGGAATTCGGGACGTACACCGAGCCCTCGCGCATGCGGGACCGGGCTGTGGTGCAGTCCCTGCGGACCTGGACGGCCGGGGGCCTGCGCCCCGCCCCGCCGCCCGACGAACTGCGCCCTCTGAGCGACGAGGTCGTCGTACGAGCCCCCGCCCCCGTGCTGTGGGGCGAGACCGAGGGCGCGCGGGTGTGCGCGGCCAACGGCCATGCGGTGACCACTGCCCTGGACGCGGAGTACGTGCGCCGCATGCTGCACCTCCTGGACGGTCCGGGCGTCGCGGTGCGGGACCTGCTCGCCGCCCTCCCGGACGACGGCGTCGCGACGTGCACCGACGAGACACTGCCCGCGAGCAGGCCGGGCGCCCGCCGCCTCCTGGAGGTGCTGGAGAGCTTCCGGGGGGTCCTCCGGCTTTGACCGCAGGACATCGTGGCGCCGTGGCCGGCGGCGCGGTCGGGGGCAGTGACCGCCGGAAGCGCTCCCGCTGCTTCCTCTCCGCACGCAACTCAGACCTCCCAGCGTGGAGGCGGCAGGCGACGCTGCGATTCGCGCAGGCCTTCCCTCATCGGTGCCGGCTTCCGCGCACTCACCATGGCACTCGTCAACGACAATCCCCTGTGGCCGGCGCTGAGGCTTTTCCTGGTGTCGGCCCTGATCGCGACCATGGTCGCCGCGGTGCGCCTGTGAACTGTCGTAAGGACGGCAGCGGTGGGCTGTGTGACAGGTAGAGCCGTCGCGTGCAGGCACCCGCAACCGTCGCTCATTTCGCCGCCCCAGCAGGCAGCTCCCTTTGTAGTGGGCATCCCGGCCCTACGCGCCCGGCTGTTTGCGAGCGCGTACAACCCGGCACGACATACGGGGACCTGAGTGGAGACGTTCTCCGAGCAGATTGGCACCACGCACCGTGTAGTCATCATCGGCATCAGTAATGCGGATCGGGCGGCGACCAACAGCATGCATCAAGGACACTGTTGAGAGCCACGGTTGGGGAGAAGATGTCATCTGGTACCCGCGAGGACTGGCACCCGAAGGAGTTACCGGCCGATTCCGAGGTGGCGCGCCAGTTGCGGGAATGGCTCACCGGGGAAGAGGGCTACTGCCTCTTCGGCATCGAGCAGGACTTCCGGGGCGCGGATCTGTCCGGCGGCGACTTCACCAGCTCGTGGTTCACCCGGGCCAACCTGACGGATGTGCGGCTGGTGGAGGCTGTCCTCTACCGCGCCGATCTCCAGTCGGCCGACCTCACCAGCGTGGACCTCACCGGCGCCGACCTGGTGAGGGCCAACCTCAATGAGGCCGTGCTCCGTTCCGCGCGCCTCGACGGAGCCGACATGGTCAAGGCATCCCTGCACGGGGTCGACGCGTCCGGAGCGAGCTTCAGGGGAACGCGGATCATGGGCGCCTCGCTCTTCCACGTCGATCTGAGCGGCGCAGACCTCACCGACGTGACCCTGGTGCACAACAGCTCCAGGGTCACGGTGGACGACGCCACCGTGGTGCGAGGCCTGTCCGGCACGGTGTTCGGCCCGATCACCGTACGCAATGGAGAAGACGTCCAGGAGTTGGCCGGCCGGGAACTCCAGACGCGGATCAATGAGCGGGGCGGAGGGATCGAAGTCATCGCTCCGCCGGACCGCGCTGGGCCGGCGCCGGGGCCGTGCTGCCCGGCTGTGCTTCGAGATGGTGCTTGACCTGATGGAGGCGGAGCGCCGATCCACCGAGGAGTAGTCCGAGTTCCGCTTACGGGTCGGCGCGTTGGCCACGGACTTCGTCGGCAGAGCACGGGCCGACCGGGTACTCCCTGGCGCGTGGCCGATCCGCTCGTCCAGGTCTTGATCCGTGAGGGGATCTTCCGCACAGGGGGGCCATCCCCGCGTGTGTGAGGAGAGGCTCCGTGCCTGTGGCTCCGCAGAGCGGCGGCCACGAGTATCGGTGAGGGGATCAGTAATAGCGGGTTCAGAAAGACCGGAAGATGCGGTTGGGATCGTCGGAGGCCGCGTCTGCGAACTCCGCGAAGTCCATGTTGCCGATCGACAGATTTGCGTGCACGTCGTGGACGCCGGCGGGGGCGGTCCGGAACTCCCGTGGCAGCGATGGGGAGTCGATGAGCTCCTGGTAGTACATAGGGTCGAGGTCTTCCTCTTCGTCCTCGGTGATATCGAGGACGAGCAGTGCGCGATGGGCAGACTGCATTGTGACGCGGTCGGCGAGAAACACCACCATTAGGTTTTCGTCCCGCCTCGCCTCGGCGAGGACCTCATCCGGCGTGCGATCGGCCCAGACAGGATCGTCGACGAAATGAACAGCGGGCTCAAACTCGCCGTCGTCCCCCCACGGCTGAGTCAGTTCCGCGATCACCGCCTGCCACGCAGCCTCGTCGCCATAGTCGGTCCGGACGATCAGCGCATCGAACTCGTCCCGCCCCGCAATCTCCGGCAGTGCCTTCACTCGAACCCTCCCACAATGCTGCCCGGCAACGCCTGACTGTCTCACGAGCCACCGACAACGCCTCCTGCTAAGCCTTCGCCGGCCCATCCCTACAAACGCGGCGCGCAGCCGACGGTTGACGCCAACGGAAGGGTCAAGGCGCCCATCCCCGCGTGCGCAGGGGAGCGGGAACGGCACCGGCTTGGTACCGGGGCCGAGATGGGTCCATCGCCGTGCGGGCAGGCAAAGCTGAGCGGCCTCTCGCAGTGCAGCGGACATGCGGGCGGCCTTCACCCGATCCTGTGCCCGTTAGGCGGCCTGGCTGACGCACCCGGACGCGCTTCCGATTATCGAGGCACCGTGATCCGGCTCAATGCTGATCGTCTGCCCCATAGTGCATAGTGCGGAACCCGAGCCGGTCTGGCTGTGGTGGTCGGGCACCGGCGCGAGCGAGACGGATACGACTTGCTCCGGCCTGCGTTCTTGAGGAGATTCGATCTGGAGCGCACCTCCAGACTGATCGAGCAGATACTCGGCTGGACCCGCCCGAATCTCCGCGATCCCGGGGCCGCAGAACGATGAATCTGACTGATCGTCGCCGCGGCCGCCCAACTCGGCCTTGTCAGGCACATGGTTACCCGACCTCCGCCACCTCTGGGAACGGCGGGCTCTACCAACAAGCTCCATCCCGCCGGGGCGAGACGGGGGCAGGAACCCGCATGAAGTGCCCCTGCCAGCTCGTGCACCCAAGCCCACCACGGTCGGCCCCATCCGCCGGCCCGGCGTGAAAAACCAACAGAAACAGAGAAGGGCCCCGTCCAGGACATTGGGCTAGTCCTCAAAACCGGCGAACCGCACTCGCGCCCCAGCCATTACAAGAGGGGCACCAAGCCCGGACGCATCACCCCGTAGGGACAAGCTCAATCATCCCGGATCAGGAGGGGAGCAGTGAGGCATGGATGCGGGTAATGGCCCGCAGCACCTCGTCGCGATTCTTGGCCTGCTTCATCCACGCGGGCAGGCGCGCCACCACCGTCATCTTTCGGCCGTGGTCGTGCCAGGGAATGCCTTCACGCAGCGGCGCCTGCACGAATCGCCCGATCAGGTCCAGGTGTTCCAGGTTGTAGGCCCACACCCACCCGTGCCGGGTCTCGGTCTGTAGCCACAGACGGACGCCGAAGTACGGGTCTGTAGCCGGCGCGTTCCGGTCCCGGTGCAGGGTCACACCTCCACGGCTCCGTTCCTTCGCCGCTCCGCAGTTCCGGCAGACGAGACGCCGTGCTGCAAAGAGGTCTGGATGGTGCACCCCAGCCGGGGCCGGTCCTGGCGCGACGTGAGCGATCTTCTCGCAGCCGGGACAGCACACGAGGACCGACGCAAGGAAGTCGTACTTCGTGCTGCCTGGGTCCCGGAACCGGCGGTGTCTGGAGATCGAACTCATCAGATCACTATGCGGGCAGAGCGCCTACGGCCCCTACGGGATAAATCTCAAGCTAAAGGGTTCTCAGGCGAGCCTGACCGTTTGTCGACAGGCATGGCTGGTGCGCCATCGCCGACAGACAGACCTCCTGATGAGGTCCGTACCGGCCCATTGGGGAGGTAGGCGTGGGAATTACCGGACAGGGCTGAGGGCAGTGGAAGGGCTAGGTAACCGGCAGCGGTTTTCTTCGCTGGTGCACGGCCACGCATGACGAGGACCCCGGCGGACGAGGCGATCGTGCACGTTCCGGACGAAGCCGTCTTCCAGCTGCCGCCGGTTCCCGGCGTGACTCGGTACACCCTGGCCCTGGGCCGCAGCCTCCTGGATGTTGTCGCTGAGTTTCGAGAACACCTCGGTACTGCTTCGGGACCATGGTTGTGCTCTGCACGACGAGGGGGCCCGGGTGCTGCCCAAGTTCAAGGTCGATCTGATGTCGGCTGGGCCCTAGGATTGCTCGCGTTGTGGCAACTTGACCGGCGGAGAGGTGTTTGATGAGTCAGTACTTCTCGCTGGGGGACGTGACCCTGTGGAATCCGTCGAACGGTGTGTCGGCGGTCTTCCTAGGGCAGACGGCGGTCTTTGCAGAGGTGCTCGGGTTGTCGTCGGGAATCGGCCCGATGGAAGAGGATGAGGCCGAAGTAGCTCCGGATTCTCTGGCAACGTTTGTCCGCGCCCTGCTCGCTTGGCGGGCCGGTTCAAATCATGCCGTTCTGGAGGCGCTGTCTGACGGATTCATCGCGACGATGGTGGTGCTGGCCGAACGGGCGGGTGTCGAGGTGTGCTGGCCAGGCCAGCCAGATCCTGCCCAGGCTGGCCTGCACGATGTCCAGGTGGCTCCGGCGAGGGCTGGTTCCGGTGTCGATTGGGCGGTACGGGTTCGAGAGCAGGCTCGGCAGCTGGATCTCGCGATGGTGCGCTGAGAAGGCGCGTCGGCATAGCCACAGGCCGTCGAGAAACGCGAGGATCGTGTCACCAGGGCGGTAGCGACCCCGCTTCGCGCTGACCGGGGCGGCGCGCGCGAGCGCTTTCTCCTTGACGCACAACGCTGGCACGGCCTTCCACGGTGCGGTCGACGGTCGCCGAGTCAGCAACGACGGGCCTGCGGTCAGACGGGACGGCAGGCCGCACATGCGTGGTTGTCGATCGCGGCCATCAAGTCCTGAGCCGCTGCCTGCACGGCGGGATCTCCGTCATCGGCCAGCCTGTCTGCCAGGCCCCTGCCGTCGAGTACGGCCTGGTGGGCCGCGTATTGGACGTCGAGCCGAGGAGGATTGGCCTGTGCGAGGACCGTCATGAGCAGCTGGATCACACCGGAGCGGCCGACGACAGCGTCAGTCACCGCGAGATCCCACAGGAACGGAACCGCCTCGGCAGTAGCGTCGAAGACGGACAGCTCACCAAGCCACAGGCTAAGATCACTCAACGCTGAAGCGCTGGTCAGTGCATCGCCCCACGCCACCCGTGACAGCCGGCCCGGAACCTCTTCCGCTGATCCATACGCGTGCGTCAGCTCGTGCCACCGAACGCGGCCCATGCCCTTGAGGATCGTCCCCACCACGTGCCCCCTTTCTGTGGACGCCGGCGACGCCGAGCGCCCTCAGTCCACCTCACGGAGCCCATCGATCGCGAGCCTACCCGGAGGGCGTTCCAGAACTCGCCTACATCTCGCCCACCGCCGAGGCCAGAATGTCCGCCCAACCCGCCCACATGTGTTCTTCGCTCTCACTTACGTAGCCAAGTAGCCGTGTTCGCTGGCGCCCGTCTGGTGTCAGTGCCTGCTGGCAGGATCATCGGCATGACACCGTTGCTTCTCACCGACATCGAACGCGCTGTTGGCAGTAGTTGGGGTGCCGAGACGTGCTTGCCCGGATACCGGTCGCGCTGGACTAAATCGTGATTCCCCGCCCGCCCGTGCCCGAGTGGCGCAGGCTCCGCTAGGAGTACGAGCTTCTCCGCGGCCGTGCCTTGGAGAAGCTCGATTGGCAGCAGGCGGCAGCCTCTGCAGCCGGGTCTCGTCAGCCGGCTTGAACCTGTTCGGTGCGTGCGCGAGCGCTGGCCAGACGATCGACGATGGCCGCGCAGGGCCGGGGATCGGTGAAGGTTTCGTCCACCCATCTGGGCCGGCAGACCTCGACCTGCCACCCGAACGGTCCGGCTGGGCAAACCGCCGCATCCAGCCCCACTCGACCCAATCGGCTGGTCCGCGCTCCAGCGCTGCGTGGCCCACCGCGACTCTTAGGGCACCAGCAACCCGCACATCATGGTCACCAGGGTTATCAAGATCGGGCAGCAGCCTGCATCGACGGCCTACCTCAGTGATGTCCTGGACCACTGTGGGGTGTCCCTCCCCGGACCTTCCGCGGTACCCGCCTCGCCGACCTGGTCAACATCCTCGACCCGAAAATCGTCGCCGCGGCCTTCGGTATGGATCCCGAAGGCGTCATGATCTACCTCGCCGACCACATCGATCCCGGACGCCTGCCCGAACGGGGCACACCTCGACGACTGGAGAACTCGTGAGCACCAAGCCGCCCGACCAGGAACTGTGGGACTCGTTCGTGGAGGCCAAGCGCGAACTGCACCGCCGGCAGGCCGACTTCTATCAGCAGGCGAGTGACCGGCAAGCCGTACTCCGAGCTGCCCTCGCTCCGGAGAGGGGGGCCTGGCAGCAGGGCACCGCCTTCGACTATCTCAACGCCTTCCACTACGACGTCATCCCGCTGCTGCCCGAGTTGTTCCGCTGGGCCGTCAAATCCGAGCGATGGGCCGGCCCCGCCCGCGAGGTCATCGCCGGCATCCCGAGCGATCAGCGCATACCGCTACTGGAACCGCTCTTCCTGGACCAGCTCGCAGCGGCCGAGGACGACGACTATCCGAACCTGGCCAGCCTGGCGGTCCGCTGCGAGGCCTGGCCTCTCCTGAAGCGACTAGTCCAGCAGGCCGGGAACCATGCCAACCCCGACGTCCGCGAAGTCGTCGATCACTGCAACCAGACCTACAGCCCCATGTAGCAGCGCAAAGCCTGAGATGCTCTCCCCGACCCGTGAAGTTTCGGCACCCCGTTGCACGGGTTCGCCGGAACAAGTGCGCTCTGCCGAACGCCTCGTTCGAGGCGATGGCGACGCTGATCTTCTCCTCGCGCTCGGTCAGAACCTGGAACAGCAACTCCGCGCTGCGGCGGTTGAGTTCCATGTAGCCGAGTTCATCGATGGATAAAGGATCGATGCGTCCGTAGCGGGCGACGGTCTTAGTGACCTGCTTCTCGTCGGCGGCGTCGGCCAGCTCGGTCACCAACTTCGTGGCCAGCGTGTAGCGAACTCGGTTGCCCTGCATGGAGCGTCATGCGATGCACGACCAGGAGCCTTCACCAGAAACAAGCCGATGCTGACCTGGCAAGCGCACCATTGCCTTCAGAACTCGTGAATATCACTCGACCGTGGAAGCTGGCGCCTCCCAAACTCATGTACAACCGCTGTCACGACTCGGGTTCTGGCGAACGTTCCGTGGATTGGTTACGGAGGGTCAGATTTTCGGGGCCATGCGATGACGGTCTGGATGGGCACGGAGTCGAGGTGAAGTGAGTTCGAAGTCCCGGTTGTCGCGTCCGGCGCTCTTGGGGTTGAGCCAGCGTTCGTACCAGTCGAGGAAGTCGGTGGAGGAGGAGACGTTGGGGCCCAAACCCGTCGCTGTCGCCAATCAGGATGCGACCGGTGAGGAGACCGGTCACTGGGATGAGACATACGTCGGTGCAGCCCATCTCGATAACGTTGAGAAAGAGGTCGTTTGTGATTTCCGGGTCCTGCGTCGTCGAAGCCTCGGGGTGTTCCTGGCTCTTCGAGCGGATTCATGACCAGCAGGGAACATTGACCCACCGGCAGGAGGCCGTAGAACGGCGCCGCGACCGAGCCGCCGATGTGTGTGAGGAACTGGCGATAGGCGACGGGCTCGCACAGCACGCCGGGGACGGGACCCCGGACGGCTTGCAGCATCTGCTTCCAGGTCCAGGTGGGATGCCGATGCAGTCCGCGATGGTCTCCGCGACTTCCTCAGCGAGCAACTGCAGGACGAAGACGCGGTGTTGATCGTCAATGAGACCGACGATCTCAAGAAAGGCACCGCCACGGTCGGGGTCAGCGCAAATACACTGGCACCGCCGGATGCATCAAGAACAGCCAGGTCGCTGTCTACCTCGCCTACTCCACATCACGGGAGCAGGCGGCGATCGGCGGGGAACGGGACGCGGCCCGTTGCCAGGCCTCCGGAATACCCGGGGCCGTACGCTTCGCCACGAGATCCGCACGCGCCGCCCGCATGATCGCCCGCGCCTTGGACGCCGGCGTCCTCGGGTCCTGGATGGTGGTCGGCGACGAGGTCTATGGGAGCAACCCGCACCTGCGGGCCGAGTTGGAGCACCGATAGCTCGGCTACGTCCTCGCCGTCGCCTGCGATCACCAGAGTGCCGTCGGATCGGCCTGAGCTGGAGGCGACCTGGGAGATCCGGCCCTTGCTTGTGGAGCGAGTATGGCAGTCGGTGTCCTCGGTAGAGGACTGCCGGTCGCCCCAGCTGCTTGGACGTCGTTTCTTATGGCTGTCAGAGCGGGATGAGAGCCTCCTGGCATGAGCTACGACCTTGCTGTCTGGGAAGGCGAGAGGCCGGCGGATGACAAGACCGCCGGCCGGGACTTCGACGACCTGTACGACCGCTACATCGACAGCGAGGTAGAAGAGCCTCCTTCCGAGCGCATCGCGGCCTACGTGGCCGCGCTGCTTGAGCGGTGGTGCGACCTCACCGAGGACGAGGAGGACACCTCCCCCTGGTCAACCGGGCCGCTGATCGGCGAGGCCAGCGGTCCGTTGATTTACTTCCCCGTGCGGTGGAGCATGGCTGAGGAGGCGTCGCCGTATGCGGCGGCCGTAGCGGAGTCCATGGGCCTGATCTGCTTCGATGTACAGCAGAACCGGCTCAGGCCGTGAGAAGGCTGGCCAAGCGGCGGTAGCCGATGAGGGCTGCGGCTATGCCGACGAAGGCGAGGAAGTGCTCGGCCTTCCGTTCATAGCGTCGGTGGAGTCTTCGACAACCGGCCAGCCAGGACACGGTTCTCTCGACCACCCACCGATGCCGGCCCAGCCGCTGCGAGGTCTCGACACCCTTGCGGGCAATGCGATGGCGGATACCGCGCTCGCGAAGCCATCGGCGCAGGTGGTCGTAGTCATAGCCCTTGTCCGCATGCAGCTTCGTCGGCCGCCGACGCCGGGGACCACGGCGGGACCGGATCGGTGGGATGCCGCGCATAAGCGGCTCCAGGCCCAGACTGTCGTGCATGTTCGCGCCGGAGATGCCCAGGGACAGCGGCAGTCCGTTCCGGTCGGTGATCAGGTGGATCTTCGATCCCAACTTGCCGCGGTCGGTCGGATTCGGTCCCGTCAGCGGCCCCCTTTTGCAGCCCGCAGACTGACCGAGTCGATCGCGCACCGCGACCAGTCCAGCTCGCCCCGCGCTCCGAGCTCGTCAAGGATCACGCGGTAGAGCCTTGCCCAGACCCGGTCCCGGCTCCACTGAGCGAACCGGCGGTGGACCGTTTGTCAGGCCGGGCCGAACACCGGAGGCAGTTGCCGCCAGGTGCAGCCCGACGTCGCCACGAAGATGATCGCCGCCAGGGCTTCACGGTCACCTGCCCGGCGTCGGCCACCGCCCTGCGGACGCATCGCCTCAGTCGGTGGCACCACCCGCCGGAACAGCACCCACAACTCGTCCGGAACCAGTCGCTCCACCAGATCCGTCATGCACGGATCAACGAACGATCACGCCATAAGAAACGACGTCTTAGTAGCTGCATGCGCCGTGTAGTCGGCCCGCCGCTCGGCCGGCGCATGGAGCCTGTTGAACCCTTGCCAAGGTCCCGTCCTTCGCGCATACACGGCCAATCCGCGGAACGAACCGAGGCTCGGAACCGACCAGTGTGCAGGCACAGTTCACCCCGGTGCCGACCAACCGCGTCGCCGGCTCCGGCAGGGCCCATGTGACTCTGTGCGGCAACCGGGCCACCGTCGACGTCACCGTCTCCGGTGTGCCGCGCAGAGTTCAGCAGGCCATGCACGTCCGCGTCAATGGCCGGGGTGCCCGCCCCGCAGCCTCCGCGGCGACCCAGCTCAACGGCCGCACCGCACTGTCGACCACAGACGGCCACCCTGCCTCCGGCATGATCGGTAAGTAGCTCACCACCAGGGGCGACACCAGTCCCGCCAGTGCCTTCGCGATCGCCCGCTTCCCCGTTGGCGGGTCCTTCCGCTACCAGCTGCGCACCATCACCCCTGCCCTGTGCGGCGTCCTGCGGGGATTTGATGGCCCTTCGTTACTCGTTGACAGACCAGTTTGGGATCATGCCCGCATGGACTTCAACCTTGCCCCGCCGACGGGCATTGGCCCGTTGCGGATCGGTATGGCTCGGCACGTGGCCAACACGGCGCTGGACTCACTCCGCGATCTCTCTGCGATCTCTGAATCTGATCGTGCGGGGCAGCACGTCTTCCGTCCCAGTGGGCTGATGATCAGCATCCACTGCATGCGAGACATGCTGGAAGCCGTCGAACTGGGAAGGCCGTTGTCCCAGACGGACCGGGTGTTGTTTCAGGGTGTGGATGTGTTCGCGCTTCCGGCCCGCGAGGTTGTCCGGCGCATGGGCGAGTTCACCTCGATCGAGGAGGATCCTGACGACGCTGCCTCCTTCATCGCCCCAGATTTGTTGCTGAGCTTCTGGCGTCCGTTCGCGGCCGACGACGAGCCCGAGGAGGAGCAGGGCTACCACTTCAGCTCGGTTCTGCTGGCACGGCCTGGCTACTACGACACCCCTGCTCAGGCCGCGGAGCGACTCCAGCAGAGCGTGACGGGTCCGTGAAGGCACCAGGTTGACGTGGCCTTCGACGGCACGGAGCTTCACGGCAGTGTGAGGCGGTGAGTGATCCACCCACGCCACCCACGACGGAAATGTGCGCGCCGGCAGGGACCTGCGTCTAACCGGCGCGGGCGTCCGGCTCGGGGGACCTCTGGCTACCCCGTACTCCCGGGGGCGGTGTCGTCGCGCCGGCGGGCCGGTCGGCTGTTTCGCGGCCGATCGGCGTGAAAGCTATTGGCGGTCAACACCCTCTGGTGTGAGGCTCGTTATCCATCTGCCCGTCTCGCCGATCTGCCGGTCTGCGGGCTCGGCGGGGTCGCCCGCCACGAGGGTTCCCCGGTCCTCCAGGAAGGATTCTCCATGACTGCTCCGGCACACGGGCCCGGCCTGCGCCGCCCCCTCCAGGCCGGGCAGTCGCGTCGAGCGCTGGTCGCGGGCTCCGTCGGCAACTTCATCGAGTGGTACGAATTCGGTGTCTACGGCTACTTCGCGACGATCATCGCCGCGCGCTTCTTCACTCCGGAGGGCGGCGGCGAGGCGGAGGCGCTGGTGAAGACGTACGCGTCGTTCGCGCTGGCGTTCTTCTTCCGGCCCGTGGGGGCGGCCGTGTTCGGCCGGCTCGGCGACCGTATCGGCAGGCGTCCCGTGCTGATCGTGGTGATCGCACTGATGACGGGCGCCACGACGGCGATCGGCGCACTGCCGACGTACGCCACCGTCGGCGCCCTCGCGCCCTGGCTGCTCACCCTTCTGAGGGTGCTTCAGGGACTGTCCGCAGGAGGGGAGTTCGGGGGAGCGGTCTCGGTGATGACCGAGTTCGCTCCCCCGGGGCGCCGCGGGCTGTACGGATCTTGGCAGTCGTTCACCGTGGCGCTGGGACTACTGGGTGGCGCGGGCGCGGCGGGACTGCTCGCCACCCTGCTCAGCGAGGAGCAACTGGGCGACTGGGGCTGGCGGTTGCCGTTCTTGCTGACGCTGCCGATGGGGTTGGGGGCGCTGTGGCTCCGGCTCAGGCTGGACGAGACGCCGGCCTTCGCGGCAGAGCGGGAAGAGGGACGGGAAGGGGAGCCTGCGCGGCCTGCCGCGGGTGAGGTGGCGTGGGCTGTCGCCCTCGGTGCCGGACGTGTCATGGGCTGGGCCGCGGCCGGCTACACCCTCCTGGTGGTGCTCCCCTCCTACCTGCAGAGCGCGCTGGACGCGAGCTTCCGGCAGGCGCTGCTGGCCACGGTCCTGGCCAACCTCGGCTTCGCGGCCACGATCATTCCGGCGGGGCTGCTCAGCGACCGGATCGGGCGGCGGCCGGTGATGCTGGCCGGCGCGGCGCTCGTGGTCGCCCTGGCGGTGCCGCTGCTCAACCTCCTTCAGGACAACGGAACGTCGAACGCTGCCAAGGGTGTGGCCGTGTGTGCCGCGGGCGGGGTGGTCGGTCTGATGGCGGGCCCGGGGCCGGCGATGCTCGCCGAGATGTTCCCCACCAGCGTGCGTTACACCGGCCTCGGACTCGCCTACGCCCTGTCCAATGCCGTGTTCTCGGGGTGCGCGGGTCTCATCATCACGGAAACCGTCAAGCGCACCGGGAACATCGACATCCCCGGGTACTACGCGGCGGCGACCTGCGCGGTGAGCGTCCTCGCGCTCGCCAAGGTCCCTTATCGGAAAGGGAGTTGAGTCATGCGGGTGATCGGCCTGATGTCCGGCACGTCGTACGATGCGATCGACGCGGCCGCGGCCGACCTGAGCCTCGTCGGAGACAGTCTCGCCCTGACTCCGCTGGGACTCGTGAGCGAGGACTACGACGACGGGCTGCGGGAGGCGCTGGCGGCGGCCTTGCCCCCGGCGGCCACCCATCTCGCCGAGGTGTGCCGGCTCGACACCCGGATCGGTCAGGCGTTCGCCGCGGCGGCCGTCCGCGCCGACCGCGAACTGTGCCACGGGCAAGCCGAGTTGGTCGCGTCGCACGGTCAGACCTGCTATCACTGGGTCGCCGAGGGGCAGGTGCACGGCACGCTGCAACTGGGGCAGCCCGCGTGGATCGCCGAGGCGACCGGACTGCCCGTGGTCGCCGACTTCCGGCCGCGCGACATCGCCGCCGGGGGACAGGGCGCACCTCTGGTGAGCCTGGTCGACCTGCTGTGGCTGCGCGGCCGGCCGGGGTGCCCCGTCGCGCTGAACCTCGGTGGCATCGCCAACCTCACCGCCCCGGACGGCACGGCCTTCGACATCGGGCCCGGATGCGCGCTGATCGACGCGGCGGCCCGGGAATCCAGCGGCGGTCGGCTCGCGTATGACGCGGACGGGGGCCTGGCCGCTCGCGGCACCGTCCACGAAACGCTGCTGCGGCGTCTGCTCGGCGAGCCCTACTACGCGTTGCCCGCGCCCAAGACCACCGGCAAGGAACTGTTCCACTCCGGGTATCTGCATCATGCGGTGGCCGGTCTGGGCCCGCTGGCCGCCGAGGATGTGATCGCCACCCTCACCGCGCTCACGGCACGAACGGTCGCGGACGCCGTTGTCGCAGTCGGCGCGTCCGAGGTGATCGTCTCGGGCGGCGGCACCCGCAACCCCGTGCTGATGGCGATGCTCGCCGCACGGCTTCCGAACCTGGCGCTGCGCCGCTCCGACGAACTGGGTCTGCCATCCGATGCGAAGGAGGCGTACGCCTTCGCGGTGCTCGGCTTCCTCACCGCACACGGCCTGCCCGCCACCCACCCGCGGAGCACCGGGGCCCGCCATGCGAGCATCCTCGGCTCGATCACTCCGGGCCGGGAGGGCCTGCGACTGCCACCACCCGCACCGCGGCCACCGGCCCGACTGGTGCTGGAGACGCCCCAGCAAGCCAGTTGAGGACGTTGCCTTCGCTTCAGTGTGTCGGAGCGGGATGCCATTGGCCGACATCGTGGGCTGTGGAGAGAACGGCGGCGTACCGGTCTCGCCGTGAACGTCTGCCGACTTGTCGGTCTCCCTGTCTGCCCCGTGCGGCCTTGCGGTGTCGAGGAGATTGCCCACGGAGGTGGCCGACGTGGGAAATGCGGCGGCCTGTATCCGCCCATGCCATTCGAGGCACAGGGCAGACCTTGCAGTAACTGGCTGTCGACACCGCGGGCGATGCGGGTGCCTGGTTTGTCGAACGGCGCGGGGAGGGGCCAGTGTTGAAGTCCGGCACCCGGCACGCCGATGCGTGGGTGACCGGCCCGGCACGGTCACTCCTGCTGACCTTGACCCGACGACTCCCTCTCGCCGACCGCGAAGCCGCCGGCTGTTCGCCGGCCAGGGCTCGCTCCGCGCAGGTTCAGGTCGCGGATGCCGCGCGTCGACGAAGGCATCACGCGGTCAAGATGCCGTTCTGACGGACCGGTGGTGGTCATGCGGGCGGCTTCGTGTTGGGTCGCACGCAGCAGGGAACTGTCACCTGCCTGCCTGCCTGCCTGCCTGCCTGCCTGCCTGCCTGCCATCGCAGAGCAAGTGGTCGGCCGGGTCCCGCCGGTGGCGTAGGGTTGTGTTCACCGACGCGGGGTGGAGCAGCTCGGTAGCTCGCTGGGCTCATAACCCAGAGGTCGCAGGTTCAAATCCTGTCCCCGCTACTCACTACGGCCCCTCGACGTGATGTCGAGGGGCCGTAAGCATGTCGGCACCCCGGCCATCACGGTGAGCACCCGACACGGATGGCTCGGCGTATACGAGCGCGCCCGGCACCGGAGCCGTCTCCTCGCGAGCCACCTTCCGGCGCCCTTCTCCGGCCCGTGCCGCTCGGGGCGCAAGAAACGGGGGGCGCTCGGGTTGTCCAGCGCCTTGACGAGCGGACCGCCACGGCCCACCACCCTTCACACTCTCCGCCGCGCTGCGCGAGTCCAGCGGCCATCCGTGTGGCTCCTGGCTCCCATGGACACGCATCTGCGTCCTTCCGGGGCGCGCACAGTGTCGAATGCGGTCTATGTCGAAGCTGTGGAGTCTCTGGATTCGAGTGGGCCTGGCCGCGTTGAGCGGGCTGCTGTCGGGATATGCGGCGTTGGCGGTGGCGGAGCTGGTGTCGGCCGCGGTACGCCCCCAGGCGAGCCCGGTGGTGGCGGTAGGAGGTGCGGCCATCGACCGGACGCCCCCCGCGGTCAAGGACTGGGCGATCCGTCACTTCGGCACGAACGACAAGCTGGTCCTCCAACTGGGCATCCTCGTGGTCCTCGCCCTGATCGCGATGCTGCTCGGGGTCATCGCGCTGCGCCATCGGCGGATCGGCGCTGCCGGCGTGCTGCTCTTCGGCGTGGTGGGGGCGCTCGCGGCGATCAGCCGTCCCGACTCGACCGGGGGAACGGACGCGCTGCCGTCGATCGTCGGGACGGTGGTCGGCGCTGGGTTGCTGTTCTGGCTGATCGGCCGCCTCCGTACGGACCGTCCGACCTTCCACACCGTCGGCGACGATGAAAACGCGGGCCGCCCACCGGCGGCGGTTGGCGCGGCGGGTGATGGCTGGGACCGCCGTGGTTTCGTCGTGGCGGCGACCGCGGCCGCGGCGGCGTCCACGGGGGCGGGCTGGCTCGGCCTGGCACTGAACGGCTCCAGCGGCCAGAGCGCGGTCGCATCTCGTGCGAAGGTGATCCTGCCGCGCCCGGCTTCTCCGGCCCCCCCGGTGCCCAAGGGCGCCGAGCTCCACATCCCGGGAATCAGCCCTTTCTTCACTCCGAACCCCGATTTCTACCGGGTCGACACCGCGCTGGTGGTGCCGAAAGTCGATGCGACCACCTGGCGTCTGACGATCCACGGCAAGGGCGTGACACGGCCGCGCACGGTCACCTTCGACGACCTGATTCACGGCCGGGCCGGGGAGCTCATCGAAAGGGACGTCACCCTGGCCTGCGTGTCCAACGAGGTCGGCGGCCCCTACGTCGGTAACGCCCGATGGATCGGAGTACGGCTCGCTGACCTGCTGCGCGAGGCCGGCGTGGTTCCGCCGTCGAAGGGCGGGCCGGCCGATCAGTTGGTGGCAAGGTCGGTGGACGGGATGACGATCGGCAGCCCGGTCGACGACGTCATGGACGGCCGTGACGCCATGCTGGCGGTCGGTATGAACGGCCAGCCTCTGCCCTTCGAGCACGGCTTTCCCGTTCGCATGCTCGTCCCGGGCCTCTTCGGCTACGTATCGGCGTGCAAGTGGATCGAAGACATCGAGCTGACGACGTTCGATGCCTACGACTCATACTGGGTGAAACGCAGTTGGGCACGCCGCGGCCCGATCAAGACGGAGTCGCGGATCGACACCCCCAAGCCTTTCGCCCGTCCCGCGCAGGGCACGGTGATGGTCGCCGGTGTCGCCTGGGCCCAGCATCGTGGCATCGACCGGGTCGAAATCCGTGTCGACGACGGACCGTGGCAGCGGGCCGACCTGGCCGCGCAGGACTCCACCGATACCTGGCGCCAGTGGTCCTTCCCCTGGAAAGCCGCCACTTCCGGCAGCCACACCCTCACCGTCCGCGCCACCGACCGCACGGGCACCGTTCAGACCGAGCAGCGCACGCCCACCATTCCCGACGGCGCCAGCGGATGGCACTCCGTCGTCGTCACCGTCCAGTAGGAGTCCAGCAGGAGTCCAGTGGGAGAACGCCTCGACGAATCGGCTCCAGCCCACTTCACAGGTTGGTTGAACGCGGCTGCGCCCCGCAGACCGCGTCGGGCGGCCAGAGCGCGCTTCTTCCGCCCGGACTTGCGGCGAATGGGCGCGGCCTGCGGGGACAGGGGCCGGCTGAGGGCCTACTTCATGGTGCCCATCATGTCGGAAGGCATGAGGACGCTGTCGATGATGTAGACGGTCGCGTTGGCGGTGGGCACGTTGCCGCAGACCACGGTGGCGGTCTTGTTGACCTTGTACGTGGTTCCCGATGCCGAGGTGGTGACCTTGCTCTTCTCCAGGGTGGTGAACGAGCCGTTCTTCAGCTGGTCCGGGGTGAGCTTCTCACCGACGACGTGGTAGGTGAGGATCTTGGTCAGGTCCGCCTTGTTGGCCAGGACCTTGTCCAGCGTGGCCTTCGGGATCTTCGCGAACGCCGCATTGGTCGGTGCGAAGACCGTGATGTTCTTGGCGTTGTTGAGGGTGTCTACGAGACCCGCCTTCTTGACCGCGGTCACCAGCGTGGACAGGGCAGGGTTATTGGACGCGGCGGTTGCCACCGGGTCCTTGGCCATGCCGGAGAAACTGCCCGCGCCCTGCTTGGGTACGGAGGAACACCCGGACCCAAAGGGCTGCGTGGCCGTGTCGGCGGCACTGGCTGCCGACGGGGCGAGGAGAGCCACCGACAGCGGCAGTGTGAGTGCTGCGGCCCAGGTCGCAGCACGGCGTGTACGTGTGGAGGTCACTGATTTTCCCTTCGTGGCAGTGGCAGGAAGGGGCGGGCACATGCTGCCCGTCGCGGGAGTCAGCCGCCTGCCGGAGGCTATGGCGTGAGCCGGAGGACGTGGGGGCCGCGACCGCCATGTGGGGGCGCTCCTCATCCAGGCGCCATGAAAGAAGCCGACGCACTCGCACTCTCATTATCTCCCCGCCCATCGGCGTTCTGTCCACCGCAAGCCCTGGCTGAAGCCCCCCGCTCGATACGACAGGGCGGGTGCGGAAGCGACTCGACGGGGCCGATTTGGCTCTGGTCGTCGAGTCCCGGTTGCGTGCTCGCCGCGCTTGCGCTGCCGCGGAGTCAGCTGCCCGAGCTCTCGGTGCGGGTGGCAATGCGTCGACCGCCTGGCGAAGTTCGTCCTGTACGAGGAACACCCATAGGGAATGGCCGACTTGGAGTACGTCGCGCAGCTGTGTGTCCACGCCGGGGAGGGGAGCGCCGCACACCGAAGAAAAGTGGTTGAGCCTCGGGTTGGACGAGTGGCAGGCTCGCCCGTCGTGACCGAGATCGCCAAGCTGCACGACGACGAAGTGGACATCGACGCCTGCCTGGTGGCGCGTCTGATCTCTGCACAGTTCCCCCAGTGGGCGGACCTGACGATCCGAGCCGTCGCATCCTCGGGTACGGACCATGTGACTTTCCGGCTCGGCGCCGATCTGGGCGTACGCCTGCCTCGCACCCCGTGGGCGGCAGGTCAGGTGGAACAGGACACCACGTGGCTGCCGCGCCTGGCCGCTCAGTTGCCGCTGGCCGTTCCCGAACCGGTGGCGATCGGGGCTCCCGGCCAGGGGTACCCATTCAGCTGGGGGGTGTATCGGTGGCTGGACGGGGAGGCGTTCCAGCTCGATCTCGTACGCGATCCCGCTCAAGCGGCGGCAGATCTCGCCGGATTCATCGGCAGCCTTCAGGCACTCGATGCGACCGGGGCACCGGTGCCGGCGGACGATCCGTTCAGTCGCGGCACTCCATTGGCGCCACGCGATGCTCTGTTCCGCGAAGCGCTGGACGAGCTCCGGGACGAATACGACACCGGGCTGGTGCTCGCGGCATGGGAAGCGTCGTTGGCGGCCGAAGCCTGGCGCGGCGCTGCGGTGTGGATCCACGGCGATCTGCTGCCCGGCAACTTGCTCGTGGCCGAGGGCCGGCTGTCCGCGGTCATAGATTTCGCCACGCTGCGCGCCGCCGACCCGGGTGATCGGTGAGCCTGACAGTCCTGGTGCGGCCAGGTTTGCCCTGTTCGATGTTGACGGCACGTTGATCGATGCCGCGGACAACGAGCTGCCGGTATGGCTCACGTGGGCACGGCGATAGGGTCTGGACCCCGCTGAGGTCTGTCAAGTGGTGAGGTCTGTCAAGTGGCGCTGTGGAAGCGGCACTTGGAGACGTTCGCGCAGGTTGCTCCGGACCAGGACCCCGGGGAGTGCGGCCGCACCGCATGCGTGGGAGGAGAACGAGGACGTCTGTTCCCGGCACCTGTGCACCCGTCGATGGTGCCTCGGGAACTGCTGAGTTCTCTGCACCCCGACGCGTCGGTGCTGGTGGCGTCGAACTACGAGCACCGGGTGCGCGGACGTTTCGAGCCCGGCGCACGGCTGCCCCGCAGCGTGCCCAGCGCAAGCGGCGGTGGCCCACCGGCAGGCGGGTCGGATGCTCACTGTGGTCCGCGGGGGCCGAGCCGGTGGTCGAGCGCGGCACCGACGTCGGGGCAGTTCGTGCGGATGACGTCGAGGAAGGCGTTCAATGCCGGGGAACGGTCCCGGGCAGTGAAGGACAGGACCAGATCGGGTAGCGGCGTGCGCGGGGTCACCTCGCAGAACCATGTGCCCGGTCGCGGGGCCGCCAGCATGCGCGAGGGGCCCAGGCCGACGCCCACCCCGCAGGCGGCGAAGCCGATGATGGTGTGGATGTCTCTCGCGACGGTCGCGCCGGAGAGCGCCGGGGAGTCCTTGCCCAGGAGGGTCCGCAGCGCGGTGGCGATGGCGGGCTCATCCTTGCCCGACGCCACGATCAGCGGCTGTCGCCGCAGTTGGTCCACGTCCACCGCCGGCTGCCCCGCGTACGGGTGCGTGCCGCTCACGACCGCGACCAGGTGGTCGTGTCCGACAGGCACCGATACCAGCTGCTCGGCCCCGACGCCCCGCGGGCGGCCGAGGCCGATCGCCAGGTCCAGTTCGCCGGCGACGAGCGCGGCCGTGCTGCGGTTCGTCGCCATCTCATGCAGCTCCAACCGCACGTCGGGCCGTTCCCGGCCGAACCGGCCGAGGACGTCCGGCAGGGGTTCGAGCAGCGCCGAGCCGATGAAACCCAGGCGCAGTCGGCCCGTCTCGCCGCGTGCTGCCCTGGCCGCGTCGACCGCGGCCGCCGCGATCTCGTCGAGCGCTCTGCGCGCCCGCGAGAGGAAGGCCGCGCCCGCGACCGTCGGAAACACCCCCTGGCGGGTGCGATCGAACAAGCGGGTACCCACCTCCCGTTCGAGGTCGGCGATCTGCTTGGACAGCGGAGGCTGCGCGATGCCCAGCGCACCAGCCGCTCGGCCGAAGTGTTCGTGCTCGGCGAGGGCCAATGCGTACCTCAGATGCCGCGCCTCCACGTCAGCCTCCCGGCCATATCTCACAGGTATCGCCAGCCAGCTTGTCAGATCTTTTGCTGGATGATCGGGGATGGGTCGCGTGGAATGCGGTCATGACCGATTCTTCCTTCCCAGGCACCGTCCGCACCGTCTTCGTCTTCGTGCACGGGGCCTGGCACGGCTCCGGGCAGTGGGCGGCGACGCAGCGCGCACTCGCCGGACTCGGCGCCGCGAGCATGGCCGTCGACCTGCCGGGACACGGCCTCGACGCGCCTCTGCCCAGCGGATACCTCCAGCCGGGCCAGCCAGGCCTGCTGACCGAGAAGTCCGCGCTCGCCGGCGTGACGATGGACGACTGCGCCGAGGCCGTCCTCGACACGCTGCGCCAAGCACGCCACCACCGTCGCGTCGTGCTCGTCGCGCACAGCGCGGGCGGCGGCCCCGCGTCACTGGCTGCCGAGCGCGCCCCCGACCTCGTCGACGAGATCGTCTACCTCTCGGCCTTCGTGCCCGCCGCGCGGCCCCGCTTCTTCGACTATCTCGACTCGATTCAGAACGCCACGGCACGAGGCCGGAGCCTCAACCTCGGCGACCCCGCAGTACTGGGCGCCGTGCGCATCAACCCGCTCTCACAGGACACCGCCTACGTCGAGGAACTGCGGCAGACCCACTACCACGACACCCCTCTGGACCGCTTCGACCGCTGGCGCTCGGCGCTGAGCCCCGACCTGCCGCTGGCGATCCCCACCACCCCGGTCATCGTGACTCCGCAACGGTGGGGCCGCGTCCCGCGGACCTTCCTGCGCTGCGCCGACGATCGAGCGCTGCCGACAGCCGTGCAGGATCTCATGATCGCGGAAGCCGACCGGGCCATGCCCGCCAACCCGTTCACCGTACGCACCCTCCCGGGCAGCCACAGCCCGTTCGCCGCCCGACCCCGTGAACTCGCCGCGGCCCTGCTGACGTGAGCAGTGGACGCCTCGTGCCGGGGGCGGCGACACGGTTCCCATGGGGAGCCGTGCGGTAACCGGCGCCACTGCACGCCACGTCGGTGCGGTCCGCGTACAAGATCGCGTTGCTGATCTCGCGTAGGTCGGGCTCGGCCGGTCCGGCCGAGCCTCAGCGCCCTGTTGCGGAGCCCTCCTATGGGCGTGCCTGCGTGGGCAGGGTGAGAATTTCGGCTCCGTCGTCGGTGATGGCGATGGTGTGCTCGCTGTGCGCGGTCCGGCAGCCCGTCGCGCTGCGCAGCGTCCACCCGTCGGCGTCGGTGACGAGTGTGGCGGTGTCGGCCATGACCCAGGGTTCCAGGGCGAGCAGCAGTCCGGGGCGCAGCTTGTATCCGCGGCCTGGCCGTCCGGTGTTCGCGATGTGGGGGTCCTGGTGCATGGTCGAGCCGATGCCGTGGCCTCCGAACTCGGTGTTGATCGGGTAGCCCGCCTCGCTGAGAACCGTGCCAATGGCGTGGGAGAGATCCCCGATGCGCGCGCCGGGCTTGGCGGCGGCGATGGCGGCGGCGAGTGCGCGTTCGGTCGTCTCGATCATGGCGACGCTCTCCGCCGGCCTGGCCTTGCCCACCAGAAAACTGATCGCGGCGTCCGCGGCCACCCCGCCCCTGGCGACGGCGAGGTCGAGAGTCAGCAGATCCCCGTCCGCCAGCGTGTAGTTGTGGGGCCGCCCGTGGAGCACTCCGTCATTGACGGCCGTGCAGATGTAGTGACCGAAGGGGCCGCGCCCGAAGGAAGGCGCGTAGTCGACGTAGCAGGACTGTGCTCGCGCCTCGGTGATCATCTCCTTGGCCCACTGGTCGATGTCCAGCAGGTTCGTCCCGACCGTGCTGCGCTGCCTCAGTGCGTGCAGGATGTTCCCGACCAGGGCGCCGGTGTCCTTCGCTCGCTCAAGTCGCGCGGAGTTCAGGATTTCAATCATGGGGACCTCGCAGGTGTGTCCAATAACTATACCGGTGTAACTGTACCGGTATTAGAATGGGGTCATGGTCAGGTTGCCGCTCACCCCCGCCGAGGTAGAACGCGGACAGCGCCTGGGCGCCCTGCTCCGTCGGGCCCGGGGCTGCCGCTCCATGCTGGACGTGGCGCTCGCCTCGCGCATCTCGCCGGAAACCCTGCGGAAGATCGAATCGGGCCGTGTGGCCACCCCTGCCTTCCCGACCATCGCAGCGATCGCCGACACCCTCGGCCTGTCTCTCGACGCCGTCTGGGCCGAGATCGAGAGCGGTCGGACGGAGCGAACCGCGGAGGATCAGCCGGCCCTGCCTGCCGTACGGCATCGCTCGCTGGTGTCGTAACACCCGCTCCCCACGGAAGATGACGCGCTGGACACATGGAGCCATAGGCGGCGCGGACAGTGAGTTCGTCCGCCGAATACGGGCCGAGACCGACTTCATCGTGGACATCACGCCGAGCGGTGCTGACTAACCGCGGTGAGTGACGCTTTCGACGAGGTCATCTCGCCGCTGCCGGGACAGTGCTCGGCGCGGCGGCAGCCGCCGACGGACGATGGGCGGTGGCAGGTGCGACCGCAGGTGTCACGGTCCTGCCCCATCTCGGCCAGAGGGTGAACCAAGCCCGCCGACTGAAGCGCGAATCCCCAGTGGCCTATCTGCTCGCGGCCGACCGTATACGGCGAGGGGGGAGTGACCGACGCGCACTGGGGCCACGCGTGGCCCCGTTTCTTCACCGCGGCTGGGGGGCGCTCTCCTGTGAGGGGCTGGCCGTTGTGGATGAATGCGGACCCAAGGGGGCCTCAACACCGGGTCAGGGCCGCCCCATGAAGGGGTAAGGGTTGCGCAGGTTGCCAGTTGTTCATCTCCCGGCTCTACTCGCATAGACCGCGCCGATGGTGTCATGCCGTCAGTCGCCCGGCACACGACGCCGAGCACCGACCGACGGAGCCCCCCACATGCACCACATACGCCAACTTGCCGCCGCCTCCTGCGCGTTGGCCCTCGCAGCGGCAGGGCTGGTCCTTTCGACCGCCACCGCGCACGCCGCCCCGGCCGCCTCCTGTTCGCAGTCCTACCTGCCGCTGCCCGACCCGGTCTGCCAGCCGGGCGCCTACAACCCGGACGTCACCCAGGCGACCATAGGGTCCACGATCTGCGTCTCCGGCTGGACCAGCACCGTCCGCCCCCCGACTTCCTACACCAACCCCCTGAAGGTCCAGCAGATCACGGCGTACGGCTACAGCGACACCTCCACCGCCGACTACGAGGAGGACCACCTCGTCCCGCTGGAGCTCGGCGGCGCCCCCCGGGATCCGAAGAACCTGTGGCCCGAGCCCCGTTACAGCACGGGTGGGAAGACCGCGGGCAACAAGGACACCGTGGAGAACAAGCTGAAGTCCGCGGTCTGCAACGGCCAGGTCGGACTTGACGACGCCCGTCGCGCCATCGCCACGGACTGGACGACCGCGCTGTCCGTCACCGGCGTCGGCTAGGTCTGTCCGGCCGATCATGTTCCTGCTGCGGGTCCAGGTCGTTTCTGCTGACAGCGGCTTCTTCCGGCCGGTGTGATTGACGGTGCGTCAAGGCAGGACGTGAGCCAGGGGCATAGGGCAACCGCCCTGCACGCGCGGGCGTCCTGCACGCGCGGGCGCCCGCCAGACGGCCCCGTGTGAGCGGGTGCCGTGTGGCGGGCGCGGAGGGAGTGCGGTGTGAGCGTTGCAGGCCGGCCGGTGTGTCAGCCGATGAGGGTGTTGTAGATCTGCCAGCCGGTGCCGATCTGGCTGCGGGTGGCGAAGGGGGCGGCGGGGTTGCCGGTGCCGCGGTAGAGCCAGAGGTTGCCCGAGGTGTCGCGGGCGACCAGGTCCGGCTTGCCGTCGTTGGTCAGGTCGGAGGTGCCGACGATGAAATTGTGCATCTGCCAGCCGGTGCCGATCTGGCTGCGGGTGGCGAAGGGGGCCGCGGGGTTGCCGGTGCCGCGGTAGAGCCACAGTTTGCCCGCGGGGTCCCGGGCGATCAGGTCCGGCTTGCCGTCCCCGGTCAGGTCGCCTCCGCCGACCAGCGTGTTGTAGATGTGCCAGCCGGTGCCGATCTGGCTGCGGGTGGCGAAGGGGGCGGCGGGGTTGCCGGTGCCGCGGTAGAGCCACAGTCTGCCTGCGGGGTCCCGGGCGATCAGGTCCGGCTTGCCGTCCCCGGTGGCGTCGCCCACGCCCACGATGCTGTTGTAGATCTGCCAGTTGGTTCCGGCCTTGATCCGAGGGGCGAAGGGGGCCGCGATGTTCCCGGTGCCCTTGTAGTACCACAGCGTCCCGGAGGGCTCTCGCGCGATCAGGTCGCCGGTGGCGTTGGCGCGGAAACCGGACAGGTCGATCAGGGCGTCGTAGGCCTGCCAGCCACCCCCGACCCGATAGCGGGACAGGAGCGGGGCGCCGGCCGCGCCGCTGCCCTGGTACTGCCAGAGCGTGCCGGCGCTGTCACGGGCGAACAGGTCGGAGCGCGTCGCACCGTTCGCCGGCCGGGTGCTGGAGATCTGCTGCACATCGTCGGCGCGGACCCAGGCGAGGCGGTGGTTGTAGCGGATCGGGATGAACTTCGTGGTTCCGGTGACGAGCTTGTGGTCGCCGGGTGCGCTGTTGTCGTAGTTCATCGCGTAGAAGTAGTCCCCGGCCACGGCCGGGCCGGCGGGAACGTATGCCTGGCCCGACTTGACGGCGTACTTCGTCAGCGCCTTGTCCGTGTCCGTCTGGACGGGCACCTGGGTGCCGGCGTAATCGGCGGTCTTCGGGTAGGCCCTGCCGT
Source organism: Streptomyces sp. CB01201 (assembly GCF_002803085.1). Lineage (GTDB taxonomy): Bacteria > Actinomycetota > Actinomycetes > Streptomycetales > Streptomycetaceae > Streptomyces > Streptomyces hundungensis. The sequence goes on along the minus strand of NZ_NNBJ01000009.1, from coordinate 240,976 downwards.
ACACGGGAATCGAGGCGAGCCCAGCCTTCGGTGTCACGACCGGTTGTCCGGTGGTGCCGACGGGGGCGGTGCGCTGGCCGCCGGGATTGTAGAACCAGCCCTGCTTACCGCCGTACCAGATCGCCGTCCAGTCACCCTTGACCGCAGCGATGACGTAGCGGCCTCCGGTGACGGCCTTGGCGGCCCAGTCCGGGCCCTGGGTGGTGCCGGTCGCACCACCGCGCAGATAGGAATCCGAGATCAGAGGTGAACTGGTGGAGGCGTCGGAGTAGAGGTAGAGGAAGTTCGCCGGGTGGGGCGCCTGCGTCGTGCAAGGGGCGGGGGAGCAGTACACGATGGTCGGCTGGTTGGCCGTCGTGAACGGCGCAGCGATGGTGATCTCCTGGCCGACCGCGACCGGGCTGCCCGCACCGCCGTCACCGGTCGGCGCCCCCATCAGGCTGAAGTAGTGGTTCCAGTCCCAGTAGGGGCCCGGGTCCCAGTGCATGCCGGCGACGTTGGCGTCGAGCGGGCCGGGCACTTCGTCGTGACCGATGATGTGCTCGCGGTCCAGCGGAATGTTGAATCGGGTGGCCAGGTATTTCACCAGCGCTGCCGACGATTCGTACTGGGTCTCGCTGTACCAGCTGCCCGCCTTGATGGCGTAGCCCTCGTGCTCGATGCCGATCGAGTGCATGTTGAGGGTCTTGTTGCCTGCCTGCCAGGCGGTGTCCTTGGTGGGGACGAGCTGGCTGACCAGGCCGTCGGAGGCGCGGATGAGGTAGTGCGCGCTGGCGGACTGGGTCGGGTCCTGAAAGACACTCAGCGAGCTGTCGTAGCTGCCCTCGGTGTCGTGGATGACGATGTAGCGGATGTCGACGCCGTCGGCGGGACGGTTGGTGACGTCGTAGTTGCCGTAGTCCGCCGGGTCCTTGCTGTTCTGCTTGAACGCGGCGGGCCGGAAGTCGCAGTTGAGCCCCGCCGGGCACTCGGGCGTCGGAGCGGCTGCGGTACTGGCGAACGTCGTGGCCAGTTTCATCTTCGCCGGCTTGACGGGGGTGACCGACCGGTCGGCGGGCAGGACGACCCGCTGCCCGTCCGCCGTGACCCGGCTACTGCCGCGGTTGATGGTCTGGAAGACCCGCTGCGTGAACAGTTGGGCGCCCTTGGCGTCCGGAGCCTGGCTGTAGCGGGCGACGGCCGCGTACCACTGGCCCGCGTCCTTCGGCAGCGAGCCGGTGGCCTCCTTCTCGTACGCGGCCAGCAGCGCAGCGCCGCCTCGCACGCTTTCCGCCCGGTCGGTGCGCAGCGCCTCGGCCGACTTACCGGTCAGTTCGGCTGCCGTGTCGAGCGTGTGCAACCGGGGATCGGCGGTGTCCGCCTGGTCCTTGTTGGCCTGTAGGGCCCGGGAGGGGTTGAACTTCTTCATCCGGGCCGGATCGCCGCTCAGGTTCAGATGCGACAGCCGCTCCGCCCGGGTGGGCTCCTCCACGTCCTTGGCCGTCACCTGGGTCAGACCCATGACGTTGTAGTTCCCGGCCGTACTGGGCTGCCCCTGGTGTGTCTCCCACCGGGTCAAGTGGTAGGAGACGCCCATCAGTACGCTCTGCGGGACGTGGAACTCCTGCGCGGCGGCCGCGAACTCCCGCTGGAGTCCAGCGGCCGGATCCAGCGCAGCAGCCGCACTGCTGGACGGATCCGCCAGCGCGAACGTTCCGATGGCCGCCACGGAGCCCGCGATGAGCGTCGCCGCTATGCCAATGGGAAGAGCTTTCCCCGACCGGCGGTGTGTACGAGTCAACGACCTGCCTCGATCTTCCGGCGCATCACAGCGCCCCCCTATGTGTCACGTCTGAGACAGTCAGGACGCTAGCAGCGGTGAACACGAGGTGAGATCAAGTAGGTCTGGCTGGGGCCCGGTTACCGGCCACCTGGTGGCTGCCGCGGGCAGCCGCAGTGTCGGTTTCGGCCACCGTGGCGTCCGATTTGGCCCTGATCGTTCCCAGATTCCTCCGTGGAGAGGCTGGTTCCGGCCCCTGGGTAACGATTCGATATGTGTGAGCGCTGTGAAGGCCGTGAAGGGCGCTGAGGGGCGCTGAGGGGTGATCACCTCCCGTCGGAGATCGTCGTTCCACCCCGGCGGGCCACCGTGCCACCGCCCTCGGTGGGCGGGGTGGCGCGACGGACCGCCCATGAGCGCAGCGCCGCCGGGCGCCGGCCTCCGGCGCATCGAGTCACCGCGTCGGCCCCGGTTCGCCGGCCGCCATTGATCCGTGGCGAAGTCACCAGAGCTTGTCGTGCTCGCCTGGATACAGCTCGATGCGGGTGTGCTGGAACGATGCCTGGGCCTGCCTGCTCGCGGCAGAGAAGAAGTCCGCCATGGTGACCTTGTCGAAGCCGAGCCGGTCACTGGGAAAGGGGGCGCGCGGCGTCCCACCTATCACTACCGTGCCCGGAAGAAGGTGCCAGCCCGCGCTCTCGTAGAACGCCTGAAGAGGGCGGTCACAGGTGAACAGCCCCAAGTCCAGATTCCGGGCGATCATCATGTCCCGCGCCGCGGTTGCCAAGCGCCGCCCATGCCCGGACCCGCGTGCCTCCCGATGCGTCACGACCGTGCTCAACCCACCTGCCGCAAACCGTTGACCAGCGTGGACGATTTCCTTGGACAGGATGTCCAGCGCGGAGAGCACACGGCCACCGTCCATGAGGAGCATCGACAACGGCTTCAGCGCCGGGTCGTGGGTCGGCGCACCCGGTGCTGGACCGTCGCCGTCGGACGGCCAGGCCTGGTGCTGGAGCTCCAGCACCTGGACACGCAGCTCGCAGGGAGTGGCTTCTTCGGGGAACGACAGGATCCGCATGCCCTGATTCTGCGTGACGCATCCGAACGCCGATGCGCCATGTATCAGGCGCCATGCGCCATGTGTCAGGCGTCAGAGGCGGATTGGGCGAGTGGTTGAGGGTAGGGGCTAGGACCATGGGAGCCCCAGAGGAGGACCGCCAAGCGGCATCGACGTCCGGGTAGGCCCGCACATCGCGGCAGTGGTGGACAGGCAGACTGCCGCGATGCGCGAGTTGTTCGGGCCGTTCGGGCCGTTGAGGTTGTTCAGGCCGTTCAGGCCGTTCAGGTTGTTCAGGGGACTATGCGCCAGCGTTGTTGGTCGGCGGGGAGGGCGCCGCAAGGGCGGACTTCGGCGACTTGGAGCACGTTGTCGTTGGGCGACAGGTCGGACATGCACCATCCGTCGTCCTTGCTGACCAGGCGGACGAACCCGTCCGCCCCGGCGATCGGCTGGATCGACCACTTCTGGTTGCTCGTCATCTGCCCGTTGATGAGGCTGGCCTCACGCCCGACCGCGCCCCACATCTGAATCTGGTTGCCCTCCCGCAAGTTGTCGATGACGGCCCACGGTTCCGAGGAGGAGGTGAAGGCGAATTCGTCGCGTGGCAGGGGCCGGACGTACCAGTACTGGTCCCACGTGGGGTTGTCCTTGATCTCGCGCCAAGTCGTGACGTTCCGTCCCTCCCGGCTGTCGGATGTTTTCGTCGTCAGGTACATCCCGAGCCCGGACTGGATCCGGACCAGCTTGGTGGGGTCGTACTGCGGCTTCTTCGGACCGCCACCACCGCCCCCACCGCTGCCGCCGCCTTCCGGCTTCGGCTTGGGCGCCGGTGCGGCCGGGGCCGACGGCGGCGGCGGGGCCGGCTGGTTCGACGGGGAGGGCGGCGCGGACGGCAGCGGGCTCTGCGAGCCCTGCGGGAGCGGTATCTGCTTGGCGGGTGCCTGCTCCGCGGCCTGGCTCTTGACGCCGGTGTCGTGTCGCAGCCAGATCATGACGAACACCACGAGCAGTGCCAGCAGGATCGAACCGACCGCGAGGACCCACCGCGGGAACACGGACGGCTGGAGGTAGGTGCCGCGCAGCTCCTGCGGAGCCGGATCGCCGGACCTCAACACCCCCACCGTGAAGGGGTGTTGACGCGTTCCGCCGAACCAGCTCACGTTCACCGCGGTCAGCTCCACCTCGGCGAAACCGGCCCGGCCGGGATCGACCTGCACCGCGGTGGGGTTCGCCTCGACGTTGGCGGCGTCACCGTTGTCGCGGGTGGAGAACGACGCCGTCAGCGGCTGGTTGCCGAGATTGTCGACGGCGAGCCGGCCGCGCGCCCGACGCCGGCCCCGCACCGAGCGCGGCACCAGCTCGGCACGCATCTCGGCGAACGGACCGACGGTCAGCCGCCCCTCGACGACATCGGCCTCATGAGGGTGCTCACGCGGATCGACCCGGATACCGAACACACTCGGCCCGGCGATCGCGTCCGAGGTGCGCGGCGGCGCGAACGTGATGTCGGCGACGCCCTCCGCCCCGGGATAGAGCCGCAGCACGGCCGGCTCGACACGCGCCCACCCGGCCGCGTCACCGACCACCGTAAGCCGGTACTCCTCGACGGTGTCCCCCGTATTGCGCACCCGCAGCCTGACGGCAGCGCTGTCACCGGGGGCGACGGTGGTGGCGGGGGGCTCCAGGGCAGTCCACATACTCATCCCATGTGTGTAGCGACTTCTTCGGCGTGCCTGTCCTGCTGAAAGCTGAATCTCTGTCAGAGGGGCGGCGGGGAACATCAATTGTGCGACGGACGGTCGGCAGGGCGGCACGCGGGGCGTCCCTGGACCGTCATGCGTACTCGACACGGGCAAGGCGACGGCCGCTCGGCGCCGGGACGGCCGGATGGGCCGACGGGCGCTTCTTGTCAGACGCCCGGAACCTTCGCAGGGGCATCGGGGGTCGCCCAGCGTTCCTCGGCGAGTGCGGTCAGCGTCCGCAGGGCGGCGGTGGGCTGCCGGTCCTTGTGGAGGACCAGGTGGACGCCGAGGACCGGGCGGTAGGTCCACGCCAGGGGTGCGAGCTCGCCGCGCCGGATCTCGTCCGCGACCGCGGCCGCGGGCAGCAGCGCGATCCCGAGTCCGGCTGCGGCGCACCGCTTGAGCGCCTCCGTGCTGACGAACTCCATGCGGGCCGGGTGGATGCCGGCCGACGCCAACTCGCGCTCCATCACCTCGCGTTGGGCGCAGCCCTTCTCGATGAGGAGCAGGGTTTCCCCGGCCAGGTCCGCGGTGGGCACCCGGGTGCGCCCCGCGATCGGGTGGCCCGGGTGCGATACCAGCCGCAGCTCCTCCTGGCCGAGCACCTTCGATGTCAGCATGGGGCCGCCGACCTCCTCCTCCAGGAGGAATCCGGCGTCCAGGGTGCCTTCGCCGAGTGCGGCCAGGAGAGCTCCGCGGCTGGCCGGTCCGAAGATGACCTGGAGCAGCGGAAAGCGATCCTTGAGGGCGCGCAGGACGGGCGGCAGGCGGTGGGCGCAGAGGCTTTCGGGCGCGGCGATCCGCAGCGTCCCGCGGACGTTCTCCGGGCTGCCGCAGGCCGCTCTCACCGCGTCGGCGGCCTGCTCGGCGTCGTGCAGCAGGGTCTGCGCGTGGGGGAGCAGTGCGCGCCCGGCGTCGGTGAGCGCGACCCTGCGGCCCAGCCGTTCGAAGAGCGGCGCGTCCAGGTCGCGCTCCAGCCCCTTGATATGCGCGGTGACGCTGGACTGCACATAGCCCAGTTCTTCCGCCGCCCGGGTGAAACTCATGTGCCGGGCCACAGCCGTGAAGGTCGTCAGATGCTTCAGCTCCACGGCGTGATCGTAGATCTCGATCGTTCGCATCGCAATTGTTCGTTGGACGCGATGGATGCAGGGCTCCTAGAACTGGAGGCATGGGCCCCTCCACTCAGCAGCGCATCCGCCGTGCCGGTACCGGACGAGCGGCCGGTATGGGCGGCAGAAGCTTCCTTCTGCTGCTCGCCGCGACGTTCGGGACGTTCTCCAACTACGCGCCCCTGCTCTCCGTAACCCCCCTGTGGTCGGCGGAGGGGGGTGCGGGAAACACCGGGGTGGGCGCCGCGACGGGGATGACGATGGCCACCACGGTCGGCGTTCAGCTGTGCATGCGACGGCTCTTCGCCCGGTTCACGCTGCGCCAGATCCTCATCCAGGGCGCCCTGCTCCTCGGCCTGCCGACGTTCGCCTATCCGGTGTCCGCGGATCTGGGCTGGGTGCTGACGATCTGTGCCGTGCGCGGCGTGGGCTTCGGCATGGTTGCGGTCGCCGGGAGCGCGCTGGTGGCCGAACTGGTCCCGCCGGAAAGGCGCGGGCGCGGGGTCGGCTGCTACGGCATCGCCGTGGGCCTGCCACAGGTGCTGTGTCTTCCGCTGGGCGTCTGGGGCGCCCAGCACATCGGCTTCACCACGGTCTTCGTCGCCGCGGGTGCGCTGAGCGTGCTGGCCGCTCCGCTGGCCGCGGGCATCGGCGTGCGCGAGGAGCGGGCCGGTGCTCAGGCGGGGGGCGATGACCCGGTGGGGGAGGAGTCGGCAGGCGGGGGTTCTTCGCACTTGGCCGGCCCGTTCGTCCTCCTGATCGTCGCCGCCTGCGCGCTCGGCGGTGTGACGTCCTTCCTGCCCCTGGCGCTCGAACGCCCCTCCGCCGCGCCGTGGGCCCTGTTCCTGCTGTCGGCCGCCGTGGTCGCCGGACGGTGGGCCGCGGGTGTCGTCAACGACCGGGCCGGCCTCGGGCGTCTGCTCGTGCCCGGCATGCTGGCGTGCGCGGTGGGCATGGGCGGCTTCGGGGCGGCGGCCGCGCTCGACGGCGGCGCCGTGGTGGTCGCCGCCGTGGCCGCGACGCTGTACGGCGCCGGTTTCGGAGCGCTCCAGAACGACACCCTGGTCGTCATGTTCCGGCGGGCGCGGCAGGGCGGGCACGGGCGGGCGAGCACGCTGTGGAACATGGCGTACGACGCCGGCACCGGCATCGGCGCACTGGCCGTCGGCGTCTGCTCCCAACTGGTCGGCCTGGAAGGGGCGTTCACCGGCTGTGCCGTCCTGATCCTGCTCGCCGCCCACCTCGCGCTGCGGGATGCGAGGTTCGAGCGGCGGGCCGACCGCGCAGCTGCGGGGGAGCGGCGGAAAGGTATGGGCCAGGGAACCCAGGACATCTAGCCAATTCGTACCGGCCGGGGTTGTGCGTGGCGCTCCGGCGCAGTGATCCTTACATTCGATGGACGGGAAAGGCAGCCTTCATGGTGAACAGCTCCTCTTCACCCCGCACGCGGACGGCTTCGCGCCACCCTGGCTCCAGTGGGGTGTTCGTGGACCTGAGCCACGAGATAGTGCCGGGCGCGACCGCCTACCCCGGACTGCCCCAGCCGGTGCTCACCGACCACATCTCACGGGAGCAGTCCCGTGCGAGTTACGCACCGGGCACCGAGTTCCACCTGGGCATGGTCTGCATGATGGGGCAGACCGGTACCTACATCGATGTGCCCCATCACCGCTACGCAGATGGCTACGACCTCGCGGCCCTGGACCTGGCCCGCGTCGCCCATGTGCCGGTGACGGTCGTCGACACCGACCGGCGCGAGATCCCGCCGGAGACCTTCGCGGGAGCGGAGCTGACCGGCCGCGCGGTGCTCATCAGGACCGGCTGGTCCCGCCACTGGGGCACCGACACGTACGGCAGCGGACGTCACCCGCATCTGTCCGCCGCCTCGGCCGCGCTGCTGGCCGAGGCGGAACCGGCCGTGGTGGGCATCGACTCCACCAACATCGACGACACCACGGGCCGCGAGCGCCCCGCGCACACCCGACTGCTCGGCGCCGGCATTCCCCTGGTCGAGCACCTGACCAACCTCTCCGGCGTGCCCGCGCGGGACGGTTGGTTCACCGCGGTACCCGTGAAGTTCGCCGGCCTGGGCACGTTCCCGGTCCGCGCCTTCCTGCAGACCGACCGAGGGGCGTGATCCACGCTCCGCACCGTTCCGAGGATCAGAGCGACATCGGGTGCCACGAGGCACCCGCGCGCGGCGCCCGGCACACACCCGCCGGGCCGCGTGGACGGTTGTCCCGGCGACGCGGACCCGCCGGGCACGACCGTCGCACCCTGCTCGATCCTCTACGAGAGCGGAGCAATGGCCAACCTTCAGCAGTTGCGAACCCTGCACACGGTGCGCAGCCACGGTGGCATCCACGCCGCGGCCAAAGCACTGCACCTCTCACCCTCCGCGGTGTCCCAGCAGATCAAGTCGCTGAGCTCGGAGTGCGGATTCGCCTTGGTGGAGCCGGAGGGCCGGGGCATCCGGCTGACCGACGAAGGCTCGATCATCGCTGAAGTCGCCGCCCGCATAGCCGACTTGTGGCAGACCTCGGTCGCCCGACACCAGACTCCGTCCACCCAGCCGCAGCGCAGACCGACCATCGCCCTCGGCGCCTTCCCCTCCGCGATGGGTACCTGTGTGCTTCCGGCGCTGCGCGGTGAGGACCAACTCCCCTTTCACCTCCAGCTGTTCGAGACAGCACCGTGCGAGGGCCGGGATCTGGTGAAGGCCGGGATCCTCCAGGCCGCGGTGTCGGTGAAGGAGACGGACGGCCTCCCGGTGGCCGAGCTCGACGGACTGCACACCGTTCCGCTGCGCCACGAGCCGTTCGTGCTGGTGGGCCCGCCGGGCCTGGTGTCGATGGCCATCCGATGCGGCCCGGAGGCGCTCTCGGGATTCCCCTGGGTGCTGCCGCGGGTCGGTTCGGACTGCGACCGGCTGATCAGTGCCCACCTGGCCCGGCACGGCGTGCTGGTGCGCCCGGTGGGGCGGACGGACGACTGGAACCTGTCCCAGGACATGGCACTCGCCCTGAGCGCGGTGACCTATGTACCGGCATCCGCGCTGGTCCGCCGCGAGGGGCTCAGCCGCTCGGTGGACGGCGCGGGCATCCCGGCGCCCTCCCGCACCGTCGTCCTGGTCGCCGATGAGGCGGCCGCCGTATCGAGCTGGTTCATCGTTCTGGAGCAACGGTTCAAGCGGACCTGTGCCCGCATGTCGGGTGCTTTGCACGGCAGTTGAGACGGCGTCACGGCCGGACGTGACCGGCGGGCGGCGGCCCGCGCCCCGGACCCCCCTCCGGCCCGGGACGCCCGGGGTCAGCCGTTCTTGCGCCGCACCAGCTCGTCGTACTCGGGCTTGAGTTTCCACTGCGGGTCCGGTGGGGTCCGGTGGGGCCGTGGCACGTAGTCCGAGTAGCGCTCGCACCGCATGTCGTGCAGATATCGCGGACAGTTCTCGAAGACCTGCCGCACTGCGACCTCCACCACGGCGTCCGCGTCGGGGAACGCGTCGAGCAGCGCGGCCTCCGTGGAGATGTGCGCGATACCGTTCACGCGGAGTTTGATGGGTTTGCCGTAGTCGATGAACAGCATGCCGATCCGGGGATTCTCCACGATGTTGCCCAGGCTGCGGAACATTCCGTTCCCGTCGTAGCTGGGAAAACGCAGGAGGCCCGGCGCCACGACGTGGACGAAACCGGGTAGCCCGCCCTTGTACGAGCAGTCGGGGAATCCCTCCGCGTCCGCGGTCGCGAGGTAGAAGCACGGGGCAGCGGACACCATGCCGGCGGCCGATTCGTCGAGTTCCTCGGTGACGTACTTGCCCGCTATGTGGTCGGCCAGCGGCCGGGTTTCCAGTGCGTCCTGAACACGTCGTGCTCCCTGATTGTAGAAAACTCGCTCGGGCATGAGGTCGTCCCGTCCCTGATAGCCGACGTCGTAGGCACCGTCTTGCCCCTGGTGAGCCGCTCACAACAACTGTGCGTGGTTGGTGAACGTTCTATTTTCGGCGGAGTGGGATCTTCCAAGTGCGGGCCGGCCCGGTGGATGCGTCCCATTCGCGCAGATCCCCCGCGCCCGGTCGCCACTTCCGTCCCACGGATGATGCATTGCGTTGGAATCTGACTGTTTCGACCTTCTGAAGTGTGCGGGATCTTGCGTTCGCCGGCGGAACACTCTTGTACGAAGCCGCAAACGTGACCGGGAACCGATCGTCCTTCGATGGAAAGGCAATATCCGTGACCGCAACCGCCGTTACCGCCGTACCCGTCGACAGCTGGTCCGACAGCATTTCCCGCGCATTCCCCCGCACCCGGGAAACCCCCGACGCGGCGGCGCGCGAAACGCTGCTGAGCCGCCTGCACCGCCACTACGTCGACTACATGGCCGGCCCCGCCGACTTCGCGCGCATACCCCGGCTCAACACCGACCCCGCCATCACCGCCATCGAGGAGGCCTGGCTCGCCTGGGAGGACAGCCAGGTCGACCCCTTACAACTCCCCTCCAGCGGAGCCGAGTTCCGGACCTGGTTCCTCGACGTCGCGGACCGGCACACCCAGCCGGAATTCTGCGACTACCTCGCCAGCGAGGCGACCCTCGAACAGATGGCGCTGTTCTTCATGGGCGAGGAGCTCGTCGACAGCAAATTCGACGACCTCATGGCGATGGTCCAGATCGGTACCCAGGGACACACCAAACTCACCATCGCCGAGAACTACTGGGACGAGATGGGTGAAGGCGACATCGATCAGGTCCACACCCGGATGTTCGAGCACTCCGCCGTCTACATGCGGGCCCGGCTCGCCGACGCCGGCATCGGCCAGGAGGCGCTCTTCTGCCCCGAAGCCTTCGAGAACGCGTGCCTGCTCCTCATGTACGGCATCCACCGCCACCTCAACCCGCGCGCCCTCGGCGCCATGGGCGTGCTCGAACAGAGCGCGTCCCCGCGGTTCCAGGCCATGGTCGACGGCTGCAACCGCCTCGATGTGCCGGCCGATGTCATCGACTACCAGCGCATCCACGTCCACGTCGACGCGGACCACGGAGCCGAGTGGTTCGAAGGTGTCTTCGTTCCGCTGGTCGACGAGTCCCCGGAACTCCTGCGCGAGATCTCCCTGGGCGTCGCCACCCGGGTCCGGGTCGCCAACGCCTACTACCGCCGCATCTGGGAGGCCATGCTGCGGCTGCCGCACTGATCCGTGCCGCCCGTCGAGACGAACCGCCTCACCGAGGAAGGAATCACGATGGCCGTCACGGCCTCCCCCCGACCCCCGCAGGAACTCTTTCGCAAAAGCCGGGTCCTGGCCTGGGACCAGACCGTCTTCACCTTCAAACTGATCCTTGCCATCGCCCTGGCCGTAGGCGGTGGTTACCTCGCCCTGAGGCCCAGCCCGGTCCTCATCGCGGCCGGCGTCCTGATCCTGGGCGCCGTCTACACGCACATGGTGGAACTCCAGCACCAGTGCCTGCACCACTCCGCCTTCCGCACCGCCCGCCCCCACCGCCTCGCCGGCGTCCCCCTGGGCCTGCCCCTGCTCGTCTCCTACAGCCACTACCGAGTGCGCCACCTCCAGCACCACCGGTTCCTGGGGACTCCGCAGGACTCCGAGTTCTTCGGATTCGACAGCCGCAAACCCATCACCCCCGGCCTGCTGCTGCGCGGCCTGTTCGACTACGCACGCCTGTTCGTCGTGCTACGCGACGTAGTCGCGAGCTGCACCGGAACCTGGACCTACGACGCCGGGCAGATCGCCGAGCGCAGGCGGCGCGAGGTCGTCAACGAATACCGTCTGTTCGGCCTGATCATGGTGGCCGCCGCAACCGCCGTCGCGCTCGGACATGGTGAGACCCTGCTACGGCTGTGGCTGCTGCCGCTCCTGGTCGCCGTACCCCTGCACTTCCTCGTGGAACTTCCCGAACACCTCCTGTGTGAGACCGAGACCACCGACGTATTGCGCAACACCCGCTCCATCAGCGGGAGTTGGATGACTACCTGGTTCACCAACGGGAACAATCTGCACATCGAGCACCATGCCGCGATGGTCGTCCCGATCAACCGGCTGCGCGAGCGACACCCGGAGGCCGAACGGCACGCGGTGCACATCGAGCGCAGCTACGCCGCGTTCTACCGCAAGGCCGCCCGCACCGCATGGCGCAACCGCGCCGCCTCGGTCCGGCAGCCGGGACGGAGCACCCGGTGAGTGCGGCGGGGCGCCGCCCGGTCGTGGTGAGCGGCAGTGCCATCCGGCACGCGAACCGCCTGTGCGGCGAAGCGGTTCCGGACGCCCGCGGGATGTCCTGCGTGGGGGAGACCATCAGGATCGACGTCCCGGAGGCGGAGTTCCTCATCCGGCTGACCCGGCCGACCGCCACCACGACCCGGCTGCGCATGCAGGCGGTCTTCCGCGAGAACAGGCCTGCCGGGGGCACCTGGTGGTCGAGCTGGGAGGTCGACGTCGCCGCCCTCCCGGGCTCCGCGGAGGTGGGCCGCGCCCTGGTCGCGGAACTGACCCGCAGCCGAGCGTCGTTCACCGCGGCCCTCGCCGATGCGCGCTGGACGGAGGCGGCCTGAACGAAGAATCCCGGAGGGGGCGGCAGCACCTCGCGAGGTGCTGCCGCCCCCTCCCTGTGCTGTGTCCCGGGCCGTGCGGGACGGGCAGCAGCACGGGCCACGTCAGCCGGAGGCGTGTGAGCCGTCCTCGGGCCGGCTCCGCCCGGCTCGTGTCAGTGCGTCCTCGGCCTCGGCGGCCAGCGTGGCGACGAGTTCGGCGGCCGAGGGCAGATCCGTGATCAGGTCCACCGCCTCGCCCGCCCAGACCGGCTCGGGCGGAATCACCCCATGTGCCACATCGTCCCGGTACTTCAGGGGCGCGCTTGCGTCTCCGGCCAACTCGGCCTCCCTGCCGCGCCATTGATCCAGGTAGGGGTGTCCGAGCGTACGAGCCGTGTAGCGCTCGACGGGCCAGCTCGATCCGCGGGCGATGTCCAGCACACCATTGCGTTCGGTGTCCTGTCCACGCCCACCAAGGAGTGCCTCGTGGACCGAGCTGCCGACCGACGCCTCGGCGGTGGCCTGGAAGCGGGTGCCGATGAGCGCACCCGCGGCGCCCAGGGCCAGCGCCGCGGCGACCCCCCGCCCGTCGGCGATCCCGCCGGCGGCCAGGACGGGCACCGGAGCCGCGAGGTCCGCGACCAGGGGGACGAACGGGAAGGTGGAGCGTCCGCGACGGGCACCGTGCCCGCCGCTTTCGGTGCCCTGCGCCACGATGGCGTCGGCTCCCAGGTCCACGGCCCGCCGGGCCTCCTCCAGGTCGGTGACCTGGACGAGTACGGCCGAGCCCGCCTCGCGGACGCGGTCGACGAAGGGGGCCGGGTCCCCGAAGGAGAACATCACCGCCGCCGGACGGAACGCCAACGCGCGCTCCACCGCGCGGACATCGATCGCCCAGGTCAGAAAGCCGACGCCCCAGGGCCGATCGGTTCCCCGGGCCACCACCGACAACTCCCGCTCCAGCCAATCCGGTTCACCGTATCCGCCACCCACGAGGCCGAGCCCGCCCGCGCGGGACACGGCGACCGCCAGCGCGCCTCCGGCCGCACCTGCCATCGGCGCCAGCGCGATCGGATGTCGCACGCCCAGCATCTCGGTGAAATCCGTCGACAAGACCATGGCCCCCATGATTCCTCGCGCACGCCGGCGCCGGGCGGAATCGAGCAACCGGGTCATCCGCACCGGACGGAATCGGCCACACGCCCTACCACGGAGGCTCGCGCCGTCCCCTTGTGCGAAGTCACACCGAGGGCACGCGGTGTGGGCCCGGCTTCCCCGATGGCCGGTCCAGGACCGTGCGGCGCGTGGTCGGTCCGCGCGTCCGACCCGTGTGGCGTGCGTGCCGACGGCGTCCCCGTGCAGTTGGATCGGCAGCGGGCGGCCGCGCCCGAGACAGGAGGGCGTGGCCGGCGACGGACGGAGTGGCATGGCATCCGAAGAACCCGCAGAGGCCCACTGGCTGTTCGGTGATCAGCTCGGGCCGCACTTCCTCGATCCGGCCCGCGGCGGGCCGCGCCGGGACACGCCGGTGCTGATGATCGAGGCGCGCAATGTGTTCCGGCGTCGGCGGTTCCACCGCGCGAAGGCACACCTGATCCTTTCGGCGATGCGCCACCGGGCCGCCGAGCTGGGCGACCGGGTGCGGTACATCAAGGCGGACTCGTACCGGGAGGGGCTGGAAGCGGTGGGGGAGGGGCCCGTGACGGTGCATCACCCCACTTCGCACGCGGCACTCGAATTCGTCCGATCCCTGCCGTCCGTGCGCGTCCTGCCGGCCCGCGGATTCCTCGTCACGCACGACGCGTTCAGGTCGTGGGCGGAGGGCCGCGGCACCAAACAGCTGCGCCAGGAGGACTTCTACCGATGGGTCCGCCAGGGGCACGACCTGCTGATGGAGGGCGACCACCCGGCCGGCGGCCGATGGAACCTGGACCACGACAACCGTCAGCCGCCGCCGCGCGGCGCCACCGCGCTCGGCGTTCCCGCGCCCTACCGGCCGAGGGAGAGCGACATCGACGAGGAGGTGCGCGCCGATCTGGACCGCTGGTCGCGGGACGGCGACGTCCGGTTCGTCGGCGAGGACGCACCGCGCGTGTTCCCCGCCACACGCCGTGAGGCCCTTGCCGCGCTGCACCGGTTCGCCGAGCATCGACTCGCCACCTTCGGCGCGTACGAGGACGCGATCCTGGCAGGGGACGCCACGATGAGCCACAGCCTGCTGTCGTCCTCGCTCAACCTCGGACTCCTGGACCCGGCCGAATGCGTCGAACTGGCCGAGACGCGCTGGCGGTCGGGCGATGTCCCGCTCAACAGCGCCGAGGGGTTCGTGCGGCAGATCGCCGGCTGGCGCGAGTTCGTCTGGCAGCTGTACTGGCACTTCGGTGACGAGTACCGCGGCAGGAACGCCCTGCGGCACCACCGGCAGCTCCCCGACTGGTTCACGGAGCTGTCCTCGGAGGGCACCGACGCCAACTGCCTCTCCCACGTGCTGGAACAGGTCAGGGAGACCGGCTGGACGCATCACATCCCGCGTCTGATGATCCTGGGCAGCTTCGCGCTCCAGCGGGGTTGGGAGCCCCGGGCCGTGACCGACTGGTTCCACCGGAGCTTCGTCGACGGCTACGACTGGGTGATGGTGCCGAACGTGGTCGGGATGTCGCAGTACGCGGACGGCGGACGCATGACCACCAAGCCCTACACGTCCGGGGGCGCCTACATCGACCGCATGAGCGACTTCTGCGGCGCTTGCCGGTACAAGCCGTCCGTGCGCGTGGGCGAAGATGCCTGCCCGTTCACATCGGGATACTGGAACCTCCTGCACCGCCACCGGGAGCGGTTCGAGCACAACGCCCGCATGGTGCAGGCCGTGCGGGGCCTCGACCGGCTCCGCGACCTCGACGAGTTGCTGGCGCAGGAAGCCGCGCGCGAGGACTGAGCGACGCCGGGCGGGAAGCCTATCGGCGCGACCCGGCGGACACGTGCCGGGTTCCGCCTGGTGCCCGTCCGCTCAGGCCGCTCTCTTGCTTGTCCGCTCAGGCCGCTGCGGGAGCGCCGCCGGCAGGAGAGGTCGCGCCGGCCCGAGCGGGGCCGCCGCCCGGGTCGGCCCGAGCCACGAGCTCTTGAAAGGCGCTCCAGGAGCGGGTGGGCTGCCCGGCGTTCCACACCTTCTGCGACAGAGCCGCCAGCGGCATCCGGATCCCGGTCGCCACCTGCCCCTCGGTCTGCGCCTCCGGTCTGTCGCACCAGATGGCCAGACGGCCGCCCAGGATGGAGTCCTGGTAGCGGGCGGCGTCGGGGACCGGCCGGCTGCCGCGCAGCACCGCGGGGGTCCATTCCTCGTAGATCGCCTGACCGGTCGGATACGTGAACGTGTTGGGCTGGCCCAATACGTAGTAGAGGTAGGCGTCGTTGAGGTTGACCACCTTGCGTCCCTCGGCGAGATACCCCTCGGGCAGCCGCGCACCGATCTCCTTACCGGTCCAGTACTCGGCCTCGATGGCCGAGTCGGCCTTGGCGATGCCACCGGTGTAGAAGCCGTCGTTCCACGCCTTGAGCTGCTTCTTGGAAGGGGCCAGCGCCCGTGCCCTGTCGTCGAGCCAGCGGGTGGCGAGGTCCTTGACCGTGCCACCCGGCCCGTACAGTCTGTGGGCCGCAGCCGCGAGGTTCGGGAACGATGCCTCCGGATTGCGCCAGGTCAGGGCCTGGTACTCGTCGCCGCCCAGATGCCAGGCACCACCGGGGAACAGCGGCAGGAACTCCTTGTACAACGCGTCGACCACCGGGCCGGCACCGGCTTGGGAGATGTCGATCGCACCTTGCACGATCCGGCCGTTCACGTCCTTCAGCCGCAGATCGGGGAAGGACTTGAGCACCGCTCCAAGATGTCCGGGGGAATCGATCTCGGGCACCACCGTGATGTGGAGGGACCCGGCCAGCTTGACGATCCCGGCCAGTTGCGCCTGGCTCAGGCGGGTCGTCGACACGCTCTTCGCATACCGCGGATCCTTGATCTCGATGCCGAAACCCTGGTCGTCGGATATGTGCAGGACCAGCTGGTTCAACTTGAGGTCGGCCATCGCGCGCAGCCGTGCCTCGATCCACCCCGGGGTGAAGTACTTGCGGGCGATGTCGAGGTTCAGGCCCCGCTGAGGCTTGGCCGGGCCGTCCGTGACGGTGCCCTCGGCCAGCGCTCCCGTGGTGCGCACGGCCTGCTTGACGGTACGGGTGCCGTAGAAGACGCCCGCTTCGTCCGGGCCGGTGACATCCACCCGGCCACCACTCACCGTGATCCCGTACGACTCCGCCGGGCCCGAGCCGGACCCGGACAGGGCCAGGCGTATGTCCCCGGACGCGGGAGCGGCGGTCTTCCCGTACGCCAGCCCCAGCTCCCGGGCCAGGAGCTCGCCCTCGTCCGCCAGGCCGGGACTCTTCGCGTCGATCACCACACGCGACCCGGGTTGCGGGCGCCAGCCAGGACCGGAAGCGGCCTTGAACGCGCGGACGGCGGGCACCACGTTCGGCGGACCGGTGGCCGTCGCCGCCGCGGGCCGTTCGGGTGCCATCGGCACCACCGCGGAGGCTGTCCCGGAACCGGCGACGAAAAGCGCCGCGACGGCGATCGTCATCACGGTGCAACGGTGGTCATTCCTGTGTACGGACATGGTCCTCCGCTCCGCTTCATTCGCCCTACCACGCTGGCACGCGGGCCGGGAGACCGCGACCGGGGCGGGGTGCCGCACGGTGGCGTACGGCCGGGGGCGTAGGGCCGGGGGCGTAGGGCTGGTGGCCACGGCCGGTGGCCTCTGCGCGCCTGCCGGGGACGCGCCGAGCGGAAGCCACCCGGAACACGTCGACCATGCCGGAGGTGCCGCCGCGGGTGGCATCCGGGACGCCGACGGGCGCGCAGGCAGACCGATGGCCGACGGCGCATCCGCCCCTTTCCGGCACATCGGCTTCCCGAAGCGGAGGGTTGACCGCCCCGCTGGATCGGTGCGCCGCACAGGTCCATACAGTCAGCTGTCTGGCGATCCCGGCCACGGTCGGCCCGGTTCGTCCTCTTGGCCACCGTTTGGAAGGGTCCGACCATGACGCACGCGCACAGTGCTCCCGCAACGCCCGCAGAGGCAACCGAGCCTGTCCGGCCACCGAGCCCCGCGGACACCGCAGTCGCGGAGTCGAGCCCGGTTCTTGAGGAACGGGCCCGGCGCACGAGACGCAGACTGGAGAGACTGATAGGCATCGCGGCGACCGAGGGCAACTCCTTGGTGCCGCTGCGCAACGGTGACGAGATCTTCGCCGCCATGCTGGACGCGATCGGCTCCGCCAGGCACACGGTCGACATGATGACGTTCGTGTACTGGAAGGGCGACATCGCGCAGCGGTTCGCGGATGCCCTCGCCGACCGGGCACGGCACGGAGTGCGGGTGCGGCTCCTTTTGGACGGGTTCGGGAGCCGGCTCATCGAGAAGGAGCAGCTGGACTTGATGGAGCGCGCCGGCGTGCGGGTGGCGTGGTTTCGCAAGCCCCTCTATCTGTCGCCCTTGAAGCAGAACCACCGTTGTCACCGCAAAGTCCTGGTCGTCGACGAGCAGACGGCGTTCACCGGTGGTGTCGGCATCGCCGAGGAGTGGTGCGGCGATGCCCGCAACCCTGGTGAATGGCGCGACACCCATGTCCAGGTCCGTGGCCCCGCCGTGGATGGACTGGCTGCCGCGTTCGCGCAGAACTGGGCCGAGTGCCACGAGGAACTCTTCGACGACCGCGACCGGTTCGCCGCCCATGACCCCGAAGGCGACGCTGTCGTGCAGGTGGTGCGCGGATCCGCCAGCTTCGGCTGGCAGGACATGCAGACCCTGTTCCGCGTAGTGATCGAATCGGCGGAGGAACGGATCCGGCTGGCCACGGCCTACTTCGCGCCCGACGCGTACTTCATCGAGCTGCTGTGCGCCGCCGCCCGCCGCGGAGTCGAGGTCGAGATCCTGCTGCCGGGGCCCTACACCGACAAGCGGGTCTGCCAACTGGCGGGGCAGCGCTACTACGAAGACCTGACCGCCTGCGGAGTCAAGATCTTCCAGTACCAGCCGACGATGCTGCACACCAAGGTCGTCACAGTCGACAGGACCATGGCACTGGTCGGTTCGACGAACTTCAACCGCCGCTCCCTCGACCACGACGAAGAGGTCATGCTCGCCGTGCTGGACCAGGCGTTCACGGCGAAGCTGGACAGTCACTTCACGGAGGACCTGGAACACAGCGAACTCATCACGCGCGGACGGTGGAAGCGGCGCTCCACGCTCCAGCGGGCCAAAGAGGCCGCCGTCGCACCGATCCGCCGATTCCTGTAGTTCGTCGCGTCGTCGCGTCGTCGCGTCGTCGCGTCGTCACGTCGTTGTGGCGGCCGTGCGGGCGGCGCAGCATGTCTACGTCGCGTTGGCGACGTAGGGCGCTGCCGCAACGTGGGCCATCGTCCGAAGATGCGCAAAGTAGGAGGCGCAGTACTCCTCGTTGATCAGAGGAACGATCTTGTCGAGATCGGCGATGCAGCCCCAGAGTCCGGCGATGTCAGTGCCGTCGAGCCCTCCCTTCAATTCCCTCTGCACGAAGCCGGCGACCTCGGCGTCCAGAAGGACCAGATCCACGCCGTCGAAGTCCACGCCGCGGAAGCCGTCGGGGAACAACGCGCGCAGGTGGTCCTCCCACAGACGGGCGAGCCCGTCTTCGAGCTGGGATCCGCCCAGGTCGGCGGCTGTCGCCCCGGCCGCGGCCGGCGGGCGAAGGAGCAGGGATACGGCATCGAAGACGGCACGCAGCATGGCGATGGCTCGGATCGGGCGGAGGGCGGCACTTGACTCGGCGCCCTGCGTGAGCTTGTCGCGCAGCAGTCGGCTGCGGTCGAGTTCGATGGCAAGCTCGGCCGTGATGAGCCCGGCGTCGGTGGCCCGCTCGATGAGGACGGGGAGCGGCTCGTTCGTGGCCAGACGCTCAGCGAGGACGTGCTCCAGGGCGAACAGGGAATGCGTGACGGCGACGGTGGCGAACTCGTACCGGTAGTAGGAGTGCCGGACGAGCTCGCGGGAGGTTTCCAACGCGCTCATGACGTACATCGACGCGCCGCTGGGCAGAACCAGGTCGGCAACCTGGGCGGGCATGGCCGCATAGTCGAGAACGAGGTGGCGGGCGCGCGGGCGGAGCCTCTCCGTCGGATTGCCGGCCGGCCTCGTCCCACGCTGTCGGCACCGCGGCTGGGACGGTGTCGAACCGCTCCTCAAGGTCGCCGCTGCCCAGCACCGCGTGTGGTCGCGGAACTGACCGGGACGGGCCGCCGGTACTTCGGCGACCGGCGGCATCTTCGACTCGGGACAGGCTCCCGCCCGAGCTCAGCAGCGAGAGGAGCCGCACCGCCCGAACCGCGGCGACGGCCTCCAGTTAGTGGTGATCAGCGAGGAGGAAGTGGATCGGCCCCCATGCGCGGAGTAGCCGTCTCCCCGGCCGATGGCGGGCCGGCACAGGTGCGTGTATTCGGCGCGGCAAGTGGCCCGTTCGGTAGGCGCTGCCGTCCCGGCGACAGCGGCTGTTGTTTTCGGCTCGATCATGGCCAGAACTCGGCGTACTCGTTCAAGTGCCCAGGCAGGCACGGATGAACGTGCTCAGCATGGCAAACGTCAAATGTCGACCGCGTGAAGGATTGGACGGAGCGGCTGGGGCCGTCATCGATAGTTGGCCGGATAAGTGTCGGTGGCTTACTTTCGGGGCCATCCGTGTTCGCCAGGACTTTGCTGTGATGTCCATCTGTACTTCTCCGTAATGAAGTGCGGCATATGCCAAAGGCGTTGAGATTCGGCATGTGCCGCTATTGGCCGCCGAGTCTCGCGGAGTTCTCGGTCGCGGGGAGGGGCATGCGGCGATCTTGCATCGGCGACGTCTCGCTTCCTGCGATATGACCTTTTCTGTCGTGCTTGCGACTGGTTGGACGGATCATCAGGTTTCGTGTCGGATAGTTCGGTATGCGTCCAGAGCGGCCACTCGGCATCGGGGGGCCTGCCGCAGCTCAGGCCGTTGCTCCAGCCGGAATCGCCGCTCCCGGCCTGGCTGGATGTGACCGCCACGTCAGCGCGACAAGCCGGTTGAGCCGTGTCGGGCTCAACCCGGCAACCGGATCAAGCCACTTCGGCTCATCTGTCGAGAACCCCGGCCGGTTTGGGCCTGCGGAAGCCGGCACAGTTCATTTTCAGCCTTTGGATTCGTTCGAACAGTTTCTTTCGGTTCTGGACGACCAGGCAGTTCGTGCCTGGGTTACTCCTTGGTCACCCCGCTGCGCCGGCCCGATGAAATCGGCCGAGATGGGTTGTCCGGAAACTTCCTGTGCGGTGGACTTGTTTGTCACTGAAGTGGCGGGGAACTCGCGCACCAGCAGTCCAGTCATGGGCTTGTGAACACCGTGACATCACGTCAATGCGTCCTGCTGGGGACGTGGGGGGTAGCGTCAAAGTTTGCGTCAAAAGACAAGGGTTGCGTCAGAATGAGCCTTGTGTGGAGACTGTGGCCGAGTTTGGATGGAGCGCAGCTGTGCAGGATGCTTTGATTTTGCCAATCCTGATCCTTACCGAGGCGTAAATAGGTACGGTCACGCTTCGGGGATGATTTCTACTGTCTGGTCGATCACTGGTGGGACGCCCGCGTGACCGTCACGCGTTGGCATCGCCGAGGGGGATATGTCATGCCGGGTGGAGTTGCCGCGCCACATGCGCTCCGCAGGAGTCAGGGAGACTTCGACTCGTCGCTCCGGGAGTGTTGACGTCCGGTCGGGAGATCTGCACGGGATCTCCGCGCCCCTGACGCGCTTCATCGGCGTGTGTCAGGCGGGTCGTTCGCCGTCGGTGCGGGCCACCGGCTCAGGCGGGGCCCGTCACGCCGACGGTCTGCGCTCCATCGTCCAAGCCACACACCGAACCGCTCTGTCCACTTTCCCTGTCGCGTGCGTATGCGGCAGGGCCGTGTCCGCGTGCCGTTAGCCGAGGAGTCATGGTGTCCACCGACCAGAAGACGAGCGATGCCTTTCTGCTGGATGAGTTACCCGGTCGCTGGCGTGACCTGTGTGCGGCCGGCCCGATCCGGCGCGACGAGCGGCAGGGTGTGTGGCAGGTCGTGGATCACGAGACGAGCTCTGCCGTGCTCGCCGATCCGGCCACCTACTCCTCGGATCTCTCCTCCCTCGCTCCCACGCAGGAGGACTTCGCGACCTTCACCCAGGGAAACTTCGTCGGCATGGACCCGCCGGAGCACCGCAAGCTGCGCGCATTGGTGAGCCAGGCCTTCACCCCTCGCGTCGTCCAGGGGCTTGAACCGCGCATCGCGGCCGTGTGCGACCGGCTGCTGAACTCCGTCGTGGACCAGGACCGCTTCGACCTCGTCGAGACCCTGGCGTATCCGCTGCCCATCATCGTCATCGCCGAACTCCTCGGCATTCCGGCAGAGGAGCACCGCACCTTCCAGGACTGGGCGAGCGTCCTGTTCGGAGGGGATCAGCTCGGTGAGGCGCCCGACATGGCCGACCTGGAGCGGGCGCTGGCCGCCATCGCCCCCACGGTCCGGGAAATGAACAGTTACATGCTCGACCACATACGCGGCTGCCGGGCAGCCCCCGGCGACGATCTGACCAGCAGACTCATCGCCGCCGAAGTGGACGGCGTCCGGCTCACCGACCAGGAGATGGTCGGCTTCGTGGCCCTGCTCCTTGTCGCGGGGCACATCACCACCACCGCCCTGCTCGGCAATGCGGTCGTCACCCTCGACCGCCACCCCGAGGCGGCCGCCGCACTGCGCAAGGATCCGGACCTGATCCCCCCTGCGGTCGAGGAGGTGCTGCGCTGGCTGCCCCCCTTCCCCGAGCTGGGGCGCCGCGTCACCCGGCCCGTGGTCCTCGACGGCCACGAACTGGCCGCCGACAGCATGGTGATGGTCCACCTGGGCGCCGCGAACCGGGACCCCGCGCGCTTCGAGCGGCCGGACGTGTTCCTCGCGGACCGACGTCCCAACCCGCACCTCACCTTCGGGCACGGCATCCACTTCTGCTTCGGCGCCCCACTGGCCCGGCTGGAGGCGAGGATCGCGCTGAACATGATGAATGAACGATTCCGCAATCTGGCGATCCCGTCGTACGACGACATCGTCCTCCAGAATCCGGCCGTCCTCATCGGCGTACGCCACCTGCCCGTCGAGGTCGGCAGGCCCTAGCCGAAGGCCGTCCTTCCGTGCACCGCCCCGGCCGGGGCACCGCTCGCCGCGGCCGGAGAAGCCACCCGTACACGAGGAAACTCACTGGGGAGCTCCTTTCTCATGCCCTACTACGTCCCCTCCGTCCCCGCCGCCCCCCGCGCGGCGCGTCCCCTCCGCCAAGACCTCCAGAACAGGCTCGACTCCCTCGCCGAGACACACGGGGTGCCAGGCGCTCAACTGGTCCTGGACACCGGTACGGAGACGATCTCCGTGCACACCGGTATCGCCGACGCGGCCACCGGTACGCCGTTCGCCCCGGACACGGCCGTTGCTCTCGGCTCCCTCACCAAGCCCTACACGGCCGCCCTGGTGCTGCTGCTCGTCGACGACGGCGACCTCGACCTGGACGAGCCCGTCGCCGACCACCTGCCCGCGCTGCGCGGCTTACCGGAGGTGACGATACGTCACCTCCTCAGCCACACCGGCGGGTTGCCCACCGGCCCCGATTCCGACACGGCATCGACGACCGGCGGCACCCGCTACCTCACCTCGCTGTGCACGTCCGAGCAGGCGCTGTTCCCGCCCGGCACCGACTTCTCCTATTCCAACGCCGGTTACGTCGCCGCGGGGCTGCTGGTCGAGGAGATCACCGGCATGCCGTGGCACGAAGCCGTTCGCGTGCTGCTCCTTGAGCCCTTGGGGATATCCGCCGCCTTCATCGGCGACAGCACCCTCAGTCGTCCCTGGGCCGCCGGACACGCCGTCAACACCGCCACCGGGCGGATCCGTCCCGTACAGCAGAACCTGGCCTCGCTGGAGGCCCCGGCCGGGGCTCTGATGGCCTCCGCCGCCGATCTGGCCGCGCTCGGCGGCGCGCTGATCGGCCGCAGTGACGTACTGCCGCCCGCGGTGGCCAAGGGCATGCTCCGCGCGGAGCGCGGTGCCCGGCCCGGAGCCCTGGCCGACGGCTGGGGCCTGGGGGTCGCCCAGTACCGGCAGGGCGACGACCTGTGGTGCGGCCACGACGGCAATGCCCAGGGCACCTCGTGCCACCTCCGGATCGACCCCGCGAGCGGCGTGGTCGTGGCGTTCACCGGCAACGCGGGCGGAGCCACCGCGCTGTGGCGCGAACTCGCCGCGGAGATGGGCGACTTGACCGACGTACGCGTGCCGGCCGGGCCCGCACCCGCCGGCGACCGGGGCCGCCCGGTCCTGCTGCCCGAGTGCTGGGGGACGTACCGCAACGGTGCTGCCGACTATCGCATCGGCGCCGGTGCCGACGGCTGCCCCGTCCTGTCGATAGACGGTGACCTGGCACTGCCGCTGGTCTGCTACGGCGACCTGTCCTACGACCTGGTCGACCCCGCCACCGGTCGTCGCGAACCCGGCGGACGCTTCCACCGCGACCCCGCCACCGGCCGGATCGAACGCGTCCAGGTGTCCGGACGCACGGCGCGTCGCACCGACGACGGCTGAATCACGCCGGGCCGGCATCAGCCGCCGAGCGGAGCGCCGCCGACTCCCCCTGGCCCCGCGCCGTGACAGCGGGGGCAGCTCCCGGCTCGCTCCGGTGGCTGCCCGGCCGAGCCCGCCGCAAGGCGGCTCACTGGCGCCCCGCAGCCCGTCGCACCTTCGCGCGACGCGACCCGCCCGCCCCATCTCGATCTAGCCGCCCACTCGCGCCACCCGTGGCTTTCAAAGGACTGGACCCATGACGGACCCGCACGTCACCCCCCTGCCCGCGACCACGCGTTCCCGGGACGGCGGCCCCGCGCGAGAGCAGGAGCTGCCGACGCTTGAGGAACTCTTCGCGCGGCAGGTGGCCCGCGCACCGCACGCCCCGGCCCTGACCGACGGGCGGCGGACCTGGACCTATGGCGAACTGGCCGAGCGCGCAGGCCGGTTGGCGGCTCACCTGGTCGACTCGGGTGCCGGGCCGGACCGGGTGGTCGCGCTGGTGCTGCCGCGGTCCATGGAGCTGATCGCCGCGGAACTCGCCGTGGCCCTGGCGGGTGCGGCCTTCCTGCCGGTGGACCCGGGCTACCCCGCCGAGCGACGGGCGCTCATGCTCGCCGACAGCGCGCCCGCGGTGATCCTCGACGATCCGCGGAACGTCTCCGAGCTGATGGAGGACGAGCAGCACGCGTCGTCGGGGGAGCGGGCCGCGTGCGGGGCCGGTCCCGACCGGGCCGCCTACGTGATCTACACGTCCGGGTCGACGGGCACCCCGAAGGGCGTGACGGTGACCCACCGCGGCATCGGCGGATTCACGGAGGCCGCCGCCGACCGGTACGCCGTGGGTCCCGGCGACCGGGTGCTGCAGTTCTCCTCACCCAGCTTCGACGCCTCCGTCCTCGAACTGTTCATCTCCGTTCTGGTCGGCGCCACGCTCGTCGTCCCGCCGGACGGCCCGTGGCTCGGTGACGAACTCGCCACGGCCCTGGACGAGCACCACATCTCGCACGCCCTCATCCCGCCGGCCGCGCTGGCGACCCTGCCGGACCCGGCGCAGGGGACCGGACGTCATCTGCGCACCCTGATCGTGGGCGCCGAGGCCTGCCCGGCGGGCCTGGTGGACCGCTGGGCGCCCGGCCGCCGCATGATCAACTCGTACGGCCCCACCGAAGCCACCATCGTGGCCACCTGGACGGGCGAACTGTCCGCCGGGCAGGGCACCCCCGCCATCGGCGCGGCCCTGCCCCACACGCGCGTCCACGTCCTGGACACCGCGATGCGCCCCGTCCCGCCCGGTGCGGACGGCGAGCTGTACATCGGCGGCGATGCCGTGGCCCGCGGCTATCTGGGCCGGCCGGGCCTGACGGCGACCCGATTCGTCGCGGACCCCTTCGGGGCACCCGGGGCCCGGCTGTACCGCACCGGCGACCGGGCCCGGCTGCGCCCGGACGGCGAGCTCGACTACCTCGGGCGGTTCGACCGCCAGGTCAAGATCCGCGGCTTCCGCATCGAACCCGGTGAGATCGAGGCCGCTCTGGGCAGTGACCCGCGCGTGGGCGAGGCAGCCGTCGTGGTCCGTGAGGACGAACCGGGTCGCCCCCGCCTCGTCGGATACGCGACCCCCGCCGAGCCCGGATCACCTCCCGACCCCGCGTCCCTCCGCGCCGCCCTCGCCGCCGTACTGCCCGCCC
Source organism: Streptomyces sp. CB01201 (assembly GCF_002803085.1). GTDB lineage: Bacteria > Actinomycetota > Actinomycetes > Streptomycetales > Streptomycetaceae > Streptomyces > Streptomyces hundungensis. The sequence goes on along the minus strand of NZ_NNBJ01000009.1, from coordinate 215,398 downwards.
ACATGGTGCCGTCGGCCCTGGTCGTCCTGGAGCGGATGCCGCTCACCCCGCAGAACAAGACCGACCATGCCGCCCTGCCCGCACCGGAGTTGACCACACGTGCCGACCTGGTCGCCGCACGCACCCCGCAGGAAGTGGCTCTCGCCGGGATCTGGGCCGATGTCCTGGGCGTCGACGTCGTCGGTGCCGGTGACGACTTCTTCGACCTGGGCGGCGACTCCATCCTCGCCGCCCGTGTCCTGTCCCGGATCCGGGAAGACCTCGGCATACGGTTGACCGTCCGCGACCTGTTCACCTCGCGCACGGTCGAAGCCCTGGCCCCCCTGCTCGGCGACCCCTCCGCCGCCGTGGCCGCCGAACCGATCCCGGCCGTCCCGCGCACCGGCGGCCTGCCGCTGTCGAGCGCACAGCGCAGACTGTGGTTCCTCGACGACCTCGCCGACGGCGGCCCCGAGTACAACACCGGCCTGACCCTGCGCCTGCGCGGCGCCCTGGACACCGACGCACTGCGCCGCGCCCTGCTCCGGCTCGCCGCCCGGCACGACGCGTTGCGCACCACCTTCCGCACCGACGGCGGCCAGGGCACCCAGCACATCGCCGCCAGCCCCGAACTGCCGCTGAAGATCGCCGACCTCGCCGACGCGCCCGATGCCGACCGCCGACGCGCCGCAGAGGAACTGCTGGCCGACGAGCTGGGCCGCCCGCACGATCTGGCGACCGGCCCCCTCACCCGCGCCCTCCTGATCAGACTCGACGACGCCGACCACCTGCTGCTGCTCGCCCAGCACCACATCGTCACCGACGGCTGGTCCGTCGGCATCCTCACCCGGGAACTGGCCGCGCTCTACCGGGCCGAGACCACAGGCGAGCCGGACGGCCTGGCCGAACCGGCCGTGCAGTACCCGGACTTCGCGGTCTGGGAACAGGCACAGCGGGGCTCGGAGGCAGAGGCCGGCCATCTGCGCTACTGGCGCCGGCACCTGGAGGGGGTCCAGCAACTGGAGCTCCCCACCGACCACCCCAGGCCCGCAGTGCGCACCACCTCGGGGGCCGGACACCGCCGTCACCTTCCGCCCGCCCTGATGGCACGGCTGCGTACGCTAGCCACCGGACGTGGCACCACCGTGTTCACGGTGCTGGCGGGTGCCTGCGCCCTGCTGTTCGCGCGCTACTCGGGACAGCGGGATGTCGCGTTCGGCACCATCACCACCGGCCGCGACCGCCAGGAGCTGGAGGACGTGGTCGGCTTCTTCGCGAACACCGTGGTGGTGCGCGCCGACGTGGACGAGCGGGCCAGCGTCGACCGGTTCGTGGAGCGGATGCGCACCACGCTGCTCGACGCCTTCGCCCACGACGCGGTGCCCTTCGACCGGGTGGTCGAGGAACTGGCCGTGCCCCGCGACCCGAGCCGCACCCCGCTGGTGCAGGCGCTCGTCGTCCAGCAGACGGCGACCGCCCCACCGCGCGCGGGCGGTCTGCGGTTCGACGACCATCCGCTGCCGCGGCCCGCGGCCCGCTTCGATCTCGTCCTGGAGTTCACGCCGGACGCGGACGGCGGATGCGTGCTGACAGCCGAGTTCAACACCGACCTGTTCGAGCCGGCGACCGTGGCCCGGATGGCCCGCCATGTGCAACGACTGCTGGAGGCGATGGCCGACGGCCCGGGACGCACTCTGGCCGAACTGTCGTTGCTCTCCGACGACGAGCAGCGCACCCTCCTGGACTCCTGGAACCCGGCGGTCGACGCCGAACCGGACGACGCCACCCTGCCCGAGCTGTTCCGTGCCCAAGTGGCCAGGACCCCCGGCCGCACCGCCGTCACCCACGGCGGCGAGCGACTCGACTACGCCGAGGTCGAGCGCCGCGCCAACCGCCTGGCCCGCGAGCTGATCGCCCGGGGGGCGGCTCCGGAAACGCTGGTCGCGCTGTGCCTGCCGCGCACCGTCGAACTGCCGGTCGTGCTGTGCGCGGTGCTGAAGTCCGGCGCGGCCTATCTGCCCGTCGACCCGAACTACCCGGCCGAACGCATCCGTTACATGCTCTCCGACGCGCGGCCCGCGCTCGTCGTGGCCACCGCCGAGACGGCCGCCGCGCTGCCGCCGGACTGCGAACCGCTGATCATCGGGGACTTGAGCGCCGGCAGCGGCGCTCCGGCGGACTCCCGGTCCTCGGCGGACCTCACCGACGCCGAACGGTCGCGACCCCTGCTGCCGGATCATCCGGCCTACGTCATCTACACGTCGGGTTCGACCGGCCGGCCCAAGGGCGTTGTCGTCACCCATCGCACGGTGGCCGCGCTGGCGGCCTGGGCGGGGGAGCAGTTCGGGGACCGCGCACCGGAGCCGGTGATCGCCTCCACCTCCCTCAACTTCGATGTCTCGGTGTTCGAGCTGCTCTGCCCCCTGCTGAATGGCGGCAGCGTGGAGGTGGTCGCCGACCCGACCGCACTCGCCGACGCGGGCGAGGGACGGAGCGGGCTGATCAGCGGCGTGCCCTCCGTCATGTCCCGGCTGTTCGTCGGGCACGAGGCACCCGTGGCGGCGGACACCGCCGTCCTGGCCGGAGAAGCGCTGCCCGCACAGACCGTCCAGGACCTGCGGGCCGCCCTGCCCTCCTGCACCATCGTCAATGCCTACGGGCCGACCGAGGCCACCGTCTACGCCACGGCCTGGTTCGCCGGTGACCGGGCGGCCGACCAGGCACCGCCCATCGGCCGCCCGGTGGCGCGCACCCGCGCATACGTCCTGGACGGCCGCATGCGTCCTCAACCCCTCGGTGTCATGGGGGAGTTGTACCTCGGTGGCGGTGGGCTCGCGCGCGGGTACCTCGGGCGTCCCGGCCTCACCGCCCAGCGGTTCGTTGCCGACCCCTTCGGCGGCCCGGGCGCTCGCATGTACCGCACGGGAGACCTGGTGCGGTGGACCGCCGGCGGTGAACTGGAGTACCTCGGGCGGACCGACCAGCAGGTCAAGGTGCACGGCTTCCGCATCGAACTCGGCGAGGTGGAAGAGGCGTTGCGCCGCTGCCCCGGCGTCGCGGAAGCCGCCGTCGCCGTCTCCGGGGACGACGACAACCGCCGTCTGACCGGCTATGTGGTGCCCGTGCCCGGACAAGCGGTCACACCCGACTCCGTACGCCGGACGCTCGCGCAGACGCTGCCCGACTACATGGTGCCCGCCTCCGTGCTGCTCCTGGAGGAGCTGCCGCTCAACCCCAACGGCAAGCTCGACCGCGCCCGCCTGCCGAAGCCCGGCCCCGCGACCACCCGGGCCGCGCGCCACGTCCCGCCCCGCACGGCCACCGAGCGCACCCTGGCGGCCGTCTGGGCCGAGGCGCTCTCCGTCCACCGTGTCGGCGTGGACGACAACTTCTTCGAGCTCGGCGGCGACTCGATCCTCAGCCTCCAAGTGGTGGCGCGGGCCCGGCAGGAGGGACTGACCGTCACCTCCCGCGACATCTACCGCCACCAGACCCTCGCCGCCCTTGCCCGCTGCGCCGACGCCGCCGATCCGCAGCGCCCGGGCCCCGCCCGGGTGGACCCCGAGGGCCCGGCCCCGCTGACGCCCATCCAGCACTGGCTGTTCGCCACCGACAGCGCCCGGGCCGCACACTTCGCCCAGACCCTGTCGGTGCTCGTGCCCGACGACGTGGACGCCGAGGCGCTCGAAGGCGCCCTGAACGATCTCGTCGCCCACCACGACGCCCTGCGCTCCCGCTTCGACACCGGCCCCGGCACACCGCCGGCCTGGCACATCACCGACCGGGACGACCGCGTCACCCTGACCAGGCACCGCGGCCCGGACACCGACAGCCCCCACTTCGGGGCCTTCGACCTGGCGCGCGGTCCACTGCTGCGGGCCGTGCTGCACGACCGGGGCACCGGATGCGCCCCGGCTCTCCACCTCGCGGTGCACCACCTCGTCGTGGACGGCGTGTCCTGGCGGGTGCTCCTGGAAGACCTGGACAGCGCCTACCTCGCCCGCCGCGACGGCAGGAACGGCACGACCGCCCTGCCCGCCAAGTCCTCGCCGCTGCGCCAGTGGGCGCAGCGGCTGGCCGCACACACCAGCGGCGGCGGCTTCGACGACGAACGGGCCTACTGGGCGCAGGCGGCGCTGCCGGCCGGCACCGATCTGCCCACCGACCTGCCGGGCCGCAACACGTACGCCTCCGCCCGCGCCGTCACCGTCCGGCTGAGCGCAGAGGACACCGCGGCCCTGCTGCGCCGGCTGCCCGAGACCTACCGCACCCAGGCCAACGACGTCCTGCTCGCCGCGCTCGGCCGCGCTCTGTCCGCCTGGAGCGGCCAGGAGCGGGTCGTGGTCGACGTGGAGGGCCACGGCCGCGAGGAGCTCTTCGCGGATCTCGACCTCAGCCGTACCGTCGGCTGGTTCACCACCCGCCACCCCGTCGCCCTCGCCGTACCGGAGCAGGCATCGTGGGACGCCGTGCTCAAGCAGGTCAAGGAGCAGCTGCGGGCCGTGCCACGGCACGGCATCGGCCACGACGCGCTCCGCCACCTGGCCGGCCCGGACGCCCAACCGACCGCACCCGCGGCCCGGATCAGCTTCAACTACCTGGGGCGGATGTCCCCGGGGGAGACGGGCACGGGGCTGTACCGGGGTACCTTCCGGCCGCTGGAGCTGGACGCCGACCCGGAGGCCGAGCGCCCGCACGCCCTGGAGCTGGTGGGCCGACTGGACGGCGACGCACTGGAATTCACCTGGTTCTACTCCGACCAGGTGCACCACGAGGACACGGTCGAGGCTCTCGCCCACGGCTACGCCCGTGCGCTGACCGAGCTCGCGCGCTACGCCGCCGGGCCGGCCGCCGCCGGGCGTACGCCGTCCGACTTCCCGCTCGCCCGGCTCGACCAGAGTGCCGTCGACCGCCTCGTGGGAGACGCTCCGGCCGCCGTCGAAGACGTCCTGCCCCTGACGCCGACCCAGGCCGGCATGCTCTTCCACGGTCTCTCCCAGGACAGCGGTGTCTACTTCCAGCAGGTCACCTTCGTCCTGGACGGAGTGGAGCGCACCGACCTCCTCGCGGCGGCCTGGCAGCAGGTCACCGAGGCCACGACCGTCCTGCGCGGCCGGGTCGTCTGGCAGGACGTGCCCGAACCGCTGCTGGTGGTCGGGCACGCCGTGCCGGTGCCGGTGACCGTCCTCGACTGGCGCGGCCTGACCGTCGCCGAGTCCCGCGACCAGCTGGACGCCCTGTTGAGCGAGGACCGTGCCGCCGGGATCGACCTGGTCGGCGGTCCGCTCCAGCGCCTGCTGCTGGCCAGGGTCTCGGACAGCGCCGTCCGCGTGGTGTGGTCCTTCCACCATCTGCTCCTGGACGGCTGGAGCCTGTTCCAGGTCCTTTCGGACGTGTTCACCTGCCACAGCGCCCTCACCGGCAGGCCCGGCGCCACGGCCCTGCCCGACCGGCGGCCCTGGCGGGACTACCTGGCCTGGCTGGGCGAGCGCGACCACGACGAGGCGGAGAAGTACTGGCGCCGGCGGCTCGCCGGACTGGACGAGGCCACCCCGCTGCCCTACGACCGCGAGCCCCGCGAGGCGCACCGCGCCGAGTCCACCGAGGCCGTGACGGTCACCCTGCCCGAGGCCACGACCGGCGCCCTGGAGGAACTGGCACGCACCTCGGGTCTGACCCTCAACACCCTGGTGCAGGGCGCCTGGGCCATCCTGCTGAGCCGGCAGTCACGCCGCTCCGACGTGGTGTTCGGCACCACGGGATCCGGCCGCCCGGCTGAGCTGTCGGGCGCCGAGTCCATCACCGGCCTGTTCATCACCACCGTGCCGACCCGGGTCACCGTCCCCGCCGACGGCACCCTCCGCGACTGGCTGCGCTCGCTCCAGAGCGACCAGAGCGAGGACCGCGGCCACGACCATCTGCCGCTGAACCGGCTGAAGGCGTTCACCGAACTGCCCGAGCGGGCCGCCCTGTTCGACAGCATCGTCGTCTTCGAGAACTATCCGAGGGACGACGACCTCTCCGACCACGGCCTCGTACTGAGCGACCTCGACGGCATCGAGACCACCAACTACGCGCTCGGCCTGGTCGCCTACCCCGGCCCCGCACTCGCGCTGCGGCTCGGCTACGACCCCGAACTGTTCGACGCCGCGACCGTCGAGCGGTGCGCCGAATACCTCGCCGTGCTGCTCACCGGGATGGCCGACGCACCGGAACTGCCGCCCGCCCGCATCCCGCTGCTGGCCGCCGACCGGCGCGAACAGGTCCTGCGCACCTGGAACGACACCACCACCGAGCTGGCCGGGACCACGGTCGCCGAACTCTTCGCCTCACAGGTGCGCCACACTCCCGACGCGATCGCCCTGGAAGCCGGTGACGAGCGGCTCACCTACCGACAACTCGACGCCCGCGCAGGGGAGTTGGCCGAGCGGCTCGCCGCCCTCGGGGTACGTGCCGAGCGAGCCGTGGGCGTCCTGATGGACCGGTCCGCCGACCTCGTCGTCACCCAGCTCGCGCTCGTACGCACCGGCGGGGTGTACGTACCCCTCGACGGCCGGGCGCCGCGCGAGCGGCTGCGCCGCATGCTCGCCGACGCGGACGTGACCCTGCTGCTCACCGACGCCGAAGGCGAGGAGACCGCCCGGGACCTGCTCCCCGGTGACGCCGTGCGGCGCGTGGACGACCGCACGGCGACGCGGGGGGCCGGCACGCCGTCCGGCACCGGTGTGCTCCACCCCGACCAGGTGCAGTACCTGATGTTCACCTCGGGCTCCACCGGCACCCCCAAGGGGGTCGCGGTCCGTCAGCGCGACGTCGCCGCCCTCGCCCTGGACCGTGCCTTCACCGGACACGACCGGGTGCTCGTGCACTCCCCGCACGCCTTCGACGCCTCCACCTACGAGGTGTGGGTGCCGCTGCTGCGCGGCGGCACCGCCGTACTGGCCCCGCCGGGTGACCTGGACGCCGCGGTGGTGCGGCACGCCATCACCGAACAGCACGTCAGCTGCCTGTGGCTGACGGCCGGTCTGTTCCGGCTGCTCGCCCAGGAGGACCCCACCTGCCTGCGGGGCGCCCGCGAGGTGTGGACCGGTGGCGAGGCCGTGCCCGGTGCCGTCGTCCGGCGCGTCCTGGACGCCTGCCCCGGGCTGACCGTGGTCGACGGCTACGGGCCCACCGAGACCACCACCTTCGCCACCCGGCGCGCCTTCCGCGCCGGTGACCCGCTGCCCGCCGTCCTGCCCATCGGCCGCCCGCTCGACAACACCCGCGTCTACGTCCTGGACGACACGCTCCAGCCCCAACCCCCGGGAATTCCGGGCGAGTTGTACATCGCCGGTGCGGGCCTGGCGCGCGGCTACGCGGGCCGTCCGGGGGCGACCGCCGCCGGCTATCTCGCCGACCCGTACGGGACGCCGGGGACACGCATGTACCGCACGGGTGACATCGTGCGCTGGAGCGCGGACGGCGAACTGCACTTCGTTGGCCGCGCGGACGACCAGATCAAGATCCGCGGCTTCCGCGTCGAACCCGCCGAGATCGAGGCGCGGCTCACCGCCCACCCCGCCGTGGCGGAGGCCGTCGTGTCGCCCTACACGGTCGACGGACGCAAGCGGCTGGCCGCCCACCTCGTCCCGGCCGAGGGGGCCGCCGTGCCCGCCGCGGTCGAACTGCGCGCGCACCTGGCCGCCGATCTGCCCGACTACATGCTGCCCGCCGCGTTCGTCACCGTTCCCCGGCTGCCGCTCACCGCGAACGGAAAGGTGGACCGGCGCCGGTTGCCCGACCCCGACTGGGCGGCCGGCGGCGACAGCGCCTACCGCGCCCCCGGCAACGACACGGAGCAGACACTCGCCGGTATCTGGGCCGATCTGCTGGGCGTCGAACGGGTCGGCGTCGACGACAACTTCTTCATGCTGGGCGGCGACTCCATCCTCAGCATCCAGGTCGTCTCGCGGGCCCGTGCCGCAGGGCTCTCCCTCACCCCGCGCGACCTGTTCCGCCACCCGACCGTGGCCCGGCTCGCCGACGCCACCGGTACGGCCGCCGCCGTATCCGGCACCGAGCAGGTCGAGGGCGAGGTCCCCCTCACCCCGATCCAGCACTGGTTCCTCGACCCGGCACCGCACCGGCCGGGCTTCTTCAACCAGTCCGTCCTCGTGGAGACCGCGCCCGACACCGACCCGGACGTCCTGCGCCAGGCCCTCGCCGCCCTGTGGAGCCGGCACGACGCGCTGCGCTCCCGGTTCACCACCGCGGACGACGGCACCTGGCACCAGCACGTCACCGCCGCCGACGCCCCCGACCTGCTGACCGTCTGCCCGCTGGACGGTCTCGACCCGGCCGCGGCACGGCAGCGGGAGGACCGCGCCACCGCCGAGGCGCACGCCGCGTTCCGCCTCGACACCGGACCGCTGCTCACCGCCCGCCTGTTCACCGGCGACGGCGCCGCGACCGCCCGGCTCCTCCTCGTGGTCCACCACCTGGTGGTCGACGGCGTGTCCTGGCGCATCCTCCTTGAGGACCTGGAGACCGCCTACCGGCAGGCCCTGGCAGAACAGCCCGTACGGCTGCCCGCCCGCACCACCTCGGTGCGGGAATGGGCCCGTCGCCTGCACGCCCGCGTCGACGCCGGCGGCTTCACGGACCAACTCGCCCACTGGACGCGCACGGCGGGGCACTGCGCCGAACCGCTGCCCGTGGACGGCGAGGGCGGGAACACCACGGCCGACGTCCGCGAGGTCACCGTACGGCTCGACCGGCGGCGCACCGACGAACTGCTGCGCCAGGTCCCTGCCGTCTACGGCACCCGTATCGACGACGTCCTGCTCACCGCGCTCGGCCGGGTCCTGGGCGACTGGACCGGACGCGAGACCGTGGCCGTCGGCCTGGAAGGACACGGCCGCGAGGACCAGCTGTTCGAGGACGTCGACCTGTCCCGCACGGTCGGCTGGTTCACCACGCTCTTCCCGGTCGCGCTGCGCGTCCCCGCCGACGACTGGGGCAGCGCCCTGAAGGCGGTCAAGGAGCAGCTGCGGTCCGTGCCCGAGCGCGGCCTCGGCCATGGCGTCCTGCGCCATCTCGCGGGCACCCCCCTGCCCGCCATCGCACCGATGCCCGGCATCAGCTTCAACTACCTCGGCCGCTTCGACTGGTCGGCCGACGGCGCCACCCTGATCCGCGGAGTGCGCGGAGGACTCGGCGGCGCGGACGCGCCCGACACCGAACGCGCCCACCTGCTGGACGTGGTGGCCCGCGTCGAGGGCGACCGGCTGGAGATCAGCTGGCACTACAGCCGCGCCCTGCACCACGAGTCCACCGTCACCGGCCTCGCCGAGGGCATGCTGCACGCCCTGGAGGAGATCCTGGCGCACTGCGCCGAGCCCGGCGCGGGCGGTCGCACCCCCTCGGACTTCCCGCTCGCCCGCCTCGACCAGAGGGCGGTGGACCTGCTGGCCGGTGACGGACGGGCCGTCGCCGACCTCCTGCCGCTGAGCCCGATGCAGTCCGGCATGCTCTTCCACAGCCTCCTCGACCCCGACGGGCGCACCTACGTCAACCAGGTGCAGCTGGTGCTGAACGGTGTGACGGACCCCCGGGCCCTCGCCGAGGCCTGGCAGCGGACCGTGGACGCCAACCCGGTGCTGCGCTCCCACCCGGCCTGGCAGGAAAGCGCCGAACCCGTCCAGGTGATCCGGCACCGGGCCACCGTGCCCGTCGTCCACCACGACTGGAGCGGCAGGCCCGCCCACCTGTGCGCGGCCGACCTCGACCGGCTCATGGAGGAGGACCGCCTGGCCGGGATCGACCTGGCCACCGCGCCGTTGATGCGGCTCGTCCTGATCCGGCTCAGCCCCGAACGCGTACGGATGGTGTGGACGTTCCACCACATCCTGCTGGACGGCTGGAGTGCCGCCCAGGTCTTCGACGAGGTGTGCGAGCGCTACGCGGCCCTGACCGCCGGGCGCCCGCCGCAGATCCCGGCGCGCCGGCCGTTCGCCGACTACCTTGGCTGGCTGGCCGGACAGGACACCACCAAGGCGGAGCGGTACTGGCGGACCACCCTCGCCGGATTCCGCGCCCCGACCGAACTGCCCCGCGACCGCCGGGCCACCGCAGCCCACCACAGCGCCTCGTCGGGCACGGTACGGGTGACGCTCGACACCGACACCTCCAGCCGGCTGCGGGGGACGGCCAAGGACGCCGGTCTCACCGTCAACACCATCCTCCAGGGCGCCTGGGCGCTGCTGTTGTCCCGCTACGGCGGCGGGGACGACGTGGTGTTCGGCACCACGGTCTCCGGCCGGCCCGCCGAACTGCCCGGCGTCACCACCATGGTGGGCCTGTTCATCAACACGCTGCCCACCCGCGCCCGGATCGACGGGCGGCGCCAGCTGCTCGACTGGCTGAGCGAACTCCAGGCGGCCCAGTCCGAGGCCCGGCGCCACGACTTCGTCTCGCTGGCCCAGTTGGGCACGTGGAGCGAGGTGCCCGGCGGAACCAACCTGTTCGACTCCATCGTCGTGTTCGAGAACTACCCCTTCGACGAGGGCGCGCTGGCCCGGCACGGCCTGTCCATGGAGACCGAACGGGACCTGGAGCCCACCAACTACCCGCTCAGCGTGGTCGTGGCGCCGGGGGACACCCTCGACGTCAGCCTCGACTACGACCCGGCGGCCTTCGACGAGTCCACCGTCCAGGGACTGGGGGAGAGCCTGCGCACCCTGCTGACCGCGATGGCCACCGCGCCCTCCGGCACGCTGGCCGAGCTGCCGCTCACCGACCCCGCGGACGGCCGCGCGCTGCTCGACCGGTTCGGCGGAGCACTCCTCGCCGTACCCCAGGACACCCTGCCGGAAGCCTTCGCGCGCCAGGCCGCCCTGACCCCCGACGCCCCGGCGGTCCGCCACGGCGAGAACCAGCTCTCGTACCGCGAACTGGACGAGCGCTCCAACCGCCTCGCCCGGCTGCTGATCGACGCCGGAGCCGGCCCCGAGCGGTACGTCGCCCTGGCCCTGCCCCGCACGGGGGACCTGGTCGTGGCGCTGCTCGCCGTCCTCAAGAGCGGCGCCGCCTACCTGCCGGTCGACCCCGGATACCCCGCCGAACGCATCGCGTTCCTCTTCGAGGACGTGGCGCCCCTCGCCGTCGTCACGGCTGCCGCGACGGCCGGACGACTGCCAGACGGCCCGTTCACCAGGATCGTCCTCGACGACCCCGGCCACGCCCGAAAGCTCGCCGCCGCCTCGGCCGCCCCGCTCGGCGACGGCGACCGGCACGCCCCGCTGCTGCCCCAGCACGCCGCGTACGTCATCCACACCTCGGGTTCCACCGGCCGCCCCAAGGGCGTGGTCGTCGCGCACGGTTCGGTGCTCGCGCTGACCGACTGGGCCGCCGGCGAGTTCACCGGGCGCGGTCTGGCGCATGTCGTGGCGTCCACCTCGCTCAACTTCGACGTGTCGGTCTTCGAGATCTTCTCGCCCCTGATGACCGGCGGCTGCGTCGAGATCGTCCGCGACCTGCTGGCCCTGGCCGAGCGGCCCGGTCCCTGGCGTGCCGGTCTGCTTAGCGCGGTACCCTCCGCCCTGGGCCGGCTCCTAGCCGAGGACACCGTGCACGTGAGCGCGGACACCGTGGTGCTCGCGGGGGAGGGGCTGCCGGCCCGGACCGTGCGACAGGTCCGCGCGGCCGTACCCGGCTGCGAGGTGCGCAACATCTACGGCCCCACCGAAGCCACCGTCTACGCCACCGCGTTCACCTGCGACCCCGCCGACCCCGACCGGGACCCGCCGATCGGCCGGCCGCTCGGCGGCGCCCGCGCCTACGTCCTGGACGACCGGATGCGTCCGGTGCCCGTCGGCGCCCCCGGCGAACTGTTCCTCTCGGGCACCGGAGTGGCCCGCGGCTATCTGCGCCGGCCCGGACTTACCGCGTCCCGCTTCCTGCCCGACCCGTTCGGGCCGGCCGGCAGCCGCATGTACCGCACCGGCGACCGGGCCCGCTGGACCGCCGACGGCGACATCGTCTACCTCGGGCGGGCGGACGACCAGGTCAAGGTCCGCGGCTTCCGCATCGAACTCGGCGAGGTGGAGGCGGCATTGACCCGCCATCCCGGGGTTGCGGCCGCGGCCGCCCGCGTGGTCGAGCACGACGGCCACCGCCGACTGATCGGATACGTGGTGCCCGGCCCGGCCGGCGCCCCGGAACCGGCGGACCTGCGCGCCTTCCTGGCCCGCACCCTGCCCGACCACCTGGTGCCCGCGCTCGTGATGACGCTGGCGCACCTTCCGCTCGGCGCCACCGGCAAGCTCGACCGCCGGGCGCTGCCCGATCCCGAGTGGAGCGCGGGCACCCGGTCGGGCCGTCCCCCCGTCACCGCGACCGAAATCGCCCTCGCCGCGATCTGGTGCGAGGTGCTCCGGCTGCCCGAAGTCGGCGCCGACGACAACTACTTCGAGCTCGGCGGCGACTCCGTCCTCGGCATCCAGATCGTCTCCGCCGCCCGCCGGGCCGGACTCGGCCTGAACCCGCGCCACCTCTTCGCCCATCAGACGCTCGCCGAACTGGCCGCGGTCGCAGCGGAGTTGCCACTCTCACCGGTCGTGGCCGAGCAGGGTCCGGTGGTCGGCGAGGTGCCGCTCACCCCGGTGCAGCACTGGCTGCTCGACACCCTTCCCGGCGATCCGTCCGACTTCAGCCAGACGGTCTCCTACGAGCTGGCCGAGGACACGGACGAGTCCCTGCTGCGGGCGGCCCTGGCCGCCGTCCTGGAGCGGCACGACGCGCTGCGGCTCCGCTTCGAGCGGGACGCCGCCGGGGCGTGGCGCCAGCACGGCACCGCCCCCGGCGGGGCCCCGCACCTGGAGGTGCACGACGGGCCGCCGGCCACCGGACCCGAGCACCGCGCGGACGCCGGCTTCGACCTGGCGAACGGGCCCCTGCTGCGGGCCGTCCTGCGCCGAGGTGAAGGAACCGCCCGGCCGGTGCTGGTGCTGTCCGCCCACCACCTCGTCGTGGACGCCGTGTCCTGGCGGCTGATCCTGGAGGACCTCGACACCGCGTACCGCGCCCTGCGCGCCGGTGAACGCCCCGACCCGGGTGCCAAGAGCACGTCCTTCCGTGCCTGGGGGCAGCGGCTCGCCGCCCACACGGCGGGCGGAGGCTTCGACACCGAAGTCCCGTACTGGCGCGCCCAGCAGGCCGAGGGCCCGCTGCCCGTCGACCTGCCCGGGGGCGCGAACACCGCCGCGGAGGAGGCGACGGTCACCGCGGGTCTGGACGCCGAGGACACCCGCAGGCTCCTCCAGGACGTTCCCGACGCCTACCGCACGCGCGTCAACGACGTGCTGCTGTACGCCCTCGGCCGGGTGCTGGCCCGTTGGACCGGGCGGGACCGGGTGGCGCTCGTCCTGGAAGGACACGGCCGCGAGGACCTGTTCCAGGACGTCGACCTCTCCCGCACCGTCGGCTGGTTCACCAGCCTGTACCCGATCGCTCTGGACGTGGCACGGGACGCGGCCACCGGCACCGCACTCAAGGCCGTCAAGGAGAACCTGCGGGCCGTACCCCACGGCGGCATCGGTTACGGAGCCCTGCGCCATCTGCGCCCCACCGCCGCCCGCGACCTGCCGGGCCTGCCGGAGATCAGCTTCAACTACCTCGGACGGCAGGACCGGCAGACGGCCGCCGACGGGCTGCTGCACGCTCCGCACGGCGGCCTCGCCGGCGGGATGGACCGGTCGGCCGAGCGGCCCCATCTGATCGACGTCCTCGGCCATGTGACCGACGGGCGGCTGGAGTTCGGCTGGTCGTACTCGCGGGCCCTGCACCGCCGCGAGACCGTCGAACGCCTCGCCGCCGAGCTGGCCGACGAACTGCGGGCCCTCGTACGGCACTGCGCCCAGCCCGGCGCCGGCGGCCGCACCCCGTCCGACTTCCCGCTGGCCCCGCTCGACCAGGCGGCCGTCGACCGCATCGCCGGTACCGGCCGCGACGTACGGGACGTGTATCCGCTCACGCCCACCCAGACCGGCATGGTCGTGCACGGCATGGACGAGGCGGCCCAGGGCCTGTACGTCGAGCAGATCACCTTCGTGCTCGACGGGGCCCGCGACGTGGACCTGCTCGCCGCCGCCTGGCAGCACGTGGTCGACCGCACGCCGGTGCTGCGCACCGCCGTCGTCCTCAACGGCGTGCCCGTACCACTCCAGACCGTCCACCGGGACGTGACCCTGCCGGTCACCCGGCACGACTGGAGCAGCCTGCCCGAGGACCGGCGACCGGCGGAACTCGAAGAACTCCTGACCGCGGAAAAGGCGTTGGGCATCGACCTGGCACGTCCGCCGCTGCTACGCCTCGCGCTGGTACGGCTCGGCCCGGACGCGGTGCGCGTCGTATGGACCTTCCACCACGTCCTGCTGGACGGCTGGAGCGTCTTCCACGTCCTCGGCGACGTGCTCGCGGCGCACGCGGCGCTCGCCCGTGGCGAGCAGCCCCGGCTGCCGGAGCGCAGGCCGTTCGCCGACTACGTCGCGCACCTCGCCGGGCGCGACACCGGGCGGGCCCGCGACCACTGGCGCGGCGCCCTCGCCGACCTTGCCGCACCGACCCCGCTGCCCTACGACCGCAGGCCCGCGCCGGACACCACCGCCCGCTCCGGGACCTGGCTGTCCGAGCGGCTCAGCGCCGAACGGACCGCAGAGCTGCAGGAGTTCGCCCGCCGGCACCGGCTCACCCTCAACACGCTGGTGCAGGGCGCGTGGGCGCTGCTCCTCGCGCGCTGGAGCGGCACGCCCGACGTGTGCTTCGGCACCACCGTCTCGGGCCGCCCCTCCGACCTGCCCGGCGCCGACACCATCACCGGCCTGTTCATCACCACGCTGCCCGCCCGTGCGCAGATCGACGGGACGGCACCCTGTGCCGAGTGGCTGCGCACCCTTCAGGAGGCGCGCGCCGAAGACCGCCGCTTCGACCACATGCCCCTCAACGAGCTGCACGGACTCACCCAACTCCCGCCCAGTGCGGCCATGTTCGACAGTCTCGTGGTGTTCGAGAACTACCCCGTCGGGGACGCCACGGCCGGGGCCCACGGCCTCACCCTGCGCGAACTCGACGCCCGCGAGGCGACCAACTACCCGCTGACCGTGGTCGTCTCGCCCGGTGACCGGCTCGCCGTCGAACTCGGCTACGACCCCCGCCTCTTCGACGCGGACACGGCCCGCTCCCTCTCCGGGCAACTGCTCCACACCCTGCGTTCCCTGGCCGCCACGGACGGCACCGTCCGCCTCGACGACATCGACATCCTCTCCTCCGAGGAGCGCACCAGGCTGCTGCGCGGCCCGGCCCGCCCGGCGACGGATCCCGTGGCCCCGGCCACCCTTCCGGCCCTGATCGAGACCGCCGTGGACCGCAGTCCGGACGCGCCCGCACTCGGTGACCCCGACCGACTGCTGACCTTCGCCGAGACCGAGGACCGGGCCAATCGCCTGGCCCACCGGCTCATCGCCCGCGGCGCCCGCCCCGGCGCCGTCGTGGCGCTGCTGCTGCCCCGCTCGCTCGACATGGTCCTGGCACAGCTCGCGGTGGCCAAGACGGGCGCGGCCTTCCTGCCCGTCGACCCCGCCTACCCGGACGAGCGCATCGCGCTCATGCTCCGGGACGCGGCTCCGACCCTCACCCTGGACGCGAAGGAAGTCGCCGCCCTGCAGGCCGACTCGGGCGACGACGGCCCCGTCCACCGGCCCACCGACGCGGACCGCGGGCGGCCGCTCGACCTGGACGATCCCGCCTACGTCATCTACACCTCGGGATCCACCGGCACGCCCAAGGGCGTCGTCGTCACCCACCGCGGACTCGCCGGGTTCGCCGCGGCCGAGGCCGCCCACTACCAAGTGACCGAGGGGGACCGGGTCCTGGCCTTCGCCACTCCCAGCTTCGACGCCTCCGTGCTCGAACTGTGCGCCTCGCTGCCGCACGGCGCCCGCCTCGTCGTCCCCGAACCGGGACCACTGCTCGGCGAACCCCTGGCCCGGGTGCTGCGTGACGAGCGCATCACCCACACCCTGCTCCCGCCGGCCGCGCTCGCCACCCTGCCGGACGGGACGCCCGGCACCCTGCCCGACCTCAAGACCCTGATCGTCGGTGCCGACGCGTGCGGCGCGGACCTGGTCGCCCGCTGGGCCCCGCACCACCGCATGGTCAACTCCTACGGCCCCACCGAGGCCACCGTCGTCGCCACCTGGTCCGCGCCCCTGGCCCCCGACGGCGCCGCCCCACCCATCGGCCGGCCCCTGCCCGCCACCGGCGCCTACGTCCTCGACAGCCGGCTGCGCCCGGTCCCCGACGGCGTCCCCGGCGAACTCTGGCTCGGCGGACCGGCCCTGGCTCGCGGCTACCTCGGCCGCCCCGGACTGACCTCCGCCCGCTTCACCGCCGACCCCTTCGGGCCGCCCGGCACCCGCATGTACCGCACCGGTGACCTGGTGCGCCGCGACGGCCGGGGCGAACTCCACTACCTCGGCCGCACCGACCACCAGCTCAAGCTGCGCGGACACCGCATCGAAGCCGGCGAGGTCGAGGCCGCCCTGACCCGCCACCCCGGAGTCCTGGACGCCGTGGTGAGCGTCCGCGAGGACGAACCGGGTCTGCCCCGGCTCGTCGCCCATCTGCTCACCGCCCCCGGCGCCCCGGCGCCGGCGGACGGGGACCTGCGCGCCCTGGCCGCCCGTTCACTGCCCGGCTACATGGTGCCCTCGGCCTTCGTGTCCCTGGAGCGCTTCCCGGTCACCGAGAACGGCAAGACCGACCGGGCCGCCCTGCCCGCCCCGGCTCCCGCCGCCCCGGCGGCCCCGGCCGAGCACGTCGCTCCCCGTACGCCCACCGAAGAGGCACTGGCGGCGCTGTGGGAGGACGCCCTCGGCATGACCGTGGGCGCCGAGGACGACTACTTCCTGCTCGGCGGCGACTCGATGCGCGCGCTGCTCATCGCGTCCCGCGCCAACGACCTGTTCGGGGTGACCCTCACCCCGCGCGACGTCCTGGTCTCCCGCACTGTCGCCGCACTGGCGGAGCAGGTGGAGGAACAGGTGCTCAGTGAACTCGAAGACGCCGCGTACGGCGGCCCCGACCACGACGAACGGTGAGGATCCGACGAACATGACGTCTTCGAAGCCTTCCAGGCGAGACCGCGCCGAAGCCCTGCCCGACGATCTGCGCGAGGCCCTGCGCCGCCGGCTGGCCGGACGTGCCGCGGCGGGCTCCGCCGGCGGCGCGCCCGCCGGCATACCGCGCGCCGACCGCGACCGGCCGCTGCCCCTGTCGTTCGCACAGCAGCGCCTGTGGTTCCTGGACCGGCTGCACCCCGGTGACGCCCGCTACAACAGCGCGGTCGCCGTGCGTCTCACCGGCACCCTCGACCACCGGGCCCTCAAGCGTGCGCTCGCCGAGGTCGTGGCCCGGCACGAGGCACTGCGGACCACCTTCGAGGAGAGCGACGGCCGGGCGTCACAGCACGTGCACCCGGCGGCCCCGGTGCCCCTGCCGGTACGCGACGTGCCGGCGGAGGGCCTGGACGCGGCGCTGCTCGCGGAGTACTCGGCGCCCTTCGACCTGAGTTCCGGGCCCCTGCTGCGGGCCTTGCTGCTGCGCGAGAACGCTGCCTCGCACGTACTGCTGCTGACGGCCCATCACATCACCACCGACGGGTGGTCGATGGGCATCGTCCTGGGCGAACTGTGCACGGCCTACGAGGCCTTGGCGCGGGGCGACGAACCCGATCTGCCCGCGGTGGCGACCCAGTACCCGGACTTCGCGGTCTGGCAGCGCGAGCAGCTCACCGGCGCCCGGCTGGAACGCCAACTGGCCCACTGGAAGGAGCGGTTGACGGGGGCGGTCGTCCCCGAACTCCCGCTGGACCGGCCCCGGCGCGGCGAAGAGGCCGGGGCGGGTGCGGTGCACGCCTTCACCGTCCCCGCCGGGGTGGCCCGCACGCTCCGCGAACTCGCCGGGCAGCAGCACACCACGCTGTACACCGCGCTCGTCGCCGCCGCCCAGGCACTCCTGGCCCGCTGGTCGGGACAGGAGGAGAGCACGGTCGGGTCACTGACCCCGGGCCGTTCGCGCACCGATCTGGAGCGGGCCGTCGGCTTCTTCGTGAACACCGTCGTGCTGCGCACCGCGGTGGCACCCGGCGACTCCTTCCGGCAGCTCCTGACCCGTACCGCCGACACCGTCAACGAGGCCTTCGCGCACGGCGACACGCCCTTCGAGCGGATCGTCGAGAGGGTGGGCGCCCCCCGCGAGGCCGGCCGCAACCCGTTGTTCGACGTGATGGTCCTGCTGCACCCGGACCCGCCCGCGGCGACCGCCCCGCGCGACCTCGGGATCTCCCCGGTCGCCGTGCCGCGACAGTCCGCCACCTTCGACCTGAGCATCGAGTTCGTGCCGGACGGCGAGGCGCTCACCGGGCTGCTCGAATACCGCACCGACCTGATCGACCCGGACACCGCCCGCCGTATGACCGGCCAGCTGCTGCGCCTCCTGGAAGCGGCGACCGACACCCCCGACCGGCCCCTCGGCACCCTGCCGCTGCTGTCCGAGCCCGAAGTGCGACAGGTCACCCGCGCATGGAACGCCACCGCCCTGCCCGTCGGCGAAGCCCTGCATCCGCGGCTCTTCGAGGAGCGCGCGGCCCGCACGCCCGATGCCCTGGCCCTGGTGGCGGGCGACGAGCGCCTCGACTACGCAACTCTCAACACCCGCGCCAACCGGCTCGCCCACCACCTCATAGGCCTCGGCGCCGGCCCCGAACGGCTGGTCGCGCTCCGGCTGCCGCGCACCGCCGACATGATCACGGCGATCCTCGCCGTGTGGAAGTCCGGCGCCGGATACGTCCCGCTGGACCCTGCCCTGCCCGAAGAACGCGTCCGCTTCCTGCTGGACGACGTCCGCCCGGCCCTGGTCCTGGACGAGGCCGCGCTCACCGCGCTGCCCGACGGGCTTCCCGGCACCGACCCCACGGACGACGACCGCCGGACGCCGCTGGACCCGCTGAACACCGCCTACGTCATCCACACCTCCGGCTCCACCGGCCGCCCCAAGGGCGTCGCCGTACCGCACCGGGCCGTCGCCCATCTGCTCGCCGCGCACCGGGCCGGATTCGTCGCCGAGGCGGGGGGCGGCCCGCTGCGGGTGGCGCTCACCGCCTCCTTCTCCTTCGACACCTCGCTCGAAGGCGTGCTGCTGCTCGCCGACGGCCACCCGCTGCACCTGGTGGACGAGACGACGCGGATGGACCCGGCCGCCCTGATCGAGTACGTCGTCGCGCACCGCATCGACTTCCTCGACCTCACCCCCTCCTATCTGCGCCAGCTGCTGCCCGCCGGGCTCCTCAACGACCCGCGCCACCGCCCCAGGGTGCTCATGCTCGGCGGCGAGGCGATCGGCCCGGCGCTCTGGCGCGAACTCGGCGCCCACCCCGAGGTCGCCGCGTACAACTTCTACGGCCCCACCGAGTGCACGGTCGACGCACTGTCCTACCGCATCGACGGAACGGGCCGTCCGCTGGTCGGCCGCCCGCTGCCCAACACCCGCGCCTACGTCCTGGACGACCGCCTGCAACCCGTGCCGCCCGGCGTCGGCGGCGAGCTGTACCTCGCCGGCGAACAGGTGGCCCGCGGCTACCTCGGCCGCCCGGGCCTGACCGCCGCACGCTTCCTGCCCGACCCGTACGGGCCGCCCGCCACCCGCATGTACCGCACCGGCGACCTGGCCCGCTGGACCGCCGACGGCCGCCTGGACTACCTGGGACGCGCCGACGACCAGGTCAAGGTCCGCGGCCACCGCATCGAACCCGGCGAGATCGAGGCCGCCCTGACCGACCTGCCGGGCATCGCCGCCGCCGCAGTCGTCGCCGTGCCCGACCCGCACGGCCACCTGCGGCTCGCCGCCTACCCCGTACCCGCGCCCGGCCATGCGCGGCCCGAGCCCGCCGCGCTGCGGGCCGCGCTGCGCAGGGTCCTGCCCGACCACATGGTGCCGTCCTCGTTCACACCGCTGGACGCGCTGCCGCTCACCGTCAGCGGCAAACTGGACCGCCGCGCCCTGCCCGCCCCCGATCTCGAAGGCCCGGACACGGCAAGGGAGTTCGTCGCCCCGCGCACTCCGGACGAGGAGACCCTCGCCGCGATCTGGACCGAGATCCTCGGTGTGCGCCGCGTCGGGGTCACCGACAACTTCTTCGAGCTGGGCGGGGACTCGATCCTCAGCATCCAGGCCGTCTCCCGGGCCCGGGCCGCGGGGCTCGCCCTGTCCTCGCAGGACGTCTTCCGCCACCAGACCGTCGCCGAACTCGCGGCCGCCTGCGGTCGTGCGGTCGCGGTACCGGTGGCCCGCCGCCCGCAGGAGGGCGGGCCCGGCCCGCTGACCCCGGTCCAGGAGTGGTTCTTCGCCACCCACGGACCGCGGAGCCGCTTCGCCATGTCGATGCTCCTGGACCTGCCGCACGACGTCGACGCCGCGAAGCTCTCCCGCGCTCTGGACGCGGTCGTGGCACAGCACCCCTCCCTGCGCGCCCGGTTCGTCCAGGACGAGGGCTCCTGGCAGCAGCACCCCGGAACCGGCCCGGCCGCCGGCCTCCTCACCCGCCACGACGGCGCGGGCCTCGCCGAGGCCGCCGAGTCGGCCCGCGCGCAACTCGACCCCAGCACCGGCAGCATGCTGCGGGCCGTCCTGCTCCCCGCGGTCGAAGGCGCCCGTCCTCAACTGTTCCTGACGGTTCATCACCTGGTGATCGACGGCGTCTCCTGGCGCGTGCTGCTCGCCGACCTGGAGCAGGCCTACCGACGGACCGAGAACGGTCAGAGCCCACAACTGGAGCCCGAAAGGACCCCGTTCGCGTGGTGGGCCCGTCAACTGGCCGAGCGCGTACGCGCGGGCGCGCTCGACGACGATCTGCCGTACTGGAGCGCCGAGGCCGCCCGCCCGCGCACCCCGCTCCCCGTGGATCTGCCCGGCGCCCCGCTGGCCGGATCCGTGCGCACGGTCCGTGGCCGGCTCGACGAGGCCACCACCGACGCACTGCTGCGATGCGTCCCGGGTGTCTACCGCACGCAGGTCAACGACGTGCTGCTGAGCGCACTCGGCAGGGTCCTGGCTGACTGGACGGGCGCACCGCACGTCACCGTCGCCCTTGAGGGCCACGGCAGGGAGGAGTACCTGGTCGACGGGGCCGAACTGGCCCGCACCATCGGCTGGTTCACCAGCCAGTTCCCGGTCACCCTCACCCCGCAGGGCCCTGCGGGAGAGCCCGACTGGGCGGCGACCCTGAAGTCCGTCAAGGAGCGGCTGCGGGCCGTGCCGCGTCGGGGCCTGGGCTACGAGGCGCTCGGACGTCTCGGATCGCCGGTCCCGGAGGCCGGCGCGCTGGGTGAACTGCCGCTGCCCCAGGTGTGCTTCACCTACCACGGCCAGTGGGAGTCCGGCACCGGCGGCGACTTCGCGCCCGCCGCCGACGTGCCCCCCGGCGACATGGACCCGGCGGAACCGCTGGACCACCTCCTCGACGTGTCGGCCGTCGTGCGGGACGGCGCGCTGGAGATCACCTGGCACTACAGCGACCAGGTGCACCACGAGCCCACCGTCCGTGCGCTCGCGGACGGGATGCTGCGGGCCCTCACCGAGGTGACCGAGCACTGCGCCCGCCCCGACGCGGGCGGCCGCACCCCCTCCGACTTCCCACTGGCCCGGCTCGACCAGGCAGCGGTGGACCGTCTCGTCGGGGACGGCAGGTCCGTGGCGGACCTGCTGCCGCTCACCCCGCTCCAGGAGGGCATGCTCTTCCACCGGCTGGTCGGCGGTACGGACGACGTCTACCTCGACCAGGCCGCCCTGCTCCTGGAAGGAGTGGCCGACACCGAGGCGTTCGCGGCCGCCTGGCAGCGTGTCACCGACCGCACCCCGGCGCTGCGCACCTCGGTCGTGTGGGAGGGCCTTCCCGTTCCGCTCCAGCGCGTGCACCATCACGTGCAGGTGCCGGTCGAGACGCTGGACTGGCGCGCGCTGGACGCGGGGGAGCGGGCCGCCCGTCTGGAGCGGCTGCGTGCCGAGGACCTGGCGCGCGGCCTCGACCTGGGCTCCGCACCTCTGATGCGGCTCACCCTGGTCCGGCTGCCCGACGCCCGGCTGCACCTGCTGTGGACCTCCCACCACCTGATCCTGGACGGCTGGAGCCTGGCCCAGGTGCTCACCGACGTGTTCGCCGAGTACGCGGCCCTCACCACCGGCATCGAACACGCACCGGCTGTACGACGGCCGTTCGGGGACTATGTGCGCTGGTTCTGCGACCAGGACGGCGAGGCCGTCCGCAGGCACTGGCGGGAGGTCCTCGACGGTTTCGCCACCCCGACCCCGCTGCCCGTCGACCGCGCCCGCCCGGCAGGTCACGAGTCGCGCTCGGCGGCCGTGCACACCGCCGCGCTGTCCGACCAGACCTCAGCCCTCCTGGCCCGCACCGCCCGCACCGCCGGACTCACCCTCGGCACCGTGGTGCAGGGCGCCTGGGCACTGCTGCTGTCCCGCTACGCGGCCGAGCCGGACGTCGTGTTCGGCACCACCGTCTCCGGCCGCCCCGACGAACTGCCCGGCGCCGAGGACATGGTCGGCATGTTCATCAACACCCTGCCCACGCGCGTCCGTGTGGCCGGCCGGGGCTCGGCCGTCTCCTGGCTGCGCGACCTCCAGGAGGCGCAGGCCGAGGCACGGCGCTTCGCCGCGGTGTCCCTCGCGGAACTGACCGCCCTGAGCGACGTGCCGTCCGGCAGCCCCCTGTTCGACAGCATGGTGGCCTTCGAGAACTACCCGTTCGACGACACGAGTTCGGCCGGCTCCGGCGTGCGGATCACCGACGTCTCCTCGCGCGACGCCACCAACTACCCGCTGGTGCTCCGCGCCTACCACGGTGAACGCTTCGGCTTCGACCTCGCCTACGACCCGGAACTGTTCGACGCGGCCACCGCGGCGGACCTCGCCGGCCGGCTGTGCCTGCTGCTCACCGAACTGGCCGAGGACCCCGAACGACCCCTCACCGCCCTCGCCCGGACCACCCCCGAGGAGCGGCAGCGTCTCCTCACGGCGGGCGGCGGTACCGAGGAGGGCAGGCCCGCCGAGACGCTGGTCGACCTCTTCGAGGCACAGGCCGCCCGCACCCCGCACGCCGAAGCCCTCACCCACGGCACCGAACGGCTCGACTACGCCGAACTGGACGCGCGCGCGGGCCGCCTCGCCCACCGCCTCGTCGAACTCGGCGCCCGCCCCGAGCAGTACGTCGCCCTCGCCCTGCCGCGCTGCGCCGACCTGGTCGTCGCCGTCCTGGCCGTCCTCAAGACGGGCGCCGCCTACCTGCCCATCGACCCCGCGCTGCCCGCCGAACGCGTCACCGGCATCCTGGACGACGCGGCCCCGGTGGCCCTCGTGACCACTGCGGCCGCGACCGGCTTCGGCGCGGTTCCCGTACTGCGCCTGGACGATCCCGAGGTGCGTGCCGACCTCGCCGGACGGCCCGCCGCCCCGGCGGACCGGGCGTGCCGCCCGCTGCCCGACAGCCCGGCCTACGCCATCTACACCTCCGGCTCCACCGGCCGCCCCAAGGGCGTGGTGATCCCGCACGCCAACGTGGTCCGCCTGTTCAGCCGTACCCACCACTGGTTCCGGTTCGACTCCACCGACGTGTGGACGCTGTTCCACTCCTACGCCTTCGACTTCTCCGTCTGGGAGCTGTGGGGTCCGCTGCTGCACGGCGGCCGGCTCGTCGTGGTCCCCGACGACACCGCCCGCTCCCCGCAGGACTTCCTGCGGCTGCTCGCGGACGAGCAGGTCACCGTCCTCAACCAGACGCCGTCCGCCTTCTACCCACTGATCCGCGCCGACGCGGAACACCCCGAGCACAGCACCCGGCTGGTGCTGCGCACGGTCGTCTTCGGCGGTGAGGCGCTCGACGTGTCCCGGCTGGCCGACTGGTACGAGCGCCATCCGGACAGCGCGCCGCGCCTGGTGAACATGTACGGCATCACCGAGACCACCGTGCACGTCACCTACGCACCCCTGGACCGGGCGACGGCGGCCGCCGGCCCGGCGAGCCCCATCGGCACCGGGATACCCGACCTGCGGACCTACGTTCTCGACGAGACGCTGAGTCCGGCGCCGCCCGGAGCGATCGGCGAACTGTACGTCGCGGGGGAGGGTTTGGCCCGCGGCTATCTCAACCGGCCCGGTCTGACCGCGACCCGCTTCCCGGCCGACCCGTTCGGCAGGCCCGGCACCCGCATGTACCGCACCGGCGACCGCGCCCGGCGGCGGGCCGACGGCACCCTGGAGTACCTGGGCCGCGCCGACCAGCAGGTGAAGATCCGCGGCTACCGCATCGAACCCGGCGAGATCGAGGCGGCGCTGCACCGCCACCCGGGTGTCGCCAACGCCGCCGTCGGTGTCTACGAGGACGCCACCGGGACGCGGCGCCTGGTGGCTCATGTGGTCGGCGCCGAGGACATCCCGCCGTCCGCCGCCGAACTCCGTTCCCAGCTGGCCAAGTTGCTGCCCGCACACATGGTGCCCGCCGCCTACGTGCCCATGGCCGCCCTGCCCCTGACCTCCAACGGCAAGCTCGACCGGCGCGCTCTTCCCGCGCCCGGACCCGAGGGTTTCGCGACCGGCGGCGAGCGCAGGGAGCCGGGCACACCGGCCGAGCGGCTCGTGGCCGAAGCCTGGAAGCAGGTCCTGGACACCGACGAAGTCGGCGCCGACGACGATTTCTTCGCCCTCGGCGGTGACTCGATCCTCGCCGTCCGGGTCGTCTCCGTGCTGCGCGCCGCGTACGGCACGGACGTCTCGCCCCGGCTGCTGTTCACCCACCCGACGCTCGCCGCCCTTGCGACCGCCCTCGGCGACCCGGCCGACGGAACCGGTACCCCGGCCGACCTCATCCCGGCCGCCGCCCCGGGCGCTCCCGTACCGCTCTCGCACGCCCAGCAGCGGCTCTGGTTCCTCGACCGCTTCGAGCCGGGCAACACCGAACACACCATCCTGTCCGTGCTGCGGCTCACCGGCCCGCTCGACCGCGCCGCAATGAGCACGGCCCTCGACGGACTGGTCGCGCGGCACGAGTCCCTGCGCACCACCTTCGCCGAACACGACGGCCAGGCGCGGCAGATCATCCAGCCGGCCGCCCCCGTGGACCTGCGCACGCAGGACTGCGCGGACCGGGCCGCACTCGACGCCCTCGTGGAGAGCGAGGCCGCCCGGCCGTTCGACCTCGCCACCGGGCCACTCCTTCGGGCCCGCCTGGCCCGTCTCACCGGCGGGGACACCGAGGAGCACGTCCTCGTCCTCGCCGTGCACCACATCGTCACCGACGGCTGGTCCATGGGCATTCTCGGCCGGGACCTCGGCGAGCTGTACGCGGCCGCCCTCGACCGGCGCCGGCCCGAACTGCCCACCCCTGCCGTGCGGTACACCGACCACGCCGCCTGGCAGCGTGCGCACACCGAGCAGGCCGAGGCCGACCTCGACCACTGGCGCCGGGCCCTGGACGGTGTGACACCGCTGGAGCTGCCCACCGACCGGCCCCGCCCCGCCGTCCGTACCCGGGACGGCGCGCTGGTCACCTTCACCCTGCCCGCCGCGCTCACCGACCGGTTGCGCGCCCGGGGCCGGGAGGCCGACGCCACCCTCTTCATGACGCTGCTGACGGCCTGTCAGATACTGCTCGCCCGCTGGGCCGACCAGCAGGACATCACCGTCGGCACGGTCACCGCCGGCCGCGAACGCCCCGAACTGCACGACGTGGTCGGTATGTTCGTCAACACGCTGGTGCTGCGCACCCGGGTCCGTCCCGAGCAGTCGTTCCGCGACCTGCTGGCCGAGGTGCGCGGCACCGTCCTCGAAGCCGTCTCGCACCAGGACGTGCCCTTCGAGCGCGTGGTGGACGCGATTCAGCCCGAGCGCGACACCAGCCGCACCCCGCTGTTCCAGGTCATGGTCGCGCTGCACAACCTCGGTGCCGAAGCCCCCACACTGCCCGGGCTCGCCGTGGAGCCGGTCGCCCCGCCGGTCCGGCACGCCACCTTCGACCTGGCCTTCGACTTCGTCGAAACCGACGGAGTCGTCACCGGCCATCTCGAATACAGCACCGGCCTGTTCGACCCGGTCACCGCGGAAGTCCTGGCCGATCGGCTGCGCATTCTGCTGGAGGCTGCCGCCGACGACCCGGGCCGCACCGTCGGCGCCCTGCCCCTCATGACCGACAGCGGGCGACAGCGCATGCTGGAGCTCGGCCGAGGCGTGCCGCTGCCCGTGCCCGACACGACCTTCCCCGCCCTGTTCGAAGCGCAGGCCGCCCGTGCCCCGCACCTCACCGCGCTGGTCGCGCCCGACACCACCCTCGACTTCGCCACCCTCAACCAGCGCGCCAACCGGCTCGCCCACCACCTCATCCGCCAGGGCGCGGGCCCCGAGACCGTGGTCGCCGTCCGCCTCCCGCGCACCTCGGGGCTGCTGGTCGCCCTGCTCGCGGTCGCCAAGGCGGGCGCCGCGCTGCTCTTCCTCGACCCGCGCCTGCCCGACGAACGCGTCCGCGTCCTCCGGGACGACGCCCGCCCGCACACCCTGCTCACCGAGAAGACCCTGCAGGCCGCGGACGCGGCCGACCTGCCCGACCACAACCCCACCGACGCCGACCGCGTCCACCCGCTGCGCCCCGAGAACACGGCGTACATCGTCTACACCTCCGGTTCCACCGGCCGCCCCAAGGGCGTCGCCGTCGAACACCGCCACCTGGTCAACCTGTGCCACGACCACCGCGCGAACCTCGTCCTGCCGCACTCGGGGACAAACACCCGGCTGCGAGCCGCCCTCAGCGCCTCCTTCGCCTTCGACACCTCCTGGGAAGGACCACTGCTGCTCGCCCTCGGCCAGCAGGTCCACCTCATCGACGACGACACCCGCCTCGACCCCGAGGCGTTCTGCGCCCAGGTCGACGCCGACCGCCTCGACCTGGTCAACGTCACCCCCACCTTCCTGCGTGAACTCCTGGCCGCCGGACTGCTCGCCCCCGGCCGCCACCACCCGAAACTGCTGCTCGTCGGCGGCGAGGCGGTCTCCGCCGCCACCTGGCGGGACCTGGTCGCGGCCCACGGCGAAGCCGGCGTCACCGCGTTCAACATGTACGGCCCCACCGAGTGCACCGTCGACTCCGTCTACGGACCCGTCACCGACCGCCCGGAACGGCCCGTCATCGGCCGCCCCGGCGGAGGGCTGCGCGCCTACGTCCTGGACGGGACGCTGCGCCCGGTGCCCGTCGGCACGCCCGGCGAGCTGTACCTCGCCGGCGCCCAGGTGGCCCGCGGCTATCTGAACCGGCCCGGCCAGACCGCGAGCCGCTTCCTGGCCGACCCGTTCGGGGCGCCGGGGGAGCGGATGTACCGCACGGGCGACCGCGCCCGCTGGGACGCGGCCGGGCTCCTTGAGTTCCTCGGGCGCGCCGACGAACAGCTCAAGATCCGGGGCTTCCGCATCGAGCCCGGCGAGATCGAGGCGGCGCTGCTGGCACTGCCGGAGGTCACCGACGCCGCCGTCACCGCCCGCGAGCACGCCGGACGCCCGATGCTGGTCGCCTACGTCGTGACCGGGGACGGGCAGCAGCCGTCGGCCGACGAACTGCGGATGCGGCTGCGCGGCACGCTGCCCGACCACATGGTGCCCGCCGCGTTCGTCCCGCTCGACCGCGTGCCCCGCACCACCGGCGGCAAGACCGACCGCCGCGCCCTGCCGGACCCGCCCGTCCAGCCCGACAGCGACGATCCGTACGTCGCACCGCGGCCCGGCACCGAGGAGCGGCTGGCCGCCATCTGGGCCGAGGTACTGGGCGTCCCGCGGGTGGGGGCCCGGGACAACTTCTTCGCGCTCGGCGGCGACTCCATCCTCAGCATCCAGATCGTCTCGCGCGCCCGCCGCGCCGGACTCGCCCTCAGCACCAAGGACGTCTTCCGGCACCAGACCGTCGCCGAACTCGCCCTGCGCGCAGGCAAGTTGGCTCCGACGACAGACACCACCAGCCCCACCGGCCCCGCCCCGCTCACCCCGATCCAGCACTGGTACCTGGACGGTCTGCGCCCCGGCGATCCCCTGCGGTTCACCATGACCCAGCGCTTCGAGCTGGCGCCGGGCACGGACGGCGAGGCGCTCAGCCGGGCCACCCAGGCCGTCGTCGCCCGGCACGGCGCCCTGCGCACCCGGTTCACGCACACCGCGTCCGGCTGGCACCAGGAGGCGCTGCCCGCCGCGCCCGGTTCCGTGTTCAGCCGGCACGATCTCGCCGGACTCGACGACACCGCGGTCGAGGCGGAGGCGCACCGCCTCACCGACCGCGCGCAGGCGGGACTCGACCCCGTCGAGGGCCGGGTGGCGCGCTTCCTCTTCCTGGACCGCGGCCCCGACCTGGCGGGCCAGCTCGTGATCACCGTCCACCACCTGGCCGTCGACGGCGTCTCCTGGCGCATCCTGCCGGCCGACCTCGCCACCGCCTACCAGCAGGCCGCGGCCGGACGCCCCGTGGACCTCGCGTCCGCCGGCACCGCCTACGGCCACTGGGCGGCCCGGCTGGCCGAACACACCCGCACCGGAGCGTTCACCGCCGACCTGGAGCACTGGCGGCAGGCGGCCGAAGCACCGGCCGAACTGCCCGCGGGCCGACCGGGCCCCAACACGTACGGCACCTCGGCCACCGTCACCGTCACACTGGACGCGGACACCACCGACGCCCTGCTGCGCAAGGTCCCCGAGACCTACCGCACCCAGGTCAACGACATCCTGCTCAGCGCACTCGGCCACACGCTCGCGCAGTGGTGCGGGCGGGACACGGTCCTGATCGGCGTGGAGGGCCACGGCCGCGAGGACCTCTTCGCCGACGTCGACCTGTCGCGCACGGTCGGCTGGTTCACCGCGGAGTTCCCGCTCGCGCTGCGGGTCGATCCCGGTGCCGGATGGCACGACACGCTCCGCTCGGTGAAGGAACAGCTCCGAGCCGTCCCGCTGCACGGCCTGAGCCATGGCGCGCTGCGCCACCTGCTGCCGGACAGCCCGCTCGCCGGGGCTCCCGCGCCGCAGGTCGGCTTCAACTACCACGGCCAGTGGGACGCGGGCAGCGGCACCGGCGACGCCCTCCTGCTTGGCGCCCTGGCGCCGACCGGCCGCGACACCGACCCGGATGCTCCGCGCCCGTACGTCCTCGACATCACCGGCATCGTCCAGGAGGGACGGCTCGAACTGGGCTGGAACTACCCGGCGGCCGTCCACGACGAAGCCACCGTCCGTGCCCTGGCCGAGCGGATGGCCGCCGCGCTCCGGGACATCGTGGCGCACTGCGCGAGCCCCGACGCAGGCGGTCGCACCCCCTCCGACTTCCCGCTCGCCGGGCTGTCGCAGGAGGCACTGGACCGGCTCGTCGGCGACGGCCGGCACATCGAGGACGTCCTGCCGCTCACCCCGCTCCAGGCGGGAATGCTGTTCCACGGCCTGGTGGACACCGATGGCGCCTACTTCGACCGGATCGCGGTCCGCCTGTCCGGAGTGGGGGACCCGCAGGCGTTCGCCGCGGCCTGGCAGTTCGTCGCCGACCGCACCCCGGCGCTGCGCACCAGCGTGCACTGGCGCGGCCTGCCGCAGCCGGTCCAGGTCGTGCACCGGCGGGCCGAACTGCCCGTACGCCACCTCGACTGGCGCGCGCTCGGCACAGCCGAACGTGCCGAGCACACCGAGCAGTTGCTCGAAGAGGACCGCGCCGCGGGCATGGACCTGAACGCCGCGCCGCTCACCCGGCTCACCGTCGCCGCGCTCCCCGACGACGAGGTGCTGCTGCTGTGGTCCACCCACCACATCGCCCTGGACGGCTGGAGCACCGGCCAGCTCCTCACCGAGGTGTGCGAGCGCTACGCCGCGCTCACCGGCGGTCCCGACGCGGAACTCCCGGTGCGGCGCCCCTTCGCGGACTTCCTGCACTGGCTCGCCGAACAGGACCGGCCGGCCGCCGAGCGCCACTGGAGCGACACCCTCGCCGGGTTCACCACCCGCACCCCGCTCCCGTACGACCGCACCCCGGACGAGGCGCACCGGGCCCGCGCCACCGCCCTGGTCCGGCACGAACTGGACGAACACGTCACCGCGCGGCTGGGCGCGGGAGCCGCCCGCGCCGGACTGACCGTCAACACCCTGGTCCAGGGCGCCTGGGCGCTGCTCCTGGCCCGCTGCGGCGGCCGCGACGACGTGGTGTTCGGCACCACCGTCTCGGGACGCCCGGCCGAACTGCCCGGTGTGGAGGGCATGATCGGCATGTTCATCAACACCGTGCCCACCCGGGTCCGGCTGTCCAGTGGGGCGGTCCTGCCCTGGCTGCGCGACCTTCAGGAGGCGCAGACCGAGGCCCGCCGCTTCGACTTCCTGGCCCTGCCCCGCATCCAGTCGGGCAGCGAAGTGCCGTCCGGCGAAGCCCTGTTCGACAGCATGGTCGTCTTCGAGAACTACCCCGTCGACGAGGCGGCCACGGCCCGCACCGGTGTCCAGGTGGCCGAGGTGAGGGCCGATGACGCGCCCACCTTCCCGTGGTGCCTGCGGGCCCACCTCTCCGAGCGGCTCGGTTTCGACCTGGCCTACGACCCCGCCCTCTTCGACCCGGAGACCGTCGAGCGGGCCGTGGAGCGCCTCACGGTCCTGCTCACCGCCCTCGCCGAGGGCCTGGACGGCGACCTCGCGGACCTGGACGCGCTCACCCCCGACGACCGGAGGCTGCTGGCCTCCTGGAACACCCCGGCGCGCGTGACGCGACCGCGCAGCCCCGTCGACCTGTTCGCCGAGCAGGCCGGGCGAACCCCGGAAGCCGTCGCCGTACAGGACGGCGAGCATGAGCTGACATATCGTCAACTTGCTCGATATGCAGCACAGTTGGCGGCACGCCTGCTGACCGACGGTCTCGCTCCCGAAGGTCGGGTCGCGCTGCTGATGGACCGGTCCGCCGATCTGGTCGTCGCTCAGCTCGCGGTCCTCGCGGCCGGCGGAACCTATGTACCGGTCGACTCCCGCGCTCCCGAGGAGCGCCGCCGGGTCCTGCTCGACGCGGCCGGCGTCACGGCCAAGCTCACCGCCGCCGATGTCGCCGCCGCCCGCACGGGCGACGACGGGGCGTCGCTGCCGTCCGGCGATCCCGACCGACTGGCGTACATCATGTTCACCTCCGGCTCGACCGGCCGGCCCAAGCCGGTGGCGGTGCGCCACCGGGACGTGGCGGCGCTGGCCACCGACAGCCGGTTCGCCGACGGCATCAGTGACCGGGTGCTGCTGCACTCCCCGGTGGCGTTCGACGCGGCCACCTTCGAGGTGTGGGCGCCGCTGCTGAACGGCGGCCGTGTGGTCGTCGCCCCCGAGGGCACCGTCGACGGCGCCCTGATCCGGCGCCTCGCCGGCGCGGGGGAGCTGACGGCACTGTGGCTGACGGCCGGGCTCTTCCGCCTCCTCGCCCAGGACGCGCCGGACTGCTTCGCCGGCCTGCGGCAGGTGTGGACCGGCGGTGACGTGGTGCCCGCCGCCGCCCTGCGTCGCGTCCTCACCGCCTGCCCCGGGCTGAGCGTCGTCGACGGCTACGGCCCCACCGAGGCCACGACCTTCGCGACGTCCCACGCGCTGGCCGACGCGTCCGACGTGCCGGACACCGTCCCGATCGGCCGCCCCCTGGACGACATGCGCGTCCACGTCCTCGACGGACGGCTGCGACCCGTCCCGCCGGGCAGTGCCGGTGAGCTGTATCTCGCCGGCGAGGGCGTGGCCCGCGGATACCTCGGGCGCCCCGGCGACACCGCGGCCCGCTTCCTCGCCGACCCCCAGGGCCCCGCCGGCGCCCGCATGTACCGCACCGGTGACCTGGCGCGCCGCCGCCCGGACGGCACGGTGGAGTTCCTGGGACGCGCGGACGACCAGGTCAAGATCCGCGGCTTCCGGGTGGAGCCGGGCGAGGTCGAGGCCGTCCTCGCCGGACACCCCGAGGTGGCGGACGTGGCGGTGCTCGCCGGTACGGGCCGGTCCGGCGCCAAACGGCTGATCGCCTACGTCGTGGGCCCGGCCGGCCGGAATCCGGCGGACCTGCGGGACTTCGCCGGCCGTACCCTGCCCGACTATCTGGTGCCCACCGACATCGTCCCGCTGGACGCGCTGCCCCTGAGCGCCAACGGAAAGGTCGACCGCGCCGCCCTGCCCGCACCCGGGGCCGCCCCGCGCGCGGAGCGCACCGAGCCCCGCACCGAGGCCGAGCGCCGCGCGGCCGAGGTCTTCGGCCACGTACTCGGGATGGAACCGCCCGGTGTCGACGACGACTTCTTCGCCCTGGGCGGCGACTCCATCCTCAGCATCCGGCTCGCCGCCCGCCTCTCCGAGGCCTTCGCGACCGATCTCACCCCCCGGGACGTCTTCACCCGCCCCACCCCGGCCGCACTCGCCACGCTCCTCACCGAGGAGTCCCATGACGCCCGCCCGGCCATCACCCCGGCCGCCCGCGACGCGGCGCTCCCGATGTCGTACGCCCAGCAACGCCTCTGGTTCCTGGAGGAGTTCGCGCCCGGCGGCAGCGAGTACGTGACCGCGCTCGCCCTGCGCCTGCGCGGCCACCTCGACACCGGAGCGCTCGCAGCCGCCGTCGGCTCTCTCGTCGCCCGCCACGAGTCGCTGCGCACCACCTTCGACAGCGCGGACGGCCACGGCGTGCAGATCGTCCACCCGCCGCACTCGGTGCCGCTGCCGCTGCACGACCTGTCCGCGCTGCCCGCGGCGGAACGGGATCCGGCCCTGCGCGCACTGCTCACGAAGGAACGCGAGCGCCCCTTCGACCTGCGCCAAGGGCCGCTCCTTCGCACCAGTCTGGTCCGGCTCGCCGATGACGACCACGCCCTGGCCCTCGGCATGCACCACATCGTCACCGACGGCTGGTCCACCTCGGTCCTCCTCGGTGACCTGGCCCACTCCTACCGCGCGCAACTCGGCCACCACGAAGCCCCGTTGACACCGCTGCCGATCCAGTACGTCGATTACGCGGCCTGGCAACGCACTGCGGGAGCCGCCGAAGCCGACGGCCAACTCGCCTACTGGACCGACCACTTGGCCGACACGGCAGCACTGGACCTGCCCACCGACCGGCCCCGCCCCGCCGTCCGCACCAGCAACGGCGCCACCACCCGCCTCGTCGTGCCCGCCGACACGACCGCACGGCTGACCCGGGTCGCCAGGGAGAACGGCACCACCCTGTTCACCACCCTGGTGGCCGCCGCACAGGCCTACTTGGCGCGGCTCTCCGGACAGCGCGACATCGCCGTCGGCACCGTGACCTCCGGACGCGACCGCGCCGAGACCGAGCACGTCGTCGGGTTCTTCGTCAACACCCTCGTCCTCCGCTCCCAGGTCGACACCGGGCGACCGTTCACCGACTTCCTCGGCACCGTCCGCCAGACGGTCCTCGACGCCTTCGCGCACCAGGACGTCCCCTTCGAGCGCATCGTGGACGCGGTTCAACCGGTCCGGGACACCAGCCGCACACCGCTCTTCCAGGTCATGGTCGTCCTGCAGAACACCCCCGCCGCCGACCTCGACCTCCCGGGCCTCCGCGTCAGCGACGTCGAGACCGACACCCATCAGGCCGCCTTCGACCTCACCCTCGAATTCGCCGAGGCACCGGACGGAGCACTGCACGGCCTGCTCTCCTACAACACCGACCTGTTCGACGCGGCCACCGCGGACCGCCTGGCCGCACACCTCGGAATCCTCCTCGACGCGGTCGCCACCGACCCCGCCCGTCCGCTCGGCGCCCTGCCGCTGACCTCGGGACAGCAGGAGCGCGAGCTCCTCGCCCTGGGCCGGGGCGGCGCCGCCGTACCGGAGTCGTCGCTGCCCGACCTGTTCCAGCGGCAGGCGACCCGCACGCCCGCCGCGACCGCGCTCTGCGACGGCGATCGGGAGCTGACCTACGAGGAACTCGACCGGGCCGCCAACCGGTTCGCGCACCGCCTGATCCACGACGGCGTCGGACCGGAGCGAGTGGTCGCCCTCGCCCTGCCCCGCTCGACCGCCATGGTGGTGGCCCAGCTCGCCGTCGCCAAGGCCGGCGGTGCCTTCCTGCCCGTCGATCCCGACTACCCGGCGGCCCGCCGGGAGTTCATGATCCGCGACGCGGGCGCCCACCACGTCGTGACGGATCCCGCGGAGGTCCTGACGGCGGACGGACCGGACACCGCGCCCACCGACGCCGACCGCACCGACCCGCTGCGGCCCGGACACCCCGCCTACGTCATCTACACCTCGGGATCCACCGGCACGCCCAAGGGTGTCGTGGTGACCCACCGGGGACTCGCGTCCTTCGCCGCCGCGGCGGCCGAGCGCTACGCGGCCGGCCCCGGTGACCGGGTGCTCCAGTTCGCCTCCCCGAGCTTCGACGCCTCCGTCCTTGAGCTGTGCACCTCGCTGCTCAGCGGCGCCACCCTGGTCACCGGGGAGGAAGGCCCGCTGGTCGGCGACCGGCTGGCAGAGGTGCTGGCCGTCCGACGCATCAGCCACACCCTCATCCCCCCGGCCGCCCTCGCCACCGTCCCCGAGGAGAAGGCCGCCGAACTCTCCGCCCTGCGGACCCTGATCGTCGGCGCCGAGGCATGCCCCGCCCACCTGGTCACCACCTGGGCCCCCGGCCGCCGCATGATCAACTCCTATGGGCCGACCGAAGCCACCGTCGTCGCCAGCTGGACCGGCCCGCTCGCCCCCGACGCCGGCACCCCGTCCATCGGCCGCCCCTCGGGCAGCACCTGCCTGTACGTCCTCGACACCGCTCTTCGGCCCGTCCCGCCCGGTGTCACGGGCGAGCTGTACGTGGCGGGCCCAGGCCTGGCCCGCGGTTACCTCGGCCGTGCCGGCCTGACCGCCCAGCGGTTCCTCCCGGACCCGTTCGGGCTGCCGGGGGAGCGGATGTACCGCACCGGGGACCTGGCCCGCTGGGGCGCGGACGGCGAACTCGTCTACGCGGGACGCGTAGACGACCAGGTCAAGCTGCGCGGCTTCCGCATCGAACCGGGAGAGATAGAGAGCGCGCTGCGCCGAAGCCCCCTGGTCCGGGACGCCGTGGTCGTCGTCCGCACCGACGCGTCCCGCCCCGCGACCGACGACGGGCAGCCCGCGCCGACCTCGGGCCCGGCCCGGCTCGTCGCCTACGTCGTGCCGGCCCGGCCGGCGGCCGACCAGGCCGGCGGCCCCGCCCCGCTCCCCGTCGACGACCTGCGCGAGCACCTCGGCGAAACGCTGCCGCCGCACATGGTGCCCTCGCTCTTCGTGCCGCTGGAGCGCCTGCCGCTCACGCCGAACGGCAAGCTCGACCGGCGGGCCCTGCCCGTCCCCGGACCGGCCCTGAGCACCGGCAGGCCCTACCGCGCGCCGCGCACCGACACCGAGCGGCGCATCGCCCGCATCTGGTCCGATGTCCTCGGCGTCACCGACATCGGCATCGACGACAACTTCTTCGCCCTCGGCGGCGACTCCATCCTGAGCATGCAGGTCGTCTCCCGGCTGCGCCGCGACGGCCTCCATCTGGTGACCCGGGACCTGTTCACACACCAGACCCTCGGTTCGCTGGCCTCGGTCGTCCGCACCGCCCCCCAGCAGACCGCCCAGGGCCCGGCGACCGGTGAGGTGCCGCTCACCCCGATCCAGGACTGGTTCCTCACCACACCCCGCGCCGCCCACCACCACTTCAACCAATCGGCGCTGCTCGAACTCGACGGGACCCCGGACCCGAACGCCCTCAACGCCGCGCTCCTCGCCCTCCTCGAACACCACGACGCGCTGCGCATGCGCTTCACGCGGGACGCCGACGGCTGGCACCAGTTCAACCCGCCGCCCGCCGCCGCCCGTCCGGACGAGCCCGACTTCCTCCTCCAGTACGACCTGTCCGGACTGTCCCCGGAAGACGCGGACGCGGTCATGGAGAAGACCGCCGACGAACTGCACGCCGGCTTCGACCTCGCCCACGGCCCGCACCTGCGAGCGGCACTGTTCACCGGCGGCCCCGGCCGCCCCGCCCACCTGCTCCTCATCGCCCACCACCTGGTCGTGGACGCCGTCTCCTGGCGCATCCTCGGCGACGACCTGGAAACGGCCTACCAGCAGGCGGTTCGGGGCGCCCCCGTCGACCTGGGGGAGCGCAGCACCAGCTTCCGGGACTGGGCCCGCCAGATCGCCGCACACGTCCGCGCGGGCGGGCTCGACGCCGAGCTGCCCCACTGGCGCGACATCGTGGAGGCGGCAACAGCGCCCGACCACGGGCCCGACTCCGTCCACACCGCGCCGGCTGCCGTGATCGGCATCGAACTCGACGAGGAGGACACCGAAACCCTGCTGCGTGCCGCGCCCACGGCCTACCGCACCCGCATCAACGACGTGCTGCTCGCAGCCCTGGCCCTCGCCCTGGCCCGCTGGGCCGGTCAGGAACGGGTCCGTCTCGACCTGGAGGGCCACGGCCGCGAGGACCTGATCGACGGGGTCGACCTGACCCGCACCGTCGGCTGGTTCACCAGCGTCCACCCCATCGCCCTCCAGGTCGACGACCCGGGCCGACTCGGGCCCGATCGCGACTGGCGGGCCCTGGTGAAGTCGGTACGACGTCAGCTGCGGGCCGTACCCGGCAAGGGCGTCGGCTTCGGAGCGCTGCGCACGTACGGCACTCCGGAACAGCGCGAACAGCTGGGCGCGGGCGCGCACAGCCAGCTGGTGTTCAACTACCTGGGCCAGTGGGACGCACGCCCCGAAGCCACCGGGAACGGCCTCGTCCGCGTGCAGCACGGCCCCCTCGGCCAGGACCACGACCCCCGTGACGGCGGCTCGCACGCACTGGAGATCGTCGGTTCCGTCGAGCACGGCCGTCTCGCCTTCACCTGGCACCACCGCCCGGACCTGCACGACACGGCGACAGTGAGCCGCGTGGCCGAGGAATTCGCCGAGGCCCTGCGTCACATCGCCCGTCATGCCAGAGGCGGCCAGTGACCGAACCTCTTCGGCGCCGAGGGCCCCAACGGCGGCCCCGGGACCGCAGCCCCCGGCACCCGCGTGCCCCGACCCCGGCCAACACCTCGACCCTCCCGGCCGGCCCGACCGGTCACCCACCCTTCACGAAGGATCGAATCATGGACGAGAACACCCGCTACCAGGTGCTGCGCAACGACGAAGAGCAGTACTCCCTCTGGCCGGTCGACATCGAGGTCCCCGCCGGCTGGCAGCCCGTCGGCAAGGAGGGGACCGAGTCCGAGTGCACCTCGTACGTCGACGAGGTCTGGACGGACATGCGTCCCCGCAGCCTGCGCGAACGCATGGAGAACACCGGAGCCTGAGGCCCGGCCGGCGGGCAGCGCCGGACCGGCCCGACCGGTCCGGCGCCCCGCGCCTGCGCACAGCACGAGCAACCCCGGCCGCGCCACCACAGTGGCCGGGCCCCCGCCTTCCCCGCAGCGCCGACACCGAGGAACCCGCCATGACCCCCGAATTCCACACCGACCGCCTGCACTTCCTCCCCTACCGGCCCGAGGACGAGGAGCACTTCGTGTCCCTGCTGCGCGACGAGGAGGTGTGCCGCTGGATGGGCCAGGACCTCGTGCCGGAACCCGAACTCCGCGCACTGTTCACGGCGATCCTCACCGAGGTGTATCCAGGGCGTCGCTTCGACGTCTGGGGTCTGTGGCAGGACGGCGTGTACGTCGGTCACGCCGAAGTCAAGAAGACCGGCAACGTACCCGGCCACGAATTGGTGGCCGCCCTCCTCCCCGCGTACTGGGGCCGAGGCCTGGGCGGAGAGGTGGTCGGGGGACTGCTGAGACACGCGGCCGACGATCTCGGCCTGACCGAGGCCTGGGGCATGGTCGGTGCGGACAACGCCGCGAGCCTCGCGATGTGCGAGCGGCTGGGCTTCCGGTACGTCCGCGACGTGGTCGGTGACGACGGATCGGTGACCAAGATGCTGAGAATCCCCACGGCCGGCACATCGGAGAGACGGCCCGGGGAAGAGCAGAGGAGGATGTCGCTGGACTGAACCCGGCACGGCTCTCCTGCCGCCCGCCCCGTCGAACTGCTGCGCGCCGATGAGGCACTGGGCCTGTCCGTTGCCGTCGATGCCGGCCGGCATGGGATCCTCGGGGGCATGGAACTCGTCTCGCTCGAACTGGCCTCCAACCGCCTGCGTGACGCCCAGGAGGCGCTCGACGCCGCTCGGGCCGATACCGAACTCGAAGCAGTGGCAGCCCTTCGCCGCGGAGGCTCCGTGGAGGCGATCTGCGAGCTGTCCGGCCTCAACCCGCACGATCTGCTCCGCTTGGAGAAGGTGACCGGACCGATTCCGGCCAGCTGACCCCGAACACTGCCGCTCCACGGACTGTCCCGCCCCGGTGGCGGGACTCTCTGCCGTCCGGCCCCGGCCGTGGGTGGGCCGTTCCCGCTGAAAGGCGCTGCGTCACAGAACCGCACATCCGGCGCGGGCAACGCGGCGAGGTGCGAATCTGGGGTATGACCTATCACTTGGCGCTGTGGGACTCGAACTCGCTTCAGGACACGAGCGAGGCCCGCGCGGCGTACGACGAGCTCCGGGATCTCTATCTGTCGGGTCCGAGGCAGACCGCGACCGCACTCGTCCTGAAGATCAAGGAGGCCCTCGCCTCGCGCTGGCCTTCGGAGACGGACGAGGAGCGCACGGCTGTGACCTCGCAGGCCAGCGGCCCGCTCCTGCTGATCGCCATCAGCGGCCCCGGAAGGGCCGAGGCGGTCGAGTACGTCGCTGGTCTCGCGCGGGCCCATGACCTCGTCTGCTTCGATCCCCAGACCAAACAGCTGCTGCCCTGAGCGCCCACACGTTCGCGCCGGGAACTTGCTGAAGAAGTGTGCGCGGACGCACACGAGGGCGGCTGACGGAAGCGGGGGCCCGTGCGCGAAGATGTGCGAACGCATGGTGCCGAAGGCGTCGGGCAGACGAGACGCGAGACATAAAAGACGCATAACACGGAAAAGGGGGTGCGCCATGTCGGTCCACGAGAGTCCGTCACCGGATGATGTAGCCTCCTCGCCGCCGGACTTCACCTGCGCCCAGGCGCGGACAGAGGCGGGGGCAGCGGTTCTGCCGCTGTGCGACACCCTTCCTCGCCACCAGGCCCGGCGCCTGTACGAGGACGTGCTGCTGGTGGCCAGCGAACTGGTGGCCAATGCCCTGCGCCACGGTGGCGGGATCACCCGCTTCAGCGCCTGGGTACGCGACGACGCACTGGTCCTCCAGGTCGCCGACCGCAGTACGTCACAGCCCACGCGGATTCCACGGGATCCTTCGGTGCCCGGCGGTTTCGGTTGGCTGATGGTGGAGAACCTCGCCCGCTCGGTCTCTGTCGAAACCGGCGCGAGGGGCAAGACCGTGACAGCCGTGCTCGACGGAATCTCCTACAGCTGACGCCGGGCTGCCACTACCGCGAAGATCGGCGTGACCCGATACCGCATGGAGTGGCACGTGCGTGAGCGTGCAAAAATGCCGCCATGCATGGTTTTCCCGACGGTCCGAAGGTGCTCGTCACCAGACTGGACGAGACACTGCTGATCACCGTGAGCGGTGACACGGACGCCGACGACGCCGACGATTTCGCCGCGGTGTGGGAAGCGGCCCACGAGACAGGGCCGACCCTCACCGCGGTGGATCTGTCCGCGGTGCGCTTCGCCGACAGCATGCTGCTCAACGCTCTGCTGGAGGCGCGGAGCCGGCACCGGGCCGCAGGACGGCCGATGGTGCTGCTCGGCCCGCTTCCGCCCGGCGTGCATCGGCTGCTGTCCCTCAGCGGAGTTCTGGAACACTTCACCATCGTCGAAAACGGCCCCACACAGGCCGGCTGAAACCGATACCTCATATATCCCGGCGGATACGGGGTAGGCATTCGTCACGCCAGAGAGACCACATGATCACACGTCAGGGACTACAGCCCAGGAACAGCCTCATGGCCCTCCCGCCCGTATACGACTTCGATGGTTCCCTCAGGGACAGCATCAGCTGGGGCGCAGACGGCCTCCCCATCGCCCACGCGCGCAGAGCAGTACGAGCCCTGCTCGCTCGCGCCGGGCACCCGCCCCACACGCAGACGAGCCAGGACGCCCAGCTCGTGGTCAGTGAACTGGTCACCAACGCCATGCGCCATGCGCCAGGTCCCGGTGGGCTCGAACTGGAACTCACCGTCGGTGCCGAGCAGCTGCGGATCCGCGTGCGCGACAGCTCTCGCCGGGAGCCCCGGCAACAGCCGCGCGACACCACCCGGCCGCGAGGCCACGGACTCCACCTGGTGGCCATGCTCTGCTCGGACCTGCACACCACCACGTCCGACGCGGGCAAGCGCGTCACCGCCCTCTTCCCCCTCAAGCCGCTCTGAACGGCCCGTCCGCCCTCCGAACTCGCGATATCTGCCGGTTCGTCCGCAACCGGCTGGTGCCTGAGGTGGCCGAGCCGGGCGGCCGGGGGCTGGACGGACGGTGCGCAGTGCCGATGCTCAGCCGGTGAATCTGCCGCGCGTGCGGCCGTCCACGGCACTGAGGTGATGTGAGCGCGGTGCGGAGATCACGACGACGGCCATGTCGTCGTGGCGTCGGTTTCCCAGCCATTGGGAGGCCAG
Organism: Streptomyces sp. CB01201; assembly: GCF_002803085.1. Lineage (GTDB taxonomy): Bacteria > Actinomycetota > Actinomycetes > Streptomycetales > Streptomycetaceae > Streptomyces > Streptomyces hundungensis. The sequence continues at coordinate 174,683 of NZ_NNBJ01000009.1, read as the reverse complement.
CATCTGCACGTGTTCGCAGATGCCCTCGGCGGGCATTCCCGCGCATCGGGACAGGGCCTGCGTGAGGCGTTCCTCACCGAACAGGGTGTCGCCCATCGGGCCCCCCTTGGCCTCGGTGATTCCGTCCGTGTACAGAACGCAGGATTCACCCGGAGCGAGGGTGACCGTGGCTGTGCGGGAATTGATGCGGGGCATGGCCCCCACCAGGGTGCCGCGCGTGTCCGCGACCTCCACCGTGCCGCCGGTGCGGACGATCAGCGGGGGCGGATGACCCGCGCTGGTCACCTTCACGTCCACGGTGCCGCCCCGGCGGATCGCCGAGGCCAGGAGCAGGGTCGCGTAGCGAGTGTGATGGGAGTTCAGCAGCGCGGTGTTGAGGAGGTCCAGCATGCGCTGGTGGTCGTCCGCCAGAGGCAGCAGTGCGTGCAGGGTGTTGCGGATCTTGCCCGTGAGGACAGCGGCCTCCAGACCTTTGCCGCACACGTCTCCGAGCGTCACCAAAGAGGCCTCGCCCTCCACCGCGGCGGGATGGACGTCGTAGAAGTCGCCGCCGATCCGCTCGTCGTCGGCGGAAGGCCGGTAGCGCCCCGCGAAGTCGACTCCGGAAATCCGGTGCAGGACCGGCGGCAGCAGCTCCTGTGTGAGCACGTCGGTGATCGCGGACTGCTCCGCATACAGACGGGCCGCCGACATCGCGGCGCCGGCGCGGGCGGCGAAGAGCCTGGCGAAGACCTCTTCGTCCTCGCTGAAGGCAGCCGTCTCCGCCCTGCGCAGCAGGACCAACGCCCCGGCCGGGACGCCGTGTCCGGGCAGCGGGGTGATCACTACCGAATTGACCGGCCCGAAGCCCTCGGGCACCATCCAGGCGGGAGCCGCGGCCGGATCGATCCACCGGGAGGGGATCGGCGGAAACCCACGCAGCGCCTCCCCGAGACCCGGCACGGCGTCCGGATCCACCGTCTCCTGGGCCGGTACGGGAGAGCCGCCGCGCACGCATCGCACCACCGGCAGTCGACGGCCCCGCGAGGGTGCGATGGCCACGGCGGCGTCCGCGAGGCTTTCAGCGGCCAGTTGCGCCGTCACATCCATGCAGCGCCCCAGGTTCAGTGAGGAGAGCAGCGTGTTGGACGCCTCGGCGAGGAACGCGGTGCGCTCCCGCTCCATCTCCAGTGCCTCGTGGGCCAGTTGGTGGTCGGTGTCGTCCACCAGCCACCAGGCCACCGTGCCGTCGTCGCGCACGGTCGGGTGGGCTTCGAAACGGCGGCCGTCGATGGTGCCCGTGAGCGTCCGCGCAGTTCTTGAGTCCGCTTCTTCCGTGCGTGGTCCGGGGAGTGGCATTGCGTGATGGGCGGACGCGAGCCAGCTCGGGACCGTGTCCCGCAGGAGCGCCCCCGGGACCGCCAGGGGCAGCAGTGCGGCGGCAACTTGGTTGCGCTCCACGAGAATGCCGTACGTGTCAGCGATCAGGACCGGGTAGGGGGCACTGCCCCAGGGAAAGTCCCGTGCCGGCACCACACCTGTCCGTGCTCGGGTGGAAGCCAAAGATCGAGGACCCGCTGTGCGAATCCCTCACCTCATCAACTCGACGGGAATGTTGCCTTTCGGCAACCATCCCGCACCGGGGTGGCTGCTGACAACCCGGCCCCGCTCTCGTTCGCGCGTACGCGGCCGAGTGGCGCGCGTGTTCGTGCCGACCGCGACGGCTCCCCGTGTCCCCGCGGACGTGGGCGGACGGAAGTGGCGCCGATACACCGGGGTCGATTCGGTCAGGTCGCGTCGCCCCGCAAAAATCCTCATTTCGGGGGAACGCGGCGAGAGGCGCGCCGAAGCGGGCTCGCGGCGGGCAACTGGATGGGTGTGTAGCCGAGTTGGAAGGGTGGAGACCACGTGCTGAGTGATCAGGACTGTTCCGTTTGCGCGGAGCTGCGAAGGGAGGCCGAGGCGCATCGAGCGGATGTGGGCGACCTGCTTCTTCGAGTGCAGATCCACGAACTCGGCGCCCATCACGATCGACTGGGGCCGCGCCTTGGTGCACCGGGCCAGGATTCCCTTGCCACCTGAGCCGTGCATCGGGACGGATCTTGACCGTGCGTCATGGCCGCACGGTCGAGGGGCGCCATGCAGGCGAGCCGCGGCCTGCCCGGGACTCCCGCGACGGGAACACCTTTGCGGAGCGGGCCGCGAGAAACACACGTCAACCCCCTTGGTCCGGTGGGGAATTCGTGGGGGCTGTCGCTAGTCTGCCTGGCGCCCGTGCCAGTCGAGGCAGACGACCATGGCGTCGTCGTCCGCTTCGATGGGGCCGCGGTGTCCCGCGAGCTCTCGCAGCAGGGCATGGGGGACCTGGGAGGCGGGCAGGAGACGGGTGTTGGTGAGGGCCCGCACTAGGGCCTTCACGCCCTGGCGCTCGCCGGCGGGGGAGGGCATCTTGTTGACGCCGTCACTGACGAAGACCAGGCGGTCTCCAGGCTGCATGTCAAGGAACTCGCTGGTATAGGGGGTGTCCTCGAACATGCCGAGTGGCATTTGGGCGTCGAGCTGAATCTGCTCGGCCCTCCCCTGACGCAGGCGCCACATCCGAGGGGAGCCGGCATCCACGATCTGCGTCCGACCCGTGTCGAGGTCGAATCGGAGCAGCAGCGTGGAGAGGTAGGCGTCGCCCTGGTAGTGGCCGTAAACGGCCTGGTCGGCCAGGCACGCCTGGTCCGACAGGGACAGCCCGGCCCGGCGCGCGTTGCGCAGCGCGTTGACGGCAAGGTTGGTCAGCAGGGCGGCCTCGATCCCCTCTCCCATGCCGTTGGCGACCACGAGGGTGAGGTGGTCGTCGGACGTCGACCAGTCGAAGTTGTCGCCGCAGACGGCATAAGCCGGCTCCAGCTGGGCCCCGAGGTCGTACTCCGGTCGGGAGCAGGACCGGCCGGGCAACAGCTGCCATTGCATCTCGGCGGCCAGGGTCAGACGATTGGTTCGTCGCGTCCGCAGGTAGACGTCGGTGTCCCGCTCGCCCACGACGATCTCGTGACCCAACACTTCGGCGATGTCCCGCAGTTCGCGCTCCAGTGCGGCGTCGTACGTCTGTTGCGGCAGGGCCACGGAGAGGACACCGATGCGGTCGCCGCGGACACTGACGGGCAGATGGACGGTCAGCCGGCCGGTCCTGTCGTCCGCCACGGCAAACGGCTGCTGCGCGCCGAATGCCCGCCCCGGTGAACTGTTGTGGACAGGAATCGGCTCAGCGGTGTAGGGAGGCTTGCTGACCGGTTGCAGTAGGGTCATCGCGTAGTCGGCCATGAGCAGGTCCACGGAAGCGGCTCCGTAATGCGCTGTGAGAGCGCCTTGTACCGCTTGGAGCAAGGCGTGCGGCGCCGCTTGGCGCAACGCGCGTTCCGTAGCCGTGAATCTGTCCACTGTTCGAATACCACCTGTTCGGGAAGATGAAAGCAGAGGAGCGGGAGGGTCTTTGTTGTGGCTCAGCGACTGCCAAGACGGCTGAAAACCGTGACAGTTGGAGGAGCGGGCTCCGAAGCCGACCAGCAGGCGGCTGCGTTGGCAGCCCGGGAGGCCATCGAGGTGCTTGAGGTCCTGTGGGGCCAGAGCAGAGAGCTGGCGCCGACCGCTCCTGTTTCGATATCTCAACTGCGGGTGCTGTACGTCCTTGCGGGTAAGGACGGCATCAACCAGCGCTCGCTGGGCGAGGAGCTGGGCTCAACCGCGTCATCGGTAAGCCGCATGTGCGACCGTCTGCACGCGCTCGACTTCATTGAGAGGACTCCCAGTTCGGCCAGCAGGCGAGAAGTGGAGCTCCGCCTGTCGAACAAGGGAGTGCGCTACCTCAAGGAGTTGAGGACGCGACGCGAGGAGTCACTGGCTCAGGTGGTCGCCTCTATGACGCCGCCCGAACAGGCCGCTTTCGCGCAGGGTCTCGCATGCTTCCGGACAGCGTTGCTTCGCGACCAGGGCGTCGCCGGTACTGTCCGTGAGGAGGCGGCGGGTTCCGCTTGATCCCGTTTCGCGGCCGGTGCGCCAACAGGTTCACCGTCGTCTGTCCTCCAGTGAGAATGTCCAGTGCGCACGTCGACCGTGAGCCGGGTCTAGAGTGCGACCACACGCCATAGTTGTCAAACGACAAGTGTTTCTCTCCGAAAATGCGGGGTCGTCGCGATCGTGGCGATCCCTTCGCACCGACCTGCCCCGTTCGCCTCCTCGGCGCGACAGCTGCGGGGTACGCGCGGCGAACGAACGGCGAAGCCGCCACTGCGGCTTGTCGCCGCTCCGGGTGTGCCATCCCTCAAGAGCCCGTTGTGGATGGCCAATTGACGGGTCGTCACCGATGGGAGATCGCGGCGCGCGGGTCGGCCGGTCGAGGCGGTGCGCGTGGCCCTGCCCGGTAGCGAAACGCCGGGATCGCCCGGCCGTCCGGCTCTTCGGGTGGGCGCCTTGGCGCTGCAAGGCGACGACGCTCGCCGGCCGGAGCGGTGGACGGTCGGCCGTGGGCAGCTCGATCGGCGGCGCGTAGTTGGCCCATGAGTATATTTGCTATGCGACAACAGTTACGGTGGGGGGCGGTAAGAGCGGTAAGCCCGTGCCCGAAGGCGCCGCACGCAGGTCAGCGAAGGGGATCCAGGTGAGTGTCAGCAGGGCCGCGGCGCGCCGGCAAGTGCCGAAGGCGTGGCGGGGAAGTGCTGGGACGGCGGTCGAGCGGCCCGGGGGAGAGCCTGCGTGCCGCGCCTTGAGCAGGCCCGGACCGGCCGGCCGCACCCCGTTGCGGCGAGCGCAGCGGAGCAGCGCATGAGGGGCACCTTCCGCGCCCTGCCCGCCCTCCGCGAAGCCGTCCGCCGTTCCGCCCGGCATCACGGAGTGCCCGCCGGCCAGCGCTCACGCCTCGTCCTGGCCGTCTGTGACCTGGCTGCCGGCGAATTCGCCGCAGGCCGACCTGTGGACCTCAGTCTTGAGGTCCAGAAGGATCCGGACACCAGTACGCGGATCCTGGTCGCCACCTTGACCGCGCCGGAGGCCGAGGGGCCCCTTCCCGTCACCGACCTGCTCCTGCCCGCCGCTCCGGCGCCGTCGGCCGCCTCGGTGTCCTGGCACCTGCCGCTGACCGAGGCCGACCCGGCCCCGACCAGCGGTCACTACCGTCCGGACGCCCCGCCCCCGAGCGAGGCCGAAGCGGTGGAGGAGGAGCTCCGGGCCGCCCTCGCCCGTGCCGATGCTCTGGCGGCCCAGCAGCAGCTCCTTGAGGAGGAACTGGCCGAAACCAACGGCGGCGTACTGGCCCTCTATGTGCAGCTCGAAGAACGGGACGAGCGGTTGCGCCGAGCGCACGGCGCCATGCTCCAAGAGCTCGAAGACGCGCTGCGGCCCGCCCCGCTGCACGTCGAGGGTCTCGAACTCGCCGTTCACTACGAGCCCGCCGACCCGCTCGCTCCCACTGGGGGAGACCTCTACGACTGGTTCCTCCTGCCCGACGGCACCCTCCACATCACCGTCGTCGACGCCCTGGGCCACGGGGTACGCAGTACTCGCAGTGCCCTCGACGTCACCCACGCGGTACGCACTCTCGCCCTCGAAGGCCATCCCCTGGATTCCATCGTGGCCCGCGCCCACGAGCTGCTCATGCCGCTCGCCCCGGGGCTGATGGCCACCGTCCTCCTGGCCCGCATCGACCCGGCCACCGGCGATGTGCAGCTCGCGAACGGAAGCCACCCGCCCGCGCTGCTGCTCCCAGCGGAAGGCGACGCCTGCTATCTGGAGGTCGCCGGCCGAGGTGTCGGTTTCCCGCTGCCGGGCAGCCAGCTGGTGCGGCAGGCCCACCTCGACCCCGGCGACCTGCTCGTGCTGTACACCGACGGTCTGACCGAAAGCCGCCGGAATCCCATCGAAGGTGAGATTCGGCTCGTCGAGTCGGCCCGCCGGCACGCGGCCGAACCCCTGACGGACATCCCCAGCGCGATCGCCGCCGACATGCGGACCGTGGTGCTGCATCCCGATGACACCCTGGCCCTGGCCATACGCATTCCCCACCCGGAGCCCACAACATCGTGATGACCGGCGTGCCCGGCCGCGGCAGTAGTGTGGGAGATCGGCGCTGCCGTTCGGGCACCGGGTCGTCGGCAGCGCAATGAGATTCCTGACGACCGTGCACACCCGTGCGGAGTGCGGAAGAATGCGAGCGTCACGGGGAGAACGCGCGACGAGGTGGTGAAGCTTCGAAGCGGACTCGCGCACGCAGTGAGGGAAGAAGGACGTGGACAGGCACTCGACAGGCTGGCTGACCCTCGCGGAAAGCTCCCTCAGGCTGGCACCTCCGACGGCACTGCCGTCCACGGCCGACGCGCTGCTCGCCGAGCACGTCAAGGCCCGTCACGTGACGCTGCTGCTGGCGGACTACGGTCTGAGCGAGTTGCGCCCCGTGACACGGCTGCCCCACACAGGCGATGCGATCGACGTCCGCAACGGCAGCGCGGAAGGCCGCGCCTTCACCGCGCAGGCGCCGGTGGTGGAAGTCACCGACGAGCCCGGTGCCGTCCGGACCCACCTGCCGATCACCGTGCGGGGCGACCGGCTCGGAGTGCTCTCCGTCGACCTTCCCGAGCAGGCCGTCCGCGGCCCCTCGGGTGTCCTGGACCTCGCGGCCTTCGCCACGGCGCTGGGACACAACCTGCTCGTGGCGGACCGCGACACCGATCTGTACCGCCAGGCCCGCCGCCAGCGGCGGCTGACCCTCGCAGCGGAGATGCAGTGGCAGCTCCTGCCCGGACGAGGCTTCGAAACCGACGAGTTCACCCTCGGAGCCCACCTCCAGCCCGCTTACACCATCGGCGGCGACAACTTCGACTGGAGCGTCACGGACGACGCGCTCACCGTCACCGTGACCGACGGCCAGGGCCACGGCATCCAGGCCGCCCTCCTGACCAACCTGGCCGTCAACGCCCTGCGCAACGCCCGCCGCGCCGGCATCTCACTGGAGGACCAGGCCTACCTCGCGGACCAGGCCGTCTATGGCGAATACGGTGGCCGACTGTCGGCGCCCAGCCTGCTCCTGCGCATCGACTTGGCCACCGGGCGGGCCCGGGCCGTGGACGCGGGGTCCCCGCAGCTGCTGTGCCACCGCCAGGGCACCGTGCGACGGATCGAGCTGGCTGACCAATTGCCGCTCGGCATGTTCGAGGACACCGAGTACCACGAGGAAGAGTTCGCCCTGGAGGCGGGCGACCGCCTGGTCATCGTGAGCAGCGGCGTCCATACGTCCCAGAACACGGAAGGAAGCTCCTTCGGCGAGCTGGCACTGCGCGAGACCATTGCCGCGTCCCGCAGCGCGTCGACGCACGAAACGGCCCGCGCCGTGGTGGACGGACTGACGCAGTACCACGGAGGCGCGGAACTCCCTGCCGACGCGACGGTCGTCTGTCTGGACTGGAGAGGCCGGCAGCCGACCGCAAACTGATCGACCGGAACGGCTGTCGCGACCACATTCGATCGTGGCCTTCCGGGCGTCTATGCCTCGGAGGCCGCGTTCGCGGTCTCGACCGCCTCGGCGAAGGCGCGAAGGCCCGCCAGGAGTGCCTCGCCCTGGTCTGCGGGCACCTCTCCAAGAACCCGGCCGATCGCGTCGATACGACGCTCGGACAACGTGTCCAGCATCCGCAGGCCGTGCGAAGTGAGCCTCAGTTCGATCGCCCGACGATTGGCCGAGGTACGACGGCGGTCGAGGAGGCCCGCCGCTTCCAGCCGGTCGCACAGTCTGCTGGCCGCGGGAGGCGTGGCACTGATCCGTTCGGCCAGGCCCGTGAGGTTGATACCGGGGGACCGGCGGACGATCAGCAGAGCTTCCAGCTGAAGGGTGGAGAGCCGCGGGACCGCGTCCTGTGCGACGGCGGTCCAGGTGACGATCAAAGCCTCGGCGGCCTCGGACACTTGGCGGGCGAGCACACGCGCAGAATCGTCACGCGAAGATCCCGCGCGGTCCATGTGGCCGCCTCTCCCACAGTGCTGGTGTACATCCCCTTCAGATCCCACCGTCTCGCCAGGGCCCGAACGGTCTCCACCTAATATGCCCCCGCTGGCGAATCTATGCCTGTCCATGCCATCTCGCGCCTACCGACGGGCCTGGAGACGCACCCTGACTGCCCCGTGGAGTTCCCAGGGGGATGGACACACGTCGAGTCAGACCGAGTCAGACCTCGGGGTGGGTACATCGCCTGCACATGTGTGCGGGTGGCGGGGAGAGGATGGAGCGGGTTGCCAGGAGGATGCCGGATGCGGGATCGTTGCCCGAAGACAATGATTCCTCTCGCGTTGGTGAGGTGAGGGATTCGCCCAGCGGGTCCTCGATATTTGGTCTCCACTGAAGCGCAGACCGCCACGGACACGGAGCCGGGCTTTCCATGGAGCCGTGCTCCCTATCCCGTGGTGGTCGCCGACCCGACGGGCGTCGTGGTGCAGCGCAACGACGCGGCGCAGGCCCTTCTCCCCGCAGCACGGCCCGGGGCACGTCTGGCTGACGCGGTTCCGCGTTGGCTGAGCGCCGCCCACCGGTCGATCCGTCTGCCGGGCCCGCGCGCGGCGAACGAGGCCGCGGACGAGTCGGGCGTACCGCTGTCCGGTGTGATCGCGGAACGCCGGTTCGAGGCTCACCCCAGCGTGCGGGACGACGGCACGGTGGCCTGGTGGCTGGTGGACGACACCGATCGTCAGCTCGCCCGTGAAGCCCTGCACATGGAGCGGGAGCGGACCGCGTTCCTCGCGAAGGCGTCCAGCATTCTGCTTTCCTCCCTCAACCTGGGGCGCTGCATGGACGTGACCGCGCAGATGGCCGCCGAGAACCTCGCGGACGCGGCCCTGGCCATCGCACCGGTCCGGGGCCGCCGACTGCCGGTGGTGACCTGTCTGCGCGGCGGCGCTCCCTCGGCGTCGCAGGAGGCAGTCGACCCCGACGAGGTCCCCGGTCTCGGAGAGGCTCTGCGCGGATTCCCGCCGGTGCCGTCCCGTTGGATCGATCCTTCGACGGCGCCCGAATGGATGATTCCCGAAGGCTTCGGCCCCATCGGGGCGATAGTGATCACTCCACTTCCCGGGCACGGCGTTCCGGCCGGTGCGCTGGTACTGCTCCGCAAGGAGGGCAGCGGCGCGTTCACCGAACAGGAAGAGATCTTCGCCCGGCTCTTCGCGGCCCGCTCCGGAGCGGCGATGTCGGCGGCTCGCCTGCACGCGGAGCAGACGGAGATCACCGAGGTGCTGATGCGGGAGCTGCTGCCGCCGGCGCTGCATCAGATCTCCGGGGTGGACTTCGCCGGCAGCTACCGGCCTTCGGCGGACCACGAACGGGTCGGCGGCGACTTCTACGACGTGCATCCCGCCACCGTCGAGGGCGAGCCGTCCCTGGTGACGCTGGGCGATGTGTGCGGAAAGGGCCTGGAGGCCGCCGTCCTCACGGGCAAGATCCGCAACACCCTGCACGCACTGCTGCCCCTGGCCGACGACCACCAGCGGATGCTGAGCCTTCTGAACACCGCCCTGCTGAGCTCTCACCACACCCGGTTCGCCACGCTGGTCCTGGCGTCCGCCGTCCGCGAGGGCAACGAGGTGCTCGTGCGGCTGACCAGTGCGGGCCATCCGACTCCGGTGATCATCCGCGCGAACGGCACCGTCGAGGCGGCCGACACCCACGGCACTCTGGTGGGAGCCTTGCCGGACGTCCGCTCCAGCACCGCGACCGTCACGCTCGCACCTGGAGAGTCCTGCGTCCTCTACACCGACGGAATCACCGAAGCCCGGGGCGGTCCACTGGGCGACAGCCAGTTCGGTGAGGAACGCCTCAAGCGGGCCCTGGCCGGATGCGTGGGGATGCCGGCCGAGGGCATCGTGGAGCACGTCCAGATGCTGGCCTCCCAGTGGCTCGCCGGGCGCCGTCACGACGACATGGCCGTCGTCGCGATCTCCGCCCCGCGCACCCACCACCTGAGCGCGGTGAACGGCCACACCCGGGGCAGGTACACCGCATGAGCACGAGCACTCCGCCCCGTCTGCCGGACGGGGCTCACCTGCCGGAACTGGCGGAGCGAGTGTGGAGCGCCGTGGCCGACGGAGACGAGTACTCGGCCACCGAGATCGTTCTGCACGCCCTCGACCGCGGCATCGACCCGGAGTCCGTTCTGCTGGACGTCATCGCCGCGGTCCAGGGCAGAGTCGGTGAGGAATGGGCCGCCAACCGCATCACCGTCGCGCAGGAACACGCCGCGACCTCCATCAACGAACGCGCCGTCGTAGCCCTCGCACTGCACCCGGCAGCGCGCACCGCCCCCAGCCGGGGACGCATCACGGTGGCGTGCGTGGACGGCGAATGGCATGCGCTGCCCGCCCGCCTGGTCGCCGAGGTACTGAAACTGCGGGGCTGGCAGGTCGACTATCTGGGAGCCCAGGTCCCCGCCCCGCACCTCATCGCACACCTGCACACCACGAAGGCCGACGCGGTGGCCCTCTCCAGCTCGATCGCGACCCGGCTGCCCACCGCACACGCGGCGATCACGGCTTGTCAGGCGGTCGGAGTTCCGGTCCTGGTCGGCGGAGCCGCGTTCGGCCCCGACGGCCAGTACGCCAGGCTGCTCGGCGCCCAGGCGTGGGCGCCCGACGCCCGCGGGGCTGCCGACCGGCTCGCCGAAGGACCGCTGCCGCGCCCTCGGGCCGACCACCAGCAGATGGACGACCTGCCGCACCTGGCCGACCAGGAATACACGATGGTCGCGCGCAACAGCGCCGGCCTTGTGAGAGCGGTGTTCGGTGCCCTGGCGGACGAGTTCCCCGCGATGCGCGCCTACGACGACATGCAGCGGGAGCGCACGGCGGAAGACCTCGCGCACATCGTCGAGTTCCTCGCCACTGCCCTCTACCTCGACGACGAAGCACTCTTCTCCTGGTTCATCACCTGGACGGCCCGCATCCTCACCGCGCGAGGAGTACCCGCCCAGTCCCTCCCGCCGGCCCTCAACCTCCTCGCCCGTGAACTCAGGGACTTCCCGCGGGCAGTTCGCATCCTTCAGCGGGGCGTCGACGCCCTCACCACCGACCACTCCACTGCCAACGGAACGCCCGCATGACAACCCTGCCTCCCGGCCTTCGCCTGGTCACCATCGACGCCGAGAACACGGTCCGCATAGAGATCATCGGAGATCTCGACTACCAGACGGCCGACGTCCTCCTCGACGAGGTAACCGCCCAACTGGGCGCCCGCCCGGACCTCAAGGACGTACACCTGCACTTCCAGGAGATCGGGACCGTGGACTCCATGGGTCTGTCCGTCCTCCTGATGATCCACCGGCACACCACGGCAGCCGGGACCCGCCTGCATCTGAACGACCGTCCCCCGAATCTGGACAGGCTTCTCGACATCACCGGGACGCTGGAATATTTCGAGTCCACACCTCCCGACGGCACTGCTTTCTTCCACTCGAACAGCACGACGGCCTCGTCGATCGCGGACACCGGGCAGTCGAGCCGCCCCGGAGGACGTGACACGACGACCTGAGCCTCCGCTCGGCTGCGGTGCGGGCAGGCCGCGCCGGCTCGTCGAGAGCGCCGCATCCCGTCCGCGGCGACTCAGTCTTCCGGCGTGACGTTGTGGAAGGTGAAGTAGCTGTGCGTGCCGGTGATGGTGAAGAGGCGTTCGAGGACGGGTTGCAACGGGCCGCGCAGGATGAGCGCGGTGTTGCGGTGGCGCAGGTGACGCTGGGCATTCATGAGCACGTGGAGGAGTGAGGAGTCGGCCCAGACCAGGTCGCGCAGATCCAGGGTCACGGTCGTGTGGTCGGCGCCATCGAGGAGCGCGCTGGTGAGAGGGCCGGTGGTGGTCCACTCGATCTCTCCCACGACCGTCAGCTCGGCCGAGCCGTCTTCGTGAACGCGTCGGTTGACGCATGGTGTTGGCGCCGCCCGCGACGGATGAGGAGGCTCCAACGGGATGTTGTGAGGTGTAGTCACCTGGTGTGCCTTCGTGCTGTCGTGCCTTCGGTTCGGCGATGCGGAGAGAGCTGGGTTCACTCGTTCGTGTGATGAGCGCTAGTGGGTGGCGTCGGAGGCCGTGGGCGGGGCAGCGGAAAAGTGTGAGCATCCCACCGGGGAGGGCGCCATGTCCGTGGTACGGACCGTGAACGGTTGGAGCGGTGTCCCGTCGAGTCCCCGGGAGGCCCGCGAGGGTGCCGCACGCCTGATGACGATCGAGGACTCCCGCTCTGTCATCAGCGCAGAAGTCTGGTGCGACGCACTGCTGTGCACCTCCGAACTCGTCGCGCACGCACAGCAGTTCAGCTCCGCGATCGCCGACTGCCGGGTCACCCTCGACCGAGGCGCACTCGATATGCAGATCGTCTGCCGCGACGCGCATGCGGGAGCGTTCGGATGGGGAATGTCGTCGGGCTGGGGCTGGATGATCGTCGAACGCATCGCCACATCGCTCACCGTCATACTTCTGCCGGACGGCCTCATCTGGGCCCGCCTGTTGATCCGGCTGCACTGACCCCTCCACAGGAGAAGGTGCCTCCACACCTCTGCCGCGTTCATGTCCCGCTGCTACCCGTTCTGACCGCGGCTAGCGTCCCTCGTTCGGGCGAAAGGGAGGATCAGCGCATTGTCGGAACCCGGCGCAGGGATCCGAAGAGCAACAGGCCGCCTGTGCAAGTGGACGTGGTTCGGTAAAAGGTGCGTAGGTGCGCGCAAAGCCGCAGCATGGTAAGAGCCTCTGCATCTCTGGCTCTGGGAGCACTCCATGGCCGATACGCGAGAACGCTCGGATACATCGGACAGGACACTGCCGTCCGCCCTGCGAGGCAGAGGTGTTGTCCTGAGCTTCGCGCCGTGGATCATCTTCGATGTCATCGCGGGACCCAGTACCTGGAAGCTCGGCGCGTTCGCCGCCTTCGTCGCGGCCGTCGTGTTCAGTCTTCCCGACTTCCAGCACCGGAAGGTCAAGCTGCTCGACGCGGCCGGCATTCTGTTCTTCGGCGTCATCGCCCTGCTCGGTTGCTTCCTGGACCGGCACGACCTCATCTGGCTGGAGACCTATTCCCAGGTACTGTCCAGCGGCGTTCTGGCCTTGATCGCACTGGTTTCCCTGGTGACGGTTCCGTTCACCGAGCAGTACGCGCGCGAGTCCGCTCCACGAGAGTTCTGGAACACACCGGGCTTCCGACGGGCCAACCGCATCATCACAGCGGTGTGGACCGCGGTGTTCGTGGCCACCGCGGTCCTGGGCCTCGTGGCCCTTCACACCGAGGGCATGGGGGACTGGTTCAACTGGGTCATACCCGTGATCCTGCTTGTCCTGGCCGTCAAATTCACGAAGTGGTACCCGGCTCATATCCGAGCTCAGGCGCACTCGGTCCGTCAGCGCTGAATTCCCGCTGGAACTGTCAGCGCCAGCGGTTGTTACTGGTGTGGTCACCGGCGAGCCAGCGAGCGAGGTCGGCGTGTGCGGTGACGCGCTGCTCGGCGTCGATCCTCGCCACGTCGGGGTGGTCAACGGCGAACTCCAGGATCAGCCCGTTGGGGTCCGTGATGTACAGCGAGACGCAGAAGCCGTGGTCGATCAGGTGGGGGTTCGCCTCCGGGAGGCCGGCCGCGTCGATGCGCTCGCGGATGGCTTGCTGGGTGTCGGCCTCGACCTTGAAGGCTATGTGGCGCAGGGGAGTTGTGTTGATGCCGGTCCTGAATTCCTCCTGGTCCCGGGGGTCGGCGAACTGGAAGAAGGCGAGCGCGCTGCCGTCGGCCAGGCCGTAGAGGGCGTGACTGTAGGCGCGCTCCACGCCTGCCATCTTCTCGCGCTCGGTCCACGTGGCCACCAGGGGAAGCCCGATCACGTCCTCGTAGAAGCGCCGGTTGGCTTCCTGGTCGTCGGTGATCCAGGCGTGGTGATGGAGCCGGAGGGGCAGGGCCTGGGCCTGCGCCTGGGGCCGGGTCTGCGTCTGTGTCTGCGTCATGTCGAGTCATCTCCGTTGTCCGGATGGGGTGTTGGGGCGATCGCCGGGGAGCCGGTTGGCGACGCCATGAACAGCATGCCGTCAGATTAGGTTGAACGTTAAATCATTTTGGGCCATGTTTGCGAGCGGTCGCCGGCGTCGGCGGATCGCATCGTCGGCCGGACAGGTTGAGGGTGTCGCGCATCCGGCTCGCTCGCCGCATTGGCTCGGCCCGCGCGCGGAGGCGGCTTGTCGGCCCTGGCGTTTTGCGTGCCGACCGGTAGGGATGCATTTCAGCCAACGTGACTGGCCTGGGTGGTGAAGGGCGGGGTGGAAGCGGTCGCGACCCGTGAGGAATTGGCGTCCGGTGTCCGTTTCTCTGACGGCGGTTCCCAGGAAGGGGAGGGGCCGATTCCTGAGCGAATGCGGATCCGCTTTCGGGGAAGCGGCCGCGTTCTTGTGTGGATCCTGTGGGAACGTGTGTGCCTCCGGTGGCCGTTGGGGCTGCTGGGCTTTGACTTCCTAACGGGGGGAAGACTGTGCGTTCGCGTACGTTCGGCATGCCCTATCGGCATGCGCGTCTCACGGCGAGAAACTCTCTGATCGCCTCTGTCGTGGTGCTGGGTCTGGGTGCGTCCGCTCTGCCAGCGTTCGCCGCGGGACCGGCTCCCGCGCAGGGCTCGGTATGGGGGCAGGGCAAGGCCCGGGCGGTGATGCCCGCGGTGAAGGTGGGCCAGAACAAGCCGCCCCGGAACCAGCGCAAGGTGGTACCGAGCGCGGAACGGCGCCAGTGGGAGGCCGGGCAGAAGTCCCGTCTCGCAGGCCGGAAGCCGGGTGCCGCTGTGGCGCCGTCGGTGAAGGTGTACGTGCCCAGAGGGCAGGGTGATGTGCCGTGGCACCAGATATCCGACTTCCGCATCACCGACTCTCTGGTGGGGCGGATCGACTACTCGACCGGCAACATGATGCTGGCCGCCACGGACTTCGACATCGTCGGTGTCGGCGACTCGCTCCAGCTCACCCGGACCTACAACTCCTTCGACGCTCCCTTCGGAGGCGTCTCCGCCCAGTGGTGGACCGGGTACGAGCGCAACCTGGACCTGATGTTCACCAACGAGGTGATCTGGTACGACTCCTCCGGGGCCACGGTCAGCTTCACGAAGAACGCCGACGGCACGCTCAAGACGCCGGACGGCTACGGCAAGGACCTCAAGAAGAACAGCGACGGCACCTACACCCTCACCGATCGCAAGTCCGGCTCCAAGGACACCTACAGCGCTCAAGGTGAGCTGACGAAGGTCACCGACCGCAACAACGGCACGATCTCGGTCACCGCGCACAAGGACGCCGACGGCTGGATGGCCGGCTACAAGCTCACCGAGGACCGCTCCGGGCGCACCGTCGATCTCGTCAAGTCGAGCGCCACGCTGTGGACCGCCACGGACAACAGCGGCCGGAGCGTGAAGTACGACATCGACTCCGCGGGTCATCTCGTGCGGTCCTGGGACACCGCGGGCAAGGCGACGTCGTACGGCTACGACGAGGACGGACGCCTGACGAAGGTGACGACGCCCGAGTCCCGCACGACGGAGTTCACCTACGACTCGGAAGACCGCGTCACCTCGATGCGCCGCTCCACCGAACTCGGGGGTTCGGGTACCGACGCCCCGACGTACACCTACTCCTACGACGCCGCGTACCCCTCGGACGCCGGTACCACCACGGTCACCGATCCGCTCCTGAACGCGACGAAGCACGAGCACAACGCGGATGGCGAGGTCACCAAGGTCACCGACGCGCTGGGCCACGGGCGCTCGAAGTCGTACAAGGCCCATCTGACGCAGACCGCGACCGATGCGATGGGAGTGGGCACCGGCAGCGGCAATGTGACCACCTACGGCTGGGACACCCGGGGCAATCCGACCTCCGCGAAGCTGCCCACGGGTGCCACCTCGTCGGTGGCGGGCTGGTCGACGAAGGCCGGCCGGGACGTGCCGGCCTCGGCCACTTCTGCCGACGGCGACAAGACGGACTACGGGTACGACACGGCGGGGAACACGGTCTCGGTGGCGCAGAGCGGCACCGGCGGCGGCTCGGCCACCATCGACTACAACCCGGCGACCGCTACCTGCGGCGGCTTTCAGGGTCAACGGTGCAAGGCCACAACGAAGTTGAGCGGCACGCAGAACTCGGTGACGTCGTTCCACTACGACACCCGGGGCAACCTGGACTCGGTGACACCGCCCACCCAGATCGGCAAGGTGACCTACCACTACGACGTGCTGGGACGGGTCACCGACTCCAAGGACGGCCGCGGCGTCACCACGCTCTACACCTACGACAACCGGGACCGGGTCACCAAGGTCGACACCGGCAGCTACGACTCCGTCGCGTACGTCTACGACGGTGACGGCAACCTGACCTCGCGCACGGACCGGACCGGCACCCAGACCTACCAGTTCGACCCGCTGTCCCGCGAGACGATCCGCACCCTCCAGGACGGTTCGCAGACGGTCCTGGCCTACACGGCCAACGGCAACGTCGACACCTACACCGACCCGTCGGGCGTGCTCGACTACACCTGGGACAAGGCCAACCGGCTGACCGAGCTGAAGGACCAGTCGGGCCGCAAAACCGTGTACGGGTACAACAACAACGACACCCGCACCAGCACCACCTACCCGGGCAACACGGTCCAGAGCGTGGACGTGGACAAATCCGGC
The DNA here is from genome assembly GCF_002803085.1 of Streptomyces sp. CB01201. Lineage (GTDB taxonomy): Bacteria > Actinomycetota > Actinomycetes > Streptomycetales > Streptomycetaceae > Streptomyces > Streptomyces hundungensis. The sequence goes on along the minus strand of NZ_NNBJ01000009.1, from coordinate 158,011 downwards.
CGCCCCACCACCATCAAGACCACCTCGCCCAAGGGCACCCTCACCAACCTCACCTACACCTACGGCTACGGGACCGGCGGCGCGAGCGACGGCACGAAGATCCGCACCGCCACGGATGTGCTGGCCGGGCTGAAGACGTCGTACACCTACGACGTCGCGGGCCGCTTCTCCTACGCCAAGGAGGAGAAGGGCAGCACCCTCAACTCCTCCTGGCAGTACTGCTACGACCTCGCCGGCAACCTCACCTCCCAGGGCGTCGACCCCGGCTGCCCCCGCGGCACCACCTACACGGTGAACGACGCGCAGCAGATCACCGGCAAGAACGGCTCCACCGCCAACTGGTCCTACGACAAGGCCGGCAACGAGACCGCCGGCGCCTCCACCCCCGAAGGCACCCGCACCGCCGAGAAGTGGTCCGACTACTCCCAGCTGACCTCCCTCGCCGTGGGCGGCACCACCTATGCCGGCCAGTACGCCTCGACCGACCAGTCCGAACGCACCAAGCTCGGCCAAACCACCTTCCACAACGGCCCGTTGGGCCTCTCCGCGGAAACCACCGCCGGTGTCGACACCGGATTCAACCGTGAGCCCGGGGGCACCCTGAACTCCATGACCACCGGGGGCAAGGCCTACTACTACCTGACCGACGCACTCGGTTCGGTGATCGGCCTCGCCGACGAGAGCGGCACCAAGGCCAACACCTACACCTACAGCCCCCGCGGTGTCGCCCGCACCACCACCCAGGCCGTCCCGCAGCCCTACCGGTTCGCCGGCGGCCACCAGGACCCCACCGGCCTCTACCACCTCGGCGCCCGCTACTACGACCCCAACACCGGCCGCTTCACCCAGCCCGACCCCTCCGGCCAGGAGAAGAACCCCTACCTCTACGCCGAGGGCGACCCCGTCAACCGCATCGACCCGCGCGGGCTGCTCTCCCTGGACCTCGGCATCGAGGCCTGCGACCTGCTGTGCCTGGGCGGCGGAGTCAGCATCAACGAGGACGGCAGTGTTCACCCCTACCTCTCGGTGGGCGGCGGAACGCCCGGCGTGAGCGCCGACGCCAGTCTCGCGTCGGGCAGTGCGGACACCGGCCTGACCGGCGAGGTGGCCTGCGGGTTCGGCCCCGCGGAGCTCTCCGTCGCCACGGACGGCTCGGAGGGCGTGGGCACCGGCGGCAGCAGCGGCAAGTGCTCGGCGAGCGCCAAGTACACGTTCTGAACAGGAGAGTGACACGATGAACGACTTGGTGACGCTGGCTCAGAACCGGCCGGACGGGCCGTCCTGGCTGCCCTACGCCTTCGTGGCGGTGGCGGTACTCGTCGGAATCTTCCTCGTCGTCCGTCTCATGAACAAACGCCGCTAGCCGTATGAGGGGCGGCCCCGACGCCGGGGCCGCCCCTCTCGCGCCCTCCCCGCCCCGACCATGGAACGGTGTGCCGATGCACATACTCGTAGGGATCGTCCTGCTGGCTTTCGGCCTCGCCTTCGCGGTGTTCGCCCCCGCCCTGTCCGCCTCCGGCGGCACCCGCGCGGGCCGCGCCTTCGCCCCGTCCAACACGGTCGCCTTCCGCGTGGTCGGCGGTCTTGTCGCACTGGCCGGACTGCTGTACGCGTGCGGGGTCATCGGCTGACGAGGCGAGGAGCCCCCCGGTATCTCAGTAGAGAAAAAGTCTCGTACTGGCCGACGCGTTCCTGTGGCGCTTTCAAAGGGCGGAGTTACGCTGAAAGCAGCTGCAAGGCCGGGGATTCCTCCGATCCGGCGTGAGCGCCCCAAGGGAGCGCACGGTCTCGCAGGACCCGGTGACGGCCCCTAAAAGCTCCTCGGGAGGGCCTGTGAGTCCTCAAGCGCAGTCCCGTTTCGATCCGACCCGCGTTCCGCATCTGCTCGGGTCGTTCGCGCCGGTCACGGAGGAGGTTGATGTCGTCGACCTTGCGGTCACCGGCGAAATACCCCCGTCACTGCGCGGTCTGTACGTACGCAACGGCCTCAACCCCCGGTTCACCCCGATCGGCTCCTACCTCTACCCCATCGACGGGGACGGCATGCTGCACGGCGTCTGGCTCTCCGAGGGGCGGGCCCGGTACCGCAACCGCTTCGTGCGCACTCCGGGGCTGATGGCCGAGGAACGCGCCGGCCGCGCCCTGTGGGGCGGTCTGGAATCGTTCATTCTCCCAGGCCCCGATGCCGTCGGGCCGGAACTCGCGAACGATTTCAAGGATCTCCCGGACATCAACGTGGTGAGCCATGCCGGCCGTCTCCTGGCGCTGGCGGAATCGGCGTGTCCGTTCCGGATGGACGATGGTCTGGAGACCGTCGGCCGAGAGGACTTCGGGGGAGCCCTCCCCGTGGGCATCACGGCGCATCCGAAGATCGATCCCGTCACCGGCGAGATGGTGGTGTTCTGCTACCTGCTGGAGGCGCCGTACCTGACGTGGTCGGTCATCGATCCCACCGGTGCAGTGGTCCGGAAGCCTACTCCCGTCGAGGGCGTGGACGAGCCGATGATGATCCACGACATGGCGCTGACCCGCCGCTTCGTGGTGCTGGTGCTCTCCCCGGTGTTCATCGATCTGGCCGCCGCGATGTCCGGGGGGTCCTTCATCTCCTGGCGTCCGGAGCGAGGTACGCGCGTCGCGCTGATCCCGCGCGACGGGGGCCGTGTGCGATGGGCATCGGACGAGGCGTTCTGGCTCTGGCACACGGTCAACGCCTACGACGACGGGCCAGAGGGGGATGGCGACGTCGTCCTGGAGTACGTTCAGTGGAGCCGTCTGACGGTGGGCGGCGACCCCGCGTCGTTCTCGGCGGATCCGGTGCGGTGCAATCTGGTGCGGGCCCGCATCGATCCGGTCGCGGGAAGCATGGTCCGTGCCGAACTGGACGACTGCCGGGTCGAGTTGCCCCGGGTGGACGACCGCCGCATCGGGCGGCGCCATCGATTCGTGGCGCTGGCGGCCGAAACCGGGGACGTGGACCTGCTGCCGGGTGAGTACAACGCCTTGCGCTGGTACGACACCCAGACCGATACGACGCGCTTCTGGTCCGCCGGAGATCTCTCCGTGGGTGAGCCCGTCTTCGCCCCCGAGCCCGGTGATCGCTCGGACGAACGCGGATATTGGCTGACCTTCGCCACGGACCGCACGGACGGCACGAGTTGGTTCCTGATCATCCCGGCCGAGGACCCCGAAGCCGGCCCTGTGGCACGGGTCCGCATACCGGTCCGTGTTCCCCTGGGCCTGCACGGCTCGTGGCTGCCGAGCTGAACGCACGTCGCTGTCCGTTGTGAATCCATCACCCCGGCGACCCGGGGCAGTTGGCCGGGCGCAGCACGGGCCGCCGCGCGTCAGCGGTGGTCGGCGTACGCGACGAGTCCGCCGATGTTCAGGCCGACTGCGCATCCGCTGCGGAATGCTTCGTGGCGCATGCCCGGGGTGTGCTGGGCGTTGGTCATCGCATACGGTGCGCGGATCCCCAGTTCCACGCCGCACAGGCACACGACGTATCCGTGGCGCCGGGCGGCGGCCGTCCACTCGGGGTCGTGCGGGACCCAGGTCCGGGAGTAGATCTCACCGTCGGGCGTGCGCAGTTCCAGCCGGGAGTAGGAGTACCCGAAGTGCTGCTCCAGTTTGGGCTGTTCATCGGGTATCTCGTGCAGCGTCCATCCGGGGATCCAGCGCAGTTGCGAGAGGTCGGGCGGCAGGCGCCTCATGCCGAACAGGATGGCGCCTTCGATCTGCGGTTCCTCGGGCACCTCGTCGGCCGAGGCTCCCCTCGGCGCGATGTACCCGAAGGAGCCCACGCCCACGGCCTGCCTGAACTCGAACAGGGCTGCGGGCATGTGACGTGCGTGACCGAGGGCGACCACGCCTTCCGCGGTCTCCCGATTCATCGGCACGCGCTCAAGCCGCAGTGCGGGGTCGTCACAGAACAGGATCCGTCCGAGGTCGTCGATCTGGTCGAACTGGTAACGGCTCATTTCCGTTGACCTTCCGGTTGGTTGCCGTCCGCGTCCACGTGGCGGATGCCTTGATGCCCAGTCAGCCTATTGAAGGATCGTTGAACAATCCATACCTTGGGGCGTGTGCACCACCAGGCCGACGGTTTCGTCGAAAGCAGGGGTGACAGTGAGCACGAAGAGCGCGGAACAAGAGCGGACAGGCGTGACTTGGCGGGTACCGGCGGCCGCCGCAAGCACCGGCGCAGCACTGGCGCTGTGGGCGGCCGAGCGCACGGCCGCCATGGCGCACGCCCCCTGGATCGACGAGCTGTGCGCCCTGGCGCTTGTCCTCGGCTGCGTGTTCCTGGGCATCTGCCAGCGCGTCCACATCAGGTGGCTGTTGTGTGCGGTGTGCCTCCTGGGCATGCTGTTCCTCCAGAACAAGGAGCTGGACCAGCAGGTACTGCATCAGCACGGGCGTACCGAACACGTCAGAGTCCGACAGATTCAGTGGTCCGCCGGCGACGGCATGGGCGACAGCGACCACCTCTACACGGTCACCGTCCTCGACGGCCCTCCGCTGAATCCGATCGAGGAGAGCGGGTTCATGGGCTGGAAGTGGGCGGTAGGCGGCACTTACACGGTGACCGTCGATCCGCAGGGCCGCGCCCCCCTCGGGCGGGGATTCAAGCCCGGACCTCCGGCGGTCCAGCGGTTGCTCCACATCCCGCTCGGCCTCGGCCTGGCCTTCGTCCTGTGGCGGCCCGCGGACCTGCTCCTGCGGCGGCTCTGCGCCGGGACGGCGAGGCGCACTCGCTCGACGGGCCCACAGCAGGCACGGTCGGCCTGAACGACGTCGACGTCGCGGTCGAGACGGCGGCGGGAGCGGCGACGACATGCCCGATGTCGCACGGCGGGGGATTCTGGAGGGATGAGGGGTTTCCCGGTCCTCCGGATGCCGGAGGACTACGCCGCCTCGGGGCGGCGGGCCGTACGCGTGACGCTGGCCGCCGCAGCCGGGTTCTACCTGTTCCGCTACGGCCTCGGCCAACCGGTCGCGGCGACCTACGCCCTGTTCTCCGCCGTGGCCGTGGGCGGTCTCTCGCACATTCCCGGCTCCGGGCGACAGCGCGCGGCCACAGTGACCCGAGCCCTGCCGGTGTGCTGGCTGCTCGTGGCCATCGGTACCTACCTGTCCGTACGGACCTGGTGCGCCGTGGTCGGCATGCTGCTGATCGGCTTCGCCCTGGCCTTCGCCGCCGTCGGTGGACCGCGCCCGGCCGGTGCGGCGCCGGGGCTGCAACTGCTCTACATTCTGCCGTCCTTCCCCCCTTACGACCCCGGTTCGCTGGCCGAGCGGCTGATCGGTACGACGACCGGGCTGATGCTGTTCGTCCTCGTCGAAACGCTGGTCCTGGGGGAACCATCGCCCCCGTCGTACCGGGAACGGGCCGCCGCTGCCGCCCTGACCGCCGCCGGCACGTCGGCTCGGCTCAGCACGCCCCCGTACGCCCTGACCGCCGACGACCTGCGAGCGGCCCAGCACAGTGGTGAGGAGCTGCGGCCGCTGACCGTGCCGGAGGCAGAACGCCCGGCGGGACCCGCAGTGCGCGACCGTGCACTCACCGACACCGGCCTCGCCATCCGCACCCTGCTCAACCGCCTGGCCCTGCTGCCCTCGCCGCCGCCATCACCTCCCGGCCCCGAGATCGTCTCGGTGCTGACAGCGGTGACGGGGCTGGCCGCGGACACCGCCGCCTGCCTGCGTGGCGGCCCGTCACCGACCACGTCGTACGCAGATCTCGCTGCGGCTCGTGCGCGTCTCTCGGCCCTGTCCGCGGACTCCACCGCGTCGGCGGACGGCGGCCACCCGGCTTCCACCGCCACCCGGGAATCCTCCGCCACACTGCTGCGCCGGCATGCCGCCGTACTGGAGATCGCCGACGCCGCCCTCACCATGGGACCGGCCGCGGCTCTGGCGGTGCACGGGCGGCGCGCGGCGGTGACGGCGGCGCCCGGTCGCTTCTGGTACGCGTCACTCCGGGGCCCGTCCCTGTGGTGGTACCGGATCCGCGGCCACGCCGGACAGGGATCGGTCTTCTTCCAGAACGCGGTTCGCCTGGCGCTGGCCCTCACTGCCGCCCGGCTGGTCGCAGGAGTGGACACGCTGCCGCACGGTTTCTGGGCGATGCTGGCCACGCTCACCCTCACCCGCACCACCGTCGACGAGACCTGGAGCACCATGCGCACCGCACTCACCGGCACGTTCGCCGGAGCCCTGGTGACTGCCGCGGTGTTGGTCCTCGTGGGTGCGGACACCGTCTGGTACGCGGTGGCGCTGCCGTTGTGGATGCTGTTCGCCTTCACCGTGGGGCCGGTCAAGGGAATCGGCTGGGCGCAAGGGCTGTTCACCGTGCTCGTGGCTCTGGTGTTCGCCCAACTCGCGCCACCCACCTGGCACTTGGCCGAGGTCAGGATGCTGGACGTGCTCATCGGCAGCGCCATCGGAGCAGTCCTCGGTCTGCTGGCGTGGCCGCGCGGAGCCCACGACGAACTGCGCCGTACCGTGGCCGACCTTCTGCGCAGGGCAGCGGAGATCGTGGTGGCCACCAGCGCCACCGTCGCCGGGGGACCGTCGGCCGACGACTCCGTGCCCTCACGCCCATCCGTGGTCCCGGGGCACCGTTCGCTCCAGCACGCCGTCGTCCTCGCGGAATCCGCCTACGCCCAGTACCAGAGCGAACCGACGCCGTTCGGGGGCAAGGGCCGCCGGGCGGCCCCGCGCCAGGTCGACTGGCAGGCGAGTCTGATCGCCGGGCACCATGCCCTGTGGGGTTCGGAGCGCCTGGCCGAGCCGCCACGCCACCGGATGGGACGGGTGGCGGCCGCGTCCGTCGATGCCTTGGGAGAGCGGGTGGCGGGGCGGATGCTGCTCGTCTCGGCCTCCCTGGATCCGGGCGACGACACCCCGACCGCCTCCCTGCGCCCCTTCGACCCGGCGCTCACCGAACTCGCCACGGAACCACCGGATGCGCCCCGCCTGTACTACGCCACCGTGTCCTGGCTGAACGCGCTGCTCCACGACCTCTCGCGCATCGCCCGCGTCGAAGGAGCCTCCGCCGATCCGGGCTCACACCCTCCGCGCGGCTGAGCGGTCCCTGTCTGCTTCCCTGCTAGGGAACTGAAGCGGCTTCTGAGGTCTGCCGCACCGGTGTCGGCCGGCGTGCGCTCGCAAGCCCGCGACATCGGCCAGCTCTTCACCGGCGAGGCCGGCGGGGGCCCAGCAGCACGTGGCATCCGCCGCGCAGAAGCTCCAACAGACCTGATCCGCTGGTGAGTTGAAGATCCGGTGTCGTGGGCTGAGGTTCGTGGCACACGCCGGCGCACTCGCACGCACAGTGGGTCGTGCCCGGATCCCTGCCAGGTGGAGACTCGCCGACACTCCAGTGTGGTCCGAAGTCGCGTATGGTGCGCCGGACTTCAGCCTCGACGACCGGGCTACCCGCACGGCTCACCATTGGGCAGACTGAGACCTGTCCCACGTACCGATGAAATGGGGAGAAACCGTGCGTTCAACTCTGAAAATCGGGGCCATCGCCGCCGTTCTCGGACTGTCGCTGACGAGCCAGGCTGCCGCCGCAGCGGAGAGTTCCACTTTCCGCCCCATGTCCCATTCGCAGTGTGACGCTGCGGTGAACGTGGTCTGCGGCTGGAGCGGAATCGGCTACTCCGACAACACCTACGCCTGGAAGTACTCCACCGGCAATACGGGCGCTCCCATCCGCTCCATCTGGAACAAGCGAGGCTCGTGGGTGGTCGTGTACTCCGGCACGGGCTACACCGGAGACCGGTACACCGTCAACGCGGGCGCTTCGGTGCCAGTGCTGCCCTTCCCCGCGCACTCGATCGCGACCAGCGGCTAATCAGTCGCCGTCGCAACTTGCCGCCGGTGCCACTCGGCGCCGGCGTGTGAGTGGGCGGGCTGGGAAAGAGGCTGAGGGCGGTTCGCCATCAGTGTGCCCAAGGCAGGCGAACCGCCTCGATTTCGGAGTCGCTCAGCAATGCGTTGATGAGGGTTGGTGAACCGACGACTTTGGTGGCCCACAGGTCGTAGTCGGTGCAAAGGACCCAAGAGCGGTCATCCGCCCAGACATTGGAGGGGCTGAAGTCTGCTTCGGACCGGTCGTAGAGGATCTCGGCGTCGCCGAGCCGGCCCGCACGCACGCACGTGGAGGTTGTCGAAGTCGGCGGCTCCAAGCAGCAGCGGGTTGTAGTAGGCAAGGCAGCGAGTGTCCGAGCCTGCGGGGCTGTACTGGGTGAGGGTGGCGATCAGCCGGTGCCAGGTCTCCCGGTCCAGGCTTCCTTCGGTCGGCGGGATCATGTTCAGTGGCCAGCTGCCCTCCTTCGTGGCTGAGGGGAAGCAGCGGTAGGAGGGCATCAGCCCGTCGGGCACCATCGGGTCGCCGGTCCGCCGGGCGAGCTCGGTCCATCGCAGCCGCCGCCAGCCGGGGCCGGGGTGCCGGGTACGGCCCATATCTCCCCCCGTGGCGATGCCCACGGCGTCGAGGTCGAGGCCGCCGACAACGTGGGGCCGGGTGCTCCCATCGGCAAGACGTGCCCGGTGGTACTCGTCGTATGACACTTCGACTGGTCCGTACGAGACGAACCACAAGCACCGACAGCCGACCGCCGCCAAACGATCTATAGCGCGTCACCTGTGCGGAGGCGTGACCGCCGCTGCTCACTGACGCCGAGAGCCTTTGCCGATCGACGCGGATGCCCGGCATGTCGCGGTCGCGATGGCGCGGTCCCGGGTGCTTCGCTACGAATGCCAGGCCCCGGGCCTCACTGAGTCTGCTGATGGGCCGTTGCTCAGCATGCGGTACCGCGCAGGAGCTGGCACTCCTTCACTCTTTGAACATCGGCCTTCGTTCGACTCTCGTGATGGTCACCTTGGGGTGTTGCGGCACGGGCTTTGCGTGATCCACGGCAGTGAGTTCTTCGGGCCAGGTGCCGCCGGGATATACGCCGACGACGTCGGTCCTGAGGTGCACAGTGGTGTCGAATCCGCCCGGGCCTTCCACACGGATGTCGACGGTGTACTGAACACGCTGGCTGGTTGTGTTCTTGATCATTACGGGGACAGTGAGCTTGGCCCCGATATGCACAGGGGTGTACACGGTGACGTCCCCCTTCGTGACAAGGACGGTCTGAAAGTCCTGGTCTTGCGCGCCGCCTGCCAGTTCGGAGGGGCTGGGCGACGCCTCTTTCGCAGACTTGGCGTCTCTCAGTGGCTGGTCCCTGTGGGACGGGGAGGGGGATGGGCCGGCGGACTGCGGGGGTGACTGCTTATTGCCGCAGCCGGTGAAAAGGGCGCACATGGACAGTGTCGTAAGCGTCAGTACCAGGGCGGGGCGGTGATTGTGTCTGCCGCCGCGCGGGGGCCGAGGACCGTTTGCAGAGAAGAGCATGATTTGCCTAGCTGTCAGAGGGTTTCTTTGCTCCGAACCAGCGTCAGCGGCCCTGCTGGAAGGCCCGCGAGGACGCGGAAAGGAAGGCTACAGGTTCACTCACTTGGGACCCTCTGGAGGCTCCGATGCTCCGTCAACTCCTTTATGGCGGAACCGTCTTGATTCTGTCGGCCACTCTGGCTTGCGTACCTGACCGGCGCATCCAGCGCTTTGGGGCGGGCCGTCGCACCACACCACTCTCGCTCGCCTCCTCCGAGCCGAGTCCGAACTCCGGGGAGCGGGCACAGGTCCGGGGTCCGGCTCCGGAGTCACCTTGGCGTGGCTGCAGTGCAGGTGACGGAGTCGGCGAGGATGGTGCGGATGTCGCGGCGCCGCGGGGCCGCGGGGCGCGTCGCGCGGGGCCACCGTTCCGGTCGCCTCGACGCGCACGGCAGCGTCTTCGGGGACATGCTCTACGTGCTCTACGTGCTCTACGTGGCGAACCATTTCTGGTTGTCGCCGTAGTTGGCGCTCCACACCTGCAGACGTCCATTCGAGTTCATGTCCAGGACCAGGCTTGTGTTGCCGCCATTGACGAGTTCGTACCTGCCGTTGCCTTCCGGCCACGCGTACCAGGTGTAGTCACCGCCGGTCACCTGGCCACACGGACCTGAGACGACGACCGGAGACCCGACCTTTGTCCAGTTGGGTACCAGGCACCCCCAGTTGGGCTCCCACTCCAGGACGTACCAGGCCCCGCCACGCGAGTCGTAATTGCCCTGACGGACGAGGGCCCAGTTGCCCTGTCCGCACGGCACCGCCCGGACGACTGCCCCCCATGAGTTCGACTCCGGAGCGAAGCACGGCGATCCAGCCGCGACGACGCGCAGGTTCTGGGACATCCCTTGTGTGAAGTCGGCGTGAGCCGGTACCGCTTGCGCCACGAATGCAGCCGCGGCGGCACCAGCCACCGTCAGCATCCGCCGCCACCGTTTTGCCATGAAGACCCCCTGCTTTCATCGCCTGGCGCAGCCGATCGCCACGGGACAGTTCCCGTCCAAGCGTTCTGCGCGCCTGCGACCGTACAGACACCGCTCCTTCATCCGTCCTGGGTTTGTCCTGGACTCGTCCTAGGCGGTGTCTTGAACTGATCCTGTGTGATGGATCGTAGTCGTGCGATACGAGGTCGCGAACTGCCGCATTCTGAGCGGGAGTCCATCCGTCGTTCGCTGTCGGCCGAGTAGTTGCGGAGGCGGGACGGGGTAGGACGGCGGCGGGGCGCCACCAGGCTCGGTGGAGGTTCCGCACCGGTTCTGCTTGGCCAAGTCCAAGGCGGTGAATGGGGGGCGTACTCCGCCGCAGCGGTTCTAGGTCGCGGTCGCGCGGCGCGGTCGCGCGGCGCCGTCGCGGGGCGCACGGGTCGGCTCCCTGTGCTTCCGCCAGGGTTCGGCGCACTGGGGGCCCGGGTGCACCAGGTTGAGTGGACCGAACTCGTGCATCCAGAAGCCGACTTCAGATTCGTCGTCCTCGTGTGGTAACTCATCGTCGGCGAACGCGTATTGGTGCTCGACTTGGCATGTTCTCGCCGCGCAGTCCGGATCGCGGGAGGTTTTCCAAGGAGGTGTACGAAACGGTGTGAGCGCGGGTCGTTAGGGTGAGGCAGTCGGGCGGCGATCGGCAAGCCGTGCCTGACGCGGCACTCCCATCCAGCCGACCCGGCTTCCGTACTATCGATCCTAGGAACACGCATGAGCGACATCAAGACGGCGGCGCATCCGGTGGCCCTTGATCTGCCGTGCTCCATCGGCAACCATCTTCGCCGGGATCTGGCGGTGTTCCTGGACATGCTCTGGGCCCTGCTGTGCGGACTCATAGCCATGGTGTTCTGCGTGGTCGTACAGAAAGGCCTGGCGACGCTGCACGGTTCGGACGTCTCGTGGAAGCGAATCGCCTTAATTGGCTTGGCAGTTGGGCTGGTCGTGATGGTGACCGGGTCCTTTGCCAACCAGGTTCTGCTGACCGTGTGGACGCGGGCCAGTTTGGGAAAGCATGTCGCGTCGCTGCGCGTCGTGCGCGTGGACAACGTTACGCGGCCGCGTTTCTGGCAGGCCGTACGCCGATGGTTGTACGGGCTGGTCTTCGTCATCGTCGCACTTCCCTTTGCTGCCTTGCAGTTGACCGACATCGGTGGACCCGAGGGACCACGTCATGACGCGATGGGCCTGCGCATTGTCCGCAGCGCCTGCCTGAAACTGCGGGGGCAGTGTCCCGACTGCGCGTCGAACCACACGCCTCGCCGGCGCGCCTGAGAGCACGACGTTCCTGTCACCCAGCCCTTGCCACCAAACGGCCGCCTGCTCTTCTCATCCGCCACCCACTCTTCAGGTGGGCCTCGCCCCCATGCTTGTCAACGTCCTGCATCGGGCGATATTCGTGATGACGGGCCCCGAGGCGGCGAGAGTCATCGTTTGCCGACGCGGTGGTCCCGGGCCAACGATCAGCTCGCCGGGACCGTCGCCTCGCGGCCCGGCCGCTTCCGGGCGTGCGCGGTGAGCCCCGACCCGGCCGGCGATCACAGCGGCGGCCGGAGTGGAGCGCACCGTATGCGAAGCGGGCTTCAACAGCGCCATGTTGTACGGCTGTACGGTCAGGAAGCCACCGAAACGGGTGGCTGTCAGCTGCGGTCTTTCCGCCGGCCCGGCTTGAGCGGCCGGCCACTCCGGGAACAACCACGACAGCCAAACAGCGCACGTTCGACTCACTCTGACGGCCCATCATCTACTTCCCGCACCCACGTCCCACGCCCACTCCTTACATCCATTCCTTACTTCCCCTCCTCCCATCCCACCGAGCTGACATTCCGAAGCCGGACAATACGCTTGGCCCTACTGAAGGCGCGGCCCACGTCCATGCACGAGGCGCACCTTTCATCTTTGAGGTGTCGGGCCCGGGGGCCCTGCACGAGCGGCATCCGTGTCAGAGAGGATGAGCTGTTGTAGATCATTGGCGTGCGGCGGCGGGACCCCTGCCGTCCGCGGTGACGGGGAGGACGGCAGCTATGTGGGAAGTGAAGCGCCATGAGGTCGGCGAGGTCCGAATCGGTCAGGCCCTGGAGGACATCAGGGGGCGGACCTTCGGCCGGTGGCATGGACTGCGCCACGACAGCCTGTCCATCAAGGGCCTTCAGGCGATGAGGGACGAGCTTCTCGACCACGTCGGCGCCGTCACCCTTCAGGATCCGGCGCTGGAGTCCGCGCCGGGCCGCCTGGCTCTGCGGACGGCAGCGGAGTGCTCGCTCGGTGTTCTGGCACTCGGTACCTTCCCCAGCGGTGACTTCGAGGTCCTCTTCCCGCTCGTCGAGAAGGAGCTCAGCAGTGAGGACTTCGACTTCGGTGACGCGGTGGATCAGGCTCCCACCGCCGGTATCTGGGTGGAGACCTTCGCTCTGAGCTTGATCACCGGACTGCTCTGGGAACAGGATCGGATGATCGGCCCTACGCTGAAGGACGACTACGCTCCCGAGCTCCACTCCGGACTGCCCTGCTCGCCCCTGAGCCCTGTCGCGAACCCGGCCGAACTCGCGGCGATGGACGCGCTCTGCTGCTATCTCCACCTGGAGGAGACGTCCCAGTCGCCCTGGGGGGCGCCGGGGGTGCCGCCCGTGCGCAAGCCCGAGGCCGAGGAACGTGCCGCCGCCGCGGCGCGGCTCGACGAGGCCGGGACGTTGACCCCCGACCAGCGGCTGCTGCGCATCCTCCTCGACGACGACCAGCCGGCATTTGAGACAGCCCTGGCCCACCGCCTCCTGGCACATCACGACGGGGCCGGAACAGATGCCGCCCCGAGGTCGCTGCTGCCGGTCGAAACCATCGCTTTGGCCGCCCTTGCCGTGAACGCGCACGGATGGGAGCTGAGTGTCCGCTCCGGATACCTGCCGGCGGCAGCGGTGCGTGCCACGGCCCCGTAGGAATCGCCGTCCTGGCGGGCGCTTCGGCTCGGGCTCGGATGGTGGCAAGACGGGTCGAAGTGCATGCCTGTGCCGACGATGGCGCCGAGGGTGCGGCGGTCGATGACGGCCGCGCACAGCGGGGAGTGGCACCGCCGGGTCAGGTGGTGGGGCAACCGTGCCGGCCGCTCGACGGGACGACGAACGCATCCAACAGCCGGTTCAGTGCCGCCGGGTCCTCCGCGCTGTGTGCTCCCGAAGTGGCGTGCGGGGCGGGGGCGTTGGCGGGTACGAGCTTGAAGTAGGCGGTGCCCAGGGCGCCTTTGTACGCCTCCGACCGATTGAAGGAGACCGTCAGCCGGGCGGCCTCGGGAAGGTCGACGACGCCGGCGCAGGTGCCTGCCGCCTCGGCGACGGGCCGCTAACCGGACGAAGGCTCCATCGGCTCGGTCAATCGGCCAGCGCCGCGAGCTCCGCGTTGGCACGCTCGGTGACCAGGGCGAGGACGCGGCCGGCGGCGGCCAGGTCTTCGGCGGATATCCCGCCCCAGACTCGGGCAGTGACGGGGGCGGTCGACGCACCGACGGCAGCGATCAGCTCGCGCCCCGCCTCCGTGGCGCGAAGGTGCTCGCCGTCCACGGCGATCAGTCGGTCGGCCAGCAGCTCGTCGAGGGTGGTGCGGATGTCGGCCGGGTCGGCCTTGAGGGAGGACCGGACCTGGGCGACGAGATCGTCCGGCGTGAGCGGGGCGTCGGCGGTGACGGCCGCGCGCAGGGTGACCTGCTGCTGGAACGTGACGCCGTGCCGGGCCAGGACGTGCTCCAGGACGCCGCGGGCTGCGTAGTGGGCCAGACCGAGGGCGCGGGCGTCGGCGACGAGCGCGGTGGTGGTCATGGTGGTGTCCCCTTAGTGCTCTCGTTGTTCGGTAGGGGTGGAGTGAGAGGTGTGTCGAGCAGGGCCGTCAGCTCGTCGGTGAAGGCGTGCGTGCGTGGGGCGTCGAGCCCGCCGAGCGGCTCCAGCAACTGCTGATGGAGTTCCTGGACCATCGCGATGGCCCGCCGTGTGATGGCCTGCCCCTGCGCCGTGAGGGCGAGCTGTACGGCGCGTGGGTCGCGTGGGTCGCGGGTGCGCTCGATCAGCTCGGCCGACTCCAGGGCGCGCGCCAGCTTCGACACGTACAGCGCTTCCAGGCCGGTGTGGTCGGCGAGTTGCCGCTGGCTGGGCCGCTCACCGGCCCGCTGCATGCCGTACAGCGACGCCACCAGCGAGTACTGCGCATGCGTGAGCCCCAGCGGAGCCACCGCCCGATCGACGGCGACGCGCCACTTGTTGGCGAGCCGCCACACCAGGAAGCCGGGCGTTGGGCCCGGTGAAACCTTGCTCATGTCGAATAGAGTACATGGATATTATGTCCATGGCTACTATTTTCTGGTGCGGCGGTGCCGGCACGCCCGGCCCGGCACCGCCGCACCGGGCGGACGGAACCTCCGGGGGAGACCGCCTCCGCCCGTCACATGATCAGGACGAGATACAGGCTTTAGAAGCTGGTCCAGGTGAAGGCGACTCTGTCACCCGACTTGAGGGCGAGCTGGCAGCCGCCGACCGGGGTGGGGGTGCCGTTGACGGAGATGTTCCAGTAGGCCGACGTGCCGCCGCTCACGTTCTTGACGGTGTCGACGGAGAAGTCGTCGAACGAGGCGTACCAGGTGCCGTCCCAGGCGAAGCCGCGCTGGTGGGCGGCGTCGTCGAGGGCCGCCGTGGGGGTGGGAACCGGCGCGGGGTTCTTTGCTCCGTTGGTGCCGTCGCACTTGTGGGTGCCGCCGGTCGTGGTGGTCACGTCATGACCCTTGGTTCTGACCAGGCCGTTGAAGAGCGTGCTGTTCGGCCCCTTGACCGTGACCGTCACGAAGACCGGTGCGTTCGGATTCGGCGTGGGGCAGGCGAGGGCCGGGGTCGCCGTTAGGGCGAGACCCATGGCGGTGGTGGACAGGATGGCGCGGCGCAGGGCTGTCTGACGCATGGTGGGGCCTTTCTGGTGTGGGACGGACCGCAGGGCGTCGCTACGCCGTGCGGGGTGTGGGGTGGTGGGGTGGTGGGGTGGTCTCGCGCCCTGGCCCTGGCGGTTAGGGGTCGAGAGGGGGCGCTCCCGCGTCGGGCCCTCGTCGTGGCGCGAAGCCGAAGGGGGCCTGGAAGCGGGCTTTACGGGCCGCGCGCCGGAAGACGGTGAGGACGGCCGGGCCCGCGAGGACGATGCAGATGAAATTGGTGACGGCGCGGCCGGTGTCCCAGCCGAGTGAGGTGGCCAGGTCGAAGGCGAGGTAGCGGTGCCATTGCTCGGTGAACGGCAGCCCGGGCAGGTAGGCGATGGAGCTGTTGGGGTCGAGGGAGAACGGCCAGAACGACAGGTTGAGCAGGAATCCGAAGAGGTAGCCGGACAGCGAGCCGTAGAGCGCGAGCAGCAGGATCTCCGGGCGGCCGGAGGCGCGGGGGAGGAAACCGGCCAGCATGCCCACGAAGGCGCAGCCGAACATCTGATAGGGCATCCAGGGTCCGACTCCGCCCGTGATGAGGGCGGAGGCGAACAGGGAGGTGCAGCCGAGGGTGAAGCCGAAGCCCGGACCGTAGACCCGTCCGGCGAGGACGAGGATGAAGAAGACCGTCTCGATGCCCGCGGTCCCCGCGCCGAGCGGGCGGATCGCCGCGTTGACGGCGGAGAGCACCCCGAGCATGGCGAGCGCCTTGGAGTTGATGCCGCCCTCGGCGATCTCGGAGATCACGACGCAGAGGACGAGAACCAGCAGCACACCGAAGATCAGGGGTGGGGTGTAGCTGGAGCCGAACTTGCCGGGTGCGACCACGAACGGCCAGAAGAAGGCGACCACACCGACGAAGGCCGCCATCGCGATGATGGCGCCGGCCCGCGGGGTGATGCGTATGGCCGTGGTGCGCGGTCGCGCGGAGCCGCTCATGGGCGTCCGCCGTCGCCTGCGCCCGCATCCGCGACCGTGACTTGGTCCACGGTCAGGTAGGGGAGCGGAGAGAGCACCTTGGCGACTTGCGGTGCGAACACGGGGGAGGAGACGACGACGTCGGCCGCGGGTCCGTCGGCGACGATCTCCCCCTCGGCCATGACCACGACCCGGTCCGCGGTGCGGGCGACGAACTCCACGTCGTGCGTCGACACCACCACCGCACGGCCTTGCGCCGCCAACGCATCGAGAATCCGCGTCAGTTGAGCCTTGGCTCGGTAGTCGAGTCCGCGCGTCGGTTCGTCCAGGAGGACGACACCCGGCGCGGCGGAGAGCTGGATGGCCAGGACCAAGGCCAGCTTCTGGCCCTCGGACAGGTCCCGGGGATGCGCCGCGTCGTCGATGCCGGGTGCCAGGCTGTCCAGGATCGAGCGGGCTGACAGTCCCGCGCCGACGCCGGACTCGGTGTTCGCCTGGTCGAGTTCCTGCTGGACGCTCTCCAGGTAGAGCAGATCGGTCGGAGTCTGCGGGACCAGCCCGACGAGCTGCCGCGCCTGTGTCGCCGACACAGAGCCGGGGTCGCGGGACGTGCCCGGCACGGGGTGGTTCGAGGGCGACCATCGGCTCACGCGTACGGTCCCGTCAGAGCGTTGTCCCGAGCCTTGGAGTGCCCAGAGCAGTGAGGACTTGCCGGAGCCGTTGCGCCCCATGAGGGCGACCGTCTCCCCGCCGTGCAACTCCAGGTCGACCCCGCGCACCGCGGGAAGCGCTTGGCCCCGGTAGCGCACGCTCAGCCCGCGGGCATCCAGCATGCGGGGGTGCCGCGCGCCGGTGATCGCCGGCCGGGCGGGCGGCACCGTGCGGCCGGTCAGGCGCGTGCGCAGGGGCGCGGCCGCCCGGCGTGCGTCGCGTACGGAGAGCGGCAGCGGGGTCCAGTCGGCGTGCCGGCCGAGCTCGACGACGGGCGGCGCGATGGCCGTCGTGCGGAACACCTCGGCAGGCGCGCCCGAAACGACACGGCCGTTGCCCGGCAGATAGAGCACCCGGTCCGCGTACTGGACGACGCGTTCCAGACGGTGCTCGGCGAGCAGCACGGTGACGCCGAGGTCGTGCACGAGGCGAGTGATCGCCGCGAGGACCTCTTCCGCGGCGGTCGGGTCCAGCGCGGAGGTCGGTTCGTCGAAGACAAGGACGCGTGGGTGGGCGGTGAGCACGGAGCCGATGGCCACGCGCTGCTGTTGACCGCCCGAGAGTTCGTACAGGGGCCGGTGGCGCAGTTCGGCGAGGCCGAGCAGGTCGAGGGTCTCCTCGACGCGTTTGCGCATGGTCTCCGGCGGGATCGCCAATTGCTCCATGGCGTAGGCGAGTTCTTCCTCGACGGTGTCGGTGACGAAGCCGTCGAGCGGGTCCTGGCCCACGACGCCGACGACATCGGCGAGTTCGCGGGGCGGATGCTGCGCGGTGTCGCGGCCGTCCACCGTCACGGAGCCGAACAGGGTGCCTCCGGTGAAGTGCGGCACCAGGCCGTTGACCGTGCCGAGGAGGGTCGACTTCCCGGCCCCGGTGTGGCCGACGACGAGGCAGAGTTCGCCCTCCTCGACGGTGAGGTCGACGTCGCGCAGCACCGGTTCGGCCGTCTCGTCGTACTGGACGGTGACCTGGTCGAAGGTGATCATGCGGTGGTGGCTTTCTCGGAGTGCTGCGCCGGGACGCTCGGTGTCGCCCGCACGGCCTGGGTGGGCAGTGGCGGCGGGGCGAGGAAACCTGCGGCACCCGCGAGCAGGATGGCGGCGGTAGGGACCAGCGGGAGGGTGGGCCAACTCAGCGGATAGATGGACGGGTTGAGCTCGGCCGCGTTGAACCCGACATCGGCGAAGAGCAGGACGGCGGACAGGACGCCGCAGCCGGCCACGGCCCACTCCTCGAAGCGCCAGGGATCGGGGCGGTAGGAGGTGCGGGTGACGCGCCGCCCCCCGAGGCGCAGTCCGGCCACGCACAGAAGCGCCCCGGCCGCCATGGAAGGCAGGCCGAGCGGCTTGGGCGCGGTGGCGTCGAGGAGCCCGTATGCCCCCGAGCACAGGCCGCACATGCCGAGCAGGAGCAGCGCGCCGGTCAGTCGGCGCGAGCGCTTCGTGGCGTGCCCGGCCCGGCCGTATCCGCGGGAGTCCATGGCGGCGGCGAGGCGCAGCGAGCGCTCCAGGGCGTCTTCGAGGACGGGGACGACGATGCCGCGCAGGGCGCGGAGCCCCTTGGTGCGGCCGGCGCGAAGCCGTCGTGCGCGGTGCACGCGCTGGACGCTCTGCACCAGTTGGGGTGCCACGCTGATCGACACGGTGACCGCGACGCCGAGTTCGTAGAGGGCGCCGGGCAGGACGCGCAGCGCGCGTTTGGGGTTGGCCAGGGTGTTGGCGGCGCCGATGCAGCACAGCATGCAGGCCAGGCGCAGTCCGTCCACGGCCGCCGAAAGAAGGGCCTCCAGTGAGACGGGGCCGCCGAGTTGGATACCCGCGTACCAGGAGGGGGTGGGGATGTGAGGGAGGGAGAAGAGGAAGTGGTCGTGCGGAGTGACGCCGGTGGCGAACAGGGCGCGGAAGACCACGCGGATCGCGACGACCGATACCGCGAGGTACAGGTAGTACTTGAAGCCGCGGGCCCAGGGGGCCTCGGTGCGCCGCATGGTGATCACGTAACCGAGCACGACGAGGACGAGGATCAGCAGCAGCGGGTTGTTGGTGCGGCTGACCGCGGTGGCCAGGGCGAGGGCCCACACCCACCAGGCCATGGGGTGAAGGGTGCGGGGCAGCCGGCGTTCGTCCGAGCCCGGGCGGGCGACGGGCGCGGACGGGCGCGGCATGGCGGCAGGGGGCACGCGGCTACTCCGAGCGCCTGCGGCGCATGGCCGCGTACCCGCCCGCGCCGCCGATCAGGACGACCAGTCCCGCGGTGACGGCGATGGGTGTCATGGATCCCGTGTCGTGGGCCGCGTCGGCCGCCGGCGCCGCGTTGACCACCTTCGGGCTCGTGCCGGGGGGAGGCGCGGTACTCGGGGAGGTGGCTGCCGAAGCTGACGGCGAGGGGGACGCGGACGGTGAAGGGGAAGCCGTCGGTGAGGTGCCCGATGGTGACGGCGACGGGGATGCCGGGTGTTCGGGTGCGGGGCCGGTGTCCGTGCGCGGAGGGAGCGGGTCGGCCTTCTTCGTCGCGTCGGAGCCCTGCGGTGCGCTGCCGCCGGTGGGCTGGGCGTTGTGGGCGCGCAGTTGGTCGGGGCTGAGCGTCGGGCGTCCTTCGGTGCCCTGGACGTTGGTGCCGCCGAAGATCCACAGGTCGACGCTGCCCGGCTTCGGCTTGTAGAGCATCGCGCTGAGCTGGCTGTACTCCCAGGTGTTCGCCCCGGGGTCGGCGTGCCAGTACGACCAGTAGGCGGAGGCGGGCGGGGTGAGGACGCAGTCGTCCTGTGCGGGGGGCGGGAACTGCTTGCCGCCCTGGTAACCGCTGTAGCCGATGCGGCAGATGAACGCCGGGCCGTCGTGGCCGGTGCCTGTGGTGCGCCAGCCGCCCTGGTTGAGCAGTTCGTACCCCGTGGTGGGGGTCGTTCCGCAGGAGCGGTAGACGGGGCCGCCCCACCTGCTGAAGTCGACCGCGAGCACGGCCCCCGCCGAGGTGGTGCACTGACCCATGGGCTGGGGTGAGGCGGCGGCCGGTCCGGCGGCCACGGTCAGGGCGCCGACCGTGAGCGACAGCGTGCCCGCGGCGCGGGCGAGGGCCCGTAGCGTGCGGGTGGTCATGGCCGGCCTCCCTCGGCGGCACGGCGGCGGGTGATGACCACAGTGCGCCAACCCACGAGGCACAGCAGCACGGCGGCGAGCGCAAGTCCGGTTGCCTGTACGCCGGTTGACGCCAGCGTGCCACTGCCACCGGAGGCAGCCGGGCCGTCCCCGCCCGGCGTGACGATGTCCGGCGTCGAAGTGTTCGCGGACTTGCCCGGTGGCCGTGCCGTGGTGCCGCTCAGGTCCCGCGTCAGCGTGCCGAAAGAAGTTCCGACGGCACCGCCGAGCGCCTGGGTGGAGGCGCGCACGTCCGAGCCCCGCTGGCCGTCGGCCGCCACGTTGAAACCGCCGTCACTGTTCTGCTGGCCGGCGAGGAACGTGCGTGCCTTCTTGATCTGGGCCCCGTACTTCGACGCGTCCAGCGAGAGACCTTGGATCGCGAGCGCCGCGGAGTTCACCGAGTCGCCCGAGGCGCCCCGGAAGCCGCCGTCCGGCAGTTGTTTGCTCGCGATCCACGCGAGCGCCTTGCTGACGGCGCCCTTCGACCGGTCGTCCCGGACGAGATCGAGGGCCATGGCGGCCATCGCGGTCGAGTCGACCTCGGAGTCGCCGGTCGACGGAATCAGGCTCGGCCAGGCGCCCGTGTCGGTGTGCTGAAGGCTCTCCAGATACGCGACGGGCCCTGCCGCCAGTGACTTCTCACCCGCGCGCAGCTGGGCGATGACGCCGAGGGACTGGGCGAACACCGACGGGGCGTAGCGGTACGCGCCCTTGTCCGGGCAGCTTCTGTCGGGCCCCTTGCCGGGAGCGGTGCAGACCGCCTGGCCGAGCGCCGCGATGAGGTCGTGTCCCGCGAAGTTCCTGGGGTCGCGTCCGACGGACTGCGCGAGGACGGCGACCTTCCCGAGGGAGCCGCCCGCCGCGTGTGAAGTGCCCACACCGGTCCACTCGTTGATGGTCCGTGCGGGTGTGGCGCCGTCCTGGCCCTTGGTGTCGAGGAAGTCCACGATGCCGCGCAGCGCGGCGTTGTCGCTGCCGGTCGCCGCGAGCGCGTAGGCCCCGTCGATGGTCAGACCGAAGTCGGCGAACCCGGTGCCGGCGATGTTCTCGTAGAAGTGGCCCCCCTTCAGCCGGGAGCTGTCGGTGAGGTACGCGGCTCCCTTGGCGAGGTCGGGGCCCTCGCCCTTGGCCCACGGAGGCATTGAACCGGTGGGGGAGGGGCCGGTGGGCTTCGTGCTCGGATCCGTGGACGGCGGGGCCGTGGGGTCCTTGGTGGGCGGAGTGGTGGGTGGGGTGGTCCGCTTGGTGGTCAGGGTCGCCAGGTCGCTTCGCGCGCCGGCGATGACGGCGCCCCAGGTCGGGTAGATCTCCGGGTCGGTGGCGCCTTCGTCGAAGCCGAAGCCGCCGGCCTTCGTCTGCTGGCGGGCGATCCAGGAGACGGCGGCGTCGGCGCGGGTGGTGTCGCCGAGCAGCCGCAGCGCCTGCGCGGATTCGCCGGTCGCGGTCACGTCGCCGGCGGTGACACCCGGGTAGGCGCCGAAGGCGCCGGTGGCGAGCTGGGCCGCGCGCAGGTTCGTGCGCGCCTTGGCCACGGCATCGTCGTGGCCGCCCGCGCGCCGGAGGACGATCGTGGCGTACGGGGTGGTGGCGGGGTCGCCCGACGAGCAGGCTTCACCCGCACGCAGGAGGGTGGGGCTGAAACCGCCGTCCTTGCACTGGTGGGCCGCAACCCGCGCGAGGGCCTCGGCCGGGATCGGCCCGCCCGCCCGCTGGAGTGCGAGGACCGCGAGCGCCTGGGTCGTCACGTCGCCGACCGCCGGGAAGTCGCCCCTGCCGACGCAGTCGGGCAGGGCTTCGGCGGTGCACATGCTCTTGGTGAGGTCGCCGAGCAGGTCGTGGCCGCCGAAGGCGTGCGGGTTGCCCTCGGTGCTCTCGGCGAGCAGTGACAGCAGCGCCGCTCCGGTGGGGCTGGGGGCCCGGTCGACGCCGTTCGGATAGGCGAACTCGACGGTGTGCGCGGCCAGATAGGCCGTCATGCGGGTGAGTGTGTCGCTCTTGCCGCCTGCGGCGGCGAGGGCGAGCGCCGTGCGCGCTGTCTGGTACAGGTTGGGCGCGGAGCTGCCTTCGTCGTAGATGTGGTCGCCGTCGTGGAGCAGGCCCTTCAGCCAGCCGGCCGCGGCCGTGAGGTCGACCTCGGCGGGCTCGACGACGGGCGGATGGTCGCCGGGGTCGGTCTGGCCCTGGGCACGTACCTGGGCGGGGGTGAAGCTGGGGCCGCCGCTGCTCCCGTCGGGGCCGGTGGGACCGAACACCCAGGCTTCGACGGAGCCGTCCTTGGGGTGCTGGCTCATGGCGCCGAGCGGGCTGTAGCTCCAGTAGTCCTGGCCGGGCGGTGCGATCCAGTAGGACCAGTAGGCCGCGGCCGGAGGTGTGAGCTTGCAGGCGTCCTGATCCGGCGTGGGGTACTGCGTGCCCGTGTGGAACCGGTCGTTGCCGAGGCGGCAGATGAACGCGGGGCCGTCGTGCTCGGTACCCGTCGTCGTGAATCCCGCCTCGTGCAGCAGGTCGTAGCCGGTGGTCGGGGTGGCGTCGCAGCCGCGTACGATGCCGCCGCCCCAGTGCCCGAAGTCGACGGCGACGACGGCCCCTCGGGTCGCCGTGCAGTCGCCCAGCGGGTCGGCCGCCGCGGGTGCCGCTCCGGCGAGGAGGAACGCTCCGCCGCCGGCCGTCAGGGCGACGGCGCACAGCACGGAGAGCAATCGCGCGCGTATGCCTCGGCCTGGTCTGTCTGTCGTCCCCACCGGTACCCCCTGCGTCATCCGCGACGGAGATGTGCAGGGCAGGAGGGTCCCAGACGGCCGCTGGGACAAGGGCCTTCCGCGCCACACCGTAGTCCGCGACGGCGTCTGTAGCTTGGATCAGCCCAGGTAATCCGGCTTGTCCGGTGGGTACTTGAGGTACCACCGAATCCACGGTTGCGGGTCAGCGCCGGATTTCGACCGGCTTCCCCTGGGAACTGACAAGAGAATCGGGCGGATTGGAACACGGCTGCGGCCGGCGCGTCAAGTGGTGGGCAGGCGCGACGGGTTCGGGTACCGTCCGGTGTTGCCGCATGGGGGAATCTGGTGCGAATCCAGAGCTGACGCGCAACGGTGTGGACCGGCCGGAGAGCCGGGGCGAGCCCGAAAACCCACACGGCGTTTACGTCAAGGAAGTCGAACCACGCGCTTGGGCGACGGCCTGCTGCTGCCGTGCGCCCAGCGTTCCCGTCCCGGGGACGGACGCCACGGCGCCTCCGGTCGGCGTCCCCTTCTCCCGGGAGTACCCGACATGACCTCCACCCGTGCCTCTCGCCATGCCCTGCTGACGGCTGCCTGCACACTGAGCGCCCTCGCTCTGACCGCGGTTCCCGCCTCCGCCACCTCGTCGCCGGCGCAGCTGGCCACCGCCAGGACGAACGGCGTGAGCTACCTCAGATCACTCCAGGCGGCCGACGGCTCCTACGCCGGGGCCGGGCTCTCCAACGAGTGGGCCTTCTCCGCCTTCGCGGCGGCCGGCACCGCCGCCGTCGACGTCGCTCCCGGCGGCGACACCACGAAGAACGCCCGTACCGTCTACCGCAACCTCCTCGCCACACCGGCCTGGCCCAGCACCTCGCCGGTCGTGACGGACTACGAACGCGGGATCATCAACGCCTACTCGGCCGGCATAGACCCGGCCCGCGTCTCCGCCAGCCGCAACCTCATCGCGGACACCTACGCGTACTGGCAGAACTCCGCCCCCGGCTACTGGGGTGCGCCGAGCAACTTCAACGGGACCGTGTTCGCGCTGCTCTCGCTCGGCGGCGCCAGGACGCAGGCCGGCGTCCAGCGCATCCCGCAGACGCTCCTCGACACGTCCGTCACCACCGTGCGGGCCAACCAACACAACGACGGCGGCTGGAACTTCAGCAAGGCCGAGGGCGACCCGACCGCACTCGCCGCGGCCAGCGACATCGACATGACCGGCGCCGCCATGGCCTCCCTGTGCGTCTCCGGCGTCCCGGCCACCGACCCGGCCATCACCAAGGCCAGGGGCTTCCTCAAGTCGAAGCTCATCAACACCTCCGGCGCCTTCGACGCCATGTTCGGCGTCAACACCGACTCCAACGGCTGGGCCGTCTCCGGCCTGAACGCCTGCGGCATCAACCCCCAGACCGGTGACTTCCTCACCAAGGCCGGGAAGACCCCCGTGGACTTCCTGATCGCCCAGCAGTTCAAGCCCGGCGGCGGCTTCAAGTACCAGCCCAGCGACACCTCGCCGTCCGGCTACGCCTCGATCGACGGCCTGCGTGCCGTGGCAGGCGGCGGCTTCATGGCGACGCCGCCGGTGCCCGCCACGACGGGCGCCCCGCAGTGGGTGTCCACGACCGGCTTCACCACGGGCACCACGTCCAAGCTGGCCCTGACCGTGGACACCGGCAGCGCGCTCAAGGTCTGCTCGGTGGCCGTCACCCCCACCGCCTCCACCCTCACCCTGGGCGCGGTCCTGGACACGGCGACCAGTGCAGCCATCCCCGCGGGATGCGTCACCTCCGTCGCCCCCGGTAGTGGAAGCGGCATCATCACCTCGGTCAACGGGCTTGCGAACAGCGGCGGTTCGACGTGGAAGGCGAGCGTCGACGGTGCTGCGGCCGCGTCCGCCAACCGTGACACCGTGATCAACCTGGGCGACACCCTCTCGCTGCGCTACGGCAGCTGAGCACGGCACGGCGGCGTGCCCGGCAGCCGAGTCCGGCACGCCGCCCTCCGGTGAACGAGCGCGGGTGCGCTGCTCGGTGCGCGCTCGTTCATGACCCCGGCGCGCCCGTCCGCAGCCCGTCCATGACGAGGTCGAGCAGACGCGTCGAGCGGGTCTGCCAGTCGCTGTGCGGGTCGATCTGGAGCAGCCCGGCGATGGCGAGGAGGAAGTCGTCGGGCGTGACTCCGGGACGGATCGTGCCCGCCTTCTCGTTCGCCCGCAGCAGCATCGACACCGCCGCGACCATGGGGGCGTGGCCCAGTGCGCCCAGGGTGCGGTAGGCCGTGCTGCCGCCGCGCAGGGCTGCCGCCAGACCGACCTTCGCCATCACGTACTGGGCCATGCGGTCCATCCACTCCCGCAACGCCTGGTCCGGCGGCCGGGTTTGGACGAGGTGCGCCGCCGCGTCCGAGAGCTGCTGGACCTCGTGGCGGTAGACCTCCAGGACGAGGGCCTCGCGGTCGGGGAAGTTGCGGTAGAACGTGCCCTGCCCGACACCGGCCTTCTTGGCGATCGTGCTCAACGGCGTATCGGCCGAGCAGGTCAGCTCCTCCAGGGCCACTTCCAGGATGCGTTCGCGGTTGCGCAGGGCGTCCGAGCGCAGGGGTGCGTCCTTCTCGTGCCGCATGGGTCCTCCTCCTGACGCCCGGTGCTCCGGCGGTGCCAGTACTCCTGCTCGAAGTACTCTTGCTAAGCGGACAGCTGTCCGTTACGTTCGAGATCAACGGACAGCTGTCCGCTTGACTGGACCATAGTGGCATGCGGAACCCGTGCGGTCGGGCGGGGAGCCGCGCGATCGGACAGCGTTCCGCCGCACACGCCGGCTGTCCCGGCACCCGTTCCCTCTCCGTACCGCTTCGCTTCGCGCACACGCCTCAGGCGCACGTGACAGGGGCCCTGCGGCCCCCGGCCTCGCCCGCCGTCGACACCACGCACGTGAAAGAAGGCTGTTCATGGCCCAGTTGACGTCCAGCGTCATCACTCTCAACATCAACGGCGAGAAGCACACGCTGCCGGTCGACCACCGCACCACGCTGCTGGACGCCCTGCGCGAGCGACTCGATCTGACCGGCACCAAAAAGGGCTGCGACCAGGGCCAGTGCGGGGCGTGCACGGTCCTGGTCGACGGGCGCCGGGCGGTGTCCTGCCTCCAACTCGCGGTCGCCGCCGAGGGCCGCGTCATCACCACCATCGAAGGGGTCGCGGACGGCGATCGGCTGCACCCGGTGCAGCAGGCCTTCCTCGACCTCGACGGCTTCCAGTGCGGCTACTGCACGCCGGGGCAGATCTGTTCGGCCCTCGGGGTGATCGAGGAGCACGCTGCCGGCTGGCCCAGCGCCGTCAGCGCCGACGTCAGTCCCGAAGCGGAAGCACCACCGCTCAGTGCCGAGGAGATCCGGGAGCGGATGAGCGGCAACCTGTGCCGCTGCGGGGCCTACGTGGCGATCGTGGCGGCGGTCGCCCGGGCGGCCGGGGACGCGACGGGCACCGCCAAGGAGGCGCTGGCATGAGGGAGTTCGGCTATCAGCGGGTGCACGACGTCCCCGGCGCGGTCGCGCTGCGCGGCGAGGAGCCCGCGGCGCGCTACCTGGGCGGTGGCACCAACCTCGTCGACCTGATGAAGGCCGGTGTGGAGCGGCCTGCGCTGCTGATCGACATACGGGAACTGCCGCTCGACCGGATCGAGGCGACGGCGTCCGGCGGTCTCCATATCGGCGCGACCGTCACCAACAGTGATCTCGCCGCCCACCCGCGGGTGCGATTCGGCTATCCGGCGTTGACGCAGGCCGTGCTCGCCGGCGCCTCCGGTCAGCTGCGCAACATGGCCACCGTGGGCGGAAACCTGCTCCAGCGCACCCGTTGCGGATACTTCACCGACACCGCGCTGCCGTGCAACAAGCGTTCTCCGGGCAGCGGTTGTCCCGCGGTGGCGGGCGAGCACCACAATCACGCCATCCTCGGCGCCACCGAGCACTGTGTCGCCGTGCACCCCTCCGACATGGGAGTCGCGCTCGCCGCCCTCGACGCGGTCGTGTCGTACGAGACGGCCGACGGGCCGGGCGAGCTGGCGTTCACGGACTTCTACCTGCCGGTGGGGGACACCCCGCACCGGGAGACCGCGCTGCCGGGCGGAGCGCTGATCACCGGGATCACCCTGCCGCCCGCCCCGGTCGCGGCCAACTCCCGGTACCGGAAGGTCCGCGAGCGCGCCTCGTACGCGTTCGCGATCGGCTCGGTCGCCGCCGCCCTGGAGGTGAGGGACGGAGTGGTGCGTGACGCGCGCCTGGCCCTGGGGGCCGTGGCGTCCCGGCCGTGGCGGGCGCGTACCGCGGAACGGGCGCTGATCGGCGGACCGGCGAGCGCCGAGGCGTTCGAGGCAGCCGCCGACGCCGAACTGGCCGCCGCCGAGCCGCTGCCCCACAACCGCTACAAGGTGGCCCTGATGCGCAACCTCGTCGTGGCGGTGCTGACCGAACTCGCCGAGCAGGCCGACCCCGCCGAGGAGACCGTCCGATGACCACCACGACCGGAACCCCCGTCACCACAGGCGCGGTCGGGACCGCGCACAGCCGGGTCGAGGGCCGGGACAAGGTCACCGGAGCGGCTCGTTACGCCGGCGAGATCCCCTTCGCCGACCTCGCGCACGGCTGGATGGTCGCCTCCACCGTCGCCCGCGGCCGGATCCTGGCGGTGGAGGACGCCCCCGTCCTCGCCATGCCCGGCGTCCTCGCCGTCCTGCACCACGGCAACGCCCCGCGTGTCGACGCGGAGTTCATCGGCCAGCTCGGGCAGCCCGACCCCGTCATGGCGGCGTTCCAGCACGACCGCGTGCCGTTCGTCGGCTGGCCGGTCGCCCTGGTCGTCGCCGAGACCTCCGAACAGGCCCGGGAGGCGGCCGAGGCGCTCGTGGTGCGCTACGACACCGAGCCGCACGATGTCGCCTTCTACCCGGACCGCCCCGGCACGTACCTGCCGGAGAACACTCCGATGCTGACGGCCGAGACCGCGAAGGGCGACCTGGAGGCCGAACTCGCCGCGTCCGCCGTCGTCGTGGACGCCCGCTACACCACGCCGGAGGAGCACCACAGCTCGATGGAGCCGCATGCGGCCACCGCCCGGTGGGAGGGCGGCCGCCTGGAGGTTCACGACTCCAACCAGGGGAGCAAGTGGGTGGCGGACGAACTCGCCGCACTGTTCTCCCTCGACCCGGCCTCGGTCCGTGTGCGCTCCGAGCACGTCGGCGGGGCCTTCGGATCCAAGGGCGTCCGCCCCCACCAAGTACTCGCCGTGATGGCGGCGACCGTCCTGGACCGCCCGGTCCGGGTCGTGCTGACCCGTCATCAGATGTTCTCGGTCGTCGGCTACCGCAGCCCCACCGTGCAGCGGGTCCGACTCGGCGCCGATGCGGACGGCCGGCTGCGCGGCCTCGACCACCAGTCGCAGAGCGTCACCTCGACCGTCTTCGAGTTCGTCGAGCAGAGCGCCTCCATCGCCCGGATCCTGTACGGCGCCGACGCGCACCACACCGTGAACCGCGTCGTCCCGCTGGACGTCCCCACGCCCACCTGGATGCGGGCACCCGGCGAGGCACCCGGGTCCTTCGCCCTGGAGTCCGCCATGGACGAGCTCGCCGAGAAGTGCGGCATGGACCCGATCGCGCTGCGGGCACGCAACGAGCCGGGCGCGGGACCCGTCTCCGGACTGCCCTTCAGCAGCCGCAACCTGAATGCGTGCTTCCAGGAGGGCGCGCGCCGCTTCGGCTGGGCCGACCGCGACCCGCGTCCCGGGCTGCGCAGCGAGGGGCGCTGGCTGCTCGGCACCGGAACGGCGGCGGCCACCTACCCCTCGGGCGTCGCTCCGTCCACGGCGGCCGTGACGGCCGAGGCCGACGGCACCTACACCGTGCGCATCACCGCGGCGGACGTCGGGACCGGGGCCAGGACGGCGCTGACCCAGATCGCCGCCGACGCACTCTCGGTGGCGGCGGAGCGCGTCCGCGTACGCATCGCGGACAGCGACTTCGGGCCGGCGATGGTCGCCGGCGGTTCGACCGGCACGCGCTCCTGGGCCTGGGCCGTGATGGCCGCCGCCGGGGAACTGCGGGAGCAACTGGCCCTGGGCGGAGACGTTCCTCCGCAGGGGATCACCGCCCGCTCCAACACCGCCGAACTCGTCGGCTCGCTCCCGCCGAAGGAGCGGCACTCCTTCGGGGCGCAGTTCGCCGAGGTCGCGGTCGACGTCTCCAGCGGCGAGGTCCGTGTCCGCCGGCTCCTGGGCATCTTCGCGGCGGGCCGGATCGTCAACCCCTTGACCGCGCGCAGCCAGTTGGTGGGAGGCATGACCTGGGGCCTGTCCATGGCCCTGCACGAAGAGGCGATCAGGGACCAGATGTCCGGCGGGCACATCGGCGCCGACCTAGCGGGTTACCACTTCGCGGCCAACGCCGACGTGCCCCTCATCGAGGCGGACTGGGTGGACGACCCGGTGCCCGACGACCCGGTCGGCGGAATCAAGGGCATCGGGGAGATCGGGATCGTGGGCGTCGCGGCGGCCATCGCCAACGCGGTCTGGCATGCGACCGGCGTACGCCACCGCGACTTGCCGATCCGCCCCGCCCGCGTCCTGCTGGCCGCGAGCGCACGGCCGTCGGACGAGCAAGCGGCTTCCGAGGACGGCTCTCTTGCTTGACCTGGCGCGGGAGTTGCGGCGCTGGCTCGCGGAGGGGCGCGACTTCGCGGTGGCCACCGTGGTGTCCGTCGGCGGCAGCGCGCCCCGCCGGCCCGGCGCGGCACTCGCCGTGGACGGCGCGGGCACGGCGATCGGATCGGTGTCCGGCGGGTGCGTCGAGGGTGCGGTGTACGAGCTGTGCGGGCAGGCGTTACAGGACGGCCGTGCCGTACGCGCACGATTCGGCTACAGCGACGAAGACGCCTTCGCGGTGGGGCTGACCTGCGGCGGAGTGATCGAGGTCCTGGTGACACCGGTGACTGCGGCCGCGCCGGACCGGGAGGTGCTGTCGGCGGCGCTGTTCGCCGCGGCGGAGGGTGGGAGGGCTGCCCTCGCCCGGATCGTGGACGGCCCGTCCGACCTGCTGGGCAGGGCGCTCCTCGTCCGGTCGGACGCCTCCTACGGGGGCACGCTCGGCGGGCGCCCGGAGTCGGCCCGCACGGCGGCTGACCTGGCCCATGCCTTCCTGGAGGCAGGCCGCACCGGCACGTTCGCCCTGGAGTGCACGGACGGGGATGCCGGCGATGGCCCGCTGACCTTCTTCGTCGAATCGCTCGTGCCCCCGCCTCGCATGATCGTTTTCGGTGCGATCGACTTCGCCTCGGCACTGGTACGCACCGGCAAGTTCCTCGGCTACCACGTGACCCTGTGCGACGCACGGCCCGTCTTCGCCACCCGGGCCCGCTTCCCCGAGGCCGACGAAGTGGTGGTCGACTGGCCGCACCGCTATCTGCGGCGCACCGAAACGGACCGGCGCACCGTGCTGTGCGTACTCACCCACGACGCCAAGTTCGACGTACCCCTCTTGAAGGAGGCGCTGCGGCTGCCGGTGGCGTACGTCGGAGCGATGGGGTCGCGGCGCACCCACGAGGACCGGGAGCGCAGACTACGTGAAGTGGGCGTCACGGAGCGGGAGTTGGCGCGGCTGCGCTCCCCGATCGGCCTCGACCTCGGCGCCCGTACGCCCGAGGAGACCGCCCTGTCCATCGCAGCCGAGATCATCGCGACGCGGGAGGGCGGCACGGGAGTCCCGCTGACCGGTGCACGCACGCCGATCCATCGTGACAGGAGGCCGGCGGCCGCGTGAGCTTGCCCTGTCCGGAGATCCGGGGTGTTGCCGGTGTCGCCTGCCAGCCGTTGCGGGGCTGGACGGCGGCGCCGTCGCGAGCGAGGCGGCAGAGGACGGCGCCCGCGCATCCGGTCAGTCGGTGTGTGCGGCCACCGCGTCGAGGAGTGCGGGCCAGAGTTCGCGCGGGCGGTCGTGGCCCATGTCCGGAATCAGCAGGAGTACGGCCCCGGGCACCAGTTCAGCCGTGCGCCGTCCGCCGCTGGGGTCGATGAGTGTGTCGTCCAGGCCGTGGATCACCAGCGTCGGCACCCGGAGTTCGCGGAGGGCGTCCGCGCGTGAGCCGCTGAGGATCATCGCCCCCAGCTGTCGGCCGATCCCCACCGGGTAGTAGGCGCGGTCGTAGGCGGCGGCTGCCAGCTCACGCAGCGCGGCGGCGTCGCCGTATCGCTGGGAGGCCCAGACCAGTTCCCGCTCCGCCGCCGCGACATATCCGTCGCGGTCCGTTGGCCTGGGACTGAAGAGGACCGCTTGGGCCTCCGGGCTGGACCGGCCGTACTCGCTCTCACCGGTTGAGGACATCATGGAGGTCAGGGTCAGCACCCGCTCCGGAGAGCGAATGGCCATCGCCTGGGCGATCATGCCTCCCATCGAGGCACCGACCAGGTGGGCGCGTTCGATGCCGAGCGCGGTGAGCAGACCAAGGCCGTCGTCGGCCATGTCGTCGAGCCGGTAGGGAACCATCGCGAGGGCGGTGGCGATGTCGCCCGAGCCGACGGCGGCGATGAACTCGCCCATGTCCACGGGGTGATCGTCGAACTTGGTGGACAGCCCGCAGTCCCGGTTGTCGTAGCGGATCACGTAGCGGCCCCGGTCCGCCAGCGCCCGGCAGAAGTCCTCGTGCCAGCCGAGCATCTGCGTCCCGAAGCCCATCACCAGCAGGACAGCGGGATCTCCGGGGTCGCCGAAACTCTCGTACGAGAGGGACAGCCCGGGAGACACATCGACGTTCGGCACAGCCGGAGGATTTCATGTCCGGCGGCCATGCGCATCGCAGTATCCGCGCCCGGCCCCGGTACGGCCGGACCGTCCGTGCAGTTCAGGCAGTTCAGGCAGTCCAGGCAGTCCAGGAGGAGGGGATCAGTCTCGGCGCTGCTCAGCGCTCGATCGCGCAACGTGTACCGGAGGCCGCCCGCTCGGCTCGGCGAGGCCGCCGGTCTGCGGCTCGCGCGCGTCGGAGCAGCAGCACCGCACGGGTGGGGGCGGAGGATGTCCGGCGCGCGCCGGCACGCGCGTCATTCGTCGAGTGCGGTCAGCCCGTCCTGCCAGCGACGGCGCCGCTGGGAGGCGCTCTGTTCCCACCAGGGAGTGCCGCGTTCCCCGAGTGCCACCTTCGCAAGCTGCACGCGCTCGCGAGCGGCCCGTAGCGCTGCCTCGTCCTCGTCGGCGAGAGCCGAGCGCACCGCACGTCGGGCCGCCATGAGGTGTTTGCGCAGCCGGGATGCGATGGCTTCCGGGAGCAGGGGGTCGGTCGCCCGCCACCTCCGCCCCTCGATGACGACGAAGTGCCCGTCAGGGGTGTGGTCGGGTCGTCGGCCGGAAGACATACGGCCGATTCTGCCCGGCCGGTTCGAGTCCCACCAGATCAACTGGGCCGGAGCGGCCGGAGCGGCCGGAGCGGCCGGAGCGGCCGGGCGAGTGGGCGAGTGGGCAGGCGAGCGGCGCGGCTGCCCGCCGAGTGCGTCGGCCGCGCTGCCACGGCCACGACTAACCGTAGGTCCGCGGCGCGGAGAACTCGCCCGTGGCCCCGGCGCCGTCGGCGCTGACCACCGCGCCGGCGATGCCCGGCAGGGTGCCGGGGCCAGCGAGGTCAACGCGCGAGACGTGTGTCCTCGGGGAACTCGACGGGATAGGGCTCGGCGAAGTCCGCGGAACGGCTGATCGCGCTCCACTTCTCGTCCTGCGCGAGCAGCCGTCGGCCCTGGTCGACGGACCCCTCCGATGCCATCACGCCGAGCGCGAGATTCGTGGGAATGTCGCTGCGCCGGGCCATCCGTACCAGGATCTCCGCGGCACGGGCCGGATCCCCGGCCGGGCCCTCCGTGCTCTGCCGGATGCGTCGGTTGATGGCACCGACTGTGTCCTCGTACCCCTCGGGTACGTCGTGCACGGTCATCGACGATCCGGCCCAGTCGGTGCGGAACCCGCTCGGTTCGACGACCAGAACCCTGACCCCGAACGGTGCGGTCTCCGCGCGCAGCACCCGGCTGAAGCCGTCGATCGCGAACTTCGCCGCCTGGTACGAGGCGATGCCGGGGGAGCCGCCGACGCGGCCGCCCATGGAGGAGAACTGGACGACCAGCCCGCCGCCCTGCTCGCGCAGCAGGGGGATCGCCGCTTTGGTGACGTTGTAGACGCCCCAGAAGTTCGTCTCGAACTGGGCACGGAAGTCGTCGTCGTCCACGGTCTCGATGGCTGAGACGTTCGCGTATCCGGCGTTGTTGACGAGTACGTCGATCCGTCCGAAGCGGCACTTGGCCTCCTCCAGCGCGGACCTCGCGGCCTCCGGGTCGGTCACGTCGAGCGCGATGGGGGCGATGCGGTCACCGAACTCGGCGACCAAGTCGTCGAGTTGCCCGGGGCGACGAGCCGTTGCCGCCACGGCGTCGCCGGCTTCCAGGGCTGCGCGGACAAGAGCGCGGCCGAAACCGCGTGAGGAGCCGGTGACGAACCACGTCAGAGGTGTGTGCTCGCTGGTGTTCTCAAGCGTCGTCATGTCGGTGTTCTGAGCCATGCCCTTAGTGAAACTCCGTTTCGTTAATAAAGCAACCCTGTTGCGCTAACATGACTGCCGTGGACACCACCGACTTCCGGCGCGCCCGGTCCCCGCAGGCCAAGCAGCAGCGAGAGGCCGCCATCCTGGAGGCCGCGCGGGCGCTGGGAGCCGAGCGGGGCATCCGGCAGATCACCCTCACCGACATCGCCGCGGCCGTGGGCATGCACAAATCCGCGTTGCTGCGCTACTTCGAAACGCGGGAGGAGATCTTCCTGCGCCTCACCGCGGCGGACTGGCAGGAGTGGCAGCCGGTCCTGTGCGCCGAGCTCGGCCGGCTCGCCGACGGGGACGCGGCGGGCGTGGCCGATGCCTTCGCCCGTACTCTCGCGGCCCGAGGCATGTTCTGCGATCTGCTCGCCCAGGCCCCGATGAACCTGGAGCGCAACGTCTCGGTCGACGCGGTACGCGCGTTCAAGCTGGTGACCCTGAGCGCGGTGGAGGCGATCGTGGCCGCGGTTCGCGCACGGCTCCCGGACCTGACCGAGGGCGACGGCGTGGATCTCATGGCCGCCGCGACGTCGATGGCCGGTTCGTTCTGGAACATCGCGACACCCGGGCCGGAGGTGGCAGCGCTGTATCGCGCCGACCCGCGACTGGCGCACGCGATCGTGGAGGTGGAGCCCCGGCTGGCCCGGATCCTGGCAGCCTTCCTGGAAGGGACCGTCGCGCGGCGCCAGGCGGAGGCGGCGAAGCGCTGACCGCCGTCGTCCCGGCTCTGTCGCGCCCTTCCGTGCGACGCACGACGTGCGACGCACGACGACGGACAAGGGTTGACGGGACGGGACAGGACTGGTCAGGGCAGAAGCAGAAGTTTCCCGGTGGTGCGGCGCGATTCGAGATCCGCGTGCGCCCGGGCGGCGTCGGCCAGCGGGTAGCGGCGCTCGATCCTGGGAGTGAGCCGTCCGTCCAGGACCAGGGCGAACACCTCGCTCGTCCGCCGCACGAGTGCCTGGCGGGTGGCGACGTGATGATGAACCACGGGATAGGTCAGCAGGATGCTGTTGGGGAGGTCGGTCGGGCGCAGGGTCGGGACGCCCATGAACGGGCCGTAGTAGGCGTGCACCCCGTGCGGACGCAGGGCGAGCTGCGAGGAGCGGAAGGTGTCGGCGCCGCCCCCGTCGTAGACGACGTCCACGCCCCGCCCGCCGGTGAGCTCCCGGATGCGGTCCTCGAAACCGCCCCCTGTGTGGACCAGCACGTGCTCGGCCCCCGCTTCCCGCGCGACAGGGGTTTTCTCCTCGCGAGAGACCAGACCGATCACGCTGCCGCCGCGCGCCTTGACCATCTGGGTGAGGAGTTGGCCGACACCCCCCGCCGCGGCATGGATCAGCGCCGTGTCCCCCGGGCCGATCGGATAGGTCTCCGTGGAGAGGTGGCTCGCGGTCAGGCCCTGCATCATCACGGCGGCGGCCGTCTCGTCGTCGATGCCGTCGGGCACCTTGACCAGTGAGTGCGCCGGTGCCGCGAGCAACTCGGCGTAACTGCCCGGTTGGTAGAACCAGGCCACCCGGTCGCCGACCGCGAGATCCGATACGCCCTCGCCGACGGCGGTGACGTAACCCATCCCTTCGACGCCGAGCACCGCCGGAGCCGCCCACCCCGGACCGCCCTCGGCGCGGGCGCCGACATCCATGTAGTTCACACCCGCGGCGCGTACGCGCACGAGCGCTTCGCCGGATCCCGGGCTGGGTTCGGGCATCTCGATCCAGCGCATGACCTCGGGTCCGCCGTGCTTCTCGATCCGGATCGCATGCATGACAGCACCTCTCTGCTCTGTACGGTCCCGTAGGGCCCGGCGTACGTCTTCGTCGGGGGAACGTCATCTTCGGGGGAGGTGAAGGACGTTAGGACGGTAAAAATGGACCAGCAAGTCCAAAGCTGGCCCGGGTAGTTGAGCGCGTCCCGCGCGCCCGGTCCGCTCATCCCGCGGGCTCGAAGTCGGCTGCGGGGCAGCCGAGTTGACCGCCCGGAGCGAAGTCGGGGCGGCCGGCATCGACGAGGGCCCGGAGGTTGTTGGCGGGTGTGCGCCGACCTTGCATCATGGAAGGTCGCGTCATGCGAAGAGAGTTCGCGGTGAAGGGTCGCCTCCCTCAAGCGGCGGCTCGTTGTGGCCGGAGCCGCCACCGCCGGATTCGGCCCGTGTGAGCACGAAGCGTCCTTCGTCCAGGGCCCGGCGCCCCGTCGTGCCGGTCGGGAAGGGCGCGAACAGCAGCTGCTGGTCGGGCGCTGGGGAACCCCGACAAGGCTGGGGATGGTCATCGAGCGGGTCGACCCGCCGCGTCGGGGGAGTGGCGGCGACTGTCCGGGTGGAGGCTTCCGAGTTGCCGGGCGTGGCGTCTTGTCGTAAGAGCTGGTTACCGCCTAGATCATCCCAAGCTTTCCGGATCAATGGAAAAGGGACGTTCTGTGTCGACATCGTTGTACGGAGACGAGAGAGCCGGCAGTCGGCTGGGCTCGAAAGCGGTCGCGCTCGGTGTGGCTGTGGTGATCGCCTCCTGCGGCAGTGCTTGGGCGGCTCCGACCGCCGGCTCGGACGGTCAAGTCATCTCGCGCATCGGGCAGTTCGTCCGCTCAGAACCGCGTACGTCCGCGAAAAAGCTCGGCGAGTACCCGAGCAGGGCGCACGTCCGCATCAAGTGCAAGGTCCGGGCGCAGAGCGTCGACGGCAACGACATCTGGTACCGCCTCCAGGACCGGGAGGGGTGGATGTCGGCGCGGTACGTCATCAACCGTCAGGCCGTGCGGTGGTGCGCCGACATCACCGACGGCAACGGGAAGCCGGGCCCCAAGGGTGACAAGGGCGATCCTGGCGAGCCGGGCCCCAAGGGTGACGCTGGCGAGAAGGGCGAGCGGGGGGATGCGGGTGAGCCCGGGCCCGCCGGGCCGCAGGGGGAGCCCGGGGCCAAGGGCGAAGCGGGTCCTGCGGGTCCTGCGGGTCCGGTGGGTCCTGCGGGTCCTGCGGGACCGCAAGGCGTGCCGGGTGGCATCGGCCCGAAGGGCGACCGCGGCGAGCCGGGCCGACCCGGTAGCGATGGACGTGACGGCCGCGAGGGCGCCCGGGGTCCGGTGGGTCCTGCGGGTCCAGTAGGAGCGGCCGGTGGGGACGGCCGTCCAGGTGTCAAGGGCGACCCCGGACCGGCAGGGCCGGCGGGGCCGCGGGGCGAGCAGGGTGCTGACGGCGCGCCAGGAGCACGCGGTGATGCCGGGCCCGCGGGCCCGGCCGGCGCCAAGGGTGCCCAGGGCGTGCCCGGCCCCAAGGGCGACCAGGGGGACCCCGGGGCGCCCGGTGCCGATGGACGCGACGGACGCGACGGCGGAACCGGTCCCGCCGGTCCCGTCGGCCCTGCGGGAGGTACGGGCCCCAAGGGCGATCCGGGCATCGCCGGGCCGAAGGGTGACAAGGGTGATGCGGGAGCGACTGGGGTGGCAGGTCAACCGGGCCGTGACGGTGACCGTGGTCCGATCGGCCCCACCGGTCCCGCCGGAGCCAAGGGGGAGACCGGAGCGGCCGGCGCGAAGGGCGAGCCGGGCGTGGACGGCACCCATGGGCGCGACGGGCGTGATGGCCCCCAGGGCCCCGTAGGACCGGCCGGTCCGCAAGGCCCGACCGGGGCCACCGGGCCCAAGGGTGAGCAGGGGGACGCCGGGACCGCCGGTCCCGCGGGCCCCAAGGGTGACAAGGGAGACCCGGGCGCGGCGGGCCGCGACGGTCGGCCCGGTGCCGACGGGGCCTCGGGTGCGAAGGGCGACACCGGCGAGATCGGACCGGTCGGTCCCGCGGGGCCCCGGGGCGAGAAGGGTGACACGGGCGTCGACGGACGCCCCGGTCAGGACGGGGCCCAAGGTGCAGCCGGACCTGCGGGACCGGTCGGCCCGAAGGGCGGCACCGGGCAGACGGGCCCCGCCGGACCGGCCGGAGCCAAGGGCGACTCCGGGGCCACCGGCGAAACCGGCCGCGACGGCCAGCCCGGTCCCACCGGTCCTGTGGGCCCCGTTGGAGCCAAGGGGGACGCGGGCGATCCGGGCATCGCAGGACCCAAGGGCGACCAGGGAAACGCTGGAGCGCCAGGCCGCGACGGCCGTGACGGCGCCCAGGGCGCGTCCGGGGCCAAGGGCGAGAAGGGTGAGAAGGGAGACAAGGGGGACAGGGGTGAGGGCGGAGCCAAGGGTGACAAGGGAGACAAGGGGGACAAGGGGGAGACCGGACCGGCGGGGCCGAACCGCGATCCGATCACCCTGGTGTCCGGGAACCAGGCACTTGGCCGAGGTGTGTCCATGAACTTCAACGGCCCCACCTGCCCGGCCGGATCCAAGGTCATCGGCGGTGGCTTTTACCAGAACAACACCCCTTCGGACGCGCTGCTGCTGGCGTCCAACCCGGACACCTCCGGGAACCGCTGGCAGATCTGGCTCAAGAACCCGGCCACCGCCTCCGACAACACCGTCAAGGTCTACACCATCTGTCAGCCCACGGGCTGATGCCCAACTTGATTCACACAGAACAGATTTGACGAGGCGTCAGCTCGTTACGTGCCCTCTTGCGTCCTCCATCATGGTCGGACGTAAGAGGGCGACGGGTCATCCGGCACCGCTTGTCCGGTCATGTGACGGCGCGCGGTGACAGCACCCGTGACCGACGCTCCGGTCCACCTGTGCGGTTGGTCGCCGACCGGCTCAGCCCGACTCGACCGCAGCGGGAGCGCCCTCTCGGTGCCGGCCTCGGCCGGTTGCCCGGAGGTGGGCTATGCCGACATCGAGTGCCGCTTCCAGAGCCGTGCTGCGTCCGGTAGTGAGGAGGATCAGCACGCCGCCCTGAACGCCGGCGAGCAGGGCGACGGCTTCGCGGTCGGGGTCCAGTCCCGCGCCGATCTCACCGCTTGACTGCATGAGGCGAATGCCCGCGGCGAGCTGTTCCTGCCACCGGTCGAGCAACTCCTGGGCCACGGCCCGCGTTGCCTCGGTGGCTCCGCCCACCTGGGAGAGTGCTGTGTGCAAGGGGCAGTCGCTGCCTTGCGCGCGGTACCGTGCGACGACCTTGTCGCGCCACTTCTGCCAGGCCGCCCAGGACGTGAGGGAACTCAGCTCCGGCTGCTGGTCGTCGATCACCCGGGACGCCTCGTACCGGGCCACGGCGAGGAGCAGTTCGTCCTTGCCCCCGGGGAAGTAGTGGAAGAGCTGGCTCTTGCTCGTCGCGGTGCGGACCATGACGTCCTCCAGCCGCAGTGTGAAGACGCCTTGGTCGCGGATCTGCGACGCGGCGCCTTCGACGATGCGTCGCCGGGTTGCCATGCCCTTGGGCGTGAGGGGCACTTCTCCTCCTGGTGCTGTCCGTTCGTCTCATGAAAGCGCGTCGGTCCCCCTCGCGGAAATCATCGTCGCCCGGTACGGCCTGCCCTGGGGGCCGGTCATGTCGTCCTCATCCTCGGTACGGATCCGCACGGTCCGGCGAGCGGCGAGCCTTCCGAACTCGGCGGGAGCGGCGTCGGCCCACGCCGGGGTACGGACTCGGCGCCGTCACCGGGTCTGCGCCCTCGGGAGTCCGGGGCGCCGCGGTTCGTGGCCGAGGTGACCGGTGGCAGGACCTCGGCGAACGGCCGGCGCCATGGCCAGGGCGTTCACCTGGGGCTGGTTGGCCGCACAGCGAACGAAGCCGACCGTGGGCGTGCCGTTGTCCGCAACGGTCACCGGGATGTCCTTCTCGACGCCGAAGGCCTCGCTGCTGTCAGCTCCATGCGCCACGGCCGTCCCGATCATGTCGAAGTCCTTGAGGACGGTCGAGCCGCCCACCACCACGTCGAACACGCGCTGACCCGGGCGGGAGAAGTACCAGTTCGAGGGCCGCGGGAATGGGATGAGCCACCGCCGCGGCGAGTTGGACAGGCTCGGGGCGTCGGCCGGACGAGGAGCGACGCGCTTCACCAGGCTTCCGGGACGGGGTCCGCGGTGTCGGACGGGCGATCTCGGTGTGCTGCGAGGGCTTTGAGGGCCAGGAGGGGAAGGACCAGGACGGAAATCATGGCCGCGCCGACAAGAGCAGCGGCTTCGCCTCTCTCCAGTACACCGTCGTCGGTGCCGATGGTGGTGATGGCGACGACCAGAGGCAGACAGGTGGCGCAGTAGAGCGTCAGCGACGTGCGTTGGTGGCGGGAAAGGTCACGCGGAGCGAGCAGCCAGGCGGGCGCGCCGCGCACCAGGAGGAACAGAAGCAGGAAGACGGGCAGCAGGAGGAGGGGACGGCCGCCGTCGAGCAGGGCCTGGAGGTCGAAGTTGATGCCGGTGACGATGAAGAAGACCGGTACCAGGAAGCCGAAACCCATCGCCTCGATCTTTCCCAGGACTTCGGCGCTGCTTTCGGGGGCCGCTCCGTTCAGGACGAGGCGAGTGAGCAGGCCGGCCGCGAAGGCGCCGAGGAGGGTGTCGAGGCCGAAGGCGACGGACAGTCCGAGCATGGCGGCGAGCAGCAGCATGACCAGGCGGACGGCGAACTGGCCGCTGGTGTGCAAGGTGGTGGCGATGAGGCGGGCGAACCACGGCGGGCGCGGGCGCATCGCCCAGAAGACGGCGCCGGCGGTCACGGCGGCGAACGCGGCGAGGACGGCGGTGGCGGCGCCCGGAGCCCGGCCGCTGAGCAGCAGCGCCATCGCGATGATGGGGCCGAATTCACCGACCGCGCCGAAGGCCATCACCACGGTTCCGAACCGGCTGTGGAGCACGCCCGCGTCGCGCAGCATCGGGAGGACGGCGCCCAGCGCGGTACTGGTGAGCGCGGTGCCGATGACGAAGCTCTTGGTGGCTTGCGCGCCGGTCAGGGCGAACGCGATGCCCAACCCAACCGCGAGCGTGCACACCCAGGCGCCGACGGCCCGGCGCAGCGTGTCCCCGCGCACGGCGGCGAACTCGATCTCGTAACCGGCCAGGAAGATCAGCATGGAGAGGCCCAGGCTGGACAGGGTGTCGATGAACGTGTCGGAGTGGGCCCAGCCCAGAACGTCCGGTCCCAGGACGATGCCCAGGCCGATCTCGAAGATCGCTACGGGAACAGCCAACCGACGCCTCGTCGCATAGGCGAGAAGCGGGGCGAGCACCGCGATGGCCATGATCAGGATGAGCGTCCCAGGATGCGACATGCCTACTGATTAGCACAATTCGTACTGAAAAGGACGATCGATGCATGTCGCCGCAGGCTGAGGCCCGGCACGGGAGGGGGCTCGGTGAGGAGCTCGGCGCGGGACGGTTGGTGCGCCGTCGCCCGTAACGAGCCCAGCTGTACGGCGATGCACGGCAGCGCCTCGATCCCTGTACCGAGCAGCGCGAGAGCGAGGACGGTGTCGGCGCTGTCGACGTCGACGGTGGCGTCGTGGGCGTCAGAAGCGGCGATGGCGTGGACGCTGCCGAGCCGGGCGACAGGGCGGCCGGCTCAACCAGGGAGAGGAGCATGGCAGTCCAGCGGAACGCCGCAGGAAGGACCCGGCCGCAGGAAGGACCCGAAGGAGGGTGTGGGCCGCCCAGGATGTGACGGCGTCCGTGGCGGGCAGTCGCGAAACAGCGGATTGTCGCGGGCCTCGAAGCCTTCCACACCTGGCGGTTGAGTGAGCGGGTTGTCAGTCAGGCCACGTCAACTTCCTGGTCCGGCCTCTCTCGCCGAAGGCTGCCGACGATCACGAGCTGAACATCGCTAGCGGGAAAGCGGTGTCAACTGCTCGTCCGCCCACTCGGCGAAGGTGGTGAGCGGGATGCCCAACTTCCGGGCGAAGGCGGGCCGGGCGGGCTGGAGGACCGCGTTGTTCCATTCGTGCCCGGCTCCCCACTCGGGCATCCCCGCAGCGAGGGCCTCTTCGAGGTTCATGACGGGCGCAGTCACGGGCACGCCCCAGACTGCGGACAGGGTCTGGGCGATCTGCTCCATGGTGCGCAGTTCACCGGCGAGTTCCAGTTCGACTTCGTGGAACCGGTCGCTGTCCCGCAGGGCGTGTGCCGCGGCGGCGCCGATGTCCCGCACCGCAACCAGGGCGAGTTCGGTGTCCGGTTTCAGTATCGTCAGCAGTCCGCCCCGGGGCCCGTTGGGTGCCAGGAGTGGAAGATTCTCCATGAAGAAGGCGGGTTTGATCACCGTCCAGCGGGCGAAGCCGGCACTACGCACCGCGTCCATGATTGCCTGCTTGGTGTTGAAGTAGTCCGTCATGTGCGCCCAGCGGCCCTCGGCCCAGCCGGCGACGCGGGTGTGTGCACCTACTCCGCTGGTCGAGGACTGCACGAACTGCCGCACTCCCGCGCCCTTGGCCGCGTCGATGAGGTGCATGGCTTGGGCGAGTTCGCCTGCGAAGTCGACACTGTTCCGGGTCATGGGCGGCATCTGCACCGAGAACACCGCGCGAGCCCCCTCGACCGCTGGGCCGAGCGAGGCCCGGTCGGAGAGATCCGCCCGCACTAGCTCGGCGCCCAGAGCCTCGATCGCCCGGGCGGGCTTCGATCGCGGATCGCGTACGAGCGCGCGCACGGGTACTCCGGCGGCCAGAAGTGCGCGAGCCGTGGCGCCGCCTTGCTGGCCGGTGGCGCCCGTGACCAGGACGGTATCGCTGCTGCCGGGCATGGTTGGTTCTCCTCGCAGATCGAAGTAAAACGGCGGGGCCCGCCGTTTCTGCTGTCGTTTACGATATGGCGGGGCCCGCCACTTAGCAATGGGGAGATCATGACCAGTCAGCGCTCGGACGCCCGACGCAACTATCAGCGCATCCTTGCCGTCGCCGAGGCTGAGGTCGCCGCGCACGGCGCCGAGGCATCCCAGGAGCAGATCGCCCGCACCGCCGGCGTCGGTTCGGCAACGGTGCGCCGACACTTCCCCACCCGGCGCGCCCTCCTCGAAGCTGTCTTCCAGCAGCGCGTCGAGGGGCTGTGCGAGCGTGCCCATCAACTGAGCGCGACCGAGGACGGCCGCACCGCACTCCTGGACTGGCTCCACGCCCTCGTGCGTTACGCCGTATCGGCCCGCGGATTCGCCCACGTCCTCAGCTACGAGCCCCCCACCGAAGAGTCCTCCCCGAGCAGCTGTGCCGGCAAATTCGAAGCTGCCGCTTCTCCCTTGATCCGGCGGGCAGTTCGGGACAAGGCGATTGCACCGCACGTCACGTTTCACGACCTGCTGACCCTCTGCGTGGGCATCGCTCTGGCCACCGAGCACCACACGGACCCCGAGGCCCAGGCCGACCGTCTCCTATGCCTCGCTGTGGCAGGGATCAGCCCCGAGCAGGGCACCGCTTGGGCGGCGGGAGACTCCGGCCCTTGTGGCAGGAAGCCTGCCGAGTGAGTAGGCGAGAGAACCGGAGTTCATCGCGAACCGAGCCGCCTTGGCCACTCCTTCGCGCGTCGCCGCGTCCGGCGAACCGGTCGCTCCGCACCGGGCGCCATGGGTCTCGCACGTGGATGACCAGTGGCGACGTCCGTCACCGCCGCTAGACATCTCCGTGCGCCGGGCTCTCGCCCGGTAGATCGCACACGATCCCAGCGCCCCGGACGTCAGATGGAACGGGCCACCCAGGCAACGCATGACGAGACCCGCTGGGCCACCGCCCGCCGTTTGCTCCACGACAACACCCTCGACCGGTTGATGCGGCGGTCGCAGGGGTGGGCACTTCGCTTTGAGGCCGCGCAGCGGACTCGCGCCTCGCGGAGGGCGGTGAGTGACTCACGCCGCCCAGGAGCCGAGTCCGGAGGCGGCCGGGGTCAAGGAACGTAACCCCTTGCAGCCTGCGGGAGTTGACCGGTCATGGACGACATCGCTGCCCCTGGAACTGGTACGTACTCCGACGCCCCGCGCGAACCGTTGATCACGCTGGTTGAGGCGCGGGACGTTGTGCGGCTGCTGCGCCACTTCGCCGAGACCCACGGGCGCGGCTCCGACGAAGAGCTCGACGCGCATGCCCTGGCCACCGAGCTGGCGGGCCGGCTCCCGTTGGAGTGATCCGGACGCGCCTCACTGGCCGGAGGAGCCTGCCCGCGCGATGGTACGTACGCGGGACGGCAGAATCCGCCTGGCCGGCACATTGGCGTACCCAGCCGACGGCTACTCGGCCAAGACGCCACCGCCTGCACTACCGCTACGAGTGCCGGGCCGAGCACTTCCTCGCCCGCACCGGTATCGCCGCCGCCCTCATCTGCTACCGCTGACTCGCCGGTCCAGGGCGGCCCCGTGAGCGTCAGCACAACAACAGGGCCGCCTGCCAGGGCAGTGCACCGTGCGGCGCGTGCGGAGTGGTCACGGAGTGCAGGGCGAGCGCCGCGCCCGCAGCCCCGTCGAGGAAGCCCGGCCGGTGCACTACGCCGGAGCCCCCGGGCTCGGCCGCTGCCCAGAGGAACGGCCGGGACGGATCGGCCAGCGCTGCCAGGCTCTCCGCCAACTCCGTTACGTAGAGCGCCAGTTCGGAACCTCCGGGCTCGCGGGCCATCAGGGACACGATCGTGGCGAACCCCGCCAGGCCGTGACACAGCGTGGGATCACCGAAGGCGGGGGCGGTACCCGAGCGGCAGACCGCGGCGACCGCGTCGATCGCCTGGCGGTTCCATTCGGGCTCCTTCAGCGCGAGCGCCGCGAGCTGGAGGGCGCGGGCCACCCCGGGCGTGCCGTAGCACCAGCCCGTCCGGGCCTCCGTCAGCTCGGGCCGGCCGCCGGCGGCGGCCGCCGACTCGGCCTCCATCGGCACCACGTTGGGCCAGCCCGCCCCGTCCGGGCTGCGCCGGGCCAGTAGCCACTCGGCGACGGTGCGGATCGCCTGCTCCTGGCCCGGTACCCGCACGCCCGCGGTCAGGGCGAGGGACAACAGGGCGAGCGGACCCGGTATGCCGTGGGCGAGGCCGACGTTGAAGTGCCCGCCGGGGATTCCGTCCGGCTCGCTGTACAGGATCGGATCACCGGTCCACCAGCCGGGCACCTGCGCGCCGTCCGGGGCGGTCACCGGCCGGGTGAGTGCGACGAGGTGACCCAGGACCAGTTCGGTGGTGTCCCGCTGTTCGGGACCCGCCGCGAGGAGCAGGCGGCCGAGGCCGGAGAGCCCCGCCACCACGTCGTACCCGGCCATCGAGGCCCCCGCCGTCCGCGCCGCGACCCGGGGCGCGTCCTCCTCGACGAGTCTGCGCGCCAACAGGGCGGCCTGGGCGTCGAGTTGGGACAGCAGGCCGGCGTACTCGCCGGGACGTCCGACGGCCGTCCGGGCCGCGAAGGCGACGGCGGGCAGCCCCGCGTACAGCCCCTCCCGCAGCGGCCTGCGTACCCCGGCTACCGCTGCCG
This sequence comes from Streptomyces sp. CB01201, assembly GCF_002803085.1. Taxonomy (GTDB): domain Bacteria; phylum Actinomycetota; class Actinomycetes; order Streptomycetales; family Streptomycetaceae; genus Streptomyces; species Streptomyces hundungensis. Next base: position 113,251 of record NZ_NNBJ01000009.1, on the reverse strand, counting down.
ACAGATGGGCGTGCGCGATCTTGGCGTACGCAGGCTCGCCGTGGGCCAGCGCCGCGAAGAGCAGCCCCACTCCGGCATGGCCGTCCGCGAGGGACTGCGCGTGCCACAGGGAGTGGGTCCTGGCCAGCTCGGGGGTTTCGGTGGCGGCCATCTGTGCGGCCAGTGCTGCCGGGTCTGCCAGTCGTCCGGCCAGCTCCACCACGAGGTCGTCGGTCATGCGCGGGCCCTTTCCCGGTCGAGGTGGGCCTGGACCGCGCCACGGGCCACGGCCAGTGTCTGCGCCTCGGCGGTACGGTCCGTGCCCAGGCGTCGGTTGCAGTGCATGTGGACGAGCGAAGCCAGCACGCCGTCGGGGGATGCGGTCAGCGCGCCCCGCTCCTCCTGCGCGCGCACCAGCCGCCCGAAGCGCTCCGGCGCCGCGAGGTGGGGCCGCCCCACCGGATCCGGCAGGCCATCTTGGGTGATCGTGGCGAGTGCCGCCCGCCTGCGGGTGGCGAACGCCTTGTGGTGCTCCTCCCGTTTGGGGTAGGTGCCGGTGAGCCAACTTCGCCAGTCGCCGCCGTAACCGCGGTGGAACGCCCGCACCAGTTCGCTCACGTCGTGGGCGGTGGACAGGATCCGGTCGTCCGCCGGAGCCCTGAGCCGCTCCAGCACGAGCCGGCTGTCCGCGTGGAAGACCTCCTCGGCGGCCTCCAGCAGCGCAGGGCCGCCGTAGCGCTCGGTCTCGGGTGCGTAGCTGTCCAGGCGCAGCCCGCGGGCGAGGCCCTCGGCGGCCAACTGACGTGCCAAGTCGTGCAGTTGGGGCAGGACGACGGCGTTGAGCCGAGCCGGGTCGCCGTGCAGCCGAAGCCGCAGGTGTGGGTCGGGATCCGCGTACCGCAGGAAGAACCAGCGGTCGACGCCCTCCGGTCCGCCCGGCCCGGAGGCCGGCCCGGTGTCCGGCCCGGTCAGGAAGCGGAGAAGGGGCCCGGTGAGGAGCTCGTCCTGGCGTTCGGCCGAGGTGTAGAGCGTCGCGTAGAGCCAGGGGCCGCCGGGCGGGATCTCGCCGGTGCCGCGGCGCACGGTGGTGCGTGTGGTGCGCACGGGGGCCGCGGTCGGCTCCGGCCGCCGGGGCATCAGCGTCACCACCGCCTCCACCTCGTGGGCGCCGCCGGGCCCGTGCAGCCAGCCTCCGTCCGCGGGGTGGCCAAGCGGCAGCTCATGGACGACGGCCGAACCCGTCCGCTCACTCTGACGGAGAAGGATCTCCCGGTGCGCCGCGACGGCGAGGTTGATCGGGATGCGGTGGTCGCCCACGGAGAGCTGGACGTGGTCGGGCACCTGCCAGAGCGCGCGCCACGCGTCGAGCGGAAGACCGTCGGCGTCCAGCCGCCAGCGGGCCGGGCTCAGGACGGTGCGTCCTATGCGTACGGCAGGAAGGAACGGCAGGTCCTCCGCGGCGCCCCACTCCCACAGCCGCCACTGCTCGCGGCCGAACGCGGCGGCTTCGATGAGGAAGCGCACCGCGTTGGGTGCGGTCAGCTCCCGGTTGAGCACGTGGAGCGTCGACGGAGTCAGCTCCCGCCCCAGCTCCGTGGACACGATCCGGAACCCTTCGGAGTCGGCGCTGACGGCGATGGAGTCGAGCGCCAGGTCGGTGACGCCGGGGGCGGCGGGACCGGGGTGTGCTCCGACGACGAGCCGTGTGTCCAGCCAGGTCGGTACCTGGGCGACGTTGGCGTGCCGGTGGTGCGACGCCTGGTGGTGGATCTGCACGGGCAGCCGCCCGGTGGACTCGCGCGCGGCACGCACCGTCCCTCGGATCGCCTCGGCCTGTTCGGGCGGGAAGAGATGGGCGAACCGTCCCATCAGGCCGCCGGACGCGGTGGCCGCGCCGACGAGCACCAGGGTGAAGTCGCCCCGGTCCATCGCACCGGCCGACTCCGCGGCCACCGTAACGACGAGTTCCAGTGACGGCGGCCGTACGGTGCGGGCTGTCCCGTCCCGGTCGGCCGACTCGAACCGGCGCAGCCGTTCCTCGTCCAGGACGACCTCGCGCGCCCCGCGGGCCTGCGCCTCGGCCGCGAGCCCCAGCAACAACCGCTGCCGCTCGGGCCCCAGAGATGCGGGGCCCGCGTCCGGGCGGTGACTCGGCGGCAGCCGGTAGCCCGCCGGAGCGCCGAGGCCGATGTCGGGGTCGAGGACCTCCTTGACGGGCACGAGCCGGCCGAGCCCGTACCGCTCCACGAAGTCCTGGTGGTACGCCGTCAACCGGCCCGGCCCCGGGGGCGACAGGCGCCACAGGGCGGCGCCCGCTCGTTCCAGTTCCTCGGCCACCCCGTGCGAGAGAACGGCGGTGCCCTCCAGGCGCAGGTCCACCTGAACGGCGTCCGCCGGCAGGGCCCGGCGGCCCGCGGCCCGGGCGTCCGTGCCCGGCCCGGACTCGGGACCCGAGGCCGCAAGCTCAAGTGCCCTGCGCCAGGCGCGACTTCCCTCGCCGAGCGGAGTGCGGCGGTAGTCGTCCAGGGACAAACGCAGCCCGGCGACCCATTCGGCGGCAGGCGTGCCGGGCGGGAGCAGCGCCGCCACGTGAGCCAGCGGATCGGGAGCGTCCAGCGGCGGACGCAGCTCCGTGAGCAGTACCTCCGCCCCGATCAGCTGGGCGACGAGGCCGGCCACGGCGCCCTCGGGTGCGCCGGGGAACTCGGCTTCGACCGCCCGGATCAGGTCGTCGCAGCGGACCGGGCCTGCGGCGGCCTCGACCACGGCGCGTACGACGGGGGTGTGGCGGAGCGTCCGGGACGTGGGACGGTCTCCTGGTGTGCCGCCGGGGCCGGAGCCGGCCGCCTCCGGCCCCGGCGCGGCCGGGGCGAACGGCAGGACCAGCCGGCCCCCGCGTACGAAGCACAGTCCGTTCGCCACCACACTCAATCCCCGGTGCACCGCGGGGTCGCGCTCCCACCGGGCGATCAGCCCGGCGAGCCGCCCGGCATCGGGCCGCACCGCCCTGTGCCCCTCGCCCGTGAGCTCCCCCTTGGTGGCCGCGCCGAACGAGCCCCACAGCACCCCGGCGAGCAGCCCGAAGGGGGTGGGCCGTGACGCGGCCCGGAGCAGGTACCGGGTCACAGCCCGATGTGCCTTGCGCAGATCGGACGTGGTCACGGGGGAGCCCGCGAGCACGGCGTCCACGGTACGGGCGAGCGAGGGACTGGAGACGTCCAGCGCCTCGCGGAAGCGTGCGTCGACGAGCAACTCCACGAGACGGGAGCGGAGTTCATCGGCCTCCCGGCCGGTTCCGCCGAATTCGGCACGGGGCCCGTCCCGCCAGGTGGCGCGCACGCTGGAGCGGGCCAGGAGCGGCGCCCTCAGCAACACTCCGTCCGCGCAGCGAAACATCGGTTCCACGCCATGGCCGTGCTGCATCCCTGCCCCGCCCTCCAACTTGATGCCCCATGAAACGGACTGGGTAATTCCCGGCTTCTCCCTCGGTAATACCTCGCCACACTAACCCCGTCCGAACCTTCCCGTAACCCCTTGACTGTGCCTGCCGTCGCTGCCTAGATTCCGTTTCTGTCGCCAAAATGGCGGCGATTCGACAGGTTCCAGAGGAAGGAATTCCCATGTCCGAAAACATGACGGACCTCTTCGATATCGACCTCACCGAGACCGCCATCCAGGATGTCGAGTCGGAGGGTGCCGCAGGCGCCATTTCCGGCGAGGGCACCTGTTTCCGCACGTGCACGACCTGCGCCGTCTGCTGACGCAGGCCGTCTGAGCCGGTTCCGGCACGATCCGTTGCCGGAACCGGCCTTGCCGGTAGGTGGCGAGTTTTCGAGGTGTCGCCGAGCCTGGCGCCGGTCCCGACGTCCTGGGTGCCCGAGGCGGTGACGTCGTGGCGAGGGCAACGGAAATTGCCCTTCCGGGCACAGGGAGATTGCGCAGCCGGGCACAACAGTCCAGGCTTGCATCTCACCGTTGACGCGCGGGAATCCATCGGTGATGCTTTTTGATGCTGCGGCGCAAAGCGGTGCGCGGGCGCGGATTAATCGAGGGCGTCGCGTATCGCGCACTGCGCTTATGTAATTCTGCTTTTATTGCGACAGCTCATGGATTCCCGTGTTACCGGCGCCCCGGGACGGCTGCGGCCCGCACAGCCGCCGTGATGGCGCATCGCTACGGCCCCCGACCGGTCGGGAGAGCACGGACGGGCAGATGGTCGGGACAAGGGCAGGGGGAGTGCGGGCGCCACGATTGGGCCTGGCGGGATGCCACCGCTGCGGACGTCACTGCCCTTGACGGCCCCTCCGGCCATGTCGCACAGGTCGCGCCGCGTCGGCGCACTCAGCAGGGCATCGCCAAGACCTCGGCCCGCTCGATCGCGACGACCGCAGGGGTAAACCAGGGCTTGATCTGCTACCACTTCGGCTCCGTGGACGAACTCCTGGCCGCCGCCTGCATACACGGCGCCGAGCCGAGCAGCGCGTACCCCACCATCGCGAGCGGCTCGCCGCCCTCAACTCCCTCACGAAACTGGTGGACTTCGCCCGCGCAGTGCAAGTCGAGGAACGGGCGTCAGGGCAGGTGGCCGTCCTGGGTCACCTGCTGGCCGCCGGGCAGACCTCGCCCACCCTGGCGGCCGCCACCGCCGGCGGAATCGCCCTGTGGATCGAGGAGTTGGAGACCGTCCTCACCCGGCTCGGCGCCACCCCCTGGCGGCCTTCACCGACCCGGCCGGGCTTGCCCGCGCCGCGGCCGCCTCCTTCGTCGGGATCGAACTGTACGAGGGCGTCGACCCCGAGGGTGCCACCCGCACCCTGGACTCACTCGATCAACTTGCCGTCCTCGCCGAGGCCCTGGACGGACTCGGCCCCCTGTCCCAACGCGCCGTCGCCCACCCCATCCGCCGCCGCGCCCGAAGCTGCCCAGCACGCGTCCCGTGCGGCCCACGTCCCGTGCCGCCCGCGGCGTCGGCTACGGGGCAGCCTTCAGACAGACCGCGTCGACAGACCTGGCAGGGCGGCGCCGCACCAGGCGGGCACTAGGGGTGTGGACACACGAGCGTTTTGTCCTGCCAGGGGTGTTTGGTGAGGCCGTGGTTGAAGCGGACCACGGTTGACGTTTCATCAGTCATTAGGCTCCCGCCCATGACCAGTGATCACGGATTTACCTGCTCGTGCTGCGGTGAGCGTCATGCGGAACTGCCGATGAACTACGCGACCGCGGCCCCCTACGTATGGGACGAGAGCTTCGCGGACGCACCGGACTGCCTGCTCTCCTCCGACATGTGCGTCATCCAGGCACAGCACTACTTCGTCAAGGGTCTGATCGAGATACCAGTCATTGGCAGCGCCGAAGTGTTCTCGTGGGCGGTCTGGGTCTCCCTGAGCCGCAACAACTTCTCCCGTGCCGCAGACCTCTGGGGCAGCCCCCAACGCCGAGCCGAAGAGCCGTACTTCGGATGGCTGAGCAGTGAACTCGGTCTCTACTCTCCCAGCACCCTCGACCTGAAAACTCACGTGCACACCAGGCAGGTCGGGCGACGCCCGTTCATTGAACTGGAGGTCACCGACCATCCCCTCGCCGTCGAGCAACGGACCGGCATCACCGTGGACCGCGTGCGCGAGATCGCCGAAGCCATCCTCCACTCAGCGACTTGACCGATGTCCGGGACCGCTGACTCTGCGCCGCGCTTGTCGAAGTCCACGAGCCGACCGCGATCGGTTACAGAACACCACCTGCATGATCGATGTGTCGAGGGATTCGGCGGTGGAGCCGGCTCCGGACGCCGACTCGCTGGGCGGCATGCGCTCGTGTCTGGGCGAGGCGCGGGCCCGATCATCATCCACGGCGGCGCCTCGCTGAGAACCGGGCAGTCTCGAACGCCGGCTTGATGGAGCGCTACCACCCGTTCCTCTTCCCGCTCCTGCTCGGCCCGGGCAAGCGGCTGTCCAGCGCGACCGACCAGGACTCGTAGGCGCCGTGGCTCGTGGAGCGGGAGGCGTCCGCAAATGATCTGCGGAAGCAGGTGTTCGACGTGGTCCGACGGTCCCTCCCTCCCGCCGGCCGGTGGCCCCGCCAATCATCGCCAACCGGCTTTGCCACCGTGGGGCGGCGGCTCGCGGTGGGCCGGTCGGCTCGGGGGTCGGAATCCGGCCGGGTGGGCTCGCGGCGTGGTCCGGATCGTGAACCAGGCTTGCCGAGAGGTGTAGACCAATCTAGATTGTCGCGCGAACCGCACGAGCCGTTACGCACTGTGAGGTCGTTTTGCCAGTCGCTGGATCCTCCTCCAGAACACCCACCTATCAGTCGATTGCCGCCGACCTGGCCAAGGCCATCAGCTCCGGCCGCATCGAGGTAGGCGCCGGGCTGTCGTCGGAACGGGCCCTGGCCCAGAAGTACGGAGCGGCCCGTCACACCGTCCGGTCCGCCCTGGAACTGCTCCGCGAACAGGGCCTGGTGTTCACCGGCCGCCGCGGCACTGTCGTCCGCACGTCCGCCACCGAGCCCCCGTCGAGCCCGGCCGCCCGGCAGGAGGCGTCGCCATTCGTCGCCACCGTTCCGCCGGGCCCCGGGCGCCTGTTCAGCGCCTCGGTCGCGCCCACCCTTGCGGCTGAGCTCTCCGTCGAACCAGGCCGGAGCGTGCTCACCTACCGCTATACCCTTCACCAGCCCCTGGGCGACACCGCGGTGGACGCCATCACCTACTTCACACCTCGACTGACCGACGCATTGCCGCAGTTACGGACCTACGCCCACCGCTTGCCCGTGACCAACCCCGATCTGAAGAGCCTGCCCCACTGGTGCGAGCGCGCCGGGCTGACCGTCACGGCCAAGGAAACCGTGACCCTCACCCGCAACGACCACGTACGGGGGCCCGCATGGCCGACGCTGAGGCTGCGGCGACGCCTGTACGACCAGACCATGGGCCTCCTGGCGCTCACCGATCTCTGCCCGCCCCTGACATGGAGCGAAGTCACCGTGGAATCAGGCCAATTCCACTCCTGCCAGGTCAGCGTCTGAACGTTGGGTCGGAGCTTCGGCTTCGTCCCGTCCGGCCGACGGTCTTTGTGCCGCGACGAAAGGCGAGATCGCTGCCGCCCAGGCCCACTTGTGCGGGGGCGTGCACGACCATATGGGTCGTGTCGGGCGGGTCGGGTCGGGCCCGGCGAGGCCTTTACGGGTTCTTGCGGACGATCGATGCGTTGAGCGCGGTGGCGAAGGCGCACCAAACCGCGTAGGGCAGGAGGGCTTGGGCCGCACGGCGGTCGAGCCGTGCGGTACGGCGGATCAGGTCCACGTTGCTGACGTTCAGGAGCATGGTTCCGGCCAGGCCCGCCCGCGGACTGTGAAGGCGGAAGAAGAGCCAGTTCCAGCCTGCGTTGAGGGCGAGGTTCGTGGTGAGACCGGCCGCCAGTCGTGTGCGTTCGTGTCGGTCCTCGGCCTCGCCCAGAGCGCGGCCGCCTGCGTAGGCGATGGTGGCGTACAGCGGAGTCCACACGGCACCGAAGGCCCAGGACGGCGGCTGCCATGACGGCTTGCGCAGCGACCGGTACCAGACGCTCGCGGGATCGACGGCTCGCGCCCCGAGCACCGCGGTGGCTGTGACGGCCGCGGTGGTGGCGCCATATCGCAGCCAGGGGCCGACGGCATTGCGTGTGTTCGTGATCGTGATTGCCATGACCTTACGGTTCCCCGCGCGGAGCGCCAGTATCGGAAGTCGGCGGTGGAAGCCCCCGCCGGTCCCGTCGTCGGTCCCGGCCGAGGGCGGTATCACCGCCCCGTACGGCAGCGCGCGCTTCCGCGTCAGGCCGCCTTCGAGGCCGAGCCGGTGGATCGCAGAGCCGACCGTGCCGCGGGGGCGCTGCCGGTGGCCGGTACCCGGACCAGGTCCTTGCCGTACTCCATATGGGCGCTTTCGAGGAGGTCGCTCCACGAACTGACGCGCGGGCGCCGACGGAGCAGCGCCCGACGCTCCCGCTCCGTCATGCCACCCCAGACGCCGAACTCGATCCGCTGATCCAGAGCATGGGCCAGGCATCGGGTCCGGACCGGGCACGCGCCGCACAACGCCACGGCCTCCTGCTGCCGCGCGGCCTCGGCGAACAGTGCGTCCGCGTCGCTCTCCTTGCAGACCGCCCGCTCACTCCACCCCAGCAACACCGTCATGCCCGCCTTCTCTCCCGTACCCGTCTTGCGCCCGTCGTGGCTGGCCTCATCCTCAACGGCGAGGTGAGACAAGGGGGTTCACAGTGGATCCGCCCGCGCTTCCGTATGCCCCGGATCGGTGATGACGCACGGCAGAAGTGGGACGGATTGTGCGCGAGGGGCGACGATGGGATCCGTAGTCCGGTCGGGGCGGGAGTCGGGGACGCGCCGGCTGTCGATGGGGCACGGGACCGAACGGCTGATGTGCGTGGGTCGGGTCGCCGCAGTGGGGTACGGAGGCCGGGGCGGCGTGAGCCACTCGCCGGGCGCCCGTGCCGTGTGTACGACGACGTCACGCCGGGTGTACCACGACGTCACGCCGGCACGGGCTGACGGCTCGGGGACCCGAACTCCCGACGGACGTACGACCTGGACGAAGCGCCCTGGGCCCGGACACAGTCCCGCTTCGTGAGGCTGCTGCTCGCCGCCCCGCTCGGACCGTCCGTGCATCCGCGGGCGGTCCAGGACGGCGGTTCGGGCCGTCGCCGTTCGCCGCCCGCGAGGTTCTGAACCTATGCCGTCCGCACGGTGGTCGGCCCCAGCAGGCCCAGGGGCCAAGGGAGTTCGCGGCCGAGTGGGGCACCGTCGCGGAATCTCGATATCGGCGTTCCGCTAGCGGTACTGTCTGACGTGAGGTCAGCAGTGGTCTTGGGGGGATGCGGTGACAGGCATCGAGATCGCGATCGGGTACTTGTTCGCTTGGGCTGTACGGAAGGCCCGGCTCGCGGCCGGGCGTGCCGACGGGGAAGTCGACCGCATGGTGAACGCCGGCATGGACCGCCTGCACGAGGTCGTGAGCCGCAAGCTCGGCGACGACCCGGCGCTCCGCCGGCTGGCGGACGAGGCGTCGTCCGGTCAAGAACTGCCCAGTGACCGGACCCGGCAGCGGGTCCGGCTCGCACTGGAGGAGGCGTCGGAGACCGACCCGGGCTTCGCGGTCGCGCTCGAACGGGCAGCGGCGCACCTGTGGTCCCTCGCCCCGCAGGCCGGTGCCCCGGCAGGCGGTGACCACATCGAGTTCCAGCACAACACCTTCCACGGCCCCGTACAGGCCAAAGGCGTTCAGCACATCGATCACGGTGACGCGCCATGACCGACGGCAACCGGTGGCCCGGCGGGCACGAGGGGCAAGACGCCATCCGATTCCACGACAACTCGTTCCGAGGCCCCGTACAGGCCGAGGGCGTCCAGCACATCAACTACTACAGCGGACCTCCGGAACATACGCCGAAACAGCCGAAACAGAAGTGGTGGCACCGTAGGGCAGCGAGGGCGATCGTCGCCGTGACGCTCCTCCTCTCGGCTGCCGGTGGGTACGCGGTGTACGCGCTGGCAAAGTCCCTCAACGGCGGGGACGCCCAAGCGATCCAGGTTTCACGTCCGCTCGATCCCGGCAGCGCGACCCTGCCGTCCTACGTCCATCTCCAAGCGCAGGAGGACTGCGCGTCCGACGTCCACTACTACGCGGAGACGGCGGCTGACTATCAGAACGGCGACAAGCGCGGGCAGCGGAGCCTGGGACCGGTGGCCGTCGACATCACCAGTCAGACGTCTTCCGACGAAGCGGTCCTGCTGGTGGGCATGAGGGTGCTGGATGTGCAACGGCAGCCGGCTCCTACCACCGGCATCGCAGTCCAGGACGGTGGATGCGGTGGCCAGGTGGACGTCAGACCTTTCGCGACCAATCTGAACAAACCCGACCCTCCCATCTTCGCGGAGCCGTCCGGCGGACACCCGCCGGTGAAGTTCCCCTACAAGATCTCTCCCGGCGATCCTGAAGTGTTCAGGCTGGCAGTGGACAACACGACCTGTTTCTGTGCGTTCGCCGTCGAACTCGACTGGATCGCGGCGGGAAAGGCCGGCAAGACGATCCTGGACAACGGCGGAAAGGGCTTCCTGTCCGCCGCCGCTCCCGCCGTTCCGGCATACCAACTCGATTCGACCAGCCACCTCATGCGGTCCACGTACCAGAGGATCGTGCCGTCGCACTCGTAACATCAGGAGTGAATCCGCCGTTGAACCCGGGCATCGGGCATCGGGCATCTACACGTCGGGTGTTACCTGCTGGGCCCTTGCCCAGCTTTCCTCGAACTCGTGCCGACTGATCTCCTGGCCCGCCAGCACGGGATCGAAGAGGTCGACGACGGGCGGGTTGAACGGCCAGTCCTCAGGGCCACTACGCCATGCGGTTCCGTCGTCGGCCAGCTCCACTTGGCGAACCCGGCGTCCTGCGGGCCCGATTTCCATCAGGTAGACGACCCGTCCGTCGTCCTCGTCGTCCCACGGCTTCCGGACGTAAACGACGTCCCGGCCGGCGAGCGCGCCAAACCCCTCGCGCCCACGCTGCGAGTCACGCTGGGCGCGCAGGCCGTCCAGACCTGGAGGCATCACGGGAGCGTCGATGTCGAATTCCTCCAGTTCATCGCCTTCGCGCTGCGTCACTGCCTCGGGATCAGTCTCGGGATCAGTAACGACCTCCACCCAGGCGAACTTTTCGAGGACCTCCCGCGCAGACCGCGCATGGACCCACCACCAGGCGCCACCCATGCCGTAGTCGTGGAGGACGAGGAGGCGATGCTTGTGTGCGCCGCCGGTGTCCGTCATGGGGACTGAGCCTAACGGCGAAAGGCCGTGGCTCCTCAATGGAAGTCCGATGCCCGTCCGCTGCGGTGCTAGGGGCCCGACCGCGTGGGGCGTACGGCGCGGGTGCGCCTGGGCCGGTGTTGTCGGCTGTAGCCCCCTCGCTCCCGTCCGATGTCTCCACACCCTTCGCAGCCGGGACGGCCGCGCCGTCGCGCGGGTTCCGTTTCAGAAGACGGCGATCGGGTTCACGGCGAGTCCGGTGGTGCCAGTGATGCGCGGCGGCGCCAGTATCAGCATGAAACTGGAACGCCCCAGCCGTCCGCAGACTTCGGCGAGCTCGTCCAGGTCCGCGGCATCGACCAGCGGCAGGCCGAGCCGAGCGAGGGCGACCTGGTGCATGGGCATGGGGAATGGGGCCGGCCGGGCGTCGCTGATGTCGCCGAGGTACACGCTCACACCATGTTCGTCCAGCCATCGCACGGCGCTGAGATCGAGGCCGGGTACCGGTTCGCTGAGCGGGCGATGGGTGTCCCATCCTCCCCGCACGGCCACGGCGTCTCCCGAAGACAGCACGGTGCCCGCACGATCGAGCGCGGCGTCGAGATCGGTCGCTCCGATACGCCGGTCGGCCGGCAGGCTGCCGCCGTCGGGAGCCAGGTCAAGGAGCACGCCGCGGGTCACGATTCCGGCGCCGAACGGGTCTGCCGAGCCGTGCACAACACCCGTCGGGGTCACGGCGGCCTGCACCGGCACACCGGGGTAGACATGCTCGTCGACCGGCATGTGTGCGACGGCGTCGAGATGGGTCAACGCGGCGTTGTGTGTGTTGATGACGAGCGTGTCGGTCAGTGCCACGGGCTTCGCCCCGTTGAAATTCATGATCTGTAGCACGCCGGCCGGCATCACCGCAGGACTGCCGACGGGGCCCAGTCCTGTGGTGAGAGGTACCGGCCGAATGCGGCGGGCCAGGCTGACGTGGTGCGCGTCGCGCACTTCGGTGGCGGCTCGCTTCTTTGCCGCCGCGTCGATCAGGTGCAGGGTGCCCAGTTGATCGTCGTCGCCCCATCGACCCCAGTTGCTCGGAAGTGCGGTCTCGGTCATGGTTGCTCCTTTCCGGCGGGACGGTGCTGTAGTGCCGTCCCGCTGCTGGTCCGAGGGGGAGTTCAGCCTGTGCGCGTTCACGCGCACTTGCTTTGCCGCCCCTGACGGCTGTCTCGTATCGCCGATGCCGATGCCGATGCCGATGCCGATGCCGATGGTGTGCCGGTGGCTGCGGCGATGCCGGCTCTATGCGTCTGCCCCGCTCGTGACTTGTCCCGCCGGTGCCGCCTCGCGCATGAACAGTCCGGTCAGTCGGTCCAGTGCGGCGCGAAGACGGTCGCCCCCGGTGCCGCGTGCGCTGAGATAGCCGTCGGGACGCACGAGGATCCAGTCGCCATCGGAGGCGTTCAGTGTGTCCCGCACCCGGCTGCCGGGATCCCACACGCCGCAGTCGTTGCCTTCCGGCCGATGCCGGCTGACCGTCACTCTGTTCAGCCACGCTGGGAGCGTGCTCGTCCCGGCGGTCGTCCGATCCTCGCTGGAGGCAGTGCCGTCGGTGAAGACGAGCAGGTGCCATGCAGGGGCCCTGAGCAGCGCGCGCAGCGCGGTCCAGCCGGGGGATTGAGCATCGGCTGCGGAGATCTGAGTCAGTCGTTGGCCAGGACGTGGGCTCTTGTCCGCCTCGCCTTCCGCCTCGCCTTCCGGCTCGGTGAGGGGGCTTTCGGGGTAGGCGATGCTCAACCCCGACATGCTCCGAATGAGCCCGCGCATGAACCCGCGATCATGGTGCTCGGTGTCCCCGGTCTCCCCGCTGGACGTGTCGACCATGGCCGTGTTCATGACTTTCGCGGTGGAGGCAAGCAGGGCTTGGCCGATGGGAACCCGCTCGGCGTCGTAGGTGTCGAGCAGTGTGTCGTCGGCGTGACCGTGGACGACCATGGCCAGTTTCCAGGCCAGGTTGAACGCGTCCTGGATGCCGGTGTTCAGACCCTGCCCCGACGCGGGCGAGTGGACATGGGCGGCGTCGCCGGAAAGCAGGCACCTGCCGACGCGCATGGTGGGGACCGCGCGCTGCTGGATGGTGAACTTCGATGCCCAACTGGGCCTGTTCACAGCGGTTTCGCGGCCCAGAGCCTGTGACAGCTTGGTGCTGAACTGGTGGGCGATCACCTCTGGATGTTCAGGTTCCCCTTCACCTGACGTATCCAGTAGCCGCCACTTCCCCGGTTCCGGAAACGGAAACAGCATCAGCGCGCCGCCGGGCGGAAACAGCCAGTGCACCCCGTCTCGTTCCACGGCGGCGTGCACGATCGCATCGGCGATCAGCCATGTGTGCGCGGCTTCGCCTGCCAGGGGGAGCCGGAGGGCCTTGCGTACTGTCGAGTGTCCGCCGTCGCAGCCCCACAGGTATTGAGCACGCACGGTCTCCTGCGCGGCGCCCGTGCGGTCGCCGCTGCGCAGCACGGCAGTGACACCGTCGGCGTGGGGCTGGAACGACTCCAGCTTGGTGTTCCACTCCACATCGATCCCGGCCGACACTGCATGCCCACGCAGTACTCGCTCGGTGATCACCTGATCGACGTTGAACATGTACGGAAACCGGGTCACCAGGTCGCCGTAGTCGAAGTCGACCCGGGTCGTGCGGTCGGCCTGATGGCGGACGAACGCGTTGACGCGCGTTCCGTGCGGAGCGATGTCGCCGAGGATCCCGAGCTGATCGTAGATCTCCAGGCTGCGGGCGTGGGTCCCTAGCGCGCGGCTGGTGGTGGCGGGTCCGGGTGCGGCATCCACCAGGCGAACCGACAGTCCCCACCGGGCCAGTTGCATCGCCGCCGTGAGACCGACAGGGCCCGCTCCGGCGACAAGGACGTCAACGGTATTGCTTGCCATGGCAACCGAACCTCTGCTGTGTCAGCTATGCTGACGCAGGAACATACCCCACAAGCGACAGGACCGCGAGCGTGAGCGCACAGGAGAATGCGGGGACGAACCCGCCGCTCCTCACACTCCTGCAACGAGGGGCCCGTTGGTTCTCCGACGAGTTGATGGAGCGTCTGGAAGCCGCGGGCGTGGACCCCATCACACCGGCGCACGCGGCGGTGCTCGCGCACCTGGACTCCAGCACGTCGCTGAGCATCGCCGAACTCGCCCGCCGTGCCGGCGTCACCCGTCAGACGATGCATCGCGCCGTCACGCAGCTTCTCGAAGAAGGCCTGCTGGTCAGCAAGCCGGGGCCGGGATTCCCTCGCAGCACCCTGATCGGCCTGACGGACGCGGGTCGTCGGCGTCGTGACGTGGCGTCAAGGATCCTTCGCGACCTGGAGCAGGTTCTGGAAAGCCAACTGGGCACTGGGGCAATGGCGGATCTGCGTGACAGCCTGACGCGGGCCTGGCCGGGGTGAAGAAGTGGGTCGTCCACCAGCCCCCAGGGTCACTCGACGGTGAGAACGTCCCGCACCGGGCGACGGGGGGAGCGCGGCCCGGCCGGACCGTATCCGATCCGGAGCATCACCTGTACGTACGGCATGGCGGAGAGCGGGTCTCGTACGGCCCATCGCAGGTCCTCGCGCTCAAGGGCCTCCGTGGTGACGTTGGCCACGACATCGTGGTGCGTGGCCAGGAGCAGTACGTGTTGCAGGGCCTGGCCGACTCGCAACCAGTCGCCAGGGGAGTCCTCGGCCGTGCCCAGGAGGGCCAGTTGCGGGACCTGCTCGAAGTCCAGGCGGCCGCGGTCGGCGACCGGGCGGCCGGTGGCGAAGTCGCGGATGGGGGCGGCGCCGCTGCGACGACGCGGCGCGAAGGCGAACTCGGGGACTCCGTCGACGGCCGTGTCCGATGGGGCGGCCCCGACGCGGGTCCAGCGGGCGACTTCCGCGATCTGCTCGGGGTCGTGTGCGTTCTGCGATTCCGCGTCCTGGACCAAGTCCAGTAGCGCATCCACGTGCCAGGGATGGGGGAAGAGGAGTTCCGCGCCCTCGCATGCCGCCGCGTCGCGGAGAGCGTCACGGACGGGCTCCGGTACGAGTGTCGGAGCGAACGGGTGTCTGCTGGTGTGCCGCCTGGCGATGTCCTGACGCAGGGAGGCCAGGTCCCGGGCCCCCTGTGTGTCCTGGGGTGGCTGCGCGTCCAGCCGTACCACGGCGAGGAGTTCGGGCCGGGCCGGATCGGGCAAAAGGGTCACCTTCGGGTCCAGGCCGGCGTCGGCGCAGGCCACCCGCAGGGTGAACAACGACGCGCCACACCCGATGTGCAGGGCCCGGCCCTGGGGGTCGGCGTACGGGACCGCGCGCCGTTCGTCCGAGTACAGCTCGATGCTGCTCGTCGCGCGCAGGAAGCGGAACCGCCAGGGTTGGGCGTTGTGCAGGGACGGCGCGGCCGTGGCGGCCTCGATGAGTGCGGTCACGGCCGGAACGTCCAGGGTGGGGATGGTCCGTGGCATGGTGTTGCCCTCCTTGCCGAGGCCGGGGCGCGGTGGTGGCCCCCTTCGCCGGATGCCCCTGCGGGCGTGGGCCCGGCGTCCCGGGAATCCTTGGCGGGCCGTGCGCTCGACCCCGGGTACGAACTGAGGCGGGCGGAACGGCCGCCGTGCACAAGGGAATTGATCAGCTGTCAGTGGACGCGCGCACCACGGCGACGGTGCAGTGTGCGTACTGGACGACCTGCTGGCTCACGGAGCCCAGGAGCGCGTTCTTGAACCCGCCGTACCCGCGAGTGCCCACGACCATGGTGCGGGCGTCCTGTGACACCTCCACCAGGACGTGGGCGGGCGAGCCCTGCATGACCCGGGGGTGGACCGGAACCGCAGGGCGGTCGCCCAGGGCCTCTTGGATGACCTCCGCCAGCTTCTCGCGGGCCATCTCCTCCGGGCTCACCATCCCGGAGGCGAGCCCCGTGGTCCCCATCCCGAGGGGGTTGCGCGACCACTCCCAGCACATCACCGCGTGCACGCGCCCCTCGATGGAGGCGGCGTGCTCGACAGCCCACCGCAGGGCGTCCATCGAGTTGCGCGAGCCGTCCACACCGACCATCACCAGGGGCTTTCTGGCCTCGTTCATGTCGTCCTCTCGCTTCGCTGTCGTACGCGACGGGCACTCGGGGGAGATCGAGGTATCGGTGCGGTGCCCGCCCTTCGGCGGTCCGCGCTCACTCTCAGCCTCACCGTTGTGAGCGGGCGCTCACAGATGCCAAGGTCCTTCGCGGCAGGGCCGGAGGTCCCGACCGCAGGGGCCGTCGACCGTCCGGCGCGTACCGGCTCGTAGGTCTCCACAAATCCTGCCCGGCTTTGCCCGGAACCGCCTGGCGAGATCGGCGCGTGCACTGGGGCTGCCCGGTCCCGGCGTCTCGCACTCGCCTTCGTCGTGCACTGCGGGCTCGCCTCACGCCGGTCGTACGACTGCGCCCGGGCTTGCGAGGTCGAGGCGGGTCCGCGCGGCCGCTTGTCGGGTTGCTTGTCGGGTTGATGGAAGCGCGGGTACGGGCAGTACGGCCGGCAACGACCGGGGTATGCGTTCCAGGACGCCGCCGGCGAAGACGTCGTACAGGGGCAGGGACTCCAGGTGCACGTACCCGATGTGGCAGTCGCACGTGGTCAGGGGGCAGGGACGCGGGGCGAGGGCGGTGCGGTAGGAACCGTCGTAGAGATTTCCCAGTTCATTGCGTACGAAGTGGCAGCGGCGGACCGTGCCGTCCCCGTCCACCGAGATCACGGACTCTCCGGTGCGGCAGGGCAGACCGCCCGATGAGTGCGGATGACGGCTGAAGGGGAAGAGCGGATCGAGCGCGGTCCACCGGGCGGCCTGCTCGTCCGTGTAGGTGTGGCCTTCGGCGGCGTTCACCCAGAGGTACACCTGCTCCGGCAGTTCCTCGCGCAGCTTGCGGGCGGCGTCCATGTGCTCGGGCAGGCCCACGACTCCGACGCTGAACCGCACGTTCAGATCGCGCAGTTGGCGGGCCTTGGCGAGGAAGCGCTCGTGCGGTGTCTGCCCCGGGTGGTAGGTGCACCACAGAGCCGCCGTGTCCCGGTCGGCTTCGCCGAGCCAGTCGGTTCGGCAGCTGAGGTTGGTCTGGATCGCCACGCGCCGCACGTGCGGTTGACGGGACAGGCGCACCAGGGCGCGCCGGTACCAGGAGCGGGTGAGGCCTTCGCCCCACGGAGTGAACAGTACGGAGAGGCTGTCTTGGTGCTGCGCCGCGACCCAGGCCTCGAAACGCTCCAAAGCCGCACGGTCCGCGCGCAGTTGAGCCGTTGAGTCGCGGCGCTTGGCGAACGGGCAGTAGGGGCAGTCGTAGTCGCAGGAGGCCAGCGGGCCGCGATAGAGGATGGTCAGGTCCACGGTGGCCTCACTTCAGTTCGTAGGCGGCCATGGCGTCGCGTACGGCCGGGGAGAAGAACTCGGGACCGATGGCATCGGAGTGGGCAAGTCCTTCGGCGGACAGGCGCAGCAGCTCGTCGCTTCCGGCGCCGCCGTGCAGCCAGCCGCGCGCGGCGAGGACGCCGAGTTCGGAGCGGAAGTCTTCCCAGGGGGCGGATCCGAAGCGCAGGCGGTATTCCGCTGCGGGCAGTCCCTCGGCCTGCAGCAGGGACTGGAGCAGGTGTCGGCGCCGGGCTTCACCCTCGTCGACGTGCCGGCCGTGGAGGGCGCGGGAGAAGTCCTCGGTGGCGGTGTAGTCGTCGATGATGCCGCGGATCTCCCGCATGGAGACGGCGTAGTCGAAGGAGTAGTGCAGCGTCGAGGTGTACGAGCGGGCGCCACAGCCCAGGCCGATCATGCCGTCGGTCTGACAGGCGTAGTCGTCCGGGCCCTGCGGCGGGGCGTCCGCACGGCGGAACATCCGCATCGACACCTGCTCGTAGCCGTGGGCCAGCAGATGGTCCCGGCCCTCCCGGTAGCGGCGCAGGCGCTGCTCGTCCCAGTCCCGTCCGGCGCGAAGCGGGTCGGCGTGCCGGCCGAGGCCCGTCAGGGGACGGACATAGAGCGGGTAGAGGTAGATCTCCTCCGGCCGCCAGGCCAGCGCCGCGTCGAGGGACTGGCGCCAACTGGCGGCCGTCTGGCCGTCGATGCCGTAGATCAGATCGATGTTGAGGACGGGGATACCCGCCTCACGGATGCGTGCGAGCGCAGCTTCCACGTCGGAGCGGCGTTGCGGCCGTGCTGCGGAACGCGACTCCTCCTCGATGAAACTCTGCACTCCCAGGCTGAGTCTGGTGGTGCCGCGGGCGGCCAGTACGTTCAGCCGATCCGTCGTCGCGGTGGAGGGAGAGGCCTCGACCGACAGGGGAACAGCACGGAGGTCCGCCCCCATCTCCTGCTCGGCGATGTCGCACAGCTGCTCCAGTTCGCGGGGCTCCAGGAACGTGGGTGTGCCGCCGCCGAACGCGGCGTTGACGAACCGCGGGGGTTCGTCGTCGCCGAGGGCCGTGCGCACCGCGGCGGCTTGGCGGCGCACCGCGTCCAGGTAGCGGCCGGTCAGGTCGTCTGGCGCCCCGATGCGGGTGAACAGGTTGCAGAATCCGCAGCGGACCTCGCAGAACGGTATGTGCACATACAGCGAGAGGGACCCACGGGGCTCGCCTGCCCACAGGTCCTTGAGCGCGGGGTGCGGATCGAGCGGCCGGTAGGCGGTCTTGTGCGGGTAGGCGTAGGTATAGCTCTGGTAGGGGCGTGGAGCCGTGTGCGACGGCGGTGCCAGGGGGGTGTGGGTCATGTGGTCGGCTCCAGGAAGAAGTGGCTGTACGGCACGGTCCATACGCAGTCGTGGCCGAGGCGATGACCGGTGTAGCCGTCGTCGCCGTACGCGGTGCCGTGGTCGGAGCTGACGATCGCGAAGCAGCGGCGGCGGGAGCTCATCGCGTCGAAGAGCCGTCCGACATGGCGGTCGATGTACTCCAGGGCCGCCGCGTGGGACGCCCGGCTGTCGCCCGACTCACGGGTCGCGCCGGGCAGGTGGAACCAGTTGGGCTGGTGCAGGGCCGAGGCGTTGACGAAGAGGAACAGCCTTTGTTCGGGCGGCAGTTGGGCCACGACCTTTTCGGCGCACTCCACTTGGGCTTCGAAGGAGGTAGGGGAGGCCACCGAGAAGGCGGGTTCCCAGTGGCTCTCCTGGAAGAGTCCCGGCAGAACGTTGCCCAGCGCACCCTGCTTGTTGAAGAAGCCGACTCCGCCGACGCACACCGTCCTGTAGCCGCGGGCGGCGAGCCCGGCCACCAGGTCGGGGGCATCGAAGACGAACGTCCGCCCCGCGGTGCTCTCACTGCCCGCGAATCGTGCCGCGAACAACCGCGGGTGGGGGCCGGGCGAGGCCGGAGTGGGGAGGAAGCCCGCGAACATCGCTTGATGGGAGGCGTAGGTGAAGTTGCCCGGCGCGTGGCGCTGTTCCCAGGTGCCGCCGGGCAGATGCGCGGAGAGGTTCGGGAGGCGGCCGGTGGCGGCGAGTTCGACGGCCACGTCGTAGCGCAGGGTGTCGAGCGTCAGCAGGAGCAGGTCGTCTCGCCCCACCACCTCGTTCATGTCCGGGATGTCGTGCCACGGGGGAGTGGTGTCCGCGGCGGCCCGGGGGGTTTCAGGGGCGGTCATGTGCTGTCCTCGGTGGTGCGTCGAGCGTGGTGGGTGGGGCGACGGTGCGTCGAGTCGGGAGCGCGTGTGATGAGCGCGGGTGATGGGGGAAGGCGCGCGGGCGGCGCGGTGCGGCCGGACCGGACCGCGGCGATCTGGGCCGCGTAGGTGTCCATGCCTTCCGCGCCGCTGTCGGGCAGTCCAGTCAGCCGGGGGAGGAGATCGCCGAAGGCATTGACCTCCCCCACGGCGAACCGACGCCAGCCCACGGCGGGCAGCAGGTCCACCCCGACGCACAGGGTGCCGGGGAAGCAGGCCGCGGCCCGCTCGCTGATGGCGAGGGCTTGCGTCCACTGGTCACCGGCCAGTGCGCGTACGGCCGAGAGGTCACCGCGGGCCCCTCCCAGGTGAAGATTGGTGAGGGGGGAGCGGCTCGTCCGGACCACGGCATGGGTCGCGCGGCCGGCCACGACCACTACGCGCAGATCTGCGGATCTGCCGAAGAGCGAGGCTTTGGGCAGCCAGCGCTCGATGTGCAGCCCGTCCGGTGCGAGCGTGTCCACGATCGCGGCGATCTCCGCCTCGTCCGTGTAGCGGCGGATGCGCAGGGAGTTGTGGAGGCTGCCGTCCGCGGTGCGCTCCACGCTGGTGGTGGCGGCGACGCGGCCGGTGCTGTTCGTCTGGACGGCGAACACGCCCGAGGCGGACGACCCGTGGGCGAGCTTGACGAACACTCTGTGCAACCCGGCCTCGCGCATGAGGTGCCGTACGCCGCTCCAACCCTCCACCGGTGCGAGCCCGCCGCTCGTCGGCGACGGGGGCACGGGCACGCCCGCGCGGTCGAGACGTCCGTGGCACAGCCGTTTGTCGAAGAGCACGGCGAGGTCCGACGGGTCGTCGAGGCGGCGCCCGCCGCGCAGCGAACGGACGGCGCCGAGGAAGTTCTTGTACCAGCGTGCGGAACCCTCGACGCGTGTCTGCTCCTGGCTCCCGCGCAGCATTCGGTCCACCGCCGCGTTCTCGCCGGGCGAGTCCAGCCGTACCACCTCGTCGTCGCCGAAGTCGGCGCCGCCGTCCCGCAGCACGTCCAGCCACTCCACGACGCGTGGTGTGCCATGGCCCGCTTCTCGTGCCGCCGCCGTGAAGAGTTCCGTCCGGCGGTTCTCCCCATTGGCGACGACCGCCCATTTCAACGCCACTTGCTGTCCCCGCACCTCTGCCGTCCCACGTCTTGGCTTCGTCGTTCTCGCCGCGCGGGCTATTCGCCCACGGCGACGAAGCGCCAGACGGTCCCGTCCTCCTCCTCGTCGGACTCGGCATCTCCCTCGCCGGCGTCTACCCTCACTCCGGCGGCCTCCAGCGTCGTCACGAGTCGATCGCGCAGTTCCGGGCCGACATAGTTGTGGTGCAGATCGAGTGACGTGAGGTGGGTCAACGACTGGCCCGACAGCAGTGCCGCGGCACCGTCGTCCGTGAGGACACCCATCGAGATGTCCAGGTCCTCCAAGCGGGCCACGACGGGAGCCGAGGCGAGTGCGCGGCAGATGTCGTCCTGGATCTCGCTGTTGCGCAGCCCCAGCCGGCGCAGGCCGGGCAGCCGGTCGCCCGCGAGGATCGGGGCCAGGTCGGAGACCTGGCAGTCGCCGCCGTACTCGGATGTGCCGAGCCACAGGTCGAGGGAGGCCAGCGCGGGCAGATCGCTGCCGGCGATGCCGCTTACCGCCGCCACGGGAAGGCCGCCCGTCTCCACGGTGAGCGCGCGCAGCCGTTCGTGCCGCACGGCCGGAAAGACCAGCTCGTTGCCGCCTCGCACGCCGAACTCCGCCAGATCCGGGAAAGCGGCCAACAGGGGTGAGACGTCGCCTTGGACGATCCAGGAGATCTCGCACTCCTCCACGACGATGTCACCGAGGAACAGGCCGCGCAGCGCGGGCAGTTGATCCCGCGCGGCCACCAGCGCCTCGATCACCGCATCCGGCGCCTTCTCGTACACATCGCTCCAGGCACCGACGATCAGCGCGCGCACCCGTCGGCTGTCCACGGCCGCGAGGAAGCGGGCGAAAGCCTCCGGCCACTCCTCCTCGCTGTCGTACGCGTCCACGGCGATGCGCCAGGCCACGGATTCGGCGGCGGGCAGGGGTACTGCCGTCCCCGGAGTGTCGGCGCTGGGAAAGGTGAAGGCCGGCAGGCCGTGGAATTCCTCAAGGTGGCTGCCAATGGTCATGGGGACCGCTCCTTCGCGCTGTTTTCGGTGCATCGATGATGGGCCCGGCTCGATGGGCCGACGCCATCTCCAGGTAAGGGAGTTGTACCAAGCCCCACTGACATCGCAGCCGACAGGGGGCGTTGCTCGGCGGCTGCACGGAGCTCGGTGGCCGCGTGGAGCAAGCGCGTCGAACCCGGCCGGGATGCATGGGCGTTGGGCCGGCTGAGGGCGGGCCCGGGCCTGGGGGCAAGCTCGCGGACGGGACCGAGAAAGATCACCGTCAGGCGTGGGCGAGTTCCAGGACCGCGATGCCGGCCAGGACCGCCGCGCTTGCGGCGAGGCGACGGTTGCCGAAGGGCTCCCGGAACAGCAGCAGGCCGATCAGCGCGGCGAAGACGATGCTGGTCTCCCGCAGCGCGGCGATGGTGGATATGTTGCCGCGGGACTGTGCCCAGACCACGAGCCCGTACGCGAGCAGGGAGAGGACGCCGCCCGCGAGGCCGCGCCGGCCCACGGACTTGAGCCGGACGCCCAGCGATCGCCTCCGCATCAGCCAGGCGGACAGGAGGAAGGCGAGGCTCTGGGACAGGAAGAGCCATGCGATGTACCCGGTGACCGTGCCCGATTTCCGCACGCCGCTGCCGTCGACGAGCGTGTAGGAAGCGATCATCACCCCTGTCCCGAGGGCGGCGGCGAGCGCCGGTAGCTGAGCGCGGCCGGGCATGCCGTCGGCCAGGGCCAGACCGGCGAGGCCGAGGGAGATCACCAGGACGCCCGCCGTGTCCTTGGCGGACAAGGGGTGGTCCAGGACGGTCGTGGAGACCAGGGCGACGAGCAGAGGGGACGTGCCGCGGGCGATCGGGTACATCTGGCCGAAGTCGCCCAGCCGGTAGGCCTGCAACAGCAGCATCTGATAGGCGACTTGCAGACCGGCCGAGGTGGCGATGTACGGCCAGGCCGCAGCGGCGGGCAGTGCGGCGAAGCAGACGAGGATCGCGGCGCATCCGGTCGTGGCCACGTTCATCAGCACGAAGACGGCCAGTTTGTCCTCGGCTCCGTGTGCCAGTGCGTTCCAGACCGCGTGGAGCAGGGCGGCGGTCAGCACCGCGACGGGCACGGCGGCCGCGCCGTGCGTCGGCAACGACAGGGCCATGGACATGGGCACCCTCCTTCGTGGAATGGAATTCCACGCTAGCATCGAGCTATGGAATTCAATTCTTCCGGGGGTCGGCGGCTCGCGGCCCACGTCCGGGCCCATCTGTCGGAGCTGCGTGACGCCGAGGCCCGCGTCGCCCAGGTCGTTCTCGACAAGGGGGCGGAGCTGGTGCATCTGAGCGTCAGTGATGTCGCGCAGCTCGCCGGGGCGGCACCGTCGTCCGTCGTCCGTGCCTGCCAGCGTCTGGGTTTCCGCGGATATCAGGAGTTGAAGATCGCGGCGGCCCGGGAGGCGCCCGCGTCGCCTCCCTCCAGCGAAGCCGATCCCGCAGCCCGTGCCCTCGCCGAAACGGTTCGTTCCGCGCGGGAGGCGCTGGACGGTCTGGCTTCCACGCTCGCCCTGGACGCACTGCGGGACGCGGCGGCGGCACTCGACACGGCTCCGCGCGTACTGGTCGTGGGCGCGGGACTCTCCGGAGCTGTGGCTCTGGACACCGCGTACCGCCTGCGCGCCCTGGGCTGCGTCGTCGACGCGCCGGCCGACCCGCTCACCGCCCAGCTGGCCGCCGGGCTGCTACCGCCCTCGGCCGTCTGCCTGGCCATCAGCCACACCGGTGCGACCCGCACCACGGTCGACGCGGCCCGTAGGGCCCGCACGGCGGGGGCGACCGTCCTCGCCCTGACTAGTTACGCCCGTTCACCCCTGAGCGAGATCAGTACCCGCACACTGGTCGCGGGCGGTCAGGACCGCATCTTCGGTCTGGAGACGGTCGCGAGTCGGCTTGCGCACCTCGCGGCCGTCGACGCGCTGTGCCAGACCCTGCTCGCCGTACGCGGGGCGGAAGCGGACAAGGGGCTGGCGATGTCGTCCGATGTCACGGCCGACCACACCTACTGATCGGCCGCGGCTGCCGTGCGGGACCGGTTCGGCGACGGCCCGTCCCGGACGCGAGGTCGGCGGCCGTGTGCCGCCGGCGAGTGAGGGCTCGGCGGGGACCGGTCCGTCGGAGGCACGTCCCCGATGGATGCGCCAGGGACCGTGTCACGCGTGCGGGTTGCCCGCCGCGGGTGGCCGCAACGCGTCCACCAGGAGGTCCAGCATCCGGCCGGTCGGAGCTGTGCCCTCTACTGCCGCCGAGGACAGGAACACTCCGAGGAGCATCATCGTGACCTCGTCCGGTTCCACATCGGCCCGCAGCGAGCCGGTCCGCACCCCGGCGCTGAGGATGGTGCCGATTGCGTCGGTGAGTCGTTCACGGGTCGCCGGGGTGGCGATGGCGCCCGATGCCCAGCCCGAGCGCAGGGTGTCGGAGATGCCGCGCTTGGCCGCGAAGAACGCGGCGTAACGATCCATCCACGCCCGCAGGGCGGCTTCGGGTGGCAGCTCGGAGAGCAGCACGGGGACGCTGGTGACGACGGCATCGAGTTCGGAGGCGTAGATGGCCTCGACGAGGGCTTCGCGGGTGGGGAAGTGACGGTAGAGCGTGCCGATGCCGACGCCGGCCTCTCGGGCGATGGCGTCCAGGCGCGCCGTGCCGTCCGTCGCGGCGAAGGCGTCGCGGGCTATGGCGAGCAGGCGTTCGCGGTTGCGCCGTGCATCGGCGCGGGCCGGGCGTCCGGCCGCAGGGGACGGCCCGTCGGCGGCGGGGGAGTCTGGCGAAGCCAAAACGGAGACCCTCCGGTTAGTGTTACGGTCGTAGGTAAACGGAGTTCCTCCGTTTGCTTCCATCGTCTCATGAGAGCGAGACCGCCATGGTGTCCACCGACCGATCTCTCCAGCTCACCGCCAGCGGCGCGGCACGACCCGGTGGGCCGGGAACGCTGGCGGGCCGAACCGTGTCCAGGGTCGGCTACGGCGCCATGCAGCTGGAGC
The DNA here is from genome assembly GCF_002803085.1 of Streptomyces sp. CB01201. GTDB lineage: Bacteria > Actinomycetota > Actinomycetes > Streptomycetales > Streptomycetaceae > Streptomyces > Streptomyces hundungensis. The sequence continues at coordinate 88,656 of NZ_NNBJ01000009.1, read as the reverse complement.
GACTGCGACGCGACGACGCGATCGCGCTGCTGCGTCGCGCGGTCGAGCTCGGCGTCGATCACGTCGACACCGCCCAGTTCTACGGCGACGGCCACGTCAACGAGGTCATCAGCGCGGCGCTCCGCCCCGAGGACGACGTCCTGGTCGTCAGCAAGGTGGGCGCCGAACCCGCTCCGGGCGCCGCGGTGCCGCTGCGCCTGGCCCAGCGGCCCGAGCAGTTGCGGGCCGGAGTCGAAGCCAACCTCAAGAGCCTGGGGCTCGACCGGATCCCCCTGGTCAACCTGCGCCGCGCCGACACCGGTCCGGGTCTCCGCCCCGAGGGCGACCAGGTGGTCGACCTCGACGACCAGCTCGCCGTCATGACCGACCTGCGGGACGAGGGCAAGATCGGCGCGATCGGTCTCAGCAGCGTCACTCTGGACGGACTGCGGCGCGCGCTCCCGGCGGGCATCGCCTGCGTGCAGAACGCGTACAGCCTGGTGGCGCGCGACGACGAGGACATGCTCCGGCTCTGCCGGGCCGAAGGCATCGCCTGGGTACCGTTCTTCCCGCTGGGCGGAGCCTTCGCGGGCCTGGCCAAGGTGGTCGACGAGCCTGCCGCGATCGTTGCTGCCCAAGCGCTGAACGTGACCCCGGCGCAAGTCGGCCTGGCCTGGCTGCTCCACCACGCCCCGAACACGCTCCTCATCCCCGGGACCGCCGACGCGGAGCATCTGCGCGGGAACATCGACGCGGCCGCGATCGCTTTCGACGACTCGACGCTCGCCAGGCTCGACGCCGTTCCCAGCCGCGGGGGAGACATCGTGCTGTGAGGGATGTGGTGTGTCCCACCGGGGCCGGCCGCGGTGGGCTGGACCGGCGGCCTGATCGCCGCGCTCAGGAGCTCCGCGGGCCGACGGCAGGCCATCCTTCACCACTACGGGGCTGTCGTCGCCCCGGGTTCGGCTCCTGCGGCGCCAGAGAGGTGACCGGCGGTGGTCGGTGCGACGTGACGCATCGCCGCGGGGGCCGAGGTGTGTGTCAGGCGCTGGCCGCCGCCGTGCAGGACGTGTCGCCGCCGCAGTAGGTGATGTCCCAGTGGCTGCCCTCGTTCGCGTAGACGTTTCCGGCCGAGGAGCGCCAGCGGGTCGCTCCGTCGCTGCGGGTCGCGATGTGGGTGAAGCTGTTGGTGACGTACGAGTCGATGCAGGTGTTCCGGGAAATGTCGGCCTTGTAGCCGTTGTAGTGGCTGTAGGTGCCGGAGGCGTGACCGATTTCGGTTCCGCCGGTGACGTTGATCGCGCAACTGCTGGCGCTCTTGAGCGTCTTGAGTCCGTCCACGGTCGTCTGGTTGATCTGGTCGTACGAGGTGCAGTGGGCATTGGACCGGGTGGTGCAGCCGCCGGTGGAGGAGTGGGTGACTCCGGCGGCCGACAGCTGGGAGGCCGCCGCGGACTGGCTGAGCTTGGCGACGGCTGCGTCGGCGGTGCCGGCCAGGGCGAGGACGGCGGCCGCGGCCACGGCACCCGAGCCGATGAAGAGTCGTTGACGGTCCATCATGTTTCCGTTACCTCCACTGAGTTGAGTCGTGATGAGTAGCGGCTTGGCGTTGGAGCGCTGTGACAAATCTACTGATGATTGCTCGATGGACGATGAGCTTGCCGGTTTCTCTACTGACTCTCTCGTCAGCTCGATGAACAGGGGACGAAATCGGGTTGAGCCTTGAGGAGATGATCGACGAGGAGCCATGGCGGCGTTCCTTGCGCGAGCAGCGGCAGGCTGAGCTTGTGGGGCGACAATCCGCCGAATCACACGCCGATGTCTGTGCTCACCCATAACCCGCGCGATCCACAGCCGGGGGAGAGAGCGGGCGTCGCGCTCGGGCGCAGCTTCCGCGCCGGACGGGATGGCCCGGCCCCAGGCAGCGTCTGACGCTGTGGGGGATCTTTACGACGACCACGTTCTGCCGGAGCGGGCCACGCGTGGGGGACGTCAGGCCGCCGCCAGAACCCGCTCCAGCCAGGAACGGCGGGCCTGCCACGCTGCTCGACTGATCGCCGCGTCCGGGACCACCAGGTCGAACGTGTGGTAGCCGCCGGACCACACATGCAGCTCGGCGGAGCCGCCGGCCCGCCAGATCCGGTCGGCGTAGGCTACGGCCTCGTCGCGCAGCGTCTCCGCCGAGCCGACGTCGATGAACGCCGGGGGCAGTCCGGAGAGATCCGTGGCGCGGGCCGGTGCGGCGTAGGGCGAGACGTCCGGGGTGCCGCATGCGGAGCCGAGCAGGGCCTTCCACCCGAAGCCGTTCCAGCTGCGGTCCCAGACGTCGACACCGTCCATCTGGTGGGCCGAAGCAGTGTCGTTGCGGTCGTCGAGCATCGGGCACATCAGCAACTGGCCGACCAGCTGCGGGCCGCCCTTGTCGCGCACCGACAGGCTCAGCGCGGCGGCCAGGCCACCGCCGGCACTGGTCCCCGCGACGACGATCCGGTCCGCGTCCAAACCGAGTTCGGCCGCATGCTCAGCGGTCCACAGGAGCCCGGCGTAGACGTCGTCGAGCGGTGCGGGATACGGATGTTCCGGCGCGAGCCGATACCCTGCCGAGATCAGCGATGCCCCGAGCCGTTCGGCCTCGTCCAGCAGCGGTTTGATGAAGAACAGGTGCCGTGGATCGCCGCTGAAGTAGCCGCCGCCGTGCACGAAGTAGAGGACCGGGCGCGACGCGGCAGGACCCGCCACGGCGGCAGGCGTGCAGATCAGCAACTCGGTTTCGAAGGCACCGGACGCCCCAGGGACGGAGACCGAGGTCACCTCGAACTGCCCACCCCGCCGCAGCTCGTCGAGCGTCGGCACCTCCGCGGCATCTTCGGTGCGGACGGTTGGCAGCCGCTCCAGGCTCATCGGGCCCGCACTGGCCTCCCGCACAGCGCGGTATCCGTCCAGCAACGCCGCATCAAAAGGTACTGCCGCCATCAGTCCACCTCGTCCGAATGCGAGCGCCGTCCCCGAGCATGGCGCTCATGAACCGCTCATGAGCTCCGAACGCCCGCCGCGTGAGCACTCACTGGAGGCGGGCGTCCAGTCGCCATGGGCAGTGTAGATCTTGCTCCACGTGGCCAATCCCCGCGGTCCCACGGTCGTGTGGAGGGCTGGGGCGCAGCGGAGGGGAGCACCTCGTCTGTGGTGAGCCCGGCGGGCTGTGGCGGCCCGAATGCCTGACAACACTGCCTCATGTGCTCGGCGGGTCGGGGCGCGGGGCCGGACGCTCGACGACGGTGCTTTCACGGTGGCGGTCATCGGCGGGTTGCGCGCCTGAGCCATCGACCTGGCGACCTGGCGGACTACTGGATGCCTCTTGGAAGTTAGCCCCATACTCGGGTGCGACCAAGGTCGCGGTGCTGGTCGCAGCGGCGGCGCGGGGCACCATGGTGCTCGACCGCGTTTACGGCAAGCCCGATGTCCTTGACATGGTGCATCTGCTGCGCCAGGTCGGCATCGGCATCGAGGAGCCGCGCAGCACCAGGTGATCACCTCGATCAGGTCGGGCGGAAGGACGCTCCGGGACGCTCCGGGACGCTCCGGTCCCTCGGTCCTGCGCCCGGAGGGCCTCACCGTCCACGTTGCCGGCATGGAGCGGGCGGTCCGTGCGCTCGACCCGGAGTTGAGGGTGCTCCGCGGTCCGGGCGTGCCCCGCGAAGCCGGCACCGATACGCTCGCTCGTGCAGCCGAAGCATCTCCTGAGTCGCAGCTCGCGCCGCTGTCCGTAGCCCGCTCTCGAATCGGCCATCTTGCGCCCTGGGAAGGGGTGTTGGCCGGATGCCACTCGCCCTGCTCTCTCTACGCTGCGTCAGCCCGCTACTGGGCGAGCGGCGCCGCCGTGCCGCAGTGCTGTAAGCAACCCAGGTGTCACACGGCGGAGCGGCACGGTGTGCGCTGCGCCACTGTGGGTCTTCACCTCGCAGGCACACCAGCACACCTTCCTCACTGGTGGAAACATGTGTTTCTCACCAACGGGGCGTCGAGGGAGCAGACTTGACGAAAGCTCAGGATCTTCCGGTGATACGCTCCCGTGCACATGCCACGTGAGCTTTCACCTCGGCATGGAGACAGCCAGGGGGGCTCTCCGGGCGGTGACGTCTGCCCACAGCCGAGGGTCCGCTTGGGCAGATTTCGAGAGCTGGACTCCAGCCGCTCAATAGAGAGTCACATGACGAATTTTTGGCAGGATCCGACAGTCTGGGCGCTTGTCGTCGGCGTCGCTGTCGCCGCCACGGTAATCACTGGCCAGCGAAAAACGATTAAGGCGATACGTCGTCAAAAGCAGGGCCTTCAAGGTGAGCTGACCGCATCGCAGGGCAGAGCCGCCGGCCTTGAGTCCACCGTCACCGAGCTGCGCAGCGGCTATGACGAGGTGGTCCGCCAGGCTAAGGAGGAGGCGGAGGAGGCCACCAACACCGTACTGAAGTCGGCCATGCGGACCCTTCAAGGCCTCGCCGCGGAGCAGCAGCGGGTCATCTCCGGACTGCAGAAGAAGTATGGCGACTCGGCCGTATTGCGGGACATGCTGGACATCGACCACATGAACTCGCAATTCAACCGGCGTGCGCAGTCCATCGCTGTGCTGTGCGGCGGCTGGCTCGGCCGGCAGCGGGAGGCCGCATCGGTCTATGACGTGATCCGCGGAGCGCAGGGCCGTATCCGGCACTACCAGCGCATCGAGATCGCCTCACGGGTCGATTTCGCGGTGACCAGCCGTGCCGTCGAACCGATCGCGCTGACGGTGGCCGAGCTGCTCGACAACGCGACCAGCTATTCCGAGCCGTCCACGATGGTCGAGGTCGAGGTGCGGACGGTGCCCCGGGGCATCTGCATCGTGATCGACGACGCTGGTGTCGGCATGAGCGAGGAAGAACGGACGAACGCCACCGCGCTGCTGTCCAGCGGGTCCGCGGTGAGCGTTTCTGAGCTCGGCAACCCTCCCGCGTTCGGATTCGCGGTGATCGGTGCCCTGTGCGCGCGGTTCGGGTTCACGGTCGCCATCGACAGCACCTCTCCCTACGGCGGCGTCCGCGCCGTGGTGATGGTGCCGAAGGAGTTGTTGACCGAGATGCCCGAGCCCAAGAGGCCCACCTCCACGCAGGAAGCCAATGCCGCTGCCCTGAGCCGCGGTTCGGCTCCGGCGGCGACGGAGCACGGGCTGCCCAGGCGGCGGAACAAGCGCGGCATGGCGCTCGTACCCGACGGGGGCGCCAGGTCTGATGAAGCGCCGCCGGCCCGGTCGGCCGAGGAACGGGTGGCGGTCATGGGCGCGTTTCAGCGTGGCACTCTCAGCGGCCGAGGCGCGGAGGTACCGGCCGCCGAAGGCGATACCACTGCCGATTCACACGAAGGACTCGATGCCCCATGAGCGACAACCTGTCCTGGATGCTTGAGGACGCGCTGCAGATTCCGCATGCTCTCCACGCGGTCCTGATCTCTGCCGACGGCCTCCAGATGTCCCGTACCGCGGAGATTGACCGGGGTGATGCCGACAAGGTGGCCGCCGCCGTCTCCGGCCTTCAGTCGCTCAGCCGGGCCGTCAGCTTCTTCTGCGGTGATCACGGGGCGAACTGGCGCCAGACGCTCATCGAGTTCGACGGGGGCTGGGTGTTCCTGAACGCTGCGGGCGGCGGCAGCTACCTTGCCGTGGCGGCGTCGGTCGAGGTCGACATGCAGGACATCACGTACCGGATGCAGCAGCTGGTCAGCCGGCTGGGCAAGGCGATGTCGACCGGCCTTCGCGGCGACACGGTCACCTCATGACGGAACCCGGCCGTCCCGAGCCCGAGTTCGAGTCCGAGGCCGGCGAATTAGTCCGGCCCTACGTCATCACCCGTGGCCGTGACCTGCCTGATGAGGGCGAGTTCGCCCTCATCACTCTCGTGACGACGGCCACCGACGGGCAGCAGCGTCCCCAGCGGCTCTCGCCCGAGGAGCAGCAGATCCTGGAGATGTGCTCCAGCGGCTACCTCTCGGTCGCTGAGATCGCCGCGTACTCCCAGCTGCCGCTCGGGGTGGTCAAGGTGCTGCTCAGTTCCCTCGCCGAGGGGGGCTATCTCGTGACCCGGGCGCCGGTGCCCTCGGCCCGTCCCACCAACAAGGCCTTGCTCAAGGAGGTGCTCGATGGCCTCAAGGCTCTCACTGTCTGAGGATGCCTACGTGCCCAGCGGCGCACAGCAGACCGCAGTGAAAATCCTGGTCGTCGGACATTTCGCCGTCGGCAAGACCACCCTGATCGGCTCGCTTTCCGAGATCACGCCGCTGTCCACCGAGGAGCGGATGACGACGCTCTCGGAGCGCGTCGACGACCTCAAGGGGGTTCAGGGGAAGACCACCACCACCGTCGCCCTGGACTTCGGTCGGCTGACGCTGAGCGAGCGCATCGTCTTGTACCTGTTCGGCTCGCCCGGACAGCAGCGCTTCGTGAGTCTGTGGGACGACACGGCCCGCGGAGCGCTGGGCGCCCTGGTCCTGGTGGACCCCGAGCGCCTGGCCGACTCGTTCGACATCATGGATCTGGTCGAGAGCTACGGCCTCGATTTCGCTGTGGCCATCAACCACTTCGACGGCAGCACGGTCCACACCCCGGAGGAAGTCCGGGAAGCACTCGACCTGCTGCCCGAAACCCCCGTCGTCACCATCGACGCACGCGACGAGAAGTCGTCCGTCGACGCCCTGATCACCTTGGTCCGCTATCTGCACGAGCGCGCCGACCTGGAGCACGCATGACTACCCCCTCTGTACCTCCGCCCGGCTGCCCCGCACACGGCAGCGGGCAGCGCATACCCCTGGACAGCGCGGAGTTCGCTGCCAATCCGCACGCGTACTACCGCTACATGCGCGAGTTCGGCCCCACCGTGCCGGTCACCGTCGCCCCCGGCGTGGAGGCGACGCTGGTGACCGATTACAACGCGGCTCTGGAACTGCTCCAGGATTCGACGACCTTTCGCAAGGACTCACGCCGTTGGCGTGCTCTGGCCGAGGGCTGCATCCGCCCCGACAGCCCGGTCCTGCCGCTGCTGGCCTACCGGCCGAACGCGATGTTCACCGACGGCGCCGAGCATGTGCGGCTGCGGCAGGCCATCACCGACTCCTTCGCCCGCGTCAGCAACAAGCGGCTGAGCCGGATCGTCAGCCAGGCGGCCCAGTTCCTGATCAACCAGTTCAGCGCCCGCGGCAGCGCCGACCTGCTCCGCGACTACGCCCAGCAGCTCCCGCTGTACGTGTTCAACGAGCTGTTCGGCTGCCCGGCGGAGATCGGTGACCGGGTGCTGTTCGGCATCTCCGGCATGTTCGACGGAGTCAACGCCGAGGCCGCCAGCCAGGTCCTGCTGGGAGCGGTCGGCGAGCTGGTGGCGCTCAAGCGCGCCCAGCCCGGGGAGGACGTCACGTCCTACCTGATGCAGCATCCGGCGCAGCTGAACGACGAGGAACTGGCGCACACGCTGGTGTTGCTCCTCGGCGCGGGCGGCGAGCCGGAGGGCAACCTGATCGGCAACGCCTTCTACACGATGCTGACCAACGAGGAGTTCGCACGCCTGGGGCAGTTCGACAAGGCTGTGGACGACACTCTGTGGCGCAATGCGCCGATGTCCAACTATGCGCCCCATTACCCGGTGGTCGACACGGACGTGGCCGGCGACAAGGTGCGCGCCGGTGACCTGGTGCTGGTGTCCTTCGGAGCCGCCAACACGGCGCTCGCGGACCGCGGCGCCGACACCCGCGGCCACCTCGCCTGGAGCGCCGGCCCGCACGCCTGCCCGTCGAAGGAGCCGGCCAGGCTGATTGCCCTGACGGGCCTGGAGACGCTGTTCAGCGCCCTGCCCGACGTGGAACTCGCCGTCCCCGCCGACAGCCTCGCCTGGCGCCCCGGCCCCTTCAACCGGGCCCTGGCCTCCCTGCCCGTCCGGTTCAGCGCAGCCACCCCGCGCGCTGCGGCCGCACCGGAGCCGACGGCCGTGCCCCGCTACCAGGCACCCCCCGTCGCGGCCGCATCCGCGCCCGCGGCTTCGCAGCCCGGCGGCAAAGCGGGGCGCTGGAGCAGCTTCATGAAGTGGCTGACGGGCCAGTAGCCCACCCCCTGTGATGCATGTGACACAGGCAGTTGAAGTAGGCTGCATTAAAGATCAACTTCCTGGGTAGAACGGCGCGGAGTGTTCGGAGTGACACAAGATGAAGGAGAGGCAGTGGACCTCGCAAACATCTCCGCGCCCCAGTCGGCGAGCGCCCGACCGGGCCCACTACGCACCATCCCCAGAAGACGGAATCCGTGCGGCGGCGGCGATCCCGACCAGCCGCAGGACCGAATACCCGCTGGTCCAGGCAGCGGATTGACTCTCGTCTCCCTTGTCGGCGGCGCACGTCCCCGTACTCCCGCACCGTCCAGGCGCGTTACGCGCCACGACCTGCGAGGCAGCCGATGACCTCCCGCCCCGGCATACCGGCGACCAGCCCCGGTGAGACGACGCTCGGCGACCACGTACTCGGTCAACTGCGGCGCCTGGGCGCCGCGGTGGACCTGAGCGAGGCAGACACCGAGCTGTACGGACAGGTTCTGATCGAGTCCCTCGCAGGCGCCGCCCACCGGCCGCTGTCCCTGCCGCCGGCCTCGCCCGCCTTCCTCTCCGACGACCACACCCCCGTCGAGTTCTCCCTCGCCGGCGCTCCGGACACCGCCCCGGCCCTGCGCGTGCTCGTGGAGCCGGGGTGGGCCCACAACGACATGGTCGACAGCGGCCGCGCCGGGCTTGCGGCCATTCGTGCGCTGGGCGCCCGCTGGGGCTTCGCCATCGACCAACTCGACGCCCTCGCCGACCTGTTCTTCCCCGCTGAAGCCCAGGGCCCCTTAGCCCTGTGGTACGCGCTCGATCTGCGCGCCGGAGGGGTTCCAGGGGTCAAGGTCTACCTGAACCCCTCCGCCTCCGGCCCGGAAAGCGCGGCCCGCACCGTGCGCGAGGCACTGCGGCGGCTCGGCTACGGCCAGGCCTTCGAGCAACTGCCCGCGGCGGCCGGCTATCCGTTCCTCGCTCTGGACCTGGGCGCCTGGACGTCCCCCCGCGTCAAGGTCTACGTGAGACACCTGCGCATGTCAGCCGATGACGCCTGCGCGCTCAGCCGTACCTCCGGAGCCGCGGCGGCCGACGTCCGCTACTTCTTCCACGCGGCCGCGGGTTCCCTCGCGCCGTCCGAGCGCGGCGAGAACGACACCCCGCGACTGGTGGGGCGGCCGGCGCTCACCTGCCACTCCTTCACCGAAGACGACAGCAACCCGAGCGGCTTCACGCTCCACATTCCCGTGCGCGACTACGTGCGCGATGACGAAGAGGCCCTCGCCCGCGCCACAGCCCTGCTGAACCGAGCCGGCGTGGACCCCACCGTCCTGAAGCGGAGTCTGGCCGCGCTCACCCAGCGATCCCTCGCCGACGGTGTGGGGCTGATCGCCTACCTCGCCCTGGTGTACGAGCGCAACCGGCCGCTCCGGCTCACCGCCTACCTGAGTTCCGAGGCCTACCGCGTCCGGCCGCCCCAGGAGCAGTACCCGCGGGGCACCTGGTTGCCGGCGCAACGCACGCAGAGCGTCCTGGACTTCGGGCACCAGGCCGTCGGCCACACCAGCCCGCACACCGCACAGAAGGAAGTCACGTGGAGCCCTACCGCATCAAGGTCGTAGAACCTCTTGCCTTCACCACCCGGGAGGAGCGCGAGGCCGCGCTGAAGCGGGTCGCCTACAACCCCTTCGACCTGCGGGCCGACGAAGTCACCATCGACCTGTTGAGCGACTCCGGTACCGGCGCCATCTCCGCGGACCAGCTCGCCGCAGGAATGCAGGGCGACGAGTCCTACGCCGGCAGCCGCTCCTTCTACCGGTGGCACGAGGTCGTCTCCGAACTCACCGGCTACCCCCACATTTTGCCGGCCCACCAAGGCCGCGCGGCCGAGCGCATCCTCTTCTCCTCACTGCTGCGCCCCGGCACGAGTGTGCTGTCCAACACGCACTTCGACACCACCCGCGCCAACGTCGAACTGACCGGCTGCACGGCGTACGACCTGCCGTGCGCCGAGGCGAAGGACCTCGACAGCGACTATCCGTTCAAGGGCAACATCGACCTGGTCGCCCTCGAACAGGCCCTGGAGAACGCGGCCCAGAAGCCCGTTGCGGCCGTGCTGATGACCATCACCAACAACGGCGGCGGGGGCCAGCCGGTCAGCATGGACAACCTGCACCGCACCGCCGAACTGTGCCGCCGTCACAACGTGCCGATGATCCTGGACGCGGCCCGGTTCGCGGAGAACGCCTGGCTGGTCACCCAGCGCGAACCCGGCTACGCCGACCGCACCCCGCGCCAGGTCGCCGAGGAAGCCTTCCGCCTCGCCGACGGCTGCGTCATGAGCGCGAAGAAGGACGGGATCGTCCACATCGGCGGCTTCATCGGCCTGAAGGACGCCGAACTCGCCGAGCGGTGCGGGGGCCTGCTCATCGCCACCGAGGGATTCACCACCTACGGCGGCCTGTCCGGACGTGACCTCGACATGATGGCCCGCGGCCTCCTCGAAGTGACCGAGCCGGCCTACCTCGCCGAGCGTGCCGACATAGCCGCCTACCTCGCCGCACGCATCCGCGAGGCCGGCGTCGACATCCTGGAGCCCGCCGGCCTGCACGCCCTCTACGTCAACGCCGGCCGCCTCCTGCCCCACATCCCCCCGCACCAGTACCCCGGCACCGCACTGGTCTGCGAGCTCTACCTGCGCGGAGGCATCCGCTCGGCGGAGCTGGGGTCGCTGTACCTCGGCGAAGAGGACGAGCACGGCAACCCTGTCAAGACGGCGCCCTACGAACTCGTCCGGCTGGCTCTCCCCAGGCGGGTCTACACCCGCAGCCACTACGACCACGTTGCCGCCACCCTGGCAGACATCGCGAAGAACCCCGAGTCGGTCCACGGCTACCGGGTTACGGGCCAGTCCCCGATCCTCCGGCACTTCAGCATCAAACTGGAGCCCGTGAAGACCGGCGACTGATCAGCACGACAGTGCGGCGGCCACGGGAAGGCCCCACCCGGGTGATGGGGAGGGGCCTTCTTTCACCGGGCCGCCTCCCAGCAGCCCCACCGGGGCCGCACCCAGGCTGGAACCCGCGCTGTACGCCACGGAGAACACGGCGGCCAGCCTGCGGTTCGCCTGCTGCGGCAGCCGGGGTTTCACCAGAGCGGGGTAGGCAGTTGAAGGCGACAGCATCGCCACCGCCTCCTCCGGTGAGGGGCACTTCTCCGACGTCCGAGCCTCCGCAGAAGGCCGGACCGAGATGGCGCAGGGTTTCGAACCAGAACCGCTGATCGTCCTGGAACATCAACTGTTGCATCGCATCTCCCGCTCAAGGAGGGCTCGGAAGGTGCGCGGGGCCCGACCCGTGAGGCGCTGGACGGTGTCGGTGATGCGGTCCTCCACGCCGTTGGCGATGGCACGGTCCATGTCGGCCAGCATCGCGGCGAACTCCACCGGCACCTGCGTCGTCAGGCGGTCGCGCATCTCCTCGTAGGACAGGCGCCGGTGGACCACGGGGTGACCGGTGACCTCGGTGACGATCGTGGCGATGTCGTCGTGGCTGAGTGCCTCGGGTCCGGTGAGGACGAGGTCGGTGTTGGGGGCTTGCTCGTCGGTGAGGGCACGGACGGCGACCGCCGCGATGTCGTCGGCGTCGATGAAGCCGACCCGGCCGCTTTCGGCGGCGGTCCAGATGCTGCCCTCGTCCCGGATGCTACGAGCGTGCGCGTGCGTGCCGGTGAAGTTCTGCATGAACCACGAGGGCCGCAGTACCGCCCAGTGCCGGAAGAGATCGGGCAGGGCCTGGTGCACCGTTCCCACCGCCGGACCGCCCTCGGGGATGGCCGAGGAGCTGAGCAGCACCGCGCGGTGCACGCCGGCGGTGCGGGCCTGGTGGAGGAACGGCAGCATGGTCGCCGCGGGGTCGGAGTCGCCCAGAGGCGGTATGAGGTAGACCCGGTCGACGCCGTCGAGGGCGGCCGCGTGGGCGGCGGGGTCGTACCAGTCGAAGGGGACCGGCTCAGCTCCGACGACCAGGGTGGCTTGACGGCTGGCGGCTTTGACACGGTGGCCCGCGGCCGTCAGCTGCGCGGCGGTGCGGCTTCCCGTGGTGCCGGTGGCGCCGATGACCAAAGTGATGCCGGCGGTGGTCATCGGCTGCTCCCGGTGAAGTCGGCGCTGGGCTCCTGGACGGCGAGGGGGTTCCAGTAGTCGCGGTAGGAGGTGATGTGTCCGTCTCGAACGGTCACGACGGCGATGTAGGTCATGTCGAAGGGAGCGTCGCTTTCCACCAGGCGGCCGATGCCGCGCATCTCGACCACGATGGTCCCTGGATCGGTGGTCTGATGGATCCGCAGGTCGGGGAAGTCGTGCAGGTCGATGTGGTCGGGGTAATGGCGCATGTAGGCGGCGATGGCCTCCTTGCCCTCCAGTCGCCGGGGCCAGCCGGCGGGGGCGAAGGGGAACTCCATGAGGCCGCCCTCGGCCCACAGGGCGACCCACGCGGGAATGTCCTTGTCGAGCAGCAGTCGCAGGCTGTGGCGGTACAGATCCGCCGGGCAAGTCGGTGCGGACATGAGTGTCCTCCTGTCATAGAATCCGGACCCTAGGTCCGTTTGAACAATATGGACCGCCGGTCCGTTTCGCAACCGGAAGGTGCGGCATGCCCGAACGCCAGTCGTCTCGCAAGGACGCCATCCGCAACCGGGAGGCCGTGCTCGCGGCTGCCGACGCCCTGTTCGCCCGCCATGAGAGTCCCGAGGACGTCACCATGGCCGACGTCGCGGCTGCGGCCGGCGTCGGCAAGGGCACGCTCTTCCGGGCCTTCGGTGATCGCGCCGGGCTGCTGCGCGCGCTGTACGAGGGCCGGCTCGAACCGATCAGGCAGGCCGTCGAGACCGGCCCACCACCACTGGGGCCCACGACCCCGCCACGCGAGCGGGTTCCTGCCCTGCTCGATGCCGTCCTGTGCTTCAAACTCGACAACCGGCGCCTCGCGCTGGCCCTGGAGGAAGGCGGGAGCAGCAGCCCGTACCGGGCGGAGCACTACGAGCGCTGGCACAGCCTGCTCCAAGCCGTACTGGAGGAGATCCCCAGCGTGACCGACAGCGGCTTCACCGCCCACGCCCTGCTCGCCGCCACACGAGCCGACCTCGTCGAGCATCTGGCTGGAGAAGAGCGCATCCCGCGGGAAAGAATGCGGGCACAGCTCTCGAACTTCGTCACCGCAGTCCTGGCTTCCGGCCCACTGCAAGGACTGACCGCCGAGGAATGATCGAAAAGGATCAGTGAGTCCTTGATCCGAGCCCATGACGGGCCCTCAGCAGCCTTTCCCGGCCAACCGTTCGGACGCTGACGACGTCGAACAGCACGCCTGCCCTAAGTGTGACGCCCAGCCGGGCTCGCCGTGCCGCTCGCGCGGCGGTGAGGGCAACTCACGTACGTACACGGCCATGTGGGTCCCCTCATGACCCGCCGCATCACCCACCCATCAACACCAGCCTGGCGACGGGCGTGAAACTCACCAAGTGCGCGGACCGAGGCGTTCGATGGGCACTGTGCAGTGGCGAAGGCCTCGGCCCGGGGGAACGGAAGCCCTTCGTCGCGGATCACACCCGGGCCGGGACGGGCTGGGCCTATCGGCCTGCGGTGGGCTGGAGGGCCGACGCCTTCTCGCAGGAGACCGTTCCGGAGCAGTGCTGCATGGCGGTCAGCGTCGCGTGCAGCGCGTCGCGCCGGGCAGCGGAGAGCGACGCTGCCTTGTTCTGGAGTTCGTTCGGGTCTGCGGTGGTGCCGTAGTACTCGCGCTCGCCGTCGGCGTACTCCACCCACAGCGCGTTGGCCGTGCGGATCGCCTCGTACGTGGGCGGGTTGCCGCTGTTGTCGGGGGCCGCGTCCGGGTCGTCCGTCTTCGAGACCGGGTGATGGTGCTCGATCAGGACTGCCTGTCGCCAGCCGGTCGGGCTCTGCCCGCGCAGGAGTGGCGCGAGGCTGCGCCCGTCCGCCGTTGTGGGGGCGCCAGCGCCCGAGAGGTCCTGAAAGGTGGGGCTCAGGTCGATGTTCTCGGCGAGCTGGGAGACGGTGTGTCCAGCCGGGACACCCGGTCCCGCCACCACCAGCGGCACCTTGATATCGGTGTCGTACGCCGTCTGCTTGCCCGGGCGCAGCCGGTGCTCGCCCATGTGGAAGCCATTGTCGGAGCTGAAGACGATGTACGTGTTGCGCGCAAGGCCCTTGGATTCGAGTTCTGAGCGCACGCCCGCGATCATGTCGTCGACGGCCTGGACCGACCGGACGCGCTTGGCGAACTTCTGGTCGATGGAGGTCTGTTCCTCGGAGGACAGCGGTGCCAGGCCGCTCTGCCATTTCGGTGTCGGAGTGGACGGGGTGTTGTATGCGGGGGTGCGCGGAGCCCTCAGGCCGGGAAAGGAGCGTGCGTCACGTGGGGCGGGCGTGGAAGGCGCATGCGGGGCGAAGGTCGCCAGCTCAAGCATGAAGGGCTTCTTGTTGGTGGCCGCCGAGTCGATGAACGCGCGGGCTTTGCCGGCCACCACGTCGGTGAGGTAGTCCTTGGGGTCATGCCCGTAGTGGACGACCTTGCCGTTTTCGTTGAGGGCATAGTTGAACTCCGGGTAACCGTTGCCCGCCGCGTCCCAGGTGTTCCAGCCCGGCGGCACGTACGGCGCGGAGGTGCCGTTCTTGTCGGCGGGAAGGTAGCCATTGAGGTACTTGCCCATGAAGCCGGTGCGGTATCCCGCCTTCTGCATCGCCGGCGCGTAGCACTTCTTCTCGTCACCGTTGCGGTTGAACGACGCGTATCCGCCGTCATCGCCGTTGTTCGTGAACACCCCGGTGTTGTGCGGGAATTCGCCCGTCAGGATCGACGACCGGGACGGGCAGCACAGCGAGTCCGTCACGTAGTAGTTCGAGAAGGTCGTCCCGTCCTTCTGCAACTCCTTGACGTGCGGCATGTACTGCACCAGATTCCACGACAGGTCGTCCGTGAGGACGAACACGATGTTCGGACGCGTGCTGGAGCCACCCGAAGCCGTTGATGTCGTCCCGGCCGATGCGTTGCTGTGTCCGGAGCCGCCGCCCGAACAGGCGGCCAGGAGCGCCACCGCGAGTCCCACGCCCAGCACCGAGGCCGGGCGGCACTGCCGAATACCGAACATGGCAACCGATCCCTCTCATCCGCCGATCATCGTGTTCCGCGGCCGCTGGGGATCCAGTCCTCGCCCCGGCGCCGGCTCATCGCACGCTAGGAACCGCCTTTGTGAGAACTCTGTGACCGGGGGAGGGTCTGCCTGCGGCCACCGGCGCCCTTTCGGGCCACCGCGTCCGTCGCAATCGTTCACGCAGGTTCGGGGATCTGGGTGTCGTTGATGTTGACCTCGAATGGCTCGGCAGGGACGGCAGGCGCGGCAGGCACGGCAGGGACCCTGCTGGGCAAGGCGATATCGGGTCCGATGCGTCTTGAGTGTCGCGTGGTGGAAGCCGTCGGGCCGGTTCATTCACGCGCGGGTCGTGTCGGCTCGGGCTTCTGTGCCGCAGGTGGCGGAGTGATGGGAGTGAGGGGAGTGATGGGTGTGCCGAGCCAGGTCCCCAGTACGTTGCTCAACGCGCTCTCGTTCGGTTCGCCGGCCCAGGCGACGTAGCCGTCCGGCCGTACGAAGAGGGTTGCGGGAGCATCGTTGCCCACCGGATCGGATGTGATCGTCCGCATGCGGTCGCGATATCCGGCGGACGCGGCCCGGAGTGTGCCGGACGGGTCGAGCAGGACCGCCCGGCCGTCGTGCATGTGGTCGGCGAGCCGGGATCCGTCGGCCAACTCGTAATCCGGGGTGCTGGCGCCGACCAGCGGGTCATCGCCGGGGAGGTCGTATCGCTGCCAGAGGCCGGAGATCTTCTTCGCGAAATACGTGGCGCCCTGGGTGGTCCCTGCCAGATCGCTCACCACCTCGCGCAGCGCTCGTGCGTAGGGGTCCGGGCGCATCAGGGCGATCTGGGCACGCGTCCAGTCCAGCACCCATGCGCCGAGGGGGTGCCGCTCCGCGGTGTAGGTGTCCAACAACCCCTTTGGTGCCGTCCCGCGTACGGTGGCGGCCAGTTTCCAGCCGAGGTTCATCGCGTCGCCAAGGCCCAGATTGAGTCCCTGCCCGCCGAACGGGGAGTGCACGTGGGCCGCGTCGCCGGCCAACAGCACCCGCCCCTGTCGATAGGTCGTGGCCTGGCGGGCGTTGTCGGTGAATCGGGTCAGACTCGTGATCCCGCTGACCGTGACGTCGACGCCGGTCACATGCCGGATCGACGCGCGCAGTTCCTCGGTGGTCGCGGGGGTGTCGCGATCGGCCGGTGCGCCGCCGAAGGCGATGGTGGTGATCCGTTTGCGCGGCGGGTCGTTGATGTACACACCGGTGGCGGTCGCGTGCCAGCCGACGCCCAGACTCTGCACGCCCGCTACGTCGGCGACGGCATGGTAGGCGGTGATCTCCGGATCGGTACCGGGGAAGTCGAACCCGGCGCGCTTGCGCACGGTGCTCCGGCCGCCGTCACAGCCGACGAGCCACCCGCACCGGATCAGGCCCTCGCCGGTCGAGACGGTCACCCCGTCGGTGTCCTCCTCGAAACCGGTCACCTCCACTCCGCGGCGTATGTCCGCGCCGAGTCGCGCAGCGTGCTCGCTGAGCAGTACCTCTACCTGCCTCTGGTGAACCAGGTCGACCAGGTCCGGTGGGTGGAGCCCGGACAGATCGGGGTCGGATGCATCCAGCATCTCGTCGCTGAGCGCGATCGCCGCGAAATGACCGGCGAACCGTGGCAGCGCCCTCGTGCCGTCCGACCGCCGGGTGGACATGAACGAGTGGGCCCACTCCGTCTGTTCCTGCGCTCGGCGTAACGCAGGCAGCAGGCCACGCCGATAGAGCGCCTCGACACTGGGCCTGTTCAAGGTCCCTGCCTTGAGCGTCGTGGCGACGTCGGTCAGTCGTTCGAGCACGGTCACCGAGGCGCCTCCGGCCCGCAGTTCCCCGGCCAGCATCAACCCCGTGGGGCCGCCTCCGGCGATTACGACGTCGTAGCTGGACGGAAAGTCGGCTGCTCGGGATCGCGAATTCGTTGGAACAGTGGCTGTATCGGAGCGTGTGGTCATCGTGTCTCCCTCCGCAAACAGATGGCAGGACGTGACGACGTGACGACGGGACGACGGGACGACGGGCTGATGTGTGGCGGTCATTGCTCCCTGGGGAACTTGTCAGCCGGCGGCTGCGTCGTCTGACCGCGAGGAGGCGTCGATCAGCCTCCGGACGATCGGCCCGGCCGCTCGCATCGCCGACCGCAGCGTCGCGTCGTCTTCGGGTGAGAGCGTTGTCAGCAGATCAGCCAAGCGGTCGTGGCGATCACGCAGCCGGTCGGCCAGCAGCGCGCGACCGGCCTCACTGATGGCGATCAACGACACTCTGCCGTCCTGAGGGTCCTTGCTCCGGACCACCAGCCCCTGCCGCTCCAGGCGCTGCACCAACTGGCTTGCCGAGGGCTGGCTGATGCCCTCAGCCGCTCCCAGAGAGGTGAGCCGGGACGGCCCGTCGCGATCGAGTGTGCCCAGGAACATGATCGTGGTGAACGTCAGACCGCGATAGTCGGTGAGATGACGGATCACCAGGCGCATGACCTCGTCGAAAGCCTCCGCGATCACACCCTGCTCGGGATCGTTCGTCGCCTGACCCATAGTTCATGTATATCACATGCCTATGTATCTCGGTTGGATCGATGCGATCGATAAGGGCGGGCAACTTGATGCAGCGGCCCCCGCGCCAAGCCTGGCGTATGCGACCGAATCATCCGTCACCTGAATCGATGGCCGACCGACGGTGCAGGGCCGCATGGCGTGAGTGCGCGGCGCCGCTGTCGACGGGCTCCCGTACGGCTGGGGCGTCGAACTGATTGCAATGCGGCACCCGTTGCGGAAGCGCGAGGACGGCGCCGCGTTCGCGCACGTCGCCGAGCGGGCAAGGCTTGCGTCGCCTCGGCGTGGCCGCCTGAAAAGCACCGTCAGACTGCTCGGGTCAGGCCGCCCGCGTCAGCTCTGCATCGAGGCGAGCCAGTCGGTCAGCAGCCTGTTGACCTCGCCGGGGCGTTCCTGCTGGATCCAGTGGCCGCAGCCGTCCAGGAGGTGGGAGGCGGATAGGGCGGGGAGAGTGGTGGGGTAGGCGTAGATGGCGTCGGCCATCCAGGTGGTGGAGGCGTCCAGTGCGCCGCCGATGAACAGGGACGGCTGGTTGATGGGGGCGCCGCGGTGCGGGGCGAGGTCTTCCCAGTCGCGGTCCATGTTGCGGTAGCGATTGAGGGCGCCGGTCAGGCCGGTGCGCTCGAACTCTCCGGCGAAGATGTCGAGGTCGTCCTCGGTCAGCCAGGCCGGGAGCGGGCCGGAGGGGAAACGGTCGCGCAGCCGGCCGCCGCGGGCCACGAAGTGCGGGTCGGGCTCCTCCGCGGCGGGCATGGTGTCGGCGGACAAGGCCGCGTAGAAGCCTGCGAGCCAGCCCCGTACGTCGGGCTCGATCTCTGCCTCGGCGCGGCCGGGCTCCTGGAAGTAGGAGACGTAGAACTCCTGCTCGGGGCCGCCGATCTGGTCGAAGACGTCGGTGGGGCGGGGGCCGCCGGGTGGTGCGTAGGGGACGCTGAGCAGGCCGACAGCGCGGAAGATTCCGGGGTGCAGCAGGGCGGAGGTGGCGGCGATGTTGGAGCCCCAGTCGTGGCCGACGATCACTGCGTTCTCCTCGCCGAGAGCGCGCACGACAGCGACGTTGTCCGCCACCAGGTCGAGCATCCGGTAGGCGTCGGTCGCCTCCGGCCTGGAGGAGCGGCCGTACCCGCGCACGTCTATCGCCACTGCCCGGTAGCCGGCCGCCGCGAGGGCCGGGAGCTGGTGGCGCCAGGAGTACCAGGACTCGGGGAAGCCGTGCACGAGCAGGATCAGCGGACCGGTGCCCTGCTCTACCAGGTGCAGGCGCCCGACGGCGGCCTCGATGGTGCGGTGGCGCAGCGCAGTGGTCGGCTCGGATCGCATGGGGGACGTCTCCTCGGTTCGCGGATGGACGCGGGTACCCGTCGATCATGCGGGGCCGCGGCCGGCCGGCGCGATCGTCGTTGCCATTCTGGCAAGGTTGCAGGACAGGGCCGTATGGCGGGCAAGGGAAAGGAACGGGGACGGTGGCAGGTGACGACGTGATCCGGACGTTGGCGGCGATGGGGCCGCGGTTGCGGGTCGTGCGCGAGAGCCGTGGCGTCACACTCACTGATGTCAGCCGCACGACCGGCATCTCGCCCAGCACGCTGTCGCGGATCGAGACCGGCCGACGCAAGCCCACCCTGGAGGTGGTGCTGCATCTGGCGAAGGAGT
Source organism: Streptomyces sp. CB01201 (assembly GCF_002803085.1). Classification (GTDB taxonomy): domain Bacteria; phylum Actinomycetota; class Actinomycetes; order Streptomycetales; family Streptomycetaceae; genus Streptomyces; species Streptomyces hundungensis. Next base: position 69,203 of record NZ_NNBJ01000009.1, on the reverse strand, counting down.
ACGCCGTCTCCCTGGACGAACTGGCCGGCACCGCCCCCGCTCCCGCGGCCGAACCCCGTAGCGCGGCGCGGCACAGTTTCGGCGACGACAAGGCGGTGTTGCCGCTGACCCCATACGTAGGCGGTCTGCACGCTCACAAGCATGTCCTGCCTGCCGTCGCAGAGCCGCCCGGGCGGCCCCGTCAGGTGTCCCACGAGGGCTACGAGTGGCTGTGCGTCCTGTACGGGCGGTTGTGGCTCGTACTCGGTGATCAGGACCTCGTCCTGACTTCCGGGGACGTCGTCGAGTTCGACACCCGCGTTCCCCACGGAGTCGCGAACGCCGGATCCGCCGGACCGGTCGAGTATCTGGTCATGTTCGGACCCCAAGGAGAACGTCCACGGCTCCGCACCCCTCCACCCACCAGCCTCTCCGTCACCAGCCCCTCTGTCACCAACCACGGGGCCGGTGACAGAAAAGCTGCCGAATGAGCATGTGTGGCAAACCGGGTGCGCATTGAATAGCAGGCAGAGCAGGCAGAGCAGGCAGAGGGCGACGCCCGCCAAGCCGAGGGGGGGAGGCGAAGGTCTGCGGGGTGAAGGCGGACGGGCCCGGGACTCGCTGACTGCGGTCGCTTACCTCGCTGAGGCGCATGCCTGCGCCTCTGACAGGTATCGCGCCACGGGCCCCAGGGTCAGCAATCCGCTGGCGGCACCGGCGTGTTCTGCACCTGCTTCCCGCAGGGCAGCCGCAGCGTGCGCGGCGATTCCGCGCTCGCCGAGGAGTACGGCGGCGCGGGCGGTCAGGCACCACATGGCTTCCTGCATGTGGTCATGGGGTGGTTCGGGTACCTCGGCGAGGGCTGCGCGGGCCTGCTCGTTCCGGTCCTGGGCGAGCAGCACGAGGGGACGTGTCCAGGATCTGTAGGGGCCCCAGTCGAGGTGCGGGTCGGTGGGCGCCGGCCGGTCGTGCAGCAGGCGCAGTCCCAGGAGGGCGAGCGGGAACAGGCCGCGGTGCAGCCCTGGCATCCCGGCTGTCCGCAGGGTCTCCTCGGCTGTGCGGTAGCGGGCTGCTGCGGTGGCCGCGCTCGGCCCGCCCGGTTCGGTGCTGCGGGCGGCTGTGGCGCGGGCCCTGAACCATCGGGTGAGGACGGGGACGAGGGGCGCCTCGGTGGTGGCGGCGAGCTGGTCGGCGGCATGGGCGTGCGAGCTTGCGTCGTGGAGGTCTCCGAGGGCCGAGGCGGATTGCAGGCGGATCAGGCGACCGAGTACGGCGAAGTTCGGCAGGTCGTGCCGAGTGGCCAGGTCGAGGATCTCGACGCCGGTCCTGTCCCGTGCCCCAGCGAGTCCGGGGCTGCCGAAGGACTGTAGGAACACCCCGTTGACGGCGTAGACGAGCAGGGCGGGATCGGCGAGCTTCCTCGCCAGCTCCTCGGCCTGACGCGCGGCCTGCTGCGCGCGCTTCAGCTCGGCCGTGGACAGATCGGCGCTCCGGCTTTCGATGGCGATCGTGGCCAGGAGGCGGGCGCGCAGGTCGGCGGGACCGTCCGGGCCGAGTCCGGCCAGCGTGCGCTCAGCGGCAGCCACGACCGCGCGGGACTGCTCGGGGTCGTCGGCCCGGCTCCAGATGGCCGGCACGTCGTAGGCTCCGATGACGCGCGCGGTCAGGGAGAGGTCTCCTGTGCGTTGCGCCGCCCGGATGGCGGCGAGGCGGTCGCGCCGTGAGCGCAGGAGGGCATCACCGCCCGCCAGTGCGAGGGTGCGGGCCAGATCCACGGTGGTGCGCGGGCCGAGCCGGACACCAGGGCCGGCCCATGCGGTATGTGCTCCTTCAAGGGGCGCCGACCCGGTGAGGATTTCGGTTTCCAGGGCCTGGAGGCTGGGGCTGGGGTCGAGCCCGAGCTGATCGACGAGCTGGGCGCGGGCGCGGCGGAGGCCGGCAAGCGCGTCGGCCTGGCGGCCGGCACGAAACAGCGCGCGGGCGAGCAGCTCCCAGGCCGGTTCGCGCCACGGGTGCTCGGTGACATGGGCACCCAGTTCGGCGACGAGATCCGTCCCTTCCCCGGAGTCCAGGAGGATGCGCGCGCGCAGCTCCACACCCTCCAATCTCAATTCCTCCAGCCGGGTCCGCTCGCGCTGCGCCCAAGTGGAGCCCGGCACATCGGCGTAGGCCGGTCCGCGCCACGCCGCGAGTGCCGCACCGAGGTCGGTCACCGCCGCGGGGTTGAGGCGGGCTCGGGCCAGCGTGTCCTGGAAGTGGTGGACATCCACGTCCTCGCGCTGAAGGCGCAGCGCGTAGCCGGGGCCTTCGGTGACGATGACGGTTGGCGGAGTACGGGGCGGCCGGTCGGGTTCGAGGGCGCGGCGCAGCGCGGCGACGAAGGTACGCAGAGCGCCGACGGCGCGGGCCGGCGGGTCGGCCCACAGGTCGCTGACGAGGGTGTCGGTGGTGACCATCTGTCCCTCGGCGGCGACGAGCCGGGCGAGTACCTCACGATGGCGGGGTCCGCCCAGGTCAACCGGGCTGCCATCGTCGTGGAGGGCCCGAACCGCACCGAGCACGTCGATTCGCATGCCCCCATCCTCCGTGCCATGGGCATCCGCGCCCAACCGCACTGATCGGTTGCTGATCGCTCTCGCCCACGCTGATCCGGTCGAGTTCCCGACCAGAAGAGGTGGTCCCGTATGACGTTCACGATTCCTGGCTTCGAGCAGGTTCGGCTGCCCGGTGCGGACGGTGTGGAGCTGACCGCAGCTGTCGGCGGCAGCGGCAGCCCGGTCGTGCTGCTGCACGGGTTTCCCCAGACGCACCTGATGTGGCGACACGTAGCCGAGCGGCTCGCCGACAGGCACACGGTGATCTGTCCCGACCTGCGGGGCTACGGCGCCAGCGACAAGCCGGCGGCAACCAACCCCGACGTGTACGCCAAGCGCACCATGGCCGCCGACATCGTCACGCTGGCGGCGTCGCTCGGCCATGAGCGCTTTGCCCTCGTCGGCCACGATCGCGGGGCCCTGGTCGCCTTCCGCGCCGGGCTGGACCACCCGGAGACCATTACGCACCTGGGCATCCTCGACATCGTGCCGACGCTCGACATGTGGAACGTCCTGCACGGCACCTCGGCGGCGGTCGGCTACCACCTCTACCTGATGGCGCAGCCGCCGGGCCTGCCGGAGGCGATGATCGCGGCCAGCGCGGACGCGTTCTTCGGCTCCTTCCTCGACGCCTGGGCCAACGACCCGACCACCATGCCCGCAGATGTGCGTGCCGAATACCTGCGTGCGAGCGCCGCGGCAGTGACGTCGATCGTCGCGGACTACCGGGCCTCGGCGGACATCGACGTCACGCACGACCAAGCGGACGTGGACGCGGGATCGCAGCTGGCCATGCCCGTCACCGTCATCCAGCAGGACTGGGGCGCGCAGCTCGGCTTCGATGCTGCCGGAGTGTGGAAGGCATGGGCGCCGGACCTGGACCACCGGCTGACCCGCGCCGGGCACTTCATGGCCGAAGAGGCACCCGACGAGATCGCTGCCGCAGTCCGTGACCTGCTGGCCCGCTGAGCCTCCCGCACCCGTTTCGTCGGCTGGTCCACGGTCGGCCGGCGGATGACCCATTGGGTCCCGTACGTATCACACACACCTGGCCTCGTCGCGCCGCAGCACGAGCCGAGCCACGTCATTGCACATGTTGGAACATCCCGCTGTATTACCGACATTGATGTGCTGATCTCCTCAAATAGACTGAGAACTGCGGGAGTTGAGCCGGAATCAGGACGCCTTGCCCGACCTGCGGCCGATGGGACTGGGCGTCCGTCCTGTAGCGCCGTGCTGGCGTCGAGGATGGCCAGTTCGGCATGACGAAATAGGTCCTTGTCCACGAACTTGGTTCGTGCTGGACTTCGGCAGTCGGCATTCCGGCTGATTACCGACAACACCGAGCAGAACTTCATGCCCAGCCCGCCGGGCCGCGCGACGTCGTGACGGCGCAGAAACCCGATTACGGGCGCCCGGAAACCGACGTCACTCCGCCCCGCCGAGGCTTGAAGTCGTTGCTCCACACAATTCGGGAGTGATTTTGAGATCGATGTCCCACACCTTCGGGGTTTTATTCACCAGCACGTTGTTGCTCGGCGGCGTGCTAGCTGGATTCCCCGTATCAGCCGCATCAGCCGCGCCGGCCACGACGGTCCAGTGGTCGGCCTGCCCCGAGGACGCGACCGTGGAATGCGGAAGCCTGCGTCTGCCGGTCGACTACGGGAACCCCGCGGACGGAACGTTCGATCTCGCGGTGGCCCGCCGCAAGGCGACGGATCCGGCCAAGCGGATCGGGGTCCTGCTGATCAACCCCGGCGGACCGGGCGGTTCCGGGGTGGACTACGCACTGCGCCCGAACCTGTTCAGCCCTGACATCTATGCCCGCTTCGATGTTGTCGGCTGGGATCCCCGCGGTGTGTCCCGCAGCCGGCCGGTGATGTGCTCCACCGAACTGCTGGACCACCCGGCGTCGATATTTCCGGTCAATCAGGCCGAGTTCGACGCTCTGGGAGCGTACAACCGCACGCTGCTCGACGACTGTCGCCGGCGCACCGGACCACTCGCCGAGCACGTCGACACCGCTTCGACGGCCCAGGACATGGACCGGATCCGGCGCGCGCTCGGCGAACAGCAGATCAACTACTTCGCCGCTTCCTACGGCACCTTGATGGGACAGCAGTACGCGGAACGGTACGGCGACAAGATCCGCACGATGGTCCTCGACAGCAACATGGATCACAGCCTGGGCATCTGGGACTATGCCGGCACCGAGTCTGCCGCCGTGGAGGCCACCTTCACCGAGTGGGTGCGCTGGTGCGGCAGAACCCCTTCCTGCGCTTTGTACGGAAGGGACGTCATCCAGCTGTGGCACGACGTGCTGGCCAAGGCTGACCGCGGCGAACTGACCGATCCTGACCACCCCGGTGCGCGTCTGCGAGCGCAGGACATCATCAACACCGTGTCGTACTCCCTGTACCGGCCGGTCGAGTACGCATCACTGGCCACCTATGTGCGTCGACTGGATGAGCAGCCCAAGAGCGAGTCCGCCCGGCCCCGGACGGCGGCCGGCCCGGAGGAGAACAGCGTCTATCAGGCTGCGGTCTGTTCGGACTGGAACTTCCCGATCCGCACCTTCGCCGAATACCAAGCGCTGGAGGCCAGGGAGCGTGCGCTGGCTCCCCTCATGCGCGGCGGAACAGTCGGCCACACCGACATCACGGCGTGCGTCGGCGTGCACGATCCGGTCAACAACCCCCAGCACCCGCTGAAAATCCGCAAGGCTCCGCAGATTCTGATGCTCGACGCGCTCTATGACCCGTCAACGCCGTACGCCTGGACGGTCAACGCCCATCAGCAGTCGAAGGACACCACCACGCTGCTGACCTACGACGGCTGGGGCCATTCCTCCTACGATCGCAGCGGCAGCCCGTGCGTCCGTGCCGCGGTCGACACCTACCTGACGACGGGTAAGGCCCCGGCACCGGACAGTCATTGCGCGGCCGTCGACCCGCCCGGCGCCGTCACGGCAGCAGCGGTCCGAGGGGATAGAGGCGCCGCGCCGCTCCACGCCCGGTGAGGCGATCCGGATCCGGATTCGCGCGATGAACACTCACGACACTGTGGAAGCCTCCCGCTCACGCTACGAGCGGCGGCATACGTGCAGTTCAAGCCGAGACCCACACTGTCCGTGCGAGGTGAGCGCGCCGAAGCGGAACCATTGTTTCGTGGCAACGGTCTTCCCGCAGAAGATCGAGTTCGTAGGAGAGGAGCCACGGTGAAGAACCGCGGACGGGGTCGTGACGCAGCCACACCACCACCTGGCGATGCGCCCTGGTGGGCCGGGCTCGGCCTGACGGGTGGGATAGTCCTGGTGGCGATCGGCGTGGGACTGCTGCTATGGCTGGTGTGGGGTGGCCGTGCGGCCACCGAGGACTGGCACCAGTACTACGGGGCTGCCAAAGTCCTGGCCATCGGATGCGTCATCACCGGCACCACCCTCCTGGCCAGCCGCCGCGAACGAAAGTAGGGGAGTGCGGAATTCCGGCCCCTGAACGGCGCCGTACGGTCGTGACCCCGTGATCACACCAGCCACGAGAAGATCGTCTCACCCGCGCTGCGAACCGCCCGACTCGGAGGCATTCATGGAGAAGGACTTGGTCCGTCGTCTGGAGGAGGCGGCGAATCGGTTCGTGACCCCTCTGCGTATGAACGACGGGTTCGATGAGCAGGCGCTCCTTCATCTACAGGTGGAGATCGATCGCTGCGGAAGCGCTTGGAGGAAGGAAACCCACGTACCGAAGCGTGCGGCGTTGATCCTCGCCGAACTCTCCCCAGCCATCGAGGCTTGCGCCTGGCTGTATGAGGGAGACATGCGCCAGCGGATCCAGGAAGCGGGGCTGGCGGTGTCTGAAGCGGTGATCGTTGCTCTGGACTGAGTGTCACGGCGCCCTGCGGCGTAGCGCCCGGTAGGCCCCGGAGCGAAGGGGAAGCGCTGTCAGGACAGCGGGTGCTGGAGACGAACACGGTGTTGCGGGATGAACCCGCCCAACGCCCACTGCGCTGCCGGGATGCCCCGGGACTCGACGACGACGGCCTTGGGCAGAGGCGTTGTTGGTGGTGACCATCTCCGGCCTGCGCCCGTCGTCCGGGTTCAGCAGCGCGCCCAGGCTGTGCAGGTGGTCGCGCGGGGTGCCGGGCGCGACCACCTGCCCGATGCCCGTGACCTGGTCGTTGACGGCATTGAGCCAGGTGATGCCGCGGCCTGCTTGAGCTGTGTGCGCCGAGAGACGCACGCACGGTTCAGAGGGGGCGGCTACGCGGCAACGTGTCCCCGCTACCCGGCAGGGCTTGTTCAGCGCTGGGAACTATTGATCACGAGGGTGCGAGCACCCTCGTGATCAGGCGCACCACCCGCCGGACTCCCCGGAGAAGCGGACGGCGGGCCTCCCGCGAGACCGGCCCGGGACTGATCGTTCTCAAGTTCACGGTCGGCAACCCCACGCGGCAACCCCACGCGGACCGGCTCGGGATCCCGGCCAGGAGACCACTCACCCACGAACTCCCATGATCCACATGGCGATTCCCCCCCCGGGCGTCCGCATCTACGCGTCCCTCACCTCCGACCTGCACCACGTGGCAGCCGGGCTGAAGACGACGCCGGCCCCGCCCTGTCGCCCTCTGTGCGCCTGCCCAGAATTGACGTGGTGAAGATAAAAATCGACACTATGTAGACTTTGCTGCAAGGGGCATCCCGGCTCCTCGCGCGACCTCTCTGGAGGAATGATGGGGAACCAGAACTGGCTCATCACCGGCGTCAGCACGGGCTTGGGGCGTGCATTCGCCCAAGCCGCCCTGGCCGCCGGGCACACCGTCGTCGGTACGGTCCGCTCCGATGAGGATCTGCGGGCCTTCGAAGCGACCAGGCCTGGGTTTGCCCACGGACGCATCCTGGATGTGACCGACGACGTGGCCGTCTCAAGCGTGGTCACGGAGGTGGAGCAGAGCGTCGGCCCCCTGGACGTCGTCATCGCCAACGCCGGCTACGGCCTGGAGGGCATCTTCGAGGAAACCCCGCTGAGTGACGTGCGGCGGCAGTTCGAGGTCAACGTCTTCGGGGCGGTGGCCACTTTGCAGGCGGCCTTGCCCTACATGCGTCGGCGCCGCCGTGGACACCTGATGGCCGTCACCTCCATGGGCGGCCTTATGGCCGTGCCGGGCATGTCCGCCTACTGCGGCAGCAAGTTCGCCCTGGAAGGCATCCTGGAGGCGCTGGGCAAGGAGGTCGCACAGTTCGGGATCCACGTGACGGCGATCGAGCCCGGGTCCTTCCGCACTGACTGGGCCGGACGGTCCATGACACGCGCTGCGCGGTCCATCGGCGACTATGACGAGCAGTTCACCCCCGTCCGCGAAGCGCGAGAGAAGGCCAGCGGAAATCAGCTGGGGAATCCGGCCAGGGCCGGGGACGCCGTCGTACACATCGCGTCGGTCGATCAGCCGCCGGCCCACCTCGTCCTGGGCTCGGACGCGCTGCGGTTGGTCACCGCCGCGCGCACGGCCGTGGACGAGGACATCCGCGCGTGGGAGACGCTCTCCCGCACGACCGACTTCGCCGAGGGCGCTCAGCTCTGATGGCCGGCCACCACCCTGCCCGGAGCCGACGCACCACCGAACGCAAAGGTGACGTCCGGGAGCGGGCCATCCTCGACACCTGCGAATCCCTGCTGGCGCAACAGGGGTACGACGCCATGACCATCGGCGACATCGCGCAGGGCGCCGGCATCACACGCGGCGCCCTGTACTTCTACTTCGGCTCCAAGCAAGAAGTGGTCACCGCGCTCGTGGCCCGGACTGTCGAGCACCTGTGGGAACGGTCCCGAGTCACCGCGCAGACCGACGAACCACGCCAGGCCATCGCAGCAGCCATGCAGCGCACGGTCGAACTGTGGAACGAGCACGGCTTGGTCATGCGCACGGCGATCGACCTGTCGCTGACCGTGCCGGAGATCGGCGAACTGTGGAACCACACAGCCGACCTGTTCATCACAGCCATCACCGCCGTCCTGGAACGAGCCGGCGTCGAGGTCGGCACCGCACCAGATCATGCTCCGGCGGTGGCACGGGTCCTGTGCTGGATGATCGAGCGGACCTTCTACCACGCCTCGCAAGAGTCCCGCGAGGAGTTGCAGAAGGCAGCTTCGACCTGCGAACACATCTGGCTGACCAGCGCCGGCCTGATCACCTGAGGTGTCTGCCATGGATGCAGCGAGGCGCGGAGCCATGGCTGACACCCTCGTGGTCGCGGACCAGGAGGCGCTCTTCCCGCTTTCTGGATCCGAGTGAATCCATGCCCAGAACCAGTCCGCAGGGCACCCTGATCGTGCTGTGCACGGAACGTCCTGGGAGCACCAGCCGCAGGAACTCGGCTTCGGCTCGGGCACGACCTGCTGGCGCCGCCTGGCCGGGTGGACCGGGGCTGGAGACCGTAGATACGACCAAGACAAGTACCGGCGCCTCGTCTGGGCTCTCCGGGTGAAGCCGGTGATTGCCCGCCGGGGCATCGAGCACGGCTCGGGTTTCGGTGCCCAACACTGGGTCGTGGAGCGCACGTTCGCCCGCGCGTTCTGCCCACCGGCGCTGGTTCCGCCGCCTGCGGATCCGCTGGGGGATGCGGGACGAGCGGCACCCGCACGGTGACCATGGACCCCGACTCGTCCTCTAAAACCACCTCCGGACAGTCATGCTCGCCCGTGCGCTGGATGGAGATGGACGGCCCACTGTCCCACTTCATTCACACGACGTCGTCGTCGGCGTCGAGCCCGGGCGCTCCAGCCCGGATCGCGGCCCAGAGCGGTGACGATCGGCACGTATCAAGAGATCGCCACCCTGCAAGGAGTGCATCTGCCACCCCATTTCGTCAGGTTCTCAGCGCTACTAGGGCGGCGCCGCAGTCGGAACCCCGCCACGGATCGCAGGCCCCTGCTCCGGGTGCAGCGAAGACCGGTTGTTACCGTGCACCCGTGCCTCACTCCTCACGCGACACACCAGAAGGCGCCGGTTGGGGGAACTCCCAACTCGGCACGTACAAAGGCCTGATGCCCGCTCGGGTGGAGAAGCTGTCGTGGCTGAATCCCGGGACGCTATGGGCCGCCCGAAACGGCGTCCTCGCCTCCTGGTTCGGGGATCCGACGGGCCGGACCCGCAATCGCTGGGTGGAGCAGGCCGTGGCCGCAGGCGCTCCCCGCGACGCGGTCGTCCGCCGCACGGACGCCGACCACTTCTCGTTCATGGTCATCGGCGACACCGGGGAAGGTGACGATCCTCAATACGCTGTGGTACCCGGCTTCCTGAAGGTCAGTCAGGGCACCGACTTCGCCGTCCTCGCCAGTGACGTGATCTACCCAGTGGGGAGCACCGACGACTACGGCACGAAGTTCTTCCGCCCGTACCAGAACTATCCGGCGCCCATCTATGCGATACCGGGCAACCACGACTGGTACGAGGGCCTGCAGGGCTTCATGCGGGTCTTCTGTGAGGCGCCGACCCTGGCGTCCGAGGCGCGCCCCCGCCCCCTGACGCGGGCCTGGTTGCGCTCGCTGCTCTGGCACGCTCCGGGCAGCACCGACGAGCACCGTCTCGCCGAGGCGCGGGCGTTGCGCTCGGAGCCGTCCCAACAGGCCGTTCAGCCGGGCCCGTACTGGGCCATCGACGCCGGGCCGATACGGATCATCGGCATCGACACGGGCCTGCTGGGCACCCTCGACGCCGAACAAGGCCGCTGGCTCCGCGAAGTGTCGCGCGGTGACCAGCCCAAGATCCTGGTGACAGGGTCGCCGCTGTACGTGGACGGCGAGCACCATCCGTGCGCCATCGAGGGCGGAGGCACGGTGGACGCCATCGTGCGCGACCCGGAGCACCACTACGTCGCGGCGATCGGCGGCGACATCCACAACTACCAGCGGTATCCCGTTCGGGTGGACGGCGGGCGCACGATCCAGTACGTCGTCGCCGGTGGTGGCGGGGCGTTCATGCACGCCACGCACACGGTCCCGCGGGTCTCCATAGCCGACGTGACCGAGCACGAGTTCCGCTGCTATCCGCTACGCGGCGACTCGTTGGCCTTCTACAGCAGGCTGTACGGGAACCGGCTGCGGATGCCCCGCTTCTTCACGCTGACCGAGGCCGAGGCCATGGCGGTGGTCGCCGAACGGCTGGGCGTCCCGCCGATCCGCGGTCAGGAGGAGCCGGTTCGTATCACCCGGCGCATCCGCCTGGTCGCCAGTCTCCTCGGCGCAGGTCGGCGACCCGACCGCAAAGGTCGTTTCCGGCTGCCGGTGCGCAAGCTCTACACGCAGCTCTTCTCACCGGGCTCGGCGACGTACAGCCCGCCGTTCTTCAAGTGCTTCCTGCGGCTGGACGTCACACCTGCCTCGATCCGTCTGCGCTGCCACTCGGCGACGGGGACTCTCGACCACGAGATCGATCCGCCGGTCGAGGACGAGGTGACCATCCCACTCTCGTGACGCCGTGCGGCACGTGAGGGGACGGCCGGGCATCTTGTCGCGATGCCCGGCATCACCGTCCTGGACTTCGACCTGGCGGCGGTCGTCCTGGACCTCGACCTGTCGGCGGCGATGGCTGTCGCGCGCGAGGACGTCGGTGGGGGACCCGTGGCCAGTCCGCAGCCCAGTCCACCCCGGACCGGTCCGACGGGGCGGTCATCGACGGAAGCGCGGGAGGAGTATGAGCGCCCCGCGTAGACGGGCGTCAGAGCCAGCCCTTGTGTGCGGCCTTGATGCCCGCCTCGAAGCGGCTGCTGGCATCCAGGCGTTCCATGATGGAGGCCATCAGGCGGTTGACGGTGCGGGAGGAGACACCGAGGCGCTGGCCGGCGGTGTCGTCGGTGAGGCCGGAGCCGAGCAGGCGCAGGAGCTCGCGTTCGGTGCCGCTCAGGCCCGTCGCGGCGTCTTGGGTGCGGGTGGCGCCGAGGGGTACGGCGGTGGCCCAGGCCTGGTCGAAGAGTTCGCACAAGGCGCCGACCAGGCCGGGTTCGGTGACGTGGAGTGCGCCTTTGCGGGTGTCTGCCGGGTCGATCGGGACGAGGGCCTGGGCGCGGTCCACGATGACCAGGCGCTGCGGGATGACCGGGGCGGTCCGGATCTCGCCGCCGTGGTCGAGTACCCAGCTTGCGTGGGCGACGGTGTGCGGGACGTTGCGGACGGCTTCTTGGTAGAGGCTTCTGATCACGATGCCGCGGGCCAGGGCTCCGGCGTTGGCGCTCTGCGCCGCGGCCAGGTCCTCGGGGCGGTGGCGGGTACCGGGGTGGACGCCGAGGCACTCGGCCCGTGCGCCGCGGGCCAGTTCCTCCAGACGTGCCTGGATGGCGTCCATGCCGAGCAGGCGTTCGCCGTGGGCGGTCCGGCTTTCGGCTCGGTCGGCGACCAGTTGGTTGACGGCAACGCGGGAGGCGGCGAGCTGGGCCTGGCGGGCGGCGAGTTCGGCCTCCTGGCGGGCCAGCATGTCGGCGAGGCCGACTTCAGGGCTGACCGCGCGCATCTGGCCGGGGTGTTGGCTAGAGGCGCGCACCAGCAGCAGGGCGGCGAGCTCCTCCAGGCCGGCGTGCACCTGGCCGGCGGTCAGGCCCAGGGTGGTGGCGAGTGCGGCGACCCCTGCACCGGGTCGATCGAGCATCGCCTGGTAGACGGCTGCGGCCGCGCCGGACAGCCCCAACGATTCAAGCATGGTGGTGTTGCCCCCCGTGAAGACGCGGTTGCGCTCAACACCGAGGCTAAGAGCTGCCGTCCTAGATCCGTCCTTGGTCCGTCCTTGCGCACTCCGTCCACGTGAGCGCATGTGACCAGTCGAATGCCTTGGTGGTGACAATCAGCCTGATGCGACCGGTCCGAATCGCCGGCTCACCCCTCTCCGCTGGTGACAAGCACGCTGCTTTGGCTCAGTTGTACAGGTGTGCCCCGAAACAATCCGGTCTGGATCGAGGGTGCCCGGCTCTGTCGTCCTGTCGGGATCCCGCCTGGCGCCTTGGCGACAGGCGGAAGTCCTACCGCTGCCACCACCGGGCGGCGAAGCTTGAGCCATCGCCACCGGGGAACACCCGCAGCGGCGAACGGACCGAGCGCCACCGCGGAGCGCCGAACCGGCCCCTGTCCCGTTCCCTCGCCCCGTGAAGGACAACGACCATGATCCGCCTGTCTCTTGCCGTCGCCACCGCGGTTGCCGCCCTCACCGCCGCCGCCCTGTTGCCCTCGGCCGTCACCGGCACCATCGCCGTCGCTCCGACCGTCGCCGCCGCTCCGGCCACGTCCGCGGCTCAAGTGAACCCGGATGAGTTCCAGTGGGGCTGACCCCCTGATGGACATCGTCTACCTCAGCCTGGACCACCGCCCCGGCACCATCCCGGACTCCCTGACCGAAGCCGCCGAAGCCCTCGACACCTTGTGGGCGCACACCACGCCCGAGGACGGCCTGGAACACGCCAGCGCCCGCACCGGGCTCCGCCGCCTCGACCTGCTGCTCTTCTTGCTCCCGCCCGACGGGCCCGGAGCCCAGTCCGCCACCGGCCGCGGCGCTGCCCTGGTAGCCCGCAGCTACCGCAACTCCCCTTTGCTGAAACTGCGTTACCTCCCGCCGGCCCCCGCGCCGAGCAGCCCCGGCCGCTGATCAATCGCGTCCGTCCGGCCGACCGCTGTTCCTGCAGGACAGCCGTCCACGCCACTCACCCCGTACGCACCGAACCACGCCGTGCCCGCCCGGCGCCCGGCCACTCCGTCTTCTCCACACACCCGCGAGGACATCCATGCTTGTTCGTAGGAACCGCCGCGTCTCCCTGGCACTCGCCACCGCAGCCGCCCTCGGCGCGAGCCTGCTCACCCTGGCCGCTCCCGCCCAGGCCACCAGCTCGATAGGCGGTCAGGTCTCCTCCGTCGAGATCCTCTCCCGCGCCCAAACCTGGGTGGACAAGCACGTCCCCTACGACCAACAGGGGTACGCCGCCGACCCACAGGGCCGCGACTACCGGGAGGATTGCTCCGGGTTCGTCTCGATGGCCTGGCACCTGGACAAGAGCCTGGTCGTCACCGACGGCGGACCCGCCTTCACCAACGCCGACGGCTCTCCCAACACCACCTACGACACTGCCGTAGGTGACTTCTCCAACCTCCAGCCCGGCGATGCAATGGCCTACCCCCACGAGCACATCTTCCTGTTCGCCGGCTGGACCGACAAAGCGGCGGGGGATTTCCTCTACTACGCCGAGTCGAACACCAACGACCCCACCCACGGCCCGAGCAAGGCGAACATCCGCTCCACGTCGATCGAGGGGCACCCCACCTCGGGCTACGTCGCCCTGCGCTACAAGAACGTCTCGAACGCTCCCACCACGCCGCCCGCGTCACCCACGCCGCGCAGCAGCTCCTCCGGCCTGTCGGTGACGCCCGACAGCGGATACGTCACGACCTGGCGCGGCTCCGACGGGAAGCTGTGGATGGGCACCGGCGGCGGTACCTACATGGCCAAGCCCGCCGCGCCGTGGCTGCTCGGCGTCGCCGAGAACTCCAAGCCGTCCATCGCCACCATGACCGACGGCACCTGGACCGCCGCGTGGGCCGGCGACGACGGGAAGCTGTGGATCGGGACCGGTAGTGGCACCAACATGGCCAAGCCCGCCGCGCCGTGGCTGCTCGGTGTCTTCCCCGGCACGAGCCCGTCGATCACCGCCCTGCCCAACGGCGGTTACGAGGTGGCGTGGAAGGGCGGCGACGGCAAGCTGTGGGTGGCCACGGGTAGCGGTACCAATATGGCCCAGCCTGCCGAGCCGTGGCTGCTGGGTGTGGCTGACACCACGAGTCCGTCGTTGGCGGCTCTGCCGGGCGGTGGCTGGGAGGTGGCGTGGAAGGGCGATGACGGGAGGCTGTGGATCGGCACGGGTAGTGGCACGAACATGGCCAAGCCCGCGTCGCCGTGGCTGCTCGGTGTCGGCACCAGCGGCAGTTCCTCCAGCCCTTCGCTGGTGACGATGGCTGACGGCAGTTACGAGGTGGCGTGGAAGGGCGGCGACGGGAGGCTGTGGGTGGCCACCGGTAGCGGCACCAACATGGCCCAGCCTGCCGAGCCGTGGCTGCTGGGTGTGGCTGACACCACGAGTCCGTCGCTGGCGGCTCTGCCGGGCGGTGGCTGGGAGGTGGCGTGGAAGGGCGATGACGGGAGGCTGTGGATCGGCACGGGTAGTGGCACGAACATGGCTAAGCCCGCGTCGCCGTGGCTGCTCGGTGTCGGCACGAACGGCAGTTCCTCCAGTCCCTCGCTGGTGACGATGGCTGACGGCAGTTACGAGGTGGCGTGGAAGGGCGGCGACGGGAGGCTGTGGCTGGCCACGGGTAGCGGTACCAATATGGCCCAGCCTGCCGAGCCGTGGCTGCTCGGCGTGGCATAACCACTGCGCAGAAGATCAGACAGGCAGTGCCCTGCGGCTCCCGGAAAGGGAAAGGGACCCGCAGGGCACTGCCCTTTTTGCGCACCACGGCATCCCGCGCGGCCGAGGCAGTGGCACGGTCTCACCCCACGCCCGGATGCCGGTGGCCACTTGGCTTGGGTCTCCCCACGGACGGCCACCTGTCGGGAAGTCGAGTGAGCGCTCCCTACGGCTCCGGACGGCGGGTGCGCGTCAGGCCGAAGCCGAGCCAGTCCCGTCGCTGGTCGAGATGGCCGTTGGAGCTGACCTCCTGTCCCACACTGGCCGGGTGCCGAAGTCGGGCAGGCCCACCTCGGAGCCGATGGCGGTGGGGTCCACGAGGATCTCGGCACCGGCGGGGCGATGAGTTCGCCCGCCGCGTCCACGCAGGCGGCCGCACCCACGTCGGTGGGAGCCACCTGCGGCATGACCTTCGAGAACATCCGCGAGCTCGGGTCGGGTTCGGGTATCCGATCGCGATCCTGCTTCTGGCCGCGGTCTACGTCAGCCCGTACTTCATCTTCAAGCGGCGGCGGTGGCTGTAGGAACAGGAAGGGGCGGGAGGCACCTCGCGGCCCCGTTGCGCATCGCTTGCTTCAGCCGGCTTTCCCGGGCGGCGCGCAGTCCGTCCCGGACTCCTGGAAGCCCACCACAGCCGCACCGTTCTCGTGCGCCCAGGCCGTCAGCACCTCGATCGGCTGTACCAGCGTCCGGCCCAGGTCGGTCAATACGTACTGAGGCGTGCCGGTCTCGGCATCACGGTCGACCAGGCCGTACCCCTGCAAACGCCGCAGCGTCTGGGTCAGCACCTTCCGCGAGACTCCGCCGATCAGATCGATCAACTCGCCGTGCCTGCACGGTTCGCGGCTGAGGGCGAACAGCACGACCACCGCCCACTTGTCGGCGATGATCTCGATCGCCAGCCGAGCCGGACAGTCGGCGAGGAAGACGCTGCCTGAGTACTCACGCATGCCCCGACGGTAGACCACGGCCAGGAACCCGGAGGTACCCGCGGCCTCCGTAGCGTCCACAGCGTCCACGACGGAAACCATCGATCAAGGGGACCGAATGAGAGCAATGACCGGGTGGCCGGGCGGGCGCAAGGTCGCCGCGCTGGTCACCGTCGCGTTGGAACTGTGGTCGCCCGGCCACTGGCCCGCCTACGCGCCGATGGCCGCGGCGTGGCCGCTGTCCGGCATCGACGACACCCACAGCACCTCCTGGGCGGACTACGGCGTCACCACCGGCATCTGGCGACTGCTCGATGTGCTCGGTGACACGACGGCCACCGTCGGCGTCAGCGGACTGGTCGCCGAGCGGCATCCCGAGACCGTCGTGGCGGTGCACGAGGCGGGTCACGAGACCGCAGCACACTCCTGGGCGCAGGAGGTGGTGCCCGCGCTCCTCGACATCGACGCCGAGCGGACCAACATCCGTCGCTGCACGGACGTTCTCGGGCAGGTCACCGGCGTTCGTCCGACGGGGTGGATGAGCCCGCGTGCCACCGGCTCGGCACACACCGACGACCTGCTCGCCGAGGCCGGCTATCGCTGGACCGGCGACCACGGCGACCACGATCTCCCTCGGATCCTGTCCACCGCACACGGTCCTCTGGTCTCCCTCATGCACAGTGACCACTCCGACGTCCGCGACACCTCGGCCGGGCCGTACGCCTATCGCGACCTGCACCGTGAGCTGCTCGACCAACTGCTCGCCGCCCCCGGCCCCGGCGTCTTCCACCTGACCGTCCACGCCCATGTAGCGGGCCGACCGCTCCTCGCGGGCATGGTCGGCCAGATCCTCGACCACATCCGTGCGTCCGGCGACGTCTGGGTCGCCACCCACGCCCAGCTGGCCGCACACGTCCTGGCACATCAGGGGAGCACCCCATGACCCACATCCTCGTCATCGGCGGTACCGGCGCCATGGGCCGTCATGTGATCAGACGTCTGCTGGCCACCACCGACGCCACCGTCACCGTGCCCAGCCGCCACCCGGAGTCCGCCCACGCCGCCGGGCTCGCCGCTCTCGCGCCCGATCGCGTGCGGCTGGTCCATTCCGGCACCGTGGCCCTCGAAGACCTGGTCGGCCAGGCGGAGTACGTGTTCGCCAACACCGACTTCTTCGCGACGGGCAGTGCCGTGGGCGAGTACCGACAAGGGCTGCACCTGCTGGCGGCTGCGGAGCGTGCCGGTGTGGAGCGTTTCATCTGGTCCTCGTTGGACGGCGCGGTGTTCCTGACGGGGCATCCCGTTCCGCATTTCGACAGCAAAGCCGCCGTCGCCGCCCACATCGGCCTCATGCGGTCGGAGGAAATGCTCCGCAAGGAGACCGACGGCTGGTACACGGACCACGTTTCGGTACTGACCACGGCCCCGTACTTCGAGAACCTGCGGGACCGGCTCGCGCCCCGGCCGGACGGCCGGGGCGGCCTGACCTTCCGCCTCCCGCTCGGCGCCGCCCACTACCCGCTCGTCGCCCTCGACGACATCGCGTGGTTCGCCTGCCACATGTTCGGCCACTGGCAGTCCTGGGGCGCCCGCGACCTCGCGGTGATCGGCGACAGCCTGACCGGGGACGAGATCGCCGCCGCCTTCGCCCGGGTCACGGGCACCTCCAGCGCCTACGTCCCGATGCCGCGCGACGAACTGCAGGCAGCCGTCCCGGACTTCGGCCACGACTACGCTGCGATGTTCCAGTTCTTCGCCGAGCGCGATGTCTACGCCCGGGACCGGGACATCGGCCTCCTGCGCCGTATGCATGCCGGCCTGATGACCTTCGAGGACTGGCTGCGCCACACCGGATGGACGGCCTGAGCACTCGCCCCGCTTTTCCCACCGAACCGGGCGCCCGTGCCAAGGAGTAGGTAAGGCGCACGGTTTGTGGGTTCATGGCCCGCTGGGCCGCCGTCGCCGTCATCGGACAGATCCGCGATCACCTTGCGTGCCGGATCCGGCGAGAGATGGGTATGGAGCCCGGGGCGGTGGCTACCGTGATCGACTCCCAGTCGGTGAAGGCCGCCGAGATCGTTGGCAAGGACTCCCGCGGCTACGACGCGGGCAAAGATCAACGCCCATTGTCTTGAGCCATCGCGATGAGGGCGGGGCTGACCAGGGACAATGCGATGTGGACGGTGTCCTCGACGCGGAGGAATCGAGACCTTTCCGGCAGCGGGAATTACGTCGCCCGGTGTGTTGCTCGCTGCGGACGGTCAGCTGGACGATGTCTCGACTGTCACTCCGACGGAATGGTGTCGGAGCCGGGCGGCTACGAGTTCCATCTCGACGAACGTGCCGACGACGCCGGTCGTCTTCAACTCGTCTGCCAGGACTCGTGCTTGTGCCAGCGACAGGCCGTGTACCTCTCGGAGGGCGCGAAGGACGGGCACTGCACTCGCCTCGGGCGCTGTCAGCCGGAGCCGGGCGGGTCCGTACTCCGCGAGGAGGGCCTGGCGGATCGCCTCCGGAGTCGCGTCGCCGAAGTCCTGCTCGCACCAGGCGACGGTGCAGGACTGGCAAGCCCCCTCGGTTCCCCACCACATGCGCCCGCGTTCGATGGACTGGCCGGTGTCGAGTATCAGCACACCGCCGCAGGCTTCGCACCGTGTGGTGATCTTCACGCCCTGACTTATCACCGTGCTCCTCATCATCGGACCTTGCCCCGGATAGTGCCGTAACAGCGTCCCTTCGTCGACCGCGTACCCTCGCCGACCTCTTGGGTGCTGCGGTCGCGATGCCGGTGCGTCTCTCCTCGGCACGGGTCGATCGCCCTTGCGACGGGAGACGTCGCCGTGGCGCGGATGCCGCAGGTGTCAGCCGTGCGGCGTTCGCCCAACGCCAGGGCGAGGGCCTGCCCGAGCTCGCGGTTGCCAGCTCGACGACGCCGGCCGCATGGACGCCCTCGACATATCCGACCAGCTCGCCGAGCTCCGCGCCCGCGTCGATCACCTTCTCGACCGCATCTCCGCAAACAGCCGCCTCACCGCCGCCGCCGGCCTCGGCACCCTCGGCCCGACAGCCCTGCCCTCCGGCTCCGCTCTCCATTTCGCCCTTGGCCCAATGGACTTGCTCGTCGCCACCATGCGGCTGGCCCGCACCCACAAATACGCGGCTGTGCTCCGCATGGTGCAACGACGCGCAGACTTGCGTCGACGCGCTCACACGCGACGTTGAAGGAACCGCTGCCAGGCGTGGCGACCGTTCGCCGGTGAGCATGAAGATCCTTTCCGGCTGCCAGGACGATCCCAGCGGGCTCGTGTTCCTCACAGTCGTGCGCACCAGCGCGAGAAAATCGACTGGAGACCGTTGGCGCATTGCCGTCATGATCAGCGCATGGCTGGGATGAGGATTGTGGTGTGTCTGCCGGGTTCGATGGCAGGGACCGTAAACGAGGCTGTTGCCGAGGTGATGGCTCCGTTCGAAATCGGCGACGGTCGTGCCGACGAGTTCGATATCTGGGACTACTACCGGATCTGCGGTGGTGCCGAGGGATTCGGCTTCGCCACTCGGGCCGGCTTCGAGTCGGATCCGCGTCTTCTGCACGACCAGCCGCGGTTCGACGGTACGAGTGAGCCGAGTATCCCCGGTATGTGCGCGGGCGGCCCGCGCGGTCTGCTCGACCTCAGCGCGAACCACGCCGAGTCCGTGGCTCTGGCGGGCCGGGCGTGGGATTTGTGGACCGAGCTGTCCAGCCGGTATCCCGCTCCCGAATCGCTTGAAGCTTTCGTGGCGCGCAGTAAGGCGGAGATGGGCGTTCCGCAGTATCTGACCTTCCGGATGGAGGGATATCCGGATCCCTGGACACCGGCATATGAGCGCTACCAGGCACAACCCCTCTGTAGTGCTTACCTTTCGGCCCTGGACGACCTCAAGCGCACGAGCCGCAGCCACCGATACGGCACCAGTTTCCTGGACTGCTTCGATCCCATCCAGAGGGTCGGGGGTCTCACCCGGGAGGCCTTCATCAGTCAACACTCCCGGTATGGGCTGGGCTTCAACAACGTGCTGACCCTGAACGGCTGGTGGTACGGGGACGGCGACCCAGGGCTGCACAGTGCCTGCGAGAGCCGCGCCGTGTGCCCGCACACTCCGGACATCGGATCCGGAAGCAGTGCCGACGTGGACCGCTATCTGCTGGGTCTACCCGACGACACCCTCCTGATCTACCTACGCCTGCACGTGTGACGGTGTGTCCACTCCCGCACAGCAGGGTGAGCTGGGGGCCGGTGGTCTACGGGCCAGCACCACCCGGTGGGCGCGAACCTCACCACTGATATCGGCGGTGTGGGTGCAGCAGACCCCCGCTTTCCCGCGGGTCGGCATTCACCGCAGTGCCTGTGCGTTCAGTTCGCAATGTTCGCAATGAACGCGCTGCTTCGCCGTTTCTGCAGCCATGAACCGGATCAGTTCGAGGCTCTCCGGACGAACGCCCGTACGGGCCGGTGTACATCCTCATGACACGGTCGATGCCCGCAGTGCTCCGAGGCATTGAGCTCCACGACTTCTTCTGATCCGCTCACTCCGAGGGGAGTGGCCCGCCGGCTCGGCAGGCAGGGCGTAGGCGTCTCGTTCCTCGACAGAGTCGTGGCGGCGGGGTTCCGCGAAGTGCAGCAGCCGCACAACATCGCGGGCCTCAATGAGCGTGATCCGCGGTTCACGCGAAGCATCGGAGCAGGTGCCCGTCACAGGGCAGGCGAGGTCATCGACGACCGGTCAACTCCGCTCCTCACGCCTTTCACCGTAGGCTCCTCGGTCAGCGGCAACCAGTCCCAGCGCAGGGAGCAGCCCAGGGGCGTTTCCTGTGGATCACCTGACCAGGCGTGTGCCTGTGTAGGTACGGTGGTGGCATGGCGACGATCCTGCGGCACCCTCGCCCTGGATTCACGTGGGACTGGTGGGCCGTCGACACCGCGGGCTTCCTCATACAGTTCAGCGGCGGGCCCGCCCCCGAGTACCTGCTGGCGCAAGTGAACCGCGTCGACGCCGCAGCCGCGTGGGCGGAGGAGCAGCGTCCCGCATGGTTCAACCCCGACTCTCCGCCGCTCCACGCCTTCAGCTGTAACGGCGAGTTGCCGACCTACACCCGGAACGGTGTCCCGGACTCCCCGCTGCGACTGGCCGACGCACCAGCAGTCATCATGGATGTGGCCATGGTCGAACTGAAGAGGGCGGTGGGAGAAGCCTGGACGATCCACCTTGACGGCGGATGGGTCTAGCCAGCCGGGTTCGGGTCACGTCGTCGACCAGGTGAGGATGGTGGCGAGGTGGAGTGAGGCGAGGTAGACGCAGCTCGCCCGGGCCCGCGAACCACGGCCGCTGATCTCGATCTATCGAGATGGTCCGCCTTTTCCCTGCCGCCGCTCAGCCTCGAAGGACAGGACCGTGCCCTGACGCATTGAAGGCTGACCGTTCTTGCTGAACCCTGAACCCTGAATCTAGGTGCCGCATGTTGCCGTCTACTGGGGGTGCTGCGGGACCATGAAGGATGCGCCCGGATGACTGGCAACTCAGTGACGATGTCGATGACTTCCTTGCGCGAGCCGGAGATTTCCTGCGTTCGCGCCCCGCCCTGCACAACACTCCTCTGACGGACATCGAGAAGCTGCGAACACGCGGGGCGGACGCACGCGGTGCCAAAGCCACCATTTTCGGTCGGCTGGAGTCAGGAGGCGAGATCTGTGCCATCTTCTATCGCACTCCGCGCGGATACCTGAGCGTCACACCCCTTTCTGCTGAGCAGGCCGGAACTCTTGCCGCTCTCCTGGCCGGCTCCGGCTACTCCCCGTCCGGCGTCATCGCGGACCACGACACCGCCGCCGCTTTCGCCAAGACCTGGCAGCGGCACACGGGTGTCGCGCCGCTGCCCTTCTGGCAGACTCACCTGTACCGTCTCGGCAAGCTCACCCCACCACAGCGGCGCCCAGAGGGCCGGGGCCGCGTCGCGGGCGAGCAGGACCATGAACAAGTCGTGCGTTGGTGCCGTGCGTTCTGTGTCGAAGTAGGGGAGAACGCCTCCGTAGGTGCCATCGACGCTGGATCCTGGGACGACACGCGTTTCGCCGATAGGCTCTTCACCTTCTGGGAGAGCCCGGCCGGCATTCCCGTCTCCATGGCGGGCTCGACGTCGATGGTCGGCGGCATGGTCCGGGTGGACCCCGTCTCCACTCCGGCTCATCTCCGGGGTCGCGGTTACGCGGGCGCGGTGACGGTCGAGGTGAGCAGAGCCGCGCTGACCGCAGGCGCGACGGACGTCGTCCTGTTCGCGGACCCGACCAACCCCACCAGTAATGCCCTCTACCAGCGCATCGGATACGTCCACGTCGCTGACTTCACCGGGTATGAATTCCCCTACACCGCACCAGAAGCCAGTTAGAAAGTGGCAGGCGGTCCAACGCGATGCCAGGGCTCGGTCCGACGGCGGTGTTCGCATCACCAAGAACGACCCCGGGCGGTGGGTGTCGGAGCCGGGCTCCTGGACCGGGCCGCCAAGTACCGCCGGCGGAGCAAATGCCGTCGGCGCGCAGGAACTTCACTGATTTGAGAGCTATATGGCGGGGCGCACCGGTAGCGTCCACCTATGAAGGTCTTCGAAGCGCGCAGGCCGTCCCCCCGCCCCTCGACCAATCCTCCGCCGGGGCGCCCGTCAACCGATCCGCCGACGAGGCCGGACAAAAACCCGCCGCTGCCACCGAATGACCCGCAGAATCCTCGCAGGTGAATGGCCGTGCGTGTCGCTCTGCGCTCCTACAGGGAGCTGCCCGAGTCCGTGCGGCGGGCTGTCGCCGACCGTGTGGGGGACAGCAGTTCTGTTGTCGACCTGATCCACGGGACCAGCTCGGGCTTCGCGGCCCTGCTGTCGGCCCCCGACGGCGGCAGCGTGTTCGTCAAGGGACTGCCCGCGGGCCACGAGCGGACGGCCGAGTTGGAAGTCGAGAGCACCGTCGCACCCTTCCTCCCGCTCTTCGCACCACGGCTGCTGTGGCGGACGGCGGCGGGAGGCTGGACGATCCTGGCGTTCGAGGGCATCACCAGCCTGTCACCGTGGGCCGACTTCAGCGCGGACGACAGCCCCCACCTGGAATCCGTCACAGCAGTCCTGCGGGAGCTGAGCACGACGGCCGCGCCCCCCGAGGCTGGGCTGAGGCCGGCGTGGGAGCGCTGGAAGGAGTACTGCGACCCGGCCGACGAGCCACTGCTGACCGGTGACCGGCTCGTGCACGGCGACCCGGCCGCGACGAACTTCTTGCCCGGGCAGAACCGGACATGGCTGATCGACTGGGCCTGGGCGGCACAGGGCCCTGGGTGGTTGGACGCGGTCCTGTGGGGCCAGCGCCTGGTACTGGACGGCCAGCAGACCCCCGAGCAGGCCGCTCGCTGGTGCGAACGTATCCCCGCGTTCACCCGCGCGCCCCGTGAGGCGGTGGTTGTGCTGGCGGAGGCCGACGCCCGGTCCTGGAAGGCTTGGCAGGAGTACGGGACGCCCGGCCTGGAGCGTCACGTGGCAGCGTCCCGAGCCTGGGCCGACCACTGGCAGACACCGTAGGACGCCGTCGTGCGTGCGGTGATGCACTCGGCCCAGGCCCGGGTGGCGACGCTTGCGCTGTTGCGCGAACGCCAGGTCAAAGTGGCTGTCGTTGCGGACTCGGGACCCTTGCCGAGGTCATTGGGCACTCCGGGGAGGGGGCCTCCGAAGGCAGGTCGCCGCGTTGCGGGACACGACAACGGTATTGGGGGAGAGGGGCACTCGGCTTCATTTCAAGCTGCCGGAAGTGGTCTCCGTGACAGGGGCGGGCGGGGCGTGTCCGGAGCGCGCGGCTCGTCGCACGGGTCCCACGGCCCCTGCGAAGAACTGATTTCGCCGCGCAGGGATGGGGGGAGCCGCCGGAGTCCGCCGCGCGATGACGGTACCCGGCCACGGCGGTATGTCGTGAATCCGTAACGGCGCCGTCCGCTCCGCAACGAGCCGCGCGATCGGCCCATCTGACTGATCGACACGGCGCGTTGGGCGCCGAGCGACGGGGCGGGTCCCACCGATCGGCGGAGGCCCGTGAAAGGGGATGTCCATGACCAGGACGAAGCAGACCGGGCTGACTGCACGAGTCGGCCGGGCGACGGTGATCGGCGCGCTGGGTCTGGCCTCGGTGGCGCTGGCCACCGCGCCGGCGTTCGCGAAGGGCAGCGTGGAGATCACCGCGCCCAAGACAGCCCAGGTCGGCAGGACCATCACCGTCACCGCGCACGGCGACGACGACAACGCTGGGTTCCTGCACCAGCTCTGCGTGGAGGAGAACGGCTTCGGCGAGGGGTGGCACCAGGAGACGTGCAGCACCCCGACCGCGGGCGACGCGAAAGTCACCGCCGCGGGTGCGTCGGCGCGCCGCGGCGACCTGCGGTTTCGTGCGGTCCTGTACGGGCTGACCAGCAAGCACGACCCGAAGCCGGTTCACCAGCACACGTCGGCCGTGGTGACGGTGCACGTGCGCTGACCGCCCGACCGACCGACCAGTCTTCCCGCCGACCGCCTGAGTCGCCTGCCGACTGACCCCCGGCCGGCACCGGGCGGGACCGAAACACGGGGGGTGACCGCGCTGTGGTCACCCCCGTGGTGCTTCGACCGGGACCGGGCGAGCCCGACGTCGCCGGTCGCGCCCGGAGCTCAACCCGCGCACGCACCGCTCACGGTGCCCGTGCGCACGGGCCTCACGGCATGTCGAAGTCCTCGACGTCGAAGCCGGGGGCCACGACGCACGACACGAGCACCGGCTCGTCGCCGGCCGGTTCTGCGGACTGCCAGGCGCCGCCCGGCACCAGGAGCTGAGGACGTGCTCCGGATGCGATGTCCGGCCCGAGCACCGTGGCGGACTCCTCCGCGGCGGTGGCCCGCCCCGCCGAGGCGGAGCGTCAGCGGCCCGCCCCGGTGCCACAGCCACAGTTCGTCCGAACGCACCCGGTGCCAGCGGGACATTTCGCCGGGATGCAGTAGGTAGTAGATGCCGGTCGCGAAGGAGCGCGGCCCGGGGTATCCCTCCGGAACGGCGCTGGGTCCGGTCCGCCACGTCTCACGGAACCACCCGCCTTCCGGGTGCGGTTCGAGTCGGAGGAGGGTGACCAGATCGGAGATCTCACTCATGGGCAGACATCCTGGCGCACGGCGTGCTCGCTCACAACGGCGCCGCTCGGGCTCCACGCGATCGCAGCGGATCGGGCCGATCGGGCCGATCGGGTCCGGGTGCGGTCCACTGCCGGACGGGTTGTTGTTCGTGACACCGGTGATCCTGAGTCCGGGCTCGCCACGCCGCACAGCCGTGCGCGGATGTGCGGGGGTGCTGGGCAGCGGAGCGCGGGGTGCGGGAATCGCCGTGACGTAGCGTCGCTGGAGCATGCTGGCACACCCGCAGCGTCGCGGAAATCGTGTCAGAGCCCCGTTTCTGCTCACGCCGGTACGACCGAAGGTGCTCGACTCGCCGGCTGAGCACCTTCGCCAGGTTCCTATAGCACCCGCCACAGGGCGACAGCGAACACCGCGGTCACCCACGTCCACAGGATTGACAACGCGAGGTGGCCCAGGGTCCGGAGCGGGTCACCATGCCAGAGACGGGGCGAGAAGACGGCGAACTGGAAGAGCCAGCGGGTACCCCAGAAGACGGTCTGGCCGACCAGCAGGGCGGTCCCCAGCGGCGTGCCCGCGAGGAGCTCACCGGGCAGGGTGCAAGGCAACAGACCGAGCAACACACAAGTGAGGCCGATGAAGAAGACATGGGCGTAGGAGACCTGACGGGTCAGCAGCGTGGTGCCTGCCAGGTCGGCGGGCCAGCCGATCACCCGGGGCAGCACCGCGTGGAACACGCCGAGGCCCACCAGCGCGGCCCCGACGAGCCGCAATTGGACCTCCACGTCGAAGAGCTGGTTCACGGTCCGGGCCTCCGGAAGGCGAACGCTGTGACCATGACGGCGATCCGCCGTTCCGCCGCCGGGCGCAGACCCGCCTCGGCGGCGTGGCCGAGCCAGGTACCCCGCGGCAGGAAGTGGCACGCGCCCGGGCCGTAGACGGCGGTGTTCGCACAGTCGCGCAGATGCTCGACCAGGACGAGCGAGCCGCCCGGCCGGAGCACTCGGGCCGTCTCGGCGAACAGTGCGGCGCGATCGGTCGCCCGGCGCAGCTCGTGGGCGGCGAACACGACAAGCACCGTGTCCAGCGTGGCGGTTGGGGCGGGCAGCTCCGCCGGCCGGGCGGCCACGGTGCCGGCCACCGGAGGCACCAGGCGGCGGGCACGGCGGATCGAACCCTCTGTCATCAGAGTTGGGTCGTAGATGTCGGCGATGAGCTGCGACGCGTGGGGGTGGCGCGCGGCAACGGGCCGGCTCGTCTCGTCGAGGCCTGCCGAGACCACGAGGTGGCGGCCGGGTCCGTCCGGCAGCAGGTCGTCGAGCCATGTGTAGCCGTGCAGTCCGGAAAGGTCGTAGACGTACCAGGTGGCAGCAGTGCTGCATGCGAGCAGCCAACCTGCGGCGACCGCACCGGCCCGGGCGAGTCGGGCGGCCGGGCGGGGCAGCCGTCGGGCCAGTGCCCAGCCACCGGCCGCGGCGAGTGCGCCGCCCGCGTACAGCGGCCAGTTGTAGCGCATCACCTCGCGCACCCCGGACGGGCGGTGCGGCGGGGGCGGAGGCGCCGTGGGCGCGGGCTTCGGGACAACGCGGGCTGGCCGCGGCCCCGTCGACCGGACCGGGATCACCGCGTGCTCCCGTCCAGGGCACGGCGGCTACCCGGCTCCCAGCCGTAGTCGAGATCGGACACGTGAAAGGCGTTGGCGAGCACGGGCCGGGTGCCGGCCAGCGGGCCGTGGTCGAAGAACGTCAGATGGGGCACTTCGACCGCGACCGGCTTCGGCTCCCAGTGCGGGCGAACGGCCTTGACGACGATCATCGAGCGGGTCTGCGGCTCGTACTCGAAGGTGTAGGGCAGCGGTCCGGCGAACCGGCGCGCGGCCCGGGCATCGGCGAACGGGCTGCCTGGCGGTAGTGGCGCGGGCGGGCCGGCCAGGTTCGCGCGGACGTGCAGGTCGGCCCGGCCGTCGGCGCTGACCACCTTGAACTCCAGGGTCTCGCCGACGGCCCGGCTGCCGATCCGGGCGAGCCGGTAGTGATACCGGGACAGCAGGTTGCCGCCCGCGACCATCAACCGGTGGCCGGTGTCGCTGCGCAGGATTCGTAGGCCGCGCATGGTTCGGCCACCCGGAGTGGGGAACCGCGTGAACACTCGGTAGCCGGTCAGGACGAGGTCGGCGCCGATCCGGGCAGGCAGTCCGGCCGGGCGCAGGCCGCGCGCGTCCACCACGGCGGCCGCGACGAAGCCGTGTTCGGTGCCGTCGGGGGCGGTGTACGTGTCCAGGGCGAGCCCAGGAGGGACCAGCGGCGCGAGCTGCTCAGGCGGCAGGGCGTAGGTAAGGACGAGCGAGTGCGCGAAGTGGGTGCGGATCGGTATCGGGTGACGCTGCAGCAGGTGGCGCACGGTCAGCTCCTCAAAAGCGCGAGAGTTCTGCCGCCACCCGGCACCAGCCGCCCGGTTCGGGACGGCTCGGCAGGGCGCGGCAGGGCATGACGGGGGCGCCCGGCACCAGTGCTCAGGGCTGGCCGCTCCGCTCGCAGCCATCATGGCGCATCTATTTGAACGCGTTCAAGTATGAGGGGTTCGGAGCCGCCATGCGGGTCCGCGGCGGCCCCAGACGCAAGCAACTCTCGCCTCCATGTGAGCTCCTCGGTGCCGGCTCGCCCTGGCTCCACGCCGACACCGCCGACTACATCGGTCGTCGGCCTCGACACCGACTGCCGCTGGGCCGCGGTCACCGACTCCGGTCGCCGTGGCGGCTCGTCCTCTTCCGCACGCCCGCCCTCGATCCCACCGACATCACTGCGGCGCGTGCCACCCTCAGCGCCACAGGCTTCGACCCGTGCACCGTCCGCTACACCCCTCAGGGCGGCACGAACGCCATCACCGCACCCGTCCCTGTCTGCGACCGTTGTTGGCGCGGTGGACACGCGCGTAACGCATGAGGTGGGGTACGTGTCCAACAAGCACAGGCAGATCCACCCCGGGAGGACTCACGAATCGGCGTGGAACCTGGCGATACACGGGTACCTTCCCGGCATGAACTTTCGCACCACCGTTGAGCGCGCTCAGCGCCTGAAGCAACTGCATGCCGAGCATCAGCCCCTCGTGCTGCCGACCGTCTGGGACGTCTGGTCGGCGCGGACGGCCGCGGACGCCGGGTTCTCCGCGCTGACGGTCGGCAGCCATCCGCTCGCCGACTCCCGAGGAGCCGACGACCATGAAGGACAGACGTTCGAGGAGGTACTCGCCGCCGTCAGACCGATCATCGCGGCCGTCGATGTTCCGGTATCGGTGGATCTGGAGGCCGGCTACGGCCAGGAGCCCGCAGACCTCATCGCCGGACTGGTCGAGGTCGGCGGTGTGGGCCTGAACGTCGAGGACACCGTCCACTCGCAGGGCGGCCGGGTGCGCAGTAGCCAGGAGCACGCTGAATACATCGCCGGCCTGCGTGCGGCGGCCGACGACGCGGGGGTCCCCATCTGGGTCAATGGGCGCACCGACCTGTTCTTGCACGCGAAAGACTCCGCAGGTGTTCTCGACGAGGCGATCGAGCGGATGCGAGCCATGGAACAGGCAGGCGCCGACAGCGTCTACCCGGTGCGTATCCAGGACGATGACGACCTGCTCAAGGCGGTCATCGGGGCCGTGGGGGTTCCCGTGAACTCCACCGCGCACCCCGTCAAGCACGATCTGGAGCGCTTCCGCCGTCTCGGCGTCAGCAGGATCACCTACGGCCCGCTGCTGCAGTCCGCCATGACGGACGCGATGAAGGGCATGCTCCGTCCATGGAGGCCCTGACGCGTCTGCCAGGGCCTCCGCCGGAGAGGTTCGGGCCAGCCTGACCGGTGCCGGACTGCTCAGGTATCGGTTCTGTCTCCCACTCAAGAGATGGGAGACAGAACCTGGTTGGGCTGGTCAGGAGGAGGCCGGGTAGGGGATGGGCTTGAGCTGCCGGGCGAGGCGGGCGGTATTGGCGGCGAGGTGCGCATCGACTGGCCCGTCCCCGACCGTCTGCCCTGGGCTGACGCCCGCCGGGCGGAATGACCTGTCCCAAAGAAGAGGGGGCGGAGGCGCTTTCCGTCTCGGCTTCGAAACCGGCCGCAAGGCGCACCCATCCAAACGGTCCCGGGCCGCGAATCCTCAGTGCGGGGCTCTTGGAACCGGTCCCGCGCCTCCACCCGCCGTGGCGCCTTCCCGCGCCACGGCGGGCTCCCTGGGCCCGCCCCTCGTGCAGCCCTCACCGTTCTCGCGCCGCGCCCTCCACGTCCCGCGCTCGTCCGCCGGCGCGGATGTGGTGTGCCTCTTCCACTACTCCGGCGACACGCCCTACCTCCACGAGCGAGCCGCGGAGTTGAACCTGCCTGCCCGACCGCTTCGGGGCCGGCCGACGACGGCGATGCGGCCGGCTGGCGTGAGCGCGGCCGCATCGCCGCGGCCATCACCGACGAGCCCGCTTCGTGGCAATGCCGTTATGTGCAGGGCACGTTATCGATGCCAGCCCCAGACCGGGCAATGCTCCGTACGGGTAGTGGTGATCAGCACGGTGCCGCCCAGCCAGCCACGGGCATGCTCGACGTCGCAGCATCTGAACATCCGCTCCGCGGAATCGACGGGCGGGTCCTCGGCCCACTCTGATCGCTACCGCCGTGGCAGGTAGCGTCCTCGCCGCTGATTCCGCTGTCGCCGGCGGTGTAGGTGACTTCATCTCCCCGGCTTTCGGGACCGACTGCGCCAATCTGCACACCGGTGCTCAGGCGTCGGGCAGCACCACTCGCGGTACCGGAGCAGGCGGCGGCAACCTCCTTGGGCTGCCGATCGGCAGCCCCCTGAACCAGTGCGGTGGTGCCGATGCCCCCTCGACAGAGACATCCAGAACAGGCTGACCGCCGCCCGGAGCCCCGTGGACGCGTTCAACAGCCTGCCATCGGCGTTGAAGCTCCAGGGCGCGGCACAAGACCTCTGACGTGAGGCACGGGATGTAGCCAGGCGTCTGCGCCGGAGCATGGGTGATGGGACGCCCAGATGGCTCAAGATCGGTTCAGGGGTGAGCGTTCCAGTTGGCGAATACCGCCAGGCGAGGAGCTCGGTCACAGCCGCCGCCCGCAAGGGCGAGGCCCTGAGGGCCGGATCGTACCTGTTCAAGTGGCTCCGGTAGCTGATCGAGTCGGCGAGCCAGACACTCAAGAGTCAGCTCGACCTCGAACGCCACGGCGGACGCATCCCGAGCGGCGTGACCGTCCGGGATGCTGCAACGCATCCTCGCACTGACCGTAGCGATCCGGCACAAACACAAGATCGCAGGGCCGGCCGGCCCTGCGATCACTCACCGCCTACGAAAACCGATCCCGAAATCAATCGGCTAGGCCGGGAGGAAGAAGCCGGTGATGTCGGCGAGGCTCCCGTCCTCGTGGTGGCGGGCGGTGCTGATGCCGGTCGACGCGGTCTCGCCCTGCCCGCCGAGCTGGGTCCAGCGGGCGAGGGAGCGGTCGTGGTGCTCCAGCACCTCGTCAATGCGGAACCGGTGGCCGGGGAAGGCTTCGGCGAAGCCGGCCATGTAGGCGGCGAGTTCGGTCAGGCTGGCGACCTCGGTCCCGGGGTCGCGGTAGGTGACCTCGTCCACCGCGACCGCGCCGAGGGCGGCGAGCCGGTCGGCGGGGTCGGCCGACCAGCAGGCGGCGTAGTCGTTCCAAAGCCGCTGGGTGTCACTCATGGTCGTCCTGCTTTCGTGGAGTCCTCAGGGAGCCGATCGACGCCATCGCGCCGTCGGTGACGCTGTGCAGTGTGGTGCGGGGCAGGCCGGCCCGGACGAGCACCAGCAGGCCCTGGTAGAGCGCGAGCAGGTGGGCGGCCGTGGCCCCGACATCGAGGTCCGGCGGCGTGTCGCCGCGGTGCCGGGCGCGGGTCAGTGCGTCGGCGAAACCGCCTTCGATCACTGCCAGGCCGTGGTGCACGCCGACGGCGGCCTGGGGGAGGGTGAAGGACTCGACGGCGGTGTTGGTGAGCAGGCAGCCCGGGTCGGGCTCCGCGCCGGTCTCGATCGTCGAGGTGAAGAACGAGCGAATGCCGGCCAGGGGGTCTGCCAGCTCCATCAGGTGGACCCGGACCCGCCCCTGCACCACCCGCTCGTTGTAGGCATCCAGGGCGGCGCGGAACAGGCCGTCCTTGCTCTGGAAGGTCCGGTACAGGCTCCCCGGGTGCAGTCCGGTGGCCTCCTCGATGTCCCGCAGCGAGGCGCCGGCGTACCCCCTGTGGCGGAACAGCCGCATGGCCGAGGCCAGCACCTCGTCCTGATCCCAGAGCTGCCTGCGCCCCATCCCGACCTCCATAGTTGAACGCTTGCTCACAAAAATAGCACGGGTTGGTGACCGGTCCCGAGGGATCAGTGGTCGTAGGCGGTCAGTGAGCGCAGAACGGGCTGTCCGGTGGTCGTTGATGCCGGATCGCGGTGGTCAGCGCGAGGATGCGCTGCATGGCGCGGGCGACGACACCGCCTGGTGTGCGTCCTCGGAGTTGTTCGAGGCCGACGAGGTCCTGCTTCGCGAGGCCGGTCACAACTCCCGCCCCCTCGAACCGCTCCCGCCACCGGGGGTGTCATCGGATCTGCCTTTTTGCTGGTACGAAGGCCCTGGACCGGGTACCCACTCCCTGTGATCACTGTTGGGGTTGAAGAGGAGTACCTGCTGCTGGACCCGGAGACCGGACACCCGGTTGCCCGGTCGGAACAGGTGCGCCGCGCCGCGGGTCTTGACGATGTCGCGGGCGAGGACGAGGTACAGCCCGAGCTTCTGCAGGCCCAGGTGGAGATCGCCACGCCGGTGTGCCAGGAGCTGACCGAGGTGGCCGGGCATCTGCTGCGGCTGCGCCACGCGCTGAGTGAGGCAGCCGAGGCCTCGGGCTGCCGGCTGGCCGCGACCGCGTCCGCTCCCGTCATGGGCGAGGGGCAGGTACCGGTCACCAGCGGGCGCCGCTACGTGCGGTTGCACGACCAGGGCGGCCGCATCGCGGAGGAACTCCTGGTCAACGGGATGCATGTGCATGTCGGGATGCCGGACCGGGAAACGGGCGTCGCGGTCCTGAACCGCATCCGGGTGTGGCTGCCCACGCTGCTGGCGATGTCGGCGAACTCCCCCTTCTGGAAGGGCCAGGACACGCTGTTCGCGAGCTGGCGCACCCTTGCTTTCACCCGCTGGCCCGTCTGCGGCCCGCCGCCGCGCTTCGACGGCCTCGCCGACTACGAAGAGAGCCTCGACGCACTGGTGGCATCCACCGTCATCGGCGACACGGGCCAGCTGTACTGGCAGGCACGCCTGTCCGAGCACTACCCCACGGTGGAAGTGCGCTGCATGGACGTCCAACTCAGGGTCGACGACGCGGCCATGCTCGCCGGGATCGTGCGAGCCCTGGCAGCCACCGCACTGCGCGAACACAAGGACGACGTCCCCGAACCGACCTGCCGCCCAGAGGTTTTGCAGGCCAGCATGTGGCACGCGGCCCGCCACGGCCTCACCTCCACCCTCCTGGACCCGGGCGGCCGTCCCCATGCCGCGGGTGACGTGCTGTGCCGGCTCGTCGAACACGTCACCCCGGCCCTGGAGGAGCACGGCGACATGCGACACGTCGAACCCCTCGTGCACCGCCTCCTGCGCGAGGGCACAGGCGCCGACCAACAGCGCCACATCGTGGAAGAGGGAGGCATTCCGGCGTTGATCGACTTCATTACTCAGGAGACTGTCCTCGGCGCACCGGAGACGCACTGACCCCGCCGGCCCACCAACCGGGATCCAGTACATCTGCAAGCCGGTACGAACACGGCGGCTGACAGCCGGGCTCCCAAGGCGCTGAGATGTCAGGCGGCCAGGAGCGCGTCGCCCCAGCCCATCACATGCGCCACGATGGTCCCGCCCTTGACCCGGAGCGATCCGTCCCCGGCGGTCCCTGCCACCCCCCTGTGCACAGAGGGGGGTGGCACGGGCAAGGTCAAGCCGTCCTGCGCGGTCCGCTGCGGTACCCCTCTCAGAGAGGGCCGCCTGCTGCGTCGAGGGACGATGTCGGGGTCGGACGTGAACTTCTCCGCCTCGCTAACGACTCGCCAGTGATCAGCAAACATGCCGATGTCCCCGCGCGCCGCGAAAGAGACTGGGAGGAGCCAAGCACCCCCAGGGGGCCGACCCGGCAGGTCGCGAGTACGGACTCTTCCTCTGCGCTGCTGTGGTTTCGGCAACTCCCGCCCAGGGGTCGGGGCATCACTGTCTGCGGAAGAAGTGAGCCATTTGGTGTGCCGGGATGAGTGCGGGGATGTTTCGAGGAGGTCAGATCCGGCCGGTGCGCACGAGTGGTCGCTGCTGGGCAGCGGATGCCCCCGGCGCTCTCGCGGTCGACCGTCAAGAGCGTGTTCAGCGTGTCGCCCGCGCGGGCACCTCGTCTTGAGCACGGCAGCACCAGGATGGGCGGGTGAACTGTCCTGATACAGGCAACCAGCGCTACCGTCTCGTGCGTCTCCTGCCCGTCCTACTGATTGCTTGCGCTGTCGTCGTCGACCTGATTACCCCCAGGGTCCAGCGCTACGACGCCTTGCTGTACGTCGTACCTACCTTGGCCGCCGTCTCCTGGGGGGTATGGCCCACGCTGGGCTTCGGCGTCGCCGCGGCGATGGCCCTCGTGCTGTGCGAGGCCGCATGGGGCGATGTGCTGTCCCGTGGTGTGAGCGGCGCCGTCCTAGTGATGATCATCAGTGGAGTCGCTGCGTGGTGCAGTGCGGTACGCCAGCGTCGTGAGCAGCAGCTGCGGCAGGCCACAGTCGTTGCCGACGTGGCCCAGCGGGCCTTGCAGCACCCGCTGCCGGAACATCTGGGGGCGGTGGACCTGTACCTGCTGTACGAGACCTCAGTGGCCGGCGCTCACCTCGGCGGGGACTTCTACAAGGCGCTGCGGGTGCCCGGCGGCGTGCGGATGATGATCGGCGACGTCCAGGGGAAGGGCCTGGGCGCCGTGGAGAGCGCGGCGGTGTTGCTCGGTTCGTTCCGTGAGAGCGCCTACGGGGAAGACGACCTGCCGGGCGTGGCCCGGAAGTTGGAAGCAAGTATGCGTCACCACGCCTCCCGGGCCGGGATCGTGGACGCTGACCGCTTCGCCACCGTGCTCCTGGCGGAGATTCCCGACGATCAGCCACTCATGCGGCTGCTCAGCTGTGGACACCCGCCGCCGGTCCGCCAAGGCGCGGATGGGCAGGCTGTGTATCTCACCTTCCGCGATCCCTCGCCGCCCGTCCATCTGCCCGTCGAACTGGACCACGACCATGTCGTCGAGGAAGTCGCCTTCCAGGCCGGTGACCGGATCTTGATGTATACCGATGGAGTCAGCGAGACCCGCGACCGACTGGGGGAGTTCTACCCCCTCGCCGAACGCCTCACGGCCTGGAGCTCAGCACCCGACCGTGACATCACGGCCCGTCTTGTCGCCGACCTCACCGCCTACAGCGATCACGGCCTGGATGACGACACCGCCGCTGTCCTCGTCGTACGCCGCCCCCGGACCTGACCGCCAGACTGGGGCAACGACGACACAGCCACCTTCGCAGGCCGGCTCGGCGCTGGGTTAACGGCTCTGAGAGTTTGGCATGGTCCACGTCTCCCCTGTGTGAGGGGATCGCAGCTTTCAACCGGCGCTGCCTTTCGGCCCGCCTAGCCCAGTAGGCGCGGACTTTCCCTCCTTCCCTTCGGTTGGCGGCCTGGTAGAGACCCGTGGTGCATATCCCCGGGTGTGCTGTCCTCGGGGACTGCCCTGCTGGTGGTGAGCGAGCTGCTGACGGACGCCTACAAGTACGCGCCGGGGTCCTGTCTCCTCGAACTGCTGGTGGCCGAAGGCACGGTCTGGGCGAACCGGCGGCCCGCCTCGACTGACCAACCGACCGGCACTGCTTGTGCCGGACGTCGCGATGCCCAATAGGCCGTGAGCTAGGAGGGATCCGAGGTGCAGGCGTCGTCGACGGTCGAGAACAGGTGGAGGACCTGGTCCGCTCCGGTCATCTCAAGCAGGAGGACGACCCGTGGATGCGGAGCGGCGATATGCAGTGTCGTGGCGCGATGGGTGTGCAGCAGCAGGTTGAGGAGTGCGGAATCGGCGAAGGTGACGGCGCTGAGGTCGAGAACGACCACACCGTGCTCGCCGGCGGCCTTGGCCAGGGCCGCGGCCAGGTCGGCCGTCGTGTCGAGGTCGAGCTCACCACGCGCCACGATCACGTGGCAGCCGTTGCGGGCAAACTGCGCCGCGACGGGACCGGGACGGAATTGGCTGTCTGCCATGGGGGCTCCTGGATGCTCCTGGGGAGTGCGGGAGTGCGGGAGTGCGGGAGTGCGGGAGTGCGGGAGTGCGGGAGTGCGGGAGGGGGCATTCGCGGGTCTCGGGCCTGCGTCACGGCCGCCGCGATCATGAGGTGCGTGATGGATCGGATGCTCTGGCCCGGGCCGGGTGATCGTGAGGTTCAGCCCGTACCCCAGTCGAGGCGGAGGACGGCGAGGTCGTCGGAGTGCCGTCCGGCGTTGAGTGCGTGCGTCTCCTTGATGAGACGGTCGACGTGCACGGCCGGGTCGGCCGACGGGAGTTGCTCGATCAGGGCGAGCAGTCCTTCAACACCGAGCCGCCCGTCCACGGTGCCGTTGTGGCCCTCGGTGAGGCCGTCGGTGTAGAGGGTCAGCGCACCGTGGTCGGGCAGGGGTATGGCAGTGGCCGGCCAGTGGCACAGGTCGGGGGCGATGCCCAGGGCGATGCCGTGGGCGGCGCGCACCTCCACCGTTCCCGCCGGTGTGGTGAGGAGCGGCTCGTGGTGGCCGGCCAGGTGCAGGGTGGCGGTGCCGGCCTTCTCGTCGAGGGTGAGCAGGGCGCACGTCGCGAACAGCGGGTGGGTGCCGCGTTCGGCGATCAGGATGCGCTCCATGAGGTGGAGCAGGTCGGGGCCGCGGTGTCCGCCCAGGACGAGGGAGCGCCAGGCGATGCGCAGACAGACGCCCAGCGCCGCGGCGTCGGGTCCGTGGCCGCTGACATCGCCCACGACGGCGCGCAGCAGGCCGTCGTCGCATTCGACGACGTCGAGGAAGTCGCCGCCGAGCAGGGCCAGTTCACGCCCGGGAAGGTAGCGGGAGGTGACGCGCACGGTGGAAGTGTCGAGGATGGGCTGGGGGAGCAGTCCGCGTTCGAGGCGGGCGTTCTCCTCGGCGCGCATGCGCACGGCCTGGGCTTCGGCGCCGGCGCGTTCGGTCTGGCTGCGGTAGACGGCATAGCTCAGGGTGCGGCGCAGCAGGTCTGCCTCGACCGTGCCCTTGACGAGGTAGTCCTGGGCACCGGCCGCCATGGCATCAGGTCCGGCCTGGGACTCGGACAGGCCCGTCAGGACGATCACAGCGGTGTGCGGAGCGAGAGAGCGGACGGCGGTGACCGCTTGGGTCCCGGAGACGTCCGGCAGGTGGAGGTCGAGCAGGATGCAGTCGAAGGGTGCCGCGGTCAGGTCGGCGCGCGAGTCCGCGAGACTGGTGCGGGTGGTGAGCTCGAAGCGAAGGCCCGTGTCGTGGAGGAGCTCTTCGACGAGCAGTGCGTCGCCCTCGTCGTCCTCGATCAGGAGCACCCGGTAGACCGGCCCACCGGGTGCGATGTCGGGAAACGCTGTTGCCGAGACGGTCATGGAGTCGGCTCCGCCACGGAATGGGCGGCGCCCTGCTCCGCACCCGCGGTGCCCTGCGGTCCAACACCGGCTCGGGCGCGTACCAGAGACACCGGAGGCGTGGAAACCGACGGGGGTGCTTCGGCGAGGGTGAAGGTGATGCGGGTGCCGTCCGTGTATCGCGGGTCGACGGCGATGGTGCCGCCGTGGAATTCGACGATCTTCTTGCACATCGCGAGGCCGATGCCGCTGCCGCTGTAGGCGTCCTTGGTGTGCAGCCGCTGGAAGATCACGAAGACCTTTTCGGCGTACTCGGGCGCGATCCCGATGCCGTTGTCAGTGACCGAGAACTGCCACAGCTCGCCCTCGCGGGCGGCCGTGATGTGGATGTGCGGAGTCTGTCCGGGGCGATGGAACTTGATCGCGTTGCCGATCAGGTTCTGCCACAGCATGCCCATCTGTGTGGGATCGGCGACCAGCTTAGGCAGCTCATCACACGTGATCTCGGCGCCGGTCTCCTCGATGCTGACGCTGAGCGAGGACAGCGTGCGCTCCACCACACCGTCCAGCGCGATGCCCTCGTGCGTGTTGTGGACCCGGCCCACGCGGGAGAACTCCAGCAGGTCGTTGATCAGGGTCTGCATGCGGTTGGCGCCGTCGACCGCGAAAGCGATGTACTGGTCGGCCTTCGCGTCCAACTGGCCCGTGTAGCGGCGCTGGAGGAGCTGGGTGAAGCTGGACACCTTGCGCAGCGGCTCCTGCAAATCGTGGGAGGCGACGTAGGCGAACTGCTCCAGCTCGGTGTTGGAGCGTTGCAGGTCGGCGGCCTGTGCGTCCAGGTGCTGCCGTGCCTGCTCGGTGGCTTCCAGTTCCCGCACCAGGCGCAGGCGCATGGAGTCGATCTCCGTGCTCAACTGTCGCAGGTCCGCGGGTCCGGTCGGGGTGATCGGGCGGGTGAAGTCGCCGGCACTGATGTGCCGGGCATCGGCGCCGAGCTGTTCCAGGGGCTTGGTGACGCCGCGGCGCAGTCCCTCGAAGACCAGGCCGGCCAGGGCGACGATGACCAGGGCGATCGCCGCGAAAACCCAGTTGCGCAGGCGCATCGTGTCCGACAGGTCCGTGCGGGCAGTCAGCGCATCGGCACGCAGCCGGTCCTGCTGCCGTGCCATGGCGGACCGCAGTGCGTCGAACTCCGTCCTGCCCTCGTCGGCACGCTCGGTAGCAAGCGGTGAGGCGGCCCCGGCCGGTGAGGCCGCGATCGGCCGGGCAATCCGCGCCTGCCACTTCTCCACCGCGCTCTGCACCCTGCGCAGATCACCCAGTTCGGCGCCGTCGTCGTCCAGCAGCCGCTCCAGGGTGGCGGTGTAAGTCGCCTGCTCGGTGAGTCCCTGCTGGTAGGGCTCCAGGAAGGCGGGCGTACCCGTCAGGCCGTAGCCGCGGATCCCCGTCTCCTGGTTGAGTAGCGCCGACTCCAGCCGGAACGAGGTGCTCAACGCCGGGGCCTTCACATCGACGAGTTCATTGCTGATCGAGGCCGTACGCCCCAGTACCCACGCACCCGTCACTCCCAGAGCGGTCAGGACGGCCAAAGAAATGGCCACGCCCACGCGGAGCCAGCGCCGCGTCGTCCACCCGGACAGCCCCCGCCCCCACGGTTGCCTCTCGTCGCCGGTCATCCTCGTGCCCCTCCGCCTGTGCTGCCTCGAAACAGCGCCGCGCACACTCTAGAGCCTGTCCGACAACCAATGTTGTCGCGGGGTTGTTTGAGGGCCTAAGGTGCAGGCATGCCAGGCAAGAATTCCCCACCTCGGACCTCGCCGCAGGAGTCGGCCGAGTTGACGGACGTGGCGGTCGGCAACCTTGCGCGGCGCATCGCCCAGCACATGCTCCAGGAAACCGGATATCAGGACAGCGGCGCGGCAACACCCGCGTTGACCCTGCTGCACGTCCTGGTCCAGCTCCAGCGCTCCGCCGAACGCCTCCAACGTTCCGCGGCCGAGCAAGCCGCACAGGCCGGTGCCGGATACCCGCAGATCGGCGAGGCGAGCGGCATGACCCGCCAAGGCGCCCGCCGGCGTTGGCCGGAACTCTTCCACCACTCTTCCGAAGCACCCCAGGAGCAACCGATGATGACCGCCCCCGCCCGCGCCTACGACGTCCTGCTCGTCGAAGACGACATCGCCGACGCCATGCTCATCGAGGAAGCCCTCTCCGAGCGGGGGTCCCGCAACCTCGTGCAGACCACCGACGGCGTGGCCGCCCTGGAGTACCTGCGCGACCCCGACAGCGTGCGTCCCGACCTCATCGTGCTCGACCTCAACATGCCCCGCATGAACGGCCGCGAGCTGCTCCGGGTCCTCAAGAACGACGAGAACCTCCAGACGATCCCGGTCGTCGTCCTCACCACATCCTCGGCCCCCGACGACGTCACCGGTGCGTACAGCAGCCACGCCAACGCCTACGTCACCAAGCCCGTCAACCTCCAGGAGTTCGAGCAGGCGGTGCAGAGCATCGACGCCTTCTACCTGGAGACGGCCACCCGCCCGCCGCACAGCTGACACAGCAAGCCGGACCTTCCGGGGTGTCGGCCGGCACGGATAACGGTCGCGTCACGCTCCGCGACGTAAGCACGGACCGCGCGTTGAGGCCGCGCATGGAACCCACGTTGCCCTGGCACCGCCCGTCGCCTACGGCATCGCGCTCCTCCCCGGGGGCCTCTGGGCTCAGTCGGACACCCCAGTACACCCCGGTCTACGACGCTCTGGACCGGCTGTGGCTCCAGGCGGGCCGAGAGGTGTGCCGCGCCCGTACAGCCCAGGCTCCTGGCGGCAGACCGGCGGCTACGATCTCTTCCGCCGGGCCTGAGGGCGCGACGGCCGTAGATGCCCGCGAGCCTGCGTTTACTCGTGCCCTCGGGGGGGGGCAGTACGCGGCCGGCTCTACTGCTGTCACGCCGGGTGGCCAGGGTTGGGCCCCGCTCAGTGCGACAGCTCGCCTGCCAAGTCCAAAGCAGTCGCAGGCCTGGCTTGGCTCTACCCCGCCCACACGGACGTCGCCCGCGAGTGGGCGGCCACTGGGCCGGCGCTGGTCGTGCTCACCCTGGGCGCAGCCGGCGCGCACGCCTACTGGCGTGGAGGGCACGTGGCCGTTCCGGGCCGGCGAGTGGCGGTCGTGGACACAGTGGGCGCCGGAGACGCCTTCATGGCGGGACTGTTGAGCGGACTGATGATGCGGGGGCTCATTGCCGCGGGGCCCGGTCCGGCCCGCGGCGAGCGCGCCCGGCAGGCACTGCAAGGCGCCACTGCCGGAGCGGACCCGGCACCGGATCTGGTCTCCGCCTTCGGCCTGGCGTCCCGCGTGGCGGCGCTCACCTGCATGCGCGAGGGAGCCGCCCCGCCGACCCCTCGTCGAGCTGAAAGCTCGATACGCCACCGCATCAGGAGTTTGGCGTGCGCCATGATCTCGGTCGAGAAGTCGCGTGAGGGTGTGACAGTCAGGCTGCGCGGACCTTCACTCCGGCCGGCGATCCGCACCTCGCCCCGGCAGCGCGAAGGGTGTCCGCACCGGAGCGGCGCCACTCGTCACTTCGCCCCTTCCAGGCCGAGGGCAGATTGCGTGCCTCTCCGGGACCGGAGCGGGGGTGCCGGTGCAAGCAGCGTCTTTGATGCGCGGGGCCACGAGGGGCCACCGGCGCTGGTGGCAGACCGAACCGTAGGGGGCAGTCGGTGGCGCCAGGACCTCGATCGGCGACGGTGTTGATGGTGACTGTGCCGTCGGCGCCGGCCGGCATCACGGCAGGCCGGCTTCTTCCATCGGCGTTGAAGAGAACGGCTTGCCCGGCGCTCCGCCCCCTCTTGGGCGACCACCCGCAGCGATTTCGGCCTTGCCGCCGGAAACAGCGCCCGCTGACTTGTCCGCCGCCTGCCCAGCGGGCAGTGCGGTCAGCGGCGCCACTGACCGGCCAAGGACGCTCGCAACGGCACCGCCGCTGCTACCGCACCTCCACGGTCAGCACCGCGACCGAGTGCCACCCATCGCATCCGGTCGCGGTGGAGCAGCCCGGGGAGCCCGCGGCGCCCCTTCTTCTGCGGAAAGCCCGGCAAGACCCTCGTCCGAACCTACGCGGTGCGATCCGGTGACGAGTGCCGGCATCGAAGGTGCCTGGACGGCGGTGGGCGGCGCGGGGGTCTTTGCCCCTGCCAAGGACAGACCGAGTCTTTGTTGCGGGTTGGTTGTACTTGCATAATTGATGCAACAACGTGGAAGCGCGCATGAACCACGCGCTTGATCCACGAGTAGTAAGGCTTACGTCCCCATGTCCGTCACGCCCGATCACATGGCGCCGGCTTCCGCCGATGCCGACCCGAGGCGGGGCCGCCTCCGCCCGTCGATGACCCGTAAGGAGTGGTCGAGTCTGGGCGGGATGGCCGCGTTCATCCTCGCGCTGCACATCATCGGCTGGTTCACCCTGGTGGCGGTCGTCGCACCGGAGCACTACAGCCTGGGCAGCAAGACGTTCGGCATCGGTATCGGTGTCACCGCCTACACACTCGGCATGCGGCACGCCTTCGACGCGGACCACATCGCGGCCATCGACAACACCACGCGCAAGCTCATGCACGAAGGGCAGCGGCCGCTGTCGGTGGGCTTCTGGTTCTCGCTCGGGCATTCCAGCATCGTCTTCGCCCTGGCCTTCCTGCTCTCCCTCGGGGTCAAGGCACTGGCCGGCCCGGTCCAGAACGACAACTCCACGCTGCACAGCGTCACCGGCTGGATCGGCACCACCGTCTCCGGAACGTTCCTGTACGTCATCGCGATCATCAACCTCGTGATCATGGTGGGGATCTGGAAGGTGTTCCGGCAGATGCGCCAGGGCCACTTCGATGAGGCGGCGCTGGAGGAGCAGCTGAACAACCGCGGCTTCATGAACCGCCTGCTCGGCCGCGTCATGAAGTCGATCACCAAGCCGTGGCAGATGTATCCGCTGGGCCTGCTCTTCGGCCTCGGCTTCGATACCGCCACCGAGATCGCCCTGCTCGTCCTCGCGGGTTCCGGCGCGGCATCCGGACTGCCCTGGTACGCGATCCTGTGCCTACCCGTACTGTTCGCAGCCGGCATGTCGCTGCTCGACACGATCGACGGTTCGTTCATGAACTTCGCCTACGGCTGGGCCTTCTCCAAGCCCGTCCGCAAGGTGTATTACAACCTCACCATCACCGGGCTGTCGGTCGCGGTCGCGCTGATCATCGGGACGGTCGAACTGCTGGGCCTCATCGCCGACAAGGCGGGCCTGCACGGAGCGTTCTGGGACTGGGTTGGCACTCTGGACCTCAACGTCATCGGCTATCTGATCGTCGGCCTGTTCTTCGCCACCTGGGTGGTGGCGCTGCTGGTGTGGAAGTTCGGGCGGATCGAGGAGAAGTGGACTCGGGGGCTGGCTCAGCCGGGGGAGTAGCCCCCGAGCGAATACCGGCACCCTACGGCGAAGGGCTCCCAGGGTGTGGTGTCCCCGGGAGCCCTCTGTCGCGCCTGCCTGCGAGCGATGAGAAGACCATCACGAGCAGGACGGCTGAGTGCCGCAGGCCAGGGTGGGTCAGGGGACGAGGAGCAGGGTGCCCACCTGCTCTTGGCGGCGGCCGTAACGCCGTTCCACGTTCTGCCAGTTGACGACGGCCCGTTTGGCCGCGATGACCCGCGCGTCGCGCTCGCGCTCGTCGGCTGCCCTCGCATCCGCACGAGCCCCAAGCGCAGCGACTCGCGCTCGGCCGGGCGCGTGCGGCCCGGGGAACCGGAGGATGAGAGCACGGTGTAGGGGGTCAGGTAGGTCAGCTGCGGGCTGTGTCGACTTCGAGCGGTTGCCGTCGAGGTTCGAGTGACCAGGCCGGCCCGGCCCTGGCCTTCGCGCGGTGTCAGTGGCGGGCGGCACACTCTGCGCATGGATGCTCCTCCTGACACTGACCGCTGTGACCGCGCCGGACTGGTGTGGTTCCGGTCGATGGGCGGCCCCTTGATCCTCATTCCGGAATCCTCGGTATCCGCGTGGGGTGGATGCACGGAGAGCGGGTCCGTCCTCGGAGATGCCGATGGCCGTGATGACTACGACCGCGCCTGCGAGATGGAGGGCTGGGCCGGTGCGATCGCCGTGGGTGCGGGCGCCGGTTCTGCTCTTGTCCTGGCCGATGAACCTGCAAAGACATGCTTTCTGCCCGAGGAGCTGCTGTTCGTGTGGGTCGGCTTGGTACAGCTCGTCGCCAAGGACAGTCGCCCCTGACGCTTACGGCCCCGCCACCCACCACGCCATGGGTGGGCAGTCGCTCGCTACGGACTGGATCCATCCAGCGACCGTTCCGTGGCGGCTGCCGCCTCGGAAAGCCCCGGTTCATAAGGGCCCTCCCCATTTCTGTGGCCCGTGACGACGGGCTTTGCTCAACCGGGACGCAGCAGTCGATCATTCGCAGATGAGACCCGAAGTCCGTGTGTTCGTCGCCGATGGCCCGCTCCCCGACTGGGACACCGACGACGATGAGGAGATCGACCGCCGAGCCGAGCAGATCGAAGCCATCTCCCGGCCTGTCACGGCTCTGGCCACCTGTTTCGGCCCGGACGACTGCTATGGCGTCGCTTGGTCGCTCGTGCACCTGATTGAGACCGGTCCAGGCCCGGTTCCGCCCGTGACCCGGCCCGGACCAATCTCCAGCCTCTGGCAGCAAACACTCTGGAATCGGTGGGGAACCGGGGATCCCGG
Organism: Streptomyces sp. CB01201; assembly: GCF_002803085.1. Taxonomy (GTDB): domain Bacteria; phylum Actinomycetota; class Actinomycetes; order Streptomycetales; family Streptomycetaceae; genus Streptomyces; species Streptomyces hundungensis. The sequence continues at coordinate 25,716 of NZ_NNBJ01000009.1, read as the reverse complement.
CGATGACCGCACGAGCTAGGGCCTGCCGGTCCGGTCAGGGTGTGCGTCGCTCCACCTCGGTGACGCGGAACCGCTAGGACGTCCGCTGGGCCTCCAGCGGACCGCGGTCGATCCGCAGCCCCGCCAGGAATACCGGATAGGTGTAGAGCTTTACGTGCTTCCCTATCGGCGGCGTCAGCTTCCCTACCCAAAGGTTCGAGCCTGGCACCCTCGCAGTGCATGGGACTCTGCGGGTTGCCCCGCGTCCGAGCGCTAGGGGGCGGAGTGCTGGCCGCCTCTAGCGGTCGTCGGTTTCGCGGAGGAAGAGTCGAGGTGGCTTGGGTGTCCTCCCCAGAGCTCGCTCAGACGGCTTCAACTGGCTCCATTTTGAGCAGGGTTGACGGAGGCGGGGGGCGGTGTGATTCGGCTCCGGTTCGGTATGCCGCGCCCACCTTCGAGTGAAGGTACGGCCCCCTTCGGGTGACGGCCACCGCTACTTGTCGACGGGGCGTGTACAAGTGGGGCTTCCGGTGGTCCCGTCTCTCCTCGGAGTTCTCTGTGTCTTCTGCCGTCTCCCCGGTCCACGTCCCCTCGCAGATGCCGGGAGGCGGGGCGTCCGCGGCAGTGGAAGAGCGTCGGCTCTCGTGGGAGGGGTACGCGTACACCGCTCGGATCGTCCGACGGTGTGCCCCGGTCACGGAGCCGCTTCTCGTACTCGGCGGCTCGGATCAGACGCGGTATTCCTGGGTGCGGCATGAGCGGTGGCTCGCGGAGCTGGGAACGGTCGTCACGGTTGATCTGCCGGGCTTCGGAGACGCGGACTTCCTGCCGGCCGAGCACGGCATCGACTTCCTCGCCGAGTGCGCGCACCACATGCTGGGCGAACTGGGGCTCGGGCCGGTGAACTTGTACGCCGGCTGTTACGGCGGCGCGGTCGGCCTCCGGCTTGCCCAGCATCATCCGGAACATCTGCGACGAGTCGCTGTCCAGGGCATGTCGGACCACGTCCCGGGCTGGTTCGCTAAGGCCCTGGTGGGATGGGTGCGGATGCTCCAGGACGGGCGTGTCGAAGACACGGCTGAGGAGTTCGTCCAGTGTTTCGTGCCGCCACCGGGTGATCTCACCGTGCGCAAGCATGCGGCGTTGGCACGTCTGATGCACCAGCAGTTCGTGGCGCAGACCCCGCGGGATGTCGCGGTGACGGTGGAGCGGAACCGGCGGCTGCTGGCCCACGACTGGTACCGGCGGGCCCCCTTGCCCGCCGTGCCGTACCTCGTGTTCACCGGCGAACACGACACGCTCACCACGCCCGACATGGTCCGCGCGGTGGCGGCGGACCTGCCGGGCTCGCACTTCACGACGATCGCCGAGTGCGGGCACCTTGCCCACCTTCAGCGGCCGCGGGACTTCTGTGACCTGCTCGTCCGGTTCTTCCGCGACGAGCCCTTGGAGAAGGCGGAGCTGCCGTACTGCAGCCCATTCGAGAGGAACAGTCCGCTGTCTTTCGCGAGTGTTCAGTAGCAACTCTCGCCCGTATGCCCAGTATTTCGCTCGCCTGGGGCGACAACCGCTCGGCGATTGGCCTTCAGCGCGATTGGCCGGCGGCGCCGAGCCGGTGACTACGACTGGAGCGAGATCGACGACAAGTACCGCGAGGCCGGTATCTTCCCCGTGATCCCCGAGGCCGGTCTACGCGCCACGCTCGGCATCCTTGCCCGCACCGTCGAGTAGCTCCCCCGCTCGCGCCACGTAGCTCAACTCGACTGCCTAGAAAGCGAGTTGCCCGCTGCCCAGCGAAAATCAGGGTGCGCGTGGGGGCAGCAGTCGCCGTGAGTGTCACGACGGGCTCGATATGCCGAAGGCGACTGGGGCCGGATTGGGCCGGCCGGGTCCCTCCTGGGCGGTGCACCCCCTCGCGGTTACTGCAAGCAGGTCGCAATAGGGCTGCGGGTGCACATCTGGGCTAAGGGTGCGAGGGCGTGTCGCCCTCGATTTCCCGAGCCGCCGCAGTGCGGTTGCGTCGTCCTGGCCTGCGGATTAACGGATGTCTCCGGCCCGCGAGCGCCCTGGAGAGGTATGCAGACGGCCCCGGCAGCGTTCCGGGCGTGATTTTGTGCCGCTTGCGCAGTTTGCATGGAGGTCTGTCCCAGCCCCCGACAGTCCCATCAGCTGCCTTTCCTGCGTCCCGGGCGTGCCGATTCACGCATCCAGGATGCAGAACGTCATTCCGCCGCATCCCCTTTCCCCCTGCCTCGTCCTACACGTCGCCGGCCGGGGGAGCTCCCGCTCGGAAGGATCTCCGTGAAGGCAACTCACGGCACGCCGCGATCGCGCCGCGTACTGGACCACTCCCTGCTCGTCCTCGGTGCAAGCGCCTTGGCGACCGGCCTGGGCATCATGACCCTGGCGCCGGGCATCAGTTCGGCCTCAAGTCACCGTGAGGCACCGCTGATCGCCGGTGACCCGCGGGCGGACAACACCGACGTGTACGCGTTCACCAGCCCCGACAAGCCCGACACCGTGACGCTGCTGGCCAACTGGATCCCGTTCGAGGAGCCCAACGGCGGGCCGAACTTCTACGCCTTCGGCGAGGACCTCCGCTACAACATCAAGATCGACAGTGATGGAGACGGTGTCGCCGACACCACCTACACCTGGCGCTTCCACAACAAGGTCCGCGACGCGGCCAACCAGTTCCTCTACAACACCGGGCCCGTCACTTCCCTGACCGACCCGAACCTGAACTTCCGCCAGGTCTACGACCTGGTGGTCTCCCATGGGCAGGACAGCAAGGTCCTGCTCCACGACGCTCCCGCCGCGCCGTCACGGGTGGGCCCGGCTTCCATGCCGAACTACGCGTCCCTGCGCAACCAGGCCATCCGTACGCTGCCTGGCGGCGGAAGGACGTTCGCGGGTCAGTCCGAGGACCCGTTCTTCGCCGACCTGCGGGTCTTCGACCTCCTGTACGGCGGGAACCTCTCCGAGCGCGGCCAGGACACCCTGGCCGGCTACAACGTCAACTCGGTCGCCCTGCAGATCCCCAAGTCGCAGCTCGCGCTCAGGGGCAACAGCTCGCGCAACCCGGTGGTCGGCATCTGGTCGACCACCGACCGCCAGGGTGTGCAGGTCTCCGACTCCCGCTCCCAGCGCGGGGATCGGTGGAAGCAGGTCTCGCGGCTGGGTAATCCGCTGGTCAACGAGGTCGTCGTCCCGCTGAAGTACAAGGACGCCTTCAACACGCTCAACCCGGACCAGGACCGCACGGTGCAGCCCGTCGTGGACAAGGTCCTCGACCCGATCCTGCCCAAGCTGATCCAGAAGGTGTACGGGGTTCCCGCGCCGGCCACCCCGCGCAAGGACCTCTTCGAGATCTACCTCACCGGCATCTGCAAGGCGTGCGGGCCGGTCAAGGCCGATCTCAACGCCCACCGCCTCAACAAGGACGCCAACCTGCGCAGGATCGTGCCGGCCGAGGAACTGCGGCTGAACATGGCCGTGAGCCCGGCCGCGAATCCCAACCGACTGGGCGTCCTGGCAGGCGACCTCGCTGGGTTCCCGAACGGCCGGCGGCTGACGGACGACGTCATCGACATCTCCCTGCAGGCTGTCGAGGGTGCCGCCCAGACCGGGCAGATCGTCCCCGCCCTGGCCGACGGCGACCAGGTCGACGCCAATGAGGTGCCGTTCGGAACTACGTTCCCCTACCTGGCACTTCCCCACACCAAGTCGGTGAACAGCGGGCCGGGCGGATCCGACCGGGCCCAGCAGTCCGCCCTGAAGCACACCGCTGGCGGAGGTGTGACCGGCCAGACGATCGCCACCGGCACCAGTGCCGCCGGCGTGCTTCTGCTGGGTGCCGGCGGCTGGCGCCTGCGCCGCCGCACCACGACCAGCTGACCTCGCCACCCGAGACCAGCAGTCACACGTGTCCGGCCCAGCCCCCGGGGTGCGGGGCCGGACACGTGCACCGCACCAGGGGAGGAAACTCATGCACCCGCACGCCCCCGCGCCTGACGTCCGGCCACGGCGTACCCGGCGAACGGTACGCAGCGCCGTCGCCGCACTGGCTCTGGGCACGGTCATGTTCACCGCCGGTGCCGTGGGCCTCTCGCCCGGCGACGACGGCCAGAAGCCGGCCTCAGGACCGGCCGCTCCACCACCGGCGAGAGGCTCGATCGAGGCTCTGCGCGCGCGAGTGAAGCATCTGCCCGGGGACGCCGGAGCCTGGGCGGCTCTGGGGATGGCCTACGTGCAGCAGGCACGCACCCTGCCCGACCCGGCCGCCTACGCACGCGCAGAGCAGGCACTCGACAGGTCTCTGGCCGTACAGAAGGACGGCAACGCCAATGCGGAGATCGCCATGGGGGCGCTCGCAGCAGCACGCCATGACTTCCCCACGGCACTGACCTGGGCCCGCCGCGCCACGACGACGGCTCCCTACAGCTCGGTCGCCTATGGAGTTCTGGCCGACGCCTACACCCAACTCGGCCGCTACGACGACTCGTACACCGCGGTCCAGCGCATGAACGACCTGCGCCCCGACGCCTCGGCGCTGGCCCGCGCCTCCTACACCTTCGAACTGCGCGGCGACACCGAGCGGGCCCGCGAGCTGATGCAGCGCTCCCTGACGGCCGCGGCCACCACCGGCGAGCAATCCTTCGCCCGAGTGTGCCTGTCCGCGCTGTATTTGCAGGACGGTGACGCCCGAGGAGCCCTGGCGCAGGCCGATCAAGGGCTGCGCACCACACCCGGCGACTCCGCACTCCTCGAAGCCCGCGCCCGAGCCCGCACGGCCCTGGGCGACTCGCCCGGCGCGGTGCGCGACTACGAGGCCGCCATCGCCGTCGTACCACTGCCGCACTACCTGCTGGGCCTCGGCGAACTCCAAGAGTCCCTCGGCCACCGGGCCGAAGCCGACACCCAGTACGCCCTGCTGCGCGCCCAGGACGCCATCCGCCGCACCGGCAACACCCCGGCCGACACCGACGCCATCCTCTTCGAAGCCGACCACGGCAGTCCCGCACGCGCCGCAGACATGGGTGAGGAGTCGTTGCGCACACGGCCGTTCATTGCCGTACACGACGCCTACGCCTGGGCCCTGCACCAGGCCGGGCGCGACGAGCAAGCCCTCACCCAGGCCGACCAAGCCCTGGCCCTCGGCACACACAGCGCGCTGTTCCACTACCACCGCGCCGTCATCCGTCACGCGCTCGGCGACGAAGCCGGGGCCGACGACGACCTCAGAACGGCACTGCGGCTCGACCCCCATTTCCATCCGCTGCACGCACCCGCAGCGCGCGTCCTCCTCCAGCAGATCGACACCACCTCATGAATCCCATGCTCCGCCGCACCACGACGGCGACTGTCACCGTGGCGCTGACCTCGGCCGTCCTGCTGCCGCAGGCCCATGCCGCACTCGCGCACCCCTTGGGCAACTTCACCGTCAACTACCACACGGGCCTCACCCTCCGGGCCGACCGCGTCGATGCGAAGGTGATCGTCGACCGGGCAGAGATCTCCACCCTCCAGGAACGCCCCCGCATCGACCTGGACCACGACGGCGCCACGTCCCCGGCCGAAGCCGACCGCTACAGCAAAGCCGCCTGTACGGCACTCGGCCGCCAGCTCCACGCAGACGTCCGCGAACGCCCCGTCGGCTTCAACCAGACGTCACACGGGCTGACCTACGAGCCCGGGCAGGCGGGCCTCAACACCAGCCGGCTCACCTGCACCTACACGGTGCCCGCGGACCTCTCCCAGGCCGCCGACGTCGCCGTCCGCACCACGTACGACACTCAGCGGATCGGCTGGCGCGAGATGACCGTTCGAGGCCAGGGTCTTGCGATCACCGGCACGGAACTCCCCGCCACCTCACCGACGGACGAGCTGCGGCACTACCCGCCGGATCCCACCACGAGCCCGCTCGACCAGCACACCGCACACCTGCACACCCAACCAGGCGCCACGGCAAGCACACCCGGCGCAGCTGCCCTGCCCGGGGGCAGCTGGGCAACGGGGATTTCCGACGTGGTCACCTCGCGCTTCGACGCGCTGATCGGAGGGCGTCAACTCACCATTCCTGTAGGCCTCTTGGCAGTACTGCTGGCCTTGGTCCTGGGCGCCTCGCACGCGGTGCTACCCGGACACGGCAAGACCATCATGGCCGCCTACCTCGCCGGACGGCGCGGCACCAAACGCGACGCCGTCACCGTCGGCGCGACCGTCACCTTCACCCACACCGCGGGCGTCCTCGTGCTCGGGCTCGCCCTGCCCACTGCCACCCACCTCGCAGGCGAAACGGTCCTGAACTGGCTCGGCGTGGCAAGCGGATTGATCGTCACCGGCATCGGCCTATGGCTACTGACCACCAACCTGCGCGGCCGACCATCCCACGGGCACCACCATGACCATCACCACGGCACAGGCCACCATCACCACCATCATGGGGACGGCCACCGTCATGGGGACGACCATGGGGACAACCACCACCATCACGATGACGAACTCGGCCACGATCACGGCCACAGGCACCACGACAACTACGGGCAGGGGCATCGCGTGGCCCCCGAAGCCCCATTGCGGACCAGAGCCCGCCTGCCACAGCGCCGCCGCCCGGCCGCACCACAGCGCGGAGAACCCGGCACGGTCGCCACGCTCACCAAACCCGAGACATGGCCCTCCGACAGCACGCCGCCCCACCAGCATGGGCCGGCCCGCCGGCAGGGGCGCGGCGGACTCATCGGCATGGGCATCGCAGGCGGCCTGGTCCCCAGCCCCTCAGCCCTCGTCGTCCTCCTCGGCGCCGTCGCCCTGGGGCGCACCGCTTTCGGCGTCTTCCTCGTCATCGCCTACGGCCTCGGCATGGCCGCCACCCTCACCGCGGCCGGACTCCTCCTCGTCCGCCTCCGCGACCACCTGGAAACCCGCACGACCACTCTCTCGAACCGGTCCCAAGCAGTCCTGCGCCACCTCGCCAGGATCGGCCCCGTGATGACGGCAGTGCTCGTCGTCATCGTGGGCGCCGGCCTCACCATCACCGCCCTCACGCCGACGATCTGACGCCGCGTCGACGGCGTGGCGACGACCACCAGCCAGGACGGCGGCGGTACCGCTTGCCGTGGCGCCGAGAGGGTCAGACGCGGAGCAGGTCGGTCGAGACTGTCCAGAGGCGCTTGGCGATGGCGGGGTCGAGCGCCCATTCCTTGACACCGTGCGGGTGCTGCGTGAGGTCGGCGTCGTTCGTCACGGTGTAGGCCTCGTGTGCATCGTCTAGGTAGTGGCCGCCGGAGTGCGCGAACTCCGGGGCGACGGCTGCGACGATGCTGGTGGCAGCGCCCTGCTCGACCGTCTTGTACGTGAAGACTCCTGCGGCTTCGGCCGCGTCGAGCGACTCCTTCTGTTGCGTTGTGAAGTTCCGCTGCAGTCCCGTCGAGACACCGCCGGGGTTCACTGCATTGGCGATGATGCCGTCGGATGCCCAGAGGCGACTTGCCTCGACGGCGAAGAGTGAGTTCGCTGTCTTCGACTGGGCGTAGGCAATCTGCGGATCGTAGCTGCGACGCTCGAAGTGGAGGTCGTCGAAGTCGATGCCGGCACGCATGTGCGCCGTCGAACTGACCGAGACGATCCGCGCTCCGTCGCGGTCGGCCGCACCCAGGGCCAAGGCGTCATGAAGGCCGATGGCGAGGGCGACGTGCCCAAGATGGTTCGTCGCGAATTGCAGCTCCCAGCCTTCACCTGTGCGTTCGAGGCCACCGGTGACCACGCCCGCGTTGTTGATCAGCAGGTGCAGCGGGCCGTCCCACGCGTCAACGAATCGCGTGACGGTGGTCCTGTCGGCAAGGTCCAGCCGGAGGGCTCGGGGTCGTATTCCCCCGGTCGACTTCTCGATCGTCTCAGCGACGGCTTCCCCCGCCGTCGTGTTCCGGACAGCGAGCGTCACCTCTGCCCCGGCAGAGGTCAACGCGCGAGCCGTCTCGATCCCGATTCCGGAGGAAGCTCCCGTCACGATCGCACGGACCCCGGTGAGGTCGATACCTCGCAGGACCTCGTCCGCGGTGCTGGAGGCGTTGAAGGGCGTGGAGATGGGTTCGCGAGGAGTCATCACGGTAACTATACGCACTAGTCTTGATTTGTATAGTACGACTCACGCTCGTATCCTCGGTCCATGAACAGGCTCACCCCCAGCCCCTCGCCGTCGACGGTCGCCGACACCGACCGTCGGACCATGGTTCTGGACTCCGCCATGGTCACGTTCGCGCGATTCGGTTACCGGAAGACCTCGATGGAGGAGGTGGCGCGGGCGGCGGACATCTCCCGGCCCGGGCTGTACTTCCTGTTCTCCTCGAAGGACAGCCTGTTCCGCGCCGCCGTCACCCAGGCATTGGAGCGCGACCTCGCAGCGGTCGAACACGTCCTGGCCGACACTGGCCGCCCCCTTGCGGAGCGCCTCCTCGCTGCGTTCGACCAGTGGGCGGGCCGCTACATCGGCCCGCTGACACGGGATGTGGCGGTGGTCATCGAGGACAACCCCGGCCTCCTGGGGGAGATCGTCGTGACCACGCCGCAACGTTTCGAGCAACTGATCACCAACGCGATCGCCGTGGAGGCAAAAGTGGAGGCAAAACAAGCGGCGGCCGGCCAAGTCGCCCAGACGATGATCAGCGCATCGACGGGCCTCAAGCACCAGGCAGCATCGCGGGACTTCTACCTCGAACGACTGGAGGTCGCCATCGATCTCCTGGTGCGCTGAAGACGCCCACCGAAGCCGCAGGAGAGAGCCCGGCCGAACAGCCAGGTCCGCCCGCCGGGCCAGATCTGGCACCGATTCCCCGCAACCGGACGATCCTCGGGCGCCCGGAACGTACGCCGACCCGGCAGGCTTCCAACCCTGTTCGGCCTACGTCAACACGTGTGCCCAACAGGGAAGATGGCGTACGCGCATCAGCTTTGGGGCGCACAGACGCATGGACGGTCTCGAAAGGAGGCTGAGCAGTCAACGCGGTCGAGTTGATGACATGGCGGCCGGCCCCAACGCGGCCGCGGGAAATCCAAAGAACATCAAGAGTGCCGCGAGTAGCGTGGCGCTGGGCGCCTGGCCCCGAGAGGCCCCGAGCCGCAGGCCGCGGATGCTCCGGCGGAGTCACTCGTGGGCCCTTCTCGCTCGATGGTTTGCAGAGCCTGCCCGTGCGCAGTGCAAGCTCACGATGCGCCATCCGGTGATGGTCGGGGCGGCGAGGCGAGTTGGCGCGGCGTGCAGCGGAATCGGTTTCACAGAGTGGTCCGCGCGGTCCCCCGTCTATGGATACAGCCTTCCCGGCCGGTTGTGCAGCTCGTCCGCGCCTGGCCGGGATCACGGCCGCCTGCAGTCGGAGTCGCAGACATGTCCGGCGGCCGGTCCGGTTCGAGGCAACGGGCCAGGAAGGTCTGGTGCCTCGGTGTCAGCCGGCGTGCATGTGTACGGGTGCGTGGCGGGTGCTTTCCACGTCGCTGGCCCAAGCGACGTGACCGTCCGGGCGGATGAGAGCCGAGCGGACAGCCGACCAGGCGGGGCGTGGGGTGGTGAGCCGCGCGCTGTGGAAGTCGGCGTTCCCTTGGGAGCCTGCGATGACGGCGCTGCCTTCGCCGGTGAGGTCGAGCAGCACGTGGCGTCCGCCTCGAAGAAGCTCGAACAGCCTTCTTCCGCTGCTGAGTTGAAGATCTGGTGCACGCCGCCCGGTCAGGGGGTGAGCGCTCTCATCGGCCGGTGGATAGGCGACGGACAGTCCTGAGAGGCGTTCCGCCAGGGTCAGACTGAAGTCCGGGACGGTGGTGATGAGCTGTCCGAGCAGCGTGCGTAGCGCATGGCCTTCGGCGGAGTATGTCGTCATCAATCCGGCCTGCGCCTGGGTGTGCAGCAGGAGTTCGGCTCCCACGGGGTGGCGTTCCGCGTGGTAGACGTCGAGCAGTGCGTCCGGTGCCGAGCCGTGGAAGACGGCGGCCAGTCGCCAGCCCAGGGCGGTAGCGTCCTGGATTCCGACATTCAGCCCCGGGCCGCCGGCGGGAAAGTGCGTGTGTGCCGAATCGCCGGCCAGTAGCACCCGGCCCTTGCGGTAGTGGGCTGCCTGGCGGGCGGCGTTGCCGAACCGCGAGAGCCAGCGTGGGTCGCGCATGGCGAAGTCGGTGCCCGCGATGCGGACGACCCTGGCGCGTAGTTCGTCGAGGGTCAGCTCGCCGCGATGCTCCGGACGCAGGCTTTCCGGATCGTTGCCCACGATCCGGCTGACGCCGTCCGGGAGCGGGAAGACCATCAGGTTGCCGTGCGGTCCCGAGAACTGCGGTGTGGCGGGCGGCGCGTCGAGGATCACGTCCCCGAGCCAGGCCCACAGGGTCGCGGACGTGCCGGGAAAGTCGATGCCCGCGGCCTGGCGCACCGTGCTGCGGGTGCCGTCGCAGCCCACCGCGTACGCCGCTCGTATCCGTTCGCTGCCGCGCGGGCCCTCGACGGTCACGTCGACGTGGTCCGGTTCCTGCCTGAGGTCGGTGACCCGGTGTTCGCGCAGAACCTCGACGCCGAGGGCCGTCGCGTGCGCGGCGAGCAGCTCCTCGGTGCGGGCCTGGGGGAGTGCGAGCGTGAACGGGAAAGGAGTGTCCAGCGGGGCGAAGTCCATCCGTTCTTGGAGCGCGGCGAAGTGGCCGTTCGGGATGCGTACGCCGTCCGCGAGGAACGGTTCGACCGTGCCCCGGCAGTCCAGCACCTCCAGAGTCCGGGGATGCACGGTCAGGGCCCGTGAGTGCGGGTCGGGATGCCTGCGCGCCTCCAGAACGGTCACCGGTACGTCCCGCAGGCGTAGTTCGGCCGCGAGCCACAGCCCCACGGGCCCCGCCCCGACGATGACGACACGGTCCATCGCGCTCCTCCCGTCCCTTGTGCCTGTCCCGCTCGTGCCACTCGTGAGATCAGCTCGTGCCATCTGACGTGTTCACCCCTCGCGTCACGGCCCCTCCTTCTGAGCGGCCACCAACTCGCCCTTGGTCGGCGACCAATGACTTGCTTCCCGTAAGCTAGGTCAGTGACCAAGGATCAGGCAAGTGGGAACGACGGCGGCCGGACCAAGCTCGGGCCCGAAGCTGTAGTGAGGGCCGCTCTGGGGCTGCTCGACGAGCGGGGGGCGGACGCCGTCTCCGTGCGCGGCACCGCCGACCGGCTCGGTGTCCGCATGAACACGGTGCTGTGGCACGCCAAAACGAAGTCACGGCTGCTGGAACTGATGGCCGATGCGATCGCCGCCGAAGTGCCTCTGGACGGCCTGCCCGACGACTGGGCCGAGCGAGTTCGCGAACTCGCCCACCGCTACCGGGCCGCCCTGCTGGCCCACCGCGACGGTGCAGCCCTGGTGACCGGCACCTACGCCGCCGAACCCGGCACGCTGCGGTTCGCCGACACGATGCTGGAGGCACTGCTCGGTGGCGGCCTGAAGGAGCGGGACGCGGCCTGGGCCCTGTGGACGGTGCTGTATCTGACCCTGGCCCTCACCCAGGAAGAACAGGCATTGCAGAGCCAGACGCAGCACACCCTGTCGGCGGCACTGAGTACGGGCGCGTACCCCTCCCTCCAGCGTGTGGCGCCGTATATGGAGGACATCGACTTCGCGGAACGCTTCGACTTCGGCCTCTCACTCATCCTCGACTCACTCAAGCGCGGGTAGGAGGAGGGAACGTCCCCGCTGGGGGAGGGCTACAGTCGTCCACACCTTCGGACTCTCGGATTAACCAGAGGCCCTGTGATGGGGTGCGCGGCACCCTGCGGCAGCCAACCGGGACCCGCTGTCCCGGATGGCGACGGGTGCGGTTGTTGATGCTGGCGAGCAGCCGGTTCATGAAGTGCCTGTCGACGCGGTGGCCACCAACGCCCCATTGCAGCGCGCGAAGTCCGCTCGGTCCCACTGGACCACCAGGTGGAGAGGCATGCCGACGCGGTCGCGGTCGTGATCCTGGCCGAGCTGGGCGGGCTGGTGGCTGCTTCCGGCGAACTTTTTTTGGGAGGGGGCTACCGAGCCGCCGGGGCCGGGACTGACTGCCTCGCTCCGTGATGACGGCTGGATGACCACTGGGCGCAAGCCCTACTGCTCGGGGGCGCACAGCTGCACCAACGCGCAGGTGACCGTGCTGGCCGACGACGGCCGCCGTCTCTTCGCCGTCAGGACCGGCCTCTACTCCCGCTTGGCGGGTTGCCGGTCGGTCGAGGGGAGCTGGGAGGCACTGGGCATGGCGGCCAGCGACAGCGCCGACGCGATCTTCACCGATGTGCGCGCGATCCCGGCCTGCGATGCGTAGAGGCCTATGTGGAGCGTCCTGGGTTTCAGCACGGTGGCATGTGTTCCCAGGGCTGCCATTCGCAGTGCGAGACAACATAAGTGCACGAGTACGGCTCTGGAGCCTCCCTCTTCGGCCAATCCAAGCTCTACGGGCAGGTGCCGGGCGGCGTGGTCATGTCACTGGATGGTGACAACAGTGTCGTGGGGTGACGACGCCCCTGTTGTCCCGGCGAGCAGTCGGTTCATGCTGATCGAGCAAGGCCGAACGAACTGCGGTGTCCGTGCTCAACTACCGTTTAACAGAGGGGCTTTCATGCTCAATGACCGTTGCGAAGGCGTCCCTGTCTTCGCCATTCCCGGCAGAGGATGTCGGCCACACCTGAGCCCATCGGGCGCGGCCACGCCCAGCTGCGCCTCACCATCCTGAAGCCTGGCAAGGCCGTTATCTTCGATCTGACTCGAAGCCTCGACACCCGCGGCGAGAGCCTCGCGCGGCCCGCGAACGCCCTGATCACGTTTCCCGGCGAGACTCGCACCGTCACGCTCGACTGGTCCGCCGGCGGCGGTATGGAGGGCGCCTGCACCGACGTACAGGTCTCTCCCCCCACACACGCGACTAGCTGGAATCCTGTGGCGCCGGTCCACTCGTCGCCAGCGGCGCACGAGGCAAGTATCCGCAGGAGGCCGGCTCCACGGCCATGATCAGCAAGGCGACGCGTGCAGGGGGGGCCGGTCCGGGCCAGGAACAGGCTTCAGCCAACTAGCCAACTGGCCAACTGGCCAACTGGCCAACGCACAAAGGGTGTTCTCCGGCCACCCATTGACAGTAGCTCAGCGACCAGCAGGGCCGTCATACCCGAAGAAGGCCCTGCGCGAATTGGATGAGTATGTGGACTGCCCTGGAGCCCCCCGCCACCACCGTCGCCCCCGGTGACAGCGCCGCCGTCAGGCTGCGGGTGCGCAATACGGGGGACACCGTCGAGGAGTACCGGCTTACGGTGGTCGGTGACGCGGCCGGGTGGGCGCGTGTCGAGCCGGCCGTGCTGCGGCTCTATCCCGGGGCGGAGGGCACCGCCGACATCACGTTCGCGCCGCCGCGCACCTCGGACGCGATCGCCGGGCCGAGTGTGTTCGGTATCCGGGTCGATCCGCGTGAGCACCCTCATGAGGCCGATGTCGTCGAGGGGCGGCTCACCGTCGGTCCGTTCGCCGAGATGCGTGCCGAGCTGGTGCCGCGCTCGGTGCGGGGCCGGCGTCGGGCGCGCGGCCGGCTCGCCGTCGACAATCTCGGCAACCAGCCGCTGACGGCGTCGTTCTCGACCCGCGACAACGGTGACGCCGCCAACGTCGAGGCGAACCCCACCGCGGTGCAGGTCGATCCCGGCCGGGCCGGTTTCGCCGAGGTGGAGCTGACCGCGGTGAACGTGAGCTGGTTCGGCGGAACGCGTCAACACCCCTTCACGGTGGGGGTGTTGAGGTCCGGTGACGCGGCTCCGCAGGAGCTGCGCGGCACCTACCTCCAGCCGTCCGTGTTCCCGCGCTGGGTCCTCGCGGTCGGTTCGATCCTGCTGGCACTGCTCGTGGTGTTCGTGATGATCTGGCTGCGGCACGACACCGGCGTCAAGTCCCAGGCCGCGGAACAGGCACCCGCGCGGCAGACCCCCCTTCCAAAGAGCTCCCAGAGTGCGCCGTCGCCGCCGCCGCCCACCCCATCGACCCGGCCGGCCCCACCGCCATCAGCCCCGGCGTCCGCGCCGCCCAAGCCGGAAAGCGGCGGCTCCGACAGTGGTGGCGGCGGTCCGGAGAAGCCCCAGTACGACCTGACGAAACCGGTTCGCATTCAGTCCGGACTCGGCATGTACCTGACGACGACGGCGGGTCAGTGGCCTTTCGGGGATCTCTACGTCTATGCGGCGCCCGACAGCCCGGACCAGCCCACATGGGACCAGAAGTGGTACGTCCGGCCGCTGCCGCAGGACGAGTTCGCCCTCACCTCCTCGACCGAACCGAAGCTTGTCGCGGACAGCAAGAGGGAGGGGAACATGGTGCGGATGTGGGAGCCCTCGGGTGGTGAGTCAAGCCTCACGGACGGGCAGATGGCCAGCAGCCAGAAGTGGTCGATCCAGCCCATCGACGGGGCGGCGGATGGTTTTGTCCGCCTGGTCAGCAAGGACAACAAGTGGTGCATGTCCGACCTGACGCCGAACGACACGCAGCACCTCCAGGTGATCGAGGCCCGCCCCTGCGGAGCACTCCCCGCCGACCAACAACGCTGGCGCATAGCCCCATGAACGGAGGCGCATAGCCCCCCTGAGCAGAAAGGGCTCAAGGGCATCGCAGAGGGCACAACGAGGCATCGAGGGCCAGTCCGTCGACTTGTATACAAATCGCGGACTCACCTGTGCCGCCTCTCCAGCGGGTCGGATCTGATCATTCGTAGGATCGGGCAAGGCTGAGGGCTCCGGGCAGGCTGTGGACGTCCCGCCGCTTCGTGGCTCAAAACTGGCCCGTTGCCTTGGTCTGGGCGCAGAAGCGGCCCATCTCTGCCGGGATCTGGCTACCGAAGCGAACGGGATGGTCGAAGTCGAGGATTGCGTGGTCGATCTGCGTACGCCTCACCAGGACTGGTACCTCTGATTCGGAGCGCTCTACGACGTGTATGCAGCCACGGCGACCGCCGTGCGCGACCTCTTCGGGAACGCGCCGCGCCGAGCGGCGTCCCAACGAGCGCCGCGTGGCCCGTCGTCCACGCTCGGCCCTCCGCTCCCACCTGCGCATGTCTGATAACCGGGGCCTTCATGCTGCTCGCCCTCACGCGCTTTCGCTGGGTACCTCTGGGGTGTCACAGGTCCGCACAGCCGTGGGCTGAACATCTCCCGTGGGGTTCGGCGCGGCGTTTCCGCGGCCAGCGGGCGGCGTGACGGAGCATGAGCCATGACCATCAAACCTCGCGGCTACGCCCACGTCCGCCTCACGGTGACGGACATCGACCGATCCCGCGCGTTCTACGACAAGATCCTCGGGCTGCCGGTGGCTGTGCAACTGCCGCCCGACGCCGATGAGAAGACGCGGCAGGATCTTTCCTTCCTCTACGGGGGAGTCCTCTACCAGCTCGGGGATTCCCTGTTCGGGCTGCGCCCCGTTGCCAAGGACCGTTTCGACGAGGACCGCACCGGCCTCGACCATCTCAGCTTCGCGGTCGGCGGCCGTGAGGAGCTGGAATCGGCGGTGCGGGTACTCGATGAAGAGGGTGTCCGGCACGAGGGCATCAAGGACATCGGAGTCGGCTTCATCCTGGAATTCAGGGACCCGGACAACATCGCCCTGGAGCTCTTCGCGCCCGCGCCCTGACACCCGGCCCCACGGACTTTGCCGAGGCATCCGGCCCACCGGGTCCCAGCAGACTCTCCGCACCCTCGCGCGCGTGCCGGGGTGCTCGGCCTAGTCCCGGGTGACGGGGTGCCGGCATGTCGTGCGACGGCCGCAAGACACCAGGTGCCGGAGTCCACGGCGTCCGGCTCCGAGGATTCCCCCGGACGTCGAGTGCCGGTGGTGGCACTCGGGTATTTGCCGGCGCCGAAAGGCTGCTGCACACCCGGGCGACGGGTGTCTCTTCGGGCCAGTCGGGAGCGTCGGGCTCCTTTTCTGGGCCTGAGCGCAGCTAGCGCAGAGTGGTGATGACCGTGTCGGGCCGGTCGAGCCACACGCAGTGAGTACCGTCGGGCGTCACTGTCAGGCCGTGCCGGTCGGCGGTGGGGCGGCCGAGCTGCTCCCAGCGGGCGTACGCGGTCTCCGTCTCGGTCCACAGCGCGCGGGGTCCAGTCTGGGTGACGCTGAACTCGTCGGGGTGGATGCCGTCGTGGTCGACGGTCGCGGTGGAGCCGTCGGCACTGTAGAGGGCGAATCGGATGGGGGCGTGCTGGGCGGTGGTGTCCCACTCGTAGGAGGTGTGGGGGACGGTGAGGCCGAGGTGGAATTGGGTGTCGGGGTCGGCGGTGACGGTCCAGGGTGAGAGCCGGGTCCGGCGCGGGCCCGCGGTCGGCGGGGGGACTGAGGGGGCTGGAGGTCCGGATGTCGTCGCGTCGGTGGTCGCGCCCATGTCCAGTGTCGCGAGGGGCACGTTGGCCGTTGCTGTCGTGCTGGGGACCGGCTCCGTGGCGTTCTGGGCGTTGGGGGTGCGCATGACCATGTAGGAACCGTGGGGGTGGAAGCGGCCCTGCGCCGCCCCGCCGGCAGCTGTGGTGAGGGTGAGCATGCCGTACGCGGTCCAGTCCGAATACCAGGGTGTCACGATGCGTCCTGTGGGGGCGAGTTGGGCCCGCCATGGGTCGGGGATCCTGTCGACGGAGAACGTCGCGAGGATCAAGTCGTACGGGGCGCCGGGCAGCCAACCCTGGGCGGCGTCGCCCAGGACGACGGTCGGTGTGCAGCCGGCGGTCTTCAGGTTCGCGGCTGCCTGGGCCACGAGATCTGGGTCGAGGTCGACGGTCGTCACCGCGGCCTGGCCGAGGAGCGCGCACAGCAGGCCCGCGTTGAAGCCGGTGCCCGCGCCCAGCTCAAGGACGTGCAGCGCGCCCTTACCGTGCTTGTCGGTGTCGCCGGTTCCGGCACGGGGGAGGCGGCGGTCTACGAGGCCGGCCAGGGCTAGCTGGTAGAGGACCATCGACGGCATTGACGCCGATGACGACGGGACACCGTCGGTGAACTGCGTGACGAGAGGCTGGTCGCTGTACACCGCCGACCACCACGCCTCGGGATCGGCCGTGCGGTCGACTGCCAGGTAGCCCCCGTTCCCGTCACGGATCCAGATGCGGTCGGGGAGGAACAGGTGCCGCGGCACCGCGCGCACCGCGTCGGCGAGCACGGGCGGCAGGGTGGTGCCGAGCGGCCCGCCCAGGTGGGCGATCAGACGGGACACGTGATCGGATACCGGGACGGCCATGGCTACTTCTTCGGCGGTGCGGGCGGCGGCGTGGGTGCGGGGGGCGGGATCGGTCGGCCGGGCTGCTGCCCGTCGTCACCGATCGGACTACGGTGCTTCCACTCCATGGCAGACCTCCAAGAGGGCGGCAGAGAGGTTCCACGGTAGGTGCTCAGGACCGTGTCGGGAGTCGCTTTCTGCTGAGCTGTTCCGGCGTCGGTCGGCCTCTGGGCTCTGAGGCCGTAGGTCCGTGAACAGGCTTAGGTAGGCGCCTGGTTGTCCGGGACGCAATGGGTGGGCCGGCGGACGTCGCCCATACGGCGTCCAGAGGCGCTGACAGCGGCGTGGGCGGTCGTGTCGTCGTCGGCGATATCGATGACGAGGAGACCGGGCTCGGACGGGTGTACGAGGTCGAGAGCACCCACGACGCCCGGGGCGAGACCCGGACGGTCGAGGGTTCGGCGCCGCCGTCCGCATCACTCCTTTGAGCGAGCCGCCCTCAGCCTCGAAGTGTTTCAGGTCTCGGGATGGGCCAGGCGGCCGAGCAAGGATACCGCCTCGTCGAGGGGCACCGGTTGGAAGAACTGTGCGTCGGTGCGCTCAGCGGCGGCGATCGCACGTGGGGCCAAGTCGGCACCGGTTTCGGTGACGCGCAGTCGTTTGGCGCGGGTGTCGGCCGGGTCGACTTCCCGTTCGATGAGGCCTTTGTGTTCGAGAGTGCGTAGTACCTGAGAGGTCATCTTGACGTCGGTGCCTGCTTGGCGGGCGAGGGCCTGTTGGTTGGGATGCTCGCCCTGGGTGTTAAGCCACCAGGTGCAGGCGAGGAGCACGAACTGCACGTGGGTGAGACCGAGCGGGGCCAGGGCTGTGGCGATGTCGCGCTGCCAGCGCAGCGTGGTGTGCCAGAGCAGGAATCCGGGGCTGTCGCCGGGGCTGAGGGCCATCAGCGAAGCGCTCGCTCGGCCAGCGAGACCAGCGAGGCCATTGTCTCGGGCCAGTCGGCGGTGATGCCCGGGCCGATCTGCGGGCCGGCCTCGTCGACGCTGGTGCCGGTGATCTCCATCCGGTACACCACGCGGATCCGGTCCTGGTCGATCCGGTCGATCCGGTGGGTGGTGCGCAGCAGCAGGGCGTCGAAGCGCGCCTCGTCGACGAATAGTTCGTCTTCGACCACCTCCGCGATACGCAGTATCACCGGGTCGTCCCCGGGCGGCGTCATCGTGATCTGCGTGCCCGTTGCGAATGGGCCATGCATCTCGATCTTCTCGATCTCGGTGTTCCAGGCGCCCCAGTTCTCGACGTCGGACCAGAGCCGCCAGATCGCTTCGGGGGCGGCGCTGGTCTCGATGCTGTGCTCGTACTCCCACATGGCCGGTCTCCTCGACTAGATTATCTGCCCATAGATTATCTGCGCAGAGACTATCTGTCCAATGGCGCACCGACTCCCTCTCTCGATGCCTCGATCGCTCACCCGAGGCCGGCCCGCGCCGGCGCCGCCGAGGAGGTCCCACCCCACGGATGCGAGCTCCGCCTCCCCTCCAGGCATTCCTCCGGGATCTCTGGCGCGGCACCCGTTGCCACGGCACCCCTGAGGGGTTCGAGAATGGACCACTCACGGCAGTCGGGACGCCGCTCGATTGGAGTGGCAGCGGTAGCGCCAAGGTCAGGGTCGGAGCGTGCCGTAGGCGAGGGTCAAGTGGAGGAGCAGGATCTACTGTGACCTGCTGCCTTTGTTCATGAGGGTGGGTCCTGGCGCAACTTCTATGCTGACGCGGCGCGTTGGGTTCGCCAGGACGTGAACGACGGGAACCGGCACGTCGGCCCGTTGCTCCGATGAAGGCTCGATCGCGTACAGGCCGGCTCGCCAAGATCTGTGCCAGAACCTGTTCTCACTGGTATTGATCAAGAAAGTCGGGTGCTGGTGGCTCCCGAACTGCCGTCCGGGTTCGGCTTCTGCGGTTGAGGGGCGATCAGCGGTGCATGGTGGCGCGGTACATGGCCGTGGCGGGATCGGAGCCTGGGCTCCGATCCCGCCACGGCGTACCGGCGAGGTGTGTGTCAGGCGCTGGCCGCTGCCGTGCAGGACGTGTCGCCGCCGCAGTAGGTGATGTCCCAGTGGGTGCCCTCGTTCGCGTAGACGTTTCCGGCCGAGGAGCGCCAGCGGGTCGCGCCGTCGCTGCGGGTCGCGATGTGGGTGAAGCTGTTGGTGACGTACGAGTCGATGCAGGTGTTCCGGGAAATGTCGGCCTTGTAGCCGTTGTAGTGGCTGTAGGTGCCGGAGGCGTGACCGATTTCGGTTCCGCCGGTGACGTTGATCGCGCAGCTGCTGGCGCTCTTGAGCGTCTTGAGTCCGTCCACGGTCGTCTGGTTGATCTGGTCGTACGAGGTGCAGTGGGCATTGGACCGGGTGGTGCAGCCGCCGGTGGAGGAGTGGGTGACTCCGGCGGCCGACAGCTGGGAGGCCGCCGCGGACTGGCTGAGCTTGGCGACGGCTGCGTCGGCGGTGCCGGCCAGGGCGAGGACGGCGGCCGCGGCCACGGCACCCGAGCTGATGAAGAGTCGTTGACGGACCGGCATATTGCTTCAACCTCCACTGAGTTGAGTCGCTTTGCGTCGCTTGGTGTCGAGCTGCGCTGTGCGTTCAGGGGACGAGCGGGGCGGGTGAGTGGGTCGGGTTGGTGGTCCCCGGGTCCGACGATGGCGTACGCGTACCGGTTCCCGGGAGGGTACGGGCCGAGTCCACCGCGCGTTCGCCCGAGCCCTCCCTGGCCCGCTCCCTCACCGGCCCGCCGCGCGCCACTCCGCGCGGCGGGAACCTTGCGGGTGCTGGGCGAGAGAGGGGCGCGCTATCGGTCAGTCGGGGGGGCTGTCTGCGCGTCGGCGGCCACAGGGCAGCACGTGTCGTCCACACCCCGGTGGCCGCCGTGGGAAACGCGTCAGTGGCGTGTGCTGGGAACGTAGTCGTAGCAGTAAGTGCGGTAGCCGCCTGAATTGTCGAGGATGCTGTTTCCGGTGATCTGCCCGACGATTCCGTCGGCAGGCAGCCCCGACGCCCGCTGGAAATTCTGGACCCAGGTCTTGGTGCCGCTGCCGAACTTGTTGTCCTGAACGAGCGGACGGCCCTGGTTGGTGCGCTCGGCCCAGTTGTTCACCGCGTTCTGTACGCACCACACGCCGTGTGTGTTGCCCGAGCCCACCGAGATGTTGGAGACCCCGGGGGCCGCGCTCGCCGGTGCGGCCAGCGCGCCTGCGGCCAGCCCGGCTGCGGCGGCCACCACGGCCGCGGACCGGATGAGCTTCTGAGGGAGGTTCATGGGATTCCTCTTCTCGTCTTTCCGGAAAGCCGTGCAGCTTTTCCGAAATCATGTGGGACGGGGCAGGAATGGTGTTCCCGCTCTCTGAGATCTATAGTGCCGCGCGACGGAAGCAGTGGATTGTAAGAATGCGACGTGGCGCTACCGGAAATCCTCGGCGCGTGTGAATTCCATGAATTGCCGCGGCGTGCGGCCCGTCATCGATTTGAAGTCCCGATGGAGATGGGCCTGATCGTGGAATCCGGCTCGCGCGGCGGCATCGGCGTGCGAGAGACCGGTGCGGATGAGCCTCAAGGCGTGCCTGAACCGAGTGATCTGAGCGTATGTCTTGGGTGACACCCCCACCTGCTCCTTGAACAACCGTTCCAGATGGCGCGGACTCTGCTGGGATTCGGCGGCGAGTTCTGCCACGGAGCGCCGTCCGCCGCCGTGACGGACAGCCAGTACCGCACGGACGACACCCGGCGAGGCCGGTGGACCGGCCGCGATCCGCTCCGACAGCAACCGGTCGAGCAACATGAACCGGTCGTTCCAGCAGTCCAGTTGCCCCAACGTCATCGTCAGCCGGTCGGTGTCGATCATGGCCGGTTCGAGCAACTCGATGTGCCGATCGACGAGTTCGTGCAGGGAGGAGCCGAGGAGGGAGTAGCCGGCCGTGGGCTTCAGCATCACTTCGATGCCGGTGGCGGGCCCGGCAGACACCGTGATGGCGGCCTTCGTACGGACGCCGGAGAGCAGTGGCGGCGCAGGCGGTGGAGTGGACCCGTCGTGTGCCGGGTGCGGCACAGCGATGACGATGGAGACAAGTCCGGTCGGCAACGTAAGACGACGGGCGGGCCGGCCCGGAAGAGACCTGACCACGCGGTAGCCGACGACGGCGCTGTGCGATGCGGGACGGAGCGCCGGGCGCATCGCATCCGGTGGGCTGATGCGGGGGGACCGGACGGCGGGGTCTGCGGGCATGCCGGAACCTCGAAGGGTGGGGAAGGTGGCGGAGGGGCGACGAGAAGCCCGGACCGCGGTGATCGCGGGCTCCTAGCCGGCACGGGCTCAGTACCAGTGGGGAGAGCGGGACTGCCAGGCGCTCCAGGCGCCGCAGGGGGTCGTGTAGCGATCGCCGATGTAGGTCAGGCCCCAGCTGATCTGGGTGGCCGGATTGCTCTGCCAGTCGGAGCCCGCGTCGGCCATCTTGCTGCCGGGCAGCGCCTGGGGAATGCCGTATGCGCCGCTGCTGGAATTGGTCGCGTAGACCTTCCAGTTGCTCTCGCCTGGCTTCGTAACCGAGAGCCGACACCGTTTGTCACCGAGTTTGGGCAGCGTTTGTCGATCGCAGAGCCGGAAAATGTTGGTGAGAACTGACACCGGCGCGAGATGGGTGAACCCTGTGTCGCGGCGCTGCGCGGCTCTTGCTAAAGGGGCCCGTCACATAGGTAGTGAGAACAGTCGTACTGGCCCTGAGGGCCACCGGGCATCGTCGAGCAGGGGCGTGACCATGGTCCGCAGCGGCATGGTCACGAGGCGGCCTTCGGGTTGTTCGACGAGTACGTCCTTGTCGAGCGGGTGCCATCCGAGGCGCTGGTAGAGCGACACGAGGGGAGGCCGGCAGAAGAGGAGTGCGTGTTGAGGACCCATCGTTCGGGCGTGCTCCAGGGCAGCTGTGACGACGAGGCGAGCCAGGCCCTGACCTTGCATGCTGGGTGAGACGGCCACCCCGCCGACGCCCACTACCTCTGTCTCGGCGTCGCCGATCGCAACAGGCAGTCGCAGCAGGCCGGCGTGTGCCACGAGGCGGTCGTGGTGCCGGATGCCGAAGTGCTTTTCTTTCGGCATCCAGGTCAGACCGGTCCAGGCGACACCGAAGGGATCATCGCTGTTGCCAAGGATCTCCTCCTGGTCCGCCTTCGTGTACTGGGCGAGCCGCACCACAGTCGGTGCCACAGTGGATTGGTTCTCAGACATACCCACATGATGATCTCTCCGCCGACCACTGGCCATAGTGCCGTGACCGCGAAGGATCACCGGGTTCGCTGGCCGCTGCGACCGCTGGACTGGTTGGATTACGGCCGACAATGAGGTGTTCGGTCCGGGGCGTGCAAGGTTCCCCGCGATCCTGCGTCGGGAGGGCACATGCAGCGCGGCGAGGTCTGGTTGGCGGACATTGACGAGCGGCGGCCGGTAGTACTGCTGTCAGGAGACGAAGCGTCCGGGTTCCGAGCGATGCAGGTCGTCGCTCCTGCGGGGACCGAGATCAGCGGTGTGGCCGTCGAGGTGGCAGTGGGGGCGCCCGAGGGGCTGCCTCTCGAGGGTGTCCTTCGAGTGGCGCTGCCACGTCCCGGTCTTGTCCCGTGCACTTGGCTGGTCACGCTGGCCCAGGAAGATCTGACCGAGCAGGTGGGAGTCTTGTCGTCAGCGAAGCTCGGCGAGATCGAGGATGCCCTCCGTGCCGGTGGACTCGAGCAGGCGGCGCACCAGGCTGCTTGATCAGGCAACGAGCGGGGGTCGGCCTCCCCAGCGAAGGCCCTTCTCGCTGCGGAGGCGGGCGCGTTTCTTGCGCTGGGCGGCCAGGACGTCAGGATGGCGGGCATTCTTGTTCCGCACCTGTTCAAGAAGGGCCACGTATGACGTCAGCCTGCGGTGGCTTCCCGTGCAGCGGCCCGGGACTGGGTGAGGGCGAGGCGGTAGGATTCGGTGCCGGTTTGGATGAGGTTGCCGCCGAAGGTGAGCCGGTCGACGATGGCCGCGCAAAGCCGGGGGTCGGTGAACGTTTTGGTCCAGCCGCTAAAACTCTCGTTCGAGGCGATGGCGACGCTGTTCTTCTCCTCGCGCTCAGTCAGAACCTGGAACAGCAGCTCAGCGCCCCTGCGGTCCAGCTCCATATAGCCCAGCTCATCAATGCAGAGAAGATCGACGCGGCCGTAGCGGGCGATGGTCTTGGTCAGCACCTTCTCGTCCGCGGCCTCGACCAGCTCGTTGACGAGTTTGGTGGCGAGTGTGTAGCGGACCCGGTAGCCGGCCATCGCGGCTTCGGTGCCCAGCGCGATCAGCAGGTGCGACTTGCCGGTGCCGGAGTCGCCGATCAGGCAGAGCGGCAGGCCTTTCTTGACCCACTCGCAGGTCGCCAGGGTGTGGATGACCGCCGGGTCCACGCTGGGGTTCGCCTCGAAGTCGAAGGCCCGCAGTGATTTCTCGCGTGGGAACTGGGCGGCCTTGATCCGCCGCTCCGAACGGCGGCGGGCCCTGTCGTCGCATTCGGCCATCAGCAGTTCGGCGAGGAAACCGCGATACGACATCTGGTCACGGGCGGCGGCTTCGGCCAGCTCGGGGAACTGGGCCCGGATGGTCGGCAGCCGCAGCATCCGGCATGCCTGGTCGACAGCAGCATCGGCGGCCTGTTCGGTCAGCCCGCGGTGGCGTTTGAACGTCGTCATGGCCTCTCTCCCTCGACGGTAGAACGGTCCGGCTGCCGTGGTCGCAGCAGTTGGTCGTAGGCCGCGACCGAGGGCAGCGGCCGGTTGTCGGGCGGCAGGTGGGCCAGGCGCCGTTCGGTCAGGAACGTCACACTCGCCCGGTCCGGCTCCGGATCTGCCGCCGCGGCCGGCGCATCGTCGGCCTCGGCGGCCTTGCGGGCTTCCAGTGCGACCGCGTCCGCGGTCAGGGCGCCTGCCCGGAGGGCGGCGGCGAGCCCGGTCACCAGGTACTCGTGATGAAGATGCCGTCCCAGCAGCAGGACCTCGATCAGAGCGCGGGTGCCGTCCCGGTCACCGTGGGCCTTGCAGGCGGCCGCCCACCATGCGTCGTGGACGGGGGTGAACTTGCCTGCGGAACGGGCCTGTTCCAGCGCGGTCGCGCCGGGGAAGGCGCCGGGCTTTCGGACCAGGGCCTCCAAGTAGTGGTCCAGTTCCAGGCGGGCCTGGCCCTTGGCGATGAGCCGCTCGTGCCGGGCGACCTCCTTGCGGCCGTCGTAGACGACGACTTCGGAGGCATGCAGCATCACCCGGACGGTCCGGCCGATCAGTCCCACGGGCACCGAGTAGCGGTTCGTGCGAACACTGACCTGCGCGTATCGGTCCACCCGGAGACTGAACAGCCGCCCGGTTTCGAACGGGTCGTCGGGCAGCGGCTGCAGCAGCGGGCGTTCGACGGCGAAGTACTCGCCGATCGTCCGCGGCCGTGACCGGATGCGGCGGTCATCGTCCTCGGCGTCCCACCGCTCGACCATCGCGTTGAGTTCGGCGAGGGAGTCGACTTCCGGGACGGGGACGAGGTGGTTGCGGCGGAACCAGCCGATCTGGCCTTCCACCCCGCCCTTCTCATGGGCTCCTTCGAGGCCCGGGCGGCAGTACATGCTTTCGATGCCGTAGTGCGAACGAAAAGCGGTCCACCGCTCGTTCTCCACTCGAGCCCGGGACAGGCCCAGCACCCGGGCCACCGCGGCCCGCAGGTTGTCATAGCGCACCTTGCCGCAGGGGACGCCGCCCAGCACGCTGAGAGCGTGGACGTGGCCTTCGAAGAACGCCTCCTGCCCGCACGAGGCGAAGATGCGGTGTACCGCCTTGCCCGAGTACGACAGGCGCATCGAGAACAGGTAGACCTTGACCTGCTCGCCGGCCAGACGGATCGTCACGTCGCCGAAGTCGACCTCTGCTTCCGCTGCCGGCATGTGGGTCTGGGGGATGAACGCGTTCAGCGGCCCGCGTCCCGCCTCGATCCGTATCTGCGGCCGGCGAACAGCGACATAGGCCCGCACCATTGGATAGGTCACCTCCACCGCACCGTGCTCGTCCAGCAGCCGGTCGAAGATCCGCTTGACGGTATGCCGCTGCTTGCGCGGCGCGTCCAGATCCGCCCGGAGCATCTGGTCGATGGTCGGCTTGAAGGCGTCGAGCCGCGTCTTGCGGGGCGGCAGCTGCTTGCGAGGCTCCGGCCAGACGGACTCCATGGCCGCCTTCACCGTCCGGAAGCCCACCCCGTACTTGCGCTGCACGGCCCGGTTCGACATCCCCGCCCGGGCATCGCGGCGTATCGCCGCGTACAGATCGACCTTGGACTTCGGTGGCACCGGCGCCCCCTTTACCACGCAGAGCATCCCCAGCGTCCCACCGCAAGCCCCCAAGTGGTGTCAAAACTCGGCGATATCACTCTCCGCAAACACCGGGCGGTGTCGCCGCCGATCGACAACCGGTGTCAGGACTCACCGATAAAGCCA
>NZ_NNBJ01000008.1:183644-363486 GCF_002803085.1 Streptomyces sp. CB01201 | reverse complement strand
TCATGTCGACGCACCACGAACGGAGCAACGAACCATCGACTTTACGGACACGGCCTAGGGCCGGACGACCTTCCCGACGCCGCCGTACTCGATCCACTCCTGGGTCGCCTGGCGCGGGAAGATGTCGGTGTCCGGGTACCAGGTGGAGACCTCCACCGGCTCCTCGGCCTTTTGCAGGGAGAGGCCGTCGAAATACCTCCGCACTTCGGCGGTGGAGCGCACCCGGCCCCAGGTGCCGCCGGTGGTCTCGCGCATGAACTCCGTTACCTCGTGCCGGAGTTGGGCGTTGTCGCTGGCGAGCTGGGAGACGACCAGATGGCTGCCGTCGGGCAGCCGGCCGGCGACGTCCCTGACCAGCTGCCAGGGGTCGTCGGCGTCCGGGACGCAGTGCAGGACGGACACGAAGAGCGCGGCGACGGGCTCCCCGTCCTCGGTCAGGCGCCGCACCTCGGGACGCCCGAAGTTGCCGTCGACATCGCGCATGTCGGCCTCGACGACGGCGGTGGTCTTGAGGTCCTCGGCGAGCATGAGCCGCCCGTGCGCGTGCACGAGCGGGTCGTTGTCGATGTAGACGACCTGGGCCCCGGGCTGGGACTCCTGCGCCACCTGATGGACGTTGGGCCGGGTGGGCAGTCCGGAGCCATGGTCGATGAACCGACGGATGCCGCACTCCTGGGCGAGGTAGCGCACCGACCGCACCAGGAACGCCCGGTTGATCAGGGCGAGTTCACGGGTGCTGGGAGCGATCTCCAGGAGCCTGCGGCAAGCCGCCCGATCCGACTCGTAGTTGTCCGTGCCGTCGATGAGGAAGTCGTACATGCGCGCCACGCTCGGCGTGCTCACGTCGATGGACATGGCTCTCTCCCCGTTCGGGCGCGGCCCCATCAACTGGGCTGCGGCTGAAGCCGGTTGGCAGAGCAGCCATGCTAGGCCCCAACTGGCCTCTCGTGGAGTGAAGTCGGGGCCGCACGCGGCACGACCGGGCGATTATCGGCCGGTGCGGCTACAGCCGGGTGACACGGAGGTAGATCACCACGGTCCGGTCCGCCCACGCCACCGGAGCGGCCATCATCAGCGCCTCCGGAGGCAGCCCCATCCACACCACCCCCGCCACCGTGGCGGTCACGAGCACCGAGGCCCAGCGGGCCGTGACGGCGAGGATGCCGACCACCGCGGTCTGGGCGATCACATGCAGCGGAAGGGCGGTGTCGGGGCGGTCCGGGAGCAGCAGGACGAGTTTGCGGTAGACGCGTTCGAGCACGACGTTCTCCTCTGGGCGTTCAGCGGTCTGGGTGTTCAGCGGTCGTTGCCGGCTCGAACGCAACCACCGGGCGGCCCGCGCTCGCCAGCATGGGAAAACCCTGAAAGGCGGACGGGAACTCCGCCGGTGCCCCCCGCCGCACCGCGCGCCACCTCCGCCGCACCGGGCCGTGCGCCCCGGCGCGCCACGAGGCGTGCGTACAAGAGGCGTCGGGGCCGTACCCCGACTCAACCCGAACGTATGAACATGGGAACGCCGTAACCAAGGGCGGCCGAAATTTCATGGACCGCCTCGGGCCGGGTGCCGTGAACCCGCCGTGAACGCCGAAGAGCGACGCCCCGGGCGGGGGCGTCGCTCTCCGTGCCGTCTCCGGCGCCGGTGCGAAGGGGTCAGACCCGGTCCGCCGCGATGAGGACGTACTGGAAGGAGCCGTCCCGGTAGGAGTTGATGAACGCCTCCTCGATGCCCGTCACCAGCGAGGACGTGGCCCGCAGTTCCCAGTACGGCAGGGTGTCCGGGGTGAGGTCGATGACGGCCTGCGGCACGAGCCGGTTGTCGGCCATCGCGCGCAGGTACTCGCGGCGCGAGTGGATGTTGCACTCGAAGTGCGCGTTGATCTGCGAGACCCACTTCGAGGGCTGGCCGTACCGGGGGTTCCAGCAGCCGGTGATGGTCACATAGCGGCCACCCACCTTCAGGATCCGGGAGTGCTCGGCGAACAGGTCGTGCAGATCGACGTACATGCTGGACTCGTTGTTCCACGAGCCGGCGGCCTGGCCGGTCTCGAAGGGCGTGGACAGCATGTTGCAGACCTGGGCGTGGACGTGGTCCTGGATGTCGAGTTCACGCGCCCGCCCGTTGGCGAAGTCGGCCTGCTTGGCCGACAGGGTGACACCTTCGACCTTGCACCCGAAGCGCTGGTGCGCCATCACCATCGAGCCGCCCCGGCCGCAGCCGGCGTCCACCAGGGTGTCCTCGCGCCCGATGTCGCCGAGGTGCCCCAGCAGGACCTCGGCCTGCGCCGACTCCAGCCGGTGCAGCTCGGTGATCAGCTTCTTCTCGCTCTCGCTGTCACCCGGGTCGCCGAGCGCGGAGTGGTCGACGTCGCCGATGCCGTAGTGATGGTGGTAGAGACCGTCGACATCGCCGAGACGCAGGTTCACGGGACGGGCCTCGCCGTCCCAGTAGCGCGCGATGTCACCCTGGTAGGGCGTCGCCGGGCCGGGGATGAAGAGGGAGGCGTCGGTGGCGGTGAGTTCGGTGCTGGTCACAGATGAGTCCATTCTTCCTACCAGAAGTCGGGCAGGCTGTAGCGATAGGTGTTCGTTTGGTGCCAGTGGTGGTTTCCGTCGACCCAGGCGGCCACGCCGCGCAGGAAGCGCTGCACATGCGGGAGCGGGCAGTCGGCGGCCAGGGACGCGGCCGCGCTCTCGAAGTCGCGCATGAGGTCGTTGTGGACCTCGACCGACTTCAGATAGGCCTCCCGGTCGGAGAGGTCCTCCCGCTCGGCGATCACGACGGGCAGGTTCAAGTGCCGCCCGGGTGAGTCGAGTTCCTTGGTGTAGGAGTAGAGGTCGTTGACGATGGTCGTCGCGTTTCCGGCGAGCGCGATGACCTTCTGCATGGCGGCCTGCGCGTGCAGATCCGCCGGCAGTTCGTAGCCACCGACGGTGTCGGTGATGGTGGGGCAGGGGCGGAAGTTGTTGAACTGACGCATCGCCAGGTACTCCCACACCTCCGGTACGTGGTCCTGCTGCGCCCAGGCCGCCTCCGCGAGGTATCCCAGGTGCAGCCGGGCCATGTCGTGCCGGTACCGGTCGGCCTGCGAGGCGCTGGCCGCCCGGACGAAGTACTCCATGGCGGAGCGGTACGCCCGCCGGGGCGCGTCCGAGTGCAACGACTCGGCCCACTGCGACTGGTACTCCCCGGTCGTGTACAGCGGGTCCAGGGCGGTGTGGGCCAGCAGCAGCCGTTCGCCGAGGCCGATGGGCGAGCCGCCGTGGTCCTCGCAGTAGCAGTCGTCCACGGCGTTCTCCGCCACCATCAGCCGGGTGGCGAGCATCAGGTGGTCGACCGACGGGGCGTCCGGGTGGCAGCCGACCATGTAGCGGCCCACGGAGAAGCCGTCGAACTCCTCCTCCCAGTCGTCCGGATACAGCGAAACCTCGTCCAGCGCCCAGGACTTGATCCTGCGGCTGACCTCCTCGACCCGCACCGGATCGGGTTCGGCCACCGGATGGAAGTACAGGCCCGGGATCGGAGTGCCCTCGACCGCCGGCGGCTCCGCCGGTACGGGCGGCTCCTCCCGCAGGGTCAGCCGCAGGCCCGACGTGCCGATTCCGCTCGGACCGCGCAGGAGCCGGTCCAGATCGCTGCTCGGCGGCGCCACCTCGGCGTCCGGCGTCTCGGCGGAAGGCACCGCGGGGGGAGCGGGGGAGGGCGGCGGCGGCCCGGCCGGTACCGCGATGCCGGGGGGCGCCGGAACGGGTGCGGCGGTCTGGGGCGGGACGCCTGGGGGCGCGCCCCTGGCGGCCTGGATGTCACGGGCACGGGCCGCCGCGTCGGCGAGCGTGTACGCCCCGAAGGCGGCGGCGGCCTCGGGCAGACTCGACTGGGGAGGGGTCAGATCGGGCGCGGGCAATCCAGGACTCCTTCGAGGGGTGGGCGGCTGTCCCCGGGCGGTTCGGGCGTGCGCGACCGGCCCCGGTGGGACGTGCGGGGTCGCGCGGTGTCGTACGGGCCGGGCCGGCTACCTGGGCCGGCGGGCGATCTGCACGTTCTCCAGGACGCCTACCGCGTCCGGTACGAGAATGGCGGCCGAGTAGTAGGTGCTGACGAGGTAGGACGTCATCGCCTTCTCGTCGAGACCCATGAAGCGCACCGAGAGCCCCGGTTCGACCTCGTCCGGCAGACCGGTCTGCCGCAGACCGATGACACCCTGGCTGTCCTCGCCGGTACGCATGATGAGGATCGAGCTGGTCTGCTCCTGGGTGACGGGGATCTTGTCGCAGGGCAGGATCGGCACCCCGCGCCAGGCCTGCACCGACTGCCCGTCGAGATCGACCTGGGCGGGTCGCAGACCGCAGGCGTTGAACTCGCGGCCGATCGCCGCGATCGTCCTCGGGTGGGCCAGATAGAACCTGGAGCCACGGCGGCGGCAGAGCAGCTCGTCCATGTCGTCCGGCGTCGGCGGGCCCGAGCGCGGCTGGACGCGCTGCTTGAAGTCGGCGTTGTGGAGCAGGCCGAACTCCCTGTTGTTGATGAGCTCGTGCTCCTGGCGCTCGCGCAACGCCTCGATGGTGAGCCGGAGTTGCTCCTCGGTCTGGTTCATCGGCCCGTTGTAGAGGTCACTGACCCTGGTGTGGACCCGTAGCACGGTCTGTGCGACCGAGAGCTCGTACTCGCGCGGCGCCGCCTCGTAGTCGACGAACGCGCCCGGCAGTTCCCGCTCGCCCTTGTGGCCCGCCGACATCGCGATCTCGGCCTCGCCCTTGTGGTTCTGGCGTCGGCGGGGGAGCGAGACGAACCTCTCCACATGCTCCCGCAGCGCCGGTGCCGAGGAACGCACTCCCGCGAAGTCGGCGCGGGAGAGCGTGAGCAGGGTGCCCGAGGTCTCGGCGGTCGCGGTGTGCTTCCAGTGAGCGCCCTCGTCGAGCAGGGCGTGCTCACCGAAGTGGTCGCCGTCGCCGAGTACATCGAAGGACAGCTCGTCGCCGTATCCGCCTACCGAGGTCTGGCCGATGCGGCCGTGGGCGATCAGATGCAGCCGGTCCGCCGGGGCACCCTCCGCCACCAGCGTCTCGCCGGCCGAGAAGTCCCGCTGGACGCAGCGATCGGCGAGGGCGGTGAGCACCTCCACGTCGTCGAAGCCGCGCAGCAGCGCCAGTTCACCCAGTTCGCGCGGGATCACCCGGACCGAGGCGCCGTCCTGGACGAACTCCACCCGCCCGTCGCCCACGGTGTGGGTCAGGCGCCGGTTGACCCGGTAGACCCCGCCCTTGGCCTCGACCCACGGCAGCATCCGCAGCAGCCAGCGGTCGCTGATCTCCTGCATCTGCGGGGCGGACTTGGCGGTGGTCGCGAGCTTGCGCGCGGCCGCCGTACCCAGGGACTGCCGTGGCGGCTCCAGCCGAGTGTCCGGGCGCGAATCAACAGTCATCGGGCGAGCTCTCCTTGGTCGGGTGCGGCAACGGGCGTAACGGGACGCACGGGGCAAGAGTGCAGGAAAGGGGTATACGAACGGATTCCGTCCGGAGTCAGAAGGACACTAACGGCCGGTTCGCCTCCCGGGCCAAGGGAAGCCGGGGACATTAACTCGATACGATGATCGCGCCTTCGCGATGTTTGCCCCCGTACCGTCGGGATTCGGTCAGGCTGAACGTTCCGTCCGGACCTGCCGCCGGCTCTCGTGCGGGGCGTGGGAGGCGGGTTGCGCGAGCCGCGCACCAGGCCGTTCACGCAGTTGGGAGAGGTGGGGCGGCCGCCCGGGCCGTACGTGTCCCGCCCCTTCTCTCGCCTTCTCGCGCGTTGTCTTCGCGCCGGGGCGGCACAAACGCGTCACGGCCCGTCTTCCGGTGCGGCCGGATTCGACGCAGGCGCCGGCGGGTTCGCCGTCACCCGACCCGAGGCGCCCGACGCGTCGGCGAGGGCCGCCGGGGACGGTGAGGCCGGTGTCCGCGCCTACGCGGCTCCTGCGACCGCTTGACCCGATCCGGGCCGCGATGGCCGAAATAGCCCTTTCCAGGGCCGAGTTCAGGACCGGCGGGAGAGGAAGATCACGCCAGGTGGCGCGGGCTTGGCCGCTTCCCGGCCGCGCGGTACCTTCAGTTCGATATCGACGACGCCAGAACGGAAGCCGGTGGAAATCCGGCACGGTCGCGCCACTGTGAACGAGTCGCCCCAGGAGAGGCGGATCGGAGTCAGACCCGTAGCCGTCGTCATGTGCACCACCGAGATGGGACGCGAACTCCCAGAGGAGGCCCCTGCCATGGCGCAGCATGTCGCCCAGCCGACTGCCACCACCCCCACCCTCCCCGCGAAGCTGCCACTGAGCGCCGTCGTCCCCTGGGCGGCCTTCTTCGGCATCCTGATGCTGGTCCTGCTGTACTTCGTCGGCGCGGAACAGGGCGCCACCTCCCTGGTCAGCGGCGCCGGCGTGCACGAGTGGGTCCACGACGCCCGCCACCTGCTCGGCTTCCCCTGCCACTGACAGGGACGCCGAACATCCATGAACTCCGCAACGGTAAGAAACCTCCTCGTGCGGGGCATGCTCGCGGGCCTCGGTGCCGGCCTGCTCGCCCTCGTCGTGGCGTACTTCCTCGGTGAGCCCGGCGTGGACAGCGCCATCGGCTTCGAGGAGGCGCACGCCCCGGCACACGAGCACGAGGTCGAACTGGTCTCCCGCTCCCTCCAGTCCACCGCAGGACTGGCCACCGGCGTCCTGGTCTACGGGATCGCCTTCGGCGGCATCGCCGCGCTCGCGTTCTGCTTCGCCCTCGGCCGCGTCGGACGCTTCTCCGCGCGCGCGACGGCACTGCTCCTGTCGGGGGCGGCGCTGCTCGCGGTGTACGTCGTACCGTTCCTGAAGTACCCGGCCAACCCGCCGTCGGTCGGCGACCCCGACACCATCGGCAAGCGGACCTCCTTGTACTTCCTGATGATGGTGCTCAGCGTGCTCCTCGCGATCGCCGCGACCATCCTGGGCAAGCGTCTCGCGCCGCGCCTGGGCACCTGGTACGCCACGGTCGTCGCACTGGCGGCCTTCGCGGTGGTGATCGGCCTCGCCTACGCGTTCCTGCCGGTCATCAACGAGGTGCCGGCCGATTTCCCGGCCACCCTGCTGTGGCGGTTCCGGCTCTCCGCACTGGCCATCCAGGCCACCCTGTGGGGCGGACTCGGCCTGATCTTCGGCGAGTTGGCCGAACGCCTGCTCAACCCGAAGCCGGCGGCCGTGCCGGCGGCGGGAGTACCGGCCGCGAACTGAATTCCCTCGGCACACCCGGCCGAGCCCTTGAGGGCGCCCGTGCGGCGTCCTTCAGGCGGGACCGGCACAGCGCTCCGGCGCAAGAGGGAGCAGGACATGCCCGGCGGGCCCCCGGATCGATCCGGGGGCCCGCCGGGTTTCCGGTTCCGCCGTTCCGCGGGCCCCCGCTCGGCCGAGGCATCCCCCGCCGCCGGGACCGGTCCCGATCTTCCGCGAACACCGGCAGATGCCGACTCGCCCGTCATGGGCGGACGGGAATGACCGGTATATGCGGACAGGTGGGAGCGGGCGCCACGGCCGGGGAGGCGGGGCCGCTTGCATCGAGAGAGCCACAGAGCATACTGGTCGGGCCCCGATCACTCACAGAACGACTCCATGGCCAAGAACAGCACCTCCCCGACCACCGTCCCCGACACCGCGTGGCTGGGGCGCGGGCGCCACCTCGGGCCCGAGCCCGAGCGGGACGTCCGGCGCAACCTGATCGCCCTCAAGGCGGCCGGGGTGCTGGACGACTTCCTGGACCTCGACCCCGTCGAGGCGGCGCGCCCCACCGTCCTGTACCCGCGGGACGAGTCCGCCGACCCCGGCCCGTCGGCCCGCCGCCTCTTCGAGGCCCGCTGGCGGGTGGCCGACGACGTCACCGTGCGCGCACAGCTGACCACGTACGAGCCCGACAGCCGCCGCAAGGGGGACGAGGGCGTCACCTGGGTCCTGGCCGCGGAGGCCGAGCGGGCGTGGGACGCGCACTGGCCGTCGCCCGCGACGATGTTCTGGCCGGACAGCGACCAGATCGACTGGGACCACGACACGGTGGCCAACCTGCGGCTGCGGACCACGAACCACCTGCCGAAGGACGACGACGAGCTGCGCCATCTGCTCCGGGAATGCACCCGGCAGAGCTGGTACATCCATGTCGTGGTGCACGAGGCGATGACGCCGGACGCACGGGGACAGCGGCCCATCTCCGCCTTCCTCCCGTCGAGCCTGCGCCACCGGGTGATCGAACACCGGGGCACACCGGAGCAGGCCCAGATCGCCGACCACGCGATGAAGCGCGAGCTGAGCGTGCGGATGCCGCGCGGTGGCGGCGTCGTGCTGCCCACGGTGCCCCCGGGCACGTGGTACGAAGCGGACCGCTTCACGGTGCGCAGCGTCTTCCTCGACGGTTCGGAACCGACCGAACTCCTCGACAGGATCCGGGAGTTCGCGGCCATGCCGCAGATCCTCACGGCGGACGCGGAGCAGGCGCTGACCCGTCTGCGCAGGGGCTGGCACCTGCTCGACCCGCACGAGGAGCTGGCCCACGCCCAGGCCATGGTCGCCCAGTACGCCGAGGCGCTGGACGCCATGACCCACCAGCGCGACCTCTACCGCGAGGCGGCGGAGGCGGCCCACGCCGCCCTCGCCGAGGCGCCCGGCGTGGACGCTCCCCGGCTCCCGGGCCCGCGGCCGGTCAAGACGGAGGCCTCGCCGCTGAGCGGGCTGACGAAGGCGTTCGGGCGGCTGCGGGGGCCGAACAAGTAGCGGACCCGACCCTCGGCGCGGGGCCGCCGCTCACGCCAGGTCGAGCAGCCCCGTGTACGAGCCGCCGAATCCCCGGTGCTCGTCGGCCAGGTGGATCTCCAGGGTCCAGTGGGCCTGCCGGCCCTCGTCGGTGGTCCGGCGCAGGGGCCGGTCGTTGTCCGGGCCGATCCACGCCTCGGGCCTGCTCCCGTCCGCGTGCTCGGGCGGGGGCATGGACGTGAGACGGCCCGCGTGCCGGGCGCTCAGTACCCAGCCCGCCTTGACGGCCAGCACCTCCGCCTCGGCGTACAACTGACGCCCGGTCATGGGGAGTTCGGCGTGGAAGGCGTCGCGGACGGCCGTGAAGATCTTCGGCAGGTCGTCCACGAGGCGGAGCCTTTCGGGTGCCCGGCCGGCAACTGCCGTACGGGCGAAGAGAGTTCCGTAGCCGGCGAACATCGGACCGAGGTCGGCGACCACCATGTCGTCCGGCTCGATGGCCCGGTCGTCGATGGACCCGGGGCTGCCGGACGGCATGCACCGCGGCCCCGAGCGCACCACCGGAAGCGGCCGGTGCGGCACGCGGGGATACAGCTCGCGCGCCAACTCCCCGATCCGGGAAGCCACTTCGCTGTCGAGCCACCCGGGGGCGATCAGCCCCCGGGCGGTCACCTCGGCGAACAGGTCCCGGGCGGCCCGCTGTCCTTCCACGAGCCCCAGGGCGCGCAACCGCTCGTCCATCCGGTCGGGTACTGCCATGGTGCCGGTCCTCTGCTTCCGCTGTCCTCGTACGGCGCTTACGGCATGGCCCGCACGATCACCAGCGAGCCCTCATGGTCCGGCCGGTGGCGCAGGTGGCCGAACTCCTCGTCCCACGCGCCGGAGGCCAGGTCGCGGCGCAGGGCGGTGTCGAAGCGTTCGCGCGCCAGGTCGTCGACGAAGCTCCAGGCGGAGCAGGCCTGGCGGGCGGCCGGATCGAGCAGCCTCTCCGGACGGCCGTAGTAGGCCTCGTTGAAGCCGTCGGTGCAGTCCAGCGGAATGGGCACGCTCTCGACGGTGCAGTCGCCGCCCAGCGCGGTGACCACGTCCTCGACGGCCGGGTAGCGCCGGGCCTCGGTGTCCAGGACCTCGGGCGCGTACCGGTACAGCCAGAAGTCCCGTACCAGGGCCGGGTCGCAGGTGAGGACGACCACGGGGCCGCGGGTCACCCGCCGCATCTCGCGCAGCCCGGCCCGCACGTCCGACCACTGGTGCACGCTGAACAGCGTCATCGCCCCGTCGAACTCCCCGTCGGTGAACGGCAGGTCCTCGGCGACGGCGTCGATGGCGCGCACCAGGCGGGCGGGCCGCTGGGCGCGCATCGACTCCGAGGGCTCGACCGCCGTCACGGCGTGCGCCGCGTTCTCGTAGGAGCCGGAGCCGGCGCCGACGTTGAGGACGGTCCGGGCGTCGCCGAGCGCCTCGGCGATGCGCCGGGCGATCCGCTCGTCGGGGCGGCGGTAGGAGGCGTATCCGGAGCCGATGGCGCCGTAGTCGACGTCTCCGGCGCTGCCGTCCTCGGTGCGTGTGGTCATGGATGTGCCTCGCTTCGTGAGCAGGAACCGTGGATGGGGTCCCGCGCGCCCATCGGTCGTGCCGGGCGGGAGCGGGGGACCGGCAGGGGTACTACGACCAGAGCCGGAAGCGTTCCCAGCCCTGCGGGGTCCGCTCGTACCGCAGCCGGGTGTGGATGCGGCTCCTGGCCGCCTGCCAGAACTCCACCTCCGTCGGGGCGAGGGTGTAGAGCGTCCAGGCGGAGTCGACCAGCGTCGGCTCGCTCTCGACCAGGGCGAGGGACTTCTCCAGGGCCTGGTCGCGTTCGGCGGCGTCCGCCAGGTACTGGCTCTGCCGGCCGAGCAGCGATTCGGCGCGGGCGGTCGTCGAGCGGCCCAGGAAGTCGGCCGCGCTGTCCTGCGCGGATCCGCCCGCCACGGCTCCGCGCAGCCGGACCTGCCGGCCGTGCTCGGGCCAGTAGAAGGTGAGCGCGGCCCGCGAATGGACCGCCAGCTGGCGCCCCTTGGGGCTGAATCCGTGCCCGGCGAACTGCCAGCCGGAGGCGTCGACCCCCTTGAGGATCAGGACGCGTGCGTCCGGATCGCCCGACTCGTCGACCGTGGACAGGGTCATCGCGTGCGGATCACGCAGACCGTCCCGCACGGCCTGCGAGAGCCAGGACAGGAACAGGGTCGTAGGATCGGCCGGTACCTGCTGGGGGTCGAACTCGGGAAGCGGCTCCGCGAACACCTCGATGTCCCGCAGCCACGCGCGCACGGCAGCGCCATGATCCGGGTCGTCCATCTGTTGCCTCCTCCGTGACGCACCGTCTGGGTCCATCCTGCATCTGCGGCCGAAATTCGACAATTATCTGGCAGATGCTTGGTTGATGGCCCAACGGTGGTGGTATTCGCGCGGCGGTATTTGGAGGTAGGGACAAGAGGTGGGGCAGGAGGTCGGGGACGAGCGGACGGGTGCGGCTTCGTGGCTTGTTCTCCCCGTCGGTCCTGCCGTGTTCTGTCCCTTCGGTCAGTCGGCCAGTCCCGCCCGGGCCAGGAAGTGTCCCGAGGCGTCCTCGTACTCGTCCAGGCGCCAGCCCGTCGCGGCCAGGGCGGGGCGCAGATTGTGCTCGGCGAGCAGGTCGGCGGGGTCCAGCGGACGCCCGTGCCGGGCCGCGCGCTCGGCGCGCCCGGAGGGGTGGAACAGCAGGAGCACGCAGTCGCGAGCGGCGACGCGGGCCCATTCGGTGAGCGCGGTGCGGGGATCGGGCAGGTGGTCCAGGAGCCCCGCCGAGAAGATGCCCTGCACGGAACCGCGCGGCACGGGCAGCCGGGTGCAGTCGGCCGCCAGCAGGTGACCGTGCTCGGTGCGGCCGTGCCGGGCGGCGGCGGAGAGCATGGCCGGTGTCACGTCGACACCGACGACCCGGCCGTGCGGCCCGACCAGCTCCCGCAGCGCGGGCATCGCACGCCCGGTGCCGCACCCGAGGTCCATGGCCGTGGTGCCGGGCCGCAGTCGCATGCGGGTGACGGCGGCAGCGTAGGCGGGGGCCTGGTAGGCGAAGCGCTCCTCCCAGGCGTCGGCCCGCTGGGTGAAGAAGGTCCTGGTGGTGGTGTGTTCGGCCCGGGAGGCCGCCAACTCGGCGAAACGGAACAGGAGTTGCTCGATCTTCTGGTCGTAGCCGGCGTCCTGCCGGCGTCCCGCCTCCCCGGTGGACCGCACGCCCCACGCGCTGCCGCCGACGCGGAACGCCGTGGGCGGCGGCTCGTCCCCGGTGAAGAGCGGGTCGGTGACGGCCGCCGGAGTCGGCTCCGGGCATCCGTCGAGCGTCTCCGTCGCGGTGGGCCGCGCTACGGAGCCGGCCAGCAGCTCGGCGCCGCCGTCCAGGGCCAGGACCGGCACCTGCGCGGCCAGTGCCGCCCGCACCAGGGCCGCCGTGCCGGTGTCGGCCGGGCCGGGGGCGTCCAGCAGGATCAGGCCCTCCACGTCACCGAGGGCGAGCGGCGCAGTCGCGCCTTCCCCCAGCGGCACGCGCCGCACGCCGAGGCCTGCCGCGCCGAGCGCCCCGCTCACCGCCGCGGGGGTCTCGGCGGACGCCTGCTGCATGACGACCACGGCCATCGCGCACTCCTCACCTACGAGCCCATCCGGCCATACCGGTTGGCATCTACGCAAGGATGCGCCCACTCGATGCGCATATGCCAGCCCATCTCTGGTGCTGAGATGTCGTGTCCCGCCGGGGTTCGGGGCTGGAGAAACCCTGCGGATGCCGGTGGATTCCCTACGGATGCCGGGGAATCCGAACGGGGAATCCTTAGGAGGCCCCGCGCCGAACCGCGAACGGCGTGGGGCCTCCTGCCGGGTGTCCCGCGGCGGCGAGAGCCACTCGACCGCCCCGTCCCGGTGCCTCAAGTGAAGCAAGGGGCGCAGGGGGCGGGCTACTGGAGCAGGACACAGAAACAGGCCTGTGTGGCCGGTAGGGGTACGGTCAATCATCCAAGAGGAGATCATGACGTACGGGGTAGCATTTGCGAGGCGGAAAGGTGTTCTGATCTTGCTGTTGCCGGTGTGGAGTAAGGGTGAGACGCGTGACGGGCAGTGAATCCGCCCCTCCGGGGCAGGGGTCCGTTCCGCCGGGGCAGCGGGTGGTGAAGGGGTGGCCGGTTTCGCACTACGGGCCGGTGCCCCGGTTCCGTGCCGAGCGCTGGAACCTCCAGGTCTTCGGGTCCACCGCGACGGGGGAGAAGTACACCTGGAGCTTCGACGAGGTCATGGCGCTGCGCGCGGCCACGATCACCACGGACCTGCACTGCGCTTCGGGCACCACGACGCTGGGCCACGAGTTCTACGGCGTACCCGCGTCCGTCCTGCTTGAGCTCGCTCCGCCGGACCCGCGGGTCACCCACGTCATGGCCTGGGCCGAGTACGGATACAACGCCAATCTGCGGCTCGCCGACTTCGCCTCGGAGCGGACCCTGATGGCCACCCACCACAACGGCGAGCCCCTCACCGTCGAGCACGGCTTCCCGCTGCGTCTCGTCGTACCCCATCTGTACGGCTACAAGGGGCCGAAGTGGCTGCGGGCCATCGAGTACATGACCCAGGACCGGCGCGGATTCTGGGAGGAGCGGGGCTACCACAATCTGGCGGACCCCTGGACGGAACAGCGCCACTCGTACCAGGAGGACGAGTAGCGCTGCCGCCGCGGTCCGCCGGTGATGATCAGGCGCCGGCCGGCGCCCCTCCGGAGACCGCCCGCCGCCGCTGGTCCATGGCGAGCCAGACCCGGTCCCGGGTCACCGGCATCTCGGTGAACCGGATGCCGGTGGCGTCGCGCAACGCGTTGGCGAAGGCGGGGCCCACCGGGTTGAACGGGCTCTCGCTCATCGACTTGGCGCCGAGCGGTCCGATGGCGTCGGTGGTCTCCATGAAGTGGACCTCGGTGCGCGGCACGTCCGCGTACTGCGGCAGCCGGTAGCGGCGGAACGCGGCGGTGGTGACCTCCCCCCGGTCGTCGACGCGGACGTTCTCGAAGAGCGTCGCGCCGAGCGCCTGGGCCACCCCGCCCTCGACCTGGCCCCGGCACTGCATGGGGTTCATGACCTTGCCGGCGTCGGCGGCGTGGACGCTGCGCAGGATGCGGATCTCGCCGGAGCCGGGGTCCACGGCGAGCCGGAACCACTGGGCGTTGAAGGCGACCGAGCGGGGCGAGCCGCCCCAGTGGCCGTCGGCGGCGATCTCCTCCTCGGCGCCCGCCGCGACGGCCGCCTCGTGCAGCTCCTTGAGCGTCACCACCCGGCCCGCGCAGTCGACGGCCTCCGCGCCGAGCACGCACAGGTGCCGGGCCACCCCGGTGTGCCGGGCCGCGAAGGTCCGCAGCCGTTCGGCCAGCGAACCCGCGGCCAGCAGCACGGCCTTGCCGGCCACCACCGTGCCCGCCGAGCCGAAGGCCCCGGTGTCGTGGCGGACCACGTCCGTGTCGGACTGCCGGATGGTGAGCCGGTCCTCGGTGGTGTTGAGGGCGCCCGCGGTGATCTGCTTGTGGACGGTGGTGGTGCCGTTGCCGAACTCGGCCGTGCCGACCGCGATGTCGTACGTTCCGTCGGAGAGCAGCGAGACCCGGGCGTCGGCGTAGTGCCCGCCGGGCGGACCGGTCGCGATCATCGCCATCGCCGTGCCCTGCCCGACCAGCCAGCCCTCGGGTGCCCCGGCTGAACTCTCGTCCTCGGCAAGCGTGTTGCGCACGACGTCCAGGCACTGGTCGAGGCCGTACGAGGCGATGTGCAGGTCCTCCTCCTCGCCGATCGGGCTGTGCATCGGCTCGCCCGGACCGATGATGTTCTTCTCCCGGAAGACCAGCGGATCGATGCCGAGCCGGCGGGCCAGCTCGTCCATCACCGACTCGACGGCGAAGGTGACCTGGCCGAGGCCGTAGCCCCGGAAGGCGCCCGCCGGAACCACGTTGGTGTAGACGGAGAACGCGTCCACCTTCTTGTGCGGGGCGCGGTAGACGGCGAACGACTCACCCACGCTGTGGAACATCACGGCCGGGCCGTGGTTGCCGTACGCCCCGGTGTTGGAGACGACGCGCATCTGGATGGCGGTCAGGATGCCGTCGGCGCGGGCGCCGACTTTGATGCCGATGGTGAAGGGGTGGCGGGTGGTCGCCCCGTAGAACTGCTCGGCGCGGGTGTACTCCAGTTTCACCGGGCGGCGCAACTTCAGCGCGGCCAGCGTCACGATGTCCTCGGTCAGCATCTCCTGCTTGCCGCCGAAGCCGCCGCCCACCCGTCCCGCCACGACCCGGACCTCGTCCTCGGGCAGCCCGTACAGGGCGCACAGGGCGCGCCGTGTCAGGAACGGGGTCTGGGTGGAGGAGCGGACGGTGAGGCGCTCGCCGGTGCCGTCCTCCTTCGGCTCGAAGTAGGCGACACAGCCGTGGGTCTCCAGGCTGGCGTGCTGGACGCGCTGGGTGCGGAAGGTCTCCTCGTAGATCACGTCGGCCTCGGCGAAGCCGTCCGCGACACAGCCGATCTCGCCGTGCACCTCGCCCGCCACGTTGTT
Organism: Streptomyces sp. CB01201; assembly: GCF_002803085.1. Classification (GTDB taxonomy): domain Bacteria; phylum Actinomycetota; class Actinomycetes; order Streptomycetales; family Streptomycetaceae; genus Streptomyces; species Streptomyces hundungensis. The sequence continues at coordinate 348,142 of NZ_NNBJ01000008.1, read as the reverse complement.
CTCCACGCGGGCGATCCGCACCTCGGGCCCCTTGCCCTCATGGATCACCGGGGCGCCCGGGGCCATCGCCTCCTCCGGGTCGATGACGTACGGGAGTTGCTCGTAGACCACCTCCACCCGGCGACACCCCTCCTCGGCGGCCTGCTCGCTGTCGGCGACGACGGCGGCGACGCGCTGGCCGACGTAGCGGACGGTGTCGTCGAGGACGCGGGTGTCGTCGGGGTCCTCGGTGGGATGTTCGTGGCGGGCCGAGGAGTAGAGGGTGTCGGGCGCGTCGTGGTGGGTGAGCACCGCGTGCACACCGGGCACGCGCAGCGCCTCGGTGGTGTCGATGGAGACGATGCGTGCGTGCGGGTGCGGGGAGCGCAGCAGCTTGAGATGCAGCAGGCCCGGCACCTCGACATCGAAGGTGTAGCGCGCGGTGCCGGTCACCACCTGCGGGCCCGCGGGCGCGCCGAGGCTCTTGCCGACCGCCTTGCCCGCACAGGGGCGTTCGGTGTGCCGCACACCGCGCACCGCGTCCTCGATGGCGCGGTAGCCGGTGCAGCGGCAGATGTTCCCCTTGAACGCGCGGGGCAGGTCCGCCAGTTTGCCGTCGTCGTGCCCGGTGCCCTGCTCGGCTTCGAGGGCGGCCGTCGTCATGAGGAATCCGGCGGTGCAGAAGCCGCACTGGAAGCCCTGCGCATCGAGGAACTTCTGCTGCACCGGGTGGAGTTCACCCTCCGGCGAGGCGAGCCCCTCGACCGTGGTGACGCTGCGGCCCTCGGCCCGTACCGCCGGGTACAGACAGCTGTGGACCGGTTCGCCGTCCACATGCACGGTGCAGGCTCCGCAGTCGCCCTGGTCGCACCCCTTCTTCACGCCGAACCAGCCGCGCTCGCGCAGATAGGTGCGCAGACACTGGCCGGGTCGCGGCTCGGCTCCGAAGCGCTGGTTGTTGACCTCGATGTCGAAGCTCATCGCACACCGTCCCTGGAGAGCTGAGTCAGTTCGTGGCGCACTTCCTCGGCGAGGCGCAGCCCCATGTGGTGCCGCCACTCGGGCAGTCCGTGGATGTCGTCGTACCAGTCCTCCTCGCGGACGGTCGCCTCGATCACCCGCCGCAGTTCGGCCCTGTCCGGGGGCAACGGGAACCAGAACCGGAACGGCCGTACGGTCGCCGCGCTGATCGTCACCGCCATCGACCCGTCGACCGGGTCGAGCGTGCCGATGACCAGGGCGCCCGAGCGGCCGAGCCCGTACAGGGATGCCTGCCGGTAGGCGGTACGGCAGTCGAGGGCGCGGGCGGGCAGCGTGACCGAGCGGAACAGCTCGCCCTCCTGGAGGACCTTGCGGCCCGCGCCGGTGATGAAGTCGACGACCTTCACGCTGCGCGTCGCGCCGGTCTGCGACTGGAGCAGGCATGAGCCGTCGAGTCCTGCGGTCAGCGAGATCATGGGCCCGGCCGGCAGCCCGTTGCACAGGTTCCCGCCGACGGTCGCCATGTTCCAGATCTTGAACGAGGCGAGGAACGCCCGGCAGCACTGCGAGAACAGGGGAGCGGCCTCGGCGGAGAACGTCCGCCCGAACCGGTACAGCTGCGCGATGGTGCAGGTCGCCGCGATCTCCAGGGATCCGTCCGGATCGAGGGTCAGCGGCTCCCAGCCCATCCGGCTCAGATCCACCAGGCGCCGCAGATGTGGCTGCGGCTCGGAGAACAGATAGGTACCCCCGCCCAGCCATGCGTCCCCCGGCTGCCAGGGCTCGCGAAGCCGTGCGTCCCGCACGTCCGCCACCGTGTTCAGATCCATGTCTCCCCAACGCCCTTCGGCCGTGCCATCCAGGCCAGTGAAGCCCGGGGGAAGGCCGAAAACGACTGGTTCAGCACACGGAAAACGCCCCTGTGGTGGGCGGTGCCCTGGAGGAATCACCAGGATGGGACGTGCCGCCCGGCCGAAAGCCGACGGCCGTCCGGCCGCCGTGCCCCAGGGGCGCGGCGGCCCTGCCCTGCCCCGGGTTCAGCGGGAGGTGCCGCCGTACTGAGCCTCCGCGGCGGTCTTCAGATCACGCAGCCAGCCTTCGAGGCCGGCGCCGAGGATCTTGGTCGCGGCGGGCACATCGGCATCGACCTGCGGGCCGGTGTGCGTCTCCTCGGTACGGACGAGAACGCCGCCCTCGACCTTGCTGAAGTTCCAGACGTGGACACCGTCGATGTGCAGACCCTCGCCCACCCCGGGGCCGGTCCAGCGGATGCACGCGTTGTGCTTCATCTGCCGGACGGTCGAGGTAACCGTCAGGCTCGTGGCGGGAGTTGAGGGGTTGGGCGGGATCGGGGTCGTCCACCGGAAGGCCGCGCCCGGGCGCAGGGGTCCGTGGTAGAGCCGCTCCATCGTGGCGACGGGGGTCTGCCAGGAAGGCCAGCGTCCCACCTCGGTCTGGAGCTTCCAGATGGTGCTGAGCGGTGCGTGGATCACGGTCTGGGTCCGATAGCGGACGGCGGCGTCGGGGTCGACGCCCTCGCCGCGGCAGGTCAGCGAGGTGGCGGGTCGGGAGGTGGCCCCGGCGGGCGCCGCGGTGGCGCCGAGCGCGGCGAGGGCGAGCGGGACGGCGACCAGGGTGGCGCGGAGGGTGCGGGTGCTGGGCATGGCGTAATCCCCTTGAGTGAGAAGGCGTGCCGTTCGTTATGAGTTCTAACACTCGCGTGAAAGCGTCGTCAACAACCTTGGTGAGAGCCTCTGACTTGAGCGGGCCGGGCTTCGGCCGGACGCCAGGAGGGGTGAGATTCTGGCCTGCGGGCCGCACGGGGGAGTCCGTACCGTGGGCGGCCTCTGGGCAGCGGCGGCCCGGTTTGCTAGCTTCGGGCCATGGTTCCGCAGGCTGAGAACTTCGCGTCGCGTCGCTATGTCGACCTGCGGCGCCAGGGCACGGCCACCTGTCGCCCCCGCTGAGGCGGCCGGGAGCAGCGAGCCCGGATCCGCCGAGTACGAGACGGCGCGGTGTCGGACCAGCTCCCCGAGGAAGTACCCCATGTCCCGTTCAGCGGCCCCCCTTCCCCTGCTCGACCCACCCCCCATCCCCGCGGTGCACCGAGCCGCGGACGGTGCCCGGCGCCGTACCAGCGCCAGCGCGGTGCTGCGTTCCGTGCTTGAGCACGGCCCCGTCGCCCGCAGCACCATCGCCCGCCTGACCGGCCTCTCCCCGGCATCGGTGACCGACCACTGTGCGCGCCTGGACGCGCTCGGCCTGATCCGGCAGACCGCGGCACCCCGGCGCTCGAAGGGGGCCGGTCGGCCCCATGTGCCGGTCGATCTGGACGCCGACCGGTTCGTGGTCGGCGGCGTGCACGTGGCGGTGCCGTACACCAGCGTCGCCCTGCTCGACCTGCGCGGGCGCGTGGTCGCGGAGCGGCGCCTGGGTCATGGCGAGGGCACCGGGCCCGACCGCGTCCTGGCCAACGCCGCCGATGCGCTCGGCACGCTGCTCTCCGAGGCCGAAGACCGTGTCCCGCTGAGTGTCGGGGTGGCGGCCGGCGGCTGGGTGGACCGGGATTCCGGGACCGTAGTGGAGCACGCCCTCCTCGGCTGGCGGGACGTACCCGTACGTGACACGCTCAGTGAGCGCATCGGTCTGCCGGTCCAAGTCGACGGCCACGCACGGGCGTTGGTGAACGCGGAGCGGCTGTTCGGGCGGGCCCGCGGGAGCCGGAGCATGCTGCACCTCTTCGTCGGCAACGTGGTGGACGCCGCCTTCGCCACCCACGACGAGGTGCACCACGGCCCTCGCTCGCAGGCGGGCGCCATCGCCCATCTTCCGCTCGCGGGTGGTACGCAACCGTGCGAGTGCGGCCGAACCGGTTGCCTCCAGGCCGAGTTGAGCGAACGCACCCTGTGCCGGCGGGCCCGCGAGCACCGGGTCATCCGCACGGCGAACCCGGTGCACGTGGTGCGGGCGGCGGCCGACGGCGATCCGGTCGCGGTCCGCCTCCTGGTGGAGCGGGCCAGGATGGTCGGACAGGCGGTCGGGCTGCTGCTCGACGTCCTCAACCCGGAGACCGTCGTCGTCACCGAGATCGGCGTCCTGTACCGGCAGGACTGCCGCACCGCGCTGAGCGAGGCGGTGGGGCGCCGGGACGCGCTGGTGGTGCCGAGCAGCTTCCCGGATTCCGTCCTTGCCGTGGCCGGGGGTTCGGTGGCGCTCGACGTGCTGTACCGGGACCCGTTGGGCATACCGCGAGCGCCGAGGGGGAGCGCCGCGGAGGCTGCCGGGAGAGCCGTGGAGCCGAATTAATTCAGAAACTCCGAATGTTGACAGGGATTGTGGGCGGAAGCGAGGATTCTCGGCATGAGCAGCGCGCAGGAATTCTCCCCGGTGAATGTCCGGTCGCGGCAGGTACGCGACCGGAGCGCCGGTGCCGCGCCGACGCCCTCCCGACCGGTTCTGCTGACCAGGTGCCGTGTCATCGACCTGATGCGGATCGGCCGCACCCTGTGTTGCTGATGTCCCGCCGCGCTCGCAGCCGCTGTCGCTGACAGACCGAAGCCGCTGTCGGCCGCGTACCGGTGCATTGACGCCTCGCGGGGGGCGATTGACCGCGCCGGCGAATTCACGGACGCGCACGCGCCGATGTCCGGCAGTGTCCTGGGCCGCCGACATCCCGGCGCCTTGATCTCCTGACCCGCTGGCGGCGTGCGCCCGCATTTCACTTCCGTGCCATGTCCGGATTTCGCCAACGCGTTGTCCGTTCCGCGCGCTTTCCGGCCCCGCCCTTCTTCACCCTGCCCGCACGCACGCAATTGTGCGCGCCTTTCCTGCTCCTTTCATCGCGCTCATTTCATCACGCTGCCATCACGGAGTCCTGCCATGCCACCAGTCTCCCCAGCCGTGCCCGGTGTCGACCGGCGGCTGTTCCTGTCCTCCCTGCTGGGCGTCGCCGCCGCTGCCGGTCTCAGCGGCTGCGCGGGCGCCCAGGCCGCCGACACCGTGACCAAGGGGGCCGCGTCCGCCCCGCTGTCCAGCACCGTCCCGGCCGGCACCCGCCTGAAGATCGCTTCGTACCAGGGCGTCCAGCAACTCCAGTTCAAACTGGCCGGGTTGGACGATCTGCCGTTCACCGTATCGGACTGGGTGAACACCGGAGCCGGGCCCGATGTCATCAACGCCTTCCGCGCCAAGTCCCTCGACGTCGCCAACAACGCGGGGATCCCTCCGATCCAGGCGCACTTCCAGGGCTACGACGCGAAGATCGTCGCGATCGACATCACCCGCAAGCCGACCTACGTCTTCGCCACCAAGCCCGGCAGCGACATCAAGGACGTCCAGGGCTTCAAGGGCAGGAAGCTGGCCTTCTCGCAGGGGCAGGCGCAGGGCGTCGTCCTGCTCCGGGCCCTGAAACAGGCCGGGTTGACGCACGACGACGTGAAGCTCGTACCGCTGACCAGCAACCAGTTCTTCACCGCGCTCCAGGCCGGCCAGGTCGACATCGCCCCGCTCGCCAACAGCCAGGCCCCCGCCTACCTCAAGCAGTACGGCCCCAAGGGCGCGCACACGATCACGACCGGCGTGGTCGACCTGCTCAACCTGCTGTGGGCGCCGACCTCCGTGCTCGCCGACCCGGCGAAGGCCGTAGCGGTCGCCGCGTACGTACCGCGCTGGGCCAAGGGCCAGGTGTGGGCGTACGAACACCCCGATGCCTGGAACGAGGAGTTCTACGTCAAGACCCAGAACCTCACCCTCACACAGGCCCGGTCGATCACCGCTCTCGCCAACAAGCCCCTGTTCCCGCCCAGTTGGGAGGAGGCCATCCGATGGGAGCAGGAGACCGCGGACCTCCTCGCCGAAGGCGGCTTCGTGAAGAAGTTCCAGGTCGACTCCCTCTTCGACCGCCGCTTCGAGGGCCTCGCGGCCAAGGCCGTCCCGGCCGCGTACCAGAGGTGACCGCAGTGACCACCACCGCGACCACGCCCCTGGTCTCCCCGCCGGCCGCACCGGCGGCCCCCGTCCGCAGGCCGGGGCGACGCGCGCTCGCGCCCGGCAAGCGGCTGCCCGCGGCGCGGCTGATCGGCCCCGGTCTCGTCCTCGCCGTGTGGGCCGCCGCGTCCGCCGCCGGACAGCTGGACCCCGCCGCGATCCCGGCGCCCTGGACGGTGCTGCGCACCGCCGGGCAGCTGTGGAGCGACGGCACCCTGTCCACCGATGTGCTCACCTCGCTGGAACGCGCCGCGTACGGTTTCGCCCTCGGGCTCACCGCCGGAGTGGTCCTGGCGCTCGCGGCCGGGCTCAGCCGGGTCGGCGAGGCGCTCATCGACGGGACCGTCCAGCTCAACCGGGCGATCCCGACCCTCGGCCTGATCCCGCTGTTCATCCTCTGGCTCGGCATCGGCGAGACCTTCAAGATCGCGATCATCGCCATCGTCGTCTACATCCCGATCTACCTCAACCTGCATGCCGCACTGTCCGGCATCGATCACCGCTATGTCGAACTGGCCGAGGTCCAGGGCCTGTCCAGGATCCGCTTCATCCGCCAGATCGTCGTCCCCGGCGCCCTGCCCGGCTTCTTCGTGGGGCTCCGGCTCGGAGTGACCGGGTCCTGGCTCTCGTTGGTCGTCCTGGAGCAGATCAACGCCACCAGCGGCCTCGGCTACCTGATGTTCCAGGCCCAGAACTACGGCCGCACCGACATCATCCTCGTCGGCCTGCTGATCTACGGCGTCTTCGGCCTCGTCTCCGACAGCGCGGTCCGCCTCGTCGAACGGAGGGTGCTGTCATGGCGACGCACACTGAGCAACTGACCACCGTCCAGACTCCGGCGGTCCGGCTCGCCGGGCTCACCCGGTCCTTCGACGGCCGCACCGTCCTCGACGGCATCGACCTCGACATCCCGGCCGGACAGTTCACGGCCCTGCTCGGCCACAGCGGCTCCGGCAAGAGCACCCTGCTGCGCGCCATCGCCGGACTCGACCACCAGGTCACCGGCAGTGGTGAACTGGCCGCCCCGGAACGGGTGTCGGTGGTCTTCCAGGACTCCCGGCTGCTGCCCTGGCGCCGCGTCCTCGACAATGTCCTGCTGGGTGCGGACGGCAAGGAAGCAGCCGAACGGGGCCGAGAGGCCCTCGCCGAGGTGGGACTCGCGGGCCGCGAGCGGGCCTGGCCCAACGAGCTGTCCGGCGGTGAGGCGCAACGCGCGGCCCTGGCACGCTCGTTGGTGCGCCGCCCCGAACTCCTGCTGGCCGACGAGCCGTTCGGCGCCCTGGACGCGCTCACCCGGATCCGGATGCACGTGCTGCTCCGCGAGCTGTGGCAGCGCCACCGGCCCTCCGTGCTGCTTGTCACGCACGACGTGGACGAAGCCATCGTCCTCGCCGACCGCGTCCTGGTCCTCGACCGGGGCCGCATCGGAGTGGACCTCACCATCGACCGCCCGCACCCGCGCTCGTACCGCGATCCGCTCCTCGGCGAGTACCGCGAACGCCTGCTCGCCGCGCTCGGCGTGACCGCACACGACGAGCGGCGCCAGGAGCGCACCGGTCCAGTGCCCAGCCATCCAGAGCGCACTTATCCCGGGCACGTCAACCCCAAGCACGCCAGCCCCGAGCACGTCAGCCCCGAGCACGCCAGTCCCGAGCGCACCCGTCCATTGCGTGCCCACCACCAGGAGGACCCCCAGTGACCCGGCGACAACTCCATCTCAACGCCTTCCTGATGAGCACCGGGCACCACGAGGCGTCCTGGCGGCTGCCCGAGAGCGACCCGTACGCGAGCGTGGACCTGAACCACTACCGCGAGCTGGCCCGCACCGCCGAGCGCGGCACCTTCGACTCGCTGTTCCTCGCCGACGGGCCGGTCCTGTTCAGCCATGTCGGCCAGCGCCCCGCCGGCGTCCTGGAACCGCTGACCCTGCTGACCGCGCTGGCCGTGGCGACCGAGCACATCGGCCTCATCGCCACCGCCTCCACCTCGTACAACTCGCCGTACAACCTCGCCCGCAGGTTCGCCTCGCTCGACCACATCAGCGGCGGCCGGGCCGGCTGGAACATCGTCACCACCGCGGGCGCCGAGGCCGCCCGCAACTTCGGGCTCGACGACGAACCCACCCACGCCACCCGGTACGAGCGCGCAGCCGAATTCCTGGACGTGGCGCTCAAGCTGTGGGACAGCTGGGAGGACGATGTCGTCGTCGCGGACAAGGCCGCCGGCGTCTGGGGCGACGACAGCAAAATCCACCCACCGCGCCACCAGGGAACGTACTTCAGCGTCGAGGGCGCGCTCAACGTCCCGCGCAGTCCGCAGGGTTACCCGCTGCTCGTCCAGGCGGGCTCCTCGCAGGACGGCAAGCAGTTCGCGGCCCGGTACGCGGAGGCCGTCTTCACCGCCCAGCAGCGGCTGGGGGACGCACAGGCCTTCTACGCCGACCTCAAGTCCCGGGCCCGCGCGGCCGGCCGGAACCCCGAGCACATCAAGATCCTGCCCGGCATCGTGCCGGTCATCGGCTCCACCGAGGCCGAGGCGCGCGCCCACGAGCAGGTTCTGGAGGACCACATCGTGCACGAGCACGGGCTCCACCGCCTCGAACGACTGCTGCACCTGGAGCCGGGTGTTCTCCGACTTGACGCCCAACTACCCGCGGACCTGCCGCCGGAGAGTGCCATCGAGGGCGCCAAGAGCCGCTACACCCTGGTCGTGGAACTCGCCCGGCGCGAGCGCCTGACCGTCCGTCAGCTCATCGGCCGCCTCGGCGGCGGGCGCGGCCATCTGACCTTCGCCGGCACGCCCGAGCAGGTCGCCGACGCGATCGAGAGCTGGTTCAGCCTGGGCGCCGCCGACGGTTTCAACATCATGCCCGCCGTGCTGCCGTCCGGCCTCGAACTCTTCGTCGACCACGTCGTGCCGATCCTGCGTGCCCGTGGCCTGTTCCGCACCGAGTACGGCCCCCGCGGCACCCTGCGCGACCGCTACGGCCTGCCGCGCCCCGCCAACCAGCACACCGTCCCGGCCCTCAGCCGGGTCTGATCCACGACCGAAGGGACCCCGCACATGTCCGGCATCGAGATCCGCAAGGTCACCGCCCACATCGGCGCCCGCATATCCGGCGTCGACATCGCCAGGCCGCTCGACGAGGAAAGCGTGGCCGCCCTGCGCGCCGCCCTCAACGAGCACAAGGCACTGGTCTTCGACGACGTCTACCTCGACGACGAGGGCCAGCAGGCCTTCGCCCGCCACTTCGGCGACCTCACCACCGCCCACCCCACCGTCGCCGCCGTCGCCGGCGCGCCCCATGTGCTTCCGGTGGACAGCGAGCGCGGCCGCGCCAACCACTGGCACACCGACGTCACCTTCGTCCTCAACCCGCCCCAGGCCAGCACGCTGCGCAGCATCACGATCCCGCCGTACGGGGGCGAGACCCTGATCGCCAACTCGGCTGCCGCGTACCGCAGTCTGCCCCAGCCGCTGCGGCAGTTCGCCGACACGCTGTGGGCCGAGCACACCAACGACTACGACTACGCGGTTCCGGAGGAGGACATCGACGACAAGAAGGCCGAGCAGCGCGCCCAGTTCACCTCGATCAACTTCCGCACCGCCCACCCGGTGGTCCGCGTCCACCCGCTGACCGGTGAACGCGGCCTGTTCATCGGCGGGTTCGCGCAGCGGATCGTGGGCCTCTCGGTCACCGAGTCCCGCAAGATCCTCGATCTGCTCCAGGCGTACGTCGTCCGGCCCGAGAACGTCCTGCGCTGGCGCTGGTCCCCCAACCAGCTCGTCCTCTTCGACAACCGGATCACCCAGCACTACGCCATCGACAACTACGACGGGCTGCCCCGCCGCCTGAACCGCGTGACGGTCGCCGGAGACGTGCCGGTCGGGATCGAGGGCAAGGAGAGCTACTCGATCGCGGGGGATGCCTCGCACTACACGTCCGTCGCGTCGGTGTAGGGGGCGTCGGAGGGGCCGCGGGCGGGCGGGGCCGAAGGCTGCCGGGCTTCCCGTTGATCACGCACCTGGCGGGGTTCTTCCCTCCTCCGTTGTCTGGGCCTGGTCGTTCCGATCGCCGTGGCGCGGGGAGACGTGACGAGCGCCGAGTCACGCGGCCCGTCGAACAGGCCCTGGGTCACCGCACTTGGGGAACCCGATTGAGCCCCCACTTGCTGAAGACAATCGTTCAGACCGGGTGCCGGAACCAGCGAGTCCGGCACCCGGGCTGTGCTGGTCAGCCTTGACAGTTCCCCCGCCTGAACACCCTGGCGGAACGCGGACCACTCGGCTGCGGTGAAGCAGAGCGGCTCACGGCCGGGCTTTTTCGAATCCCGCAGTGCGACCGATCCGCCGGCCAGGTGCGCAATGTCCACACACACCCGGTCCCATCACCGGACCCGTCGCCCCCGAAGGTCGACTCGGCCCACGCAGCCTTGGTCAGAGGCCGGTCCCTGGCCTCACTCGGCGCGGCGTCCGACCCGCAGGACGCTCAGACAACGGCGTGATGCTCGATCGCCCATCCGCGTGCGGATGCGCTCGGCGATGGAGTCGAGCAGGGGCTCACGGATGTCGTGGTCGAGATTCCGGTACAGCGACAACGAGCGAAGGTGATCGGCAAAGCTGTCCCCGTTGAACCACTGAACGGTTGGATACCAGCGCACGATCGGTGGGCCGAACAATCCCCCGGGATCGTCGACCGGGCCCCACCCCTTGTCGGTGGAGCGCACGTCCTCCTCCAGCGGCGGATGACCCCAGCCGGGGTTGCCGGGACAGAACCGCTCGTGCAGATCGGCGGTCTCGGCATACACCTCCGGTTCTCCCGGCCGACGGACAACGACGTGGCCGAGCAGCGCCATCCAGCCCCCTGGGAGGAGCACGGCGTGCGCCCGCTGCCAGCCGATCGACGGGTCGACCCAGTGCCAGGACGATGCGGCCACGAGAACATCGAAGCGTCGACCCCGGTCGTCCCACTCCTCGAAGGCCGACGTCTCGATTTCGACGTTGTGAAAGGAGGCGATCCGCCGGCGGGCGAGTGCGGCCATGTCCGTACCCGGTTCAACGGCGGTCACTGAGCAGCCGAGCACGGCCAGCGTGCGCGTTGCCTGACCGGTACCGCAGCCCACCTCCAGCACCGACGAGTTCTCGTCCATGCCGGTGATGGCGCCAAGGTCCGCGAACAATTCGTCGGGGTATCCCGGCCGGACCCGATCGTAGAGGTCCGGCACATCGTTGAATACTCGGCCGAGATCGTGTCGATTCGGGCGCATCTGCGGATCATCAGTCATAAATGCACAAGCTACGAGGCTCGTCCACGCGGAGCCAACGGGTTCCTGAGCGGCCAGCGGGAGCCGGCCAAGCGCTTCGAACCGATCGGCCCGGTCTTCCTCGGGCTGCCCGCCTCCCGCCGGCGACAGCGGTGAAGAGCTCCGGCGTGATGGCAGGCCATCGGAGCCGCCGTCGGGGGAGCGGTCATGCCGTTCATCGTCCACGAGCAATCGGCCGGACGCGCCCCGGCCAACTACATCCCACGCGCCGGCCTGGCCCCCACCGGCCTGGACGGCCAGGTCGAGCAGCGCCTCCCGATCGCTAGTAAGCCGCTGGCGAGATCAGGAACGAGACCAGGCTTATTCCCCACGGTCTTCGTCCGAGCCTGACGCAACGAATGCTCATGCCGGGGCCGCCCGCGTGTCCCGGGAATTCCCCTCCAGCAGGACAAGTTCGAGAGACTCTTCGGGCAGGGCGCAGTGGAATGCCGGCTGCCGCAGCCTACGAAGGGCGCCCCGGATGAAGACACGACACAAGAACCGCGACACACCCGACCCGGAAGCTGCCTGGAACGAGATCGTGCCCGGGCTGTGGATGGGCGGCCACTACTGGGTGGATGGTCGGGTCAAGCCTCGGCAACCTGTCGTGGGCGGAGAATTCGACCTGGTCATCAGTCTGTTCAGCCGCCCCGATCACGGCCCTGGCCCAGACGTTGACCACCGCGTCGCCGAGATCCCCGACGCCCCCCTTACCTGCGCACAGCTCAGCACCGTCCAACAGCTCGCTCAGGACGCGGCGCATGCCGTCAGCAGCGGACACCGCACGTTGATCCGGTGCAACGCCGGCTTCAACCGCTTCCGGGCTGCTGATGGGGCAGACCCTCATCGAGCTGGGCTACGCACCGACCGCTGCAATAGACCTCATTCGGCAGCACCGCTCCCCCTGGGCGCTCAACAACAGAACCTTCGAGGAGTACCTCATCACGGGCCTCGACATCGCCCGTTTCCTCACGGGCCTCGACACGCCTTCGTGACCGTGGCGAGGCATCGACCGCCATGACCTGGTGCGCGTAGGCGGACTTGGGCTGCCGCAGCACGGCCAGTGCCTTCCGTGACCCGTCTGACTCGACAGTCCCCTGCTTGTGCGCGTCGGACAGAGCGCCGTGCCCATGCCGGTGTTCGGTCAGCAATGTCAGGTCGACGGAGACGCCACCCGACCGTCGTTGCAGAGCATCGTGAAGTCGAAGGCCTCGTGCTGGGCGTCGTGGTGCAACAGCCTCACCTCCGCGGCCTTCGTATGCGTGCGGTTCTGTGACGGAACGTCTGCTCCATACGGAGGCCGTCCACGGGTCCCACAGATCCGCAAGAGCGTGAGGGCTGGTGGGGTGGGTCGTGGGCTCAGTCGGACCCGCTGCCCGCCCACCGTGATGGTGTGCAGGATCCAGCAGCGATCCGGGAAACCCGTCTGGGGCTCGTGGCCCAGGATGGCCCAGTCCTTGTCCAGGACCGGGCGCATGCCGCCCAGAGGGTCGTCCTCTGGTACCAGCTCCAACACGGAATGCCTCGACATGTCGATCATGCTCGTGGCGTTGTGCAAGCGATCGAGCTCAATCGACAAGCTGAGTCCTCGATCCGGTCGGGGAACTCGCCACAACGCGTGCTGTCGAGTGCGATGGTGGATGGCGCCGGGCCGGCGGGCTGCACTGTGGCACTCAGCTGGTTCCTGGACGCCGGTTGGGCCGTCCGACATTTCGAACAGCCTCGGTCCGGCCTGCTGATCACGCATCGCTTTCATTGCCAGCCGTGGGTTCCTGAACCGGATCGGTCGCCCCGGTGAGCACTCGGCCGGCCGGCTCGGGTGCCGACTGGCGCTTGTCCTCGTGCAGCTGTGCTGCGGAGCCGACGGCGAGAACCGCGGCAACCAGCAGGGCGATCAGGAGTTGAGACACGGCCGTGATCGTCGCCCGTCCCTTGACAGCAACCACTCCCACCACGACCACGACGGCACCGAGCACGGCGATGGCCGGCGCGTAGTCCCAGAAGACATAGGGGTGTTGAGGGGCCTGGGGGTCGAGTTCGAAGTGGTCGATGAACGGCCAGGCGACCACGCAGATGGCGAGCGCCACCAGCTCAAGGAGAACCAGCACACAGCCGATAGCGGCATCCGCACCCCGATGCAGCCGGTCGGGCACGTCCCAGTAGGCAGAGGAGTCGACTGGTGGAGCAGGCGGGAGGTTGCTCATATCTGACACGGTGCCTGTACTGGCTGTGCCTGCACATGAGTACGGATACTCATGCCGCGGACGGGATGCCGCCGGAGACGACCTTGATGAGGACGTACGCCATCGGGACACCGATGTGGACGTGGTGCTGCTTCTGAGACTCGGGTAGGCCTGCCTGCCACGCGGCGTGCTCAGGCCCGGAATCACCGAACGCATCCGCACCGGCGACACCTGGTTCACCAGACGCAGACCGGCCTCACCGCGTCCACAACTGGCTATCAGGACAAGGGATTTGTCTGCGAACGGGTGGGAACCCTCAACTCCATGACGAGGGAGGGGAAGAGCTCCTACCACCGCACCGACGCCATCGGCAACGTCCTCGCCCTCGCCGACCCGACTGGGTACTTGACGGCTGCCCTCGGAGGCGGAGGAGGGGCACCCTTTCCGTGGTATCGATCACGCAGATCTTGCAAGGGATACGAGAAGTGCGACGAGAGAAAGCATCCTCATGCGACCCTTGGTCATCGTTGTCCTGCTCATCGCCGCGACGCTGCCCTTCGCGCCGGACGCAGTGAACTTCGACAAGCCGTCGGGTGTGGCTCTCATGATCGCCTGGGGCGTCGGCTGTGGACTGTTCGCTCTCCTGACGGAACGTCTGATCCGCGCCTCGAATGCGCGGAACAAGCAGTCGGAGCGATAGCGGACCGCCAGTACCGCACACGTGGCCGGCCCGACCCGGCGCCCCCGACCCGACGCCGCGCGCGGGAGCCCGCGATGATGGTCCACCAGCATCTGATCCCGTGTCGCCTCGACCAGTAAAGGAGCCTTGCCATGTCTGCCGAGCCATTCAAGGTCAGCATCACCGATGCCGAGATCGCGGACCTGCGTGAGCGACTGCGGCGGACACGGTGGCCCGAACGGGAGCCGGTGACCGACTGGTCGCAGGGCTTGCCGCTGGCGTACGCGCAGGAGCTGTGCCGCAGCTGGGCCGAGGAGTACGACTTCGGGTTCGGCGAGCGGCTGAACGTGTTCCCGCAGTACCGCGACACGGTCGACGGGCTGGGCATCCACTTCCTGCACGTCCGCTCACCGGAGCCGGACGCGTTCCCGCTCGTGCTCACGCACGGGTGGCCGGGCTCGGTGCTTGAGTTCCTGGAAGTCCTCGGCCCGCTCACCGACCCACGTGCGTACGGCGGCGACCCGGCGGACGCGTTCCACGTGGTCGCGCCGTCGTTGCCCGGGTACGGCTGGAGCGACAAGCCGTCGACGACCGGATGGGGCATCACTCGCACCGCGCGCGCCTGGGACACGCTGATGGTCTCGCTGGGTTACGAACGGTACGGCGCACAGGGCGGCGACTGGGGTTCGGCCGTGTCCGGAGCGTTGGGTGAGGTGGCGCCCGAGCGGGTCGCCGGCGTGCACCTGAACCTGGGATCCGTCCCGGCGGGCGCGTTCGACGACCCGACGCCCGCCGAACTGGCGAACCTTGAGGCCGAGAGGGAGATGCAGCGCACCGGCCGGGGGTACTCGGCGATCCAGGCGACCCGGCCGCAGACGCTCGGCTACGGCCTCACCGACTCCCCGGCGGGGCAGGCCGCCTGGATCGCCGAGAAGTTCTGGGCGTGGACGGACAACGACGGCCATCCCGAGGACGCGCTGTCGCGACAGGCGATCCTCGACGAGATCTCGGTCTATTGGTTCACCGCGTCGGCCACGTCGTCGGCGCGCCTGTACTGGGAGAGCTTCGCCAACTTCCGGGACAAGGTGACCGCGCCTTCCGGGCTCTCGGTCTACCCGCGCGACATCACCCGTCCGTCGCGGCGGGAGGCCGAGCGGAGGTTCACCGACCTGCGCTGGTTCGAGGAGCTGCCGCGTGGCGGCCACTTCGCGGCGCTGGAGCAGCCGGAGTCGCTGGTCGAGCAGATTCGGGGGTTCTTCCGCCTGGTCCGCTGACTGCCGTCACGGCCCCTGGTCCCGTCCCTGGTCCGGCGTCTGGTCCGGCGTCTGGTCCGGCGTGGAGGTCAGCAGATGAGCGAGCGGTCCGTGGGGACCAGCCGCAGCGTCCTTGGTGCTGCGGTCTGTTCGCGGCCGATGCCGGTCAGGATCTGTTGTGCGAGGGGGTGGGCCTGTATCCCGGCCAGGTGTTGGCGGTGCGCACCTTCGCAGGGGTAGGACGTGAAGACCACGGCGACGTTCTCTCCGGTGCGGACCGGCAGCCTGGTGAATGTGTTGTGCTCTGTCTCCGAGATCAGGACGGCCAGTGGCGCGGGCCCTGTCTGGTGGAGCAGCGGGAGGAGTCCGTCCCGGATGAGTGCGATGCCGTCCTGCCGTCCGGGAGGGAAGGACCAGACGGTGGCGGACACGAACCGGTCGGATGACCGCGCACCGGCCTGGGGCCGCTCGGCCGGGCGGACGGCGAAGCCGCTCCCGGCGGACAGGGGCCGCAGCAGCAGGACGTCGTCGGAGTCGACCATGGTGTCGTTGGCCCGAGGACCGTGCGTGGCCCAGACGGGTCCGCCGTAGAAGGCTGTCAGCGCACGGTGTCGAACTGCCATGTCCTGGAAGCCGCGCAGCCAGACGAAGCGATCCGGATCATCGAGGTCCCGAAACTGGCCGAGCACGGCCATACCGGCCTCTTCCTGGGTTTCGACGAACTCCCGGTCGAACAGCTCGATGAGTTCGTCGCGCCGACCCGGACGCAGCGTGTACTGGCGAAGCTCGATCACGGCGGGACAGCCGACGGGGGTGGTAGGGGGCACGGGCGTACTCCTGCTCGGTGGTGTTTTCCGGAGTGTTCTCCGGGGTGCTCCGGCGGCGTTCGGCCGGAGCCGCATGTGGATGGACGCTAGGGGAGACGTGTGCCACGTGCTGTCAGGGTTTCCGAGGAGAATCACCTCATGTCTGCCGGTCGACTGCTGTCGCTGCTGTTGTTGCTGCAATCCCGTGGCCGTATGTCCGCACGCGCGATCGCCGAGGAGCTGGGGGTGTCCGTGCGGACCGCCTACCGTGACCTGACGCGTCTTCAGGACGCCGGGGTCCCGGTCTACGCGGAGCCGGGCCGTGGGGGTGGCTACCAGCTGCTCGACGGCTATCGCACCCGCCTCACCGGGATGAGCGAGGGCGAGGCACGAGCGCTGTTCTTCGCCGGCCTGCCCGGACCCGCCGCCGACCTGGGCCTGGCCGAGGAGGTGGCAACGGCACGGCTGAAGCTGCTGGCCGCGCTGCCGACGGGACTGCGCGAGGAGGCGGCGCAGACCGCGGCGGTGTTCCACCTGGACGCCCCGGGCTGGTACCGGGAACCCGAGCAGACACCGCAACTGCCGCTGTTCGTCGACGCGGTGCTCACCCGGCGTGCGGTGGACGTGCGCTATCGCCGATGGCGCGCGCCGCAGGAGGTGCATCGTCGGCTTCGCCCTTACGGCTTGGTGCTCAAATCCGGGATCTGGTACGTCGTTGCCGCCGCGGAGCGCCGGACAGCGACCTACCGTGTCACCCAGATCCTCGATGCGGTGATGACCGACGAGCGGTTCGATCGGCCGCGGGAGTTCGACCTGGGCGAGTACTGGACCTCCTACCTCAACGATTTCCAGGCGCGCCGCTACACCGGCACAGCCACCATCCGTCTCTCCCCGCAGGGACGTCGGCGCCTGCCCGACAACGTGCCCCCCGAGGTGGTGCGGGCGGTCGATTCGACCGCGGCCCCCGTCGGCGACGACGGATGGGTCGAGGCCGTCATCCCGACCGAGAGCACCGACCACGTGTGCGGCGAACTGCTGCGGCTCGGCATCGACGTCGAGGTCGTCGCGCCGGCCGAACTGCGCCGGGCCATGGCTGCCACCGTCGCCGTACTCGCCCGGGTCTACCCACCCCACTGACTCCGGCGACGTCCTCGTTCGCGGACCAGGCGAGAGGGACGACGGCGGCGCGGCGGGCCGGGACGCTCCGAGTGTCCCGGCCCGCCGGTTCGATCAGGAGGCGGTCAGCTCACCGCGCACGGTGCGGGCCGCGGCGACCAGGTTCTCCAGGGAGGCGCGGGTCTCGGGCCAGCCGCGTGTCTTCAGCCCGCAGTCGGGGTTGACCCACAGGCGCTCGGCGGGGATGGCTTTGAGGCCGGTCCGCAGCAGATCGGCGGTCTCGTCGGTGCCCGGCACGCGGGGGGAGTGGATGTCGTACACGCCGGGGCCGGCCTCGCGGGGGTAGCCGTGCGTGGCGAGTTCGCGCGCGACCTGCATGTGGGAGCGGGCGGCCTCCAGGCTGATGACATCGGCGTCGAGGTCGTCGATGGCCTGGACGATGTCGCCGAACTCGGCGTAGCACATGTGCGTGTGGATCTGGGTGTCCGGCCGCACCCCGGCCGTGGTGAGCCGGAACGCCTCGGTGGCCCACGCCAGGTAGGCCGCACGGTCACCCGCCCGCAGCGGAAGGGTTTCGCGCAGCGCGGGTTCGTCCACCTGGATCACCGAAGTCCCCTCGGCCTCAAGGTCGTTGACCTCGTCGCGCAGGGCGAGGGCGACCTGGCGGGCGGTCTCGCCGAGCGGCTGGTCGTCCCGGACGAAGGACCACGCGAGCATGGTGACCGGCCCGGTGAGCATGCCCTTGACCGGGCGGTGGGTGAGCGACTGCGCGTACGCCGTCCAGCGGACCGTCATCGCCTCGGGGCGGGAGATGTCGCCGGCCAGGACCGGCGGGCGGACATAGCGGGTGCCGTACGACTGGACCCAGCCGTGCTGCGTCGCCAGGTATCCGGTGAGCTGCTCGGCGAAGTACTGGACCATGTCGTTGCGCTCGGGCTCACCGTGCACCAGGACATCGATGCCCGTCTTCTCCTGGAAGGAGATCACCTCGCGGATCTCGTTCTTGATCCGCGCCTCATAGCCCAGGATGTCGATCCGGCCCGCCCTCAAGTCGGCACGGGCGGTGCGCAGTTCGGTGGTCTGCGGGAACGAGCCGATGGTGGTGGTCGGCAGCAACGGCAGCCCGAGGTGTGCCCGCTGCGCGGCGGCGCGTGCGGTGTAGGGCTGGGTCCGGCGGGCGTCGCTGTCCGTCACGGCTTCGGAGCGAGCCCGTACGGCCGGGTCGTGCGTGAGGGGAGACGCGGCGCGGGACGCCAAATCGGCCCGGTTCGCGGCCAGTTCGGCCGTGATGCTGTCGGTGCCCTGGGAGATTCCCTTGGCGAGGACGGCGATCTCCGCGGTCTTCTGCCGGGCAAAGGCGAGCCAGCGCAGGATCTGCGGCTCGATGTCGCGCTCGGCGGCGGCGTCCAGCGGGACGTGCAGCAGGGAGGACGAGGCGGAGACGTCGACCCGGTCGGCGAGCCCGAGGAGGGTGCCGAGGGTGGCCAGCGACCTCCTCAAGTCGTTGATCCAGATGTTGCGTCCGTTGACCACACCGGCGACGAGTCGCTTGCCCGGAAGCCCGCCCGCGGCAGCCAGCGCGTCCAGGTTGGCCGCGGCCGCCCCCGTGAAGTCCAGGGCGAGGCCCTCGACCGGTGCCTTGGCCAGGACCGGCAGCGCTTCGCCGAGCTGGTCGAAGTAGGAGGCGACGAGCAGTTTGGGCCGATTGGTGAGCGCTCCCAGATCGCGGTAGGCGCGCTCGGCGGCGTTCAGCTCGGCCGGGGTGCGGTCCTGCACAAGAGCCGGCTCGTCGAGCTGCACCCATTCGGCCCCGGCCGCACGGAGGTCCGCCAGGACCTCGGCGTACACGGGCAACAACCGGTCCAGGAGGGTGAGCGGTTCGAAGTCGGCGGCGGTGCCCGGGGCCGGCTTCGCGAGCAGGAGATAGGTGACGGGGCCGACGAGTACAGGCCGGGCGGTCAGGCTCAGCGCGAGGGCTTCCTCGAACTCCGCGACCTGCTTGGTGGAGTCGGCCGTGAACACCGTGTCGGGGCCCAACTCCGGTACAAGGTAGTGGTAGTTCGAATCAAACCATTTGGTCATCTCCAGCGGCGCGACGTCCTGGGTGCCGCGGGCCATGGCGAAGTAGCCGTCCAGCGCGTCGGCGTCGACGGCGCTGCGGTGCCTCGGGGGGATGGCACCCACCATGACGGTGGTGTCGAGAACGTGGTCGTAGTACGAGAAGTCGCCGGTCGGCACTTCGTGGATGCCGGCGTCGGCGAGCTGGCGCCAATTGCTCCGTCGGAGTTCGGCGCCGGTGCTCCTGAGGGCATCGGCGGTGACGCGGCCCTTCCAGTAGCCCTCGACGGCCTTCTTGAGTTCACGATTCCGACCCTGACGGGGGTAGCCGTACACGGTGGCCCGTGCTGCCGCGGCTGCGGACTTCGCTGTCATGGAAATCTCCTTCGCGAGATGACTCCTGAACATCCCCGGGGACGGGACGAGGGCGCGAAGGGACTGACGAACCCGACGGCGACGACTTCGCGCGCAAAGGCGCGGTCGTTCCGTCAGATGTGTACGCCGACCCGCCCACGAGGTCACCGGAAATATCCGCGCACGGAACGGTCCGTACACGGGCAGTTGGCAGGTCTTCGGACTCGCGGGCACACCCTCCTTGACGGAGGACACCTACTGGCCGTCGCTTCCCAGGCCCCGTATCTCGGACCCAGTGCGTATGACGGCGGTCGTTCCCGCTCACCGCTGCGGGGCAGTCCCGGATTTCCACCGGGTTCCCTCTTGCGACACCCCGTCTGGCTGACGGGGTGAACCAGCTGCTGGGGGTCAGCCTACGCGGTAGTGCCGTGAGAGGAAGAGCGACGTCATTCCGTATCGGACAGCGGATGGCAACCGCGGCGGCAGATTGCGCGCTGTCAGCTGTCAGCTGTCAGTTGTCCGGCTGGGCGAACCCGGCTACCGGCTGCGGCTGCGGCAGTGGCCTTGCCGGCCTGGCCGATGCCGAGAAGGAGAGGCTGTTTTCAGTAAAAATAGTGAGCCAAGCGACTCTGTTGTGCCAGGCGGGAGAGGTTGTGGGGCGGTATGGACATGGGCAAGGTTCCCGAGCGGCACGTCGCGTCCACGACAGCAGCGGTGGACGGGGGCCGGTATCCGCTGGACACGGTGGGGCGGGCGAAAGCGGAGTGGGTGTGGCGTGAACTCTGGACGCAGGCCCGGACGGAGGGCTGTTCGGACGAGGTGCTGCGTCTTGCGGTGATCGTGGGAGTGGTACGGGCTTCGGGCGCAGGGGGTTTGGCGCCCCTGCGGCGGGCGGAGGTGCTGGCGACGCGGTGCGGCGCGTACCGGCCTCGGGCGCGGAAGCTGTTGGTGGTGCGGTCGAAGTGGAAGTCTCTGCACACGGTGGACGTGGCCGACGATCTGCATGTGGTGCTGGCGGCCTGGTTGAAGCGCCGCGCGGAGCTGGTCGCGGAGCACATCGGGGGCGGAGCCGTGGAGGCCCTGTTCGTGACGGTGCACCACACGAAGAGGTCGGGCGGGGTGATCAAGCAGGTGGGTTTGCCGTTGGACGCGCCCGGACTGCTGTGGTCGTGGAAGCGCTGGGCGACCGGCCAGAACGTGCGCCATGCGGGGGAGTTGGGGTGGGAGGCGCTGCCGATGCGGTTCGAGCAGGTCCGGCGGGCGTGGTGGCAGCCGTCCGAGTAGCAGGACTCCGTTGGGTCTCAGGCGATCTTGGTTTTGGGTGGGGCGGGGCAGCGGGCGCTGGCAGGCGGTGCGGATGCCGACCCGGCACCCCAACAGAGCCGAGCCTGGACGTCCTGGACCGCGCCCCGGCCGCCACCTCCATCAACCCGATGCCGGCGAACCGGCCCCGGGCGACAGCAGGAGCGGAGGAGGCCGCGCCAACGACGTCGACTGCCTCCGGCTCGTGTACCTCGCGTACCTCGTGTACTGGGTGCCCGCGCGGAGGACTGTGGTCGTCGTCCTCATCGAGTCCTGGTACGCGGTCCGCTGCCTGGGTGCCGCTGGTGCA
This sequence comes from Streptomyces sp. CB01201, assembly GCF_002803085.1. GTDB lineage: Bacteria > Actinomycetota > Actinomycetes > Streptomycetales > Streptomycetaceae > Streptomyces > Streptomyces hundungensis. The sequence goes on along the minus strand of NZ_NNBJ01000008.1, from coordinate 326,832 downwards.
GCAGGGCCGACCGCGCCCTGGACGTGCCGGACAGGATTCAGGCGTGGGCGTGACCTGTTGGCCGGGTCCTGCGGGAGGCTGCGTGATGGGCGACGTGCGTGCTGCGGGTCTGGAGGCGCTGTAGCCACAGGGATGCCAGGCCCAGGAGGCCGGTGAAGACGGTCAGGAGCAGTGCGGACGCCCACATCTGCCGGCTGCCGGGAGACTGCCAGGTCGTCCAGGCGGTCGACGCGGCCCACAGGGCGAGGCCGAGGGTGTAGAAGGCTCGAACCCGGCGCAGTTGCCGCACGGCCCGCAGGGACATGAGGAGCTCGGTCTTGGATGCCATGCCGACCCCTGTACCCCGGCGAGCACTGTTCAGTATGCCGAGTTTGTGCTGCTACTGGCCCTGACTGTTTCGGCCGTGCCGGTCGTCGCGCTCCGGATGTCACCCGCACCGTCACCGGTGGGTGGGCCCCGTGCTGCACCGCAGCGCTCGCCGGGCTGGGGCGCGCGGGGGCGCCTGGACCGGCCCGACGCCCGTGCCTGCGGACGGACGCGTCCTCAACGCACCCGCAGGTCGCAGATGGTGAAGCCGAGTCGCTTGCGGAGGGTGAGCCCGTCGGGCGGCTAAGTTGCTGTGCAGCGAACCGCTGCCACGACGAAGCGCCCCCGGGAGCCGCTGATGTCCGAGAAGCCGAGTACGGGACAGCCCCTGGTCGTCGACCGCGCGGCCTTCGAGGAGCAGTTGGAGAGACTGCGCACGAGGGAGAGGGCCCATACCCACGAGGGTGACGCGATTGCCGCGGCCCGCCGCAGGCTCCCGATGGTGGAGGTGGCCGGGGACAGCGAACTGCTGGGGCCGGACGGCCCCGTCACGCTTCTGGAAGCGTTCGAGGGGCGACGCCAGCTGATCGCCTACTACTTCATGTGGTGGCCCGGTCGGCCGTCCTCTGAACAGTGCGAAGGCTGTACCTGGGTGATGAGCCACGTGGGGGAGCTGGCCTATCTGCACGCTCGCGACATCACGTTCGCCGTGTTCTCTCAGGGGCGCAATACGGCCTACGGCTTTGCCGATGCCCAGGCCTCGTACGACGAGAGTCGGAACTACCGGGACTTCATGGGCTGGTCGATGCCTTGGTACTCCGCGCAACCCGCGCTGGAGACGCTACTCGTCGGCCGGGAGCTCGGACTGTTCCACCTGGTGTGCTATCTGCGCGACGGTGATCGTGTCTTCGAGACGTACTGGACCAGACGCCGCGGGGTCGAGGCGGTCGACTACAGCTACGCGCTCATGGATCTCACCGCGTACGGACGCCAGGAGAGCTGGGAGGACTCACCGGTCGGCTGGCCATGCCGCGGGCACGCCACACGGACCCTGGGCGGGGCTCCCGACTGGCCGCCGCTGCGGGAGTGGCCGGGCGGCCGTCCCACGGCCCAGTGGCCGCGCATTGACGCCGGCCGCTCCGACGACCTGGGTACCCCCCGGGCGGATACGGGCGGGCCGGAACCGTACGGACACGGACACGGACACGGTCACGGTCACGGTCACGGCCACTGTCACTGACGGCGGACAGGGTTCACGGCACGGGGCCGGAGCCTCACCCTCGGGGCCCCGGCGAGGTGGCCGCCGTACAGGAGCGGTCTGTGGCATGCAGGTGACCGGCCTCAGGGGGATCGGCTGAGGCCGGCCTTCACGGTGAGGGATCTTGTCGCTCAACCCACCTGCGTGTAGTCCCCGATGATCTCGTCCCCGAGGTTGCACCAGGCGGTGCTCTCCGCGCTGGCCCATACCCAGGGGCCGTAGTGGACGTACTGGTAGCCCCCGAGGGTCTCGCACGTGATCACTTCGCGATACCGGCCAGAGTTGCACCAGGTCTTGTTCCCGTGATGGCCCGCGCTGCCGAACACTCGCTGGCCCCAGCACGATGCCTGTACGGAGTTGCTGGACGGGGCAGCGCTGGTCGCCGACGAGCCGCTGTCCGCCAGTGCGTTCGGTGCTATGGACAGTGCTCCGCCCAGAACGAGCGCCGTCGTGGCTACGGTCCTTGCGATCCGACCTTTGATCATGTTGGTCTCCCAGTCTTCCAGTGGACGAGGGGATGTGCGGTGGTCGTCCCCTGCCGCAATGCGGCCGAGCCCAGCGTCAACAGCCCTTGTGGAACTGGGGGTTGACGGCGGGCGTCCTGCTCGGTGGGACGCATACGATGCTGCCGTCCGGCGCCTGCCACCGACAGGACGTCCAGCGGACGTTCAGCGGACGTTGTGCCGAGTGGGCCACAGTCCCCAAGGAGGAGAGCCGGGTGGCGCGAGGCCGCACGGTCCAGGTCTTTCGGTCCAGGCCTCTCCGTCCAGGTCTTTCGGGAAGAGGAGGAGGACATGCCGGAGCGGTTCGACACGGTGCTGCGTGACTACAGGCGGCGAGCCGGTCTGACCCAGGAGGAGTTGGCGGACCGGGCCGGATTGTCGGCCCGGACCATCCGCGCGCTGGAGCGCGGGCAGAACCGGGTGCCCCGCGTCGCCTCGGTGCGGGAGGTCGCGAAGGCGCTCGGGTTGGGAACGGACGACCGGCAGCGCCTCCTCGCCACGGCCTCGGCCGACGTGCCGGAGGGAGCATCAGGACAGTATCTGCCGTACGACATACCGGACTTCATCGGGCGCACCGACGAGGTGACCCGGCTCGCGGACCTCCTCGGTGGCGGTATGAGCGCGGTCGTGGTGTCGGCGATCGACGGCATGGCGGGCGTCGGCAAGACGTCGCTGGCGGTGCACGCAGCCCATCTCGTGGCCGACAGGTTCCCGGACGGGCAGTTCTACTGCGACCTGCACGGCTTCACCCCCGGGCACGCACCGACGGCACCGAAAGCGGCTCTGGAGGAGTTGCTGCGCATGGCAGGTGTCGACGGCGCGCGTATTCCGCACTCCTTGCCGGAACGGTCGGCCCTGTGGCGCACGACGTTGTCGGGCCGGCGGGCGCTGGTGGTTCTGGACAACGCGGCCGACGCCGAGCAGGTGCGGCAGCTGATGCCCGGTTCCGCCTCGTGCGCGGTGCTGGTGACCTCGCGGCGCCGCCTCCTTGCCCTGGAGGGTGCCGTCCCGCTGTCGCTCGATGTGCTGACGGAGGCGGACGCGTGTGCGCTGGTGATCCGGATCGCCGGTCGCAGCCGGGTCGGCGACGCGCCCGGCGCAGTCGCCGAGATCGCCAAGCTGTGCGGATACCTGCCGTTGGCCATCCGGATGGCCGCGGCCCGCCTGGCACACCGGCCCGCGTGGACGGCGGACGATCTCGTCACCGAGCTGCGCGTGGGCTCACGCCGGACCGGCGGCAGCGGCAACGGGCACGCGGTCAGGACGGCCTTCGCCCTCTCCTACGCGCGCTTGGGCCCCGACCTCCAACGGCTGTTCCGGCTCCTCGGGCTGCATCCCGGTGCGGATCTCGACGCGTACGCGGCCGCCGCGCTGGCCGGCACGGACGAGGCGACGGCGCGGCAGGGGCTGGAGGAACTCGTCGACGTGCACCTGCTGGAACAGTACGTGCCCCACCGCTACCAACTGCACGACCTGGTGCGACGGCACACGCAGGAGGTACTGCGCGAGACCGAACCACCCGCGCGGCAGGACGAGGCGGAACTCCGGCTCCTCGACTACTACCTCTCCACCGCGCTCGACGCCCGCCGTGTGGTGGCGCCGGGACAGCGGCTGCTCGCGTTCGACATCGACCGGCCGCCCGTCGACGTGCCGGATGTGAGGGTCCGAGACTCTGCCCTGGACTGGTACGAGGCCGAGCACGCGAATCTCGTGGCGCTGATCACCAGCGCCGCTGCCCGGGGCCGCGCTGAGCATGTCTGGCGATATGCCCACGTCCTCCAGCACTTCTTCGACATCCGGGGCCGCACCCTGGACTGGGTCGATACCCATGAACTCGCCCTGGTTGCCGCCGAGAGCCTCGACCGTCGTCCGGCCCGTGCCGAGATCCTCACCAGCCTCGCCATCGCCTGCTGGTACGCGGGTCGGCATGAGGACGCCTTCAGCCGCGGTCTGGAGGCCCTGGCCCTGTGCCGCGAGATCGGCGACCCGTGGGGCGAGGCCGTCCTCCTCACCAACTTCGGTATCGCACAAGGGGCAATGGGGGAGAACGAGGAGGCCATCGACCTTCATCAGCAGGCTTTGGCCCTCTATGCCGACCTGGACGCTCCCTGGGGGGAGGCCCTGAGCCTGACGAGCCTCGGTGCCGTGTACGCCCGACTGGGGCGGACGGCCGAGGCCCTCGACCACCACCGCCGGGCCCTGGATCGCTACCGGGGCCTCGGTGATCCGTGGGGCGAAGCCTTGACCCTCACGAACATCGGCACCGGCTACCGGCAGCTGGGACGGTTCGGTGAGGCCGTCCGCCACCACGCACGAGCCCTCTCGCTGAGCCGTCGGACGGGCGACCGACGGGCCGAGAGTGAGATCCTCAACGACCTTGGTGATACGTACCGGGCTACGGGCCGTCACAGGGCTTCCCGCCGTCGCCATCAGCGGGCGCTGAACATCGCCCGTGCCATCGACAGCAGTCCGCAGATCGTCCGCGCCCACCAAGGCCTGGCCCACGCTCTCGCCGAGGACGACCCGGATGCCGCACGCGACCACGCCAAGCGAGCCATCGCGATCCGCAGGGAACTGACCGCCCCCGAGACCGCCGAGCTCGTCGCCTGGCTCGACGCCCTCGCCAACGCCCCCTGGAGGTGAGGCGCGGCACGTCACGACGCGGAGAGCACCTGCCGGGCCAGGGTCAACGCGGAGTCGCGCCCGTGGGTGAGGTCGTCCTCGGTGAAGACGGGAGTGTGCAGCCGGGGCGGGATGCCGGAGCCGTCGAAGGTGCGGCCGTGCTCATCGAGATACTTCTCGTTGGGCAGGATCACCGCCCAGTCCTTGGCCAGTGGCCGGAACATCACGTCGGAGAACACCCCCTGGGTGTTCTCGCCGATCCGTGTCACCCCGGGATCGCGGCCCATGAGCGCCTGCGTGAACGTCTCCGCCGCGCTGACCGAGCTGCCGCTGGTGAGCAGTGCGACCGGACCGGTCCAGCGCGGGGCCGCCGCCGGGTGGACCACGATCGGCTGGGGCCGGGTGAAGCGGGCCGGGTCGTCGGGGTCGTTGCGGGCCACCTTGCGGTACGCCGTGTAGGCCCGGTCGGTGAGGCGCGAGGCGATCCGCAGCCCCAGCGCGTCGGATCCGCCGCCGTTGAGCCGGACGTCGATCACCAGGCCGCGCAACGGATCGGCGCCCCGCCTCGCGTCGCGGGGAAGCAACGCGTCCAAGGCGCGGTCGAGTTCGGCCACCTGGTCCTGGAAGCTGTCGCTCTCCACGTACCCGTCGAAGGAGTCGATCCTCAAATAGCCGATCCCGTGCGGTAGTTCGCCCACCACCAGTTTGCCCTGCGCGAAGGTCCGCGCCGGGGACACGAGTTGGCGGGCGGCGTTCGCCGCGGCGCGGGTGCGCAGGTCCGCCGTCGGCACCCGGGTGCCGGGCCGCAGGCCGAAGTAGACGGTCCTGCCCTGGTGGACGAGCGCCGTGTGGGCGTCGTGGAGCGGACGGATCATGTCGGTGAGGATCTCCTGGAGCCGGGCATCGGTCGTGTCCGGCGTGACGAGCGGACGGTAACGGTCCCTGGCCGCCTGCCAGTCGATGCCCTTCGCGGCGAAGAACGGATAGTTCTCCGCGAAGGTCGCCCAGAACCGGTCGAACACGGCGAGCGGTCCCTCGGCCGCGGGCTTCCGACACCGCTCGGGCAGCGCGGACAGCCGTTTCAGATGGCGGACACCGGCCGCGTCGTCGAGCGCGAGCACCGCGTGCTCCCGGCCCTCGGGCGTGAAGGTCATCGAAGCGACGGGCCCCTCGCCGTATCGGGTCGCCCCGCCCGCTCCGGGGCGGCCCACCTGCTGGGCCGTGACCGCGCCGGGCAGGCAGCTGACGCGGGTGGTGTCATATGTCGTGAACCTGCCGTTCGCGACCGTCACCAGGGTGCCGTAGCCGTCCATCCGCCACACCCCGTCGAGCCGCCCGGGACCCGCCGCCGATGCGGGGGCCGCCCCGGCCGCACCTGCGGTCAACGCCAGCGCCAACCCGATCACCGCGGTCCGGGCCGCCGTCCGTACGCCCACAGCTCGTACACCCACAGCTCGTACGCCCATAGCTCGAACACCCACCGTGTGCACCTTTCCCCGTCATTCCCCGCCGTTCGCGCTCGTCTCCGACGCTAGCGGCCGTCCCTGCGCCGCACATCCACCACGCCGGTCGGCCGTGCCCTCCCCGAGGAGGAGTTCTCCATGGTCAACAGGCACCTGAGGAGGATCGACACCCTAGGCTTCCCCCTGGCAATCAGTACCGATCCCAGGAGCGCACATCGTGTTCGACGCCGCACCGGAGTACCCCTACCCGGACAGCATCCGCCCGGACGGGACGCCGGCCCCGCACGCGCTGCTCGCGCCCGTGCTCGGCCTCCTCGGCACCTGGCACGGCCGGGGCGAGGGGGAATACCCCACGATCGACGGGGACTTCGCGTACGCGCAGGAAGTCACCTTCAGCCATGACGGCCGGCCCTTCCTGCGGTACGAGGCCCGGGCCTGGCTGCTCGACGCCGAGGGCGCCCCGCTGCGCCCGTCGGCGCGCGAGAGCGGATGGTGGCGGATGCAGGCCGACGGCCGGATCGAGGCCCTGATCACCCAGCCCACCGGCATCGCGGAGATCGCGGTCGGTACCGCGAGCGGCAGGACGGTCGACCTCGCCACCCAGGAGGTGGCCCTCGCCCCCACCGCGAAGCAGGTCGACGCCACCCGCCGCCGCTACGAGCTGACCGCCGAGGACACCCTGACCTTCGTGCACGACCTCGCCGCGGTCGGCCGGCCGTTGCAGCATCACCTCTCGGCCCGGCTGAGCCGACGCGACTGAGCCGCGGACCAGTCCGCCGGCGCTGTGCGACCCGCGGACGGCGGGAGACGGCGTTATGGACCAGTGGGCCGGGGCGGCTTTGGCCCTGTCGGCCCGGACCATCAACGCGGCAGGGTGCGAGGGAACCGATCGTACGGAGGCCGCTTTGAGCATCGCATTCTTGTTGACCACGCTCGTCGTGGTGATCACACCAGGGACGGGCGTGGTGTACACCCTTGCAGCCGGCCTGTCCCACGGCCGCCGGGCGAGCGTGGTCGCGGCGTTCGGCTGCACACTCGGCATCGTGCCGCACCTGGCAGCGACGATCACAGGGCTTTCCGCCCTGCTGCACACCAGTGCCGCCGCCTACGCGACGGTGAAGTACCTCGGTGTCGGATACCTGCTGTTCATGGCGTGGTCCATGCTGCGGGACAAGGAGGCGCTGACGGTGGAGCGGGAGGGCGGGCCGCGGCCGGCCCTGCGGGTGATCGGTTCCGGTGTGCTGATCAACGTGCTCAACCCGAAACTCACGATGTTCTTCGTAGCGTTCCTGCCGCAGTTCGTGCCCGCCGGCAAACCGGGCTCCCTGGGCTTGATGCTCCAGCTCAGCGCCGTTTTCATGGTGCTCACCTTCGCCGTCTTCGTCGCGTACGGAATGTGCGCGGTGGCCGTCCGCGGCCATGTGCTGTCCAGGCCGCGGGTGATGACCGGTATCAGGCGGGTGTTCGCCTTCGGATTCGTGGCCCTGGGCGTGCGGCTCGCGATGGCGTGAGGGTGCGGGCCGGCCCACCATCGGGCCGAGGAGGGGAGGAGACGAGAAGTGAGTGGGCCGAGCGCCGGGGACATGACGCCCACGACGGCGGCGGGCAGGGGGAACACCGTGGTCCGAGGCTCGGACTTCCTGCTGCTCGACATCGGGGACGCGCCCGTCGGGGGCAAGGCGGACTGGCTGGCCGAGCGGCTGCGCGAGGCGATGGCCGACGGCCGGCTGACGGTGGGCAGCAGTCTGCCCGCGACCCGGGTGCTCGCCGCCGAACTGCGGGTGTCGCGCGGGGTGATAGTCGAGGCGTACCGGCGGCTGACGGAGGACGGGCACCTCGAAGGGCGCCGACGCGGGGGGACGTCGGTGGTCGCGGTGCCCGCCGCTCCGAGCGTGGGGCTCCCCAGGAACCCGACCGTGGAGGTCCTAAGGAACTCGACAGTGGAGGTCCTCAGGAACGAGCCGCCGCGTCCGGCGGCGCCGCCGCATCCGCCGGCTGCGGGCACGCTGTTCGACGGGGCTCCGGGCGTCGATGTCTTCGACCTGCTGCGGGCCGCCCCTGCCCGCGTCGACCTCACTCCCGGTCGTCCCGACCTGACCGCGTTCCCCCGGGCCGCCTGGCTCAAGGCGGAGCGAGCCGTACTCACCGGGTTGCCGGCCGACACCCTCGGCTACGGGGACCCGCGCGGCACCCCGCAGTTGCGCCGCGCCATCACGGATTGGCTGGCGCGTACCCGCGGCATTCGCGCCGATCCGGACGAGGTGGTGGTCCTGGCGGGCACGTCCCAGGCCCTCTCCCTGCTGGCCCCGGTGCTGCGGGCGGACGGCATCGACGCGGTCGCGGTGGAGGACCCCGGGTCCCTCGGCATACGCCAGCACCTGCGGCACGGAAACCTGGCCACCCCGCCGGTTCCACTCGACGAGGACGGCGTGCGGGTGGCGGCGCTGCGGGCCACCGGCGCCCGCGCGGTGCTGCTCACGCCCGCGCACCAGTTCCCCACCGGTGTTGTCATGAGCGGCGAGCGCCGTCGCGAACTCCTGCGCTGGGCCCGGGACGGCGGCCTCATCCTGGAGGACGACTACGACGCGGAGCACCGCTACGACCGTCCCCCGGTCCCGGCGCTGCGCACTCTGCTCGCCGACCACGGGTGCTACCTGGGCAGCGTGTCCAAACTGCTCGCGCCGGCGCTGCGCATCGGCTGGGTCATACCGCCACGCCGCCATCGGGACGCCCTGATCGACCTCAAGCGCTTCACCGACCTGGGCAACGCCGTACTGCCTCAACTGGTGCTGGCTCGCCTGATGGCGTCCGGTGACCTCGAACGCCAGCTGCGGCTGCTGCGCGTCCGTCACCGGCGGCGCCGGGACGCGATGATCAAAGCCGTCGTCGAGCACCTGCCGGGTGCCGTGGTGCGTGGCGCGGCGGCCGGGCTGCACCTGACCGTCACGTACGAAGCGGACGTACCCGACACCGTGCTCGCCGCCGCTGCGCTCGGCCGCGGAGTGAAGTGCCATCCGCTGTCGTGGCATCGACAGCTTCCCGGGCCGCCGGGGCTCGTGCTCGGCTACGCGGCGACTCCCGTGGCTGTGCTCACCGACGGAGTGGAGGCCCTCGGTCAAGCGCTGCGGGAGCTCTCCTGAGGAGGGCCGGGGCCCGCGTGGCGGAAGGAGCCGTTCCCTCCCTCATCCGCCCTGTTCCGGACCGTAGTTGATGGAGCGTCAGACCGATCTCCGCCCGGGTGCCCGTGGCGCACCCCAGCCGGTTGCGATCCGCACACCGCGGCGCCCTGAGCCCCGGGCGCGTTGCGGGGGAAGCGGTGCGGGGTTTGGCTCTGGCCATGTTGGCTACCCGGTGTGATGAGGCCTCCACAGGCTCCCCCTCGCGAGACGGACGAGAAGAGGACAGGTCTGATATGAACAACCGGCTGGGATTGGGGCTCGCGGTAGGCGCGGGCTATCTGCTCGGACGCACCAAGAAGGCCAAGCTCGCGTTCGGCATCGGAACACTGGTCATGGGCAAGCGACTACAGCTGAGCCCACGTGCGATCGCGGACTTCGCGGCGGCCCAGTTGGCCGGCAACCCGCAGTTCAAGGAGATCGGCGACCAGCTCCGCCACGATCTGCGCGGGGTGGGCAAGGCGGCCACGGGCGCGCTGGTCAATCGGCAGATCGAGGGACTGGCCGACCGGCTGCACGACCGCACGCTGGGTGTACAGGACCGCATATCGGGTGTCGTGCCGGACGTGACGGGCTCGGGCCGGGACGAGGCGCCGGAAGAGGAGCTGGAAGAGGAGCCGGAGGACGGCGAGGAGGAGGGCGAGCGACCCGCCAAGTCGTCGTCGAAGCCGTCGTCCCGCTCCTCCTCCGGCGACTCGGGCCGGAGGCCGGGCGCGGGGTCGGGCAAGTCCGCCGGCCGGAGTCCGAGCCGGAGCTCTGCCAGGGCCTCCGACTCCGATTCCGACAAGGGTGCGTCGAGCGCGCGCCGATCGACCGGGCGCACCGCCGCCAAGTCCGCATCTTCCCGGGCGAGTTCGGCCAAGAAGGCCACCAAGTCCGTGCAGCGTACGGCCAAGCGGGCGCCGGCGAAGAAGACGGCGAGCCGGCGCGGCGGTCAGGGTGGTGAGGACCGTGGCTGAGTCGAAGAACCCGCTCAAGGACAGCCCCGCGGTCGATCACCTGAAGTCGGAGCTCCAGAGCTATCTGCTCGCCCAGGGCGAGCGGCTCCTGACGGGTGTGGGCCACAAGCTCGGCGAGACCACCGGCAAGCTCAACGACATAGCCGAGGGCAACAGTCCCGGCTTCGCCAAGCTGGCACTCGACGGTGGGCGCAAGATCGCCGAGGGCAAGGGCCCGGTGCGCACAGCCGTCGAACTGGGGGCCTCGCACCTCAAGGACAACGCCAAGGAAATGTTCAAGAACCTCGGCGGCAAGCGCAAGAAGGGCGGCGGTGGGCGCAAGCCGACCGTCATCATGGAGTCCATCGACGTGGGCGTGCCCGTCCGCGAGGCCTACGACCAGTGGACCCAGTTCCAGTCGTTCGCCACCTTCGCCAAGGGCGTGAAGAGCGCGACCGTCGCCGACGACACCACGTCGGACTGGAAGGTCAAGGTCTTCTGGTCCAGCCGCAGTTGGAAGGCGCACACCACCGAGCAGGTGCCGGACGCGCGTATCGCGTGGACCTCCGAGGGCGCCAAGGGCAGCGTCAAGGGCGTCGTCACCTTCCACCCGCTCGGCGAGAACATCACCCGTGTCCTGCTGGTCATGGAGTACTACTCCAAGGGGCTCTTCGAGAAGACCGGCAACATCTGGCGCGCCCAGGGCCGCCGGGCCCGCCTCGATCTCAAGAACTTCGCACGCCACATCGCGTTGCGCGGCGAGGCCGAGGGAGGCTGGCGCGGCGAGATCAGGGACGGTGAGGTGGTGGTCAGCCACGACGACGCCGTGGCCGAGGAGGAGGAGCAGCGGGAGGCGGAGCAGTCCGAGCACCAGGACGACCAGGACGAACCCGCGGACGAGGTCCAGGAGCAGGACCAGGACTTCGAGCGGGACGAGGACGAGGACGAGGACGAGGTGGCGGACGGGGTCGAGCCCGAAGAGGGCCGGGATCCCGAGCAGGAAGTGGATCAGGGCGAGGCCGACCCCGAGGCGGACCCCGAAGAGGGGTACGAGGACGAGGCGGAGGGCGACTTCGAGGGCGAGTACGAGGACGAGGAGGAACCGGAGGCGGAGTACGAGGACGAGCCGGAAGGGGAAGCCGAGGACGACCCGGAAGAGGCCTCGGCCGCGCGCAAGCGCCGCTCCTACGCGGGGTCCCGGGGCGATAGCCGTCGGTGACCGGCCACGAGCCGCCTTGCGGGCGGAGAGCGCTCCATGACGCCCTCCGCCCGCAAGGCGTCCCTCCGCCCGCAAGGGGCACGCCTTCGGCACACAAGAGCATCAACTGACGGTTAATCACATACCGTGCTGCTACAGGGACATGGTGAATGAGCACAGACAAGGCAGACAAGAGTGCCGACAAGGCGGCTGAGCCGGACCAGAAGGACCGCAAGACCCGCCTGACCGTCCTTGTGGCGCTGGGCGCCAACCTGCTGATCGCAGCGGCCAAGGCCGCGGCCGGACTCTTCGCGGGCTCGCCCGCGCTGCTGTCCGAGGCGGCGCACTCGGTGGCCGACAGCCTGAACGAGGTCTTCCTGCTGGCCGCCCTGCGCCGCAGCCGGCGCCCGGCCGATGAGCAGCACCCCTTCGGCTACGGCAAGGAGCGCTACTTCTGGTCCTTGCTCGCCGCCGTCGGCATCTTCGTCATGGGCGGCTGCTTCTCCTTCCTCCAGGGGATCGAGGCGCTGCGCTCGCAGGAGCAGGAGTCCACCGGCGGGTACATCGCGGGCCTCGTCGTCCTCGGTGTGGCGCTCCTGGCCGAAGGCGGCTCACTGGCGCGCGCCCTGTACCAGGTGCGCGGCCAGAGCGGTGGAATCGGCGGCGACCCGGCCCTGCGTACCGTCATCGCGGAGGACGGCACCGCGGTGCTCGGCGTACTGCTCGCCGCCGGGGGCATGACCCTGCACATGGTCACGGGCCAGGGCGTCTGGGAGGCCTCGGCCTCGCTCGCCATCGGACTGCTCCTGGTGTACGTGGCGTTCCGGCTCGGCAAGGACGCCCGTGCGCAACTCATCGGCGAGGCGGTCGACCCCGAACTGCGCCGGGACATCAGGGCGTTGCTCGACCGGCAGCCGGAGATCGACAACGTGGCCAGTCTTCTGACGATGCGGCTCGGCCTGGACTCGACGCTCGTCGCGGCCCGGATCGACCTGCGACCCGGGCTCGAAAGCGAGCGCCTGGAGCTGGTCTCGGAACGGATCAAGGCGGCCGTGGTCAAGGAGTGGCCGGAGGCGGACCAGGTGTTCCTCGACATCACGGAGGCGCCCGCGCCCCTGCCCGAGGGAACACATGCGACGGGCGGAGCACCGGAGGCCGAACGGCCCCGTGAACCGGACGGGCCGCACTGAACCGGGCGGGCCGCACTGAACCGGGCTGCCCCGCGGGACCGAGTAGCCCCTCGGGACCGAGTAGCCCCTCGGGACCGCGGGGCAGCCCGGAATGCGGGGTGACGCTCGGAACCGGATGCGGGCGCGGCGGCACCGCGGCCACGGTGGGCATGGCCGGTGCCCGAAACCCATCGGTGCCGTTCGAACGATTTCCGCGAGTGATCTAGAGTCGCCGGATCGTCCCCACCGCCCCATGGAGTTCGCCTTGGAACCGGCACCCGTGCCACCGGCCCCGCAGAAGGCGGGCTGCATGGTCGGTCTCTTCTGGATCGACGCGGAGAACGTCCACCTGGGCACGCCCGGTGCGACAGCGACGTCCGAGGTGCTGCTCGCCCCCGACACGCTGCGGGTGACCGGTGCGACGGCGGGGGAGTGGCCCTGGAGCGAGGTGACCGCCCTGAAGGTGCTCGGTGCGCCCGCCCGTTCGGCGGCCCTGCGGTGGGCCGGCCGCGCGGCGACCGTGGCCGCGGCGGCGCTCGATCTGTGGGTGCCCGCAAGCCCCGAGGAGATGACGGTGCTGATCGGGACCCGGGGCGGTGCCGATGTCGAGGTGGTCGTGCAGTCCGGCGCGGCGAGCGCGTACACCCGACGGGAGGTCGACCTCTCGCACGAGCTGCTCAGCCGCTTCGTCGCCGGCGCCTCCTCGCCCGCGGCGCTGAGCCGGTGGTGGGAGGTCCGGAGCGAGACCGCCCTGCTGCGCTCACGCGAGCGGGAGGCCGTACTCGAAGAGTGGCTCGCCGAGCCCTGACCCCTGTGCCGCCGCGCGGCTCAACGCGCCAACGCGCCGATGCCCGGGCGCGGTTGGCGGCCGGGCATCGTGGGAACGGGGGAGCGTCAGCTGTGCGGGCGTCCGTAGTAGCCGCCGACCTGCTCGTGATAGGTCGGGTCCCCGAGGTGCTTCTCCTTGTCGAACTCGGGGGAGTTCTTGATCTGTTCCTTGGCGCACGCGACGTAGATCTTCTTCTCGGCCGGGTCGATGCGCGTGAGGACTCCGGCCGGCAGCAGGACGGACTTGCCGAAGATCCACGGGCCGGTGTCGACGACGATGTACGAGGAGCTGACCTCCTCCGAGTACTTGTCGACCTTGCCGATGCTTCCGTCGGTCGCTTCGACCTTGTAGCCGGTGAGGTCGGTGCCCGGCTGGTACGCGGCTGCCTCGGGGTAGGCCCAGATGTTGGCCATGGTGGAGCGGTCCCTTCGTATGGACGATGGGTGCGGATGCGGACTGCGGCCGCCCTTGGCGCACGGCGTCGCGTCCACGCAACGCCCGGGTGCCCCTGGCTCCCGGCGCTACACACCGCGTGTCCGGCGGAGTCGCTCTTTTCGGCCGATCGGCCGACTCGGGGCCCACCGCGGGGTGCTCGTGTGGCCGGCTGTTCGCGGCCCGTGGGCGACGAGGTGCGGAGTTGGGCGCTGTGACCGGCAGGGATGGGGTTCCTCGATCGCCTCGCCCATCCGATGTGCGCAGTGACCGCGGTGGCCGGCGAGGAGCGCGCCGGGTGCCGCGTGGGGGTCGCCTCGCAGTGCTCGATCGAACCAGTGCGCTCCATGGTGTGGTTGTCCACCGCCAACAGGACGTACCGCGTGGCTGGTTCGGCCGAATTCCTCGCCGTCCGCCGAATTCCTCGCCGTCCGAGGAGGCAGGCGCTCGCGGGCGCCCCTCCCCGCACTGCGGACCTCAGGCGGTGCGGGTCTTGGCCAGGAGCTCGCCGATCTCCGCGGTCGTGCCGGATTCACCGAGGCGCGGGAAGATCCGCTCGATGCTGTTGCGGTGCGCCTCCGCGTTCAGGTCCGTCATGGCGTCGGTGGCCAGGGTGACGTGGTAGCCGTGCTCGTACGCGGCACGGGCGGTCGACTCGACGCCGATGCTGGTGGCCACGCCGGTCAGCACGATCTGGGTGACGCCCCGCCGGCGCAGCTGAAGGTCCAGATCGGTGCCGTGGAACGCGCCCCAGTTGCGCTTGGTGACAGTGATGTCCTCGGGGTGCCCGGCCAACTCGTCGACGATGACGTCCCAGCCCTGCGGCGGCTGCTGCGCGCCGCGTCCGGCGGCCTCCGTACGACCCTGGGGGGCGTCCGCTCCGTCCGGCGCGAACGAGACGCGGACCAGGACGACGGGGAGCCCGTGCGAGCGGAAGGCGTCGGCCAGTTCGGCCGAGCGGGCCACGACATCGGCGGAGGAGTGCGGCTCGGTGGGCGCGGCCACGATGCCCCGCTGAAGGTCGATGACGACGAGCGCCGTGTTCTGGTCGAGCGTGGTGAGAGCCATGGTGGTGCCTTTCGTGAACTCTAAAACTCTGAGCGCGCACGTGCATCGCTCAACTGCCGTTTATTCAGGGCACGTTGACGTGACGTGGCTGATCGTGGAAAACACCGGGGACCGGCGGTCCGCCGGCGTCCGCACTCACGGCTCGCCCAGCCGGGCGAGGAGGGCCATCGCCTCGGCGATGGTGGTGCGCTCCTCCTCGGTGTAGCGGTCCTGGAAGGCCTGGGTGAGCCATTCGGCGCGGGCCTGCCGGTTGCCCTCGGCACGCTCGCGGCCCGCCTCGGTGAGGGTGACCAGCTGGCGGCGGCCGTCCCGCGGATCCTGACTGCGCTGGATGAGGCCCTGCTGGTCGAGTGCGGCGAGGGTGGCGGCCATCGACTGGGGGCGTACGCCCTCGGTGGCCGCGAGCGCGCTGGCGGACGCGGCCCCGCCCTTCTCGATGAGCGCCAGCGCGGACACCTGCGAGGGCGTGAGGTCCGTCGTGTCCGCGACCTCCCGCAGCCGTCGCCGCAGCCGGCTGAACGCCACCCGCAGGTCACGCGCCGCACGGACGGCGGACGCGGAGATGCCGTCGGTGGTGTCTTCCATTCCGCCACCGTAAGTTCTTCAGTCCAGACTGTCCAGTTTCAACTGAGGAAACTCGGTTGAGGCGGGTCGGTGGTGACGGGCGGCGCACGTGTGCCGGGCCTTTCACGGGCCGCTAAGCACAGTGCCGCCGACCGGAAGCCTGGCTTCCGGTCGGCGGCACTGTGGACGAACTGGCGGCGTCGCGGACGCCGGGTGGTTCAGGAGCGGGGGCCCTCGGCCTGCCGCGCTTCCTTCTCCTTGTTCTTCTCCTTGATGCGGACCGACTCCTTGCGGACCTCGGCCTGGGTGGCGCGCTCCTTCTGCAGCCACTCGGGGTTGTCCTGCTTCAGGGCGTCGATCTGCTCCGTGGTGAGGGCCTCGGTGACTCCGCCACGGGCGAGGCCCGCGATGGAGACGCCGAGCTTCGCCGCGACCACCGGCCGGGGGTGCGGACCGGTGCGTCGCAGGTCCTGGAGCCACTGGGGCGGGTCGGCCTGGAGGGCGTTCAGCTCACTGCGCGAGACGACACCCTCCTGGAACTCTGCGGGGGTGGCCTCTAGGTACACACCCAGCTTCTTCGCCGCGGTCGCGGGCTTCATCGTCTGGGTGGTCTGGTGCGACGTCATGGTCCCAAGAGTAGCGAGCGTGTGCGATAGCGCTGACCACGACCGGTAACCTGGCGGAGTGACAGGCTCCGAAGAACCCCCATCGTTCCGGCTCGCCTATGTTCCTGGTGTGACGCCGAGCAAGTGGGTGCGGATCTGGAACGAGCGGCTGCCGGACGTCCCCCTGACCCTCAGCACGGTCTCCGCCGCCGAGGCACCCGACGTACTGCGCGGCCGGGGAGCGGACGCCGGATTCGTACGGCTGCCGATCGACCGCACGGATCTCAGCGCGATCCCCCTCTACACCGAGACGTCGGTCGTCGTGGTCCCCAAGGACCACCTCGTCGCCGCCGTCGAGGAGGTGTCCGCGGACGAGCTGGCCGACGAGATCGTGCTGCACCCCCTCGACGACACCCTGGACTGGGAACGCCCCCCGGGCCTGCCCGCCTTCGAGCGTCCCGCCACCACCGAGGACGCCGTCGAGCTGGTCGCCGCCGGGGTGGGCCTGCTCGTCGTGCCGCAGTCGCTGGCTCGCCTCTACCACCGCAAGGACCTCACCTACCGGACGATCACGGGCGTGCCCGAGTCGCGCGTCGCCCTGTCGTGGCCGGAGGCGGAGGTCACTCCGGACCTGGTGGAGGAGTTCATCGGGATCGTCCGCGGCCGCACCGTGAACAGCACCCGCGGCCGCACGCCCACCCCGCCCCAGCCGAAGCAGAAGCGCGCCGACAAGGGCGGCACCCCGCGCAAGCCCGCCGCGGGCAGGACGGGTGGCAAGACGGGTGGCAAGCCCGCCAAGGCCCAGGGCAAGAACGCGCGCGGTGGCTCCGGCGCCCCGAAGAACGCCGCCAAGCGCGGCAAGCCCCGCCGCCGCCCCTGACCCGCGCGTGGCGTGCTCGCGGCCCCGCCCCGCTCAGCCTTCGCCGGGCTGCGCCCGCACATGTCATGTATGCGCTCGCCCTGCGCCCCGTACCGGGAGAGGGACTCCACCGGCCGCTCGCTCGCGTCGGCTAAGCCGTGCGGGGTCCTGAGCCCTGCTCCTATTTGCCATAACAGCAAGAAGTTTTGTCAATCGGGCAGCACCGGGCGCAGCATCGCGGCATTGGAGGTGTCGCACATGAGCGAGCGAACGGAACACACCATGAACAGCACTCCCGAAGGCGACCTGCCGGGGATCCACGACGCCGTGGTGATCGGCGGCGGTGCCGCGGGGCTGAGCGGCGCGCTCACCCTGGGCCGGGCCCGGCGTTCGGTCCTGGTGATCGACGCGGGGGAGCCGCGCAACGCCCCGGCCGCCGCGGTCCACGCATACCTGGGCCACGAGGGCACCCCGCCCGGCGAGCTCCTTGCCGCGGGCAGGGCCGAAGTGCTCGGCTACGGCGTCGAGTTGAGGGCCGGCACTGCCGTCGCCGCCCAGCGCGAGGGCGAGGCCTTCCGCGTCACCCTCGCCGACGCCACCGAAGTACGGGCCCGCAGGCTCCTGGTCACCACCGGCCTCGTCGATGAACTCCCCGATCTCCCGGGGCTCGCGGAGCTGTGGGGCACCGACGTACTGCACTGTCCCTACTGCCACGGCTGGGAGGTGCGGGACCGGGCCATCGGCGTGCTCGGCACCGGCCCGCTCGCCGTGCACCAGGCCCTGCTGTGGCGGCAGTGGAGCGACGACGTCACGCTCTTCCGGCACACTCTGGACGAGTTGGACGAGCGGAGCCATGAGGAGCTGGCTGCCCGGGGCGTGCGCGTCGTCGCCGGGGAGGTCGTCGGCCTGGCGGCGCGCGACCGACGTCTGACGGGCGTGCGACTTGTCGACGGAACGCTGATTGGCCGTCAGGTGCTGGTGGTGGCAGGTCAGTTGACGCCCAGGGTGGGCGTGCTCTCCTCGCTCGGGATCGAGCCCACCGATCTGGAGATGGGCGGCACCGTCATCGGCGCCCACATCGCCGCCGACCCGACCGGTGCCACCGCGGTGCCCGGAGTGTGGGTGGCCGGGAACGTGGCGAGCCCGACCGACCAGGTCGTCGCGGCCGCGGCCGCCGGAGTGCGGGCCGGGGCCGCGATCAACGCCGACCTGATCGCGGAGGAGACTCGCGCGGCCGTCGAGGCCCGTCGGGCGACGCTCGCCGGAGCGCCCTTCTCCGCCGAGTCGGAGCGCGCGGTGGCCGAGGTGGTCCTCGGCCACCGGCGGCACGGCCTGTGAGACGAGGCCTGCGGCCCGCCGGCTGCGGCGCGTCGTAACCTTCCTGTGGCCGGACGGGGGCAACGTCCGTCCGGCGTACGGGAAAGGAACAAGTCCAGGTGAGAGCAGTGTTCGGCGTGCTCGGCGCCGTCCTCGTGCTCGGGATCTTCTCCTCGGTGCTGCGCACCCTGGTGATTCCGCGGCCGACCCGGTCCAGCTTCACCCGGATCGTGCAGCAGGGGGTGCGGTGGCCCTTCCAGCGGGTGGCGGACCTGGCGCGCGGGGCCGAGACCAAGGACCGGGTGCTCGCGCCCGTCGCGCCGCTGTCCATCGTGATCACCCTGATGGGCTGGCTGTTCTGCTTCATGATCGGCTACGGGCTGCTGGAGGCGGCGGTCAGCGGGCTCGGCCTGCGCGAGTCGCTCACCGAGTCCGGCTCCTCGCTGTTCACCCTCGGCTTCGCCGCCGGCAACCGGGCCTCCCTGAACGCGATCGACTTCTGCGCTGCGGCCACCGGGCCCATCGTGATCGGCCTCCAGATCGGCTATCTGCCCACCCTGTACGCGGCCTACCAGCGCCGCGAAACCGAGGTGACCCTGCTCCAGGCCCGTGCGGGCAGCCCGCCCTGGGGGCCGGAGATCCTCGCCCGGTACGCCCAGATCGACGTCGTCAGCAGCGTCGGGGAACTGTTTCGCAACTGGGAGCGGTGGAGCGCCGAGGTGGGCGAGAGCCACACCACCTATCCCGTACTCATCCACTTCCGCTCCCCGAAGGCCACCCGCAACTGGCTGATCGCCCTCCTTGCGGTGATGGACGCGGCCGCCCTGCGTCTCGCCTTCAATCCCTCCCACCCCCAGTCCGAGGTGCGCATGGCGCTGCGCGCGGGCTTCGTCTGCCTGCGCGACATCGCCGACACGCAGGGCATCGCCTTCGACCCCGATCCGCACCCCGACGGCCCCCTCGATCTGACCTACGAGGACTTCCTGGCGGGGGTGGCCCGGATGCGGGAGCAGGGCTATCCCACCGAGCGGAGCCCCGAGGAGGCGTGGCCGCACTTCCGGGGCTGGCGGGTCAACTACGAGGCGCTTGCCCAGCGCCTGGCGCGGGACATCGATGCCGTACCGGCCCCGTGGTCCGGGCCGCGCCGCACCCCGGTCGCCATCCGTACGCCGGTGACGCCGGTCGACCGCAGGCCCGCTCCGCCCCCGTTCAAGAGCGCGTAACGAGCCAGAAGTTACCTCCAGGTATCTAGTGACTTATCACGCCAGCGCCAGTAGAACCTGTTCTCACTCCATCGAGAGTGAGGAATGTCACATGAGTGACACTACCATGCAACATTCGGGTTCCCAGGGTGTTTCGCGGCGGAGATTCATCGCTGGAACAGGTTCTATCCTCGGCGCGGCGGCGCTGGTGGGCCACGGCTCCTCGGCCTTCGCCGGAACCAGCGCCCGGGCGGCCGCCATCGGCGACGGCGCACATGTCCCGGCCCTCGTGATCGGCACCGGGTACGGCGGTTCGGTCGCGGCGCTGCGCCTCGCCCAGGCCGGCGTCGACGTGCAGATGGTCGAGATGGGCATGGCCTGGGACACGCCCGGATCGGACGGCAAGATCTTCTGCAACACGACCTCGCCGGACTACCGCTCGTACTGGCTGCGCACCAAGACCAAGCAGCCGCTGAGCAACTTCTTCGGCATCCCGATCGACCGGGACATCCCCCGCTACACCGGGATCCTGGACGCCGAGGACTTCAGCGGCATCACCGTCTACCAGGGCCGGGGCGTCGGCGGCGGCTCACTGGTCAACGGCGGTATGGCGGTCACACCCAAGCGCGAGAACTTCGGCGCCATCCTCCCGTCGGTCAACCCCGACGAGATGTACAACACCTACTATCCGCGCGCCAACGCCGGGCTCGGCTCGGGGCTCATCGACCCCGCCTGGTTCGACACGGTGGACTGCTACCAGTTCGCCCGCGTCGGCCGCAAGCAGGCCCAGCGCTCCGGCTTCCCCTTCGTGTTCGTGCCGGACGTGTACGACTGGGACTACATGAAGCAGGAGTCCGCCGGGACGGTTCCCAAGTCGGCCGTGGCGGGCGAGATCCTGTACGGCAACAACTACGGCAAGAAGTCCCTCCAGAAGACCTATCTGGCCCAGGCCAGGTCGACCGGCCGCGTCACCATCTCCCCGCTGCACCGGGTGACTTCGGTCTCGCCGGGCTCCGGCGGCGGCTACACCGTCGTCATCGAGCAGCTCAACACCAACGGCGATGTCACCGCCACCAAGACCGTCACGGCGGACAAGGTGTTCTTCGCGGCGGGCAGCGTCGGCACCAGCAAACTCCTCGTCAAGCTGAAGGCCACCGGCGCCCTGCCCAACCTGAACGGCGAGATCGGCCGCGGCTGGGGCGACAACGGCAATGTGATGTGCGGCCGGGCCAACTACATGTGGGACCCCACCGGCAAGGTCCAGGCGTCCATCCCGTGCGGCGGCATCGACAACTGGAACGCGGGAGGCGCGTTCGCCGAGGTGGCACCGCTGCCCACCGGCATCGAGACGTACGCCTCGTTCTACCTGTCGATCACCAAGAACCCCAACCGCGGCACGTTCTCCTGGAACCCCACGGCCGGCCGGGTCGACCTGGACTGGCAGACCGCCTGGAAGCAGGCGTCCATCGACATGGCGAAGACGATCTTCGACAAGATCAACGCCACCGAGGGGACCATCTACCGCACCGACCTGTTCGGCGTCTACAAGATCTGGAACGACACCCTCACCTACCACCCGCTGGGCGGCGCGGTCCTGAACAAGGCCACCGACAACTACGGGCGGCTGCAAGGGTATCCGGGCCTGTACGTGATCGACGGCTCGCTCATCCCCGGCAACACCAGCGTGAATCCGTTCGTCACCATCACGGCGCTCGCCGAACGGAACATCGAGAAGATCATCGCCGTCGACCTCAGGTGACGGCAGAACGCGGGGCCGCCCGGGACAGCGGGCGGCCCCGTTTCAGTGCGTCGGAAGGACGCACACGGAGTCGAGGCCGAGCACGTGGTTGAGCCGGCCGAACGCCAGCCACGAGCCGAGACTCATGCTCAGCTCCACGATCTCCACCTGGCTGTAGTGCGCGGTCATCCGCGCCCAGAACTCGTCGTCGAGCCCATGGTGGTCCACCGCGTACCGCTCGGCGTACTCGGCGGCGAGCCGGGTGCGGTCGTCGAAGGCGTCGGTGGTGCGCCACTCGGAGACCGCCTCGGCGAAGCCCTCCTCGACCTTCTCGCCGTCCCGGTCGGTGCGCCAGTCCAGGCAGAACTGGCAGCCGTTGATCTGTGCGATGCGCAGCCGGGCCGCCTCGAACTCCCGCAGCCCCAGGGTGGTGTGGGCGTACACGGACAGGGAGAAGTTCGCGGCGGCCATGCCGATGCCGGGGACCATGTCGCCCCACACGTACCCGATGGGCTCCTGGCCCTCGGGGATGTCGATCCTCATCATCGTTGCTTCCTTCCGAGCCTGCCGACTGCCGGGCGCAGTGGGACGTCGAGCGCGTCGTAGAGCCCGGGCTCCGCCTCGGCCAGCCAGTCGATGGCGTTCACCAGACGGCCCATCGCGGTGGCGTTGCCGCCCGCCGAGCGGTTCTCGCCCTCGTCGGTCGCCTCGACGGTGACCTCGATGCGCGGGCGCCCCTCGATCACGACGCGGTGCGCCCCGTCGCCGCCGTCGGGCGGCGCCGGCCAGTCCGGGGCGCAGGAGGGGTGGATGCGGGTGATGTGCTCGATGACGATGCGTGGTTCGCCCTCGACGATGCCCTGCACCTCGAACCGGACGGCACCCTGCGTGCCCGCCTCGAAGGTGCCCATCGTGCGGGTGTCGACGGTGGCGTCCAGCGCGCGGCGCTCCAGGGTCTCCCGGATGTCGTCGAGCTCGACGCCCAATGCCCTTGCCATGAGCCGGAGTTGGCCACCCCACACCATGGTCGGAATGGACGGTGCGAGCATCAGGGGCGCGTAGTCCATCGGATGTCCCATGCCGATCAGGTGGCGGACCGACTCCTCCTGGTCGTAGGTGGAGTAGTCGAAGACCTCCTGGCAGCGGATCGCGTCCACCGTAGAGCCGAGGCCGCTGATCAGCAGGGGCAGGACGTCGTTGCCCCAGCCCGGGTCCACGCCCGAGACGAACAGCGATCCGCCGCCCGCGGCGACCGCGGCGAGCACCGGGTCCCGGAACTCGGGCGGCGCGCTGCGGTGGTCGTACAGCGGATACAGGGCGGGGGTGACGACCACGGCCCCGGCCCGGATCGCGCGAGTGACGTCGGCGAGGGCCTCGTCGGGCCGGATGTCGCCGGAGGCGGCGTACACCACCGCGCGGGGCCCCGAGGCGAGGACGGCCGCGATGTCGTCGGTCGCGGCGATCCCCGACCTGCCGTCCATACCTGCGAGTTGAGCGGCGTCGCGGCCCACCTTGGCGGGGTCGTGGACGAGTACCGCCGAGAGTTCCAGCGCGGGATGGGCCTCGACGGCGCGTATCGCCGCACGCCCGACATTGCCGGTGCCCCAGACAACCGTGGAAATCATGCGCGGAGGGTAGCGAGACGGACCTGAGGTTCCTAGAGCCGTGGCCGGAAAAGATGCGGCACTTCGGCCGTCCCGCTACTGGTGTCCCGCTGGGGGCCACGCGTCCCGCACAAGGCCCGCCGGACAGGCCCTAGGCCCGGCCGCCCCGACGGGCCGGGTGGTTCGGGAAGGCGCGGACCTGGGTGAGATGGGCGAAGACGACGAGGTTGCTCTCGTACCCCGTCTGCGTGCTGAACCGGCCACCGCAGGTGATCACGCGCAGCTCCGGCCGGCCCGTCGATCCGTAGACCTCCTGGTCGGGGAAGTGCGCCTTCTCGTACGTCGTGACCTTGTCCACCGTGTACACGGCGATCCTGCCGTCCGCGCGGCGCGCCTCGATCGTGCGGCCGGGGCGCAGCGTCCGCAGCGCGGCGAAGACGGCGGGCCCGGTCCTGGTGTCGCGGTGCCCGACGGCGACGGCCGTCCCCGATTCGCCCGGGGACGGGCCGCCTTGGTACCAGCCCACGACCTTGGCGTCGTCCACGGGCGGGGTGGTGAGGCGGCGCTCGGCGTCCAGGCCCAGGGGGACGACCGGGGCCTCGATGCCGAGGTGCGGAACCGTCAGCGACACCGCGGGGGACGGCGGCAGCGCGGCCGGCGCCGGCGAACGTGTGGCGGCCGGTCCCCGGCTGTCGCCGGCGGACGCCACCGCAACCCCGCCGTCGTGGGGCCCGGCCGCCGCCGGCACCGTGCCCTCGTCGTCCTGCGCCCACCAGACGCCGCCCACCACCAGGGACAGCGTCAGCGCGGCCGTCCGCGTCAGGCGGTAGGCGCGCGTCCGGCGCCGGGTGAGGGGGGCGCCGCTACGCTGCGCCATCGGGGCGGCGGCGCAGGCGGCGGATGTAGAGCACCCCGGCGACCGAGACGAGCCCCACGCCGGCCACCGCACCGGCCTGCGGGACACCGGCGGTCTCGGCGAGACCGCCGCCGCCCGCGGGCACGCCGCCGTGCGGTGCCACGCGGCTGCCGGCGGCCGTCTTGCACGCGACGTCGAAGACCTTCTGCTTGCCCGCGCCCTTGCCGCCGACGATGTTCCAGACGAGCTTGTACTGCCCGTCGGGCAGCGTCAGGGGCGCGGAGTGGCCGGTGCCGGTGGCGAGTTGGAGGGTGCCGGACAGCGAGGCGCCGCCCGCTCTGGCGGGCTGGGTGCTGATCTGATACGTGACGCTCTGGACGGTGTCGAAGTTGAAGGCGTCCAGGTAGAAGCCGCAGACCTTGGGCTCGTTGCGCTGGTCCGTGAACTGCGTACCCATCGCGTGGATCTTGACGTCGCCGTTGTCGCCGGGGGCGGCGAAGGCCGTGGGCGCGCCCGACAGGATGGTTCCCGCGGCGGTGAGCGCCGCGAGGGCGGCGACGCGCGTGCGCGGACTGCGGAGCGCGGGCACGGCGGTCAGGGCGTGAAGAGCTGGGGCAGGCATATGCGTTCCTCTGGCTCGAATGATTGTCATACAAATTGGATCTCTGGGGGACTCCCTTTCATGTCCGCGAGGCGCCGCGCACGCGCCCCGCCGTGCACGGCACCGGATATCACCCGTCCGCCCCAACGAACGGTCGCGGGGCGAGCGGAGTGGGCACCGGCGCACCACCGGAGTGCGCGCCCGTCTGCCCCCGCACCGGCCCGGACGGCGTGAAATGCCCTGCTGGCGGCCCGGGCGCGACGAAATACTGGGCGGTGTTTTCGCGGGGCGGGCCCATCGGCGGCCGCATCGGCGGGCCGTTCGTCCCGGCCTTCCCGCGCCCACGCGATCCTCCGCGGCCGGCCCGCGAGGCCCGGACCGGGGGACCGCCGACGAGAAAGAGGTGTTCTTCCCATGCGTCGTATCCACTCGTTCGCCGTCGCCTCCGTAGCCGTGGTCGCCGCCCTGGGCGTCGTCCCGACCGCGACCGCGGCCCCCGCGGCACCCGCCCGCGCGGCGGCCTACAACTGCACGTCCGGATACTTCTGCATCTACAGCGGCTGGAACGGCTCGGGAACCCGCTGCCAGTGGTCGCAGTCCAAGCTGGCCAACACCGCGGACAACTGTTCCTTCATCCAGCAGGGCAAGAAGGTCCTGTCGGTGTGGAACAAGACCGGGCACCGCGTGCAGTACTACACCCAGACCAACTACAACGCACGCGTCGGATCCACCGAGTCCGGCAAGGGCGGCAACCTCCAGGGCAGTTACCAGATCCGCTCCTTCAAGCCCCAGTAAGGGCCGCGCCGCCGAGCGCAGCCACCTCCCCCCGCTCGGCGGGTGCGTCGAGCGGCGGGGGAGGACCGACCCGTCCGCCACGTAGGAGCGTCTGCCCAAGAGGACTGACCCACAGGGAGGTTGGCGACGGGCGTACCCGTTTGGCGGGAATGGCGGTGTTGCCCCTGCGCCGCGCGGTGCGCCAGCGTGCTCTGTCATGGACCGTGACCACACCCCCACTCCCCTCTCCCTCTCCCGCCGCCAACTCCTCGCCGCCGCGGGCGTCGCCGGGGCCGTCACCGCCGTCGGCGTCGTGCCCGCCCCGGCCCTGGCCGCGCCGCGCACCGGGCTCTCCCTGTCCTTCACGGCCGCCACCAACGGAGCCGCGAGCCTCTCACCCGCGGGGGACCACCTGATCGCCGAGATCCAGGACGTCCTGTGGTCCCTGCCCCGCGCCGGCGGCAAGGCCGAGCCGCTCACCCCGGCCGGGCTCGAACCCACCCGGCCCGTGCACGCCCCCGACGGGGAGCTCATCGCGTTCAGCGCGTACCAGGGCGGCGGCTACCACATCTGGACCATGCGGCCCGACGGATCCGAGCTGCGCCGACGCACCGAAGGCCCGTGGGACGACCGCGGCCCCGCCTGGTCGCCCGACGGCACGCGCATCGCCTTCTCCTCCGAGCGCGGCGGCGACCCGGTGGCCGGCAGCCCCTACCGCATCCACGTACTCGACCTGCCCACCGGCCGGTTGACCCGTCTCACCGGGCTTTCCGGCCAGGACGGCCCGCTCCAGGACGGCCCGTTCGAGGACTTCGACCCGACCTGGTCACCCGACGGCAAGCGGATCCTGTTCGTCCGGGCCAAGGCCGTCACCACGCCGTTCGGGCTCGGCGTGGACGCCAGGACCGTCGCCGCCGTCCCCGCCCAGGGCACGGGCGCGGTCACGATCGAGCACACCGAGACCGAGAACGCCCAGGTCATGACACCGGCCCTGGCACCCGACGGCCACCGCCTCGCCTACCTGCGCACCACCCCCGCGCCCAACGCCTCATGTGCCCTGGTCGTCGACGGCAAACCCGTCCCCGTCGCCGGGGACATCGCGCCGATGCCCCCGCGCTGGACGCATGACGGCGCGCTGCTGCTCACCGTGGACGGCACGTTCACCCTGGTGCGCCCGGACGAGCCGGCCGAGCCCGAGCGGATCCCGTTCGAGGGAGCGCTCCCCGTCGACCGGCCGCGCTATCAGGTCAAGGCGTACGACCTCGGCGAGGAGCGGGTCCGTCCGGTGCGCGGCATCCATCTGCCCGCGCTGTCGCCCGACGGCCGGAAGATCGCCTTCGCCGCCCTCAACTCGCTCTGGATCGCGGACACTTCGGGATCCAGGCCGCCCGAGCGGCTGCGCCAGTCGTCGGCCACGCGCTATCTGCTCGGGCCGGTCTGGGCGCGCGACGGGCGCTCGCTCCTGTACGCCGACGACCGGGACGGTCTGTTCGGCATCTACCGCCGCAATCTCGCCGACGGCACAGAGAGCGCGCTCGCGACCGGCGGCCGGGTGCATCCGGCGCTCTCGCCCGACGGCAGGCGGCTCGCCTCGATCGACATGTCGGGGCGGCTCGTCGTGCGGGACCTCGCGAGCGGTACCGACCGCGTCCTGGTGTCGGCGCTCGGCGCCGGCGGGCTGCCGGGACGGCCCAGCTGGTCACCCGACGGCCGCCATCTCGCCCTGTGCGACCGCAACCGGCTCAACCTGCGGTTCCGCGAGGGCTACAACGTCATCCGGGTCGTCGACACCACCACCGGCGCCGACCGTCTGCACGCCGTGGCCCCGCACGTCTCCATTGCCGACCGCTACGACTCCGGCCCCGTGTGGTCGCCCGACGGGCGCTGGATGGCGGTCGTCGTCGAATCCGCGCTGTGTGTCCTGCCCGTCGCACCCGACGGCACCCCTCAGGGCGCGCCGCGCACCCTCACCACCGAGCCGGCCGACCACCCGTCCTGGTCCGGCGACTCCAGGACGCTGCTCTACCTCTCCGGCGCGCGGCTGCGGCTCATCGGCGTCGACGGCGGCGGCGCGCGGACCGTGCGCGTACCGCTCGACCAGCGCCGGCCGGCGCCCGCCGACACGGTGGTGCACGCCGGCCGGCTCTGGGACGGCACGGGCGAATCGGTGCGCGAGGACGTCGACATCGTGGTGCGCGCGGGCCGTATCGCCGCCGTCGAACCCCACCGCAGGCGCGGGGCGCAGAGGGTTGTCGACGCCTCCGGACAGACCGTGCTGCCCGGGCTCTGGGACACCCACACCCACCCGTGGCAGAGCACCTACGGCGGCCGTCAGACGGTCGGCCAGCTCACCTACGGCATCACCACCGCCGTGTCGCTCGGCGGCTTCGCCTACGAACAGGCCCGCATCCGCGAGGCCGTGGCCACCGGCCAGTTGGCCGGGCCGCGGCTGCTCACCACCGGCGAACTGCTCGACGGCGCCCGCGTCGCCTACAGCATGGGCCGCGCCCACCGCACCGAGGCAGGCCTCAAGCGTTCCCTCGAACGCGGTGCCGCCCTCGACTGGGACTTCGTCAAAACCTATGTGCGGGCGCCCAGTTGGCTGATGACAGAGGCCGCACGGTTCGCCCACGAACGGCTCGGCGTGCGCTCGGGCAGCCACTTGCTCTCACCGGGCGTCCAGGTCGGACAGGACCTGACGACCCATCTGCTGGCAACCCAGCGTGCCGAGTTCGGCCACGCGACCTCCGCGACCGGGCACGCCTACGAGGACGTCATCGAGATCTACACGGCGCACGGCATCAACTTCGCGCTCATCGTGACGCCGTTCACCTCGGCGCCGCTGCTGGGCGCGGACCCGGCCCTCGCCGACGACCCCCGGGTCACCACCGTGATGCCACCGTGGGACTCGGCGGCCGTACGGCAGTCGGCGGGCACGGCGCCCACGGCGGCCCAGCTCGCCACGCTGCGCACGGAGACCGATGTGTACCGCCGCGTGATCGACGGCGGCGGCCTGCTCGCCCTCGGCACGGACCAGCCGCTCGTGCCCGTCGGACTCTCGCTCCATCTGGGACTGCGCGCCCTGCACCTCGGCGGCCTCTCACCGGCCGCGACGCTCCGCACCGCGACCGTCCACCCCGCCCGGCTCTTCGGGCTCGACAAGGAACTCGGCACGGTCGAGCACGGCAAGCTCGCCGACCTCACCCTGGTCGACGGCGACCCGTTCCATGACTTCGACTCCCTGGTGCGCACCACGGGCGTGCTCAGGGGCGGTGTCCCGTACCGGACCGCCGACCTGGTGTCCGCGTTCCAGCCGCACGAGCGCCACCCCGCGGCGAGGTCCGAGGACTGGCTGGAGGTGGGCCGGCTGCTGCGCCGCGACGGCTGCTGCGACGCCGGGCTGTGAGACGCGCGGGTCCGGGCCGCCCCCAGGTGTACCGGGCCCGCCGGCCCGGGACACAGGGGCGGCCGTCCGACGTTGCCGGGCCCCCTTGACGCCCCGCTGTCCCAACGTCTGCCCCCGAACAGCCCACCAGGACGCGCGGCCGGGCGGGGCGGCGGGCTCCAATGAACGGGTGACCGCGCCCCCCGACGACTGCCTCGCGCGCAATGAGTGGATCTGCGGCGCCTATCTGTCGAGCCGTAGCCAGATCCTGTGGGACGCGGTCGTCCAGCACCTCCAGCTCACCGCGGTCTCCGTGGCGATCGGACTGGTCATCGCCGTACCGCTGGCCGTCGCCGCCCGCCGCTGGCGCTGGGCGGCGGCTCCGGTGCTCGGCGTCACGACGATCCTCTACACGATTCCCTCGCTCGCCATGTTCTCGCTGCTCCTGCCGGTGTACGGGCTCTCCGCGTCGATCGTCATCGCCGGTCTTGTCCTGTACTCGCTGACCCTGCTCGTGCGGAACATCCTGGCCGGGCTGCGGGCCGTACCGGAGGACACCCGGCAGGCTGCCCGCGGCATGGGGTACGGGCCGGTGCGTCTGCTCCTGGCGGTCGAACTCCCCCTCGCGGTCCCGGCCGCCATGGCCGGTCTGCGGATCGCCACGGTCTCCGCGGTCTCCCTGGTGACGGTCGGCGCGATCGTCGGGTACGGCGGACTCGGCAATCTGATCTACGCCGGGATGAACACCTACTTCAAGGCCCAGGTGCTCACCGCCTCCGTACTGTGCGTGGTGATCGCCGTCGCCGCGGACCTGCTGCTGCTCGGCATCCAGCGCCTGCTGACCCCCTGGACGCGGGCGGTGGCCTCATGAACACGCTCTCCGACACCTGGTCGTGGCTCACCTCGGCGGCCCACTGGTCGGGCGAGAACGGGATCTGGAACCGGCTCGGCCAGCACCTGTGGCTCACCGCCCTGTGCCTCTTGCTGAGCTGCCTCATCGCATTGCCCGTCGCACTCGTCCTCGGCCACCTCGGCAAGGGCGGCACCCTCGCCGTCAACATCTCCAACGTCGGCCGCGCGGTGCCCACCTTCGCCGTCCTCGTCCTGCTCCTGCTGACCCCGATCGGCAAGTACGGCGAGTGGCCGACCATCATCGCGCTGATCCTCTTCGCCGTGCCCCCGCTGCTGACCAACGCCTATGTCGGCATGCGCGAGGTAGACCGGGACGTGGTGCGCGCGGCCCGGGGCATGGGCATGACCGGGCGCCAGCTCCTGTTCCGCGTCGAGCTCCCGCTCGCCCTGCCGCTGATCCTCACCGGGGTGCGCATCGCCGCCGTCCAGCTGGTCGCGACCGCCACGCTCGCGGCCCTGGCGGGCGGCGGCGGGCTCGGCCGGATCATCACCGCCGGGTTCAACCTCGCCTCGACGCCCCAAGTCGTCGCCGGGGCCGTCCTGGTGGCGGCCTTCGCGCTCGTCGTGGAAGGCGTCTTCGAACTGGTCCAGCGCTTCGCGCCGCAGTGGGCGAAGGGCGGTTTCGGATGAGGCCGCGCCTGCTGCTCGCCGCCCTCGCGCTGACGGTGCTCACCGCCTGCACCACCGGGCCGAGCCTGGAGAAGCAGGGCGCGGTCACCGCGCCGCCCGGCGACAACAAGCACCTGACGATCGGCTCCGCCGGATTCACCGAGAGCGACCTGCTCGCCCAGATGTACGCGCAGCTGCTCGACAGGGCCGGCTACCACACGAAGATCCTCTCGGTCACCAACCGGGAGATCTACGAACCCGCCCTGGAGAGCGGCCAGATCGACGTCGTGGCGGAGTACGCGGCCACCTTCGCGGACTGGCTCAACGCCAAGGCGCACGGCGCCGACGCCAAGCCCGTCGGCTCGCCCGACCTGAACCGCACGATGACGGCCCTGCGCGCCCTGGCCACCCCGCGCGGTCTGACCGTCCTGGACCCGGGCAGGGCGGTGGACCAGAACGCGTTCGCCGTCGCCGAGTCCTACGCGCGCGAACACCGGCTGAAGACGCTGAGCGACCTGGGTGCGGCCAGGCTTCCGGTCCGGCTCGCGGCGGGCGACGAATGCGTTCAACGCCCTTATTGCGAACCGGGGTTGAAAAGGGTGTACGGGATCGATGTGACGGCCGTCGACCCCAAGGGCGTCGGCACCACCCCGGCGAAGCAGGCCGTCCAGAGCGGTCAGGACCAGATGGTCCTGACCACCACGACGGACGCCACGCTCGGACAGTTCGGCCTGGTGCTGCTCGCCGACGACAAGCACCTCCAGAACGCGGACTACATCGTGCCGGTGGTCAACCGCTCACGGGCCGGCAGCGCGGGCGTGACGGGAGCGCTCGGCCGGCTCAACACGGTGCTCACCACGGCCGACCTCGCCTCCCTCAACGAACAGGTCGACAGCTGGCGCCGGCTGCCCGAGGACGTGGCGAAGAACTACCTCAAGTCCAAGCACCTGATCTGACGCCGCGTCCAACCGGCCTACCGCTTCAGGAAGTTGAGTACTCCCTGAGCGGTGGGCGCGTCGGTCAGGAGATCGTTGTGGGCGAGGCAGCCGGCGTCGGTGTTGACCGCGCCGGACAGCGGGACACTGCTGTTGGGCAGGATGAACTCGTCGCAGTCCGACCAGAACGTGGCGTACTTCGTCGGGCCGGGGGTCTCGCTGCCGCTCGCAAGATGGCTCTCCACGTACGAGTTCGGAGTCATGTCCCGGCAGCCCTGGTCCCAGATCGCACAGGCCCAGGCCAGGTTCGTCCCGTGGTTGGGCCCGCCGAGGGACACCCAGTGCCGCACCACGTTGGTGCCGCCGCCGAACTTCACGTACCAGCGGGTGGGCAGGCTGCCCTGGCTGTGCGCGACGATGTCGACCTGCGCGGAGCCGGTCTGGGCGCGCACGGAGTCGACGTACGCGGCGAACTGGCCGGCCAAAACCTCGTTGGTCGAGCGGCTGGAGTCGTAGCCCCACGCGAAGAGGTCGCCCGCGGGGTAGCCGGCCTGCTGGAAGCGGTCCTTCATGGTGCCCCAGACACCGGGATCGGCATTGCGGCCGTGCACGAAGACGACGGGGACGGGAGCGGCGGCCGCCGGGGCCGGCTGGGCGGCGGTGGCCGTGGGGGCGAGGGCGATCGTGCCGGCGAGCAGAGCGAGCGCGGCGGCGGCGGGTGCGAGGCGCATGGCGGCTCCAGCGGGGGTGGGGTGCGGGAATGCCCCGTACGAGGGCTACCGGATGGTAACCACGCGTCCCGTGGAACGTAAGGGGCGGGCGGGCCCAACTTTGCTCATGCTGAGGCGAGTTGGCGTCGGCGGCGTGGTACGGCGCTCACGCGTCCGCGATCGAGTCGAAGTCGACCTCGGTCCGCTCCACGCCCAGCGCGTCCGCGTCCACCGAGCGGCGCAGCGCCTCGTGCAGCTTCGCGGGGGTCAGGACGCCGAGGAAACGGGCGCCGTCCACCACGGCGACCCAGCCCGCGTCGTACTGGAGCATCTCGCTGAACGCCTGCTTGAGCGGCGCCCCGACCGGCACCCACGCCTCCATGCGCCGGGCCAGGTCCGCCACCGAACCCGCCCCCGCCAGGGACAGCTCGTCGGTGGCGACCCAGCCGTGCAGTTCGCCGCCCTCGTTGAGCACCACCGCCCAGCGCGCGTCCTCGCCGCGCAGCCGGGCGGCGGCCACCGCCGCGGGCTCGTCGAGCCGCACGACCGGCGGCTGCTCCAGGTCGTCCGGCTCCACCGTCGTGACCGACAGGCGCTTCAACCCCCGGTCCGCGCCCACGAATTGGGCCACATAGGCGGTGGCGGGCGCGCCCAGGACCGACGCCGGAGTGTCGAACTGCTCGATGCGCCCCGAGCCGTACACCGCCATGCGGTCACCCATCCGGACGGCCTCCTCGATGTCATGGGTGACCAGCAGGACCGTCTTGCGCACGGTCGCCTGAAGGCTCAGGAACTCGTTCTGGAGGCGCTCGCGCACCACCGGGTCGACCGCACCGAACGGCTCGTCCATCAGAAGCACCGGCGGGTCCGCCGCCAACGCCCTTGCCACGCCCACCCGTTGGCGCTGGCCGCCCGAGAGCTGGGCGGGGTAGCGCGTCCCGTACGTCGACGGGTCGAGCCCCACCAGGTCGAGCAGCTCGGCCGCCCGTGCCCGGGCCTTCGCCCGCTTCCAGCCGACCAGCGCCGGGACCGTCGCGGTGTTGTCGAGGATCGTGCGGTGCGGGAAGAGGCCGACCTGCTGGATGACGTAGCCGATCCGGCGGCGCAGCTTCACCGGGTCCAGCGTGGCGATGTCCTCCCCGTCGACCAGGATGCGGCCCGAGGTGGGCTCGATGAGCCGGTTCACCATCATCATCGTGGTCGTCTTGCCGCAGCCGGACGGTCCGACCAGGGTGACCAGTTCGCCCTCCGCGACCTCGAAGGACAGGTCGTCGACGGCACGCGTGCCGTCCGGGTAGACCTTGCTGACCTGCTCGAACCGGATCATGAACCCACGCTAGGAGTCCTTGGCCCCGCCCGCACTCGGACCGGTCCGGGGGAGTGGGCCGGTGCCGGTCCCCCCCGCCTCCTCGTCCGGCCGCCCGTTCAGGCCACGGTGGGCAGCACTACCCGGAACACCGCGCCCTCGCCGGGCGCGGTCACCAGCTCCACCTGCCCGTGATGGGCCTGCACCAGGGCCGAGGCGATGGCGAGGCCCAGGCCCGCGCCGCCCCCGGTCTGCCGGCTGCGCGAGGCGTCCACACGGTAGAAGCGCTCGAAGACGCGGGCCGCCTGCTCGGGCGCCAGACCCGGGCCCGTGTCGG
Source organism: Streptomyces sp. CB01201 (assembly GCF_002803085.1). Taxonomy (GTDB): domain Bacteria; phylum Actinomycetota; class Actinomycetes; order Streptomycetales; family Streptomycetaceae; genus Streptomyces; species Streptomyces hundungensis. The sequence continues at coordinate 293,556 of NZ_NNBJ01000008.1, read as the reverse complement.
CGACCTCGATGAGGCAGTGGCCCCCGGTCGCGCCCACTCCGATCCGTACCGCGGTTCCCGACGGCGTGTGCGCGACGGCGTTGCCGACGAGGTTCGCGACCACCTGGCGCAGCCGCGCCTCGTCGCCGAGCACCGGGGCGGGACCGGGCCCGCCCGCCCCGCCGGGCCCGGTCAGGGTGACCTCGCGGGTCGGATCCAGGGCCCGGGTGTCGTGCAGGGCGTCCACCGCGAGGGTGCGCAGATCCATCGGGGCGAGCTGGAGCGGGCGCTGCTCGTCCATGCGGACCAGGGTGAGCAGATCCTCGACCAGGCCGCCGAGCCGTACCGCCTCGCTCTCGATGCGGGCCATGGTGCGCTTCACATCCGCCTCGTCGGGGAGCGCGCCCATCCGGTACAGCTCGGCGAAGCCGCGGATCCCGGCCAGCGGGGTGCGCAGCTCGTGGCTGGCGTCCGCGACGAAGCGGCGCATCTGCCCCTCCGACTCGGCGCGCGCCGCGAACGCCGATTCGAGCTGGGCGAGCATCCCGTTGAGCGCGCTGGTGAGCCGCCCGGCCTCGGTGTGCGGAGAGGCGTCCGGCATCCGGTGCGAGAGCGGCCGGCCGGCCGCGATCTCCGCCGCCGTCGCCTCGATGCGGCGCAACGGACGGAGGCCGGCCCGTACCGCGAACCAGCCCGCCACCCCGAGGAGCAGCGCGACGACGACCCCGATGAGCTGGAAGGCCGTGGCCAGATGGTCGACCGTGGAGGAGACCTCCTCAAGCGGCGCCGCCACGATCACCCCGGCGGGCAGCGCCGGGTCGCCGCTGTCCACCGGCACGATCAGCATCCGCCAGCTGCCGCCCCCGTGATCGCTGGGCACCTCGAAAGGCTTGCCGAGGTGGGCCCGGAGCGCCGCCGCGTCCATCACGGGCCAGGTGGGTCGCGGGTCGGCCGCCGCGACCGGCTGGCGGAACTGCTCGGTGACCTTCCCGTCGTCGGCGGCGAACGCGAGGACGTACTGACTGGGCAGCCAGGCCCGGCCGCCCCCCGTCCGGCCGCCCCTTGACGCGGGGGTGCCCTCGACACCGACCCGGTGGGCCACCGAGTCCCCGAACCGGTTCAGCTGCTGGTCCACCCGCTGCACCAACTGGCCGCGCACGGAGCTGAGCACGACGGTGTCGCTGACCGTGAGCCCGAGCGCCACCAGGGCCATGGAGAGCAGCACGAGCCGCGAGCGCAGCGACAGCGCGGCGAAGCGGCGCGGCAGCCGGCCCAGCCGCGCCCGGAGGTACCTCAGCATCGGCCGGACACCTCAGGACTGCGGCCGGCGCAGCACATAGCCGATGCCGCGCACGGTGTGGATGAGCTTGGGCGCCCCGTCCGCACCCGAGTCCACCTTGCGGCGCACGTACGAGATGTACGACTCGACGATGCTGAGGTCCCCGCCGAAGTCGTACGCCCACACGTGGTCGAGGATCTGCGGCTTGGACACGACCCGGTCGGCGTTGGCCATCAGATAGGCGAGCAGCTTGAACTCGGTGGGGGAGAGCGAGACCGGCCGCCCGCCACGCAGCACCTGGTGGCCCACCGGGTCGAGTTCCAGGTCGCCCGCCACCAGACGGCCCTCGCCGCTCGGGCCGCCGGTGCGGCGCAGGATCGCACGGATGCGGGCGATCAGCTCCTCCAGGCTGAACGGCTTGGTGACGTAGTCGTCGCCGCCCGCCGTCAGTCCGCTGATCTTGTCGTCGACGCCGTCCTTCGCGGTGAGGAAGAGCACCGGCAGATGGTCCGGGCCCGGTCCCGCGCCTGGCTCCTCGCGGAGCCTGCGCACCACGGCGAAGCCCGTCATGTCGGGCAGCATCACATCGAGCACCACCAGGTCGGGACGTTCCTTGGCGACGGCCGCCAGCGCGTCGGCCCCGGTGGCCGCCGAGACGACCTTGAAGCCGACGAAGCGCAGCGAAGCCGAGAGCAGCTCCCGGATGTTGGGCTCGTCGTCGACGACGAGCAGGCTCGCCTCGGGCACGGCCGCGTCCGTCGGGGCCATCGGGTTCCTCCTTGTACCGGCGTGGGCGGTGGGGGTGCGGTCAGCCCCGGCCCCCGCCGAAACCGCTCGCGCCGCCCTGGGTGACGGTGGTCGCCGCGACGTCCCCGGAGGCGTTCTGGCTGCCGCGCACGGTCACCGTCTGGCCCGGTTGCAGATCGGACACCTTGCCGCTCCTGGCCTCGGTGACCTGGGTGCTGCCGGCCGTGGTGACCTTGACGACGTTGCCCTGGGTGTCGGTGACGTAGATGGTGCTGCCGTCGACGAGCTTCACCGTACCGATGGTCAGTCCACCCGCCGCGCCCGGGCCCGCACCGGCACCCTGGCGTTGGCCGCTCTGGCCGCTCTGGCCGCCTTGCCCGGCGCCGAAGCCCTGGCGCTGGGCGCTCCCCGCGGTGCCGCCTCGGGCTGCCGTGGCCGGGGTGCGCTGTGCCGAGGACGACCCCTGGTTCTGGTTCTTCTCCACCAGCGCGCCCCCGGTGAACGCCAGGCCCGCCACCAGACCACCGGACAACAGCATTGTCAGCCATGGCAGTTGAGGCCTCGGTGGCGCGTTGAGCTCGGCCGAGATGTCCCGGGCGTCCGGTGGCTCGGCGAGGATGTCCTCCGGATCGCCGGCGCGCGCGGGGCCGGCGTTCTCCAAGATCTCGGCGTTGCCGAACATGTCCTCTCCCTGTCCGTACATGGGGTTCATTCGTGCCGCAGCGCTTCGATGGGCCGCAGGCTCGCGGCCCGGTTGGCGGGATAGCCGCCGAAGAACAGCCCGATGGCCACCGCGATCGCGAAGGCTCCGACGACCGATTCGGGGATGATCACCGGCTTGATGCCGACGATCGTGAAGTGCGAGCCGATCAGACCCGCCGCGACGCCCAGCCCGCCGCCGATCAGCGAGAGCAGGGTCGACTCGGCGAGGAACTGCCCGAGGATGACACCGCGCGGCGCTCCGATCGCCTTGCGGATGCCGATCTCCCGGGTCCGCTCGGTCACCGTCACCAGCATGATGTTGGTGATGCCGATCCCGCCGACGAGCAGCGAGATCGCCGCCACCGCGCCCAGCAGCACCGTGAACGTCTTGTTGGTGTCCGCCTGGGTGGTGAGCAGGGAGGCCTGACTGCTGACCCGGAAGTCGAGCGCGGTCGGGTCCTTGATGCCGTGCCGCCCCATCAGCACCGTGGTGATCTCGTCCTGCGCCTGTGTGGTGGCGTCGGCCGACTTGGCCTCGACGAGGATCTGGCCGAGCGAACCGAACCCGGTGAAGGCGTTCTGCACGGTCGGCAGCGGTGCGACCACGACGTCGTCCGGGTCCTGGAACCCGGTGCCGCCCTTGGTGGCGAGCACCCCGACCACCGTGAACGGCGTGCCCCCGAGCGTCATCTTCCTGCCGACCGGGTCCGCGGTGCCGAACACATCGGTGGCCGTGGTCGAGCCGATCACGGCCACCTTGCGCGCGCCGAGTACGTCGTCGTCGCTGAAGTAGTCGCCCTTGGTGACCTTGCTGTTGGACGCCTTGAAGTACGCCGGGTAGGTGCCGACGACCTGGCTGACCGTGTGCGAGGTGCCCTGGTACAGGGCGGTCTGCGAGGTGGTGGTCTCCGGGGCGACCGACTCGATGTGCGGGGCGGACGCCGGGTCGGCGAGCGCGCGGGCGTCGTCCACGGTCAGCGGCTTGGTGGCGGTCGCCGAGCGCGAGCCGCCGAAGCCGCCGCCCGAGGACACCGTGAGCGCGTTGGTGCCGAGCTTCTCGATCGAGTCCTTCACGGCCTGCGAGGAGCCGTTGCCCACGGCCAGGAGCACGATGACCGCGGCCACGCCGATCAGCACCCCGAGCATCGTGAGGGCCGAGCGCACCTTGTTCGCCGCGAGGCCGCCGAAGGCGAAGCGCAGCGTCTGGAACAGGCTCACCGGCCGCCTCCGACCAGGGACGCGTCGTCGCGCATCGCGGGCGGCGGTCCGTCCACGGGGGCCTGGCGCACATCGTCGACGATCCTTCCGTCGACCAGGCGGACCACCCGCTTGGCGTGCCGGGCCACCTCGTCCTCGTGGGTGATCAGGACGACGGTGCGGCCCGCCGCGTTCAGCCGGTCCACGACCGCGAGCACCTCCTCGGTGCTGTGGCTGTCGAGGTTTCCGGTGGGCTCGTCCGCGAGCAGCATCGCGGGCGCGGTGACCAGGGCACGGGCCACGGCCACGCGCTGCTGCTGGCCGCCGGAGAGCTCGTTGGGCCGGTGGTCCATCCGGTCGGCGAGGCCCACCAGGGTCAGTGCGGCCTCGGCCCGCCGGCGCCGCTCGGCCGGCTTGACCCCCGCGTACGCCAGCGGCAGTTCCACCTGGGCGAGGGCCGGGGTGCGCGGCACCAGGTTGAACGACTGGAACACGAAGCCGATCTTGCGGTTGCGCACCAGCGAAAGCTGGCGTTCGTCGAGGCCGCCGACATGGATGCCGTCGAGCAGGTACCGCCCCGAGGTCGGCACGTCGAGGCAGCCCAGGATGTTCATCAGGGTCGACTTGCCGGAGCCCGAACTCCCCATCACGGCCACGAAGTCGCCCTGCTGGACGACCAGTTCGACCCCGAGGGCCGCACCGCTCACCGGGTCCACGGGCCCGCTGAGCGCGTGCACGGCGGCGTCGCCGTGGCCGTAGGTCTTGATCAGCGAGCGCACCTCGATCACCGGCGCCGGGGCCCAGGGCCCCTTCTCGGGCGCGGATTCGGGCAGTGCGGCGGTCCTGCGCGACCACCGGAGCGGCGTCATCCGCGGCCACCCCCGCCGCCGCCGACGCGAGCGCCGCCGCCCGTGGCACCCCCGCGGGTGCGTCCGGCGGCGCCGCCGCCGAAGCCGCCGGGGAAGGCGCCGCTCGGGAACCCGCCCTGGCCGGTCGCGGAGACACTGGCCAACTGGACCTTCTCGCCCTCGCTGAGCCCACTGAGAATCTGGTCGGAGCTGTCGCCCTCCAGGCCCACCGTGACCGGGGTGCGCTCCGTGGTGCCGTCCGCCTTGACCACGGTCACCGTCCGGTTGGCGCCGGTGCCGGTCACCGCGCCGGTCGGCACCGAAAGGGCGCCTGAGGCCTCGCCCGTGACGACCTGGATGCTCGCGCTCAGGCCGGTGCGCAGATCGGTGGTGGGGCTGGTGATGGCGAGGGTGGCCGCGTACTGCACCGCGCTCCCGGAGCCGCTGTTGCCGCCCCCGCCTCCGCCCGACCCCGAGCCGCTGCTCACGGGCAGTGAACTCACCGAAACGACCTTGGCGTTGAGGACCTTGTCGGACTCGGCGTTGAGGGTGACGGTCGCCGCCTGCCCGGGCTTCACCTTGAGCGCGTCGGCCTCGGAGAAGTTGGCGGTGACCTGCATGCCGGACGGGTTGGTGAGCACCACGAACCCGGACAAACTTGAGGAGGAGGCCGAACTCGTGCTGCTGGAAGCCGAGTTGGAGCCGCCTCCCGAACCCCCGCTGCCTCCGCTCGTGCCGTTGCCGCCGGTGCCGCTGACGGTGTCGCCCGTCTTCGCCGACACGGACGCGACCGTCCCGGCGACCGGGGCGGTCAGGGTGGTGCCGTCCACCGCGCGCTGGGCGGCGTCCACCGCGTTCTGCGCCTGGGTGAGCTGGGCCTCGGCCTGGGCGAGCTGCGCGGGGTCGACCGTCGGGGTCGCGGCGGGGGCGGGCGCGGCGTTGGTGCCGCCGCGCGTCGAGGAGCCGCCGGCGGAACCGCTCGTCGTGCTCGAACTGGCCTGTCCCTCCTGCGCTTTGGTGAGGTTGGCCTGCGCGGCCGTCAGGGTCGCCTCGTCCTGAGCCAGAGTCTCCCTGGCCGCGGTCGCGTCGACCTTGCCGAGGACCTGGCCCCGGGAGACCTTGTCGCCCGGCTTGACGTCGACCTCGGTGAGCTTGCCGCCGGTGGTGAAGTTCACCCCCGCGTCGCTCGGCGAGGCCAGTGCCCCGGAGCCGGACACGGTGGCGAGGACCGTGCCCTTGGTGACCGTGACGGTCTTCTCACCGGTCCGCGCGGGCGTGCTGTCATGGCTGGTCACCGCGGCGTAGGCGCCGCCCGCACCGGCCAGGACGGCCACACCGAGCACCGAGTTGATCAGGACGGCTCTGCGCCGTCGTGGGAGCACCTTCATGACGGCGGATCCTGGCCGCCCGCACTTTGGAACCCCTGGGAGCTTTCTGGGAGTTCCCTGGGAACGCGTATGCGGGTGAAACTTCGCATGGCGGACGTGACGGTACGTATCGCACCACCCCGCGCGCCCCGAGGGCCCCAAGTGGACCCCGGCGCCCAGGGAACTCCCAGCCCTTCCCCCGGAGGCGCCCACCCTCGTGCGGTTCAGTCATGGGTCGCCGACGGCGTACACATCAGCGAGGCCTTCGCCCGCCCAACGTACCGAGGAGACACCGGACATGACCTGGACCAAGCGCAGGCCCGCCACCGCGCGCGCCGCCGTCGCGGCACGGGCCGCGGTGTCCGCCGCCGCCGTCGCGGCGTGCGGCCTGCTGCTCGCGGCCTGCTCGTCCTCGGGCGCGAGCAGCAGCGCCCAGGCGAAGCCCACGGCGTCCGCGTCCGCCACCGCCAAGGGCATGGATGCCTACCGCCAGTGCCTGGCCCAGCACGGCGTCACGATGGCGCCGCGCCCGAGCGGCAGCGGGCGGCCCACGGGGGCGGGCCGGCGCCCTGGCGGGGGCGGCGGCGGGTTCGGCGGCTTCGGCGGCGGGGCCTCGGCGGACCCGGCCCAGCGCCAGGCCGTACAGGCCTGTGCGAGCGAGCGGCCGCAGTTCAACGGGCGGGGCGGGAGCGGCGCGAACAGCACCGCGATGAAGGCGTTCACCAGTTGCCTCAAGGATCACGGGGTCGTTCTGCCCTCGGCGTCGCCGGGTGCGGGAGGTGGCGGCCTGCGCGGCCTCAACACGGCGGACCCCAAGTCGGCGTCGGCCCTCCAGGTCTGCAAGGCTCTTCTCCCGCAACGCCGTTCGGGATCCCCGACCCCGTCGCCGAGCCCGACGTCCTGAGTGCGGACTCTGCTCCCACCCGCGGACGGTGGTCGCTTCTCGCACAGTTCCCCGCGCCCCTGGGCGGCACTGGCGTCGGCCCGCATCGGGTGTTTCAGCCCGTCCGGCGTTTGAGGACGAGCGCCCTTCAGGCGCGCACGGGGGTCTGGGGGCGGAGCCCCCAGGAGGCGCTGGAGGTTCCGCCCGCAGAGAGAGCTACACGTGCGGCCGGTGGCCGCGTTCCTGCTTGGGGAAGGACTGGTCGGCACCGGGCAGCTTCGGCTTCGGCAGCGTCGCCACCTCACGCTTGGCCTCGGCCAGTTGCTCCGCCGTGTCGTCCGGCAGCCTAGGAGGCCTGGGCTGCCCGCTGTTGAACCGGAACGCCGACGTCAGGTCGCCGAAGGTGCGGCGCCGCCACTGGCTGATGTTGGGCTCCTTGACGCCGGTGAAGTGTTCGAGGAACCGCAGCGCGGACGTGTGGTCGAAGGCCTCGCTCGCCACCCAGCCGCCCACGGTCCACGGCGACACGATGATCGCCGGGACCCGGAATCCGCCGCCGATGGGCAGCCCGCCGACGAACTCGTCCGCGGTGCCCGCCTTCGGAGTCGGCGGGGCCACATGGTCGAACAGGCCGTCGTTCTCGTCGTAGTTGAGGATGAACGCGGTCTTCGCCCACACCTTCGGGTTGGACGCGATCGCCTCGATCTTCTGGGCCACGAAGTCGGCCCCGGCGGCCGGCAGATAGTCCGGGTGCTCCGACTGGTAGCTCGTCGGCATGATCCAGGAGACCGCCGGAAGCCGGTCGGCAGCGGCATCGTCCTCGAAGGTGCCCACGGGCTGCGGGCGCACCCCGCGCTCGTACAGGGCGGACCCCGGCTTGGCGTCGCGGAAGCTCTGGAACTGCTCAAGGAGGTTGCAGCCGTAGTCGTCGTCCTGCTGGTAGACCTTCCAGCTGATCCCGGCGGCCTGGAGCCGCTCGGCGTACGTCGTCCAGCGGTACGGCTTGGGCGCGGTGTTGTTGAGCACCGGGCCGCCCTTGGTGCCGCCGGGGTCGATGCTGCCCGTCATCCAGTACAGCCGGTTGGGCCAGGTGGGGCCGAAGACCGAGCTGTAGTAGTTGTCGCAGATCGTGAAGGTCTCCGCGAGCGCGAACTGGAACGGGATGTCCTCACGGGTGTAATAGCCCATGACATAGGGCCCGTTGGCGCCGTCCGCCTTGCGGTGGGCGGGCAGCCACTGGTCCATCTTGCCGCCGTTCCAGGCCTGGTGCTGGACCGACCAGGCGTGGCTCGTGGACGGGATGGCCTGCGCGCTCGTGCTGCGCGTGTCCAGGTGGAACGGCAGCAGATAGCCGCGCGGGTTCACCGAGTCGGGCTGGTAGAACACCGAACGCCCGTTGGGCAGTTTGAGGGCATGGGGATCGCTGAACCCCCGCACACCCGAGAGCGTGCCGAAGTAGTGGTCGAACGAACGGTTCTCCTGCATCAGCATGACGACGTGCTTGATGTCCCGCAGTGAGCCGCCGCGGGGCGGCCCCGCGGCGACGGCCTTCTGGACGCTGGGCGGCAGCAGACTGAGGGCCGCCGCACCACCGATCGCCCCGGCCGCCGATCCAAGCAGTCTGCGTCGTGTCAACTCGGCCATGAACGCCCCTTCCAGAGCTGTCGGTTGAGACCAGTGACGTGGACCTGCCAGTCAGTCTGGCCTCGTTCGGTGTGGGGCGGTGGAGTCAACCGGTGAACACGCGCCCAACGAAGAGCAAGGGCTTGCCCAAACCCGGGCCCGAGCCTCACCCGTCCCGCCGGACGGCACCGCGTCAGGGGCGTGTGGCACATAAAGGTCCCTCAGTCGGTGTCCGCCGGGCCGGCGAGGATCTCGTCCTGATGCGGTAGTACCAGGTCTCTCCAGGCCGCTTCGGTGGCCGCGCGGGCGGTCTCGTCGTAGAACCCCGCCTGAGTGAGCCTCAGGAGCGTCCCCGCGGCGCGCGGTGTGAGCTCGACGGTGACCACCGTCTCCGCCCCCGCCGTGCCTCCGCGGCCGGTTACCCAGGTGAGTTCGACCAGCCGGTCGGATTCCAGGCGCAGGAACCGGCCGTAGTGCGGGGCGCGAATCGTGGGCATGCCGGGCTCCGGCGCGTATTCAGTCTCGAAGAAGAACGGCATGTTGACGCGGGGCGTCATCGCGACCGATCCGGGAGCCGCGAACCAGAGGTCGAACCGCTCCGTCCACGCACGGTAGATGGCGTGCGGATCCGCCCGCATCTCGCGCTCGACGACGAGGCGGTACGGGCGGTCCGACAGATCGGGGACGCGGGAGGGGGCGCTGTTCACGGCGGCGGTGCTCCATTCTGCACGGAGGCCGTACGGCGGCCGGGATCGTCGATCACCGCAAGGGGCCCCCGTCGGCGCTGGGTTGAAGGCGGTCGGACCGTATCTGGTCGATCCGGCGGACAGCGTCTAGTCTCGACGGACCTGACGGCTGGTCAGCATAGGGAAGGGGCAGAGCGTTGATCGACACCCTGGACCGGCGGGTCGCCGAGGGCGAGGAGCGGATCCGGCTCGATGTCACGGATACGGGGATCGGCGTCCTCACCCTGTGCCGGCCCGACAAGCTGAACGGATGGAGCTGGGAGGCCAGTCGGCAACTGGGGCTGCTCGCCGACCGGATCCGCTTCGACGAGTCGATCAGGGTCGTGCTGCTCCGTGCCGAGGGCCGCGCCTTCTGCGCCGGGATCGACGTCACCGCCCCGGGCGGAGCGATCACCGGACGCTCGCCGGCCGAACGCACCCATCGCTACTACGAGGGCATCCGCTGGGTCCATGAGCGCTTCGCGGCCTTCGCACGCCTTCCCCAGCCCGTCGTCGCCGCGGTCCAGGGCTACTGCCTCGGCTTCGGCTTCGAGCTGGCTCTGATGGCCGACATCCGGATCGCCGCCGACGACGCCGTGTTCGCCCTTCCGGAGACCGGCATCGGGGTGGCCGTCGACGCGGGCGGCGATCTGCGCATCGCCCGCGACGCGGGCGCCGGCTGGGCCAAACTCCTCGCGCTGACCGGCCGTCGCATCGACGCCTCCACCGCCGAACGCATCGGAATAGTCCAACAGGTGTTGAACGGAGGTGAGTTGGAGGCGACCGCCATGGAGATCGCGGGGGAGATCGCGGGCAACGCACCCCTCGCGGTCCGCGCCGTCAAGCGGAGCATCGACGCCTTCGCCGACGCGGGCCTGGCCGAGGCTCTGGACCGTACGGCGCTGGCGGCGGCCCTCACGCTCACCTCCGAGGACGCCCGCGAGGGCTACTCCGCCAAGGCCGGGCGGCGGCCTGCGGCCTTCGAGGGGAAGTGAGCGGCGGCCGGGTCACTCCCCGAACGGCCCGCGGCCGAGCTGCTCGCGGACGCTGAGCACCGGCGGCGTCACCAGGGCGCGCCGCTGCCAGTTCGCCCCGTCCACCACCAGGGTGTGACCGCTGATGAAACGGGCGTAGGGGGAGGCGAGGAAGGTGGCCGCCCAGCCGAGTTCGCGTGGCAGCCCGACCCTCAACGCTGGCTGCCGCAGGGCCAGTTCGCCCTCGTCGGCGGCCCGGTCGAGACCCCGTCGGATCGACTCGGGCAGATCCGGGTGCGGCATCAGGCCGGGCACCAGACCGTTGACCTGGATGCCGTACGGGCCCCACTCCACGGCCAGGGTCTCGACGAGGTTGCGCACGCCGGCCTTGGCCGCCGCGGAGTGCGCATGGCCGGGTCCGCCGGTCCAGGCGTAGGAGGCGCCGATGTTGATCACCGAGCCGGGCGTACCGGCCGCCAGATGCCGACGGCCGAACTCGCGGGTCATGAACCACGTGCCGCTCAGCGTGATGTCGAGGACCGCGCGCCAGGCGTTCGGCGACAAGTCCTCCGCGGGCGAAGGGAAGTTGGCGGCCGCGTTGTTGACCAGGACGGACGGCGGCCCCAGCGCGGACTCGGCCGCGTCGAAGACCTCGGCGATCCGCTCCGGCTCCCTGATGTCGCACACCGCGGTCACGACCTGCCCGCCGAGCCCGGCCAGCTCTTCCTGCGCGGCCTTCAGCCGGTCCGCCGAGCGGCTCACGATGACGAGGTCGGCGCCGAGCCGCGCGAACTCGGCGGCCAGCGCCTTGCCGAGCCCCGACCCGCCCCCGGTGACCAGGACGACACTGCCGTCGTAGGTACCGGGCGGCAGCGCGCACGCGCCGAGCGGGGGAGGCGCGGGGAGCCCGGGGTGCGGGGGCCGTGGCGGTGGTGCGGCGGCATCCATGGCGTATCTGTACCGGCTGCCATCGCAAACCACCATGGCCGCGTCCGAGGGATTCGGTGTCGCGCCCGGGCCGGGCCGGATCGGGCGAGCCCTTTCGTCGGCGGCAAGCGACCGCTTAGTATGCCGAGAGCAGTGGAACGTACTCAGCGGTGCGAACGTACTCAGCGGTACGCAGCCGTATCGCGCCCGGCGTGTGGAGGCCCCGAATGCAGGCATGGCGAGTGCACGAGAACGGCGAGCCGGGCGAGGTGATGCGGCTCGACGAGGTCGACCGGCCCGAGCCGGGCCCGGGCCGGCTGCTGCTGAGGGTGCGGGCCGCCAACATCAACTTCCCGGACGCGCTGCTCTGCCGGGGCCAGTACCAGATCAGGCCGCCGCTGCCGTTCACTCCCGGCGTGGAGATCTGCGGCGAGACCGAGGACGGCCGCCGGGTGATCGCCAACCCCGCGCTGCCGCACGGCGGCCTGGCCGAGTACGTCGTCGCCGACGAGGCGGCCCTGCTGCCCGCGCCCGAGGCGCTCGACGACGCCGAGGCCGCAGCCCTGCACATCGGCTATCAGACCGGTTTCTTCGGACTGCACCGCAGGGCGCACCTCCAGGAAGGCGAGACACTGCTGGTGCACGCCGCCGCCGGGGGAGTGGGCAGCGCGGCGGTCCAGCTCGGCAAGGCCGCCGGTGCCCGCGTCATCGGTGTCGTCGGTGGACAGCAAAAGGCCGCGGTGGCAAGAGAGTTGGGCTGCGACCTGGTCATCGACCGGCGCACCGACGACATCGTGGCCGCCGTGAAGGAGGCCACCGGCGGGCGGGGCGCCGATGTCATCTACGACCCGGTCGGCGGTGACGCCTACGCCAAGTCCGCGAAGTGCGTCGCCTTCGAGGGGCGGATCGTGATCGTCGGCTTCGCGAGCGGATCCGTTCCGGCGCCCGCGCTCAACCACGCCCTGGTGAAGAACTACTCGATCGTCGGACTGCACTGGGGCCTGTACGCGCAGAAGGACCCGGCCTCGATCGCGCGCTGCCACGAGCAGCTCACCCGGCTCGCCGCCGAGGGCGCGATCAAGCCGCTCATCAGCGAGCGGGTCCCGCTCAAGGACGCCGCGGCCGCCGTGCAGCGCGTCGCCGACGGCACGACCACCGGCCGTGTGGTCGTCCTCCCGGACGGAGCCACCCGATGACCGACGCCGCCGAACTGCGCACGCGTACACGGGAGTTGCTCGCCGAGTACCCGCCCGCCACGACGGAACCCCTTGACTTCCTCAAGGCCCGCTTCGACGCCGGGCTCGCCTGGGTGCACTATCCGGCGGGCCTCGGCGGCCTCGATGTGCCGCGCTCGCTCCAGGCCGTCGTGGACGCCGAACTCGCCGCCGCCGGGGCGCCCGACAACGACCCCCGCCGGATCGGCATCGGCCTCGGCATGGCCGCACCGACCGTCCTCAAGTACGGCACCGAGGAGCAGAAGCGGCGTTTCCTGCGGCCCCTGTGGGTGGGCGAGGAGGTCTGGTGCCAGCTGTTCAGCGAGCCCGGCGCGGGCTCCGACCTCGCCGCGCTCGGCACCCGCGCGGTGCGCGACGGGGACGACTGGGTGGTCGACGGGCAGAAGGTGTGGACCTCCAGCGCCCATCTCGCCCGCTGGGCCATCCTCATCGCCCGCACCGACCCCGCCCTGCCCAAGCACCAGGGCATCAGCTACTTCATCTGCGACATGACCGACCCCGGCGTCGAGGTCAGGCCGCTGCGGCAGATCACCGGTGAGGCCGAGTTCAACGAGGTGTTCCTCACCGGGGTGCGCATCCCCGACGCCCACCGGCTCGGCGAGGTCGGCGCGGGCTGGAAGGTCGCCCAGACCACCCTGATGAATGAGCGGGTCTCCATCGGCGGCATGCGCATCCCGCGCGAGGGCGGCATGATCGGCCCGGTCGCCCGCGCCTGGCGGGAGCGGCCCGAACTGCGCACCCACGATCTGCACCAGCGGCTGCTCGCCCTGTGGGTGGAGGCCGAGGTCGCCCGGCTCACCGGCGAACGTCTGCGCCAGCAGCTCGTCGCGGGCCAGCCCGGGCCCGAGGGGTCCGGCATGAAGCTGGCCTTCGCCCGGCTCAACCAGGAGATCAGCGGTCTGGAGGTCGAACTCCTGGGCCAGGAAGGCCTGTTGTACTCGGACTGGACCATGCGTCGGCCCGAACTCGTCGACTTCACCGGCCGTGACGCCGGGTACCGCTACCTGCGCTCGAAGGGCAACTCCATCGAGGGCGGCACGAGCGAAGTGCTCCTCAACATCGTCGCCGAACGCGTCCTGGGCCTGCCCGCCGAGCCGCGCAACGACAAGGACGTCGCCTGGAAGGACCTGGCCCGATGACCGCCGAACAAGCCACCCCGGACCTGCTGTACTCCGAGGCCGAGGACGACCTCAGGGCGGCCGTGCGCTCCCTGCTCACCGACCGCACCGACACCCCGGCAGCCCTGGCGCGTGCCGAGTCGGACACGCCCTGCGACCCGGAGTTGTGGCGTGCGCTCGGCGCGGGCATGGAGCTCGCCGGGCTGCTCGTGCCCGAGAAACTCGGCGGGCAGGGCGCCTCGCACCGCGAGGCCGCCGTGGTCCTGGAGGAGATCGGCCGCTCGGTGGCCCCGGTCCCGTTCCTCACCAGCGCCGTCATCGCCACCGAGACCCTCCTCGCGCTGGGTGACGGGAAGGGTGAAGTAACGTCCCTGGTGCGGGAGTTGGCGTCCGGGCACCGGACCGCCGCCCTCGTCGTGCCGTTCTCGGCGGGCCCGCACGGGGTACGGCTGCCCGGGACGCTGACCGGGACCGTCTCCGCGGTCGCGGACGCGGCCACCGCCGATGTGCTGCTCGTACCGACGGGCGCGGGGCTGTACGCCGTCGACGCGGCCGAGGCCGCGATCGTCCCCCTCACCCCGCTCGACCTGACCCGCCCGCTCGCCGCCGTCACCCTCGACGGCCTGCCCGGCGCCCTGCTCGCCGGGCCGGACGCCACGCTCGCCGCGGTGCGCCGGGGGCTGCTCGCCGGGGCCGGGCTGCTGGCCTCCGAGCAGCTCGGGGTCGCCGAGTGGTGTCTGACCGAGACGGTGGCGTACACCCGTGAGCGCAAGCAGTTCAACCGGCCGGTCGGCTCCTTCCAGGCGCTCAAGCACCGAATGGCGCAGCTCTGGCTGGAAGTCGTCTCGGCGCGGGCCGCGGCCCGCAACGCCGCCGACGCGCTCGCGACCGGCAGCCCCGAGACGCCGCTCGCGGCAGCGGTCGCCCAGGCGTACTGCGCCCGGGTCGCGGTGCACGCCGCCGAGGAGTGCGTGCAGCTGCACGGTGGCATCGGGATGACGTGGGAGCACCCGGCCCATCTCTATCTGAAGCGGGCCAAGTCGGCCCAGATCGCACTCGGTTCGGCCGGTGAACACCGGGCCGCCATCGCCGAGCTGGTCGAGCTGCCGGCCCCCTGACCGCGAGCCGGCGTTCCTGTCCACCCCGCGGGCGGGAACGCCGGACCCCGCGGTGTGCCGGACAGGATCGACCGATGAGCGAGCACCGGCGCACCGCGCCGACCCCGGGCCTCGCCCTGCTCGGCGCCGATCTGCTCCGCGAGGCGCTCGACGGCGCGACCGGCGAACAGCCTGCATCATCTCCGTTCCCTCCGGCCCCGGTCCGCACCTCGCGCGGACCGGGGCCATCCGCTTTTGACCAGCCCTTTACGTAGAGGTTTAATTGCGATTTGTTCGCAATAGCAGTTGATCTTCAGCAAGGGGTGTGGGCCGCATGACCGCCCGTTCCATACGTGCCACGGCCGCCGCCGTGCTGGCCGGAGCGCTGGCCGTGGGCGCCGGTGCCTGCTCGAATCCGGGTGGCGGATCGGGCGGGAGCGGGAAGAAGGACTCCGCCGTCGTCGGCATCGCCCACGAGCCCGAGACGCTCAGCCCGCTGCTCGGCTACGGCAAGGACGGCAACTCCAAGCTGTTCGACGGCCTCCTCGCCTTCGACGCCGACATGAAGCTGAAGCCCGCGCTCGCCACCGCGCTGCCGGACGTGAGTGCCGACCGGCTGACGTACACGTACAAGCTGCGCCAGGGTGTGAAGTTCAGCGACGGCAAGCCGTTCTCGGCCAAGGACGTCGTCTTCACCTACACCAAGATCCTCGACCCGAAGACCAACAACCCGTCGAAGGGCGAGCTCGACGCGGTGAAGTCCGTCGCGGCCAAGGGCGACGACACGGTGGTCTTCACCCTCAAGTACCCCTACGCCCCGTTCGCCGAGCGGACCGTGCTGCCCGTGGTCCCCGAACACGTGGCGGCGCCGCAGGACGTCAACTCGGGGGCCTTCTCCGGCGCCCCCGTCGGCACCGGGCCGTACACCCTCGCCAAGTGGTCGAAGGGCGAGAAGATCACCTTCACGGCGAACCCCACGTACTGGGGCGGCGCCCCCGCGGTGAAGAAGTTCACCATGGCCGTCATCAAGGACGACGACATCCGCGCCACCCGGCTGCGCGCCGGCGACCTCGACGGCGCGATCCTGCCGCCGAACCTCGCCAAGACCTTCAAGGGCGACAAGGGCAAGAAGACGTACACGGCCAAGACGTACGACTACCGCAACGTCACCCTGCCCACCGGCAACAAGGTCGCCGGCGACAAGGCCGTGCGCCAGGCGCTCGACCTCGCGGTGGACCGCGGGGCCATGGTCGACCGCATCCTGGAAGGCGCGGGCAAGCCCGCCTACGGACCCGTGCCGACCGGCAGCGAGTGGTTCGCGGCCGGCACCGAGCGCGCCCACGACCTCGACCGGGCCAAGCGGCTGCTGGACGGCGCGGGCTGGAAGCCGGGCGCCGACGGGATCCGCGAGAAGGACGGCGTCAGGGCCGCCTTCCCGCTCTGGTACCTCTCGGGCGACAAGCTCCGCCAGGACCACGCCCTGGCGTTCGCCTCCGACGCCAAGAAGGCGGGCATCGCCGTCACCACCCAGTCCGGCACCTGGGAGGTCATCGAGCCCCGGATGAAGCAGGACGCGGTCCTCGCCGGCGGCGGCTCCCCGGGCGACCCCGACTTCGACCAGTACAACCTGCTCAAGTCCTCGCTCGCGGGCGACGGCTTCAACAACATGGCCTCCTACGCCAACCCCACCGTCGACCAGGCCCTCGACGAGGGCCGGCGCAGCGGCGACCGGACCGTCCGCAAGGCCGCGTACGACACCGTCCAGCGCGAACTCGCGAAGAACCCCGGCTACACCTTCCTCACCCACGTCGACCACCTCTACGTCGTCAACGACACCTGGGAGGGTCTGTCCACCCAGGTCGAACCGCACGATCACGGACTCGCCTCCGGTCCCTGGTGGAACGTCGAGAAGTGGGCGCCGAAGAAGTGAGCCGCCGCCTCCCGTGGGGGGCGATGGCCCGCATGACGGGACGGCGGATCCTGTCCGCCGTCCCCGTCCTGCTCGCCGTCACCTTCGGCGTCTTCGCGGTTGCCGCCGCCTCCCCCTTCGACCCCGTCAAGGCGTACGCCGGTACCGCCGGACTCACCGCGTCCCAGGCGGACCTGGACCAGCTGCGCGCCAACCTCGGCGTGGACCAGCCCCTTGTGCACCGCTGGTGGGACTGGATGACCTCGGCCCTCACCGGCGACCTCGGCGACTCCGGCGTGCTGCGCCAGCCGGTCGCCGACGTGATCGCCGAGCGCGTCGGCTGGTCGGCGCTGCTCGCCGCGACGGCGTTCGTCCTCGCGATCCTGCTCGGCACCGCCCTCGGCGTGCTCGCCGCACGCCGTCGCGGCGGCCTGCTCGACCGCTCCGTCAGCTCCGCCGCCTACAGCCTAGAAGCCGCCCCCGCCTTCTGGCTCGGGCTGCTCGCCATCTGGCTCTTCGCCCTCAAGCTGGACGTGCTGCCCTCCGGCGGCCTCACCGACACCGCGAGCGACACGGTCACCGCCGGCCAGGTCCTGAGCCACCTCGTGCTGCCGGCCGCCGTGCTCGGCCTCTCCCAACTGCCCTGGTTCTTCCTGTACGTACGCCAAGGCGTCGGCGACGCACTCGCGGAGGACCCGGTGCGCGGGGCGCGGGCGCGCGGACTCGCCGAGCACACCGTTCTGACCGGGCACGCCCTGCGCTCCGGGATGCTCCCCGTGCTGACCCTGATCGGCTCCCGGGTGCCCGAGCTGATCACCGGTGCGCTGCTCGTCGAGACGGTGTTCAGCTGGCCCGGCATCGCCGCCGCCACCGTGCAGGCCGCGACCTCCGTCGACTTCCCGCTGCTCGCCGCCCTCACGGTGCTCGCGACCGCCGCCGTGCTCCTCGGCAACCTGGTCTCCGACCTCCTGTACGGACTCGCCGACCCCAGGGTGGGATTCGATGGCTGACATTCGCCCCGATCGTGCGATCCGCCCGGGCCGGTCGACCCGAACCGTGCGGGTGGGCACTTCGGCCGCCGTCCTGGCGGCCGTGGTCCTCGCGGTCGTCCTGGTGCCGCCGCTCGTCCAGCTCGACGAGCAGGCCGTGGACCTGGCCCGCAGGCTCCAACCCCCTTCCTGGTCACACCCGTTCGGCACCGACGACGTGGGGCGCGATCTGCTGCTCCGCTGTGTGTACGGGCTGCGGGTCTCGCTGATGGTCGGGGTCGTCGCGGCCCTCGCCGCCACGCTGATCGGCACCGCCGTGGGCGCGCTCGCCGGGGCGTTCGGCGGCTGGACCGACCGGGTCCTCATGCGGCTCGTGGACACCTTCTCGTCGGTGCCGCATCTGCTGCTCGGAATCTTCGTGGTGGCGATGTTCCGCCCCGGCGTCTGGCCGGTCGTGGTGTCGGTCGCGCTGACCCACTGGCTGTCCACCGCCCGAATCGTCCGCTCCGAGATCCTGTCGCTGCGCTCCCGGCCCTTCATCGACGCGGCGATCTCGGGCGGAGCCTCGCGGTGGCGGGTGGCGGTGCGCCATCTGCTGCCCGGTGTGGTGCCGCAAGCCGCCCTGGCCGCGGTTCTCATGGTGCCGCACGCCATGTGGCACGAGTCCGCCCTGTCCTTCCTCGGCCTCGGTCTGCCCGCCCACCAGGCGAGCCTCGGCAACCTCGTGCAGAGCGCGCGCGGCTCGCTGCTCGCGGGGGACTGGTGGCCCACCCTGTTCCCCGGCCTCCTCCTGATCGCTCCCACTCTCGCCATCGCGGGCCTGGCCGGAGCCTGGCGCGAACGGCTCAGCCCCCGCCGACGATCGGAGCTGGCGCTGTGACCGCCCGAGCCAGGTCGGACCGGGCCAACCCCGGAGCGGCCTCACCCGCGCTGTCCATGCGGAACCTCTCCGTACGCTTCCGGATGCGGGACGGCGGGCACGTCGCCGCCGTCGCCGACACCACCTTCGACCTGGCGGCGGGCGAGTGCCTCGCCCTCGTCGGCGAAAGCGGCTGCGGAAAGTCGGTCCTCGCCTCCGCACTGCTCGGACTGCTGCCCGCCAACGCGGACGTGGAGGGGGCCGCGCTCCTCGACGACGGCACGGACCTGCTCACCGCCGACGAGCGGTCGCTGGCCCGCGCGATACGGGGCCGGCGCATCGGGCTCGTACCCCAGAGCCCGGCCGCACACCTCACTCCCGTGCGCACGGTCCACAGTCAACTGGCGGAAACCGTCAGGGAGTTGGCGGCCGTCCCGCGCAAGGGCCTCAGGCTCGCGACGCGAGCCGCGGCCGAGCGGGCGGCCTTTCCCGCCGACCACCTCGACCGCTATCCGCACGAGCTGTCCGGCGGCCTCGCGCAGCGCGCCGCGACCGCGCTCGCCCTGGTGGGCGACGCGCCCCTGCTGCTCGCCGACGAACCGACGACCGGCCTGGACCGGGCCCTGGTCGAGCGCACGGCCGACGAACTGCGCCGCACCGTCGACGAGGGACGGGCGCTGCTGATGATCACGCACGACCTGGCGGCGGCCGCCCGGATCGCGGACCGGGTCGCCGTGATGTACGCCGGCCGTATCGTCGAAATCGCCGACGCCACCAGGTTCTTCGGTGAGCCGGGTCCCCGGCACCCGTACGCTCGTGGTCTGCTCGATGCCCTGCCGGAACGTTCCTTCAGGCCGATTCCGGGTATGCCACCGGAGTTGGGGAAGCTCCCGGCGGGGTGTGCTTTCGCACCTCGCTGCGAGCGGGCCGACGCGCTCTGCGGCACCCGGCCGCGGTTCGACGGCCGGACCGCCTGCCACCACGCCCCTGCGGAGGACCCCAGCCGTGCTTGAGCTCAGCAACATCACCGCCGGCTACGAGCGGGGCAGGCCCGTCGTGCAGGACGTGAGCCTGGCCGTGGCCCGCGGCGAGGCGGTCGGCCTGCTCGGTCCCAGCGGCTGCGGCAAGTCCACCCTCGCCCGGGTCGCCGCCCTGCTGCACCGGCCCGACGCCGGAACCGTCGTCCTCGACGGCACCACCGTCCACGACTACCGCCACCGCGCGCCGCGCGCCCTGCGCACCACCGTGGGCGTCGTCTTCCAGTCGCCCCGCCTCTCCGCCGACCCGAGGCTCAGGCTGCGCGACCTGATCGCCGAGCCGCTCAAGGCGACCGGGCGCCGCATCGAGATCCGTGAACGGGTCGACGAACTCGCCCACGCGGTGGGCCTCGGCGGTGACCTGTTGACCCGGGGCGCCCATGAGGTCAGCGACGGACAGCTCCAACGCGCCTGTCTGGCGCGGGCGTTGGTACTCCGCCCCCGACTGCTGATCTGTGACGAGATGACCGCCATGCTGGACGCTTCGACCACGGCCGCGCTGGTGGCGGCGGTCGAGGCATACCGCCGCGAGACCAAGGCGTCCCTGCTGGCCGTCGGCCACGACCAGGTGCTCCTCGACCGCTGGTGCGACCGCACGGTGAGCTGGGCGGCCCCCTCGGCGGCTTGAGCGGCTCCAGTCGTCGGCGGTGCCGGGCGCGAGGGGCGCGTGCGCAGGGGCGTGGGCCTGCACCGGAGTGCTCACACCGGGTAACGGGGTCACGCGCAGTCAACACCCGTACGGCGGACATGTCTTGAGCCGGTCGGCGGCGCCCCCTCCGCCACACTGTCGCCCGAATGCCGCGAATCCGGCGCGGCGGAGGAGGCTCGTCATGGCTGTTTCCATCTCGGTGGTCCTGTTGCTCGTGGTCCTCGCGGTGATCTTCCTCAGGAGCGGCGGGCTCAAGCTCTCGCACGCCGTCGTCTGTGCCCTGCTCGGCTTCTTCCTGGCCGGAACGAGCATGGCGGCCACCATTCAGGACGGGCTCAACGCGACCGCGGGCGTGGTCGGTAGCCTCAAACCATGACTCAGGCCCGCCCGAAGATCACCGACGCGCAGCGGCGTGCCCGCCTCGGCGCCCGCCACCTGCTCTCCCCGGCCGCCCGCGCGAGCACCTCGGAGGCCGTCGCCGAGGCGGTGCTCGCGCTGCACGCCACCGACCCCGCGTCCGTGTACCTCTCCGTCGCGGCCCGCCTCAAGGATCCGTCCGTGGCGGACCTGGAACGCGCGCTGTACGAGGACCGCACGCTGGTGCGGATGCTCTGCATGCGGCGCACGATGTTCGTGGTGCCGCGCGAGCTGGCCCCCGTCGTGGACGCCTCGACGGCCCGTGCCGTGGCCGCGCGCGAGCGCCGGAACCTGGCCAGGGACATCCAGCAGCAGCTCGGCTTCGACGAGGGCTGGTTCGCCGAGACCGAGACGGCGGTCCTGGCCGCGCTGGACGAGCACGGGGAGGCGACGGCGGCCCAACTGGCCGATGCCGTACCGGACTTGAAGTCGAAGATCGTCCAGGCCGAGGGCAAGCCGTACGAGGCCCGGCCGCGCATCACCAGCCGCTTCCTCGGGGTGATGGCCGCCGAGGGCCGCATCCGGCGCGGCCGCCCGCTGGGCAGCTGGGCCTCCAGCCAGTACCGCTGGATTCCCGCCGAACCGCACCCCGAGCTGCCGCTGGAGGAGGCCAAGGCGCATCTTGCGGCGCGATACCTGGCGGCCTTCGGCCCGTCCACCACCGAGGATGTCAAGTGGTGGACGGGTTGGACGCTCACCGACACCCGCAAGGCGCTGGCCCGCACCGAAGCGGTGGAGGTCGACCTCGACCACGGCCCCGGCCATGCGCTGCCCGCCCACCTCGAAGCCCCCGCCGAGTCCGAACCCTGGGTGGCGCTGCTCCCCGCGCTCGACCCCACGCCGATGGGCTGGCGCGACCGCGACTGGTACTTCGACGTCGGCCACAAGGCCGAACTGTTCGACACCAACGGCAACATCGGGCCCAGTGTGTGGTGCGACGGGCGCATCGTGGGCGGGTGGGCCCAGCGGAGCGACGGCGAGATCGTCACGGAACTCCTGACGGCTGACGGGGTGGGACGCGAGGCGCGCGCCGCCATCGACGGCGAGGCGGCCCGGATCGCCGCCTTCTTCGCCGAGGTGCGCATCAAACCGAGCTTCCGTACCCCGCTGGAGCGCCGACTCGCGGGGTGACGGGCCCAACGGGGCTGCGGCGAGCCTGTGTTGCGTCCGCATGAAGCGAACATGAAACAGCCTCACCTTCCATGGACACTTCAAGCGGTGACCCCTAACGTCCGGTGGCGGCGCGACGACTGTCGTACGTACGCACACCAAGGAGCCGCATGTCCCGCAGAGCGCTCGCCCGCGCACTCGCCCTGACGCTCGCCGTCACCGCGAGCACCCTCGTGGGCCCGGCCGGCGTCCGGGCCGCCGAGATACCCAAGGCCCCCGGCCACCGTCTGGTCAGCCAGTACGAGGGTGCCCCGGCGACCGCCCAGCCGGTCCCCGCGCAGGCCCCCGCCCAGAACCCGTTCATGGCGGCCAACGGCCGCAACGGGATGCACGGCGACTCCTGGGGGAGCGGCACCCACCCGTACTCCGGGCCGCTCGGCCGTGACCCGCAGGTCACCAGCGAGCAGATAGCGCCGCTGGGCGGCGAGTGCGCCACCGCCACCTTCGACGCGGCGGGCCGGCTCCTCACCGTGTGCGGCACCTTCCAGGGCTTCAAGCTGAAGCTGCTCGATCCGCACAGCCTGGCCACCCTCGCCGAGTACCAGCTGCCGCAGCGTTCCTCCACCGTGGAGGCGATCACCCGGCTCGACTTCGAGAAGATCTTCAAGGACACCTCGGGCGGGGCCTACTTCTATCTCGACAACCAGGACCGGGTGGTCCTCGCCGATTCCCGCCACCACATTCTGCGGATCGCGCACCACCAGGCGGCGGACGGCAGTTGGTCCTTCGCCGTCGACGACGACTGGGACCTGAGCGGGGTGGTTCCGCACGACTGCGTCAGCTGGACCAACCTCTACCCCAGCGGCACCTGCGACCCGGTGACCTCGGTGATGCCGGACTGGCAGGGCCGCATCTGGTGGGTCACCCGGCTCGGCCGCGTCGGCACCGTCGACCCGGCGACCGGGGCGATCCGCTCGGTCCAACTGGCCGGCGAGGAGATCCAGAACTCCTTCTCGGTGGCCGAGGACGGTGTCTCCATCGTCTCCGACCACGCCCTCTACAGCTTCCGGGCCGCCGCGGACGGTACCCCGGTCGTGCGGTGGCGCCAGACCTATGACCGGGGTACCGGCACCAAGCCCGGTTCCGTTAACCAGGGTTCGGGTACCACGCCCGATCTGTTCGGCGACGGCTATGTGGCGATCACCGACAATGCGGACGACCGGATGAACGTCGTCGTCTACCGGCGCGGCGACGACGTGCCCGACGGGCGGCGTGAGGTGTGCCGGATCCCCGTCTTCGGCCCGGGGCAGTCGACCACCGACAACTCCCTGATCAGCTGGGGCAACAGCCTCGTCGTCGAGAACAACTACGGCTATCAGAACCTGACGTCGCTGACCTTCGGCCGCAGTGTGGTCGGCGGCGCCACCCGGATCGACGTGCGCGCCGACGGCAGCGGCTGCGACACGGTGTGGCAGAGCGCGGTGCGCTCGCCCTCCGTCGTGCCGAAGCTGTCCACCGCCAACGGGCTCGTGTACTTCTACGAGAAGGAGCCCAACGCGCTCGGCATCGACGCCTGGTACCTGACCGCCGTCGACTTCCGGACGGGAGCCACCCGCTGGAAGAAGCTCACCGGCACCGGCCCCGGCTACGACAACAACTGGGCGCCGATCACCATCGGCCCGGACGGCACCGCCTACATCGGCGTGTTCAACGGCATCGTGGCCGTGCACGACCGGGGCTGAGGAGCGAGCGGCGGCGGGCTCAGACCAGTCGCGACCGGATGAGGAACCGCACCCCTTCCGGCGCTTCGAGGGAGAACCCGCTGCCGCGGCCCTCCACCACGTCGACGATCAGCCGGGTGTGCCGCCACAGCTCGTACTGGCTCGTCGACATCCAGAACGGCACGCTCTCCTCGACGCCGGCCACCGCGAGGGAGGCGAGCAGGACGTCGGAGCCACCGGTGCGGAACTCGCCCGCCGGATAGCACATGGGGGCGCTGCCGTCGCAGCAGCCGCCCGACTGGTGGAACATCAGGGGACCGTGCGCCAAGCGCAGCATGCGTATCAACTCGGCTGCGGCAGGCGTCAGTTCAACGGTACTCGCGGGCTCGTCGGTCCCGGCCTTACTGGGTCCGGCCCGGTCCGGGCGGTCTGCGGGCGTCATGACTCCTCGCTCCCGCGGACCGCGCGGCGGCCCCCGACGGGCCGTGCCGCGCGGTCCGGCGGCCTCAGCTCACCATGCCCGGGGTTGCGGGCGGGTTGCAAGGCATCAGATGAGGTCCATCGCGGCCACCTCGTCGGGGCTGCCGTAGCTGACCGGCCCCTGGAAGCGCCGACGGGCCGTGGCGAACCACCAGACCGTGGCGATGAGCAGCACCACGCCCAGCGCGATCGGCGCGTAGTTGAACGAGTCGACGGTGATGGGGGAGACCTGCGGCAGCATGAACAGCACGCTGCTGAGCACGATCCAGATGACGGCGATCGCCGCGACGGGCCTGCCCCAGCGGCCCAGGTTCCACGGGCCGGGCTGGAAGTCGTTCAGGCGCAGCCGCAGGAAGATGGGCACGCCGTACGCCAGGTACAGGCCCACCACGTTGACGCTGACGATGGCGGTGAAGGCGGTGTGCGACCACCAGCCCGGAATGATCAGCACGAGCGCACAGGCCGCGGCGAGCCACACGGCCTTCACGGGGGTGCGGGTACGCAGCGAAACCGAGTGCCACCAGCGCGAGCCGGGCATCGCCCCGTCGCGCGAGAAGGCGAAGATCTGCCGGGTGTTGCTGGTCATGTTGGCCAGTCCGCAGAAGAGCATGGCGCCGATGACGATCAGCAGGAGCAGCTTGGCGGTGCCCATGCCGAGCGCGTCGACGAGGATCTGCACGGGCGGGGCCGCCGCGCCGATCTCGGCCGCGTAGTCCCGGATCGCGTACACCAGGGCGAGCATCAGGACGAGCCCGGCGAGGGCCGAGTAGATGATCGCGCGCATGATGCCCTTGGGTGTGTTGACGGTGGCCTGGACCGTCTCCTCGGACATGTGGAAGCTGCCGTCGAAGCCGGTGAAGGTCCAGCTCGTGACCAGCAGGCCGAGCATCGCGGCGTACAGGCCGTTGTCGAAGCCGGTGCTGTTGACGAAGTGGGTCGCGAACGAGACGGGCTGGTGCGAGGAGGGCTTCACGGTGAGCGCCACGACGATCACCACCATGCCGATCAGGAGCCACCACACGGAGATCCGGTTGACCACGGCGACCAGCTGCACGGTGTAGGTGTTGGCGAGCGCCTGGAGCAGCAGGATCGCCGTGGCGATGCCGACGGTCTCCTGGGGGGTGCCCTCGTAGGACGGCCACTGCATCGTGATGAACGCCTGGATGAAGGTGGCCGCGGCGTAGTTGGTCGCGGCCGTTCCGCCGACCTGACCGACGAAGTTCAGCCATCCCGTGTACCAGGACCAGGCGCCGCGGTGCCGCTTGGCGAGCTTGCCGGCGGAGAAGTACAGGGCGCCGCTGGTCGGGTAGGCGGAGGCGATTTCACCCATCGCGGCGCCCACGAACAGCACCATGACGGAGACGCCGATCCAGCCGAAGACAAGAATCCGGGGACCGCCGGCACCCATTCCGAAACCGAAGGCGGAGAAAATTCCCGAGATTATGTTGATGATGGTGAAGGATATGGCGAAATTGTCGAAGGCGTGGAATCTCCGGGTGAGTTTCCTGGGATATCCCATGGCATGCAGCGTGGCATCGTCGTCCAATGCCACGGATGATTCGCGGCCTTGGCCGGGTGGGCGGGTACGGGACTTCTGCTCGGACACAGTGGCAACCTTTCCTCGGGGGTGAAAAGACGCGTGGGTCTCGCGGTCGGGCCGTGGTCGCCCGGTGGTGGTCAGGCCGGCGCGGGGGTCGGCAGGCCGCAGGAGCGCCTGGCCCTCGTCAGCTGTTCCCCGGGATCGCCGAACACGCTCCAGGGCATGCGCGAGGCGTAGGGGCCCATGGCCGTGAGGACTTCCCGTGCTTCGAATTCGCGCTTCGCCATGAACAGGGCGTGCGCCAGATAGGCAAGATCGAGAACCGGCGTGAACCGGTAACTCGCCGCGTGGGGAAACCAGTTGTGGTAAATGCCCAGGGTGGTCGTGGCCCATTGCGGCTGCTGCCAGGTGTGATCCGCGAGCAGGGCCTTCGGGTCGTAGTCCTCCACGAGCGCGACCAGCGGGAGCAGGCGCAGCGCGGAGGTGGCGGGCGCCCGGTGGCTGAGGAACGAGGCGACGTCCCACCGCGCGCTCGCCGAGCCGCCGTAGCGGGTGAAGAAGCAGGCGAGGAACCGGTGGTGGGCCTCGCGGTGCCAGGGATCGAGCCGCAGCACGTGCGAGAACATCTGCCAGGGGCCCGCGGGCGCCGTCAGCAGTCCCCGGGGGGCGGGATCGCGCGGTCCATCGATACGGGCCAGGGCGAGTTGGGCGACCCAGGGGGTGGGATCCTGGGGCAGCAGTCGCGCCGCCCGCACGCACGCCGCCTGTGCTATACGCAGCAGGGTGTCGGCCCGCGAGTCGCCCGCGTCGGCCATGCGCAGCGCGCGGATCATCGCCACGCGCGCCCCCAACAGGGCCGCCTCCGGGCCGGGTTCCTCCGCCATCCAGCGTTCGGCGAGGTCGGAATCGGCCGCCTCGGACGCCAGGACCAGGGAGCGGTGGGCCCTCAACTCCCAGTCCCCACGCGCCTCCTGGAGCACGTTGTGGGCGCCCAGATACCGGCCGGCGCGCACATCCGTGCAGGCCCGGGCCAGTTCGCGATCGTCGGCCGCCGGATGCCACACGTAGTGTCCCTCGAACGAGCCGGCAGCCACGATCCTCTCCCCGTCCCCGCAGACCACACCCTGCGCCCTACGAATTCCAGCCATGCGGAATTCCGCCGGAGCCTGAGCGCTTACGCAGGTTCACCGACAGCGACCCACACCTTACTCATCCTTTAGGCACATCGAAACTCACCGCCCGGAATATCTGCTTCCGTGCCCATTGGGGAAGGGCCCGGCCGCGCGCTTATTCATTGGCTCCGAGTCAGTTTTCGATGGCGCATTCCCGCCCCCTTGGTGCGGGTATGCATCTGGCATATGCGCAAGAGATCGGGGCGGTCCTCACCGTGCGCCTGGCCGTCCCCGGGCCGGCACAAAAGTCCAAGCCCGGCCGACGGATGTCCGTGGACGGTGCCGCACGGGGTGCACAGACTGCCCACCACGCGGTCGGCCGTCGTGCCGGCGAGCGCCGCGCACCCCACGTCCGTGGGCTCCACCCGAAGGAGTGCCCGTGTCCTCCCCCACCCTCAGAGCAGTCGCCGCGGCCGTGGGCGCCGCGGCTCTGGCAGTCGCCGCCGCCGTAGCGCCCTCCGCCGCGGCCGCGACGCCCGCCGCCACCTATACGATCGGCGTCGGCACGCCGGTGCCGTACACGCACCCGACGGACACCCCCGCCTCGACGTACGTCGACAAGGACGGCACCTTCTACTTCCAGCAGTCGGCCGCCCTGTACGGCGCGAAGGACCCCCGGTACTGGGACTTCTTCACCGGTACCGACATGGACAGCGCCACGCGGTCGAGCGCCATCAGTGACGCGGTGAACCCGGCCAACGCCAACGACAAGAACAACGACACCACATGGCGCTGCAACAACAGCCCGACCGGCGTCGAGGCCAGCTACGCCGTCGGCAACGCGGGCTACTCGCAGAAGAACTACTGCGATCTGTCCGGGATGTGGGTCGACCCCGACACCGGCGACTGGTACGGCCTGGTGCACAACGAGTTCACCCCGGCGCCCTTCGGCGACGGCATCCACTTCGACGCGATCGACTACGCGGTCTCCAGGGACCAGGGCCGCACCTGGACCATCAAGGACCACGCCATCACCTCGCCGTACAGCACCAAGCGCGGTGACACGACGCAGTTCCCGCACGAGACCTACTCCTACGGCGACGGCGACCAGCGGCTGTTCGTCGACACCGCCTCCGGCTACTTCTACATGTACTACGGCTCGCGGATCGTCGCGAAGGGCGGCAACTGGGAGGACAGCCTCGCCCATGTGGCACGGGCGCCGATCTCCTCGAAGATGGCGCGTGGCTCCTGGCAGAAGTGGTACGACGGCCACTGGTCGCAGCCGGGCGTCGGCGGGCTGGAGAGCAACATGGTCCCCGTCGACGGCTCAAGTGCCAGTGGATACACGCCAGTTGCCGGAGACTACAGCCCCGCCAACGCGGGCACCGTGAGCCAGCAGATCGCTGCGGGCCAACTCCCCACCAAATCACCGCTGTTCGTCATGAACATCACGTACAACGCCTACCTCGGCCTCTACATCGGCGAGCCCGAGGCCGTCAACGGGACGGCGCCGCAGCGCTTCTACGCCACCGACGACCTGGCGAGCCAGAAGTGGCACCTGATCGGTGACACCGGCGGCTACACCAACAACTCCTGGTACCGCTGGTTCCTGGACGGCGCGAACCGCACCAACTCCACCATCGTCGGCAAGACCTTCCGCTCCTACTGCTCCATCGACTGCCAGGGCGGCGCCGACGGCGAGTACGTGGACGTCACGATCGGTTCGTCGACGCCCGCCGTACCACCGGTCGACGGGAGCAAGTCCTACCGGATCGCCAACGGCGACGGCCGTGTCCTCGCCCAGACCGCCGGGAGCACGGCCACCACCTCAGCTGCCGCGTCCACCGGATCGGCCCTGGAATCCTGGGTGTTCACCGCGAACGGCGACGGCTCGTACCGCATCGCCAACGCCTCCACCGGACAGTTCCTCGGCGTGCCGTCCACCTCCAAGGCGGGGCGTGCCTGGGGCGCCAAGCCGACGGTCGCCGCCGCCGGGACGGGCGGGTCCGCGGTCGGGCAGCAGTGGTTCGTCGTTCCCGTGACCTCCACCGGCTCCTACCGTCTGGTCAACCGCTACAGCGGCCTGGTGCTCGGGATGTCCTCGGCGTCCGGCCGCTCCGCCGAGACCACCCCGACCCGCAGTTGGACGGACACCACGGGCAGCGCGGTCGGCGGCGCCCGCAGCGCGGCCGAGCAGACGCTCACCCTGACCCCGGCCGGCTCCGCGCCGGGCGGCCCGCTCGACGGCCCCCACACCCTGGCGGCCTCGGGCAAGTCCCTCGACGACCCCGACCACTCGACGACCCCGGGCACCCAGCTCATCACCTGGAGCCCCAACGGCGGCCCCAACCAGAGCTGGACGCTCACCCGGCAGTCCGACGGCAGCTACCAGATCGCGAACGGTGAGTCGAAGCTGTGCGTCGACGTGACCGGCAGCTCCACGGCGGCCGGCGCCAAGGTGATCCAGTGGACGTGCACCGGCGGCGCCAACCAGCGCTGGGCCGTCACCGCGGCGACCGGCGGCGGATACACCGTGCGGTCCCAGTCCAGCGGACTGCTGCTCACCACCGCGTCCGCGTCCGACGGGGCACTCGTCACCCAGCAGCCGGACACCGGATCGGCCTTGCAGCGCTGGTCCATCGGCTGAGGCGGCGTTCAGGCGGCGGGCAGGCGGCGGGCACCACTTGAACGATCAAAATCGGAGGGGGTTAGCATATGAGCGCCGCCTAGCTCGAAAGATGAACCTGTGACTGTCAATGACGACTCGTTCACCAACTGGAAGAACCGCGAGGAGATCGCGGAGTCGATGATCCCCATCATCGGGAAGCTGCACCGCGAGCGGGACGTCACGGTCCTGCTGCACAGCCGCTCCTTGGTGAACAAGTCGGTGGTCAGTCTTCTGAAGACCCACCGATTCGCCCGCCAGATAGCCGGGGAGGAGCTCTCGGTCACCGAGACGCTCCCCTTCCTCCAGGCTCTGACCACCCTCGATCTCGGCCCCTCGCAGATCGACATCGGCATGCTCGCCGCGATGTACAAGGCGGACGACCGCGGTCTGTCGGTCGCGGAGTTCACCGCGGGCGCCGTCATCGGCGCCACCGGTGAGAACAAGATCGAGCGCCGTGAGCCGCGCGACGTCGTCCTCTACGGCTTCGGCCGCATCGGGCGGCTCGTCGCGCGGCTGCTCATCGAGAAGGCGGGCTCGGGCAACGGGCTGCGCCTGCGGGCCATCGTGGTCCGCCAGGGCGGCGAGCAGGACATCGTCAAGCGCGCGTCGCTGCTGCGCCGTGACTCCATCCACGGCCAGTTCCAGGGCACGATCACCGTCGACGAGGCGAACAGCACGATCATCGCCAACGGCAACGAGATCAAGGTGATCTACGCGGGCGACCCGTCCGAGGTCGACTACACGGCGTACGGGATCAAGAACGCCATCCTGATCGACAACACCGGCAAGTGGCGGGACCGCGAGGGCCTCTCCAAGCACCTGCGCCCCGGTGTCGACAAGGTGGTCCTGACCGCGCCCGGCAAGGGCGACGTGCCCAACATCGTGCACGGCGTCAACCACGACACCATCAAGCCGGACGAGCAGATCCTGTCCTGCGCGTCCTGCACCACCAACGCGATCGTGCCGCCGCTCAAGGCGATGGCCGACGAGTACGGCGTCCTGCGCGGCCACGTGGAGACCGTCCACTCGTTCACCAACGACCAGAACCTGCTGGACAACTACCACAGCTCCGACCGCCGCGGCCGCTCCGCGCCGCTGAACATGGTCATCACCGAGACCGGCGCCGCCTCCGCCGTCGCCAAGGCGCTGCCGGACCTGAAGGCCCCGATCACCGGCAGCTCGATCCGGGTCCCGGTGCCGGACGTCTCGATCGCCATCCTCAGCCTGCGGCTCGGACGCGAGACCACCCGCGAGGAGGTCCTCGACCACCTCCGCAACGTCTCCCTCACCTCGCCGCTGCGGCGCCAGATCGACTTCACCACGGCGCCCGACGCGGTCTCCAGCGACTTCATCGGCTCGCGGCACGCCTCGATCATCGACGCGGGCCCGACCAAGGTCGACGGCGACAACGCGATCCTCTACCTCTGGTACGACAACGAGTTCGGCTACTCCTGCCAGGTCATCCGGGTCGTCCAGCACGTCTCGGGGGTCGAGTACCCGACCTATCCGGTGCCGGTCCTCTGACCGCGCCCGCCCGCTGACTCCGAGGGCGGCCGGATGCCGAGCGCATCCGGCCGCCCTCCGGCATACGGCGCCGCCCGGCGGGCCCGTCCCGGCGATGCCGCCTATCGTGAAGAGCGCGAGACCGAAGAGGCGTCACGTGGGCAGGTGCAATCTGTGAACGGGTCCGGCATCGACTTCGAGGCGGTCTTCCGAGCGCTGCCCGCCCCGGTGGCGCTGCTCACGACCGACCTCGTGTACGCCGACCTCAACGACGTGTTCCTGAGCACGACCCGGCGCCGTCGCGAGGATCTCGTCGGCCGCTACCTCTTCGACGCCTTCCCCGACAACCCCGGTGACCCCGACGCCAACGGCATGCGCAACCTGGAGGCGTCACTGCGCCGGGTGGCGGCCACCGGGGAACGCGATGCCATGGCCCTTCAGCGCTACGACGTCGAGGACCCGGCCCGCCCCGGAGTGTGGGAGGAGCGCTACTGGAGCCCGGTGAACACGCCCGTGTTCGACCGGGACGGCAACGTGGTCCTGCTCCTGCACCGGGTCGAGGAGGTCACCGAACTCATCCGCGCCCGCGCGCGGGGCCGAGCGGGCGCGCCCGACGAGGACCGGGCCAGGGTTCTGGAGGCCGAGCTGTACAGCCGGGCCAGGGAGCTGCAAGAGCTCAATGAGCAACTGCGCCGAGCGCACGCCCGCGAACACGAGGTGGCGCTCTCCCTCCAGGCCGCGATGCTGCCCGCGCCCGGGCCGCTCGGGGAACGTCGTGCCGCCGTACGCTATCTGCCCGCCGTCGGAGCACTGAACGTGTGCGGTGACTGGTACGACCTGGCCGAGCTGCCCGGAGGCCGGCTCGCGGTCGCCGTCGGTGACGTCGTGGGACACGGCCTCGCCGCGGCCGGCGTGATGGGGCAGCTGCGCAGCGCCCTGAGCGCGGCGTCCCGGGTCGCCGACGGGCCCGGCCAGGCGCTGGAGGTCCTCGGCCTGTACGCCCGGTCGGTGGCGGGCGCGGAGTCCGCCACCGCGTTCCTCGCCGTCGTCGACTGGAACGGGAACACCCTCGGCTACAGCAGCGCCGGCCATCTGCCCGCGGCGCTCGTGCACGAGGACGGCCGTGTGGAATTCCTGGACGGCGCGACCGATCCGC
The DNA here is from genome assembly GCF_002803085.1 of Streptomyces sp. CB01201. GTDB lineage: Bacteria > Actinomycetota > Actinomycetes > Streptomycetales > Streptomycetaceae > Streptomyces > Streptomyces hundungensis. The sequence continues at coordinate 261,705 of NZ_NNBJ01000008.1, read as the reverse complement.
CCCTTGGCGCCCGCCCCGAGCACGTCGCGCGTCCGGAGGCGACGACGGCCTTCACCGAAGGCTCGGCGCTCGTCCTCTATACCGACGGGCTGGTCGAGCGCAGACACGAGGACATCGACACCGGACTGCGCCGACTCGCGGGCTCGCTCGCCCGCCACCACGGAGCCGACCCCGAAGCCCTGGCGGACGCGGTCCTCGGGGACCTCGTCCCGACCGGGGGAGCCACCGATGACACGGCTCTGATCGTCGTCGCTCTCTGAGACCGACGGCCGCGTGAGATCCGGCCCGACAACTGTCGGAGCCGCACTCCCCGCGTCGTACCCGTCAGGGGCACGGCCCGGGAAGCGCGCGCGTACGACAGACCGGAACGGGCGCAGTCCGCGGAGTGCGCCCGTCTCGGCCGCCGTCTACCAGTAGTGTCGCCGCCCGCCGACCGCGTGGCCGACGGATCCGAGGAGCCACAGGATGGCTCCGACGACCAGCAGAATGATGCCGATGGTCCACAGGATGGAGATGCCGGCCACGAAGCCGACGACGAGCAGGATGATTCCGAGGACGATCATGATGTCCTCCGATCTGGCAGAAGGGGTTTCAGCTCCTGCTGTCCAGAATAGTTCCGAGCCCGCCACAAGGGACCGGTCGCGTACGGCCAATCTGTCCCGACTGTCCGCCCGCCCGGTGTCCGTGGCACAACGCGGCTGCCGCGGCCCGCTATCCGTTGGACAGCCGGAGCTGGAGGTCGACCTCCTGGTCGCCCGCCGCGCTGCCCACCGTCTCCGCCGAGAAGGCGGCGGCGAGGGTGTGGCGGAGCCGTTCCACTGCCACGGGCCCGCCCTGGAGGTCCGCGGTGACGGGCCCGGCGAGGACGACCCCGGCGATTTCGGCCGGAGCGTGATCGGCACGGAAGCTGCCGGTCCAGGTGGCGGGCCGGGGCCCCTCGCGGCGGCCGGGCACGTCGTTGTCGCGGTCGGAGTCGAAATGGCCGGCGAGGACGCCGAAGACCGCGTCCGCGTCGGCCGCGGAGCATTCGCCGAGCATGACGTGCACCAGGTCGGGGGAGTCGGCCGCGTCGGCCGCGGGGGAGGTCGAGGAAGCTGAGTCGTTCACGCTGTTCTCCGTGGTTGTCGCTCGGTGGGGGGATGGGGCGCTGGCGGCCGGGCCGGCGGCTCCGGGCCGCGAACGCCTACCGGGTCAGGCCCGGCAGAGGTGGAAGGGGCGGAAAGGGGCGGAAGGGCGGCCCGCCGGGTCCGCGCGGACCCGGAAGCCGCGTTCGCCGCCGCGGTCGTCGGGGTCGAGCGCGGTGGCGCCGAGGGCGGGCACCTGCTGCTCGGCCGCGTCGATGTCCGACACCTCGTTCAGAGTTCACGCAGGGCCGGCAGCAGCTTCTTCTCGGCCCAGTCGATGAAGGGGAGTTGGTGCTCGCCGCCGACCTGGATGAGGGCGATCTCCGTGAACCCCGCTTCGGCGTAGGGGCGTACGGCCTCGACGAAGTGGTCGACGTCGTCGCCGCACGGGATGCCTTCCGCCACGTCCTGCGGGGTGACGAAGCTGGTGGCGCCCTCGAAGCCGGAGGGGCCCGGCAGTTCCGAGTTCACCGGCCAGCCCGCGAACGCCCAGCGGAACTGGTCGTGCGCCCGGGCGATCGCCGCGTCCCGGTCAGGGTCGTAGCAGATGGGCAACTGCCCTACGCGGGGCTTGCCTTGGCCGCCGTGCCGGTCGAAGGAGTCGATCAGTTCCTTCTTGGGCTCGGTGGCGATGACGAGATCCGCGAGCCGGCCCGCCAGGGAGCAGGACCGCTCGCCCGAGACCGCGACGCCGATCGGCGGCAGCTCGTCCGGCAGGTCCCACAGCCTGGCGTCGGCGATGTCGAAGTAGGCGCCCTGGTGGTTGACCGTCTCGCCCGAGAAGAGCGCACGGATGATCTCGACGGCCTCTTCGAGCATGTCGAGGCGCACCGTGGCGGTGGGCCAACCCCCGCCCGTCACATGCTCGTTGAGGTTCTCGCCGGAGCCGAGGCCGAGCCGGAAGCGCCCCTGGGACAGCGACTGCATCGTCGCGGCCTTCTGCGCCACGACGGCCGGGTGATAGCGGATCGTCGGGCACGTCACATACGTCATCAGCGGGATGCGGCTGGTCGCCTGCGCCGCCGCGCCGAGCACGCTCCAGGCGTAGGGGGCGTGCCCCTGGGACTCCAGCCACGGGAAGTAGTGGTCGGACGTCACGGAGAAGTCGAAGCCGGCCCGCTCGGCCGCGACCACGCCCTCCACCAGGGCGCGGGGATTCGCCTGCTCGGTCATCATCGTGTAGCCGATTTGCACCATATGTCACCCTTTGCCGAACCGCTCCAACCGAAACCTCCGCCTTCACCCGGCCGTCGGCATCCCGGGTACCCGGGGCGGTGGCGCCCACGCGGGTCGGAAGGGAGACAAGGGAGGCAAGGGCGCAGGGCCGGCCCGCGGGCGGGGCATCTGCGGGCCGCAGGTTTCGGCTGTGCCGGCGGGGCAACCCGACCAGGCAGACACGGTCATCCCCGCAAGGAGTCGTCGTGGTCCTCGTAGCCGTTCTGCTGCCCCATTTCATGCTGGCCGCCGTACTCGCCCTCGGGCGGTACGAGGAGTACCTGCTCGGCGGGGGCGAATCCGGCACGGAGCCACCCAGGCGGCATCTGGTCGCCGTACCGGACCTGCCGTCCACGGAGCACGCGGCGCACGGGGAGGCTCAGGCGCCGTACGAACGTGCGGCCGTACGCCGCCGACACGCGGCGTGACCAGCCGGTCCCGCCACGAGATGTCGGGGGCCGGGATCGGCGGCATGATCGACACGGGCACCACAGGCACACCTCAGGCACCAGCACTTCAGGCAGTGGCGGAACGAAAGGCGTGAGCGCATGGCACGTGCGGCTCTGTTCGACGTCGACGGCACCCTCGTCGACACCAACCACCTGCACGTCGTCACCTGGTGGGAGGCGTTCCGGCAGTCCGGGCACGAGGTGAGAACGCACGACATCCACCGGGCCATCGGCCTCGGCTCGGACGACCTCATCGGGCGGCTGCTCGGCGAGGACCGCGACCGGGACGCGGACGAGAAACTGACCGCGGCGCACACCGCCCTGTACGGCACCTATTTCGAGCGGCTGCCCCCGCTGGACGGTGCCCGCGAGCTGCTGCGCGTGCTGGCATCGAGGGGCTGGCGCATCGTGCTGGCCACCTCGGCGGGCGGGCCGGAGCTGAAGGCGCTGCGTCGAGCCATCGACGCCGACGACGTCATCGAAGGCGTGGCCAGTGCCGATGATGTGAGCGAGGGCAAGCCCGCACCCGACCCGGTGCACCGGGCCCTCGAACTGGCCGGGGCCGATCCCTCGGAGGCGGTGTTCGTGGGGGACACCGTCTGGGACATGAAGGCGGCCCGCTCGGCGGACGTACGCGCCATCGCCCTGCTCGCCGGCGGAATCGCCCGCGCGGACCTCGAAGAGGCCGGGGCCCAGGCCGTGTACGGCGACCCCGCCGAACTGCTCTCGCACCTGGACACCAGCGTCTTCGCACAGCTGGAACGCACGGACTGACCCGAGGCGCGGCGTTGGCAGCCGCAGGGGAGTGTGGCTGCTCTGGTCAGGGGTACGGGCGGAGCGACCCGATATGGCACGAATTTCATCGATCCGCACCGTGATCAGCGCGGTGCACTGAGAAGGGAGCGACATCATGAAGGTGGCATTCCTCGTGGCGACCGAAGGCATCGAGCAGGTCGAGCTGACCGAACCCTGGAAGGCCGTGACCGACGCAGGTCACACCGCCGAACTGGTCTCCACCGAGTCGGGGCGCGTACAGGCCTACAACCACCTGGACAAGGGCGACACCTTCCCGGTGGACCGGACGGTCGGCGACACCGGCCCCGCCGACTACGACGCTCTGGTGCTGCCCGGCGGCGTGGCGAACCCGGACGCGCTGCGCCTGGACGAGGACGCGGTCGCGTTCGCGAAGGGCTTCTTCGAGCAGGGCAAGCCGGTGGCCGCCATCTGCCACGCACCCTGGACGCTCGTGGAGGCCGACGTGCTGCGCGGCCGCACCCTCACGTCCTGGCCGAGCCTGCGCACCGACATCACCAACGCGGGCGGCACCTGGGTCGACGAGCAGGTCAAGGTGTGCACCGGCGGCCCCAACACGCTGATCACCAGCCGCAAGCCGGACGACCTGAAGGCGTTCTGTGCGGCCTTCCTCGACGCGTTCGGCAAGTGACGGTTCCGGCAGGCACCCGCAGCCGACGGGCTGCCTGCCGCAGGTGTGACCCGATGTTTCCCGGCCGCCGCCCGTGGTAGTCGGAAGTGCGTTCCTTGCGTACGAAGGAACGAAGGCGCCGGACGGGTTGGGACCATCAGCCGCCGGCGCCGCCCTAGTGCGGGCCCTGCGCTCAGGGGGCGGTGGCCTCGGACGTGATGAGGTCGATCACGGACGGGAAGCCGCCCTCGGCGAGCGCCTCGCGCTGGCGATCGGCGCCGTTGCCCTGGCGCAGCAGCCGGTGGATGAGCGAACCGACCTCGCGCTCGTCGCCGGATTCCGCCAGGTCCCGCGCGATGTGCTGGGTGAGCTGGCACAGCGTGTCGCCGGCCGGGCGCGGGCGGCCCGCCGAGTCGATCAGGGTGCCGCCGAGGCCGTGCCGGGCGGCATGCCAGACGGCGGCCTGCAAGAGCTCCGGCGCGCACTGCGGTTCGGGCTCGCCCGCCTTGTGCTCGCGTACGGCGGTGGCGGCGAGAGCCCGGACGATTCCTGCGAACATCACGGCGTCGTCCGCCCTCAACTGCACGTCCAGACACCGCAGTTCGAGGGTGGGGTAGCGCTCGGAGAGCCGCGCCTGCCAGTAGAGCTGGCCGGTGTCCGCGATGACCTTGGACTCGACCAGGGCCCGGGTGCGCCGCTCATAGTCCTCCAAGCCGTCGAACCGGGGCGGCGGACCGCAGACCGGCCAGCGGCTGAAGACCGGGGTGCGCCAGCTCGCGAAACCGGTGTCCCGGCCCTGCCAGAAGGGGGAGTTGGCCGACATGGCGAGCAGCGTCGGCAGCCAGAGCCGGATCCGGTTCAGGACGGACACGGCAACCTCCCGGTCCGGCATGCCGACATGGACGTGCATCCCGTTGATGAACTGCTCGTCCACCAACTGCGGGGCGCGGGCCCGCAGATCCTGATAGCGCGGCTCATGGGTCACCTCGGTGGGCGCGGAACCGGTCAGCGGGGCCGCCGCGGTCGTCGCGAGGCGGCAGCCGTACCGCTCCGCCGCGGAGCCCACGGCGTGCCGCAGGCGCAACAGGTGACCGCCCACCTCGTCGAGTGATGTGCAGACCGGCGTGGCGACCTCGACCTGGGCCAGGAGCAGCTCGGGCTGTACTTCGCGCTCCTGCACCATGGGTTCGAGTCCGGCGGCCGTACGCACCTCGTCGGACAGCGGCACGGGGAGACCCGAGTCCGGGTCCACCAGCAGATACTCTTCCTCGACCCCAATGGTGATCACGAGGTGTGAGTACCCGCTCCGGGCCACTCGTACCCGGTGCCCGACACGCTCACGGGCCGTCGGGATCGGGCTCCGGCAGACCGCGTTCCGGCAGGCCGGTCCCAGCAGGGGCGGTGCCTCAGGCGTCGCTGAGGCACCGCACGTCGGCGGGCTCGGCCCGCTCGGCCCGGGCGTGCGGCCGGGTGTCGAACCGAGGCAGGGCGGGGACGCTCGCCGCCGCGGTGAGCACGGGACTCGGGGGCAGTGCGCGCAGCGGGCGCAGCTCCTGCGGCTGGGCGGACAGCGTGAACCACACGACCTTGCCGCCGGGTGTGTTCTGGGTGCCCCAGCTGTCGCTGAGGTGGGCGACCAGGGCCAGGCCGCGGCCGCGCTCGGCGAACGGCCGGGGGCCGTGCAGCCGGGGCAGCCGGGGATCGCCGTCGGCGACGGACGCGGTGAGCTGTCCGCGGGCCCAGCGCAGTTCCAGGACGCAGTCGTGGTCGCCCTGGGTATGGCGGTGGACGTTGCTGAGCAACTCGGTCACGCCGAGGCTCACGGGCTGGATGACGCTCTCCAACCGCCAGTGCCGAAGATGCGCGGCGACGATGCGGCGGACCTGGGGTATGCGGGCCGGCGTCGCGTCGAGGCCGAGGGTGTACTGGCGGGGACTGTCGATGGTGAACACTGCGACTCCCTTGTCGGCGGGAGCGGCTCGCCGGCCACTCCCACGTCCGCAGCCATGCGAGGGCTACTAAAAGTAGCCGGTCGGGCACAGCGCGGATTCCTCCAGCATGACCCGTACGGCCGCATCCGCAACACGAGGCGCCGCGGCCCGGCGGGAGCGGCCCGAAACGCCGGTGGTGCCGCGGTCGGCGGGCATCGTCGCGCGCGCCGCGCGATAGTGGAAGAGTCTGTGACCGGTGCCTCGGCCCTGTGACCGGCCCACCGGAACTTCTGGAAGCGAGGGCTTTCGTGACGCCCCCATCAACTGATTCCACCACCCGACTCGGCTCCGGTGCGCCGGTGTTCGGCGCCCCGTGCTGGGTGAGCCTGATGGCCCGCGACCTGGACGCGGCGCTCGACTTCTACGGCGAGGTGATGGGCTGGACCTTCGGGCCCGTCAAACTCGGCGACGAATTCCGGGTCGCGCTCGCGGACGGGACGCCGGTCGCCGGCATCTCCGCGCTGGCGTCGGCGTTCCAGGTCGCCGTGGCCTGGACCCCGTACTTCGCGGTCGAGGACGCCGATGTCACCGTCGCCCGCATCCGCGAGCGCGGTGCCACGGTCGCGGTCGGCCCGGTCGCGGTGTATACGGGCCGGGGAGCGCTGGCCGCCGACCGGGACGGGGCGGTCTTCGGGATCTGGCAGGGGCCGCTCGTCTCCAACTGGGAGAGCTGGCGCGACTCCGCTCCGGCCTGGACCCGGCTGCACACCCGGGACGCGTTCGACGCGGCGATCTTCTACGGCGAGGTCCTCGACTGGGCCTCCGGCCGGCCGGGCTGCTGCGACGTCCAGTACGAACACGAAGAGGTCGTGCTGCGGCACGGCGGCCGGGTCGTCGCCCGGCTCACCTCCGGTGCCATGGAGGCCGCCCCCGATCCCAACCTCAGGCCGCACTGGCACACGCACTTCGCCGTCGACGACCCGCACGCGCACGCCGAAAGGGCACGCGCGCAGGGCGGCACCGTCCTGGCCGAAGGCACCTCGCCCGCCGGCCCCTGGGCCCGCATCAGTGACCCCGACGGCGCCGCCTTCACCCTCAACGGCAAGGGCTAGGGGAGAGGAGGGGCGGGGGCACGGCCCCGCCCGCGCGTTGCGCTTCCACCGCCCGCGCGTTGCACTCCCACCCCCGGCGCGGCACGATGCCCCGGGCGGGGCAGATCCGGAACCGATCCTGGAGGTGGCGTGCGATGTGCCGACTGTTCGGGCTGAGCAGCGCCCCGCGCCGCAGCCGCGCCACCTTCTGGCTGCTCGAAGCACCCGACAGCCTCGCGGCGCAGAGCCATCGCGATCCCGACGGCACGGGCCTGGGCTACTTCGACCCCGACGGCACGCCCGAGGTGCGCAAGGCACCGGACGCCGCCTACCAGGACCGGGACTTCGCCCGTCAGGCCCGCCGGATCTGCTCGGCCACCTTCCTCGCCCATATCCGCCTCGCCTCGACCGGCGGCCTCACCGCCTCCAACACCCACCCCTTCGAACAGGCGGGACGGCTGTTCGCGCACAACGGGGTCGTCGAGGAACTGGCCTCCCTGGAAGCCCACTTGGGGCCGGACATGGCACTGGTGCGGGGGGAGACGGACTCCGAGCGGGTCTTCGCGCTGATCACCCGGGAGATCAGGGACGCCGGCGGAGACATCGGGGCCGGTATCGAGCGCGCCGTGCGCTGGATCGCCGCCCAACTCCCGCTCTACGCGCTGAACTTCATCCTCACCACCCCGGACGAACTGTGGGCCCTGCGGTACCCCGACACGCATGAGCTGTACGTACTGGAGCGCGAGGCGGGTGGACCGCACGGGACGCGGCACCTGGACCACAGCGGCAGGGACGGCCGGCTGCGCGTCCACTCGGGGGACCTCGCCGACCTGCCGGCGACCGTCGTCGCCAGCGAGCGCATGGACGAACATCCCGACTGGCGGCTGATGGAACCCGGCGAGCTGCTCCACGTCACCCCCGCCGGCCGCGCCGACCGGCATCTCGTGCTGCCCGACCCGCCGGCCCGCCCGCTCCGGCTCGCCGACCTGACCGGCCGGGCCGCCCACTCGCAGAAGGCGGGCGGCTGAGCGCGGATCAGCGGCCGAGGGCCTTGCGCAACTGCTGCTTGTTCATCGACGAGCGGCCCTCGATGTTGCGCTTCTTCGCCTCTTCGTAGAGCTGGTCCTTCGTCGGCCCCTGAGCAGCGCTGTGCGAGCGCTCGCCGCCGCGCTGGTACGCCGACTTCTTGTCCTGCGTCGACGTCCTGCTCGCCGTCCTGGACTCGCCCGAGCGTGCGCGTTCCTTGTTCACGGTCCGCGCGGCGATCTCCTTGGCGCGCTCGGCCGAGGCGCCGCGCTCCTGCGCGCTCTCCTTGATGTGCTCGTACTGCCGCTCCCGCTTGGGGCTCGAACCTGCCGGCATGACGTCTCTCCTCACCTTCTCGGACCTTCGCGACCCCGGCCTGCCCGGGATGCACGGCAACTGGTCGGACGCGGGCGGCACCGCTGGGGAGCGGGCCGTGACCGGTGCCAGTCCACTGCGCAGCGTCACGGAACGCGACCTCAATACGCCTGGGTGGGTGACCCCGAGACCCTAGGCGCGATGCTCCGGATCCGTGGGCTCCTGGCCCTGCGAGGCCTCGGGCGGCTGCCAGGAATCAGCGCCCGGCTGCGGCGCCTGGGGAGGCATCGGCTTACGGGCCGTACGTCGGCTCCCGAACCAGAAAGCCCCGATCAGCACGGCGACGATGACGACGCCCACGCCGGTGAACAGCCAGGTACTGGAGGACGAGGCGAGTGTCTGCGAAGCAGCGAAACTGGTCATGTGAAGCGCCTACCCCCTCGGTGGCCGGCCTGACACCGAGATCCCGACGACTTCCGGCATCCGGCCCCGTACATCGAGCACGTCGAACGTTCGCTGACTGTGTGTGACCGTTCGGGATGCGGGGGTCCCGGGTCGCTGTTTCCCTGGGGGTATCCGTAACCCACCCATGTCCAGGAGTGATCATGAGCGTCGCAGACGAGTTCCGCGCCCGTGCCCAGCAGATGCGCGAGAAGGCGGACCAACTGGAGCAGGCGGCCGAGCGTGCCTCCGACCCGGCGGAGCGCCAGCGCCTGAAGGACAAGGCCCGCAGGCTCCAGGAGCAGAGCAGGATGCAGGGCGACAGCACCGGCATCGACCCCATGTGAAGGCGAAGCCGGGCGGTATCGCGGCGGCTCCTCGGACCCGAGGGAGCCGCCGCGCTGCGTGCGCCGGGCCGCTGCCGTCCGTCGATCGCCCGACCGGGTAGGCCAGTTGAGTGCCCGTCACACGGTCAGGATGCCCGGCAGGGCGAGGCCGCCCAGGAGGGCCGTGCCCACCAGGAGCCAGGCGACGTAGTCGCCGATGTGCCCGGAGTGCAGTCGGCGCAGTGGCTGCATCCAGGCGTGCGGCTCCTGGCCCGATGGGCTCCGGATCGCCGCCCCGGCGAGCCCCGCGCCGAGGGCGGCCGAGGCCACGCCCAGAAGCAGGCCGGTGAGCGTCCAGTGCGGGACCTGCTGTGCTTGCGCGCCGAAGCCCAGGCCCACCGCACGCGCCAGTCCCGGCACCAGGCCCGCGCAGAGCGATCCGGCGAGCAGCGCCGCCGGGACCGCGATCATCGTGACCGGGACCCGGCCGAGCGGGCCCCGGGTCTCGGGCTCCTCGCCCCCGCCACCCGTCTCCGCTCCCGGGCCGTCGGCCGGCCGCGGCCCGAGCCCGAGGAACACCCGGGCGGCGACCCGCAGCACCGCGCCCGCGGTGACCGCCGAGACGGCCACGAACACGACGGTGAAGCCGGGGCCGCCCGCCTCCTCGGTGGCCGACTTGCCGAGCCCCGTCGCGAAGGGCGGCAGCCCCGCCAGAGCCAGGGCACCCACCAGGAACAGCGTGCCCACGACCCGCAACTCCCGTGCCCGGCCATGCAGTTCGTGTTCGTCCACGCTGCCGTACCGGTCGAGCAGAATGCCGGTGCAGGCGAACAGGGCGGCCTTCGCGCCCGCGTGGCCGAGGACGTAGAGCGCCACCCCGCCGGTCGCCCCGGGCTTCATCAGGCCGACGCCGACCAGGAAGAGACCGGTGTGCGCGACCGTCGAGTACGCAAGGAGGCGTTTGATGTGGCGCTGCTGCCAGCACATCAGCGCGCCGACCAGGGCGCCCAGGGTGCCGAGCACCACGAAGGCGCGTCCGGCGTCGGGGGCGGGCACCCCGCCCGGCCCGGCGAACACCGTGGTGTACACCCGCCACGCCCCGTACAGGCCGAGTTCGACCATGACTCCGGAGAGCAGCATGCACACCGGGGTCGGGGCGACCGCGTGGGCGTCCGGCAGCCAGAAGTGGAAGGGCAGGGCCGCCGCCTTGACCAGGAGGCCGGTCAGAACGAGGGCGAAGGCGGCGAGGACCAGCGCATCGGGCCCGCCCTGCGCGTCGAGCCGCTGCCCGATCCGGTGCATGTTGAGCTCGCCGGTGCGCGCGTAGAGGAGCACGATGCCGGTCAATGTGGCGTACGCGCCGAGGGAGTTGAGCACGCCGAAGGTGAGGGCGCCCTGGACCGCCTTCTTCTCCTCCACGCGGTAGCCGGTCAGGGCGTACGCCACCACGCTCATCAACTCGAAGAACACGAAGGCGTTGAAGAGGTCGCCGGTGAGCGCGAAGCCGCACATGCCGGCCTGGAAGAGCAGCACGAGCGCGGGGAAGGAGCCCGCGTGCCGGCGCGGCGGCTCGTCGAAGTAGCGCCAAGAGTAGACCAGGACGGCGACGACCAGGACGGACACCAGCGCGGCAAGCCCCGTGCCGGGTCCGTCCCCGACCAGTTCGATGCCCACGCCCTCGCCGCCCACGGGGTGCCAACCGCCGACCCACTCGACGGCGTCCGGAGAGGAATTCAGCAGCAGCGCGATCGTGAGCACGGCCGTGGCCGCCGCGATCGCGCAGCCCACCGATTCGGCCACGATGCGGGGCAGCCGCCGCCCGGCCGCCACGAGGGCGGCGGCACCGAGCAGGGGCAGGGCCACGATCAGGGGAAGCAGTTGGTTCATCCGCGCAGCTCGGAGAGCTCGTCGGGGTTGACCGTGCCGTGCCGCTTGGCGACCTGTATCACCAGGGCGAGCAGCAGCGCGGTGACCGTGGCGCCGACCACGACGTCGGTGAGCGCCAGAGCCTGGACGACCGGGTCCACCAACGGCCGTGCGCCCGGCTTCACATCGGAGAAGACCGGCGCGGTGCCACCGTCCCGGTATCCCACCGCGAGCAGCAGAACGTAGGTGGACGACTGACAGACCGTCAGGCAACCGACGGCGTGCACCAGATGACGGCTCGTCGCCAGGCCGTAGCAGCCGATGAGGAAGATGTATCCGGCGACCAGATACGGAACCGCGTTCATCATGGTCGGTCCACGCCCCCGTTCATGACTGCTTCCCTTCCTTGCGTGTCGGCCCCTGCTCGATCTCGACGGCCTGGTCGAGGAAGCGGGCGAGCAGCACGACCACCGCGCAGGCGACCTCCATGCCGACCGCCGCGTTGAGCAGCGGCACCGTCCCGCCCGAGGCGAGCGTGTTGAAGGTGCCGAGCGGCAGGACGTTGGCGAGGAAGGCGGAGCCGCCGAGCAGTCCGGCGACGCCGACCACGACATAGGCCGCCTCGCCCACCGCGTCCCCGACCTCGTACCGGCCGACCGGCCGGATGTGTTCCAGGGCGCGGTAGTCCGCCCCGATGTACAGCAGGTGCAGCGCGGTCGCCACGACCACCCCGCCCTGGAACCCGCCGCCGGGGCTGAGCTGCCCGTGCGCGATCACATACAGGCCGCAGAGCAGGGCGAGGGGCAGCATGATCCGCGCGTAACGGCGTACCGCGGGGGCGATCCGGGCCGGGGCGGGCGGCACCTCGCGCTCGTCGCGGGTCTGGCGCAGCAGGACCACCGTGCCGAGCACCGCGCCGAACAGGATGCTCTCCTCGCCCAGCGTGTCGAAGGCCCGCAGATCGAAGTTGACGGACGAGATGACGTTGGCGGTGTGGCGCGAGAGCGCGGCCGCCACGGCACGCTCGCCGTAGGGATGCGGGCCCCCGCCGAAGCGCGGCAGCCGCACATAGGCGGCGACGAGCAGCACGGCCACCCCGAATCCGCCCGTGGCCAGGACCCACATGCGCAGCCGCCGGCTCATCGCCCACCGTCCTCGCGCCGCCCCCGGCGCCGTACTTTGCGGACGGACAGCAGGATGAGCAGCGGCGTGAGGGCCGAGCCCACCGCGAGCTGGGAGAGGCCGACGTCGGGGGCCTGGAGGACGGTGAAGAGCACCGCGAGGGCAAGGCCGAGCACCGCGAGCACCAGGGCCTGGCGGGACGGGTCGCGCGCCGCGACGGCGGCGGTCGCCGAGGCGGCGACGAGCAGCAGCGAGATCAGGGTCAGGACATCAGTCACGGCTCGCCGCCGCTCCCTTGGGAAAGCCGCCCGCCAGCGCCCGGGAGGCGATCACGTTCCCTGCCACGAGCAGCCCGCCGATCAGCAGGAGCTTCACCGTAGCCCGGCCCGCGCCGGTGGCCAGGCACATCGCCGCCACGACCACCACGGCCGCCGAAGCGGCCACCGCCGTGAGCACCCGGGCGTGCGGCGGATCGTCCGTGAGGTCCTCGGCGAGCAGCCGTGCGTAGACCAGCGTGCCGGCCGGGCCGAGCACGGCGAGCACCAGCGCGAGATCCACGTAGGACGGGCGGGCGTACGCCTGCGCGAGCAGCAGCATCACCAGACAGACCACCGAGGTGCCGAAGTTCTGGGCGACCACCCGGCGTTCGAGGGGACCGGTGGCCACGCCCCACACCGTCGGTCCGAACCCGGCGGCAAGGAGTACCGAGGCCGCCACGAGCCAGCCGGTCACCGCTCGCCCATCGCCCGGCGCGCCGCCCGCGCGGCTACCGCCGCCAGGAGGGCCGACCCGGCCCCGACGAAGCATTCCAGCGGATCGACCGTGCCGATCAGCACGAGCCATCCGCCCGTCAGGAGCACCCACCACGCGAGGATTTCGCCGGTGGCGGCCACGGTTCGACCCATCCCCGCATCCCCTCCACGCCCGAGCCGCAATCGGCTGTTCAGCCCGTCCCGACGGGCCCGTTCATGTAAGCACCGCCGACCGGCCCGCCCTCGACGGCGCGCTGTCGACGTCTCCGGCGAGCACCCCTGGTGACCGACCCGTCGGCGGCGAACCTGTACCCGGCATCCCCCCTGCCAATCGCCCGCCCCGTCATGTGCCCGTCATCCGGATGGCGGCCCGCAGGACCGGCATACAAGGCCGGGGACGGGATACCTGGCTAGGGTCGGAGCTGGAAAGCCCGGTTCCGGCGCCCGTCGGCGCAGTGCCGCGCGGGGCGGTCACCACCCGGGGTGGCGGCGTACGAAGACCCCGTCCCGGCCTCGAAGAGAGGTACTGGCAGATGCACCCGTCGTACGTCTGCGCCTCACCCGCCCCGGCCGGGACCGGAGGCCGTGATGACATCGCCGCCGCCTGAGCGCGACGGCGACCACGAGCCGGCCGACGTGACCTCGGGGGGACCCGCGGACCCCGGCGGGCGGCCTCGCGGAACACGGATCGCGTTCGGCAGGTCATGGATCTCCAGCGGCTTCGGCCTCGGCCTCGGCGCGACCCTCGCGTGGCTGACCGTGCAGACCGTCCTGGAGGTCGGCAGCCTCCTGACCCTGCTGCTCCTCGCCGTGTTCATCGCGCTCGCACTCGAACCGGTCGTCGCCTGGCTCACCCGGCACCGCCTGCGGCGCGGCTGGGCCGTCCTCGTGGTCCTCCTCGTGCTGCTCGCGCTCTTCGCGGGTTTCCTCGCACTGGTCGTGCCGCCGGTCGCGGACGAGGTCAACGCACTGATCAAGGCGGTGCCCGACTGGCTGAAGCAGCTGCGGAACCACGATTCGGTGCTCGGCAGGTTCGAGGACCGCTTCCACGTCCTGCAGAAGGCCAAGGACCAGTTCTCCAACGGCGGGGCCGCGGGCCTCGCGGGGGGTCTGCTGGGTGCGGGGCGGGTGGTCGTCGGGGCGGTGACCTCGGCCGCGGTCGTCATCGTCGTGACGGTCTACGTGATGGCGTTCCTGCCGTCCCTGAAGCGGTTCTTCCTGCGGTTCGTCGCCGCCCGCAAACGTCCGCACGCGCGAGACGTCACCGACGAGATCCTGATCCGGGTGGGCCGCTACATGCTCGGCAACGTACTCACCTCGGTGATCGCGGGGCTCGCCACCTTCATCTGGTGCGTGGTCACCGGCGTGCCCTATCCCGCCGCGCTCGGGGTGTTCATCGCGCTGATGGACCTGATCCCCATCGTGGGCACCACGATCGGCGGCCTGGTCGTGAGCCTGGTTGCCCTGTCGGTGTCCTTCCCGGTGGCCCTGGCGACGGCGGGGTTCTACGTCGCCTTCCGGGTCGCGGAGGACTACCTGATCGTGCCGCGCGTGATGAAGTTCGCCGTGGACGTCCACCCCCTGGTCACCGTGGTGGGCGTGCTGCTCGGCGGCGCACTGCTCGGCATCGTGGGGGCACTGGTCGCCATCCCGGTCGCCGTCGCGATCGGTCTGATCCTGGACGAGCACGTCTTCGCGCGGACCGACACGTCCTGAGCGGCCGGACCCCGAGCGGCCGAGTCCCGGGCCGGCGCCGGCGAGGCGCGGAACGCGGCCTCAGACCCTGGTCTCGCTGTAGCCGCACACCCAGGTCAGGGCGTCGTGCACACCGCGGGTGAAGTCCCGGGCGCCCCCCTGTGTGGTCGGGTCGTCCAGCTGGACGACGGCCGCGTCCACCTCGGCGGTGAGCAGCCGCAGGTCCGGCGGCGGCCGGCGGGCGGACGTCCCCGTGACGGGTGCCTGGTCCGCGCGGCCCATGGCCCAGCGGTAGGCGGCGGCCACGCCGAGCGCGAACTGGGCCGGCGCGTCCGACCGGTTGGTGAGGTACTTGAGGGCCAGATCGACGTCACTGGGGGACCGGACGCCGATCAGCGTCGTCCCGCCGGCCGGCTCGGCCCGGTTCTCGGGTGTGGTTCCGTCCTCGGGTGCGGTCACTTCACTCACCTTCGCTCGTGTTCGCCTGCGGGGCGTCGCCGTTGTGGGGGTCCACTGGGGCGAGTACCCAGGGAGCGGCTCCGTCGGCATGCTCCGCACGGCTTTCCGGCCGCCGATGTCTCCGCCCGACCACCATGCTGTACGCGCCGGCTCCCGTCGGGGCGTACAGCTCGGCCAGATGGGCCACTGGCGGGGCCCGGCAGCACGCCTGTGGCACAGGCGACCCCGGAGCCCTGCCGCGGAGGCGGCCCGCGGGTACCCATTAATCTGACCGCATGACGACGCACAAGGCCGTCCCGGTGGGCGTGGACGCGATGATCGAGGACCTCAGGACACTCGTCGAGGTCGAGTCGCCGTCACGCGACCGCGAGGCTCTCGCCGCATCGGCCAAAACCGTCGCCGCCGTCATCGAGAGCCGGCTTGCCGGCCGGGCCGTCCTCGTCGAGAGCGCGGCCGGACCGCACGTCCAGTGGTCCGGTGGTGGCGATCCGAAGGTGCTGATCCTCGGTCACCACGACACGGTGTTCCCGCTCGGCACGCTCGCGCGGCGCCCGTTCAAGGTCGAGGACGGGCGTGCCACCGGCCCCGGGGTCTTCGACATGCTCGGCGGTCTCGTGCAGGCCGTGCACGGCATCGCGGCCCTGGAGGACCGGTCGGGTGTGGAGATCCTGGTGACCGCCGACGAAGAGGTGGGATCCCACGCCTCACGGGCCCTGATCGAGGAACGTGCCCTGGCCTGCGGCGCGGTGCTGGTCTTCGAGGGGGCGGCCGACGGGGGCGGCCTGAAGACCGGCCGCAAGGGCTGCGGCACGTTCCGCGTCTCCATCACCGGCCGCGCCTCGCACGCCGGGCTCGAACCCGCGGCCGGGGTCAACGCCCTGCTCGAAGCCGCCCACCAGGTCCTGGACATCGCGGCACTCGGCCGTCCGGAGATCGGCACGACGGTCACCCCGACCGTCGCCACCGCCGGCACCCTCGACAACGTCGTGCCCGCGCACGCGACCGTCGTCGTGGACGTACGTGTCGAGTCCGCCGAGGAGAAGGCCCGCGTCGAGGCCGCCTTCGCGGCGCTGGGCCCGCATCTCGCCGAAGCGCGGATCACGGTCGAAGGGGCGATCGGCCGCCCGCCCATGCCCGAGGCGGCCTCGGCCGAACTCTTCGCTCTGGCACGGCAGTTGGCGCCCGGAATCGAGGGCGTGGCGGTCGGTGGCGGCAGTGACGGGAACTTCACGGCGGCGCTCGGCGTGCCGACGCTCGACGGTCTCGGAGCCGTCGGCGGCGGCGCCCATGCCGACCACGAGTACCTGCTGGTCGACACCATGGCCGAACGCGCGAACCTGGTCACCGGTCTGGTGACCGCCCTGCGCGGCCGATAGCGCGACCGGCCCCGGAATCACGCGGTGCGGTGCGGCTGCTCGACGCCGTCCGTCAGCACACGGGGGAGTGCGTCGAGGATGGTGAACGAACCGTCCAGACGGACGATCCGCAGGATGTGGAGGATCCGGGGGGTCCCCCGGATCAGTCTCAGCGTGCCGCCCCGGTACGCCACGTGCTCGCGTACCGCGAGCAGCAGTCGGATGCCCCCGGCGTCCAAGAAGGTCACCGCGCGCAGGTCGAGCACCACATCGGCGTCGGCCACCCGGACCAACGCATGGACGCGGGGCCCGAGTTCGCGGTGGGCCAGCATGTCCAGCTCGCCGTGCAGCTCGATGACGGTGGTGCCGCCAACGGTGCGGGTCCGCAGCCAGAAGGCCAGTTCGTCAGCGCTCACGTCGCGCCTGCCTGTCTCTTGTTTCCCGATGCCTGGATGCCGCCCCCGACATCCGTAACTTCTCACTCTCCGTGACCACTTGATGGGCCGCGAAGCGGGGACTGACCGCAAACCCCCTGGTAATCCTCATGCCCCAACGATCTGGGAAACTCACCTCTGTGACGTTCTGTAATGGAACGAGTTTCGGACAACATGTCGAACCTCCGTGCGGGCAGGCCGACTTGGTTCCCTGGGGGGCCGCGATGCTCCCGGGACCGGCCGGCCCGGGACCGTCCTCACGCGCCACCGTCAGCCCGGGAAGGCCCGGTCGAGCACCGAGCCGATGCGCTCCCAAGCCCCCAAGTCGCGCTCGACCGGCGGCAGTTCCCTGCCGAGGCCCGCCCCCCAGCGCCGGGCGAGCGTCACGGGGTCGTCGCCGGTGACGGCCGACGCGGCGAGGGCTGCCGCGCCGACGGCGACCAGTTCGGTGCCCGTCGGAAGGACGAGCGGGCGTCCGGAGAGGCGCCGTACGGTCTCCACCCAGGTGCGTCCCTGGGCGCCGCCCCCGATGAGCCGCAGCGGTCTGGCGGCGGTAGTGGGGGAGCCGGGGTCGAGACCGCATGCGCTCAGCACCTCGTCCAGGGCCCGTAGCACGGTGAAGACGGCGCCTTCGTAGGCGGCGCCCAGGAGTTGCCGCGGCGTGGTGGCGTGGCGCAGGCCGGTGAGCAGCCCGGAGGCGGACGGGAGATCGGGCGTGCGCTCGCCGTCCAGATAGGGCAGGAGGACGGCTTCGCCGCCGGGTTCCGCGTCGTCGCGGCCGAGGCCGAGCAGGCCGGCGATCCGGTCGACGGCGAGCGTGCAGTTCAGCGTGCAGGCCAGCGGCAGGTAGTGTCCGTCGGCCGAGGCGAAGCCGTTGAGCACCGGGTTCTCCGGCCGGGTGCGGGTCGCCGCGAACACCGTGCCGGAGGTGCCGAGGCTCAGTACGGGGTGGTCCGCAAGTCCGGCGCCGCCGAGCCCCAGACCCACGGCCGCGCTCATGTTGTCACCGGTGCCGGCGGCCACGGCGACCGTGGCGGGCAGTCCGAGCGCCGTCGCGGCCTGCGAGCTGAGCGTGCCCGCGCGGGCGCCGCCGGTCGGAGCCACGGCGGGCAGCAACTCGGCATCCAGGCCGATGAGTTGAAGGATCTCCGGGTCGTACGCGCCGGTGGCCGTGGAGTACCAGCCGGTGCCGGAGGCATCTCCCGGGTCGGTGACGGCGGCGCCGGTCAGCCGCTCGGTGAGGAAGTCGTGGGGCAGCCGGACCGCCGCACACCGCTCGGCGGCCGACGGGTCGTTCTCCCGCAGCCACCGCCACTTGGCTGCCGTCATCGCGGCGACCGGAACGGACCCGGTCCGGGCGGTCCAGACCTCCGGACCGCCCAGCTCCGCGGTGAGCGCGGCGGCCTGCGCGGCCGAGCGGGTGTCGTTCCACAGCAGGGCGGGCCGCAGGGGGCGCCGGTCCCGGCCCAGGACCACCAGTCCGTGCTGCTGTCCGGCGACCGCGATGCCGCGAACCGCGGAAGCGGGCGCCCCCGACTCCTTGAGCCCGGCCGCGACGGCCTCCCGCAGGGCCCCCCACCACTGCTCCGGGTCGCTCTCGCGGGCTCCGTCCGTCCCGTCGACGCGGTGCGGGGAGCGCCCGACGGCGAGCGTCCGGCCGGTGACGGCGTCGGCGAACAGCGCCTTGGTGGACTGGGTGGAACTGTCCACGCCGATGACGACCGGGCTGTGCGGCATCCGGGCACCTTTCTTGCGGGCCGGCGGTTCCCGTGGGGCCGGCCGGGGGTGGGGTCATTTGCCGGTGGCGGGAACAAAACTGTCAACGATTCCATGGGTACTGGGCTGCCAAATTAGACGAACAGCCGGGGTTACGGAAGCGTCGACCGTCGTGCAGTATTTGGTAAGGAAGAAAACAAATAGGCCCGGCGAGGCGCCGGGCGGTCCGCGAGAAGGTGGCGACGAGAATGACGGAACGCTTCACCCCGACCCCCGAGGACAAGTTCTCCTTCGGGCTGTGGACCGTGGGGTGGCAGGGGCGCGACCCGTTCGGGGACGCGACCCGGGCCGCGCTCGACCCCGTCGAGTCGGTCCGGCGGCTCGCCGATCTGGGTGCGTACGGCGTGACCTTCCACGACGACGACCTGATCCCCTTCGGCGCCTCGGACACCGAGCGGGACTCGGGCATCAAGCGGTTCAGGCAGGCGCTCGACGCCACCGGCCTCGTCGTTCCCATGGCCACCACCAACCTCTTCACCCACCCAGTCTTCAAGGACGGCGCGTTCACGGCCAACGACCGCGACATCCGGCGGTACGCCCTGCGCAAGACCCTGCGCAACATCGACCTGGCCGTCGAGCTGGGCGCCCGCACCTATGTCGCCTGGGGTGGGCGGGAGGGGGCGGAGTCCGGCGCGGCCAAGGACGTCCGGGTCGCTCTGGACCGGATGAAGGAGGCGTTCGACCTGTTGGGTCAGTACGTCACCGAGCAGGGCTACGACCTGCGCTTCGCCGTCGAGCCCAAGCCCAACGAGCCGCGCGGCGACATCCTGCTGCCCACCGTGGGCCACGCCCTCGCCTTCATCGAGCGCCTGGAGCGCCCCGAACTGGTCGGTGTGAACCCCGAGACCGGGCACGAGCAGATGGCCGGACTCAACTTCACCCACGGCATCGCCCAGGCCCTGTGGGCGGGCAAGCTCTTCCACATCGACCTGAACGGCCAGTCCGGCATCAAGTACGACCAGGATCTGCGCTTCGGGTCCGGCAATCTGCGCGACGCCTTCTGGCTCGTGGACCTGCTCGAAACCTCCGACTACACGGGTCCCCGGCACTTCGACTTCAAGCCGCCGCGTACCGAGGACATGGCCGGAGTGTGGGCGTCGGCGGCCGGAAACATGCGCAACTACCTGATCCTGAAGGAGCGTTCGGCCGCCTTCCGGGCCGACCCCGCGGTGCGCGAGGCACTGCGCGCGGCCCGTCTGCACGAGCTCGCCCGCCCCACGGCCGAGGACGGCCTGGCCGCACTGCTCGCGGACCGGGCCTCCTTCGAGGACTTCGACGCCCAGGCGGCGGGGGAGCGGGGCATGGCCTTCGAGCAGCTCGACCAGTTGGCGATGGACCACCTGCTCGGGGCCCGGTGAGGCAGTCGCCGGGAGGGGCGGCCCGGTGAGGCGGCCGCTCAGATCGGAGTGGAGCCGTCCACCACATCGGACGGGGCCGGGGGCTCCATGGTCAGGGGTTCGTCGAAGCCGCTGAACGAGGTGGTGGTCTCGTGGTCGGAGCCCTCGTAGAAGATCTTGAGGATGTACGGCTTGCCCTCGGTGGCGACGGAGAAGGTGAATCTGCCGTTCCGGTCCGATCTGTCATGCACCACCACCTCGACCCCCTTGCGGCCGCCGACGGTGACCGGGTTCCCCTTGGCGGCTTCGCCGAACGAAGGGAAGGAATAGGGGCACGAGGCGAGTCCGTCCCCGGGCTGGGCCCTGTTCGCCGGCGTCCTGATCCAACGCCCCTTTGCCTTGTCGGCGCCGCGGCCCGCCTTCTTGAGGTAGGCCGCGTCCGGGCGGACGTAGTCCGTGTCACCGATGCGGATCTGTTCGAGGCTGCCGCCGGCGGCCCAGGTCGTCCTGTTCGTGCACCTGCTCTTGCGGTCCGTCGTCATGTGCGAGGTGTTGGAACCGCCGGCGGAGACGCCGGTGCTGTCGACGGTCACCCAACTGAGCCTGCTCATCGTGTGGTTGGCGTCGTCGAGCAGCTGTTGGGCGGAGCGTTCCGCGGGGGCGGCGGAGCCGCCCGAGCAGCCGGTCAGAACGGCCGCCGCAACAGAACAGACAAGGACAGCCCTCATGGCGATCGTCGCCGCACGCATGTGAAACCCCCGGGTGGTGAAGGGGTAACAGTAACGGAGCTGGCAGGCGCGGCCCGCCGCCCTACCAGGGCACAGGGTCGCCGTGGCGGTCAAGGAACCGGAGGCCGGGGGAGCCCGCCCGGGTCTCCAGGACGTCGACGACGGCCGGGACGCTCTCCCGGGGGTCGAGGGGCGCGTCGGGCCCGCCCAACCGGGTGCGGTTGTGGCCGGGGTCGATGAGGAGTTTGGTGTGTCCGTCGTCGCCGTGGCGGGTGGCATAGCTCCGCATCAGCTGGTTCAGAGCGGCCTTGCTGGCCTTGTACAGCTCGTAACCGCCCTCGGTGTTCCGTGAAACGCTGCCCTGCTCGGAGGACATGACCGCGACGGTCCCGCCGGGGGCCACCAGATCGCGCAGTGCCTCCAGCGCGCGCAGCGGGCTCAGCGCGTTGGTGATCATCACCTCGGTGAACATCTCGGTCGGGACCTGCCCGATGGGCAGATCGCCCCGGTCGACCGCGGCGTTCACGAAGAGCAGATCGAGCCGGTGGCCGTCCAGGCGCGCGCGCAGCGCGGCCAGCTCCGCAGTGCTGGTCATCTCCAGCGATTCGACGCGCAGCCGGCCCCCGGAGGCGTCGGCGGCCGTGCGCAGGGCCCCGCCCTCCTGGCGGGTCGTGGCCACAACGCCCCAGCCCCGTAAGGCGAGTTCCTCGACCAGGACGAGCCCCAGACCTCGGGATGCGCCGATGACGAGGGCCTGGCGCTCTGATGTGACGGACATGTGCGCTCCTTCGTGGTGGACGGGTTCCGCTGAGCGTAGACGAGACGTCCTGTCTGGACAACGCGTCCAGGCAGGAGGCCGACGGAGGTCCGGTGTTCCCGTCGGTCCTCGGGGCGGACCGGCCGGACACGGCGTCTGGCCGGAGTGGGTGGACTCGGCGTCTCGGCACCGCGATCGGCCGCGTCGTCGGCGGGTATCGTGCGCGTATGCCCGCCGCAAGTTCTCCCTCCCGCAGGCCCCACTCCGGCAATCGGCGCGACGATGCCGCACGCCTGGCGGTGCTGCACGCCGCGGACGATCTGCTCGCCGAGAACGGCTTCGGCGCGCTCACCGTCGAGGCCATCGCCCGCCGGGCCGGCGTCGCCAAGCAGACGATCTACCGCTGGTGGCCGTCGAAGGTGGAGATCCTCCTCGACACCCTCATCGAGGACAGCGACAAACGCATCCCGGTCCCGGTCGAGAAGCCCTCGGCGGAGAGCATCCTGCGCTATCTGCGCGGCTTCGCCCGCTTCGTCGCCCGCGACCCCGCGGGGAAGGTGCTGCTCGCCCTCATCGCCGAGGCGCAGCACGACGCCGGCACGGCCAAGAGCTTCCACCAGCGCTACCTGGGGCCGCGCCGCGCCCGGGAACGCGAGATGCTCACGCGGGCGACCGAGGCGGGCGAGGTCGCGCCGCGGCTCGGGGCCGATGCCACGATGGACGCGCTCGTCGGCGCGATCGTCTACCGCGCCCTGACGGGTTCGAGCATTCCCCGAGGCCTCGTGGACACCCTCGTCGACGACCTGCTCAGGCCGCGCGCGGACTGACCGTCGCCCGGGCGCGGCGCTCGCGCACTACCCGCCCGCACGGGGTTCGGGCTGCCGCCGGGTGGCGTGCACCGATCCGAGGAGGGTCAGGGCATGGGCCGAGGAGGAGCCCGGCTCCGCGTGGTAGACGACCAGTTGCTGCCCGGGGGCCTCGCGCACGTCGAAGGCGTGGTAGGTGAGGCTCAGCGCGCCCACCTCCGGGTGGAAGAACTCCTTGGCGTCGTGGGTCTTGCCGCGTACCGCGTGGGCCTTCCACAGCCGGCCGAACTCCGCACTGCCCTCGGTGAGTTCGGCCACGAGTGCGGGGATCCGGGGGCTGTCCGGTTCAAAGCCCGTCGCCTCGCGCAGGGCGGCCACGATCGCCTGGGCGGTCCACTCCCACCGGGTGTGGAAGTGCCGGGCCGCGGGGTCCAGGAAGGCCATGCGGGCCAGGTTGTCGGCGGGCTCGAAGGGCGCGTACAGGGCATCGGTCAGCGCGTTGGTGGCGAGCAGGTCGAGGGACCGGTCGATGACGAACGCCGGGGTGTGGGGGTAGCCGTCGATCAGCCGGCGCAGCGCCGCACCGACCGCCCGGGGAGCGCGGACAAGCTCACGGCCGGGAGCCGTACCGGTCAGCCGGAACAGGTGCGCGCGGGCATCCGGATCGAGGCACAGGGCACGGCTCAGCGCGTCGAGCACCTGGGGAGAGGGGTTGCGCTCGCGCCCCTGTTCCAGCCGGGTGTAGTAGTCCGCGTTCACCCCCGCCAGGACGGCGACCTCCTCGCGGCGCAGCCCGCTCACCCTGCGGAGCCCGTAACTCGCCATCCCGACGTCCTCGGGCCGCACACCCGCCCGGCGTGCGCGCAGGAACTCTCCCAGGCCGTTGTCGCTCATGCGCCCCAGGCTACGGCGACGTGGTGCGGGGCCGCCTGGGTGTGGCGCACCCAGGCGGCCGGCTCAGGGCGCGGCCGGGGACTCGCCGCCGAAGTGCCATGCCGCGACGTCGCCGTAGCGGATCGGCCCCGGTCCCCGGCCGATGTCGCCGGCGACCAGGTGCAGGCGCTCGGCCGGCCATCGCCGACCGAGGAATCCGGAGAGTCCGGCGGCCACCTTCACCACGCTGGACGGGTCGTCGCGGCGGGCCCTGGCCAGGGTCAGATGGGGGCGCAGGGGCCGGTCCTCGAAGACGATGCCGCACTCCCTGACCACGCCCCGCACATCGGCGGTGAGCCGGTGCAGCCCGTCGAGGTCCCCTTCGATCCCGCTCCACAGCACGCGCTCGTCGAAGTGCCCGCCTCCGCGCAGGGAGAGCTCCAGCGGCGGCCGCTGCGTCGCGAGGGAGCCGAGCGGCCGCCGCAGCGCCGGAATGGCGGTGACCGGCAACTCGCCCAGGAAGGCCAGGGTGATGTGCCAGTCCTCGATGCGGTTCCAGCGCAGCCTCGGGTACGCCGCGTACGCGGGACGCAGCGCGTGCGCCAGTTCGTCCTTGGCGTCGTCGGGCGGGGCCAGCGCTATGAACACGCGGGCGGTGGCGGCCTGGTCGAAATCGTTCACGTGGGACTTCGTACACCACCGGCGATCGCCACGGTGCCCCGCCCCACGGGGCCCGGGCCGCGACCGCACTGCGAGATCATGGAGCGGCACCGCTCCACCGAGCACCGTCCCGTGCGCGCCCCATCGCACCCGTACCGACCGAGGAGTCCCATGTCCGTCGTGATCCGACAGCCGGGCGTCGTCCTGACCGACCACCTCTTCCAGGTTCCGCTGGATCACGCCGATCCCGGGGGTGAGCGGATCGAGGTGTACGCCCGCGAGGTGGTCGCGGCCGGCAAGGAGCACGCGGAACTCCCCTGGCTGCTCTACCTCCAGGGCGGCCCGGGCGGACGGGCCGCCCGGCCGGTGGGCCGGGACACCTGGCTCGACCGGGCCCTGGACGACTACCGGGTGCTCCTCCTCGACCAGCGCGGCACCGGCCGGTCGACCCCCGCGACCCGCCAGACCCTGCCGGTGCGCGGCGACGCCGCAGCGCAGGCCGACTACCTCGCCCACTTCCGTGCCGACTCGATCGTCCGCGACGCCGAGCTGATCCGGCGCGCACTGCTCGGCGAGCAGGGCCGATGGAGCCTGCTCGGGCAGAGCTTCGGCGGGTTCTGCACGCTCACCTATCTGTCGCTGGCCCCCGAGGGGCTCCGCGAAGCGATGGTCACCGGCGGTCTCGCGGGCCTGCGCAGCAGCGCGGCCGACGTCTACCGGGCGGCCTATCCGCGGGTGGCCCGCAAGAACGCCGCTCACTACGCCCGCTACCCGCAGGACGTCGAGGCCGTACGGCGGATCTGTGAGCACCTGCTCCCGGCGCCCGCGGAGTTGCCCGACGGCGGCCTGCTCACCGTCGAGGCCTTCCAGTCCCTCGGCCTGATGCTGGGCAGCGGCAACGGCTCCGACCTGCTGCACTATCTCCTGGAGGACGCCTGGGTCCGGGGCAGTGCCGGGCCCGAGCTCTCCGACACGTTCCTGGCCGGGGTCCGGGCGAAACTCTCCTTCGCCGAGGGCCCCCTCTACGCCGTCCTGCACGAGTCCGTCTACGGGCAGCGGTCGGTGGACCCGGGGCCGACCGGCTGGGCCGCGCAGCGGGTGCGTGCGGAGTTCCCCGGATTCGACGCGGCCGAGGCACTCGCGCACGGCGAACCTGTGCAGCTCACCGGCGAGATGATCTACCCGTGGATGTTCGACACGGATCCGGCGCTGCGCCCGCTGCGGGAGACGGCGAAGCTGCTGGCCCGGCGCACGGACTGGCCTGATCTGTACGCCCCCGACGTCCTGGCGGCCAACGAGGTCCCGGTGGTCGCCGCCGTCTACCACGACGACATGTACGTCGACACCGACGACTCCCTGGCCACCGCCGACGCGGTACGCGGGCTGCGGACCTGGGTGACCAACGAGTGGGAGCACGACGGCCTGCGGGTGAGCGGCGGCAAGGTCCTGGACCGGCTGATCGCCATGGCACACGGCGAGGCGTAGCCGAAGAGGCGCGGCGGGCGCCGGGTCACGGCACCGGGTCCGGCTCGCTCGGAGCCGCGGCACCGGGACCCGGCGCACGTGCAGTCGCGGACCGGGGCAGTCGCCCGCGTAGAGCGGAAGGATGGCTTCCGGAGCATTGTCAGTGGCGACCGGCAAGATGTTCGACATGACGACACCCGCTGCACTTCTTGCTGATGACACCGCCTATGCCGAGGCCGTGGAGACCGCGGTCAAGGCCGCGGCCGCGTACTACACGACGGGCGAGAGCGTGCTGGACGACGAGGCGTACGACCGCCTCGCACGGGCGATCGCCGCCTATGAGTCGGAGCATCCCGAGCGGGTGCTGCCGGGCTCGCCGAGCGGGAAGGTGGCGGGGGGCGCGGCACAGGGCGACGTGCCGCACACCGTGGCGATGCTGTCGTTGGACAACGTGTTCTCACCGGAGGAGTTCACGACCTGGGCCGCCTCGGTGGAGCGCCGTATCGGGCGGCCGGTCGCGGGCTGGAGTGTGGAGCCGAAGCTCGACGGCCTGGCCGTCGCCGCCCGCTATGCCGACGGCCGGCTCGTCCAGCTGGTCACCCGGGGCGACGGCAGAGCCGGCGAGGACGTCTCGCATGCCATCGGCACCATCGTCGGCCTGCCCGAGAAGCTCGGCGAACCGGTCACTCTCGAAGTGCGCGGTGAAGTCCTCATGACCACCGACCAGTTCGAGCAGGCCAATACGGTGCGGACCGCCCACGGCGGCGCGCCGTTCGTGAACCCCCGCAACGGCGCCGCCGGTTCGCTGCGGGCCAAGGACCGCCCGTACACCGTCGAGATGACCTTCTTCTGCTACGGGGCGCTCTCCCTGCCCGCCACCGATCCCGAACTGGCCGACGCCCTGGGCGAGTTGACGCACGGCGAGGTGCTGGTCCGAGTGGCGGGGCTCGGCGTCCACACGGCGGCGGACACGCCGGTCCCGCCGCGCACGGCGTCCGGTGTGGACGAGGTCCTGGAGCGCGTGGCGGAGATCGCCGGCCTGCGGGCCGAGCTGCCGTTCGGCATCGACGGCGTCGTCATCAAGGCCGACAGCGCGGCCGACCAGCGGGACGCCGGATCCGGCACCCGAGCCCCGCGCTGGGCCATCGCGTTCAAGCTCCCCGCCGTGGAGAAGGTGACCACGCTGCTGTCGGTGGAGTGGAACGTGGGACGCACCGGCATCATCGCGCCGCGCGCCGTGCTGGAACCGGTCCGGATCGACGGCTCCACCGTCACCTACGCCACCCTGCACAACCCGGCCGACATCACCCGCCGCGACCTGCGCATCGGCGACCACGTAATGGTCTACAAGGCGGGTGACGTCATTCCCCGCATCGAGGCGCCCGTCGCCCATCTGCGCACCGGCGCCGAGCAGCCGATCGTCTTTCCCGAGGTGTGTCCGCAGTGCGGCTCCGAGATCGACACCAGTGAGCAGCGCTGGCGCTGTGTCCGGGGCCGGGACTGCCGGGTGGTGGCCTCGATCTCCTACGCCGTCGGCCGCGACCAGCTGGACATCGAGGGCCTCGGCACGACCCGCGTCGTCCAGCTCGTCGACGCGGGCCTCGCCGGCGACCTGGCCGACCTGTTCACGCTGACCCGCGAGCAACTCCTGAGCCTGGACCGCATGGGAGAGACCAGCGCCGACAACCTGCTCGCCGCGATCGACGCCGCCAGGCGCCAGCCGCTGGCCCGGGTGCTCGCCGCGCTCGGAGTACGGGGGACGGGCCGCTCCATGTCCCGCCGGATCGCCCGGCACTTCGCCACGATGGACCATCTGCGCGCGGCCGACGCCGCGGCGATCGAGCAGGTCGAGGGAATCGGCGCGGGGAAGGCCCCGGTGATCGTGGCGGAGCTGGCCGAACTGGGTTCCCTGATCGACAAGTTGACGGCCGCCGGGGTCAACATGACCGAGCCGGGGGCGACTCCGCCGCCGGCCGAGGGCGACGAGGCCGCCCCGTCCGAAGCCGCCGGGCCCCTGGCCGACAAGACGGTGGTGGTCACCGGGGCGATGACCGGCAGCCTGGAGAAGCTGTCCCGCAACCAGATGAACGAGCTGGTCGAACGCGCCGGCGGCAAGTCCTCGTCCAGCGTCTCCCGGCGCACCTCACTCGTCGTCGCGGGGGAGAAGGCGGGCGCGAAGCGGGCGAAGGCCGAAGAGCTCGGCATTCCCCTCATGACGCCGGCCGAGTTCGCGGAGCTGATCGCCGACTATCTGGACGAGGAGTAGGGGGCCCGCCCCGGCGGGTGCTGAGGACCGGGGCGGGCCGAGAGGTGCTGCCCCGGCTCAGCCCGGCGGACGCAGCGTCGCCCGGTTGGTCGTGTCGACGACCGAGCGGTTCCCGACGGGCTCCCGCAGGGTCGTGCCGATGTGCTTCCGAGCGATGAAGGCAGGACAGGGTTGGCCCTCATGGCCGGTCGACCGCACCCGCAGCGTGAGCGAGACGGTGCTCTCGCTCTCGCGGGAGGTGAGCCGGGCCGCCTCGCAACCTCCGATCAGCACGGTGGTGGTGACCGTGCGGCCCTGGACGGAGAAGCCCTGAAGGGGGACCGGCGCTTCCGCCGCGGCGCTGCCGCAGCCGGAGAGGGCCGGCCCGGCCGCGAGGGCCAGGAGCGCCGCGGATACGAGGGGCATTCTTCGATGCATGCCGCTGGGACGAGCGGCGCAGGATCCCGGTTCCCCGAGCGTCCCCGCTCGGGCTCGGTGCGCACGGTCGGGTCCACTACGCGCGGGGGCGGCTCGAACCGGCCCTGCGGGCAAGGGGATTGGGGGCACGGAAGTAGAAAAGGTACGTCCGGCCGCGGGTGTCCGGTCCGTTCGTTCGCCGGTTGTCGGGCGGGGCGTGCGGGCATTCTCGGTGGGGTGGGCCGCGGGGCGGCCACGAGCACCCTGGGGAGGAGTGCCATGGAGTGGGAGACCGACGAGTTCGGGGCGTCGCACGCGGGGCGGGCCGCACCGGCTCTCGCCGACGGCAGTGAGCCCTGGACGACGCACTTCGACGCCGACAGTGGCCGCCTCGGCTGCGTACCGGGCGACTGGTGGGCCTACGACGGCACCCTGCGCGCGCCGCTCGCCACCCATCTGCGGGGCGTCTGCGCGTGCGGCTGGCGCGGCACCGGTCTCCACCCGATCGACTGGTCCCGGGTGGAGGAGGAGCGACCGTACGACACCGAGATCCCCGGCCCGCACGCCGACTGGCAGGACCACATCGAGCACGTCGAGGCACGGACGGTACCGGTCCCGGCCGAACTCGACGCTCTGGTGGCCGAGTTGGACATGCGCCTGCGGTCCCTGGCCGACGACGCGCCGCTCGCCGCGCTGCGCGTCGTCGCGGTCCTGGAACGCCTCGTCGGCCGGGTCGGCATGGTCGCCGCCTTCCACACCCGGGCCGACGAGGTTCCCTGGGAATCGGTGGGCCGGGCGCTGGGCCTGACCGAACAGGAGGCCCGCTCCCGCGTGGCGTCCTATCGCCATCGCTCCTAGCCGGCCGCCGCACTCGTGCGCGCCGCCGCCGGCAGCAGACGGAGCGGCGCCGCGGCCCGGGCCATCGCCGGGTCGGTGACGCTCGTCGTGCCCGTCTCGATGTGCCCGGCGAGGCGACGCAGGAAGCCGTCGGAGGTGGTGGCGGTGACCGTCAGGTCGTACCAGCCGCTCGCCGTCGCGAACGAGGCGGAGACCGGGGCGGTGGCGGTGGTGTGGGCCGGCACCTGATAGGTCCAGGGGCCGCCGGTCGCGTACGCGTTGTCGGTGACCGTCACCGTGGCCGCGCTGCCACCGGAGTTGGTGAGGGCGAGGCGCACCTCACCGCGTGTCGTGTCGTAGGCGACGGCGACCTCCACCGATGCGGCGGTGCCGGCACAGGCGGTGACGCGGTTCCCGACGAAGCGGCGGTGGAAGCCGTTGGGCCCGTACAGGGACAGGTCGTAGGCGCCGGTGCCGGCCGCCCAGTAGTCCGAGACGGTGGCGCCGGCGCCGACCGTGTACAGCCAAGGGCCGTCCGTACGATAGGCGTTGGGGTACACCGAGTACGTCACGCCCGCGCTGCCGGTGTTGCTCATGTCGATCCAGAACTTGCCGCCCGCGCAGTCCGTCCGGCCGTTGGCGTTCGGCTGCCACGGCAGTGCCCGCGCCGGTTTGGTACCCGATTCCTGTGTGGGCAGGGCCTGTTGGGCCGGGACCTTGGGTGCGGGCAGCGTGGAGCACTGGGTGTTGGCGCCGGATACGTACCCGCTGGTGTCGGGCAGCGACGGCCAGGACGTGTCGGTCGTGCCGAAGCCGAATGCCGAGGTCAGGTCGCCGCTCACCGCCCGCCGCCAGGCGCTGATGTTGGGTTCGTGGACGCCGAAGCGCTGCTCCAGGAAGCGGATCACCGAGGTGTGGTCGAAGACCTGGGAGCAGACGTAACCGCCCCTGGTCCAGGGTGAGACGACGATCAGGGGAACACGCGGGCCCATGCCGATCGCCTTGCCGCCGGATATCTCGCCGGTCGTGCTGACCGAGCTGATGCCCTGGCTTGAGGTGGCGGGCGGGACGGGCGGCGGCACGTGGTCGAAGAAGCCGCCGTTCTCGTCGTAGTTGAGGACGAAGGCGGTTTTCGACCAGGTGCCCTGGTTCGCGGCCAGGGCCGCGAGCAGGCGGGCCGAGAGGTCCTCGCCCCAGGCCGGCTTGTAGTTCGCGTGCTCGGACTGCGCGGCCGGCGCGATGATCCACGACACCTGGGGCAGGGTGCCCGCGGCGATGTCCTTCGCGAAGGCGGTCACGAGGTCCGGGACGGTCGCCATGCCCTTGTCGTGCAGGGCCGATCCGGCCTTCGCCTGCTTGAAGTTGGCGAACCAGGCGAGTGCGTTGTCGTCGAAGTTGTCGCTCTGCTGGTAGATCTTCCAGCTGATCCCGGCCGCTTCGAGGCGTTCCGCGTAGGTGGTCCAGGTGAACCCGGCCGAGGGCTCGGTGTTGTCGAGCACCGCGCTCTGCCCCACGGACAGCCCGTTCGAGCCGGTGAACAGATGCAGCCGGTTCGGGTTGGTCTGGGTCAGCGTCGAGCAGAAATAGTGGTCGCAGACGGTGAACGCGTCGGCGAGCGCGTAGTAGAACGGCAGGTCGGCGCGGTTGAAGTAACCCATGCCGAGACCCGGGGTGCGTGCGGTGTTCCAGGCGTCGTACTTGCCGTTGTGCCAGATGGCGGTGTCCACCGGGTAGCTCATGGCGGGTGCGTCGGCGCAGATGGCGCTGGTCGTCGCGGTGTCCATGTGGAAGGGGAGAATGTGTCCGTCGGCGTTCGAGTACGGCTGGTGGAACACGGACTTTCCGCTCGGCAGGCCGATGGCGTTGCGGTCGGCGAAGCCCCGCACGCCCTTCATCGACCCGTAGTAGTGGTCGAACGCCCGGTTCTCCTGCATGAAGACGACCACGTGCTGGATGTCGTCGATGCTGCCGCCGCTGACGGCGGGCGCGGCCAGTGCTTGCTGGAGGGAGTCCGGCAGCGCGGACAGCGCCGCCGCGCTGCCGGTGGCGCCTGCCGCCATGCTGATGAATCTGCGTCGGGACACGGGGCCCATGGCACTCCTTGGGGTGAGGGCAGCCGACCGCACGCGGTGAACTGACCTGCGGGGGAGGGGAGTTGACGGAACGGCCGCACGACGAGGGTTTCTGTCGTGCGGCCGTCGCGTCTGCGCATGAGCCTGCTGCCACCGGGTGGCCGCCGGTCGCGGCTTGCCTGTCCGGAACAGAAACAGGCCTTGAAGACTGGGCTAGTCCCGTTATGGGTTCGTTACCAGCGATACCAGCGGCCGCTGCCGTTCTTCGGCCGGGCGATGAAGCCGATCAGCCACAGGACCAGCACGACGATCGCGATCCACCACAGGATCTTCAGCGCGAAACCCGCGCCGAAGAGGATCAGTACCAGGAGTAGGACAAGAAGGAGCGGGACCATCGTGATCAGCCTCCAGGCCGTCGGGTATCGCCCATTGTGCGGTGCTCTGTGGTGGTTCGCACCCTGTGATCCTTTAGGCCGTGATGGTGCGGCCCTCGTACAGGGCCGAGCGCCCCGTGCCCCAGACGGTGAGGAGGTGCCCGGCCAGACGGTCCTCGACCAGGACGGTGGCGTCGGCGCCGAACGCGATGTCGGCGTCGAGGGAGGGCTCGTCGGCCAGGAGGCCGGCCACCACCTCGTGCCGCACCACTTGTTCGTGCACCGCGTCCGCCTCGACGTGCTCCGCGTAGAAGTGTTCGGCGGCCGGGCCCGCGTCGAGGCGGCGCATCGCGGCGGCGAGACGGCGCGAGCCGGGGGACGAGGTGATCTCCACGGCCGCGAAATGGCCGACCAGGGCCCCGCGCAGAGCCCGGTGCAGACCGAAGAGCGACATGAGGTTGACCGTCACCAATGCCTCGGCCGGAGCCTCGTCGACATGGCGGCCGTAGCCGGAGTCCAGACCGAGGTCGTCCATCAGGTTCGCGAAGAGCCGGGAGTGGATGCGGTCGGCGTGCCCCGCACCGAACTCGTCGTACTCGATGGCGACCATGCCCGCCTTGGCGCGCCCGCGCAGCCGGGGCACCACCCACAGATGGGGGTCGGCCTCCTTGAGGTGGTAGAGCGAGCGGAGCTTCACGTACTCCCGCATCTGCCACAACTCCCCGTCGTGGGCCAGGTGGTGGCTGACGCTTCCGGTCGCCTCGACGGGCTCGACGAGGAGTTCGTCGAGCGCTTCCTGTGCGGTGCGGCCTCGGGGGGTGTCGGCGCGCAGCGCGGACAGGAAGGAGCGCTCCAGAGCGCGGCGCAGGGTCAGCAGAGGCGGATCCCATTCGAGTTCGTCGGACACACCCTCGAAACCGCGGTAGTGCAGCTCGTACAGCGTGTACAGGGCGAGTTGGAGATCGTCGCCGTACGGGTCGGCAGCGTCGACGGCCGCGCTGTCGGGCAGCGTGGCGTCCGGACCGTGGCCCAGCGCGGCGATGGCGGCGTGGGACAAGGGCCCGCGTGGAGTGGGCAGGGCGGTCACGGGGTGCTCTCCCGGGCGTCGGTGGTGCCGGGGTGGCGGACCCGGCGGCGGTGGCTGGTGTCGCACCAGGGCGGGGTGCGGGTGCGCCGGCACAGGCAGACGGCGACGACGAAGCGGTCCGAGCGGGCCACCGTGCCGTCGGCCGCCGTCACCTCGACCGGGCCCTCGATCAGGACGGGTCCCTCGGGGTCGACGGTGACTCGCCGTGCCGCGACGGCGGTGTCGGGCTGTTCAGACGCGTTCGGCACGGATCACCACCAGCTCCTCCATCGTCTCGTCCGGGCCCACCAGGCCCCGGGCGCGCAACCAGCCGAGGCGCGAGCGCAGGACCGGCCCGTAGGGAATGAGCTCCCGGTCGGCCACCTTGGTCCGCATACCGGCCGCCTCCAGCATGTCCAGCGTCGCATCGGTGCCGCTCAGGGCGGAGTGCACGAGGAGGAGCACTCCGTGCGGTCCGAGGAGGGCGGGCGCGGCCCTGCCGAGCTGGTCGAGTACATGACGGCCGTCGACGCCGGCGTCCCAGGCCCGCGCGGCACCGCCGGTGGGTGGCCGACGGCGGGGGGCCGGCACATAGGGCGGGTTGCTGAGGATCAGGTCGAAGCGGCGGCCGGCGAGATCCTCGACACGGCCCCGGCGGGCGGTGACCGGGAGGCCCGCGCGCCGGGCGTTGATCCGGGTGCTCCACACCGCCCGCCGCGAGACGTCGAGAGCCGTGACGTGTGCGCCGAGGTGCGCCGCGTACAGCGCGAGGGCGCCGCTGCCGGTCCCGATGTCGAGGACGTCCAGGCCGGTCAGCGAGCCCTCGTGGCGCAGCGCCGCGGCGAGCAGCCGGGTGTCGTGCTGCGGGGCGTAGACCCCGGGCAGGCGCCAGAGCCGGTTCACCGCGGTGAACCGTGCCAGGGGCGCGTCAGGGCTGAGCAAACGTGCCATGGGGGCCTCGCTGAGCGGGTCGGTGAAGCGATTGCCGCAGGAATCGAGGAAGGGGTGTTCCACCAACCTTCCTCACTTTCCGCGGTGCGTCCATTCGAGTCGTCACAGTGCGTACACCGTGGCCGACAGGGTGCCCCCGGAAGCCCCCTTGATGCGGGGCGGGCGGGAGATTCCCACGGGGCGGACGTGCCGGGGGAGGCGGCGGGGTCGGGGGTGGGTTCAGAGGGTGGGTTCAGGAATGCGTTCAGAGGGTGGGTTCAGGGAGTGGGTTCAGGCGGCCGAGATGTGCAGCCGCAGGGTGAGGCCCGTGTCGTGGGCGCGTACCTCGACGAGGTCGCACAGCTGGTGGATCATCCACAGGCCGCGCCCGCCGTCGCTGGACGCCGGGGAGGGCCGCCGGCGTCCGGCCAGCGGGTCGGTCAGCCGGCCGCCGTCACGGATCTCCGCCACCGCGGTACCTTGCCCGGCGGTCCACAGTCGCAGGCCGCCGCTTCCGCCGCCGTGGGCGACGGAATTGGCGGCGGCCTCGTTGACGGCGATGACGAAGTCCCCGCGGCGCAGGGGGGACAGGCCGGTCCCCCGCACCCAGGCGTCGATTCGCTCACGGACCTCGCCGAGACGGCCGCCCGTATACGCCAACTCCACGTCGACGGCGGCCGGTTCGGGCAGCGGAGGGTCGCAGTCCGCGCAGACGACCTCGGCGGGGACGTAGGCGGGGCTGGAGCGGACGTGGCTGCCCTCGATGAGGGTCGGATGGGTGCGTCTCGCGTCGTCCATCACCGACGAGGGCAGCGTCGCGGTGTCGTACAGGCACAGAACGGTGGCCGTGCGGTCGGTGAACGCGGTGTTGATCAGGGCCTCGTGGCGGGTCGCCTCCAGGATCTCGGCCGGCGAACGGCCCGCCCAGATCGGCTCCCCTATGATCCGGGCGGCCCGGCCGGGGTACTGGTCGGCGAAGCCCTGGAGGGCGGCGAGGATGCGGCCGGGGTTGCGGCCCAGTTCGGTCATGTCGGCGAAGTCGACGGCCGCGGCGTCCATGCCGAGGTCCTCGCGCAGGGCGTCGAGACGCGGCCCCGGGACGGCGACGAACACCGGCTCGTCCGCCGCGAGCGCGCTCCGCACGAAGCGGCCCGTCCCGCGCACGTACTCGTCGAGGTTCCGGTAGAAGAGCGCGGGGTGGTCGAAGGCCGCCGCGTCCGGACACATGGTGCCGGTCATACGGGTGCCTCCGCCGCGGCACACCGGCCGGCTGCCCGGCTCGGCGCCGCGCCGGGTCGCGTCGTCGCCACCTCGGGCAGGGCGGAGACGGTGACGGAGCACCCGCCGCGGGAGGACGTCGCGGCGAGGCCATGGGATGTCGACATATGGCCTCCTTCTCGGCGGCGACACGGCAGGGGAACGGTGCTGAGCCTAGCTCCCCCGGTCCGCCGGTGCCCGGAGTCCACCAGGTCAGGACAGTTTCGGCGGCCCGGCCCGGCGGGTCCGAGCGGTGGGATAACCTCCTCGGCGGTACGTGCGCGCCCGGTGTGGATCTCGTGAGGTCCATGTGCCAGCCACGTATCAAGAGGGCGACCATGGCGGGCCGTTGGCCTGGCGTTAAGACGGAGGCGAAGTTCGATGGCTGGCTCGACGAAGCCCGGCGTTGCTCAGCAGCGCACCGCGGGAACCTCCGGTCCCGCCCAGGTCGGGGAGTCGGAGCTGCGTCAACTGCTCGCGGGTCTGACCGCGGTACGCGACGGGGACTTCGGCACCCGGCTGCCCGGCGAGACCGACGGCCTGCTCGGAGAGATCGCGACCGTCTTCAACGGGATGGTCGACCAGCTCTCCCTCTTCACCTCCGAGGTGACCCGGGTGGCCCGCGAGGTCGGCACCGACGGGCGGCTCGGCGGACAGGCCGAGGTGCCGGGCGTCTCCGGCACCTGGAAGGACCTCACCGACTCCGTCAACGCGATGGCGGGCAACCTCACCAGCCAGGTCCGCGACATCGCCCAGGTGGCGACGGCGGTGGCCCAGGGCGACCTCTCGCAGAAGATCGACGTGGCGGCCCGCGGCGAGATCCTGGAGCTCAAGAACACCGTCAACACCATGGTGGACCAGCTCTCCGCCTTCGCCGACGAAGTCACCCGCGTCGCCCGGGAGGTGGGCAGCGAAGGACGGCTCGGCGGCCAGGCGCAAGTGCCGGGCGTGGGCGGCACCTGGCGGGACCTGACCGACTCGGTCAACTTCATGGCCGGCAACCTCACCGACCAGGTCCGCAACATCGCCCAGGTGACCACCGCGGTGGCCCGTGGCGACCTCTCGCAGAAGATCACCGTCGACGCCCGGGGCGAGATCCTGGAGCTGAAGAGCACGGTCAACACGATGGTCGACCAGCTCTCCGCGTTCGCCGACGAGGTGACCCGCATGGCGCGCGAGGTCGGCACCGAGGGCATCCTCGGCGGACAGGCCGACGTCAAGGGCGTCTCCGGCACCTGGCGGGACCTGACCGACTCCGTCAACGGCATGGCCGGCAACCTCACCGCGCAGGTCCGCTCGATCGCCCAGGTCGCCACCGCGGTGGCGAAGGGCGACCTGTCGCAGAAGATCACCGTCACGGCGCGCGGCGAGGTCCTGGAACTGAAGGACACCATCAACACGATGGTCGACCAACTGTCGTCGTTCGCCGGGGAGGTGACCCGGGTGGCCCGCGAGGTCGGCACCGAGGGGCGGCTCGGCGGACAGGCGGACGTCCGTGACGTCTCCGGTACGTGGCGGGACCTGACCGAGTCGGTCAATGTCATGGCGGACAACCTCACCGCGCAGGTCCGCTCGATCGCCGAGGTGACGACGGCGGTCGCCAAGGGCGACCTGTCGCAGAAGATCCGGGTGGACGCCCGCGGCGAGATCCTCGAACTCAAGGAGACCATCAACACGATGGTCGACCAGCTCGGCGCGTTCGCGGACGAGGTGACCCGGGTGGCCCGCGAGGTGGGCACCGAGGGCAACCTGGGCGGCCAGGCCACCGTCCGGGGCGTCTCCGGCACCTGGAAGGACCTCACCGACAACGTCAACGTGATGGCCTCGAACCTCACCGGGCAGGTCCGCTCGATCGCCCAGGTCGCCACCGCGGTCGCCAAGGGCGACCTCTCGCAGAAGATCAACGTGGAGGCCAAGGGCGAGGTCGCCGCCCTCGCCGGAGTCATCAACACGATGGTCGACACCCTCTCCGCGTTCGCGGACGAGGTGACCCGGGTGGCGCGCGAGGTCGGCACCGAAGGCACCCTCGGCGGCCAGGCACGGGTCCCGAACGTGGCGGGGACCTGGAAGGACCTCACCGACAACGTCAACTTCATGGCGCACAACCTGACCAGTCAGGTCCGCAACATCGCGCAGGTCACCACCGCCGTAGCGCAGGGCGACCTGACCCGCAAGATCGACGTGGACGCGCGTGGCGAGATCCTGGAACTCAAGACGACGATCAACACGATGGTCGACCAGCTCTCCTCCTTCGCCGCCGAAGTCACCCGTGTCGCCCGCGAGGTCGGCAGCGAGGGCAGGCTGGGCGGGCAGGCGGAGGTCGAAGGCGTCTCCGGCACCTGGAAGCGGCTCACCGAGAACGTCAACGAGCTGGCCGGCAACCTCACCCGGCAGGTCCGCGCGATCGCCGAGGTCACCGGCGCCGTCGCCGAGGGAGACCTGACCCGGTCCATCACGGTCGACGCCTCCGGCGAGGTCGCCGACCTCAAGGACAACATCAACTTCATGGTGGAGTCGCTGCGCGAGACCACCCGGGCCAACGAGCAGCAGGACTGGCTCAAGTCCAACCTCGCCCGCATCTCCGGCCTGATGCAGGGGCGCCGTGACCTCGCCGTGGTGGCCGAGCTCATCATGGACGAGCTCACCCCCCTCGTCTCCGCCCAGTACGGCGCCTTCTACCTCGCCGAAGAGGCGCACGGCGGGATCTACCTCAACCTGATCGGCTCGTACGCGCGGCCGGACACCACGCTCGGGGCACGCTTCAAGCTCGGCCAGTCCTTCGTCGGCCAGGCCGCCCGCAGCAAGCGCATCATCGCCGTCGACGACCTGCCGGCCGACTACGTGTCCGTCTCCTCGGGTCTCGGCAGCACCGAGCCCGTCTGCCTGATGGTGCTGCCCATCGTGGTCGAGGAGCAGGTGCTCGGCGTCATCGAACTCGCCACCGTGCACGCGTTCACGCCGGTCCACCGGGACTTCCTGGAACAGCTGATGGAAGCGATCGGCGTCAACGTCAACACCATCACCGCCAACGCCCGCACCGACGAGCTGCTCGGTGAGTCGCAGCGGCTCACCGCCGAACTCCAGACCCGTTCGCAGGAGTTGCAGGCCAGGCAGGAGGAACTCCAGTCCTCCAACGCCGAGTTGGAGGAGAAGGCCGAACTGCTCGTCGCGCAGAACCGGGACATCGAGACGAAGAACCTGGAGATCGAGCAGGCCCGCCAGGAACTGGAGGACCGCGCACACCAGCTCTCGCTGGCCTCCAAGTACAAGTCCGAGTTCCTCGCCAACATGAGCCACGAGCTGCGCACCCCGCTCAACAGCCTTCTGATTCTTGCCCAGTTGCTCGCCCAGAACCCGAGCCGCAACCTCACCCCCAAGCAGGTCGAGTACGCCGGCATCATCCACTCCGCCGGCTCCGATCTGCTCCAGCTCATCAACGACATCCTCGACCTGTCCAAGGTCGAGGCGGGCAAGATGGACGTCAGCCCCGAGCGGATCTCGCTGCGCAAACTCCTCGACTACATCGAGGCCACCTTCCGTCCGGTGACCAGCCAGAAGAGCCTGACGTTCACCGTGTCGACCGCCGACACCCTGCCCGCCGAACTGCTCACCGACGACTACCGCCTGCGTCAGGTGCTGCGCAATCTGCTCTCCAACGCCGTCAAGTTCACCGAGAAGGGCGGCGTCGAGCTGCGGATCGAACTGCTCGCCGAGCAGCTCGCACCCGAGGCCGCCCGGCGCGGCGGCCCGGTGATCGCCTTCCATGTCGTGGACACCGGCATCGGCATCGCGCCGCAGCACCTGGAAACCGTCTTCGGCGCCTTCCAGCAGGCCGACGGCACCACCAGCCGCAAGTACGGCGGCACCGGCCTCGGCCTGTCGATCAGCCGCGAGATCGCCTTCCTGCTCGGCGGCGCCATCACCGCGGAGAGCGCGATCGGCCAGGGCAGTACGTTCACCTTCTATCTGCCGGTCGCCCGGCCCGACTACGCCGAACTCAACGCGGGGACCGGCCGTCCCGCCCTGCCGGCCGCCGCGCCGCAGGAGGAGGCCGCCGCCGAGCCCGAGCCGCACCGTCCGGCCGCGCCCGCCCCGGAACCCGTACAGCCCAAGCGGCTGCTCGTCGTCGAGGAGCGCTCGCGCGGTCTGCTCTCCCTCGTCGCGGAGAGCGCCGTCGGCGATCTGGCGGCCCACCCGGACCTGGGCGACCCGCGCGGCCCCGTGGAGATCACCGCGGCCGTCGGCGTCAACGAGGCCGCGGCCGCGCTCGCCGCGACACCCTGTCACTGCGTGGTACTCGAACTGGACCTGCCGGGCGACGCGGCGCTGCGCTTCCTGGAGGACATGGCGCGGGACGCCGCGCTGCGCGGGGTTCCGGTCCTGGCCCACAACAACCGCCGGCTCGGCACGGAACAGGAGCAGATCCTCCAGAAGCGCGCCGCCTCCCAGCCGTTGGAGCTGATCTCCAGCCTCGACGAACTGCGCGAGCGCATCGCCCTGCACCTGAGCGCGGACCAGCCCGGCGATGTCCTGCCGCTGGTACGGTCCGACGAGCCGGTCGCCGTCAGCCACCAGGTCGACAGCTCGCTCACCGGACGC
Organism: Streptomyces sp. CB01201; assembly: GCF_002803085.1. GTDB lineage: Bacteria > Actinomycetota > Actinomycetes > Streptomycetales > Streptomycetaceae > Streptomyces > Streptomyces hundungensis. The sequence goes on along the minus strand of NZ_NNBJ01000008.1, from coordinate 222,483 downwards.
ACCGTCCTCGTGGTCGACGACGACGACCGCAACCTGTACGCCATCACCGGCATCCTCGAACTGCACGGCATGGCCGTCCTCCAGGCCGAGAACGGCAGGGTCGCCATCGACACCCTGACCTCGCACCCCGGAATCGACCTCATCCTGATGGACGTGATGATGCCGGAGATGGACGGCTACTCGGCCACTTCGGCCATCCGTGCCATGCCCGCGTACGCCGATCTGCCGATCATCGCCGTGACCGCCAAGGCGATGGTCGGGGACCGGGAGAAGAGCCTGGCCTCCGGAGCCAGCGACTACGTCACCAAGCCCGTGGACGCACACGAGCTGGTCGCACGGATCAAGCGGCAACTGACCGCCTGACCCCGTCCGACCACCTTCCGATCCGTCCAACTCCCAAGGAGCGAGCTCGTGTCCACCTCCCACGCACCCGGGGACGAGCACAGCGTCGACGGTCGTCCGGATCCCGGACTCCCGCTGCCGGAGCAGAGGTTGACCAGTGGACCGGCGACGTCCGAAGGCGCGGGCGCCGTGGGCCGGCTCGCCGGCACCGTCTACCGGCTGAGGGACCAACTCCAGCGCGCCCAGGCCGAGGCCGAGGGCCGCGCGCTGGTCGACCTGGCCAGCGGCATCCTCGTCGAGCGGCTCAGGTGCAGTCCGGTCGAGGCCGCGGCTCAACTGGAGAGTCTCGCCGCCCAAGCCGGCCTGTCCACGCTGGAGTTGGCGGCCGACCTGGTCAACCAGGCGACCCGGGACGACATCGCCGAACTGGCCCGGGGTTTCGTGGCCGAAGCCGGTCAGCCGGCCAGGGCGTCGGTCGGCCTGCGGCTGCGCAGCGCCGAGGCGGGCGCGCTCGCCGCCGGTGACGCGCCGGCCGTGGCGCAGTCGATGCTCCAGCACGCCCTGGCCCCCCTGGGCGCGGTCGCCGTCGCCATCTGGGCCGCCCACGGCGACCAGTCCCTGTCCCTGGCCGGCAGTGCGGGGTTCGGCGACGAGGAACCCGCGCGCTGGCGCCATGTGCCGCCCGGCGTTCCCACCCCGGCCCGGCAAGCCCTCGACAACCGCGCCACCACGCGTTACGACACGCTCGCCGGGGCGGGGCTGCCGTCCATCGGGCTACGCGAGCTGAGCGGGGGCCGGATCGCGGTCCCGGCCGGTACCGGTGGCCGCATCGTCGGCGTGCTCGAAATCTGCTGGGCCGAAGCGCTGCCCGCGCAGTCCCAGTCCATCGAGCGGCAGGTACAGGTCCTCGCCGAACTGTGCGCGATCGCCCTGGAGAGCCACCCGCTCGGCGAGCACGATCCCCGGTCGAAGCGGCCCGCCGACCCCCGGCTGACCGAACTGCTCGACCTCACCGACGGACTCAACGACCCGTGTCTGGTCCTTCAGCCGCTCCTGGACACGGCCGACACGCCCGCCGACTTCGTGATCCGGCACGTCAACACCAGCTTCGTCGACTTCGCGGGCCGGCCGCGGAACATGATCGCCGGCGCTCTCCTCCTGGACGCCTACCCGCTCGTGGCCGAGCCCGGGGGCCTGTTCGACAAGGTCGAGCACGTTCTGGCCACCGGTGAGCCCTTCCGCGCCGAGCGCATGCGGCTCGCGGCCGTGGTCGACACCGTTCCGCTCACCACCCAGGCCCAGGTCAGCATCAGCCGCCAGGGCGCGCACGTCCTCGTCGTGCTGCGCCTGGAGGACGGGACGCCGAAGGTCGCCAGGCTGTTGCAGCATGCCCAACGCCTCGGCCGGATCGGCGGGTTCGAGGAGAACCTGATCACCGGCGACATCGTGTGGAACGACACCCTCTTCGATCTGCACGGCCTGCCGCCCACCGCCGAACCGGTCCCGCTCGACCAACTGGCCGCGCATGTCCACCCGGACGACGCCCATTCCATCGGCCGGTTCCTGCGCTCGCTCCTCCACCACCACCGCCCCGCGTCGACCGCCTTCCGGCTCCAGCGCGCCGACAGCGTGGCCCGGCACATCCGCGTCGTCGCCGAGCCCGTGCTCGACGAGAACGCCCGGGTCACCTCGGTGCGCGGCGCCTACCAGGACGTGTCGGCCCAGCACTGGACCGAGGTCGCGCTCGCGGCCACCCGGGACCAACTCGCCCAGAGCCAGCAGGAGACGGCCGAACGCAACCGGCTCGCCCTCCGCTTGCAGCACGCCATCATGCCGCCCAGCCACGGGCCCGTGGACCTGCACAACCTGAGCGTGGCCGTCCGCTACCGGCCCGCCGAGAAGGACCACCTGGTCGGGGGCGACTGGTACGACGCCGTGGCCCTGCCCTCCGGCCAAGTACTGCTGTGCGTCGGCGATGTGGCGGGTCACGGCATCGAGGCGGCCACCGGCATGGTCGCGCTGCGCAACGCGCTGCGGGGCCTGGCCACCACCGGCGCCGGGCCCGCCCAGCTGCTCGCCTGGCTCAACACCGTCACCCACCACCTGACCGACAACGTCACGGCGACCGCGGTCTGCGGCCTGTACGACCCCGCTTCCCGCCGGCTGCGCTGGGCCAGGGCCGGCCATCTGCCGCCCGTGCTGCTGCGCGGGGGCAAGGCGGCCGCACTGCCCAAGGTCTCCGGCATTCTGCTCGGCGCCGTCGGCCAGGCCGTGTACGAGGAGGGGGACACCCAACTGGAGACCGGTGACACCCTGCTGATGTACACGGACGGACTGATCGAGCGGCGCGACCGCTCGGTGCAGGATTCCCTGGAGAGCCTCCTCCAAGTGGCCCGCGCACCGCGCCAGTTGGGGCGCGAGGGCCACCTGGAGGACCAGCTCGACCATCTGCTGCGCTATACGAACGCGGACACCGACGACGACACCTGTCTGATCGGAGTCACCGTGCGCTGACGGCGGTCCGCCGTCTCCGTGGGCGCCCTCGACCGCGTTCTTCGGCAAGGTCGGCCACGGGCGGCGCCGCGTATGGTGCGGCCCCGCGCATCCGGGGGGGGGGAGTGGATGGCGGGGCCGCAAGCCCGGGCCAGGTCGGGGGGACGCCTGGCCCTGAGGGGGGCTTGAAGAGCGAGTGCCCCCGCCCCACCGGCCCATGCGTGTGACCTGTGTCACTCTCGTGAGGTGGGTGGTGTCGCGGGGGTTACGCCCCGCGGGCCCGCTCGAAGCGGGCGCGGCCCTCGGCGAGGTCGACGATGGGCTCCGGGTAGTCGAGCTCGGCCCGGTCCGCCTCCTTGAGCTTCCAGGGTTCGTGCACGAACTTCCGCTCCAGCTCGCCGAGTTCGGGCACCCAGCGCTTGACGTAGGCGCCCTCCGGGTCGAAGCGCTTGCCCTGGATCACCGGGTTGAGGACCCGGTTGGGGCGGGTGTCGGTGCCGGTCCCGGCCACCCACTGCCAGTTGAGCTGGTTGTTGGCGACATCGCCGTCCACCAGCAGATCCAGGAAGTGCCGGGCGCCGGTGCGCCAGTCGGCGTACAGGGTCTTGGTGAGGAAGCTCGCCACCAGCATCCGGCCCCGGTTGTGCATCCACCCCTCGTGCGCGAGCTGCCGCATCGCGGCGTCCACGAGCGGGTATCCGGTGCGTCCCTCGCGCCAAGCGGCGATCTCCCCCTCGTCGTCGCGCCACCGGTCGCCGCGCGGCCGGTAGTCCTGGTGCGCGGCGGCGGGACGGGCCGCGAGCACCTGGTGGTGGAAGTCCCGCCAGGCCAGCTGCCGCACGAAGGCATCGGCGCCGGGGGAGTCCTCGCGCCGGGCGAGGCGGACGAGTTCGACGGCGGAGAGCGCGCCGAAGTGGATGAAGGGGGAGAGACGGGACGTGACGTCGCCCGCGAGGTCGTCGTGGCCGTCCTCGTAGCCGGCGACCGGACCCGAGAGCCACTGCCGCAGCCGTTTGCGGCCCGCCGTCTCGCCGCCCGCCACGAGCGCGGGCGACACCCCCTGCACGGCGGCCCGCCGCGGCAGGGAGCCCGCGGCCACCTTGGGCACGGAGATCTTCCTCGGGGTCGCCGCCACGTCGCGCAGGCCCGCCTGCGACCAGCGCCGGAAGTACGGCGTGAACACGGTGTAGTGATCCCGGTCCGCCGGAACCACATCGCCCGGCGTGAGCGCGGTCACGACCGCGTCGTGCACCGACAGGGCGCAGCCGATGGGTTCGAGAGCCTCCCGCAGCCGCTCCTCGCGGCGCGCGGCGTACCCGCTCACGCCGCTGGCGACATGGACGTGGTCCGCCCCCACCGCCGTCACGACGGCACAGACCTCTTTCACGACATCACCGCCGCGGACCACCAGATGACCGCCGCGCGACCGCAGGCCCTCGTCCAGGTCGGCCAGGCAGTCGGCCAGGAAGGCCCGCCGGTTGGGGGCGTCGAACCCGGCGGCCCGCACCCCTTCGTCGGCCACGAACAGCGGGACCACCTGATCGGATCCGCGCACGGCGGCGGAGAGGACGGGATTGTCGTGCAACCGCAGATCGGAAGTGAACAGGACCACGGACACCGTCACTGGGGCGACTCCTCGGGGCATGCGTCACGGGCTGGGGCGGGCGGCGCCGGTGTCGGCGGGGACCGGCGCCGGCAGGGTCGATCCTCCTGGACGTCGACCACCACGTGGGTGATTCGGAGTGGGCGTGGCGCAGGCTTGGTCCGATCTGGAGGCCGGTGTTCCGCTGGGGACGGCGGGTGGCCGCTCGGCCGGGCCGCCGTGCGCCGAGGCGCCCGGCCCCGCATCATCGGCAACGGGGAGCCCGTACGAGAAATGCCGTACAGAAGACCCGTACCGAGAAAAGGGGAGCGCCCGGTGGTTCCAGGAGACGCGACGCAGCACGACCGGGCGCCACTGCGCTGTCTGGTGACCGGGGCGACCGGATACATCGGCGGGCGGCTCGTGCCCGAGCTGCTCGAAGCCGGCCACCAGGTGCGCTGTCTGGCGCGCTCTCCCGAGAAGCTGCGCGATCAGCCCTGGGCGGGGCAGGTCGAGGTGATGCGCGGCGATGTCACCGACGCCGCCTCCGTGGCGCAGGCGCTGCGCGGCATCGACGTCGCGTACTACCTGGTGCACGCCCTCGGCACCGGAGCCGGCTTCGAGGAGACCGACCGCAAGGCCGCCCGCCTCTTCGCCGACGCGGCCGCCGACGCGGGGGTGCGGCGGATCGTCTACCTCGGGGGGCTCACCCCGACCGGCGTACCGGTGCGCGAACTGTCGCCGCACCTGCGCTCGCGGGCCGAGGTCGGCCAGATCTTCCTGGACGCCCCGGTCCCCGCGACCGTGCTGCGCGCCGCCGTCGTCATCGGCTCCGGCTCGGCCTCCTTCGAGATGCTGCGCTATCTGACCGAGCGGCTTCCGGTCATGGTCACCCCCAGCTGGGTCGGCACCCGCATCCAGCCCATCGCCATCCGCGACGTGCTGCGCTATCTGGTCGGGGGCGCCCGGATGCCCGAGGAGGTGAACCGCACCTTCGACATCGCGGGGCCCGACATCATGTCGTACCGCGACATGATGGAGCGGTACGCGAGGGTCGCGGGCCTGCCGCACCGCCTGATCCTGTCGGTGCCCATGCTCAGCCCGAGGCTCTCCAGCCACTGGATCGGTCTGATCACTCCGGTGCCGGCCGCCATCGCCCGCCCGCTCGCGGAATCCCTGCGCCACGAGGTGGTCTGCGGCGAGCACGACATCGCGCGGTACGTGCCCGACGGCCCCGGCACCCCGCTCGGCTTCGACGAGGCCCTGGCCCTGGCTCTGCGCAGGATCCGCGACGCCGAGGTCGTCACCCGCTGGTCCAACGCCTCGGTGCCCGGAGCCCCCAGCGACCCGCTGCCCAACGACCCCGACTGGGCGGGCGGCAGCCTCTACACCGACGTACGGGAGCGTGACGTCGAGGCGTCGGCGGACGCGCTGTGGCGCGTGGTGGAGGGGATCGGCGGCGAGAACGGCTGGTACTCCTTCCCGGCGGCCTGGGCCCTGCGCGGCTGGTTCGACCGGGCGGTGGGCGGGGTCGGCCTGCGGCGCGGCCGCCGGGACGCCCACCGGCTGATCGTCGGGGACTCGCTGGACTTCTGGCGGGTCGAGGAGATCGAGCGGGGCAGGCTGCTGCGGCTGCGCGCGGAGATGCGGCTGCCGGGTCTGGCCTGGCTGGAGATGAGCGTCGAGGAGAAGGGCCCCGGCCGCAGTCACTACTGCCAGCGAGCCGTCTTCCATCCGCGCGGACTGCTCGGCCACGCCTACTGGTGGAGCGTCTCGCCCTTCCACGCCATCGTGTTCGGCGGCATGGCCCGCAACATGGCGAAGGCCGCCGAGGCCGAGGCCGGCCGGTCGTCGCAGGTGCGGGGCGCGGAGGTGTGAGGGAGCCGGGGTCCGGTCGGACCAAGCGGGATTTATGGTGGGGTGGGCACACGTTCGGCCAGGGGGATGCGGGGCAGAAGCCTCAGTACATCCACAGTCCAGGGCAAGTTTTCTGGGGGTTTCGACCATGGCGCGCCCGTCTGCCAGCACCGGCGCTTCGCCGAGCGCCGCTCACGTCGGCACGGGGCCGGCCACCGCGGCCCAGGCCCGTGACGAGGCCCGTGCCTTCCTGCGCGCACTGGTGCCACGGCCGTCCCGGGAAAGCGTCGAGAACGTCCTGCTCGTCGTCTCCGAACTCGTCACCAACGCGCTGCGGCACGCGGGCGGCGCCACGGCGCTGCGATTCGCCGCCGACCGCAGCCTGCTGCACATCACCGTCCGCGACCCGAGCCCCGAACCGCCGCGCGAACGCACACCCGACCTGCGCGGACACGAAGGCGGCTTCGGCTGGGTCCTGGTCCGCAACCTCGCCCGCAGCGTGGCCGTCACCCCGTGCGTCGAGGGCGGTAAGAACATCTGCGTAGCTCTGCCCCGTTGACCCGGTGAACAGCGCCAGCCCGTTGACCAGCGCAAACACCCTTCTCCCGCAAGGTGCTTCGGCCACTTGGGGGACTCTGTGCATGATCCGTATCGAAAGGGGCACCCGAGGGCTTCGACGGATGAAGCACGGTGACTAGGGAGGTTGTCCTCATGGCAGCGGCGCAGGTGACGGGGCCGGAGCGGACGGACCGGACGGCAGCCACGACCATGGATCCCGGGGTGGGGGAGTTGCCCTGGGTGGAGGATGCGGGGAAGGTCGCGCCGAAGGACGCGCGCGAGCTCTCGAAGGCCTTCTTCGAGCGGCTCCAGGTACTGGAAGAAGGCACGGCCGACTACCAGTACGCGCGCAACACACTGATCGAGATGAACCTGTCGTTGGTGCGCTTCGCGGCCGGCCGCTTCCGCAACCGGGGCAGTGGCGAGATGGAGGACGTGATCCAGGTCGGCACGATCGGCCTGATAAAGGCGATCGACCGGTTCGAGCTGTCGCGCGAAGTGGAGTTCACCTCCTTCGCCGTGCCCTACATCGTCGGGGAGATCAAGCGCTTCTTCCGTGACACGACGTGGGCCGTGCACGTACCGCGCCGCCTCCAGGAACTGCGGGTGGAGATCGCGAAGGCCAAGGAGACCCTCGCCCGCGATCTGGACCGCGACCCGACGGTGAGCGAGCTTGCGCTGCTTCTCGACCGGGACGAGGAAGAGGTCGTCGAGGGACTCGTCGCGGCCAATGGCTACACGGCCGGCTCCCTGGACATGTCCGCCGACGCGGAGGATTCGGGCGGCACGGCCGGTGGCCGCAGCCGTACGCTCGTCGACTTCATCGGCGAGGAGGACCCGGGGATGGAGAAGGTCGAGAACCTCCAGTCCCTGGCTCCGCTGATGGGCGAGCTGACCGAGCGTGAACGCCGCATCGTGAGCATGCGGTTCGGCCTGGAGCTGACGCAGGCCGAGATCGGTACCGAGCTCGGCGTCTCGCAGATGCAGGTCTCGCGCCTGCTCTCGCGGATCCTCACCAAGCTCCGCGCCGGGATGACCGAGGATCAGCCCGCACGCGCCTGACCCCGGGCGGTGCCGCGGCGGGGGCCCGAGACGGGCCGGGCCCCGCCGCCGCTGAAGGATTTCCCCACGGGCGGGTGCCCGCTGCCCGAGCCTGGACGCTGGAGGAGATCCGTGAGTTCCCTGTGCGAGACCGTGTTCATGAACCTGGAGATCGACGCGACCGAGCGGATCCCCCTGGTGACGCGGCTCGTCTACGAGGCCGAGGACCCGTTCGCGGTCCGCCTCCGCTTCGAACTCCATGAGGACGTGACCGTCACCTGGGCCATCGCGCGCGACCTGCTGAGCCAGGGCCTCACGCGGGAGGCCGGCGACGGAGACGTACGCGTGTCCCCCCGGACCGTCGGCGGCCGGCGCGAGGCGCGCATCGAGCTCGCGGGCTGCGGCCTCGACGGTGAATGGGGCAGCGCGGTGTTCTCGGCGTGGGAGCCCGCGCTGCGCGACTTCCTGGACCGGACGTACGAGTTGGTCCCGCCGGGCGAGGAAACGGTGGACGTGGACGCGTTCCTCACTCAGGTCCTGGCCATGGGCTGAGGCCCGCTGCCGCCGGAGAAGTCCGACGAGTTCAAGGGCATTCGGGGAAGTGCGGCCCGTTGGCATCCGGGGAAGTCCGGCCCGTTTGAAGTCCGCGGATTCGGCCAGGCGTAGTTCGTACCTGCAAAGAATTCATTCTGGAGGCGACACGATGTCTGCCGACGAGAAGACCGGTGCGAAGGCCGAGCAGGCCAAGGGCAAGGTCAAGGAAATGCTCGGCCGCATGACCGGGAACGACCGGCTCACCGCCGAAGGGCGTATCGACCAGGTCAAGGGCGAAACCCGCGAGGAGAGGCAGAAGGCGAACGAGGCCTTCCGGCGCTGATCCAGCCGCCCGGACACGAAATCGCCGACACGGCATCGCCACGGAAAGGGGCACCTTCGATGCACGAGGACCTGTGGGGCTACAAGGACACCAGCGGCCATCTCGCCGGCGCGGACCTGCGCGGCTGGAAGGTGGAGGCGGCGGACGGTGACATCGGCAAGGTCGACAACCACTCCGACGAGGTGGGCTCCGCGCACCTCGTGGTGGACACCGGGCCCTGGATCTTCGGCAAGCGCGTCCTGCTGCCGGCCGGCACGGTCACCAGGCTCGACCCGGACGACAAGAAGATCCACGTCGCCCTCACCCGGGACCAGGTCAAGCACTCTCCGGAGTTCGAGCCGGCCACGCACCTCGACGATCCCACCTACCGGGACATCGTCGGCCGCTATTACGGGGCTCCTCTCATCTGAACCCCCCCTTGTGACAACGCCTGAGCGGTGGCCCACCGGATATCCGGTGGGCCACCGCTCGTTTCGTGGCGGGCTTTCGCGCCGCGGCCGGCGCCACACCTTTTTTCGTACCGCCCCCGTTTGGGGCCGAGATTTCGAGGAAGGCGACATATCGGACCGGTCAACGGTCCAGCGGATAGCAGCAAAGGCGAAATGGAGTGAAGCAGTGTCTGTCGTGAAGAGTTCGCTGTCCGAGGCGGATCTGAAGGTCGTGGGCTCGGCCCTGCAAGGCGCCCTCGTCGACCTGGTCGACCTGTCGCTCGCCGCCAAGCAGGTGCACTGGAACGTGGTGGGGCCGCGCTTCCGCTCCGTCCACCTCCAGCTCGACGACGTCGTGACCACGGCACGCCAGCACTCGGACACCGTCGCGGAACGTGCCTCGGCGCTCGGCGTGAACCCGGACGGGCGTGCCGCGACCGTCGCCGGAAGCAGCGCCATCGGCACCATCCCCGAGGGCTGGATCAAGGACTCCGAGGCCGTGGAAGTCCTGGTCGTCGCGCTCGGCCGGATCACCGAGCGGATGCGCGAGCGCATCAAGGCCACCGACGAGCCCGACCCGGTGAGCCAGGACCTCCTCATCGCGCTGACCGCCGATCTGGAGAAGCACGCCTGGATGTTCCAGGCCGAGAACAGCTGACGCCACCGCGCACCGAGCGGGGCGGCCCACCGGGGCCGCCCCGCTCCGTCGTGCCGGCGCCCTTCGGGATGCCGGACCGGACGAGCTGTACGACGCTGGTGATGCGGGCGGCGGCCGGCCGTCCGGATCGAGGGACAGAGGAACGATGGAAAGCAACAAGGGGCCCCACGGCGGCCCCGGTACGACGATTCGGTACGCACCCTGGCCCCGGCCCGCGGACTCACCGCCCGGAGCGACCGGATCACCGGTGACCCTGCGGGTGAACGACGCCCCCGTGGAGGCCGAGGTCGACCACCGCACCACCCTGCTCGACCTGCTGCGCGAGCGGCTCGCCCTGACGGGCTCCAAGAAGGGCTGCGACCACGGCCAGTGCGGCGCGTGCACGGTGCTCGTGGACGGGCGGCGCGTCAACAGCTGTCTGGTCCTGGCCGTCGCGCTCGACGGCTGCGACGTGGTCACCGTGGAGGGTCTGGCCAGGACGGAGGATGCCGACGGCGACCTCCACCCGCTCCAACGGGCCTTCCTGGAACGCGATGCCTTCCAGTGCGGCTACTGCACCCCCGGCCAGCTCTGCTCGGCCGTCGGGATGCTCGCCGAGGCCCAGTCCGGCCAGCCCTCCGTCGTCACCGACCCGGACCTGGCGACGGACGGGCCGGTGCCGCTGACCGACGACGAGATCCGCGAGCGGATGAGCGGCAACCTGTGCCGGTGCGGCGCCTACCCGCACATCCTTGAGGCGGTCCAGGACGTGGTCTCGTGAAACCCGTGTCGTATCTGCGCGCGAGCAGCGTGGAAGAGGCGGCGTCCGCCCACGGCGGCCGCACCGAGGCCCGCTACCTGGGCGGCGGCACCAACCTCGTCGACCTGATGAAGCTCGGTGTGGAACGCCCCGAGGTCCTGGTCGACATCACCCGCCTCCCGCTCGACGGCGTGCGCGAACAGCCCGACGGCTCGGTACGCGTGGGCGCGACCGTACGCAACAGCGACCTCGCCGCGCACCCCCTGGTCCGCGAGCGCTACCCCGTCGTCTCGCAGGCCGTCCTCAGCGGAGCGTCGGGCCAGCTGCGCAACATGGCGACCACCGGCGGAAACCTCCTCCAGCGCACTCGCTGCGCCTACTTCCAGGACCTGGCGAAAGCCTGCAACAAGCGGGTTCCGGGCAGCGGTTGCGCGGCCGTCGTCGGCGTCAACCACGACCACGCCGTCCTCGGCCACTCGCCGCACTGTGTCGCGACGAACCCGTCCGACCTGTGTGTGGCGCTCGCCGCCGTCGACGCGGTCGTGGAGCTGGCCGGGCCCGGTGGCGGACGGACCGTTCCGGTGACGGAGTTCCACCGCCTGCCCGGAGACCACCCCGAACTCGACACGGTGATCCGCCCCGGCGAGCTGATCACCGGTGTGCTCCTTCCCCCGCTTCCCCGGGGCGCGGTCTCCCATTACCGCAAGGTGCGGGAGCGCGCGTCGTACGCCTTCGCGCTCGCCTCCGTGGCCGCCGTGCTCCAGTTGGAGGGCGGCGAGATCCGGCATGCCGCAGTCGCCTTCGGCGGGCTCGCCCACCGGCCCTGGCGCGCCCGCCGGACCGAGACCGCCCTGCTCGGCACCCGGCCGAGCCAGGAATCCGTCGCCCGCGCGGTGGAGGCCGAGCTCGCCGAGGCCGTACCGCTGCGGGACAACGCCTACAAGGTGTCGCTCGCCCGGGACCTCGCCACGCAGGTCCTCGGCTCGCTGTCCACAACGGCCTGACGCCTCCTCGGAGGACCGCCGCCCCTGATCCGCCCGGGAGGAGAACCGCCATGGCTTCGCACGCGAACGCGCTCGGCGCACCGACAGAACGCCGCGAGGGCCGCGCGAAGGTCACCGGTGAGGCGCTGTACGCCACCGAGTACACGCCGCCCGGCTGCCTGTACGCCTGGCCGGTCACCGCCACCGTCGCGCGGGGCCGGATCGCCTCCCTCGACCTCGACGCCGCGCTCGCGCTGCCCGACGTGGTCGATGTCCTCACCCCCGAATCGGCGCCCCGCCTCGCCGCGTCGGACGACGCGACCCTCGCGGTGCTCCAGGACGCGAAGGTTCCGCACCACGGCTGGCCGATAGCCGTCGTGATCGCCGAGACCATCGAGGCGGCCCGCGCCGCCGCCGAGGCCGTGCGCGTCACCTACGACACCGAGCCGCACGAGTCGGTCCTGGGCGACGACCCCGCCGCCGCGTACCGCCCCGAAGAGGCCAACGGCGGCCATCCGGCGGAACGCAGGCGCGGCGAACCGGAAGCGGCGTTCGCCGCCGCTCCGGTGCGCGTCGACGTGCGCTACCGGGTGCCGCCGCTGCACAACCACCCGATGGAGCCGCACGGCGCGACCGCGAACTGGCACGACGGCCGGCTGACCGTGTACGACAGCAGCCAGGGTTCCGACACCGTACGGTCCGTCCTGGCCGAGCTGTTCGGGCTCCCCGAGGAGCAGGTCACCGTCATCAGCGAACACGTCGGCGGCGGATTCGGCTCCAAGGGCACGCCCCGGCCGCATGTCGTGCTCGCCGCGATGGCCTCCGTGCACACCGGCCGACCCGTCAAACTCACCCTGTCCCGGCGGCAGTTGACGGAACTCGTCGGCCACCGCGCGCCGACCGACCACCGGCTGCGGCTCGGCTCGGACGACGAGGGAACCCTCGCCTCCGTGATCCACGAGGTCACCACGCACACCTCCCGGGTCAAGGAGTTCGTCGAGCAGGCGGCGGTCCCCGCCCGTGTCATGTACGGCAGCGCGACCAGCCTCACCGACCACAAGGTGGCCGCACTCGACGTGCCCACCCCGTCCTGGATGCGAGCCCCCGGCGAGGCACCCGGCATGTACGCCCTGGAGTCGGCCGTCGACGAACTCGCCTACGCGCTCGACATCGACCCCATCGAGCTGCGGGCGCGCAACGAACCCGGCCAGGAGCCGGACAGCGGCCTCCCGTTCAGCAGCCGCCACCTCGTCGAGTGCCTGCGCGAGGGCGCGCGGCGCTTCGGCTGGGCCGACCGCGACGCCCGGCCCGGAATCCGGCGCGAGGGAGCGTGGCTCACCGGCACCGGGGTGGCCTCGGCCACCTACCCGGTCCTCGTCTCGCCCAGCCGCGCGACCGTCACCGCCCACCCCGACGGGCTCCACGTGGTGCGGGTGAACGCCACCGACATCGGCACCGGGGCCCGAACCGTCCTGGCACAGGTCGCGGCGGAGGCGCTCGGCGTGGACGTGGAGAGCGTCCGTACCGAGATCGGCTCCACCGGGCTGCCGCGGGCGCCGCTCGCCGGCGGCTCGTCCGGCACCGCGTCCTGGGGTTGGGCCGTGCATGACGCAAGCCGCGCCCTGGCCGGTCAACTCCAGCGCCACACCGGCCCGTTGCCCCCCGACGGGCTCACGGCCGCCGCGGACACCAAGGGCTCGGCGGACCAGAAGTCCCCTTACGCGCGGCACGCCTTCGGCGCCCACTTCGCCGAGGTGGCGGTCGACACCGACACCGGCGAGGTACGGGTGCGCCGGCTGCTCGGCGTGTACGCGGTCGGGCGCGTCCTCAACGCACGCACCGCCACCTCGCAGTTCATCGGCGGCATGGTGATGGGCCTCGGCATGGCCCTCACCGAGCGCGGCACCGTGGACCCCGCGTCCGGCGCTTTCATCGGCAGCGACCTCGCGGGCTACCACGTACCCGCGCACGCCGATGTGCCCGCCATCGAGGCGCACTGGATCGACGAGCGGGACGAGCACCTCAACCCGATGGGCAGCAAGGGCATCGGCGAGATCGGCATCGTCGGCACCGCCGCCGCCATCGGCAACGCCGTCCACCACGCCACCGGCGTCCGCTTCCGCGAACTCCCGCTCACCCCCGACCGCGTGCACGGGGGCCTGTGAGACCCCGGGGCCAAAACCTGTGCGGGGCAGGGCACTTCGAGGCCGGCGGTCATCGAGGGCCGGCGCCGGCAGGCCGGTGAGCTGTGCGTCTATCGTTTTGGTATGAACGACACGAACGACACTCGATTCAGGTGGGACCTCACCGGATGGGACGCCGACGAACGCCTGGCTCACGTCACCGAACTCAGCCGGGAAGAGATCCTGCGTATCCGCGACCTCTTCGACCGCCGCCTGCCGCCGGCGGGAGAGGACGAGTGGCTTGTCTGCGCGGTCTACGAAGTGCCCCAGGAGCTGCAACCACAGGTGCTGGTCGCGGTCCCCCGGCTGGAGTTCAAGCCGGGCCTTGACTACTTCGTCGATGGCGGTGCCCTTCGCGACCAGGGGGCCTGACGGCTCCCGCTGCCGCCGGCGTCACACACGCGTCGCGCTGATCCGGCCAGGGGCCGGGCACCGGCTCCGATGAGCGGCAGCGCCTCGGCGGGCGGGAGGCGGGAGGGGGTGTGAGACTGCCTCACATACAGGAGGTGGTCGGCCGTGAGCACGCAGTACGCCGAGGAACCGAGTGGCGGGGAGCGGCTGCTCGAAGAGCTGCTCGCGCAGGCGCACAGCGCTTCCCCGATGGACCTTCCGCTCCTGGTGAACCGCTGCGCCGAGGCGTTCGGCCTGGGTGAGGTCGCCATCCATCTGACGGACATCCAGCAGCGCAGCCTGGTCCCCCTGACCGAGGGACTCCCCACGCTGGACATCGACGCGTCCGTCGCCGGCTGGTGCTACCGGACGGTGTCGCTGCGGGTGGAGGACGTGGAGGGCGGCCTGCTGTGCCTCTGGCTGCCCGTGGTGGACGGCGCCGAGCGCCTCGGGGTGCTCGGTGTCCGCGCGCGCTCCGTGGACGCGGTGCGGCTGCGCCGCTGCCGGATGCTGGCCGGGGTCGTCGCGATGGCCATCACCTCGAAGCGCGCCTACAGCGACAGCTTCGCCCGCCGGGCCCGCGCCGAGCGCATGCAGCTGCCCGCCGAGATGCTCCGCGCCTTCCTGCCGCCGCGCACCATCGGCAACGACCACGTGGTGTCCACCGCCGTGCTGGAACCGGCGTACGAGATCGGCGGCGACGCCTTCGACCATTCACTCACCCAGTCCACGCTGCACGCGGCGATCCTGGACGCCATGGGCCACGACCTCGCCTCGGGCCTGACGACCTCGGTCGCCCTGGCGGGGTGCCGCAGCGCCCGGCGGGCCGGGCTCGGGCTGCTCGATCTCGTCGACACCATCGACCAGGCGCTCGCCCAGTGGCTGCCGGACAAGTACTGCACCGGCATCCTGACCCAACTCGACCTGGCCTCAGGGGTGTTCAGCTGGACCAACTGCGGTCATCCACCGCCCGTGCTGATCCGGGGCGGCCGGGTCGTGGACGGCGCACTCGAACGCACCCCCCAGCCGCCCATGGGTCTGCCGGCCCGGTTCAGCAAGGGCCCCCGGGACCTGCACGAGACGACCCTGGAGCCCGGCGACCGCGTACTGCTGTACACCGACGGAGTCACCGAAGCGCGCACCCCGGGCGGCGGTGAGTACGGCATGGACCGCTTCACGGACTCCATCATCCTGGCCACCGCCTCGGGCGAACCGCCCGCGGAGTCACTGCGCCGGCTCATCCACGCGATCCTCGACAGCGAGGACAGCGATCTGCGGGACGACGCCACCATGCTGCTCATCGAGTGGTGGCCCCCCACGGTCCGGCCCACCCAGCACATCGCCCGGGTGGGCTGAACCGGCGCGCCCGGCCGCCCGCCGTCGCCGCCCCGGTCGAGTTCGCAGCTCCTCGCCGAGCAGGTCATGGAGCGCCTGGACGCGGAGCTGTCCGAAAGCGACGAGGAGGGGCGCCCCCTGAGGTACGGGAAGGTCGCCGCGGTCTGCGTGGTGGGCAACGAGGACGGCGCGCACAAGGTGAGCGCCGACATCTTCCAGGGCCTCAACGACCTCGGGTTCTCCCTCGCGCCGGGAGCCGTCGCCTACTGGGTCGGCGAAGCCATGCAGGGGACCGACTACCTCGATCTGGACAGCATCCCGACGTCCACCGCCCAGACCCCCGGCGCCTCAGGGCGGCTCCCTGCCCGGCGCCCTGACCCGCCGGGCGGCGGCCGTCCCGCGGTGGAGGCCCGGACCGTCGCGCCGGACCTCCGGGCCGGTGGTCACAGGCAGTGATCTGGAGAGGCGCGCTGTGAAGGGCGCACCTAGGATGACGAGGGTCGGGCCCTGCCCGGACAGGCGTGTAGCGCGGTCCGGATGCCGAAGCGGCCCCTACCCGATCCACGGACACGTGGAGGTACCCATGCGCATCACCCACATCGCCACGACGGCCGCCGCCGCGGCGCTGGCCCTCACCGGAACCACGGCCGCCTTCGGTGCGGCCAGCCCCTCCGCCACCGCGGACGCGGTGTTCCTCCAGGCCGTCCACCAGGGCAACCTGGCCGAGATCGCCGCGGGCAAGGACGCCGCCGCGCACGCGAGCGACAGCTGTGTGAAACAGGTCGCGGCCATCATCGTGCGCGACCACACCAAGCTCGACGCCAAGGCCGCGGCGCTCGCCAAGACCAAGAACATCTCGCTGCCGAAGGAGCCCACCGCGGCTCAGCAGAAGTCGCTGTCCGCGCTGAAGCCGATGAACGGCACCGCTGCCTACGACACCGCCTGGCTCAAGGCCCAGAGCAGCGGCCACCAGCAGGTGCTCGCGCTCATCGACAAGGAGCTGAAGTCCGGCACCGACAATCAGATCCAGGCCGCCGCAAAGGAGGCCCGCCCGATCGTCGCCGCGCACCTGAAGATGGTGGAGGGCGGCACGTGTCACGCCATGGCGAGCAGCAGCCCGTCCCCGCAGTGACGCCGCTGCCGGCGCCTGTTCCCGCGCCCCCTCGCCCCCACGGGTGAGGGGGCGCCGCGGTGCCGGGCCGGGCTGATGCGGCCAACCCGCGCCGGGGGAGCGGTCGTTGGGCCGGAGGGCGTCCGGCACCAAGGAGGCCTCGGCGCGTCGGGCGACGCCCGAACGCGGGCACGGCGCACCACACCCCGCGGGGCGACCTGGTGGCGCGGTGGCCGCCGCGGGACGGCCCAACTGGCGCTTGCGTGGCTGTAGTTGATCATCACGAGACCCCCTTCCGGGGTTCCGTGGACGCCGGACGTCCATCGCCCGGCGTGTTCATTTCCGGCCAATGAGTCCGCTGGATGGAACCGTTTCGCGCGCGTCCCCTCGGTGGGTGCCCGGGGATGTGGCGCCGCTCGGGGCGGACGGGTGCGGCGGTGTTCCGGTCGTGGCGCGGCCGGAACACGGGGGCGGTCACCGGTTCGCCGCCGGGAAGGTGCATATGCCGGACGGAGTGCACGAACCCGCCACCAGGGCCTGGACGTTCGCCGCCGCGAAGCGGGGCGCGGGGGAGCGGTGAGCGCGTTCGGGGGCCGGCCGTGCGGACGCGCTCTTTCCGTTTCGTCCCTTTGGGGCCGGCCCGGGGGCGGGGCGAACCGCGGATCAAGTAATCGGTTACTTTGCCCGGCCCTTACAGAGTTCGATTCCGGCCTCGGCGGCGCAGCTCTTGTGAGCCGAGCGGACGCCTGGTTAGGCTCCCGCTCGTTTCGATTCCTGCACATATTCTTCGCAACTTGACCAACTGTGGGGTGGCTGTGCGCGAACCGGAGTCCCTGGGCCTGCCAGGGACCTCTCCAGGGGCGGGACGCTGATGGCCCCCGGCGCCACGGCCGCCGACCGTCGGGCGGCCCGTCGGCCGGTGTCCCGTGACGTCCGGCTGTTCTGGTGGGCGAGCGCCTCCGACGCCCTGGGCACCCAGGCCTCCGGCGTCGTACTGCCGCTGCTGCTCCTCGGACTCGGCCACTCGGCCACGACGGTCGGCCTCGTCGCCGGCGTGTCCACCGCGGCCGGACTGCTGCTCGCCCCCTTGGCCGCCGTCCCGGCCGACCGGGGGGCGCGCAAGCCCGTGATGTTCTGGTCCGCGACGGTCTCGGCCCTCGCCATGGCCGGGGTGACCGGGGCGGTGGTGACGGGGGAGCCTCCGCTCGTCCTCGTGCTCGGCGCCGTCCTCGTGGAGCGGTTCGCCACCGCCGTGTACGAAGCCGCCGCGGCAGGCACCGTGGCCATGATCGCCCCGCCCGAGGACTGCCCCCGCGTGGTGGCCGGGCTGTCGGCGGGGGACCAGGGCGCGCTGATCCTGGGCCCGGCTCTCGGTGGCGCGCTCTACCAGGTCGCCCGCGCCCTGCCCTTCCTCGCCGATGCCGTCTCGTACGCCGTCGCCGCCGCGTGCGTACGGGCACTGCGTTCGGACCTGCGGCCCGAGCGCCGACCCGACCCGGGGGCCACGACCGACAGCTCGGTTGTGGCGCTCGACGCGACCGCCGATCCGGTGAGCTCTTGCTCAACACCCGCCCCTGGAAAGGGACTTGTGCGCCGGACGCGGGACGAACTCGGCGCCGGACTCGCGCTCGTCCGCACCTCGCCCTTCCTCCGGCTCGTGGTGACCTGGACCGCCACCGTCAACGGGGTGATCGTCGCGCTCTATTACGGAGCGGTCTTCACCCTGCAAAAAGGCGGACACGGCGGCGCGCCCATGGGCCTGGTCCTCGCGCTGTCGGGGGCCGCGGGGCTCATCGGATCGCTGGCCGCACCGCGCGTGGTGGGGCGGATCGGTGGCGCGCGGCTGCTCGTGACGGTGACCTGGCTGCTCGTCCCGCTCGCCGCCGGTCTCGCCACCGCCGACGGACCTTGGGCGTACGGGGCGCTGTTCGGGGTGTTCTGCCTGCTGATGCCGCTGGTCGCGGTCGTGCTCCAGTCCCGCGCCCTCCAGGAGACCCCACCCTCGCTACAGGCCCGCACGGGCGCCGTCCTGGCCAGTGCCGTCGGCGGTTCCGCCGCGCTCGCGCCGGTCGTGGCCGGGGTGTTCGTGAGCCGGCTGGGGACGGCCGCGCCCGCCATGGTCTGCGCCGGGCTGCTCGCCGCCCTCGCCCTGCACACCACCGTCGTACGGTCGCGGCTGACGGGGGCGACGGGATGAGCAGGAGCTACCAGGTCTACCGTGCGGCGCTGCCCGAGGTGTGTGCCGCGCAGCCCGCCAGGATGGTGTTCACCGCCGACGCCGACGGCCGCTGCGAGGTGTTCACCTGGGACGCCGACACCCGCACGGCCCGCCGGGTCACCGACCGCCCGCACGGCACCCTGCACGGCGCGATCGACCGAGACGCCCGGGTGTGGTGGTTCGACGAGGACGAACACGGCGTCGGACGCTGGCGGTTCCAGCCGTTCGAGGGCGGCCCCGATCTGCCGGGACTGCTCGGCGTGCCCGAGGCCGAGCCGCGCGGCCTCGCGGTGAGCGACGGCGCACGCGTGGCCATCGGGCTCGGTGACGGCCGCGGCACCGCCGTGTACCTCGGCCCGCGCGGCGGCGCCGCCCGCGAAGTGACGCGCGTCGACGGGCACGCCACCCTGTCCGGGATCACCCCCGACGGCCGCCTCCTCGCCCTGAGCGGTGCGGCCGGATCGGCACGGGCGGTGACCGTACTCGCCGACGACGGCACCCCGCACGCCGTGCTCGCCGGGGACGGACCCGAGGGGCGGCTCTGGTCGCTGGGCTTCGCACCCGCCGCCCGGCACGCCGAACTGCTCCTCGTCCGGGAGTCCAACGACCGCTATCTGCTGGCGAGTTGGCGATCCGACGTCGGA
The DNA here is from genome assembly GCF_002803085.1 of Streptomyces sp. CB01201. GTDB lineage: Bacteria > Actinomycetota > Actinomycetes > Streptomycetales > Streptomycetaceae > Streptomyces > Streptomyces hundungensis. The sequence goes on along the minus strand of NZ_NNBJ01000008.1, from coordinate 203,044 downwards.
CTCGTCACCCACTCCTGGTGCTCCTTCGACACCGAGATCACCGCCCGCTGGCACCCCGGCGGGCGCTCGCTCCTGGTCCGTCAGGACCGGCACGGCCGCAGCATCCTGCACCGGGTCCACCTCGCGGAGCGCACCGTCGAGCCGGTACCGACCCCGCGCGGAACCCTCCTCGACGCGGCGCCGCGCGCCGGATCCGATGTGCACCTCCTCTGGACGGACACGGCGACACCGCCCCGCATGATCTCCACCGCGGGCACCGAGTTGCCCCCGACGCACGGCATCCCCGAGCGGGTGCCCGGCGCACACCGGGACCTGTGGACCCCGGGTCCCGACGGGCCCGTGCACTCGCTGCTCAGCCTGCCCGAGGGGCGTACGGGCGCGGTCCCCGCGGTGTTCCTCGTGCACGGCGGCCCCGCCGACCACGACCGGGACGCCTACGACGGCGTGGTGCACTCGCTCGTCGCCTCCGGCTTCGCCGTCGTACGCGTCAACTACCGCGGCTCCACCGGCTACGGTCCCCGCTGGCGGCGCGCGTTCGGCGAGGGCGTCGGGCTCACCCAGGTCGCCGACCTCGTCGCGGTCCGCGCCGACCTCGTCGCCCGCGGCCTCGTCCGCGCACGGGAGACCGGTCTGTGGGGTACCTCCTGGGGCGGCTATCTCGTGCTGCTCGCCCTCGGCACGCACCCCGGGCTCTGGCAGGCGGGTGTCGCCGTCAAACCCGTCGCGGACTGCGCGGCCGCCCACCGCACCACCACCCCGGCCCTGCGCGCCCTGGACGAGCGGCTGTTCGGCGGCACCCCGGACGAGGTGCCCGAGCGCTACGAGCGCAGCTCGCCCCGCCACTACGCCGCCGGCGTCCGGGCACCCCTGCTGGTCGCCGCCGCCACCCGGGACGCCAAGTGCCCGCCCGGCCAGGTGCGCGACTACCTCCACGCCCTCCAACTCGCCGGTGTGCCGCACGAGTCGATGTGGCTGGACACCGGCCACGACGGCTACGAGGCCGACGACCACGTGGCCGTGCTGCGCCGCGCCGTGGTCTTCCTCGACCGCGAACTGCGCCGCAGGCCGCCCCGTACCACCACCCCCAAGACGCCCCGCTCCGACCGGAGCGGGGATTCCGGACGGGAGCGCTCCCCAGCGCCCGCCGGAGCACGCAGTACCCACACAGAGAGGAGTTCCGGCCATGCAGAAGGACATCATCCACAATGACCCGCTCGCGGGTGACGAGGAAAACCGCAAGCCGAGCGTCGGCGTGACCGTCACGGTCCCGTTCCGTAACGCCGAAGACGGCGAAGAGGACTGATCCTCGCCGGTCGGTCCCGCGGCCGTGTGCCGCGGGGCCGACCGGGCACCACCCCCACTCCGGCCCCCCGGGCCTTGTTCACTCCACGTCTCCGCACATCCCGAGGAGCCGACATGCGTGTTCTGCTGGTCAATATGCCCTGGTCGCCCATCGACCTTCCCTCGCTGGCTCTGGGAATCCTCAAGCGCAGCGTGGACGAGCGCGTGCCCGGCGCCGGCGCCGAAGTCCTGCACGCCAACCTCGAATTCACCGACTGGATCACCGAGCACACCGAATTCACCGCGGAAGACTACGAGTACTACGCGCTCTCCTCCTACTTCATGGGCTGCGGCGACTGGGTGTTCTCCTCCGCCCTCTATGACGATCCCACCTGGCGGGACGAGGAGTTCGCGGCCGCGATGAAGGGAAAGCTCAGCAAGTCGCGACTGCGCATGTCCCAGGAACTCCACCGCCTGGTACCGGAGTTCGTGGACATGATCGTCCGGCGGATCGTCGCGTACGCGCCCGACGTCGTCGGCTTCACCTCCACCTTCCAGCAGAACACCGCGGCCCTCGCCGCCGCCAAGCACCTCAAGCGGCTCGCCCCCGGCATCGTCACCGTCATGGGCGGCGCCAACTGCGACGGCGAGCAGGGCGAGGCGGTGCACCGCAACTTCCCGTTCGTGGACCACGTGATCCGAGGCGAGGGCGAAGCCGCCTTCCCGCAGCTGCTGACCGCGATCGCCGAGGGAGCGGGCGAGGAGACCCTCTCCAAGGTGCCGGGCCTGTGCTACCGCGGCCCCGAGGGCAGGAGCGTCGTCAACCCCATGGCCACCAGCCCGCTGCCGCCGGCCACCATCCTGGCGCCCGACTACAGCGGCTACTTCGAGCGTCTCGGCAGCTCCGTGGCCCGCAACTGGGTCGAGCCCAAGCTCGTTGTCGAGGGCGCGCGCGGCTGCTGGTGGGGCGAGAAGCACCACTGCACGTTCTGCGGCCTCAACGGATCGTTCATGCAGTTCCGCTCCAAGAGCCCGGACACGTTCTTCGAAGAGATCATGGAACTCGCCCGCCGCCACCGGGTGCTCGACATGTACCTGGTCGACAACATCCTCGACATGGGCTACCTCACCACGGTGCTGCCCCGCATCATGGAGAGCGGTTACGACCTGCGGATGCACATCGAGATCAAGGCCAACATGCGGCGCAGCCAACTGCGCACGCTCGCCGAGGCCGGGCTCATCTACGTACAGCCCGGCATCGAGAGCCTCAACAACCGGGTGCTCGACCTGATGGACAAGGGCGTCAGCGGCTGCCAGAACGTGCGCATGCTCCGCGACGGGGCCGAGACCGGCCTCTCCGTCGCCTGGAACTATCTGCACGGCTTCCCGGGCGAGACCGCGGAGGACTACGACCCCGTCATCGCCCAGATCCCCGCGCTCGAACACCTCAACCCGCCGGTCGACCGCTCGGCGCGGATCGCCATCGAGCGCTTCAGCCCGTACTTCAACCGGCCCGAACTCGGCTTCGACGGACTGCGCCCCGAGAAGCACTACCGCTTCACCTACGACCTGCCCGAGTCCGAGCTGTACGACCTGGCGTACGTCTTCGAAGCCCCCCAGCGGGGCATCACCAAGCCCACGGTCACCGCACTCAACGACGCGCTTGACGCCTGGAAGAAGCACCATGCCGATGCCCGGCTCACCCACAACGACCTCGGCGACCGCATCGTCCTGGTGAGCAGGCGGCGCACCTTCTCCTGGCGCGCGATGGAGCTGACCGACCCGTTCGAGCTGGCCGTCTTCCGCCTCCTGGACCAGCCGCACGCGATCCCCGCGCTCACCCGCAAGGCCGCGGCCCGCGCCAAGGGCGCCGCGCGCACGGAGGCCGAGGTGCGTGAACTGCTCGACTCCTGGCTCGCGTTGGGCCTGGTCTTCACCGACGGCGGCCAGTACGTCCACATAGCGCCCTCGGCCGTGAACGAGGACCTGCTGCGCCTCGACTTCATGCGCCACGCGCAGGCCACGCTGGACGCCGAGGCCGACGCCGGCGCACAGTCCGCCCGGCCCGAGCCCGTGAGCGTCTGAGTCCGCGCGGGTCCGACACAGGAGCAGGAGGAACAGCCCGATGAGCACCGCCCTCACCACCGCGATCGAAGCCCTCACGGTCGCCGCCTGGCGCGACTACGACCCCGAGGCCTGCACCCTGCCCGGGATGTACCTCGGGGAGCTGGAACTGGCCGGCCCCCTGGCCGAGGAGAGCGACCGGCTCTGGGAGCTGGGCACCCGCCGCGTACGGCTGCCCGAGCCCATCGACCTGGCCGGCCTCGAAGCCCCGGGGGCGGCCGAACGTGCCGTACGCGCCCTGAGCCTGGTGCGCGACCTGACGGCCCGTGCCGTCCTCGTCGAGTGGAAGCTGCGCCTGGACCCGGCGGCGCCCGACGACACCTGGCGCACACTCAGCCACCTCCAGCCGCCGCAGCTCCTGGAGGGGCCCGCGGACGCGGCGGGGGAACTGCGCCGGTGGCGCGACGGCCATTACCTCTGCAAGTGCCTGTGGCGTCAGGGCCCGGGCTTCGTGCAGATCCGCGACCGTCGCTGGGGCGATCTGCGCCGCTTCACCGCCGAGGAGCCGGAGTACCGGGAGACCATCGAGTCCCTGGCCTACGGAGCCCCGTCGGCATCGGTGCCGGGCGCCGTGCTGGCCGACTTCCTCGGCGAGCGCCTGGTCCTGGAGGTGGGGGAGCTCGCCTGGTGGCTGCCGTACCGGGTGAACCGCTGGATCCAGGAGGCCATGGCGATCTGAGCGGGGCCGGGTTGTCGGGAGCCGGCCGGGGACGGACTGCCGCGCGGGTGGCGCGGCAGCCCGTCCCGATCGCCCGGCGTGTCAACTGCCCTGCGGATGACGTCACTTCACTTGGTGACGGCGCCCCGGCGCCGCCGTACCCGGCGGCGCAGCCGGGCCGGCCACTTGCGGGTGTCGCGGGGCTCCACGTACGGCTCCTCGCTCTCGGGGTGACCGCCGCTGATCGCGCGCTGGCGGGCCAGCTCGGCGTCCAGCTCCAGGCCGAGCAGGATCGCCAGGTTCGAGAGCCACACCCAGATCAGGAAGATGACGAGCCCGGCGAGCGTGCCGTAGGTCTTGTTGTACGAGCCGAAGTTCGCCACGTACAGCGCGAAGCCGCCGGATGCGGCGAGCCACAGCAGGACCGCGAGCAGGCTGCCCGGGCTCAGCCAACGCAGGCCCGGGCCGCGGACGTTGGGGGCGCGCCAGAAGAGCAGGGCCACCATGAAGACCATCAGGAGCAGCAGCACCGGCCACTTCGCGATGTTCCAGGTCGCGACCGCCGCGTGGCCCGCCCCGATCGCGTCCCCCGCGCGCTGCGCCAGCGGGCCGGTGAAGACCACGATCACCGCGCTGAGCGCGAGCACCACCATCAGCGTCACGGTCAGGGCGAGCCGCAGCGGCGTCAGCTTCCACACCGGGCGGCCCTCCGGCAGGTCGTAGACGGCGTTCGCGGCCCGGATGAACGCGGCGACATAGCTGGACGCCGACCAGAGGGCCGCGAACAGGCTGACCACCGCGACGATCCCGCTCGTGCCACCGTTGTCCTGCAACTGCCGCACCGCGCTGTCGAGCAGATCGTGGACGGGCCCGGGTGTGAGATGGCCCAGGTTGTCCAGAATTCCGCGCGTCGCCTTCTCGCCTATCACGCCGAGCGTCGAGACGAGCACGAGCAGCGCGGGAAACAGGGACAGGACCCCGTAGTAGGTGAGGGCGGCCGCCTTGTCGGGCAGGTCGTCGTCGAGGAACTCCCGGCCGGTACGGCGAAGGACGGCGAGCCAGGAGCGGGCCGGGAGGTCCGTGGGATCACTGGGCTCGCGGTCCGGCCGGTCATCGTCCGAACGGGCCCGGGGCGCAGCGTCCGGACGCGCCGGGGGCGCGGCGAGGTCACCCGGTTCCTCCTCGGGCGCCGCGCCCGCCGGATGCCGCGCCGAAGGGTCGGCCGGCCGGCCGGGGGACTGGCTCAGGTGCGAACTCGGGGTGTGCGAAGCCTCTGTCATGTCTGTCGAGTCCCCGCGAAGACGCTGCTCACGCGTCCGCCGCGATGCGGACTGTTCGTGGTGACTCCCGGTCAGGGCGGCGTCACACCTGCGGGACACGGCCCGTCAGGGGGCGGCACACCTGCGGGGGCGCGTGCCCCGGTCGCGGGCGCCCGTACCCGCGCCGCCGCGAGGGTACGGCTCCACGCCAGGCACCACGGCAGGCTCAGTGGCCGACTCGCGACACATGCGTACGCCGGGTGCGCTCGATGGTGTGACTCCCGGCAGGCGCCGGGGACTCCCCTGGGGTGGTCCGGTGCCGAACGGCGCACCCCGGCCGCGCTCGTGGGCCACACTGTGCGCCATGGCGGGCATGATTCCTGACGAGACGAGCAGCTTCGTGGGACGGCTGGAGGAACTGCGGCGCGTTGAGCGGGCCCTCTCCGTGCACCGGCTGGTGACGTTGACCGGAACCGGCGGGGTCGGCAAGACCCGGATCGCGCTACGGGCCGCAGCCCGCGGGGGGCCCGGCCGGCGCGACGGTGTCATGTGGGCCGAACTGTGGCCGCTCATGGGGAGCGACCTGCTGATCGCCACCGTCGCCGACGCCGCCGGCCTCGCGGACCACACGCCACGGCTGGCCGTCGACGCGCTGTGCTCGTGGCTGGCCGAGCGCGAGGCACTCCTGGTCCTCGACTCGTGCGAGCACCTCGCGGCCGACTGCCGTCAGCTGCTCGGTGAACTCCTGCACGCCGCACCGGGTTTGACGGTCCTGGCCACCAGCAGACAGCCCCTGGAGGTCGACGGGGAACATGTACTCGCCATCGGTCCGCTGCCGGTGGACGGCACGCGCGGGACACACGCGCCCAGCGACGCGGTACGGCTGCTGCTCTCCCGGGCCGCCGAAGCCGCACCCGGTGTGGACGTGGACTCCCCGGTCGAGCGGGCCGCCGCCGATGCGATCTGCCGCCGCCTCGAAGGCATTCCGCTGGCCCTGGAGCTGGCGAGCGGGCAGCTGCGACAGCGCCGTCTGACGGATCTGGCCGGCGCGCTCGGCTCTCCGCTCACGATGCTGAGTGGCGAGCCGAGCGTTCGGCCGCCCCGGCACGCGAGCCTGCGCACCACCATCGGCTGGAGCCATGAACTGTGCACCCCGGCCGAACGGCTGCTGTGGGCGCGGCTCTCCGTGCTGCGCGGCCCCTTCGATGTGCGTACGGCTCAACTCATGTGCTCAGGTGGGCCGTTGAGTCACACGGATGTAACTGACGTACTGTCAGGACTGGTCGCCAAGTGTGTCGTGCAGCGCGACGGCGAGCGCCATCGGATGCTCGACTCCCTCAAGGAGTACGGAGCCATGTGGCTGGAAGAGCTCGGCGAGCGGGAACAGCTGGAGGACCAGCACGCCGCGTACTTCCATGAGGTCGTGCGGCAGGCCGATGAGCGCTGGCTGGGCCCGGAACAGGCCAGTGAATACCAGCGGATCGCGCAGGCACACCCCGATCTGTGCGCGGCGCTCGACCACCTGCTGACCGAATCCGACAGCGCGGCGGTCGACCTGGCCGGACGCGTCGCCTTCTTCTGGAGCTGCTGCGGTCATCTGCACGAGGCCCGCCACTACTTGGAGCGCGCCCTCGTCGAGAATCGGGAGCCGGGGCCGGTGCTGACCCGGGCCCTGTGGGCGCTGGGCGTCGTACGGCTGCTCCAGGGGGAACCGGATCCCGCCGCACAGCTGGCCGCCCACTGCGCCAGGGCGGCGGAGGAGGACGACGACCCCGAGGGGACGCTGGGGGCCGCCTATCTGCTGAGCCTCACCTATCTGATGACCGGCAGGCCCCTGGTCGCCCAGAGCCTCGCCGAAAGCGCGCTCGCCGTGGCCCCCGAGGACGACTTCGCCTCCCCCTCCCGCCTGCGGTGCCGTCTGATCACGGTGTTCACCCGGACCGCGCTGGGGGTCTACGACGAGGCGGAGGGGCTCGCCCGGCAGCTGCTCGCGGCCTGCGAGCGGCGCGACGAGGTCTGGACGCGCTCCTATGTGGAGTATCAGCTGTCCTTGATCGCCCTGTTCCAGGACCGGCCGGCGGAGGCCGCGGAGCACGCACGGGCGATGCTGCGGGGAAAGCGCCGGCTCGGTGACCGGTTCGGCATCGCCCTGGGTGTCGATCTGCTCGCGGCGGCCGCCGCCGAGCAGGGCGAGGGCGAGCAGGCCGCCCGTCTCTCGGGCACCGGTCAGACGTACTGGCGCAGCGTCGGGCATCCGCAGCGCGGGACTCCGGAGCTGGCCGCGGTGCGCGAGCGCACCGATCTGCGGGCCCGCACCGCGATCGGTGACCATGCCTACCGGGTGGCACGCCAGCGCGGTGCGTCCGACACCCGCACCACCCTCGCCCTGGCCCTCGGCCCGGTGGATCCGGCCGCCCCGTCCGACTGAGCCGTCTCCTGCGGGGCCGGTCGGCGACGTACGGCGTCCGACGGGAAATTCCCTCCCGGGCGGAGCAAACCTTGGGCGCACCGGCTCCGAATGACTCCTGTAGCGACCTATGTCCAGGAGGATCACCGCGTGAAAGAAGTGGTGCACATCAGCGGAGCCCGCTCCGCCGGGCCCGACCTGCCCGAGCTGCTCGATCGCGTGGCCCGGGGTGACCAGGATGCGTTCAGTTCGCTGTACGACGCGGTGGGCGGACCCGTCCTCGGCCTCGTCCGCACGGTGGTGCGCGACCCCGCCCAGTCGGAGGAGGTCGCCCAGGAGGTGCTTGTCGACGTGTGGCGCACGGCCGCGCGCTACCGGCGGGACCGGGGCAGCGTCATGAACTGGGTGCTGACGCTCGCCCACCGCAGGGCGGTGGACCGGGTGCGCTCGGCGCAGGCGGCCACCGAGCGTGAGCACAAGGCCGCGCTCCTGGAACAGACGCCGGCCTTCGACGACGTGACCGAGCAGGTGGAGAGCCGCCTGGAACGCGAACAGGTGCGCCGCTGTCTACGCACCCTCACCGAGCTCCAGCGCCAATCCGTGACGCTCGCCTACTACCGCGGCATGACCTACCGAGAGGTGGCCGAGCTGCTCGCCGTCCCGCTGGGTACGGTGAAGACCCGACTGCGCGACGGACTGATCCGGCTGCGCGACTGCCTGGGGGTGGCCGGATGAGCATCGCCGATCTGCACACACTGACCGGCGCGTACGCGCTGCACGCACTGTCGGATGAGGAGCGGGCCGAGTTCGAACGGCACCTCGCCGACTGCGAGTCCTGCGCCCAGGAGGTGCGTGAGCTCACCGCCACCGCGAGCCGTCTCGGGCTCGCCGTCACGGTCACTCCGCCCGTCGAGCTCAAGGCCGCGGTGCTGCGACGGATCGCCGTGGTCCGCCAGGACTCCCCGCACCCACCGGCAGCGCCCGGCGCCACCAGCAGCCGGCTGCGCCGGGCGCGCTGGTCGCACTTCGCGCTGGCCGCCTGCCTCGCGGCCGCTGCCGGGCTCGGCGGCGTCGCGGTCTGGCAGCATCAGCAGGCCGACAGCGCGCAGCAGCGGGCGGACACGGCGCAGCGGCAGTCCCAGCAGCTCGCCGAGGTCCTCGCCGCGCCCGACGCGAAGGCCGCCACCGGCAGCCTGAAGGGCGGCGCTACCGGGACGCTCGTGGTGTCCCACAGCAAGAACCAGGCCGTCTTCGTGGCCGCCGGGCTGCCGCGCCCGCCGACCGGCAAGGTCTACCAGCTCTGGTTCGACGACGCGGGCAGCATGCGTCCGGCGGGCCTGATGAATCCGGCCCGCAGCACCGAGGCGGTCCTGCTGTCCGGTCCGGTCGGCCAGGCGTCGGGCATGGGCATCACCGTGGAACCCGCCGGTGGCTCACCCGCCCCGACCTCGGCGCCACTGGCCGTGATGAGCTTCGCCACGGCTTGAGGAGGTTCTCAACCGGCCGTGCGTGGCGCCCGGTTGAGAGCCGCCGGGGCTGTCACCGCCCGCCCTCCGGGTTGTGCCAGACCAGTGTGTAGCGCCAGAACAGGCGTCGGCGCAACCGTGCTCCGGGCAGTGTGCGACGAGCCTCGTCGACGATGTCGTGGAAGGTCAGCGTCGCCGGTCGTGTGGGTGCGGTCATGGCGGTGGGCCGTGCCACCTTGCGGCCCCGGTTCTTGAGCCAGGCCATGACGACGTTCCCCACCAGGGCGGCCACGCCGATGAGGTGATCGCCCCGGGAGTGCGCGCGGGCGAGCCCGACCACCACCAGCGTGCCGCCGGGAGCGAGCTGCCGGCGGAAGTGGACGAGCGCCTCGCGCAACGGCAGGTGGTGGATCGCGGCGACGCAGGTGATGGCGTCGTACGAGTCCGGCCGCGCCTCGGTCAGCGCATCAGCGACGGCGAAGGTCACGGGGGTGTCGGGCGGGGTGAGTTCCCTCGCGCGAGCGACGATCCCGGGATCCGCGTCCAGGCCCCGTACGGAGTCGGCGCGGGTGGCGAGGAGCCGGGCCAGATCGCCGCTGCCCGAACCGACGTCCAGGGTGCTCCCGAGGCGTTGGGGGAGCTGCCGCATGATCCACCGGTGGTAGTGGGCGTTGTGGTCCCACGGGCGCGCGGCGTGGAACCGGTCGAGCGCCCGGAACAAGCGCGGGGTCAGGGCGGTCATGCCGCGCGTTCACCTTCCGTGGGACGTGGGACGTGGGACGTGGGGCGTGGGGCGTGGGGCATGGGGCGTTGGGCGGTGGAGACGGGCCGAGGGCCCTGGGTGCCCACCCCGCTGACGGCTCGGCGAAGAGTCATGCGCACAGCGTAGAGCGGTCGCACACCCCGGCCCGGGCGGCACCGGGCCCGCTGGTGCCCGGGGCGTCCGAGGGCCCCGGGCGACACGCCGCGTCCGCGCTTGCGGTGCGCGCAGCGCGCCAGCAGTGGAGAGTTGAGGTACGTATGCCGCGTACCGGACATCTGGCCGGTGCTCGGCAGCGTGCCCACCCCGCTCCAAGCCGGTCCACGACCCCAAGACCGCAGATCCCACAGCCACAACCACCGACACGACGCACAGGTGCCCATGAAATCAAGCAGGCCGGGGCCCACACCCCCGGGTCATCGAGGTCGCGGGTTCGGCTCGGGGAGCCCGCAGACCGAGCGCATGGTGCGGACGCTGCTGCGCCGTCGCAAGAAGAGCCTGAGTGCGGACGACGTCAAGGTGGCCGACAAGCCCGCAGTACGCCGGGCCGTGTCGGCGGCCGCGCTCGGCAACACGATGGAGTGGTTCGACTTCGGTGTCTACGCCTATGTCGCCGCCACCCTCGGCAAGGTCTTCTTCCCGTCGAGTTCGCCGGGCGCCCAGGTCATCTCGACCTTCGCCACCTTCGCCGCGGCCTTTGTCGTCCGGCCGATCGGGGGGCTCGTGTTCGGGCCCCTCGGCGACCGTGTGGGGCGCCAGAAGGTGCTCGCCGTCACCATGATCATGATGGCGATCAGCACCTTCGCGGTGGGTTTCCTGCCGGGCTACAAGTCGATCGGGCTCGCCGCCCCGATCCTGCTGCTCGTCTGCCGGCTCGTGCAGGGCTTCTCCACCGGCGGTGAGTACGCCGGGGCCACCACTTACATCGCCGAGTACTCACCCGACCGGATGCGGGGCTTCCTCGGCAGCTGGCTCGACTTCGGCACGTTCGTCGGGTACTCGCTCGGCTCCGGCCTGGTCACCGTCCTGACCGGGGTCCTGTCGGAGGACCAGATGCTCGACTGGGGCTGGCGGATCCCGTTCTACATCGCCGGTCCCCTCGGGCTCATCGGCCTCTACATGCGGCTCAAGCTCGACGAGACGCCCGCGTTCCAGGAGGCCGAGGAACGCGGACGGCAGGCGGCGGCGCGCGGCGGCGCCACGCCCGAGGAGGAAGAGCGTCTTGAGCAGGCGCGCATGTCGGGACGGGGCCGTCTCAAGGAGGTCTTCACCCACCACTGGCAGGCCATGCTCGTGTGCATCGGGCTGGTCCTGCTCTACAACGTCACCAACTACATGGTGACGTCGTACCTGCCGACCTACATGAGCACCACCCTCGGCCAGTCCGAGCTCACCGCGCAGCTCCTGGTGCTCGGCACGATGGTGCTCGTCGTCCTCACCATCACCGCCGTGGGCCGTTCCTCGGACCGCTACGGACGGCGGCCGCTGTTCCTGTGGGGCGGTATCGCGATGGTCGTCCTCGCGCTGCCCGTCTTCCAGCTGATCCGACAGGGCGGCATCGTCCTGCCCGCCATCGGCTGTGTCGTGCTCGGGCTGCTCCTGGTGTGCTTCGCCGGGACGAGCGCTGCCACGCTGCCCGCGCTCTTCCCGACCCATCTGCGCTACGGCGGCCTGTCCCTCGCGTTCAACCTCTCGGTGTCGCTGTTCGGCGGTACGACTCCGCTGGTGGCCTCCGCGCTGGTCAACGCCACGGGCAATGAGCTCGTGCCGGCCTACTACCTGATGGTGGCCGGCGTGATCGGGGTGATCTCGGCACTGTTCCTGCGGGAGACCGCGGGCAAGCCGCTGCGCGGGTCCTCTGCCATGGTCGAGTCGGAGGAGGAGGCCCGCGAACTGGTGGCGCAGAGCCGCACCCACGCGGGCCGCCGGGCCCGTGACGTCTGGTTGCAGCTGCGCCAGGGCCATCTGCCCCATCTGCCGCACCGCTCGCAGGGAAAGGGCAAGAAGGACGGCCGGAAGGGCCGGTCCGGCTGATACGGGTCCCGGGGGAGTTGACTCGCCCTCTCAACTCCCCCATCTGTCAAGCCGGTTGGCTCGTCCCGGATTGCCGCGCCCATGCCTGCGCGAACATCTCGTGCAGCGGCGCCGTCGGCAGGATCCGGAGGAACGGGGCGAGGATCCCGTTGCCCCGGAGCGGACGCACCGCGTGGGCCGCCAGCTTCACGGTCTCCAAGGGGAGGTGGGGGGCCTTGAGTTCGGTCCAATCGCCGGGCAGGAACAGCGTCCGGCCCGCTCGCGCCCGCCGCGCCTCCACCACCGCACCCGTGCCGAGCAGCTCCCTGCGGACCTCGGCGTGCCGTGCGGCCGACCATCCGTTCCACCGCCGTACGTCGCGGTCGGTGGGCGCCGCCAGGGTCGCGAGCTGGAGGTGGAGCGCCGCCGCGTCCGGGCCGACCGCCAGCTCCTGAGCCACCCGGGCGACGAGCTCGGGACAGGACTGGCGAGGATCGGCCTCGTACGCCCCGGTAGGCACCGCTCCCGACAGGGACCGGCGCATCATGCGCTCCAGACCGCCGCCGACGAGGAGCGGGGCCACCCGGTCGAGCTCTCCCGACAGGTCGGCGACCTCCCTGACCCGGCGCCAGGCCTCGGGGTCGGCGACCGCCGCCGGACGCAGGAAGCTCTCGCCGCCCGGTGCGCACACCACCAGCGGGCCCCAGTCGTACGCGGTCGACGGCACGGGGCCCGCCGCCTTGCGGGCGTCCCCGGCCACCGGAAGCCGTCCGGGCCCGAACCGGTCCGCGATCCCCTCCGGGCTGTCCTTGACCCGGCCGTGCGCCAGTACCAACAGCAGCTCCGGGCGATCCAGTTCGGCCCGCAGCCGCTCGTACAGGGCCACCGCCCCCGCCACCGCGGGGTCGCCCACGGGCCGGTCCGTCCAGGCCCACGCCAGCGCGGCAGCCATCGCCTGGTACGCCAGGCCCACCGGCGTGCCGTACGGCAGCCGGGGCCCGGCCGGCGGCACGGCCCGGACGTCGACGCCCGTGCTGTACGCGCTCGCCGCGAGCTCCCAGCCCGCCGCCTCCACGGTGGCGTCGGCAGCGGCTTCGTACCCGCCCGCCAGCCGCCGGGCCCACACCTCGGGCAGGCCGAGGACGGATTCCAGGGCGTCGGCCGCGTCGTCGTGCACCGCGGGCAGGGCGCCGAGCCGCTCGCACCACACCCCGGCCATCCGTGCCGCGGCTTCTTCCACCCCGCCCGGCCGCCACAGCTCCGCAGGGTCCTGCGGGAGGGCGGCGGCCAGGACCGCCCGTTGCCCGTCCGGGCCGAGCTTCGCGCGGAGCCGGTCGTAGGACTCGGCCACCATCGGGGGCGTCCGGTAGGGCGCCTTGCGCACCAGGTCCCGGTCCGCTTCGCGGTCGGGCCGGCCCACGAGCCCCGCGACCACGAGCCGGGCCACGGGCCTTCGTACGCCGGTGAGTTCGGCGAAGCGCGCGACCGCCGAGTCGGGCAGGGGGAGCGGGCCGTGCGTGCCGACCGCCGCCAGCAGCGCCCTCAGGCGTGCCGCGTCGTCCCGCCCGACCGTGACGAGCCGTGCCGGCACCGCCGACGGCACCGGATCGGCCTCCGGGTCCTCCGCCGCCGGTGCCACGAACCAGCGCTGCCTGCCGCCGGCCCGAACCGCTGCGCAGGCCACGGCGATACCGGCCGCCCGCAACCCGTCCAGGCCGGCCGCATCGGAGGTGCGGCCCACCCACCACCGGCTGCCCGCACGGGCGAAGGGCTGCTCGGCCCAGGTCTCCAGGAGCGCGCACAGCGCGGCGCGTTCGGTGTCCGGCGTCGGTGCCACCGCCGCTCGCCAGGCCGCGGCGTCTATCGCGCCGAGCAACTGCGACCAGTCGCACGGCGGTGCGGGCGGTGAGAGCCGCCGTACCTCCTCGGAGATCGTCCCGGCCAGGCAGGCGCCGTCGGCGGCGAGGGCGCCGAGCGTCGCGGTCGTGGCGGCGTCGGGCACCCGGCGCCAGGGATCGCGCTCCCCGTCGTGGACGAGGCCGAACAGGGCCGGCATCAGCTCGGTGTCCGGCGCCGAGCCGCGCGGCAGGACGGGCGGGGCCTCGGCAAGGATGGTGACGCGCCGGTGCAGGGTCCGGCGCCGCCGCTCCACCCGCGCCGCCCGCACGGCCACAGCGGCCACGGCCTCGGCGAGCACCGGATCGGTGATGCCGGGCACCTCCCGGGCCACGGCCGCGCGCAGCGCCTCCGGGCCGTCCAGCGCTGCCCTGAGCAGCGCGTCCGCCGTGCGCTGCTCCACCGTCCGCAGCGCGCGCGAACCGGCCCGGTCCCGGGTCCGCAGCAGGTACCAGAACGCCGGGGGCAGGGCCACGCCCGTCGACACGGTGACCCTGCGGGCCGGCTGCGTCCGTGGGCGGCGAGGGGTGTCGTGGCCGTCCAGTTCCCACAGCAGCGACCCGTCGGCGGCGTAGGCGCGCACGCCGGTCAGCGTCTCCGCCTCGGCCAGCACCACGTCCTCCAGCGCCCCCTCCGGTGCCGCCCACAGCGCCCACGGCTCCTGGCCGGGCCGGTCGATGTCGAAGCGCGCCGTGCGTCCGTCGATGCTCCGCACCAGGAAGTGGTCGGGGGCGTGGTCGCGGTGCCGGGTGCGGAACAGCACCCGGGTGCCCACCAGGCCGTCCCGGGAACCCAGCGGTGAATCACTCAACTCGGGCGGCAGGGGCGCCAGTTGAAGAATCTGTGGCGCAAGCGCCATGCCTTCCTCGGACTCGGACTCGGACTCGGACTGGGACTGGGACGCGGGCGACTCGGACCGCCCGGACGGCTGGGCCGTGCGGTCGGCGCTCGCCGGGCGTCCGGGGAACCCGGGAAGCGGCACAGGTCCGTGGGGCTCGCCCGTGACGGGGTCGACCGCCTCCCAGTCGCGCGTCCCGTACACCCCCCTGGTCCAGATCCGGGAGCCGTCCCGAAGTTGCAGCTCGTCCCCGTCGATGCCCTCGGTGCCGCCCGGGCGCAGTGCCCGCTGACCGCCGTGCCGGCCCTCGCCGTCCGCGGTCTCGAACTGGAAGCCGTACGCGCCGTCCAGGGTGCCGCCGAAGGGGACCAGACCCTGGTTCTCCTCCGGGGTGAACGGCTCGTCGGGGCGGTCGGACCAGACGGCGGTGTCGCAGTGGTACGGGCTCGGCTTGAGCGTCCAGCTCACCAGGAACGAGCCGCCCACGTAATGGACGGCGAACATCGTCGCGCCCTTCGGGACCGTGAAGTCGCAGGAGGCGCGCACCCCGTCGGGGCCGACGGCCACCGCCCGGTCCCGCCCGAACAGCGTGAGCACCGGCCAGGTGGCCGTCACTCCGGCCACGCCCGGCGCGGGGCTGCCCGCCGCCTCCGGACCGGCCTCCTCGGCGAAGCGCGCGTACTCCAACTCCAGCGCGGGCCAAGCCAGTTCCTCCGGCAGGCCGGCGGCCAGCGAGCGGCGCAGCGCGCCCCCCACCGCCGCGTCCGCGAGGGCGTCGGCGATCCCGCCGAGTGCCGTCACCGTCGGCCGGTCGAGCAGGATCCCCAGCTCGGACACCGCCTCTTCGGCCCCGGCCATGCCACCGCCGGCGAGGGTGTCGACGAGCTTGCCCACGCGCCCCGCGACCCCCTGGGCGATGCCGTCGTTGCCCGGGAGCAGCGTCACCGCCGACCCGGGACGCCGGTGTGCCGTCGACCAGTTGGGAAGCAGGTCCGCGTGCACGGTCCCCTCCAGGCGGGGGCCGAAGACGGGGTCGGCGGCCAGCGCGGTGAGATCGCGCCGGGACGACTCGCCCCAGAACCGCAGGCGGGTCTCGGAGCCCGGGTCGACGACCGCGACCTCCGCCGCGAGCAGGGCGTCCAGAACGTCCGCGTCCAGGGCGGTGCAGTGGTGCCGGGTGGTGTGCACCGTCACCGGCGCGCCCGCCATCCGTAGCCGGGGCCCCAACCGGCCGACCAGATCGAGGAATTCCACCGGCAGTTGCTGCTGCCCGACCCCGCCGCCGCGGTGGGCGGCGTACTGGTACATGCGGGTGAAGTTGCCGACCCAGTGGTGCAGGCCGCCCTCCGGGACCAGCCTGCCGTCCGTCATGGCCTGCGCGGCGCCGCTGCCGATGAGCACCCGCAGCCACGCACCACCGTCGACCGGCCCGGTGGGGAAGACCTCCAGGAGCCCGGACGCGACCGAAAGCTCCGGCTGATGAACCGTCAGCACTGGCTCCGCGGCTGCCAGAAGCGCGTCCGGCACCGACTTCGCCCGGGTCACCGACAGGATCGCGCCGAGTATCCGCGCGACCTCCTCGTCGCCATGGCCGGCCGCCTTCGCGGAGGCCCGAGTCCGGCGCACCAGATCCGCCGGAAGGTCCGCGGCCGAACCCGCCCACGCGGTCAGGAACTCGACCAGCGCCGTGTGGGCCGCCGCCGGGTCGAGCGTTTCGGCGAGGAAGCGCTGATGCGCCCCGAACTCCTTGGCCGGCATGGCCCCGCCCGCCGCGAACAGCAGCGCGTTGGCCCTGCGGTAGCCCGGATTCACCGGTAGCGCGTGCTCGGCCTCGGCCGCCCGCGCCGCCGCATAGGCGCGGCCGCCGGGCCTGCTCCCGTAGCCGAGCAGCCGATGCCCCACCGTGTCCCAGAACCACGGCAGATGCTCCGGCGGCAGCCGCCGCGACCGGGCCGCCATCGCCTCGACGAACCGGCCGGGCTTGGTCCAGGACCGGCCCAGCTCGCCGTGCATGTCCTCGACCAGGGCGTGCGCGGCCTCGGCGGCACCCGGGTCATGGGCGGTGACCCAGTCGGCGTACGTGGTCGAGAGGTGCGTACCGGCGCTGGGCAACAGGGAATCGGGCGGGACGATCATGCTGTGGATGGTCGCACGCCCCACTGACATCGCCGCCGGCGAGCGAGGAGCACGGCGGCGCGCCCGTCACCGCGGGGCGGAACGGAACCGCTTGCGGCGTTACCTTCGGTGCCATGGACGGTGATCTTCGAGGATGGCGTCAATGTCTGCTCGGCGGGGCGGTGTTCGCCGTGTGCATGGCGGGCACCACGCTCCCGACCCCCCTCTACGGCCTCTACCAGGACAAGTTCGGCTTCTCCGAGCTGACGGTCACGATCGTGTACGCCGTGTACGCCTTCGGGGTCATCGGCGTGCTCCTGCTCGCGGGCAACGTGTCGGACACCGTGGGCCGACGGCCGGTCCTGCTCTGCGGCCTGGGCTTCGCCGCCGTGAGCGCGGCGTGCTTCCTGTGGGCCGACGCCCTTGGCTGGCTGTACGTGGGCCGGCTGTTCTCGGGCCTGTCGGCGGCACTGTTCACCGGGGCCGCCACCGCCTACGTGATGGACCTGGCGCCGCGTGACGGCGCCGCACGGGCCACATTGGTGGCGACGGCCGCCAACATGGGCGGGCTCGGCTGTGGACCCCTGCTCGCAGGCCTGCTCGCGCAGTACGCGGGCCACCCGCTGTCCCTGCCGTTCATCGTGCACCTGGCCCTGGTGGCCGCCTCGGCCGCGGTCGTGCTGTGGCTCCCCGAGACCGTACGGGAGCGGCAGCCCCTCAGCAGCGCGCGCCCGCAGCGGCCGGGGCTGCCGGCGCCGGTACGGCCGGTGTTCGTGCCCGCGGCCATCGCGTCGTTCGTGGGATTCGCGCTGTTCGGGGTGTTCACCTCGGTGAGCCCCGCCTTCCTCGCGCAGTCCCTCGACGTCGAGAACCACGCCGCGAGCGGTCTGGTCGTCGCGCTCGCCTTCTTCGCCTCGACCGGCGGCCAGTTGGCCGTCGGCCGGGTGGGACTGCGGCGGTCGTTGCCCGCGGGCTGTGCCGCCCTCCTGGTCGGGCTCGCCCTCCTCGCCGGGGCGCTCCGCTGGGACCTGCTCCCGCTGATCGTGCTGAGCGCGCTGGTCGGCGGCTTCGGGCAGGGGCTGACCTTCCGTGCGGCGCTGTCCGCGGTGGCCCAGGCATCCCCCGAGAATCACCGCGCGGCGGTGATCTCCACCCTGTTCGTGGTCGCCTACACGGGCATCTCGGTACCGGTGATCGGCGTGGGCGTCCTGGTGGGCCCGCTCGGGCTGGAGGGTGCGGGCCTGGTGTTCATCGGCTGCATGGCGGTGCTGGCCTGCTGCGCGGCCGGCTATCTGCTGCGGCGGCCCGTGCCGGAGAAGGAATGAGCCCCGGGCACCGCTCCCGGAAGGTGTGCGGTCCCGGGGAGGGCGGACCGTACGGAAAGACGTGAGGCCCTCGGGCAGGCGGGATGCTCCCGCCCGACCGAGGGCCTCATGCCCCGCCCGGCATCGCCGGAGGAGTGGAATCGCCGGCCGGATCCGCCGTGCGGATCCGGCCGGACGGCTACAGCGCGGGCACCGGCAGCGCCAGGTCCACCGTCACCGGCCCCTCGCCCCCGTGGTGGGTGGCCGAGGACGCCAGCGGCGCGTGGCCCGCGGCCGTAGCGGCCAGCACATAGGCGCCGCCCCGCGGGACCGGCACCGCGTACCGGCCGGTCTCGTCGGTGTGCGCGGAGCCGGCCTGGCGGCCGCGGTGGTCGATCAGCGTGACCTTGGCGTGGGCGACGGGCGAGCCGGAGGCGCCGATGACCTGGCCGTGGAAGGCGGCCAGGGCCTCGGTGGCCCGCTCCAGCACCGCGTCCTCCTCGCTGCTGGCGCGCAGCTGCGGCTTGGCGGCGGGGCGGCCCTTGGGCAGGAAGACGGCGAGCGCGAGGCCGCCCGCCACCGCGGCCGTGGCGATCAGGAACGACACGCGGAAGCCGTGCATGGTCGGCAGCGTGACCGAGCCGAACTTCTGTGAGGTGTTGGCGAGCACCATGCCGATGACGGCGCTCGACACCGACGTACCGATCGACCGCATCAGGGTGTTGAGGCCATTGGCCGCGCCCGTCTCGGACGGGTCGACCGCGCCGATGATCAGCGCCGGAAGCGAGGAGTAGGCCAGTCCGATGCCCGCGCCGACGACCACCGAGATGATGATGGTCTGCCAGGCCGCGCTCATCAGGCCGAGGCCCGCTCCGTAGCCGATCGCGATGATCAGCATGCCCAGGATGAGGGTGGTCTTCGGGCCGTACTTGGCCGAGAGACGGGCGTAGACCGGGGCCGTCAGCATCATCGTCAGGCCGAGCGGTGCCACGCACAGACCGGCTACGACCATCGACTGACCGAGGCCGTATCCGGTGGCGGAGGGCAGCTGGAGCAGCTGGGGGAGTACGAGGGAGATGGCGTAGAAGGCGACGCCGACCATCGTGGAGGCGAGGTTGGTGAGCAGCACCTCACGCCGGGCCGTGGTGCGCAGGTTCACCAGCGGCGCCTTGACGCGCAGCTCCATCACGCCCCACAGGACGAGGACCAGGACCGCCGCGCCGAGCAGGCCGAGGGTGGTGGTCGAACCCCAGCCCCAGTCGCTGCCCTTGGTGATCGG
>NZ_NNBJ01000008.1:0-183602 GCF_002803085.1 Streptomyces sp. CB01201 | reverse complement strand
ATCGGAAGCAGCAGCAGGACCAGACCCGCGGAGAGGCCGAGGGCGCCGAACACGTCGAACGTGCCCTCCGCCTTGACCCGGCTCTCCGGTACGAAGACCAGGGTGAGCACGATGGCCACCACACCCAGGCCCGCCGAGCTGAAGAACAGGGCGTGCCAGTCGGCGTGCTGGGCGATCAGGGCGGCGGCCGGCAGCGCGAGTCCGCCGCCGACGCCGATGGAGGAGCTCATCAGGGCCATCGCCGAGCCGAGCTTCTCGCGGGGCAGTTCGTCCCGCATCAGGCCGATGCCGAGCGGGATGGCGCCCATCGCGAAGCCCTGGAGCGCACGGCCGACGATCATCACGATGAGCTGGTCGGTGAAACCGGCGATGAGCGAGCCGATCACCATGATGGCGAGGCTGAACAGGAGCATGCGGCGCTTGCCGTTCAGATCCCCGAGCCGGCCCATGATCGGGGTGGCCACGGCGCCGGCGAGCAGCGTCGAGGTCATGACCCAGGTGGCGTTGGACGGCGAGGTGCTGAGCAGCTCCGGCAGGTCCTTGATGACCGGCACGAGCAGGGTCTGCATCACCGCGACCGTGATGCCGGCGAACGCCAGGACGGGGACGACACCACGTATGCCGCGCGGCGCGGCCTGCTGGTCGGTCGTCGGTGGGGACATAGAGGAGCCTCCGGAGGCTGAGTGAGGTCGGCGGCGGCCCCTGAGCGGGGTACGTGTGGCTTGAACCCGTTTCCCCAGGCGACTATTCCGGCGGGCTCTTATGAATTCCACATCTCTCCCAATCTTGACCTGGATGGGAAACGCTTGACCTGTTCATTGCCTTCGGGTCCGGCCTCCGGAAGCCGTGCAGAACCCTCGCGGCCCGACCTGCGGTTCTGGTGCGGCGCGGGAAACGGGTGGGGCCGGTGCGGCAGAATCCGGGCATGAAGCTCACCGGGCGCGCACTCAACCGAGCCACTCTGAGCCGTCAACTCCTACTGGAACGGGCACAGTTGGGCGTCCTTGACGGCTTGAAGCAACTCGTCGCGCTCCAGGCCCAGCACCCGGCATCCCCGTACATCGCGCTATGGAACCGGCTCTCCGGCTTCGATCCGGCCGAGCTGGACGAGGCCTTCACGCGCCGCCTGGTGGTCAAGGCGACCCTGATGCGCGTCACGCTGCACGCGGTGCGCGCCGAGGACTATCCGGTCTTCCGTGCGGCGATGCAGCCGACGCTGTACGCGACCCGCCTCGGCCACCGCTTCGCCGCGACAGGCCTCACGCCGGCGGACGCCGACGAGCTGACGCCGGAGCTGCTCGCGTTCGCCGACCGGCCGCGCACCATGGCCGAGATGCGGGCCTGGGTGGAGGAGCGGGTCGGCGCCGAGCGCGGGGACGGGGGCTGGTGGGGGCTGAGGGCGTACGCACCGCTACAGCACGCCCCGACGAAGGCGCCCTGGTCGTTCGGCTACCGGCCGTCGTTCGTGGCGGCCGGGACGCCGCGCGCGTACCGCGGACGGGAGCCGGACCCGGAGGCGCTGCGGGCCCTGGTCCTGCGGTACTTGGCCGGCTTCGGGCCGGCCTCGGTCGCGGACGTGGCCCAGTTCCTGATGATGCGGCGCTCGGACGTGCGTCGAGCCCTGAGCGCTCCGGAGACCGTCGTCGAACAGCTCCAAGGGCCGGACGGGCTCACCCTGTTCGACCTGCCGGACGCTCCTCGGCCACCCGCGGACACCCCGGCGCCGCCCCGGTTCCTGGCCATGTGGGACAGCGCCCTGCTGTCCCATGCCGACCGTGGCCGACTGATTCCGCCGGCGTACCGGCCCCTGGTGATCCGGAACAACGGCGATGTCCTGCCCGCCGTGCTGGTGGACGGATATGTCGCCGGGGTGTGGCGGCCCATGGCCGAAGGCGTCGAGGTGACGGCCTTCCACCCGCTGACGCGGGCCGTCTGGGAAGGGCTCGCGGAGGAGGCCCGGTCCCTGGCCGAACTCCTCGCCGGCCGTGAGGCTGCGCCCTACAGCCGTCATCACCACTGGTGGGCCAAGCTGCCCGAGGGCGAGGTGCGGCTGCTCCCCATGGCTCGGTGACTGACTTCGACCGAAATAGGACAGGTGCCGACCGACTCTCCTTCTAGCCTGGCCGAGTCACCGATGTTGTTCCGCCACTGAAAGACGCAGAAGCCACAACAGCCACAGAACGCATCGAAAGGAAGGCAGCCATGCGGATCGCCGTCACCACGCCGACCGGCAACGTCGGCCGTCATGTCGTCACCGCGCTGATCCGGGCCGGTGTCTGCCCGCGCGTCCTGCTCCGTGATCCCGCCCGCCTCGCCCCCGAGGTCCGCGACCACGTGGACGCGGTGCGGGTCGACCAGTACGACGCCGAGACGGTGGTCGCCGCCACCCGCGATGTCGACGCCCTGTTCTGGGTCGACCCGAGTACGGCGAGCGGTGATCCCCTCGCCGACTACGCCCGTGCGACCACCAGCGTGGTGCGGGCCGTCACCGAGAACGGGATCGGCAGGGTCGTCTTCCAGAGCAGCGTGGGCGCCGAGAAGCGCCACGGTGCCGGAGAGATCGACGGGCTGGCCCTTACGGAGACCGCCCTGGACGGCACCGGCGTCGACGTCACCCATCTGCGATGCGGCTACTTCTTCACCAACCTGGAACTTCAGCTCGACGCCGTGCGGGCGGGCCTCCTCCAGGTCGTCCTGCCGCTCGACCAGCCCATGGCCTGGGTGGCCCCGCGCGACATCGCGGAGGTGGCCGTCACCCGCCTCCTGTCGTCCGCGTGGTCCGGGCGCTGCGTGCAGGCGGTACACGGAGCGGCCGATCTCACCTGGCAGCAGGTCGCGGAGATCCTCACCGCGGCCACCGGTCGGCGGATCGATGTGGAACGCATCACCGACGACGCCATGCGTGCCCAGCTGCACCGAGCCGGAATGCCGGACGGAATGGTCGAGTCCGTTCTCGGCATGTCGACCGGCCTCCGGGAGGACTTCGTCCCCGAACAGGGCCGCACGGTCCGCACCACGACCCCGACCACCCTGGCGGCCTGGGCATATGACCACTTGAGGGGGCGGATCGAGGACGCGTCGTAAGTGCGGCGCGACTCGTCCCGGGATGCGAGTGCACGAGGTCACCCATGACCAGCGAAACCCACCCACACCACTCGGATAACATGATCGGCGCTGATGATCCTGTCCTCGGTGCACTACATCACAATGACGAACTCATCCAGTACGAAGAGTGACCTGTTAACCAACATCTAGCAAATCGGCCAAACAATTGACAACGATATCACCGCGGGTATTTTCCCGAATAAACAACAAAATTCCGTCGACGTGGCGTACTCCGCGGGCGATGATGTGGGCTGCGGTGGTCGTGGTGGCCCTCGGGTTCCTCGTCGTGCTGGAGGTCGCGGCGCGTCATTACGGCCAGCCGGGCCCGATCACAAATCAGGCGAAAGAAGTCATATTCGCGCCGAAATCCGGGCCCCTGCTGTACGCCAGTATGGCGCTGATGATGGTGGTGCTGACCTGGCGGCAGCGGGCCATCGCCATAGCGGCTGC
The DNA here is from genome assembly GCF_002803085.1 of Streptomyces sp. CB01201. Lineage (GTDB taxonomy): Bacteria > Actinomycetota > Actinomycetes > Streptomycetales > Streptomycetaceae > Streptomyces > Streptomyces hundungensis. The sequence goes on along the minus strand of NZ_NNBJ01000008.1, from coordinate 180,047 downwards.
CGTCGGTATCGACATAGCCTTCTTCCTGATTCGCTGGGCCGTCGACGCCAAAATGATGTTCGGCAATGGTGCGCTATGGGTGATTCTGGCCTGTGTCGTCATCGCTTTCACGCGCCGCACCGGTCAGGAACGTGTCCTGCTCCTGAAGGGCGTCGGTCTCGGACTGCTCCTGGTGGCGGGCCGAAAGACGGGCGATGCCTGGCTCCTCATTACATCGAAGACTCGCCCGACGGTACTCGACCAGTATGTGGCGACCGCCGATCACGCACTGGGCAACCCCTCTTGGCTGGTGGGCCGGTTCGTGAAGTCGACCGGACCGATCGGCGCCCACATTCTTGATTACGTATACATCCAGCTTGCGGTGGCAGCGGTCATCGTCGCGCTTTATCAGCTGCGCAACGTATCGACCGAGCGCCGCTTCCCGGCCCATCATCTGGTACGAACCTTCCTGGTCATCGGCCTGCTCGGGCCCGCCTTCTACATGATTTTCCCGGTGGTCGGCCCCATCTTCGCCTACGGCGCGGACGGCGGGCACTGGGCGGTGGCCAATGTGTGGCCCAATTCGGCTTCGATCAGTGTGCCTCACCATATGCCGTTCAATGAGATAACCCCGCGCAATTGCATGCCGAGTCTGCACACGGCCTGGGCAACCACCATTTTCATCCATTCCCGCAAGGGGCCGAAGGCGCTCCGGATAGCGGGTGCTTTCTGGTGGATCGCGACGCTCGGCGCGACGCTGGGATTCGGCTACCACTACGGCACCGACATCATTGCCGGAGTCGTTTTCGCGCTCACCATCGAGGCAGCCCTCCGGTCGCTCGCCCGTGGCTGGGACCGTTCGGGAGCGCTCCTTGTCGCGTACGGTGCGGCGATCTTCACCGCATTCCTGCTCTCCTATCGCTATCTCTCGATGACGATGGCCCAGCACCCCTGGATATTCGGTCCTCTTCTCATGCTGGCGACGTTCTCGGTGATCCACTACTTCATCAGGACCACGAAGCAGTGGGAGCCGCAGCCCGTCCCCGTACGGAAATTGGAACCCCAGGCCGGACCGCAGCCCGAACTCGTCTGAGCGTTCCGAATGCTCTGGGTGCTCCCCGTGCTTCGATTGCCCCGACCGCTCCGAGAGCCTTGACCACTCCCAGCGGTCCGCGCGGCGCGCTCACGGGTCCGGTCGGCAAGCGCGAGGTCCGCCCCGGCCGCGCCGCATCCGATTCCCTGCGGGGATGAGGACGCGGCCGCCGGCGGGGCGGGACTCGGGTCGCCCCACGCCGAGGCGAGGTGCCGCTACTCGCCGGGGCCGACCACCAGCACGATCTTCCCGCGTACGTGACCGGTCTCGACGGCGCGCTGTGCCTCCGCGACCTCGGCGAGTGGGTAGGTCGTCACCGCCGGCGGCGAGAAGCGCCCGGACTCGATCAGTTCGCCGATCTCGGCGAGCACATGGAGCGCGCGTCCGGAGTCGCCCCGGCTGAACACGACGCCGTACTTCCGCGCCCCCTCGAAATCGGCGATCGTGATGACGCGTTCCGGTCGCCCCGTGAGCTGGATGAGCTCGGGCAGGACGCCGCTCCCGGCCACGTCGAGTGCGAGGTCCACTCCCTCCGGCGCCAGCGCCCGGACCCGATCGGCCAGGCCCTCGCCGTACGCGACCGGCTCGGCGCCCAGCGAGCGCAGGTAGGCGTGGTTCCCCGCACCGGCGGTGCCGATCACGCGCGCGCCCCGCGCCACGGCGAACTGAACCGCCGCGCTGCCGATGGTGCCCGAGGCGCCGTTGATCAGCAGAGTGCCGCCGCCCACGACGCCGAGCTGGTCGAGGGCACGCCTTGCCGTCTCCAGGGCGGCGGGCAGCGCGGCGGCACGGGCAAAGTCGAGAGGCCGGGGGACCGGCGCGTAGAAGGACAGCACCGCCAGCTCGGCCTGCGCCGCCCCTGCGCCCGAGAAGCCGAACATCCGATCGCCCACGGCCACGTCCGTGACGCCCTCGCCGAGGGCGTCGACGACACCTGCCGCCTCGTAGCCCAGAGTCTGCGGAAGCTCCGGGTCCATCAACCCCTGGCGCTTCTTCCAGTCGCTCGCGTTGACCCCGGCGGCGCGCACCGCGATCCGGACCTCGCCGGGGCCCGGCTGCGGATCGGGAAGATCCACGAGTTCGAGCACTTCGGGTCCACCGAACCGGCTGAAACGTACTGCCTTCACCACGAGCTCCGATCATCACGCACGGTGCCGCGCCCGCCGCGCGGACCACCTGAAAGGTACTGGCCGTGGCAACGCCTCCGCCCCCTGGTGCCCCGGCGGCCTGAGGTGTGCGCCGCGTCGTGCAGGATGGCAGCATGGATCTCCCGGATGCCGGCAGCGAGTTGAGCCCGGCCGTAGAGGCCGCCCGCTCACCGTCGTGGTCCGTCCGAGCGGCGGCCGGCCGGCGGCTGGCGGGCGCGGCGGAGGACGCCGAGATCGCCAGGGTCCTCCAGCGTCTGCTCCTGGACGGCCAGGACACCGCGGTCACCCAAGAGACGGCGGAGGCGCTGCTCGAACGCTGGGACGTCCGCGGCCTGCGCATGGTTCTCGCGGCGTTCTCCTCAGCGGACGATGAGACCGGCGATCACCTCGACGTTGCCATCAACAACATCTGCTGTCAGTCCGAGGAGGGTTTCACGCGACTGGAAGCCCTGGCCTCGGCTCTGGTGTCGGACGCTGATGCCTCGGTCGCCGGTGAAGCGGGCAGGCTCGTGCGTGCATGCAGTTCCCGGCGCCGCTGAGCGGAAAGTCGCGAGTCACGCTGCGGCGGCGGCCCGTTCCCAGCGGGCGAACCGCATGCTGACGCCGCGTCAGCCGCCGGGCTTCTGCCAGGTCAGTGAGTAGCGCCGCAGCACATGTCGGCGGTACCGCACGCCGGGCAGCAGCCGTTCCGCACGCTCTCGCACCTGGCCGTAGCTCATCTCCGGGATGGCGACGGGCATGCCTTCCGGTCCTCGCGCGCGGCGGATCAGCTTGGCGCCCCGGACGATCGGCGCGGTCGCGATCATGGTCGCCCATTCCTTCGCGCCCGCCTCGCGCCCCAGGCCGACCACCACCAACGTTCCTCCAGGGCGGAGGAGTTGACGCATGCGGAGCAGGGCTCCCTCGAAATCCATGTGGTGGATCGTGGTGACCGAGCAGATGAAGTCGTAGCCCGTGGTGGGCAGTTCGGCCGTGAGGAAGTCCCCCTCGATGAACGTGAGATCGCGGTGGGCGTCGGCGAGTTGGCGGGCGCGGGCGATCATCTCCGGCGACTTGTCGATTCCCGTGACGGTCTTCGCCTGCCCGGCGAGCTTGCGGGCGAGCAGCCCGTCCCCGCAGCCCACGTCCAACGCGCCGCCGCACCCCTCGGGAACGGCGCGGAGAATGCCGGGGTGCCGGGCGACGTTGGTGTTCCAGTACGGCTGAGGGTCTGATCGGCGCATCGGCCCACCCTAGGGCGCGGTCGAGGACGCGGCGGCGTCCAGTGCTACCACGAGTGCGGCTGACCGGCGGCACTCGCGCCGCTGGGCCCTGGCCTGCCCCATGGGTGAATTCCGAAGAAGCGCCCAGATCATCAACTGCCTTGTGTGGCCAGTGAGTTGACGGCATTTCTCGCTGCTGGCCCGGCAAGTCTCCACGGCGGGGTGGCCGAGTAGCCAGCCCGCACGTCGGCCCGGGGTGCAGTGGCAGCCCTCGGCGGCAGTCCTCAGCCGGGGTGTGGCGCACCCGGGCAGCAGCCGTCCTGGTGGGTCGCCCGCCACCTGACGAGACTCGGTCGGGCATCGCGGTGCTCCGGAGTCGTCGACGTACCTCGTCACGAGCACCTCGTGCTGCCCAGAGAGGGAGACCCCGCATGACCGAGTCCACCACGTACGAGTCCACCACGTACGAGCCCGCCTCGCCCGGGCCCGCCAAGGTCGTGGCCATCACCGGCGCCAGCAGCGGGATCGGCGAGGCGACCGCCCGACGGCTCGCGGCCGACGGCCACCGCCTGCTCCTCGGAGCCCGCCGCAGCGACCGCCTGGAGGGACTGGCCAAGGAGCTCGACGCCGGCGGCGGCACCGCACAGTTCCAGCACCTCGATGTCACGGACGCGGCCGATGTACGCGCCTTCGTCCACGCCGCGGAAGAGCGCTTCGGCCGGCTGGACGTGCTGGTCAACAACGCCGGAGTGATGCCGCTCTCGCCCCTGGACGAACTCAGGACCGATGAGTGGGACCGCATGATCGACGTGAACGTGCGCGGGGTCCTGCACGGTATCGCCGCCGCCCTGCCGGTCATGCGGAAGCACGGCGGCGGACACTTCGTGAACATCGCCTCCGTCGGCGCGTACGAGGTCTCGCCCACCGCGGCCGTCTACTGCGCCACCAAGTTCGCCGTCCGCGCGATCTCCGAGGGGCTGCGCCAGGAGTCCACCGGGGACATCCGGGTCACCCTCGTCTCGCCGGGCGTGACGAAGTCCGAACTCGCCGACCACATCACCGATCCCGCCGCCCGAGCGGCCATGAGGACCTACCGTGCGGTGGCCCTTCCCGCCTCCGCCATCGCGGACGCCATCGCCTATGCCGTGGCCCAGCCTCCGCAGGTCGACGTCAACGAGATCGTCGTCCGCCCGGCGGCAAGCGCCCAGTGACGGCCCAAGTCCCCTGAAGTGGGCCGGTGTTCGCGCTACGGGGTTCCTGCTGGTGAGGCGGGGTACCCGGCGGGCATCAACCGGATAGGGGAGAAGCCATGCTGGCCATAGGCGCCGCGGTTCTGTTCATCATCGCGTTTCTGATCAATGCAGCGGACATATCGACCAATCACGTGTTCACCTCCACCAACGTCATGCTGATCGGCCTCGCTCTGCTGGCCCTGCACGTCGCGGGCATCGGCAACGGCTGGTCGGGGCGCAGGCGGCGCTGAGCGGGGTGGGGCCGGGGTGCGGCGGGCGCCTGTCGTGCGGTCCGCGTCGCCGCTCCGCCGCGGTCCCCGTAGCCGCTCCGGAATTGGACGGAGTGACCAGGTAAACGTGAAAGAGTGGGTCGCTTTTACGGGGGCGTGCATGGTTTAACTCGCAACTGCTTAATGCTCCCGCGCGCCCGAGTGACACGCGTATTCCGTCCGGGCATCGGTGATAAAACTGTCGTTGTCCAGCTCGTCGGACGGTGTTACAAAACAGAAAGGCGGCGTCATGATTCAAGGCGTCAAGCGTGTGATCGCTCTCGGAGCGGCCACGGCCGCGCTCACCGCGGGGGTGGCTTTCTCCTCGGTCGGTGCCGCGGAGGCGGCCCCGCAGCACACGGTCACGGCAGCGGCTCACGGCGGCAAGGAGAAGTGCCACGTGGTCAAGGGCTACTGGACGAAGACCTGGCACAAGCCGACCCGCGACCGGCACGGCAAGGTCCACCCGGGGTACTGGACCAAGACCTGGCACAAGGCCCACAAGGTCTGCCACCGTTAAAGCGGGCGGGCTTGCGCAAAGAGTGTGCGAGCCCTCTCTAAAGAGGTCATAAAAAACGGCGTGGCGCCTTCTGCCGAAAATTCGGCAGAAGGCGCCACGCCGTTTTATTTACTGTCGACTTCTGTGAATTCCCTGTGCGGGAGGGGGCGGGGGTGAGGTATTTGCATAACTGTTCACCTGCGGTGGTCCGTTGCACTGTGTGCGGCGTTGACCCGAGCGGTCCTCGCCCAAGGGAGCTGCGTTGTCTGTGGCTCCGTCCAGCGTCGAATGCCCCGGACCGACCCTGCGAGTTGAGGATCACGCTCGCCCAGGGCTGTTGGAGGACGTTCGTGCTGTTCACCAGGGTCATTCCACTTCAGACAATGATTCAATGCCGAAGTTCCCCTTGTGGCAACGTCCCCGGCCTTCGCAGGATGAGGGCGTACCGAACGGCACAACCCATGGGGTTCTCATGATCGTCATTACCGCTCCCACCGGGAACATCGGGCGCCACCTGCTCACTCGACTCCTTGAGGCCGCACCCGCGTCGGGCGAGGAACTGCGCGTCATCGTGCGCGATCCCGCCCGGCTGCCGGACGAGGTGCGCGGACGCGTCGAGGTGGTCACCGGCTCGCACGGCGACGCCGAGGTCGTCGACCGTGCCTTCGAGGGTGCGGACGCCGTCTTCTGGCTGGTCCCGCCGGACTCCTCGCTCACGCCGGCCGACGGCTACAGCGGTTTCACGCTCCCTGCCGCGAAGGCGCTCGCAGCCCACCGGGTCGGCCACGTCGTCGGCGTCTCCGCGCTCGGCCGGGGCACGGCGCTTGCCGACCGCGCCGGCCTTGTCACCGCCTCACTGGCCATGGACGACCTCATCGCCGACAGCGGGGTCGCCTACCGAGCCCTGGCCAATCCGTCCTTCTTCGAGAACCTTCTGGAGGAGGCGGAGTCGATCCGCGACAAGGGTGTCTTCATCGACAACGTAGAAGCGGACCGCAAGGCCCCGCTCGTGGCCGTGGCCGACATCGCGGCGGCTGCCGCGAAACTGCTCCTCGACCGTTCCTGGACCGGCGTCGACAGTGTTCCGGTCCTCGGGCCGCAGGACATGTCCCCCAACGACCTGGCGCGTGTCATGACCGAGCAACTCGGCCGACCCGTCCGCTACGAGCGCCAGCCGCTCGACGAGCTGTACACCACTCTCATCGGCTACGGCCTCAACGACTCCTTCGTCCAGGGCATCGTCGACATGAAGCGGGCCAAGGACGAGGGCCTCGACGCCGGCGTCCGCCGAACCCCGGCCACCGCGTCGCCCACCAGCTTCGAGCAGTGGTGCGCCGAGACGCTCAAGCCCGCCGTCCTCTCCTGAGGACCGGCTGTCAGCCGCCGGTTGGTGCCAACTGGCATCAACTGACTTCAACTGGCAATCCAGTAAACCCTTTTGGAGGAACAACGATGTCCGTTGAGGAAGCCGGGACCAAGCCACCCGTCACCGCGTTCATGCTCGTCAAGACCACACCCGAGTGGCTCGCGCTGACCGTCGAGGAGCGCGTGGCAGCCTTCGCCACCCAGGTCGTCCCCGCCGTCAAGGCGAAGACCACCGGCGTTCGATCGCGGTTCTACGACACGGAGTTCTACTCCGCACGCGTCACCGACGTCTGGGTGTGGGAGGCGGAGGACCACCATGCCTATCAGCTCCTGATCGACGCGCTGCGCGAAACGCCTTTCTGGGACCGGTACTTCGAGGTCGTCGACCTCCTCGTCGGCACCGAGAACGGCTACGCCCGGACGTATGGGGTGGAGGCGGTCACCACGATCGCCACCTGACCCCGCGAGCGCGGCCGACCGTACCGGGCCGGGTGGGGCGGGGACCGGGCATGCGATACCGGACATGCGATACCGGGGCCGCGGTACCGGGCCGGATCGGGCTCGTGATGCCTCCTGTTGTTACGACAGGTTAATAAGCCTATTGTAACTATCCATGGAAGACGTCATACCTCCAGCCGAAGCCGAACCAGAAGCCGCCGAAGAACTGGCGGCGACCCTCAAGCTGGCCGTCGGTCGGATAGCCCGGAAGCTGCGGCAGGCGCACGCCGTGGGCGACACGACACTCTCCGAGGTGTCCGTGCTCGCCCGGCTCGAACGGGACGGACCGGACTCGCCGGGGGCACTCGCGGAACTGGAGCGCGTCCGGCCGCAGGCCATGGCCACCACCCTGGCCGCCCTTGAGCAGCGCGGACTGGTCAGCCGAGAGCCGGATCCCTCGGACCGGCGCCGGGTGGTGATGACGGTGACCGACGCGGGACGCACGGTGATCCGGGACCGGCGGTCGGAGTCCGTGCAGGGGCTCGCCAACGCGATCGAGGCGGAGTTCACACTCGCCGAACGCCACGAGCTCGTCACGGCGCTGTCCCTGATCGAGCGACTCGCGGAGCGGCTGTGACCACCGACGGCCCCCGATCCCGCAAGGCCACTTCCGGCGCGACCGCCGCAGGTCGGGCCGGCTCCACCGAGGCTTCCGGCAAGGGCGGCGCCCACGGCTCCGGCGCCCAAGACGCGCGGGACGACCGACACAAGGACGACCGCTACAAGTGGGTCGCCCTCTCCAACACCACCCTCGGCGTGCTGATCGCCACGATCGACGGTTCGATCGTGATCATCTCCCTGCCCGCGATCTTCCGCGGCATCGGGCTCGATCCGCTGGCCCCGGGCAACATCGGTTATCTGCTCTGGATGATCCTCGGCTATCTGCTGGTGTCCGCCGTGCTGGTCGTCTCGCTCGGGCGCCTCGGCGACATGTTCGGCCGGGTCCGCATGTACAACATGGGCTTCGCGGTGTTCGCCTGCGCCTCGCTCGCGCTGTCCCTCGATCCGTTCAAGGGCGGTAGCGGAGCCCTGTGGCTGATCGGCTTCCGGGTCGTGCAGGCCGTCGGCGGCTCGATGCTCACGGCGAACTCGGCGGCCATCCTCACCGACGCCTTCCCGACGCGACAACGCGGCATGGCCCTCGGCGTCAACCAAATCACCGCTCTGGCAGGCCAGTTCCTCGGCCTGATCGTCGGCGGTCTCCTCGCCACCGTGGACTGGCGGGCGGTGTTCTGGGTCAGCGTGCCGATCGGCATAGTCGGCACGATCTGGTCGTACCGCAGTCTGCGCGAGACCGGCAGCCGCAGGCCGGGGCGGATCGACTGGGTCGGCAACCTGACGTTCACGGCGGGCGCCGGCGCGCTGCTCGCGTCGATCACGTACGGGATCCAGCCCTACGGAGGCCACTCGACGGGCTGGACCAACCCCCTCGTCCTCGGCGGCCTCAGCACGGGCGTACTGCTCCTGGTGATCTTCTGCGTGGTCGAGACGCGCATACCCGAGCCGATGTTCCGACTGAGCCTGTTCCGCAACCGGGCGTTCGCGGCGGGGAACATGGCGGCGCTGCTCACCTCGATCGCCCGGGGCGGGCTGCAATTCATGCTGATCATCTGGCTCCAGGGCATCTGGCTGCCCCTGCACGGCTACGACTTCGAGCGCACCCCGCTGTGGGCGGGCATCTTCATGCTTCCGTTGACGCTGGGCTTCCTGATAGCCGGGCCGGTCTCGGGCTATCTGTCGGACCGTTTCGGGGCGCGGCTCTTCTCCACCAGCGGGCTCGTCCTGGTCGCCTGCTCCTTCCTCGGGCTGCTGGCCCTGCCGGTCGACTTCTCGTACCCCATGTTCGCGGCGCTGCTGCTGCTCAGCGGGGTGGGCCAGGGCATGTTCTCGGCGCCCAACACCTCCGCGATCATGGGCAGCGTCGCGCCGGAGCAGCGCGGAGTGGCGTCGGGGATGCGCTCTACGTTCCAGAACTCGGGCACCGCCCTGTCGATGGGTCTCTCCTTCTCCCTGATGATCGTCGGCCTCGCCGGATCGCTGCCGCACGCCCTGAGCAGCGGCCTCCAGGCGCAGGGCGTGCCCGCGGATACGGCCGCGCAAGTGGCGGGGCTGCCACCGGTCAGTACCCTGTTCGCCACGTTCCTCGGCAACAACCCGATCAGTCATCTGCTCGCCCCCAGTGGGGTGTTGGACACCCTGCCCGCGCACAACGTCGCGGTGCTCACCGGGCACAGCTTCTTCCCCGAACTGGTCTCGGGTCCCTTCCACGACGGTCTCGTCACCGTGTTCGGCGTGGCCACGGCCATGTCCCTGGTCGCCGCGCTCGCCTCGCTCCTGCGCGGCCGACGCCCGACCTCGTAGCGGCCCACCGCCGAGCCGCCCCACCGGCAGGCATCCGGACCACCACCGGCGGCATCCAGACCACGACCAGCAGACATCCCCAGAACGAAACGCGAAGGATCCTACGCATGACGAACAGCGACAGCGCCCTCCTCGTGATGGACATCCAGCGGGGCATCGTGGACCGCTTCCCCGAGAGCGTCACCGCCGACTACCTGACCCGCATCGGTACGGCGATCGACGCGGCCCGCGCGGCAGGGACACCGGTCGTCCACGTCGTCATCGGCTTCCGGGCCGGCCACCCCGAAGTCAGCACCCGCAACAAGGCGTTCGGCGCGGTCGCCGGTTCGGCGGCATTCGTCGAAGGCGACCCCAGCGCCGAGATCCACCCCGCCCTCGCGCCGCAGCCCGGCGACGTGGTCGTCACCAAGAAGCGGGTCAGCGCCTTCGCGGGCAGCGACCTCGACATGGTCCTGCGCGGCGCCGGTGCCACCCGTCTCGTCCTGGCCGGCATCGCCACCAGCGGTGTCGTCCTTTCCACCCTGCGCCAGGCCGCCGACCTGGACTTCGGCCTGACCGTGCTGTCCGACGGCTGTCTGGACGGCGACGCGGAGGTGCACCGGGTGCTCACGGAGAAGGTCTTCCCGCGGCAGGCCGACGTCGTCGGCGTCGACGAGTGGGTCAAGGCGATCGGCCGGCAGCGGATCGGCTGAGCCGCGTGGCGGTGGCCTCGCGCCTAGACTCGGGGCCATGAGCAGGACAGACCACGCAGGCCGGAGGATCGTGGCCTCCGCGCGTTCGGTCTACGGCGCGCTCCTGGACCGCGACGCCCTGGAGGCGTGGCTGCCGCCGGACGGGATGCGGGGCCGTATCGAGCGATGGGAGCCACACGCGGGCGGCGGATTCCGGATGGTGCTCACCTATCTCGATCCCGCCGAGAGCCCCGGCAAGACATCTGCGGCGACGGACGTCGTCGATGTCGGGTTCGCCGAACTCGTGCCAGGGGTGCGTGTGGTGCAGCGGGCGGTGTTCGAGTCGGACGACCCGGCGTACGCGGGCACCATGACGATGACCTGGGACCTCGTCACCACGGGCGAGGCCACCGATGTGACGGTGACCGCCACCGGTGTTCCGCCCGGCATCGACCAGACCGCCCACGAAGCGGGCATCGCCTCCTCGCTGGCCCACCTCGCCGCGTATCTGGAAGCCGGCTAGCGATCGGCTCAGCACTCGCTCAGGCGCGGGTGCCTCTCCTCTCGAACGCCTCCTGGTCGTCGGTTCCCCTCCTCGCCGCGAGTGCCGTCGCGACGGCCAGGAGGAAGACGGCGCCCGCGGCGGATCCCCACGGAGAGCTGTCGCCCTCGACGCTGGGGGAGACCCGGTGCGCGGGGTCGTAGGAGATCCTCAACTCCGCACCTTTCTTGGCGAGTTGTCGCCCCTCGGTGATCTCGGACGGGTAGCCGCCGGGGCAGTCCAGCGTGAACCGGTACACGGTCTTGGAGATGCTGCCGTCGCCGGAGGACTCCAGCTCCCTGCTCTGGACGTCGCGCACAGCGCAGGTCACCGTCCGGCTGCGGGCCGTCGCCTCCTCGGCCGTCTGCATGGTCAGGAACAGCCCGAGGGCCATCAGGAGCGCACCGAAGAACGCGCCGCTTCCGGCGGCGAGCGCGAAGTAGAGGCCGGCGGCGAGGACGATCAGTACCGCTCCACCCACCACCGCCACGGTCTGCGACGGCGGAGAGGCGCTCGCGAAACACCATCGGGCCCAGGCGTACGCGGCCGTCGCGGCGAGCACGGGAACCACTGGGGCAAGCCATCTCACGTCTGCCTCCGCTCTGGCACGGAATCCGCGTCCCCCGCTCGGGCGCGGAGATCGCGTCAGCGGAGACGCGCGCCGGGTGCGAACGGTTTCGAGCCCGGTACATGTGCGGGCAGTTGGCCCGGCAGTGACCGCGCCGGTCGGCAGTAGCCGCGTCGCGCGGAGGCAACGGCCTCGCCCGGAGGCAACGGCCACGGCCGGAGGCAGCCGAGTCGGCCGGGCGGGACCGGCCTCACCACCTCAGCGGTCTCGGATCCCGAGGTCCGCCCGCATCAGGGTGCGCATGGTCACCAGCCGGGGCTCGGCCTGCCTGACCCTGAGGAGCAGCTGCTCGGCACTCTCCCCTTCGCGTGCGAGGCCCCGGTCTATGCGCTTGGCCGCGGCGTCGACCTCCGCGAGAACCCTGTTGAGTTCGCGCGAGGCCTCCATGATGCGCAGCGGGACGATCATCTGTGCCGACGCGTACCGGTCGCGGTACTCCCGGCGGGACTCTTCGAGGCGCGTGCGGTCCTCCTCGGTGTACACGCTGTCGCGCATGCGGTGAAGGGCGTCCTTGAGGAGCGTGTGAAACTGCTCCGAGGCACGGTTCATCGCCGTGTACGCCTCGCGGCGCTCTTCGAACGACCTTCTGCGGTCGGCGAGTTCGGCCTCCGCGGCACGCTCACGGGCGTTGAACCGCTGGGGGAGCACCGCACCGAGGAGCGCCCCGCCTAGTCCCGCCGCCGCGGTGATGGCGGTGGCCAACGCGTCTGACATGCGCGGACCATATCGCGACCCGGCGCCGCGTTGCTTGAACGCGTTCAAAAAGCTGTGGGAGGATGCGCCGGTCAGGCGTGACGGCGGCATGACACAGGCGCGGCGGCCTCATATCGACAGCAGCATCACATCAACAGCGACGCCGCGACAACGGCGGCTTCGTGAGGGGGAGTTCGACGTGAGACGTCGATGGGTGAAGGTCCTGGTGATCACGGCAGCGGTGCTCGCCGTGTTGTTCACGGCGGCCGACCGCATAGCCGTGCACTACGCGGAGAAGGAGGCGGCCCGACTCGTGGAGACCCGTTACGGCGGTTCCGGCAGCGGCACCGGAGGGTCGATGGACGTGGCGATCGACGGCTTCCCCTTTTTGACCCAGGCGGTCGACGGCACCTTCGGACACGTCTCGATGTCCGCGAACAAGTACTACCTGAGCACCACGGCCAACCGGCAGAACGGCAACCTCGACGTCGACCGCCTCCAACTCGACCTGTACGACGTGACGGTGACGTCCCTGACGGCCCGCAGCGCCGAGGCCAACCGCGCCTCCGGCACCCTGGTCCTCAGCTACCGGGACCTGTCCGACCTCCTGACGCGCCTCGCGGGCAACGGCGGCAGGCTCCAAGCCTCAGCGGCCCCCGGATCGGACGGTCAGGCGGCCCGCATCAAGGTTGCGGGGACGGTCGGCGGGACCGCGCTGAACACCACCGGAACCGTACTGGCACAGGGCGACGAGCTCACCCTCACCGTCCCCGGTGCCGAACGGGCCACCGCGAACTGGCGGGTGAGCCTGCCCGAGAACGTCGGCTTCACCGAGGCGCGCGCCACCAAGGACGGCGTGGAGATCGGTCTGGTCGGTCACCTGGTCCCACTCGGCGCCTCACGCTTCAGCCGCTAGGACCCGGGGCGCCGGACGCGCACGGCGCCGAACTCATCGTGGCTGACCCGCCCGCGCCTGCCGGCCCGCAGCCGCCTCGCCGTGCGTGCGGAGCTGCTCAATCGCCGGAGACGATGTGCCCGTCCTCGTCGAGCAGTGGGTGGATGCGGGTGGGCTCCTGGGTGTTGACGTCGGACGGACGCGGGCCCTCGGGCCCGTCCGGGCCCCACCGCAGCAGGCGGCGGGTGCGCGCGATCTGGTAGACGGTGTCCTGGAACTCCAGCCGGTTGACGCGGCCGACCCGGAGCGCGGCCGCCGCCTCGGCGTACGCGGCCAGCGGGCCGGGCGTCCGGGCGGTCCCGTCGCCATCGGCCCTGCCCTCGGTCTCGGTGCGGGCGTCCGCCTCCATGGGGCCGTCCACCGGGATCAGGCCGCGCATCCGCGGCCACGCCCAGGTCAGCGAGAAGTCGAGCGACCGGCGGGCCGTGTGCGCGGTGGCATGCGGACCGCTGATCGGCGCCCAGGCGTTCGCCGTCCGCTCCACGACCGTGAACGTCGGGGGCAGCAACAAGATGTCCGGGTGCGTGGTCACGGCCCCACGCGAATCGGCGAGTACGTCCTGGGGGAACCGGTCGCCCGAGTAGCACAGGTCCCGCAGCGCGAGCCGTTCGGCGACCTGGGTCGGGGTGACCGGAGCCGACGGGTCCAGAACCAGACCGTCATCGACGGCCGGCCCCCTGGCTCCACGCGACCAGTCCGGAACCAGAGGCTCCGCGTCGGTGGGGCGCGGCCCCTCCATTTCACCCAGGGCCCCCACGGCGGCGTACTCCTCGGCGCGCACGATCCGGTACCGCGTCCCGGCGACGCCGAGGTCGTCGACGTACTCGGTCTCCAGCCTGGCGACCGCCGCCAGCAGGGCGCGCCGCTCGGCCGTGTCCTCGGCATCGTCCTTCGCGCGGAACCACAGGCGCGAGTTCAGGCTGTCGCGCGCCTGCTGCGGGCAGCCGAGCGTCACGGCGACGATGACCCGCCACACGTGCCCGTCGCCGTCCTCCTGCGCCGCCACTCCGAACAACGGGCCGCGCACGACCAGATTGCCCGTGCGCGCCACGGCGTCCAGGGCATCCGCCTCGACCGCCGCCTCGACCGGCTCCACCGGCACCCGCACCACCAACGGCCGAGCCCCGCCCCGTGCTGCATCCCCATGCTCCATACCGCCATCCTGCCGACCAGGGAACACGCTGTCCCTGGATCAGCGGATCGGCCCCATCATCCCCGCGCGGGGATTACGCTGCGCCCTTCGCCGTCCCGAGGCCGCCCACGACGTCCGTCGGTATCGGACCACGACGTCCGTCAATATCGGATACGACAACCGCGCGACGGATTCTCCGTTCCCCACTGGCGCGGACGGCGGCGACGGGCGTGCCTACGCTCTTCGAAGGCGAGGCCACGGCCGAGGTCCGCCGTCAGTACCCCCCTACCGGAACGGACCCAGACGTGAGCCTGCGGCACATCGACCCGAAGCAGCGCGGATTCCTGATCGTCAACTCCCATCCGGCCGGCGCCGCCGCGGCAGTCAGCCGGATGTGGGACCGGATCCCGCCGCGCGCCGACGGCAGCGCTCCCGTGGTGCTCCTCCTCGGCCACAGCGCGGGCTACGGCCTCGCGGCGCTCCTCACCGGGCTGCGCAGGCACGGCATCCGAGGCGTCGGCGTCGCCTACGAAGGTGCCGAGACCGAGCGGCGCACCGCCTCAGCGGGCTGGTATCGCACCGCTGAGGCGGCACGCCTCGCCGCCGAGGCCGGTTGCGACTTCGCCTTCGTCAACACCGACGCCTTTTCCGCAAAGGGCAAGGACGAGGTCCTCGCCCTGGTGGAGCGACGGTTCGGGAAGGTCGACCACCTCATCTACAGCCTGGCCGCGCCCCGGCGCACCGACCCGGAGACCGGCACCGTCCACCACTCGGTGATCAAACCGCTCGGCGCGCCCTACGAGGCACCGGCCCTGGACTTCTCCGACGGCAGGCCCAAGGTCACGAGCGTCCGTCTGGAGGCGGGAACGGAGGACGAGAAGCACGCCACCGAGCAGGTGATGGGCGGCGGGGACTGGCGGCTGTGGGTCCAGGCGCTCGCCGAACGCGGCCTGCTCGCAGCCGGGTTCAGCACCGTCGCACTCACCTACATCGGCTCGGAGCTGACGTCCCCCATCTACCGGCAGGGCACCATCGGCGCCGCCAAGGAGCATCTGGAGGGCACGGCAGGGCAGTTGAACGCGGGTGTCCTCGCCGGGCGGGGCCGGGCGAGGGCCGTCGTCACCGGAGCCGCCGTCACCCAGGCCTCCAGCGCGATCCCGTCCATCGCCCTGTACACCACGTTCCTGCGGACGGTCCTCGGCGAGGACTTTCGGACCACCGACCAGCAGGCCGCGGAGCTGTGGGACCAGCTCCTCGGCAACACCCCCCTCGTGACGGACGCCGAAGGCCGCGTCCGTCTCGACGGCTGGGAACTCGACGCACGAGTCCAGGACCAGGTCCGTGCACTGTGGGCCGACCCGCAGGCGGGGCTCGACCGATCGGCGGCCGGAGCCGAATGGTTCATGGGGCAGATCCGCGAGCTCTACGGATGGGGCCTCGACGGCGTCGACTACGACAGGGCCGTCGAAACCTCGATCGCCTGGCCGGAGGCCTGAGCGGTCACCCGCGGCGCCTCGGCGCCAGGGCCGGTCGTGCCGCAGGGCGTGTCCGCGGCTACGCCGTAGGACGGGTCATCACCATGCGTGCGATCTCCACTCTCGATTTGGCGCCCAGCTTGCGGTAGGCGCGGGTGAGGGCGGCTTCCACCGTTTTCACGCTGACCACGAGGCCGGCCGCGATCTCGCGGTTGGTGGCGCCCTGGGCCACGCGCGCGACGACGCTGCGTTCGGTCGACGTGAGGCGGTCCGACCACGAGCCGGTCTCGGCCGGCGGGACGGGAAAGTCCTGGGCGCGGTCGCGTTCGGTGCGGGTCAGCGTGATCCAGGGGCGGGCATCGGCCTTGGTGAAGATGCGCAGGGCGCCCGCGTAGGCGGTGCGGGCGCCGGTCTCGTCCTGGAGCAGCCGCCGGACCCGGCCGAGCGCCGCTCGGGTGCGCGCCTCCTCCAGCGGATAGCCGGTGGCGCGCAGGCGCGTGGCCGCACGCTCCAACCTCCGTGCCGCAGGCACCAGTTCACCGCGCGTCGCATCGACCGCCGCCGTCGCACGGTCCAGCGTGGCGAGGACGCCCCGCCGGCCGAGGCGTTCGGCCTGGTGGCGGGCCGCCGCTATGACCGCCGTCGCCTCGTCGGGCGCACCCGCGGCGGCGAGGGCCTCCGCGAGATCGGCGTGCCAGCGGCGGGTCGCCGGGTCGCGTTGGCCCTGCGCCGACTCCAACTCGCCCGCCCGGCGCAGGAGTTCGACCGCCTGGGCATGCTGCCCGCTGAACAGTCTGATCCTGCCCTCGGCGTGCAGGGCCCGCGGCAGAAAGAGCCGGTCGTCGTCGTCCTCGCTGTGCCGCCGCGCCTTCTCCGCGGCGGTGAGCGCCTGCGCGAGGCTGCCTCCGGCCGTCTCGGCGAGCGAGAGCGCGTACCAGGCAGGGCCCTGGCTCAGACCCGCCTCTTCCACGATCCGCAGACTCTGGCGGGCGATGGTCAGGGCCGGCCGGCACCGCCCGCGTTCGATCTCGACCTGGGCGAGGCCGATCAGGCAGTGGCTGAGACTGTCGGCCGAACCCCGCTGCCGCAGCCGGTAGACGAGCGTGCGCAACTCGGCGCGCGCCTCGTCGAGTTCGTCGCGCACCAGATGGAACCGGTACTTGAGGTAGACGGGTCCGTTGTGGTGGGTCATGGCGTGTACGTCATGGGGCGCGGCGAGGGCGGCGGTCAGGGTCGTCTCGGCCTCCGGCAGCCCCAAGAAGAGCTCCAGGGCGGCCTGTTGGGTCAGCGCCATCAGCTCGGTCCTGCGGTCGCCCGTACGCGCGGCGAGCCCTGCCGCACGAACGGCGTGGTCGTGGGCGCGCGCCGCGGAGCCGCCCACCATCCAGGCGCGCCAGCTCATCCGGTAGTGCAGCTGAGCCAGCAGTTCGGGGTCGCCCGCCGCGTCGCGTACCGCCTCCGGGAAGACATCGGAGATCTCGGCCATCGCCTGGCCGCAGGAGTCGATGACCACGTTCCACGCGCGTACCCGGTCGGCCGGCCGCTCGGCGTCGCCGAGCACCTCGTGCGCGAGCCGCCGCGCGAAGTCCAGATCTCCGGCCTCGATGCCGTCCTCGGCGGCCGTGAGCCTGCGGTCGATGTCGACGTCAGCCTGCCCCGCCGGGGTGTACTCGGCGGCCAGCCGGCCGAGCCTGGCCGCCGTTTTGGGGGCGCCCCTGCGGCGGGCCGCCGAAGCCGCGGCGGCGAGCCGGGTCGCCACGGCCGGATCGGGTCCCGCCGTCAACTGGGCCAGGTGGTGGGCGCGTTCGACCGTGTCGTCGGACGCCTCGGCGAGCGCCCGATGGGCGTCCACCAGGCGTTCGTACGGTGTCTCGGCCCGCAGCACCATCGGGGTGAGCGGGTCGAGGAACCTGACGGTCCCGTGGTCCGATGCGGTCAGCGCGCGGACGACGCCGTGCCGCACACAGAGATCCAGATCGGCCGCGGCGCTCGGGCGCCCCGCACGTCGCAGCAGTTCCACCGTGGGCCGCACGGCCGCACCGGCCATGACCAGGGTGTCCCGGGCGCTCGCGGGCAGCGCGCCGAGCCGGTCGAGGACGGGCCGGCGCAGCGAGTCCGGGACGGGGAGCGGATCGTCGGGGCCGGGTGACCCGGCGCCTTCGACACGGACGTGCTCGGCGAGGGCCGAGCTGAGTTCGAGGGCCGTGCGGGGCCTGCCACCGCTCGCCCGGTGCAGCCGCGCGATCACCGGGCGGGGCCAACTGGGGTGATCGTGCCGTTCCAGAAGCTCGGCGAGCTCATGGGCGGTCATGGGCGGAACCGCGATCGTGCGCACCGGCGGCGGGCACAGGTCGAAAGCGTCGGCGCACCCGCCCGGGCGGTGCGCGGGGGGCGCGGTCTCAGGCCCCGTACAGAGGGCGGCGAGTACCGAGACGCCCGGATCGGCGCGCCGGGCAAGGTAGTCGAGCACCTGGGTCGTCGGCCGGTCGAGCCACTGCGCGTCGTCGATGACCAGCAGGACTGGCCCCGCGTCCGCGAGCACCGCGAACACCTTGCGGACGGCGATCCGCAGGAGGAGTGCGTCGCGCTCACCGGCCGAAGCGGTGTCGGTGCCCGGTTCGGGCCCCGCGGGGGAGCCGCTGCGCAGCAGGGTCCGTTCGAGTACGGCCCGCTCGTGATCGGCCAGCGCGCCGAACGTGTCGTCGGCCACCCCGGTCAGCAGGTCGATGAGGCCGAGGAAGGGGCTCTCCCGCTCGGTGGGAGACGGCGAGCAGCGCAACACCCTGTGGCCGAACTCACCCGATGCGGCGGCCAGTTGGGTCAGCACCGTCGTTCTGCCGATGCCGGAGGGGCCGGTGAGGAGGACGCCGCCGCCGTGCGACAGATGGGCCCGTGCGCTGTCCCGAAGGGCGCCGCGCTCGACGGCGAGCGGCCGGATGTCCGTCGGCAGGGTGGCCGGCTCGATCGTCACAAGCCCTCCCGGACACAGCCTCGTTCACGCCTCGGGCGTCGATCATGAACTCGCCATTGGTGGTGCCGCGCCGAATGTAGGACCGCCCTCGGCGAAAGGTCAAGACCAAAGGTCAAGACCAATCGGGGAGGGGGTGGCTGCCTGTCCGGAGCCCGGCCGCCGGCCTGCGGGCATGCCGACCGGGCCGTCGGTGGGGAGACCAACGGCCCGCTCGGGCAGCCGAGTTGCTATCGCTCGGTGAGCTGGCTCAGCAGGCGCCGCCGTCCTTCCAGACCGCCCAGGAGCCGGGTGCGCCCGGTTCGGCGCCGGTCGAGTACCACTGCGAGGACCACTTGTGCCCGTTGTACGCGACCTGGTCGCCCGGCACGTAGCTGGTCGACGCGCTCCAGGCCGGGATGTTCCCACAGCCCTGCGGCGGGTTGCCGCCGCCGCTGATGGTCCAGGTGAAGGAGGCCGAGCCGGTGGCGTTGTCGGTGTTCTTCGCCGTGACGGTCACGCTGTAGGTGCCGGCCGTGGTCGGCGTACCGGACACGAGACCGGTCGAGGAGTTGATCGTCAGGCCCGCGGGCAGACCGGTCGCGCTGTAGGTGAGCGTCTTGCCACCGGGGTCGCTCGCCTGGATCTGCACGGATGCGGCGGTCCCGACCGTGCCGGTCTGGTTGCCCGGGCTGGTCACCGAGGGAGCACCCGGCTGGCTGTTGCAACTGCCGGGGACCGGGTCGGTGCCGGTGACGCTGACCGCGGCCCAGGCCGCGTCGATGGTGTTGTACTCGGTGCAGTGCGCGCCGTACAGGTCGGCCGCTGCCTTCAGCGAGTCGGTGCGGGCCTGGTGGTAGTTCTCACTGCTGTTGGCGTAGGAGGCCAGCGCCTTGTACCAGATCTTGGCGGCCTTGTCGTTGCCCAGTCCGGTGACCGTGGAGTTGTTGCAGGTGGGGCTGTTGCCGTAGCCGTGGTCGCCGCTGCCGACGGCCGCGAGGAAGAACCAGTGGTTCAGCGGGCCCATCGAGTAGTGCGGGTCCAGGCTGCCGTTGCCGCTGTCCCAGCAGTTGGGGGACTGGCCGTCGAGCGACGGGTTGTACATGTAACGCAGCGGCTTGTTGTCGCCGTTGATGTTGATGAGCTCGCCCATGGTGTAGTCGGGCTTGTCGACGGGGTTGTTGGCGTAGAACTCCACCATCGTCCCGAAGATGTCACTCGTGCCCTCGTTCATGCCGCCGGTCTCACCGGTCTCGTCCCAGCCGGTGAGCGCACCGCTGACGCCGTGGCTCATCTCGTGCCCGGCGACGTCGAGTTCGACCAGCGGGCGCGCGTTGGACTGGCCGTCGCCGTAGGTCATCTGGGTGCCGTCCCAGAAGGCGTTCACATAGGCGTTGCCGTAGTGCGTCCGCGACGGCACGCCCCGGCCGTCGCCGAAGATGCCGTTGCGGCCCTGGACGTTCTTGTAGTAGTCGAACGTCTCCGCCGCGCCGTAGTGGGCGTCGGCACCGGCGGACGCGGGGTCGCTGGTGGAGCCGTTGCCGAAGGTGCCGGTCGAGCTGGTGAAGACCGAACCGGTGCCGCTGGTCGCGTGGTTGAGGTTGGTGGTGTAGCCGTTGCCGTGTGAGGGATCCGTCATCGAGTACCCGCTGCCGCTCTGGGTGACATCGAGGGCGACCCTGCCGCTGTAGATCGTCTGACCCGTTCCGGCGACCGTCGGTGCGGCGGCCTGTGCCGCCGCACCGACCTTCGAGGTGCCGGCGTCCGCGGCCCCCTCGGCCGCGAACGTGCTCACCTCGTCATTGGTCCGTACGACCTTGCCGGTACGGGCGTCGACCAGGACGTGCAGACGGCTGGGGGTCTGGTCGGGGCGGGTGCCGTTGACCACCGTCTCCCAGACCAGCGTGGCGTCGGTGCCCGCCATCTGCACCGCGAGGTGCGATGCGGAGACCGAGTCGATGTGCCCCTTGAAGGCACCCTTCGACGCCTTCACGGCTTCTGCGGCGGCCAGTCGGGGCTGGGTGGACACCGCCCCCGAGGTCGCCGAACCGGTGGCGAGCGACTGGTAGGTGCCGTCCTTCTTCAGGTGCACGACGACGTCACCGCCGTACGTCGGAAGGCCCTTGTACGTGCGGTCGAAGCGGACGGCGGCGGAGCCGTCCCGGTCGACCACGAGGTTGCGGACCGTGAAGGCGTCCCCGTCCGCCCTGTGGGCGACGTCGGCGTGCGCGGTGAGCGCCTTCTGGGCTGCGTCCACGACCCGGCCGCGCACGGCGGGCGCCGGGTCGGCGGTGTACGGGGCAGCCGAGAAGGCGCCGGGGCCGGCGGTCGGTACGGGGTGCGGGGCCGGCGCGGCCGTGGCTGCGGGCAGGGCGATGGCGGAGGCGGACACACAGGCCAGCGCGACCGTCAGGAGTCTCGCGGCTCTTGGTATCTCCATAGGAGTGGGGGTTCCTTTCACTACGGGCAGGGGGTGTCCGCCGTTGCCGCGGGGGCGGTTGGGGAAGTGGCGGACAGGTACGGGGGTGCTGTCGACGCCGCTCGTGGCAGGAACCGCGCCGACGCATGAGTGTCCGCGTCGGCGGATCCGGCAGCCAGGCACTGCACCGGGGGAGAGGGGTTTCCCTATGGCGGCGCCCGGCTCGCGCGACGCTCCCGCACGGGGCCCCGCGGGCTTGCCGGGCCGGGCCCGCCGATGCGGGCGGGGGGTGTAGGAATCGTGACCGGGGGCAGCAGAAATCGTGTCCAGACCGCGCCCGACCGGGAGGCCCTTCCTCATGCTGATGGCCCACCCCGCAGGGCTTCGATACGACAGTTGGGGCGCAGCCGGCCCGCGCCGGCCATCATTCGGAAGGACCCTGCATGACGGACAATCCCGCCCCCGAACTCCGGGAAGTGGCCGTCCTACGGGAGGAACTCGCGCGGCTGCGCGAGGAGGCTCACCATCTGCGGGCGCAGGTCCGCAGCCGGCCGTTGATCTCGCACGCCCAGGGCATCCTGGAGGAGCGCTATCGACTACCGGACGCGGAGGCCGCCTTCGCACTGCTGCGGATCGCCTCGCAACACCACAACGTCAAACTGCGCGTGCTGGCCGAGGCGGTCACCCGAAGCCCAAGACCCGAGGGCCGTGGAGCCCTCTGGTTTCCCGGTCCCTCGCCCCAGACGCCCCCGCCGCTCGAATCCATCGGGATCGCCGCCACCGACGAGGTCGACCGGGCCACAGTGCTGCGTGACGTGCTCTCCCAGACGCTGGCCGTCCTCGGCGCGGGCATGGGCAACGTCCAGATCATGGACCCGGCCGCCGAGGCACTGCGCATCGTGCAGCACACCGGTCTGCACGCCCCGTTCGTCCAGCACTTCGCCGTGGTCGGCGCCGGCACCACCTCGTGCGCCCGAGCGGCCGAGGCAGCCGAACTCACCACCGTCCGCGACGTCGCCACCGACCCCGTCTTCGGCGAGCGGGACCGCCGGGTCATCCTGCTGGCCGGCAGCCGGGCCTGTCACAGCGTCCCGCTCCTGGACGAGGACGGCAGCTGCGTCGGCGTGGTGTCCGCCCACCTCGCACACCCCACCGCCGATCTGCACCCCGCCCAGGTCGAGGCGCTCGGCGCCGTCGGACGCGAGGTGGGGCGCTGGCTCGGGTGGCAGGAACGCGGCGTGCTGCGCGAGGCGTTGGAGCACCTCCACCTCCTGGGGCGCCAGAGCCTGGGCGGCAGTTCGTAGCGCGCCGGCCGGACGCGCGCGGTGGGGGCGGCGGAAATGTCCGCCGCCCCCACGCGTGCGACGCCTCGGACCTGGCCCAGGCGTGCGACGCCTCACACCTGGCCGCGCCAGGCGCCGGTCTCCACACCACGACTCTCGATGTAGGTCTTGAACCGCTTCAGGTCATGTGTGATCTGGTGCTTGATCAGACCCAGCTTGTCGGCCGCGCTCTCGACAGCGCCCTGAGGCCGGTGCTCCAGTTGCAGCATCACCTTGGTGTTGCGGTCGTCCAGGCGGTGGAAGGTCACCACACCCGCCTGCCGGACCTCGCCGTCGACCGTGGTCCAGGCCACCCGCTCGTCCGGGATCTGCTCGACGATCTTCGCATCGAACTCCTTTGACACACCGTCGACCTTCGTCACCCAGTGGGTGAGCGTCGGCGTGCGCTGCTCGATCCGTTCCACCCCCTGCATGAACAGCGGGAACTCCTCGAACTGGGTCCACTGGTTGTACGCGACGCCGACCGGGACGGCGACCTCGATCGACTCCTCGACCGTTGCGACCTTCGACATGGATGCGACTCCTTTCGCCGTGTTCGTCTGCGGTTTCGGCCGCGTACCCGAGGGACGGATGTGTACACGTGGGCCGTGCGGTCCGGCCCGGCCCCGGCTTGTCGTACGCCGTCCGGATGGCCTGGCCGCAGCCGGGTACGCGTCGCAGGGCCGAGGAATCAGGAGGCGATACCCCATGACCACCCCACCGTCCCGGCACAGTGTGGACGGCTCGTCCGAGCCGGTACAGGAACTGGTCCAGCGCGCCTCGCATCAGCTCACCGAGCTGGTACGGGCCGAAATGCGCCTGGCACAGGCCGAGTTGAAGGAGAAGGGCAAACGGTACGGCAAGGGCGGCGGCCTGTTCGGAGGGGCCGGCCTGACCGGATTCCTGACCCTCCAGGCGCTGGTCATCACGGCCATCTGCGCCCTCGCCGTCCCCCTGCCCGCATGGAGCGCGGCGCTGATCGTGACCGTGGCACTGGGTCTGATCACCGCCGCCCTCGCCCTGAGCGGCAAGAAGGAGGTCAACCGGGGCGGTCCGCCCGCGCCCCGGCAGACCGTCGAGAGCGTCAAGTCGGACGTGGCGGAGATAAAGGAGAGTGCACGGCGATGACCCAGTCCCCCGCATCGGGTTCCAACGCCTCCGACCGTGAACAGCTCGGCCAGGAGGTGGAGCAGGCCCGCCATGAACTGGGCCGCACCGTCGAGGCGTTGGCCGCCAAGGCCGATGTCAAGGCCCGCGCACACGACCGGGCGAGCGAACTCAAGGAGCAGGTCGGCACCCGGGTGTCCGAGCTGTCCGACGAAGTCAGGGCCGCCGCGCACGTGGTGCAGGAGAAGCTGCCCGCGCCGCCCGCCCCGGTCCGCGACATCGCCGGGCGGGGCGCCCGGTCCGCCCGGGAGCACTCGACGCTGCTCTTCGCCGCGGCGGGGGCGGGGGTGGCCGGCTGGCTGCTGTTGCGCCGCCGCGATCGGAGGCGCTGATGAAAGCGGTGAAGATCGCATACAAGCCGGTGGGCCTCACGCTCGGCATCCTCAGCGGCGTACTCGCCGAGCGCTTGTTCCGGCGCGCCTGGCGTCTGATCGACGACAGCGGGGAGACCCCCGACGCCACCGACGAGGACCGCACCTGGCAGGCGGTGCTGCTCGCCGCGGCGCTGCAGGGCGCGATCCTCGCGGGGGTCAGGGCCGCCGTCGACCGCGCGGGCGCCACCGCGACCCGCCGTGTGACGGGCACCTGGCCGGGCTGACGGCCGCCGGGCCGACGCCGCCGGACTCGCCGCGGCGGGCCAACCGGGCCGCACCGAAAGGCACTTGAGTACCGGTTCCATCCGTATTTCATCGGTCCTCCCTAGCGTCGGTCGCCGACGAACGGGGAGGGTTCCGATGAGGTCTTTCAGATCATGGCTCGGCAGACTGCTTCTGCTGCTCATGGCGGGCGTGGTCGCGCTGAGCGTGACCACGCCCGCCGCCGCGACACCCGCGAAGGCGGCCGCCGCGTCCGACCGAGGGGGACAGATCACCCGCAGCGAGGTGATCTGGCGGGCCCAGTACTGGGTGGACCAGGCGCCTCCATACAGCCAGGGCGGGTCCTACCCCGGGCCCGGCGGCGACTACAACTACCGCACGGACTGCTCGGGTTATGTCTCCATGGCCTGGCACCTCGATGCCAATCCGAGCACTCGGGGCCTGCCCGGGTTCTCCCGTGAGATCGGCCGGGACGAACTGCGTGCGGGGGACGTGCTCAACTCGTACTACGACCACGTCCTGATCTTCCACGAGTGGACGGACGACCACGGCGGTTTCTCCTACTACAGCTTCGGCGGCGGCAGCAGCGGCGTCGCGCCGCCCGGGCACCTCTACGCCAACATCAACAACGCCACGCTCGACGGCCACCCCAACGGCGACTACAAGGCGCTGAGGTACCTCAACATCATGGACGAGTCCGCGACGCGCCCGCACCCGTACGCGTCGGGCCGCGTGGTGTCGGGCCGCTCCTCGGACGGGCGGCTTGAGAGCTTCGCGGCCGGCGCCGACGGAGTGTGGCACTCCTGGCAGACCGCCGTGAACGGCGGCTGGTCCACCTGGCGGTTCGAGGGCGGCCCGCGCAACGCGCAGCTGGCCCTGGCCCCGAACGCGGACGGCCGTCTGGAGCTGTTCGCGCTCTCGGACAGCACCCTCGACCACATGTGGCAGACGGGCCCGAGCGCGAGTTGGTCGGGCTGGGCGAACTTCGGCACGGGCGGCTACCGACTGGCGGCGGGCAGCAATGCCGACGGGCGCATCGAGGTGTTCGCCTCGAACGCGAACGGGGTGTTCCACCGCTGGCAGTCGGCGCCCAGCGGGGACTGGGGAACCTGGGAGGGCATGGCCGGCGGCCCGGCGAACTCCCGGCTCGCGATGGAGAACGCCCCCGACGGGCGGCTTGAGGTGTTCGCGCTCTCGGACAGCACGTTCGGGCACCTGTGGCAGACCGCGGTCAGTGGTGGCTGGTCGGCGTGGGAGAACTTCGGCACCGGAGGCCACGATCTGGCCGTCGACCACAACACCGACGGCCGACTTGAGGTCTTCGCGTCCAACGCGAAGGGGGTCTTCCACCGGTGGCAGACCAGCCCGACCGCGTGGTCGGAGTGGGCGGGCACCGGCGGGCTCGCCAACGCCGAACTGACCACATCGCGTTCGGTCGACGGCCGGGTCGAGGTGTTCGCCATCAACGCCGACAGCGCGAGCCACGCCTGGCAGACCGGCCCGAACGCGCCGTACGCGGCCTGGGAGAACTTCGGCACCGGCGGCACCGAGATCGGCGCGGCCAACAATGCCGACGGCCGCATCGAGCTGTTCGGCACCAGCCACGCCGGCGTCTACCACCGGTGGCAGACCGGGTTCTCGTCCTGGTCGGAATGGGGATACCTGAACGACTCGGGCCCCGCGATCAACTAGCCGTTCCGACGGGGACCTTCCGTGCGGCGAAGCCGCCGGCCCGGCCGACGTGCCGGTGAAGGTCCCCGTCCCGCCCGTCGACCGGTCCCGTCCCGTCGACCCGTCCCGTCGAAGGGAAGCGGACGCCTCGTGCGTAGTTCCCGATCCCGAGTGTGGTGGGCCCTGTTCACCCTCCTCCTGCTGATGGCCGCGGTGCTGCCCGCCGCCACCGGACCGGCGCTCGCCGCGGCCGCCCCCGGGCGGGTGGGGGCCACGCCCTTCGTGCAGGTCTACGACCCGAGCGCGGGGGAGGCCGGCCCCTGGTACCTCAACGACCACACCTTCGTACAGGACGACCAAGGCCTCTGGCACCTGTTCGGCATCACGCACGCCGAACCGGCCGACGACCGGGACGAGACCACCTTCGCGCACGCCACCGCACCGAGCCCGCACGGACCCTGGACGAAACGGCCACCCGTCCTGACCGCCGACCCGGCCCTGGGCGAGACCCACCTCTGGGCACCGCATGTCATCAAGGACGGCTCGACGTACTACATGTTCTACGCCGGAGGTGGCGCGGACCCCGCCAACTCCGCGATCAGCATGGCCACTTCGACCGATCTGTACACCTGGACCCGGCACTCGGGAGGCCCGCTGTTCCGCGACGGCTACGAGGCGCGCGACCCGATGGTGGCCCGGGTCGGGGACCAGTGGGTCATGTACTACACCGCGACCGCCGACCCTGGCGGCGGCAACCATGTGGTGGCCTATCGCACCAGTACCGACCTCGTGCACTGGAGCAACCGGTCGATCGCGTTCACCGACCCCACCGGCGGACAGGGCGCGGGCAACACCGAGTCGCCGTTCGTCGTGTTCGCGGAAGGGACCTGGCACCTGTTCCTCGGGCCACGCGGCGGCTACACCGGCACCGATGTGTTCTGCGGATCCGACCCGCTCCACTTCTCCGTGGACCAGCTCTGCGGCCATGTGTTCAGCCACGCCGCCGAGGTGGTCCACGCCGAGGGGCGGTGGTGGATCAGCCATGCCGGCTGGGGCCAGCGCGGGGTGTGGCTGGCCGGGCTCGACTTCACCGGGGGCAGCGGGCAGTACGCGGTCGAGGCCGGCTCGGACCCCGGCGAGCGGGTGGTGATCGTGTCGGGCGCCGACGGGCGGCAGGAGGCGTTCGCGGGCGGCGCGGACCAGGTGTGGGGGCGGTACCAGACCGTACGTGACGGGGCCTGGTCCGACTGGTATCCGTTCGGGGGACCGAGATCGGCGAGTCTGGCCGTGGCACGGGACCTGGACGGGCGGCTCGAAGTGTTCGCGTCGGGCGAGGGGCGGGTGGACCGCCGGACACAATCGGCGCCGAACGTGTGGCAGGGCTGGGAGAACTTCGGCACCGCCGCCCACGATCTGACCCTGGCGCAGAACGCCGACGGCCGCCTCGAACTCTTCGCGAGCGGATCCCAGGGCCTCTACCACCGCTGGCAGACCGCGCCGGGCGGCGACTGGGCCGGGTGGGAGCCCTTCGGCGGCCCGGCCGACGCGGTGGTCGCCACCGGACGTGACGCGAGCGGCCGGATCGAGGTCCTCGCGGCCGCCGGCAGCACGGTGTTCCGACGCGCGCAGACCGCGCCGAGCGGCGGCTGGAACGCCGGATTCGAGGAGTTCGGCACCGTACCGGGCCTCACCCATCTGGCGCTCAACAGACGGCCGGACGGCGCGCTCGACCTGGTGGCCGGCGGCTCTACGGGCCTGTGGCGGAAAGTCCAGGCAGGACCTTCGGGTGCCTGGTCCGGATGGGCGGCCTTCGGCGGGCCGCCGAGCGCGCGGGTCCACCTGGGACGCAACGCCGACGGCCGGATGGAGGTCTTCGCCGGCGGCCGTACGGGCATGGCACACCGCTGGGAGAACGGCTCCGGCTGGTCGGCATGGGAGAGCTTCGGCCCCGGGACGACCGGCACCGGTTACGGCACCAATGCCGACGGCCGTACCGAGATCGTCGCCGGCACCCCCAACGGTCCGCTGAGCGGCCGCTATCAGCTGGCACCGAGCGGCAACTGGTCACCCTGGTCGCCGATCGGGGGCCCGCCCCTGACCTGAGGGACCATCCCTGCACTCGCCCCCGCCCCTCCACCGACGGCGAACGCCGTACGTCAGGCCGCGCTGCTCCGCACCGCCCGGCGTCAGGCCGCTCCGTACTGGTGAGCGGGGGCGCCCTGCCACTCGATCTCGGGGGAGTCCCCGTCGACCATGGCCTCGGCGTCGGTCTCGTCGATCCCCGACTGCCGGAGGAACTCGATGACGTCCAGGTCGGAGTACGCGACGCCGATGTCCTGGCCGAGTGCGGTGACATGGCGGCCACCCCGCCCGAGGGGCCGGTGGACGATGATGGGCGGCTCGGTCATGCCTCCACCCTGGCCTGCGGACCCGGCCTCCGCATGCCGGGACGATGACCAGGGGTCACCCCGTCGGCCGTCGAGGACGGATCGGCGGGAGCGGATGCCCCGGCCAGGAGACAGGAGGCAGGAGCCAGGAGGCAGGCAGCGCCAGCGTCTCGCGCACCCCCGCGCGAACGGACGGCTCAACTCGCCTCGCCTCTCCTCAACTCGCCTTTCCCCGGCGGTAACCGGCCCAGAGAGGTCCACCGACCTGCTGGAGGACGCCCTGCACAGCATCCTCGAACTCGGCTGCCCCGTTGCGCCGACCGGCGATGGCGGCGGCCGCGGCTTCGGTGAGCCGCCGGTGCACATCCGGGTCGGCCGTGGCGAGGCGCCGGGAAAGCCATTTGGCGCCGCCCAGCCAGTGTCCGCCGGCGAGCAGGGCCAGTTCGGAGGCGCGCTGGAGCAGGGCGGTCACCAAGTAGGTGCGCTCCAGTGGGTCGGTGCAGCCGCGGAAGTCGTCCAGGGTGTCCGTGAGGGCGTACCGCAGGTCCTCGCACTCGGTGGCGGTCATCGGCGGGGGGCCTGCTTCGAGCCGTCGTCGGGACTCCGCCTGGAGCGCGGCGCCGAGCCCGTCCCGGTCGGCCAGCAGCACGCCCTCCGCGCACATGGCGAGGAGCGGAGACTGCCGGGCGGCCGTCTCCTGCTCGGCGAACGCCCGCCAGACCGCCTCGGTCTGGACGAACAGTTCCACCGGCCAGCCGTCGTGGACCAGGCTCTTCCGGAAAGGCGCGGGCGGCCCGTCGAGCAGTACCACGATGTCCAGGTCCGAGGTGGCGGTACGCCGTCGAGTGAGTACGCTCCCGGCCAGAAAGGCGGCCCGAGCTTCGGGAAACCGGCTGCGTACCAGGTCATCGGCGGTCTTCAGAGGATCCATGGGCACAGTGTGCCCTTCCGGCCGGGGGCTCTGGACGCCGCCCGCAGGATCCCCGGGTCGGACACCGGTTTCCTTCCGTACGGCCCGCGGGTGGCCGTACGGCGTGTTCGGCGCCAGGACCACGACGAGCTGACGGCCCTGGCCGAGGAGAGCACGGAGATGCTGAACCGCTGTCCCGGCGCCTGGCGGGACCACGAGCGCCGGGTCGTCACCGCCCGGCACCCGGCCTAGCTCCTGGTCCCCGTCTTCGCTTTCGTCCAGGGGCGGACACCCAGCCGACCGGTGGTTCCGAGGTCCAGGTGGGGGGCCACCGTCACGGGCGCGGAGCCCGCCTTCGCGCGTACCCGTACGTAGGGGATGTTCGCCGCGGTGCCGGACTCCGTGGTGTTGCGCCACACCAGGCTCGCCTGCGCCGATTCGCCGGGCTTGAGGGTGAGGGGGCGGGGCTGTTCGTCGGGGCCGGCGCCGGTGGTGATGTCACCGCTGCCGCGGAGGATCGCGATGCCGGTGACGGGGTTGAGGTCGTCGTCCAGGAGCTCCACCCGCGGGTAGCCCTCGATGGCGTAGTCGCGCTTGCCGCAGTTGTCGAGGTGCAGGCCCACGACACGCAGGCCCATCGCCGCGTCGCCGTCGTCGGCGCTGACCCGGATGCCGGACGGGGGACACGTGCCCGCCGGGGTGACCGCCTCGCCGGCCGGCACCTTGTTCACCACGAGGACCTTGGCCCGGCTCACCCGCCGGGCGCCGGGCGCCAGTTCACCGGCCCGGACCGAGCCCCGCACCGTCTTGCCGGGGCCCACGTCGCGCACGGTCGCCGTCTGGTTGGCCATGGCTCCGCCGTCACCGCTGAGGAAGGTGAAGACGACCGAGTAGGTCAGGGCTCTGGTGGTGCTGTTCGTGACCTCGAAGGTCGCGACGATTCCGGAATCCGGGCGCGCCGTGAGGTCGTCGGCAGAGACCGAAGTGCCGTGCGTGGGCGAGGCGGAGGCCGGCGGAAGGGTCAGCGACGTGATCCGTACGCCGTCCTTGCCCGGGTCGTCCACCCGCGCGGGAGACGAGGACGCCCCGGACGCGCCGGTGCCGCTGCTGTCGTAGCCCGCGCGCTCCGCTCCGCAGGCCGTGAGCAGCAGGGCGGTCGTGACGAGCACCGACATGGCCATGAGTGAAGCTGGTCTTCGCATGCGATCACCTCATCAGGGCGTGCGGCGCGCACGTGTGGTGGAGGCCATAATTCCGGTCACGGACATGTCACACATGGCCGGAAGGCATGCTGAAGGGGCCCGAATACCTCTGAGGAATCCGGGCCCCTTGAGACAGCGGTGGCGCGTCGGTCAGGCCTTGTCCGCCGCCCGCTGCTGTGCGGGCTTGCGCAGCAGCACCGTCCCCGCCAGGACGGCGGCGACCACGGCACAGAGCACCGCGAGCGTGGTCGCGCCGCTGAACGTGCTGCCCAGGCTGTCCCTGAGCAGGTGCACGGACTTGAACCTGGCGCCCACGGAATGGACCGCCGCGGTGGCGACGGCGGCGCCGGCACCGAGTGCCCACGCCCAGACCGTGTCGTACAGGGGGAGCAGACACGCCAGGGTCAGGCAGATGGCTGCGATGACCATGGACGCCGCCGCGGTCCTGTTGCCGGCGTGTACGGCCATGATGTCGTTCGGCAGGTGGAGAACGCCGATCAGGAGCAGCGCGGCAGCCGCCGGCCAGCGGAGCACGGACCGGAGCGCCGGTGCTCTGGCCGCTCCCGTTCCCGCCGTCGCCGCGCCCGCTTCGGGAGTCGCCGGTCCACTCTCGACGGGCTGCCCGCTCTCGGCCGGACCGTTGGCCGCCGCGCTGTGGGCCGCCAGGGCGCTGTCGGGTACCGGCGCGCTGTCGACGGCCGGGGCGCTGTGGTCAGCCGGGACGTTGTCGGCCGAGGGCGCGTGGTCGACGGCCGTGGTGTGGCCGACCGCGGGTGCGCTGTGGGCGGCTGACGCGTTGTCGGTCGCCCGTGCGGTGTCGGCGTCCGGCGCCCTGCCGAACTGGCCGTCAGGAACCGGCACCCGTCCGCCGTTGTCCTGGTCGCCGTTGACCGGGGCAGCGTCGGGCGGCATGGCGGCCGGGGCGGCCATCGCCATCGCCATCGGTACCGGCAGCGACGCTGAGACCGGGACCACGGGCACCGCAGGTGCCGGGTCCGGGGCCGACGGCGCGGGAGCCTGCGGCGACTCGAAGCTCGCGGCCACCGGCTCGAAGGGCGCGAGGGTCGTCTCCTGAGACGCCACGGGCTCTTCCCTTGGCGCGTTCGCGACCGGGTGGCAGTCGGCGATGAGGGCGGCCACGTCCTCGATGGACCGCTCCGCCGCGACCACGCGCAGCGTCGTGTCGGCCTCGTCGTCCGTGTGCGGAGGCTTCTTGAGGAGGGAGATCAGCTGACGGACGTCGTCCAGGGGGCGAGACACGGCAGCCAAGTGCAGAGCCTCGTCACCCGGTCGTGGTTGTTCGCCGGTCTGGTTGAGGAGATGGGCCAGGG
This sequence comes from Streptomyces sp. CB01201, assembly GCF_002803085.1. Taxonomy (GTDB): domain Bacteria; phylum Actinomycetota; class Actinomycetes; order Streptomycetales; family Streptomycetaceae; genus Streptomyces; species Streptomyces hundungensis. The sequence goes on along the minus strand of NZ_NNBJ01000008.1, from coordinate 148,354 downwards.
AGGCCACCTCGTCCAGGGGCCGGGACAGGGCCACTGCGCGGAGCAGGGTGAGGCGGGCCTTGTCGTCCGGACTCGTCGGAACTTCTTCGTCCGGTATGGGGGTTTGGTCAGATGCCATGGAACGCTTCCTTTGCCGAGGCTCCTATGAAGATCACTGCGGCAGTCACTGTGTGCTGTCTTCTGCACACATCTGGTTCCAGGACAGCCGACATATGCCACGCCCGCCAATCCGACGTGCCGGGCGGCGTGGGGCGCGGACCGGCCCCGACGGCTCGCGAGGAGGCCCCTTGGCCCTGGTGCGATCCCCTCCGGTACAGAGCCGACTTGGGGTTTTCGCCGAGGCCCCGCCGTCCGTCGGCGCTCGTTCGCCCCGCCCTGGAAGGAACCGAGAGCCGTGGCCGTTGCTCGGCCGAATGGGTGGGGAAGGGCCCGGCGACGACTAGCGCGCCGACCCATACCCGAACGGCCCCCTTGCCACCGCGCCGGCCGGTGCCGGAACCGTCCGCCGCGCGGTCTCGCCGGCGGATACCCGAACCGCTCGCCGTGCGGTCCCGCGACCGGTATCCGGACGGCCCGCCGCGCGGCCGTACGGGCACGCGCCGGGACGTGCGTCCGCGCGCCCGCGTGTGCCCCCGCAGAAGGGGTGACGGCGGCCCGGCAGCGCGGCGACGATGGATTGCCGCCACCACCCGATCGGCCGCGACACCCGGCGACCGAGATCACGCGAGTACGCCCACCGCCGCCACGACACGTTCCGGGCACGTTCCGGGCACGCGCCGGTACGAACCCGCGCGCACAGGACCAGCGCGACGACGCCGCCGAGCGCGCGTCGACCGTGATGCCGTGCCATCGCCCGGAACCGCGTCACGTCCGGCACCGCTCGGCACGGCGCGGAAGGGCGCTGCGCGGCGGGGGGAACGGTGCCGCGTCGCCCCCGCCCTGCGGTACCGGTCCGACTCGTGCGCCGCGGCCACGACGGTCACCACACCCACCCAGTGCCGGACGGCCACCACGGCGGATGCGCCTGCCACAGCCGGTACGGGCACCGCGGGCACCACGGCCGGCATGAGCGAAACACGTGTAGCGACATACATGTCACGGGGGAACGCACCATGGGACGACGCTGGCTGATCACCGGATGTTCTTCAGGCCTGGGACGAGCCATGGCGACTGCCGCGGCAGCTGCTGGCGACGAGCTGGCGGTGACAGCGCGCAAGACGACCGATCTCAAGGAGCTGGCCGCGGCCTGGCCGGGCCGCATCGTCCCGCTGCGGCTGGAATTGCGGGACGCCACGTCCTGCGACGAGGCCGTCAGCGCCGCCGTCGACCGGCTCGGCGGCATCGACGTCCTGGTGAACAACGCCGCCGTCGGACTTTTCGGCGCGGTCGAGGAAGTATCGGACGCCGAACTGCGCGACCAGTTGGAGACCCTGCTCCTCGGCCCCTGGAGGCTCATCCGGCGCGTCCTGCCGCTGATGCGGGCCCAGGGGCACGGCCACATCCTCAACATCTCCTCGGTGGTCGGCCGCATGGCCCTGCCGGGCCTTGGCGCGTACGTCGCGGGGAAGCACGCGCTCGAAGGAATGAGCCAGGCCCTGGCCATCGAGGCCGCCCCGCACAACATCCGGGTCACCGTTCTCGAACCGGGCATGTTCGCCACCCGGTACGGCACGTCCATGATCGAGGCGCACCGGCGCATCCCCGCGTACGACGGAACCAACCTCGAAATGCTCCAGGGCGCCCGCGGCCTGGTGGACAACCCAGAGACCGGCCGTCCCGAGGACTTCGCGGCGCGGGTGCTCGACATCGTCGACGCCGAGACACCGACGCCCCTGCGCATACCGATCGGTGACGACGCGTACGGCTACCTGGAAATGGACGCACAGGCGTCCCGGGAGGAGTTCGCCGCGGCCCGGCTCGTCGCGCGGGGGCCGGCGGCCTGATGCCGATAGCCTTACGCGGTCGGCGAGTTGAGCGCCGACGGCGTGCCCGGCCGCAGTGGCCGGCGGGCATCCCGGCTCGGAGGTGGGACGGATGGCACAAGGTTCCGGAGCGGGGCAGCCCGCGATGTTCCGCGCGGTGCGGGAGGCGTACGGCCCGGCCGATCTCGGCTCGAAGCCGCTGTTCGGCGGAGGGTTCATCAACTTCGGGCACTGGGAGGGCGCCGACCCGGACCGGCCCCCGAACGATGCCGACCGGGTCAGGAGCCAGCGGGAGATGTACCGCCATGTGCTGGCCACCCTGGCGCCCACCGAGGGTCTGCGCACGCTGGAAGTGGGGTGCGGGCTCGGTGCCGGTGCCGCGGTGGCGCTTGAGGAGTACGGATTCGCTCACGTCACCGGCATGGACATCCACCCCGAGCAGCTCGCGCGGGCCGAACGGCGCAACTCGCCATTGTTGAAAGGGAGTTCGGAGCGGCTGCGGTTCGTGCGGGGTGCCGCCGAGTCCATGCCGTTCGACGACGGCTCGTTCGACCGGCTCTACAGCATCGAAGCCGCCCAGCACTTCCGCGACCTCGGCGCGTTCGCCCGCGAGGCGGCCAGGGTGTTGCGGCCCGGCGGGCGCGCCGCCGTCGCGAGCTTCTTCGTCCCCGATGCCGATCCTGCCCGGCCCGACCGGCTGGCCGAGCTCCTGGACACGTTCGCCACCGGCCTCGACGTCGCGCACACCGTGCCGGACCTGGTCGACAGCCTGCGGGACGCCGGCCTGACCTCGGTGCGGGCGACATCGATCGGCGCCTCGGTATGGCCCGGCTGGGACCGCTGGCTGGCCACGATGTGGGAGCCCGGCACCTGGCCCCGCAACTTCCTGCGCGCCTTCGACGAGGGCAGCCTTGACTACTACACGATCACCGCCCACCGCCCCGCCGGCAACGGTGATCCGAGCGACAACCAACAATCCAGCCAGCCGACTTGAGCGCTACTGCACCTTCGGCGAGGCTCCCAGCGCCTTGGCCCGCTCGACACGCCGAGCGAATACGCTCTCCTTCACATCGTCCATCTCCTGGAGCACGGAGCGGCGCTGACGCTTCGTCAGCCGGTCCACATAGACCAGCCCGTTGAGATGATCGGTCTCATGGAGGAGGCAGCGCGCGAAGTAGCCGGTGCCCTCGATCACGACCTCCTTCCCCTCCTTGTCCAAGCCGCGCACCACGGCCCGCTCCGCGCGCGGGACGTCGAAGACCGGGCCGGGCACGGAGAGGCACCCCTCGCCCGCCTCCAGGAGACGGCGCTCCTCCGGGGCCACCGGATCGACGACCGGATTGAGCACATGGCCGACGTGCCGCACGTCATCGTCGTCGTAGCAGTCGTAGACGAACAGGCGCAGATCCACGTCGACCTGATTGGCCGCCAGGCCCGCCCCATCGGCTACGTACATGGTGATGAACATGTCGTCGATCAACTGGGAAAGCCAGGGAGTGCCGAACTCCGCGTCGGCCGGTTTGCAGGGACGGTGCAGGATGTCCTCGCCGGCCACGGTGATGCGCAGCACCTGCCCGCGCGCGGACTCGGGCGCCCGAACCGGGTAGACCCCCTCCACAGGGACGCCCTGCACGCGGACCCGGCGGTCGGTGACAGGCCTTGTGTTCATGATCGCGTCAGCCCTTCGATACAGATGATTCGGGTGGCCGTGGGTTGCCCGGCCGGCTCAGCCCATGGCGGCGGGTGCGTCCCGGAGCATGACGTTGGCGTGGCTCTCCTGGAAGCTCTGGTCGGACACCAGGGTCAGCCGGGCCGTCGACTGGAACTCCCGCAGGGAGGCGGAGCCGCAGGAGACCATCGTCGTCCTGAGTTTGGCGATCGTCAGGGCGAGCCCCTCGCTGAGGTCGCCCGCATAGGGGACGTACCCGTCCACACCCTCCTCGAAGATGAGCCCCTGGCTTCCCTGGCCGTAGCGCTGCCAGTTGCGGGCCCGGTTCGACCCTTCGCCCCAGTACTCCTTCACGAAGCCGTCCTGGGTGGGGATCTTCGCACCGGCCGCCTGGTCGAAGCGGGCGAAGTAGCGCCCCATCATGACGAAGTCTGCACCCATCGCCAGCGCCAGAGCAACGTGGTAGTCGTGCATCAGACCGCCGTCCGAGCAAATCGGCACGTACTGGCCGGTGCGGTCCCGGAAGCCGTCCCTGGCCGCGGCGACGTCGAGGACGGCGCTGGCCTGGCCGCGTCCGATGCCCTTCTGGTCGCGGGTGATGCAGATGGAACCGCCGCCGACACCGACCTTGACGAAATCGGCGCCGGCCTCGGCGAGGAAGGTGAACGCTTCCCCGTCGACGACGTTGCCTCCGCCGACCGGGATTTCCGGGTAATGCTTCTTCACCCAGGTCAGCGCCTCTGCCTGCCAGTCGCTGTAGCCGTCGGACGAGTCGAAGCACAACGCGTCCGCACCCGCGTCGAGAAGGGCCGGCACCCGCTCCTGGTAGTCGTGGGTGTTGATGCCGGCACCCACGCGGAGGCGCTTGGCACTGTCCACGGTCTGGTTGGGGAAGCGCTTGTTGTCGGCGTAGTCGGAGCGGAACACCAAGTACCGCAAGTGGCCCTGGTCATCCAGCACGGGGATGCAGTCGAGGCGCTCGTCCCACAACCGGGCGTTGGCATCGGAGAGCGTGATGTCGGCCTCGGCGCTGGGGAGTTCGGCGATAGACCTCATTCGGGCGGACACCGACCCCGCCAGATCGTGGCGCTGGGGATGGAAGTCGCGGGAGGTCACCAGGCCGAGGAGGCGGCCGGTGGCGCTGCCGTCATGGGTGACCGCTGCGGTGCTGTGGCCGGTGCGCCGCATGACTGCGCTCAGGTGGCTCAGGCTGTCGTCGGGGCGGACATTGGTGTCGCTGGTGACGAACCCGGCCTTGAAGTTCTTCACTTGACGCACGGCGGCGGCCTGATCCTGGACGGACTGGTTGTGGTGCAGGAAGCTCAGGCCGCCGTTGCGTGCGAGGGCGATGGCGAGTTGTGGCGTACTGACAGCCTGCATGATCGCGGAGGTGACGGGGGATCCGAGTTCGATCGTCGACCGCTCGCCCACGACGTGCCGCACCAGTGGGGTGCGCAGGTCGACCGTCGCGGGAGAGCAGTCCCTGCGGGTCTGGTTCGGCAGGAGCAGAAACTCGTTGAACGTCCGCGATACCTCGGCGATGATCCGTGCCACTCGTTCCTCCTGACCGGTCGGCCGGGGCCGTGTGGCCCCGCCGTGAGGACGCCCCCGTCTCCCAAGTCCTGGGCAGGCAGGGTCGGCAGGCGCGCTCGTGGCGGTGCCACGAGCGGCGCAGGACCCTGACCGGCCCGTGGATCGAACGGGGGCGGTCGTGACGAGGCACCCTATCGACTGCCTGCCCATCGTACGAATCGTGAGCACAGGACAGTGGAACCGGCACGTGCGAACACGGGCATCGGCGTGACCAACGCCTGGGCACGGCAACGGAGTTGCAGCCGTGCGGTGCACGCGCGCGCCTCTCGGGCGCGGGGCGCTGTTCTGGGGGAACGCGCGTTTGGCGTAGTCGTAACGCATTTATGACATTGGCGCGGGCGGCTGCGGGGGAGGGATGCAGTCGACCAATGTTCCGGCGGGACCCTTGCGGGGCCGCCATCAGGATCGGAGTATGCGTGATGCGTATCGTCCGGAAGATCGCCGCTACCGCTGTCGTCGCCGTACTGGTGGGCGCGGTGGGAGGGGGAGTGGCGCAGGCGGCGCCGAAGGCCGGATCGGGCGGCCGGGAAGCTCCCTCCTCATGTCGCCCGGCGAACCACAGCGCGAAGATCGTGGCGGCCCCGGCCTCCTCCGGTCACCGCCACTACCGCGTCACCCTGACCGCGGCGCGGGGGTACGCATCGTGTGAGCTGGCCGGATCGCCGACCCAGGTGCGCTTCTCCCACCACGGCTCACCGAACCGGGTCACCACCGGGCACTACGGCTCGCAGCACCAAGTGGTGAAGTTCGGCCCGGGCCACCCGGTCCACTTCGACATCCAGGTGCCCAACGGCAGGGCCGGCGCACAGGCCGACGAGACGTCCTTCGTCCTCCGGGCGCCCGGAGGCGTGATCCCGGGCGAGTCCACTGCTCGCGGCTCGCTCAAGGTCGCCGCCGGCACCCTCATCGGGCCGGTGCAGTCGGGATCCTGACGAATCGTCATTGGACGGGCGAAGTCACGGCCGGCGCGTCGGAAATCCGACGCGCCGGCCGTCGCGCGCAGGCTTGCCGGAGGTGTTCGGCCCGCCGGGACGCGGACGTGGGCCATCGGTATGACGAGATCACGGACCATGTGGATCCGACGGTCGGGCACGAAGCGCATGAACCGCATGAACCGCATGAAGTGAGCGGCTGAGCCGGTTTTGGCCAAAGGCAGTCATCGGCTTGCCGCATGCGGGGCGACGCGCAACGATCACCTCCATGCAGCCGCGCGGGACAGGGCGCGACAGTTCCCCGGCTGCGCACACACCGCCGTGCACTGTCCGGGGGCAGGCCTGCGATGGGGGTTGCGGGGGAACATGAATGGACCTGTGGCTGTGTGTCGGCGGGCTCAGCCACACGGTGGGTGGGCGGCGGCTCTTCGACTCGCTGGGTCTCACGGTGGACGCGGGCGAGTCGGTCGCGATCACGGGACCCAGCGGGTCGGGCAAGAGTACGTTGCTCTCCTGCCTTCTCGGCCTGATCCGTCCCGATCACGGAACAGTCGAAGTCGCCGGAGTCGAGCTGACGGCCTTGCGCGGTTCGACCCTGGCCCGCCACCGCAGTCGGTACATCGGCATGGTCTTCCAGTTCGGGCATGGCTCCGCACGCGGAGGTCGTCCGGTTGGGGCAGCTGGACGACGCCCGGCCCGAATGGGCCTTCCAGACCATGCCGGGCCTGTTGGTGCTCCTGCCCGTGGCGGTCCTTCTGGCCGTGGCCGCCCGGACCGGTTCCCGCAACCGGGACCGTCGTACCGCGCTGGTGGACGCCCTGGGCGGCACGTCACGCGCACGCGCTCTGATCGTGCTGGGCGAAGCCGGGATGCCGGTCCTGGCCGGCGCGGTGATCGCGACCGGGGTAGTGGGTGCGTTCTGGGCCTGCGATGTCCGGCTGCCCGTCACCGGATTCGTCGTGTCCGCACAGGACGTCCGCGCCCATGGACGGGAGCTGGCGCTCGCGGTGGTCACGGCCGCGATGGTGGTCGTCGCAACTTGCGTCGTCGCCGCGCGGTTCACCCCCACGGCCGGAAGCAATCGGCCGACGGGGGCACGCCGGCCACCCATGCGCTGGGCTGCCCTGTGCCCGGTGCTCCTGCTGATCGCCGTGCTCGGTCCTCGCCTGTGGGCCGCGGGAACACCAGGCAACGTCCTCACCAACTGGGCCGGTGCGGCAGGTACGTTGGCGACGCTGCCCGCCGCCATCGCCGTACTCGGTGCTCTGCTCGGGCGGCGCATGAGCCGGGCAGGACGCCGATTCGGCCGCCCCGGTCTCCTGGTGGCCGGACAGCGCATGGCCACCCACCCGGGCCCCTTGGCGCGCATGACGGCCGGCCTGGTGATCGCGCTCGGCCTGCTCGTCCAAATCGTCGCCTGGCAGGGCCTGTTCGGAGCGGAGGCAAGGGCCGCGCAGGCCACGGTCGAGCGCATCGGCAGCAGCGCCCTCGTCGTGCGGCCGCGTACGACCACCACACCCCGGCAGATGGCGGCCTTCGTGCGAGAGCTGCCACCGACGGTCGAGGCGGTGCGGATGATCAATGCCCCGGAGAGGTTCGCCGTCACGTTGGAAGGCACCTGCCGGGGCCTCACGGCGCTCCAACTGCCCTGTCGTGACCAGCCTGTTCGTGTCGGTGGAGAGCTCAAGGACCAACGGGCGCGCGAGATCGTCGAGTGGAGCGCTTCCGGCGCCGACTCGGTGACCGCGCGGGAGTCGGCTGAGCCCGCCGATGCGGCCGCATCGACACCAGGAGAAGTGCCGCTCACCGTTCTGGTCTCCGTGGACGGACGCGAACTCTCCGTGCCCGCGCTGAAACAGCTGGCCTACCGGGTGCTACCGCGGGGACTCGCCATTGACACAGCCGGAGGCGAATGGCTGACGACAGGTCAGATCAAGCGCGGCCAAGGGCTCTGGATCACCTGCTTCGGCTTCGTCGGCATCCTCGTCCTGGCGGGAGTCTCGGTGATCAGCGGGACCGCCGAATTCCTGCGCAACGGGCGCGCACTCGCCCCCATCAGCGTCCTGTCGGGCAACCGCCGCATCCACTGGAGTACCGCCGCCTGGAGCCTCCTCGTCCCGTTCGTCCTGGCCGGTGTCGTCGGATGCGTGGTCGGCACGTGGTTGGCGTACCCGAAGACGGCCGACGGTGCCTCGTACATCTCCGGGTCGTTCCTCCTCCTCTGCGTCCTGGCCGTCTCGGTGATGGGGCTCCTTGCCTGGGGCTGGGGCGCCCATGTCGCAGCCCGCCAAGCCGCGGAATGGCGGCCCCGCGGAGACTGACGCAGTGATCGCCCGCGTCCGGCCCTGGCGAACGGGGGGCACTCCGCGCCGCAAACTCACGTCCTGTGACTAGGATCAACGGTTCGATGGCGATCCAGATGGCGACCCGGATGGCGACCCGGATGGCGACCCAGATGGCGACCCAGATGGCGACCCGGTGGCGATCTCAGGAGGGGGAGTTTTGGCGGCAGTCGTGCTCGTCCATGGTCTGTATCACCGTCCCGAACACTTCGCCCCGGTGGCGGAGCACCTGCGGACTGAGGGAGTCGCAGTCCTCGTTCCCGAGCTGCACAGAGGTTCGCTGTCCGCCGACACCCACGCTGTCCAGGCGGCCATCGACTCGCTGTCGGAGCCTCCGATCGTGCTCGGGCACTCCTACGGCGGATCGGTGATCACGGGGGTCAGGGGAGCGGCACGGCTGGTCTATCTGGCGGCCTTCGTCCTGGACGCCGGGGAGAGCGCGGCCGGTATGGGCGGGGCGTCCCGACAGCTCGGGGAGGCGATCCTCGCTGAGCCCGACGGCTCGACCAGCCTCCACCCCGACCGGGCCGCCGACGCCCTGTACGACGACTGCCCCGGGCCTCTCGCGGCCTGGGCGGTCGGGTTGCTGCGGGTGCAGGCGGCCGGGTGCGGGAGAGGCGTGCCCGAGCATCACGGCTGGAAGAGCACCCCGTCCACCTACGTCGTGTGTGCGCGGGACATGGCCATCGACCCCGGCTTGCAGCGGAAGATGGCCGCGCGCTGTTCCGACGTGCGTGAGTGGCCGACGGGCCACTCACCGTTCGTGGGACGGCCTCGGCTCGTCGTCGAGCTGATACGGGAACTGCTCGCCGCAGCAGCCCGGTTGGGGCCGACCGACCCCGTCTGGTGACGGGGCCGCGCAGATGTATACGCGGCCAGTCTCTTAACTGGGCCGTCAGCCTCTTAACTGGGCCGTCAGCAACGGTGGCGTCCCGTTGCGCACCCGTCGGCCCGGCTCCGCGATCACGTTCCGTAGGCCATGGGCAACGGAAAACCACGGTCTGTAGCGGGGCGCATGATCGCCGGGCCTGCCGGGTATGTCACGGAAGTGAATCCTGTGCCACAAGGAGCCGCCATGTCCACCGACGCGATCGTGATGCTCAGGGAAGGCCACAAGGAGCTGAGGCGCCTGATCCGGGCCTACGGCGCCGATCGGAATCCCGGTGTGGTCGATCAGTTTCTGCGCGCACTGACCGTGTACACCTACATCGAGCGGGAGGGTATGTACCCGCGGGTATCCGCCCTGGCTCCGGAGACCGAGCTGACGATCATGGAGTTCCGCGAGGAGCACCACATCGCCGAGGTGCTGGCCGGCGAGCTTCAGGAGATGCCGGCCGATGGCATCGCCTATGCCATCAAGGCCCGCTTCCTGATGAGCATCGTCGAGCGCCACATGGATTCCGAGGAACAGATGTGGTTCCCGCACGTTCGCGCCACCGTCGGGCGCAGGGAGCTCCAGGAGATCGGCGCCTGGATGGCCCGGCTCGTCGAACGAGCCCCGAGGCGGCCACCCCGCCGCACCGCACAGGACGCCTGGGACGCGGTAGCCGCGTAGCGGCTTCCGGCCCGGTGGGTCGAGGGCCACGTCGCGGCATCCTGGTGGTCGGTGCTCGGTGCTCGGTGCTCGGTGCTCGGTGCTCGGTGGCTGACTCGGTCCCCTGTTTTCTCTTCTTGCCGGGTTCGTCCCGGAGAGCGCCAATTCCCCTTTCCGGACACCCGGTTGGGCCTCGGGGAGCCCGCGTCCGTCCCCGCGTTCCCCTGATCGACAGGGGCGGTTCACCGCTGAACAACGCTGCCCCTTCATGGTCCCCTCATGGTGGAGTACGGGACGGGCCGTCGGGCCGACCGAAGCGGTTGTGGCAGGGGAGTGATCAGCATGGAGCCGTTCACCGTACGCATCGTCGTGCGCGGGTACGAGACGGACGCGCAGGGTCATCTGAACCAGAGCGTGTACCTCCAGTACGCGGAGCACGGGCGCTGGTGTGCTCTGGAGCACGGCGGAATCCGGCAGAGCGATCTGCTGGCCAAGGGGGTCGGCCCGGTCACCATGGAGACCACCATCCGCTATCGACGCGAGCTGCGTGCCGGTGACGAGGTGGATGTGAGCTGTGCGTTCGCTTGGGGCGAGGGCAAGTCGTTCCGTATCGAGCAGACCATCCGGCGCGTCGACGACGGGACTCTGGCGGCCGAGGTCACCGCTGTCTGCGGGATCCTCGATCTCGCCGAGCGCAAACTGGTTCCCGATCCGCGTGATGTCTTCCTCGCCCTCGCTTCGGACACGGCGGTGTTCGGACTCCAGCGCCCCCGGCCGTCGGCACGTCCGTGACAGCCGGTGGGTGGACCGCGTACGGCTCCGCGAGGGATGGGGCGGTCGGGTGGCCGACGGGGGCCGATCGAGTGGTGGGGTGCCGATGGGGCCCTGCCGTCGAGGGTCAAGTGGGGAGAGGTCGTGGGGGCTCGGGCGCGAGTCCGTGGGCCGGCGACCGAGGGGAAAACGCGTGTCTGTGTCAGAGGACGGGGGAGAGCGTGAGTGCTTCGGGAGTCTCTCCGCGGACGTCTGGTTGGTACTCGGCGCAGGGTTGCGCAGACGAAAGCTGACGGGCCGTCTCATCGACTCCTTCGCGGCGGAGTTCGGAGAGCGCTGCGCGGTGGTGGGCACCGACGAACTCCTCCTGGGCGTGCGGGGCGGCCGATTGACCCTGCACGACCTGCACGGGTGCGAGGTGGCCGCGCCGGCCACCGCGTACGGCAGGGTGTGGACTCCCGTGGCGAGCACGGACCGGGAGATCACGTTGCTGCGGCACTTGGAGGCCATGGGAACGGCATTGCTGAACCCGGTCGACGCGGTGCTGGCATGTCTGAACAAGTTCTGGCACCTTCAGCAGCTCGCCGTCGCGGGGCTTCCCGTGCCCGACACGCTCTCCTACGCGAACGCGCCGCTGGGGGAGGCGATCGGTGCCGGGGTGCCGCAGCCGTGCGTGGTGAAGGCGGTGCGGGGGCACCGCGGCGAGCAGGTGTTCCTCGCGCCGGACGCGGTCATGCTCCAGGGCATCCACGGGAGCCTCGGCCAGGACGCCCCGTATCTCTTCCAGGAGTACGTCGCCCACTCCCACGGGCGGGACCTGCGTGTGGTGGTGGTCGACGGACGTCCGGTCGCCTCGCAGGTGCGTACCTCCCCGCATGGGGACTTCCGCTCCAACCTGGCGATGGGCGGGACGGCGACCTTGTGCACCGGATCGTATCCGGAGGGCGAGGCGCTCGCGGTACGGGCCGCCGAAGTGCTGGGGCTCGGTGTCGCGGGCGTCGACCTGCTCTTCACACCGGACGGCGGTTTCACCATCTGTGAGGTCAACGCCAACGTGGGGTGGCGCGAGCAGATGACGGATGTGACCCCTGCCGTGGTGGCCGCACTGCGCAGCCGCCTCGCTGCCAAAGGCCGGTCCGTGCCGGCCGCTCGGTGATCAACTCCGAGGTGCGGGACGGAGACCCGGGGCAGGCCCGGGACGGAGGCCGGGGGCGGGGCGGGGACGCCCGGCACGGAGTGTTCCGACGCTGGCCCCTGCTGCGGAGCCCCAACTTCCGGCTCTTCGCGCTGGGGCAGACGACCTCCAACACCGGCACCTGGATACAGAAGATCGCGCAGGACTGGCTGGCCCTGGAGCTGTCGCACGGGAACGGCACGGTCCTGGGCATCACCACGGCCCTTCAGTTCCTGCCCCTGCTGCTCCTGGGGCCGTACGGCGGTGTCCTCGTCGACCGGCACTCCAGGCGGCGGACGCTCCTGGTGACCGAGGCGGTCATGGCCGTACTCGCGCTGCTGCCCGCCGCGCTGGTGCTGACCGGCACGGTGTCCCTCACCGCCCTCTACGCGCTGGCCCTGGCGCTCGGGCTCACCATGGTCGTGGAGAAGCCCGCGCTCCAGGCCTTCATCGCGGAGTCCGTCGAACCGGCCCAGCTGGTCGGGGCCCTCGCATTCAACAGCGCGGTGCTCAACCTCGCCAGGATGGCGGGCCCCGCACTCGCCGCTCCGCTCATCGTCCTCGTCGGGCCCGCCCCCGCCTTCCTCGCCAACGCGCTGTCCTACGGTGTCGTGCTCTTCTGTCTGCTGCGCACGGATCCCCGCACGCTCAATCCGGCCCCACCGGTCGCCCGCGCGAAGCGGCAAGTACGGGACGGGCTGCGCCATGTCGCCGAGCGGCCGGACCTCGCGCTCACACTCGGGCTCGTCGCTGTCGTCGCCGCTTTCGGCATGAACTTCCAGATCACCACGGCGCTGATGTCCACCCAGGTCTACGGGGCCTCGGCCGCGACCTTCGGCCTCGGCAACACCGCGCTTGCCGCCGGCTCCGTGATCGGCTCGATGATCGCCGCGCGCCATCAACGCATGACGGCCCATCAACTCGCCGGGGCGGCGCTGGCGTTCGGGGCACTGGAGACGGCCAGCAGTCTGATGCCGGGTCACCTCGCCTTCCTCGTCATGCTCGTGCCGACCGGGGTCGCGCTGCTCGTGTTCCTCACGGCGGCCAAGGCCCGGCTCCAGCTGGGGGTCAGCGAGGATATGCGGGGCCGGGTGATGAGCCTCTACATGCTTGCCTCGCTCGGCACCACCCCGCTGGCCGCCCCCTGCATCGGGTGGGTCGCCCACACGGCGGGCCCCCGGGCGGCGCTCGCCCTGGGCGGAGCCGTCTCCGTTCTCGCGGCCGTCACCGTGGGCGTGCTCTACCGGCGTCCGGCCGCGGCCCTCAGCAACGGCCGTCCTGTCCACGCCACCGGCTGAACCGTGACTCGCCACGGATGGCGACATCGTGTCGTCCACGGGCGTCCTCACCCGACCGGCCCGTCGGTCCGCCGCCCGCAGCACCCGCCGCGTGGCCCCGGACGTCGGCCCGAGCGGGCCGGTGCCCCAGTCGGGCGGGGCGGTCCGCGGCGGAGTGTACGAGGCGGGCCGGGAGGGAGCGGCACGGCGGGCACGATGCCGTTCGGCCCACCGGGCCTTCGGCCCACCGGGCCCCTCGTCCGGCCGGATCGGGCGACCGTGCACCAGCAGGAATACCGTGGCCGCAGGGCACGCGGGGTGGTCGACGAGTGGCCCCGACGGCGGGTCCGGGCAGCGGCAGGCGCAGATGGCCGGCGCTGATCAGCGCCCAGTCGGGGCGGAACGGCTCGTCCAGCAGATCGCGGGCCTCCGAAGCGTCATGGCTGAAGCGCAGCCGCGGCAGCAGAAGAGCCCCGGGGGTTCCCGTCGCGCGGGGCGACGCGGCTCAGCGGGACACCTCGTGGTCGTGCACCGCGCGCGGACCAGTGCTTGACTGGATTTGAGCTGAAACCAGCAGACAAATCCATACATCGCGGGTTGGTTTTCTCTGCGTGCGCCGCTCCGGGAGCCGCCCAGCCAGTTCACGGAGGCTCTTATGCCTACAGTCAGTGGTCCGTACGCACCCGGCACGCCCTGTTGGATCGATCTGATGGTCCCCGACCAGCAGGCGGCGATCGACTTCTACTGCGACCTGTTCGGCTGGCAGGGCGAGGTGGGACCGCCGGAGACCGGCGGGTACGCCGTGTGCTCCCTGAAGGGCCAACCGGTCGCCGGGATCATGGCGGCGATGAACCCGGACGGAACCAAGCCCGACCCGATGCCGCCGGCCGTGTGGACGACCTACATCGCCACGGCGGACCTCGCCGCCGCGGAGAAGAAGATCGCGAGCGCCGGTGGCCAGGCGATGGTGCCCGGCATGGACGTCATGACCCTCGGCCGGATGGCCGTCACGAGCGACCCGACGGGTGCCGTGTTCGGCCTGTGGGAGGCCAAGGACTTCCCCGGTGCGGGCATCGTCAACGAGCCGGGCGCGTTCATCTGGAGCGAGCTCAACACCAGTGACACGGACGCCGCTTCGGCCTTCTACTCCAACGCGCTGGACATCACCACCAGCACCATGGAGGGCGCCGACGGCTACCTCGCGATCAACGCGGGTGGCCGGACGGTCGGCGGCATGCAGGCCCTCTCCGCCATCGACGGGCTCCCGCCGGGAACGCCCTCGCACTGGCTGACCTACTTCGCGGTCGACGACACCGATTCCACGGTGGACGCGCTGGTCAGGGCCGGTGGCAACGTCATGAAGCCGCCGTTCGACATGATGGCCGGCCGGATGTCCGTCGTGCAGGACCCGCAGGGCGGCATCTTCGCGGTCATCAACGCGAAGGGGCCCGAGTCCGGCTGAGCCCTTTCGATCCAGTCGCTTCTGCCCGTCCGGATCGGTGGTCAGGACCGATCCGGACGGGGGAGCGAGGAGTGGCCCCAACAGGCCCAGGCGGTCGGGGACTTGGAGTCACCGACCGCCCGGGAACGGCCCCGCAGCAGTGGCTGATCAGTGCATGATCAGTGCATAGGGGGCTTTGCCACCGCGGTGAACGTGAGGGTCTGTTCGGACGCGGACCGTGCGCCGCCGACCTTGCTGCCGGTGGTGTCGGTCCAGGCCCGGACCGGGGTCGTCTCCGCAGGCCGGCTGTTCGCGGCGGAAAGCGCGATCACCAGGCCGCTGTATCGGTTGACGAGCCGGAACGTACCGGTGGGCGCACCGGAGGTGTCGGTGTTGGCGACGACGAACCACTGCTGACCTGCGGTCGGCCCGTTGGCGGGAGCCTTGGTCGCCGTGGGCTTGGCCGCCCAGGCCCGCCCCGCCGTGGAGGACGAGTCGACGCCGAGGAGCTGCCCGGTGGACGCGTTCGCGATCCGGTACGAGCCGTCACCGTTGGGGCTGAACACCCACTTGGCGAGCGCCGAACCGCCCGCCGAGGCCCGCGAGGTGGTCGCCGATCCGCCGGACACCTGCGCCAGATAGCGTCCGGTCCCGCTCGCGATGGTGTACGCCTTCGCCGGGTCGACCGGCGCGGGGGCGGCGGCGCTGCTGGTCACCGTCGTGTCGTAGTACTCGCCGTCCGAACCGTTGGAGCAGAAGAACGAGCAGTACGAACGGAACGTCTTGCCGACGATCGTGTTGGTGGTGCGGCTCACCGGGTCCAGCAGCCAGCGGTACCAGGAGCCGGAGCGGTAGTCACCGGAGTCCCCGATCAGCCGCCACTTCTGTGTCGCGAGGTTGTCGGTGACGTAGAACCGCTGCTTCTCCGTGCCGTCCTGCTTGATCGTCTCCGGCTCGCCGATGTAGAGGCCGAGGTGGGCGTCGTAGGCGATGTTCATGGTGAGCAGATCGGACTTGGCGGGCAGTGTGCCGGCCGCCGTCTGCTGGGCCACGGTTCCCGCGTTGGCCGGGTTGTAGTCGTGCGCGACCGGTGTGTAACCCGTGGTGTGGGTGGCGTCGACCGGCTCCATGTTGCTTTCCAGTCCGCCGAGTCCGGGCTGCGACCAGGCGCCGTCGTACCACTTCTGCCAGGAGCCGGGCGCCATCTTGCCCGACATCGGGGCGCGGGCCACATGGGCCCGGGAGCCGTCCGTCCAGCCGCCGGACACACCGCCCTTCGGGATGATCCGCGAGTTGTAGTAGACGTAGAAGTAGCCCGAGGCGGTGTCCACGAACAGCCGGGGGTCACCGTTGCCGTAGTCGTACGTCTCGTGCGGGAACGCCGTGGTGTCGCCGCGCTTGGTGCTGTAGGGCGAGGTGAGGACGTGGCTCTGGATGCTCCAGGTGTGACCCTGGTCCTTGGAGACGGCGTAGTCGATGGCGTCGTAGTGGAGACCGTCGCCGAAGGGGGTGGGGGTGAACTCGTTGTGCACCAGGCCGTACCAGTCGCCGGTGTCCGGATCGACCCAAACCCCTATCAGGTCACAGTAGTTGGGCTGCGCGTAGCTCGAACCGGCGGGCGCCTTCGTCGCCTCGCGGCCGGTGGGGCTGTTGTTGCAGCGCCACGTGGTGTCGTTGTTCCGGTCCTGGGAGTTCTTCGGATTCACCGCGTCGCTGAGGGCGCTCGACCGGGTCGCGGAGTCGAAGTCCTTGCCGGTGTAGAACGACCAGGCCCGGTCGTCATGGGCGGCGTAGAGCGAGTGCGCCGACTGGTAGTAGAACGTGCCGTCCTTGTCGATGTACGGCGCGGCCGGGGTGTCGTCGGGATTGCCCCAGGGGCCCTTCGCGCCAATGGCGACGGTGTACGAGGGGTCCTGGGCGGACGCCGGCGCGACCAGCAGGCTGCCGGTCAGCAGTGCGGTCGCGGCGACGAGCGCGCCGGCGACTTTCGTTCTGATGCGGGCGGACACGAATACTCCTCTCGGAGCGGGCCGTCCGCACGGCGGCGGCCCGGTGGGGCGGGCGTCCGGATCGACGTAAGGGCTGAACTGTGCGTGCGGTAGGGGGTGTTCACTTGTTCACGGCGGCCGCGGATTAATTTGAATAGAATCCGAACTAATAGGGGGCCTGTCAAGGCATCCGGCGTCGATCGGCGTCGATCGGCGTAGATCAGTGCCTCTCGTGGTCCTCGGCGGGCCGGGGTGTCCGTGGCCATGGCGACGAGGTGGTGGGGAGTGCCGGCGTCAGTCGGGGGATGCTGCGGCCTGTCGTCGTAGCGGGGGCCCATCGCGATGCCACAGTGCACGTCGGAGACGTCTCGGGCGTCGGAGGCGTCGGGCGAGCAGTGAGGAGAGCCGGCTGACATGGGGTTGACCAGCACGTCGTTCCTCGTCCTCCTGATCGTTCTCACTTTCGTCGCCATGGCCGTGACGCTCCTGCTGTGGGGGCGCTTGCCGGGTCCGGCATGGCTGCGCTGGCCGGTCCGCACCCTCATGATCGTGCTGTGCCAGGTGACGGCCATCGCCACCGTCGCCACCGACATCAACAACAGCTACGGCCTGTACGCCTCGTGGGAAGACCTGCTCGGCACCGTCGACGCGAACGCCACCGCCATGACCGGGCCCCCGCCCAAGCGGGCCAAGTTCACCGTCGCCGCCAACGGCGTGCGCACCACCTACTTCCGCGGTCCGCACTCCCACTTGGCGGGGCGTGTCCTCGTGTGGACGCCACCCGAGTACGACGAGCGGGCCCACCGGGGCACCCGTTTCCCCGTCATGATGCTGCTGCACGGCGTGCCGGGAGCACCGGAGTCCTGGGTCGAACAAGGCGGCATGCCCGGCACGTTCGCGCAGTACGTGCGGCAGGGCACGGCCCGTCCGGCGATTCTGGTCATGCCCGTCATCGACCCGGGCGGCGAGGACACGGACTGCACCGACACCCCGCACCGCAAGGTGGCGCGCTGGCTGTCCGACGACGTGCCCAGGCTCATCGCCCAGCACTTCCGTACCCTGCCCGGCCCCAAGGGGATGGGTGTCATGGGCATCTCCACCGGGGGCTTCTGCGCGGCCGCACTGCCCCTGCGCTACCCGAAGGTGTTCGGAGCGGGCGTGGCCCTCGACCCGGATCCACTCACCGGCGACGCCAGTGTGCTGAGCGACGCCGGACTCCGCGAACGCACCAGCCCGATGTGGCTCGTGGCCCACCGTCCCCCGCCCACCTCGCTGTTCCTCGGCACGTCGAACCAGGACCCCGACAGCCCGCCCGCCTACATCGAGGAGTTCGTGAAGGCCGCGGCCGGGACGGACGTGAAGGTCACGACCCGGATCGCGTCGGGCGGCGGACACAACTGGAACACGTGGGTCGCCTTCTTCCCGCAGGCCATGCCGTGGCTGAGCGACCGGCTCGACGCCCCTCGCTAGGAGGCCGCCGGTGCGCGGAGCCGCTCTCCCGGGCGTGCGGTACGGCAGCCCGGATTCCAAATCGGCGAATCGTTTACCTGTGCCCTGGTCAGGTATTACTCCGCAAAGTTGAGGAGTTTCTCATATTCGCTCCGCGGTAAGCGCTTGCGATCTTAGCGGTGCTTTATTCGCTCAGGGATTCGACCTCTTTGCCTTTATTTGAAGGTGTGAATTCCTGGAGTGCTTGTCGTATTGATTGGCGCGGCCATAGCGTTCTCTTCGTAAGGCGCCGGACGGCCTGGGTGGGGAATCCTGCATGAGGTCGTGCGGTCACTCGACTGAAAGAGAGCCGAAATGCTCAGCGTATCCGATCTTGAGGGTCAGACCGTCGGCCTGCTGCCGAACCGCGAAGCCCTGGGGGTGCTGAAGTTCAACTGCGCGCCGGCCCATCACGTGCCCGCGCCGTGCCCGCCGGTCCACCACGCGCCGACCCATCACGTGCCCGTGCACCACGCTCCGGTCCACCACGAGCCCGTGCACCACGTGCCGGTCCACCACGCGCCGCCGGTCCACCACGCACCCGAGCACCACGTGCCGGTCCACCACGCGCCGCCGGCCCACCACACCCCGTCCCACTGTCCTCCCGCGCACCACGCGCCGGCGCACCACGAGGCTCCGCCCGCGCACCACGCGCCGTCCCACTGCCCCCCTGTGCAGAAGCACTGCTGACACAGTGCGTGGGGGGTCCACGGGCTGAGTGAGCAGTGAGTGAGTCGCCGGCCGGTCGTCGTGCGGGGCTTGGTCAGCTGCCCTCGACGGCCGGCCGGCGGCACGCTTCTCCCATTCGGTCCCTTTCCGCATCCGGTTGAGGGGGGAGCGCGGTCCAGTCGGCACGGAAGACACCAGGGCATTCGATAGGCCGCACTTTCTGTGCAGCTGCCCGGTGTTTTTTCGCGCCATGCCGCGTCGGAAAGGTTGAGTCATTTATCAGGACGGTAATTCCGCCGTGGTCGCGGCGCGTATGATTCCGTGCCGGACCGACGGTCTGGAACTGCACGGAAAATATCAGGGATCCGGATACGCGGAACCGGTATTCATCGCCCGCAGGGGCGATGGCCAGGTGGTACACATCTCGGAACTGCTGCATCTCGTCGCCGTGGCGGTCGACGGCAGGCGCGATGTCGAGGAAATCGCCCGGGAAGTCACGGTGTCCTTCGGGCAGGAAGTGAGCGCCGACAACGTCGCGTACCTGGTCACGAACAAACTGGAACCGATGGGCATCACCGCGGCGCCGGGCGCGGGCACGGCCCTGGCGAAGGACGTACCGCGTTCCGATCTGCTGCTCGGTCTGGTCGGCCGCCGCACCCTGGTTCCGCCGCGTGCCGTCGCGGTCGCCGCCAGGCTGCTGGCCTGGCTCCACCGGCCCCCGGCCGTCGTACTGGTCCTGCTGAGCCTCGCCGCCCTGGACGGCTGGCTCTTCCTCGTGCACGGCGCGGTCCCGGCCCTGCTCGGCGCCCTGGACGAGCCGCTCCTGCTGCTCGCCGTGTTCGGTCTGGTCGTGGCCTCACTGGTGTTCCACGAGTTCGGCCACGCGTCCGCCTGTCACTACGGCGGCGCGAGACCCGGCCGCATCGGCTGCGGCATCTACCTGCTGTGGCCCTCCCTCTACACCGACGTCACCGATGTGTACCGGATCAGCCGGGCCGGCCGGCTGCGCACCGACCTCGGCGGGGTCTACTTCAACGTCATCTTCATGCTCGCGCTGGCCGCCTGCTACGCGGGCACCGGCTGGTCGTTCCTGCTCGCCGCGATCTACCTGGGGCACTTCGAGATCTTCGAGCAGCTCGTGCCCGCCGCCCGGCTCGACGGCTACTACATCCTGGCCGACATCGCCGGCGTACCCGATCTGTACGGCCAGATCGGCCCGATCCTGCGCAGCGTCCTTCCAGGGCGGCGCCCCAAGCCGGCGATCGCCGGCACCTTGACGCGCAAAGCCCGCACCACCATCGCCGTTTGGATGCTGGTGGTGCTGCCGCTCATGATCACCGACCTCGGCTACACCCTGTGGAACCTGCCGCGCATCTCCGCCACCGCCGCGCGTTCGGTCGTGGCGCAGGCGCAGGGTGCCTATGACGCGGCGGCCAACGGGGACGTCTCCGGCGGTGCCGTCGCCTTCGTCGGCCTGGCCCTGCTCGCCTTCCCCCTCATCGGCATCGGCTGTCTGCTCGCGCGCCTCGTACGACGGCTCGTCCGGACCGCGTACACGGCGACCGCCGGGCGCCCCCGGACCCGGGCCGCCCTGGCTTCGGTGGCCCTCGCCGCCGTCATGTCGACGGCCAGCGCCTGGGCGGCGGGCGTCACCCCCGAGCCGCTGCCGCCGAGCCGCTCCTCCGTGCTGCCCTTCACCCACCTCGCCGTTCCCGCGCCGCCGCACCCGGCACCCGCGACGAGAAGCGCGGCCCATCGTGTGACCCGTCCCACCCCGGCCCCCTCGCGCCCCGGCCCCGGCCTGTGCGCCGGCCGTAAACCGCCCTGCCCCCGCGCCACCCCGACCGTCGTACCGCGCGGCGTCCAGCCCGCGCCCGCCTCGGCCAAGGCGACCCCGAGCGCGAGCCCGCGCCGATCCGCGGGCGTGACACCTCCGCCGACCGCCGAGCCCGTCGGTACTCCGAGCGCGAGCCCCAGCGCCTCCGAGCCGCCGGTCGACCACACCCCGGCCCCCTCGCCGGGTTACCGGCACGGGCACCGGGGCGGCGGGCGCGGGCCGTCGCCGGCGGCCCACCCATCCCGGTCCGGCCCTCGGTGATGCCGGTCCCCTGCCAGGATTGTTTGATGCGACGCGGAGTTGACGTGGCGTCCACTCGCGTGGACGGAACTCGCGTGGACGGAAGGGGGGGCGTTGGTGTGAGCCGTCCCACCGCGCCGCCGCCGGTGCTCACGCCCGACGAGAGCAAATCCGGTCCCGTGCAGGGGTGTTGCGGCCTCCCCGCCCCGGCGTCCGGCCCGCTTCGAGGGGGCGTGGTTGCCAGGAGGGAGGGGATGGGGGATGGTTGCCGAACGGCAATGTTTCCTATGAGGGTGTGAGGTGAGGGGTTCGCGCAGCGGATCCTCGACATTTGGTGACTTCCACCAACCCGGCAACTGACGTCGACGTACAGGGCTCCCTGTGGAGCAGGGCTCCCTATCCCGTTCTGATAGCTGATCTTCAGGGCGCGGTCGTTCTGGTCAACGAGGCGGCGGGCGCTCTGCTGCCGGCCGCGCGCCCCGGTGCGCAGATGGCGGACGCGGTCCCGGACTGGCTGTCGTCCGCGCACGCGGCACTGCGTATTCCCCGGCAGGGCAGGGTGGAAGAGCCCGCCGTGTGGTCGGGCCACGTGGGCGACCGGGTCTACGAGGCGCATCCCACGGTCGAGGACAGCGGCACCGTGCTGTGGTGGCTCGTCGACACCACCGATCACCGGCTGGCCGAGGAAGCGCTGCGCAGGGAACGCGAGCGGACGGCGTTCCTGGGCCGGGCATCCAATTTGTTGCTTTCCTCACTGAACCTGGACCGCTGCACCAACGTCACCGCGCAGATGGCCGCGGAGCACCTGGCGGACGCGGCGGTCGTCGTCTCCCCCGTCCGGGGGAACCGGCTGCCGATCGTCACCTGCCTGCGCGACGGCAGTCCGGTCGTGGCGTCCGCGGTCGCCGATCCGGCTTCCGTGCCGGGCCTGGTGGAGGCGCTCCAGGGATTCCCCCCGGTGCCCACCCGCTGGGTCGACCCCCGCACGGTGCCGGAATGGGTGGTGCCCGAGGGGTTCGGCGCGCCCGGCTCGATAGTGGTCACCCCGCTGCCCGGACACGGCGTCCCGGCCGGTGCCCTGATCCTGCTGCGGCGCGCGGACGGCCCCGGGTTCACGCCCGAGGAAGAGGTCTTCGCCCGGCTCTTCGCGGCCCGGGCGGGAGCGGCCATGTCGGCCGCCCGGCTGTACGCGGACCAGTCGGCGATCACCGAGGTCCTGATGCGCGAGCTGCTGCCGCCGTCCTTGCACCAGGTGTCCGGCGTCGACTTCGCGGGCGGCTACCGTCCCTCCGAGGACCACGAGCGCATCGGCGGCGACTTCTACGACGTCCACCCGGCGGCGGCCGAGGGCAACCCCTCGCTCGTCGTGCTCGGGGACGTGTGCGGCAAGGGCCTGGAAGCCGCGGTACTGACCGGGAAGATCCGGAACACGCTGCACGCCCTGCTGCCGCTCGCCGACGACCACCAGCGGATGCTCGGCCTGCTCAACATGGCCCTGCTCAACTCCCACCACACCCGCTTCGCCACCCTCGTCCTGGCGTCCGCGGTACGGGAGGGCCGCTCGGTGCGGATGCGGGTCACCAGCGCGGGCCACCCGCCCCCGCTGGTCGTGCGCGCCACCGGCGAGGTCGAGGAGGCCGACACCCGGGGCACCCTGATCGGCGCGATTCCCGAGGTGCGGGCGGACAGCGCCGATCTGTTCCTGGCGCCGGGGGAGACCTGCGTCCTGTACACGGACGGGTTCACCGAGGCGCGCGGCGGCCCCATGGGTGACGCCATGTTCGGCGAGGAGCGGCTGCGGCGCGTCCTGGCCGAGTGCGCCGGCATGCCTGCCGAGAGCATCGTCGAGCGCGTCCAGATGGTCGCCGCGCAGTGGGTCGGCAACGGGCGGCACGACGACATGGCCGTCGTCGTGGTCTCCGCGCCGCGCAGCCACCACCTGAGCGCGGTGAACGGCCACACACGGGGCAGGTTCACCGCATGAGTACCGAACTCCGTACGGCTCCCAGACGTCCGGCGGAACTGGAGACCGCCCTGTGGGAAGCCGTCTTCGCGGGCGACGAGTACGCGGCCACGAGCCTCGTGCAGCGGGCCCTGGACGACGGGGTCGACCCGGAGAGCGTGCTGCTCGACGTGATCGCCCCCGTCCAGTTCAAGGTCGGCGAGGAGTGGGCCGCCAACCGGATGACCGTGGCCCAGGAGCACGCGGCGACCGCCATCAACGACCGTGCCGTGGCGGCCCTTTCGCTGCACCCGGCCGCCCGGACCGCCGCCGAACGCGGGCGGATCACGGTCGCCTGCGTGGACGGCGAATGGCACGCGTTGCCCGCCCGGCTCCTGGCCGAAGTGCTCAGACTGCGCGGCTGGCACGTCGACTATCTGGGTGCGCAGGTTCCCGTACCGCATCTCATCGCGCACCTGCATCGCACCGGGCCCGAACTCGTCGCACTCTCCAGTTCCATCGCGACCCGGCTGCCCACCGCCCATGCCACCATCACCGCCTGCCAGGCCGTGGGCGTCCCCGTCGTGGTCGGTGGGGCCGCCTTCGGGCCCGGCGGACGCTACGCCGAGCTTCTCGGCGCGGACGCGTGGGCGGCGGACGCGCGCTCCGCCGCGGACCGCATCCAGCGGGCCCCGCTGGCCCGCCCCGAGCCGGGCCACCAGCCGATCGACGATCTGCCGCACCTGGACGACCAGGAATACACCATGGTCACGCGCAGCAGGACCAGCCTGGTCCGCGCCGTGATGCACGGACTCGACGATGCCTTCCCCGCCATGCGGCAGTACAACGACTTGCAGCGCGAGCGGACCGCCGAGGACGTCGCGCACATCGTGGACTTCCTCGCCACCGCCCTCTACCTCGACGACGCCGACCTGTTCACCGGGTTCATCGCCTGGACCGCGGGCATCCTCGCCGCGCGCGGCGTGCCCGCGTACAGCCTGCCGCCCGCCCTGGGGCTGCTGGCGGGTGAACTCAAGGACTTCCCGCGCGCCACGCGCCTCCTGCTGCTCGGCTCCGACCGGCTCGCCGGCCCCTCCACCCCTTCCGCCCCTTCCGCATCCGCCAGGAACCAGCCTTGAGTTCGTATTCCCCAAGTCACCTGAGACTGACGGCCGTTGACACCGAGACCACCGTGCGCATAGAGCTGCGCGGAGACCTCGACTACGACAACGCCGACCTGCTTCTGGAAGCGGCCACCGCCAAATTGGCCGCCCACCCGCGGCTGCGGGACCTGCACCTGGGGTGCGCGGAGCTGGGGTCCATCGACTCGACCGGACTGTCCATACTGCTGATGATCCGGCGGCGCACCGACGCGGCGGAGGTCTCGCTGCACCTGGAGGACCGCACCCCGGCTCTCGACCGGCTCCTGAGGATCACGGGTAGCCTGGAGTATCTGACGGCGCTCTCCACCGGCGCCGTACACGAGACCTCCGGCCCGGGAGAATCCCGGGCGGACGCGGAGGAAGCCATACCGGCCCGCCCCACCGGACCGGACAGCAGTGCCTGACCTGGTCCGACCGCCCGGCTCCCGCGGCGAGCGGGGACGGGCACGCCGACGGGGGAGCCCGAGCCCATGCCTCACCGAGACCTCGACCCCCAACTGATCGATCACGCACAGGGCCCCGCGGCGAGTGATGTCGTCGATCTGCTCGACCTGCTCTGGCAACAGGCCCGCGACACGGTCACCACCACCTCGGTCTCCACCCCCCAGCTGCGCCTGATGTACCTCGTGGACCGCAACGACGGCATACGCATGCGCGCCCTGGGGAAACTGCTGCGTACCGCCCCGCCCTCCGTCAGCCGGCTCTGCGACCGGTTGCAGGCCGCCGGGTTCCTGGAGCGGCTGCCCTGCCCCGACAGCCGGCGCGAGGTCAGCCTGCGTCTGACCGCCGGCGGCCGCGACCACCTGGAGCGGATCCGCAGCGAACGCGCGGCGACCCTGACGCTGGCCATCGAGGCCATGGCACAGGCCGACCGGCTCGCACTGGCCACCGGGCTCGCCGCGCTGCAGAGCGCCATCGCCGCCCCCGGTAGGCTGGGGCTTTGATACGGCCGGACCCGGCCGTACGCAGCGGATTCTTGAGGTTCAGGGGTGTGGCGAGCGCATGAAGCGACCTGGACGGCCGCAGACAGCACACGGGCTGCGCACAGCAGCGGTACTGGCCGAACGTCTGGCCTCCTTCACCAAGTCGCCTTCCGCAGGCGGTAGTTCCGCGAGCCGGCTGCTGCGCAAGGCCGCCGATCACGACGCCGTCTGGCTGGGCGCGGCAGCGGCCCTGGGCCTGTCCGGCGGCAGGAGTGCCCGCCGCGCGGCACTGCGCGGCATCGGCTCGGTGGCGATCGTCGCCGCCGTCAACCACACACTGGCCAAGCCGGCCGCCCGCAGTTCCCGGCCCGTCCTGGACGCGCTCCCCGGCATCTTCCCGCGCCCGAGCACCGCTTCCCTGCCCTCAAGCCCGATGGCGTCGGCCGCCGCCTTCGTCGCGGGCGTGGTCGTGGAGTCGCCCCGGTACGGCCTTGCCGTGCTGCCGTTCGCCGCGGGCCTCGCCTATGTACGCGCGGGAGGTGAGCTCGACCACCGCCGCCGCGCGGCCGCCGGGGCGATCGTCGGGGTGGGCGCCGCGCTGCTCACCTGCCGCTGGTGGCCGGTGAAGCCGGAGGCCGCGGCTGCCGCGGCCCCGCCGCGCAGGCCGGCGCCCGCGCTCAAGGAGGGCAAGGGCCTTCAGCTGGTGGTCAATCCGTCCTCCGGCGTCGCCTGGTCCAAGGACACCGCCGAGACCCTGCGTGCCCTGCTCCCCGAGGCGGCGATCACGGTCTTCGAACCCGGCGACGACCTGTTGGCCCTGCTCGACCAGGCGGCGTCACGGGCCGCGGCGGACGGCGGGGCGCTCGGTGTGTGCGGGGGCGACGGCACCGTGAACGCGGGCAGCGCGACGGCCGCCCGCCACCGTGTGCCACTCGCTGTCTTCCCCGGTGGCACCTTCAACCACTTCGCCGCGGACCTCGGCAACCAGACCATGGAGGATGTCGCCCGCGCGCTGCGGGCGGGCGACGCGGTCACCGCCGACGTGGGCCGCGCCTCGTCCCCCGTCCGCCCTGGCACGCACCCGGCTGCGGACGAGCCCGGCGACGCACCCCAGGAGTTCCCGAGCGGCGACGACCAGCAGCTCTTCCTCAACACGTTCAGCATCGGCGTGTACTCGGAGCTGGTACACGCCAGGGAGCGGCTGGAGAAGCGCATCGGCAAGTGGCCCGCGCTCGCCGTGGGCCTGGCCAAGGTCCTCGCCACGGGCAGTCCGCTCTCGGTCGTCATCAACGGACGCCCCCGCCGCATCTGGCTCCTTTTCGCCGGGAACGGCATCTACCATCCGGCCGGCTTCGCCCCGACCTACCGCACCCAGCTCGACGACGGGCTGCTCGACGTGCGCGCGGTGGAGGCCGGCACCCCGCTGGCCCGGACCCGGCTGCTGCTCGCCGTGCTGACCGGCACCCTGCACAGCTCCCGGGTGCTGACGACCGCCCAGGTCCGCCGGCTCGACCTCGAAATCATCGAGGGCGAGCCGCACTTCGCGTACGACGGCGAAGTGACCGAGGCGACCTACCGGCATCTCGTCCTCGACAAGCTTCCCGGTGCGGTCACGCTCTACCGCCCCGCCGACCAGGAGCAGTGGCTGCGCTGACCGCCGGGTGACCGCGGCGCTCCGGCTCAGGGCAGCGGGGGAACGGCCAGGACGTTCTCGCAGGTCCAGGTGGCACGATGGGCCGGGTCGAGGGCGTCCAGGGTCAGGTTGACGGCGTTGGGGGAGTAGGAGAGGGCCACGTGCCCCGATGAGTCGCCGGGGCACACGTCCTGGAGGGTGAGGTTGGTGACCGCTGCCGGGTCGTCGGCGGGGGCGGTGAGGAAGCCCGAGGTGTACGGGGTCACCACCTTGTCGTAGGTGGTGGCCACGACGGTGTACTTCACTCCGGGCCGGGTGTCGCCGCCCTCGTTGAGGCGGGCCAGGAACCGTGACCCGGCCACCTGTTCCAGCGCGGCCGGGCCCAGAACCACGTCGGTCACCGGGGCGACCGCCCTGAGCACGGCGCCGAGCCCGCTCACGGTCGTGCCGTGGTTGTCCGGAGCGAGCCCGACCAGCCGGTGCACCTTCGCGGCGCCGCCCTCGAACTTCAGATACTGCCGTGGCATGGGGCCGGCCCCCTGGGAGTGGCCGACGAGATCGACCTTGCGGGCTCCGGTCGTCCGCAGTACGCGGTCGACGTAGGCTGCCAGTTCCTTCGCCGAGTCCTCGATCGGACCGGTCGCCTTCGCACCGAGTGCGGTGAGCGGGCCGGTGGCGCCGTAGTTGATGGCGTAGACGCAGTAGCCGGCGTTGGCGAGGGCGGGAGCCATGACGTTCCAGTTGTCGTACGCGTTCTCGGCGGTGCCGTGGACGAGCACCACGGGCCGGGGGTGCGCCTGCCGGTCGGCCCCGGGCGGACAGGGTCGGGTGGGATCCGTATGGGCGCCCGGGGGGCGGGAGTTGGCGGTGGCCGGGGACACCGCGGTGGCCGCCAGCGCTCCCACGACGGTGTGCTGGTCGGGCCGGTGCTCGCCGCCCTGCGCCGCCGAGGCGGGCGCGACGGCGGCGAGGAGGGCGAGGGAGCAGAGGGCGGCGGCGACGGCCGGCGCACCGAATCGCTGGGGCATCACGGGAACCTCACGGGCTGGACGGGCCGGGACGGGCCCCCAACCGCGCGAAACGCGGCCGGGGCACCGCACAAGGAACGCCGTGAGCGGGGCCGGGTCACGCACCCTCACCCGGATGTTCGCCCCGGGCCGCGAGAACCCCTGCGTGGGGCCGCTCGCGAGTACCCGTGCGCGGGACCTGTCGCGAGGACCCCCGCACTGCCCGCCGGTGCGGGCCGGGGCGGCCCGTCAGCCGTTGGGCAGGATGACGGCCCGGCCCTTGACCAGGCCCTGGTGCAGCCGCTCGTATGCCTGGGGCGCTTCGTCCAGGGAGTACGTCTCCACATGGACATCGACCGCGCCGGACCGCGCCAGGTCCAGTACCTCGATCAGTTCGGCGCGCGATCCCCAGTAGGGTGCGCGGACCGCCGCGTCGTACGGCGTGGTGCCGAAGCCGACCGGGGCGGCGCCGCCGCCGATGCCGACGATGGTGACGTCGGCCGCCACGGCGGCGCACGCCGTGGCGGTGGTGACGGTCGGCGGCGCGCCCACGAAGTCGAATACGGCCTGCGCGCCCAGGCCGCCGGTCAGTTCACGCACCGTGGAGGCGGCGTGCTGGTCCGACAGGACGGTCTCGTGCGCGCCGACCTCGCGGGCGAGGGCCAGCTTGTCCTCGCTCACATCCAGGGCGATGACCCGCGCCGGGGTCAGGGCGCGCAGCAGCTGGATGGCCACATGCCCCAGACCACCGGTGCCGATGACCACCGCGGTGCTGCCGGGGGTGAGCTTCGGCTGGGAGGTCTTGATGGCGTGGTACGGCGTCAGGCCCGCGTCGGTCAGTGGAACGGCGGTGACGGGGTCGAGGTCGCCGAGCGGTACGAGATGGCGGGCGTCGTCCACGAGGAGGTACTCGGCGATCGCACCGGGTGCCCCCAGACCGGGCGGACGGATACCCAGCTCGGCGGCGCGCAGGCAGAGGTTCTCCTTGCCCTGGGCGCACATCAGGCAGTTCCCGCAGCCCCACGGCCCGTACACGGCTACGGATTCGCCCACCTCGAACCCGGTGACGCCGTCGCCCAGGGCGGCGACGGTTCCCGCGCCCTCGTGCCCGAGCGTGAGCGGTAGCGGGAAGGCGAGGGCCTCGGCGGGCCGGCTCATCAGGGCGATGTCGGAGTGGCACACGCCGGCGGCGGTCACCTTCAGGAGCACCTGGCCGGGTCCGGGCTCGGGGCGTGCGACGGTGACGACCTCGGGGGCCGCGCCGACACTGCGGTACTGAACGGCCTTCATTCGGGCCTGAGTTGACATCTTCGGTGCCTCTCTTCCTGCGCTCACTTCTGGTTGTTCTGCCGTCGCGGTGCGGGCCTGCCGGGCGCGGCCGGTCAGCGGGCCGCGTAGCCGCCGTCGACGAGGTGGTAGCTGCCGTTGATGAACGAGGCCCGGTCCGAGAGCAGGAACAGGGTGAGCTCGGCGACCTCTTCCGCGGTGCCGAGCCGCCCCTGCGGGTGCAGCGAGACCAGGTGCTCGCGCGCCTCGTCCGCGCCCTGGAGCAGCGGGGTGTCGATGAAGCCGGGAGCCACGGCGTTGACCCGGATGCCCTGGGCCGCGTACTCGACGGCGGCGGACTTGGTCAGGCCGACGACCGCGTGCTTGGCGGCTGAGTAGGCACCCGAACCGGCGAAGCCGTTGCTGCCGAGGATCGAGGACATGTTGACCACGGCGCCGCCGCCCGAGGCGAGGAGCTGGGGAAGTTCGTAACGAAGCGAGTAGAAGACGCCGTTGAGGTTCGTGTCGATCACCCGCTGCCAGTCCTGTACGGGGTAGTCGCCGGTCGGCGCGGAAGTGCCGGCGATCCCGGCGTTGTTGACCGCCAGGTGCAGTCCGCCGAACGCGTCGACACCGAATTCGACCGCGCGGCGCACCGACTCCGGGTCCGTGACGTCCATGGCGACGGCGGTGGCCCGGCCACCGGCCGCGGTGATGGCTTCGGCGGCCTCCTTCGCGCCCCGCTCGTTGTAGTCGGCGACGACGACGGCCGCGCCGCCGCCGGCGAGACGGCGGGCCACTTCGAGGCCGATGCCGGAGGCGGCGCCGGTGACCAGGGCGGTCTTTCCGGCGAACTCGCCGGTGGCGGTGGTGCCTGCGGTGCTTGTGGTGCTGGTGGACATGGTGGTACCTGGTTTCACTTGCGGGTGGGGCGGGGTGCGGGCTCGGCGGCGAGGGCCGCGAACGCCGCGTCGATCAGCTGGGGGAGGGGCGCGGTGGCGCCCGGCGCGATCCAGAACCGTACGGCCGTGCCGAACGCGCCGACCGCGAGCGATACCGCGAGGGCGGGACGCAGCTCTTGGCCGGGGTCGAGGCCGAGGCGTCGTGCGATGATCCGCACCGAGGTGTCCTCGGCCTCGTCCCGTACGTGGCCGTAGGCGGCGAGCAGGGTCGGCTCCTGGTGGAGGAGTCGCAGCAGCTCGCCCGAGCGGGGCCTGCGGTGCCAGGCGGCCTGCTCGTCGTCGAGCCAGTCGTGCAGGGCCCGGTGGTAGGCCGTGAGCGGATTCTCCCGGGCGGGGCGCGCGGCGAGGGCCGCGTTGATCCGCGCGAAGTCGGCGCGCAGCGCATCGACCACGGCGTCCTCCTTGCCGGAGAAGTAGCGCGAGAACGTGCGCCGGGAGACGTCCACCCGTTCACTGATGGCCTCGACGGTGACGTGGTCGAGCCCGTGCTCAAGCACCAGGTCCACGGCGGCTTCCGCCATGGCCTCGCGGCTCTGCTTGACCTTGCGGACCCGTCGGCCCTCCGTGCTGCTCATGTCCTCGACTGTACTCCTGAAATGTCTCAGTGGGACACTTGTCCTGGAGAGACAGATTACCCGGAGGGGCAGTCCGTGCCGTCCGGCGGTCAGGACGGCTCGGCCACCGCCCTGATCAGCTCCACCGGGTGCCAGGCCCGGCGGCCGGTGCCGTGCTGGATCTGCTGGCGGCAGGAGACGCCGCTCGCGACGATCAGGGTCTCGGTGGGCTCGGCCCGTACGGCGGGGAGCAGGCGGTCCTCGCCGACCTTCATGGACAGCTCGTAGTGCTCCGTCTCGAAGCCGAAGGAGCCCGCCATTCCGCAGCACCCGGCGTCGAGCTCGACGACCTCCGCGCCCGGGATCCGGCGCAGCAGCGCCAGCGTCGCTGCCGTTCCGACTTCGGCCTTCTGATGGCAGTGGCCCTGGTAGAGCAGCCGTCGCCCGACGGGCCTGCCCGTGTCGCGCAGCCGGAGCCGGCCGCTGTCGACGGCCTCGCAGAGAAGCTCTTCGAGCTGTCGCACCCGGCCCGCCACGGCCCGCGCCCGTGCGGACCCGGGATGGAGGGAGAGGTGTTCGTCCCGCAGGGTCATCAGACAGGACGGCTCGCAGCCGGTGATCGGCGCATCCGGTGCGCCGCTCGCGGCGAGTGCCTCGGACAGCCGGGCGGAGGCGCGCTTCGCGTCGTCGAGGAGGCCCTTGGACAGGCTCGCGCGGCCGCAGCATCCCTGGTGTACGAGTCGGACGCGCCAGCCGCTGTACTCCAGGAGCTCGATGGCGGACCGGCCGATGCCGGGCTCGGTGTACGTGGTGAACGAGTCCGCCAGGAAGGTGAGTTCACCCATCGGGGCAGCGGCGGGGGCGGACGGGGGGACGACGCGACGAAGGTGTCGGTGAGGGGTGCGGCGCCGATACCAGCGGACCAGGTTCTCGCGGGCGAACGTGGGCAGCGGGCGGGCGGCCGTGATGCCGGGCCAGCGTTCGAGCAGGCGCCGCAGCGGGCGGCTGCGCCCGGGGAGGTTGGAGAGCGGGGCCGTCGCCGAACCGATGCGCTGGAGCAGCCGGATCGCGCCGAACAGGCGGCTCCGGAACGGGGTGCCGTGCAGGTCGTGGTGGTGGGAGAGGGTCTCGGCCTTGAGGGCGGCCATGTCGACGCCGAGCGGGCACTCACTCTTGCACGCCTTGCACATCAGACACAGGTCGAGGATCCCGTGCAGTCGCTCGTCACCGAGCGCCCGGCGCGGATCCGGCTCGGACAGTGCGGTGACCAGCGCGTTCGCCCGGCCCCTGGTGGAGTGCTCCTCCTCGTGGGTGGCCATGTAGGAGGGGCACATGGCTCCGGTGCCGCTCTTGCGGCACTGGCCGATGTTCATGCACCGGTCCGCCGCGCCGCGCATCCCGCCGACGACCTCGAAGTCCAGGCGGGTGCGCACCGGCACGGCGGGCGGCAGGGAAACGTCCCGCAGATGCTCGGTCATCGGCGGCGCGTCCACGATCTTCCCGGGGTTCAGCAGGCCGTGGGGATCGAAGAGCTGCTTGGTGCGCCGCATCGCCTCGTACAGCTCCGCCCCGAAGACCAGGGGGTTGAACTCGCTGCGGGCGAGGCCGTCACCGTGCTCGCTGGAGTTGACTCCGCCGTACTCGGTCACCAAGTCCCGTACTTCCTCGGCCACTTCGCGCATGGTGGCCACCTGCGCCGGCTGGGTGAGGTCCACGAAGGGGCGGATGTGCAGACAGCCGACCGAGCAGTGCCCGTAGAACCCGGCCGTCAGGCCGTGCCGGTCGAGGACCGCTTGGAAGCGTCGGGTGTAGTCCGCCAGATGCACGGGATCGACGGCGGTGTCCTCGACGAAGGCGAGGGGGCGCCGACTGCCCTCGCTCGCGGCCATCAACAGCCCCAGACCCGCCTTGCGGACGGTGAGCAGGGCGCGCTGCTCCCGGGGCGTCTCGGCGGTCAGCGTGTGATAGCCGTGCTGATGGGCCCGCCACAGTGCGGTGAGGTGCTGGAGGCTGCCGGACAGCCGGTCCCGGTCGTCACCGCTGAACGTGACGAAGAGCAGGGCCCCGGGTTCGCCGGTGAGCAGCGACCCGAGTGCCGCGTACTCGATCCGCCGGAGCGACAGATCGAGAATCGTGCGGTCCAGGAGCTCCACCGCGGCCGGGTCGCACGCCAGCGCGTCCTCGGTGGCGGCCACGGCGTGGGCCACCGAGCTGAAGTGGCCCACGGCGATGACCGTATGGGCCGGTCGCGGCACGAGGTCGACCCGTGCGCCGGTGACGATGGCCAGGGTGCCCTCGGAGCCGACCACGAACCGGGCGAGGTCGAACCGGGTGGCCGGGTCCAGGAGCCGTTCGAGCCGGTAGCCGCAGGCCCGCCGCCAGAAGTCCGGCGTGTTCTCGCGGATGGACTCCTCGTACTCCTGCATCAGCAGCGGTAATTGACGGTGTATCAGCCCGTCGAGGGTGGGTGACGCGGCCCGGCGCAGGCGCTCGGACTCGTCGAGCGGGGCGAAGTGGGTCCGGCTGGCATCGGAGAGCACCACGTCGAGGCCGCGTACATGGTCGATGGTCATGCCGTGCCGCAGGGATCCGCTGCCCGCCGAGTTGTTGCCGATCATGCCGCCGATGGTGGCGCGGTCGCTGGTGGAGGTGTCGGGGCCGAACATGAGCCCGTGCGGCGCGGCTGCCCGGTTCAACTGGTCCTGGACGACGCCGGGTTCGACGACGGCGGTGCGCGCCTCGGGGTCGATCTCCACGATCGAGTCGAGGTGCCGGGACAGATCGAGCACCAGGCCGGCCCCGACGGTCTGTCCCGCGAGGCTGGTGCCGGCCCCGCGCGGCACGATCGGTACGCCGAGCTCCCCGGCGACCTGGACGGCCGCCTGCACCTCGTCCGCGTTTCGCGGGAAGGCGACTCCGAGCGGTGTGATGGCGTACATGCTGGCGTCGCGCGAGAAGAGCCGGCGCGTGTAGTGGTCGAATCGGACCTCGCCGTCGAGCACTCGGCGCAGCCGGTCCTCCAGTTCGGGGCCGAGCGCGGGGTCGGGCGGGCTGTGGGGCGAAGGGGGCGGTGTGCGGTCTCCGGCTGCCGGCATGGTGGGGTGTGCTCCTCGGGTCTTGGGGCGCGTGCGGGCGGGTCAGCCCGTACGCAGCACGTCCAGTGCGGCGTCGAGCCCGGCGGTCGAGACGGGGACACCTGAGAGCTGGAGGCCCATCTGCACGCCGGCCAGGGCGCCGGCCAGCGTGAGGTCGTTGAGGTGGCCCAGATGCCCGATGCGCAGGACCCGTCCGGCCAGGCGGCCGAGCCCCGCGCCCAGTGACATGTCGAAGCGGTCGAGGACGACCTCACGGACCTTGTCGGCGTCGTGGGCCTCGGGCAGCAGTACGGCGGTGAGGGAACCCGAGTACTCCCGGGCGTCCCGGCACAGCACTTCAAGTCCCCAGCCCCGCACGGCGGTTCGGGTGGCCTCGGCATGCCGGGCGTGCCGGGCGAACACCTCGGGCAGGCCCTCCTCGCGGAGCATGCGCAGGGCTTCGTCGAGGCCGTACAGCAGGTTGGTGGCCGGGGTGTGGGGGAAGAAGCCGTGCTCGTTGGCGTCGAGCATCGGCTGCCAGTCCCAGTAGGACTTCGGCAGTCGGGCCGTTCTCGCCGCGGCGAGGGCCCGTTCACCGATCGCGTTGAATCCGAGGCCCGGGGGCAGCATCAGGCCCTTCTGCGATCCGGCCACCGTGACGTCGACACCCCACTCGTCGTGCCGGTAGTCGATGCAGGCGAGCGAGGAGACGGTGTCGACGATGAGCAGGGCGGGATGTTCCGCCTCGTCGAGGGCGTGCCGCAGCTCCTTGACGCGGCTGGTCACGCCGGTGGACGTCTCGTTGTGCACGACACAGACGGCCTTGATGGTGTGCCGCGGGTCGGCGGCCAGGCGCAGGCGCAGTGTCTCGGGGTCGGCGCCGTGTCTCCAGTCGCCCGGTACGAGATCGACGTCGAGGCCCAGCGAGCGCGCCATGCGGTGCCAGAGCGTCGCGAAGTGCCCGGTCTCGAAGCAGAGCACGCGGTCGCCCGGGCTGAGCGTGTTGACCAGTGCCGCCTCCCAGGCGCCCGTACCCGATGAGGGGTAGATGACGACGGGGCCACTGGTGGCGAACACCGCTTCAAGGGCTGGCAGCAGACGCAGCGTCAGCTCGGCGAAGTCGGGTCCGCGGTGGTCGATGGTGGGTGCCGCGATGGCGCGCCGCACACGGTCGGGGATGTCGGTGGGACCGGGAATCTGGAGGAAATGACGGCCTGTTCGGGATGGCATCGGCCAACTCCCTTTCAGGATTGTGCCGTTCAGCGGCACAGCGTACCGTTCTATGGCACGCAAGAGGGTAGGGTCGCCGTCCCAGGGGAGTCAAGGATGCAGAACGTTCTCAACGCGCTCCGGGCGCTGGAGGAGATCGCCGAGCGCCAGCCGATCGGTGTGGCCGAGCTGGCCCGCGCCATGGAACTGCCCAAGAGTTCGGTGCAGCGCAGCCTGCTCACCCTGCACGAGGCGGGCTGGATCCGTCCGGCCGCGGGTGCCCCGACCCGTTGGACGGTCACCGCCAAAGCGCTCTACGTGGGCCGCCGGGCCACCGGTGAACTGGGGCTGCGGGATGCCGCGGTGCCGGTGATGGAGGAGCTGCGCCGGGAGTGCGGCGAGACCGTCCACCTCGCCGTACCGGAGGGCGACCGGGTCGTCCTCATCGAGCGCCTGGAGACCAGCCAGCCGGTCCGCATCGTGCTCCCGCTCGGCCAGGACCTGCCCGTACACGCCTCGGCCAACGGCAAGGCGATCCTCGCGGCCGGCCCGATGGAGGCATGGGAGCGCCGGCTCACGCACGACCTGGCCGGGTTCACGCCCGCCACGATCACCGACCCCCGCCGGCTGCGTGTTGAACTCGCCGAGGTCCGGCGCCGTGGCTACGCCACCAACGGCGGTGAGTGGCGGGCGGATGTGTCGGCCGTCGCGGCTGCGGTGATCGGGATGGACGGCCTGCCGGTGGCGAGCCTGAGTGTGAACGTGCCGACCAGCCGTATGACGGCGGCCTCGGGCGAGCGGTTCGCGGCCATGGTGGTGGTCGCGGCAGAGCGCCTCGGTCGGGCACTGGGAAACAACAAGTCCCGCTCTCATGACGGAAGTTGTTGACGTGACCCCTTGACGGAGCCCCGCGGTGCTCTCAAGCTGTGACACCAATCGGAAGCATTATTCCGCGATACGGAATCAATGCCCGTGTCTGTGTGTCCTCCCGCAGACGGATCGAGCGTTCTTGCCGCCACCTCCTTCCCGGCCGCAGAAAGCGAGAGCTCCGTGTACCGCCAGATCACCGACCCCTTGGGCCACCCTGCCCTCACCGCACTCCTCGCCGCGACCCCGCTCATCGTGCTGCTCGTGCTGCTCGGCGTTCTGCGGGTCAAGGCGCACCGGGCGGCCCTCGCCGGGCTCGCCACCGCCGCCGTGCTTGCCGTCGTCGTCTACGGCATGCCGGCCGGACAGGTCGCCCTCGGCGCGACCGAGGGCGCCGCCTTTGGTCTCTTCCCGATCGTGTGGATCGTGCTCGGCGCCGTGTGGATCAACCGCCTCCAGCGCGCCTCCGGGCATGACGCCGTCATCAGCCGGAGCTTCGCCCGGCTCTCCGACGACCCTCGTGTCCAGGCGATCCTCATCGCCTTCTGCTTCGGCGCGATGGTCGAGTCGCTCTCCGGATTCGGCACCCCCATCGCCGTCACCTCGGTCATCCTGGTGGGCCTGGGCCAGCCGCCGCTGAAGGCCGCGGCGATCGCCACCTTCGCCAACACCGCGCCCGCCGCCTTCGGTTCGGTGGGCAACCCCATCCAGGCACTCGCCAAAGTGACCTCGTTCCCCGCCACCGAACTGGGCGCGATGGTGGGCCGGCAGTCCGCCGTGATCGCGTTCCTGGTGCCGTTCGTCCTCCTGTTCATCCTCGACGGCAGCCGTGGGCTGCGGGAGTTGTGGCCGGTCGCCCTAGCGGCCGGAGCGGGCTTCGGCGCGGGGCAGTACCTGTGCTCCAACCATCTGGCCTACCAGCTCACCGACCTCGTGGCCGCGCTCGTCTCGGCCGGCGCGGTCCTCGTGGTGCTGCGCGTCCGGCGCCCGGCCCGCCCTGCGGACGCCGGCCCCGGCGCCCGCGGGCGCGTGCCGGTCGCGACCCGTCTCCCCGCCGAACCGGAGCCCGCCCTCGCCCCGGCCGGCGCGGCACCTCTGATGACCCCTCCGGCCCCGTCCGGGCCCGGCGTCCCGGCTCCGCCCGCCGATCCGCGCCGCGAGGTGCTCCGCGCCTACTTTCCGTACGCGCTGCTCACGTTCCTCTTCTCCCTGGTCTCCTACGACGGCCCCGTCGCCCGGTTCGTCGACGCCCGGGACGTGTCCTTCACCTGGCCGGGACTGCGTGTGGTGAGCGCGAGCGGTCGCCCGCTCGCGGTCGCCACCTTCGACTTCGGCTGGCTCGGCGCCGCCGGAACCCTGCTGCTCTGCACGGGAGTCGTCAGCGCCTGCGTGCTGCGGGTGTCCGCGCGCCGCGCGGTGCGCTGCTACGGCGAAGCCCTCCGGCAGATCCGCTGGGCCGCCCTCACCGTCAGCTGCGTCCTCGCCCTCTCCTACGTCATGAACCTGTCCGGGATGGCCGTGTCGCTCGGCGTGTGGCTGGCCGGGGCGGGCCGTCTCTTCGCGCTCCTGTCCGGCCTGCTCGGCTGGTTCGGGGTGGCCCTCACCGGCTCCGACACCTCGTCCAACGCGCTGTTCGGCGCGATGCAGGTGACCGCGGCCCAGCACGTCGGCATCTCCCCGCTACTGGCGGCGGCCACCAACAGCACCGGCGGGGTGCAGGGCAAGGCCGCCGCGATGCAGAACCTCGTCATCGCCGCCGGAGCCGTGGGGCTGACCGGCCGCGAGGGAGACATCCTGCGCAAGGTGATCGGCTGGAGCCTGGCCGTCCTCACCGCCCTGTGCGTCCTCGCCTGGCTCCAATCCACCTCGGTACTGGGCTGGATGGTGCCGTGACGGCGCCCGCGCGGTGTTCGCCGGCCGACCCCACGACGTGCCGCGATGCGGAAAGGATCTCGGGTATATGATTCACGTCCTTTCCACATCAATGAGATCGATCCTGTACGAAGCCCGCGAGGATGATGGTGTCGACGAAGTCCGGTCCGGTACGTGAGCCCATCGCAGACCGCATGTACAAGGTGCTGCTCGAACAGTTCATCGCGGGGGAGAGGGTCGCGGGCTCGCCGTTGAACATCGGCGCGCTCTCGCGTGAACTCGACGTCAGCCAGACCCCGTTGCGCGAAGCGCTGGCGCGCCTCGAACACACCGGTCTGGTACGGCGCGAGGCCCTCAAGGGCTACCGGGTGGCCGACGCGCTGAGCGACCGTGAGATCGGCAAGCTCTTCGAGGCCCGAGCGGTGCTCGAACCCGCCCTCACGCTGGAGGCCGGGCTGCGGACCACGCCGGAGTTCCTGGAAACGCTGGGTGCCGCGGTGGATGAGCTGGACCACTCGGCGTCCAGCGCGGACACCCGCACGGACGGGTTCCAGCACTACTGGCGGGCCGACGACGCCTTCCACCGGCTGATCGCGGCGCAGAGCGGCAATCCCTTCCTGGAGCAGGCCCTGCTCGCGCTCGGCGGCCATGTGCAGCGCTTCCGGATGTTCAGCAAGCGAGGCAGGACCGGCGCCTCGCACGCCGCGGAGGAGCACCGCCTGATCCACCGCGCCCTGGAGCGCCGGGACGCGGAAGGCGCGGCGGAGCTGATGCGCCGTCACCTCGCCGAGGCGAAGGACCGCATCCTGGCATCCGGAGCCCACTGAGACCGGACCCCACTGAGACCGTCGCCCACTGAGACCGTCGCGGACGGGGCGGCGGGGCGCCGGGGAGCGCCGGAGCCGGGTGCTCAGCCCTCTGCCGTCGGTTCGAGCAGGGTGTCCGTGTAGGCCTCGGCGGCGAGCGGCCCGCGCAGGTGGGCCAGCAGGGCCCGTGCGGCGGGGGAGCGGGTGGATCCGGTGTTGAGGATCGCCGAGAGGTGGCTGTAGTGCTGCACTTCTTCGGGAAGCGGTCCCGCGATGTCCGCCTGGGGGACGAAGAGCAGCTCACTGAGCTGCTGGACGGCGATGTCGGCCCGCCCGTCGACCACGGCCTCGGCGACGAAGCCCTTCTCGATGACGGTCGCCCTGGCGTTGATCTCATCGGCGATGCCGAGGTCGTCCAGGAGCCCGGCGAAGTACCGGCCGCTCGCGCCGGTCCGCGAGTACGCGACGCTGCGGGCGGCCCGCAGGGTGGCGACGAGTGCGGACCGCGTGCTGATGTCCGGGCGCGGCGCTCCGGGCGCCACGGCGAGCCCAACTCCCGTGCGAGCAAGGGCAGTCAGCGTATCGGGAGCCACCAGCCTTCGTCGCACGAGCGGGTGGAAGGAGTCGGTGACGCCGATCAGCACGTCGAAGGGCTGGCCCGCGTCGATCCGGCGTACGAGCTGGGCCGTGGGGTCGAACACGGCGTTGACGGCCACCCCGGTGCTGCGGGTGAAGGCGGGCAGCACGACCTCGTCCAGGGCCTTGCGTACGGCCAGGGCGCTGAAGAGCGTGACGGAGTGCTGAGCGGGGTCGTCCTCCGCAGGCGCCTGCGCTGTCGCGGAGCCGGGGTGGTTTTCACTGTTCCTGTCGAGCACGGTGAGTTCGCTTCCTTCTCTCGGGGGCGGTGCTGAGCGTCGAGCCGCGCGCTGTGCGGGGGGCGTCAGGGCGGCCTGTTCGGCGTCGGTGAGCGGCCGGGTCGGCATGCCTTTCAACAGCAGGAAGAGGCGGGCCGTCTCCTCCAGTTCCTCCAGCGCGTCGAGGGCGGTGGCCAGGGAGGTTCCCGCGACGAGGGGTCCGTGATTGCGCAGCAGGACGGCAGGCCCGAGCCTGGCCGCCTCCTC
The DNA here is from genome assembly GCF_002803085.1 of Streptomyces sp. CB01201. GTDB lineage: Bacteria > Actinomycetota > Actinomycetes > Streptomycetales > Streptomycetaceae > Streptomyces > Streptomyces hundungensis. The sequence goes on along the minus strand of NZ_NNBJ01000008.1, from coordinate 109,078 downwards.
CGCCGCCCGGGCCAGGCGCCGGTCGCCCGGTGCGTAGTACGGCAGCAGCGGAAGACGTCCGACGCGCATGGCGAAGTAAGCGGTCAGGGGCGGCAGCGCGTTGTCGGGGTCGAGCCCGGCGAGACAGGAGACGGCTGCCGCGTGGGTGGAGTGGGTGTGCACGACGGCCCGTGCGCGGGGACGGGCGCGCAGCACCGCGGCGTGCAGCGCGGCCTCCTTGGAGGGCGGCGGGCCGTCGAGATGCCGGCCCCGGGCGTCGACCAGGGAGAGTTGCTCCACGGTGACCGTGCCGAGGCTCGATCCGGTGGGGGTCACCAGGATGCCCTGCCGGACGCGTACGGACAGATTGCCGGTGCGGCCGTGGGTGAGGCGGCGGGAGAACAGCGAACGTGCGGTCCGCACGATGTCCTCGCCCGCGGCGATCCGCTCGGGGGAGGTCATGCCGGGCTCCTCGCAGCGGTGGCCGTGGCGGTGAGCAGCAAGTCCGGTGCGCCGAAGTTTCCCGACTTCAGGAGGACGTCCAGGCCGGCCGGGGTGTGGATCCACGGGACCCCTCGGGCCGCCTCCGCGCCGACCTGGCCGCCCTCGATGCCGAGTGCTGTGACGACCGCGCCGGACGTCTCCCCTCCGGCGACGACGAGCCGGGTCACCCCACGTGCGGCCAGCCCCGTGGCGATGCGGCCGAGCGCGGTCTCCAGGATCGAAGCGGCCCGGTCCGCGCCGAGCGCGTCCTGGACGGTACGCAGTGCCGGGGGTGGCATCGAGGAGTGGATCAGCGCTCCCGCGGCCGACTTGGCGGCGCCGAGCCCGTCGTACCAGGCAAGCGCGCGCTCGGCGAGTCGGCCGGGGTCCTGGTCGGCCAGGGGGTCGAGCGGGTGGACGGGGCGGCCGGCCGAGCGCATGGCGTCGATCTGCTCCAGAGTGCGTCGGGAGCAGCTGCCGGCCAGAGCGACCGCGGGCCCGCCCGGGAGGGGCGGCAGAGCCGCCAGGCCGTCCCGGACGGAGGGGCTCCGCTCGGCGTGCACCCTGGCGAGCGCTCCGGCAAGGCCGGCCGCCCCCGCGAGCAGCGGCAGTCCGGCGCCGGCCCGGGCGATTGCGTACAGGTCGGCTCCGGTGAGCGCGTCCGCGAGCAAGTACCTTGTCCGGCCCGCGTGTTGGCGAAGAGCGGCCGTGATGCGGCCGGCCCCGCCCGAGACGATGGAGTGGTCGAGAACCGCGCAGCCGGGGTGTGCCGACTGGGCATCGAGGAGCCGGGGGAGATAGGAGTCCCGCATCGGCGTGAGGGGATGGTGCCGCATGGGGGACTCGGACAGCAGGGTGCCGTCGACGAAGAGGTACCCCTGGTACTGGGTGCGCCCGTGTTCGGGGGAGCTCGGCGTGGTGACGACGGGGTGGCCATCGGCCACCTCGCCGAGCGCGTCCAGGACCGGGCCGATGTTGCCCCGGTCGGTGGAGTCGAAGGTGGAACAGTACTTGAAGTACAGCTGCCCGGCTCCGGAACGGGTGAGCCACTGGGCGGCGGCCCGGCTCTCTTCAACCGCCGCCGCCACAGGTGCAGTTCGCGTCTTGAGCGCGACCACCGTGGCGTCGGCGGGGTAGTGCGCCGGGAGCCCGGCGGGCAGGCCGAAGCAGAGCTGGGTGCGCAGGCCCTGACGTCGCAGGGCGGCCGCGACGTCGGTGCCGCCGGTGACGTCGTCGGCGATCACGCCGATCATGTTGATTCGTTCCTTCCGTCGGGTCGGGCCGGACAGGCCCTGGATCGGGTCGGACAGGCCCTAGATGAGGGCGGACGCGGCCAGTACGCAGCCGAGGCCGAGCACGGACACCGTCGTCTCGATCACCGTGAAGCTCTGGAACATGTCTCTCAGAGACATGCCGAAGCTCTCCTTGACCTGCCAGGACGCCGCGTTGTTGATGTGCGGGAAGATGATCGAGCCGCAGCCGAGGGCGAGGACGACGAGTGCCGGGTGGAGTCCCGGGCTGTCGGCCATGATGGGCGCGACGATGCCGGACGCGGTGATGATGGCGACCGTCGCCGAGCCGACCGAGAGCCGGATCAGGGCCGCGATCACCCAGGCCAGGATCAGCGGCGAGATGCCCAGGCCGTGGGTGAGATGGGCGATCGCCTTGCCGATCCCGGAATCCACCATGACGCCGCTCAGGGCGCCGCCCCCGCCGATGATGAGCAGGATCGGGGCGATCGCCGCGATGCTGTCGTCGACCTGGCCCTTCAGCCGCTGCCCGTGTACCCCCCGGGCCCGGCCGAGCCCCACGACGGCGAGGAGCACGGCGATCAGCAGGGCGACCACCGGCTGGCCGACGAATCCGAGGACGGCGGCCCAACTCCCGTGCCAGCCGCGGACCGTGACCACCGACTGGCCCACCACCAGGACCAGCGGCAGCACTACGGGCACGACCGACAGGGTGATGCCCGGGGGTGTTCGGTCGTCGGCCGCCTTGAGCGCGAACTGCTCCACCAGTCTGGGCGGTGGCACCGGAAACATCCGGCGGGCGATCGGACCGGCGAGGAACTGTCCGGAGACCACCATCGTGATGACGGCGATGGGCAGTCCGTACGCGATGACGGTTCCCACATCGGCGTGGACGGCCGTCGCCGCGGCGGTCGGGCCCGGATGGGGCGGCACCAGTGCGTGCACCGAGGCGACGGTGCCGAGGGCCGGAACGCCCACGAGCAGATAGGGCGAGGTCCTCCTGCCCTTGGCGTCGCGGCCCGCACTGTCCAGGAGCGAGGTCTCGACCTCCCTCGCGATGCTGAACAGGAGGGGAAGCAGCACCGCCAGGGCGACCTCGAAGAAGAGGGGGAGCGCCACGATCAGGGCGAGCAGGCTCACCATCCACGGGATGGTGCGCAGCGAGCGGCCCCGGGTCAGCACGGTGGCCAGCCGCCCAATGGCTCCCGACTCGGCGAGTACGGTGCCGAGCACGGTGCCGAGGACCAGGATCAGGCCCGTCTGTCCCAGGGTGCCGCCGGCCCCCGTGGTGACGGACTTGACGACGGCCAACGGCGCCTCGCCGGCGACGAGACCGATGCCCAGGGCGCCGATCACCAGTGCCAGGAAGGGATGGACCTTCAGCGGTGTCGTGATGAGCAGAACCACGATGACGATGCCGGCGAAGCCGGTGACCAGTAGACCGACGTCGGATGAGGGAGCCACGCCAAACCTCTCTGTTTGCAAGGGAGTTGACCAGCGAGCGGCTCGCGGGGCGGGACCGCCCAAAGACGGGGGCGCGGGCGTGCCGGGGAGCAGTCGGGGCACGGAGGTGTGCCGGGTGTGTGACGTGGTGCGGCGTGGCCCGCGTACGGGTCGCTCAGGCGCCTTCGCGGCGTGCGGTCGCTTCAGGCGTCCTTCAGGAGTGCGGCGCGCAATGCGTGGGCGGCACTCGTCGGCCCGGACACCACCGGCACCCCCAACGCCATCGCGAGCCCTGAGGCCGCCGGAGCCAGCGAATACTGGGCCAGGAAGACCGCGTCCACCGGGGCGGCCGGCTCGCACGCTGCCCCGGCCAGCACTGCTACCAGCGCGTCCCCCGCCGCCGCGAGGGCTCCGGGCACGACGACCCCCGACACCTCGACGCCGCCCGCCGCCGGTCCGTGCTGAGCCAGAGCGGTGCGAAGCCGGTCACTGGAATCCCGCAGTGCCGCGTCCAACGAGGCGATCACCAGGACGCGTTGGTACCCGCCCGCCGCCAGCCGCTCGAAGGCCGCCGCGTCCGGAGCCAGTACCGGAACCGCCTCGGCACCCTCCTCGTCCAGCTCCTGCGCCACGACCCCGTAGAGCGAGCAGGTCAGGAGTACGGCATCGGCGCCCCCCGCCACCGCGTGCTCGATGAGGCGCCGCATCCGGGCCCGCAGCGGCGCGGTCGGACCACCGGCGTCCGCCGCGTCGGACAGCAGCCGGTCGTCCAGCAGGTGCCACACCTGTGCCTCGGGGAAGCCCGTGCGCAGTGCGTCGGCGGCAGGTGCCATCGCCGCGGGCACGGCGCTGATCAGGGCGATCCGGGGACCCGTCACGCTGCCACCTCCTCGACGCGCCGCATCCAGTCCAGGCCCGCCACGGTCTCGCCGGCCGGGGCGTACTCGCAGCCGATCCAGCCCCGGTAACCGGAGTCGGCGACGGCCCGCAGCAGGGCGCGCCAGCCGATCTCACCCGTCCCGGGTTCGTGGCGCCCTGGGGCGTCCGCGAGTTGGAGGTGTCGCACCCGGCTCTGGAGGCGCCGGTAGGTGCTGATGAGATCGCCCTGGTCGATCTGGAGATGGTAGAAGTCGAGCAGCAGGCCGACCTGTTCGTCGCCGACCGCCTCCGCGACCGCGGCCGCCTGCTCCTGGGACTCCAGGACGAACCCGGGGCAGTCGCGCTTGTTCTGCGCTTCAAGGACGAGCCGGACCCCCGTCCCGCGCGCCCGCTCCGCGGCCCAGCCGATATTGGTGACATACCGCGCGAACGCCCGGTCACGACTCACCTCGTCGGGCACGATGCCGCCGACGACGTGCAACAGGCCGCAGTCCAGCCCGGTCGCGTACTCCAGGCCGCGCTCGATCCCGGTCCGGAACTCGCCCTCGCGACCCGGGATGCAGGCGAGTCCCGAACGGGTCGGTGTGCCGGGCTCACCCATGGGTGTGTTGATCAGCACCTGGGTCAGTCCCGCGTCGCGTAGCCGCCGGCGCAGTACACCGGGGGAGCGGCCGTAGGGGGACGGGAACTCCACCCCCGCGAAACCGGCCGCCGCGGCCGCCTCGAAGCGGGCGTCGAAGTCCAGCTCGGTGAAGAGCCACTTGAGGTTCGCGGCCCAGCGCCACGTCGTCATCGCCGCGCCGCCCCGTGCGGGCGGGCCCGGTCCCGGAGCATGGCGTACTCGGGATTGACGGTGTGCTCGGCACGGCCGCCCCGCAGCACGGTCAGCACCGAGCGAGCGGCCATCAGGCCCGAACGGGCCCGTGACTCCTCGGTGGCGGCGCCGATGTGCGCGGTCACCAGGACGTTGTCGAAGGAGCGCAACGGGCTGTCCGGTGGCAGGGGTTCGGTCCCCACGGTGTCCATGGCGGCGCCCCCGAGCCGACCGGAGGCGAGCGCGTCGGCCAGGGCGTCCTCGTCGACGATGCCTCCGCGCGCCGTGTTGATGACGAAGGCGCCTGGCTTCATCAGGGCGAACGCGTTTGCGTCCAGCAGGTGACGGGTTCCGGGACTGAGGAACAGATGCAGGCTGACGAAGTCGGACTCGTTGAGCAGGCGCGGCAGTTCGCGTACGCCGATGTCGTGCTCGGCCGCGTACGCGCGGTCGATGGCGGGGTCGTGTGCGACGACCCGCATGCCGAAGGCCTGCGCGAGGCCGGCCACGAGGCGCCCTATCGCGCCGAGGCCGACGACGCCGAGCGTCGCGCCCGCCAACTCCCGCCCGCTGGGCTGCTCCCAGCGGCCCGCGCGAACGGACGCGACGTTCTGTGGAATCCCGCGGGCCAGGCCGAGGAGCAGCCCCATGGTGTGCTCGGCGACGGACTGCCGGTTGACGCCGGGGGTCGGGCACACCGCCACACCGTGCGCGGTGGCCGCCACCACGTCGACGTTGTCGTGGCCGACGCCCGTGCGGCCTATCACCCGAAGCCGCGGCGCCGCCTCGAAGACCTCCCTGCCGATGTGCTCGGTCCCCGCGACGATCGCGTCCACGGAGCCCACCACGTCCGACAGGGTCCGCCCCCGGCGCTCCCGCTCGCGGATGGAACCGTGCACGACCTGGAGCCCCGCCCCGGTCAGGTAGCGGTCCACCTCGTCCCCGGGCCCCAACCACCCGGTGGTCACCAGGACCCGTCCCCGCGTCGGGGTCAATGGCCCGTCCCGATGCGTCAGTTGATCAGCCAACGTCGCCCCGCCCATCCGGCTGCCGCAGCCGCCGCTCAAGAGTCGCTATCGTGTGGATGCAAATAAAATACTATAGCGATGAGGCTGATACTAGACCGTTGCCGGTTGGGAGTGTGGTGGTAAAACCGAGGGGCCGAACGCCGCACCTCGGTGATCTGACGCAACGTCAACTATGAGCTGGAGGTGAGATCCTGGAGTCCTACCACCCGCAGCAGTTCGAGGCGCTGACGGCTGTCCGTGCCCGGCCGTGCCGAGTGCACGACGAGCTGCTGGCTGTGGCCATCGCTGAGCAGTACCTCGCAGTCGAGATCGAGGGTGCCCACCACGGGATGGAGGAACCGCTTCGGCGACGGGCGACGCACGACGACATCGTGCGACTGCCAGTAGGCCTCGAACTCGCACGAGGTGGCCCGCAGTTCATCGACGAGCGCGGCGGGGCCCGGATCGTCGGGGCGCGCGGCGGTGACCGCACGCAGGCTCGCCACGTGCGAGCGGGCATGCTGCTCGTGGTTCTCGGGCGGAAACAGGGCACGGGTGCCCGGGTCCGTGAACCAGCGCCGGATCAGATTGCTCCCCGTGTTGTCTCCGCTGAGGGCCACCGCCATCGTGTTCTGCGCGAGCACCTCGCCCCAGTCGCTCAGCACCGACGCGGGCAGATCGGTCAGCCGGTCGAGGATCAGCAGGAGACCGGGGCGCACGTGCCCCGAGGAACCGCAGGGGCGCGGCGGCTCCTCGCCCGCCAGGTGGAACAGGTGGTCGCGCTCGACATCCGTGAGCCGCAGGGCGCGGGCGAGCGCGGTGAGCATCTGCCGCGACGGGTGGGAGCCGCGGCGCTGTTCGAGCCGGGTGTAGTAGTCCGTCGACATCCCGGCGAGCTGCGCCACCTCCTCGCGGCGCAGCCCCGGGGTGCGCCGCCGTGGGCCCGCGCTCAGACCCACGTCGGAGGGGGTCAGCCGGGTGCGGGAGCGCCGCAGGAAGTCGGCCAGTTCCATTCGGTCCACCCCGTCAGGGTCCCTCGGATCCCGGCTCGTATCCAGGGAGCGCCGGTCCCTGGACCGGCGCGTCTCTCCCGCCGTGTCCGATCTGCCCGCACGCTGGGGCCATGGTTACGACAACGAGGAGGCGGCCATGCTGACCTTGGTGACAGGCGCTACGGGCCAGGTCGGGAGCCGGTTCGTGCCGCGGCTGCTGGCGAACGCGGCACCCGGTGACGAGGTGCGGGTGCTGGTGCGGGACAGCGCGCGCGGCGAGCGGTTCGCGGAACTCGGCGCCCAAGTGGTCGTCGGCGATCTGCGGGACACGGACGCGCTCGGCAAGGCCACGGACGGCGTGGACGCGGTGGTGAACGCGGCCGCCGCGTTCCGCGGAGTGCCGGACGAGGAGGCCCGCGCGGTCAACCGGGACGCGGCCGTCGAACTCGGCCGGGCCGCCGTCGCCGCGGGCGTACGCCGGTTCGTGCAGGTCAGCACCGGGCTCGTCTACGGCAGGGGGCGCGGCAGGGCGCTGGTCGAGAGCGATGAGACCGAGCCGGGCGGCCACTTCTGGGGTGCCTACCCCGAGTCGAAGGAAGAGGCGGAGCGAGCGCTCGGCGCACTGGACGGGCTCGACGACCTCCGGATCGCACGACTGCCCTTCGTCTACGGCGACGGCGACCCCCACCTGTCCGTGGCGCTGCGCTGGGCACCCGACTGGCCGGCCATGCAGCGCCTGCACATGGGCCACCACATCGACGTGGCCCAGGGCCTGCGGCGGCTGCTGTACGCACCCGGCGCGCACGGCGTCTACAACATCGCCGACGACGCACCGGTCACCACGGTGGACCTCTTCCAGTTCCACGGTCTGCCCGTGCCGCCCGAGGTCTACGACAAGGAGGCCCCGGACCCCTGGAGCGGAGTGATGTCCACGACCAGGATCCGGCACGAACTGGGCTACCGCCCGTTCATCCCCTCGCTGTGGGTGGCTCGGGACGCGGGCGTGCTGTAGCGGCCGCAGGGCAGGGCGACCACGTCTGATCGCGCCCGGCCCGGCACCCGGGGTGCCGGGCCCGGCACGGTTGATTCCGGGTTCCCCCCCCGGGCCGAGGAAGCGGGCGGCACCCGCTTCGGACCCGGCGGCCATCTGCTGTAGTTCTGGCCCAACGGTCCTTCGGGATATGGTACTTGAGCGATCCCGCCCGGGCAGGGTGAAGCGCCTGCCGGGGCCCGGCTCACGGCTCTACACGCTCGCCTTCGCCGCGGACGGCCGCCGACCGGCGGCGGGTGCCGCGGACGGGAAGGTCCTGCTGTGGGACCTGCACGGCGATCAGCTGCCCACCGTCCTCACCGCCCACTCCGGCCCCGTCCCGACGGTGGCGTTCAGCCCGGACGGCCTCGTCCTGGTCACCGGCGGCAACGACTCCTAGTGATGGCATCCAGGACCGGCGGGACGCCGTCTTCCGCGGCCAGGCGCGCCGCCAGGGCCCGGGCGTGCCGGCGGTAGCGCGGCTCGGCGGTGGCCTCCTGGAGCGCCGTCGCCAGGCTGTCGGCCGTCAGCCGGCGCAGCGGAACGGCGCGGGGCGCCACGCCGAGGCGGACCAGGCGGTCGGCCCAGAACCCGGCGTCGAACTGGACCGGCACCGGCACCGCCGGGATCCCCGCGCGCAGCCCCGCGCCGGTGGTCCCGGCCCCCGCGTGGTGGACGACCGCCGCCAGGTGGGGGAACAGCACGCTGTGCGGAACGTCTGCGACGGTGATGATGTCGTCGCCGTGTCCGCGCAGTCCGGCCCAGCCTTCTTGGAGGATGCCCCGCAGTCCGGCCGCCCGCAGCGCGCGGACGATCTGGCCCGACACCCGGGCCGGGTCGGGCACGGTGGCGCTGCCCAGCCCGATGAACACCGGGGCGGGCCCGGCTGCGATGAAGTCGCGCAATCTGTCCGGTAGTTGAGGATCCGGGACGCGGGGCCACCAGTAGCCCGTCACCTCCAGGCCCGTGCGCCAGTCGCTGGGGCGCGGTACGACGAGCGGGCTGTAGCCGTGCAGCACGGGCCAGTGGCCGCGTTCACGTTCCCGATGCTGCGCCCAGGGCCCGTGCGAGGTGCCGCCGAGCCGGCGCCGTACTCGCTGTGCGGCCGGCGCGTACACATGCGCCAGGGCGAGGTGCATGCCGTGTCCGGCCGCCCTGTTGGCCGGTGCGCCCCATGATCCGACACCGGCCATCGGCGGGACGAAGGCCCCGGTCGGATGGAGGGGCTGAAGGTTGAGCCCGATGCTGGGCAGACCGAGGCCGTCGGCGATGGCAAAGCCCAGCGGGGCCACGGAACCGGCGAGGAGCAGGATGTCGCTGGCCTGCGCCGCCCGCAGCAGGTCGTCCGCCATCTCGTCGGCCAGCGATCTCGCCATTCCCAGCACCCGGACGAGCTTGCCGGGCCCCGTCCTGCTGCGGTGCAGCGAACGGCCTCGCGCACCGTGCAGTTCGGCGTGCGGATCGATGGGGATCGGGTGGAACCGGACGGCCGACCGCGCGAGCAGTGGCTCGAACCGGGCGTGGGTCACCAGCGTGACATCGTGTCCCGCCCGGACCAGCCCGTCCGCGAGTCCGGTGTAGGGAGCGACATCGCCTCGTGAACCGACCGTCATGATCGCTACTCGCACGGCCCTCAGTATGCCGTCCAGCGCAGCGGAGCGGCAGTGGCCGCTCGATGGCGTACGGCCGGGCGGGCCCGCCGTTCCGGCCGTGCGGCGGTATGTATCACGCGGGGCGCGGGACGTATGGGCGACTATGGTCGCATGAACACTGCCGAGGTTTTGACGGACGCCTTCGGGCGCGTCCAGGAGCAAGTGCACTCCGTCGTCGAGGGGCTCACGCCGGAGGACCTGGCGTTCCGGCCGGACGACGGGGCGAATTCGATCGTCTGGCTGATCTGGCACCTCACCCGTGTCCAGGACGACCATGTGGCCGACGCGGCGGGCCGGGACCAGGTGTGGACCACCGGCGGCTGGGCGGAGCGGTTCGATCTGCCCCTGGCCGAGGAGGAGACCGGGTACGGGCACTCGGCCAAACAGGTGGCGTCGGTCCGCGGCATCTCCGCCGACCGGCTGGCCGGGTACTACGACGCCGTGCACGAGCAGACTCTGGCATTCGTCCGCGACATCGACGACGCGGCGCTCGACCGCGTCGTCGACGAGCGGTGGACGCCGCATGTCACCCTGGGCGTCCGACTGATCAGCGTCATCTCCGACTGCCTCCAGCACACCGGCCAAGCGGCTTACGTACGGGGCCTGTTGGAGCGCCGCTGACGATCGGCGTGGTCGATCGGGCACAGCGCGGCAGCGATCCGCGGAACCGAGTACTGGCTGGATGATCAATGATCTGCCCATCGGCCTGACCGCCCGGCGCCCTGCCGAGGAAGATCATCCCCGTGTGCTCGCCGTGCGGGACGAGGCCGGACCACGGCGGCCCCGGCCTCGACCGTGTGGCCTTCACCCTCGACCTCTCGAAGCGCGCCGCGGTCACGCCCTGACGCATGCAGGCGCGGCACCCATCCTGCCCGCGCTCACGCCGTGAGCAGGCGGAGGCCGAGATCCGCCGCGTCGAGATCGACGAGATCGCTGTTGCGCTCGGCCCAACGGCCCGAATCCAGGTCCTCGCCGAGGCTCCGCACGGCTCGCCCCTCGGCCGCCGTGCCGACCTTCGTCCACACCGACATCGCACGGCGCACATGGTCCTCCAGATAGGCATCCGGCCGCCGAGGGCGTCGGTCATGGCCTGACGCCACGTGAGGGTCAAGGGCCAAGTCCCGCGCGGGGAAAGGGATTCAGCAGCCCACGATGTTGCGGACGACCGTCCAGCCGAGCGCCGTGCCGAGAATGAGGGCGACGCCGCGGCGGCCGAGCGACAGCCGGTACCGCCGGCCCCGCACGCCCGCGACGGCCCAACGGCCGTAGAGGCAGGCCGCGAGGGGGGCGGCCGCGCACAGCGCGGGGTTGGCGCGCAGAGCGGTCGGCAGATCGCCGTGCAGCAGGGCGTACGTCATCCGACTACCGCCGCACGCAGGGCAGTTGAGGCCGGTCGCCCAGTGGAAGGGGCAGCGGGGGAGGAGCTGCGCTGCGTCGAAGGGGCTGTGCCCGTAGAGGTAGAACAGGCCCGCGGCCGCGGCGAGGCCGGCCGCGATGGGCGGCACGGCGGAGGGCAGACGCGGGCGGCGCCCGGGGAGGATCTCCCCGGGCGCCGCCTGGTGGTGCGGGAGTTCAGCCACGCAGCACGCGGCCGTCCGCGTCCGTCTTGCCGTCGCTGACGAGGAGCAGGATCCCGTCGATCAGCGCCCAGACACCCAGGCCGCCGCAGGTGAGCAGTTGGGCGATGGCCATGCCGAAGTGCTTGGTGTAGAAGCGGCCGATGCCGAAGGTGCCCAGGAACAGCTGGAGGACGCCCGCCACGATCTTCGACTTGTCCGAGTACGGACGGCCGTAGGGGTCGTAGCCGTACGGAGTCGGCGCAGGCGGCATCCCGCCGGGCTGCGGAGTTCCGTACGCGTTGGGGGACTGGTCGCTCATGAAATGTATTCGCTCTCGAAAATGGGAGACGACCCCGGGGGACCGGGGCCGTTACCAAAAGATCATATCCTTTACCTGCGCCTTGCTTAAAACTGACCTGAGCTGGACCTGGATGCCCCAACCCCCTTCAACCCCCTTCAACCCCCTTCAATCGCCTTCGATCCGCGGTGGCATCGACGCCACTGCTCCAGGTGTTCCGGGTCCGGACGTGCGGGCTCGGACGGCGTCGGGGAGTCGTACTTCCAGCGTGCCGGTCTCCGTGAGCCGGGTTTCGAAGACGGGTTGGGGCGCGGTCGCGGGGCCTGCGATGTTCTGACCGTCCGTCAGGCGGAAGGCGCTGCCGTGCCACGGGCACTCGACACATCCGTCGGCCACCTTGCCCTGCGAGAGCGGGCCCGCCATATGGCTGCACCGGTCGACCAGGACGTGGAACTCTCCGTGCGGCTCCCGCACCACGAGCAGCGGGACCTCCCCCAGCATGCGCCGCACCCCCTGCCCCTCGGTGAACTCCGAGGCGCTGCCCACGGGGTGCCATCCCGGCGCCACCAGGTGGTCGACCGGTTCGGTCTTGTTGGAGCCGGCCGCCTGCCGGAAGGCGAGATGGCCTCCGATCATTCCGCCGACGCCGGCCACGCCGAGGCCGGCGAATGCGAGAAGCCGCCCCACCACCGGCTTGCCCCGGCCCCGAACGACCCAGGAACCGGCGTACAGGCCGATGGCCACGCCGTTCGACGCGGCGTGCACGAGGCCCGTACGCAGTTGCCGCTCGGGCTGCTCCGCCCAGTCCACCCAACCCGCCCATGCGGCCGGCACGGCGGAGACGACGCCCAGGCCCACCAGGAGCCGGGCGTTGCGGCCCCCGCCGGGCACAAGGTCGAGTACCGCCGCGGACGTCCACGCGCCGATCGGCACCTGCACGAGGACGGGGTGCAGCGGATGGCCGATGGGCCGCCCCTGGAGGACGGCCCGGTACGGGCCGAGCGGCAGCGCGCGAATCGCCTTGCGCAGCGGGCGCGCGATCCTGTCCAGCTGCTTCGCCCCGCCGAGCGCGTCCAGCGCGTCGAGCAGGGCGGCTGCCGGAGCGCCGCGCCCGGCTCCGTCGTCTCGGCCCGAGGGGTCCACCCCGGCTGACACCCGCTTCGCTGACAGGAATCCCATGGCATCCGGTTAACCCCCGCGCCGCGCAGCCAAACGGCCGACCGCCCGGTTGTACCCGTACACGAGCATCATCGGCGCACCGGGCCCCGTCGGGTGGTGGGGTCGGCGAGGTGCTGATAAGCGAAGGTGCTGACAGGCGCCTCGCACACCCTCGTGTTCGGCGCGGGCCGCCTGACGCCGCACCCCGTGCTCGATGCGGACGCGGCGGCTTCCGCGGCCGCTGTTAGCGTACGGGCCATGATCAAGGGGAGCTTCGCGGGCCGGATCGGCAGCATGGTGGGGGACAGCGGGCCGGAGCGCGTGCTGATCGCCGCCAGTTTCGTCAACCGGGTCGGCAACGGTCTCTTCAACGCCGCGTCGGCGCTCTACTTCACCTTGATCGTGGGCCTGCCGGCCGTACAGGTGGGCGCCGCGCTCACCGTCGCCGGAGTGATCGGCCTGTGCGCGGGGATACCCGGAGGGCACTTCGCCGACCGGCGCGGTGCGCGAACGAACATGATGCTGGCCCTCCTGGTCCAAGCGGTGTCGATGGCGACCCTGGTCCTCGTCGAGAGCTGGACCCTGCTGACGGTCATCGCGACGGTCGACCAGATCGCCGCGGCGGTCGGCGGAGCGGCCTGGGGCGCCCTGGTGGCCCGGGTCGGGGGTGAACGGCCGGCCCATTTCCGCGCGAAGCTGCGCACCTTCGTCAACCTCGGAGTCGTGCTCGGCACGGTGGGTGCGGGCCTGGCGCTGGCCGCGGGCACCCGTGAGGCCTATGTCGCCCTGATCCTCGGCAATGCGGCGAGCTTCGCCCTGTGCGGGATGCTGCTTCTCCTGCTGCCCCGCTATCCGGTACTGCCCGCCCCGCCGCGGGAGCGCCGCCGGCTCGCCTTCACCGACCGCCCGTACCTCGTCTTCACCGCTCTCTACGGGGCCATGGGGCTGCAATACCCCGTCGTCTCCCTGCTCCTGCCGATCTGGATCGCCGAACACACCGAGGCGCCGCGCTGGACGGTGGCCGCGCTGTTCGCCGTGAACTCGGCCTTCTGCGTGCTGCTCCAGACCAGGATCGGCTCCCGCATCGAGACCCCGCACGACGGCGGCAGGGCGTTCCGCGTCGCCGGGCTGCTCTTCCTGGTCAGCTGCCCGATGATGGCGCTCGCCGCCTACACCCCGGTCTGGGCCACCGCGGGCCTGGTCCTGGCGGCGGTCTTCGTCCACAGCCTGGGGGAGGTCTGGGAGTCCTCGGCCGGTTTCGCCCTGGGCTTCGGCCTTGCCCCCGACCATGCGCAGGGTCAGTACCAGGGGCTCCTCGGCCTCGGTTTCAGCGCGGGCCAGGCCCTTGCCCCGGCCATCCTCACCACGGTGGTGCTCGGCCTCGGCGCGACGGGCTGGCTGCTGCTCGCGCTGTTCTTCGCGGCGCTGGGCGCGGCCGGTCCCGCCCTCGCCCGCTGGGGCACGCGGACCCGGCCGCAGCCGTTCGCGGTGGTGGACGCGGCGTCATGAAGCGTGCCGCGAGGCGGAGTCGAGGCCGGCAGCGGGCCCGCCGCGTGGATCGGACGGGGTGGGGCAGATGTGGGAGTGATCTTGCTCCGGGCAAGATCACCGACCCGCGCGACCCGAGCCTCAGGGCCGGCGCCATGTCATAAGGAGACCACCGATGACGATGCCCATCCGCCGTGAAACGGCCGTCATACGGCGGCGCCACCAGAAGTTCAGCCTGCGGAGCACGGCGCTGGGTTTTGGTCTGGTGGCGCTCGTGATCTGGGGCGTCGCCGTGACGTTCAAGTCGGCGGTACGCCCGCACTCGCATCCGGTCGGCACCGTGCTGGCCATGCTCGCCTTCATGTTCCTGGTGGCCGCCGCGGTGCGCAGCAAGTGGCTGCGGCGGGCGGCTCGTAGAGCAACGCTCGAAGCCGCCGTGCCGTCGGGCCCGGTGGTCGCGGACCCCGTTCTGCCGCCCGAGGTCGGCGCCCCGGAAGCCGTGGACTCCGCCGGCATCGACCCGCTGGCCTTCGAGGACGCCGTGTCCGACCTGTGCCGCCGCGACGGCTGCACGGACGTCCAGGTGGTGGGCGGCGCGGGTGACCTCGGCGCGGACGTGGTGGCCACGGCCCCGGACGGGCGCCGGCTCGTCATCCAGTGCAAGTGCTACTCGGCGGGTCACAAGGTGGGCTCGCAGGATCTCCAGCGCTTCGGCGGCACCTGCTACGCGGTGCACGACGCCGAACTCGCCGTCGTGGTCACCACCAGCGAATTCACGGATCCGGCCCTGGAGTACGCCGCCCAGTGCGCCATCCTCTGCTTCGACGGCGACCTCCTGCGCGCCTGGAACGACGGCACGGGCCCCGCTCCCTGGGAACTCTGGCACACCTGAGCCGCCCGATCCTCCCCGGGCGCCCCACCTCGCGGCGGCCGACCTGTCCCCCCACGCGGTGGCCGATGATCTGCAACGTCCCCGCGCTCTTCGCCGGCCCGGTACGGGGTATCCGACAGGCATGAGATGACGAGGAGTTCGGGGAGGTGGCGGGTTGTGGTCTGGTGGGCATGGTTGATCGCCGCGCTGGTCGTGGTGCTCGCGCTGGGCGGGCTGGTACTGGGCACGCAGGCCCGGCGCCGGCGCGGCGGGGTGATCGTGGTGCGCCGGGGCCGGCGTTCCGGGTCCAGGAGGGGTCGATGAACGTACTGATGCTGGCCGGCGAGCTGGCGAAACGCCCTGTGGTCACGCTCGGCGGTGAGGCCGTGGGCCAGGTCAAGGACACCGTCTTCGATGCGGCGGGCGCTCGGATCACCGGCTTCACACTGGCCGGACGCGGTCTGCTCGCCGGTCCCCTGAAGCAGAGCCTCCCCTGGTCGGGGGTGCACTTCCTGGGGCCGGACGCCGTGATGATCCCCTCGACCGACGTACTGGAGGACCGGGCCGCCGTGGTGGCCAGGAGCGAGGCCGGGCACGGTCAGGTCCGGGGCGCGCGGGTACTCACCGACGGCGGACTGGAAGTCGGCACGGTCCTGGACGTGGTGATCGAGGGCGGCGCGGACGGGCGGGTCGTCGGCGTCCACCTCACCACCACCGATGCGCTCGGCAAGAAGGGCCGCAAGGTGTACCTGCCGGCACAGGGCCGGCTCTCCATGACCGGCGACACGCTCGTCGTGCCGGGTCACACCGCCGGACGGTTCACGGAGGACCTCGGCGCCCTGGCCGAGGAACTCCTGCGCGGACCCACCGCGGGCTCGGCGCCGGGGGAGGGGAAGACGCTGTGATGCTGCTCAGTCAGACACTCGGCCGCTCGGTGATCAACGTCGAGGACGCCCAACAGGTCGGTACGGTCGAGGAGTTGGTGATCGACCCGGCCGCTGCCCAGATCGTCGCGATCCGGCTGCGGGGTGCCCGGGACGGCGGCGGCGGAACCGTCGCGTGGCAGGACATCCAGGCGGTCGGGCCGGACGCCGTCATGGTCCATACGGCCCGCACCGCACGGCTCGGCCCGGTCGACGCCGAGGCGCAGCGGGGCCTCGTGGGCAAGCGCGTGCTGACCGAACACGGCGAGGAGATCGGCAAGTTGACCGATGTCGCCTTCGACCCGGTCGACGGCCGAGTGGAGGCCCTGCAAACGGCGCGCGGCCCGATCCCGGGGCACTCGATGCTCGGCGTGGGTGCGTATGCGCTGGTGGTCCGCGTCCAGGCCGCTCCGCCGTCCGGCCCGGTCGCCGACTGAGCCGGGGATCGTTGTGCGCCCGCTTGCGCGGGCGCCCTCTGCTCGGCTCGACACGGCTCGGCACAGAAGCACAGGAGGGGCCAGGACCGGCGTAGCGGTCCTGGCCCCGGCGCTGTGCACCGGACGCCAGGGTCCGGGTCGGTTCAGTGGTCGGAGTAGCTGAAGTCCCCCACGGTCCAGGAACTGACGTCCTCGATCGCCACCCGGTACATGCCGCCCGTCTCCGGGATTCCCACCGTCCCCTGAAGGATCCGGGCGACGTGGAAGTGCAGATGGGTGGGCGGGCCGTCCTGCGTGGCGGCCTCGAAGACGGAGGAGAACTCGCCCAACTGGTCCGAGTCCTTGAGCACGTCCGACACCCTCTGGCGCCACACGGCCTCGGGTGCCAGCCGTCCGGTGATGACAGTCCCGCCGGTGACCACGGTCAGGGACATCTGATTGCTTTGCGCGGATTCGACCAGGGCGGCGACGTTCACGAGCAGTTCGTCAGGCTTCGACATGAGGCAGATTCTATTCACCGGTGGGGCGGCCCTTCCGTGCGGTCGCACCGACCGGTGGCCGGGGGCCGCCCGCGCCCCCCCCGGCAAGCGCCCGGTGGGTCCGTCCGTCTCAGGCCAGTCCGGCCTCTATGGCGCGGCGGACGGCGTCGGCCCGGTCGCGGATGTCCGCCTTGGCGAACAGGTTGTTGATGTGGGTCTTGACCGTGGCCTCGCTGATGAAGAGCCGCTCGGCGATGCCCCGGTTCGGCAGGCCCTGGCCGATCAGCGCCAGCACCTCGCGTTCGCGGCGGGTGAGGTCCGCCGGCAGGGACTGGCCCTGCTGCGGCCCCTGCGCGGGCGCCTTGGTCCTGGCGGTGGCGAGCAGCCGGTCCTGGACCTCGCGGTCGAGCACGGACTGACCGGCGGCGGCGGCCCGGATCGCCCGGGTGATGTCCTGGCGCCCCGCGTTCTTGGTGAGGTAGCCACGCGCCCCGGCGCCGAGCGCGCCCAGGATCGAGTCGTCGTCGGCGAAGGTCGTCAGGACGACCACCGCCACATCGGGGAACTCCTCGCCCAGCCGGCGGGTCGCCTCGATCCCGTCCATCACCGGCATCCGCAGATCCATCAGGACCACGTCCACCGGCCCGGCCGCGACGGCGGCGAGCACCTCACTGCCGTCCGAGGCGGCCGCGACGACCTCGATGTCGTCGGCCAGACCGAGCACGGCGGCCAGCGGCTCGCGCACCGCGGCCTGGTCGTCGGCGACGACGACCCTCAACTGCTTTGATTCGGCGCTCTGTTCACTCATACCGGGATCACTGCCTCCACCTGCCACCCACCTTGATCCGGCCCCTCCGTGATGGGCCCCGCGGTCACGCTTCCGCCCAGCAGGGCCACCCGCTCACGCATTCCGATCAGCCCCATCCCGCTGCCGGCACTCGGGGTCACCTTATGGGGGGCGGGGCCGTTGCGGATCCTCAGTGTGGTCGCCGAGGGGCCGAACGCCAGCTCCATGCCCACCCCTGCGCCCGGGGCGTGCCGCGTGGCATTGGTCAGTGCCTCCTGCGCGATCCTGAGCAGGTTCTGGGTCACCTGGGCCGGCAGCTCACGGACGGTCCCGCTGACGGTGAGGACATCCCGGTGGCCCGACGATTCGACCATCGCGGCCAGGCTCTCCAGGAGCGGCAGCGAGTCCTCGCGGAGCGCGTGCACGGTCCACTGCGCCTGTTTGAGGCTCTCCTTGACGAGGCTGTGGGCCTTGTTGTTGGCCTCCCGGACCCGTTCCAGGTCTCCGGTGTCGAGCAGCGCGTCGGCCAGTTCCAGCTGCATGTTGATGCCGGCCAGCGAGTGTGCGAGAACGTCGTGCACGTCCCGGGCGATCCGGCCGCGCTCGGTCAGCACGGCCGTCTGCGCCTCCGCACGGGCGGCGCGTTCGGCGGACTCGGCGGCGGCGAGGGCCGCTTTCACGGCCTGGCGCTGACTGCGGTTGACGATGCCGACGACGACCGGGGTGCCGGTCGCGAGACCGAGCACCCACGGCAGTACGAGGTGCCCGGGCCCGAGGTGGAAGTACAGGACGCCGCCGCAGAGCAGACTGCAGAACCCGGCGAGCGTGAGCGCCGCCCTGGTGTCGAGCCGGTATCCGAGGTGACCCGCCACGAAGAAGGCGAAGAGGTAACTCGTACCGCTGCTGCTGACGCCGATCAGGGCGGCGGCCGCGATGACGCCGAGCGTCAGCCAGACGAGGGCGAAGCGCCGGGACACCCGGTGTTCGGGCAGGCCCCGGCCCAACAGCGCCGCGCAGTTGACCACGAAGAGGACGGCGACGGCCAGTCCCTGGCCGCTGAGGCCCATCGGCCGGATCGTCAGGACTCCGACGACGATGACCGCGAGGGTGAGTGCCCACTGCGTACGCGGATCCTGTCCGGGAACGGGCCGATGGCCCGCCCCCTGGACGTCGGTCTGCTCAGGGGGCGGGGTGCTGTCGGTGCCGGACACGGGCCGAACATAGCGCACGGTCAGGCCACGCGGTCGAGGACGGGGGCGGGGAGCGGGACTGCCGTACGGGTGCGGCTGCGGAGGTAGATCGTGCCCACCCGGGTGACCACCTCGGTGAGCGCCATCAGTACGAAGGCGGCCACCCAGGCCTGGTCGCTGGTGATGTGGTGCGCGAGGCTGAAACGGGCCACGTCGTCGGCGCCGCCGCCATGCTCGACCCACAGCTGGAAGCCCATGCGCGCTCCCATGCCCACCACCCACAGGATCGCCGAGACCGCGCCCGCCTTGATCATGAGGTGCCCGTCGAGGGCCCGGATCCTGGTGTAGACGCCGCCGGCGACGCCGAGCGCGGCGCCCACGGCCATCAGGGTCGCGATGAGCACCAGGTCGTTCCCCGCGGTGGGGATGGTGCCGAGGTACGAGTACGCCACGAAGCCCACGATGCCCAGCGGGATCAAGAAGGTCTTGGCGTCGAGTCGGCCTTCCCGCAGCTGCCGGAAGACGACGAGGATGAGAGCGATGTCGGTGATCCACTCGGTCGTTGTCATGCCTCAAGACTGCTGCGAGAAGGCCTGTGGCACCTGGACCCATGGGTGGAGATCGGGGGTGGAGATCGACCGTCCCAGCCTTCTCCACCCACCCGGGCCGGTCCTCACGAGAGGGCCGGACGACGGCCGGGGCCGGTCGCGCGGGGCACTCGAACGCCGGGTTTCGGGGGTGCGGGGCGCCGGGCGGCAAGCGAGGAGGCCCGCCGTCGCGTGGGCGAACCCGGTGCGGGGTTCACCGCCCGTCGTGCGCGACCTGTCCGAGGGTGCGCCCGCTGAGCGCGGACCGGGCGCGGGTGGGCTCGGTGCTGCTGCGCGCCGATGCGTGCCGGTCGTCCTCCTTGACCAGCAGCCAGGCCTCGCGGTCCCCCTCCGCCGAGCCGCGGATCCTGGTCAGCGCATAGCCGCCGCGCAGCTTCGTACCGTCCACCCAGAACGAAACATGGCCCTGCCCCAGTGCCTCGGCGAAGGGCACCTCGTGGTGGTGGCGATCGGTGGTCAGGCTTCGGTAGGTGCCCGAGTCCCAGACGATCACGGTTCCCGCGCCGTATCCCTCGCCGATCACGCCCTCGAAGTCGGCGTACGCCATCGGGTGGTCCTCGGTCGGCATCGCGAGCCGCTTGTCACGCGGGTCGCTGGAGGGCCCCTTCGGAACCGCCCAGGACTTCAGGACCCCGTCCACCTCCAGGCGCAAGTCGAAGTGCAGGGTGCTCGCGTCATGGATCTGCACCACGAAGGCCGGCTGCCGGCCCTTGCCGTGGGCGGCCTCCGCCCGAGGCTCCGCGGTCTTCGAGAAGTCGCGCTTGCGGCGGTACTCGCTGAGCCCGTCCTTCGGCTCGCCCTGCTTCGCCATGGTGGGACCCTCCGCGGACCATTTCATACCGGTTTGCGCCTACCCGCCAGCCGGTTCCGGAACCGCCTCTCCCGCTCCGAGGGCGACACGCGACCGGTGTGGTGAATGCGGCTTTTTCGATCATGTGCCGGGGTCTCATATCGGCTCAACGTTCTTTCGATCATGTGGGAGACAGACATGCGTATGCGAACCGCGATTGCCGCCGCCGCCCTCGCCGTGGCCGGTGTCCTGGCCGGCAGTGCCAGTGCCGTCGCCGACGCCGGTGCCCAGGGCGTCGCCGCTCACTCTCCTGGCGTCGCCTCCGGCAACCTCATCCAGATCCCGGTGCACGTGCCGATCAACATCTGCGGCAACACCCTCAGCGTGGCCGGCGCCCTCAACCCGGCCGCCGGCACCACCTGCGTCAACTCCTGACGCGAGCCTCTGGCCGGGTTCCGCGCGTGGGACCCCGCTGAGCCCGTAGCCCTCGACCCCGCTCCGGTGCCGACCGCCTCGTCGGCGCCGGGGCGCGGTCCCGGGCGCTCGTTCCACCGGCTTTGCTCCACGGCGATCCGGGACCGTTTGCGCCTGCGCGACGCGGTTACCCGGGAGAGGGACGGAACGTGCCATTCCGCCGCACTTCCTCCCCCCTTTCACCGTTCTGGAGATTGCATGTCAGACCAGCGCAAGAGCTCGTTCGCGACCGTGAGCCCGGCCACCGGGGAGACCGTCGCGGAATTCGACGCCATCGAGGGCGAAGAAGTCGACGCCCGGCTCGACGTGGCCAACCGTGCGTTCGACGCATGGCGGCAGCGGCCGATCGAAGAGCGGGCCGCCGTCGTCGGCCGGGCCGGCGCCCTGATGCGGGAACGCAAGGAGGAGCTGGCCCAGCTCATCACGCTGGAGATGGGCAAGCTCATCGCGGAGGCGCGCGGGGAGGTGGACCTCGCCGCGTCGATCCTGGAGTACTACGCGGAGAACGGCCCGGCCTTCGCGGCCGCCGAGCCGCTCGACGTCGACGAGGGCGAGGCGTACCTCCTCAGCGAACCCCTCGGCGTCCTGCTGGGTGTCATGCCGTGGAACTTCCCGCTCTACCAGGTGGTCCGCTTCGGGGGCCCCAACCTGGTGCTCGGCAACACCGTGCTGGTCAAGCACGCGGGCATCTGCCCGCAGTCGGCGCTCGCCCTGGAGTCGTTGTTCTTCGACGCGGGCGCTCCCGAAGGCGTCTACACGAACCTGTTCGTGGGCCACGAGGAGATCTCGCGCATCATCGACAGCCCGGTGGTCCGCGGCGCCTCGCTGACCGGCAGCGAGAAGGCGGGTGCGCAGGTCGCCGAGCGGGCTGGGCGGAACATGAAGCCCAGCCTTCTGGAGCTGGGCGGCAGTGATGTGTTCATCGTTCTCGACGGGGAGCGCCTGGAGCGGACCGTCGGCGCCGCGGTGGCCGGCCGGATGGCCAACACCGGGCAGAGCTGTGTGGCCGCGAAGCGCTTCATCGTCCTCGCGGACGTCTACGAGGACTTCGTGGCGGGCCTGCGCCGCGAGTTCGAGGCCCTGCGACCGGGCGACCCCGCCGACGAGTCGACCACCCTGGGCCCGCTCTCCTCCGAGCGGGCGGCCGCGGATCTGGTCGACCAGATCCGCGAGACGGTGGAGCAGGGCGCGGAACTCCTCACCGGGGGTCACCGGATCGACCGTCCGGGCGCCTTCGTCGAGCCCACCATCCTCACCGGCGTCAAGCCGGGGATGCGTGCCTACGCCGAGGAACTCTTCGGCCCGGCCGCGGTGGTCTACCGCGTCGCCGACGAGGACGAGGCCGTCGCGCTGGCCAACGACAGCCAGTACGGCCTCGGCGGGACCGTTTTCTGCGCCGACGTGGAGCGCGGCCGCAAGGTGGCCGAGCGGGTGGAGACCGGCATGGTCTGGGTCAACCACCCGACATCGACCCAGCCCGACCTCCCCTTCGGCGGCATCAAGCGATCCGGCTACGGCCGCGAGCTCTCGAAGCTCGGCATGCGGGAGTTCGTGAACCGGAAGCTGGTCCGCGTCCTGCCGCCCGACGCCGAACTGCGCGGAATCGCCGGCTGACCGGTCGGAGCGACATCGGCGACGTGTGCAGCTCTTACAGCTAGTGCAGCTCGTACTGCCCTAAAGCCCTGCTGCCCTACAGCCGAGCCGTCCGAGCGGCACCCATCAGCGAAGACGCCCGAGCGGCGCACCCACGAGACACCACCGATCGGGCACAACGATCGACGAGATCAGGAGAGCAGCATGACGGCAGTACCCACGATCACCCTCAACAACGGCGTGCGGATCCCGCAGCTCGGCTTCGGGACCTTCCAGATCCCGAAGGACGAGACCCGGGAGACCACGCTCGCCGCGCTGGAGGCCGGCTACCGGCACATCGACACGGCGCAGATGTACGGGAACGAGAAGGAGGTCGGCCAGGCGGTCCGGGACTCCGGGCTCGACCGCGATGACGTCTTCGTGACCAGCAAGCTCAACAACGACGCCCACGCGCACGACGACGCGCTCGCCGCGTTCGACCGCACCATGGAGGAGCTGGGCCTCGACCACCTCGACCTCTTCCTCATCCACTGGCCGCTGCCCGGCAAGGGCGACTTCACCCAGACGTGGAAGGCCATGGAGGAGATCTACGGCTCCGGGCGCGCCAAGGCCATCGGCGTCTCCAACTTCCAGCCCCACCACCTGCGTCGGCTCATGGAGACTGGCGTGGTCGTGCCCGCGGTCAACCAGATCGAGGTGCACCCCTACCTCACCCAGGACGACGTCCGGGCGTTCGGCGCCGAGCACGACATCGCGACGGAGGCCTGGTCGCCCATCGCCCAGGGCAAGGTGCTCGACGACCCGGCCATCAACCGCATCGCCGAGCGCGTGGGCAAGTCCCCGGCGCAGGTCACGCTGCGCTGGCACATCCAGCGCGGCGACATCGTCTTCCCCAAGTCGGTGACGCGGAAGCGCATCGAGGAGAACTTCGACCTCTTCGGCTTCGAACTGACCGAAGGCGACCTCGGCGAGATCTCCGCCCTCAACCGCGACGAGCGGACCGGCCCCGACCCGGACCGCTTCAACGGCTGAAGCATCAACACCCCTTCCGCCAGGGCAGGTTGAGTCGGCAGGTATGGACCCCGCCGGGTCCCACCGGGGGGCCCGGCGCCGGTCGGTGCGAGTGTCCGCGCCCCCTCCGCCGGTTGGGCCGTTCGGCTGTCTCTCCGGCGCGCTGCGGAGTGTCAGCGCGGCTGGGGGAGCCGGGGGCGGAAGTTTCACCCGGAGCGTGCGGCGCTCGGCCGACGCCCGGTGGAACAGGGGACTCCTATGGACGGCGGCCAGAGCGAGCAGCCCCTCCCTGCGGATCCCCACCCCGGGCCGGAGGGCTCCGGCCCGCGGGGCTCCGGCCCGCGGGGCTCCGGCCCGCGGGACTCCGGTCCGCGGGGCTTCGGTGCGACGGGTTCCGGTGTGACGGGTTCCGGTCCGCGGGACCCTGACTCCCAGGATTTCGGCCCCCGGGCATCGGCTCCAGGCGCCTCCGCGCAGGGCGGCACACCGCCGGAAGCCGCCCCGCAAAGTGTCGACGCGCCAACTCCTGGCGATTCCGGGCGAGTTGACGACCGTGGATGGCGACGGCTGCGTACGGCCGTCGCGTCGGGGCCGCCCCCGGGCCCGACGCGGCCGGAGTTCTGGCGCAGTCCCATCCGCGGGCCGTGGCTGACCGCCATGTTCGGTCTGGCCCTGCTGTGCGGGGTGAGCGTCCTGTTCGTGACCGGGCTGCTCTCGTACGCCGCGTACGACCCCGATCTGGCGCGGATCAACGACCAGACCCCGGACAAGGGCCTCCTGGGCTTCTATCTCTTCACCTGGCCCACGTCCCCGCACTGGGGCTACCGGCTCAGTCAAGGTGTACACGTCACGCTCGGGATCGTGCTGATCCCCGTGCTCCTGGGCAAGCTGTGGTCGGTGATCCCCAAGCTCTTCGAGTGGCCGCCCGTGCGCTCGGTCAGCCACGCCGTGGAGCGCCTGTCCCTGCTCCTGCTCGTGGGCGGGGCCGGCTTCGAGTTCGCCACCGGCGTGCTCAACGTGCAGCTGCACTACGTCTTCCCGGGCTCCTTCTACGTCCTGCACTTCTACGGGGCCTGGGTGTTCATCGGCGCGTTCGTCGTGCACGTCGTCTTCCGCCTCAGGCGGGCGGTGATCGCGGTCGTCAAAGGCCCGCGTGCCGAAGAGGGGCACCCGGCACGGCCGCTCGGCGCGGACGGTTCGGGCCTCGTCACGCCGCGTCCGGCCGCACCCACGATGTCCCGGCGTGGCGCTGTGCTGCTGGTGGGCGCGGGGTCGGCCGCACTGCTCGTGGTGACCGTGGGCCAGAGCATCGGCGGATGGCTGCGCGGGACCGCGCTGCTCGCCCCGCACGGGCAGGACCCCGGTACCGGGCCGAACGGCTTCCAGATCAACAAGACCGCGGCCTCGGTCGGGATCCGGCCCAGCGACATCGGCCCCGCCTGGCGCCTGACCGTCCGCGCAGCCGGGCGACAGACCGTACTGACCCGGGACGAGCTGTACGCGCTGCCGAGGCGGACGGCCCGGCTGCCCATCGCCTGCGTGGAGGGCTGGTCCACTCCCGACCAACAGTGGGAGGGCGTACGTCTCGTCGATCTGGCGGCACTGGTGGGCCTGACCCACGACGTGCCGCGGCTGCTCGTCGAGTCGGTGCAGCGCGGCGGATCGTTCAGCTCCGTGGTCCTGGCCGCCAACCAGGTGCGTGACAGCCGCTCGCTCCTCGCCCTTGAGGTCAACGGGGCCGCGCTCTCCCCCGATCACGGCTACCCCGCGCGGGTCATCGTCCCGAACGCCCCCGGGGTCCACAACACCAAGTGGGTCACGCGCCTCACCTTCGGAGAGCCGACGTGAACCGGTTCGGAGAGCTGACGTGAACGGTTTCCGTGCCCGCTACGGCGCCTCCCCGCTGCATCTGGCCCTGGTCCTGTGTTCCTTCGCGCTCGCCGCGTACGCCGGGGTGCGTCTTCTGCACGGCGACACCCTGGGCGTCATCGTCTGGTTCGTCGGCGCGGCGCTGCTGCACGACCTGGTGCTGCTACCGCTCTACTCGACGGCCGACCGCGCTCTCCAACGCCTACTGCCGGCGACTGGCCGACGCGGAGCGCACGAGGCGCGGAACCCGGTGGTGGGTGTCAACCACGTCAGGGTCCCGGCGTTCGTGTCCGGAGTGCTGCTCCTGGTGTGGTGGCCGCTCGTGCTCGGGCACGTCGACGGGTTCACCGCTGCCACCGGGCTGCCGAGCGACGTGTTCCTCGGTCGCTGGCTGCTGGTGACGGCGGGACTCTTCGCCGCATCCGTTCTGTGCGCGCTCGCACGCGTGGTGCGCCACTCCGTCCACGAGCGTCGGCTCCGGGACGGGGCCGAGTGATCCGTCGGCCGGCGGTCAGGTGCTCAGCAGGCGGTTGAAGAAGGAGCGGTACTGCTGGAGGGCGACGCGCAGATCCTCGGTGGCCACCTCCTCGCCGCGGTGCCACTGGCCTTCCAGGTCGCGCTTGTGGGCCGAGAAGGTCGTGGCGAGCGCCTGCATCGTCTCGGCGACCAACTGATCGGCCGCGTTGACGGAGTCCCTGGGGTCGTCGACGAATTGGCTCTGGATCCGCTGCCACCTCGCCCGGAACTCCTCCTGCTCCGCGCCGAGGAGCGGTTCGTCCTCCTCGACCGGCTCCGCTTGCACGCGGCCGTGGCCGGGATCCCGGCCGCCGTTGTCGTCCGGCCGGTCCGCCCGGTCGGCGGTGGCCTCTCCGGGGTACGTCGGCGCGGCCCGGGCGAATCCCGGAGCCTCGTCCTCGGCGTTCTGCTGCCTGGTCGCGGCCAGATCCTCCGTGGACAGCGCGCCCTCGTCGGGTCGGGGCGTCTCCTCGTAGCGCATCGCTTCACTTCCCGTCCGTCATCCCTTGCGGTCGGCGACGGCCGGGCCGGTCGGGCGCTCGGCTGCCACGGGCCGCGCGTTCATGCCGCGCTTCTGCCCGGCCGGTCTCCGTTGTGGAGCAACTCCTCGAACAGCGCGCGATAGTGCACCATCGCGCCCCGCAACTCCTCGGTGGTCGCCTGATGGCGGCTGCTGCGTTCGTTGATGTCGTGGGCCGCGCGGTAGTGCTCCAGGGTTTCTCCGTGCTCGACGGACAGGTCCTTGAGCTGCTGTTCATACCCTTCCGTCGGGTAGCCGCGCTCGCTCATGAGCGTGGTCACCAGCCGGTCGGCATCGTGGACGGCGTCGTCGGGGCGGTCGACGAACTGCTCCTGCACCCGGCCCCAGTCCTGGGCGTAGCGGTCGCGTGCGGCGGCGGGCAGCGGCTTGATGTCCAGGGCGTCATGACGCTCCTGGCGATCACGCAGCTCCTGTTCGGCGGCCCGGTGGCCGTCCTGTTCCGCCACGGTGCGCTCGTACTCCGGGCCGAACCGCTCCTGCAGCTTGCGGCGGCGCATCGAGACCATGCTTGCTGCCACCGCACACGCGATGAGAACCACCACGACGGCGATGATGATGACGAGGACGGTGAGGGACATCGAGTCCTCCGCTCGTTGGCCGAGCCCGTGCAAGGGCCGGTAGGGGCACGGGCCCGCGACATGGGCTGCCGTGCCCGGCAGGGAGGGGCCGTGCCCACCGGCGGGATGATCCCGCCGTCCGCGTGCGGACGATGGTGGACGCGGTCATGGCAGTCGTGGTGGTGCGCGACCGCGATGGCTGTGCGGCAGTGGCCTCCGGCGATGCGGAAGTTCTGCTTCCGTTCTGCCTCCATCGTGCGCCCTGACGCTCCCGGCGACAAGGGCCTCAGTGGCCCGCGGCCCGGCCCGCCTCGGCCCACCTCAGCCGCGCCCGACCGGCCCGGCCCGCCTCGGCCCACCTCAGCCGCGCCCGACCGGATCGGAACGGCTCAGACCGGCTCGGGCTGCGGTTCCGGCCGGAGTGCCGGGGCGGTGCTCGGCGCCGCCCAGGCCCTGGTGGTGCGCAGGTAGCCGTGGATGACCGAGCCCATCGCCAGGAGGACCAGGGGTCCGAACAGCCAGGGGTGGGTGGCCATGTCCACCGGGAGCCAGCGGTACGACACCAGGAGCGCGGCGAAGACCGCCGTGCCATGGGCCACCAGTCGCACCCCCGAGCGGTCCCAGCCGCGGTCGAAGGTGCGCAGGGCCGCCTCGACGGTGAGCGAGAACACCACGCCGGCGACCAGGTCCACGCCATAGTGGTAGCCGAACCCCAGCGTCGCGCTCAACGTGGCGACCAGCCAGAACGTCCCCGCGTAGCGCAGGAGTCGGGGTCCCGTGCGGGTGTGGATGAAGATCGCGGTCGCCCAGGCGGTGTGCAGGCTGGGCATGCAGTTGCGCGGGGTGATGCCGTCGTACGGCACCGGATGGGGCGGCAGTATCGACGGCGGCGTGTGCGGCCACAGGTTGGCCACCGCCCACTCCACACCGCCGGTGCCGGACGCGCCGGGCCCGTACGCGAAGACCGGGCCGACCACCGGGAAGACCATGTAGACGGCCGGCCCGAGAAGGCCGATCAGCAGGAAGGTGCGCACCAGGTGGTGGCGCGGGAAGCGGCGCTCGGCCGCCACCTTGCGCAGCTGGTACAGGGCGACCACGATCGCGGCCACCGCGAGCTGGGCGTAGATGAGGCCGAGGAGGTGGGAGGCGACCGGTCCGACGGCGTCGAGTGCGCGCCCCGCCAGCCATGACGGGTTGCCCAGGGCGTGGTCGGCGGTCGCCACGTACGGGTCGAGCACGGTGGGGCGGGTCTTCGAGGTGATGAGCAGCCAGCTGTCACCGATCTTGCGGCCGGTCACCAGGAGCAGCCCCAGGCCGACGCCCTTCAGGAGCAGTGCCCGTTCCGGGCCGGTGCGGCGGGTGAGCGCGAAGACCGCACAGCCCAGCATCGCCCACAGCGCGCCGTTGCCGAAGAGGTGCCCCTCCTCCACCCGGACGCCGCACGCCCACCGGCCGAGCACGAAGAGGGCGTCGACACCGATCGCGACACCGGCCGCGATGAACCTCTGCCGCCGGCTGAGCACCACCATCATCAGGGCGAGACCGCCGTACAGGGGCCCCGGTTTTGGCGCGAACACCACCTCGCGCACCTGGGTGGTGAGCGGCCCCGGTACACCGGCGGAGCGGCGCGAGACGATCTCCAGGCCGATGAGGAACGCGATCGCCACCACGCCCGCCGCCGTCCACAGCACCACCCGTGGCCGGCGCCAGGGGGCGGACTCGATGATGCGGCGTATTCGCGCGTTGCTCGGTGAAAGTCCAGGTATCAATTGTTTTGCCGATGTGTTGGTTGCCGGAGGGCAGGCTGGGGCGGGCGCATGTCGAGCATCGATCATGCCACCGCCCGATACGGGTGACTTCGCGGGGATCGGGATCCGCTGCGCCGCCGTCCCGGCCGCCAGGTGCGCCGCGCATCTCCGACCCTCCGACTTTGGCTGGATTCGTCGTCTGACGGGTGTCCGAAGATGGCCATACTCGGGGCTGGGCGATCCGTCCCGATCCCTCTGTCCGGAGGCCGCTGATGCCGCAGACCAGTGTTCCCGCAAGCACCGTGCTCAACGCCTGGCTCTCGGGCGCCGAAAGCGCGTACGGCCAGCTCAACCCGGCCGGTCCGCTCTATGTCGGCGGCGCTGCCGCCGAGGCGGGGCTCACCGACTCCAGTGACTCCCTCTACGGCTTCTGCTCCAGCCCGAGCGGTTCGCACGGGAGTTGGTGTTGCTGATCGTGGATGACCGGTGGCGGGCCCTTCGTGGAGCTACGTCCCGCGAGGGGCCCGCCGCTTCACCGACCGCCCGCCTCGCGGGCCCTTCAGGCGCCCCGGGGCGCGCGAACTCGTGGTGGGACGGGGACGGTTGATGGTGAGCGCGGCGGAGCCGGCAACAGCGGACGGGACGCAACACTTCGCTCGGCCCGTAAGGAGTATCGCCCGTCCCTGGCGGGACCAACTGGCAAGCAGATTGGCCGAGTTGACCTCCTTAAGTGCGACGGAACGAGACGTCCTGCTCGAAGCGGGCCACACGGCCCTGCTGCGGTCCCTGCACGCGAAGCTCTCCCGGCTGTTCCTGATCGAACTGCATGCGCTGCGCCTCTCCGGCCCGGGCGCGGATACCGGGTCCGGCGCCGTTTCTGCATCCGGTGCCGGGGCGGGCAGGGCGACCTGGGACGCCTTCATCGAGCAGGCCTGCGCGGACGGCTACCTCGCCGGGCTGAGCGGCCGGTACCCGAACCTCGACGCCCGCATCACGGCCGTGGGACGGCTCGCGGTGGCGGGCACCGCGGACCTCGCCGGGCGGCTCGCCGCGGACCGCGCCCTGCTCGAACCGCTCCTCGGGGCGCCCGCGGGGGAGGTACGGGCCGTCGAGTTCGGGGCGGGCGACTCCCACCAGGGAGGTCTGACGGTGAGCCGGGTCGACTTCGCCGGCGGCACCGTGATGTACAAGCCCCGCCCGTCCGAGGCCGATGTGGCGCTGGGCGCGCTCCTGGAGGACCTGTTCCAGGACCTCCCCGGGGCCCCGGCGCCGGACCGCCGGATCCGGGTACCCGGAACACTGGCTCGCGACGGCTACGGCTGGGCCGAGTTCATCCGCCACCGCTACTGCGCGGACGAGGCCGAACTGGCCGCGTTCTACCGCAACCTCGGGCACTGGCTCGCCGTCCTCCGGTTCACCGGCGGCACCGACATGCACGCCGAGAACATGATCGCGGCAGGGCCGGTGCCGGTGATCGTGGACGCCGAGACGCTCTTCGACGCCCCCGCCCCCTTCCCGCCCAGCGGCCGGGGCGACGCGGTGGACGCGGCCGCGGCGGCCATCCGCCGCACCGTACTGCGCACCGGCCTCCTTCCCGTGCGCGGCACCGGCTTCGCGCTCGGCGGCGTCGACATCTCCGGGATCGGCGCGCTCCCCGGGCAGCAGCCGCTGATCCCGCACCCGGTGATCGCCGACGGAGGGACCGCCGCGGCCCGCTTCGAGGTCGACCTGGTGGCCATGCCCGTCGCGGGCAACCACCCCGCCGCCACTCCGGTCCTGAGCACCTACTGGGACCGGGTGCTCGCCGGCTTCCGCGAGATGACCGCGCACCTGCGGCGGCCCGGTCTCGACCCGCACCGTCTCCTCGCCCGCTTCGAAGGGACCCGGGCCCGGCGGATCCTGCGCCCCACCCAGGCCTACGTCGACATCGGCCGCATGCTGTGGCACCCGGCCTCGCTGCACGACGAGCCGGCGGCCATCGAGCGCGCCCGGGACATCCTGCGGCGCAACGCCGACGCGCTGCCCGGCGCGCCGACCGACCGCGTGACCATCGACGGCGAGATAGCCGACCTGCTGGTGGGCGATGTGCCGATGTTCGGCTTCACGGTCGACGCCCCGGCCGTGCGCGCCACCGTGGCGGACTGGCGCGGCGCGGACCTCGCCTTCGAGGAGTCGGTGATCCAGGACGCGCTGGTCGGGGCGTACCTGAACGAACGCTCGCTGCCCGCCCGAGTGCAGGCGGCGGCCCACGATCCACATGCCCGTGACCGGGAGCGCCGGCGCCGTGCGCTGGCCGCGCAGATGGTGCGCAGGCTGTGCGACGGCGCGGTGCGCGGCGAGGACGGCACGGTCACCTGGATCAGCCCCGTCTTCACCCCGGCCGGCTGGTCGATCCGGGTGCTGCCCGCCGACCTCTACACCGGGCAGGGCGGAGTGGCGCTCACCCTGGCCGAGTACGACCGCGAGGTGCGGGCCGGGCGGGCCGAGCAAGTCCCGGGCGTACGCGAGACGTTCGAGGGCGCCCTGCGCGTACTGATCGGCACCGAGGACCGTACGCCCACGCCGTCGGCCGGAGCCTTCAGCGGCGCGGCCTCACAGGTATGGACGTGGCTGGCGCTGCACCGGGTACGCGGCGAGGACTGGTTGCTGAGGCGGGCCGCCGAGCGGGCCCTGCTGCTCACCGCTGGGCCACTGGTCGACGAGGACGTGGAGGTGGACCTCCTCAACGGCGCCGCAGGCGCGATCGTCCCGCTGCTCGACCTCGCCACCGTGACCGGGCGGGCCCGCTGGCTGGACGCCGCGGCGCACATCGGCCGCCGCCTCGCCAAGTCGGGAGTGTCCGACGCCGGGGGAGTGCGGTGGCCGACCCGGCTCAATCCGGAGGGCATAGGCGGCTTCGCCCACGGCGCCACCGGCATCGGCTGGGCCCTGACCCGGCTCGCGCTCTCGCAGGCGGGCTCGGCGGCCGAACGCGCCGACTGGAGCCGCCTCGGCGAGCGCGCCTTCGCGTTCCAGGAGTCCCTCTACCGTCCCGTCGAAGGCAACTGGCTCGATGTGCGCATCGGCGCCGAGGAGGACTTCTTCACCAGCTGGTGCCACGGCAGCGCGGGCATCGGCATCGGCATGCTGGACCTCCACCGCCGCACCGGCGACCCGGCCCATCTCGACATGGCCCGGCGGGCCGCGGGTGCGTGCGCCGCGGAGGGCTTCGGGTGGAGCCACACCCTGTGCCACGGCGACCTGGGCCTGTGGGAGTTCCTCACGTCCATCGGATCGGGAGCCCCCGAGGACCTCGACGCCGAGATCCTCACCGGCCTCGAACAGCGCGGCCCGGTCGGTGGTCTCGCCCGTGAGGCGTTCTCGCCGAGCCTGATGTCCGGTCTGGCCGGCGTCCTCCACACCCTGCTCCGCATGCATCCCGACGCCGACCTGCCCAACCCGCTGCTGCTCGATTGAAGGGGGGATCCGAAGGCCGCGCCGGCCGTCGCGCGTCAGGGCCGCCGGTCCTCGGGTCCCGCAAGGCGCAGGGCCTGCTGGGCCCGGCCGCGGATCCGGCGCAGGACGTGCCACCGCTGCCGCTGTTCCCGCGACAGCCGGTCCAGCTCCTCGACCAGGCGCTGGGACCGCTTCTCCACGTCGAGTTCGTCGAGGATCCGGTCGACCTCGGCGAGCAGCGCCCCGTGCAGCTGCCACTGCCGGGGGTGCCGCTGCACCTCGGCGAGCAGCAGGTCGGCGACCCGGTCCCGGCTGGCCCGGCCCGCCGTCAACTCGTCCGTCAGCCGCCGCTCCGCCTCCTCGGCGTTGGCGCTGACCTGGGTGGTGATGAGGACCGCGAAGCTCTCGATGGCGCGGGCGAGATGCTCGAAGACGTCCCGCAGCGCGAGCCCCACGTCCGGGTCGAAGAGATGCTCCTGGGTGCGCTCCTTGGCGAGGTCCGTGAGCGAGCGGCACACCACCCGCAGCACCACCGCCGAGATCTCCAGGGTGTCGAGACCGGTGCGCAGCACTACGCGCGACAGCAGCCCCTCCTTGACGCGCGGGTTGAGCCTGAGACTGTCCTCGGCCTGCCGCAGGGAGGCGTCCACCTGGGCGATGTCATGGTCGAGCCGTCGGGCCTCGTGCAGCCGGGCGGCCGCCTGTGCCACGGGGGTGTGCCCACCGACCTCGTCCCCGAGGTCCACCAGCAGCCGCCGCATGCGCGCGGCCAGCTCCTCGATGGCACCTCCCGCGGAATCCACCCACACCGGAGGCGCGAGCAGCATGTTGAACAACATCCCGACGCCCGCGCCGATCAGTGTCTCCAGAACGCGGTCCCAGGCGGTCGCCGAGACCCGGGTCACACCGAGGACGAGCATCGCGCTGATGGCCACTTCGGGAACGAACTCACCGACCTTGACGAACCGTCCGACCACCAGGGCCGCCAGGATGATCAGCCCGAGGCTCCACCAGGTGAGGCCCACGAGCGAGCTGAACCCGACGGCGAGCAGCACGCCGACCACGACGGAGTTCACCCTGCGCACGGCGGTCACGAGCGTGGTGTAGAGGGTGACCTGCACGACGAGCAAGGCGGTCAGGGGGGCGGTGAGGGGCGCGGGCTCGCTGCTCAAGTGCAGGGCCACGACGTAGGAGATGACCGCCGCGGCGGTGGATCGCAGGGTCTGCACCACCGCGGGCTCACGACGGCGGCGCGCGAAATCAAACAGAGGATCAGTGAACTCCCACACCTCCCACCCCTTCCCCCTCAGTGGAATTCACACGCAGCGGCGTACGGCACCTGGGCGCCCGGCCCCTCGCCCGCGGGTGGCAGAGTGCGCGGAAACCGGAGTGCGCCGGTTCACGGGGCTCTGGGACCATGCCGTGATGGTCCGCCCTCTCGAACCCCTGGTCGTCCGGCACCCCCTCCGTCTTCCCGCTCCCCGCGGAGCCGCCGGGCAAGGCGGCGTCGCCGCGCGTGAGCACCTCACGGCATCCTGGCGTCCGTCGTTTCGGATCCCGTCCCGAAACGTCAGGGCTGTCCGGCCGCGGGCCAAGGGGGCGTGATGGTGCACGTGCGGAAGATGAGTGAGGCCGATGTCGAGGCCGTCTCGGCGATCCGGGTGCGCGGCTGGCAGACCGCGTACGCCGGGATCCTTCCCGGGTCCTACCTGGAGGCGATGACGGTCGAGAGCGACGCCGACCAGCGGCGGCAGTGGTTCTCGCTGCCGCATCGGCAGTCGGTCGACCTCGTCGCGGTCGACGCGGGTGTCCCGGTGGGGTGGATCAACTACGGGCCGTTCCGGAGCGGGGAGTCCGGCGAGCCCGGTGTCCGGACCGGGGAGATCAACGCGTTGTACGTCCGCCCGGACCTCACCGGCCGGGGGATCGGCCGAGCGCTGCTCGGCGAGGCACACGCGCGGTTGCGCAGCCAGGAGTACCGGGCCGCGGTCCTGTGGGTGCTCGACGGCAACCGGGGCGCCCGGCGCTTCTACGAGCGGGCCGGCTACCGGGCGGACGGGCCCACGCAGACCGAGGTGTACGACGGCCTTGCCGTCGCCGAACTCCGCTACCGGCACGGGTGGTAGGACGGCCCGTGGGCCGGTGCGGCCGACAGCGGTGTCGGCCGCACCGGCCCGACAGCGGGCCCGCCAGGAGCGGTTAGAACCCGTTCAGCCGGTGGTGGAAGCCACGGCCGGGGTACATGCCCTCCCACTGGGAGTGCATGCAGCCGGAGCCCCAGGCGGCGTGGCCGCCGCCCGCGCCGGCGAACGAGCCGCAGGCGCTGTTCTCGCCGCGGGAGTGGTGGTCGTCCCGGTCGTGGGCCAGGGCGGTGCCGGTGCTGCCGAGGACCGCGGCGATGGCGAGAGCGCCGGCGGCGAGGGTGGTGCGCATACGCATGTCTGCTCCTGTCTGGGCGATGGGGAGGGGAACGGGGTGATCAGTCCCCGGTGCCCGCAGGTCGCGAAACCTGTGTCACCCGACCGCCGACACGAGCTGACCCCGGGCCGGCGCCGGCCCCTGACGCACGCACACACCGCCCGGTCGCGCACGTGAGGGGCGCCGGTCGCCTCCTGCCGACGGACCTGGGCGTCAGCTGCCCGGAGGCTGTTCGGGGTGGGCCGGCACGACGCAGTTGTCGTCGTGGCCCGGCGCGTGCCCGGTCGGCCAGGCCACGCCCTCGAACACCAGCTTTCGCGAGCCCGGATCCAGGCGCACCACCGACAGCGCCTTGTTGTACGGGTTTCCCGCGTTCGTCAGGCAGATCCAGCCGCCGGCGCCCCGCACCCGCAGGTCGGAGTTGAGCTTGCCCAGGTCCCTGACCACGCGGTCGGCCGTCGGTACCTCAAGGCCACTGGTGTGGACCGCACGCGCCAGCGCGCGGCTCGCCGTCAGGACGACGTCGTAGGTGACGACGGTCCGCCCGTCGTCGAGGTCCACCGGCCCGATGGGCCCCGACTGGTCCGCGATGCCCCGGCGCAGGGCGTTCATCGAGTCCTGCGCCTCCCGCAGGTACAGCGGAGGGTCCTGCCCCCGCGTCTTCGGGTCGCTCTGCCACTTGGCCAGCTCGGTGCGCCAGGCGTCGGGGTGCGCCGGGGCGGCGTAGCGGATGCTGACGGACGGCTTGCCCGAGCCCGGGTCGCCCCGCAACAGGGCCCGGTCGTGGTCGTCCAGGCGCTCGTCGAGGGTGGTGGCATCGGACCCGGTGATCACGGTGTACGACGGCTTCTCACGGCAGTACGTGGTGGCCAGCTTCTCCACGAAGAGCTTGAGGTGGAAGGCGCGCCCGGCGAAGTAGACGACGTGGGTGTTGGAGCGGCAGATGTTCCCCGCGAAGTCCTCGAACTCGTTCGGCGTGACACCCGCCTCCTCGACGCCGGGGGACTCGAAGCGCATGTCCTGCACTCCGCCGCCGCCTTCCTTCTTCCTCGCCTCCGCGAACGCGTCCCGCAGCGACCGGTCGTAGTCGTCGCCCGGCCGTTCGTCGGCGACCAAAGCGGTCTCCGATCCGGCCAGTTGGGGATCGAACGCGAGCAGTGCCCGCGCCTGTTCACGGGAGGTCGACACCACACGGGCGAGCCCCGGGTACGGAACGGTGTCCGTGCCCTCGGGGTTGGCGAAGTCGTCGGCGGTCACGACGCTGGCCACCGCCGGGAGGTGCAGCGTGTTGGTCACGTACGTGAGGGCTTCCTTGGTCTTGTCCAGGCTCAGATTGAAGCCCACCACCACCCTCAAGTCCGGTTCCCGCGAGGTGAGTTGATCGACCGTTCCGCGCCAGCGGTCGTACCCCTCGCCCGGGTTGGCGAGAACGAGCCGGATGGCGGGTTTCACCGAATCGGCGCCGTTCGCCGCCATCTGCGCGAGATACGCGCCCTGTACCTCGCTGAGGATCTGCCGCCGCACGGCGGGGCTGGCGGACTGCATCGGGATCAGCAGGGCCACGGTCGCGTGCTTGCGGCCCTCGACCGCCTTGTTCTGCTCGGCGATGCGCGCGAACACCTCCGGCATTCCTTTGACATCGGGCATGAACACTCCGGTCCCGTCGGAGACGCCCACGCATTCGCCCCCGTGGATCTCCAGTCCCTTGCCGCAGCCGGCCGGTTCGCGGAAGAACGAGACATAAGCACCGAGTCCCGCGGCGAGGAGCGCCACCGCCGTGACCGTAGCGGT
Organism: Streptomyces sp. CB01201; assembly: GCF_002803085.1. GTDB lineage: Bacteria > Actinomycetota > Actinomycetes > Streptomycetales > Streptomycetaceae > Streptomyces > Streptomyces hundungensis. The sequence continues at coordinate 73,008 of NZ_NNBJ01000008.1, read as the reverse complement.
CGCCGGGCCCAGGAGCCGCAGGGCCGGCCGGGGACCGGGCGCGGCGGCTTCGTCCAGGACGACTTGGACGAGCAGGCTCGGCAGCGGTTCGTTCCCGCCGCGCGCTCGCGACTCCGCCACCTCCCTGCCCTCCCGGAACCGGCGCGGGATCTCCTCGGCGAGGCAGTCCGCCGGCACCGCGGGCCGTCCGCCCATCACCGGGTCCGCCCCGCTCGGCCGCGACGTGGTGACGACCACCGGGTGCACCCGCAGGTCCCGGGCCGCGCCGCCGTACGCCTCCAGGATCCTGTCGCGGATGATCCGCCGCGCCCGTACGGTGTCCACGTCCGGCAGGAGAATGATGGGCCGGCGGGTCCGGTTGAGGCGCCGCAGCACGCCGTAGTGTGCGGCCACATCGGCCAGCAGCGCCTCGACGAGCAGCCGTTGCTTCTCGTGCGCGGGCCCGGCACGCCGGCCGTCCAGTTCCTCGCAGACCGCTTCGAAGGTGCGCAGGCCCGGGAACATCACCGTGCGGAACCAGCGCTTGGTTCGGAGCCACGGGAACCTCAGAGCGTGGGCGATCTTCAGCAACAGGCCCAGCAGACCGCCCAGTTGCTGGGTGACGTACGGGTCCTGGACCAGCGGATCGAGCCGGGCGCGGGCCTGCGGCATGGTGTGCCGGCGCTCCTGCGCGATCGCTTCCTCGATCTGGCGCTTCAGTGCGCCCATCCGCCGGGCGCGGGAATGGTCGGGCGTCGGTTCCCAGTCGTACAGCGCGGTGCGGGCGGCCGCGAAGCGGGGGAAGACGATCGGCAGCCCGCGGGCCACGATGCCGCCGAAGCCGCAGCCCTCGACGATGGCCTGCAACTGATCGAGGACCTGTCGCTCCGATGCGTGCTCCGGATCGACATCGCTCGGATGGTTCACCGGCACGATGCCGCGACAGTCCGTGAGCAGTTGGGCGAGCCACTGCCGTAAGGGATCGCTCCCGCCCTCGATCTGCAACACCAGTGCCCCGGCGCCCCGTTCGAAGCGCACCCTCTTGCGGGCGAACCTCTCCCTGAACGTGAGTTGCCCAATGACCGCGTCCAGTCGCACCCTTGCTCCCCGTTGCCGTGGTCCTGGCGTTGGCCGTGCACTCGGCAGCGGCCGTCGCTGTTGTCGGACGACGTCGAATCGGTGAGCACTATAGGTGTCAATTCACCTGCATCTACGGTGAGTTGCTCATTCCACGCCCATCTGTTCAAGAACGGTCGGTGATGGACAGGCGATGCGCACCCGCTCGGCCCTAACCGCCGCCGACCGCCTCGGGGTGAGCGGGCGTGGGCGGCTGGAAGCAGGCGGTGACGTTCTTGCCCCGGGGGCATGGATAGGCGTACCAGTCGTCGGCCAGGACGTCGATCAGGAGCAGGCCGCGCCCTCCCAGGGCGTCGGCCTCGGGGTCGCGCTGCTCGGGCAGGCGCGGTGAGGCGTCGTGCACGGTGACGTGCAGGCACTCCTCGTCCCAGGTGAGGATCAGCTGTGCCGTGCTGCGGGCATGGACATGGGCATTGGTGACCAGCTCGGAGACGGCGAGCAGCACCGAGTCGACCACGTCCGGTGACGTCCGCGACCAGTCCAGCGTCGCCAGATGCTCACGCGTCCAGTCCCTGGCCTCCTTGACGCTGCTGCTCAGCGGAAGGGAGCGCGCCCATCCCACGGCCTTCAACGACGAGTCCTTCGCCACGGTCTCTCCTCGGTTCGACGGACGGCTTCCTGTCCCGTCTGCCCCGAAAACCGAAGAGCACGTGGGCGGAGCAGGCGGACGGACCGCCCGGCCGGTCAGCCCGGGATGCCTCCCGACGGGCTCCGGGTGGCCGGGAGTGCGGACTTGTTCCAGTCGAGGCGCAGTACGGCGACGTCGTCGGAGTGGCGGCCCGCGTTCAGCGCGGAGGTCTCCTTGATGAGGAAGTCGAGGTGGGCGGCGGGATCCGGTTGCGGAAGCCGGTCGATGAGGCCGACCAGGCCGTCCACACCGAGCCGGCCCCGCGACGAGCCGTTGTGCCCTTCGGTCAGGCCGTCGGTGTACAGGGTCAGTGCCCCGGCGGCCGGGAGCGGGACGACGGTCGCCGGCCAGTTGCTCACCCGGGGGTCGATGCCGAGCGCGATGCCGTGCCGGGCGGTGACTTCGCGGGTTTCCCCGGCCGTGGTGAGCAGGGGCCCGTGGTGCCCGGCCAGATGCAGCTCGGCGGTGGCGGCACCGTGGTCGAGGGTGAGGAGGGCGCAGGTCGCGAAGAGCGGACGGTCGCCGCGTTCGGCCATCAGGATCCGTTCCATCAGCTGGAGGAGCTCCCTGCCGCGGTGGCCGCCGAGGATCAGTGAACGCCAGGCGATCCGCAGGCACACACCGAGCGCGGCGGCGTCGGGCCCATGCCCGCTGACATCGCCGACGACGGCGTGCAGCAGCCCGTCGTCGCCCTCCACGACATCGAGGAAGTCCCCGCCGAGCAGGGCCAGTTCGGTGCCTGGCAGATAGCGGGTGGTCACCGTCACGGTCGACGTCGACAGGAGCGGCTGGGGCAGCAGCCCGCGCTCAAGACGGGAGTTCTCCTCGGCTCGCAGGGTGGCCGCTTGGGTCTGGGCGTTCGCGCGTTCGGTCTGGCTGCGGTAGACGGCGTAGCGGACCGCCCGGTGCAGCAGGTCCGCGTCCACCTTGCCCTTGACCAGGTAGTCCTGCGCCCCGGCGGCCATGGCGTCACTGCCCGCCCGGGCCTCGGACAAACCGGTCAGGACGATGACCGCGGTGTGCGGCGCGGCCGCCCGGACCGCCGCGACCGCCTTGGTGCCGGAGACATCCGGCAGGTGCAGGTCGAGCAGGATGCAGTCGGCCGTGCGCAGGGCCGGCTCGGTGCGGGCGTCGGCGAGGCTCGCGCACGTGGTGAGCTCGAACCGCAGCCCGGTGTCGAGGAGCAGTTCCTCCACCAGAACGGCGTCCGCCAGATCGTCCTCGATGAGGACGACGCGATAGGTCTGCTGCTCCGGTGCCGCGCCGGCCGGGTCCGCCACGAAGATGGTCATGAAACCGGCACCACCTGCGGGGAGCCGGAGCCGGCGAGTTCGGCCGGCCCGGGGCGTTCCGGTGGCTCGGGGGCGAGGGTGAACGTGATGCGGGTGCCGTCCGCGTGGGCGGGGTCGACGGCGATCGTGCCGCCGTGGAACTCGACGATCTTCTTGCACATCGCGAGCCCGATGCCGCTGCCGCTGTAGGCGTCCTTGGTGTGCAGCCGCTGGAAGATGACGAAGACCTTGTCGGCGTACTCGGGGGCGATGCCGATGCCGTTGTCGGTGACGGTGAACCGCCACAGCGCGTCTTCGCGTACGGCCGACACATGGATGCGCGGTGTGATGCCGGGGCGGCGGAACTTGACGGCGTTCCCGATCAGGTTCTGCCACAGCATGCCCATCTGGGTGGCGTCGGCGACTAGGGTCGGCAGCGGATCGTGCGTGATCTCCGCCGCCGCCTCCTCGATGCTGAGGCTCAGGGAGGACAGGGCCCGGTCGAGCGCCCGGCCCAGGTCGACGGCCTGATGGGTGTTGTGGACCCGGCCCACCCGGGAGAACTCCAGCAGATCGTTGATCAGGGTCTGCATGCGGTTCGCGCCGTCGACGGCGAAATCGATGTACTGGTCGGCCCGTTCGTCGAGCTGACCGCCGTAGCGCCGCTTGAGGAGCTGGGTGAAGCTGGACACCTTGCGCAGCGGCTCCTGCAGGTCGTGCGAGGCCACGTACGCGAACTGCTCCAACTCGGTGTTGGACCGCTGGAGGTCCGCCGACTGGGCATCCAGGCGCCTGCGCGCCTCCTCGCTGAACGCTAGCTCGTGCACGAGCCGTCGGCGCATCAGGTCGATCTCGTCGCTCAGCCGCTTCAGGTCGGCCGGGCCGGTGGCCGTGATGGGGTGCGTGAAGTCGCCGCCGGTGATGATGCGCGCCTGGGTACCGAGTCGTTCCAGCGGCTCGTTGATGCCGCGGCGCAGCCCCTCGAAGACCAGCCCGGCCAGGATCAGGATGAACAGGGCGATCGTCGCGAACACCCAGTTCCGCCGGCGCATCATGTCCGCCAGATCGGCCCGTGCCCGGGTCTGTTCGGCGCGCAGGTGGTCCTGCTGGTCGCTCACGGCCGACCGCACCCTGTCGAAGGCCCGCTTGCCCTCCGTGGCACGTTCGGAAGCGAGCGCGGAGGGCGCCCCCGGCGGGGACGCGGCGACCGGCCCCCCGATCCGGGCCCGCCAGGCCTCCATGGCGTCCCGCACGGCCTCGACGTCCCGGAGGCCGGCGCTGTCGTCGTGCAGCAGCTTCGCCAACTGCGCGATGTCCGCCGCCTGCTCGGCACGGCCCTGCCGGTAGGGGGCCAGGAAGTCCGCGGTGCCGGTGAGCCCGTAACCGCGGACGCCGGTCTCCTGGTTCAGGAGGGCCGACTCCAGCCGGATCGCGGTCGTCACCGCGGGAGACTTGACGTCCACCAGGTCCTGGCTGATCGACGCCGTCCGGCCCAGCATCCATGCTCCCGCGACACCGAGCAGGGCGAGGACGGCCAGCGCCCCGGCCATTCCGATACGGAGCCACTGCCGGGTCGTCCACGCCGAGACGCCCCGTCTGCCCGCCCGCTGCTCGTTACCAGCCATCCCCTGAACTCCTCGCTGCGACGACCGCATGGAAAGGTCGCGGCCCGCATACTCTAAAGGCCGATCGACAACGGTTGTTGTCGACTGCCGTACTGGGGCCTAAGGTTCCGGGTATGGCTGGCAAGAACTTCGCACTGCGGACCACACCGCTGGAGACGGCCGCCGTCACGGACGCCGCGATCGGTGCCCTTGCGCGGCGCCTCACAGCTCAACTGCTCGACGCCCCATCATGCCCGGCCCCGGCCGACCCGGAAGAGGCACTGGCGCTCCTGCATGTGCTGGACCAACTGCGAAGCTCGGCCGAGCGACTTCAGCGGGCCGCCGCCACGGCCGCCGCCCGCGCGGGCGCCGGTTACCCGCAGATCGGCGAGGCGTGCGGAATGACCCGCCAAGGAGCCCGCCGCCGTTGGCCGGGGCTCTTCCACCACTCCACCGAAGCACCTACGGAGCAACCGACCATGACCACCCCCGCCCGCGCCTTCGACGTCCTGCTCGTCGAGGACGACGTCGCCGACGCCCTGCTCATCGAGGAAGCCCTCTCCGAACGCGGGGCCCGCAATCTCGTCCAGGTCACGGACGGAGTGGCCGCCCTGGAATACCTGCGGGCCCCGGGGAGCGTGCGCCCGGACCTCATCGTGCTCGACCTCAACATGCCGCGCATGAACGGGCGCGACCTGCTGAAGGTGCTCAAGTCCGACAAGGACCTGCACACCATCCCCGTGGTGATCCTCACCACGTCCTCGGCCCCCGACGACGTCTCCGGTGCGTACGACAGCCACGCCAACGCCTACGTCACCAAGCCGGTGAACCTGGAGGACTTCGAGCAGGCGGTGCAGAACATCGACTCCTTCTACCTCGACACCGCGACGCAGCCGCCGCGCGCCTGAGGGCCCCGGGCCGGTGGATCCGGGTACCGGCCGCCCGGGTGTCCGGCTGCTCGCGGCTCGGGCCCCTCGGGTTACGGCGAGCGGGCCCCGTCCTACGGGGCGGGAACCCGCAGTGCGGCCAGCACGGGCAGGTGATCCGTGGCCGCGCGGAGGTCGCGTTCCTCGACGTGGGGGAGTCCCATCGGCACCCCGCAGCCCAGCACTTCCACGCCCTCGGTCGCGAAGACCACGTCGATGCGCTGAAGCGGATCGCCGAGCCGAGTGGTGTGCTCGCGCCCCCAGGGCTTGGTGGCCCAGCCGTCCTGGAGGGCGTCCGCGAGCAGGCCGAAGGTACGGCCGTCGGGCCGGTCGTTGAGGTCGCCCGCGGCGACCGCGTACGGCACGTCCATGGCCGACAACTGGTCGAGGAGCAGCCGCCCCTGCTCGTAACGCTCCCAGTCCTCCACGCTCAAGTGGCAGCTGAGCACGCCGAGTCGGGCCCGGCCGAACCGCAGGACGGCGGTGGCGAAGCCGCGTTGGTGCAGGCCGGGGGTGCGAGGCAGCAGGACGTCCTCGGTACGCTCGACGTGGGCGCGGAGCGAGCACAGGATCATGGGGCCGGAGGCGGTGGCGCCGCCCGCGACGTAGACGAGCCCGGACGTCCGGGCGAGCCGGGCGGCGGCCTTGCGCCAGCGGAAGAACCGCGGCGCTTCTTGCACGCAGACGACATCGGGCCGACAGGCCGCGATCACCCGGGCGAGCGCCGCGGTGTCGTCACGCATGGAGCGGATGTTGTAGCTGAGCACGCGAACGATCACGGAGCCATCGGCTTCCGTCGTCGATTCGGGTAGGTCCTGCAAGTCCGGCACGCTGCCCCTCTCCCTGCTTCACCTTGCCGCCGCGACGCCACGACGCGACCCGGCGCGTTCTGCGGAACCCAGCCCCAACAAGCAGGCCGGACACCGCCGGAAGGCACCGTAGTGGATTCCCGGCGGCCTCACCTGCGCGGGTCCGGTCGCCCCGTGCCGTGGCACCGGCTCGTGCGTCAGGGCTGGTCCGGAGCGCCGAAACCCGTGGTTCTCGCGGCCGCCCCGCTGCGATGATGATCGGGTGACTCACGACTCCACCGAGCGACGGACACCCATCATCCTCGGCATCGACGACCTCCGGGCGCTGCCCTGGGCCACGCGGATCGCCCGTACCAGCCGCGAAGGCGTTCAGCTCCTGCACGAGCACCGCGACTGCTTCGTCGACGAACTCTGGCTCGACCACGATCTCGGCGGCGACGACAGCATCCTGCCCGTGGTGACCGTGCTGGAAGAAGCCGCGTTCCACAGCCGGCCCTTCCGTATCGGGACGGTCCTCGTGCACAGCGCCAACCCGATCGGCGCCGAGACCGTCGTTCGCTCGCTCAGCCGCTGGAACTACCAAGTCCGGCGGGCAGCGGCCTGATTCCGGCCGGCGGCCGCCGGCCGACGGCCGGTGACGGTGACCGGGGGGCCTGAGCGCTATCCCGCGGCCATGTCCGGGCCGGGCAGGAGCGTCTCGTCCAAGTGGTAGCCGAGTTGCTGTAGTCCGCGCGCGATGGCGACCGCCCGGCGGTGGCGTTCCGCGAGTTCCGGAGACTGATCCGTCTTCTCGGCCGGGCCCGCCCCGGGGTCGGGTGGAGGCGGAGTGGCGTCCTGCACGGCGTCCCAAGCCGCCCGCGCGACATCCGCCGCCGTCCTGTCGTCGATGCGGTCGCTGTCCTGCGCGGCTTCCGGGCGCGCCGCGGTGCCGAGTTCGCTGTCGGGACTCGTCGAACCGTCCGGCCGTGTGGGCGTCGTTCCCCTACGCCCCAAGTACTCCGCGATCGCAAGGCGTGCCTCGCGGATGTCGTTCGATTCATCCGTGCCGCGTTCCGGTTCTGACGTCATGGGACGCAAAATATCGGCGACCCCGGCCGGGCGGCGCGCGCCACGCGCAGCCACCTGAGCGGGAGCGGTACCGGCCAGCGGGGGGCGCCCCCCGGTCCACGGCCCGGCCCGTACGCCCTGCCCCATGACCCGCGAACTCCGTCTGCCGGGAACACTTTGGTGGGCCGTCTCGTTTGTCCTCAGGCCCGCTGCCCCGAACCGAGGAGTACCGTGCCCGATACCTCTCCCACCGCCGTCACCGCGCCCCCGCTGCCGCCGCTCGCGACCCAGGCGGACCGTCTGATCGAACTCGGGGTGCACGAGCTCGCCGGGATTCCCGCCGCCGACCTTCGGGGCTTCGCCGAAGCCGCTCTTCGCGGATCCTCGGCGGGCGGCGGACTCGAAAGCTCCGACGTGCTGCTCGCCGTCCACCCGGACCGCGTCCCCGCCTCGGCCCTCGCGCCGCTGCTCCGCCGCGAGGGCAAGCCCGGGTTCGTGGTCGTCGACATGGCCGACGTCGACCGGTTCGCCCCTTGCGGCGTCGAGGTGCCCGACTCACCGCTCTATCTCGTCACCGGCCTCGATCGCGGTGACCGCCTGGCCAATTGGAGCCCCGAGGAGGCGCTGCCCGCCCTCACCGGCGATGGCCGAACCCCGCTGCTGCTCTCCGAAGGCATCCACTGGCTGCTCCAGCAGCCGGAGATGCTGGAGCGGAACCGCTGCTTCATGACCATCGGCTCCCGGCTGCGCAAGGCGAACGGCGTCCTGGACAGCCGCACGCCGGCGATCTGGATCAGCAACGGCACGGGGCGGGACGGCCGGGACCGGCGCGATGCCCCGAAGATCGGCTGGTGCTGGTGGGGCAACCGCCACACCTGGCTGGGCTTCGCGTCCGCCGTGGGGCGCGGAGGCCAGTAGCCCTCGCTGACGGGCCCTGCTGTGACGTCGGCCCGGGGCCCTGAACACCAGGGCCCCGGGCCACCCCTCCCGGCCGCGTGTCAGCGCACGGTGACGCTGAAGACCGCGGAGGCCGTGCTGCCACTGACGATGCGCAGCTCGTTCTTGCCCTTGAGACCCAGCTTGACGCCGAGGGAGTAGGAGCCGTTGTGGGCGATGGGCGCGGACGCGGGCAGCGTGACCCACTTGCCGTTCTGCTTCTGCTGGAGCGTCACCTTGCTGCCCGCCTTCAGTCCGGTGGTGGTGCCGGTCACGCGGAACAGCTGCCAGGCGCCGACCGACGTGGCCGACGGCTTGGCGGTGATGCCCGCCTTGACGGCAGCGGCCTGCTGAACGGCGGGGGTGGACGCGGCGGGAGCGGAGGCCGCCATGGCGGTGCCCGCGAGGGCGACGCAGGCGGCGCTGAGGGCCCCGACGGTGGCGATGCGAAGGGAGTGCCGCTTGGTGACGTTCATGGTTGTGTCCCTCTCGACATGGAGCATCCGGTTTCGCGCCGAAGGCGAGCTATGCGATCTAAGTGCTCTTGGCGCGGTCTCACCAGGAATGACGGGCCGTTGCCCGAATGCGTTGTCGGCGCTCTGTCACTGTCTCGTAACAGCAGTGCCGGCGGGCTCTCAACCCGCCTGATTCCCCCTCCGCGTCTCCCGTCCCCGTCTCGGGGAAAGCGGGCCGCGGGCACATGGATGTCGGCCGAGCGGGCAGGAGGTGCACACATTGCTTTCCATCAAAGGCGGCACCGTGACCCTGTCCGTGAGCACCGCTGCGACCGATTCCACCCGCCGGGGGACGCCCGGGGGCCAGGATGAACTGCCGTGGATCGAGGACGGCTCCGCTGTCGCTCCCAAGGACGCCCGAGTGCTTTCCAGGCTTTTCCTGGACCGGCTCCAGGTGCTCGAAGAAGGCACGCGCGAGTACCAGTACGCGCGCAACACGTTGATTGAGATGAACCTGTCCCTCGTACGGTTCGCGGCCGGCCGGTTCCGCAACCGGGGCAGTGGCGAGATGGAGGACGTGGTGCAGGTCGGAACGGTCGGCCTGATCAAGGCGATCGACCGCTTCGACCTGGCGCGCGAGGTCGAGTTCACCTCGTTCGCGATTCCCTACATCGTGGGCGAGATCAAGCGGTTCTTCCGCGACACGACCTGGTCCGTGCATGTGCCGCGCCGGCTCCAGGAGCTCCGGTCGGAGCTGGCCAAGGCCAAGGAGTACCTGGCCGTCGAGCTGGACCGCGACCCGACGCCGCGGGAACTCGCCGTGCACCTCGGCCGGGACGAGGAAGAGATCATCGACGGCATCGTCGCGGCCAACGGATACACCGCCGGCTCCCTCGACACGTCAGCCGAGAGCCAGGAGGGCGGGCAGTCGGCGAGCGGCAAGGCCCGTACGCTCTCGGACTTCATCGGCGCCGAGGATCCTGGCATGGAACGGGTCGAGGACCTGAACGCGCTGGGGCCGCTCATGGAGGAACTCAGCGACCGCGAACGCCGCATAGTGAGCATGCGGTTCGGCCAGGAACTGACGCAGGCTCAGATCGGGACCGAACTCGGCGTCTCCCAGATGCAGGTCTCCCGGCTGCTCAGCAAGATCCTTGCGAAGCTCCGCACGGGCCTGGTGGACGACCCCGCCACCGCGTAGTCCGAGCCGCTTGGCCCGGCATGCGCTGTCCGCCGGCCCACTCCGGCAGGATCTTCGTCCTCGCGCTGTCCGCCCGTACGTACGCACCGTGCGTGCCGTATGGCGGTCAGCGCGTTTTTGCGTCCGCGCCCGCGTCGTCCATCACCCTCGGCGCGCACGGGATCCTGAACAGGAACAGGGCGGCTGCGGGATGGACGCCGGCGTCACCGCTCACCATGTGTACAGGCAGGGCCGGTACGGCCGGCCGGGATGCGCATGCGTCGCAGGAGGTCGCGTCGGCTGCGCAGGGTCCGGGTGCTGCTGCGCCAGGTGATGCCGGGGTGGCGGGAGCGCAGGTGGGACAGTGCGCGGGTGTCGAGGCCGGTGCGGTGGAGGGCCTCGTCGATGTCGATGCCGGTGATCATGCCCTCGGCGCACTGGCCGCAGGTGCGGTAGTGGATCTGGCCGACGACCCGGCGAATGTGGACCAGGAGCAGCCGTTCCTCACCGGGGCCCGGGGCGCCCGGGACATGGGTGGAGAGGAACTCGATGTCGCGGTAGGCGAAGAGCCTGCGGCGAAATCGCCGGCCCAGCACCCTGCGGCGCCGGTGCCGCCCTGCCTGAGAGGACGCCTCCTCCACCACGGGGGCAGGCCGGTGGAGGACGCTCGTAGGACGTGCGTGTAGTCCGGACATGGAACCCGGGTACCCAGCGGACGGAGCCTGACTCGGGGCCGCCGTCGTCGGCGGGTGTGTTCAGCGATGCGGCTGTGCCGGAGCGGTACCCCCCGCCGGCATGCCGTGGTCGCTCAGCCTTCCCACCTGAAAGCCGCGCTCCTGGCAGGTGTCGAGGATGCGGGGCAGCGCGCCCAGGGCCGAGCGCCAGGCGCCGGGGGCCGAGGTGCAGTCGGAGTCGTGGAGGAGGATGGTGCCGCCGCCCGTCAGGTCGCGGGTGACGGTGCGGTGGACGGACTCCGGGGTGGCGCGAGCCGTCCAGTCCTCGCCCCAGCACGTCCACAGCACCGGTGTGAGGCCGAGCCGATGGGCGGCGAGGTGAGCCGAACCGGACATGACTCCGTACGGAGGCCGGAAGAGCCTGGGCCGCTGCCCGGTGATCGTCGCCACCGTGTCGCGGGCGCGGGCGAAGTCGTCGTACGTGGCGCGCGGGCCGCGCAGGAGCAGGGGGCGGTGCCGCCAGCCGTGGATGCCGATCTCGTGACCCGCGGCTGCGATCTCGCTGACCAGGCCGGGCGAGCGGTGCACCTGGGTGCCGAGCAGGAAGAAGGTGGCGAGTGTGTCGCGCCGGGCAAGTAGCTTGAGGAACAGGGGAGTTGAGAGGAAGTCCGGCCCGTCGTCGAAGGTCAGGGCGACATGGTCCGGGCGGCCCACCCCCGCGAGCCGGGGCAGCACGCGGTTGCGCAGTGGCCCGAACGTCGAGATGACCGGCGCCGTGTGAACGGCGGCGAGGGCGGGCAGCGTGGCCAGGGCGGCCATACGCAGGGAGCGGGCGAGGCTCACGAGTGACCACCTTCCGGGTGGGCACCCTGGTGCCCGGCGAAGTCGTCCAGATCGAGGCCGTGGCCGATGGTGCGAGCGAGGACGGGTTCCCCGTACGAGGTGGCGACCGCGGTGCCGACGGCGCCGGCCCACACGGCGCACGCGACCACGCCGGTCACGGCGAGCTGACGGGACGCGCGGCGCCGGCGGCGTGGAGCGGCGGGCGGCACGGCGGCTTGGTGCAGGCCGGCCCGGTACACGCGGGCTATCTCGGCCGCCGGACCTTCGTCCGCCGACTGGGCGAACAGCCCGAGGCCCGCCGCTCGCCGATCGGGCCCGAGCGGCCCGTCGATCAGATCGTTCAGTACGGACTTGAGGTCGGCGGGATTCTCGATCCACACCGCCGCACCCGCCTCGTCCAGGGCCGCGGCGTTGGTGAGTCCGTGGCCGGGTATGCAGCGGTAGCTCGCGACGGGCAGCCCCGCGGCGAACGCCTCCAGGGAGGTGAGGCCGCCCGCGTTCTGGACGAGGACGTCGGCGGCGTGCATCAGGCCGGGCATGTCGTCCACCCAGCCGTAGACGTGCTCGATGCCGTCGGCCCGCAACTGGGCGGCGAGCGTCTCGTTCCGGCCGCAGACCACGACCGGTACCGCGGCGCCGCAGTCGTGCACCTCCCGCGCCACCTGCCGGACCGGGCCGACGCCCCAGGATCCCGCGACCAGGAGGGCGAGCGGGCTGTGCGGCGGGAGTCCGAAACGGGCCCGCGCCCGAAGGCGTTCCCGGCGGTCGCACGGCCGGAAGCGCGGGTCGGCGACGGGGCCGCTCACCCTCACGTCCAGGGCGCCGGCGGACCGCGCCTGGCGGGCGGGCACGGCGTGGGCCGCGAGGTGGACGTCCACGCCGTCCGCCACCCACAGGGGATGCACCGAGAAGTCGGTGAGGTAGGTGAGGACCGGGACGGTCAGCCGCCCGGACCGGCGCAGATTGCCGAGCACTCGGCTGGCTCCGGGATAGGTGGACACGACCGCACCCGTGCCGGGGCGGAGAGCGCCCAGCACGCGGCTCTCCGCGGTGCGCAGCAGTGCGCGCGCCACCGGACCGCCGCCTCCGGCGCGCTCGGTGCCGGCGTAGATGCGCTGGTAGGCCCACGGCGCCCGGACGAGCAAACGGTGGTAGCCCTCCTGGACTGCCCGGCCGAAGCGAGCGGGCAGCAGGTCCAGGAGGTCGTAACGGTCGACGGTGAAGCCGTCGGCCATGAGGCGGCGGGCCAGCTCGGCGGCCGCTCCGTCGTGCCCCGCGCCGATGCTCGCGGAGACGATCGCGATCCGGCCGGAGGGGGCCGCCTCGCCACGCGGGCGCGGCGGGGGGCCCGCGGGCGCGGGCCGGGTGAGAGTGCGTCCGGCTTGGGGCATGGGTGGTCCTCCGCCCATCGGGAGAGCGCGCCAACTCTACAAGATGTAGTAGTTCGCAGGTCGAAGCCCGGAGCATACCTCCTACAGCTAGTAGGAGATGCTCGGGGTAGCCTGACGGCTCGATCGGAGACGCGCGATCGGACAGGGACGGCGAAGGGTGACGGGAGGCGGTGGCGGTGAACGGCCCGAAGAGGGAAGAGCCTGCCGGGTCCGGCAGGCGGGCACGCGGCGCGCTGGAGAGCGATGTGCTGGCCGCACTGTGGGCGGCCGACGGCCCGCTGACGGCCCGCCAGGTGATGGAACGGCTGCCGGGCGAGCTGGCCTACACGACCGTCCTCACCATCCTGTCCCGTCTCCACGACAAGGCCATGCTCGTACGGCAGCGGGAGGGGCGCGGCTACGCCTACGCACCCGTCCGGGACGAGGCGTCGCACACCGCCCGCCGTATGCGGTCCGTCCTTGAGGAAGGCTCCGACCGCGAGGCGGTACTGGCACGCTTCGTGTCCGAACTCTCCGCCCAGGACGAGGAGTTGCTACAGCAGCTGCTGTCCGGGCACGACGTCGGGGACGTCGGGGACGCCGGGGGCGAACGCTTCGACGGCGGACGGTGAGCCCGTGCTGATCAGCGTCTACATACCGTTCGTCGTCACGACCGTGCTCACCGTGCTCGCGCCGCGGATGGCGCGCAGGCTCACCCCGCGGCCCGCCGCATGGGCCCTGGCCTGCGCCGCACTCGTCACGGCGGCCGGCTGGGCGGGCTCGCTCGCCCTTCTGGCGTTCACCGGCATCGCGCAGATCCCCCAAGTCGCGGCCGAGGGCCACTGGTCGGCGGCCGCGGTGCGCGCGCAGGATCCCGTGTACGTCACCGTCGCGGTCGCCGGGGCGCTCGTTCTGGCAGTCGGCGTAGGCAACTTGAGCGTGGCCGCCTTCCGCCAGGTCCGCCAGATCGTACGGTTCCGCAAGGAGTGCGCCGAACTGCCCGGCGACACCGAGCTGAGCGTGCTCGACGACGACGCCCCGCTGGCCTTCGCCCTGCCCGGCGCGCCCGGCCGGATCGTCGTGTCCCGAGGGATGCTACGCCGGCTCGGCAATGAGGAACGCGCGGCCCTGCTGGCACACGAGCGGGCACATCTGCGCGGCAGGCACTACCTCTTCCTCGGCCTGTGGCAGCTCACGGCCGCGCTCAACCCCTTGCTGCGCCCGCTGGCCAAGGCCGGCGCCTTCGCCCTGGAACGCTGGGCCGACGAGGAGGCCGCGGTACGGGTCGGGGACCGGGCGGTCGTGGCCCGAGCCGTCGGGCGGGCCGCCCTCGCGTCCGCCGGTGCGGGGAGCCCCGGAGTCCTCGCGGCCACCGGCGGTGAAGTGCCGCAGCGGGTAAGGGCGTTGCTCGCGCCGCCCCCCGCCCGCCGCAGCCTGCCCTTCGCGGCGGGCGCCCTGCTGCTGGCCGTGTGCTGTGCGAGCCTGGCCAACGCCGCCTCGGACAGCGACGAACTCGTCGACAGCGCGAAGCGGGTGCGGTGCGCGGAACTGCTGGGGGCGACGGCCGCGCAGCCCACAGCTGCACCCCGGCCCGCGTCCGCCTTCCACTGCGGCCCCCACCACGGCGAACACCGCTCCTAGCGCTCCACCGCTCCCGGCTGCCGCGGCCCACTGCTCCTGGCTGGTGACCGGCCGCCGCGCCGCGCCCTTCCCGGCTGCCGACTGGCCGCCGCGATCCGCCGTTCCCGGCTGCCGACCGGCCGCCGCGGCCCGGCGCCCGTTGTGACGCCTCCTCCGCGGCCCCGGTGCCGTCGGGGGGATCCGAGCCGGCTACGCCCGGCCGCTTCGGCCGGTGTCCTCCGCCGGCCGGGTGGTGGGCTCGGGCCAGGTCCGTCGGATCTGGGCGTCGGTCATCGCCGAGGTGTGTGCGGCGGGGCCCTGGCGCAGGCCGAAGCCGAGCAGCAGGACTTCGGCGTAGCGCCGCCAGGCGTCGGGGGCGATGCCGTGGGTGCGGTCGGCGACGGCGCCGATCATGTACAGGAAGGCGTACACATCGGCGCTCGCGAAGTCCTCGCGCACCGCGCCGGCCGTGACCGCGTCCCGTACCAGGGCGTCCACCTGCCGGCCGAGCTCGTCCCGCATGCGGGCGATCGGCTCCGCGTCGGTGCCCGCGTGCGCGAGGACGGTCTCCAACGCACGGTCTTCGGCCCGCCATTGGGCCGCTTCCAGCAAGTAGTGGCGCAGTGCCTGTCCTGGATCGGCGTGCTGCCCGGCCGCCGCCGCGAGTCGCAGGAACGTCGTGAACCGTTCCGTGAACAGCGCGTCGATCAGGGCCTGGAGGTCCGGGAAGCGCCGGTACACCGTGCCGACTCCGACGCCGGCCTCGCGCGCGATCTCGTTGAGGGTGACGAGTGACCCCCGTCGCGCGATCAGACGCTCCGCCGTCCGCATGATCAGTCGGCGGTTTCGTTCCGCGTCCGCTCGTAGCGGGCGCTGCGGCTCGTGGGGCTCGGGGGTCACACCGCGACATTCTCCACCACGCCGGGCCGGCGCAGCTGCCCGGCCAGGAGCAGGACCCCCGTCACGGAACTCCACAGCAGCCACGAGTAGACACCGCCGCGCTCGAACACCCCGGCCGTTCCGGCCGAGGCCCCCACGAACGCCTCGCTGAGCAGTCCCGACGCGCCGACCACGATGCTGAAGACGCGGTAGGCCACCGGGAGGCCGAGGGAGCGCAGGGATCCGGCAATGATCGCCAGCGCGTTGGCGCACAGGATGCCGACCGCGGCGCCTCCACCGTGGATGGCCAGGCCGACGCTCACCCCGCCGCGCGACCCGTGGAACAGCCCGACCAGCACCATGCCCACCCCGTGCGCGAGGGCGAGGGCGACGACGACGCGCCGGGTGCGCCCGGCGACCAGCCGGGCGAGCAGGACGATGCCGAAAGCGAACAGGATTCCTTCGGCGATGAAGGACGCGTTCATCAGCGCATGGTCCGGCGAGCAGATGTCGCGGCCCTGGAACTGTGTGCCGCAGTCGGGTACGCCGAGGTCGCTGATGTAGTTGGCCGCGTAGCTGTAAGGGGGATGGCTCCAGGCCGCCGCGGCGACGGCTTCGCTGACCACCCACTGCACGGCATTCACCACAACGACGGCCGCTGCCAGGGGAAGCCGGACTCTGCGCGGCATGGGCGCTCCACTTGGGTCGTCGGGGATCGGTCGGCGAACTGTGAAGACTGTAGCACTAAGTGGATAGATCCATCCGCTTAGGATTCGCGGCGGGCAGGGCCCCGTCGCGGCAGGACCGCGAGCGATCCACTGGCCCCGGGCCCGGGCGGGCCGCCTCGGTAGTCTGCGCGGCGTGATCAATACATACGGGAACGCTGACGACGCCGCGGTCGCGATAGCCGGGGCACGGGCCGGCGCGGATGTGGTCCGCGGGCTGTACGGCCGACGGCTCGACCGCATCGACAAGGGCGCGGGAGACTTCGCCACCGCCGCCGACGTGGAGGCCGAGCGGGCGATCCTCGCCGTCATCCGTGCCGCGCGCCCCGGTGACGCGGTGCTCGGCGAGGAAGGCGGGCAGCAGGGCGCCGACGGCGCCGTGCGCCAGTGGTTGGTGGACCCTCTGTGCGGCACGCTCAACTACGCCGCGGGCAACATGCTGGTGGCGGTCAACGTGGCGCTGCGCGGCGGCGCGGCGGCGGTGGCGGACCCGTTCGGCGGCGAGACCCTCTTCACCGACGGGGCGGGCGCGTGGATGCGTCAGGACGGAGTCGACGACACCCCTTTGACGCCCTCGTCCGCGACGCGCCTCGTGGACGTCAATCTCGATCCGCCGTTCCCAAGTGCGCCCGGATTCCGTGCAGTTGACCTGCTCGCCCACCCCGCATTCATTGAGCGCTTCCGCCCGCGGGTCGTCTCCACGACCCTGGCGCTCGCCTGGGTCGCGGCCGGAAGGCGCGCGGCGTACGTGACCGATGGCGGCGATCTCTCCGGAAGCGTGCACTTCGCGGCCGGGGTGGCGCTGTGCCGGGCGGCCGGGTGCGTCGTCACCGGGATCGACGGCGCGCCGCTCGGCGCGTCGGCGCGTGGGTTGCTGGCCGCTGCCGACGGGGAAACCCACGCGCTGCTGATGTCGATGATGCGCGGCCGAACCTGACGGGGTGGCCCCGACGTGCTCCGGTCAGTGCGTCAGCCACTGATGGTCCGGCAGGAACCGTACGTCGTACCGCTCCGGCACCGTGGCGAACTTCTCGGGACCCGGAATGACCGGCTCCGGCGGGAGGCCGTGCTGGGTGGTCGGGGCGCCGAGGTTCTCGAAGAACCGCTCGAACGTGCCGCCCGGTCCCGCCGCGACACCGACGACCTGGCTGTGATGGCGCTCCATGCGGTAGGCGTGGGCGCAGTTCTGCGGTACGAAGCCGAAGTCGCCCGGAGTGAGCAGCTTCTCCTGCTGATGGCCCTCGGTGTCCTCGACGAACAGCCGGACCGCGCCCTGCGTGACGTAGAAGACCTCGTGCGTATCGGGGTGCAGATGGGCCGGGATCAGATCACCCCTGGGGCCTTCGACGGTGAAGAAGTTGAAGGCGTTCCCGGTCTGCTCCCCACCCGCGTAGACGGTGATCAGATCGCCGAAGAGGTGGGCCCGGTCGCCCTCGCCCTTCTCGATGAAGTACGGCTTGGTCGGATCGTCGGGTATCCGCGATGCGCTCCGGTAGCGGGTGGCGTACTCGATGGTCATGCCGTCTCCTCGATCGACTGCCGACAGGAATGTCAGGCAGCCTGACATTAGAATGGGTGCGCGGGCAAGCGGGACCGCGGTCGGGCGGCTGGGTGTGGAACCCGGACGGGCGGGCCCGCGGCTGAGCCGACCCGGCCTTCCTTCAGCCCTGCCCGTGTCGCCGAAACCGTGAGGACCCCATGGAATCCACCCGCCGGAGCCTGCCCCAGCTGCTGACCGACGCCAGGCGCTGGTTCGAGGACGGACTGCTCAGCGCCATGGAGGCAACGGGCGCCACACCGGTGTCGCCGACCCAGGCGCAACTCTTCGCCGTCCTCGACGACCACGGCACCACCGTCTCCGAACTGGCGCGGCGCACCGGGGTGACCCGCCAGACCGCACACCAGGCCGTGCACGGCCTGGTGAACGCCGGGCTCCTCGTCCAGCTGCCCGATCCGAGCTCCGCCCGGCGGCGGCTGATCCGGCGCACCGCCGAAGGCGAGCGGGCACACCGACAGGCGACCGCCATCCTCGACCGGCTCGAAGGCCAACTCGCCGAGCGGATCGGCAAGGGCGCGGCCGACGCGCTGCGCGCGGCACTTGAGGCGCCCTGGGGCGAGCCGCCCGCTTCGGCGCGTTGACGCGTCGAACAGCGCATGGAACAGACTGTGGGGGCTACTCGAAGAGCCACGCTCCCATGCATGAAAAGAGAAACAGGCACGTGCCTTCACCGTCCCGTTCAGCCGCCCTCGGTCGCCCTCGCCTCGCCGCCACGGCCAGGCGGCTGCGTACCGCGCTGCGCGACACCGCCGTGGCCGTCTGGAACGACAACCTGTCCGACTGGGCCGCGTCGCTCACCTACTACGCGCTCCTCGCCCTGGTGCCCGCGCTCCTGGTCACGGTGTCGGCGATCGGCCTGGCCGCCCCGCAGGCGACCGGCCGGCTCATCGACGACCTCACCGCCTACGCACCGGCCCAGTCGGCAAGCGCGCTGCGCGACGCGCTCCGGCAGATGACCGCCACCCAGTCCACCGTGTGGGTCCTGGTGGTCACCGGCGCGGTGAGCGCCCTGTGGTCGGCCTCCAGCTACCTCGCGGTGTTCCGCCGGGCGCTGCACGCGATGCACCAGATGCCCGACACCCGGCCCACCCTGCGCAGGGCCCACACGATCGTCGCCACCGCGCTCCTCCTGCTCGCCCTGCTGCTGACCGGCTCGGCGGTGATCGTGCTCTCGGGTCCGGTCGCCCGCCGGGCCGCCTCGCTGGTGGGAGTGCACGGGAACGGCGCATGGTCCGCCCTGCGCTGGCCGGTGCTGCTGTGCGTCGTGGCGGTCCTGGTGCTCATGCTCTTCCGGACCGGCCCCGCCGAGGCGAGGGGCGTTCGTCGCGGACTGCCCGGGGGAGTGCTGGCCGTGGTCCTCTGGTACACGGCATCCGCGCTCTTCACCCTCTACGCGAGCCACATCGCCTCGTACACCCGGCTGTACGGTTCGCTGGCCGGTGTGGTCGTGTTCCTCATCTGGCTCTGGTTCACCAACCTCGCCCTCCTGGTCGGCGCCCAGTTCAACGCGAGCCGCAGCCGACTGCCCCGGGTGGGCCGCGCAGCGTCCTGAACCGGTCGGGCATCGAGCCTGCGGGTGGCGGCTGTTGACCCTCACACCGTGTCAGGCGCTCAACTCGGAGACATCATGTTCACCATCGGAGACTTCGCCCGGCACGGCCGCGTATCGGTCCGGATGCTGCGTCACTACGACGCGACCGGTCTGCTGCGCCCCGCCCACGTCGACCCGGCCACCGGCTACCGCTACTACACGGCCCACCAGCTGGCCCGCCTCAACCGCGTCATCGCGCTCAAGGAACTCGGCTTCACCCTCCTCCAGGTCCGGGCGATCCTGGAGGAGGCGGTCACCACCGAGGAACTGCGCGGCATGCTGCGGCTGCGGCGGGCCGAGTTGGAGGAGGCGGTGGCCGCGGCGACGGGACGGCTGGTCCAGGTCGAGGCGAGGCTCCGGTCCATCGAGAGCGAGGGCCGCATGGCCACCCATGACGTCGTCATCAAGAGCATCCCCGCGATGAGGGTCGCGGAGCTGACCGCGACCGCCGAGAGCTTCGAGCCCGAGGACATCGGCCCGGTGATCGGACCGCTCTACGACGAGTTGTTCCGACGCCTGGACGCCGCCGGCATCGCACCCGCCGGACCGGGGGTCGCCCACTACGAGGACGCTCCGGAGAGCGACGGCCGGATCATCGTCCACGCCGCGGTCCACGTCTCGGCGCCCCTCCGGGACGACGGTGCCTTCCGGGTGCTCGACCTGCCGGCCGTGGACCGGGCGGCGACCATCGTGCACCGCGGCTCCATGGACACGGTGCTGCCCGCCGCCCAGGCGCTGGCCCGCTGGATCGACGGCAGCGGATACCGGGCGACCGGGCTTCCCCGCGAGGTCAACCTGGAGTGCCCGGACAACCGCGACGACTGGGTGACCGAACTCCAGGCACCCATCACCGCTGATTGAGCCAGCGCCGCCGCGCACCGACGGCGATCTCTTCGCTCGTTGGAGTGAACGCAGGCATGGATGCAAAATACGGGGGTAATCGGGCCGCGTCGACGGCGGCGTAGGCTCGGCGACGGCAGTCGGCTTCGTAAGGCGGGAGGGGTGGTCATGGCGCTCAGCGGCGCGACGGCGACGGCAGGATCCGGTACGGACACGCGGGCGTGCGAGTCGGCCGGGCTGCCGCGTGTGGCCGACGCCTCCCGCCTGGCGCCGAAGGATGCCCGGGAGATGTCCCGGCTGTTCTTCGACCGGCTCGCGCTCCTGGAGGAGGGGACGCCCGAGTACCAGTACGCGCGGAACACGCTGATCGAGATGAACATGTCCCTGGTCCGCTTCGCGGCCGGCCGTTTCCGCAGCCGCGGCGACCAGGACATGGAGGACATCGTTCAGGTCGGCATGATCGGCCTGATCAAGGCGATCGACCGCTTCGACCTGTCCCGCGAGGCCGAGTTCACCTCGATCGCCGTTCCCTACATCACGGGCGAGATCAAGCGGTTCTTCCGCGACACCACCTGGGCCGTGCACGTACCGCGGCGGCTACAGGAAGCCCGTGTGCAGCTCGCGCGGGCCACGGAGGAACTGCACAGCAGGCTCGGCCGCACTCCGACGGTGCAGGAACTGTCGGACCTGATGAGCCTTCCCGAGGAAGAGGTGCGCGAGGCGCGCATCGCCTCCAACGGCTACAACTCCGCCTCGTTGGACGCCACCATCGGCGGCAGCGAATCCGGTGAAGCGGTCCTGCGGGACTTCATCGGAGCCGACGACCAGGCGCTGGAACTGGTCGAGGACTTCCACTCGCTGGCTCCGCTGCTCGCCGAACTCGACGAGCGGGACCGGCAGATCATCCACCTGAGGTTCGTCGAAGAGCTCACCCAGGGGCAGATCGGTGAGCGTCTCGGCATCTCGCAGATGCAGGTCTCCCGACTGCTCTCGCGCACTCTCGCCCGGCTCCGCGACGGCATGCTCGCCCAGCACTGACGAACCGGAACCGGCGGCCGCCCGGTATCGGAACGGGCAGGCGGCGCAAGCCAGTTGACGGCTTCGACCCAGTTGACGGCTTCGACAGGGCGGCCGACTCCAAGGTGGCGCAGAGGTTAGGCGGAAGCCGCGCCGAGGCGGAGGTGGGCGATGATCTGCTTGCCGTCGTCCAGGGGAACGGTGTGCAGCCGCTCGCACAGGCGGGTGACCAGGATGAGGCCGTGCCCGCCGATGCGCCGGGGGTTCGGAGTCCGCGGTTCGGGCGGGTCGGGACAGCCGTCGCGCACGGTGATGCGCAGCAGAGCGGCGTCCGGCAGCACCTCCAGAACGAGCTGCCCCGGGCCCGGCGCATGGCGCAGCGCGTTCGTCACCAGCTCGCTCACGACGAGCTGGGCGTCCTGTGCCGACCGTCCGTCGGGCTCGTGCCCCGCCCGGACCAGCAGGGTGCGTACGGCCGCCCGGGTGTCGGCGATCGACAGCTCTGTCGTCTTCCAGGCCGCGCTGTAACGCAGAGACGCCGTGGAGTCCTCCGTGCCCGATGCGCGATTCCTCAGCGGGGTGACCATAGAGCTCCTCTTACGGGTCGTCGTCGGTCCTCGGTCTTCCATTACGGGACTTCACTACTGGCTGTCGTCACTAGTGGTTGTCCTTCGCGCAAGTTCGCTTACCCACTGTCGTCCCATCCATGAGGCCGAGGTGCTAGCTGATCGGAGCGGGGCCGGTGTCGGCGATGGTGAAGTAGTCGTGCATGCCCGTGACGGCGAGCAGCCGGGTGACGGCAGGCTGGAGCGGGCCGACCAGGATGAGGTCGCGGCCGTCCGCCTCGTGCCGACGCCTGGCGTTGAGCAGCGCCCCCAGAAGCATGCTGTCACCGAAGGTGACCTGGGTCAGATCCACCGCCGTCGTGGGCAGTGCCGCGCGGTCGGCCGCGTCCCAGGCGGCCTGGAACGCCTCCGCGTCGTCGTAGTCCATCTCGCCGCGCACGGTGATCAGGCAGACCTGCCCATGCTGCGCGACGTGCACTTTCTCCTCGAAGGCCGCATGCATGGTGCCATCCTCACATCAGGGCCAGACATCGGACCAAACCCCTCTCGCCAGCCAGTTTCTGCCTCGGAGTGCCCGGGAATGGACGGCCTATTCCTCCTCCGGGGCGAGGTGACTGCGGGTGACCGCATGTGATCGCTCCGCGATGCGTCGAGGACTCGACATGGTCGGAGAAGGGCGACATGGGTGTGGGTCCGAGATGGGTGTGAGCTCGACATGGGTGTGAGCTCGACATGGATGTGGGCTCCCCGCCTTTCGATCGGGCGGGGAGCCCACATGTGCCGTGTATCGGGTTCGTGCACCGGGCGGCTTGCGCCTACCAGCGGTACCAGCGGCCGCTTCCTCCCTTGGGGCGGGCGACGAAGCCGACCAGCCAGACGACGAGCACGATGATCGCGATCCACCACAGGGCCTTAAGGGCGAAGCCCGCACCGAAGAGGATCAGAGCCAGTAGAAGAACGAGAAGCAGGGGAACCATAGTTATCAACCTCCGAGCCACCGAATGCCCCGGTGCGGCAACTCCACGCGGGTCCAGCGCGCCTTTCGGAAAGTTCCTGGCCTGGAACCGCCTTTTCCCTCTTCAAGCGGAGTGACTGATGGCGCGGATCGCGGGGGTGGCGGGGACGCCCGCGAAGGGATGGGGATGCGGCCCGTTTGCGGCGGCGGATCGGGGACATCCGGCTCCTTGAGCGGAAAACCCCCCCACCGTGGTTCAAGGGAGTTGATTGTTGTGGCAGGCGACGAGAAGGCGAAGTCCAAGGTCGAGCAGGCCAAGGGCAAGGTCAAGGAAAAGGCCGGCAGCGCGGTCGGCAACGAGCGCCTGGAAGCCGAAGGTCGGGGCGAGCAGGTGAAGGGCGACGCCCGGGGCGCCAAGGAAAAGATCAAGGACGTCCTGAAGGACTGACGCCCGACGGATACCGCTCCGAAAAACATGCATGTGGCCGGGCCGCGTCAATCGACGCGGCCCGGCCACATACATGTTCTGTCAATTCCGCGGATTGCCACCGAGTCATGTCAAGTTGTGACGAGACGGCAACAGGACGGCGGGACAAATGCAGTTGGCTTGTACTCCGGTGAAAGACTGCGGGTGAGTGAAGACTGCGGACGAGTTCGGATGAGGTGGAGAACATGGTCGGTCTGGTACTGGTCGTCCTGCTGGTGCTCGTCGTCGGTGGGTGCGTCTGCGTGGTGTGGGCGGAGCGCGGCGGGCCCCGGTGGGTGCGTGGAGTGTCGGCGGTGACGCTCGCCGCGGGTGAACTCGTACGCCACTCGCAGAAGAACCGCCGCCGGGGCTGGAAGGGAACGTCCGGCGAGGGCGACTAGGGGCGACAGAGGGAGGGGCGAGGTGCTTGCTGGACTGATAATCTAGAGTTGTCGTATAAATCTAGAAGGTAGATTCGACGGACGGAGTTCTGGTGGCACGCAGGGTGGACGGGAGCCCGGGGTCGGGCGAGCGCGAGAGTGCCGTCCCGGTGCCGTCCACGGGCGAGGACGAGCACCTCATCCGCGAGGCGGAGGGGATCGCCGTCGCGCTGGGCCGGATGTTCCCGGGCCTGTGCGAGGTGGTGCTGCATGACCTGCGCGATCCGCAGCACGCGATCCGGGTGATCGAGAACAACCTCTCGGGCCGCGAGATCGGCGACTCCGCCACGGAACTGGGTCTCGCGCGTATCGAGGACCCCGACTACCCCAGCGTGATCCAGAACTACCCCAACCGCTTTCCCGACGGCCGCCCGGCCAAGAGCACGTCCATCGGGATCAAGAACGCCGCCGGGCAGTACATCGCGGCGCTCTGCCTCAATCTCGATGTCTCGGTGCTGTCACCCGTCACGCTCGCGCTGTCGAACCTCGTGGCCACGGACACCCAGTACCGCGAACAGCCCCTGGAGTCCCTGCGGGACCGCAACGCCCGCGCCTTGCGCCGGGCGGTGGAGGAACTGGCCGCCGAGCGCGGTGCGACGCCCCGTTCGCTGGGGCGCGAGGACAAGAAGGCGCTGGTGCGGCAGCTGCACCAGGACGGCTATTTCGACTCGCGGGATGCCGCGCAGGCCATCGCGGACCTGCTGGGCGTATCCAGGGCGACCGTCTACAACTACGCCAAGTGAAGCGGCACTTCGCGACCGCCCCGGGACGTTCGGAGGGCAGTGGCATCACGGTCTTCGACAGCTCCGGAATCGGCGTCCAGGACCTGTACGTGGGCCCCGCCCTCCTGAAGAAGATGGACATCTGCCTGTGAACAACCCCGCGCACACGGCCCGTTCCGAAGCTGCCGGCCCCGAAGCCGCCAGGACCCTGGCCGATCCCGACACCCCCTTCGCCGTCGTCGACGTGCACAAGATGCGTCGCAACATCGACCGGCTCGCAACTCGGGCCGAAGGCTTGGGAGTTGGCCTGCGCCCTCATGTCAAGACGGCCAAGTCCCTCGGTGTGGCCGCCTTCCTGCACCACGGCAAGCCCGGCCCCGTCACCGTCTCCACGCTCGCCGAGGCCGAGGCGTTCGCCGACGGCGGCCATACCGACATCACGTACGCCGTAGGCATCGACCCCCACAAACTCCCGCGCGTTCTGGCGCTGTTGGGCCGCGGAGTCACCCTGCGCATCCTGCTGGACAGTGTGGAGCAGGCGGAGTCCGTGGCCCGGGCCTCGCGCGAGGCCGGCGTGGCGGTCCCTACCCAGATCGAGGTCGACTGCGACGGCCATCGCGGTGGCCTGAAGCCCGACGCGCCCGAACTGGTCGAGATCGGGCACGTTCTGCACGAAGCGGGTTGTCTGGACGGGGTGTTGACCCATGCGGGGGAGTCGTACTTCGCCTACACCCCCGAGGAGCAGCGCCTGGCGGCGAAGAACGAACGCGACACCGCCGTCCGCGCGGCAGAGCGGCTGCGGGCGGCCGGTCTGCCCGTGGCCACCGTCAGCGTGGGCTCCACTCCGACCGCACACGCGGCCGACGATCTCACCGGTGTCACCGAACTGCGCGCGGGCAACTACGTCTTCTTCGACCTGGTGATGGCCGGGCTCGGCGTCTGCCGTGTCGACGACCTCGCCCTGTCGGTCGTCGTCACCGTCATCGGCCACCGCCCCGAATACGGATGGCTGGTCACCGACGGCGGCTGGATGGCCATGTCCCGCGACCGCGGCACCTCGGTCCAGCCGCAGGACCAGGGCTACGGCCTGGTCACCGACCTCGACGGCCACCTGATCCCGGACATCGTGATGACGGCCGCCAGCCAGGAGCACGGCACCCTCACCGCCCGCGACGGCGCACCCCTGCCCGAGCTGCCCATCGGCACCCGGCTGCGGATCCTGCCCAATCACGCCTGCGCCACCGCCGCCCAGCACCGCGGCTACCACGTCGTCGACAGCACCCGGACCGCGGAAACCGCGCCGCAGATCGAGGACTTCTGGACGCGCGTGACCGGTTGGTGAACCGCGACCGCCCGTGCGTCCCCGGCCGAGGGCGCACGGGCGTTTCCCGATCCCGGCACGATGCGTTCCCGGCCCGATGCGGAGGGCCCGTGCCGCACGCGGGGCACCATCGCGCGCGGGCGCCGCACCGGTCCGGGTGCGCCGGCGCGGCTCCAGGGGTGGGAGCCGCGCCGTCCCCTGGGACGTACACTCCACTCATGGGTTGCACATGCGTGGTGAGGGAGTGCCTGAGTGGCGCCCCGCGTGCGCTGTGTCCCACCGCGCCGCGCATCCGCTGCCGCGCGCTGCACGGCTTTGGCTAGCTTGCGGCAGCCGTTCCCCCACGGACCCGATTCCGGTCCTCCTTTCCGTACGCAGAGCGCTGTCGGCCCTTCCGAGCCCCCGCTCCCGTACGCGTTTCCCTTCTCCGGTTGTTCGCGTGCTTTCCCCGGTCGCTCACACCATCGAGCCGTCCGTCGCGCACCTCCCGCACGCTTCCGCACCGTTTCCGCGGCCCCTCGGCGCGTGCCGTCACCGCTGTTGGTGACGGCCGGACGTCCGACCGGCCCGCACCATCGAGAGGACCTCCATGAAGTTGACCGAATTGCTGGCCGGGCACGACCACGAGGTCCTCCTGGGGGATCCGGAGACACACATCACCGCCGGTACGTGCTTCGACGCGCACCGCGTCTCGCCGGGGGCGCTGTTCATCGCGGTGCCGGGACACCGCGAGGGCGGCCCCGAAGCGGTGGGTCCGGCCCTCGCGCGCGGTGCCGTCGCCGTGCTCGTCGACAGCGCGACCCCGGACCTGCCGGCCTCGGTGTGGGCGACGGAAGCCGCGGTGTGTGTCGTGCGGGTGCCCGACGCCCGGACCGCGGCCGCGTTCGTCACCTCCCGCTACTACGGGGAGCCGGGGCGGGACATGGACATGGTGGCCGTCACGGGAACCAACGGGAAGACCTCGGTCTCGTACATGGTCGAGTCCGTGCTGCGGCTCGCCGAAGGCGCGCGGGTGGGGGTGATCGGGACGGCCGGCAACCGGATCGGCGACGCGCTGATCCCCATGCCGCGTTCGGTGCTGACCACTCCGGAGTCACCGGACTTCCAGTACCTGCTGGGCCAGATGCGCGACCGCGAGGTGAGCACCGTGGTCCTTGAGGCCACCTCGATGGGCCTGCTGCACCACCGTGTGGACCACGCCTTCATCGATGTCGGCATCTTCACCAACCTCACCCAGGACCACCTGGACGACCACGGCACGATGGAGAACTACCGGGACGCGAAACTGCGCCTGTTCCAGGGGCTGTGCCGCCGCGCTGTGGTCAACGCCGACGACGCGGTGGGCGCGGGGATCGGGGCGTTGATGCCCGGTGAGGTCACCACGTACGCCCTGGACACGGAGGCTGACTTCCGGGCGACCGAGCTGACCATGGACGCCTTCGGTACGCGCTTCACGCTGCACCACGGCGGGCGCAAGTACCCCGCCGCGATTCCCGTACCGGGACGCTTCTCGGTCGCCAACGCCCTTGCCACCGTGGCGGCTTGTCATCTCCTGGGACACGACCTGGCCGGTCTTGTCGCCGCGCTGGAGCGGATGCCTCCGGTGCCGGGACGCTTCGAGCGCTTCCAGACTCCGCGCGGCACGTCGGTGATCGTGGACTACGCGCACTCGCCCGACTCTCTGGACAAGGTGCTCACCGCCATCCGGGAATTCGCCACCCACCAGGTCATCACCGTCTTCGGCTGCGGCGGCGACCGGGACACCACCAAGCGCGCCCAGATGGGCCGGATCGCCGGCACCCACTCCGACCGGGTCGTCCTCACCTCGGACAACCCCCGGCACGAGGACCCCGAGGCGATTCTGGACCAGATCACGCCGGGCCTGGTGGCGAGCGGCACCCGCTTCGAGCGGTGCGCCGACCGGGGTCGGGCCATCGCTCTCGCCCTGTCCGTCGCCGGGCCGGACGACATCGTCCTGATCGCGGGCAAGGGGAGCGAGCCGTACCAGATCGTCGGCGAAGAGCTGCTGCCGTTCAGCGACATGGCGACGGTGCGCGAACTCGCTTCAGCGCAGGCTTAGTTGATGGAGTACGCGTGCGTGACACCGCGGCCGAAGCCGCCGGCCACGGGCGCTTTCCGCCGCAGCGGCCACCACGACATGATGCTGATCACCTTCGCGGCCGAGGACTTGGCGGGGGCACGGATCGCATAGGACTGTTGGGCCTGTTCGCTACGGTGTCCCCACCGAGGCGGTGCGCCGGGTGACCGCGGCCGGTACTCGACCCGGGGCGAACCCGATGGCACTCGCCGGCTTCCGAGCGGTCGGCGACGACCCGTCTGACAGAGGTGATCCCATGACCACGCACATCGACTCCGGACTGCTCTCCCCGGTTCGGGCCGGGACTCCGGTGGAGGCGGCCGTGGAGGACGGCGCCTGGCTCCAGGCCATGCTCGACGCGGAGGCGGCCCTCGCCCGGGCCCAGGCCCGCATCGGCACGCTCCCCGGGCCGGCCGCCGAGGCGATCACCCGCGCCGCCAGGGCCGAGCGCTTCGACGTCCGGGAGATCGCCCTGGCATCGCGGGAGACGGCCAATCCGGTGGTCGGCCTGGTCGCGGCACTCACCCGGGCGGTAGCGGCGGACGAGCCGGCCGCGGCCGAATACGTCCACCGCGGCTCCACCAGCCAGGACATCTTCGACACCGGAGCGATGCTGGTGGCCCAGCGGGCGTTGCGCGTCATCCGGGGCGACCTGGCCCGGACGGCCGCTGCGCTCGCCGACGCCGCCGTCCGGTATCGCGACACCGTGATGCCCGGGCGCACCCTCGCGCTCCAGGCCGTGCCCACCACCTTCGGCCTGAAGGCCGCGGGCTGGCGCCGGCTGGTCCTCGACGCGGAGCGCAGGGTCGGCCATGTCCTCGACGCCGGGTTGCCCGTCTCGCTGGGCGGCGCGGCCGGGACGCTCGCCGGATACCTTGAGTACGCCCGGCTCGACGGTGCGGAGTCCGTCGACCCCGGAGACCATCTCGACCGGCTGGTCGAGGCCTTCGCGGCGGAGACGGGTCTGGCCCGGCCCGTGCTGCCCTGGCACACCCTGCGCACCCCGATGGCCGACCTGGCGGCCGTGCTGGCGTTCACGTCGGGGGCGCTGGGCAAGATCGCGGTCGATGTGCAGTCGCTGGCCAGGACCGAAGTCGCCGAAGTGGCCGAGCCGTTCGTGGCCGGTCGCGGCGGCTCCTCGGCGATGCCGCACAAGCGCAACCCGGTGCTCGCCACCCTGATCCGCTCGGCCGCGCTCCAAGTGCCCGCGATGGCTTCGGCGTTGACGCAGTGCATGCTGTCGGAGGACGAGCGCTCGGGCGGGGCCTGGCACGCGGAATGGCAGCTGCTCCGCGAGTGCCTCAGGCTCACCGGCGGCGCCGCGCACACGGCGGTCGAGCTGGCCGAGGGGCTTGAGGTGCGTCCGGAGCGGATGCTGGCCAACCTCGGGCTGACGGGCAGTCAGATCGTCTCGGAGCGCATCGTGGCCGTACTCGCCCCCAAGCTCGGCAAGGGGGTCGCCAAGCGGCTCCTCGGCGACGCCTCGGCGCTCGCGGGCCAGACCGGCCGACCGCTGGCCGACGTCCTTGCCGAGACCCCCGAGCTGGCCGGCCTGATCGGGGCGAAGGAACTCGTCGCCCTCTGCGACCCGACGGCGTACACCGGCATGGCGGGCGCGCTCGTCGACCGGGCCGTCGACGCCTGACCCGCGACTGTCCCGGGTGCGGGGCCCGCCGACGGGAGCGCGGGGTCTGCCGACAGAAGGTGGGGTTCGGAGTGTGTGGAAGACATATATCGGGGTAGCTGGCCAAACCTGGGTATGTGTGGAACGGGGATGGCGGTGTGGATCAGATGGTGTGCAACGACGCGGTCCGGCGCGTGACGGCCGACCGGCCGATATGGTCGGCGGCCACATTCGGTGGCGATGAGTCCATCGCGGAGGCCCGTGATGTGGCACGTCGCTTCCTGGCCGAGGTGCAGGCGGTCCATGGGATCCCGGTGTCGTCCCGTGTCATGGGCACCGTCCAGCTGGTGGTGAGCGAGCTGGTGACGAACGCCTACAAGTACGCGCCGGGTCCCTGTCTGCTCGACCTCCAGGTGAGCGACGGGACCGTAGAGGTCAGCGTCTGGGACAGCGAGTCCACGCTGCCGATGGCCCGCCCGGCCGACCCGGGCCGGGTCGGCCAGCACGGTCTGGAGATCGTGATGGGCGTATGCCGCAGTTTCGAGGTCAGCCGCGAGCCCGTGGGCAAGCGCGTCACGACCAGGATCGCCCTGTCCGACGATCCCGGAGGCCACCCGGCCGGCGCCGACCGCCTCATCTGAACCGGGCCGCGAAGTCCGCCCCCGTATCTGCTCCGCCGGGCGGCGAACGGAATTCGCAACTCCTGCGGGGGAGCGCTCAGGCGGACCGTGACTCCTCGCGTCATGTGTGCCGTACGCTGCATGGGTCAGCTCTGACGCGAATATATGAATACCGAAGGAGCGCCTGAATGGTGAAGCGAGACAGCGCTGTGGACCTGGTGGGAATCCTGTCGGTAGAGAGCGGGGACCTGGCCTCCTCGTGGATTCGCGAGGTGTCGGGGACGCTGGGCAGTCGCGTGGGCAAGGCCGAGCTCGACCGTGAGCTGCGGGAGCTGTACGAGGCGCTCGTGGAGGCATTGCGACAGGGTGCGACCGACGTTCACTCCGAGCAGATGTCGGAAGTCCGCGCACTGCTGACGGAACTCTCGCGCAACAGAGCGCGTCAGGGTTTTTCGCCGAGCGAGACGGCCATCAGCGTCTTCGCGCTCAAGCGCGTGCTCGAACCGCTCCTGGAGGACGGCAGCGCCGAAGTGGTGCGCGCCTATCTTCAGCTCGGACGCATTCTGGACGGCCTGGGCCTGTTCACCATCGAGACCTACACGCAGACGCGTGACGAGCTGATCTCCGCGCAGGCGGAGCAGCTCCTGGAACTGTCCACCCCGGTGGTCCGGCTGTGGGACGGCGTCATCGCCGTGCCGCTGGTCGGCACGCTGGACTCGGCGCGTACCCAGGTGGTCATGGAGAAGCTCCTCCAGGCCCTCGTGGACACCGGCTCCGAGCAGGCGATCATCGACATCACGGGTGTGCCCGCCGTGGACACCCAGGTCGCCCAGCACCTCCTCAAGACCATCGTCGCCGCCCGTCTGATGGGCGCCGAGTGCACGGTGTCCGGCATCAGCCCGCAGATCGCGCAGACCATCGTCGCCCTCGGCATCGAGTTCGACGGCATCGTGACGAAGGCCAGCCTGGCGGACGCCCTGAAGCTGGCCCTGCGCCGGTCCGGAGTCGACATGATCGCCCACCAGGGCGGCCAACGATGAGTGAGCGCATCCCGATCCTCCGGATCGGCGACACGCTGATCGTGTCCGTGCAGTTCGACCTGGAGGACCAGACGGTTCTGAACCTCCAGGAGGACCTGGCCGACCAGATCGTCGCGCGGTCGGCCACGGGCGTCATCATCGACATCGGCGCGCTGGAGATCGTCGACTCGTTCGTGGGCCGGATGCTGGCCACGATGGCCTCCATCTCGCGGGTGCTCGACGCCCGGACCGTGGTCGTCGGCATGCGCCCGGCCGTGGCCATCACCCTCGTCGAACTCGGCCTCTCACTCGGTGGGGTCAGCACGGCCCTCGACCTGGAGAAGGGGCTGGCCAAGCTGAACCGGACCGCCAGTTCGGGCTTGCAGTGACAGCGCCCTGGACGGCGGGGGAGGAGCCGCGGGTCTACCCGATCGAGCGCAGTGGCGATCTCGTACACATCCGCCAGGCCATCCGGACGCTGTCCCAGGAGTGCCGTCTGTCCCTCGTCGACCAGACGAAGATGATCACCGCGGCGAGCGAGCTCGCACGCAACACCCTCACCTACGGCGGCGGGGGCACGGTCAGGGCCGGCACCGTCGACAAGGGTGGCAAGCGCGGCGTCGCCGCCATGTTCGAGGACTCCGGTCCCGGCATCCCCGACGTCGAGCAGGCCATGACGGACGGCTGGACATCGGGCGGCGGCCTCGGGCTCGGTCTGTCCGGCGCCCGCCGGCTCGTCGACGACTTCGACCTGAACACCGCGCCCGGCGAGGGCACGGTCGTGACCATCATCAAGTGGGTCCGGTGACTACGACCACGTTCCTGGCGGCCGAGGACGTGGCCTGGTTCCGTGACGGCGAATCCCTCGCCGCCGCCGCACGTGGCGCGGCCGCCGCGCTGGCCCGTCGCATCGGGCTGAACAGTCACCGCGCCGCGGAAGTCGCGCTCGCCGTCACCGAGGCGGCCACCCATGTGCACCGGCACGCCGTGGACGGCGCGCTGCTGCTGCGGGTCGTGCGCGAGGCCGGCGAGGCCGGGGTCGAGTTCCTCACCGTCGACTCGGGGCCCGGCATGACGAACGTGCCCGCCGCCCTCGCCGACGGAGAGTCCAGCGCGGGCACCCTGGGCATCGGCCTGGGCGCGGTCTCCCGGCTCGCCGACCACTTCGATCTGCACTCCGTCCCGGGGCGCGGCACGGTCATGGCCGCCCAGTTCTGGCCGCGCTCACTGGACGGCAGGGCGGTCGTCGCCTCGCCCGGTTCCTCCCTCAGCGCCGGCGTCACCCGGCCCATCAGCGGGGAGAGCGTGTGCGGGGACGCCTGGGCGGTGCGCAGCATCGACGAGGGTGCCGGGCACCGGCCCGTGCTGCTGGTCATGCTCTGTGACGGCCTGGGCCACGGGCCGCTCGCCGCGCGTGCGAGCGCGGCCGCGGTCCGGGCGTTCGAGACCACCTCGGCGTCCAGCCCGGAAGGCGTGCTCGGCGCCGTGCACCGGGCTCTCCAGGGCAGCCGCGGCGGCGCCGTCGCCGTGGCCCGGATCGAGCCCGACGCGGGCCGGCTGCTGTACTGCGGCATCGGCAATGTGAGCGGCTTCCTCGTGGGGGAGGACGGGCGCAGGGCCCTGATCTCGGCTCCCGGAATCGTCGGCGCGCACATGCGCCGCCTGCGCACCTTCGAGGAGCGCCTGCCCGCACGCGGCGCCCTGGTCATGCACTCCGACGGTCTGACCGAGCGCTGGGACACCACGATGATGCCCGGTCTTCTGCACCACTCCCCGCTCGTCATGGCGGGTCAACTGCTGCGCGAAGCGGCGGTACGGCGCGACGATGCCGGCGTGGTAGTCGTCAAGGGGGCCTGGTGACCGGCGAAAAGCAGGGCGGACATGGCAGCCGACGCGTTTGAACAGGGCCGTCGCACCGGAGTGCTCCACGGCGGCGGTATGCCCGGGGCGCCGTTGGCGTCCTTCGCCCTGGCCTCGACCCAGGACGTCTTCGGCCTGCGCCGCAGCGCTCAACAGGCCGCGGCGGCACTGGGGTTGGACGGCCAGGACCAGGTCCGGCTCGCCACCGCGCTGAGCGAACTGGGACGCGACCGCCTCGCCTGCACCGACCTCGGGGTCTCCTTCGCACTGGACCAGTCGGCCCAACAGGCCTTCCTCGTCGTCACGTTCACCTGGGTCGAAGGGCCGCCGCCCGGCCAGGACACACTGGCCCTGGCCGGGAAGCTCGTACGCGTCGACCACGACGCCGAGGCCGCGCCAAGGCGCATCGTCATCACCCAGCCGCTCCCCGCGGACGGCGCGAGCGGCGCCGAGCAGCGCAGTCGTCTGACCCGGGTGCTGCGGACCGGCGTCCGCTCCACCGAGGCCGACGACCTGCGTGCCCAGACCCGGGACCTGATCGCCACCCTGGAGGAGACCCGCGCCCAGCGTGAGGAACTGCACCGGCTCAACGAAGAGCTGGAGGAGACCAACCGAGGTGTCCTCGCCCTCTACTCCGAGCTGACCCAGGAGCTCGAAGACACCAACAGCGGGGTACTGGCGCTGCATTCGGAACTGGAGGACAAACGCCACCAGTTGCAGGAGGCCAGCGAGGCCAAGACGCGGTTCTGGACGAACATCAGCCACGAACTGCGCACCCCCGTCAACTCGGTCGTGGCCCTCTCGACGCTGTTGCTGGCCCCCAGTTCACCCCCGCTCACCGGCGAGCAGCACGAGCAGGTCGAACTCATCGCGTCCAGCGGCCACATCCTGCTCTCGCTCGTCAGCGATCTGCTGGACGTGGCGAAGGCCGAGGCCGGCCATCTGGAGATCCACCCGGAACCCGTGGACCTGCGGCTGCTCGTCGCTCACCTCAGCAGCCTGATCCTGAGCAGCCACGGCCACGACGAGGTCGCGCTCGTCCTGCCCGACCTCGAACGGCTGCCGGCTCTGGTGACGGACGAGACGCTCCTGGTCCGGATCCTGCGCAACCTCCTGACCAACGCCCTGAAGTTCACCGAGCGCGGCGAAGTGCGTCTCGACATAGCCGAGGACCCCGAACCGTCCGTACCCTCAGTGCTGTTCACGATCACGGACACGGGAGTCGGCATCCCCGCCGATGAACTCGACCGGGTCTTCGAGGCGTTCTACCAAGTCAGGGGCCCGCACCAGAGCGGCCGTCCCGGCACCGGCCTCGGCCTGCCCTATGCCCGCACCCTCGCCGAACTGCTCGGCGGCTCCCTCACACTCATCAGTACCGTCGGCGTCGGCACCGAAGTGCGCCTGCGCCTGCCGGACCTCAGCCGCACCAACCCCCCGCACCCGGAAGACAAAGGGGCAGGCCAATGACCGACAGGGCCCCGGACCTTCGACCCGCCACCGTTCTGGTCGTCGACGACAACGAGACCAACCGCTACATCCTCAGCCGCTGGTTGCAGCGCGCCGGCCACACCGTGCTCACGGCCGCCACGGGTGAACAGGGGCTCGCCCTGCTCGACGCCGCGTCCGCCGAGCTCCCCGACATCGCGATCGTCGACGTCCGGCTCCCGGACATGAGCGGCTTCGAGGTCAGCGAACGCGTCAAGACCGATCCCCTGACGGCCCATGTGCCGGTGATCCAGATATCCGCGGCCGCCATCAGCCCCGACGATCACGCGGAGGGGCTGCGCAGGGGTGCCGACGCCTATCTCGACCAGCCCATCGACCCCGGCGAGCTCCTCGCCACCGTAACCGCGACCCTGCGCTACGCCCGCGCCCGCCAGCGCGCCGAGCTGCTCGCGCAACGCCTCATCGCGCTCAACAGGGCCACCCTGGACGTCTACAGCGCCGTCGGCTTCCACTCGCTGGCCTCGGCGGCCACCGGCGGCGCGGCCACCGTCCTGTCGTGCGCCGCGAGTGCGGTCTTCCTCTCGCCCCAGGCGCAGGCCGTCCACAGCATGATCGCCGCCCCCGGGAGCCCGCTGCGCGTGCAGCCCGCCCACCCGGACCTGCTCGACCAGTTGTCGGCCCACGGACTGCACCAGGGCACCGGCGTCACCATCGCCCGGATTCCGCAAGGGCAGTGGCGCGCCCTGCTGCCCGGCGACCACCTCGCCGGTGATGTCGCCCTCGCGATGTCCCGCACCAAGCGCGGCCGGCCGCCCATCTGTCTCGCCGTCCCCGCCGAAGCCCTGCGCAGCGCCGACGACGAGCAGCTCTTCCAGCAACTGGCCAATGCCGGCGCCCTGGCCCTCGAAGCCCTGCGCACCTACAACGAGGAACACGCCCTGGGCCTCGCCCTCCAGCGCTCTTTCCTGCCCAAGGAACTGCCGACGGTTCCGGGCATCGACCTCGCCTTCCGCTACCTCCCCGCCTCCGAACACGCCGAAATCGGGGGCGACTTCTACGAAGCGGTCCAGACCGTCAACGGTCTGCTGCTCGCCATCGGCGACGTGGTCGGACACTCGGTGACCGCCGCGACCGTCATGGGCGAGGTACGTCACGCGCTGCGCGCCTATGCCATCGAGGGCCACTCCCCGCACCACATCCTGGAGCGTCTGGAGATACTGCTCGGCCATTCCCAGCCCGGGATCACCGTGACCCTGTGCCTGGTCCTGGTCACCCCCGACGAACGCCGCCTGCACATCGCCAACGCGGGCCACATTCCCCCGCTGGTGATCGGCCCCCGCACGGGACCGCGCTACCACACCCCGCACGGCCCGCTCCTCGGCCTGGGCCTCAGCCATCCCTCGCCCACCGAGGTACGGGTCACGCCCGGGACGCGCCTGCTGATGGTGACCGACGGTCTGGTGGAGGTACGCAACACCGACCTCGACGTCACCCTCGCCGAGTTCCGTGACGCGGTGGCGAACGGGCCCGAGGACCTGGAGGAGATGTGCGATGTGCTGCTCGCCCGCTTCGGTCAGAACAAGGACGACGACATCGCCCTGATCACGGCGCTGTTCACCTGAGCCCTCCCGGCTCCGAGCCACACCCGTCGGCCCGGTGTGTCCGGCACGCCGACCTGCCCGGCCCATTCGGCTCATTCGCCTGCCCGGTCCGTTGGGCGCGTCCGCCGGGCTGAGTACGCGAGTTGTCAGGCAGCCGTGCGCGTCGCTGCCGGGGCGCACTCCGGCCGCCCTATGATCGGCGGCCGTGGCACACACTTTCGAAGAGCTTGTCGCGATGCAGCGTACGGCCGATGCGGCGCGCGCCCAGACGGAGCAGCTGCGGGAACAGTACGGGCCCCCGGGCACCCGTCCCTGGTCCGGGCAGCAGTCCCAGACCTACGAGACGGCGTGGCGGGCATGGCGGGATCTGGCCCGGGACGTACACGCGGCGATCACCGCGTACGCGAAGGACCAGGGGGCGGACTGGCAGGAGATGGAGGCGCGGGTGCGGAAGGCGGCTGAAAAGGCGGGGTAGCGGTCTACTCACGCGAGCGCTCGGCCTCCTCCAGGGGGCGGCCGCCTCTCCGGGAAGAGCATCCCGTGAGCCGTGTCCGGCGCCGGCGCGTACCCGCGCTTCGGGGGCGTACGCAAGAGACCCGCATGCCCCTCAAGAGGGTCCGGCGCCCCCCTGTACGGGGTGTTTATGTGGTGGATTCCGGCATGTTGGGGTGTGTAGGTGGTGGACTAACCGGGCCGGGCGCGATGCGCCCGGGTCGTCGAAGTGAGCCGATCGAAGGGAACGTTCTGTATGCGTGTTCGCATGAGTCTGGCCGCCGTCGTGGCGGGGGTCTGCCTTGCGCTGTCCGGTGCGGCGAGTCCGTCCCAGGCGATCCAGAGCAGTACGGCTGCGTCCGCCCAGGCCCCCGGCGCCGCTGATGTGCAGCGTGCGGCCGAGCAGTGCGGGGCGGGGGAGGTGTGTTTCTGGCACGACCGGAACTTCTCGGGCACGCCGTGGAGGTGGATGCCGTCCAACGGCTACCGGGACATGCCGCCCAACCTCCACGACCACGTGTACTCGTTCTACGCCAACGTCCGCGCGTGTTTCATCGACTACAAGCCGCGCGAATTCCGTGCGGTCAACATCGGTGACTACGCCAAGGCGTACGACACCAACTTCGGCCGCAGGATCGACGCGGTGGGCATCCGCAGCTCCTGCTGATCCCGATCCAATCCGACCCGCGCCGATCCGATCCGGCTGACGAGCCGGTTGCCAACTGGACTCCCTGGTAGGCGAGTTGAGCGACTAGGGGTGTACCGAAAGGCCGGATGCCGGCCCTTCGGGGCGTGGCGTCACCGGGCCTCGTAATTCTGCTGTCGCGGCTCCCACTACAGCTACCGCGCCGAGACACAGGAGGCCGCCGCTCACGAGTGCCGCCGTTCCCGAGGTGGCACCGGCCACGAGGCCGCCGCGGACATTGCCGATGTCGGGGCCGGCCTGCCCGACGATCTGTTCCGCCGCACTGACCCGGCCGAGGAGTCCGGGGGGCGTGTGCAGCTGCACGACGGTGCTCCGGGAGACGACGGAGACGGTGTCCGCGGCCCCGGCCACGGCGAGGAAGGCCAGACCGCCCCATCGGTTGGACGACATGCCGAACAGCGCCAAAGCCGTGCCCCAGGCGGCGGAACCGGCGAGCATCAGCAGACCGGGGCGGCGTGACCGGGTGAAGGTGCCGGAGAAGAGGGACGCCGTGACCCCACCCACGGCGACGACCGTGAGGAACAGTCCGAGCGTGCGAGGGTTGCCGCCGAACCGTTCGGCGTTGACCACGGGGAACAGGCTGACGGGCATCGACAACACGGTGGCAGCCAGATCGGTGAGGAGCGCCCCACGAATGACGGGGGTGCGGCCAAGGAGGGCGAGGCCGTCCAGCACACCGCGGAGTCCGGGCCGTGCGGGCTCGTCGCCGGGCTGCATCTTCGGCAGTCCGAACGCGCCGTAGAAGGCGGCGAGGAACGTCAAGGCGTCGATCAGGTAGCAGGCGCCGACTCCCAGAGCACCCACGATCAATCCGCCGAGCGCGGGACCGAGCAGCATGGCGCCCTGGAAGGCGATACGCCCCAACGCCAGCCCCGCAGAAAGCTGTTGCCGGGGCAGCAGGTGCGGAATGAAGGTGCGCGAGGCCGGCCCGCCACCGGCGACGAAGCACGACTGGAGCGCCACGAGCCCCAGGACGCCGACGGCCGGGACGTGTCCGAAGAGGCCCTGGAGGGCGAGGAGAAGGGAACACACCGCTTGCCCGCTGGTGGTGAGCAGGTAGAACTTCCTGCGGTCCACGCGGTCGACGACCGATCCGGCGAAGAGACCGAGTGTGATGAGCGGGACCGCCTGGGCCAGCCCGACCGCGCCCGTCCACGCGGGGCTCCTCGTCAGCTGCCAGATCTGGAACATGACGGCGACGAGCGTCATCTGGCTGCCGAAACCGGACAGCCCCTGGCCGATCCACAACCGCCTGAAGGGCGGTGACGCGGGTAAGGGAGTCACATCGATGAGCGTGCGTCTCAGCCCCATGCGGGATCCTCGGCCAGCTTCTCGGCGATCCGGTCGTGGAAGCTCTTGCGGTCCAGGGCCTGCTCGATGTCGCTGACGACCCGGGAGAGCGGGTAGGGGATCTCGGCCTCCAGGTCGGCGATGGCCGCCTCGGTGGCCCGCCACTCCGCTGCCAGGCTTTCGACTACCCGGCGGGCCTTGTCGGTGAGTGTCACCCGCCTGGTGCGCGCGTCGTCGCCCACGACGGTCTCGACCCAGCCCGCCGTGCGCATCGCCGCGACCTTCTGGCTGAGCGCCGAATGCGTGCGCTGAACCGACTCGGCGAGTTCCGCGATGGTCATGGGTCCCGCGGCGTGAAGCCGGAGCAACTCCATCACGAAGCTGGACTTGGGCCCCTCGGTCAGCCGCTCGGAGTAGATCCGGGCGATGTCGGCGTCCATGGACGCCTGTAGCAGTCGAAGAGGCCGCCAGGCGCTCTGCCGAGTCGGGTCGGGTGAGTCGAGCGGGTCGTCGAGCGGGTCCGTGCCGGCGGAATTGGTGTGAGGCATGGGGCGCATCGTAACAGTACTTATATAAGTACTGTTGGTTCGGTTCGCCCGCCACCGTGTGTCTACAGTGCTGTAGTCAGTAGGCTGTCGGTCGGGGTGGGAAAGAAGGACGGCACGGATGCGCCAGCGGATTCTCGTCGTGGAAGACGATCAGGCCCTGCGCGATGTCCTGCGCCGCGCGCTGTGCGCCGAGGGCTTCGACACCCTTGTCGCACAGGACGGCGCGGGGGCGTTGCGCCTGGCCGGCGGGGCCGTCGACGCCGTCGTCCTGGACGTCGGGCTGCCGGACGCGGACGGCCGCGACGTCTGCCAGGCCCTGCGGGCCAACGGCTTCCGCGCACCGTCATCTTCCTCACCGCGCACCACCGGCTCACCGACCGCCTGGGCGGATTCTCCGCGGGCGGTGACGACTACCTGCCCAAGCCGTTCCACCTCGCGGAACTCGCGGCCCGGTTACGGGCGGTCCTCAACCGGGCCGCGCCGCACAAAGGCATGGCCGCCGGGGGCCTGGCGCTCGACGCGGTACGGCACAGCTTCACCGTCCACGGCCTACAGGTCGATCTGACGCCGACCGAGTTCCGGCTGCTGGCTCCGCTCATGGCCGCGGACGGTGGGATCGTGGGGCGGCGCGCGCTCGTGCGGGCCGGCTGGCCGCAGGGCGCGCAGGTCAGCGACAACACCCTCGACCAGTACCTGAGCCGGCTGCGGCGCAAGCTGCGCGATGCCGGCAGCGATCTGTCGATCAGCACCGCCCGGGGGGTCGGCCACCGGCTGTCATGAGGGCCGCCCCACGGCCCGGCGCCTGCATCAGCGCACGGCCGCGACCCCCGTGTCCGACTGGTGGCCGTGGGTGCTCCACCCGTCGCGCCGGTTGCGGTGGACGGTGAAGCGGTCGAAGAGCACGGGCGTGGGGAACGGGTTGGCCGTGGTCGCTTCCTGGGAGTGGTAGTAGCTGACGGTGATGCTGGTACGGCCCCCGGGGAGCCGGCCGGGGTCGACATCGAAGACGGCCATGCCGTAGGGGTGGGCGGTGTCGGGGTCGCGGACCGCCGACCAGGTGGCCTTCTCCTTGGCGTCCGGATCGGCCTTGAACGGCAGCCGCTTCGTGCGCACGAAGGCGTCCGGGACGCCACTGCCGTCCGAGTCGCCCAGGTAGGTGTCGTCGTGCGAGGCCGTTCCGCCGCCGCCGAGGATCAGGTGGACCGTGCCCTTGGAGGTGTCGATCTCCTTGAGCCCGTCGTCGACGACGCTGGGGCGCAGCAGAC
The DNA here is from genome assembly GCF_002803085.1 of Streptomyces sp. CB01201. Classification (GTDB taxonomy): domain Bacteria; phylum Actinomycetota; class Actinomycetes; order Streptomycetales; family Streptomycetaceae; genus Streptomyces; species Streptomyces hundungensis. Next base: position 32,880 of record NZ_NNBJ01000008.1, on the reverse strand, counting down.
TGCCGGGGTCGGTGCCGCGCACCGGGTGGGTCCGCTCGTAGTCGTGGTCATGGCCGCACAGGACCAGGTCGACCGCGTACCGGTCGAACAGCGGAAGCAGCTGTTCGCGGATGCCGATGTCGCCGCCGTGGCTGGCCGCCGAGGACGACATCGCGAACTGGTGCATCGACACCACGATCCAGTCCACCTCCCGGCCCGCCCGAGCGCGCGCCAAAGTCCGCTCCAGCCAGCGCAGTTGGGCGCCCTCGCTGTATCCGCTGATGTAGACGGACCGGCCGGTGGCGGGATCGACACTGGCGTCGTCCTCGATGGCGATGTCATTGCCGTCGACCGAGAGGAACAGCACCGAACCGACCTGGAAGCTGTACCAGTTTCCGCAGTGGTCCCGGGTGTGGTTGTCCGGCAGGTCGAACCGCGCGTGGTACGAGGCGTAGCCCAACTCCCCACCCCCCGCCTCGACTTCGTGGTTGCCGGGCGCCGGCATCCAGGGCCGGTTGCGGGCCGAGACCGACATGTTGTTCATGAAGGCGTCCCAGCACTGCGGCTGCCGGTCCTGGTTGTTGTTGGCGTACGCCAGGTCGCCGTTGAGGAGGTGGAACAGCGGGTTGAACTGCTCGACCTGGCGCACCGCGGCCGCTCCATGGAGCGCGGACTTGCTCCAGGAGGCCGACCCGGTGCCGAGGTCGCCGAAGCTGGTGAACCGGAACGCCGCGCGCTCACGGCCGGGAGCGGTACGGAACGAACCGCGGACCGGGGCGGCGCCGTCGTGCACGATTTCATAGACGTACGAGGTGTCGGGGCGCAGGCCGTGCAGCCTGGTGTGGTGCGTATACGTCTCGACCTTGTTCAGGCCGTCCACGTAGGTCCGCGTCTCCGCCGGGAAGGTGTGGCCGAATCCGCCGTGCGCGGCGCCGAGGCGGAGCCGGGGCCTGCGCACCGAGGCGCCGCTCGCCCAGGAGACCGTCATCTCGCGCGAGGGCTCGTTGCCGTACTGCAGATGAACCTGCTCGGGGCCCGCGGTGCCGGCGACGGCGGGCTGACTCCACAGGAGTGCGGATGCGGGCACCGTGGCGAGGGCGCCGGCGGCCGCCGTGCTCCTGAGAACGGTCCTGCGCGAGGGATGTGTCACGTGCGGCCTCCTGAAGTCCCGGAAATCGTCCGGAGACTGACAGCGAGGGCCGACGTAGCGGCCAGTGGGGGTGGGCCGTACGGCGAACAGCGGGTGAACGGGCCTGGAGGACGGGGCAATTACACCGACGTCGCCGTTCTGCCCATGTCCTGGTGGGCCGGTCCGGCTTGCGGGCCGGCTTCGCGCCGGGGGAGAGGTGCACGGCCCCGCGCGGGGTGGGTGTGTTCGGCGCGGGCGGTTTCGAGGAGGCGGCGCCAGGAGGCGACATCGGGCCGCCGCCGCAGCAGGGCGCGCCGCTCCCGCTCCGTCATGCCACCCCAGACCCCGAATTCGATCCGCTGGTCCAAGGCGTGGGCCAGGCACTCCGTCCGTACCGGGCACCTCGTGCAGAGGGTGGCGGCGTCATGCTGCCGCGTCCCCTCGGCGAACAGCGCGTCCGCGTCACCTTGCCCACACGCAGCCCGCTCACTCCAAGCCAGCACGACCACCACGCCCTTCCACTTCTCCGCCGCCCGAGCGCCGGCGCCCCGCGCACCCGGCCCGCAGTGCGGGGGAGTGCTCGGCGGCGGTCGTCGGCATATGGACCGTTTCGGGCGGACTCCTACCCCCGATCGGTGATCTCGCACGGTCAAGTGCGCGGCGGTCAGGGAAAGGGATGGGGATGTGGGTTGACCTCCGCGGGGAGGAGGGGGCGTGCGCTGTGGCCGAGGACGTGAGGGGCTGTCAGTACCCGGTCCAGGCCGGTGACGCGGCGCAGCTGGTGCCCGAAGGTCATCGGGAGCAGGCCCGGGACGATGGTCTTGACGCAGGAGAGCCCGGAGGCGGCGTGGACCGGGGTGGTCTGGTCCACGACGATCGCTTCGAGCCCGGTCGCGGCGAAACGGCCCACCAACTCGTCCAGATCCGCGCGCAGATCCGAATGACGGGGCCACGCGTAGTCGGCGGCGAGCTCCCGCAGGTCCCGCCGCTCCCGCGGCGGCCGGCCGCCGGGAGCGAGCAGGAAGTCGAGTCGGCGGGCGGCGACCGGGTCGCAGTAGAGCAGTGCGTGGTCGTCCATCAGACGGACCTGTTCGGGGTCCTCGCACATCCGGACGGCATCGTCCGTCCGCTGCGGGTAGATCAACCGGTACGCCTCGATGGCGGTGACCAGTTCGTGCAGGGCGCCGAAGACACCGCGTTCGGGGTCGAGTCCCGAGCCGCCCGCGCACAGCGCACGGGGTCGGGGAACGGGAGGCTCGGCACCGGAAGCGGAACGCGGGCCTTCGTCCACGGCGGCGGCCCAGAAGCACGGGATGCCCTCGGCGCCGGTCACGTCGAAGACCTCGACGCGGTAGCCGGTGCGCTCCCGGATCCGATCGGCGAGCAGACCGATCCGCCGGTCGCGCGCGGTGTGCAGGTCGATCGCGGGCGCGGGCAGCCGCGCGTACCAGGTGAGCAGGAACGCGTCGCGCTCGGCGAGTTCGAGGAGGCCGTACAGGGCCGCCTCCTCGACGCAGCCGCCGAGAGCACAGCCGTTGGAGATCTCGGAGACGAACGGGCGGGCAGCCCCCGGCCGGTGCCGGCCGAGCCGGTAGTACGCCAGGCTTTCGGGAACCAGGACCGGCTGTTCGCGCGTCAGGGAGTAACCCCACACCCAGGGCATGACGAGGCCGGGGTGGTACGGCTGGAAGGGGAAACCGGAATCCTGGTAGCGGTGGGGCTCGTGGCTGCCGGTGCGGGCCGGGTCCAGTACGGCGCCGGGATGGCGGCCCGTGAGTTCGTCATGACTGCCGTGGACCACCGTGCGCCGCCCGCCCGGGCGCCCTCCGCCGAGCCGTTCCAGGGCTTCGGCGATCGCGGTGACCCTGGCGCTGCGGAAGTCCAGGGCGCGGCCGTAGCCGCCGTCGACGGACTCGGGCGGCCCGACCTTGGCCTCGGCGAAGGGCAGTGTGTGCAGTCCGCGGGCGCGCAAACCCTTGAGCACTCCGGTCTCGTCGTCCGCGTAGAGGGACTCCAGCTCCGCCCGCTCGGCTCGCAGATCCCGGACTCGCAGGACAGCGGAGTCCGGCTTGGGCCGGGGGACGCGCGGGATCGTGGCCCGGGCCGCTGAATCGTCGGGCCGGCTGCCGCAGTCGGGGCAGTGCGGGTCGGGCAGGAAGCGGTGCCGGGTGATCGCCAGATCGGTGAGGCGGACCATGGTGACCTCGTGCTCGACGGCGTCCCGGGTGGTCAGCCGGGTCAGGGCGAGGACGGCTGCGAGGTCGGCGGCGATCGGGGTGAGCAGCGGGGAGACGGTGTCGGTGAGGCGGCTGCCGTAGGTGGTGTGCAGGGCCGCCTCCTCGGCCGCGTCGGCTCGGGCTCCGGCTCGGCGGGCTGCGAGACAGCGGTGACAGCCCGGCTCGCCGGGGCGGACCAGCGGACCGATGACCACCCGGTCCAGCTCGCCGACCACCAACAGAAACCGCTCGCCCTCAACAAGGCTGCGCAACAGCAATTTTGACGCTGCATCAGGTGTGTCGGCCGCAATCAGCGCGACCCCGGTGGGGAGCCGGGATGGGGCGGTGCGGCGGCGGACGAGTGCCTCGCCCAGCAAACCGCCGTCGTGGTACACGCGGACGGGGGCCGACAGAAGGTCTTCAGTCATCGAAGCGCACCGCTCTCAGCAGGTAGGGCAGGATCTCGGCGGCGGCCGGGTCGTGATCGAGCGGCACGATGAGGTGGTCGGGCGCGGGCCCGCGCCGGTCGCGGAGCGCCGCTGCCACCGCCTCGTCGAAGGTCCCGCCCGAACCGAGCCCTCTCTGCGCATGCGCACCCCGCGCCTGTACCGAGGCTGCCGGAACGAGGTGTGCGGTACCGCGCGCGGGCGACCATGCCCACAGCGCGGGTCCGCCGGGCGCCGGGACGAACCGGCGGGGGTCGAGGGCGAGCAGCGCGTAGAGCGCGAGAGCGCGTTGCGCGGTACGGAGTCGGGCCGTGGTGAAGTCCGGTCCGGTGGCGTGTACTTGGCGCTCTGCCCGACCCGTGTACGGGTCGCGGACCAGGGCCCTGGAGGCGTGCCGGGGGAACTGCGGCAGTGCGGCCTCGTCCAGTTCCGCGAGGAGCCCGGCGCGCTGGTCGATGCAGGTTGCCGCGCGGCGGGAGAACGCCTCGGCGCCGATGGCCGGTCCCTCGCGGAGGGCGGCGACCTTGGCGAGGAACTCCGCCTCGGATTCCGGTGCCGCGGCCAGTGCGGCCGGGTGGGGCCGGTAGGAGTGACGTGTGGTGGTCAGGGTCGAGGCGTCCAGGCGGATGAGTGGATCAGGTTGCCCCGGCGCAGGTGTGGGCGGGCTCAGGAAGCTCTGCTGAAATCCGTGCGCGAGCAGCTTTGCCACCAACTCGGTCGCGAATGGCGCAAGTTGCGGCCGAGCCGGCCTGGCTCCCGTGCCGTGTACGCGCAGCCACGCGCCGAGCCAGCCGCCGGTGGTCCGGTCCGGGCCGGGGGCGCATGCGGGACTCAGCCACCAGGACTCCGCATCGCTCACGGCGGCGGCGAACCACAGCCCGTGGGTGCGGCAGGCGTCGTCGAGCCGAGCGACGGACTCCGCGTCGTCACCTCCGGCGAGCACGAGCACCGCGTCGTGGCCGCCGGCCGTCATCGCGGTCCGGGCCGCCGCGGCGTCGGCCACCGCCGTCACGGCCGCCAGGCCGGTCAGGCGCAGGGCGTTCGCCAGGGCGGTCGTGCCGACCGGGGTGCCCACGGTCAGCGCTCTGAGCTGGGGGTAGGCGGTTGCGCGCGCGCCGGGGGACGGGTCCGCCCGATCCGTCAACAGGCCGTGTCCGTCCAGTAGCTGGAGGACCCGTAGCACCATGTCACGTCGGGCTCCGTCGAGCCCGTCGACCAGCCGCCCCACGGTTCGGGTGCCGTCCAGGAAGGGGGTGAGCCGGTCGAGCCAGCCGGCGATGCCGGGGGCGGCGATCAGGTCGGTGCCCTGGCTGGAGCGTACATAGACGGTGCCGTTGCCGCTGGGAGTGAGGAAGACGTCGGGGCGCAGGAGCGGGGCGGAGTCGGAGGTGATCACGGTGTCCTCGGCCGGGGAGGGGGCGGTGCGGTCGGGTTGGCGGACAGGTTCACGGCGGGCCCGGTGCGCCGAGCAGCGGGAAGGACGGTGTGCCGCTGCCGCGTTCCTGACCGAGCAGGACGGCGAGCAGCGTGGTGCGGTGGGGGTGCGTGCCCAGGACGGCATCGGCGGCCGGGGTGTCGACGTCGCAGCGCAGCCCGGCGCCGAGCCCGGCGGCCGCCGCGGCCAGGCCGATCCGCTGGCCGATGACGCCGGCCCGCAGGTTGAGCCTCCGGTACCAGCGGTCGCCGTGCCCCGGGTAGCCGGACTCGTAATCACCGGTCACCAGGACCGCGCAAGCGGCCTCGAACCCGGCCAGTTCTCCCGGCCCGTTGGGCGGGAACAGGCCGCGGGGAGTGGCATCGCCGGTGACCGGTATGAGCTGCCCCGTGCGCCCGTCGCGCCGGTGACACCCGGGTTCCAGTCCGGTGACCCGATGGGCGACGACGTACAGGGCGCAGTCGACGGGGGCGGCATGGTCCATGGGGATCGGTGCGGCGGCCCCCTCCAGGACGGAGAGCAGGACGGGCAGGGCCATGGGCACCGGCTCGAATCCGGAGCGGGCCGTGCGGCGGCGCAGCAGGGGAGCGCTGGGCGTGAACGCACCCGGAGTTTGGGCGGTGACCACCGCGTGAACGCGTTCCGCCGCGGGGTCCAGGCCGAGCAGGCGGCCCAGTTCCTCGTCCGGGAAGAGCGCGTGCGCGACCGGCGCGGCACCGGCCGACTCCAGGAGGCTGAGCGCCTGCCCGGTCAGTACGCCGGTGTCGAGTGCCTGAAGCCGGTGTCCGAAGGGCCCGTAGCGGGCCAGGTTCGCGTCCAGTCGACTGGTGATCAGGAGGATCGATTCGGGATGGTCGAGCGGCGGCCGGTCCAGCGTGCGGACGAGGTCGGCGCGCAGATCGGCAGGGGAGAGGAGTTCGAGGGCGTGGGCCGACGGCAGGTAGTGGCAGAGCCCGGCTGCGGTGGCCAGATACACCTCGCCCGGGTAGCTGCCGCCACCGGACGGCACCGGCCGGCCGGCCGCGACGGCCGCGCCGGTCCAGTCGACCCGGGTGACTCCGTTGAGCAGGGCGAGGAGGCCGCCCAGACCTTCCACCGCGGCGGTCGGCTCCTCGTCGCCCGGGGCAGCTGGGAAGGCGGGCGGGAACGGCAGGGGGAGTACGGGCGTGCCCGGATGGTGTTTGGGCGCGGCACTGCCGGCGGCCGGGTCGATGGCGGGCAGCACACTGCCGTGCCGTGCGTGGTAGCGCCGCGCGGCCGCCCCTCCGGTCTCGACGGGTGGGGGGTAGGCGTCGGGCACGGGAACGGCGGGGGTGGTCCTCATGAGTGCGCCCGTGCCGGGGCGGTGGGGCCGCCGGGGCCACGGGCAGCCCTCGCTGATGAGGCCGCCGAACGGGGGCCGTTGGCCGCGGTGGCATCTTCCGCCGAACGGGGGCCGTTGGCCGCGGAGGCATCTTCCGCCGAACCGGACCCGTTGGCCGCGGAGGCATCTTCCACCGAACCGGACCCGTTGGCCGCGGAGGCATCTTCCACCGAACCGGACCCGTTCGCCGCGGTGGCCAGCACCAGTTCGAGTGCGCTGACCCCGTAGACCTCCTCCACCGCGTTGGCCGCGAGATGGCAGAGCAGATAGCGGGTCAGGCCCGGCAGGCCGAGACGTGAGAGATGCAGGTAGGTGTAGTTGAGCATCAGGCGGTAGCGCAGGAACCGCGGATCCCGGTACATCATCTCCTTGTACGTGGCGCTCCCGCTGATCGCCCGGTGCAGCGGGCTGGACGTGACCAGTCCGCCGATGCCGTTCTCCTCGTCGCTCGGGATCTCCGCCTCGGGAATCTCGCCGGCCTCGTACAGAGCGGTCCAGCGGCCGCCCAACGGGTCGATCGTGGCCACCCAGTCATGGAGCGAGGCGGCCCAGTCCGGCCCGGACGCGTCCTTGGCTCCACGACCCGGCCCGTGCCCCGTCGAAGCCGAGTCGAAGGCCGCGACCACATCGCGCACCTGAGCGGTGAGGACGGCGCGGTTGGCCGTGTACCGCGCCTCGAAGGCGCTCCGCACCTGGGGGCCGACGGTGCTCAAGTAGCCCTCGGCGTGCGAACGGAAGGAGACGAACCCGCGACGGATCGACGGATCCGACGGGTGCCGGCAGAGCGTGTGGGCGGTGGCCAGCATCAGACGCAGGGCCAGCGTCTCGCGCGGCAGTCCCGCCGCGACGGACTCCAGGTGCTCGAACAGCAGGCCGTTGGTCCGCTCGTAGAAGAGGGCCAGCTCGTCGGCGCCGACAGGACAGCCCAGGACGTCGACCCGCCGGTCGTGTTCCTCCCAGCTGATCGAGTTGTCCGGATAGAAGGGAGTCAACGGCCCGGGCTCCCGTTCCGCCGCGGCGAGACGGCGGTGCAGCGGAAGGAGGGCGGCCTCGTCCAGCGGTGGCGCGGAGGACGGCCGCTCCTTGAGATGCCCCCCGATGAGTTCGGACACCGCGGGCACCACGAGATCGTCGAAGACGGCGGCGCTCGCCCGGACCACCAGGCGCAGATGGGGGCCACGACGCCAGTGCCGCAGCACATAGGCCGATTCCACCTGACCGGCGCAGCGCTCGATCACCGGCCGTACGGCGTGCAGGATCAGGTGGTCGGTGTCGTCACCGAAGTACGCGATGTGGGCCGCGCGCCACTGTGGCTCTTCCCGCTGCGGGATGGCTGTCACCGAAATCGCTCCTTGGTGGATCTGTGCTGGTCGGGACTACTCGATGTGGGGTCCGGATCACGAAGGCCCGGCGTCGCCGCAGTGCCCGGTGCGGCCCTCTCCACACCGCCCGTACCGGGTTGACGCCCGCGCTCATCTGCGGCCAACTCCCGTACGGCCAAAAGGGCCAGCCCGCGCAGGGTCGCCTCTTGGCCCAGCCGTATGCCGAGCCGGTTGCAGGCCAGATGCGTCAGATGGCCGACCGGCGAGGCAGGGAGTCCGGCCTGTCGCTGGGCGCCGAGGCAAGCCGCGAGCCACCGGCTCACGGGATCCGTAAGGGGGTCCGCCGTCGATGCCTGGCGTGCCGCACGGGCAACGCCGAGCAGGGCGGCACGCCGGCTCCCGTACTGCATCAGTACGTCAGGGGTGGGCCGTACCGGCGGCGCGGTGGCGTCCAGGGTGCCGGCGAGCAGGGCGAAGCAGTGTGCCGTCCGCCGGGCCGGACTCCACCCGGCAAGCACCGCGGCGAGGGCCAGTTCGCTGCACGTGGCGAACGCGTCCTCGACGGCGCGCAAGGCGGTGCCGTACCCGTACTTGCCGTGTTCCGGGCGGTAGTCGTGGAACACGAGGCTGTCATGGGGCGCCAGGACGCCGGGTTCGCTTCCCGGTTCCTGAGCGGACAACTCCCTTGCCAGGAGCTGGTATTGATGGGCCGACATGCTCGGTGAGGCAGGCAGCTCGCGGAACAGCGCCCCGGCGTGTGCGTTCAGGGCGGACCGCACGTCCGTCTCGGCCGCGGGGGTGGTGAGGCGGACCCGCAATCGCAGGTGCGGGCCGCCCTGCCAGTGGCGGAGAAAGAAGTACCGGTCGGCAAGCCCGCGTTGGCGCAGTTCCGCGACGGCTGCGGAGACCAGCCTGCACAGCACCAGGTCCAACGGATGGCCGGTGAACACATGGGCGCTGACCCAGCGATCCACCGGTTCGGAGGACGGCACACCTGCCGACGCTCCCCTCAGCATGTGTGCCGCCCTCGGTCTGCCGGGGCGCTCGGAAGCTCGATCACGAACTCCGTCGCGTAGCGGTGGCCGTCCGGGCGAGCCGGTGCGTCGTACGGGTCGGGGAGCGCCTCGGTGAGCAGCAGTGGTCTGCCCGTGGCCGCCGCGCGCTCGAACACGCGCAGGAGATGGGCGTGGGCGAAGTCGACGAAGACCGGCTTACGGTCCTTGTCATGCAGAGCGGGCCCGGTGAAACCGCCGGCCGGACGTGCGGTGAGGACGCGCAGGAAGCAGCGCCGGGGGAGGCCGAGCGCCACCCGCCAGGTGTGCACCCGGACCAAGTGGGCGGCGTCCGACTCGCCGGTGTCACGAGCGGGCGCCCGGCCGGCGTCGATGAACCAGGTGGCGCGGCGCAGCACCACGGATCCCAGGGCGAGGCGGGGCAGCTTCGTCCATCCCCCGCTGCTCGCCCCCGTGCCGGGGCCCGCACGGGACTGGTCGATCCGCTCCGAAGGGAGCAGCTGCCACAACTGCGGCCAGTCCGACCAGAAGGCGTACGAGGTCTGACCGAAGGCACCCACCAGCAGCCGTGCCTGGAGCGGAAGCAGGGGTGTGGCGAGAAGGCCGGCGTGGACCGGGCGGACGACACGGCCAGTTGGACGGTGGACGAGCTGAAGGCGCTCAAGGCGAGGGTCATGCACCACGTCCAGCTCGGCCGGCCCGATCAGGCGCTCGGGCGGTCGGTGGGAGGTTGCTCCGTCCAGGTCGATCGCATAACGGGTCCTGGCCGCACGTTGGTTGAGGGCGCTCCCGAAGACGCCGTCGAGTTCCGTGTAGAGGGGGCCGTGCCCTGGATCCGGGGCGCCGGCCCACTCGTCCCCGGCCGCGTCGACATCGCCCGAGCCGTCCAGCAGCCGGGCGATCCGGGTCCGGCCGGTGCCGTGGCCGCCGGTGACCGTGTTGAGCACCAGCCTGGGCCCGGTGCTCGGATCGGGAAGCGTCTGGACGTAACAGGTGTGGCTGTCGCCGGAGGTCTCGGGGCCGGGCCAGCCGCCGCAGAGGTCGCGGACGGCGGACGGATCGAGGCGGACGGCGCCGTCCCGCGCGGGCCGGGTGGCGGCGATCAGCTGCCGCAGTTCGTCCTGCCGCCGCGTGTCGCGGTCGGTGAAAGCACCTGACCCGGCATTGGCCCACCAGCCGCCGAAATCCTGGAGGAAGTGGGTGAACGGCCGTCGGAATCCCGGGCCACAAGCGGTCACCGCGCACCGGCGAAGGCCGTCCCGCGCCGATGCGAGGGTGTCGAACGGTGCGAGCAGCGCCGGTACGAGTGCGAGGTCCTTCAGGGTTGGACGCCAGACAGCGGGGTCGAGCGAGGCGGCGGAGCCGGTGACGAGACTGTGGTGGAAGTACGGCGGGCCGAAGCCCAACTCGCGACTATCGGTGTGCAGTTGGAGGTGTATGTACGCGTCCGTGAGGCGTTGCCGCAGGCTGCTCCCGATGCGCCGGTGCGAGCCGGGAGCGGCGTCGCGGGCGGTGCCGATCTCGTCGCGGATGGCGCGGAGGCCGGCGAGCAGGGGGTGCAGGGCTTCGCTGTGCGAGGGCAGGTGCCGGCCGAGCCAGTCGCAGAGCGTTGCCGCGTCGAGTCTCTGGTCGGGCAGCCCGAGGCGGACCTCCAGGAGCCCCAGCCGAACGAGCCGGCCGAGGACGGCGTCGGCGCCGCTTCCGGGAGTGGTCGCACCGAGCAGAGTGCGCAGCCGCTCCGGGCTGCCCGCCTCGGCGACCGCCGACAGGATCGCGGCCAGTGCCGGTGTGGCGGGCAGCGTTCGCACCTCGCCGGACGGCCCGGGCGCGGTGAACAGCCATCGATCGCCCCCGGGGGAGGACAGCGCCGTGGCCGACGGGTTCACTCGGAGCTGGACCGCCGCGGCCAGCTCGGGCGCATGGGCGAGCGCGGCGGCGATCCGGGCCAGGGGCGGCAGACCCACCTCGGCCACCTCGGCCCGGCCCGAATCCTCCAGGCGTACGTCGACGCCGATGCCCGGCACCCAGTGGCCGAAACCGCTGGCGGCGAAGGTGGTCAACGGGCTGGGCTTGGCCATCGCGCGGCTCGCGTACTTGGCCAGCCGGACGGCCGCCCCGTCCAGCGGTTTCCGTGCGGGTACGTCGGCCTTGCTCCAGCGCAGCAGGTCCTCGTACAGGTCCGGGCTCGCATAGCCGAGCCCCGCCGCGAAGGCCGGATCCTGGATGAGCGCGGCCAGGGCCGTCGCCGCCGATCGGGTCTCGGCCGGCAGGGCGTCCTCCAGTTCGGCGAACAAGCCGGCGCGGGAGCGGCGCAGAGCCACATGCTGGTGGAGATGCTCGATGAGGTCGGCCCCGAGCACGTCCGGCGGCGCGGCCGTGCCGATGAGCGGGCCGAGGCGAGCGCCCTGGTGCACGGCGCGGCGCAGTCCCACCAGCCTTGCCTTGAAGGGGCGGGCCGGCTCGGTGCCGATCAGGGCGTACAACGCGTCGCTCAGTCGTGCGGCATCGGCGGTCAGCTTGTGGTCCAACCCGGCGACGCGCAGCGCGAGTTCGGTGCTGAGGGGGATCAGCGAGGCGTCGAGTGCGGTGCTGGAAAGACCGGCGATCCTTACGCCCACCGGGCCGCTGGGTGACGTGGACCAGGGAACGGCGACCGGGCCCGAATGCGGAGTGTGCCGGCTCATCAGAACACCACCGGGAGTCGGAAGGACGCCGGTGGCCGCGCCGCACCGATCGCCACTTGGAAGATCACCGTCTCCTCGTCGGGCATCAGCCCGAGCAGCCGTTCCGCGGTGGCCGCGTCATAACCGTTGTGGACACGGGCGGTCAGCCCATGACGAGCCGCGACCACACAGACCAGGTGTGCCGCCGCCCCCGCGCCGAGGTGCACTCTGCGGAACGCGTCGTCGCCGTACCGTGCGACCGCGGCGCCGCGCCGGACGGCGAGGTAGGCGACACAGGCGGTCGAGCGGAAGTTCATCGACACCCGGCCCTCGCTCTGCCCGATCTGTTCGAGCAATGCCAGCGGATCGCCCTCGCTGACCTGCCGGAGACGGCCCTCGACGTGGACGTAGTGCCCCGGCGCGAGATCCGTGACGCTCCGTGCCAGGAGATGGCAGGAGAAGTCGCCGAGCGGAGCCGTGGCGAGGGCCGCTTCGAGATCGTCGATCAACTCCCTTGTGACCGGGGCTGGTTCGGGATCGAAGATCGCCGCGCCGGAGTGCCGGACACGCAGCACCGACGCCAGGTCGGGCGGGTGCCAGGCCCGATCGCCGGGCCGCTGAGGGCCGGCGTCGACGGGCGAGCCCGTTTTCGGTGGCCGCGGGGGCCGTGCCAGCTCCAGGTAGCCCATCGGATGCTCCCCGGCGCTGGGCAGCCACGGCGCGCAGAGGTCGTTGAGTGTCTTCTGGTCCTGGCCCGGCCGGGTGCGCAGGCCGAGCGCCGAGGCGACCAGGTGCACCGCCCCCAGCAGCATGCCCGCCTCCTGGGCGCAGAGCCGGGGAGCGTAGTCGCCGTAGAGCCGTGCCGTGCGGGCGAAGCGGCTGGTGATCACTATGAAACGGGATGTCGACTCGTGCTCGGGGTACTGAGCACCCGTCACCGCAGCGCACAGCAAGGTGAGTTGATGATGCAGCGGATCGAAGCGGAGGGCTCCGGTGGGTGTGATCAGGGTGAGTTCGCTCGGGTACCGGCACCGGGCCGAGGCCACCGCGCGGTGAAGGGGCCAGCCGCCGGGGGTCAGATCGTGCTGGAGCAGTCCGTAGGAATAGTGCAGCAGCGCGGACACGACGGCGGGATCGGACGGATCGGCCGGAGACCCGGGGGCGGGTGCCAGGTGGAGCGGGGGTGGCACCAGCGGCAGGCGCGGTCCCTGGGGGAGCGGGTCCACCTCCGCCGCGTTCCGCCCCGGGGCCGGATGTCCTGCGGCGAGCGTGGTCGGGATGGCTCGGCGTGAGTAGACGGCCTCGGCCCACAGCTCCGGGGGAAACGGGACATCGCCCGCGGCGCTCCGGGGAATCTCCTGGATCGGTTCGGCGCCTGGGTGCGGACCGGGAAGTCGCCGGCCGGTCATCCCGACTCCGCGCCCAGGAAGCGGCCGGTGGCCAGGTCGAGCAGCACGGGCTCGGCCGTCGATGTCCGTTCGGCGGCCCCGTCGGCTCCGTCGGCCTGGTCGGCCTGGTCGAGACCCGCCACCCGGCGCAGGAGGTGCAGGCACAACTGGTTCGCCGCGAGTGCCGCGACGGGGCCGCCGAGATAGGGGCTCGGCTCGTGCACGGCAGCCGGATTCGCCGCATCCGCCCCTGGTCGATCCACCCCAACAGCATGGACGACAAGGGGAATCGGACTCTGTGACGCATGCGTGGCGGCCACGTCGCTGATCACCACGTGCCGGCCCCGGCCCACCACCTGCCCGTACCGGAGCCCGCCGCCCGAGGCCAGAGCGCGGGCGGGCTCCGTGGCCTCGGGATCGTCCAGGTCCGAGCCGACGAGCACCACGCCTACGCCCGGGGGCAGTTGGGAAAGCGGGTCGTCGCTCAGTTGCTCGTAATCGAACGAGCCACCCTCGGCGTGGAGCAGCTCGACGCATTCGTTGAGCCGGGCCACATCCGTCATGGTGCCCGAACTCCCCTCGGCCCCGCTCAGCCGGAGGCGGACATGTGCCACTCCCGAGGCGAGCAGGGCGAGGACCAGCGCACTGGCCAGGCGTCCGGAACCGATCACCAACGGGGCGCATTCGCGGTAGCGCTCGAAGCGGTACTCGGGCGAGTCGGCGCGTGCGGCGACGAAGTCGATCAGCGCGGCATGGCGGGTACGGTCGGCCGGGCTCAGCGTGTGGGGAAGATCCGCCGTGGCGTCGTGCACGAAACCCTCCCGGGCAAGCAGCTCGACCAGGGTGCGGACATGGTGTGCGGCCTGTGGTGCGAGGCCGGCGGTCAGCTGGTCGAGGCTGTTGCTCCCGTCGAGGAACGGTCGGAGCCTTTCCAGCCAAGGGTGGATTCCCGGTAACGCGAAGGCGGAGTTTCCGCGCGGCCCACTGATCACTACGCCCCGGTCGGAGGGCAGCAGATGTGTGTCGGGAAGCAGTCTCGGTCTCATCCGCACCTCCTCGGGATACCTGGACGACATCGCCCCGACGGAACGCCCGACGGCGCGCCTTGCGTAGGAGCTCTCTGGGACCGCGCCGGTAGGTGTGAAAGCGACGGACAGGGGTGCGTTGGCGGCCTCCGGGCGGCCGACACTAGCGGAGGCGAATGGTCTAGTCCACCCCCTTCACAGTTCACAATTGTCACGCTAGTGTCCCAACTGGGCGTCCAAATAAGCCTGTTGATGCTCCATTCTGATCGAAAGGAGGGCTTTGATGAACGACAACAGCAATGGCTCACCCTCGCTCGCTGCGGCGGTGGCCGACCTCGCGCTGGACCTCGACCTGGACTCGCTGGCCGGGGACGAGCACAGCCAGTCGCTCACCGCAGGGCACGGCATGACGGAGGTGAGCGCTTCCTTCTGCTGCGCTCCGCCGCCGAACTGCTGTAACTGCAGCTGTTCCTGAGTGGGTAGCACGTGCCGGGCAGGCGCCTGCCCGGCACGCGCATCCGGCCGACCGCCACAAGTCACCAACGGCTACCGGATGGTTCGGCTTCGGGCCGAATCCGTCTCTACCTGAAGAGGCGGTCGGAACTGTTGGCCATGCGGTGGGTGGAACCGTGCTTGTTCACCCAGTCGCGGACGAGGTTGATCGCGTTGGCGCACTGCCAGCTGTCGTCGTACTCGCGAACGCCGGTGAAGGCGCCGTAGCCCGCGATGATGCCGTCCACGTGTGCGTCACCGAGCAGCTTGTCCACGTACCACGGATCGTTGTACGTGGTCGTCCACGACAACGTTGCCGCGAGTCGCCCGGCGGAGCGGTCCGCGGCGCCCTTCTTGAGTTCGGCGCACGTGTTCCAGGTGGCCTCCGTGCAGTTCCCGAAGCCATTGGTGATGTCCGTGTCGCCGTAGTCCATCGCCCGACGCCCGTTGGGGAACCCCGAGCCGGACCGGTTGAAGGCACCCGTGACCTGGTCCCGGGTCCCGGTCGTCGTGATGCCCTCCAGGGGGCCGAGTTTCCCTTCCAGGCTCTGCCAGCCCCGGCCGCCGACATCGGGGGTGCTGCCGCCGTGGTACTCGAAGAACCCGTAGAGCACCTGGATCCCGGCGGCGGTCAGCCGCTGTGCCTTGTCGCGCAGTCCGGCGACGCTGCACGTGCGGTTCGGCGCTTCTCCACAGTAGTTGGGGTCCTTGATGTCCAGCCAGACCAGCGCCAGTCGGCGGCCCGCAGCGGCGTTGGAGACGATGCGGTCGATCATGCTGTCGAAACTGGGACCGTGCCGGGTGTCACCGGCCGATGAGCAGTCGTGGTACGCCCGCCATTCGTTGGGGTTCCACCAGGAGCAGACGTCGATCTCGATGCCGTTGGCGCCGTGCTTGAGCGCCGCGTCCACGCCCTCCAGTGTGTCGACGCGGTGCGCGATGGCGTAGATCGCGTGGCGTTGGTCGGCCGCCGACGCCGGTGTCGTGCCCAGCGTGGTGGCGCCGATGATGCCGCACAGCGCCGCCAGCACGGCCAGTAGAGCGCGAGGGCGAGTGCCTCGTCGTAAGTCAGTGGTCAAGGAGACTGCTCCTTCATGTGGAGATGACAAGTCATGCCGGGATGTGAAGTCGCCTGTCAGGAGCGGAAGTTGCCGTCGAACAGGACGACGGGCGTTGCGCGCGCGCTGCCCCGCGGGTTCAGTGGACGCTCGCTGCCGACCAGCCAGATGAGTCGGCCGCCCCACGCGTTGCGCCCCGCCCCGCGCCTTCACATATCCATCACAAGTGAGTGGTCGCACTCGCGCTGGGGCGTGTCTCTGCGGGGCTGTGACACAACGGCCTTCGGTGGTGAGCCGACGGCTCAGAACGCGTACGCGCGCAGAAGCGTGAGGGCGTCCTGAGAGCCGGAATCCTCCTCAGTGGTGACCACCACGAGGGACTGGTCGGGCGATCGGGCGGGGAGCAGGATCTGCTGAGTGACGGTCAGCTCACCCACCAGGGGGTGCCGCAGCCGGTAGCTGTCCGCCTCGCACGGCCGCACCCGGTGATCCCCCCACAGCTCGGCGAAGTCCGGTGACACCATGGACAGTTCACCGATCAGCGACGCGAGCAGCGCATCGTCGGGGTGGCGCCCGGCCACCTGCCGCAGGCTGCCCACGACCGCCCGCGCCTTGCGTTCCCAGTCCACGTAGAGCCCTCTGGTGTGCGGGTCGAGGAACAGCATGCGGGAGAGATTGGGCCGGTCCTCGGGGTGCTCGGGCGCGGCGGGGGAGAGGTGCCCGGCCAGCAGGGCGTGCGCCAGGGGGTTCCAGGCCAGCACGTCGGAGCGGCGCCCGAGGACGAGCGCCGGGGTGTCTCCCACCGAACGCAGCAGGTCACGGGTGAGCCGGTCCACGCTTTCCGCCGCAGGCTGCCTGAGGGGCCGGCGCGGCCGTGAGGCGAGTTCGCGTAGATGCGCCCGCTCGTGCTCGTCCAGCCGCAGGGCGGTGGCCAGCGCGTTCAGGACGCCGTCGGAGGCGTTGACCGACTGGCCCTGTTCGAGGCGGGTGTAGTAGGAGACGCTGACGCCCGCGAGCTGGGACAGCTCCTCGCGTCGCAGCCCCGACACCCGCCGCCTGCCCGGCAGTTCGGGCAGGCCCACGTCCGAGGGCCGCACCCGAGCCCTTCGGGCCCGTAGGAACTCGCTGAGCTGCTGGGAAACCGCCATGGCTCCGAGTATGCCCGCGTCGCCGGCGGACAGCCTGCCCCTGCCATGCATAGGCACGGGCCGGCCTAGCCATGCATAGGCACGGGCCAGCCTAGCCATGCATAGGCACGGGCCGGGACTGGTGCCGAGCGCGCTCCGGGGAAAGGTTGGCAGCACCTCCCCAGTTTCCCCCCAACGGACAGGACCAGTCATGCGGGAAATCGTCCTCGGCGACGTTTCGATCACACGGGTCGTCGAGTTCTACGGATCGGTCGAGCTGGCCCCGGCCACCTTCTTCCCCGATGCGCCGGAGCAGGCATGGCGTGAACACGCGACCTGGCTGGAGCCGGATTTCGTCGACCTCGCCTCGGGCGAGTGCCTCAGCGCGATCCAGACCTGGCTGCTGCGCAGTGAGGGGAAGACCATCCTGGTCGACACCGGTGTCGGTAACGACAAGGAACGCCCCTACGCCCCGATCTGGAGCCGACGGCAGAGCGATTTCCTCGGTGAGCTCGCCAGGGCGGGCGTACATCCGGGAGATGTCGATCTGGTGGTCAACACGCATCTGCACGTCGACCACGTCGGCTGGAACACCACTCTGGAGGGCCGCAGTTGGGTCCCGACCTTCCCGAACGCGACGTATCTGATGCCGGCGCGCGACTTCGACTTCTGGAACCCCGCGAACGGCCATGCCTCCAAGTCCGGGCGCGGAAACCAGAACGTGTTCGAGGACAGCGTGGCGCCGGTGCACGAGGCGGGGCAGGCACTGCTGTGGGACGGCACCCACGTCATCGACGGCAATCTCCGGCTCGAACTCGCCCCGGGTCACACACCGGGTTCCTCGGTGCTAGCGCTGGAATCGGGCGGTGACCGCGCGCTGTTCGTCGGCGATCTGCTGCATTCGCCGTTGCAGGCCGTCGCGCCCGACGTCAACAGCTGCTTCTGTGAGGATCCGGCGGAGACCAGAGCGACACGGCGACGGCTGCTCGGCCGGGCCGACGACACCAACTCGCTTGTCTTCCCTGCGCATTGGGGCGGATCGGGCGGGGCCGAGGTCACCCGGAACGGGGACACCTTCGACATCGCGGCGTGGGCTCCCTTCGCCCGGCTGTGACACCTCCTCGCACCGGGCGCTGATCGCACATCAGCCGCACGGGGACCCCGTGCCCGACACCACACCCGAAGCCCGCACCCGATTCCCCGTGCCCGACCCATATGAACCCTCGTGCCCGACCCATGTGAAGGAGAGCAGGAGACCCATGCCCGAACCGATCGTGACGACCACCACCGGACGCGTACGAGGTGGCACCACCGACTCCGGCGGCAGCGAGGTGTGGCGTTTCCACGCCATTCCCTATGCCGCCGCACCGCGTGGCGCCGGCCGCTTCGCGCCGCCCCGCCCCCACCGGCGCTGGACGGAGGTGCGTGACGCCTCGGCCCCCGGGCCCACCGCCCCGCAGCCGCGCCGGGACGCGTTCGGCGCCCTCGACATGTCGCCGTACTTCGGGCCGGGCTGGATCCGGGGCGACGACCACCTCACGGTCAACGTGTGGGCTCCGCGGGCGGCGAACCGCAGCCCGGTGATGGTGTTCGTGCACGGCGGCGGCTTCGTGGCGGGCTCGGCCGGCGCGGACCTCTACGACGGCACCGCGTTCGCCCGTGACGGGGTGGTGCTGGTCACGCTCAACTACCGCCTCGGTATCGCGGGCTTCCTGGACCTTCCCGGCGCGCCCGCCAACCGTGGACTCCTTGACGTGATCGCGGCGCTGCGCTGGGTCCGCGACAACATCGCGGCCTTCGGCGGCGATCCTGGCAACATCACCCTGTTCGGCCAGTCCGCGGGGGCCACGATCGTGGGTGCCGTGCTCGCGACGCCCGCCGCGGCGGGTCTCGTGCAGCGGGCGATCGTGCAGAGCGGAAGCGGGCTGGGGGCGTTCTCTCCCGAGCAGGCGTCACGGGTGACGGGCAGGGCCGCGGCGGTTCTGGGCATCGCGCCGACGGCCGCCGCCTTCGCCGACGTCCCCGACGAACGTCTCGTCCAGGCCGTACCCGAGCTGGGTGGCCTCGACCTGCGCACTGCCGACCGGCCGGACCCCCTCGTGGGGCTCAGCCCCTTCAGTCTCGTACTGGGGCGACAGCCGGCCGACAGCCCCTTGGCGGAGGTGGATCTGCTGATCGGCACCAATGCCGAGGAGGGGAACCTCTACCTGGCGCCACAGGGCGCCCTGGCGACCTCCACCGAAGAGGACGTCCGCACGACGGCCGCCGCCCACGGCGCCGCCGAGGCGTTCGTCGCGGCGCACCGTGACCGGCATCCGGACGCGGGTCACGCGGAGCTGCGCTCGGCACTGCTCGGCGACGCGCTGTTCGGTGCCGGCAGCCGACGACTGGCCGAGGCCCATGGCCGCGCCCACGTCTACGAGTTCGCCTGGCGGTCACCCGCCGTGGGCGGCACCCTCGGCGCCGCCCACACGGTGGAACTGCCCTTCGTGTTCGACCGCCTCGGCCTTCCGGCCCTACGTGGCGAGCGAGGGTTGCTGGGTCAACCCGAACCACCCGCCGCGCTGGCCGAGGAGATGCACGCCGCCTGGGTCGCCTTCGCCCGGACCGGTGACCCCGGCTGGCCGGTGTTCACCGAGGGCGGCAGGGTCCGGCGGTTCGACGGGGTGGGGACGGGGGCGGCAGGTGCGTCATGACCGATGGAGCCGGCG
Organism: Streptomyces sp. CB01201; assembly: GCF_002803085.1. Lineage (GTDB taxonomy): Bacteria > Actinomycetota > Actinomycetes > Streptomycetales > Streptomycetaceae > Streptomyces > Streptomyces hundungensis. The sequence continues at coordinate 13,513 of NZ_NNBJ01000008.1, read as the reverse complement.
TCGTCAGGGGTAGTAGGGCGTGTAGGTGATCGAGGAAACCTTCAGGTACCGGGCCCCGTCGGCGGTGGCCCAGGTGGAAGCGTTGGGATTGCCGGGCCAGTCGCCCCCCACGGCGGTGTTGACGATGAAGTGCATTCCGGTCCCGGGCGGTGTGGTGTACCACTTCGTGCCGCTGAAGCCGCCGTCCACCCAGAAGTCGATGTGGTCGGGCCACCAGGAGAACGAGTAGGTGTGGAAGCTGTTCGTCCACGCGGAGGCGTTGTTCCTGGCCCACTGGGTCTGGCCGTTGTTGGTGTCGTGGAAGGTCTGGTAGACGGCCGTGGGGTTCTGTCCGACGATTTCGGCCGCGTCCATCTCGGGCAGCCAGGGATGGAGATAGGCACCCCAGACCGCCGGGAGCAGCCCCTGCCCGTTCGGCATGCTCGCGGTGAAGCTGTAAGTGCCGTATCCATAGGACGACTTGGACTCCACGCGCCCGGAGCGGTACTGACCGCCACCCGCGTTGTACGTCTTGATGATCAGGGTGCTGCCTTCGTACCAGACACAGTCCGGCGTGTACGTCTCCAGTTCGTGGTTGGCGGTCCACCGTCCGTTGATGACATTCCACGAGTTGACCGTCTGCGGAGTGCCCCAGGAGGAGGCGTGCGCGGGCGGCTGCCCCACCAGGAACATCGAAAGGGCGGCGAGTACCACGCCGGCCCAACGGGGGAATCTCACACGTGCAGAGAACATCGCGGCTCCCTTGCTCGGATGACCGGGACCAGGACCAGAACCGTGGGAGCGGTTCCATGGTCGGTCGTGCCACGGACTGTAGGAGTTTGTTCGAAACCTGACAAGACCCCCGTCGATGGGCGACTGATGGCTGCGGGTTGTGAACGGTCAGGATGTCGACGCGACGCGGATCTCGCTCAGATGGAGGTCGGCCACCTGGCGGTTGTTCACGTTGCGGCGGTCCTCAAGCGCGCCGGCCGCGATCGCGTTCCCCAGGGCGAGGCCTTCGCTGATGTAGTCGTCGACGGCCTTGCGGTTGGCCTCCTTCTTCAGCAGGCGTACCAGATGGCCCATGAACACCTCGCCCAGGACGGTGAGTTCGTACCCGAGGGCCGTGTGCCGCACGAGGCCCTCGTCGCAGAGGCTCCGGAGGGTGCGGACCTGTTCGTCGTCGAGCGCACCGTTCGCCAGCATCCAGTCGTATCGATGCTGCGGCAGTCCCTCGTGCCGCAGGGGGAAGACCCACAGCGCGGCATCGGTCTGCGGGACGGTGGCGCACTTGGGCAGGTGCAGCGGGTGCTCCTTGCGCTCCGCGGCGGCCATCCACTGCCCCAGGGAGCTCACTTGCTCAAGGCGCACGCCCGGCATGCTGGAGATCGCGCTGGCGCCGACGCCCAGCAGGAACGCCGCATGGTGGCTCTGGCCCAGGCACTCGTTGCCACTGATCTTGTCGAGCGTGGGCGCGGGCACGGCGGAGGGGTCGATGTACGTGTTGGTACCGCGCCGCACCCACCCCTCGCGCAACAGCGTGCCGTAGGTGTTGAGGCGCATGAGCGCACGGTCGTGCGGGGATGCCTGCTGCGGCAGGGCGCCGGAGAGCAGCCCTCCGATCAGGGACGGCGAGGCACCCGACGTCAGGAGGTAGGAACTGATCGCGTTGATCGAGGGGTGCTCGATGAGGGCTTGCAGATCGTCGAGGGCCATGGTGAGCGACTGGCCCGGCAGGCACGTGATGAGGTCGGCGTTGACGACGGGAATACGGCCGCCGATCATGTCGAGCACCTTCGCCAGGTGCGTGAGCGAGCGCGGCTGGCGCATGTGCGTCCGCAGGTCCGGATCGAGTGTCTGGATTCCGAAGGACGCCTTCGTCACGTCGTGGCGGACGAGTTCCTCGATGAACTCGGGGCGAGTGGTGCTCAGCGTCATCTCGACGGAGAACTCGGTGGTGTCGGTGCAGCCCGGCAGCCCTCTGACGCCTTCCAGGATCCTGCCGACATGGGACCCGAGCAGGTCCGGACTGCCTCCGCCGATGTGCACGGAGCTGATGTGACGGCCCTTCACCTGGACGCGGTCCATGAGGTCCGTCAGCTGCCACATCACCAGCTTGGAATAGCGTTCCGCCATCTTGTAGCTGATGCTGTTCGCGCCGGTGAAGGCGCAGAAGGTGCAGTTCTGCGCGCAGATCGGTACGTGGATGTAGAGCTGTAGGGAAGCGTCGGGCAGAACGGGTGCCGCCGATACGGCGTCGAGCACGCCGTGGTTGGTCAGCGACGGGTCGTCCGGCAGCATCCAGTAGTCGATGGTGTTGCTCGCGAGTGCGTCGAACCGGCTCCCCAAGAGCCCCGAATTGCCGACCGCAGACATGTGACATACCCCCCGGTTACCTGGCGAAGGCCAGACGTCCGCGCGGCACGATGTGCGGCCCGGCGTCGACCAGGGCTGACGTTAGGCAGGAGGGAGCCGGGGTCACCAGTCCACCTGGCTGTCCTTTGCGCCGACCACTTGGCGCCTGCCAACTCGTGCCACTGGAAGCGGAGTTCGGCTCGGCCGGAGCGTTGTCCTCCGGGACGTGCCGGCGGGGTCCGCGGGAAGTACGGCGGCCACGGAGCGGTGCCGGGGGAGGGACAGGAGCGGCGTGCCGGCTGCCGGCCCTGCCCTCGCGCTCAGTTCAGCGTGAGAGACACCTCGTCGATCTCACCGTCGCGAGCCTGCGCGAAGCCTCGCGAACGCCCGGTGACGACGAAACCGCACTTCTCCAGTACGCGGATCGAGCCCGCGTTGTCGGCTGCGGCATGGGCGTGCAGCGGCCGTACCGTGTCGAGTTCGATGAGTGCGGCGAGCGCCTCCGTGGCGATTCCGCGTCCCCAGTGTGCCCGGTCGATCCAGTACGTGACCTCGCGGTCGTCCGGCGGGCCGTAGGCCGCGACGTGGCCGACCACCTCGCCGTCGGCGAGCACGGTGCGCATCAGAATGTCGGGGTTGCCGCGGATCCTCGCCCAGTGGCTGTCGCACTCCTCACGGTCGTAGTGGTAGTCCCGGGTGACGGCGGCCACGTGCTGTGCGGCGGGGTCGGACAGGTGCTCCCACAACGTGGGCAGATCGGTGTCGCGCATTTCGCGGAGGGAGATCATCTGGCGGTGGCTCCTGGGGTTCGTCGGCAGGGGGCTCGGCAGCGGCCGTGGTCGGTCGCTGATCGAGCGAACGGGGAGCGTTCCGCGGTGACGCGGGTGCTCGCCGGGCGGAGGAGTGTATCCGGGACCTGCGGACGGGGCTACTCGCCGGGGGCGTCCGCGGACCGGCCGCCTGAGTCGTCCTCAGTCGTACGCGGCGCCGCAGCCCCGGCCAGTGCGGGCGTCACCGCCGCGAGCACGGCGTGGGCGGTCAGAGCGGTCAGAGCGGTCAGAGTGGTCAGCGCGGTCCAGCGCGGGACGTTCGGGAGCGCGGTGATCTTCAGCATGTGCCGGCGTGCCGCCTGGAGCAGAACGCGGCTTGTACGCAAGCGAGTTCAGTCGTTCGAAGGCGGCGCGGCGGCACCCGGCTTGCCGAGCATCGCGCATACCGCGTCGTTCACCAGGGCCTGGTGAGCGGCGGCCGACGCGGGTGCGGCGAGCCCGAAGACGCTCGTGGTGAGGACGGAGAGGGTACGCCGCCCCGAGGCGTCGGTGTAGGTCTCGCTGGAGTATCCGGCGGCCTGTCCGTCGTGACCCCACACCGTGCCGCACGGGAAGACGACCTTGCGCAGCCCAAGGCCGTAGCCGTTGCCCTCCGGGGCCTTCGGATCCTCCGGGACGGTGGTGCGCATCTGCTCCAACTGGGCGGATGGCAGCAGCTTTCCGGACATCAGCGCCGCATCGAAGCGGGCCCAGTCGGAGGCGGTGGAGACCACGCCGCCCGCGGCCCACAGCGTGCTCGTGTTGACGTGGGTCGTGTCCACCCAGTCGCCCCGGGCCGGTCCCACGAACGCCGTGCCGGCCGGGATGCCGGGCGGCAGGAGCGGGCCCAGGTGCGCCGCGTCGGGCTCGTAGCCGTGGGCGAGGCGTTCCGGGCGCCGACCGTCATCGAGGTAGGTGCGGGAGAGGCCCAGCGGCCGGGCGATCCGCTGCTGGATCAGGTCGCCCAGGCGCTTCCCGGTCGCCCTCTCCAGGACGAGGCCGAGCGCGACGTAGTTGGTGTTGCTGTAGGAGAACCGTTCACCTGGTGCGAACAGCGGACTGTGCCGCACGCCGGCGGTGAGCAACTCGACCGGTGTCCAGCGGTGGCTGTCCTGTCCGGTGAACGACCTCAAAACGCTTGGATCGTCGAGGTAGTTGAACAGACCGCTGGTGTGCTGGAGGAGCATCCGCAGGGTGAGGGACCGGCCGTGTGGGACCAGGCCGGGCAGCCATTTCTCGACCGGGTCGCCCAGCGCGAGTCGGTGTTCGGCGACCAGTTGCAGCACCAAAGTGGCCACCATTGTTTTGGAGTTGGAACCCATGCGAACCCTGTCACTCGCCGTCAACTCCCCGTCGGGCACGGTCCATCGGGCCTGCCGGGCGATCTCGACCGGGCGCCCGCGCCCGTCGTCGACCCGCACGACCACGCCGGGCGCTCCGGCCGCCACCGCCTGCTCGGCCAACTCGGCCAACCGGACCGAGCCCGGCGCGGCCGCCGTGACTCGACTTGGTGCCGGCGCGGCCGGGGGAGCGGCGGCGGCCCCCGCGGGTGCCCCGGCCGTCCCGGTCAGGGTGGCAGCCAGGGTCAGCGCCAGCGCGACCCCCGGGAGGCGCCGGCGGAACGGAGAAACGGTGCAGGGAGCCATCGCGATGATCCTCTTCCGGGTGTTGTCCGTCGTCCGCCACGTATGCGGACGCAGCCAAGTCTCCATACGCCCGCCCCGGAAGCCACGGGTGCCGGCCCCCCTGTGGGTGGGGGCTGGATGGCGTGTCTCCACTGGTGCTGGCTGCAGAGTCGCCAGCCCCCTCCTGCCACATCGCCGGGACCCCGGAGTCCTATATGCCGTGCAGTGAGGCCGAGTTGAACTCGGGGGCTCGCCTACGACTGGGCCGGCGCAGCTGTCCGCAGGACGTCTAGGGCGGTGGCCGGCGGGAAGACGACTCGCAGTTTCCGGACTCGCCCGTCGCGGCGGGAGATGAGCCAGACGAGGCTGGGCGGGCAGACGTGAACGGCGCCGGGATGGGTGACGTCCATTTCCCAGATCGCGAGGTCGCGGCCGGCCACCACGTGCCGCAGATGCTGACGTACGCCGGCCTCCAGCGTCCGGCGCATGACCGGCACCGGATGGACGTGTTCGCCGGGACGGCCCAGCTGCCCGGTCATCTCGGCTTCCGGCGGCCACAGTTCGGAGATGTCCGGAGGCAGATCCCCGCGCTCCCATGCCTCCAGAGTCGCCAGGCCCTCGTGTCTGCTTTCCCTTTCAAAAGTGGACGCATCGACGTGCGCCTGCACGGCGGTCGCCGTAAGGGTCCGGGCCATCCGCGCTCTTGCCTGATGCAGGCGGCTGCGGACGGTGCCGACGGGAATCTCGCAGGCGGCCGCGATCTCCTGGTAGGAGGAAATGCCGCTGAAGTGCCGCAACATCAGCACCAGCCTGTACTGCTCCGGAAGTTCCTCCACCGCGCCCCAGATCCAGTCGCGCATCGCATGCCGCTCGATGAGCCGCTCGGGGTGCGACGACGGATCCGGGCTGCGTACGAGCCAGGGAGCCAGGGCGTCGAGGCCCGGCGTCTCGCGGGCCGCCCGCAGCCGCATACGGCAGGCATTGCGTACGACGGCCCGCAGCCAGGCTCCCCCGGAGGCGGGGTCGCGCACGTCGCCGATGCGGAGCAGCGCGGTGAGTGCGGCGTCCTGCACCGCGTCCTCCGCGTCGGGCCCATGGCCGAGGAGACTCAGCGCCACCGCGCGCATGGGCGCCTGATGGCGGGCCAGGAGCAGGCCGAGGGCCGCCGTGTCCCCGGACTGGGCCCGTCGGGTGAGTTCCGCATCCGTGGGCGAGTCGAGTGCCACCATGCCCGTACGCCCGCCTTAGTGACGATCCATCAAAGGTCTTGCCATGCAACGCCGTTGTGATTGCTGGGCGCATCCACGCTTGGTGCGTGCGGCATTCTAGGCCAGGCCGGTGCGAGGTGAGGCGGTGTCCGGGGCGGATACGCCGGGCGCCCTCGGATGGGTGCGGTCGGGAGCGTAGGACGTCTCGCCTGCGACCGGCGGTGTGCCCCACCACCGTTGTGTCGGGCGGCAAAAGATGCGGCGGCGTCTGCCCGGCGTGGGTACAGGCGGGCCGCAGTGAACCGGGACGGTGCTCACTGCGGCCGCGGTCGGTCAGGGGTGTGGGGAAGGGCCCTACTCCTCGGCGCCCTTCGCCGCCCTCTTGATGAATTCGGCGACCACATCGGGCTTGGACACATACACGGCATGGCTGCCGCCGGTCTCTGCGACCGTCGCACCGGCCCGCTCGGCCATGGTGCGCTGCGCCGGGGGCGGAATCATCCGGTCCTCGGTCGTGACGAGGTAGAAGCTCCGCTTGCTGCGCCAGGCCGGGTGCGACACGGCGCCGCCCAAGGCTTCGAGGCCCCACGGCACTTGGGAGTCGGCCAGGAACCGGGCCTCGTCCTGCGGCAGGTCTCCGGCGAAGGAGTGGGCGAACTTCTCCCGGTCCAGGAGGAGGTAGCCGTCGACGGGCGGCAGGATCGGCGGAACCGGAGCCCCGGGCGGGGGATCGGCGATGAGGGTGTTCACGGATTCGCCCTTGTCCGGGGCGAAGGCCGCGATGTAAACGAGCGCGGACACTGTCTCGTGGTTGCCGGCCTCGGAGATGACGGCGCCGCCGTACGAGTGGCCGACCAGTACGGTCGGGCCGTCCTGCGCGTCCAGGATCCGCTTGGTCGCGGCGGCGTCACCTTCGAGCGACATCGTCGGGTTCTGCACCACGGTGACGCGATAGCCGTCCTCGCGCAGCCGGTCGTAGACGCCCTTCCAGCCCGAGCCGTCGACGAATCCGCCGTGGACCAGAACGACGTTTCTTGCTTGGGGTGCGGTGCTCATGTGGCGAGTTCTCCTCTGCTTGACGTACGAGGTGCGGGTGCCTGCGACGCGGTGGGGGTCGAACTCCACACGGTGCGCGGCGAGTTGGCGGGCGAGCCGGTCACAGTTCGTCGTGGCCGGGGTTGGGGTAGTTCCAGCCTGCGTTGAAGGTGTGCAGAACGCGCAGGTAGCGGCGGACCTGGTCGGTGTTCTCGATGGTCCCGAGACCAGGGATGTATGGGACGGTGGGGGTGGAGGTGTTCCCGGCTCCCACGAGGTTCCAGTAGAAGTTGGAGACCACGCCCCAGTTGTTCTCCAGGTTCTGTTGCCAGCCCTCCAGGCCGGTCCGGCCCCAGCTCCAGTCGCCGACCGCGGCGCGGAAGACTCCCTCCAGGTCGTTGAAGCGGGCGGCCTCCGATGTCATCTGGATGAGGAGCATCAGGGAGCGGGCGGTGTTCTGGGTGTTGGTGTTGGCCGAGGTCTGGTTGGCGAGCTGGAGGATGGAAGCCCGGATGTCCTGCCACCAGATCGGCATGCTGGAACGGTCACGTCCGGCGGCCTGGACGAGCGCCTGGTAGTTGCCTCCGAACGGCAGGTTGGTGATCGAGGTGTCGATGGGGCCACGGTTGAAGCTGGCGTCGTTGAAGGTGTACGAGACTCCGCTGCCCTGCGGGGAGTAGCCGACGACGTAGAGGTTGTCGGGCTGGACCCACAGGTCGACGGCTCGTCTGCGGCCGCTGTCGTCATTGGCCGACAGCGAGACGCGAACGATCCCCTCGGTCTGGGAGGGGTCCTGCGTGTACTGGGTGCCGTCGCGCCAGGTGTCCGAGACGGCGGCGCGCAGGCTGGCGAGGAACGTGGAGTAGGCGATGGTCTGCTGGCTGCTGGGCGCGTCGCCCAGATCCAGCCAGACGTGGTTGATGGACCCTTCGCCGGTGTGGGCGGAGGCCGGCTGGGCGGAGGAGAGCAGTCCCGGCACGATGGCCAGGGACATGGCTATGGCCAGCACGGCGCGGCGTAAGATCCCCGGGCGCGATGCGGTGGTTCCGTGGTGCTCCATGACCCCAACTTCCTTTCGAGATAAGCATGTTGCCACTTGTTCAGTAGTCCAGCGCCGACCCGTCCGCCACGTCGAGAGGAAGACAAGCCGTCGCGCGGTCGCTTGACTCGTACTGGATGCACGGTCGGCGCCGAAGTTCGCAACACGGGGTGTGACGTCCATCACATTGCTTCCCGAGGCTGAAGGGCGGGGGTATCGCCTCGGTCTCCCTCGGTACAGGAGGCGGCTTTGGTGTCGGATCGCGATGTCGTGTGGCGGCAGTGCGTCCGCCTGGGGCGCAGTGTGCTGCCCCTGGTCGATCAGGAGCCGTGGCGGGCGGCCAAACGGCGGGAGCGACTGGGTGATTGGGGCATCGACGTGAAGCGGGGCGAGAGCCTCATCGCGACGTTCGCGGGCCTGGCGATCCATTCCGTCGTGGTCGATGCCACCGCCGCCGGCCTCCCGCGGACCGACGGGACGCTGAACGGCATTCCCCTGACCGCGGTGATCGAGGCGACCGCCGCCAAGCAGAGCCACGAAATCCTGGCCGCCATGCCGACCGAGTACGCGGACGAGGAGGAGAGGGCCTCCCTCGACTACTTTCGCCTGCTCTCCTATCAGGGCGGCCGCACCGGCCTGTGGCTTCCCCGTCTCCGGACCGAGGTCCGCCACTCGCTGATCACGCTCTCCGGGCGTGCCCGCCGGTCCGGCCCGACGTGCGGGGACCTGATCCGGTGGGCACAGCGATCCGGGCTGGAGTAGCTCCTCGGCCACGCTTGCGAGTGGGACGGAGGCTGCGACTGCGACTGGGGCCTACGGAGACGGAGCGGGCGGGTTCACGGCTTGTGGGGCGAGCCGAGCAAGGCGCAGACGAAGTCCTCCTCGACGTCACGCAGGTGCGCCAGCAGGTCGGGGGTGTTCTTCTGGTTCACCTGTGACGTGATGGAGAGCGTGAGGCTGCGGCGGCCGTCCCTTGTGCCCGCGCCGAACTGGGTGTAGCCCGCGGTGTTGCCGGTGTGCCCGTACACCACGCCGCACCGGGTGGTGTACGCGAAGATCCCCAACCCGGCCCGGTTGCTGCCGGGGCCGGCCGGCTCGGAGGCGCCTTCGACGAAGGACCGCTGTTGCTCGCGGGTCGCGGTGCTGATCAGCTTGCCGCCCGCGTACCCGGCCATGAAGGTGTTGAAGTCCGCGGGAGTGGCGACCATGCCGCCCGAGGCCCAGGACCCGGAGGCGCCGAACAGTGTGGTGACATCCTGCGGCCGGCTGCCCGGTTCCACGTCGTAGCCGTGCAGACGAGGGCTGGGCAGCTGATAGCCGACGGGGAGACTGGTCCGGGTGAGCCCCAGGGGCTGGTAGACCTGCGAGACCAGCAGGTCCTCGTAACGCTGTCCGGTCGCGGCCTCGGTCATCAGGGCAACGGCGATGTTGTCGGAGTTCGAGTAGTGGTAGCGGGAGCCGGGGGCGAATTCCAGGTCGTCGTCCGTGACGAAGTCGAGCAGGCGCCGGGAGTCGAAGACCCGGTGCGGTTCGGCCTGGATCAGTTCGATGAAGTCCGGCGCCGCACTGTAGTCCGGCAGGCCGCTGGTGTGGTTGAGCAGTTGACGTAGGGTCACATGGCCCCAGGATTGCGGCAGTTGGGGCAGCCTGTGGGCGATGGTGTCGTCCAGGCCGAGCAGCCCGCGGTCGACGAGACGCAGCGCGACGGCTCCGCTGTACGCCTTGGAGGCACTGGCCAACCGCATGTGGTCGGTGGTGCTGGGGGCACGCCGGGTGCCGACCTCGGCGACCCCGGCCCGGACCACGCGCACCCGGCCGCCGTCCCGGAGTACCGCGATGGCGCCGGGCGGGCCGTCCGGACGGTCGACCAGTTCCTGGAGGCGGTTTCGGAGCGCCTCGTCTCCGTTGCCGCGGGGAGACGCTCCGGCCGGGGCCGCCAGCGCCAGCGACGCGGCGAGCAACCCGATCAGCGTGCGGCCGCCCCGGCGGGGCAGCGGTGAACGGCGAGAGCGACGTGACACTACGAGCCTCCGATTGATGAGGTGGCGGGAGCGGGGCTGTTGCTCTGGATGCTCCGGCACGCCATGCATCACCTCTCGGCGGCGGGCCGAAACGCTCGGCGGCCCGAGGTGACCCACGCAGCGCAGCCCGCCCCGCCCGGCCCCGTCGGGCTCCGCCTGCCCGGACCAACCGCTCGCCCCGAACAACCTTCCCGCACACGAGGGGAGTTGGGGCATCCGGTGCTGCGTGCCGAGTTCGTCGAGGGCCCGCCTCGTTGATCAGTGCGATGCCGACGGGTGATCCTGAGGGCGCCCGGGGCTCTCCCCGCGCGGCCACCTCCGAAAGGCGCCACGGACATGACGTTCAAAGCCCTGCACCACCGAGCCACCCCGCTGCTGCTGCCCAACGCCTGGGACGTGGCCTCGGCACTCGCCTTCGCGGAGGCCGGTTTCCCCGCCGTCGGCACCACGAGCTTCGGCGTCGCCGCAGCCGGCGGGAGCCCCGACGGCGGCCGGGCCAGCAGGCAGGCCACGCAGGTGCTGGCCCGGAAGCTGAGCAACGCCCCGTTCCACCTGTCCGCCGACATCGAGGACGGCTACGACGACGACCCCGAGCGGGTGGCGGAGTACGCCGCCGGCCTCGGCGTCGACGGCATCAACATCGAGGACAGCACCGATGAGCGGCTGATCGACCCCGCGCTGCACGCCGCCAAGGTCGCGGCCATCAAGCACGTCTCGCCCGAACTCTTCGTGAACGCCCGCATCGACACGTACTGGCTCGACCAGAAGGCCACCGTCGAGGAGACCCTGACCCGGGCCACCGCCTATGTGGCCGCGGGCGCCGACGGCATCTTCGTTCCCGGCGCGACCGATCCCTCCGCGCTGCGTGACCTGGTCAACAACATCGCGGCACCCGTGAACACCCTGGTCCACCCCACGCTCACCGTGGCGGAGCTGGCCCGGCTCGGCGTGCGGCGCATCAGCACCGGATCGCTGCCCTACCGCGCCGCGATGGACGCGGCGGTACGCGCCGCCACGGACGTCCGCGACGGCGGCACCCCTCCCACCGCTACGCCCTACCCCGTGATGCAGGAGCGGCTCCTGCGTCACCAGCGGCTCCAGGAGAAGGGGTGAGGGGGCGGGCGACCGCACGGCGCGGCGCCGCCGAACGCTGACGGGTCGTAGGGGACCTTCGTCCCCCAGGACATGACTTTCGCGGGCGGCGACCTGCGCAGAAGTCGGCTGGGATGGAAGACCCGCCCGCAGGGAGGCTTGCCGCGCCCTTACGCTTTTGAGGTCGATGTCATGTGTGTAGACGCCAGCGCCCCTGCCCGCCCCGGTTGCGAGACGCTCGGCGTCGACGGCATGTGGATGCTGCTCGCCCCCGCGCGTGAGCCCGCCGGGGCGGGGGAGCTGATCCGGGCCAGCCCCCGGGTCCAGGCTGCTCTGCTCGACGGCGGGACCCCGCATCGAAGCTTCGCCGATCTACTCGCCCCGACCAGCGTGGCCATCTCCCGCCAACTGCTCCTCGACGCGCTTGCGGGCGGTGGCCGCGTCTGTCGTCAGCCGCTCGAATACGCCCACGCGGAGGGCGCGGTCATCTGCATGACGTCGGCTCGTCGCTTCGACCGGTGCGACGGCGGACACGCGCTCCTGGTGGAGATCGAGGAGGAGGAAGAGGGGAAGTGGCTGCACTGGGAGGCCCTGCGCTCCATGACCGTACTGGCGGACCACTCCCTGTGGGTCTACGACGAGGACGCGGACGAATTCAGCTGGCTCGACGGTGAGCGCCTGTACAACGGCGTGGGCCCTGGCGACCGGATGCCGCTGGCCGAACTGCTGGGGCTGGTGTACGCCGATGACGTGGGGCACGTCGAGGAGGCGTTCTGGGCGCTGCGCAAAGGGGAGGCCCGGCAGGTGGACGTCGACTTCCGGATGGCGGACGACCACGGCCGTCCGCACTGGCTGCGCACCCTGGCCCGCCTGGTCCGGTTCGGGTTCGACGGCAAGCGGCGCGTCGTGGGGACGACGATCAACACCACCGCGGCCGTAGAGCGCCACCAGTCGCTCCTCAAGGCGCATGCCGATGCCCGGCGGCGCGGTGACCTGGTCCAACAGCTCGCCGCGGCGTTCGTGTCCGCCGCCACGGAGGACGAGCTGACCACGGCGATCCTGGACCGGGTGGCTCCCGCCTTCGGCGGCAACGGAACGCTGCTGGCCTTCGTGGAGGAGGGCAGGCTGCGGGTGACGTTCGGCGCGGGCATCGATCCCGCACTCGCCCGCTCGCTGCACGGTCTGCCGCTGGAGGCGCCGAAGCCGCTGACCGAGGCGATCCGCACGGGCACGCCGTTGTTCATCGCCACCCGGGACGACTACCGGCGGTCCTGGCCGCTCGCCCACGGTCTGCTGGACGCCACCGCCGCCGAGTCCTTCATCATGATCCCCCTGCGGGGTCAGGGCGCGTCCCCGCTGGGCGGCTGGGTGGTGACCTTCGACCGGCCGCACAACCTCTCCAACCACGAGCAGACGCTCGCCGGGGTCATGGCGGATCTCGCGGGCCAGGCGTGGGAGCGCATTCGGCTCCAGTCCGCCCGGGCCGAACTGGCCAGCACCGTACAGCGCGGTCTGCTGCCCGCCCTGCTGCCGGTCGCCCCGGGCTTCGAGATCGAGGCCCGGTACAGCCCCGCTCACGACGGCCTGGACGTCGGCGGGGACTGGTACGACGTCATCGCCCTGCCCGACGGCAGCACCGCCTGCATCATCGGAGACGTACAGGGGCACAGTGTGCAGGCCGCGGCGCTGATGGGGCAGGTGCGTACCGCGATGCACGCGTACGCCTGGCAGGATCCGGCTCCGGACCGGGTGCTGGCGCGCACCAACGACCTCATGTTGCAGATGCGGCTGCCCGTCTTCGCGACGTGTCTGTACGCGCTGCTCACACCCGGCGGCCGGGTCATGACGGCGCGGGCCGGACACGTCCCGCTGGTGCATGCGGCCGAGGGCGGGGCCCGGGTTCGCGAGTACCCGGGCGGTCCGCCGCTGGGGGTGCTGGCGGGGAGCAGCTTTCCCGTCCATGTGCTGGACCTGGCCCCCGGCGACCTGCTCGCCCTGGTCACGGACGGGCTGGTGGAGGGGCCCCAGCTGCCGATCGACGCCGGACTGGCCGGGATCTGTGAGGTCACCGACCGGCGGCGTACCGCGCCGCTCGCGGAGGTCGCGAACGCCGTCATGGCACAGGGCGATTCGCTGACCGGACACGTCGACGACAGGGCGGTGCTCGTGGTCCGCCGGGGGCGGCGCGAGGAGGCCGGCCCGGGGCTCCGTCATGCCTGGGCGGACTCCAACAACCCTGCTGGGACGGCTGGTTGAGGACAGAGGGCGGCACTGGAGGGCAGGGGACGCCTAGGCGGTTTCGTTTGGATCAGCGGGCGGACCAGAGGAAGATGCCCGCGATGTGAAGTCC
>NZ_NNBJ01000007.1 GCF_002803085.1 Streptomyces sp. CB01201 | reverse complement strand
GCTTCCCTTCGGTATTTCGTGTTCCCGACTCTATCAGACTCTTTCGTGTCCGATTCCCCGTCGAGTGGGGGTTGCCTTCCCGGCTGTTGGGCCGTTCCGACGTCCCGAACTCTAGCGGATTTCCCCGGCCGATTCATAATCGAGTCTTCCGGTCCGACCGAATAGAATTTCGGCATACCGAAATTCATCCCGGGCGGGAGATCGTGCTGAGTTGGGATGCCGCAGAATCTGCGGCGGATGGTTGTCGCAGAACCGATACGGCTCCGTGGCAACCCGAAGAACCTTACGGACCGGATCATCCCGCGTCAACTTGAACCCCGGCCCCGGCCTCCTTCGAGGCGGTAGCGTTCCTTCGTGACCTTGATCCTTGAGACCAGCACCGCCGTCGCGCACGCCTGGTGGTGGCGTACGGGAGACGGCCCCGTTGCTCCGACCGATCTGGCTCTGCTCAGTGAGGAGGAGCGCGAACGTGCCGCGCGGTTCGTGCACCAGCGCAGTGCGGTGAGCTTCGTCGCGGGGCGCGCGGCGAGTCGTCGGATTCTCTCCGGGCTGCTCGATGTGGCGCCCGAGGAGATACGCCTGGGGCGTCGGCCCTGTCCGGGCTGCGGCGACCCGCTGCACGGTCCGCCCGCGGTCATCGCCCCGGCCACCCCCCTGTGGATCAGCATTTCGCACACCACCAGCTGCGGCATGCTCGCCGTGGCCCGCGTTCCGGTGGGCGTTGACGTGGAGGCCGTACGAGACTTCTCGGTCGCGGAGCTCGCCTCTTCCACCCTGACCGAGTCCGAGCGCCATGTCGTGCTCGGCACGGAGGAGGGTGCTGCCCGTACCCGGGCCTTCCTGCGCTGCTGGACCCGTAAGGAAGCCGTACTCAAAGCGGTCGGGGTCGGGATCGCCACCGATCTCACCACCGTCGAGACCCGGCCGGAACTCTCCGGCCCCGCCGTCGTGGCCACCGGCGTGCCCGGAACGCCCTCGTCCTGGGTGGTGGCGGATCTGGCCGTGCCGGACGCCTGGGCCGCGGCCCTTTCCGTACCCGCCGACGCCGAAGGCAGCCGTCCCGAGATCCGCCTCCACCAGCACGTGTAGGTCAGTACGGATGGCCGCAGCCGGCCCCGGCCTCCCTCAGCTCCCCTCGGGTCCTCTCGGCCCCTCTCGGCCCCTCTCGGCCAGGGCCCTATATGGCAGCTACAGGCGGGGTCCGGGCGGCGTACAGGAATTTCGTAGATCCCGGCAGGTTCCCGGGGCGAGGCTTGCCGTCCGTAGGGAACGGGCGACGACCTCAGGAAGGTCTCGGCCCCGTCGGGCTTGTGCTGAACTGCCGCGTCCGTCCTACGAGTTCATCCGACCGGCACGACCTCACTCGACAGGCGTTGAGGCATGGGAAACGACCAGGCAGTCAGGCTCGAACAGGTCAGCAGGTGTTACGCGTCCGGGGCGTCGTCGGCGGTGCGCGCGCTCGACGGGGTCACGGTCGGGTTCGACCGCACGACCTTCACCGCGGTCATGGGCCCTTCGGGCTCGGGCAAGAGCACCCTGTTGCAGTGCGCGGCCGGTCTCGACCGGCCCGACGCCGGCCGGGTGGTCGTGGACGGCTTCGAGCTGGGCCCGCTCGGTGAGAAGGCGCTCACCGAACTGCGCCGGGACCGGATCGGCTTCATCTTCCAGGCGTTCAATCTGCTGGGCGCGCTGACCGCCGAGCAGAACGTGGGGCTGCCGCTGCGGCTCGCGGGGCGGCGCCCCCGGGCAGCCGCGGTGCGGGCCGCGCTCACCCAGGTCGGCCTGGGCGAGCGCGGTGGGCATCTGCCCTCGCAGATGTCGGGCGGCCAGCAGCAGCGGGTGGCCATCGCCCGCGCCCTGATCACCCGGCCGAAGGTGCTGTTCGCGGATGAGCCGACCGGCGCCCTGGACAGCGGCTCCAGCCGTACGGTCCTGGAGTTGCTGCGCACTCTGGTGGATGAGCAGGGGCAGACGACGATCATGGTGACGCACGATCCGGTCGCCGCCTCCTACGCGGACCGGGTGGTCTTCCTTGTCGACGGCCGGCTAGCCGACGAGATGCACCGGCCGACGGTTCAGCGAGTCGCCGAGCACATGGCGCGGCTGGAAGCCGGCGCACAGCCGCAGCCGGCCGGCCTGAACGGGGGCCGGTGATGGGCGAGTTCGGCCTGCTGATTCCGGTTGCGGTCGCCACCCTGCGCAAACGGTGGTCCGGCTTCATCGGCTCGTTCGTCGCGCTCACCCTGGGCGTGGCGCTGATCGCCGCGGCGGGGCTGCTGGTCAGCACCTCGGCGGGGCTTGAGAACGACGATCCGTCGGCGCCCTCTCTGAAGAAGCTGCTCGTTTTCATGGCGGGCATGTCGGGCTTCGTGTCCGTCTTCGTCGTGGCGTCCACGTTCGCGTTCGCGGTCGCCGGTCGGCGGCGCGAGATCGCGCTGCTGCGGGCGGTGGGTGCGACGTCCCGTCAGATCCGGTCGCTCGTGCTCGGCGAGGCGGTCGTCGTCTCGCTGGCCGCCTCGGTCTGCGGCGCTCTGCTCGGCCTCGGCGTGGCGCCGCTGTTCGCGCGCTGGCTGGTGGCGCGGGGTGCCGCCCCGGAGCGCTTCAGCGTGGCCCCGGGTGCCGGTCCGCTGGTCATCGCCGCCGCCGTCGAGATCGCCGTCGCGGTGCTCGGCGCCGCCGCGGCGGCCCGCCGGGCCGGCCGGGTGCGGCCGGTGGAGGCGCTCGGCGACGCGGTGGTCGACGGCCGGGTGATGACGCTCGGCCGCCTGCTGTGGGCGATCGGCTACCTCGCGGTCTTCACCGCCGTACTGCTCCTCTTCATGACCATGCCGACCGCGATGCAGCACGATCCGCAGGTGCGCGATCCCCGGAATCTGCCGGTGTGGGCGCTGCTCATCGACGTCATGGCGATCATGGCGGTCGCCCTGTTCGCTCCGCTGCTCGTGCCGCCGCTGGTGCGGCTGCTCACCCTGCCGGTGCCGCTCGCGTCCGGCGCGGTGGGCCTGCTGGCCCGCCAGAACGCCCTCAAGGCGGTGCGCCGCACCGTTTCCACGGCGACCCCGATGTTCCTGGTGGTCGGCCTCACCGGCACGGTGGTCGGCTCCACGCTGACCTTCGGGGATGCCAGGAGCATCCAGTCCCGGGCGGTGCTCAGCGCCCAGTACGTCGTCGAGCCCACGAGCGGGGCGACCCTTCCGGCGGGCGCGACGGGACAGCTGCGGGCGCTGCCCGGCGCTCGCACCACTACGGTCCGCAGCACGCTGCTCACCGGCCTCGACAGCGCCAACTCCGGTTCCACCGAAGCCACTTCGGGCACCATCGCGGCGACCGTGATCGACGGGGACGCGGCCACCACGTGGCGGCTCCCCACCGATTCCGGTTCGCTGGGCCGCCTCAGCGGATCCACGGTGGCCGTCTCCGAGGCGCTCGCCCGGTCCAACGGCTGGCGGGTGGGCGACCGCCTCACCGCCTCGCTCGCCGACGGCACACCGGCGACCCTGACGCTGGTCGCCCTGGTCAGGACGCCGCTGAGCCTCTCCGAGGTCCTCCTTCCGTACGCCGCGGTGGCCGGCCACCTGCGCGGAGACCCGCAGCCCACCGCGGCCTACGTCTCCACCCGGCAGGGCACGGCGCCCGAGGCCGCGGGCACCAAGGTCACACCGGCCGTCGCCTGGGGCAGCGGCGACAACGACCCGCGGGCCCGGTCCGACTGGGTCGCGATGCTCGCGATCCTGGGGCCCGCGCTGCTCTACGCGCTGATCGCGATCGTCAACACGATGACGATGTCCACCGGCGACCGGCTCCGCGACTTCGCCACCCTGCGTCTGACCGGCGGCAACGACCGCCAGGTCCTCTCCATGGTGGGCCTGGAGGCGGTGCTCACCGCGGCGACCGCCACCGTGCTCGCGCTCCTCGTCACCACGGGCACCCAGGCCGCCACCCTGGTGCTCGTCAACCGCCGGATCCTGGAAGCCGGTTCGCCGCTTTCGCTGGGCCTTCCCTGGCCGGCCATCGGGGCGGCCGCGGCGGCCGGGCTCGTCCTCGCGCTCGTCTCCAGTCTCGTACCCGCCCGGCTCGCGCTGCGCACCCGCGCGCTCGCTTTCGCCGGGGCTCGCCAGTGAGCGGGGCCGCACACGGAGTTCGGCCCGGTCATCCGGACGGGCCGGGATCGAGGGCAGGTGTACGGCGCTCAGCCGGCCTGGACCAGCGTGACCGGTACGGGACGCTCCACCGGCAGGGACTGGACGTACAGCAGCACGAGGGGGTGGAAGCGGTAGCGGGGGTGGGAGCGGTGGGGGAAGGCGGCTCGGCCTTTCTCCGCCGCCTCGGCCCCGCCCGATGGGTGGACGATCTCCAGGAGTGCACTGTCGGTGAGCCGCTCCACCAGGTCCTCCGCGAGCCGGTCGGGCAGCCCGAGCACGGCGGCGGCCGAGGCGGCGGAGAACGACCGCGCGCCGAGCGCCGACAGGCGGGCCAGGAGGCATCGGTTCCCCTCGTCGGTGCGCGCCAGCCATTTCGCCAGCGAATCCCTCAACTCCATCTCCCCAAAGGCGAGTTCATCGAGCCTGGTGTCGGTTTCGGCGAGCCGGCCGGCCAGCCGGGCGAGCGACCAGTGGGACCGGGCGGCGAGCCGGGCTCCCGCCAGGCGCAGCGCGAGCGGCAGTCCCCCACAGTGCTCGGCGATCGTGCGGGCGGCGCCGGGCTCGGCTTCCGTGCGCGCCCTGCCTGCCGTGGCGGCGAGCAGATCGAGGGACTCCTGCGGGCTCAGGGGTACGACGCCGAGGGTGGCGGCTCCCACGGTGACGGCGAGCGGGGTGTGCCCGGTGACCAGCACGGCCGACTGCGCACCGGACGGCAGGAGCGGGGCGAGCCGACGGCCGTCCGTGGCGTTGTCGAGCAGGACCAGGATCCGGCGTCCCGCCGTGCTGGTGCGATAGGCGCGGACGAGGTCGTCGAGGTCGTACGGGGCCGGGCCGGACGGCTGCTCGCCCAGCGCGCGCAGCAGGTGGGCCAGCACATCGCGCGGGTCCTTGGCGGTGCCGTCCGGCTCGGTGAGGTCCGCGTAGAGCTGGCCATCGGGGAAGTGTGCGCGGTTCTGGTACGCGGCGTGCACGGCCAGTGCGGTCTTGCCGATGCCTGCCATGCCGGTGATCAGGCAGCGGCGGGGCGTCGCGCGGCCGTCGGGCGTGAGCAGACGGCGCAGAGCGGCGAGTTCCCTGCCTCGGCCGGTGAATCCGGCGGTGGCGGGGGGCAGCATGGCGGGGGCGCGGAGCACGGGCAGGCCGGCGTGCGGCCGCGGGGCGAGCGGCTCGGGCTCGGCGGTGTGGACGGCGGCCGGGTCCGCAGTCCCCCGCTCAACGGGCTCCGGGTTCGCGCCGCGGTCAAGGCCCGGACCCACGTCCAGTACCGGGCCCACGTCCAGGCCCGGGCCCACGACCAGTACCGGGCTCACGTCCAGGTCCACGTCCAGGTCCACGTCCAGGTCCAACGTGCCGCGCAGTGCGGCCTGGTGAGTGCGCGTCAGATCGACTCCGGGGTCGACTCCCAGTTGCTCGGCGAGCGCCGTGCGGCCCTCGTGGAAGACGTGCAGGGCATCGGCCCGGCGGCCGCAGCGGTACAGGGCGGTCATCAGCTGGGCGCGCATCCGCTCGCGCAGGGGGAAGTCCGCCACCAGACGGGTCAGTTCGGCGACGATCCGTGCGTGCCGACCGAGCGCCAGCTCTGCTTCCATCCGATTCTCCAGCGTGGCGGCGCGGCCCTCCTCCCACTGCGGGATCTCCTCCTCCGCGAGAAACTCCGTGACGTTCCCCAACAGGGGTCCCTGCCAGAGCGCCAGCGCATCCCGCAGCATGTTTCCGGCATCCTCGTACCGGTGCTCGTGCAGCGCTTGACGGCCGAGCCGGTCGAGGCGCTCGTATTCCACGATGTCCACCAGGCCGTCGCCGGTCCTGAGCGCATAGCCGGGCGGGCGGCGCTCCAGGGTGGCCTCGGGCTCCAGGAGCTTGCGCAGCCGCGAGACGTACGTGTAGATCTGCGCGCTCATCGTCGCGGGCGGGGCGGTCCCCCAGAGCAGGCGGCTCAGCCGGGAGTCGGGCACCACACGGCCCCGGGCGAGCACCAGGGCCGCGAGGAGGGTGTGTGCCTTCGTGCCCGAGAGCGCGATCGGCTCGCCCGCGCGTCTGGCCTCGACCGGGCCGAGCAGGTGGAAGTCCATGGTTCCCCGTTCAACGGTGGGCGTGGTGCCGGCTGTGCGCCCACCCTGTCCAGCCGCTGTGTCCCGCCGATTTTGAATCGATTTCCCCGACCCGATATCGGAAAGGCTCCCCCAGTCGGAAAGGCTCACCCACTCCCCAACGCCCTTCATCCACCGGCGAATTGCTCAGCCGTCGAGCACCCCGGCCAGCTGCCCGGCCGATATCCGGGCGCCCGGTGCGGCCGATTCGACCAGCGCGATCAGCCGGCCGGCACGCTCCTGCCAGGCCTTGGCGGCGACCGTCGCGAACGCCTGGCGAGCCCGCTCGAACCGGTCCACCGCCCCGGCCCGGCCCGCCATCGCGTCCGTACACCCGAGGTCGATCTCGATCCGCCCGCGCAGCAGGTCGTCGGACAGCTCAGCCGCGACGCCGAGGGCCTGCTCCAAGGTTTCCCGAGCCTGCGTCAACTCGCCCTGGCGCCACCTGGTTTCACCCAGCAGGCGCAGCGCGTACATCTCTCCGACCCGGTCGCCGCCCGCCCGGGTCAGCGCGATCACCTGCCGTCCCGCCCGGCGCGCGTCGTGCGTCCGGCCGTCGCGCAGCAGTGTGCCGGCCAGCCAGTACAGGCTCTGCGCCTCGGCCCGCCAGAAGCCGCCCTCACGGCTTCTGGCCACCGCCCGCTCGGTCAGTTCGACGGCGCGGGGGAGGTTTCCGCGCTGGCTCTCGATCTGAGCGAGCAGGCCCATCGAGTGCAGGGCGCTGCGGACCTCCCCGATCCGCAGCAGCACCTCCATCGCGGCCTCGTAGTGTCCGGCGGCGCTGTCCAGGTCGCCCTCGAAGTGGGCGCAGATCCCGAGCAGCCGGCGCACCCGTGCGGCGCCCGACTCGTCGCCGGTCTGCCCGTACAGCCGCAGTGCCGGCAACAGGCGTTCCACGGCGGCCTCGTAGCGCCTTTGGTTGATGGCGAGCGAGCCGAGGGAGCGCAGCATCATCGCCTCGCCCGTCCGGTCGTCGACGCCTCGCGCGGCGGCCAGCGACTGTTCGGCGCAGGACTGCCAGTCCTCCAGGCAGTGCCGGGTCTCGAACAGGGCGGTCGCCGCAGCGGTGAGCAGCCAGCTGACGGCCGGCTGCGGCGACCGGGCGGCCTGTCCGACGACCCCGACCAGGGCCGACCGCTCCTCCTCGAACCACCCCAGGGGGTCGGCGAGGAGTTCGTCGACCAGTGTCTCCGGCAGTGCGGGCCGGTCGGGTCTGCGGCCGAGCCCGCCGTGGCCCTCGACCCTGCGGTGGGCCTCCTCGGCGAGCGCGAGCCAGTCGCCGAACACCCGGTCCAGGGCCTCGGTGCGCTCCTCCTCGCCGTCCTCGGCGAGCGCGAGTTCCCAGGCGTACAGGCGCAGCAGATCCTGGAAGCGGTAGCGGGCCGGCCTGCCCGGCGGCCCCGGGACGGCTTCCAGGAGGTGGGCGTCCACCAGCTGCTCGATGAGGTCCTCGGCCGCCCACAGGTCGGTGTCCAGTACGGACGCCCCGGCCCAGGCCGCGAAGTCGGGGGCGTTGAGCAGGCCGAGCCTTCGGTACATGCGGGCCGCGGCCGGGTCCAGGTCGCGGTAGCTGAGCCAGAGCCCGGCGCGCACTCCGCCCTGGCCCGGGCTGAGTTCGTCGAGCCGGTGCCGCTCGTCGGCCAGGCGGTCGACCAGGGACCGCAGCGACCAGTGCGGGCGGGCGGCGAGCCGGGCCCCCGCGATGCGCAGGGCGAGCGGCAGCCGGTCGCACAGCTCGCCGAGCCGGGCCGCGGCTGCCGGGTCGGCGGTGAAGCGGTCCGGCCCGGCCACTTGGGCGAGCAGCGCGGTGGCCTCGCCTTCGGCGAGGGTGGGCAGGGCGAGGCGCAGGACGTCGTAGTCACCGGTCAGGTCGTCGATGGCGTCCCTGCTGGTGATCAGCACACAGCACCTTCCGGCGCCGGGCAGCAGGGCGCGCACCTGCTCGAAGGAGCGGGCGTTGTCGAGCAGGATCAGCATCCGCCGGGTGTCGAGCACGCTGCGGTAGAGGGCGGCCCGGTCGGCGGTGTCGGCAGGGATCTGCGGGCCGGGCACGCCCAGGGAACGCAGCAGCCGGTCCAGGGCCGCCCCGGGCGGGACGGGGTCGTCCTTCTCGTCGTAACCGCGCAGGTCCATGAAGAGCCGGCCGTCGGGAAAGCGGGCGGCGACCTGGTTGGCCCAGTGCACCGCGAGGGCGGTCTTGCCGACCCCGGCGACCCCGGCGACGACCCCGACGGCCAGGGGACGCGAGCCGTAGCTGTCGTCCAGCATCCGGTCGAGGCGGGCGAGTTCGTCCAGCCTGCCGGTGAACGCCGCAGCGTTGGCGGGGAGTTGGGACGGTACGGTCGTGAGCGGGGCGGGCGGGGCGTCGACCGCGGGCTGCGCCAGGTCGGGAGAGTCCTGGAGTACGAGGTCGTGCAGGGCCCGGAGCGCGGGGCCGGGCTCGATGCCGAGCTGGTCGACCAGGATGTCGCGCCCCTCCCGGAAGATCTCCAGGGCTTTCGCGCGGTGCCCGGAGCGGTACTCGGCCAGCATGAGGAAGCCGCGCGCCTGCTCGCGGAGCGGGTTCTCCCTTACCAGGGTGGCCAGTTCACCGATCAGCGCCCGGTGCCGGCCGAGCTGGAGCTGCAGCCCGGCCCACTCCTCGCGCAGGTCGAGCCGGAGTTCCTCCAGGCGGGCCGCGGCCGATTCGGCGGGCTCGCCCTCGATGCCGTCCAGGGCGCGGCCGCGCCACAGGCCGAGCGCCTCCTCCACCAGGGCAACGGCCTCGGCGGCCCGTCCGCGCCGGGCGGCGTCCCGGGCGCGGCCGGCCAGATCCTCGAACTCCCGCGCATCCAGGCGGTGTTCACCGGCGGAGAGGAGGTATCCCGGGTGTGAGGTGACGATCAGGTCGTCGACCCCCGCGGCATCCTTGAAGATCTTGCGGAGCGCCCCGACGCAGATGGCGATCTGGTTGCGCGCGGTGGTCGGCGGCGTGCCGTGCCAGACCGCGTCGATCAGGCCGTCCACGGAGACGACCCGGTCCGGCGCGAGCAGCAGCGTCGTCAGAACGGTCCGCTGCCGTGCGCCGCCGAGGGCGATCCTTCGGCCGTCGACCCGCACGTCCAGCGTGCCGAGCAGCCCGAACACGATCCTGCGCACAACCCGCTCCCCCCGTCCCGGCCTCCCCCGGGGTCATTCGACCACCCCGCGGAGCCGGGCCGGGTGGCTCCGCGGGCCTCAGGCGACCGGCACGCGATGCCTCACGCCTTCGGGGCGAGCCGCAGCGAAATGCTGTTGATGCAGTACCGCTGGTCCGTGGGCGTCGGATAGCCCTCGCCCTCGAAGACATGCCCGAGGTGGGAACCACAGCGGGCGCAGCGGACCTCGGTGCGGAGCATGCCGTGGGTGCGGTCCTCGATGAGTTCGACCGCGTCGGTGTCCTTCGGGTCGAAGAAGCTCGGCCAGCCGCAGTGCGACTCGAACTTCTCGCCGGAGGTGAAGAGCTCGGCCCCGCAGGCGCGGCACGCGTACACGCCCTCGGTCTTGGTGTCGGTGTACTCACCGACGAACGCGGGCTCGGTGCCGGCCTGGCGCAGGACCTGGTACTCGGCGGGGCTCAGCTCCGCGCGCCACTGCTCGTCCGGCTTTTCGACGTCGTACGCCATGGGGTGCTCCTCGGTCGGATCGGGTCGCTTCGGGACGGGTCAGTTCGACAGGCGGGCCAGGATGGCCGGGCCGAGGTCCGTCACGTCGCCCGCGCCCATGGTGAGAACGAGATCGCCGGGGGCTGCCATTCCCGCGACGACGTCCGGGACGGTCTCCTTGTCGTGGACGGCGGTGACCTGGGCGCCCGCAGCCCTGGCCGCGTCGATGATCAGCTCGCTGGTGACGCCGGGGACCGGGTCCTCGCGGGCCGGGTAGATGTCGAGGACGACCGAGAGGTCGGCGAGGGCGAGGGCCTGGCCCATCTCCTTGCCGAGTTCCTGGGTGCGGGAGAAGAGGTGCGGCTGGAAGACCACGAGGAGGCGGGAGTCGGAGGCCGCGCCCCGCATCGCCTCCAGGTCCGCGGTCATCTCGGTGGGGTGGTGCGCGTACGAGTCGATGACCTGGACGCCCTTGACCTCGCCCTTGAGCTGGAGGCGGCGCTTGACGCCGGTGTACTTGCCGAGCGCGGAGGCCAGGTTGTGCGCGGGGATGCCGAGCGCGACGCCGGCGGCGAGGGCGGCGACCGCGTTGTGGGCGTAGTGGCGGCCGGGGACCGAGACCGTGAAGGTCAGGAACTTGCCGTTGAGGAGAACCGTCACCTCGGAGGTGAGGCCGCGCGGGGTGACCTTGTGGACGCGTACGTCGGCCGTCTCGGACTCGCCGTAGGTGACCACGTTCAGCGAGGACAGGTCGCGCACGCGCTGGGTGAGCTCGACCGCGCCGGGCTGGTCGGCCGCGATCACCAGGGTGCCGCCGGGGCGGACCTTGCCGACGAAGGTCTCGAAGGAGTCGTAGATCTCGTCCATCGAGGCGTAGTTGGCGTGGTGGTCGAGCTCGACGTTGAGGACGATGGCGACCTCGGGGTCGTACTTCTGGAAGCTGCGGTCGCTCTCGTCGGCCTCGGCCACGAAGATGTCGCCCTCGCCGTGCCGGGCGTTGGTGCCGGGCCCTTCGAGGTCGCCGCCGATCGCGTACGACGGGTCCAGGCCCAGCTCGGTCAGGGCGACGGCCAGCATCGAGGTGGTGGTCGTCTTGCCGTGGGTGCCCGCCACCGCGATGGCGCGCAGGCCGCCCATGAGCGAGGCGAGCGCGTCCGAGCGGTGCACGACGGGCACGGACAGCTCGGCCGCGCGGGCGAGTTCGGGGTTGTCGGCGCGGATCGCGCTGGAGACGACCACGCAGGTGGCGTCGTCGGCGAGATGGCCGGCCGCGTGCCCGATGTGCACGGTGGCGCCGAGGGCCCGCAGCGCCTCGGCGGTGGCGGACTCCTTCGCGTCGCTGCCCGCGACCTGGGCCCCTCGCTGGGCCAGGATCTTCGCGATGCCCGACATGCCGGCACCGCCGATGCCGATGAAGTGCGGCCGTTCCATGGCGGTGGGAATGGCGGATGCCATGCGGTTCTCTCCCGGGGTGCGACGTACAGAAGGAGCCCCCACCCTAATTCCTGTGGGGGCTCCGGCCGCGACACGGCTCCCGGTGGGGGCCGCGGGGGCTACTCGCTGTGGGCGAACAGCTTGAGGACGGGGACGCCCACCTTGTGCCGGGCGCGCGAGGCCCAGTCGCGGTGGAAGAACTCCTCCACGTAGTGCGGCGCCGTCAGGACGATGACCTCATCGGCGCCCACCTCGTCGACCACGCCCTTCAGCTTGTCCAGGGGATGGTCGTCGACCACCTGGCCCACGGCGGTGCTGCCCGCGTTCCGCAGGGACTGAAGGGAGTGCTGGAGGGCCACTTCGGCGGGTCCCTGTGCGGCGGAGCCCTCCGGTTCGGCGCCCTCGTGGACGGCATCGTCGAGCTCGCCGAGCGCCACGTCGTCGATCGCGCGCAGGAGCCGGTCCTGGTCCCCCCTGGGCTGCATGAGAACGACGAAGGAAATCGGCTCGTCCCCGTGCAGAGTGGTGACGAATTCCACGTCGACGGAGGTCAGGGGCTTCTCGATCATCAATACGCTCGTGAACACGACAGGCGCCCTTCTGTTCTCTCCATGGCCGCCGCCACCGTGAGTGGCGGGTCCGGCCTCTGCGGAAACCATCCTTCCCCGTATCCGCACGGGGTCTGCGTGAATAAGTGTGCCCAGCGCGAGCTAACCGGAACGATAAATTCCGCCGATCGTCAGATCCGACGGTAACGCGTGTAGAGGAACCCGGCGTCCTCCAGTACGGACGCCGGGGCGAACCGCTGCGGGACCGTGACCGCGGGGCCCGAAGCGATCCGCTGGGCGTCGCCCGCGGTCAGGGTCGGCGAGATGGTCAGGCACAGCTCGTCGAGCACCCCGGCGGCCACGAACTGGCCGAGCAGGCGCGGTCCGCCCTCGGTGAGCATCCGCGGCAGTCCGCGCTCGGCCAGCGCCGCGACCATCCGGCGGGGCTCGACGCCGGTCCCCTCGCCCGCGACCACCACCTCGCAGCCGGCCCGCCCGGCCTCCCTCACCCGGTCGGGGTCGGCTGCC
The DNA here is from genome assembly GCF_002803085.1 of Streptomyces sp. CB01201. Taxonomy (GTDB): domain Bacteria; phylum Actinomycetota; class Actinomycetes; order Streptomycetales; family Streptomycetaceae; genus Streptomyces; species Streptomyces hundungensis. Next base: position 389,744 of record NZ_NNBJ01000007.1, on the reverse strand, counting down.
GCCCCGGTCAGGATCAGGGTCGGCACGAGCGGCGAGGTGAACAGCGGCAGGGTGAGATCGAGGTCCAGGCTCGCCGTGACGACGGCGATGGCGGGCGCGGGCCCCTGCCCGGCAGCCCTGCGCCGCTCGGCGAACCCGGCCCGCGCCCTGGCCGGCCGGTACCCCTCCAGGCGTACCGTTTCCGCACCCACCACCACGACGTCCGCGAGGGCGCGCAGGACGCCGAAGATCCGCATGTCGGTGTCGGAGGACAGCGGCTGGGAGCGGCCCTCGTGGTGGCCGGCCCCGTCGAGCGAGGACACCATGTTGGCCCGCAGCCAGGGGCCGCCGCCCCGGGGGTAGGCGTAGGCGTCGGCCAGCCGGTCGAGCGGCCATTCGGTGCGTGCGGCGTGTTCCGCGGGGTCGGCGCCCTGGGCCGGTCCGGCGGCCCCGACCTCTTCGGCCGTCGGTGTCTGGTCGGTCACAGGGAACAGTTGTCGCATGCGGTGCAGTCTGGCACGGCGCTTACAGTGGGGAACTGTGTCGACCAGCCCCATAACCGAAGCGGCCCCCGTGTCGCTCTGCGCCCGCGCGCCGCATGTCCCCGCCGACCGTCTGGTCGCCGAGATGGTGCCGCCGCCGCGGTTCGACTCGGTGCGCTTCGAGACGTACGTGCCGGACCCGAACCAGCCCAGCCAGAGCGAGGCGGTCACCGTCCTGTCCTCCTTCGCGGCGGGGCTCGGCGGTGCGCACGCCGTGGGGTCCAAGCGGCGCTGGTTCGCGAAGAAGCCGGCCGCCGCGCCCGGGCCGCGCGGGGTGTATCTCGACGGCGGCTACGGCGTCGGCAAGACGCATCTGCTCGCGTCCCTGTGGCACGCCACCCCGGCCGAGCCCGCCCTGAAGGCCTTCGGCACGTTCGTCGAGCTGACCAACCTGGTCGGCGCGCTCGGCTTCCAGCAGACCGTGGCGACCCTGAGCGGCCACCGGCTGCTGTGCATCGACGAGTTCGAGCTCGACGACCCGGGCGACACCGTCCTCGTGTCCTCGCTGCTGCGCCGGCTCGTCGAGCAGGGCGTGGCGCTGGCCGCGACCTCCAACACGCTGCCGGGCAAGCTCGGCGAGGGCCGGTTCGCGGCCGCCGACTTCCTGCGCGAGATCCAGGGCCTGTCGGCCCACTTCCGGCCGCTCAGGATCGACGGCGAGGACTACCGCCACCGGGGTCTGCCCGAGGCCCCGGCGCCGTACTCCGACGAGCAGGTCACCCAGGCCGCGTACGCCACCGAGGGCGCCGCCCTCGACGACTTCCCGCAGCTGCTCGACCATCTCGCGCGCGTCCATCCCAGCCGCTACGGCGCGCTGACGGACGGCGTGCGCGCGGTGTGCCTGACCGATGTGCGCCCGGTGCCCGACCAGTCGACCGCGCTGCGGCTCGTGGTGCTCGCCGACCGCCTGTACGACCGCGAGGTGCCGGTACTCGCCTCCGGGGTCCCCTTCGACCGGCTGTTCAGTGACGAGATGCTGAACGGCGGCTACCGCAAGAAGTATTTCCGGGCGATCTCCCGTCTGACCGCGCTGGCCCGCGACGCGAAGGGCCTTGTGGGGCAGTAGGTTTGGGGCCGAGGGGGCCCATGCTTGATCCGTCCGCCGCCCCCTCGGCCACAGAAGGGAAACATCATGGCCACCACGCGCACGGCGCACACGGTCTGGGAAGGCGAGCTCCTCACGGGCTCCGGCACCGTCACCTTCGACTCCTCGGGCATCGCCTCGCAGGCGGTCTCCTGGCCGTCCCGCGCCGAGCAGGCCAACGGCAGGACCAGCCCGGAGGAGCTCATCGCGGGCGCCCACTCCAGCTGCTTCTCGATGGCCCTTTCGCACGGCCTGACGGGCGCGGGCACCCCGCCCACCCGCCTGGAGACGAAGGCCGACGTCACCTTCCAGCCCGGCGAGGGCATCACCGGGATCCACCTCACCGTGGTCGGCGAGGTCCCCGGCCTGGACGCGGACGCCTTCCAGGCCGCCGCCGAGGACGCCAAGAAGAACTGCCCGGTGAGCCAGGCCCTTTCGGGGACCACGATCACGCTCAGCGCCGAGCTCGCCTGAGACTGCCGCCAGCGGTAGCGCCGGCCGCCGTTCCATCGCACGATCGAGGGAACGTGAGGCGGCCGGAAGGGGTGCGCAGTGGCCGGTAAGGGCAAGGCCCGCAAGGGCGGCGGCAAGCCCGGGCAGGACCTGCGCGAGCTGCTGCGCATCCCCGAGGGCGAACGCGTCACCCTCTCCTCCTGCGCCACCGACGCCACCCCCGGCTGCCCGAAGGACAAGGCGGCTGGCCTGGCCGCCACCGCCCGGATGGGTGAACGTCTCGCCGATCTCCAGGAGCGGCTGTACGCGGCGAGCACCGCCGGCGACCGGCGGCGGATCCTGCTGGTGCTCCAAGGCATGGACACCAGCGGCAAGGGCGGCACGGTCAAGCACGTCATCGGCCTGTTCAACCCCTCCGGCTGTCGTATCAAGGCCTTCAAGGCGCCGACCCGCGAGGAGCTCGCGCACCCCTTCTTGTGGCGCGTCTCCAAGGCGCTGCCGCAGCCCGGCGAGATCGGCATCTTCGACCGCTCGCACTACGAGGACGTACTCATCGCCCGGGTACGGGAGCTGGTCCCGCGCCCGCAGATCACGCTGCGCTACGGCCACATCAACCGCTTCGAGCAGTCCCTGGCCGACGACGGGGTGACCGTCGTCAAGGTGTTCCTGCACCTCGGGTACAAGGAGCAGCGCCGCCGGCTGCTCGCCCGCCTCGACAACCCGGACAAGCACTGGAAGTTCAACCCCGGGGACATCGACGAGCGCGCGCTGTGGCCCGACTACCAGGAGGCGTACGAGATCGCCCTGCAGCGGTGTTCGACCGCCGCCGCCCCTTGGTACCTGGTGCCGGCCGACCGCAAGTGGTACCGCAACTGGGCGGTCAGCAAGCTGCTTCTTGAGCACCTGGAGGCGTTGGATCCGCAGTATCCGCCGGGCGACTTCGACGTCGAGGAGTGCCGGCGTCGGCTGCTCAAGAAGGCCTGACCCGCCGACTGCTCAACAAGGCCTGATGCAGGGCGAGTTGGGATCTTCCCTCAGGACTGCTTGCTCATCAGGCCCGAGATGTCGACGGCGTCGGCGGCGGCCGGGGTGGCGGTCGGCACCGGCTGGTCGAAGCCGCCGAAGCGTACGGTCGCGTCGGGTGCCGCGGGGCCCCTGGCGACGGTGAACCGTACCGGGTAGGGCTTTCCGCTCGCGGCCACGTCGAGCGTGTAGGTCCGGCCCTGCCGGGTGGCCGTGACGGGGATGGCGGCGACGCCGTCGACGGTGGTCGGCCTGCCCTTGGTGAGGTCGGTGGCGGGCAGCTTGGCGGAGGTGTCGAGGTACTTCTGGAAAGTGTCGAGGTCGCAGACGTCGGTCGTGTTCCGCAGCACCGGGTCGTTGGTGGTGCCCTTCAGATAGCGGTCGCCGACGAGCGAGGCGAGCGCGCTGCCGCCGCCGGGCACCTCGTTCTTCCAGAACGCCGCGTTCGGTTTGATCCACACGTCGGTGCCGCGCCGGATGATCTCCACCGAGCCCTGCGGGCCGAGGCTCACCGAGCCCCGGCAGTTGCCCGATCGGTCGAGGGTCAGATCGAAGGAGGTGCCCGCGCCCGAGCCGAGGTCGCCCTGGGCCGTCACGTGGAGGGACCGGGCACTGAGCAGGGCGTCGTGCGAGCGCCGCGCGAGCTGGTCCGCGCTGAGGGAGCCGGTGTCGTCCGCGGGGGCGGCCGTCGCGCCCGCCGGACACAGGGCAAGGACGGCGAGTGTGGTCAGGGCGGTCAGGGCGGTCGAGCACAGTGCCGCCGAGCATGCTCCGGTACGGGATCCGGACACGTCGCCTCCCTGGGGCCTTGAACCGCGCCTTGCCTGCGAAGGGGCCTGTTCGGGCGTGTGATCCGTATGGGTCGAGCGTAGTCCGCGGAGGCGAGCGGGGCGCGTCGGCCGCCCCCGGGCCGCGGCTGCCGGGGGCGGTTGCGCCGGGACTGCCCGCAGGCCGGGCTGTGCGGCATTGGCCGGAATCTCGGGGGCGGCCGGGAGTGCCGTAGGCAAATACGCCGATACGATCGGCTACTTTCCGTTCGTGACCATTACTGCACGAAAACTGCTCACGGTTGCCCTGCTCGGTGCCGCGCTCACGGCCTGCGGATCCGACCCCGCCAAGCCTCCGCAGCAGGCCGCCGGCAAGGCCGCGCCCTCGGCGCCCGCCGGGGCCGGGGCCCCCAAGACGGCGAGCGCCGCGACCCTGGCGCCCGGACCGGGCGGACTGACCCCGGTCTTCGAGCGGGCACCCCGGAGTCCCCAAGGCGCCCAGGGCGAGAAGGTCGTCGCGCTGAGCTTCGACGCCGACATGACGGCCGACCAGGGCCCGCGCGCGGCGGGCGGCGAGCGCTTCGACAACCCGGAACTCATCGCCGACCTGAAGCGCATGAAGGTACCCGCCACCGTGTTCATGACCGGGCGGTGGGCGCAGGAGTACCCGGCCGAGGCCCGTGCGATCGGCACCGACCCCAACTTCGAGGTCGGCAACCACTCCTACAGCCACTACGCGTTCAAGACGGACTGCTACGGGCTGCCCGTCGTCGAGAAGGACGCGATGCGGGCCGACGTGGAGAATGCGACGGCCCAGTTCAAGGCGGCCGGGGTGACCAACACCGTGCCGTACTTCCGCTTCCCCGGCGGGTGTTATGACGACGCGACGCTGCGTGCGCTCGCCCCGCTGAAGATGACCGCCGTCCAGTGGGACGTGGTGAGTGGGGACGCCTTCGCGAAGGACGCGAACGCGGTGGCCGAGCAGGTCCTGGCCGGCGTGAAGCCCGGGTCGCTCGTGGTGATGCACTGCACGCGCAGCGCGGCGCCCGTCACCGACACGGCGCTCCAGCGCATCGTGCCGGAGCTGCGCAAGCGCGGCTACCGCTTCGTGAAGGTCTCCGATCTGATCCGCGGCACCGCGCAGCACTGACCGGCGTAGCAACGTGAGCCCGGCGCGGACCGGGCTCAGCCCGAGCAGGCCGTGCGCTGCGCCTCCTGCCACTCGCACACCGGGCAGAGCGTGCTGCCCTTGGTCGACTCCGGGTACTCGGTCGGAGCCCGGCACAACACGCACTCGGCGAAGGGCCCCTCGTACGCTCCGGGCGCGAGGGCCCCGACCGAGGGGGCGGCCTCGCAGTATGTCGTGTCGTCCCGCGGCTGCGTCTCGTCCATGCGGCCGAGCCTAATCGGGGTAGGGGACCCGGCACGTCGGCGTCCAGGAGGCGGGCTCATCGGCGTACGGGGGCGGGCTCATCGGCGTCGCGCGCTGAGCGCGCAGGCTCCGGCGGCGGCCGTGCCCGCGAGCGCGAGCGCCGCGCCCAGTGGTACCAGGGCCAGGTGCACGGCCCCGGTCCGTGAGCCGGTGACCAGGTCGAACACCGCGTACCGGGCCGGTGAGGGGGCGAGGACCAGGGCGAGCAGCGCGGCCAGGGCGGTGAGCGCGAGGGACCAGCCGCGGGCGCGCAGCACCGGACGGCTGCCCAGGGTGCCGACCGCCGCCCCCGTCAGCGCGCAGACCCCGGCGGCGATCAGACCCGCCGCACACGCGGCACCGAGCGGCACCGCGACCTGGTGGTCGCCGCTCGCCGGATCGCTCACGGCGGCGACGTACGCCGTTCCCACGACGCCGAGCAGTGCCGCGCAGCCCATGGCCGACAGGAGCGACGCGAGGTGCACCCGGGCCGGCCCCGCCGTGGCGGCCGCGCAGGCGCGGGCGGCCTCCGGTTCCTGGGTGACGCAGATCCGCACGAGCCAGGCCGCCACCGGCAGCAGGCCGGCGGCCGCGTACCCCATCGAGTCCAGGACCGGCTGCCCCTGCTGTACGCCGATGCCCAGCAGCGCGGCGTACAGCAGGACGGGGGCGAGCCAGCGCTGGGAGCGCAGGAGGAGGGCGCTCTGGTAGCGCACGAGGGGGACGAGCGGGCTCATGTGCCACGCACTCCTCGGATGTGCCAGGGCGGCTCGGCCGCGAGCAGGGCGCGCAGCAGATCGTCCGACCGGTCGGCCGGTACGCACAGGGTGCGCAGGCCGTCGGTGGACGTCAACTCCTTCGGGGCGCCCGGAAGTTGGGGCGGAAGCGGTCCGGTTCCGATGATGTCGACGAGGACGGGCGCGGCGCGCGGCGGTCCGGCCACGCCGTGCAGCCCGGTGCCCGCGACCGCGTACCGGGCGTCCTCCTGCCCGGCCAGCCGGGCGGGGTCGTGGTCGACGAAGACGACCGTGCCGCCCGCCGTCACGCGCTCGCGCACCGCGCGGTCCAGCTCGGCCCGGGCCGCGGTGTCCAGGCCGGTCCACGCCTCGTCCAGGACGAGCAGTTCGGGTTCGGCGAGCAGCGCCTGGGCCACGGCGACCTTCTGGCTGGTGCCCTTGGAGAGTTCGGCGAGCGGGGTGTCGGCGTGCGCCGCCGCGCCGAACCGCGCCAGCCACCGACCCGCGCGCTGCCGCGCCGTGCGGCCCGGCAGGCCGTGCACGCGGCCGAGGTGTGCGAGGTATCCGGCCGCCGTGAAGGGCAGCGCGGCGGGGAAGCGTTCGGGGACGTAGGCGGTGCGGGGGCGGCCGGTGATGCCGCCCTCCGTCGGGGCGTCGATTCCGGCGATCAGCCTCAACAGGGTTGACTTTCCGGTGCCGTTGGTGCCCTCGATCCGTATCAGGGCGGCCGCGGGCAGGTCCAGGTCGACGGCACGCAGCACCCAGGGACCGCCGACGGTGTACCGGCGGCCCACCCCGCGCAGGGCCCGGACGGTGCTCAGTGCTGCTGGGCCTTCTGGGGCGTCGCCTCGCTCGGACGCACTATGACGTAGCCCTCGCCCTGGAGCATCAGCTGGACGGCCTCGCCGGAGCCGCCGCGCAGCATCGAGCCGATGGACTGCGAGCGGTGCAGGGAGGTCTGGAGGTTGGCGGTCCAGCCGACCACCGCGTCGGTGTCGACGTACACCGGCAGCTGCGGGGAGACCGGGATGACCAGCGGGTTGCCCTCGCAGACCAGGCCGAGCCGGCCGTAACCGGTGAAGACGCTGTTGAAGAGGCCGCCGCCGGCGATGCCGGAGCCCTTGACCGTCTTGATCTCGTAGCTGAGCGAGGCGTCGAAGCACAGCACGTTGCGGCCGTTGATGGTGAGCGCGTCACCCTGCTCGATGTCGACGATGAAGCAGTTCTGCGCCTCGTGCGCGAACCAGGCCTCGCCCTGGCCGGTGACCGCCATCAGCGGCAGGCCCTCGCCGGTCACCGCGCGCTTGAGCATGCCGCCTATGCCCTGGCCGCGCCGCTCGAACTGGAGGCTGCCGCGGTAGGCGATCATCGCACCCTGGCGCGCGAGCATCTCGCCGTTGACCGCGTACTTGATGGACTTGGCGTTCTCCAGCGTCATTCCGGCGGCCGCGGCGGGCTGGGCCATGTTCTCGATGGCAAAAAGGTCGCTCTTCATGCGCGCATCCTGTCCCGGAACTATTCATTCCGCCAAGAATCACCGATTCGGCGGCTGGCAGACTGGTGGGGTGAGCACCGAGGACACCCAGACCCCCGCTTCCGACAGCCCCTTTCACGACGCCTCCCCGCGCGACGAGGCGCGGCAGTACGTGCTGCCGCTCGTCGTCCACATCGAGAAGGCAGATCCCCCGGCGCGCACCGACGCCCTGGAGACGGCCGCCCGCGCGGTGCTCGTGATGCTCTCCGACGAGCGGTCGCTCGGCGAGGGGGACGACGAGGGCGAGTGGGCCCGGGTGATGCGGGACTGGCAGGACGCCCGGATCCGCAAGGTGGTGCGGCGGGCACGCGGCGCCGAGTGGCGCAAGGCCTCGGCGCTGCCCGGCATCACGGTGAGCGGCAAGTCGGCGGAGGTACGCGTCTTCCCGCCGGTGCCGCTGGACGGCTGGCCCAAGGAACTGGCCAAGCTCCAGGTCTCGGGTACGGACCTGGACGACCCGGCCGATCCGGATGCCCCCGATCCGCTCGCCCCCGTCCTCTGGCTCAACCCCGACCTCGACATGTCCGCGGGCAAGGCCATGGCCCAGGCCGGGCACGGGGCCCAGCTCGCCTGGTGGGAGCTGACGGACACCGAGCGCAAGGCCTGGCGCGAGGCCGACTTCGCCCTGGCGGTACGCAGCGCGGACCCGGCCGCCTGGCACGGGCTGACACGCAGCGGGCTGCCGGTGGTCCGCGACGCCGGCTTCACCGAGATCGCCCCGGGCTCCTGCACGGTGGTCGCCGACCACCCGGCCCTGCGGGCACGTCTCGCGGCTGGCTGAGGACGGCGCATCCGGTCAGGGCTTCTCCGCGCTGAACACACCACCCGCCCCATCCGTACCCCCCGGTACGCCGAGCAGTGCTCGCGCTCTCAACTGGCCGTCCCGGGAGGCATCTTGTCGCGTGGAACAGTCCGCTCCAGCCGTTTCGCCCTGCGCCACGTGAACGGGACGGGGCTGCTCATCGCGGTACTCGTGGCCACCATCGGGGCGCTCGCCTTTCCCGTGTGGTCGTACGCCGACCGCTCCAGCACCCCCCGGGCGAACCTCAACTCCTCTTCCACGCCCACCCCTTGGGGACCGCTGTCCGCCACGGACCGGGAGTTCGTCACCAAGGTGCGGCTCGCCGGGCTGTGGGAGGGGCCGGCCGGGCAGCAGGCGCAGGAGCGGGCGCCCAGCGCCGCGATCAAGGCGGCCGGGGACCATCTCGTCATGGGCCACGCCGCGCTGGACAAACACGACCGGGATGTCGCAGCGAAGCTCGGCATCGAGCTGCCGAACCAGCCCAACGCCCAGCAGCAGGGCTGGCTGCGCCAGCTGACCGCGGACACCGGCACCGCCTACGAACGGGACTTCGCGAATCTGCTCCGCGCCGCCCACGGCAAGGTCTTCGCCCTGGTCGCCCAGGTCCGCGCGAGCACGCGGAACTCGCTGGTGCGGGACCTGGCGACCGATGCCAACAACACCGTGCTCGACCACATGACGATGCTGGAGGCCACCGGCCTGGTGGACTTCGACGCCCTGGCCACCCCCAGCTGATGCGGCCACCCCCGGCTGACGCGGCCGCCTCAAGCCGGCGCCGCCGCCCCCAGCCGGCGTCGCCGCCCCGCACCGGGCGTGCCCCGCGGAAACCTCAAATCAAGCTCTGAAGGTGACCCGGTCAGGGTTCGTCGCCGGAGCCGGGGGCCATGACCTGTCCATGAAGCATTTGGGCATCGGCATCGGCTGGCGGCCGGAGATCGCCGGGGCGGTCGAGGGGCTCGACGGCATCGACTGGGTCGAGGCGGTCGCGGAGAACCTCTGCCCCGGGCACCTCCCCGACTCCCTGCTCCGGCTGCGCGAGCGCGGGGTCACCGTGGTGCCGCACGGGGTCTCGCTGGGCCTCGGCGGGGCCGACCGGCCGGACCCGCGGCGCCTGGCCGACCTCGCGGCCCGGGCCGAGGCGCTCGGCTCGCCCCTGGTCACGGAGCACATCGCGTTCGTGCGCGCGGGCGGCGAGCTGACCGCGTCGCCGCGCCTGGAGGCGGGTCATCTGCTGCCGGTGCCGCGCACCCGCGATGCCCTGCGGGTGCTGTGCGAGAACGTGCGCATCGCGCAGGACGCCCTGCCGGTGCCGCTCGCGCTGGAGAACATCGCGGCCCTGATCGACTGGCCGGACGAGGAGTTGACGGAGGGTCAGTTCCTGTCGGAGCTGGTCGAGCGCACCGGCGTCGGGCTGCTCATCGACGTGGCCAATCTGCACACGAACCGGGTGAACCGCGGCGAGAACCCCGCGAAGGTGCTTGCCGACCTGCCCTTGGAAGCGATCGCGTACGTGCACGTGGCGGGCGGTATCGAACGCGACGGCGTCTGGCACGACACGCACGCGCACCCCGTACCGCAGGCGGTACTCGATGTCCTGGCGGACCTCGCCGCCCGCGTCTCACCGCCGGGGGTGCTGCTTGAGCGCGACGACGCGTTCCCGCCCGCGGCGGAACTCGCGGCCGAACTCGGCGCCATTCGGGCCACGTTGGCATCGGCGGAGCCGCCCGCCCCGGTGACGCGATCCGCACCTGCGGCCGCCGCCCAGGAGGCCGGCCCCGGGTACCGGGACCGGCTCGCCCTCGCCCAGGCCGCCCTGCTCTCCTCGCTCACCGCGGGCACGCCCGCGCCCACCGGGTTCGACGGGCGGCGGCTGCGCATACAGGCCCGCTCGCTCGCGGCCAAGCGGGCCGATGTGGTGGCCAAGGTGGCGCCCGAGCCGGCGACGCTGCTCGGGCCGGACTACCGGGAGGCGTTCCTGGAATACGCCAAGTGCCGTCCCATGTACGGGGGTTACCGCCAGGACGCGCTCGACTTCGCCCGGTTCCTGCTCGACTCGGGGCGGCCCGCCGACGCCGAGGCGCGCCGAGCCCTGGCCCGCTGGTGGAAGGACCGGGCCGGACCGAGGCCGCCGGGCCGCGCCTCGCGGCTGCTGCGCACACTGACCCGGGCGGCCTGACCCGGCCCACCCCGCCAGGCGGATGCCGCGGCGGGGCAACCTAGCGCATCGACAGTGGAGTTGGTGTGCACTCCCGCATCACGTGACGACTCCCACACCACCTGGCCACCCACTTCACCGAACCGCCTCCGAAACCGGCGGCATCCGCACTACCGTGCGGCACCGCACCAGGAGGCACCCATGCGTCGCTTGCTGTCCGGTACCGGACTCGTCATCATCGCGTTGGCCGCGACTCTGCTCGCGCTGCTCTTCCCCGTCTGGTCGTACGCCGACCGCGCGGGCACCCCACTCGCCGACTTCAACGCCGGTACGGTGCGCACCCGTTGGGGGCCGCTGACCGCCGCCGACCGGGACTTCGTGGTCCGGGTGCGGCTGGCCGGGCTCTGGGAGGGCCCGGCCGGCCGGCAAGCCATCCAGCGGGATCCCAGCGACGCCGTCAGGGCGGCCGGTCAGCACCTCGTCGACGGGCACGCCTTCCTCGACGCCCGGGTCCGCGAGGTCGCGGCCCAGCTCGGCATGGAGCTGCCGAATCAGCCCAATGCCCAACAGCGGGGATGGCTGAGCCAGTTGACCGCGGACTCCGGCACCGCCTACGAGCGGGACTTCGCCAACCTGCTGCGCGCCGCCCACGGCAAGGTGTTCGCCCTGGTCGCGCAGATTAGGGCCAACACCCGCAACTCGCTGGTCCGCGGGCTCGCCGACGACGCGAACACGACCGTCCTCGACCACATCACCATGCTGGAGGCCACCGGGTTCGTCGATTTCGACGCGCTCGCCCGGGACGCCGCGGCGGCGGCGACGGCGAACCCCACCGGCCCCCCGCCGCCCACGCCGGGGGCGACACCACCGAGCGCCGCACCGCTCACGCCGGAGCCCGCCGACGGCGTCGAACCGCCCGCCGGGACCGAGCCGTCGTTCCCGCTGCCCCCGGCCGCCTCCCGCCCGAAGGACGAGGCATCTCCCGCACCGGAGACACCCCACACTCCGTAACGAAGCGATAACCCGACGTCCAAATTGTGGACAGACTGTGGCGGCGAAGCGTCAACTTCGCATACAACTCGGCCATGTTCTGGGTCCTGTTCCTTCTGCCCGCGATGGTCGCGGCCGGGTTCTCCTGCGGCCGGCTCTGTCTGGCCGCCGTCGCCGCCGCCCGCCCCCGGCCGCGTACGGACGACGGGCGGGGCCTGTCCTGCTACGAGGCCGCGTTCCTGGCGGGCGGCCCCTACCGGGTCGTCGACCTGACCCTCGTCTCCATGCACCGGGCCAGCCGACTGCTGCTCGCCCACACCGGCTGGGCCACCGTCGTCGACCCCGAGGGCCGCGACGACCTGGAGCGCTCGGTCCTGACGGCGATCGGCCCCGGCGGCCAGGAGCGGATCGAGACGATACGGTCCGGCACCGCCGGGGCGGACGCGGTGCGTGCCCTGGCCGACCGGCTGGCCGGCGCGGGCCTCGCGGTCCCCGACGCCGTACGGTCCGGGGTCAGCGCCTCGGTGAAGTCGGTGCGCGGCGCCGCCCTGCTCATCACCGCGCTCGCCTGCGCCGCCCTGTTCATGCCGGGCGAGACGGGCACCGGGCGGCCCGAGATCGCGGCCTGGTTCGCGCTCCCGCTCGTCCTCACCCTGGGCTGTCTGGCCATCGCCCGGGTGGAGATCCACCCGTACACCCGCTGGGCCTCGCCCGACGGGCAGGCGCTGCTCGGCGGGCTCGACGCCACGGGCGACCCGCTCACCGCGGTCGCCGTGCGCGGACTGCGGGCCGTGGAGGACCCCCAGCTGCGCAGCGCCCTCACGAGCGGCCGCTTCGCGCATCGGAGTCAATGACCGCGCCCGGCGCGGCCCCGCTGCTTTACTTTCACTCGTCCGAAGTATCCCCTTCTGGTCTGTATGTACTTCCGTAGTACCGCAGCACGAAAGGGATGTACCGGCGATGAGAGCTGTAGCGCTGTACGGAACCCTGGGTTCCCTCGTCCTTTCCGCCCTCGTCGCCGCCCCCGCGGGCAGCGCCGACCCGCTGACCGCCGAGGCCCGTGGTGTGACGGCCGCCGCCCAGCGCGCCGCCGCCCGGCCGATCGCCTTCGGCCGGTGCCCCGAGGCGGAGGCGCTGCCTCCTTCCGTGCAGTGCGGAACGGTCCAAGTCCCGCTGGACTACCGTCATCCGACGGGCCGTCAGATCTCGCTGACCGTCAGCCGGACCAAGGCCAAGGGCAAGCCCGCCGAGCGGCAGGGCGCCCTCGTCTTCAACCCGGGCGGACCCGGCGCCTCCAGCATGTACTTCCCGATGGTCGCCGGGCTCTCCGACTGGAAGCGGATCGCCGGAGCGTACGACCTGGTCGGCTACGCCCCGCGCGGGGTGGCCCGCTCGGCGCCGCTGTCCTGCCAGGACCCGGCCGACTTCGCCAAGGCGCCCACCGAGTCGCCCACCTACCCCTCCGAGTCGTACAAGCTGGAGCGGATCGCCCAGGCCCGGGCGTACGCCGAGGGCTGTGCGCGCAACGCCGGGGACGCCCTGCGGTTCTACACCAGCATCAACAACGCCCGTGACCTGGACGTGCTGCGGGCCGCGCTCGGCGAGCAGAAGCTGACGTTCATGGGCGCCTCGTACGGCACCTACTTCGGGGCGGTGTACGCGACGCTGTTCCCCTCGCACATCCGCCGGATGGTCTTCGACTCGGCGGTCGACCCGGACCCGAAGCAGATCTGGTACCGCAACAACCTGGACCAGTCACGGGCGTTCGAGAACCGCTGGGCCGACTTCCGCGCCTGGGTCGCCAGGCACGACGCGGTCTACCACCTGGGCAGTACGGCCGAGGAGGTGCTGGGGAGCTATGAGCGGGTGCGGGCCAGGCTGACCCGCGAACCGGCCGGCGGCACGGTGGGCCCCGCCCAGTTGCAGGCCGCCTTCCTCAAGGCCGGGTACTACGACGACTACTGGTCGAGCCGGGCCACAGCGCTCTCGGAGTACCTCAAGGGCAATGAGCGCCCGCTGGTCCAACAGGCTTCGCCGAGGCCGGAGTCGGCGGTCGACGACGAGAACGGGAACGCGGTGTACACGGCCGTCGAGTGCAACGACGCGCCCTGGCCGAGGGACTTCGCGACGTGGGACCGCGACAACACCGGGCTCGCGGTGACCGCGCCGTTCGAGACGTGGGACAACGCGTGGATGAACCTGCCGTGCGCCTACTGGCCGGCCCCGCAGCAGAAGCCGGTGGACGTCGGCGCGAAGCCGGGGGCGCTGCCGACGACGCTGATCCTGGCGGCCGAGCGGGACGCGGCGACGCCGTACCCGGGGGCCCTGGAACTCCAGCGGCGGCTGCCGGGCTCCGTCCTGATCACGGAGAAGGACGCCGGTACGCATGGCATCGCGGGTGGCTCCAACGCCTGTGTGAACGGCTATGTGGAGGACTACTTGCTGAACGGCCGGACGCCGGTGCGGCGCGCTGTGTGCGCGCCGCACCGGGAGCCGAACCCGGTGTCGCTGGACGAGCGGGCAGCCGGCAGGCCGGGGCGTGTGCTGCCCGCTCTCTGATCTTCCGGGTCAGGGATGACCGGGGCCCGCTCGCGTGGCGCGGGCCCCGGTCACCTGGTCTTGCTAGGCCAGGCCCGCCACGAGGTCGGCGACGCTCTTGCGGCGCCCCGTGTAGAACGGGACCTCCTCGCGGACGTGCATCCGGGCCTCGGAGGCGCGCAGGTGGCGCATGAGGTCGACGATGCGGTGCAGTTCGTCGGCCTCGAAGGCCAGCAGCCACTCGTAGTCGCCGAGCGAGAACGAGGCGACCGTGTTGGCCCGTACGTCGGGGTAGCCGCGGGCCATCTTGCCGTGGTCGGCGAGCATCCGGCGACGGTCCTCGTCGGGCAGCAGGTACCAGTCGTAACTGCGCACGAACGGGTACACCGACACGTAGTCGCGCGGGTTCTCGTCGGCCAGGAACGCCGGGATGTGCGCCTTGTTGAACTCGGCGGGCCGGTGCAGCGCCATGTTCGACCACACCGGTTCGAGGGCGCGGCCCAGCTTGGTGCGGCGGAACAGGTTGTAGGCGCTCTGGAGCTCGTCGGAGGTCTCCGCGTGCCACCAGATCATGATGTCGGCGTCCGCGCGCAGACCCGACAGGTCGTAGGTGCCGCGGACGGTGATGTCCTTGGCGGCGAGCTGGTCGAACAGCTCCTGGACCTCGTCGGCGTAACCCGACCGGACCGCCTCGTCGGAGGGCAGTACGTCGCGCAGCTTGAAGACAGACCACAGGGTGTAGCGGATGACCTCGTTGAGGTCCTTCGCCTTCTTCCCCGCGTTGGGAATCTTTTCCGGAGCAGCACTCATGTGGCTATTGTCCCGCGTCACTCTGGGTGTTCCGCGCCAGGGTCGACGTGGCAATGATCTCGTCCGCGGCCCGCCGGGCGCTCGCGATGCACGCGGGGATGCCGACACCGTCGTAGACGGCGCCGCAGACCCGCAGTCCGGGCAGCTTGGCGACCTCCGCGCGGATGCGGGCGACCTTGGCGAGATGGCCCACCGGATACTGCGGAAGGCCGCCGATCCAGCGGTTGACCCGGCTCGCGACGGGCCGCGCCGACAGGCCGACGGCGTCGCCGAGATCGCCGAGCGAGACGTCCACCAGGTCGGCGTCGTCCCAGTCCAGATGGCGCTCCTCGCCGTAGCGCCCGATCGAGGTGCGCAGCACGAAGAGGTCCGAGCCGCGCTCCTTGACCCAACTCCACTTGTACGAGGAGAAGGTGGAGGCCTTGATGGTGCGGCCGTCCACCGGCGGCACCAGGAACCCCGAACGCTCCTCAAGACCGGCCAGATCGGCCCGCCGGAAGGCGAGGGTGACCAGGACCATCGAGGCGTACTCGACCTCCGCGAGTTCGGCGGCGGCGACCGGCGCCTCGGCGCCGAGCAGCTCGGACGCGGACCAGGCGGGGGTGGACAGGATCACGCCGTCGGCGGCGATCAGCTCGGCGTCGGTACGGATCCGCCAGCCGTCGGCGGTCCGGGCGAGCCCCAGGACGGGGGCCTCGGTGCGGATCTCGCCGCCCCGGGCCCGCACGGCCTCGGCGACCGCGGCCGGCAGGGTGCCGATGCCGCCGTCCAGGCCCGCGAAGACGGGCCCGCTCTGCGCTCTCGCGGCGGCCCTGGCCTGGATGTCCCGTACGCCGTCGAGGAGCGAGCCGTGGGTGCGGGCCGCCTCGTAGAGCTGGGGCACGGCGGCCCGCATCGAGATCTTGTACGCGTCGCCCGCGTAGACCCCGCCGAGGAGCGGCTCCACCAGCCGGTCGACGACCTCGCGGCCGACCCGCCGGGCGACGAACTCGCCGACGCCGATGTCCTCGCCGACCTCGCTCGGGGCGAGCTCGCGATCCTGCGCGACGCGGGCCAGGCCCTCGGCGGACAGGATGTCGTGGAGGGTGCCGGGCTCGGCGGGCACGCCCATCACATGGCCCGTGGGCATCGGCCGCAGCGCGCCCCGGGTCCAGATGGCGGCGCCGGCCGCGGCGGGCGCCTGGATCCGGTCGCCGAGGCCGACCGCGCGGGCGAGGTCCACGCCCTCGGGGCGGCGGGCCAGCATCGACTCGGCGCCGAGGTCGACGGGCGCGCCCTCGATCTCCCCGGCGAGCAGCTTGCCGCCGAGCACCGCGCTGCCTTCGAGCACGGTCACCCGGGCACCGGACGCGAGCAGCCGGTGGGCTGCGGCGAGGCCGGAGATACCGCCTCCGACGACGACGATGTGCGGGGCGCGGGCGGGGGCGTTGTCCATGCCTCCACTGTCTCAGACCCCCGCCGACCTCCCGAAACGAGCCCTGCGGCATCCCACGGCCGAC
Organism: Streptomyces sp. CB01201; assembly: GCF_002803085.1. Classification (GTDB taxonomy): domain Bacteria; phylum Actinomycetota; class Actinomycetes; order Streptomycetales; family Streptomycetaceae; genus Streptomyces; species Streptomyces hundungensis. The sequence goes on along the minus strand of NZ_NNBJ01000007.1, from coordinate 373,420 downwards.
CTCAACTCGCCGGTCCGGCTGCCGAGTTGGGGGCCGCCCTCGGTCAACACCCGGTCCGCTCCCCCGCAGGCGGGGAATACCGCGCGGCCCCCGTACGTATCGTCACCAGGAGCAGCGACCCTCACGAGCGGAGGCAACACCCATGGCGGCGGAGCGACTGGTGGTCATCGGCGGTGACGCGGCGGGCATGTCCGCGGCGTCCCAGGCCCGCAGGCTGAAGGGCCCCGAGGAACTGGAGATCGTCGCCTTCGAACGGTCGGACTTCACGTCGTACTCCGCCTGCGGCATCCCGTACTGGGTGGGCGGCGACGTACCGAAGCACGACGACCTGATCGCCCGCACCCCCGAGGAGCACCGCGAGCGCGGCATCGGCCTGCGGATGCGTACGGAGGTCACGGAGCTGGACGTGGCGGGGCGCCGGGTGCGCTCGCGCGATCTGGTGTCGGGCGCCGAGGAGTGGACCTCCTACGACAAGCTCGTCCTCGCGACCGGGGCCCGGCCGGTGCGGCCCGCGCTGCCGGGGATCGAGTCGCCCGGGGTGCACGGGGTCCACACCATCGACGACGGACGGGCCCTCCTGGAGAGCCTGGCGGCGGCCCGGGGGCGGCGCGCGGTGGTGGTGGGCGGCGGATACATCGGCATCGAAATGGCCGAGGCGCTCCTCGGCCGGGGCTTCGAGGTGACGCTCCTGACCCGCGGCGCCGAGCCCATGAACTCGCTCGACCCGGACCTGGGGCACCGGCTGGCCGAGGCGATGGAGCGCTCCGGGATCCGGATGGTCACGGGCGCCGAGGTGACCGAGGTGCTGACCGGGGATTCGGGCCGGGTGCGGGCGGTGACGACGCGGTCGGGGGCGGGGGCGGGGCCGGGCGAGTATCCGGCGGACGTGGTGGTGCTCGGTCTCGGCGTCACTCCGGGTACGGACCTGGCCCGCGCGGCCGGTCTGCCGCTCGGGGAGTCCGGCGGGCTGCTCACGGACACCTCGATGCGGGTGCACGGGCACGCCGACATCTGGGCGGGCGGCGACTGTGTGGAGGTGCTCGACCTGGTCTCGGGCCGGCACCGCTTCATCGCGCTCGGCACGCACGCCAACAAGCACGGCCAGATCATCGGGTCCAACGTGGCCGGCGACTACGCCACGTTCCCGGGTGTCGTCGGCACCGCCGTGACCAAGGTCTGCGAGACGGAGGTGGCCCGCACCGGCCTCACGGAACGGCAGGCCGACGAGGAGGGGCTGCGGTACGTCACGGCGACCATCGAATCGACCACCACCGCCGGCTACTACCCGGGCGCGGCGCCGATGACCGTGAAGATGCTGGCCGAGCGGCGCACGGGACGGCTGCTCGGCGTGCAGATCGTGGGCGGCACGGGCTCGGCCAAGCGGATCGACATCGCGGCGGTCGCCCTGACCGCGCGTATGACGGTGGATCAGATGACCGCCCTCGACCTCGGCTACGCCCCGCCGTTCTCCTCGGTGTGGGACCCGGTCCTGGTGGCGGCGCGCAAGGCGGTCTCGAAGGTGCGCGCCGCCGGGTAGCGGGAGCGTGCGCGCCGCCGGGCAGCCGCTACTTGGCGGTCTGCTCGTGGACGTGGGCGACGAGGCGGGTCAGCGAGTCCGGGTCCATCGAGGGCAGTACGCCGTGGCCGAGGTTGAAGATGTGGCCCTCCAGGCCCGCGGCCGCATCCAGCACCTCACGGGTCTTCTCCTCGACGGCCGCGGTCGGCGCGAACAGGACCGCCGGGTCCAGGTTGCCCTGGAGCGCCTTGCCGGGGCCGACCCGGCGGGCCGCCTCGTCCAGCGGGACGCGCCAGTCGACGCCGACGACGTCCGCACCGGCCTCGCCCATGAGGCCGAGCAGTTCGCCGGTGCCGACGCCGAAGTGGATGCGGGGCACGCCGTAGGGGGCGACCGCGTCGAAGACCTTCGCCGAGGCGGGCAGGATCGAGCGGCGGTAGTCGGCCGGGGCGAGCGCGCCCACCCAGGAGTCGAAGAGCTGCACCGCGGAGGCGCCGGCCTCGATCTGCACCTTGAGGAAGGCGGCGGTGATGTCGGCGAGGCGGTCGAGCAGGTCGGCCCACAGCTCCGGGTCGCCGTACATCATGGCCTTGGTGTTCTCGTGGTTGCGGGACGGGCCGCCCTCCACGAGGTAGCTGGCCAGGGTGAAGGGGGCGCCGGCGAAGCCGATGAGCGGCGTGGAGCCGAGCTCGCCGGTCAGCATGCCGATGGCCTCGGTGACGTAGTGGACGTCCTCGGGGGTGAGGTCCCGCAGCCGGGCGAGGTCGGCCCGGGTACGGATCGGCTCGGCGACGACGGGGCCGACGCCGGGCTTGATGTCCAGGTCGATGCCGATGGCCTTGAGCGGGACGACGATGTCGCTGAAGTAGATGGCCGCGTCGACCTTGTGCCGGCGCACCGGCTGGAGCGTGATCTCGGTGACCAGCTCGGGCCGCATGCACGACTCCAGCATGGGGATGCCCTCGCGCACCTTCAGGTACTCCGGCAGCGAACGCCCCGCCTGGCGCATGAACCAGACCGGCGTGTGCGGGACGGCTTCCCGCCTGCATGCCTTGAGGAACGCGGAGTCGTGCGTCTTGCTGTTCGGCTGGCCCACAGGGCGGTCGTTGGCGCTCACGACCAGAATCTTCGCATGTGGCGGCAAGCCGCCGGCCCGGGCCGGGTGTCCCTACCGGCGCCGGGCGCCCGTTCCGCCTAGTCTTCCCCGCATGGCTGCCGCTCAGGGACGAACTTCGGATGGCGCTGACGGCAGGGAAGCCGCGGACGGGACGACCGTTCCGATCCCCTTCCGTCGGGCCGTCGACGCACTGCGCACGGCGCGACTGCGCCCCGAGATCGAGGTGGACGAGACGCGTCCGCCCCAGCGTCTGGCGCCGCACGCCTACGCCGTGGAGGCGGCGGTCGTCGAGGGCGAGGACGATCTGGCCGACGGTCGGCTCGTCCTGCTGCACGACCCGGCCGGACACGACGCCTGGCAGGGCACCTTCCGCCTGGTCACCCTCGTACGGGCCGAACTGGAACCGGAGATGGCGGCCGACCCGCTGCTCCCCGAGGTGTGCTGGTCGTGGCTGACCGGCGCCCTGGAGGCGCGCGGGCTGTCCTACGGGGAGGCCAGTGGCACGGTCACCCGGGCCGGATCGCACTACTTCGGCGGACTTTCGGAGCGACTTCCGGCCACCCAGATCGAGATCCGCGCCTCCTGGACCCCGCGCGAGGGCCACGGCGGGGTGCCGGACACGGCGGGTCATCTCGCCGCCTGGTGCGATCTGCTGTGCCAGATCGCCGGCCTGCCGCCGGTCACCGGCCCGGCCGAGGGGGGCAGCGGCGTGGTGACCCTGCCCCAGCGGCGCGATCCCCGCTGACCTCGCGTTTCCTGGCGCCCCGCGCCCCGCTTCGGCGGGGCGCGGGGCGTTTTCGGCGCGCTCCGCGGGGGGCCGTGCGCCCCGCCGGTTACTCGACGATCGAGCGTCTGTCCGAATTGCCCTAAATGTTTCTCACCAAATCGTGATCATTCTCTAAAGGCCGAGGGGTTTGGTGCCGAAGAGGTTTGTGACCCTAACTGCACGGTTCGCCCCGGCTTCATCCCCGAGCCGGCTTCGTCCCGCACCTTTCCAGGAGGCCTGGTGTCCGTTCTTCTTGAGCAGCCCGCAAGCCTGGTCGCCTACCGCCCGAACAAGCCGACGGCCATGGTCGTCGTTGCCGACCCCCGAGTCCGCTCCACCGTCACCCGGCACCTGTGGGCGCTCGGAGTACGTGACGTCATCGAGGCGTCGTCCATCGCGGAGGCCCGTCCCCGCGTCGGCAACCCGCGCGACATCTGCGTTGCCGACGTCCACCTGCCCGACGGTTCCGGGCTGACCCTGCTGTCCGAGACCCGAGCCGCCGGCTGGCCCAACGGCCTGGCCCTGTCCGCGGCCGACGACATCGGCGCCGTGCGCAACGCCCTCGCGGGCGGTGTGAAGGGCTACGTCGTCACCGGCACCCGTACCAACATCGGGCACCCCGGCCGCCCCGGCGCCGCCCCCATCGGCTCCGCCGCCGCCCGTATGCACCGCCGCCCCCCGGGTGCCCCGAGCCACCCGGGCGGCTACCGCGAGCTCTCCGGCCGTGAGGTCGAGGTGCTCCGGCTCGTGGCGGAGGGCCAGTCCAACAAGGCCATCGGCGTCTCGATGGGCCTGTCCGCCCTGACCGTCAAGTCCCACCTCGCCCGGATCGCACGCAAGCTCGGCACGGGTGACCGCGCCGGGATGGTGGCCGTCGCGCTGCGGACCGGAATCATCCACTGACCGGTTTACGACCCTCACGCGCCCGTCGACGGAACGTTCCGTCGACGGGCGCGGTGCATACACAGATACCCTTGACAGGTGACCGACGCCCATAAGACCGCAGCAGAGACAGCACTGCGAACCACCGGGGGCGCTCCCCCGGACGACGTCGAAAAGGCGCCGATTCCCTTGCTGGAGCCCCGAGAGGGCATCCCGCCCGTCGTTGCCACCGACGAGGCCCTGGCCGAGGTGGTCGCGGCCTTCGCGGCCGGCACCGGCCCCGTCGCCGTCGACGCCGAGCGCGCGTCCGGCTACCGCTACGGGCAGCGCGCCTATCTGGTGCAGATGCGCCGGGAGGGCGCGGGCACGGCGCTCATCGACCCGGTCGGCTGTCCGGATCTCTCCGCTCTGGGGGAGGCACTTTCGGACACTGAGTGGATCTTGCACGCCGCCACGCAGGATCTGCCGTGCCTGCGCGAAATAGGCATGGTTCCCTCCCGGATCTTCGACACCGAGCTGGCCGGCCGGCTCGCGGGCTTCCCGCGGGTGGGTCTGGGCGCGATGGTCGAGAGCGTGCTGGGGTACGCCCTGGAGAAGGGCCACTCGGCCGTCGACTGGTCGACCCGGCCGCTCCCCGAGCCCTGGCTGCGGTACGCGGCCCTGGACGTGGAGCTCCTGGTCGATCTGCGCGACGCGCTGGAGACGGAGCTGGACCGGCAGGGCAAGCTGGAGTGGGCGCACGAGGAGTTCGACGCCATCGCCTCCGCCCCGCCCGCGCCGCCGCGCAAGGACCCCTGGCGCCGCACCTCCGGCATGCACAAGGTGCGCAGGCGCCGTCAGATGGCGGCCGTGCGCGAGCTGTGGACCGCGCGGGACAAGGTGGCGCAGCGACGTGACGTCTCGCCGGGCAAGGTGCTCAGCGACTCCGCGATCATCGAGGCCTCGCTGGCGCTGCCCGCCCATGTGAACGCGCTCACCGCGCTGCCCGGGTTCGGGCACCGGATGGGGCGGCGTCAGCTGGAGCAGTGGCAGGCCGCCGTCGACCGCGCCAAGGCCCTGTCGGAGGCGGAGCTGCCGCAGCCCGGGCAGGCGTTGCAGGGGCCTCCGCCGCCGCGCGCCTGGGCGGACAAGGACCCGGCCGCCGCGGCCCGGCTCTCGGCGGCGCGGGCTTCGGTCTCCGAGCTTGCCGAGCGGCTGAACATGCCGCAGGAGAACCTGATCACTCCGGACACCGTGCGGCGGGTGTGCTGGGAGCCGCCGGGGGACCGCTCCTCGGCCGCGGTGGCCGACGCGCTGGCCGCGCATGGTGCCCGGCCCTGGCAGATCGCCCAGGTCACGCCGCTGCTGACCGCCGCGCTCGCGGCGGCCCCCGCGAAGCCCTGACCGGCCGCGAAGCCCTGGCCGGACGCGGAGCCCTGGCCGGACGACGAATTCCGGCCAGATTGCGGTTGCCGCCGCCCGGCTAATCCTGGGCTTCCCGCCCTGGGGCTGGGGGCTCCGGTCCGGGATCTTCGGCCCTGGGGCTCCGCCCCAGACCCCGGGTGCGCCCCTCCCCACCCCTTCCCGCAACCCTCCGGGGGTGTGAGGAGGGGGCCGGGTGAGGAGGGGGCCGGGGGCAGATGGGCTGGGGGCGGAGGGAAGTGCAGGGCCTGGAGGGGGCCGGGTTCGGAAGGGCCGGGTTCGGAAGGGCCGGGTTCGGAAGGGCCGGGTTCGGAAGGGCCGGGTTCGGGTGCGGACCGTGCGTGGCTGGTCGCGCAGTTCCCCGCGCCCCTAACCCCCTCCCGGCTGCGGACCGTGCCCGCTTTTCGCGCAGTTCCCCGCGCCCCCAAACCCCATCCCGACTGCGGACCGTGCCCGCTTCTCGCGCAGTTCCCCCGCGTTCCTCGTCGGCCCGGCGCGGGGGCGCCTATAGCCCGTTATGGGGGTCCCCCCCTGGCCCCTAAGGCCTTGGGGGAGATTGGGGACGAGTGCCCTTCAGGCGCGAACGGGGTCTGGGGGCGGAGCCCCCAGGGGCCGGAACCAACCAACCCCGGGCAACGGGCGGGAGGGTGGGCGAAATGGCCCGGGCCGGGGCGGAGCTCCGGGAGGTGTGACGTTCGCCGCTCCCGGCCCCGGGGGTGGGCAGGCTGGTTACTCGTAAGTAGCATGGGTGGAGTGAGCGCGCGCTCAGTCGCGTGCGCAGCAGTGCAGTGCCACCCCGCACCCTGGAGGAGAGCCATCGTGCCTCGTACCGTCAGGGACGTCGTCTTCGTCGACGGCGTCCGCACCCCGTTCGGCAAGGCGGGCCCGAAGGGCATCTACCACGAGACCCGGGCCGACGATCTGGTCGTCAAGGCGATCCGCGAGCTGCTGCGCCGCAACCCGGCCCTCGACCCCGCGAAGATCGACGAGGTCGCCATCGCGGCGACCACCCAGATCGGCGACCAGGGCCTGACCCTGGGCCGTACGGCCGGCATCCTCGCGGGCCTCCCGCAGTCCGTGCCCGGCTACTCCATCGACCGCATGTGCGCGGGCGCCCTGACCGCCGTGACCTCGGTCGCCGGCTCCATCGCGTTCGGCGCGTACGACGCCGTGATCGCCGGTGGCGTCGAGCACATGGGCCGCCACCCCATGGGCGAGGGCGTCGACCCCAACCCGCGGTTCGTCAGCGAGAAGCTGGTCGACGAGTCCGCCCTCTTCATGGGCATGACCGCCGAGAACCTGCACGACCGCTACCCCCAGATCACCAAGCTCCGCGCCGACGAGTACGCCGTGCGCTCGCAGGAGAAGGCCGCCAAGGCGTACGCCGACGGCAAGATCCAGCAGGACCTGGTCCCGATCTCGGTGCGCAACACCAACTCCGAGGTGGGCGAGACCGGTTGGGGTCTGGTCACCGCCGACGAGCCGATGCGTCCCGGCACCACCCTGGAGAGCCTCGCGGGCCTCAAGACGCCGTTCCGCGTGCACGGCAACGTCACCGCGGGCAACGCGGCCGGCCTCAACGACGGCGCCACCGCGTCGATCATCGCGTCCGAGGAGTTCGCGCGGGAGAACAACCTCCCCGTGAAGATGCGCCTCGTCTCCTACGCCTTCGCCGGCGTCGAGCCCGAGGTCATGGGCTACGGCCCGATCCCGGCCACCGAGAAGGCCCTCGCCAAGGCGGGCCTGTCCATCGGCGACATCGACCTGTTCGAGATCAACGAGGCGTTCGCCGTCCAGGTCCTCGCGTTCCTGGACCACTACGGCATCGCCGACGACGACGCGCGCGTCAACCAGTACGGCGGCGCCATCGCCTACGGCCACCCGCTCGCCTCGTCCGGCGTACGCCTGATGACGCAGCTGGCCCGGCAGTTCGAGGAGCAGCCGGAGGTCCGCTACGGCCTCACCACCATGTGCGTCGGCTTCGGCATGGGCGCCACGGTCATCTGGGAGAACCCGCACCACAAGGACGCCGGAGGCAGCAAGTGAGCACCACCACCGCTGAGCTTCTCAAGGGCGCGGCCGAGCTGTTCCCGGACGAGGTCGTGACGTCCGCGCACGTACGCCACCTCGAACTGCCCTACGTCGCCGGGCGCTTCGCGCTCATCACGCTCGACAACGGCTTCGACCACACCAAGCCGACCACCTTCGGCCCGGGCTCGCTCGCGAACCTGAACGCCGCCATCGACCAGGTGGAGAAGGAGGCGGCCGAGGGCTCCATCGTCGGCGCCGGTGTCACGGGCAAGCCGTTCATCTTCGCCGTCGGCGCCGACCTCAAGGGCGTCGAGATCCTCAAGCGCCACGAGGACGCGCTCGCCATCGGCAAGAGCGGCCACGAGGTCTTCAAGCGCCTCTCCGCGCTGGCCGTGCCGACCTTCGCGTACTACAACGGCGCGGCCATGGGCGGCGGTGTCGAGGTCGGTCTGCACTGCACCTACCGCACCGTCTCCAAGGCGCTGCCCGCGTTCTCGCTGCCCGAGGTCTTCCTCGGCCTGGTCCCGGGCTGGGGCGGCTGCACGCTGCTCCCCAACCTGATCGGCGCCGAGAAGGCCGTCTCGGTCATCATCGAGAACTCGCTGAACCAGAACCGCCAGCTCAAGGGCAAGCAGGTCTTCGAACTCGGCATCGCGGACGCCCTGTTCGAGGGTGCCGACTTCCTGGAGCAGTCCCTCATCTGGACCGCGAACGTCCTCAAGGGCGACGTCACCGTCGAGCGCCCCGAGGTCGACCGCGGCGAGGGCTGGGACCAGGCCGTCGCCAAGGGCCGCTTCATCGCCGACTCCAAGGTGCACGGCGCGGCCCCGGCCGCCTACCGCGCCCTGGACATCATCGCGGCGTCCAAGGACGGCGACCTCCAGGCCGGCTTCGACGCCGAGGACAGCGCGCTCGCCGACCTGATCATGGGTGGCGAACTGCGGTCCGGCATCTACGCGTTCAACCTGGTCCAGAAGCGCGCCAAGCGCCCGGCCGGCGCCCCGGACAAGAACCTGGCGCGCCCGGTGACGAAGGTGGGTGTCGTCGGCGCCGGCCTCATGGCCTCGCAGCTGGCCCTGCTCTTCCTGCGCCGCCTCGAAGTGCCGGTCGTCCTGACCGACATCGACCAGGAGCGCATCGACAAGGGCGTGGGGTACGTCCACGCCGAGATCGACAAGCTGCTCGCCAAGTCGCGGATCAACCAGGACAAGGCCAACCGCCTCAAGGGCCTGGTCTCGGGTGTTCTCGACAAGGCCGAGGGCTTCTCGGACGCCGACTTCGTCATCGAGGCCGTCTTCGAGGAGATCGGCGTCAAGCAGCAGGTGTTCGCGGAGGTCGAGGCGGTCGCCCCGGCGCACGCGATCCTCGCCACCAACACCTCCTCGCTCTCGGTCACCGAGATGGCGTCGAAGCTGAAGCACCCCGAGCGGGTCGTCGGCTTCCACTTCTTCAACCCGGTCGCGATCCTGCCGCTCCTGGAGATCGTCCGCGGTGAGCAGACCGACGACGTCTCGCTGGCCACGGCCTTCGGGGTGGCGCGCAAGCTGAAGAAGACCGCGGTCCTGGTCAAGGACGCCCCGGCGTTCGTCGTGAACCGCATCCTGACCCGCTTCATGGGCGAGATCCAGAACGTCATCGACGAGGGCACCCCGGTCGCCGTCGCCGAGAAGGCCGTCGAGCCGCTCGGTCTGCCGATGTCGCCGCTGGTCCTCCTGGAGCTGGTCGGCCCGGCCATCGGTCTGCATGTGTCCGAGACCCTCCACCGCGCCTTCCCGGACCGGTTCACGGTCTCCGAGAACCTGGCCGCGGTCGTGAAGGCCGGCAAGCGCGGCTTCTACGTGTACGACTCCGGGAAGCCGGAGCTGGACCCGGAGGTCGCCGCCCTCCTCAAGCAGGGCGATGTGGCCCTGACCGAGGAGCAGACCCGTGACCGCGTCCTGGACGCGGTGGCGCAGGAGATCGGTCTGATGCTGGACGAGGGCGTCGTCGCCGAGGCCCAGGACATCGACCTCTGCCTGATCACCGGCGCCGGCTGGCCCTTCCACCTGGGCGGCATCACGCCGTACCTGGACCGCGAGGGCGTCTCGGAGCGCGTGAACGGGAAGAAGTTCCTGGCGCAGGGCGTCGCGAGCGTCCCCGCGTAGCGCACCCGCCGATACGGCACGACAGCGGCCCCGCACCTCGGTGCGGGGCCGTTTCGCGCTCAAGTACCGTCAGTAGCACGATGGTTGACGTGGCGTCAGGAATGCGGCGAGGCCCGGAACCGGGCGTCGGTTCCGGGCCTCGCCGCACAGGGCGCCGTGGGTCAGACCTGCTGCCAGGCCTCCAGGGCCAGGCCCCGCTCGTCGGTGCGCTGGCGGGTGATCCGCAGGCCGCCGTCCGGGGTGAACACGCCGAGGACGACGCGGCCCTGCGCGTCCAGCGTCAACGCCGGGGCGCCCGCGCAGACTTCGCCGGTGGGCGTCCAGCTGACCCCGGCGCTCTCCTGCTCGGTGGGGTAGGCCGCTATCGAGGGCCGCCCGTCGCGGTCGCGCTGGGCGAGCACCGTGCAGTCGACGCCGTCGATCTCCTTGCGCAGCACCGCGACCGGGCCGGTGCCCTTGCCGCCGAGCGACTCGACCGGGCCGTCACCGCGCCAGGCGCGCACCTCGCCGGACTTCGCGTCGCGCAGGAAGAAGGTGACCCGGCCGTCCTCGCCGGTCTCCAGGCCGGTGACGGTGGCCGTCTCCGGGGTGCCGGGCAGCTTCTCGATCCGCTCGAACTTGGCGTCCGCCGCGGTCCGTTCGAAGCGCATGATGCCGTTGTCGGACGGGGCGTGGATGACCATCCGGCCGCCCGCCGACGCGACGACCGATATCGACCGGTCGGCGCCGTTGCCGTTGAGGTCGGCCCAGCCGGCCCACTTGCCGGACGGTTCCTGGCCGCGCGCGGAGACACCGCCGAAGGCGTTGCGCACCACGATCTGCGCGTTGCCGCCCGAGTCCACGCCCACCGAGGGGTGGCCCATCCTGAGGCCGAGCTTCCAGTCGCGCCGCGGGTAGGGGGAGCCCACCACGGCCCAGTTCTTGACCGGGCGGCCCGACTGGTACTGGATCGCGTGGACCAGCTCGGTCCAGGTGGCGCCGTCCTCGATCGGGGTGTGGCGCAGCGCCGTCAGGTGGACGTAGCCGTCGGCGCCCTGGGCGATCGAGAGGTGCCCCTGGAGGCCCTTGCCCGGTGCGACCAGCTCGGGGCCGGTCCAGGCGCCGCCCGGCCGGGACTCGGTCCAGCGGGCCACGCCCTCGGTGGCGGGCGCGTACGCGGTGAGCCGGCCGTCCTTGCCGAGCCGGAGCCAGTCGGTGACCGTGGGAAGGCCGTCCTCGGCCACCACGACGGGGGTGGCGGCGACCGGTGCGGTGACGATGCCCCCGGCCCTCGCGGGCTGTGCGCCCGATGCCTGTCGAGACCTCTGTGCCATGGTCCGCGACCACCTTTCCCCACCGGATCCGCGCGACGCGTCCGGGTCCAGCAAACCAGCGACTTTCAGCGACCATAACACTGGTCGTGGCCCCCGATTTCCCCGGGATTTCCGTCCCGACGTGCGGCTTTTCGCCTCCGGTCGCCGGCGCCGCGTACCCGCTTCCACCCGTTGGCGTTCGCCCGGCCGGGTGAGGCGGCGCTCAGCGCGCGCGCACGTAGAAGACGGCCCCGTCCACGACCGCGGCGCGCTGGTACCGGGAGTCGAGGAAGCGCCGCAGGCTGGGGAGGTGGTCGGGTGCGAAGGGCAGGCCCCGCGAGTCGTCGACGACGAGTGCCGGGGGGCGGCCCGCGAGTTCGGCGCGGAACACCGGCCAGGCCCCGTCGACCCCATACCTCTCCCCCACCTGGGGGCCGTCCCGGCCGCCGCTGTAGTTGGTGAGCAGGCCCGCGGTCAGATAGCGGCTCGCGGGGGCGCGGCCGGCCAACCAGTACGTCTCGGGGTGTATGCCCCACACCAGGACCCGGTCGGCGGGGCCGGTGCGGGCCTCGACGGCGGCGGCGAGGCGCTCGGTGTGAGCGAGGTCGGGGCGGGGCGCGAGCAGGCCCCACAGCAGGAAGAGCGCGCACGCGCAGGCCGAGGTGAGCAGGGCGCTGGTGAGCCGGTACGGCGGCAGGATCTGGAGGGCGCCGGTGGCGAGCAGCACCAGGGGCGGGATGAGCTGGAGGTAGTAGTGCCCGAAGAAGTGGAAGCCGAGCAGCACCGCACCGGCCGACGCGAGCAGCCAGAGCCACAGGTCGGCGGCCCCGGTCCGGGCGATGCGCAGCACCCGTACGACCGGCGGCAGGAGCCCGGCGCAACCCGCCGCCAGGATGAGGGCGTTGGTCAACCCCCTTGCCAGCACGTGGAGTTCGGAGCCGGTGAAGGAGGCGTAGGACGAGGAGCCGGTGACCGTCCAGAACAGGAAGCGGGAGGGGCCGGTGAGCAGGGCCGCGGCGACGACGGGAAACGCCACCCCGACTCCCGTGCGCAGCACGGCCTTTGGGCGGCCGCAGGGGTACCGGTAGAGCAGCCACAGGACGGGGGCCAGGGCCGCGCCGCCGGTCTGCTTGGTGAGGCAGGCCCCGGCGATCGCGAGGCCGGCCCGGGTCCACTGGCCGCGGTCCGCGCAGCGCACCGCGGCCGCGGTGAACGGCAGCATGAACACCTCGAAGGTCGCGGCCTGGGCGTCCTCGGGGTTCAGCCCCACCGAGACGAGCAGATAGAGCACGCCCGCGGCCCGGCCCGCGCGGTCGCCCCAGCGGCGGCGCGCGGTGGAGGCCAGCGCGAGCGCGGTGAGGAGCTGGGCGGCGACGGCGGCGAGGCGCAGCGGGCCGAGCGAGCCGTCGCCGCACAGCGCGAACGCGGCCTCGTACAGCCAGGGCAGCAGCGGCGGTTTGCGGTCGACGACGGTGGCGTAGAGGGCGCCGCCGCTCGCCAACTGCCGTGCCTGGACGGCGAGATAGCCCTCGTCGGGGTTCCACAGCGGATGCCGGAACGAGGGGATGCGGGTGACGAGCGCGAGCACGGCGAGGACCGGGAGCAGCCGCCGCCAGTAGGGGGCCGGGGCGGGGCCGGCCGGTTCGGTGGTGCGGCGGCGCTGGCCCGGCAGCACGCTCGTGGTCACGGATCGTAGCGAGGGTGACGGCTCGGCGAGCATGCGAGCCACCCTATGCGGCCCCGTACGTCCCGATCGCGCGGACATACGGGGGCCGCATGGATCCGGGCGCCGGTTACGGAGCGTCGCGGGCGGCGCGCTTCTCGACGATGCTGTGCCGGCGGCCGTAGGCGAAGTAGATGACGATGCCGATCGCCATCCACACGGCGAACCGGATCCAGGTCTCCGCGGGCAGGTTGATCATCAGCCACAGCGAGGCGGCCGCCGCGAGTCCGGGCACCCAGGGCACCAGCGGGGTGCGGAAGGCGCGGGGCAGGTCGGGGCGGGTGTGGCGCAGGATGACGACGCCGATCGAGACGATGACGAAGGCGAACAGGGTGCCGATGTTGACCAGTTCGGCGAGCTCGCTGAGGCTGGTGAAGCCGGCCACGATCGCGATGATCACGCCGAGCAGGATGGTCGGCCGGTGCGGGGTGCGAAAGCGCGGGTGGACGTGCGAGAAGAACCGGGGCAGCAGTCCGTCCCGGCTCATCGCGAAGAACACCCGGGTCTGGCCGAGCAGCAGGATCATGCACACCGTGGTGAGGCCCACGGCGGCGCCGAAGCTGATGACGCCGGCGAAGACGGGGTGCCCGACGGCCTTGAAGGCGTCGGCGAGCGGCGCGTCCACCGAGAGCTCGGTGTAGTGCTGCATGCCGGTGACGACGACGGACACGGCCACGTAGAGGATCGTGCAGATCAGCAGGGAGCCGAGGATGCCGCGCGGCATGTCCCGCTGCGGGTTCCTGGTCTCCTCGGCGGCGGTGGCCACGACGTCGAAGCCGATGAAGGCGAAGAAGACGACGGAGGCTGCGGTGAAGATGCCCATCACGCCGAAGTTGGTGGGGGCGTACCCGGACATCAGCTGGATGAGCGGCGCCTTGAGGTCGCTGCCCGCGCTCTGCGGCTGCGCCGTGGGGATGAACGGCGAGTAGTTGGAGGACGTGATGAAGAAGGCGCCCGCGACGATCACGATCAGGACGACGACGACCTTGATGGCGACGACGACCGAGGTGACCCGGGCCGAGAGCTTCATGCCGAGCACGAGGATGACGGTGAGCACCAGGACGAGGGCGGCGGCCAGGATGTCGAAGCCGAAGCCGTGCGCGCCGTCGCGGCCGCTGAGCGCCTCGGGCAGGTGCCAGCCCGCGTTGTCCAGGAGCGAGCGCACGTACCCGGACCAGCCGACCGCCACCACCGCCGTGCCCAGCGCGAATTCGAGCACCAGGTCCCAGCCGATGGTCCACGCCGGAAGCTCGCCGAGCGAGGCGTAGGAGAAGGTGTAGGCCGATCCGGCCACCGGCAGCGTCGAGGCGAACTCCGCGTAGCAGAGCGCGGCGAGCGCGCACACCACGCCCGCGACCACGAAGGCGATGGAGACCGAGGGCCCGGCGTTCTCCTTGGCGACCTTGCCGGTGAGGACGAAGATGCCGGTCCCGATGACGACTCCGACCCCGAAAACGGTGAGGTCGAGCGCGGACAGGGACTTCTTGAGCGCGTGTTCTGGCTCCTCTGTGTCCTGGATTGACTGTTCGATCGATTTGGTCCGGAACAGACCTCTGCTGGCCACCCGTGCACCTCCGCTAGCTCATCGTCCTCGCCATGATCGGGAGGGGAGGAGGTACGGGTACCGGGCTGAGCGCGTTTTTCACGCGAACGGGCCGGACCAATCACCCGTACAGGCAGATCGGTCCGGCCCTTCGACCCGTCGTCACATGATCAGTCGCGGGCGGGCTCCACCGCGGCGCGGCTCTCTTCGTAGCGGCCGTCCAGCTTGGAGACCAGACCGGTGACCTGACGTGCGATGTCCGGCGCGGTCAGACCGATCTCGGTCATGACCTCGCCGCGCGAGGCGTGGTCGAGGAAGCGCGGCGGGATGCCGAAGTCGCGCAGCGGGACGTCCACGCCCGCGTCGCGCAGCGCCTGGCTGACGGCCGAACCGACGCCGCCCACGCGGCTGTTGTCCTCGACGGTGACCACGACGCGGTGCTTCTCGGCGAGCGGTGCGAGCGCCTCGTCGACCGGCTTGACCCAGCGCGGGTCGACCACGGTCGTCGAGATGCCCTGGGCGTCGAGCAGGTCGGCGATCTCCAGGCACATCGGCGCGAGCGCGCCGACGGAGACCAGGAGCACGTCCGGGCGGACGGCACCGGCGGCGGGCTCGCGCAGCACGTCCATGCCGCCGATGCGGCCGACCGCCTGGACGGCGGGGCCGACCGCGCCCTTGGAGAAGCGCACCACGGTCGGGGCGTCCTCGACCTCGACGGCCTCGCGCAGCTGGGCGCGGACCTGGTCGGCGTCGCGCGGGGCGGCGATCCGGAGGCCCGGCACGACCTGGAGGATCGACATGTCCCACATGCCGTTGTGGGAGGCGCCGTCGGTGCCGGTGACGCCGGCCCGGTCGAGCACGAAGGTCACCCCGCACTTGTGCAGGGCCACGTCCATCAGGACCTGGTCGAAGGCGCGGTTGAGGAAGGTGGCGTACACCGCGAAGACGGGGTGCAGGCCGCCGGTGGCCAGGCCCGCGGCGGAGACCGCGGCGTGCTGCTCGGCGATGCCCACGTCGTAGACGCGCTCGGGGAAGGCCTTGGCGAACTTGTCGAGGCCGACCGGCTGGAGCATGGCCGCGGTGATCGCGACGATGTCCTCGCGCTCCTTGCCGAGCTTGACCATCTCCTCGCCGAACACCGAGGTCCAGTCGAGACCGGAGGTCGACACCGGCAGGCCGGTGTCGGGGTGGATCTTGCCGACCGCGTGGAAGCGGTCGGCCTCGTCCGCGAGCGCCGGCTGGTAGCCGCGGCCCTTCTCGGTGAGGCAGTGCACGATGACCGGACCGCCGAAGCGCTTGGCGCGCTGGAGGGCCGACTCCAGGGCGTCGATGTCATGGCCGTCGATGGGGCCGACGTACTTGAGGCCCAGGTCCTCGAACATGCCCTGCGGGGCGATGAAGTCCTTCAGGCCCTTCTTGGCGCCGTGCAGGGTCTCGTACAGCGGCTTGCCGACGACCGGGGTGCGCTCCAGGAGGTCCTTGCCCTTGGCCAGGAAGCGCTCGTAGCCGTCGGTGGTGCGCAGGGTGGCCAGGTGGTTGGCGAGGCCGCCGATGGTCGGCGCGTAGGAGCGCTCGTTGTCGTTGACGACGATCACCAGGGGACGGTCCTTGGCGGCGGCGATGTTGTTCAGCGCCTCCCAGGCCATGCCGCCGGTGAGGGCGCCGTCGCCGATGACGGCCACCACGTGGTCGTCCTTCTTCAGCACCTCGTTCGCCTTGGCGAGGCCGTCGGCCCAGCCGAGGACGGTCGAGGCGTGGCTGTTCTCGATGACGTCGTGGTCCGACTCGGCGCGTGCCGGGTAGCCGGACAGACCGCCCTTCATCTTCAGCTTGGAGAAGTCCTGCCGCCCGGTGAGCAGCTTGTGGACGTAGCTCTGGTGTCCGGTGTCCCACAGGACCCGGTCCCGGGGCGATTCGAAAACGCGGTGCAGCGCGATGGTCAGTTCCACCACGCCGAGGTTCGGACCGAGGTGTCCGCCGGTCTTGGAGACCGCGTCCACCAGGAAGGTCCGGATCTCTGCCGCCAGCTGGTCGAGCTGCTCCGGGCTGAGCCGGTCAAGATCGCGCGGTCCCCTGATACGGGTAAGCAGCGGCACCCGTGCCTCCTTGCATCCGTGCTGGTCGAGCATGCCGATCTGTTGAGTCTAATGTTCCGCCCGTGGCCGCGGGCCCGGGGCGGTGCGTTGTGTGTCACCCGGGTGGCTGACGGGCCCTCGCACACACGCACGTGCCCGGCGCCTCGTGGGCACCGGGCACGTCGGGAAGCGGGCAGGTCAGGCGCGGCCCGCGGACTTCTGGGTCTTGCGGGTGACGGCGTCGATGATCACGGTGATCAACAGCACGCCGCCGGTGATCATCTGCTGGATCGCGGCGGCGACGCCTTCGAGGGCGAGGCCGTACTGGATCGAGGTGATCACCAGCACACCCAGGAGCGCGTTCCAGGTGCGGCCGCGGCCGCCGAAGAGGCTGGTGCCGCCGATGACGGCCGCCGCGATGGCGTTCATCAGGAGGTCACCGCTGCCCGCGCCCTGGTTGGCCGCGCTGATCTTGGAGGCGAGGAAGAGACCGCCGACGGCGGCGAAGGTGCCGGAGATGGCGTAGACCGAGGTGCGGACCATCACGATGTTGATGCCGGCCCGGCGCGAGGCCTCGACGCTGCCGCCGAGCGCGAAGATCATGCGGCCGTACGAGGTGCGGCGGAGCACGAAGTCCGTGAGGATCAGCACCGCGAGGAAGATCACCACGGCGAGCGGCAGGCCCTTGTTCTGGTTGAACATGTAGGCCACCGCGAAGGCCACCACGGCGAGCAGCACCGTGCGCAGCACGATCTCGCTGAGCGGCCGCGACGGGACGCCCGCGGCCTCGCGGCGGCGGCTGTCGAAGAACGCGGACAGGAAGTACACGGCGACGGCCACCAGGGCCGCTCCGTAGGCGACCGCGACATCGCTGAAGAAGTAGTTCGACAGGTTGTAGAAGACGCCGGAGCCGCTGGTGTTGATCGTGCCGTTGTCGCCCAGGATCTTCAGCATGAAGCCGTTCCAGAACAGCAGACCGGCCAGCGTGACGGCGAAGGCGGGGACGCCGATGCGCGCGAAGATGAAACCGTGGATGGCCCCGGCGACCGTGCCCGTGAGGACGGCCAGGATCAGCGCCAGCCACTCGGGCGTGCCGTGCAGCACGCTGAGCACCGCGAAGGACGCGCCCGCCACACCGCTGACCGAGCCGACCGACAGGTCGATCTCGCCGAGCAGCAGCACGAAGACGATGCCGACCGCGATCATGCCGGTGCCGACCATCGCCACCGAGATGTCGGACAGGTTGCCCGCGGTGAGGAAGTTCGAGTTGAGGCTCTGGAAGACGATGCAGATGATGATCAGGCCGACGATGACGGGCAGCGCGCCCAGCTCACCGGCCCGCACCTTGCGCTTGAGCTCGCCGAGGTAGCCGGCGAAGCCCTGCTCGCGCACGAGCAGGCGCGGGTCGACCGCGGCGGAGGCGGCGTCCGCGGCGGGCGGCGCGTCGACCGGGGCGGTGGCCGGCTTGCCGAGGTCGGGCGAGGAGGTCTTGTCGGTGCTCACTTCTGAACCTCCGCGTTGCGCGCCGCACGGCGGGTCACGGCGTTGTCCGTGGCCCCGGTGATGGCGGAGATGATCTCTTCCTGCGAGGTGGTCTTCACGTCGAAGACACCGTTGTTCCGGCCGAGCCGGAGCACCGCGACCTTGTCGGCGACGGCCTTCACATCGGCCATGTTGTGGCTGATGAGGACGACCGCGTGGCCGCGCTGGCGCAGCCGCTCCACCAGGTCGAGGACCTGGGCGGTCTGCTCGACGCCGAGCGCCGCGGTCGGCTCGTCGAGGATGACCAGCTTGGGCTCGCCGAGCATCGAGCGGGCGATGGCCACGGTCTGGCGCTGGCCGCCGGAGAGCGAGGCGATCGGGATGCGCACGCTCGGGATGCGGATCGACAGCGTGGTGAGCAGTTCGCGCGAGCGGCGCTCCATCTCGACCTCGTCGAGGACGCCGCGCTTCTTCAGCTCGCGTCCGAGGTAGAGGTTGCCGACGACATCGATGTTGTCGCACAGCGCGAGGTCCTGGTAGACCGTCGCGATGCCCAGGGTCTGGGCGTCGTTCGGCTTGCCGATCTGGACGGCCTTGCCCTCCCACTCGATGACGCCGTCATCGATGGGGTGCACGCCGGCGATCGTCTTGACCAGCGTGGACTTTCCGGCGCCGTTGTCGCCCACCAGGGCGACCACTTCACCGGCGTGGACCTCAAGCTCTACGTCGGTGAGCGCCTGAACGGCACCGAACCGCTTGGAGACCCCGCGCAACGCCAACACGGGCGTAGCGGACACGTGAACCATCTCCTTCGCCGCCTGACCGGCGGGGATGCCGCGCCCGAAGGGGTGGGGGCGCGGAGGTCGAGCAGAAGAGAACTGCGAGAGCCGAAACGTTCCGTCCGGCGCCCCCGCCGCGGCGGGGGCTGAGCGGGCGCGGGGCGCCGGAGGGTTTCGGGGGGCTCAAGTCCCTTGGGTGGCAAGGGACTTGGCGGGGTGAGCTACTTGACGCCGGCCGCGTCGCAGGCGGCCTTGTAGTTGGCGGTGCAGATCTCGGCGACGGTGTAGATCTTGTCCTTGATCACGGTGTCGTTGATGTTCGCCTTGGTCAGCGAGACGACCGGGACGATGTTGGACGGCACGCCCTGGGTGGTCGGCGAGTCCAGCTTCTTCGGGGCGAGCGAGCCGAGGTCCTGGCCCTTGGCGAGCTTGACCGCCATCTCGGCGGCGATCGCGTCCTCCTGCGGGTAGGACTTGTAGACGCTCATGTACTGCTCGCCCGCGAGGATGCGCTGCACGCCCGCGAGTTCGGCGTCCTGGCCGGTGACCGGCGGGAGCTTGGAGAGGCCGGCCGCCTTGAGGGCGGTGATGATGCCGCCCGCCATGCCGTCGTTGGCGGAGTAGACGCCGATGACCTTGTCCTTGCCCAGGGCGGAGAGCGCGCCCTCCATGTTGGCGTTGGCGTTCTCGGGCTTCCACTCCTTGGTGTCGTACTCCTTCCCGATGTTCACCTTGCCGTCGAGCTCGGCGTGGGCGCCCTTCTTGAAGAGCGCGGCATTCGGGTCGGTGACGGCGCCGTTCATCATGACGATGTCGCCGGACTTGGCCTTGTCGCCCAGGGCCTCAAGGAGGGCCTTGCCCTGCACATGGCCGACTTCCTCGTTGTCGAAGGACACGTAGGAGTCGATGGGGCCCTCGGCGAGGCGGTCGAAGGCGACGACCGGGATGCCGGCCTGCTTGGCCTTCTTGACCGAGGCCGCGATGGCCTTGGAGTCGACCGAGTCCACGATGAGCGCGTCCACCTTGTTGGTGATCATCGTGTCGGCCTGCTGGTTCTGCGTCGTCGCGTCCTGCTTGGCGTTCGCGTAGACGATCTGGCCCTTGCCGTTGGTCAGTTCCTTGACCTTGGCCTCGATGAGCGGCTTGTCGAACTTCTCGTAGCGCGCGGTCTGGTTCTCGGGGAGCAGCAGACCGATCTTGAGGTCGTCGCCCTTCTTGGCGCTGTCGGACGACTTGGTGCCGCCGCCCGACTCCTTGGCGCTGCCACAGGCGGCGAGTGTGACGGCCATCGCGGTGGCGGCAACGGCTACAGCGGCACGACGCATGTTCGTGTTCACTTCAGAAACCTCCCTGACGAGGCCGCGACGTTGCGGCCGAGGTGGCTGGAAGTCAACTCGGCGTTAAGCCCACCGTCAAGGAGTAAATCCTTAACGAGATGACAACGGTGCCATCCGTTATCTAAGTGAAGGCAGGCGCCGAGGCGGGGAGTGCACTGTCCAACAGGGTCGAATCCCCCATTTCGCTCAGGACGAGGGCCAGCGCGCCGAGCACTTCGGCACGTCCTCCCAGGGCCCCCGGAAGGACCGACAACTGCCGCGCGGCGCTGGGGATCGCATACCGCGACACGGAGTCCCTGATGGGACCCAGAACCAGCTCCCCGGCCTCCGCCAGATCGCCCCCGAGGACCACCCGGCTGGGGTTGAGGAGGTTGCACAGGTTGGCGACGCCGCTGCCGATGTGGCGTCCTACGTCGGCGATCACCCGGCGGCAGCCCGGGTCGCCCTCGCGGGCCATCCGCACCACACGCTCCATGGTCAAGTCTGCCCCGTGGCTGGATTGCAGCAAGGGGAGCACATAGCGGGCCGCGGTGAACGTCTCCAGGCAGCCGCGGTTGCCGCAGCGGCACACCGGCCCCGACTCGTCCAGGGTGATGTGCCCGATCTCCCCCGCGGTGCCGCCGGGCCCCCGGTAGATCTGCCCGTCGATCACCAGGCCTGCGCCCACACCGCTGGCGACCTTGATGTACGCCAGGTCGCGCACCCCCCGCCCGGCGCCCCAGACCAGCTCGCCGAGCGCGCCCAGGTTGGCGTCGTTGTCGACGTACACCGGCACGCCCAGGCGTCCGGCGAGCTCCTCGCTGGGGTTGATGCCGGTCCAGCCCGGCAGGATCGAGGTGGAGCCGAGCGTGCCCGACTCGACGTCGATGGGCCCGGGGACGCCAAGGCCCACCCCGATGACCTTGTCCTGGCCGATGCCGGTGGCCGCGATCAGCCGGTTGACCAGCTCTTCCGCCCGGCCGAAGCCCTGCGCCGACGAGGCGTCGACGTCGAGCGGCTCGGACTCCTCGGCCAGCACCTGGTGGGCCAGGTTGCCGACCGCGACCCGCAGGTGCGTATGGCCGAAATCGACGCCGATGACGATGCCGGCCGAGCCGCTGAGCGAGACGCTGCGGGCCCGTCGGCCGCCGGCCGAGGTGGGGGTGACCTCGACGGTCCCGCCGTCCTTCAGCTCGCGCACGATGTTGGAGACGGTGGCCGCGGACAGGCCCGTCGTTCTGGCGATCTCGGCCTGGGTGAGCGAGCCCGCCATGCGCACGGCCCGTACGACCCGCTCAAGGTTGGCCCGGTGCAAAGACGTCTGCGACCCCGGAGTCTCCATCGACTCATCCACTCCCACCGTAGGCGGGCGGCGCGACGGCCGCCCCCGCACGGAGCCGCAGCAATGAGGCCCCGTCTTTTCTCCAACATGTGAACCCTAAGCTCAGCCTTCAGGGTGGTCTCCCGTCAAGACCTGAGCAGACGCGGTACCGATCGGGGAACGCACGACCGCCCGCGGGCACGGGGCCCGCGGGCGGTCGGGGGAAGAAGGCGGCTGCGAGGGGGCGGCTACTTGAGCGCTCCCGCGGTCAGGCCCGCCTGGACCTGCTTCTGGAAGACGATGTACACGGCGAGCACGGGCAGCATCGCGATCGACAGACCCGCGAAGAGCGCGCCCCAGTCGCCCTGGTAGCCCTGCTGCACGGCGAGGTCGGCGAGGCCCTGGGTGAGCACCCAGTTCTTGGTGTCGCCCTGGTTGAGCACCAGGGGCAGCAGGTACTGGTTCCACTGGCCGAGGATGTTGAAGATGCCGATGCTGATGATGCCGGGCTTGGCCATCGGCAGCATGATCTGGAAGAACGTCCGGGTGTGCGAGGCCCCGTCGATCAGCGCGGCCTCGGCGACGGTGGTCGGCAGCGTCCGGAAGAACGCCGTCATGAAGAAGACCGTGAACGGCAGCGAGTACGCGATGTAGATGAGGACGAGGCCGGGCAGCGTGTTCAGGATGCCCAGGTTCTTGGTCACGAAGAACAGCGGGACGAGCACCATCACCACGGGGAACGCCATGCCGCCGACGAACAGGAAGTAGATGAACCGGTTGCCGGGGAACTCGAAGCGGGCCAGCACATAGGCCGCCATCGAGCCGAGCAGCATCGTGCCGAAGGTCGAAAGGCCCACCACGAAGGCCGTGTTGAGGAAGTACTGCCCGATGTTGGCCTTGCTCCAGGCCCGCGACCAGTTGTCGAAGTGGAAGTCCGTGGGCAGCGACCAGGGGTGGGTGAGGATCTCGCCGGAGGTTTTGAACGAGCTCCACAGCGCCCACAGCAGGGGCACGCCCACCATGAGCGCCCAGACCAGGAGGAACACGTGGGAAAAGGCGTTGAGCACGCCTCCCTCGCTGCTGCGCCACTTCCAGCGGGCTGCGCTGGCGGTGGGCGGTACGGCGGCCTTCTCGCCGTCCACCTGCATGGTTTCGGTCGTCATCGCGCCACCCCTAGAATTCGATCCGCTCGCGGCGCGAGAGCCGCATGCTGAGAATGGCGAACACCAGGGTCACGATCAGCATCGCGACACCCATGGCGGCGGCCATTCCGTACTGGCTGTTGTCCCGGAACGCCGTCTTGTAGAGGAGCAGCGGGACCACGTCGGTGGATTCGTCGGGGCCGCCGACGTTCACCGACATCAGCTGTACGTAGATGAACGCGTCCATCGCGATGATGCCCATGTAGACCCAGGCGGTGGCGACGGTGTCCCGCAGCAGCGGCAGGGTGATCCGGAAGAACGTCTTGACCCGGGAGGCGCCGTCCAGGAGGGCGGCCTCGTAGATCTCGCCCGGGATGGAGGCCATTCCGGCGGAGAACAGGACGACGTAGAAGCCGACGTTGGCCCACACCATCACGACCATGATGCAGATCAGCGCGATGCTGGAGTCGCCGAGCCAGGACTGCTGGAGCGAGCTCAGACCGACGCTGGAGAGCAGGGAGTTGAGCATCCCGTTCTCGGGGTCGGGGTTGTAGATCTGCTGCCACAGGATCGCGATGATCGTGATCGAGAGGACCTGCGGGAAGAAGAAGATCACCTTGTAGAGGCCGGAGCCCCGCACGCCGGCGACCCCCGCAGAACCTCTGCGGCGGCCGCCGACATTCAGCATGAAGGCGAAGAAGAGACCGAAACCGAGCGTGACGACCGGCACGAAGAGCAGCAGAAGGACGTTGTGCCACAACGCCTTCCAGAAGAGGTCGTTGTGCATCAGCTTCTGATAGTTGTCCAGCCCGATGAAGTTTTTCTCGGGGGTCAGTCCGCTCCAGCTCGTCAGCGAAATCTGGAAGTCCTGGAGGAAGGGCGAGATCACGAGGACCCCGTACAGCGCCAGGGGAATTGCCAGGAATCCGATGATGAACCGGTACTTGCCGTGTCGCATGTCGCCGGTCGCTCTCGTCTCAGCCAGTAGTGGTAAGCGACCTCGTCAGAGGTGCTTGAACTTCGGGACGGAGGAGTCCTTCTTGGTGTCGTCCGAGGCCTTCTGGGCCTTGTCGATCCACTCGGCGGCCTTGATCTTGCCGGTGAGCAGATCCAGGGTCAGGTTGCCGATGGTTTCGTTGTTGAGCTTCTTGTACCAGTCCTGGAGCCGGGAGTTGAGGACGTTGGGCCCCGCCGCCTTCAACGCGGCGTTCGCCGAGGTCAGGCCCGGCGTCAGGGAGAGGCCGTCGGCGGCGCCCTGGACACAGGTCAGCGACTTGATGGCGTTGGTGAAGTTGGTGGTCTGCTTCTTGCTGAGCATGATGCGCAGCAGTTCCATGCCACCGGTGGGGTTCTTGCCGTCCTTGGCCACGATGAACGGCTCGCCCGCGGCCGCGTACAGGGCGCCGAAGGGCAGCTTGTCGTTCGGGCCGGAGCCGATGAGGGAGCCGACCGCGAGGTCGAAGTCCTTCGGCATGGTGGGCGCGGCCTCGTTCTCCACCCAGGAGCCGTCGGCCACCATCGCGGCGCGGCCCTGCGTCCAGGCGGTCTGCATCTGGATGTGGGTCATGCCCTCGGAGCCCTGGAGGAAGTAGCCCTGGCCGGCCAGCTCCTCGTAGTACGAGATGACTTCCTTGACCGCGTCGGTCTTGAAGGCGCCGTCGTCGAGGTTGTCGATCGCGTTGAGCGCTTCCTTGCCGCCGACCTTGCCGATCTGGTGCAGCAGGTCGAAGTGCACGTAGTACGGGTACTTGCCCGGGTACGTGAACGGGGCGATGCCCGCGGCCTTGATCTTCTTGCAGAGCGCCAGCATGTCCGAGAAGGTCTGGGGGTAGGTCCAGCCCTTGTCCTTGAACAGCTTGTTGGAATAGAAGGTGCCGTAGACGGTGAACGCGTAGTTGAACGCGTACATCTCCTTGGATCCGAACTGGCCCTGCTCGACGGTGCCGGCGATCAGGACGTCGCGCACCTTCTTCGAGGGGTCGTCGATGGTCGGCGCGTCCAGGAGGGGGGTGAGGTCCTGGAGCTTGCCGGTCTTGGCGAGGGCCGCGGTGTCGAGGTTGTCGGCGCCGGAGTTGTCCATGAAGTCCGGCGGGGTGCTGCTGGCGAACCGCGGCTGGAGCTTCGGGCCGATGGCCTGCGTGCCGGTGTGCTTGATGGTGATGCCGTACTTGGCGTTGTAGTCGGCCTCGGCGGACTTGATGTAGTCGTCACCGAAGCCGCCCTTGAAGACGAACGCCTCAAGAGCCGTGCCCTTGTTGACACCCAGCGGATTGTCCGCCGACTTGGTGCCCTGCGAGCTCGGCTTCTTGCTGGTGTCACCGCTGTCGGAACTGGCACATGCGCTCAGCAGTGACGTCGCCGGCACCGCGAACAGGCCGATTGCCATGGCCCGCTTGAGTGCGTCACGGCGGTTGATCTCGGATCCCATGCTCAAGTCCTCGCCTTCTCCAGGACTCATGCGGTGCAGCGGAATCCGCCGGCGCCCGCGAACAGTTGAAGCGTGAGTGATCTCGTACATCCATCGCGGAGGCTGCCCGGTCCCGGGCCGACCGGCCCGCACGCGTTCCCCCCGCCCGCGTTCAGCGGGTTGCCCGGACGCCGACAGGTATAGTCCACTTCCCGTCAACTGAGCAAGATCGAAAGCACGGTTGGCCGACAGTCTTTCCCGAGTTGAGACCTCGCGGATATATCTCTTGGTACGTACCAATGTGGATCAGGCTGTTGCTTTTGACGCGCATTACACACCTTGACGTCCGCATTGCCCCGTCGATTCCGGCCATCCATTCCTTCCCAACGCCCTTGACACCAACCGGCACTTGCCGCGCTACTGGATCCTGCGTTTCCGCTCTGACAACGTTGTCCACCTCGCATCCGCCGACCGAACCCGGCGGGCGCCGAAGGAAAGGGCCCGCATGCTGCCCAGATCCCGGTACCGACGAGCGCCGGCGGCCGCCCTGGCCGCCGCCTCGTTCCTGCTCGTAGTGACGGCCCCCTCCGCCGTCGGAGCGCCGTCCGCGACGGCCCAACCCCCGTTGTCCGGCGGCCGGTTCAGCACCTCGTTCGAAACCGGTCAGCCCCAGCCGGACTGGACCAATACCGTAGATACGGACCGCACGGGGACCAAGCGGGCCTCCGGGGTCGACGGCGCGTTCACCAGTGGGATACCGGGCAATGTGACCGACAAGGTCACCGATGTCCGGGCCAGCGCCGAGAACACCGACGGCGGCGAGGTGAAGGAGAACCTCGTCGACGGCCAGCCCAGCACGAAATGGCTGGCCTTCCAGCCCACGGCTTGGCTCGAATTCGACCTGTCCGAACCGGTGAAGACCCTCACCTACGCGTTGACGTCGGCCAACGACGCCCCCGAACGCGACCCCAGGGACTGGACCCTGAAGGGCTCGACGGACGGCAAGGACTGGAAGACCCTGGACAGCCGCTCCGGCGAGAGCTTCAAGGACCGCTTCCAGACCAGGACGTACGACTTCGCCAACACCACGGCCTACGCGCACTACCGCCTGGAGATCACCGCCAACGGCGGCGCCCCCATCACCCAGCTCGGCGACATCCAGTTCTCCAACGGCGACACCGCCACCCCGGCCGCCCCCGACATGCTCACCGCGCCGGACCGCGGACCGGGCGGCTCCCCCACCGCCAAGGCGAACGCGGGCTTCACCGGGAAGCGGGCGCTTCGCTACGCCGGTACGCACAAGGCGGACGGGCGGGCCTACTCCTACAACAAGGTCTTCGACGTCGACCTGCCGGTCACCCGGGACACCGAACTGGACTACAAGGTCTTCCCGTCGATGGCGGAGACCGACCTCAGCTACCCGGCCACCAACGTGTCCGTGGACCTCGCCTTCACCGACGGCACCTATCTGAGTGACCTGAAGGCGCTCGACTCGCACGGCGGGGTGCTCAGCCCGCAGGGCCAGGGCGCCGCCAAGACGCTCTACGTCAACCAGTGGAACCAGGTCTCCTCGGTGATCGGCACGGTCGCCGCCGGCAGGCGCGTGGACCGGATCCTGGTCGCCTACGACTCCCCCAGGGGCCCGGCCAAGTTCCAGGGCTGGATCGACGACCTCAGCATCGCGCCGAAGAAGCCCGCCAAGCCCCTCGCGCATCTGTCGGACTACGCGCAGACCACCCGCGGCACCAATTCCAGCGGCTCCTTCTCGCGCGGCAACAACTTCCCCGCGACGGCCGTCCCCAACGGGTTCAACTTCTGGACCCCGGTCACCAACGCCGGTTCGCAGGACTGGCTGTACGACTACGCGCGGCGCAACAACGCCGACAACCTGCCCACGCTCCAGGCCTTCAGCGCCAGCCACGAGCCGAGCCCCTGGATGGGCGACCGGCAGACCTTCCAGGTCATGCCCTCGGCGGCGGCCGGCACCCCGGACGCATCGCGCACCGCCCGCGCGCTGCCCTTCCGGCACGAGAACGAGACCGCGAAGCCGTACTACTACGGCGTCACCTTCGAGAACGGCCTGAAGACGGAGATCACGCCGACCGACCACGCGGCGATGATGCGGTTCACCTATCCCGGTGACGACGCGAGCCTGATCCTCGACAACGTGACCAACCAGGGCGGCCTCACCCTGGATCCGGGGACGCGTTCCTTCACCGGCTTCTCGGACGTCAAGAGCGGTCTCTCCGCGGGCGCCGGACGGCTCTTCGTGTACGGCGTCTTCGACACGGCGGTGACCGCGAGCGGCAAGCTGCCCGGCGGTGGCGGCGCCGACGTCACCGGCTACGCGCGGTTCGAGCCCGGCAAGGACCGCACCGTCACGCTGCGCCTGGCGACCTCCCTCATCAGCGTGGACCAGGCGAAGGCGAACCTGGCCGCGGAGATCCCCGCGCGGACCGGCTTCGACGCCGTCAAGGACCGGGCCCGGGGAGCCTGGGACAAGATCATGGGACGCATCGAGGTCGAGGGCGCCTCCCAGGACCAGCTGACCACCCTGTACTCCTCGCTCTACCGGCTGTACCTGTACCCCAACTCCGGCTTCGAGAAGGTCGGTTCCAAGAACCAGTACGCCAGCCCGTTCGCGCCGAAGGCCGGCGAGGACACCCCGACGCGCACCGGATCGAAGGTCGTCGACGGCACGGTCTACGTCAACAACGGCTTCTGGGACACCTATCGCACGACCTGGCCGGCCTACTCGCTGTTCACCCCGAAGAAGGCCGGCGAGATGATCGACGGCTTCGTGCAGCAGTACAAGGACGGCGGCTGGATCTCACGCTGGTCCTCGCCCGGCTACGCGGACCTGATGACCGGCACCAGCTCGGACGTGGCCTTCGCGGACGCCTATGTGAAGGGCGTGAAGTTCGACGCCGAGGCCGCCTACGAGGCAGCCCTGAAGAACGCCACGGTCGCCCCGCCCTCCTCCGGAGTGGGCCGCAAGGGCATGACCACCTCCCCCTTCCTCGGCTACACCCCCACCTCCACCCCCGAGGGCCTGTCCTGGTCGATGGAGGGGTACGTCAACGACTACGGCCTGGCGAAGATGGGCCAGGCGCTGTACGAGAAGACGAAGAAGCCCCGCTACCGGGAGGAGTCCGCGTACTTCATGGGCCGCGCCCAGAACTACGTGAAGCTCTTCGACTCCAAGGCCGGGTTCTTCCAGGGCAAGGACGCGAACGGCCAATGGCGCGTGGACAGCGCCAAGTTCGACCCGCGCGTCTGGGGCTACGACTTCACCGAGACCAACGGCTGGGGCTACGCCTTCACCGCCCCGCAGGACTCGCGGGGCCTGGCCAACCTGTACGGCGGCCAGGCGGGGCTCGCCCAGAAGCTGGACAGCTACTTCTCGACGCCGGAGACGGCCTCGCCCGACTTCGCCGGCTCGTACGGCAGCGTCATCCACGAGATGACCGAGGCACGGGACGTGCGGATGGGCCAGTACGGGCACTCCAACCAGGTCGCGCACCACGTCACGTACATGTACGACGCGGCCGGCCGGCCCTACAAGGCACAGGAGAAGATCCGCGAGGTGCTGCGGCGCCTCTACAACGGCAGTGAGATCGGGCAGGGCTACCACGGCGACGAGGACAACGGCGAGCAGTCGGCCTGGTACGTGTTCTCGGCGCTCGGCTTCTACCCGCTGGTGATGGGCAGCGGCGAGTACGCGATCGGCTCGCCCCTGTTCACCAGGGCGACCATCCATCTGGAGAACGGCCGCGACCTGGTCGTGAAGGCGCCGAAGAACAGCGCGTCCAACGTGTACGTCCAGTCCCTGAAGGTCAATGGGAAGGCGTGGAACTCCACGGCCCTGCCGCACGACCTGCTGGCGCGGGGCGGCACGCTCGACTTCGCCATGGGCTCCAAGCCCTCGTCGTGGGGCACGGCCAAGAACGCGGCGCCGGTCTCCATCACCAAGGACGGCAAGGTGCCCGCTCCCCCGAGCGACGCGATCACCGGCTCCGGCCCGCTGTTCGACAACTCCTCGGCCACATCGGGTGAGTTGACCTCGCTGGAGCTGCCGGTGGCGGCCCCGACGCGGGCGCTCCAGTACACGCTCACCTCGGCGGACCGCGCCAAGGCGCCGACGTCCTGGACGCTCCAGGCCTCGACCGACGGCACGACGTGGAAGGACGTCGACCGGCGCACCGGCGAGCGGTTCACCTGGGACCACCAGACCCGGGTCTTCTCGCTGCGCGCCCCCGGCTCGTACGCGCACTACCGGCTGGTGAGCGGCAGCGGGACGGCGACGCTCGCGGAGGTCGAGCTGCTCTCCTGACCGGTTTTGACCGGTATCGACCCGACGGTGCTCATCTCCGCGGCATTCCATGCGAGTTGACATGTAAAGATGCGGTGGAACTATCACGGCGGGATGCCGGACGGCTCATGAGTCGCCCGGCATCCCGATCGTGGCCTCACCATCACAACAGGAGCACTACGTGGCCAACTTCAGTGGCCGTAAGACCGGCAAGGCGCTCTCCCGCCTCGCCGTGGCGGCGATAGCCGCCGCCCTCGTCGGCGTCAGCGCCGGCGCGGCCTCGGCCGACGGTGTCTACCCGGGCCACACGCCCGCGGCACCGAAGCACGCCCCCAAGGCGAGGAACTTCGCCGCAGCGGCCCCCGCGGCAACGCCCGGCAACGCCGCGAACCCGATCTTCGCGCTGTTCGCCGTCGACAACGCGAACGCCGGCTGGGTCTACGGCCCGAACGGCACCGGCGGTCTGAGTGCGCGCTCGTTCGTCGCCTCCTTCCCGTACCTCGCCAACGACACGTTCGTCGACGACAACGCCGACGGCGAGATCGACGGCGAGTGGCAGTGGAACGGCGCCGGGGACATGCGCTACT
Source organism: Streptomyces sp. CB01201 (assembly GCF_002803085.1). Lineage (GTDB taxonomy): Bacteria > Actinomycetota > Actinomycetes > Streptomycetales > Streptomycetaceae > Streptomyces > Streptomyces hundungensis. Next base: position 343,584 of record NZ_NNBJ01000007.1, on the reverse strand, counting down.
TCAGCGAGTCCACCCCCGACACCGGCAAGCCGATCGGCGGCGGCTGGAACATCTACGACAAGGTGTTCTCCCCCGGCAACCTCGCCGGCGCCCAGGGCTACGACATCATCGCGCGCGACAAGGCGGGTGTCCTGTGGCTGTACCTCGGCTACGGCAACGGCACCGTGGCCAGCCGCATCAAGGTCGGCGCCGGCTGGGACGCGTACACCCAGATCGCGGGCAAGGGCGACCTGGACGGTGACGGCAAGGCCGACATCGTGGCCCGCGACAAGGCCGGCGTGCTGTGGTTCTACAAGGGCACCGGCAGCTACAGCGCACCCTTCGCGGGGCGCACCAGGATCGGCTCCGGCTGGAACGCGTACAACACGCTGGTCTCCACCGGCGACGTGGACCTGGACGGGAAGACCGACCTCATCGCCCGCGAGCCGAACGGCAACCTCTGGCTGTACAAGGGCACCGGCAACGCGGCCGCCCCGTACCAGTCGCGCGTCAAGATCGGCTACGGCTACGACGCCTACCGCCTGATGACGTCCTGACACACGGGCACGCGAGCGGCAGGGCCGCACTCCCCGGAAGGGGGGTGCGGCCCTGCCGTCGTTCGTGGTCGCGGCGCCGCCTCCTCGCGGCGAAAGTCCACTCGTTGGAGGGAGGGGAAAATCCCATCTTCCGCCCATACCAAACAAGTTGACATGTAAAGATGCGGTGGAACTATCGCGGCGGGATGCTGGACGTCTCGTCAGTCCTCCGACATCCCGCCCGCGCCACTGTCACCGACATCAGGAGCGATACGTGGCCAGATTCAACTGCCGTAAGAGCGGCACATCGTTGTCCCGCTGCGCCGTGGCGGCCATCGCCTGCGCCCTCGTCGCCGTGAGCGCCGGCGCGGCCTCGGCCGACACCGGGACCTGGGGCCACCTGCCCCCGACCACGAAGCACGTGCCGACGGCCCGGAACTCCGCCGCGAAGGCCGCCGCCACTCCCACCAATGCCGCGAACCCGGTCTTCCCCCTGCTCGGGGTGGACAACGCCAACCAGGGCTGGCTGTACGGCCCGAACGGCACCGGCGGCCTGACCCCGCGCGAGGCGGTCGAGGGCACTCTCGCGAACCTGTCCAACGACGCGTACGTCGACAACGACGCGGACGGGTACATCGACGGGGAATGGCAGTGGAGCCCCGCCGGGGACCTGCACTTCTGGCCCGACGCCAACACCGACAAGCCGATCGGCGGCGGCTGGAACATCTACGACAAGGTGCTCTCCCCCGGCAACCTCGGCGGCGCCCAGGGCTACGACATCATCGCGCGCGACGCGACGGGCGTCCTGTGGCTGTACCTCGGCTACGGCGACGGCACCGTCACCAGCCGCATCAAGGTGGGCGCCGGCTGGGACGCGTATACGCAACTGGCCGGCAAGGGCGACCTGGACGGCGACGGCAAGGCCGACATCGTGGCCCGCGACACGGCCGGCGTGCTGTGGTTCTACAAGGGCACCGGCAACTACAACGCGCCCTTCGCCCCCCGGACCAGGATCGGTGCGGGCTGGAACATGTTCGACACGCTGGTCTCCAGCGGCGACGTGGACCTGGACGGGAAGACCGACCTCATCGCCCGCGAGCCCAACGGCAACCTCTGGCTGTACAGGGGCACCGGCAACGCGGCGGCCCCGTACCAGGCGCGGGTGCAGATCGGCTACGGCTACGACATCTACCGCCTGATGACGTCCTGACACTCGGGCACGCGAGCACACAAGCGGCAGGGCCGCACCTCCGTGAGGGAGGTGCGGCCCTGCCGTCGTTCCTGGTGCCGGTGCCGCCTAGTTGCGGATCAGGCTGCGCAGCACGTACTGCATGATGCCGCCGTTGCGGTAGTAGTCCGCCTCGCCGGGGGTGTCGATGCGCACGACCGCGTCGAACTCGACGCCGGTGTCGGTGGTGACCTTGACGGTGCGCGGGGTGCTGCCGTCGTTCAGGACGGTCACGCCGGTGAAGGAGAAGGTCTCCTCGCCGGTGAGGCCGAGCGAGGCGGCGGTGGCGCCCTCCGGGAACTGGAGCGGCAGGACGCCCATGCCGATGAGGTTCGAGCGGTGGATGCGCTCGTACGACTCGGCGATGACGGCCTTGACGCCGAGCAGCGCGGTGCCCTTGGCGGCCCAGTCGCGGGACGAGCCCGAGCCGTACTCCTTGCCGGCCAGGATGACCAGCGGGATGCCGGCGGCCTGGTAGTTCTGCGAGGCGTCGTAGATGAACGAGACCGGGGCGTCGGCCTGCGTGAAGTCGCGCGTGAAGCCGCCCTCGGTGCCCTCCGCGATCTGGTTGCGCAGACGGATGTTGGCGAAGGTGCCGCGGATCATGACCTCGTGGTTGCCACGGCGCGAGCCGTAGGAGTTGAAGTCGCGACGCTCGACGCCGTGCTCCGTGAGGTACTTGCCGGCCGGGGTGTCGGCCTTGATCGCGCCGGCCGGGGAGATGTGGTCGGTGGTGACCGAATCGCCCAGCTTCGCCAGGACGCGGGCGCCCTCGATGTCGGAGACCGGGGTGGTCTCCATCGTCATGCCCTCGAAGTAGGGGGGCTTGCGGACGTAGGTGGACTCGGCGTCCCACTCGAAGGTGTTGCCGGTCGGGATCGGCAGCGACTGCCACTGCGCGTCACCCGCGAAGACGTCCTGGTAGGACTTGTTGAACATGTCCTCGCCGATGGCGTTGGCCACGACGTCGTTGACCTCGGCCTCGGTGGGCCAGATGTCCTTGAGGAAGACCGGGTTGCCCTCGGTGTCGGTGCCGATCGCCTCGGTGGTGATGTCGACCTTCATCGAACCGGCGATGGCGTACGCGACGACCAGCGGCGGGGACGCCAGGTAGTTCATCTTGACGTCGGGGTTGATCCGGCCCTCGAAGTTGCGGTTGCCGGAGAGCACCGAGGTGACCGCGAGGTCGTGCTCGTTGATCGCCTTCGAGATCTCCTCGTCCAGCGGACCGGAGTTGCCGATGCAGGTGGTGCAGCCGTACCCGACGAGGTTGAAGCCCATCTTGTCGAGGTACGGGGTGAGGCCGGCCTTGTCGAAGTAGTCGGTGACGACCTTCGAGCCCGGGGCGAGGGTGGTCTTGACCCACGGCTTGCGGGTCAGGCCCTTGTCCACGGCCTTCTTCGCGACGAGCGCCGCGGCGACCATCACGTACGGGTTCGAGGTGTTGGTGCACGAGGTGATCGCGGCGACGGTGACGGCGCCGTGGTCGATCTCGAAGGTGGTGCCGTCGGCGAGGGTGACCGGGGTGGGCCGGGTCGGCACGCCGTTGGTGGACGCCGGGGCGTCGGAGGCCGGGAAGGACTCCTTGCCCGCCTCGTCGTCGTCCTCGACGTAGTTGCGCACGTCGAGCGCGAACTGCCGGGAGGCGTTGGCGAGCACGATGCGGTCCTGCGGGCGCTTCGGGCCGGCGATGGAGGGGACGACCGTGGAGAGGTCGAGCTCCAGCTTCTCGGAGAAGTCGGGCTCGGCGGCCGGGTCGAGCCAGAGGCCCTGCTCCTTGGCGTACGCCTCGACGAGCGCGACCTGCTGGGCGTCGCGGCCGGTCAGGCGCAGGTACTTCAGCGTCTCGTCGTCGATCGGGAAGATCGCGGCGGTGGAGCCGAACTCCGGGGACATGTTGCCGATGGTGGCGCGGTTGGCGAGGCTGGTCGCCGCCACACCCTCGCCGTAGAACTCGACGAACTTGCCGACGACGCCGTGCTTGCGCAGCATCTCGGTGATCGTGAGCACGAGGTCGGTGGCGGTGGTGCCCGGGTTCAGCTCGCCGGTCAGCTTGAAGCCGACGACGCGCGGGATGAGCATCGAGACCGGCTGGCCCAGCATCGCGGCCTCGGCCTCGATGCCGCCGACGCCCCAGCCGAGCACGCCGAGGCCGTTGACCATGGTGGTGTGCGAGTCGGTGCCGACCAGGGTGTCCGGGTAGGCCTGGCCGCCCCGGACCATGACCGTACGGGCCAGGTGCTCGATGTTGACCTGGTGGACGATGCCGGTGCCCGGCGGGACGACCTTGAAGTCGTCGAAGGCGGTCTGGCCCCAGCGCAGGAACTGGTAGCGCTCCTTGTTGCGGCCGTACTCCAGCTCGACGTTCTGGGCGAACGCGTCCTTGGTGCCGAACTTGTCGGCGATGACGGAGTGGTCGATGACCAGCTCGGCCGGGGACAGCGGGTTGACCTTCGCCGGGTCGCCGCCGAGCTCCTTGACGGCCTCACGCATGGTGGCGAGGTCCACGACGCAGGGCACGCCGGTGAAGTCCTGCATGATCACGCGGGCCGGCGTGAACTGGATCTCCTCGCTGGGCTGGGCCTGGGAGTCCCAGTTGCCGAGCGACCGGATGTGGTCGGCGGTGATGTTCGCGCCGTCCTCGGTGCGGAGCAGGTTCTCCAGGAGAACCTTCAGGCTGTAAGGGAGGCGCGCGGAGCCCTCGACCTTGTCCAGCTTGAAGATCTCGTACGACTCGTCGCCCACGCTCAGCGTGGTGCGGGCGTCGAAGCTGTTCGCCGACACGACAGTCTCCTTCATAAGTGTGCGCGTTCCACCACAATCCTGCCGCCACGACATGTTGTCGATCCGCTGAGGTAAGGCTAAGTTAGGTAGACCTTACCGAGCGTCGGCTGCGGTGCGCCCCGGTAGATATCTCGATGTCGAGATAACTCTAGTACATGGCCGCCGGTGGGTCATGCGCGGGCGCCCGCGATGCCTCGTGATGTCCCGCATCGGGTTGACGGCCGCCACGGCACGGCGACGGCTGCTCGGCCTCCGCGCCGAAGACCGCCCGACCGCTCAGACCCCGCCCGACCGCTCAGATCCCGCCCGCCGCCGCCCCGTGCCGGGTGGCGAGCGGGTCCCCGGACAGGAACAGGTCCGCGCACCGGTGCGGCGCCCGCGGAGGCCGGCGGGCAACGCGTGGGCGGGTGCCGCTCTGCCCACGGCTAAGCAAGGCCGCACACCCCCGCGGTCCGTGTTTGGGTGGGCCGATGGAGATCTTGGTATTGGGCGGAACGGCATGGGTGGGCCGCGAGTTCTCGCGGCAGGCGCTGGCTCGCGGGCACCGGGTGACCTGCCTGGCCCGCGGCGAGAGCGGAAGGGTGGCCGAGGGCGCGGAGCTGGTCGTCGCGGACCGGCGCGACCCGGCGGCGTACGAGGGCCTGAGGGGGCGGGACTGGGACGCGGTGGTCGAGCTGTCGTCGCAACCCGGCTTCGTCCGGGCCGCACTCGCGGCGCTCGGCGGGCGGGCGGCCCACTGGACGTACGTGTCGTCGGTCAGCGCGTACGCCTCGCACGGACGGCTCGACGCGGACGAGTCGGCGGAACTGCTTCCGGCGACCGAGTTGGACGAGGTCGACCACACGCTGTTCGGGGAGGCCAAGGTGGCCTGCGAGGAGGCATCGGCGGCCGCGGTGGACGACCGGCTCCTCGTCGTGCGGCCGGGGCTGATCGGCGGCCCCGGCGACCACACGGACCGCTCGGGGTACTGGGTCGCCCGCGCGGCCCGCGAGCCCGAGGCTCCGCTGCTCGTGCCGGCCTCCCAGGGCGTGGGGACCCAGTTCGTCGATGTGCGGGACCTCGCGGCCTGGCTGCTCGACTGTGCGCAGGGGCGAACGACCGGCATCTACAACGCGGTCGGACCGGTCCTGCCGCTCGGGAAGTGGATCGCGCTGGCGCGGGAGACCGGCGGCCACACCGGCCCGGTGGTGGCGGCCGACGACGACTGGCTGCTCGGCCGAAAGGTGGTCCAGGCCATGGGCCCCGAGTCGCTCGCACAGTGGGTGGCGGACCCGGACTGGGCCGGCTTCAGCGCCCGCGACGACACCGCCGCGCGGGCGGCCGGTCTGCGGCACCGGCCCCGGGAGCAACTCCTCGCGGACACCCTGCACTGGGAGCGGGAAGAGGGCCTGACCCGGCCCCGCCGGACCGGCCTGAGCCGCGAGCGCGAACGCGAACTGCTGGAAGCGCTGGGCTGACGAGCATGCGAGGGAGCGGGGGGTAGGGGGTGGCCATCCGTCCCGGGCTGCGGGATCCGCCCGAGCGACGGGCGGCCGTCCCGGGGTACGGGATCCGCCCGAGCGACGGGCGGCCGTCCCGGGGTACGGGATCCGCCCGAGCGACGGGCCGCCGTCCCGGGGTACGGGATCCGCCCCAGCGACGGGCGGCCGTCCCGGGGTACGGGATCCGCCCGAGCGACGGGCCGCCGTCCCGGGGTGCTTGGTTCACCCGAGCCACGGCCGCCGTCGCGGGGTACGGGATCCGCCCGAGCCACAGGCCGCCGTCCCGGGGTACGGGATCCGCCCGAGCGACGGGCCGCCGTCCCGGGGTGCTTGGTTCATCCGAGCCACAGGCCGCCGTCGCGGGGTACGGGATCCGCCCGAGCCACAGGCGGCCGTCCCGGGGTGCTTGGTTCATCCGAGCCACAGGCCGCCGTCGCGGGGTACGGGATCCGCCCGAGCCACAGGCGGCCGTCCCGGGGTGCTTGGTTCATCCAAGCCACCGGCCGCCTTCCCGGGGCGCCGGATTCACCCGGGCAGGCGCGGCCGCCCCGCGCCTTCGGATGCGCCCGCGCAGGAGCCGACTCACCCGGCGCGGGTTCGTGTGCGAAGGCCGGACGCGGGGGGCCGGCCCCCTGAGCGACACGCCCGGCGGCCGGAACATCCTCATCCACGGATGGACCCCTTCCGTTTGCGGCCACCGGAGGGAAATCGCAGGATCGGAGTTGACGGTTCTTCACCCCGTTGGCCCACCTGGACGCGAGCGTCATCTCATATCTGAGATAACCTGCCCCTATGGCAGACGACTACCTCGTACGCATCGGCAAGCTCATCCGTGACGCCCGGCAGCACCGGGGCTGGACACAGACGCAGTTGGCCGAGGCTCTGGGCACCAGCCAGAGCGCCGTGAACCGCATCGAGCGGGGGAACCAGAACATCAGCCTTGAGATGATCGCGCGCATCGGGGAAGCGCTCGACAGCGAAATCGTCTCGCTCGGATACTCCGGCCCCATGCACCTGCGGGTCGTGGGCGGCCGCCGTCTCTCCGGCTCGATCGACGTCAAGACGAGCAAGAACGCCTGTGTCGCGCTGCTCTGCGGCTCGCTGCTCAACAAGGGCCGGACCGTGCTGCGCCGGGTGGCCCGCATCGAAGAGGTCTACCGCCTCCTCGAAGTCCTCAACTCCATTGGCGTGCGCACCCGTTGGATCAACGAGGGCATCGACCTGGAGATCGTGCCGCCGGCCCAACTCGACCTGGACGCCATGGACGCCGCGGCCGCCCGCCGCACCCGCTCCATCATCATGTTCCTCGGCCCGCTGCTGCACCGCATGGACCGCTTCCGGCTGCCGTACGCCGGCGGCTGCGACCTCGGCACCCGCACCATCGAGCCGCACATGATCGCGCTGCGCCGGTTCGGCCTGGACATCACGGCGACCGAGGGGATCTACCACGCCGAGGTGTCGCGCACCGCGCCCGACCGCCCGATCGTGCTGACCGAACGCGGCGACACCGTCACCGAGAACGCGCTGCTCGCCGCCGCCCGCAACGACGGCGTCACCGTCATCCGCAACGCCTCCTCCAACTACATGGTCCAGGACCTGTGCTTCTTCCTGGAGGCGCTCGGCGTCAAGGTCGAGGGCATCGGCACGACCACCCTGACCGTGCACGGCATGGCCGACATCGACGTCGACGTCGACTACTCGCCCTCCGAGGACCCGGTCGAGGCGATGAGCCTGCTCGCCGCGGCCGTCGTCACCGAGTCCGAGCTGACGATCCGTCGGGTGCCGGTGGAGTTCCTGGAGATCGAGCTCGCGGTCCTGGAGGAGATGGGCCTGGACCACGACCGCACCGCCGAGTACGCCGCCGACAACGGCCGCACCCGGCTGATCGACCTCACCGTGCGCCCCTCCAAGCTGGAGGCGCCCATCGACAAGATCCACCCGATGCCGTTCCCCGGCCTCAACATCGACAACGTGCCGTTCTTCGCGGCGATCGCGGCGGTGGCCCAGGGCCAGACGCTCATCCACGACTGGGTGTACGACAACCGCGCGATCTACCTCACGGACCTCAACCGCCTCGGCGGCCGCCTCCAACTCCTCGACCCGCACCGGGTTCTGGTGGAGGGTCCGACCCGCTGGCGCGCCGCCGAAATGATGTGCCCCCCGGCCCTGCGCCCCGCGGTGGTGGTCCTCCTCGCCATGATGGCCGCCGAGGGCACGTCCGTGCTGCGCAATGTGTACGTCATCAACCGCGGCTACGAGGACCTGGCCGAGCGGCTCAACTCGGTGGGTGCGCAGATCGAGATCTTCCGGGACATCTAGGACGCGGACGCCGCCGAACCGCGCCCCTCCCCGAGCCGCCGCCCAGCGGAACGGGGAGGGGCGCGGCGGCATTTCCCGGCCTCGGCCGCACTCCCAGCGAAAAGTTAGGTTAGCCTTACCTGAGTTGAGGGGCTTCGGTCCTGTGCCGTGAGGAGTTGCCTTGAGTACTGCCGCAGATGCCGGACCGACCGGACCGACGGGGCCGACGGGGCCGACGGGACCAGCCGGACCGGCCGAGCCGACCGGCGCCGAGCGCGTCCGGTCCGTACTGGCCCGGGCCGCTTCCCTGTCCCTCGTCACCCAGGCGCAGGGCTATGACCTCATCGGCATGCACACGGTCGACTCCAGGGGCCGGATCTCCCTCCACCCCCCGGCGGACAGCCCGTTGGCCGCCCAGATCGCCACCGCTCCGCGCGGCAGCCTCGCGGCACTGCTCGACTTCACCGATGTCGCCGCGACCGCGGTCCGCGACCGCGTACGGGCCCGGGTGACGGTGTCCGGCTGGCTGACCCCGCACGAGCCGGGCCGCATCGACGGGCGGCTCCGTCTCGACACCGCGCGTGTCACGCTGCGGACCGCGGCGGGAGCGGCGGAGGTCGGGCTCGACGAGGTCGCCCTCGCCGAACCGGATCCGCTCGCCGTCGGGGAGGCCGCCATGCTGACCCATCTGGCCGACGCCCACGGGGACTTGATGGCCGAGCTGGTCGTGCGCGCCGGATCACGGCTGCCGCCCGGCGTCCTGCGCACGGCCCCCTTCGCCCTGGACCGCCACGGCATCACCCTGCGCTGCGAATACCGCCGGGGCCACTGCGACCTGCGCTTCCCCTTCCCGGCCGAGGTCCGCGACCCCGCGGAGGCCGGCGAGCAGGTCCGGCGGCTGCTCACGGCGCCCCGGTGTGCGCACCCGCACCAGCCCTCCCCCCGCAGCCGCGCCGCCAACTGAACCGGCGACGGCCGCCGGAGCGCTCGACGCCGTCGCGGCCGGGAGTCCCGCCAGGGCGCCAATACATTAGGTTAGGCTTAGCTAAGTAAGGCGGGTCGGGGCCGCTCGCTTCCGCGTCCGCGCATCCAGAGATCCGCGCGTCCAGAGAATGGAAGAACATGACCGTACGGGTCGCGGTGGCCGGAGCCAGCGGCTACGCGGGCGGCGAACTGCTCCGCCTGCTCGCTTCGCACCCCGGGGTGGAGGTCGGCGCGGTGACCGCGCACACCAGCGCGGGACGCCGACTCGGCTGCGTACAGCCGCAGTTGCCGGAGCTGGCCGACCGGCTTCTGCTGGAGACCTCCGCCGCGTCGCTGCGCGGGCACGATGTCGTGTTCCTCGCCCTGCCCCACGGCCAATCCGCCGCCATGGCGGCCGAGTTGGAGCCCGGAACGCTCGTGGTGGACTGCGGCGCCGACTTCCGGCTGCGCGACCCGGCCGCCTGGGAGCGGTTCTACGGCTCGCCCCACGCCGGCACCTGGCCGTACGGACTGCCCGAACTCCCGGGCGTGCGAGCCGAGTTGAGGGGTGTCACCCGCATCGCGGTGCCGGGCTGCTATCCCACCGCGGTCACCCTCGCCCTGTTCCCCGCCTACGTCGCCGCGCTGGTCGAACCGGAGGCCGTCGTCGTCGCCGCCAGCGGCACCTCCGGCGCCGGCCGCTCGCTCGCGCCGCGCCTCCTCGGCTCCGAAGTGATGGGCTCCATGAGCCCGTACGGGGTCGGCGGCGGCCACCGGCACACCCCCGAGCTGGTCCAGAACCTGTCGCTGGCGGCCGGTGAGCACGTGACGGTGTCCTTCACCCCGACCCTGGCGCCCATGCCCCGCGGCATCCTCGCCACCTGCTCGGCCCGGCTGCGCCCGGGGATCGCGGCGGCCGGACGGGACGACGAGGCTCGGGCGGCGTTCGAGGCCGCGTACGCCGACGAGCCGTTCGTGCGGTTGCTGCCGCCGGGCCAATGGCCGTCCACCGCCGCCGTCCTCGGCTCGAACAGCGCCCAGGTGCAGATCGCCGTGGACGGCGACGCCCGCAGGCTGATCTGCGTGAGCGCCATCGACAACCTGACGAAGGGCACCGCGGGCGGCGCGGTGCAGAGCATGAACATCGCCCTCGGCCTGCCGGAACGGCTCGGCCTGCCCATGAATGGAGTGGCACCGTGAGTGTGACCGCCGCCCAGGGATTCCTCGCCGGCGCAGTGAGCGCCGGCCTCAAGGAGTCCGGTGACCTCGACCTCGCCCTGGTCGTGAACCGGGGGCCGTCCCGCGCCGCCGCCGGTGTCTTCACCGCCAACCGTGTGCAGGCCGCGCCCGTACGCTGGTCCCGCCGCGTGCTCGGCGACGGGCGGATATCCGCCGTCGTGCTCAACTCCGGTGGCGCCAACGCCTGCACGGGCCCCGGCGGCGCCGAGGACACCCGGCTGACGGCCGAGGAGACGGCGCGGGCCGTGGGCATCGCCCCGGACGAGGTCGCGGTCTGCTCCACCGGCCTGATCGGGGTGCGGCTTCCGATGGACCGCGTGACGGCCGGCGTCGCCGCCGTCGCCGGGCGGCTCTCGGCCGACGGCGGCCAGGACGCGGCCGTCGCCATCAAGACGACGGACTCCGTGCACAAGACCGCCGTGGCCACGGGCGACGGCTGGACGGTGGGTGGCATGGCCAAGGGCGCGGGTATGCTTGCCCCGGGCCTCGCCACCATGCTCGTGGTGCTGACCACGGACGCCGAGGCCGACGCCGAGGTGCTGGACGCGGCGCTGCGCGAGGCGGTGCGCACCACCTTCGACCGGGTGGACTCCGACGGCTGCATGTCCACCAACGACACCGTGCTGCTGCTCGCCTCCGGCTCCTCCCAAGTGGCGCCCGAGCCCGCCGCGTTCACCTCGGCCGTGCACAGCGTCTGCCAGGACCTGGCCCGGCAGCTGGTCGCGGACGCCGAGGGCGCGTCCAAGGAGATCGAGGTGGTGGTCGTCGGCGCGGCCTCGGAGGCGGACGCCGTGGAAGTGGGCCGTTCGGTGGCCCGCAACAACCTCCTCAAGTGTGCGCTGCACGGCGAAGACCCCAACTGGGGGCGGGTGTTGTCCGCCATCGGCACGACATCGGCCGCCTTCGACCCGGACCGTCTCGACGTGGCGATCAACGGCGTGTGGGTGTGCCGGGACGGCGCCGAGGGCGAATCCCGCGACCAGGTCGACCTGACGGGCCGTCATATCGTGGTCACGGTCGACCTGCGCTCCGGCGGGTGTTCGGCAGTGCTGTGGACCAACGACCTGACGGCCGAGTACGTCCACGAGAACAGCGCGTACAGCTCGTGAGCGGGGCGGACACGGCCGGTCCCAGGACACCGGACGCGGCACCGGTACCGCACCCGGCGCCGGTAGCGGTCGCGGCGCCGGTGGCGGACGCCCCCGATGTGCCGTGGTCGGAGGAGCTCCAGGGGCGCACCGTCGTGGTCAAGTTCGGCGGCAACGCCATGGTGGACCCGGCGCTGCACCGGACGTTCGCCCAGGACGTGGTGGAGCTGTGGCACGCGGGCCTGCGGCCCGTCGTCGTGCACGGCGGCGGGCCCCAGATCAGCGCCCTGCTCGACCGGCTCGGCCTGGAGGTCCGCTTCGAGGCCGGACTGCGGGTGACCACGCCCGAGACGATGGACGTCGTCCGCATGGTGCTCACCGGCCGGGTCCAGCGGGACCTGGTCGGGGCCATCAACGCCCACGGGCCGTTCGCCGTGGGCCTCTCGGGCGAGGACGCGCACACCATGACCGCGGTGCGCCGGGCCGCCCTGGTGGACGGCCGGCCGGTGGACATCGGTCTGGTCGGCGACATCGTGGCGGTGGAGGCCTCCACGATCGGCGCGCTGCTGGAACGGGGCCGCATCCCCGTGATCTCGCCCGTCGCGCGGGGCGAGGACGGCCAGATCTACAACGTCAACGCCGACCTGGCGGCCTCGGCCCTCGCCGTGGCCCTCGGTGCGGACCGGCTGATGGTCATGACCGACGTCGAGGGGCTCTACGCGGACTGGCCGCACAGCACCGACGTCATCGGCCGCCTCGGCGCCACCGAACTGGCCGCGCTGCTGCCGGAGTTGGCGAGCGGGATGCTGCCCAAGATGGAGGGCTGCCTGCGGGCGGTCCGGGGCGGGGTCGGCCGGGCGCAGGTGCTCGACGGCCGGGTGCCGCACGCCCTGCTGCGCGGCCTGTTCGCCGAGGACGCACCCGGCACCACGGTGGTGCCGGACGAGGAGCCCGGGCCCGCGGGGCCGGGCGGCAAGGAGGACGGCGCGTGACCGCCGACAGCACGACCGGGCTCAGCGACCGCTGGCGCGCGGTGATGATGGACACCTACGGCACTCCCCCGCTGGCCCTGGTCAGGGGCGAGGGCAGCACGGTGTGGGACGAGGCGGGCCGCGCCTACACGGACTTCACCGGCGGGATCGCCGTCAACGCCCTGGGGCACGCCCACCCGGGCCTGCTCGCGGCGGTCACAGAGCAGGCCGCCCGGCTGGGGCATGTGTCGAACCTGTTCGTCGCGGAGCCCCCCGTCGCGCTGGCGGAGCGCCTGGTGGACCTCCTCGGCAGGCCGGGCCGGGTCTTCTTCGCGAACTCGGGCGCCGAGGCGGTCGAGGCCGCCTTCAAGATCGCCCGCCGGACGGGACGCCCGCACCTGGTCGCGGCCGAAGGCGGCTTCCACGGACGCACGATGGGGGCCCTCGCCCTCACCGGCCAGCCGGCCAAACAGACCCCCTTCGCGCCCCTGCCCCCACAGGTCACCCATGTTCCCTACGGCGACCCGGAGGCCTTGCGCGCCGCCGTCACGGAACGCACCGCGGCGGTCGTCCTGGAACCCCTCCAGGGCGAGGCGGGGGTCGTCCCGGCCCCGGCGGGCTATCTGCGGGCCGCCCGCGAGATCACCCGGGCCACCGGCAGCCTGCTCGTGCTCGACGAGGTGCAGACCGGGATCGGCCGCACCGGCCACTGGTTCGCGCACCAGGCGGAGCCCGGCCTTGAGCCCGATGTGGTGACCCTGGCCAAGGGCCTCGGCGGCGGCCTGCCGATCGGTGCCACGGTCGCCTTCGGCCAGGCCGCCGGGCTGCTGACCCCCGGCCAGCACGGCTCCACCTTCGGCGGCAACCCGATCGCGTGCGCGGCCGGGCTCGCCGTCCTGGAGGCCATCGAGAAGGAGGCCCTGCTCCGTCATGTGACGCGGGTGGGCGCACGGCTGAGGGACGGCATCGAAGGCTCGGCGCATCCGCTGGTCCGCGAAGTGCGCGGCGCGGGGCTGCTGTTGGGCATCGTCCTCGGCGCGCCGCTCGCCGCGCGGGTCCAACGGGCCGCGCAGGAAGCCGGGTTCCTCGTGAACGCGGCCGGGCCCGGAGTCGTACGGCTGGCCCCCGCCCTGAACGTGCCCGAGGAAGGCGCCGATGCCCTGGTGTCGGCGCTGCCCGCGATCCTCGACGCCTCGTACGGGACCGGGGGCGCGGCCTGAACCCGGCTTGACGGTCGGATGGTTCGGGGGCGGGTCCCGCACGGGGCCCGCCCCTTCGGCGGGCTAGAGCGTGCGGGCCAGTACGCGCGCGTTGCGGCCGGGGTCCAGGGTGCGCGCCCAGGCGGGCGGGGCCAGTTCCGGCCCGCTGGGGACGAAGCCGTGGCCGAGGAAGAGCCGGCCGCTGCCGGTCGTCGCGGTGAACAGCATCGTCAGGGCGCGGCCGCGCGCCCGGGCGAGCGCCGCCTGCAACAGGCGGCCGCCCATGCCCGAACCCTGCCGGTGGGCGGCGACGCAGAAGTTGTAGAGCACGCCGTCCGTGGCGTGTTCACTCAGCCCGAGGCCGCCTTCGATCGTTCCGTCGAAGGCCTGGGCGACGAGGAAGTCGGACGCCCGGGAGAGGTACGCGGAGAGGGGACGCTCGCGGAGCGCGCCCGCCCGGGCGAACGGGCGGGAGAGGGCGGCGAGCGCCGGGCCGTCTCCCTCGTGCGCCGGCCGCACCAGGAACCCGGGGGCTCCGCTCCGTCGGGCGGCGGGGGCTCGGAGCGGCAGCGCGGCGAGGGCGGCAGGGGGCAGCGTGGCCGTGGTCAAGGCGTTCCTTCCTCGGGTCGCCGTTCGCGGGGCACGGGGATCTCCCGGACGGGGCCGGGGGCGGCAGCGCGCCGGGAGACCCCCGCGGAACGGTGAAACTAAGGTTAGCCTTACCTGACTTACTGGACCAACTCGCCAGCTTCCTGGGCGGCCCGACAGTCCGCCGACGCAAGAACGGCCCGCCAGTCCGTGGACTTGCGGGCAGTTCGCCGGTTCGCCGAGTTGATGGTCCGTCAGCTAATGCACCGTCAGGCGGCAGGCCGCTCGCGGGGCGGCGGGGCCCGTCACTACCCGCACGGGCGGCCGGGGTAGGCGTCCGTCTCCGGCGCTCCGGCCGCGCGCATCCGGCGCACCACCTCTCGGAGGACCGCCTCGTCCACGTCGAGCTCCACATCGACCGGCATGTTGAACTCCCGGTCGAAGACGAGGGGTTCGCCCGCACCCCGGTGCCAGATCACCCAGCGCGTCGAGGCCGCCGGTTCAGCCCACAGCGGGGCAAGGCGTTCCAGGGTGTCCGTCCGACTGCTCACAGCTTTCCCGTCTCCGTTGCTTCTCGTCCGCCGCCGAAGGTGGCGGCGACCCGGTGCCGCCGATTCCGTGGAGGCCGGCCGGCCCCGGGTCGTTGCGCCCGGTGGCGCCGGTCAGGCGTCCACGGCCGCCGCGAGGGAACGGGGGCGCAGGTCGGTCCAGTTCGACTCGATGTACTCCAGGCACGCGTCGCGGGTCGACTCCCCCAGCGCGACCGTCCATCCGCCCGGCACCTCCACGAACGACGGCCAGAGCGAGTGCTGGCCCTCGTCGTTCACCAGGACCAGAAAGCGGCCGTCGGCGTCGTCGAACGGGTTGGTGCTCATGCGGGGTTCCTCCTGGAGCCCGACGGGGCCGGCCCGGACGCCCGGGGCGCGGGAGCGCGACCGGATGGCAGGAGCCGTGTCCGCGGGGGTGGTTGGTCTGAATGGGATCGGCCATACGGCGAGCCATGCTTAGGTTAGGCTCACCTAATCATCGAGCTTAACGTTTCCCCTTCGTCCTCACAAGGAGACACCGATGCACGCATCCGGACCACGACCGGGGAGCCTCGTCCCGATCGACGTCCCCGCCGGTTCCCCGGCCGTCCCGGACGGCCCGTTCGGCAGGTTCGGCCTGCCCGGTGCGCCCGGCACCGACGAGTTCTGGGCGGCGGCTCCGGTCAGCGTGCCCTCCGGCGACGGAGGTTGGACCACCTTGTTCCGGTGGCGGGGCGCCCCGGCGGTCGTCGAGTTCGAGAGCTGGTCGGATCCGGTGCCGCTGGTCCGGTGGCACGACACCGACTGCTGGTACGCCGAGGTGTGCATGCCCGCGCGGCTGCGGGTGACCTATCGGTTCCGCACGGACGACGGGGCGTACGCCGATCCGTACAACCCGGTCGGGGCCGGCGGCGAGCGGTCCATCGCCGCCACCCCGGACGCACCGCCCCAGCCGCACTGGCCGGCCGTCGACGCCTCCGACGTGCTGCCCCTGCCCCGGGCCCGTATCCGCTGGGCCAGTGAACGCCTCGGCGGGCGGCGCACCGTGCGGGTCCATCCGGTGGGCGGCGGCGGGCCGGTGGTGCTGCTGCTCGACGGGGACGACTGGCTCCATCTGCATCCGGCGATGACCGCGTTCGACGCCGCGTTCGCGGCGGGCGACATGCCCCCGGCCACGCTGGTCTTCGTGCCGGCCAAGGACCGGCTCGGCGAGTTCGGCTGCCGTCCGCAATGGTGGGAGGCGATACGGGACGAGCTGCTCCCGCTGGTGGCGAGCGGTGAAGTGCCCGCCGACACGGGCACGTTGGTGGTCGCCGGGCAGAGTCTGGGCGGTCTGAGCGCGCTGTACGCGGCGCTGGAGTTCCCGGAGCTGGTGTCCCGCGTCGCCTGCCAGTCGGGGTCGTTCTGGTGGGAGCCGGGGGCGGAGGACCGCCCCGATCCGCTGGGCGGTCCGGTCGGCGGGACCATCGCGGCGCGGCTGCGGGAGCGCCCCGCGCCGGCCGGGCTGAGGATCGCCTTCGACCTGGGCGAGCACGAGACGCGCATGCGGCCGCACTGCGAGGCGGTGGAGACGCTCACCGAGAAGTCCGGCGCGACCGTGCGGACTTCGCGGTCGGCGGCGGGCCACGACCGGGCCGGCTGGCGGCAGGCCCTGCTCAGGGACGTGGCCTGGGCCCTGGCCTGACGGGCGGGAGCCGTCCGACGGCGACGGCCCGGGGCCCGGCGCGAGCGCGCCGGGCCCCGGGCCGTCGCCGTGGTTCACCAGGTCATCTGGTGACGGCCAGGCTGTACGCCGGGTCGGTGGCCAGCAGCTTGCGGTGGGTGCCCTCGGCGGTGACGACTCCGTCGTCGACCACCAGGACCCGGTCGGCCGCGTCGAGCAGGGCCGGACTGCTGGTGATCACGAGGGTGGTGCGGCCCCGGCGCAGCTCGGCGATGTTGCGCGCGATGAGCTGCTCGGTGACGGCGTCCACCGCCGTCGTCGGATCGCGCAGCACGAGCACGTCCGTGTCGGCGGCCAACGCCCTTGCCAGGGACAGCCGTTGACGCTGCCCCCCGGACAGGTTCGCGCCCCGGTCGCGCACCTCGTAGTCGAGCCCTTCGCGGTGCAGGGCGACGACATCGGTCAGCAAGGACGCCTCGACCGCCTCGGACAGCGTCCGGCTCGTCCCCGACGGGTCGATGTTCGACCGCAGCGTCCCGGCGAAGATCTCCCCGTCGTACGGGTTCACCAGGATGTGCTCGCGGACCGAGTCCACCGTGAGCCCGGCGAGTTCACGCCCGCCGACCCGTACCACTCCCCCGTAGGCCTCCGGCGGGACCTGGAGGGCGAGGACGGAGGCGAGTTCGGCCGCCGCCCGCGGCTGGTAGGCCGCGATCGCCGTGAACTCCCCCGCCGGCACCTGGAACTTCAGCCCCTGGAGAGACCCGTACCGTACGCAGTCGATCTCCAGGTCACCGCCCGGGGCCGCACGCCCGGTACCCGGGTCCGCCACCGCCGGGGCGGAGAGCACCAGGGCCATCCGCTCGGCCGAGGCGCGGGCCATCATCACGTACTTGGGCATGTCCGAGAACTGCTTGAGCGGCTCCATGATGAACTGCGCGAGGCCCACGGCCATGACCAGCTGCCCGATGTCGATCTGCCCGTCGAAGGCCAGCCAGCCGGCCGTCAGGGTGACCGAGACCGCGAGGATCGCGTTGAGGCCCAACGCGGTTCCCGCGTAGACGCCGTTGACCCGGGCGACGGTGACCGACTGCTCCTTGGCCTCCGTGCTGACCTTCCGGTAGGACCGGAACGCCGCGTGGTTGCCGCCGAAGCCGTGCAGCGGGCGCAGGCCGGTGATCAGGTCGGCGACCTTCGCACCCGCGCGCGCCACCCGGGCCTGCTGCTCCTTGGTGCTGCTGCCGATGCGCCGGGACATCAGGCTGAGCACCGAGAGGATCGCCACGGTTCCCGCCATGACGAGCAGCCCGAGCCGGAGACTGGCCATGCCGAGGGCGACCGCCGCGATCAGCAGCGAGATCATCGAGCTGATCAGGATCGGCACCACCTCGACGATGTCGGCCGTCTGGTCGGCGTCCTCGGTGGCGATGGTCAGCACCTCGCCGGACTTCAGGCCCGTCCTGCGGGCCACCGGCTGGAGGCCGCAGGCCGCGACCCGCACCCTCCAGCGGTGGGCCTCGGTCGTGTTGGCCTTCTGCAGGATGCGCATCCCGAACCGCCACGACAGGGACACCGTCGTGATGATCACGGCGAGCGCCGCGACGGACAGCGCGAGCGCTCCGGCGCTGCGCTCCCGCATCGTGTGCTCGACGATCAGGCCGAGCGCGATGGGGAAGGCGGTCTCACCGGCCTGGTAGAGGCCCATGAGGACGGTGCCCCAGACCATCGCGCCGACGTTGCGGCGTATCGCCGTCCGAAGGATGTCGGATCCCGGGCGGGATCGCTGGACGTCAGGAGTGCTCATCGATGTGACGGGCCATCGCTTCCGGGGTTCGCAGGGTGAAGAGATCACGGATCGTGATCACCGGGCCGAACTCCCGGCGCAGGAGCCCGACCAGTCGTACGGCCAGCATGGAGTGTCCGCCGAGGGCCATGAAGTCACCCACGGCGCTCACCTCGTCGTCGTCCAGGTCCAGGGTCTCCGCGAAGTACTCGCAGACCAGCACCTCGGTCCCGGTCTCCGGGCCGCGCTCACCCGAAGTGGTCAGCGCACCGAGCGGCTTCGGCTCGGGCAGGGCCTTCGTGTCGGCCTTCCCGTTCACGGTGAGCGGGATGCTGTCCACCTGGGCGTAGTGCGTCGGGCGCAGGAAGTCCGGAAGGCGCTTGCCCACCTCGGCGGCGACCGCCGCCAGGTCGGCGCCCTCGTCGAGCACGAGGTAGGCGGCCAGCCGGTGGGCGCCGTCGACCTGCGGGTCGGGCTGGGCGACGGCGGCGGTGAAGGCCACCGCCGGGTGCGCGGTGAACGCGGCCTCGACCTCGCCGAGTTCGACCCGGTGTCCGCGGATCTTGACCTGCTGGTCGGTGCGGCCCAGGTACATCAGGTTCCCGTCGGGGCGGCGGACCACCAGGTCCCCGGTGCGGTACATCCGCTCGCCGGGCCCGCCGAAGGGGGAGGCCACGAACCGGTGCGCGGTCTGGGCCGGCTGGCCGAGATAGCCCCGGGCGATGCCGAGGCCCGCGACGTAGAGCTCGCCGGGGACGCCGTCGGGCAGCGGCCGCAGCCACGGGTCGAGGACGTACACGTCGGTGTTGTCGATGGCCACGCCCACCACCGGGTCCTGGCACTCGAAGGTGCCGACGCCCAGGGTGTTGATGGTGTACTCGGTCGGGCCGTACAGGTTGTAGCCCACCGTCCCCTCGGTGTCGGCGAGCCGCCGCCACAGGGCCGGGGTGACCGCCTCGCCGCCGAGGAGGACCAGCGCGGGGCGCCGGGCCGGGTTGTCGAGCAGCCCCTCCGCCACCAGTTGCTGGGCGTAGGTCGGCGTCACGTTGACGACGTCGACCCCGTGCTCGCCGCAGTACTCGACCAGGGCGGGCGCGTCCCGGCGCAGTTCCTCGTCGCAGATGTGCACCTCGTGGCCGTCGGCGAGCCACAGCAGCTCCTCCCACGACATGTCGAAGGCGAAGGACACGGTGTGGGCGATCTTGAAGATCCGGTGTCCGTGCTCGGCGAGGACCGGCTCGAAGATCCGGCGCTGGTGGTTGATCAGCATGTTGGTGAGGCCGGCGTACTCGGTCACGACGCCCTTGGGCTTCCCGGTCGAACCGGAGGTGTAGATCGTGTACGCGGGGTGGCGAAGGCGCTGCGGGTCGTGCGGCGCGAACGTCGTGAACGGCTCGGCCTGCGGCAGCGGGCGGTCCAGCTCGATCAGCTCGCCGGTCAGGCGCCGCGAGACGGCCCTCACGGTGAGGACCACGTCGGGGCGGGCGTCCTCGACGATCGCGGCGATCCGCTCGTCGGGGTGGTCCAGCTCCAGCGGTACGTACGCGGCTCCGGTGCGCAGCACCGCGAACAGCGCCACGATGGAGTCCAGGGAGCGCGGGATCGCGAGACCCACGGTCCGCTCGGGGCCGATGCCCCGAGCGGCCAGCACGCCCGCCAACTCACGGCTGCGGAGCTGGAGTTCGGCGAAGGTCATGCTCCGGCCGTGCGAGACCAGTGCGGTGCGTCCGGGCGCCCGGTCGGCCGCCAGGTCGAACCGGTCGACCACGGTGTCGGTGCCGATGCCGGTCCGCCCGGCGGGCTCGGGCGCGGGGCCGAGGCCCCGCAGCGCGCCCACCGGTCCGGTGGAGCCGGCGAGGTCCGCGAGGACACGTACGTAGTCGTCGAGGAGGCGCCGGGCAGCGGCGCTGTCGCCGTGGCGGTGCTCCAGCTTGACCGTGAGGCGGTCGCCGGGGGTGACGACCCAGGTGAAGGGGTAGTGCGTGGAGTCGTCGGACTTCACCGCGGTGATGCCGTGGCGGGCGTTCATCTCGGCGAACGCGTCCATGTCCAGGAAGTTCTGGAGCACGAAGAGGTTGTCGAACAGCGCGTCGTGCCCGCCGGCCCGCTGGATCTCGCCGAGCCCGAGGTGCTCGTGCTCCATGGCCGCGACCCGGTCGCTCTGCACGGCCGCCAGATAGGCGCCGACGGTGTCGTCCGGCCGCGCCCGGGTCCACATCGGCACGGTGTTGAGCAGCACGCCGACGACGTCGGACAGGCCCTCGCCCTCGCGCCCCGAGACGGTGACGCCGAACACCGCGTCACCGCGGCCCGTGCGGGCTCCGAGCAGCAGCCCGAACGCGCCGGTCAGGAGGGAGTTCAGGGTGACACCGTGGGTCCTGGCCGCCTCCCGCAGCAGCTGCGACCGCTCGTGGGAGAGCGTGTGCACGAGTGCGGGCGGCAGGTCCTCGGAGAGGGCGGGCGCCGGTCCGGCGAGCAGGGTCGGGCCCGGGAGCCCGGCCAGGTGCTCGGCCCAGAACCGCTCTGACGCGGCCTGGTCCTTGGCGGCGATCGCGCGGGCGCAGTCCTCGAACCCGGGCGTGGCCGGACGCGTGTCCGGCTGTTCGCCGCTGCGGACGGCCTCGTAGGCGGTGAACAGGTCGCGCAGCACGATCTCGCGGGACCAGCCGTCCCACAGCAGCAGGTGGTAGCTGAGGAGCAGGCCGTCGCGGCCGTCCGGCAGCCGGACCACGGTGAGCCGGATCAGCGGCGGCTCGGCCGGGTCGAACCCGGTGTTGCGGTCGCGGACGCGCAGGGCCTCCACCTCCGCCTCGGTGGACAGCTCGACCGTGTGCACGTCGATCCGGCGGCCGGCCTTGAGGACCTGGACCGGGTTGCCGTCGTCGTCGGTGGCGAAGCCGGCGCCGACCACCGGGTGCCGGGCGATCACCGAGGCCATGGCCTCGGCCAGCGCGTCGGTGTCCAGGCGCCGGTCGAAGGCGAAGTAGCTCTGCGCGACGTAGTGCCCGGCCGAGCCCGCCAGCTGGGCCTGGAAGTACAGGCCGCGCTGGAGCGGGGTGACCGGGGCGGTGCGCTCGGCCGTCGCGGCCGCGTCCGCGATCCGCTCCAGGGCGCGCAGCCAGTGCGTGGTGATCGCGTCGGGGATCTCCTCGGCGAGCGTGAAGGCGGCGTGCAGGCTGCCGGTGGCCGCGTCCGTCCAGGCGTTGACCTCCACGGCGTACGGGCTGCCCTGGTCGCCGCCGGTGATGTGCGGCACCTGTGATTCGCCGCCCCGGCCGAGGTAGTTGAACAGCACCTGCGGGCGGCCCGAAAGCAGCGGCGCCGTCTGCGGGTTGAGGTGGCGCAGCCGCCCGTAGGCGAGGTGTCCGGCCTCGTCGGGCTGGCGCTCGGCGAGTTCACGGGCCGCGGCGACGGGGTCGGTGTGCGCGGTGAGCCGGACGGGTGCGATGGCGGTGAACCAGCCGACCGTGCGGGTGTAGTCGTGGTGCGGGAGCACCGGGAAGCGGCCGTGCCGTTCCAGTTCGACCGCCAGATCGGTGGGCGACTCCTGGACCTCGGTCAGGGCGGTGCGCAGGGCTCCGCACAGCAGCTCGGTCAGCGCGATGCCGAGGGCGGCGGGCGCGGTCCGTGTCACGCGGTCGCTGGCGTCGGGGCCGAGCACCACCGTGGTCTCGCGCGGCGGACCGCTGAGCGCGGGCAGCAGCGGGGGCGCCTGGAGCGTGTCGATCCAGTGGCCGAGGCCTTCGGCGTCGACGGCGGAGCGCAGGGTCAGCGCCTCGGCGTACTGGGCGTAGGACGTGGTCGCCGGGGCGAGCGCCTCTCCGCGCAGGGCGGCGGCCAGGTCGTCGAGCAGGATCAGCCAGGACACCGCGTCCACCGCGATGTGGTGCACGGTGAGCACCAGGGTGCTCCTCCCTGCGAGCCAGGAGAACGCGG
The DNA here is from genome assembly GCF_002803085.1 of Streptomyces sp. CB01201. Lineage (GTDB taxonomy): Bacteria > Actinomycetota > Actinomycetes > Streptomycetales > Streptomycetaceae > Streptomyces > Streptomyces hundungensis. The sequence goes on along the minus strand of NZ_NNBJ01000007.1, from coordinate 321,321 downwards.
CGACGTTGCCCGCCTCCGGGTCGAGCGATCCCGCGGCCTCGTTCGCGGCGGCCTCGGCGTCCGCCGTGTCCGGGCGCAGCAGGACGGCCTCGCGGGCGGGTTCGGTCGCCAGGGACCACACGCCGTGTTCGGTGGTCAGCCGCATCCGCAGGGCGGGGTGGGCGGCGAGCAGCGCGGAGGCGGCGCGCTCGATGGCGGCGGGCGGGGTGCCTTCGGCCACCTCCAGCGTCCGCGCCTGGGCGAACCGATCCAGGGAGCCGCCCAGTTCGCGCTGGCGCAGGATGATCGGGGTGGCCGGCAGCGGGCCGTCCTCGCGGGGCGCGGGCCCGGCGGCGGGCGGGGCCGCGGGGGTCCGCGGGGCGCGGGTGGCGAGGAGTGCGGCGAGCGCCCGCGGGGTCTTGTGCAGGAACACGTCGCGGGGCGCGATCGGCAGGCCGAGCGCCCGGGCCCGGTTGACCACGGTGATGGCGACGATGCTGTCGCCGCCGGCGCCGAAGAAGTCGGTGTCGGCGTCCGCGTCCGGGTGGTTGAGCGTCTCGGCGAAGAGCGCGACGAGCGAGGAGAGGGCGGAGTCGGTGACGGCGGCGGGGGTCTCGTCGTGTGCGGCCCGCGCGATCAGGGCCTTGCGGTCGAGCTTGCCGTTGACGGTCAGCGGCAGCGCGTCCACCGGCAGGACCCGGCCCGGCACCATGTGCACGGGCAGCTTGTCCGCGAGGAGCGCGGAGAGTGTGCCGGGCACCTCGCCCACGACGTGCGCGACCAGGTGGTCGCCGCTGTCCGCGACGGTGACGGCCACGTCGGTGACGCCCGGCAGGTCACGGATCGCGGATTCGACCTCGCCGAGCTCGATGCGGAAGCCCTTGAGCTGGACCTGGTCGTCGGCGCGGCCGGTGAACTCCAGCTCCCCGTCCAGGGTGCGGCGGGCGAGGTCGCCCGTGTGGTACATCCGGGTGCCGTCGTTGGTGAACGGGTTCGCGACGAACCGGCCGGCGGTCAGTCCCGGCCGGCCCAGGTAGCCGAGCGACACCTGGTCGCCGGCGACATAGATGGCGCCCTCCTGGCCCGGCGGCACCGGAGCGAGCCGGTCGTCGAGCAGATGGGTGACCAGGCCGGGCAGGGCGCCGCCGATGGGGCTGACGTCGTCGCCGGGTCCGAAGTCGTCGTCGGTCAGCACCCGGTGGGTCACATGCACGGTGGTCTCGGTGATCCCGTACATGTTGACCAGCTCGGGCGTGCCGGTGCCGTAGCGCTCGACCCAGCCGCGCAGCCGCCCGAGGTCGAGGGCCTCGCCGCCGAAGACGACGCGGCGCAGCCGCCTGAGGGGCTCGGACGCGAGCCGGTCGGCCTCGATGAACTGGTAGAAGGCCGAGGGGGTCTGGTTGAGGACGGTCACCCCGCGCTCGTGGACGAGACGGCGGAAGTCGACCGGGGAGCGCGTCAACCCGTAGTCGGGGACGAGGAGTTCGCCGCCGTGGACCAGGGCGCCCCACAGCTCCCAGACCGCGAAGTCGAAGGAGTACGAGTGGAACTGCACCCACACGTCGGCCGGGCCGAAGTCCATGTCCGGCCGGGTGTTGGCGAGCAGGGTCACCACACTGGAGTGCGGGACGACGACGCCCTTGGGCCGGCCGGTCGAGCCGGAGGTGTAGATCACGTACGCGGGGTCGTGCCAGGTGACGGGGGCTGCCGGGGCCTGCGTCCCCGCGGCGTCCTGCGGCGGTTCGTCGCCCTGCACGAGGACCCGGGCCGGGACGCCGGCCTTCGCCAGGAGCGCCGTGAAGCGCTCCCGCTGCTCCGGGTCGACGAGGACGACCTGGGGCGCCGCGTCGGCGAGGACGTAGGCGAGGCGCTCGTCCGGGTACGCCGTGTCGAGCGGTACGTACGCGCCGCCCGCGCTGACGATCGCGACGAGGGCGACGACCTGCTCGATGGTGCGCGGGACCGCGACGGCGACCCGCCGGCCGGGCCGGACCCCGGCCGCGCGCAGAGTGGCGGCCAACTCGTCCTTGGCCGAGGCCAGTTCACCGTAGGTCAGGGAGCGGGTGGTGCCGTCGAGGGCGCACTGGGTGACGGCGGTGGCGGCCGGGTCGCGGCGCGCCGCGGCGTCGAAGAGGGCGCCGAGGGTGGCGGGGGTGATCGGCGCCGGGGTCTCGGCCGCCTGGGGCACCAGGGCGGCGACCGGGGCGTCGGGCCGGCCCAGGAGGGCGGTGAGGGTGCCGGAGAAGCGGCGCAGGATGTCCTGTGCGCTGCTCTCCCGCAGCAGTTCGGCGTCGTAGATCAGGTTGAAGCGGGGGCGCCCGTCCAGGGCGCGCTCCACGACCAGCGTCAGCGGGTAGTGCGGGGCTCCCTCGTTGACGAGTCCGGTGACGGCGAGGGTGTCGCCGGGGCTGCGCAGGGCGGTGACGTCGGTCGCCACATCGAACACCACGAGGGTGTCGAAGAGGGGGCCGACGCCTGCCTGGCGGCCGATCCGGGCGAGCGAGACGTGCTGGTGCGGCAGGACCGCGCCCTGGTGTTCGCGCACCGCGGCGAGCAGCTCGCGCGCCGTGGTCCCTGCGCCCCAACGGGCGCGCAGGGGAACGGTGTTGATGAACAGGCCGACCATGTCACCGATGCCGGGCACGTCGGCGTCGCGGCCGGAGACGGTGGAGCCGAACACCACGTCCGCGGACTTCAGGATGTCGCCCAGGGTCAGCGCCCAGGCGCTGTGCACGGCCACGCTCAGCGTCACACCGGCCGCCCGGACGGCCGCGTCGAGGCCGTCGGCCGGCTCCACGAGGGTGTCGGCGAAGCGGCCGGAGGGGGTGTGCTCCTTGGCCACGAGGGAGGGGCCGGGAAGTCCGGCCAGCTCGCCGGCCCACACCCGGTCGCTCTCGTCGGCGTCCCGCCCGGCGAGCCAGCCGACGTAGTCCGCGAAGCCGCCCGCCGGATATACGGTCCCCGGCGCGTGGTACTCGGCGAGCAGGGCGCGCAGCATCGGCGGCACCGACCAGCCGTCGGCGATGAGGTGGTGCACGGTCTGCACCAGGACGGCGCGGCCCGATTCCGGGTCGCGGAACAGCGTGAAACGCATCAGCGGGCCGGTGGCCAGGTCGAAGCCGGCCCTGCGGTCGCGCTCGGCGTGTTCGCGGATCTCCGCGTCGGTGATGCCGGGGCGCTCGATGGTGGTGAAGGGCGCCTCGACGGCGCCTTCCAGGACGGAGACGACGCGGCCGTCGGCCGGCGCGGTGAACCGCGCGGCCAGGTTCGGGTACAGGGTGAAGAGCCGGGTCGCCGCCGCCTTGAGCCGGTCGGCGTCCAACTCGCCTTCCAGCGTGAGGAGTTGCTGCTCCACGTAGTTGCCCGCGGAGTCGTCGTCGAAGACCGAGTGGAAGTACAGGCCCTCCTGGAGCGGGGTCAGCGGCAGGATGTCGCGCAGCCCGGGGCCGTCCAGTTCGTCGACGTCGGCCTGGGTCAGGCGCACCAGCGGGAAGTCGCTCGGCGAGTGGCCGCCCTGGTCGAGCGCGGCGAGTCCGGCGAGGGCGCCGCGGAAGTACGCGCCGAGCGTCTCCATGTCCTCGTCGGTGAACATCCCGTCGGGCCAGGAGACGGTGGTGACGAGTTCGTAGGCGCCACTGGCGGCGGGTTCGGCGATCGCGTTGAACTCCAGGGCGCGCGGCAGGCGCATCCTCGGGTCGCGCTTCTCCCCCAACTGCCCCGTGGTAGCGGCCAGTTGCCAGTCTCCGGCGGCGCCCGCGTCGAACCGGCCCAGGTAGTTGAAGAGGACCTGGGGTGCGGGGGCGGTGAAGGACGCGTCGGCGAGGTGGCGCAGGGCGCCGTACGAGAGGCCGTTGCCCGGTACGCGGGCGAGGTCCTCCTTGACGGCCTTGAGCGCGGCGGCGAGGTAGCGGGGGTCGGTGAAGTCGTCCGCCGTGCCGGGGTCCACGGTGACCGGGAACAGGGTGGTGAACCAGCCGACGGTGCGCGAGAGGTCCGGCTCGACACCGGCGGCGGCCGCCACGTGGCGGGCTTCGCGCCCGTGGCCCTCCAGTTCGATGTGCGCGAAGGTCTGGTTCTGCCCCCGGTCGCGGCGCAGGCGGGCGAGGGTGACGGCGAGCGCGGTCAGCAGGACGTCGTTGACGCCCGCGTGGAACCTCGCCGGGACCTCGCCGAGCAGCGCGGCCGTGAGCTCGGGGCCGACCGTGAAGGTCCGCTGCCGTTCCCGCTCCACGGTGTCCGCCGCCGACGGCGCGCGCCTGCCCAGCGGCGCGTCCGGCCCCGGCAGGGGGCGCTCGAAGTGGGCACGGTCCGCGGTGAAGTCCGCGCTCTGAAGGAGCTGGGTCCAGCGCCTGAACGACGTTCCCACGGGCGGCAGTTCGACCGTTTCGCCCGCGGACGCCCGGCGCCAGGCCGTGGCCAGGTCGTCCATCAGGACGCGCCAGGACACTCCGTCGATCACCACGTGGTGGATGACGACGACGAGTTGGCGGGCCTCGCGGCGCCAGACGGCCCGCAGCATCACGCCGTTGTCCGGGTCGAGTCCTTCGGTGGCGAGGGCCACGCAGGCGTCGAGCGGCAGATCGCTCTGCTGCCAGTCGGCCGTGTCCTGGCCGGCCTCGGGGATGTCGAAGCTCCAGCGGTCCCCGCGCACCAGCCGGGCGCGCAGCATGTCGTGGCGGGCCACGACGGCGCCGAGCACGGCGCCGAGGGTGTCGGCGGTGAGGTCCGCCGGGGTGTTCAGGACGACCGACTGGACGAAGCCGTCGATGGCGTCGGTGTTCTCGCCGAGCCACTGGACGATGGGCGAGCCGGTGACCGGGCCGGTGGCGATGTCGCCGTGGTCCACCCCGGTCGTGTCCTCGCGGCTCGCGACCGCCGCCAGCGCGCCGAGCACGCTGTTGGCGAAGATCTGGCCCGCGCTGACGTAGAGACCCGCCTCGCGCAGCGCGCTCAGCAGCGAGATCGCGAGGATGCTGTCCCCGCCGAGCTGGAAGAAGTCCTGGTCGACGCCGACTTCGTCGAGGCGCAGGACGGCGGCGACGGCCTGGCACACAATTCGCTCGTCGTCGGTGGCGGGCCGCACGAAGGAGCCCGTCACGATCTCGGGCTCGGGCAGCGCGCGCCGGTCCAGCTTGCCGTTGGCGGTGAGCGGGAACTCCCGCATCACGACGACATGGGCGGGCACCATGTACTCCACCAGGTGGCCGGCGGCCCAGTCCCTGACCTCGTCCGCCCGCAGCCCTTCGTGGCCGGCGGCCGGGATCACGTACCCGACGAGGTAGGTGCCGCCCGCGCTGTTCTTCTTGGCGACGACACAGGTGTGCCGCACCTCGGGGTGCTCGGCCAGACCGGCCTCGACGTCTTCGAGTTCGAGCCGCATGCCGCGGATCTTGACCTGGTTGTCGGCCCGGCCCAGGAAGTCGAGGGAGCCGTCGGGGGCGTAGCGGGCCAGGTCGCCGGTGCGGTAGAGCCGCGACCCGTCGTCCGCGAAGGGGTTGGCCACGAACCGTGCGGCGGTCAGGCCCGGCGCGCCCACATAGCCGCGCCCCAGCAGGAAGCCGCCCACGTAGAGTTCGCCGCCGACGCCGGTGGGGACCGGGCGCAGCTCGTCGTCCAGGACGTAGAGCTGGGTGTTGGGGTTGGCCCGGCCGATGGAGGTGGACAGGCGTTCCGCCTCGCCCCGGTAGATGACGTGGGAGACGCCGATGGTCGTCTCGGCCGGGCCGTAGCCGTGGTACATGGGGATGCCGAGCCGGGTGCGGAACCGCTCGTACAGCTCGGGGGTGAGCACCTCGCCGCCGCACCACACGTGCCGCAGGCTGTCCAGGCGCCCGGAGTCGCCCGCGATCTCCAGGAGGACATCGAGCATGGACGACACGAGGTAGGTGAAGGTGACGCGCTGCTCGGCGATCACGCTCAGCATGTGGTGCGGGTCGCGCTCGCCGCCGGGGCGCAGGATCACGAGGCGGGCTCCGCACACCAGCGGCAGGAAGATCTCGTTGATGGATATGTCGAAGGACAGCGGCGCCTTGAAGAGGGAGGCGTCGTCGTGGCCGAAGTGCAGGATCTCCTCGACCTGCCACAGCAGGCGCTCGCTGATCGCCTCGTGCCGGATCATGGCGCCCTTGGGCCGGCCGGTCGAGCCGGACGTGAAGATCACGTAGGCCAACGCATCGCCGTGGAAGGCGACTTGGGGGCAGTCGACGGGGTGGGAGCCGTGCTGCCAGTCGTCGAGGTCGACGGCGACGGCGGCCGGTTCGGCCGGGTCGTGCTCGCCGGAGCCGTTGAGCTGGACCGCGACCCGCGCGTCGTCGATGACGACGGCGCGGCGTGCGGCCGGCCACTGGGGATCGAGCGGCACGAACGCACAGCCGGCCTGGAGCACGCCGAGCAGGCCGACCACCATCTCGGCCGAGCGGCCGAGCGAGATGCCGACGACCTGCTCGGCGCCGAGCCCGAGTCCCCTGATGCGGTGGGCCAGTTGGGCCGACTTCTCGGCCGCCTCGCGGTAGGTCAGCGAGCGGTGCTCGTCCACGATGGCGACCGCGTCCGGCCTGAGCCGCACCTGCTCGCGGAACATCTCCACGACGGTCGGGCGGACCCGGTCGGCCCCGGTGTCGTTCCACTCGGCCAGCGCGGCCAGGCGCTCCGGCGCACCGCAGGGGGCGATGGTGCCGAGGGGCCGGTCCGGGAAGTCGGCCAGGTCGTCGAGCGCGCGCTGCGCGTCGGACACGTCGACGCCGTCGGGCACGGTGATGCGGATGCCGTCCGGGGCGGCTTCGCCGACCTGCCAACCACCGCTCGCGGTACCGCCGTTGTCGACCCAGCCGAGGACGTCCGCGAACAGGGTGCCGGGCGTCAGGTCGATGCCGTCCGGGCTCCGGCCCGACGCCCAGTGGGCGAGGCCGATGGCGGCCGCCTCGGCGACGGTCCGGTCGGAGTGGCCGCCCAGGCGCCGGCGCGCATCGGCCAGCCGCGTGGGAGAGAACAGCACGAGACGAGCGCTCGGTTCCATCATCGAAGACTCAACACCCTTCCAAGGCACGAAGGTAACCCTAACCTAAATTAGGGTTACCTAACTACCCTCCCTCCAGGCCCGCCAGAGCCGCGCGTAACGGCCGCCCAGAGCCACCAACTCGTCGTGTGTGCCCAGCTCCACGACCTGTCCCGCATCCAGGACGGCGATCCGGTCGGCGGCCATCGCCTGGGTCAGACGGTGGGCCACGAACAGCGTGGTGCGGCCCGCACAGGCCGCCTGGACCGCCCGCTCCAGTTCGGCGGCACCCTCGCTGCCCGCCTCGGCGGTCGACTCGTCGAGCACCACCACCGGCGCCCGGCCCAACACGAGCCGGGCGAGGGCCACATGGGCGACCTTCATGCCGTCCAGGCGCTCACCGCCCTCGCCGACCGTCGTGTAGAGGCCGTCGGGGAGCGCTTCGACCCATCCGTCGGCACCCACCGTGCGCAGCGCTTCGAGGAGTTCGGCGTCGCTCGCCGCCGGAGCGGCGAGCCTCAGGTCGTCGGCGAGCGGCCCGGAGAAGACATGGGTCTCCTGGGTCAGGACGCTCACCAGCGCCCGCGCCCCGACCTCGTCCAGCTCGGCGAGATCGGTCGAGCCGATCCGCACCGAACCGGACCCCGGGGTCTCGATGCCGGCGATGAGCGCGGCCAGCGTCGTCTTGCCCGCGCCGGTCGCCCCCACCAGGGCCAGGGAGCCGCCCGCCGGGATCGTCAACCCGACGTCCCGCAGCACCGGTTCATCGCTGCCGGGATAGGAGAACGTCAGACCCTCCACCGTCACCGGATACGAAGCTCCCTGCCGCGAAGGGGAGTTGGCCTCCCCCACGAGCCGCTGGGCCGCCGGTTCGGTCAGCACTCCGACGAGCCGGGTCAGGCTCGCGCCCGACTTCTGCGCCTCGTCGAACGTGAACATGATCGCGCCGAGCGGGGTGAACAGGCGGTGGAACACCAGCGGGGCCGCCGATACGTCACCGAGGCTCGCGGAACCGGTCTCCAGGAGGGCGAAGCCCACCACGAGGATCAGCACCAGGCCGATGAACTCGGCCCGGTTCTCCCGGCCGACGAACCGGCCGAAGAAGCGGAACACCTCGATCCCGTAGTCCCGTACCCGCTGCGAGTCGTCGGCCACCTTCTCGCGGAACGCACCCTCCAGGCGGTACGCCCGCACCGTGTCGATGCCGTTCAGGCCGCTGATCAGCGCCTGGGCGCGATCGGCCTGGGCGAGCCGCTGTCTGCGGTAGAGCGGGGCCGAGCGCGGCAGGTACCAGCGCAGGGCGAGCGCGTAGGCGGGCAGGGCGCACGCGCCCGCGAGGCCGAGGCGCCAGTCGAGCCCGAACATGCCGAGGGTGGCGACGGCCACCAGGATGCCCGCCGAGAACACCGTGGGGATGGCCGAACGGATGCCCTTGGACAGGACCGCGACATCGTCGCCGACCCGGGACAGGACATCGCCGCGGCCCACCTGTTCGACCCGGGCGATGGGCATCCCGAGGACGGCCCGGACGGCGCCTTCGCGCAGCTGGGCGAGGAGATCGGCGCCGAGCCGGCCGATCAGATAGGTGGACGCGGCGGTGGCCGCCGCGCCGAGGAGCGCGGCGGCCACCATCACCACCCCCGTCGTGACCAGGGCCGAGCGCGGCTGCCCCCCGACCACTCCGTCGACCACCCGGCCGAGCAGGAGTACCGGGAGCATCTGGAGCGCCGCCCCCGCCACCGTGCTGAACACGGTGGCGGCCGTCAGCCAGGGCATGTCGCGGCAGTTGGCCACGACCCACCGGGCCGCCTCACGGCCGCCCGTCGTGCGCAAGGTGGCCGGGGCGGGGCGGGTGTCGGTGGCGCTCACGCCTAGCCGACCGACTTGACGAGCTGGTCGATCGCGTACGGCAGGGAGAGCAGGGTCGCCTGCGACATCGCCGCGCCGGCCGCCGGGCCCTCGCTGTCGAGCAGGTAGGAGACCTTGTTGGCCTTGGCGACCTTCAGGTTGGAGAAGAGCTTGTCCTTCTTGAGCGCTTCGGTGTCGGCCTTGTCGTTGATGGCGAAGACACGGTCCACGTCGACCAGGTCCATGCGCTCCGGGGAGAGCTGCGTGGAGAAGTCGGACCCGGCGATCTTGTCGATCCCGGTCTGGCCCTTGAAGCCCATGCCGCTCAGGAGCTGGCCGCGTACGTCCTTGGTGGTGAACGGCGTGACCGAGTTCTTGTACCAGGACAGGGCGACAGCGGTCTGGTTGGCGAACTCGGGGTGCGCCTTCTTGACCCCGGCGAGCTTGTCCTGGATGCCCTGGACCAGCTGCTTGCCCTCGTCGGCCTTGCCGAGCGCCTTGGCGATGTGGAGGGCGTTGTCCTGCCACGGAGCGCTGAACGGCTCCTTCTCGGTCTTCGTACGGGCGACCGTCGGGGCGATCTTGGAGAGCTTGTCGTAGGCGGTCTTGTCGATCTCGGAGTAGACCGCGACGATCAGGTCGGGCCGCAGGGCCGCGATCTTCTCGAAGTTGGGGCCGGCGTCACCGTTGTTCATGATGACGTCGGGCTTGGTGCTCCCCCACTGGTCCTTCACCCAGGGCCACTGCGTGTTGATGTCGGGGCTCCGGCCGGCCGGGTTGGGGTACTGGTCGACCATGCCGACGGGCTTGACGCCGAGCGCGAGGACGTCCTGGTCGTCGGTGTAGCCGACGGTCACGACCCGCTTGGGCGCCTTGTCGACCTTCGTGGATCCGAACGCGTGCTCCACGGTGACCGGGAACGCACCGGAGGCGGCGGGGGTGTTGGAGCCGTCCCCCGCGCTCTTGTCCTTCGCATCGGAACCGCAGCCCGCCAGCACCCCCGCGCCGAGGGCCGCGACGGACACGGTCGCCGCCAGCCGCCGCCAGGACTTCATACGGGTCGTTCGGTCGAGGAGCATCCGGAATCCCTTGCTTTCGTACGGTCCACCGCGGCCCCACAGCGGGGCAGGGAGACCTTGACCTACCTAAGTAAGGTAAGCCTAGCCTAAGTCTAGGGAAGGGTGGACGTCAGTCGGCCAGACCCGGCACATGGGTGCGGCCGATCGGCACGATCAGCGGCCGGTCGCCCACCGGATCCTCAACCACCTGAGCCCGCAGGCCGAATGCCTCGTGGAGCAGCTCGGGGGTCACCACGTCCCGCGGGTGGCCCTGCGCGAGGACGGAACCCGCCTTCATCACGATGAGGTTGTCGCTGTAGCGCGTGGCCAGGTTCAGGTCGTGCAGCACCATGACGACCGTGCAGCCCGACTCGTGCAGGTCGTCCACCAGGTCGAGCACGTCGATGGCGTGTGCCAGGTCCAGGTAGGTGGTGGGCTCGTCGAGCAGCAGCAGGTCGGTGCCCTGAGCCAGCGTCATCGAGATCCAGGCGCGCTGGCGCTGCCCCCCGGAGAGCGAGTCGACCGGGCGGTCGGCCAGGTCGGAGACGCCGGTGAGGGCCAATGCGCGCTCGACGACGGAGACGTCGTCGGAGGACCACTGGCGCAGCCAGCTCTGGTGCGGGTGGCGGCCCCTGGCGACCAGGTCGGCCACGGTCAGGCCCTCCGGCGCCACCGGCGACTGCGGCAGCAGTCCGAGCTTCCTGGCCACGTCCCGGGTCTTCAGCCGGGCGATGTCCTCACCGTCCAGGACGACCGATCCCGAGGTGGGCTTGAGAAGGCGCGTCAGGGTCCTCAACAGGGTCGACTTCCCACACCCGTTGGGCCCGATGATCGTGGTCACCACGCCCGGCGGGATCGTCACGTCGAGGGCGTCGATGACGGTCCGGTCGCCGTACCCGACGGTGACGCCCCTGGCCGCGAGACGCGGTACGGCGGCAACCCCGGGCTCGATCGCGGTGATGTACTCAACGGCCATGACTCCCCCTCTAATTAGGCTTGCCTAACCTTTCTACCATCTAGCGGCGGTTGGCCCGCACCAGGAGGTGGATGAGGAAGGGCCCGCCGATCGCGGCGGTGACCACGCCGACCGGCAGGGTGATCGGCAGCGCGGTGCGCGCGACGAGGTCCGAGCCGATCAACAGCAGCGCCCCCACCGTGCCCGAGGCCACCACCGGCGGTGTCGGATGCCGCGTCAGGCGCATCGCCACCTGCGGGGCCACCATGGCCACGAACGGCACCGGACCCGCCGCGCTCACCGCGAACCCGGCGAGCAGCACCGCGCACAGCAACAGGACCGCGCGTACCAGGGAGTACCGGACGCCGAGACCCGCGGCCACGTCGTCGCCGAAGTGCAGGGGCTTGAACTGGAAGGCGACGCACGCCACGACGGCCAGCACGGCGAGGGTCCCCCACAGGGCCACCCCCACCTCGCTCCAGGACCGGTTGTCCAACGAGCCGACCAGCCACGCCTGGGCCCGCGCCACGTCCTTGATGTCGGCGGTGACCAGGAGCCAGGTCGTGATCGCCTGCGCGACGGCGCTGACCGAGATGCCGATGAGGATGAGCCGGAAGCCGTCGACTCCGCGCCGCCACGCCAGGAAGTACACCAGGAGGCCGGTGAGCAGCCCGCCGGCGAGCGCCGCCCCGGACAGCCCGAGGGACCCGGTCACCGCGCTCGCGGCTCCGCCCGACACCGTCACCAGGCCCACCGCGACGGCACTCGCACCGCCGGTGATGCCCAGGATGTCCGGACTGGCCAGCGGATTGCGGGCGATGGACTGAGTGAGTGCTCCGGACACGCCGAGCGCGATCCCCACGACCAGCCCGGCCAGGGCCCGCGGCATCCGCAGGTCCATGATCACGAACCGGTCCACCTGCTCGCCCCCGCCGAAGAGCGAGGCGACGACCTTGGGCAGCCCGATGGGGAAGTCCCCCACGGCGATGGAGACGCAGAAGACCAGGAACGCCGCCGCCGCGAGGAGCAGCGTGACCAGCGCGACCCGGGGCCGCCAGACGAACGAGATGCGGCCGAGCCGCACTCCCGGCGTCACCGCCGGCTTCACCGCGGTTGTGTCCATGCGCTGTTGTGTGTTCATGCGCTCTTGAACTTTCCTCGCAGGACCAGGGCCGCGAAGAACGGGGCACCCAGGAGGGCGACGAGGACGCCGGCGTCCAGCTCGCCCGGGCGCACCACGACGCGTCCCACGATGTCGCAGACCAGCAGGACGACCGCGCCGAGCAGACCCGCGTACGGCACCAGCCAGCGGTAGTCGGGCCCGGCCAGGTACCGGGCCACGTGGGCCACCATGAGCCCGAGGAAGGCGATGGGCCCGCACGCCGCGGTGGCCGCGCCCGCGAGCAGGGTGATGGCGAGGATCCCGACGGTCCGGATGAGGGCGATGTTCACGCCGAGGCCGCGCGCCACGTCGTCGCCCAGGTTGAGCAGGTTCACGGAGGGCAGCACGGCCAGGGCCAGCACGAGACCGACCACGACGAAGGCGGTCACCGGCCAGATGACGCGGAACGGAACTCCGGCCACCGAGCCGGCGTTCCAGAACCGCAGGGCGTTCAGGGCCGCCTTGTCCGACAGGGCGACCGCGGTCGTCATCGCCGCCAGGAACACCGTGACGCCCTGCCCGGCCAGGGCGAGCGTCAGCGGATTCCCGGCGCCCCGGCCGATGCTGGAGAGCCCGAACACGACGACACCGGCGAGCGCGGCCCCCAGGAAGGCGAACCAGAGGTACTGGAACGGGTCGGTGAGCCCGAGCAGGGAGATCGCCGTGACGACGGCGAACGAGGCGCCGGTGTTGACCCCCAACAGGCCGGTGTCGGCGATGGGGTTGCGGGTGAACCCCTGGATCAGCGCGCCGCCGACGCCCAGCGCGATGCCCGCCACGACGGCGAGCACCGTGCGGGGTATCCGCACGGTCTGCACGATGAGCCGGATGTCGGTGGCCTTCTGGTCGGCGTCCGCTCCCGAGAACAGCCCGTGCCACACCTCGGCCGGGCTCAACGCGCGTGCGCCCACGGCGATGGAGACCACCGAGGCGGCCACGAGGACCGCGACGACGACGGCCAGGCCCACGATGCGCCGGCGCCGGACCCCGACGATCCCGGCCAGGGGCGATCGCCCAACCGGCTGGGCAGCCACGGCAGTTGTGTCCTGGCCGACGCGGACGCCGGGCCGCTCGGGCACCTCGTCCCTGCCGGTGGCCGGGCCGGCGGCTTGGCGGCGCGTACGTGGGGGCACGGGCGTTCCTTTCTCATACGGGGTGCGTACACACCGGTGCCGTGCCCGGCGGTGGGGAACACACCGCCGGGCACGGCAACGGTTGGGGAGGTCCGGTCAGCGGGCCGGCTGGGGCACGCCGCCGGACGCTCCGGCCACGGGCCGCGCCCCGCCGACGGCTTCCGCGAGGTCGCGGTCGAGGATCGAGTCCAGGATCTCGCCGACGCGTATCGCGGTGTTGGACAGCAGGGACGAGGTGATCCCGTGGGTGTGCTCGGTGCCGCCCTGGAGGTAGATGCCGCAGCGCACCGCGGGGTCGGTCGCCACCCGGTAGTCGCGCTCGACACGGACGCGCCCCTGCTCGTCGCGGTGGCACCGATCGGCCACCTCGCCGAGCAGGCCCAGGCCGTCGGCCTGGAGATATCCGGTGGCGCACACGACGACGTCGGCGTCCACCACGCTCTCCTCGCCGGTGACCAGGGACGTGACGGTGGCGCGGACCCCGTCGGGGGTCTCCGCCACGCCGGTGAGGCGCGAGATGTTCAGGAACCGCAGCCGCTCGGCCCCGAGGACCTTCTCCTGGTACGCCTGCCGGTACAGGTCGTCGATGAGGTCGATGTCCACCACGGAGTAGTTGGTGTTCCCGTGGTAGCCCATCAGCCGGCGCTTGACGTCCTCCGGCGCCGTGAAGTACTCGTCGACGGCCTGCGGGTCGAAGATGCGGTTGGCGAAGCTGCTGTCGTCCGCCGGGCTGTAGCCGTAGCGCGAGAAGACCGCGCAGATCTCGGCCTCGGGGAAGCGGCGGTGCAGATAGGCGACGTTCTCGGCGGCGCTCTGGCCGGCGCCGACGACGACGAATCGCCGGGGGTCGGTGCCCTCCAGGGCGTCGATCTTCTTCAGGAGGTCGGAGTTGTGCCAGACCCGGTCGGTCCGCTCGACGCCCTCGGGCATGACCGGGCGCAGTCCGGTGCCGACGATGAGATTGCGGGCGCGGTGCGTGACGACCTCGCCGCCGGACCGGGCCGTCACGTCGACGTACTCCACCACGCCGTCGCGCACGACGGGTTCGACGGAGACGACCTGGTGGCCGTAGGAGACCAGGTCGTCGACCTTGGCCGCGGCCCACTCGAAGTAGTCGTGGAACTCGACCCGGAGCGGGAAGAGGTTCTTGTGGTTGACGAAGTCGATCAGGCGTCCCTTGCTCTGCAAGTAGCAGAGGAAGCTGTACTCACTGGTCGGGTTCCGCAGCGTCACCAGGTCCTTCATGAAGGACACTTGCATCGTCGCGTCGTCGATGAGCATCCCCCGGTGCCATCCGAAGCCCGGCTGCTGCTCGAAGAAGTGAGCGGTGACCGCCTCCTGCCTCCCGACGCGCGCGTTGTGCTCGCTCAGCGCGATCGCCATGGCCACGTTCGACGGGCCGAAGCCGATGCCGATCAGATCGTGGATCACTGGTGCGTCGCCAGGAAGAGCCTGTGACATGTCACTCCCGTTCGTGCGGGACAGCCGCCGGTGAGGCGTCGTGTCGGAGGTGAGGAAAAGGGGGAGTCCAGGCGCACCGGTGACCGGCAGCCGAGTGGAACTTAGGTGAGGCTAACCTGATGTCGGCGAAGCTGTCGACCGGACAAAAGGGGCACGGGGCCCACCTCCGGGTCAATCGGCCCCGGAATCGGCCTCGTTGCGATGTTAGGTAAGCCTTGCTTTACTTGCCCCTGATTGTTTCGCTCTTCTGAGGAGGAACCCCGATGCGGGTCGTCATGTTCGGCTATCAGACCTGGGGCCATCGCACCCTGAAGGCGCTCCTGGACTCCGAGCACGACGTCGTGATGGTCGTGACCCACCCCCGGAGCGAGCACGCCTACGAGAAGATCTGGAGCGACTCGGTCGCCGAACTCGCCGAAGAACACGGCGTTCCGGTCGTCATCCGCAACCGCCCCGACGACGAGGAGCTGTTCCAGCTGCTCAAGGAGGCGGACCCGGACATCATCGTCGCCAACAACTGGCGCACCTGGATACCGCCGCGCATCTACACCCTGCCCCCGCACGGCACCCTCAACGTGCACGACTCGCTGCTGCCCAAGTACGCCGGCTTCTCGCCGCTGATCTGGGCGCTCATCAACGGCGAATCCGAAGTCGGGGTCACCGCGCACATGATGGACGAGGTCCTCGACGCCGGGGACATCGTGCGGCAGGAGTCGGTCGCCGTCGGTCCGACGGACACCGCGACCGACCTGTTCCACAAGACGGTCGACCTCATCGCCCCGGTCACCGTCGGCGCCCTCGACCTGATCGCCTCGGGCCGCGCCGAGTTCACGAAGCAGGACCGGTCGCAGGCCACCTTCTTCCACAAGCGGGCCGAGGAGGACATCCGGATCAACTGGTCCTGGTCCGCCGAGGACTTGGAGCGCCTGGTGCGCGCCCAGTCCGCCCCGTACCCGGCGGCCTTCACCTTCCACCGGGGCAGGCGCCTGGAGGTGCTCACCGCCGTCGTGTCCGAGGGCCGGTACGGCGGCACCCCGGGCCGGATCTTCTACCGCGAGGGCGACGGCGTGGTGATCGTCGCCGGGGCCGACGCCCGCACCGGCCGCAACCACGGCCTGGCCGTCACCCGGGTACGGACCGAGGACGGCCGGGAACTGCCGGCGGCCGAGTACTTCACGTCGATGGGCGGCTACCTCACCGAACGCCCCTGACCGACCCTTCCGGTCACAGCAGGAACCCCGCCGGGAACGGGTCGGCCGGGTCCAGGAAGTACTGGGCCGTGCCCGTGATCCAGGCCCGCCCGGTGACCGTGGGAATCACCGCGGGAAGCCGGCCGACTCGCGCTCCGGCGACGAGCCGGCCGGTGAACTCCGTCCCGATGAACGACTCGTTGGTGAAGTCGCGGTGCAGGGGCAGTTCACCGCGGGCGTGCAGCTGCGCCATCCGCGCGGAGGTGCCGGTGCCGCACGGCGAGCGGTCGAACCAGCCCGGATGGATGGCCATGGCGTGCCGCGAGTGCGTCGCGTCCGAGCCCGGGGCCGCGAGATAGACGTGCTTCACCCCGGCGATCTCCGGGTTCTCGGGGTGCACGGGCGGCTCGGCCGCGTTGATGGCGTCCATGATCGAGAGCCCGGCGGCGAGCAGCTCGTCCTTGCGCTCGCGCGCGAACGGCAGGCCGAGCGCGTCCAGTTCGACGAAGGCGTAGAAGTTGCCGCCGTAGGCCAAGTCGTAGGTGACCGTGCCGAGTCCGGGCACGGTCACCTTGCGGTCCAGCGCCAGGCAGAACGCCGGGACGTTGGTCAGGGTGACCGCGCGGGCCTCGCCGTCCTCGACCCGTACGTCCACGCTCACCAGGCCCGCCGGGGTGTCCAGACGCACGGTGGTGACGGGCTCGGCGACCTCGACCATGCCGGTCTCCACCAGCACCGTGGCCACGCCGATCGTGCCGTGCCCGCACATCGGGAGCACGCCGGAGACCTCGATGTAGAGCACGCCGTAGTCCGCGTCGGGGCGGGTCGGCGGCTGGAGGATCGCGCCGCTCATGGAGGCGTGGCCGCGCGGCTCGTACATCAGGAGCGTACGGACGTGGTCGAGGTGCTCCATGAAGTACAGCCGCCGCTCGGCCATGGTGGCGCCCGGAATGATGCCCAGGCCGCCGGTGATGACGCGGGTCGGCATGCCCTCGGTGTGCGAGTCGACCGCGTGGTAGACGTGTCGGGTCCGCATGGACTTCCCTTTCTGGCGGGCTACTTGTGGCCTTCGGCGAGTGCCTTCTCGGTGGCGGCGCGCACCACGGCGTCCTGGTCCGCGGTGAGCGGCTGGCGGGGCGGCCGCACGGGACCGCCGGGGCGGCCCGCCAGGTCCATGGAGAGCTTGATGGCCTGGATGAACTCGGTCTTGGAGTCCCAGCGCAGCAGCGGGTGCAGCGCGCGGTAGAGGGGCCGGGCGGTCGCCAGGTCACCGGCGACGGCGGCCCGGTAGAGCTGGGCGCAGGCGACGGGCAGCGCGTTGGGGTACCCGGCGATCCAGCCGACCGCACCGGCCAGGGCCAGCTCCAGGAGCACATCGTCGGCGCCCGCCAACAGGTCCAGTTCCGGGGCGAGTTCGGCGATCTCGTAGGCCCGTCGGACATCGCCGCTGAACTCCTTGACGGCGACGATGCTGCCGTCGGCGTAGAGCTGGGCCAGCAGTGCGGGGGTCAGGTCGACCTTGGTGTCGTACGGGTTGTTGTAGGCGACGACGGGCAGCCCCGCCCTGGCGACCTCGGCATAGTGGGCGCGCACCGAGCGCTCGTCGGCGCGGTAGGCGTTCGGCGGGAGCAGCAGCACCGAGCCCGCGCCCGCGTCGGCCGCCTGTTCCGCCCAGCGGCGGGACTCCGCGCTGCCGTAGGCCGCGACGCCCGCCATCACGCGGTCGCCGTCGCCGGCCGCCTCGACGGCGGTGTGCAGGACGCGGGCCCGCTCCTCGTCGGACAGGGTCTGGTATTCGCCGAGCGAGCCGTTCGGCACGACACCGTCACAGCCGCTGTCGATCAGCCACCGCACGTGCTGGGCATAGGAGTTGAGGTCGACGGAGAGGTCGGAGCGCAGGGGCAGCGCGGTGGCGACGAGCATTCCGTGCCAGGGGCGGACGCGCCGGGGTGCTGTGGACGGCATGGCAGGACTCCTTAGTGTGGTGTGTGACATTTTACTGAGGTGTCGTGGCGCCCCACAAGGGTTGCGGCCAGGGGCCCTGCGACGCCAACAGCCATGACGGCGGATCCAGTTGGGGGCCGGCGACTGTCCGGCGGCTTGTGGAGCGTGACATAGTAATGTGAAATTGCACTGCACTCACCCCGGGAGACCCGATGGCCGAGCGCCCCGCACGCCTCAACACCGGCAGCCATGATCTGCCGGTCGGCCCCGAGCTGGCCGCCTTCATGAGCGGCGGCTGGGCCCCGACGCCGCTGCCCGAGGACACCCGGGTGCCCGGGTTCGGTGTCATGGAAGCCCGCCGGGCACGCCTTTCCGCGCGCTTCCCGGGCGAGCGACTGATCGTGCCGGCGGGTGAGTTGAGGGTCCGCTCCAACGACTGCGACCACCGCTTCCGCCCGCACAGCGCGTACGCCTGGCTGACCGGCCTCACCGGCGAGGACCAGCCGGGGCACTTCCTGGTCCTGGAGCCCTCGGGCTCCGGCCACGAGGCCGTCCTCCACGCGCGGCCGCGCTCGCCGCGCGGCGAGGGCGACGACGCGTTCTACCGCGACCGCCGCCACGGCGAGTTCTGGGTGGGCCGGCGCCCCGACCTCGCCGAGACCGAGCGCCTCACGGGCATCCGCTGCGTCCACCTGGACGAACCGGCCGGCCTCCCGCCGGGCCGCAACGCCGCCGTCGACCCCGAACTGGCATCCTGTCTCAGCGAGTTGAGGCTCATCAAGGACGCCTGGGAAGTGGCACAGCTCCAGCTGGCCGTCGACCACACCGCGGCGGGCTTCGAGGACGTCGTACGCGCCCTGCCCCGCGCCCTCGGCCATGCGCGGGGCGAGCGGCTGCTCGAAGGCGTCTTCGGGGCGCGGGCCCGCGCCGAGGGCAACGGCACCGGGTACGAGACGATCGCCGCGTCCGGGGCCCATGCCTGTGTGCTGCACTGGATCCGCAACGACGGGCGGCTCGACCCGCGCGAGCTGCTCCTGCTCGACGCGGGCGTGGAGACCGACACCCTGTACACGGCCGACATCACCCGCACGCTCCCGCTGTCCGGCCGCTTCTCCCCCGTCCAGCGCCAGGTGTACGAGCTGGTCCTGGCGGCGCAGGACGCGGGCATCGCGGCCCTGCGGCCGGGCGCCGCCTTCCGCGACTTCCACCGGGCCGCGATGAACGTGATCGCCGAAGGGCTCGCCGAGTGGGGCGTGTTGAAGAGCGCCGCGGGCGAGCTGCACCGCCGCTACACGCTGTGCGGCAGCGGGCACATGCTCGGCCTGGACGTGCACGACTGCGCGAAGGCCCGCGCCGGAACCTATCTCGACGGCGTGCTGGAGGCGGGCCAGGTCCTCACCGTCGAGCCCGGCCTCTACCTCCAGGCGGACGACGAGACCCTGCCGCCCGAACTGCGCGGTCTCGGCGTACGCATCGAGGACGACCTGGTGATCACGCCGAGCGGGGCGCGGCTGATGTCCGGCGCGCTGCCGAGGTCGGCGGCGGGGATCGAGGACTGGATGGGAGGCCTGCGGGAGGGCGGCTCGCCGGGCGCGGTGTGAGCGGCGCCGCCACGGACCGGGCCCCCCTCGGACCGGCTCGCCGCTCCAGTACCTACTCCAGGACCGCGAACCCGTCCAGCTCGACCAGGGCCTCGGCGTCCCACAGCCGCACCGCGCCGATCACCGCCATCGCCGGATAGTCCCGGCCCGCCAACTCCCGCCAGATCGAGCCCAGTTCGCGGGCCCGCTCCCGGTAGTCACCGACATCCGTGGCGTACACGGTGACCCGGGCCAGATCGGCCGGCGTCCCCCCGGCCGCGGCCAGCGCCGCCAGGAGGTTGGTCAGCGCGGTGCGGAACTGCTCGGGCAGCGTGGTGCCCACCACCTTGCCGTCCCCGTCCAGCGCGGTCTGTCCGGCGAGGAAGACCAGGCGCGAGCCCGTGGCGACGACGGCGTGGCTGAAGCCGGTCGCCGGGGACAGCCGGGCGGGGTTCACTCGCTCCAGGCTCACCGGTACAGCTCCTTCGCGATGATCGTGCGCTGCACTTCGCTGGCGCCCTCGTAGATGCGGGGCGCCCGGACCTCGCGGTAGAGGTGTTCGAGGAGGTGCCCGCGTTGCAGCGCGCGGGCCCCGTGGAGCTGGACCGCCGCGTCCACGACGTACTGCGCCGCCTCGGTGGCGAACAGCTTCGCCATGGCCGAGCCGCGCGCGATGCCCGCCTCCCCCCGGTCGTACGCCTCGGCCGCCGCGTAGACCAGGAGCCGGGCGGCCTCGGTGCGGGTCGCCATGTCGGCGACCCGGTGGGCGACGGCCTGGAGGTCCTTGAGGGGGCCGCCGAACGCGGTGCGCTGCGCGGTGTGGGCGACGGTGGCGTCGAGGGCCGCCTGCGCCATGCCGACGGCGAACGCGCCGACGCTGGGCCGGAACAGGTTGAGCGTGTTCATGGCCACCGTGAAGCCGCGGTCCCGCTCCCCCAGGATGTCGTCCGGGCCCACCGGGACGCCGTCGAAGTCGAGACTGCCGATGGCGTGCGGGCAGAGCAGGTCGAGCGGGGTGCCGCTCAGGCCCGGACGGTCGGCGGGGACCAGGAAGGCGGTGACGCCGCGCGCGCCCGCGTCCGGCGTGGTGCGGGCGAAGACGGTGTAGAAGTCGGCCCCGGGGGCGTTGGAGATCCAGCACTTCTCGCCGGTCAGCCGCCAACCCCCGTCCTCCTGGGCGGCGTTGAGGCTCAGCGCCGCCGCGTCCGAGCCCGCGTCCGGCTCGCTCAGCGCGAAGGCGGCGACCGTGCGGCCCGCCGCCACCCCGGGCAGCCAGCGCTCGCGCTGCGCCGGCGTCCCGTACGCGGCGACCGGGTGCGCGCCGAGACCCTGGAGGGCGAGCGCGGTCTCCGCCTCGGTGCACGCGTACGCCAGCGACTCGCGCATCAGACACAGATCGAGCGCGCCGGACTCGAAGAGCCGGGCCAGCAGACCGTGCTCGCCGAGCGCCTCGACGAGTGGCCGGTTCACCCGGCCTGGCTCACCCTTGTCCGCAAGGGGGCGCAGCCGCGCCCCCGCCAGCACCCGCAGTTCCCCGCACCACTCCAGCTGGTCCGGCGCCAGCGCGAATCCGGGCATGACCACCCCTTTCCGACTCGGGTTCCGACTCTCCCACTCGGCCGTGACGACCACCGGGACCGCCCTATCGCGAACTGTTGACTGTCGTCATCCAAACGATACGCTCCAGAGGCGACAAGGGGGCGATCCCGTATGGAGCTGAAGAACTCGGCGCACGCCGACACCTTTCCCCGCGACCACCTGCCGCCCGCCGACCAGTGGCCGCGCCTGGTCCTCGGGCCGCCGGGGCCGCACTACCCCGAGCGGCTCAACTGCGGCGCCGAACTCCTGGACACCACGATCGAGCGCTTCGGCCCGGACCGCCCCGTCTTCCGCACCGGCGCGGGCGAGGTCTGGACCTACCGGGAGCTGCGCGACCGGGTCGACCGGATCGCCCATGTGCTGACCGGGGCGCTCGGCGTGGTGCCCGGCAACCGGGTCCTGCTGCGCGGGCCCACCACGCCGTGGCTGGCCGCGTGCTGGCTCGCGGTGATGAAGGCGGGCGCGGTCGCCGTCACCGTACTGGCCCAGCAGCGCGCCCACGAGCTGGGCGTCATGTGCTCGATCGCGCGGATCAGCCACGCCTTGTGCGACGCCCGCGTCCTGGCCGACCTGGAGCGGGCCGAGGCGCCGGGCCTCGGCATCACGGCGTACGGCGGCGACGGTCCCGGCGACCTCCTGAACCTGGTCGAGGACGCGCCCGCGGAGCGGTTCGCGGCGGTGGACACCTCGGCCGACGACGTCGCCCTGATCGCGTTCACCTCGGGCACCACCGGACGGCCCAAGGGCTGTATGCACTTCCACCGCGATGTCCTGGCCATCGCCGACACCTTCGCCGCGCAGGTGCTCAAGGCCACGCCCGACGACCTCTTCGCGGGCAGCCCCCCGCTCGGCTTCACCTTCGGGCTCGGCGGCCTGGTCATCTTCCCGCTGCGGGCCGGCGCATCGTCCCTGCTGCTCGAACAGGCGGGCCCCCAGCAGCTGTTGCCCGCCCTGGCCGAGCACCGGGCGTCCGTCCTGTTCACCGCGCCGACCGCCTACCGCACGATGCTGGACCAGCTCGACGCGTACGACCTGAGCGCCCTGCGCCGCTGTGTGTCGGCCGGCGAGAACCTCCCCGAGACGATCTGGCGGGCCTGGGAGGAGCGCACCGGGCTGCGCATCATCAACGGGATCGGCGCCACGGAACTCCTGCACATCTTCATCTCGGCGGCGGACGACGACATCCGGCCCGGCACCACCGGGCGGCCCGTTCCCGGCTGGCAGGCCCGGGTGGTCGACGCCCTGGGGCAGCCGGTGCCGGACGGCGAGCCCGGGCTGCTCGCCGTGCGCGGCCCGGTCGGCTGCCGCTATCTCGCCGACGAACGCCAGCGGGTCTACGTCCGCGACGGCTGGAACATCACCGGTGACACGTATGTGCGCGACAGCGACGGCTGGTTCCGGTACGTGGCACGGGCCGACGACATGATCATTTCCGCCGGGTTCAACATCGCGGGCCCCGAGGTCGAGGACGCCCTGCTGCGCCATCCGCTCGTCACGGAGGCCGCCGTGGTCGGGCGCCCCGACGAGCGGCGCGGCCAAGTGGCCGTCGCCTACTGCGTGTTGACCCCCAACGCGCCGCGCGACGAAGGCACCGGGGAACTGCTGCGCGACTTCGTCAAGCGGGAGCTCGTGCCCTACAAGTGCCCGCGCGAGATCGTCTTCCTGGACGCCCTGCCGCGTACCCCCACCGGCAAGCTCCAGCGCTTCCGGCTGCGGGAACTAGAGTGATCGGGTGGCCGAGCAGCACACTCCCCGATCTCTGATCGTGACCCTGTACGGCGCCTACGGGCGCGAGACCTCCGGCTCCCTCGCGGTGGCCGAACTGATCCGGTTGCTCGCGGCGGTCGGCGTGGACGCCCCCTCCGTGCGTTCGTCGGTGTCCCGGCTCAAACGGCGCGGGCTCCTCGAAGCCCGGCCCACCGCGGCGGGCGCGGCGGGCTACGCCCTGTCGGCCGACGCCCGCCAGCTCCTGGACGACGGCGACCGGCGCATCTACGCGCGGCCGCCGACGGGGGCCGGCGACGGCTGGGTCCTCGCGGTGTTCTCGGTGCCCGAGTCCGAGCGCAGCAAGCGGCACGTCCTGCGCTCGCGCCTGGCCGGGCTCGGCTTCGGCACCGCGGCCCCGGGTGTGTGGCTGGCCCCGGCCCGACTGTACGACGAGACCCGGCACACCCTGGAGCGGCTCCAACTCGCCCCGTACGTCGAGCTGTTCAGGGGCGAGCACCTCGGCTTCGCGCCCACCGCCGAGGCCGTCGCCCGCTGGTGGGACCTGCCCGCTATCGCCAAGCAGCACGAGGACTTCCTGGGCCGCCACGAACCGGTGCTGCGCACCTGGCGGTCCCGCCCGGACGCCACCGCGGCCGACGCCGAGGCCGCCTACCGCGACTACCTGTTCGCCCTCGACTCCTGGCGCCGGCTCCCCTACGCCGACCCGGGCCTGCCCGCCGAACTCCTGCCCCGCGACTGGCCCGGTGCCCGCTCCGCCGAAGTCTTCGGCGCGCTGCACCGGCTGCTGCGCGAGGCGGGCGCCGCCTTCGTCCGCGGTGCGCTGCCCGCCCGGGGGTAGCTGGCCCGGCCTCCCGGCGGGAGGTCAGTTCAGGCTGAGCCGCGGCCGGGGGGCGTCCGTGCGGCCGGTCGGCGGGGTGCGGCTGCCCGCGCGGTAGGACAGCGGCCAGCTCGCGCCGGGGCCGGTGTAGCCCTGCTCGGCGGCGGCGTGCAGGGTCCAGTGCGGGTCGTACAGGTGCGGGCGGGCCAGCGCGCACAGGTCGGTCCGGCCCGCCAGGAGCAGGGAGTTGACGTCGTCCCAGGACGAGATGGCGCCCACCGCGACAACGGGCACGGACAGCGCGTTGCGGATCCGGTCGGCGTACGGGGTCTGGTAGGAGCGGCCGAACTCGGGGCGCTCCTCGGGGACGACCTGGCCGGTGGAGACGTCGATGGCGTCGGCGCCGTGCGCGGCGAAGGCGCGGGCGATCTCGACGGCGTCCTCGGCGGTGGTGCCGCCCTCGGCCCAGTCGGTGGCGGAGAGGCGGACGGTCAGGGGCCGCTCGGCGGGCCAGCTCTCGCGCACCGCGTCGAAGACTTCGAGGGGGAAGCGCAGGCGCGCCGCGAGGGAACCGCCGTACTCGTCCGTCCGTCGGTTGGTGAGGGGGGAGAGGAAACCGGACAGCAAGTAGCCGTGGGCGCAGTGCAGTTCGAGGAGGTCGAAGCCGCAGTCGGCGGCCCGGCGGGCCGAGGCCGTGAACTGCCCGCGGATCGCGGTGAGTTCGGCGTGGTCAAGGGCGTGCGGGACCTGGCTGATACCGGGCAGGTACGGGATGGGGGAGGCGGCGGCGAGGGGCCAGTTGCCGGTGTCGAGCGGCTGGTCCATGCCGTCCCACATCAGCCTGGTCGAGCCCTTGCGCCCGGAGTGGCCGAGCTGGACGCCGAAGGCGGTGCCGGGGGCCTGCTGGTGGACGAAGTCCACGATCCGCCGCCAGGAGAGGGCCTGTTCGGGGGTGTAGAGGCCGGTGCAGCCCGGTGTGATGCGGCCTTCGGGGCTCACGCACACCATCTCGGTCATGACCAGGCCCGCGCCGCCGAGCGCGCGGGCGCCGAGGTGGACGAGGTGGAAGTCGCCGGGGACGCCGTCCACGGCGGAGTACATGTCCATGGGCGAGACCACGACGCGGTTCTTCAGTTCGAGGCCGCGCAGCCGGAAGGGGGTGAACATGGGCGGGGTGTCCGGCGGGCAGCCGAATTCGCGCTCCACGGCGTCGGTGAAGCGGGGGTCGCGCAGGCGGAGGTTGTCGTGGGTGACCCGGCGGCTGCGGGTGAGGAGGTTGAAGGCGAACTGCCGGGCGGGCTGGTCGAGATAGCGCGCGAGGTCCTCGAACCAGCGCAGGCTGGCGGCGGCCGCGCGCTGCGTGGAGGCGACGACGGGCCGGCGCTCGCGCTCGTACGCGCCGAGGGCCGCGGGCAGATCGGGCTGCTCCTCGATGCAGGCGGCGAGCGCCAGGGCGTCCTCCACGGCGAGCTTGGTGCCCGAGCCGATCGAGAAGTGGGCGGTGTGCGCCGCGTCGCCGAGCAGCACCGTATTGCCGTACGACCAGCGTTCGTTGACGACCGTGCGGAAGGCGGTCCACGAGGAGTTGTTGCCGCGCAGGGGCCGCCCGCCGAGGGCGTCGGAGAAGATCTTGGCGCAGCTCTCGGCCGAGGCCTGCTCGTCGAGCGCGGCGAATCCGGCCGCCTCCCAGACCTCCTCGCGCATCTCGACGATGACCGTGGAGGCGTCGGCGGCGTAGGGGTAGCCGTGCAGCTGCATCACGCCGTGCCCGGTCTCGGCGATCTCGAAGCGGAAGGCGTCGAACGCGAAGTCGGCGGCGAGCCAGATGTAGCGGCAGCGGTGCCGGGTGATCCGCGGCGCGAAGTGCGCGGCGTGCGCCTGGCGGGTCGGGCTGTGCACGCCGTCGGCGGCGATCACCAGGTCGTGGGCGGCGGCGAGTTCGGCGGCCGGCGGCGCCTCGGCGCGAAAGCGGAGATCGACGCCGAGTTCGTGGCAGCGCTCGTGCAGGATCTCCAGGAGCCGGCGCCGGCCGAGGGCGGCGAAGCCGTGCCCGCCGGAGGTCAGGGTGTGGCCCCGGTGCACGATGTCGATGTCGTCCCAGCGGACGAACTCGGCGCGCAGCGCCTGGTAGACGGCGGGGTCGGCGTGCTCGATGCCGCCGAGGGTCTCGTCGGAGAGCACGACACCGAAGCCGAAGGTGTCGTCGCGGGCGCCCCGCTCCCAGAGCGTGATCTCGCGGGCCGGGTCGAGCCGCTTGAGCAGGGCCGCCGCGTACAGGCCGCCGGGGCCGCCGCCGATCACGGCGATCCTGAGCGGGGCGCGTGCGGCGTCGGGGGCCGGCACCGCTAGCGCCCCTGCCACTTCGGGGGCCGCTTCTCGGTGAAGGCCGCGTGGAATTCGGCGTAGTCCGCGCCGTTCATCAGCAGGGCCTGCGTCGCCGCGTCCAGCTCCACCGAGGCCGCGAGCGGCATGTCGAGTTCGGCGGTGAGCAGCGCCTTGGTCTGGGCGTGGGCGAGGGCCGGGCCGTCGGCGAGGTGGCGGGCGAGTTCGGCGGCGCGCTCGTCGGCGCGGCCCTCGTCCGTCAACTCGCTGAGCAGGCCGATCCGTTCGGCCTCGGGAGCACGTACCGGCTCGCCGAGCATGAGCAGCCGGGTGGCGTGGCCGAGGCCGACGACGCGGGGCAGCAGATAGGCCGCCCCCATGTCGCCGCCCGACAGGCCCACCTTGGTGAACAGGAACGCGAAGCGGGCCGAGGGGTCGGCGATGCGGAAGTCGGCGGCGAGCGCGAGCACCGCGCCGGCGCCCGCGGCGACGCCGTGCAGCGCGGCGATCACCGGGAAGGGGCACTCGCGGATCGCCCGGACGACCTGGCCGGTCATCCGGTTGAAGTCGAGGAGCTCGGCGGTGTTCATCGCGAGGGTGGCGCCGATGATGTCGTCCACGTCGCCGCCCGAGCAGAAGCCGCGCCCCTCGCCGCCGAGGACCAGGGCGCGCACCGCACGCTCGCGGGACAGCTCGGCGAGCAGATCGCGCAGGTCGGCATAGGCGCCGAAGGTCAGCGCGTTGAGTCTCTCCGGCCGGGCCAGCGTGACCGTCGCGACGCCGTCGGACACCGTCAGGCGCAGATGGTGCCAGTCCTCGGTGCGCGAGGCGGAGCTGGGAAAGGGGCTCATCCGGGCGGCCTCCTACGGCGGGGCGGCAGGTGCCGCCACTGCTTTCGCTGCCTTCCCGACGAAGGTATCACTCATGTGTGACTGTCGTCACGAGTACGCGATAAGGCTGCGGAGCCCGCCAGGGCCCAAGGTCCCGCGCGCCGGTGCCCCAGGGCCCCGCCCGCTCCGGCCGGGGTCCTCTACTGGCCCGCGAGCCGGCTTCGTAAGGTTGAAAGCAGGACGACCCCACGCAACCCGACGCCTCTCGCGCCCCGAACGGAACAGTCGCCTTGCCGAACCCCTCCGGCCCCGACCGGAACGCCACGCCCTCCGTGTGGCGCATCCCGCTCCCCCACACCACGGCGGCGGTGCCCATCGCCCGCGCCCTGGTGCGTACCGCCCTCGCGGACATCGACGCGCCCGCCGACACCGATACGGCCGAGCTGCTCACCGCCGAGCTGGTCGCCAACGCCGTCGAGCACACAACCGGCCGGGCGCCGATCGAGCTGGTGGTGGAGCTGCTCGCCTCCGGCTGCCAGGTCGAGGTGCACGACGGCTCGCCGCTGCCGCCGGGCGACCTCTCGACCCCGGGAGCGGGCGGCCCGCCCGACCCCTGGCAGGAGCACGGCCGGGGCCTGCTGCTCATCCGCACCCTGAGTTCGGCCTGCGGCCACCGCCCCACCGCCCACGGCAAGGCGGTCTGGTTCACCCTTCCGAGCCGGCCGAGCTGACGCGGCCGGGCGGCCGGGGCGACCGGGCGGCCCGGGTCACGCTTCCGGCCCCGCCGGAGCGGCCAGGCGCGAGCGGCTGCGGCCGTAGCAGGTGTAGACCAGCGAGCCGACCAGCAGGAAGGCGGCGAACTGGAGCCAGGTCGCCCAGCCGGTCCCGTACATCAGATACAGACAGAAGCCGACGCCCAGGATCGGGCTCGCCGGGTACAGCGGCACCCGGAACGAGCGCTTCAGGTCCGGTTCGCCGCGGCGCAGGACGACGACCGCGATGTTGACCGCGGCCATGACGGCGAGCGTGCCGATGGTGGTCAGGTTGACCACCGCGTCCAGGGAGGCGAACGCGGCCGGGACCGCGAAGACCAGCGCGACGATCCAGGTGTTGGCGGCCGGTGTCGCGGTCTTCGGCGAGACCCGTTCGAAGACGCGGGGAACGAGGCCGTCGCGGGACATCGACATCAGGATCCGGGTCTGCCCGTACATCACGGCGAGCACCACGGACGCGATGGCGACCACCGCGCCGAACGCGATGACCCCGCCCCCGACCGTGGAGTGGGTGACCTGGTTGACGATCAGCGAGAGAGCCGCGGGCTTGTCGCCGACCGCGTCCGCGCCGAGCCCGCCGATCGCGGCGACGGCGACCGCGCAGTAGAGCAGCGTGACCAGGCCGATGCAGATCATGATCGCTATGGGCACGTTCTTGCGCGGATCCTTCACCTCCTCGCCGGCCGTGGTGATCGCGTCGAAGCCGATGTACGAGAAGAAGGCGAGCGAGGCGCCCGCGGTGACCCCGCCCGCGCCATGGGTCGCGAACGGCGAGAGATGACCGGCCTCGAAGGCGGTGAACGCGATCGCCAGGAACAGCAGCAGGATCCCGATCTTGAGCACGGCCATCGCGGCGGTGGCCCGCGCGCTCTCCCGCACCCCGCGCACCAACAGGGTCGCGGCGAGCAGGATGACGACGACGGCCGGCAGGTTGACCACCCCGCCGTCGGCCGGCCCCGCCGAGAGCGCCGCCGGAAGCTGCCATCCGACGAGGCTGTTCAGGAGCTCGTTGAGGTACTGGCTCCAGCCGACGGCGACCGCGGACACCGAGACGCCGTACTCCAGGAGCAGGCACCAGCCGACCAGGAAGGCGGTGCGCTCGCCGAGCGTGGCGTACGCGAAGGAGTACGAGGAGCCGGAGACCGGGATCGCACCGCCCAGCTCGGCGAAGGAGAACGCGGTGAAGACACAGGTGACGGCGGCGAGGACGAAGGACAGGACCACGGCGGGCCCCGCCTTGGCGACGCTGTCGGAGAGCCCGACGAAGATGCCGGTGCCCACGATCGCGCCGACGCCGAAGCACACGAGCTGGAAGAGCCCCATCGTGCGGCGCAGGCCATGGCCTTCGAGGTCCGTGCCGGATTCGGCGATCAGCTGCCGCGGCGACTTGATCCGCATGTGGGGGGCGGGGCGGGAGGCGAGGTGGGGGCGCCGCATGGGGTGGTTCTCATTCCTGGTGGTACCGCGCGGCCGACGGCGGCCGCGCACAAAGAAAGCGGGGCCCGAGCGTGCGAGCTCGGACCCCACCAAGAAGCGACATAGTAGCCACCTCGCCGTATGTGCACCCAATCGGGCGCATTCCTATCCGGCGACCGTGGAGGTGTCCCCGAGCGTGGCGACCATGATCGCCTTGATGGTGTGCATCCGGTTCTCCGCCTCGTCGAAGACGACCGAGTGCGCGGACTCGAAGACCTCGTCGCTCACCTCCAGCTCGGTCAGGCCGTACCGCTCGTGGATCTCCCGGCCGACCTGGGTGCCCAGATCGTGGAAGGCGGGCAGGCAGTGCAGGAACCTGACGTTCTGCTTGCCGGTGGCGCGCAGCACGTCCATGGTCACGGCGTACGGGGCGAGCGCCTTGATGCGCTCGGCCCAGATCTCCTGGGGCTCGCCCATCGAGACCCAGACGTCGGTGGCGACGAAGTCCGCTCCCGCCACGCCCTCCTCGACGGACTCGGTGAGCGTGATGCGGGCGCCGCTCGCCGTCGCCGCCTCGCGCGCCTGCGCCTGGACCTCCACGGACGGCCAGTACGCCTTGGGCGCCACGATCCGGATGTCCATGCCGAGCAGAGCGCCGGTGACCAGGTAAGAGTTGCCCATGTTGAAGCGGGCGTCCCCCAGATAGGCGAAGGAGACCTCGCCCAGCGGCTTGTCGCTGTGCTCGGTGACGGTCAGCACGTCGGCGAGCATCTGGGTGGGGTGCCAGTCGTCGGTCAGCCCGTTGTAGACCGGCACGCCCGCGTGCGCGGCGAGGGTCTCGACGATCTCCTGCCCGTCGCCCCGGAACTCGATCGCGTCGAACATCCGGCCCAGGACCCGGGCCGTGTCGCGCGCGGACTCCTTCTTGCCGATGTGCGAACCGGCCGGGTCGATGTACGTCGTCGACGCGCCCTGATCGGCGGCCGCCACCTCGAAGGCGCAACGGGTGCGCGTCGACGACTTCTCGAAGATCAGCGCGATGTTGCGCCCGCGCAGCCGCTGGACCTCGGCACCCGCCTTCTTGGCAGCCTTGAGCTCGGCGGCGAGCTCGACGAGTCCGAGGAACTCCTCAGCCGTGAAGTCCAGCTCCTTGACGAAGTGGCGGCCTGCGAGATCTATCGCCATGGTGGCTGCTCCTGGGTGCGGATGGGGGACGGCGGCGGGGACGGCGTCCGGTGGGCGACGACGTCCAGTCAGTACTGGAAGTCTATACGTTAGAGCGCATCACTATACGGCATCGCGTTCGACGGGACAGCTCATACAGCGTGGGCCTCCCCTCCCCCGGCCCAGCTCGCTGCCCCGGATCTCGATCACCTCGATGCCCTCCTTGCGCAGATGCGTGTTGGTCGTGACATTGCGCTCGTACGCCACCACCACGCCCGGCTCCACGGCGAGGACGTTGCAGCCGTCGTCCCACTGCTCGCGCTGCGCCGAGTGCACGTCCTGGGTCGCGGTCAGGACCCGGATCCGGTCGAGGCCGAGGGCCGCCGCGATCGCCCGGTGCATGTGCTCCGGCGGATGGTCGGTGACCTTCAGCTCCTGCTCTCCGGCGCCCGGCTCGATCGTGTACGAGCGCAGCATGCCGAGGCCCGCGTACTGGGTGAAGGTTTCGCCGTCGACCATCGTCATCACCGTGTCCAGGTGCATGAACGCCCGCCGCTTCGGCATGTCCAGCGCCACGATGGTCTTCGCCGAGCCCGCCGCGAACAGGCCGCGGGCCAGCATCTCCACGGCCTGCGGGGTGGTCCGCTCGCTCATCCCGATCAGCACGGCGCCGTTCCCGATCACCAGGACGTCACCGCCCTCGATGGTCGAGGGATAGTCGCTCTGCCCGCGCGACCAGATGTTGAACGGGCCCGCCCCGGGCCCCTTGAACAGCGGATGGTGGCGGTAGATCGCCTCGAAGTGCACGGTCTCGCGCTGCCGGGCCGGCCAGCGCATCGCGTTGATCGAGACGCCGTCGTAGATCCAGGCGGAGGTGTCCCGGGTGAACAGGTGGTTGGGCAGCGGGCCGAGCAGGAAGTCGTCCAGATCCATCGCGTGGAAGCGCACCGACGTCGGCTCCGGATGGCTCTCCAGGAACTCCCGCTTGGTCATCCCGCCGACCAGCGCCTCCGCCAGCTCGGCGGCGGGCAGCTCCTCGAAGGCCGCCCGCAGATGGTCCGTGGCGAGCGGCCCGTACTCCTTCTCGTCGAAGACCCGGTCGAGCACGAGTGCCCGGGCCTGCGCGATCTCCAGCGACTCGCGCAGCAGATCACCGAAGAGGTGCACCTCCACGCCTCGGTCGCGGAGCACGTCCGCGAAGCCGTCGTGCTCCTGTCTGGCCCGGCGCACCCACAGCACGTCGTCGAAGAGCAACGCGTCCTTGTTGCCGGGTGTGAGCCGCTTCAGCTCCAGATCTGGCCGGTGGAGTATGACGCGGCGCAGCCGCCCGGTCTCGGAATCGACATGGAATCCCATGTCCCCATCCTGTCCCGCTCCGGCCCCCCTCACCCGGCGAACACAGCGGCCGCGCCACACGGCGGACCGCCGAAACGGGCTGCCCGTGCGGGGCTGCCGTGCGGGCAGCCGTGCGGCGCGGGGCCGGGGCGGGGCCAGGCGGGGTGAGCGGGACCGGGGGCGGGCTCGGAGCCGGGTCGGGCTCAGAACCGGGTCGGACTCAGAGCCGGGTCGGACTCAGAGCCGGGTCGGACTCAGAGCCGGGGGTCGACCGGCTCCGACTCCAGGGCGAGTACGGCGAACACCGCCTCGTGCACCCGCCACAGCGGCTCCCCGTCGGCCAGCCGGGCGAGCGCCTCCAGGCCAAGCGCGTACTCGCGCAGGGCGAGCGAGCGCTTGTGCCCGAGGAAGCGCTGCCGCAGCCGCTCCAGGTTGTCCGGACGGGTGTACTCGGGACCGTAGATGATCCGCAGGTACTCCCGGCCGCGCACCTTGATCCCGGGCTGCACGAGCCGTCCCTTGCCGTCCCGGGCCAGCGCCTGGAGCGGCTTGACGACCATGCCCTCGCCGCCCGCGCCGGTCAGCTCCAGCCACCAGTCGACACCGGCCCGCACCGATGCCGCGTCGCCGGTGTCGACGACGAGGCGCCCGGTCCTTTGCAGCAGCCCCGACGGGTCGTGCTCCACCAGCCGGTCCAGCCAGGCCAGTTGCTCGTCGTGCGGCACGTCGGCCAGGCTGCGCCCCTGCACGGCCAGGATCTGGAACGGCGCGATGCGCACCCCGTCGAGACCGTCGGTCGTCCAGCAGTATCGCCGGTAGGCCTCGGTGAACGCCGCCGCGTCCGCGGCCCGCTCCCGCTGCCGCTCCGCGAGCCCCGCCACCTCGACACCCCGGCCCGACGCCGCGTCGAGCGCCAGCAGGGCGGCCGGAAGCGCGGCCCCGGACGACGCGCCCACGGCGGCGTACTGCGAGCGCAGAAGGCCCGATGCCTTCAGCGACCACGGCATCAGCTCGGCGTCCAACAGCAGCCAGTCCGTGGCGAGTTCGTCCCACAGCCCGGCCGCGGACACCGCCGACCGCAGCCGCCCGAGGACCTCCTCGGTCACGGTGGCGTCGTCGAAGAACGGCCGCCCGGTGCGGGTGTGCAGGGCCCCCGTCGCGCCGGACGCCCCGAACCGCTCCCGCGCCACGTCCGCGTCCCGGCACACCAGGGCGACCGCCCGCGAACCCATGTGCTTCTCCTCGCACACGACCTTCGCGACGCCGTCCTTCGCGAACTGCGCGAACGCCTCCGCCGGGTGCTCCAGATAGCCGTCCGCACCGGAGGCCGCGGTCGGCGCCATCGTGGGCGGAAGGTAGGCGAGCAGCCTCGGGTCGACCGCGAACCGGCTCATAACCTCCAGGGCCGCCGCCGCGTTCTCCTCGCGCACCGCGACCTTGCCCATCAGCCGGGTCTCGACGACCCGCCGCCCGTGCACATCGGCGAGGTCGAGCGGCCGGCCCTCGTGCCCGCCGGGCGCCTCGGCCGCCAGCGGCTTGACCGGCTCGTACCAGACCCGCTCCGCCGGCACGTCGACGAGCTCCCGCTCCGGCCAGCGCAACGCCGTCATCTTCCCGCCGAACACGGCACCCGTGTCCAGACAGATGGTGTTGTTGATCCACGAGGTGTTCGGCACGGGAGTGTGTCCGTACACGACCGCCGCGCGTCCGCGGTAGTCCTCCGCCCACGGGTAGCGCACCGGCAGGCCGAACTCGTCGGTCTCCCCGGTCGTGTCCCCGTACAGCGCGTGCGAGCGGACCCGGCCCGAAGTGCGCCCGTGATACTTCTCGGGCAGACCCGCGTGACACACGACGAGCTTGCCGCCGTCGAGCACATAGTGGCTGACGAGCCCGTCGATGAACTCCCTGACCTGCTCCCTGAAGCCTTCGTCCTCCTTCTCCAACTGCTCGACGGTCTCCGCGAGACCGTGCGTGTGCTGGACGTTGCGTCCCTTCAGGTAACGCCCGAGCTTGTTCTCATGGTTCCCCGGCACGCACAGCGCGTTGCCGGCGGCGACCATGCGCATCACCCGGCGCAGCACCCCCGGGCTGTCGGGCCCGCGGTCGACGAGGTCCCCCACGAACACCGCGGTGCGCCCCTCGGGGTGGACGCCGTCGACGTACCCCAACTTCGCCAGCAGCGCGTCCAGTTCGGACCGGCAGCCATGGATGTCACCGATGATGTCGAAGGGGCCGGTGAGGTGGGTGAGGTCGTTGTAGCGCCGCTCGATGGCGATCTCGACGCGCTCCACCTCCTCCACGCTCCGCAGCACGTGCACCTTGCGGAAGCCCTCGCGCTCCAACCCGCGCAAGCCGCGCCGCAGTTCACGACGGTGGCGCCCGATCACATGCCGGGGCATACCGGCCCGGTCGGGACGCTGCGCGTTCCGCTCGGCGCAGACGTCCTCCGGCAGGTCCAGGACGATCGCTATCGGCAGCACGTCGTGCTCACGGGCGAGCCGGACCAGGTGCTTGCGGCTCTCGGGCTGCACGTTCGTGGCGTCGACCACGGTGAGCCGGCCCGCCGCCAGCCGCTTGCCCGCGATGTAGTGGAGCACGTCGAAGGCGTCCCGAGAGGCACCCTGGTCGTTCTCGTCGTCCGCGACGAGCCCCCGGCAGAAGTCCGAGGAGATGACCTCGGTCGCCTTGAAGTGCCGCCGTGCGAACGTCGACTTGCCCGAACCCGTGGCCCCGACGAGCACGACGAGCGAGAGGTCGGTGACGGGGAGGGTGCGCGGGGGGTGCGGGGAGTGCGGGGTGGGCTGGACCGCCGCGCTGCCGATCTGATTCCGAGTCTGACTCTCGGACTCGTTCTCGTTCTTGATCCCGGTCTGGTTCTTGATCCCGGTCTCGTTCTCGTTCTCGTTCTTGTTCTCGGAGCTCATGCTGCGGTCGCCTCCTTCGGGGTGGTCGGGGTGGTCGGGGCGGTCGGGATGGTCGGGTCGGGTGAGGTGGTTCGGGCGGGTGGCGTGGACGGGGTGCGGTCCGCCGCGCTGGGGGCGCCGGTTTCCTGGCGGTCCTCACCGATCCGGGTGAACACCGCCATCTGGGTGGGCGGTCCCACCTCCGGGTCGTCCGGCCCGACAGGCCCGAACTCGACTGCGTAGCCGTGCCGTTCGGCCACCGCACCCGCCCACACCGCGAACTCGGCGCGGCTCCACTCGAACCGGTGGTCCCCATGGCGAACATGCCCGGCGGGCAGCGACTCCCAGCGGACGTTGTACTCGACGTTCGGCGTCGTCACGACCACGGTACGCGGCCGGGCCGAGCCGAACACCGCGTACTCAAGGGCCGGCAGCCTCGGCAGATCCAGGTGCTCGATCACCTCGCTGAGCACCGCCGCGTCGTATCCCTTGAGCCGCTTGTCCGTGTACGCCAACGAGCCCTGGAACAAGGTCACCCGCTCCGACTGACGCTCCGTCATCCGCTCGACGCGGAGCCGCCGTGCGGCGATGGTCAGCGCGCGCATGGAGACGTCGACCCCGACGATCTCGGTGAAGCGCGCGTCCTTGAGGAGCTCCTGCACCAACTGGCCCTGGCCACAGCCGAGGTCGAGCACGCGGCTCGCACCCGCCGCCTCCAGGGCCGCGACGATCGCGGCCCGTCGCTGTACGGCGAGCGGCACCGGCTTCTCGGCCGTGTCGCTGCTCTCGTCGACGGCGTTGTCGACCTCCTCGACGTCCAGACCGTCCGCCTCCGCGAGCCGTACCAGCTCAAGCCGTTCCATCGCCTCACGGGCCAGGCCCCGACGGCGCGACAGATACCGGCTGGTGATCAGCTTCTGCTCGGGGTGCTCGGCCAGCCAGCCCTCGCCCGCCCGCAACAGCTTGTCCACCTCGTCCGGCGCGACCCAGTAGTGCTTGGCGTCGTCGAGCACGGGCAGCAGGACGTACAACTGCCGCAGCACGTCGGCCAGTCGGAGCTCGCCTTCGAGCACGAGGCGTACGTATCGCGAGTCGCCCCACTCGGGGAACCGCTCGTCAAGCACGATCGGCTCGGCACTCACCGAGCTCCAGCCGAGCGGCCCGAACAGCTTGTGCACCAGTTCCGGTCCACCCCGGGCGGGCAGCGCGGGCACCTCGACGCGCAGCGGCAGGGACGCCGCCGCCCGCTCCGGCAGCGCGGCACACACCCCGCGCAGCGCGCTCTTGAAGACGCTGGACAGCGCGACGGACATCAGCGAGGACGCCGCATACGGGCGGTCGTTGACGTACTGCGCGAGCGCCGCGTCGGGCGCACCGCCCCGGCCCTTGCCCTGCCCCCGTCGCACGAGGGCGACGGGATCCACCTCCAAGAGCAGCGCGGCAGTGCAGCGCTCGACGGTCGCCTCGGGATAGAAGACGTGCGCCGTGCCGTGGGAGGTGGAGAAGCGCTGCGCGTTGTCGGGATGCTTGTGCAGCAGGAAACCGAGGTCGGTCGCAGGGCTTTCAGGGGTGCCGGTGGTCGTTATTGTCAGGAACACCCCACGAGTATCACGTGGCTTCCCCCGCCCTCACCAGCGGTTTTCCCCGAGCCCGACCGAGCGGGGATCCGGTTGGGCTCGGGGAACGATTGGGGTTCGGGGACCCGGTGCGGCCCGGGCGACGGTTGGAGCTTGGGGACCCGGTCCGGTCCGGGCGACGGTTGGAGCTTGGGGACCCGGTTGAGCTCGGGGAACGATTGGAGTTCGGGGACCCGGTCCGGTCCGGGCGACGGTTGGAGCTTGGGGACCCGGTCCGGTCCGGGCGACGGTTGGAGCTTGGGGACCCGGTTGAGCTCGGGGAACGATTGGGGTTCGGGGACCCGGTGCGGTCCGGGCGACGGTTGGAGCTGAGCCCGGGTCCTGGTCGGGCCCGGGGACCCGGTCGGGCTCTTGGTGCCGTACCGCGCAGTTCTACGCCGCTGCCCCGCGCACCTGGGCCGCCAACTGGGCGATCTCCGCAGGCCCCACCCGGCAGCACCCTCCGACGAGCCGCGCACCCGACGCCACCCACTCCCCCACACGCCCCGCGTCGAACGTCGACCCACCCGCCCAGCGCCGCCCCTCCGCATCCCACCGCTCGCCACTGTTCGGATAGACCACCACCGGCTTACCGGTGACCGATGCTGCGAGCGGCACCGCCCGGTCGGCGTCGGCGGGGGTGCAGCAGTTCACGCCGACCGCGATGACCTGATCGAGCCCCGCGACCATCGCGAACGCCGCCGCCAGATCCTGCCCGGCCCGGGTGCGCCCGCCCTCGATGCTGTACGAGAGCCACACCGGCACCCCGCACCCGTCGACCACCCGCAACAGCGCCTCCGCCTCGTCGGCATCCGGCACCGTCTCCAGCGCCAGCACATCGGGCCCCGCAGCCACGAGCGTCTCGATGCGCGGCCGATGGAAGCGCTCCAACTCCCGCACACTCAGCCCGTACCGCCCCCGGTACTCGCTGCCGTCGGCGAGGAAGGCGCCGTAGGGGCCGATGGAGGCGGCTACCCAGAACTGGGGGGCCGGGGGGCCTCCCCCCTCCCCCCTCCCCCACCCCACCCCCGCCTCCACGGCCGCCTCCGCCTCCGCACCGGTCTCCGCACCGGCCAACCGGCCTACCCCACGCGCCAGTTCGACACTCCTCGTCAGGAGCCGCGCCGCCGCGCCATGGCTCAGTCCTCGTCGGGCGAAGCCCTCGAACGTGGCCTGATAGCCGGCCGTGGTCAGGACCTGGGCGCCCGCCCGGACATAGGCCGCGTGCGCGGCCTGGATCTGCCGCGGGTCGTCCGCGAGCAGCCGGGCCGACCACAGCTCGTCACTCAAGTCGCAGCGCTGGCTCTCCAGTTGATTGGAGAGCCCGCCGTCCAGGACGACCGGCCCCTCCGCGAGGGCCGCCGCGAGTGTCCGGGCGGGTCGCACGATCAGGCCCTGGTCAGCTGGGGCAGCACCTGGGAGGAGATGAGCTCCAGCTGGTCCAGGTCGTCGAGGTCGAGCAGTTGGAGGTAGATCCGGGACGAGCCGGTCGCCTCGTACTTGCCGATCTTCTCCACGACCTCGGCAGGGGAGCCCGCGAGTCCGTTGGCCTTGAGTTCCTCCACCTCCCGTCCGATGACGGCGGCCCGCCGGGCCACCTCCGCGTCGTTCCGTCCCACGCAGACGACCAGCGCGTTGGAGTACACGAGGTCGTCCGCCCGGCGGCCGGCGGCCTCGGCGGCCGCCCGCACCCTGGTGAACTGCCGTTCGCTGTCCTCGATGGAGGCGAACGGGATGTTGAACTCGTCCGCGTACTGCGCCGCGAGGCGTGGCGTTCGGGTCGCACCGTGTCCGCCGACCAGGACGGGCACCTTGGTCTGCGCGGGCTTGGGCAGCGCGGGCGAGTCGCTGAGCTGGTAGTAGGTTCCGTTGAAGTCGAAGGTGTGGCCCACCTCGGTGGCCCAGAGTCCGGTGACGATGGCCAGTTGCTCCTCCAGCCTGGCGAACTTCTCCTTCGGGAAGGGGATGCCGTACGCCTTGTGCTCGTCCTCGAACCACCCTGCGCCCAGGCCGAGTTCGACCCGGCCGCCCGACATCTGGTCGACCTGGGCGACCTGGATGGCGAGTACGCCCGGCAGCCGGAAGGTGCCGGCCGTCATGAGGGTGCCGAGGCGGATCCGCTTGGTCTCGCGGGCGAGGCCGGCCAACGTGATCCAGGCGTCGGTCGGGCCCGGGAGCCCGTCGGCGGACCCCATGCGCAGGTAGTGGTCGGAGCGGAAGAAGGCGTCGAAGCCGAGGTCTTCGGTGGCCTTGGCGACGGTGAGGAGGGTGTCGTAGCCGGCGCCCTGCTGGGGCTCGGTGAAGATGCGAAGATCCATGCCTCCATCCTGCACCGTCGGACCGCCGTCAACCCCGTCCGCGCCACCCGCCCCGTGAAAGCCCGGTCGGGTGAATATTCGTTGCAATGGACCGTCGCGACCCCTCTGACCAGTGACGTTGGCGCCGAGCGGTCGTTGGCTCGGGCGGAGCCGGACCGCCCGGCCCGCGTGTCGGCGGCCTTGGCCGGTGCGTCGACCGATTCTCCGCCCCGCCCGCCCCGCGGGAGGGCTTGGGCCGAGGAGGCCGCCATGTCCCAGGAAGCCGTGCCCGAACAGACGGTGCCGCAGCAGTCGACGCCGCAGTCCGCAGCCGGGCGGGAGGGTGCGCCGAAGGGGCTGTTGCAGCAGATGGAAGAGCTGATGGCCGCGCTGAGCGCCGATCTGACGCAGCTCGACGCGGATCTCCAGTCCACCGCCGACCGTGCCTCGTCCGACAAGGACTCGGCCGAGTCGCCGCGGACGGAGGCCCAGGCACACGCACAGACTCCCCCGCAGGCACCGGCTTCGCAGGTGCAGGCACAGGCACCGGCACAGACCCAGATTCAGACCCAGATTCAGACGCAGACGCAGCCCCAGACGCAGACGGATCGGAACGTCGACCCCGAGCAGCGCTAGAGCGAGAGTCGCTAGCAGAGCCGGGCCCGGGGTGGCCCTCGGGCAATCAGGGGGCCGGGGAGGGTGGCGGCGGCTGAGCGGGGTTCGGGTGGGGGCCCGGTGCTCCTTCGCCACCGCCGCGGGCGCGACCCGGCAGCGCACGCAGCCGCCCCGCGTCATGGTGGCCCCGCGGTCGAGTCGCGCAGCACCTCGGCAGGCCTGTCCCGGTCTCGTAAGGTGAGCCGCCGCAGCATCCCGCGGACCCGGTCGCTCGATTCGTCGGCGGCGTCGATGGCCTCTATGCACTGCCAGTACAGCCCCTCCTCGTCCGTCGCGCAGGCCACCGAGACGAGCGCCATCGCGACATCCCCGAGCAGGGCCCCCAGAGAGGTCAACGCGCTTGCCGCATCCGTCACTTCGGAGAGCTGGGCAGCGCGCACGCCGTCGCGGCGCAGCCCCGGGTGATCGAGGACGGCACAGCCCCGGCTGCCGGCCTCGCTGAGGCCGCGGGCCTCACCCCTCAGTTCCGGCGGGCCGGTCGCCGCGAGGTGGCCGCCGATGGCCTGGGCCAGGGCTTGTGCCTGCCAGGCCTCGGCCACGATGTCGAGCACGGCCCGGCTCTGGGCCAGGGCGTGTTGGCTGACTTTCAGGAGCCGTACCGCATCCATCCGCTTTCCCCGTTCGTCTGTCGGACCCGGGCTTCGTGTCCACTACCTAGCGTGAGCGCGAGCGGCCCGGAAAGCCAGAGGAAATCGGAAATCTGTGCACAGCAAGCCGATTGTGAGTATCTCGGTCACTCGGAAGGGTGACTCTCCGTATCCGTCGGCGAGTTGTTCGCAGAGCCGTTCGGCGTCGTGGGCGATTTCGTTGCGGGGAACCGGAGTTCATTGCGGTCGATCTTGGCGGAGAGGGCGGCGAGGGCGTCGATGCCGAGCACCTCGCACAGCTGGAGCAGGTAGGCGAGGACGTCGGCCACCTCGTCGGTGACGCGGTGGGCCGTGTCCGGGTCGGCCATCACCCCGGCGGACTGCTCCGGGGTCAGCCACTGGAAGATTTCGAGCAGTTCGGAGGCCTCGACGCTGAGGGCCGCGGCGAGGTTCTTGGGGTTGTGGTAAGGCTGCCAGTCGCGGGCGGCGGCGAAGGCCGCGAGTCTGCGTTGCAGGGCCGGTACGTCGAGTTCCTGGTTCACGGCCCCAGGTCTACCACCGTCGTGCCGTCGGTCTTCGGGGCGCTCACGCCGTCGCCCACGGCCGCGAGCAGCCGGATGTGGCCGCGGGCACACATCTCGGCGGCCAGCGCGATCAGTTCGCGGCTCTGACGCGGGTCGAGCGCGCGGTCGAGGCCGTCGGCGACGACGGTCAGGGTCTGCATGGCGGGCGGTACTTCGGCGACGGTGTCGACGGCGAGGACGCCCGGTCCGGTGAGCAGCACGAGCGCGAGGGCGAGGTAGCGCAGTTCGCCCTCGCCGAGCCGGTCCACGGGGGTGCCGTGCCGGGCGGCGCCGCGGGCGAGGACGGCGCGCAGCGTGCCGTCGGTGAGTTCTTCGGTGGTGAGGCCGGTGACGGGGCCGACGCAGCCGGCCCGGGCCGCGGCGACGAGGCGGCCGTGCCGGATACCGCATTCGGTGCGGGTGCGGCGCAGGATTTCGGCGAGGTTGTCGCAGCCGCGCCGCAGCCGGCCGCCTCCCTCGCCCTGGCCGGGCACGACGGGGGCCCGCATCCGCTGCGGCTGGGGGTCGCAGGGGAACACCGAGCGCAGGGCCACGACGACCTGTTCGGCGGCGGCCAGGACGCGTCGCTGCCCTTCGGTCTTGCCCGCGACGCGCAACGGCAGCAGCGCGGTGCCCAGCCGGTCGTCGGGCAGCGGGGCGCGCGTGACCGGGACCGCGCCCGCGGTGTGCCAGGCCGCCTGGACGGTGGAGCGGCCCGGATCGCGCAGTGCGGTGCTGAGCAGGGTCTGCCCTTCGCTCGTCAAACGTTCGCCGACGACACGGAGTTCCGGTTCGGCCTGCACGGCGAGGTCGAGACGTACGGGTCCGGCCGGCCCGTCGACCGTGCAACCGATCCGGAATCCGCGCCGGCCCTGCGCGTCGGCCTCGGCGCGTTCGGGTACGCAGCCGGCGGGGTCGCGGAAGATCTGGCCGAGGGCCGCGCCGGAGCCGAGTCTCGCGAGGGCCTCGAACGCTTCCAGGACACTGGACTTGCCGCTGCCGCTGGGCCCGGTGATCAGCGTGAGCGGGCCGAGCGGGATGGCCGCGCCGCGGTGGGTCCGGAACGCGGAGAGCCGTAATTCGGTGACGGTGGGTCGATCGGGGCGGCCGGTTCGGTCACTGTTGGTGGTCGCGAGGGTCATGACCGGGACCGTACGCAGCCCGAAAACTGACGAACCGTTCCGCCTCGTTGACCTTCCTACGAATGAGGGACGGCGCGGCGCTGCGGGACGGTCCTGGGCGGGCCGGGGCGGTCAGGGATGCGGGACGGCTGCGGCGGCGATGCCTTCCACTTCGGTGCCGGCCGGGGCGAGCAGGAAGACATTGCGGTCGACTCGGTGCATTCCACTGCCGAGGCCGAAGACGACACCGGTGCTGAAGTCGAGTATCCGCTTGGCGACTTCGGGGTCGGCCCCGGTCAGGTCGAGCAGGACCGGGATCTGGGCGATGAGGTATTCGGCCACTTCACGGGCGTCCGCGAAGATCTGTACGCGCAGGACGATGAAGCGCCGCTGTTCGACGGTCGCGTAATCGCCGGGGATCGTGGTGTGATCCGCTCTGGACGGCCATTCGTTGCGGCCGCGCAGCGGCACGACCTGGGCGAGCCCCTCCCACTGTTCGTCGGTGACGTCGTACCTGCTCACCGGACCACCTCGCCCACGTGCTGTATCTGCATCCGGCCATGATGACGCCGCTCACCCGTTCAGCCCAACTTCGACACGGCTCGCGGGGTGTCGGCTACGACTCATTTCCGGACGGGACCCGGCCGGGGGACACGTCCTGCGCGCAGGCCGGGCACAGTCCGCGGTAGGTGACGTCCGCCCGGGCGAGCGTGAAGCCGAAGCGTTCCCCGTCCGGGAGGTCGTCCAGCGGGTCGCCGACGGGGTGGACGTCGCGGATGGTGCCGCAGTGGGAGCAGACCAGGTGCTGGTGGGGGTGGTGGGCGTTGGGGTCGTAGCGCTTGGCCCGGCCGTCGGTGGAGACCTCCAGGACCTCCCCGAGGGAGACCAGTTCACCGAGGGTGTTGTAGACGGTCGCCCGGGAGATCTCGGGCAGCCGCTGGGCCGCACGGCCGTGCACCTCGTCGGCGGTCAGGTGCACATGGTCGCCGGCCAGGACCTCCGCGACGACGCGCCGCTGGGAGGTCATCCGCCAGCCGCGCCCTCGCAGCCGTTCGAGCAGGTCACTCATATCGGTTCACCTGTCCGCGGTTCAGTTCAGGAGTGGATGGGGTTGCGGGGTGGATGGAGTCATCGGGCCACAGGGCTGTGGATTAGGACTGTGGATCGGGACTGTGGATCGGTCAACAGTCAAGGAGTTCCCCCGGATCCCTACGAGATTCCCCCCGGCCCCGCGGGGGATTCCGGAGCCTCCTGACCTTCCTGAGCCTGCGGCGCTTCCGGCGTCTCCGGCACTTCCAGGGCCGCGAAGGGATACGAGTTTGGTGTACTTCTTGACTTGGATTAGGTCCATCGTAGGATCGATGGCGCCGCTAGCCTAGGGATCGGGAGACTCCGATCCCATCCGCAACAGGACCCACCCACCCGGGAGACAGAGACGTCATGGGGGATCGCCGCCGCGAAGGTGCCGGGCGTCGGCCCGCGCCCTTGCGCCGGCCCGCCCACGACCACGGCCACCCGGGTCGACGACCGCCCCGCCGCCATCGCGTCGCCTTCCGGGACGTGTGATCGCGTGGGCCGTATTGTCCTGCCAAGTCGTCCGCGCGGCCCGCTACTTGACCGCCTTCGGCCCGTGACCGTAACGAGGCCGTGGACGTCCGGCGGGGCCCGCGTGCCGGCCGTTTCACCGCCCGCAGTTCCTCAGCACCGTGATCCACCGAGTCAAGAAGGATTGCCATGTCCGAGAATCCCGATGCAATCGTCACCGACCCCAAGACGGAGGGCACGGGCGGCTGCCCGGTCGCGCACGAGCGCGCGCCGCACCCGACCCAGGGCGGCGGAAACCGCCAGTGGTGGCCGGAGCGGCTGAACCTGAAGATCCTCGCCAAGAACCCCGCCGTGGCGAACCCGCTCGGCGAGGAGTTCGACTACGCCGAGGCGTTCAAGGCCCTCGACCTCCCGGCGGTCAAGCGGGACATCGCTCAGGTGCTCACCACCTCGCAGGACTGGTGGCCGGCCGACTTCGGCAACTACGGCCCGCTGATGATCCGCATGGCGTGGCACAGCGCGGGCACCTACCGGATCAGCGACGGCCGGGGCGGCGCCGGGGCCGGGCAGCAGCGGTTCGCGCCGCTCAACAGCTGGCCGGACAACGTGAGCCTCGACAAGGCCCGCCGACTGCTGTGGCCGGTCAAGAAGAAGTACGGCCAGAGCATCTCGTGGGCCGACCTCCTGATCCTCACCGGCAATGTCGCCCTGGAGACGATGGGCTTCAAGACCTTCGGCTTCGGCGGCGGCCGCGCCGATGTCTGGGAGCCCGACGAGGACGTGTACTGGGGTCCCGAGACCAACTGGCTCGACGACCAGCGCTACACCGGCGACCGTGAGCTGGAGAACCCGCTCGGCGCGGTCCAGATGGGCCTCATCTACGTCAACCCCGA
This sequence comes from Streptomyces sp. CB01201, assembly GCF_002803085.1. Taxonomy (GTDB): domain Bacteria; phylum Actinomycetota; class Actinomycetes; order Streptomycetales; family Streptomycetaceae; genus Streptomyces; species Streptomyces hundungensis. The sequence continues at coordinate 277,833 of NZ_NNBJ01000007.1, read as the reverse complement.
GGGCCCCAACGGCACTCCGGACCCGCTCGCCGCCGCGCGCGACATCCGTGAGACGTTCCGCCGCATGGCGATGAACGACGAGGAGACCGTCGCCCTGATCGCCGGCGGCCACACCTTCGGCAAGACCCATGGCGCGGGCCCCTCCGAGGCCGTCGGCGACGACCCCGAGGCCGCCGGGCTCGAACAGCAGGGCCTCGGCTGGAAGAACACGCACGGCACCGGCGTGGGCGCCGACGCGATCACCAGTGGCCTGGAAGGCATCTGGACGAACACGCCGACCGCGTGGGACAACAGCTTCTTCGAGATCCTCTTCGGCTACGAGTGGGAGCTGTTCAAGAGCCCCGCGGGCGCCCACCAGTGGCGGCCGAAGGACGGCGCGGGCTCGGACACCGTGCCGGACGCGTTCGACGCGTCGAAGAAGCACGCCCCGACGATGCTGACGACCGACCTCTCGCTGCGCGTCGACCCGGCGTACGAGCAGATCTCGCGGCGCTTCCTGGAGAACCCCGAGGCGTTCGCCGACGCGTTCGCCCGCGCCTGGTACAAGCTGACCCACCGCGACATGGGCCCCGTCGTGCGCTACCTCGGCCCGGAGGTCCCGGCCGAGGAGCTGCTGTGGCAGGACCCGCTGCCGACGCGGACGTACGAGCTGGTCGACGCGCAGGACATCCCCTCCCTCAAGGAGCAGATCCTCGCCTCGGGCCTGACCGTCCCCCAGCTGGTGTCCACGGCGTGGGCGTCGGCGTCCTCGTTCCGCGGCAGCGACAAGCGCGGCGGCGCCAACGGCGCGCGCCTGCGTCTCCAGCCGCAGAGCGGCTGGGAGGTCAACGAGCCCGACGAGCTGGCGACGGTCCTGCGCGCGCTGGAGGGTGTGCGCTCGGCGTTCAACTCGGCGCAGTCCGGCGGCAAGCAGGTCTCGCTCGCCGACCTGATCGTGCTGGCCGGCTCGGTGGGCGTGGAGAAGGCCGCCAAGGACGGCGGGGTCAGCGTCGAGGTGCCCTTCACGCCGGGCCGCGTCGACGCCTCGCAGGAGCAGACCGACGTGGAGTCCTTCGCCGCCCTGGAGCCGACGGCCGACGGGTTCCGCAACTACCTGGGCAAGGGCAACCGGCTTCCGGCCGAGTTCCTGCTGCTCGACAAGGCGAACCTGCTGACCCTGAGCGCCCCTGAACTCACCGTCCTCGTCGGCGGTCTGCGCGTGCTCGGCGCCAACCACCAGCAGTCCGCGCACGGCGTGTTCACGGACCGGCCGGGGACGCTGACCAACGACTTCTTCGTCAACCTGCTCGACCTGGGCACGACGTGGAAGTCCACGTCGGCCGACCAGAACACCTTCGAGGCCCGCGAGGCCGGCTCGTCCGACGTCAAGTGGACCGGTACCCGCGCCGACCTGGTCTTCGGCTCCAACTCGGAGCTGCGCGCGGTCGCCGAGGTGTACGCGAGCGACGACGCGAAGGAGAAGTTCGTGCGGGACTTCGTGGCGGCGTGGACGAAGGTCATGAACCTGGACCGGTTCGACCTCGTCTGATCCGCCTGCCCCACCCCCGGGCCGGTCGTGCGGCCGGCCCGGGCGAACTGCGCTTTCCCTGATGGCCCCTGACGATGCGTCAGGGGTCATTGGCGTCTCCCTGGGGAAGGCGGCGGATCACGAGCGTGGCGAGCACCGCTGGAAAGCACCGGGCGCGGCGGACCCGCTGGACGTGGCGGGCGCGGCGGACCCGGTGGACGTGGCGGACCCGGTGGACCCGGTGGACGCAGTGATCGTGATGGCGCACAGCAGAAGGCCGCGCTCCGCCAGCCATCGTCCGTCGAGCCGGCGGATCGGCGGAAGCGCGGAGGAGGTACGCGGCGGACGGATGTGTGCGGTGAACGCGCCCGCGCCTTCCTCCCGTTCGAGCGCGAACGAGAGTTCGGCGTCCGCGAAGTCCAGCCGCTGCCCCGTCCAGGGATACCAGGTCTTGTACGCGGCCTCTTTGGCGCTGAACAGCAGCCGGTCCCAGTGGATTCGGGGCGCGACACGCGACAGTTCGCGCACGTGCCGCAGTTCGCCGGGGACGGCGATCGAGTCCAGGACGCCGTCCGGGACCGGCGCGTTCGGTTCGGCGTCGATGCCGAGGGCCGCCACCGCGGAGGTTCGGGCGACCGCCGCCGCCCGGAAGCCCGCGCAGTGGGTGATGCTGCCGAGGACCCCCGCGGGCCAGCCCGGTGCTCCGTGGCGGCCGGGCAGGATCGGCGCGGCACGCTCCCCGAGGTCCGTCAGGGCCCGCCGGGCGCACCAGCGGGCGGTGGTGAACTCACGCCGGCGGACATCCACGGCGTTCGCGATCAGCGCGGCCTCGGCCGGGTACAGGTCCCCGGGCTCGGCCACGTCCTCGGACGTGTCCACCGCGCAGACGCCGGACGCCACCAGCCGCTCGATCATCGGCCCTCCTCCGGAAGGATCGAGCGGAGCCCCGGACGGGGGTGGCCGGGTCTGCGCCACTCGCGCGGGTAGCCCACCGACACCTCCTCGAAGCGGACGCCGTCGTGCCAGGTCGTCCGGGGAATGTGCAGATGGCCGTACACGACCGCGCGGGCGCGGAAACGGCGGTGCCAGTCCGCGGTCCGCACCGTTCCGCACCACTGCGCGAAGTCGGGATACCGCAGGATCCGGGTCGGTTCGCGGACCAGTGGATAGTGGTTGACGAGGATCGTCGGCAGCTCCGGATCACAGGCCGCCAGCCGCGCCTCGGTCACCGCGACCCTGGTCTCGCACCATGCCTCCCGGCTGGGATGGGGATCCGGGTGGAGGAAGAACTCGTCCGTGCAGACGATGCCGTTCGCCTCGGCGAGGGCGAGGGAGCGCTCCTTGGTGGTGGCGCCGGGCACCCGGAACGAGTAGTCGTACAGCACGAAGAGCGGCGCCACGGTGACCGGCCCGCCGGGCCCGCGCCACACGGCGTACGGGTCTTCGGGGGTGAGCACGCCGAGGCCGCGGCACAGCGCGACGAGGGCCTCGTACCGTTCCTGTCCGCGCAGGCGCAGCGGGTCCTGGCTCGTTGTCCACAGCTCGTGGTTGCCCGGCGCCCAGACGACCTGCGCGAAGCGCCGGCTCAGGAGGGACAGGGCCCATTCGATGTCCTCGGACAGCTCGCCGACATCGCCGGCGACGAGCAGCCAGTCGTCGTCGGACGTCGGCCGGAGGCCCTCGACGATCGCCCGGTTCTCCTGGTGTGCGACGTGCAGGTCGCTGATGGCCAGCAGCCGCCCCCCTCCTCCGCTCATGTCATGCCTTCCGTTCTGTGCGTGAACGTCTTCCGCGCGTGAGGCCCGGCCGCGCGGCTGGTGCTGCCGCCCCCTGTGTGCGGCAGGCGGGCCTTCCCGCGGGCACCCTTCCCGCGGGCACCAAATGCCCGGCGCGGCGGCTGCATTCGTCGCGATTTCCGCGGTCCGAAATTGACTGGCCCGTCAACCCGTTCTTCGCGCTGCCCAAATCGGCGCGCAATCTCCCGTCCCCCATAAAACCGATCCCCCGTTAACTCACGTTCAAATCGATACCGTTCGATCTTTGATAGAGGAGGATGTCACGGAGCCACGGGAACTGTCCACCCCTAACTAGCCTTTGTACACTGGGCTGTTAGCAGCTGAGGAATAGCAAGAGGTGCCTTCCGAACGGCGCCTGCGGGAACTCCTCCGTTTCCCTCACGCGCGATCGACAAGGCACCTCCGACGTGGAAGTTCCGGCCGGGTACGGCGTCAGGCGGGCCGGCCGGTGATGGTGCAGAGGCGCTTGGTGGCCCGGGTCAGGGCCACGTACAAGTCCCGCTCCCCGCCGGGGCGGCACGTGATGATTTCCTCTGGGCTGAGCACGACGACCCCGTCGAATTCCAGACCGCGCGCTTCGGACGCCGGCACAATGCGTGCGTAATGCCCGATGCCCTGGGACGTCAGCTCGCTCACCCTGGTGTCCGCGCAGATCACTCCCAGCAGCTCGCCCGGGTGCGCGGCGCTCTGGGCCCGGAGTTCCTGGGCGACGGCGGTGACCAACTCGTCCGCGGGCGTGGTCACGGTGCGAGGGCGTTCACCGTTTCGCAGTGACCGTGTGGGGTGCTGCTCCGGGGCGATCCGTGCGAGCAGGTCCCGGACGTTCTCCAGGATCTCCTGCGTGGTGCGGTAGCTGACGGTGAGGTTGTGCAGTTTGAACCGCGGTCCGACATGCGGGCTCAGTGCCTCCTTCCAGTCGCGTGCTGTCGCGACCGGGCCCGCCTGGGCGAAGTCGCCCACCAGCGTCATCGCCCTCGCCGGGCAGCGGCGGACGATCATCCGCCACTGCATGGCGGTCAGTTCCTGCGCCTCGTCGACGACGACGTGCCCGTACGTCCGCTCGGGAGGCCCGTCGACCAGGCTCGCCGCCTCGTCCAGCAACGGCACATCGGCCTCGGTCCACGGGACGTCCTGGCCGCGCAGCAGCAGGGACCGCTCCTCGGCGGTCAGGCAGGGCAGGTGCTCGGCGAGAGCGTCGGCGTCCGTCAGGAGCGCCTTCACGAGGTCCCCGGGAACCAGCCGCGGCCACAGCTCCTCGACGGCCCGGTCTACGCCGGCGTCGTCGAGGAGATCGGCTCGGATGGCGTCCAGATCCAGCTCGTGGACCGGGCCCGGGTCGGCCGCGCCTTCGGCACGGCCCCGCACGACTCCCGTGAACCGGTCGAGGTTGATGCCCGTCATCCGTTCGGCATCGGCGTCGATCTGCTCCAGGAGGTCGCCCATGTCCCGTTGCATCGCGTCGGTGACGGCATCGACCAAGAACTCTTTGAACGCCTGGCGCGCGGGGTTGTGCCCCTGGGCGGCCGCCAGGGCGGCGTCGCGGGCCGTGGCGACTTCCTCGCCGGACACGTGGACCGATTCGCGTCCGACCCGCACGGTGAAGTCACCGGCGGGGGCCTGGTGGACGCGCAGCAGGTCGGCCAGGGCGTCGGCGAGGTCGGAGCGGCCCTCCAGGCGTGCGGTGTCGAACGGGTCCGCTGTACCGGACGTTTCCGCTGTGACGAACGGGTCCGCAGTACCGGACGTTTCCGCTGTGACGAACGGGTCCGTAGTACCGGAGGGGTCCGCCGGGTCCGTCGAAACTCCGGCCAGTTCCCGGCAGGTCGCCAGGTCGACGTCGTTCTCTCCGAGCGAGGGAAGCACCTGGGAGATGTAGTCGAGGAACCGGGCGTTCGGACCGACCACCAGGACGCCCTCCTCCGCGGCGCGCGGGAACGCGTACAGGACGTAGGCCGCCCGGTGCAGGGCGACCACCGTCTTGCCGGTGCCGGGCCCGCCCTGCACCACGGTCACCCCGCGGTGGGCGGAGCGGACGATCTCGTCCTGCTCCGACTGCAACGTGGCGACGGCCGCGTGCATCCTGCCCGTACGGCGTGCCGACAGCGCCTCGGCCAACGGGCCGTCCCCCACGACGTCCTCGTCGGTCGGGGCGGTCCCGTCGAGGAGTTCGTCGCTCACCGAGACGACGGTGCGCTCCTCCAGGCGCAGGTGCCGGCGCCGCCGCAGGCCCATCGGGTGGACCGGGGTCGCCTCGTAGAAGGGCCGCGCCGCGTTCGCGCGCCAGTCCACGAGCAGAGGCAGGTCGTCGTCCTCCGTGTGCAGGCCGATCCGCCCGATGCGCAGAGCCGTGCCATCGGTCCGGTCGATGCGCCCGAAGACCAGCCCCTGTTCGGCGCCCTCCAGCCGCCCGATTTCCTTGGCCAGCCGCTCGGCGGCGATTTCTCTCTCGTACGCCTCACCGGCGCTGTCCGTCGGGGCCTTCAGCACGCTCGCCCGGTTTGCTCGTGCCTCGGAAATCCGCTCGGTGAGCAATTCATACAGGGAAGATACGTAATCCCGCTCCGAGTCAAGGGCACGCACAGCGGGATCGTTCATTTTCGACAACGCGAGGCTCCTTCGGGTTCGACCCGCACCATACGGTCAATGCCCCTGGAAAGATAAGTCTTGACTTACTCGGCGAAGCTTGTCTCCGATGCCGGACGCAGCGCCCGGCCCATGACCGACAGGCGCCAATCGCAGAACTCCCCGGCGTCGCCATGGCGATTGATCGAATGACACGCCTCGTCGAATTTGCGGACCGACTAGTTTTGTGTCTCTGATGAATTTCCAATCGATGATTTTGCGCCACGGCGAGCCCCCGTTGTCCGAGGGACGGGCGTCCAGGGAACGGCCCGAGTTGCCCGGCGCCGAGCGGGCGGGGTCACGTGTGGGTGCAACCCGAATTGACCAGGCTCCCGGCAGGCGGGGGGCGGTTTCCTGCGACCTAGCGGTGGCGCGGTCGCCGTACGCCGTCGTGAACCGGAGCGAGGACGGGCCGTACCGATGCCGCGCGGCTGGACGACGTGGGCAACTACTCTCCGGATCTTCCGAGTTGACGAGTAAGGTCGGGCGCCGCGGCAGGTCAATCCTCGATGATCGGCCGCACCGGCGACAGAAAGGGGTCGAGACGCGTCGTTACCTCGCCGCGCGCCAGCACCCGCACCCTGAAGGCACCCGGCCCGGGCGGCGCCGGGAGGCTGTCCGAGCGCTCGTACAGAAGACCCCACGCGCCGGGGAAGCGGCGCGCGATGAAGGCAATCAGGGCGTCCAGCTCCTCGGCCTCGTCGCGCCGCCGGTTGACCAGCCCGTCAGCCCGCACGAACCACTCCCCGTTGTGGGCGCGAAGCACCGCCTCGCCCGTCGACCAGTCGAGCGCCTCGACCCGCTCGCGCAACTCGTCGATACCCCGCTGCAAGGTGCCGGTGTCAGCTTCCTCGGGCGACTCCGCGATACCGAACCAGCCGTGAAACTCGTACATGGTCCTCTTTCGATGCGTCACACGATGCGTCACAAAGGGCTGACGCCAATGACGGGTTCGACCGCGTAACGTCCGCCGCGGTCCCGGAGCTTGTTGATGGCCTCAGCGGCGTTTCACCCTCGCAGTGGAAGTACGGAGTGCAGGGTACGGGCGCTATCCACCGAGCGTTCCAACGTCGCCCAGGCCTGCTTACGGAGGGCGCTTCCATTTTTTGAATTCTCTCGGGTTTCGACATCGCCCGCGCGCTGGTGACGACTGTGCGTCGGCATCCGACTGCGGACTGGGTCGCCCCCGAACCGGTCCGCGCCAGACTGCGCAGCACCATCAAACGACTGCCCGCCCGGCACGGATACCCACCCGCGGAGGTCTTTGACGCGGTCGAGCTCATCACCAAGCACCCGGAGTATTTCGCCCGGGGGTGGACGCGTTACGTGCGTGGTTCTGACGCACGCTGCCGTTTCCACGGCTGAGGAACCATCACGTCCGCCAGCCGGGGGTCCTGGTGTTCCAGGGGCATGCCCGTCGGGCGCCCATGCCTGCTCGGCCGCTCATTCAGGTCATTCAGGCCGGACTGCGGCTGGCGTTCACATACGCGCTGACCCGGTGCAAGCGCTGCCAGGCAGAAGGATCGGTGCCGTCGCCCAAAGCGAAGTACAGGGCCGGGCGAGCAGTTGGGCCGAGTTGCACGGGGGCCAGGTCGGCCAGGGCGCGGCGCGTACGGTCGAAGCAGAGGTCCGCCGTGGCATGGGGGCCGAGGGTGAACGAGATGGGGGTGGACGCCGGTTCGTGGTGCGCCGGCGCCGTCAGGTCGGCTCGGGCCGGGCGTAGCTCGGTGACCATCGTGGCGAGGTTGTGCCGGTCGGCGAGGGCCTCCGCCAGTGTCGGCAGCACGTCCACGGGAGGACGTTGGTCGGCGGCGTGACCGAGGGCCAGGGTGATGTGTTCCTCGATGCCGGCGTGGGTGTGGACGATGCGGGTGGTGGCGATGGCCGGTCTCTCGGGAGCGCCGACGACGACGAGCCAGGTGGGCAGGGAGCTGCGTGCCCTGTCACGGGCCAGGGCCGTCAACTGGGCTCGTGACCAAGGCAGGTTGACAGGCTCCGCGGTGGACCATCCGGCGGGTGCGGCGCCGGTGAGTAGCTGCCAGGCGCATTCCAGCGCGCCGCCGAGGACGAGCTGGTCGGTGGCGGGGTGGATGGTCCGCAGCGACAGCACCAATTGCCGTTCGCCCACCCCGTCTGCCCGGGGGTGCTGGAAGGGCAGTGCGATGCGCGGTCGCCCCTCGCCTTCGACGGTCGGAGTGAAGTGCCCGTCGCTCCAAGCAAGTTCGGATCCGGTGAGGCCGTCCCGGTAACCGTGCTCGGGGTCCTGCACGACCCATCGGCCGGGCATGTGGTCCAAGAGGGTGCGCAGCGGGAAGGTGAGTCGGGTGCTCGGCGGGGTGATGAGGTGGAGTTCGCGACCGGTGCCGGTGGAGAAGCGGATGACGTCGGTCAACCAGGTGGTGGCGGCTGCGATGGGGCGGTCGTGGATGACGAGGGCGGCTTTGCCGGTGAGTATGTCGATGCCCGTCGGCCCGGGCAATCCCTGACCTACGTGGTCGGTTTCGAGGACGGTGACCACGTCGGTATGGGCAGCCTCGCGAGGCCAGGTGGTGCCGCCGAGCAATGCCGTCAGCCGCCCCGCCACGGAGCCTGCCAGCCGCCGAGCCTCCTTGATGGCGCTCGCGCCGCGCACCTCGGTCCACCACACCGGAGCAGCGGGATCCATGTCGGTCATCCGGCCCAACAACCGTGCTGCTTCACCGGGGAGTTGGAGGAAGCGAGGCGCCTCTATCGAGACGAGGGGCCGTCCGTCGGCACGGCACAGCTCCGCGACCGCGCCACCGGCCGCCCCGTTCACCCTCAGGTCCGGACCGCCCGCGTGCAGCGCGGCGAGGAGCGTCTTGGTGTCCGGCATGGCGGGGGTGAGGGCGATGACGTCGTGGGTCATGTAGCGCTTTCTGGGTGGCGTGGCACGAGGGGCGAGCGCCGTTGATGCGCTGGAGGAGTCAGAGCCTGCTGGTCAGGTCGGGCCCCATGCCGTCGTCATCGGCATCCGGGGTGGCGAGCCCATCGGCAGTAGCTCTTCCGAAATAGGTCGGGTCGCCAATCTCCGGAGGCATCCCGAGCACCGTGGTGAGTTCGTCCAAAGCCGCTGCGAGCCGTGGTGCATTGTTCCGGAATACCTCAGGATGCGGGCGCCCCGAGAAGTCGAACCAGCCCCAGATGTCATGGTGCACGGACAGTTCGGCCGAGAGACCGGTAGGGGCGGTGGAGAGAGACAGATCGACAAGTCCGTGTTCGGCCCGGGGCTGTCCGTGCGCGTCGATCCAGGTGCCTGTGCCGAGCACCTTGATGGTGGCACCGCATTTCTTTGGCGCACGGAGCAGTACGGAGCAGTACGGAGCAGTGTGGACCGAGAGCTTTCAGACTGGAAAGGGCGAGACCGCACAGGCATCAGTACCGGCCCGACAACTCTTCCAGCGCGTCCAGAGACGTGAGCTCCCGGACGGCCCCGGGGATGAGACCGGTCTCCGGCCGCGGCGGTCGCCGGGCCAGCCAGTCCAGTGCGGCGAGCGGCGTCAGGCCCTGGCCATGGGCTTCCCGCAGGGCCAACAGCCATTCGGCACCCGCTTGGAAGGCAATGTCACCGACGGCGACTCGCGGCGCGAAGCCTGCGGCATCATCGGCTACCGAGGCCCACAGGTACCCCACCAGGTGCCCGGCGTGCTCGACGGCGAGATAGCGCACCGGGTGATCCGTGATGCACTCGTACTCGTCCTCGGAATCCGGGAGGGCAGAGCGCAACCTTCGGTCCTGGTCCGGGACTTCGAACGTCCCCCAGGAATCGTCGTAGGCGGGCCCTTCGATCCTGACGTCTTCGAATCCGTCCGGAGTGGGTTTCGCGAAATAGTTCTCGTCGCCGGGGTCGGGCGCGCTACCGAACAGAGCCGAAATCTCCTCCAGAGCAGCAGCGAGTCTGGGCGCGTTCAGAGCGTGTACCTGGGGCTGCTCCCGGTTCCGGGTGTCGATGGTCAACCACGCGTCGGAATAGGTCTCAAGTGTCACCATCAGAGAGCGTCGTGCCCAAAGGGTCACCCGGATGGTGAACAGCTTCTCCGCTCGGTACTTTCCGTCGGGCTCCAGCCAATATCCGGGGCACTCGACCCTGATGGTGACGACGCAGTCCTCCTCGACCGACTCCGCCTGGTCCATGGCCCTCGCGAATGCGGTTCCGGGGGCGAGTGGCTCCGGCTCCAGGTTCATACCGTCGGCGTCGATCAGTACGTCTCGCACATCGCCCGCGGATCGAACGGAGACACCCACCTTGCCGACGGGGGTCGCCAAATCCCGCTCGGCCAGAATGTTCCAGATTCCGAGGGCGACTTCCGCCGCCCGGGCAGCAGGCCGGACCTCGCCGGAGGCCGGCGCGACTTCCCAAGTCCAATCGCCCACAGGCATTGACGAGTTGATCACAGCATGTCCTTGGGGTCGATTTTGCTGCCGGGTGGGACGACGAGGGGTCCGTCCTCAAGGCGTATGACGAACGTGATTTTTAGGTTCTCCGGGTGGTCTACGTCACGACGGACAGCCATGAGTTCATCATACGAACCGTTGGCCATCCATTCGGCGCGCGTTCCCCGGCCGCCGTCCACAAGCAGCACACGATAGTCCGCTTCGGCGATCGCCAACTGGTTCAGGTACTTCGGCCGGGTGATCTCACCAACCTGGTCAGCAGGGTCGTTGAGGTGCTTCATCTGATAGGCGTAGACCTTGCCGGACTCGTCTGCGATACGGACGTCGACATCGGCGCCGGGTGGGTGCTTGAGCTCGAAGTCTATGGAATGCGCGGGCACACCGCTCTTCACCAAGTCGTCGGCGAAGATGAGTTGATCCGCGCCCGGCTGGAACATCTGCTTCTTGCCTGCTCCGAGCGATTTCACCACCGTGGCGAATTCGTCGCTCTGATTGAACTGGCCCGAAGCGATGATGTCGGCGACCCTCTGTCCATCGGCTTCCGTGGTGAGCCGGTCGATCACCTTCTCAAGAAGCTTGGGATTCGGCCGCACTTTTCCGGGGATGCCCTTGACGGCATCCCGCAGCCGTTGCTCCGTCTCTCCTCCACGGACCATCGGCTGCCCCTCGCCCCCGGGCGAAGCCGCACCATGTCCACCAGAGGTGTCGCCACCCCCGGACCCGCCGTCGCCGGGACCGTGCGGTGTGTGCGGGCCATCGACGGCCGCACCCCGGCTGCCACCATCGTCCGGACCGTGATGACTCGCGGCACCTTCCCCGTGCTCGCTATGCCCAGTCGGGTGGTCGGTCTCTCGCCAGTCGTGGCCGTTCGCCGCGGGACCGGTGTCCTTGCCACTCCCCCCGTGCGTTTCGTGACTGCCCCCTGGCGGCACCCCCTCCCCCGCACGGCCGGCCGCCCCCTGCCCGTGGCCTGACACCCCCACACCCGCGAGCTGCCGCTCGCCACGCCCCGTCCCCGTCGCGAGGTCCCCCTCGTGCCCGCGCGGCGCCGGTGCCAGGTTGGGTGTGCCGTCCGCGTTGATCGGGACGAGCCGGCTGTCCTTGTCGATCCGGTAGCGGTGGTCCAGGTCGAGGATGCCGCCGGGGAACTTCGACTTCGGTATCTGGAAGTGGTCGGTCACGTTGGCCAGGACTTCGGAGACCTTGGGCAGGTCCGACAGGGCCTTGACCGCCTTGAGGCTGCCGGAGAGCGGATCGAGCACATCGCCGATCTTCGCCACGGTGCCGGCCGCCTTCGCGATGGCACCCCCCTTGCCCAGTCTCGCGACGCCGGCGGCAGGTCCGGAAGCCAGCGTGATCAGGTTGAAGAAGACCACCGCATGCGCACGCGCGGGATCTTTCTTCTGCATGTCGTAGGCGACGAACTGCTTGCCGAACTCTTTCGCGTACGCCTCGCTGTCACGCTGCCAGCTGGACAGGTGCTCGCCCTCACCGAGCAGGTCCATGCCGTACGCATAACCGCCGACAAAGGTACGGCGCAACCCGTTCCATGCCTGGCTCTGAGCGTCCAGACCGTGGTAGCCGAGCAGAGTGCCGATACCGTCGATGCTGCCCCAGATGCTGTCCTTGGCCAGACCGTCCCACACCCAGCTCTTGGCGCCATGCCGCCACCAGTCCAGGCTCCAGCGCTCGTACGTCCGCTCGTCCGGGCTGCCCCACGGCAAACTCTCCATGTCCTTGAGCGTGGCGGCACTCTCGCCGTACATGCCCTTCGCGTGCGTGCCGTCGTCCGCGATCCACGTCGGCCGGCACTCCGCCGGGGCAATCGCCTCGATCTTGTTGGCGGCACGGCGCTCCGCGTCCTGGAACGCCACGCGCGCCTCGCTCACACCGTCGACCAGTTCCCGATCGCGATCGACCTTGTCCTGGTCCTTGGTCCAGCCGTCGTCCCGCTGGACCTCGGCGACGAACGCGATCGCGTCCAGCTTCAGCTGCTTGAGCCGATCCGCGTGCGGCCTGGCCTCGGCGGCGAAGATGTCCAGCGCGTCGGCGAGGGACTCGATGTGCGTGGCGAACGTGTCGGCGGTGTCCATCACCGGCCGCGTCGAGGAGAACAACTGCTCGGCTTCCGGCGCCTTGTAGTAGCCGGCCGTCGCCTGGAAACGCGAGTGCACGTCCTGCCCGTTGTTACGGATCCCCGTCGCATACGTACGCAGCTGCGAGACCGCGGTCGCCAGTTTGTCGAAGTCGCCGGTGTACTGCGGGATCCCACCCGGCTCGATCATCCCGACTGCTTCCCGCCCTTGCCGCCGGGCTCCTTGCCCACCGCGGCGAGCTCTTCCGGAGTGGGTGCCTTGGCCGCCTCACGCTGCGCCTGCGCTGCCATCTCCACATCGCCCCCGATGTACTCGGTCGTGGCCTTGACCGTGCCGTCCATCGTCTTCCTCGTGCGGGCTGCCATGAACGTGATGCTTCCCTTGGTGTCGGACGCGAAGTCCGCCACCGCTACACCCACCGGCCCAATCGGCACGTCACCGCAGTACGGACCACTGATCGTCCCCACGAACCGCGCCGCATCCACCGTGCTCTCGCCGTAGCCCTTGATGTCCTTGCTCAGGTCATCCGCCGCAAGCCCAACCAGCGACAGCACCGACGCAACCCCGCTCGGCGTTATGTCCCACCCCGTCATCAGCGCAACCCCCCGTAACCCTGTAGCCCCGTAGTCGGTATGCATCCTCACACACACCACTGACACACACCGATGCCCATGATTATCAACGGGCTCGTTGCACATGCAATGCAAATCAGGCCATGCATGGGCGCTTTCCAACCCTCCCTTGGCGCAGGCCGAAGGACGAGGACGGCCCTCCGGTGCCAGCGCCCAGCTGCTGCGGCAGATCACGAGACGGCCTGGTTGCGGCGGCGTTTCCAACCCTTGCGGTGGCGTGGTCCTGTGATGCCGGGCGGCGGAAGATCATGGGACGGCAGGGAGTCCGCTCTCAACAACGGCACCCGAGAGATCTCCATGCCAGGGAGGCGGAGGCCCTCAAGGGCGTCCTCCCCTGGTTCGATCTATTCGATCTGACAGTGCGGCAGATCGCGGCCATCGCCGACGGCTTGACCGTCCTCGCAAGAGATGTCCCCGACTGGAACGTGCTCGCCTTGGCCGGCGGCAACGTCGGCGCAGAGTGGGGGGATTGGGGGATTGGGGGATTGGGGGATTGTGAGGTCAGGTAGAACGCGCGGAAGAGCCGCGGCCGCTTCCGTTCTGCGCTGTCGCCGTCCTGTTGCCCGGCGGGTGTGGAACGCAGGTGGCGGGCCGATCCCATGGACCACTAGGGAGCCCTCCACAGCCACCGGAGCCCGCCTCGCCGACGACCGCGGCACGCTTGTCCTCGACGCACAGGTGCCCAGTGGCGAGCACCCCTGTGTGCGGGACCTCAGGGCGGTACTCACTGGCCCCGTGCAGGGCACCGTGCTGGTCCAGATCACCTTCTCCTCACCGTCGATGGACAGACGCTCCGGGTGCACCGGGGAGAGTACGGCCACCTCAGAGGTGCGACTAACAGGTCTGCTGGACCAACACGACGTGATCGTCGGCCGCTCCGTGCACCTCACTGCACCTCACCATCGACGGTGCGAAGCCGCCCGCGTTGCGACTGTGCGGCCAATTGGGCTGTCGGCCATCGACCACCGGCTGTACTGCCGCCTCCTACGACCAGGCGTTGATCGCGGTCAATGCGCCCGCACAGACAAACCGGGACTCAGAGAAATCCGCCGCCACAACGCTCGGGGGCACATCGCCGGGGGCGGGCTCTTCGTGATCCCCGATGACGCCCCAGCCGGGTTCGAGCAAGCCTTCGACGACGCGTTCGCCGCTCCTGAGGTGGCTCTGGTCCATGTCAGGGCCTTGGAATACGGATGCTTCCATTTCGAGGTCCGGCGCCCATGAGGGGCCGGCTCCGGCGACCCGGCCCGCGGACACCGTCGTCCACGAGATCTCCGGCAGGTGAACTGCGCCGAAGGCCGGCTGCCGACCTACCCCGGTCGGGGTGAGGGTCAGTCCGCGGCGTGGTGGGGCGCGAGCAGCCCGTCGAGCGAGTCGACGTTTCGGTAGCCGGGGACGGTCGGGCCTCGGGGGTCGTCGTCCCGCCGGACCGCCACCGTCTGCCAGCCGGCTGCTGCGGCGGCATCGAGTTCCTCGGCGACGTCGCTGGCGAACACTATGCTCTCGGCCGTCGTCCCGATGCTCTTCTCGATGGCCTCGAAGGAGGCGGGGTGGGTCTTGCCACCCGCGGTGGTGAGGTCGAAGTATCCGTCCAGCAGCGGGGTCAGATCACCGAACGCGGTGTGGGCGAACCAGTCACGCTGCGCGGCTACGGCGCCGGACGAGTAGACGTACCGCGCGATGCCGGACGCCTTCCAGCGCGCGAGCGCGACCGGTACATCGGGGTAGACGTGGCCCGTCAGCCGGCCCGTCTGGTATCCGTCCGCCCAGATCAGCGCCTGGAGAGTCTTCAGCGGCGGGGCCTTCACATCGCGATCGGACCACTCCTGCAGGACGACGACGGCCTGGCCGGTCGTCAGCTGCGGTGCCCCGGTGAACTCCTGCACGGAGGCCACTATCGCGCGCCCGTCGTCGCTCTCCGCGTGACGCGCCAACCAGTCGGCGAGACGGCTCCGGGCGTAGGGGAAGAGCACGCGGTGCACATGGGAGATGGAGCCAGTGGTGCCTTCGATGTCGAGGACGACGGCCCGCGCCGCGTGTGAGACCCCGCTCACCGGCTGTCCGCGAGCAGTGCGTCCAGACGGGGAAAGTGCTGGGCGATCGGCTCGCCGGTGAAGTCCCCGACCCAGCCGTCCTGCTTCTCGAAGAAGCGGATGGCGGCGAACTCCGGGCGCAGCCCCATGTCGAACCAGTGCGGGGTGCCGGCGGGTACCGACAGCAGATCACCCGCCTCGCAGACCACCGCGAAGACCTGTCCGTCCAGGTGCAGGTAGAAGCAGCCGGTGCCGTGGGCGAAGAAACGCACCTCGTCCTCCGCGTGCCGGTGTTCCTCCAGGAAGGTGGAGCGGGCAGTGGCGGCCTTCTCCCGCGCCTCGGGGGTGTCCTCGGCGTGGATGCGCGCGACGTCGACCAGTTGGAGTCCCTGCTGCGCGCACAGTCCGTCGATCTCCGCCCGGTAGGCGGCCACGAGCGCGTCCGAGTCGACGTCCGCGGCGACCTGGATGCGCAGCGGCCAGCGCTCGAAGGCGACGCCCCGGGGTTGCAGGGCGCGAACGATGTCAGCTTCGTCCCGGGTCCGCAGCACGACGGTTCCGGCATCCTCGGCGGACATGACCTGAAGCAGTGTCATGGTGAGGTCCTTTCACAGAGCGGGTATCGCAGGGTGGGCACCGGCCAGCAGAAGCAGCTGGAACATCGCTTCGAAGCACTCCAGGCGGTTCTTGGCCTGGGCGAGGTCCTCCCCCCAGACCGTGATGCCGTGGTCCACGATCAGCAGACCGCACACGGCGTCGCTCTCGCGTCGCAGATGTGCTGCCACTTCGTCCGCGATGCGCGGCACCTCGGGCCAGTTGGCGAAGACGGGAACCAGGACGCCGTCCGGCTCTGCGCGGCCCAGCCCTTTGATCAATTCGAACCGTTCCAGGAGCACCGGGGGGATGTCGGCGTCGCGCCCTTGGAGCGACGCGACGGTGGTGGCGTACGGCGAGTGGACGTGGATCACCGCTCGGGCCGGTGTGTGCCGGTAGACGGCTGCGTGGATGGCAGTCTCGGCGGAGGGCCGCGGCGAGCCGGGCCGCACCGCGGCCCCTGTGGCCGCGGCCACCTCGACCATGTCCGTGCACGACAGGTCGCCCTTGTCGCGCCCACTGGGCGTGATCAGCGCGGTGCCGTCCGGTCCGGGGATCCGGACCGAGAGATTCCCGGCTGTTCCGGGCATCCAGCCGCGTTCGTACAACGCGGCTGACATGACGGCCAACTGGTCGCCGATGCAGTCGCGTTCTCCTCCGCCGGGGGGCCGCACCGTCCGGCGCTCCGAGACGATCGCGGTGATCAGCTCTGCCGGCGTCACGTCGAACGCGGGGTTGTAGGCGGCGGCTCCGGCAGGTGCGGTGCTCACGCCGCCGCATCCGGTGACCTCGGCCGGGTCACGCTCCTCGATGACGATGCCCGAGCCGTCCGCCAGTGTGCGGTCCCAGGTGGATTCGGGGACGACGACGATGAAGGGGATCTTGTGCCGGGCGGCGGCGACCGCCAGCGCGTAGGTGCCTATCTTGTTGGCGGCATCCCCGTTGGCGGCAATGCGGTCGGCGCCGACGAGAACGCAGTCCACCATGCCGCGGGCCATCGCGGCGGGACCGGCGGAGTCGGTGCACAGCCGGTAGGGCACGGACGCCTCGCCGAGTTCCCACGCGGTCAGCCGGGCGCCCTGCAGCAGCGGCCGGGTCTCCCCCACCAGGACCTCGCGTACTTGGCCCCTGGCGGCGAGGTGGAGTATCACGCCCAGGGCGGTGCCCACGGCCGATGTCGCGAGGCTGCCGGTGTTGCAGTGGGTGAGGACACGGAGCCGGCCTGACGGGCAGAGCTCGCTCACCAGCTGTGCGGCACGTTCGACCGCGGCCTGGTTGGTGGCCGCGTCCTCGGCGAGCAGGTCGCGGGCGCAGGACAGCACGGCCTCCGGGCCGTTCGGCAGCTGTTGCAGAGTGCGGTCCACGGCCCGGGCCAGGTTCACAGCGGTGGGCCTGGTCCGCACGATCCGCCGGGCGTCCGCGTGTACCGCGCCCTCGTCCAGGAAGCCGGCGCTGCTGTGCAGCCGGGCGGACAGGGCCACACCCAACGCGCCGATGAGGCCGATCGTGGGAGCGCCGCGCACCGCGAGGGAGTCGATCGCCGCGATGACCTCGTCGACCGAACGGAGTGTCAGGGCGCGGCGGTCGTGGGGCAGGGCGCGCTGGTCGAGGGTGACGATGGCGCCGTCCTCCCAGCTGATGGACGAGCGCGGAGCGGGGAGGGGCGCGGCGCCCACGAGGCCGGTACCGCTGTGCGGGGCGGGAGGTGCGGTATCTGCTGACATGAGGTTCCTCGCGATCAGAGTGCGGTGCGGGGCCATCAGGACGGCAACTCCCGCCGTCACGGTCGGTGTTACCCGCGGCGCGCGGAGGACTGGGCTCAGTGTTCTGCCGCTGGAGCGCCCGGGGCGCGGTCGGTGGACGCGGCGACCGAGGCGTCGGAGACGGGGGTGGTGGACATGGGCAAACGTAACCCGCTCGCCCGCCAACCAGGGTCGCGGTAGTGAGGTTGGCCAGGAATCCTCCTCTGCGGTGCGGCTCCATCACCTCCTCGCCGAGGCGCTGGGCAGTGCGCTCGCCAGGGGTGCCGGAGCCGGGGGCCGTCGCGGCGGCGACCAGAATCACGATCGGGGCAGGTCTTCGCGCCGGAGGGGACGGGGCGCGGGCGACCCCGGCTCGCGGCGCCGGCGAGCACAGCGGCACCTGTGACTATTCCGCTACCCGCCGGTAGGGAACCACAGCCGGTCGATCATGGCCGGAAAGCAGCGATCAGATATCGACAGGGTGCACGCCATTCCGCGTATAACACCCATTCATGGGCGCCGATTTTAGTCATTAAGCGAGCGATCGCGTCAGTCCACGTCGGACTTGTGGCTTCGATGACGGAACAGTGTAGATTCGGTAACAGCCGCAAGTGAGGCGCCGGCAGCACGAGTTCACCTATTGATCAAACCAATTAGGCACCGCCGGCCCGCCCGAAGCCACCAACCACCCGCCGCCACAAACCAATGGCATACCTTCCGGTTAAGTATCCGCACACGGGCAAAGACAGGCAGTGGACAGCCCCGCTCTACTCCCCCATCCGGGACGTGGACACGGCACTAGTGGAGCAGAATGGAACCCTTCTGTGAGGCTGAAAAGATCTTCGCGTACAGGTTACGAGAAGCCGCCGACGACGGCTTGAGCACGAGCGCCACCCGAGTCCACATCTCCCGGCATGATCATGTGTACAACTGCGGCCAGTCGGACGGCAACGTCTATCTCATCGAGAGCGGTCAGGTGAAAACCCTGACATACACCCGCAACGGCAAGCAGTGCATACTCTCCATCCACGGCGCGGGCAACGTCTTCGGTGAGTCGAGCGTCCTCCTGGCGGCCCGTACCGAAACGGCGCAGGCCATGCAGGCCACGACGCTGATTCGAATACCGGTCGCCCGGATCATGAACGCTCCCGACCCGTCGCTGCGTGACGCCCTGGTCAACCACATGGCAGCCCGGCTGCTCGAACAGCAGGAGGCGATAGCGAACCTGGTGACCATGGACAGCGAACACCGGCTCG
Source organism: Streptomyces sp. CB01201 (assembly GCF_002803085.1). GTDB lineage: Bacteria > Actinomycetota > Actinomycetes > Streptomycetales > Streptomycetaceae > Streptomyces > Streptomyces hundungensis. Next base: position 259,142 of record NZ_NNBJ01000007.1, on the reverse strand, counting down.
CCGCCCTGCTCGTCACGCTGGGCAACAAATTCGGAAAACGGCGCGACACCACAATACTGGTCCGGGAGCGCTTCACTCAGGAGGAGCTCGCCGAGATGGTCGGCACCACCCGCTCACGTATCGGCTACTTCCTGAAGAGATTCACCCTCGCAGGTGCCGTGCATCGCACCGATGAATCTTACCTCTGCATTCACGTACCAGAATTGACCGACTACCTGGACAGTTCAAGACTCGTCGACATATAACCGGAGGACGAGGTGGCCACCGTGTCCGGGCAGCAGCGGGCAGTGGCCGTTCATCGTTTCCGGAAGGGTTCCCGTCCCTGGCCCGGAGCCGCTGTTCCCGTGCGCCATATTCCCGTGGTCACCACGCACCGCGGGAATGCGCGCGCTGTTCGGCGAACATCCGGGAACCCATTCGCCTCGTGGTCATCAGACCTGAGACATGTCGCGTGAGCGGGCGGGGGCCGGTAATTCACGGCATCCCGCAAGTTCTTCACTACCGGTGTCGTCATTCGGCCCGCTCTCACCCCCAGCCGCCGGCGACAGCCTGAAAGCCCGTCACCTCAGCCGAACGGCCACCAGGTGCGAACACGCCACTCCTGCCCCAGGGGCCGATCTGCGGACGAGCGGAGCGGCGCGCACCGGAGAACGAGGCCCCCGCGCTGCTGGTTCCGGCTTCCCGCACCGCCTTCTCCATCCGCCTGACCATCTCCTCCAGCAACTGGCGTGACGTGCCGAAGTTCAGCCGTACGAATCCCTCCTGCCCGTACTCCCGGCCGTCGCTCACCGCCACTTTGGCCCGGGTCAGGAAGAACTTGGCCAGATCGTCGCAGCCGAGCCGGTCGCCGAGACCACGGCAGTCGAGCCAGGCCAGGTAGCTGGCTTCCGGAGGGACGAGCTCGACGTCGCCGCCGAAACACTCCAGCAGTTCGCTGAGCATCCGCCGGTTCCCCTTGAGGTAGTGCGCGGCCGTCTCCAGCCACGGGCCGCCGTGGGTGAAGGCCGCGACGCTCGCCGCCACACCGAGGATCCCCACCCCGTCCCGGTCCCTGGGCCGCATGCCCATGAGCCGCTCGAAGTCGGCGGCCGAACCGGGCACCGCCATGGCGCACTTCAGCCCGGAGACGTTCCACCCCTTGCTCGCCGACGCGGCGGTCACCAGCGGTGTACGGGACGACTCGGGAAGCGAGCCGATCGGCACGTGGCGGCACCCGGGGTGGACCAGCGGTCCGTGCACCTCGTCCGCGATCACCGCCACGCCGTGGTCGGCGGCCAGCCGCACCACCTCCCGCAGCTCCGCCACGGTGAAGACCCGGCCGGTGGGATTGTGCGGATTGCACAGGAAGTAGGCGGACGCCCCATCGCGGAACGCCCTCGCCAGGCCCTCCAGGTCCAGCCGCCACACTCCCCCGCGCAGCCGCATGGGGTTGAGCACCAGTTCGCGGCCGGCCGCCGGGATCGCGTCGAAGTACGGCGGATAGGCCGGCACGTCCACCACGACGGCGTCACCGGGTTCGGTGAACCGCTCCAGCGCCACCTCCATCACCCGCATGGTGTCGGGGAAGAGCACGACCCGCTCCGGCGCGACCCGCCACCCGAACCTGGTCCGCGCCCACCGCGCGAACGCGGCCTGCACGGGCGCGTCGGTCGTGTAGGCGTAGGCGTAGCCCAGGTCCCCGCCACGCTCCAGCATGGCGCGGACGGCGTCGAGGACAGGCTCGGCCACCGGCAGGTCCATCTCCGCGATGTACGCGGGCAGTACGTCGACGGGGTGGCGGTTCCACTTCTCGCTCTGTCTCTCCGCCAGCGCGGGGACCTCCAGCACGTCGAACTGACGCAACAGCCCACTCTGGATCTGCGACAACGAAACCCCCTGCGGCCGATGCGACGAATTGGACGGGTCGGCGGCTGTCCGGCGCTACCAGGTGACGGGCAGCCGCTGGACGCCGTTGATCCCGAACAGGTGGTGCCAGAACGGCACTTCCTCCAGCGGCACGGCGAGCCGCAGTCCGGGGCAGCGCTCGAAGAGCTTCGACAACGTGATCTGGAGCTCCACCCGGGCCAGGGTCTGCCCCAGGCACTGGTGCGGGCCGTGGCCGAACGCGACGTGGCCGCGTGTGGTGCGGGTGACGTCGAGCCGGTCGGGATCGCTGAAGACGTCCGGGTCACGGTTGGCGGCCGCCAGCTGGCAGACCACCCCCTCCCCCGCCAGGATCTCACGGCCGCCGATCACCGCGTCCTCGACAGCGACGCGGTTCATACCGATCTGCATGGCCGTCTGGTGCCGCAGCAGCTCGTCCACCGCGTCCGGGTAGCCGGAGGGATCGGCCCGCAGGGCGGCGAGCTGGTCCGGGTGCTGGAGCAGGGCGAGGGTTCCGGTACCGATCATCGTCGCGGTGGTGTGGTGTCCGGCGGCGAGCAGCAGCCAGGCCAGGACGGCCACTTCCTCGCGGTCGAGATGCCCGGGGGCGACCTGTTCGGCGAGCAGGCGGCTGATCAGGTCGTCGCCCGGCTGCTTCTCCTTGGCCGCGACCACCGCCTCGAGGTGACCGAGGATGTCGGCCTTCGCCTGCCCCATCTCCTCCGGTGTGCTGCGGCCGCTGATCAGCACCCTGGTTCCGGACTCCAGGAACTCGCTGATCTCCTGCGGCACGCCCAGCAGTTCGCACACCACGATCGACGGCACCGGGTAGGCCAGTGTCTCCATGAGGTCGGCGCTGTCGCCCGCCGCCGTCATCCGGTCGAGGCGGTCCTCGACCACCGCCTCGATCCGAGGGCGCATCTCCGCGGCGCGACGGCCGGTGAAGTCCTTGGCGAGCATCCTCCGATAGCGCAGGTGCTCGGCGCCGTCCATGCGCAGGAAGGTGCCCTTGAGAACCTGCGGCACGGCCTGCCGGTACATCCGGGGGAAGCCGGGGTGGGAGCTGTCCGCGCTGAAGCGCGGATCCTCCAACACGGCGCGCACGTCCTCGTGCGCGGTCAGGATCCACGCCTGCTGGCCGCTGGGCAGGGTGGCTCGGGCCACCGGCTCCTCCGCGCGCATCAGGCGGTAGCCGGGCGGCGGGTCGAAGGGACAGCCCGGCGCCTTCTCCTGCGGGAAGGCCGGTCCGTCGGGGCTGGCGCTCAGCCCGCGTCGCTCCCCCGTGGTCTTGGTCATGGTCCCCTCCGGTCCGGCCGGGCGCGGCGCCCGGCACCGCACCGGACGCTAACGGGCGCCGGAGCGGGCGTCTGTTCACTACTGAGCATTGCCCCGCGCGGTCACGCGTCCGGATGTGCCAGCGCCACCGACGTGTTGATACCGCCGAAGCCGAAGCCATTGGACAGGGCGAAGGCGATGCCGGCCGGTGCAGCCGCCGTTCCGGAGAAACGGCACCCCGAATCGGCCGGCTTGTCGAGGCCGGGGTTGGGGTGTACGAAGCCGCCCTGGATCTGGAGCATGACCGCGACCGCCTCGACGACGCCGGCGGCGGCCAGGCAGTGACCCGTCAGGCCTTTGGTCGCGTTGACCCACGGCCCGCCTCCCGCCGCACCGAAGACGTCGCGCAGCGCGGCCGTCTCCGTGGCGTCACCGAGGGGCGAGCCGGTGCCGTGGGCGCTGACGTAGGCGACCTCCCGCGGTGCCAGACCGGCCGCCGCGAGGGCTCCCCGCATCGCCCGGGCCTCGCCGTCGGCCGAGGGGGCGGCCAGGTGGTTGCCGTCCAGCGCGATGGCGTGGCCGGCCAAGCGGCCCAGGACCGCTGCGCCGCGGCGTAGCGCCGAGTCCTCCGTCTCCAGCACCAGGCAGGCCGCGCCCTGGCCGGGGTGGAACCCCCGGTGGCGGATGTCGAACGGGGCGGCGGGGCGCTCGGCCGGGTCGTCTTCGTCCCCGGCGCCGGCCACCGCCATCGCGCCCAGCGTGAGGAAGCCACGGGTCTGCAACTCGGAGAGGTCGCTGAGCGCGCCCACCACGAGACAGACGTCGGCCGCGCCGACAGCCAGCATCCGCGCGCCGTTGACCAGGCCCACGTTGCCGCTGGCCGAGGCGCCGCCGACCGTGAAGCCCTCACCGGTGATCCCCAGGACGCGGCTCAGCGTGGCCACGTGGTCGGTGTCCTGATGGTGCAGTGCGTAACGGGCCGGAAGATAGGCGGGGTTGGGGGCGGCGCGGGCGCGGCTGTTCTCGGTGTAGCGCTCGGTGAGGTTGCTGCCCGCCACGACGACCCCCGTCCGCTCCCTGGCCTCCGCGGCCTCGTGCAGCCCCGCCTGCCCCCACGCCTGCAGGGCCACGGTGACGGCCGCCTGGACCGGCAGGGGCGACCGCCGCGCGGTGCGCAGCGCGAGGTCGCGCAGAGCTGCGGGGAGCTGTGGCAGGGCGTCCAGGGACCGGTCGAGGGCGAAGTCGCGCAGCGACGCGGTGAACGCCGGGCCGGGTGTGGGCGCCGGTCCGGATGCGGGCGTCGGCCCGGGTGCGGACAGACCGCTGCGGCCGGCGCGCAGGGACTCGGCGAACTCCGTGACGCCGTCGCCGACGGAGCACAGCACACCCAGCCCGGTGACCGCGATCCGTGGGGCCGGACTCACAGCTGCTTCCGCATGATCTCCACCAGGGTGCCGATGTCCAGTCCCTGGTGGAACTCGTGGACGGGCACGACGATGCCGAGCGCCTCCATGGTCATCGTGACGATGTCGGCGCGGTCGATGCTGTTGCAGCCCAGTTCCGAGAGGGTGCGGTCCGGGGTGAACAGGGCGAGGTCCAGCTCGGGGACGACCTCGGCGGTGTTCTGCCGCAAGGTGGCCAGTACGCGCTCACCGGCGTCGTCGGTGCCGCGGGTGTCGGGGGTGCGCTCGGGGCCGAAGGACGGACGGGTCACGGTGAACTCCTTCTGGGGGCGGGGTGTGCCGGATCCGGGCCGATGGCTCCGGAGGGTCTTGTCAGATCCACTCGTAGTGCCGGTGGTAGCCCTCGACGCCGGTCAGCGCGAGCATCTTGGGCCGGTCCACGACCCGGTCGAGGTACCGGCCGTATCCGGCGGGGTCCACCGTCCGGTCGCTGACCGGGCGCAGGCAGCCCAGCGTGTGCGACAGCAGCTCGGTGTACTCGGCGAAGGTCAGCTCGGCGCGGTTGGCGAGTCGCTCCTTGATCCCGGCCCGCCCGACCTCGGCCGCAGAATCCGGGCCCACGACTCCGCTGAAGAACTCCGAGGAGCAGCCCGATCCGTAGGAAAACAGACCCACCCGGGCCGGCCCCTCCAGCGGAGCGTGGTCGATGAGGCTGGCCAGCGCGAGGTAGAGGGAGCCGGAGAAGAGGTTGCCGACCTCGCCCGGATAGGTGAGCGACGGCTCGACGCGCCGTTCGTAGTCGTTCTGGATGTCCTTGGGCGAGGTCGCGTACAGCTCCCGCATCAGCCGGCGGTGGCCCGCCCTGACCATGCCGGAGAACGGTGTGTGCAGGGCCAGCTGGTCGAAGGTGGTGGCGAAGTCGGCGCCCTCGACGCGGGTCCGGTAGTCGGCGAAGCTGTGGCTGAGGCACTCCAGGTAGGCGAGCAGCGAGCGGTCGGCGTCCGCGATGTCGAGGTCGGGCAACGGCCGGGCCGAGTCGAGGGTCTCGAAGCTGTAGAGCCCGAAGGCGCCGAGATCCACCGCGAGGACCCGGGGTCGGTCGCCGACGAGCAGGGCCACCGCCCCGGTGCCGGTGGCCGGTTCGGCGTACTGGGCGCGCTCGTCGGCCAGCGAGATGTCGGTCGAGATGATCAGGGCCTTGGCTCCCGGGGAGATCCCGGCGGCGAGGTGGCCGACGGCCAGCTGCAACGCGCCGGTGGCGGAGTAACAGGCCTGCTTCATCTCCAGCAGACGGCAGTTGCGGCCGAGTCCCAGGTGCTCGTGGACGTACGTGGAGACCGACTTGCTGTAGTCGATGCCCGACTCGGTGGTGGTGACCAGGAGTTCGATGCGGTTCCGGTCACGTTGCGGAATGCGGTCGAGCAGCGGGCGGGCGGCGTTGACCGCGTGCGTGACCGGGTCCTCGAAGGGCAGGGCCACCGCGCGGCGGTTGAGGACGACGTTGTCGAATCGCTGCGGATCCAGGCCCCGGCCCGCGAACAGCGCCTGCGCACTGATCGACGCGGAGCCGCCATAGACGTCCATCGCCTCGATGCCGAAGCTCCCGCGGTTGTCTCCGGCGTCGTTCATCGCTGTGCCCTCCGTGTCTCGCACGCGTCGAGGAATTCGGCCAGCACGGCGTTCACCGCGTCGGAGTCGGTCACCGTCGGGAAGTGGCCGGCATGGGGCAGTTCCCGGTAGCGGGCGTCCGGGATGGCTCCGTGCATCAAGTGCGAGGTCTTCAGCGGCACGACCGCGTCCAGGCCCCCGGCGACGATCAGGGCCGGGACCGCGATGTCGCCGAGCCTGCCGAGCAGGTCGGGCTGCTCGGCGAAGACGTCGAGGTAGCGCAGCCCGATGTGCGGTGCCATGCTCTCGCAGCGGCTCAGCACGTCGGCGTACTCCGCCCGGCGCTGCCCGATGCCGGGGACGTCGGCCGCGGCGTGCCGGTCTAGGTCCTCCTCGATGATGGTCTCCAGCCGGTTCACCTCGCCCGCCCGGTTGGCGTACTTGTACGAGCTGCACAGCAGCGTCAGGGAGGCGGCGCGCCCGGGGTGGGCGAGCACGAAGCTCTGGGCCAGCAGCCCGCCGAACGAAGTGCCCACCACGTGCACCGGATCGGCCAACCCCAGGTGGTCCAGGACCGTCCGGTACAACCCCGCGATGCCTTCCAGCGAGATGTCGCTCGCGCTCGTCGTGGTCCCGACCCCCGGGTGGTGCACCACGAGCATCCGGTACCGGTCGGCCAGGCCGGCGAACTGGCCCGCGAAGACTCCGCCGCCCATGTTGAAGGGCGGCATCATCAGGACGGTGGGGCCGGTGCCGCAGTCGAAGACCTCCACCTCGCCATCGGGCAGGCGCAGCAGATGCCGTTCGGCGGCCGGGACGCGCTCGTGCAGCACGTCGAAGTTGCCGGTCCCCGAGCCGCTCGGACGTCCTTCCGCCAGCGCCTCGCGGACGTCCGTCGGCAGTTCCTCCGCCGGGTGGTAGTGCGCGCGGGCCGCTCCCAGTGCGTCGGAGGGGCCGCCGACCTCGACGAGGTCGGTGCCGGGAACGGGTCCGGCGATCAGTGCGACGAGCCGGTCGGCGGTCGTGAGGAGGGTCTGCTGGTCCATGCCGACCGGCACAGCGAGCCGGACGAGCCGCCGCGTCGGGCGCTCGGCCCCGGTGCCGGGCAGGTCAGGACCGTACGGCGACAGGTGCGGGCCGCCGCGGACGCCGGTGTGGCGGTACAGCCAGGCCAGGCACGCCTGCACGGGATGCCGGAACCCGTCGAAGCGGGGCAGCCGGTCCACGTCGAGCAGCACGCAGTGCGCCGACGTGCCGGCGACGAGCGGCACGCCGCCCGCCTCCAGGCGGGCGCGCAGCTCGGCCACCTGGTCCACGCGGGTGCGTACGAGGTCCATGACGGCCCGCCGGTCGCCGAGGGCGACGGCGAGGGACCGGCGGGCGGACAGCCCCGGTTCGCGTCCCCGCCGCAGCAGCTGCTCGTCCAGGTTCACGGCCAATTCCCGGTCGCGCACGGCGACCAGGCCTCCGGCGTCGACGCCGAAGTCCTTCGAGAGGCTGAAGGTCGCGGCGGCGGCCAGCGCGAGGATCTCCTCGGCGACGTCCCACGGGTCCCGCCCGCTCTGACCCGGCTCATGGGCGGTGATGAGCACCGCGTTGTCGAGCAGCCGGGTGGCGTCGAGGACCAGGGGGACGCGGTGGGCGGCGGCACACGCCGCGACCGCCTTGAGGTTGCCGAGGGAGAGCGGGGCGCCCCCACGGGCGTTGCCCGCCGTCTCCACGGCGACGAAGGAGACCTTCTCCCCGAGGCGTCGCAGGGTCTCCTCCAGGTACGCCGTGTCCAGGTCCGCGGTGAAGGGCCCCGTTCCGCCTTCCGCGCGCAGCACGGTGGACGGGTCGAATCCCTCGTCCGCGAGGTTGTACAGCCAGGTGGGGAACAGGTCGTTGTGCAGTACCAGGCCACGACGCGCCGGCCAGGACGCGCACAGCCGTGCTTCCGCGGAGCGCCCGGACGCGGTGAGAAAGGCGTGGGCGAACGGCAGCCAGGACGCGGTGGCGCCGTCGGCACCGACGGCCTCCGTGGCGACGGTGTCCGCCGCACCGGACGACGCGCTGTCGGCCAGCTCGCGCAGCCGGTCCCGCTGCCACGGGTCGGACCGTTCCGCCCAGGAGTCGGTGAGCAGGTCGGTGTCGACGGCGGGGTGGGCGATCCGGATCGGATTGTGCCCGTGGGCGGCGAGCGCGGCGGTCCTGCGGGCGACCGCGGGTCCGTCGGCGTCGGGAGCGGCAACGGGACGGTGCGGGGCGGGGGCGGGCAGTGGCGCCGGGGCGGGCGCGGTGGTGGCCGTGGGGTGCGGATCGGCGATCATCAGGATGACGTCGCCCACCTCGGTGGCGTCCTCACCTGCCGGCTGGCAGAGGTACAGCGGCTGCGCCACCGGCCGGAACTTGCTCTTGAACTGGTAGTTCCCGCCGCCGAAGACACCCGCCGACCGGAGCTCGGCCAGGCCCCGCTCGGCCTGTTCCGAGGCGTTGGGCGAGCTCCCCTGCTCCCCGCCGAAGCTGGCGCCGAAGCTGAAGACCTCGCAGCCCTCCGCGCCGAGCCGCTCCAGGATCGCCACGATCGCGTACTCCAGACCGCCGAGCGGCATGTCGTCGGCGTAGAACTCCACGTCCAGCAGATAGCCGTTCTCCGACGGGATCTTCGTGACGACGACGGCGTTCACCACCGTGTCGTCCACGTGCGTCAGGAAGATCCGGTGGCGCGCGTCCAGCACCCCGCCGGCCAGTTCCGCGCGGACCCTGCCGACGTACGGGTTGACCATCTGCTTCGTGGCTGCCCAGCGGTCGACGAGACGGGCCAGCTCGGCGTCGACGGCCGGATCGGCTCCACTGCGGTACTCGTCGGTGCGGCAGGCACCGGCCCGCTCGAACCGCTTGACCATGTACCTCAACCGGCTCATCCGCCCGCCGCTGAGGGAGAAGGAGCCGACGTCCTCGATGCGCTGGAGCGCGCCGAACGGGGTCGAAGTCACCGGCGCCCCGCCGACCTCGTCGAGTCGGACCAGCGACAGCAGGTTGGCCCGCAGGCCGTGGCGGCGTGCGTAGGCGAAGTATTCGGCGGCCAACTCCGTGAAGTGCTCTCCCGGACCGGTGTAGACCCACACGAGCATGGCCGGGCCCTTGCGGGAGCAGGCGTAGAAGCCGCGCCGCTCCGCGCCCACGAAGACGAGCGGGGCTATGTCGCGGCCGGCCAGGCCGCTCTCCTTGCCGTGCGCGGCTTCGAGGCGGGCGATGACCGGACCGAGCTCCGGGTCGGTCAGGGCCTCGTCGCGGGGCAGCAGCGCGGTGTCGGCGAGTCCGCCGCCGCCATCGGAGTCGTGGGCGGGGCCGGGCGGTGCCTCGTCCGCGGCGTGCGGGTGCGCGTCGGCGACCCGGACCCTTGCCAGCGCCTCCGCACCGTACACGTCGCTCAGGTGCTCGGTGAGGGCCGCGACGGTGGGCTGGTCGTACAGCAGTGTCTTGCGCAGGGTCCCGAGATTCTTCTCCAGCGCGCTCACCACCCGGAGCATGTCGAAGGAGGAGAGGCCGTTCGCCTCGAAGGTGAGTTCCGGGTCGAGGTCGTGCCCGACGACGTCTGTCAGCAGCCGGACCAGTGCCTCCTGGGGTTCGTCCGCACTGGACGGTGATTCGTCCGCGGCGGACGGGACGGCATGCACGGGGGCCGCCGGGACCACGGGAGCAGCTGCGGCGGCCGGGGGCGCCGGGGGCCTTGTCAGCGTCGCGACGTGGGCCGCCAGGCGGCCGCTGGAGTCGTACTCGTAGAGGTCCGCGCCTTTCAGGTCGAGTCCGTACCGGTCGTTGAGTGCGCGGGCCAGGTCCATACGGAAGATGGAGTCGAGACCGAGGTCGGCGAAGGCCGCCTGATCGGTCACCTCGTCCACGGGCAGGCCCAGGATGTTCGCCAGCAGCGCGCGGACGACCGGCAGTACTTCCCCCGGTCCTTCCCCCGCCGGCGCGGGTGGTGCGGGCGGCGTCGGTCCCGTGGCAGGAGCGGGGGCGGGAGTGGGATCGGCCTGCGCGAGGGGGGCGAGCTTCACCTTGGGTCGCTCACCCGTCGGCGCGGGAGCGCCAGCGTCCGCGAAGCGCGCGGAGTCCTGGGCGTCACCGGGCGTCTCACTGAACCAGTGGCGCTGGGGCCTGAAGCGCGCGGCGGGCAGCGGTTGCCTGCGCGTCCGCTCGTCCGTGGGGTCGTCCACGGGCGGGTTCCACGCCTCCAGCACCACATGGGCGTTGGTCCCGCCGAATCCGAAGGAGCTGACGCCCGCGCGCCAGGTGCGCCGGCCGTTCTCGTCCTTGGCGCCCTCCCACTCGGTGGTCCGGTCGTTGATGCGGAACGGAGTGTCGGCCAGGCGCAGGTACGGATTGGGTTCGCGCAGGTGCAGGTGGGCGGGGAGCGTGCGGTGCACCATGCTCAGCAGCACCTTGAGCACGCCCGCGATCCCCGAGGCGGCCTCCAGGTGGCCAATGTTCGTCTTCACCGAGCCGATCGCGATGCCCGGCGCCTCCCGTACGTCGTCCCCCGCCTCCGCGTACAGCCGCGCGAACGCGTCCTTCGCCCCCTCGACCTCGATCGGGTCGCCGAGCCAGGTGCCGGTGCCGTGCGTTTCGAGGCAGGTGACGGTGGACGGTGAGATGCCCGCCGCCTGATGGGCGCGGACGAGCACGTCGGCCTGGGCGCGCGGGTTGGGGGCGGTCAGCGACGGCGACTTGCCGCAGTGGTTGACCGCGCTGCCGCGGATCACCGCGATGATCCGGTCGCCGTCCGCCTCGGCCCGGTCGAGCGGCTTGAGCAGGACCGCGCCCGCGCCCTCGCCCCGTACGTATCCGTCGGCGTCCTTGTCGAACGTGCGGCAGCGTCCCGTGGGGCTGAGCATTCCGGCCTGGGTGAACACGGTGAACAACCCCGGGCTGAGCTGGAGGCTGACCCCTCCGGCCAGGGCCATGGAGCACTCGCCCTCGGCCACGGAGCGGGCCGCCCGGTGCAGGGCGACCAGCGAGCTGGAGCACGCCGTGTCCACGGTCTCGCTGGGGCCGTGCAGGTCGAGCTGGTGGGATATCCGGTTGGCCAGCAGCGACCTGGCGATACCCGTCGCCATGTGGGCCTGCATGGGGGCACCGGAACGCGCGACGAGTTCGGCGTAGTCCGCGGTGGCCACACCCGCGAACACTCCCGTCGAGGTACCGCTCAACTCGTCGGGCCGGTAGCCGGCGTCCTCCAGGGTCCGCCAGACGGTCTCCAGGAAGATCCGGTGCTGGGGGTCCATCTGCCGGGCCTCGGTCGGTGAGATACGGAAGAACGCCGCGTCGAAGTCGCCGACGCCCTCCAGGAAACCGCCGCGCATCGAGGCCGCGTCGGGATGTGCCAGCAGCTCCGTACGGTCGGCGGGGGGACCGGTGACCAGGTCATCGCCCGCCACCAGGTGGCGCCAGAACGCCTCCAGGTCTGGGGAGCCCGGCAGCCTGGCCGCCATGCCGATGACGGCGACGTCCCTGCGTACGGAGCTGGACGGTGCCTCGGACAGGATCACGGGGCGCGGGTCCTCCTCGGTGACCGCGGCCTCCGTGACCGCCGCCTCGGCAGTGGTCTGGGGAGTCGGGCGGTGCGTGCGCCGTACCGCTTCGCCGTGCCGGTCGTCGAGGTAGCGGGCGAGGTCGCCCAGGGTCGGGTTCTCGAACAGCACGGTGGGCAGCAGGTCCAACCCGTAGACGTCGTTGACCTGCTCGATCAGTTGGCCCAGGGAGATCGAGTCGAACCCGAGGTCCATCAGTTCGGCCTCCAGGTCCACCTCGTCCTCGGCCACCATCAGGAACTCGGCGGCGAAGGAACGGAGCCGGGCCTCGGCCAAGGGGAGAACCGGCTCCTCGCGGATCTCCTCCACGCTCTGCTCCTGTTCCACGGCCGTCCTCTCCGTCGCTGTCACGGGCATGGCTGCCGGTGCTGTCGCTGTCATGCCTTGCGGGATGTCGTCGGGCGGCTCCTGGTCCGTGGCGCCCTCCACGACCAGGTACCGGGTGTGCGTACCGGAAAGGGCCTCCTGGAAGACCCGCAGGCCGGTCTCCGTACGCATCGGGACCATCGACCAGCGCCGTGCGAAGAGCCGCCGTGTGGCGTCGTCGACCGCCATACCGCCCTCCGCCCACAGCGGCCAGCCGATCGCGAAGGTGCGGCCCGGCCGGGCACCGGAGCGCCTGAGCCGCTCGCGGGCAGCGGCGAAGTCCAACTGGAAGGCGTTCGCGTAGGCGTAGTCGGTCTGGCCCAGGTTGCCGGTCTCCCCCGCGAGCGAGGCGAAGACGGCGAAGAAGTCGAGCGGTTCCCCGCGGGTGGCGAGGTCGAGCAGGAGCGTACCGGCGACCTTGGGGCCGAGCACCTCCGCCACCTCCACCGCCGTCTTGCGCACGGCCCGGCTGTCGTGGCGCACGCCTGCGGCGTGCAGGACGCCGTTGAGCGCGCCGTAGCGGGCGCGGATGTCGTCGACCAGCCCGGTGACGTCGTCCGCGTCGCGCAGGTCGGTCGGGCGGTACCAGGCCGTGGAGCCGCCACGCCACAGCGCGGCCGTCCGTCGTTCGATCTCGGCGTCCAGCGGCGAGCGCCCCACCAGAACCAGGTTGACGGGCTGCTGGTCGGCCAGGAATGCCGCGGACAACAGCCCGAGCCCCCCCGCTCCGCCGGTGACCAGATAGGTCCCGCCGGCCCGCACCCGGGCGTCGCCGGAGCGATCAGGGCCGTCCCCCGGGCCCTCCGCGTCCTCGGTGCGGTCGACCAGCCGCTTTACGGAGCGGACACCGTGACGGTACGTCACCTCGGTGACACCCTCGCCGACGCGGACGGTCTCGTCGGCGAGCAGGGCGCCGAGCGCGGCGGTAGAGCCGCCGCCGCTGTCGTCGTGCTCCACGCGCACGGCGCGGAAGGTGCTGTGCTCCAGCGCCAGGGACTTCAGCAGTCCGCCGAGCGCCGAGAACTGCGGCCGGCGCTCGGCCGGACCGTGCAGCACCGCCACCCGCAGCGGAACCTTCCTGCCGCGCTCCAGCACCGCGGCCGCTGCCCAAAGCAGCGAATACGGCCCTGCGGCGAGGTCGTCGGCGAGCGACCCCGGCCCGGGAAGGCCGTCTCCGCCCGGGGAGGAGGGGCAGGCGAGCACGAGCGCGTCGGGAAGCCGGTCGCGGGCGGCGAGCGCGTCGGTCAGACGCCGGAAGTGTTCCCGGTCTCCCGGCACCAGGGTGAACGCGTCGGTCTCGCGCTCCTCGAACGCCTCGCCCGGGATCGCGTGGACGCATCGCACGCCCCGTGCCGCGAATGCCTCGGCAGTCGCCCGGCGTACGGAAGGATCGGCCGCCAGCAGGAGCACCGTGGCCGGCGCGTCCTCGGGCCCGCTCAGCGGCGCCGGCTCGTGGACCGGGACCAGATACCGGTGGGCGGCCGGGGTCCGATCGCCGCCCAGGGTGGGATCCACCACGCCGGTGTCGAGCCAGTGCCGGGTGCGCTCGAAGGGGTAGGTGGGGAAGGGAACGCGCTGCGGCGGGTGTGCGGACCACAGGTCGCGCCAGCCGATCCTGACGCCCTCGGTCCACAGCGCCGCGAGTCCGGCGAGGGCCCGCTCCCTGGACATGTCCGTCTGCGTCCACGCGTCCCGCAGCAGCGCCTCGGCGCGGTCGTGGCCGCCGCCGGCCGCCGAACGGGCCGCGTGCCCCGTCACCGTCGTGGGCGCACGCTCCGGTCCGCCGTCGGCGAAGGCCCGCAGTTCCGCGGCGAGTGCGGCGGTGTCCCGGGCGACGACCGCCAGTCGCTCCGCGAAGTCCTTGCGTCCGGTCTGGCTGGTCCAGGCGAGGGCGGCCAGTACGTCGAACTCCCCGTGCGTGTCCGTGAGATGGCGGGCTACCCGACGCGCGTGGTGGCGCAGCTGCTCCGGGGACCGGGCCGACAGCAGGAACAGGTGGGGCCCGGGGTGTGCTGGTGCAGGCGGCGCCTGCGGCGTCACGTACTCCTCGACGACGAGATGGGCGTTGGCCCCGCCGGCGCCGAAGGAGCTGATGCCCGCGCGGCGCGGAGCGCCGGCGGAGGGCGCCGGCCAGTCCGTGAGCCGTCGGACCGGGCGCAGCGGCCCGAAGTCGATCTTGGGGTTGTCGTGTTCCAGGTTGGCGCAGGGCGCGAGCTTGCCGTGACGCAGCTGGAGGAGCACTTTCGTCAGGCCGGCGATGCCCGCCGCGCCCTCCAGGTGGCCGATGTTGGCCTTGACGGAACCGACGGCGCACGCGTGGTCCTCGGGGCCGGTGCCGAACGCCTGCGCGAGGGCGGCGGTCTCGATCGGGTCTCCCAGCGAGGTGCCCGTGCCGTGGGCCTCGACGTACGAAACGGTGCGCGGATCCACCCCGGCCCGCGTCAGCGCGTCCTTGATCAGCGATGTCTGGGCGTTGGGGTTGGGCACGGTGTAACCGCCCGTCTTGCCGCCCGCGTTCATCGAGCCGCCCTTGATGACGCCCCAGATCCGGTCACCGTCAGCGACCGCCCGCTCCAGCGGCTTCAGCAGGACCGCGCCGACCCCCTCGCCCGGGACGATGCCGTCGGCGCGCGCGTCGAACACCTTGCAGGTGCCGTCCGCGGAGAGCATGTTGAGCGCGCTGAGGGACACATGGTGGGCGGGGTGCAGGACCAGGTTCACTCCGCCCGCGACGGCGGTCCTGCACTCACCGCGGCGGATGCTCTCGCAGGCGAGGTGGACGGCGCTCAGCGAGGACGAACAGGCGCTGTCGATCGCTAGGCTGGGGCCCTGGAAGTCGAAGAAGTAGGAGACGCGGTTGGCGACGGACCAATGGGCCGAGTGCGCCCCGGAGAGCTTTCCGCTCGGCCATCCGGTGGCGGCGAGCTGGCCGTAGGTCCCGTACATCAGTCCCACGAAGACGCCAGTGCTGGTCTCGCGGGTGTGCTCCCCCAGGTGCCCCGCCTCCTCCAGGAGGTTCCAGGTGGTCTCCAGGAACAGCCGCTCCTGCGGGTCGATGTTCGCGGCGTCGCGGGCGAGGATGCCGAAGAAGGCGGGGTCGAAGCGGTCGACGCCGTCGAGGAACGCTCCCCACCGGCTGTAGCTGCGCTGCGGGATGCCGCGCTCCGCGTCGAAGGTCGGCCGCCAGTCCCAGCGGTCGGCGGGCACCTCGGTGACGCTGACCGTGCCGGATGCGAGATTGCGCCAGAAGCTGTCGAGGTCGGGGGCACCGGGGTAGCGGCCGCTGACCCCGATGACGGCGATGTCGCCGGGGCGGCTCACGGCGGCGGGCAGGGGAACGGGTGTCGTTACGGCGGGCGCGGTTACGACGGGCTCTGTCCGGAGTGCGGGCTCGGTTCGGAGTCCGGGCTCGGGCCGCATCAGTTCGGCGAGCTCGTTCTGACGTTCCGTCATGAAGTAGTCGGTCAGCTGGGCCAATGTCAGGCGTTCGAACAGGAGCGTGGCGGGAAGGTCGCCCAGATCCTGCTCGAAGCGGCTGATGACGGTCAGGCTGACGAGGGAGTCGACACCGTAGTTCTCGAAGGTGACCCGATCGTCGAGGTCTTCCTCCCCGAACTTGAGTACCTCCGCGAAGACCCGGCGCACATAGGTGCGCACCTGATCCCTGGCGGGCGTCTCACGTTCGCCTGCCGGCTGCGGCGCGGGGGCCGGTCCCGTCGCGCGTTCCGCCGCGGGCACCGGTGCCGCCTCGGCGACGAAGAGGCACTGCTCGAGTTCACGCTCCGGTGTCCCCGCGATGCCGAGGGTGCGCACGGGGCCGAATCCGGCAGCCGCCAGGGCGCTGCCCCACTGGTCCGGGCCCAGCAGCGGTGCGTCACGCAGCCTCAGGTCCGTGTCCTGGTAGGCCCACCAGCCGGGAGTCAGGCCGAAAGTGAGGGTCAGGAAGTCGGAAGCGCGGGTGACCTCGTTGACCAGCGCCGCCCCGCCCGGCTTGAGCAGGCCGCGGACGTGGTGCAGGGTCCGGCCGATGTCCTGGGTGGCGTGCAGGACGTTGGTGGCGAGGACCAGGTCGTACCCATTCTCCCCGAAGCCCTGCGCGGTCGGCGGCCGTTCGATGTCCAGGGGACGGAAGGTGACGAAGGGGAAGCGGGCGCCGAACTCGCGTTCGCCGTGGCGCAGGAACGCGGTCGAGATGTCGGTGTAGCAGTACTCGATCTGCCGCCCGCAGGCGGCAAGCGCCTCGAGGACGAAGCTCGTGCCCGCGCCCGTGCCGGCGCCGACCTCCAGGACGCGGACCGCTGGAGCCCCCGCGAGGGCGAACCGTTCCACCGCTTCGACGGCTTGCCTCGCCAGCACCCGGTGGTAGTGGTCGGAGATCGGCTGGCCCCGGTAGACCTGCTCGACGGAGGCCATGGAGCCCTTGGGGAAGAGCACCTCCGCCGGATTGCGCGAGCCGTCCAGAACGTACGGCAGGGCCTCCACGCACCGCCGCAGGAGCTCCACGTGGGGGCGCATGGCGGGGTGCGCCGCGAGCAGTGGGGACGTGGCCCCGTCCTCGGTGGCGCCGGCCGGGGCCTCGGCCGCGAGCCCGACGTTCTCGCCGTCCACCCAGAGTGTCCCGGCGCGCCTGAGCAGTTCCAGCAACGCCTGGAAGAGCCGTTCGTTGGCGGGGACACAACCCAGCCGGGTCCTCAACTGCGCGACGGTGCTTGTCGTTCCGGGTTCGGGAAGGACCTCCCGCCGGACGAGTGCGTGCCGGAGCAGGACCGGGGCGAGCCGTTCCAGCGCCGCGAACCCTTCCCTCGCCGAGGCGAGGCCGGGCTCCGCGGTGGATCCGGTGCCGATGGTGGCGGGACCGTCGGCCGCACCGTGGACCACGCCGAGCCGGGCCAGCCCCTCGGGACTGCCCTTCGCGACGACGGCCTGTGGGATGTCGTCGCGGAGCAGGAGGCCGAGCGCCGCCATGGCCTCCGCCGGTTCGAGGGACGCGATACCGAACGCGCCGAGCCGCTCGGTGTAGCGCGCGTCGGCCACGGCGCCCACGCTCCCCCAGAAACCCCAGTTGACGACGGACACGGGGAAGGGCAGCCGACGGCGCAGTGCGGCCGCGCAGGCGTCCTCGTAGGTGCTGGCCGCGGCGTAGTTGGCCTGTCCGGCCGCGTCGGTGAAGGAGATAGCGGAGGAGAAGTAGGTGAGGAAGCGCGGGGGCTGGTCCTCCAGCGCCTCGGCGAGGGTGACCGCGCCCGTGGTCTTGGGGCCGAGCACGTCGAGGAAAGTGGCCTCGTCCATGCTCGTCAGGGTGCGGTCGCGCAGGACCAGCGCGCTGTGGAAGGCGCCGTCGATGTGGCCGAAACGCTCGCGCGCCTCGGTGACCACGCGTCGCGTCGCGGCGGCGTCCGTGATGTCGCCGCGCAGGTAGACGCCCTGCCCGCCGAGCGCCTCGATCTC
The DNA here is from genome assembly GCF_002803085.1 of Streptomyces sp. CB01201. Classification (GTDB taxonomy): domain Bacteria; phylum Actinomycetota; class Actinomycetes; order Streptomycetales; family Streptomycetaceae; genus Streptomyces; species Streptomyces hundungensis. The sequence goes on along the minus strand of NZ_NNBJ01000007.1, from coordinate 241,606 downwards.
GTCGAGCTGCGCCTGGACGGCGGCGTCGAGTGGCCGCCGGCCGACGAGCGCGAGCCGTGCCCTGAAGCCGCTCGCCAGGTGGCGGGCGAGGACCGTCCCGATGCCGCCGGTGCCGCCGACGAGGAGGTACACGCCGTTGTCCTGGAAGGGCTGGGGGCGCTCGGTCCGGGCGGACGTCCGCGGGTCGTCGGCCAGCGGTTCCAGCACGCGCACCGCACGACGCTCCCCGCGCAGCACGACGAGCGGTTCGGCACAGGGTTCGAGCAGGAGCCGTGCGGCCATCGCTCGGGGGTCGTTGGAGGTCAGCCCGAGGTCCACGCAGCCGACCCGCCACCCGGGATACTCGGCCGCCGCGGTCCGCGCGAGGCCCAGGAGTCCCGCGTCGTGCGGCCGGACCTCCTCTCCGTCGCCGGTGGGCACCGCCCCGTTGAGCACCACCTTCAGCGTGAGGCCGCGGCTTCCGGCGCCCTGGGCGATCAGGGCCTTGCACAGCCGGAACAGCCCGACCGGAGACGGTTCGGGTCCAGCTTCCCCGCCGCACCAGTACACGATGTCCGGCAGCCCGGCACCGTCCAGGACAGCGCCCGGGGGCAGGACTTCGACGTTGTCCCCCGCCGTCGCGTGCACCGCGGCCAGCGCGTCGGCCAGCGGCCGGGCCCCGTCCGCGCCGAACACCCATACCCGCGCTCCGCCGCCCGCCCCGGTGACCTCGACGGGCAGCGGGGCGGCATCCCGTAGCGCGGGGACGAAGACGAGATCGCTGACGGGCAGCGGGCGTGACGGGGTGGTGGACAGCCGGCGCAGGGCCACGCCGGTGAAGCGCAGCGCGATCCGTCCCTCGGCGTCCGTCACCCGCACCGTGAAACGTCGCTGCCCGTCCCGGGCCGCCACCGCGTACGCGGGTGTGCCGACCGGTCCGAAGACCTCCAGTGACTCCAGCGCGAAGGGGACGAGAGGTCCTTCGCCGTCCGCGGGCGTGACCGCGGTGATCGTCTGGAGTGCGCCGTCGAGCAGGGCCGGGTGCAGGAGGCGTCCGGCCGGGGCGAGCAGCGTTCCCAGCGCATCGTCCCCGGTCCCGGTGCCGTCCTCGCCCTCGGCGACGGAGACCTCGCCGAGCACCCGGAACGCCGGGCCGTAGCTGATCCCGGCGGCCTCGAAGGCCGCGTAGAGCCGGTCGGCGGTCAGCCGACGGGAGCACCGCTCCTGTAAGGCGCGGATGTCGAGGGGTGCGGGCGGCTCCCCGGGGGGCATCGCCGCGACGCGCCCCTGGACGCAGGGCACCTTCGGGTCGACGCCGTCGGTGACCTCGAAGCGCAGGCCCCCGGCGGGATGGAAGGTCGCCGTGCAAACGAGTTCGCGGGGCGCGGTGACCTCCACGGGCCGGAGCCACCGTACGGCGGAGACACGGACCGGGCCCGTGATGCCGTGCGCGGCGGCAGCCTCCGCCGCCAGTTCGAGGCTCGCGACACCCGGCAGTACGGGCAGCCCTCCCACCTGGTGGTCGTCGACCATCCAGTCCGAGGGGTCCACCCGGCGGCGCACCGTGCCGACGGCCGGTGTCTCGGGCACGGCCCAGTGGCGGCCGCGTTCGAACGAGTACGTGGGCAGCGGCACTCGGCGCACGGCTGTGTGCGCGTGCGGCGCGGGCCAGTCGATGTCGTCGCCCCGTACGTACGCCTCCGCCAGCCGCAGGAGCTCGCCGGGCCGCTCGGGACCCGCGCCGTCGTCGGCGCCGGCGGCCGCGCGGCGCAGCTCGCGTACCAGCTCCGCCCGGTCTCGGACGACGAAGGCGGCGCGGACCGGGAAGTGGGTACGCCCGGTAGCGAGGGTGTAGGCCACGTCCGCGAGCGTGGCGCCGCTCGGGACGGCGGAGCCCTCGCCGAGCGCGTCGGCGAGTTGGACCAGCCCGCGGGCCAGCGCGCCCCGGGTGCGGGCGGACACCGGGACCAGGTGCCAGCTCTCCGTCGTGTCCTGGGCTGCCTCCTCGGCCGTGCCACCGGTGCGGGACGTGCCGGCAGCCGGGGCTTCGGCGACCACGAGGTGGGCGTTGGTGCCGCTGAAGCCGAAGCTGCTGAGCCCGGCCACCCGCAGACCCGAAGGACCCGGCCGCCAGTCGGTGAGTTCGGTCACGACCCGCAGCGGGCCCCGTTCGAAGTCGATCTCGGGATTGGCCGTCGTGAACGCGACGGACGGCGGCAGCTGTCCGTGACGCAGTGCCAGCAGTACCTTGATCAGGCCGGCGACACCCGCGGCCATGGTGGTGTGGCCGATGTTGCCCTTGACCGATCCGAGCCCGCAGAAGCCGGTGCGCGACTCGCCGTCGCCGAACACCTGCTGCAGCGCCTTGACCTCGATGGGATCGCCCAGCGGTGTGCCGGTGCCGTGGGCCTCCACGTAGCCGATGTCCGCCGGGGTCACCCCGGCCGCACTGTGGACGCGACGGATCAGGTCGGCCTGGGAGGCCGCGCTGGGCGCGGTGATGCCGTTCGTCCGGCCGTCGCCGTTGACGCCGGAGGCGCGGATGACACCGTGGATGTGGTCGCCGTCGGCGACCGCCCGCTCCAGCGGTTTCAGGACCACCACACCCACCCCCTCGCCCAGGACGATGCCGTCCGCGGAGGCGTCGAAGGGGGCGCTGGAGCCGGTCGGCGAGAGCATTCCGGCGTTGCTCGACCTGATGTGCAGTCGAGGGGTCAGCATCACGGCGACGCCGCCGGCGAGTGCCGTCTCGCACTCACCGCGCCGGATGCTCTCGCAGGCCAGGTGAACGGCGGTCAGCGAGGACGAGCAGGCGGTGTCCACGGCCAGCGTCGGTCCGCGCAGATCGAGGAGGTACGCGATCCTGGCGGCAAGGATCGAGGGCGACGTGCCCAGGAAGGCGTGGGTGGTGTCGGCGCGGCCCGCTTCGGCGAGCACCGTGTCGTAGTCCCCGGTCCCGCAGCCGACGAAGACACCGCAGCGCGGGAGGGGTTCTTGTCCGGCCGCGTGGCCCGCGTCCTCCAGGCTCTTCCACGCCTCCTGGAGGAACAGGCGCTGCTGCGGGTCCATCGCCTCGGCTTCCAGGGGCGACAGCTTGAAGAACGCCGGGTCGAACGCGTCGACGCCGTCCAGCAGCGCCGCCCACCGGCTGTCGGACCTGTCCGCCACGGAGCGGTCGGGGTCGTACCAGCGGTCCGCGTCCCAGCGGTCGGCGGGGATCTCGGTGATGTCGCGGCGTCCGGCGGCCAGGTTCCGCCAGAAGGCGTCCAGGTCGGGAGCGCCGGGGAAGCGGCCCGACATGCCGATGACCGCGATGTCCCCCGTGCGTGTGCCGCCGGTGCGCGGCGGGTCGGCGGGCGGTGCGACGGCAGACGGCGCCGCCACCGTCACGGGGGCCTCGACCGGGCGGAGCGTCACCATGCCGGGAGGCGCGGAGGGCGCGGCTGGGAGGGCGGGTGCGGACACGGCCGGGGGCGGGGCGGGTGGCGCCACGGCTGCCGGCCGGGGGGCGGGGGCCGGAACGGAAGCCGGTGCGGGCGTTGGAGCTGGCGCTGGGGAAGGCGTCGGCGGCTGTCGGCGCACCGCTTTCCGGTGCAGCGCGCGCGACTGGCGTGAGGCAGCCAGCAGCGCCGCCGCGAGCGAGGGGACCGTCGGGTGATCGTAGACGGCGACCGCGTCGAGCCCGGTGCCGAAGCGCTGGTTGAGGTCACGCACGACCTCCACGGCTCCGATGGAGTCCAGGCCCATCTCGGAGAAGGTGAGCTCCCGGTCGATCTCGTCGGGTTGCAGGTAGAGCACCTGGGTGAGGGCGGTGACGATGGCCTCGTCGACCTCCGCGGCCATCGTTTCCGGTTCCCGCTCCGTTTCCGCTTCCGGCTCTGTTTGCGGGACCGGCTCCGGAAGCGGCGGATCCAGGGCGGCCGCGCGCTCCGGTGCCAGCTCCTGCGGGCTCACCGGGGCGGAGGCGACGCGCGGAGCCGGGGCGCGGAACGCCTCGACGCGGGCGAAATGGCCGCGGACCAGCTCACTGGCCTCGCTGCCCAACACCTCCTCGTGCATGCGGACTTCACTCGCGACGACATCTCCGAGCCGGGCGAGCACACGTCCCGCCAGCTCCTTCTTCAGACGGCGGACCGCCGCCTCGGGCTTGTCCGCCAGCGCCCTGGCGCGGTCCAGCGCCGCGGCGAGCACCTCCTGGCGCGGCAGTACGGTGACCATCGCTCCGTGGCCGCGCAGCTCTCCGCCGCTCATCGCGGCGCCCGTCAGCATCATTTCGGCGGCGAGCGCGGCACCGAACCTGCGTTCCAGGATGTAGGTGGCGCCCATGCCGGGAGTGAACCCGTAGTTCACGAAGTTGGCGCTGTAGACGCCCTCCTCGGCCATGACGACGAGATCCGCGTACAGCCCGAAGGCCAGCCCGCCCCCCGACGCATGGCCCTGGATCGCGGCGACGACCGGCCGTTCGCAGCGCAGCAGCCCTTCGTAGAGGAAGGCCTGGTCGGTGAAGCTGCCCCGGCCGCCGGCCAGCCCTTCGAGCGCCTCGGGCGTGGCCCCCATACTGAACACGGCATCCGTGCCGGTCACGACCACGGCACGGATGCCGGGACGCCGGTCGATCGTCGCGAATGCATCCCGCAGCTGACGCAGCAACCGGTCGGTGAACATGGGCGCCGCCAGGCGTACCAGGGCCACACCGTGCTCCAGCTCGCACAGTTCCACACCGTCGTCGTCCCGCATGTCGCCGCTGCCCTCTCCGTCGCTCACGAGCCCGTCGGTCCCGGCTGCCGCCACCTGCGGCCGCGGTTGCGGCTGTGGCCGTGGCTGTTGTTGCGGCCGCTGTTCCGACTGCGCCTCAAGGGCGGCCGACGCCTGCCAGCCGCCCGGCCAGCACCGCTCCTCGCGGAACGGATAGCCCGGCAGCACGACACGCCGCGGCTCGCTCTGCCCCGCCCGCGCGCCCAGGCCCGACCAGTCGGTCGCGGCCCCCGCGACCCACAGTTCGGCCAGCTTCTCCAACTCCTCGCGGCCGACCGGGCCTTGGCCCCCGCCGTCCCATTCCACGCCCGTGCCCGTCGTGGTCGCCGTACCCCGGAACTCGGCAGGCCCGGCGTCCTCTCCTGACACGAGGCGTTCCAGGGCGGCCCGCAGGCCGGGCAGTCCGTCGGTCACCACGGCGAAGCGGGTGCGCATCGCCGCCCGGCCGACCCTCAGGGTGTGCGCCAGATCGTCGATGCGGGGCAGCTGCCCCTGCGAGTCGGCGGCGGCCTCGGCCGCGCACGCGTCGGCGAAGCCGGCCACGGTGGTTCCGGGGGCGAGGAACGCGTGGAACCGGTCCGCCGGTCCCCCGTCGACCCCACCCGCCACCGCGACGGCCAGGGCCAGCAGCCCCGCCGGGTCGAGACCCAGGTCCTCCAGGGTCTCGCCGCCGCCGAGGGAACCGGCGTCGACGCCGAGCCGCTCGGCGACCGTCGACCGTACGCGGGTGCGTACCGCGTCGGCGTGCCGCTCGGCACGGGCCGCGTCGTCGCGTACCGGGGTCAGGAAGGCCAGCAACGCGCGGGCCCGGGCGCGCAGCGCCTCCTCGTCACGTGCCGACAGGACGAACAGCTCCGGTCCCGCAGCCGGCGGCCGGGGTCCGGCGTCGCCGGGAGCCTCCTCCAGTACCAGGTGGGCGTTGGAGCCGCCGGCGCCGAACGCGCTGAGACCGGCCCTGCGCGGCCCGGACGCGGGACGCGGCCAGGGCGACGCCTCGCGCTGCACGCTCAAGGAGGCGTCGCGGAAGTCCAGTTGCGGGTTGAGATCGTCGGCGTGCAGGGAGGGGGCGAGGGCCTGGTGGCGGAACTGGAGCAGCACCTTGGTCAGGCCAGCGACGCCCGCCGCGCTCTCCAGATGTCCGATGTTGGTCTTGACCGAGCCGAAGGTGCGGTGGACGGGAGCGGGTTCGAGCGCCGCGAACGCCCGCCGCAGCCCCTCCAGTTCGACGGGGTCGCCGAGTGAGGTCCCGGTGCCGTGCGCCTCGACGTAGCCGATGGTCGCCGTGTCCACTCCGGCGTTCTCGATCGCGGAGCGGACCAGGGCCGCCTGGGCGACGGGGCTGGGCACGGTGAATCCGCTGGTGCGGCCGCTGTGGTTGAGCCGGCTCGCCTTGATGACACCGTGGATGTGGTCACCGTCCGCCAGCGCCCGGTCCAGCGGCTTGAGCAGGACGGCTCCGACGCCTTCGCCCGGCACGTAGCCTGTGCCCCCGGCGCCGAAGGCCCGGCACCGGCCGTCACGCGAGAGCCACTGGCCCTGCGCGAGTTGCAGGAACTTCTGCGGGTGCAGGATGGCGTTCACACCACCGGCGAGCGCGAGGGTGCTCTCGCCCCTGCGTATGCTCTCGACCGCCAGGTGCACCGCCGTCAGCGAGGACGAACACGCGGTGTCGACGGCCATGCTGGGGCCGGACAGGTCGAAGGTGTAGGAGACGCGGTTCGCGATGGAGGAGTGCATCGCGACGGGCGCGACCCCGTCCCCGGCGTCCCGTACGAACTGGAAGTCGTTCCACATCACCCCGGCGAAGACGCCGATCTGTTCGGACGCGAGCGCGGCGGGCGGGTAGCCGGCGTCTTCCAGGCACTGCCAGGCGATGGTCAGGAACAGCCGCTCCTGGGGGTCCATCCGCTCGGCCTCGCGGCGGGAGATCCCGAAGAAGAGCGGATCGAAGCGGTCCACACCGTCGAGGAACCCGCCCCAGCGGCCGTAAGTCCTGCCGGGTTTCCCGACTTCCGGATCGAAGATCTCCTCGTGGTCCCACCGCTCGGCCGGCACCTCGGTGACGCAGTCCCGGCCCGCGGCGAGGTTCGCCCAGAACGTCTCCAGGTCAGGGGCCTGGGGGTAGCGTCCGGCCAGGCCGATGATCGCGACGTCACCGCCGACGGCGCGGTGCGCGGTGGTCGCACGGGCCTCCCCTGGCGGCACACCGGCACCGGCACCGGCACCGGAATGCGTAGGCGTCGCGACGAGGTCCGGGGCATCGGCGGGGGCGAGCAGCCCGGTACGGACGGCACCGGGCTCCGCGTACACCGCCACCACCCGCGACGGCCCGTCGCCAAGACATCGTTCGAACAGCGCGAGGGCGTCGCGGCCGGGCATGGGGTGCACTCCGGAGGCCGCGGCGCGGTCGAGTGCGGCGGGGTCGACCCGCATCCCGCCGTCGGCCCAGTAGGGCCACGCGACGGACCGGGAGACACCCTCGCGGTCGCTCCTGGCCGCGCGCCATTCGGCGAAGCCGTCGAGGAACGCGTTGGCGTAGGAGTAGTCGCACTGGCCGGGGTTGGGCACAACGGCTGACAGGGAGGAGAACAGCAGGAACAGCCGCAGGCCGCAGTCGGCGGTGGCGCCGTCGAGGTGCAGGGTGCCGGCCAGCTTCGCCGCGAGGACGGGCAAGGTCTCTGCGGGATCCTTCCGGAAGTAGACGCCGTCAGCGGTGGTTCCCGCGCAGTGCAGTACGGCGTCGACGCGCCCGAAGAGTTCACGGCAGCGCGCGACGGCCGCGTCGGCGCCCGCGCGTTGCGTGATGTCGGCCTGGACGTAGTGGGCCTGCGCGCCGAGCGCCGTGCACCGGTCCAGGAGTCCGGTGACGGCCGCGTCGGCCGGGCGGCGCCCGCAGAGCAGGATCCGGGCCCGGCGGGTGGCGGCCAGGTGTTCGGCGAGCAGCGCGCCGACGCCGCCCGCGCCGCCGGGTATCAGGCAGACGGCGCCCTCGGCGAGTTCCGTCCCGTCGGGATCGGCGGGCCGGTAGGGGACGAGCTGCCGCGTCGTCCTGGTGAATCCACCATCCGCACCGCCGCGCCGGTGGAACGTCTCGCTGTCGTCCCGGCCGTCCGCCGCCTCGGCCAGCAGGAGCGCGGCGAGCTCACCGACCGACGCCGTGCCGTCCACACAACTGCTGCGGCAGCGCAGCCAGGGGGTCTCCGCGGTGATGCCGCGGGCCAGCGCGGCGAGCGCCGAGTGCTGCGGCACCTCCTCGCCGTCGGGGCGGGTGTGCAGGACCAGCAGCCGGCAGTCGTGCGCGGGGCGGTTCTCCGAGACGGCCGCCGCCAGGGCCCAGACGGCGTCGTAACCGTCCTCGGTCCGGGTCGAGGGGTGTGCTGCCGGGGCCGGGAACACCGCGAGCAGCGCCGGTTCGACCCCGTCGGCGCGCAGTTCGGTGAGCAGCCGCCCAAAGTCGGCGCGGCTACCGGTGCGCAGGCGGTACGCGTCGGGGCCGGTCCTGGTGTATTCCGGTCCTGAACTCACCTGGACGGTACGGCGTCCCGCCCCGGCACGCCGGCGCAGCTCGGCGGGCAGGGCCGGGTCGGCCGTGACGACCAGCAGGTCGCCGGGAACGTCCGACGGCGACGGTCCGAACGGGCGCGGCGCCCATTCGGCGCGGAAGCACCGGAGTTCGCCCCGCGAGGCAGGTCCGTCGGACGGGGTGTTCCCGGCCTGCTCCGGCGGCTCGGGGAGGACGGCGGAGGGGTAGGTCTCATCGAGGTGCCGGGCGAGACCGGCGATGTCGCTGTACTCGAACAGCAGGGTGGGGTACAACCGGCTGCCGACCAGTTTCTCCAGGTCCGCGCTGATGGAGAGCATGGTGATGGAGTCGAGACCGAGCTCGTAGAAGCCCGTGGTGGTGTCGACGGATCCGGGCGGCCTGCCGAGCAGTCGGCCGATCATCGCCTGGAGGTGCGCCCCCATGCGCGCTGCGGAATCGGCGACCGGCGCGGCGGAAGGTGAGGCGACGGCGGCCGGGGCAGCGGAAGCCGGGGACGCGGCCGCGGCGGACACCGCCCGCGACTCCGTTCCGGTGCCTTCGGGGTCGTGGAGCAGCCGCGTGATCAGCGTGGCGTTCCGCACCCGCTTGCACGTCAGCTTCAGGAAGCGGGCGACGAACCTGCCCTGCTCGTCGTAGATCAGGCAGTCGCTGTGCATGACGTCGCCGGACGGGGCGGTGGTCTCGGGCCCCGGCACGTGGATCCAGCACGGGCCCTGTAGTGCGCGCGGCGCCCGGAACTCCTCCAGGTGCACGGGGATGAACGGATTGCCGTCCGGTGGCGGAAGCTGCCCGAACGCGACCAGGGTGGCGGCGTCCAGCTTCGCGGGGTGGATGTGGAACTCGCCCTCCTGTGCGCGGTATCCGGGGTCGAGTTCCAACCGGGCGAGCAGGCCGGGGCCGACCTGGTGGATCGGGCCGAAGCCCATCATCGGCGCCCCGTGCTCGATGTGCTCGTCCCTGGCCTGGCGGTACAGGTCCGCCATGTCCTTGCCGCCGGTGCGGCCCGCCAGCAGCGCCCGCGGGTCGATGGGCCCGGGAGCGGGCTCGTCGGTGAACTCCAGCCGGCACGAGAAGTGGTGACGCCAGCCGCCGTCCCGAACCGCGCCGGCTTCCCCCGCCACCTTGCTGTCGGCGGCGACCGGCCGCGACCCGTCCCCGTCGGGGCTTCCGACGGTGATCCGGACCTCGAGGTCGTGCCCGGGTTCTGTGGCCATCGGGGCGGTGAACAGGATGTTCCTGAGCACCGCGCGCGCCGGGTCGTACCCCTGCGTCCGCAGGATGCGGTAGACGATGTCGAGGAAGGTGGCACCCGGCATCACCGACACCCCGTGGATGCGGTGGTGCCGCATGACGAAGTCGTCGTGGGGCAGGAAGAACTGGCACTCGATCGGGCTGTCGTTCATGACCGCACATCCCCTCGTTCACCCCACGCCCGCGGGCAGTGGTCACATCGCGATCGTGCGGGGTCCGACCCTAGGCAGCCGGCCCGGACCCGCCTGCTCAGAATTGAGCGCGGTCGGCGACCTCGCGGGCCGCCTCCTCGCGCAACCGGTTCCGGTCCGTCTTGCCGTGGGCGTTCAGCGGCGCCTCCGGGCGCCACCACACGTACCGGGGCAGCATGTAGGCCGGCAACCGGGTGGCCATCTGCTCCACCAGCGCCTTCAGGTCGGGTTCCGCGTCGCACAGGACGTAGGCGGCGAGCACCGCTCCCGACGGGGCGTCGACGGCGAACGTGGCCGCGTCCGCGCCGGAGACTTCGCGCAGCGCGGCCTCCACCTCGCCGACCTCGACCCGGTAGCCGTTGATCTTCACCTGTGAGTCGCCGCGACCGAGGTGGACGAAACCCACCGCGTCGTCGGCGCGCACCTGGTCGCCCGTCCGGTACCAGCGCCGTCCCGCGCGTTGGAGGAAACGGCCCTCGTTCTGGGCCGGGTCGAGGTAGCCGGCGAACATCTGCCCGCCGGTGAGGCACAGTTCCCCGAGCCCTGAGGTGGTCTCGCCGTCGGCGCCCAGCAGGATTGCCTCCATGCCGTCGTTGGGCGTGCCGATGGGCACGGTCGCGCCGTACTGGGCGTCCGGGACGGCGGGGTCGAAGCGGAACGCCGAGCAGGCGATGGTGAGTTCGGTGGGACCGTAGATGTTGTCGATCACCCCGTCGGGCGCGGCCCGCTGCCAGTACCTGGCGGTGTCGGTCATCAGGGCTTCGCCCGCGAACACCGACTGCCGCAGTCCAGCGAGGCTGCCGGGCGCGAGCAGTCTCTTGCGCTGCAGGCCGCGTGCCAGGCTGGGGGTGCTGTGCCAGACGGTGAGACCGTAACGGCGCACCCAGCGCGCCGGGTCCAGCGCCTGGAGGCGGGAGAGCACGCACACACAGGCCCCGCCCGCCCAGGCCGGGAAGATGTCGGCCAATGCCAGGTCGAACGTGGTCTCGTGCACCTGGCTGAAGCAGTCGTCCGTCCGCACGCCGTAGCGGGGCAGCGACGAGCGCAGGAAGGACGAGACGTTGGCGTGGCTGATGGGCACGCCCTTGGGTGTCCCGGTCGAGCCGGAGGTGAAGAGGGTGTAGGCGATGTCGTCGGGCGCGCGCGGCGGCGTGACGAACCCGGCCGCCTCCGCGTCGTTGGGGGTGACCCGCAGGGACGGGAGTGCGCCGGGCAGCTCCTCCGGCGCCAGGACCGAGTGCACCGCGGCCCCGGCGATCACCTCCGCCAGCCCGGCCGCGCCGGCCGGGTCGGCGACGACCGCCTCGCACCCGGCGGCCCGCAGTACGGCGCCGTTGCGGGCGGGCGGGTTCTCCGGGTTGAGCGGCACGGCGGTCGCGCCCGCGTAGAGCGCCGCCAGCAGGCCGATGTACGCCTCGGGCGTCTTCGCGGCCAGCACGGCCACGGATCGGGGCGGCCCGTGCCGCGCGCTGAGCGCCGCCGCCCAGGACCGCGCCGTACGGTCCACCTCGGTGTAGGTCCAGCTGCGGTCGAGTATGCGGAGCGCCGGCCCGTGCGGGTTGAGCGCCAGGCCGTCCTGGAACCAGCCCTCCAGCGGCTTGCCGGTCACGGCGTGCCCGGCAGGCAGGCGGTGACGGTGTCCCACAGCTTCTCCGGTGACGCGAAGGTGGCAGGCACCAGTGCCGCGTCGGGGAACGTGAAGTCGTAGGCGTCCTCCAGCGACGCGGAGAGGCCGACCATGCCCAGCGAGTCGAGGCCGTGGGCCGGCAGCGGGACTCCGGGCTCCAGGGGGGCCTCGGCGGGGTAGCCGGTGAGCGCCGCCCTGACCAGTTTCTCGAACGTGGCGTCCCAGTGAGCTGTCACGATGCCGTGCGTCCTTTCGTCGGTCCTTCGGTACCGCGGAGGTGTTCAGCGACGGAGTAATCAGCAATTCCGGTACCGGATTCCACACGGCACGGAAGCGGTCTCCACAATGCCATTCCAGGCAATTACCGGCGTGCTCACTTTTGAGCAGAAGAGGGTGGTGAATTCCTGCACCATTGATGGTCTTCTCTTCTCTCGCCTTTTCCGGGAACACGTGCCCCGCCGCGCGGCCCGCAGCACCGCTCCAGGAGGACAGGACGATGTCCCACCATGTGCTGCTCGCCGGCACTTCGGCCTCTCTCGCCGGGCGTCTGGCGGCCCACCGGCTCGCGGCACCCGACCGCCCCTCGCTCCTGCTGCTGCTGGCGGCAAGGAGCCGCCCGACCGCACCGGGGCCCGACACCGCGACCCTCCGGACCTTCGTCCTGGACAGCGCGCCCGGCACGGCGCCGGACGACCCGGGTGACCGGTTGCGGGTCCTTCGGCTGGACCCGGACGCCCTGGCGGGGGCACTCGCGGCGGAGACGGCCGACGAGGTCTGGTGTGTGACCCCGGGCCTGGACCCCGACCCGGTGCGCGCGGCGTGCGCCGACAGCGCCGTCGCCGGAGCGCTGCTCGCCGCCCTGCCCGCGCTGCGGACGGCCAGGTACGTGCACGTCGGCCCTTCGGGGGCGGAGGGTAAGGACCGCGCGGCCCCGCCCAGGCCCTACCGTGAGCTGGAACGCGCCACCGTGGAGAGCTGCCTGGCCCACGGGGCCGCCTGGCGCGTGCTGCGTACGCCCCCGGTGATCGATGCCGCCGCGCCGCTGCTCGGCGAGTGCCCGGCAGGACCGCACCATCTGCTCGGAGCACTGTGCTCCGTCAGGTCGGAGATCACCGACCGCGTACCCGACTGGTTCCAGCACCATCCGCTGCGCGTGGCCGGGCTCGGGGGGCGCGGGCTTCCGCTGCTCCCGGCCGGACGGGCCGCCGAGTGGCTGTGGGACGCCGCGGGTCCGCCCGGCCTGCCCGACGGTTTCGCCACCCTGCCCCAGCCCGTGCCGACGCCGCTGGAGGAGCTGCTGCCGCGCGCGGGCGCCGTGTACGGCATCGATCTGCGCCCCGTGACCGGGCGGGACGGCTTCACCGCGGCGGAACGGCTGCTCGACCTGCGGCTCGACCTGGTACGGAGCGCGGCCGTCCGGTTCGGCGGCAGCGCCGCCGACGGCGCGGCCGAGGCCCTCTCCGTGGCCGCCCAGTGGGAGCTGTTCGGCGCGGTCCGGGAGAACCAGGACAGGGCGGCGACCCAAACGCCGCCGCAAGGTCCGACCCGTACCGTCGAGGTCGCGGGCGCGCCGTTGACGTTGTTCGAAGTGGGAACCGCCCGGACGGCCGACCAGGCGCCCCTGGTCCTCATCAACGCGCTCGGGCAGGGACACGGCTTCCTCGACCGCCTCGCGCGCCAGCTCGCGGCGCACCGGCGGGTGGTGTCCTGGCAGGTCCGCGGGACCGACCCCGACCTGCCGCCCTGGGACATCGACCACCAGCTCGACGATCTGCGGGCGGTGCTCGGCCTGACCGGTGCCGACCGCTTCCACCTGGTGGGCTGGTGCACCGGCGCCAAGATCGCCACCGCGTACCAGCGGCGCCGACCCGGCGACGTCGCCTCCCTGGTCTTCCTCAACGCCACGTTCAAACAGGACGGCCTGTGGGGCGGGATGGACACACCGTACGAACGCAATCTCGAAGCGGTCTGCCGCGCCCTGGCCCGCAGACCGGAGAAGGCGGAGCGGATGGTCGGGCTGCTCGCGCCGGGCAGCGCCGGCGGCGGGGAGAAGACGGGGCCCGGGCAGGACGCCGGAGTCCTCGGGGTCCTCAGCCAGGCGCTGGCCGAGGAGGTACGCAGGCCCTTTCTCGCACCGGAGAAGCTGCTGCGCTACGCCCGCCAGCTGGTCGACCTATGGACGCTGGACACCGCGCAGCAGGCTCCGGCCGTCGAGGTGCCGGTCCTCTTCGTGGGCTCCGAGTTCGACGCCATCTCCTCGCCCGCCCGGGCGCGAGCCGCGGCCCGCTGCTTCCCCGACGCCCGGTACGCCGAGTTGGCGGGCGCCGGCCACTACGCCCCGCACGACAGGTCGGCGCCGGTGGCGGAGCTGATCACCGAGTTCGTCCGGGCGCCGGAACGCATCACGCGCGAAGTCGCCCATCCCGAGATCCGGTGGGGTGTCGAAGCGCCCGGCCAGGAACACAACCCAGCACGAGAGGCTGCATCATGACGGAGTCGATGGCATTCGACCGCGTGGCGGACGACTACGACCGGATGCGAGGCGGGATCGAGCGCGGCCGCGAGGCCGCCGCCCGGCTCGTCGCCGATCTCACGCCGGGCCCGGTGCTGGAGGTCGGCACCGGCACCGGGATCGTCGCGGCGGGCCTGAGCGAACTGGGCCACCGGGTGTACGGCGTGGACCTGTCGCCGCAGATGCTCTCGCGCGCCCACAGCAGGCTGGGGGGCAGGGTCGCCGTGGCGGACGCGCAGTCGCTGCCCTTCCCCGACGGCGCCTTCGCGAACGTGGTCTTCGTCCATGTGCTGCACCTGGTGGCCGACATGCCCACGGCCCTGCGCGAGGCCGTACGGGTGCTGACGCCCGACGGACGGCTGCTGGCCGCGCACGGGGACCCTGCGGCCGACCCCGACGAACTGGTCGCCGTGCTGGACCGGCTCGGCGAACTGCACCCGCCGCGCCCCGACACCCCCGAGAGGCTGGACGCCGCGGCCCGGAAGGCCGGTCTGCTGCTGGTCGGTCACGACTTCGCGCCGGACTACGAACGGGCCACCTCACCGCGCCAGTTGCTGGAGAGCCTGGAACGGCGCCTGCCGCCGTTCCTGTGGAACGTCGACGACGACACCTGGGCGCGGGTGGTGGAGCCGGCCCTGGCCGAGCTTCGCGCGCTCCCCGACCAGGACCGGCCGCGCCCGCAGCAGTGGCGGGTGCACCACAGCGTGTACCGCAAGCCCTGATGAGAAAGGGCGGACCCTGACCCGGGACGGGCGGCGGCCGCGACCTGTCCCGGTCGCGGCCGCCGCCCCTTTGGGCTCCGTCAGCGCCGGATCATCTCGAAGGCGATGGCCGGTACGCCGCCGAAGCGGGTGCCGGTCGCCTGCGCCAGGCCCATGAGCGGACCCTTCACGTCCGTGATCGGGGGCTGCTGCGCCGCCAGGTAGCTGCTGTGCGCCTCCAGTGAGGCGATCGCCTTGTCGAGGACGGCGCTGACGTCCACGGCGTGCGTCGGCTGCGGGGAGTTGGACATGGCCACGTACTTCACGCCCTGCCACGGGTCCAGGCCCAGGTCCCGGAAGACCCACCGGTTCCCCGCGTCCCCCACCGCGTCCAGCAGCGCCCGCCCGGTGTTGCGGTGGTCGGGTGAGTTCCACCGACCGCTCGACGACTGGTCGTGGTGGCAGAAGCCGATCACCAGCTCGGGGCGGTGCCGGCGTATCGCGGCGGCGAACTCGCGGCGCAGCGCCAGCCCGTACTCGATCGCCCCGTCGGGGTGGTCGAGGAACTCGACGCCGGACGCGCCCACGACGGCCGCGCCGGCCCGCTGCTCGCGCTCGCGCAGCGCGGCCGCGCGCTCGGGCGGCAGGGTGTCGATCCCGGCCTCCCCGCGACTCGCGACGAGATAGGTGACGGTCCTGCCCGCCGCGGTCCAGCGCGCGACCGCACCGGCCGCCCCGAACTCCATGTCGTCCGGGTGGGCCACCACCGCCAGTGCCCGATTCCAGTCCTCCGGCATGATTTCCAAATCTTGGCTCATGAGGGTCAACGTAGCATCGGGAGTTCTTTTATCGACAGAGATATCGGCGTTGTCCGGCGCTATCGCTTTCCCCTTTTGAACCGCTCCCGCGAACTGCTCAATTGTGAGCAGAAAGGGGGCTCGGAAGCCGGGAGAATCCGTTGCTCCGCACGGCGGGCGAAGGCCCGCCGCGACCGGCCCGAGGCCGCGGCCCGCGAGCGAGAGGAACGCGCATGGCGACACAGTCGACCAGCGATATGACCTGGGACCCCTGGCAGCCGGCGCCCTACGCCGATGCCGAGGGCGCTCCGATGCTCATGCACGGCATCGTGTCCAACCACTACCGGGGCGGAATCGAGGCCGAGGGCAGCCAGCACGTGCTCATCGCGCTGGGCCCGGACGGCACCAGCACGTTCACCGGCCTGGAGCGGGTGACCGGCCGTGTCGGTGACCGCGAGGGCACCTTCGTCCTGCGGATCAGCGGCAGCACGGCGGGAGGCAAGGCCAAGGCCGCGCTCACCGTCGTGGAGGGATCGGGCACCGGCGCCCTGGCCGGGATCAGCGGAGAGGGCGAGTACTTCTGCGACAACCCGGGCCCCAACGGCAACGCGGCGGTGACGCTGGATCACTCCTTCGGGTAATCCGGCGGACCGGCGCGCGCCCCGGGCCACGCGCGCATAGTCTCGATGTGTCACACGACTGGCCCCGCCCGGACCGTCCGTTCACCAGGCGGCCGACCGGGGCACTGTCCTGAGGAAGGAAGCTTCAGATGAGTTCCATTGGCCAGCTGGCCTCAGTCACTCTCGATGCGGTCGAGCCTGCTGAACTCGCCGAGTTCTACTGCGGGATCACCGGTTGGAAGGTGGTCTTCACCAGCGAGGACTTCGCGTTCATCGCCAGCGAGGACGGGACCGGCAAGATGGGGTTCCAGCGGGTGGCCGACCACCGCGCCCCCGAGTGGCCGAGCCAGGACAAACAGATGCACCTGGACTTCAGCGTCAGCGACCTCGACGAGGCGGAGAAGGGCGTACTCGCCCTGGGCGCCACCAAGCCGGACTTCCAGCCCGGCGGTGACAAGTGGCGGGTGTTCGCCGACCCCGCCGGTCACCTCTTCTGCGTGACGACGGCCGTCTGATCCACCACCCGGCCTGAACGAAAGGGCCGCGACGCTCCGCTCGGAGCGCCGCGGCCCTTTCGCCGTACGGAGGTCAGCCGCCCCAGTACTGAGGGGTCAGCGCACTGTCCCGGCCGCCGCCCTCGACGATCATCCGGTCCCAGCGGCCGCCACCCTTCTCGGGCGAGACCCAGTCCTGCATGTACGTGGCGCGGGGGGACGACGGATCGGTCCGCGCGTCTATCCCCATCAGCGCGTACATGGTGCTCAGGGACTGCATGTGGATCAGGAAGTGCATCCGTTCCATCTTCCCGAACGCCTCCTCGAACACGAAGGCGGAAGCCTGACCGCCAGAGTTGAGGTTGGTGTTCTCCGTGACGGTGCGGGCGAACAGCCGCGCCTCGGCGCGGAACTCGTAGCTGAAGTCCACCGTCCGGTGCATCACCACGCCCGCGGTGGCGGTGTTGAGCAGCGACTCCGGCGCCACCGAGGTCTGGTGCGCGGCCGGCAGCACCTCGAACCAGGGGCCCTCACGCGCCGGGTCGAGCGGGCTCATCGCCGGGTCCTGCGCCATCTTCTGGGTCGCGGTGCCGAACATCCCCCAGCGGTGCGGGAACATCATCGTCTCCTGGACGCTGCCGGGGACGAACGCGGCCTCCCACTCCCGCGCGCTGCGCTGCGCCACGAAGCCGCCGAGCACACCGTCCCTGAAGTCCTGGGCGCCGCCCATGTGCAGGAGCCGCTCGTAGTCCTCCAGCGAGTGGAAGTGGATCAGCCAGTGGATGCGGTCCTTGACGCCGAAGGTCTCGTCGTAGACGAACACGGTCACCAGACCCGCGTGCTTGTCGTTGGCGAACTCGGCCGCCTCCCGGGCCAGCGCACGGGCCGTGCCGCTCTGCCCCGCGGCGATCTGCGCGACACGCTCGACGACGACGCCGGCGTTCCCCGAGTGCAGGACCTTTTCCGGGGGTTGCGAGGTCTGGTGGAGGGCGGGCGGAACGACGGGCCTGTTGCTGTCCTCGGTCATACGGGTCTCCTCATCACGTCGGGTACACAAGGCGCGGTGGTGCCGGGGTTCAGCCGTACGCCGCGCACCGCAGGCGCAGCACCTCGGCCGCCCCGGTCATCAGCCGCTCGGCGATCAGATCCACATGCCGCTCCCGCCAGGGCTCCAGATCGGTGCCCCGCACGAAGCCGTTGAACGCGCCGGCGGCCGGCCCGCAGTGGATCTGGTAGTTGGCCCGCTCGGCGGGGTCGCCCTCCTGCGCGGCACGGTTGGTGCGCGCGAAGTAGGACTTGAAGACCAGCGCCATCTTGTGGCGGGGGTCGCTCTCCGCGCGGTCCACCTCGTGCGGGCGGCCGGTCTCCAGGTAGTGCTCGCGGGTCTGCTTCCACACCTGGGCCAAAGGCGCGCGGAAGAGGTCCCGTTCCAGGGTCCTGCGGGTCCCGGCATCGAGCGCGTCGAGGCCGGGGTACTGGCGGTAGAGCTGGTGGAGCTTGTTCGCGCGGGCGGCGAACAGGGTCCCCTTGCGGACGACCTGGACCTTCGAGCCCATCTCGAAGAGGTCGCCCGCCGGAGCGTAGGTGGTGTCCTGCACGCCCAGCGTCGCCAGCAGGTCCTTGACCGCGTCCGATGTCCCGGCCTGCGGCGAGCACTGGTTGACCGAGCCGGTGACGACGAAGTCCGCGCCCAGGACGAAGGCGGCGGCGACCGCCTGCGGGGTGCCGAGTCCACCGGAGGCGCCCACCCTCGGCCGGCGGGGGTAGGAGTGACGCGCGGTGAGTCGGTCGCGCAGCGCGGTCATGACCGGCACGAGGGCGAGCGAGACCCCGCCGTCGGTGTGCCCGGCGGAGTCCGCCTCGACGCAGATGTCCCCGGCCACCGGAAGCTCACGCGCCACCGCCGCCTCGGTCTCCGACAGCCCTCCCTCGGCCACCAGCCGGGCGAGCACGCCCTGCGGGGGCGGCGAGAGGAAGGACTGGGCGACCTCAGGACGGGAGCACTTGGCCAGCACGGTCCGTACGGCCACCGGGGCGCCGTCCGGGCCCCGGTGGGCGCCGCGGAACCGGAAGCGCACGAGCGCGGGGGTCACCGTGGTGAACGCGGCAGCCTCGATGTGCCGGACCCCCTGCCGGAGCAGGAGGCTCACCAGGGCTTCCTCCGCACCGGGGTCGGACATGTCGTGCAGGACGTTGACTCCGTACCGGCCGTCGAGGTGCGGGGTACGGGCGAGTTGGGCGACCGCCTCCTCGACCCGGGACAGTGGCAGGCCCCCCGCGCCGAGGTACCCCATGAGACCGGACAGACCCATCCTGGCGACGAGTTCGACGGAGGCCACCCCACGGAACATGCTCCCGGCGAGGTAGGCGTAGCGCAGCCCGAAGTCCGCACGGAACTCGGCGCTGCCCAGCCGGGCAGCCGCCGGGTCGGCGGCCGACGGAGCCGGTGCCGCCGGTACGGGGGCGGCGAGTGGGGCGGGGCCGGCCGGCGGGTCCACCGCTCGCGGCTCCGCCAGTGCCGCCCGCCACATCGGGGTGAGCACATGCTGCGGGCCGAACTCCCGCAGTTCGCCTACACCTTGCTCGATCAGGTGGAGCATGGTCTCGTGCCAGCGCACCCGTGAGGTGATCTGGTCGACCAGCAGCCGGGCCACCCCGGACGGCGGGTAGGGGCGGGCGGTCGCGTTGGCGATCACCGGAATGCGGGGCTCGCGGAACTCCATCCCGGCCAGGAACGCGGCGAACTCCGTGGCGGCCGCCGCCATGTGCCGGGAGTGGAACGCACCGCTGGTGGCCAGAGGGATGCAGCGAGCCCCTTCTCTCGCCCGCACGGCCGTGCGCACCGTCGCGATGGAGGCGGCCGAGCCGGACACGATCACCTGGGTCGCGGTGTTGTAGTTGGCCAGGTCGACGTCGGTGACGCCCGTGCTCCGCAGCAGCGCCTCCACCCGCGCGATGGTGAGACCGAGGACGGCGAGCATGCCGCCGCCGTCGGCCTGCGCCATCAGCTCCCCACGCCGCTTGACCAGCCGCAGGCCGGTCTCGAAGTCGAAGCAGTCCGCGGCGACGAGGGCGTTGTACTCGCCCAGGCTGTGTCCGGCCAGGACGTCGGGCGCCGGGCCCTCCTCCCGGGCGGCGAACTGCGCGAGGGCGTTCACCACGAAGAGCGCGGGCTGCGTCCACCGCGTACGGCCGAGTCTTCCCTCCGGGTCACGCAGGCACAGCTCCGCCACGGACTCGCCCAGGACCCGGTCGGCGGTGGCCGTATGCTCGGGGAAGCGGGCGAAGAGGTCCTCGCCCATTCCCTTGCGTTGTGTGCCCTGACCGCCGAAGACCCAGGCTCTCACCGGGCGGTGCTGCCGTACTGGTACGGCAGCAGCAGGGTGTCCTCGATGGAACCCTGGACGAAGGCGCGGCCCCACCGGCCGCCCCCCTTGCTCTCGGCGACGAACTCCCGTCCCTGGAGCTTCTGGAAGCCCTCGTCCTCGCGCTCCATGGCGAGCAGCTCCTGGTAGGTGTCGAAGTCCTTGAGGTGGATGAGCCAGTGCAGCCGGTCCATCACACCGAAGGTCTCCTCGTAGAGGTACGAGGTCGCCCGCCCCGCGAGCTTGGTGTTGATCTCGTTCTGCCAGGCGAAGGCGTAGTGCCTGGCCTCCTTGCGGAACTCGTGGGACGCCTGTCCCACGCGGTGCAGGGTCAGCACGGAGTTGGCCGAGTGCAGCAGCTGGTCCTCCGACTGGCGGGTCTGCAGCCGCGCCGGGTCGACCCACACGTCGTCCTGGTGCTCGCCCTCCTCGTGGACCAGTCCGTGCTGCGGTACGAGGATGCGCTCCTGGACGGATCCCTCGACGACCGCCCGGCCCCAGACTCCGGCGCTCGCGTCGCCGACGACGCGGTCGCTCTCCAGCATGTCGATCATCTTCTCGTCGTGATCGACCATGTGGAGACTGATGGCGAAGTCGTTCGGCGTCTTCCAGTGGATCAGCCAGTGCACGCGGTCCTGGCGGCCGAACGCCTCCTCGTAGAAGAAGAAGGAGGCGCCGTTGAGGTCCGCCTGGTTCATGTAGGCGATCACGTCGGCGAACAACTTGCGTCCCTCGGCCCGGTGCTCGTACTTGAGCTGGGCGCTCCGGGCGATGATGAATCCGGCGTTGCCCGAGTGGAGCAACTTGTCGGCGGGCACCGAACTCTGGGCGCCGGCGGTGCTGAGGCCGGACTCCCGGCGGGACGTCTGCTGAGTCATGTCATGTCCTTCAGGCCGAAGGTGGACGGGCGCGTTTCCGAGCTGACGAGACGGTGCAGTCACGCTAGGACGGGCGGTGGCACGGCGGCTGCGCAAACTTGAGCAGGCCGGTCCCACCACGTGCGGTGGGACCGGCCTGCTGACAGCGGGACGGACGGAACGCGGGGCGGCGCGTCAGCCGCTCACTCCTTGGCGGTCGCCTCCTGGGCGACCGGAGCGGCCTCCTGCGGCACCTTGCGCGGCATCTCCTTGAGGAACAGGGACACCACGAAAGCCACGGCGATCAGCGGGGCGCAGAGCAGGAAGACGTCGGACAACGCGTCGGCGTAGCCGTGCAGCACCTTGCTGCGCAACGGTTCGGCGAGCTTGTGGATGTCCGCGACCTTCCCGGAGCCGGAGCCGGAGCCGCCGCCCCCGCCGAGGTCGGCGAGCCGGGTGGTGAGCACGGAGCCGAGCACCGCGACGCCCATCGCCGATCCCATGCGCTGGAAGAAGTTGACGGCACTGGTGGCCGCCCCCATGTCCTTCATCTCGACCGAGTTCTGCACGGCGGTGATGATCGGCTGCATGACGAGTCCGACACCGGCACCGAACAGTGCCGTGAAGAGCGCGGCCTGCCAGTACGGCGTGTCCACGTCGAGCTGGGCCAGCAGCAGCATCGCCACCACGAGCACTGCGGAGCCCGCGACCGGGAAGACCTTGTACTTGCCCGTCCTGCTGATCAGCTGACCGGACCCGATGGAGGTCAGCATCAGCCCGAACATGGCGGGCAGCATGGCGAGTCCGGAACGAGTGGCAGACATGCCCATGACGGACTGGAACCACAGGGGCAGGAAGACGATGCCGCCGAACATGGTGGCGCCAGCCAGGAAGCCGAACAGCGTGCCGATCCCGAAGACCTGGTTGCGGAAGAGCGCCATGGGGATGACCGGTTCACCGGCATGCAGCTCGACCCAGACGAACAGCGCCGCGAGCAGCACGGCGCCCAGGAGGAGCAGCAGCGGACCGGGGGCGGTCCAGCCGTACTCCTCAGCGGCCCAGTTGAGGTAGAGCAGCGCGCAGGTCACGGCGCTGACGATCAGGGCGGCACCCGCGTAGTCGATGTCCTGGCGACGCTGCTCGTTGCGGGCCCGCAGGCCCACGGCGGTCGCCACCAGGGCGAGGATGCCGACCGGCACGTTGATCAGGAAGATCCAGCGCCAGCCGGGGCCGTCCGTGAACCAGCCGCCCACCAGCGGTCCGCCGACGCTCGCGAGACCGAACACGCCGCCGAACATCCCCTGGTAGCGCCCGCGTTGTGCGGGCGGCACCACGTCGGCGATGACGGCTAGTGCCAGCACGAACAGTCCACCGGCTCCGATGCCCTGGACACCGCGGAACACGATGAGCTGCCAGATGCTCTGCGCCCCCGCACAGGCCACCGAGCTCAGTACGAAGACCGCGATGGCGCCCTGCACGACGGGCCTGCGCCCGTACAGGTCGGAGATCTTGCCCCACAGTGGGGTGACAGCCATGGAGGTGACCAGGTACACCGTCACCACCCAGGGCAGCCGGTCGAGGCCGCCGAGGTCGCTGACGATGCTGGGCAGCGCGATGCTGACGACGGTCTGGTCCAGGGCCGACAACAGCATCGCGGCCATCACCCCACCGATCGCCAGCTTGGCCTGCCGGCCGATCGGCTGGGACGACGTGTCCTCCGCCGTCGAAGACGCCTTTGCGGGGTTTCCCATGGTGCTTCTCGTTCCTTCCGTAGGACGTGACAAACATGCCTGGGGCTACCGGTGTTGGCCCGCCAGCGGCGCTCCCCCGTTGTGGTGTCCCGCGGGCGCACCGGTGGTGAACCGCAGATCGAGGATGGCGGCGCGCGGAACGTTTCCGAGGGGCCGGGGGGCGGGCGGGGCCGACGGGGACACGGCGCTCCTCGCGGGTGGGTCGAGCCACAGCCTGCGGCGCCGGTACACCGGCGCCGGCAGCGGCCCGCGTACCGGCACCCCGGCCGGGCGCGATGCCGGGTCGAGCGCGGAGGCGATGAGGTGCGCGTTGGTGCCGCCCAGGCCGAAGGAGCTCAGCCCGGCGACCCGCGCGGACGCCTCCACAGGCCAGTCCCGGGTCCTGGTGGTCGGCACGAAGGGCGAGTGCGCGAAGTCGAACCGGGGATTGGGGTTGTCGCAGAACAGCGTCGCGGGGATGCGGCCGTGCCGCAGGCACAGCGCCACCTTGATCAGCCCGGCGACCCCGGCGGCGCACAGCAGGTGACCGACGTTCGACTTGACGCTGCCGATCGCGCAGAAGCCCTGGTCCGGCGAGCTCTCCCGGAACACCTCGGTCAGCGCCTGGAGTTCCAGCGGATCGCCGATCCTGGTGGCCGTCCCGTGTGCCTCGACCAGCCCGATCTCCCGCGCCTGCCGGCCTGCGGCGGCCAGTGCCCGGCGCACGACGTCCGACTGCGCGGCGGGGCTGGGCGTGGTCGTCCCCATCGTGTGTCCGTCGTTGTTGACAGCGATCGACTCGATCACCGCGTGGATGCGGTCACCGTCGGCGAGCGCGGCCTCCAGCGGCTTCAGCAGCACCCCGCCGCATCCCTCGCCCGGCACGAAGCCGTCCGCGGCCTCGTCGAAGCTGCGGCACCGGCCGGTGGGCGAGATCGCCCGGGCGACGCTGAACTCCAGGTAGGGCCTTTCGTCCAGCAGCAGCTCGACGCCGCCGACCAGGGCCAGTTCGGCGTCGCCCGCCTGCAGCGCGCGGCAGGCGAGCTGTACGGCGACGAGTGACGAGGAGCAGGCGCTGTCGACCACCATGTTGGGGCCGCGGAAGTTGAAGCGGTGTGCGACCTGGGCGGTGAGGAAGTTCTGGTCCGACTGGAGCACCTCGGGCCGCAGCGGCGCCCTGCGGGCGTAGTCCGAGATTCGCCCGCCCACGTAGACCGCGACGTCCCGGCCCCACAGCTCCTCGCGGGTGTAACCGGCGTCGGCCAGGCAGTCCGCGGTGGTCTCCAGGAAAAGCCTGATGCCGGGGTCCAGCGCGGTGGCCTCGGCGTCGCCGAGTTGGAAGGGGTCGGGATCGAACATCTCCAGCCCTTCGAGGAACCCGCCCCATTTGCCGGTGCTGTACCCGGGCTCGAACGCGGGCCGGTACACCTCGTCGACGTCCCAGCGCCCGGGCGGCACCTCGGTGACCGAGCAGCGCTCGTCGAGCAGGTTCTGCCAGTACGTCGCCACGTCGGGCGCCCCGGGGAAGCGGCCGGCCATCCCGATCACGGCCACGGCGCCCCGCCCGGGCTCCCGCGCCCGGACCGGGGCCGGGGCGTCGGCGGGGGCGCGCACCGGGTCCGGGGCCTGCGCCGCGGTCCTGGTCGGGCCCGATTCGGCGACGGCCACGGCGGGGGCCGGCGGCAGCCCCAGCGTCGCGCAGTAGGCGGCCAGTTGCTCGACGCTGGAGTGCTCCAGCAGCAGGGCGGGCTGCAGACGACGTCCCACCGCCTCCTCGACGCTCTCCAGCAGTTCGCCCAGCATCACCGACTCCACCCCCAGATCGGCGAAGTCGGCCTGCACGTCCAGCTCGGCCTCCGGAGTGCCGAGGACGGAGGCGACCAACGGGGTCAGCCACGCGTGCCCGGCGCCCGCGGCCGGCGGTGCGGCACCCACCTCCGGCTCGGGCGCGGCCGCCGGTCGCGGAACGGCGGCCGGCTCGGCGACGACCGACGCTTCGGGCGCGGGAAGGGACTTGGCCCTGATCAGTGCGTCGACGTCCAACGCACCGGACAGCGGCCGTGCCGGGAGCACCGTGCCGCCCCAGGGCAGGGCCACGGCCCGTTCCAGTATTCGCAGGCCCTCGCTGTCACCGAGCGCCGCGAGCCCGGCGGGCGCGCAGACGTTGTCCTTGCCGCGCGCGGCCCCGCTCTCGGTCCACATGGGCCACGCCACCGAGCGGAACCAGTCACGCCCTTCGCGTACCTGGTGGGCGACGAAGAAGTCCATCGCCGCGTTGGCCGCCGCGTAGTCGCTGACGCCTACCGCCAGCCGGGGGACGAGGGAGCACGCGGAGGAGAACACCAGGAAGAAGTCGGGGCGGTCGGCCGCGCAGAGCGCGGCGAGCGTCTCCAGGCCGTCGATCTTGGGGGCGAACGTAGCGCGGATGGCGGCGGAGTCCTTGCCGACGAACGCCGGCCTGCCCGTGCCGTGGCCTCCCGCGCAGTGCACCACACCGCCGATGGGGCCCAGTTCGGTACGGACCTGCCGCAGGAACCCGTCGATGGCCGGCTCGTCGGTCAACGGTCCGGTGTGCACGAGGACGTGGACGCCACGGCCCTCCAGGCGCTCGACCAGCTCCACGGTCTCGGCCGCACGCGCGTCGAGCGCCCCCGGCTCGCGCCACCGGTCGCGCGGCGGCAGCGGGCGACCGCCGAGCAGGGCGATCCGGCGGGCGCCGCGGTCGGCCAGCAAACCGGCGACCTTCGCCCCGATGCCCCGGGTGCCGCCCGTCACGACGTACGCCTTGGCGCGGTCGGGGGCGAGGGGTGCGTAGTGGCCGAGCGTGGGGCGGAGCACGGGTTCGTAGCGCAGCCCGTGCCGGTGGCACACCTCGGCCTGGGCGCCCCGCTCGTGCCACTCCCCCCAGATGGACTCGGCCAGCGCCGCCGGGTCGCTGATCGGCAGGTCGGTGTCGATCACGGTGGTGTCCACCCGCGGATACTCCGCGCCGAGCATCCTCAGGAAGCCCGCGACCCGCGCGCCCGCCGGATCCGGTTCGGAGACCTCCAGGTCCTGCAGCCCGCGGACGACGTGGACGCCGCGGACCGGGACGCCGGGTCGGGCGCCGATCAGCCGCCGGATGAGGAGCAACCGCGCGGTCCAGCCGTCGGCGAACGTGGCGGCAGGGCCGCCGAGGTCGGCGAGATCGATCCAGCCCGCGATGACGGGGTGGCGGGCGAGCGCCTTCTCCGTCACAGCGTCGGCGCCCGCGTCGTCCGAGTAGCCCAGTTCTCCCGTGCCCGGGCCTTCGCGGACCAGGAGCAGGGAGCCGGGGGACGCGGTGCGCGCCAGTTCCTCCGCCAGGGAGCGGGTGGCCTCGGTGTGCAGGCACACGACCACGGTGCCCGAGGGCCCCGTCGCGGCGGACGCCTGCCCGGTGGGCATCCACTCCCGGTGCAGGAGCTGGGCGTCGTCGGCGGGTGCGCCGGGCGCGGGTACGGAGACAGCGGGCGCGGGTACGGGAACGGCGGGCGCCGGTACCGCGGCGTCGGACGCCGGGGCCGGCACAGAACCAGGGGCCACCGCCGCGACCGTCTCCGGGATCCAGCACCGCATCCGCGCGAAGGGGTAGGTCGGCAGCGACACGACGCACGGCCGCGCCCCGGCCGCGTCCGAGGTCCGGTGCAGCGCCGGCCAGTCGACCTGGCCACCGTTCACCCAGTGCCGGCCCGTATCCCACAACCCCTCTGCCCCGTCGGCGCGTGCCGGGCGCACCCGGCCCTGGGCCGGAGCACGTCCGCGCAGCACCCCCGTGTCGTCGCCCGCGGCGAACCGTTCCAGCCGGCCGCGGAGGTCCGCGACATCCGTCGCGACAAGGGCCGTCCGCTCCTTGAGCGGCTCGCGCCCTTGCTGGAGGGTCCAGGCGACGTCGGCGAGCGCCAGTTGCTCACTGCCCTGCCGCAGGCGCGCGGCGAGGCGGTCGGCGACCGTCCGCAGCCGCTGCTCGTCGTAGGCGGACAGGACGATCAGCTGGGGGCTGCATGCCGACGGCGAGGGGCGTTCCGGCGCCCGGGCCGCGGGGTACTCCTCAAGCACCACGTGGGCGATGGTCCCGCCCGCGCCGAACGAGCTGATGCCCGCACGCCGGGGTCTGGGCAGGCCGTCTGGGCCCAGCGCCGCGGGCCATGGCGCGGCCTCGCGCTGCACCTGGAAGGGGGTGGCCGCCCAGTCGACGTTCGGGTTGAGTTCCTCGGCGTGCAGGCTCGGAGCCAACGTCGCGTGCTCCAGCTGGAGGAGCGTCCTGGTGAACGCCGCGATCCCGGCCGCCGCCTCCACATGGCCGATCGTCGACTTCACCGAGCCGATGGGCAGGCTGCCCACCGCGCGGTCCGGAGTGTCGAAGACCCGGTTCAGCCCCTCGATCTCCACCGGGTCACCGAGCGCGGTCCCCGCCCCGTGCGCCTCCACGTAGTCGATGTCCCGGGGCCGCAGGCCCGCGTCGGCCAGCGCGTCACGAACGACCTCGCTCTGCGCGACGGGCGAGGGCACGATGTAGCCGTTGGTCCTGCCCGCGTGCACCACCGCGGTGCCGCGGATCACGGCGCGTACGCGGTCGCCGTCCGCCAACGCCCTGTCGAGCGGCTTGAGGACCAGCGAACCGACCCCCTCGGCGGGCACGAATCCGTCACCGCCCGCGCCGAAGCTGCGGCAGCGCAGCGAGCTGGACGTGAGGGACATCTTGTTCTGCTGGATGAACTTGTTGGGGTGCAGCGAGAGGTTGACGGCGCCGGCGATGGCCACCTCGCAGTCGCCGGAGCGCAGGCTGCGCACGGCGAGGTGCAGAGCGGTCATCGAGGAGGAGCACATGGTGTCGACGGCGAGGCTGGGGCCGTGCAGGTCCATGAGGTACGAGACGCGGTTGGCGATGTTGCCGATGGCGCCGCCCGCGTAGGACGGGTTGCCGCGCAACGTCTCCTCCACGCCGAAGAAGGCGTAGTCGCTGTACATCGAGCCGATGTAGACGCCCACCCGGGAGCCGTGTTCCTCCCGCAGCCGTTCGCGGGTCAGGCCCGCGTCCTCCAGCGCCTCCCAGCAGGACTGCGTGAACAGCCGCTCCTGGGGGTCCATCAGGGCCGCGTCGCGCGGGGTGATGCCGAAGAGCAGCGGGTCGAAGCGGTCGACGTCGTCGAGGAAGCCGCCGACCATGCGCTCCACCGGCCACCCTGGCCTGTGCCGCTCCTCGGGGAGCGTGCTGACGCAGTCCCGGCCGCCGACGAGGTTGGCCCAGAAGGTGTCCAGGTCGGGCGAGCGGGGATAGCGGCCCGCGACGCCGATGACGGCGATCGCCCCGTTGCCGGCGGGGACGGCCGCGGGAAGGGGTGCCGGCGTGGGGGCGGGTGCCGGCGCGGGAAGCTGTGCGACCGCGGACGCGGCGGGGTCCGAGGCCGCCTCACGACGTGCGTCGTGCCGCCGGACGAGACGCTCGGCCACCTCGTGCAGGTGGCGGCACTCGAAGAACAGGGTGCGCCTCGTGACGCCCCAGTCACGCTCCAGGTCCGCGTTGAGCAGGTTGATCTGGAAGGACGTCAGCCCGTACTGGTCGAAGGAGACGTGGGCGTCGAGATCCTCTAGAGGAATCCCCGACACCTCGGTGTAGCGGCCCAGCAGGTACTCCTCCACCTCAGCGACGCGCGCGGCGGCATCGGCCGGTTCCGGCGCACGCTCCGGTTCCGGCGCCACCTCCGTAGCCGTACCCGCCCCTGAGCCCGTGGGCGGGTCCTCCTCGGCGAACGGATAGGCGGGCAGGCTCACCCGCGCGGGCCGCTGCCGCCAGTACAGGTGCCAGGGCAGGTCGGCGCCGCCGGCCCAGAGCGCGGCCGCCTCGGCGGCCGTCGAGGGCTGCCGCGGATCGGCCGCCTCGGTCGCCGGGTTGGCCGAACCGGTATGGACGCGGGGGTCGGGCAGCCCGGCCAGGTAGGCGCCGAGAGCCGCCACGGCGTCGTCCAATCCGGTGCACACCACGGCGAGCCGGTGCCGTAGCGGCGTTCGGCCGGTCTGCGTCGTCCAGGCCACGTCGACAGCCAGCACGCCGGAGGCGGGCCCCTCGCGTGCCACGCGGTCGAGGTACTCGCGCAGGGACCGTGCGGAGCGGGTCAGCCGTCCGCGGTCGCCTGCGGAGACGAGGACCACGACGGGGTCACGAAGGACCGTCCCTGAGGGCGGCTCGCCACCGGTCACCGAGGTGCCGCCGGACGACGCGCTGTCATTCCACTCCATACGTCTCACTCCACGGGTCTCGACTTCTCGTCCGCGTCGGCCCGACATGTGGCGCGCCCCACGGATCCGCCCGACTGGAGGCGCAGACCGGATGGCGCACGCCGCTGACCGTAACGGCGGTTCGCTGGGGTGTCTCTATCGGTGAGCGCTTTTCGGCCCACATCGGCGACCGGCCGCGCCGATCAGTTCCGCGGCGCCGGTAAGGAGGTATTCGGCGACGGTGTCCGCGTCCCGCGCCGTCCAGGGGGCCAGTTCCGTCCCGGCGACCCGCCGGTTGAAGTCGGCCAGTTCCGTATCGCAGTCCAGCCGGTGGTCCAGCGGCCGCGCCGGCTCGCCCGCGTGGTCCACGCGTGCCGCCTCGCGCAGGTACCAGCGGAAGACGGAGGCCATACGGTGCCGGGGCCCGCCGGGCCCCTCCGGCCCGGGCGCCGTGAGCACGGCGGTGACCTCGTCGAAGGACCGGCCGAGGCACGCCCGTTCGACATGGGCCCGGGTCGCGGCCGGAATCTCGTCGAAGGACCGGTGGTCCCGGTAGAGCCGGTAGAGGTGGTTGGCCCTGGCCGGGAACAGCGTGCCGACGCGCACCACGCGGGTCCGTGCGCCGAGCGCGAAGTGCCGCTCGCCGGGCGCCCAGCACAGGTCCTGGTCCATCAGGGCGGACAACTTCTCCTTCTGCGGCCGGCTCCGAAGGGACTGCGGGGTGCACTGGTTCACCGACGTGGTGACGGTGAAGTCGGCGCCCAGCGCGAAGGCTGCCGCGGTCCGCTCAGGGGTGCCCGCGGCTCCGCGCACCCCGACGTGGACCGGCTCCGGGTAGCCGTTCCGGTGCGTCACCCGCCGTACGAGGGCGGTGATCGCGGGCAGCAGCGCGAACGCGTCCGCGCAGTCGGTGCTCCATCCGGCGGAGGTCTCCACGGCGAGGTCCGAGGCGACCGGCAGGCCCCGCGCCGCTTCGGCCTCCTCCTCCGTGAGCCCTCCCCCGGCGACCAGGGACATGAGCAGGGCGCGGGACGGCGCGGCGAGGAAGGCCGCGGCCTGTTCGATGCCCGTGACCCGGGCGATGACGTGATGCGCCGACACCGGGGTGCCGTCGCGGTGCCGGCGGGCACCACGGAAGCGGAATCGCACGAGGTCGGCGGTGGGGCCGGCGGGGAAGTCCGCCTCCACGTGGCGCACGCCGTGTTCCAGGAACCGGGAGACGGCCGCAGGAGCGGTGGGGTCGTCGCGCAGTGCCATGCCCCACCCGCCGCGCGCCGCGCCCACGGGGACGTCGGCGGCGCGGTCAGCGAAGGACAGCAGACCGGCAGCGGCCATCCGCGCGCACAGCTCCGGCGTCCCGGCGCCCGACGCTCCCGCCGCGTGGGCGAGGCGGACCCCGTACCGCTCGCGGAACCCTGGCGCGCCCAACTGCCCGGCCCCTGGGCGCGGCTGCGGATTCGGACGGGCCGGAGCGGGAGCGGGCCGGGGAGCCGCTACGGGTGCGGGCGGAGGAACCGCGACTGGTACGGCCGCGGCCGGGCGCGCCGGCTCCGGTTGCTCCACCGTCGCCCACAGCTTGCCGAGCACGCTGCCCGGGCCGACCTCGACCAGTTCGGTGACGCCCTGCCCGGCCAGGTACCGCATGCTGTCCCACCATCGGACCGGGCGCACCATGTGCTCGCGCAGCAGCGCCCCGATCTCCTCGGCCCGGTGGGGCAGGGCCGTCACGTTCGACAGCACGGGCACCCGTGGCGCGCGGAAGTCCACCGTGTCGAGGACCGCGCCGAGTTCGTCCGCCGCCTCCCGCACGTACCGGGAGTGCGCGGCCACGCTGACATAGAGCAGTACGCACTTGCCCGCGCCTTCCCGCCGCAGGACCGGCGCGAGCGCGCGTACCGACTCCTCGGGGCCGGAGAGCACCGTCTGGAGCGGGGAGTTGTAGTTGGCCACGTCCACGTCGCTCGCGCCCACCCCGCTCAGCACCCGCTCGATCCGGTCGGCTTCCAGGCCCACCACGGCCAGCATGGCGCCCCCGGTGGCACGGGCCATGATGTCGGCACGGGCCGAGACCAGGCGCAGCCCGGTGCTGAAGTCGACGGCTCCCGCCGCGTACAGGGCGCTGTACTCGCCCAGGCTGTGACCGGCCATGAAGTCGGGTTGCGGGGACCGGCCTGCCAGGTCGAGGTATTTCAGGGCGTTGATGGTGAACATGACCGGTTGCAGGTTGCGGGTGTCCTGGAGCAGCGCCGGGTCGTCGCACAGCTCGCGTACGGACCGCCCCAGCACGGCGTCGGCTTCGGCGGCGATCGCGGGGAACCGTTCGAACAGCCCCTCCGCCATGTTCTTGCGCTGGGAGCCCTGACCGGGAAAAGCCCATACGACTGCCATTCGGTTCCCTTCCCCAGTGTCAGTGCCCCGGGCGCCAGCCGCGCGGGGTCCGTTCACTTCTCCCACGGGTAGCGTCCGGCGGCCGCGAAGCGGGCGAACCCGTCCCGCACGCCGGGCGCCGAGGCCAGCCGGGCGAACTCGTCGACGGCGTGGCGTTCGGTCTGCTCGGTGATGGGGTGCAGTGACGAGAAGTAGCGCTTGGCGTCGCCGATGACGTGCCCGTCGACCTTGGTCAGCCGGGAGACGAGACGGCGAACGAGGGGGTCCGCGTCCGGTGAGACCTCGTCGGCCAGCCGGCGCTCGACCGCCTCGGCGGCGGTGAGTGGAAGGGTGGTCAGCGTCATCGCGTACGCGGTCTGGAAGCCGGTTCGGCGGATCAGGTACGGCAGGACGCTGCACGGCAGCAGGCCCCACAGCGCTTCGGGGAGGCTGAAGGTCGACCGTTCGGTGGCGTGCACGAGATCGCAGGCCGCCACCAGTCCGACCCCGCCGCCCGCCACCCGGCCGTCGACGTTGGCGACGATGGTGCGGGACAGTTGTGTGAACCGCCGCAGCAGGCGGAAGAAGGCGGTTCCGTTGAGGGACGCGCCGTCCGGTCCGCCGGGGGCGGGCGCGGCGGCCTCGACCATGTCGAGCCCGTTGCAGAAGACGCTGCCGCGCGCGTCGAGGACGACGATGCGGCACTCGGCGGCGGATTCCGCCTCGTCCAGCGCGCGGTCCAGGTCCGCCAGCAGCGTGGCGTCGACGGTGTTGCCGCGGTCGGGGCGGGCGAGGGTGACGCGCAACACCGCTCCCGTACGGGTCACCTCGATGGCGCTGTAGGTCACGGCTCAGCTCCAGCGGTAGACGCGGTGGAAGTTCTCGATGCGGTCGAGCACCAGCAGGCCCGCGCCGTCGAACAGGTCCGCGTAGAGATCGGCGTACGGCTTGGGGTCGAAGTCCCGTTCCTGCACGCCGAACGCGCGGTCGCCGCCCAGTTCGGTGACGGTGTCGTACTGCGCGAAGGTGAGCTCGCGGCGGTTGTCCAGGGCGGCGCCGATCCCCAGCTCCCCCAGGTTCCGCACGGCGCCGGCTCCCAGGACGCCGCTGAAGAACTCAGAACCGCACCCCGACCCGTACGAGAACAGGCCGATCCGGCACGGCCCGACGGGGCCGCCGGTGTCGATCAGCGAGCACAGCGCCAGATAGAGGGAGGCGGAGAACAGGTTGCCGACCCTGGAGCTGTAGTCGAGCGTGGGCACGACCCGGCGTTCGAAGTCCGCCTGCGACTCGCGCGGCGGCAGGCCCCGGTACTTGCGCAGCAGCATGCGGTGCGCGCCCTTGACCATGCCGGCGAAGGGGGTGTGCAGGACGAGGTGGGCGAAGCTGTCGACGACGTCGGCGCCCGCGACCCGGTCGCGGTAGGCGGCGAAGCTCTGCTCCAGGCAGGTCATGTAGGCCAGCAGGGAGACATCCGCGTCCACGACGTCCAGATCCGGTCGGGGACGGAGGGTGTCCATCACCTCGAAGGTGTGCAGCCCGCTGGCGCCCGGGTCGAGTTCGAGCACGTCGGGCCGCCGGCTGACGATCATCGCGGCGGCGCCACCGCCCTCCGACGGCTCCCAGTAGGTACCGCGTGAGGCGGCGCTGGGGGCGTCGGCGGCGATCACCAGCGCCTTCGCCGTCGGTACCGGGGAGGAGCCGATGATGCCGGCGGCGGTCTGCAGGGCGGCGGTGCCACCGAAGCAGGCGTGTTTGACCTCGAACGACCGGCAGCGCGAGCTCAGTCCCAGGTAGTGGTGGATATACGTGCTGATGGGTTTGCCCAGGTCGAGGCCGGACTCGGTGCCGACCACCAGCAGTTCGATGGAGTCGCGCTCCTCCGGGGTCATCCGGTCCAGCAGCGGCCGGGCCGCATTCACGCCGTTGGTGATGGCGTCCTCGCACGGCAGGTTCACCGACTTCTGACGCATCATCAGATTTTGGAACCTGGCGAGATCGAGACCACGGGCCCGGAACAGTTCCTCCACGCCGAAGCAGGCCCGCGCCACATAGGCGTTGAGCGCCTCGATACCGACGGCCATACACGCTCCCGCCCTCGGGGGTCACCCGGGAGGACCCCAATGGTGTCGGTTCTAGTCGGCCGGAGCACGGGAGGTCTGCTCACTATTGAACGGCGGGGCGAACCGGTCGCGGCACACCCTCGGAGGGTGCCGCCGTGGGCGGGACGAGAAGGGAGCCCGCCGTGCCGCCGACATCCCCCACGCCGCCCGGCGAGCGCATCCTCGCCACGACGCGGCCGCTCGCGCTCTACAGCCCGGGCACGGGAGACCCGCTCGCCCACCTCTGGACCGCGGAACCGGCGCCCGAGGGGACCGTAGCGGGCCAGGAGTGGCTCTCCCGCGACGAGCGCGACCGGCTGGACGCCATGCTGCTGGAGAGCGACCGGGCGCTGTTCGTCACCGCCCGCGTCCTGCTGCGCACCGCCCTCAGCCGCTGTGTGCCCGCCGTCGACCCCGCCGAGTGGGCCTTTCGCACCGGCCCCCAAGGACGCCCCGAGGTGCTGTCCCCCAGGACCGCGCCGCGGCTGCGCTTCAACATCTCGCACACCCGCGGGCTGGCCGCCTGCCTCATCTGCCCGGAGATCGACTGCGGGCTCGACGTCGAATGCCTGGACCGCCGGTTCGACCCGGTGCGGCTGGCCCGGGCGATGCTCAGCCCCGCCGAGGCCGACGACATCGCCGCCGCCCCCGGTGGGTACGTCACCGCGAAGCGCTTCATCCGCTACTGGACGCTCAAAGAGGCGTACAGCAAGGGCCGCGGACTCGGCCTCTCGCTGCCCACCGCCTCGTACACCTTCCGGCTGGGGCCGCCGGGTCCCACCCGGCTGCACGCCTCGGACGACGACGGCGCCGACTGGCAGTTCGGGCAGTGGCAGCACGGCGCCGACCACATGGTGGCCGTGGCGTTGCGGCGCGGACCGGCCACCGACCTGGCCCTGGTCCGGCACCGCGGGGTGAGCGCGGCGGCCGCCTCTCAGGCGGCCGCCTGGCGTACGTCCTCGTCCAGCTCCGCCGCCAGGTCGGCCCTCAGCGGCCCGGGCAGGTCCTTCAGGTAGAAGTGGTTTCCCTCGTACACCGTCATGCGGAACGGCCCCTCGGTGGTCCGGTTCCACAGGCTCATCTCCAGCGGTGTCACCTCCGGGTCCTGCTCCCCGGTGAAGGCCGCCACGGGGCAGGTCAGCGGCGGTCCCTCCGCTGGACGGTACGTCTCGTTCACGGCGAAGTCGGCGCGCAGCCCCGGCAAGAACATGCGTACTAACTCCCGGTGGCGCAGCACCTCCTCGGGGATGCCTCCCAGTTGCACGACGGCCTGGAGGAAGACGGCGTCGTTCAGGTCGGCGAAGGCGCGCCGGCGGGCGGCGAGGTGCGGGGCGCGGCGTCCTGACACGAGCAGCCGCCGCGGCGCGCGCAGCGGATCGCCGTCGAACCGCCGGGCCACCTCGTACGCCACCGCCGCGCCCGTGCTGTGCCCGAACAGCGCATACGGGCGGACCAGATACGGTGCCAGCCCCTCGCAGAGCGCGTCGATGAGGTCGGTCATGCGGGTGTAGGGGGTTTCCTCGATCCGCGCCTCCCGGCCGGGGAGGATCACCGGGCACACCTCGATCTGCGGCGGCAGCAGCGCGCGCCAGGGCCGGAAGAACCCGCCGCCGCCCCCGGCGTGGGGGAAGCAGAACAGCCGCAACGGTGCGTCGGTGGTGGCGTCGCCGTTTCTGAGCCAGCTACCGGTCATGTCAGTCGCTCCTTCGATGGTCGGCGGAGGACGCCGACCTCAGTACGGCGTGGCCGTAGGACCCGGACGCCGACATGGCGTTGACCAGTGCACGCAGCGGGGCACCGGAGGCGACCGGTTCCCAGGCGCGGGGCGCGCCGTCGATGATGTCGAGCCGAGCGTCCTCCCAGTCGGCGAGCGGGGTGCGCCGGCCCGCCAGTACGGTGGGCACGAGCGCGCGGTGCCGCATCTGGAGCAGTGCCTTGGTCAGCTGGGAGAGCCCGGAAGCGGCCTCCAGGTGGCCGATGTTGGGCTTGACGGTGCCCACGACGAGCGGGGACGGGCCGCCCGAGGGGGCCTGGTCCCCCCGCCGCGCCGGGCGCAGCGCCCGTAGCAGGGCCTCGACCTCGGCGGCGTCGGCGAGTGTCGCCCCGGACGCGGCGCACTCCGCGTACCCGATGTCGCGGCCGGCGATGCCGTGCCGTCGCAGCATGTGCTCCAGGGAGCGGGTCAGCGCGTCGACCGCCGGGGTACCGAAGCGTCCCGCGCCGCCGGCCGACCCGACGCCGGTCGCCTCGATGACGCCGTGCAGCACGTCGCGGTCCCCGACCGCGGCGCGCAGCGGGCGCAGCAGCAGGGCGCCCGCACCCTCGCCTGGCGACCAGCCGGTGCTCTCCTCGGCGAAGGCGCCGGGGCCCGGGAGGGTGACGGCGAGGCCGAGGTCCGTCAGGAGCGCCAGGTGGTAAGGGTGTGCCACGACGTTGACCCCGCTCACCACGGCGGCGTCGCAGTCGCCGCGCTGCAGGCTCTGCACCGCGAGGTGCAGGGCCGTCAGCGAGGACGAGCAGGCCGTGTCGACGGCGACGGCCGGTCCCTCGAAGCCGAAGCAGTGGGCGATACGGGCGGGGATGTCCGAAGCGGCGCCGGACAGTTCGGCAGGCGCGCCGGAGCGCCGGCGGTCCTCGCCGGCCTGCCGGTGGTCGTGCCACATCACCGCGGTGAAGACGCCGACCCGGGGGGCGGAGCGGCGCAGCGACGCCGGAGTGTGTCCCGCGTCCTCCAGGCACTGCCACACCACCGGTAGCAGCAGCCGCAGTTGGGGGTCGAGCAGGTCGGCCTCGCGCGGTGAGATGCGGAACAACAGGCTGTCGAAGGGTTCGTCGCCGGTCAGGTATCCGCCGTGGGGGAAGTCGTGCGGGGAGGTCCCGGACGAAGGGCCGTCCGGCCCGGTGACGGCGCGGAACGCGGCGGCCCGCGCGGCGGGCAGCGCTCGCAGCGCGCTGCGGCCCTGGCGCAGGACCTCCCAGAGGGCGTCGAGGTCACGTGCGCCGGGATAGGTCCCCGCCATCCCGGTGACCGCGACCTCCGCCGTCAGCGGTTCGGGAGCGGCAGCGCGGACGAGAGCGGGCGCGGCCGTCGAGGCGGGGGCGATGCGACGGGCGACGGGGCCGGCCAGGAAGGAGTGCAGCAGCCGCTGCCCCGGGTGCAGCCGGAACTGCTCGCGCACCGAAGCGAAGGCCAGGGCGCCGACCGGACAGAGCCCGACGGCCGAGTCCTGCTGCTCGCTCATGAGCAGCTGCGCCATGTACCCCGCCTCCAGCGCGAGGTACAGCTCCGACTCGGGCCCGTACAGGGGCTCGATGCCCCTCGGCTCGGAGATCAGGAAGACCTCGAACGCCGCCCGGTCGTACACCGGCCTGTTGTACTGGAAGTGCGCGGTGCGGTCGATGCCGCCGCCGTCCCCGATCAGTTGCAGCGCGTGCTCACCCGGCCGGTAGTAGTAGACGCCCTCGGGTACACCGGCCACGCCGTGCGCCTTGACGTGCAGGTAGACCTGCACCGCGTAGGTGTCACCGGCGGAGGCGTACAGCCTGCTGGGCTTGTGTCCTTCGGGCCGTTGCCGCAGGGTCGCGAGGAACCGGCAGAAGTCGGCGTGGGCGACCGGTCCTCCGTCGAAGTCGCGCCGGGTGGCGCGCTCCTCGAACCTCTCGGGGGGCAGTTGTTCGCCCCTCAGCCGCAGTATCGGCTCATGGTCGCTCTGCGGGCGCAGGTGCCGGGCCGCGGACTTGAACTCCGTGCGGGCCTGCGGCGAGAAGAACTCGACGCTGTCCGCCGGGTCGTCCGCCGGCCGTTCGTCCGCCGGACCGGGCACGACGGCGGGCGCCGTGGGGGCAGCCGGGGCGGCGGCCGCCTCGGTGGTCCCTGTGCCGCCGGCGCTTCGGCCCGTCAGGTGCCGCACCATGCTCGCGACGGTCGGCTCGGCCAGGAGCGCCGACACCGGGACCCGGCGCCCGTAGCGCTCGCGCAGCGTGGACGAGAGCTGGGCCAGGGTGAAGGAGGTGGCGCCCTGGTCCCACAGGTCCAGGGTCGGGTCGACCTCCGGTATGTCGATCAGGCCCGCCAGCAGGGAGACCAGTTCGGTCTGGAGCGCGTCGGCGGACGGCAGGACGTACTTCCCCGCGCCCTTCACCGCGCCTGCGCCCGTTTCCGTGTCGCGACGCAGGACCGGTTCGGGTACCGCCTCGGGTTGGGGCACCGTGGCGGGCTCCGGCTCGGGCAGCGCCTCCCGCGGCGCCGGCAACGGCCAGGGCAGGGCCTCGCGGTCCAGCTTTCCGTTGGCGGTCGCCGGGAAGGACGGCAGGAAGGCCGCGAAGTTGGGCACCATGTAGTCCGGCAGCGTCTCCGCGGCGAACCGGCGCAGGTCGCCGACGGCCGGTACGAACTGCCCCGGCTCGGCCAGCAGGTAGGCCACCACCCGGCGGCCCCCGGCACCGTCCGGCCGCGCCACCACCACGGCCTCCCGCACGGCGGGATGCGCCCGCAGCCGGTGCTCGATCTCGCCGAGTTCGACCCGGAAGCCCCGGATCTTGACCTGCTGGTCGAGCCGCCCGAGGAAGATCATGACCCCGTCGGGCCGGAACGCGGCCCGGTCCCCGGTGCGGTACATCCGCTCACCGGAACCGCCGTGGAACGGGTCGGGCATGAAGTGCTTCGCGGTCAACTCGGGTCGGCCGAGGTAGCCCAGGCTCACGCAGTCACCGGCGATGTACAGGTCGCCCTCGGTGCCGACGGGGCACGGCTCCCCCCGCTCGTCGAGGATGTAGTAGCGGGCGTTGTCGATGGGCCTGCCGTAGGGGATGCTGCGCCACCGCGGGTCGATCTCGCCGACGGGGAACCAGTTGGACCATACGGTGGCCTCCGTGGCGCCGCCGAGATTGACGACGTCCGCCCGGTCGAAGACCTCACGCAGTGCGCCGGGCAGCGACAGCGGCGTGTAGTCACCGCTGAGGAAGACCAGCCGCAGATCGTGCCTGCCGGGGTGCTCCCGGTACTGGGCGAGCAGCGGGGCGAGTTGGGCCAGCGTCGTCGGCGCGGAGTTCCAGAAGGTGACGGGTTCGCGCAGCAGCACCTCGGTGAGGAGATCCGGGTCGAGTTGCTCCGTCTCGTCGGCGATGTAGAGACCGGCGCCGGTGCCGAGCAGGCCGAGGATGTCGAACACCGACAGGTCGAAACCGAGCGAGGTGACGCACAGGCCGGTGTCACCGGGCCCGAAACCGAAGGTCCGCTCGCACCAGTTGAACAGGTTGTGCAGCGACCGGTGGGCGACCGAGACGCACTTGGGCCTGCCGGTACTGCCGGAGGTGAAGATGCGGTACGCGGTGGAGTCGGGGCCGGTGACCGGCTCCGCGTCCCCCGGGTCGGGCACGTCCGCGCCGCTGACGTCGTCCGACTCCACGTCGAGCACGCCGATGCCGGGCGGGAGCGCCCACGCCGGCGCGCCGGGGGTGGTCAGGACGGTCCGTACCGCGGTGTCCTCCAGCATCCCGGCCGCGCGCTCCGCGGGCAGGGAGGGGTCAACGGGTATGTAGACGCCACCCGCCTTGAGCACGCCGAGGACCGACACGGCCATCGCGGGCCCGCGGCGCACGGAGATGGCGACGGGCGTCTCGGCGGTGCTCCCGCGGCGCCGCAGTGCCCCGGCGACCAGGTTGGCCCGCCGGTTCAGCTCGCCGTAACTCATCGTCCCGCCACGCCAGCGCAGCGCCACGGCGTCGGGGCGGAGCGCCGCCTGCTTCTCGAACCGCAGGTGGACGGGCCCTTCGGCGGGGTACGGCACGGCGGTGTCGTTCCACTCGTACAGCACCCGGTGCCGCTCGCCGCCCGGCTCGGAGCGGTCCGCGGGGCGTTCCCGCGGCTGGCCGTCCGTCTCCTCGGTGAGCTCGCGGAGCGTGTCGAGGAACCGAGCGAAGGCGGCGTCGAGCACACCGTCGGGAAAGCGGTCGGCCACCGCATCCCATGCCACGTGCAGGGTCTCGCCGTCGTCGACGGTGACGCAGTCCAGCGCCACGTCGGGGGTGGCAGTGCCCCAGGCCGCCATGGCCGTGCCGCGCGGCAGCGGGTGGCCGGAGACGTCCAGGACACTGGTGAAAACCACCGGGTGCGCGAAGGGTTCGGCGCGGCGGCGACGCAGCACCAGCCGGCGCATCTCGGCGAGACCGGCAGCCGCGTCGGCGGCGGCGTCCGCCGCCAGGATCAGGCCGTAGGCGTGGGCCGCGTCCCGCAGCGTGGTGCCGGGGTCGGCGGACCGCACCCAGCTCAGTGCGGTGAGTTCGGCGGGGCGCCGGGAGTCGTCGCTTTCCCGCCAGCACACCACGGGCACCGTGAACGGTTCGTCCCACTCGGCGGCGAGCGCCGCGCAGTAGGCGGCCAGGAGCACCGTGTCCAGCTCCACGCCGTGCCGTCCCGCCCACCGCAGCAGCGCGGCCCGATCGGTCAGTTGGGCTGTGCGCCGTACCGGGTCGTGCGCCCCGGGCGTGCCCTCCGGCAGCCGGGGACCCGACGGCAGGTCCGCGAGCCGGGCATGCCATTGCTCCCGGCCGGATACCTCCGCGGGCGCCTTGTCCGAGGACGGTGGGGCGGTGGCCGGGGCGGTGCCGGGGATCTCGGCGGACGGGTCCGCGTACCGCCTCAGCAGTTCGCTGGCCAGCAGGACGATGCTGCGCGCGTCCGCCACCAGCAGGTCCACCGCCAGGTGCACGGTCGCACGGCCCGCCGCGCGGCGGACGACCCGCAGATCGGCATGGGATC
The DNA here is from genome assembly GCF_002803085.1 of Streptomyces sp. CB01201. Taxonomy (GTDB): domain Bacteria; phylum Actinomycetota; class Actinomycetes; order Streptomycetales; family Streptomycetaceae; genus Streptomyces; species Streptomyces hundungensis. Next base: position 201,717 of record NZ_NNBJ01000007.1, on the reverse strand, counting down.
CGCGGCCGAGGGGGAAGGGGCGGTGCGTCATGTCGTGGCGCACCGCGCGTTCCACGGCCTCCGCCTCGACGTCCGCGCGGTCCGCGAGGTCCACCACCGGTATCCACTGGTCGGCGGGGGCGTCGGGCAGCACCCGCAGGTGCCCGTCGTCGCAGACGCGGGTCCGCAGGATGTCGTGCTCGCGCACCATGCGCAGCCATGCCGCCTGCAGCCGGCCCGGGTCGAACCCCGTCACCGTGAAGCTCTGGTGGAACTGACAGCCCCGCGAACGGTCGCCGGCGACGCGTGGCACGTAATACGCCTGCTGGAGTCCGTTCAGCGGCCGGACGTCGACCACCGACACCGGCTCGGCGGCCTCGCACACCCCTTGCAACGCCTGGCAGAACCGGCTAAACAGTGCGTCGACCGTACCCGTCGGGAAGAGGGCGTCCGCGGTGTCCCAGCGGACTTCGAGCCCCCCGGCGCGCAACCGCACCTGGTGGTCCAGGGCGACCCCCGAGGTCTGGCCGACCGCGTAGCGCTCGTGGTCCGCCATGCTCCCGGCGTCCGCGCCCTCCACCGCGATGTCGAGCAGGCTGGTGAAGACCACGGGCAGCCGGGGCACGTCCGTGCCCTGGCCCCGTAGCTCGCGCAGCACCTCGACACCGCTGACCGAGCTGTGCGACAGGGCCTCCCACACCTGCTGGTGGAGCGTGCCCACCGCATCCCGGGACGTCCGGGCGCCCGGCTCATCGTCGACGACGAGCACGCAACTGGAGGTGTAGGGGCCGATGAGCCGCTCGGCCTCGCGCGGCAGCCGCGTCCGGTCGGTGGTCGTCAGCACGAGGGAGTAGGGACCCGCGGGCGCGGCGCCGCTCAGTACGTCGGTGAAGACCGAGAGCAGCAGCGTGGTCGGTGAGACGCCCAGTTCGGTGGCCCGGCGCCGCAGAGCCCGCCACTGCGGCGGTGCCAGCCGGGCGAGCCGGGAGCGGCGCAGGTGGCAGTCGAGGTCCGCCGGCGGCTCGGGGGGCTCGGACAGCAGCAGGTCGGGGCCGCCGGGCAGCTCCTTGAGTCGCTCCGTCCAGTACGCCAGGTCCGCGCGGTGACCGGCGGTGTCACGGCGCCGGGCGAGTAACAGGACGCTGTCACGGAGCGAGAAGGGTGCGAGGGGCAGCTCGTGCTCGTCGTTCTCGTACGCCGCCCACCAGTGCCGCAGCAGCAGCTCGGTGCCGTGCGCGTCGGTCACTCCCCCGTCGATGCCGAAGTGCACCACCGCCCGACCCGACGGCGACCTGCGGGTGATCTCGACGGTGAACGGGGGCCATTCGCCCGGCGGGTGGCGGTGGTGCGACATCCGGCCGCGGACGTCCGCGGCCGTGGCCGCCCAGTCGTCGGGGCCGACGGTCTCGTGCACCACGAACTCTGGTGCACGGGCCGTCTCCAGCACCCGCTGGGAGCGTCCCACCCCGGTCAGTCTGAGGGCGTCGAAGTGGGCCACCACGCGCTGCCAGGCGCTGCTCAGGCGCGCCACGTCGAGGTCGTCGAACTCGAACTCGTGGTAGTGGTGGCACCCGATCGCGTCGGGGTCGAGTTCGGCGTACTTGCCGACGACGTACGCCTCTTGGAGCGGGGTGGCGGGGAACGGCTCGTGCCGCCGCTCCGGTTCCGTCGGCACGCCGGGCGGGGCGGCCGCATCGCCGGTGCCGGGACGGCCGCCGGCCTCGTCGATCCAGGCCGCCAGGTCGCCCACGGTCCGGCACTCCAGCAGCCGGGGCAGCGGCACCTCGACACCGAATTCGGCGTCTGCCTCCAGGACCAGCCGGACAGCGGCGAGGGAGGACAGACCGGCGTCGGAGAGCACCGTGTCGACGGTGAGCCCGCCGCTCTCGGGCAACAGGCGGCGCAGGATGCCCACCAGCCGCCCGCAGGTGCTGTCAGCCTGCTGCGGCACGGTGGTTGTTACAGGCTTCATCGGTCCCCCAGGTGAAGGATCCGGCTCGCTCCGAGCCGGATCGACGTGCGGATTCACCACTTCCAGCGGCCGAGCTCCGGATGGGGTGCGTCGAGCATCGGTGAGTCGTCCTCCAGGGACACCTTCCTGGTGAACCCGGCGGCTTTCTCGATCTGGGCCGCGAAGGCGGTACGGAACCGCTCGTCGTTCGGCAGGCCCACGGCGTCCGCGGACGCGAGCATCCGCTGGACGAAGCGCTCGCTCTGCTCCTCGGTGATGCGCATGCCCAGATGGGCCTTCATCAGGCTGAGGAAGCCGCCGAGTTCGTCGCTGTAGCGCGAGGGCCCGCCGAGCATCTCGCAGAAGAAAGCGGCCAGATGCTCGGCGTGATCCGGCGATCCGGCGAGGAACAGCGGTCCCACCAAGGGGTCCTGCTGTATCGAGGTGTGGAAATGCTCGGCGAAACGTAGCAGCGCCTGCTCGCCGCCGACATGTTCGTACATGGTGGTCATACGTCAGCCCCCTCCTGTACACCGCGCTCCGGCAGCCGGACGCTACCGGGGGCCGGGAGACAGGGGCTGCTCAAACTTGTGCACCGGTCACCGAACGGGGTTCCCGCGCACGGACCGGCGCGCACGGCAGATTCCGTGCGCCCGTGAGCCACGCGTGGTTAGCTGAGGTCGACCGCTGCATCACGAACGGGAGGGCGACCATGGGCGACACCGTCAGCCGACGAGTGCTCAACCGGACCGCGCTGGAGCGGCAGATGCTGCTGCGCCGCGACGAGCGGTCGGTGGCGGAGGCGGTGGAGCAACTGGTGGCCATGCAGGCGCAGACCCCCAACGCCCCTTACATCGGCCTGTGGAGCCGGCTGAAGGACTTCCGCAAGGAGTCGCTCAACGCCCTCATGGAGGACCGTGAGGTGGTCCGCGCGAGCATGCTGCGTGCCACCCTCCAGGTGGTCACCGCCCAGGACTACCTCCGGCTCCGGCCCGCGCTGCAGCCCGCGCTGTCGAAGGCGATGCGCGGCTTCATGGGCAAGCGCGCCGCCGACCTCGACCTCGACGCGCTGGCGGTCCAGGCACGTGACCTGCTCGCCGAACGCCCCTACGGGTACACGGAGCTGGGCGAGGCGCTGCTTGAGGACCACTCCGACCGCGACGCGTCGGCGCTGGCCTACATCACGTTGCGCTGCCATCTGCCCGTGGTCCAGAAGCCGCCCGGTGGGACCTGGGGTTCGGGCTCCAGCGCCACGTACGTGAACGCGGCCGAGTGGCTCGGCTCCGACCCCGACGGCGACGACGCACCCGACGCGCTGGTCCTGCGCCACCTGGCGGCCTTCGGCCCGGGCACGGCCAAGGACGTCCAGACCTGGTCGGGACTGACGGGTCTGGCCTCGGTGTTCAAGCGCATCCGTCCGCAGCTGCGGGTCCTGCGCGCGGAGGACGGCACGGAGTTGTTCGACCTCGAGGACGCGCAACTCGCCGACGGCGACGCCCCCGCCGAACCGCGCTTCCTCCCCGAGTGGGACAACCTCCTGCTGTCCCACGGCGACCGCACCCGGATCATCTCCGACGAGGACCGCCCGAAGGTCTTCCGGCCGGGCGCCCGGGTGCTCCCCACCGTCCTGGTCGACGGCTTCGTCCAGGGCGTCTGGAAGATCAAGCGCGAGCGCTCGAAGGCCCGTCTCACGGTGGAGTTGTTCGGCAAGACCCCCAAGCGGGAGCGGGACGCGATCGCCCGCGAGGGTGAGCGGCTGGTGGCCTTCGCCGCCGAGGGCGACGAGGCGACGGTCGACGTCGTGGTGGGCGACTGACCCCGGCGGTGCGCGGCGCGGCTGACGACGAGTTCCGCGACGACGACCGGTACCCCCGAGGTGTCCGCCGGAGCGCGGCGTGCCATGGCGAGCAGACGGAGGTAATCGCCGGTCCGGAGGCCGGGAGCGGCGGCAGATCCTGAGTGGTTGCCGCGGGACGTAACTCTCGATGTGGTCGATCACCGCCGATACGGCATGCCGGTACGCGTGGCTCGACCGGCGGACCTGGGACAGCAGCATGCCCCCCTGGATCGCGGCCAGCAGCGCGGTGGCCAGTGCCGTGACGTCGGCGCGCCCGCTCAGATCGCCGCGAGCCTGCATGCGGGCGAGCCCGGACCTGATGGGGGCCTCCCAGCGATCGCAGGCCGCGGCGAGGTCGGTGCGGGCCAGGGGGTCGGTCTCGGCGAGTTCGCTGACGAGCGAGCCGATCTCGCAGCCGCCGACCCACCCCGTGGCGTCCTGCCGGTCCGCCGCCCCGGCGCACCAGGCCCGCAGCGCTTCGATGCTGTCCAGGTTGTCCAGCAGGGGACGCTGCTGATCGAGCTTGGTGTCCGTCTGGAAGTCGACGACCGCCAGGACCAAGCCCTGTTTGTCGCCGAAGTAGTAGTAGATCTGCAACGCGCTGACCCCGGCGGCCGACTGGACGTCCGGGATGCTCGTACCCCCGACGCCCCGGTGGAACATCAGCTCCGCGGCCGCCTCGATGATGCGTTCACGGGTCTTCCGGCCGGGTTTGGTGAGTCGGCGTCCCTCCGGCCCTGTGATGAACCGTTCCGGGTTGATCGAGGCTCGATCTTTTGGAAGCCGCTTCCTCTCGCGCGATCGCCTCCGCCTCCGCCTCCAGCCGGGCGCGCCCAAGCGCCAGCCGATCATACGCAAGGGCCGTCCACCACACCGTCCCGTTCGCACTCGTACGCGGATGCACACCGCCGTCGAGAATCCACCCGATTACGTCGCCCAGGGAACACTCGATGTGCGTCCACTTCGCCTTCGCCTTCAGCGTGCGCGGCCTCCAGTCGTGGCGGGCCACACCGTGGAACACCGTCCAGGCGTCGCCCCGGTCCTTCGGTGTGCGTGCCAGCAGCGACGGCACGGTGCGCTGCCAGGGCTGGGCGCGCAGGGAGATCCAGCACACGGCAAATCCGTCTCGCACATAGTGGTCCGTGCAGCTGCGCGTCATCCGCCGTCATCGGCGACGGCTGCGCCTCCAAAGCCAGAACCTGCCGCCCCAGCTGGTCATAGACCATGACATCAGCGCGCCAGTCCCGGGCCCGGCTGCCGACCTCCAGCTCTGCACGCCACCCCGCAGCGCGCGCCGCCATTGCCAGCTCCAGCTCCAGCTCCAGCTCCAGCAGGTGATGCTCCGGTGACTCGTTCGCCAACTGGCAATCGTGCGGGCGCTCCTGGTGGTAGAAGTGCCCGACGTAGTGCTGCGAGCGCCGCGCGAAGACCCGGCCTTGGCACTCCGGGCACGTCAGCTCCACGCCTTTGACGCGGTGGATGTCCGACCAAGCGCGGCCACAGCCGAGATCGTCCAGGGACGCGTCCAGCCGGCCGCACTGCGGATGTACGGCTGTGTACCCCATCGTCACCCCCTGGCCGCCTCTCTTCCAGGGGCAGCCTCCCTGGCCGAGCCGAGGTCCTGCGTGGAATCGAGAGGTCGGCCAAAACTTGCCCCCGCCGACCGTCCATTGCCGGATGCGTCGGGGCAGAGCAGGACAACAGCTGGTGGACCGGGGACGGCAACGGGCATCGGGGAACATGCTGGGTGGCTCTGTCAGTGGTCAGTCATAGACTCCGCTGATACGCGGGAATGCGAACGAGCCTTCGCCGGGGCCCCCAGCGGCGCCACGGCAGCACACCGGCCACGGATATACAGGGGGATGAGGCTGTGCCTTCCAGTGCCGCCCTAACTGACCAGCGAGATCAGTGGATAGAGAAGATCTGTACGGGTCTGGCAGCCACCGCCGACGACCAACCGGCTCTGGACGCGGCGCGGCTCGCCGTCGACCCGAGAAATCTGAACCTACTGCGCGCGCTTCTCATCCTGCGGATCGCCATCCTGGACTCGCAAGGGTTGTCGACAACGCAGGTCATTGAACTTCTCGCCCAGCACCCGGACTTCAGTGACCCCAGGCCGGATGAAGATCAGCTCGCCAGCTTGGTCGAGAGAGTGCGCCGGCGTATGGAGTACGACGGGCTCACGGGTTCCGTGCTGCTCTTCGGCCTCGGCCTGCGCGCTCAGGATCCAGAAGGCACGTATGACCTGCTTCTTGGTCAGTGGGCCCGCCAGCGCTGTCGCACAGCGTCCCCCGCTCAGGTAGCCAACGAGCTGCGACGGCATTGGGGTGTTGAGACCCCTGATCGCGCCTCTGCCTTGATGCCTAGCTCTCTCACGCCTCTTGAGACATGCTCCGGCACGATCTGGACCAGACTGGAAGCCGAGCCGGATAGGCGGGTTCGCACCGCTGTCGCTATGGCCCACAACGAGCGAGGCCACGAAGCTCGGAGTCCATGGTCGGAGCGGTTCCCCGCCGCCTCCGCGGCAGGCCACCTCTGGACACTCGGTACGGAGTCGGCCGGCTGCCTCGCCGCCAGAGACTGGCTTGTCGAGGCAACTCGCCACCCCCAGCTGGAACGTGCCCTGCAACCGGTCATGACCTCCGCCTTGGCTGTGGTCGACGAGTACCTCGACACGCTGACGAAGGCGATCGAGTGCCTCAGCAGCAGTGAACGTGCAGTACTGCGAAGCGGCACTCAGCAGGAGCGCTTCCGGGACGCCTGCATCCGAACCTTTCTGAACCACTCACTCGATCTCCGAGGTCCCGGACGCGGAGGTTCCTTCCTCTTCGATGTACAAACGGCGCACGGCACCTGCGGGCCGCTGCCTCGGTGGAGCATCATCGTGCGCACCCCGCAGGAGACCGAGGCTGCCCAGGCCGCAGTCAGCGAGGGGGTGCTACCCCTCGGCTTCGAGCGAGATCCCGAGCACTCGAGCCGACTTCTGCTGGTCTGCCGCAAGCCCAGGACTGAGTCCCAGGGCATGTGCGCCCGGTTCGCCTTCGACATGGACAACTCGGCCCACGCCTGCGAGTTGCTTCTCCTGGCACAGCGGGCCGGCGTCCCCATCGACCTCTACGCGCATGCCGTCAACGAGTACGACGAAATCGAGTCCACGCCCCTGGGCGCTCTGTACGTCCCCATCGGTCAGGAATTGGCGAACCTGATAAGGGAAGTCGCCATCGACGGGCTGAACCGGACACTGCCAGGTGCCCGTGACCGCAACTACGACGTAGACGACGAGATCGAAGCTCTGGCAGGGGCCCTGCAGCGACTGCCCCGTTCACACGTCGAGCACCTATGCCGAGGACGCGACATCGTTGCTTGGTCCCAACGCGGCCTCGAAGGTGGGTTCACGCCCCTCTCAGCCGATCCACCAGTCGCGTTGGCCGCCTTCGCCACCGGCACGAAGAAACGTCAGAAACCCAGCGGCACAGGCAAAACGCAGCCCCGAACACCTCTGCCTCCTCCTTTGACAACGGGGTTCGTGTACATCCAGCGGAACCCGGCCTTCCCGCACATGCTCAAGATCGGCTACACCGACCAGCTCTCGGAAGACCGGGCAAAGGAGCTGTCGGGGACGTCAGTCCCGTTCCCCTTCGACGTTCTCCACAGGGCACACACGTCCAGGCCCAAAGACGTGGAACGGGCTGTCCACCGCCTCCTCACCGCCCAACGGGTCGCTGGAGATCGGGAGTTCTTCCAAGTCTCCTTGGAGACAGCCGTTGAGGCGATTCGGCGATGCCAGGAGGAAGTAACCGGCCTCACCAGCTGGGCGCCGGTCCCTGCCATTCATCGACTGCGCGACAATGATCGCGTCGTCCTCCCGCTGAGGGCCGGGCAGGTGTTTGCGCTCACGGCATATCCGAGTCTGCTCAGTTCGTCGGCAGAGATGCTCGATATCTGGCAGGTTCACGCGGACGGCGACGTACTGGAGATCGTTTCCACGCGCCACCCAGGGCACGTGGCCGGGATCAGTGACAGTGATCCCGGCGCCCTCGAAGACCCGGTGCCGTTCCTCAACAGAGACAGCACCGCGCGGAACGGCATGATCCACGGCAGGGAACGTCTGGTTGCCGGAGACCGGCTTGTGTGGCTCTCGGACGCGGAGGGACCAGCGGACGCTCGGGGTGCCGTGTTCGAAGTGAGTTCCTTCTGCCAGGTCACGTATCGGACGTCGACTCCGAGACGGGGCCCATTGGGCATCCCGCTCTTGCTGAATGACGTTGACCGCACTCTCCCCGACACGATGACGGCACTGGTCAGGGAGGTTCGCTCCCTTAAGGCACCTCGCTCTTGGGCTCCCCGGAATCCCCAAGAGGAGGACGGCTGGGCAACGGCGGCCACAGATCCTCAGCCGGCCGAGTTCTGGCTTCCCCAACTCGCACAGCGCAAGGGCCGCCGTCAGGGGCGGGCACGTTGACTCAACGCCCCCACTCGCCGACGCCAGTTGGTACCTCTTCCGGCTTCGTTCGCCCGGGCAGTACGAGGCCCCCTCACTCGAGAGTGAGGGGGCGCGAACCGTTCTCCTACTTGGCCTTCGCGTATGCCTCACGGACCGCTGCCGGCACCCGGCCACGGTCGCTGATCACATGGCCGTTCTCCTTGGCCCAGGCCCTGATTGCCGACGAGTCGCCCTTGCTCTCGGCACTCGGTCCAGGCTTGCCCTTCGCCTTCGCAGCTCCTCGGATCCTGCGGGCGCCGTCCGCGTGAAGATACGGATTGAGGAGGGCGAGGAGCTTCTCGTAATTCTCATCGGTGAGGTCAATCTCAACCCCAGCTCCGTCGATGAGAATGCTGTGTGTGGAAATCTCGGTCGATTCCTCACCGGTGAGATCATCCACGTATGTCGTAATTACCTTCTGGGCCATACGGCTGACTATAGACCCGATCCGGCAAGCAGCCACCCAAAGATGGTGCGCCCGTCATCTTGAGTGACCGATGCTCGCCAGTCCTGCATCCCGCGTGAATTGCGGACATGAATCTGCGCCTTCAAGCAGCCTGCGTTGAGTGGGCGGGCGCGGGTCGTTGTCCTCGCAGGCGCACCCGTGAGACCACCGTCCAACGTCAGCGCGAGACCGATGAGCCAGGCCCGCTAGGTGGGGTCCAATCATGGGCGGGGAGGGTTTCGGCCAGGGTGGAGAAGTAGCGCTGGTCACGCCAGGTGTCGCGGTTGCCGATCACGAAGAGGCGGCGCTTGGCGCGGCTGACGGCGACGTTGAGGAGGTTGGGCCGGGAGGCAGCCCACGTGCGGGCTCCCGGGCGGCGGGGGTCGCTGCCGAGGACGAGGATGACGACGTCGGCTTCTTTCCCCTGGGTGGTGTGGATGGTGCCGACCCGGTTGTCGGGCAGCAGGCCGCGGCAGGCCTTCTCGGCGCCGCGGACGACATTCCGGAACGGGCTGATGACGTAGACGTCCTGGGTGAGGTCGACGCCGCCTTCGTCGCGGAGCTTTTCCAGTACCCGGCGCAAGGCGCGTCCTTCTTCGGGGATCCAGTGCCCGTCGGCCTCGGTTGCCACGACGTTCACCCAGCAGCTGCGGGGCTGGTAGCGGTATTCGTCGCGGCCGAGGGTGCCGTAGACCATGAGGTGGTCGTAGGCGATGGCGTTGCTGACAGTGAACATGGGGTCGTCGCAGCGGCGGTGGACCCGCAGCGGCGAGCCGACCCAGACTTCCTGGCTGCCGTCGGGAAGCTCGGCCGGGAGCAGGGTGCCGTAGCGGTTGGTGCGGTCGGCGAGCTGCTGGGTGGAGGTACGGCTGGGCGCCCATTGTTCGTCGACACCGAACTCGGCGCCCAGGGCGCGTTGGGCGGTCCAGGGCAGCACGATGACGGGCTCGAGCTGGAGCGGGTCGCCGACGACCACGGTGCGGGCCAAGCGCCACATACCGCCCACGGCCTGCTGGGCGCTGGCCTGTCCGGCCTCGTCGATGAACAGCCAGCCGAGCGCCTCTTGCCCGAGCCGGCCGAAGACGCGGTCCAGGGATGCGAAGGTGGTGGAGACGACCGGCACGAGCAGGAACAGGCTCTGCCAGGCGGCCTGCAGGGCCTTCACCGGAACGGTCTTGGGGATGTTGCCGGTGACGGCATCCATGGCGCCCATGAGGTTGGCGTACATGGTGCGCGCCGTACAGCGTAGGAACGCCTCATGCAGGGCCAGAGCGGCCAGGAACAGTTCGCTACGGGCGTGGGCGATCACCTCATCGCCCCAGGGCGCGGCGAGTTCACGCTGTGCGTCGTCGACCAGCCAGGTGTCCTTGGGGACGTGCCCTTCCCACCGGGATTCCGCTGCCGCCACAAGGTCCTGGAGCGCGGCCAGGCGCTCCCCGGCCGCCGTCTGGGCCTGGGCGCAGGTGAGGCGCTGGTGCTCTGCCTGGGCGAGCAGGTGTTGTGTGGTACTCAGCGCGGTGCGCGCGAGGTTGCGGGTGTCGCGGGCCGCATCGGCGTCCGTGAGGAGTTGTTGGTCGCGGGCGTGCCAGTCGCGTCCGGCACGACCCAGGGTGCTCAGGCTGACGATGAACCCGGGGCGTCGTTGAGCATGCGCTTCGTGTAGCCGTTGCGCTTCGGCCAGGTCCGCTTCGGCCCGCACGAGGGCCTGTTCACCACCAGGGTGCCCGCGCTGTGCCTGCCGGACCTGTTCTTCAGCGTGTGCGACTGCCTGCTCCGTTTCGCGGAGGTGGGCCCGGGCTGCGGGTAGGCCGGCGAGGGCGGCCGCCGAGGCCGCGCGCTCCTCGCGCAGCCGCTCCACGTCGGCCAGGGCGGTGTGGAAGCGTTCCTTGGCGTCGCGCCATACGCCGGTGTGCGGCTGGCGTGCCCACTCGCGCAGGAGCTGGGAGACCCCTGTATCGCTGTCGATCCACGCATCGCGCCGGCGCGGCGGGCGGCGCCCTGGCGGTGGGGGCGGCGCGTTCTCGTCGCTCGCCTTGTACTTGCCGTGCCAGAGCCGGTTGACGAACTCCATGCGGTTCTTCTTGTTGCCCAGACGGGCCGCGACCGCGCCCCAGGCCGGAGTGCCCTTGAGTAGGCGGGTGGCCTGCTCGCTGAAGTAGTCGGCCTCTTCACGCCAGTGCTCGCCCAGGGCGTCGCGGGCGGGGATCTCGGTGGAGATGTTCTCCACCGCCCCGTTGTTGGCGGAGGCGACCACCATCTCGAACCCGGTCAATTCCGGGCGCAACGCGGTGACCGTGCGGGTGTAATCGCCGCTCTTCCAGGTGTACGGCTTGCCATCGGTGAAGGCCTGCGAGGGCATCCGCAGCGCAGCTAGACGCCGGGCCCGTTCGACGATCACTGCAGCGAAGCAGTCGCGCAGCATGGTGGTCTTGCCCGTGCCAGGCGGGCCGTTGACCGCGAACAGGCCGCTCGCACCGCCCAGGTCCCGCCAGATCGTGTTCACCGCGAACTGCTGGCTCAACGCGAGCGGGTGCTTCGCGTTCGCCGGCCAGCGCCCCAACGGCGCGTTTTCGGGCGCGACTTGATCGAGAGCTGCTTGGGGATGCTGGCGCAGGTCGGTGCGCCATGCGGTGTTCACCTGCTCATCCGGGGTCAGGTACGCGGCCAGACCTGCTCCCGGCTCCGTTGTGCGCAGTGCGTCGGCGACCCGTCCCAGGTCGGCGGCGATGAAGCTGTTCAGGAAGTCCTGCTGATCAGCCCCGTCTGCCTGCTTCTGGCGCACCATGACACTGCGGACCCGCACCTCGCCCGGCCGCAGCGCCTCCTGGACACCCCACGCGGCACTGACCTCCGCCACGAACTCCAGCAGGTCCTTGGCGCCGAGAGCCCGAAGCCCGATCTTGTCCTCGTCGTCTTCGGGGTTGTCGTCGTCCTCGTCGAGCAGATCGTCCTCACGTTCCTCGGACACGTCGGTCGCCAGGACGTCGCCAAGTTCTGCCGCGCGGGCCAGCCAGACCGCCTCGTCCTCCTCGAAGCCCTCCAGCCATCCCCTGCGGCCGGGCCCCGGGGCCAGGGCTCGGCCGGTGGCCCAGGCGCACGTGGACAGCACCGGAGAGTCGAGCAGAAGCCGGCCCTCGTCGTTGACCGTGAGGGCGAACAAGGCAGTCTCGCCGTCCATTCGCCCGTCGTGGTCCTCTTCGCTCTCGCCGAAGACTGCCAGCAGCGCGTCGCGCACCGCGCGCAGTGCATAAGCCCCGCCGTAGACCACGTGCTGCCACACGAATCCTGGCTCCAGGGCTACGGATCGCAGCGGGTGGCTGTCCTGCCACGGCAGTGGATCGTCCTGAGACACCGCGTACACGCGCTCCCTAACCGACACCGCGGGGATCTTCTGCGGACTGAACAGCTCCACCGCACGCCAGTACCCCACGACCCCGGCCCGCCGCTGCTGCTCATCCACCACAACGCCCCCAACCCACAGTGCCGACTCACCCGTACCCTACGGACCTCCCGCGCCTGCCAGACGCCGCGGGTGCGCCGCGGCCCCAGCCCAGCAGGTGGGAAGACATTCACGATTGTCGATGATGTCGGACTGGCAGTGGACGAGACGGTCCTGCAGCGCAAGTTCGGCACGCCAGATCAGCTCGGTCGCGCGTTCGACAGACGTCTCGAACAAGTTGATACGAAGTCTGGATCCGTCCGTGGGCGAACTGCTTGAGTGCGCTTCATTCCCGCCCTGAAAGGTCCTGGAGGTCCTACAGCGAATCAGCCGTCTGCAGCAACGAACCCGGGGTTACAGCGCCACCCCGTGAATCTGGACGCGTGCCCGATGCCGGTTGACAGGCAGCGCCCCGCCGGCCACGCCCGCTGTCGGTCGAGCCGGGCGATGGCGAGATCGATGCGCGCCGGCGTTCATGCACTCCACGGAGCGTCTACGGGAAACGGCGACGAGGCCGCCTGCCGGTGGGCGGCCGTCCGCCATGCCGACGACCACATCCACGTCATCGCCACGCTGGTCCGCGAGGACGGCCGCCGTCCCAGGCTGCACAACGAAGCCCGCCGCGCCCAGGCCGAGGCCCGCCGTATCGAAGCCGACTACGGCCTTCACCGGGTCACGCCGGGCGACGGGATCGCCTCTAAACGCCCCACCAGCGCCGAACGCCACAAAGCCGAACGCCAGGGTCGGGCACGCGCCCCGCGTGAGGAGCTGCGCGAGACCGTTCGCGGCGCCGGCGACGGCGCCGCCTCCACGGACGAGTTCCTCGACCGCCTCAAGAACGCCGGGCTACTCGTCCGCACGAGGGTGCTGCCCTCCGGCGATCTGCAGGGCTACAAGGTGGCCCTGCCCGACGACCGCAACAAGGACAACGAGCCCACCTTCTACTCCGGCTCCAGACTCGCACCCGATCTGTCCCTGCCCCGCATCCAGGAACGCTTCACCACCGCCCCTACCCCGCCGGAGATCGCTGGCAGCGAGCAGCCGGAACGCCCCGCCCGGCCATCGGTACCCGCCGCAGCACGACGCGCCACCGCCCACGCTGCCCGGCATGCCCTGCTCGTCCTCGACCACGGCGCCGACGATGGCGTGGCGGCCGCCCAGATCTCCGCGACCGGTGAGGTCCTCGACGCGCTCGCCAAGACCTCCGCCCTCGATACCCGCAGCGAACTGCGTCAAGCGGCCTGGGAGTTCGAGCGTGCCTCACGCTCGCACACCCGCGCCGAGTTCCGCCACGCGCAGGACCTGCGCCGCGCGGCCCGCGACCTCGTCCACGGCGGGCCGGCTCCGGGCCGGGGCGAGGACGGGGCCGGCACCGCGATGGTCCTGGACATGCTGGTCTTCCTCGCCACCGCGGCCGCCAACTGGCACGCCCAGCGACAGCACGCCCAGCAAGCCGAAGCCGCCCGCCGGACCGCCGCACACCTACGCGCCGCCTACCAGCACGCCGCAGGCGAACCCCTCACAGTGCTGCGCGAGCGTGGCCGCCGTATCGCCCCGTCCCTGCTGCGCCGCCACGCCACCACTCTGCGCGCCGTCCTGCCCGAACTCGCCGAGACCATCTTGGCCGAGCCCGGCTGGAACGCCCTGGTCGCCACCCTCACCGACGCCGAAACCGCCGGACAGGATGCACGAGCATTGCTCGTCGAGGCCACCGCCCGCCGCGAGCTCGACTCCGCCGAATCCGCCGGCGAGGTCCTCATCTGGCGCCTGCGACGCACCGCGGACCTCCCCGGATACGCCCCGGCACCAGGAGCTCTGCGGGATCAGCGACCCGGCCATCAGCGGGCGACCACGCGACAGGTACCAGCAGCATCGGCCCCGGCCATGCCACGGCTATTCGGAGACGCCAGCGCGTTCAACGGGTGAACGGGAGGACCATCCACCCGTTGAACGCCCCGGCGCTCACTCGTTGAACGCGCCTCGGCAACGATCACCGCGAGCTGCGACATCGCCCCATCGGCCCGCGCCCTCGCTCCGGGCGGCGAACCCGTCAGCTCATTGAGGCCCGCCGTACCGATGCTGATATCCCAAGCGCAAGCACGCACTGCAGGGCAGCCGTCGTACGACCCCTTAGGCCAGAGCGACCCTCAGTCGTTCCCCGAGGGAACACCCCGGCCGTTGCCTGAGGGAACGGCCGGGGTGTTCCGATACGGAACGAGCCCTGCCCGCAATCAGGGAAGCCAGCCCCTTGGCCGCCAGCGACGTCACCACGCCCAAAGCGCGCCCGCCAGAGCCCTCCCCGTTGCCGATCAGCCCCGGCCGGCAACCATCGGGGTGAGCAGCTCCAGCGGCTCATCCCAGCGGAAGCGGTCGGCACCGCCGCCAGCCTCCGGACGGTGAGGCTCGCATGAGTCACTCAGGACGCCCATTTCGCACAAACGTTTCAGGCGGCATGCTTCGTGACGGGCGGCAGTCGTTATCGCAGGTAGGTCTGCTGCCATTCCAGCGAGGGCATGTTCAGGGCCGCCTCGGCCAACTCCTTGGCCGAGGCGGTCTTGAGGCCAGCCAGGCTGGTGTCGATCCAGTTCTGCACGTTCTGGTGGCCCTGCTCGCGGTATTCGACGGCTTGGATGAGGCATTCGAGCTTGTCGGCGTCGTGCGCCACGATCACCTCGGGGCTGTCGCCGTTCTCGTACTCCTCGACGATGCGCTGCACGCCGGCGGTGACGGCGGGGTGGGCGGCGGAGACCTGGTCGGCGGTGACGGCCTCGTTGGTGGCGGCCTGAAGGTAGCGGCGGCCGATGCGCGGGATGTCGCTGACGCGGGTCTCCTGGGTGTCGTGGAAGACGCACATCAGGGCGACCCTGGCGGGGTCGGCGCCTTCCACCATGGCCAGGACGCTCCCGATGATCGCCGTGCGGAAGCTGTGCTCCGCGATGGTCTCGGGGTCCTTGACGCCGACGATCCACCAGCCGGACCGCTTGGCCCTCTTGAGCATCCCCATCTCGAACAGGAACCCTGCGGTGCCGCGGCTCTGGTCGTCTGCCATGTGTGGCCCTCCATCGTTCATGTGCGGTTGCCTAGCTGGTGCTGCACGGCGCCGAGATCGTGCCTGGACCTGGGGGAGATCGAGCTGGTGTCGAGGATCTGTCCGACACTCTCACCGAGCACGCCCGGGACGGAAGGGGCAGCCTGCGGAAGCCACGGGTGCGCGTGCACCAGCGCCCAGATCGAGTGGGCGTACAACTCCACATAGGTCGGCGCTTCTTGGAGCCCTCGTACCAGGAGTCGCAGGAGCGTTATGGGTCCCAGCCGGTGAGTTCGCGGTCCCGCATGAACAGATCGCTGGGCTGGGGCCGGGAGGCGGCGCCGAGCCAGTACGCCCAGTAGTTCAGGTTCGCGGCCTCACCCGCGTCGTCGTCCACCAAGGCGCGCTCGATGAAGTCGCGTAGCGGCTGCGGATCACCCTGGCGGGCAAGGGCAGTTGCGGTCGACCGAGCTTCGGGCCACAGGGATGACCAGCCGTGGACGGAGAGAGCGCCCCGGCCCTTCTGGAGCACATGGGCTGTCCAGGCGGAGGTGTCGGGCTGTCGTCTTACGAGGTGAGGTACGCGGCCTGGCGGCGCAGCAGCACCCCGGTCCCGCTCGTGCTAGACGCGCCCTCCGCGACTTCACGCAGATGGGTGAAGAGGTCAAGCCGCTGCTGGGCAGGGATGATTGGTGCGGTCGGTACGGCCCCACGGCGCCGCGGAGCGGGCCGGTTCACCAGCATCGGGGGGCGTTCCGTTGATCGCCGAGGCGAACATGTGGGCCGTCGCGCGGGTGTGGACCCACTCGGCCAGTGGGTGTTGCTCCAGCCGGAGCGGAGGGCTGAGCGCCCCACTGAGGATGCGGTCCGCGTCCATCGCCGCGTCCAGGAGCTGCACCAGATCGGAGTCCGCGCCGAGCGCGGGTAACCGGCAGCGCACGTCGAGCAGGGCGCCGGCCTTCATGTTGGCCAAGGGGCGACGGCCCGACTCCCAGCCCTGGAGAGTCGTGAGGTCGACCTGTAGATCCTCGGCCAGGCCGGTCTGGGTGCGGGGGATGCTCTCGCGGGCAAGGCGCAATACGTAGCCGGACACGATCCCGCTGATGTCGATCCTGCGTGGCTGCGGCCCGTGGCCCATGACGCCCTCCCGTCCTGGCGTGGCGCTCCGCTTAACACGTACCCGGGGTCAGTCCCATCGCATTCCCCACGCTCATACGGTCGTTGTGACCGATCGGATGGCCCGGCAAGGGTCTCTTCGAGGAGGAGCGCGGTGGGCACAGTGACGCATCAGAAGGCAGCGGACAGCGCTCCGAACGCCGTGCCATCGGCGAGCGAGCTGGAGTTGATCGCGCTGGACTGCGACCGGGCGCTGGTCGGGTTCGCGTACCAGCCCGCTCCGGCCGAGAATGCCCGCCAGGTCGCCGTCATGCTCGACCACGGAGGGCAACTGGCCAGCTCCGTGAGCAGGTTGCCCGAGGCGGAGCGGGACGTACGAGTCCCCGGCGCGCTGCAGGACTGGGCGGAGCTGCTCGACCGTGGCCCCGGCGACGGGCCCTTCGCGAACTGGACGTACCTGCGGGCGCTGGCCCGTGCGGTCCGCTCGTTCACGCAGTTCCTCCAGGACCGCACCCGGCCGCGTCCGTTCTGGCCCGGGCGGTGAGCCCGCAGCGGGCGGTCATGGCGTACGTCCTGGTCCTCGCTGTACTGACCGTCGCCCTCACGATCGCCATCGCCACCGACGGCGGCTGATCTCCAGCTCTCCCGCGTGCTGCTCCCCGAAGAGGGACAGGGCGCGGGAGAAACAGGGCGCCCTTCCGCTCGGGGCGCCCACGCCGGTCGCGGCCGACGCCTCCCCCGAGAACGGGCGGGCCGCGGCCGGCATCTCGCCGAGTGCGCACGCATCGGCGCCACCTCATCGCCCACCCGTCCGGAGGACGCCGTGAGCACTACCGCAGCCCTGACCGCCCCTGAGGCGGTCGACTGGACCGCCCTACGGAACTTCGCCGCTCCGCGCGGCCAGTTCCGGATCTCCCTGACACCCCGGTGCAACCTCGGCCGCTTCTTCTGCCACAACGAGGACGACGTCCCGCCGCCCCTCATCCTGCGCGACCGAACTAAGCAGCCACGGCCCCGTGTCGTGGCCGCCGAGGACTTCCTGACCTTCACCCGGGCGATGATCAAGGCGGGTTGCGGCGCGGTTACTTCAGCGGCGGGGAGCCGCTGGTGTCGCCGCTGGCCCGCGAGGTGCTGGCGAACCTGCCGGAGATCGGTGCGGACGGTTCGTACACGCTGATCACCAACGGCACCCGCGTCCGCCAGAACCAGGAATGGCTGGCCCAGACCCGCCTCGGCAAGGTCAAGGTCTCGCTCCACTACTTCTCCGACGCCTCGCTCCTCGACATCGCCGGGGTCCGCACGGGCATCGCGCCGATCCTCGACGGGATCGAGGCCGCGCGCGAGACCTTCGAACGGGTCGAGCTGAACTGCCTGCTGCTGCGCCAGAACCAGCACGAAGTCCGGGCCATCCTCGACCACGCCCTCGCGCGCGGCCTGCCGGTGCAGTTCATCGAGCTGGTGCCCACCGACTTCAACGACTACGACGCCGACAACGCGGTCCCGGCCGAGCAGATCGTCCAGCACCTGCGGACCCTCACTGCCGACGAACACGTCGAGGTCCCCGGGGTCGGCCAGGGCCGGCGGGTCTTCCGCGTCGACGGGGTGGGGATCGACGTCATCGAGCGTGGTCTCGGCCGTCACCACGTCGGCCAGTGCGGCACCTGCCCTGTGCGTGCGAACTGCGTCGAAGGCTTCTGGGCCCTGCGCGCCGACCACGCCGCGGGCGTCCAGCCCTGCCTGCTGCGCGGCGACCTGCGCCTGGACGTCAAAGACGCGCTGAGCGACCCGGACCAGCGGGCGGAAGCCGTCGCCCGCCACGTCACCGCTTTCACCGAGGGGACCCTGTGAAACCTGCCTCCCGCGTACGCGCCGATCCCGTACGGCGACTTCCCCCGTGGCTTCTTCGGCGTACTGGAGGGGGTCTCCGGCGTCGGCAAGTCCACCCTCGCTCGCGTCCTGGCCGAGCGACTCGGAGCGACCGCGCTGCACACGCTGACCCTGCCGCACGAGGGATGGGCGGAGGAGGCGCGCCAGCGGTTACGGGCCCTGCCCCAATTCGGCTTCTACCTGTCCGGCCTGCTCGACACCTCGGACCAGGCCCGGCAGGCACTCACCGCCGGGCCAGTCATCGCCGACCGATATCGGTCGTCCGTCATCGCCTGCCACGCAGCAGCCCACGGCGTCGCCACGGAGGACGTCACGCGCCTGCTCGCCCCGTTCCACGATTATCCGGCCACCCCAGACCACACCTTCTACCTCCGCTGTTCCGAGGGGGTGTTGCGGGAGCGAATGCGCAGCAAGCAGGACCTGAAGCAGGACGACGCCGACCTCTTCGAGGTCCCACACCGTCTCAAGCAACTGCTCCTGAACTTCGAGACGGTCGCCGCCGGCGACCCGACCGCCGTGGTCCTGGACACCGACGGCCGAACCCCCGACCAGCTCGCCGACGAGATCCTCAAGTACGCGGAGGGCAACCGTGCTTGACCCCATCGACACCGACGCCGTGATCCGGGACGGCGGTGCCAACGGCCGCTACCCGGACGAGATCCACGCGGCGGCCGGCTGGTGGCTCGGCGCCTGCCTCGTCACCACCCTCAAAGCCCACCGCATCACCGTCGCCCACGACGGGCGGAGCACCAGTGTCCCGTTCCACCAGCGGCTGTGCCGGGGTGCGGTCAACGCCCAGCACTACGCCTGCACCGTGCTCACCCTCCGCGTCGCCGACGAGGACACCCTGCTGCGGGCGATGGCCGAGCTGGGCGGCGTGCCCGGCGCCCGCGTCTCGTCCACCGGGCCGGAAGGCGAGGAGACAGTCTCCATCGTCCTGTACGGGTCCGACGGCAAACCCCTCGACGAGGACACCGGCCTCGCGAGCATCCGGCACCTGATCGCCAACGACCGCGTTCCCATCCCCGTCAACGAAACGGCCAAGGGCCGCATCGAGCACTACCCCCACCCGCCCGCCGAGGAAGGAGCCGAGCGGTGATCAACGCGGCCGACGTCATCGGCAACCGGGTCCCCATCCTGTTCATCACCCTGGACTCACTGCGCTACGAGACCGCCCGCACCGCCCTGGACGAGGGCACGACCCCACACCTCGCCGAGCTGCTGCCGCAGGGAGGCTGGGAGCGGCGGCAGACCCCTGGCACCTTCACCCTCCCCGCCCACATGACGTTCTTCTCCGGCTTCCTGCCCAAGCTCCCGCAACCCGAGCAGCCCACCCGCCTGTGGGAGTGCCGCCCGCCCGCATTCAAGACCGTGCCGCCGGAGACGTTCGTCTTCGATGCCCCGAACCTGCTCGCGGGGCTGGGCCAGCACGGCTACCGCACCGCCTGCGTCGGCGGCGTCACCTACTTCTCGCGCGAGACCCCGCTCGGCTCCGTCCTGCCGGACCTGTTCGACGAGGACCACTGGCGCCCCACCTTCTGCTCCCCCGAACCCGACTCCACCCGCCACCAAGTCGACCGCGCCCTGGAGATCGCCGACACCTTCGACAAACAGGCCCTGTTCCTGTTCGTCAACGTCTCCGCCACCCACGTCCCCCACGCCCACTACCTCGGCGACGGCCACGACACCGCCGCCTCCCAACGCGCCGCCCTCGCCTACGCCGACCAGCACCTCGGTCGCCTCATCACCACCCTCACCGCTCGTCGCCGCTGGCTGATCGTCCTGTGCGCGGACCACGGCGACGCCTTCGGCGAGGACGGCTTCCACGGCCGCGGCATCGCCCACCCGTCGTGATGAACGTGCCGTACGCGGCCAGGGTGCGCGGCTGACCCCCACTACGCTCGCCGGGCATGAGCGACGAACGCACGCGCCCGGCCCGCGACGCCTCAGTGATCGTGGCGCGCGACGAGGACGGCCAAGTGGCCGTCCTGACCTCCGACTTCCCCCGTAACGGCGGCGAGTACCTCTTCCTGCCCGGCGGGCGCCGGGAAGACGGCGAGAGCCCCGAAGAGTGTGCCCGGCGTGAACTGCACGAGGAAGCCGGCATCAGCGCCGAGACCTGGCGCCCCCTCGGAGCGTACGCCATGACTCTGGACTCGACAGCCCGCATCCACCTCTACGAGGCTCGCGGGCGACTCTGGGACCTCAGCAACTCACGCCAACAGAAGAGGATTTCTAACTCTCCTGGTGGCCGATGCCAGACGCTATCCGAGCCGCTGAGGGGGGACGCTTCCTGCTCCCCGCCGGGCCACTCGCCCTCCTCCTCGCCGAACGCTCCACCCTCTGACGGCCTGCCCTCGGGCAGCATGGCGCGGGGCCTGGCCGCCCCGGTCAGCAGCCTCCGGAGGCAGCCGGTGCTCCGATGCCGACCTGGAGGGTGGCCGGGGCGGCGCAGCAGCCGCCGGTCTCCGGCAACGTCAGCTCGACGCGCTCAGCATCCTCCTGGCAACGGAGAGCAGAAGGGTGCTCCTTACCGAACGGCGCCCACCTGCAATCGTAAAATGTGCGTCCCCCGCCTCGGCAGCCCTCCGTCGGCACCCTTCCGCACGGTGGCAGTCGTGCTGGATCATCAAGTTCGACATCAATGATCTTGAGGGAAGTCGGGAGCCGTGGGAGTTGATCTAGGCACGCGTCAAGAACACGGGCCAGGAGTGCGCGCTCGACAGCATCCCGCTCCAGCTCGCGGCGCCCGATGGGCATCACCAGCACGATCCTGCCGTCCCGTAGGGCAAACACGGCACCGAAGAATCTGGCGTCCGGAACGTCGGAGTCGATGAGAACGAGATTCATCCCCTTCTCAAGCTGTGACAGAGGCGTGCGGTGGAGCGGCTCCGCTACGGGAGAGCGGTCATTCGGTGACACCGTCGCCTGCCGGACCGCTTCGTCGAGTCGTCCCATGGAAAACCCTCCTCCTCCATGCCGCACGGTCCGGTTCGATTGCCTCATTCGTGCGGGTGCCTCCAGTTGGCTTCTCCGACGCAACAGGCCGGATGCGAGTTCGCGCGCGGCACGCTCTCAACCCGAACGTGGCAGCTGCCAACTGCACGTTGACAACGCCTTCCCGGAGCGGTAGACCACGCGTTCCGCCACGTGTGACAGTGGGATGATCGAATAAGAGGCCGCTCGGAGGAACAGATGCTGCTGCAGGTGTACGGCGACGGCCTCGCGCAACTGCCCTTGTTCGATTTGCGTACCGTTCCGGCAACGCTCGCCACGGCAGCTCAGTTGCACGCGCAAGGGCTGCACCCCGGAGAGGCGTGCGAACCGGACGCGTGGCTCGTCGAGACCACCGCCACCGGTGCCTCGCTGCACACCGCACTGTTCCACCGCCACGAAGCGGTCAGACCCAGCAGCACGGGAGCGGACGGCTGGGATCAACGGTTCTTCTTCTCTGCGCAGGCCGGTGAGGCCCACGCGTGGACCTACGACGTCTGGAACTACCGACACGCGCTAATCGTGGGGCTGGTCACCACCCCGTGCTGCGGTCGCATCTCCCGACTCTCGTTGATGAGCATGGAGGGCGAGGACAAGCTCGACGCCAGGTACGCCGCGCGCAAGGACATCCCCTGCTCCCGGTGCCGGACGGACATATCTGGCACCACCTTCATCGATGGCTACGAACGCGTCCGGCAGCTCCTCCATCCCACGGCCAACACGGCCCCCTTGCTCATCGGCTGGGGCATGCGCGACGCGCTCGTCCTCTCAGCTGCCTGCACCACGGCACAGCAGGGCCCGGAACAAAGGCGCAGGAAGCACAGGATCATCGAGTTCGAAGATGCACAGCAGTGGGACGCCCGCGGCCGAGGCAGCGCGGCCTGGTCAGGGGGCGAATGGCAATATTGTGAACTGCCCACCGAAGCTGACGCCTTGGAACGTTGCCGCATCACTCTGGCCAGGATCGGCGCCCTCCACGAGAGCCGAGCCCACTTCGACGCACCACTCCTCACCAACGCCGTTGGCCCGCCAGCGGACTACGGAATCGTGCTGCTCCCACGCCCCCTCGACGTGATCGAGCCCGTAGGGCCGACGGTGACGACGGCGACGGCCGTCGCGCCCGAGGCGTTCCGCGCCCGCAAGGCCCTTCGCTCCGCCTCGCGGAAAGAGGTATCGATAGAGCGCCGCGAGTCCGCCCTCTGCGCTGCCTACGAGCAGCACCTGACGGACCGGGGCCACCAGGTCCAGCGCTATCGGATCCAGGTCGCCGGCACCGGTGAGGAACTCCTGACCGACCTCGTCGACACGACAGCGGGCGTCCTCTACGAGGCGAAGGCCAACACGAGCCGCAGCGCCGTGCGCATGGCAGTGGGGCAACTCCTCGACTACCGCCGCCACATCGACCACCCGGGCCTGCGATCCGCCGTCCTAGTCCCGTCGAAGCCGCACCAGGACCTGTGCGACTACCTGGCAGGACTCGGTATCGGGCTGGTCTACAGGGACGGCGACGGGTTCGCCGGCTCGACTACCGCGCCCTGACCATTCGACTGTCTGCGAGAGGCGACCGGCATCGCTGCCTCGGGAGTGCCCGGATTCCCGGACCCGACTCACTGGTTCGGACGGCACGGTGACCGGTACCGCGACATGCAGGTTGTCCAACGCGTGGAAGAACAAGTGGGCCGTGCAGGCAGTCCCGTGCCTCGTGACGCCAGCGCCCGCAAGGTCATGCGGGCGCAACGCGGTCGCGACACCGCGCCGGAACTGGCTCTTCGACGCGCTCTGCATGCGCTTGGCTTCCGCTATCGCGTGAACCTGCCCGTTCCGGAGATGCGGCGCCGCCGTGCGGACGTCACTTTCGTGCGGTGGCGGACGGCGGTGTTCGTGCAGGGGTGCTTCTGGCATGCGTGTCCTCGCCACCTGCACGCGCCGAAGCACAACGCGGAGTGGTGGCGACAGAAGCTGCAGGGCAACGCCCGGCGGGACGAGGAGACCGATGTGCACCTCGTCCGCCTGGGCTGGCAACCTCTGCGCGTGTGGGAGCACGAGGCGGTCGACGCCGCCGTTGACAGGGTGGTGGAAGCACTCGCTCACCAAGGCCACCCCCGCGCGCTGCGCATCAAGGAAGAGTCGGCAGCAGGAAAGAGCCCTCCGGCCCCTGGACTCGCCTACGGACGCTCGCCGTGCAGCGCTGGCCTCACGACACCGTCTCCTTCGGTTCGTCCACTGCGTACGGGTGCACGTAACGGCTCTCGTTGAACGGCGTGAACCACGAACTGATCGACATGGGCTCGATGCCGAGGGCTTCGCCGACGGGGCTCTCGTCGATCCCGTCCATCGATTCGTCGTAGAGCCACATGTAGTCCGCATCCTCGTAGACGCTCTCAGCGAACGCGTCGAGGGCTGCTTTGACGCCGTCATCGAGGAGACCGAAGAGGTCGAGGCTGGCGCTCGCCGCGTCGAGCAGCATCTTCAGTGCGAGCTCCTCGGCCACACAACCCAGTTGGTGGAAGCTCCCGTTGGTGAACCGGGTGGTCATGGCGATGACGGTCACCAGGAAGCGCCGGGCGAAGAGGACGTCGTACTGGAGGGCGTACCGCTCGGGCAGGTCCTCCAGGTGCCACAGGGGCCGCTCGCACTCCGCGACCGTGGCCTCGTCTTCCGCCAATGCCTGTGCGTCCTCGAACAGCTCGTCCACCAAGATGTCCGTGCTGTAGACCAGGGCCCCGGCCGCGAGTTTGGCGTCCTCCGGCGAGACCGTGAAGTCATAGTCGGCGTCTTCGCTCTCGGCTTCCTCTTCGTCGAGCACTCCGAACATCGGCGGCGGGAAGTAGCGCAGCTCGTCCGCCAAGACAAGCATCCTGGCTCGTACCTCCGCGGCCTTCGCCTCCGCGTCGTACTCGTCCCCGCCGGCCGCTGGACTCTCGGCATGCCGGGCCTTCCGGGCTGCCGGATCGGCGGGCGGGACCTCCGGGCCGTCGGCGGCGGCCAGGCTCTCCCGGGCGTCCTCGGGGTGGAGCTCCACCGCGCACCGGTCGACCGTCCAGTCGGCCAGCAGCTCGGAACGCTCCAGCAGCTCGCTCACGACCGCACGTACCGCGTCCTCCGCGAATTCCAGGGCCGATGCGTCCACGAACACCTTGAGTATCGCCCCGCCCGGATGCACGGCCACGATCGTGTCGAGGACGTCGACCTCCATGCCGTCCGGACCGTCGATGCTCTCGACCGAGTCGAACCCGTCCTCAAGGAGTGCCACGGAACCGGCGCGCTGGAGCGGGTCCATCTCCGGTGCGCCCGTCGGGATGCTGGTGTCTACCGTCACTACGTACGTCACACATCCGAGCCTGGCAGGGAGGAACCTCTTCATGGGCCGGAATCCCAACGTTCGCGGATACCACGTCGCGAAACGGCCATTGCCCGCTGTACAGGCACTCTGGCCTGCGTAACGCCATCCAGGCAGGTGCCGATCTCTCTCTCGGCCCCCTCACCAACGGCACCATCACGACTGGTGCTCTGGTCCCTTCCGACCCAGTGTTCACACGGCTCTCCGACGCAATCTTCGTGGCGGAACATTGTTCCGGCCTATGCGCAGCGCATATCGCGCCATTGTCCGGAGACCCGTTGCTCTGCCTGCCTGGCGACCCCATCCTGAAACGTTCGCCGCCAGCCGAGGGGAGCAAGGTGAACGTACAGCGACGTACCGCGAAAGACCCTGATGTCATCGGTCAGACCACCGGACTGATCGGCTTCCTCAAAGAGGTCGTGCAGAGCAGCCACAACCGTCTTCGCGACGACCAACGCTCGCGAGAGCGCCTGTGGTTGGCCAACCTTCCCGCCTCCGTACGGCGCCCATCGGACCGAATCGATGGTCTGCTGCTCACGCTCGACCACGTGCCGCAAACCGCCCCGCCCCCTCTGCCGGATGCTCTGGACGGATGGGTATCCGCGGAACGGTGCCAAGACGCGGATGGCGGTGACCCGCCGCTCGCGATCGAGGGACCGGGGCGGGAGCTGGTGCGAGCCGCAGACGGCCGCCAGTGGTTGGAGGAGGCGGAGGATCACACCGTCCGCCGAGAGGATGCCGCTGAAGTACTACGAGCGTACGGCCCGTGGCTAGATCGTTGGCGTCGGTGGGCGGAGCGGGAGCGTGCGGAGCGAGCCCTACGAGAGCTGTACGAGCAGGTCTACCACTGGCATCAGAAGCTGACCCAGCAGGATGACCAGCTCGAACTCATCCTGGCTACTGGCCTCTTGACCTGGAGTGATCCCCGAGGCGACGCCGTCCATCGCCATCTGCTCACCCACCGTGTCGAGACCTCGGTGGACCGTAAGACCGCTCGGCTCACGGTCCGCCTCATGGCCGAAGGGGCAGTGCGGCTTGAGGACCAGGCGTTCCTCGACACCGATGACGGCTGGGCGGCCGAGCGCTCGGCCGCGCTTGCGGAGGAGATCGCCGCCCGATCACTGCACTTGCTCGGAACCGAGGCCCTGGAGCAACTGGCCCAATGGCAGGAGCGGGTGCTGCAGCGCCCAGTGGCGTTCAGCGCCGAGTGGCAGCCGCCACGCGAACCGGGAGCAGGCGCACGGCTCACCTACGCTCCGGCACTGATGGTGCGCCCCCGGGACCGTAATGCCCTGTTGGGTTTCTACGACCGGATTGCTGACAGCGTGGCCTCCGAGGCGCACGCACCCCTGGGGATTGCTCAGTTGGTGCTGCCCCTGAGTCCGGAGGAGCGGGCGAACTGGGACGGCCGCAAGATCCCACCGCTGTTCGGGGACGACCCGCTCTTCCCGGGAAAGACCAACGAACGGCAACGAAGCGTGCTGCGTCGGCTGGAGCACGACACGGGCGTGGTGGTGCAGGGACCGCCCGGTACCGGCAAGACACACACGATCGCCAACCTGGTCTCGGCCTTGCTCGCCCAGGGACAGAGGGTGCTCGTGACCAGCGCCCGCGATCAGGCCCTGACGGTCCTGCGAGACAAACTTCCACCTGCGGTGAGGGACTTGTGCGTACTCCTCCTCAGCTCCGCACGGCAGGACGGGGCGGACGAACTCGAACGCACGATCAACGCCCTGACCGACCAGGTCGCTGCCAGCGATTCCGATCAGCTCCGGGAGGAAATCCGTCGGCTCTCCGACCGCCGCGAAGAGGTGCGGGGAAGGATCGGCGTCCTGACCGAACAGGTGATCGCGCTTCGGGAGGCCGAGGTCTATCGGCACCCGGAAATCGCCCCGGGATACGCCGGCACCCTCGCCACGATCGTGCGGCGTGTCGCCGACAACGCCCCACGTCACTCCTGGATCGGCCTGGTTCCGGATGAGGGGCCGACTCCTTCTGCTTCCCCGCTGTCACCCGCGCAGGCAGCGGAACTACTGATCCTGCTGCGCGACGGAGCAGCTGAGCCACGGACCGGCGGAACGCTTCCGCACCCCGACTCCCTCCCCGCCCCCGAGGTTCTAGCCCAGACACTCGCGGCCAGCCGCGTCACCGGGGACGGCCTCTCCCCCGAATCAGCGGACATCCGCGACCACCTCGCCCAGCTCGACTCCTCCGTCACCGATGAACTGACCGCGTTCGCGGGTGACTGCCGTACGGCTCTGCACCGCCTTGGCCTGCCCCCCTCGGCCAGGCAATGGGATACCGACAGGTGGACCACCAAGGCGCTCTCGGAGCGGCTCTCCCGCACCAATCACGCCCTATGGCGTCGCGTGTCCGGACTTGCCGATCAACTCGCTTTGGTGTCACAGCAGTTGGACGAGCTGGGGATCAAGCGCGTCATGGTACCGGAACAGCTCTCCGCCGAACGGGCCGACGCAATGCTCACGCTCGGCTCTGCGCTGCGCGACCATCTCGTCTCGGCCGGCAAACTGCGGGCGCGAGGCAGCTTCCGTGCTTCGAAGGCGCAGAAGGCCGCCCAGGAACTCCTCGACACGTGCACCGTAAACGGTCACTCGCCTGAAACGCCGGAGGATCTCGAGTCCGTCCTCGCCCACCTACGCGCCCTCTCCTCCGTTGCCACGCTCTCAGAGCGGTGGGCTCAAGCCGGGGTCCCCATGTCTGCAGGCCCAGTGGAACTGCGTCTGGCTTCCCTGACCGAGGCATACGCACACCTGGAGCACGTCGACGCATTCGGCGACGCCCGCGAGCACATCGACGAACTTCTCGTGCGCCACGGGCTGCACATCGACTTGACTTCGCGCCCGGCCTGGCAGGACTTCATCACGGCTTTGGCCGCCCTCTCTGGTCGGCGGGCAGCCGATGAAGCCCTGGCTCAGCTGGGCACTTGGGAGGAGTACCTCCGCACGCCATTGGAAGGTTCTCACCCCACCTCCGAAGCACTGGCCGCCGCCCAGGCCGTCCGAGATCAGGACGTCGACCGCTACGCCAAGGAGCTCGAGGCATTGCGGGAGGCACATCGGCGGGAGCACCGTCGGCGTCGGTGCGCCGTACTCCTGGAGGGCATCCGCAGGGCGCACCCTCTGCTCGCCGACCAGCTGATGCAGGAGCCCGATGATCCGGCCTGGGAGACCCGGCTGGACGCATTGGCCGAAGCGTGGGCCTGGGCAGCGGCCTCCGCATTCGTACGCAGCCAGCGCGCCACGGGCCGTGAGCATCAGATCGAAGGCGAACTGAACCAGTGCGAAAGGAACCTGGAGTCCCTCACCGGTGAACTGGCCGCCATCTGGGGTCGGCTGCACTGTTTGGAGCGAATGACACAGGAGCAGCGGTCCGCACTCCAGGCGTACCGCACCCACATGGCCTCCTATGGCAAAGGCAAGGGCCGAAGCGCAGGTCGCTATCGTGCCGCGGCACACGACGCCATGAAGACGGCGCAGGGAGCGGTACCCGCGTGGGTCATGCCCATCTCGCAGGTGGCCGAGATGGTCTTGCCGAAGCGAGACGCGTTCGACGTGGTCATCGTCGACGAAGCGAGTCAGGCGGGCATGGACGCGCTGTTCCTGATGTGGCTCGCCCCTCGCGTGATCGTCGTGGGGGACGACAAGCAATGTGCGCCTTCACTCAGCGGCATGGGACGTCACCAGGCGATCCACGACCGGCTCGTCTCCCATTTGCCGGACATGCCTCCGAGCCTGCGCACCCTCTACGGTCCCGCCACCAACCTCTACCAGCTTCTGTCCACGTTCTTCCCGAAGGTGATCCGGCTGGAGGAGCATTTCCGGTGCATGCCCGAGATCATCGGTTGGTCCTCTCAGACGTTCTACAACAACAAATTGCAACCGCTGCGCCAGTACGGCGGCGAGCGCCTCGACCCCCTCGTGACGCACTTCGTCGAGGGAGCCGTGACCCAAGGACGCGACAGCCGGCTCCGCAACCCGAAGGAAGCCGAGGCCATCCTTGAGTGCCTGGCACAGCTGGTGGAGGACCCCGCCTACCGGGACAAGACCATGGGCGTCATCACCCTTCAAGGGCCGATCGGTCAGGTCAAGCTTCTGGAACAGCTGATCAACGAGCGGATTCCGGCGCCTGTACGCGAACACCACCAGATCCGGGTGGGCAACCCCGCCTCGTTCCAGGGAGACGAGCGGCACGTCATCCTGCTGTCGATGGTCGCCACAGACCCGCCACGCATCGCGGGCGGTGCACGCAGTGAACGACAGGCGTACAACGTCGCTGCGTCCCGCGCCCAGGACCAGATGCGGCTCTTCTACTCAGTGCCGCCAGACCGCCTGAAGCCGGGAGACCTTCGCCTCAACCTCCTTGCCTACATGGAGAACCCGCCCGCCGGGCTTGCCGCCACCGACGACATCGGAGAGGTGTCGAGCGATGTTCCGCAGAAGCCGTTCGAATCCCTCTTCGAACAGCACGTCTACCTGCGCCTGAAAGCTCGCGGGTACCACGTCATCCCGCAGTACCCGGCAGGAAGCAAACGCATTGACCTCGTCGTCGTAGGGGCCCGGGGGCGACTGGCCGTGGAGTGCGACGGCGAGCGGTACCACTCGACGCCCGAACAGATCCGGCATGACCAACAGCGCGATCGTGAACTCCAAAGGGTGGGCTGGACGTTCTGGCGCATCCGTGAGAGCGAGTTCCGATTCGATCCTGACGAAGCACTGACCGGCCTGTGGGAAGAGCTGAACCGGGCGGGCATCCACCCCGCCGTGTTCGGCGGCACTGCCGGCCAGTCCGCCTCGGCCTCCGCAATCACCGGCGTGCAGTGGACCCCGCTCGACCTCTCATCCAATGAAGAGCTGGCCGAGGACCCGGCGGAGTCTCCCGATGGTCCAGACGCGACCGACCCCGTCGCTGTCCTCGGCATGGCCGAAGACGACGAGCCCGAAATCAACAGCACGGAAGGCCCGGCATGACCCTGCAATCCCCACTCGGCGTCCTGGACGTCAACACCCTGGAGGAGCTGTCCCGCGTCATCAGTGGCGACGATCACCTCTACTACCGCAAGGGCTATGAGATCGCCCGATTCCTGGAACACGCTGGCTGGCAGCGGGTACCGGAGTACGACGGCGAGTACCGCAGGGAGTGGACCCTCGCCCGTCTCACGGAACGCCGAGAGGACCCGACCGAACTGGAGAAGGTACTGCTCCGACTCGCCGACCCGCGGGAGTACTTCGACGAACCAGAACAGCTCCCCGCCGTCGTCTCCGCGGTCAACGCCTTCCTCGTCCACGAGGGCGTGCGTCTGGAGAACCCTGGCGGCCGCCCGCGCCTCGTCGCCTGCGACCCCTCTCTCGCCCACCCGGGCAGCCAGGGCCCGGTCGAGCTGAGGGCCGCCATGACCGACCTCATCAGCGACCAGCAGATGGCCACCCTTCTCCAGCATCGCTTGGACGAAGCGCGTACCTGCTACGCGAACGGCGCCCACGTCGCCGCCATGATCATGCTCGGCAGCCTGCTCGAAGGCGTACTGGTCCATGTGGTCCAGGAACGCGATGCGTCGCTCCTCGGCAGGACATCGCCGGACAACGTGACTCTGGACACCCTGATCAAGACGTGCCATGACGCGGGATGGATCGGCGCCGATGTCCAGCGCTTCTGCCACGAACTGCGCAAGTACCGCAACTTCGTCCACCCGCGTGCCGAGATCCGCGAGGCCCACACCCCGGATCGCGACACTCTGGACATGTGCTGGCCCGTGGTCAACGCCGTGCTGAACGACCTCGCCGACTCCCAGTCTGAGACAGCCTGACCACCGAAAGTCACACACTCCCTGCCCCGTGCACGGGCTCGTCAGACGAGTCTCAGCACGGGGCGGGTGTCCGGACCGCACAACTCATCGACCAGCGCGAGCGCCCTGCGCACTAGCGTGCGCCCACACTCTCACTCATACCGTGGAGAGCCATGTCAGCAGCCATGGAAGAGATCCTCGCCCAGCTCAACGAACAGCTCCCAGTTCACATCAACTCCACCGCCACCCTGGCAACCGACACGGACAAAGCGGCCTCCGCCATTGATCGACAGCGCGCACGGAAACAGAACGGGCCCGAGAACTGGCCCCGCAAACCCGATCTCGGGCCACTCCTGGGTGCCGACCGGAAAGATGTCATAGCCACGCCCTGGCAGTTACTCGGAACCTTTGCGCGGGCCACCACACTGGCCCGTCAGGGCCGCGGCAGAGGGCTGGCCGAACACTGGCAAGGGCTGAAGTACTGCCAGGCTCTGGCCGCTGGCGCTAGCGGCCATCTGGCACTCACCGACGAAGGGCAGAGCCCAGAGCTTTCCTATAGAGCCATGCAAGCAAGGGAGTTGGGACGCGCCTTCGGACTCGCTGCCGCGGAGCGCACGGTTCGGAACCGCTTCCCAGATCACCTGGTCTCCATCTTGGACGCGGAGGCCGTACTGCTGGCAGGATTCGCGCGCTCCGGCCCACGCCCGACCTTGGGCGCTCGGCCACGACCTGACTTCTTCATCGAAGCGTGGCGGCCTGGTGAACCATCCCGCGTCTTCGTAGTCACGGTCAACGGCAACCACCAGATCGCCACCAAGCGCACCGGTAAAGCTGATCGCTCAGCATTCAAGCAGCTGGCCAGAGCAAGTGAACGCGCCGAACACTTCCACCTCGCGGAGTGGAACACCACGCCGTGCCTCTTGATGTCCACCGAGCTGCTCGCGAAGGAAGGCATCACCGTCAACGCCCTGCAAGCCCCGGGTAAGGGGTTGTTACCCGCAAGGCCGACTGAGGGGCGCGGGAGCGCGGATGCCGTGCTATCGGAGAGGAACCCTCAGTATGCCGGCGCGGTGAAGATACCGGCCGTCGGCGGCGGCAGAGAACGGCTCCAGGACGGCTTCCTCATTCCGCGTGAGGACCTCAGCTGGTACGGCCAATTGCTCGCGCGCACCGGAGCCGCAGGACAGCTGGCGTTCGCCGGCGCGGGCACCGAGATCTCCCGATACCTGACCGCCAATCAGGGCCACAAGCACTACAAGCAGCAGACGTTTGCCGGCTCATCTAGCGTCAGAGACGCTCGGCACAAGATCGGCTCGACGTGGTTCGTTGGGACCGATCAGGTGTTCCGTGTCAACCGGGTTCGGGTCGAAGCGTTCTCCGGCATGGCCGAGGAGCTGTACCAGCTCCTCGTCACGGGCGAGGTCGAAGCGTACAGGCGTCGAGCGTACGACCTGCGCAACACCTTTCCGAGCGGCACAACAGCCCCTGAGTGGGGTCCCATTTCCTTCGGCGACGACGGCACCGTCATGGCTCTGCGCATTCTTCCGAAGACAGAGGCCACCAGCACCCCCTAAAGGGGAGAGGGAACTTCCTTCCACAGACCCGAGCCTTCGTGTGCTCGAACGCCGGAAAACGTCTTCGCGTCAGACGTCCACACTAGCTAGCTGGGCTGGCAGCGCAGGAGCCTCCGCGCCTGCCTTACATGCCGTGATCCAGTGGGACGGCGGAGTCGGCGCGCTGGACATCCGAAAGCCGCCTGTCCAGCGCGGCCGGCAGCACTTGGCTGGACATCCGCATCCAGTTGCTCCGTGCCCAGTCAACGGGACGTTGCCTCGGACTCGTCCTCTGCGTACGGGTGCACGTAGCGGCCTTCGTTGAACGGCTTGAACCACGAGCCGATCGACATGGGTGCGATACCGAGGGCCTCCCCTACGGGGGCTCTCATCGATCCCGTCCGTCGAATCGTCGTACAGCCCCTCGTGGTCCATGTCCTCAAAGACGTTCGCAGCGAACGATTCGAGTGCGTCCGACGCTCCGGCGTCAAGGAGACCGACCACATCCAGACTGACCTCTGCCTCGCGCAGCAGGAGCCCGAGCGCAAGCTCCTCCGCAACACAACTGAGCTGACCGAAGCTGCCATTGGTGAATCGAGTGGTCATTGCAATGGCGGTCACCGGGAAGCGGCGCGCAAAGTGGGCGTTGTACTGGAGGGCGTAGCGCTCAGGCAGCTCTTCCAGCAGCCAGAACGGCCGCTCGCACTCGGCGACGTTGGTTCGCTCCCGGGTCAGCGTCTGAACATCCTGGAAGAGTTCGTCCACCAACAGGTGCATTCCGTACACCAAGGCGCCAGCCGCGAGCTTGGCATCCTCCGGCAACGCGCCGAAGTCGCCCTCCTCCTCGCCCTCTTCGTCTTCGTCATCAAGTACGCCGAACATGACAGGCGGGAAAGAGCGCAGCTCAGCCGCCATGGCCAGCATTCGGTCACGCGTGGCCGCGGCATCTGCTTCCGCGTCGTAGTCGTCCCCGCCACTCCGGGCGGCAGCCTGTGCGGCATGGCGGGCCTTGCGGGAGGCCGGATCATCGGGCGGAGCGTCCGGGCCGTCGGCAGCGGCGAGGCTCTCCTGGGCCATGTGAGAGTGGAGCTGGACCTCGCACTCGTCGACCGCCACTCGGCCAGCAGCTCGGAGCGCTCCAGCAGCTCCCCCACCACCGAGCGCACCGTCTCCTCGGCAAACTCCAGCGCAGGAGCGTCCACGAAGATCTTGAGTAGCGCACCGCCTGGATAGACGGCCACGATCGTCTCGTGAAGGTCGGCCTCCATCCCGTCCGGGCCCTCGATGCCTTCCACCGAGTCGAGCCCGGCTTCGAGGATCGCCACCGCGCCGGCACGCTGCAGGGGGTCCATCTCCGGAGTGCCCTCCGGGATGTGGGTTTCCACGCTCACGACGTACGTCACGACGAACAGCGTGGCAGGACCGGACCATGCCGCGAGGGAAAACGGCCCGTTCGCGAGCGCCCCTTGCTCCCGCAACCTGGCCCTCCCGTCACACGAGCGCGCGCACGCCACGGAGCAGATCTGAGAGGTCATCACACCTCAACAGGCCGCATCGGACACGGCGTGCCCCAGCCGTGCCCTCCAGACCGGAAGACCCCGGTCAACAGCGGTGCAACCCGACCCGCTCCAGGAGCCATTGGATACCCCGTTTTCGCAGGTCAGAAAGCATGCCAGCGCCGCAGAACCCGTTGATTCCCAAGCTGAGAGCGCGAGTTCGATTCTCGTCACCCGTCAGCAGCCTGGAGTTCGTTGCTCATCTAAACCTTTTCGGACCTCTATGCCCTAATTCGCGCCAGGCCGCCGCGGCGTGCGGCGGCCCGCTGGCAAAACTTCGGAAGGCCGCAGCCCCGCCCCGCGCCCTGCCGTAGCGTGGCCTCACGATCACCGCGGGATGGGGGCCATGAACCGAGAAGCGCTGCCGCCGCCGGGAAGGACTTCCCGTACACGCTGGACACCACGTGCTACATCGAAGTCCACGAGGACGGCCGAGTCACCCAGGGCGCGGGACCCGACGCCCATCAGCGCGCAGTCGCTGGTGCCTCCCGCCTCTTCGCGGTCTGGCCCGGACAGTGGCGAAGCGACCTCTTCGCGATCGATGACCTGGACGAGTTCGCGCGGGCACGCGGCATCGTCCACGACGAGGAGCGAACCGGCCTTGCCGACCACGTCCACGACGTCCACTGGAGCCTGGCGGACGGTGAGCAGAACACCCGCAGCCAGTACGTGAGCATCGACATACGCCTCGCCTGCGGATGTTCCGTCAAGGACCGTCGCACCTTCGCCGCGAAGATGAGAAAGCAAGACGGTTGGGACCTGGCGGTCACCGGCGGTTGGGGTTACCACACGGACGCGAACGGCACCACGTACACGTTCCGTGCCCGCCGCAAGAGCCTCAGTTCCTGAGCGGGCACTTTCGAAACACCGGGAAGTGAGCTTAGGCCGGGGGCACACCTGAGAGCAGCGGGCTCTAACAGAAGGAGCCCTCCGCCCTTCGGCATCCTGATGGACCAAGGCACTACTCACCACCTGACACCCCATCAGAACAAGCGTCAAATGAGCGTCAAGATGCCTCGGAGAGCGTCATTTCAGCGTCAAGATATCGCCTGTAGCGCCCACACCGCACAAAATGCGCGCACGCAAAACCGCAGGTCAGCCGCCCTTCGCCACCGGCTCCAGGATCGCCACGCACTCCACGTGATGCGTCATCGGGAACAGATCGAACGCCCGCAGCGTCCGCGGCTTGTAGCCCGCCGCCGCGAAGTACGCCAGGTCGCGGGCCAGGGCTGCCGGGTCGCAGGCCACGTAGGCGATGCGGCGGGCGCCCAGGGCCGCGAGGTGCTTGACCGTCTGCTTGCCGGCGCCGGCGCGGGGCGGGTCCAGGACGATCAGGTCGGCTTCGGTGATCTTCGTGCGGGGCAGGACCTGCTCGACCTTGCCCTGCTCGACGCGGACGCGGGGCAGGTCGGCCAGGTTGTGGCGGGCGTCCTCGACGGCGCGCTTGGAGGACTCGATGCCGAGCACCGCGCCCGTCTCGCCCACCCGCTCCGCGATCGCGCCGGCGAACAGGCCGACGCCGCAGTACAGGTCGAGCGCCATCTCGCCCTTGCGCGGCATCAGACCCTGCATCACGGCCTTCACCAGGGTGTCGGGGGCCTGCGGGTGGACCTGCCAGAAGCCGCCCATGCCGACGCGATAGGTGCGGCCGTCGGCGCGCTCGCGGACGAAGGCGCGGCCGTGCACCCGGTGCACTCCGCCGTCCTTCTCCTCGACTCGCAGCACGGAGACCGGCTTGTCGAGCTCCACCAGGGGCAGGCGGCCACCCGGCTTCGGGGTGAGGACGACCTGGCGGTCGTGTGAGCCGGACGACGCGATCGCCTCGACCGAGGCCAGCGAGGGCCACTCCCGCTTCTCGACGCCCAGTTCGGAGACGCCCTCGGACGCGATCATGCAGTGGTCGACGACCTCGACCTCGTGCGAGCGGTGCTTGCGCAGGCCCGCGCGCCCCTCCGCGTCGATCGCGTACTGGACGCGGCTGCGCCATGCCGGGACCTGGCCGGCGGGGAGCTTGTCGCCCTCGGCGGGCATGACCGTGCCGTCCCAGCCGGCCTCTTCGGGGGTCAGGCCCGCGAGTCGCTGGAGCTGCTCGGCGATGACCTCGCCCTTGAGGCGGCGCTGGGCGCCGGGCTTGGCGTGCTGCCAGTCGCAGCCGCCGCACTTGCCGGGGCCCGCGAAGGGGCAGGGCGCCTCGACCCGGTCCTTGGACGCCTCCACGATGCGCACCGCGTCCGCGCGCAGGAAGCGCGAGTCCTCCTCGCCCTCGGTGACGCGGGCCACGATCTTCTCGCCGGGCAGGGCGTGGCGTACGAACAGGACGCGGCCCTCGGCGGTGCGGGCGATGCAGTGGCCGCCGTGTGCGACGGGGCCGACCTCGACCTCGTACTCCTCACCGACCAACGACGACAGCGACGGCTCGGGCGCCGACGGCTCGGATGCCGACGCCGACGGCTCGGATGCGTTCTGCTGCATGGCTGGGTGACTCCAGGGTCGGGGGGAGGAAAACGGCGGGCGGCCGGGCGAACAGCCCACCAGTCTACGTGGGGATCGCCCGGCCGCCCGCCACAGGCACGGCGCGGCACCGGCACGGCACCGGCACGGCACCCGGCACCACAGCGCGCCGCACCACAGCGCGCCCGCGCCGCACCCGTACCGCTCAGCTCTTGTTGCTCGGCTCCTTGGGGCGGGACACGGGTCCGCGGCGCACCGCGCCCGGGGCGTTCCAGTCCGCGCGCCTGCGGGCCCGCTTCTTGGCGGCCTCCGAGGACTCCAGCTGATAGGGGACGGAGGTCACCATGACGCCGGGGGTGAACAGGAGGCGGCCCTTGAGCCTGAGCGCGCTCTGGTTGTGCAGCAGGTGCTCGTACCAGTGGCCCACGACGTACTCGGGGATGAACACGCTGATCGCGTCGCGCGGGCTCTCGCGGCGCAGGCTGCGGACGTACTCGATGATCGGCCGGGTGATCTCGCGGTAGGGCGAGTCGAGGATCTTCAGCGGTACGTTGATGCCGCGCCGCTCCCACTCCTCCTTCAGGGCCTTCGTCTCGACCGGGTCGACCGAGATGGAGAGCGCCTCCAGCTGGTCGGAGCGCATCAGCTTGGCGTAGGCGAGGGCGCGCAGGGTGGGGCGGTGGACCTTGGAGACCAGGACGATCGAGTGCACGCGCGAGGGCCGCAGGCTGTCGTCGCTGGGCTCGTCGGGAGCGGCGATCTCGGCGGCGACCCGGTCGTAGTGCTTGCGGATCGCGGTCATCGTTCCGTAGAAGATCACCATGCCGAGCAGGGCGACCCAGGCGCCGTGGGTGAACTTCGTCGCGAGGACGACCACCAGGACCAGGCCGGTGAAGAACGCGCCGAACGCGTTGATTGCGCGCGAGCGGACCATGTGGCGGCGCTTGGCGGGGTCGCGTTCGGTGGCCAGGTGGCGGTTCCAGTGGCGGACCATGCCGGTCTGGCTGAGCGTGAAGGAGACGAAGACGCCGACGATGTACAGCTGGATCAGGCGGGTCGAGTCCGCGCCGTAGATGACGACGAGCAGCACCGCGGCGCCGGCCAGCAGCACGATGCCGTTGGAGAACGCGAGGCGGTCGCCGCGGGTGTGCAGCTGGCGGGGCAGGTAGCGGTCCTGGGCGAGGATCGAGCCGAGCAGCGGGAACCCGTTGTACGCGGTGTTCGCCGCGAGGAACAGGACGAGCGCGGTGGCCGCGGCGAGCACGACGAACAGGAAGCTGCCGTGTCCGAAGACGGCCTCGGCGACCTGCGAGATCACCGGGTTCTGTACGTATCCGGAGCCGAGCGGGGTGCCGTTGTGCAGCAGGTCCTCGCCGGGCTTCTCCGCCATGCGCACATGGGTCGACATGGCGAGCGCGATGATGCCGCAGAACATGGTGACGGCGAGGCCGCCCATCAGGGCGAGCGTGGTGGCGGCGTTCTTCGACTTCGGCTTGCGGAAGGCGGGGACGCCGTTGCTGATGGCCTCGACGCCGGTGAGCGCCGCACAGCCGGAGGAGAAGGCGCGCAGCAGCAGGAAGACCATGGCGAAGCCCGCGAGGCCCTGGTGCTCGGCCTTGATCGTGTAGTCCGCGGTCGGTGCCTTCATGGTGTCGCCGAGCACGATCCCGCGGAAGGCGCCCCAGGCGATCATGACGAAGACGCCGGCGACGAAGACGTACGTCGGGATCGCGAAGAGCTTGCCCGACTCCTTCATGCCGCGCAGGTTCAGCAGCGTCAACAGGACGATCACGGCGACCGCGCAGAGCACCTTGTGCTCGACGATGAACGGGATCGCGGAGCCGAGGTTCTCGATGCCCGAGGCGATGGAGACCGCCACGGTCAGGACGTAGTCGACGAGCAGGGCGCTGGCGACGGTGAGTCCGGCCTTCGGCCCGAGGTTGGTGTTGGCGACCTCGTAGTCGCCGCCGCCGCTCGGGTAGGCGTGCACGTTCTGCCGGTAGGAGGCGACCACGGTGAACATCAGCACCACGACCGCGAGGGCGATCCAGGGGCTGAAGTGGTACGCCGACACACCCGCCACGGAGAGCACCAGGAGTACTTCTCCGGGTGCGTACGCAACGGACGAGAGCGGGTCGGAGGCAAAGACGGGAAGTGCGATGCGCTTGGGGAGGAGCGTTTCTCCCAGCTTGTCGCTGCGCAGCGCCCGGCCGATCAGGATCCGTTTGGGCACGTCGGTCAGTTTGGACACGCAGAGGATCGTAAGCGCTCTGTCCGAATAAGGCCCACCCGCCTCCCCCCGCCCGCGGCGGTCCCCGGGGGCACTGCGTGAGTGCATCGCGGGGCGGGCCGCATAAGCTCGTCTCGCGGCAACGTGGATTTCTGTTGCCACGCTGTTGCCCGGCTAGCCGAGAAGGAAGTAGTGAGCAGGGTGTTTGCGCAGGTCATCGGGGCGACCAGGAGTGCGGGGTAAGGGGACGTGCACATCGTCATCATGGGCTGCGGGCGAGTGGGAGCCGCTCTCGCGCAGGCCTTGGAACAGCAAGGGCACACCGTCGCGGTGGTGGACCAGGACCCCACCGCTTTCCGTCGGCTGGGTTCCGGATTCGGCGGGCGCCGGGTCACCGGGGTCGGCTTCGACCAGGACACCCTGCGCGAGGCGGGCATCGAGGAGGCCGGCGCGTTCGCGGCGGTCTCCAGCGGTGACAACTCCAACATCATCGCGGCGCGGGTCGCGCGCGAGATGTTCGGCATCGAGAACGTGGCGGCGCGGATCTACGACCCGCGCCGCGCCGAGGTCTACCAGCGCCTGGGCATCCCCACGGTCGCCACGGTGAGCTGGACCGCGGACCAGATGCTGCGGCGGCTGCTGCCGTCCGGCGCCGAGCCGCTGTGGCGCGACCCGAGCGGTGGCGTGCAGCTGGCCGAGGTGCACACCTCGACCTCCTGGATCGGCCACAAGATCAGCAAGTTGCAGGAGGAGACCGGCGTACGCGTCGCGTTCCTCACCCGGCTGGGCGAAGCGGTTCTTCCGACGTCCCAGACGGTCCTGCAAGAGGGCGACCTGGTGCACGTCATGATGCGTACGGACGAGGTCGAGAAGGTCGAGGCGGCGTTCGCCCAGGGTCCCGAGGAGGGCGGCAACTGATGCGCGTGGCGATTGCCGGGGCCGGCGCGGTGGGGCGTTCCATCGCGGGCGAGCTCCTGGAGAACGGGCACGAGGTGCTCCTGGTCGACAAGGCGCCCACCGCCATCTCGGTGGAGCGGGTGCCGCTCGCCGAGTGGCTGCTGGCGGACGCCTGCGAGATCACCTCGCTCGACGAGGCGGCGCTCCAGCGCTGCAACGTGGTCATCGCGGCCACCGGCGACGACAAGGTGAACCTGGTCGTCTCGCTGCTCGCGAAGACCGAGTACGGGGTGCCGCGGGTGGTGGCCCGGGTCAACAACCCGAAGAACGAGTGGCTGTTCAACGAGTCGTGGGGTGTGGACGTCGCCGTCTCGACGCCGCGTCTGATGTCGGCCCTGGTCGAGGAGGCGGTGAGCGTCGGCGATCTCGTCCGGCTGCTGCGCTTCAGCCACGGGGACGCCAACCTGGTCGAGCTGACGCTGCCGCCGGAGTCGGCGCTCGCGGGCACGCAGGTCGGCGATGTGGCCTGGCCCGAGGACACCTCGCTGGTCACCATCATCCGGGGCACGCGGGTGCTGACGCCGAGCCAGGAGGAGACCCTGGAGGCGGGCGACGAGCTTCTGTTCGTGGCCGCGCAGGCCCGCGAGGAGCAGTTGGAGGACCTCCTCTCGGTCCGCCGCGAGGGCTGATCCCGCCGGACGCACGAAGGGCCCGGAACCGTCATGGTTCCGGGCCCTTCGCCGTGCCGGGTACGAAGTCACGTACCGGGCGAGGGAGTTGTGCGCCGGCAGGGAGTCGGGTGCCCGGCAGGTCACCTACCGGGCAGAGGGGTTACGTGCCGGCTTCGCCGCGCGCGGCGGCCTTGCGGGCCTTCTCGGCCGCTTCCTCCGCCTCCATCTCGGCGAAGACGTCGATCGGCGCCGGGGCCTTCGCGAGGAAGACCCAGGTGAGCCAGACCGCGAGCAGGAACGGCGGGATCTTCAGGGCGATCAGGATCCAGCCCAGCTGCGAGGTGTTGGCCCACCAGTACAGCGGGAACAGGATCGCGCACTTGGCGAGCAGGATCAGGCCCCAGGCCCAACTGGCCTTCGCGTACGCCTTCTTGCGGCCCGGGTTGCGGGTGCGCCAGGACAGGTTCTCCTTGAAGACCGGGCCGAGGATCAGGCCGATCAGCGGGACCCCGCACAGCGTGGTGACGATGTAGGCGACCGCCAGGCCGAGCGTGTAGAGCATGCCCGGCAGGTAGAAGTCCTTGGCGTTGCCCGTCATCATCGCGAAGACCACGCCGAAGGCGACGCCGAAGACACCGCTGAAGGCGTGCTTCATGGTGTCCCTGCGGACCAGGCGGACCACGACGAGCAGCAGCGACACCGCTAGGGCGGCGATCGCCGAGGTGTGCAGGTCCTTGTTGATCGTGAAGATCGTGACGAAGAGCAGTCCCGGCAGGACCGTCTCCACCATGCCGCGCACCCCGCCGAACGCCTCGAAGAGCGCGGCCTCGGTGACGGCCTTCGCGTCGGCGGGCGCAGTGGTGGTGGGGGTGGTGGTGGTCGGCTTGTCGACTGACGTCACCGGCTACTCCTGTCCGAGCGGTCGGAGTTCGTATTTGGGGTTGAACAGGACCCGGCGGCCGTGGCTCAGGGAGATCCGGCCCGAAGCGATGAGCTTGCGGCCCGGCTCGATGCCCACGATCGAGCGCCGTCCCAGCCACACCACGTCCAGCGGGGCGGTGCCGTCGAAGAGCTCGGCCTCCAGCGCCGGCACACCCGCCCGTGGGCGCAGGGTGACGGTCCGCAAGGTACCAGTCACCTTGACTATCTGGCGGTCACTGCACTCGGAGATGCGGGTGCACCCCGTGGCCTGCGTGTCCTCCTGCAGTTCCGCGGAGTGCAGGTCCTCCTGCGAGGTGGACAGCCGGTCGAGCATCCGCCGGAAGCGTCCCGCGGGCTTCTCGGTACGAAGGTCAGCACTCATACAGAAAGCGTACCGGGGTACTCCCCCGCCGGATCAAAGCGTGTGGTCAGCACGTACAGGGCGGGGATACACCAGGGGTGCGAGCCGGTCCGGCAGGGGCGGATGGGATCAGCGTTCGAAGCGGTAGCCCATGCCCGGCTCGGTGATGAAGTGGCGCGGGTGCGAGGGATCGCCCTCCAGCTTGCGGCGCAGCTGGGCCATGTAGACCCGCAGATAGTTGGTCTCGGTGCCGTACGAGGGCCCCCACACCTCCTGGAGCAGCTGCTTCTGGCTGACCAGGCGGCCGGTGTTGCGGACCAGGACCTCAAGGAGGTGCCATTCGGTGGGCGTGAGGCGTACGTCTCGGCCGTCGCGGTTGACCTTTTTGGCGGCGAGGTCGACGGTGAAGCCCTCGGTCTCGACCGTCACCAGGTCGTCGGCGCCCTCCCCGCCGCCGACCGGCTCGGCCCGGCGGACCGCGGCGCGCAGCCGGGCGAGCAGCTCGTCCATGCCGAAGGGCTTGGTGACGTAGTCGTCGGCGCCCGCGTCGAGCGCCTCGACCTTCTCGTCGGAGGTGTGGCGGGCGGAGAGCACCAGGATGGGGACCCGGGTCCAGCCGCGCAGGCCCCGGATGACCTCGACGCCGTCCATGTCGGGCAGGCCCAGGTCGAGCAGGACCACGTCGGGGTGGCGGGCGGCGGCGAGCTGGAGGGCGGTCGCGCCGTCGGGGGCCGCGTCCACCTCGTACTTCCGTGCCTTGAGGTTGATCACGAGCGCGCGCACGATCTGCGGCTCGTCCTCGACCACGAGCACCCGGGTCATCTGGGATACCTGCCTTCTGCGGGGGCCGACCGTGCGGTGGCTGACGGTGCGGGGACGGACGGTGCGGGGACGGACGGTGCGGGGACCGGCGGTGCGGTGGGGTTCATGAGGTGACCTGCGCGGACAGGTCGGCGGGGGCCCGGTCCGGTCCCGGGGCGGCGCGGACGGTGAGGACCATGGTGAGGCCGCCGCCGGGGGTGTCCTCCGCCGCCAGGGTGCCGCCCATGGCCTCGGCGAAACCCCGGGCGACGGCCAGGCCGAGGCCCACGCCGGCTCCGCGCGGGGCGTCCCCGTAGCGCTGGAAGGGCGCGAAGATGCGGTCCTTGGCGGCGTCGGGGACGCCGGGGCCGCGGTCGGTGACCCGTATCTCGACGCGCTCGGCGAGGCCGCTCGCGGCGACGGTGACGGGGCTGTCGAGCGGGCTGTACTTGACGGCGTTCTCGACGATGTTGGCGACGGCCCGCTCCAGGAGGCCCGGGTCGACCTCGACCATGGGCAGCGTCTCGGGGATGTCCAGGACGACGCTGTCCTCGGGGACGCCGCCGAGCGCCATGGGCACGACCTCGTCCAGGTCGATCTCGCGGATGAGCGGGGTGACGGTCCCGGTCTGGAGGCGGGACATGTCGAGGAGGTTGCCGACGAGGTGGTCGAGGCGGTCGGCGCCGCCCTCGATCCCTTCGAGGAGCTCGGCGCGGTCCTCCTCGGACCATTCGACGTCGTCGGAGCGCAGTGAGGTGACGGCCGCCTTGATGGAGGCGAGCGGGGTGCGCAGGTCGTGGCTGACGGCGGCGAGCAGCGCGGTGCGGATGCGGTTGCCCTCGGCCAGCTTGCGGGCCTCCTCGGCCTCTCCCACCAGGCGGCGGCGGTCCAGGACGACGGCGGCCTGGGCGGCGAAGGCGCCGAGCACCCGGCGGTCCTCGGCGGGCAGGACGCGCCCGGACAGGGCGAGCGCCATGTGGTCGCCGACCGGCATGTCCACGTCCGCGTCCTCGGGGCGGGCCACCGGATGCGGTCCGACGCTGCCCGCCCGGGTCCAGGGCTCGACGTCCCCGGCCCGCTCCAGCAGGGCGACCGACTCCATGGCGAAGGTCTCGCGGACCCGCTCCAGGAGGGCGTCCAGGCTGGTCTCGCCGCGCAGGACGCTGCCGGCGAGGAAGGAGAGGATCTCGGATTCGGCGCGCAGCCGGGCGGCCTGGTGGGTGCGGCGGGCGGCGACGTCGACGACCGAGGCCACCGAGACGGCGACCAGGACGAAGATGACGATGGCGACGATGTTCTTGGGATCCGCGATCGTGATCTTGTGGACGGGCGGGGTGAAGTAGTAGTTCAGGAGGAACGAGCCGAAGGCGGCCGAGGCGAGCGCCGGCACCAGGCCGCCGAGCAGGGCGGCGGCCACCGTCAGGCTCAGGAAGAGCAGCATGTCGTTGGCGAGCCCGAGGTCCG
The DNA here is from genome assembly GCF_002803085.1 of Streptomyces sp. CB01201. Classification (GTDB taxonomy): domain Bacteria; phylum Actinomycetota; class Actinomycetes; order Streptomycetales; family Streptomycetaceae; genus Streptomyces; species Streptomyces hundungensis. The sequence continues at coordinate 158,510 of NZ_NNBJ01000007.1, read as the reverse complement.
CGTCGACGTTGGTGAGCAGCACGGTGAGCAGGGCGGGCCCCACGACCCCGGCCGCCCAGCCCCACACGATGCGGGCCCGCCCGAGCCGGGCGCCGCGCGCCACCGGAAGGCCGCGGCCCTTGGCGACCTCGTCGTGGGTGACGATGTGGACGTCGAGGTCGGGACCGGAGTCGCGGGCCACGGTCTGTCCGACGCCGGGGCCCAGGATGTACTGCCAGGCCTTGCGCCGGCTGGAGCCGAGCACGATCTGGGTGGCGTTGACGCCGCGCGCGAAGGCGAGCAGCGAGGCCGGGATGTCATCGCCTATGACGTGGTGGAAGCTGCCGCCGAGGTCCTCGACGAGGGTGCGCTGGACGGTGAGTTCCTTGGGCGAGGCCGAGGTCAGCCCGTCGCTCCTGGCCACGTACACCGCGAGGATCTCGCTGCCGGAGCCCTTGGCGGCCATGCGGGCGGCCCGGCGGATGAGGGTGCGGCCCTCGGGGCCGCCGGTGAGGCCGACGACGATGCGCTCGCGGGCCTGCCAGGTCGACTTGATGTCGTGCTCGCCGCGGTACTGCTGGAGGTACTCGTCGACGCGGTCGGCGACCCAGAGCAGCGCGAGTTCGCGCAGCGCGGTCAGGTTGCCGGGGCGGAAGTAGTTGGACAGGGCCGCGTCGACCTTGTCGGACTGGTAGATGTTGCCGTGCGCCATGCGGCGGCGCAGTGCCTGGGGCGACATGTCGACGAGTTCGATCTGGTCGGCCCGGCGCACCACCTCGTCGGGCACCGTCTCGCGCTGGCGCACCCCGGTGATGGACTCGACGACGTCGCCGAGGGACTCCAGGTGCTGGATGTTGACGGTGGACACCACGTCGATCCCGGCGGCGAGCAGCTCTTCGACGTCCTGCCAGCGCTTGGTGTTGCGCGAGCCCGGCACATTGGTGTGGGCCAGTTCGTCCACCAGGGCGACGGCGGGGTCGCGCTCCAGGACGGCGTCGACGTCCATCTCGGTGAAGAGGCCGCCGCGGTACTCGATCTCGCGCCGCCGCAGCTGCTCCAGGCCGTGCAGCATGACCTCGGTGCGCGGCCTGCCGTGGTGCTCCACGAACGCCACGACGCAGTCCGTACCGCGCTCCACCCGGCGGTGGGCCTCGGAGACCATCGCGTACGTCTTGCCGACGCCCGGTGCCGCGCCGAGGTAGATCCGAAGCTTGCCGCGTGCCATGGCCCCATTGTCTTTCAGAAGTCGGCCGCGTACGCAGGCAGCCGTGTACTCTGCGTCGACCTTACGGCCAACAATCGCGGCATATGGGGTGCGGGTGGGGCGGGGGCCGCGTATTGACGCGATTCTGACGCCCGGCCGCCCGCGCGTCGCCGGCGCCCGCTCCGGCGCTCAGCCGCCGGCCGGCCGTGGCCCGTGGTCGACGAGCTGTCCGTCGCCGAGTTCCAGGACGCGGTCGGCGAAGCCGAGGAGCTGACTGTCGTGGGTGGCGACCAGGGCGGTGACGCCCTCGCTGCGGACGACGGCGCGCAGCAGTTCCATCACCGCGAGCCCGGTGTCGGCGTCGAGCTGGCCGGTGGGCTCGTCCGCGATGAGCAGCGCGGGGCGGTTGGCGAGGGCCCGGGCGATGGCCACGCGCTGCTGCTGGCCGCCGGAGAGCTCGCCGGGGCGCTGCGCCGCGTGGTCGCCCAGGCCGACGAGGGAGAGCAGCAGGGCGACGCGCTCCTCGCGCTCGCGCGGGTCGGTCTTCTTGAGCCGCAGCGGGACGCCCACGTTCTCGGCGGCGCTGAGGATGGGGATCAGGCCGAAGGACTGGAAGATGAAGCCGATCCGGTCGCGGCGCAGGGCGAGCAGACCCTCCTCGCCCAGGCCCACGATGTCGGTGCCGTCGACGGTGACCGTGCCCGCGTCGGGCCGGTCGAGGCCGCCGAGCAGGTTGAGCAGCGTGGTCTTGCCGGAGCCCGAGCGCCCCTTGAGGGCGACGAGTTCACCGCGCGGCACCTCGAAGGAGACCCCGCGCAGCGCGTGCACGGCGGCGGCGCCGCTCCCGTACGAGCGGTGCAGGTCCTCGACCCGCAGCATCGGCCCGCCCGGCCGCTCGCCCACGACGGCCGTGCCGCCCTGTCCCCTGGTGCCCCGCGTCATGCGTTGTCTCCCCCGTGCGTACGTGTGCGCGACCGGGCGCCAGTATGGGTGGATTGCGCAACGCCGGGCAACGGATCGCGGGAGGTCTGCCCGCCCTGCCCGGGCGGGCGGGGGTCGCGCGGGCAACCGTGCCCGCCGGGCGCTGCGGCGAGCGGCCGCACGTGCGGACACGGGCAGGCGGAACGGATGGCCCCGGCTAGGCCGATGGGCCGCGCCCCGGATACGGAACGCGGCCCATCGGACACAAAAGGGGGAGGTCAGCGGATTTCGGTGACCTCGGGGCCGCGCTGGAGCTGGCCCATGCCGCCGGAGAAGCGCGAGCCCTCCTGGTCCTCCTGCTGCACGCCCTCGGGCACCATCTGGGCGTCGTTGGGGAGCTTCAGGACGATCGGGTCGCGGGGCGCCATCGGGCCCTCGCCGCGCACCACGACGGTGTCACGGAAGATCGTCTCCAGGAGCCCGGCGGCCTGCGGCTGCACCGCGCCCTGGCCGGAGATGACCCCGCGCAGGAACCAGCGCGGGCCGTCGACGCCCACGAAGCGCACCAGCTGGACGCCGTTGGTCCCGTCGGGCAGCTGGACCGGAACCTGTGCGCGCAGCTCCCAGCCCAGCGGGCCCTCGACCTCGTCGATGACGCCGCCCTGCTGGGTGATGCCGGAGGCGATCTCCTCGCGGACCTCGCCCCAGATGCCTTCCTTCTTCGGCGCCGCGAAGCCCTGCAGCTGAACCGCGCTGTCGTTGAGGACGACCGTGGCCGCCACGATCGCGTCGCCCGCGACCTCGACCCGCAGTTCCATGCCCTCGACTCCGGGGACGAAGAGACCGCCGAGGTCGACGCGGCCCTCGCCGGGCTCGGTCACCTCCGAGACGTCCCACGGCCCGTCCGGACGGGGTGCCGGCGGCAGGTTCACCCTGCGCACCCGGGCCTCGTCATCGGCCCCGGCCGCTTCATCGGCCCCGGTGCCTTCGACAACCTGCTCGGCCTCGCCCGCCGAGTCCTCGGCGGTACCGCTCTTCTTGCGACGTCCGAACACGTCACTGTCCTTCCCGGTCGGATACGACCGAAGCGTATCGATTCCCACCCGCAGTGCCGCCAGTGGCGGCCGAACCGTCCACGGCGGCATGACCGCCGGTGGACCCGAAGCCCCCCTCGGCCCGCGCCGAGCCGGGAAGCTCCGCCACCTCGTGGAAGCGCACCTTCTCGACCTGCTGGACGACCAGTTGGGCAATGCGGTCAAAACGCTCGAACCGCACGCTCTCGCGCGGGTCGAGGTTGACCACGATCACCTTGATCTCTCCACGGTACCCGGCATCCACCGTCCCCGGGGCATTCACCAGGGCGACACCGCAGCGGGCGGCGAGCCCGGAACGGGGGTGCACGAAGGCCGCGTAGCCGTCGGGCAGCGCGATCGAGACGCCGGTCGCCAGGACCGCCCGCTCGCCCGGCGCGAGCTCGGCGGCCTCGGTGGTCACCAGATCGGCTCCGGCGTCGCCCGGGTGCCCGTACGCCGGAATCGGCACCTCCGGGTCGACTCGGCGGATGAGGACATCTACGGGTTCACGCGTCACGGGTTCACCTCGAAGGCGCGGGCGCGCCTGACCTGGTCGGGGTCGGACATGGCGGCCTGGATCTCGGCCGGACGTCCGTTGTCGATGAAGTGGTCCACCTTCACCTCGATGAAGAGGGCCTGGGCCCGGACCGCCACGGGTCCCTCGGGACCGCCGATGCGGCCGGTGGCCCGGGAGTAGATCTTGCGGCCGGCGACCGCGGTGACCTCGGCCGCCAGGTGCAGCACCGTGCCGACCGGGACCGGGCGGACGAAGTCCGTCTCCAGGCGGCCGGTCACCGCGATGACCCGCAGCAGCCAGTTCAGGGAGCCGAGCGTCTCGTCGAGCGCGGTGGCGAGGACCCCGCCGTGGGCGAGGCCCGGGGCGCCCTGATGGGCCTCCCGCACGGTGAACTCGGCGGTGACGGTCACGCCTTCGCCGGCCCGGGCGGCCAGGTGCAGTCCATGGGGCTGTCCTTCGCCGCAGCCGAAGCAGTGCCCGTAGTGCGCGCCGAGCAGTTCGCCGGGTGCGGGCGCCTCGGGGTGCCGCACCGGCGCTATGGCGTCGGCCGGGGGCGTCAGGGACGCAGATGTAGCAGTCACAGGCGCAGACCTTACCCGCGGTCAAGCGGCAGGTCGCGCCGTGCCAAGCTAGCTTCCATGCAGCCCAATGCCCCGCAGTACGCAGAACGCCTCACCGCGCCCCGCTCCTGGTGGTTCATCTCCCTGCTGGTCGGCTTCGCGTGCGCCCTGATGCTGCTGCCGGTGGGCACGCTGCCGATGCTGGCCGGGTTCGTCGGCGGTACGGCGGTGTCGTGGGTGGTGGTGAGCTCGTACGGCTCGGTGCGGATCCGGGTGCTCCCGGAGACCCTGGTCGCGGGGGAAGCCCGCATTCCGGTCCGGGCGCTGGGCGAGGCCGAGGTCCTGGACGCCGAGGAGGCGCGGGCCTGGCGCCTGCACAAGGCGGACCCGCGGGCGTTCATGCTGCTGCGGGCCTACATCCCGACGGCGGTGAAGGTGGAGATCACGGATCCGGCGGACCCGACTCCGTACGCCTATCTCTCGACCCGTGACCCCGAGGCGCTGAAGGCGGCCCTGAACGCGGTCCGCGCGGCCTGAGGCCTCGCCCGGGGCGCCGTCGGCGGTGCGGGCGGCCGGTCAGTGGCCGAGCTCCTTGGGACCGGGGCCCTGCGGCAGGGGGTTCTCCGGCTGCTCCAGGGCGGGCAGCTCGGGCAGCGCGTCCCAGGGCACCTGGCGCTCGCGCAGGTCCTTCCTGATGTGGCCGGCGAGCTTCTTGGTGTCGCGGCGGTTCATGACGGCGCCCACGGCCGCGCCGACCATGAACGGCGTCAGGTTCGGCAGGTTGCGGACCATGCGCTTCATGATCTGCTGGCGCAGTTCGCGCTTCATCTGGCCGCCGAGCGCGAAGTTGAGCGTCGTCGGCTTGGTGACGTCGATGCCGCGTTCCTCGGTCCAGGACGTCAGATACGCCATGGAACGCTCCTTGAGGTTCCCGGGCGGTCGCATCCCGTAGACCTCGTGCAGCTCGGCGATGAGCTTCAGCTCGATGGCGGCGACGCCGGTGATCTCCGCGGCCAGCTCCGCCGGCATCGCGGGCGGGACGGGCATCATCGCGGCCGCGCCGACTCCCGCGCCGACCGTGGAGGTGCCGTTGGCGGCGCCGGCGATCAGCTTGTCGGCGATCTCCTCCGGGCCCAGGCCCGGGAATTGCCTGCGCAACGTCGCCAGGTCCCGCACGGGAATGCGGGGGGCGACGTCGATGACGCGGTCGGCAAGGTGGCCGAGCGAGGCCTTCATGCCCTCGCCGCTCTTGCGTACGCCCTTCTTGAGCACCGGAACGCTCTTCTTCAGGGCGGGAACGCCCTTCTCCAGAGCGCCCCTGCGCAGGGCGTCGAGGCGCCGGGCCCCGGCCGCGGGCCCCGCCTGTGCCGGCTCCGGTGCCGTGAGCGCTGCTTCGAGCGAGGCCTGCTGGCCCCGCTCGGCGTCACGTGCACCCTCGACCGCGCTCACCGCAGGGAGACGGTCCGGCTCGGCGGGGGCTTCCACGCCTTCTGCCGGGCCTGTGCCGCCCTGGGGGGCCTCGGTGGAACCCGGGGCACCCTTCCTCCGGAACGGTCGCTTCCGGGGCGGTTTCGCGCCTGTCACGGCTTGCCTGCTCAGTCGCAGTCGCGGCAGATCGGCTGGCCGTTCTTCTCCCGGGCCAGCTGGCTGCGGTGGTGCACGAGGAAGCAGCTCATGCAGGTGAACTCGTCGGCCTGCTTGGGCAGGACGCGGACGGCGAGCTCTTCGTTGGACAGGTCCGCGCCGGGCAGTTCCATGCCTTCGGCGGCCTCGAAGTCGTCGACGTCGACGGTCGAGGTGGACTTGTCGTTACGCCGGGCCTTCAGCTCTTCAAGGCTGTCGGAATCGACGTCGTCGTCGGTCTTGCGTGGGGTGTCGTAGTCCGTTGCCATGTCGCTCTCCCCCTCTTGGGTAGTTGCGGTGTCTCAGCGCACGTAACGCGTGAGAGGCCGGACTTGTGCCCGACCTGAGGCGGAGATTTTGCCTCACATCAAGGTCTGTTACTCAATCGACACCCAACCGCACTCCTCAAGAGTGATCGTCTTGGATGGCGATCGGGACCGTACACGGTCCTAATGTCGCACTTCACCAGCGCCACCTCGTGTACTTCCCGTGATCTCACCCCCTGGAAACCCGGACTTTTCCCGGGATTCCAGGGGATTTATCGATCACGGAGAGTAGGTGGCCGAAAGTCTGCACCTGTGACTGATCACACATGAAAGCCACAGGAACAGTTCCCGAAAATTCCGCGCAAAGCGAACTGCCAAAACGGCTTCGAGCAGCGTCTCAGACCGGCAGGGTGACACGCATCACGAGGCCGCCGCCTTCGCGGGGCTCCGCGATGATACGGCCTCCGTGGGCCCGCGCGACCGACCGGGCGATGGACAGACCCAGGCCGACGCCCTTGTCGCTGCCCGTGCGCTCGGTGCGCAGCCGCCGGAACGGCTCGAAGATGTTGTCGATCTCGTACGCCGGGACCACCGGCCCGGTATTGGTCACGAGCAGGGTCGCATGGCCGTCCTTGAGCTCGGTGACCACCTCGACCCAGCCGTCCTCCGCGACGTTGTACCGCACCGCGTTCTGTACCAGGTTGAGCGCGATGCGCTCCAGGAGGACGCCGTTGCCCTGGACGACGGCCGGGGCGCGCTCGCCGCGCACCTCGACGCCCTTGGCCTCGGCCTCGGACCGGGCCTGGTCGATGGCGCGGGAGGCGACCTCGGCGAGGTCGACGGGCTTGCGGTCGACGATCTCGTTGTCGCTGCGGGCGAGCAGCAGCAGGCCCTCCACGAGCTGCTCGCTGCGCTCGTTGGTGGCGAGCAGCGTCTTGCCGAGCTGCTGGAGCTCCACGGGAGCGCCCGGGTCGGACAGGTGCACTTCGAGCAGCGTGCGGTTGATCGCCAGCGGGGTGCGCAACTCGTGCGAGGCGTTGGCGACGAACCGCTGCTGGGCGGTGAAGGCCCGCTCCAGGCGGTCCAGCATCTCGTCGAAGGTGTCGGAGAGCTCCTTGAGCTCGTCGTCGGGCCCGTCCAGCTCGATCCGCCGGGTCAGGTCGGTGCCGGCCACGCGGCGGGCGGTACGGGTGATCCGGCCGAGCGGCGACAGGACGCGGCCGGCCATCGCGTATCCGAAGGCGAACGCGATGACGCTCAGGCCGACCAGGGCGAGCAGGGAGCGGCTGAGGAGGTTGTCCAGGGCGTGCTGGCGTTGGGCGCTGAAGCACGCCTTGAGGGCGATGTTGGCTTGGTCGGCCGTCATGCCGTCGACCAGGCCCGAGCAGGTGCCGTTGGACGTGAACCTGCCACCCGGTGCCAACTGGACGGGCAATTCGTTGCCCGCGCGCAGGGCGCTGGCCGCCAGCAGATAGATGATCGACAGAAGCAGTATCCCGGCGATCATGAACATGCCGCCGTAGAGCAGCGTGAGGCGTATGCGGATGGTCGGCCGCAGCCACGGGAAGGGCGGCTCGGTCGACTTCGGGTCCCAGGTGGGTTTCGGGGGCGCGGTCGGTGGCGCCGGGGTGGCGGCCATCGCCGTCAGATCCGGTAACCCGAGCCCGGCACGGTGACGATCACCGGGGGCTCGCCGAGCTTGCGCCGCAGGGTCATGACGGTGACCCGGACGACGTTGGTGAACGGGTCGGTGTTCTCGTCCCAGGCCTTCTCCAGGAGCTGCTCGGCCGAGACCACGGCGCCCTCGCTGCGCATCAGCACCTCCAGGACGGCGAACTCCTTGGGCGCGAGCTGGATCTCCCGGCCGTCCCGGAACACCTCGCGCCGGTTGGGGTCGAGCTTGATGCCGGCCCGCTCCAGGATCGGCGGCAGCGGCACGGTGGTGCGCCGGCCGAGCGCGCGGACGCGGGCGGTCAGCTCGGTGAAGGCGAAGGGCTTGGGCAGGTAGTCGTCCGCGCCGATCTCCAGGCCCTCGACCCGGTCGCTCACGTCCCCGGCGGCCGTCAGCATCAGGACCCGGGTGGGCATGCCCAGCTCGACGATCTTGCGGCAGACGTCGTCGCCGTGGACGAGCGGGAGGTCCCGGTCGAGCACGACCACGTCGTAGTCGTTCACGCCGATCCGCTCCAGGGCCGCGGCGCCGTCGTACACGACGTCGACGGCCATGGCCTCCCGGCGCAGTCCGGTGGCCACCGCATCGGCGAGCAGTTGCTCGTCCTCGACGACGAGTACGCGCACGGCGCATTTCCTTCCCTAGGGACCCGCGTCGAGCGCGGGCAGATCTGTGCACTGAACCAGTGACTGTGAGCTTCCATCCTGCCCCTTACGGCCATAAACCGGCGGTAAGACGGTGCCGGGCCGGGGCCCGCCGCCCACCTGCGGTTTCCGGCCGAGGAGGGCGGCCGGTGCGGGAATGAACAGGATTGGGGCGGCAGTTGAGGTTTCTTTGAGAGTGGGCTTGGGGAGGACGACTGCACACCCCGCGATCACGCCCTGTCTGTGGCATGCCACATCCTCACGTCGTGGTCGCGACCCACCGTCGGCACATCCCGTGCCACCGACCCACGACGAGGGGGCGCACCATGGACGCTTTCACCGCAGGACTTCTGCAGCGCATAAGGACCACGGAAACCGACCTCACACGGGCGCGTGAGACCGGCGACGACTTCCTCGCCGACGTCGAGCAGGCCGAGCTGGACGATCTCCACCGTCTGGCCGCCGAGCACGGCGTAGAGGTAGCCGCAGCCGTCTGAGCCCACCCCACCCACCAGGAAACCCCGGCGCCACGGGACGGCGCCGGGGTTTCGTCATGCCTGGCCCTACGAACCCGTAGGTCCCGCAAGCTCAAGATCGACACGCTGATGTGCTCAGGGATCCATACCTGAGCGGCCCGGGACGGAAACCGGTCAACCGTCGTACGCCACATCGACTAAGCGCTCATGTCTCGGGGATGGCAGCGTTCGGCAGTGCGCCGCAGGGGGCCCGGCAATGGCCCCGGCGAACCGGCCTTCGCCAATTCCGAGGGTCAACCAGCCGACTGACACGTCTTCCAGCTTCCGCGCACAGCTCGCGGGCGATCGAACACCCTCGCACTTACTTTCGCCGCTCGCCAGACACCCCTCCACTAAGCACTCGCCAAGAGTGCCGTGCCGCTCGATATTGTGCGGCGTGGCCCCACTATTTGTTGCCACGAACACAGACTCGCACGCCTACATGTCTACTAACTAGCTTATGAACAACCGGAGTTCACGTCCCCGGCAAAGCAGCAACGCTCCGCCCGAACCCCCTGCTCGGCCGCGCCCCTGACTCATGCGATCCCGCCTGCTCGCTGTACCGTCTGAGGGTCGCAGCACAGACGCACCTCGGATATTGAGCGGTGGCGGGCTACACCACATGGCCTCGCCGGCCGGCCCGAACTTCCTCTGCAGCGGCACATGGCGTCTTTCAATCTGCGTTTCAGTGCTGCGGTCAAAGATCGAGCCGGAGCACGCTCTACTGAGCCGCATGTTCCCTCCGCGGCGGCGCGGATGCTTGTCCAGTCGCTCCAGATCGGCATGAAAGGCTGATGGCAGCCGGATGGTCGCACGGATCACGACACCGCGCGGGTGGTCGGTGAGGCCGACTATTACCGACCGATCTCACGCGGGCGAACAGGTCAGACGCTAGACCACGATTACGGTCGGCACCGAAAACAGTTGCCCCGAGCGCCCCGGACTCCATCAGCGGGCAACGACTGACGAACCAACGTCTCGACCATCTCGACTGAAGGCGTCTACATGTTTCGGGTGCCGCCTGGGGCCCGCACGGCAGCATCCGTCAGGCACTCGACACGTGCACCGAGTGGCACACCGTGAGAGGTGATACCTGGTTTCACCTGTGCCTCGGGATGGTTCGTAACGACCTAGCAGCGCTGTTCCGGCTGAGCGTCCGCTGCTCTGCGACTGCCGCCGCGGAAGTTCCGCCGGGGCAGCCCTCCAGCTATCGGAACCGTCGTCTTTCCGACAGGTCGCCGGTATTCGTCACAGGCGTGTCTGAATTTAAACTTGATCTTGCGTACTTCAAGAGCATACCTTTGGCGATGTCGAGCGAAGCCGAGCCCGGAAAGACCAGCCTGGGTCAATTGGCTACACGCTCACCGAATAATGCTCGAATGTTTCCCAGGGGGGACTCTTTGAACATCAAGCGCGCATCCTTCATCACGAGCCTGACTATTGTGGCATCTGCCGTCACTGTGACCGTTGGAACCTCGCCTGCGGCTGCAGACAGCTACACCTCTTTCGCAAACGTCTACACCGGGAAGTGTTTGGAAGTCGAAAACTCTTCCCGCAGCAACGGTGCCCGTGTACAGCAGTGGGACTGCAATGGGCAGGGTGGCATGAGGTGGTACACGCGAGATGCCGGCGGGGGGTACAGCTACATTGTCAACGCCAATAGCGGCAAGTGCCTGGAGATCGATGGCTCTTCCCGCAACAACGGAGCTCGCGCCCAGCAGTGGGACTGCAACGGTCAGGCCGGCGCCAAGTGGAGCATCAGCAAGTACCTGGAGTGGTTCGGCGGGTCTGAAATCAAGAACAGCAGCGGCAAGATCCTGGAAATCGAGAATTCTTCGCGGAGCAACGGGGCACGTGCGCAGCAGTGGGAGTACAAGGGCCAGGCCGGCGTGATCTGGGAGATTCGTCTCACGCTCAACAGCTAAGGAGATCATTTCTCACGGCTTCCGGCCGAGAGGAATGTCAGGCTCCAGAAACCGCTACCCCTCAGGGGTAGCGGTTTCGCGTTGGGCACCATTCCCCGGGCCCCGGACCGCTCGCAAGCAGGCCGGCCGACTCGCCATCGCCTCCGCGCCCCTCAGTCGTGCCAGGCCCCGTGTTCCTCCAGGAGTGTCTGGAGGGGGCCGAAGAGGGTCGGGGACGCGGCGACGGTCAGGTCGCGGGAGGGGGGCTCGCCGGGGCGGCCGCCGGTGAGGGCGCCGGCTTCGCGGGCGATGAGGTCGCCGGCCGCCAGGTCCCACGGGTTCAGGCCGCGCTCGTAGTACCCGTCGAGCCGGCCGGCCGCCACGTCGCACAGGTCGATCGCGGCCGAGCCGCCGCGCCGGATGTCCCGGAACCGCGGGATCAACCGCTGGGCCACCTCGGCCTGGTGGGCGCGTACCGACTGGACGTAGGCGAAGCCCGTGCCGACCAGGGACTGGGACAGCGGGGCCGGCGGGCGGCAGCGCAGCGGGCGCTCGCCCTCGAAGGCGCCGCCGCCGAGGACCGCGTGATACGTCTCGCCGCGCATCGGGGCGGCGACCACGCCCGCGACCCGCTCGCCGTTCTGCTCGGCGGCGATGGAGACGGCCCAAGTGGGCAGCCCATAAAGGTAGTTGACGGTTCCGTCGAGCGGGTCGATGACCCAGCGGATGCCGCTGGTGCCCTCGCTGGAGGAGCCCTCCTCGCCGAGGAAGCCGTCCTCGGGGCGGTGCTCGGCGAGGTAGCCGGTGATCAGCTTCTCGGCGGCGATGTCCATCTCGGTCACCACGTCGATGGGGCTGGTCTTGGTGGCGGCCACCGCGAGATCGGCCGGGCGGCCGTCGCGCAGCAGCTCGCCGGCCCGCCGGGCGGCCTCCAGGGCGAGGCCGAGCAGTTCGCGGTGCAGAGGGTCGGTCATCGGTGCTCCCTTACGCGTACGGGCTGTCGGCTCCGGCGGCCGCGGGCTTGGCGGCGCCGCGGGCGGCCGGGCAGCAGCCGACCGCGCAGAGGTCGTGCGAGGGGCCGAGCGAGCCGAGCGCGCACCGCTCGACCGGCAGGCCGCGCTCGGCCGCTGCCCGCTCGACCACCAGCTCGCGCACGGCCGCGGCGAAGCGCGGGTCGGCGCCGACGGTCGCCGAGCGGGCGACGGGCAGGCCGAGCTCGGCCGCCTTGGCGGTGGCCTCCGTGTCGAGGTCGTACAGGACCTCCATGTGGTCCGAGACGAAGCCGATGGGGACCATGACGACGGCCGGGGCGCCCTCGCCGTGCAGCGTCTCCAGGTGCTCGCAGATGTCCGGTTCGAGCCAGGGGATGTGCGGGGCGCCGGAGCGGGACTGGTAGACGAGCTGCCAGGGCCGCTCCACGCCGGTCTCGGCCCGGACCGCGTCCGCGACGGTCCGCGCCACGTCCAGGTGTTCGCGGACATACGCGCCGCCGTCGCCGTGCTCCTCGACGGGGCCCGAGGTGTCGGCCGCCGCCTCGGGGATGGAGTGCGTGGTGAAGGCGAGGTGGGCGCCGGCGCGGACGTCCTCGGGCAGCTCGGCGAGCGAGGCGAGGACGCCGTCGACCACGGGGCGCACGAAGCCCGGGTGGTTGAAGTAGTGCCGCAGCTTGTCGACCCTCGGCAGCTCCAGGCCCTCGGCCTCCAGGGTGGCGAGCGACTCCGCGAGGTTCTCGCGGTACTGCCGGCAGCCCGAGTACGAGGCGTAGGCGCTGGTGGCGAGGACCGCGATGCGGCGGCGGCCGTCGGCCACCATGTCGCGCAGGGTGTCGGTGAGGTAGGGCGCCCAGTTCCGGTTGCCCCAGTAGACCGGCAGGTCCACGCCGTTCTCGGCGAAGTCCTTGCGCAGCGCGTCGAGCAGCGCCCGGTTCTGCTCGTTGATGGGGCTCACGCCGCCGAACAGGAAGTAGTGCTGCCCCACCTCCTTGAGCCGCTCCTTGGGGATGCCCCGGCCGCGCGTCACGTTCTCCAGGAACGGGACCACGTCGTCGGGGCCCTCGGGGCCACCGAAGGAGAGCAGCAGCAGGGCGTCGTACGGGGCGGCGGCCGCGGCCGCTCCGGGTGCTGGATCACGCAGTTCGGACATGACCCGATCCTGCCATCCGCCTCCGACAGACGCGGAACCCGGCCGACGGAACGTGCGCGGAACCGGGCCGCAGGCCCTCCGCCGGCCGAGCCGGAAGCACGCCGGGGCCGGGCCGGACAGGGAGGTGGGGCAGAGCCGGAAGTCCCGGGGAGCCGGGCCGGAAAAGGCGGTGCGGGGCCCCAGTTCAGCGTCGTAAGCTTTAGGAATTAATTACACGCGTCACGACGGCGCCCGCCGCGCACGTGCCACGCCGGATCCCGGAGCCCCCGTTGCCCAGTCCCTACCGCGCGATCTTCGCCGCCCCCGGCACCAAGGGGTTCTCCGCCGCCGGCCTGCTCGGCCGGATGCCGCTGTCGATGATGGGCATCGGCGTCGTGACGATGATCTCCCAGCTCACCGGCCGCTACGGTCTCGCCGGCGCGCTGTCGGCGACCCTCGCCATGTCGGCCGCCGTGATCGGCCCCCAGATATCCCGGCTCGTCGACCGGCACGGCCAGCGCCGGGTGCTGCGCCCGGCGACCCTGGTCTCCGTCGCCGCCGTCACGGGACTGCTCGTCTGCGCCCAGCAGGGCGCGCCGGACTGGACGCTGTTCGTCTTCGCGGCGGGCGCCGGCTGTGTGCCCAGCGTCGGCTCGATGGTCCGGGCCCGCTGGGCCGCGATCTACCGCGGTGACGCCCAGAACCTGCACACGGCGTACTCGTGGGAGTCGATCGTCGACGAGCTGTGCTTCATCCTGGGGCCGATCCTGTCGATCGGGCTCTGCACCGCCTGGTTCGCCGAGGCGGGCCCGCTGATCGCCGCCTGCTTCCTGGTGGTCGGCGTCTTCTGGCTGACCGCCCAGCGCGGCACCGAGCCCGCGCCCCATCCGCACGAGCACACCAGCGGCCGCTCCGCCCTGGGGTCGCGCGGGCTCCAGGTCCTGGTGGCCACCTTCGTCGCCACCGGCGCGATCTTCGGCTCGGTCGACGTGGTCACCGTGGCCTTCGCCGACGAGCGCGGCCACAAGGCGCTGGCCAGCCTCGTCCTCGCCGTCTACGCGCTCGGCTCCTGCCTCGCGGGGGCGGTGTTCGGGCTGCTGCGGCTCAAGGGAGCGGCGTCCACCAGGTGGCTGGCGGGTGTCTGTGCGATGGCGGTGAGTATGATCCCGCTCCAACTGGCCGGGAACCTGTCGTTCCTCGCCGTGGCGCTCTTTGTCGCGGGGCTCTTCATCGCACCGACGATGGTGACGACGATGGCCCTCGTCGAACAGCACGTACCGCGCAGCAAGCTCACCGAGGGCATGACCTGGACCAGTACCGGGCTCGCGGTCGGTGTGGCGCTCGGCTCCTCCGCCGCCGGTTGGGTGGTGGACGCGGCGGGCGCGCAGGCGGGGTACCTGGTGGCCGGCGTGTCGGGAACGCTCGCGGCGGCGGTGGCGTTCTCGGGGTACCGCCGGCTTCGCAGGCCGGTGACGCATCGGGAGGGGCTCGAAGCAGATGAGCGGAGCGAACGGCAGCACCTGGCGTAACTGGGCGGGGAACGTCACCGCGCGACCGACAAGGGAAGTGTCCCCGGCCTCCGCGGCCGAACTGGCCGAGGCCGTGCGCCGCGCCGCCGAGCAGGGCCTGACGGTGAAGGCGGTCGGCACCGGCCACTCGTTCACGGCGACGGCCGCCACCGACGGCGTGCTCATACGTCCCGACCTGCTGACCGGCATCCGCGAGATCGACCGCGCCGCGATGACCGTCACGGTGGAGGCCGGCACCCCGCTCAAGCGGCTGAACGCGGTCCTCGCCAGAGAGGGCCTGTCGCTCACGAACATGGGCGACATCATGGAGCAGACGGTGGCGGGCGCCACCAGCACCGGCACCCACGGCACCGGCCGCGACTCGGCCTCGATCGCCGCCCAGATCACGGCACTTGAGCTGGTCACGGCCGACGGCTCGCTGCTCACCTGCTCCGAGAAGGAGAATCCGGAGGTCTTCGCGGCGGCCCGGATCGGGCTCGGCGCGCTCGGCGTCGTCACCGCGATCACCTTCGCCGTGGAGCCGGTCTTCCTGCTCACGGCCCGCGAGGAGCCGATGGCCTTCGACCGGGTCACCGCCGACTTCGACGAACTCTTCACGGAGAACGAGCACTTCGAGTTCTACTGGTTCCCGCACACCGGCAACTGCAACACCAAGCGCAACAACCGCAGCGCGGGACCGGCCGCGCCGCCCGGCAAACTCCGCGGGTGGATCGACGACGAGTTCATGTCCAACGGGCTGTTCCAGGTGGTGTGTTCGCTCGGCCGGGCGGTGCCGGCCACCATCCCGGCGGTCGCCAAGGTCTCCAGCCGCGCACTCTCCGCCCGCAGCTACACCGACATTCCGTACAAGGTCTTCACCAGCCCGCGCCGGGTCCGCTTCGTGGAGATGGAGTACGCCCTGCCGCGCGAGGCGGCCGTCGGGGCGCTGCGTGAAGTGAAGGCCCTGGTGGAGCGTTCGCCGCTGCGGGTGAGCTTCCCGGTGGAGGTGCGCACCGCACCCGCCGACGACATCGCGCTCTCCACCGCCTCCGGCCGCGAGACCGCGTACATCGCCGTGCACATGTACCGGGGCACGCCCCATCAGGCGTACTTCACCGCGGTCGAGCGGATCATGACCGCGCACGCGGGGCGCCCCCACTGGGGCAAGCTCCACACACGTGACGCGGCCTACTTGGCGGAGGCCTATCCGCGCTTCGCCGAGTTCACCGCCCTGCGCGACCGGCTCGACCCGGACCGCCGGTTCGCCAATGCGTATCTGCGGCGGGTGCTGGGCGACTGACCGACCCGGGCCCGAAGTCCGACCCGGGCCCCGCTCCGGCCCGGGTCGCTCCGGCCCGGGCCTAAGGAGCGGTGCTCGCGCCGGACTTCGGGTCCGGCGTGGCCGGGTCGCCGGTGCCCTTGTCGGTTCCGGTGCTCTGCGAACCGGAGGGGGTGGGCTTCGGGGTCGGGGTGGTACCGCCCGAGCCGGAATCGGAGCCCGAGCCGTGCGACGTGGAGGGGGACGGCGAGGAAGAGGGGTCGCTCGTGGCGGAGTCTCCCCCGGTCGTCCCCTTCTCGCCGCTCCTGTTCGGGCTCGGCGTACCGCTGCTGCCGGTGCCGGTGCCGGGCGACTTGTCGCCCCGGTCCCCCGGGTTCGAGGGCGCCTTCGGCTCCTGCTTCTTGGAGCCCCCGGTGAGTACGGACCCGATGGTGGTCCCGCCGCCGTTGCCGCCGACCTCGCCGTCGGTGATCAGCTCGTACGCGGTGATGCCGCCCATCGACACCCCGAAGACGACGGCCGCCGCGAGCAGCGGACGCTTCCAGCCGCGCAGCCGGGAGCCGTGCACGGTCGCCTCGTTGAACTCCTTGGCGGGCGCGGCCCCCGGCGGCAGCGGGCTGCCGCCGACCGACTTCAGCACCTGGGTCCGGTCGGCGTCGGCCTGCGGCAGCATCTGCGTACGGTCCGCGCCGGCCTGTCCCAGCACCTGCGTACGGTCGGCGTCGGCCTGCCCCGGCAACCGCGTGCCGTCGGTGTCCGCCTGCGGCAGCATCTGCGTACGGTCCGCGTCGAGGCGGCCGAGCAGCTGTGTGCGCTCGGCGTCCGTCCGGGGTGGCTCCGGCGTCCCGTGCCGCTTCCCCTTGTAGGGGGAGAGCACCGGCACCTGGCGCGAGCCGACCTTGGCCTGGACCGTCACCTCGCGCAACTGCTCGCCGGTCCGTTTGAAGAAGTGCTGGAAGACCGTGCCGCCGCAGGTGGCGACCACGCTCACGACGCCGGCGCCGATGAACGTCCCGTACACACCCAAGGTGGAGGCGAGCACCGCCGCGGCGACCGCTGCCAGCGCACTGCCCGCCACCTGGGGCACGCTCAGATCGATGCGCTTCTTCTCGTCCGTCCCGGAGTCCGGCTTCTCACTCATGCCCAGCCCTTGTTCGCCCTTCTGTTCCGTCTTGCACTGAGAAAGGACATTTGAGCGAAAGGAATAGTTCCGGTTCCGGGGATTGTGTGAAGCAGGACACGTGGGTGCCTGGGACGGCCGTGTCGGGGCAGGTTCAACTCCCGTACGCCACGAGAACTTCGGCGGCGTGCCGGTCCACCCAGGTGGCCCGAATGGAGTACTGTGGCGAGCCCTGGGCCCCGGGTCCCACACGGGTATCCGGGACTACGGGAGGGGGCCGAACGCGGCACTCGAACCGGCGGCGCCGCGGCACCGTACGGGGGCCTGCTGCACAGAGTGACCAGCCCGGTCACTCTGCGTTGCGAATAGGTAACCGTGCCATAACGGCGTTCCAGGGCCCATGCCCGACACGCCGGGCAACTCGGCAATGTTGTGGCAGGCTGCACCCGGGCAGGCCACACTCGACTAGCGGAAGCAGCGACGCACGTGACGTCGGCAGGCACCACCCGGGAGGTCCCCATGCCCGAACTGCGTGTCGTGGCCGTCTCCAACGACGGCACACGACTGGTGCTCAAGGCTGCGGACAGCACGGAGTACACGCTTCCGATCGACGAGCGGCTCCGGGCCGCCGTGCGCAACGACCGAGCCCGGCTCGGCCAGATCGAGATCGAGGTGGAGAGCCACCTCCGCCCGCGCGACATCCAGGCGCGCATACGAGCCGGTGCCTCCGCCGAAGAGGTCGCCCAGCTCGCCGGGATCCCGGTCGACCGCGTACGCCGATTCGAAGGCCCCGTCCTCGCCGAGCGCGCCTTCATGGCGGAGCGGGCGCGGAAGACTCCGGTGCGGCGTCCGGGCGAGAACACCGGCCCCCAGCTCGGCGAAGCGGTGCAGGAGCGGCTGCTGCTGCGCGGCGCCGACAAGGACAGCGTGCAGTGGGACTCCTGGCGCCGGGACGACGGCACCTGGGAAGTCCTGCTCGTCTACCTGGTCGCGGGCGAGCCGCACTCCGCGAGCTGGACCTACGACCCGCCGCGCCGGCTCGTCCAGGCCGTCGACGGCGAGGCCCGCTCGCTGATCGGCGAGTCCGACGACACCATCACCACGGTTCCCGAGCCGAGCTTCCCGTTCGTGCCCCGGATCGCCCGGCTGCCCCGGGACCGGCCGCTCGACCGCGCCCTGGACCGGCAGTTGGAGCGCCCGGTGCCCCCGCCGCCCGAGCCGGTGGTGGAGGAGAGCGACTCGCTGACCAGCCTGCTCGAAGCCGTGCCGAGCTTCCGTGGCGACATGGTGGTGCCCGAGCGCCCCTCGGCCCCGCCCGAGCCGCCCGAGATCGAACCGGCCGGGGAGCCCGAGATCGCGGAACCGCCCGCGCCGGCCGCTTCCGCGGGAGCGGGCTCGGCGTACGCGGACGTCCTGATGCCCCGTACCGTCGCCGGTCACCGCGACCGGCTCACCGGCACCACCGACCGCCAGGCCGAGGCCGACGGGGTGCGGCCGGGGCGACGGGCCGCGGTGCCGAGCTGGGACGAGATCGTCTTCGGGACCCGGCGCAAGAAGCAGGACTAGCCGCGCCGGCAGGACCGGGCAGAACCGGCAGGACCGGCCGCACACGGCAGACGGGCGTCGGGCCGCACGCAGAACGCGTGCGGCCCGACGCCCGTGCGCTACCGCGGGTCGGGCCCCGTCGCGACCGGGCGGGACTCGTCCGAGGACCATTCCGACCACGACCCGGCGTACAGCGCGGCCGGAATGCCCGCGACGGCGAGCGCCAGCACCTCGTGGGCGCCGGAGACACCGGAGCCGCAGTACACGCCGACCCCGGTGCCCGAGACGCCGAGCGCCTTGAAGCGGGCGGCCAGTTCCCCGGCGGGCAGCAGCCGGCCGTCCGGGCCCACATTCTCGGTGGTCGGCGCCGACAGGGCGCCCGGGATGTGCCCGCCGACCCGGTCGATCGGCTCCACGTCACCCCGGTAGCGCTCGGCCGCGCGGGCGTCGAGCAGCACTCCGGTGCGGGCGAGCTCCGCCGCCCCGTCCGCGTCGAGGAGTTCGACCGCGCCCGGCTCGGGCCGGAAGTCGCCCTCGGCCGGTGTGGGGATCTCGGTGGACAGCTCGCCCGTCCAGGCGGCCAGGCCGCCGTCGAGGACACGCACGTCGCCGTGCCCCGTCCAGCGCAGCAGCCACCACGCGCGGGCCGCCGCCCAGCCCTGCCCCCCGTCGTACACGACGACGGGGGCATCGGCCGTCACACCGGCCCGGCGCATCACCCGGCCGAATTCGGCCACGTCCGGCAGCGGGTGACGGCCGCCGGACCCGGGCGGTCCGGCCAGTTCCGCGTCCAGATCGACGAAGACGGCTCCGGGCAGATGTCCGGCCTCGTACTCGGCGCGGCCGTCGAACGCGGGCGCGCCGGCCGCCTTCGCCATGCTCAGCTGCCAGCGGATGTCGAGCAGGACCGGCGGCCGGGGACCGGCCGTCTCGGCCGCGAGTTCGGGTGCGGTGATGATGGCATTCATGAGGTCATCCTGTCGCAGAGTCCACCCGCAAGGTAACGCGCAGGAAAAGGATGAGAAGCCCCAAAGCGGGCAACCTCCTGCGGGAACGCGCCAAATGCGGCGCGGCCGGGGCGCGCCGCGACGAAGGTGGTGGAAGCATCGGCCCGGGTGCGCAGGTTCCCTGGACCGCATCCGCGAGCAGCAGTATGGCGACGGCCGAGGAGAGAGTGACGATGACCCAGTCGGAGACCCGGCGCACACCTGGCACGCCCTGCTGGGTGAGTCTGATGGTGCACGGCCTGGCCGCGACCCAGGAGTTCTACGGGGCACTGTTCGGCTGGGAGTTCCGGCCGGGCCCGCAGCAGCTCGGCCCCTACGTCCGCGCGCTGCTCGACGGCGAGGAGGTGGCCGGCATCGGCCAGCTGCCGCCCGACCGGCATCTGCCGATCGCCTGGACCACCTATCTGGCGGCCGACGACGCCGACGCCACGGCCGAGACCGTCCGGCACTGCGGCGGCACCGTCGGGGTCGGCCCGCTGGACGCGGGCGAGGCCGGGCGGATGGCGATCGCCTCGGACCCGGTGGGAGCGGTGTTCGGGATCTGGCAGGGCGGCGAACACATCGGGTCCGCCGTCGCGGGCGCGCCCGGCACCCCGGCCTGGAACGAGCTGGTGACGCGCGAGACGTCCTCGGTCGGCAAGTTCTACCAGGCCGTGTTCGGCTATGACCTGGAGCCGGTCGTCTCGGCCGACTTCGACTATGTGACGCTGCACCTGGACGGCCGTCCGGTCGCCTCGCTGCACGGCGTGGGCAACGCGCTGCCACGCGACAAGGGCGCGCACTGGATGACGTACTTCGAGGTGGCCGACGTCGACGAGTCGGCCGGCCGGGTCGCCGAACTCGGCGGCCAGGTGCTCCAGCAGCCCCGCGAGGGGGCGAGCGGACGACAGGCGACGGTCACCGACCCGGAGGGCGCGGTGTTCACCGTCGTACGGTCACTCGTCTGACCCCACCGCCCCAACTCCGGTGTCCACAGCGGCAGTTGCATCCGTCTGAGCCGGGGCACGCGCCCGGTCCACCGCGGCGTACGCAAGGCGCCCCCGCCCTTCCGGGCGCCCGGCCGCCAGGGGTCCGTCGAGGCCCTGCGCCTCAGGCGCGGACGGCCGGGCCCGGCGCCTCGGCGTCGGCCGCGTCGACCGGGAGCACGTCCGGGGAGAGGGCAGCGGCGCGGGCCGCGGCGGCCGTCATGCGGCGGCGGTGGTGGCGCCGGCACAGCACCTCGTAACCGATCTCGCCGGCGGCCTGGTTGACGTCGCCGACCACGACCTGGGCGCCTTCGACGACCATCCGGCCGCCGATGGTGCGGGCGTTGTGGGTGGCGCGGGCGCCGCACCAGCACAGCGCCTCGACCTGGAGCACCTCGACCCGGTCGGCGAGTTCGACCAGGCGCTGCGAGCCGGGGAACAGCTTGGAGCGGAAGTCGGTGGTGATGCCGAAGGCGAAGACGTCGAGTTCGAGGTCGTCGACGACCTTGGCGAGCTGGTCGATCTGCTCGGGCGCGAGGAACTGGGCCTCGTCCGCGATGACGTAGTCGCAGCGGCCGCCCTTGGAGAGGTGGGCGACGAGATGGCCGTAGAAGTCGAAGCCGTCGGCGGCCTCGACCGCGTCGGTCACCAGGCCGAGCCGCGAGGACAGCTTGCCCTCGCCGGCCCGGTCGTCCCGGGTGAAGATCATGCCCTGGAGCCCGCGCGCGGAGCGGTTGTGCTCGATCTGAAGAGCGAGGGTGCTCTTTCCGCAGTCCATCGTTCCGGAGAAGAACACCAGCTCGGGCATGGGAGGGTGACGGCCTTTCAGATCGTGGGGGTGGGTGGTTACGAGCGTACTTCGAGGAGCGGTACGAGCTGTTCCACCGGGGTCATCGAGCCGTGGTTGCCGACCATCAGGGACTCGTGGGGCTCGCGCTGGGAGGCGGTGATGACGACGTCGTCGCGGGCGGCGGCCACCACGTCGCCGATCCGGCCGTGCACCCGCTCGTCGATCCGGGGGCCGAACCAGCCCGCGGCGATCGCCTCCTCGCGGCCCGCCACCCAGAACTGCTCGCCGAGCACCTCGCGCCAGCAGGTCAGCACGTCGGAGGCGGCGCCCGGCACGGCGTACACATGGCGGGCCCGGCCCTCGCCGCCGAGCAGGGCGACGCCGGCGCGCAGCTCCCAGTCCTCGTCGAAGTCGATGCGGGACTGCTCGTCGAAGGGGATGTCGATCATGCCGTGGTCGGCCGTGACGTACAGGGCGGCGCGCGGCGGGAGCTGCTCGGCCAGGCGCTGGGCGAGCCGGTCTACGTACATCAGCTGACCGCGCCAGGCGTCCGAGTCGACACCGAAGCGGTGGCCCTTGCCGTCGACGTCGGAGTAGTACGTGTACACCAACGAGCGGTCGCCGGCGGCGAGTTGCTCCGCCGCCAGGTCCATGCGCTCCTCGCCGGAGAGCCGGCCGCGGAAGGTGCCGCCGCTGAGCGCGACCTTGGTGAGCGGGGTGTGCTCGAAGTCCGGCGAGGACACCTGGGCGGTGTGCACGCCCGCCCGGTCGGCGAGCTGGAAGACGGTGGGGTAGGGCTGCCAGGTGTGCGGGTCGGACCAGGGCTTCCAGCGGAGCTGGTTCATCAGGGCGCCGCTGTCGGGGTTGCGCACGGTGTAGCCGGGCAGCCCGTGCTCGCCGGGGGCGAGGCCGGTGCCGACCGAGGCCAGCGACGTCGCGGTGGTGGCGGGGAACCCGGCGGTCATGGGCCGGCCGGTGCCGCCGCGCGAGGTGGCGAGCAGCGCGTGCAGATAGGGCGCCTCGTCGGGGTGCGCCTTGATCTGCTCCCAGCCGAGGCCGTCGATCAGGAAGACGCAGTTGCGGTCGGCGGGCGCGAGTTCGGCGATGCGCGGCTCGAATCCGGGTACGCCCTGGCCGGCCACGAGGGTGGGCAGCAGATCGGCGAGCGATCCGGTGCCGTACTCGGGGACGGGTGCGGTGTCGAGGGCGAGGGGTTCGGGATCCTGCCAGGCGGGCAGCGCCATCAGCGGCCGGCCGCCGCGGTCGCCTCGGACAGCGCCTGTGCGAAGGCCAGGGTCTGGCGGACCGTGTCGGGGCCGTCGCCGGCCTCGCTGACGCGCAGGCTCAGATCGTCGGCGGTGGAGTTGCCGGTGTAGCCGTGGTCGGCGTCGCAGTTGGGGTCGCCGCAGGCGGCGGGCTCCAGGTCGATCCGGGCGACCGCGCCCCAGCCGATGGTCAGGACGACCTCGCGGGGCAGGGTGCCGGGCGTGTACGACTCGGGGTTGGCGACGACGCGGCTCATCACGACGGACGAGATCCGGCCGAGCTTCACGGACTCCGTGGAGGTGGTCGCGTACGGCGTCGGGGAGCTGGTGTCGGCGTTCTGTTCGTCGGTGTGGCTGACGATGAAACGGTTGTCCGTGAGCACCAGGACCGTCACATGACGGCGTACCTCGTTGGCGTCGAAGGTGGTCTCCTGGTGCACCAGGTACGACGCGATCGGTTCGCCCCCGACCGCGGCCTCCACCGCCTCGGCCACAAGGGCCGGGTAGTAGCCGCTGCGCTCGATCGCCGCGCGGAGCCCCTGGGTCGTCGTACCGGTCTTCGCCATGGGGTCCATCTTAAGCTCCCGCCGGGGGCGCACGGCCCGGCCGGGGCGCGGACGGGGCCCACTCAGTAGCTGGGCAGGCGTCGGGGGCCGAGGTCGGTGCGGGGCGGGGCGGGGGCCAGACGGACGGTCGCGCCGAGCACCGAGAGGCCCCGCTGGGCGACGATGACGGGCTCCAGACCCACCGCGACCACCTCGGGATGGTCGTCGACCAGCCGTGACACCCGAAGGAGCAGTTCTTCGAGGGCCGCGGTGTCGACCGGCGCGGACCCCCGCCAGCCGAACAGGAGCGGCGCCGTCCGGATGGACCTCAGCAGCTCCCGGGCATCCCGGTCGGTGGCCGGGATCAGCCGGTGGGCGGTGTCGCCGAGCAGCTCGGAGGCGGCGCCGGCCAGGCCGAAGGACAGCACCGCGCCGACCGCGGAGTCGATCGAGGCGCGCACGACGGTGTCCACCCCGCGCGGCACCATGGCCTGCACGACGGGCCCCAGCTCCTCGGGCTTGCCGAGGGCGGCCGTCAACTCGGCATATGCACGGGCGAGTTGGTGCTCGTCGGCGAGGTCGAGGCGTACGCCGCCGAGGTCGGGGCGGTGGCGCAGGTGCGGGGCGGTGGTCTTGAGGGCCACCGGATAGCCGAGGCGGGCCGCCGCCTCGGCGGCGCGCTCCGGGTCGGGCGCGGGCAGGGTGGGGCGCAGGGGGATCCCGTACCGGCCGAGCAGTTCCCCGGCGTCCTCGGCGGTCAGGGTGGTGCCGCGGGCGTCGGGAGCGGGGCCGAGGATGCGGTCGATCAGGGCGGCGGCGCCCGGCTCGTCGATGTCGTCGTACTCCCCCGCCCTGCCGGGCTCGGCGGCCTCGCGCCGCCAGCGGGCGTAGCGGACCGCCTCGGCCAGCGCGCGGACCGCTCTCTCCGCGGCGGGGTAGGCGGGAATGCGGGTGGCCTCACGGGGCGGGGGTGGGTCGTTCTCCGGCTGCCCGCCGGCGGGGCCGCCAGGGGCTCCGCCCCCGGACCCCCGCTCGGCAGACGCCGGAGGGGCTGGATGGTGCGGCGCTGGTTGAGCCGGGGCAGAAGAGAGCGATGGAGTCGGCCTGACCGTGCGGGCCGCCGCCGAAAGGGCCTCGGCCAGGCCGCCGATTTCCACGTGGACCACCGCGACCGGCTTCGCGGGCGCGGCGGAGGCCGCCTCGCGCAGGGCGTCCGCGAGGACCTGCCCGTCGCCGGACTCCAGCGTTCCGCTCTCGCCGACCCAGGGGATGGCGGTCACCACGACCGCGTCGCAGGCGTCGTCGGCCAGGGCCGATGCGAGCGCGGCCCGGAAGTCCGCCGGGGTCGCGCCGGTCGTCAGGTCGAGCGGCCGCAGCGGACGCAGGCCCTCGGTCAGGCAGGCGTCGTACGTCAGCAGTCCCAGCGATTCGGAGTTGCCGAGGATCGCCACGCGCGGGCCGGCCGGCAGCGGCTGGCCCGCGAGCAGCAGGCCCGCGTCCACGAGCTCGGTGACGGTGCCGACCAGGATGACGCCCGCCTGGCGCAGCAGCGCCGAGACCGTGGCGTCCGGCACCTTCGTCACCGGGACGGCGTGGCCCGGCGGAGTGGTGCCGCTGTGCCGGCCGCCCTTGACGACCACGACGGGCTTCGCGGCGGCGGTACGGCGGGCCAGGCGGGTGAACTTGCGCGGGTTGCCGATGGACTCCAGGTACAGCAGCACCACATCGGTGTCGGGGTCCTCGTGCCAGTACTGGAGGAAGTCGTTGCCCGACAGGTCCGCGCGGTTGCCGGAGGAGATGAACGTGGACAGGCCCGCGCCGCGCCGGTAGAGGCCCGACAGGAGAGCGATGCCGATGGCGCCGGACTGGGTGAACAGGCCGATGCGGCCGGCCGGCGGCGCCTCGGGGGCGAGCGAGGCGTTGAGGCGCACCCCGGGCGCGGTGTTGATCACCCCGAAGGCGTTGGGGCCGATCAGGCGCATCCCGTAACTGCGGGCCTGGCGGACCAGGGCGCGCTGGCGCTCGCGGCCGCCCTCGCCGCTCTCCGCGTAGTCGGCGGACAGGACGACCAGGCTCTGGACGCCGTGCTCGCCGCAGTCCGCGACGGCCTCGGGCACCCGTTCGGCGGGCACCGCGAGGATCGCCAGGTCCACCGGTTCGCCGATCGCGCCGACGGAGGCATGGGCCGGGACGCCCTCGATCTCGTGCGTCCCGGGGCCGAGCGCCTTGTTCACCGCGTAGGTGCGTCCGGTGAAACCGGCGTCCAGGACGTTGCGCAGCACCGCGCGGCCGACCCCGCCCGGGGCCCGGCCGGCGCCGACGACCGCGAGCGAGCCGGGTGTGAGCAGGCGCTGCACGGAGCGCGCCTCGGCGCGGTGCTCACGGGCGCGCTGCACGGCGAGCGACTCGGCGGTGGGCTCCAGATCGAGGGTGAGATGGACCGAGCCGTCCTCGAAGGACCGCTTCTGCTGATAGCCGGCGTCCGTGAACACCTTGATCATCTTGCTGTTGGCGGGCAGCACCTCGGCCGCGAACCGTCTGATCCCGCGCTCGCGGGCGACCGCCGCGATGTGTTCGAGCAGCGTGGAGGCGACGCCCCGGCCCTGGTGGGCGTCCTGCACCAGGAAGGCGACCTCGGCCTCGTCGGCGGGCGCGGAGGCCGGGCGGCCCTGGGCGTTGATCCGGTCGTAGCGGACGGTCGCGATGAACTCGCCGCCGACGGTGGCCGCGAGACCGACCCGGTCGACGTAGTCGTGATGGGTGAAGCGGTGGACGTCCTTGGCGGAGAGCCGGGGGTAGGGCGCGAAGAAGCGGTAGTACTTCGACTCGTCCGAGACCAGCTCGTAGAAGGAGACCAGGCGCTCGGCGTCCTCGGTGGTGATGGGCCTGATGCGCGCGGTGCCGCCGTCGCGGAGCACCACGTCGGCCTCCCAGTGAGCGGGGTACGCGGGGTCGGACGCCGTCGTCATACCGAAAGCGTACGGGTCGCGGGCCCGTACGCGCCGGGGCAAGGTGGGGAGGGCCGATCGGCGGCACACTGGGGCCTAAGGTCGGTACGAGCACCGCACACCCCGTGAGAGACTGGTCTAGACAACCGTCAGAGATTTCGAAGGGCAACACCATGGCTGAGCGCCGCGTCAACGTCGGCTGGGCCGAGGGCCTGCACGCCCGCCCCGCGTCCATCTTCGTCCGTGCCGCCACGGCTGCCGGAGTCCCCATGACGATCGCCAAGGCCGACGGCAACCCGGTCAACGCCGCGTCCATGCTCGCGGTGCTCGGTCTGGGTGCGCAGGGCGGCGAGGAGATCGTGCTGGCCTCCGACGCCGAGGGCGCGGACGCCGCGCTGGACCGGCTGGCCAAGCTGGTCGCCGAGGGCCTTGAGGAGCTCCCCGAGACCGTCTGATCCGGTCGGCACACGCCGTCGGCGGCACACCGAAGGGCCGCGGAACCCGCATTGGGGTTCCGCGGCCGTTCTGTTTTCCCGTGGATTCCGGTGCGGCCGCATCGATTGCCTCTTTCGGGGCGGCCCATGAAGGGAACGCGGGCCCCTGAAGGAAACGTGCGCCCGCCCCGGCACGGCCATGCGGCTTTACGGGCGGAGGAATTCGGCTTTCCGGGCAGCACAATGCAGCGCTGATCGATCGCCTTCTTGTATACGGCTCCGCCGTTAAGCGCGGGCACTCGCCGTGTTGACGGGATGTTGCGGAGTTCTCACGGGTGGCGCCGCGCGCAGCCGATGGGCGGAAAAGGACCGCTCGGCGGCGAGCGCCGTGAGCGAGCGGGCGCGTTCGGCGTCGCCGCGGGTCACCGCGTCGGTGATGGCGCCGAGTTCGGCCCACGCCTCGGTGGGGCTCGCCGGCGTCTCGACCGCGTACATCCAGGCGACCTTGTGCCGCAGCTGCGTGAGCATCGCGATGAGCCCCGGGCTCGCGGAGGCCTGGGCGAGCGTCTCGTGGTACCAGCCGCCGAGCGAGCGCAGATCCTCGCCCTGGCCGCGCCTGGCCCGGTCCTGACCCAGCCTCACCAGGCCGCGCAGCACCTTGAGATGGGCCTCGGTGCGCCGGCGTGCGGCCCGCGCGGCGGCCAACGGCTCCAGCAGGACGCGCAGTTCGAGGAGATCGGCGGCCTCCACGTCGGTCGGCTCGGCCACACAGGCGCCGGCGTGTCTGCGGGTGGTCACGAACCCCTCGGACTCCAGGGTGCGCAGCGCCTCACGGACCGGGACACGGGAGACGCCGTAACGGCGGGCCAGGACTTCCTCGGTGAGCCGGCCGCCGCGCTCGAAGACACCCGTGACGATGTCGTCGCGTATGGCCGTGCATACCGAATGCGCCGGAATGCGCATGGCGAACCTCCGCTTCATTCCCCGCGGAACGCGGTCGACCAAGGCTTTTTCGCGACTCTATTGCAGGCCCTGTTAATTCCACGTGACGGGCCGGAACCAGGGGATATCTTTTGGCCAATGCCGAAGGCCCCCGGCTCGGTGCCGGGGGCCTTCGGGATGCGCGGAGTGCGCCGGGGGGCGGCTCAGACGCTGACGCCGTGCGAGCGCAGATAGGCGATCGGGTCGATGTCCGTGCCGTACTCCGGCCCGGTGCGGGCCTCGAAGTGCAGGTGCGGGCCGGTGGTGTTGCCGGTGTTGCCCGACAGGGCGATCTGCTGGCCGGGCTCGACGGACTGGCCGACGGAGACCTGGATGACCGACAGGTGGCCGTACTGGGTGTAGGTGCCGTCGTGCATCCGGATCACGATGTTGTTGCCGTAGGCACCCCCGTCACCGGCCTCGACGACGGTGCCGAGACCCACCGCGTGGACCGAAGTGCCGATCCCCGCATGGAAGTCGATGCCGGTGTGGCTGCCGGAGGACCACAGCGATCCGCCGGACTTGTAGCCGGTGGACACATAGCTGCCGGATATGGGCGCCACGAACGTGTTGAGGCGCTTGCGCTCCGCCTCGCGCGCGGCGCGCTCCTTGGCCTCGCGCGCCTCCTGGGCGCGCTGCTCGGCCTTGCGCTTGGCGGCGGCCTCGGCCTCGGCCTGCGCCCGCGCCTTCGCGGCGGCCTGCTTCTGCGCGTCGGCCTGGGCACCGAGCTGGTCGGCGATCGAGTCGCCGATGACGATGGCCTGGCTGAGACCGGTGTCGGTGGTGCTGCTCGGGGCGGCGACGGCCGGGGAGGCGAGGGTGCCTACGACTCCGGCGGTGGCCAGGGTGGCGATGCCCGCGATGTTCGCGCTGCGGCGCGTCATTCGGCTGGGCGCGCGGTGCTTCCCGGTGGCACGGGTGAACGCCATGTAGCGGCGGTGTCCTTTCCTTCCATCTCGCCTACCGGGTTAGCTGACGGGTTCGGAGCAGGAAGGTCTCCTACGGGCTCCTCCGCGGGCGGAGGGGTCCGATTCACCCCAGGGACTGAGTGGGTCCCCGGCTCCCCTGGCTCGCGCCATCGGGGACTCGGCGATCACTGACCGGTGCCGCGGCTGCGACGGGTGGTGACGGACAGCGGGACCGACGCTAAACGTCTCGTCTTTCAATCACCAAACACACACAGGTTTTTGTAGCGCACGCCACATGACAGACAGGCAACCTCCCCAATAAACCGGACATACGGGAGGACCCCGGCGGCTCAGGCGCCTCCGGGGTCCTCCGTGTCCTCGTCCGTCCCGGCCCGCTCGGCGGCCCCGGGACCTCAATCAGCCCGTGACGACGGTGACTTCACCGATCCCGAGCGCCTTGACCGGCTCCGCGATCTGCGCCGCGTCACCGACCAGGACCGTGACGAGCCGGTCGGCCGGGAAGGCGTTGACGACGGCCGCCGTCGCCTCCACGGTGCCGGTGTCCGCGAGCTGGGCGTACAACTGGGCCTGGTAGTCGTCCGGAAGGAACTGCTCGACCTGGTCGGCCAGCGTCCCGGCGACGGCCGCCGCGGTCTCGTACTTCAGCGGCGCGACGCCCACCAGGTTCTGCACGGCCGTCTCGCGCTCGGCGTCCGTGAGGCCCTCCGCGGCGAGCTTGCGCAGCACCTTCCACAGGTCGTCCAGGGCGGGGCCGGTGTTCGGGGTGTCGACCGAGCCGGTGATGGCGAGCATCGAGGCGCCGCCGTCCGGACCCGAGCGCAGCACCTGGCCGAAGGACCGCACCCCGTAGGTGTAGCCCTTCTCCTCGCGCAGCACCCGGTCGAGCCGCGAGGTCAGGGTGCCGCCGAGGCAGTACGTGCCGAGCACCTGGGCCGCCCAGACCCGGTCGTGGCGGTCGGGGCCGATGCGGCCGATGAGCAGCTGCGTCTGGACCGCGCCCGGGCGGTCCACGATGACGACCCGGCCGCGGTCGTCGGCGGTGATCGGCGGAACCGGGCGCGGCTCGGCGGTGTTGCCGGTCCAGTCGCCCAGGGTGTCCGCGAGGATCGCGTCGAGGTCGGTGCCCGCCAGGTCGCCCACCACCACGGTGACGGCCGTCGAGGGGCGCACATGCGCCTCGTAGAAGGCACGCACCGCGGCCGCGTCGATGGCGGCGACGGTCTCCTCGGTGCCCTGGCGCGGCCGGGACATGCGCGAGGAGGCCGGGAAGAGCTCCTTGGCGAGCTGCTTGGCGGCGCGGCGGGCCGGGTTGGCCTGCTCGTGCGGGATCTCGTCGAGCCGGTTGCGCACCAGGCGCTCGATCTCGGAGTCGGCGAACGCGGGGGCCCGCAGCGCCTCGGCGAGCAGCGAGAGCGCCTTCGGCAGCCGGGAGACCGGCACTTCGAGGGAGACCCGCAGGCCCGGGTGGTCGGCGTGCGCGTCGAGCGTGGCGCCGCAGCGCTCCAGCTCGGCGGCGAACTCCTCGGCCGAGTGCTTGTCGGTGCCCTCGGTCAGGGCGCGCGCCATGATCGTGGCGACGCCGTCCAGGCCCTCGGGCTCGGCGTCCAGCGGAGCCGCGAGGAAGACCTCGACGGCGACGACCTGCTGGCCCGGCCGGTGGCAGCGCAGCACGGTCATGCCGTTGCCGAGCGTGCCGCGCTCGGGGGCCGGGAAGGCCCACGGGGTCGCGGGGCCCGCGGCCGGCTGCGGGTGGAACTCCATGGTCACGACAGCGTCCGTCACTGGCCCGCCTCTTCCTCTTCGTTGCCTGCCTCGGGTGCCGCGGTGGGCTCGTACACCAGGACCGCCCGGTTGTCGGGGCGCAGCGTCGCGGCGGCGACCGCCTGGACCTCCTCGGCGGTGATGTCAAGGACGCGGTCCACCGCGGTCAGGGCGAGCTGCGGGTCGCCGAACAGGACGGCGTAGCGGCACAGTTCGTCGGCGCGGCCCGCCACGGTGCCGAGCCGGTCGAGCCATTCGCGCTCCAACTGGGCCTGGGCGCGCTCCATCTCCTCCGCGGTCGGGCCCTCGGCCGCGAACCGCGCGAGCTCGTCGTCGACCGCGGTCTCGATGTCCTCGACCTCGACACCGCCGGACGTCTTGACGTCGAGCCAGCCGAGCGAGGGCGCGCCGGCCAGGCGCAGCAGGCCGAAGCCCGCGGCCACCGCGGTGCGGTCGCGGCGGACCAAGCGGTTGTGCAGCCGGGAGGACTCGCCGCCGCCGAGGACGGTCAGCGCCAGGTCGGCCGCGTCCGCCTCGCGGGTGCCGTCGTGGGGCAGCCGGTAGGCGGCCATCAGGGCGCGCGCCGGGACGTCCTCCTCGACGACCTCGCGCAGCTGCCCGCCGATGGTGTCGGGCAGCGAGCCGTCGCGCGGCGGCTGCTTGCCGTCGTGGCCGGGGATGGAGCCGAAGTACTTCTCCACCCAGGCCAGCGTCTGCTCCGGGTCGATGTCGCCGACCACGGAGAGCACCGCGTTGTTGGGCGCGTAGTACGTGCGGAAGAAGTTCCGCGCGTCCTCCAGGGTCGCCGCGTCCAGATCGGCCATCGAGCCGATCGGCGTGTGGTGGTAGGGGTGGCCCTCCGGGTAGGCGAGCGCCGTCAGCTTCTCGAAGGCGGTGCCGTAGGGGACGTTGTCGTAGCGCTGGCGGCGCTCGTTCTTGACGACGTCGCGCTGGTTGTCCATCGACTGCTCGTCCAGCGCGGCGAGCAGCGAGCCCATGCGGTCGGCCTCCAGCCAGAGCGCGAGCTCGACCTGGTGGGCGGGCATGGTCTCGAAGTAGTTGGTGCGCTCGAAGCTGGTGGTGCCGTTCAGCGAACCGCCCGCACCCTGCACCAGCTCGAAGTGGCCGTTGCCGTGCACCTGGTGGGAGCCCTGGAACATGAGGTGCTCGAAGAGGTGGGCGAGGCCGGTGCGGCCCTTGACCTCGTGGCGCGAGCCGACGTCGTACCAGAGGCACACCGCCGCGACCGGGGTCAGGTGGTCCTCGGAGAGCACCACGCGCAGGCCGTTGGCCAGTCGGTGCTCAGTCGCTGTCAGACCGCCGGAGCCGGCCTGCGCGGTGGCCGTGTGACCCATGGGCATGTACGTCCCTTCGTTCGCGATGTGCAGTACCGCTGTGTGAAGTACTGGCGGGAGAACCCTTACGTAAAGAAGTCCTGCCACTGTATGCAAGCGCGCGGGCACCTGGCGAAGTTCCCGGGTCGCGGTCGGCGTTGTCAGTGGGACGGTCCACAATGGTCGGCATCAGAGATCCGATCCGGTACGTGAAGGAGCAGCAGCCGCGATGGCCCGCCGCAGCACGAAGACCCCGCCGCCGCCCGACGACTTCGAGGAGCGGATCCTCGACATCGACGTCGTCGACGAGATGCAGGGCTCCTTCCTTGAGTACGCGTACTCCGTGATCTACTCGCGGGCCCTGCCGGACGCACGGGACGGAATGAAGCCCGTCCAGCGCCGGATCGTCTACCAGATGAACGAGATGGGCCTGCGCCCCGACCGGGGCTATGTGAAGTGCGCCCGGGTCGTCGGCGAGGTGATGGGCAAGCTGCACCCGCACGGCGACGCCTCCATCTACGACGCCCTGGTGCGCATGGCCCAGCCGTTCTCCATGCGGCTTCCGCTGGTCAACGGCCACGGCAACTTCGGCTCGCTCGGCAACGACGACCCGCCGGCCGCCATGCGGTACACCGAGTGCAAGATGGCCGACGCCACCTCGCTCATGACGGAGTCCATCGACGAGGACACGGTCGACTTCGCCTCGAACTACGACGGCCAGGAGCAGGAGCCGGTGGCCCTGCCGGCCGCCTATCCCAATCTGCTGGTGAACGGCTCCTCCGGGATCGCGGTCGGCATGGCGACCAACATGCCGCCGCACAACCTCGGCGAGGTCATCGCGGCGGCCCGCCATCTGATCCGGCACCCGCAGGCCGACCTGGAGGCGCTGATGCGCTTCGTGCCGGGCCCCGACCTGCCGACCGGCGGGCGCATCGTGGGCCTGGGCGGGATCAAGGACGCCTACGAGTCGGGCCGCGGCACCTTCAAGATCCGCGCCACCGCCTCGGTGGAGAACGTGACGGCCCGCCGCAAGGGCCTGGTCGTCACCGAGCTGCCGTTCACGGTCGGCCCGGAGAAGGTCATCTCCAAGATCAAGGACCTGGTCGGCTCGAAGAAGCTCCAGGGCATCGCCGATGTGAAGGACCTGACCGACCGCTCGCACGGCCTGCGTCTGGTCATCGAGATCAAGAACGGCTTCGTGCCGGAGGCCGTCCTGGAGCAGCTCTACAAGCTGACGCCGATGGAGGAGTCCTTCGGCATCAACAACGTGGCCCTGGTGGACGGCCAGCCGCTCACGCTCGGCCTCAAGGAGCTCCTGGAGGTCTACCTCGACCACCGCTTCACCGTGGTGCGCCGGCGCAGCGAGTTCCGCCGCACCAAGCGCCGGGACCGGCTGCACCTGGTCGAGGGCCTGCTGGTCGCCCTGGTCGACATCGACGAGGTCATCAGGATCATCCGGTCGAGTGACAACTCGGCGCAGGCGAAGGAGCGGCTCATCGAGCACTTCTCGCTGAGCGAGATCCAGACGCAGTACATCCTGGACACCCCGCTGCGCCGCCTCACCAGGTTCGACCGGATCGAGCTGGAGAGCGAGCGCGACCGGCTGACCGGCGAGATCGACGAGCTGACCGGGATCCTGGACTCGGACGGCGAACTGCGCAAGCTGGTCTCGGCCGAACTGGCCGCGGTGGCCAAGAAGTTCAGCACCGACCGGCGCACGGTCCTGCTGGAGTCGGCGGGCGCCCCGATCGCGGCCGTGGCCCTGGAGGTCGCGGACGACCCGTGCCGGGTGCTGCTCTCCTCGACGGGCCTGCTGGCCCGCACCGCGGGCAGTGAGCCGTTCGTGGCCGGCGAGGAGGACAAGCGGGTCAAGCACGATGTGATCGTCTCGGCCGTGCCCGCCACCCAGCGCGGCGACGTGGGTGTGGTGACGTCCACCGGGCGGCTGCTGAGGCTGGCGGTGATCGACCTGCCGCAGCTCCCGGACACGGCCTCCGCGCCCAACCTGTCGGGCGGCGCCCCGATCTCGGAGTTCCTGTCCTCCCTGGAGCCGGACGAGACGGTGGTCTGCCTGACCACGCTCGACGAGTCCTCGCCCGGCCTCGCGATCGGCACCGAGCAGGGCGTCGTCAAGCGCGTCGTGCCCGACTACCCGGCGAACAAGGACGAGTTGGAGGTCATCACCCTCAAGGACGGTGACCGGATCGTGGGCGCGGCCGAGCTGCGCACCGGCGAGGAGGACCTGGTCTTCATCACCGACGACGCCCAGCTCCTGCGCTACCAGGCGAGCCAGGTGCGCCCGCAGGGCCGGGCCGCGGGCGGCATGGCCGGCATCAAGCTGACCGACGGCGCCAAGGTGATCTCGTTCACGGCGGTCGACCCGGCCGGCGACGCGGTGGTGTTCTCGGTGGCCGGTTCGGGGGCGACGCTGCTCGGCGACGCGGCGGTGTCGGCGAAGCTGACGCCGTTCGATCAGTATCCGCGCAAGGGCCGGGCCACCGGCGGTGTGCGCTGCCAGCGGTTCCTGAAGGGCGAGGACAAGCTGGTCCTGGCCTGGGCGGGCCCGGCCCCGGCCCGCGCCGCCCAGACCAACGGCACCCCGGCCCAGCTCCCGGAGATCGACCCGCGCCGCGACGGCTCGGGCACCCCGCTGCCCTCCCCCGTGGCGGTCCTGGCGGGGCCCTCCTCGTAACACGGGAAGCGGCACCGCCGGGCGCCAACTAGTCGACGGGACCGGGGAGTTCGGCGAACTCCCCGGCCTCTTCCCGTCCCCCGGCCCCTTCCCGTCCCCAGGCCGCTGCCGGTTCCCCGCCCTCTGCCGGGCCCTCGGGCTCGGGCACATACCGCAGGACGCCCCACATCGCGTGTTCGGCGGGGGTCTCGTCCGGGCGGTCGCTGACACAGCCGGCGAGCTGGGCCTCCAGGGCGGGCGCGTCGATGCCGGCGCCGATGAGGACGAGCTCGGTGCGGTGCCCCGGTCCGGGCGGCCACGGCTCGGGGTGGAAGCGCAGGAACCGGCCGACCGCGTGCAGGCCGTAGCGGTTGCGGGGGTCGGCCGCGCCGAAGTCGATGAAGCCCTTGATGCGGTAGAGGCCCTCGGGCCGGGTGTCGAGGAAGGCCATCAGGCGGCGCGGGTCCAGGGGCACGTCCGAGGTGAAGGCGACGGATTCGTATCCGGCGTGCAGATGGTCGTGTCCGCGGCAGCCCCGGTGGCCCTCGGCGCACTCCCCCGGTGCGGGGGTGTCGTCCAGGAGGTCGTCGAAGGCGAGCTGGCCGACCCGCTCGGTGACGGGCCGCCGGTCGAAGAACAGCTCCGGGTCGACCCTGCCGTACGCGGACTCCACCACCGCGGCCGCCGTCGCGAGCGAGGCCCGCAGCCGGGCCAGGTCCGCCGCGTCCACCCGGTCCGTCTTGTTGAGCACCACCAGGTCGGCGACGCCCAGGTGCCGCTCGATCTCGGGGTGCTTGTCCCGGGTGGTGTCGTACTCCGCCGCGTCCACGACCTCGACCAGGCCCCCGTACACGATGCGCGGGTTCTCGCTGGCGAGCAGCATCTTCACGAGTTCCTGGGGCTCGGCGAGGCCGCTCGCCTCGATGACGATCACGTCGAGGCGGGCGGCGGGCCGGGTGAGCCGGTCCAGGTAGACGTCGAGTTCGCTCGCGTCCACGGCGCAGCACAGACAGCCGTTGCCGAGCGAGACGGTGGAGTCGCCGAGCTGTCCGGCCACCGTCATGGCGTCGATCTCGATGGACCCGAAGTCATTGACGATGGCGCCGATCCGGGTGCCCCGGCAGGCCCGGAGCAGATGGTTGAGCAGGGTGGTCTTGCCCGAGCCGAGGAAGCCCGCGAGGACGATGACGGGGATCTGCTTGCTCGGGCTGTTCACCTGGGGCCTTCCTCAGACTGCGGGTACGGGCTGCGGCGGGGGCGGGCCCACATAGCGGGCCGCCGGACGAATGATCTTCGAGTCCGCCGACTGCTCCAGGATATTGGCGCTCCAGCCGACCACCCGGGCGGCGCAGAAGGTGGGCGTGAACATCTCGCGGGGCAGCCCGCACAGCTCCATGACCACCCCGGCGTAGAACTCGACGTTGGTGTGCAGCTCGCGGCCCGGCTTGAGTTCGGCCAGGATCGCCTCGACCTGGCGCTCCACCTCGACCGCGAAGGTCACGAGCGGCCCGCCGAAGCCCTCCGCGATCCCGCGCAGCATGCGGGAGCGGGGGTCCTCGGTGCGGTAGACCGGATGCCCGAAGCCCATGATCCGGTCGCCGGCCAGGACGCGCTCGCGGATCCAGCCGTCGATGCGGTCCGGGGTGCCGATCGCGTCCAGGGTGTCCAGGGCGCGGCTGGGGGCGCCGCCGTGCAGCGGCCCGGAGAGCGCGCCGACCGCGGCCACCAGGCTCGCCGCGACATCGGCGCCGGTGGAGGCGACGACCCGGGCGGTGAAGGTGGAGGCGTTGAAGCCGTGGTCGACGGTGGAGATCAGGTACTGCTCGACGGCGCGGACCCGCTCGGGTTCGGCCTCGTAACCGGCCAGCGTGTAGAGGTAGTTGGCGGCGTACGAGAGGTCGTCGCGCGGCTCGACGGGTTCGAGCCCCCGGCCGAGCCGGTGCAGCGCGGTGAGCAGGGTGGGCACGGCGGCGCAGGCGGCCAGCGCGTCCTCGGCGCGCCGGGTGGCGTCCAGGTCGTACACCGGCCGGAAGCCCTTGGCCGCGCCGAGCAGCGAGAGCGCGGTGCGCAGCCCGGCGAGCGGGCCGGACGGGGCGCCGGTGCGGGCGATGCCGGGGAGCGCCCGGCGCACGCCGTCGGGCAGGTGGCGCAGCGCGGCGGTGCGGGCGGTGAAGGCGGCTCGGGCCTCCGTGTCGGGCAGTTCGCCGTGGAACATCAGGTGCCAGACGTCCTCGAAGCTGCGGCGCTCGGCGAGCTCGACGGCGGAGTACTGGCGGTAGTGGTAGAAGCCCTCGCGGCCGCGGACGTCGCCGAGTCCGGTGTCCGTGACGACGACGCCCGCGAGCCCGCGGGGTACCGCGGCGGGGGCGGTGATGGTGCCGGCCATGGGGATGCCTCCTTCAGTTCCTCATGTTGACTTGACTGTCTATGATTGACTCCGAAGCTGTCAATGTTGATTGAATCAATACGGATCGGGATGGCTGATGCGATGGATACGGTGACCCCATGACGGATCAGGCACGGCTCACCACCCGCGAGGCGGCGGAGCGGCTCGGCGTGAAGCCCGAGACGGTCTACGCCTATGTCAGCCGCGGCCAGCTGAGCAGTGAGCGCGCCCCGGGCGGCCGGGGCTCGACCTTCGACGCCCGGGAGGTCGACGCGCTCGCCCGGCGCGGCGCCCGCCGGGAGCCGGCCGGGGCGGCCCCGGGTGGCGAGCTGTCCTTCCGCACCGCCCTCACCCTCATCGACAAGGACCACTACTACTTCCGCGGCGTGGACGCGGTCCAGCTCGCCACCGCCTACGGCTTCGAGGAGGTCGCGGGGTGGGTGTGGACCGGGGAGCTCACCCATGGCCTCCGCTTCACCGCCCCCCGGCCGTTCCTGGAGGCGGCCCGCCGCGCCGTCGACGCGCTGCCCGCGCACAGCGGCGCGATGGACCGGCTCAGGGTGGCGGCGGTCGCGGTCTCGGCGGCCGACCCGCTGCGCTTCGACCTGGACCCCGCGGCGGTGCTCGGCTGCGCCCGTACGCTGATCCCGACCCTGGTCGGCGCCCTGCCGGCGGTGGGCCCGGGGGGCGGGGACGAGGGACGCCTGGCCCGGCAGCTGTGGCGGCGACTGACCTCCCAAGAAGCTGATGAGTCGTCAATCCGGTTGCTGGATACGGCTCTTGCCCTGCTCATCGACCACGACCTGGCCGCCTCCACGCTCGCCGTCCGCGTCGCGGCCTCCGCCCGGGCCCATCCCTACGCCGTCGTCTCGGCGGGGCTCGGCGCGCTGGAGGGGCCCCTGCACGGCGCCGCGAGCGGGCTGGCCCACCGCACCCTGGCCGAGGTGCTCGAACGCGGCGGCGCGGCCCCGGTCGTCGCCGACCATCTGCGCTCCGGCCGGCGCGTGCCCGGTCTCGGACACCGGCTGTATCCGGGCGAAGACCCGCGCGCCCAGGCCCTGTTCGCACTCCTGGAGGCGATCCCGCAGGCCGCCGACGCACTGGCCGCCGCCCGCGATGTCGTCGAGACGACGGCCCGGCACACCGCGCTGCACGCCAACGTGGACCTGGCGCTCGCCGTCATGAGCGTCGCGTTCGGCATGCCGGCCGAGGCGGGCGAGACCGTGTTCGCGGTGGCCCGCACGGCCGGCTGGATCGCCCATGCCCTGGAGGAGTACGCGGAGCGCCCGCTCAGGATGCGCCCGAGCGGGCACTACACCGGCCCGCGCCCGCCGCGCGCCCTGCCCGCCTGAACGGACCGGGTGCCCCGGCCGACGCCGTGGAGCGCGTCGGCCGGGGCACCCGGCTTCGGATCCTCCCGGCGCAGGACACCGGGTCGGGCGGGGTCAGGGCGCGTACGCCTCGAACTCGCTGAACTGGGCGGCCGGCCAGCCGGTGTTGGCCGTCACCGTGAGCCGCAGATAGCGGGTGCTGGTGCCGGCGGGCAGGCTGATGGCGACCTGGTTGCCGGTGGCCGGGTCGAAGGTGCAGCCACGGCTCGCGACGAGCTGTCCGTAGGTGCCGTTGTCGGCGCTGCCGAGCACGGAGAGCGTCTGGGTGCGGGCGCCCCAGGCGGTCGCGGGCGGCAGTTTCAGGACCAGCTTGCCGACGGCCCGCACCGAGCCCAGGTCGACGGTGATCGACTGCGGGAAGGCGTTGTTGGCGCTCTCCCAGTAGGTGTTGGCGTCGCCGTCGACGGCCTTGGCCGCGTCGTAGACCTGGGTGTGCGAGGTCTCGGCGACCGGGCGGCCCTTGGCGAGGTCGGGGTCGGCGGGCGGGCTGCTCGGCGGCGGCGAACTCGGCCCGGTGGGCGGCGGGCTGGTCGGGGGTGTGGTGCCGCCGCCGTGGTGGTAGTTGGGCGCCGGCCACTCGCCGCAGTAGGTGGCGGGCAGCTTGCCGTTCCAGCCGGAGTTGCCCGCACCCTGGGTGAGGGCGAGGTTGCCGCCGAGGCAGCTGTAGACCGGCTCGGAGAACCCGAGGTTCTTCGCGGTGACCCCGGTCATGCTGAGCTGGGCCGGATCGTTGAACTGGAGGGCGAAGGTGCCGGTGCCGTCGATGTTGACGTTGGTGAAGTTGACGCCCTTGGTGGTGCCGGACACGAAGTGGATGGCCGCGTAGGAGCTGTCCAGGATGTCGGTGTCGGTCACGTTCACCGTCGCCTTGTCCATGGTGCTGTTGCGCGAGTCGAACCACACCGCGCCGATCGGGAACGGCCAGCCGAGGTCCGCGTTGCCGGCCCGGATGGTGGTGTTGCGGGCCAGCGTGATGGTGCCCTGGACATCGGTTCCGCTGCCCGGATTGACGCCGTCGAACCGGTTGCCGACGTGCAGACCGCCGCCGTTGGTGACGGTGTCCGCGACCACGTTGTCGGTCGCCGCGTTGTCCCTGCCGCCGTACAGCGCGATGTTGTTGGCGAGGACGGGCGCCACCACGGTGTTGTTCTTGAACGTGTTGTTGGCGTCGGTCACGGTGTCGGACCACATGGCGAGCCCGTCGTCACCGGTGTTGCGCAGGAAGGTGTTCTCCACCGATGAATGGGTCACCCCCCAGTGGAAGTTGACGCCGTCGGCCGTCTGGTCCAGGATCCGGCTGTTCTTGATGTGGAAGTCGTCCATGGGGCCGTCCATCCAGGCCCCGACCTTGGTGTGCTGGAGCCACACATCGTCGACGGTGGAGTTGCTGAGCGCCCCGCCGATCCCGTTGACCTGGTCCTCGTCCACGCGCTCGGTGATCTCGCCGATCAGCGCGAAGTCCTTCAGGACGACATTGCGGCTGGGCCCGCCCGACTCGTAGGGGCGGATGCCGCCCTTGTAGCCGCCGCCGCTCACGTACTTGCCGTAGATCCCGGCGGCCCGGGTGCGGTCGGTGGAGCTGCGGCCCGTGAGCACCGAGTACCAGGGGCCGGCCCCGGCCAGCGTCACCTGGTCGACCACCACATGGTCGGTGAGCTTGAAGGTGCCGGACGGGATGTAGACCGCCT
This sequence comes from Streptomyces sp. CB01201, assembly GCF_002803085.1. Taxonomy (GTDB): domain Bacteria; phylum Actinomycetota; class Actinomycetes; order Streptomycetales; family Streptomycetaceae; genus Streptomyces; species Streptomyces hundungensis. The sequence goes on along the minus strand of NZ_NNBJ01000007.1, from coordinate 118,964 downwards.
TGCCCTGTGCCTTGCCCGCGTCGACCGCCTGCTGGAAGGCGGAGGTCGAGTCGGCGGCGCCGCTCGCGTCCGCCCCGTAGTCCGTCACCGAGAGCGAGCCCGCGGGGCGGGCGATCGGGTCCGGGACGAGCTCGAAGTCGGCGAGGTCGACCACGGCCCAGGGGGTCGCGCTGGTGGAGGGCAGGGTGACCCGGACCTTCGAGCCCGCGGGCAGGGTCTTGCCGAAGAGGGTGCGGGTCTCGTCGTAGAAGTGGTGCGGCTTGTCGCCCGGCTGGTTCTGGAAGGGGTAACTCCCGTAGAACCAGCCGTACTTGGAGGTGAAGGTGAGGTCCTTCAGCTTGGTCCCGCCCGAGCTGAGCTCGACCGGTGCGCTGATGCCGGTGCCGGCCGCGTTGTCCGGGACGCTGTAGCGGATGTCCACGGCGTTGGCGGGCGCGGTGAGGGTGAACTCGACGTACTGGCCGGCCGCGTCCAGCCGCACCGCGCTGCGGCCCGAGGCCTCCGAGGGCAGCGAGGTGTAGGTGCGGTCGGGGCCGATCACCGTGCCGTTGGTGGCGGCGGCCTCCGCCTCCAGCTCGGTGAACGGCACGGTGGCGCCGCGCCCGGCGACGGCCAGCGGGGACAGCGGGGCGGACTCGGCGGCCGACGCGGAGGCGCCGCCGCCCAGTCCGACCGCGCCGAGCGCGAGGACACAGGCGAGCGCCGCGACCGCGGCGGCGGCCCGCCCGGCGGACGAGGTGCGCCGGACGGGCGCGGTCGGCGGTGGTGGGGGCTCCTGGGGTGCGGCACCGATCGCGGCTCTAATCATGCCCATGACAGTCCTTCCTTCGTGGGGTGGAAGCGGGGATTCGTGGGGCGGAAGCGCAGATTCCTTCCTCGGACCTCGGAGTGGCACGGGATCGGACATCGTGCGAACAGCGGTCAGGCGCGCAGCCACACCGCTGTGTCCTGGGGCAGCAGCCCGTCGGCCAGTGGGCCGCTCGCGAGGAGCAGGGCGCGGTGGGCGGGCAGCGGGACCGGCTCGGCGGCGAGGTTGACCACACAGCACAGACCGTCCTCGCGGGCGAAGGCGAGCACCCCCTCCGGAGCCTCCAGCCACGTCAACCCGCCGTCGCCGAAGCCTGGTTGGCTGCGCCGCAGGAGCAGGGCGCGGCGGTAGAGGGCGAGCATGGAGGACGGGTCGCCGCCCTGCCGGTCGGCGGCGTAGCGCGCCCAGTCGCCGGGCTGCGGCAGCCAGGGCGTGGCCCATGGCTCGGCCGTCCAGGGCAGCGGAACGCGGCAGCCGTCCCGGCCCGGGTCCACCCCGCCGGACCGGAAGTGCATCGGGTCCTGGATGCGGTCGAGCGGGATGTCGGCCTCGGGCAGGCCCAGTTCCTCGCCCTGGTAGAGGTAGACCGAGCCGGGCAGGGCGAGCGAGAGCAGGGCCGCGGCGCGCGCCCTGCGGGTGCCGAGGTCCAGGTCGGTGGGGGTGCCGAAGCGCTTGGCGGCGAAGTCGAAGCCGGTGTCGGTACGGCCGTAGCGGGTGACCGTGCGGGTCACGTCGTGGTTGCACAGCACCCAGGTGGCGGGCGCGCCGACCGGGGCGTGCTCGGCGAGCGTGTCGTCGATGGAGGCGCGCAGCCGCGCCGCGTCCCAAGGGCACGTCAGGAAGGTGAAGTTGAAGGCGGTGTGCAGCTCGTCGGGGCGCAGATAGCGGGCGAAGCGCTCGCTGTCGGGCAGCCACACCTCGCCGACGAACACCGCCCCGTACTCGTCGGCCACCGCCCGCCAGGAGCGGTAGACGTCGTGGAGTTCGTCGCGGTCGATGTAGGGGTGGCGGTCGGTGCCCTCGACGAACTCGGGCAATTCGGGGTCCTTGGCGAGCAGCGCCGCCGAGTCGATCCGTACGCCGGCCACGCCCCGCTCGAACCAGAACCGCAGCACGTCCTCGTGCTCCCGGCGGACCGCCGGGTGGGCCCAGTTGAGGTCGGGCTGCTGGGGGGTGAACAGATGCAGGTACCACTCGCCGTCCTCGACCCGGGTCCAGGTCTCGCCCGCGAACTGCGACGGCCAGGCGTTGGGCGGCAGTTCGCCGTGTTCGCCGCGGCCGGGCCGGAAGTGGAAGAGCTCCCGTTCGGGGCTGCCGGGTCCGGCGGCCAGCGCCGCCCGGAACCAGGGGTGCTGGTCCGACAGGTGGTTGGGCACGATGTCGACGATGGTGCGGATGCCGAGCCCGCGTGCCTCGACGATCAGCTTCTCGGCCTCGGCCATGGTGCCGAACGCGGGGTCGATGGCCCGGTAGTCCGCCACGTCGTAGCCGCCGTCGGCGAGCGGGGAGAGGTACCAGGGCGTGAACCACAGGGCGTCGACGCCCAGTTCGGCGAGGTAGGGCAGCTTCGCCCGGACGCCCGCGAGATCGCCGGTGCCGTCGCCGTCTCCGTCGGCGAAGCTGCGTACGTAGACCTGGTAGATGGCGGCCGAGCGCCACCAGTCGTCGCTTGTGTGGGCTGCCACGTGACGGTCCTTTCGGGCAGGTGGGGTCCCGCCGCCGGCCCCGTCGTTCAGCGGGGGCATGGTGGGTGGGGCCGGCGGCGGAGTGCGGGGTGGGCGGTTGCGGGCGTCAGCCCTTGAGGCCGCCCGCGGTGAGACCGCTCATGATGTTGCGCTGGAACACGATGAAGATGAGCAGGGTGGGGATCGACGCCATGGCGAGGGCGGCCGTGAGCCAGTTCTCGGGGACGCCCTGGGCGAGCGAGTAGATGCCCACGTTGAGGGTCTGCTTGGCGGGGTCGGGCAGGGTGAGCATCGGCCAGAGGAAGTCCTTCCAGACGCCGACCACCGCGAAGATGGAGACGACGCCCAGGATCGGCCGGGAGATGGGCAGCACCACCGAGCGCAGGGTGCGCAGCGGTGAGGCCCCGTCGATGGACGCGGCGTCCAGGAGCTCGCGCGGGATCGAGTCGAAGAACCGCTTGAGCAGGAAGATGTTGAAGGCGTTGGTGACGGACGGCAGCCAGATCGCCCACGGGGTGTTGAGCAGGTTCCGCTTGAAGATCGGCACGTCGAGCACGGTCAGGTACTGCGGTACGACCAGGACGGCGGCCGGGATCATGAGGGTGGCCAGCATCATGCCGAGGATCGCCTTGCCGAACACCGGCCGCAGCTTGGACAGCGAGTAGGCGGCGGCCACGTCGAGGACGAGCTGGAAGGCGAGCGCGCCGAACGCGTACCAGAGCGTGTTGAGCAGCAGCTTGGCGAAGTCCGTCACGCGCCAGGCGTTGCTGAAGTTGTCGGTGTGCACGCCGTGCGGGACCAGGGTCGGCGGGATGCGGGTGAACTCCTCCGTGGATTTCAGCCCGTTGACGGCCATCCAGTACAGCGGCCCGACGAAGACGAGGGTGAACAGGAGCATGACGAGGCCGAAGACGGTCCAGTAGACGACCTTGCCCCGGGTGCGGCCGAGGGTGGCCGGTGAGATGAGTGTGCGTGTCGACATGGGGTCCTCAGTCCGTGTTCCAGTCGTCTTGCTGCGGAGGGGGCGCACGGGGGTCCGACGAGGTGCCGCGTGCCCCCAAGGGGCGCGGGGAACTGCGCGACCGGCCCCGGACGGCCCGCAGCCGAAACCCTCACGTCCGGCGGAGCTAGCCGTCGCTGTCCCGGCTCAGGCGCACGTACATCGCCGAGAAGCCGGCGAGCAGGACGAGCAGGCACAGGCCGAGGGCAGCGGCGCCGCCGTAGTTGTTGAAGTTGAAGGCGTACTGGTAGATGAGGTAGACCACCGTCGTCGTGGAGCCCTCGGGGCCCGCGCCGTTGGTGAGCAGGAACGGCTCGGTGAAGACCTGCATCGTCGCGATGATCTGCATCAGGAACATCAGCGAGAGCACGAGCCGGGTCTGCGGCACGGTGACGTGCCAGATCTTGCGCAGCAGCCCGGCGCCGTCGAGTTCGGCGGCCTCGTACAGCTCGCCGGGTATGCCCTGGAGGGCGGCGAGGTAGACGAGGGTGGCGCTGCCCATGTTCATCCAGGTCGCGGCGATCACCACCGACAGCATCGCGGTGTCGGTGGACTGGAGCCACTGCTGCGCGGGCAGCCCGAACAGCTCGAAGATCCGGTTGAACAGGCCGTACCCGGGGTCGTAGAAGTACTTGAAGAGCAGCACCGAGGCGACCGGCGGGAGCATCACCGGGAGGTAGACGAGGAGCCTCAAGTAGCCCTGGCCGTGCCGGAATTCATTGAGCAGCACGGCCACCAGGAACGGCAGCACGAAGCCGAGGATCAGGGCGAGGCCGGTGAAGAGCAGCGTGTTGCGCCAGGCCTGCCAGAACGCCGGGTCGTGGAAGACGTAGGAGAGGTTGGACCAGCCGGCCCAGGTGGTGCGGCCGTCCTTCGTCTTCTGGAAGGCGAGCAGGAACTCCCGCACCATCGGGTACCAGGAGAAGAACGCGAAGCAGAGCACGGCGCCGATCAGGAAGCCGTGCGCGGTGAGGTTGCGCCGCAGCGCTCGGGCGAATCCGCTCTGCCTGGGCAGCTCGGCGCCCGGGTGCGGCCGGGTCGCTTCCCGGGTGGGCAGTGTGGAGGCCGACATCGTCACTCCTGAATCCGGGGCGGGCGGGGCCGGAGGGTGTGACTCCGGCCCCTGCCGCCGTGCGCGCTACTGGTTCGCCAGGACCTGGTCGACCTGCGTCTGGGCGGTCGAGAGCAGCTTGGCGATGTCGGCGTCCTTGTTGGTGAGCACCGCGGACATCGCGTTGTCGAGGACCTTGTAGACCTCCTGCGCCTTCGGCGGCTCGGCCTTGCCCGGGATCGGGTTGGCGAGGTACGGCGCGAAGTTGGCGACCGGCATGGTGGCGTTGTCGGTGCGCGACTTGAGGTCGGCGGCCTTGACGTCACCGGTGAAGAAGTTGGGCTGCGGCACTCCGACGGGCAGCTGGTCGGCCTTGGTACGGGCCCACTCGAACTGGCCCTTGCCGGGGCTGAGGTTCTTGAAGTTGAGCCAGGCGATCGCGGCCTTGATCTTGTCGGGCGAGCTGCCCTGCTTGATCATGTAGCCGTTGCCGCCGGTGAGCGTGGCCTTGCCGCCGGGGATCGGGCCCATGCCGAAGTTCTCGTACTTGGCGCCGAGTTGCTGGACCATGTACGCGATGTCGTCGGGTGCGGCCAGGAACATGCCGAGCTTGTCGGCGGTGATCTGCTTCTGGAGGTCGCCCCACTTCAGAAGCTGGGTCTTGCTCATGCTCTGATCGGTCCAGCGCATGTCGTGCAGCTGCTGGAGGACCTGCTTGCCGGTGGCGTTGTCGAAGGCGGCCTTGCCGTCGCTGCCGACCACATCGCCGCCGAGGCTGTACACCGCGGCGGTGAAGTGCCAGCCGCCGGTGTTCTCGGCGCTGTAGTCGCCGTAGCCGTAGACGCCGTTCCCGAGTCTGGCGATCGCCTGCGAGTCGGTGCGGACCTCCTCCCAGGTGGTGGGCGGCTTGTCGGGGTCGAGCCCAGCCTGCTTGAACAGCTTCCGGTTGATCATGATGCCCATCTGGTAATTGCTGGTGGGCAGGCCGTACATCTTGCCGTCCTTCTTGTACACCCCCATCACGGCCGGGTCGATGCTGTTCAGGGCGGGGACGGACTTGTCGGTGACGTAGGCCGAGATGTCGGCGGCGCCGTTGTTGTCCAGGACCTGCTGGAGATCGGTGAAGTACGAGTAGAAGACGTCGGGTTGGGACTTCGCCTTCAGCGCGGCGGTGAAGCGCGGGGGCTCCTCGCACTGTCCGGGTGTCGACTTACCGATGATCTTGACGTTCGGGTACGTCTGGTTGAACGTCGCGACGTCCTGCTTCCACTCCTTCAGCTCGGCGGCCTTCGCGGCCGGCGGCATGCAGTCGATGGTGAGGTCCACCTTGGTCTTCGGGTCGAGCGGGGCCGCGGGGTCACTCGATCCGGTGCCGGGCTTGCTGTCGCCGTTGCCGCTGTCGCTGCTGCTGGTTCCGCAGGCGGCGAGGGCGGTGAGGGCGAGGGCGCCGGCCAGGGCGCCGACGGCGCCGCGGCGTATCTGTCGTGCGGGGCTGAACGAGGTGCGTCTCATCGGAGGACCCCTTCGGGAGGAGCGTGGAAGGCCCGTCGCTGACGGCAGCGGGGCGCGGCACACTCAACCACCGGCGCCACAACTGCGCAATATCTCGCGCCGATTTCGTAAAACTTCGACAGTTCGTTGTACGCAAGAGGCGTCCGGGGCGCATGCAACAGCGCGCCGGGCCGCATCGCCCGGCGCGCTGGATGACAGCTACACGCAAACGGTCAGCGCGGCACCTGTGCGGTCGAGCCGCGCACCACGAGTTCGGGCTCGAAGAGGAGCTCGCCCGGGGGCACCACGCCGCCCTGGATCTGCGCGGAGAGCAGCTCGACGGCGGCCCGGCCCATCGCCTCGATGGGCTGGCGCACGGTGGTCAGCGGGGGCTCGGTGCAGTTCATGAACGCGGAGTCGTCGTAGCCCACCACGGAGACGTCCCGGGGCACGTCGAGGCCGCGCCTGCGGGCGGCCCGTACGGCGCCGAGGGCGAGCGGGTCGCTGGCGCAGATGATGCCCGTCACGCCGCGCTCCAGGAGCCGGGAGGTCGCGGCCTGGCCGCCCTCCAGGGAGAACATCGCGCGCTCGACGCGGTCCTCGGCGAAGTCGGTTCCCGCCGTCGCGGCGAGCGCGCGGGCCGCGTCCAGCTTGCGGCGCGAGGGGACGTGGTCGGGCGGTCCGAGCACCAGGCCGATGCGCTGGTGGCCGAGGGAGGCGAGGTGGCGCCAGGCCTGTTCCATCGCCACCGCGTCGTCGCAGGCCACCACGGGGAAGTCGAGGTGCTCGATGGCCGCGTTGATGAGCACGACCGGCACCTTGCGGTCGGCGAGCTGCTGGTAGTGCCCGTGCGGGGCCTCCATCTGCGCGAAGAGCCCGCCCGCGAAGACGACGCCGGAGACCTGCTGCTGGAGGAGCAGGTCGACGTAGTCCGCCTCCGAGACACCGCCCTTGGTCTGGGTGCACAGGACCGGGGTCAGGCCCTGCTGGGCGAGGGCTCCGCCGATGACTTCGGCGAACGCCGGGAAGATGGGGTTCTGGAGCTCGGGCAGGACGAGGCCGACCAGGCGCGCGCGTTCGCCGCGCAGCTGGGTGGGGCGCTCGTAGCCGAGTACGTCGAGTGCCGTGAGCACGGCCTGCCGGGTGGATTCGGAGACTCCCGGTTTGCCGTTGAGCACCCGGCTGACCGTGGCCTCGCTGACTCCAACCTTCTTCGCCACCTGAGCAAGTCGTCGCGTCATGAGCGCAAGACTAGCGCAAGCCATGCAAGCGGTTTGCGTTGATGACGGGCCGAAGTGCACACGCGGCCGGGACCGGTCCGCGGGCATGCGGCAGGCCGCCCCGGGAGCCCCGGGGCGGCTGCCGTGGCGGCCTCCGTTACGGGTTCGTGTTGATCTTGAAGGTGGAGGTGGTGTTCCTGATGTCCTGCGCGTTGCCGCTCAGCTTGAGGTCGTTGAACGTGACCTCGCCGACGGCGGGCCCCTGGCCCGGCTCGGGCAGCTCATTGGCCCAGATCCCGATGCCGGACTTGGCGTCGAAGGCGTCCCCGCTCCTCTTCGCCCCGCTGATGCTCACATGGGTGAGCACGCTGTCCTTGATGGGATTGAGCGGCGTGCTGCCGTTGTACTTCGTCTGGAACATGATTCCCGAGTACGTCGGGTCGGTGATGTCGAGGTCGGTGATGCGGATCCCCTGGAACTCGTACTCCGCGGAGTACATCCACAGCGCGCCGAACGCCTGCGCGCCCCAGAAGTGGCCGCCGGATCGGACCAGCGATATGCCCTGGAAGGTGGTCGGATCCGTCCCGAAGCCGAGGGCCGGGATGGAGCCGAACTTCAGCGTGCCGATGGTCAGTCCGGGGTACGTCAGCATGTCCGCCGCGTACAGGTTGCGGAAGGTGTTGGCGGTGCCTCCGTAGACGGCGAATCCCGCGGCCCGCCAGGTGAGCAGGGCGCTGAGGTTCTCGAAGACGTTGCCGGTCTCGTCCGCGTTGTTGATGTCGGTGGCGGGGAACAGGGCGAAGCTGTCGTCGCCGGTGGAGCGGGCCTCGACATTGCTGATGGTGTTGTCGCTGCTGCCGTTGGTGAGGTTGATCCCGTCCGCGTACAGGTCGCGGACCCGGGTGTTCTTGATGGTGATGTGGTCGGTGTTGGTGCCCCAGTACAGGCACATCATGTGCTCGACCCACACGTTGTCGATCGTCATGTTGGCGACGTTCGACCAGTTGAAGACCTTGCCGGGGCCGTCGTTGCGGGAGGTGTAGTTGCCGAAGAAGCCGAACCCGGTGAAGGAGGAGCCGTTGGCGGAGGACTGGACGTCGAAGCCGGCGTCGGTGTTCTCCTGGTCGGGCGGGGTGGCGAAGCGGGTGAACCAGGGGCCGGCGCCGACCAGCTTCACGGCCTTGCCGTAGACCTGGAACTTGTTGCTGGTGGTGTAGGTGCCGGGCGGCAGATAGACGCCGACGAGCTTGCCCGTGGTGTCCATCCGCACCTTGTCCAGCGCGTTCTGCACGTCCTGCTGCGCGGTGCCGGCGGGCACCGCATAGGCCGCCGGATCGGGGTTGGGTACCTGGGTGACCTGCTCCAGGTTGATGAAGTCGATCGCGTACGTGGAGGTGTTCGCGGCGTCCTTCTGGAGGCGGATGGTGCTGCCCGCCTTCACGGTGTCGCCGAGCAGCACGTTGGCCTCGTCGTAGATGTGGCGCGGTCCCCCGGAGCCTGGCGAGTTGTTGGGGCTCGCCTCGGCGCCGTACTGCCACATGTACTTCGAGCTGAGGTCGATGGCCTTGCGGAAGACGCCGTCGACGTAGATGTCCAGGTTGGCGCTGGTGCCGCCGCCGCCCGCCGAGTCCGGGATGGAGAAGCGCGTCACCAGGCTGTTGGTGTCGGCCCGGGTCGTGAACTGCACATAGTTTCCGGTGGAGTTGAGGGTGACTGCCTTGCGGCCCGACGCCTCGCCCGCGAGGTCGCCGATGGTGCGGTTGGGCCCGATGACCTGGGCGCCGCCGCCGGTCACCCCGTCCTCCGCCTCATAGGTGTCGTACGGCATGTTGGCGCCGCGCCCGACGAAGAACGCCTGCTGGCTGGTGTTGTTGGCGCGCTTGACCGGAAGTTCGTTGGCGTCGTCCGCGATCACCACCTTCGCCGTGTACTTCCCGTTGGCGGCCGTCCAGCCGCCGAGGCTCACCGGGGCGGCGGTGGCACCGGGCGCCAGCGTCCCCGTGTACGCGCCGGTGAGGGTCTTGACCGTGGCGCCCTTGTCGTCGAGCAGGGTGAGCGTGATGGCGTGGTCGCCGCCGGCCGAGGCGATCGTGCCCTGGTTCTTCAGCGTCACGGAGAAGGTGACGGCCTGGCCTGCCGAGGGGGCGCTCGGCGTCCAGTTGACCCCGGAGGCGATCAGGTCGGAGGAGTCGACCGGCTTGATGACCAGGGGGCTGCCCGTGAAGCTGTTGTTGGTGTCGTTCTGCTCGATGACGGTGTTGTCCGGATCAACGACCGCGCTCAGCGGATAGGTTCCCGCGTCGTGCGTGCCGATCGAGGCGCTCCCGTCTGCGAGGCGCCGGCGGCGAGGGCGCCGACGTTCGCGGTGGCCGCCGTGGAGCCGCCGAGCTGGAAGGCGACGGTGGTCGCGGGCGAGGCGCTGGTCCCCTTGTTGTGCACGGTCGCCGAGAGCGTCACGGCGTCCGACTCGACCGGCGCGGCGGGCGCCGCCGTCAGCGCGGTGACCTCCAGGTCCGGATTGGGCGAGGGCACGCCGACGACCTGGAACTCGGCGATCTGGCCGCCCGTCGCCCCGGTGTTGGAGGTGAACTTGAGCTGGACGTCCGCGACGCGCGCCGTGACCGGGATGGCCACCGTGTTCCCGGCCGCCGGATCGAAGGTGTAGTCCTTGGCCGCGACCAGGGAGGTGTACCCGGACGCGCTCTGCTCGCGCCCGAGCACCTCGATGTTCTGGGTGCGCCTGCCCCAGCTGCTGTCCGGGTTGAGCTTCAGGACCACGGTGTTGGTGTCCGCGTTGGCGCCGAGCTTCACGGTGAGGGTGCTCGGGTAGCCGCCCGCCGCGCTCTCCCAGTAGGTCGCCGTGTTGTTGTCGTCGGCGTTCTCGGCGAGATACGTGAAGGTGGACGAGGAGGCCGTGATCGGCTTGCCGACCGCCAGGTTGGATCCGTCACCGCTCGACGTCCCGTTGCGCGTCACGGTGTTGCTGGCACCGGACTGGTTTCCGGCCGCGTCCTTGGCCCGCACGTAGTAGGAGACGGTCACCGTGGCCGGCTGGCTGTCGGTGTACGTGGTGACATCGCCCGCCACGCTCTTGAGCAGCTGGTTGTTGGCGTAGATGTCGTAGCCGCTGACGCCCACGTTGTCGCTGGAGGCCGTCCAGGTGAGCTTGATCTGTCCGGCGGCCGGCTCGGTGTAGGCGAGCGAGCCGGGCGCGGTCGGCGCCTGGGTGTCGCCCGAACTGCCCTTGCGGGTGACGGTGTTGCTGTTCGGCGACTGGTTGCCCGCCGCGTCCTTGGCCCGCACGTAGTAGGCGACCGTGGCGCTCGCCGGCTGGCTGTCGGTGTACGTGGTGACGTTGCCGGCCACGCTGGTGCGCAGCTCGCCGTTGGCGTAGACGTCGTAGCCGGTGACGGCGGTGTTGTCGGTGGCCGCGTCCCAGGTCAGCTTGATCTGGCCGGTGCCGGGCTCGGTGTAGGCCAGGTTCTTGGGTGCGGTCGGCGGCTGGGTGTCACCGCTCGTGGGCCCGTAGATCTCCAGCTCGGAGAGCTGGCCGCCGGGCTGGGCGGTGTTGGCGGTGATCAGTGCCCGGACGTAGCGCGTGGTGACCGCGTTGAACGCGATCGGCACGGTGAGACCGTTGCCGGCGGTGAAGTCGTACCCCTGCGAGGCGGTCAGATCGGTGAAGTCGGTGCCGTTGACGCTGCCCTGGAGTTTGAGGGTCTGGGTGCGCGCGCCCCAGCCGTCCGGCAGCTTGAGCACCACCTTGTCGACCGGCACGGTCGCGCCGAGGTCGGCCTGGATCCACTGCGGGAAGGCGTTGTTGGCGCTCTCCCAGTAGCTCGCCTTGTTGCCGTCGTTGGCGTTGGCCGCCGTGTAGTTCTGGGTGCTGCTGCTCGCGGTGAGGGTCTTGCCGAGGGCGAGGTTGGTACTGCCCGACCCGGCGGCCGCGTGGACTTCCAGGGCGGAGAGCTGGGCTGCCTGCCAGCCGGTGTTCGCCGTGATGTCGATGCGTACGAAGCGGGCCTGAGCGGCGGCGAAGCCTATCTTCACCGTGTTCGCCGAGGCCTGCGCGAAGCTGTACGCGGTGGAGCCCACCAGCGTGCTGAAGGTGGTGCCGTCCGCGCTGCCCTGCACGGACAGGGTCTCCTTGCGGTCGCCCCAGCCGGCGGGGAGCTTCAGGACGACCTCGTCGATGCTGTTCGTGCCGCCGAGGTCGGCCTGCACCCACTGCGGGAAGGAACTGCCGGCGCTCTCCCAGTAGGTGGACTGGTCCCCGTCGGTGACGTTCTTGGCGACATAGGCGCCGTTCGCGCCGGAGGCCGCCGCGGGCTTTCCGGCGGCCAGGTCCGGACCGCCGGCCGCCGAGGCGGTGAGCGCGGGCCAACCGATCATGAACAGGCTGGTGGCGAGTGTCCCGGCGAGCACCCTCATCCGGGTTCGCCCTCTCCAACGGTGCGTTCTCATGTATCCCCGATCTGCGCGACTAGGGTTTCTGCACGGAAGAACTCCATAATTTGCGCTGAGCGGTGAGAGAGTTGCAGAGATGTGTTAGCGCGTCCATCCCCGCAACCACCCCGGAATATCCCGGCCCCCGGCCGTCCGGGGAACCGGAACGATCGCTTTCCTCCCTGTCATCGCGCATGCTGCGGTTTTCTCGCCGTCACGACAGGCGCCCGCAAGATATCCGCAAACAACGCAAGCGATTTTCGTCGGCCGGAACCGGTGGGCCGCCGGGGATTTCGGGATGCGAGCGGGGCCGTCTAACGTGCCTGTCCATGACCGCCCCACCGCCCAGGACCGCCGTGCGCCGGCTGCGCCTCGGCTGGCCCCGGCGGGTGTTCTCGCAGGTGCTGCTGATGCAGCTGGCCGTCGCCGCCGGGGTCGCCGTCCTCGCGACCGGGCTGTTCCTCGCCCCGCTCAGCGCCCAGCTCGACGACCAGGCCATGCAGCGCGCCTTCGCCATCGCGGCGGCCACCGCCGCCCAGCCCCGGATCACCGAGGACCTGCTCACCTCACGGCCGTCCCCCGAGGGGCCGGTGCAGCGGGAGGCGGAGCGGATCCGGCAGGCGACCGGTGCCGAGTACGTGGTCGTCATGGACACCCACGGGGTCCGCTGGTCGCACCCCGACCTCGCCGAACTGGGCCGGGTCGTCTCCACCGACCCGGACGACGTACTGGCCGGGCACGACGTCAGGGAGATCGACAACGGCACCCTGGGCCGCTCGGCCCGCGGCAAGGTCCCGCTGCGCCGGGCCGACGGCACGATCGTGGGCGCCGTCTCGGTGGGCATCGAGTACGACAGCGTGCGGGCCAGGCTCCTGCATGCCATCCCGGGCCTGCTCGCGTACGCGGGCGGCGCGCTCGCGGTGGGCGCACTCGCCGCGTATCTGATCGCGCGGCGCGTCCACAGGCAGACCCGCGACCTGGCGTTCTCCGATATCTCGGGGCTGCTCGCGGAGCGCGAGGCGATGCTGCACTCCATCCGCGAGGGCGTGGTGGCGCTCGACCGCGCCGGCCGGGTCAGGCTGCTCAACGACGAGGCGATGCGCCTGCTCGGCGTCGGTCCCGAGGCCCGGGGCCGGGCCCTGGACGAGGTGCTCGGAGCGGGCCGCACGACCGATGTGCTGGCGGGCCGGGCCGAGGGCACCGACCTGCTGACCGTGCGCGGCCACCGCGTGCTCGTCGCCAACCGGATGCCGACCGAGGACGGGGGCGCCGTCGCCACCCTGCGCGACCGCACCGAACTGGAGCGCCTGGGACGGGAGTTGGACTCGACGCGCGGCCTGATCGACGCGCTGCGCGCCCAGGACCACGAGCACGCCAACCGGCTGCACACCCTGCTCGGGCTGCTCGAACTGGAGCTGTACGAGGAGGCCGTCGAGTTCATCACCGAGGTCGTCGGGGTGCACCGGGCGACGGCCGAGCAGGTCACCGAGAAGGTCAGGGACCCGCTGCTCGCCGCGGTCCTGGTCGGCAAGGCGACCGTCGCGGCCGAGCGCGGGGTGGCGCTGAGCCTGTCCCCGGCCACCGGTCTGCCCGACCGGCTCGTCGATCCGCGCGGCCTGGTCACGGTCACCGGAAACCTCGTCGACAACGCGCTCGACGCGACGGCCGGAACGCCCGGCGCCGCGGTAGAGGTCGAGCTGCACGCCCGCGGACGCACGGTCGTCCTGCGCGTCCGCGACAACGGCCCCGGCATTCCCGCGGCCCTGCGCGAGCTGGTCTTCACCGAAGGATGGACGACGAAGGAGCCGCCCGCGCACGGCAAGCGCGGCCTGGGCCTCGCCCTGGTCGGCCGCTTCGCCGAGCGGATGGGCGGCAGCGCCCGGGTCGGGACGAGCCCCGAGGGCGGCGCGGAGTTCACCGTGGTGCTGCCGGACGCGCTGAGCGAGGCACTGGGAGAGGCGTCGGGCGAGGCGTCGGGCGAGGTGCCGTGCGCCGGTCCGGGCGCCGCGGCGGGTGATGGGCCCGGCGGCCTGCCGGGCGACGCACCGGGCGAGGTGCCCGAGCCGGGCCAGGGCCGGGACCGAGGCCGGGGCACGCTCGCCGAGGAGAGCCGATGACCGGGCAGGCCTCGATCGACGTACTGGTGGTGGACGACGACCCCAGGGTCGCCGACATCAATGCCGCCTACACCAGGAAGGTTCCCGGATTCAGGGTGGTCGCCCAGGCGCATTCGGCCGCGGAGGCGCTCGCCCGGATCACCGAGCGCCCGGTGGACCTGGTCCTCCTCGACCACTATCTGCCCGACGAGAACGGCCTGGCCTTCGTACGGAAGCTGCGCGGTCTCGGCCACCAGACCGACGTGATCATGGTGACGGCGGCCCGGGACATCGCCACCGTGCAGGCGGCGATGCGCCAGGGCGCCCTCCAGTACCTGGTGAAACCCTTCAACTTCGCCGGCCTGCGCGCGAAGTTGGAGGCGTACGCCGTGCTGCGCCGCACCCTGGACGGCGGCGGCGAGGCCGAACAGGCCGAGGTGGACCGGATCTTCGGCGCCCTGTCCGTGCCCGCCGAACCCGATCTCCCCAAGGGCCACTCCCCCACCACGGCCGACCTGTTGCGCCGCGTCCTGAAGGAGGCCGAAGGACCGCTCTCGGCACAGGAGATCGCCGAGCGCGCCGGGGTGAGCCGGCAGACCGCCCAGCGCTACCTGAAACTCCTGGAGCGGGCCGGCCGCGTCCGCCTGGGCCTGCGCTACGGCGAGACGGGCCGGCCGGAACACCGCTACGCGTGGGCGGCGTCGCTCCAGAGGTGAGCCGGGGGCGAGGCTCAGCCTTGCGGGACCTTCTTCACGAATTCCGTCGTAAAGGTCCGGGACAGATCGACCTTGGCGGACTTGAGGTTGGGGTTGAACGCCTTGAGTACCTTCTCGACCGTCTCCGGGCCGTTCTCGGGCATGACGCCGTCCTTCGTGAACATCGGCAGGGTGCTCCTGATCGACTGGGCGTAGAGGGCCTTGCCGCCCTGCGCGTAGTCGGCGGGCATCTTCGCCGCGATCTCCTCAGGACTGTGCGCGGACATCCAACGCAGCGTCTTCACCAGGGCGTTGACCAGCTTCTGGACCGTCTGCTTGTGGCTGTCGACCCAGTCGGCGTTCATGTACAGACTGGAGGACGGATACGGGCCGCCGAGGGCCTCCTGCGAGCCCTCGGGGGTCCGCATGTCGATCAGGACCTTGCCCAGCTTCTGGTCCACCAGGGTGGCGACCGTCGGGTCGGTCGTCATGCCGCCCTCGATGGAGCCCTGCTTCAGCGCGGCGATGAACGTCTGCCCCGCCCCCACCGCGACCGGAGTGAACTCGCTCGTCTTCACCCCGTCCCGCACGGCGAGGTATTTGGTGAGGAAGTCCGTCGAGGAACCGAGCCCGGTGACACCGAGCTTCTTGCCCTTGAAGTCCTTGGGCGAGGCGATGCTGCCCGCGGCCCGGTTGGAGACGACCTCCACTTCGCCGGGGGCGTGCGAGAACTGCACCACCGACTCCACCTTCTTGCCCTTGACCTGAAGATCGAGGGTGTGGTCGTAGAAGCCGACGGCGCCCTGGACGTCGCCCGAGATCAGCGCGGTCTCGGCCTGCACGCCGGCCGGTTCGGTGAGCAGTTCCACGTCGAGGCCCTCGGCCTTGAAGTAGCCGAGCCGCTGGGTCAGCATCGCGGGCAGGTAGATGACCTTGTCGAGGCCGCCGACCATCACCTTGACCGTGGCCGCGCCGGACGCGCTCTTGGCGTCCGACGCGGAGTGGCCGCCGCATCCGGAGAGCGTCATCAGGAGGGCGACACAGAGCCCGCCGGTCACGAGGGCCGACGGCGCGTCGCGCAGCCGGTGCACGGCGCCGGTCCGTCGCGAACGGGCTTGCGCGGCAGGCGAGTTGGCGTCGTGCGGTGGGGTGGCAGGGGTGCTCGGCATGATCATCACGTCCCGGTGATCGTGGGTGGCGTACGGAGAAGGAGAAGGAAATGGGCGGGTCTCAGCGCTCGGCGCCCGGCTCGGCCGGACGCCAGCGGAACAGCCGCCGTTCGGCGAAGGTGAGCAGCCCCTCGGTGCAGAGCGCGACCACCGCGAGGATGGCCATCGCCGCGTACACCCCGGCCGCGTTGAACGTCCCCTGGGAGGCCGCCACCAGAAGCCCCAGGCCCCTGGTCGCACCGATGTACTCGCCGACGATCGCGCCGATCAGCGCGAAGCCGAAGCTGACGTGGAGGCTGGTGAAGATCCAGGAGGTGGCCGACGGGACGACCACCTGGAGGGTGACCCGGCGGTTGCTCGCGCCCAGGATGCGGGCGTTGTTCACCAGGTTCCGGTCCACCTCGCGCGCCCCCTGGAACGCGTTGAAGAAGACCGGGAAGAAGACGAGGACGACGGCGGAGGCGATCTTCGAAGCGGGCCCGAGCCCGAACCAGATCAGGAAGACGGGCGCGAGCACGATCCGCGGAATCGCGTTGAGCACCTTGATGTACGGGCCGAGGACATCGGCCAGGAAGCGGATGCGGCCCAGCGTGATGCCGAGGACGACCCCCGCCGTCACGCCCAGGATCCAGCCGAGCAGTGCCTCGTAGAGCGTGTACCAGATCTGTTCCCACAGGGGCCCCTGCGCCGTGCCGTGGGCGCCCCACTCCCGGATCTGGTCCCAAATCGCGGACGGCATCGAGAAGTTGAACGGGTCGATGACCCCGGCGCGGGCCAGGACCTCCCAGAGCGCGACGACCAGGACGAGCAGCAGCACCCGGCTGCCCTGCACGAGGAGTCTGCGGGTGCGGGCGGCCCGGGCACGCTCCTGCGTACGGGTTCCGGGCTTCACCCCGAGCGCGGCGACGGTGTCAGGCGACATCGGCGGCACCCCGCTCCCGGGTGATGCGGACCTCTTCGCCGAGGGATTCCCATATCTCCCGGTAGATCTCGATGAACCGGGGCTCCAGGCGGACCGATTCGACCTTGCGCGGGCGCGGCAGGTCGATGTCGAAGATCCGCTTCACGGTGGCGGGCCCCGCCGTCATCACGACGACCCGGTCGGCGAGCGCGATGGACTCCTCCAGATCGTGCGTGACGAACACGACGGACGCCCCGGTGCCGGACCACAGGTCCAGGAGCTCGTCCGACATGAGGGCCCTGGTCTGCACGTCGAGCGCCGAGAACGGCTCGTCCATCAGCAGGATGCGGGGGTCGTTGACGAACGTCGCGGCGAGGGCGACGCGCTTGCGCTGACCGCCGGAGAGCTGGTGCGGATAGCGGTCCTCGAAGGCCGAGAGGCCGACCCGTGACAGCCAGGCACGCGCCGCCTCCTTCGCCTCGGCCTTCGGTACGCCACGAAAGCGCGGGCCCGCCATGACGTTGGACAACACGGTGCGCCAGGGGAAGACGGCGTCCTGCTGGAAGACGAAACCGACCTTGTCGCCGATGCCCTCGACCGGCTCCCCGGCCACGAGCACCTCGCCCTCCGTGGGCTCCTCAAGGCCGCTCACCAGGGTCAGCGTGGTGGACTTCCCGCAGCCGGTCGGGCCCACGACGGCCACGAACTCGCCCTGTCCGACGGTCAGATCGAGGTTCCGTACAGCGGTGTGCAGCGCCCCCGACGGCGTACGGAACGCCTTGCCGGCACCCCGCAGCTCGATGGCGGGGCTGGTGTCAATGTTCATGGAGCGGGACCGTAGGCGCGGCCCGCGCCCGGACGTCAGCCTTGTGTGCGCTGGACACACTTCTGTGCGCTGACCCCTGTTGTGCTCGTTTTGCGCGCGATACAACTGCGGGGTCCCGCCGGGGAGCAGCCGTCCCGCCTGCGGGGGAAGTGAGGAGAGCGCCTTGATCGACGTCCTGGTCGTGGACGACGACTTCCGTGTCGCCGAGATCAACGCGGCGTATGTCGGGAAGGTTCCCGGGTTCCGCGTGATGGCGCGTGCGCACAGCGCCGCCCAGGCGCTGGCCGCACTGGAACGCCATCGGGTCGATCTCGTCCTGCTCGACCACTTCCTGCCCGACGAGACGGGGCTCAGCCTGGTCCGCACGATGCGGGAGCGGGGCCATCGCAGCGACGTGATCATGGTGACGTCGGCGAGCGATGTGGCGACCGTCCAGGCCGCGATGCGCCACGGCGCCCTGCACTACCTGGTCAAGCCCTTCACCTTCGCCGGGCTGCGGGCCAAGCTCGACTCGTATGCGACGCTGCGCCGCACGGTGGACCGGGCGACCGGCTCGGGCGGCGGTCCGTGCGCGGCCCAGGACCAGGATCAGGTCGACCGGATCTTCGCGGCCCTGCGCACCGGGCTACCCAGCCGGCACTCGGTGCCGACGGCCGAGCTGATCCGCGAGGTGCTGCACTCCGCGGATCACCCGCTGTCCGCCCACGAGGTGGCCGACCGCACCGGCCTGAGCCGCTCGACGGCCCAGCGCTATCTGCGCCTCCTGGAACAGTCGGGCCGCCTGTCCCTGACCCTGCGCTACGGCGAAACGGGCCGCCCCGAACACCGCTACGCCTGGCCGGCATGAACCCCTGCCCCACCTTCCAACCGGCCCGGGGGCTTGGCTTGGGCGCGGCCCAAATCCCTGCGGGCCTTGGCTTGGGCTCGGCGTGACCCGGCTGGGGGGTTGGCTTGGGCGCGGGGCCGATCGGCTGGGGGGGTTTGGCTTGCGCTCGGCCCGATCGGCTGCGGGGGCCTTGGTTTTAGTGCGGCCCAATCCCCTGCGGGCCTTGGCTTGGGCGCGGGGCCGATCCCCCTTGCGGGTGGGGGCCGAGCCCGCTTTTTGCGTGGCTTCCTGCGCCCGCTTCAGGGTTTGGTTTCCCCACCCCGCCCCTTCCCGAGACCCTCCGGGGGTGTGGAAGTGCTTGGTGCGGGTTGCCTGGTGCTTGCTTGGTGCGGATTGCTCGGTGCGGTCTTGGGTGCGGATCGTGCGTGGCTGGTCGCGCAGTTCCCCGCGCCCCCAACCCCGTTTCCGTCTGCGGACCGTGGTCGCTTCTCGCGCAGTTCCCCGCGCCCCTGTAGGTGGCCCCGAATGCCTCGGTGCTGGCCAGCGCAGGCATTCCCAGCCCGTCCGGCGATTGAGGACGAGCGCCGTTCAGGCGCGATACGGGGTCCGGGGCGGAGCCCCGAACCGGGGTGCAGGGGGCGGAGCCCCCTGCGGGGGTTCGAGGGGCGCAGCCCCTCAAGGGGGTCTGGGGCGCAGCCCCAGGGCTCAGCTGATCCAACCCGCTGCACGGGCGGGCGAAACCCCCGGGGCCAGGGGCGGAGCCCAAGGGGGCCTAGGCGGCCCCCGCCCCCGTCAGGGCCCGCACCTCCGTCTCCGCATGCCGCACCTCATCCGGCACCTCACGAGACGTAACCGTGCCGAGCCACCCCGCAAGGAAGCCCAGAGGAATGGAGACAAGTCCCGGGTTCTGCAGCGGGAAGAACTGGAAGTCCACGCCGGGGAACAGCGATTCGGGGCTGCCCGAGACGACCGGCGAGACCAGGACCAGAACAAGCGCCGGAACCAGCCCCCCGTACACGGACCACACGGCCCCCCGCGTCGTGAAGTTCCGCCAGAACAACGAGTACAGCAGCACCGGCAGGTTCGCCGAGGCAGCCACCGCGAAGGCCAGGCCCACCAGGAACGCCACATTGAGGTCCCGGGCCAGCAGGCCGAGCCCGATGGCCACCACCCCGATCCCCACCGACGCCACCCGCGCCACCGCCACCTCGCTGCGCTGCTTCGCGTGCCGCCGACGGAGCGAGGCGTACAGGTCGTGGGCGACGGACGCCGAGGACGCCAGGGTGATGCCCGCGACCACGGCGAGGATGGTCGCGAAGGCGACGGCGGCGACGACGGCGAAGAGGACCGTCCCGCCGGTGGATCCCGCACCGCCGCCCAGGTCGTAGGCGAGCAGCGCAACAGCCGTGTTCCCGGCCGGGTTTGACGCCTTGACCTGGGCCGTGCCGACCAGCGCGGCCGCGCCGAAGCCGAGCACGATCGTCATCAGATAGAAGCCGCCGATGAGCCCGATGGACCAGACGACCGAACGGCGTGCCGCCCGCGCGGTCGGCACGGTGTAGAAGCGCGACAGGATGTGCGGCAGCCCGGCCGTGCCCAGGACCAGGGCCAGGCCCAGGCTGATGAAGTCGAACCGCGCCGTCCAGTCCCCGCCGTACTTGAGGCCGGGTGCGAGGAACTCCTTTCCGTGGCCGCTGTGGTCGGCCGCCGAGTCGAGCAGTGCGTTGATGTTGCCGTGGAAGCGCAGCAGCACCAGGACGGTGAGGGTGATCGTGCCGGCCATGAGCAGCACGGCCTTCACGATCTGGATCCAGGTGGTGGCCCGCATCCCGCCGAGCGACACATAGACCACCATCAGGGCCCCGACCCCGATGACCGTCCAGTTCCGCGCGGCGTCGCTGGTGCCGCCGAGCAGCAGGGCGACCAGGCTGCCAGCGCCGACCATCTGCGCCACCAGATAGAGAACGGACACGGTGACCGAAGAAGTTCCCGCGGCGATCCGCACCGGGCGCTCACTCATCCGGGCCGCGACCACGTCGGCGAGCGTGAACTTGCCGCAGTTGCGGACCAGTTCGGCGACCAGGAACAGCACCACGAGCCAGGCGACGAGGAAGCCGACCGAATACAGCATCCCGTCGTAGCCGAACAGGGCGATCAGCCCGGAGATGCCGAGGAAGGAGGCGGCCGACATGTAGTCGCCCGCGATGGCAAAACCATTCTCCAGGGGAGAGAAGAGTCGCCCGCCGGTGTAGAACTCCTCGGCGGAGCCGCGCCGGTTGCGGCTCACCCACGTGGTGATGGCGAGCGTGGCCGCCACGAACGCGCTGAACAGCAGCAGCGCCAGAGTCTGATGGTCCCCGCCGACGATCACGTGTGGGCTCCCCGGGTCGTTCCCTGTCCGTCGTTCCGCCGGGCTCCACGCCCCGGTTCGGCCCGTCGGCCGTGCTGGTCGCCCTGGCCGGGCAGGCTGCCGTTGACACCGGGAGCGGGCGGGGCACTGCGCCCGTTCCGGTCCTGCGGGGGCTGGTCCTGCGGGGGCAGGTCCTGCCGGCTCGGCACCGGCTGGCTCTGAACCTCCTGGTGCAGGCTCTCCTGGTGCTGGTGCTGGTGCTGCTGGTTCAGGTTCTGCTGGTTCAGGTTCTGCTGGTTCTGCTCGAACACCACCCAGCGCAGCTCCAATGCGGCCCGGTCCCGACGCAGCCGTGCGTGGCGGGCGTATGCCCAGGTCAGCAGGAAGGTGGACAGGAACTGGGCCAGTCCGGCGACCATCGCCACGTTCACCGCACCGGCCACCGGACGGGCCATGAGGCCGGGAGCGCTCACGGCGGTGATCACATAGGCGAGGTACCAGGCGAAGAAGGCGGCGCCCGCCGGGACGACGAACCGGCGGTAGCGGCGTCGCACCTCCTGGAAGGCCGCGCTGCGGTGCACTTCGAGATAGATCTCCGCCGGACTGAGGCGTTCACCCGCGTCGGCGCCCTGTTGGGCGGGCACGGCCGCGGGCGCCGGCTCGCCGTCCAGTTCGCCCCAGCCGGAGGCCAGGGCGTCGTACCAGGGGTCGTCGATCCGCGCCGCCGCGGGATCACGCCCCTCCTGCTTCTCCACCGAACAACTCTCCTTGCCCACAGCCGCGTTCGGCCGCGTGCCAAGGATGGGGGGTGCCGGAGGGCTCAGACCCCGCTAGGCCTCCCACGTCACCCCATCAGGTGATGAAGATGCCTCAGGAGTGGGAACGGCCCGGCGGCCGGGAGAGGCCGTGCCGGTAGGCGTAGCGCACGGCCTGGGCACGGTCGCGCATGCCCGTCTTGCCGAAGATGTTGTTGATGTGGGTCTTCACCGTGGCCGTCGAGATGTGCAGGGCGTGGGAGATCTCGGAGTTGGACATCCCTTCCGCGACCAGCCCCAGCACCTCGCCCTCGCGCGCGGTGAGCCCGTCGGGCAGCTCCGCCGGTGCGACGGGGGCGGGCGGCGGCGCCGTCACCCTTTCCAGGAGGCGGCGCTGAACGGAGGGGGCGAGGCCCGCCTGCCCGGCCAGCACGTCCTGTATCGACTTGACGATCTCGTCGCCCCCGGCGTCCTTGGTCAGATAGCCACGCGCGCCGGCTTTCAGGGCCGGGAAGAGCGAGTCGTCGTCCGCGTACGTCGTGAGGATCACCACCTCCGTGCCGGGGTACTCGGCGCGGATGCGACGGGTCGCCTCGACGCCGTCGCAGCGCGGCATGCGCAGGTCCATCAGGACGATGTCCGGCGCCAGTCGGCCGGTGAGGGCGATCGCCTCCTCGCCGTCCCGCGCCGAGCCGATGACCTCGATGCCGGGGAGCAGCCCCAGCAGCATCACGATGCCCTCGCGCACCACGGACTGGTCGTCGGCCACGACCACCTTGATCGTCCCCCGCGCCTCCGCACCGGGCACCCCGGGCCCGTTCCCGGTCATGCGGGCACCCTCAGTCGCACCACGAAGCCCTCCTCCTCCGGCCCGGCCTCCAGGGTGCCGCCGAGCAGTTCGGCGCGCTCCCTCATCCCCAGAAGACCGTAACCGCCGCCACTGACAGCGAGCTCCCCCGCCCGGTTGCGTCCGCCCGAGTCTCTTACTTCCAGGGCGACTTCGTCGGGCAGGTATTGGAGCCGCACGGCGACGGCCGCACCCGGCGCGTGCTTGCGCACATTGGTCAGGGCCTCCTGCGCCACCCGGCGCACGGCCTGGGACGCCTCCGCGGGCAGCGCCCTGCGTTCGCCCGCCACCTCGACGCCGGTGCCCGGAGCGAACCCGGTGCCGACGCCCGCCCCCTCGATCAGCGTGTGCAGGAAGTCCTCCACCGGGCTCATCTCACCGCGCAGCGCGGACAACGCCTGCCGCGTCTCGGCGAGCCCCTCGCGCGCCATGCCCCGGGCGGCCACCACCCGTTCCAGGATCTTCTCCCGGAACTCCCCCGGCGGCTCGCGCTCGATCAGCAGCCGCGCCGCCTCCAGGTGCACCAGCTGGGCCGAGAGGCTGTGGGCCAGTACGTCATGGATCTCGCGGGCGATCCTGGCCCGCTCGTCGAGCGCGGCGGACTCGGCCTCGGCGGCCCGCGCGGCCCGCTCCTGAGCCAGGAGCCGCTGCGCGCTGCCGCGGGCCTCCGCATCGAGCCGCAGCACATATCCGGCGAGCCCGAGCCCGGCCACGGTCACCACGGTGGTCAGCCAATTGTCGTTGTTGACCAGGGAGTACGCCGCCAGGGCCACCGCGGTGCAGGGCACGGCGGCTCCCAGCGGCAGCCGCTCCAGTGCGGTCACCGCACAGCCGCAGAACATGACCAGGGCGAGCACCGGCCAGCCCGCGGCCCTGGCCCCGGCGGCCGCGCCCATCACCAGCAGCAGCGTGGCCAGTGAGGGCCAGAGCCGGTGGTCGTAGGTGAAGCGGAAGAACGCACGGGCCAGCAGGGCGCAGCCGAGCACGAGCACGATGCCGCCGACCCAGGCCCAGTCCCCCGGCGCTCGCTCCTTGGTGAACGTGGACCAGAGCAGGGCGCCGAACACCACGGCCCGGATGGCCCGGGCGAGATTGCGTCTGGCACGCGTGAGGCCTTCGCGGGACAGTGCTTCCCGCGAAGGCCAGCTGCGCCAGGTCTCCAGGGTCACACGCGGTCCTTCCACACCTGCGGGGCGGGGCTTGCGGCAGCAACACCGTACGACGCGAGGGCCGGCTGGGCCCGCCACATCAGGATGCCGCCGCGGACGAGCAGGGAGGCGGCGAGCGCCAGCAGGATGGCGCCGGTGCCCATGTGGATCCCGGCCAGGGCGCCGAGGCCGGCGAGCCCGAGGCGCAGGGCTATGCCGAGGACCCAGATCCCGGCGGTGGCCTTGGTGCCGCGGGACCACACCGTGCCGTCGGACTCGGTCCATATCCGCGACGTCAGGGCCCAGCCGATGCCCATGAGCACACCGGTCACGAGCTCGGCGCCGAGCAGGGTCGCGGATCCCACCTGGTGCTGATGGTCGATGAGCCCGCCGTCCTTCACGGCGAAGAACGCCAGCAGCGCGGGCACCAGCCACCACTTGCGGCCGGAGCCGCCCAGCTGCTGCGGCTTCACCTGGCGGACCAGGATCAGCGCCACCACCGCGACTGCCACCAGCACGTTGAGCGCGGACATCGAAGCCTCCGGAGGACGAGAAGACGAAGCGGGTAGAAGCCGGGAGCGGCTCCTGCGGTACGTCTAAAACGCTACGGAAACGGCTGGTCAGACACATCGAGCCAGGGGTGGAACGCGGGTGGAGATCTCCTCTCCACCCTGGGGTGGAGACGACGAGCGCCGGTCCGCGGGGAGTTCCGCGGACCGGCGCTCGTCAGGCCCGGCGGACCGGTCTCAGGCGTCGATGCGTGAGCGGTCGAGGGTGGCGGCGGAGCTGGTGATGAACTCCTTGCGGGGGGCGACCTCGTTGCCCATGAGGAGGTCGAAGACCTGCTCGGAGGCCTCCAGGTCACCGATGTTGATCCGCCGCAGGGTACGGAAGCGGGGATCCATCGTGGTCTCGGCGAGCTGGTCGGCGTCCATCTCGCCCAGGCCCTTGTACCGCTGGATGGTGTCCTTGTAGCGGACGTTCTTGCGCTGGAACTCCAGCAGCGTGCTGCGCAGCTCGTTGTCCGAGTACGTGTACACGTACTTGTCCTGGCCCTTCTTCGGCTGGACCAGCTCGATCCGGTGCAGCGGCGGCACCGCCGCGAACACCCGGCCCGCCTCCACCATCGGCCGCATGTACCGCTGGAACAGCGTCAGCAGCAGGATCCGGATGTGCGCCCCGTCCACATCGGCGTCCACCAGGAGGACGATCTTGCCGTAACGGGCCGCGTCGATGTCGAAGGTACGGCCCGAGCCCGCCCCTATGACCTGGATGATCGCTCCGCACTCGGCGTTCTTCAGCATGTCGGAGACCGACGCCTTCTGAACGTTGAGGATCTTGCCCCGGATCGGCAGCAGCGCCTGGAACTCCGAATTCCGCGCCAGCTTCGCCGTGCCCAGCGCCGAGTCCCCCTCGACGATGAACAGCTCGCTGCGCTCCACGTCGTCACTGCGGCAGTCCGCCAGCTTCGCCGGCAGCGACGACGACTCCAGCGCCGTCTTGCGCCGCTGCGCCTCCTTGTGCTGACGCGCCGCGATCCGGGTCCGCGCGGCCGCGACGATCTTCTCCATCACCGACCGGGCCTGCTGCTTGTCGTCCCGCTTCGTCGACGTCAAGAACGCCTTCAGTTCCTTGGCGACCACGTTCGCGACGATCCGGTTGGCGGCCGAGGTACCGAGGACCTCCTTGGTCTGGCCCTCGAACTGCGGCTCCGCGAGCCGCACGGTGACCACCGCGGTGAGGCCTTCGAGCGCGTCGTCCTTGACGACGTCGTCCTCGGCGACCCGCAGCATCTTCACCGACCGCAGGACCTCGTTCACGGTCTTGGTCACCGACCGCTCGAACCCGGAGACGTGGGTGCCGCCCTTGGGCGTGGCGATGATGTTCACGAACGACTTCAGGTTCGTGTCGTAGCCCGTCCCCCAGCGCAGCGCGATGTCCACCCCCAGCTCGCGGGTGACCTCGGTCGGCGTCATGTGCCCGCGGTCGTCCAGGACCGGGACCGTCTCCTTGAACGTCCCCGACCCGGACAGCCGCAGCACGTCGTTCACGGCCTTGTCCTGCGCCAGGTACTCGCAGAACTCACTGATCCCGCCGTCGAAGCGGAACGTCTCCTCCGTCTTGCCCTCGCCGTCAAGACCCCGCTCGTCCCGCACCACGATGGTCAGACCCGGCACCAGGAACGCCGTCTGCCGCGCCCGCTGGTACAGCGTGTCCAGCGACAGCTTCGCGTCCTTCAGGAAGATCTGGCGGTCGGCCCAGTAACGGATGCGGGTGCCGGTGCGGCCCTTGGGCACGCGCTTGCCCTTGAGCAGCCCGTTGCCCGGGTCGAAGGGTGCGTCGGGCCCCTGCTCGGTGAAGATGCCGGGGACGCCGCGCCGGAAGCTGATCGAGTGGGTGGTGCCCCGGTCCACCTCGATGTCCAGGCGGGCCGAGAGCGCGTTCACCACGGAGGCGCCCACGCCGTGCAGGCCGCCGGAGGCCGCGTAGGAGCCGCCGCCGAACTTTCCGCCGGCGTGCAGCTTGGTCATGACGACCTCGACGCCCGAGAGCCCGGTCTTGGGCTCGACGTCGACGGGGATGCCCCGGCCGTTGTCCCGCACCTCGACGGAGGCGTCGTCGTGCAGGATCACTTCGATGTGGTCGCAGTGGCCACCCAGGGCCTCATCGACCGAGTTGTCGATGATTTCCCAGAGGCAGTGCATCAGGCCGCGGCTGTCGGTGGACCCGATGTACATGCCGGGCCGCTTGCGGACCGCTTCGAGGCCTTCGAGCACGAGCAGATGCCGAGCGGTGTAGTTGGAGCCGTCGCGGTCTGCCCCGCTCAGCAGCGCAGTGGACGGAACGGACGTCTCGGCGGTCACGCAGTTCGCTCCTCGCTGAATTTCAATTGCGCCCCCGATGGGTAAGGGGCCGGCGTCGGTCGCCGGTCAGAGGGTACCGAGGCCTGGTAGAGCCGTTGTCACGCAACCCTCGCGAATCCTCATGCTAGTCCAGCGTCGCAAACATGTTCGATCCCTCGTTGGGGTGATGCGGATATCACGTTCCCATTCGGGCATGAACCATTTAGGCTCCGGGCACGTCCTCATGAACAACCGGCAACCGCCGGGAGGGCCAAACAAGACAAGCAACGCGAAACCCGTAAAGCTCCGCAATACGGCTCATTCGCCGCCAACCGGCAGCAGACAGCCACCTTGACCAAGAACTTTCGAGGAAAAGCCACGAGCGGGAACGTTTTCGGCCTGGTTGGATGTTGACCCTGGTACGACAGCTCGTCGAGCTAGAGAAGAGGCGACGTGACTACTGTTCTGACCCCCGCGAGCCCCCTGACGGCCGCCGACCGTTGCGACCGCTGCGGCGCACAGGCCTACCTTCGCGTAGTCCTGACCAGCGGCGGCGAACTGCTCTTCTGCGCTCATCACGGACGTAAGTTCGAGCCGGAACTGAAGAAGATCGCCGCTGACATACAGGACGAGACGGACCGCCTCACGGCGGTGCCCGAGTCCACAGGCGACGAGGATCGCTGAGACCTCGCATCACGACGAGCCAGGGCCGGTCCAGGACCGGCGACGGGCGGCCACTCCCCGTGCAGGGGGAGTGGCCGCCCGTTCTCATGTCCGGACGTCCGGAGGGCCGCGCCGCTAGCTGCCCGAGGGCCGTGCGATGGCCGAGACCCGCGTGTAGACCCCGGGGCTGTCGGCCTGGCCGCAGCCGTTGCCCCACGACACCAGGCCGATGAGCCGCCCCTGGGCCACCAGCGGCCCGCCGCTGTCGCCCTGGCAAGCGTCGTGGCCGCCCCTGGGATCGCCTGCGCACACCATGGTGGACGCCTGATACGTCCCGTCCGAGTTCGGCGGGTAGGCGCGCGTACAGGCCGCGTCCGGCAGGACGGACACCGGCGCCGCCCGCAGCGCCGTCGGATAGCTGCCGGCGCCCGAGGTGTCGCCCCAGCCGTAGACCGTGGCGCGGGTGCCGGGCTGGTAGCCCGGGTCGCCCGCCGCGGCCACCGGGATCGCGGAGGCCGCGGGCAGCGGCCGGGACAGGGTCACCACCGCCAGGTCGCCCGCGTTGGTCCCCGGGTCGTAGCCCGGGTTGGTCCAGGTGGCGCTCACCGGGATCTCCTCGCCCGCCGTCGAGCGCAGCTCGGTGCGATCGGCGATGACGACGAGGTCCCGTACCTTCGACACGTCCGCACCCAGGACGTCGCTGCGCAGGCAGTGGGCCGCGGTGAGGACGGTGGTGGGCCCCACCACCACTCCCCCGCAGAACTGGCCCGCTCGCGTACCTCCGAACCGGTCACGGCTGGACAGCGCCACCACCCACGGGCTGTCCGAGATCTTGACGGGCTGCCCACCGATGACGACCTCGTCGGCGGCCGCGGGCAGCGGCGCCCCCAGTGCGATGATCCCCAGGGCAGCGGCCCCTGAGACGGCCCGGGCGATGCAGCGGGGCATACGGTCTCCTGACTCTCGGTGACACAAGCAGACCCAGCGTCATTCAGGGCGCCTCCCGCCGCACCTCTGCAACGCACGAGGGCCCGGCCTCCGCAAAGAGACCGGGCCCTCGATGGCGTACGGGACGACCGCGACTAGTCGAGGTAGTCGCGCAGCACCTGCGAACGCGACGGGTGGCGCAGCTTCGACATGGTCTTGGACTCGATCTGGCGGATCCGCTCGCGGGTCACGCCGTAGACCTTGCCGATCTCGTCCAGCGTCTTCGGCTGGCCGTCGGTGAGGCCGAAGCGCATGGAGACCACGCCCGCCTCGCGCTCGGACAGGGTGTCGAGCACCGAGTGCAGCTGCTCCTGGAGGAGCGTGAAGCTGACCGCGTCGGCCGGCACGACCGCCTCGGAGTCCTCGATGAGGTCACCGAACTCGCTGTCGCCGTCCTCACCCAGGGGGGTGTGCAGCGAGATCGGCTCGCGGCCGTACTTCTGGACCTCGATGACCTTCTCCGGGGTCATGTCGAGTTCCTTGGCCAGCTCCTCCGGGGTGGGCTCACGGCCCAGGTCCTGGAGCATCTGGCGCTGGACGCGCGCGAGCTTGTTGATGACCTCGACCATGTGCACCGGGATACGGATGGTGCGGGCCTGGTCGGCCATGGCGCGGGTGATCGCCTGACGGATCCACCAGGTGGCGTACGTGGAGAACTTGTAGCCCTTGGTGTAGTCGAACTTCTCGACCGCGCGGATCAGACCGAGGTTGCCCTCCTGGATGAGGTCCAGGAAGAGCATGCCGCGGCCGGTGTAGCGCTTGGCCAGCGAGACCACCAGACGGAGGTTGGCCTC
Organism: Streptomyces sp. CB01201; assembly: GCF_002803085.1. Classification (GTDB taxonomy): domain Bacteria; phylum Actinomycetota; class Actinomycetes; order Streptomycetales; family Streptomycetaceae; genus Streptomyces; species Streptomyces hundungensis. The sequence continues at coordinate 90,363 of NZ_NNBJ01000007.1, read as the reverse complement.
CAGGAGGTGGTTCTTGGCGCGGCGGCCGTCCTCGGCGATGATCTCCAGCTCGCGCTTGAGCTTCGGGGCGAGCTTGTCCGCGTTGGACAGCTTGTCCTCGGCGAACAGACCGGCCTCGATGCGCTTGGCGAGCTCGACCTCCTGCTCGGCGTTGAGGAGCGGGACCTTGCCGATCTGCTTCAGGTAGTCCTTGACCGGGTCCGCGGTGGCTCCGGCGACGGCGACCTGCTGGGCCGGAGCGTCGTCCTCGTCCTCGTCGGACAGGACGAAGCCCTTGCTCTCGCCCTCGGGCTCCTCGTCGTCACCCTTGCCCGGCGCGGCGTCCTCAAGCAGCTCCTCGCCCTCGACGACTTCCTCGTCGTCGCCCTTCTTGGCGGCGGTCTTCTTCGCCGCGGTCTTCTTGGCCACCGTCTTCTTCGCGGCGGTCTTCTTCACGGCCGCCTTCTTGGCGACGGCCTTCTTGGGGGCGTCGTCGGCCTCGTCGGCCGACACGTCCACGCTCTCGGCCGGGGCCGCGGAGGCGGCGACGGTCCTGGTGGTGGTCACGGTCGTCTTGGCCGCGACCGTCTTGGTGGCGGTGCGCTTCGCCGGGCTCTTCGCTGCGACGCTCTTGCGGGTGCGCTTCGGTGATTCCGCGGCACTGACCATCAGCGTCACACCCTCTTCCTCGAGGATCTGGTTGAGGCTGCGCAGAACATTCTTCCACTGGGTCGGCGGAATCTGGTCGGCTTCGAAGGCCCGACGCACGTCATCGCCGGCGATCTGTCCATCAGCCTTTCCCCGCTCGATGAGCGCCATCACAGACTCGGACTCGGCGATCTCCGGCGGGAGCGTACGGGATGTGCTGGCCGACACGAACAACCTCTCGAAACGATGGAAAACGGCTTCCGGCCCCGCCCAGGATCAGGCCGGAGCCGACGACCACCGGCTGGGGATGTGCCGGGGGCGCGGGCTGAACCTCGGAGCTGTACAGCGCCACGCGTGGCCGCTGCATTCCCTCCTCGGCTGTTACCTCTTAAGTCATCGCATGGTTCCGAGGAGTGTTACGCGCAATCTTCGTGGCCCGAGTCACACCGCAAAGGCGACCAAGGGCCCACAAGGGACAGATACCCCGCATTCGAGCCCGCCGGACCCCTACGGGGATCCGGCGGCACGCCTGGTGCGGCGGGGCTCAGCTCAGTGCTCGCGCGGGGCGGGAACGACTCGCTCCACCTCGGGGTGGACGGTGAGCAGTTGACGCATGGCCGCCTCGGCCGCCATGGGGTCGCCGTTGGCGAGGGCGTCCACGATCCGCCCGTGGTGCGCGAGGGAACCGTCCGAGGGGCGGTCACAGCCGGTGATCGGGGAGCCGGACACCTGGAGGGCGGCCGAGACGATGCCGGAGAGGTGCTCCAGCATCCGGTTGCCGGCGAGCTGGATGAGGAGCGAGTGGAATTCGGCATCGGCCCGCGAGAAGGTGACCGAGTCACCCTGCGCCAGGGCGTGGCCCATGATCTCCACCATGTCCCCGAGGCGCTGCTGGACGTCCTCGCGTCCGTGCCCCGCGGCGAGGCGGGCGGCGAGCGGCTCGATGGTCCAGCGCAGTTCGGCCAGCTCTCGGCGCTGGTCCTCACGCTGGGGGCCGAAGGCGCGCCACTCGATGATGTCGGGGTCCAGCAGGTTCCAGTCGGCGACCGGGCGGACCCGGGTGCCGACGTTGGGGCGGGCACTGACCAGACCCTTGGCCTCAAGCACGCGCAGGGATTCGCGGACGACCGTGCGGGAGACCTCGAAGCGCTGGCCGATCTCCTCGGGGACGAGCGGACGGTCCGCGCCGAGGTCGCCGGAGACGATCATCTGGCCGAGCTGCTGGACGAGTTGACCGTGGAGGCCACGGCCGCGGCTGCCCGCCGCGCGCCGGCCGACCCGGCCCAGTTCGGTGTCCCCGCCGTCCCAGGAAGGGGCGCCGATCCGGTCGGAGGGACGCGCCTCTCCGTAGGGGTAGCGGTCGAGTTCGCCCGGGGCCGCGAGGCCGGCGTCGGCGGTGCGGGCGGTCATCATGGTGTGCGCAAGGGTGCTCATGCACCCTTTGTCGGCGGGACTCCCGTGGCCCTTGAGGTCTTTGGTGAAAAGCACACGAAAGGGTGATCACCGCCACCCCCGCAATTGACGCTTTATCGGAAAGAAGCGGGCATTCCCAAGGGAGTTGTGGACAGAACCTCGCTCGATGGCCGTGCGCGGCTCACCAACGGGCCCTGGCCCGCAGGCCGGTGAGGAGATAGGCGCAGACCAGAACGGCCAGCGACAGTGCGAGCGCGGCTCCGACCGGTTCGGCGACCAGGTGCAGAGCGGCGAGGAGCCAGTGGTCGAGCGCGTGCGGCCAGCGCACCCAGGCCAGGTCGCGCAGCCGGTCGGGAAGGCCGGCGACGGACCGCACCGAGTGTCCGGCCACGGCCCTCCGCAGGAGCGGTACGACGACGACGGGCACGGCAAGCACGGCGGCGAGGCCCGCGCTGGTGGCCCGGAAGATCCCGGCGGCCAGCAGCCCGGCCCAGGCGCAGCCGACGGTGAGGGCGGCCCAACCCGCGCCCAGGCCGAGCCAATCGCGCGCCGGGCCCATCACGCCGGCGCCGTACACGAGGCGCAGGGCCTGGTGGTCGACGCCGACCGCGAGGGCCGCGAGCAGCAGGGCCGTCGCGGCGGTCACCACCAGCTTGGCGACGAGCAGGCCGAGCCGGCGCGGGACCGTGCCCCGGTCGGCGGCGAGCGCCGGGTAGCGGTACTCGTCCCCGAAGGCGAGGGCGCCGAACAGGCCGGCGCCGAGCGCGGCGGGCGGCAGCGGCAGCAGGGCGGGCCAGGCGGCGAGGAGCCGGGGCGGCTCGGTCTGCCCGGACCGCGCGAGCAGGACGACGAGCACCGCCGACGAAGCCAGAACGCCCGCCGCCAGAAGGAACGTTGTGCGCACGCCCAGCAACCTGCGCAGCTCGTAACGCAGGGGGCGCAGGGGGGTGCGGGCGGGGCGCGGGGCGATGGGCAGCGAGGGGGAACTCGGGGGCCGCTCGGGGCGTTCCTGGGGTGGGACGGTGACGCTCGGGCCGGCGTCCCCGACCTCGTCGGCGAGCCGGTGCAGCAGTACGCCGTTGCGGAAGGCCGTCTCCCCGACCTCCGCGCAGCTGCTGCCGTAGACGGACAGGTGGCTGCCGTCCTCGGCGACCACTTCGACCGAGCGCTGGGCGGCGCGCGCCTCACGGCTGACCAGGGCGCCGAGGCGGGCGGCGTGCGGGGTGGCGACCGCGACGCGCGGCCGCAGCCGGGTGCGGGCGAACGCGGTGGCGTCCTGGTCGGCGACGAGTCGGCCGCCGTCGAGGGTGACCACGCGGTCGGCGACCCGAGCCGCCTCCTTGGGGTCGGCGAAGGTGCACAGGACGGTGCCGCCATGGTCGGCGTGGCCGCGCAACAGGCCGTAGAGCCAGGCGTTCTCGCGGGGTGAGAGCCCCTCGGCCGGTTCGTCGAGTACGAGGGTGTGGGGATCGCCGAGCAGGGCGGCCGCGAGACCGAGGCGGCGGTCCATGCCGAGCGAGAGCGTGCCCAGGCGCTGGTCGGCGACGCCGGAGAGGCCGACGACCTCCAGCATCTCCTCGGCGCGCGACACCGGGACCCCGGCCACGGCGCACATGAGCTTGAGCTGGCCCCGCGTGGTGCGTACGGGATGGCCGGGCACATCACCGAGCAAGGTGCCCACCTCGCGGGCGGGGTGGGCGAGTTGGTGCAGGGGGCGGCCACGGAAGTAGGTCACGCCCCGGCCCGGTTCGAGTTCGAGCATCAGGCGCAGGGCCGTCGTGCGGCCCGAGCCCGGGGCTCCGAGCAGCGCGGTGAGCTGCCCGGGGCGCGCCTCGAACGTGAGGTCGTCCACGGCGGGCGGTAGGTCTCGACGGGGGGCGCTGGTGAGTCCGATTGCCTGGAGCATCGCTTCTCTCGCGGTAGTTGAGACCGCTCGGCGGCACGGCGGGTACCGGAGCAAGATAACGCGACATTTCGGACTTTTGGCGCAAGGGCGGGGCGATGTGGCCCCGGATGTCGGGCCTTTGGGCGCGCAAGGGGCCGCGCGGCGGCAAGTGCGGGCCACCGAGCGGGCCCGCACACAAGGCCGCGGCAGCGCAGCCACCCTCCGTACGACGGCGATCGGCCGAACCCGGAGGAACGTCCACGGCGTACCCGATGGCCGCGGCCTCGGCGTCGGGCCGGACGAGGGCCGCGCACAAGACGGCAGGGCGAGCGGGCGGGCTTACGGCCACGGCGGGCAAGCGTCGCCGACGGCCACGGCGGGCAGGCGACGCGTGCGGCCACGGCAGCGGGCGTCGCCATCGAGGCATCCCTTGGCGACGGCGACGGCGTCGGGCGCGCGGCCCCGGGGGCCCCGCCGTGTCGGACGGCGGCGCAGGCCGCGCCGTCAGGCCGTGACTTCAGACCTCGGGGCGCAGCATCGGCGGGTTGAGGAGCGTGGCGCCGCCGGCCCGGAACAGCTGGGCGGGGCGGCCGCCCTGGCGGGTCGTGGTGCCGCCGGCCGGGACCAGGAACCCCGGGGTGCCGGTCACCTTGCGGTGGAAGTTGCGCGGGTCGAGCGCGACACCCCACACCGCCTCGTAGACCCGGCGCAGCTCACCGACCGTGAACTCGGCCGGGCAGAACGCGGTGGCCAGCGAGGAGTACTCGATCTTCGACCGGGCGCGTTCGACCCCGTCCGCCAGGATCCGGGCGTGGTCGAAGGCGAGCGGCGCGGGCTGTTCGCCGTCGCGGCCGAAGCCGCCCTCCTGGCCCAGCAGGTCCTCGACGGGAGCCCAGCGCGCGCTGTGCGCGTCGCCGCCGGCGCGCGGTGCGGGCAGATCGGGGGCGAGCGCGAGGTGGGCCACGCTGACCACCCGCATCCGGGGGTCGCGCCGGGGGTCGCCGTAGGTGGCGAGCTGTTCGAGGTGGGCGCCGTTGTCGAGCGCGGGGGCCGACGGATCCGAGGCGCACAGACCCGTCTCCTCGCCCAGCTCCCTGGCCGCCGCCATGGAGAGGTCCTCGTCGTCGCGGACGAATCCGCCGGGCAGCGCCCAGCGCCCCTGGAACGGTTGCTCCCTGCGGCGCACCACGAGCGCGCAGAGCGCGTGGCGGCGCACGGTCAGCACGACCAGGTCGACGGTCACGGCGAAGGGCGGGTAGGCCGACGGGTCGTAGGGCGACATGCGGCGATCATAGTCGTCTGCTTGACGATAAACACTCCCTTCGACACCGTCCGGCACTTCTTCTCCCGGCACACCTCCCGGGGCACCCGTCGCGCTCAGCCTCCCAACTGGAGTCCCGCGGCGGCCTGCTCGACCATGCCGACGCCGAGCCTGCTGACACGTACGGTGAACGGCTCCCCCGCGACGCTCAGGCCCGCGAGCCGGACCGCGCCGAGCGGGGCCGAGCGCATCGGATCGAGCGCCACCGAGCCGGCCGGCGCGTCCGGACGGATCCCGGCCAGGGCGGTGAGCAGCTGGATACCGGCCGCGGCCGCCACCGCCGCGGGACGGCAGGCGGCCGGATGCGGCACGGGCACGCCGCCCGCCGTCCGCTGCTCCCCCGCGTACATCTCGGGCAGCCGGTGCCCGAAGGCCTCCGAGGCGGCCAGAACGCCCCGCAGCAGGGCGACGGCCTCCTTCTCGTAACCGGCGGCGGCCAGGCCCGCCACGGCGACCGCGCTCTCGTGGACCCGCACCGCGCCGGCCCGGTGTCCGAACGGGTTGTATCCGGGCTCCTTGGCGGCGAGCCCGCGCAGCCCCCACCCCGAGTCCATCGCGGGGCTCCCGAGCAGCCGGGCCAGCTGTTCGGTCTGCACCTTGTCGAGCAACCCGGGGGCGAGGCGCCCACCGCCGAGCAGGCCGGTGTCCAGCAGATGGGCCGCGCCCGCGCCGAGCAGTGGCACCGGGCGCCCGTCGGCGGTACGGGCGGCGGCGGGCCGCCCGCCCCCCAGGTCGTCCAGCCAGAACTCCGCCCGGAACCGTTCCCGGAGTGCCCCGGCCCGCGCCCGCCAGTCGTCCGCTCCCGGCCTGCCGCACTCGCTCAGCAGCTCCGCGCCGAGCAGCGCGGCCCGGTGGAGGTGCGCCTGGGTCTCGGCCCGCACAAGGCCGGCGGCGACGGGGCCGCTCTCGGCGAGGTAGCCGTCGTCGCCGAGGGCGGTTGCCAGCCAGTGCAGACACCGCTCGGCGGCGGGCAGCAGTTCGGCCACCTCCGGCTCGGGCAGGCCCCAGCGCCGCGCCTCCGCCAGGACGACCGGGAAGGCGAGCGTGGCCTCCACCCCCGTGCAGCCCGGGGGCAGATAGGGCCCCGCGTCCCTGAACGGGCCCGGAATGCGCCCCAACTCCGTTTCTGGGGCGGTTAGTTGGGTCCTGGCGAGGGTGCGCAGGGTAGCGGCAGCGAGCCGCGTGGACAGGGGCAGCGCCATCCGTGCCGCCCACAGCGCCTCCGCGGGCGCCGGCCCGCACCGCCAGGGGACCCCGGCCGCCGCGTACAGATCGGACGGGCGGGCCGGGTCGCGGATCAGCAGGGCCCGCAGGTCGTCGATGCTGCGGTGCAGCAGCGCCGCCACCCGTGGGTCGTCGCCCTCGGCCCTGGCCTCCTGCGGGGTGGGCAGCGGGCCCGCTCCTTGACCGGGCGGTCGTACGGGCCGCCCGTTCCTGATGCTCAGCTGGATCGTGCACGAGCCGCCCGGCGGCAGCTCCACCGCCCAGCGCAGCACCCCCGCGGAGGCCAGCGCGTCGGTCGGCGGCGGCTGCGCGGTCACCGTGCAGTGCGCGGTGCCCGAGGTCCAGCGCATGCCCGAGTCGTGCACGCTGGCGGGTAGTTCGGGTCCGGCGCGCCCCGCGGCGACCGCACCGAGGTCGGCCAGGTCGCTGCCGAGCGCGATCTCCACCGGCAGCCGCAGTGGCCGTGCCGAGGAACTGGTCAGGGTGATGCGTTCGGTGCCGTCCGCCTGGCGGATCCGCTCGACGGTGATCTCCGGGTCGGGCCCGCCGTCCGATGCCGTGCGCACCACCGCGAGGAACCGGGCACGGTCGGCCGATATCGGCCTGCCCTGAACGGCGATCGGGTCCCGGCCCGCCACTCTCAACTGGCAGCGGGACAGCAGCCGCCGACCGTGCTGGTAGAAGCCTTCGAGGCCGTGGCCGGTGAGCTGCCCGTGTTCGGGCGACACCGCGAGTCCCGGCAGGGCCACGCAGATCACGGCGGCGTGCACGGCGGGCAGCTCGCCGGGTGGCCCGGCGGGCTTCGCCGCGAGCGGCCCCGGCGGGGCCCCGCTACCGGGAGTGGGAGGTGCGGTGGGCGCCATTACGTACCCTTCTGCGCGGTCCGGGCGACGGAGACGAGGGCGGTCGCCGGGCGCGGATGCCGCCGTCCGTCGGCGCGATGCGGTGCCCGGTGCCGCGCCGCCCTCCACGTGAACGCCCCGGGCCACGGCCGGGTCACGGACGGGTCGCCCTCCCGGCCCCCGCCCCGGGGCCGGCCGGCCGTTCACCGCTCACCCCGTCCCCTCCTCCGCCACCGGCTCCCCGCCCCGGCGACGCACCCGCACCCGCGCCTTCTCCGGCCGGGGGCCGGCGACGTCGGGCCGGGAGGCGTCAGGCCGGGAGGCGTCAGGCCGGGAGGTGTCGGGCCGGGAGGCCCCAACAGGGCGGCCCGAACTCCCTTTCTGGCGCTGCCCGTTGGAGCCATGGTGGCGCGATGCCTCGGTGACGTCGCGGCGGGGCTTGGGACGGGACCTCGGGCGGGCGCCGGATCCCGCCGACGGTGCGGCGGCCTCGGACGCGGGCTCCACAGTGGCCTCGGGCGAGGACTCCGCAGTGGCCTTGGACGAGGGAGCGGCCTCCGGCGGCGCGGAAAGCACCTCGGCCACAGGAGCGGCATCCCTAGAGTGCCCGCCCCCGGGCACCCCGGATGCTCCGGACGCAGCGGGGGCGCCCGGCCCGGCGAGCCGCGCGGCGCGTTCCTCCCGCAGGCAGACGCGCAGTTCCTCCGGGTCGAGGCCCTGGTTGCAGGCCTGATGCAGGAGATAGGCGAATCGGTAGTCGGGGTCGGCCCGCAGCGCGAGGCCGAAGGCGACCCGGGCGTGGGGTTCGTCGCCGGTGGACCAGGACACCCAGCCGGCCAGGGTGAGCAGCGCGGCAGCATGGTCCCCGTACGGCCCGACGCAGCGGCGGGCCAGTGCTCGCCACAGGCGCAGGGCGGGCCCGGCGTCGGGTTCCTCCATCCATTCGGCGGCCCAGTCACGGGTCGTACGGTCCTGGAGGCCCAGAATGACGGCCGCCGCCTCGTCGTGGGCGATGAGCCCGTCGTCCAGCTCGTCCGCCGCGTTCCCCCCGAGCAGCAGCGCGCCGGAGCTCCGGCCGACCGCGCGGGCGGCGTCCGTGCCGCGGGGCGGCATCGGTGCGTCCGCGATGCGCCGGATGAGCCGGGACGCCAGGTCCAGCGTCTCGTCGGCCACGGTCCGCCGGTCGCCGTCACCCAGGATGCGGGGGAACATCGCGGCGGCCGCCGCGTCCAGTGCTCGTTCCTGTTCGGCCACCGCAGCCGGGGACCGCCAGGGCGTGAGCCGTTCCTCCATCTCCCGCAAGGATCCCCGGACTTGGATGCCCGCGTAGGTCGCGGCCGCCGCCATCACGGAGGTGCCCGGCAGGGCGAGCACATTGCCCTCGGCGGGGCAGCAGCGGGTGTCGGGGCAGCAGTAGGACCAGTAGCGGCCGTCGGAGATGCACAGCGCTTCGCGTACGGGAACGTCGAGGCTGCCGCACGCGATGCGCAGCCGCTGGGCCAACGGCCGCAGCCGTTGCATCACTTGGCGCCCGGTACCGTCCGCCGCGGGGTCCTGGCAGAGGAAGACGACGATGCCGTCCGGCCGGGGCCCGCGCCGCTCGCTTCCGGTCACCAGGCAGTCGGCGAGCTGGTCGGCGAGGTCGGGCCACTCCTGCGGCGAGGCCGGCAGCCCCACCCTGACCCGGCCGCCGAACCGCCCGCTCTCGCCGTGCAGTGCGACCAACACGATCGAGTCGGTCGGGTGGAAGCCCAGCAAGTACGGCAGCGCGTCGGCCAGTTCGGCCGGGCCGCGCAGGGTGATCCGGGGCTCGGCGGACGAGCCATGGGCGGCGGGGTCGTGGAAAGCGGGCTCGGGAGTTTCGGGCCCGCAGTGCCGAGGTCCGCGGCCCTCGACGCCGCTGGGCCCGTGGACCTCGGCGCCGTGAGGTCCGTGGACCTCGGCCTCGCGCGGCCCGTGGACCTCGGCGCGGTGGGGCTCGGGCCCCGGCTGCTCCGGGTCGCGAAGCCCGGGCGCCCGCAGCCCGGAGTCCTGGGCAGGAGAGGCCGAGGCGTCACGGGAGGCCCGGGAGGCCTCGGAGTCGTGGGAGGCCCGGGAGTCCTGGGGGGCCTCGGAGTCGTGGGAATTGTCGTGCTCGTTGATGTCTCGCATGTCCCGAGGGTCGCGCGGCGACGAAGCTCCCACCACCCCTGTGGATAACGTTGTCCACAGGACAAAAGTGCTGGTCATACAAGTACCGGCCACCCCGCTCCCACAGCTCCTCGGGCCGCTCGGGAACGCTCCGGTCCGCGATTGTCGGACCCGTCCTGTTGTATGGGGGCATGGAGCACACGAGCAACGCGGAACTGCGTACCGAGGCCGATACCGTCCTCGCCCGTCTGGTCGGGGACGCCACCGGCACCGCGCGGCTGCGCGAGGACCAGTGGCGGGCGATCGAGGCGCTGGTCGCCGACAAGCGGCGGGCGCTCGTGGTGCAGCGCACCGGGTGGGGCAAGTCCGCGGTGTACTTCGTGGCGACCGCGCTGCTGCGGGCCCAGGGCGCCGGCCCCACCGTGATCGTCTCGCCGCTGCTCGCCCTGATGCGCAACCAGGTCGACGCGGCGGCCCGGGCGGGCATCACGGCCCGGACGATCAACTCGGCCAATCCCGAGGAGTGGGACACCGTGCAGGAGGAGGTCGCGGCGGGCGCCGTGGACGTGCTCCTGGTGTCGCCGGAGCGCCTCAACAACCCGGACTTCCGGGACAACGTGCTGCCGAAGCTGTCCGCGGCCACCGGCCTGCTCGTGGTGGACGAGGCGCACTGCATCTCCGACTGGGGCCACGACTTCCGCCCCGACTACCGCAGGCTCCGTACGATGCTCGCCGAACTGCCTCCGGGCGTCCCGGTGTTGGCCACCACCGCGACCGCGAACGCCCGTGTGACGGCGGACGTGGCCGAGCAGCTCGGCACCGGCGGCGGCTCGGACGCGCTGGTGCTGCGCGGCCCGCTGGACCGCGAGAGCCTCAGCCTCAACGTGGTCTCACTGCCGGACGCGGCGCACCGCCTGGGCTGGCTCGCCGACCACCTCGACGAGCTGCCGGGCTCCGGGATCATCTACACGCTGACCGTCGCGGCGGCCGAGGAGATCACCACATATCTGCGCCGGCGCGGGCACACCGTCGCCTCGTACACCGGCAAGACGGAGAACGCGGACCGCCAGCAGGCCGAGGACGACCTGCTCGCCAACCGGGTCAAGGCGCTGGTCGCCACCTCCGCGCTCGGCATGGGCTTCGACAAGCCGGACCTGGGCTTCGTCGTCCACCTCGGTTCGCCCTCCTCGCCCATCGCCTACTACCAGCAGGTCGGCCGTGCCGGCCGCGGTGTGGACCACGCGGAGGTCCTGCTGCTGCCCGGCCGCGAGGACGAGGCGATCTGGAAGTACTTCGCGTCGGTGGCCTTCCCGCCCGAGGAGCAGGTGCGGCGCACCCTGGACGTGCTGGCGCACAGCGAGCGCCCGATGTCGCTGCCCGCCCTTGAGCCCCTGGTGGAGCTGCGGCGGACGCGTCTGGAGACCATGCTCAAGGTGCTCGACGTGGACGGCGCGGTCCACCGGGTCAAGGGCGGCTGGACGAGCACGGGACGGCCCTGGACGTACGACGCCGAGCGGTACGCGTGGGTCGCCCGCCAGCGTTCGGCCGAGCAGCAGGCGATGCGCGACTACGCCTCCACGACGGGCTGCCGGATGGAGTTCCTGCGCCGCCAGCTCGACGACGACCAGGCGGCGCCGTGCGGGCGCTGCGACAACTGCGCGGGTGCCCGCTTCACGGCCGACGTGTCGGGCATGGCGCTGGACGAGGCGCGCGGCGAGCTGACCCGGCCCGGCGTGGAGGTGGAGCCCCGCAAGATGTGGCCCACCGGGCTCGCGGCGATCGGCATCGATCTGAAGGGCCGCATCCCGGCGGGTGAACAGGCCTTCTCCGGAAGGGCGTTGGGGCGGCTTTCGGACATCGGCTGGGGCAACCGGCTGCGCCCGATGCTGGCGCCCGGCGCCCCGGACGGGCCGGTGCCCGACGACGTGGTCCAGGCCGTGGTGAGCGTCCTCGCCGACTGGGCGAAGGGCAGGGGCGGCTGGGCCTCGGGCGGTCCCGACGCGCCGTCCCGGCCGGCCGGTGTCGTGACGCTCCCCTCGCGCACGCGGCCCGCGCTCGTCTCCTCGCTCGGCGCACGGATCGCGGAGATCGGCCGGATGCCGCTGCTCGGATCCCTGGAGTACGCGCCGGGCCCGGCGGGCGAACGGATCGCGCAGTCCAACAGCGCCCAGCGGGTGCGGGCGTTGCACCATGCCTTCGTCGTCCCCGACGCACTGTCCGCCGCCCTGTCCGAAACCGGCGGCCCCGTGCTCCTGGTCGATGACGCGTCCGACACGGGCTGGACGCTGGCGGTCGCGGCCAGGCTGCTGCGCCGCTCCGGAGCCGAGGGGGTGTTCCCGCTGGTCCTCGCGGTCCAGGCGTGAGAGCAGGGGTGACCGGGGGTGCCGCTGGGCAGGGATATGAGTGCCATACCCGTCGATTCAGGTCAGCGACGTCAATTGCTCGTTGCCGCCCGACCTCGCGGCGGGAAGAATTGGAGCCGCCCCCGCACGGTCCCCCTGTGGTCCTGAAGGGCTGTGCCGTGGTGCGCCCCCACCCGGCTTCGCCCGCACTGTGGGCGCGTATTCGGAAGGGAGGACCGTGACCTTCGGATTCGCTCCGTCCGCCGCCTCAGCAGCAGCGTCCACCCGCGTATCGGCCGACTCCGCGAACCGCTTCGGGCGGATCCTGGAGCCCGCCGAGTGGGCCGCCGCCGGCATTCCGCTGCTGCGCAATCCGCGCGAGGTCGTCAGCGGGCTGCACGCCCGGCACCGTCCGACGCCCACGACCGCCGTCATCGCGGTCCTCGACCATGAGGAACGGCTCGCCGCCAGCGCGTCGTTCGCCCGCCGCGCGGCTCCGGCCGACGGCTGGGAGTTCCGCAACGCGCTGCTCGCACAGCTGCGCCGGGTCATCCCGCACGATCTGCGCCGCCGGACCCCGGTGCGTACCGCCGTACTGCTCTACTGCCGTGACGGCGACGAGCGGTGGACGGAGGAGGACGGGGCCTGGATGTGGGGCCTGCGCGATGCCTGCACGCTGCACGGGCTGCGCTGTGGTGCCTACATCACGCTCACGCGCGATGGCTGGCAGGTGCTCGGCGAGGGGCGCGGCGGCCGTCGCCCCAGCTCGGTCTCGGGGCCCGGCTCCCTGGCGGACGTCGGCAACGAGCTGGCCGAACCGCTGCCGTTGCGCCCGGGCGCGGCCGCGGTGGACATGTTGCGGCGCACCGCCGCACGCTGAACCGTTTCGGCAGCGGGGCCGCGAACCCCGGCCCGCCCCGCATCGGGCCGGCCGACCTCGCGGCACGGCCGGTGGTCACCGTTCAGCCGCTCGCCACCGCATGCCCGATCGCCCGCAATGGCCGGCCCGCGCGCCCGGTCGGGCGCGCGGGGCCCGGCGATCGACCGGTCGCGCCGGTCAGACTCCGGCGCCGAGCGCCGCGTTGACGCGCTGCGGGTCGCCGCACACGATGAGCAGCGTCCCGGCGCGGGCCAGGGCGAGCGGCAGCGCGCGGGCCGCCGGTTCCCCGGCCCCGTCGCCGTTGACGGCGACGACGACCACCGGGCGGGCCGAGGCCCGCTCGACCGAGGCCGCGGCGGCGTAGAAGACGTCGTCCCGGGCGTCGTGCTGGGCCCAGTAGGCGTCCTCGCCGAAGGACAGCTCGTGCGCCGCCCACGGGTGCTGCTCACCGGTGGTGAGGACCAGGATGTCGCCCGGCGCACGGCCGGTGTCGAGCAGCAGGTCCACCGCCTCGCCCGCGGCGTCGAGCGCGCCGTCGGCGGGGGCCGGGATCAGCTGGATCTGCGGACCGGACGGGCTCGGCGGCCCGGACGGCGGGGTCGGCGCGGCGGAGGTGTGCGAGCGCTGCGCGGGGGGCGTGGGCCGGGCCGGGCCGGGGCCCGGACGTCCGGGACGCGGTGCGGCCGCGGTACGCGGGCCGGGTACGGGGCGAGGGGTCTGCGCGGTGCGGCCGGCGGCCGGGGTGACGCGGGGACCCTGGGCACTCTCGTGAATCTGAGGCTCCTCGGGGATGAGAGGCATGAGTGGATGTCTATCAAATGCCGGTGAAGGCGTCACCGGCGGGTGGGCACAAAGGTGCGATCGTGGCGGAGTCTCCCCGCAACTGGGCGGGAAAGTCCAGGGATTTCAGGACGCGAGAGAGGACTTTCGCGCGTCCGGAAAACGGACCGGAAGGCTCCGCGAACGGGGCCGCACCCTGCGGACAACGGAGCGCGAACCCAGGGGTCCCCGCCCGTCCTCGGGGTCAGAAGTCGAAGCCGAGCTGTCCCCCGCTTTCGAGTGCGGCCGCCTCAGCGGACAGCCGCGCCTTCTTCAAATGCCGCCACCGGGGCAGCGCGTCCAGATACGACCACGACAGCCGGTGGTAGGGGGTGGGGCCCTGCTCTTCGAGGGCCGCCTTGTGGACGGGCGAGGGGTAACCGGCGTTCTCGGCGAAGCCGAATCCCGCGTACTCCCCCTCGGCGCCCGTCAGTTCGGCCATCATCGCGTCCCGGCGCACCTTGGCGATCACCGAGGCGGCCGAGACCGCGATGCAGGACTGGTCGCCCTTGATCACCGTACGGACCTGCCAGGGCAGGCCGAGATAGTTGTGCTTGCCGTCGAGGATCACCGCGTCCGGCCGCACCGGCAGCGCCTCCAGGGCGCGCACGGCGGCGAGCCGCAGGGCCGCGGTCATCCCGAGCTCGTCGATCTCCTCGGGCGAGGCGTCACCGAGCCCGTAGGCGGTGACCCACCCCTCCAGGACCGCGGCCAGCTCGGTGCGGCGCTTGGGGCTGATCAGTTTGGAGTCGGTGAGCCCGAGCGGCGGGCGGCGCAGTCCGGTGACGGCCGCGCAGACCGTGACGGGACCGGCCCACGCCCCGCGTCCGACTTCGTCGACACCGGCGACGATCTTGGCGCCGGTGGTGGCGCGAATCGAGCGCTCGACGCTGTGGGTGGGTGGTTCGTACGGCATGGCGCCTGCAAGGTTACGCCGCCGGGGGCCGCGCGCGACACCCAGGTCACCCCGGACCGCCCGCAAGCGGCTCCCAGCCGGCGCTCAGGGCGCTCCCAGGAAGCGCAGAGGCAGCTCCCAGACAGCGCTCGGGCCGAGCACGGCCGCCCGGGCCGGTCCTCAGCCCGCGGCGGCCGGGACCCACTCCGGCAGGGCCTCGGTGCGCTCCAGCCAGGTGGCCGGGGGCGCCCCCGCGGGAGCCGCCGCGACGACTCCGCCGACGATCGCGCAGGTCGTGTCGACGTCCCCGCCGACCTGCGCCGTCGTCCAGAACGCCCGCTCGTAGTCGCCGAGTCCGCGCGCCGCCGACCAGAGCGCGAACGGCACGGTGTCGTGCGCGCTGGTGCGCCGCCCGGAGCCGAGCACCGCGGCCACCGTCGCCGCGTCGTCGTAGTCGAGCATGTCGCGCGCCCGGCGCAGCCCGGCGCCCACCGCGCTGCGCGGCACGAGCGCGATCACGGCGTCCAGGAGATCACCCGGCGCGGGAGGACCCGCGGGGGCCGCGGCCAGGGCGGCAGCGGCCGCGACCGCCATCGCCCCGACGACCGCCTCGCGGTGCTGGTGGGTGGTGTACGAGGAGATCTCGGCCTGGTGCGTGGCCTGTTCGGGATCGTCCGCGTACCAGGCGCCGAGCGGCGCGATCCGCATGGCGGAGCCGTTGCCCCAGGAGCCCTGGCCCTTGAACAGGGCGGAGGCCAGCGTCCGCCAGTCGCCGCCCTCGCGGACCAGGCGCAGCATCCGGTTGACCGCCGGGCCGTAGCCGCGGTCGAAGTCGTGGTGGTGGGCGAAGGACAGCGCGAGCGCGTCCTGGTCGATCCGGCCGTGCGAGGCGAGCACGGCCAGCACCGAGCAGGCCATCTCGGTGTCGTCGGTCCACTGCCAGGGGCCTTCGGGCAGTTCCCGGCGCTTGAGGAGGGGGTAGTGGGCGGGGACGAAGAACTGGGAGCCCAGTGCGTCCCCGACGGACAGGCCGCGCAGGCTGTCCAGGGCGCGTACGAAGCGCGTGTCGAGTGATTCTGTGGAGGAGTCAGCGGTCATCGCGCAGCCACTCTATCCGGTGATCCCGTACGGCTCGGGGGCACGCCACCGCTGAAACGGCCGGTCGAGCGAGTACCGCCCGTCCGGTCCGAGCAGCAGCGTCCTGGTCTCGGCGTTGCCCGGATTGGACAGCGATTCGAAATCGGCCACGCTCCAGTGGAACCAGCGCATGCAGAACAGCCTCATGGTGAGCCCGTGGGTCACCAGCAGCACGTTGGGCGGGTGGTCCGGCGCCTCGAAGCTGCGGTAGAGGCTCTCCAGGAACGCCCCGACCCGGTCGTAGACATCGGCGCCCGACTCGCCCTGGGCGAACCGGTAGAAGAAGTGGCCGTACGCGTCCCGGTAGGCCTTCTGCAGCTTGACGTCGTCGCGGTCCTGCCAGTTGCCCCAGTCCTGCTCGCGCAGCCTCGGCTCCTCGCGGATGCGCACCTGGGCGGGGTCGAGGCCGAAGGCGCGGAACGTCTCGTGGGTGCGCCGGTAGGGCGAGACGTAGACGCTGACGCCCTCGTCCTGGAACATCTCCCGCAGCCGTTCCCCCGTCGCCTCGGCCTGGCGCAGCCCGGCTTCGGTGAGCCGCAGCGCATGGTCGGGCTCGCGTTCGTACACGGTGTCGTCGGCATTGCCCTCCGACTCGCCATGCCGGACGAGGACGATGCGCCGTGGTCTTGCCATGACACAAACCCTAGATCGCCCGCGCCGTGATCGAGCACCTGTCCGGCCTCCATCCGGCGTAGACGCCGCACACAGCACCCCGGACCGCCTCTTTCCGGGCGGCGGGGCCGGGGTCGGACCGCCGGCGGGAAGGGGCCGGCTCTGCGGCGGGGCCGGTGTCAGACCGTCCAGTCCGCGTCGAGCTGCACCACGTCGCCGGTCAGGGCCGCGACGTCCGTCTCGGTCTCCGCGCGCAGGGACAGCCGCTCCACCCGGTCGGCCCGGTACTTGCCGCGCTCGGCGGCCGACCGCCACATGGAGAGCACCAGGAACTCCTGGCCCGGGGCCTCGGCGAACACCCCGCGCAGCATGCCCGGAGAGCCCGCCATCGCCGGGTTCCAGACCCGCTGCTGCATCAGCGCGAAGTGCTCGACCCGGTCCTCGTGCACCGTGCAGTGCGCGACCCGGACCACGTCCGCGTCGCTGAAGCGCGGCTCGAAGCCGGTCTTCACGTCGAAGCGGTGGTCGAAGAGCTTCGTCTCGATGTCCTTGTACGTGCCGGACTGGGCGGCGGCGAGCCGGTCGTGCGCCCGCGCCATGAAGGAGTCGTAGAACGCCCGGCTCTCCCAGAAACCGAAGACATGGGCCACTTCCGGCCGCCGCCGGCTCCAGCCGCCGCCCTGCCCCCGGAAACCGGGCTCGCCGAGCAGCCCCGCCCATTTCCGCTGTCCCCGCTCGAAACCGCGGCGGTCCACCACGGTGCAGCGACTCCACTTGACCAGCACCGCGCCATCGTACGGCGCACCACCGCACCCCCGTCAGGCTCCGGCGGACTATGTCCGCAGGAATATGCCGTGCGTCCCGAACCCCAGTCCACTACCGAACACCAAGACGGCCCTCGCGGTCATCCAAACCCCCTGCCGACGAGCCCAGTTGTACGAGATCTTCCTGGTCCATCACGATATCGAAGACCACTGACAACACCCCGCGAGCTCCGCCGCGGCCACCCGGTGGGCTCTTCGGTGCCGTCCGTACGAACGGTGGTGAGCGCCTCCCGGACGAGCGCCCGGCGCACCCCGGGCGCGGCGGGCCAACCCCGGTGACGCGGTGGCCACTTCGCCCCGCAGGACGTACGGAGCGTGACAGCATGGAGGTGCGCGGCGGCGACGGACCTGGGGAGGGCGTGGGCATGAGCGGTATCGGCAAGGGGCTCGGCACGGTCGAGGTGGCACTGCGATGGGACCCGAGCCCGCTCGGCTCCCCGGCCCACGACCTGGATCTGGTGGCAGCGGTCTATACGGCGGCGGCGCCCCGGGGGCCGGCCGCCTACTCGGTGTACTTCGACCGGCGCTCCCCCGAGGGCACGATCTCCCTCGACCGGGACAGCCGTACGGGCCAGGGCCTCGGCTATGACGAGGTCATGACCGTGGATCTGGGCCGCATGCCCGAGAGGCACACGCGCGTCGTGGTCGGCGTGGTCATCCAGCAGGCAGCCGGGCCCCTCGTGTTCGGCGACGTGGCCGATCCCGGCATCCGCATCCGCGAGGGCTACACCGAGCTGTCCCGGCACGGCTTCGAGGAGGTCGCCGAAGCACGGGCGGCGACGGTCGCCGAGTTCGCCCGGGGGGCCTCGGGTGCGTGGGAGTTCCATCGGGATGTCCGCGGATTCACCCTCGACCCGGACGCCTTCATCGCCGCCATGGGCGCCTCCCCCGCCTGAGTCCCTGCCCGCAGCACACCGTCGGGGGCGCACGGCTGACGGCGCACAGCTGACACGACTGAGGGGACCGGCGTGTGCCGGTCCCCTCAGGACGGTGTGCTCAGGTCAGCGCGGTGCGCTCACCCATAGGTGCCGGTGCGATGTCAGCTGCAACCGCTGGTCGAGCCGCAGCCCTCGCAGATGTAGCAGGAGCCGGCCCGCTGCATCTTCGTGCCGCAGGAGAAGCAGAGCGGCGCGTCGGCGCTGACGCCGAGCTGCATCTCGGCGAGTTCGGCCGAGTTGTGCGCGACCTTGGGGGCCTCGGTCTCGGCCGCCTTCGGGGCCGCCACGGCCTTCAGCGGCTCGGTCTGGCGCGGGGCGGACTGGGCCAGGCTCTCGACGTCCAGCTCGTCGTCGCCCAGGGCCGGCTCGTAGGAACCGGTGTCCAGGTGGCGCTGGCGCTCCTCGGCGGAGTGGATACCGAGCGCCGAGCGGGTCTCGAACGGCAGGAAGTCCAGCGCCAGGCGGCGGAAGATGTAGTCGACGATCGACTGCGCCATCCGCACGTCCGGGTCGTCCGTCATACCGGCCGGCTCGAAGCGCATGTTGGTGAACTTCGAGACGTAGGTCTCCAGCGGCACGCCGTACTGGAGGCCCACCGAGACGGCGATGGAGAAGGCGTCCATCATGCCCGCGAGGGTCGAGCCCTGCTTGGACATCTTCAGGAAGACCTCGCCCAGACCGTCGTCCGGGTAGGAGTTGGCGGTCATGTAGCCCTCGGCGCCGCCGACCGTGAACGAGGTGGTGATCCCCGGGCGGCCCTTGGGCAGACGCTTGCGGACCGGGCGGTACTCGATGACCTTCTCGACCGCGGTGCGGATGGTGTCCTCGGCCTTGGCGGTGACCGCCTCCTTCTCCTTCTCCTTGGTCTTCGCGGAGAGGGGCTGGCCGACCTTGCAGTTGTCGCGGTAGATGGCGAGCGCCTTGACGCCCATCTTCCACGCCTCGAAGTAGACCTCCTCGACGTCCTCGACGGTCGCCGTCTCCGGCAGGTTGACCGTCTTGGACAGGGCGCCGGAGATCCACGGCTGGATGGCCGCCATCATGCGGACGTGGCCCATGGCGGAGATGGAGCGCTCGCCCATGGCGCAGTCGAAGACCTCGTAGTGCTCGGTCTTCAGGCCGGGGGCGTCGATGACGTTCCCGTTCTCGGCGATGTGGGCGACGATCGCCTCGATCGCCTCCTCCTGGTAGCCGAGACGGCGCAGCGCCTGCGGCACCGTGCCGTTGACGATCTGCATCGAGCCGCCGCCGACCAGCTTCTTGAACTTGACCAGGGCGAGGTCGGGCTCCAGGCCGGTGGTGTCGCACGACATGGCGAGACCGATGGTGCCGGTGGGAGCGATGACCGAGGCCTGCGCGTTGCGGAAACCGTTCTTCGCGCCGAGCCGGATCACGTCCTGCCAGGCCTCCGTGGCGGCGGCCCAGATCGGGTTGTCCAGGTCGTCCACGTGCACGGCCGCGGTGTTGGCGTCGGCGTGCTGCTTCATGACGCGCTGGTGCGGCTCGGCGTTGCGGGCGTAGCCGTCGTACGCGCCGACGACCGCGGCGAGCTCGGCGGAGCGCTTGTAGGAGGTGCCGGTCATCAGGGAGGTGATGGCACCGGCGAGGGCGCGGCCGCCGTCGGAGTCGTACGCGTGACCCGTGGCCATCAGCAGGGCGCCGAGGTTGGCGTAGCCGATGCCCAGCTGGCGGTAGGCGCGGGTGTTCTCGCCGATCTTCTGGGTCGGGAAGTCCGCGAAGCAGATGGAGATGTCCATCGCGGTGATGACCAGCTCGACGACCTTGGCGAAGCGCTCGACCTCGAAGGACTGGTTGCCCAGGCCGTCGTCCTTGAGGAACTTCATCAGGTTCAGGGACGCGAGGTTGCAGGACGTGTTGTCCAGGTGCATGTACTCGCTGCACGGGTTCGAGCCGTTGATGCGGCCGGACTCCGGGCAGGTGTGCCAGTGGTTGATGGTGTCGTCGTACTGGATGCCGGGGTCGGCGCAGGCCCAGGCGGCCTCGGCCATCTTGCGGAAGAGCGACTTGGCGTCGACCTCCTCGATGACGTCCCCCGTCATACGGGACGTCAGACCGAACTTTCCGCCCTGCTCGACCGCCTTCATGAAGGTGTCGTTCACCCGGACCGAGTTGTTCGCGTTCTGGTACTGGACGGACGTGATGTCGTCGCCGCCCAGGTCCATGTCGAAGCCCGCGTCACGCAGCGCGCGGATCTTCTCCTCTTCCTTCACCTTGGTCTCGATGAAGTTCTCGATGTCGGGGTGGTCGACGTCGAGGATGACCATCTTGGCCGCGCGGCGGGTGGCGCCGCCGGACTTGATGGTGCCGGCCGAGGCGTCGGCGCCGCGCATGAAGGAGACGGGACCCGAGGCGTTGCCGCCGGAGGACAGCAGTTCCTTGGAGGAGCGGATGCGGGAGAGGTTCAGGCCGGCGCCGGAGCCGCCCTTGAAGATCATGCCCTCTTCCTTGTACCAGTCGAGGATCGACTCCATGGAGTCGTCGACGGCCAGGATGAAGCAGGCCGAGACCTGCTGCGGCTGGGGCGTGCCGACGTTGAACCACACCGGCGAGTTGAAGCTGAAGATCTGGTGCAGGAGGGCGTACGCCAGCTCGTGCTCGAAGATCTCGGCGTCGGCGGGCGAGGCGAAGTACCCGTAGTCCTCGCCGGCCTTCGTGTAGGTCTTGACGATCCGGTCGATGAGCTGCTTGAGACCGGTCTCGCGCTGCGGGGTGCCGACGGCCCCGCGGAAGTACTTGCTGGTGACGATGTTGACCGCGTTCACCGACCAGAAGTCGGGGAACTCGACGCCACGCTGCTCGAAGTTGACCGAGCCGTCGCGCCAGTTGGTCATGACGACGTCACGGCGCTCCCAGGACACCTCGTCGTACGGATGCACGCCGGGGGTGGTGTGGATGCGCTCGATACGCAGACCCTTGGTGGCCTTGGATCCCTTGGCTCGGGAACCTCGTGCCGGGCCGCTCGCCGTCTCTGTCATTGCCGCCTCCCATACGCGGGCAAAAACGCCCAAAAGTGCCTGAATGTTCCCAAGGCACGGTGCTTGTCTGTTGCCACGGGCGCAGCCGAAACGCACCCCTGGCAGGTCTTGGATTGCCGCCGATCGGCGACCGCGGGCCGCGGGCCCCCCGGTCAGTCGGCAGCGGTGGCGGGCACGGGGACCTCGGGGGTCACGCCGGCCACGCACTCGTCGGGTTGGTCCCCGCCGGGCTGCCGCTCGCGGAGTTCCACGATGGCCGCCTCGAAGTCGTCGAGGGTGTCGAAGGCCCGGTACACGGACGCGAAGCGCAGGTACGCGACGAGGTCGAGCTCCTGCAACGGGCCGAGTATGGCCAGACCCACGTCATGGGTGGTCAGCTCGGCGCTTCCGGTGGCGCGCAGCGCCTCCTCGACCCGCTGGCCGAGCTTGGCAAGGGCGTCCTCGGTGACCGGCCGTCCTTGGCACGCCTTGCGGACGCCGGAGATGACCTTGGTACGGCTGAAGGGCTCGGTCACGCCGGAGCGCTTGATGACCATCAGCGAGGCCGTCTCCACCGTCGTGAAGCGACGGGAGCAGTCGGGGCACTGGCGGCGCCGGCGGATCGACGTGCCGTCATCGGTCGTACGACTGTCGACGACACGGCTGTCGGGGTGCCTGCAGAAGGGGCAGTGCATGGTTCCCAACCCTCCTTCACAGCACGACTGAATAGCCTCACCAGGCCCGGAAATCCACCCGCGAAGCGACCACCAGCATAGGCGATGACCACGGACCTGAAGGACCAGGACCACAACTTCTGGGTGGCTGCACCAATCCAACCACTAGATCTAGGGTTTGGCCGCTTATCCGGCCCTACCGCGTGTCGTGGGCCCCCGACCTCGGGCACGACCCCGGGCCGCCGATTTCCGGCCGTCGAGGACCTTACGGGAAGCGCGTCGCAGCGCCGGATCGCGGGGTGCCGGATGACAGACTGTGCCGCGGGGCGCCGTCGTCGCACGCGACACGCGGCGGCCGCCGGAACGGTCCCCTGGAGGCAGGTCGCCGAGCGTCCGCCTCAGCGGTGAAGGGTACCGTAATGGACCGAATTGCCGTTCGACGGGCCCCTCATCGGGACTCGCACATACACCCACCCTCAGAGCCGCGTAGCGCGTTCTGCGATTTTTCACTCGAACGTGTGTTTGGCGCAACCTTTCGAAAGCTACTACCGTTGTCCAGCTAGGGAGACCAATTCGAGAGGGGCCGACGTGACCACCACCGCAGACAGTGCCACCATCACTGCCCAGGACCGCTCCCAGACCCGACTTGAGCCGGTGCATGCCATGAACGACGCAGTCACGAACCAGGGGGCGGACGCCACAAGGCCCGCCCGCTCCCTGCCAGGCCGGCCCCCAGGAATCAGGGCGGACAGCTCGGGCCTCACCGATCGGCAACGGCGGGTCATCGAGGTCATCCGGGACTCCGTGCAGCGCCGTGGCTACCCGCCGTCGATGCGGGAGATCGGTCAGGCCGTCGGCCTCTCCAGCACCTCGTCCGTCGCCCACCAGCTGATGGCCCTGGAGCGCAAGGGCTTCCTGCGCCGCGACCCGCACCGGCCGCGCGCCTACGAGGTCCGCGGCTCCGACCAGCCCAGCAGCCAGCCCACCGACACCGCAGGCAAGCCGGCCGCCTCCTATGTGCCGCTGGTCGGCCGGATCGCCGCCGGTGGCCCGATCCTCGCCGAGGAGTCGGTCGAGGACGTCTTCCCCCTCCCCCGCCAGCTCGTCGGTGACGGCGAGCTGTTCGTCCTGAAGGTCGTCGGCGACTCGATGATCGAAGCCGCGATCTGCGACGGCGACTGGGTCACGGTCCGCCGTCAGCCCGTCGCCGAGAACGGCGACATCGTCGCCGCGATGCTCGACGGCGAGGCCACCGTCAAGCGCTTCAAGCGCGAGGACAACCACATCTGGCTGCTCCCGCACAACGCCGCCTACCAGCCGATCCCCGGCGACGAAGCGACCATCCTGGGCAAGGTCGTGGCGGTGCTCCGGCGGGTCTGACCCCTCCGCCGGCTCTGAACCGGGCCCCGGGACCTCCTGCGCCGGTCCCGGGGCCCTGCCATACCTGCCTCCGGGGCTGCCCCTTCACGGGGGCGGGGCAGCCCCGGAGGCACTCGGCCCCGCTGGACGCTGCCCGTCCGTCGCTCCCTGCCCGTCGCTGCCCGCCCGTCGCAGCACCGCACCGGGCCGGCTACTTGCCGTCGGCCTTGGCCGCCGCGTCGATGGCCGCGAGCGAGCGGCGCGCCTGGTTGCGGTCCGTGGTGTACCAGAAATCGGGCAGCGAGGCCCGCAGATAGCTGCCGTAGCGGGCGTTGGCCAGCCGCGGATCGAGCACCGCGACCACCCCCCGGTCCCCGGTCGCCCGGACCAGTCGGCCGGCTCCCTGGGCCATGAGCAGCGCGGCATGAGTGGCCGCCACCGCCATGAACCCGTTGCCGCCGCCCTCCTCGACCGCCTTCTGGCGAGCACTCATCAAAGGGTCGTCCGGGCGCGGGAACGGAATGCGGTCCATCACCACCAGTTGACAGCTCGGCCCCGGCACATCGACGCCCTGCCACAGCGACAGCGTGCCGAACAGACACGTCGCCGGATCGGCGGCGAACGACTTGATCAGCTCGCCCAGCGTCTCCTCGCCCTGCAACAGGATGGGATTGTCGAGGCGGCCCCGCAGCTCCTCGGCGGCGGCCTGGGCCGCCCGCATCGAGGAGAACAGACCCAGCGTGCGGCCACCGGCCGCCTCCACCAGCTCGGCCAGCTCGTCCATCATGTCGCCGCGCGAGCCCTCCCGGCCCGGTGTGGCCAGGTGCTTCGCGACGTACAGGATGCCCTGCTTCGGGTAGTCGAACGGCGAGCCGACGTCCAGGCCCTTCCACCGCGGGACGTCCTCGCCCTCGGTGCCCTCCGGGGACAGGCCCAGCGATGCGCCCACCCCGTTGAAATCACCGCCGAGCTTGAGCGTGGCGGAGGTCAGCACGACCGAGCGGTCCGCGAACAGCTTCTCCCTGAGCAGACCCGACACCGACAGCGGGGCGACCCGCAGCGAGGCGCCGAAGCGGTCGTGGCGCTCGTACCAGACGACATCCCACTCGGAGCCGTTGGTGATGCGCTCCGCCACGCCGTGCACCGTCTCCAGCATGGCGAGGGCCTGTTTGCGCACGGCGTCCTCGTCCTGAACGGATTTGTCGCGGGTGCCACCGAGCGCCGAGACGACCTCGCGGGCGGCGTCCCGCAGCGCCATCAGCGCGTAGCCGAGGTCCTCCGGGACCTCCTCCAGACGGCCGGGCAGGGCCAGCTCCATGACCCGCTCGAAACCCTCGGCGGCCGTCTGCAACCCATCGGCGACCTTCTCGTTGACGAGCTTCGCGCTGCGCCGCACCGCCCGGTTGACCTGGCCGGGCGTGAGCTCACCGGTGGCGACGCCGGTGACCCGCGAGACCAGCTCATGGGCCTCGTCGACGATCAGCACCTCGTGCTGCGGCAGCACCGGGGCGCCCTCGATCGCGTCGATGGCGAGCAGCGCGTGATTGGTGACGACGACGTCGGAGAGCTTGGCGCGCTCGCGGGCCATCTCCGCGAAGCACTCCGCCCCGTACGCGCACTTCGAGGCGCCCAGGCACTCGCGCGACGACACCGAGACCTGGCTCCACGCCTTGTCCGAGACGCCCGGCGTCAGAGCGTCCCGGTCGCCGGTCTCCGTCTCGTCCGCCCAGTCCCGCATCCGGATCAGGTCCTGGCCCAGCTTGCTGGTGGGCGCGGCCGACTCGAACTGGTCGAAGAGCCCCTCGTCCTCGTCCTGCGGCGCACCCTCGTGCAGACGGTGCAGGCACAGGTAGTTGGAGCGGCCCTTGAGCATGGCGAACTGGGGGCGGCGGCGCAGCAGCGGTTGCAGCGCCTCCACCGTGCGCGGCAGGTCGCGCTCCACGAGCTGGCGCTGGAGCGCGAGCGTCGCCGTCGCGATCACGACGCGCTCCCCGTGCGCCAGGGCCGGCACCAGATAGCCGAGGGACTTTCCGGTGCCCGTCCCGGCCTGGACCAGCAGGTGGGAGCTGTCGTCGACCGCGTCGGCGACAGCCGTGGCCATGGTGACCTGGCCAGGCCGCTCCACGCCGCCGACGGCGGTGACGGCGGCGTGCAGGAGCTCGGGGAGTGAAGGCTTCGTCATAGCCGGACCAGCCTAAGGCTCGCCACTGACAATCGGATCACTCCGCAGGTGCGAGGGGGTTCGCCACGGTCCCGTGCACGGTGGCGTGCGGCCGCTCGGGCCGGTCCCGGTAGCCGTCGGTGTGCAGCCGGTTCCGGTTCAGACAGAGCCGGTCGATCCGGGGCGTGAGCAGGTCGAACGTCTCGTAGCGCTCCTTCTCGTCGGGGAAGCGGGACTGGTGGCGCAGGATCTCCTCGCGCACCAGCCCCCAGAACTCGGCCTCGGGGAGGCCCAGTTGGTCCTCGCACAGGGGGGCCAGGAACCGGAAGACGCCCACGAAGAGCCCCGAATGAATGAACTGGGTCAAGAAGGAGGGCTCCTCGGTGAGCAGCACCTCGCGGACGTCGTCGGGCATCGAGTCGTGTTCGGGCAGGTGCTCGGCGCTCACGTTGATGTCGTCGACGAAGTCCTTGATCGCCAGGCGTACGGGCACGTTCTGGTCGTCGAAGACGACGATGGCGTTCTCCCCGTGCGGCGAGAAGACCGTCCCGTACCGGTAGAGGAAGCGCAGCAGCGGCGGCAGCAGGGCGCCGAACAGGCGCCGCAGCCACACCGCGGGGGCGAGGCCCGAGCGGGCGACGAGTTCGGCCGTGAAGGAGCGGCCCTCGGGGTCGGTGTGCAGCAGCGCGGCCAGGGTGCGGGCCCGCTCCCCCGGTGCGAGCCGGGGCGGCAGCGGCTCGCGCCAGATCGCCCCCAGCAACTCCTTGTACTGGTAAGGGACTTCGGGCACCCGGTCGTACACCGGATGCTCCACCGCGACCGAGGCGACCTCGCCGAGCAGGATCACCCGGCACTCGTCCCGCAGGAAGGCGTCCCGCTCGCACAGGCCCTGCACCCAGGCCGTGACGGCGGGCGCGGCCACGGTGCGCTCGGTCGGCAGGCCGCGCCAGACCAGGGTGTTGAGGATGGACAGCGGCAGCTTCACGGTGTGCCGCTCGGGCCGCGAGAGGTTGAGGAAGGTGCGGATGGACTGCTGCGGCAGGCGTACGTCGCCGTCGCTGGGCAGCGGCACGATCGCCTGGTCGGCGACGGCCGGGGCGAAGAGCGGAAGGATCATCTCCGTCCACTGCCAGGGATGGATCGGAAGGTAGAGGTACGCCGCCGGGTCCAGGCCCCGGGCGCGCAGCGCGGCGGCGAACGCCGCACGGACGGGGGCGTCGAGTTCGCGTGCGTAGAGCCGGTCCGGGGTGGCGAGCGAGGCGACGCCCCGGTAGCCGGCGAGGTCGGTGCGGACGGCGATCCAGGGCAGTGCGGCCGGGGTGCGGGCCTCCGGGCTCCAGCGCGCGGCGTCGTCGGCGGAGAAGCCGAGGCGTCCCTTGTTGAGCACGAGCCAGGGGTGGCCGGTCTGATGGCCCTCCAGCTCCGCGTACCCGAGGTCGGCGAGGCGGGCCACGGGCAGTGCGGTCGACTGGAGCCGGGTGTCCGCGGCGAGGGTGGCGGTCAGTTCGCGCACGAGGTGGCCGAAGGTGGCGCCGTCGACGCCGAGGGTCCGGCGGGCGAGCGCGAGGAACCGGATGGGGTCGGTGAAGGGCTCGGGGGCGGCGGTCGGACCTGCCGGTACGGCGCCCTCGGCCCGCTCGGTCCGCCGGATCGAATCGGGGTCCACCTGCCAGCCGCCGTAGGCGCCGCGCCGGGCGAGGAAGGTCACGGTGCTGCCGTCGTCCAGGGTGAACCCGTACTGACCTGCGCCTTCCCGGGCCGGACCGGGATTGTCAGTGGCGGGTCCTACCGTTGGCTGCACGATCTCCTCGTACGCGAAGGCGCCGATCGTCTTCGCGAGGAGGAGGCGTCCCGCGCGGTCCCAGGCCTCGCGGTTCAGCTCGGGCGGGGCCAGCAGCCCGGGCGGGACCGGGGAGTCGGGGAGCCCGCGGGAGTCGTCGCGGGAGTCATGGGGGGAAGCAGGGTTCGGCACGAAGACTCCTCGGGGTGGGACCGATTCGGGGCTGGGGGTGTATCCGGGGGTGTATGCGGAGCGGCGGGGCGTTCACAGCAGGTTCCTGAGCGCGCGGTCGCGGACCATCAGGGCGGCTCGCTTGTCGGGCAGGTCGACTTCCGCGTGGAAGCGGAAGCCGGCGCTGAGAAACGCGGAGACGGAGGGGGTGTTGCGCAGATCGGGCTCGGCGATCACACGGGGGCACTGCGGACGGTTGTCGAGAATCAGGTCGGCGACGGCCCTGAGCAGAGTGGTGCCGACGCCGCGGCCCCGGTCGGCGACACCGCCGACGAGCAGATGGACGCCGGTGTCGTGCGGGCGGGCCGGATAGTGCCGGGCCAGGGGGTCCAGGTCGGCCCGGTAGATCTCCCAGTAGCTCATGGGAGTTCCGTCGAGCACACCGAGACAGGGCACGCTGCGGCCGTCGCCGTCCAGCTGCTCGCGCAGATGGGCGGCGGTGACGGATGGGGGTCCCGCCAGCTCCCAGAAGGCGGCCACGGCGGGGTCGTTCATCCACTGGGCGAGGAGGACGAGATCACGTTCGAGACGTACGGGAAGGAGGCCGAACGAGCCGAGGGAGGTGACGACCGGGGCCCAGTCACCGGGTGAGCCGAGCAGGTCCACCGCCGGGGCGTCGTCCCCCGGCCGGGGGACGACGCCGGGGAACCCCGGCGCCGACACGGGGACCGGTCCGGCATTCGGTACGGGGTTTGGACCGGTGGCCGGTACGGGGCCAGGCCCCGCATCCGATACGAGGCTCGGACCGGTTACCGGCACGGACTTCGGCCCGGCATCCGGAACAGGACCCGGACGGGTGGCCGGCACGGGGCCAGGCCCGGCATCCGGCATAGCGCCAGGCCCCGCATCCGATACGAGGCCCGGACCGATTACCGGCACGGACTTCGGCCCGGCATCCGGAACAGGACCCGGACGGGTGGCCGGCACAGGGCCAGGCCCGGCATCCGGCATAGCGCCAGGCCCCGCATCCGGTACGAGGCTCGGACCGATTACCGGTACGGACTTCGGCCCGGCATCCGGAACAGGACCCGGACCGGTGGCCGATAGAGGGCTCGGACCGACACCCGGCATAGCGCCAGGCCCGATATCCGGAACAAGGCCCGGACCGGTGGCCGGTACGGGGCCAGGCCCGGCACCCGGCATAGCGCTAGCCCCGGCATCCGGAACAGGGCCCGGACCGGTGGCCGGTACGGGCCGGGGGTCGGCTTCTGCCGCCGAGTCCGGGGCGCGGCTCGGGCCTCCACACGGCACGGGGCCCGGCCTGGTTGCCGGTGATGGGACCGGGTTGGTCGCTGCCGCCGAATCCGGCGCGCGGTTCGGCGCGGATTCCGGCCGGGATCCCGCTCCCGGCCCGGCCAACCGGAAGGGCTCCGGGGCCGGCTCCGCGGCCGGGGCGAGTCCGGTGCGCCGGTCCGGGCCGGGCTCCTCGGGGCAGCTCGGGCCGGACGTCCCGGGGCGGGGTGGCCCGGAGCTGCCGGGAGCGGGCGCGTCCGGGTCACGCGGCTCCGAGGGGCCCGAGTGCGCGGGCTGCCCGGAGTGGCCCGAGTGCTCGCCCTGCCCAGGGCGCTCCCGCTGCTCGGGACGCCCGGAGTGTTCGGAGTTCTCCGCGTCGAACAGGGCGACCAGTTCGTCGGGCAGCTCCAGGTCCAGGGTGTCGTCGGCCGCCTCCCCCGGTAGGGGGCCGGGGCCTGCGCCGGCGTCGGTGCTCGCATCGGTGGGGGGCACGGCGACGCTCCTCTCAGCAGTGGATACGGGTCAAGTCCCGTTGGTGTGAAGGGGGTTGGTGATGGTGACGTAGACGGACTGGGTGTCGACCGGGCCGACGAGTTCGTCGAGGCCGTGCAGCCGGGTCAGCAGGTTGGCCTTGCAGCGCAGTGTCGCGCTGTCGAGCAACTGGGCGGGCAGGGGCGAGCCGAGGCCGGTGGCCTTGGTGAGGAACTGGCGCAGGGCGGCGAGCAGGACGCGTTCGTCGGCGAGATGCTGGGCACCGAAGGCGCCGATGAGGCCGAGGATGTTGTTGATGCCGAGGTAGTAGGCGAAGCGTTCGTCGGTGACGGCGTCGGGCACGAACGTGTCGCTGGTGGCACCGACGCCGGGCAGGCGGCGCTCCAGGGCCGCGCGGTGCGATGCGCGGAAGTAGTAGCCCTGGTTGTCGCGGTAGCGGCCGCCGACGGGCCAGCCGTCCGGGTCGAGCAGGACGAGGGTGTTCTGCTGGTGCGCCTCCAGGGCGATGCCCGCCGTGCCGTCCAGCCAGAGCAGCGGGCGTACGACCTGGTCGAGGTAGCGCAGGAACCACTCGGCGCCGACGGCAGTGGTGGGGCGGCCGGTGCGGGCGGCGAGGCGGCCCACGATGTCGGCGAGCCGCGAGTGCATGGCGGCGCGGCCCGGCATGGGGCGCGGCGCGGTGAGGGCGGCGATGCAGACGGCGTCGTCGCCGGATGCGAAGGGGTTGTGGCGCACCACCACGTCGAGGCCCGGCAGGGGCTCGCCGTCGGGGGTGTCGACGGCGAGCCAGGCGGGGTCGCGGACGATGTCGAAGCAGGGGTGGGCGGCTTGCCATTCCTCGCCGAGGCCGGCCCGGAGGAGCCGGTGGACCTCCACGCCCCGGTGGAGTTCCTTGCGGAGGTTCTCCCGGCGGGAGTTGGTGATGCGCACGCCGAGCGACAGCTTGAGCATGGCGTCGGCGCCGGGGCGGTGCACGGTGCGCACCGAGGACGTGGGGTGCCAGGGCTCGCCGTGCGGGCCCAGGTCGTACAGGAGCCCGGCGTCGAGGAGGGCGGCGACGGCGGGGCGTTGGGTGACGTCGCGGGCCTGCCAGGGGTGCAGGGGCAACGGGACGGTTCCGGGCGGGAGTTGGAGGCCGTCGGCGAACCGGAGGGCCAGCTGCGCGGCACCGATGGTACGGCCGCCCTCGGTCCAGGCGGAGTCGCAGGCGAGGACGGCGGGGTCGGCCGCCAGCCAGTGCAGCGCGAAGGAGCCGTACAACTCGGGCGAGTAGCGGCGCACTTCGGTGTCGGACAGGCCTTCGCGGCTCTTGGGGGTGGGGTGCAGGGGATGGCCGAGCAGGAGGGACTGCTCGGCGGTGAGGAAGAGGTCGGCGCACGCGCGCGGGCCGGGGCGGGTGCGTCGGTCGGCGATGAACTCCGCCGTGCGGCGGACCGAGTCGGCGACGCGCCCCACCAGGTCGGCGCCTCCGCTCCCGCCCGCCTCGCGGCCGAGGAGGGCGGCGACGGTGACGGCGTCGGCGGGCGGGGCGTCGGCCGCGCCGCCGTGCAGGGCGGGCCGGGCGAACCGGTGCCAGCCGGTGGGCGACCAGTACCGCACGGGCACGAGCAGGGCGGTGCCGCTGGCGGGCAGCGCGATGCGCAGGAGCGGGCCGTCGGGTGCGGCCAGGTCGTTCTCGCGCACCCAGCAGCGCAGCAGGTTCTCGACGGCGGCCGCTTCGGCGGCGGCCTCCGGGTCGGCGGCGTCCAGCGGGTCCGGCTCGGACAGGCAGGTCAGTCGTTCGCCGTGGATCCCGGCCTTCTGGCGCGGCACCGTCGTCGACTCGGCGACGACCGGGCCGCGGTGGGCGCCGAGGGGGCCTTCGGCCTCGTGCGCGTCGGGTGCGGGGGTGCGATTCACGGCGGTCTTCCTCGGGTGTTCGTCGGGTGGTCCTGGGAGGTCCTGGGAGGTCGTGGGCTGGTCCGGGATCAGTGCGTCGGTCCGGTCCCGGCGCGGCGGTGCGCGCCGGCCTCCGCGGCCCCCGGGTGCGGGGCGCGGGCGGCGGCCAGCGCGTCGGCGAGCCGGTCGAGTACGGCCACGGCCTGTTCGTCGGTGAGGGTGAGCGGCGGAAGCAGCCGTACGACGCTGGAGTGCCGGCCGCCGAGTTCGACGATGAGCCCGCGGCGCAGGCACTCCTGCTGGACGACGGCGGCGAGGTCGGGGGCGGGTGGCGGCGGGCTGCCGGAGCTGAGGTCCTCGCGCTCGGGGTCGACGAGCTCGACACCGATCATCAGGCCCCGGCCCCGGACGTCACCGATGCAGGGGTGGTCGGCGGCGAGGCCCTGCAACTGGCCGAGCATGCGCGCCCCGAGGACGGCCGCCCGCTCGGCGAGCCGGTGTTCACGGACGTACGCGAGCGTGGCCGCGCCGGCCGCCATGGCGAGCTGGTTGCCGCGGAACGTACCGGCGTGCGCGCCCGGCTTCCACGCGTCGAGACTGTCGCGGTACACGATCACGGCGAGCGGCAGCGAGCCGCCGATGGCCTTGGAAAGGACCATCACATCGGGCACGATCCCGCTGTGTTCGACGGCCCAGAAGGTGCCGGTGCGGCCGACGCCCGTCTGCACCTCGTCGGCGATCAGCGGGATGGAGCGGCGCGCGGTGATCTCCCGCATCCGGCGCAGCCACGCGTCGGGCGCCGGGTTCACACCGCCCTCCCCCTGCACCGGCTCGACGATCATCCCGGCCGGTGCGGGGACACCGCCCTTGGGGTCGTCGAGGAGGTTCTCGGTCCAGCGGGCGGCGATCTCGGCCCCGCGCTCGCCGCCGATCCCGTACGGGCAGCGGTAGTTGTGCGGGTAGGGCAGCCGGGTCACCTGGACGTCGCGGGCCCCGCCGGAGACGGCGAGGGCGCCCGCGGTCATGCCGTGATAGGCGCCGGTGAAGGCGAGCATGCCGGTGCGGCCGGTGGCGGTGCGCACGAGTTTCAGGGCGGCTTCCACGGCGTCCGTGCCGGCCGGTCCGCAGAACTGGATGCGTCCGTTCTCGGCGAGTTCGCGCGGCAGGGTGGCGAAGAGCTCGGTGGTGAAGGCGTCCTTGACCGGCGTCGCGAGGTCCAGGACGTGCAGCGGCGCCCCCGAGTCGAGGACCGTGCGGATCGCTTCGAGCACCACTGGGTGGTTGTGGCCGAGCGCCAGCGTTCCCGCGCCCGAGAGGCAGTCGAGATAGCGCCGCCCGTCGGCCCCCTCGATGGTCAGCCCGCGCGCCCGCACGGGCACGATGGGCAGCGACCGCGCATAGGTGCGGGCCGCCGACTCCCGCAGGGACTGCCGGCGCAGGATTCCCTCGTGGGCGCCGGGCGGCGCCGTCATTGCTGGTTCGGTGACGGCCACGACTGCTGTTCCTCCCGCTGTGACGGTTCCGTGTCGCGTCCGTTGCGCGGCTCGTACGCCCACGCTGAACGCTGTGCTGATGTCCCCCGTACGTACCAACGACGCCGACACCGCCGGATCACGGGCCGACGGCAAGTTCCTTGCACCGAAGCAAGGTTCGCCTTACCGGAGCGGCCGGACGGTTCGCACGCCGCACGGCAGGGCCGCGGGCACGGAACCGCGGCCCTGCCGACGGCCGTCTCCACCGGCACCGGCATAGTGGGGGCCGCATCGCGGCACCGGGCCCCGGTGCCGCGCTGGACGCGCTCGACGTGCTCGACGTGCTCGACGGGACGCGCTCGACGTGCTCGGCAGGTGCGACGGGTGCGACCGGTGCGACGAGTTCAGAAGACGACGAGTTCAGAAGACAAAGACGCTGTGAAGACGAAGTTCCAGGGGGAATTCGACATGCGACCCACACGCCCGTTGAGTGCCGAGCATCCGGGGAAGGGAACGCGCCGGAGGGTCTCGCCGGCCCTCGCCGCCCTCGGCCTGACGGCCGCGCTCGCGCTGACCGTCACCGCCTGCGGGCCCGGCGGCTCGACGGCCGACAGCAAGCCGTCGGCCTCGGCAACCGCGAGCGGCACCGGCCAGGTCCAGATCCCCAGCGATGTGCTGGACCAGCTCAAGAAGCACGGGATCGACCTGGACAAGTGGAAGAACGGCGAGTGGCGCAACTGGGACCGGGCCACGTGGCTGCGCGAGGCCAAGGACTATGTGAACCCGATCATCCAGGGCCTGTGGGACCCGGACCGGATGCGCAAGGCGGACAAGCCCCCGGAGAAGACCGTCCCCAATGACATCTCCGGCGACAAGGGCATCACGGACCCGACGCCCGCGCGTGTGAAGGCCGCCGCGGTGAAGGCCCCGTACCACCAGAACCTGCCGGAGCTGGGCAAGCTGTTCTTCGACAGCCCCGAGGGTTCGATGGTGTGCTCCGCGACGGTCGTCAAGGACCCGGCGCACCCCGGCAAGTCCAACCTGGTGTGGACCGCGGGCCACTGCGTGCACGCGGGCGCCAAGGGCGGCTGGTACCGCAACATCGCCTTCGTGCCCTCGTACAACAACGCCGCCCTGCCCACGGCCCAGTTGCAGAAGGCCACCCGGCAGCAGATCGCCCCGTACGGGGTGTACTGGGCGGACTGGGCGCAGACCTCGCAGCAGTGGATCGAGGGCGGCGGCCCGACCGGCGGGCAGGGCGCGCCCTACGACTTCGCGGTGCTGCACGTGACGCCGGAGAAGGGCTCGAACGGCAAGTCCCTTGAGGAGACGGTCGGCGGGGCGCTCCCGGTCGACTTCAACGCCCCGGCCGTGCCGAAGATCAGCACGATGTCGGCCAACGGCTTCCCGGCGGCGCCTCCTTACGACGGCCAGAAGCTGTTCCAGTGCAAGGACAAGCCGGGCCGGCTCTCGCTCGCCGCGAGCCTGCCCACGATGTACCGCATCGGCTGCACCATGACCGGCGGCTCCTCCGGCGGCGGCTGGATCGCCACGGGTTCGGACGGCAGGCCCTCGCTCGTCTCCAACACCTCCATCGGCCCGGTCACCGCGGGCTGGCTGGCCGGCCCGCGCCTGGGCAAGGAAGCCAAGGGCGTCTACGACTCGGTGAGCACCAAGTACGCCGGGCGTTAGCGCCGTGCGGGGGTCCTGTGAACGCCGGGGCCCCCGTGCGTCCCGCTCCCGCCGAGCAGGCATAGTAGGGCCCGCGGTGGGCGGCCCGGGAACCGGTCCGCCCACCGCCATGACACGTACATGGCAACACCTGCCCGTGGGGGCAACACATCAGGGGGAACCGTATCCATGCGATCCATACGTCCGCTGCTCGCCGCCTCCGGCCTGGCCGCGGCTCTCGCACTGACCGCCACCGCGTGCGGCCAGGGCGGCGACGGCGCGGACAGCAAACCGTCCGCCTCCGACTCCGCCCGGGCGGGCGGCGGTTCGACGAGCCCGTCCGACCTCGCCGACGCCCTCAAGAAGCACGGCGTCGACCTGGACAAGTACAAGAACGGCGGCTGGCGCAACTGGGACAGGAGCACCTGGCTGCGCGAGGCCAAGGACTTCGTCAACCCGGTCGTCGACGGCCTGTGGAAGCCCGACCGGATGAAGTCCGCCAAGGACCCGCAGAAGACCATGGCCGCCGGTGAAGCGAGCGGCGGCACCGGCATCTCCGACCCGGAGCCCGCGCCCGTCCGGGCCGTCCAGGAGAAGCTGCCCTACCACAACTACGCGGCCCCGGTCGGCAAGGTGTTCTTCGACTCCCCCAAGGGCCCCATGGTCTGCTCGGGCACCGTCGTCAAGGACCCGGCCCACCCCGGCAAGTCCAACCTGGTGTGGACCGCCGGCCACTGCGTCCACCAGGGCGGCTCCGGCGGCTGGTACCGCAACATCGCCTTCGTGCCCTCCTACAACGACCAGGGCAAGTCGGCGGCGGCACTCAACAACGCACAGCCGCAGCAGATCGCGCCCTACGGCGTCTTCTGGGCCGACTGGGCCTCCACCTCCGGCGAGTGGATCAACGACGGCGGCCCGACCGGCGGCACCGGCGCGCCCTACGACTACGCGGTCCTCCACGTGAAGGCGGAGAACGGCACCAAGTCCCTGGAGGAGACCGTCGGCAACGCCCTGACCGTCAACTTCTCCGCCCCCAAGGCCCACTCCGTCTCCTCCATGGGCGCCTGGGGCTACCCGGCCGCTCCCCCGTACGACGGCCTCCAGATGTTCCGCTGCGTCGACCGCCCCGGCCAGCTGTCCATCAGCCCCGGCACACCCGCGATGTACCGCATCGGCTGCACCATGACCGGCGGCTCCTCCGGCGGCGGCTGGTTCATGAACGGCCCCGACGGCAAGGCCCAGCTGGTCTCCAACACCTCGATCGGCCCGGTCACTTCGGGCTGGCTGGCCGGACCCCAGCTCGGCGCCGGCGCGAAGGCCCTCTTCGACTCGATGAGCGCGAAGTACGGCGGCCGGTAACCCCCGCACCACGGGCCACCGCACACGGCACGAGGCCCGCCCCCTCACCGGAAGGGGCGGGCCTCGTGCCCTGCACTACCGCCTTGCCTGCGCTCAGTGCGCGGCCGGCACATAGGGGGCGAGCTCCGCGGCGAGCACCTCGTGCACCCGCGCCTTGAGCACCGTGCCCTCCGCGACGTGCTCCTCGGAGATCACCTCGCCCTCGGCGTGCGCCCGGGCGACCAACTGCCCGTGCGTATACGGCACCAGCGCCTCGATCTCGATCCGCGGACGCGGCAGTTCGGCGTCGATGAGCGCGAGCAGCTCCGCCATGCCCTCACCGGTACGCGCCGAGACCGCGATCGAATGCCGCTCGATCCGCAGCAGCCGCTGGAGGACCAACGGGTCCGCCGCGTCCGCCTTGTTGATCACGACGATCTCCGGCACGTCCACCGCGCCCACGTCACGGATCACCTCGCGCACGGCCGCCAGCTGCTCCTCCGGGTCGGGATGCGCCCCGTCGACCACATGCAGGATCAGGTCGGAGTCGCCGACCTCCTCCATCGTGGAACGGAACGCCTCGACCAGGTGGTGCGGCAGATGCCGGACGAACCCGACCGTGTCCGCCAACGTGTACAGCCGCCCGCTGGGCGTCTCGGCCCGGCGCACGGTCGGGTCGAGGGTGGCGAACAGAGCGTTCTCCACCAGCACACCCGCACCCGTCAGACGGTTGAGCAGCGAGGACTTTCCGGCGTTGGTGTAGCCCGCGATCGCGACCGAGGGCACCTTGTTGCGACGCCGTTCCTGACGCTTGATCTCGCGGCCCGTCTTCATCTCCGCGATCTCCCGGCGCATCTTCGCCATCTTCTCGCGGATCCGCCGCCGGTCCGTCTCGATCTTGGTCTCACCGGGACCACGCGTGGCCATACCACCGCCACCGCTGGACCCGCCGCCGCCCATCTGACGCGACAGCGACTGACCCCAGCCGCGCAGCCGCGGCAGCATGTACTGCATCTGAGCCAGGGACACCTGCGCCTTGCCCTCGCGGGACTTGGCGTGCTGGGCGAAGATGTCGAGGATCAGCGCGGTCCGGTCGACCACCTTCACCTTGACGACGTCTTCGAGGTGAATCAGCTGGCCGGGACTCAGCTCACCGTCGCACACCACCGTGTCCGCGCCGGTCTCCAGAACGATGTCCCGCAGCTCCTGCGCCTTGCCGGAGCCGATGTAGGTGGCCGGGTCGGGCTTGTCACGGCGCTGGTAGACGCCGTCGAGCACCAGGGCGCCCGCCGTCTCGGCGAGGGCCGCGAGCTCCGCGAGCGAATTCTCCGCGTCCTTGAGCGTCCCCGTGGTCCAGACGCCGACCAGCACCACGCGCTCCAGGCGCAGCTGCCGGTACTCGACCTCGGTGACGTCTTCGAGCTCGGTGGACAGGCCCGCGACGCGCCGCAGGGCGGCACGCTCGGAGCGGTCCAGCTGCTCGCCGTCCCGCGCTCCGTCGATCTCGTGGCTCCAGGCGACGTCCTCTTCCATCAGGGCATCGGCCCGAAGGCTCTCGGTGCGGTGCGTGTCCGCGAAGCTCTGCTCGTCCTGGGAAGGGGATGAAGAGGAGGTCATTGGATCCTTTACGTCGTTGGAATTCCGGACCGGAGCCCCACGAGGAATTCCGGCTGTGTCGGTCACAACGCGTCATGAGCCCCAATGATTCCCGGACGGAATCGGCCCCGGCGGCGCCGCCGACGACAACGATGGTCGCACGGTGCCTCCGGGGCCGTCATCCCGGTTTTCCGGCCCTCCGGGCCCTGCGGGGCCCGGCACGGCCCCGTGGCCGGTCAGGCGTGCCGGGGCGCCCGGCTGTGCCAGTCGGGGTGCCCCGGCATCGCCGGCGTCTTCTCCCCGTACAGCCACGCCCGGAAGAACCCGGACAGATCACGGCCCGCGATCCGCGAGGCCAGCGCGGAGAAGTCGGCCGTCGACGCCGTCGAGTCGCGGTGGTCGCGCACCCAGCGCCGCTCAAGCCGGTCGAACGCCTTCGGCCCGATCTCCTGCCGCAGCGCGTACAGGACCAGCGCGCTGCCGTCGTAGACGATCGGCCGGAAGATGCCGATCTTCTGGCCCGGCGCGGCCGCCCTCGGCGCCGCCGGCGGACCGCCCGCCGCCCGCCAGCCGTCCGACAGCGCATAGGCGTTCTTCATCCGCTGTTCCATGGGGTGCTTGCCGAACTCCTCGGCGTACCGAGCCTCGTACCAGGTGGCGTGCCCCTCGTTCAGCCACAGGTCCGACCACGAGCGGGGCGTGACACTGTCCCCGAACCAGTGGTGGGCCAGCTCGTGCACCATCACCGAGTCGACGTACCAGGCGGGGAACTCGGGCCGCACGAACAGCGACCGCTCGAACAGCGACAGGGTCTGCGTCTCCAGCTCGAACCCGGTCTCGGCGCCCGCGATGAGCACCCCGTACGTCTCGAACGGATACGGCCCGACCTGCCGCTCCATCCAGGCGATGTGCCCCGGCGTCTTCTCCAGCCACGGCTCCAGACGGTCCCGGTCGGCGGCCGGGACCACATCGCGGACCGGCAGCCCGTGCGGCCCCTCGCGGTGCAGCACCGCCGAGCGCCCGATCGACACCTGCGCCAGCTCCGTCGCCATCGGGTGGCTGCTGCGGTACGTCGACACGACCCGCCCGCCGCGGCGCTCCCGGGCGGCCGGCACCCCGTTGGCGACGACCGTCACGTCCGCGGGCGCCGACACATGGAAGGTGAAGTACGCCTTGTCGGAGGGATGGTCGTTGCAGGGGAACACCCGGTGGGCGGCATCGGCCTGGTTGGCCATCACCAGGCCGTCGGTGGTGCGCACCCAGCCGCCGTCCGTGGCCGCCTTCGGGTCGCTGGTGTGCCGCACCGTGATCCGCAGCCGCTCGCCGGCGCGGACGGGCTCCTGCGGGGTGATCACGAGGTCCTCGTCGGCGCTCGCGAACTCCGCGGCCCGCCCGTTGACCTCGACACCGTGCACCGTGCCCCGCGCGAAGTCGAGGTTGATCCGCTCCAGACCGTCGGTCGCGACGGCGTCGATGGTGGTGACCGCCTCCAGGGGCGTGCTGTTGTTCCCCGGATAGGACAGCCCGATGTCGTACGCGAGGACGTCGTACCCGGGGTTGCCCAGATGCGGGAACAGCGGGTCCCCGATGCCCAGCGGCACCGGGGCGGGCAGCGCCGCGGCGACGACGGACGCCGCGGCGGCGGCAAGCAGCACGGCACGCAGACGGCGGGAACGGGGGCGGCGGGGGGTGAGCGGCATGGACTACCGCTACCAGCGGCAGGAGCCCCCGCCGGGCCGACTCGCATGAGGGCCACCCGAACGGGGGGTTCCGGGGGGGGCGGCGAGGGGGCGCCGACGGGGGCGGGCGACGGGCGCTGACGGATGGCGACGGATGCTGACGGATGCTGACGGATGGTGAATGTCAGATGACGAAAGCTGTCATCGCGCACCCGTCCGGCAATGATCGTCAGCCCGCCGCCGCCGGATGCTGCGCCCGGCTCACGTCGTACACCCCGGCCACGTCCCGCATGGCCCGCATGAGCGCGGGAAGGCCTGCCGCGTCGGGGAGTTGGAGGGTGTAGGTGTGGCGGACGCGTTGTTCGCTGGGGGGTTCGATGGTGGCCGAGACGACGGCCACGTCGGCGGCGGCGATGGCCTCCGTGAGGTCGGCGAGCAGCCGCGGGCGGCCGAAGGCCTCGGCGACCAGGGTGACCCGGCACGCGGCGGCCTCGCCCCAGCGCACCTCCACGGGCGCCCGCCCCACCGCCTTCATCCGCGCGACGGCCGGACACTCCTGGCGGTGGACGGTCACGGCGGCGCCGCGGACCGAGAACCCGGTGACGGTGTCCGGCGGCACGGGGGTGCAGCAGCCGGCGAGGCGGACCGTCACATCGGGCAGGTCGGTCACCGCGTTCCCGGCCGAGCGCCGGTCGGCGGGGACGTTGACCTGGGGCCGCGGGGCCGCGGCCGGGATCTTGACGCCTTCCGGGTTGACCGCGAGCCAGCCGCTGATCGCGATCCGCGCGGCCGGGGTCCTCGCGTGGTCGAGCCACTCGGCGGAAGGTCCGGACGTGGGGTCCTGGGCGAGCAGGAGCTGCACCGTGTCGCCGTCGTGCAGGACCGTACTGAGCGTCGCCAGGCGGCCGTTGACGCGGGCGCCGATACAGCCGTGGGCGACCGCCCCGTACTGTGCGTACGCCGCGTCCACACAGCTCGCGCCGGCCGGCAGGACGAGGGTGTGGCCGTCGGCGCAGAACACCGTGATCTCGCTGTCGCCGGCGAGTTCCTCGCGCAGCGAGGACCAGAAGGTGTCGGGGTCGGGGGCGTTCTGCTGCCAGTCCAGGAGGCGGGAGAGCCAGCCCGGCCTGGTCGGGTCCTGCCGCTCGTCGCCGTTGGGCTGCGTGCCGTCGCCGGGGCCGCCCGCGTACGGGTTGCCGAGCGCGATGACGCCGGCCTCGGCGACCATGTGCATCTGGTGGGTGCGGATGAGGACTTCGGCGACTTCGCCGCCGGGCCCGACGACCGCGGTGTGCAGCGACTGGTACAGGTTGAACTTGGGCGCGGCGATGAAGTCCTTGAACTCGGAGACGACCGGCGTGAAGCAGGTGTGGAGTTCGCCGAGGACCGCGTAGCAGTCGGCGTCCTCGCCGACCAGGACGAGCAGCCGGCCGAAGTCGCTGCCGCGCAGTTCGCCGCGCTTGAGCTGTACCCGGTGCACGGAGACGAAGTGCCGTGGCCGGATGAGGACTTCGGCGTTGATCCCGGCCTCGCGCAGTACCGCGCGCACCCCGTCGGCGATGCCGGTGAGGGGGTCGAGGGCGCCGGAGTTGGCCGCGATCAGGAGTCGGGTGCGTTCGTACTCCTCGGGGTGCAGGATCGCGAAGACCAGGTCCTCCAGCTCGGACTTGAGGGCCTGCACCCCCAGGCGTTCGGCGAGCGGGATCAGGACGTCCCGGGTCACCTTGGCGATCCGGGCCTGTTTCTCGGGCCGCATCACGCCGAGGGTGCGCATGTTGTGCAGCCGGTCGGCGAGTTTGATGGACATGACGCGTACGTCGTCGCCGGTGGCGACCAGCATCTTGCGGAAGGTCTCGGGTTCGGCGGCGGCCCCGTAGTCGACCTTCTCCAGTTTGGTGACGCCGTCCACCAGATAGGCGACTTCCGCACCGAACTCGGACCGTACCTGATCGAGCGTCACCTCGGTGTCCTCGACGGTGTCGTGGAGCAGTGAGGCGGTCAACGTCGTTGTCTCCGCGCCGAGTTCGGCGAGGATCAGGGTCACGGCGAGGGGGTGGGTGATGTAGGGCTCGCCGCTCTTGCGGAACTGGCCGCGGTGGGACGTTTCCGCGAGGACGTACGCCCGGTGCAGTACGGCGAGGTCGGCGTCGGGGTGGTGGGCCCGGTGGGCGTCGGCCACGTGCCCGATGGCGTCGGGCAGCCGGTCGCGGGGGACGGGGCCGAGCAGGGCGGCTCGGCCGAGGCGGCGGAGGTCGATCCGGGGGCGGCCGCGGCGGCGGCTGGGAGCACCAGGATGTGGAGCCTCTGCACTCATGGGGGGCACCTCCGGCGGCATCGACCGGTGGTGAGGGACCGGCGTGCCCCTTCGGACCGGTGCTTGATGCTACCGACCCCACCACGTGGCGCAGTCCCGCTCTCGCCGAGCGTGAACCGGATCACCCATTCGAGCGAAGGTTTCGGCCATCGCCGTTTCGCATCCGACCGGTCCGGTCACGGGCGGGGCGCCTGCCCCGCCCGGCCGGTCAGCGGGCCAGGAGCGAGGGGTCGATGACGCCCTCGGCGACGATCGCCGCGCCGCCCGTCATCTCGATCTCGCCGTCCGGGTGCTCGGTGATGACCAGCGTTCCGCCCGGAAGGTCGACGGTGTACGTCACCGGGGTGCCGGTGCGCGCCGGGTCCGTACCGTCCCTGCGGGCGGTGGCGACGGCGACCGCGCAGGCGCCGGTGCCGCACGACAGGGTCTCGCCCGCGCCGCGCTCGTGGACCCGCATCGCCACGTGGCGCGGGCCGCGGTCCACGACGAACTCGACGTTCACCCCGTCCGGGTAGACCCCCGCGGGGCTGAACGGGGGCGCCGAGCGCAGGTCACCGGCGTGGTCCAGCGCGTCCACGAACGCCACCGCGTGCGGGTTGCCCATGTTCACGTTGCGGGCGGGCCAGCTGCGGCCGTCCACGGTGACCGTGACACCGGCCTCGGGGAGCAGGGCGCGGCCCATGGAGACGGTGACGTCGCCCCCCTTGGCGACGTGTGCCTTCTTGACGCCGCCGCGCGTGGCGATCGCGAGGTCGCCCGCTTCGACGAGACCGGCGCGCACCAGGTACCAGGCGAAGACGCGGACGCCGTTGCCGCACATTTCGGCGATCGAGCCGTCGCCGTTGCGGTAGTCCATGAACCATTCGGCCTCGTCGGCCATGACCTTCGCCTCGGGGTGGGCGGCGCTGCGCACCACGTGGAGCAGCCCGTCGCCGCCGATTCCGGCCCGGCGGTCGCAGAGCCGGGCGACCGCGTCGGCGGGCAGGTCGAGCGCGTTGTCCGCGTCGGGGACGATCACGAAGTCGTTCTGGGTGCCGTGGCCCTTGAGGAAGGCGATGGGTGAGGTGTTCACGCGTCAATCGTACGGGGGCGCGCCGACAGCCGGCCGGTGCGGCCGCCGGCACCCGGTGCCGGGTCCAGCGCCGGTGCCGGGTTCAGCGCAGCCGTGCCACGCGCCAGACGGCGAGCGTGACGAGGATCGCGGCGAGGCCCACGTACAGGGCGAGGACCCGCCAGTTGGGGCGCTCGCGCGAGCCCCGGCCGGGCAGTCCCGGCCAGGTGTGGCCGACGCGGCGGGCGGCCATCATGCCCCAGCCGGCGGCGCAGCAGCTGATGAGCAGTCCGAGCATGGCCACGACCGGTCCGCCGTCGCCGAACTCGAAGGCGAGGGGGAAGGCGAACATGAGCGAGCCGAGGGCGGCGAGCATGACGATGGGGGCGAGCTGCCAGATTCTCAGGCGGCGCTGGGGGCGCAGTTCGACCTCGACCTCGCCGCCGTCGGGGACCGCTCCGACGGAGCCATCCTCCGGGCCGTCCGGGCTCAGGCCCGAGGCGCCGAGTACCGCGGAGCCCAGGGTCGGCGACGCACTGCCCGGACCCCGCCCGCCTTCGGCGGTGTCCGCGGCGGATTCCGCTCGCGCGGGGTGCGGCAGCGGCGCATCGGGGCCCGTCGAGCCGGGGCGCGCGGTGTCCTGCCGCGATCCCTGCTCTCTGTCGCGAGGGCCGGCCTCCATCGCCACGCGCCCTCCCAACTCGGACTCCACTGGTCGATCGACGTTTGATGATGGCACGGGCAGCGGCGCCGCGATGACCGGCGGGGCGTCCCGATGCCATCACGTGATCAGGCTGTGACCGCTCGTTCGACCAACGCCAGCGCCCGGCCCGGGAGTTCCGCCCGGTCCGCCATCGCTCCGCTGAGCCAGTTGACGCGCGGATCGCGCCGGAACCAGGAGTCCTGACGGCGTGCGAAGCGCTTGGTGGCGCGGACCGTTTCGGCGCGCGCCGCCTCCTCGGTGCACTCGCCGGCGAACGCGTCGAGCACCTGCTGGTAGCCGAGCGCGCGCGACGCGGTGCGCCCCGCGCGCAGCCCGCGCTCCTCCAGGGCGCGCACCTCGTCGACGAGTCCCGCCTCCCACATCCGGTCGACGCGCAGGGCGATGCGTTCGTCGAGCTCCGGGCGGCCGACGTCCACGCCGATCTGCACGGTGTCGTACACGGATTCATGGGTGGGCAGGTTGGCGGTGAAGGGGCGGCCGGTGATCTCGATCACTTCGAGTGCGCGGACGATCCTGCGGCCGTTGCCGGGCAGGATCGCGCGGGCCGCCTCCGGGTCGGCGGCCGCGAGGCGGGCGTGCAGGGCGCCGGGGCCCTGCTCGTCCAATTCGCCCTCCAGGCGGGCACGTACTGCGGGGTCGGTGCCGGGGAATTCGAGCACGTCGATCGCGCCGCGTACGTAGAGCCCGGATCCGCCGACGAGGACGGGGGTGCGGCCCGCGGCGAGCAGCCGGTCGATCTCGGCGCGGGCGAGCTTTTGGTAGGTGGCCACATTGGCCGGTTCGGTGACGTCCCAGATGTCGAGGAGGTGGTGCGGGACGCCGCCGCGCTCGTCGAGCGTCAGCTTGGCCGTACCGATGTCCATCCCCCGGTAGAGCTGCATGGAGTCGGCGTTGACGACCTCGCCGCCCAGTTGCTGGGCGAGGTGGACGCCCAGATCGGACTTTCCGGCCGCTGTCGGGCCGACTACGGCGATGACCCGCGGTGCGGGAGCTGCGCTTCTCACCGACACAGTCTCGCAAACCTCACGG
Source organism: Streptomyces sp. CB01201 (assembly GCF_002803085.1). GTDB lineage: Bacteria > Actinomycetota > Actinomycetes > Streptomycetales > Streptomycetaceae > Streptomyces > Streptomyces hundungensis. The sequence goes on along the minus strand of NZ_NNBJ01000007.1, from coordinate 46,817 downwards.
CCTCTCCCCGAACGAGCTACGTGACGGCACACGGCCGGGTTCGTTGCCTGTTGCGAGGTTCCGAACGCCGGTTTGCCGACCGGTGCCGCCGGGCGACGCAATGAGGCGCTCCGGTCGGCGCGGGATTTCGCCCACACGAGTACGTTTTGGAGTAGATATGGGCGTTTTTTCAAGGTTTCGCCGTAAGGCCGCCGAGGCTTCGACCGAGGAGGCCGCGGGGTCGACGCTGACGGCCGAGCCGGAGGCCGGGGCGGGCTCCGACACCGCCGGCGAAGCGGCGGCGGCCGAGGCCCGTGAGCTGTCCGAGGGTGCCGAGGAGCCGGGCGCGGCGGAGCCCGCCGAGGCCGCCGCCGAGGGCGTCGAGATCCCCAAGCAGCAGTCGGCGGAGGCGGCGGCGGACAACGAGGCCGGCGAGGGCGTCCGCAAGTAGTCGCCCCGCGTTCCGTTCCGCACACAGTCGCCCCGCGTCCTTCACGCACGCGCGCCGGAGGGCCGTGGAGCTGCCCGCTCCACGGCCCTCCGGCGTGTCCACGGCGGGAACCGGGAAGCGCCTGAGGGCGGGCGGGGGTGTCAGGACCAGACGCCCACGAAGTAGCCCACTCCGTAGGGCGCGTCCTCGTGGAGGAGCCGCCCGGCGAGGCCGGCATCGCGGCCCGCGCCGGCGAGTACCTGCCAGGGCGCGCGTCCCGCCGCCTTCAGCTCGCGCGCGAGGCCTTCGTCAAGGCCCATCAGGGTGGCGGTGTCGGCGGCGCCGAGCGCGGTCGCCGCGATCTCGTCGAACCCGGCGGCCCGCTCGTCGAGATAGCCGGGCGCCTTGAGCGTGCGGCAGGCACTGCCGTCGCCCATGACGAGCAGCGCGACCCGGTCGGCCCGGGCCGCGAGTTCCTCCCCGGCCCCGATACAGGCCTTGGTTTCGAGGTCCTCGGCGACGGCGAGGGCCTCGACCGGCGCGTCCGCCCATCCCGCGCGCTCCAGGAGCCAGGCACCCACCGCGAGCGACACCGGCAGCCGCGAGGCACCGGCCGGGCCGCCGCGGCCCAGGCTCACGGAGACGTCCACGCCGTACCCGGCGAACGAACCCGGCGCCCCCTGCCGGAACGTGCCCCCCTGCTCGGCCGGTCCGACCACGACCAGGAGGTCGGGCCGGGAAGCGGCAAGGAGGCCCACGGCGTCCGCGCAGGCGTCGCGGGCCGCGTCGAGTTCCGGGGCGGCACCGGCGGCCACTTCGGGCACCAGGAGGGGCGGACAGGGGCAGACAGCGGCGGCTACGAGCATGATCCGCAGCCTAGCCCCGCTCCGGCGCCCGGGCCCGGCCACCGTCCCGCACCTCCGGCCGGAGGACCGGTCCGGAGACGGATCCGGGCCGAGCGAGGAGAATCCGGCCGCGGCAACGCGGCCGGGCGAGAGGAAGCCGCCGGCGGCAATGCGGCCGGACGAGAGGAATCCGGCCGCGGCAATGCGGCTACAGGACCGAGCAGCCGCCGCCCGTGGGCTCCGGCAGCGGGGCCGGCGCGCCGATGGACGGCAGACCGAGCATCACACCGGCCGGCTTCCCCGCAGGCTCGGCGTTGCGCTTCTCCCAGGCGTCCCCCGCACGGGTGCGGCGCACGCCGGTCGTCGGGCCCTCGGCGAGCAGGTGGTGCGGGGCCGCGTAGGTGATCTCGACGGTCACCACATCGCCCGGACGCACCTCCTGGTCCGGCTTCGTGAAGTGGACCAGACGGTTGTCGGGGGCGCGTCCCGACAACCGCTGCGTCGACCCGTCCTTACGGCCCTCGCCCTCGGCGACCATGACCTCAAGCACCCGGCCGACCTGCTTCTTGTTCTCCTCCCAGGAGATCTCCTCCTGAAGGGCCGACAGGCGCATGTAGCGGTCCTGCACGACCTCCTTGGGGATCTGCCCGTCCATCGTCGCCGCCGGCGTACCGGGGCGCTTGGAGTACTGGAAGGTGAACGCGTTCGCGAAGCGGGCCTCGCGGACCGTGTGCATGGTCTGCTCGAAGTCCTCCTCGGTCTCGCCGGGGAAGCCCACGATGATGTCCGTGGAGATCGCGGCGTGCGGAATCGCGGCCCGCACCTTCTCGATGATCCCGAGGAAACGCTCCTGCCGGTACGAGCGGCGCATCGCCTTGAGCACCGTGTCCGAGCCCGATTGCAGCGGCATGTGCAGCTGCGGCATCACGTTCGGCGTCTCGGCCATCGCCGCGATCACGTCGTCCGTGAAGTCCCGCGGATGCGGCGAGGTGAAGCGGACCCGCTCCAGACCCTCGATGGTCCCGCAGGCGCGCAGCAGCTTGCTGAACGCCTCACGGTCACCGATGTCCGAGCCGTACGCGTTCACGTTCTGCCCCAGCAGCGTGATCTCGGAGACGCCCTCGGCGACCAGCGCCTCGATCTCGGCCAGGATGTCGCCGGGCCGGCGGTCCTTCTCCTTGCCGCGCAGCGCCGGAACGATGCAGAACGTGCACGTGTTGTTGCAGCCCACCGAGATGGACACCCAGGCCGCGTACGCGGACTCGCGCCGGGTCGGCAGCGTGGAGGGGAACGCCTCCAGGGACTCGGCGATCTCGACCTGCGCCTCCTCCTGGATGCGGGCCCGCTCCAGGAGCACCGGCAGCTTGCCGATGTTGTGGGTGCCGAAGACGACGTCGACCCACGGGGCCCGCCGCACGATCGTGTCCCGGTCCTTCTGCGCCAGGCAGCCGCCCACGGCGATCTGCATGCCGGGGCGCTTCGTCTTCATCGGGGCGAGCCGGCCGAGGTTGCCGTACAGCTTGTTGTCCGCGTTCTCCCGCACCGCGCACGTGTTGAAGACGACGACATCGGCGTCGCCGTCGGCGCCCTCGGGCGCACGGACATAGCCGGCCCCTTCGAGGAGGCCGGACAGCCGCTCGGAGTCGTGGACGTTCATCTGGCACCCATAGGTGCGCACCTCGTACGTTTTGAAACCGTCCACCGCTCCGCCTGCCACGTCGATACCGCTCACCCGTCCAGGGTAAGCGCTCCGATCAAGCGCAGACGCGGCGGCCGCGTACGGGAGCCGCGGTGGACACCGGCCGCGGGCCCAGCCGTGTCCACGGCCCGCCACCCCTGGTCCTGGCGGGCGGGGAACTGGCAGGATCCAGCCATGCTCCCCGCCCTGCCCCGGCTCCACCGCCGCCGCGTCCTGACCGCGGCCGCGGCCTTCGCGGCCGTCCTCGGGCTGCTCCTGTGGTGGCTGCTGCCGCTCGGCGGACGCTCCCCCGCCGGCAGGATCGACTTCAGCACGGGGGTACGCACCGGGGTCTACCAGCGCTACGGCGAACTGCTGCAACAAGCGCTGGCCTCCGACCTCCCCAAGGTCCAGGTCAGCCTCCGCACCAGCCAGGGCTCCCAGGAGAACCTGGCGCGCCTGGCCAACGGCACCTCCGACTTCACCATCGCCACCGCCGACTCCGTCGACAAGTTCCGCAAGGACAACAGGCCCGGCGCCGATCTGCTGCGCGGCTGCGCCCGGCTGTACGACGACTACGTGCAGCTGGTGGTGCCCCAGGACTCCCCGGTGCGATCGGTGGCCGACCTGCGCGGCAAGCGGGTCGCCGTCGGTCAGGCGGGCTCCGGCGTCAGGCTGCTCGCCGACCGGCTGCTGCCGGCCGCCGGACTGGACCCGCAGCACGACATCACCCCCGTCCCCGCCGGCATCGACACCATGCCCGACCTGCTGCGGCAGCACCGGATCGACGCGTTCTTCTGGTCCGGGGGCCTGCCGACCACGGCCGTCCTCCGACTCTCCGAGGCGTACCCGATCCGGCTCGTGCCGCTCGCCGAGCTGGTGTCGGCCCTGCACAAGGCGGACGGCAGCACCGGCTACTACCGGGCGGCGACCATGCCCGCCGACGCGTACCCCAAGGCCCAGCGGGGCGTTCCCGTGCCGACGATCGCCGTGGCGAACCTCCTGGTCACCACGGATCGCACGAACGCGGCACTCACCGAGGGGTTCACCCGTACCGTGATAAACAGCCGCGACCGGATCGGACGGGAAGTGCACGCGGCCCAGTTGGTGGACCTGCGCACGGCGATCTACACGGCGCCGCTGCCGTTGCACGACGGGGCGCGGGACTACTACCGGTCGGTGAAACCGTGAGGGTGGCCGAGATGGCGGCCGTTATGGCGACCGTGATGGCGGCCGTGGGTCGGGGTCCGGCTGACGACCGGGTAGGGACCGACGACATCTGACATCTGTCAGTCACTCACCCTGCGGCCCCCTCTTCGGCGCTCCTCACCCCTCCGGCTGCGTACGCGGCACCGTGACCGTCACCCGCAGTCCGTTCGGCTCGTGGTGGGCGTAGGCGATCGTTCCGCCGCCGGCCGCGAGCAGGGTGCGGGCGATGGAGAGGCCGAGGCCGGAGCCCTTGACGTTCTGGTGGCGGCCCGCGCGCCAGAAGCGGTCGCCGACGCGGCCCAGTTCCTCGTCGGTGAGACCGGGCCCGCGGTCGGTCACCGTCACGCTGACCCGAGGGCCCCACACGCCGACGGCCACCGTGACGTCCTCGCCCTCGGGCGTGAACTTCAGCGCGTTGTCGATCACCGCGTCGAGCGCGCTGGACAGCGCCACCGGGTCCGCCCAGCCGGTCGCGGCGGCCGCGCCGTCCGCGAGCAGCCGTACGCCCCTGTCCTCGGCGAGCGGCCGCCAGGCGGCGACCCGCTCCCCCGCCAGCGCCCCGATGTCGATGAGCTGGAGGTCGGCTGCCGCGTGCTCCGCGAGGGCGAGCCCCAGCAGGTCGTCGAGTACCTGCGCCAGGCGCTTGCCCTCGGTGCGTACCGAGGCGATCTCCTCGTTGCCCTCGGGGAGTTCGAGGGCGAGCAGCTCGATGCGGAGCAGCAGCGCGGACAGCGGGTTGCGCAGTTGGTGGGAGGCGTCGGCGACGAACGCGCGCTGCTGCTCCAGGACTTCCTCGACGTTGTCGGCCATCTCGTTGAACGAGTGAGCCAGCCGGCGGAGTTCGGGGGGCCCGCCGGCGGCGGCGACGCGGGAGTTCATGCGTCCGGTGGCGATGTCGTGGGTGACGGCGTCCAGGACACGTACGGGCCTGAGCACCCAGCCGGTGAGGCGGACCGCCGCGCCGAACGCGAGCAGCATCGCCGCCAGTTCGCCCGCCCCGATGAGCAGCCAGCCGCGCAGGGTGTTGGAGCGCATGCTTCCGGTGGGCGAGTCGGTGACCACGACCGCGATGACGTCGCCCTCCCGCACCACCGGCGAGGCCACGACGAGGCGGCCGCTCTGCCAGGGCCAGACCTGGGCCGGGTCGTGGCTGCGGCGGCCGGCGAGCGCCTCGTGGAAGGCGAGATATCCCTGGCCCTTCGCCGGTACCTGCCAGCCCGCGGGGGCACTGGCCATGGCGCTGCCGTTGCGGAAGAAGACGCCGGCCTTGATCCCGTACAGGGTCGAGTAGCGCGACAGTTCCTCCTCCAGCGTGGTGAGCCGTTCCGCGCTGTTGGTGTCGTTGCCGTCGGGGGCGGTGACGAACTGGGCCAGGGCGGCGAAGCGCGCGGTGTCGTCGATGCGGTCGATGACCACCGCCTGCTGCTGTGCGTGGGCCACGCTCAGGGCGAGCGGGAAGCCGAAGGCGACCAGGACGAGGGCGAGCAGGAAGATGAGGAGCGGGAGAAGTCGCGTGCGCACCGGGCTTCTCGGGGCTCAGAGGGCGGCCGGCGCGACGAGCCGGTAGCCGACGCCGCGCACGGTCTCGATCAGTGCGGGCATGTGCAGTTTGGAGCGCAGGGACGCGACGTGCACTTCGAGGGTGCGGCCGGTCCCTTCCCAACTGGTGCGCCACACCTCGCTGATGATCTGTTCCCGGCGGAAGACGACGCCGGGGCGCTGGGCGAGGAGTGCGAGCAGGTCGAACTCCTTGCGGGTCAGCTGGACGCCCTCGCCGTCGACGCTGACGCGGCGGGTGGGCAGTTCGATCTGGACGCGGCCGAAGCGCAGGGCGGTGTCGGCGACCTCGGGCCGCGCGCCGGGCGGGGGGCGGCGGATGACGGCGTGGATGCGGGCGATGAGTTCGCCGGTGTCATAGGGCTTGACCACGTAGTCGTCGGCGCCGAGGTTCAGCCCGTGGATGCGGGAGCGGACGTCGGCGCGCGCGGTCACCATGATCACCGGGATGGACGTGCGCTTGCGGATCTTGCCGCAGACCTCGTAGCCGTCCTGGTCGGGCAGTCCGAGGTCGAGCAGGACCACGCCGAAGGGGGGTTTGGCGCAGTGCTCGTCAGGAAGGAGCGCCTGGAGCGCCTCTTCGCCGTTGCGGGCGTGCTTCACCTCGAAGCCGTGCTTGGCGAGGACGGCGGACAGGGCGGCGGCGACGTGGTCGTCGTCCTCGACGAGCAGCAGTCTCATGGCCCCCCTCCCTGGCTGCGCCGCGACCCGTCGGGACCCGCGCACGAAGTGTTCATCGGCCGCATCGCGGCACGTACCCCCGAATACACGCCCATGGTCGCCACATCGGTCAAGGGGGCGCCCGCCCCTTCGCACCATCCGTTACGCAGCCGGTATTCGCCGGGCGGTGCGCTCACCCAGAGTGCCGCCGCGCGACCAGATCGTTATCCTCAAGTTCCGCTCAGATGTAATGACGCTGGTCACAACTCACCACTACGGTCCTCCCCAACCGAGTGGGACGGAGCAAGAAGCCGATGAGCGGAGTATCAGTGGCCAAGGGGACCGAGGACGCGGCACCCGCGTCGGGCGACCTGGTCGTGCTGAACAACGTCAACAAGCACTTCGGCGCGCTGCACGTGCTCCAGGACATCGACCTGACCATCGCCCGGGGCGAGGTCGTCGTCGTCATCGGGCCGTCCGGGTCCGGGAAGTCCACGCTGTGCCGCACCATCAACCGCCTGGAGACGATCGACTCCGGGGCGATCTCGATCGACGGCAGGCCGCTGCCCCAGGAGGGCCGGGAACTGGCGCGGCTGCGGGCCGATGTCGGCATGGTCTTCCAGTCGTTCAACCTGTTCGCGCACAAGACGGTCCTTGAGAACGTCATGCTGGGCCAGGTGAAGGTGCGCAAGGCCGACAAGCAGAGCGCCGAGCAGAAGGCGCGGACGCTGCTCGACCGGGTCGGCGTCGGGACGCAGGCCGACAAGTACCCGGCACAGCTTTCGGGCGGCCAGCAGCAACGCGTGGCGATCGCAAGGGCGTTGGCGATGGACCCGAAGGTGATGCTCTTCGACGAGCCCACCTCGGCGCTGGACCCGGAGATGATCAACGAGGTCCTTGAGGTCATGCAGCAGTTGGCGCGGGACGGGATGACGATGGTCGTGGTCACGCACGAGATGGGCTTCGCCCGCTCCGCGGCCAACCGGGTCGTCTTCATGGCCGACGGCAAGATCGTCGAGGAGGCCACGCCCGACCAGTTCTTCAGCAACCCGCGCAGCGACCGGGCGAAGGACTTCCTCTCGAAGATCCTGCACCACTGACGCCTGACGCCTGACGCCTGACGCCTGACGCCGGGTGTCTGACACCTGACGAGTACTGACTTCTGATTTCCGATTTCTGACCACCGGCTACCGACCACCGGCCCTGGCCAGTGGTCGGCCGACCGCGGAGGCCGAGGCCCCTCGGGCAGCAGTCGGCAGATGGCGGGTGTGACGGCCGACGGATGACAGATAACAGATGACAGACGACGGAATCCAACGTCAACTGGCTCTCGATACTGGGCAGTTCGATACCGGGCAGTTGTGGATCGTCCGACCCGACCGGCCACCGGCCCACCGATGACGACCAACGACCAACGACACAAGGAATGTTCGCCATGATGCTCCGCAAGTCCGCCGCCGTCGCGGCGATCGCCGTGTTCGCCCTGACCGCGACCGCCTGTGGCGGCAAGTCCGGCTCCGCCGGTGACAAGCAGTCCGCCCAGCCCGGTTCCAGCGGCGCGCCGCAGTTGCCGACGTACACCGTCGCCTCGAACGTCACGCTCGACTCGCCGACCCTCAAGGCGGCCAAGGCGCGCGGCAAGCTCGTCATCGGCTCGAAGGCCGACCAGCCCTACCTCGGTTTCGAGGACCAGTCGACCAAGGAGCGTTCCGGCTTCGACGTCGAGATCGCCAAGATGATCGCCGCCGATCTGGGCTTCAAGGCCGACCAGATCGAGTGGAAGACCGTGGACTCCGGTGTGCGTGAGACGGCGATCTCCAAGGGCCAGGTCGACTACTACGTCGGCACGTACACGATCAACGACAAGCGTAAGCAGCAGGTCGGGTTCGCGGGCCCGTACTACAAGGCCGGCGCCGATCTCCTGGTGCGCCAGGGCGACACCTCGATCACCGGCAAGGACGCGGTGAAGGGCAAGAAGGTCTGCTCGATCGTCGGCTCCACGCCGCTCCAGGAGATCAAGAAGCCCGAGTACGGCGCGTCCGTGGTCGAGCTGTCGAAGTACTCGGACTGTGTGCAGCAGCTCTTGTCCAAGCAGGTCGACGCGGTCACCACGGACGACGCGATCCTGAAGGGCTACGCCGCGAAGAACTCCGGCAAGCTGCGCGTCGTCGGCAAGCCGTTCACCGAGGAGCCGTACGGCATCGGCATGAACAAGGACGACAAGGCGCTGCGTGACTTCATCGACAGCGCGCTGGAGAAGCACGAGCAGGACGGCACGTACAAGAAGATCTACGACGCCACGCTCGGCCTGTCCGGTTCGACGTACCAGGCTCCGCCGGCCGTCGCCCGTTACTGAGCGGCGCGGCCCGAGGCGCCCCGTACCGCGGTGCGGGGCGCCGGGCCCTGTTGCATGTCCCACCCGTTGTCCCGATCGATGCCCCAGCCGCTGCCCGCCGACGCGGAGACCTCATGAACGTACTGCTCGACCATTTCGCGGAGTTCCGCGACGGCTTCATAGGCACCGTGGAGATCACCGCCGTCAGTTCGGTCATCGCCCTGGTCCTCGGCCTGCTGCTCGCCGGTTTCCGGGTGTCGCCCGTGCCGCCGCTGCGGTTCTTCGGGACGGCCTGGGTGACGTTGCTGCGCAACACGCCGCTGACGCTGCTGTTCCTGGTCTTCTTCTTCGTCGTGCCGGAGATCTTCTTCCCCGGTATGAGTCCGTTCCTGCTGGGTTCGCTGGCGCTGGGTTTCTACACGGCGTCGTTCGTGTGCGAGGCGGTGCGGTCAGGCATCAGTACGGTGCCGCTGGGGCAGGCGGAGGCGGCTCGTTCGATCGGGATGAGTTTCACGCAGACCCTGAGTGTGATCGTGCTGCCGCAGGCCACCCGGACGGTCATCCCGCCGCTGAGTTCGATCTTCATCGCGCTGACGAAGAACTCGGCGATCGCGGGTGCGTTCAGCGTGACCGAGTTGTTCGGCTGGCAGAAGCTGATGAGTGACCAGGGCTACGACATCGTGCCGGTCTTCCTGTGGGTGGCTCTGGGCTATCTGGTCGTCACGTTCGCGATGAGCGGTCTCTTCCGTCTTCTGGAGCGCCGCATGGAGGTCGCCCGATGAGTGCCAGCGTTCTGTACGACGCCCCGGGCCCCAAGGCCGTCATCCGCAACCGCGTGTACGCGGTGGTGGGTTCGTTCGCGCTGCTGGCGCTGGTCGTGGTGGCCGTGGTGCGGCTGTCGGCGAAGGGCGATCTCGCCTACGGCATGTGGGACATCTTCAACTATGCGGGGATCCGGCAGAACATCGCCGAGGCGGTGCTCGCCACGTTGAAGGCGTTCGGTCTGGCGGCGGTGGGTTCGCTGGTGCTGGGTGTGGTGCTGGCGGTGGGCCGGCTCTCGGACCACGGGCCGGTGCGGTGGGCGGCGACGGCGTTCATCGAGCTGTTCCGTTCGATCCCGCTGCTGATCACGATCTACGCGGTGTGGATCGGTTTCCTCACCGACTACTCGATGTGGGCGCTGGCGCTCGGCCTGTCGATCTACAACGGGTGTGTGCAGGCGGAGGTGCTGCGTGCGGGGGTGAACGCGGTGCCCCGGGGGCAGCGTGAGGCGGCGTACGCGCTGGGGATGAGCAAGACGCAGGTCATGGTCAGTGTGCTGATGCCGCAGGCGGTGCGTGCGATGCTGCCGACGATCATCAGCCAGCTGGTGGTGACCCTGAAGGACACGTCTCTGGGCTTCATCATCCTGTATCCGGAGCTGTTGCAGACGGCTCGTCTGATCGCGAGCAATACGCAGGTCAACGGCCAGTATCCGTATGTGTCGACGATCGTGGTGATCGGCACGATCTATGTGGCGATGTGTCTGCTGCTTTCGGCGCTGGCCACGTGGATCGAGAAGCGGGGCCGTCGGGCGAAGACGGGGATCGCGATGGCGGCGGCGGCTCCGGTCACCGGGGACGGGTCCGGTTCGACGCCGGCCGGGGACGGGGCCGATGGGCCGGATGTGGCGCCTGCCGCGACGAACTGACGGCATATGAGGCAGTGGCGTTCGCGTCGCTGCCTCCGTCACTTGACGCAAGCACGCGCAGTGGGTTGCATACGTTCTGTGATCGTGCACCGGGTTCTCCGCGCCACCTGCAAGCCGTCCCGCCGTGTCCTGGGAGTCACGCCGTGGACCCGGTGATCGTCGTCGGGGCGGGTCCGGTGGGACTGGCCCTCGCTCTGTCGCTGGCCGCGCAGGGCGTGCCGTCCGTCGTGCTGGACGAGGGGCCCGGCAAGGAGGAGCCCCGTGGGGTGCGGACGGTCGTGCTGCGGCCGGACATCGCGTCGTTCGTGGCGGGTCTGGGATGCGCGGCGGTGCGGGACGAGGGGGCCCGCTGGGTGGCGTGGCGGTCGATGCGGCGTGGTCGGTTGCTGCGTCATGTGGAGTTCGGTGAGGGGCGGGCCGGGGGGCCGTCGCCGGTGCATGTGCCGCAGCATGCGTTGACCCGGGGGTTGCGGGAGGCGGTGACGGCGTCGGGTCTGGTGCGGATCGTCACGCACAGCCGTCTGGACGCGTTGGAGCAGGACGCGGAGGGTGTGTCGGCGCATACGTCGGGGCCGGGCGGGACGTGGTGGCGGGGGAGTTTCGCGGTCGGCTGCGACGGTGCCCGCTCGACGGTGCGCAAGCTGCTGGATGTGCGGTTCACGGGGCGAACCGCGGTGGAGCGTCAGGCGGTTGTGGCCTTGCGTACGGAACTTCCGTGGCCGGGTGAGGCGTTGTCCCATCGGTTGCCGCCATGGCGGGCGGGGGGTGACGAGGTGACGGCGCGGCCGCTGCGCGATGGTGTGTGGCGGTTGGACTGGTTGCTTCCGCCGCGTGCGGAGCTGGTCACGCCGGATGCTCTGGTGGGCCGGATCCGGGACACGCTGGCGGGTTGGTGCGGTGAGGCGGGGCCGTACGAGTTGTTGGACACGGGTGTGCATACGGTGCATCACCGGTTGGCGCGGCGTTGGCGGGTGCGGCGGGCGTTCTTGGCGGGGGATGCGGCGCATCTGCTGGGTGCGCTGGGCACGCAGGCTCTGGACGAGGGTCTGCGGGACGCGCAGAACCTGGCGTGGAAGCTGGCCCGGGTGTGGCATCACGGGGCGGCGGAGGGGCTTCTGGACAGTTATCAGGCGGAGCGGCGTTCGGCGGTCGCGGCCCGGCTGCGTGCGGCGGACCAGTCGTTGCCGATTCTGCGGGGCGGGGCGGGGTTGCGGGGTTGGGTTCCGGGGACGGCGCGGGGGCATGACGCGCTGGTGACGGACGGTCATCTGGGGCGGGGGCCGCTGGGCGCTCCCCCGGCCTATCCGGATTCGCCGCTGGCTCCGGGGCCGGCCGCGTCGCATCTTGTGGTGGGTACGGAGTCGGGTGGGCCGGTGGCGGATGTGCCGGTGATGGCGCCCGACGGTGCGACGGTGCCGCTGCGGGACCGGCTGGGCCGGGGCAGGCTGCTGGTGGTTCTGGTGGCGCCGGGTACGGGTGTGTGGGATCGCCGCCACTGGTTGACGGCGGGGGTGATGCCGGCTCTGGACGCGGCGGTGGGTGCTCTTCCGCTGGATGCGGAGCTGCTGGTCGCGGAGGACTATCCGGGGGCTCCGGCCCATGCGGTGCTTCTGGTGCGGCCCGACGGTCATCTGGTCGCGGCGTTCAACGGGGTGCAGCCGGAGGAACTGTTCGCGGCGGCGGATGCGGTACGGGGTGGGGCGGGGCGGGGTGCGGGCTCCGGTGCGGGTGCGGGTTCTGGTTCTGGTTCTGGTTCTGGTGGGGCTGGTGCCGGTGGTGGTGTGGGCGGGGCTGGGGCTGAGGTGGCCGGGGTGTCGGGGGTGGGGGAGGCGGGGCGGACGGCGGACGTCAAATGACAGTTGTCGATTGTTGTCATCGGTGATCTGTTGCCGCTGAGCTGTCATCGGCGAACGGTCATCGATGAGCCACGTCCGGGCTCCGCCATCCGCCATCCGAACACTGATTGACCGGCGCAGGCGTCCATGGTCTACTCCGAAATGTGACCGACACCGATGTGCGCCTGTGGCGGAGGGTCCATATGGACCTCGTCCGCTATGCGGGCTGCGTGTGTCGTCCGTCCTGCTGATTCGCCTTTCCCTTCGCGCCGTGCCGCCGCGCCCTCTTGGCGCCGTCGGCCGTACGCGCGCATTCGCGAACTTCCTCAGGACGGTCCTTCGTGTCGCTCTCCGTCAACACCCCTGTCCGTACGTCCGTGCCCGCCCCCTCCCCCGTGGCGGCGCCCGATTCGGGTTCTGACTCCTCCGCCGGTTCCCCTTCCGGTTCCGCGCCGACTGCGGCGGAGTTGCTCGACTTCGCCCGCCGTACCGCGGCGGATGCCGCTCTGATCGCCTCGCTGCCCCTCGATGAGCAGGGCAGGACGTGGGTTCGGCTCGATGGCCCGGGTGGCAGTGAGGCGTGGCTGATCGGCTGGCCGCCGGGTACCGGGACGGGCTGGCACGATCATGGCGGTTCCCATGGGGCGTTCGCCACGGCGGCCGGTGCTCTGCGTGAGGATTCGCTCGCGGCGCGGTTGCCCACCGAGGGGTGGAAGACGTTGGAGCTGGCCGAAGGGGTGGACCGTTCACGGGAGTTGGGGGCGGGCGGGGGCCGGGCGTTCGGGCCGCATCATGTGCATGAGGTGCGCAACGAGTCGCGGACCGAGCATGCGATTTCGGTGCATGCCTATTTTCCGCCGCTGCCGCTGATCCGGCGGTACAGCCGTACGGGTGCGGTGTTGCGGGTCGAGCAGGTCGAGCGTCCGGAGGACTGGAGTTGAGCGCGCGGCGTACGGAACCGGTGGGAATCGACGATCTGTTGGAGCGGGTCAGGGCCGACCTGGACCGGGTGACGGCGCAGGAGGCGTTCGCGGAGGCGGCCGGCGGGGCGCTGCTGGTGGACATCCGGTATGCGGCGCTGCGGGAGAGGGACGGGCTGATTCCGGGGGCGCTGGTCGTGGAGCGCAATGAGCTGGAGTGGCGGCTCGATCCGCAGGGCAGCCATCGTGCGGCGGAGGCTACGGGGCACGATCTGCGGGTGGTGGTGGTCTGCAACGAGGGGTATGCGTCGTCTCTCGCGGCGGTGTCGCTGCGGCAGTTGGGGCTGTACCGGGCGACGGATCTGATCGGCGGTTTCCAGGCGTGGCGTGCGGCGGGCCTGCCGCTGGCTCCCCCGTCGGGCGGCGGGTAGCCGCGCGGCCGGGACCGCTGCCTCCCGTCCGCGGGAGGGCTGTGGCCGGCAACCGGCATGTGGTCGGGGCCGGGACGGCGGGCGGGCTTGCCTCGGGCCGGGCGCCCGGGGGTCAGGGCGGTGGGCGGCTCACCCGGGGCCGGCTCAGCGGGCGGCTTGCCGAGGTCGTGGCCCGTACGCGTCGAGCCGGTGTGGCTCGGGGCGCGTACGGGTCACGGCTCGTACAGGTCGTCCGCGTCGTCGCCCTCTTCTTGGAGGGCTTGGCGGACCACCCTGAGGGCCATGCCTTCGGGGTAGCCCTTGCGGGCGAGCATTCCGGCGAGGCGGCGCAGGCGACGGTCGCGGTCGAGGCCGCGGGTGGAGCGGAGTTTGCGCGCCACCAGGTCGCGGGCCCTGTCCTCTTCCTGGTCGGAGTCGAGCTGGGCCACGGCTTCGTCGATGACGGTGGTGTCGACGCCCTTGGTGCGCAGTTCGCGGGCGAGGGCGCGGCGGGCGAGGCCGCGCCCGTGGTGGCGGGATTCCACCCAGGCGTCGGCGAACGCGGCGTCGTTGATCAGGCCGACTTCTTCGAAGCGGGTGAGGACCTCTTCGGCTACGTCGTCGGGGATCTCCCGCTTCTTGAGGGCGTCGGCGAGTTGTTTGCGGGTGCGGGGGGTCCCGGTGAGCAGGCGCAGGCAGATGGCTCGCGCCCGCTCGGCCGGGTCTTGTGGCGATGGCGGTGTGTCGGCTTTGGCCGTGTGGGTGGCGTCGGCCGTTCCGCCGGGGCCGGCCCGTCGGGAGCGGCCCCTTGGGGGGCTGGGCTCCTCGGGGTCGGCCCACTCGGTCCTGCGGGTCACCGTTAGCTCTTGGCGGCGGTGGCCTTGGCCGTCTTGGCCTTGGTGGCGGGGGCGGGCACCGCGGTGGCGTCGGCTGCCGGGGCGGTCTCGCCCGCGGCGTCCTTGCCGTCCTTGGTGTCCTTGCCGTCCTTGGCGGTGTCGGTGGCCGGTTCTTCCGGCCGGACGCCGACGCCGAGCTTCTCCTTGATCTTCCGCTCGATCTCGTTGGCGAGGTCGGGGTTGTCCTTGAGGAAGTTGCGGGCGTTCTCCTTGCCCTGGCCGAGCTGGTCGCCCTCGTACGTGTACCAGGCGCCGGCCTTGCGGACGAAGCCGTGCTCGACGCCCATGTCGATCAGGCCGCCTTCGCGGCTGATGCCCTGGCCGTAGAGGATGTCGAACTCGGCCTGCTTGAAGGGCGGCGCGACCTTGTTCTTGACGACCTTGACGCGGGTGCGGTTGCCGACCGCGTCGGTGCCGTCCTTGAGCGTTTCGATGCGGCGGATGTCGAGGCGTACGGAGGCGTAGAACTTCAGGGCCCGGCCACCGGTGGTGGTTTCGGGGGAGCCGAACATCACGCCGATCTTCTCGCGGAGCTGGTTGATGAAGATGGCGGTGGTCTTGGACTGGTTGAGCGCGCTGGTGATCTTCCGCAGGGCCTGGCTCATCAGTCGGGCCTGGAGGCCGACGTGCGAGTCGCCCATTTCGCCTTCGATTTCGGCGCGCGGCACGAGGGCGGCGACGGAGTCGATGACGATGAGGTCGAGGGCGCCGGAGCGGACCAGCATGTCGACGATTTCCAGGGCCTGCTCGCCGTTGTCCGGCTGGGACAGGATCAGGTTGTCGATGTCGACGCCGAGCTTCTTGGCGTACTCGGGGTCCAGGGCGTGCTCGGCGTCGACGAACGCCACGGCGCCGCCGGCCTTCTGGGCGTTGGCCACGGCGTGCAGGGTCAGGGTCGTCTTGCCGGAGGATTCCGGGCCGTACACCTCCACCACGCGGCCGCGCGGCAGGCCGCCGACGCCGAGGGCGACGTCGAGCGCGGTCGACCCGGTGGGGATGACCTCGATGGGCTCGTTCGGCCGCTCGCCCAGGCGCATCACCGCGCCCTTTCCGAATTGCCGTTCAATCTGTGCGAGCGCGGCGTCCAGCGCCTTCTCGCGGTCGGTTCCTGCCATGGGTTCCACCCGATTTGCTTGAGTCGATCGCTTCACGTCAAAGACGCTAACCCCTGCCACTGACAATGGGCCCCGACGTCCTTCCAGCCTGTGGATAACTCCACCGGAAACGCGGTGGAACCCTTGCAAACACAGGGCCGGACTCTCATCAGAATGGATGTTCGATTTCGGTGTCAAGCGCACCACGCCGGGCGGAGCTCCCCGCTCCGGACGCACTGCGCGCCCTCGCCGGACGTACTGCGCGCCCGCTCAGGACATGCCGCGGGCCTGGTGTCTGCCGTGGACGCGGGGGTCGTCCGTGACGTCGTACCGCTTCACGTAGGCGCCGAGGAAGGCCTGGAGGGTCGCGACGGCGGGGATGGCGATGAGGGCGCCGACCGCGCCCATGAGGGCGGTGCCCGCGATCACCGAGCCGAAGGCGACGGCGGGGTGGATGTCCACGGTCCTGGCGGTGAGCTTGGGCTGGAGCATGTAGTTCTCGAACTGCTGGTAGACCACCACGAACCCGAGCACCCACACCGCGTACCAGGGGTTCACCGTGAAGGCGATCAGCATGGGCAGGGCGCCGGCCAGGTAGGTGCCGATGGTGGGGACGAACTGCGAGACCAGGCCCACCCATACCGCGAGCGCCGGGGCGTAGGGGACGCCCAGGACCTCCAGCAGGATGTAGTGGGCGATGCCGGAGACGAGCGCCATGAGGCCGCGCGAGTAGAGGTAGCCGCCGGTCTTGTCGACCGCGATCTCCCACGCCCGCAGCACCTCGGCCTGGCGGGCGGGGGGCAGTACGGAGCAGATGGTCCGGCGCAGCCGGGGCCCGTCGGCGGCGAAGTAGAACGAGAACAGGAAGATCGTGAGCAGCCGGAAGAGGCCGCCGAGCACGGTCGCGGAGACGTCGAGCACTCCGGTCGCGCTGTTCTGGACGTATTTCTGCAGCCAGTCGGAGTGGAGCAGGCTGTCCTGCACCTCGACGCGGGAGAGCTCGGTGTGGAAGGTGTGGTTGACCCAGTTGATCACCGAGTCGAGGTACTTGGGGAACTGCTCGACCATGTCGACGATCTGGCCCGCCAGCATCGAGCCGAGCAGCACGACGAAGCCGACCGTGGCGATCGTCAGGGCGAGGAAGACGAGGAAGGTGGCGAGTCCTCGGCGCATGCCGCGGGCCGCCATCCGGCCGACGGCGGGTTCCATGGCGAGCGCGACGAAGAACGCGATCAGGATGTTGATCAGCAGGCCGATGAGCTGGTGGAAGGCCCAGCTGCCCAGCTGGAAGCAGGCGTACAGGGCCAGGACGAGGACGACGGCGCGCGGCAGCCAGCGGGGCATGCGGGCGGGGCCGCCCGCCCCGAGGGGGTACGCCGGTGGCTTCCCGTCGGCGGGCGGCTCGTCCGCCGGGCCGTCCGCCGAGCCGGTTCCGCCGCTGGCCGGCCGGTCGCCCGTAAGGCCGGTTCCGCCGCTGGCCGGCCGGTCGCCCGTAAGGCCGGTTCCGCCGCCGGCGTCAGCAGGCCGGCGGGTTTTGGCGTCGGCTTCGCGGCCGCCCGCCGGGACGGTTTCGCGGTCGGCCGTGCGGTCGTCGGGGGTGATCTCATCAGTCGGTGCCACGGGGCAAGTCTCGCCCATGGGTCCGACAGCGGGCCGCCACCGGCCGGCCGGGCCGGGGAGCGCGGGCCGGCCCGGCGTATCGGGCCGTTCGGCCCGCGCGGGCCGGGATGTCAGCCGTGGTCGTGTCGTTCACCCGAAGGCGGTCGACCGGGTGCGTGCCGGCCGGCGCGGGTCCGGTCGCGGCGGACCGCGCCGCGCGGGGGCGCGGGGTGGCTTTCAGCGTCGGTCGGCGGGTACGTCCATGGCCGCGCAGACCGCACGCCAGACGTCCTTCGCTTCCCAGCCCGCGTCCAGCGCCTCGTGCACGGTGCGCCCGCCCAGTTCCGTCATCACATGGTCACGCGCGAAGGAGTCCGCGTAGGCGGCGCCGAAGTGGTCGGCCATCCGCTCCCAGAAAATCGTCAACCGCATGACTCAAGTATCGCGCCCCTGAGAGTGCAGCCCCGGCCGTGGGGCTTGTCCGCGGCGCTGGGGGCCCTACCGTCTCCAGCATGGCTGGTTCCGGGGCATCCCCCCACTCCCCCGACTCCCCGCTGGCGCGTGCCGAGCACTTCGTCTGGCTGACGGCCAGGGTGCTCGAACAGCGCCGGTTCGCCTACCACTTCCTCGGCGGGGACGCCGACGCCGTCGAGGCGGCACTCGCCGCCTATCAGGGTGACGACGGCGGCTACGGCCACGCTCTGGAGCCCGATCTGCGCGGCCCGGTCAGTCAGCCCCTGCACACCGCGCACGCGCTGCGGGTCCTTGACTCGGTCGGCCGGCTGGGCGGGCAGCGGGTGGAGCGGATGTGCCGCTATCTGACGGAGGTGTCCACCCGGGACGGGGCGCTGCCCGCGCTGCACCCCTCGCAGCGCGGCTATCCGGCGGCGCCGTTCGTGCCGGTGGTCGACGATCCGCCGAGCGCGCTGCTGACCACCGGTCCCGTGGTGGGGCTGCTGCACCGCAACCAGGTGTGGCACGCCTGGCTCTTCCGGGCCACCGACTTCTGCTGGGCCGCGGTCGACGCGCTGGAGGCCTCGCATCCGTACGAGGTGGAGGCGGCGGTCGCCTTCCTGGACGGCGCCCCGGACCGTTCCCGGGCGGAGGCGGCCGCCGACCGGCTCGGCCGGCTCGTGCGGGAGCAGGGGCTCGCGGTGCTCGATCCGGCGCGGATCGCCGAGTATCCGGTCGCGGAGGGGTACGCGCCGGGCGAGCACCACTTTCCGTACGACTACGCGCGGGAGCCCGGGTCGCTGGCGCGGCGCTGGTTCACCGACGAGGAGATGGGGCGTTCGCTCGACCATCTGGCGGGCGGGCAGCGCGCGGACGGGGGCTGGCCGATCCGTTGGCGGGCGTGGGCGCCCGGTACGGAGCTGGAGTGCCGGCCGATGGTGACCATCGAGGCGCTGCGTACGCTGCGCGCCCATGGCCGCGCCATCGGGTGAGGCGGGGCCGGGATCGGGAGCATCGGGCGCGGGCCGGTGTCCTGCGGGAGGGCGGTGGGAGCGCCGTGGCGGTCCTGTCGGCGGTCCCCTGGCCCCGGTCCGCCTGTGGCGCCTCCCGTGCGGCCGTGCGCCCGCTCAGCCGCCCAGGGGCCGTGTGCCCGCCCGGTCGTCCGGGGCCCGTTGCGCCCGCTCAGCCTCCCAGGGCCCGTACGCCAGCGGTGGCGAGCACGGCGGCCGCGACGATCACGAGGAACGGGGCGCGCAGCAGCAGGGCGACGGCCGCGGCGGCGAGTCCGGCGGCCCGGGCGTCGATCAGTACGTGGTGGCCGGTGCTGAAGGTCTGCTGCGCGGTGAGGGCGGCGAGCAGGGCGACCGGCAGGAGCGCTGCCAGCCGTTTGACCAGGGAGCGGTCCAGGGCGCCGGCGGGGACGAGCAGGCCGAGGAGCTTGGCGAGGTAGCAGCCGAGGGCGGTGGCGGCTATGGCGATCCAGACGTTCAACGTGCTTGTCCCTTCGGGGAGTTCCCGGGCTCGCCGGTTCGACCCGGATGGGTGATGTCGTCCGCGGTGGGGCCCGGAGCGGGGGCGGGGGCGTTGTCGCCGCGTCCCTTCAGGAAGAGCACGAGGGGGGCTGCGAGGGCGGCGCCCAGGACGGGGACGCCGGCGGGCAGTACGGGCAGCAGGACGAGGACGACGGCGACGGCGAGGGCGGCGGTGGCGCGCTCGGTGGTGGTCTTGAGCATGGGGGCGAGGAGCGCGAGGAAGACGGCGGGGCTTGCGGCGTCGAGTCCCCAGGCGCCGGTGTCGCCGAGGGCGCGTGCGCCGAGGGCTCCGGCGAGCGTGGTCAGGTTCCACAGCAGGTAGAGGGTGGCGCCGGTGACGGTGAAGCCGATGCGGGCGGCGCGCCGGGTCGGCTGGGCGAGGGTGACGGCGGTGGTCTCGTCGATGACCCAGTGGGCGGCGAGGGGGCGCAACGCCCTGGGGAGCGCGAGCAGTTGGGACAGGCGCAGTCCGTAGAAGGCGTTGCGGGTGCCGAGGAAGAAGGCGCCGGCGGCCGCGGTGAGGGGGTTGCCGCCGGCGGCGAGGGCGCCGACGAGGGCGAACTGGGAGGCGCCGGTGAAGACGAGGAGGCTGAGCGCGCACGTCTGGAGGAGGCTCAGTCCCGAGCCGGCGGAGGTCACGCCGAAGGCGAAGCCGGAGAGTCCTACGGCGACGCCGACGCCCAGTGCGTCGCGGACGACGGCCGCGTCGGCCTTGCCGCCGGTGCCGGGCGGTGTCTCCGGAGGGGCCGGTGGGGGTGCTGTCTGTTCTGTTGCCACGCCGTGGACGTTAGAAGAAGGCGCCGTTCTGGTTCTTGTACGTTCTTGCGCTGCCCCGTGCCTGTGGCTGTCCCCACGGCGGTGGCTGCGGCTGTGCCTGTGGCTGCGCGCCCGTCCTACGGGTGCTGTGGCTGTGCCCGTCCCGGTGGTTGTGCGCGGGCCGCGTTGCGTTCGCGGCGGTAGGCGCCGGGGGTGACGCCGACGATGCGGGTGAAGTGCCGGTTGAGGTGTGGCTGGTCGCTGAAGCCCACGGCGAGGGCGGCCTGCGCGGGCGGTGTTCCCCGGTCCAGGAGGCGGCGGGCGCGGCGTACGCGTTCACCGGTCAGCCAGGCGTGCGGGGGCAGTCCGTACTCCGCCTTGAAGGCGCGCAGCAGGGCGAAGGGGCTGGTGCCGAGTTCGGTGGCGAGCTGTTCGAGGGAGGGCGGTTCGGCGAGGCGCTCGATGAGCAGGAGGCGGGCGGTGGCGGCGGCGCGGGCGCCGGCGGATCTCGGGGTGCGCGGGGGCAGGTCGCGGCCGTGGCGGCGCAGGAGGCGGGCGACGGCGATGCGGAAGACGGTGTCGGCGGCCAGCGCGTTGCCCTGTTCGGCGGCGCGGTGGACGTCGCGGATGAGGAGGGCGGTGTCGGGGTCCTCGACGATGGTTTCGGCGAATCCGGGGGTGCCGGACAGGGTGGTGGTCTCGGCGGCTATGGAGGCGATCAGCCGGGCGGAGGGGTAGAGGGTGGCGTACGTCCAGCCTTCGGGGGTTCCGGCGTGGGCGGCGTGCGGCACCTCGGGGTTGATCATGACGACGGTGCCGGGGCGGGCCCGGACGGTCCCGCCGGGCATCACGACGTCCTCGATGCCGGTGCGTACCGCGCCGAGGACGAATCCCTCGTGGGCGTGGCGGGGGAAGGTGTGGTGGATGTAGCGGGCGTGGAGCAGGTCGAGGCCGGGCAGCTCGTGGTGCTGCCAGTGCCGTGCCCATTCCTCGACGCCGTTCACCCTGCCATTCTCGCAGCTCCGGGCCATTGTCAGTGGGTGGGTGCACGATGGGGACCATGGCACGGACAGCGCTGGATTCCTTCTCGCCCGCGACGCGCGGCTGGTTCTCGGGGGCCTTCACCGCGCCCACCGCGGCGCAGGAGGGTGCCTGGCGGGCGATCGGTGCGGGGTCGGATGTCCTGGTGGTCGCTCCGACGGGGTCCGGCAAGACGCTCGCGGCGTTCCTGGCCGCGTTGGACCGGCTGGCGGCGGTGCCGCCGCCAGCCGAGGCGCTCAAGCGCTGCCGGGTGCTGTACGTGTCGCCGCTGAAGGCTCTGGCGGTGGATGTGGAGCGCAATCTGCGGTCTCCGTTGACGGGGATCCGGCAGGAGTCGGTGCGTCTGGGGCTGCCGGAGCCGGAGGTGCGGGTCGGGATCCGCTCGGGGGACACGCCGCAGGCGGAGCGGCGTGCGTTGACGACGCGGCCGCCGGACATTTTGATCACGACGCCGGAGTCGTTGTTCCTGATGCTGACGTCGGCGGCGCGTGAGGCGCTTGCGGGTGTCGAGACGGTGATCCTGGACGAGGTGCACGCGGTGGCGGGCACCAAGCGGGGTGCGCATCTGGCGTTGTCGCTGGAGCGTCTTGACGAGCTGCTCGCGAAGCCGGCCCGCCGGATCGGTCTTTCGGCGACGGTGCGTCCGGTGGACGAGGTGGCGCGTTATCTGTCTCCGCAGCGCAAGGTGGAGATCGTGCAGCCGCCGTCCACCAAGGAGTTCGATCTGTCGGTGGTGGTGCCGGTGGAGGATCTGGGCGAGCTGGGGGGTTCGCCTGCCTCCGATGCCGGTTCCGATGGTCATTCCGGTGGTCAGGAGGGCGCCGACAAGCCGTCGATCTGGCCGCATGTGGAGGAGCGGATCGTCGATCTGGTGCAGGCGCACCGTTCGACGATCGTGTTCGCGAACTCGCGTCGGCTGGCGGAGCGGCTCTGCAACCGGCTCAATGAGATCGCGTACGAGCGGGCGACGGGGGCGCCGCTTCCGGAGCATCATGCGCCGGCCGATCTGATGGGCGGCTCGGGTGCGGCGCCGGGTGCTCCGGCGCTGTTGGCGAAGGCGCACCACGGTTCGGTGTCCAAGGAGCAGCGGGCGGTGGTGGAGGAGGATTTGAAGGCGGGCCGGATTCCGGCGGTGGTGGCCACCTCCAGTCTTGAGCTGGGCATCGACATGGGTGCGGTGGATCTGGTGGTGCAGGTGGAGTCGCCGCCGTCGGTGGCGTCGGGCTTGCAGCGGGTGGGCCGGGCGGGGCATCAGGTGGGTGCGGTGTCCACGGGGGTGGTCTTCCCGAAGTACCGGGGCGATCTGGTGCAGTCGGCGGTGGTCACCGAGCGGATGCGGTCGGGGGCGATCGAGTCGTTGCGCGTGCCGTCGAATCCGCTGGATGTGCTGGCGCAGCAGTTGGTGGCGATGACGGCGCTCGACAGCTGGCAGGTGGACGATCTGCTGGCGCTGGTGCGCCGGGCCGCGCCGTTCGCGGCGCTGCCGGAGTCGGCGTTCACGGCGGTCCTGGACATGCTGGCGGGCCGCTATCCCTCGGACGCGTTCGCGGAGCTGCGTCCGAGGGTGGTGTGGGACCGGGTGGCGGGCACGGTCACGGGCCGGCCGGGTGCGCAGCGCCTGGCGGTCACCTCGGGCGGCACGATTCCCGACCGGGGTCTGTTCGGTGTGTTCCTGGCGGGGGCCGATCCGAAGAAGGGCGGGGGGCGGGTCGGTGAGC
This sequence comes from Streptomyces sp. CB01201, assembly GCF_002803085.1. Taxonomy (GTDB): domain Bacteria; phylum Actinomycetota; class Actinomycetes; order Streptomycetales; family Streptomycetaceae; genus Streptomyces; species Streptomyces hundungensis. Next base: position 24,180 of record NZ_NNBJ01000007.1, on the reverse strand, counting down.
TCGACGAGGAGATGGTGTACGAGTCGCGGGTGGGTGATGTCTTCACGCTGGGCACCACGTCGTGGCGGATCGAGGACATCACGCGGGACCGGGTCCTGGTGTCGCCGGCGCCGGGGGTGCCGGGCCGGCTGCCGTTCTGGAAGGGCGATCAGCTGGGGCGTCCGCTGGAGCTGGGGCGCGCGCTGGGCGCGTTCTTGCGGGAGGTCGGTTCGCTGACGCCCGAGGATGCCCGGCTGCGGCTGCTGAGCGCGGGGCTCGACGCGTGGGCGGCGGACAATCTGATCGGCTATCTCGACGAGCAGCGCCGGGCCTGCGGTCACATTCCGGATGACCGGACGATTTTGGTGGAGCGGTTCCGGGACGAGCTGGGTGACTGGCGGGTGGTGATCCATTCGCCTTTCGGTGCGCAGGTGCACGCGCCGTGGGCGCTGGCGCTGGGGGCGCGGCTTGCCGAGCGGTACGGCATGGACGCGCAGGTCATGCATGCGGACGACGGCATTGTGCTGCGGCTGCCGGACGCGGATCTGATGGGTTTGGATCTGCTGGACCAGGATCCGGCGCGGGCGGAGGCGGCGTACGACAGTGAGCAGGCGCCGGTGGGGGCGGCGGACACGGTCTTCGACAAGGGCGAGATCGAGCAGATCGTCACGGATCAGGTGGGCAGTTCGGCGCTGTTCGCCTCGCGGTTCCGGGAGTGTGCGGCGCGTGCCCTGCTGCTGCCGCGGCGCACCCCGGGCAAGCGGACGCCGTTGTGGCAGCAGCGGCAGCGGGCGGCTCAACTGTTGCAGGTGGCGAGCGAGTTCGGGTCGTTCCCGATCGTGCTGGAGGCGGTCCGGGAGTGCCTCCAGGATGTGTTCGACGTGCCGGGGCTGACCGAGCTGATGGGTGATCTGGAGGCGCGCCGGGTGCGTCTGGTGGAGGTGACGACGCCCGAGCCGTCGCCGTTCGCCCGTTCCCTGCTGTTCGGTTATGTCGCGCAGTTCCTGTACGAGGGGGATTCGCCGCTCGCGGAGCGGCGGGCGGCGGCGCTGTCGTTGGACTCGCGGCTGCTGTCGGAGCTTCTGGGGCAGGCCGAGCTGCGTGAGCTGCTCGACGCCGATGTGCTGGGCGAGTTGGAGCGGGAGCTCCAGTGGCTGACCGAGGAGCGCCGCGTCAAGGACGGCGAGGGGGTCGCCGACCTGTTGCGGGTGCTGGGTCCGCTCACGGATGCGGAGTTGCTGGAGCGGGGTGCGGAGCCGGGCTGGGCGGTGGAGCTGGAGGCGGCGCGCCGGGCACTGCGGGTGCGGATCGCGGGCACCGATCACTGGGCGGCGATCGAGGACGCGGGCCGGTTGCGGGACGCGCTGGGCACGGCTCTTCCGGTGGGGGTGCCGGAGGCGTTCACGGAGCCGGTGAAGGATCCGCTGGGCGATCTGCTGTCGCGGTTCGCGCGCACGCACGGCCCGTTCACGTCGGCGAGTGCCGCGGCCCGGTTCGGGCTCGGTGCCGCCGTCACGGACGGGGCGCTGCACCGGCTGGCGGCGTCGGGCCGGGTGGTGCAGGGCGAGTTCCATCCGGCGGGCATCGGCCAGGAGTGGTGCGACGCGAGGATTCTGCGCAGGTTGCGGCGCCGTTCGCTGGCCGCGTTGCGCGAGGAGCTGGAGCCGGTGCCGCCCGCCGCGCTCGCCACGTTCCTGCCGCAGTGGCAGCACCTGGGCGGCAATGGCCTGCGCGGCATCGATGGCCTGGCGCGTGCCGTGGAGCAGTTGCAGGGCGCCGCGGTGCCCGCCTCCGCGCTGGAGAAGCTGGTCCTGCCGTCGCGGGTGTCGGACTACGGTGCGGCGCTGCTGGACGAGCTCACCACGACCGGTGAGGTGGTGTGGGCGGGGGCGGGCGCGCTGCCCGGCAAGGACGGCTGGATCTCGTTGTATGTGGCCGACGCGGCCCCGCTGCTCCTGCCGCCGCCGCATCCGCTGGAGCTGACCGCGCTCCACGAGTCGGTGCTGTCGGCGTTGGCCCCGGGTTACGGCTTGTTCTTCCGGCAGCTCGCCGACCAGGTGCGGGCGACCACGCATCCGGGGGTGAGTGACCCTCAACTCGCGGATGCCGTATGGGATTTGGCGTGGTCGGGGCGGCTCACCAACGACACCCTGGCGCCGCTGCGGGCGCTGCTCGGCTCGGGGCGCACGGCGGGTTCGACGGCCCACCGCGCCAAGCGGCCGGTGCCGCGCGGCCGTTACGGCACGTTGACCGCGTCGGCCCGCCCGGCCGCGCGCGGCGGGCCGCCGACCGTCTCGGGCCGCTGGTCGCTGCTGGCGCCCCGCGAGCCCGATCCCACCCATCGCGCCCATGCCCTGGCCCGCAGTCTGCTGGACCGGCACGGTGTGGTGACGCGCGGCGCGGTGCAGGCCGAGGGCGTCGAGGGCGGCTTCTCGGCGACGTATCGGATCCTTGCCGCGTTCGAGGACAGCGGGCAGGCCCGGCGCGGCTATGTGGTCGAGGGTCTGGGCGCGGCGCAGTTCGCGATGGACGGTGCGGTGGACCGGCTGCGGGCCGCGGCGACCGCCCGGGACCGGGGGGCGGACGCGCACACCGCCCCGCAGGCGCTCGTTCTGGCGGCGGCCGACCCGGCCAATGCCTACGGTGCCGCGCTCGCCTGGCCCGAGCCGCCGGGCGGCGCCGGGCACAAGCCGGGCCGCAAGGCGGGCTCCTTGGTGGTGCTGGTCGACGGCGAGCTGGTGCTGTATTTGGAGCGTGGCGGCAAATCGCTCCTCGCCTGGGCCGCGGAGCCGGACGATCCGGCGCTGACGGCGGCGTGCGGGGCGCTGGCCGGTGCGGCCCGGGCAGGACGGCTCGGCACGATCACGGTGGAGCGCGCCAACGGCGACCCCGCTCTGACCTCCCCCCTGGCCCGCCCTCTGGAGGCGGCAGGCTTCGTCCCGACCCCGAAGGGGCTGCGCCTGAGGCCCTGAACGGGGCGCACCTTGCCGGGTAGGAGGCGGGCCGGGGGCGCGGCTGGGGTGCGGTCCAGTTCGGGTGCGGGGCCGTTCACGTCGATGCCGGGGCGGTCGGCGTCGGGGCCGGGGCGGTGCGCGTCGGTTCCGGGCAGGTAGCGTCGGTGCCGGGCAGGCTGGGGCCGGTGTCGGGCAGGCTGGGGCCGGGCGCGTATCCGGGCGGGCTCACGTCACGGCCGGGCCGGGCCGTGGCCTTGGGCAAGGGCCGTATCCGGGGGCGGGGCAGGCGGCGGCACGCTCCTCCCCTCCCCCAGCCTTCGCACCCCCGCCCCTCCCTCCCCCTCCCCCGGGCGGAAGCGGGCGCGCCGTGACGGGGTGGGCCCGGCACAATGGAGCCATGCCCGAAGGCGACACCGTCTATCAGGCCGCGCGGCGGCTGCACACGGCGCTGGCCGGTGAGGTGCTCACGCGGTCCGATCTGCGGGTGCCCCGGTTCGCCACGGCGGATCTGACGGGCCGCACGGTCCTGGACGTGACACCGCGCGGGAAGCACCTTCTGATGCGCATCGAAGGCGGCCTGACCCTGCACTCGCATCTGCGGATGGACGGGTCGTGGCGGATCTACCGGCCGGGCGAGCGCTGGAACGGCGGGCCTTCGCACCAGATCCGGGCGATCCTGGCGAACGCCGGGCACACGGCCGTCGGCTTTCGGCTGCCCGTCCTCGAACTGCTGCGCACCCAGGACGAGTCGAAGGCGGTCGGTCACCTCGGCCCTGATCTGCTGGGCCCCGACTGGGACGCGGAGGTCGCCCTGCGCAACCTCGTCCGCGACCCGGACCGCACCATCGGTGACGCGCTGCTCGATCAGCGCAACCTCGCCGGGGTCGGCAATGTGTTCAAGTCGGAGATCTGCTTCGCGCTGCGGGTCGTGCCCTGGCTGGCGATCGGCGCGTTCCCGGCGCCCGAGCGCCTGATCGCCACCTCCAAGCAGCTCCTGGAGGCCAACAAGGACCGTCCGGTCCGGCAGACGTACATCTACGGCCGGGCGGGCCGGCCGTGCCCGCGCTGCCGGACCGCGATCCGTACCGCCGCGCAGCGTGACTCTTCGGGCCGGGAGCGCCCGACCTACTGGTGCCCCAAGTGCCAGCCCGCGCCCGCCCTTTGAGCACGGGGAGCCCGACATCGAGCGCTGCACGCCGAGCGCAGAGCGCCGAACACCGGGCGTCACACACTGACGCTGGCCCGCGCCACCACCTGGAGCCCCGGGCAGCCGGCCCGAGGCGGCCCGGCTGCGCCCGGCCCATTCGCAGAGCCGCCGCGCACCCGGCCCGCCCGTGGCGCCGCCCCCGCCTCCCGCCGCGCACCCGGCCCGCCCCTGGTACGGGCCCTGCCGCGTACCCGCCACGCACCCGCCCCACCCCCGCCGCACCACAACCCCGCCGAGCCGCCAACAGCCCCATCGAGGCCTGCCCGCACAGTTATTGACGACCCGTCAGGTCTGGTCGTACCGTCCGGGAATGCCCCTCACGGCGTACGACCTCCATGACCGGACCGCCTTCGTCACCGGCGCCGCCGGCGGCATCGGGCGGGCCAGTGCCCTGCTGCTCGCGCAGGCGGGTGCCGCGGTGCACTGCGCGGATCTCGACGAGGCGGGACTGGACCAGACGCGGGCGCTGATCGTGAAGGCGGGCGGCACCGCGCACGTCCACCGGCTCGACGTGTCGGACCGCGCGCAGGTCAAGGCGGCGCTGGAGGTGGCCGGCCCGGTCCATGTGCTGGCGGCGATCGCGGGCGTCATGCACACCAGCTCGGTCCTGGACACCGAGGACGCCGATCTGGACCGGGTGCTCGCCGTCAACTTCCGGGGCGTACTGCACGCCTGCCAGGAGGTGGCCCGCGCGATGATCGCGCACGGCATCCGGGGCTCGATCGTCACCATGGCGTCGGGTGCGGTGGACTCCTCGCGGCCCGGCCTGTTCTGCTACAGCGTCTCGAAGGTCGCCGTCGTGCAGCTCACCAGGACGCTCGCCGCCGAGCTCGGCCCGCACGGGATCCGCGTCAACGCCGTCGCGCCCGGCTGGATCCGTACTCCCATGACCGATCAGCACGCGGCCGAGCAGCAGGAGCAGATCGAGTCGATGATGCTGCGCCTTTCGCCGCTCGGCCGGCTCGGGCAGCCGGAGGACGTCGCCCAGACGGTGCTGCATCTCGCGGCGGACGCCTCGGCGTTCACGACGGGTCAGATCCTGCGTCCGAACGGCGGCGTCTCCATGCCCTGGTAGGCCGCTGCGTGGCGGGTTCGCGACGCCCGGCGGCCGCGGACGCCACATGGACGGGCAGCAGGCTCAGCCCCCAGCCGCCCGCGACCATCGCGCCCTCGACGAACCCGGTCTGGCCGGGCTCCAGGACCATGCGCAGCACGGCCCACCACCACAGCGCCGCTACCACCAGCGCGGGCACCCAACGCACCGCCACCGCCATGGGGTTGCCTCCTCGGGCCGACGCTAGACCGCCGCGGAAGGCGCCGGGAGGGCGCACCGGGTGCAGGCCCGGCGCGCTCCGCTCTCCCGGCGGCGCTCCGCGGCGTACGACCCGGCCCGCGCGCGGCCTATTCGCGTGCGGCGGGTGGGGGCTGTCGCCTTGGCGACCTCGGTGTCCCGAGTGCCCTGGGCGGCCTCGGTGTCCTGGGCGTTCATCGGGGTCGTCAGACCGTCTCGGCCTGGAACATCCAGGCGTGCTTCTCCAGGTCGGCGGTGAGGCCGATGAGGATGTCCTGGCTGATGGGGTCCGGGTCGGCGGTCGCCTCGATGCGCTCCCGCATCCGGGCGATGACCGCGCCGAGCCCGTCGACGAGGATCTTCACGGCGTCGGTGTCCTTGATCCAGCCGTCGGGAACGGTGCCGATCGCGCTGGACTTGGCGACGGTGGCGGCTCGCCCGTCCGCGCTGACGCCGACGGCGGAGGCCCGCTCGGCGACGGTGTCCGAGTGCAGTCGCGCGGTGTCGACCACTTCGTCGAGCTGGAGGTGGACGGACCGGAAGCGGGGGCCGACCACGTTCCAGTGGACCTGCTTGGAGACCAGGGCGAGGTCCACGAGGTCGACGAGAGCGCCCTGCAGAGCGTCGCCGACCACCTTGAGGTCGGCGTCGGACAGCGGGCTCTTGATGTAGGACATGCGTTTCCTCCACGGCTCCACGGGGCGTACCGCCCGCGGGATCACCGCAGGGGGGAACACCCGTACGGAACATGCGGACGTATGCGCGATCTCTTACCACCCTGCCACAGAAGCCCCGAATCGGGCGCGCCGGAAGGAGGCCGGGAAAGGGCCGGGAAAGGGCTCGGACGGGGCCGGGAAAGGGCTGAGCCCCGGCCGGTCATGGAGACCGGCCGGGGCTCAGTACAAGCCTGGGTGCGCGCCCTGGAGATCAGGCCGCGACGACGTCCACCGCTTCCGCGGGCGCCTTGATCGTCACCCGCTCCGTCGGCACACCAGTCACTGACGACACGGAGATCGAGTTGAGCATCGGACGTACCGGCGCACGCACCGGCACCGGGTCACTCGCCGCCGCAGAGGCAGCGAGCTCGGCAAGTGCCAGCTCGTCGCTCACTTCGCGCATGAGCTCGGACATCCGTACGTCAAGCGCGTCGCAGATCGCGGAGAGCAGCTCGGAGGATGCCTCCTTCTGCCCCCGCTCCACCTCGGAGAGATAGCCGAGTGAGACTCGGGCGGACGAGGAGACTTCGCGCAGAGTACGGCCCTGGCGCTGGCGCTGCCGACGCAGCACGTCACCCAGCAGGCGACGGAGCAGAATCATCGGTGGCTCCCTCCTCGGACCGCGTAGCCGCATCCTTCACGCCCCACCGTACCGCCTCGCGCCGCGGCCGTGCGGGGAGCGATGTCGTGTTCACTCAGGGCTGCAAACATCAAATCCCCCCGTTCTGTTCCGTATCCTGTGCCCGCTCGTCCTTGCGGAGTTCACTGGAGAGGAGTTCGAGCACGCTGCGTACACTCTCCCTACGAATTTCCGCCCGGTCGCCGTTCAACCTCAATGCGACGGTTTTCTTCGCTCCCGCCGGGCCAACGGCCGAAACGTATACCGTCCCGACGGGCCGGCCGTCCTGGGGTTCGGGTCCGGCCACACCCGTGGTCGCGATCCCCCAGTCCGCGCCCAGCACCGTGCGCACCCCCGCCGCCATCTGCTGCGCGACCTCGGGATCGACCGCGCCGCGCTCGGCCAGAAGGGTCCCGTCGACGCCCAGGACGTCCCGCTTGAGCTCGGTGGCGTACGCCGTGACGGAGCCGCGGAAGACGCGTGAGGCGCCGGGCACCGAGGTCAGCTCGGCGGCCACCAGGCCACCCGTCAGGGACTCCGCCACGGCGAGCGTCTCGTCACGCTCCGTGAGCACGCGCAGGAGCCGGGCCGCCTCGGTCACAACGCGGATCCCGCGGCCTCGCGCTGCGCGGCGAGCCCCTTGCGCCTCAGGACGACCGCCTGGCGCACATAGTCGAGCCCTGTGACGACCGTGAGCACCACGGCGAGCGCCATCACCCAGAACCTCAGGGTGGCGAGCGGCCCGGTGAGCGCCAGGACGTACATGCCGGTCGCGGTGCCCTGGGCGAGGGTCTTGAGCTTGCCGCCGCGGCTGGCCGGAATCACTCCGTGCCGGATGACCCAGAAACGCATGAGCGTGATGCCGAGTTCCCGGAACAGGATGACGCCGGTGACCCACCAGGGCAGGTCGCCGAGGAGGGAGAGGCAGACCAGCGCGGAGCCCATGATCGCCTTGTCGGCGATCGGGTCGGCGATCTTCCCGAAGTCGGTGACCAGGTTGTACGTGCGGGCCAGGTGTCCGTCGAAGATGTCGGTGATCATGGCGACGGCGAAGGCCGCCCAGGCCCAGGCCCGCATCGCCGGGTCGTAGCCGCCGTCCGCGAGCAGCAGCATGACGAAGCCCGGCACGAGCACGAGCCGGATCATGGTGAGGATGTTGGCGATGTTCCAGAGGCTGGCCTGGTTGACGGCCGCAGCGCCCAGCTTGCCGCCGGGCGCCGGCGTCCGGCCGGTACCGCCCGCCGCCGATGCCGGGACTCCGGTCATCTGCCCGCCTCCTCAACCCCGCCGATCAATTCGACCACCAGGTCGACGCCCTCGGTGGCGACGACCTTGGCCTCGACCATAAGGCCGGGCGTGAGGCCCGCGCTTTCGGTGAAGGTCACCTGGCCGTCGGTCTCGGGCGCCTGGTGTTCGGCGCGGCCGACCGCCCCGTCCTCGTCGTCGACGCTCTCGACCAGGACGCGCACGGTGTCGCCGATGCGTTCCTCGGCGCGCTGCGCGGTGAGCTCCTCGGCCAGGCGTGACAGGTGGGCGAGGCGTTCGGCGATGGTGTCGGCGTCCAGCTTGCCCTCGTAGCCGACCGCTTCGGTGCCCTCTTCGTCGGAGTAGCCGAAGACGCCGATGGCGTCGAGGCGGGCCGCGCTGAGGAAGCGTTCCAGCTCCTTGAAGTCGGCCTCGGTCTCGCCGGGGAAGCCGACGATGAAGTTGGAGCGCACGCCGGCGGTGGGGGCCTTGGCGCGGATGGTGTCGAGCAGTTCCAGGAAGCGGTCGGTGTCGCCGAAGCGGCGCATCGCGCGCAGTACGGCGGGCGCCGAGTGCTGGAAGGACAGGTCGAAGTACGGCACGACCTTGTCGGTGGAGGTCAGCACGTCGATGAGGCCGGGGCGCATCTCGGCGGGCTGGAGGTAGCTGACCCGGACGCGCTCGATGCCGTCGACGGCGGCCAGCTCGGGCAGCAGCGTCTCCAGGAGCCGGATGTCGCCGAGGTCCTTGCCGTAGGAGGTGTTGTTCTCGGAGACCAGCATGACCTCCTTGACGCCCTGCTCGGCCAGCCAGCGGGTCTCGCCGAGCACGTCGCTGGGGCGGCGCGAGATGAACGAGCCGCGGAAGGACGGGATGGCGCAGAACGAGCAGCGGCGGTCGCAGCCGGAGGCCAGCTTCACGGAGGCGACGGGGCTGGTGTCGAGCCGGCGGCGCAGCGGGGCGCGCGGCCCGGAGGCGGGCGCGAGGCCCTCGGGGAGGTCCTCGGGCGGGGTGTCCTGGGCGTGTCCGGGCAGCGCCACGTCGGGGGCGCTCTGGCGCTCGGCGGGGCTGATCGGCAGGAGCTTGCGCCGGTCGCGGGGGGTGTGCGAGGCGTGGATGCCGCCGTTGAGGATGGTCTGGAGGCGGTCGGAGATGTCGGCGTAGTCGTCGAAGCCGAGGATGGCGTCGGCCTCGGGGAGCGCTTCGGCGAGGTCCTTGCCGTACCGCTCGGCCATGCAGCCGACCGCGACGACGGCCTGGGTCTTGCCGTGATCCTTCAGATCGTTGGCTTCGAGGAGGGCGTCGACGGAGTCCTTCTTGGCGGCTTCGACGAATCCGCAGGTGTTGACGACGGCGACGTCCGCGGCCGATGCGTCCTCGACGAGCTCCCAGCCGTCCGCTGCCAAGCGGCCTGCGAGCTCCTCCGAGTCCACCTCGTTACGGGCGCAGCCAAGAGTGACAAGGGCGACGGTGCGGCGTTCGGGCATGGACTCAAGACTACTTTGTCCTGGCCCACGCCCCCGCCGCGAGGGTCGTGGGCCGGGCGGGCTCAGCCGACCTGCGGGTCGCCCTTGGTGTAGCTCAGGCGCTCGACCTGGCCGTCCTCGAATTTGCTGTCGATCTTCTTGCCGTTGACGTACAGCTCGATCGCCCCGGCGTTGCCGAGGATCAGGTCGACCTGCTGGCCGTCCTGGAACGTCTGGGCCTCGCCCTTCTGGAGCAGGCCGTCGAAGAGCATCTTGCCGTTGTGGTCCTTGGCGGAGATCCAGCTCTTGTCGTTGATCGCGGTGACCTTGACGGTGACCTTGTCGGCGGGGACGGCTGCGATCGCGCTGTCGGAGGGGCTGGGGGTGGGCTTGGGGGCGGGGGGCTTGGAGGGGGCGGGGGCGGACGGCGACTTGGCCGGGGGCTTCTGCTGGGCGGGGCCCTCGGCGACGGAACTGCCGCTCTTCTTGTCGCTGCCGCCGCTGAACATGGTGAAGCCGACGAAGCCGACGACCACGACGATGGCGGCGACCATGGCGGCGGTCCAGTTGGGGCGGCGCGGTTCGGGGCGGATGCGTTCCGCCTCGAACAGGGGGGCCGCGGGGGTGGGCGCGGGACGGCCGCCGTGGTCGGCGTCGTACTGGTCGACCAGGGGGCCCGGGTCGATGCCGACGGCCTGGGCGAGCGTGCGGATGTGTCCGCGCGCGTACACATCGCCGCCGCAGCGCGAGAAGTCGTCCTCCTCGATCGCGTGCACGATGGGGATGCGCACCCGGGTGGCGGAACTGACCTCGTCGACCGTCAGTCCGGCGGCGATACGGGCCTGCTGGAGGACACGACCGATCGAGGGCCCGTCGTCTTCGATCGAAGGCCGGTCGTCTTCGGGAGAGTTGCCGATGGACACGGGGGCGCCTTTCGAGCGTGAGCCACCTGCTGGGTGTTCAGTCTAGGGGGGGTGGGAAAGAGTGGGGCAACCGGTGGAGCGGAGTTTGTACGCCATCGGTATGGCCGGCGCCCCTGACGAACGGAACGGCGACCACGCTTGCTTCCACGCTTCCCTCAACTTGACGTACGGCCAAGGGAAACGGTTGCTCGGGGATCCCGTACGAGTGCTGTTTGGGCCGGTCGGCCGACAGTGGCGGGTGGGGGCGGGGGGCGGAGTGGGGGGTGGGGCGACAGAATCTGTCAGCTGACAGCGCGATGACAGTCGACGGATTCTGTCCGCCGACCGCCCGCGACCGCCGCGCTCGCGCTCCCGCACACTCAGGGAGCCTCCCCCCGGATCACCGCCAGCACTCCATCGAGTTCATCCGGTTTGACCAGGACGTCCCGCGCCTTGGAGCCCTCGCTGGGGCCGACGATGTTGCGGGACTCCATGAGGTCCATCAGCCGGCCGGCCTTGGCGAAGCCGACCCGGAGCTTGCGCTGGAGCATCGACGTCGAGCCGAACTGGGTGGAGACGACCAGCTCGGCGGCCTGGCACAGCAGGTCGAGGTCGTCGCCGATCTCCTCGTCGATCTCCTTCTTCTGCTTGGTGCCGACGGTGACGTCGTCCCGGAAGACCGGGGCCATCTGGTCCTTGCAGTGCTGGACGACGGCCGCGATCTCGTGCTCGGTGACGAAGGCGCCCTGGAGGCGGGTCGGCTTGTTCGCGCCCATCGGCAGGAAGAGGCCGTCGCCCTTGCCGATGAGCTTCTCGGCGCCCGGCTGGTCGAGGATGACGCGGCTGTCGGCGAGGGAGGACGTGGCGAACGCGAGCCGTGAGGGCACGTTCGCCTTGATGAGGCCGGTGACGACGTCGACGGAGGGCCGCTGGGTGGCGAGGACCAGGTGGATGCCGGCGGCGCGGGCCAGCTGGGTGATGCGGACGATCGCGTCCTCCACATCACGCGGCGCGACCATCATCAGGTCGGCGAGCTCGTCGACGATCACCAGGAGGTACGGGTACGGCGTCAGCTCGCGTTCGCTGCCCTCGGGCAGTTTCACCTTGCCGTTGCGGATGGCCTCGTTGAAGTCGTCGATGTGGCGGAATCCGAACGCGGCGAGGTCGTCGTAGCGCAGGTCCATTTCGCGCACGACCCACTGGAGCGCCTCGGCGGCCCGTTTGGGGTTGGTGATGATCGGCGTGATGAGGTGCGGGATGCCCTCGTAGGCGGTCAGCTCCACGCGCTTGGGGTCGACGAGGACCATGCGGACGTCCTCGGGGGTGGCGCGCACCATCACGGAGGTGATGAGGCAGTTGATGCAGGAGGACTTTCCGGAGCCGGTGGCTCCGGCGACCAGGACGTGCGGCATCTTGGCGAGGTTGGCCATCACATAGCCCCCCTCGACGTCCTTGCCGAGCGCGACCAGCATCGGGTGGTCGTCCTCGGCCGCGTCCGCGAGGCGCAGTACGTCGCCGAGGTTGACCATTTCGCGGTCGGTGTTGGGGATCTCGATGCCGACGGCGGATTTGCCGGGGATCGGCGAGATGATCCGTACGTCGGGACTGGCGACGGCGTAGGCGATGTTCTTGGCCAGGGCGGTGATCCGCTCGACCTTGACGGCGGGGCCCAGTTCGATCTCGTAGCGGGTGACCGTGGGGCCGCGGGTGAAGCCGGTGACGTTGGCGTCGACCTTGAATTCCATGAAGACGTTCTGGAGCGAGGCGACGACGGCGTCGTTGGCGGCGCTGCGGGTCTTGCCGGGGCCGCCCTTCTCCAGGAGGTCGAGGGAGGGCAGCGCGTAGGTGATGTCCCCGGCGAGCTGGAGCTGTTCGGCGCGCGGGGGCAGTGCTTCGGTGGTGTCGCGCGGCGGCTTGGTCAGGTCGGGGACGACGGGGGGCGCGCCGGGTGTGGCCTTGGGGGCCGTCTTGGCGGGGGTGGCGGTTTCGGGGGTGGCGGTCTCGGCGGCCCGGGCGGTGGGCAGCGGGGTGGCTTCGTGTTGTTCCTTGTCGCGTTCGCCGGTGACGCCCTGGGTGAGGTCGGCGACGACGGGCGAGGGCGGCAGTCCGTTCATGACGGCGCCGTCGAGGGCCGCGGCCGCGGCGGCGGCCACGTCGACGGGGTCGAGTCCGTTCTGGAACGCCGGCTGTACGGAGCCCCGCCGGGGTCCGCGGCCGCGGCGGCGGGTGAGTGCTTCCTGCTCGGCCCATTCGGGGTCGTGTGCGGCGGGGGTGGCGGGGCGGCGCCGGGTGCGGGCGACGGGTTCGTCCTCGCGCCATTCGTCGTCGTACGCCTCGTCCTCGGCGGCGTCGCCGGGCAGCGGTTCGAGGACGCCGAGTTTGACGCCGAGCAGCCGCAGCCGTTGCGGGATGGCGTTGACGGGGGTGGCGGTGACGACGAGCAGTCCGAAGACGGTGAGCAGGATGAGCATGGGGACGGCGAGGACGTCGCCGAGGGTGAATTCGAGGGGTTTGGACGCGCTCCAGCCGATGAGGCCGCCGGCGTCCTGCATGGCGTCGGTGCCGTCGTTGCGGCCGGGTGAGCCGCAGGCGATGTGGACCTGGCCGAGGACGCCGAGGGTGAGGGCGGACAGGCCGATCACGATGCGCCCGTTGGCCTCGGGCTTCTCGGGATAGAGGATGAGGCGGATCGCGATGGCGCCGAGGAGCAGCGGTACGACGACGTCGAGGCGGCCGAAGGCGCCGGTGACGAGCATTTGTACGAGGTCGCCGACGGGGCCGCGCAGGTTGGACCAGGTGCCGGCGGCGACGATGAGTGCGAGGCCGAGGAGCAGGAGGGCGACGCCGTCCTTGCGGTGGGCGGGGTCGAGTCCTTTGGCTCCGCGTCCTATGCCGCGGAACATGGCTCCGACGGTGTGGGCGGCGCCGAGCCAGACGGCGCGGGCGAGGCGGTAGACGCCGCCGGTCGGGGAAGGTGCGGCTTTGGGGGCGGGCCGGGGGGCGGCCGCTTTCCTCGCGGGCGCCTTTTTGGGCGCGGTCTTCTTGACGGGTGCTTTGGGGGCGGTGGCTTTCTTCGCGGGCGCAGCCTTCTTCGCCGGGGTACGGCCGGTGCGCTTCGCGGTGCCCGCCGTGCCCTGGGAACCCTTGCCGGACGTACGTGAGGCCATGGTGCTGAGGTTACCTGGGTCGGCGGCGGTGGACACGTGTGCCTACGCCTTCACCCGTCCGTGTCGTATGCCGCAAGGCTGCTGACGCCACGTCAGGTGGACGTGGCGTCAGGTGTCGGGCGGTCAGTTCTGGGAGGGGAGGGTGGGCGCGCCGCCGGTTCCGGGCTCCAGGGCGTCCAGTGCGCGGCGCAGGCCGGTGAGCTTGCGCTCCAGGTGGGCGGCGGTGGCGACGGCCGCGGCGTCGGCGGAGTCGTCGTCGAGCTGCTTGGAGAGCGCTTCGGCCTGTTCTTCAACTGCCGCGAGGCGCGCGGAGAGTTCGGCGAGCAGGCCGGCGGATTCCTTGGCGGGGCCGCTGCCGTGGGTGCCGCCTTCGAGTTGGAGGCGGAGCAGGGCGGCTTGTTCGCGCAGCTGGCAGTTCTTCATGTACAGCTCGACGAAGACGGACACCTTGGCGCGGAGCACCCAGGGGTCGAACGGCTTCGAGATGTAGTCCACGGCGCCCGCCGCGTATCCGCGGAAGGTGTGGTGGGGGCCGTGGTTGATGGCCGTGAGGAAGATGATCGGGATATCTCGTGTGCGTTCGCGCCTCTTGATGTGCGCGGCGGTCTCGAACCCGTCCATTCCGGGCATCTGGACGTCCAGCAGAATGACCGCGAAATCGTCCGTCAGTAGCGCTTTGAGCGCTTCCTCCCCTGACGATGCCCGCACCAGTGTCTGATCGAGCGCAGAGAGGATGGCCTCCAGCGCCAGCAGATTCTCCGGCCGGTCATCGACCAGGAGGATCTTGGCCTTCTGCACCATGGCCCGTCCTCCTCGCCCCGGCAGTGCACCGGGCGCCGCCCCAGGGGACGACTCCCTTGCGTCGCCCGTCCTTGTGCCGGTCATGGTAGCCGCACCCCGCCTGTCGCCACACCCTGTCACCGCGATGTCACTGTGCACGTAGCAGAAACGTAGTGGGAGACCAGAAGGTTCCCCGAATACCGTTGCCTCACACGTCGTCGGCCACAGTGAGTCAGCAACGCCCGGGCCCGCGGGCGGCGGGCGGTCACTTTCCTCGCATCCACTGCTCCATGACGGAGAGCAGATGGTCGGGGTCGACGGGCTTGGTCACGTAGTCGGAGGCGCCGGAGTCGATGGCCTTCTCGCGGTCCCCCTTCATCGCCTTCGCGGTGAGGGCGACGATGGGCAGGCCCGCGAACTGGGGCATGCGCCGGATCGCGGACGTCGTCGCGTAGCCGTCCATCTCCGGCATCATGATGTCCATCAGGACGACCGCGGTGTCCTCGTGCTGTTCGAGGACCTCGATGCCCTCGCGCCCGTTCTCGGCGTACAGCACTGAGAGGCCGTGCTGTTCGAGGACGCTGGTGAGCGCGAAGACGTTGCGTACGTCGTCGTCGACGATCAGTACCTTCTCGCCGCCGAAGTGGAACGCCTTGGCGGGGCTCCGCTCGGGCTCGCTCTCCTCCCAGCTCTGCGCCGGGGGCTGCCCGGTGGGCGCCGTCTCCTGGTGGGGGTCGCCGCCGAGCACCTTGCGGCGCCTGCGGAACAGACCGGCGGTCCCGGGCTGGGTGGTGCCGTGTCCGGTGGCGCCGTGTCCGGTGCCGGTGGCGGTGGCGTCCTGGTAGGGCTCCGGGTCGGGGCGGCCGGCGGCTTCGATGGCGAGGCCGGCCGCGGCTTCCATGCCGCCGGGGGCGAGCTGCGGGTAGCCCTGGGAGGGCAACTCGCTGAGGTGGAGCGGGAGATAGAGGGTGAAGGTGGAGCCGCGGCCCGGTTCGCTGGCCGCGTGGATCTCGCCGCCGAGCAGGCGGGCGATCTCCCGGCTGATGGACAGGCCGAGTCCGGTGCCGCCGTATTTGCGGCTGGTGGTGCCGTCGGCCTGTTTGAACGCTTCGAAGATGACGCGCATCTTGCTGGCCGCGATGCCGATGCCGGTGTCGGTGACGGAGAACGCGATGAGGTCGGCGTCGGCGTCGCGCAGCGAGCCGGCTTCCAGGAGCTGTTCGCGAATGGCGTGCGGTACGTCGGTTCCGGCGGGGCGGATGACGAGTTCGACGGCGCCGCTGTCGGTGAACTTGACCGCGTTGGACAGCAGGTTGCGCAGCACTTGCAGCAGGCGCTGTTCGTCGGTGTGGAGGGTGGCGGGCAGTTCGGGTGAGACCCGTACGGAGAAGTCGAGGCCCTTTTCCGCGGTGAGCGGGCGGAAGGTCGCCTCCACGTAGTCGACGAGCTGGACGAGGGCGATGCGGGTCGGTGAGACGTCCATCTTGCCGGCCTCGACCTTGGACAGGTCGAGGATGTCGTTGATCAGCTGGAGCAGGTCGGAACCCGCACCGTGGATCGTTTCGGCGAACTCGACCTGCTTGGGCGAGAGGTTGCCCTCGGCGTTGTCGGCGAGCAACTTGGCCAGGATCAGCAGGGAGTTGAGCGGGGTGCGCAGCTCGTGGGACATGTTGGCGAGGAACTCGGACTTGTAGCGCATGGAGACGGCGAGCTGTTCGGCGCGCTCCTCAAGCACTTGGCGGGCTTCCTCGATCTCGGTGTTCTTGACCTCGATGTCCCGGTTCTGCTGGGCCAACAGCTCGGCCTTCTCCTCCAGTTCGGCGTTGGAGGCCTGGAGGGCGCTCTGGCGGTTCTCCAACTCGGCGCTGCGTTCGCGCAGTTGCTCGGTGAGTTCCTGGGACTGCTTGAGCAGGACTTCGGTCTTGGAGTTGACGGAGATGGTGTTGACGCTGGTCGCGATCATCTCGGCGATCTGGTTGAGGAAGTCCTTCTGGATGTGGGTGAACGGCTGGAAGGAGGCCAGTTCGATCACGCCGAGGACCTTGCCCTCGAACAGGACGGGCAGCACGATCACATGGGCGGGCGGTGCCTCGCCCAGCCCGGACGAGATCTTGAGGTAGCCGGGCGGGACGTTCTCGACCAGGATGGTCCGCTTCTCCTCGGCGGCGGTGCCGATGAGGGTCTCGCCGGGCCGGAAGGAGGTCGGCATGGAGCCGGCCGAGTATCCGTAGCTGCCGCGCATCCGCAGCTCGTACGAGCCGTCGCCGGCCGCGCTGACCTCGGGGGCGCCGCCGGTCGGCATGGCGAGGAAGAACGCGCCGTGCTGGGCGGAGACGACCGGGGTCAGCTCGGTCATGATGAGGGAGGCGACGTCGTCGAGGTCGCGGCGGCCCTGCATGAGGCCGGAGATGCGGGCGAGGTTGCCCTTGAGCCAGTCCTGTTCCTTGTTGGCGACGGTGGTGTCGCGCAGGTTGGCGATCATCGTGTTGATGTTGTCCTGGAGGGCCTGGATCTCGCCGGCCGCGTCCACGTCGATCTTCAGGTTGAGGTCGCCGCGGGTCACGGCGGTGGCGACGGCTGCGATCGCGCGGACCTGCCGGGTCAGGTTCCCGGCCATCTCGTTCACCGATTCGGTGAGGTCGCGCCAGGTCCCGTCGACGTCGCGGACGCGGGCGTGGCCGCCCAACTGGCCCTCGGTGCCCACCTCGCGGGCCACCCGGGTCACTTCCTGGCCGAACGACGACAGCTGGTCGACCATCGTGTTGATGGTGTTCTTCAGCTCCTGGATCTCGCCGCGCGCATCGATGTCGATCTTCTTGGTGAGGTCGCCCTGGGCGATGGCGGTGGTGACGGTGGCGATCTGGCGGACCTGACCGGTGAGGTTGTCGGCCATGGAGTTCACCGACTCGGTGAGGTCCTTCCACGTGCCGGAGACACCGGGCACGCGGGCCTGACCGCCCAGGATGCCGTCCGTGCCCACCTCGCGGGCCACCTTGGTGACCTGCTCGGCGAACGAGGACAGGGTGGTGACCATCGTGTTCACGGTGTCGGCGAGTTCGGCGACCTCGCCGCGCGCCTCGACCGTCACCTTCTTGGTGAGGTCGCCGTTGGCGACGGCGGCCGAGACCCGGGAGATGTTGCGGACCTGGGTCGTCAGGTTCGCGGCCATCAGGTTGACGTTGTCGCTGAGGTCCTTCCAGATGCCGGTGACGCCCCGCACCCGGGCCTGACCGCCGAGGATGCCCTCGGTGCCCACCTCGCGGGCGACGCGGGTGACCTCGTCGGCGAAGTTGGACAGCTGGTCGACCATGGTGTTGACGGTCGTGACCAGCTCCAGGATCTCGCCCTTGGAGTCGACGGTGATCTTCTTGGAGAGGTCGCCCTCGGCGACCGCGGTCGTCACCTCGGCGATGTTGCGGACCTGTGAAGTCAGGTTGTTGGCCATGGAGTTGACGGACTGGGTGAGGTCCTTCCAGGTGCCGGAGACGCCCTGCACCTCGGCCTGGCCGCCCAGGATGCCCTCGGTGCCGACCTCGCGGGCGACACGGGTGACCTGCTCGGCGAAGTTGGAGAGCTGGTCGACCATCGTATTGAGGGTGTTCTTGAGTTCCAGGATCTCGCCGCGGGCGTCCACGTCGATCTTCTGGGACAGGTCGCCGCGGGCGACGGCGGTGGCGACCTGGGCGATGTTGCGGACCTGGGCCGTGAGGTTGCCGGCCATGCCGTTCACGGAGTCCGTCAGGTCGCGCCACACACCGGCGACGCCGGGCACCTGGGCCTGGCCACCGAGCCGGCCGTCGGTGCCGACCTCGCGGGCGACGCGGGTCACCTGCTCGGCGAAGGCGGACAGCTGGTCGACCATCGTGTTGATGGTGTTCTTCAGCTCCAGCATCTCGCCGCGGGCGTCCACGTCGATCTTCTGGGACAGGTCGCCGCGGGCGACCGCCGTGGTCACCTGGGCGATCTGACGCACCTGCGACGTCAGGTTGCCGGCCATGAAGTTGACGGAGTCGGTGAGTTCCTTCCAGGTGCCGGACACGCCGTCGACGCGCGCCTGCCCGCCGAGCCGGCCCTCGGTGCCCACGTCCCGCGCCATGCGCGTGACCTGGTCGGCGAACGAGGAGAGCTGCGCCACCATCGTGTTGACGGTGTTCTTCAGCTCCAGCATCTCGCCCGCGACATCCACGGTGACCTTCTGCGACAGGTCGCCGTTGGCGACCGCCGTGGTCACCTGGGCGATGTCGCGGACCTGGCCGGTGAGGTTGCGGAAGGCGGTGTTGACGGAGTCGGTGAGGTCCTTCCACGTGCCCGCGGCCCCCGGCACCTCGGCCTGTCCGCCGAGCCGGCCCTCGATGCCGACCTCGCGGGCGACCCGGGTCACCTCGGAGCCGAACGACTGGAGCTGGTCGACCATCGTGTTGACGGTGTTCTTCAGCTCCAGCATCTCCCCGGCCACGTCGACCGTGACCTTCTGGCTCATGTCTCCGCTGGCGACGGCCGTCGTCACCTGCGCGATGTCCCGCACCTGCGTCGTCAGGTTGCGAAAGACGGTGTTGACGGAGTCGGTGAGGTCCTTCCACGTGCCCGCGGCCCCCGGCACCTGCGCCTGACCGCCGAGCAGGCCCTCGGCGCCGACCTCGTTGGCGACGCGCGTGACCTCGTCCGCGAACGTGCGCAGCGTCTCGGTCATCTGGTTGATGGTCTCCGCGAGCTGGGCGACCTCGCCGCGCGCGTTCACGGTGACCTTCTGCGACAGGTCACCGTTGGCGACGGCGGTGGTGACCTGGGCGATGCCGCGCACCTGCGCGGTCAGGTTGGTCGCCATCACGTTGACGGAGTCGGTGAGGTCCTTCCACACCCCGGCCACGCCCGGCACCTGCGCCTGACCGCCGAGCTCGCCCTCCGTGCCGACCTCGCGGGCGACGCGGGTCACCTCCGAGGAGAACGAGGACAGCTGGTCGACCATCGTGTTGACGGTGTTCTTCAGCTGGAGCATCTCGCCGGCCACGTGCACGGTGACCTTGCGGGACAGATCGCCCTTGGCGACGGCCGTGGTGACGAGAGCAATATCACGTACCTGGGCCGTCAGCCGGTACGCCATCGTGTTGACGGAATCCGTCAGATCCTTCCAGGAACCGGACATTCCGCGTACCTGGGCCTGGCCGCCGAGCTTGCCCTCCGTGCCGACTTCGAGGGCGACCCGGGTCACCTCGTCGGTGAACGCGGACAGCTGGTCGACGAGGTTGTTGACGGTCCGGCCGACCTTGAGGAACTCGCCGCGCAGGGGCCGCTCGGCGCCGTCGCTGCCGTGCGAGCGCAGGTCCATGCGCTGTTCGAGATCACCGTCGGCGACCGCGGACAGGACCCGCCCGACCTCCGAGACGGGCCGGGCGAGATCGTCGACGAGCGCGTTGGAGGCGTCGATCGCGGTCGCCCAGGAGCCCTCGCAGGCGCCGTTCTCCAGGCGCTCGGTGAGCTTGCCCTCGCGTCCCACCATCCTGCGCACCCGGGCGATCTCCCCGGTCAGGTGGAGGTTGCGGTCGGCGACCTCGTTGAAGACGGCGGCGATCTCCGTCATCACCCCGTCGCCCGAGACCGTCAGGCGTTTGCGGAAGTTCCCGTCCCGCATCGAGGCGAGGGCGGCGAGCAGTCGTTGCAGTGCCGCCGTGTCGACCTCGGTGGTCCCGTTGCCTCCCCGCTGCTTGTGACTCCGGGCCTGTTGAGTCCGGGACTGATCGTCTTTCGCGCGCGTGCTTACGCCCCGCGCTGCTGCGCCAGACTCCACCGTGTCCCTCCCGCAAGGGTTGACCGCACTGCCCGGGCTGTCTCCCAAAGCATGCCCAGTGTTTCACCATGGCCGAACCAGGCCATAACAGTTCGGCAGCTTCGCATATCCGTCCCCGCCCACGGAGGGCGGAAACACCGGTGACCGGCATCCGTTCGGACAGCGAAGGTAAGTAACCTGGCTTCCGGCTGTCCCACCGCCCCGGTCCGCCCGGCAAGGGGTGGTTCGTCCCCTTCGCTCGGTAAAGCTTGGGGCGGGCGGCACAAAGGACGACCACGGGACACCGGAGGGGGCGGGCCGACGTGGGACTGTTGATTCCCGGAGGGCACGTTCCGGAGCCCCGGCAAGGAGATCCGGGCGTCGAGACGCGTACGAGGAGTTCTGTGATCACCGCGCGGGCGGCAGCCAGCTTCGACCCTGTCGGGCGGTCGGTCGCGACCGCCCGCGCCTTCGTCCGCGACACCCTCCAGGGCTGGGGGTACGCCGATGTCGTCGACGACGCGGTGGTCCTCACCAGTGAGCTCGTCACCAACGCGGTCGTCCACGCCGGCACCCAGGCCGACGTGCTGTGCCTGCGTTCGGACGACGGCGTACGCGTCGAGGTGGCCGACCGCTATCCCGAGCGTGAGGTTCCGCTGCTCGGCTCGCCCGCCGACATCGCGGGCCCCGACCGCGAGAACGGCCGAGGCCTGCTGCTGTGCGCGGCCCTCGCCTCGCGCTGGGGCGTCGAGTACACGCCGACCAGGAAGACCGTCTGGTTCCAACTCGACCTGCCCAACCGCCCCGTGGGCACCCGCTCGGCAGGCCCCGCCCTGCCGACCGCGCTGCTGCCGGTCACCGACGGCAGGGTCCGCGTCGCCGTCGTCCAGATCGACCGCGCGGGCGCGGTACGCGCCTGGAACGAGGACGCCGAGGAACTCTTCGGCCACCGGGCCGAGCAGGTCACCGGCAAGGCGCTCACCGACTTCGCGGCCTGGCCGCACACCCCCGGCACGTCCACCGGCATCGTCGAGGCCCTCCAACTCTCGCGCTGGGAAGGCACGTACGGGATAAGAGGGGCCGACGGGCGGGTGGTCCCGGTGTACGCCTCGCATCTGCGGGTCCGCGACACCGAGGGCGAACCGTCCACCGTCTGTCTGCTCGTACGCGACGACGAGCGGGCCGTGTTGCAGACGCCGACGCGTCAACCCGCCGCCGATCCCGGCACGTTGGGGGACAGCCGCAGCGTCGACCCGTTCGAGGTCTTCATCGGCTCCCCCGCCCCCGACGACCTCGACGGCCTGCTCCAGCGCACCGTGGAACGCGCCCGCGACATGCTGGACGGCGACTCGGCGTTCCTGCTGCTCGCCACCGACGACGAGACCGAGCTGGAGGTGCGGGCCACCACCGGCCTGCCCTCGGCCCGCCAGCGCTTCGCCCGCGTGCCCGTCGAAGCCGGCACCGGCCGCTACGGCTCGGCGCGGATGCCCGCCGTCCACGAGGACCTCGCGGCGGTGCCCGGTGCGGTGCCGCTCCTGGAGAGCACCGGGATGCGCTCGGTCGTCACCGTCCCCCTCAAGGTCGAGGGCCGCCTGACCGGTTCGCTCGGTGTCGCCGCCGAATCCCCCGGCCGCTACTCCAACGAGGAGGCGCTGCGCCTCCAGTTCGCAGCCGACCGCATCGCGCTCGCCGTCGAATCGGCCCGCCTGGGCGAGCTGGAACGCCTGCGCCGGGGCTCCCTGAGCTTCCTCGTCGAGGCCTCCGACCTGCTGGCCGGCACCCTGGACCGGGATCAGACGCTGGCCCTGATGGCCCAGATGACCGTGCCCACGCTGGCCACCTGGTGCGCCGTCTACACGATCGCCGACCAGGCGTCGGACCCCTACCTCTCCTATGTCCTGCACGAGGACGAGGAGCGCATCGACGGCCTCAAGGCCCTCCTGTCCAAGATCAGCCCGCCGGAGCCGGTGCCCACCCCCGGCGCCCGCGTCTGGACCGCGCCGGGCGAGGCCGCCCACCAGGCCGCGCTCCGCGTCTCGATGCGTGACTTCGGCCGCTCCGGCGGCCCGCTCACCGGCAGCAGCCTCGGCACCACGTTGTCGACGGCGGCCGCGGTCGGCGGCGAGACGGTCGTGCTGCCGCTGGTGGCCCGCAACCGCGTGATCGGCATGCTGACGCTGGGCAAGCCGTCGGACGACCACTTCCGCCAGGAGATCCTCGAACTCGCCGAGGACCTCTCGCGCCGGGCCGCCCTCGCCCTCGACAACGCACGCCTGTATTCGGAGCGCATGGCGATCAGCCGCTCCCTCCAGCGCTCCCTGCTGCCGCCGGGCCTGCCGCAGATCCCGGGCGTCGAGGTCGAGGTGATCTACCGCGCGGCCGGCGAGGGCAACGAGGTGGGCGGCGACTTCTACGACCTGTTCCCGATCCGCGACGGCGCGTACGGCTTCGCCATCGGGGATGTGTGCGGTACGGGCCCGGAGGCCGCCGCGGTCACCGGCCTCGCCCGGCACGCCCTGCGCCTGCTGGCCCGTGAGGGCTTCGGCGGGCCGGCGGTCCTGGAGCGCCTGAACGCGGCGATCCTCGACGAGGGCGCCCGCAGCCGCTTCCTCACCCTCCTCTACGGGGAGTTGTGGCCCCAGGAGGACGGCAGCGCCATCCTGAAGGTCGTCTGCGCCGGCCATCCGCTCCCGCTGCGCCTGCGCCAGGACGGAACGGTCGAGCCGGCCGCCGACCCGCAGCCGCTGCTCGGCGTGATGGAGGACCTGGAACTGTACGAGCAGACGATCACCCTCGACCCGGGCGACGTCCTGCTCTGTGTGACCGACGGCATCACCGAACGCCGCGAGGGCACCCGCATGCTCGGCGACGACGGCCTCACCGATGTGCTGGCCACGTGCACGGGTCTGACGGCGGGCGCGGTCGCGGCACGGGTCCTGCGCGCGGTCGAGCGGTTCGCCGCCGAACCCGCATCCGACGACATGGCGATCCTGTCCATGCGCATCCCCGAGCAGGCCAAGCGCTAGCCCGGGGAGGGCACGCGGGAACGCGAAAGGCCCCGCCCAGAGGGCGGGGCCTTTCGATGTTCTGAGCCCCCATGCGGAATCGAACCGCAGACCTTCTCCTTACCATGGAGACGCTCTACCGACTGAGCTATAGGGGCCTGTTGTCGTTTCGGGGTTTCCCCCTCACCAACGAGATAAAGCATACCCCGAATCAGACGGTGTTCCGAACCGCGCCCGGCGCTTGCCGCTAGGCGGGTTGCAGCAGGCCGCCGAGTGCATTGCAGACGGAGACCAACCGCCGCAATTCCGCCGGGGAAAGCCCGTCGAGCGAGGGCAGCGCCAGCGTCTCGTCCGCGGCCCGCTCGGTCGCGGCAAGGCTCAGCCCGTCCCGCCTGAACTCCCGCATCCGGTGGACGGGAATGGGCACGGGCACCTCGCACGCGACCCCGCGCCGCCGCAACAGCCGTGCGAACGCGTCCCGATCGGGCCGGCCGTTGCCGGGGACCCGCACCACGTACCGCTGATAGCGATGCCCCTCGGCGGGCACGGGCGTCTCCACTCCGATGAGCCGCCGGTCCAAATACCCGGCGTGTTCCCGCCGTTGGGCCACGTCCCCGCCGAGGCCCTCGTGGTCCTCGGCCTCGATCAGCAACACCCCACGCCCAGCGGCCAGTTCGGCGAACCGCCCGCCATCCGCGGGATACCCGAAGCGGCGTACGAGTACGACAGCGGCGGTCCGTGACGTGACGGCCCGCCCGACGGCGTCCAGGTCCAGGCAGTACGTCGACGGATCGATGTCGGCGAACACCGGAACGGCCCCTGCGGCGACGACGGCCCGGGCCGACTCCGCGGTGTCGTAGGCCGGCACGATCACCTCGTCGCCGGTCGCGACCCCGGCAGACTTGAGCGCTCCTGTCATTCCCATGACAGCGGATCTTCCTCTTGCCACATGAACGCCAGGTGATCGGGCACAAAAAAAACGCTGGCCCCCGAACCGAAGTTCAGGGACCAGCGTTGAAGATTTGTTCGGCGGCGTCCTACTCTCCCACAGGGTCCCCCCTGCAGTACCATCGGCGCTGAAAGGC
>NZ_NNBJ01000006.1 GCF_002803085.1 Streptomyces sp. CB01201 | reverse complement strand
GGCAGGCGGGGCGGGCTGCGGCTGAGCGGGCTGCGGCTGAGCGGCGGGTGGCTGAGCGGCGGGCTGGGCCGCGGGCGCGGGGGCCTGCGGCATCGGCGGAGCGGCGGGCGGCGACTGGCCGGGCCCGGCCATCGGCCCCGGCCCCCCGGCCCCCGCACCCCGCACCGCGGCCCGGGCCCCCTCGGGCCCGCTGGGACCGCCCTGCATCGGCGCATGCGCCTCGGGCCCGGGCACGTACCCCATGGCGGGCCCACCGGCGGGCGCCGTCTGGAAGTTGACCCCGCGCTCAAGGCGGTCGAGCCGCGCCTGCAACGAGCGCTCGTCGTCGTACGCGGCGGGCAGCAGCACCCGGGCACAGATCAATTCGAGCTGGAGCCGGGGCGAGGTGGCCCCGCGCATCTCGGTGAGCCCGGCGTTGACGAGGTCGGCGGCCCGGCTCAGCTCGGCCGCACCGAACACGGAGGCCTGCGCCTGCATCCGCTCCACGAGATCGGCCGGGGCGTCGATGAGCCCCTTCTCCCCCGCGTCCGGAACGGCGGCCAGGATCACCAGGTCGCGCAGCCGCTCCAGCAGGTCGGCGACGAAGCGGCGCGGGTCGTTGCCGCCCTCGATGACCCGCTCGACGACCTCGAAGGCGGCGGCGCCGTCACCCGACGCGAAGGCGTCGACCACGGAGTCGAGCAGCGAGGTGTCGGTGTAGCCGAGCAGGGCGGTGGCCATGCTGTATGTCACACCGTCGTCGGCGGCGCCGGCCAGCAGCTGGTCCATGACGGACATCGAGTCACGCACGGATCCGGCGCCGGCCCGCACGACCAGCGGCAGCACCCCGTCCTCGATGGGGATGCCCTCGTGCCCGCAGACCTCGCCGAGGTAGTCCCGCAGCGTGCCGGGCGGCACAAGGCGGAACGGATAGTGGTGCGTACGCGAGCGGATCGTCCCGATGACCTTCTCGGGCTCGGTGGTGGCGAAGATGAACTTGAGGTGCTCCGGCGGCTCCTCGACGACCTTCAGCAGCGCGTTGAAGCCGGCCGAGGTCACCATGTGGGCCTCGTCGATGATGTAGATCTTGTAGCGGCTGGACGCCGGGCCGAAGAAGGCCTTCTCGCGCAGCTCACGGGCGTCGTCCACGCCACCGTGCGAAGCCGCGTCGATCTCGATCACGTCGATGGAACCCGGCCCGTTGCGCGCGAGGTCCCGACAGGACTGGCACTCCCCGCACGGAGTCGGTGTCGGCCCCTGCTCGCAGTTCAGACACCGGGCCAGGATCCGGGCACTGGTCGTCTTGCCACAGCCGCGCGGCCCGCTGAACAGATACGCGTGATTGACCCGGTTGTTCCGCAGCGCCTGCTGCAACGGGTCAGTGACATGCTCCTGCCCGATGACCTCGGCGAAGGACTCGGGGCGGTAGCGGCGGTACAGCGCAAGGGACGACACGCATACGAGGTTATCGGGGCCCACTGACAACCGGGCCCGCCGACGACGCCCCGCCCCCGGCCCCCCGGCCGAACCGCCCCCGCCCACAAGGGTCCCGGGCGCCCCGCGCCGCACAAAATCCCGCGCCGCACCAAATAAGGCGCCCCCCACGCACCCGCCAGAGCCGACCTACCCTTGCTGCCTTCCGGCCCTGGGGGAGTTCAGTCAGATAGCGCCACGTGAGGGGCTCCGCACAGGGTACCTGATCCCTGAGGTGGGAACGAGTTCGCGAGCACCCCTCAACGTCTTGTATTGTTTGCCGCGGAGGATTCGCCTAGTGGCCTAGGGCGCACGCTTGGAAAGCGTGTTGGGGGCAACCCCTCACGAGTTCGAATCTCGTATCCTCCGCCAGTGCCTCACCGGGCACGATGTCGAAGGGCCCCACTGCTTGCAGCGGGGCCCTTCGACGTTGAGGGTTGCAGTTTGGGTTGCAGTTGCCGCGATCAGGCCGCGACGGCCCCCTGCGGGAGAGGGCTGCAGCCCTCTCGCCAAGACGACCTGCACGCCTGAATCGTGGCCCGCAGGTTTCGCGCGATTGCCGTGCTGCGCAGGGGACCGTACTTGAGATGCCGGGGCGTTCCGCTTCTTGATCAGACGAGTGGCCGTTGGATAGGCTCCACCGATACGGCGTGTGACGCACGGGGAACATCCTGTGTGCAGCCACCGGCGCAGGGGGGTGGGCTGTGCCTGACTCGATAGCCGTGCCGACGGGTGTCCAGCCAATCAGCTTCGACGTGCACGCAGTCCGCGGGGGAAGCCTCGGCGGAGCCCGCGACGACTTCGAAACGATGATCGCTCAGCTTGCCGCCGCAACGACCCCAAACGTACGGTCCGTCGCTGCGAACCCGGGCGACTGGGGTATCGACGCCTTCGCCGGAAACCTCGGCGGAGCGATCACAGTGTGGCAGTCCAAGTACTTCATGCCGGTCACCACCAAGAAGCACGTACAGCAGGTCACAGACTCGCTCGACAACGTGCTGAAGGCAGCCGTCAAGAACGGCCACACCATCGCCAGCTGGATTCTGTGCATCCCTTCCAGCATGGACGGCCCCATGACGGCATGGTGGGACACGTGGACGAAGGCGAGGGAGAAGGAACTCGGCCTCGTGATCCAGCTCTGGGACGAGACCGCCCTCCGGAAGAAGCTTCTTAGCCCCGAAGGCGACGACGTGCGTCGCGGCTTCTACGAGACGTACGCTCAGGCCGCCTCCGCCCCGGCCCCCGTGGAGCAGCTTCGGCTGGTACTCGAGGTCGAGGACGACAAGGCAGCTGCCCTTGGCTCCGCCTTGTTCATTCGGCAGATGACAGAGGCCGGCCACGTGGAGCTGGACTCGGCCAAGAGGCAGTTCTTCAATGCCGATCTGGTGGCTCGCGAGATCGCGCACAAGGATGTTCCGGCTGAGGTGGCGGCGCTCAGTTCTGCCGATGCGACGCTCCACGGGCTATGGGAGATGCAGTTCAATGAATGCGCGGCTGAGGACGCGCTTCGAGTTCTCCACACCCGTGTCTGGCGGGATGTACGCAACGAGCACGACAAATTGCCGAAGTCGCTCCGCCTGGAGCTGGTGCACAGCTGGGGGCTGGTCCACCGGCTCGTGGACAACCGCAAGGCGGGCTGGGTCAAACACTGGCGGCAGATCGCCGCCGAGCACCCCGACGGCTGACCGCCGTCACCTGTCCTGTCAGACCTACGAGGAGTTCGCTGTGGAAGCACACCGGCCGGTGATGATGCCGGAGGACGAGGTGACCTTCCGGCTGGCGCAGCTGCTGCTGCTTCTCGACGCTGTCGCCGGACAGGACGCGAAGGGGGCGAGCCTGGAGCGCATCGGCTATTACGACTTCCTGTCTGCGAATCCCTTCCTAGTCGTCAATTCCGACGGCCGGGAGGGCAATATGCTCAGGCTGGCCGGGTTCGATCCGCAGGTGCTCTCGTACGCGTCCTCCTCGCAGCGCTTCACCAGTCGACGCGAGCGCATCCAGCACGATCTCGGGCTGCTCGTGGCTTACGGGTGTTGCGAGGTTCACAACCGCAACGGCGCCTTCGCCTATTCGATCAGCAACCGCGGTCGGGAACTCGGGGCTCGCTTCACCGCCACCTACGCCGCGTCGTTCACCACTGCGGCGTCCATCGTCGTGCGTAGCCTCCGCAAGCTCAGCGACAAGGCGCTGCGGGAACAGACCGCACGGTGGCTGAGGCCGGATGGCGAGGGCGGTCCCGGTGCCGCGCTCCTCAGCGTGCTGGGTCCGGGACCGCAGGCACCTGACATGCCCTGGGAGGGATGACCACCATGCAGCCTCTGCCAGGCATCCGGATCCGGCGCCTGCGCCTTGCTGGCGTCAGCCGGAACTATGACGTCGATTTCACGCAGGACCAGCGGGTGCGGGACCTGTCCGTGGTAGCCGGGGCATTCAGCTCGGGCAAGACCGCGGTGTTGGAGTTCATCGCCTACGGCCTCGGCGGGAAGCGTCATCCACGGCATCCTGAGGTGCTGCGGAAGGTCCGTTCCTGCCTTCTGGAAGTCGAGCTGTCCGGCGAACCGCACGTCATCGAGCGGCCCGTCGGGGAACCGTCGAAGGTCGCCTACGTACGCCGGGGGACGCTGGACAGCCCGCCGCTCTCCAAGCCTGAGAGCAGGACCATCGAGCCGGCGGGAGCACCCGAGAGCCTCTCCGCTCTGCTGCTGGGGCATTGCAAGCTCGAAGGCGTCCAGCTGCGGGAGGCCCCCTCCAGTCGTGAGTCCCGGACCGACCCCCTGAGCATCCGCGACCTCATGAACCTCGCGTTTCTACCCAACGAGCGCGTCGCCTCCAAGAACTTCCTGTTCGAGAACGAGTACATGAAGAAGCACAAGCTGAAGCAGGTGGTCGACGTCGTCTTCGGCGTTCACGACGACCGCGCCGTCGAGCTTGGGCAACGCATCAAAGAACTGGGTGCCCGACTCACCCAGGCACGCTCCGAACTCGCCGCGGCACGGGCGTTCGTCGACGAGCAGGACGTTCCCACGGTCGGCGCGCTGATCGCTGAGCAATACGAAGGCGAGCTGCGGGAGCTGACCGAGCAACTACGGGTCCTCGACGAGGCAGCGCAAGCCGGCACCGCCTTCGCCGGGCGTCTGCGCCGCGAGCACCAGCAAGCTGCCCAGCGCGCCCGGCAAGCCGCCGGCGTGGTACGTGACTGCGAGACGCAACTCACCCGGATGATGCCGCTGCGGGCGCAGTACGCGGACGACCTCGTCAAGCTCAATATGCTGGCCGAAGCGCAGCGCCTGTTCGACCCCCTCAGCGTCACCAACTGCCCGGCGTGCCTGAACCGACTGCCCGCTCCCCCGTCGGTGGAAAACGGCTCGTGCAGTCTTTGCAGCCACGAGCTGCCCCACGGCGACGGTCACCTGACGCTCGGCACCGCCACAGCTGAGCACTCGTCGGATGAAGGGCGGCTGGACGTCGCAGCCGAGGTCAGGGCCACCAAGGCCCGTTTGAAGGAGATCACTGCCTACATCGAGGGCCTGGACAGCTCGCTCGCCACGTTGAAGCTCCAGGCAGAAGACGCCTCCATCGACGAAGAACGTGCCGCGGCCGCGGTCGACGAGGCCACTTCGCCCACCGTCACCCCGTTCCTCGCCGCTCGCGACAACCTCCAGCGCCGGCGCGAGGAAGTCCTCCGTCATCTACAGCACGCCGAGAACGCGACGAAGCTTCAGGCTGGCCTGGAGAAGCGCGGCGCGCTCGTGGAGCGACATGAGGCACAGATCGAACGTTTGCGGGAGGAACGCGACCGGCTGGGAGATGCCGCACAGGACCGGGACCTGATGGTCGGCCGAATCAGCGGCCGGTACAGCGACCTCCTGCGGCAGTGGCGCTACCCGAAACTCAGCCAGCCGATGATCGACACGAACCTGGTTCCTCACGTACGCGGCGACTCCTACCGCGAGGCATCATCCGGCGCCCGAACACTCCTGACCCTGGCCTGGCAGCTGGCCGTCTTCGAGGTCGCCGTCGAAACATCGGCAGCCCACCCCGGCTTCCTCATGATCGACAGCCCACAGAAGAACCTGGGCCACGGCGCCACCCGGGATGCGGTAATCGCAGACGCGATCGCCATCGACGACTTCTACCGCCACCTGAGCAGCTGGCTGGCTGAACAGGGGGCTGGTGCCCAGGTGATCATCGTCGACAACAGTCCGCCCATGCTCGTGGAAGAGAACGTCGTGGTCCGGTACAGCCGCAACGAGGACCGACCCCCCTACGGGCTGATCGACGACGAGACCACTACAGACGAAGGCAGCCCCGAATAGCCTCCCACCTAGAGGGAGGACTCGTAGGGAGCCGAGCCCAAGTCGGCCCGAATGCAGACGCACTCGAGCCGACAGCCCCGCTGGTGAAGTGTGCGGCGCTCAGACGACGGGCGACTCCTCGGGCAGCGGCCAGAGCAGCCCACCGATCTTGTCTGCGGTGTCCGTGAGCACCCGGTTGGTGAGGTGCTGGTAGCGGCGGCGCATCCGGGCGGACTTGCCGGGTTCCCAGCCCATGATCGCGTCAACGACCGTGTCCGGAACACCGAGGATCAGCAGCACAGTCGCCGCCGTGTGACGGGCGTCGTGGAGACGGCCTGTGCGCAGGCCCGCCGCCTTCAGGAGGTCCTTCCACTCGTGGTGGTCGGTGTTCGGGTTGAGGGGCTCGCCGGTCGGGGAGGCGAAGACGTACCCCTTCTCCGTCCAGAGGTCGCCGGCCAGCGAGCGGTCCCGCTCCTGCTCTCGCCGGTGCTGGAGCAGCAGCCGCACCAGCGGATCGGGGATGCCGATGGGCCGACGTCCGGCGCGGGACTTGGTGTCCTTGGTCTCGCGTCGAGTGTTGACCTTCTGGGGGCAGAACCCAGGCTTGCGCCCGCAGCGGTTGCCGCAGCCGTGCTCGTACCGAGGTCGCAGTCGATTGCGCTGGACCGTCATGACCCGCAGCTCGAAGTCGACGTCCGTCCACTTGAGCCCGAGGACCTCGCCCTGACGCAGTCCGAGCGCCAGGGATATGACCCAACGCGCGGGGTGTCGGCTCTTGTTTGCCAGGTCGAGGAGCTTCTGCACTTCCTCGACCGTGTAGGGCTCGACCTCTTCCTCCTCCAGGCGTGGCGCCTTGGCGACGGAGGCGGGGTTGACGGTGAGGTGACCTCGGCGCACCGCCTCGTTGAGGGCCGTGCGCACGGTGCGGTGGACCTGGTGCGCGGTACCGGCGGCGCTGCCGGCCTTCTGCATCTTGGCGTAGAAGCGCTCCAGGTGCTCGGGCTCCAGCTTGGGGAGGCGGTGTGCGCCGAGGCCGGGGATGAGGTGGTGGTAGACGGCGACGCGGTAGCCGTCGATGGTGTTCTCGCCCACGTGTGGTGCGGCGATGTTCTCGACCCAGTGGGTCAGCCAGGTCGTGACGGTCCAGGTCTGCCCGGCCTTGCCGACGGTGCCGGAGTCGCGCTTGCGTTCCAGTTCGCGGACCGCCTTGGTGGCGTCGGCACGGGTCTTGCGCTTGACGTGGCGCCGGTCGGGTTTGCCGTCGTCCTTGACGCCGACGGTCACATAGCCGTGCCACTTGCCGTCCTTGCCGAGGAAGATCGAGGAGGCGCCGTTGGGCTGGCGGGAGTTGGCCATGTCCGCCCCCTTCAGGCCGCGAGGGCGACGGTCGGGGCGGGAGCCTGGGAGCAGTCGGCGAGGTAGACGGCCAGGGCATCGGCAGACACTCGGCGCAGGCGGCCGATGCGGACGGACTGGACCTCGCCGGAGGCGCTGAGCGCGTACATGGTGGTGCGGCCGACGCCGAGGCGGCGGGCGGCCTCCTCGACGGTGAGCGCGGCGAGGGTCGCGTCAGGGGTGGGTGCCGTGTGTTCCAGCACCAGAGTTCGGAGCCGCTGCTCGGGGACGCCGAGGGCGTCGGCGATGCGGGTGAGCGGGGGCAGGGTGGTGGGCATGCGGGATCGCCTTTCGGTGGTCACGGGGCAACGTGACCGCTGGACTGTCCGGGATGGGCGGTGGGCTTGGATCGGTGTCCGCGCTGGTGAACCCCGGTGTTCGTAGCACCGAGGGACGGCGGTGGATGGGCTTCGAAGAGCCCATTCAGGCGCCTGAGGAGATATCCGCCGAGCGGTTACTCGTCGTCGGCGGAACCGCTGCGGAGCGGATCGCCGGGCGAGTTCGGAGCCGGATAGAACGAGAGGCTCCCCGGGTCTGGCTCGATGCCGAGGCGGTCGGCGATCTCGTCGTACCGGGCCTCGGCCGCCTCAAGTCTGTTCTTCGCGGCAACGGCGAGATCTTGGGCGACCCGGTGCTCCTGTTCGGCCTTCTGAATGTCGAAGGCCGCTTCCTGCAGCTCCCAGTGAGGATCGTCGAGGCCCGCGACGGCTTCGAGCAGGAAGTGATCAGCAGGGACGCCGAGAGCCTTGGCGAAGCCCAGGGCCTCGTTGAGGCTGATGCTCCGACCACCGTTCTCGATCTTGGCGATCTGGGTCTGGTGCATCTTGAAGCCCAGGCGGCGCATGCGCTCCGCCATGTCCTCCTGGGACAGGCGGGCCGTCATGCGTAGGACCTTCAGGTTGTGCGCCACCAGGGCTTCCCCTTCGGGCGGAGCCCAGCGCTGCGGCTTGGCATCTTCCACTTCTTTCACCTCCCTCCTCTTTCTCGGTCGACGGAGGGCGCCATACCTCCACCCTTAAAACCTACCAGCATGGATACCCCAACCCGCAAGAGATTAACCCCGCATGTGGCATGCGTCACTATGGACTTGAGCAGCGAGCATTCCCGTAGGGGTTGGATTATCGATTCACTGGAAGGTTGACTACAGGCGGGCGCTCGTGCACACTTATGCCATGAGGGCATCTACTAGCGAACCGCACCGAGGTTGAAACACCTAGGTGCCCCGAGGAACGCGAAAACCCCCGGCGCTACGAACACCGGGGGCTGCAGGAAACCTCGCCACCGCCCATCCCAGGACAGTCGACCAAGGCGGACCGGGTTGCCCCCCGGAGCCGCCGAGTGAGGATCTCCGTGAACGAGAGTACCGCCCCCGCCGCCCCTGCGGCATCCCTTCCGACCGGCACCCCGTCACCGGACCGTGGGCAGCCGGACGGCGCCGCGCTGCTGGACGAGCTGCGCACCGCCCTCGCCCGCTTCGTGGTCCTCCCGTGCGAGCAGGCACTGGACGCAACCGTGCTGTGGATCGCGGCCACTCACCTCCAGCAGGTGTGGCAGCACGCCCCACGTCTGGCTGTGGTCGGCCCGGCGAAGCGGTGCGGGAAGTCCCGCCTGCTCGACCTGCTCACCGAGACGGTCCACAAGCCCGTCATCACCGTGAACTCCACGGCAGCGGCCATCTTCCGCTCGATCTCAGACGAGCCGCCGACCCTCCTCGTGGACGAAGCCGACACCATCTTCGGCAGCCCCAAGGTCGCCGAGAAGAACGAGGAGATGCGCGGTCTGCTCAACGCCGGGCATCAGCGCGGCCGACCGGTACTGCGAGTGGTCGGCAAGGAGCACACACCCCACTCCTTCGCGACCTTCGCCATGGCGGCGCTCGCCGGCATCGGCGATCTGCCCGACACGATCATGGACCGGTCCGTCGTGATCCGGATGCGCCGCCGCGCAGAGGGCGAGCGGGTGAGCCCGTACCGGACCCGCCGCGACAGTCCCAGCCTGCACGAACTGCGGGCCCGTCTCGCGCGCTGGGCCGCCTCGGTGAGCCAGCAGGCCCTCCATCTGGAGCCGGGGATGCCCGTCGAGGACCGGGCGGCCGACACCTGGGAGCCTCTGGTGATCGTCGCCGACCTCGCAGGCGGCACCTGGCCCGAGCGCGCCCGCACCGCATGCACGCAGATGGTCACCGCCGAGGTCCAGGCCGAGGAGGACAACCCCTCCAATGCCCGCATCCTCGCCGACATCCGCCGCGCCTTCGCCTCCGCTGGCGACCCCGAGAGCGTCTCCACCGACGCCCTGCTCTACCGCCTCAACTCCGACCCCGAAGCCCCCTGGGCTGAGGCCGGGCGCGGCGGGCTCAACCCGCGCGCCCTCTCCGGGCTGCTGCGCGAGTACGGCATCCGCTCCGGCAACGTCCGCATGCCCGACGGCACCCAGCTCAAGGGCTACACCCGCGCGAAGTTCGCCGACGCCTGGAAGCGCTACTGCCCGTCCGTCCACCCCGAGACCGGCCCTGACGACGCCAGAGACGCGCGGACCGACTGACCCGCGTGGGTGCCGCCGCCGACCGCTCGACGGCGGCACCCGCGCCGGTCACCCCGCTACGGGCACGGACGCCGCCGAAGGACAGCCCCGGTCCATATCCGTCTCGTGCCGTCCCTGCCGTATAAGCGCAGGTCAAAGCCGATCCGGGCAAGACGGCACAGTGTCCCAAGACGGATAGGCATCCGTCCCGGGCCCCGAGCCGACGGCACCGGCACTCCTGTCGAGCCAACTAGTGCGACCACGGCCGCCGAGCCGACGCCGTACGGCAGGACGCGTCCCGGACGGCGCTGAGACACCGTGCCGCACGCCTGCCGTCCCGCCCCTGACCTGCACCGTCAACGGCAAGACGGCCAAGACGGATCACCACTCACCCCCACCCAGAACCGCACCCCGAGGGGGCCACACCCATGCCCGACACCGCCATACCTGCCACGCCCACCAGCCGCCACCGCGCCACCTGGTGGGACCGGTTCGCCATCGTCCTGCTCGGCATCGCCGGATGCGCACTCTCCTACGACGCGCTGCGGCAGATGGCCACCGCCGTCCACGTCCGCCACCAACTGACCTACCTCTTCCCCGTGGTGATCGACGGGTTCATCGCCTACGGCGTCCGCGCCCTGCTCGTCCTGCGCGAAGCGCCGATGCCCGCACGGCTGTACGCGTGGACGCTGTTCATCACGGCGACCGCCGCCAGCATCTGGGCCAACGGGCTTCACGCTCTCGACCTGAACCGGCCCGGCGCGGTCACACTCCACCTGGGCGACGGCACCGTCACCGTGCTGTCTGCCATCGCACCGCTCGCCCTGGCCGGAGCGACCCACCTGCACATTCTGATCACCCGCTACGGCGGGATCACCGCCGCCCGGACGCCGGTGACCGCAACTCCTTCCGAAGTTCAGGACGGTACGCAAGCCCTGGGCACGCTGGCCGCCGAAGTTCCGTACACCGCCGTCGCAGTCCGGCCCGCTACGGCACCGCCCCAGCAGCCGACTACCGCCACCCGGGCCGCCGAAACCGAGCCCTCGCCCTCGACGGACGCACCCGGCTCCGGCTCCGGGCAAGGCCGCGACAGCGTTCCTGACAGCACCGTCGACGGGCCCGAACAGGAGCGTGAACCCGCAGGCCCGAACCCTCACGAGAGTTCCGGACAGGCTCCGGAGACGAGCCCTGGGGGACGCCCCGCGATCGCCTCCATCGCCGAGCTGGCCAGCATCATCAGCACCGCTCACCCGGGGAATTCCGGACTGACCCGCGACAGCGCCCGCAAGGCCGTCACCGACGCCGGACTCGGCGCCGGCACCGATCGGCTCGCCGAAGCCATGGCACTGGTGCGCCAGGGAACCGAAGCCCGCCCGCACCCCATCGGATGACCCGTCGCGGCGCGGCGCTGCCCGGACCGGTTCCGGGCGGCACTCCTTCCCCATAACCACACGAGACGTCCGACTAGGCCGAACCGTCGCTCAGCAACACAGTCACCTCCCGGCCGATAGCGCGCCCGATCCAGCACTGGAGCACCCACCGCCCATGAACCGCAACCCGTTCTCCCGCAAAGGCCGCCGCACGCACCCCGCACAGCTCCCGCAGACTGCGCCCTCGCACCGTCGCGACACGACGGAGAGCACCACCGTCAACAGCGGAGCGAGCTGGGGCGAAGTCCACATCGCCGGGGGCGATGCGGACTTCGCGCTCGGACCCGCCCCGGCGGGGGCGGACCAGGCCCGTGCCCAGCGGGGCTCGGAGCAGGGGAAGGTGGAGGCCGAGCGCGACCTCCACCAGGACCAAGACCAGCCCACCGCTGCCGACGCTGTCGCGCACTTCGCACCAACCGTCACCGCTGACGCGTTCGCGTACCGCGGTATCGCCGCCTACGACATCCCCGCCCCTACCGACACCGACGCCGCTCCCGGCTCCGAGCGCCGGCGGCGGCTGAGCGACGTGCTGTACCGGCCCCGCTCCGGGATCAAACGGAACGTGCAGTTGACGTGCTCGGCGGAACCGGCGGAGCGCGACTTCATCGACCGCGCCGCACGCGAGGCGAAGCGCTCCCGCTCGGCCTACCTTATGGACGCGGCACTCACGTTCGCCCACGCCTACCTGCCCGACCAGCGCCCCGCCGCCATCCCCGCCCTGCCCTCCCCGCAGGCGACGCAAGACCTGATGGTCCTGTCCGGAAGGCTGCTGCGGGAGTTCCACCGGATCGGTACGAACCTCAACCAGATCGTCCGCGCGATCCACACCGGCGACCTCCCCGACCGCGCCGAACAGGTCCTCGACGAACTGCACGAGACCGCGCGGCTGGCGCGTCGCGCGCTGGAGCAGGTTGTGGACGGTGGTGGCCGCCGTGGTGCCTGATGTCTCCACCGGGGACCGCACGCGCGGCCTGCTCTCCTACCTTTTCGGACCGGGACGCCGCGACGAGCACACCGACCCGCACATCGTCGCCGCCTTCGCCATGCCCGGAATCACCGATCCCGGCCGCGTCCGGCTGGAAGAGCACCAGGACGCGCTCACCGAACTCGCCCGCTACCTCGACCAGCCTGTCGAACTGCGCCGACAGCGCACCGGGAAGAACGTGCCGCAGCACGTGTGGCACTGCCCCGTCCGCACAGCCCCCGGCGACCGCTACCTCACCGACGCCGAATGGGCCGAGGTCGCGCGCCGCGTCGTCCACGCCACCGGGATCGCCCCGCACGGCGACGACTCCGGCTGCCGGTGGATCGCGGTACGCCACGCCGAGGACCACATCCACATCATGGCCACCAGCGTCCGCGAGGACGGCCGCCGTCCCCGCAACAAACGCGACGGCCAGCGCGCCCAGGCCGAATGCCGCAAGATCGAAGTCGAACTCGGACTGCGCCGGCTGAGGTCCGGTGACGGCACCGCACCCAAGACGCCCACCGGTGCCGAGGTGGCCAAGGCCGAGCGTCAGGGCCGCAAGACGACCAGCCGGCAGTGGCTGCGCGAGCACGCCTACGCCGCAGCAGCAGCCGCGCGTGACGAACACGAGTACTTCGCGGTACTCACCGCGCTGGGCATCAAGGTCCAGAAACGGCTCGGCCCCGAGACCGGTGACACCACCGGCTACAGCCTCGCCGCCCCCGGCGGCACCGACGCCAGGAACGAACCGGTCTACTACGCCGGCTCCAGCCTCGCCCCCGACCTGTCCCTCAACCGCCTGCGTGAACGCTTCGCCCCAGCCCCCACCGACACTGCAGTCACGGCCACCGTCCGCGCCCGTACTCGGGGCACGAAGAGCGACGCGTGGCGACGCGCCGAATCCGAACTGCGCAGCACCCACGCCTTCCTCCTCGGCCCAGAAGGCGGGCAGGACCTGGAAGCGTTCGACCGGCGGGTACAGGCCCAGGCGGCGGCATTCGCCGAACTGCTCCACAACACCGCCGCCACCGCCCCGAAGGCAGCGCGAGCAGAACTACATGCCGCAGCAGCCGCGTTCGGCCGTGCGAACCGCTCAGCGATCCGTGCAGAGCACCAGAGCGCGTACGCCCTACGACAGGCAGGCAAAGAACTGATACGCGCCGTGGGCGGCGAGGACGGCTCCGCGGTGGCCTCCCTACTGGCCACCGCCGTCTACGTGCTGATCGCTTTGGACCACTGGCACCAGCAGCGCGGCCACGAACAGCAGGCCGCCGCCGCCCAGCAGGCCCTCGCCCACCTGCAGAACGCCTACCAGCGCACCGCCCGCCCCGAACTCGCCCGCCTCACCGACCGCACCCCCGGACCGGACGAGATCCGCCGCCTCGCCGCAGTCGTCCAGGCAGCCGTACCCGCCCACGCCCAGCGCATCCTCACCGACCCGGCCTGGCCCGCCCTCGCCACCACCCTCGCCCAAGCCGAATCCGCCGGCACCCCACCTCGCCACGCACTCACAGCCGCAGCCGAACAACGAGAACTCGACAGCGCCGACCACCCCGCCGAAGTCCTCACCTGGCGACTCCGCCACACCACCGCCCAACAGACCGCCGCCCGCACCCGCGCAGCCACCACCCGCACCCGCCACGCGACAACCACCCGCACCCCACTCACCACCACACCCCCCGCCATCCAGCGGCCCACCGACACCGTGCACCGCAAGCGCTGACACCCAACCCCAGAACGAGTCACCACCGCACCGCCCGCCCAGCGACCGAGGGTGAGCCTCTCCGCCGAGGGCCGTTCAGTTCCTGAACCACGCTGCGCTCAGTCTCTGAACACGCACGGCGTCCCGGGTCGGGACAAGCCCCGTGTCCCGGGTCGGGAAACGGGGCTTGTCCCGAAAAGGGACACGCGGCGTGTTCCGAATCGGAACAGCGCCGATGTCCAATCAGTGGACACGGTCAGCGTTTCCAGACTGGACGTCCCCGTGTTCCCTAAAGGAACTGGTCCGGTGTTCCCTCGGGGAACAGAAGCGCAGCGCGTGGTCTCCCGAATCGGGAGACCACGCGCTGCACGGGCATTGTTCTCCGTTGGCCGGCGCACACAGAAACTGGTCCTGCGTGCACAGCCGGCCTTGAGGCCGCTCTTTAAGTCGCGGGGACCGACCACCCGTGGCGGGAGAAGGCGGGCCCTCCGTCCCGGTATGCGGCCAGGGCCTGTGTGGTGGTCGGGAACGCGGGCTCGGGCATGCTGTTCGCGGTGACCCACTGGACCGTCAGGTGCTTGTCCGGCTCGGTGTTGGTCAGTTCACCGGTCCACGTGTCGGTGGCGAAGACGAAGAGGACGAACTGCCCAGCCTGGTCCCAGCCCTGTTCTACGTGGATGACGTGAACGAGTACCAGGCCGGCCGGGTCGACGAGCAGGCCGGTCTCCTCCTTGAGTTCGCGGGCGGCGGCCTCGTCCAGGGCTTCGCCCGGTTCGGCCTTGCCGCCGGGTAGGGTCCAGGCGGGCTGCGGAGACCAGTTGCGGGCGGCGTAGAGCACGGCGGCGACCATGTCGGCGGCGCTGTCGTGGACGATCACACAGACCGCGTTGCGGCTGTTCATGACGCTGGCGTTCATCAGTGCCCACTCCTTGTCATCGTGCCGGAAGATGTCGAACGGTCTAGGTAGGAGGCTCAGACTGGCCCCCACCCCACGGAGAGTGCGGGTTCAGCTCAGCGCCCGAGCGTGAGGTGATCGGCGTCGGTGCGGGAGAAGACCAGGTCGGTCAAGTCCTTCGGGGTTTCGGTGCACCGGACGGGCGGCTGCGGTAGGCGCATGGTCCGGGGGTAGGTAGCCGGGTCGTAGTCGTTGTTGATCGTGTAGACGTGGTAGCCATGCTCGCGCAGGCTGTCGATGACGTCGGCCGCTTTCTCGCCCTGCTTGGCCAGGAGCCTGGGGGTGACTTCCACAACGAGTTCCGCGTCGTCGCGGAGGTGTGGGAGGGCGGGCAGAAGTCCTCGGATCGCTGCTGCTTCCGCACCTTCGACGTCGATCTTGATGATCCGGGTGGCGGCGAATTCGGCCTGGCTGACCAGGTCGATCAGAGGTGCGGTGGGCACCTCGAAGGCCGCGTGGACATGACGGGGCTGTACGGCGCTGGTGTGGCCGAGGTTGGCGGGGTCCTCCAGGTAGAGGGTCAGCGTGCCGGGGGTGTCGGAGGCGGCGGAACGGACAGTTTGGATGTTGGTGCGGTGGTTGGCGGTGGCCGCAGCACTCAGGTCGTCGTGGAACTGCGGGGAGGGCTCGATGGCCACGACGCGGCCATGGGGGCCGACTGCACGGGAGGCGAGGAGGCTGAACGCGCCGCGGTGGGCTCCGACGTCGATGAAGGTGTCCCCGGGCTGGAGACGGTCGCGCAGGAAGGCGCTCAGGTTCGGCTCCCACTCGCCGAACAGGTACTGGTAGCGCTGGATGACGTCGCTGGTGGTGACGGTGACCACGTCACCGGACCGCAGCCGGACGGCGGTGTGGACGGGATGGGTTCGCAGGTGCTCGTCGAGGAAGCAGCCGACGAGCCGTGCCTTGCCCACGGTTCCGGGGGCGTGGCGGACGTAGGCCCGCAGCGCGCGGGCGAGAACGGAGGAGGGCATGGGCGGCTCCTTCGGGTGGTGACGGCAAGGGACCGGGTGGGGGTCGGCGGGTGGTGGCAGACTGGCCGGAGAACGCTGGTGATGTTGAGGGGAGTTGGCGGTGGCCGAGTGCACTCCGGTGGTGTTCTTGCTGGTGGGGCTCACCGGCTCGGGGAAGACCACCTATGCCCAGCGGAAGCTGGAGCCTGAAGGTGCTGTGCGGCTTTCGGTGGACGAGGTGCTCCACCAGCGGCACGGCCGGTACGGCGTCGACTATCCCGAGAACACCTACTTCGAGAAGGAGGCTCCGGTCGTCGCCGAGCTGCACCGGCGGCTGGCCGAGCTGGTCGCCGAGGGCCGGGACGTGGTGTGGGACCACGGGCTGTGGCCGCGTAAGGATCGCGAGGCGATGAAGGAGCTGGTGGAGTCGGCCGGCGGACGGTGGCGGCTGCTCTACTTCCCGGTGGAACGCGACGAGCTGCTGCGCAGGCTGGCGAAGCGCAACGAGCGGGAGGACGCGAACGCGCTGGTCGTGACGCCGGAGGCCCTGGACGACTTCTTCGTCCGCTTCGAGGCGCCTCAGAGCGAGGGCGAGGAGATCGTGGAGCCGGACTGGCTCTGATGCGTGGGCGGGTGCCAGGTCGTGGCGATCTTGGCGGCTTCGGCGGTCCAGCCGTTGGGCAGACGGTCGAGGATGACGCGGCGGAAGGCCAGGCGGGGATCGGCGACGTCGATCCGGCCGCGGTAGCGGTCGACGTGCTGCAACAGGCGGGATGCCTCGCTGCGGACGGCTGGGGTGTGCTCGGCCCAGGCGCCGGAGGTGAACTGGTCGGCCCGTCGCCTGAGGTCGTCCAGAACGCCGGAGCGCCACTTGAAGTGGTGCACGCACGCGAGCGAGTCCGGATCGGGCTTGTGTCCCGGTGCGCGGTGGTTGCCGGACGCCACGGTCACCGAGGACTGGGCGAGGACGATCTTGCGCGGGTCGCCTTTGAGGAGCCGGTGGGTGACGTGGCCGCCGAGCGGGTAGGTCCGGTCCAGTCCGATTTCCGGCTGCCAGGGGGTCAGGCGGCCGTCGTTCGAGACGCGGTCGAGCAGCAGCCCGCCGACCACGTTCTGCCTGGTCGCTTCGGCCTGGGCCACTACTTCGGCCAGCGGGGCGGGGTAGGACTGGAACTCGTCGGAGTCGGCGAGCAGGTGCCAACCGCGTCCGGCCTGCTCGCGCAGGCTGTCGCGGAGCTGGCTGTTCGTGTGCTCGTGCCATGGCCCGGTGCTGATCTGTGCCGGGACGATGCCGACTTCGTGGCTGGCCGCGATCAGCTGGTGCCGCCAGGGGCTGGGGACGTGGTCGGGGAAGTGGAAGGCGACGTGGAAGCGATCGATGCCGAGTGCGCGGTAGTGGGAGGTCCACGCGGCGAGCAGGGCCGGTTCGACGGGTCCGATGACCGCGATCAGTACGGGAGGTACGAAGGTCATGCCTGCTCCTGGGCCTGCAGTCGGGTGTACGTGTCGGTGAGGAAGGCGACTTGCTCGTCCGCCGGATGCATGCCGAGGCGGCGGGGTGCCTGGAGTCCGGGCTGCTCGGGCACCACGTGGGTGAGGCCGTCCAGGGCTGTGGCAAGGGCATCGGCGTCGCCGGCCTTATAGAGCCGTGCCCACGGCTGGTCGGCCAGCCGGGTGGTGAGAACGGGGTCGTGGGTGGAGACGATCAGGGGGACGCCGAGGCGGGCGGCGTCCATGACCAGTCCGGATTCCTTGCGCACGTCGGGGCGGCGGGCGACGAGTGCGGCGTCGGCGGCGGCGTACACGAGCCGCAGGACTGGTTCGGCGACCGGTCCGGGCACCGTGTGGAGGCGGACGTTGGTCAGCTGATGCCAGCGTTCGAGCACGGTGTCGTCCAGCGGGGTGCCGCACACCAGGACGTGTAGCGGGTTGGTCAGGCGGGCGAGGGCGGCGTCGAGGGCGGCGATGTCCTTGTACGGCCACCAGCCGCCGACCAGGCACACCGCCTTCGCGTTTTGCGGGATCGTGAAGGCGGTCCGGGCGCCGGCGCGTTCGGCGTCGGTCAGTCGCAGGCCGTTGTCGACCGCGAAGGTCCGCACCTGGCCCGGCAGGTGCGGGAAGGCCAGAGCGAACTGCTCGTGGACGGCGGTAGTCGGGTACAGCGCGATCACCCGCTTCTCGCCGTGCTGGGTGATGCGGCCCAGCAGTCTCACCGGGAGGTCTTCGGTGGTGACCATCTCGTGGACGAACCGAAGGTGCGTGGTGCCGCCGAGCAGGGCAGCGGCACCGTGGAGGGCTTCGCTCGCGCTGAGGATCACCACCGACGCGGCGTCCGGGGCGAGGCGGCGGCCGGTACGGAGACACGCCGCCTCGGCCAGGCAGCGGGCGAGGAGGGTGACCTGGTGAGGGAACCTGCGAACCGTGGGCGGCAACCGTCGGGAGGCGAAGGCTCGGCGCCCGGCGGCCGATGCGCGCTCGGCCGCACGCGCGCCTGCCGCCAGAACGGCCGCGAGTACGCCGACGGTGTCGGAGACGACTCGCGTCCCGGGTAGGGCCAGGTCGGCGGGCGGGCCGCCGGGGGCGATGACGAGGCTGCCGGGCCTGCTGGCGGCGAGCGCGGCCAGCGTGCGCTGGTGGTGCCCGCCCCCGCGGTGCGCGTACGGCTCGATCAACACGAGCGGCCTGTCGCCCGCGCTCATCCGGCGACCGCCTGTTCTCCGTGCAGCGCGGTGAAGTGCTGGTACAGCCAGGACGGGTCGTTGAGTGTCTCGAAGCGCTGGGAATCGCGTGCCGCGTTGCGGGCAAAGGTGAGCCCGTCGCGGGCGCCGGCCGCCGCGTAGGTGGCGAAGTCGCCGTGCCTGCTGGCCGTCCAAGCGGTGATGCGTTCTCGGGCGGAGGCGTCGGTCATGCCGTACTCGCTACCGCGAGCGAGCATCGCGCACTCGCGGAAGCCCGCCTTCCATGAGTGGAACGGGGTCTGGTTGAACAGCGTGATTCCGGCTGTCCGTCGGCTGAACTCGACCCGGCCGGGCAGCGCGGCCAGTACGTCGACGGCTTGGCCCATCTCGCGCAGGGCGGTGGCCCGGATCAGTTTGAGTCCGCCGTAGCCGTAGGTGAGGCCGTTGACCGGGTTGATGGCTCGCCAGACTCGCATCGACACGCCTTCGGCCAGCGGCTCCACCGTGGTGACGGGGAATTCCGGGTCGATGGCGAAGTCTCCGTCGGCGAGGAAGAACTGGTCGGTGTCGACCAGTTCGGCGGTGAGCCGGT
Source organism: Streptomyces sp. CB01201 (assembly GCF_002803085.1). Taxonomy (GTDB): domain Bacteria; phylum Actinomycetota; class Actinomycetes; order Streptomycetales; family Streptomycetaceae; genus Streptomyces; species Streptomyces hundungensis. The sequence goes on along the minus strand of NZ_NNBJ01000006.1, from coordinate 391,754 downwards.
AGGCGCGGCGCATTCCGCGCACTCCGTGCAGGCGCTTGGTGGTGCTGCCCAGCACGCGGGTGAGACGGGTGTGCAGGGCGTCGGCGAGCGGCTCGTCGTAGGAGAGCTGGACCACGTCGAAGCTGGTCATGCGATCGCCTCCAGGTAGCGGGCGGCAACCATCGCGGGTGTGAGGTCGGCGGTGGAGGCGTGCGCGCGCTTGGCGTGCACCAGGTAGAACTCCGGGTCGGTTGCGAGGCGCTCGGCGATCTGGACGGCTTGGTCGTCGGTGTCGAAGAGCAGCTCTGCGTCGATGTGTTCGGCCAGCCAGCCGGTGCGCGGCCCGATCACGGGCAGGCCCATCGCCTGGCAGTCGATCACCGACATCGACCAGGGACAGCCGGGGCGGAAGGGGGCGATGCCGAAGTGGGCGCCGGCCAGCAGGTTGCGGTAGCGCACGCGGTCATCCTGGTCGGAGGCGACCGTGACGCCGTCCACGGCTGCGAGTGCCTCCAGGTGCCTCTCGGGGCTGGGGTCGAGGCGAATGCGCTCGGGGCTGCGGGTGCCGAACAGGTCCATCACCGTGAGCCGCACCGGGGCCTCGGCGACGAGGCGGCGGGCGAGCTGGGTGAAGCGGGCGGTGCCGTAGTGCGCGTACAGGCGGTGGTTGTAGATGCCGGTAGCCCGGCCCCCGGGCGGGGTGATGTCAGCCGGGTCACGCACCAGGATCCCGTCCCTGGGGGCAGGGACGACGTGCAGTTTCTCGCCGAGTTCGACGCTGGTGCGGGCGGCGGCTGCGGTGACCCACGAGGCAGCGGTGGAGGAGTGGACCAGCACGCGGTCGCAGGCCGCGAGACCAGCCGCGAAGGCCAGCAGTACGCTGCGGCCGAGGCCGCCGCCGTTCATCGCCGGGTCCAGCTCCAGCATGCCGTTGCTGGTGAAGGAGAACGGCAGGTAGTGGCAGTACCCGGCGATCCGCGCGTCCACCTTGGCCTCCAGCAGCGCGGCCCGCACTGCGGGGGCGGCCTCTACCTGATTGGCCACCACCACCTCGGGCCGCCATTCGCGCATCAGTGCGACCAGGGCATCCATGCCAGGGTCGAAGCGGGCTCGGTACTTGGTGGACGGCGAGGCGGTGGGCGCGAAGTGCACGCGGGCATCGCCGGCCGGGACCGGGGAGGCCACGGTCACCTCGGCCCCGGCGTCGGCCATGGCCGGGGCGAGCAGGTCGGCGAAGGTGAAGCCGGAGTCGGCGGTCAGCCGACTGGCGTTGGAGACGTTGAGCAGGTACAGCACACGCATCGCTGGGGCCCTCCCTCACGGAAGCCCGGAACTCGAACCGGGCTGGTGAAGGAAGGGAACCGGCAAGCGGGAGCGTGACAGAATGATGAATCGAGGTCACTCACGGTTCATTCATCTCATCCGGCAGCCAGAGCGGGGGCTTTGATGGACGCGCGGGACGACGCTTCGACGGTTGAGCAGGCCGCCGAGGCGTTCGCGGCGGAGGTCGCCTACTGGCGTGAGGTGCGGGGGCTGTCCAAGCGGGAGCTGGCCCGCAGGATGGGCTTCGACCCGTCCTACGTCAGCCACGTCGAATCCGGGCGGCACAAGCCGACCGAGGACTTCGCCCGCCGTGCAGAGGACATCCTGAATGCAGGCAAGGCCCTGTGGAAACGCTGGCTCGACTTCGAGACGGCAAAGGCCCGCACGGCACCCTCGGCAGCCCCACCCCCGCCCCGCCGGGCCGAGCAGCCGTACGCGACGGGCTCGGCCATCGTCGTCGAGCACGACGCCGCACGCCTGGACTACGACGGGCGTCAGTACCGGCTGACGATGCGCCGACTGCTGCGGAACACCGGCAGCGAGCCGATCACCCGCTACCTGATCCGCATCAGCGTCGACCGCTACCCTGGCGAGCCCGAGCGCTCCAACGCCCACTACCGCGAGCACCCGCTGACCTGGGACGAACTCGCCCTGACGGCCACGTGCCGCGGGGAGGACATGCGCTGGCAGGCTAAGCACGACCGCGACGCCTTCAAGGAAGTCTGGCTGCTCTTCGAGAACGGCCAGGGCCGGTACCCGCTGTACCCGGGCGAGTCGGTGTGGATCGAGTACGCCTACTCGGCGGGCGACGAGAAGTGGGGCCGCTGGTTCCAGCGCGCCGTCCGCCTGCCCACCGAGCACCTGGAGGTCGAACTCGCTTTCCCCGCCGCACTCGATCCCACGGTGTGGGGCACCGAGACCTCCATGACCGCCGAGGCGGCACCCTTGCGGACCGCCCCGATCGGGCGCAACGAGGACGGGGTAAGCGTCTTCTCCTGGAGCACGTCCACACCCGCCCTCCACGCCCGGTACCGTCTGGAATGGCGATTTCGGACCCGTCCCGAACGTGACACAAGCCAAGGGGAGTTCAGGTGATCGAGGTGCGGCCCAGCGAGCAGATGCGTGATCTCGGAGTCGTGCAGCACGGCGCCCCCGTCCTCGCCGAGCCCGCCCGCCTCTTCGACCTGCCGACCGAGCGTGAGGCCGCCGAGCAGGTCGTCGAGAAGCTGTTCACCTCGATGGAGCGCATCGGACAGGTCCACCCCTTCGCCAAGGGCATGGGCATCGCCGCACCACAGATCGGCATCGCCCGGGCCGCTGCCGTCGTCCGGCCCGCCGACCCCGCCGCACCCCCGGTCGTTCTGCTCAACCCCCGCATCACCGAATGCTCGGACGAGACGGATGAGCAGTTCGAGGGCTGCCTGTCCTTCTTCGACGTCCGCGGATTGGTCCCCCGGCCGCTACGGATCACCGTGGAGACCACCACGCTGGACGGTCAAACGGTGACCACCACCTACCAGCGCGGCATCGCCCGCCTCGTCCACCACGAGGTCGACCACCTGGACGGCCTGCTCTACACCGCCCGGATGCGGACCGGAACCGAACCCATCCCCGTCGAGCAGTACCGCCAGACCGGTCGTGCCTGGACCTACGAGCAGTAGCGACCCATGGCCCACCTCGCAAAGAAGTTGGACAAGGTCGCCGACCATTTCGAAAGCTTTTGATTCCCAGGAGATAGTTTGAGCGAGAGCACCCGCGGCGTGATTTACATCCTCGCCAATTCCTTGATGCCTGGAGTTCTGAAGATTGGTCGCACTGGAAGGGGGCCAGTCGAACGCGCCAGGGAAATTTCACGCGCTACGGGCGTGCCGGAAGAATATGAGGTGATCTATGATCAGGTAGTTAGCGATGCCAAGGGTGCCGAGAAACGAATTCACTCCTTGCTGCAATCTCATCGCGTCAACCCAAAGAGAGAATTCTTTAGAATCTCAATCCGCGAAGCCATTCGCCACGTACAGGAAAGCTGTGCCCGCTATCCCGTGAATGAAGCGCGCGAAGCGGTCGAATTTGACGCCCTACCGGGGCTCGAAGAGCGAATGCGTCGGTGGATTAGGCGTGACCTCGTGGCTGTGAAATTCGTGCAGTACTCAGATCTGTGTCTGATCAGATGGGTGCTCCAGCCGGACTTTCGCAAGATTGCGGCACACGAGAATATATATGACCTGGGATGTATCGGCGACGAACGCGAACGATGCATGGAAGATTACGATCGACATCGCGATGAATACCGATGCGAGAGCGGCTTCTTCTGCCCAGTCCACTACTCCCCGAAAGAGAATTTCGACTCTTTCCTTGAGCTCGATCCATATTCAATGATCATGACGGGTCTCGATATTCTCAGCGATGAGGCTTCCGATTATGTTGCCCACCTTTGGGAGCGGCGTCAAATTAAACCACCAAAGCGGCTGGGTTGGACCGTTGTGGGTGCCAGCTATTCCATGATGGGCCCAGAAGAAGAGTGGCGCGAAGCCCTTGCTAAGCACGGAATCGCAAACAGCGACATGGATGCTGAAAGTGAAATCGTCCAGCTCTCAGGAAAACGGGATATCTTGTAGGTCAGAGATGGCATCGCCGATCGAATCAGCCTCGTTCGCCCTGGAGGCCGCGGCCAGCTCTGCGCGATGATCGCCGCCAAGGCTGCATCGAAGTCGGCCTGACATCCAGAACCCACATCAACGGCGGTGGGTTGCGGCGGTCGGGCCCGGCTCCTCACGGTGCGGGCAGCCGTGGGGGCGCAAGAGAGCGCTGCCGTCCGATCGAACTCCTAAAGCGGGTGTCGCAGGTTCGAATCCTGCCGGGGGCACCAGGGACAAGGCCACCTAGGAACGTTCCTAGGTGGCCTTTGACATCCACTTCTGACATCAGCGAGCACGGTCACTCACGACCAGGGCGCTTCCTGAGCAGCCGATCCATGTGGCTCATGGCCTCGCGCTGGGTGTCCTGCACGATGTGCGTGTACACGTCCATGGTGATGCTGATCTGCGAGTGCCCGAGAATCTCCATCACCACGCGGGGCGCCACTTCAGCCGCCGTGAGCATGGTGGCCGTGCCGTGCCGAGACGTGCCGAGCATCGTGCAGCCGGATCGCTCCACTCTGTGTCCGTGGCCGGAGTGGTCACCGGCGAGGACGGCCGACTCCTTGCGATCCGCCGCGCGGACAAGGGCACTTGGGAACTCCCCGGCGGCGTACTTGAACTCGACGAGACCCCCGAGGCCAGCGTCGCCCGCGAGGTCTTCGAGGAGACCGGCATCCACGTCGAGGTGAACCAGCTCACCGGGGTCTACAACAACACCACCCGTGGCATCGTCGCCCTGGTCTTCCGCTGCAAGCCCTCAGGCGGCACGGAACGTACGTCCAGCGAATCAACCGCGGTCGACTGGCTCACGTCCGAAGAGGTCAGCGAACGCATGGCCGAGGTCTTCGCGATCCGACTCCTGGACGCCTTGGACGGGAACGGGCCTCACGTACGGAACCATGACGGCAAGAGCCTGATCGCAGCGCGGTAGAACTTTCCCTACTTCATCAAGGCACCCGCCACGCACGGCGCGGCGCGCGCGGCCCGTCGCCCGGGCCTGCGCTCCTGTCTACGCTCCGCTCCAGCCCGGCCGCCGGCCGCACGCCTGACAGCTCGGGTTGATGGGCGACGAACCCGCAATGCGGCCGAGGCGGTACGCGGGTACGACCTCAAGATGATGCCTCCGGCGGGGGCGCTCAGGCTCCGGGATGGCGGGGGCTCGCACGCGGGTGCCGGCCGGTGGGGTGTGTCGGTGGGGGCTCCCATCCCGTCTGCCATCGACCCAGGCAGAGCCGAGCAGACACGGCACCGGGCGTCCAGGTCGTTCGTACAGTGGCGCGCTCCACCTGGACGCCCGGCACCGCGCCTGCTCCACGTTGTGTGGGTCGACGGCAGACGGGATGGGAGCAGGGGCAGGTGTCACGAAGAGCTGGACCCGAAGCTGCGAAACCTCTCCGGGAGAGGCATCAAGTAGCTACCTTTCTCAGTACGACCAGAGCGTTGATGGCACCCCTTGTTAGACCTGGAGCAGCAAGAATGAGTGAAGTCCCTGAGGTAAGCGAAGAACTCATCACGGCCGGACTTCGCAGAGTATTCCGAATAAACGAAGAGGGAAACGGTAATTTCACCCTCCGGGATCCCATCCGGGTAGATGACGAGAAAACAATTACAGGAGTCACCGGACCCGAGATCTCCGAGATCTCCGACCGCCTGAATTCGGCCAAACTCAAGAGTGAAAGCTATTTTCAATGGGGCACTGAAGCCGAATTCTCACTCGTTTCACTCGACCCCATAGGGGCATTTGATCGATACTTCGACGAAAAGGAGTTCATCGGTCAGGGAGATAACCCCGTCACCTTCAAGGTCGGAAAGCCTTCGCGCGAGTTCTCTGCTTACCTTCTCTGTCTATTCGCAAAGAATCCTCTGCTCCTCCGGGCGCCTCGCCATCGAATGCTTCTCAATCGCATCAGATCCCTTGGCAGCGAACGTGCAAATCTCGGCATCACCAGAAGCAACCGCCGACCGCTGGATGCCGAATCACTATTCGACGCCGTCGGGGAATCGCTGCGTGTCACCACGTTGCGCATCAGCTCCACCAAGGTCCGGTCAGACTTCGAGAAACTGGCCAACTCCTTCCTTTTTCATGCCGCCTACAACACCGACATGGCGGCTCGAATCGGGCTCGATCCCGTGTTTCGAGCGCAAGCCATCCAACGGGTCAGAAGGACGCAGTTCGATGCCCTTGAAGCCCCCAGGAAGACTTACGAGACCGACCTGGTTCACCACTACCTGATGGGGGTCGCCGCCGAAATCCCTCTATTGGAATACTTGGCCTACTATCACATCGCCGAGCATTACTTCGTAGAGGTATTTAATGAAGACTTGGTGAAGCAGGTTCGATCCAGCATTACGGACCCATCCTTCTCAACTCGCCGCGACAAAGACATTCAGTCGATTATTCGAATCGTCAACAAGGCGCAGCGTCAGGTAAAGGATGAAGGTGGAGTGAATGAGCAGCGCTCGCTCAAACTTGTCCTTGACAGATTCGTAAACCTAGATCGACTTGCGACTGATCTCGATGCGTACGATGCCAGCCTGGTCGACTATTACGCTCAAAGTGACGCGCCATTCGCCGGGGCGAGTAAGGCTGCGATTCGCGGGGCCGACGAAGAAGTAGCGCGTAACGCTATCGCAAAGAGAATCTACAAGGTGCGCAACGCTTTGGTGCATGCCAAGGAAGGGGAACTGCCGAAATACGCCCCATTCGCGCACGATGATGAACTGGCACGCGAGATACCTCTGATGCGATTTGCTGCAGAGCAAATCGTAATTGCGCAGGGAAGGGCTCTGTAGCTTTTCCAGCGTGGGCCCCTCCGGACTTTAGATCTCCTTTGTCGGTGGCGATGCGAGGGCTATTCGTGGCCGGGGCCGCCTCCTTAGTACTCTGGAAGGGCTCTGGACTGGCCCAACGTTTGTGCAGCACGCGCCTTCCAAAGTCGTTACCTCGTGCGAATAGGCTAGGAAGGTTCGCGCGCGGCCGGCGCTGGCAGGGCACTCTTGGCCATCGGCGCAGCCTGGCCGTCGGTTGGGTCCCGGGCTTGCACCGGGCCGCCCCCGGACAGAGCCAGGGATGCAGCTGCACTACAGAGCTGGACACCTCGGAAGCCGACCGCGCGCAGGTGGACGCTGTCCCGAGGCACTGACAGACGGCATCGAAGACCGTGCCACATCCGTGCCAGATCGCGCGGGGAACCACGGCGAACGAGGGGCGGTGTCGGGCTCTGGGGTGTCGATCAGCTCCCGCAGCATCTGTGCAGGTCAGGCGTGGCCCCACTCTCCCGCTCTCCTAAAGAGGTTGTCCAGCACCCTCACCGGCTCCACACCCGCTGGAAGTCTCCGGGCGAGATGGCCTCCAGCGGATCATCTTCAGGGTCGATCGCTTGGTCTGTCAGGAAGCCGTGCTCGTCCTCGAGGTGCTCCCAGCTGTAGCGGTGAAGCTGGCCGGCCGACGTCAGCTCGGCTTGCTTGATGACGATCAGCTCGCCGCGGTCGGGTACGGCCTCGATGTACCAGAGGCCGCCTTCCTCGTCAGCGTGGTGGAAATGGTGTCGCAGGGTGGCGTTCTCATCGAGTGCTCGGAAGTACGCCACGGTCTCCGCGTTGATGCGCTCCAGGTCAACCACAGGACTATCGTGCCAGCGAGCACACGCCGTTGCACCGTTCTGACATCCATGAGTGACATCAACGGCGCTGGACGCCAGCGCTCCTAGGCGGTCTGGCACGGCCAGCGTGACCAGGCGGCTACCCGGCAGTGCCACGCAGCGATCGAACTCCTAAAGCGGTGGCTTCATGGCAACCAGCGGCAGCGGCCAGCCGGCGCAGGCCACTGGTGCGCTGCCGTCCTCGGTGAGGAAGAGCAGCGTGGTCCATGTCCGATCGTCAGCGTCGATCAGCCCTGTGCGCACGGGCTGGCCATGTTCGCGGACGAGCTGAACTGCTCGTTCCAGCCCAAGAGGTTCGAGTCCATGTTTCCGCATGCGCTGAAGTCGGCCCTTGAAGACTCCGGCATGCTGGCCTGCGGGTTGTGCTCGGTCGCCCACCCAGTAGATGGCGCCGCTGCGGAGGGTGGCAAGAGCTAACACCCACGCCTCGTCATCACCGGCCAACAGCGATCCCAGCTCATGCCGTTCCATGGTCACCCCCCTTCTGGATCCTGTGGCACAGCAGCCAGGCACCGCAACCTCAGCAATCGCCCTCAGAAGGTGAAGGGGGGCTGGCCGTGTGTCAGGCCGTCTCAGTTCCTGTCTCGTTGAGCGCGGTTCACGGCGGTTCAGACAAGGCCGAAGAACGCGACCGCTCCCACGAACAGCCGCCCATAAACGCAGGTGAATGGCCCTGTTCGTTGGTCCAGGGAACGCCACACAGTTGGAAAGCGTGCCTGAAGCGGAGGAGGAGGGCTTCGTGCGGATCCGTGCCCCGGGGGCAAATCTGGCCAACGTTCGCCAGCCGGGCCAGGAAGGATTCGACGCGTCCGAGGCCGTTGAGCGGTTACACCTCCACATCTGGCCGGCTCCTCACAGCGCACCCGCCGTGATCAAGCGATGGGCGGCTGCCATCTGACCGCCGGGGTTGCAGTTCGGGTTGCATTCACGCCCGTTCAGGCCCGTTCATCGCGCCCTGACGGGCAGGCTCAGCCGCAGTTCAGGACGCTAACGAACCCCGCCGGACAGCCAGACGAACAGTTGGAAAGCGTGTTGGGGGCAACCCCTCACGAGTTCGAATCTCGTATCCTCCGCCATTGCTCTCACCGGGCAATACGTCGAAGGGCCCCGCAGTTCGCTGCGGGGCCCTTCGTCGTTCCTCGGGTCCCGCGACGGGCGCCACTACGATCGCGGACCATGGACTGGGTCGAGCGCGCCGCGCAGTTGAGGCAGTGGACGAGGAGCGGGACGCGGGCTCCGCACAAGCCGTTGCTGTTCCTGTACGCGCTCAGCCGCTTCCAGCGGGACGCCGATGACGAGCTGCGGTACAGCGCCGTGGAGGAGGACCTGCGGGGGCTGCTCGCCGAGTACGGTCCCGGTAACCGGACGACGCCCGCCTATCCCTTCCATCACCTGGTGAGTGACGGCGTGTGGGAGGTGCGTACCGAGCGCGGCCCCGGCAGCCCGGGGACCGGGGTCGGGAAACTGCGCGCGACCGGCGCGGCCGGCCGGCTGACGCCGGAGCTGCGGAATGCCTTGCGGCGGGAGCCGTCCCTGCTCGGCCGGATGGCGCGGGTACTGCTCGATCTGAACTTCCCGCCTTCCCTCCACGCGGAGCTGTGCGATGCCGTCGGCCTGGAGCTGGAGGAGGCCGAGACCGGACCGCTCACGGCCGCGCGCAGGCCGCGGGACCGCCGGATGCGGGAGATGGTCCTGACGGCGTACGAGTACCAGTGCGCCTTCTGCGGGTACGACGGCAGGATCGGCGCGGTGCCGGTCGGACTTGAGGCCGCCCATGTGCGCTGGTGGGCGTTCGACGGACCGGACGAGGTCGAGAACGGCCTGTGCCTGTGCTCGCTGCACCACAAGCTGTTCGACAAGGGCGTACTCGGTCTCGGCGAAGGCCATGGCGAGGCCCACCGCATCCTGGTCTCGCAGAGCTTCGTCGGGCGTAGCGCCGCCGCCCGCGAGCACGTCATCGCGCTCGCCGGCCGTCCGCTCATCGGCCCCCAGCCGGGCGTCCGCCCCATCGCCGCCGCCCACCGCTCCTGGCACACCAGCCAGGTCTTCCACGGAAGCCCCCGTACGTCCAGCTCCGGCCACCACGGCAGCCACGACCGTCACGTCAGCCGCGACAGCCGCGACAGCCGGCTCCTGCCTGGCGGGCGCGCCGAGATGTGAGCGTCCCGTACGCCCCAACCGGCGCGCGCCTACGGGTGGGTGTCCGTGACCGCGATGACTTCGTCGAGGCGGTCCAGGGCAGCCTGTAGGTCGTCGACCTTGGCCTGGATCCGGTCGCGCTCGGCGCGCAGCATGGCTCGTTGCTCGGCGTCGGTGTGCCCGGAGTCCCAGCAGGGAAGGAGTTCCGTGATCCTCCGGCTGGTCAGGCCGGCGGCGAACATCTGCTGGAAGAAGCGGATCAGGGCGATGGCGTCCTGCCGGTAGAGGCGCTGACCGGACGGGCTGCGCTCCGCGATGAGCAGCCCCTGCTGCTCGTAGTAGCGCACGGCGCGTACCGAGACGCCGGCCCCCCGTGCCACCTCGCCGATGCGGATCAGCCGCTCGGCCGCGGCCGCTGTGGCGGTCATGGTGATTCCTCCCACCCAGGCCCTGTCGGCCAACGCTTGCCTCGCGCTTGCCTCTGACGTCAACGTCAGGTTTTAGCGTACCGGGCATGGATATCGACAACTCAGTCGCCCTTGTCACCGGAGCCAACCGCGGCCTGGGCCGCGCCTTCGCCCAGCGCCTGCTCGAACGGGGCGCCCGCAAGGTCTATGCGACGGCCCGCCGGCCGGAGACCCTGGATCTGCCCGGGGTCGAGGTGCTGCCCCTCGACATCGCCGATCCCGCGGCCGTGCGGGCGGCGGCCGAGGCCGCCCCGGACGTCTCGCTGCTGATCAACAACGCGGGGATCCAGACGGGGACCGACCTGGTGACCGGTTCGCTGGACGCGGTGCGGCGCGAGCTGGAGACCAATGTGTTCGGACACCTGGGAATGATCCGGGAGTTCGCGCCGACGCTCGCCAGGAACGGCGGGGGCGCGATCGTCAACGTGCTCTCCGCCATGTCGTGGTTCGGGGGCAAGGGCGCCAACGCCTACCACCTGACCAAGGGCGCCGCCTGGGCCATGACCAACGGCGTCCGCCTGGAGCTCGCCGAGCAGGGCACACTCGTGACGGCGGTGCACCTCGGCCTGGCCGACACCGACATGGCCGCGGGCTGGCCCGTGGACAAGTTGGCACCGTCGGACCTGGCCGACGCGGCGCTCGACGGCGTCGAGGCGGGATCCGCCGAGGTGCTCGCCGACCAGTGGAGTCGGGACGTCAAGTCCCGGCTGCCGTTGACGCCGGAAGAGTTCAACGCCGCGATGGACCGCGCGCTGGCGGCGCTGACGGCGGCCTGAGCGCTTCCCAGGCTGCACCGGTCGGCTGGTCGGCTGGTCGGCTGGTCGGCCAGCCGACTGGCCGGAATCGGGCCGCCGGAAACGCACCGCCCCGGAACGCACCGCCCGGGAAGGCACCGCCTACGAACGCCCCCGGGATCTCAGCGCGGCGGTTCGTCCGGCTGACGGGGGACTCGGACGGCTTCCGGGGAGTGCAACTGCCGCCTGCGAGCGGGAAGTTGGGAAGCGAGCTGCGTCGGCTCGGCCGGGTGGTTGCGGGGGCCTCGTTGACGGGGGCCGGCGGCGAGGAGGGCGCTGGTGCGGTAGAGGTACTGGACCTTGATGCGTAACGCCCAGGGGTCCAGGGGCTTGATCAGGTAATCCGCCACGCCCAAGTGCAGTGCCTGTGCGGCCAGTTCACTGTCCTGGCCCATGCCGGTCACCAGGATGACGGGGATCAGCTGGGTCTGGGTGAGGCGGCTCAGGTACCGGGCGACGTCCAGGCCGCTCACGCCGGGCATCACGACATCGAGGACCGCGACCGCTATTCCCCCGTGCAGCGCGGCCTTGAGGGCGGCGTCCCCGCTGGTCGCCAGCTCCAGGGGGTAGCCGAGCGGCGCGAGGATGCTCTCCATGGCGAACAGGTTGTCCTCGTGGTCGTCGACCAGTAGCACCTTCATGTCCGCGGACATGGCCCCATCACCTTCACTCGGGAGCGCCGGATAGGCATATGCCCGTTCGCGGCGGCTCGTACGCAGTCGGGGAGTACCACTGTGGTGTGCATGTGGGGGATGCACCGATGCACCTGTGGCAACGCATGTGCCGGGTCGATCCGCACATAGTCGACGGCTGGCTTGTGTGGACCGAATTCTCGCACCGGGCGCCCCGGAACATCAGGGTGTCGACGATGTCTGTTGTCGCCGCCCCCGACCGGCGCTCCGGCCGCCTCCTCGCGGCACCGAGTGCCGATGCGCAAGTGCCAGAGGCTCATGTGCTGCCCGGCTCACACCTATGGGTGAACCCGCGCAGGTCGGCGCACCGTTCCGAGCCACGGTGCGCCGGGGCGGCGACCACTGCTTGATCGATTCCGCCGGAGCGGGACGCCGATGACCCAATGGTCTGAACCACCGTTCCAGGGGCGGAACTTCGGGCCCGCATGGGTTCACGATGACCCGATGATGATCCCGTCAGCCTCCGTCGTACGGAACCCGCCCCCGAGCGGCGAGCGATGAACGCGCTCCTCGCCTCGGCCCGTCACCGATCGGCCGCCCTCGCCCGCACGGCGATCGCCGTCGCGCTCGGGCTCGTCGCCGGCTGGCTGCTCCTGGTCACCGTGCCCCGTGCGCTCGATGTGGAGCGGGCGTTCGCGGCGGCGGGCGACTGCCCGGTCGCCGAGGTCTCCATGAAGTGCAGACACACCGTCGCGGCCACGGTGACCTCCACCGCGGCCGATCACCAGCACCGCTCCACGTACTACTGGCTGGGCCTCGGCCACGTACAGGACGGGCCCGGGGCGCTGCCCGGGCGGCTGAAGGCCGGCCCGCTCAAGCGCCGGCCGGGCCGGGCCGTCCCCGCGCCTCCGCACCGCGTCAAGATGGACGGCCGCGCCCCCGTCTTCGCACTGGTCAGACCCGGCGCCGCCCTTCAACTCACGTACTGGCGAGGGGAGATCAGGTACGTCGAGTTCCGGGGCCTGCGCCAGTACACGACTGCGGATCCGCGCGGCGGCTACCGGCTGCCGCTGGCCGCCGCGCTCTTCCTGCTCTCCGTGGCCGTGGCCTGTCTGCGCGGCGCGTACTGCGAGGCACTGCGTGTCACCGGGTCCTCCGGGGCCGCGAGGCCCATCGGGGCGGCGGCGGGCATCGGGGCGGCGGCGCCACACTGCGGGGCGGCGGGACAGGTCGGGTCGACGGGGCCCGGTGGGGCAGCGGGGCACGGTTGGGCGGCGGGGCACGGTTGGGCAGCGGGGCCCGGTCGGACAGCGGGGCACATCGGGCTTTCCGGGGTCACCGGTGCGACCGGGCCCGCCGAGGCGGGCGGCTCCTCCGGGACAGTCGACTCTGCCTGGTCCGCCACGCGTGTTGGGTCCGCTGGGTTCGCCGCGCCCGTTGAGTCCGCCGGGTTCGCCGCGCCCGTTGAGTCCGCCGGGTTCGCCGCGCCCGTTGAGTCCGGCGGGTTCGCCGCGCCCGTTGAGTCCGGCGGGTTCGCCGCGCCCGTTGAGTCCGCCGGGTCGGCCGGGTCGGCCGCGGCCCCGGCGCCGGCTGCGCGGGAGCCCTGGCGGATCACCCTGCCACTCGCCTCGGTACTCCTGATCTCGTGTTTCGCCTTCGGTACGCCCTGGGTCACCGGCGGGGTGCCAACTGCCGTGCTGCTCACGGCGATCGGGGCCGTGCCGGTCCTCGGCGGGGTCGCCTGCGTATCCCACCGGCGGCGTCGCCGCACCACCGACACCATCAAGGTGGCCCCGCTGCCCCCGTCCATGGAGGAGTGCTTTCCCGGCACGATTCGCGGTGACGTTCCGTACTGTCAGGAGGAGTTCGGCTATCTGGTCGCCGCGCCGGGGCTGCTCGCCTCCACCCCCGACCCCTTCGGTCTGCTGGCCCGATGTCCGGTGCCGCGCACCCTCACCGTGGTCCGGGTCCGCCCGCCGTACTGGACCGATCCGGGCCCACGCCCCGCCCCGGGCTCGCACGTGGTGGAGTGCCGGGACGGGACGACGCCGGTCTATGTGGTGACCGAACAGCAATACAGCGCCTGGGTGTTGGGGGCCTTGAGGCGTCCTGCGGACACGCCGTTCCGGGCGGGCGGCGCGCCTCGGCGGACCTGACCGCATCCCCCACCCGTACGCCTACACCCCGAACGGCGCCGGGTACTGGATCACGCCCGACGGTGCCGGGGCTCCCCCGGGGCGCAGCCGGAGTGCCATCATGGCCTCGTCGGGCACCTCGAAGGGGGCCCGGATGCCGAGCGCCGAGGCCGGGGTGAAACCGAAGCGCGGGTAGTAGTCCGGGTGGCCGAGCACCAGGACCAGGTCCTCGCCCAGCTCCCGAGCGGCATCGAGCACCGCCCGCACCGCCGCCGAACCCGCGCCCGTGCGCTGGTACTCGGGGGCCACCGCGACCGGGGCGAGGGCCAGCGCCGGAGCGCCGTCCACCCGGCACCGGGTGAGCAGGGCGTGGCCGACGATCGGGCCGCGCGAGCCGTCCACGCCGTCCATGCCGTCCACGTCTTCCGGACCGCGCGGGCCTGCCGGGCCTGCCGGGCCCTCCGTCACGATCGAGAGCCCGGGGATCCACGCCTGGTCGACGCGCAGGGCGTCGACCAGGTCGGCCTCGGCGCCGGTGGGGAACGCGGCCAGGTTCACGGCCCGGACCGCGGCGATGTCCCCGGACGTCTCGGGCCGGGTGCGCCAGCCGGAACCGCCCGACGACGTTCCTGCGGACGCCGCCGACATGGCGTCTGAGGACATGTGCTCCGACGCCATGGGCGCCGAGGGCTTGGGTTCGGAAGGCATGTGTGGAGTATCCATATGTCGCCAATTGTGCCCTTCCAGCTCACCCCTGGCCCAGCGAATTAACTCCGGACGCCCGGCCCGCAACCGGCCCGCCTGCCGCAGACCCTGTCGCGGGTGGCCACGCGGGTGGCCACGCGTCCGGCGCTCGTCCGGCTCTCGTCCGGCTCTTCGTCCTATTCGTCCGGCTGCTCGGCCGGACAGCTCGTACCCTCCGGCGGCACGGTTCCGGCCGCGAAGAAGGCGTCCGCCTTGGCGCGGATGCACTGCGAGGCGGCATACGCGCCGTGCCCCTCGCCCTCGTAGGTCAGCAGGACACCCGACCCGAGCTGTTTCGCCGTGTCCCGGGCCCATGGGTACGGCGTCGCCGGGTCACCCTTGCCGCCCACGACCAGGATCTTGGGCGCTCCGGGGCGGTCGATGCGGCGGATGTAGTCGGTTCCCGCCGGCCACCCCGTGCAGGCGACGGCACGCGCGGCCGACCCGGGCCCGAAGTACGGTGATTCCTGGGTGAGTTGACGCTGCATGGAGTCGTACTCCTTCGCCGGGTCGGCCGGCCGTACCGGATCGTCCGCGCAGTTGATCGCGAGCATCGCCTCGTCGGAGTTGCTCGCGGGCGCGTCGTCCGTACCGGCGCCCGGGTTGAGCGCGGCGAGGACCGTGGGGTCGTCGTCGTCGAGGAGGGCGGCGATGCCCGCCGAGAGGGTGGGCCAGGAGGCCTGGCTGTAGAGGGCGGACTGCACGGCGCTGTGCAGGTCTTCGCCGGTGAAGTCCTGGTTGTCGGAGCCCGTCACGGTCCGCCCGCCGGCCAGCTTCGCGACCGCCCTGTCGAAGGTCGCAGCGACCTCCTGCGGGGTGGTGCCGAGTTCGCAGTTCTGCTGGGCGCAGCCGGCGAAAAACCCTTCCAGGGCCTGCTGGAACCCCTTGGTCTGCGCGAGCACGTCCTGCTCGGCGGTCCCGCGCAGGGTGTCCACGGCATCCAGGACCATCCGGCCGGTGCGCTTGGGGAACTGGCTCGCGTAGACCGCGCCGAGCCGGGTCCCGTACGAGATCCCCAGGTAGTTGAGCTTGCCGTCACCGAGTACCGCGCGCAGCACGTCCATGTCGCGGGAGGTGTTGATGGTGCCCACGTGGTCGAGCACCGGGCCGGTCTTCGCGCGGCACGCCTGGGCTATGCGCTTCGCCTCGGCGACGGCGGCGGCCCCCGTGCCCGGCGCGTCCTGGCTCCCGCCGTCCATCCGGTCCACCTCGTCCTCGCCGCCGCACCGCACGGGAGCGCTGCGGGCGACCCCGCGCGGGTCGAAGCTCACCAGGTCGTACTGCTTGCCGATGCCGGCCGCCAGATCACGGAAGGCGGCGAGCCCGTCGACCCCGGATTCGCCGGGGCCGCCGAAGTTGAACACGACGGAGCCCTTGCGGTCGTCGCCGTGGGCCGTGCTTCTGATACGGGCCACGGCGAGCGCGATGGCGCCCTTGCCGGGGTTCGCGTAGTCGACCGGCACACTGAGGGTGCTGCACTCCATGTCCCGTACGGAATCGAGGAGTTCACCGGTCTGGCCCTCGGTCGGTTGGCACGGCTCCCAGCCGATCTTCTGCTCGTAGAACCGCCCGAGGTCCGGCCCGGACCCGGCGGCGCGGGTGACGGTGGCGGGTCCGACCAGGGCCAGGGCCGCACCGGCCCCGGCCGCGATCACCCGCCGAGCGAGCTTCGACTCACCCTTCATGGACTCACCCTTCCAGGAAGCGGAGCCCCCCGAACAGGCTAGACAGCCGCGCCCGAACCCGCGCGTCGAGCCGCGCTCACGCTCAGTGACCCTGAGGTCGTGCCCGGCCTGATATCGGGCCGGATACCGGGCGGGGCAAGGCGGGACGGGGCGGCGGGGCGGGGCGGGGCGTTCAGCGGTGGAGGGAGTCGGCGGCCTCGGCGTGGCCCTCGGGCTCCAGCTGGATCGTGGAGTGGGCCACGTCGAAGTGGTCCCCCACACAGCGCTGGAGCCGGCTCAGCAGCTCCCCGTACCCACCGTCCAGCGCGGCCTCCTTCACCACCACATGTGCGGTGAGCACAGGCATCCCGGACGTCACCGTCCAACCGTGCAGATCATGTACGGCGACCACACCCGGCTCATCGAGGAGGTGGCGGCGGACCTCCGCGAGGTCCACATCGTTCGGGGCCGCCTCCATCAGCACATGCAGGGCGTCCCGCAGCAGCCCGTACGTCCGGGGCACGATCAGGAGGCCGATGACGATCGAGGCGATCGGGTCGGCGGCCTGCCAGCCGGTGAACAGGATGATCAGGCCGCCGACGATCACCGCGACCGAGCCGAGGGCGTCGCCGAGCACCTCCAGGTAGGCGCCGCGCAGATTGAGACTCTTGTCCTTGGCGTCCTTCAGGAGCCACAGGCCCACCAGGTTCGCGGCGAGTCCGCCCACCGCGACCGCGAACATCAGGCCGCCCTTGACCTCGACCGGCTCGCTGAAGCGTTGGATCGCCGAGTACAGGACCCAGACGAAGATCGCGGCGAGGAGCAGGGCGTTCAGGACCGCCGAGAAGATCTCCACCCGGTAGAAGCCGAAGGTGCGGCGCGGGGTCGGGGCGCGCTGGGCCAGGGTGATCGCGCCGAGTGCGAGGGAGACCCCGACGGCATCGGTGAGGCTGTGCGCGGCGTCCGCCAGCAGCGCGAGGCTGCCGGAGAGCAGGGCGCCGACCACCTGGATGAGGGTGATCGACGCGCTGATGCCGATGGTCCACAGCAGCCGGTTGCGGTATGTGCCGCTGAGCGTGCCGGAGGCCGCCGAGGGTGCGCCGTGGTCGTGTCCCATGTGCGCGCCTCCTCGTGGCCGGGTGCGGCCCCACGGGCCCACGGGGTGGCCCCCGGGTGTGTGGCCCCCGCACATTAGAGGATCACGAGGCATGGCCTCCCGCCACTGTGGGCGCGGGGAGGGTGACCGCAGCCCCTCTTGCCTCCGGCACCCCCGCCATCCCCGCCACCTCAGGCACTTCCGCCGCCTTCGCCGCCTTCGCGACTTCCACCAAATTCGTCGCACTCGGCAGCCGTACCCGGTCCGCCGATGTCCCGTCCCCACTGGGCCGCATCCACCCGGGGGCCACACCGCCCCGGGACACGGTGTGGGGCGAGCTGCCATGAGGCAGGGAGGCCGGGAGATCGGCGGCGCCATAGCGGCGTACCGAGGCATGCCAGTGCAAAATGCCCGCGATCCAGTCCTGGAGCTCGGCCACATAGGCGCCGAGCACACGTCGTCCGTGCTCGTCCAGCTCGAAGTCCTCACAGAGGACCGGGAGTTCGTGGTCGATGACGTGCTGGAACTGACGCAGCCGCGAGCGCATCAGATCGTCCACGATGCGCAGCCCGGTCGGGTAGTCGCAGTTGAAGAAGTTCTGGACGACCAGGACGCCGTTGTGCAGCTCGCCCTCGTACTCGATCTCCTTCTGGTACGAGAAGACGTCGTTGAGCAGGCAGCAGTAGTCGGCGGCCGCGTTCTCCAGACTGCGGATCGGGCCGCTCTCGTAGAGGCCGGGCGGGAGTTGGTCCGCATGGCGCAGGCGGGCCAGGCTCATCGTGAGGTCGGAGCCGAAGGTGCAGCGGCGCATCTCGATGTAGTCGACGGGGTCGGGAATGCGGTGCTGGGCCTGGTTGTGCAGCTCCCAGAGCCAGCTCTCCAGCATGACGTCGACGGATCGGCGCAAGGCCGCGCGGGCCTGGGCCGACATCGGCCCGGCGGTACGCGCCCACAGGTCGGCGAGGCCGCGCTCCATGGGGGTCGTCGCCGCCAGGAGACCGGCGGCCGGCTCGTCGACCGGCATGCACGCGCCGAACCGCGCCCCGGCCGCCCGCGCCCCGGCCAGATTGCGCGGCTGCCCGTACACCAGCGGGTAGTAGTCGTCGCCGTACGTTCCCCAGGTCAGCCACTCGGTGCTGAGTTCGAGCTCCTCCGGTGTCGCGTCGGGGTCGAGTCCCGCGGCGCAGAGCGCGAAGTCGTAACCGGCCAGCTTCTCCGCGTCCCAGATGTCGTCGAGCAGCCCCATACGCTCCGCCCAGGCGATCGACGCCACACGTGCGTGGCCCACATGTGGGCTGAGCGACAGTGGGTACGGAACGTCGAAGTCGGGCAGCAGCGACGGACCGGTCTTCTGGCGCGGAACATGGGTGAAGCTGCGGTGGCGGGCCGCGGCGGGGCGGCCGAACAGGGCGGACACGTCGAGTGCCGAGGTGCCCAGCACCCCGTCGAACAGGGAGAGGCCGGAGGCGGGACCGGAGGAGGGGCCGGCGGTGGCGCCCTCATTCATGTAGCGGCTGGAGCGCATGTGCCACTCGTGGCCGCCGGACTGCCAGTCCTGGAGGCCCTTGACGTACGCCGCGACGGCCGCGCACTGGTCCGGTGTCAGGCCCTTCTCCAGGCACAGCGCCGGAACTTCGGTGAGCGCGGTGTTCTCGAACTGCTGGAGCCGCGAGGTCAGCAGGTCGTTGACGGCTTCCGCGGCCTCCTGCGTCGTACAGCCCAGGAAGGTCTCAAGTACCAGTACGCCATTGCTGAGTTCACCCTCGTCCTCGACCTCGCGCTGGTAGGAGAACAGGTCGTTGCGCAGGTGCACGGCGTCGGCGAAGGCGTCGGTGAGGACGCGCAGCGGCCTCGACTCGGCCACGGACGCGGGGAGTTCGGCGTTCGCCGCGTACTCGATGAGGCCGGCCGACCACGGCGCGCCGCCCACCTTGCGGCGCATCTCGATGTACTCGACGGGGTTGGAGATCCGGCCCGCGTTGATGTTGGCGAGCTCCCAGAGCGACTCGTTGAGCAGGTTGCGGGTGCTGATCGCGAAGCGCTCGCGCCACTCCTTCGTCATCGACGGGACGGTGCGCGCCCACAGGTCGGCGAGGCCCGCCTCGACCGGGTTGGTCGCCTCGGGGAACCCGTCGGCGAGGTCCATGGGCATGAAGGCGGGCAGCCGGTCCAGGTACTCCTTGCCGCCCTTGCGGTCGAGGGAGCGTTTGAACATCTCCAGGAAGTGGTCGTCGAAGAAGAACACCCACACGTACCAGTCCGTCACCAGGGCGAGCTGTCGCGCGTCGCAGTCGGGGTGGGTGTACGAGCAGAGCAGCGCGTAGTCGTGCGCGTCCAGGTCGGCCAGGTCCCAGATCCCGGAGCCCTCCAGCATGCCCATGTCCCGGGCCCAGATACGGGAGTGTTCCCGCGCGGATTCCAGGTGCGGATTGAGCCGGGCCGGATACGGAAGATAGAAATCCGGCAGGACAAAAGGCTGGCTCACTGCGGTCGCCCCTCTTGGTGGTGCACGTGCGGAAGCGGATAGGCGCGCGGCCGTACGACGCACGCGCCTGGCCCGCACGTGTGGTCCGGACATGCTGGTCCGGACGGAACTACCCGGCCCCGCCTCGGCCATTCGAGTGCCGTACGTCTGTCATACGAAAGCGTGAGTCAGCTCGAAAAGGGTGCGGGGGGCGTGGTTTTTGTGGGCTGCGTGCACGTGGGGCGGGGCGGGCCTCGGTGTCTGTGTGCTGCGCACACGTGGTGTGGGCACATGGGGCGCGGTCGGCGCCGGGGTGGGACCGTGTCCGCGTGCGTCGGGGGCGTCGGCCGCCGATCATCGAGGCATGAACACAACCCTTCGGCTCGCCCAGCAGCCCGAGGCCGACGAGCTGCTCGGGCGCAGCCCGCTGGCCGCGCTCGTCGGCATGCTGCTCGACCAGCAGGTGCCCATGGAGTGGGCGTTCTCGGGTCCGTACACGATCGCCCGGCGCATGGGGGCGGACGACCTCGACGCGGAGGCGATCGCGGCGTACGACCCGGAGGCCTTCGCGGAGCTCCTCAAGGAGAAGCCGGCGGTGCACCGCTACCCCGGGTCCATGGCGAAGCGGATCCAGCAGCTGTGCGGGTTCCTCGTGGAGGAGTACGGGGGTGACGCGGCCGAGGTCTGGACGGGGGTGGCGTCCGGGGCGGAGCTGTTCTCACGGCTGAAGGCGCTGCCCGGGTTCGGCGAGCAGAAGGCGAGGATCTTCCTCGCGCTCCTGGGGAAGCAGCTGGGCGTGCGGCCTTCGGGGTGGCGGGAGGCGGCGGGGGCGTACGGGGAGGCCGGGTCCTTCCGCTCGGTCGCGGACATTACGGGGCCGGAGTCGCTGGCGAAGGTGCGGGCGTACAAGCAGGAGGCCAAGGCGGCGGCGCGGGCCGCGAAGTAGCCCCGCCGGCGTCTCGGCGGGGCCGGGCTCGGCCCCCTCGACCTGCGTCCCCGGGCCGGCCCGCCGGGCTTGCGACCCGCCCTCTCGGTCTGGGTCGCTCGGCCCCCCGGCTCGGCCTACCCTCGGTCGTCACGCTGGGCTTGGGGCCGGGGGCAGGGGCAGGGGCCTGGGTTTTTGCCCCACCCCGCCCCTTCCCGCAACCCTCCGGGGGTGAAGTGGCGGACCGCTCGCGGGGCCACGCCCTGAGCCCTGGGTCGCGGGCCCTGGGTCGCGGGTCGCGGGTCGCGGGTGCGGCTGCGGAGCGTGGCTGGATGGTTCGGCTGCGGGGCGGTGGTCGCGGATGGTTCGGCTGCGGGCCGTGGGTGGCTGGGCGCGCAGTTCCCCGCGCCCCTGGGTCCGTTTGAGCTGCGGACCGTGCGTGGTTGCTCGCGCAGTTCCTCGCGCCCCCAACACCCCGTTTTCGTCCGCGGGCCGCGGGGGCCGTTCGCGCAGTTCCCCGCGCCCCCAACCCCCTGTCGGCCTCGCACCGTGCGTGGTTGCTCGCGCAGTTCCCCGCGCCCCCAACCCCCTGTCGGCCTCGCACCGTGCGTGGTTGCTCGCGCAGTTCCTCGCGCCCCCAACCCCCTGTCGGCCTCGCACCGTGCGTGGTTGCTCGCGCAGTTCCCCGCGCCCCTAAAAGGCTCGGTGCTGGCCGGCGCAGGCATCCCCAGCCCGTCCGGCGATTGAGGACGAGCGCCGTTCAGGCGCGAACGGGGGTGCAGGGGGCGGAGCCCCCTGCGGGGTCCCAGGGGCGCAGCCCCTCAAGGGGGTCTGGGGCGCAGCCCCAGGGCCCGAACCCTTCAACCCCGCCGCACGGGCGGGTGGGCGGGCAAACCCCCGGGGTCTGGGGCGGAGCCCCAGGGGGACCCGGGACCCACCGACCCCGGGCCGCGGGGGCGGGGCTACCTTCGGCGCGTGCCGAAGATCGAGCGGGAGATCTCCCGGCCCAACTGCGTACCAACAGACCGCGCGAGCGACCGAAAGATCCCACTGCTCACCACCTGCTCCGCCAGCGACGCATCCTGCTTCTTCGCCCGGCCGGCAGGCTTGCCCGAACCCGAACCCGAACCCGAGCCCAACGGGTCCAGCGCGGCCGACACCGCCGCCTCCTCCCGCGCCCGCTCCGCCGCCGTCAGCTTCTCGAAGGCGGATTCGCGGTCCACCGGCTCGGCGTAACGGCCGTACAGGATCGAGGACTTGACGGCCTGGTCCAGTGCGGCCGCGTCGATGGGGGCCATCAGGGACTGGGGCGCCCGCAGACGGGTCGCCGCGACCGGGGTCGGCGCGCCCTTCTCGCTCAGCACGGTGATGACCGCCTCGCCGGTGCCGAGCGAGGTCAGGACCTCTTCGAGGTCGTAGGGGGAGTGCGGAAACGTGCGTACCGTCGCCTTCAGCGCCTTCGCGTCGTCCGGCGTGAAGGCCCGCAGCGCGTGCTGGACGCGATTGCCGAGCTGGGCCAGTACGTCGCCGGGGACGTCCTTCGGGGTCTGGGTCACGAAGAAGATGCCCACGCCCTTGGAGCGGATCAGCCGGACCGTCTGCGTGATCGACTCCAGGAACGCCTTCGACGCTCCGTTGAACAGCAGATGGGCCTCGTCGAAGAAGAAGACGAGCTTGGGCCGGTCCACGTCGCCGACCTCGGGCAGCTTCTGGAAGAGGTCGGCGAGCAGCCACATCAGGAAGGTGGAGAACAGGTGGGGTTTGTCCTGGACGGCGGGCAGTTCGAGGACCGACACCAGACCGCGTCCGTCCGGGGCGAGCCGCATCAGCTCGCTCGTGTCGAACTCGGGCTCCCCGAAGAACGCCTCGGCGCCCTGCTGCTCGAACGCGGTGATCGCACGCAGGATCACCCCCGCGGTGACGGACGACAGGCCGCCGATTCCCTTGAGTTCGGCCTTGCCGACGTCCGAGACGAGGAAGCCGACGACCGCCTTCAGGTCCTTCAGGTCGTACAGCTCAAGGCCCTTGGTGTCCGCGTAGTGGAAGATCAGGCCGAGCGACTGCTCCTGCGTCTGGTTGAGCTGGAGCACCTTCGACAGGAGTACGGGCCCGAAACTGGTGACCGTGGCGCGCAGCGGGATGCCGGGGCCGATGCCGCCGAGGCCGTAGAACTCGCAGGGGAATCCGGCCGCCTCCCACTCCTGGCCGACCTGCGCCGCCCGTTCGGTCACCTTGTCGCCCGCCTGGCCCGGAGCCGAGATGCCCGAGACATCGCCCTTGACGTCCGCGAGGAACACCGGCACTCCGTTGGCGGAGAGCTGCTCGGCGATGAGCTGGAGGGTCTTGGTCTTGCCGGTGCCCGTCGCCCCGGCGACCAGGCCGTGCCGGTTGAGCATGGAGAGGGGGATGCGGATGGGCGCGTCGGGCAGGCACTGGCCGTCCCACAGCAGCGCGCCCAGTTCCATCGCCGGTCCCGTGAAGGCGTACCCGGCAGCGATCTCCACGGCCGGCCCCGGCACGGCGGAGGCAGCACCGGCCGCCGGCTGCGGCTCGGCGGCGTCCGACCCGGCAGGGGCAACGGGTGCGCCGGCCCCGCCGGGCGCGGGTTCGGCAGGGGCGCCATCCGCAGGCGCGGCGGGCGCGGGGGGCGCGGGCGCGTCGGCGGGCGCCGGGGCGGGATTCCGCGCTCCGGTTTCGTCCGGGTCCGCGGCACTGATGGGCTCGGGCGCGGCCGCCGTCTGGTCGCTGTCGGTCATGACGAGCCCCCTGAGTCGGGTTTCAGGCGTTTTGCCCAGGATTGCACTCGGGCTCCATGGCTGCGCCCGGAGCCGCTCGCCCGGTAGGCTTTCCGTGTGATCTTCAAGCGCATCGGAAGCGGGCGGCCCTATCCCGACCACGGCCGGGAAAGCACCCGGCAGTGGGCGGATGTCGCGCCGCGCCCGGTCCGGCTCGATCAGCTCGTGACCACCAAGGGCCAGCTCGACCTCGAAACCCTCCTCGCCGAGGACTCCACGTTCTACGGCGACCTGTTCGCGCACGTCGTGAAGTGGCAGGGCGATCTCTACCTGGAGGACGGCCTCCACCGTGCGGTCCGCGCCGCGCTCCAGCAGCGCCAGGTTCTGCACGCGCGCGTACTCGAAATGGACTGAACCCGACACCCGGGTGAGCCTTTCGGACCTTTTGCCGCGCATACGGGCGCATACGCGCGCCAGCGGTTGATCATTTAGTAGGCATCGTCCCGGGTCGGCACTACCCTGCGCCTATGAGCATGCTCACTCCCCCCGGCATGGGCGGAAAGTACCGCATCAAGGGTGACGCCTACCCGCGGATGCGACGTCCCCGTAAGCGCGGCCGGCTGGTCCTCGCGCTGGTCGGCGCGGTCGTGGCCCTCGGCCTGATCGGCTGGGGGACAGTCCAGCTCATCGACGTGTTCGGGGGCGGTGGCGGCAAGGCCAAGGCCGCCGCGCACGGCAAGAACTGCCCGGCGCCCACGGCGTCCGGCTCCGGCGCGCCCCAGGCACTGCCGAAGCCCGCGCAGATCACCGTCAACGTCTACAACGCGACCCCGCGCGGCGGCCTCGCCAAGTCGGTCGCCGACGAGCTGAAGAAGCGCGGCTTCGCGATCGGCAAGGTCGGCAACGCGCCCACCGAGTACGACAAGAAGGTGGCCAACAACGGCGTGCTGCTCGGCGCGCCGACGGCGACCCGCGGCCCCTTCTCCGTACTCGGCACCCAGCTCGCGGGCACGACGCAGAAGACCGACACGCGCGAGACGCAGGACGTCGACCTGATCCTGGGGAACACGTTCGCGAACCTGAACACGCCGAAGGACGCGGACACGGCCCTGGCCGCCCTGGCCAAGCCCGCACCCGCGCCCTCCGGCAAGTGCTGAGAACCTCCGCGTATCCGCGGTATCCGCGGTATCCGCGCCATCCGCGCGGACCGATCGGGTCCAGGACCCGTCCGGCGGGCAGGCCCTAGTCGACGGTGCCGTACATCCGGTCGCCCGCGTCACCCAGGCCCGGCACGATGTAGCCGTGCTCGTTGAGGCGCTCGTCGACCGAGGCGGTCACCACGGTCACCGGCGTGCCCGCCAGCTCGCGCTCCATGACCTCGACGCCCTCGGGGGCGGCGAGCAGCACCACGGCCGTGACGTCGTCGGCGCCGCGCTTGATCAGCTCGCGGATCGCCGCGACGAGCGTGCCGCCGGTCGCCAGCATCGGGTCCAGGACGTACACCTGACGGCCCGAGAGGTCCTCGGGCATCCGGGTCGCGTACGTGGAGGCCTCCAGGGTCTCCTCGTTGCGGATCATGCCGAGGAAGCCCACCTCGGCGGTCGGCAGCAGCCGCACCATGCCGTCCAGCATGCCGAGGCCGGCCCGCAGGATCGGGACCACCAGAGGCCGCGGGTACGAGAGCTTCACGCCCGTCGTCGGCGTCACCGGGGTCTCGATGTCCACCTGCTCGGTGCGCACGTCCCGGGTGGCCTCGTAGGCGAGCAGGGTGACCAGCTCGTCGGCGAGCCGCCGGAAGGTCGGGGAGTCGGTGCGCTTGTCGCGCAGCGTGGTGAGCTTGTGCGCCACGAGAGGGTGGTCGACGACATGGATCCGCATGACGTCCACAGTAACCGGGGCGTGGCGGCTCCGCGTCCCACCTGCCGGTCCCATCCACCGCTCCCACTTGCCGTTGGTTCGTGCTGGCGTCAAGCGCCCGAACGGGGGGAAGGTGGAAGACACGAACCGACCCGGGGCGGTGTGAACCAATGCCGGACGAGCACGACCGAGCGCAACAACCGGAGAGCGATGCGGACCGCCGGCGGCGGCGCGCCCAGTTCCTGCGCGAACTGCACGAGGCCAAGGCGCTGCGCGACCGGGTCCAGCCCCGGCGCGCCCGAGCGGCCCGTATGCGCCAGGCCATGCGCATGCGAACCTTCCGCTGGTGACCCGCGGACCCGGCGCCCCGAAGCCCGTGGTCACGGCCGTCGCGCGCACCTGACGGGGTGTCCCGGAGCCCGCGATCATGACGTGTCGGAAGCCGTGATCGGGGCGACCGGAAAAACGCAACCGCGGAAGAACTCTCGCAACCGCGGTGTTTTCTGCCACGATTCCGAATGAAGCCACAGCCGGGGGGACCCCCAACCGGCACGCCTATGACCAGTGGGAGAGTCACGGTGTACTTCGCCGCACTGCTCGCGCGCACCGAAGACGGGTGGGAAGCGAGCGACACAGAGCTCGACGATGTGGAGACGCTGTCGGATCTGGCCGACCTGGCCCGTGAAGCAGCCGCCGACGGGGCCGACGACACGGTGCTCGTCTTCATCGAGCAGGAGGACGCCTGGTTCGGCGTCGTCCGCGTCGACGGCGAGGACGACCCGCGCGTCTTCGTCTCCGACGCCGCCGTCGCAGCCCGCTCCTCGTACGGGGCCATGCTCACCGACGAACTGCTCGGCCACGACCAGGACGACGAGGAGGACGAGCTGGACACCCTTGACCTCGACGGCACGGAGGACGGCTACGAGGACGAGGACGAGGCCGCGACGGCCGTGGACGGGCCGGACGGCGACGCGTCGTCGGACGACGCCGTGCCGGCCGGCCCGCTCGGCGAGAGCGCGATCCTCGCGGACCTCGGCGTGAGCGAGGGCCGGCTGCTCGCGCTCGACGGGGACGCCCTCGTGACGATCGCGGACGCGCTGGGCGCGGCCGAGGTCCTGGAGGCCGTCCGCTAGTGCCCCCTCCGCACGACCCCGTACGCGAACGGTGGGCGGAGCCGATGCGCTCCGCCCTTGCCGGGGCCGCACAGGCCGAGTCGGCCGGCGATGTGCCGGTCGGCGCGGTCGTGTTGGCCCCGGACGGCACGTTCCTCGCGGCCGGGCACAACGAACGCGAGGCGACGGGCGATCCGACCGCGCACGCGGAGGTCCTCGCCATCCGGCGCGCGGCCCGAAGGACCGGCGAGTGGCGGCTGACCGGCTGCACGCTCGTCGTCACCCTGGAGCCGTGCGTGATGTGCGCGGGCGCGATCGTCCAGTCCCGGCTCGACCGGATCGTGTTCGGGGCCCGCGACGAGAAGGCGGGCGCGGCCGGTTCGCTGTGGGACCTCGTACGCGACCAACGGCTCAACCACCGCCCCGAGGTGGTCGCGGGAGTCCTCGAAGAGGAGTGCTCGGCACAGCTGACGGCGTTCTTCCGGCAGCGGTGACCCAGCTCTCGCCGAACCGATTTCAAACCTGGGCCCACCTTGGGCTAAGCTCTCTCTCGGTAGCGTGTCCGAGCGGCCGAAGGAGCTCGCCTCGAAAGCGAGTGTGGGGAAACTCACCGAGGGTTCAAATCCCTCCGCTACCGCAGATAGACGAAGGGCCGGGTTCCCAGGAACCCGGCCCTTCGTGCTGCTCCGCCTCGGTTTCCGTCCCCAACGGCCTCAGCCGACCCGCACGAGAGCCCCGGCGACCCCGTTGTCATCATCGGGACAAGCCCCCTGCGCCACACCCGGCTTGCCCGGTGTCTGCGTCACGGGCCGCTGCGCCCTGGGCGCCCTGCGCGCGACCCGGGCGGGCCGTCCGGACCGCGGCGGGTGGCTGTGCCGCCCGTCAGGGGGCGGGGCTCGGCCGGGTGTCCGGGGCGGCATCCCACGGGTGCGACTAGGGTTCATGGTGAGAGCCGGCGGGCGTTTCGCCCCCAAGCCCCGGCAGGTCGGAGCCCAGTGATCAGCGACGGCATGGCCGATGTGCTCCGGTCGCTCCGTCACGATGACGGCAGTGTCCTGGCCGCCGCGTGCGCGCGAGCTCTGGGGGTCGACGGCGTCGCCGTGTCACTGCTGGTCACGGCGGGTCAAGGCGCGCAGCCGGAACCGGAACCGCTGTGGCGCTCGCCGGGCATCGCCGCGGACTTCGAGGAGCTTCAGTTCACCCTCGGCGTGGGCCCCGGCCTCGACGCCGCGCACAGCGGCACGGCCGTCGTCGCGCCCGACCTGGCGGCGGTACGCGCGGACCGCTGGCCCGGGCTGCCGGCCGAGGCCCTCCGGATCGGGGTGGCCGGCGCGTACTGCTTCCCCCTCGGCCTGGGCGCGATCCGGCTCGGGGTGCTCAGCGCGGTGACCTCCCGGGCCGGCGACAGCGTCCCCGAGCAGCGGTTCGCCGATGCCCTGGCCCTGGCCGCCGCGCTGACCGCGCAGCTCCTGGAGCGCGACGGGAACCCCCCGGCGGCTTTGGGGACGGCCGCGACGGTACCGGGGGAGATACACCGGGCGGTGCTGCACCAGGCGACCGGCATGGTGAGCGTCCAGCTGGACGTCTCCCTGGCGGACGCGCTGCTGCGGCTGCGGGCGTTCGCCTACAGCAGCAACGTACCGCTCGGCGATGTGGCAGGAGACGTAGTGGCCAGACGGCTGCGGTTCAACGACGATAACGACGGTACGGACGGGCCACTGTCGCCCGGCGGTCGAAAGGGATGATCGGCATGATCCGCGAACAGCGCTTGGCGGAAACCTTCATGGAGGTGGCCGACTCCCTGACGGACGACTTCGATGTGCTGGACCTGCTCCAGCGCCTGTCGACCCGGTGCGTCGAGCTCCTCGACGTGTCCGCGGCCGGCATCCTGCTCGCCGACCCCTTCGGCGAACTACAGGTCGTGGCCGCGTCCGACGAGCACACCCGGCTCCTGGAGCTCTTCGCCCTCCAGCACGACCAGGGTCCGTGCGTGGAGTGCTTCCGCAGCGGCACCGCTCGGACGAACATCGACCTCAACAGCCCCAGTACGACGGCCAGTTGGCCCCGCTTCGCGCCCCGGGCCCGGGAGACCGGCTATGTGACCACGCATGCGATCCCGCTGCGGCTGCGCGACCGCAACATCGGCGCCCTGAACCTCTTCCAGAAGACCCCGCACCGCCTCGGCGACAACGACATCGCGCTCGCCAAGGCCCTGGCGGGCGTCGCCACGATCACGATCCTCCAGCAGCGCACCCTGGAGCAGTCCCACATCGAGACGACCCAGCTCCAGGCCGCGCTCAACAGCCGCATCCTGGTGGAACAGGTCAAGGGGATTCTCGCGGAACGCTGGGGCACCTCCCCCGACCAGGCCTTCTTCGCCTTCCGCAGCTACGCCCGTAGCCACCATCTGCGGCTGGCCGACTTCGCCGCGTCGATCATCGCGGGCACCTTCGACACCGCGACGATCCCGCTGCCCCCGTCCGAGAGCTGAGCCGCTCACCGGGCCCCGCGAAACGGCCGCCGGGCGGATCCGCACGGTTGCCCCGCCGGCGGCCCGGCCGCGGCGCCATACGAAGAAGCCCCGGTCGCGGAAGTGACCGGGGCTTCGACGATGGGACGGGGGGAGCGGCATCGGGGGGACAAGCCGCTCCCCCCGATGAGAACAGAACCTGCAAGTCCTGCGCCGCAGTCAGGGGGGAAGCTCGCGGCGCGGACCCCGCAGTGAGGTCCTGTTCCTCACCCACCGCATTCCTGCCAGATGTGGTGGGCTCAAGAACCATCCTGCTCTCCCGTCACGTCCGTACCGTCGGGCAAAGGGCCCCGATCGCCGGGCCGTAGGTCCCTAAAGGCCTGGTGAGTACGGGACGGGTGGCGGTTAGACTCACCCGACCGCACAGGGGTGGCGCCGGGGAGGGGCTGGCACAGTGGACATCAAGAAGGTCCTGCTCTACATCGTCGTGGTCTTCGTGCTGTACACGATCATCACGTCGCCGGTGCAGGCCGCCGGGATGGTCCAGACCGGCTTCGAGGGCATATCGAGCGCGGCCAAGGGCGTCGGCGAGTTCATGACCAACCTGGTCCGCTGAGCAGCAGGCCCGCTGGTCCGCCGAGCCCGCTGAGCCGCTGGTCCGCCGAGATCGCCGGCCACTGGGCCCACCGGCCCAGTCGCCCGTCGCGGCACCCGGCCATGCATCCGGCCATGTCCCCGGCCGTGGCCGTGGACGAGTCCCCGGTCGCGCCCCCGACCGGTCCCCGTCGTATCCGTAGGAGAGGTTCATGATCCGCCACCTGGTTCTGTTCAAGCTCAACGAAGGCGTGCAGCGCGACGAAGAGCGCGTGGTCGCCGCTGTGAAGGCCTTCCAGGAGCTCGACGGGCTCGTTCCCGAGATCGAGTTCTGGGAGTGCGCCTGGAACATCACCGACCGGCCGATCGCGTACGACTTCGCCATCAACTCCGCCGTCGCCGACGCGGACGCCCTGAAGCGCTACATCGAGCACCCCGCGCACCAGGCGGCGGCCGGCCAGTGGCGCGAGTTCGCCACCTGGGTGATCGCCGACTACCCGTTCTGACCCTGCGCGTTCCGGCTCCCTTCCGGCACGCGGCACCCGGCCCCGCACCCGAGAGGTGCGGGGCTTTTTCCTGCCCCGATACGCCTCCGAGCAGGGCCATCTGCCCCAACTTGCCCTCAACACGTGGTTATACGGTGCTTGCACACAGTGGACATGTCTTGTGATGCTATGACCGCTTTTGACGGATGAGTTGACCGACGACCAAGACCGAGGACTAAGGGGTGGCGTGACCGTGCCGGCCAGTACTACGCCTCAAGTGCCGCCCCAGAACGAGCCCCAGGACGCCGCCGAAGTGCCTGCCCAGGACTCCTCGGAGGGCCCCAGGGGCCCCGTCAGAACGTCCACCAGGGGTGCGGACACCCGCGCCCTCACCCAGGTACTGTTCGGCCAGCTCAAGCACCTTGAGCCGGGCACCCCGGAACACGGCCGGGTGCGCGGCGCGCTGATCGAGGCCAATCTGCCGCTGGTGCGGTACGCGGCCGCGCGCTTCCGCAGCCGCAACGAGCCGATGGAGGACGTCGTCCAGGTCGGCACCATCGGCCTGATCAACGCGATCGACCGCTTCGACCCGGACCGGGGCGTGCAGTTCCCGACCTTCGCGATGCCCACCGTGGTCGGCGAGATCAAGCGCTACTTCCGCGACAACGTGCGCACCGTGCACGTGCCGCGCCGGCTGCACGAGCTCTGGGTGCAGGTGAACGGCGCCACCGAGGACCTGACGACGCTGCACGGCCGCTCCCCGACCACCGGCGAGATCGCCGAGCGGCTCAGGATCGGCGAGGACGAGGTGCTCGCCTGCATCGAGGCGGGCCGCTCGTACCACGCGACCTCCCTGGAAGCCGCCCAGGAGGGCGACGGGCTGCCCGGTCTGCTGGACCGGCTCGGCTACGAGGACCCCGCGCTCGCCGGTGTCGAACACCGCGATCTGGTCCGCCACCTTCTCGTACAACTGCCCGAACGCGAGCAGCGGATCTTGATGCTCCGCTACTACAGCAATCTGACGCAGTCCCAGATCAGTCAGGAATTGGGAGTGTCGCAGATGCATGTGTCAAGGCTTCTGGCCAGGAGTTTCGCGCGGCTTCGATCCGCAAATCGAATCGAGGCATAACCGGTTCGAGTGAGCCGGGCCCAGGCATCGGGCCGGTAAAAAATTTCCGGCCGAAAAACCGCACACCCCCTGTTTCCTGCATGTACGCGGGCCCCACTTGTCGACATGTCACTACAGCGTGTTGCCGACATGTGACATTCTGCCGAAACCGCGTTTGCCGCAGCCCCGCCTCCGGTATTCAGGTGGAGGCTGCTTCCTCCGATGGTCGTGGCCCAACGCGACCGTCCGCGACCTCAAGGGGGTGGCATGTCCGCAGAACAGGGCAGCTCGAAGGTGCTCACGCTCACCAAGAGCGCACCGGCACCGACCGTGCACCGGCACGCCGCAAACACCGCAGCCATCGACACCCGCACGCTGTCCCGCTCCCTCTTCCTGCGCCTTGCCACGCTGGACACCGACAGCCCGGAGCGTACGTACGTACGCGACACCCTCATCGAGCTCAACCTGCCGCTGGTGCGGTACGCGGCGGCCAGGTTCCGCAGCCGCAACGAGCCGATGGAGGACATCGTCCAGGTCGGAACGATCGGCCTGATCAAGGCGATCGACCGCTTCGACTGCGAACGGGGCGTGGAATTCCCCACGTTCGCGATGCCCACGGTCGTCGGCGAGATCAAGCGGTTCTTCCGCGACACCTCCTGGTCGGTGCGGGTGCCGCGCCGCCTCCAGGAGCTGCGGCTCGCCCTCACCAAGGCCAGTGACGAGCTCGCGCAGAAGCTCGACCGCTCGCCCACGGTCCCCGAACTCGCCGCGGTTCTCGGGGTGTCCGAGGAGGACGTGGTCGACGGGCTCGCGGTGGGCAACGCCTACACCGCCTCCTCGCTCGACTCGCCCGCCACCGAGGACGACGGCGGCGAGGGTTCGCTCGCGGACCGGCTCGGCTACGAGGACACGGCGCTCGAAGGCGTCGAGTACCGGGAGTCGTTGAAGCCGCTGCTCGCCAAACTCCCGCCCAGGGAACGGCAGATCATCATGCTCCGCTTCTTCGCGAACATGACGCAGTCCCAGATCGGCGAGGAGGTCGGCATCTCACAGATGCACGTCTCGCGGCTGCTGACCCGCACGCTGGCCCAGCTCCGCGAGGGCCTCATCTCCGACTGAGCTCCGGCTGACGGCCGGCCGGTTTCCGACTGACGGCCGGCCGGTTTTCCGGCTGATGTCCGGCCGGGCTCAGCCCCGTTCCGCAACTTCCGTCGCGCTCTGGTTTATTGACGATCCGTCAGACACACTGGCGCGATGCGACGACGTGCTGCGCTGATCGGTGTCTCGGCGGCGGTGGTCCTCGGCCTCGGCGGCACCCTCGCCGCCGGCGCCGGAGGCGGCGACCGGGACGGCTACCTGGCGGTGGGCGCCGCGGGCACCGGGCCCCCGGCCCCGGACCACGCGGTGCCGCCGAGCGGCAAGGTACGGCTGGTCCCCCTGGACGGCCCGGGCACGGCCGCGTCACCCGGTGATGGCAGCGCCGGTACGTCCGCCACGCCCTCCGCATCCGGTACGTTCGGCACGTCCTCCACATCCTCCACGTCCGCCACGCCTTCCGTGCCGGGAACCCCGGGGACGCCCGGCGCCGCACCGGGGGCCGGCGGTTCGGAGAGCGCCGGCTCCGCCAAATCCCCTGCGGGGTCCGGGGGTTCGGCCTCGGGTGGCTCTTCGGGGTCCCCCGGAGGTGCCGCGGGCAGGCCCGGCGGCACCGCGGGAGGCTCGGCAGGGGGCTCGTCGGGCGGCGCCACCGACCCCTCCGGTACGCCCTCCCCTCCCGGCACACCGGGCAGGCCGAGCCCGCCCGCGGGCCCTGCGGTGCTGAGCGTCGGGGCACCGAGCCGTTCGGCCGGGGAGCACCGTTGGTGCGAGAACGTCACCGTGCGGTTCCGGAACACGGGCGGCACAGCGGTGAAGTCGGGCAGCGTTGTATTCGCGACCCACATCATCGGGCTGCTCGGGGTGGACTGGGCCACCATGACGTCGAGTCAGCCGCTGCCCGCACCCATTGCGGCGGGAGCGGTGGTCTCACGGACGTACGGGGTGTGTGTGGACGCGTGGCGGGTGCCGCTGGGGATGCACGTGGAGACGCGTTCGGTGACGGCCAGTTGGGGTTGACGCCCCTCAGGCGGCCCAACCGGTCCAGGCGGCCGAACCGGTCCAAGCGACCGGCCCGGCCCACGCGGCTCGACCGGCCGAGGCGGACCGGCGGACGACCGGGTGAGCGAGTGCGGACGACCGGGTGGGTGAGCGGGGGCGCGGGGCGCACCCCGGACCCCCGCCGTCGAGCGGCGTCTCAGCCCAGGGCCAGCCAGGCCACCGCCGCCAGGACCACGATCACGGCGACCACACCGACGATCAGGCCTACGCGCGGGCCCGCGGCGGTCGCCGCCGGAGTGGCCGGCTGGCGGCCCTGGGGTACGCCCTCGTCGACGAAGGCGCGGAACATCTGCGTGGAGCCCGCCGGGTCGTAGTTGCCCTCGGGACCCTGGGGTGCGTGGGGGTTGTGTGCCATGGGGCAGGACCCTAGCGAAGATGGGGGTCCCGCCCAACCCCCGCCCCCGCGCGAACGCGCCCGCGAGGCGCCCGCGAGGCGGCTCGGACGTCGCCCGGCGCACCTCCGCGCAGCACGCCCGCGCCGCCGTCCCACCCCCTCATCGCCTCCCTCACCGCCCCCTCGCCACCCCTTCCCGATCACCCCGCACAGGCGCCCGCAAGCCCCCGACCTGCACCTTGGGTTTTCATATGCGAAGCCTTTGCGTTTCCTTTGCCGCCAAGGCCCCGATTTAGTTTGCCTTCGGCAACCAACAATCTTATGGTTGCCCGAAGCAACAAGATTTCGGGAGGTGTCCATGGCCGCACAGAGTCACTACGAGGAGCTGGCCCGGCAGCTCAGCGCGATCGGCGCGGTCAAGCGCGGGCTCGCGCGGATCCTGCCGCCCGAGTGCCCCGCCGGCTCGGCCGCCGTGCTGACCCTCCTGGAGCGCCACGGCGAGATGCGGATCAGCAGGCTCGCCGAACTCCTCGCGGTGGACATGTCGGTGACGAGCCGTCATGTCGCACACGTCGCCCAGCGCGGCTGGATCGAGAGGTCCGCCGACCCGGCCGACAAGCGCTCGCGCATTCTGCGGCTCACCCCCGAGGGCCAGACCATGATCGACGATCTCGGCCTGCGCACCACGGAGATGTTCGCGCACACCCTCAAGGACTGGACCGACGACGAGGTCGGGCAGCTCAACACGATGCTGGCACGCCTGCGGGACTCCTTCGGAGACTGCCGGGCACCCCACGTCAGGGGCCCCGAGACCCGTCCGCCGACCCGTACACCCGCTTAGCGCCAAGCGCCAAGCGCTACGCGTCACGCGCTCGCTTCACGCGCTCGCTTCACGCAGCAAACCAACCCGTACACCCGCCCAACAGACGTACAAGACAAGGAACTTCATGGCTACGACCACACCAGCCGGTGTGCGGGGCGGCCACGCCAAGCACGGAGGGCACACGCCGTCCGAGAGTGGCGCGCCGATGACTCACCGGCAGATCATGGAGGCGCTTTCCGGGCTGTTGCTCGGCATGTTCGTCGCCATTCTGTCCTCGACGATCGTCTCCAACGCCCTGCCGCACATCATCAGCGACCTGGGCGGCGGCCAGTCCGCGTACACCTGGGTCGTCACGGCCTCGCTGCTCGCGATGACCGCCACGACCCCGCTCTGGGGCAAGCTCTCCGACCTGTTCAGCAAGAAGCTGCTGGTCCAGATAGCCCTGGTCATCTACGTGTCCGGCTCGATCGTGGCCGGTCTGTCGCAGAGCTCGGGCATGCTCATCGCCTGCCGCGTGTTCCAGGGCATCGGCGTCGGCGGTCTCTCCGCGCTCGCCCAGATCATCATGGCCGCCATGATCTCGCCGCGTGAGCGCGGCCGTTACAGCGGCTACCTGGGCGCCACGTTCGCGGTCGCGACGGTCGGCGGACCGCTGCTCGGCGGTCTGATCACGGACACCAGCTGGCTCGGCTGGCGCTGGTGCTTCTACGTCGGTGTGCCGTTCGCGGTCATCGCGCTCATCGTGCTCCAGAAGACCCTGAAGCTCCCCGTCGTGAAGCGGGACGTCAAGGTCGACTGGACCGGCGCCTTCCTGATCAGCGCCGCGGTCTCGCTGCTCCTGGTCTGGGTGACCTTCGCGGGCGACAAGTACGACTGGATCTCGTGGCAGACCTACGCGATGGTCGGCGGCTCGATCGTGCTCGGCGCGCTCTTCGTGTTCGCCGAGTCGAGGGCCAGCGAGCCGATCATCCCGCTGCGCCTCTTCCGCAACCGCACCATCACCCTCGCCTCGCTCGCCTCGCTCTTCGTGGGTGTCGCGATGTTCGCCGGCACGGTCTTCTTCTCCCAGTACTTCCAGCTGGCGCGCGGCAAGACGCCGACGATGTCCGGTGTCATGACGATCCCGATGATCGGCGGACTCTTCATCGCGTCCACCGTCTCGGGCCAGGTCATCACCAAGACAGGCAAGTGGAAGGCGTGGCTGGTCAGCGGCGGTGTGCTGGTGACGGCGGGCCTCGGTCTGCTCGGCACGATGCGCTACGACACCCCGTACTGGCACCTCGCCGTCTACATGGCGCTCATGGGCCTCGGCATCGGCATGATGATGCAGAACCTGGTCCTGTGCACCCAGAACCAGGTCTCCCCCGCGGACCTCGGCTCGGCCTCCTCCGTCGTCGTCTTCTTCCGCTCCCTCGGTGGTGCGGTGGGCGTCTCGGCGCTCGGCGCGGTCATGGCCAACCGGGTCAGCCACTACGTCACCGACGGCCTCACCGCGCTCGGCCCGCAGGGCGCCGCGGCGGCCAAGAACAGCAGCGGCTCCGGCACCATCCCGGACCTCAGCGTGCTGCCCGCCCCGATCCGTACCGTCATCGAGAGCGCGTACGGGCACGGTGTCGGCGATGTGTTCCTGTACGCGGCGCCGTGCGCGCTGCTCGCCTTCCTGATCACCCTCTTCATCAAGGAGATCCCGCTGCGCACCCGAGCGGTAGGCGCCGCCGAGTCCGAGCAGGCGCCCGCCGCCGCTCCGGCTCCCGCCCAGGTTCCCGCCCAGGCGGCGGCAGTCGAGGCCGCCCCGGTGGCCGACACCCTGACCGCTCCCGTGCTCGACGGCATCCCGGTGCGCGGCACGGTCCGGGCGGCCGAGGGGGCGCCCGTCGCCTCCGCCGCCGTCACGCTGATCTCGCTCGGCGGCAGCCAGCTCGGCCGCGCCGTCGCGGGCCCCGACGGCGGGTACCTGCTCGCCGCGCCGGGCGCCGGAAGCTACGTCCTGATCGCGGCCGCCGACGGCTTCCAGCCGCAGGCCTCCACCATCGTGGTGGGCGTCGAGGCGCTCGCCTACGACATCCTCCTGTCCGGCACCAGCGGTCTCGCGGGTGCGGTGAAGGCCGCCGAGACCGGGGCTCCGGTCGAGGGCGCGATGGTGATCGTGACCGATGTGCGCGGCGATCTGCTGGCCACCGGGAAGTCCGGCGCGGCCGGCGAGTTCACCTTCGGTGAGCTGGTCCCGGGCCAGGTGACCGTGGCGGTCAACGCGGACGGCTTCCGCCCGCTGGCCCTGCCGGTGGAGATCTCGGGCTACGGCGTGACCCGCGTCGAGGCCGCCCTCCAGGCCGGCGCGCTGGTCCAGGGCACGATCCGGGGCGGCGGCGACCGCCGTCCGCTGGCCGACGCCCGCGTCACGCTGCTCGACGCGGCGGGCAACGTGGTCGCCAACGCCACCACGGGCGACGACGGCGCGTACGCCTTCGCCGACCTGAACTCCGGCGAGTACACGGTCATCGCGACCGGCTACCCGCCGGTGGCCGGCTCGCTGACCGTGGCCGGCCGCGGTGTCGACGGCCACGACATCGAACTCGCCCACCCGGGCGAGTAGTTGACCCCCGGGTGCGCCTTCGCTTCGAGCGGAGGCGGGGCGCGCCCGGCGTGGAAATGGGCCCCGGGAACGGGGCGGCGGGCAGGGGACGGCCGGCCGTCCCGCCCCGGGGCCCGGCCTTTTGACCCCAAGAGGCTTCTGCACTTGAAGAGGAGAGAAAACGGGATGGGACTGCGGGCACAGGTACGGACGCGCGACGGCTGGGCGGTTTCGCACGCCGTGGTGACGATGACCGACATGACCGGCACGCAGGTGCTGCGCGCCGCGGCGGCGGAGGACGGCTCGGTGTCGGCGGACGTGGCTCTCGCGCCCGGCCCCTACACGGTGATCGTGACGGCCGTCGGATACGCCCCGGCCGCCTCCACGGCGCTGGTGACGGCGAGCGGGCGGGCCTCGGTCGGCACGGTGGTGCTGGCCCGGCAGGGCGGCGTCGAACTGCCGCCGCCGGGTCCCTGGACGATCGACCCGGCGCATTCGTCGGTCGGCGCGGTCGCCCAGCACCTGGGCATCTCCAGCGTGCACGGGCGGTTCGGGGAGTTCGGCGGGCGCATCGAGATCGCGGAGGACCTGGAGAAGTCGCGGGTCGAGGCGGTCATCGGCGCGGCGTCGATCGACACGGGGAACGCGATGCGGGACGGGCACCTGAAGTCCCCCGACTTCCTGGATGTCGAGCGCTTCCCGGACATCACCTACCGCAGCACGGACCTGGTCCCGGCCGGGCCCGACCGCTGGACGGTACGGGGTGAACTGTCGCTGCACGGAGTCGTCCGCGAGGTCGACCTCGACCTGTCCTACCTCGGTACGGGCCCCGACCCCTGGGGCGGGGTACGGGCGGCCTACCGGGCGACGGCGGAGCTGCGGCGCGAGGACTTCGCGATGAACTACAACCAGGTGGTGCAGGCGGGGATCTCGGCGATCGGCACGACGCTGAAGGTCGAGCTGGACATCCAGACGGTCCAGGGCGAAACCCTGCCGACCGCCTGACCGGGGCACCCGGCGGCCCTGGGCTCCGCCCGGGAGCCGGCCCGGGATCCCAACCCGGGGTACCGGCAGCCCGACCCGGGGTACCGGGAGCCCGGCCCGGGGTACCCGGGAGCCCGACCCGGGGTACCCGGGAGCCCGGCCGCTGCGCGGCCCGGTCGGGCAGTTGCCTGCGCCCCAACCCCCTTCTCGGGTGCGGACCGTGGCCGCTTCTCGCGCAGTTCCCCGCGCCCCTGTAGGTGACCCGGGGTGCCCGGGAGCCCGGGGCCGCTGCGCGGCCCGGTCGGGCAGTTGCCTGCGCCCCAACCCCCTTCTCGGGTGCGGACCGTGGCCGCTTCTCGCGCAGTTCCCCGCGCCCCTGTAGGTGACCCGGGGTGCCCGGGAGCCCGGGGCCGCTGCGCGGCCCGGTCGGGCAGTTCCCCGCGCCCCAACCCCCCTCTCGGGTGCGGACCGTGGCCGCTTCTCGCGCAGTTCCCCGCGCCCCTGTAGGTGACCCGGGGTGCCCGGTTGCCGGCGCCCCTGAAGGCCTCGGTGCCGGCCCGCACCAGGGCATTTCAGCCCGTCCGGCGATTGAGGACGAGCGCCCTTAAGGCGCGATACGGGGTCCGGGGCGGAGCCCCGAAGCGGGGGGCAGGGGGCAGGGCCCCCTGCGGGGGTCAGGGGGAGCTCAGCGCCTCGATGCCGGCGATCAGCAGCGTCAGCGCGAAGTCGAAGTCCCGCTGCCGCATCTCCTGCACCGTCACCCCACCCCGCGCAGCCATCAACTCCGCCGCATCGGCGAACTGATCCCGGTACTCCGGCTGAGAGGCCAACGCCCCCATCGCCTCCGCGAAGAACTCGTCCTGCGTACGCCCCGCATCCGCACACCGCTGCACGAACGTCCCCTCGATCGTGCCGAACCCGTACACGAACTGGAACACCGCCGCGAGCCCGCCCATCTGCCCGTGCGCGGGCAGCCCCGTACGGGCCAGAATGCGCTGGGCCGTGCGCGAGAAGGCCATCGAGTGCGGCCCGATGTTGAGGTAG
Source organism: Streptomyces sp. CB01201 (assembly GCF_002803085.1). Taxonomy (GTDB): domain Bacteria; phylum Actinomycetota; class Actinomycetes; order Streptomycetales; family Streptomycetaceae; genus Streptomyces; species Streptomyces hundungensis. The sequence continues at coordinate 352,819 of NZ_NNBJ01000006.1, read as the reverse complement.
CGCCCGATCAGCGCCGACGCCCAGGAATGCCGGACGAAGATCGCGCGATAGCCCACCACGACCGTGCGGAGCTGATCGCGCCAGTCCGCCGCCTCGTCGTCCATGTCGGGGATCTCGATCTCCGCGAACACCGCGTCGAGGGCGAGTTCGAGGAGGTCGTCCTTGTTGTCGACGTACCAGTACAGGGACATCGCGGTGACCCCGAGTTCGGCCGCCAGGCGCCGCATGGAGAACTTGACGGCGCCCTCGGCGTCGAGGAGGCGTACGGCCTCGGCGGTGATCCGGTCCCGGTCGAGCACGGGCCCGCCCTCGGGCGCCCCCGCTCGGCGCACCCGGCGACTCGCCTTGCTCCCGAGCCACACGCTGGTACGCGCCGCGTCCTTCGTGCGGTCCGCCGCCGATACCATCGCTGCCCTCCTCGGTCCTCGCTGCTGCCGACCCATCAGGTCAGGTCCGGAGTTCGGGTCCCTCACCCCCGACGATGCTATGCCGCGGGAGCCGCCCCGTCGGGCGCGGGCGCCGATCGTTCGGCGCGGTGCAGCAGGACCGCCGCGAGCAGCCCGCCCGCGAGGACCGCGCCCGCGCCGACCAGCTGGCTGGTCTCCAGGCCCGAGGCGAACGCGTCGGCGATCCGGCCCCGTTCCGCGCCGTCCCCGGCGGCGGCCAGGGCCGCGGGCAGCGAGGCCGCGGCGACCGGCGCGAGCGCCGCGAACCGGGAGTTGAGCACGGCGCCGAGCACCGCGACCCCGAGCCCGTTGCCGAACTCCCCCAGCGTGCCGTTCACGCCCGCCCCCACGCCCGCCTTCTCCGGCGGGATCGCGCTCATGATGGCGTTGGCCATGGCCGGCATGGACAGCGCGATCCCGGCCCCCATCACGACCAGGCCGAACAGCGTGCCGCCGTAGTTGTGTCCGCCGAGCAGCGCGATCGAGGCGAGCCCGGCCGCGTTCGCGGTCATGCCGATGGCGATGGCGCGCGGGGTGCCGACCGTGGCGACCAGTTTGGCGCCGACGCCCGTCATGTTCAGTACGACCACACTGAGCGCGAGCGGCGCGGTGCGCAGGCCCGCCTCCAACGGACCGTAGCCGAGCACGAACTGGAGGTGCTGGGTGAGCAGGAACAGCGATCCCCCCATGCCGAAGGCGACCAGGATCGACCCGGCGACCGCGCCGACGAACCGCCGGTCGCGGAAGAAGTGCATGTCCAGCATCGGGTGCTCGATGGACAGTTCCCAGCGTACGAAGGCCGCGAGGAACACGGCCCCGACGGCCGCCGAGGCCAGCACCTGGCCCGAGAGCCAGCCGTGCCCCGGCCCGGAGATGATGGCGTACACGAGACCGGTCATGCCGATGGTGGAGAGCAGCGCCCCGAGCAGATCGGGCCGGTCGCCGTGGGGGTTCTTCGACTCCGGTACGAGGACGACCACGGCGACCAGGCCGAGGACCGCGACGGGGATGTTCACCAGGAAGATCGCGCCCCACCAGAAGTGGTCGAGCATGACCCCGCCGATGAGCGGTCCGGCCGCGAAGCCGAGCGAGTTGACGGTGGCCCAGATGCCGATGGCCTTGACCCGGGACTCCTCGTCGAAGATCTGCACGACGACGGCGAGCGTGGTGGTCATCAGGAGTGCCCCGCCGATGCCCATACCCGCGCGGGCGGCGATGAGCTGGCCGACGTTCTGCGCGAGACCGGCCACCAGCGAGCCGATACCGAAGAGCGCGAGCCCCGCGGCGAGCATCTTCTTGCGCCCGTAGCGGTCGGCGGAGCTGCCCGCGGTGAGCAGCAGTCCGGACTGGACCAGCGAGTACGCGTTGATCATCCACTGGATGTCGGCGGTGGAAGCGCCGAGCGAGGTGGTGAGGGAGGGGATGGCGACGTTGAGCACGGTGTTGTCGAGCAGCACCGTGAGCACGGCGAGGCAGATGACACCGAGGATCAGCCAGCGCTGCGGGTGTGGCTGCGGGTGTGGCTGCGGCTCCGGCCGGGTCTGGGGCCGCGGCTCCGGCTGGGGCTGCGGCTCCGGCTGGCCGGCGGATGCGCCGGATTGCTCGCCTGTCGATGCTGTCATGGTGGCCCCCGGTTTTCCCTTGGCTCGCGATGCGTCTTATACGGCGTACGTCATGCCGCCGCTATACACCGTAAGGCGGGTCTTCTACGCCGTAAAGCCATTTACGGCGTGAGCGCGGACGGGGCCGGGCGCGGACGGCGGCGCAGCCCCCGAACGCCCGGCCCGGCTCGGCCACGCGCCCACCCCGCTCGCCCCGACAAGCCCCCGGCCCCCGGCCCCCGCACAACTGGCCATCAAGCGAGGGAAGTTCGGACCCATCGCCCCCAACCACCACCGGCTACCGCCCCTGCGCCCCTTAACCCCGCCTTCGTCCGCGAACCGTGGTCGCTTCTCGCGCAGTTCCCCGCGCCCCTAACCCTCTGTCGGCCTCGCACCGTGCGTGGTTGCTCGCGCAGTTCCCCGCGCCCCCAACCCTCTGTCGGCCTCGCACCGTGCGTGGTTGCTCGCGCAGTTCCCCGCGCCCCCTAAATGCCTCGGTGCTGGCCAGCATCGGCATCTTCAGCCCGTCCGGCGTTTGAGGACGAGCGCCGTTCAGGCGCGAACGGGGTCCGGGGCGGAGCCCCGAACCGGGGGGCAGGGGGCGGAGCCCCCTGCGGGGGTTCGAGGGGCGCAGCCCCTCAAGGGGGTCTGGGGCGCAGCCCCAGGGCTCAGCTGATCCAACCCGCCGCACGGGCGGGCGGGTGGGCAAACCCCCCAGGCCGCCCCCGCGCAATCCCGCTAGCTCACCGGCGAGGTGAGGTCATAGAAGGTGGCGGCCCCAACCGTCACCTTCTCGAAGGACGCCTCCACCCAACTACTGATCGCACTGCCACCAGACTTCCCACCCCCCATCATCCCCCCACCCCCGGAGACGAAGTAGTGGATCTTCCCCTCGGCCACGTACTTCTTGAACTGGTCCAGCGTCGGCGACGGGTCGCTGCCGTTGAAGCCACCGATCGCCATCACCGGCTTCTGGGTGGCGAGTTGATAACTCGCGGCGTTCTGCGACCCGATGGCCGCCGCCGCCCAGGTGTACCGGTCCGCGTTGTTCTTGAGGAGCGCCTGCGCCGCTGCGCTCACCTTGGCACCGTCCAGGAGCCCTCCCATGCCACCCCCCAGACCGCCACGCTCACCCGAACCCGAACCCGAACCCGGCCCCGCAGCGCCACCCCCACCGGTACCGGCACCCCCACCGGGAAAGCCCTGACCCGCACCCGCACCCGGGCCCGCCCCACGGCCCGGCCACCCCCCGTTCTGCCCGGCACCAGAACCAACACCAGCACCAGCACCAGCGCGCGCACCCGCACCAGCACCCGCACCCGGCCCACCCCCGAACCGCATCCGTCCACCACCGCCACCGCCACCGCCCCCGGGCCCGCCCCTGCTCGCCCCGGCGGGGCCCGCCGTGACGATCGAGCCGGTGTGTCCGGTGTCCAGCGTGCTCACCGCGTACGCGGCGGGCCCGGCAAGCGAGGCCGCGAGACCGAGACCGGCGACACCCAACGCGGCCCTGCGGTCCAGCCGGCCCGCGAGGGCGAGGCCGAGGCCCGCAGCGAGGCCACCGATCAGTACGGCCCAGCGCAGCCACGGCAGGTAGTCAGGGGTGCGCCCGAGCAGGACGTACGACCAGATCGCGGTGGCAGCCACCACCGCCCCTAGGGTGAGCGCCGCGCCGATGCGCGAGCGCTCCTCCCACAGGACCGTGACGCCCATGCCGACGAGCGCCGCGATGTAGGGGGCCAGGGCCACCGTGTAGTACTGGTGGAAGATCCCCGCCATGAAGCTGAAGATCACGGCGGTCATGAGGAGCGCCCCGCCCCAGGCGAGGAACGCGCCCCGAGCGGTGTCGGTGCGCTTGGCCTTCCAGGTGACGACAAGGCCCGCGATCAGCAGGAGCAGGGCCGCCGGAAGGAGCCACGCGATCTGGCTGCCCACCTCGGAGTTGAACATGCGCCCGATGCCGGTCGCCCCCCAGCCGCCACCGCCGCCCCCGCCTCCTCCGCCCGGACGCATGCCCGCCGGGAGTTCCATGCCGCCGGGCCGCGCGCCCCCGCCGCCGACGCTGCCGGTCTCGTCGCCGCTGAGGCGGCCGAGCCCGTTGTAGCCGAAGGTGAGTTCAAGGAACGAGTTGTGCTGCGAGCCGCCGATGTACGGGCGCGACGACTTGGGCCACAGCTCCACGGCCGCCACCCACCAGCCGCCTGCCGCCACCAACACACCCGTGGACAGGGCGAGTTGACCGAGCCGACGGCGTATCGAAGTGGGCGCGCACACCGCGTACAGGACCGCGAGCGGCGGCAGGATCAGGAAGGCTTGCAGGGTCTTGGTCAGGAACGCGAAGCCGATCGCGACCCCGGCCCACACCAGCCACTTGGTGCGGGCGTCCTCCAGGGCGCGCAGGACGCAGTACACGGTGACCGTCATCAGGAGCGCGAGCAGCGCGTCCGGGTTGTTGAAGCGGAACATGAGCGCCGCGACCGGCGTCAGGGCGAGTACCGCGCCGGAGATCAGCCCGGCCGCCGGACTGAACCGGCGCCGCACGGCCGCGTACAGGACCGCGACCGTGCCCACGCCCATCAGGACCTGGGGCAGCAGGATCTGCCAGGAGCCGAGACCGAGGAGGCGTACCGAGAGGGCCATCGGCCAGAGCGCGGCCGGAGGCTTGTCGACGGTGATCGCGTTGGCCGCGTCGAGCGAGCCGAAGAAGAACGCCTTCCAGCTCTGGCTGCCCGCCTGGACGGCCGCCGAGTAGAAGGAGTTCGCGTACCCGGAGGCGCTGAGGTTCCACAGGTAGGCGGCGCAGGTGACGGCGAGCAGCGCGAGGAAGGCGGGCCGGGCCCAGGCCGGGTCCTCGGGGCGGCCGCGCCACAGCCGGCCGCGTACGGACCGGTGTCCGTCCGCTGCGACCCCCTCACTCGAATCGGCCAGGGGTGAGGTCGTGGTCATCGTGCGTCGCCCTTCGGTTCGGCGTGGTGCGGGGTGTTCTCGGTCGCGGTGTCGGCCGTGGTGCCGCTCGCGGTGTCGGCTGCGGTGCCGCTCGCGGTGTCGGCTGCGGTGCCGCTCGCGGTGTCGGCTGCGGTGTAGGTCGCCGTGTCGGCTGCGGTTTCTGGGCCGGGTCCGGGGCCGGGGCCGGAGCCGGTATCGGGGGCGGTATCGGGGGCGGAGCCCGCGCGGTCGGGGAACACCCAGGCGCGGAACAGCAGGAAGCGCAGCACCGTGGCCGCGAGGTTCGCCGCGAGCAGGACGGCGACCTCGGTGGAGTGCGCGGCGTCGGCGTTCGCGGCGTCGAGGGCCGCGAGCGAGCCGCTGGTCAGGGCGAGCCCGATGGCGAACACCACCAGGCCCTGCGCCTGGTGGCGCACCGCCCGGTCCCGGCCGCGAACGCCGAACGTGAGCCGCCGGTTGGCCGATGTGTTGGCGACGGCCGACACCAACAAGGCGACCGCGTTGGCGAGTTGGGGACCCATCACGGTACGGGAGAGCGAGTACAGGGCCAGGTAGAAAAGGGTGGAGAGCGCGCCGATCACGCAGAACCCGACGAGCTGCCGGGCGAGCCCACCGGGCACCCCGCTCAGCTGCCGGTCCCTGGGGTCGTCACCGAACGGCCGCGAGAGCCGGTCCAGTGGCAGCGCCCCGACGGCGAGCGCCCGCCCGATCCGCCACACGCCCCTCAGGTCGTCCATCGCCGTGCTGACGATGTGCACGGTGCTGGCCGGGTCGTCGACCCAGTCCACCGGCACCTCGTGGATGCGGAGCCCGGCCCGCTCGGCGAGCACCAGCATCTCGGTGTCGAAGAACCACCCCGTGTCCTCGACCATCGGCAGCAACCGCTGCGCCACATCGCGCCGGATCGCCTTGAACCCGCACTGGGCGTCGGAGAACCGGGCCGCGAGCGAACCGCGCAGGATCAGGTTGTACGTGCGCGAGATGAACTCCCGCTTGGCACCGCGCACCACCCGCGAGGAACGCGCCAGGCGCGAGCCGATGGCGAGGTCGGAGTGTCCGGAGATGAGCGGCGCGACCAGCGGGAGCAGCGCGTTGAGGTCGGTGGACAGGTCCACGTCCATGTACGCGAGCACCGGCGCGTCCGAGGCCGACCACACCGTACGCAGTGCCCGCCCGCGCCCCTTCTCCTCCAGGCGGAAGGCCCGCACCTCGGGTATCTCCCGCTCAAGTCTGCGGGAGATGGCGGGAGTTGAGTCGGTACTCGCATTGTCCGCGACCGTGATCCGGAACCCGTACGGGAAGGTCCGCGCGAGGTACTCGTGCAGCCGCCGTACACACCGCTCCAGGTCCCGCTCCTCGTTGTAGACCGGGATCGTCACATCGAGGACGGGGGTGCCGGCCGGCTGGACCGTCAGGTGCCGACGGGCCGGGAGGGCCACGGGGTGTGCCGGATGGACCGAGTGCGCCGGATGCGCCGGATGCGCCGGGACCGTCGCGCGGGGCGCGGGGTGCGGCGCGGCGTGTGGCGCGGTCGCGGCAGAGGGTTCGGTTGGCATACGCCGACCCTCGCGAGCGGCGCTGTCACACCTGTGTGGTCGGCCTGTGCTCAGCCTGTGAGGTGCGGGGCGGCCGGGCGGCCCGCGCGGGGCGAGTGTCCGGAGTCCGTCCCGGGCCGGTGTCCGGAGTCCGTCCCGGGCGATCGTCCGGGTTCCGCGCGGCGGCCGTCCGGGTTCGGCGCGGGGCGGACGCCCGGGCCACGGTCCTGCGCCGGCAGGAGGACCTCGAACACCGTGCGCCCGGGCCCACTCCGCACGCCCACCCGCCCCCCGTGCGCGGTGACGACGGCCTGCACGATGGCGAGGCCGAGCCCGGTGGAGCCCGCGTTGCGCGAGCGGGACGCGTCCCCGCGCGCGAACCGCTCGAAGACGTGCGGCAGCAGCTCGGGCGGGATGCCGGGGCCGCTGTCCTCGATCTCGACGGCGACCTCGGGCCCGCGCGGCTCGACCCGTGCCGTGACGGTGGTCCCCGGCGGGGTGTGCGTACGGGCGTTGGCGAGCAGATTGACCAGGACCTGCTGGAGCCGCTCCCGGTCCGCGCACACGGCGACCGGCTCCGGGGGGAGTTCGAGCCGCCAGGTGTGACCCTGCCCGGCGGCGTGCGCGTCACCGACCACGTCCACCACCAACGCGGAGAGATCAGTGCTCTCGTACGAGAGCGGGCGTCCGGCGTCGAGGCGCGCGAGCAGCAGCAGATCCTCGACCAGCCCGGTCATGCGGGCCGCCTCCGACTCGATGCGGCCGAGCGAGTGCCGGGTGTCGGGCCCGATGTCCTCGCGTCCGCGCCGGGTCAGCTCGGCATAGCCCCGGATGGAGGCGAGCGGTGTCCTCAGCTCGTGGCTGGCGTCGGCGACGAACTGCCGCACCCGTGTCTCGCTCTCCTGCCGCGCGCTGAGCGCCTCGTGGACGTGGTCCAGCATCCGGTTGAGCGCCGCGCCCACCTGCCCGACCTCGGTCCTGGCATCCGCCTCGGCCCCCGGCACCCGCTCGTGCAGTGCCACCTCGCCGCTGTGCAGGGGGAGTTCGGAGACCCGGGTGGCGGTGGCGGCGACCCGGCGCAGCGGCCGCAGGGCCACCCCGACGATGGCCGCGCCCGCGATCCCGGCGGCGACGAGCCCGGCGGCGGTGACGCAAATGACCACGACCACAAGGGTGTTGACGGTGACGTCCAGCTTGTCGGTGGGGTAGCCGAGCACGATGGCGCGGTCCGGGTCCCACAGGGCCCGGTAGTCCCCGAGGCCGGGGAGCGTGACGGAGTGCACCTTGCCGTCCTTGGGGACGGTGGCCAGCGCCCCGGCCTGCGCCCCGGACAGCGTCACGGTACGGCTCTCGCCCTCGCGTTCCGGCTGGGTGCTGCGCAGCCCGGTGAGCGAGCCGTCGGCCGCGACGCCCGCGCCGACCGTGGACAGCGGCTGTCCGGGGCGGGACACGATGAAGTCGAGCCGGTCACCGTCCGGCGGCCGCTGCCCCTGCCCCTGTCCCTCTCCCTGCCCCTGGGTCGCGTGCCCCATCGAGCGCAGGGGGAGCGCGGCGCGCAGCTGATTGTCCAGCTGGCCCTGGAGGTTGGCGCCCATGGCGAGGACGGTCACCGTACCGATGACGGCACCCACCACCGCGAGCAGCGCGACCGCCGACACCACCAGCCGGGTGCGCAACGACCAGGGCCGCCGGAACCTGGCCACGCGGTCCTACTCCCCGGGCTTGATCAGATATCCCGCACCGCGCCGGGTGTGGATCATCGGGGAGCGCCCGGCGTCGATCTTCCGCCGCAGATAGGAGATGTAGAGCTCGACGACGTTGGCCTGGCCGCCGAAGTCGTACGACCAGACCCGGTCGAGGATCTGCGCCTTGCTGAGCACCCGGCGCGGGTTGCGCATCAGGAAGCGGAGCAGCTCGAACTCGGTCGCGGTGAGGTGGATGTTGACCCCGCCCCGGGTCACGTCGTGGCTGTCCTCGTCGAGCGTGAGGTCGCCGACGGCGAGGACGGACTCGCTGCGCAGGGCGGCCGTGCCCGAGCGGCGGATGAGTCCGCGCAGCCGGGCGACGACCTCCTCCAGGCTGAACGGCTTGGTGACGTAGTCGTCGCCGCCCGCCGTGAGCCCGGCGATCCGGTCCTCCACGGAGTCCTTGGCGGTGAGGAACAGCACCGGTACGTCGGGCAGTTCGCGGCGCAGCCGCCCGAGGACGGCGAGGCCGTCCATGTCGGGCAGCATGATGTCGAGGACCACGGCGTCCGGCCGGAAGTCCCGGGCGTCGCGCACCGCCCCGGCCCCGTCACCGGCGCTGCGCACTTCCCAGCCTTCGTAGCGCAGCGCCATGGAGAGCAGCTCGCTGAGCGGCGCCTCGTCGTCCACGACGAGTACGCGCACGGGGCTGCCGTCCGGCCGCAGCATTTCGGTCCGCCCCTGGGGCGAGGAGGTAACGGTCATGGCCCCACCCTGTGAGGGGGCCGTGAGAACCTCCTTGCCCGTTCCTGTGATTTCCCTGAGAAAGTGGGCGGCTCAGCCCGCTGCCCGGCCGGGCAGCGGGGGGCGGAGCGGCAGCCCGAAGAGGCGGGCGGCGTTGTCGTGGCAGACGGCCCGCAGCCACTCGTCGCCGAGACCGAGCCGCTCCAGGGCCTCCAGCTGATGGAGATAGGGGTACGGGATGTTGGGGAAGTCGGAGCCGAGGAGCACCCGGTCCCCGAGATCCCGCAGCCGGCCGAGCTCCCGCACCGGGAACGGCGCGGAACGCTCGCTGAAGTCGGTGAACGCCATCGTCGTGTCCAGCCTGACCTCCCCGTACGCCTCGGCGAGGCCGAGGAAGTCGGCGTACTCCGGCATCCCCAGGTGCGCGACGACCAGCCGCAGCCGGGGGTGGCGGGCGAGCACCCGCCCGACCGGCCCCGGCCCGGTGTGCTTCCCGGGCGCGGGCCCGGATCCGCAGTGGATGACGACGGGCGCACCGGCCTCGGCGAGCAGCCCCCAGACCGGGTCGAGCAACGCATCACCCGGGTCGTAACCGCCCACCTGTACATGGGACTTGAAGACCCGGGCGCCGGCGTCGAGCGCGTCCCGTACATATCCGGCCGCTCCCGGCTCGGGAAAGAACGTGGAGGTGTGCAGACAGCCGGGCGTCCGGCCGGCGAACCCGACGCTCCACCCGTTGAGCCACTCCGCCATCCCCGCCTTGTGCGGGTAGATCATCGAGGTGAACGCGCGCACCCCGAACTCCTCCCTGAGCAGCCGCACCCGCTCGGCCTCGTCCTCCCGGTAGGTGATGGGCCACTCGACCCCGCCCACCAGCTCCCCGGCGGAGTCGAAGTACTGCCACACCTTGTTCAGGACCCGCTCGGGCATGAAGTGCGTGTGGACGTCGACGAGCCCGGGGAGCCCGAGCCGCCCCCAGAACGCCCGAACCCCGGCCCCGCCGTCGCCCTCGCCGCCGCCGTTGCGGCCGTCGTTGCGGCCGTGGCCGTCGCCCTTGCGGCCGTGGCGGTGGTTGCCGGCGTCGCTCGTGCCGCCTTCGTCAGTACGGCCGTGGCCGATGCCGTCGGCACCATGGCTGCCGCTGCCGCTGCCGTAGCTGCCGCCGTTGGAGCCGTCGCTGCCGCCGCCGGTCACCCGCGCCGCCCCTGCCGTCCCCAGCACGCCTGCCGCCCCACGTGATCGCTCATGCCCCTCACCCTCGGCGGAGCGCCCCGCCCTGTCCACCCCCTCGGCCGCCAGCCCGTCAGCCCGTCAGCCCTCAGAACAGCGAACCCTGCTCACCCTCCTCCCTGGGCACTTCCCGCACGGGCACGGTGAAGCCGCCGGGATCACCCGGACCGAGCGCGGTGAGCCCCCATCCGCTCATGAGCCGCGTATCCAGCACGAGGACGCCCCACCCGTCCCCCGCGTCCAGATGGAGATCGGGACCGGCGGCCGCGAGCAGCCGCCCGCTGACGACCCCCTGGTCCACGAGCTCGGCGACCACTCCGCGAGCGTCCGGCAGCCCACCGAGCCCGAACTCGTCCTGATGGTCGACCACTTGACCCTCGACCCGCTCCAACGACTCGGGCCAGCCGGGCAGCGCGACGGCCCGCGCATACAGCCCCGCCACTTCGGCCGCCCGCTCCTCGACCCCGGGAAGCCGGGCCCGTACCGCCCGCTTCTCGGCGTACGGAATCCGATCCGGCACCCCGAGGGCCGCCCTCAGCAGCTCCTCGCAGCGCCGGGCCGCCATCAGCGGCCCGCGCCCGAGCCAGCAGAACGCCACCGCCCCTTGTTCGAGCAGCCGGGCGGACCCGCGCTCCTCCGCGGTGATCCCGACCTTGAGCAGCCCGCTCCCGAACCAGGCGAGGTAGACCCGATAGGTGCGCGGATCATCGAGATACGTATCGGCGGCGACGGAATGCGCCCGATCGAGCCGAGCGCACTCGGCACAGCGCGCCTGCGTACCGCGCCCCGGCACCTGCGCGCCCACCGGGCAGGGATTGCCCCGGGCGCCCACGCAGCTCCGCGCCCCCACGGCCCGGAACGCCACGACCCGCCCGTACTCCAGCCCACTGCTACGCCCCTCCTCCCACCGAAGCCGCGCCCCGCCCTCGCCCCAGCGAACCCCCACACAACGCCACAACCCAGCCACGCTTCGAAGCTACTCCCCACCACTGACAACGCCGGGCCCACGCCCATCGCCCCGAACCGGGGAAGACCCGCTCAGCGCCACCGGCTCGGCGCCACCGGCTCGGCGCCACCGGTCAGCGCCACCGGCTCAGCCCTTCCCGCGACGCCCCCAGTACCGCCCTCCCTTCCATCCCCACTTCCGCTCGACGAACGCGGATAGCCGCGCCGAGCCCACGCTGACCGCCAGCACCAACACGGCGAACACGGTCGAATCGGCCCACGAGTGCTTCAGCAACAGGTGCGACGCCACGACGGCCAGCCCGCTGCTCACCACCACGCCGGCCAACACCAGCGCCCGCCGCGCTCTCCGCCGCCGCAGCAGCAGCCGCAGCCGGGTAATGGACATCGCGCCACTCGTTCGCCGTCCCTGCCTCATGCCCGGCCGGGTACCACCAACGGGCACATTGATGTCGACGAGGACGGTCGTCGGAGTGCGGCGGCCAGCAGATGTCGAGAAGCCGCCACCGGCTCCGTCCCAGGAACATCAGCGGCCACCAAAGGCCGCCCGTACAGGAACCCGTACAGGAACCCGTACAACGAAACCCGCACCAGAAGGAGAAACCACCATGGCGATTCAGCGGATGGACAACGTGGGCATCGTCGTCGAGGACATGGACGCCGCGATCGCGTTCTTCGGCGAGCTGGGCATGGAACTGGAGGGCAGGACCGAGGTCCAGGGCCTGGTCGCCGACCAGTGCACCGGGCTCGACGGCGTCCACTGCGACATCGCGATGCTCCGGACCCCGGACGGCCACAGCCGGCTCGAACTGTCGCGGTACCGCACCCCCGCGGTGATCAGCACCGGCCCGCGGGACCGGCCGCACAACGTCCTGGGCACGCACCGCGTCATGTTCGCCGTGGACGACCTGGAGGACACCGTCGCCCGCCTGCGCCCGCACGGCGCCGAACTCGTCGGTGGGATCGCCCGCTTCGAGGACAGCTATCTGCTCTGCTACCTCCGCGGCCCGGCCGGCATCATCGTCGGCCTGGCCGAGCAACTGAACTAGCGCCCTCGGAGGGAAGCCGGCAGACCTCAGTCGGGCAGCAGGCTGAAACCGAGCAGCACGGCGGCCTCGACGCGCACCTCACCAGGAGCGAAGACGCCGTTGGATTCGGGATCGCCTCCGATGCGACTTCCATGGCTGCGCAGCCCGACCGATTCCGGATCGACGTCCTGAATGTGCACTACGGGGCCGAGCCGCACACCACAGGCATCCGCGTAGACCTCGGCCTTGCGCCGGGCGGCCGCGACTGCCCTGCGGCGGGCCTCGTCCCGGAGCGCAGGCTTGTCGAGTACGTCGAATTTCAGCTCGTCGACTCGATTCGCACCGGCTCGGACGGCGTCCTCTATCAGAGATTCGAGCCGGTCAAGGATCCCGGTCTGCACGACGTACGTCGCCTCGCAGCGATAGCCGAGGAACGTCCGCTCCGCGCCGTAGCCCTTGAACTCCGACCGCAGGGCCAGACGCGATCCGGACACGTCGGAGTCGGGTATGCCATGCTCACGCAGCACGGTCCGCAGCCTGACAACCGCTGCTCCCGCTTGTTCAAAGGCTTCCCCGGGCGTAGGTGCCAGAAGGTCGACCGCAAGCATCGTCTGGGCGATCCGGGGCTCCGCCGACACGTTCCCCGTACCGAGCACGCTGAGCCCCCAGGGCTCCTTGATCTCTGTCATCCGAGGATCGAATCAGCAACGCCCCACCGCGGCAACAGGCTTGAACATCGCCGTGGCGCAAAGCATCCCGGGTTCCCATCCCTACGCACTACATGAGTTGACGCACCCGCCCCGGTGCGACGGCCAGATGCCGCCCAAGACAATCCGGCGTCAGCCGGTGGTCGCACCGCGCTGCCGTAAGACCCAACGCAAGAGGCCCCGGACGCGATGTCCGGGGCCTCTTCGTTATGTGCACTCGGCAGGATTCGAACCTGCAACCTTCTGATCCGTAGTCAGATGCTCTATCCGTTAAGCTACGAGTGCTTGTGCTTCCGGGGTTTTTTCTGCCCCGTCGGCGTTGCGAGAACAACATTACATGACCTGCGCCGTGACGCGAAATCCATTAGCCATACCGGCCCTGACCTGCGGAAATGTCTCTGCGTGAGCGAACCGGGGGCAGTGCGGCCGGCGCACGGGTGGGCCGAATGAGGGTCCGAACGGGGCTCGAACAGGGCCGGGGCGGGGCCGCGGGGCGGGCGGGGCGCGGCCCGGGCGACGGGGACACGCGACGACGGGAACGCGCGAGGCGAGTGAAGGCCGCGCGGGCGGGGGAGACACTCGGCCCGGATGAGGGCGAGGGCGAGGCGGCCGGCGGACGCGGGCGGGAACGGCCGAAGCCCCGGCCGTGGGGCCGGGGCTTCGGGTGATGCTGGCGGAGGCGGAGGGATTTGAACCCTCGATGGGCTTTAAGACCCAAACCGCATTAGCAGTGCGGCGCCATAGACCGGACTAGGCGACGCCTCCAGCACACCGTCGCGTGTGCGAGTGGTGCGTGCAGATGATGACACAGCCTTGCGGGCCGTCACCAATCGGCCCCCACGGTACTAGGCAGGTGGGCGCCAGAGCAAAGCCGTTTGTGCGGCGCAACGCCGGGCGTTGACGCGCGTTAGACCCGTTAGACCTCGGAAGCCTCCGTAAGCCAGCGGAAGCCCGCGGAAGTCCTCGGAAGTCCCCGGAAGCCTGCGTGGCCCTGGGATGCCACTCGGGACCATTCGGGGGCTCCACGGGCGGCTCCCCGGGAGGGGCCGACCGAAAGGCCTCCGACCACAGTCCGTCCGAACACCACCCGTCCACACAGCCCGCTCGAACACAGCCCCCGCCCGAACAGCCCGTCCGAACGCCTGGAGACACGAGACTCATGCTGCGCCGCTTCGCCGTCACCGCCGCCGCCTCCCTCACCGCGCTCGCCGCCGCGCCCACCGCCCTGGCCGGCCCCCTGCCCGTCCCGCTGCCGCTGCTCGGCGGCGGGCAGACCGAGGACCGGCTCACCGTCACCGTCGAGGACGTCCCCGGCGTCGAGGGGACGTACACCCTGGAATGCCACCCGGCGGGCGGCAGCCACCCGCGTGCGCAGCAGGCCTGCGACAAGCTGGACTCGGTGACGACCTGGGGCAAGGACCCCTTCGCGCCGGTGCCCAAGGACCGGATGTGCACGTTCATCTACGGCGGTGCCGCCACCGCGCACATCACCGGCAGCTGGGCCGGGCGGCCCGTCGACGCGACGTACAGCCGTGCCAATGGCTGCGAAATCTCACGCTGGGACAACCTGGTCCCGGTGCTGCCGAGCGGCAGGTAGGGCGCCCTGTCCGCGCTCCCTCCGCCCTTCATTCGTACGGCGTAGTCACACAACCTTGGTGAGAGCTCCCCCTCATCCGCCGTCCCTCGCACATCGCCAGCCTTTAGACTCCCTCCCAGTGACAGGCCGCAAGGTGCAGTGGTTCAGGGAGGAAGCGTCGTCGTGAGCAGCAGGCCATCCCGAGGCGCTGCTCGCCTCGCAGCCATACTTGACGCCCTTCCGGACGGGCTCCTGCTCGTCAACTGCAACGGCACGGTGGTCAACGCCAACACCGTGGCGCTGGGGATGCTGGAGGCGCCGGGTACGGCCCTGGTGGGGCGGGGAGTTCTCGATCTGCTGCCCACCTTCGACTCCAAGCTCATCCCCGGCTCCATGCGCCGGCCCGAGAGCGAGGACGAGCAGGGCCGCACCAAGCCGACCCGGATGATCGCGCGCCGCACCGACGGCACCGAGTTCCCGGTCGAGGTGACCAGCGCCAACCTGGAGGACGGCCGGGACGCGTACGCCTCCTACGGAAGCGGCGGCGGACCCGGCTCGTACTCGGGCGACGAACTCCTCATGCTGGTCGTACGGGACCTTTCGGGCACCGTCGACACCGAGGCGGAGCTGGCCCGTTCGCAGCGCCAGACCGAGATGATCCTGCGCGCGGCGGCCGAGGGCGTGGTCGGCACCGACACCGACGGGCGGGTCGTCCTGGTCAACCCGGCGGCCGCGCAGATCCTCGGCTACCGGGCCAGCGACCTCGGCGGCCGCGAGCTGCACCCGCTGGTGCTGCACTCGCGCGAGGACGGCGAGCCGTTCCCGTACGAGGGCAGCCCGCTGGCGGACACCCTCAAGTCCGGGCGCAAGCACCGGGTGCGCGGGCAGGTCATCTGGACGAAGTCCGGCGCCATGGTGCCGGTCGACCTGACCACCGCGCCGGTGCGCGACGGCGATCTGCTCGTCGGCGCCGTGATGACGTTCACCGACCGCCGCCCCTACGAGGAGCAGGCCGCCAAGCACGCCGAGGTCCTGGAGCGCGAGACCAAGCGCTACGACGCGCTCGCCGCCCGGCACCAGCAACTGCTCTCGGTGCTCGCCGGTTCGCTGCGCGGGCCGATCGACGAGCTGCGCCAGGAACTCTCGGCGCTCGCCGCCGACGACGCGGGCCAGCTGTGGCCCGAGGCCAACCAGGTCCTGCACCACCTCGCCGCCGGCTACTCCCGCATCACCACGCTCGTCGACAACGTCCTCGGCTACCAGCGGCTCGACGCGGGCAGCGAGGAGCTCAAGAAGGCCAAGGTGCTCGTCGATTCGGTCGTCGGCGCCGGTGTCGAGGGCGCCGTCGAGCTGATCGGGCCCGGGCGCGCCCAGTTCGCCGTGCACGCCCCGCCCATCGAGGCCGAGGTCGACGCCCCGCGCCTGGCGACCGCCCTCGCCCACCTCATCGCGGACGTGGCCGGGGTGGACGCCACGGGCAAGGCGCCGGTCGGCGCCGGTGGCTACATGGACTCCACCGTCGTCGTGGCGGCGGCGGTGCGCGGCGAGGTCGTACGCATCGAGGTGCGCGGGCCGTACTCGGGCGGCGACCCGGTCCACGGGCCCATCGTGCGCGGCATCGTGAAGGCGCACGGCGGTGTGCTGCAAACCGTCGCCGTGCCGGGCATGAGCGGCTCGGCGTACGTACTCGAAGTGCCGCTCGGCGCGGGCGCCGGGACGGTCGAGGCGCCCGCGGCCCCGCAGCCCGACGAGGCGCTGCTGCCCGCCCAGCAGGACGGCGGCGGCCGCAGGCGCGGGCGCCGGGCGTCCATGGACGCGTTCCTGGAGAGCCCGGTCAGCGAGGAGAAGTCCCCGACGGGACGGCGGCGGGCGCGCGTTGACACGTCGTCCGGGGTGGGGGCCGTGTCGGGTTCCGCTGCCGGGGCGGCTGTCGGCACCGCGGCCGGGACCGCTGCCGGGACCGCTGCCGGGACCGGGGGAGGCGCTTCCGGCGCCGATGCCCGTTCGGGCTCGGGCTCGGGCTCGGGATCGGGCTCGGGATCGGGTGACGGAGAGGCCGACGGCGGCCCGGACGGTGATCGAGCCCGGATTCCGGCCCAGCAGAACGCCGGCGGCCCCGAGCCCGCCGAGGGCGGGATCGCGGGTTCCGGGCCTTCCGGATCCGGGCGGCGCCGCGGCCGTCCCAGCCCTGCCGAGCAGGCCGCGGAGGGATCGGGCGGACCCGGGGGACCCGGGGCGCCGGCTGCGCTCGCGGGGTCCGGCGGATCCGTGGGGTCCGTCGTCACCGGGGCGGAAAGCGCCCGCGAGTCGTCCGGCATGGGCCGGGCCGCGCGGGGTGAGACCGTTCCGCCGCAGGGCGTACCCACCGAGACGACCGGACGCCGGGCCCGTCGGGCACTGCCCGCGCCATCGGGTGCCGACGCGTCGGCCACCTCGGTGCCGGCCGGGAACGCCGCAGCGCACCCGGCCGCGAACACCGCCGAGCCGACCGGGCGCCGCGCCCGGCGCGCCCTGGGGTCCGCCCCGGGCGGCGGCAACGCCGGGGGCGGCGCCGCGAGCGGCCAGGAAGGCCCGGTGCGGACCGCGTTCGCTCTGCCACCCGCCGAGGCCGACCGCGCGCCGCATCCGGTACCGCCGACCCCGGGCGGAGTCGAAGCCGCAGGGACGGCCTCCGCGCCTCCGCGGCCTTCGGCTCAGGCCAGCCCAACGGGCGCCGTCCACACAGGTGTTGAGCCGATGGGTGCTCGCCCCGGGGGCGGGGAACACGTAGGTGCTGGGCAGCACGTAGGTGCTGGGCACACAGGTGCTGGGCACATGGCCGCCGGCCACACCGCCCCCGGCACCATGGGGGCTGGGCCCATGGGTGCTGGCCCCATGAGCGCTGGCCCCATGGGCGCGGACAACACCGCCGCAGGCGCTTCCACGGCTGCGGGCAACACCGCCGCAGGCACCCCAGGCGCCACCCCCGTGGGCGCCGGCAGCACCGGCACGGGCGCCCCAGGTGCCGGCCCCATGGGCGTCGCCGACCCCATGGTCGGTCCCGCAGGAACTGAGCCCGCCCCTCCCGGCCAGCCGAGCAGCGGTTCCGCCGGCCCCGACTCCCTTGCCGCAGGCGGCCGTACGGGCGCCCACGCCGTCGGCCCCGGCACCGTGAATCCGGCCCCCGACAGCCCGGCGAACCCGGGGAACCCAGCGAATCCGGCGAATCCGGCGAGCGGCCCGGCTCGGGGGAACCCCGCACCCAGCGACCCGCTGGCCGATCACACCCCGCCCAAGGCGCACCCCGCCGAGCAGCCCGAGTGGGCGGCCCGCGCGGTTCCGGCGCCGGGTGCCCCCGGCCCCGTACCGCCGCCGCAGCAGCAGAACCAGAACCCGCCGCAGGCCGCCCCCAAGCCCGCCCGTCAGCCGTTGCCCGCCGAGACGCCGCCCGGTGGCATCCCGGCCGCCGGTGACACCCAGGGCCGGGCGTTCAGCGTGCGGGCGCTCGGGCAGGGCGTGCCGCTCAGCCAGACGCAGGCGCAGATGGCTCAGGCCCAGGCCACTGGCGGCTCGCTCGGGTCCGGGCGGCGGCGCAAGCTCGGTACGCCGCCGGAGGGCGTGGAGCGGCCCGCCGAGCCTGCCGCCCGGCCGCACCCCGTACTCCCCTCGCCCCCCTCGGAGGGCCAGGGCCGCGCCTATGCGATCGGCGCGCCCGACGAGGGCGCCGAGGGGCCCGAGCCGCTGGACGGCCCCGGCGGCGCCGTGGAGGTGGCCAACCGGCCGCAGCCGCAGCCCGTCGACGACGAGCTGCCCCCCGAGCCGCTCGACAACCCGCGCCGGCTCCTCGTGTGGCCCGCGCCCGACGTCTCCACCCAGCAGGCGCTGAGCGAACGCGGCTACCGGCCCGTGGTCGTGCACTCCCGCGAGGAGGTCGACGCGCAGATCGCCGCGTTCCCCGCCGCGCTCTTCGTCGACCCGCTGACCGGTCCGATCACCCGTACCGCGCTCCAGTCGCTGCGCCAGGCGGCGGTCGCGGCCGAGGTTCCCGTCCTGGTGACGGCGGGGCTCGGGCAGGCCACGCGGGAGGCGGCGTACGGCGCCGACCCGGCCGTCCTGCTCAAGGCCCTCGCCCCGCGCGACAGCGAGCAGCACCCGTCGCGCGTGCTGCTGATCGAGGAGCACGAGGAGATCGCGCTCGCGCTCACCGCGACCCTGGAGCGGCGCGGCATGCAGGTCGCCCGCGCGGCCACCGACTCCGAGGCGGTCACCCTGGCCGCCCAGATGCGGCCGAACCTGGTCGTGATGGACCTCATGCAGGTACGCCGCCGGCGGGCCGGGATCGTCGACTGGCTGCGCGCGAACGGGCAGTTGAACCACACCCCGCTGGTCGTCTACACCTCGGCCGGCATCAACCAGGCGGAGCTGCCGAAGCTCACGTCCGGCGAGACGGTCCTGTTCCTGGCGGAACGGTCCACCAGCGGCGAGGTACAGGGCCGCATTGTGGATCTCCTGGCGAAAATCGGCACCAACTAGGCGATTCCAGGAGGCAGTTGGCGGGACGGTCGGTCGGGGCGCCCCGACGGATCGCGTGACCAGGTGACGGCGTGCGCGACGGCGTGCGTAGGCTGACGCGGCGCGCGACACCGTACGAACCGCAAGGAGAGGCCCGTGGCCCCCACGAGCTCCGCCACCCGTCAGGAACACGCCACCGTCCCCGCCGACAACGGTGAGGTCACCCTGTTGATCGCCCGGCAGGTCGAGGAGGGGTACGAGGAGTCGTTCGAGGAGTGGGCGCGCGACATCCTGGCTGCCGCGGCCGGCTTCCCCGGGCACCTCGGGCACGGGTTCTTCCGGCCGGCGGCGCCCGGGGCACCCTGGTTCCTGGTCCATCGCTTCCGGGACTCGGCCGCCCTGGAACGCTGGCAGGGCTCCACCGAGCGCGCCGTGTTCTTCGCGAACTGCACGGGCCATCACCACACCGAGATCGCGCGGCGCGAACTGACCGGCATGGAGACCTGGTTCGCCAAGCCCGGCGAGACCCGGCCCGCGCCGCCCCGATGGAAGATGGCGATCAGCTCGGGCCTCGCCATCTTCCCGATCTCCCTCCTGGGCAACGCGGCGCTCGGCCCCTATGTGGCGGGCCTGCCGCTGGTGCCGCGCACAGCCGTGTTCACGGTGCTGTTCAGCGTGCTCATGACGTATGTGGCGATGCCGAACATGAGCCGCCTGCTGCGCCGCTGGCTGCACGGCTAGCGGCAGCGCGGGCCGGCCCCCTGGGACTCCGGGAGCAGGCCGGGCGCCGCGGCCGGCGCAGCTACGCCGGCTCCGGCTAGCGCAGCTCCGTCACGTCCAGCTCGCCGTCCGCGTACTGCCTGCGGATGACCTTCTTGTCGAACTTGCCGACGCTCGTCTTCGGCACGGCCTCGATCAGCGCCCAGCGTTCCGGGAGCTGCCACTTGGCGATCTTCTCGGCGAGGAAGGCCTTCAGGGCGGCGTAGTCGGCGGTGGCTCCCGGCTTCAACACCACGGTGGCGAGCGGACGTTCGCCCCATTTGTCGTCCGGGACGGCGACGACGGCCGCCTCGACGACCTCGGGGTGCGCCATCAGCGCGTTCTCCAGCTCCTGGCTGGAGATCCATTCGCCGCCGGACTTGATGACGTCCTTGGCCCGGTCGGTCAGCGTCAGATAGCCGTCCGCGCTGATGACGCCGACGTCACCGGTGCGCAGCCAGCCGTCCGGGCTGAACTTGTCCGCCGGGCGGAAGTCGTCGCCGCCCGCGCCGCCGAAGTAGGCACCCGCGATCCACGGGCCCCGCACCTCCAGCTCGCCCGCCGACTCCCCGTCCCAGGGCAGGAACGCGCCGCCCGGGCCGGCGAGCCGCGCCTCGACTCCGGCGGGGAAGCGGCCCTGCGTGATGCGGTACGGCCACTCCTCCTCGGCGGTGAGTCCCGCGGGCGGGTTGGACATGGTGCCGAGCGGCGAGGTCTCCGTCATGCCCCAGGCGTGACAGAGCCGCACGCCGATCTTGTCGTAGGCCTCCATCAGCGAGGGCGGACAGGCCGCGCCGCCGATCGTGACCCGGCGCATCGAGGTGAGGTCGCGGGGGCGGGCGGTGACCTCGGCGAGCAGGCCCTGCCAGATGGTGGGGACGGCCGCCGCGTGCGTCGGCTTCTCGCGCTCGATCATGTCGGCGAGCGGCGCGGGCTGAAGGAAGCGGTCGGGCATGAGCATGCTGACGCCGGCCATGAACGTGGCGTGCGGCAGGCCCCAGGCGTTCACATGGAACTGCGGCACCACGACCAGTGTCGTGTCCTGGTCGGTGAGCCCCATCGACTCGGCCATGTTGACCTGCATCGAGTGCAGGTAGATCGAACGGTGCGAGTAGACGACGCCCTTCGGGTCGCCCGTGGTGCCGGAGGTGTAACACATCGCGGCGGCCTGGCGTTCGTCGAGCCGCGGCCAGTCGTAGGTGGTGGGCCGCCCGGCGAGGAGTTCCTCGTACTCGTGCACCTGAGGGCCCGCGCCGTCGATGTCCTCCAGGACGGACCGGTCGCCGGGGCCCGACACGACGAGGTGTTCCAGCGTCGGCAGATGGGGGAGCAGCGGCGCCAACAGGGGCAGCAGCGAACCGTTGACGATCACCACGCGGTCGGCGGCGTGGTTGACGATCCAGATCAACTGCTCGGCCGGCAGGCGGAGGTTGAGCGTGTGCAGCACGGCGCCCATGGACGGGATCGCCAGATACGCCTCGACGTGTTCGGCGTTGTTCCACATCAAGGTGCCGGCCGCCTGGCCGTCCTCGACACCGAGCTCACGCAGGGCGTGGGCCAGCTGGGCGGCCCGGACGCCGATCTCGGCGAAGCTGCGGCGGTGCGGCTCGGCCTCGCCGGTCCAGGTGGTGACCTGGGACTTGCCGTGGATCGTCGACCCGTGGGTCAGGATCCGCGAGATCAGCAGCGGTACGTCCTGCATGGTGCTCAGCACGGCGTCCTCCCGGTGAGCGCTGCGGTGCGCTCTCTGGCGACAATGGTCTGCCGATTCTGCTCACGTACCGCGCGGTATGTCACTACCCGGGAGTAGTTTCAGCCGTGCATCCGCGAAGTTACCTGCGGATACCCGCTCCGGGACGCCGTCCGTCACCCGGCCGGTCACCGCCCGTCACCGTATGGGCTCCAGCTCCGGGTCCTCGCGGAGCTTGCCGAGCGCGCGGGAGACCGCACTCTTGACCGTGCCGACCGAGACGCCGAGCACCTCGGCGGTCTGGGCCTCGCTCAGGTCCTCGTAATACCTGAGGACGACCATGGCCCGCTGGCGGTCGGGGAGCTTCATGACCGCCCGCCACATCGCGTCGTGCAGCACCTGCTGGTCCGCCGGGTCGGGACCCGGCACGACCTCCGGCTCGGGCAGCTCGTCGCAGACGAACTCGTCGACCTTGCGCTTGCGCCACTGCGAGGTGCGGGTGTTGAGCAGCGCGCGGCGCACATAGCCGTCGAGCGCCCGGTGGTCCTCGATCCGGTCCCAGGCGACATACGTCTTGGTCAGGGCCGTCTGCAACAGGTCCTCGGCATCGCTCGCGTTGGCGGTCAGCGAGCGCGCGGTGCGCAGCAGCACGGGGCCCCTGGCGCGGACGTACGACGAGAACGACGCGTACGCGTGGTAGGGCGTCGCCACTCGGGAGGCGCTGGTGCAGACGGGCGTTGTCATGTCTCCACGCTATGAGCGCGCGGAGCCCCGGGGATCGGCCCCAGGTCCCGAAGCGATGTCCGCCTCAGGTTGTACGGGTGGGGGTGGCCACACCTCCTGAAGGTGGAGACGCATCCCCGGCCCTCAGGGTTCAGCCCCCACCCCGCCGACCGGTCCCGGCCCCCGGACCGGTCCCGGCACCGGTCCGGCTCAGCCAATACGCGCGACCGGTGCGTCGACCTGGTTGCGGTCCACCATCAGACGGTAGCCGCCGTGCGTCTCGGTGACGTCCCCCGCGTACTGGTGGATGCGCCGGTGCTGCCAGGCGTCCCTGTGCAGCGCGGCCTCCTGGTACAGCGCGGGCCCGGTGTGCCAGCGGGCGAACCAGATCGCCGCCGGAAGGTCGCTCTTCCCCGCCACCCGGGCCTGCTCGATCTGCCGCACCCCGGACTCGGCGCTGCTGTAGAACCCGGGCACGTAACCGCGCGCCCGCACCTCCTTGTTCCAGGCCCGCACGAAGTCGAGCGTGGTCCTGGCGCAGGAGGCGTTGCCCGCGTTGTACGCCTCCAGGTCGAGGTAGAGGGCGCTGCCGTCCAGGATGCCGAGGGCCCGGGCGTGCTGTACCGCCTCCCCCGCCTCGGACCTGCCCTGCTGCGCGGGCCGGCTGCCGATCCGCACGCCCTTCTTGTTCGCGGCGTACACGCAGGGCGACTGCGAGCCGACGAACACCGGAAGCACCTGCCAGCCCATCCGGTGTACCTGGCTCACCCAGCTCTTGGTCAGGTTCTTCTGATTCAGGCAGTGCCGGCCGCGCCCCGCGTAGTAGACGCCGACGCCGCGGTACGACGACGAACTCCGCCAGGCCCGCATCGCGGCCAGCGAGGGGGCGTTGCAGGTGTCGAAGGCCGTGCCCTGGAAGTTCCCCTCGGACACCGCCTCCCGCTCGTCCCACCGCTCGTCCGCGGCGGCGGACGGGGCAAGCAGGGTGGCGAGGGCGATCAGGGCGGTTGCCGAGGAAGCGATGGCGATCTTGAGTCGGCGCATGGCCCGAGTGAACGGCCGCCCGGCCCGGCCGGCCACCGCTCGGCCCGGCCCCTCGGCCGTACGTGTGGAAGATCAGCCGTCCGACCCAGCGCCGTGCCGCCGGACGGTCGGGTGCCGCCGCCACGCTGACGGTCTCTCAGGATGCCCGTGCCCAGAATGCAGTGACGGGGCCTCAGCCAACCCACTCGGCCTTGCGCGTCCGCGTCCTCAGTCGTCCCTCCCCAGGATGAGACCCGATGTGGGTACCCCCGTGCCGGCCGTCACCAGGACATGCGCGGCGTCCGACCGCTGGTTCACCGATGTGCCCCGGAGCTGGCGCACCGCCTCCGCTATGCCGTTCATCCCGTGCAGATACGCCTCCCCCAGCTGTCCCCCGTGGGTGTTCAGCGGCACCCCGTCCGCCGCCACGAAGCCGGCCGCCTCGCCCGGTCCGCAGAAGCCGAACTCCTCCAGCTGCATCAGCACGAACGGCGTGAAGTGGTCGTACAGGATCGCCACGTCGATCTCGGCCGGCGTCAGCCCCGACGTCCGCCACAGCTGGCGCGCGACGACCCCCATCTCCGGCAGGGACGCCAGCTCGTCCCGGTAGAAGCTGGTCATCGCCTCCTGCCGGCGCCCCGCTCCCTGTGCGGCCGCGGTGATCACGGCGGGGTGCTGCCGCAGGTCCCTGGCCCGTTCGACGGTGGTGACCACGATCGCCTGGCCGCCGTCGGTCTCCTGGCAGCAGTCCAGGAGCCGCAGCGGCTCGACGATCCAGCGCGATGCCGCGTGGTCGGCCAGGGTTATCGGCTTGCCGTGGAAATAGGCCGCCGGATTGTTCGCGGCATGACGGCGTCCGGTGACGGCGACATGGCCGAACGCCTCGGGTGTCAGCTGGTAGGTGTGCAGATAGCGCTGGGCGGCCATGGCGACCCAGGACGCGGGCGTGAGCAGACCGAACGGCAGCGACCACCCGAGCGCCGCCCCCTCCGCGGAGGGCTCGCGATGCTGCACCCCGGAGCCGAAGCGACGGCCCGAGCGCTCGTTGAACGCCCGGTAGCAGACCACCACTTCGGCCACTCCGGTGGCGACCGCGAGCGCGGCCTGCTGCACGGTGGCACAGGCCGCGCCGCCCCCGTAGTGGACGCGCGAGAAGAAGGACAGCTCGCCCATTCCGGTCGTCTGCGCGACCGTGATCTCCGGGTTGGTGTCCATGGTGAACGTGACCAGTCCGTCCACGTCCGCGGGCGTGAGCCCCGCGTCGTCCAGAGCCGCGTGCACCGCCTCGACCGCCAGCTTCAGCTCGCTGCGCCCCGAGTCCTTGGAGAACTCCGTCGCTCCGATCCCGACGACCGCCGCCCGCCCTCCGAGCGCGTCCGCCCCGCGCACGCTCATGACTCCGCCCCCGCGGCTTCCGACGGTCCGGGGACTTCCGCCCGTGCCGCCCCCGGGCGCTCGAACGGGCCGGGTACGGCCACCTTTACCGTGCCCGTCACATGGTTGCCGAGCCCGTTGGTCCCGGTCACCCGGACCTCGGCGACCTCCCCCTCCACGGCGGCCACCGTGCCGGTCAACGTCATGGTGTCACCTGGGTAGTTGGGGGCGCCGAGGCGTATCCTCACCGACCGCAGCCGGGCCGACGGGCCGAAGTGGTCGGTGATGTACCGCCCGACGAGACCGTTGGTGGTCAGAATGTTCATGAAGACGTCCGGCGATCCCTTCTCCCGCGCGAGCACCGCGTCGTGATGCACGTCCTGGTAGTCGCGGGAGGCCACCGCACCGGCCACGATCAGTGTCCGCGTGATCGGGATCTCCAACGGCGCCAACTCGTCTCCGGCCCGCACACCCCCACCCCCGTCCTCCCGCTGGGCCCCCACGTCCTCCACGCCCTCCCCGGCCTTCCCTGTCTTCACGGCCTTCCCTGCCTCCCCGGCCTTCCCTGCCTTCACGGCCTTCCCGGCCTTCACGGCCTTCATCGCGCTCACGCCCGCGCCCCCCTCGACACTCCGACACCGTCCACGCGGTCGGAACTCGCGCTCGACGCACGCTCGGCGACTATCAACTCACCCAGTTCTGCCAGGACTTCGGCACCGCATCCCAGATAGGCGTCCAACTGGCGGCCCCAGAGGAAATGCCGGTGCACGGGGTGCTCCACGTCCGCGCCCAGTCCGCCGTGCAGATGCTGGCCCGCGTGCACGACCCGGGCGCCCGCCTCGGACGCCCACCAGGCCGCCGTCAGCGCGTGCGTCCCGTACCGCAGCCCTTCGTCCCGCCGCCAGGCCGCCTCGTAGGTGGTGACCCGTATCGCCTCGGTGTCCATGTACGCGTCGGCGGCTCGCAGCAGTACGCCCTGGTTGGTGGAGAGCGGGCGCCCGAACTGCTCCCTCGTCGTGGTGTGGTGGACCGCTCGCGCCAGCGAGCCCGCGCACACCCCGGCCTGGAGCCCCCCGAACGCCGTCCGGGCCGTGGCCAGCACGTCCTCGTACGCCTCCATGCCGCCGACCCGCTCGGCAGGGGCACGGTGGAGCGTGAGCCGGCCGGCCGACCAGGGCGCGGTCGTCTCCAGCGGCTCGGCCCGCGCGTCGGCGACCCGCACCAGCCACAGAGCGTGTTCCGCGTCCGGGACCAGGACGTGCGTCGCGTCCCGCAGCCACGGCACGACCGGCACGACGCCGCTCAACTCCCCTTCATCCAAGGCCCGTACGGCGCTCCCGCGGGCCGGGAACGCCCCGGTCACCACGGCGCTGCCGTCGCGCAGGGCCGGAAGCAGCCGGTCCCGTTGCCTGGCCGTGCCGTGGGCGGTGAGCGCGAGGACTCCGTACACACAGCTTGCCGCGAAGGGGACCTGGGCGGTGGTCCTGCCCTGCTCCTCCAGGGCGAGGACCAGGCCGAGCAGCCCGACCTCCTCGACGGCCGCCACGAGGCCGGCCCCGCACAGCGCCTTCCACAGCTCGGCGTCCGTCCCCGTGCCGGCCGCGGCGAGCCGCTCGTGCGTCGAGAGGTCGCCGAAGATCCGCGCGGCGAGTTCCTGGACGGCCGACTGCTCCTCGGTGGGCGTGAAGTCCATCAGGCCACCTCCGCCCGGAAGACGGGAAGCTCCAACTCGGCGTCCATCCGCAGGAATTCGAGATGCACGGCCATCCCTATGCGCACCTCGTCCGGTGCCACCCCGACCACGTTGCTGACGATCCGGACGCCCTCCGCGAGCTCGATCAGGCCCACCGCGTAGGGCGGGTCGAAGGCGGGGAAGGGCGGGTGGTGCATCACGACGTAGGAGTAGACGGTGCCCCGGCCGCTCGCCTCGAACGTGTCCCAGCGCGCCGAGCCGCAGGCGTGGCACCCCGGCAGCCAGGGGAAGCGCGGCTCCGCGCAGTCGCCGCAGCGCTGGACGAGCAGGCGGTGCTCGGCGACCCCGGCCCAGAATCCGGCGTTGTCCCGGTTGACGACGGGCCGGGGGCGCAGCGCACGGGCAGGCCCCTGGTCCGGGCGCGCGCCGGCCCGCTGCCCCCGCGCAGCCGATCCGGCACTACGGGAACTGCCTTGTGCGGGGGCGTACTTGAGGATCCGGAAACGGTGCGTTCCGGCGAGTTCGCCGTTCGCGTGGACGTCCATGCGCGTGGTGACGAAGTGCCCGGTCCCCAGCTTGGTGGTCTTGCGCTCCGACACCGTCTCGATCACGGCGTCATAGGTCACGCGATCGCCCGGCCGCAGGTCACGGACGTACTCCTGCTCGCAGTCCGTCGCCACCACCGAGGTGAATCCGGCCCCGTCGAGCAGCTCGAAGAGCTCGTCGTAGCCGGAGGCCCGGCCCGTTCCGTCGCCGTGTCCGGACAGGCCGCCCATCGTCCACGCCTGGAGCATCGTCGGCGGCGCGATCGCGTCCGGCCCCGTGTACGCGGGATGGGTGTCGCCCATCGCCTCGCACCAGTGCCGGATCATCGGCTCGTTGACGAGGTCCTTGCCGACCCCTGCCGTCGCCGCCGGCTGCCCCTCGAATTTCTTCAACCGGCCAAGAAAATCAAGCTCGTTGGAACCACCCACCCCACTCACCTCTTCCCCCGCTTCATCCCGAGCCGCATCGTCGCGACGATCTCCCGCTGCACCTCGCTCACCCCGCCCCCGAACGTGTTGATCTGTGCCGCCCGGTTCATCCGCTCCAGCTCCCCGTCCCCGAAGGCGCCGGGCGAACCGCCCCGGATCAGGGCCGCGTCCCCCACGATCTCCTGACACATTCGATACGTTTCGACCGCGGACTCCGTTCCCGCGAACTTCACGCCGGCGGCGTCTCCCGGCGCCAGAATTCCGGCCCCCACATCCCCCACCAAACGCCAGCTGAGCAGGCGGTTCACCGCCAGCCGGGCATGGGTGGCGGCCAGTTTGGCCTTCACCCATTGGTGGTCAACGGGACGTTCGGAAGTCACCGGATCGGGCGTCCACGCGTACGAGAGCGCCGCCTCGTAGAAATCCTCGGCCTGCATGCCGATCGCGGCGAGCGCGACCCGCTCGTGGTTGAGCTGGTTGGTGATCAGGCCCCAGCCCGCGTTCTCCTCGCCGACCAGGTTTCCCAGCGGCACCCGGATGCCGTCGTAGTACGTCGCCGTGGTGGTCAGGCCACCGACCGTCTCGATCGGGGTCCAGGAGAACCCGGGCGCTCCAGCGGGCACCAGGATGATCGAAATGCCCTTGTGCTTGGGCGCGTCGGGATCGGTGCGGCAGGCCAGCCAGATCCAGTCGGCGTTCTGGGCGTTGGAGGTGAAGACCTTCTGCCCGTCGACGGCCCAGGAGTCCCCCTCCCGTACGGCCCTGGTGCGCAGCGAGGCGAGGTCGGTGCCGGCCTCCGGTTCGCTGTAGCCGATCGCGAAGACGAGGTCTCCGCTCAGGATCCGGGGCAGGAAGTACGCCTTCTGCTCGGCGCTTCCGTATTTCATGAGGGTCGGGCCGACCGTGTTCAGGGTGACCATCGAGACGGGCGCGCCGGCCCGGTAGGCCTCGTCGAAGAAGACGAACTGCTCGTCGGGGCCGCGGCCCTGACCGCCGTACTCGACGGGCCAGCCGAGCCCGAGCAGCCCGTCGGCACCGATCCGGCGCAGCAGCGCCCGCTGCGCCTCCGGATCGGCTCCGGACGGCGGGCCGTCGGGCATCAAGTCGGCGAAGTAGGTGCGCAGTTCGGCGCGCAGCCGCTGCTGACGCTCGGTCGGGGCGAGGTGCACGACGGCGGCCTTCCGTGCGTACGGGCACGTGCACGGGCGGGCACATGCGTACGGACACATCGGCGGGGCCGGGCGCGTCCCACGTCCCGGGCCCGCCGATCAGGTTTCTGACTGTCCGTCAGATACGGCCCTGCTGTCAATGCCTTCGGCCGTGGACCACGGGTCCCGGTCCCGGCCGCGGCTGCGGCCGCGCGTGCGGGTGAGCGGGCGTGCGGCGAGCGGGCGAGCGGGCGAGCGAGTGAGCGAGTGAGCGAGTGAGCGGGCGAGCGGGTGGCCACGCCAACGATTCGGTCGCGCACGCCGGCGACCGGGTCGCGCACGCCAACGGCCCGGGCGACCGCGCCGAAGCGCTGTCACCCGGGCCGCCGATCACCCTAAGAACGGACCCCTTCCACCGGGGAGGCGGATCACCACAGGCGGGTGAAGTTCACGGCGACGTTCCCGTTGCCCTGGTTGATCGAGGTGAAGGCGGACCCGTTCACCTGGGCGGTGTTGCTCTGGTTGGTGGCGCCGGAGCCCACGGCCTGCTGCTGGGTGGTGGACGAGTTCCCGCGGTTGTCGTGGCCGACCCCGCTGCCGCTGACGGTCGCCACCGCGGCGTTCGATCCGTGGCCCGCGATGGAGCCGTTGTCGGCCGTGGCGACACCCGAGAAGAGGGCGGCGGCCAGGGGCAGCGCGGCAACGGTGGCCAGGACGCGGGCGGTACGGATGTGTGCCATGTCAATTCCTCCAGGAACCAGAAGTGCGGGTAGTTCGGCTCGTTCAGTCCGTATCCGCAGGAAGCAAGTACGGCCTTCTCCAAGGCAGTTGGCCGACCGCCCCGGACGCTGTGACGACGTCGCGAGATCAGAGTTGCCCACCGAATCCCCGGCGAACCAGTCATTGAGGAACCTTTCGCCCGCAAGCGTGAGGACATGTCGATAAACCCTCAATGCGCCCCCAAACCGTCGACAGGGGTCCGATTTCCGCGATGGAGCCGGGCCTCCGCAAGGGCAGAACCGTTTCGGCTTGGATTCGGCCAACTTTGGCCGCCATCCGCTGCCCACCCGGGGGACACCAAGACGGCAGCGGGGCGCCACCCGCCCGTAACCGGTCTGTCGTCCGGCGCCGATGGGGTCGAGGAGGGGGCGGGGACGAGCCCCGAGGGCGCGGGCCGGGCCGTGCGCCTCGGCGGAAACCGGCCCCTGCCCGCGCCGGGGCGCGACCGTCGCCCCTGAAAGGGATTCCCTTTCTCGAACATTCGTACGAACATGGAGTCATGGCCACCATCGACCGGCAGGCCGCCACTCTGGCCCTCGCCCACGCCCTGTCCGCCGCCGAGCGCGGCCTGCCCGTCATCCCGTTGTCCCGCACCAAGCTCCCGGCGCTGCCCTCGCCGCACCGGGGCGAGCCCGAGCCCGCGCCGTGCCGGGGCGAGTGCGGACTGGTGGGCCACGGGGTGCACGACGCCACCACCGACCCGGCCGCGGTGCGCGCGCTGTTCAGGGCCGCGCCCTGGGCCACCGGGTACGGCATCGCCTGCGGCCGGCCGCCGCACCACCTCATAGGGATCGACCTCGACACCAAGCCGCCGCAGGCCGATGCCACGGCGGCCCTCCAACACCTGGCGCTGCGGCACCTGTTCACCATCCCCGAGACCGTGGTCGTGATCACGCCGAGCGGGGGTCGCCACATCTGGCTGACCGGGCCGCCGGGCACGGTCGTGCCGAACTCCGCGAGCCGGCTCGCCCCCGGCATCGACATCCGGGGCGCGGGCGGCTATCTGGTCGGCCCCGGTTCGCTGAGCAGCCGGGGCGTCTACCGGCTCGCCCCGGGCACCGCCCACCTCGGCCCGGCCCGCTGCCCCCGCACTCTGCTCGACCTGCTCACCCCGCCCGCCCGGCCCCACCACGCCCATCGGCACGGGGCCCACCAGGGGTCCGGGGCCCACCGGGGATCCGGGGCCCACCAGGGGGCCGGGGACCTTCAGGGATCCGGGGCCCACCAGAGGTCCGGCGACCTTCAGGGGCAGGGCCTGATCCAGTTCGTACTGGCCGCCCACGAGGGTCAGCGCAACACCCGGCTGTTCTGGGCGGCGTGCCGGGCGTACGAGAACGGCATCGGCGAGGAGCTGACCGGAGCCCTCACCTCCGCCGCGATCACCACCGGCCTCACCGAACGCGAGGCCCTCGCGACGATCGCCTCCGCGGCCCGGATGAGCGCGGCGCGGTGAGGGGAGCGGGCCGTGGGGTTGCAGCGTGACGCCTGCCTCATGCGAAGGGCGTGACCCTGAACCAGGATCACGCCCTTTGACCAGCATCGACGCTGGGTCGCTGCGGTGGGTGTGGGATTTGAACCCACGGTGACATCGCTGCCACGACGGTTTTCAAGACCTTTCGCCGATCACGGGCGATGAGGTCTCCGCCGCAGGTCAGACAGGCACGAGAGCCCCGGAGGAGCCGTCGTCATCGTCGTCGTGCCCGCTACGTGCCCCTTGCCCATGATCGTGCCCGCTGAACCAGGCGTCGGAGGCTGCGGCCACCTGATCGTCCCGTCCGGCAACGGGCCGGGCGTAGTGGCGTGTGGTGACGCTTGCGTTCGAGTGGCCCAGGCGATGGGCGGCCGTCATCACACCGTACTTGTCGGCGACCCAAGTCCCGTGCGAGGCCCGGAGATCATGCGGAGTCACATCCCTCAGCCCGGCCGCAAGCACCGCCGGATCGAAGTACGCCTTGCGCCACTGGTTGTAGCGAAGGGGCTTACCGGCAGGCGTGGTGAACAGCAGGGCATCATCCCCGCCGGGCAGCGTGGCGAGGTGGGCAGTCAGCCGCTTCACGAGTGACGGGCCGATGCGCAACAGCCGCTTCTGATGCGTCTTCGGGGTGTCGAAGACGAGCTTGCCGTTGGCTTCGGCGAGATTCTCGTCAACGAGGACGAAGCCGCCCGCAGCGTCGATGTCCACGCGTCGCAGGGCAAAGGCCTCACCGACACGCAGCCCAGCGTAGGCGAGAAGCGCGATCAGGAGATCATGCGGCTTGTCGGCACTGCGCACGACCCTCGAAGCCTCAAGCGGGGTCAGGATGTGCGGCTCGGTTTGCGGCATCCGGGGCAGCCGTACGCCACGGCAAGGCGTCTGCGCGATCATGTCGTTCTCGACCGCCGATCGCATGACCTGGGACAGCACCCGGTACGCCTGCCGGATACGTGACGCACTGAGGCCCTTGGCGTTCATGCTCGCGACCCATTCCGTGATGGCGATCGGCCGCAGGCTCGACAACTCACGATCTCCCAACGTGGGGTTGATCAGCGAGTTGATCAGGGATCGGTAGGACGCTTGCGTCTTGTGCTTGAGCTGCGGCGAGACAGCAGCAAGCCATCGAGCCGACCAGTCCCGCACGGTCGTCTGCCCCTCCACCGGGTCCAGCCATCGGCCGTCCTCGATCTCAATGCGCTTCTTGGAAAGCCACCGATCAGCATCTGTCGTCGTGGCGAACGTCCGGTCCGCAGGTCGAAGCACACCATCGGGACCCGGGTACCGAGCCTGATAGCGGCCAGAGGGCAGCTTGCGGACCCTGCCGAAGTTCCGTCGCGACTTGCGCTTCCCCGCCATCAGGCAGCCCTCCCGAAGCGCGTCGACCGCAGGACGACCGGTTCGATGGTGTTGGCCGCCACGAACGCTTCAACCGCACGCTCAGGGATACGGACGTGGCGACCGACCTTCACGAACGTGATGCGGCGTTCTTCGATCAGGCGGCGCGGGAATCGTTCGCCACTCTCCTCCCAGGTGTTCAGCAGCTCAGCCACTTGCCGCACGGTGAGAAGTCGATCCACCATCACCACTCCCCCTCAAGGCTCGTCGCGTCGGCGATCTCTTCGCGTGCGGTCTCTCGGTTCTGTGTGATGTCGCGGTGGATGTTGGCGGCGAGCCAGGATTCACCGGGGGTGTGGCCGTGTCCGGCGTAGGTCCAGTGGGCGAGGGTGAGGGTGGTGGTCTCCGGGTGGTCGTCGGGGTCGGGGAGGCCGAGGGAGGCGCGTTGTTGGGCTGCGCGGTAGTCGGCGCGGACCTGGCGGAGGGCGCCGAGGGTGGTCGAGTAGCGGCGGGACTTGGTGGAGAAGTGGCCCCGGAAGCCGAGCATGTGGGCCCAGTCGCGGAGTTTCCGATCCGGGTAGGCGTCGTCCAGGTCCATGCAGGCCTCAATCAGCCGCCGGGGATGATCGGCCACGCCGAGCAGCACGAGGGCTTCTTTGTTGCCGACGCGGCGGTCGACGGTGCCGGTGGTCTCGGCGGCTTTGGTGGCGTACTTGGCGACGTAGGAGGCCACGGCCTGTTCGGTGATCTCGGAGCCGTCGCCGAACGCTTTGATCGGCTGGACGTCGATCCGGTCGCCCCATCCCAAAGCCCGTGCGGGGTGGTCGCCGGAGGCGGGCAGGTCGACGCGGACGCGTGCGGCGGCGGCATGGATAGCGTCCGTGAGTAGGGCGACGGTGGCCCAGTGCGGGGGCGGGGTGTCGGGTCCTTCGGGTCCGTCGAAGCGGATCACGGCGTGAAAGTGGATGGCACCGCGCTTTTGGTATTCGGCGACCTTGCCGAAGGACAGCCGGGACTGTTCCCGGGCTTCCTTCTGAGTTCGGCCGGCGCGAGCGGCGATCTCACGGCGGAGGTAGATCGTGAAGTAGCGCCACAGGTCGGAGGCGTGGTTGTTCCACAGCACGGCCCCGGCGTAGTCGTAGTTCTCCGGGTCGAGCGGGGTGCCCAACTCGGGTGCGTCGTCCGGGTGGTGGGTGCCGCAGCAGCAGGGGCGGGTGCCGGGCCGGTTGTGGACGGGGCCGAAGCTGGGTGCGGTGAGGGTGGCGAAGACGCGGGGGTGTTCGCGGATGGTGTGCGGGGTGCCCTTGTCGGGGTCGCCGACGAGTCCGGCGCGGATCAGGTGGTAGGTGTCCCCGGCGTAGGTCCAGGCGCAGGCGGGGCAGCGGGAGGCGCGGCGGTTGCCGCACGCGATGCGCAGGCGTCCACCGGGCTCGGTGTCGGTCGAGTAGGCGTGGAGGATCCGGCCGGTGGTCTTGTCGCGGGTGACGGTGGCGCCCTGGAGGTGGATGGGGTCGGAGCAGCCGCCGGTACGGCGGATCTGGTCTTGGATGCGGTCGAAGCCCGGGGACCCGGCGACCCTCAGCACGTCGGCGAGGGTGGCCGGGTCCAGGCCCGCCATGGTGGCGGTGTCGGTCATGGTCAGCGCCCCGTCCGCTGGTGGGCGGGCCCGTGGCTGGCGGTGTAGCCGTCGACGAGCGCTTTGACCTGAGCGTCGCCCGTGGCGGTCGCGGAGGCCCCGCACTGACAGACCACGGACGCGGTGGCGGGGGCGGAGGGTGACGGCTTACTGACGTGCAGGCCGGGACGCTCGGAGGTGGGAGCCAGATCGCTCATCACGGTCACCGCCCCGTCCGGGCGAGCGTGGCGGCCGGGGTGGTGTGGCCGATGCCTTTGCAGGTGGGGCAGTTGGCCGGGATCGTCGTACGGGAGCCGTCGGGGTTGCGGGTGCCGGTGGTGATCGTGACGGTGGCGAAGCCGTCGCAGTGTCGGCAGACGGGCCGATTTTGGGCAGGGGTGTGCTGGGGCATGATGGGACTTGCCTTTCGGGTCCGTTGGATCTGGAGGGTGGGAAGGCGCCCGGAGCGGCGGAAGTTTGGCGACCGAGGCCGCTCCGGGGGCCGGTTAGCGGCGGCGGTTGCGGCGCGAGTAGGCGGGCGGAACCGCGTCGTAGGCGTTCATGCCGTCCGCGAACGACGACAGGTCCTTGTCGCTGGTGTTGATCTCGCGGCGGATCTTGTTCATGGTCTTGCGGTCACCGTGGCGACGCGCGTTGGCGTACTCACGGCCCAGCTCGGCCATGGCCGGGTCGGCGGCGGTGTCGCCGGTCTGCTTGCGGTTGAACAGGCCCATGACGAGTCCTTTCAGCGGTTGTGGTTCATGAGGGAACGAACGACGACCGCGCACACGGCGACAGAGGCCCCGGTGATGGCGACCGCCAGGAGCATGGAGACCAGGACCGTGCCGACGATCAGCACCAGGGCCGTGCCGCCGCCGATCAGGGCGAGGGTGCTGCCGGGCGTCAGGTGGATTGCCGGACGCGTCGGCGATGTCGGGGCCGGTGCGGATACCGGGGCGTGGTGCTGGACCGAGACCGAGTCGGTCGGGGCCGGGCGGGTGGCGTTACGCAGTGCGGTGATGGTGTCGGAGACCGGGTACTTGGGCGTGAACATCGGAAACTCCCTTCGGTTCGGGTCTACTTGTGGAGGGCGGTGTTGATCACGGGGGACAGGAAGCTGTCGGCGAGGAGGTAGCCGCCGAGGAGGACCACGGCCACGAGCCACCAGGGCGGGCGGACGAGCTTGATGCCGAGCCAGCCGACGACTGCCAGGGCGAGCCAGAGCGGAACGTTCATGACGGAACCCCTTCTAGGCCGAGCAGCGGTGGGTGCGGGCGGCGAGTTCGGCGGCCGAGCGGTTGGCGTACTCCGCCGAGAAGTCGCAGCGCGGGGCGGTGCAGGCGGCCGTGTGACGCTCGCGGCCCCGGGAGTCGAAGAAGGTGGCGACGGTGACCGGGCCGATGCGCTGGACGTTGCGGAAGCGCCGGTAGGCAGACATGACAGGTCGTCCTTTCTGATCAGGCGAGTTGGAGTTGCGTGGCGATCGCATCGGCCATCGGAGCGGGCAGTCCCAGCCGGGCGCGCAAAGCGTCACGGTCGATCGGGTCACCGGTCGTGGCCTCGTGCGTGTCGGCGATCTTCTGGGCGTGCGCGAGCAGAGCGGGCGGAACAGCCGGGGCGTCCGCTGCCGGCGGGGATGCGGAAGGCAGCTCAGGAGCGGCGGTCGGAGCGGGCTCCGGTTCGTCGTCGCGTTGCAACTCGACTTCCTGCGTCGGCAGTTCCTCTGCCGGTTGCGGAGCGTCCGGGACGATGCCCGGGGCTTCGGTGGGGCTATGGACGAGGAGAGTTCCGCCGAGGAAGGCGAGGGCGGGCCAGCCGGCGACCAGGATGCGGAGCCAGATCGGCACGGCATTCAGGTCGAGGAGCCCGGCGGTCGCGATGTTCGCCCCGAGCGAGGCGATCAGCGCAGTCCCGAACCACGACCAGGCGGCCCGGGCTGCGTGATGGTCGGCGCGCAAGGTGCGAATACGGTGCCAGGCGGCGACCAGCAGCAGATCCACGCTGATCGGGTAGGCCCAGGCTTTCCAGCCGTCCTGTCCGGCCGCCGCAGCGATGTCGTGCAGGTGGGCGAAGGACAGGGCCCCGGCGATCACGGCCTGTACGAGGACAGCATCCGGGCGGATCTTGCGGCTCATCATCGCCACCCGACATTGGTGAACGTCTTCTCTTCGAAGTGGTGCGAGCCGACGATCAGGTGCGCGACGTAGTCCTTCACGTCGTCTCGAACGTCGCGCCGGTCCAAGCCGTAGTCGAAGGCCCAGGCTTCGGCGTCCACGTCCATCGTGATCGTGATCCGTACCTTCATGACATGCCCTCCTTTTGGCGGCCGGGGCCGGGCGGGGAAGTGTTCTCCGGCCGCCCGGTCCCAGCGGGTTTCAGTCGGTCGGGGCTTCGCCGGTACCGAGGCAGGTCAGGCACAAGGCCTCCTGCCGGTCATCGCTGATGCGCTTCTTGCGACCGCCGACCTGGAAGGACTCCAGGACCTGACCGGTCTGGCAGTCCGGGCACTTCACGGGCGCGGGGGCCGGCTTCTTGCGCGGGGCCATGGTCACCACTCCCGGCGGGGGTACTCGGGGCTCTCGCCGGCGCCGGGCGACGGGACGTCGCGGGGCAGGGAGGCGGCCAGCGACGGGCCCACGACCTTGATGAACTCCTGGTCAGCACCCGGCCGGTGGGCGTACAGGGCCAGGTCGCAGAGCATCAGGACCGTGCGGTGGAAGTCCTTACGCGAGTCACTCACGAGGTGTTCTCCTTCGAGGCAGGCCCGGTTTCGGGCATGGAGCGGGTAGGGAC
Organism: Streptomyces sp. CB01201; assembly: GCF_002803085.1. Taxonomy (GTDB): domain Bacteria; phylum Actinomycetota; class Actinomycetes; order Streptomycetales; family Streptomycetaceae; genus Streptomyces; species Streptomyces hundungensis. The sequence goes on along the minus strand of NZ_NNBJ01000006.1, from coordinate 316,486 downwards.
CTGGCGTGAGGCGGCCACGCCGACCGTGCTGCGGGGTGGATCAGGGAATGGCCGGGGCCGTAGTCGGCATCGGCGGAATGTTCGACACCGGTACCGGGGCGATGGCCGGGCGGAACGGGTCCAGCGCCGAGATCTCGGGGATCAGGTGCGCGAACTCCCGGCAGGTCGCCACGGTTTCGGCTTCGCTGATGTGCGGGGTGCGGATGCGGGACCAGCCACCGGACGAATCGGCAGCGACAGCCTGCCCGGGACGATCAGCCGGGATCAGGCAAGCAGCCGGCACCGCCTCGGGAGCGATGTCACTCAAGCCCATTTCGGCGGTCTGCTTGTCGTTGACGCGGTGCACGACACGGCCGGTGAGTTGGGCCCGGAGCATCGTGGCGCCCTTGCCCAATTCGGAGCCGAAGCGCTGACCGCAGATCTCCAGGTAGATGCCGCCGGCGCGGGCGAGTTGAGCCAGGCGGATCAGGCCGGTGACGATCCGCTCGCGGCGTTCCTCATCCTTCTTCGAGGAGATCAGGAACAGTTCCGCGATCTCATCGACCAGGACCACGATCGGAGAGGGGCGGACCTTGTCCGGCAGGCCCCACACGTCCGAGACACCGAACGCGGCGAGCAGCGCGAAGCGGTCTTCCAGCTCCGCCACCAGCACATCGATCAGCGATGCGGCATCATTCGGGTTCGTGGCCAGCGCCGACAGACGCGACGCGTACCGAGACTGCTCGACCCCGCGCTTGCAGTCGATCCCGACCAGCGCGACTGGCAGTTGAGCCAGACCCTTGATCAGGTTGCGCTGATACACGGACTTCCCGGACTGGTTCGAGCCGAGCGTAAGTGCCATCGGGACCTTGCGGTAATCCCGCTCGTAGACCGTTCCGTCATCGCGCAGCGCGACCGGCACCACCAGACCGTGCGGGGCCGACTTCTTCGGCATCCGGACCCGACGCAGTACGTCGTAGCCGGTCATGCGCAGCTCGACATAGCCGGGCTTCGACGGGATCACGTGCACCGCGTGGACACCCCAGGCGTGGCGGAGGCGTTCGGAGGCGGCGGCGATGTCGGCAGGCTCCAGACCGGCCGGAAGCCTCAGCGTGACCCGAAGGCCAGTCGACGTGCCCCGCACCCGGCGGATCTTCGGCGGGACCGGCTGCACCTCGCTGCGGGCCACGTTGCGGGCCATGAACGCCCGAAGCCCGGACGGCTGAACCGTCAGGCCACACACGTCCATCGTCGCCCGGTACTGCACCGTGAACCGGCCCCACGTCGCCGGCAGACCTACCGTCGCCCAGTACAGGCGAGGAGCCCGAACCTTCGCGACACCCAGACCACCGACGCCGGCTAAGGCGCCAGCCCCCTCCAGCCACAGCGACAGATCCGACACGATCAGACCCCTGCCGTGATCGCGATCGCACGGAACGAGATGCCGTGGCGCTTCTGCCCGTTGAACTCGTTCTCCCAGTCCCGCGCCTTGAGGCCGGTGACCTTGACCGGGATGCCAGGCGCGAGCCCCTCCTGGTATCCGGTCTCCGGGATCGTCACCTGGTAGAGGCTCCCCTCTCCCTCGTCCGAGACCAGCAGGCCCACCGTCGACAGCGGCGCCCCGGTCTCCCGGTCCATCGCGCGCTCCCCTGTCTTCACGTTGGCGAGCTTCGGCGTCGGGGCAGTCGCCACGAAGACCACAGCGGTCGAAAGGTCGATCTTGAAGGACGGCATGAAGCAACTCCCATGCGGAGGTGAGGGAACCGAGGTCCCTCACGTGCGACCAGCTTGCATATCCAAGCTGTGTCATCACCGTAGGGCGCCCAACTTGGATATGCAAGTGGGTAGTTGAAAAAAGGGGACCCGAAGGTCCCCTTCACTCAGTGCAGTTGATCAGGGAATGTCGATGACGTACCTGAAGACATGCCTGTCACACGGCACCCGTGAGTCGAGTACTTCCACCTTCCGACCTGCGGAAGTGTGGGCCGTGCGGAGCACTCGTGCCAGGGGCACCCCTGGGGGGATCCTGAGCGAGTCCGTCTCCGACGGGGTCGGCATCCGAATCTCCAGGTCCTCCACGAACTGCGTGATGCGCTGCTTGATCGACCCCTCTGGATCCTCGATCACCCGGCTGACCCCGCCACGAATCTTCCGATTCTGCGTGACCTCGGTGCCGGCGAACAGGTCGGCCGGGTAGTACCCGTCAACGAGCTGCATAGGTTCGTCGTTCACGAAGAACGCACGGCGCCGAAGGATCACTTCGGTTCCCTCTGCGACCTCAAGTCGTGACGCGACGTCGGCCGGGGCGGAGACCGTCTCGACAGACAGAATGCGCTGCTCGGGGCGCAGCCCTTGAGCGGCAGCTTCGGCATTGAAGTTGCTTACGCCCGTGTCCCGGCGCTGACGGAAGTTGGCGCCCGTGGTGAGCATCTGCACGTTCGGTCGCGGCCGTACGAAGACGCCCCGACCTTGTTCGCTGATCAGCAGACCATCGGCTTTGAGTAGTGCCAGCGCTTTTCGGACCGTCACCCGGGTGGTGGCGTACTGATCTTTGAGTTCGTTCTCTGACTTGAGCTTCTCGCCAGCGCGCAGCTTGCCCGACAGGATCAGTGCGCGCAGTTCATCGGCGATCTTCCTGTACGGAGGAAGATCCTTCTCGGCCATCTAGGTCACCTCAGCTTGGCTATGCAAGCCAGCTTACGGGTCACACGGATGCCCGTCACCCGGCGAAGCCCCATCCTGTCCAGGCCTCGACGTGGATAGCGACAACGGGCCCGGTCGGCGGTGTCTCGACGTACTGGGGATACTTCCGTTGCAGCAGCTCGACAGCCCTCTCCCGGAGGCCATCGTCCTCCCAGATCTCAGCTGTCCCATCCGCTCGCGCCCACCACAATGCCGCCCAGTCGTCCGCGTAGTGATCGGCGATGACCGAGACCACTGGGTTCTCCGAGATGTTCCGGAGCCGACGCAGGTTGGTCGATCGCTTCGGCTTGTGGTCGATGGCGAAGTAGATCGTGTCCCCGTCGACAGCGAACGTGACCGGCACGACGTGCGGGACGCCGGCCGCGTCAGCAGTCGCCAGGCGAGCGACAGGGGATTCGGTGAAGCGCTCTCGGGCGTCAATGTCAGAGAGGTTCATGAGGTCAACGTACCCAGTCGTCAGGGGCTATCCCTGAAGCACATCCGGCCAGTTCCGCCGGTCGCGCGCCACGGCGTAGATGTGCTCCACCTGCTCCGGGCGGAGCACACCGGAGAGTGGACCAAACGCCGCGAGGTCCCGCTCACAGAGCGCTCGTACGCCGGTCAGAGGTGACGCCTTGTCCAATCGCGCAGGTCTCACGAAGACCAGCAGAGGCTTGACCACGACGGGATACCCACAGCCGCGTTCCAAGATCCGCGCGACACGGACGGCTTCGCTGCGGCTCTTCCGGACGTACGGGTGGGACTCCCCGTGATTGATCTTCACCATGTCGTTTCCCACCCAGACGTCCATACCCGAGTGGTTCTTGGTGTTGATCGTGAAGACGCCGGCGGGCCCAATGAGGAGATGGTCGATGTCCTGCATCGGCGAGATCATTAGTGAGTGCAGGGAGTACCACCCGTGCCGGGAAAGACGTTTGAGTTCTCGCCCAACGATGAGTTCGCCCGCTCGTCCTCGTCGCCACGAGTCCGCCGGTGTAGGCCGCCGAAGTGACCATGCCAGGGCACGACCGAACAGCCCCGGCGAATGCTTCTTCACCTGCGAGAGGAGGGAGGACCCGGGGGCGACCCGGGCAAGGTCATATTGAGGTGGAGGCACTGGAACAGGCGAGGGTGACGGACTTGCCGCAGCGGATGGCGAGGCGGTCGATGGACGCGTTAGGTGGGGCGTCAAGGCTTCTAGCGCAGCCTCACGAAGTTCGGGCACCTTGATCTCGATGTGCCCTGTCTTTCGATCGAACCACGCTATGGCGGTGCCATCCGGCCTGTTGACGTAGAGCCGATCGTGACCGTGCGCTTTCCACGCCGAAACCCGCAGTTCGCCCATGCCCCGCCCCCGGTCACCAGGTCTTGTTTCCCCAAGGGAACAGCCGTCACCCTCGGCGCGCAAGGCCGCCCAACTGGCCACAGGCAGTGAGCTGTTACAGGTTTCTCTACCTCATCAAGCCCCGGCTGCGCTCCGCTCCGCCGGGCGCGCTTCCCGGCTCCGCTGCGGGCGCCGCTCCTGCCTTCGGCCCGCTCCGCCCACGCTGCGCCGACGCGCGCCCACATGTGGATAGGGCCGAGGCCATGAGTCGAGTACCGCAGGCAGGCCACCGGTTAAGACGATGCCTCCGGCGGGGGATCGGCCGACTCCGGGATGGAGGGGGCGCCGTTGCCGAGTGCCGGCCGAATGTGGCGTGCGTGGTGGGCTCCCATCCCGTCCACCGTCGACCCAGGCAGAGCCGAGCAGACGCGGCCCATGGCGTCCAGGTCGTTCGTACAGTGGCGCGCTCCACCTGGACGCCATGAACCACGCCCGCTCCACAGACGTGTGGGTCGACGGCGGACGGGATGGGAGCTGGGGAGCGTGGTGGGTTGGGCCAGGTGGGAAGGCAGAACCGGCCGGATTCGAACCGGCGTCCTCGCGATTTTGGAGACCGCGCGCGACTACCTCTGCGCTACAGCTCCGCCCCGTCTGCCATCCTACGGACTTCTACTGCTGCCACAGGGCCCGTGCCCCTCCCGTGCCCGATCGACCGGGAACTGACGGGGAACCACGGAGTCCGGCGGACAACGCGCACGAGAGCGGCCCCCGACCGATTCACCAGGTCAGGGGCCGTTCATCTGCGGTGGGTGTGGGATTTGAACCCACGGTGACATCGCTGCCACGACGGTTTTCAAGACCGGCGAGCGGACCGATCGTATGTGCTGGTCAGAGGTCATCTCGCCCCCCTTCTAAGGCTCCCTGGCCCACACATGGCCCACAACATCCGAAACGCATGGATCCGCGAGCGGAGATGTATGGACGGAAGCAGGGAACCGAACCGACACCAGGCACTGCTGTCGCCCCCGGTGACCATGGCACCCTGGGCAACGAGGAACGGAGCACAGTGAAGGGAGCCGAAGTGTCGGAGGCCAGTCCGCGCGGAACGTACTTGGTCATCTCGGAGGCACTGCGGAACGGGATCGAAGAGGGTGAGATCACCGGTCCCCTGCCATCCGAGGCTGACCTCATGCGCTCGCACGGTGTCGCCCGTAACACGATCCGTCGCGCACTCAAGGTTCTCGAAGCAGACGGGACCATTGAGTCCGCGCCAGGGGTTGGGTGGCGTGTCCCCCGCGAGGGGGATCGACGCTCTCTCGCTGACCGGATGGCCGACTTGATCGCTGAGGACGCGCTCGCGATTGGCGACGCGTACCCGTCCGAAGCCAAGCTCTGTGCGCGGTTCGACGTATCGCGCACGGCGGTGCGCCGCGTGCTCGCCAACATGGAGGGGACCGGATTGCTCGCCACCGTGCACGGCAAGGGGCGCACTGTACGCGCCCTCCCGACGACCGCTGGCGGGTCGTAGCCTTGGCCGCCATGGGACTAAAAGAGTGGGCGTATTCAACCTCTGAGGCACTGCTGGCCGAGCCGCTGCCGCGAAGGTGGGCGCACTCTCTAGGGGTGGCTAAGTGTGCTCGTGCGCTAGGGCCGATCCTGGGGGACGAAGCCGAGCTCCTGGAAGCGGCGGCAGTGTTGCACGACATCGGCTATTCGCCGCGCATCGCTACCACCGGCTTTCATCCACTGGACGGGGCGCGCTTCCTTCGTGACCAGGAAGGAGCCGACGAACGGGTCGTGCGACTCGTGGCCCACCACTCCTGCGCCCTCCTGGAGGCTGAGGAGCGAGGGATCCGGCATGAGCTTGAGAGTGAGTTCGAGCTGGAGCACCCCGGCCTGGTGGACGCGCTGGTGTTCTGCGACATGACGACCACGCCGGACGGGGGCCAGACCACGCCGGCCGATCGGGTTGGTGAGATCGTGCAGCGCTACGGTCCCGAGACGATCGTTGGCCGTTTCATCCAACGGGCGGCGCCTGAGATCTACGCCGCCGCCGGAAGGGTGGAGAGTCGCCTAGCCGCGGCCGCTGCTGGACTTCAGCCGATGTAGGGCTGCTGCCGAGAGTCGTCCAGGCCGTGCCGAATGCGCAACCGCATCGACGGATGGATGTTCAGGTCTCCGAGGTCCGCTGGGTCAACCCAGCGGACCTCTTTCGACTCGCTGCTGGTGCGCAGAGCCCCGCCGATCGGGTGCGCCCGGAAGCAGATCGAGAACTGTTGCCGCACTTCTCCGTCGTCGTACGCCAAGACGTGCTCAGGGTTGGTGTAGAGCCCCACAACGCTGTCAATCTCGACGGTTATCCCGGTCTCTTCCAGAACCTCCCGAACGACCGTGTCGCTGATGCTCTCACCGATGTCATGGCCGCCGCCTGGGAGTGCCCATAGGTCGTTGTCCGTCTTGTGGATAATCAGAAGCCGTCCGTCATCGTCGCGGACGACTGCCGTGACCGACGGCACGACAGAGTTGGCGGTGGGGGCGTTCGGGTCGCGAAAATAGTCGATTCGACTCACGCGTGCAATCCTCCACAATCGGCGGGTGACGAGATGGGCCTGGCCGACTCCCAGACCCGTTCAACGCTCTCAGCGTACGCATCGAACAGCTCGCCCCCTGGGACGCGTTGGAGGTGCAAGACGGGGGCCATGTAAGCCCCGACCCCGTAAAGGTGGCCGTTCGCCAGCATCTCCGCATCGGCCCGGTAGATCGAGTTGTAAAGCGTCGTGCTGTGCAGCCGGAACTCGACTCCGGGGAGCCCGAAGAGCGAGCCGTAATTGATGAGGGCGTTTCGAATCTTGGAGGCCATTGCAGGGCCGATGCCTTCGTCTTCACCTCGCACGGCTACGGCGGGACTGTCCGGATCACCGAGCATGAAACGGATGCGGACGCCGGCCGCTGACTTTTCCTTGACGACTCTGTGAAACGCGGAATCCTCGGTGAGCCAGAAGCCCGAGTAGACGAGAACGTCGAAGTGTTCACGCGCTTGCGCGTAGAGCTGGGGCCACAACCTGTTCGGCACAACTGACCTGTGTGGATACAGCTTGATCAGCTCAGCGTTTCCCGCTTCGGCGACCTCTTCTGATGTCCGTTCCTCCGGCCACAGGTAAGACACTTCACATTGCAGGAGCGAGGCAGCGGCGTACTGGAAGCGCCGGTAGGGCTTGCGCTTCGGGTCACCGATCCAGCGCTCAACCGTCTTCGCCGAAACCCCTAATCGCGCGCCCACCTGATCGAGCGTCATGCCGCTCTCAACGATCGCGCCGCGAAGCCTCTCGTTCGCCACGTCGAACTCCCCCCGGACTGGGACGACTTGGGACGACTTCAAGGTAGCCAAGTCGTGCACAGGTCGTACAGGTGTGGGGTCGATCGTCCTCGCAGCTGAAGTCAAGCTGGAAGCACAACGGGAGCGAGGGACTCGCAGAACCCAAGGGTCGAAGGGCTTGACGGGGCGAACTCATCACTCCATGATGAGGAACACGTAATACATGTTCCTCATGGCGCCAACGCCTGACTGGACGCTTGATGAACGCGCTTGACCTGCAAGAACGCCCGGAGAGGCCCGTATCAGGCGGATCCCCTCGAAGGAAGCGACGGCGTTGCTTGAGAACTCAACAGTGAGACATCTGGCGGGGTGTGATTCCCCGTCTCCGCAACGGCCCGGGTGATGGCCGCCGGCGGCCACTTCGCGGCAGGACGAACCTGTCCTGTCCTGCGTGTCAGCTCTGGAGAAACGCCCTTGGGGATCATGCCTCCACCCCTGGAGGACATCCTTTCGGGCGCCACCTGATGCGCGCCGCCCTGCTGGCGTCAGAGCAGTGACGATGACGCACCCGACTTTCCCGGCTCGGGGCCGGTACTCCGCAGCAACGGATTACCGGCGAAGCCGTATCCGCCCTCTCTCAGGGAGCCGGCGTGAACCAACGACAACTGGGGGCGCTGCCGTGGACGACCGGCACGGTGGCGCCGTTCCACCCCTGGTTCGTGAGCGCGATCGAGCGCCGCGGCCAACCGGTCGCCTTCTACCGATTCGCGGTCGATAGCGCCGCGCCGGTTGCCTCCTCTGCCCGTCCGGCCCATGCGGTCGTACGGGCGGGGCTGAGGGGAGCCGGAGAGTGTCCGGCCCCGGAATGGGGTTTGTGATGGACAAGAAGCTCGCCGCGGCGATCCAGCGTGACAACGAGCTGGAAGACGCCGGCATGCACGGCGACGACCGTAAGACCTGCTGGACCCACCAGTCGTGGGCCGAGGAGTGCGAGAACGACCCGGTGCACACGAACCCGAGCGTCGCGCACTACTACCGGCAGGCCTGACCTTCCACCCTTCCGAACGCAGTGCGGCCCCCGGTGCGCGAACACCAGGGGCCGCTGTTCGGGCCGTACCCACTGCTAGGGAGACACGACCCATGAACCACATTGTCACAGTTCAGGACGCTGTCCTCGCGTTCGATGCGGACATCGAGCCCACGGACGCGGAGCTGGACGCCATCGTCCGCGAGGAGCCGCTGTTTCTCGCGGAGCAGGAGCTGCTGGACGTGCAGATTGCCCTGCTGGACCGGCCCCTCACGCCGCTGGCGAAGCGCCGGCTGCGCCGGGCCGCGAACAAGGTGCTCGCCGCCCGCACGGAGATCGCCAACCGCGCCGCGGCAGTCCGGACGGGGGTGGCGGCATGAGGGCTACACGGATGGCCGATCTGTCCGCTGCGGTGCGGGCGCTCCAGTCGCTGGTGGCGGAGTTCCCGGAGCTGCCCGCCGGTGCGGTGAGCGTGACGGACATCTGGGATGACCGCCTGGAACTGGCGCTCCACAACGGCCTGGACGCGTTCGAGGCGTGGCGGGCGGCACTGGGCATCAGCCCCACGGCGGTGGTGCTGCGCACGCAGGGCGCCGCGCGGACCTGGTGCCTGCACGGGGAGGCAGCTTATGCCGGTGCGACCGTGCGGCTGGTGGCCTATGCGCCGGTCCAGGCCGGGCTTCTTGCCCATGAGGAAGCGGCGTCGGGGGTGGCGGCATGACGACTGCCGCTCGGGCCGTTGACGCCCGGTCGACGGGCGTCAACGCCCCGTCGACGCCCGTCAAGGTGGAGCGTTCGATCACGGTGGTTGCTGGGGTGCTGACGGTGCTGCTGACGGCCGCGGCGTTCTGGCTTTCCTACGAGCACTTGCAGGAAGTCGCTGCCCGTCACGGCATGGCAGAAGCCGTCGCCCGCTCGTGGGCATGGCCCGCCACGGTCGACCTGTTCATCGTGATCGGTGAACTCCTCATCCTGCGAGCATCGTTGGCCCACACGGTCGACTGGTGGGCGATCGGGCTGGTCATCGCCGGGGACGGCGGCTCCATCGCCCTGAACGTTGCCGGTGTCGGCGACAACGCCCGGCCCCTGGACTACGTAGTAGCCGCAGTTCCCCCGGTCGCTGCGCTGCTGGCGTTCGGTGCGCTCATGCGCCAGGTCCATGCCTATCTGGCCCGCCACACCCGGACTGCCGTCGACGCGCCGTTGACGGGCGTCGAAGTACCGTCGACGCCCGTCGGAACAACCGTCGACCGCATCCCGGCCGAAGCACCCCTCGTATCACCCCAGCGCGAAGTTGAGACGGGGACGCAGCGCGTTCTTACGGGGTCCGCCGACGACTCGTTGACGCCCGTCGCCCCGGCCCCGGTGCCCGTCGACGTGCGGTCGACGGCCGTCGACCTGTGCATGCCGGTGATCTACCCCAACCGTGTGGATCAACTGGTGCGCGCTCTGTACGGGACGGACTTCACGCAGCCGAGCACCACCCGGATGACCACGGCCATGACCGGCGTGGGTCTCGGTGCTTCGGAGTCCACCGCCCGCACGGCCCGCAGTCGGGTCAAGGCTCGTGAGCCGTACCTGGCCGACCTGCCCGTGATCCGCCCGGCGACTGAGGCGGTGACGGCATGAGTGAGCCGATGACCGCAGCGCACCTGTGGCTGCCCGTGATCCAAGCGGCTGGCTTTCGCTGCCAGTGCACCGGCCAGTGCGGCAACGCCCACACCAAAGGCCAGGGACGGTGTCTGCGCGAGCACGACCAGCACGCCAGCAAGCACCGCGGGCCCGTCCACCTGATCGCCGCACCCGCCGACCTGACCCTGTCGCCGCTGAAGGCCGCTCGGGTTCCGCTGGCCGGGCTGCGCGCGTGGTGTCCGGACTGCCACACCGCAGCCCGCCGCATCGCACAGCGCCAACCGGCCTCGGAACAGGCCGGACTCTTCGACCTCTGAGCCAAGGGAGAACGATCGTGCACAGCACCACCCAACACACCCTTGTCCGTCTGGCCACGACCGGCGTGATGCTGGCCGCCGGCGCGCTGGTCGAACTGCGCCTGATGCACGGCTACGGCGTCCCGGTCCTGCTCGCCCTGCCGTGCGGCCTGGCCGTCGGTCTCGGAGCCGGGCACCTGGTCGAAGCCTTGACGGCCCGGCTCGCCACCACCGTCTTCCACTGCCGCGCCGCGGGCTGCTCGTACAAGGTCCGCGTCACCCACGTCGACGCGGGCGAGCGGCGCCGCTGGCAGGAAGCCGCCGCATCCCACCCCGGACACGAACTCAACCCCCGCTACTGATCAGCACACCCCGAAGTCCCGCCCAATCGTGAGGAGTTCCGCCGTGACCAGCACGCCCGACCAGACGACAGCCGACCGCACGCCCGGGAAGACGCCTCAGGGTTCCCATCACTGGGTGATCACCCTGGAGTTGCCCGGCCGTGTGTCGGTCACCGCAACCAACACGTTCACCCCGCTGCCGGGATGGACACGCCACGACGTGTTCCAGGCCATCAAGCACGAAGTCGCCAAGGACTACCCGGCGCTCGCCGACGGGAGCGTCGTGTTCTTCTCCCTGGAGCCCAACCGGCTCTGACCTGCACGGTCCGCGCAGTTCAAGCGCAGGACCCGGACGCCTGCTTTGGACGGCTGCGCGTCCGGGTCCTGCTTACTCCGCGAAGGAGTGCACCCAGCATGACCGAGTTGAGCACCGAACCGGTAGCGGCCGAACCAGCCGCCACCACCGAGACCCCACCCACCCCCACACCGGCACCCGAGCCGCCAGCCGCCGCGGGCGTGGACATCGAGCACACCCCGGGCGGCTGGCCCATCGTCCCCCTGGCCCTCTCGGGGGCGAACACGACCGTGAGCGTGGTGGCCGCCGCGGGTATCGCGGGCGGTCCGATCGCCGCGGCGGTCGCTGCAACTGGCGCGGCTGTGCTGGGCACGGTCGCCTCCTACCGCAGCCGCAACCCCCGCCCCAAGCAGGCCGCGCGCCGCACTGCGGCCCGCACCGCCGCGCGCAACACCGCGACCCGGAATCGGGCCGGTGGCTTCAACACCGCTGGTCGCGGGCCCGGTTCGGCGGGGCGCCGCACGTCGGGAGGTTCGGGCCGCGTGCCCGGTCAGAAGCGCGGAAGCTCCGGCGCCGGTGGGATCGGGCGTTTCGGAGCGGGCAAGAACCGCGGCCCGGGCTCCCTGAACAAGACCACCGGGCTGAAGAACAGGCCCGGGGCGGCCGGTGGTGCGCTGCGGAAGGCGTCGCAGGTCCATGCGCTGCGGTCTGGGCATGGGGCGGCCGGCGGGTCGCGGGGCGAGAGGCGCGCGCAGACCACCGCCGCCCGCCGGGCGATCGCGGATGCCCGCCGCAACACCCCCAAGCCCAACGCCCGCCACACCAGCGGAAACAACCGCCCCGGAGCGGGTACTTCGCGTGGTCGGGGCGGCGGTCCGGCGGGCCGGATGCTGAGCGGCGCGGGCCGGAAAGCGCGCGCTGTGCGGGATGCGGCGATCGCGAAGCACCGGGCCCGCCGCGACGCCAACACCGGAAAGGCCCTGGCCGGGCAGCGTTCCGCTGTCCGCAAGGCACCGGCTCGCCAGGCAGCCAGGAAGGCACTGCGCCGCTCGGCCGCCCGCTTCCAGGGCCGCCGCATCCTCGCGGCCCTCCTGTCCCTGCCCCTGGGCCTGTTGGGATGCCTGACCAGCCCACTTGGCCGGAAACTCGGCCTGCCCTGGCTCATCCACCCCGGGCGGCGCCTGTACCGGCGGATCACCGGGGCTGCGCGTGACCAGCGAGCCGCGCGCGATGCCGCTATCCGCGAAGACCTGGCAGACGCCGAGGACGCGGCCGACAAGCAAGCCGCCGCCAACGACAACGCCGAAGAGATCGTGGACTGGGCGGAGCGCCCGGACCACCTGACTCCCGTTCCCGAAGCACCCGTTTCTGTGGAGGACCGCATGTCCGAGTTCCTGCCCGGCCAGTCCGGGTTCCGGTTCGAGGAAGTAGCCGAAGAGATGTACCAGGCCGCCGGCTCCTACGACCCGGAAGGCTGCATGGAGATCCTCTCCATGGTCATCGGCCTGCCCTGGGCGCTGATGGCAGTGGCCAACACCTTCCAGAAGCTGGCCGAGCGCTCCGACTCCGAATTCCCCCTGGAGAAGGAGGTGGCCGAGGGGTTTACCGGCGTGTTCCAGGCGCTGATGAAGGCCGTGGAAGAGGCCGAGGAACTGGTCCCGACGTTCAAGCGCGTCCACGAGCAGGACATCGCCCGCCACGAAGACCCCCGCAACGGGCCGGAAGCCGAGAAGGGCTGGAACGTCTGACATGAGCGCCACCACTGCCAACAACAAGCAGGCGGGCAGTGGCCCGGTGCTGGACTGGAGCGCCGGTCACGGACCCGTGACCGGCGCCCTGTCCGCCACCACCGGAGCCCTCGCCATCGCCACCACCGGCGCCGCCACCGGCATGCCGCCCGCCTGGGCCCTCGTGGTCGGAGCCGCGGGCGCACTCGGCCACACCGTCGCTGGACTGAAGGTCCGCAACGCGGGCCGCACCCTCGCCTTCAAAGCCTCTGCCTGGCTGGTCGGCGCCGGGTGGACCACGTGGGCCATGGCATCGGGCCCGCTGTCGTGGGCGGCGCTCGGCTCGCTCGCCACCATCGGCGTGGGGATCGGAGCCGGCGCCCGCTCGACCGCCCTCTACGAAGAGGCACGCGAGGACGAAGCGATTGCCGCGGCCGAGCGGCAGATCGCGTTGGAGCTGTCGGCGGAGCGCCGGGCGATCGCTGCCGAGTGGGTCGACCGTATTCAGCGGGTCTGCGGGATCACGCTGCGGGTGGTCGGGGTCGAAATGTGGGCCACGGGTACCGGCTTCACCCTGGACGGCGAACTCCCGGCCGGCGGCACCACCTACCACCGCATCGCAGCGGACGCGGCCAAGCTCAGCGCGGACGCCCGGCTTCCGCACGGCTGCACCGCCACCGCGCTGCCCGGCATCGACCAGGGCCGCGTCCTGATCGACGTCACCACCGCCAACGTCCTGGCCACAGAGCTGCCCTACCCCGCCGAATACGGCCCGCTGTCGGTCCACACCGGCATCCCATGGGGGTACCGCACCAACGCGGAGGAGATCGTTGCGTTCCTGCGCGAGCAATGCGCGCTCGCGGTCGGCCCGACCGGGTCCGGGAAGACCAACCTCGTACACGTCATCCTGGCCGGGTTCGCCCGCGCGACAGACATCCTGACCTTCGTGATCGACCTGAACGCCGGATCCGCCGGCCTGCGCTGGGTTCTGCCCGCTCTCAACGGCCAGGGCCCGACAGGGATGCGGCCCGGGATTGACTGGCTGGCCGGGGACTACGAAGAGGCCGACCGGATGCTCACCGCGGTGCTGCGCATCGGCAAACACCGCAAGGTCGCCTACCAGGACCTCATGGCCCGCGCGAACACCGATCTCCTGCCGATCAGCCCGGAGATTCCGCAGATCATGCTGGTCATCGACGAGGGTGCGGAGATCCTGGCCAGCAACGACAAGGCCATGCGCAAGCTCGCCGCGAAGATCATGGAAGTGATCCGGATGCTCCGCTCCATGGGCATCCGCACCGTCCTCACGGCGCTGGGCGCCACCGGGTCGGTGGTCGGCAACCTGATCATCCGCCGGGAGGCCAAGGTCCGCGTCGCGTTGACCGGCGGTGAGCTGGAAGGCATGGACCTGAGCAAGCAGTTCCCGGGCAGCCGCGGACTGAAGCCCGAACAGGCCCCCTACAAGGGCTCGGGGTTCATGGGCACACCGGAATCCCCGGCCGCGCCGTTCAAGACGTGGCGGATCCTGCCGCACCAGATCGCCGACATCGTCGCCGCCACCTCGGAGCGGCATCCGGTGCTGGACGGGCCGTCCGCCAAAGCGGCAGGCCCGGACTACGCCCGCCGCTGGGACCAGGCCCGCATCGCCTGGATGCGCGACACCCCCGCCGACGATGCCCAACCCGGTGCCACCCCGGCCGCGGCCGGACAGACACCGGGACGCAGCCGGGGCGGGCTGAACCTGTCCGCGCTGCGCGGCCAGGAGTGGCAGGACGCGGACGCGTCGATCACGCAGCGATTCGACGAGATGATCAGTGCCGCGTTCGGGCCCGAGCCGGCGGAACCGGCCCCTGCCGAAGCGTCACAGGACCGGCCGGGCCTGAACCTGTCCGCGCTGCGCGCACAGGACGGCACCGGGCCCGACTGGCTTCCCGAAGCCATCGAGGCGATCAACGCGACGGGCGCGGCAGGCATGAAGCCGTCCGCCGTCGCCGACCTCGTGGGCCGCAGCCGCCAGGCCGTCCGCGACGCGCTCAAAGCAGCGGCCGAGCGCGGTGAGCTGGTCTACCGGGACAACGGACCGCACTCCGTCTACGTCCATCCCGATCACGCCTGACAGCTCACTGAGCGCTACTGGCTAGTGGCTAGTGACAACTCGCCACTAGCCAGTAGAACGCGCCCCTACTGGCCACCAGGGGCCCCTACGTGGGTGTTTGCCGGTAGCCAGTAGCCACTAGGCAGTAGCCAGTACGACCACACACCGTCACCAACACCCGGCGGGCAGCACCCTGCGCCACGCCGCCCGCCAGCCTGCCCCGGGGAGTTCTTCATGGCCGTCACGCTGTCCGCCGTCGCTCTCTTCGGCTTGCTCACCTTCGTGTTCCTGCGCGACCGCGCGGTCGGCCCGATGGTCGCAGTGGTGCTGTTCCTGTTCGGGTTCTTCACCGCCGCGACCGGCGCCGCCGGACCCATCCGCTCGATGTGCGAAGCGATAGCAACCGCCCTCAACCACGTTGCCTGAGCGTCTTGTTGAAGGAGCCATGTCGTGCCCTATGACCCTGCGTACGAGATCACCACCAAAGCCCTTCACCCCGACCCGCTCGCCTACCAGCCGATGCCCGCGCGGGCCGTGATGCTGCCGCAGGAGATTCCGCCCGGGGTCCAGCTCGTGACCCTGCCCGGCGGACAGCGCGCACTCGCCTACGTCCAGCCCCCCGCCCACACCCCGCCGCCCGCACCCGCCGCGGCGCAGCCGGTACCGGCGTGGGCCAAAACCACCGCCCTGCTCGCCCCCACCGTCGGCTTCGGCATCGCCGCGGGCGGGATCGGGCTCTCCTACGCAGCCCCGGGACTGATCGCCATGAGCCACGCCCTGTGGGCGGCCGGCGCCTTCCTTGTCGCCGCCGTCATCGGCGTCCCCGCCTTGATCGGCGGCGCCCGCCGCCGTAGTGCGGGGCCCACCCAGATCACGCAGAACATCACCGCAACCGGCCTGTTCGGCCGCGCCAACGGCACCATCAACCACCACTGAGGAGCCCTCGATGTCGTTCGGAGAAACCCCCATCACCGTGATCGGCAACCTGACCGCCGACCCGGAACTCAAGTTCACCCCGTCCGGGGCCGCGCTCGCGAAGTTCACGATCGCCGCGACCCCGCGCACCTACGACAAGGACTCCGGGAAGTGGACGGACGGCACCGCCACTTTCTTCCGCTGCGCCGCCTGGCGCCAGCTCGCCGAGCACGTCGCGGGCAGCCTGACCAAGGGCTCGCGAGTGGTCGCCTTCGGGCGGATCCGTCAGCACAACTGGCAGACCCCGGCGGGCGAGAACCGGTCCATGCTCGCGCTGGAGATCGATGAGATCGGCGCGAGTCTGCGCTTCACCACCGTCGATATCGCCGCCAAGCGCCCCGCGGCTCCTGCCGGAAACGACGCCCCGGGCGACCCGTGGAGCGAGGGCGCTTCGGACGACTCGAAGTACAGCGAGAAGCCCCCGTTCTAGCTGCGCCAAGGGCGGCCCCCGCATCTCGCCAAAGAACCGGGGCCGCCCCTGCCAACCAGCACTCATCACAGAACTGGAGGAATCCAGCATGACCCAACCCACCCCTCCCGCGCGAGTGGCCCTCACGCTGGCCGCCGCCGGGGTACCTGTGCTGCCCCTGCGGCACGGCAAAGTGCCCGTCGGCAACTGCCCCGCCTGCACCCGCAACGCGTGCGGCGGACGGCCGAACATGAAGACCTCCGGGCCCTGCACCTGCCCGGCTCCCTGCCACGCATGGGCCGCCGCCACCACCGAGCCTTCCGTCCTCGCCTCACCCGCGTGGGCTTCGGCCTGGCGTGAGGCCGTCGGCGTGGGTTACCACCCGGGCGGCGCGCGGCTCACCGTCGTCGACCTCGACACCCCGGCCGCCGTCGCCTGGGCACAGCGCAACCTGCCCGCCACGAGGACCGTGCCCACCACCCGCGGCCAGCACTGGATCTACCGGGGCACAATGCCCTCCGGCAACGCCGTCCGCCCCGGCATCGACATCAAATCCCGCAGCCAGTACGCCCGTTGGCTCGGCCCCGGCACGGGACGCATGATCTTCCTGCCGTCCGCCGTCCGCGCCCTGTCGGCACGGGAAGAGGCCACCCCGCCCCCGGGCGAGGGGGTGGCCTCTTCCCCACGCGAGCGCTCCGCGTGGGACCGGACGGTGGCCACCGGATGCCGCCACACCGACGCCTACCTCCGCACCGGACTTGAACGCGGCCTGTCCAGGATCCGCGAGCACACCGAATCGGGCGCCGGCTCCCAGGCCTTCGGCGTCGCCCGCTTCCTCGCCGCACAACACACCGCCTGCCCCGGCCCCTGCGGCCTGGACATCCTCGCCGGGCACATCGTCGACGCGACAGTCGGCATGGGGGTCCCGGAGGACTACGCGGCCCGCGCCGTCACCAACGGCCTCAGCGAAGGCAGCGGGCGGGCCGGATGACCCCCCACGAAACCCCAACGGGCCTGCACACCGCCGCCTGCGCCCCACCTGACCGCGAGACAGGCGGCCGAAAAGACGACGCCGAAGGCGTCCTTTCAGCCCTTCCCCCCGAGCACGCCCCAAGCCCCGCCCCATTGCCCGACGCGCCTGGAAGCAGAGCGGCGGGCACGGCTGGGGAAGAGGAACTGCCCGCACCCTCCAACCCGATGGCCGTCGCCCGGCGTCTGCTGCCCGACTGGCAGACCGAGACCGGACGGCTCATCTACCGGCGCTGGCGCGCCTCATGGATGCGGTGGAACGGCACCTGCTGGCGCGAGATCGACGAAGACGAAGTACGCGCCGGCATGTACGAGCGACTGGAGCACGCGATCTTCCGGGCCCCCACCAAAGAGGGCGAGACCGAGGAACGCGACTGGGCACCCACCAAGCAGAAGATCAGCAACCTGTTGGACGCGCTCGGAGCCATCACCCTCCTGCCCGCCGACACCGACACCCCGACGTGGCTCAATGGCGAGCAGGATGACGGCCCGATCGTCGCCTGCGAGAACGGGCTCCTGCGCATCCGGGACCGGGCACTACTCCCGCACACCCCCGGGTTCTTCAACCTGGTGTCCGTCCCCTTCGCCTACGACCCGGACGCCACCGCCCCGGAATGGGACCGCTTCCTTGCCGACGTGTGGCCCGACGATCCCGACGCCATCACCGCAGTACAGGAATGGTTCGGCTACGTTCTGTCCGGCCGCACCGACCTCCAGAAGATCCTGCTCATGGTCGGACCCTCCCGATCCGGCAAAGGCACCATCGCCCGCATCCTCAAGGCCATGGTCGGCAAAGAGAATCTCGCCGGGCCGACCCTGGCCGGGCTCGGCTCGAACTTCGGGCTCTCCACCCTGGTCGGGAAGTCCCTGGCGCTGATCTCCGACGCCCGACTGTCCAGCCGGGACGGCGGACAGGTCGTCGAAAGGCTCCTCACGATCTCCGGTGAGGACACCATCGATATCGACCGAAAATACCGCCAGCCCTGGACCGGGAAGCTCCCCACCCGGCTCATGATCCTGTCCAACGAACTCCCGCACTTCGGGGACTCCTCCGGGGTCATCGCCAACCGGTTCGTCCTGCTCAGCATGCGGGTCTCCTGGCTCGGCAAAGAGGACCCAACCCTGTTGGACCGCCTGTTGGCGGAGCTGCCCGGGATCTTCAACTGGGCACTCGAAGGGCTCGCCCGGATTCAGCGCACCAACCGGATCACCGAGCCCGCTTCCAGTCGCGACGCGGTCACCACCATGCGCGACACCGCCTCACCCACCAGCGCGTTCGTCCGCGAACGCTGCACCACCGGCCCCGCCTGCGCCGTCCCCGTGGACGCTCTGTGGAACGTCTGGCGTGAGTGGGCGGAGGACAACGGCGTCAGTCACGGCACGAAGCAAGTCTTCGGCCGCAACCTGCTCTCCGTCGTACCCCAGCTCCATCGCAGCCGCCCCCGGGCCTCTTCGGGGGAGCGGACCGCAACGTACAGCGGCATCGCGCTCAGCAGTTGAGTCCACATTCCGTTGGGTCGCGGCCCATCGCGGCCCAACACCCCTGACCTGCGGCTTTCCATGCGCCTCCACGTGGTCCATCGCGACCCACGCCCGGAGTGGCCTGGGCCGCGATAGGCCGCCGAAACCCCGCACAAAACCGCAGGTCACAGCCTTGGGCCGCGATGGGCCGCGACCCACAGCATTGTGACGCCAACCACACTTGGATGCCGCTTCTCCCCTCCCCGAGCCTCATTCCCCTCGCATAGGAGCCAAGCCATGGCCCGCCCCAAGATGCTCAAGCTGCGCGAAGTGCTCGAAGAGATCGACATGAGCCGCGCCGCCTTCTACCGCATGCGTGCCCGCGGACAGGCGCCCCGCCTCCAGAAGCTCCCGAACGGTCAGCTCCGTGTCAGCCGAGCCGATTTGGACGAGTGGTGGGAGCGCTGCGGACAGCGCGCCGCGTAACCCATCCCTGCTATCCGAGGAGGGTCCGCCGGTCGGCGGGCCCTCTCTCATGGAGAGACATGCTCACGTATGACGTCGTCTTCTGGTCCATCCGCCGCCGCTCCGGACGCCCGAAACCCTGGGAGCTGCGTTGGAAAGTCGGGTCCGAGTCGCAGTCCAAGAGCTACCAGACGAAACCGCAAGCTGATGGGCGACGATCTCAGCTCATGGCTGCGCTGCGGGAAGGCCAGAGGTTTGACGAGGGAACCGGGCTCCCTGAGAAGGAGTTGGCCGCGCTCGCCATGCCGACCTGGTTCGAGCACGCCAAGGCGTACGCCCTGATGAAGTGGCCGGGTGCGGCGGCGAAGCACCGGGCAAGCATCGCCGAGTCGCTCGCCGTCGTCACGCCGGTCTTCGTGGTCACGCAGCAGGGACAGCCAGACCCCAAGGTTCTCCGGGCGGCTCTCTACCAATGGGCCTTTCGGGCGGTCGAGCCCAAGCCCGGTGAGTACGTACTGCGTTGCGATTCCGAGGAAGCCCCTACCGAGATCAGGGAGGCGCTCAACTGGATCGCGGCTCACTCCGTGAAGGTCATCGATGCCGCGAAGCCGGAACAGGTCCGCGCGGCCTACAACGCGCTGTCCAAGCTGCTGAGTGGCAAGAAGGCCGCGGAGAACACGGCTATCCGCAAGCGAATGGTCCTCAGCAACGCCTTTCGGTATGCAGTCGAGGAGCGTGCTCTGCTACCCCGCCACCCGTTCCTCGCGGTCGACTGGGCCGCGCCGACGACGTCGGACGAAGTGGATTTTCGGTACGTTCCAGGACCGCGTCTGGCCCGCAGCCTGTTAGCCGCTGTGACCGAGCAGGGCCCTCGCGGTGAGCACTTGGAGGCGTTCTACGGCGCGATCTACTACGTGGCCACGCGCCCCGCCGAAGCTGCGGCCCTCCGTGAGGAGGACTTCGTTTTGCCGCCTGAGGACAGGCCGAACGCCTGGGGCGAGGTTCTCGTTTCAGAAAGCCACCCTGAGGTCGGGGCAGGCTGGACGGACAGCGGTAAATCCCACGACACGCGGGGGCTGAAGCACCGGGCCAGGGACGCTGTGCGCTCCGTGCCGATCCCCCCGGTCTACGTACGGATGGTGCGCTCGCACGTCGCGCGGTACGGCACGGCCCCTGACGGTCGGCTGTTCCGTGCGGCCGGCGGCGGGCGGGTCCGGTCGACGGAGTACTGCGAGGTCTGGGGCGAGGCGCGCGAAGCCGTACTCAGCCCCAAAGAGGCCCTGTCGAAGTTGGCGGACGTCCCGTACAGCCTCCGCCATGCCGCCGTATCGCTGTGGATCAAGCAGGGCGTCGATCCGGCAGAGGTGGCGTACCGGGCGGGCCACAGCATCGCCGTGCTGTACCGCTTCTACGCCAAGATCCTGAAGGGGGCTTCGGACCACGCCAACCAGTTGATTCAGGCGGGCCTGGAAGCCGAGGACGGGGGCTGACTCTGGCCCGCGTATGGCCCACACGCACTGGTCAGAGGCGGTACACCCCCGCTGCGAGGTGAGACAGGGTGAGCAGAAAGGGCGGGCCCCGGAGTCCGGAGCCCGCCCTCTGGCCTGCTACTTCTCTGACCTGCTGCGGTGGGTGTGGGATTTGAACCCACGGTGACATCGCTGCCACGACGGTTTTCAAGACCGTTCCCTTAGGCCGCTCGGGCAACCCACCCACGCCCCGCCGGCCGGCGGCGGAAGCGGCTACAGCCTACCGGCTGCGGGTCAGTTGCTGTCGCCCTTGCGTTCGCCCAGGGTGATCGTGACCGTCGTCTCCTTGCCGTCGCGCTTGTACGTGAGGGGGACCTGGTCGCCCGGCTTGTGCGTCCAGATCTCGCTGATCAGGGTCGGCCCGCTGTCGATCGGCATGTCGCCGAACTTGGTGATCACGTCGCCGGGCTTCAGGCCGGCCTTGTCCGCGGGGCCGCCCGCGGTGATCGGCTGCTGGCTCCCGCTGCCCTGCGGCGAGATCTGCGCGCCGTCCGCGCCGCCGCCCGGGGCCGCGCCGCTGCCCTGCTGGATGCCGACCGAGGCGCCGATCACCGGGTAGACCGGCTGGCCGGTCTTGATGAGCTGCTCCGCGACGTTCTTGGCCTGGTTGATCGGGATGGCGAAGCCGAGGCCGATCGAGCCCGCCTGGGACTGGCCCATGCCGCCGCCACCGCCCGTACCCGCCGACTGGATCGCCGAGTTGATGCCGATCACCGCGCCGGCCGAATTGATCAGCGGGCCACCGGAGTTGCCCGGGTTGATGGAGGCGTCGGTCTGGAGGGCGCTCATGTACGAGGCCTTGGAGTTCTGGCCGTCGCTGGAGGCCACCGGGCGGTTCTTGGCGCTGATGATGCCCGTGGTGACGGTGTTGGAGAGGCCGAAGGGCGCGCCGATCGCGATGGTCGAGTCGCCGACCGCCACCTTGTCGGAGTCGCCGAGGGACAGCGGCTTCAAGTTGGCCGGGGCGTTCTTCAGCTTGACGACCGCCACGTCGTAACCCTGGGCGCGGCCCACGACTTCGGCGTCGTACTTCTTGCCGTTGGAGAACGTCGCGGTCAGCTTGCCGCCGCCGCTCGCCGCGGAGGCCACCACGTGGTTGTTCGTGAGGATGTGGCCTTCCTTGTCGTAGATGAAGCCGGTGCCCGTGCCGCCCTCGCCGTCGTTGCCCTGGGCGTCGATGGTCACCACGCTGGGCAGTGAGTTGGCGGCGACGCCCGCGACCGTGCCCGGGTCGCGCTTGAAGTCCTTGGGGGTGTCGGAGGAGGCGACCGTGGTGGAGCCCGAGCCGTGGTCGTCCCGGTCGGCGGCGAAGTAGCCGATCGCGCCGCCGATGCCGCCGGCCACCAGGGCGGCCGCGACCACCGCCGCGATCAGACCGCCGCCGCGCCTGCGCGGGGCCGGCTGCTGCGGGGCGCCCCACGGCTCGCCGCCGTGGCCCTGGCCGCCGCCTCCGTAGGAGGGGAGCACGGGCGGGGGCGGCGGCCAGCCCGCGCCACCGCTCTGCGGGGGCGCCGACTCGTGCGCCGCGTACGCCGGCTGGGCCGGGGCTCCCGGCGTCGCCGGCACCGGCTCGGTGGCGGACCCGGCGTACGGGGTGGCCCCTTCCGGCCGCGGCGCGGGCCGCTCGGGGACGTCCCCATGCGGGACGGGCTCGTGGGCTTCCCCGTGCGGGACGGGCTCGTGGACCAGGGTCTTGTCCGCCTCGGCGGGCGCGGCAGCCGGAGCGGCGGGGGCCGCGGCGGGCGCGGGAGGTGCAGCAGGTGCAGACGACGGGGCAGGCGGGACGGCCGGGACCGCGGTGCCCTCGTTCTCGGTGCTCACAGCTTGCTCTCCTCGGTATCCACTGGGTCTTGGGGACGGTAGGCGGTCTGGGCGTGCTCGGTGCGGGCGGTGCTCGGCGTCGCCGCCGGGCACCGGCGTGGGGCTCGGCGACATCCATGGTGCGCCTGGGGTACGACATCCGACCCCGCGCAGCCATGGTGCACCCGGGTCCGACATCCGACCCCGCACTGTGCGGATGCCTCCGCTCAGCTTTTCCCACCGCACGTCAGGCCACTGTAAGCAGGAGCTGTGTATTCGTGCGCCAACCTGTGGCCCGGCGGTGGCACGATGACGCGGTGACCCAAGCACGACAGCACAGCCCGCACCGCCCCGACCACGCCCCCGTCCAGGTGGTGGCCCATCGAGGAGCCTCCGAGGACGCCCCCGAGCACACGCTGGCCGCGTATGTGAAGGCGATCGAGGACGGGGCCGACGCCCTGGAATGCGATGTCCGCCTGACCGCCGACGGACAGCTCGTCTGCGTCCACGACCGGCGCGTCAACCGCACCTCCAACGGCCGCGGCGCCGTGTCCGCCCTGGAGCTCTCCGAGCTCGCCGCGCTCGACTTCGGCTCCTGGAAGGACAGCGAGGAGAGCCCGGACTGGGGAGACCGCGAGTTCACCTCCGTACTGACCCTGGAGCGGCTGCTCGAACTCGTCGCGGACGCCGGGCGCCGGGTGGAGCTGGCCATCGAGACCAAACACCCCACCCGTTGGGCCGGACAGGTCGAGGAGCGCCTCCTGCACCTCCTCAAGAGGTTCGGTCTCACCGAGCCGCCGCCGGCCGGTGAGACCTCCCCGGTGCGCATCATGAGCTTCTCCGCGCGGTCCCTGCACCGGGTGGCGGCGGCCGCCCCCGACATCCCGACCGTGTACCTGATGCAGTTCCTGTCGCCGCGGCTGCGCGACGGGCGGCTGCCCGCCGGGGCTCGGATCGCCGGCCCCGGCATGCGGATCGTGCGCAGCCACCCCGCCTACATCGAGCGATTGCACCGGGCGGGGCACCGGGTGCACGTCTGGACGGTCAACGAACCCGAGGACGTGGATCTGTGCGTAAGCCTCGGCGTGGAGGCAATCATCACCAACCGCCCGAAACAGGTGCTGTCCCAACTGGGCCGCGCATAACGGTCCTTACAAGGAGTGCACCGGCGCGTTCGCTCCGTGTTCGACCGTGACGAATGCGTCTCCCGTCGCCCGTTGGCCGGTTTCCGGTCCAGTCCATTGGGGCATCCACACCGTGGCGTGGGGCGAAGGAGGTCTCGGGGGTGGCGTTGGTGGTGGCACAGGAGGTGCCCACGTCGTCGAGCATGGCCGTACCCCATGGCCCTGCGGGCGTGGGCAAGGCACGACACACGATGCGTGAGCAGCTGCTCGGCAGCGGGGTGTCCGATTCGGTCGTGGACGATGCCGTACTGATCCTGTCCGAACTGCTCAGCAATGCCTGCCGGCACGGCAGGCCGCTGGGGCGGGCGGACATAGGCGACGGCGATGTCCGGGCGGCCTGGCGGATCGACAAGGCGGGGCGGCTGACCGTCGAGGTGACGGACGGGGGCGGCCCGACCAGACCGGTCCCCGCGACCCCTTCGGTGACCGCGCGCGGCGGCCGGGGGCTGAACATCATCAGCGCCCTCGCCCAGGACTGGGGCGTCCGGGACAGCGCGTCCGGCGAGGTGACCGTGTGGGTGATCCTCCTTGCGGGGCATCGCCGCGACGATTTCGCTACGCGCGTTGCGGGCCCGGGAGCGGCACTGGAGTTCGCGGACGCCTTCGACGACCTGGACTGACCGGGAACGCAGGCCGGCCGCGGACCGGGGCCGGCCGCGGTCCAGAGCCGTGGCCGTGCGCGGCGGGTCCGCGGGCACGCCGAGCGCGGTCCGGGCCCGTGGCCGTGCGCGGCGGTCCGCGGGCACGCCGACCGCCTCCGGGGCAGGGCCGGGAAACCGGCTCGGCCGCCCGGGGCCGGTGCGTGCGGCTAGGCTCGCGCCCGACACAGCGACACCGCACCACCGCAGTCGGGAGAGAGCCCCACCATGGCCAAGAAGCGTCCCCAGGCGAAGGCCGGCAAGCCGCAGATCAGCGACGGGGAGATCCCGGTCGTCGGGGCCCGTGAGCCCTGCCCCTGCGGCTCCGGCCGCCGTTACAAGGCCTGTCACGGGCGGGCCGCGTCGCACGCCGTGACCGAGCTGGTCCAGCGCCCCTTCGAGGGCCTGGCCGGCGAGTGCGACTGGGTCGCGCTGCGCGAGCTGGTCCCGGCCGCGACCGTCCCGCTGACCCTGAAGGGCGGCCTGCCCGAGGGCGTGCCGGCGGTGACCCTCGCGACCGTGCTGCCGATGGCGTGGCCCGCGCTGCGCCGCGAGGACGGCTCGGTACTGCTCGGCCTCCAGAACGACACCCCCTCCGGCGACCTCAGCCGCGACCTGGCCGACACCCTCAAGCGCGCACTGATCGCCGAGCCCGGCTCGCCGGTCGCCGCCCAGCGCGCCGAGCCCGACGGCGTACGCCTTCAGGACCTGCTCGACCCGGCCGCGGCCTTCGAGCCCGAGGTGCACACCGGCTTCGAGTTCTGGGTGCCGGACGCGGAGGGTGCCGCGACCGAGGTGGCGGCCTCCCTGGAGCGCGCCAACGCCGCCGCGATCCCGACCGTACGGCTGAAGTCGGTCGACTCCTCCTACTGGTGCGAGACGCCGGAGAAGAACCACCTGCGGTGGGTCATGCCGCACGCCGAGGAGAAGCTGCTCGACGCGCTGGCCCGGCTGCACGCGGCCGGCACGTCCTCGCTCGGCGAGGGCACCCGTCTCGTCGGATCCTTCCGGGCGCACGGTCTGACCGTGCCGGTGTGGGACCTGCCGAGCGACATGGGCGCCGAGGAGTGCGAGAAGCCGGCCGCCGAGTTCGCCGAGCGGCTCGCCGGGGCGCTGGCCAGCGAGGAGCCGCTGACCGCGGAGGAGCGCCGGGCGCGCGGCGGGCTCACCAACCGCCAAGTGACCCTCAGCTGAGAGTGACGGAAGAGGCGGTTCGGACCCCGGAACAGGTGACTCCTGTCACAACTCCCCGTACTGACAGGTAAATCGGTGTCCGAATTACCGAGATCGAATTTGCGAACGACCGATCTCTTGTTACCGTTCTAAGAGCCCGGTCGCTGGTGCATCCCCCGTCGCCAGCGACCGGGCCCTTCCATGTGCGGGTTCGGTCAACGAGCCGCGGGTTCCGATGAGTTGCTACCGGAACGCAGCAGCAGCGGTGAGTCCTCTCCCGCCCCCGAGAACTCCGCGATCGCCGAGTACGCCCCCGCGTCCGCGGATCCGCCGGTCCGGCCCTGCCGCGGGCTCTCGCAGGAATCCGGCTGGTCGTCGGCCGCGACCCGGCAGTTCGTCTCGACGGTCCGCCCGCCCGGGCCCATCAGCGTCAGCACCGCGCGCAACTCCTGACCGGTGGCATTGCGGTAGTAGGTACGCGCCCAGGTGTCACGCCCCTGCCGCAGGACACAGGTCTGCGCCTCGACCCCTTCGGGGGAGACCAGTTCGGGCCCGCAGTGGGCGGTGGCGTCCAGCGCGGCCCGGCCCAGTGGCTTGTTCATCCGCACGAGAGCCGCCCCGAGGGAACTTTTTGCGTCATCCGCCGCGCTCTTGTGCTCGGGTCCTCCGGCCGGCCCCGCGGAGGCGACGAGCGGCAGCAGCACGGTGCCCACCACGACGGCGGTGAGCCCGGCGACGCGGAGGTGCTGGAGATTCATGGAGGGGACCCGCCTGCCCTGGAATTCCTGATGGTGGGCCGAAGATATCCACGGAAACCGGGCGTCCCGTGATGCGCACGCCCAATTCCCGTACAACCAGGGCCCGCTCGCACCCGAAAGAGTGAAGGCGGCCCGGGAACCGGACCGCCTTCTCGCTCATTGGGCGGCCCGGCTCCCGCCTGCTCGTTTCCGGGCCCGCCCGCTCTCAGTACGCCAGCCGGCTCCCGCCGTCCGGGGCGCTGGTGCTCGCCTCGACCAGCGCGTCCACCACCGCCTCCACATCCGGCAGCCAGGGCCCGCCGGATCCCGACGCGGGACGCTCCCAGCGGATCTGCCCCTTGCCGGTCCGCGACGGGGGCAGCACCAAGTAGCCGCCCTCGCTGTGGAACCGCAGCGAACTGGGCACCCAGTCCTTGGAGTAGAGCAGTTCGCCCAGGCGCTCCATCGAGTACGGAGCCACCAGGAGCGACCACCGGGTGGGTGTCGCCACGACCGGGCCGAGCCGCACGCCCATGGCGTCCAGGGCGGCGAGCGCCCGGGCGCCGGCCAGGGCCGGGAGGCTGATCGCGCAGGGTGCTCCGGCGCCGGTGGCGAGCAGGACCGGCGCGTCCGGCCGGTTCGTCCACCACCAGCGGATCATGCGCTCGTCGGTGGTCGCCGCGAGCAGTACGGGGTCGAAGGGGTGCGCCCCGGGCACCACGCATTCAGGGTCGGGACAGGCACAGCCGCGCCCGTCCGCGGCCAGTCCCACGCCGGGGAGCACGGGCCATTTCCATTGGGTCGCACAGGTCAGCGCGGCGCCGAGCTGAGCAGCCCTTTCACTGCGCCGGAACCGGAACCTGCGTCGCCTTCCGAGGATCTCGCGCATGAGCGCTCGTTCCTTTCCGTTGAACGCCGAGTCCACATCACACCATGTGTGCATCTCTTCACTGCGCGTACTCGCTCTGTGAACCTGCGGTACGGGGCACCCGCCAGGACCGAACACGGACGGTCACCACTGGCTGCGACGGCCACTGCCCGTAACCATTTAAAGCATGGCGAAGGGTGGCGCGTACGTGGCGCTTGCCGTCCTGCGTACAAAAACCCCGCCGCTCGGGGATGGGGCGTGGCCGGACGGCTCTTAAGACGCTCAGGCCGACCACAAGGTTCCGAGGCGCCCTCAACTGCCCCGGACCACACCGATTACGTACCCAACGCGGTTGAAACGACGCACAGTTGAACGGCCTCAGTCGACCCCAGCACCGGGCCACCAGGATCATTTTTTGGCCAACTTCTACGCCCCACGGACACCAATAGTCCCGCTATGACAATGCTGGACATCCCCTCACTTGTGCGTGTACATGTGGATGCACTGATAGCGGCGCAGAATGACATGGGGGTTTGCGATGCTATTGCGCAGAATCGACCAGTCGGAAAGCCGGCTGCCATGAGCGCCCCTCACCTGCCGAAAGTGGCTGGAATCGATCCAGCCGTTCCGCCCCCCGCGCACACTCATGCGCCGCTGCCCTCGCCCGTCGCGCACACCCCGCCCGGCGCGGTGCTCCAGGACCGCCTCGCCGGCTGGGTCTCCGACCTCACCACGCTCCACGAACTCACCGAGCGCCTCGCCCGCACCACCGTCCTCGACGACGCCCTCGACGAACTCCTGAAGGCGGGCGCCGCCCTGGTCGGCGCCCGCCGCGGCCTGGTCGTCCTGGAGCCCTCCGACGGGCTCGGCCCGACCGTCACCAAGGGCCTGGGGCTCGCCCACGCCGACCTCGGCCACATCGAGACCGTGCCGCGCAGCGTCACCGCGTACGGCCGCATCCTCGACGGCCTCCCCGGCGCCGACGGCGGCTGCGACCTCATGGCGGAGGGCGACGGGCTCGACCCCCGCCACCGCGAGGTCGCCGCCCGCCTGGGCTACGCCGCCAGCTACGCGCTGCCCCTCGCCGCCGAGTCGGCGGGCCGGCTCGGCGCCGCCGTCTGGCTGTACGACGAGAGCGCGGAGCCCGTCGAGCGCCAGCGGCACCTGGCCGGCCTCTACATCCGGTACGCGGCCGAACACCTGGCCCGGCTCATCGAGCTGGAGCGCGCCCGCACCCATGTGGCCACCGTCGCCGAGGAGCTGCTGCCCAGCCGGCTGCCCCGGGTCGCCCGCGTCCAGCTGGCCGCCCGCCACCGCACCGGGCCGCGCGGCGGCGGCGACTGGTACGACGCGCTGCCGCTTCCGGAGGGCGCGCTCGGCCTCGCGGTCGGCTCCGTCACCGGCGCGGGGCCCAGCGCCGTGGCCGCGATGGGCCGGCTGCGCGCCAGCCTGCGGGCGTACGCCGTCATGGAGGGCGAGGACCCGGTCGCGGTGCTCTCCGACCTCGAACTGCTGCTGCGCCTGACCGAGCCGGCCCGCTCGGCGACCGCCCTGTTCGCCTACTGCGAGCCCGCCCGGCGCAAGATCGTCCTGGCCGGGGCCGGACACGCACCGCCGCTGGTCATCGGGGACCGGCGCACCGAGTTCGTGGAGACCTCGCTCTCGGCGCCGCTCGGCATGCTGGCCTGCTGGGAGGCGCCCAGCGTGGAGCTGTCGCCCGACCCCGGAGAAACGGTGCTGCTCTACACCGACGGGCTGCTGCACCGCACCGGCGAGCCCATGGACCGCGCCTTCGCCCGGCTGCACGCGGCCGCGGCGAGCGTCCCCAAGGCGATCCGCGACGATCCGGACGCCGTGCTCGACCACGTACTGCGCACGGTCCTTCCGGACGGCCTGGACGAGGCGGACGGCGCCGAGGACGTGGTGATGCTCGCGGCCCGCTTCGCCTAGGGACACGCCTGCGCCCCGGTAAGAGGCACTAGGACCCTGGACCCCCTTCCGCACACCCGTACGATGGAAGGCGGCCCAGTGTCGTACCAAGGAGCAGACGTGTCAGAGGAGCTCGCCCCGGCGACCCCGGAAGAGACCACCGACGAGAAGCCGATCCAGCAGCGGAAGAACGGCCTGTACCCGGGCGTCTCCGACGAGCTGGCCGAGAACATGAAGTCCGGCTGGGCCGACACCGAGCTGCGCGGCCTGGAGCCGATCGCGCAGGCCGGCCACACCGCCGACCGTCGCGCCGCGCTCTCCCGGCGCTTCCCGGGCGAGCGTCTGGTGATCCCCGCGGGCAACCTGAAGACCCGCTCCAACGACACCGAGTACAGCTTCCGCGCCTCCACCGAGTACGCGTACCTCACCGGTGATCAGACCGAGGACGGCGTCCTGGTCCTGGAGCCCACCGAGGACGGGCACGAGGCGACGATCTACCTGCTGCCCCGCTCCAACCGCGAGAACGGCGAGTTCTGGCTTTCGGGCACCGGCGAGCTGTGGGTCGGCCGCCGCCACTCCCTGGCCGAGGCCGAGCAGCTGCTCGGGCTGCCCGCCAAGGACGTCCGCGAGCTGGCCGGGGCCCTCGCGGAGGCAACCGGTCCGGTCCGCAACGTGCGGGGCCACGACGCGGCCATCGAAGCCGCGCTCACCGACAAGGTCACCGCCGAGCGCGACGAAGAGCTGCGCGTGTACCTGTCCGAGGCGCGCCTGGTGAAGGACGCGTTCGAGATCGCGGAGCTGCAGAAGGCCTGCGACTCGACCGCCCGCGGCTTCGAGGACGTCGTCAAGGTGCTCGACAAGGCCGAGGCGACCAGCGAGCGCTACATCGAGGGAACGTTCTTCCTGCGCGCCCGCGTCGAGGGCAACGACATCGGCTACGGCTCGATCTGCGCCGCGGGCCCGCACGCCACCACCCTGCACTGGGTGCGCAACAACGGCGAGGTCCGCTCCGGCGACCTGCTGCTCCTGGACGCGGGCGTGGAGACCAACGAGCTCTACACCGCCGACATCACGCGCACCCTGCCGATCAACGGCACCTTCTCGCCGCTCCAGCGCAAGATCTACGACGCGGTGTACGAGGCCCAGGAGGCGGGCATCGCGGCGGTGAAGCCGGGCGCTCCCTACCGCGACTTCCACGACGCCGCCCAGCGCGTGCTCGCCGAGAAGCTCGTCTCGTGGGGCCTGCTCGGCGACCTGGACGTCGACAAGGTCCTGGAGCTCGGCCTCCAGCGCCGCTGGACCCTGCACGGCACCGGTCACATGCTCGGCATGGACGTCCACGACTGCGCGGCCGCGCGCACCGAGACGTACGTCGGCGGCGACCTGGAGGCGGGTATGTGCCTGACCGTCGAGCCCGGTCTCTACTTCCAGGCCGACGACCTGACCGTGCCCGAGGAGTACCGCGGCATCGGCGTCCGGATCGAGGACGACATCCTGGTCACCGAGGACGGCAACGATAACCTCTCCGCCGCGCTGCCGCGCCGCTCGGACGAGGTCGAGGCGTGGATGGCCCAGGTCAAGCAGGCCTGATTCGGCTCTTGTCGGCCGGCTCGTCCGTCAGCGCCGGGGGCGCGCCGCTCAGGACACCTTGAGCAGCGCGCCCTCGCGCCATTTCAGGATCTTGTCGAAGCTGACCACCGCGCCCCGGCCGGGCCGGTTCCTGAAGTGCACATGGTCGGCGAGCTGTTCGATGAGGCCGAGGCCCCTGCCGTGTTCGGCCAGGGTGCCCGTTCTGGCCGCGAGCGCGGGACGCCGGCCGCGCCGCGCGGGAAAGCCCGGCCCCGAGTCGGCGACCTCGATGCGGCACTTCTCGCCGTCGAGGTAGGCGGTGACCCGGTAGGCCGCCGACGCGCTGTCCGGCACCGGGTCCCCGCCGTGCTCGACCGCGTTGGCGCACGCCTCGCTGAGGGCGACCGACAGGTCGTAGGAGATGTCGGGATCGACCCCGGCGGTCTCCATCGTGCCGAGCAGGAGACGACGGGCGAGCGGAACGCTCGCAGCCTCGCGCCGCAAGTGGAGAGACCACCAGATGCTCATGCTCCAGCCTCCTGGCTGCGGCTCGACAAGGCCTTCTCTCTACGGGCGCAGTATTGCCGCAACTACCCCTTGGTAAGCCACCTCTTGACGTGATGGCGCCCATTCGGCGGATGTACGCGCCCCGCACGCCGGTGTAAAGCACCCCGGACGCCTCCCCTCCGCTTCACCGGAACCCCCGCCCCGTATCAAAGACGACCTTCCGGACCTGCCGTATGGAG
Source organism: Streptomyces sp. CB01201 (assembly GCF_002803085.1). GTDB lineage: Bacteria > Actinomycetota > Actinomycetes > Streptomycetales > Streptomycetaceae > Streptomyces > Streptomyces hundungensis. The sequence continues at coordinate 285,260 of NZ_NNBJ01000006.1, read as the reverse complement.
CGGGTAAGCGCAGTGCGATGATGGCCCCGCCATGTCTACCCCCCACGCCCCAGCAGGCGCCGGTCTCCGGCTGCTCCGGGCCGCGGTGTTCGCCGCGGTCTGCGTCGTGCTGTCCGCGATGGGACACGTCATGGCGGCCTGTGCGAGCGTCCCGTGGTGGACACTGCTCGCCGGTTTCCTCGGGGTGTTCGCAGTGGTGGCACCGCTCGCCGGGCGCGAGCGTTCGCTCGCGCCGATCGCGGGCGCCCTCGCGGCCGGACAGCTCGGCCTGCACACCCTGTTCGGCGTCGGCCAGCACACGGCCTCCGCCGCCGGCACCGGGTCCACCGGGGACCTCCCGGTGGTCCAGTTCGCCGCCAAGCTGCTCTGCGGAAACGGCGCCGCCCCGCTCAGCGCGGCGGACGCCCGGCGCATCGTCACGGACGCGGGCATCGACCCCACCCGGGTCGCGGGCCATGCCGCGATGCCCGGCATGTCCCACATGGCCGGGATGATGCCGGTCCCGAGCGGTTCCGGCACCGGCTCCGCGTCGCTCGCCGCCTCGCTGCTGCCGACGCTGCCCATGCTGCTCTGCCATCTGCTGGCGGCGCTCGCCACCGGCTGGCTGCTGCGGCGCGGCGAGGCCGCCCTGTTCGGGGCGGTGCGACTGGCCGCCGAGTCCGTCACGACCGCGGCCGAGGCCGCCTCCGTACGCTCCCTGCGCCGGGCCCTGTCCTTCGCGGCGGCCCTGTGTGCCGGGCTCCTGTCCGCCGCGGGCCGGCGCCCGCGCGCGGCCGGCACGGATCCCCGCGCGGCGCTGCCCCTGCCCGGGGCGGCACTTCAGCACTCGGTGATCAGGCGCGGCCCGCCCCCGGCGTACGCCCTCGCAGCCTGAACGCGGCCCACTCCCCTCACGTACCGCAGGAGTGGTGTCGCGGGTCCCCGTGCACCCGTGCGCGGTGGACGTCCCCACCCTTCCTGCTCACTGGAGTGTCTCTGCCATGAACGCTGCCCGTTCGCGCACCCGTGTCGCCGTCGTCTCCTCGATCGCGGCGGGTTCCGTCCTGCTGCTCTCGGGAACGGCCTTCGCCCACGTCACCGTCCAGCCCGAGGGGGCGGCCGCCAAGGGCGGTTACGCCGTCGTCGACTTCAAGGTGCCCAACGAGCGCGACAACGCCAAGACGGTCAAGGTCGAGGTCAACTTCCCGACCGACCACCCGCTGGCGTCCGTCATGCCGCAGCCGGTCCCGGGCTGGAACGTCGAGGTCACCAAGTCCAAGCTGGACAAGCCCCTGACCGTGCACGGCAAGCAGATCAACGAGGCCGTCACCAAGGTGACCTGGAGCGGCGGGGCGATCGAGTCCGGCCAGTTCCAGAAGTTCCCGCTGTCCATCGGCTCACTGCCCACCGACACCGACCAGCTCGTCTTCAAGGCGCTCCAGACGTACGACAACAACGAGGTCGTGCGCTGGATCGAGGAGGCCAAGAAGGGCGCGCCCGAGCCCGCCAACCCGGCTCCCACCCTTCAGCTGACCGCCGCCGCGGCCGGCGGGGACGACGACGCGGCGCCCACCGCCGACAACAAGAGCGCGTCCGGCCAGAAGACCCAGGCCTCGTCCTCCTCGTCGTCGGACACCGACAACACCGCCCGGATCCTCGCCGTCGTGGGCATCGTCGTCGGCGTCGCCGGGGTGGCCTTCGGCGTATTCGCCGGACGCCGCCGCTCCGCGTAACGCGCACCCCGCACCTGCACCCCATCCACCGGAAAAGACCGGAAAATCACCTCATGCGCACCAAGACCGCGCTGACCGCCGCAGCTCTGGCTGCGGCGGCGGCGCTCACCCTGACCGCGTGCGGCGGCAGCGGCGACAGCGGCTCCAAGAGCCCCGTCGCCGACGTGTCCGCCTCGGCGAAGACCCAGGCCGCGACGCTGCTCGACCGGCCGTTCACCAAGCCCGACTTCGTCCTCACCGACACCAGCGGCAAGAAGTTCGACTTCCGCGCCGAGACCAAGGGCAAGCCGACGCTCATCTACTTCGGCTACACCCACTGCCCCGACGTCTGCCCGCTCACCATGGGCAACATCGCCGTCGCCAAGAAGTCGCTGCCCAAGGCCGACCAGGACAAGCTCCAGGTCGTCTTCGTCACGACCGACCCGGACCGCGACACCCCCGCCTCGCTCGGCCAGTGGCTCAAGGGCCAGGACCCGTCCTTCATCGGCCTGACCGGCGACTTCGCCACCATCCAGAAGGGCGCCCGCTCGATCGGCATCGGCATCGACCCGGCCACCAAGGACAAGGACGGCAAGGTCGTCTCGATGCACGGGGCCCAGGTCATCGCCTTCTCCCCCAAGACCGACCAGGGCTACGTCCTGTACGGCGAGGACGCCACCGTCGCCGACTACACCAAGGACCTGCCGAAGATCATCAAGGGGGAGAACCCGTGAACCGCCGCACCACCCGTGCCGTCCGCCCGACCGTCGCCGCCGTCATAGCCCTGTCCGCCGGGCTGGCCCTCGCGGGCTGCTCCGACAGCGCGGATGCCAAGCCGAAGCTCCAGGTGAGCGATGCGTTCATGCCGCAGCCGACCAGCGACATGGCCGGCGGCTTCCTCGTCGTCAAGAACGACAGCAAGACCGCCGACAAGCTCACCAAGGTCACCAGCGACCTGTCGGACGACATCACGATCCACGAGACGAAGGACCAGAAGATGCAGGAGGTGAAGTCCTTCGACATCCCCGCGAACGGCGAGCTGGACCTGGAGCGCGGCGGCAACCACATCATGTTCATGGGGCTCAAGACGAAGCCGAAGCAGGGCCAGAAGGTCACCGTCGAGCTGCACTTCGAGAAGGCCGACCCGGTCAAGGTCGACCTGCCGGTCAAGGAAGCGACCTACAACCCGAAGCACCACTGAGGCATCCAGAGGGACTTGAGGGACTGACATGACGGCCACCGCCCCACCCCTTCACACCCTGACGCGCCGCAGCCTGACCCGGCTGCTCCTCGTCACGGTGGCGCTGCTCGGCGCGCTCCTCGCGGGCGCCGTGCCCGCGTCCGCGCACGCCGCACTGACGGGTAGCGACCCGAAGGACGGGGCGGTGGTCGCGACCGCCCCGGCCCAGGTCTCCCTCACCTTCTCCGAGGGCGTCGCCCTGGACGCCAACTCCATCCGGGTCCTGGACCCCACCGGCAAGCGCTCCGACACCGCCGAACTGGTCAACCTGTGCAGCGGGGACATCGTCAAGTACGGCGTCCGGCTGCGGACCGGCCTCCCCAACGGCACCTACACGGTGGCCTGGCAGGCGATCTCCGCCGACAGCCACCCCGTGTCCGGCGCCTTCACCTTCTCCATCGGCGCCCCCTCCGCGACCGCCGCGGTCGTCCCCAGCCAGGAGGTGGGCGGCGGCCTCGTCGGCGTCCTGTACGGCATCGCGCGGTACGCGGCGTACGCCGGCTTCGTGCTGCTCACCGGCGGCGCGGCCTTCGTGCTCGCCTGCTGGCGGCGCGGCGCCACGGTCGGTCCGGTGCAGCGCGTCGTCGTCGGCGGCTGGCTCACCATGACCGCGGCCACCCTCGCGATGCTGCTGCTGCGCACCCCCTACACGGGCTCCGGGAAACTCTCCGACGCCTTCGACCTGAACGGGCTGCGGGCCGTCCTGGAGACCAAGCCGGGCGCGGCGCTCATCTCCCGGCTGCTGCTGCTCGGCGCCGCCGCGCTGTTCGTCTCCGTCCTGTTCGGCGCGTACGCCAAACGGGAGGACGAGGCCGAGAAGAAGGACCTCACCTTCGGCCTGGCCATCGGCGGGACCGTCGTCGCCGCCGGACTCGCGGCCACCTGGGCGCTCGCCGAGCACGCCTCCACGGGCCTGCAACCCGGCATCGCCATGCCCGTCGACGTCCTGCACCTGCTGGCCGTGGCGACCTGGCTCGGCGGCCTCACCACCCTGCTCGTCGTCCTCTTCCGCGCCCCCGGCATCGAACGCGCGGCCGTCCTGCGCTTCTCGCGCATCGCGTTCTGGAGCGTGGCCGTCCTCGCCGCGACCGGTGTCTACCAGTCCTGGCGGCAGGTCGGCACCTGGTCCGCGCTCGTCGACACCGCCTACGGTCAGCTGCTGCTCGTCAAGGTCGGCCTGGTGGCCGTCCTGGTCGCCACGGCCTCCGTATCGCGCCGCTGGACCGCGCGCCTGTCCGAGCACACCGCCCCGGAGGCCGAGGCCGCCTCCATCGTCGAGCAGCGGTCCGGCGAAGCCGAGCCCGAGCCCGTCACCGTGCCCGACGACGGCAAGGACACCAAGCGGGCCGCCCAACTCGCGCGCCAGCAGGCCGCGATGAGCACCGCCCGCGAGAAGCGGATCCGCGACGCCGACCCGGAGCGGACCGGGCTGCGCCGCACCGTGCTCGCCGAAGCCGGCGTCGCCGTGGTGCTGCTCGCCGTCACCACCGTGCTGACCCAGACCGAGCCCGCCCGCACCCAGCAGGCCGTGGACCGGGCGAAGGCCGGCTCCCAGGTCGCCGTCGCGGACCGGCCGGTCGACATCCGGCTGCCCTTCGACACCGGCGGCCAGAACGGCAAGGGCACCGTGGAGCTCACCCTCGACCCGGGTCGCACCGGCGCCAACGACCTGCACATCTATCTCCAGGACCCGGCCGGCAAGCCCAAGGACGCGCCCGAGGTGAAGGTCGCCTTCACCCTCGCCGCGAAGTCGGTCGGCCCGCTGCCCGTCGTGCCCGACCACGTCACCACCGGACACTGGAGCGCGAGCGGCGTACAGCTCCCGATGGCGGGCGACTGGCAGATCTCGGTGACCGTACGCACCTCCGAGATCGACGAGACCACCGTGGACAAGAACGTCAAGATCGGCTGAGTCGACTGACATGAGCGGGACGTTGAACTGACATGAGCGAGACCAAGAACGCCGAGAACGCCGCGCGGACCCGGGACGCCTCCCCCGAGTCCGGCGGCCCCGACATCTCCCGGCGCAAGCTGCTCGGCACCGTGGGCGCGGTCGGCGTCGGCGGTCTGGCGCTCGGTGCGGCGGGCGGGGCCGCGGCCTACGCGGCCGTCGAAGGCCCCGACGACACCAGCCCGTTGGCCTCGGTCGGTTCCACGGAGGTGATGTTTCACGGGAAACATCAAGCGGGGATCACCACTCCGCTTCAGTCCACCGGCCATCTCATCGCCTTCGACCTCGCCCCCGGCGCCGGACGCAAGGAGGCCGCCGCCCTGATGCGGCGCTGGTCGGCCACGGCCCGGGCCCTGATGGCGGGCGAGCCCACGGGCAGCGCCGACACCGGCGTCGCCCTGGACGCCGGTCCCTCCTCGCTGACCGTCACCTTCGGCTTCGGCCACAGCTTCTTCGACCGTACGCAGCTGACCGACCGGCGCCCCAGCCAGCTGGACCCGCTGCCCGACTTCTCCTCCGACCAACTGGACGCCCAGCGCTCGAACGGCGACCTGTGGGTGCAGATCGGCGCCGACGACGCGCTGGTCGCCTTCCACGCACTGCGCGCGATCCAGCAGGACGCCGGTTCGGCGGCCAAGGTGCGCTGGCAGATGAACGGCTTCAACCGCACGCCGGGCGCCACCGCGAAGCCCCTGACCGCCCGCAACCTGATGGGCCAGATCGACGGCACCAACAACCCCAAGCCCACCGACGCCGACTTCGACCAGCGCATCTTCGTCCCCGACACCGCACAGCCGGCGTGGATGGCGGGCGGCTCGTACGCCGTCGTACGCCGCATCCGGATGCTGCTCGACACCTGGGAGAAGCTGCCGCTGACCGAACAGGAGCAGGCGGTCGGCCGCAAGAAGTCGAACGGCGCACCTCTTTCGGGCGGTTCCGAGACGACGAAGATGCAGCTCGACAAGTTCGGTCCGGACGGCAAACCGGTCATCGCGCTGAACGCCCACGCCCGCATCGCCGCCCCCGAACAGAACGGCGGCGCGGCCATGCTGCGGCGCGCTTTCTCCTTCCACGACGGCATCGCCGCGGACGGCACCCCCGACGCGGGACTGCTCTTCGTCGCCTGGCAGGCCGACCCGCTCAAGGGCTTCGTACCGGTCCAGCGCAAGCTCGACCGCGGGGACGCGCTCTCCGCGTTCCTGCGGCACGAGTCGAGCGGCCTGTTCGCGGTGCCGGGCGGGCCGCGGGCCGGCGAGTACGTGGGCCAGCGGCTTCTGGAGTCGTGACGGCCGGGCCGGGACACCGAGCGGGCGCGGTCGGCCGGTCCGGCGGGCGGGGCCGCCCGGTGGGACGCTCGCGGGGAGCGGTGGGTGCCCGTGACTTCGGGCCATTAGTGTGACGTGCATGTCCGCCACGCGATACACCTATCTGGGTCCCGAGGGCACGTTCACCGAGGCCGCCCTGCGCACGCTCCCCGAGGCCGCCACCCGTGAACTGGTCCCGATGGTGTCCGTGCCGGCCGCCCTGGACGCGGTCCGCAGCGGGGAGGCGGCCGCGGCCCTGGTCCCGATCGAGAACTCGGTGGAGGGCGGCATCACCGCCACCCTGGACGCGCTGGTCTCGGGCGAACCGCTGATGATCTACCGCGAGGTACTGCTCTCCATCAAGTTCGCGCTGCTCGTGCGCCCGGGCACGACGCTCGCCGACATCAAGACCGTCACCGCGCACCCGGCCGCCCAGCCCCAGGTCCGCAACTGGCTGAAGGCGAACCTGCCCGAGGCGCTCTGGGAGTCCTCCGCCTCCAACGCGGACGGCGCCCGCCTGGTCCAGGAGGGCCGCTACGACGCGGCGTTCGCGGGCGAGTTCGCGGCGGCGACCTACGGCCTTGAGCCGCTGATCACCGAGATCCACGACGCGGTCAACGCCCAGACCCGCTTCGTGCTCGTCGGCCGCCCGGCCCGCCCGGCGGCGCCGACCGGCGCGGACAAGACCTCGGTCGTCCTGTGGCAGCGCGACGACCACCCCGGCGCCCTGCTCGAACTGCTCCAGGAGTTCTCGGTGCGCGGGGTCAACCTGATGCTGCTCCAGTCCCGGCCCACCGGCCAGGGCATCGGCAACTACTGCTTCGCCATCGACGCCGAGGGCCACATCGCGGACCGCAGGGTGGGGGAGGCACTGATGGGGCTCCGGCGGATCTGCCCCGAGGTGCGCTTCCTCGGCTCGTACCCGAGGGCGGAGATGACGCTCGACGACGTACGGGCGCTGCGGCCGGGCACCTCGGACGCAGAGTTCGTGGAGGCGGCGGAGTGGCTGGCCCGCTGCCAGGACGGGCGCGCGTAGGACCGCTCGGCGCGGGTGCGTGCGAGTGCTCGGCGCGGGTCCGTGTAACGGCGCTCGGCACGGGTTCGCGCAACGGCGCTCGACTGGGGTGCCACAGCAGCAGTCGACGGAGGCGACGGGACGGTCGTCCCCAGGCCCCGCACTGCCCGACGACCGGTCCTACCTGCTGATTTTCGCTGTCCACAAAGTTATCCACAGGCCTGCTTCTCGACCTGTGGGTAAGTCGACAACACAACCGGACACAGTCGACAAATCCCTCTAGTGACGCCACATCGGTCCACAGGGCGACAGGACATCCTCTGTCACCTCAATTACATTGATCAACTCTTTAGAGCGAGCAATTCCCACCCGAATGAGTGTGTGGAGCGGGTTTGGGAGGGGAATCCTGGGTCCCGCATGCGGCTTTCGGAATGATCTCTTCCGCAGTCCACAGACACTCCACACAGCCTGTGGATAAGTATCCGGCGCTGTGCACTTCTGTGGACAAGTCCGGTGCACGGCAAGGGAGTCGGTCAACGACGGTCCGACAGGCGCCCCTTTCCGGGCAATAGCGCCGATTTCCTTGACGCCTGCCGACCGACGGCCCGGGAATTCCACGGCCAGGTTTCCCAATCCGGTCAATACGGACAAAGCGACACGCGCGCGATGGGCGCACCGGATATACCGGTGGGGTGCAAGGAGCGCACACCGGTAGCCTGGAGGGGTGATTGACCTTCGCCTGCTCCGTGAGGACCCCGACCGTGTTCGCGCCTCCCAGCGCGCCCGTGGAGAGGACGTCGCCCTCGTCGACGCCCTGCTCTCCGCCGACGAGCTGCGCAGGTCCTCGGGCCTCCGCTTCGACGAGCTGCGCTCCGAGCAGAAGTCGCTCGGCAAGCTCATCCCCAAGGCCACGCCGGACGAGCGCACCGAGCTCCTGAAGAAGGCCGAGCAGCTCAAGAGCGACGTCAAGGCCGCCGAGGCCGCGCAGAACGACGCCGACGAGCGCGCCAAGCACCTGCTCCTCCAGCTCGGCAACATCGTCCACACGGACGTGCCGGTCGGCGGTGAGGAGGACTTCGTCGTCCTGGAGACCCACGGCACCATCCGCGACTTCGGCGCCGAGGGCTTCGAGCCCAAGGACCACCTGGAGCTCGGCGAGGCGCTCGGCGCCATCGACGTCGAGCGCGGCGCCAAGGTGTCCGGCTCGCGCTTCTACTACCTGACCGGTGTCGGCGCGCTCCTGGAGCTCGCCCTCGTCAACGCCGCGATCGCCCAGGCCACCGAGGCCGGGTTCATCCCGATGCTGACGCCCGCCCTGGTCCGCCCGCGCGCCATGGAAGGCACCGGCTTCCTCGGCCAGGCCGCCGAGAACGTGTACCACCTGGAGAAGGACGACTACTACCTGGTCGGCACCTCCGAGGTCCCGCTCGCGGCCTACCACATGGACGAGATCATCGACGCGGACAAGCTGCCGCTGCGCTACGCCGGCTTCTCCCCCTGCTTCCGCCGCGAGGCCGGAACGTACGGCAAGGACACCCGGGGCATCTTCCGGGTGCACCAGTTCGACAAGGTCGAGATGTTCTCCTACGTCCACCCGGACGACGCCGAGAACGAGCACAAGCGGCTCCTGGACTGGGAGAAGCAGTGGCTGACCGCCCTCGAACTGCCCTTCCAGGTCATCGACGTCGCCACCGGTGACCTCGGCTCCTCGGCCTCGCGCAAGTTCGACTGCGAGGCCTGGATCCCCACCCAGGGCAAGTACCGCGAGCTGACCTCGGCCTCCAACTGCGACGGCTTCCAGGCCCGCCGCCTGTCGGTCCGCATGCGTGACAACAGCGACGGCAAGAGCAAGGTCGCCCCGCTGTCCACCCTGAACGGCACGCTCTGCGCGGTCCCGCGCACCATCGTGGCGATCCTGGAGAACCACCAGCAGGCCGACGGCACCGTGCGCGTCCCGGCCGTGCTCCGGCCGTATCTGGGCGGCCGGGAGTTCCTGGAGCCGATCGCCAAGTGAGTACCGCCGTGGGGCGCCCGTTCCCGTACAAGCTGATCGCGACCGACCTGGACGGGACGCTGCTGCGCACCGACGGATCGGTCTCGCAGCGCACCCGCGACGCGCTGGCCGCCGCCACGGCGGCCGGCGCCGCGCACATCGTGGTGACCGGCCGGGCGGTCCCCTGGACGCGTCACATCCTCGACGACCTCGGCTACGACGGGCTCGCCGTCTGCGGCCAGGGCGCGCAGGTCTACCACGCCGGCGAACACCGGCTGCTGACCTCGGTCACCCTGGACCGCCAGCTCGCCGGGCTCGCCCTGTCCAAGATCGAGGCCGAGATCGGCCCGCTCGCGCTCGCCGCGAGCCGCGACGGCATCGACGGCGACGTCCTGGTCGGCCCCGGCTACCAGGTCCAGGAGGGCCCGCTCCCGGTCCGCTCCTTCGAGGACCTCACCGAGCTGTGGTCGGCCCCCCTGAACAAGGTCTACATCCAGCATCCCGGGTACGACGACGACGCCCTGGCGAAGATCACCCGCCAGGTCGTCGGCAGCCTGGTGGACGTGGTCATGGCCGGAGCCGGCGTCGTGGAACTGCTTCCGCTCGGCCTGAGCAAGGCGACCGGGCTCTCGCTCGCCGCGCGCCGGCTCGGCTGCAAGGCAGCGGACACGATCGCGTTCGGGGACATGCCGAACGACATCCCGATGTTCGGCTGGGCCCAGCACGGGGTGGCGATGGCCAACGCCCACGACGAACTGAAGGCCGTGGCGCACGAGATCACCGCGTCCAACGACGACGACGGCATCGCCGTGGTCCTGGAACAGCTGCTCGGCCGAAGCTGATCAGATCAGGGTCAGATCAGGGCACGGGTAAGGGGCGTCCGCCACTGCGGGCGCCCCTTACCCATGTCAGAGGGGCGGCCTCGCGCTGACGCGCGCTCGAAGCGGCCGCCCCCGGCAACCGCGCACGGGCGGCCCGTCGGAGCCGTCGGTGCTGCTCCGATGCCTGCCCCGCGCGGCCCCGCCCCGACTCGTCCCCCGTGCGGCGGGGCCGCTCCTCGCGTGCGCGGTTGCCTCAACCACTGTGCCCGGCACGGCCGTTGGGCGCCAACGAATTACGGTCCGGCACCCCCCGGGTCAGCGGCCAGCAGGCGAAGCCGATGAGCAGCGCGGTCACATGGCCGAGGTCGGTGTACGTACCGCCGGTGGCGAGCGGGATTCCGAAGAACGCGAGCACACCCACGAGGTAGAGCCAGCGCCAGGGGCGGGGCAGCCGGTAGACGAGAATGCCCGCCGCCGCGGCCAGCCCGTAACTGACCCCGATGTCCACGACGTGCGACATGGCGTGCGCGAGCCGCTTGGGCAGATGCTGGTTCTGGATCGACCACAGGACGTACTCCTGACTGATCAGGGTCGCCACCACATGCCCCACCACGACCGTGCACAGCCAGCGCAGCGTGCCGAGCCAGCGCTCCACCGTGCCGTGGATGACCTCGAACATCACCAGGTACAGCAGCAGCGAGGACGGGTTCTCGATCCAGAACGCGCTGGTGAACAGGGATTGGACGGGGTGCCGGGTCAGCTCGTGGATGTTGCTGCTGTTGCGGTGCAGCAGAAAGCGTTCCAGGGCCTGCGTGGACAGCTGGATGACGAGGCTGGTGATCGCGATGGCCAGCAGCCAGATATGGGTCCCGGGTGTGGAACGCACCCAGGAACGGACCGGCCGCGAGCGCTCGGTGCCGCGGTGGAGCAGGGTCGTCATCCCTAGATGATGGACCGGAACCCTGAGCACCACATGAAAAGCCGTCCCGGCGCGGTGAAGTGGGCCGGCGCCGCAGTTGTAGGATGACTGGGCAACCGGGTGAATGGAGTGTGGGCGGCGTGGCTCTCAGAACGGCGGGACGGCAGTCCCTGGTGGACACCGTGGTCGATCAGCTGAAAGCCCAGCTGACCAATGGCGAGTGGGCGGTCGACGACCGCATTCCGACGGAGCACGAACTCGCCGAGCAGCTGGCCGTCGGCCGCAACACGGTCCGTGAGGCGGTACGCGTCCTCGTGCATGCGGGGCTGCTCGAATCCCGCCAGGGCAACGGGACCTTCGTGCGCTCGACGGCCGATCCTTCCGCCGTCCTCCAGGGCATCCGCGCCGCCGACACCCTTGACGTACTCGAACTCCGCGTCGCCTTGGAGGCCGAGGCCGCCCGGCTCGCCGCCGAACGCCGGGACACCGCCGACCTGGTGGCGTTGCGGGGCGCCCTGGAGACCTTGCGCGAGCACGGCGACCGCGCCGCCGACGCCGACATGGCGTTCCACCTGGGCGTGGTGCAGGCCACCCACAACCCGGCGTTCATCGAGGTCTACCGGTTCTTCTCGGTACAGGTGCACGAAAGCCTCATCACCTCGCTGCGCGACGAGGAGATGCCGCCGATCGACCTCGACACCCACGAAGGCCTGGTCGACGCGATCGAGAGCGGCGACCCGGCGGCCGCGGAACGCGCCGTCCGCGAACTCCTGCGCAAGCCGCTTAAGGCCGTACGGGCGGTGGCGGCACGGCGGGAGGCCTGAGCCCCGCCGGCCGACCACCGCCCGGCAGCGGCTCCCCGCCCGCCGCCCCGCGTCCACTTCCCTCCCTTCCTCCCTTCCTTCCTCCCTCCCCAACGGTCAAGCTCCGACATCGAGAAAGGTGCCTGTTTTGTCACGCCCGGATACCGATCACCTGCTGTTGCCCGATGCCGAGGCCGATGTACGGCCCTCACCCCAGGGCGCCGCCGCGCGGCGGGCGCTGCTGGCGCATCCGGTGGTGCTCCTGATCGGGATCGTCCTGGCGTCGCTGAACATGAGGGCGGCGCTGGCCAGTGTGTCGCCGCTGGTGAGCGACATCAGCCAGTCATTCGGCCTGTCCTCGACGGCGAGCAGCCTGGTGACCTCGGTCCCCGTGCTCTTCCTCGGGCTCGGCGCCCTGGTCGCACCGTGGCTCGCCCGCCGCTTCGGGAGCGAACCGGTCCTGCTGTTCGCCCTGCTCCTCCTGGCCGTCGGCATCCTGGTGCGGGTGGCGCCCTCGACGGTGGCGCTGTACGGCGGCGGCGTACTCGTCGGCACGGCGATAGCCCTGCTCAACGTGCTGATGCCGGGTCTGATCAAGCGGGACTTCCCGGACCGGGCCGCGTCCATGACATCGGTCTACACCGGCGCGATGATCGCGGGCGCGACCCTGGTGGCCGCGTCCTCGGTGCCGCTGGAGAAGGCCTTCGGCGGCAGCTGGGAGGCCTCGCTCGCGGTGTGGTCCCTGCTCGCGGTCCTGGCGGCGGTCGCCTGGCTGCCGCAGGTGCTGATCGCCCGCGGACGTACGGGACATGAGGTCCGGGTCACGAGCACCCGGTCCGGCTCCGGTACTGGTCCCGGCTCCGCTTCCGGTGCCACTGGCAAGAGCGTGTGGCGCTCGGCTCTCGCCTGGCAGGTCACCCTCTTCATGGGCCTCCAGTCGCTCTGGTCGTACGTGCTGATCGCCTGGATGCCGACGATCTTCACCGACCATGGGATGAGCCGCTCCACGGCAGGCGTGATCTTCGCCTTCAACAACCTGATCCAGGTGGCGGGCGCCTTCGCCGTACCGCTCCTGGCCGGCCGGATGCGCAGCCAGCGACCCCTGATCGTGCTGGTCACCTCCCTGGTCGCGGCCGGCTACGCGGGCCTGATGATCGCGCCGGTCAGCGGGGCCTGGCTGTGGGCGGGAGTCCTCGGCATCGGGCAGGGCGGCGCGGTCGGCCTGGCCCTCACCATGATCGTGCTGCGCTCGGGCGACGCCCAGACGGCCGCCCGTCTCTCCGGCATGGCCCAGACGGTCGGCTACCTCCTGGCCGCGGTCGGGCCCTTGGCCGCGGGCGCGGTCCACCAGGCGACGGGCGGCTGGACGATCCCGATCGCCCTCGTCCTCGGCGTGTGCGCGGCGGCCCTGGCGGTGGGCCTCTTCGCGGCGCGGGATCGGACGGTCTAGCGGGCGGCTTGGCAGGCGGCTTGGCGGCCGGGTCCGGGCGAAACGTTTGTTCCCAACACGCGTTCCCCGGATGCGTGACTTGTACGAAAGTCCGCTCGTTGTCCCTGCGCGTGGAGGCAACTGGGGTTAGTGGCGTCGTACCTTTCGTGAATTCGGGGATTGCCGGTCGCAGTACAAGGGACCGGTCATCGAGTCAGTGGCGTAGATGAGCGGACCTCCACCCCTGCGGCCCGGGGACAGGGCGTCCAAGTCATGCATCACCGACCACGAACGGAAGGCCGACCATGCCATCCGAAGTCGCTCTACTGGAATCGCGCACCCTGCGCGCCGACCACGTGGGACGCGTCGACGTCCTGGAGAAGGTCCGGGCGTTGCGGTTGCTACCCGACGGAACCCACTTGTCCACAGAGGGTGTCGCGCAGTACTTCCAGGTGCCCGCAGAGGCCGTCAACAGCACCGTCAAGCGGCACCGCGACGAACTGCACAGCAATGGGCTTCGTACCCTCAAGGGTGCTGAGCTGCAAGCCTTTGAAATGGCCAACTTGGCCATTTCCAAGGACGACCGAGCCCCGAGTTATCCACAGGGCAGGGCCCACCTCCGCCTCTTCACCCGTCGAACCGTCCTCAACATAGCCATGCTCCTTCGCGACAGCGAAGTAGCCCGCTGTGTCCGCACCTACCTCCTCGACACCGAGGAGACCGCTCGAACCGTCATCGCGAGCGACCCCCGCTACGACGGCCTTGAGCACAGGGTCACCGATCTGGAGGGCTCCATGGCCCACATCGGGCCCGCGCTCCAGGAGCTGGGACCTGTGCTGCGGCGGATGTCGGTGCGGCTGGAGTCGATGGATCTCCGCATGGAGACGATGGACCGACGGCTCGAAGCCGTCGATGTCCGCCTGGACGGGGTGGACCGTCGGCTCGACGCGACCAACCGCGTGGTGGGCGCGATGAGCATCCGGCTCACCGATCTCGCCGAGGACGTCGCGGACATCCAGCGCCGGCTCCCCCGGCCGCCGGACCCGCGCCGACGGCGCCGGAGGTAGCCGCACGCGGCTGCTGGTGATCCCAGACGGCCGGAGGCAGCCGAGCCCAACCGGCCGCTGCTGCTCAACGGGCGGTGTCCGACGACCAGTTGTCGTCGGGCACCGCTCTTGGCCGGGGAAACCCCCGTCACTCCTCCCCGGCCAGCTTGAGGGTGCGCAGCTTCTGGCCCGCGTACCAGGTGGCCGCGGCGGTCACGCCCACCAGCAGGATCACCGCGAGCGGCAGGCCCACGTCGGAGGAGATCACGCCGTTCTCGCCGATCCGCTGGGCGAGGGCGAGCGACCACTGCTGCACGCTCAGGGTGCGCGCGCCGGGCACCAGGCTGCCGAACAGCGACTCCCAGACCAGCGCGTAGACCAAGCCGAAGACCACGGCGTGCCGGGTGACGGTGCCGAGCAGCAGGAAGACCGCGGCGTACGCGATGGAGGCGACGAGCGCGGCCACCGTGTAGGCGATCGCGATCTGTTGGCCGTTGCCGTTCAGGATGAACCCGGCGATCAGCGTGGGGATCGCGGAGAAGGCCATCGTCACGGCGATCGCGACGATCAGCTTGGTGAAGATGATCGTCGACCGCCTCACCGGCTTCGCGAGCAGATAGACGATCGAGCCGTCGTCGATCTCCGGACCGATCGCGCCCGTTCCGGCGATGACACCGATCAGCGGCACCATCGTGGCCAGCGCGAAGCTGCCGAGCAGATCGGCGGTGACCTGGTCGTCGGCGCCGCTGAAGGAGCGGACGGCCACCGAGATCACGATGAGCAGGGCGGGCAGGACGAAGAGGATGGCGGCCCGGCGGCGGCCGAGCAGGGCCCGGTAGGTGAGCCGGGCGACGGTCGGGTTGTACATGGGAACGTCACCGCTCCTTTCTGGAGGCGCTCAGGCCGCTACGAGGTAGGAGAAGACGGATTCGAGGGACTCGTCGGAGGGCGAGACCGTCAGCAGGCGGATGCCGTGCACCTTGGCCACTTGCGGCAGCAGCGCGGTGAACCGGCCGAAGTCGACGGCCTGGATGCGCAGCGCGCCCTCCTTGAGGTCCACCTCGATACCGGCGGTCGAGGGGTCGGCGATCAGGGCGGCGGCCAGTGCTCGGTCGTCGCTGGAGCGGATCAGATAGCGGTGCGGGCGGTCCGTCATGAGACGGCGGATCTTGCGGAAGTCCCCGCTGGCCGCGTGCCGGCCGGCGACGATGACCTCGATGTGCGAGGCGAGCTGCTCGACCTCTTCGAGGATGTGGGAGGAGAACAGGACCGTGCGGCCCTCGGCCCCCATCCGCCGTAGCAGGTCCATGAGTTGCATGCGCTGGCGCGGGTCCATGCCGTTGAACGGCTCGTCGAGCAGCAGTACCGACGGGTTGTGGACGAGGGCGGACGCCATCTTGACGCGCTGGCGCATGCCCTTGCTGTAGGTCTGGATCTTGCGGTCCTGGGCGTACTCCATCTCGACCGTGGCCAGGGCCTGGCCGGCCTCGCGCGCGCCGAGCCCGTGCAACTCGGCGTTGGCGACGACGAATTCGCGACCCGTGAGGAAGTCGTACATGGCTTCGCGCTCGGGCACGATGCCGATGTTCTTGTACACGGACTCGTTGCGCCAGATCTGCTCGCCGTCGAGCTTCACGGTGCCCGTGGACGGGGCGAGGAAGCCGCCCATCATGTTGATGAGGGTGGACTTCCCGGCGCCGTTGGGGCCGAGCAGTCCGGTCACGCCGGGGCCGACCGTCATGGTGACGTCGTTGACCGCCACCACGTTGCCGAACCAGCGCGAGGTGTGGTCGATGTGGAGGGTGGTCACAGCCCGACCTTCCGGTAGCGGCGCATCAGCACGGCGTACGAGCCGTAGATGAGCGCGAGAACGACGAGCAGGTAGATCAATCCGGTTCCGGATCCCGGTCCGTGGCCGCCCGGGAAGCTGGAGCTCGCGCCGAGGAACGCGGTCTGTACGCCGTCGATGAGCGTGATGGGCGAGAACAGGCCGAGCCACTGGACCGCGCCGGGGGAGCCCTGGTTGAAGGCGATGGCCTGGACCGCGGAGACGGCCCCGTAGGAGACCGTGAGGACGGCGATCACGGCGGCCACTCCGAAGCCGCGGCGCGGCGTCAGCGCGGCGATGACCAGGCCGAGGCCGGCGAAGAGGAGCGAGAGCAGTGCCACCGAGACCAGCCCCTCGGCGAACCCCTTGGTCTGGTCCGCGAAGTCGAGTTTGGCGAGCAGGGAGCCGATGTAGAGGACCACCAGGGGTGCGCCCGTGATGATGAACAGGGCCGATGCCATGGCGGCGAACTTGGCCAGGACGTAGTCGACGCGCTCGATCGGCCGGGAGAAGTACAGCGGCACCGTCTTGAACCGCAGGTCGCGCGACACGGTCTGGGGCGCCTGGGCCGCGATGAACAGGCCGATGACGGCCTGCATGAGGATGGCATACCGCGTGTACGGCACCGGGATGTCGTTGGCCTTGGTGGTGACGGCGACCGCAACCATGATGGCCGCGGGCACGCACATCACCGCGAACAGGATCATCGGCAGGACCTTGGACTTGGCGCTGCGGCCGAGCCCGTACGCGCCGCGCAGCGACTGCGAGAAGAGCGAGCGGCGGGCATAGGCCCGGCCGAGCCGCGGCCCGTCGTAGTCGCGGTAGCCGATGTTGTGGATCTGGGTCTGGGCGCTGTCAGTTGCCATCGCGACCGGCTCCCTTCTGCTCGGCGCCGGCCGCGGTGGCTGCCCATGCGGCGGCGCGTTCGGAGACCGGCTCCCGCGCCGGGGTCTGGAAGACCTCGGCGATGTGGTGACGGCGCTGTTCCATCCGTACGAGACCGAGGCCGAGGTCGGCCACGGTGTCGCGGACCGTGTCGTAGTTGTCCTCGCCGGTGGCCTCGACGAGGAGGATGTGGCCGGCGCCCGGCAGACCGTCCTCCACTCCGGCGCGCAGCGAGAGCCCGGCCGCGGTGAGGGCCTTGCGGACCGCCTCGGTGCCGTCGGGGTGGCTGTCGGAGTCGGTGACCTCGACGGCCAGCGTGGTGGTCGTCTGGGTGAAGTCGCTGGTGGAGCTGGACCGCAGCAACTGGCCGCCGTCGATGACCACTACGTGGTCACAGGTGCGCTCCAGCTCGCCCAACAGGTGCGAGGTGACCAGGACCGAGATGCCGAAGTCGGTGTGGATGCGGCGGATCAGGCCGAGCATCTCGTCGCGGCCGACCGGGTCGAGGCCGTTGGTCGGTTCGTCGAGGAGCACCAACTGTGGGTCGTGGACGAGGGCTTGGGCGAGCTTGACCCGCTGCTTCATGCCCGTCGAGTAGCCACCGATGGGCCGGTAGCGCTCCTCGTAGAGCCCTACGTGGCGCAGGGTGTCGGCGGTGCGCTCCCGGGCGGCGGTGGCCGGCAGGCCCGACATGCGCGCCATGTGCACGACGAGCTCGGTGGCCGAGACGTCGGGTGGCAGGCAGTCGTGCTCCGGCATGTAGCCCACCCGCTCGCGGATGGCGCTGCCGCTGGTGGCCACGTCGAGGCCGAGCACGGCGGCGGTGCCCTCCGTGGCGGGCGAGAGACCAAGAAGGATCTTGATCAACGTGGACTTGCCGGCTCCGTTGGCGCCCACCAGCCCGGTCACGCCGGGGCCGATGTCCAACGAGAGCCGGTCAAGCGCGGTCACCCGGGGGAACCGCTTGCTCAGGCTTTCGGTCGCGATCACAGTCACGTCATCGACGGTAGTGGCGCAGGACACACGAATCGTCAGCCCAGACGGCTGGATCCATCTCCGACTCCAGAGGTACGCGCCCGTAGGGGAACCCGTACGTGAGGCGGATGGGGTCGCTGACCTGGGGGGGCGGAGTTGTCCACAACCGGCCCGTTGTCCACAGGCTGACGCAGGGCCCTTGACGCAGCCGCCGGGCATTGTCACATTCATCAGTGTCAAGTTACGCACGCGTAGGGCGACAGGGGTGGACGGATGCCATCGGCAGTGAAGGCTCGACCCGACACGCGACTGCGCGGGTTCAGGGAAGTGCAGAGCCTGGCGTACGAGTGCGCGGAGGCGGTGGCCGCCCAGCTCAAGCCGGGGGTGACCGAGCGGGAGGCCGCGCGGATGCAGCGGGACTGGCTGCGCGAGCGGGGCGTGCGGGACTGGTTCCACCTGCCGTTCGCCTGGTTCGGCGACCGCACCGCGTTCGCCGGCTTCCGCATACCGTTGCAGTTCTTCCCCACCAACCGGCGCCTTGAGGCGGGGATGCCGTTCATCCTCGACATGGCCCCGGTCTACCGGGGCTACACCGCCGACATCGGTTATTCGGGCTGTCTGGGCCTCAACCCGGTGCACAACCGGCTGCTCGCCGACCTGGAGGCGCACCGCGCCCTGATCCTGCGCGAGGTGCGCGAGCAGCGGCCGCTGCGCGAGATCTACGAGGACGTGGACCGGCTCATGGTCCGCCAGGGCTATGCCAACCGGCACCGGGCGTATCCGTTCGGCGTGATCGCCCACAAGATCGACCAGGTGAAGGAGCGCCGCTGGTCGCCGAACGTCTTCGGGTTCGGCACCCAGGCGCTGAAGGGCCTGGCCGGCGACGCGCTGCACGGCCACCGGGACGGCTGGTCGCCGCTCTGGTCGCCGTACAAGTTCTCCGACCACCCGCCCCGGCCGGGGCTGTGGGCGGTCGAGCCGCACCTCGGATTCCGGGGTACGGGCGCGAAGTTCGAGGAGATCCTCGTCGTCACCGACTCGAAGGACCCCGAGCAGAGCGCGTTCTGGCTGGACGACGACCTGCCGCATGTGCGGCGCTGGGCCGAGGAGAAGGCGGCGTGAGTGTGACGAGCGTGAACATCGAGGGAGCCCGCGAACGCTGGGTGCGCACCGGCGGCGTGGAGCTGTGCGTGGCGGAGCTGGGGGACGCGGCGCGGCCCACCGTGCTGCTGGTGCACGGCTATCCGGACAGCAAGGAGGTGTGGTCCGAGGTCGCCGAGCGCCTGGCCGACCGCTTCCATGTGGTCCTGTACGACGTCCGCGGACACGGCCGCTCCACGGCGCCGGCCCCGCTGCGCGGCGGATTCACGCTGGAGAAGCTGACGGACGACTTCCTGGCGGTCGCGGACGCGGTCAGCCCGGACCGGCCGGTGCACCTGGTCGGCCACGACTGGGGCTCGGTCCAGGGCTGGGAGTTCGCGACGGTGGAGCGCACGGAGGGCCGCATAGCCTCCTTCACCTCCATGTCGGGCCCCTCGCTCGACCACTTCGGCCACTGGATCAAGAGCCGGATGAGCCGCCCCACACCACGCAGGGCCGCCCAGCTCATCAGCCAGGGCGCCAAGTCCTGGTACGTGTACATGCTGCACATGCCGGTCCTGCCGGAGCTGGCCTGGCGCGGCCCGCTCGGCAAGCGGTGGCCCAAGATGCTCCAGCGCCTGGAGAACGTACCGCTCGGCGGCTACCCCACGGCCTCCCTGCCGCAGGACGCGGCGCACGGCGCCTGGCTCTACCGGGACAACGTCCGCGCCCGCCTCGGCCGCCCGCGCCCCGACGCCTACGCCCATGTGCCGGTCCAGCTGATCACGCCGCTCGACGACGTGTTCCTCTCGCCCAAGCTGTACGCCGAACTGGAGCACTGGGTGCCCCGGCTGACCCGCCGCACCCTCCCGGCCAAGCACTGGATTCCGCGTACCAGGCCCGACCAACTGGCCATCTGGATCAGTGAGTTCGTCCGCGCCAACGAGGACGGCATACCGGCCAAGGACGCCGTCGCCACCGGCCCGCACGCCGACCGGTTCGGCGGCCGGCTGGTCCTGGTGACGGGCGCGGCGAGCGGCATCGGCCGGGCCACGGCCTTCGCGTTCGCCGAGGCCGGGGCACGGATCGTCGCCGTGGACCGGGACGCCGAGGGTGCCGCACGGACCGCGGAGATGTCCCGGCTCATCGGCGCCCCCGAGGCCTGGGGCGAGGTGGTCGACGTCAGCGACGAGCAGGCGATGGAGAAGCTCGCCGAGAAGGTGGCCACCGAGTACGGCATCGTGGACGTCCTGGTCAACAACGCGGGCATCGGGTTGTCCGGCTCCTTCTTCGACACCACGGCGGAGGACTGGAAGAAGGTCCTCGACGTCAATCTGTGGGGCGTCATCCACGGCTGCCGGATCTTCGGCAAGCAGATGGCCGAGCGCGGCCAGGGCGGCCACATCGTCAACACCGCGTCGGCCGCCGCCTACCAGCCCTCACGTGCGCTGCCCGCCTACAGCACGTCGAAGGCCGCGGTGCTGATGCTCAGCGAGTGCCTGCGCGCCGAGCTGGCCGGCCAGGGCATCGGGGTCTCGGCGATCTGCCCCGGCCTGGTCAACACCAACATCACGTCGACCACGCACTTCGCCGGGGCCGACGCCGCGGAGGAGAAGCGCCTCCAGAAGAAGACCTCCCGCCTGTACGGAATGCGCAACTTCCCACCGGAGAAGGTCGCTTCGGCGATCCTGCGTGCCGTGGTGAAGAACCAGGCCGTGGTGCCGGTGACACCCGAGGCCCGCGGCGCCCACCTCATGTCCCGCTTCGCGCCGAGGACGCTGCGCGCGATCGCCCGATTGGAGCCGCCGCTGTGAGCACGGAGCGCCTGGACGGCACGACGAGCGAGGAGCACTACCGGATAACCCCGCGGCGCGTCTCGTTCGACTGGGACGAGACCCCGCTGCACTGGATTCCGGACGAGCCCACCGCAACCCATGTCATCAATGTGCTGCACCTGCTGCTTCCGGCGGGCGAGCGCTGGTTCGTGAAGGTGTTCAAGGAGGCCCTGCCGCTGGTCGCCGACCCGGTGCTGCTCAAGGACGTCAAGGGGTTCATGGGCCAGGAGGCCACCCACAGCGTCCAACACGCCCACGTCCTCGACCACTTGGCGCACCAGCGTCTGGACACCGAGCCCTACACCCGGCACGTCGACTTCCTCTTCGAGAAGCTCCTTGGCGAGACGCCACCGCTCGGGGCACCGATACCGACCCAGGAGTGGCTGCGCTTCCGGCTCTCGCTGATCGCCGCGATCGAGCAGTTCACGGCGGTGCTGGGCGACTGGGTGCTGCACGCCGAGGAGCTGGACCGGGCCGGGTCCGATCCGGTCATGCTGGATCTGCTGCGCTGGCACGGCGCGGAGGAGGTCGAACACCGGGCGGTCGCCTTCGACATGTACCAGCACTGCGGCGGCACGGGCCTGCCCCGCTACGTCCGGCGCCTGGAAGGCATGGCGGTCGTGGCCCCGGTGCTGATCTGGCTGTGGGTGTGGGGCGCCTCCTATCTGATCCGGCACGATCCCCAGCTCGCCGGCCGGCTGCGCTATTCGCTGGGCGAGCACAACCGGGCCGTACGCCGCGGCCTGCTGCCGACCTGGAAGGAGTTGGGCTCGGCCATACCCCGCTACTTCCGCCGGTCGTACCATCCCTCGCAGGAGGGCTCCCTGCGCAAGGCCGTCGACTATCTCGCGACCTCGCCGGCGGCCCGTGCGGCGGCGGGTGCGGTGGGCCGCGCCGCCCTGGGTTAGAGGGAGTGGGTTTGTCCGGGCAGTCAGCACTTCAGCAGGTGGTGCCGCCGGCGGCACCGGCCGAGTACCGGATCGAGGATCTGGCGCACGCCAGCGGCGCCACGGTCCGCACCATCCGCGCCTACCAGGACCGGGGACTGCTGCCCCGGCCCGAGCGGCGCGGCCGCTCCAATGTGTACGGCGACACCCACCTGGCCCGGCTGCACCAGATCGCCGACCTCCTGGACCGCGGCTACACCCTGGCCTCCATCAAGGAACTCCTGGAGGCCTGGGACGCCGGGCGGGGGCTCGGCGGAGTGCTCGGGCTGGTTGCCGAGGTCAACGGGCCGTGGACGGACGAGGAGGCCGCCCGGATCTCCCGCGCCGACCTCGACGAGACCTTCGGCGGCGAACCCGACGACGAGGCCGTCGCCGAGGCGGTGGAGCTCGGCATCCTGGAACGCGTCCCGGACAACGACTCCGAGTTCCTCGTCCCCAGCCCCCAAGAGCTGGCGGTGGCGGCCGAGTTGCACGCGGCCGGTGTGCCCCTCGACGCCATCGCCGGGCATCTGCGCGAGCTGCGCGGCCAGGTCGAACACATCGCGGCCCGCTTCCTCGACTTCACCACGGAACACGTCTTCGCCCGCTACCTCGGCCACCGCCCGCCGACCGACACGGAGGCGGCCGAGGCGGCCGATCTGGTGCGCCGGCTGCGCCCTCTGGCGCAGCAGACCGTCGATGCCGAACTAGCCCGCGCGATGCGCCTGTTCGCCACCCGGCACCTCCAGCGCCATCTGGGGACCCCGACCGCCGCGCCCGCCGCGCCGGACCCAGGCCCGGTGACCCTGCCCTCGGACACGGTCCGAGCCGTGCAGGCGCTGGTGGGCCCGGAGAACGTCGCCGCGTTCATCGCCGCCGCGACCGAACGTGAGGTCGGAGCACGGACTTTGGACGCCCTGTCGCGCCCAACTCGCGACAGCGGTGAACCACTGAAGCCTTAAATTGCCTATACCAGAACGAACTTCGCCAAATACCCCTTATCGGACGTCACTTGTCCACAGCGCTTTCAATTTGCCTGTGGATAACGCTACTTCGCTGTGGATCAAACCCAACTGCCGTCCTCAATAAGGTGATTGGCATCACCTCATTCACCGATCGGCGAGCCAGTTGCCGTGGAAGCCGAACGGCACGCGCTGCGGAAGATGGACCGTCGCCACCGGCGGAGCCGCGAGGTCGTCCGCGTCCAGGATGACGAGATCGCTGGCGTCCCTGGCCGCGTCGTACACATAGCTGAGCAACCACCCCGGGCCGCCAGGCCGGTCGTCCGCCGGGGCGAAGGCCGCCTCCGCCGGGACCCGCCCCGCCCCGAACTCATGACGCGCCACCGCTCCCGTCCGCAGGTCGTAACGGAGCAGTGCCCCCGATATCGGCCCCGCGGGCGGTGTCCGGCTCACCGTGACGTGCCCGAAGCGGGACTTGAGCCCGGCAAGCCGGTCGTCGACCCGGGGGAACTCGCACGCCTGGTCGTCGAGCTGATCCTCCCGCACCGTGCCCGTCGCGAGATCGAGCGTCCACTTCCACAGGGTGGGCCCGCTCGCCCCCAGACGCTCGTACCGCACGACGTGCAGCACGATCCGATCCCCGCGCCCGGCGCCGTCCCCGGGCTCGTCGTATGCGTTCAGGGCGTGGAAGACATAGCAGGGGTCGACCGTCAGCCAGCACACCTCGCCGTACGGATCGTCCCTGCGCAGCACGCCGAGCCGGGCCCCGTACTCCTCGTCCCAGCGGTAGGGGAGGCCGCCGCCGGGCCGCTGCGCCGTCTGCGGGTCGAAGACGGCCGGAAGGTCCATGAAGACCACGTGGGAGGCGGTGAGATGGAAGTCGTGCATCATCGTGGCCGCCGGCACCTCCACCGGCCGGCTCACCACCAACTCGCCCTGGGCATCGGCGCGGTGATAGGTCAGGAAAGGCTGGTCCAGCGTCCCGTATCCGAAGAAGTGCAGTTCGCCGGTGACCGGGCAGGTCTTGGGGTGGGCGGTCATGGCGGTGGTGAGGCGGCCGGCGAAGTCGTAGGCCCCCAGCGTCTCCAGCTCGCACCCCGGCCGGAAGTCCAGTTCATAGGGGAAGGACGACTCGACCAGGGCCAGTGTGCGTCCGGCGTGCCGCACCACGTGCGTGTTGGCGGCCCCGGCGGTCAGGTCGGTGCCGCCCTGCCGGTCGTGGACCCGGGCTCCGTCGGTGAAGGACGAGGTGCGGACCCAGCGATTGCGGTAGGAGCGGGCCCTGCCTTCGTCGATACGGATGCCGTGGACCATGCCGTCCCCGAAGAACCAGTGGGCGGAGGCCGCGTCCTGCGGGTTGGGCCCGTTGCGGACGTACCAGCCGCTTAGCTCGGGCGGGATGGCACCGGTCACCGCCGGCTCGTGCGTGGTCAGCTCTTCGGCGACAGGCGCGAAGTTGCCCGCGAGGTGCGGGGCGGGCGGCTTCGATGCCATGGGTGCGGCGGACGTGGTGGTGGCCCCGGGGGTGGTGGTCATCGTCAGGCTCCCTTGCGGACGGCGGCACGGCGGGCGCGCTCGGGGTACTGGGCGGTGATGACGGCCGGGACGGCGAAGCCCGCGACCTGAACGGCTATCGAAGCGGTACTGCCGAGCGATTCGGCGTCGATGACGGCGAGGGCGGTCGCCGTCAGGGTGAAGGCCAGGGCCCAGACGGCGGTCAGTACCACGTTGATCCGGAGGAACACCGGGTTGGCCCACACCTCGGGCGGCGCCTGCCGCTTGGCGATCCCGGTGGTGAAGGGCTTGCGGACGGCCAGCGTGGCCCAGGCGGTCAGGGCCAGCCAGCCCGTGGCCAGCGCGCCGCCGTACTCGCGGAGCCCACTGTCGGGGGCGGCGAAGGCGACGACGCTCAGAACGGTGAAGAAGGCGATCGTGGACTGCTCAAGGATCAGGGCGTCGGCGCTCAGGCCGCGCTTGCGGTCCATGGCGAAGAGGTAGCCACCGGCGACGAGAGCGGCGAGCGCGCCCCACTGCCAGTGCGCGCTGCCGACGACGGCGAAGACGATCCACGGGATGAATCCGCGCAGGTAGCTCATGGGAGTCCCCTCTGTTCCGAGCGCTTCCGCCCAGCTCCACATTCCAACTTCGACATGTCGAATGTAGAGGATCCTCCTTTGACGTGTCAAGAGTGGAAGGTAGGGTGGGTGCATGAGCCTTCGCCACGCAGTCCTGGGGCTGCTCGCCGACCGTCCGGCCAGCGGTTACGACCTGATGAAGCGGTTCGAGACCTCGCTGGCCCACGTGTGGTCGGCGACTCAGAGCCAGGTATACGGAGAACTGGGGAAACTCGCCGACGGCGGTCTGGTCGAGGTGTCCGCCGAGGGGCCGCGCGGCCGCAAGGAGTACGCGATCACCCCCGCCGGCAGGGCGGAGCTGCACCACTGGCTCACCGAGGTCGAGCCAACCCGCGCCCGCCGCAGCGACTCCCTGCTCCGGGTCTTCTTCCTCGGCGAGCTCACGCGACTCGAAGCGCGTACCTATCTGCTCGGTGAAGCCGAGCGCGCGGCCCAGCAGCTCGCCGGGCTCAAGGAGGCGGAGGCCGCCATCGACTGGGGCGGTGATCCGCTGTCGGTGCACGGCCGCCTCGCCATGGAGTACGGCAAGCGGCTCAGTGAGATGCACGAGGAGTGGGCCCGCTGGGCGGCGGAGCAGCTCACGCCCTGACGGCCCGCGCCCCGACGGAAATGGAGATGCCCCGGCGCCGCCCGGCCCGGCACCCTGACGGCATGACAGACATCCCACGGGAACCGCCGGGCGATCGCGCCGGGCTGCTCCCGGACGACAGACGCACCGTCAAGGTGTCGAAATACCTCTCGAAACACCTGCGCCACCAGCCCGAGCGGATCGGTCTCGCCCTCGATCCGCACGGCTGGGTGGACATCGACGTGCTGCTGCGGGCCTCGGCCGCGCACCGCTTCCCCATCACCCGCGCCGAGCTGGACCATGTGGTCGCCACCAACGACAAGCGGCGCTTCGCCGTGGAGGGCGGCCGGATCCGGGCCAGCCAGGGGCACACCGTGGCCGTCGACCTCGGTCTGGCGTCCGCAGAGCCGCCCACGTACCTCTACCACGGCACCGTGGCCCGCAGTCTGGACGCGATCCGCGCCGAGGGGCTGCGCCCCATGGACCGCCACCATGTGCACCTCTCGCCCGACCGGGAGACCGCCGCCAAGGTCGGCGCCCGTCGCGGCCGCGCCGTGGTCCTCAGCGTGGACGCCGGGGCGATGCACCGGGCCGGCCATGTCTTCCACGTCAGCGCCAACGGGGTCTGGCTCACAGAAGCCGTCCCGCCTCAGTACTTGCGGCTGCCCACCGGTGCGGCTCGCTTGGGATGATCGACCCCATGCGCCGACCCCACCTGCCCACCACCGAATCCGTAGTCACCGCGATCCGCGGGATCGCCGACGAGTATCGCCTGGAGGCCGAGGTCACCGACGACATCGGCGCGGACCGGACCTCGCGTCGCACCTCGGCCGGCGTGTTCGCGGTGCTCGACCCGGACGGTTCGCTGCCGCACGAGGCATACGTCGAACTGGGTGGCACGCCATCCGTATCGGTGCGCGTCTATCCCGAGGACGACGCCCGGATCACCGTCGACGGCGTGGAGTTCGACGACATCCCCCGCGACGACGTGCCCGCCTTCCTGCGATCCGTCTACGGCGGGCTCGCCCACGTCAAGGGCCGGCTCTTCCCGCCGGGCTGGTGGCTGGTCGTGCCCCTGCCCGGCGACGAGACCTACAAGGAACTGGTGCTGCTCGGCGCGCTCACCCCCTGGATGAGCGCGCACGTCCGCAGCCGGAAGGGCTAGGGCCTGTCCGGGCCGCCGAGCTGCGCGAGCCCCTCGGTCGCGACCTGCTCGAAGACCTTCGGGTCGGCCGCGAAGTCGGAATCAGGGATCGGCGCGTGCAGCACGAGCTCGGTGAAGCCGAGCTCGAAGTGCCGGCCCGCGAAGTCCACGAACGCGTCGAGGGATTCCAGCGGGCGGCCGGGCTGCGGGGTGAAGCCGGTGAGCAGGATCTTGTCCAGTTCGCCCACGTCGCGCCCCGTCTCCGCGCACGCCGCGCCCAGCTTCTCGATCTGTCCCCGGATCGCCGCGATGGACTCCTCGGGGGTGCCCGACTCGAACAGCTTCGGGTCGCCCGTCGTCACCCACGCCTGCCCGTGCTTCGCCGCGAGGCGCAACCCGCGCGGTCCGGTCGCGGCCACCACGAACGGAATCCTGGGGCGCTGGACACAGCCCGGCAGGTTGCGTGCCTCGACCGCCGAGTAGAACGTGCCGTCGTACGTCACCGACGCCTCGGTGAGCAGGCGGTCCAGCAGCGGTACGAACTCGCCGAAGCGGTCCGCCCGTTCACGCGGCGTCCATGCCTTCTGACCCAGCGCGGTGGCGTCGAACCCGTTGCCGCCGGCGCCGATCCCCAGGGTGATCCGGCCGTTCGACACGTCGTCGAGGGTGATCAGGTCCTTGGCGAGGGTCACCGGATGCCGGAAGTTCGGCGAGGTGACCAGGGTGCCGAGGCGCAGCCGGGTGGTGGCGGCAGCGGCGGCCGTGAGCGTGGGAACCGCGCCGAACCACGGGCCGTCGCGGAACGTCCGCCAGGACAGGTGGTCGTAGGTGTACGCGGTGTGGAACCCCAGCTCCTCGGCGCGCAGCCACTCGTCGCGACCGCCGTCGTGCCAGCGGCGTACCGGGAGAATCACAGTGCTCAATCGCATGACACGACCCTACGTGCAGGACGCGACGCCACGAGGGGTCGAGCGGCGTGGTGATCCGCACGACCTGCGTAAGGACGAACGACCGTGTCTGCGCCCTGCCCCGGGGCAGGGCGGTCGCGCCCAGGCCGGGGCAGCAGGGCTGCACCCCCGCCGCCGGTGTGTGGCATACGTACGCCCCCTCGTGCCTCATGCGCACCGCCGAGCGCTCTCATCTGTGCGTCTCCTCGCACGCCCGTGCGTTCGCGTACGGAACAATGGCCCGGTGACCTCTGCTACCGACCCCGCCCCGGCCATCCGCCCCGTGCCCACCGCACCGCGGCTCATCGCGACCGATCTGGACGGCACCCTGCTGCGCGACGACAAGTCCGTGTCGGACCGTACGGTCGCCGCGCTGGCCGCCGCCGAGCAGGCGGGCATCGAGGTCTTCTTCGTCACCGGCCGTCCGGCCCGCTGGATGGACGTGGTCAGCGCCCACGTCCACGGTCACGGCCTGGCGATCTGCGGCAATGGGGCGGCCGTGGTGGATCTGCACGGTGACGGCGACGGCCCCCGCTTCGTGAAGGTACGGCCGCTGGAGCGGGCCGCGGCTCTCGATGTCGTCAGCCTGCTGCGCGCCGCCGTACCGGGCACGTCCTTCGCGGTCGAGCGCACCGGGGGCTTCCACCACGAGTTCGCCTATCCGCCCATGCACATGGACGCCGCGGCGAGCATCGCGCCGGCGGAGAAGCTCCTCGCCGAGGACGCCGCCCCGGCGAAGCAGCCGGTGCTCAAGATCCTCGCCTTCCATCCCGAACTGGCCCCCGACGACTTCCTCGCGCTGGCCCGCACAGCGGTCGGGGCACGCGCCGAGATCACCCGGTCCAGCCCGACCGCACTGCTGGAGATCAGCGGCGCAGGCGTGTCGAAGGCCTCCACGCTCGCGCTGTGCTGTGCCGAGCGCGGCATCTCGCCCGCCGAGGTGGTGGCCTTCGGTGACATGCCGAACGACATGGAGATGCTGAGCTGGGCCGGCACGTCGTACGCGATGGGCAACGCCCACCCCGATGTCCTGGCCACCGCGACCGGACGCACGGCCGCCAACAACGAGGACGGCGTCGCGGTCGTGATCGAACAGATCCTCAAGGCCCTCTGACGCCGGAGAGCCACGCTCCATCCCCGGCTCGGACCCCGTGGCGGGGGCGTTTCACGTGAAACGCCCCGCTGTTTCACGTGAAACAGCGCGCCCGCGAAGGCACGGCTCCGCCCTCGTGGCGTACCGCCCCACCAGGACGTCGTCTCAGATCGGTGCCTCCCACACGACGGTCGTGCCGCCTCCGCCGTCCCCGAGCCCTGGTCCGTACGAGCTGGAACCTCCGAGCGCCTCCGCGCGCCTCTGGAGATTGCGCAGTCCGCTGCGCCGGCCGCCCGGTGGGATCCCCACCCCGTTGTCCGCCACCGTCAGGCGTACCCCCGCGCTGCCGTCCGGCAGCTGGGCCGTGGCGTCGATGACGACCTCGATCCGGGACGCCTCCGCGTGCCGGAAGGCATTCGAGAGGGCCTCGCGCAGGGCCGCGATCAGGTTCTTGCCGGTCAGTTCGCCGACCAGGGTGTCCACGGCGCCGAGGAAGCGGTGGGCCGGCTTGAAGCCGAGCGGCACCGCGGCCATGTTGATCTCCCGCAGCACACGGGTGCGCAGCCCGGAGGGCGCCTCGGCAGGACCCTGCTGGAGGGCGAAGATCGCGGTGCGGATCTCCTGAATGGTGACGTCGAGTTCATCGACCGCCTTGCCGATGCCGCTCTGCACCTCGGGCACGATCGACTTGCGCTGAGCGCCCTCCAGCATCATCCCGGTGGCGAACAGACGCTGGATGACGAGGTCGTGCAGGTCGCGGGCGATGCGGTCACGGTCCTCGTACACCGCGAGACGTTCCCGGTCCCGCTGGGCCTCCGCCATCATCAGGGCGAGTGCCGCCTGCGAGGCGAACTGGCTGGCCAGGGTCCGCTCGGCCTCGGTGAACGGCCGACCGCCGCGGACCCGAGGCGTGGCGAGGGCACCGAGGACCCGCCCACCGCTCTGCAAGGGCAGCAGCATGCTCGGCCCGTAGCGCTCGGACAGTTTGGTGATCATGCGCGGGTCGGTGGCGGCGTCGTCGACGAAGACCGCCTCGCCCTCCAGCAGGGTGGAGACGACCGGGCTCTCCGGCGGAATCACCAGGCCGAGCGAGACGCGCGGGTTGTCGGCGGAGACCGCCACGATCTCCAGACCGCCCTCCTCCGCGGGCAGCAGCACTATGCCGGCATCGGAGACCGCGAGGTGGCGGGCCTGTTCGGCGACGACCTCCAGGGCATCGTCCGCGTCGCCGCCCGACAGCAGGGCCGTGGTGACGGCGACCGAGCCGTCGATCCACCGCTCACGCTGACGTGCCGCCTCGTAGAGCCGTGCGTTGCCGATGGCGATCCCGGCCTCGGTGGCGAGCACCCGCACCATGTGCAGGTCGTAGTCGTTGAATTCGCCGCCGCCGTGCTTCTCGGTGAGATAGAGGTTGCCGAAGATCTCGCCCTGGACGCGGATGGGGACGCCGAGGAAGGTACGCATCGGCGGATGGTTCGCAGGCAGCCCCGCCGAGCGCGGGTCGGCGGAGATCTCGGCGAGCCGGAGCGGCTCGGGGTGGTGGATGAGCCAGCCGAGCAGTCCGCGGTGCCCGTCCGGCCGGTGCCCGATCGCCCGGGCCTGTTCGTCGCTGACCCCGTACGTCACGAAGTCGGAGAGCCCTCGCCCTTCGTCGTTGACGACGCCGATCGCCGCGTACCGTGCGTCGGCGAGCTCGGCGGCCGTCTCACAGATCCGGTCCAGCGTCGAGTGCAGTTCCAGGCCGGTGCCCACCGAGCGCATCGCCTCAAGCAGTTGGGGCACCCGGGCGGTCAGCTCGGTGGAGAGTCCCTGGAGGCTGCGAGTGGCCCGGGTCGCCGCTTCGAGCGGATCCTGGTTCGGACGTTCCGGGTCCTGGCGGTCCAGGTCCGTGACGTCCTGGTGGCCCGTGGGCCTGTTCGGGTCTGGCGGGACTGGCATGCCTTGAGACTAGTTAGTCCTATTTGGCGAGGAAAGTCGGCTGCTGCCGGGCGTCGGTCTCGCGCTCCCGGTCCAGCATGCCCCGCAGCGGCCCATCGATGAGCGCGAGCTCGTCATAAGTACCGCGCTGCACGGTCCGGCCCTCGTCGAGCACGATCACCTCGTCCACGGCTTCCAGTCCGCGCAGCCGGTGGGTGATCAGCACCGTCGTGCGGCCTTCGGTGGCCGACAGGAGGTCGGCGGTGAGCGCGTCGGCGGTCACCAGGTCCAGGTGCTCGGCGGGCTCGTCAAGGACCAGCACCGGGAAGTCGGCCAGCAGGGCGCGGGCCAGGGCGAGCCGCTGGCGCTGTCCGCCGGACAGCCGGGCCCCGTGTTCGCCCACGAGGGTGTCGAGGCCGTCCGGCAGCCCGTCGACCCAGTCCAGGAGCCGGGCCCGCCCCAGGGCGGACCGCAGGTCGTCGTCGGTTGCGTCGGTGCGGGCGAGCCTCAAGTTCTCCCGTACCGAGCTGTCGAAGAGGTGCGCGTCCTGGGCACACAGCCCGACCAGCCGCCGCACGTCGTCGCCGTCGAGCCGGCTCGCGTCGCTCCCACCGATCCCGTACGTACCGGTCCGGGCGTCCAGGAAGCGGAGCAGTACCTGGGCAAGGGTGGTCTTGCCGGACCCGGAGGTGCCGACGACGGCGACCCGCATGCCCGGAGTGAGGCGCAGCCCGAAGTCGTGCAGCGCGTCCCGCTCCTGCCCCGCGTAGCGGGCCCCGAGGCCACGCAGCTCCAGTGGGAACGGCGAGGTGGGCGCGGTGGCGGGCGCATCCGGTTCCCGCACGGGGGCGGGTGTGTCCAGGACCTCGTAGACGCGCTCGGCGCTGCGCCGCACCCGCTGGCGGGACTGCACGGCGAGCGGTAGCCCGGTCACGGCCTCGAAGGCGGCGAGCGGCACCAGCACCACCACCGCGAGCTGCACCCCGTCGAGGCGTCCGGTCACCACGGCCCCCACGCCGACCAGCGCGGCCGCCGCCACGGTGAGTCCGCAGGTCAGCGCGGAGAGGCCGGTGCCGAGCGCGGTGGCGGCGGCGCCCCGCGAGGCGATCCGGGTCAGCGTCGTGTCCGCGTCCTTCACGTCGCCGAAGCGGCGGCCCAGCGCCCCCGCCACGGTCAGCTCGCCCGTTCCGGTGAGCAGATCGGCCACCCGGGTGGCGAGCGCTCCCCGGGCCGGGGCCAGCTGCCGTTCGGCCCTTCGGGCCAGGGCTCCGCTGACGCACGGGACGACGACCCCGGCGACGAGGAGTCCCCCGGCGAGGACCGCGCCGGCCTCGGGCAGCAGCCATGCCGTGAAACCGGCGCTGAGCACGGACACGACGACGGCGACCCCGGCGGGCAGAGCCCAGCGCAGCCAGTAGTCCTGCAATTCGTCGACGTCGGCGACGAGACGGGACAGCAGATCGCCGCGCCGGGTCTCGCGCAGCCCGGCGGGCGCGATCCGCTCCAGCTGCCGGTAGACCGCGACACGCAGTTCGGCGAGCATGCGAAGCACCGCGTCGTGCGAGACGAGGCGCTCGGCGTAGCGGAACACCGCGCGCCCGATCCCGAAGGCCCGGGTCGCGGTGACGGCCACCATCAGATAGAGGACCGGGGGCTGTTGCGCGGCCCGCGAGATGAGCCAGCCGGAGGTCGCCATGAGCCCGACGGCCGAGCCGAGCGCCAGGGCACCGAGCAGCAAGGCCAGGGCGATACGTCCGCGCAGTCCGCGGGCCGCGGCGCGGACCCGGGCGAGCGGATTGCGGACGGCGACGCCGGCGGGCCGCGCTGCCGCAGCCTCGGCGACTGCCTCAACAGGAGCCACCGGAAGGGCAGTTGAGGCCGGCGCGAGCGGAGCCTGGGCCGGGACATGGGCCAGGGGGACTGCGGGCGTCAGCCCCACGACGCGGTCCGCCACGGCGAGCAGCGCCGGGCGGTGCACCACGAGCAGGACCGTACGGCCCACCGCGAGCCGGCGGACCGCGTCGACGATGGCGGCCTCGGTCTCGCCGTCGAGCGCGGCGGTCGGCTCGTCGAGCAGGAGCACCGGCCGGTCGGCCAGGAACGCCCGAGCCAGGGCGAGACGTTGGCGCTGACCGGCGGACAACCCCGCGCCGCCCTCACCGAGGACGGTCGCGACACCGTTCGGGAGCGCGGCCACGAAGTCGTGTGCGCCGGCGTCGCGCAGTGCGTCGAGTACGGCGGCGTCGTCCGCGTCCGGCCGGGCGAGCCGGACGTTCTCCGCGATCGTCCCGGCGAAGAGGTGGGGCCGCTGCGGCACCCAAGCGATGTGCTCACGCCAGTCGGCCAGGGACAGCGACGCGAGGTCCGTCCCGGAGACCAGGATGCGACCGTCGCCCTCCGGTGCCACGAAGCCGAGGACCGCGTTGAGGAGGGTCGACTTCCCGACGCCGCTCGGCCCGGTCAGCGCCACGGTCTCGCCCGGCTCGACCACCAGGGAAGCGGCGGCGAGGGAGGGTTCGGTGCGCCCCGGGTGGCGGACGGTCACGCCGTCGACCGTGAGGCGGACCGGTCCCGCGGGCACCGCCGCCGTGCCGTTCTCGGGCAGCGGGGTCTCCAGGACCTCGAAGATCTCCTCCGCGGCGGAAAGGCCCTCCGCCGCGGCGTGGTACTGGGCGCCGACCTGGCGCAGCGGCAGATAGGCCTCGGGCGCCAGGACCAGGATGACCAGGCCGGTGTACAGGTCGAGATCGCCGTGGACGAGGCGCATGCCGATGCCGACCGCGACCAGCGCCACCGAGATCGTGGCGAGCAGTTCGAGGGCGAAGGACGAGATGAAGGCGATCCGCAGGGTCTTCAGGGTCGCCCTGCGGTAGTCCGAGGTGATCGTCCTGATCGACTCCGCCTGCGCCTTGGCCCGCCCGAAGACCTTCAGCGTCGGCAGTCCGGCGACCACGTCGAGGAAGTGCCCCGACAGCCGGGACAGCAGCCGCCACTGGCGGTCCATCTGCGACTGGGTGGCCCAGCCGATGAGCGCCATGAACAGGGGGATGAGGGGCAGGGTCACGACGATCGTCGCCGCGGACACCCAGTCCTCGGTGACGATCCGCGCGAGCACGGCCACGGGTACGACGACGGCGAGGCCGAGTTGGGGCAGATAGCGCGCGAAGTAGTCGTCGAGTGCGTCGACCCCACGGGTGGCGAGCGCGACGAGTGAGCCCGTGCGCTGACCGCTCAGCCACTCGGGGCCGAGCCCGGCCGCCCGCTCCAGGAGTCGGCCGCGCAGCTCCGACTTGACCGCCGCGCTCGCCCGGTTGGCGGCGAGCTCCGTCAGCCAGGAGACCAGACCCCGCCCGGCCGCGACCGCCGCGAGGAGCAGCAACGGCGTCCTCAAGCCGGCCGTGCCCTGGCCGTGCTGGAACGCCCCCACGACGATCTCGGCGATGAGCATGGCCTGGGCGATGATCAGTCCCGCCCCGACCAGACCGAGGACCACCACGGCCGCGAGGAAGAAGCGGGTGGCGCGGGCGTACCGGAGCAGGCGCGGGTCGATCGGTTTCACGTGAAACATCCCCCAACAGAAGGATCAGTGCGGGCCCGGAGGGGTGTGTTTCACGTGAAACACACCCCGTTGAACCGTGCGGACCGAGGCGGTCAGTGGGCCTCGGCGATGTTCTTGGTGCCGATCCGCTTGCGGAACACCCAGTAGGTCCAGCCCTGGTAGAGCAGCACGATCGGGGTCGCGACCCCGGCACACCAGGTCATGATCTTCAGGGTGTACGGCGTGGACGAGGCGTTGGAGACCGTCAGGTTCCAGGCGTCGTTCAGCGAGGACGGCATGACGTTCGGGAAGAGCGTCAGGAAGAGCATCGCCACCGCGGCCGCGATCGTGATGCCGGACAGTGCGAACGACCAGCCCTCGCGTCCGATCTTGATGGCCCCGATCGCCCCGACCAGCGCGAGCACGGCGATGGCCATCGCGACCAGGCTCTTGGTGTCGCCGCGTGAGGCCTGGGTCCAGATCAGGAAGCCGAGCGCGAGCACCGCCGTCACCAGACCGAGCTTGAGCGCCAGTGCCCTGGCCCGCTCACGGATGTCGCCGAGCGTCTTGAGGGAGGCGAACACCGCACCGTGGAAGGTGAACAGGGCGAGGGTGACCAGTCCGCCCAGGATCGCGAACGGGTTGAGCAGGTCCCAGAAGTTGCCCACGTACTCCATGTGCGCGTCGATCTTCACCCCGCGCACGATGTTGGCGAAGGCCACGCCCCAGAGGAAAGCCGGGATGAGCGAGGTCCAGAAGATGGCCTGCTCCCAGTTGCGCTGCCACTTCTCCTCGGGCCGCTTCGCCCGGTACTCGAAGGCCACGCCCCGGACGATCAGACAGACCAGGATGATCAGCAGCGGCAGGTAGAAGCCGGAGAAGAGCGTCGCGTACCACTCGGGGAAGGCGGCGAAGGTCGCGCCTCCGGCCGTGAGCAGCCACACCTCGTTGCCGTCCCACACGGGTCCGATGGTGTTGATCAGGACGCGCTTCTCGGTGCGGTCCCGGGCCAGCAGCTTCGTCAGGATGCCGATCCCGAAGTCGAATCCCTCCAGGAAGAAGTAGCCGATCCACAGAACGGCGATGAGTACGAACCAGACGTCGTGGAGTTCCATGCCTCGATCTCCTCAGCCTCAGTACGAGAAGGCCATCGGCCGGTCGGGGTCACGGTGGTCCCCGCCGATCTTGGTGGGCGGGTTGAGGTCGTCCTCCGTGAGTTCGGGCGGGCCGGCCTTGACGTACTTGACGAGCAGCTTGACCTCGACCACGGCGAGTACCGCGTAGAGCAGGGTGAAGACGATCATCGAGGTGAGGACCTCGCCCTGCGAGACGGTGGGGGAGACCGCGTCCTTGGTGCGCAGCACGCCGTACACCACCCAGGGCTGACGGCCCATCTCGGTGAAGATCCAGCCCCAGGAGTTGGCGATCAGCGGGAAACCGAGCGTCCAGACGGCGGCGAACCAGTACCACTTGGTCAAGCGGGCGCCGAGGGGCGTGCTCTTGAAGAGCACCAGGTTCGGCACCTCGTCCTCACCGGTCCTCATCCCCGGTGCCAGCATGAACTTCTTGCGGGTGAGCCAGAGTCCGACGAGGCCGATGGCGAAGGACGTCATGCCGAAGCCGATCATCCAGCGGAAGCCCCAGAAGGTGACCGGGATGTTGGGCCGGTAGTCGCCGGGCCCGAACTTCTGCTGCTCCGCCTTGTTCACGTCGTTGATGCCGGGGACGTACGAGGAGAAGTTGTTGTCGGCGAGGAAGGACAGTATTCCGGGCACCGAGATCTCGACGTCGTTGTGGCCCTTGGCCACGTCGCCCACGGCGAAGATCGAGAAGGGCGCGGAGTTCTGGCCGTCCCACAGGGCCTCCGCGGCGGCCATCTTCATCGGCTGCTGCTTGAACATGACCTTGCCGAGCGAGTCACCGCTGACGGCCGTGAGCAGTCCGCCGATCACCAGCGTGACCAGGCCGAGCCGCAGCGAGGTGCGCATCACCGGGATGTGCTTCTTGCGGCGCAGGTGGATGGCGGCGACCCCGACCATGAACGCGCCACCGGTCAGGAAGGCGGCGGTCAGGGTGTGGAAGACGACGACGAGGGTGGTGTCCTGGGTCAGGACGTGCCAGAAGTCGGTGAGTTCGGCGCGTCCTGTGGCCTTGTTGAGCCGGAAGCCGACCGGGTGCTGCATCCAGGAGTTGGCCGCCAGGATGAAGTAGGCGGACAGGATGGTGCCGATCGAGACCATCCAGATGCAGGCGCAGTGGATCTTCTTCGGCAGCTTGTCCCAGCCGAAGATCCACAGTCCGATGAAGGTGGACTCGAAGAAGAAGGCGATGAGCGCTTCGAAAGCGAGCGGGGCACCGAAGATGTCGCCGACGAACCGCGAGTAGTCGGACCAGTTCATGCCGAACTGGAATTCCTGGACGATGCCCGTGACCACACCCATCGCGATGTTGATCAGGAAGAGCTTGCCCCAGAACTTGGTCGCCTTGAGGTACTTGTCCTTGCCCGTTCGCACCCATGCCGTCTCCAGGCCGGCGACGAGCGCCGCCAGGGAGATCGTCAGGGGGACGAAGAGGAAGTGGTAGACGGTGGTGATGCCGAACTGCCATCGCGCCAGGGTTTCCGGCGCCAGAGCCAGGTCCACGTCGGCACTCTCCTTACATCGCCGAGGTCACAGCCGCAGCTTGCCCCTTTAATCCCGCCGATCTTGGGATGAAGCGGGACACGCTTGTGAACGCGTTCACATTCACAAGCATTATGTCGTACTGGCTGTCGACATCTCCAGGGGGGTCCCCTAAGCGGCGGAGGCCGGATCTGGACACCCTCTTCCCAAGACTTTCAACATCTTGTTGAATTCGGCGCCATGGAGAAACAGCTGCGCATACGCATCTCATGGCCCGCGGGCAGCCTCACCGCGACCCTCGAAGAAACCCCGACGAGCGCGGCGCTCGCGGGGGCTCTCCCGATCACTTCCACCGCGCACACCTGGGGCGAGGAGGTCTACTTCGACACCCCCGTCTCCCCCGAGCGGGAGCCGGACGCCCGGCAGGTGGTGGAGCCGGGCACGGTGGCCTTCTGGACCGACGGCGACGCGCTCGCCCTGCCGTACGGACCCACCCCGATCTCGCGCGGCGACGAATGCCGGCTCGCGAGCCCCTGCAATGTGCTCGGCCGGATCGACGGCGACCCGCGGCAGCTGGCCACCGTCCGCTCCGGGGACCCGATCAGGGTCGACGCGATCTGAGGACGAGGCGTCCCCGAGACTCCGGGGCGCCGCCCCAGCTACCCGCACGGGCGCCCTGCGACCCGCGTCAGGCCTGCTTGCCGGGCCAGGCCTGCTTGCCGGATCAGGCCTGCTTGCGGAAGCCTTCCGCGACCTTGAGGAACAGGTCGTTGGCCTCGCCCTCGCCGATCGTGACGCGCACGCCCTCGCCCGCGAACGGCCGGACCACGACACCGGCCGCCTCACATGCGGCGGCGAAGTCGACCGTGCGCTCACCGAGGCGCAGCCAGACGAAGTTCGCCTGCGTCTCGGGCACGGTCCAGCCCTGCTGCACCAGGCCCGCGTAGACCCGCTCGCGCTCGCCCACCAACGCGCCGACGCGGCCCATCAGTTCGTCCTCGGCGCGCAGCGAGGACACCGCCGCGTCCTGGGCGAGCTGGCTGACGCCGAAGGGCACGGCCGTCTTGCGCAGCGCCGCGGCCACCGGCTCGTGGGCCACCGCGAAGCCGACCCGCAGCCCGGCGAGCCCGTACGCCTTGGAGAAGGTGCGCAGCACCGCCACGTTCGGACGGTCGCGGTAGATCTCGATGCCGTCCGGCACCTCGGTGTCCCGGATGAACTCCCGGTAGGCCTCGTCGAGCACCACCAGGACGTCGGAGGGCACCCGGTCGAGGAAGCGCTCCAGTTCGGCCCGGCGCACCACGGTGCCGGTCGGGTTGTTCGGGTTGCAGACGAAGATCAGCCGGGTGCGGTCGGTGATCGCGTCGGCCATCGCGTCCAAGTCGTGCACATCGCCCGGGGTCAGGGGCACCCGGACCGAGGTCGCTCCACTGATCTGGGTGATGATCGGGTACGCCTCGAAGGAACGCCAGGCGTACATGACCTCGTCACCGGGGCCGGAGGTGGACTGGATCAGCGACTGCGCCACGCCCACCGAGCCCGTGCCGGTGGCCAGGTGCGTGAGGGGGACCCCGAACCGGTCGGCCAGCTCGTTCATCAGCCCGGTGCACGCCATGTCCGGGTAGCGGTTGAAGCTCCCCGCGGCCGCGACCGCGCTCTCCATCACGCCCGGGAGCGGCGGGTAGGGGTTCTCGTTCGAGGACAGCTTGTAGGCGACCGGTCCGTCGGAAGCTGCGGGCCTGCCCGGCTTGTAGGTGGGGATGCCGTCCAGCTCGGCGCGCAGCTTGGGGCTCGTCTCGCTCACCGCAGGTCCTCCTCGACCGTTCCGTACGGATGCCGTGGCCGCCGGCGCGGACAGCTCCGTACACATCCAATGCTCCTCACCTTATGAGGATTCGGCTTCCCTGCGAATAGGGGACGGGGGCCGGTTCCCGGCGGGCGCGGGCGGAGGGGGGAGCGCTTCTGTTCATGGCGCACGCCGGTGGCTCGCGCCGTAGCGCGCATCACCCGTGCAGGTGAGTTGAGACCTCTTCGAAACCTCGGACAGTTGCCAGCCGCCCACGGGTCGACAAGCGTCACCGCGTCGGAATATCGCCCAACTCCCTTGCATCGCAAGGCGATTGACGCTTTACGATCATGCAGAAACGTGCCTGTCAACGCGTGCATATGCACCCGGGCCAACCATCCGTCATCGCCCTACTATCGGCTCGCCATGACAGCAGCAGGGAAGCACCAGGTGAGCCGGTCGACCGGTCGCCGGCTGGGGCGGGCAGGTATTCGGGACGTAGCCGCCGCCGCCGGTGTCTCCATCACGACCGTCTCCGACGCGCTCAACGGCAAGGGCCGGCTCCCCGACGCCACCCGCCGCCACGTCCGCGAGGTCGCAGACCGGCTGGG
The DNA here is from genome assembly GCF_002803085.1 of Streptomyces sp. CB01201. GTDB lineage: Bacteria > Actinomycetota > Actinomycetes > Streptomycetales > Streptomycetaceae > Streptomyces > Streptomyces hundungensis. The sequence continues at coordinate 246,197 of NZ_NNBJ01000006.1, read as the reverse complement.
CTACCGCCCATCCGCAGCGGCCCGCACGCTCCGTACCGGCAAGTCGGGCCTCATCGGCCTGACCGTGACGACCTACGGGGATGAACCTTTCACCTTCACCGAATTCGCCTACTTCGCCGAGATGGCGAGGGCGGCGACCTCCGCCGCCCTCGCACGCGGCTACGCCCTCGTCATCCTGCCCGCCACCTCACGCCGCAGCCCCGCGGACGTCTGGTCGAACGTCGCCCTCGACGGCACCGTCGTCATCGACCCCTCCGACCAGGACCCCGTCGTCACCGAACTCGTACGCCAGGGACTTCCGGTCGTCTCCGACGGCCGCCCGGCGGGCAGCCTGCCCGTCACGGCCTGGGTGGACAACGACCACGAGGCCGCCGTACTCGACCTGCTCGACCATCTCGCCGCCGCCGGCGCCCGCCGGATCGGCCTGCTCACCGGAACCACCACCGACACCTACACCCGGCTCTCCACCGAGGCCTATCTGAGCTGGTGCGAACGCGTCGGCCAGGACCCGGTGTACGAGTCCTACCCGGCGCATGACCCCTGCGCGGGCGCCGTCGCGGCCGACCGGCTGCTCGCCCGCCCGGACCGGCCCGACGCCGTCTACGGACTCTTCGACCCCAACGGCACCGATCTGCTCGCGGCCGCCCGGCGCTACGGACTGCGGGTGCCCGAGGACCTGCTGCTCGTGTGCTGTAGCGAGTCCACCGTGTACGCCACCACCGAGCCGCCCATCACCACGCTCTCGCTCAAACCGAGGCGCATCGGCACGGCCGTCGTCCAGCTGCTCATCGACGCGATCGAGGGGATCGACAACGGCCAGCCGATCGAGCAGGTGATACCGACCGAACTGATCGTGCGCACCTCCTCCCAGCGACGGCCTCCGCGCACCACGGTCAGCCCGCCCCGATCGCCGGCCAAGGACAACCAGCCGGGCCCCGGCAAGGAGTGAACTCCGGCCGGACGGCGGCTCCAGTCGTCCGGCATCGGGCACAGCCCTGTCCCAATAGCGCGGACCAATGTCAGGATCGGCCTGGACTAGACCACCACATTGGGGACATAACCACCCGCGAACATCGCTCGCACCCGGATTGACCACCCCTGGTGCGTCACACAGCATGAGGCGCATTCCTATGATGGGCGCACGACACCACGGATCCCCGCCCGACCTGGCGGCTCCCAGGGTGTACGGCGGCGCGACGGTGGTGGAGGGGTCGATGACTCAGGGGGCCGGTCAGGGACCCGTGCGGACGGAGACGTTGCGTGACTTCCGGGTGCCGCCGTATGCGCAACAGACCCCCGTGCCACCGCCGGAGGAACCGGCCGGACAACCGGAGCCCGCGGTGCCGCTCTTCCACCAGCAGCCACCCGCCGGCCACCCCGAGGCGCCCGCGCCTCCTCCGGCGCCCGGCGCGGCCACCTATTCGGGTGATGAGCCCGACGGCTACACGCCGACGGCCCGGGACCTCCCGGTGATCCAGCGCGGCGACACGGTCGAGCTGCCGACGGTCGAGCCCCTCGCCGCCGAGATCCCCGAGGGCCCCGGCCCGCTGTACGTCGTGGGCGACGTCCACGGCTACCTCGACGAACTCCTCGCCGCGCTGCGCGCCCAGGGCCTCATCGACGAGTCCGGCAACTGGGCCGCGGGCACCGCGCGCCTGTGGTTCCTCGGCGACTTCACCGACAGGGGCCCCGACGGCATCGGCGTCATCGACCTCGTCATGCGGCTCTCCGCCGAGGCCGCGGCCGCCGGCGGCTACTGCAAGGCCCTCATGGGCAATCACGAGCTGCTGCTCATCGGTGCCAAGCGGTTCGCCGACACCCCGGTCAACTCGGGCGCGGGCACCGCCACCTTCCAGGCCGCCTGGCTGCTCAACGGCGGCCAGAAGGCCGACATGGACCGGCTCCAGGACGTACACCTCCAGTGGATGTCCCGGCTCGACGCGATCGAGCAGGAGGACGACCACCTCCTGATGCACTCCGACACGACCGCCTATCTGGACTACGGCGACTCCATCGAGGCCGTCAACGACACGGTCCACGCCATTCTCAACCGCAACGACGCCGACGAGTGCTGGGACCTGTTCCGCAAGTTCACCAAGCGCTTCGCCTTCCGTGACGAATCGGGCCCGCAGGCCGCCCGCGAGCTGCTCTCCGCGTACGGCGGTCAGCGCGTGGTGCACGGCCACAGCCCCATTCCCTACCTGCTCGGAGAGGTCGGCACCGAAGACGGCGAGGAGGACTCGCGCCCGGTGGTCGAGGGCCCGCACGTCTACGCCGACGGCCTTGCCATCGCCATGGACGGCGGCGTGACCATGGCCGGAAAGCTGCTGGTCCAGCAACTGCCTCTGCATGGGTGACGGTTGACCGGGAAGGCCTTCCGCAAAGCGCCGGGTATGCCATTTCCGGAAACACCCTGTCACCGCGTGCCGTAGCGGCTCTACCATCGGGTTATCCGTAGCAGGCTCTCCTCCGTTTCCGCCCAACTGCCCGTTCCTCAGGCGGGCATCCCGGCCCTACGGAGCATCGGGGGATGCACATGAACAGCGCTCCGCACCTGCTCAGCGAGGACCGCCCGGAGTTCGAGCGGATTCTTGACGAGGCACTGCGCACCGCGCATGAACGGCCCGAGCTGTCCGGTATCGGCGACCGTCTGAACGCCGTGCAACTGCGCACCATGGTGCTCTCCGCCGGCACGTTCGTCACCGAGCGGGCGGCCGCCGAGTACGAGCACTACGTCAGGGCGCGCGAAGAGCTGCGCGCGCACTCCGGATCCACCGGGCACGACTCCGTCCTGGCGACCGCCGAGAACACCGTCCTGGAGCCCTCGGGCGCGGGCGTGGGGGCCGTCGTCACGGTCCTGGCCCCGGTGCTCGCGGGCACCGCGGCAGCGATATTCCTGCTGGTCGGCTACGTACTGAAGATGCTCAAGCCCCAACCCGCCTTCGCCGACACCATGGTGACGGCGGGCTGGTTCTTCGGCGCGCTGACCGCCGCCGCGATACTCGCCGCCGGCATCGGGCTGCTGATCACCGCCGTGCGCAACGGCGCGACCCAGGTCGTCGCCATCGACCAGGACAGCGAGGCGGACGCCCCCGACGAGCAGACGCAGGAACTCGCCCGCGCCCGCGAGGCCTGGCGCCACGCCCTGCTGGAGCGGGGCATCTACCCCTTCCTGCGGGACGCGCTCGCCGATCCGAGCGTCGACCCCGGCGCCCCCGCGCCGCGCCGACCGATCGGCCGCATCCCCACCCTCGGCTACGACCGCCCGGGTTTCGGCAGCCCCGACGAGGGCGGCTCCCCCACCCGCCACGCGGGCTTCACCAGCCCGGACTTCACCAGCCCCGACTACGGCGGACCCGAGCACCAGCCGGACTGAACCGGCGGGTGCGGCGCCGCACCCGGGAGTGGTCCGCTCCCGGGGCGGCGCGAGGCCGCACGGCCTCAGTCGGCGATCGGCAGATAGACCCGGTTGCCCGCGTCCGCGAACTCCCTGGACTTCTCCGCCATTCCGGCCTCGATCTCGTCGGACTTCAGGTCACCGCCGTGCTCGCGGCGGATGTCCTGGGAGATCTTCATCGAGCAGAACTTCGGACCGCACATCGAGCAGAAGTGCGCGGTCTTGGCCGGCTCCGCGGGCAGCGTCTCGTCGTGGAACTCCCGGGCGGTGTCCGGGTCGAGGGCCAGGTTGAACTGGTCCTCCCAGCGGAACTCGAACCGGGCGTCCGAGAGCGCGTCGTCCCACTCCTGCGCGCCCGGGTGCCCCTTGGCCAGGTCCGCCGCATGAGCGGCGATCTTGTACGTGATGACGCCGGTCTTCACGTCGTCACGGTTGGGCAGGCCGAGGTGCTCCTTGGGCGTGACGTAGCAGAGCATCGCGGTGCCCCACCAGGCGATCATCGCCGCACCGATGCCGGAGGTGATGTGGTCGTAGGCGGGCGCCACATCGGTGGTCAGCGGCCCCAGGGTGTAGAACGGGGCCTCTTCGCAGATCTCCTGCTGGAGGTCGATGTTCTCCTTGATCTTGTGCATCGGGACGTGTCCCGGGCCCTCGATCATCGTCTGTACGTTGTGACGCTTGGCGATCGTGTTGAGTTCCCCGAGCGTGCGCAGCTCCGCGAACTGCGCCTCGTCGTTGGCGTCCGCGATGGAACCGGGGCGCAGGCCGTCACCGAGCGAGTACGTCACGTCGTAGGCCGCGAGGATCTCGCAGAGCTCCTCGAAGTTCTCGTACAGGAACGACTCCTTGTGGTGCGCCAGGCACCAGGCCGCCATGATCGAACCGCCGCGCGAGACGATGCCGGTCTTGCGGCGGGCGGTCAGCGGCACATAGCGCAGCAGCACGCCGGCGTGGACCGTCATGTAGTCGACGCCCTGCTCGGCCTGCTCGATGACCGTGTCCTTGTAGATGTCCCAGGTCAGCTCCTCGGCGCGGCCGTCGACCTTCTCCAGCGCCTGGTAGAGCGGGACCGTGCCGATGGGGACGGGGGAGTTGCGCAGCACCCACTCGCGGGTGGTGTGGATGTTGCGGCCCGTGGAGAGGTCCATGACCGTGTCCGCGCCCCATTGCGTGGCCCACGTCATCTTGTCGACCTCCTCCTCGATGGAGGAGGTGACCGCGGAGTTCCCGATGTTGGCGTTGACCTTCACCAGGAACCGCTTGCCGATGATCATCGGCTCGATCTCTGGGTGGTTGATGTTGGCGGGCAGCACGGCGCGGCCCGCCGCGATCTCCTCGCGGACGACCTCGGGGGAGACGTTCTCGCGGATCGCGACGTACTCCATCTCCGGGGTGATCTCGCCACGGCGGGCGTACGCGAGCTGGGTGACGGCCTGGCCGCCGCGGCCCCGGCGGGGCTGGCGCGGGCGGCCGGGGAAGACCGCGTCGAGGTTCTTGAGCCCGCCGCGCGGCGAGGTGTGCTTGATGCCGTCGTCCTCGGGGCGGACCGGGCGGCCCGCGTACTCCTCGGTGTCGCCGCGCCCGATGATCCAGTTCTCACGGAGCGGGGCGAGGCCGCGGCGGACGTCGGTCTCGACGCCCGGGTCGGTGTACGGGCCCGAGGTGTCGTACAGCGTCACGGCCTTGCCGTTGGTGAGGTGCACCTGACGGACCGGCACCTTGAGGTCGGGGCGCGATCCCTCCACGTACCCCTTGTGCCAGCCGATGGACTTCCCGCTCTCCTCAGTGCTGGAGGCAGGCGTGCGTGCGTCCTGAATGGTCATGAGACCTACTCCCTACGCCGGCATTACCCGGTAACAGGTTCGGCGGTCGGCGCAGCCGTTTCCGTACGGTTCGTACGGTTTTCAGCGCCCTCTCAGCCCGGTGCTCCGAGCTCCCGCGTGTGCAAAGGTGTCACCACGCTAGCGTCATCACTGGCGCGCTGAACAGAGGGCCCCCGGTGTTCTTGCGATGATCGGGCGGTGACCTCACCAGAACCGCACCCTCCGCACCAGCACGGCGGACACGGCCACGGGCACGGCCACTCCCACGCGCACGGGCCCGCCGCCCCCGTCTCCAAGCACCTGCGCAAGGTCATCGCCGCCGTGCTGATTCCTTTCTCCACGGCGGTACTTGTGGGTCTCGTGGTGCTCTGGCCCGGCGGCGCCCCGCCGCACCAGCGCACCGGCGTCGGCTTCGACCGCCAGACCCAGCAGGCCAAGGTGGTCAAGGTCGAAGAAGTCGACTGCGCCTCGGTCAACGCCGGGCAGGCCCCGTCCAACGGTGACACCTCCACCGCCGAGAGCCAGCAGGCCAGGAAGACCGAGCAGCGGGTGTGCAAGAAGGCCACCGTCGAGGTCACCTCGGGCAAGGAGAAGGGCCGCACCTTCACCGAGATCGTCCAGCCCGACTCGCCCCGCCAGCTGCACACGGGCCAGGGCGTGATCGTCGCGTACGCCCCCGACGCACCGCACGACCTGCAATATTCGGTGACCGATGTGAACCGCCGGTTCCCGATGGCACTGCTCGCCGGGATCTTCGCGCTCGCGGTGGTGGTCGTCGGCCGGCTGCGCGGGGTGATGGCGCTGGTCGCCCTGGTGGTCTCGTTCGCCGTGCTGACGCTGTTCATCCTTCCGGCGGTGTTGCAGGGCTCCAATCCGCTTCTGGTGGCGGTGGTCGGGGCGAGCGCCATCATGCTGATCGCGCTCTACATGTGCCACGGCCTCTCCGCGCGCACCTCCGTCGCCGTCCTCGGCACCCTCGTCTCGCTGATGCTGATCGGGCTGCTCGGCTCGCTCTTCATCGGCTGGGCCTCGCTCACCGGCAACACGGACGACAACACGGGCCTGATCCACGGCCTCTACCCGCACATCGACATGTCCGGCCTGCTGCTCGCGGGCGTCATCATCGGATCGCTCGGCGTACTCGACGATGTGACGGTCACGCAGACATCGGCGGTCTGGGAGCTGCACGAGGCCAACCCGACCATGGGCCCGCGCGGCCTGTACCGGGCGGGCATCCGGATCGGCCGCGACCACATCGCGTCGGTGGTCAACACCCTGGTGCTCGCCTACGCGGGAGCCGCACTGCCGCTGTTGCTGCTGTTCTCGATCGCGCAGAGCAGCGTGGGCACGGTGGCCAACAGCGAGCTGGTCGCCGAGGAGATCGTCCGCACCCTGGTCGGCTCGATCGGCCTGGTCGCCTCGGTGCCGCTGACCACGGCGCTCGCCGCCCTGGTGGTCTCCGCCGACCGGCCGGGCACGGGGTCGGCCGGGCCGCGCGCGGTACGCGGCGGGGGCGGTCACCGCCGCAAGAAGTAGCGGGTCAGCCGGCGTTCTCCTCGGCGAGGATGCGACCGAGTGCCTCCTCCAAATGCTCGTCGGACTCCCCGAGCGTCCACTCCTGCCCGAGCGGTACGAGCTTGTCGGTGCGGTCGAGGAAGGCCACGAGCGGCGCCGCGCCGGCCCGGAACAGGGCCGCGTCCGCGCCCACTTGGAGCCGGATGTGGACGTCCGAGAGCTCCTCGGGCTCGCTGGGCTCGATTCTCACATCGCCGTCCCCGGTCGCCCCGTTGATGCCGTCGAGCAGCAGTTCACGGCCGAACGCCCAGGTCACGGGCGCGTCGCCGGGAAGGTGGAAAGTCATGCGCACCGCATAGGGGTCCGCCGCCTCGTACTTCAGCTCCACCGGGATCTTGAAGGAAAGCTCCTCGGAGACGAGGAAGCTCATCATCACTTCTGCCTGAACCGATTCACGCATCGCACGTACCCCGCTTTTGCCGAAACTGGCCAGGAATGATCCCGCATGGCCCTCTTGACGCAATCGTGCTGGAAGCCCCAACAGATCACAAGGAGTGATATTTCAGATACTGATAGAGAAGGCCAGGGTGCGGAACAGGCCACCCACTTCGCCCCGCAGTTGCTCGATGGCGGGAAGCAGACGTTCTTCCTGGTGAAGGGGTACGGAAATGGCCACCGCGGCAGCGCTGGAACCGGCCGTGATCGGGATCGCCGCGCAGACCGTACCGAGCGCGTACTCCTGCCGTTCGATCACGGGCTGCATACGCTCCGTAGCCGCCAGCCGCTCCGACAGGGTACGGCGGTCCCGCACGGTGAAGGGGGTGATGGCCTCGACCGGATGCCGGTCCAGATAGTCCTCGCGGGTGCGCTCGTCGAGCTGGCTGAGCAGGCACTGGCCGATCGCGTGGGCGTGCCCGGTCTCGCGGAAGTCGGCCCACTCCTCGACCGCGGGCGCGGCAGGGGTGTCGGCGACCCCGGCGATCTCGATCTCGCCCTCGCGCCAGACGGCGAAATAGACGGGCACCCCGATGGAGTCCCGCCAGTGCGCCAACGAGTCGGCGATCTTGCTGCGACGATTCTGCAGTGCCCCGCCATGGGCCAGCCGCTCGACCGCGGGCCCGAACACGAACACCCCGTGTTCGCGCCGCAGATAGCCCTCGTGGGTCAGGGTGCGCAGCAGGTGATAGGCGGTGGGGAGCGGCAGTCCGGCCTCGCGGGCCAGTTGTTTGGCGGGGGCGCCGTCCCGGTGGGACCCGACTGCCTCCAGCAGGCGCAAGGCCCGCTGGACCGAGCCGATCAGGGTAGGGACGGCGGCATTCGAAGCCGTGGCCACGGGTCACCCCCAGGAGTGCCGACGGGCAGGACGCCCGACTGCGGGGGCCACCCCCGCGGGCCCCGCCGCACGTCCCAAGGGGCGGCACGGGCGGTCGAACCGGAGGCAGGGATCGGTCGGGACCCGTGATTCCCAGGGGGCGGCAGGGACCAGCCACTCTAATGGCCGACTTCGCCGGTCAGGGGGTTTCGCCGGCTTCGTTCCCCCGGCCGGGCTAATCCCCGGACGTCATGGGCGCGGCGTGCACGCCGGTCCGGTATCGCGGATGCCCAGCCGGGCTCCGGGCGGAAGTCGTCGTTCCGCCCGGTCCCGCTACCAGTCGCCGCGCGAGGACGACGAGGAGGACATGAACCTCCGCACCACATAGATGAGACCGCCGACCAGGGCCACGAAGACCAGCAGCTTGAAGAGCAGTCCGAACAGGAAGCCCACCACGCTCGCGATCAGGCCGCCGAACACCACCAGGGCGATGACGGGCACGGCGACCCACTTCACCCACCAGGGCATCCCCGCGAATATTTCCCGTGCCGCCATCGTCCTTACCTCTTTCGTCAGTTCACCAGTCGTGTGCTTTCGACACTCCTGATGCTAGGCGCGAGGGGGTACCCTGCGGGGCCCTCGCAGCCCTTGAACACCCCTGACCGAACCCTTAGGGAGAATCGGGGGCGACCCTCAGCTCTCAGGGGGAGAGAAGACGACCAGAACCCTCAGATCCTCCGTGATGTGGTGGAACTTGTGCGCCACTCCGGCCGGCACATAGACCACGCTGCCCCGCGCGACCTGCGTCGTCTCCAGGCCCACGGTGATGGAGGCGCGGCCGCTGACCACGAAGTAGATCTCGTCCTGGGCGTGCGGGGACTGAGGGTCGTGCGCGCCCGCGTCGAGCGCGTACAGCCCCGCCGACATGGTGCGCTCCCGCAGGAACTGCAGATACGCACCGTCGTTGGCGGCCCGCTCCGCCTCCAGCTCGTCGAGTCGGAAGTCTTTCATCGCCCTCTGCCCCTGCGCTCGTGCTGATCACGTCTGCCACGATCAGACCCATGAAGAATTTCGTAGTCAAGACGATCGCCAATGCGGCCGCCCTGGCGGTGGCCGTCTGGCTGGTGAAGAACATCACCCTGACCGGTGACAACACCGGCAAGAAGGCCCTGACGCTGATTCTGGTCGCGCTGGTCTTCGGCGTGGTGAACTTCGTCGTCAAGCCACTGGTCAAGCTGCTGTCGTTCCCCCTCTTCATCCTCACCCTCGGGCTGATCACGCTGGTGATCAACGCGTTGATGCTGCTGCTGACCTCCTGGCTCGCCGACAAGCTCAACCTGAGCTTCCACGTCGAGGGGTTCTGGACCGCCGTGCTCGGCGCCCTGATCATCTCGATCGTTTCCTGGGCGATGCACATCGTTCTGCCCGACGACAAGGACTGAGCCTTGGCCACCCCCCACCGCGATGAAATGGAGCGTGCGGCATGACAGGTGACGGCACCCGATCCGTACGCGCCGGGCTCCCCGAGCCGGTGGCCTACGAACCCACCCTGCCCGGGCCGGTGTTCGCCGCCCACTTCCACCTGCCGGGCGAGGCCACCGGGCCGTACACCTACGGCCGTGACACCAACCCGACCTGGACGCATCTGGAGCGGGCGATAGCCGAGCTGGAGTCGCCCGACGAGAGCGCCGAGGCGATCGTCTTCGCCTCCGGGATGGCGGCCATCTCGGCCGTGCTGCTCTCCCACGCGCGCACCGGCGACACGGTGGTGCTGCCGGACGACGGCTACCAGGCGCTGCCTTTGGTGCGCGAGCAGTTGGAGGCGTACGGCATCGCGGTGCGCACCGCGCCCACCGCCGGCGACGCCCAGCTCGCCCACCTGGACGGCGCGAAGCTGCTGTGGATCGAGACACCGTCCAACCCCGGTCTCGATGTGTGCGACGTGCGCCGGCTGGCGCGGGCCGCGCATGACGCGGGCGCTCTGGTGGCGGTCGACAACACCCTGGCCACGCCGCTCGGGCAGCGTCCCCTCGAACTCGGCGCGGACTTCGCGGTGGCCAGCGGCACCAAGGGCCTGACCGGCCACGGCGATCTCCTGCTCGGCTACGTGGTCTGCCGCGACCCCGATCTCGCCGCGCGCGTACGCAAGTGGCGCAAGGTCGTCGGCGCGATTCCGGGCCCGATGGAGGCCTGGCTGGCCCACCGCTCCCTCGCGACGCTGCACCTGCGCGCCGACCGGCAGGCCGCGAACGCGCTGGCCCTCGCCGAGGCACTGGCCAAGCGGGAGGAGGTGACCGGCCTGCGCTACCCGGGACTTCCCTCGGACCCGTCCCACCGGACGGCCACGGCGCAGATGCGGCGCTTCGGCTGCGTGATCTCCTTCGACCTGCCCGACCGCGCCTTCGCCGAGCGGTTCCTGGAGGCGCTGCGCCTCGTGGACGACGCCACGAGCTTCGGCAGCGTCCGCTCCACGGCGGAGCGGCGCGGGCGCTGGGGCGGCGACGCCGTCTCGGAGGGCTTCATCCGCTTCTCCGTCGGCGCCGAGGACGCCCCCGACCTGATCGCGGACGTGGAGCGCGCCTTGGCGGAGGCGGGCTCGCCGGCCGGGCCCCGTCCGTAGGACGGGCGGTCCGAGCCTCCCCCCTCATGGCTCGGACCGCCCCGGTTCCCGCGTACGAGAACCGCCCGGACAAGGCTAGTTGACTGTGCGTCAGTGTCCAATCACGGTAGCGACAGGGGCCTATCGACATATTTATAGTTGTGTCCGGCCGGGGACGTCATGAAGCAGTTCAGGACGGGAGGGCACCATGGACCTTGCCCTGCTGCGTACGTTCGTCACCGTGCACAGAGCGGGCTCGTTCACCCGGGCCGCAGCCCTGCTGGGGCTCTCGCAGCCCGCGGTGACCGGCCAGATACGCACGCTGGAGCGGCAGTTGGGGCATCCGCTCTTCCTGCGCCAAGCGCGCGGGGTGACCCCGACGGCCATGGGCGACGAGCTGGCCCAGCGGGCCGCTCCGCATCTGGACGCGCTGGTCGAGATCACCGAGTCCGGCCTTGGCGAGGCATCGGCCCTGCGGACCCTGCATCTGGCCGGGCCACCGGAGTTCACCGCGCTGCGCGCCCTGCCCGCGCTCACCCGGCTCATCCCGCAGGGGCTCGCGCTGCGGGCATCCTTCGGCAACGCCGAGGAGACCCTGGAGGGCCTGGCCGCCGGCCACCACGATCTCGCCATCGCCACGGCCCGGCCGCGAGGCGGGCTACTGACCGCGACCGCACTGTGCGACGAGGAGCACGTGCTGGTCGCCGGGGTGCGCTGGGCCGCACGGCTCGGGCCGGGTGCGGTGCGGCACGGCGGGCCGGCCGTGCTGGAGGCCATCCCCGTGGTGGAGGTCCATGAGTCACTGCCCCTGGTCACGCGCTACTGGGCGTCGGTGTTCGACGCCAAACCCGCCGCCGCGGGCACGGTCGTGGCACCCGATCTCCGGGCGGTTCTCGCCGCGGTGACCGCGGGAGCGGGTCTCGCCGTGCTGCCACGCTATCTGTGCGAGACAGCCCTGGAACAAGGCGAGGCGGTGGCGCTCCTCGACCCTCCGGTGCCTCCGCTGCGCACCTATTTCCTCGCGGCGCGCACCGGCACACTCGGCCTCCCGCACATTGCGCGGGCGCAGGAATGGCTGCTGCGTGCCGCGGCCGACTGGAGCTGAGGGGCAGTGGAGGAGACCCGAGGAGTTTCGCAGGCGTCCCTTCGGGCCACATTTCTCCCATGACCGTACGTCCAGTGGTCAAGCGCACCGCCCGAGCCGTTCTGCTTGACGGTGACGACCTGATTCTGATCAAGCGCACCAAGCCCGGCATGGACCCGTACTGGCTCACTCCCGGCGGCGGGGTCGAGCCCGAGGACGCCACCGTCGTCGAGGCCCTGCACCGCGAAGTGGACGAGGAACTCGGCGCGAAGATCACCGATGTGGTGCCCTGCTTCGTCGACACCGTCGAGCACATCGGTGCCGACGGGGGCGCGACCGGCGTGAAGGTGCAGCACTTCTTCGTCTGTCGCCTCGATTCCATGGACCCCTCGCTACGGCACGGCCCCGAGATCGAGGAGCCCTGCGGCGAGTACGAGATCGTCCGCATCCCGTTCACCCGTGTCGGGATCGCTTCGGTGCATCTCGTTCCGCTGTCCCTCCGGCACTATCTCGACGGAAACATCGAGGGCGTGCGGGCCATGCACGCACCCGATCTGGGCTAGCGGCGGCTCACAGGGCCGAGCGGACCAGTGCGTAGGCCTCCCGGAGGTCGCCGCCCGTGTAGGTGTGGGTGGCGCGGTCCGCGAGATGGTGGTCCGCGTTCACCGCGACCGACACCGGCACGGCGGCGAAGAGGTCCACATCGGACATCGAATCCCCGTAGGCCACGCAATTCTGGCTGCCGACGCCGAACTCGGCGCACAGCCGGTTCATCACGCTCACCTTGGCGGCCGGGCTCAGGAGCCCCTCGGGTTCCACGGGCCGGGTGAAGGGCACCTCGGGGAAGAGCGAGCCGTGGGCCGCATGAGCGCCCCAGCCGAGCAGCCGCTCCACGAAGAAGGACGGAGACAGCGAGATCACGGCGCAGTAGTCCCCCTCGCCGCGGATCTCCTGCCAGACGTCCTGGATCCCCATGAGCCAGGGGGCGGTCTCGAAAGCGGTCGTCACATGCGCCTCGGTGAGCCCGGCCCACAGGGCGTGCACCCGCCTCGCGTACTCCGGAGACCCGATCCGGCCGGTGGAAAACTCCACCTCCAGCTCGCCGATCTCATCGAGGAGCCCGAGCTGCCGGGAGATCTCGACCGGCGCGGCGGAGCCCCGTATGAGAGTGCCGTCAAGGTCGAAGAGGTGAAGTCTCGCCATGTACGCCGAGCCTAGTACGCGGGGTTACTCCCCCTGCGGGACGACTGGCGCGGGCTCTCGACGGCACGCTGTTTCACGTGAAACATCCACCTCTCTCCGTATCCGCACCCACGAGCCGGGCGCCGTTTCACGTGAAACATCTACGGCGCTCCACCCGGAGGGGCTGGCTGGTGGCCCATGTCGCCGTCTCGGTGAGCTGGCTGGGCCTCACCCTCGGCCTTCTCGCACTCGGCATCACCGCCTACACCACGGACTCGCCCGGCATGACCGAGGCCGCATACCGCGCCATGAAGGTCTTCGGCGACTGGCTCGTGCTGCCCGTCGCGCTGCTGACCCTGGTCACAGGCGTCGTGCTGTCGCTGGGCACCCGCTGGGGGCTCGCCCGTCATCGCTGGGTATGGATCAAATTCTGGCTGACCCTGGGCACGCTCTGCCTGTCGGCCTTTCTGCTGCGGCCGGAGATCAATGGCGCGGTCGCGGCCGGGGTGCCCGACACGAGCCTCGTGGCAGCACCGGTCGTCTCTTCCGGCGCGTACTTCTTCATGACGGCGATCTCGGTGCTCAAGCCGTGGGGACTGACCCGGCGTGGCCGGAAGCACCGTGCCGAGAGCCGGAAAACGGTGGACGACGTACCGGTACGTCGGACAACCTGAGCCTCATGCCCTCACCGCTCGACGCGCTTCCCCTGCGCCGTTTGACCACCGCAGACCTCATCGCCTGTGCCGACCTCTCCGAGGACCGGGGATGGCCACGCGAGGAGCACAAATGGGGGCTTCTGCTAGCGGCGGGCACGGGCTACGGAATCGATGCCCCGGACGGCAAGGGGCTGGTCAGCGCCTGCGTCGTCACCTCGTACGGTCCCGGTCTCGCGGCCATCGGGATGGTTCTGGTAGCCGAGCGCTTCGCCCGGCAGGGCGTCGGACGGCGGCTGATGACGGACGTGCTCCGCGAGTGGGACGGCACGCCGCTCACGCTGCACGCCACGCCGAACGGACGCCCGCTGTACGAGGAGCTGGGCTTCGAGACGACCGGCCGCGCCGAGATGGTCCGGGGCCACTTCCAGCCGTCCGGACCGGCTCCGACGGTGGCCACCCGTCCCGCGAGCGCGGACGACCTGCCCGCGATCCTCCGGCTCGACGCCGAGGTATTCGGCCAGGATCGCACCCACATGATCACCCGCCTGCCCGCCTTCTGCGACCAGCTGCGGGTCGCGCGGGACGCGACCGGACTGACGGGCTTCGCGGCAGCGTGGCCCAACATGAACACCCAGGTGGTGGGCCCCCTGATCGCCCGGGACACCGAGACCGCGAAGGCGTTGGTCGCCTCCCTGGCGGCCGGCACGGACCGTCCCCTGCGCACGGATGTGGATGTACGCCATGAGGAACTACTGAGCTGGTTGAAGGCATCCGGCGTCGAGTCGGTCGGGTTCAACGCGGTGATGACGTACGGGATTCCGGCTCTCCCCGGCGACTGGACGCGCCGCTTCGCGCCCCTGACGGTGGCGGCGGGCTAAGCCGCCGCCAGCTGCCGCCGGCCGCCGCGACGACGCATGCCCGCCCTCATGTGCCGCGATATCGCGCGCAGTTGAGGGCGGGCGTCTCTGTGTCGGTGCGCTCGGCGCCAGGCCAGAGCGACAGGGCCGCACGTCGTGCCAGAGCGCCTACGGTTCAGCGCCGGGTCAGCGCCTCCACGGCCGCCGTGGCGAAGCCGTGGTCCTGACCGGGGGCGCCGCCACCCACCCCGATCGCGCCGATCAGTCGGCCGTCCCGGTGGACGGGCACGCCGCCCGCGATGAAGAGGAGCGGGCGGTCCAGGGCCGTCGGCAGGGTGTGGAAGAGGCCGCCCGGCTGGACCGCGTCCACCAGGTCGGCGGTCGGGGTGTTCAGCTGAAGGGCCGTGAAGGCCTTGCGGGTGCTGGTCTCACCGGCGATCAGTACGGCCCGGTCGTCCCGGCGGAAGGCGAGCAGATGGCCGCCCGCGTCGAGCACGCTGACCGCTGTGGCGACCCCGGCCGCCTCGGCGGCCGCGCGGGCCGCTTCCACGAGGGCTTCCGCTTCGTGGGTGGTGAGCGGGGCTGTGGCGATGGTGGGGGTGCTCATGGGAGGAACTCCTGTTGATTGGTGGGCAGTTGCTTCAGTGGTGGGCCGCGGTGGCCCGGACCGGCTCGGGAACGGTGCCCGCGACGACCCGGCTGCCACTGCTCGTACGGCGCTCCAGTGCGCTGGAGACGAAGGCGAGCACGAGGGCGGAGGCGGCCAGAGCGGCACCCACCCAGTTGGGGGCGGTGTAGCCGAGGCCGGCGGCGATGACGATGCCGCCGAGCCAGGCGGAGAGCGCGTTGCCGAGATTGAAGGCGCCGATGTTGACGGCGGACGCCAGGGTGGGCGCTCCCGCGGCTTGGTCGAGGACGCGCTTTTGCAGCGGGGGCACGGTCGCGAAGCCGAGTGCGCCGATGAGGAAGACCATGACCGCGGAGGCGAACTTGTCGTGGGCGGCCACCGTGAACAGCGCCAGGACCACGGCGAGCCCGGACAGCGCCACATAGAGCATGGGCATCAGCGCACGGTCGGCGAACCGGCCTCCGATGAGGTTTCCGGAGACCATGCCGAGGCCGAAGAGCACGAGCAGCCAGGTGACGGAGGTGTCGGCGTAGCCGGCGACGTTCGTCATCATCGGCGTGATGTAGGTGATCGCGGCGAAGACTCCACCGAACCCGAGCACGGTCATCGCCATGGCGAGCAGCACCTGGACATTGCGGAACGCGGCGATCTCGTGCCGCAGCCGTACGCCCTGGGTCTTCGGCATGTCCGGGACCAGCTTGGCGACTCCGAGCAGACCGAGCACTCCGAGCGATGCGACGACGAGGAACGTGGCGCGCCAGCCGACCTGCTGGCCGATGAGCGTGCCGGCCGGCACGCCCACGACGTTGGCGACGGTCAGACCGGTGAACATCATCGCGATGGCCCCGGCCTTCTTCTCGGGGGCGACCAGATCCGCCGCGACGACCGAGCCGATGCCGAAGAACGCGCCGTGGGCGAGGGAGGCGACGATTCGTCCGGCCAGCATGAGCCCGAAGGCGGGCGCGAGGGCGGAGAGCACGTTGCCGGCGATGAAGAAGCCCATCAGCAGCATCAGCATCCGCTTGCGGGTGATCTTCGTGCCCAGGACGGTCATCAGCGGGGCGCCGAGCATGACGCCGACCGCGTAGCCGCTGACCAGGTATCCGGCGGTGGGGATGGAGACGTCGAAGGTGCCGGCGACCTCGGGGAGCAGCCCCATGATCACGAATTCCGTGGTGCCGATACCGAACGCCCCGATGGCGAGGGCGAGGAGGGCGAGTGGCATGGGATGACCTTCCAGGAGATTGCGTGAGCCCCTTACGGGCGTCCACAATAATTGCAGACGCTGACTAATTGCAAACGCGGGCTATTGCGCTCGTGGACTATCCTGAGGACAAGCAGCTCCGGACGGAGGACACACGCATGACCGCGACGGACCCCGCACTCACCGCCCTCGCCCAGGGGTGGTGTGCGCTCTCCCTGCTGCACGGCAAGATCGACGCCCACATCGAGCGCGCCCTGCAATCCGGGCACGACCTCAGCGTGCGCGAGTACTCGCTGCTGGATGTCCTCAGCCGCCAGCACAGCGGCCCGGGCGGGCACCTCCAGATGAAGCAGGTCGCCGACGCCGTCGTGCTCAGCCAGTCGGCCACGACCCGGCTCGTCACCCGGCTTGAGGACCGCGGTCTGCTGACCCGGTACCTCTGCGACACCGACCGGCGCGGCATCTACACCGATGTCACCGAGTCCGGTCTGGCCCTGCTCGCCCAGGCCCGGCCCACCAATGACCGGGCCCTGCGCGAGGCCTTGGACGAGGCGGCCGGAAACCCTCAACTCGCGCCTCTGGTAAGGACTGTGGAGGCCCTGCACATCTCCGCGTGAAGCCGCTGGGCGTACGCTCCCCGTCATGAGCGATCTTGACATCAGGCCCGCGACACCCGACGACCTCCCGGCGATCGTGGCGATGCTGGCGGACGATCCGCTGGGTGCCCAGCGCGAATCGCCCGACGACTTGACGCCCTACCGTGCCGCTTTCGAGCGGCTCACCGGCGACCCCAATCAGCACGTGGTGGTCGCGGCCCGCAGCGGCCAGGTCGTGGGAACCCTCCAACTCACCGTGGTCCCCGGGCTCTCCCGGCGCGGGTCGACCCGCTCGATCATCGAGGGTGTACGCGTTCACAGCGCGGAGCGCGGCGGCGGGCTCGGCACCCTCCTCATCGAGTGGGCCGTCGCCGAATCGGAGCGCCAGGGCTGCCGGCTGGTCCAGCTGACGTCGGACGCCACGCGTACCGATGCCCATCGCTTCTACGAACGGCTGGGGTTCGAGGCCTCGCACGTAGGGTTCAAGAAGGCGCTGTAGGCCTGGGCCCGGCCAGCCCGTAGGTCCTGTTTCACGTGAAACAGGACCTACGGAGACGGCCTGAACGGCCGTTTCACGTGAAACGTCAGACCCCGCGCCAGCCCTCGGGGTCCACACCACCGGGGACCACAGCCGCTTCGGGGCCGTACGGCTCGCGAGTGAAGACGAACGATCCGAGATCGAGGTGGCTCACCGAGCCGTCCGCTCGTCGCACCACTCGGAGCGTCTCTCCACGGTAGTAGCCGTCCAGACCGATCCAGGTGCCATCGGTGGCGGCCTTGAACCGGGCTGCCCGGCCGGCGCCCCGCAGCGGTGCCAGAGCCACCCCGCGGTCGGCGGTCAGGCGCAGGCCGACCGCCTGGGTGCCCCAGTACCAAGGGCCGGTGAGCGCCAGGAGCTCCTCGTCCACCTCAGGAAGGGGGCGCCAGGGCTCCGGGAAGCGCGGCTCGGCCTCCGCCACGATCCGGACGAGATCGGCGGCCAGCGCGCCGACCCTCAGGCCGGAGGTGACATTGGCGAGCACGACGGCGGCCACGCCGTCCGCCACGCTCACCCAGAGGGTCGCGACGAATCCGGGCAACGAACCGGTGTGGCCTGCGAGTTCAAGGCCGTCGCTCCGGGTGAGCGCCATACCGAGGCCGTAGCCGGCGTCCCAGTCGCCCGTCTCCGGCGCAACGGCAGGGGTGCGCATCTCCGCCACCGACTCGGCGCTCAGCACTCGCTCATCCCCCGCCGCGAGGAAGACGGCGAAGCGACTGAGGTCCGCCGCGGTCGACCACAGCTGCCCGGCCGGGGCCATCAGGCCGAGGTCCTCGGACGGCTCCGGCAGCAGCACATCGGCCCATGGGTGAACGGCCCAGCCGCCGGCGTGGGGATGCACCGGCTGCGTGGTCGTGCGGTCCATGCCCAGGGGTTCGAGGATCTCCGTCCGCAGCGCCTCCTCCCAGGGCACTCCCCGTACGGCTTCCACCAGGGAACCCAGCAGCGTGTAGCCCGGGTTGGAGTAGTGGTGCAGCCGGCCCGGGGGGTGCGGCTGCGGTTGGTCCCCCAGCACATCGCTCAGCTCCGGGCGGAGATCACCCGGCGTCCGTTCCCACCAGGGAGCGGGCGCTTCGGCGGCCAACCCGGCGGTGTGGGAGAGCAGTTGGGCAATGGTCGCGCCGCCCGACGTGGTGCCGGGGAGGTGTTTCTCCAGCGGGTCCCCGAGGTCCAGGAGCCCTTCGTCACGCAGCCTCAGCACCAGCACGGCGGTGAAGGTCTTGGTGATGGAGCCGATGCGGTACTGGACGTCGGCGTCCGGGCCGTGCCCGTCCACGGAGGTCCGTGAACCGGACCAGATCATCCGGCTGTCCCGCGCCACGGCCGCGACCAGCGAGGGCGCCCGCCCTTCGGCCTGGGCTACGGCGATGCGGTGCAGGAGCGCACGTTCCGTTGACGGCAGGAGGTCCGCGAAGGGGGCTGGTGACACAGGCGCATGAGGTGAGGTCATAGGGCTAGTGTCTAGCCGCGCAGCCGGGCCGAGGCGACCGCTTTTCGCCCGGAGTCGCCCGCTCCGACCCGCCGTCGCCTCCCCCGGATCCGCCCCACGGGATCGCCACGGCAGCCAACTCGGCTTGAGGAAAAGCCAATTGATCACGCCGAATGCGACGGGAGACCTTCCGTTCCCGTCCCGTCGGGACGTCTGCGTGCGAAGACGATCGCGCCCAGCGGACTCTCGGCCGAGGTGAGCGTCATCTGCGCCTCGACCGTGAAGCCGGCGCCGTCGAGCGAGGCAGCCATGTGCAGGGGCTGACGACGATGCACCAGGACCTTCATGGGGTGGCCCCCATAGCCGCGCGTCTTCAGCCGGGCCCCGTACCCCACGTGGTAGCCGAGCAGCACAAGGCCACCAGGGCGCACGACCCGCCGGAACTGGGCCAGGACCGGACCGATCTCCTGGTCCGGGATGTGGATCAACGAGTACCAGGCCACGAGTCCCGCCAACGAGGCTGCGGCGAGGTCCAGTTCCGTCATGGAGCCGACCTCGAATCGCATACCGGGGTGTTCACGCCGCGCCGTCTCGACCATTGCGGACGACAGATCGATGCCGAAGGCGTCGACGTCGAGACCTCGCAGATGGGCCGTGATCCTTCCGGGTCCGCACCCCACGTCCGCGACCTGCCCGCCACCGGACGCCAGCACCAGTTCCGCGAACAGGGCCAGGGCCGATCGCTCGTAGGGCGTCTCGTTCAGAAGGTCGCGTACCTGCGCCGCGTAGTCGGCGGCGACGGTGTCGTAGGACGCCCGCGTGTCGGCCAGCCAGCCGTCCATGTCCATGTCCACGTGTGGAGACGGTAGTTGAGCGCCGACGACGCCCCGCGATCAGGTCGCTGCCATGTCCACGAAGCGCGAGTAGTGGCCCTGGAAGGCGACGGTGATGGTCGCGGTCGGGCCGTTACGGTGCTTGGCCACGATCAGGTCGGCCTCGCCCGCGCGGGGCGATTCCTTCTCGTAGGCGTCCTCACGGTGGAGGAGGATGACCATGTCGGCGTCCTGCTCGATGGAGCCGGATTCACGCAGGTCGGAGACCATCGGCTTCTTGTCGGTGCGCTGCTCGGGGCCACGGTTCAGCTGGGAGAGCGCGATCACCGGCAGTTGGAGCTCCTTGGCCAGGAGCTTGAGGTTTCGCGACATGTCCGAGACTTCCTGCTGGCGGCTCTCGGCACGCTTGGAACCGCCCGACTGCATCAGCTGCAGATAGTCGATGACGACGAGGCGGAGATCGTTGCGCTGCTTCAGGCGGCGGCACTTGGCGCGGATCTCCATCATCGACAGGTTGGGCGAGTCGTCGATGTAGAGCGGCGCCTGGGAGACGTCCGGCATGCGGCGGGCCAGCCGCGTCCAGTCGTCGTCGGTCATCGTGCCGGAGCGCATGTGATGGAGCGCGACCCGCGCCTCGGCCGACAGCAGACGCATCGCGATCTCATTGCGCCCCATTTCGAGCGAGAAGATCACGCTGGGCAGGTTGTGCTTGATCGAACAGGCGCGGGCGAAGTCCAGCGCCAGGGTGGACTTACCCATGGCGGGACGGGCGGCGATGACGACCATCTGGCCGGGATGCAGACCGTTGGTGAGCGAGTCGAAGTCGGTGAACCCGGTGGGCACTCCGGTCATCTCGCCGCTGCGTGAGCCGATTGCCTCGATCTCGTCGAGCGCGCCCTCCATGATGTCGCCGAGGGGCAGGTAGTCCTCACTGGTGCGCTGCTCCGTGACCGCGTAGATCTCGGCCTGCGCGGAGTTGACGATGTCGTCGACATCGCCGTCCGCCGCGTATCCCATCTGCGTGATCTTGGTACCGGCCTCGACGAGCCGTCGCAGAACCGCCCGTTCGTGGACGATCTCCGCGTAGTAGGAGGCGTTGGCCGCGGTCGGGACCGACTGGACCAGCGTGTGCAGATAGGAGGCGCCACCGACCCGGGTGATCTCGCCGCGCTTGACCAACTCGGCGGCGACCGTGATGGGGTCGGCGGGCTCGCCCTTGGCATAGAGGTCGAGGATGGCCGTGTAGACCGTCTCGTGGGCCGGCTTGTAGAAGTCGTGGCCCTTGATGATCTCCACGACGTCCGCGATGGCGTCCTTGGAGAGCAGCATGCCGCCGAGCACCGACTGCTCGGCGTCGATGTCCTGGGGCGGTACGCGCTCGAAGCCGGAGGACCCGCCGTCCCAGTCGTCCTGCCCCCGGTCGTGCTGGTCGTCACGGCCTCTGCCACGACCGCGGCCACGGGCCTCGCTGTCGCCGCGCTGGCGGGAAACAGGCAGACGGTCACTTGGACCGGTGTCGGCCCAGGGCTCGTCCAACGGCTCGGGAATGCTCACCGGGCCACCTCCTCCCGTCCGCTCAGCGGACCTAGCCGTGCCACTCTTTCTACGGCACGACACTGACAAATCGATGTGCCCGACTCCGGTTCGGGCGCGTCGGGCGCCGGACCACGGTAGGCCCGTGAGCGGCGTCAGCCAATCTGGTTATCCACAGGGCATGTGGACGAACGACCGGATGCTGTGGAGAAGTCTCCGGAACCTGTGCACGGACCGGGGGACAGCACTGTGGACAAAGTCATAGCGCCTCACCCATGGCTGCTCTGACCTGCGCTTTCTCCGTCCACCGGCTGTGGGGGAGAAAAACTTTCCCGACTGGCTCAAGATCCCGGCGGGTGGCGCCCGCAAGAACCGGAGAGCAGTCCCGAAGTAAGGACCACTAACCCATTGCATCCATTACCTGTGGAAGATTAGATTGACCCCATGAAACAGGCCCCCACGGCACCGGAGAACGACTGGCGGATCTCCCGGCGTCGACACGACCGCGAGATCGTGTCCCTCGCCGTTCCCGCCTTCGGCGCCCTCGTCGCCGAGCCGCTCTTCGTGATGGCCGACAGCGCGATCGTGGGCCACCTCGGCACCCCGCAACTGGCCGGTTTGGGTATTGCCGCGCCACTGCTCACCACAGCCGTGAGCATTTTCGTCTTCCTCGCGTACGCCACCACCGCCGCCGTGTCCCGCCGCGTCGGAGCCGGCGATCTGCGGGCCGCGATCCGCCAGGGGATGGACGGCATCTGGCTGGCCCTGTTCCTGGGCGCCGTGGTGGTCGCCACCGTACTGCCCAGCGCCCCCTGGCTGGTCGGTCTGTTCGGCGCCTCGGACACCGCGGCCCCCTACGCCGTCACCTATCTCCGCATCTCCGCGCTCGGCATCCCCGCCATGCTCGTCGTGCTGGCCTCGACCGGCGTCCTGCGCGGTCTGCAGAACACCCGGACGCCGCTGTACGTGGCCATAGGGGGCTTCGCGGCCAACGGTGTCCTGAACGTGGGGCTCGTCTACGGCGCCGGGCTCGGCATCGCGGGGTCTGCCTGGGGCACCGTCATCGCGCAGTTCGGCATGGCCGCCGTCTATCTCCTCGTGGTCGTACGCGGAGCCCGGCGCCACCAGGCCTCCCTGCGGCCCGATCTCGCGGGCATCAGGAACAGCGCACAGGCCGGCGTCCCGCTTCTGGTGCGTACCCTCTCGCTGCGGGCCGTCCTGATGATCGCCACCGCTGTCGCCGCCCGGCTCGGAGACGTCGACATCGCCGCGCACCAGATCATCCTCTCCCTGTGGAACCTGATGGCCTTCGCGCTCGACGCGATCGCCATCGCCGGACAGGCGATCATCGGCCGCTATCTGGGAGCGGACGACGCCAAGGGAGCCAAGCAGGCCTGTCGCCGCATGGTGGAGTGGGGCGTCGCCTTCGGTGTGCTGCTCGGTCTGCTGGTGGTGGCGGCCCGTCCGCTGTTCGTTCCGCTCTTCACCAGCGACCACACCGTCCAGCACACCCTGACGCCCGCGCTGCTCGTGGTGGCCCTGATCCAGCCCGTCGCCGGGGTGGTCTTCGTGCTCGACGGTGTACTGATGGGCGCGGGTGACGGGCCCTACCTGGCCCGGGCCATGGTGGTGACCCTGGTCGTCTTCGCTCCCGTCGCGCTCCTGGTGCCACCCCTCGGCGGCGGCCTCACCGCACTGTGGTGGGCCATGGCGCTGATGATGGCGGTCCGCATGCTGACGCTCGGCCGGCGGGCCCGCTCCGGGCGTTGGCTGGTCACGGGCGCGATGCGCTGACCGCACGCCGGATGTGCTGTTTCACGTGAAACGGACACGTGGAACAGAGGCGTGGAACGGCACGGTGGATGAGAAGAAGGGCCGCACCCCGAGGGGTACGGCCCTTCTTGCTGTGCTGTGCAGCGCTTAGGCGGCGATGACCTCGACGCCAAGCTTCGCGACAACGTCGGCGTGCAGACGCACGGACACCTGGTGAGCACCCAGGGTCTTGATCGGCGCACCGAGCTCGACGCGGCGCTTGTCCACGTCCGGGCCACCGGCAGCCTTGATCGCCGAAGCGACGTCGGCCTGGGTGACGGAGCCGAAGAGACGGCCGGCGTCGCCGGAGCGAACAGCCAGACGCACCTTCACGCCTTCGAGACGGGCCTTGACCTCGTTGGCCTGCTCGATGGTCGCGATCTCGTGGATCTTGCGCGCACGACGGATCTGCGCGACATCCTTCTCGCCACCCTTGGTCCAGCGGATCGCGAAACCACGCGGGACCAGGTAGTTGCGAGCGTAGCCGTCCTTGACGTCAACGACGTCGCCGGCAGTGCCGAGGCCAGAGACCTCGTGGGTGAGGATGATCTTCATTTTTCGGTCACCCTTCCCTTATCGCGCGGTGGACGTGTAGGGCAGCAGCGCCATCTCACGGCTGTTCTTGACGGCCGTGGCGACGTCACGCTGGTGCTGCGTGCAGTTGCCGGTAACGCGGCGGGCACGGATCTTGCCGCGGTCGGAAATGAACTTCCGCAGCATGTTCGTGTCCTTGTAGTCCACGTAAGCGGTCTTGTCCTTGCAGAAAGCGCAGACCTTCTTCTTAGGCTTGCGCACAGGCGGCTTCGCCATGGTGTTTCTCCTGTGTGATCAAGAAGTGGGGATGACGAGTGCCCTAGAAGGGCGGCTCGTCCGAGTAGCCGCCGCCGGAGCTTCCGCCCCAGCCGCCACCGCTGCCACTCTGCGGCTGTCCGCCACCGGCGGGTGCGCTGGAGGCCCAGGGGTCGTCGGCGGGAGCACCGCCGCCGCTCTGCTGGCCGCCGCTGGGGGCTCCACCCCAGTTGCCGCCGCCCTGCTGCTGACCGCCACCGCCGCCGCCGTATCCACCCTGGCCGCCGCGACCGGTGGTCTTGGTGACCTTGGCCGTGGCGTTCTTGAGGCTGGGGCCGACTTCCTCGACGTCCAGCTCGAAGACCGTGCGCTTGACGCCCTCGCGGTCCTCGTAGGACCGCTGCCTCAGCCGACCCTGCACGACTACGCGCATGCCTCGCTGAAGCGACTCCGCGACGTTCTCCGCCGCCTGACGCCAGACCGAGCACGTCAGGAACAGGCTTTCGCCGTCCTTCCACTCATTGGTCTGACGGTCGAAGGTGCGGGGAGTGGACGCGACACGGAACTTCGCGACGGCCGCACCGGAGGGGGTGAAGCGCAGCTCGGGGTCGTCGACGAGATTGCCGACGACCGTGATGACGGTCTCGCCTGCCATGGATGAACCTCTCGGCGGGGATTGCTGCTGGCTGCTGTGTTGCTACTCGAACCCGATTACCGCTGAGCGGAAGCTCAGTGGGTCTCGGGACGGAGGACCTTGGTCCGGAGGACCGACTCGTTCAGGTTCATCTGACGGTCGAGCTCCTTGACGACCGCAGGCTCGGCCTGCAGGTCGAGGACCGTGTAGATACCCTCGGGCTTCTTCTTGATCTCGTAGGCGAGACGCCGACGGCCCCAGGTGTCGACCTTCTCGACCTTTCCGTTGCCCTCGCGGACGACGGAGAGGAAGTTCTCGATCAGGGGAGAGACAGCGCGCTCCTCCAGATCGGGGTCGAGGATGACCATCACCTCGTAGTGACGCATGTGGAACCCACCTCCTTTGGACTCAGCGGCCACGGTCGTTCCGTGGCAGGAGGGTCGTGATGCGTAAGCAACGGTATCGGCCCCCACTGACAATCCCCCTCCGTGAGGAGCGGGAGGGCATGCGGGCACGGCTGACACCCGTGCAGACCGTCCAGAGTACCTGTTGACCCGCTTCCGGTTGAAATCCGGTGGGCAGGGGACGCAATCTGTACAGATCGGGTGTGTGCGGCGTCACCCGGCGCCGCCTTCCGCCAGGAGGTGCCCCATGGCACAAGCAGTGCGACCGAATGCCCCCGTCTCCCTCTTCGCCACCGACGGCAAGCCGCATCCGCTCCAGGACACCCTCGCGGCCGTCACGGTCGTCCTGGGCGTGCTGGCCTTCACCACCGCGTGGTTCTACAACCTCCACCTGGTCAGCTCGTGGGCCGGTCTGCTCGGCATCCTCACGGGCGCCTACGGCCAGTTCGTCTCGGCGACGACGCGCGAACGGTTCCTGCTGATCCTCGGGCTCGGCGCCTCCGCCGTCGGGTTCTTCCTCGGCATGGCGCACGGCGGCCTCTTCGGCGGTGTCGTCGGCGGCTGACGGCCGCGCGACCCCGTCCCCACCGGAAATCCCGTACGACGCCGAGCCGTACGGCCATCCGGGGCGCTCCTGTGGCCAAGTAGGCTTCGGCACGAGAGCCGGAGCCCCTGTACCCATGGGGACACACCTGCCGAGGAGCGCCCTGCATGAGCCTGACCCTGAGGACCATCAGCCGTGAGCAGCATCTGGCGTACATCCAGACCCTGCCCGCGGCGAGCCACTGCCAGGTCCCGGCGTGGGCTGACGTCAAGACGGAGTGGCGTTCGGAGAGCCTCGGCTGGTTCGACAAGACCGGCCAGCTCGTAGGCGCCGGCCTGGTTCTGTACCGCCAGCTCCCCAAGGTCAAGCGCTACTTGGCGTACCTGCCCGAGGGCCCCGTCATCAACTGGTACGCGCCCAACCTGGACGAGTGGCTGAAGCCGATGCTCGCCCACCTCAAGCAGCAGGGCGCGTTCTCGGTCAAGATGGGCCCCCCGGTCGTCATCCGCCGCTGGGACTCGGCGGCCATCAAGTCCGGCATCCAGGACCCCGATGTGAAGCGCCTGCGCGATGTCGAGGCCACCCACATCGAGCCGCGCGCCTTCGAAGTGGCCGACCGGCTGCGCAAGATGGGCTGGCAGCAGGGGGAGGACGGCGGCGCCGGATTCGGCGACGTACAGCCCCGCTATGTCTTCCAGGTGCCGCTGGCCAACCGCTCGCTCGACGATGTCCTCAAGGGCTTCAACCAGCTGTGGCGCCGCAACATCAAGAAGGCCGAGAAGGCCGGCGTCGAAGTCGTCCAGGGCGGTTACGAAGACCTCGCCGAATGGCAGCGCCTGTACGAGATCACCGCGGTGCGCGACCACTTCCGGCCGCGTCCGCTGTCCTACTTCCAGCGCATGTGGACGGTCCTCAACTCCGAGGACCCCAACCGGATGCGGCTGTACTTCGCGCGCCACAACGGTGTGAACCTCTCGGCCGCGACGATGCTCGTCGTCGGCGGGCACGTCTGGTACTCCTACGGCGCGTCCGACAACATCGGCCGCGAGGTGCGGCCGTCCAACGCGATGCAGTGGCGAATGCTCCGCGACGCGTACGCGATGGGCGCGACGGTCTACGACCTGCGCGGCATCTCCGACTCCCTGGACGAGACGGACCACCTCTTCGGTCTCATCCAGTTCAAGGTGGGCACCGGTGGTGAGGCGGCCGAGTATCTCGGCGAGTGGGACTTCCCGCTGAACAAGCTCCTCCACAAGGCGCTGGACATGTATATGTCGCGCCGCTGAGCGGTTGCGTAACCTCGTTCCTCGTACCTCCCACACATCGCAGCCATCAGAAAGGTCCGGACGGCCATGGCGCTCACCCTCTATGTCGACTCCGCTCGCTGGCGGGCGCACCAGAAGTCCGTGATCGACCAGTTCCCGGGCATCGTCCCGGTCTGCAAGGGCAATGGCTACGGCTTCGGCCACGAGCGGCTCGCGGACGAGGTGTCCCGCTCCGGCTCGGACATCCTGGCGGTCGGCACCACCTACGAAGCCGCCCGGATCAAGGACTGGTTCAGCGGCGATCTGCTCGTCCTGACGCCGTTCAGACGCGGCGAGGAGCCGGTGCCGCTGCCCGACCGGGTCATCCGCTCGGTTTCCTCCGTGGACGGCGTCCACGCGCTGGTGGGCGCACGTGTCGTCATCGAGTGCATGAGCTCGATGAAGCGGCACGGCGTGAAGGAGGAGGAGCTCGGGATGCTCCGCTCCGCCATCGAGGACGTGCGCCTCGAAGGCTTTGCGCTGCACCTTCCGCTGGACCGCGCCGACGGCTCGGACGCCGTCGAAGAGGTCATCGCGTGGATGGACCGGCTGCGCGCGGCCCGGCTGCCCCTGCACACCATGTTCGTCAGCCACCTGCGCTCCGAGGAGCAGGCCCGGCTCCAGCAGCAGTTCCCGCAGACCCGCTTCCGGGCCCGCATCGGTACGCGGCTGTGGCTCGGCGATCACGAGGCGACCGAATACCGGGGATCCGTCCTCGACGTCACCCGCGTCACCAAGGGCGATCGGTTCGGCTACCGCCAGCAGAAGGTCGCCTCCGACGGCTGGCTGGTCGTGGTCGCCGGCGGCACCTCGCACGGGGTGGGCCTGGAGGCCCCGAAGGCGCTGCACGGCGTGATGCCGCGTGCCAAGGGCGTGGCCCGTGCGGGACTGGCCACCGTCAATCGCAACCTGTCACCGTTCGTCTGGGCCGGCAAGCAGCGCTGGTTCGCCGAGCCGCCGCACATGCAGGTCTCGATCCTGTTCGTGCCGTCGGACTCCCAGGAGCCGCACGTGGGGGACGAGTTGGTGGCCCATCTGCGGCACACCACGACGCAGTTCGACCGCCTCATCGAGCGCTAGGAACCTGCCCTACGGGCACGCATGACATCGGGCCCCTGGCCGACGACAGCCGCCGTCGATCAGGGGCCCGAGCCCTGTACGCACTCCCTCAGGGGGCCGGAGTCCGCATACCCCAGTCGACCCGTGGCCCCTCTTCGAACAGGGCCGCGTGCCGCGGGGGGTGCGCCGCGTGGCCCAGGACGAACACGTCCTCGGCCCGGTCGAGGACACCGCCCGACGGGTCGTCGGAACCGTCCCGGCGTACGACGTCCCGGTCCGGCAGCAGGATGTCGCGCACCACGACGGCGCACAGATACAGCGTGGTCAACAGGTGTGCCGCGATGGCCAGTTGATAGCCCTCGGGGGGCAGTCCCTGATGCTTCTCGCCGCTCATCGTGTAGGCGAGGTACAGCCAGATCCCGAGGAAGTAGACGACTTCCCCGGCCTGCCAGATCAGAAAGTCGCGCCAGCGAGGCCGGGCGAGCGCGGCCAGCGGGATCAGCCACAGCACGTACTGCGGTGAGTAGACCTTGTTGGTGAGGATGAACGCCGCGACGACGAGGAACGCGAGCTGCGCAAGACGCGGGCGACGCGGCGCGGTGAGGGTGAGGACTCCGATTCCCGCGCAGGCCAGCACCATGAGGATCATGGCCAGCGTGTTCACCAGGTCGGTGTCCAGGCCCTTGCCCGTACGCTGCGAAATGATCAGCCAGAACGAACCGAAGTCGACGGACCGCTCCTGGCTGAAGGTGTAGAACTTCTTCCACCCCTCGGGTGCGAGCATCATCACCGGCAGGTTCACGACGAGCCAGGCACCGGCGGCACCCAGCGCCGCGGCCCCGAACTCCCGCCATTTTCCGGCCCGCCAGCACAGCACGAGTAGCGGCCCGAGAATCAGTACGGGGTAGAGCTTGGCCGCCGTGGCGAGGCCGATCAGGATGCCGAAGGCGAGCGTCCGCCCGCGCGACCACATCAGCATCGCGGCCGCGGTGAGGGCGACGGCGAACAGATCCCAGTTGATCGTGGCCGTGAGCGCGAAGGCCGGGGCCAGCGCGACGAGCAGGGCATCCCAGGGGCGACGGCGGTGGGTCCGGGTGACACAGACAGCGATGACGGCCGTGCAGGCCATCAGCATCCCCGCATTGACCATCCAGTACATCTGCTCACGGTGCTGCATGTCTCCGCTCCCCGGTGTCAGCCAGGAGGCGACCTCCATGAACAGTCCGGTCAGCACCGGGTATTCGAGGTAGTTCATGTCGCCGTTGAGCCGGTCGAAGTACGGCACCAGATTGTCGGCGAAGCCGCGCAGCGAGTAGAGATGCGGGATGTCCGAATAGCAGGCGTGGGTGTACTGCGAATTGGCGCCCCGGAACCACGCCCAGTCGTAGCAGGGCAGCTTCTGGGCCATCCCCAGGGCGAACATACCGATCGCGACGAGCACCACGACCCGGATCGGGGTGAGCCAGTGGCGGCCGGGCTTGGCCCAGCGCCCGAGCGGGCCGCCGATCAGCTGGCTGCCGGCAGCGGCGACCTCGTCCTGTTCCGTGGGGCGCACGACGGGTTCCGCGAAGGCTTCGCGTCGGTCCTCGTACACACGGGGGCTCGTCTCGCTCGTCATGCCGGACATCCTGCCGTACAGGGCTGTGGATACGGGGATCGCCCGTGTTTCACGTGAAACGAGGAGGTTGTTTCACGTGAAACGGCGGGGGCGGTGTTTCACGTGAAACACCGCCCCCGCCGTCAGTCGGCCGATCTAACCGCCGGTATTGCCGAACCAGCCACCGGTTCCGCCACCGCCAGGACCGTTGCCCGGTTTCGACTTGCTGGGTGACGGGCTGGGTGGCGGCCCGCCATCCGTTCCACCGGTCGCCGGGTCCCCGTTGGCACCGCCCGTGTTGTTGCCGCAGGTCCAGTCCCACTTGCTACAGGAGGCGCTGGGGCTCGGAGACGGGGTGAGCGAGGGGCTGGGCGACGGCTTGAGGGACGGGGAGGGCGAAGGAGCCGGGGCGCTCGGGGTCGGGGAGGGGGTGGGGCTGGGGGACATCCCGCCGCCGTACACCTTGTCGCCGATCTTCTCCGCGGCCGGGAACGACTCGGCGGGGGAGTTCCCGAGCGCCTGCTCCATGTAGTCGTGCCAAATGGTCGACGGGAAGGAGGCACCGTGGATCTTGGCCTGGCCGCCGGTTCCTCGCATGCTCAGGAACTCACGCCCCTTGCTGGTCTCGTTGTCGTCGAGGCGGTACATGCCGACGGCGGTCGAGTACTGCGGGGTGTAGCCGACGAACCATGCCGACCGGTTGCCGTCAGTGGTACCGGTCTTGCCCGCCACCTCACGCCCAGGCAGCTTGGCGTTCGTGCCGGTCCCCTTGTCGACTACTCCCTTCAGGACGTCGGTGACGTTGTTGGCCACGGCAGCGGGGAAGGCGGACTTGGTTGTTTCGTGGTCCTTGTGGTCGTAGATGGTGGTCCCGCTCTTGAGGACCTTGGTCACGGAGTACGGGTCGCGCTGTGTGCCGCTGGCGGCGAAGGTGGCGTAGGCGCCGGCCATGCGGATCGCGCTGGGCGACGACGTACCGATCGAGAACGAGGGCACGCTGGAGGAGGCCATGCTGGTCTTGTTGTCCCGCAGCCCCGCGGCCATGGCGGCCTGCTTCACCTTGTCCGTGCCCACGTCCATGCCGAGCTGGACGAAGGGGGAGTTGACCGACTCCTGCATCGCGTAGCGGAGGTCGATGCCGAAGCTCGGCGGGTTGTAGGACTGGTCGCCATCGTTGGTCTGGAGCCACTCGCCGCCGTGCTCGTCCTTCCAGACGGTCCCGTCATAGTTCTTGATCTTCAGCTTGTTCTTGCCGCTGTAGATGCTGTCCGGCGAGACGGGGGTGCGGGACGAATCGCTCTGCGACGCCGGCTTGCTCGGGTCGCGCTTTCCGTACTGCATTGCGGCCGCGAGAACGAAGGGCTTGAAGGTCGAGCCGACCTGGGCACCGGTCTCGTCGGCGTTGTTGGTGAAGTGCTTGGTCGCGTCTTCACCGCCGTAGATGGCCACGATGGCCCCGGTCTTGACATCCACCGAAGCGGCGCCGAACTGGACGAACGTGTCCTTCTTGGGTCGCTTCTGCGGGTCGATGTTCTTGTCCCGGACCTCCTTGACCACGCTTTCCATCTCCTGGACCTTCTTCTTGTCGAAGGTCGTGTAGATCCGGTAGCCGCCCTTGGCCAGGTCGATGTCCGGGTTGCTGTTCTTCGCCGAGGCCTGCGCCAGCGACACGAGATAGCCGATCTGGCCGCTGAGGTTCGCGTTCTTCTTCGGCTTGTCGGGCATCGGGAAGATCCGGTACTTGTCCCGATCCGTCTGGCTCAGGTGCTTGTCCTTGACCTCCTGGTCGAGGATCCAGCCCCAGCGCTCCTTGGCGTTCTTGGTGTTCTGCTCGGCCGTGGCCGCCGGGTCGATCTCGGGGGCGCCGGCCGGGTCGAAGTAGGTGGCGCCCTTCAGGAGCGAGGCGAGGAAGGCGCACTGGCTCGGGTCGAGGTCCTTGGCGTCCTTGCTGTAATACGTGCGGGCGGCGGCTTGCAGGCCGTATGCGCCGCGGCCGTAGTACGCGGTGTTCAGATACCCGGCCATGATCTCGCTCTTCGGCCTGGTCGCGCCGACCTTGATGGAGATGAAGAGCTCTTTGAACTTACGGGAGATCGTCTGTGACTGGTCGTCGAGACGGGCGTTCTTCACGTACTGCTGGGTGATGGTCGAACCACCCTGCGTCTGGCCGCCCTTGGCCATGTTCACCAGGGCACGGGCGATGCCCTGGGGATCGACACCGCTGTCCGTCTCGAAGGTCTTGTTCTCAGCCGAGATGACCGCGTACCGCATGGCCGCCGGGATCTGCTCGTACGTGATGATCTGCCGGTTGACCTCACCGCCGGTAGCTACCATCTGGGATCCGTCGGCCCAGTAGTAGACGTTGTTCTGGGCCGTGGCGGCCCGGGCAACATCCGGAATGGCCACCAGGTAGTACGCGATGCCGATGAAGGCGATCAGCAGCCCGAAGCAACCCAGGCCGCAGGCGGTGACGAGCTTCCAGGACGGTACCCAGCGCCGCCATCCCTGCCGGCCGAACCGCGGATAGTCGATGAACCGCTTCTTTCCCGGCCGACCGCCACCCGCGGCACCCCGGCCCGCTCGGCGCCCCGGACCCCCGGGAGGCCCCGCACCGTCGGGGCCGCGCCTGCGGCCGCCGCCCCGCTGGGCCCGCCGTGCTTCGGCGCGTCCGCCGTACGCGGGCTCATCCGCGGGTGAGGCCGAGGTCGATCCGTACGAACCGGACGGCGACTGGGCCGACGACTCCTGGGATCCGGCCGCCGGCCGGGCCGCCCGGCGTCCGGAGGGCTGTTGCGCGGCGCGTCGGGCCGCGGCACGTCCACCGCCCTGAGGCTGCGGCGGTTTGCGACGGTGCTCGCTCATCGAACGACTACTCCTCGGGCAGGCGAAAGCGCCTGGAAACGGCAGCTGAGTTCCTGTCCCCCCAGTGCACGAGCCGGTCCTCGGAAGGAGCCGGCCGCGCTGCATCCCGTGTGCCGATGACGCTGAACACGCCGACGCCCCCTGACGTCACTCGGCACACAGTGATCTGCATGGCGCACAGACTACGCACGCTCAAAACCTCCCTAGGGCCGAAGTTCACCCCAAATCAGGCAACTTGCCTCCTGTGAATTGATGATGTGACGCCGTTCACCACGGTCCCTCTTGTCGCAGCCGCGACGCGGCCCTATCGTGCTGATGTATCGAGTCGATACATCAGCACGGCATAAAGGTCCCCGACGACCGAGGAGGCGAAGGATGAGCAGACGCTCCGGCATCCTCGAATTCGCCGTACTCGGACTGCTCCGCGAGGCCCCGATGCACGGTTATGAGCTGCGCAAGCGGCTCAACACCTCGCTGGGAATCTTCCGGGCCTTCAGTTACGGGACCCTCTATCCCTGCCTCAAGACGCTGGTCGCCAACGGCTGGTTGATCGAGGAGCCGGGCAGCGCTCCGGAGGATGCGCTTGCCGCTTCACTCGCAGGGCGCCGCGCCAAGATCGTCTACCGGTTGACGGCGGAAGGTAAGGAGCACTTCGAGGAGCTGCTCTCCCACACCGGCCCCGACACCTGGGAGGACGAGCACTTCGCCGCCCGTTTCGCCTTCTTCGGCCAGACGGAGCGAGAGGTGCGGATGCGCGTGCTGGAAGGTCGTCGCAGCCGGCTGGAGGAGCGCCTCGAAAAGATGCGTGCCTCCCTGTCCCGTACGCGCGAGCGCCTGGACGACTACACGCTTGAGCTACAGCGTCACGGCATGGAGTCCGTGGAGCGCGAAGTGCGCTGGCTGAACGAGCTCATCGAGAGCGAGCGGGCGGGACGGGATCAGCGATCCGGCCCCGCCACCGGCTCCGCTCAGCAGGACCACACATCAGGAGAGACGGGCGGTCTGCCCCGGCACCGGGACAGCACCCGGCCGGATCCGTCCGAGGACACCGCCAACTGAAGGCCCTGCGTACGCAGGACTTCGAAGAGATCGAACAGGGAGCAACCGGAATGGGTTCGGTTCGCGTAGCCATCGTCGGCGTGGGCAACTGCGCCGCCTCGCTGGTGCAGGGCGTCGAGTACTACAAGGACGCCGACCCGGCCACCAAGGTCCCGGGTCTGATGCACGTCCAGTTCGGCGACTACCACGTCGGTGACGTGGAGTTCGTCGCCGCGTTCGACGTCGACGCCAAGAAGGTCGGCCTCGACCTCTCGGACGCCATCGGCGCCAGCGAGAACAACACCATCAAGATCTGCGACGTCCCGAACAAGGGCGTCACGGTCCAGCGCGGCCACACCCTGGACGGTCTCGGCAAGTACTACCGGATGACCATCGAGGAGTCCGCCGAGGCTCCCGTGGACGTCGTCCAGGTCCTCAAGGACCAGCAGGTCGACGTTCTGGTCTGCTACCTGCCGGTCGGCTCCGAGGACGCGGCGAAGTTCTACGCGCAGTGCGCCATCGACGCCAAGGTCGCGTTCGTCAACGCCCTCCCGGTCTTCATCGCCGGCACCAAGGAGTGGGCGGACAAGTTCACCGAGGCCGGCGTCCCGATCGTCGGCGACGACATCAAGTCGCAGGTCGGCGCCACCATCACGCACCGCGTGATGGCGAAGCTGTTCGAGGACCGCGGTGTCCGTCTTGAGCGCACCATGCAGCTCAACGTCGGCGGCAACATGGACTTCAAGAACATGCTGGAGCGCGACCGCCTGGAGTCCAAGAAGATCTCGAAGACGCAGGCCGTCACCTCGCAGATCCCGGACCGCGACATGGGCGAGAAGAACGTCCACATCGGCCCCTCGGACTACGTCGCCTGGCTGGACGACCGCAAGTGGGCGTACGTGCGCCTTGAGGGCCGCGCCTTCGGTGACGTTCCGCTGAACCTTGAGTACAAGCTTGAGGTCTGGGACTCCCCGAACTCCGCGGGCGTCATCATCGACGCGCTGCGCGCCGCGAAGATCGCCAAGGACCGCGGCATCGGCGGTCCGATCCTGTCGGCGTCGAGCTACTTCATGAAGTCCCCGCCGGTGCAGTACTTCGACGACGAGGCCTTCGCCAACGTCGAGAAGTTCATCAAGGGTGAGGTCGAGCGCTAGAGCTCGCATCCTGAACGGCTGAGGGTCCCTGTGTGCCAGCTGGCGCACGGGGACCCTTTTCATATGTGACGCTTGCTCACATGCCCGTCGTACGTGACCTATGCGTGCTCCTGCGTCTGAAGCACTTCCGGCATCTGCTGGCGGTACGCCTGTTGTCCCAGGCCGCGGACGGCGTCTATCAGGTCGCCCTGGCCACCTACGTCGTCTTCTCCCCCGAGAAACAGGCATCCCCCGGCGCGATCGCCTCCGCCATGGCCGTCCTGCTCCTGCCGTACTCGCTGGTGGGGCCGTTCGCGGGAGTTCTGCTCGACCGTTGGCGACGGCGCTCGGTCTTCCTCTACGGCAACCTCCTGCGGGCCCTCCTCGCCGGCTGCACGGCACTGCTCGTGCTCGGATCCGCGCCCGACTGGCTCTTCTACGCCTCCGCACTGGCCGTGACGGCCGTCAACCGCTTCGTCCTCGCCGGGCTCTCCGCGTCCCTGCCCCGGGTGGTCGACGCCGAGCGCCTCGTGATGGCCAACTCGCTCTCCCCGACAGCCGGAACGCTGGCGGCGACCGCGGGCGGTGGCCTTGCCTTCGCCCTGCGACTGGTGGTCGACGCGGACGCCGCCACCGTCCTTCTCGGCGCCGTCCTCTATCTCTGCGCCTCCCTCGCCTCGCTGCGCCTTCCCCCCGGCCTGCTCGGGCCCGATCCCACCGGCGCCCGGCCCGGCCTCGCCGCGGTGCTCAGCTCGACGGCCCGCGGACTCGCCGACGGCGTACGGCACTTGAGCCGGCGCAGGCCGGCGGCCCTGGTGCTCACCGCAATGACCTTGATGCGGTTCTGCTACGGCGCCCTGACCGTGATGCTCCTGATGCTGTGCCGGTACGCCTGGACCGACGGGGCGGAGCGGAACACCGGTACGGGCGGCCTCGCGCTGCTCGGACTCGCCGTCGGCGTCTCGGGGGCGGGCTTCTTCGCGGCGGCCGTCCTGACCCCGTGGACGGTCGCGCGGCTCGGCCCGTTCCGGTGGATCGTGGTGTGCTCGGCGGCCGCCGCCGTCCTCGTACCGGCGCTCGGCCTGCCCTTCGCACCCACGCCGATGCTGGTCGCCGCATTCGTCCTGGGCCTCATCACCCAGGGCGCGAAGATCACTACAGACACGGTGATCCAGTCCACGGTGGACGACTCCTACCGCGGCCGGATCTTCTCCCTCTACGACGTCCTGTTCAACATGGCGTTCGTCGGGGCCGCCGCGGTCGCTGCCCTGATGCTTCCGGCAGACGGCCGCTCCGCCCCCCTCGTCGTCACCGTGGCTCTCCTCTACACGGCGGTGGCCGCATTCATGATCCGCTTCTCGCGCACCTGAGGGATACGCCGAGGCGGCAGGTGTCGGTGGCCGAGCGATAGAGAGGCGGGGGGCGGTGTTTCACGTGAAACACCGCCCCCCGCCTCTCGCCGTCACGTCATGTTTCACGTGAAACAGACCTCAGCCCCGCGAGGCCCACCACTCCTTCAGGGCCGCGACCGCCGCGTCATGCTCCATCGGCCCGTTCTCCAAGCGCAGTTCCAGCAGGTGCTTGTACGCCTCGCCGATCGCCGGCCCCGGGCCGACCCCCAGGATCTCCATGATCTGGTTGCCATCGAGGTCGGGGCGGATCGAGTCCAGCTCCTCCTGCTGCTGAAGCTCCGCGATGCGGTCCTCCAGGCCGTCGTAGGCACGGGACAACGCGCTCGCCTTGCGCTTGTTGCGCGTGGTGCAGTCCGAGCGGGTCAGCTTGTGCAGCCGGTCGAGGAGCGGCCCGGCGTCACGGACGTACCGGCGCACGGCCGAGTCGGTCCACTCCCCGGTGCCGTACCCATGGAAGCGCAGATGCAGCTCGACCAGCTTGGAGACGTCCTTGACCATCTCGTTCGAGTACTTCAGCGCGGTCATCCGCTTCTTGGTCATCTTCGCGCCGACCACCTCGTGGTGGTGGAAGGAGACCCGTCCGTCCGATTCGAAGCGTCGCGTCCTCGGCTTGCCGATGTCGTGCAGCAGCGCCGCGAGGCGCAGCACGAGGTCCGGGCCGTCCTGCTCCAGATCGATCGCCTGGTCCAGCACGGTCAGCGAGTGCTCGTAGACGTCCTTGTGCCGGTGGTGTTCGTCACTCTCAAGCCGCAGGGCGGGCAGCTCCGGCAGGACGTGCTCGGCCAGACCCGTGTCCACCAGGAGCCGCAGCCCCTTCTTCGGGTGGGCCGAGAGCAGCAGCTTGTTGAGTTCGTCCCGTACCCGTTCCGCCGAGACGATCTCGATACGGGCGGACATGTCCGTCATGGCGGTCACGACCTCGGGAGCCACCTCGAAGTCCAGCTGGGCGGCGAAGCGCGCGGCTCGCATCATCCGCAGCGGGTCGTCCGAGAAGGACTCCTCAGGCGTCCCGGGCGTGCGCAGCATCCGCGCCGCGAGGTCTTCAAGGCCTCCGTACGGGTCGACGAACTCCTTCTGCGGCAACGCCACGGCCATCGCGTTGACGGTGAAGTCCCGTCGCACCAGGTCGTCCTCGATGGAGTCGCCGTAGGACACCTCGGGCTTGCGCGAGGTGCGGTCGTACGCCTCGGACCGGTAGGTCGTGACCTCGATCTGGTAGCCGTCCTTCTGGCAGCCGACCGTGCCGAAGGCGATCCCGACCTCCCAGACCGCGTCGGCCCACGGCCGCACGATCTTCAGCACGTCCTCGGGACGGGCGTCCGTGGTGAAGTCCAGGTCGTTTCCGAGCCGCCCGAGCAGAGCGTCCCGGACCGAGCCGCCGACGAGGGCGAGCGAGAACCCCGCCTCCTCGAATCGGATGGCGAGGTCGTCCGCGACGGGGGACACCCGCAGCAGTTCGCTCACCGCGCGGCGCTGCACCTGGCTCAGTGCACTGGGATTGTCTTCATTGGCGTTCGGCACAACAGAAAAGGGTACGTGGCCCGACCGACCGGGTCGTCACCGTTTAATGCGGGACCCGGTATGCGCGGCCGCCCGTCCGTGCGGCACTCTTCCGATCATGTGGAGCAGTCCGCGGCACTTCGCCACAGTCCGCATCGTTACCATGCGTGGACGCAGCAACCGACAGCGACGACAGCGAGGGACGGGCGAGCGCGTGGCCGAGGCGGCAGATATCCAGGGGATGACTCCCTCTCCTGCCCGCCGGTGGCTCCGGCGTACGGCGGCACTGCTCGTCGGCGCCCCCTTGTTCGCCGGTCTGCTGTCCGCCACGGCCACCTCGGCGGCACACGCTGCCACGGACGCGGTGAGCGGCCAGAGCGTCCAGGTCTCGCTCGACTCGGTGGCCCCTCAGGCGCCGGTCAAGAGCGACACGCTGACGATCTCCGGCACGGTGACCAACACCGGCAACCAGGCCGTCACCAGCGCCCATGTGGGACTGCGGGTGGGCCAGAAGCTCTCCGGCCGCTCGGCGATCGACGAGGCGGCGCGTCACAGCGCCACCAGTTCGGCGACCGACGGCGCCGAACTCAGCGACGGCCCGACGGTGAAGTTCGCCAAGCTGAACGCGGGGACCAGCCAGGACTTCACGCTCTCGGTGCCCGTGGCCAAGCTGGGCCTGGGCGACGACGGGGTGTATCAGCTCGGCGTGTCCCTGTCGGGTCAGACCGCGAACCAGCACTACGACCAGATGCTCGGCATCCAGCACACGCTCCTGCCCTGGCAGCCGGACGCCGTCGACGGCAAGAAGAGCCAGCTCACCTTCCTGTGGCCGCTGATCTCCTCGTCCCACCTCACCGCCCAGACCGGCTCGGACGCCCAGCAGACGCCGGTGTTCGCCGATGATTCCCTGGCCCGGGACATCGGGCCCGGTGGCCGCCTTGAGCAGATGGTCTCGCTCGGCAAGCAGCTGCCCGTGACCTGGGTGATCGACCCCGACCTGCTGGCCACCGTCGACGCGATGACCCGGAACTACAAGATCAAGGTCGGCGACAGCCTGGTCAACGGCACCGGCCAGGATGTCGCCAAGGCGTGGCTGAGCCAGCTGGAAGCCTCGGTCCAGGGCGAGAAGGTGGTCGCGCTGCCATTCGCCGACCCGGATCTCGCCTCGCTCGCCCACCACGGCCGGGACGTCCCCGGCTCCCTCGGTCATCTGCAGAGCGCCACCGAGGTCGCACAGAAGACCGTCGACACGATCCTGCACGTGACCCCGTCGGTCGACTACGCCTGGCCCGTGGAC
Source organism: Streptomyces sp. CB01201 (assembly GCF_002803085.1). Taxonomy (GTDB): domain Bacteria; phylum Actinomycetota; class Actinomycetes; order Streptomycetales; family Streptomycetaceae; genus Streptomyces; species Streptomyces hundungensis. Next base: position 207,626 of record NZ_NNBJ01000006.1, on the reverse strand, counting down.
GGCGCCGTCGACCCGTCGATCGTGGACGTGGCCACCTCGGCCGGCGCGCACAACGTGATCGCGCGCAGCGACAGCCTGCGCGACGGCGCGCTGGCCTACACGCCCACGGCGGCCAGGCCGATCGGCGGTGGTGCCAACGCCATCGTCGCCGACGCCCGGCTCTCCACCGCCTTCCAGGGGGACATGTCCCTGGCGAACACCTCGACCCTGGCCGTGCAGGAATTCCTGGCGCAGACTCTCGCGACGACGCTCCAGGACACCGACAAGCAGCGCAGCATCGTCGTCGCCCCGCAACGCATGCCGACCGTCAGCCAGGCCCAGACGATGGCCACCGCACTGCACGCGCTGGATCCCCAGCGCTGGACCCAGCCCCTCGTCGACCTCGGCGCGGCGGCCGCCACCAAGCCCGATCCGCTCGCCACGACGCGGGTGCCCGGCGCGGGCGCCTACCCCGACGCGCTGCGCCAGCAGGAACTGCCGCTCGACGCCTTCCAGGACATGAAGGACACCCAGGGCACCCTGGAGCGGTTCAAGGTGATCCTGACTGCGCCCGACCGGGTGGTCACGCCCTTCGGCAACGCGATCAACCGCGAGATGTCCACGTCGTGGCGCGGCGATTCGGGCGGCGCTCAGAACTACCGCTCGGGCGTTCAGCTCTACCTGGACGGCCTGGCCGATCAGGTCCATCTCATCCAGAAGTCGACCGCCACCATGTCCGGGCGCAGCGCGACCATCGCCGTCACCGTGCAGAACAAACTGGTGCAGGGCGTCGATCACCTGGTGCTCAAGATCCAGCCGAAGAGCCCCACCCGCCTGCAGCTGGGCGCCGACGGCGACGCGGTCGGTGAACAGCCGGTGAAGGTCGACGGCGACCGCAGCCAGTCGGTGAAGTTCACCGCGATCGCCAACGCCAACGGTCCCGTCCCGGTGACAGCGCGGCTCTACACCCAGGACGGCACGCCGTACGGTGAGCCGATGGAGTTCACCGTCCAGGTCTCCGAGATCACTCCGACGGTGATGCTGGTCATCGCGGGCGGCGTCCTGCTCCTGGTGCTCGCCGGCATCAGGATGTACACCCATCGCAAGCGTTCCATGGCTCGTGAGGAGTCCGAGGGCGACGACGATCCGGGCCAGTCGAACGGTTCGGCGGACGCCGATCCCGGGCAGCCGAGTGACCCGACACCGGACACCGGTCCGGAAAGCGGGGCCACGCCCGGCCCGGGTGAGAAAGTGGACCATTGAGCTATGTCGTGGCCGGTCGGCCGGGGACGATGAGGTGGGGTAACCATGAACGCGCCGTACGACGGTGACCGTGGGCAGGGCAGCGGCAGCGGCGCCGCGCCCTCCGGGGGCACGCCTCCGGCACCCGCCCAGGCGGGGCAGATCCCGCCGCCGCAGTCCGCTCCGGACCCGTACGTCCAGGACGCCTACGCCTACGACCCGTACCGGTCGCAGGACCTGTCCGCCCAGGACCCGGTGACCGAGGCGCTCTACGACCGCGCGGCGCATCCGCCGCCGCCCCCGGGCACCTACGCGGATCAGCAGCCGCTCTACCAGCAGCCCGCCGCGCAGCAGTACGCACCCGACCCGCGGATCTGGGCCCAGACCCCGCCGCCCGAGCCCGAGGGCCCCTCGCGCCATCTGCCCTACGGCGACGACGCGCGGACCACTCAGTTCGTGGGCGTCGACGACCTGGTCACGCAGGCGGGCGAGGAACTGCCCGAGCAGGATGCCTTCGCGCACCTCTACCGGGACCAGCAGCAGGTGGGCCAGCCCCCGGCCCCCGCGGTGCCGGAACCCGTTGCCGCCCCGCCCCGCAAGCCGGCCGGCCGCGCCTCCAGCCTGATGAAGTCCAGCGCGGTGATGGCCGCGGGCACCCTGGTGTCCCGGCTCACCGGCTTCGTACGCAGCCTGGTGATCACCGCGGCGCTGGGTGCCGCCCTGCTCGGTGACACCTTCACCATCGCGCTCACCCTGCCGACGATGATCTACATCCTGACCGTCGGCGGCGGCCTGAACTCGGTGTTCGTGCCCCAGCTGGTGCGCTCCATGAAGGACGACGAGGACGGCGGCGAGGCCTACGCCAACCGCCTCCTGACGCTCGTCATGGTCGCGCTCGGCACCATCGTGGCGCTCGCCGTCATCGGGGCGCCGCTGCTGATCCAGCTGATGTCGCCCACCATCGGCAACGACGCGGCCGCCAACAGCGTGGCCGTCACCTTCGCCCGGTACTGCCTGCCCACGATCTTCTTCATGGGCGTCCACGTGGTGATGGGCCAGATCCTCAACGCGCGCGGCAAATTCGGCGCGATGATGTGGACCCCGGTCCTCAACAACATCGTGATGATCTGCACGTTCGGCCTGTTCATCTGGGTCTACGGCACCTCCGCCGAGTCCCACATGGGCGTCCAGACGATCCCCCACGACGGCGTCAAGCTGCTCGGCATCGGCACCCTGCTCGGCCTCGTCGTGCAAGCCCTGGCGATGCTCCCCTATCTGCGGGAGACCGGCTTCCGGTTCCGGCCGCGCTTCGACTGGAAGGGCCACGGACTCGGCAAGACCGTCAAGCTCGCCAAGTGGACCGTGATGTTCGTGCTCGCCAACCAGGCCGGCGTCATCGTCGTCACACGGCTGGCCACGGCGGCGGGCAAGGAGTCGGGGCGGGACGGGGCCGGCTTCCTCGCCTACTCCAACGCCCAGCTGATCTGGGGCATGCCGCAGGCCATCATCACCGTCTCGGTCATGGCCGCGCTGCTGCCGCGCATCTCGCGCGCCGCGCACGACGACGACCCGGGCGCGGTCCGCGACGACATCTCGCAGGGGCTGCGCAACTCGGCCGTCGCGATCGTGCCGGTCGCCTTCGCGTTCCTCGCGCTCGGCGTCCCGATGTGCACCCTGCTGTACGCCTCCAGTGGCATCCAGGCCGCCCAGTCCATGGGATTCATCCTCATGGCGTTCGCCCTCGGTTTGATCCCGTACTCGGTGCAGTACGTCGTGCTGCGCGGCTTCTACGCCTATGAGGACACCCGCACGCCGTTCTACAACACGGTGATCGTGGCGGCCGTCAACGCGGCGGCCTCGGCCGCCTGCTACGTAGTGCTGCCCGCCCGATGGGCGGTCGTCGGCATGGCCGCCTCGTACGGCCTGGCCTACGCCGTGGGCGTCGGGGTGGCCTGGCGGCGGCTGCGCAACCGGCTGGGCGGCGACCTGGACGGCCCGCACGTCCTGCGTACGTACGCCCGCCTCTGCCTCGCCGCGGTCCCGGCCGCGGTGGTCGGTGGCGTGGTGGGCTTCGGTCTGCTGAAGTTCCTGGGCGAGGGTGCGGGAGGATCGGTCGTGGCACTGGTCGTCGGCGGTGCCGTACTGCTGGGAGTCTTCTTCGTCGCGGCCAAGCGGATGCGCATCGAAGAGCTCAACGCGATGGTCGGCATGGTCCGGGGGCGGCTCGGCCGCTGAGGCCATGGCCCGCGCACAACCATCGACGGCCACCGCGTGTCGTGCATAGTGCCGGACTGTGGGCACAATTGGCATGACTTTGCATGGCTGGCCTACAGCACGCAACGGATGGGGAGGCAGGAGCGACGGTGGCGGAACGTAGCACGGCTGCCGTCGACGTGGCCGACAACAGCGGCGACAACCCGCTGACCGCCAAGGCGGACAAGGCGACGACCGACGGGGTGACGGAGTCCATCGACACGGCAGACGCGGCGGAGCAGAGCGCGAACGGCGGCGGCGGCGAGCGCAAGGCCACCGAGCCGTCCATCGCGACGCCCGAACTGCACAGCGGTCACAAGCTGGCCAGACGCTACCGTCTTGAGGAGTGCGTCACCCGTCTGGACGGTTTCAGCAGTTGGCGTGCCGTCGACGAGAAGCTCCGCCGGGCCGTCGGCGTCCACCTGCTGCCCGCCGATCATCCGCGGGCCCGTTCCGTGCTGGCCGCCGCCCGTTCCTCCGCGCTGCTCGGCGACCCCCGCTTCGTGCAGGTCCTGGACGCCGTCGAGGAGAACGACCTCGTCTACGTCGTCCACGAGTGGCTGCCGGACGCGACCGAACTCACCGCCCTGCTGGCGCTCGGCCCGCTGGAGGCGCACGACGCCTACCAGATGGTCACCCAGGTCTCCCAGGCCATGGCGGCCGCCCATCGCGAGGGCCTCGCACATCTCAGGCTCACCCCGAGCGCGGTCCTGCGGACCTCGACGGGGCAGTACCGCATCCGTGGGCTCGCCGTGGCCGCCGCCCTGCGCGGCATCAGCTCCGACACCCCGCAGCGCAGCGACACCGAGGCCATCGGCGCGCTCCTGTACGCCGTGCTCACCCAGCGCTGGCCGTACGAGAGCGACGCCTACGGCCTGCACGGGCTGCCCAAGGGCGTCGGCCTGATCGCCCCCGACCAGGTGCGGGCGGGCGTCCACCGGGGCCTGTCCGAGCTGGCCATGCGGGCGCTGGTCAACGACGGCGCGACCGCGTCCCGCCAGGAACCGCCGTGCACCACCCCGGACGAGCTGGTCAAGGCCATCGGGGAGATGCCGCGCATCCGCCCGCCGGAGCCGGCGTTCACCGCGCCGCCCGAGTACCAGCGCACCACCTACCAGCAGGGGACGTACGGCCGGCCGGCCACCGGTCCCGGCCCCTCCGTCGCGCAGGCCGTGACGCCGCCGCCCCCACCGCTCCAGGGACGCACCGGCAAGGCGCTCAAGTGGGCCGTCTCGGCCCTCCTGATCGCCGCGCTGGGCCTCGGCAGCTGGCAGCTCGCCGACGCCCTGCTCCAGCACGACAAGGGCGGCTCCAACGAGACGGGCAACACCCAGACCACGGACCAGAGCGGCGACGAGGGCGACAAGCCGAAGGCTCCGCTGCCGCTCGCGATCCAGGGCGCCCAGGAGTACGCGCCGGACGGATTGCCGCAGGACGCGGCCGACGTGAGCAAGACCTACGACGGCAGCGCCTCGACCTACTGGCGCACCAGGAGCTTCGACGACGGCCCGGACCTGGCTCCGTCGGTGAAGGCCGGCGTGGGGATCGTGTACGACCTCGGCTCGGCCAAGGACATCTCCACCGCGTCGATACTGCTGCGATACGGCGGCGATCACACCACGATCACGCTGTACGCGGCGGACTCGCTGTCCCCGTCGGCATCGGTGGGCTCAATGACGCGGATCGCCACCGTGCAGACCAGTGGCACCAAGGCCGCTCTGAAGGCGAGCACCCCGGTCAAGTCGCGATACGTACTGCTCTGGATGACGGCGATGCCCTATTCGGGCGGCGGGGGCGATTACAGTCGCCCGGGGCACAAGCAGGCCATCACCGATGTGAAGTTCGCCGGCTGACCGAACGGCAGGGGGAGGCTCACCGTTGGACGAGGCCACACTGGGCGACATAAGCGACCAGGATCTCCTGGCCTGCCATGTCGCGGGAGACCCCGATGCCTTCGGTGAGATCGTGCGGCGTCACCGCGACCGATTGTGGGCGGTGGCGCTGCGGACGCTGGGGGACCGCGAGGAGGCCGCTGACGCCGTCCAGGACGCCCTGGTCTCCGCCTACCGGGCCGCCCACACCTTCCGCGGCCAGTCGGCCGTCACGACCTGGCTGCACCGCATCACGGTGAACGCCTGTCTGGACCGGGCCCGCAAGGCGGCCTCCCGCAAGACATCCCCGGTCGACGACGCCGAGCGCCTGGACCAGCTCCTCGAACCGCACGAGTCGGCCGAGGCGCCGGTCGAGCGCCAGGATCTGCACCGCCAGCTCATCGAGGCCCTGGGCACCCTTCCGCCGGACCAGCGCGCCGCACTCGTACTCGTCGACATGCAGGGCTACCCCGTGGCCGAGGCGGCCGAAGTGCTCGATGTCCCCACCGGCACGGTGAAAAGCCGCTGTGCCCGGGGGCGGGCACGACTGCTGCCACTCCTCACTCATCTGCGCGCCGATACGGGGGGTAGCGGTGAGTCCGGTGGGGGAAGGAACCGGACGCCGGGGACATCCGTCCCACCGGCGTCGGAAACGAACGACGCAGGACCGAGCGATTCGGCTGCCGTCAAGGGCGGAGGTGGGCACGCGTGACAACCACGACCGGAACGACACAACACCCGGACGTCTCGGAGATCTCCGAGCTCACGGAAGGCCTTCTGCCGCCGTCCCGCACCGCGGACGTCCGCCGGCACCTGGAAGGCTGCGCGCTCTGCGCCGATGTACGGGCCTCCCTTGAGGAGATCCGTGATCTGCTCGGCACTCTGCCCGGGCCGCAGCGGATGCCCGCCGACGTGGCGGGGCGCATCGACGCGGCGCTGGCCGCAGAAGCACTCCTCAACTCCACCGCCCCCGGTGCTGCCGACACCGCCACCGAAGCTGATGAACGTGAAACCAAGCATGTTTCACGTGAAACAGCCGTCGCACCGAGCCAGTCGGCGGCCGAGCCCGCCCCGGCGAGCGAACCGACGGCCGACCCCGCTCAGGCGCCCACCGGCCCGGCCCCCTCTCCGGCCGGACGCCCCGCCGGGCACAGTCGCGCGACCACGGGTCCCGGACGCGCGACCAGGGCACGCCGTCGCCGGACCGCCGTGCTCAGCGCGGTGATCGGCGCCGCCGCCGTCGGTGCCGGGATCTTCTTCGTGCAGAACATGCACTCTTCTTCGTCGTCCCCTCAGGCCGAGCGAGCCTCTTCCCAGGCTTCTTCATCCGGCGGCACCGTGTTCTCCTCGGGCACGCTCGAAAGCAGCGTCCAGTCGCTGCTGGCGCAGCACGGCGGCCAGAGTTCCGGGAAGGCCCCTTCGGCACAGATCGCGCCCTCGACGAAGAACGCCCCCGACAGCGACAACCCGTCGGACAGCCTACGCTCCGCCGCCAGCGTCCCGCCCTGTGTCCAGGCGGGCACGGGACGCCCCTCCCAGCCCCCTCTCGCCGCCGAGCAGGGCACATACGAGGGAACCAAGGTGTATCTCGTCGTGCTGCCCGATCCGGCCAATCCCGCGAACGTGGAGGCGTACCTCATCGACGCGGCCTGCGAGAACACCGGCTCCCCGGCACAGGGCAAGCTGCTGCTGACGCACTCCTATCCTCGGCACTGAGAGGCCGCGAAGGCCCCGGCACCGCGCCGCCCGTCCGGCTCGGGAATGCATCCCCCGTAGGATCCGTTGGGTGGGGTGAGAGTCCTGGACCGGGGCCCCGACAGGCAGTAGGCAGTCCGCAGAGACGAGGAAGAAACCCGTGAGCGACGTCCGTAACGTGATCATCATTGGCTCGGGGCCGGCCGGATACACGGCCGCGCTGTACACCGCACGTGCGTCGCTGAAGCCGCTGGTGTTCGAGGGCGCGGTCACCGCGGGCGGTGCCCTGATGAACACCACCGAGGTGGAGAACTTCCCCGGCTTCCAGGACGGCATCATGGGCCCGGAGCTCATGGACAACATGCGCGGCCAGGCCGAGCGCTTCGGGGCCGAGCTGGTCCCGGACGACATCGTCGCCGTCGACCTGACCGGTGAGATCAAGACCGTCACGGACACCGCGGGCACCGTCCACCGCGCCAAGGCCGTGATCGTGACCACCGGCTCGCAGCATCGCAAGCTGGGTCTGCCCAACGAGGACAAGCTCTCCGGCCGCGGCGTCTCGTGGTGCGCCACGTGCGACGGCTTCTTCTTCAAGGACCAAGACATCGCCGTGGTCGGCGGCGGTGACACCGCGATGGAGGAGGCGACCTTCCTCTCGCGCTTCGCCAAGTCGGTCACGATCGTCCACCGCCGTGACAGCCTGCGCGCCTCCAAGGCGATGCAGGAGCGTGCGTTCTCCGACGAGAAGATCAAGTTCGCATGGGAGAGCGAGGTCGCGGAGATCCACGGCGACCAGAAGCTCTCCGGTCTGACGCTGCGCAACACCAAGACCGGCGAGACGTCCGAGCTGCCCGTGACGGGCCTGTTCATCGCCGTGGGCCACGACCCGCGCACCGAGCTGTTCAAGGGCCAGCTCGACCTGGACGACGAGGGCTACCTGAAGGTCGACGCCCCGTCGACCCGTACCAACCTCACGGGTGTCTTCGGCGCCGGTGACGTCGTCGACCACACCTACCGACAGGCCATCACCGCGGCCGGCACCGGCTGCTCGGCCGCCCTGGACGCGGAGCGCTTCCTCGCCGCCCTCGCCGACAGCGAGAAGGCCGCCGCCGGCGTCTGATCCCGCCCTTCCAGCTCCCCTCCTCCCCCCCCAACACCCCTTAGGAGACTGCCGTGGCCGGCACCCTGAAGCACGTAACCGACGCCGACTTCGACGAGGTCGTCCTCAAGAGCGGCAAGCCCGTTCTCGTGGACTTCTGGGCCGAGTGGTGCGGCCCGTGCCGCCAGATCGCCCCGTCGCTTGAGGCCATCGCGGCCGAGCACGGCGACGAGATCGAGATCGTCAAGCTCAACATCGACCAGAACCCGGACACGGCCGCCAAGTACGGCGTCATGTCGATCCCGACGCTCAACGTCTACCAGGGCGGCGAGGTCGTCAAGACCATCGTCGGCGCCAAGCCGAAGGCCGCGCTGGTGCGTGACCTCGACGACTTCATCACCGCGAAGTAAGTTTCGCCGCGTTCGTTGTTTCACGTGGAACGCGCCTGCGGCGGTCGGGCTACAACGGCCTGAGGGCCGGCTCCTTCTGGACCGCTCCCAGCAGCCGGTCCAGGGCCAGCTCGACGTCTTCCTTCCAGGACAGCGTCGTCCGCAACTCAAGTCGCATCCGCGGATACCGCGGGTGGGACCGCACGGTCTTGAAGCCCACCGCCAGAAGATGGTCGGCCGGGAGCACACAGGCGGGCTCGGTCCAACGAGCGTCCCCGAACGCCTCGATCGCCTTGAAGTTGCGGCGCAGCAGATCCTTCGCGACGGTCTGCACCAGAACTCTCCCCAGCCCCTGGCCCTGATAGCCCGGCATGATCCAGGCGGTCATCAGCTGCACGGCATCGGCGGCCACCGGGCTGGTGGGAAAGGCGGTGGAGCGGGGCACATAGGCCGGAGGCGCGTAGAGCACATAGCCGACCGGAACGTCATCGACGTAGACGACCCGGCCGCAGGAGCCCCATTCCAGGAGCACGCCCGAGATCCAGGCCTCCTTCTCCAGTTCGGGTCGGCCGGCCTTTACCGCGGCCTCTCCGCTGACCGGGTCGAGTTCCCAGAAGACGCAGCCACGGCAGCGCTTGGGGAGGTCCGGAAGGTTGTCCAGCGTGAGCGGTACGAGCCGACGCCCCATGGAGGCTGTTCCTCACTTCCCTCGCCTGCCGCACCCTGCGCGGCCCACAGCGCGCTCCGCTCCCGCAACAGGCTGCCGACGAATCCGCCGACGGCCCCGAGACCGAGTCCCGCCGTCACCAATTGAGTGCGGCTCACCGTTCGCATGGCCCCCGCCCTCCCTCAGAGGATGGATCACGGTGGATGTGCCATACCAGAACGCATCGTATCCAGCCCCTCACGTCAGGGACAGCGCCCTCATGCAAAGGGCGGGCCGTGTTCCGGTATGCACCGGAACACGGCCCGCCGTCAAGCAGCACCGCAGGAAACTCAGCTCTCGCCATCCTCCGAGGTGTCCTCGGCGAGGCCCTTCTCCAGGACCCGGCCCTCGCCCGGGGCGAGCGTGCCGAGAATCCTCTCCAGGTCCTCCATCGAGGCGAACTCGACGACGATCTTGCCCTTTTTCTGGCCGAGATCGACCTTCACCCGCGTCTCGAAACGATCCGAGAGCCGGTGCGCCAGATCGGAGAGCGCGGGGGCGACCCGTGTCCCCGCCCTCGGCCCCTTCGCCTTGGGAGCTGCCTGGGGCTCCGAGGACATCAGGCTGACGATCTCCTCGACCGCCCGCACCGAGAGCCCCTCGGCCACGATGCGGTGGGCGAGCCGGTCCTGCTCCCCGGTGTCGTCCACGGACAGCAGGGCCCGGGCGTGGCCCGCCGAGATGACACCGGCGGCGACCCTGCGCTGCACGGGAGCCGAAAGGCGCAGCAGACGCAGCGTGTTGGAGACCTGCGGCCGGGAGCGGCCGATGCGGTCGGCCAGCTGGTCATGGGTGCACTTGAAGTCCCTGAGCAACTGGTCGTAGGCGGCGGCCTCTTCCAGCGGGTTCAGCTGGGCCCGGTGCAGGTTCTCCAGGAGGGCATCGAGCAGAAGCTTCTCGTCGTCCGTCTCACGGACGATCGCGGGGATCCGCTCCAGCCCTGCCTCCCGGCAGGACCTCCAGCGCCGCTCGCCCATGATGAGCTCGTAGCGCTCGGGGCCGGTCTGGCGGACGACGACGGGCTGGAGGAGCCCGACTTCCTTGATGGAGGTGACCAGCTCGGACAGGGCGTCCTCGTCGAACACCTCGCGCGGCTGCCGCGGGTTGGGCGTGATCGAGTCGATCGGCAGTTCGGCGAAGAACGCGCCGGCCGGACTGATCGGCTCGGGGGCGATCTCCTCCGGCTCCGGTTCCGGCGCCGTTTCACGTGAAACAGAGGCTGCCGGCAGCGTCGCCACCTTCGCGGCCGCCACCCCACGCTCCGCGGTCAGTACCGGCACCGACGAGGGAGACGTGGAAGCCGTCCCCACCGAAGAGCCCGGCTTCTCCTGCGCGGCTGATGGAATCAGCGCCCCGAGCCCACGCCCCAGTCCTCTGCGTCGCTCACTCACTGGATCCCCTCCGACATGCTGTGCTGGTTGTTCTGGCTGACCACATGCGCATGCGTGGGGTCGTACTGCATACCGACACCGCGCAGGGCGATCTCGCGGGCAGCTTCGAGATACGACAGCGAGCCACTGGAGCCCGGGTCGTAGGTGAGAACCGTCTGCCCGTAGCTCGGTGCCTCGGAGATGCGCACCGAGCGCGGAATGCTCGTGCGCAGCACCTCCTTGCCGAAGTGGCTGCGCACCTCGTCGGCCACCTGGGAGGCGAGCCGGGTCCTGCCGTCGTACATGGTGAGCAGGATCGTCGAGACGTGGAGCGTCGGGTTGAGGTGGCCGCGGACGAGATCGACGTTCCTCAGGAGCTGGCCCAGGCCCTCCAGCGCGTAGTACTCGCACTGGATCGGGATCAGGACCTCGGCCCCCGCGACCAGCGCGTTGACCGTCAGCAGACCCAGCGAGGGCGGGCAGTCGATCAGGATGTAGTCCAGCGGCTGCTCGTACGCCTGGATGGCGCGCTGCAACCGGCTCTCCCGGGCCACCAGGGACACGAGTTCGATCTCCGCACCGGCGAGATCGATCGTGGCCGGGGCGCAGAAGAGGCCCTCCACATCAGGGACGGGCTGGACGACTTCGGAGAGCGGCCTGCTCTCGACCAGTACGTCGTAGATCGACGGGACTTCGGCGTGGTGGTCGATACCCAGTGCCGTCGAGGCATTGCCCTGCGGATCGAGGTCGACGACCAGCACCCGGGCACCGTGCAGTGCCAGGGAAGCGGCGAGGTTGACCGTGGTGGTGGTCTTCCCTACACCGCCCTTCTGGTTGGCGACGACCATGATTCTGGTCTGCTCCGGCCGGGGCAGACCCTCGCCGGCCCGGCCGAGGGCTTCCACCGCCAGCTGGGCAGCACGACCGATGGGGGTGTCGTCCATCGGGGGTGGTGTTTCACGTGAAACATCCTCCCCCGCCGATTCGGTACGGGGACCGGGGACCGGATCGGTCATCGGTCCCGCGATGTTGGCGTCGGACCGCAAGGATTCACTCTCCTCGACTTCAGGCTCGCAATGAACAGAGCCTCCCATGTCTTCGGGGTCGTGAACCAGCGAGGCCCGGTCTTCTGTGGATGAATCCACCTCTGTGGACAACTCCGTAGCCCTCGTGGGGGACCCGAGGCCCCCCGCGAACGGCTTGCGGTCGCGCGGCGAGGAAGCCGCACGGCCGCGGCTGATGATTCCATGCAGCAGTGAGCGACGTTTCACGTGAAACACGATGCATCCGCGCTACCGAGAGACCGTTACGACACTCCGAAATGCGTACGTATACGGCCTTCTATGGAGCATTTGTCCATGTAACGCCCGATACGGTGAGCCGAGTTCAGCGGCGACGTCGGGTCCGGCTCGTCCGGGCCGCCTTGGCGCGCTTCGCGGCGAACCGCACACCGCCCGGGCTCTCGCCCACCTCGACCCGTACGACCGTGGAGAGCGGGTCCACCACGCCCTCGCCCACGTGCAGTACCGACGTCTCCACCACACCGAGCTTGCTCAGCGCGGCACGGGCACCGACGATCTCCTCCTCGGCCGTGTCGCCCTTGAGCGCCAGCATCTCGCCGTACGGGCGCAGCAGCGGAACGCCCCAGCCGGCCAGCCGGTCGAGCGGGGCCACCGCGCGGGCGGTCACCACATGGACCGGAGTGACCTTGCCCAGCATCTCCTCGGCACGGCCGCGCACCACGGTGACATGGTCGAGACCGAGCAGCTCCACGACCTCCTGGAGGAAGTTGGTGCGCCGCAGCAACGGTTCGAGGAGAGTGATCTTCAGGTCCGGGCGCACCAGCGCCAGCGGGATGCCGGGCAGCCCCGCACCCGAGCCGACGTCGCAGACCGTGACGCCCTCCGGCACCACCTCGGAGAGCACCGCGCAGTTGAGCAGATGCCGCTCCCACAGGCGCGGTACCTCGCGCGGGCCGATCAGACCTCGCTTGACCCCCGCATCCGCGAGCAGCTCCGCATACCGCACGGCCTCGGGGAAGAACTCCCCGAAAACCTCCCGCGCCTCTTCGGGCGCCTGGGGAAGCTCCGCTGCTGCCTCTGCCTCCGTCACGGGGACCGTCCTTCCCTACCTATGCGTGACCGCACTCCGGCGGCTGACTATCAGGCTGACAAAGATCGGCCCCGCCTGCGAACAGACGGGGCCGACAAAGCAATGACCGCTCAGGCGGGCAGTACGACGACGAAGCGCTGGGGCTCCTCGCCCTCCGACTCGCTGCGCAGTCCCGCGGCCGCGACGGCGTCGTGCACGACCTTGCGCTCGAACGGCGTCATCGGGTCCAGCTTCACCGGCGCACCGGTGCTCTTGACCTCGTCCGCGGCCTTGGCGCCCAGCTCGGCGAGCTCCGTGCGCTTCTTGGCCCGGTAGCCGCCGATGTCCAGCATCAGCCGGCTGCGGTCACCGGTCTCGCGGTGCACGGCGAGGCGCGTGAGCTCCTGGAGAGCCTCAAGCACCTCACCGTCACGGCCGACGAGCTTCTGCAGGTCGCGTCCGCTGTCGCTGATGATCGAGACCGCGGCCCGGTCCGCCTCGACGTCCATGTCGATGTCGCCGTCGAGGTCGGCGATGTCAAGCAGGCCCTCAAGGTAATCGGCGGCGATCTCCCCTTCCTGCTCCAGGCGGGAGAGGGTGTCGACGCCCTCAGCGGCCGGGGAGGTGGTGCCTTCCGTCACGGATGGACTCCTTCTTACTTCTTGGTCGGGTGCTTGGGCCGCTGCTGACCCTTGCGCTGCCCCGACTTGGCTCGTGCCTGACCCGCGGTGGGCTTGCCCTGCTTCGGCTTGGTGTCCTGCTTGGGCTTGGCATCCTGCGGCGCGGCCTGCTTCTCCGCGGGCGCCGCATCCGAGGTCTCGGCGGCGTCCTTGGTCAGCGAGGTCTTCGCGGCCGCGTCGTCCTGCTGGACCGCACCGGCCTGGCGCTGCGCCTTGGTCTGCCGCTTGGGCTGCTGGCGCTTGGGAGCCGCGCCCTCGGCTTCGAGAAGCGCCGTGTCGCTCTTCACCACGGAACCGTCGGCCTGAGCCGCGTAGCCCTGCTTGGAGAGACCGGTGATGAACTTGCGCTCGTTGTCGTTGCGGTCCGGACCCTTGGCCACGATCGCCTGCACGATGGTGCGGCGCTTCTTGCCCCGCACCTCGCCGTGCGCGTTGACGCTCTTGATCAGGCGGTCCAGGTAGTGCTCCTGGGCCTTGGAACCCGGCGTCGGGTTCTGGTTGATGACGTACATCTGCTGGCCCATGGTCCACACGTTGGTGGTCAGCCAGTAGACGAGGACACCGACGGGGAAGTTGATGCCCATCACGGCGAACATGACCGGGAAGACGTACATCAGCATCTTCTGCTGCTGCATGAACGGCGTCTTGACCGTCAGGTCCACGTTCTTCGTCATCAGCTGGCGCTGGGTGAAGAACTGCGAGGCCGACATCATCACGATCATGATCGCGGTGACGACGCGGACATCGGTCAGCGAGGCACCGAGGCTCTCGACCTTGGAGGCGCTGTCCATGAACTTCGCGGCCAGCGGGGCACCGACGATGTGGGCCTTCTGGGCGCTTTCCAGCAGCGGCTGGTTGATGACGCCGATGGTCTTGCCGTTGGCGATGCCGGCGAGCACGTGGTAAAGCGCGAAGAAGAACGGCGACTGCGCGAGGATCGGAAGGCACGAGGAGAGCGGGTTGGTGCCCGTCTCCTTGTACAGCTTCATCATCTCTTCGGACTGACGCTGCTTGTCGCTCTTGTAGCGCTCCTGGATCGCCTTCATCTTCGGCTGGAGCGCCTGCATGTTCCGGGTCGACTTGATCTGCTTCACGAAGAGCGGGATCAGGCAAATACGGATCAGCACCACGAGGGACACGATCGACAGGCCCCAGGCCCAACCCGTGTCCGGCCCGAAGATCGCGCCGTACAACTTGTGGAACTGGACGATGACCCAGGAAACAGGCCAGGTGATAAAGCTGAACAGACTGGCAATCGTGTCCACTAATCAGGCTCCTTGAGCATTGGGCGGGGTCTCTGCGGCCGGGCTTGTCTCGGTCTCAGCGGCGGACTGCCCGCCCTTGTCACCTCGCCAGGCAGCGCGCAGCGCCTCGTGCCACCGAGGTCGCTTGCGCTCCGGCACGTAGTCCACGCCACCGGGCGACCACGGATTGCACCGCAGAATGCGCCAGGCGGTCAGGGCGGTGCCTTTGACGGCACCGTGCCGGTCGATCGCCGTATATCCATAGTGGGAACACGACGGGTAGTACCGGCAGACGGGCCCCAGAAGTGGGCTGATCGTCCACTGGTACAGCTTGATCAGGGCCAGCAGCGGGTACTTCATCGCGCGCCCCCTCCCAGTAGCCGCGCGAGGGCGGCGTCCAGGTCTCGGGCCAGCTGTGCATGGTCTGCATCGCCCGCACCGGGCAATGCCCGTACGACCACCAGGCTACCGGGGGGCAACTGAGGCAGCCGTTCGCGCATGAGGTGGCGAAGCCTGCGCTTCACCAGATTGCGGACGACAGCCACGCCGACGGCCTTGCTGACAACGAAACCCGCACGCGTCGGGGGAGCGCTCTCCCCAGGCGCATGCGGGTCCGTTGTACCGCTGCGTAGATGGACGACGAGGAGCGGGCGACCGGCCCGGCGTCCTCGGCGTACCGCGGTCGCGAAGTCCTCGCGCCGCCTCAGCCGATTCTCGGTAGGCAGCACGTCATGACCTTTTGCTGTTTACGCGGACAGGCTCGCGCGACCCTTGCCACGGCGGTTCGCGAGAATCGCGCGGCCGGCGCGGGTACGCATCCGCAGGCGGAAGCCGTGGGTCTTGGCGCGGCGACGGTTGTTCGGCTGGAAGGTGCGCTTGCTCACTCGGGGGCTCCAGAAATGATTCGTTGGCGGCGGGACATCGCCTGGCTGTCACCGTGCGCCCACGAGTAGCTCGCGTATACGCCCGTGTGCACCGCTTCACGATCACAGATCGTGATCTTTGCCCATCGGAGGCAGGCGGCAGCAGCCATCGACAACTCGACCTGGTTACGGTACGCGCGGCTACGCCATCCGGTCAAACCGGGGGCTCGCCGGGCCCCGGTATGCACAGGCTGTGGACAACAACTTGAACCACGTCAGTGGGCCCGACTACCGTGGCTGAACTCCCAATCTTTTCCCGTTGTGTCCTTGCCTGTCTGTCTGTGCCATCCCATCCCGTCCCGAGAACCACACATTCGTGGGACCTGCGAGAGAGCGTGCCCTGTGGCTGATGTACCTGCCGATCTTGCCGCAGTGTGGCCACGAGTGCTGGAGCATCTCCTCGGGGAGGGGCAGCAGGGCATCGAGCCCAAGGACAAGCAGTGGATCGAGCGCTGCCAGCCGCTCGCGCTGGTGGCCGACACCGCGTTGCTCGCCGTGCCCAACGAGTGGGGCAAGCGCGTCCTGGAGGGCCGGCTCGCCCCGCTGATCAGCGAGACGCTGAGCCGCGAGTGCGGCCGCACCATCCGCATCGCGATCACCGTCGACGACTCGGTGGGCGAGCCCTCCCCGCCCGCCCCGCAGCAGCCCTCCCAGCAGCCGCGCTACCAGGACGACCCCTACGGCAGGCCCTCCGACGACGGCCTGCCGACGGCCCGCCCCGCCTACCCCGGCGAGTACCAGCAGCGCCCCGAGCCCGGCGCCTGGCCGCGCGCCCAGGAGGACCTCTGGCAGCAGCCCCGCCTCGGCGGCTTCCAGGACCGCGACTCCTCGGGCGAGCAGTGGCGCGAGCCCTACGGCGGTGGCCGCCCGCAGCAGCCCCAGCACGACTACCGCTCGCCCCCGCCGCCCGAGCGCGGCCAGTACGACCAGGACCACAACCCGTACGACCAGGGCCGGGGCTCCTACGAGCAGCCCAAGCCGCAGCCGTACGAGCAGCAGCGGCACGAGCAGCGCTCCGAGCGGCGTGAGCTGCCGGACGGGCAGCCCCCGCAGCGCGGCGGCTCCGGCCACCTCGCGCCGTCGCCGTCCGGCCAGGCGCCCGCGCAGGGCGGTCCCGGCGAGCCGCACGCGCGGCTGAACCCGAAGTACCTCTTCGACACCTTCGTCATCGGCTCGTCGAACCGGTTCGCGCACGCCGCGGCCGTCGCGGTCGCCGAGGCGCCGGCCAAGGCGTACAACCCCCTCTTCATCTATGGGGAGTCGGGCCTCGGCAAGACGCACCTGCTGCACGCGATCGGGCACTACGCGCGCAGCCTCTATCCCGGCACGCGGGTGCGGTACGTGAGCTCCGAGGAGTTCACCAACGAGTTCATCAACTCGATCCGCGACGGCAAGGGCGACACCTTTCGCAAGCGGTACCGCGATGTCGACATCCTTCTGGTGGACGACATCCAGTTCCTGGCGAGCAAGGAGTCGACGCAGGAGGAGTTCTTCCACACCTTCAACACGCTGCACAACGCCAACAAGCAGATCGTGCTGTCCTCGGACCGGCCGCCCAAGCAGCTGATGACCCTGGAGGACCGGCTGCGCAACCGCTTCGAGTGGGGCCTGACCACCGATGTGCAGCCGCCCGAGCTGGAGACGCGCATCGCGATCCTCCGCAAGAAGGCGGTGCAGGAGCAGCTCAACGCCCCGCCGGAGGTGCTGGAGTTCATCGCGTCCCGGATCTCGCGGAACATCCGTGAGCTGGAGGGCGCGCTGATCCGGGTCACCGCGTTCGCCTCGCTGAACCGGCAGCCCGTCGACCTGGGGCTCACCGAGATCGTCCTCAAGGACCTGATCCCCGGCGGTGAGGACGCGGCCCCGGAGATCACCGCGAGCGCCATCATGGCGGCGACCGCCGACTACTTCGGTCTGACGGTGGAGGACCTCTGCGGATCCTCGCGCAGCCGCGTCCTGGTGACGGCCCGCCAGATCGCGATGTATCTGTGCCGGGAACTCACCGATCTCTCGCTGCCCAAGATCGGGGCGCAGTTCGGCGGCCGCGACCACACGACGGTGATGCACGCCGACCGCAAGATCCGCGCCCTGATGGCGGAGCGCCGCTCCATCTACAACCAGGTCACCGAACTCACGAACCGCATCAAGAACGGCTGACGCGGCCGGCACGGCCACCCCTCAAGGGCGCCCGGGGATCGATTCTCCGGGCGCCCTTCGGCGTTCCCGGGCCCCGCTCGGGGCTTGTGGGGAACCTCCTGAGGCCGCCGGAACGGCTCGGAGAGGGCTCCGCGGGGCCCCGGAATCCGCGCGTACGACGGCCAGGGGAGCGTGCGTACGACGTCCACGACGACTCCGGTGTTCGAATACCGGCTGGTCAGAGGGGGTTCTCCACAGATCTGGGGACTTTCTTCCGTCCACACCCTGGGGACCGCGAAGTTGTCCAGATTGCTTCCACAGGCTCGGCGGCTGATACTCCATCACCCCAGGTCAACAGCCTGTGGATTTGTGGGCATCGCTGCTCCACAGCTTGTGGACGAATCCTCTGTCCACAGCCTGTGCATTGAGTTGTCCACCGGCGGCCCACAGCTCTTGATCGGTTGTCCCCAGCTTCTCCACAGCCCTGTCCACTGTTCGGCAACGAAACGCCCGGGGTCACCGGGGCGAGTGAAAGCCGTCACACGAAGGAGACGGGTTGGGCTGTGGGGAACCGGGGTAAAGCTGGGGACAGGGCTGGGGAGAACTACCCCTGTCCTGTGCACGGGATGTGCAGAACTTTCGGGCGTCCACAGAAACCCCGAGTTGTCCACCGGTGCCGCCCACAGGGGCAGTGGACAAAAAAGCGGGCTTGACCTGCGCAAACAGGGTTATCCACGGTTTCCACAGGCCCTACTACTACTCCCACTTAGAGTTAGCTGGGAATCCGTTTGGAAGTGGGGCCTGTGCACAACTGGCCGCCGGAGCTCCGGACGCCGCTCGACGCGACTTGACCCCGACGCGCACCGACTGTCAGCGGCGTACGTCAGACTGGTCCCCGGCGATACAGCCGACGACGAAAGCCAGCAGGGCGAGCCAGCAACAGCAGGAGGCGGTTCCGGTGAAGATCCGGGTGGAGCGCGATGTACTCGCGGAGGCGGTGGCCTGGGTGGCCCGCAGCCTCCCGGCCCGTCCGCCCGCGCCCGTACTCGCGGGCCTTCTTCTGAAGGCGGAGGACGGCGCGCTCAGCTTCTCCAGCTTCGACTACGAGGTCTCGGCGCGGGTCTCGGTCGACGCCGAGGTCGACGAGGACGGCACGGTGCTCGTCTCCGGCCGTCTGCTCGCCGACATCTGCCGCGCCCTGCCCAACCGGCCGGTGGAGATCTCCACAGACGGTGTACGGGCGACCGTGGTCTGCGGCTCCTCCCGCTTCACCCTCCACACCCTTCCGGTGGAGGAGTACCCGGCGCTGCCGCAGATGCCGACCGCCACGGGCACCGTTCCCGGTGAGGTCTTCGCCTCCGCCGCCGCCCAGGTGGCCATCGCGGCCGGCCGGGACGACACCCTGCCGGTGCTCACCGGTGTGCGCATCGAGATCGAGGGCGACACGGTCACCCTCGCCTCCACCGACCGCTACCGCTTCGCGGTCCGCGAGTTCCTGTGGAAGCCGGAGAACCCGGACGCCTCAGCGGTCGCCCTGGTCCCCGCCAAGACGCTCCTGGACACCGCCAAGGCGCTCACGAGCGGCGACACGGTCACGCTGGCGCTCTCGGGCTCCGGCGCCGGTGAGGGTCTGATCGGTTTCGAAGGCGCCGGCCGCCGCACGACCACACGTCTTCTCGAAGGCGACCTGCCGAAGTACCGGACTCTTTTCCCCACCGAGTTCAACTCGGTCGCGGTGATCGAGACCGCGCCGTTCGTCGAGGCCGTCAAGCGCGTGGCCCTGGTGGCCGAGCGCAACACCCCGGTGCGGCTCAGCTTCGAGCAGGGCGTCCTCATCCTGGAGGCCGGTTCCAGCGACGACGCACAGGCTGTGGAAAGGGTCGACGCCAACCTGGAGGGCGACGACATCTCGATCGCCTTCAACCCGACCTTCCTGCTCGACGGCCTGAGCGCCATCGACTCGCCGGTCGCCCAGCTCGCCTTCACCACCTCGACCAAGCCGGCCCTGCTGAGCGGCAAGCCCGCCCTGGACGCCGAGGCGGACGACGCGTACAAGTACCTGATCATGCCGGTGCGCCTGTCCGGCTGAGTGGCTTGAGGACGTGCGTCCCGGGCACCCGGGGCGTACGTCTGAGCGGCTGACCCCGCAGGTGTGTACCAGGGTCCCGGCGTAGGCTCGGACGTGGGTACGAAACGCCACAACGTCAAAGGATCATGTGATGGAGCTCGGTCTCGTCGGCCTCGGCAAGATGGGCGGCAACATGCGCGAGCGCATCCGCCGCGCAGGCCACACCGTCATCGGTTACGACCGCAACCCGGACGTCGCTGATGTCCACAGCCTCAAGGAGCTTGTGGACAGTCTCAAGGGACCGCGCGTGGTGTGGGTGATGGTCCCCGCCGGCGCCGCGACGCAGTCCACGATCGATGAACTCGGCGAGCTCCTGTCCCCCGGCGATGTCGTCGTGGACGGCGGCAACTCCCGCTGGACGGACGACGAGAAGCACGCCGTCGAGCTGGGCATCAAGGACATCGGCTTCGTCGACTGCGGTGTCTCCGGCGGCGTCTGGGGCCTGGAGAACGGCTACGCGCTGATGTACGGCGGCACCGCCGAGAACATCGCGAAGGTCCAGCCGGTCTTCGACGCGCTGAAGCCCGAGGGCGACTTCGGCGCGGTGCACGCGGGCAAGGTCGGCGCCGGCCACTTCTCGAAGATGGTCCACAACGGCATCGAGTACGCCATGATGCAGGCCTACGCCGAGGGCTGGGAGCTCCTGGAGAAGGTCGACTCCGTCACCGACGTCCGTGAGGTGTTCCGCAGCTGGCAGGAGGGCACGGTCATCCGTTCCTGGCTGCTCGACCTCGCGGTCAACGCCCTGGACGACGACGAGCACCTCGACAAGCTCAAGGGCTTCGCGCAGGACTCCGGCGAGGGCCGGTGGACGGTGGAGGCAGCCATCGACAACGCCGTGCCGCTGCCCGCCATCACCGCGTCGCTGTTCGCCCGTTTCGCGTCCCGTCAGGACGACTCCCCGCAGATGAAGATGATCGCCGCGCTGCGCAACCAGTTCGGCGGCCACGCGGTCGAGTCCAAGTAGCCGCACCGAGCAGTAGGTAAGCCGGGGGAGGTCGGCGACACCATGCACGTCACCCATCTCTCGCTGGCCGACTTCCGCTCGTACGCCCGGGTCGAGGTTCCGCTCGACCCGGGCGTCACCGCTTTCGTGGGCGCCAACGGCCAGGGCAAGACCAATCTGGTCGAGGCCGTCGGCTATCTCGCCTCGCTCGGCAGCCACCGGGTCTCCTCGGACGCGCCGCTGGTGCGGATGGGCGCCGAGCGGGCCGTGATCCGCGCGGCCGTGACCCAGGGCGAGCGCTCCCAGCTGATCGAGCTCGAACTGAACCCGGGCCGCGCCAACCGGGCCCGTATCAACAGGTCCTCGCAGGTCAGACCCCGTGATGTGCTGGGGATTGTGCGGACCGTCCTGTTCGCCCCCGAGGATCTGGCGCTGGTCAAGGGCGACCCGGGCGAGCGGCGCCGCTTCCTCGACGAGCTGATCACCGCACGCTCGCCCCGGATGGCGGCCGTACGGTCCGACTACGAGCGCGTCCTCAAGCAGCGCAACACCCTCCTGAAGTCGGCCGCGATGGCCCGTCGGCACGGCGGCCGTGGCATGGACCTGTCCACGCTCGACGTCTGGGACCAGCACCTCGCCCAGGCCGGCGCCGAGCTGCTCGCCCAGCGCCTCGACCTGATCGCCGCGCTCCAGCCACTGGCCGACAAGGCGTACGAGCAACTGGCGCCGGGCGGCGGCCCGTTGGCCCTGGAGTACAAGCCGTCCGCGCCCGGCACCGGGCACACCCGCGAGGAGCTGTACGAACAGCTCATCGCGGCCTTCGCGGAGGTGCGCAAGCAGGAGATCGAGCGCGGGGTGACGCTGGCCGGGCCGCACCGCGATGACCTGCTGCTGCGCCTGGGCGACCTGCCGGCCAAGGGCTACGCGAGCCACGGCGAGTCCTGGTCGTACGCGCTGTCGCTGCGGCTCGCCTCGTACGACCTGCTGCGCGCCGAGGGCAACGAGCCGGTCCTGGTGCTCGACGACGTGTTCGCCGAGCTGGACGCCAAGCGGCGCGACCGCCTCGCGGAACTGGTCGCTCCGGGTGAGCAGGTCCTGGTGACGGCCGCGGTGGACGACGACGTGCCGGGGATCCTCGCGGGCGCCCGGTACGAGGTCGCGGCGGGCGAGGTGGCACGGGTATGAGCGAGGCATCGTCGGGCGCCGAGCAGCCGAAGGTGCCGGAGGCGTCCGGCATCGACCTGGCGCGGGTCGCGCTGCGCGCGGCCCGGGAGCAGGCCAGGGCGCGCGGCGAGGCCGCACAGCAGCGGCACCAGGCGCGCCGGGGCGGCGGGCTGCGGTCCGGCGCGCGTGCGGACGGGCGCGATCCGCTGCCGCTCGGCGCCGCCATCAACCGGCTGATCAGCGAGAGCGGCTGGGAGACGCCGACGGCGGTGGCCGGGGTGCTCGGCCGCTGGCCGGAGATCGTCGGCGAGGAGCTCGCCAACCACACGGTTCCGGGTCCGTACGACAAGGAGGACAAGGTCCTCGTCGTGCGCTGCGACTCGACGTCCTGGGCGACCCAGCTGCGGCTGCTCGCGCCCCAGCTGGTCGCGCGCATCAACGCCGATCTCGGCCATGGCACGGTCCGGCTGATCAAGGTCTACGGCCCGAGCGGACCGCCCCAGCGCTACGGCAGGCTGCGCGCCCCCGGGAGCACCGGGCCCGGCGACACCTACGGCTGAGCCGGCCGCCGGGCCGAGGCCCGCCTGCCCGCCTCCGCGTGGGCCCGGCACGTACCCCCTGTGACGTGCGAAAACGAGGCTCCAGAGGGCTCCGGTGACGGGTGTGCGGCATGAGGTGTCCCTCACCGTAGTCGGAGGTTGACAGGCCGAAGCGCTGAATGCCCGTGTGAGGCTCTTGGGGCCCCTCCCCGGATATGGGGAGTCGGAAGGCGCCCGCCCAGGGCGGCACATGCGGACTCAGGTACCGGCAAACCCCCATTCATGTCGGCGCTACCGGTAGACTGGTCAATAATCCCGCCGTCCTCGCGGGACCCACCGAAAGACGCGGCCGGACGCTTGCCCTGGGGCAGCGCCCGGCGCCGACCATCGCTGAACGACGCAGCCGCCCTTGGCCTGTACAGGGGAAGGCTTGTGCTGTGCCAGAAAGGGCGCTTCGTGGCCGATTCCGGCAACCCCAACGAGAACACCCCGTCCACTGCCGTCGGCGAGAACGGCGAGGTCACCGCCTCGTACGACGCCAGCGCGATTACCGTCCTCGAAGGTCTGGACGCGGTCCGCAAGCGCCCCGGCATGTACATCGGCTCGACCGGTGAGCGTGGTCTTCATCACCTCGTGTACGAGGTGGTCGACAACTCCGTCGACGAGGCTCTGGCCGGACACGCGGACACGATCGACGTCACCATCCTCGCGGACGGCGGCGTACGAGTGATCGACAACGGCCGTGGCATTCCCGTGGGCATCATCCCCTCCGAGGGCAAGCCCGCCGTCGAGGTCGTCCTCACCGTCCTGCACGCGGGCGGCAAGTTCGGCGGCGGCGGTTACGCCGTCTCCGGCGGTCTGCACGGTGTCGGTGTGTCCGTCGTGAACGCCCTGTCCTACAAGGTCGCGGTCGAGGTCCGGACGGAGGGCTACCGCTGGACCCAGGACTACAAGCTCGGTGTCCCGACGGCCCCCCTCGCCAAGAACGAAGCCGTGGAGGAGACCGGCACGTCGGTCACCTTCTGGGCCGACGGCGACATCTTCGAGACCACCGAGTACTCCTTCGAGACGCTGTCGCGGCGCTTCCAGGAGATGGCCTTCCTCAACAAGGGCCTGACTCTGACGCTCACCGACGAGCGCGAGTCGGCCAAGGCGGTCTCGGGCGCGGACTCCGCGGAGGAGGGCGAGGAGCAGCAGCCCCTCTCGGTGACGTACTACTACGAGGGCGGCATCGTCGACTTCGTGAAGTACCTCAACTCGCGCAAGGGCGAGCTGATCCACCCCACCGTGATCGACATCGAGGCCGAGGACAAGGAGCGACTCCTCTCGGCCGAGATCGCGATGCAGTGGAACTCTCAGTACAGCGAGGGCGTTTACTCCTTTGCGAACACCATCCACACGCATGAGGGGGGTACGCATGAGGAGGGATTCCGCGCCGCGCTCACGGGCCTGGTCAACCGGTACGCCCGGGACAAGAAGCTGCTGCGCGAGAAGGACGACAACCTCTCGGGCGAGGATATCCGCGAGGGTCTGACGGCGATCATCTCCGTCAAGCTGGGCGAGCCGCAGTTCGAGGGTCAGACCAAGACCAAGCTGGGCAACACCGAGGCGAAGACGTTCGTCCAGAAGGTGGTGCACGAGCACCTCACCGACTGGTTCGACCGCAACCCCGTCGAGGCCGCGGACATCATCCGCAAGTCCATCCAGGCGCAGACGGCCCGCGTCGCCGCCCGCAAGGCGCGCGACCTGACGCGTCGCAAGGGCCTGCTTGAGTCGGCGTCGCTGCCCGGCAAGCTCTCGGACTGCCAGTCCAACGACCCCACCAAGTGCGAGATCTTCATCGTCGAGGGTGACTCCGCCGGTGGTTCGGCGAAGTCCGGCCGCAACCCGATGTACCAGGCGATCCTGCCCATCCGAGGCAAGATCCTGAACGTCGAGAAGGCGCGGATCGACAAGATCCTCCAGAACACCGAGGTCCAGGCGCTGATCTCGGCGTTCGGTACCGGGGTCCACGAGGACTTCGACATCGAGAAGCTCCGCTATCACAAGATCATCCTGATGGCGGACGCCGACGTCGACGGCCAGCACATCAACACCCTGCTGCTGACCTTCCTGTTCCGCTTCATGCGGCCGCTGGTCGAGGCCGGGCACGTGTACCTGTCGCGTCCCCCGCTCTACAAGATCAAGTGGGGCCGGGACGACTTCGAGTACGCGTACTCGGACCGTGAGCGCGACGCGCTCGTGGAGCTCGGCAAGCAGAACGGCAAGCGGATCCGCGAGGACTCGATCCAGCGCTTCAAGGGTCTGGGCGAGATGAACGCCGAGGAGCTGCGCATCACGACCATGGACGTCGAGCACCGCGTGCTCGGCCAGGTCACCCTGGACGACGCGGCCCAGGCCGACGACCTGTTCTCGGTGCTGATGGGTGAGGACGTCGAGGCCCGGCGCTCCTTCATCCAGCGCAACGCGCGGGACGTCCGCTTCCTCGACATCTGACTCGGTCTGTCGCTGACCGCTTCGAAAGGACTTGAGAACCAGCAATGGCCGACGAGAACACTCCCACGCCCACTGAAGCCGCGGCGGCCGAAGCCGCCGCCGAGGAAGCCCTCGCCCTGCGCATCGAGCCCGTCGGGCTCGAAACGGAGATGCAGCGCTCCTACCTCGACTACGCGATGTCCGTCATCGTCTCGCGTGCGCTGCCGGACGTACGGGACGGTCTGAAGCCCGTCCACCGCCGCGTCCTGTACGCCATGTACGACGGCGGATACCGGCCCGAGAAGGGCTTCTACAAGTGTGCCCGCGTCGTCGGTGACGTCATGGGTACCTACCACCCGCACGGCGACTCCTCGATCTACGACGCCCTGGTGCGCCTCGCCCAGCACTGGTCGATGCGCATGCCGCTGGTGGACTCCAACGGAAACTTCGGCTCCCCGGGCAACGACCCGGCCGCCGCCATGCGGTACACCGAGTGCAAGCTCATGCCGCTGGCCATGGAGATGGTCCGGGACATCGACGAGGAGACCGTCGACTTCACGGACAACTACGACGGCCGCAACCAGGAGCCGACGGTCCTGCCGGCGCGCTTCCCGAACCTCCTGGTCAACGGCTCGGCCGGCATCGCGGTCGGCATGGCGACCAACATCCCGCCGCACAACCTGCGCGAGGTCGCCGAGGGCGCCCAGTGGTACCTGGCGAACCCGGAGGCCTCGCACGAGGAGCTCCTGGACGCGCTGATGGAGCGCATCAAGGGCCCCGACTTCCCCACCGGCGCGCTGGTCGTGGGCCGCAAGGGCATCGAGGAGGCGTACCGCACCGGTCGCGGCTCCATCACGATGCGCGCGGTCGTCGCCGTCGAGGAGATCCAGAACCGCCAGTGCCTGGTGGTCACGGAGCTGCCGTACCAGACCAACCCGGACAACCTCGCGCAGAAGATCGCCGACCTCGTCAAGGACGGCAAGGTCGGCGGCATCGCGGACGTCCGCGACGAGACCTCCTCGCGCACCGGTCAGCGCCTGGTGATCGTCCTGAAGCGGGACGCGGTCGCCAAGGTCGTTCTGAACAACCTGTACAAGCACACCGATCTCCAGACCAACTTCGGCGCCAACATGCTGGCGCTGGTCGACGGCGTACCGCGCACGCTCTCGATCGACGCGTTCATCCGCCACTGGGTGACGCACCAGATCGAGGTCATCGTCCGGCGTACGAAGTTCCGGCTGCGCAAGGCCGAGGAGCGGGCCCACATCCTGCGCGGCCTGCTCAAGGCGCTGGACGCGATCGACGAGGTCATCGCGCTGATCCGGCGCAGTGACACGGTCGACGTGGCGCGCGAGGGCCTGATGGGCCTGCTGTCCATCGACGAGATCCAGGCCAACGCCATCCTGGAGATGCAGCTGCGCCGGCTCGCCGCCCTGGAGCGCCAGAAGATCGTCGCCGAGCACGACGAGCTCCAGGCGAAGATCAACGAGTACAACGCGATCCTCGCCTCGCCCGAGAAGCAGCGCGGGATCGTCAGTGAGGAACTGGCCGCGATCGTCGACAAGTTCGGCGACGACCGCCGCTCGGCCCTGGTGCCGTTCGACGGCGACATGTCCATCGAGGACCTGATCGCCGAAGAGGACATCGTCGTCACCATCACCAACGGCGGCTACGTCAAGCGCACCAAGACCGAGGACTACCGCTCGCAGAAGCGCGGCGGCAAGGGCGTGCGGGGCACCAAGCTGAAGCAGGACGACATCGTCGACCACTTCTTCGTGTCCACCACGCACCACTGGCTGCTGTTCTTCACCAACAAGGGCCGGGTCTACCGGGCCAAGGCGTACGAGCTGCCGGACGCCGGGCGGGACGCGCGCGGCCAGCACGTCGCCAACCTCCTGGCCTTCCAGCCGGACGAGAAGATCGCCCAGATCCTCGCGATCCGCGACTACGACGCGGCGCCCTACCTGATCCTGGCCACCAAGGCCGGTCTGGTGAAGAAGACGTCGCTCAAGGATTACGACTCGCCCCGTTCGGGTGGTGTCATCGCCATCAATCTGCGCGAGACCGCGGACGGCGGAGACGACGAACTGATCGGCGCGGAGCTGGTGTCGGCGGACGACGATCTGCTCCTCGTCAGCAAGAAGGCGCAGTCCATCCGCTTCACGGCGACCGACGACGCGCTGCGCCCCATGGGGCGTGCCACGTCCGGCGTCAAGGGCATGAGTTTCCGTGAGGGAGACGAACTGCTCTCGATGAATGTCGTCAGGCCCGGTACGTTCGTCTTCACCGCAACCGATGGCGGGTACGCGAAGCGCACCCCCGTCGACGAGTACCGCGTCCAGGGCCGCGGCGGCCTCGGCATCAAGGCCGCCAAGATCGTGGAGGACCGCGGCTCGCTGGTCGGCGCGCTGGTGGTCGAGGAAACGGACGAAATCCTCGCCATCACTCTCGGCGGCGGTGTGATTCGTACGCGAGTCAACGAGGTCAGGGAGACGGGCCGTGACACCATGGGCGTCCAACTGATCAACCTGGGCAAGCGCGATGCCGTCGTCGGTATCGCCCGTAACGCCGAGGCGGGCAGCGAGGCCGTAGAGGTCGACGGGGCCGATGACGCCGAGGGCGCTACTGCCGAGGCTGCTGCCGAGGGCGTCCAGCCTTCGGCCGGGGAGCACGAGGAGTAAAGCGTGAGTGGAGCCACGGGCGCCGGAGCGGCCGCTTCCGGAGCGAACGGTGCCCGTGGCCCTGCCGCGGACTCCCAGGGGGTAACGGTGACGGAAACCCGGGGCCCACAGGGCCGCGCGGAGTATGAGAGCGGGGCTCTGCCCGGCGAGCGCGAGAAGCCGGCGCACGGCGGTCAGCAGCCCTACCACCCGCCGCAGGCCTACCCGGCGCCGCAGCGCGGCGCCGAGGGCGTGCGCCGGCCGCGCACCGGGGCACGCACGACGCCCCGTACGCGCAAGGCGCGGCTGCGGGTGGCCAAGGCCGACCCGTGGTCGGTGATGAAGGTCAGCTTCCTGCTGTCCATCGCGCTCGGCCTCTGCACGGTCGTCGCGGCGGCGGTGCTGTGGATGGTCATGGACGCGATGGGCGTGTTCTCCACGGTCGGCGGCACGATCAGCGAGGCCACCGGCTCGAACGAGTCCAATGGCTTCGACCTCCAGTCGTTCCTGTCGCTGCCGCGGGTGCTGCTCTTCACGTCGATCATCGCGGTGATCGACGTGGTGCTGGCCACGGCGCTGGCGACGCTGGGGGCGTTCATCTACAACCTCTCGGCGGGCTTCGTGGGCGGTGTTGAGCTCACGCTGGCCGAGGACGAGTAGCCGCAGTTCACAGCCGTCCGGCTATCGATTTTGGGACTGGCCGTCCCGTGCGCTAATCTTCAGAGGTCGGCGCGCGGGACATCCCGCAAGACGCGGCGGGGCTATAGCTCAGTTGGTTAGAGCGCATCCCTGATAAGGATGAGGCCACAGGTTCAAATCCTGTTAGCCCCACCAGTACAAAGACCCCCAACCGATCATGGTTGGGGGTCTTTGACATCTCCGGCTGACATCAGCCGATGAGTGGATCTTCCAGCAGCTCGGCCAGCAGATCCGTAGCCTCGCGCTGATCACTGCCGACCACATGGGTGTACACGTCCATGGTCATGCTGATCTGGCTGTGCCGGAGGATCGTCTGGGCGACCTTGGGATGCACCTTCAGGAACGCCAGCAGCGTGCCGCAGGTGTGCCGAGCCAGCCGGACCGTGATGGTGCGGACGCCGGCCCGCTTGATGAGGGCGGCAAAGGAGCGGGAGAAGCCGCGCGGCTCGATCGGGCCGCCGTGCCGTTCCGAGAAGATGAGATCAGCACCAGGTCCCTGCTCCCAGTGCTCTCCCGCGATCTTTCGTTCCAGCCCTTGCAGGTACCGGCGCTCTTCGAGGGCACGCGCGCACAGCTCAGGCAGGGGCAGTACCGCCTGAGACGACTCGGTCTTGAGATCCTTCAGAACGAGCTGTCCACGCTCCCGCTGCACCTGCTTGACCGGCGTGAACTGGCGGCCCTCGAAGTCGATGTCCTGCCAGCGCAGCCCCAGGACCTCACTTCGCCGCAGTCCGAGGACGAGCACCAGGACGCAGGCCGCGTACAGCCGGTGAGCCCGCACCGAGTGCAGGAAGGTCACCGCCTCCCGAGCGTTCCAGGGCTTGGCATCGCCCTTGCTGACCTTCGGCATGTCGACCAAGCGGGCGACGTTGCGCGTCAGGATCTCTTCCTTGATCGCCCGGTTGAGAGCGTTCCGCAGAACCCGCAGCACTTCGAACCGGGTGGCAGCAGGAACCTGATCACTCTTCAGAACTGCCATGAGCGAGCGGACCTGAGCAGCGGTGAGCTTGGGCAACGGCTTCTTGCCCAGGTGCGGCACCACGTACAGCCGAACCTTCGACTCGTACTTGGCGTACGTGTTGAACTCCAGGTTCTCCCGGACGATGTGCTCAAGCCAGTAGCTCAGCCACTCCCCGAGTGTCCAGGCGCGCGAGGGCACGGGAACGCCGTTGCGCTCTTGGTCCTGGAGATTGCCCAGCTTCTCGGCGGTCTCGTCGTACGTCTTGCCGTACACGTACTTCCGGACCCGATGACCTTCCGTGTTCGTGACGTACGCGGCCCCCTGGTACCTGCCGTCCGCACGCTTGGTGATGGTGCCTCCGCCATTGGGGCGACGCTTCGCCATCAGGCCGCCTCCTCGAACTCAAGCCGCGAAGCGACGTAGGCCCGGTAGCCGTCCAGCGGGATGCGGCGGCTGCTACCGACCTTGATCGACGGAAGCCGCTTCGTGCGGATCAAGTTATAGACAGCCGTCCGGCCGACCTTGAGCTTGCCCATCACGTCGGGCACGGTCAGGAAGTCGTCACTCATGCCCACACCTCCATGTCGTCGATGTCGGGCAGGTCTGCGAGTGCTTCGCGTGCGGTGTCGCGGTTGGTCTTGATGTCGCGGGCGATGGTGGCGGCGAGCCAGGATTCGCCGGGGGTGTGGCCTTGTCCGGCGTAGGTCCAGTGGGCGAGGGTGAGCGTGGACCAGTCCGCGTCGTCGAGGTCTTCGGGGAGTCCACGTTCGCGGCGTTCCTGTCGGGCCCGGTAGTCCGCGCGGACTTGGCGCCGTTCGGTCAGGGTCGAGGAGTAGGCGCGGGATTTGGTCATGAAGTGGCCCCGGAAGCCGAGCATGTGAGCCCAGCGCGCCAGCATCCGCTCCGGGTAGGCGTCATCGAGGAGCCAGCAGGCTTCGATCAACCGGCGGGTATGGGCGGGCAGCCGCAGCTTGTCGAGTTCGCAGAGCTCCCCGATCCGCCGGTCCACCGTCTCGGTGGCCTCAGCGGCTTTCGTGGCGTACTTCGCGACGTATGACGCCACGGCCTGATCCGTCAGCTCGACGCCGGCCAACCCGCCGATCGCCTGGACATCGACTTGCGAGCCCCAGCGCAGAACCCGGGCGGCGAAGTCGCCTTTAGCTTCGACCGGCACGGCGACCCGAGCGGCAGCGGCTTTGATGGCAGCGTCCAGGAGCGCGATGGTCGCCCAGGCCGGGGGCGGGGAGTCGGGCCCGTCGGGTCCGTCGAGGCGGACCACGGCGTGGAAGTGCACGGCGCCGCGTTTCTGAAACTCTGCGACCTTGCCGAAGGAGACCCTGCAGGCCTCTTTGAGGGCGGTCTGGGTCAGGCCCGCGCGGGCGGCGACTTCACGGCGCAGGTAGATGGTGAAGCGGCGCCACAGGTCCCCGGCGTGGTTGTTCCACAGCACCGCCCCCGCGTAGTCGTACCGCTCCGGGTGAAGGGCCGTACCCAACGCCGGATCATCATCGGGGTGTTGGGCACCGCAGCGGCAGCGGCCGGTGTCGGGCTGGTTGTGGACCGGACCGAACGAAGGCGCGGTCAGGGTCGCGAACACGCCGGGGTGGTGCCGGATCTCGCCGGGGATACCCATGCGGGAGTCGCCGGTGATCCCGGCCCGGATCAGGTGATAGACATCCCCCGCGTAGGTCCAGGCGCAGGAGGGGCAGCGCGAGGCACGGCGGTTACCGCACGCGACCCGGAGCGTGCCGCCGGGCTCGTCCGCAGTGGAGTACGAGTACAGGACGTCCCCGCTGGCGCGGTCTCGGGTTACGGTCTGGCCCTGGAGACGAATCGGGTGCGAGCAGCCGCCGGTACGCCGGACTTGTTCCTGCCAGCGGTCGAAGCCCGGCGAGTTCGCGACGCGCAGGAGATCGGCGAGGGTGATCGGGTCGGTGCCCATCGAGGCCGCGACACCGGCCACGGCCTCAGGGGCGACGGGGAAGACCGTTACGCGTCGTCCTCCCTCGGGTAGTCGTGTCCGAGGGGCGGGTACTGGCCGCGAAGCTTGGCCCAGTCCTCCGCGTAGATCGCGTCATCCACCACGGTGAAGAACTCGGTGTGCGGCCGGACATCGTGCCGGTCCAGGTACGTGGCGATCGCACGGGTGCGGTCTTCGTCGGCGGCTTCGGCCGCGTGCAGGGGGTCCTCGAAGTAGCTCACGCGGCCACCGCCGTCAGGGCCCGCAGGCGGTCGATGTGTGCTGCCAGCCGCTCAGCGGCACGAGTGCAGAGCGGCGGGGTGTCGCCGAGTGTGAACTCTTGCAGGCCTGAACCGGCGCACCACTCGCAGAAGATCGACGGAGTGTCCTCTCCGCCCCATCCGGAGCCAGCGCAGAAGTCGCAGTCACCCCACGGGAGGGACATCAGCAGGTGCAGGCAGTCATCCGGGTCGGCGCAGGTCCATTCGCCACACGACGGACAACCGCGCGACGAGCGGACCACAATCCGCTCCCGCTTGGCGGAAGGTAAGCCGACGACCGACACGGGTACGGCAGAGGCAGGCATGATGGAGGCTCCCCTTCAAGGGGTAGAGGGGGCGGCGTGTCTGCTTGGCGGTAGGAACGCCGCCCCCGGCTGGACTGAGATCAGGTCAGTGGCCGTGCCGCTCGGCGTTGTGGATCTCGGCGAACGCTTCCGCGTCCTTCCTGCGGGGCAGGCCCTTGAGGCTGTAGCCGTCCGCATCACAACGCGTCTCGTACTTCCCGCTCGGGCTGTGCCAGTCACGCCGAGGCGTCCAACTCCGCACGTCAGACGACGTGGTCTTCTCGTCGTTCTTCACAGCGCGGGCCGGTCCACCCGACTCACCAGAACTCTTCGACCTGCCGAACATGCGATCTCCCTTGAGGTAGAGGGGCGGCGCGTCTGCTTGGCGGTAGGAACGCCGTCCCGGGACAGATGACCAACTTGGCTAGCCTGGTTGGTCACATCTCTAAAGTAAGGAACCTGGCTAGCCATGTCAATAGCCTGACCGACTTGGCTAGCTATCCGCTCGTTCCATCGAATATCCTCAAGCCATGACCTTCGTTCCCGAGCCCTTGGACCCAGACGACGAGCGCCCGCCCTTCGAGCAGGTAGCGAGCAACTTGGGCGCGGCAATTCGGACAAGGAGGCTCGGGCCTGGGGAGAAAATCCCCTCGCATAAGGAACTGACCGAGCTGTACGGCTTCGCGCGGGCGACCATCCAACGCGCGCTACGGGACCTTGAAGATGAAGGCCTCGTCGTGTCCCGCAAGGGCAGCGGGGTCTACGTACGCAACCGGACCGAACGGCCGGCGGGACTGCGCCCGTACGTTGAGCAGGCCTTCTCGAAGAGTGCCGTCACCATTGACTTCGCCGGGTTCTCCAGCGAGACGCTGCACGGTGCCCTGCAAGAACCGCTCGACAAGATCCGTGTCGGCAGGCTGACTCCATCGAGCATCACCATGCGGATACTCGTTCCGGACATGGCCGTACCGCAGGCTGCACCGGTCCGACTGAAGGATGGCGCGGATGACAAGCGGCTGCGCGACCGGATGCACGACATCATGGTCGGCTACACGCGGAGCATTCGGGACGCCATCGCTGAGCTTGGTCACCTCGGATTGGTGACCGAGACGAGGGTCGACGTACGCGTCCACAGCGGCACGCAGTTCTTCAAGCTCTACATCATCAACAACGAGGATGCCTTCTTCGGGTACTACCCGATCAAGGCGAACAAGGTTGTCGCTCAGGGCGAGACGATCGAGATCTACGACCTGGTCGGCAAAGACACGACGCTCTTCCATCACTCCATCAATGACGGAGAGTCCTCCGGTGGAGCCCAGCAGGTACAGCAGGCTCGAATGTGGTTCGACAGCGTCTGGGACACCATCGGAAGGGACTTCGATCTCGATGCGCACTGATGCGCTGGCTGAGACCTTGGCCGAGGCCCGAGCTGTCCTCTTGGATTTCGATGGCCCTGTCTGCGACGTGTTCGCGGGGTTGCCTGCCTCGAAGGTGGCAAGAGAGCTGGCTCAGCTCGTAGGTACCAGGGACGAAGGGCTCGGAGCCAAGGCAGCCGCCACGGACGATCCGATCGAGGTGCTGCGCATCGTGCATGAGGCGGACTCGGCCCTCGGGCAGGAAGTCGAACGAGCGCTTACGGCTGCCGAGGTACGAGCGGTGGCTCTGGCTGGCAAGCCAACTTCCGGGTCGGTCGACATGCTTGCAGCGACGCGTGAGGTAGGGAAGCCCGTCGCGGTGGTGAGTAACAACTCTGCCGAGTGTGTGCGGGAGTTCCTGGCATTGCACGAGCTGAGTGATTACGTGATGGACATCGTGGGGCGACCGACCGAGCAGCCACACTTGATGAAGCCGAACCCGCACCCTTTGATCCAGGCGGCCGAGCTGTTGCACGTTGACGTGACAGCCTGCACGCTCATCGGTGATTCCGTCACTGACATCCAGGCTGCCCATGCTGCTGGCGCCACTGTCATCGGCTACGCCAACAAGCTCCACAAAGCTGAAGCCTTCGCTGAACTGAGGGCAAACGCGATCACGGACGACATGCGCTCCATCTCAGACGCGCTGCTCGCCGACCAGAGCTACTAGCACTCCTTCTCTCTGGAGCCTGATCCGTTACAGGTTTCTCTACCTCATCAAGCCCCGGCTGCGCTCCGCTCCGCCGGGCGCGCTCCCGGCTCCGCTGCGCGCTGCGCTCCTGCCTTCGGCCCGCTCCGCGCACGCTGCACCGACGCGCGCCCATATGTGGATGGGGCCGGAGGCCATGAGGCGATCACCGCAGAGCGCGGCCCACGGTCAAGACGATGCCTCCGGCGGGGGATCGGCCGGCACCGGGGGGAGAGGGCGCCGTTCCTGTCCGCGGGTCCGTAGTGGCGTGCGCGGGGTGCTCCCATCCCGTACGCCATCGACCCAGGCAGAGCCGAGCAGACGCGGCCCATGGCGTCCAGGTCGTTCGTACAGTGGCGCGCTCCACCTGGACGCCATGAACCACGCCCGCTCCACGGTGTGTGGGTCGACGGCGTACGGGATGGGAGCTGGGGAGGGTGGTGGGTGAAGGTGGTACGACGGTGCGGGAGCCCGATGCTTACCAGCGCAGGCGAGGACGCAAGTATCCGTGCTCGCGCTTCCAGGCACCGGGTGACTACGGGAGGACTTCAGCCTTCCTGATTCGAGAGTGTAGCGGTGGGCTTCCCGCCCCTCTGGACCTGCTGGATCCGCTCTGCCTCCAGGCGCGCCAGGGACAAAAGCATGGGCGGATCGACCTTGCCCTCGTGGGTGTAAACCACCAGAGCGGCCACGGTACCGACCCGCATCACAATGGCAGTGAACGGATCTCCGGTCGCTACGTTGACCCCAGTACGCGCCACGCTGGCATTGCCGACCGTGGGCATAGAGATCTGACGGTCACTCTTGTCGTTGCTCGAGGCGCTTCGGCTCTGGTACCCCGCGCGAGCGGCCTCCCTGTCCTCGTAAGCGTGGACCTCCAAGTAGACGTTGCCCGTGTTGTCCGCGTTGTTGTACTGCACAACCACAGTGCTCGTCTCCCCCGCGCAGACCCCCGAGGGTTTGCGGCATGGTGCGTCCTTGGGCACGTCACGGCCGGAGAGGGGCTGCGCGCCGGGCTTCCAGCCGATGGGCATGCTCTGCAGTTCGACAACTTGCTTGATCTGGGCAAAGTTGAGAGGCGTTGCCAAATCGGGAGTCGCCGCGTGCGAGCTGGTCACCTTGCTGATCGGTGCCGTGTCACTGCCGCCACAGCCAACCATCGACAGCCCCACTGCGATCAACATCGCCGACATCCGCACACCTGTCGCCAGTTGCTTGCGGTGCACCCGCTGGCCTCCCCGTACGCCGATTCCTCCAGAGCATAGATGTCGATCAGAGGCGTTCGAAAGAGATCACTCAGCCAACGGAAGCGATCTGGCATCCTCTGGAAGTCGCAGACCCGTACTCGTGCACGTCGCTCGTAGCAGGTCGGTCCTTCCCGCGAAGCGACTACATTTGCCTGTCAAGTCCCCGACTGATGTCTGACACCAACAGCTGACACCAACAGCGGCGGACAGAGCCGGACGAGAGCGACCCTCAGCGGTCAGTGCGCCGGGTCCAAGCTAGGGTCATTGCGGATCCCAGCGGGCCCGCGATCGACCTGATAAGGATGAGGCCACAGGTTCAAATCCTGTTAGCCCCACAGTGACGAAGACCCCCGAGGCGAGAGCCCGGGGGTCTTCGGCGTTTCCGGGGTGCGCGGGCTCGGGGTGTGCGGATGGTTGCGGGCGGGCGACGGCGGGCCGGCGGCCGGGCCGCCGAGTGTCTGTCGTGGAGGCTTGGTCCTCCACGGGGGCGCGGGCTCATGGCGTACGGGGTTGATTCGTGCGGTCGGATGCCGCCCGGGCGTACGGGGTTGATTCGGGCGGTCGATCCGGCTCAGGGCGTACGCGGGGCCGATGCCTCAACAGGGCTCACGGGCTTTCGCCAGGGTGACGCGGGGAGTACCGGGGCCGGCCTCGGGACGGGTCCTGGGGCACCGGACCGGTGCCGGGACGCCGAAGAGCCCGGCAACTCGGGGGAGTTGCCGGGCTCGCAGCTCGGGCAGAGCGGGGGTGGGTCAGGGGGAAGGGGCCTCGGCCGGGTCCTGCGTCGGGTCCTCGGCGGCTCCGGCGTCGCCCTGGGTCGAATCCCCGGCAGCGGCGTCGGCGCCCTGCGCCGGGTCGTCGGCCGCGTCCCGTACGTCGGCGCGGTGGCGGGAGGAGGGGGAAGAGCCGTGGGCCTCGGCGCGGATGCGCTGCTTCATCGTGGGGGGCAGGGCGGACGCGGCGGGAAGAGCCCATTGCACGCTCGGCGCAAGGGAGGTGGCCGGTTCGCT
The DNA here is from genome assembly GCF_002803085.1 of Streptomyces sp. CB01201. Lineage (GTDB taxonomy): Bacteria > Actinomycetota > Actinomycetes > Streptomycetales > Streptomycetaceae > Streptomyces > Streptomyces hundungensis. The sequence goes on along the minus strand of NZ_NNBJ01000006.1, from coordinate 171,491 downwards.
GCGGTTGTACGTCGTGTCGTGCTGCGGTACGGAAGCCGTGGGGGCGGCGGCCGTGGCCTGGCCGGCCAGGCCGAGCGAGGCGAGGAGGGCGACCAGCGCGCCGATGAGTGCGGTCCACCAGGTCGTGATCTTGCTCGTAGCCATGACTTCCTCGCTTCTTCCGTAAGCAGTACGTGCTGTTGGGTTGCCCGAATTGCGTTGTATCCGATGATGTGCGGGGGGTGCGGACGAAGCGAGGAGCGACGCACCGTATCGGCGGATCTTCCGATGAACTACACACGGATGGAGCATCACCGATTGATATCGATCGGTGTGTATAGTCGGGCGGCAGAGGTCCCTTACGTCAAGGAAAGACGAGGTCGCGCGGTGAAGAAGCTCCTCCTGGTCGCACTGGCCGCCATCGGCGGGCTCCTCGTGTACCGCCAGATCCAGGCGGATCGCGCCGAGCAGGATCTGTGGACGGAGGCGACCGACTCCGTGCCCGCAGGTTCGGGTGTGTGAGACCGAAAGACCCGGTTGCGAAGCCCCGGCCACTGAGGTGGCCGGGGCTTCGTGCTGTCCCGGGGGCGGCCCCGGGCGCCGGCGAGTTCACGTGAGCGAATAGCTGACTTGCGAGGGCAAAGGTGGGGCGGGGCGAAGTGAGGACGAGGCAGGGCAGGGCCGGGGCGACGGCACGAAGGATCGGGGCGGCGGTCGCCGCGCTGGGCGCACTCCTGGCGGCGCCGGGCCTCGCGCACGCGGCGGGGCCGTCCCCTTCGTACCGGTTTCCCGATGGGGTACGGGACGTCAAGGGGGGTGCCCGGAACACCGAGGGGCCCGTGTTGCTGGCCGACACCGCCTATAGGTCGGTCATCAAGCCCGGTGGCAAGCTCTATTTCCAGCTGATTCTGGACGGCGAGAAGGACACCTACGCGTCGGCGGTGGCCCTGCCGGGGCCGGTCGGCGCGAAGCTCGCCTACGGCGACTCCATCAAGGTGTCGCTCCAGAACGCGAACGGTGACGACTGCGACTCCCAGCGTCGTTCGATCGGCTCGGCGCAGTACCCGCACCCCATCGCCGCCTCCGCCTACCGTTCCGTGCGCAGAAGTCTGTCGACCTGTCAGGAACCGGGCACCTACTACATGGTGGTCGAGCGCGAGAGCGACCCGACCTCCACGCCCGCCGACTGGGGGCTCGACCTGCGCTACACGACCGAGCCCACCCGCAGCGGGGGCGGGCCGAACACCGCGCCCTCCGGCTGGCCCTCCGCGTCGCCCGCGCCGCCCTCCGACGCCCCGCGCCAGGTCCACGGCGGCACCGGCTTCCACGACGCGGCCACGCTGTCCCAAGGCCAGTGGCGGGATTCCATCCGGCCCGGCGAGACCCTCTTCTTCCAGGTGCCGCTCGACTGGGGTCAGCAGCTCTTCGCCGCCGGAGGTCTGGGGAGCCTCGCCTCGGCCAAGGACGGCTACGTGGGCACGGCGCTCTCCGTCCAGCTCTACAACCCCGTCCTCGCCCGGGCCACGGAGGCTTCGGCACCGTACGACGGGCGGCAGAAACAGGCCGCGCTCGAACCGCTCGCACCGGTCGCCTACGAGAACCGGTACGCGCCCGCGGACGACACCTCGGCGATGCGGGTCAAAGGCTCCTACTACCTGGCCGTGTCGCTCAGCCCCGACGTCGGGCGGACCTTCGGGGACGGCCCCTACGACCTGACGTTGCGTCTGACGGTCCGGGGGGCGGCGCAGTCCGGGCCGGCGTACGCGGGTCCGGCGCCCGACTTCGGTGCGGACGGATCCGCCGCGGGCGGCTCCTCCGCCCGCGCGGGCACGATGAAGCTCGTCGCCGCCCTGGGCATCGGTTCGGGAACGGTGCTGGTGGCGGGGCTCGGAACCTGGAGGCTGGTGGCCCGCAGGCGGGCGGCCGCCGCCGGGCGGCGCGTTCCGGGTTTCGGTCCGCCCAACGCCTGGTAGCCGAGCCGCCGGGCCCTTGGCCCGTCGGGTGCCTGCCGGTTCAGGTCGGGGGTTCAGGTCGGGGTCGGGGCGGCCGGGTCCGGGTTGGTTCAGGTCCGGGTCAGCGCCCAGATGCCGACGGCGAAGCACACCAGCGCGACCAGGAGCACCGGCACCGCGACCTTCGCGGGCGGCCCCGGCCGGGGTGCCGCCGGTACGGAGGGCGCCGACGGCGTGGACGGTACGGACGGCAGGGGCGGAACCGATGGCGCCGGTTGCGTAGGCGGCGCGGATGGCCCGAACGAGGCTCCCTGGAAGGGAACTTGGGGCGACGCGGCCGCATTGGGGTACGGCGCGGTGTACGGGGCGGTGGCGGGGGTGGGAGGTGTCTGCTCGTACGGCGGTGGCAGATACGCGGGGGCGGCCGGGGCCTGAGTGGGCGGGGTGGGCGCCTGCTGCGGGACCGGGGGATGCGGGACAGGGGGGAAGGTGCCGCTGCCCGGGCCGGTCTCCGTAGCTGCATCGGTGGCGGGACCAAAGCCGGTGGGTGCCTGGCCCTGGGGTGCCTGGCCCGGTGACCGCCGGCCCGACGGCCATGGGCCCGATCCCCGCCGGCCCGCCTCCCACTCTCCCGACGCCCACTCTCCCGAAGCCTCGGGGCTGGACGCCGACGCCTGCGGGCCATGGGCGGGCCCCGGAGCCGGCCGCTCGGGGCCGTGTTCGGCGAAGCCGGGGGGCAGCGGGCCGATCTGGTCGAAGACCTCGACCGGCTCGTCGTCCGGATCCTGCTCGGGAAGGAGCTCCACCGCGGAGGCCAGCGCCTTGCGCACCCCCGTGGCGGTACGGAACCGGTTCTGCGGGTTGGGCTGGAGAAGCCCCGCGAGGACCTGCCACAGGGGTTCGGGGATGCCCTGCGGCGCGCTCGGGGTGCCGTGGGCGGCGAAGTACTCGACGAGGGCCCGCGCATCCGGCTTGCTGCCCTCCAGGAGGTACAGCGCGACCAGGCCGACGGCGAACAGGTCGGCCGGGAAGTCGGGTTCGGCGCCCATCATCTGCTCGGGGGCGAAGTAACCGGGCGTCCCCACCACGTAGTTGGTCTCGGTGAGGCGCGGCTCGTCCTTGCGCAGGGAGATGCCGAAGTCGGAGAGGCGCAGATGGGGCCGCCCGCTTCCGGTGGCCTCCATCAGGATGTTGGCCGGTTTGATGTCCCGGTGGACGACGCCTTCGGCGTGGACCGCGGCGAGTCCGGCGAGCAGCTGGTCGAGCAGGGTGCAGACGAACCGGGGCGGCAACGGCCCGTAGTCGCCGATGAGATGGGCCAGCGAGCCGCCGCTGACCAGGTCCATGGTGAACAGGACCTTGTCGTCGTCGGCGGCCCAGCTGGCGGGCGCCAGGACATGCGGGTGGTCGATCCTGACGGCCTGCTCGCGGACGAACCGCAGCAGGGTGTGGGCGTCGCTCTGCTGGAGCACCTTCGCGGCGACGTAACGGCGCCTGCGCCGGTCCCAGGCGCGCCAGACGGCTCCGGCCCCGCCCCGGCCGACCGGGTCGACCAGCTCGTACCGACCGGCGAAGACCTCGCCCACCCGACGCCCCCCAGGATCGATCGGTCCGTTGTCAGCTCTGATGCGCCTCGTAGTGCGAAACCGCTTCCGCCGTCCGCCCGGCGCCGTACACCCGGAGGAACTCTGCCAGTTCGGGGTGGGCGGGGGCGAGGGTGTCGGCGGCGTCGATGATGTCACCCGCGGCCGCCACGGAACGCAGCAGGGACTGGATCTCGCGCACCACGCGACGCACGGTCGGGGCGCCCGAACTGGACGTCGTCTGGCCGGTGTTGGTGAGCACCGAGCCTCCTTGCGACTTCTTGATCTCTTCCATGCGGTCGGTGGCCTCCACGGCGCTCACACTGCCGTCGGCGACCTGTCCGGCCAGATCCTGCAGGGCCTGGACGCGCTGCACCACGGCCGGGTTGCCGATCTTGGCGCGCTGTCCGCTCATCAGCTGCGACAGCATGGGCGCCGAGAGCCCGAGAACGGCGGCGAGCCGGGCCTGGTTGAGCCCGAGGTCGTCTATCAGCCGGCGAAAGAGCGCCCCCAGCGGCTCCCCGTACCAGCTCCGCTGAAGCTCTCTGGCTCTGGCGGTCGCTTCCTGCTGTGCTGCGTCCATTGCGCGTCTCCCCATCGCTTCCCCAGTGAGGCCGCTTCACGGGTGCGAACCTCGACGAGCATCTTACGGAGAGTGGTCGTTCACCGGGAGTCCCAATCCTTTTGCGAGATCCCCCGCTCCACCCGGTACTCTGTTCCCGCAACACCTCATCCGGGGCCTTAGCTCAGTTGGTAGAGCGCTGCCTTTGCAAGGCAGATGTCAGGAGTTCGAATCTCCTAGGCTCCACATCGATGACCCTCCTGACCTGCATGAATGCGGGCAGGGGGGTCTTTTTGTCCCTCCTGTCGGTCTCCCGGAGCCGCCCGTGGCGGGTCACTGCCCGACGGGGGTGCCCGTGCTCGTGCCGGGCCGGGCCAGGCGATTCAGGTCGTGGATGAGTTGCTGGGTACGGGCGACCAGGGCGCCGACGACGGCCTCGGTCTCGCGGTCGTCCTGGGCGAGAAGGAAGAGCTTCAGCTGGTCCAGCGCGTCGCGGGCCCGTTGCATGGCCTCCGCGATGCTGTCGTCCGGCTCGTGCCACGGCTCGGTGAGGGTCCGCGCGTGCCCCTCGCACACGTCGGCGGTCGCGCGCAGCAGTTGGGCTGTGCGGGCGGGCACGTCGGTGGGTGGAGGGGCGAGGGCCGGCTCGTCGCGGGTGCCTTCGGCGAGCAGTCCGGCCAGCGCGGTCAGATGGTGCGAGACCCGCTCCCAGTCCATGTCCCAGCTCGGCGCGGGAATCACGTTCGGTGGGCGGCGCAGGCGGTGGCCGGGGTTGAGCCGCAGGCTCTCCTGGGTCCAGCCGCGGGCGGTGCGCAGATCGGCGAGTGCCTGGGTGAGGCGGTCGGACTGCGCCTTCCAGTTCTGCGCGTGGTCGGAGCCGTGGCCCGCCTCCAGGTCGTCGGCCATCAGCCGGGCCAGCCGGGCGGCCTGCCGCGGCGGTCCGGGCAGTACGTCGTGGACTCCGCGCAGATGCACCGGCGGCAGGACCAGGGCGTTCACGGCGATCCCGACCACCGCTCCGAGCAGGCTCTCCAGGAGCCGGTGTCCGATGTCGGTGGCGCTGTAGGTGCCGTAGGTGAGGACGAACAGGGCGGTGCTGGAGGCGTAGAGGCCCTGGTCGCCGAAGCGGGTGTAGTTCCCCAGCAGGGTGGTGAGCGGCAGGGCGATCGCGATCGCGGCCGTGGTGCTGTGCGTGAGCGATACGGCCGCCGCGGCGATGAGGGTGCCGGACGCGATGAGCGCCAGCTGCTGCACACCGGCGCGCACCGAGCGGTACACCGTGCTCTGCACCAGGGCGACCGCCGTCCACGGCGCCATCAGCGCCATCGGGGCCTGCCACCACCAGCCGGCCAGCAGCCAGGCGATGAGCGCCGCACCTGCGGCCTTGAGCGCCTGAACGCCCATGTCGCGTTCGGGCCCCGGGCCCGCGAGGGCGCGTCGCAGGGAGCCTTTGACGGCGCCGGCCTCATGCCGCAGCCTGTGCCACCACTTCACTGTTCCTGCGCACCTTCCTCATCCCGGTACTCGTGACTCGTATTTCGCTCCGAGGGGTGTTCTCGGGGATGTTCTGAAGGATGCCCCGGGATGACGTCGCACCGGAGCTTTCCCGACCTTGTGCCGAGCGCGTCCGCGGCACGGAGTGCGCACACGGCGAAGGGTGCTGGAGGCCGTGGCGGCGGTTTCCTGGAGGCGTGGTTCCGATGCGCGGAGGCCGACGCCACGGCCGTTCGCTCCTGGTACCCAGAAATCTGTGCATGACCCACGCTTTATGGAATTTCTCCCTACCCGCTCGGGCACACGCAAAAGGGGCTCCCCGCCCTTGCCTGGGCGGGGAGCCCCTTTTGCGTCGAGTCGGCGCGATCGGCGCCTACCAGCGGTACCAGCGGCCGCTTCCTCCCTTGGGACGGGCGACGAAGCCGACCAGCCAGACGACGAGCACGATGATCGCGATCCACCACAGGGCCTTCAGCGCGAAACCCGCACCGAAGAGGATCAGAGCCAGCAGAAGAACGAGAAGCAGGGGAACCATAGTTATCAACCTCCGAGCCATCAGATGCCCCGCCGCAGCAGGGCTACACGGTCCCGATGCGTCTGTTTATAAGATTCTTAACCGGGCAATCTGCTATGCCTTTTCGCTGCGCAACACCCGGGGCAACTCCTGGGCGGGATATGTGCTCGCGCATTTTTCCTGTTTACGGAGACGTATCCGGGACAGCCGACTCCTTGAGCGAATACCCCTATCGTGGCAAGAGGAGTTGAGTGCCGTGGCAGGCGACGAGAAGGCGCAGTCCAAGGTCGAGCAGGCCAAGGGCAAGGTCAAGGAGAAGGCCGGCAGCGCGGTCGGCAACGAGCGCCTGGAGGCCGAAGGCCACGCCGAGCAGGCCAAGGGCGACGCCCGCGAAGCCAAGGAGAAGGTGAAGGACGTCCTCAAGGACTGACCGGCACCGCTCCACAGATCGCACCCCGTGGCCGGGGTCGTACCAGGTGGTACGACCCCGGCCACAGGCATGCGGCGCCCCGAACGTGCCGCCGTGCCGCCGTGCCGCCGTGGCGCCCGGATGGGGCCGGACCCAGCCGGGTTGAGGCGGGGCGAGCCGGATCGAGGCGAAGCGAGGGAGCTGGGGCAGCGGCCCGCGGTCATGCGAAGGGGCCTCGGCCACAGACGTGGTCGAGGCCCCTTGTGCGGTGTCGAAGCCGATCCAGTGGCTGTGCCTACGCAGCCGGACCGGCGTCGCGGCCCGCTAGGCGGTGGTGAGTTCGTCGAGCATGCCGGTGCGGAGCTTGGTGATGATCCTGGCGAGGAGCCGGGAGACCTGCATCTGGGAGATGCCGAGTTCGGCGCCGATCTGGGCCTGGGTCATCTCGTGTCCGAAGCGCATGCTCACGATGCGGCGCTCGCGTTCGTCGAGCTGTTCCATCAGGGGTGCCAGGGCGTGGAGGTCCTCGACCTTCTCCAAGCCCGGGTCCTCCTCGCCCATGAAGTCGGCCACGCTCCGTGTCTTGGTGCCGGCCGACTGGCCCGCGTCCTCCATGTCGGCGGACATGTCCAGGGAGCCGGCGGTGTAGCCGTTGGAGGCGACGATCCCGTCGATGACGTCGTCCTCGTCCAGCTTCAGATGCGCGGCCAGTTCCTTCACGGTGGGGTCGCGGTCGAGCTGGAGGGCGAGGTGTTCCTTCGCCTTGGCGATCTCGGTGCGCAGTTCCTGGAGGCGGCGCGGGACGTGCACGGCCCAGGTGGTGTCGCGGAAGAAGCGCTTGATCTCGCCGACGATGTAGGGGATCGCGAAGGAGGTGAACTCGACCTCGCGGGACAGGTCGAAGCGGTCTATGGCCTTGATCAGGCCGATCGTGCCGACCTGGATCATGTCCTCCATCTCGCCGCTGCCGCTGTTGCGGAACCGGCTCGCCGCGAAACGGACCAGGGACAGGTTCATCTCGATCAGCGTGTTCCGCGCGTACTGGTGCTCGGGCGTGCCCTCCTCCAGTACCTGGAGCTGGTCGAAGAACACCTTCGACAGGGCCCGGGCGTCCTTGGGGGCGACCTTGCCCGCGTCCTCCACCCACGGCAGCTCACCCGCCGCCGCAGCGCCGGACTCCGATGGGGTGGTTGCCACCCGTTCCAGCTGCTCCGGTTCCGCCACCGCTGACATGCGAACCCTCCCTGACCTCATGGATGTCGATCGGCGACCCGGATACCCCATGCGGCCCGGAGCATGCGCGATGCGGCCCGGAGCGTGCGTGCTAGCGGGGCAGGAAGGCGCTGACGGTCTTGCCGCCCGCGCTGCTGTGGGTGACATAGGTGGCGTGGGCGAGGCGGTTGACCATGGGCCAGCCGAACCCCCCGGTGTCCCCGTGCAGGTCGGGGGTGCGCATCTGCGGAGCGTGCGTGCTGAGGTCGTGGACGGCGACCTCGATGCTGCCCGGGTGTTCGGTCAGGTCCAGGGCGCAGGTGCCGCCTCCGTGCCGCAGGGCGTTGGTGACGAGCTCCGACACGACCAGGACCACCGTGTCGGCCGCATCGGCCGCCACCGGACGTGCGAGCCCCGCCACGAAGTCCCGGGCGGTGTCGCGGGCGTCGGCGACGGATGCCGGGGAGCTGACGGTTTCGGCGTTGAGGCTCATCGTTTCCATCGGTGCACCACCTGGTCCCTGGATCGTCCTGCCCGGATCCTGCTAGGCAGGGCCTATGCCCCCGTCCAGATCCCTTAACCCTGGGGGCGGTCGTAGCCGGCACCCCATCGAGGCCGCCTGCCGCATCGTCGTCCTGGAAGACCAGCTCGAAGAAGCCCAGCGCCTCAACGCCGAATACCGCGCTCAAAACGAGCCACGTCGCAACGCGGACGCCTGAGCTTCCGCGAAGCCTCGGCGAGCGGCCTGCCCCCGCGTCGTGCCTCACCCAGCCGTACGGACTCCTCCAGAGGCTGCGCGCTTCTCGCTGGAGGATGGCCCAACTGGCCTTCCCTGCAACGCCGTTGGCCCATGCCGTGACGGGCGGCCCGCGGACCCGGACGGGGCGGCAGGACTCGCCGCGTCCGGGCCCGGTCGCGCATCCGGTGCCGACGCCCGGCCGACGGGCCGGGCCGGGCTCCGGCGGTGGCCGGGATGCGGCGGTATCCGTGCGGTATCCGTGGGGATTCTGTTTGGGAATCGCATGCATCAGTATCGGTTCCGCACAGCAGTACTGGATCACAACAGGGGGAACGATGCGGAGCAAGTTGGCGGGCCTGGTCGGGATTCTGGCGTTGGCGCTGGCTTTCGGCCTGGGGGCGGCGGCGCAGCACGGTGCCACCGGGCAGCCGGTGGTGGCCGACGGCGGCGGCATGGCCCGCGTGACCGTGGGGGGCTGACCCGCGCGGTACGGCGGTGCCCCGCTCCCCCCTGCCGGGGAGCGGGGCACCGCCGTGTCAGGAGCGCCGGCGGAAGCCCTGCGGGACGGACATCGCGTCGAAGTGGGCCTCCGCCCGCCGGCGGTGGTCCGCCGCGGCCACGGGGTCCCCCAGGGCCTGAGCGGCCTGCGCCATGCCGTCCAGGGCGCGGGCGATCTCGATGCGGAACTCGATGCCGGAGGCATGCCGGAAGGCGCTCCGGTGCAGTTCCAGTGCCTCGCGGTGCTCCCCGCGCCGCCGGTGGACGAGTCCGGCGATGTTCTCGATCTGGCACTGCCAGGCCCGTGCGCCCAGGGGGGCCACCAGCTCCAGGGCCCGGGCCGCGAGGGCCGGGGCCTGTTCGCCGCGGCCCTCGCGCTGGCAGAGGTCGGCCATGAGGGCGTGCGTGAGGGCGAGGTTGCGGGGCATCGAGGACTTCTCGCCGACCCGGAGCGCCTCGTCCAGGACCGTGCGGGCGGACGCCGGGTCGTTCCCGGCCAGATGGGCGACGGCCAGGTCGTTGAGCGCGGCGGTCTGCGGCTGATGCGCGCCGACCTGCTGCTGGAGCCGGGCGGACTGCCGGGCGGTCGCCACCGCGTCCGCCGTCTCGCCCAGCCAGATGTGCAGCGAGCTGAGATTGCCCAGGGCGAAGGCCTCGCGGTGCTGGTCCCCGACCGCCCGCTGTGCCGCGACCGCCTCGCGCAGGTGGCGCCGCCCCTCGTGCAGGTCGCCCAGGCAGCCGTGGGCCCAGCCGAGCTGGTCGAGGAAGGAGCCTTCGCCGCGACGGTCCTCCTGCGACCGGACGATGCGCAGCCCCTCCTCGCAGAGCCGCGCGGTCTTGCGGAAGTCACCGGCCGCCGAGTGGACCGTGGACAGGTTGATCAGGTTCAGCCGCAGCGTGTGCAGGTCCTGGGCGTCGCGGGCCGCGGCCACGCCCAGCTCCCCGGTCTCCCGCAGCCCCTTCACATCGCCGCGCTGGTGCAGATGGAACATCGTGTTGCGGGCGAGGTAGGCGGCCTGCCGGTGATGGCCCCGCTCGTGGCCGAGGGCGACGGCCGCCCGCAGGGCCGGCATCTCCTCGTCGAACCAGTGACCCGCCGTCAACTCGTCGTCCAGCGGCGGCAGTTCGGCGGGCGGGGTGACGGGGGTGGCGGCGTATCCGACCCAGCCGGGGAAGAGCAGGCCGCAGGCCTCGTCGGTGGCGGCGATGTAGTAGTCGAGCAGCCGGTCGAGGACCGCGCTCGACTCCGGGGTCGTGCGTGCCTGCCACAGGCCGCGCGCGAAGCTGCGTACCAGGTCGTGGAAGGTGTAGCGGCCGAGCGCCTGCTGACGCAGCAGGTGCGCGTCGAGCAGGGCCTCCAGGCTCTCCTCGGCCTCGGGCACCGAGGTGCCGATGAGCGCGGCGGCCGTGTGGCTGTCGACGTCGGAGCCCGGATGCAGGCCGAGCAGCCGGAAGGCACGCCGGTGTTCGGGCTCCAGCGCCTGGTAGGAGAGCTGGACGCTGGTGGCGACGCTGCGTTCGCTGGAGCTCAGCTCCTTGAGCAGCCGTGACTCGTCCCGGAGCCGGCCGGTCAGGTATTGCAGGGTCCACAGCGGGCGGTTGCGCAGCTTGGCCGTGGCGATGCGCAGGGCGAGCGGAAGGTGGCCGCACAGCTCGGCGAGTGCGGCGGCGGCCTTCGGCTCGGCGGCCAGGCGCTCCTCGCCGAGCGTCTTGGCCAGCAGGGCCGAACTCTCGTCGGGGGCCATGCTGCTGAGCGAGATCCACTGGGCGCCGTCGAGGTCGACCAGGCGGACCCGGCCGGTGACCATGACGAAGCCGTACGGCATGGCCGAGAGCAGCGGCCGGAGCTGAGCGGTGTCGGCCGCGTTGTCGAGGATGAGCAGCATCCGCCGGTTCGCCACCGAGGACCGCCACAGCGCGAAGCGGGCCTCCTCGTCGTCGGGGATCCGGGTGTCCGGGCCGCCCAGCGCCTTGAGCAGCAGACCGGCCACGGAGTCGGGCTGGAGCGGCCGTTGGCCGGGTGTGAAACCGCGCAGGTCCACATAGAGGCGGCCGTCGGGGAACGCCTCGGCGAGCCGGTGGGCCGCGTGCACGGCCAAGGTGGTCTTGCCCGAGCCGCCCATCCCGTCGATGCCGACGATGGGGGTGCGTTCACCGGCGTCGCCGCCGCGTACCGCGAGGGCGAGCAGCCGGGCCAACTCCTGTTCGCGGCCGGTGAAGTCCGTCAAGTCGTACGGCAGGGTGCAGGGCGGCGCGGGGACGCCGTCGGAGGTGCGCTGGGGCGTGAACGGCGGTGCGGGCGCCGGTACTTCGGTTGCGGATGCTTCGATCACCGGTGCTTCGGGGGCGGGAGGCGGGGGCGCGGGGCGGGTGGGCGCGGCGAGTTCCGTGTCGGCCCGCAGCATGCGTTCGTGCAGCCGGGACAGCTCGGGGCCCGGGTCGATGCCGAGTTCCTCGGCCAGCAGCTCCCTGATCCGGCCGTACTCGGCGAGTGCCTCGGCCTGGCGGCCCGAGCGGTAGAGCGCGAGCATCAGCTGGCCGCGCAGCCGCTCCCGCAGCGGGTGGGAGCCGACGGACTCCCGCAGCCCGCCCACGAGTTCGTTGTCCTCCCCGAGGGCCAGGCGGAGCTCGAAGAGCTGCTCAAGGGCGGCGAGGCGGTGTTCTTCGAGCGCGGCCGAGGCGGCGGCGACGACCGGTCCGCCCGCACCCGACATCATGCTGCCGCGCCACAGGGCCAGGGCCTCGCGCAGCCCCGCCACGGCCTGGACCGGGCGCCCCTCGGCCGCCGCGGCCGCGGCCCGTTTGGTCTCGCGCAGGAACATCTGGAGATCGAGCTGCTCATCGTCCGCGATCAGGGCCAGATAGCCGGCCCCCTCGGTGAGCAGGAATTGCGGACCGCCGGGAATACGCCGACGGATTTCGGCCACGGCCTTGCGTATTTGCTGGACGGCGGTGGCGGGCGGCTCTTCCTCCCAGGCCGCCTCGATGAGCCGGTACACCGGCACCACGCGGTTGGCCTCCAGGAGCAGCACGGTCAGGACGCGTTCCTGGATCGGGCCGCCCAGCTTCACCCGACGGCCGTCCACCCATCCCTCAAGCGAACCAAGGATGTTGAACCGTACCGACCGGCCCTCGGATTCCGTCATCGCGCACCGCCACAAAGCTTGAAAACCCCAGGTAGGGGGCGTGTTGCGCCGATATTAGGCGGCCTTCGGGGCGGTGGGTACCGGTTCGGTACGTGATCGGGAACACCCTGCCGAAGACTCCAGGGGCAAGCACGAGTGAACCACGGTCCCGCGTCGCGACGGCCCGCCCCAGCCGCTCCGTGGAGGTGGGGAGTCGATCCCGGCAGAAAGATCAAACAGGTATGAGCGTCTATATACGCAGAAATTTCCTGCTCAGTTTCCTGGCCTCCTTCATTTCGCTCTTCGGCTCGAAGCTGCTGATGATTTCGTACGCCGCCTATGTGTTCCAGCAGAGTGGCAGCGCGACCCTGTCCGCGATCATCTTCGGGGCGGACTGGATCGCCAACCTCTTCGTCGGAATTTTCGCCGCCCAGTACATCGACCGGCAGAACGCGAAGTCGCTGCTCATCCGGCTGAATGTCGTGACGGCTGCGATAACCCTGCTCTTCCTGGCCTTCCTCGGGCCCGGGATGTTCGCCGGGGCCGTGGTCATCATCTTCGTCAGATCCCTGCTCAAGAGTGCTGTGAGCAATGCCAGGGTGAAGGCGCTGGTGCAGTTCTTCGACGAGCGCGAGACCGAGATGTACTCACCGGTCTTCAACTCCAGCCTGCCGCTCGCCATGGCGCTCGCGGGCGCGGTCGGCGTGTTCATCCTGAAGTTCGTCGGATTCACCGCGGTGGTGTGGATCGACGCCACGGCGTTCCTGGTGGCGGCCGTCCTCATGGTGTTCGTCCGGCCGAACGAGAGCAGGCTGGAGGAGTCGCTGCGGGCTGCCAGGGCCGCGGAGCGACGCGGCAGCCTCTCCGGCGCGCGCGGCGCGTTCGCCCTGATGGCGCGGGACGAGACCATCGCGAGCGCGGTGTTCTACATCGTCCTTTCCGTGACCGCGTTCCAGGCGACCTATGAATCGCTCATCACCGTGATTCCCGAAGTCTGGTTCCACTACGGAGAGTCCGGGACCGCCCTCTTCTTCACCTTTGAATCGATCAGCATCATGGTCGGGATCTTCGCCTATCAATTCGCCAGCCGGCGCGGAATGATCACGGCGGCGAACGAGAAGAGGGTGAACATGGCGGCGGTCGCCGTCAGCACCATCGCCTATCTCGCCATGCCGGCGGCGCGGGGAAACATCTATCTCTGCGTGGGCCTCTTCTCCCTCGTCGTGCTCTGCGGAGAAGTCATCTGGGTGCACCAGTTCAAGCTCATGATCGCGCGCACCCCGGACGCACAGGTCTCCTCGGTCGTGGGGGTGCAGACGGCCATCGGCTACAGCCTGATGGCGGTCTTCGCCTTCGTCTTCGCCCGGGGCATGGACGGCCTGGGAATCGAGCCCGCCCTCTACGCGGACATCGCCCTCATCGCGGCCCTGGTCATCGGCTGGGAGGTCCTGCGCAGGCGCATCGGGGCGTCCTCGCCCGCGGCAGGGCCGGCCCCGCAGGCCGCCCGCCCCGAAGAAGTCCCCACCAGCTGAGAGGAAGCAGCACCATGACGCAGCCGGAACAGCGCCAGGAGGCGCGCGAGAAGGACCAGGAGCCCGCGAAACCGCAGGCCTTCGTTCTGCTCGAACTGCTCAACCACATGGTCCTGGTGGCCCGGGAGGCCAAGCGGCGCGGCTTCCGCGTCATCGCCCTGAACCACGGCCCGCTCCAGGCCGCCGGCCCGTTCGCCGTCCCGGACGGCCTCGTGGACGAGGTGATTCCGGTCGCGTCCTGGACCGACGGGACGGTGCGCCCGCTCCTGGACGACGTCCTCGGACGCTTCTCGGTGGCCGGCACCTACGCCGCGTTCGAGGGCGCGCTGCGCCACGAGGCCGAGCTCCGGGAGCGGGCCGGGCTGCCGACGACCGGGGCGGCCCAGGTGGCACGGGCACTCGACAAGTTCTGGGTCCGCCGCACCCTGTACGCCGCGGGCCTGACCGGACTGCGCTCGGAGACCCTGGACGAGGCGCTCACCTGGGACCACTGGAACTTCGACCGGCCCGCCGTGCTCAAGCCGGCCAACGGCACGGGCAGCGCCCTGTGCTTCACCGTGGGCTCGCTCGACGAACTGCGCGCGGCGGCCGACCGGGTGGCGGCGGCAAGCGTGGTGAACACGCTGATGAAGGACTTCATCCTGGCGCACGGGGCGTTCGTCCTGGAGGAGCGGGCCGAGGGCGAGCTGCTGTCGGTGGAGTCCCTGGTGGACCAGGGCGAGGTCCGGGTCGTCGGGCTCACCGGACGCTATCTCTCCGCCCTGGACCCGGTCGTAGAGCAGGGCGTCGTCTTCCCGTACCACCACCCGCGCCACGACGAGATCGTCGCGCGGGCCGTGGAACTCCACCGCGCCCTCGGCATCACGCACGGCCCCACCCACTTGGAGGTCATGGTCCCCGACGAGGGGCCCATCGAACTCATCGACTTCAACCTGCGCACCGCCGGCGTCGGCATGGCGGTCTGCATCGGGAACGCCTTCGCCGTCGACTACGCGGTCCCGCTCACCGACCTGGCCTGCGGCCGGGCTCCCGACCTGTCGTTCCTGACCCGGGCGCCCCGCTACTCCGCCGACATGCTGCTGCTTCCGCCGCCCGGGGCCGCCGAGATGAAGCGGCTCGACTTCCCGGCGGGCACCGAGTACGGCCGCCTGACCAAGGCCGTCGGCGAGCCCCTTTCGGGGCGGGCGGACCAGCTCGACGTCGTCGGCATGGTCGTCGTCACCGCGGACTCCGCGCCCGAGCTGCACCACAAGGCGCTCGCGGCCCGCAGGGACACCCTCTTCGACGGCCGGCCGCTGGGCGACAACCCCAACAACCAGCTGATCTCCCCCCGTTTCCACCACCTCACGGCATCGCGCGGCTGACGCCGCCGGCCACTTCGAAGGAGACACCGCATGACCGTCACCACCCAGGCGATCCCGGAGCCGGGCACCGCCTCCGAGCCCGAACGCCTCTTCGCCGAGCACTTCGCCGCGCGCTTCACCGGCGAGGCCCTGGCCGGCCTCCAGGAGAAGTTCCGGTCCGAGCACATCGTGCCGCTGCGCGGCTTCTGCCCGCCCGAGCTGCTCGCCCCGCTCCAGGACGAGGCGGCCGGGATCATGGACGAGCACGGCGTGGACCGGAAGTTCAGCTTCGACATCACCGACGGCACCCCGCGCCAGATGACCACGGTCGGCCAGCCGGTCATCAAGGAACACGGCCCGCTCATCCACGCCACCTACTTCTCCCCGGCGGTCAAGGACCTGCTGTCCCGGGTGGTCGGCGAGGAGGTGCACACCTGCCCCTACGCCGGCGAGCACTACGTGATCAGCCGCCTCGGGAAGAACGGTGACACCCACGGCTGGCACTGGGACGACTACACCTACGGCTTCATCCTCGTCCTGCGCGCCCCCGACTACCGCGACGGCGGCTTCGTCCAGGCCGTGCCGCACACCTCGTGGGACAAGGAGAACCCCGATGTGCACGGCGCCCTGCTGAAGAGCCAGGTCAGGTCGTACGCCTTCGAGGCCGGCGACGCCTACGTCGTGAAGACGGACACCACCATGCACCGGGTCTATCCGATCCGCGGCGAGACCAGCCGCACGATCGTGAACATGACCTGGGCGAGCGGCGCGGACCTCCAGCGCGAGATCACCCACGAGACCAACGACGTACTGTTCGGGGGAGTCGGTGTCTGAGTCGCAGACCACCCGGACCGCGCCCGGCACCGAGGGCGGTACCGGGACCGGGCCCGAGACCGACGCGCTGGCGCTCATCGCGGGCGAGCCCCGCGAGAGCATGCGCCGGCTGCCCGGCTTCGTCCAGCCCTATCTGACCTGGGTGACCGGCGTTCCGCTCAGGGGCGGCAAGCAGCTCATCCCGTGGAGCCCCACCAAGGCCGGCCTGCTCGGCATCGCGCAGATCGCCCTCGGCATCGCGCTCGGCGCGTACGCGATACGGCCCCTCACCGTCCTCACCGCGCCCCTCCTGGTGCTCGGCTGGCTGCTGACCAGCGGCGGCATGCGGCGCCTCGACGTCGTGGTGGTCCACCAGACGCTGCACCGCATGTTCACCAAGAAGGAGTGGAGCAACCGGCTCGTCGGGGAGCTCATCACCACGCTGTTCTGGCGCAGCCCCTACGACGACAACCGCAAGGAGCACCTGCTCCACCACGCCTACCCCTGCTCGATGAAGGACGGCGACACCCGCTACCTCCTTTCGACGGGCATGCGGCCGGGCATGAGCCGCTCGGAGTTCCGCCGCTACCTGTGGGCCGCGCTGCTCTCGCCGCGCCACCACGCCCGGTTCTTCGGCAACCGCGTCAAGTCGAACTTCGTGGGCGTCACCCCGCGCTACCGCCTCGCGATGTCCCTCGCCTACCTGGCCGCCACCGCGGCGTTCCTGGTCCTGACCGGCTGGTGGGTCCAGTGGCTGGTGCTCTGGCTGGTGCCGGCGTCGGTCTTCTTCCAGGGCTGCACCTTCCTCTACACGATGACCGAGCACCGCTGGTGGCTGTTCGGCAACGAGGACCGCCTCCCCCGCGACAAGCGCGACCTGCTGACCTTCGGCCGGTTCTGCGGCGAGGCCGTCCCCGAGGACTCGGTCACCGGCCCGCGCCGGGCCGCGGCCTGGGGCCGGTGGACCTTCCGGATGCTGGTGGTGCACTCCTCGTACCGGATGTTCGTGCTCGTCGGTGACACCGTCCAGCACGATCTGCACCACGTCATGCCGGCCTGCGACTGGGCCAACTCGCCCTGGATCAGGGCGGACGACCAGGACAACCGGCCCGAGCGCTACACCGAGGTGTGGGGTTCGCTCGCCGACCATCTCCAGGCGGCCGGCCAGGTCGGCGGCAACAGCGCGGGTCTGCCCGCGGACGTCGAACCGACCCCCTGGACGGAATCGGTGCCCGTCGTCTCGGGCGTCGTACGCCCCGACGGCCGGGTCAAGAAGGAGCAGCTGTGACGCACATACTCGTGGTCGACGGCACGGGGCGCGGCCACGCGATCTGTGACCTGTTCGTCCGGACGGACCCGACCGTCACGGTCTACTACGGGCCGGGCTGCGACGCCCTGGCGGCCGAGCGCATCGTGCCCGTACCGGAGATCCGGTTCGACGACCCGGCGACGGCCCTGGCGTTCCTGGCCGAGCACCCGGTGGAGTTCGTCCTCGTCGCCAACATCGACGCGCTGTCGGCCGGCTACGTCGACGTCCTGACCGCCCACGGGCACCGGGTGATCGGCCCGTCCGCGGAGGCCGCCCGCATCGAGGCCAGCAAGGAGCGCGGCAAGCTCTTCTGCGCCAGCCACGGGCTGCCCACCGCGCGGTACGCGGCGTTCACCGATCCCGGCGCCGCCAAGGCCCATGTCCAGCAGCAGCCGTACGCCTGCGTCGTCAAGACCGACGGGCTCACCCCCGACGGCGACGGCTCGGTCGTGTGCGCCACCACGGCCGAGGCGGAGGCGGCCGTGGACGCGTTCGCGGCAGCGCAGGGCGAGGGCTTCCAAGTCGTCGTCGAGGAACGGCTGTACGGCCGGGAGATCTCGGTGTTCGCGCTGCTCGACGGCGCCGACTACCTGCTGTTCCCGACCGCGCTCGACTTCAAGCGGACCCTGGAGCGGGACGCCGGCAAGAACTGCGACGGCATGGGCTCGATCGCCCCGCACCCGCAGGCCTCGCCCGCCCTGCTCGAACAGCTGCGCCGCGACCTCGTCGAGCCGCTCGTCGCGGGCCTGAAGGCGGAGGGCCTCACCTACACCGGGTTCGTCTACATCGGGGCGATGCTGACGGACGAGGGCCTGAAGGTCATCGAGATCAACACACGCTTCGGCGACTCCGAGGCGGAGGCCGTACTGCCGGGTGTGCACAGCGACTTCACCGAGCTGTGCCGCGCGGTGCTGCGCCAGGACCTCGCGAGCAGCCTGCTCGTCACGGACGGTCTCGTGCGGTGCAGCGTCGCGCTGACCCAGGGCTGCCTGGACGACACCGACCCGCAGGCCGCGCCGGGCTGGCCGTTCGGCGCGTACGACACGGGCCAGCCGGTGCTCGGGCTGGCCCCGTTCCCGCTGGAGCAGACCCGGCTGTTCTACGCCAATCTGCGGGCCGCGGCCGACGGGCCGCCGGTGACCAGCGGCGGCCGGGTGCTGCACGTGGTCGGCACCGGCACCACGCTCGCCGAGGCGCGGGCCCAGGCCTACCGGCGCATCGGCAGCGTCTCCTTCCCCGGTATGCGCTTCCGCTCCGACATCGGAGCCGCCTTCGAGGACGGCTCCCTTCCCTCCGGCGCCGAGCCGGCCGCCGCCGCACAGCTCAGGAGTTGACCCCCATGACCACGCTCACCGTCGGCACGCCCACCCTGTTCGAGACCACCGAGTCGGCCGTCCGCTCCTACTCGCGCGCCTTCCCCGCGCTGTTCACCAGCGCCAAGGGCGACCTGCTCACCAGCGCGGACGGCTCGCGCTACATCGACTTCCTGGCCGGGGCCGGAACGCTCAACTACGGGCACAACCCGGACCTGATCAAGGAAGAGCTGATCGCCTACCTGGAGCACGACGGGATCGTCCACGGCCTCGACCTGGCGACCTCGGCGAAGGCGGCGTTCCTCGAAGCCCTGCGGACCCACATCCTCGAACCCCGCGGCCTCGACTACAAGGTGCAGTTCACCAGCCCGTCGGGAACCAACGCCGTCGAGGCCGCCCTGAAGGTGGCCCGGCTGGCCACCGGCCGCACCAATGTGATCGCGTTCGGCGGCGGCTTCCACGGCGTCAGCACCGGCTCGCTCGCGGCCACCGGCGCCCAGTACTACCGCCAGGGCCTGGAGTCGACGCTGCCCCAGGTCACCCACATCCCCTACCCGGACTCCCCGCAGGGCGAGTTCGACAGCATCGGGCTGCTGCGGCGCCTCCTGGACGACCCGAGCTCCGGCGTCGACAAGCCCGCCGCCGTCCTGCTTGAGACCGTGCAGGGGGAGGGCGGTGTGTGGGTGGCGCCGGTGCCCTTCCTGAAGGAGCTGCGCGCCCTGTGCGACAGCCACGGCATCCTGCTCGTCGTCGACGACATCCAGGCGGGCTGCGGCCGCACGGGCAGCTTCTTCTCCTTCGAGCGGGCCGGCATCACCCCGGACCTGGTCACCCTCTCCAAGTCGATCGGCGGCTACGGCCTGCCCATGGCCATCGTCCTGATCAAACCGGAGTACGACATCTGGCGTCCGGGCCAGCACAACGGCACCTTCCGCGGCAACCAGCTCGCCTTCGTCGCGGCCGCGGCCGCGATCCGGCACTACTGGTCCGACAACGCCTTCGCCAAGCAGATCCGCACCAAGTCCGAGCTGGTCTCGGACTTCCTCGACCGCCAGATCGCCGCCCCCTTCGGCGCCCGGGTCCGCGGGCTCGGTCTGATGCGGGCCGTCGACCTCGGCGAGGTCCCCGGCGTGGAGGCGGCCGACGTCTCGCGGCGCTGCTTCGAGAAGGGGCTGATCATCGAGACCTGCGGCCGTCACGACGAGGTGCTCAAGCTCCTTCCGCCGCTCACCATCAGCCAGGTCAACCTCTCGGCGGGCCTGAACACGCTGGTCGACGCGCTGACCGAGCTCACCGGCACCCGCTCCGCCCCCCTTCCCCCGGCCACCGGCCGACGTTCCGCCGAGTCCCTGAACGAGGTCCACGCCGCATGAAGACCGCCGTCGTCATCTCCACCCGCGGGTTCGGGGTGTTCCGGCACGACCTGCTGGTCGCCCCGGACGAGGTCCGGCTGATCGGGATCTTCGCCGACCGCGACGCGTCCAACCTGGACGACGAGCAGCGCGGCTGGTTCGAGGAGATCCACATCGTCCCGTGCGGCCTGCCCGACCCCACCCCGATGCTGTACTCGCTCGTCGACCTGGACGCGGCGCAGTCCGTGCTCGCCCAGCTCCTCGCCGCCGGGACGGCCGAGCCGCGGGAGGTGACCGTCCACTGCTACGACGAGCAGAACATGACGGTCGCCGCCGAACTGCGCACCCGCCTGGGCCTCGCCGGGCCCCAGGTCGCCGACATCCTGCCCTACCGCGACAAGTGCGTGATGAAGCAGCGCCTGGTGGAGGCGGGCGTGCGGGTGCCCCGCTTCGGCCGTTTCGACGCCGGCCGCTTCGCGGACTCGGCGTCCGGGTACTTCAAGGCCCTCGTCGCCGAGGTCGGGCTGCCCTTCATCCTCAAGCCGACCGACGCCGCCGCGTCCGAGGGCGTCCTCAAGATCACCGGCTGGGACGAATTCGCCTCGCTGCCGGACGACTTCGGGCGGGCGTACGAGTACGAGGAGTTCGTCGAAGGGACGATGTACAGCGTCAACCTCGTCACCGACGCGGGCCGCACGGTCTTCGGCGGCGTGACCGAGTACCTGGTCAACTCGCTCGAAGTGCCCGGCGGCAAGGTCAACGCGGACATCAACCTCATCGACTCCGACCCCCGGGTCGCCCGCATGGTCGGCTTCGCCGAGCGGGCCCTGGACGCGCTGGGCCGGCTCGACGGCGGCTCGCACCTGGAGCTCTTCCACACCGCGGACGACGAACTCGTCTTCCTGGAGGTCGGGGCCCGCTTCAAGGGCATGGCGGGCCTCGCCGCCATGCAGCGCAACTACGGTGTCGCCTTCGTGAACCTCGCCTTCGCGATCGAGTCCGGGGTCAAGAGCCACCCCTACGACGGCGAGCGGATCTACTGCTTCGACGGCGTCGTGCCCAAGGCGCGCGGGATCGTCAAGGAGCTCGTCGAACCCGACCTGGAGAGCGACGTCGCGATGACGTGGAAGGTCGAGGTCGGCGAGGAGATCGAGAGCAGCAACTCGCTGCTCGCCAACGGCGGCACCTTCCTCGTCTCCAACCAGGACTACGAAGCCGCCTACCGCGACTTCCGCCGCCTCGCCGACTACCGGCCGATCCGCTACGAGGCCCCCAGCCGCGTCCTCGGGATCGCCCCGGCCGCCCCCGAGCGGGCCCAGGAGTACTTCCAGGACCTCAGGCTGGCCTGCGAGACCGATCCGTACGACGTGCACCACGACCTCGCCGAGGGGGCGCGCGGGGTGGTGGTCCTCGACGTCCGGCGCGCCGCCGCCTACGCGGACGAACACGTCCGTGGCGCCCGGAGCCTGCCGCACCAGGACATCTGCTCCGAGGCGGTCAAGTCGCTCGCGCCTGAGCCCCTTTACGTGGTCTACGGGTGGGGGCCCGCCTGCAACGGGGGCGTACGGGCCGCCGCCAAGCTCTCGGCGCTCGGCTTCCGCGTCAAGGAGATGATCGGCGGCTTCGAGTACTGGCAGCGCGCCGGATACCCGACCGAGCGCGAAGGCCGGGCGTCATGACCGCCCGGTCCGCCGCGGGCTCCCGGCCCGCCTCCCCCGGGAGGGGCCGATGACCTATGTGATCGCGGCACCCTGCGTGGACGTCAAGGACAAGGCGTGCCTGGAGGAGTGCCCCGTCGACTGCATCACCGAGGGGCCGCGCGCCCTGTTCATCGACCCGGAGGAGTGCGTGGACTGCGGCGCCTGCGAGCCCGTCTGCCCGGTCGAGGCGATCTTCTACGAGGAGGAGCTGCCCGAGGAGTGGGCCGCCCACCGGGCCCCGCTGCCCGGCATCTCGCAGGCGGCGACCGGGTGAGTGCCCCACCCGTCTCGCTGGCGGACGAGGTCCTGCTGCACGTCGCGGGGGTCACCGACGGCCGCACGGCCGGATGGCACATCGAGCTGGGCCGGGCCGTGGCGGGCGCGGTCCTGATCGAACTCGCCCTGGCCCACCGCATCGCCGTGCGCCCCGAAGGCCTCACGGTGCTCTCCCTCGACCGCGTCGCCGACCCCGTCCAGGACGAGGTGCTGGGGCGCCTGGTCCTGGGGCGGCGCGGCGGGGCGGCCCAGGAGTGGGTCGAGCGTCTGGCGCCCCGGACCCTGGTGCGCGTGGAGCAGAGCCTGCGCGACCGGGACCTCCTGGTCCCGGTGCCCCCGCCCGGCCTGCTCGCCCGCCCCCGGCTGCTGCCCCGGCACCACCGGGCCCCGGCCCGCGCCTATCCGGCCGGCACCCTGCGGGCCCTGCTGACCGCGACCCGCGAACCCTGGGCCACGGGCGCCGAACAGCCGCCGCACATCGGCCCGTTCACCCCCGCTCCCCCCGACACCCTCGCGGCGATCCCGCTGGTGTGCGCCGGCATCCGGGCCTCCCTCGCGGCGAGCGCCCATCAGCTGGTGTGCCGGTTCTAGGGCCTGTCCGGCGGATCCGGTCGCCGTCGAGCGGCCTCGGCCTAAGATCTGCCGGACAGGGCCCGGCCCCTGGTTCGCCGGTGCGGCCCGCTCGCACCGAACCGTGGTCGGCCCGGTGAGGTGCCGAGGGGCGGGAAAGCCGCCACAGCGGGGGGAGTTGGGTATGACGAAGGAACGTCCGGTGAGGGCGCGGGTGGGCTGGGGAGCCGCTGGGTTCGCCCTGATCGTTCTGGGCGGCGTTGTCATCTGGCGCACGCAGGCGCGGGCCGCCGGGCTACCCGAGGAGTCCGGCATGATGGCCGGTCTGCTGGTGCGTGGTGTGACGTTCGTGTTCCTCGGCGGCGGGGCGTGGTGCCTCGTCCGGGCCGGGCGGCGACGCGGCTGACGAGCCGTTCCGGTGCTCGTGCCGCCGGGCGGGAGCCCGGCCCGCGCGGTACCCGGGGACCCGAACAGCCGGACGCCCGGCGGCCTCAGGGGGTCGCCGGGCGTCCGGACGGGGCGGAGCCGAGCCGTCCCGTCAGTGCTGCTTCTTCTCGTTGTCCGCGGCCTCCGCCTCCGCTTCGGCCTGCTTGGCCTGGACCTCGGGGTCGAGGGCCTCGGCGCTGCCGTCCACCGAGCTGAGCGGGGGACGGTCGACGACCTCGGTCGCCTCGGGCGGCTCGACCAGCCAGTCCGGGTTGGCCTGCTTGTCCCACCACCGCCATGCGGCGAACGCCCCGCCCGCGACGACGCCGAGGATCAGGAAGCCCTTGCCGGCCCGGGCCGCCTTGGCCCGGCGCCGGTGCTTGCGCGCCAGCTTCTCGATCTCCTTCGTCGTCACCTGGCCGCGCAGCGCCGCGAGCGCCGCGGCGGAGCGCGCCATGGCCTCCTCGCGCAGCGGCTGCGCGGCGGCGACCGCCTGCTCCACGCGCGGGGCGGCGTAGTCCGCGGCCTGCCGGGCGGCCCGGCGCGAGTGCTTCGCCGCCTGGTGGGCCACCTCGTCCACCTTCGGCGGGACGCGCGGCGCCACATGGGCGTCGTACTGGTTCCGGGCCTGGCTTCGGGCCTGGGCTGCCGCCTTGGACACCTTCGGGGCCACGCGTACGCGTGCCTCCTGGGCGTAGTGCTGGGCATACTGTGCGGCCTGCTGCTTGGCCGAGTCGGCGTAGGGCGCCACCACTTCCGCGGCGTGCAGCACGCTCTCCTTCGCCGTTCCGGTTGCGGCGCGCACGCTCTCCATGCGGGTCACGTGATCCTCCTCCTTGGTGGCGGTTCGGTATGTCGCCTTTCCACCCATCTCGAAATCATGCCTGTTCTGCGAGTACCCGGCATGTGCGGAAAGGCATCCGGGTGGGCGTCGCATCTTTGGAGCAATTGGGGAAGCGGTGCGGGGCGCACCGCCGGGGCGGGAGCTCGCGGACGACAATGCCACGGTTGGGGGCGGTACGGCAGCGTTCGGCGGGTATCTGTCGGTAACCGGGCGGTTTCCCTCCGGCGCCGCGGTCCGTGCGAGGATCGGGGGGACGTCAGTACAGACCTTTGAGGAAAGGCAGATCGTGGCCGAGCAGCTTTACGCCACCCTGAAGACCAATCAGGGCGACATCGAGATTCGGCTCCTGCCGAACCACGCACCCAAGACCGTCAAGAACTTCGTCGAGCTCGCCCAGGGCGAGCGCGAGTGGGTGAACCCGGCGACCGGCCAGAAGACCAGCGACCGGCTGTACGACGGCACCGTCTTCCACCGCGTCATCGAGGGCTTCATGATCCAGGGCGGCGACCCCCTGGGCAACGGCACCGGCGGCCCGGGCTACGAGTTCGGCGACGAGTTCCACCCCGACCTGGCCTTCACCAAGCCGTACCTGCTGGCCATGGCCAACGCCGGCCCGGGCACCAACGGCTCGCAGTTCTTCATCACCGTGTCGCCCACCGCCTGGCTGACCGGCAAGCACACCATCTTCGGCGAGGTGTCGACCGACGCCGGCCGCAAGGTCGTGGACGCGATCGTCGCCACCGACACCAACCCGCGCACCGACCGCCCGGTCAACGACGTGGTCATCGAGTCGGTCGTCGTGGAGACCCGCGAAGGCTGATCTCCGGCTCCGCAGGGAACCTTTCCGCCCCGCTCGTCCGTATGACGAGCGGGGCGGAGCTGCTGCACGAGGACGAGGGAGCCCGATGAACGAGGACCACCAGGACCAGGCGCGGCAGACCGGGCCGCCCAGCTGCTACCGCCATCCCGGGGTGCCGACGGCCATCCGCTGCACCCGCTGCGAGCGCCCGATCTGCCCGGAGTGCATGATCAGCGCCTCGGTGGGCTTCCAGTGCCCCGAGTGCGTACGCTCCGGTTCCGGCACCGGCCACGCCCCGACGGCCAACCAGCCGCGCACGGTGGCGGGTGGGGTCCTGGCCAAGGGCGATCCCCAGCTTTTCACCAAGCTCCTCATCGGGATCAACATCGCGCTGTTCGTGGTGAAGCTGGTGGTCGGGGTCCGGTTCACCTCCGACTTCGTCCTGGTGGGCCAGTGGCCCGGACACGTCCCGGGTGCGCTGGGCGTCGCCGAGGGGCAGTGGTACCGCCTGCTGACCTCGATGTTCCTGCACGACGGCTTCGCCCACATCGGCTTCAACATGCTCAGCCTGTGGTGGATCGGCGGTCCCCTGGAAGCCGCGCTCGGCCGGGCGCGCTACCTGGCGCTGTACTTCGTGTCGGGCCTGGCGGGCAGCGCACTGACCTATCTGCTGGCTGCTCCCGACCAGTCCTCGCTCGGCGCCTCCGGCGCGATCTTCGGCCTGTTCGGTGCCACCGCGGTGCTGATGCGGCGGATGAAGTACGACATGCGGCCGGTCATCGGGCTGCTCGTGGTCAACCTGATCTTCACGTTCGCGTGGTCGGGGATCGCCTGGCAGGCGCATGTGGGCGGCCTGGTCGCGGGCGTTCTGCTCGGCATCGGCATGGTGCACGCCCCGGCCGAGCGGCGCTCGCTCGTGCAGTGGGGCAGCTGTGCGCTGGTGCTCGCGGTCTCGGTCGTGCTCGTGCTGATCCGTACGGCACAGCTCACCTGACCACAGGCCCGGGCACGCGGATACGGCCACAGCCGGTACGAGCTTTCCCCAGAGTTGTCCACAGAGGGTGGCCGGAGTTGTGCACCGGGTGGGGGATGACCGTGCCCCTCGCCCCTGACCTGGTGCTTTCCAGGCGGGGCGAGGGGCACAAGTGCTGTGGGAGCCGGTGGAACCAGTCACACCGGCGTCAACATCCCGGAAGTTATCCACAGATGGTCTGAGTTATCCACTCCCCGTGGATAGCGCTGTGGATAACTAGGGGCAGAGCTTGCGTCCGCCCCGGATTGCGCTGTGGTCAGCGGGCTACTTCCACTGCGTGGAGACGCCGAAGCCGCCCGCGATGAAGCCGAAGCCGACGACGATGTTCCAGTTTCCGAGCGCCTTGAGCGGCATATCGCCCTCGGTCACATAGAAGAGGACGATCCAGGCCAGCCCGATGAGGAAGAACGCCAGCATCACCGGGGCCACCCAGCCGCGACTGCCCAGTTTGATGGCGGTCGCCTGCTTGGCGGGCGGCGGCGTGAAATCGGCCTTCTTGCGGATACGTGACTTCGGCACGAGGAACTCTCCTGTCGATGCGCTGCGTGACCGCGCAGGGAACTGTGGCGGCGCCGGGGGACGGAACTGCGGGGGAATGCTCCCCCAAGCGTCCGTTAGCGTAGTGCTTCCGTGGCGCCGAAGGAGATAAGGGTACGTTGAGCAATTCTGCCGACTCCCCCGACGGGGTCCCCGAACAGCCCCGGCGACGCCTGCGCGGTCGTCCCGTACGTCTATTGTCCGCCGCCGTGTTCGCTCTGGCCGGACTCATCTTCGTCACGAGTTTCAACACGGCCAAGGGCACCAACATCCGCACCGACGCCTCGCTCCTGAAGCTGTCGGACCTGATCAAGCAGCGCGACCACAAGAACAAGGAGCTCGGCGACGCCGCCGCGGCCCTGCGCGGCGACGTGGACGCGCTGGCCCAGCGCGACGACGGCTCCACCAAGGCCCAGGACCAGCTCCTCAACGGCCTCAAGGACGCCTCGGGCACCGCGCCGGTCTCCGGCAAGGGCCTCACCGTCACGCTCAACGACGCCCCGCCCAACGCCACCGCCGCCCCCGGTTATCCCCCGCCGCAGGCCAACGACCTCGTCATCCACCAGCAGGACCTCCAGGCGGTGGTCAACGCGCTGTGGCAGGGCGGGGCCCAGGGCATCCAGGTGATGGACCAGCGGCTGATCTCCACCAGCGCGGTGCGCTGCGTCGGCAACACTCTGATCCTCCAGGGCCGCGTCTACTCGCCCCCGTACAAGATCACGGCCGTGGGGGACACCGGGAAGCTGCGCGGGGCGCTCGGCGCCTCCAAGGCGATCCAGAACTACCAGCTGTACGTGAAGGCCTACGGGCTCGGCTGGAAAGTCGACGAGCGCAAGACGATGACTCTCGACGCCTACTCGGGCACAGTGGATCTCCACTACGCGAAACCGGTGCGGTAGCGGCGCGGAAGGGGGCCACCGCCGATGTCCGTGCGGATCCTCGTCAGGTCCTTCAGCGAACTGTGCCTCACCGTGGGCACCCTGATCGTCCTGTTCGTCGTGTACCTCCTGTACTGGACCGGAGTGAAGGCGGACAACGCCGCGAGCGACCAGATATCGGGCCTTGAGCAGCAGTGGGCCCAGAGCCCCGCACCCAGCTCGGCCCCGCCCCGGCCGACCGCGTCCCAGCAGCCCGCGCCCCGGCCGGCCCCGGTACCGGCCGCGTACACCGAGGGCCGCTCGTTCGCCGTCATGTACATCCCCCGGCTCGGCAAGGACTGGCACAAGCCGGTCCTCGAAGGCACCGCCGTCAAGGACCTCCAGAAGGGCCTCGGCCACTACGACAACACGACCCGGCTCGGGCAGCCGGGCAACTTCTCCGTCGCCGGCCACCGGCGCACCTACGGCGACCCGTTCAAGGACTTCCCCGAACTGCGCCCCGGCGACGCGGTGGTGCTGCGCGACGACACGACCTGGTACACCTACCGCCTCGACGCCTTGCCCTTCCGGACCGTGCCCAGCGATGTCGGCGTCATCGACCCCGTCCCCACCGAGTCCCCGTTCCGCTCGCCGGGCCGCTATCTGACGCTCACCACCTGCGACCCGGAATGGGGCAGCAGCCACCGTCTGATTGTCTGGGGCCACCTCGACTCCACGCAGCCCGTGGCACAGGGCAAACCCACAGCTTTGGACGGCTGACCCCACACCTGACCCCGGCCCCTTAGGGCCTGTCCGGCGGATCTTGTCTGGGACGCGGGGGCCTGGCACGCCCATCTGCGGCGTTGTCGTCGGTTGCCGACGCTCCGCGTCGTCGCCCTCCTCCGCCTTGCAGCTGGACGCACCAGGCCCCCGCTCACCAGCACCGCAAAGCCGAGGTCGCTCGACGGCGACCAGATCCGCCGGACAGGCCCTAGTCTGGTGCCGTAACGATCGTCGGAAGGGACAGCGGGGACAGCATGTACGGCTGGATCTGGCGGCATCTGCCGGGCAACGCGTGGCTGCGGGCGTTCATCTCGCTCGCGATGGTGCTCGTGATCGTCTACGTGCTCTTCCAGTACGTCTTCCCGTGGGCGGAGCCGCTGCTCCCGTTCAACGACGTGACGGTGGACCAGGGGATGGGGACGGCAGTCCGGTGAGTGCGCGCATTCTCGTAGTCGACAACTACGACAGCTTCGTCTTCAACCTGGTCCAGTACCTGTACCAGCTGGGTGCCGAGTGCGAGGTCGTCCGCAACGACGAGGTCTCCCTCCGGCACGCCCAGGACGGTTTCGACGGCGTCCTGCTCTCCCCCGGACCCGGCTCGCCCGAACAGGCCGGAGTCTGCGTCGAGATGGTGCGCCGCTGCGCCGCGACCGGCGTCCCCGTCTTCGGCGTCTGTCTCGGCATGCAGTCGATGATGGTCGCGTACGGCGGTGTCGTGGGCCGGGCCCCCGAACTGCTGCACGGCAAGACCTCCCCGGTGCTGCACGAGGGCGCCGGCGTCTTCGCCGGGCTCCCCTCGCCGTTCACGGCGACCCGTTACCACTCGCTGGCCGCGGAGCCCGCCACCCTGCCGGGCGAACTTGAGGTCACCGCGCGCACCGAGGACGGCATCATCATGGGCCTGCGCCACCGTGAACTGCCCGTCGAAGGCGTCCAGTTCCACCCCGAGTCGGTGCTGACCGAGCACGGCCACCGGATGCTGGCCAACTGGCTGGTGCGATGCGGGGACGCGGGGGCCGTCGGGCGCTCGGCGGGGCTCGCGCCGGTGGTGGGCAAGGCCGCGGCGTGACTTCGGCGCGCCCGGAGCACGAGTACGACCCGCTGACGGACCCCCTGCCGCAGGGCGGCCACGAGTCGCCCTGGTTCCGCTCCGACAACCCGGCGCCCGAGGCGTCAGCCCCCGTACAGGAGCCCGCATCCGGGCCGGTCTACCCGCCGGGGCCCATGGGGGCGCCCGAGCCCGTGGCCGCGCCCCAGGAGTGGTACGAGCCGGTCCCCCCGCCCTATCAGCAGGACTGGTACCCCGCGCACGAGCCGATGCCCGAGCCGATGTCCGGACCGGTCACGACGGCCGATCCGTCCACCACGGCACCGATACCGGCACCGGCACCGATACCGGCACCGATCTCCGAGCCCATATCCGTCGCCGAGCCGACAGCGGCCGGGGATTCCACGGCCGACCCGGCGTCCACGAGGGCCATGCCGGCCGTGGTCGTTCCGCCGGCCACCGGCGGGCGGGCCGAGCGGCGCAAGGCCGCCAAGGGCAAGGGGCGCGCGGCGCCCGCTCCCGCTCCCGCTGCCGCTCCCGCCACCGGGCCGGACGGCCGCCGGCTCACCCGGGCCGAGGCGCGCCGCGCGGCCAAGGCGCGCAAGGACAGCCCGGCGGTGATCGCCAGCCGGGTCCTGGGCGAGGCCTTCATCACGCTCGGCGTGGTGATGCTCCTGTTCGTGACGTACCAGCTGTGGTGGACGAACGTCCGCGCCCACCAGGAAGCCGGCAGCGCCACCAAGAAGATCACGCAGGACTGGGCGGACGGCCGCAAGCCCGGGACGTTCGCGCCGGGCCAGGGCTTCGCCATCATGCACATCCCCAAGCTCGACATCGTCGCCCC
The DNA here is from genome assembly GCF_002803085.1 of Streptomyces sp. CB01201. GTDB lineage: Bacteria > Actinomycetota > Actinomycetes > Streptomycetales > Streptomycetaceae > Streptomyces > Streptomyces hundungensis. The sequence goes on along the minus strand of NZ_NNBJ01000006.1, from coordinate 142,045 downwards.
CGTCGCGCAGGGCACCAGCAAGGCCAAGGTGCTCGACAAGGGCATGATCGGCCACTACGACGAGGGCGGTCTGAAGACGGCGATGCCGTCGGACCCCACGGGCAACTTCGCGGTCGCCGCCCACCGCAACACCCACGGCGAGCCGTTCCGCTACATCAACCGCCTGAAGGCGGGCGACAAGGTGGTCGTGGAGACGCAGGAGGCGTACTACACGTACGAGATCACCAGCGAGCTGCCGCAGACCCCGCCGTCGAACGTCTCGGTGCTCAAGCCGATCCCGGTGGGATCCGGATTCACCAAGCCCGGCCGCTATCTGACGCTGACGACGTGCACGCCGGAATTCACGAGTACCTACCGTCTGATCGTGTGGGGCAAGATGGTCGACGACCGACCGCGCAGCAAGGGCAAGCCCGACGCGCTCGTGGGATGACCGAACGGACAGCAGGGGCGGGTGCGGTGGCGACAGGAACCGACCACGAGGAGCGGACCGGCAGGTCCGGGCCGCCTCCGGCTCGGCGCGGCCACGGCAGGGTGGCCGCCGCCATCAGCGTCTTCGGCGAACTCCTCATCACGGCGGGCCTGTTGCTCGCCCTGTTCGTCGTCTACTCGCTGTGGTGGACCAACGTCATGGCGGACCGCGAGGCCTCCAAGCAGGGCGACAACGTGCGCCGCGACTGGGCCGCCGCCACGGGACCCGGCGCGCTCGACACCAAGGGCGGCATCGGCTTCCTGCACGTGCCGGCGATGAAGAACGGCGAGGTGCTCGTCGAGAAGGGCACCGACACCGACGTCCTCAACCACGGTGTGGCCGGGTACTACACGGACCCGGTGAAGGCGACGCTGCCCGGCACGGACAAGGACGGCAACTTCACGCTCGCCGCCCACCGGGACGGCCACGGCGCCAAGTTCCACAACATCGACAAGCTGAAGACCGGCGATCCGGTCGTCTTCGAGACCAAGGACACCTGGTACGTCTACAAGGTGTTCGCCGAGCTGCCGGAGACCTCGAAGTACAACGTCGACGTGCTCCAGCCGGTCCCCAAGGAATCGGGCGCCAAGAAGCCCGGCCGCTACATCACCCTGACGACCTGCACCCCGGTCTACACCTCGAAGTACCGCTACATCGTGTGGGGCGAGCTGGTGCGCACGGAGAAGGTCGACGCCAAGCGCACCCCGCCGGCCGAGCTGCGCTAGCCGCCCTGGGGCCGCCTTCGCCGCCTTCGCCGCCTCCGGCACAGCACTGAGCCCCGGCACCCTCACAGGGTGCCGGGGCTCGATGCTGGGAGTCCGGGGCTCTCAGCGCTGACGAGGGCCGTGGCCGGCTAGTCCCACCAGCCGCCGATGGCTCCGCCGCCGTTGCCGCCGTTCCCACCGTTGCCGCCGCTCCCACCCATGGTGGACAGCGTGACCGGCTGGTTCGGGTCGGCCATGGTGCCGGGGCCGGGCGTGACGCCGGTGACGCGCGCCTTGTCGTCGTTCGAACTGCCGGGCGCGAACTGGATGTTGCTGAAGCCGGCGTCGTTCAGTGCCTGCGTGGCCTTCTTCACGCTCATCGCGATCAGGTTCGCCGGGATCTGCGCCTGGCCGGGGGGCGTCGGGGTCGTCTGCGGTCCCTTGGAGACCTTCAGGACGACCTGGACGTCCTTGGGCTGGCTCGTGTTGCCGCTCGGGCTCATCGAGACGACCTGGTTCTGCGGGTCGTTGGAATCGACATCCTGGCGGGACACGTTGTTGAAGCCGAGGGAACTGAGCTGCTGGACCGCGGAGTTGTAGTCCCGCTTCGTGACGTCCGGCAGATTGGTGGTCTGCTTCTTGGCGATCGAAAGCGTGACCGTCGAGTTCTTCTCGGCCTGCGAGCCGCCCGTCGGGTCCTGGGTGACGACCGTGCCCGGCGTCGCGCTGGACTCGACCTCCTTGGTCTTCACCTGGAAGCCCTTGGTCGTGAGCAGCTGGGACGCGCTGTCCTTGTCCTTCTGCGTGACGTCCGGGACCTCGACCTTGGGCGCGCCCGTGGAGACGGTGACGGTGACCGTCTCGCCCTTCTTCATGGTGCCGTTCGCCGGCGACTGGGAGCAGATGTTGCCCTTGGGCTGGTCGGGGCAGGGCTCGTTCTTGGACACGGACATCTTCACGCCGGCGTTGATCGCCAGCTTCTCCGCGTCGCCCTGGCTGCTGCCCACGAGGGTGGGCACGTCGATCGAGCTGCTGTCGGCGCTGTTGTTGAAGACGGACTTGCCGATCAGGATCGCTCCGACCAGCACCAGGACGCCCGCCAGGATCAGCAGGACCGTCGAGGTGTGCGACTTCTTCTGGCGGCGCCGGTCCGGGCGGTCGTCATAGCCGTAGCCGCCGTCGTCCGCGTTGACCGGCGGCAGCATCGAGGTCTGCCCGCCACCCGGGTCGGTCTGGCGCAGCGCGGTGGTCGGCTGGTCGTTGCCGTAGCCGCTGTTGTAGCCGTCGTACCCGTTGCCGTAGCCGACCGCGCCCAGGGCGGCGGTCGCGGCGACGGGCTGGCCGTCCAGGTAGGCCTCGATGTCGGCGCGCATCTCGTCCGCCGACTGGTAGCGGTAGTCGGGGTCCTTGACCAGTGCCTTGAGGACGATGGCGTCCATCTCGGGCGTGATCTCGGCGTCGAAGTTCGACGGGGCCTGCGGCTCCTCGCGTACGTGCTGATAGGCCACCGCGACCGGCGAGTCCCCGACGAAGGGGGGCCGGACGGTGAGCAGCTCGTACAGCAGGCAGCCCGTGGAGTAGAGGTCGCTTCGCGCGTCGACCTGCTCGCCCTTGGCCTGCTCCGGGGAGAGGTACTGGGCGGTGCCGATCACGGCCGCGGTCTGCGTCATCGTCATGCCGGAGTCGCCCATGGCGCGGGCGATGCCGAAGTCCATGACCTTGACCTGGCCGGTGCGCGTCAGCATGACGTTCGCCGGCTTGATGTCGCGGTGGACGATGCCGTTGCGGTGCGAGTATTCGAGGGCCTGGAGAATGCCGATGGTCATTTCCAGGGTCCGCTCGGGCAGCAGCTTGCGCCCGGAGTGCAGCAGCTCACGCAGGGTCGAACCGTCGACGTACTCCATCACGATGTACGGGATGGAGACGTTGTCGACGTAGTCCTCGCCGGTGTCGTAGACAGCGACGATCGCCGGGTGGTTGAGCGAGGCGGCCGACTGGGCCTCACGGCGGAAGCGGGCCTGGAAGGACGGGTCGCGGGCGAGGTCGGCCCGCAGCGTCTTCACGGCGACGGTGCGGCCGAGCCGGGTGTCGTGCGCGAGGTAGACCTCCGCCATACCACCACGGCCGAGCACCTGGCCCAGCTCGTACCGCCCGCCGAGGCGACGCGGCTCTTCCATAGCTAATCCAGCCCTCTCCGTCTGTCCCGACCGTACCCATGGGTGGTCCGGCGGTGTGCTGTTCGCGCATACGCTACCGGGCACCGCAAGCCGATCAGCTCGCGGCCGCCACCTGATACCGGACCGGTACAGGGCACGTGTGATGTTTCACGTGAAACGGACGATGTTTCACGTGAAACAGCCCGGGTCACTTCTTGCTGTCGAGCACCGCCTTCATGACGTTCTTGGCGATGGGGGCAGCGAGCTTGCCACCCGCGATGTCGTCACGGGTCGTGTCGGAGCCTTCGATCACCACGGCGACCGCGACCGGGGAACCGTCGCCGGACTTCGCGTAGGAGATGAACCAGGCGTACGGGTTGCCCTTGTTGTCCACACCGTGCTGGGCGGTGCCGGTCTTGCCGCCGACGGTCACGCCGTCGATCTGCCCCGCCTTGCCGGTGCCGTCGGTGACGACGAACTCCATCATCTTCTGGAGCTTCTGCGCGGTGGCGGCCGACATGGGCTGGCTCATCTGCTCCGGCTGGGTCTTGGTGAGCACGTCCACGTTCGGCGTCTGGAGCTGGTCGACCATGTACGGCTTCATCAGCTTGCCGTCATTGGCGACGGCGGCGGCGACCATGGCCATCTGAAGGGGGGTGGCGCGGTTGGAGGCCTGCCCGATGCCCGCCATGGCGTTCTGCGGGCGGTTGTCCTTCGGGAAGACGCTGGCGTCCGTGCGGACCGGGTTGAAGATCTCCTTGTTGAAGCCGAACTTCTCGGCCTCGGCCTTCATCTTGTCGTTGCCCAGGTCGGCGCTGATCTTGCCGAAGACGGTGTTGCAGGAGTACTGGAGAGCCACCTTCAGCGTGGCGTTCTCACAGGGGATGTTGCCTTCGTTGTTCAGCGGCTGGTGGGCGGTGTCCGGCAGGATGTACGGCACCGGCGACTTCGTCGGGTCGTCGATCCCGGAGTACAGGCCGTTCTCCAGCGCGGCCGCGGCGGTGACCACCTTGAAGGTGGAGCCCGGCGGGTACGTCTGGCGAAGGGCCCGGTTCAGCATCGGGTCGTTCGGGTCGGCCTTCTTCTGCAGGGCGTTGTAGGCCGTGGAGTCCTTCTTGCTGTTGCCCGCGAACGTGGACGGGTCGTAGGACGGCGTGGAGGCGAGCGCCAGGATCGCACCGGTGCGCGGGTCGATGGCGGCGACGGCGCCCTTCTTGTCGCCCAGCCCGTCGAACGCGGCCTTCTGGGCCTTGCTGTTCAGGGTGGTGATGACATTGCCACCCTTCTTCTTGTCCCCGGTGAACATCGACATGGTCCGGTCGAAGAAGAGCCGGTTGTCGGTGCCCGAGAGGATGCCGTCCTCCAGGTTCTCCAGCTGGGTGGCGCCGAACGCCTGCGAGTCGTATCCGGTGACCGGCGCCCACATGGGGCCGTCCTTCCAGACCCGCTTGTACTTGAAGTCGGTGCCGGACGTCTCCGCCGAGCCGGTGATCGTCTGGCCGTCGGCCGTGATGATGTTGCCGCGCTCATGGGCGAAGCGCTCGATCTGGACGCGGCGGTTGTGCTCGTTCGCGTTCAGCTCGTCGGCCCGTACGTACTGCAACCAGTTGTCGCGGATCATCAGCGACAGGATGAGCAGACCGCAGAAGATCGCGATCCGGCGCAGGGGCTTGTTCACGGTCGGACCACCTGGGTCATCTCGGCGTCGGAGGACGGGGCGGGGGCCGGGGCGGGCCGGCGCGCGGTGTCGCTGATCCGGATCAGGATGCCGATCAGCGCCCAGTTGGCGATGACGGAGGAACCGCCCTGGGCGAGGAACGGCATCGTCATACCGGTCAGCGGGATGAGGCCCATCACACCGCCGGCGACGACGAACACCTGGAGCGCGAAGGCGCCGGACAGGCCGATCGCGAGGAGCTTGCCGAACGGGTCGCGGGCGGCGAGCGCGGTGCGCACACCGCGCTCCACGATCAGGCCGTACAGGAGCAGCAGCGCCATCATTCCGGCCAGGCCCAGCTCCTCACCGACGGTGGAGAGGATGAAGTCGGCGTTGGCGGCGAAGCCGATGAGGTCGGAGTTGCCCTGGCCGAGCCCGGCGCCCAGCGTGCCGCCGGAGCCGAACGACATGATGGCCTGGCCGATCTGCTCACAGGCGCCGCTCTTGTCGGAGGTGTAGCAGGCGAACGGGTCCAGCCAGGCGTTCACACGCGACTGGACGTGGCGCTCGAACGAGGCCACACCGACCGCGCCGACCGCCGACATCAGCAGACCGAAGACGATCCAGCTGGTGCGCTCGGTGGCGACGTACAGCATGACGACGAACAGGCCGAAGAAGAGCAGCGAGGTGCCGAGGTCGGTCTCGAAGACCAGGATCAGGATCGACAGCGCCCAGATGACCAGGATCGGCCCGAGGTCACGGCCGCGCGGCAGGTACAGACCCATGAATCGACGGCTGGCCAGTGCGAGCGCGTCGCGCTTCACCATCAGGTAGCCGGAGAAGAAGATCGCGATGATGATCTTCGCGAACTCGCCGGGCTGGATGGTGCCGAGACCGGGGATCGAGATCCAGATCTTGGCGCCGTTGACGGCGGGGAAGAACATCGGCAGGACGAGCAGGAACAGCGCCACCGCCATCGAGATGTACGTGTAGCGCTGGAGGATGCGGTGGTCCTTCAGGAGCATCAGTACGCCGATGAACAGCGCCACACCGATCGCCGTGTACAGCAGCTGGTGCGGGGCGTCGGGCGAGAACTTGCCCCAGGCGAGCTTCGCGCGCTGGATCAGCCGCGGGGACTGGTCCAGGCGCCAGATCAGCACCAGGCCGAGCCCGTTGAGCAGCGTCGCGATCGGCAGCAGCAGCGGGTCGGCGTACCGGGCGAACTTGCGCACCACCAAGTGCGCCACACCCGCCATCAAACCGAGGCCCAGACCGTATCCGAGCATGCCTGAGGGGAGCTTGCCGGTCAGGGCGAGCCCCACATTGGCGTACGCGAACACCGGGATGGCCACCGCGAAGATCAGCAGGGCCAGCTCGGTGTTGCGGCGGCTCGGTGCTTCGATCGCGCCGATGGTGGTCGTGTTGGTGACAACGCTCATGGTGTGGAAAGGCCCCCTACGGCTGCCTACTGCTTACCGCACTGCGAGACCAGCTTCTGCTCGTCCTCCGAGAGGCTGGGGCCGGGTGTGGGAGATGCGGTGGTCGCGGTCTTGTTGGACGGGGCGCCGGTGGCGCCCGTGGCGGGCTTCGCGGGGGTGTTGCCCTCCGCGGCCCGTCGCTCCTCCTCCTTCTTGCAGGCGGACGCCTGCGTCGCGAACTCCTTGATCTTGGCCTGCGCCTTGTCGAGGCTGCTCGCGGCGATGGTCGAGTCGATCTGGTTGCGCTGGTACTGCGGGAGGTACTTGAGTTCGATCTCGGGGTGATCGGTCTCCACCTTGGAGAGCTTCACCCAGGCCAGGTCCTGGCTGATGCCCCGGTACAGCGCCACATGCGGACTGCCGTCGTTGTTGGTGCCGACGAAGTACTGCGTCTGCGTCCACCGGTAGCCGCCGTACAGGCCGCCGCCGACGACCGCCAGGGCCAGCACGATGTACAGCGATCTGCGGATCCAGCGGCCCTTGCCGCGCCGGCGCGGCTTGACGAAGTCCTCGTCGGTGTAGGAGCCGAAGGCGCCCTCGGGCGGGTTGCCGTAGCCGCTGTCCTCACCGCTGCCGGGCGGGCCGAAGCCGCCCTGCGGCGCGGGCGCGGGGCGGCCGAGCCCGGAGGCGCGGCCGGCCGGGGTCTGCATGGCGCCGCCGTCGTTGAGCTGCAACTGGTTCTCGGCGACCGCGCCGACGATGACCGGCGTGTCGTTGAGCTGGCCCGCCAGGGTGTCCCCGGCGTCGACGTCCAGCACATCGGCGATGATCACCGTGATGTTGTCGGGGCCGCCGCCGCGCAGCGCGAGCTGGATCAGCTCCTGCACGGTCTCCTGCGGGCCCTGGTAGCTGGCGAGGGTCTCCTCCATCGTCTGGTGGGAGACCACCCCCGACAGGCCGTCGGAACAGATCAAGTACCGGTCGCCGGCCCGCACTTCACGGATCGACAGGTCGGGCTCGACGTGGTCGCCACTGCCCAGGGCGCGCATCAGGAGCGAGCGCTGCGGGTGGGTGGTGGCCTCTTCCTCGGTGATGCGGCCCTCGTCGACAAGCCGCTGGACCCAGGTGTGGTCCTGGGTGATCTGGGTCAGGACGCCGTCGCGCAGCAGGTAGGCGCGCGAGTCGCCGACGTGCACCAGGCCCAGGCGCTGACCCGTCCACAGCAGAGCGGTGAGCGTGGTGCCCATCCCCTCCAGCTGGGGGTCCTCCTCGACCATCATGCGCAGCTGGTCGTTGGCCCGCTGCACGGCGGTGCCGAGCGAGGTCAGGATGTCGGAGCCGGGTACGTCGTCGTCGAGCGTGACCAGGGTGGAGATCACCTCGGAGGAGGCGACCTCGCCGGCGGCCTGGCCGCCCATGCCGTCGGCGATGGCGAGGAGACGGGGACCGGCGTAGCCGGAGTCCTCGTTCCCCTCGCGGATCATGCCCTTGTGCGATCCGGCGGCGAAACGCAGGGAGAGACTCATGCGCACCTCGCCTGTCGGCTCGGGGTACGGCCGGTCATGTCGAGCCACACTGCCCACCCTCCGGTCGGGAGCCCGTCCCGGTCCCTGAAGACCGCCGCGGCTCGCTCGCTCCGCTCGCTCATTGTCGTACTACTTCCGCAGCTCGATGACGGTCTTGCCGATGCGGATCGGCGCGCCCAGCGGAATCGGGGTCGGGGTGGTGAGCCGGGTCCGGTCCAGATAGGTGCCGTTGGTGGACCCGAGGTCCTCGACGATCCAATTGCCGTCCCGGTCCGGGTAGATCCTGGCATGGCGGCTCGACGCGTAGTCGTCGTCCAGGACGATCGTCGAATCGTGCGCCCGGCCCAGCGTGACGGTCTGCCCCTGGAGCGCGACCGTGGTCCCGGTCAGGGTGCCCTCGGAGACCACCAGCTTGGTCGGGGCGCCGCGGCGCTGGCGCCCGCCCCCGCCCTGCTGCTGGCCGCGCTGCGGCGGCGGTGCGGCGGCCGCGGCCTGCCGGCCGGTCTGCTGCTGCCGGTTGGCGTCATTGCCCCGGCGCGAACCGCGCTGGGTGACGCGCGTTCCGAACAGATCACTGCGAATGACCTGAACGGCCACGATGACGAACAGCCACAGTACGGCGAGGAAACCCAACCGCATGACCGTGAGGGTCAGCTCTGACATTGCCCCCGCTTCACCCTTCGGCTTGCCGGTAAACGATGGTGGTGCTGCCCACGACGATCCGCGAGCCGTCGCGGAGCGTAGCGCGGGTGGTGTGCTGCCCGTCCACCACGATGCCGTTGGTGGACCCGAGATCCTGGATCGTCGGGGGCGTTCCGGTCCGGATCTCACAGTGCCGGCGCGAGACGCCGGGATCGTCGATCCTCACATCCGCATCGGTGCTGCGGCCAAGGACCAGAGTCGGGCGGGAGATCTGATGGCGGGTGCCGTTGATCTCGATCCAGCGTCGCACCTGGCCCTGCCCGCCCGGCATCGGCCCCGGAGCCGCCGGACGGTGCTCCCCGGGCGAGGCGGAGGGGCGGCCCGGGGGCGGCGCCGACGGCATGGGCGGGGCGGAAGCGGCCGGCGGGTAGCCGTAGCCACCACGGCCGCCCTGCGGCGCCGCAGGGGCGGGCCGCTGCGGGGCACCCGGGCCCGCGCCCTGGGGGCCCTGGTGGCCCTGCTGGTCGGTGCTGGACGCGAGTGTGCGGCTGCGCACCCGGTACAGACCGGTGTCGAGGTCCTCGGCCTTCTCCAGGTGCACCTTGATCGGGCCCATGAAGGTGTAGCGCTGCTGCTTCGCGTAGTCGCGCACCAGGCCGGACAGCTCGTCGCCGAGCTGGCCCGAGTACGGGCTGAGCCGCTCGAAGTCCGGAGCGCTCAGCTCGACGATGAAGTCATTGGGGACGACCGTGCGGTCCCGGTTCCAGATCGACGCGTTGTTGTCGCACTCGCGCTGGAGCGCGCCTGCGATCTCGACGGGCTGGACCTCGGACTTGAAGACCTTCGCGAAGGTGCCGTTGACCAGGCCTTCGAGCCGCTGCTCGAAACGCTTCAGGACTCCCATGGGGCACCTCCTCCGTCGTTGTCGTCCTGGTCTTGCTGCCGGTTCTGCTCTGAGTCGCTCTCTTGGTACTGCTTACTGATCGTATCCACGCGTCGGGAAATCGGCTGGTTCCCCTTCTGTGCCCTGTGGACGAGTGTCACCTCTCACACGCACCCTTCGTACGGATCGTAGAGGTGGCTTCCCGACAGTGTCCCGCACCTCGGGTGCACTCAGGAGGAGCGGGTAACGATGCCGGGGGTTGCCTCTCACTGATCTGCTCCTCCCCTCCAGGGTGGCCGCAAACAACGGATGTGAATCCACCCTGTCCAGCGTGCTAATCTTCTCGACGTCGCCAGGCAATCGCACCGAAAAGTGAGAGAGCCCAGCACACCACTCTTGCGCGAGTGGCGGAACGGCAGACGCGCTGGCTTCAGGTGCCAGTGTCCTTCGGGACGTGGGGGTTCAAATCCCCCCTCGCGCACAACAGGGCACAGACGAAGTGCCCGCAGCAGTACCGATGAAACGGGCTGATCGTGAAAGCGATCAGCCCGTTTCTGTATGTCCGGGCCCGGGGAGCCGGGCGCGGCACGACGGCGGGTTTCGGCCGGGTTCCGGTGTGGGGTACCTCACTGGGGTGTCGGGCCGGGGACGGCGCGTGGTTCACACGGCGGCGACGAGCGGCACGCGCGGGGCCGGGACGGCGGGTGCCGGCAGCCGGGTGCGCACCGGCTTCACGATGCCGAGGGCGTGGCGCATGGTCGCGAGCTTCGCGCTGGTCTCCGCGAACTCCACGTCCAGGCGGCTGTCGGCGACGATGCCGCCGCCCGCGCGCAGCGTGAGCAGGCCGTCGTTGGCGTCGTAGTCCAGTCCGCGCAGGGCCATGTAGAACTCGCAGTCGCCGTCGCTGTCGAGCCAGCCGACCAGGCCTCCGTAGTAGCCGCGTGCGGACTCGTTCGCGGTGATCAGCTCCAGCGATGCGGCCTGCGGGACCCCGCAGACGGCGGGGGACGGGTGCAGAGCCGAGACGAGGTCGGCGACGCGGACGTCGAAGCCGCGCAGCCGGGCCCGGATCGGAGTGCCCAGGTGCCAGACGCCGGGCGCCTCGATCAGCTCGGGCCGGCCGGGGTGGTCGACGAGGGTGCAGAACGGGGCCAGGTTCGCGAGCATGAACTCCACGAGATGGCGGTGCTCCACGAGGAACTTGTCCGTGAACAGCTCGGCGCGCGCCCGCCGTTCGTCCTCGGCCGGGGTCAGCGTCGGATCGCGCGGGACGGTGCCCGCGAGCGGCGTCATGGTGATGGTGTCGCCGGACTTGCGCAGGAACAGTTCGGGGCTCGCCCCCAGGGTGTGGACGCCGGGGCTGTGGAGGTGCTCGACCAGGTAGCTGTGCACGCGCGGATAGAGGTCGGCGATGCGGCCGTAGAGGTGCAGCGGGTCGATGGACGCGCTGCCGGTCGACCGGAACCGCTCGGCACGGGCCACGACGACCTTCTCCAGGGCGCTGCCCGGCGACCGGAGCAGTGGCAGCACCGAATCGACCAGGCGGATGTAGCCGGCGATCTCGGTGTCGTTGAAGGGGACGTCGGGGAAGAAGGACCCCGTGTCGCGGGCCGGTGCGGCGGACGGCCGGTGGGCGGCGCGGCGGCCCAGGTAGAAGGAGGAGGTGCCGGAGGCGGGGTCGAAGGGGACGGCGCCGGCGACGAGGTCGCCGAACGCGCCGCCGCGGACGGCCAGTTCGGCCTCGGCCAGATCCGTGAAGGTGCTCAGCGGGCCCTCCAGGCTCGCCGAGGTGCTCGGGCCGTGCAGCAGGAACGGGGTTCTCGCGCGGTCCGTCCCGGGTGCGGGGAAGCGCTGTTCAGACATGGATCGGCCCTCCGGTCCGTGCGGACCACGGAACGTAGTCGGTGTATCCCGCGCTGCCGCCGCCGTAGAAGCGGCTGGGGTCGGGAGCGGTCAGGGGTGCCCCGTGCTCAAGGCGTTCGGCCAGGTCGGGGTTGGAGACGAAGAGGCGTCCCAGGGCCACCGCGTCGGCGCCGGCGGCGAGTTGGCCGCCGAGCCGGTCGCGCAGTTCGCCGGCGGACCAGGACAGGTCCGTGCCCATGTTGTGGATCCAGCCGCCGGGCCGGTGCGTGCGCAGCAGGCCGAGGACGCCCGGATCGCTGCCGGTGATGGTGTGGACGTAGGCCAGGCGGCGCACCGAGGGGTGGCCGAGCAGGGCCGGGTAGACCTCGGCCGCGGTCGCCTCGGTGAGGCGGTTGGCGGAGAAGCCGGGAGAGATGCGCAGACCGGTGCGGGTGGGGCCGATGGCCGCCGAGACGGCCTCGACGACGCGGACCGCGAAGCGGATCCGGTGGTCGGTACCGCCGCCGTACTCGTCGTCGCGCAGATTGGTGCCGGAGGCGAGGAACTGGTGGACGAGGTAGCCGTTGCCGCCGTGGACCTCCACCCCGTCGAATCCGGCGCGCACGGCCAGGGCCGCCGCCCGGGCGAACTCCTCGACGGTGCCGTCGATCTCGCCGGTGGTCATCGCCCGCGGCACGGGCTGCTCGACGGTCCGTCCGTCCAGGACGGCGGTGTCGCGGGGCACGACCGCCGACGGCGCGAGGCAGGTCCGGCCGCCGTTGACGCTCGGATGGGCGGCCAGGCCCGCGTGCATCAGCTGCACGACGATACGGCCGCCGCGCTCGTGCACGGCCCCGGTGATCTTGGCCCACGCGGCCACGTCCCGGGCGGTGATCAGATGGGGGCTGCCGGGCTGGCCCTTGCCCCGCAGGGAGGGGTGGACGCTGCCGGTCACGATGAGGCCGGCGGAGGAGCGCTGTTCGTAGTAGGTGCGCATCAGGTCGTTCGGGGTCCCGTCGGCGTCCGCTCTGCGGCGGCCCATCGGGCTCATGACGATCCGGTTGGCGGCGTCGATGTCGCCGAACCGCACCGGTGAGAAGAGCTCTGCTGACATGTCAGCCTTCCTTGTCCTGGGGGGCCGGTGCCGGCGTGAGGCTCAGCCGGGTGCGGATCGCGGAACGGTCGATCTTGGAGTTGGGCAGCAGCGGCAGGTCCGCGCCGAAGACGACCCGCTTGGGCATCGCCGCCCGGCCGAGCAGCCGGCCCACCGATTCGCGGACGGCGCCGCTGCCGAGGGCGCGCATCCCGGCCCGCGGGACGACGTGGGCGCTGACCAGCTCGCCCCACTCGGGGTCGGGCAGGCCCATGACCACGGCGCTGTCGACCCAGTCGAGACCGAGCAGCACCTCCTCGACGGCGCCCGCGGAGACCTTGACCCCACCGGTGTTGATGAGGTCGTCGGTCCGGCCGAGCGGGACCAGACGGCCCGCGTCCCAGCGGGCCCGGTCCGCGGTGCGGAACCAGCGCACTCCGGCGGCGTCGACGGAGAACCGGCTCTGCTCTGCCTCGGCGGCACCGAGGTAGGTGCCGGCCACCGTCGGTCCGCCGATGTGCACGATGTCGTCGACGAGCCGCACCTGGACCCCGTCGAGCGGCACCCCGTCGTAGACGCAGCCGCCGCCGGTCTCCGTCATGCCGTACGTGGACAGGTGGCGGGTGACCTCGCGCAGCCGGTCGGCGGTGGCCCGGTCGAGCGGTGCGCCGCCCACCAACACCGCGTCGAACCGGGCCAGTTCGGCCCGTGCCTCGGCGTCGGCGAGCAGCCGGCGGACCTGGGTGGGGACCAGGGCCGTGTACCGGCGCCCGCTTCCCATCCGGCGGGCCGCGGCCACGAAGGCCGCCGCGTCGAAGCGGCCGCCGGCGAGTGTGGTGACCCCGGTGCCGCCGACGACGGCACGGGACAGGACCTGGAAGCCGGCCACGAATCCGAGCGGCAGGCAGAGCAGCCACTCACCGGGCCCGCCGAGGCGGGCCAGCGTCGCATGGGCCGAGGCGAGGAGCGCGGTGCGCGGCAGCGCGGTCCGCTTGGGGGGCCCGGTCGAACCGGAGGTGGACAGGACCACTCCGGTGCCCTCGGGGACCGTCGGGGGCAGGTGGGCTGTCTGAGCGGGATCGGAGACCGGGGCGATGGCGTCGCCGCCGCGCTGCATCCGCTCGATCTCGGGGAGCAGGAGACGGACGGCCGCGCCGGGTTCCGCGGGCAGGACGATCGGGCGCAGGGGGATGGCTGACACGACGTTCCCTCAGAAGTAGTAGGGGTGGGCGGACCAGTCGGGGGCGCGCTTCTCCAGGAAGGCGTTGCGACCCTCGACGGCCTCGTCGGTCATGTAGGCCAGGCGCGTCGTCTCGCCCGCGAACACCTGCTGGCCGACCATGCCGTCGTCGGGCAGGTTGAAGGCGAACTTGAGCATCCGGATGGCCTGCGGCGACTGCGCGGTAATGTCCCGGCAGTACTCGATGGCGGTGCGCTCCAGTTCGGCGTGCGGCACCACGTCGTTGACCGCGCCCATCTCGCGCATCCGGTCGGCGTCGATCTCCCGGGCCAGGAAGAAGATCTCGCGGGCGTACTTCTGTCCGACCTGGCGGGCCAGCAGCGCCGAACCGTACCCGGCGTCGAAGGAGCCGACGGTGGCGTCGGTCTGCTTGAACCGGCCGAACTCGCGGGAGGCGATGGTCAGATCGCAGACGACGTGCAGCGAGTGCCCGCCGCCCGCGGCCCAGCCGGAGACCGCCGCGATGACGACCTTGGGCATGGTGCGGATCAGGCGCTGCACCTCCAGGATGTGCAGCCGGCCCGCGCGGGCCGGGTCGATGTGCTCGGCGGTCTCGCCCTCGGCGTAGCGGTAGCCGTCACGGCCCCGGATGCGCTGGTCGCCCCCGGAGCAGAACGCCCAGCCGCCGTCCTTGGCGGAGGGCCCGTTGCCGGTGAGGACGACCGCGCCGACGTCGGAGGACATCCGGGCGTGGTCCAGCGTGCGGTACAGCTCGTCGACGGTCCGGGGGCGGAAGGCGTTGCGCACCTCGGGCCGGTCGAAGGCGATGCGCACCCAGGGCAGGTCGCGCAGCACGGCGCCGTCGGCGTCGCGCTCCACGCCCCGGTGGTAGGTGATGTCGGTGAGGTCCTCGAAGCCGTCGACGACGCGCCATGCCGTGGGGTCGAACGGGTTGGCCACCTCCTCGGCGGGGGCGGCCGGGGCGACGGGGGCGGGGGCGGGGGTGGTGATGGTCATGACTCTGTTTCCACTCGTTCGGGCTGGTCAGCCGACCAGGACGGGAGCGCCGGCTGGGGCGATGGTGTTCAGTGCGGCGGTGGCCCGCTCGCTCGCGCGGGCGTGCAGCTCCCTCAACCGGGTGCGGGCCACCGGGACTTCGAGGACGATCGGGCGGTCGCAGGCGCGGGCCGCGGCGAGCGCGGGGCCGAGCGCCGAGGGCTCGACGCTCCGGTGCGAGACCCCGTAGGAGCCGCACAGGGCCGCGAAGTCGACGTTCTGCGGGGCGCCGTAGATCCGCTCGAAGGTGTCTCCGTACGGTGCGGAGCGGTACTTGGGGTGGCCCTGTTCGAGGACCTCGAAGATGCCTCCCCCCGCGTCGTTGGAGACGACGACCACCAGGTTGGCGGGGACCTGTTCCAGTACGCCGTTCTGGAGGCCGACCGCGTCGTAGGCGAAGGTGAGGTCGCCGACGAGGGTGACCACCGTGCGGTCCGGGTTGGCGAGGGCGGCGCCCACGGCGGAGCTGATGTTGCCGTCGATGCCGGCCACTCCGCGGTTGGACAGCACCCGCACCCCGGCCGGCAGCGCGGCGGTCAGGGACACGTCCCGGACCGGGTTCGAGGCGCCCACCCACAGAAGGTCGCCGGGGTGCAGGGCGCGGACCACGGCTTCCGCCACGCCCACCCCGGTGCCGCGGTGGCCGGGCTCGTCGAGCGTTTCGGCCCAGGTGCGGCGCAACACGGCGTCCAGCCGCGCGAGTTGGTCCGCCCACGCGGGGGCGGCCGTGCCCTCGAACACCGGGTTCACGGCGAGTACGTCGATGTGCGGGGCCGCGTAGACCCAGGCGTCGTCGCCGTCGCCGAGCAGGATCGTGGTGACGTCGGGCCGGGCGAGCAGCTTGCCCACGTTGCGGTGCAGGGTCGGCCGCCCGGCCACCAGGACCTGTTCGGGCCCGATGTGGTCGAGGACCCACGGATGCAGGGCGGTGCGTCCTTCGAGGGGGACGGTCGGCTCCGCGATCAGCGGGACGGACCCGGGGATGCCGGTCAGGTCGGCGCCGTCGCCCGCGACCACGACGGTCGGGCGGCTCAGGTCGACGCGGTACGGCCGCGCGGCGCCGCGGTCCCGGTCGAAGGTGCGAAACCACGGCTGCCCCTCGGGGCGCCCGGCCGGGAAGCGCACCGCCCGGTCCTGCGGCGGGATGCCGGACGGCAGCGGCACGTCGATCTGGACCGGTCCCGGCCGGCCGGCCAGCCGCCCGGCGCCGATGCCGAGTGCGTGGCAGATCTGGGCCCGCACGACCCGGTTCATCTCCTCGGTCCCTTCCGGCACTTGGAGGTGCTGGACGTGGCGTACCTGCGAGGTGAGGAGTTCGGCCTGTTCGACGGTCTGCGAGGCGCCGGTGCCGAGGACGGCGAGCGGGCGGTTGGCGGTGACCAGGACCAGCGGGAGCCGGGAGTAGTGGGCCTCCGTCACGGCGGGCAGCAGATTCGCCACCGCCGAGCCCGAGGTGGTCACGACCGCGGCCGGGGCCCCGGTCGACTTGGTCACGCCGAGGGCGAGGAACGCGGCGGAGCGTTCGTCCAGGCGGACGTGGAGGGTGATCGTGCCGGCCGCCGCGCGCCGGGTCAGCTCGAAGCCGATGGGGCCGTTGCGGGACCCGGGGCAGTAGACGAAGGTCTCGACGCCGCCCCGGACGAGTTCGTCCACGACGACCGCCGCGGTCACGGTCGGCTCCACGGCGGTGGCTGCGGGGCCCGGTTCAGCGTGGTGGTTCATGGTGGTGGCTCCCCATGCACTGGCCGATCTGGGTGAGGACCGGGCTCGGGTCGGGTTCGTTCAGGAGCTCCCACGGCCAGTGGCCGAGGATGTCCGATGAGGCGGTGGTGACATACACGCCGGGCGGCAGGGCGGCGCCGCCGTCCAGGCGGTCCGCGGACCGGGCCCGCCGGGCCCCCGCGAAGAGCGCGCCGCGCACGGCCGGCTCGTCGGGGCCGCCGACCAGGACCACCGGATGCGGCGGCCAGGCCGTCTCCGGCGCGTCGGACAGGACCATGCGGGAGCCGGTGAAGCCGGCGCGGGACCAGACCGGCGGCTCCTCGCCCTCGGCGGTGGGGCGCGGGCGCGGGTGGATGCACGCGGTGCGCTGGACGTCGGAGCGCCGGGGCCGCCGCACGGCGGTCGGCTCGGGCTCACCGGAGCCGGTGCGTCCCACCCAGCGGTCCGTCGTCTCCTTGATGGCGCCGAGCTCGTCGGCCATCTCCGCGCGCCGCAGCAGGTCGTAGCGGACCAGGGCGGCCGGTACGTCGACCGCACCTTCGGCCGCCTCCCCGACTGCCCTGTCGCACAGCTGGGTTGCCAGGGCGAAGGCGTCCTCAAGGGCGTTGTTCATGCCGCGTCCGCCGGCCGGTGACTGGACGTGGGCCGCGTCGCCGATCAGGGCGACGGAGCCGCGGGCGAACGTCTCGGCCATGGCGACGGTGACATGGAACTCGGCCTGCCAGGTCGCGGTGTCCACGGAGAGCGGGAAGCCGTGCTCGGCGGCGGTCTTCAGCAGGAAGCCGGCCGGGTCGGCGTCCGGGTCGAGGACGGGGACGACGACGCGGGTGCCGCCCGCGGGCAGCGGCACCGAGACCAGCGTGCCCCGCCGGCCCACCCACGTGATCGAGGTGTCCCGGGGGAACAGGCCCTGTTCGTCGGTGAAGTCGAGCAGCGCGAAACGGGAGGCGTAGCGTTCGCCGGCCGACTCGACGCCCAGCTGCCCGCGCACCACCGAGTGGGCCCCGTCGGCGCCGACCAGGAGGTCGGCGGTGAGCTGCTCGGTCCGGCCGTCGCCGTGGCCGACGGTGACCCGCGGGCGCCCGTCGGCGCCCGCGACGAAGGAGGTGACGGCCGCGCCGCGCACGACGGTGGCGCCGAGGTCGACGGCCCGCTCCTCCAGGATCTCCTCCAACTCCCCCTGCGGGAGCGTGTGGAAGGCGTACGGGCCGAGGTCGAGGTCGCGCTCCGCGTCGTCGGAGACGAAGCGCAGCCGTTCCACGCGATGGGCGCGGGCGCGGACCCGTCGGCCGGCGCCGAGGGTGTCGAGCAGGTGCGCGGCCGGCGGCCACAGGGTCGGGGCGCGGGTTCCGGCGCGGCGCTCGGTGAGCGGCTCCAGTACGGTGACCTGCCAGCCGGCGGAGCCGAGCAGGCCGGCCAGGGCGAGTCCGGCGGGGCCCGCCCCGGCAATCAACGCGGTCGATTGCCGGGAGGCGGACGGGCCGGCGGTGTCAGGCCGCATGGGAGGCCCCGCCGCGCAGCAGCTGCTCAAGGCGGTTGCGCTGGACCTTCATGGTGGCGGTGCGCGGGAACTTCTCGAAGGGCAGGATCACCGGCGCCTCCAGGCGCGGCATGTCCGCCACGCAGGCCCACCAGGCGTCCCAGTCCATCTCCTGGCCGTCGGAGACCGAGACCACCGGCTGCGGGTCGCCGTCGGCGGTGCGGACCAGGACGACCTCGTTGAGGAAGTGCAGCTTGTCCAGGAGCGCGTCCTCGATCGCCAGCGTGCTCTTGACCTCGTCGATGAGGTCCACCTGCCGGTCGTGCAGCGCCAGTTGGCCGGTCGGCGTGATCTCGCCCTGGTCGCCGCTGTTCCACCAGCCGTCGCGGAGGTTCTTCTCGAACCGCTCCTCCTCCCCGTAGTACGTGACCGCACGGCCCCGCGACGACATCTCGATGACGCCCTGCTTGCCGCGCGGCAGCGGGTGGCCGGCCTCGTCGACGACGCGGACCCGGGTCAGCTTGGGGACGCCGTAGCCCATGCCGCGGGCGTCGCTGTACCGCAGCGAGGTACGGGTGTTGGCGCGGACCACCATGGGGCCGCATTCGCTCTGGCCGTAGACCTGGAGGTAGACCGGCACCCGGTGGCCGGAGGCGTTCAGGTACTTGAGCATCGTCCCCTTGTTGACCGCGTCGAACGTCGAGTGCACGTACTTGACGCTCGCGAAGACCGACGGGTCGCGGTCGATGAGGGACGTCCAGCGCACCAGGTGGTTCGGGTGCGATTCGAGGGCGAGCGGCCGGTACTGGCGCAGCATCGTCTCGACGTTGTCCTCGCGCGGATCGCCGATGTTGAGAAAGGAGAAGCCGTACGACATCAGCGAGGAGATGCCGATGTTGAAGCGGCTGTGCACCGGGGAGATGTGGAAGGCGATGAGCCCCTGGCGGTCCACGAAGGACAGCACCCGGCGCTGCCAGGTGACGCGCCAGCCCATCGACGTGGGGGAGTGGGCGATGAACTTGGGGATGCCGGTGGTGCCCGAGGTGTGCGTCATGTACGCGATGTCGCGCACCGCGGGCTTGCGGGCGGGACCGCCCGGCTTCTCGACCACGGTGTCCCTGATCACCTGGGTGTCGAGCTTGCGCGCCTCGTCCACCGAGGTGATGGCGGCGACCTTGTCGTTGGTCGCGGCGTCGAAGACCAGCCACGGCTGCTTGAGCCGGGCCCCCATCACCGTGACCGTCTCGGCGTCCAGGTGCGGGGAGATCATCACCGGCACGGCACCGGCGTAGGAGACGGCCACCGCGAGGAGGTAGCTGTCGAAGAGGGCGGACTTGTAGACGACGACGTGGTCGCCCGGTGCGATGCCCTGCGCGATGAACTGCTCACCGCGACGGGCGACGGCGGCCGCCGCCTCGGCGTAGGTGACGTGCAGACCGATCTCGGGGTAGGCCGACAGCGGGGCGTCGAGGTGGATCATCGAGGCGGGGTGGGCATCGGCCGCCTGGCGGAAGTTCTCGTAGAGGTACAGCGGACGGGACGTGGGCTTGAAGAGCTCCTTGATCGGGAACATCAGCGGGCACCTCCGGCGATCGAGACGAGGCGGTCAACGAGGTAGCGCATGGCGGCGAGGTTCTCCTCGGGGACGTTCTCCGGCTCACGGCCGGAGACCGAACTGATCCCGTAGGGATTGCCGTTCAGGGGCGTGTGCTGCTCGGGGCCGGTCAGTCCGGCCGGCACGATGACCGCGCCCCAGTGGTAGAGGATGTTGTTGAAGGACAGGACCGTGCTCTCCTGGCCGCCGTGGTTGGTGGCCGTCGAGACGAACGTGGTCATGAACTTGTCGGCGAGGCCGCCGGCCAGGTGCAGCGGCAGGGTCTGGTCGACGAAGTGCTTCACCGGGGCCGACATGGCTCCGTACCGGCCGGGGGTGCCCCACAGCACGACCTCGGCGTCGGCCAGGTCTTCGAGGGCCGCCTTGTGGACCTCGGCGGTGCGCTCCGGCTCGTCGATCTCGGGCAGGCGGTGGACGCCCACCTCGTGGCCGAGGGCCTCGGCGTGCTCGGCGGCGGCGCGGGCCAGCAGATGAACGTTGCCGCTCAGGCTGTGGTAGATGACGGCGATCTTCACAGCTCGGTCCCCATCGAGACGTCGAGGCGCTGGCCGGTGATGGCCTGGGACGTCGACTGGGCGAGCAGGCCGATGATCTCGGCGATGTCCGCCGGCTTGGCGATCTTGCCGAGTGCCGAGGTGGCACGGGTCGCCGCGGCGGCCTCGTCGTTGTCGCGCAGCCAGCCGGCGTTGATGTTGGTGTCGACGACACCGGGGGCCAGCAGGTTGACGGTGATGCCCTTGGGGCCGAGCAGGACGGCGAGGTTGGTGGTCAGGTACTCCAGGGTGATCTTGCTCATGCCGTAGCCGGTGAGCGCCGGGTAGGCGTAGCGGGTCAGACCGGAGCCGGTGAACACGATCTGGCCACCGGGGGCGGTCATCCGCTCCGCGGCGCGGACCGCGAGCCCGTACGGGGCGACGGTGTTGATCTGGAGGAGGCGGCTCAGGTCCTTCTCGCCGAGCTGGGTCGGGTCGCCGAACGGCGCGATGCCCGCGTTGAGGTAGACGAAGTCGAGCGTGCGGCCGGCCAGTGCCTCCTCGACCTGGGGCCACAGGGTGGCCACCGCGTCGATGTCGGAGAAGTCGGCCGTCAGGGCGGTGGTGGTGGCGCCGAACTCCTTGGCCTCGATGGCCAGTTCGTCCAGGCCGTCCGGGGTGAGGCTCTGCACGATCAGGTCGTGGCCCAGCTCGGCCAGGCGCAGGGCGGACGCGCGGCCGATGCCACTGCCGGCGCCGGTGACGAAAGCGACGCGGTTGCTCATGGGAAGTGCTCCTCTGGATGCGGGTGCCGTGCGGCGATGTGCGCGGCGAGGGGGGAATCGGGCGGCGGATCCTGCTGCCGCCGGGCCGTGTCCGGCTCTGGTGAAGAGCTTCGTCCGGGGCCGGAAGTAGTTCAAGTAGGAACTTTTAAGTGCCTATACTCTGCGCGCTCCGGCGGTGGCCAGCGGCCGTGGCGGCGCCCGCGATGGGCACTTTCAGGTGCCTTCTTGTTCCGTCGGAAGGGGGCGCGGACGATCACTGGGGCCGGCGGAGTGGCTCTCCAGGGCTCCTTGTCCGCAGCCGTTCCCCTCGTGCAAGGTTGCCGTTCGCACAGTCCACCGGCTCTTAACCAGCTCTTCACCAGCTCGTCCGGTCGCCAACGACCGCCGTCTCCCTAGGACTTGCCATGCCTCCTGTCACCCGCCACCTCGCCGTCGTCGGCGCCGGCCCGCGCGGCCTCTCCGTACTGGAGAGGCTGTGTGCCAACGAACGCCGGGGGCCCTCCGCCGACGGCGTGATCGTGCACCTCGTGGACCCCCACCTCCCGGGCGCGGGCGCGGTCTGGCGCCCCGATCAGCCCGGTGAGCTGCTCACCAATACGGTCGCCTCGCAGATCACCGTCTTCACCGACGACAGCGTGCGCATCGAGGGCCCGATCGAGCCCGGCCCGAGCCTGTACGAGTGGGCGCAGAGCCTGGCCCTGCTCGGCGGCGACGGCGACTACGACGAGCGGACCCTGGCCGAGGCCCGCCGGCTCGGCCCCGACTCCTATCCCTCGCGCGGCTTCTACGGCCACTACCTTCACGACTGCTACCGCAGGATCGTCTCCCGGGCCCCGGCCCACATCGAGGTGCGCGAGCACCGCACCCGCGCCGTCGTGCTGTCCGACGCGCTCGGCGCGGCCGACGGACCGCAGAGCCTGCGCCTGGAGAACGGCGCCCGGCTCGACGGCCTGGACGCGGTGCTCCTCGCCGTGGGCCATGTCGGCACCCATCTGACGGCGCGTCAGCGACGCACCGCCGACCTCGCGCTCATTCACGGACTGACCTATGTCACACCCGCCAACCCGGCCGATGTGGACCTGAGTTGGGTCGAGCCGCAGCAGAACGTGCTGCTGCGCGGACTCGGCCTGAACTTCTTCGACTACATGGCCCTGCTCACCACCGGACGCGGCGGCCGCTTCGTCCGCGAGCGGGACCGGCTCGTCTACCGCGCCTCGGGCCTCGAACCGCGGCTGTACGCCTTCTCCCGCCGGGGGGTGCCCTACCACGCGCGCGGCGAGAACGAGAAGGGCGCCTTCGGCCGCTACTACCCGCGCCTGCTCACCGCCGAGTACGTCGCCCGACTGCGCGCACGCGCCGCGGCCGGGGAGCGGATCGGCTTCACCGAGCACCTGTGGCCGCTGATCAAACGCGAGGTCGAGAGCGTCTACTACGCCACCACGCTGCGCTCCCGGGGTGTCGCGAGCGATGTGGTCGAAGGCTTCACCGACCGCTACCTCGACCTCGACCTCGACCTCGCCGAAGGTGCCGGGAGTGACGAACTCCTGTCCGCACACGGCTTGGTGGCGGCGGACCGGTTCGACTGGGACAGGCTCACCGACCCCTGCGGCGATCTCGGCTTCGCCTCCCGGGACGAGTACCGGGACTGGCTGCTCGGCTATCTGCGGGCGGACGCCGAGGCGGGCCGCGCGGGCAACCTGTCGGGCCCGCTGAAGGCCTCCCTCGACATCCTGCGCGACCTGCGCAACGAGATACGCCTGGCGGTCGACCACGGCGGGCTCGACGGGGAGTCCCACCGCGACGAACTGGAGCGCTGGTACACGCCGTTGAACGCCTTCCTGTCGATCGGCCCGCCGGTGACGCGGATCGAGGAGATGGCCGCCCTGATCGAGGCCGGGGTGCTCACCGTCACCGGCCCGGGCACCGAGGTCAGGCTGGATTCCGCGGAGCCCGCCTTCATCGCCGCCAGCACGCGGGTGCCCGGGCGCTCGGTCCACGCGACGGCCCTGATCGAGGCCCGGCTGCCCGAGCCCGACGTGCGCCGCACCGAGGACCCGCTGCTGCGCCATCTGCTGGAGACCGAGCAGGCCGTCCCCTACCGCATCACCACCGCGCAGGGCACCGAGGTGGAGACCGGGGGGCTCGCGGTCACCGAGCGCCCGTACCGGATCGTCGACCGGCGCGGTCGTGCGCACCCGCGGCGCTTCGCCTACGGCGTCCCCACCGAGTCGGTGCACTGGGTGACCGCCGCGGGGGTGCGCCCCGGCGTCGATTCGGTCACCCTCGGCGACTCCGACGCGATAGCCCGGGCGCTGGTGTCGCTGCCCCGGCCCGACCTGACCCGAACGGACAGCCCGCGCCCGGACTCCGCCCGCCCGGACCTCCCGCGCGCGGTCCCCGGCGCGGCCCCGGTGTCGCAGGACCGCACCGAAGTCCCCTCCGCCGCGGCCGAGTCGGGCGTCGTGCGCGAGGTGATCGTGTGAGCGCGGGGAGCCGTCCCGAGCAGCGGGAGCCGGAGCCGGAATCCGGAGCGGGGACCGACGCGGGGCTGCTCTCCCCGGTCCGGGCCGGCACCCCCGTCGAGGCGGCCGTGGCCGACCTGGCCTGGCTCCAGGCCATGCTCGACGCCGAGGTGGCCCTGGTCCGGGCCCAGGCCCGGCTCGGCACCGTACCCGCCGGGGCGGCCCGGACCATCGCGCGGCTGGCCCGGGCCGACCGGTTCGATGCCCGCGCCCTGTCCCTCGCGGCCCGGGAGACCGCCAACCCGGTCGTCGGCCTGGTCAAGGCGCTGACCGGGGTGGTGGCGGCCGAGGATCCGGTGGCCGCCGAGTATGTGCACCGCGGCTCCACCAGCCAGGACGTGTTCGACACGGCGGCGATGCTGGTGGCGCGCCGGGCGCTCGGGCTGATGCTCGACGATCTCGGCCGCGTCGACCGGGCCCTGGCCCGGCTCGCCGCCCGGCACCGGGACACCCCGATCGCCGGACGCACCCTGGCGTTGCAGGCGGTGCCGACCACGTTCGGGCTGAAGGCGGCGGGCTGGCGCCAGGGGGTGCGGGACGCCGTCGACCGGCTGCGGGCCGTGCACGAGGGCGGTCTTCCGGTCTCGCTCGGCGGGGCCGCGGGCACGCTCGCCGGATATCTGGAGTACGCACGCCTCGACGCCCCGCAGGCCGCCGACGAGGAGTACCACGTCCGCCTCGCGGAGGCGTTCGCCGAGGAGACCGGCCTCGCGCGGCCCCGGCTGCCCTGGCACGCGCTGCGCACACCGCTCGCCGACCTCGCGTCGGCCCTGGCCTTCGCGGCCGGGGCGCTGGGGAAGCTGGCGGTGGATGTGCAGACGCTCTCCCGCACCGAGATCGCCGAGGTCGCGGAGCCGACCGCGGTGGGCAGGGGGGCCTCGTCGGCCATGCCCCACAAGCACAATCCGGTACTCGCGACCCTGGTGCGCAGCGCCGCGTTGCAGGTCCCCGTGCTGGCGACCGGGCTGCTCCAGTGCCTGCCGGCCGAGGACGAGCGCTCGGCGGGCGGCTGGCACGCGGAGTGGCTGCTGCTGCGCGAGTGCCTGCGGCTCACCGGCGGGGCGGCCCACACGGCGGTGGACCTGGCCGAGGGACTCCGGGTGGACCCCGAACGCATGGCCCACAACCTGGAGTTGACGGGTAGTCAGGTCGTGTCGGAGCGCCTGGCGGCCCGCCTCGCCCCGGTGCTCGGCAAGGCGGCCGCCAAGGAGCTGCTGACCCGGGCGTCCGAGCAGGCCCAGGCGCAGCGCAGGCCGCTGCACGAGGTCCTGCCCGAGCTGCCCGAACTGGCCGGACTCTCCGGACCGTCCAGAGCCGTGGGCCCCTGGGACCCGGCGGAGCTGCGGGCCCTGTGCGACCCGGCGGCCTACACCGGCGCGAGCGCACGGCTCGTGGACAGCGCGCTGCGCGAGTGAGGCCCGACGGGTCCGGCTCAGACGGGCCGGACCCGCAGCCGCGCACCGCCGACGCGGGCCAGGCGGGCGTGCCACCAGGCGGCCCGGTCGGGATCGGTGAGCCGGTGGCGGTCCAGGAGCTCGGGCGCGGGCTCGGGCACCGCACCCGGTACGGCCAGGAAGCCGTCGACCGGCCGCAGGGCCGCTCCGGCCGGTACGAGATCGCCGTCCAGCAGGCTCAACGTGCCGAGCCCGCAGGCGAATTCGAGCTCCGGAAGCGCGGCGGCCAGGGCGACCTGGGCGGACAGCCCGACACTGGTCTCCAGGGCCGACGACACCACACAGGGCAGCCCCGAGGCCTCGGCGACCTCCAGGGCGCGGCGCACTCCGCCGAGCGGCGTGCACTTGAGGACCGCGATGTCGGCGGCCCCGGCGACCGCCACCTTCAGCGGGTCGCCGGCCCGCCGGATCGACTCGTCGGCGGCTATGCGCACCTCGACCCGTCGGCGTACGGCGGCCAACTCCTCGATGGTGGCGCAGGGTTGCTCGACGTACTCCAGGCCGCCGGCGGCCCGGTCGAGCAGCCGGACGCGGGTGACCGCGGTGTCCACGTCCCACCGGCCGTTGACGTCGATGCGGACCTTGCCGCCCGGGCCCAGCGCGGCGCGGACCGCCTCGACCCGGGCCAGGTCCTCCGCCAGGGCGTCCGGGTGGTCGGCCACCTTGACCTTGGCCGTGCCGCAGCCGGAACGCGCCACCAGGTCATGGGCGCGCTCCGGGCCGACGGCCGGCACGGTGGCGTTGACCGGGATCCGGTCCCGCACCGGCGCGGGGCGGTCCCCGCCGATCTGCTCAAGGGCGGTGGCGAGCCAGGCCGCCGCCTCCGGGTCGCCGTACTCCGGGAACGGGCAGAACTCGCCCCAGCCGTGCGGCCCCCGCAGCACCATGCCCTCGCGCACGGTGATGCCCCGGAAGGCGGTGCGCATCGGGATCGCGTAGACATGGGCCTCGACGGCCTCGATGGATCCGTGCCGGTGTTTCATGCGGGGGTGACGGCTCCTTCTCGGGCGGTGGGCGGATCGGTGCGCCCGTAGAGCGTGCGGTGGGCGAGGACCTCGGCGATGTTCTCCTCGGCCCACACCCGGAGCGACCCGACGATCGGGATCAGGCTCGCGCCGAGTTCGGTGATGTAGTAGTCGACCCGGAGGGGTTTCTCCCCGTGGTCCACGCGCAGCAGCAGTCCGTCGCGCTCCAGTCCGCGCAGCGTCTCGGTCAGCACCTTCTTGCTGACGTCGGGCATGGCCCGGCGCAACTCCCCGTACCGCATGGGCGATTGGGACTGGAGCAGGTGCAGCAGGACGGGTGTCCACTTGGTGGTCAGGATCTCAAGGACCCAGCGCGCCGGGCAGTCGTCCGGGGGACAGTCGTCCACGACGTCCGGGCGTTCCCCACGGTGCGGGAACGCCCGTCGCCGAGCGTGCTGCTCGTGCGCGGAGATGGTCGTCGCCATTCGGCCTCCCTGGTCCGTTCTCTGGTGTGGTGCCAGGCGATCCGCCGCAGCGGGCAGCGGACGCCTCGTACTGTTCGCGCAGCCGGCTCCTGCGGAGCTTGCCGATCCCGGTCTTCGGGACGTCGCTCGGGTCCACCGGGACGATCCGGGTGGCGTTCAGGCCGAGCCGCTCCTCGACGCGGCGGCGGATCAGGGCCTCGGCCTCGGCGGCACCGACGGCGCCGCGCCGGTGGAAGAAGACGGCCAGCTCCTCGCGCCCGTCCACGGCCACCGGGCCGGCCACCGTGTACGACGGGGTGACGAAGTCCAGTTCCTCCACCACGGCCTCGATCTCGTGGCTGTGACACGTCACGCCGCCGCACTCGATGACGTCGTCGGCCCGGCCGGTGACGGTGAGCCGGCCCGACTCGACGAAGGCGCGGTCGCCGGTGCGGAACCAGCCGTCCGCGGTGAACGACCGCAGGTTCTGCACCGGGTTGTCGTGATAGCCGCGGGTGACGGCCGTGCCGGACACCTCCAGGTGGCCCGGTGTGCCCTGCGGGACGAGGTCGCCGTCGTCGTCCACACAGCGCACCGCCGTCCCCGGCTGCGGCCGGCCGACGGGTACGTACCGCTCGTCGCCGGCGGCCGGCTCGAAGCGCATGTCGATGACGCCGGACGAGGTCTCCGACATGCCCCAGCCGGGATACATGACGTCGGATCCGAGCCCGAAGGGCCGCAGCAGGTCGAGGAAGGCGCGCACCACCGTGGCCCGCACCGCCTCGCCGCCGTTCATGACGTAGCGCAGCCCGCTCAGGTCCAGGGACCGGCCGCGCAGCCGGGCCGCCTGGTCGGTGAGCAATTGGAAGGCGAAGTTGGGGGCCCAGGTGGTGCACACCCGGTGCCGGTCGGCGACCGTTAGCCAGCGCAGCGGGTCCTGGAGCACGTACGACCGCGGCGCGTGCACCTGGTAGGCGCCCAGGTAGACGTCCCTGAGGTGGAAGAGCACCAGACCGCCGACGTGGTCCAGCGGCATCCAGTTGAACGAACGGGTGTGCACGGAGAGGCCGTTGGCCTGCGCGGTGGCGGCGCTGCGGGTCAGCAGATTGCGGTGGGTGAGGGGGACGGCCTTGGGCGTGCCGGTCGAACCGGAGGTGAGCAGCAGGACTGCCGGATCGTCCGGCCCGGCCCGGTGCCACGACCGGTCGGGCAGGTGCGAGAGCAGCCGCCGGGTGTCCCCGGCGAGGGCGCCGGGCCAGCCGGGGTCGGAGCGGGTCGCCGGGGCGACCGGCTGCCCCGCGCCGAGTACGGTGCGGGGTCTGCCGTAGCGGGTCCACACCCGGTGCAGCTGCTCGGCGCCGGACGCGGGGCCGGCGGCGGGTCCGCCCGGGGTGCCGGGTTCTCCCGCGGCCACCGGCATCGGCACGAAGCCGCCGAGCACACAG
The DNA here is from genome assembly GCF_002803085.1 of Streptomyces sp. CB01201. GTDB lineage: Bacteria > Actinomycetota > Actinomycetes > Streptomycetales > Streptomycetaceae > Streptomyces > Streptomyces hundungensis. Next base: position 114,494 of record NZ_NNBJ01000006.1, on the reverse strand, counting down.
CCCCAGAAGGCGGCGATCAGCTCGGGCTCGGACCGGATCTGGAGCAGCACGGTCTCCCCCGGCGCCGTCCCCGCCGCGCGCAGTCCGCCGAGGATCCGGGAGGCCGCGTCGAGCAGTTCGGCATAGCTCATCCGGGTCTCGGTGCCGTCCGCGTCCAGGAAGCAGAGCCCTTCGGGGTTGCCCTGCCGGGCCGCCGACCGGAGCGCCGAGCCGAGGTCGGCGTGGGCCGGGCGCGGTGCGGGGCCGCCGTCGAGGAACGAGAGGTCCGCCCTGTTCATCCGGTGACCTTCTCCCTGCGGAACTCCCTCGGGGTGACGCCGTAGCGGTCCCGGAAGAGGCGGCTGAAGTGCGAGGCGCCGTAGAGTCCGGCGCGCTCCCCGATCAGCGCGACCGGCAGGTGCTCCAGGCGCGGGTCGGACAGCTCGCAGCGGCAGCGGGCGAGCCGCTCGTCGCGGATCCAGCGAGCCGGGCTGGTGCCGTGCTCGCGGAACATCTTCTGGAGGTAGCGCAGCGAGACGTTGTAGCGCTTGGCCACCAGGGACGGGGTCAGCTCGGGGTCGGCGAGCCGTTCGCGGACGTAGGCCTGGATGTGGAGCATCAGGGACTGCCGGGCGGCGTCCGGCTCCGCGACGGCCGACCGCATGCGTTCGGCGAAGAGCGCGGCCGCCAGGCCCACGATGCTGCCGCCGAACAGGTCGAAGGCGGTCTCGATCTCGTCGCCGTGCCGCTGGAATCCGCCCAGGAGCGTGGACATGAACGCGGCGATGCCCTGTTCACCGCACCACGGCCGGGCGGTGAGACGGGCGGCGTCGGCGGTCGTCAGGCCCATCGACCGGTGGGTCACCACCGCCTCGACGAGCCGGAAGGGCTGCGGCATCACCAGCTTGAAGGGACGGGAGCTGTCGAGGCAGATCAGCTCCGGGGAGCGGACCGTGGCATGCCTGCCGTCCTGCCACAGCAGCGCCTCGCCGGCCAGCGGGCGGATCACCCGCAGGACCCCGGGGCAGCCGGGGTCGATCAGCCGGGCGGGGCGCACGAGTTCGGCCGGACCGCCGGCCACCAGGCGCACGCTGATCTCGCCGAACCGGCGGCAGCGGGTGGTGTCCCGCAGTTCCTCGTCGTGGCTTCGGACGATCTGCACCGTCCCACAGCCGTCGGGAGCCCGGCCGGCGCTGACCGATTCGGTGCTGTGGGATCTCGACTGGCTCAGGACCAGCATCTTCTTGCCCTCCCCGACAATGTCCGGATGACATCAGTGACGTCATGACGCCAAGGACAGAGAAACATTCTCCGTTTCCTTTTTTCTACTGGGATCGGAAGCTTCGATCGACGGTACGGAGGATCCCCGGGGCGTCAACGCGCGTCCTTCGTGGGCGAATTGGAGAGAAGTGCTGCGCATTTCGCGCATTCCGGGTGGGGCGGCTGCTCTAGTGTCCGGTTTCTTCTGATTCAGAAAAGAGGCACATGAGTATGGTTTCCGGGCCCCGGCTGCGCGTCGACCTGTCCACCTTGCCCCGCTACATTCCGGGAAGGGCGGCCGTGGGAGACCCCGAGTACAAGCTGTCCTCCAACGAACTGCCCTATGAGCCGCTGCCGTCGGTGCGGGAGGCGGTGCGTGCGGAGCTCGGGCAGTTCCACCGCTACCCCGACCCCGGCAGCACCGAGCTGGTCGCCGCGCTCGCGGAGCGGCTGCGGGTGCCCGGCGAGCACATCGTGCCGGGGACCGGCTCGGTGGCCGTCACCCACCACCTGGTCCGCGCGGCCGCGGGCGAGGGCGACGAAGTCCTCTTCGCCTGGCGCTCGTTCGAGGCCTACCCGCTCATCACTTGGGCGGCGGGCGCCACGCCCGTGCAGGTCCCGCTCGCCGCGGAGGGCCACGATCTCGACGCGATGGCCGACGCGGTCACCGGCCGCACCCGGCTGATCTTCGTGTGCAACCCCAACAACCCCACCGGCACCCCCGTGCGCCGGGCGGAACTGGACCGGTTCCTCGACCGGGTTCCCCGCGATGTGCTCGTCGTCCTGGACGAGGCGTACCGGGAGTTCGTCCGCGACCCCGAGGTGCCCGACGGCATCGAGGTCCATCTGCGCCACCCCCATGTGGCCGTGCTGCGCACCTTCTCCAAGGCCTACGGCCTGGCCCGGCTCCGGGTCGGCTACGCCGTGGCACACCCGCCCGTCGCCGCCGCGCTGCGCGCCTGCGCCGTGCCGTTCGGGGTCAGCGGCCCGGCGCAGGCGGCCGCCCTCGCCTCGCTGCGCGCCGGGTCCGAGCTCGACGAGCGGGTCGAGCGGATCGTGCGTGAACGCGGGCGCGTCGGGGGCGAGTTGCGGGCCCAGGGCTGGCAACTGCCGCACAGCGAGGCCAACTTCGTCTGGCTGCGCCTGGGGCGGCGCACGGCCGCCTTCACCGCGGTGTGCGAGGACGCGGGGCTGATGGTGCGCCCCTACCCGGACGAGGGCGTGCGGATCACGATCGGCACCCCCGCGGCCAACGACCGCTTCCTGAAGGTGGCCGGCGCCTGGCAGCACTGACGGCCCGGCCCGGCGGCCCGGCCCGGCCCGGCCCAGGCCGTGGCCTGTCCGGCGGCCCGGTCCGGCGGGCCTGTCCGGCCCTAGCCGAAGAGCCGGGCGAACTCGTCGTGGAAGGCGGGGAACGTCTTGCTCACACAGGCCGGGTCGTCCAAGGTGAGGCCGGCGGCGCGCAGCCCCAGCACCGAGAACGCCATGGCGATCCGGTGGTCGCGGTGGCAGGCGATCCGGGCCGGTTCCGAAGTGCCCGGGTGCACGGTGAGCCGGTCGGGCCCCTCGGCCACCGTGATGCCGAGGGCGCGCAGATTGCCCGCCACCGCCGCGATCCGGTCCGACTCCTTCAGCCGGGCGTGCCCGATGCCCGTGATGGTGATCGGGGCGTCCGCGAGGGGCGCGACGGCGGCCAGGGTCATGAAGGTGTCGGAGATGTCCCCCATGTCGACGGTGAACCCGCCCCGCAGCCGGCCCGGGCCGCTCACCTCGGCGCCGGCCGCGGTCATCCGCACCCGCGCACCGGTGCGTGCCAGCACCTCAAGGAAGCGCAGATCACCCTGGAGGCTGCCCGCGCCGAGCCCCGGCACGAGCACGGTGGTGCCGGTGACCGCGGCCGCGGCGAAGAAGTACGACGCGGTCGAGGCGTCCGGCTCGACGGCCAGGTCGGTGGCCAGATATCCCTCCGGCCGCACCCGGAACGTGCCGTCGCGCCGCTCGACGTCCGCGCCGAAGCGCCGCATCAGCGCCAGGGTCATGTCGATGTAGGGGCCGCTGACCAGATCGTGGGCGTGGATGGTCAGGGTCTCGCGGGCCAGCGGCGCCGACAGCAGCAGACCGGTCAGGTACTGGCTGCTGCTGGAGGAGTCCAGGTGCACGTCCCCGCCGTCGAGCCCGCGCCCGCGCACCATCAGGGGCAGTCCGCCACCCGGGCCCGGCACCACCGCCACCCCCAGCCGCCGCAGCGCGTCGGCCAGCGGGTGCAGCGGCCGGGCGCGCAGCTGGGCCGAGCCGTCGAACAGGATGTCCCCCTGCCCGGCCGCCGCGAACACCGGCAGGAAGCGCGCGGCCGTGCCCGCGTCCTCGCACCACACACTGGTGGTGCGCAGGGGCGCCCCGCCCAGGCCCGTCACCCACCAGTCGCCGTCCGCCTCGCGCACCGGGGCGCCGAGCGCCTCGACGCCCTGGCGGAAGGCCACCGTGTCGTCACTGACCAGGGGCGCCCGCAGCCGGGTCGTGCCGCGGGCGGCCGCGGCGAGCAGCAGCGCCCGGTTGGTGATGCTCTTGGATCCGGGGATCCGGGCCACCCCGGCGGCCAGGGTCGCGGTGCTCACGCCGCCTCCTGGAGCACGCGCCGGGTCATGAGGCTCTCGTCGACCTGCCGGGACATCTGCTCCCAGGACGCCTTGAACGCGGCCAGCGCCTCGCGGGCCAGACGGTCCGTCAGCGCGTCGAAGTCGATGCCGAAGCAGGGCAGCGCGCCGAGCACCCGGCGCGCGTCGTCGTACGTGCCCGCGATGCGACTGCGCCCGTCGGCGCGGCCGTGGTCGGCGACGGCCCGCAGGGTGGCCGGCGGAACGGTGTTGACGGTGGCCGGGGCGGCCAGCTCGTCCACGTACCGGGTGTCCTCGTACGTCGGGTCCTTGACCCCGGTGGAGGCCCACAGCAGGCGCTGCGGGCGGGCGCCGAGCGCGGCCAGCCGGCGCCAGCGCGGACCGGCCACGACCTCCTCCCAACGTGCGTACGCCAGGCGGGCGTTGGCCACCGCGGCCCGGCCCCGCAGGGCCCGGGGCTCGTCGCCGCCGGCCCGGTCGAGCTCCCGGTCGACCGCGGTGTCGACCCGGCTCACGAAGAACGAGGCGACCGAGGCGATCCGGCTGAGGTCGTGGCCCGCCCGATGGGCCTGTTCCAGGCCGGTCAGGAAGGCCTCGGCGACCCGCGCGTACCGCTCCCGGGAGAAGATGAGCGTGGCGTTGACGTTGATGCCCTCGGCCAGCGCGCCGGTGACGGCCCGCAGGCCCTCGGGGGTGGCCGGGATCTTCACCATCAGATTCGGGCGGCCCACCTCGGCCCGCAGGAGCCGGGCCTCGGTGAGGGTGGCGTCGGCGTCGTGGGCGTGGGCCGGATCCACCTCCAGGGAGACATGCCCGTCCTCGCCCCCGGTCTCCCGGTACACGGGCTCCAGCAGGTCGGCGGCGCGCCGCACGTCGTACGTGGCGAGCTCGCGCAGCGCGTCCCGGGCCGAAGCGCCCTTGCGGGCCAGCACGTCGAGGTGCGGGGCGTACGCCTCGGCACCGCTCGCCAGGGACTGGGCGAGGATGGTCGGATTCGAGGTGATGCCCAGGACGCCGTGCCCGGCGACCAGTTCGGCGAGGCTCCCGTCGTGCAGGTCCGCCCGGCTGAGGTGGTCGAGCCAGAGGGAGGTGCCGGCCTGCCGGAGGCGTCCGATCGGTGTACGGGTCATCGGGCGCTCCTGCGGGCACGGTCCACACTGGTGCGGGCGGCGGCGGCCACCCGCTCGGGAGTGATGCCGAACCGGCGGTACAGGCTCTCGTACGGAGCGCTTGCGCCGAACTGCTCGATGCTGACGGCCTGTCCGGCGCCGCCGAGCAGCGCGTACCAGCCGAGCGCGCTGCCGGCCTCCACCGAGACCCGGGCACTCACCTGGGGCGGCAGCACGGCGTCGCGGTACTCCTGGTCCTGGTCGGCGAACCATTCGAGGCAGGGCATCGACACCACGCGGGTGGCGATCCGCTCGTCCTCCAGGATGCGGCGCGCCGCCAGGGCGATGGCGACCTCGCTGCCGGTGGCGATCAGCAGGACCTGGGGCTCGCCGCCGGACGCCTCGGCCAGGACGTAGCCGCCGCGCGCGGCGAGGTCGGCCGGGGCGAGGCCGCCGTGCGGGCCGCGGTCCAGGACCGGAACGTCCTGCCGGGTCAGCGCCAGGCCCACCGGCCGGTCGGCGCGCTCCAGCAGGGCGCGCCAGACGGCGACGGTCTCGCCCGCGTCGGCGGGGCGGACCACGTCGAGACCCGGGATGGCCCGCAGCGCCCACAGGTGCTCGACCGGCTGATGGGTGGGGCCGTCCTCGCCGAGTCCGATGGAGTCGTGCGTCCACACGAACGTGACGGGCAGGCGCATCAGCGCCGCGAGCCGCACGGCCGGCCGCATGTAGTCGGAGAAGACCAGGAACGTGCCGCCGTAGGGACGCGTGCCGCCGTGCAGGGCGATGCCGTTGAGGATGGCGCCCATGGCGTGCTCACGGATGCCGAAGTGCAGGGTGCGGCCGTAGCGGTGGCCCGGGAAGGCGGCGGTGGCGTGCTCGTCGGGCAGGAAGGAGGGCTCACCGCGCATGGTGGTGTTGTTGGAACCGGCCAAGTCGGCCGATCCGCCCCACAGTTCGGGCAGTACGGAGGCGAGCGCCGAGAGGACCTCGCCCGAGGCGCGCCGGGTGGCCACCTGCTCGCCGGGCTCGAACCGGGGCAGCGCCCGGTGCCAGTCCCGGGGCAGCTTCCGCTGCGAGATGCGGGCGTGTTCGGCCGCGCGGTCGGGCTGCGCCTTCTGCCAGGCCTCGAACTCCCGCTGCCAGTGCGCCCGCAGCCGTGCCCCCCGCTCGGTCGCTCGCCGGGTGTGCGCGAGCACCTCGTCCGGCACCTGGAACGTGCGGTCCGGGTCGAGACCGAGAAGCACCTTGGTGGCCGCCGCCTCGGCCGCGCCGAGACGCGCCCCGTGGATCGCGCCCGTGTCCTGCTTGCCCGGCGAGGGCCAGCCGATCACCGTGCGCAAGGCCACGAGCGAGGGCCGGTCGGACCGGTCGCGCGCCTCGGCCATGGCCCGGTGCAGCGCCTCGACGTCCTCGGCGTAGCCGCCCGTCGCCGTCCAGTCCACCTGCTGCACGTGCCAGCCGTAGGCGCGGTAGCGGGCGAGGACGTCCTCCGAGCTCGCGACCGCCCGGTCGTCCTCGATCGAGATGCGGTTGTCGTCCCACAGCACCACCAGGTTGCCGAGGCGCTGGTGGCCCGCCAGCGAACTGGCCTCGTGGCTGATGCCCTCCTCCAGGTCCCCGTCCGAGGCGAAGACCCACACGGTGTGGTCGAAGGGGGACGTGCCCGGCTCGGCGTCCGGGTCGAACAGGCCCCGCTCGCGCCGTGCGGCCATCGCCATGCCGACCGCGTTGGCGAGCCCCTGGCCGAGCGGCCCGGTGGTGGTCTCCACTCCGGGGGTGTGGCCGTACTCGGGGTGCGCCGGCGTCGCACTGCCCTCGGTGCGCAGCGCCTTGAGGTCGTCCAGGGCGAGCGGGTAGCCGGCCAGGTAGAGCTGCGTGTAGAGGGTCAGGCTCGCGTGCCCGCAGGACAGGACGAACCGGTCACGCCCCTCCCAGGTGGGATCGGCCGGGTCGTGCCGCAGCAGCTTCTGGAAGAGCAGATGGGCGGCGGGGGCCAGGCTGATCGCCGTACCGGGGTGGCCGTGGCCCGCCGCCTCCACCGCGTCGATGGCCAGGCCCTTGGCGACGTCGACCGCACGGCGGTCGGCGTGCGTCCACTCCGGGATCTCGACGGGATCCGGCGCGGTCAGTTGAGCGGTCATGGTTCCTCTCTCGGCTGAGCAGTGGCGGAAGTCGGCGTCAGGCGACGCGGGAGGTGCGGCCGGCGGCCGGACGGGGCGCGCCGTGCGAAGGGGCGAGCAGCACCGCGGCGCGGGCGACCGAGTCGAGCGTGGTGTGCCGGTGCCAGTCGCCGTACGAGGCCGGATGGCCGTGCCCCGCCCCGGCGGGGGCGGGCAGCGGCGGTTCGGGTTCCGGCAGCCGCACCAGACGCAGCAGGTGCGCGGTGGAATGGCCGGTCAGGTTGGTCAGCCAGTACCCGCCCCGGGCCGGGTGGTGCGGGTCCTGCTCGGCCAGGAGCACCATCCTGCCCTTGCGCGTCCCGGGGACGGGCAGGGTGCGGCAGTCGAGCCGGACGAACGCGCGCCCCGCCGGGCGGCCGTCGCGGCCGGCGAGCGAGAGCACCGAGCCGCCCCGGTCCGCCGCCTCGGCGGCGGCCTGCCGGGCGGTGACGAAACCGTCGGGGGCGGGCCCGTCCGCCACGGCCCGGACGGGGTTGACGAACTGGGAGCCGGAGACGCGCAGCACATACGGCAGGCCGCCCGAGCGCAGCGCCTTGAGCACGCCGGGCACATGGGCCCGGCGGGCGTCCAGGAGCAGCGGGACGAGCCCGGGGGGCCGCAGGCCCACGGCCATGTCGATCCCCTGGGTCACGCTGCCGCCCGAGGGGGCGTCGTCCGGGACGCCCGCGCGTTGCCGGGGCCCCGGTTCGAGCCAGCGGGGCGTCAGCATCAGGCGCCGGTCCACCGGGACGCTGCCCCGCGCGGTCACCAGCCACAGGCCGACGACCCGCCGGCCGGCCATCCGGCGGCCGGTGCGCGGATCGGTGAACTCCTCGGCGCCGACGTCCCGTACGCCGGCGCACGGGACGACGGCCGCGCGCGCGGCGAGGGCGAGGGGACGGCCGTCCTCGTACACCGCGTCGGCGAGGGCGCGGCGCACGGGCATCCAGTCCCAGTCGTGCCGGACGGGCTCGGGCTCCCGCCCCGCGGCGCGCTCCGCGATGTGGCGCAGCGCGTCCCGGCGGGCCCGCGGCGGCAGGCTCCCCAGCACCCGCTCGGCGAGCGGAGGCGGGAGCGGGCCGCGCCGCGGCGGCCGGGCGGGGCGCTCGCCTTGCGGGAACGGGAGTCGACCGTCGGTGGGGCCGGGGCCGATGGCGACGTCGTAGGGCGGCCGACGGCGCACCGTGATCCGGGTGAGGGGGCGGTGGGCGTGCGGGGTGCTCATCGGACGACCAGGTGGGAGAGGTAGGCGGCGTGGTTGCGCGCCGTCTCGGCGAGGCTGTCGCCGCCGAACTTCTCCAGCGCCGCCTCGGCGAGGACCAGCGCGGTCATGGCCTCGGCGACCACCCCGGCCGCGGGCACCGCGCACACGTCGGAGCGCTGGTGGTGGGCGGCGGCCGGCTCGCCGGTGGCCAGGTCCACGGTGGCCAGGGCGTGCGGCACGGTGGCGATCGGTTTCATCGCGGCCCGCACCCGAAGGAGTTCCCCGGTGGAGATGCCGCCCTCGACTCCGCCCGCGTGCCCGGTGCGCCGCCGCAGTCCGCCCTCGTCGGGCAGGATCTCGTCGTGGGCCGCCGAGCCCGGCACCCGGGCCAGCTCGAACCCGGCGCCGAACTCCACGCCCTTGATGGCCTGGATGCCCATCAGGGCCCCGGCGAGCCGCGAGTCGAGGCGCCGGTCCCAGTGCACATGGCTGCCGAGGCCCGGCGGCAGACCGTAGGCCAGGACCTCCACCACCCCGCCGAGCGTGTCGCCGTCGGCATGGGCCCGCTCGATGCGCTCCACCATGGCGGCCGAGCCGGCCGGGTCGAAGCAGCGCACCGGGTCGGCGTCCAGGCACTCCACGTCGTCCGGCCCCGGCAGTGCGGTGCCGGGGCCGGCGGCGCCGCCCAACTCCACGACGTGGCTGACGAGTTGGATGCCGTAGGCCTGGGCGAGGAAGGCGCGGGCGACCTCGCCGAGGGCGACCCGGGCGGCCGTCTCCCGGGCACTGGCCCGCTCCAGGACCGGCCGGGCATCGGTGAAGCCGTACTTCTGCATGCCGGCCAGATCGGCGTGGCCGGGGCGCGGCCGGGTCAGCGGTGCGTTGCGGGCCAGGCCCGCGAGCCCTGCCCCGTCGACCGGGTCGGCGGCCATCACCGTCTGCCACTTGGGCCACTCGGTGTTGCCCACCTGGACGGCCACGGGGCCGCCCTGGGTGCGGCCGTGCCGCACGCCGCCGAGGAAGCTCACCTCGTCGCGCTCGAACTTCATGCGGGCCCCGCGGCCGTGCCCGAGGCGCCGCCGGGCAAGGGCGGCCGCGACCCGCTCGGTGGTGATCTCCACCCCGGCGGGCAGTCCTTCGAGGACGGCGGTCAGGGCCGGTCCGTGCGATTCACCGGCGGTGAGCCAGCGCAGCGTGGTCAATGCGTTTCCTTCGTCAGGGGCCGTGCGGCCGGTGGCGGTCAGGCCGCTGTCGCGGCGGTTTCCGGATCGGGGGCGGGGACCGGCGCGGTGAACCGGTCACCCAGGACGGCGGGCACGCGCTGGACGTTCCAGCCGTCCGCCCGGAGCCGCTGGGCCATGTGCGTGGCAGAGGTGGCCGTGACGGCCAGTTCGACCAGACCGCTCGGCGAGCCGGGCGAGTGGTCGATGCTCATGTCCTCGATGTTCACGCCGAGTTCGGAGGCGGCGGCGAGGAGCCGGGCGAGCTCACCCGGCTGGTCACCGATCAGCACGCGCACCGGGGCACACACGGGCAGTACGCCGCTGTGCTTGCCCGGCAGGCCGGCCCGGCCCTCGACGCCCCGGGCCAGCAGCCCGGACACCAGCCGGTCGCCGAGCGCGCGGTCGGCCGGGTCGGCGGAGGTCAGGGCGCGCAGCGCGACGACCGTGGTGGACAGGTCGTCGGCCAGCTCGGCGAGCACGTCGGCGACGGCCGCGGCGTTCGCCGCCAGGATGTCGGTCCACAGCCGCGGATCCCCGCCCGCGATGCGGATGACGTCCCGCAGCCCCTGCCCGGCGAGCCGGGAGGCGTCGTCCTCGATGCCGATCAGCCGGGCCGCCATCAGGGCGGCCACCACGTGCGGGGCGTGCGAGACCACCGCCACGGCCCGGTCGTGCGCGGGGGCCTCCATCAGGACGGGGGTCGCCCCGCACAGAGCGACCAGCTCCAGCGCGCGGTTGAGGGTCTCCCGGTTCGTGGCCGGGCAGGGCGTGAGCACCCAGGGCCGGTCCTCGAAGAGGGTGGCGCAGGCGGCCAGCGGCCCGGAGCGCTCCCGCCCCGCCATCGGATGGCCGCCGATGAACCGGGCCGGATCGGCCCCGCAGGCGACGACCTCGGCCTGCGGGCCCGCCTGGACGCTGGAGACGTCGGTGTAGCTGCGGGCCAGTCCGCAGGCCTGCTTGTCCGCGAGCACCCTGCCCACGCGCCCGGGGGGCACGGCCAGGACGGCCAGGTCGACCGTCCCGTCCGGCGTCCGGCACACACCCGCGCCCAGCGACTCCGCGGTGCGGGCCGCGGACTCGTCGGCGTCCAGGAGGTGCACCCGGACGCCCCGGCGGGTGAGGGCGAGCGCGACGGAGGTGCCGATGAGCCCGGTACCGACCACGGCGGCCGTACGGATCACGCGGCTGCCCCGGCCGCCAGCGGCGCCAGGTCGCGGCGCAGCGCCGCGGCGCCGCCGAGGTAGACGTGCCGGATCTCGGACTTCGCGCGCACCGTGTCCACGTGCAGCAGGAGCCGTACGGTCCGGGGCAGTGCGCCCTGGATGTCGAGTTCCTGGGCACACATCAACGGGACGTCGGACAGGCCGAGTTCGCGCACCGCCACCGCGGGGAACCCGCACCGCAGGTCCGGGGTCGACGTGAAGATGACGCTGATCAGGCTCTCCCGGTCCAGGCCGTTCGCGTCGAGTACCTCCTGGAACAGCTCCTTCACCGCGTCCAGAAGCAGCATCTTGTCGTCCCGCTCCAGCTGGATCGCCCCGCGCACCGCTCGTACCGCCACTGTGCTCTCCTCCTTGCCGTTGTCGCTGCTCGCTTGCTGGGTGGGTCAGGCCGCGGCCGGGACGGCCGGTTCGAGCAGCTCGTCGAGCGGCAGGTTGCGCTCGCGGTACAACTCCGCCACCTGGAAGGCGAGGTCGAGCGACTGGAGGCGGTTGAGACGGGGGTCGCAGGCCGTCTCGTAGCGGCGGTGCAGATGGTCGACGAGGATCGCGTCGCCGCCGCCCACGCACTCCGTGACGTTGTCGCCGGTCAGCTCGATGTGGATGCCGCCGGGGTGGGTGGCGAGCGAGCGGTGCACCTCGAAGAAGCCCTTGACCTCGTCCAGGACGTCGTCGAAGCGGCGCGTCTTGTGGCCGGACGTCGCCTCGAAGGTGTTGCCGTGCATCGGATCGCAGATCCAGGCGACCGTGGCGCCCGCGCCGGTGACGGCCTCCACCAGCCCGGGCAGTACGTCGCGGACCTGGTCGCGGCCCATGCGCGTGATGAAGGTCAGCCGGCCCGGCTCGTTGTTCGGGTTGAGCCGCTCGACGAGGGCGAGGGCCTCCTGCGCGGTGGTGCTCGGGCCCAGCTTCACCCCGACCGGGTTGCGCACCGAGGCGGCGAACTCGACGTGCGCGCCGTCCAGTTGACGGGTGCGCTCGCCGATCCAGATCATGTGGCCCGAGGTGTCGTACGGCAGCCCGGTGCGCTCGTCGGTGCGGGTCAGGGCCGCTTCGTAGTCCAGGAGCAGCGCCTCGTGGCTGGAGAAGACGTCGGCGGAGTGGAACTCGGCCGGGTCGGCGCCGCACGCGGCGAGGAAGGCCAGCGCGTTGTCGATCTCCTTGGCGATGGACTCGTAGCGCTCGCCGACGGGGGACTTGGCGACGAAGTCCTGGTTCCACTCGTGCACTTGGCGCAGGTCCGCGTAGCCGCCGGTGGTGAAGGCGCGGATGAGGTTCAGGGTCGCGGCGGAGGCGTGGTACATCCGCTTCAGCCGCTCCGGGTCCGGGGTGCGTGCCTGGGGGGTGAAGTCGAGTGCGTTGACCGCGTCGCCGCGGTAGACGGGGAGTTCGACCCCGCCGCGCACCTCGACCGGCTTGGAGCGGGGCTTGGAGTACTGACCGGCGATCCGGCCGATCTTGACGACGGGGACCGAGGTCGCGTACGTCAGGACGGCCGACATCTGCAACAGGGTCTTGACCTTGTCGCGCACCTGCTCGGCGGAGACGCCGTCGAAGGTCTCGGCGCAGTCGCCGCCCTGGAGGACGAAGGCTTCGCCCCGGGCCACGGCGGCGAGCCGCCCGCGCAGCTGGTCGCACTCGCCGGCGAAGACCAGCGGGGGGAAGGCGCTGAGTTCGTCGGTCACGGACCGCAGTGCCTGCCGGTCCGGCCAGTCGGGTTGCTGGGCGGCCGGCAGCCGGCGCCAGGTGTCCGGTTCCGTGACGGTCTGGGCAAGGTTCATGGTGGGCTGTGCCTCAATCTGTGTCGGCGTCGGCGGGGCGTACGGGACGGGGTCGGAGGAGGGCTACTCCTCCAGCAGATCCGGCTGTTCACGGACGATCTCGTCCCACAGCAGCTGGAAGCTGAACCAGCCCAGCTGCTCGTCGCCGAACCCGTCCCCGGCGGCCAGGGCCTGCTCGTGGGTGAAGGTCCGGGGGGTGCCGGCGGCCTGGGCGAGCAGCTGGACCTCGGCGCAGCTGTCGTAGGTGAAGAACCAGTGCACGGCCTCGTCGAGGGTGCCCCCGACGGTGATCAGGCCGTGGTGGCGCAGCAGGATCGCCCGGTTGTCCCCGAGCTTCTCGGCGATGTCCCGGCCCTGCTCCACGGTGGTGGAGGGGCCCTCGTAGTCGCCGTACAGGACCTGCTTGCCGTAGAACGCGGCGGATTCCTGGTCGATCGGCTCCAGGAGGCGGCCGAGCGCGCCGAGCGCCCGGGAGTGCGCGGTGTGGCCGTGGGCCGCGGCCTCCGCGCGGGGGTTCAGCTCGTGGATGGCCGAGTGGATGACGAACGCGCTGGGGTTGACCCGGTGCGTGCCGTGCACCACGTGTCCGGCGGAGTCCACGCAGATCAGGTCGGCGACCCGGACGTGCTTGAAGGAGACGCCGAAGGGGTTGACCCAGAAGCGGTCGGTGAACTCCGGGTCGCGCACGGATATATGGCCAGAAATCCCCTCACCGAAGCCGTACTTGCCGAACAGGCGCAGCGCGGCGGCCAGGCGCTGTTTGCGGTGGCGCCGGGCGTCCTCGTAGGTGGCGAACTCCGGCTCACCGGGGATGGGCAGACCCGTGTGGGTGTCGGCCAGGAACTCGGGTCGGGGTGCGGCGTCGGCGACGGCGGTCGTGGGCGTCATGGGATACGGCCTTCCTGCCCCGTGCGGGCATGGCTCGAAGGGTGGATGCGGTCCGGGGTCAGGCGGCGAGGGCCTGGCGGTCGGCGCGGGCCGCGTCGACGGTGGCGGCGTGCTCCCGGACCGCGGCGACGATGTCGACGCTGCGGTCGACCAGGGAGGGGATGCCGAAGGTGAAGAAGAGCGAGCCGGCGGCGATGTTGCCGAGGCCGTACAGACGCGGGTCGGGGCGGTCGTTGACGGTGAGCCGGCTGGTGGCGCGGGCCAGGTGCAGACCGCCGTGCGGGTGGCGGCTGGCGGCCCGGGCCCGGATCAGGGAGGTGGCCAGCGGCAGGGCGCTGGTGGGGATGCGTCCCTCGGAGGCGTTGACCGCGCTGATCACCTTGTCGGCGTGGAACTCCGTGCCGTCGGCGGCGATCACGTCGAAGCCCGCCCCCTCGGCGGCGGCTATGTCCTGGAGACCGGAGAGCATCCGCAGCCGGCCGCTGTCGACGAGTTCGAGCAGCACGCTCGCGCTGGCCGGCGGCATCGGGCAGCACAGGCTCATGATGGTGCGGTAGTGGGCGCGCAGGATCTGCACCTTCTCCTGTTCGCGCAGCGCGGGCCACACGTCGGGGCCGGTCTCCGGCACCGCCCGCTGGAGGATGCGCAGACCCAGATGCGGCGAGTCGACGTCGTCGATGTGGCGGCGCAGCCGGTCGACCGGGTCCTCCAGGTCCACCCGGAGCATCTCGCCGACGACGGCGTCGAGATCGGCGCCCGCGTCGCGGAACTCGGCGCGCAGCACCTCGGCGATGTCCTCGATGGCCAGCTCGCCCCGGTCCTCGGCCAGGGCCTTCATCCGGTCCGGCGTCAGATGCCGCAGCTCGAACGGGACGGGCCGCTGGCGCACTCCCGGCAGCACACCGCGCCGCGACAGCAGGCTGATGGGGCCGCGGTGCCCCCGGGCCGCCAGGGTGAGGACGATGTCGACGGAGGTCAGGCCGCTGCCGATGACGGCGACGTGGTCCTCCTCCTCGATGTTCTCCAGGGTCGCGGACAGGGGGTAGGGGTCGGCCACGAATCCGGGGGTGCCGGTGAGCCCGTAGACGTCCTTGGGACTGTCGCCGCCGACCGCGAGCACCACGTAGTCGAAGGCGCGCGCCCGGCCGTGCCCGGTGCGCAGCAGCACCTGGTGGGGCTGCCGGCTCGCCGTGGTCACGGCCTCGCCGATGATGTCCACCTTCCAGCCCTTGCGGCGCAGTTCACCCAGCGCGGTGTAGGCGGACTGCTCCAAGTAGTCGCCGTAGACGGGCCGCGGCGCGAACCGGGCGCCGGAGTACCGGTCGATGCCCTGCTTGACGCCGACGACCCGGTCCCGGTTCTCCAGCCAGCGCTCGAAGTGCCCGGGGTCGTGGGCGCGCACCGACATGTCGTCCGGCGTCGCGTTGACCTTGAGCGTCTCGGTGTCGACCTGGTAGGCACGGCCGCGCCACAGGTGCGGCGAGGGTTCGAAGACGGTGAGCGAGCCCGGCTCGACCTCGGCCTGGGCGAGGGCGTCGATCAGGCAGACGGCGGAGGCGCCGCCGCCGACGACACCGAGCGAGAATCCACGGGACATGTGTTCAGTCACCTATCACTGTGCGCAAGGCGTGGGACGGCGGGTCGGCCGGGGCCGGCCGCCTCGTGCGCCTTCCTTGTCTGCTGCGGGACGGGTCAGGGGTCAGCGCTGCGGCTCGAAGCGGTGGAAGCCGCCCTGGAGGAAGATCAGCGGAGCCGGGGAGTCGTGGACGCCGAGGCCGAGCACCTCGCCGATGACCATCACGTGGTCGCCGACGACCAGGTGGTCCCGGTAGCGGCACTCCATCCACCCCGAGGCCCCGAACAGCAGGGCTCCCGTGAGGTGTCCCGGCTCGGACGGCAGGGTCCGCAGCGCCGCTTCGCGCTCCTGCCGGGGCCGGGCGAAGCGCCGGGCGGTGTGCTCGGAGTCGGCGTCCAGGATGGAGATCCCCCACTGCTGAGTGCCCATCAGCTTGGCCAGGAAGCCGGAGTCGCTGCGGAAGCTGAGGGAGATCAGGGGAGGCGTGAGGGAGACGGAGGTCAGGGAGTTGACGGTGATCGCGTCGTGCACCCGCTCGCCGTCGCACTCCTCGTACGTGCTGACGACACAGACCCCCGTGGCGAAGTGACGCATCACGTCACGCAGGTCGCTCGACGCTTCGGCGGCGCTGGCCTCTTGGTCCACTGCTGGGACGTGACCCATGGTTGATCCTCTCCGGGACGGGAAGGTGCGGCAGGGACTGCGTGGTCCGCCCGGGAGAACAGGGGTGCTGCCCGGCGGACGACGGTCTTCGCTGGAACCGGCTGTCCCACCGAGGGGAACGGTTCGATGACCAACACCTTAGGAAGCCCCGCGCGTCGGGAGTTGCTGTGCAGCGCACGGCGACTAGCTCAAATACGCGCCCGTGTCGGGGAGTTGGGCGACCGGGCCGCGCCGGGCCCGGTCGCCGGGGCGGTTCAGACGCGCTGGGGGCGGTGCCGGTGGCGCAGGGTCCGGGAGGCGTAGGCGCCCCGCACGTCCTGGTGCGCCTCCGCCAGGAGCCGGATGACGCGGCGGGCGTGCGGCAGCAGCCGCTCACCCGCGGGGGTCAGCGCGACCTGGCGTCCGCCGCGGTCGAAGAGCGGCACGCCGAAGGACGCTTCCAGGCTGCGGATCTGCGCGGTGATGCTCGACTGCGCATAGTTGAGGTTCTTCGCGGCCCGGGTGAAGCTCAGTTCGTCCGCCACCTCGCAGAATGCGCGCAAGTGTTGCAACTGCACGGCCATCCTCTTCGGGTAGATGGTTCCTGTCTCGTGGATGGCTTGCCGGACGACGTTGTCCCCACCCCGATGCCCTGGCCAAAAACATACCAGCGATCCGGTTATTGGACGACTGGATTGCGCCCGCCGGACGGAAGCCGTGACCTGGCCGCACGAGGAAGCCCGCGGCCCCCGCTCCGGCAGGAGCGGGGGCCGCGGGCACCGGTACCGCGGTCAGTCGGACATGGCCACCGGGGACATCAGATCCCGTGCGATCTGGGGCAGCGCGCGGTCGATCAGCGCACCCGCGCGCACATCGCCGGCGGCGGTGCGGGGGATGGCGTCCACGGCCACGACCTGTCCGAACAGCCAGGGCAGGCAGCGCTCGCAGGCCGCGAGGACGGCCCGGCGTCCGCTCGCCTCCTGCTCGCCGGCGACCGGGACGAACGCCACCACCACCGTCTCGCCCAGGTCGGGCAGCCGGGTGTGGACGACGGCGCATTCGCGCACACAGGGCAGTTCGAGCAGCTCCCGCTCCAGCGCGGCGAACCCCTCGTCGAATCCGGTCTGTTCGTCCGCTTCGAACCGGTCGTGGGCGTACAGCTCGTCGAGGGCGGTGCTCATGAGGACATCTCCTGGTGCATGGACTGTTCCAACTGGAGGTTCAGGGCGATGATCGGGACGACCGCGTCGAGCAGTTCGGTCTCCCTGATCCGGCCCGTCGGGCTGTACGGGATGTCGTCGACGGCCAGGACGTGGGTCGCCAGTGACGGCAGCCGGCGGGCGCAGGTGGCGGTCAGGGCCTTCACCCCGGTCGCCTCGCGGCCCACCGCGACCGCGACGAACGGCACCACCAGGCTGTCCCCGAGCTCGGGGTGGTTGACCCGCATCACGGCGATGTCGCGCAGGCACGGCAGGTTGAGCAGGTCGGCCTCCAGGCGCAGCAGCGCCGCGTCCACCGCGGTGTCCCGCTCCAGCAGGGGCGCCCCGCCGGCCCGGCCGGTCACCACCAGACGGCTCTGCTCGTCCAGGTGCCCCAGTTCGCCGGTGACGAGGAAGCGCTGTTCACCCTGGCCGATGTCGAGGCTGAGGAAGCGCCGCGGACCGTCGTCGTCCAGGTAGCCGTCCATCACCCGGGTCCCGGCCACGGCCACCCGCCCGGTGACGCCGGGGGCGGCGGCCTCGTCGTGCTCGGTCAGGACGACGACGGTGTTGCCCAGCGTGGGCCGTGCCGAGCGCATCGGCACGACCAGCGACTCCTCCGGCGTCATGATGCCGGTCAGGCCGGTCTCCGGGGAGCAGTGCGCCAGGTGGAGCGCGGGGCCCAGGCGCTCCCAGGCGGCGTTCACCACCCAACGGCCCACGTGCCGGCCGGGCGTGACCAGGCAGCGCAGCCGTCCGGTGTCGGCCAGGCCCGCCGAATCCGGGTGCGCGAGCAGTTCGGACAGCGTCGTGGGTGCGATGACGCCGGTGGTCGCCCGGGCCGTGCGCACGGTGGCCGCCAGGGCGGCCGGGTCCTGTTCGGGGCCGATGACGACGCGGGCGCCCAGCACCAGCATCGCCCGGGTCAGGTCCTGCGCGGTCTGCTGCCACAGCGGCGCCGCGAGCAGATGGACATCGGTGGAGTCGAAGCCGAACTCGTCGACGAGATCGACCAGTTGACGCTGCTCGCCGGGGTTGCGTCGGACCGCGACCCGGGTCAGGTCGTGGTCCGGTGCCATCGCGAAGGACTCGTAGGGCCGGGCGTCGGGCAGCTCGGTGAGCGGCGGGGTGCCGAGCAGTTCGGGGAGGCCGACCAGGCACGGCCCGGTGCGCTGGCCCGGGGTGCGCTCGGTCACCGGGCCGTCGAGCAGGATGTGCAGGGCCTGGGAGCCGGCCGGCCACAGGCACCGGTCGAGGACCGGGCGGTGGGCGCCGCTGGTGAACACCAGCGAGGGTTCGAGCCGGTCCAGGACGTGGGTGAGCCGATCGGTGTCCGCGGCCGGGTCGAGACCGGTGCAGGAGACCCCGAGGGTGGCGCAGGCGGCCATCACGACCACCAGCTCCCAGCCCCGGTCCGCCAGGAAGACCGAGCGGACGGGCCCCTGCCGCGGGATCCGCCGGGCGAGGCCGGCCGCCACCCGCTCCACGGCCTCGGCGAACTCCTGCCAGGTGAGCCGCTTCTCCCCGTCGGTGAGCGCGACTCCCCCGGGGCAGCCGGCGGCGTGCCGGCGGATGTCATCAAGGTTGATCATGTGGCTACTCCATGGTCGGTGCACCCGCGTTGTCGGCCGGGACGCTGTTCCCCATCGATCCCGGGAGGCGTCCGTCACCGGCAGAGGTCCTGTCGATAAAACAATCTCCAGCGTTGGTTTCCAACCGGTATCGGAAACTGCGATCCCTGGACCCACCGGACGGCGGTCCGGGACGGACTCGCGTGCACACTGCCGACAGGCCCTCCACGCCACCACCCGTGGGTGCCCCGACCGAAGAACGGTGACCGCCTTGAACTCCCCGCGCCCCGCTCGCCCCACCGCCCCCCGCCCGCGCTGCGCGGTCCTCGGGTCCCCCGTGGCGCACTCGCTCTCACCGGTGCTGCACCGGGCCGCGTACGACGCGCTCGGCCTCGACTGGCGCTATACGGCGATCGATTGCCGTGCCGAGCAACTGCCGCACCTGGTAGGCGAGTTGGACGACTCATGGGTCGGCCTTTCGCTGACCATGCCGCTCAAGTACGCGGCGCTCGACCTCGCCGATGCGGTGTCCGAGCAGGCGGCCGTCACCGGCGCCGTCAACACGCTCGTCCGCGCGAACGGCCGCTGGGAGGGCGCCAATACGGACGTCGCCGGACTCGTCGCCGCGCTGGAGCACCTCGCGCCGCCGCGGGTGGACGGCGCGCTGCTGCTCGGCGCGGGCGCCACCGCGTGCTCCGCCCTGGCGGCGCTGCACGCGCTCGGTGCGCGGAACGTGGACGCGATGGTGCGCGAACCGGCCCGCGCCGCACGGCTGCGCGAGGTGGCGGCCCGCCTCGGCCTGGACCTGCGGGTGCACACCCTGGACCGGGCCGGACGGCTTGCCGCCGGCGCCGCCCTCACGGTCTCCACCCTCCCGCCGGGCGCGGCCGACGCGCTCGCCCGCGACCTCGCCCGCCCGGGTGCCGCGCTGCTTGACGTGGTCTACGGCGTGGCACCGACGCCGCTGGTGGCCGCCGTGACCGCGCGGGGCGGCCGGGCCGTGGACGGACTGCCGATGCTGATCGGTCAGGCGGCCGTGCAGATCGCGATGATGACCGGGCGCACCGAGCCGGTGACCGGAGCCATGCGGCGGGCCGCCGCGGCGGCCCGCGCCCGCCCTGCGAGTGTTGGCGACGTCAACATGCCCTCCCTGCAAGGGAGTTGAGGGCCAAGCGCGAGGTGAGCGCCCGGTGTCCGCCGTGCTGATCGCTCGGCTCGGTTCACTGCCGGGACCGGGGGGCGGATGCCCGGCGCGGTGCACGGCTCGGCGCCGCCGGCTCCGCGTTCCCCGGGCCGGTGTTCCCCGGGGCGCCGTCCTCCGGATCGCCGTTCTCCGGATCACCGTTCTCCGGCCCGGTGGGCGGCGGGTCGGCGGGCGGCGGGTTCTCCAGGACCTCCCTGTGCACATCGCGCCCGCGATCCGGCGACAGGTCGAGCGACATCAGCAGGGGCGGCGCCACGACGGACGGGATGATGTGCCGAAGGAGCCAGCTCACCTTCTCGGTGAGGTCCGCGTAGCCCACCGCCTGGGACATCGACTGCACGCCCGCGAAGGAGCCGACGAAGGTGGCGGCGGTCTCCGAGGTGACCACATGGGGGAGCAGCTCGCCCCGTGACCGGGCCTCGTCCAGGAGGTCGAGGGCGACCTCGCTCCACCGGATGAACGGACCCCCGCGGTCCAGCTCCTGGGCCTTGCGGTCCATGGAGAGCCGCACGGCGCCGCGCACGAGCGGGTCCGTCATGATGCGGTGGGCGTGCAGCATCGCGACGTCCACCAGCTCCTGGACCTTGTACGCCCGTGCGGGCACCTTCAGCGTGTAGTCCTGTTCCGACAGCACCCCCAGGGCCAGGTCCTCCTTGGACTGGAAGTGGAAGTACAGCGCTCCCTTGGTCACGCCCGCGGTGGCGAAGATCTCGGAAATGGTGGCGGCTTCGAACCCCCGCTTCTCGAAGACCGACGCAGCGGCTTCCAGGATGACCCTGCGCGTGCGGATGGCGCGGTCCTGCACTGCCATGCCTCCTCCTGTTGAAAATTGGATCTTGAATCCTGCGACGACTGTGTGCATCATTCTAAAAAAACCAGTGCGCCTGTATTTTTTCGTGGCGGGGAGCCGCACGGGCGCATAAGGACTTGGGGGGCATCATGTCCGATGCGGCACAGTGCACCATCAGCGAACAACGCGGGGAAATGGGGCGCCCCGGCGTGCCCCTGGCCTTCGTGCACCGGGCCAGGGGCGAGGACGCCTTCGTCACCGACTGGCAGCGCACGGCGGCCGAGGGATCGTTCGCCGTCAGCGGGCGATGGCCCGGAGCGCACCCTTTCACCCCGTCCGTCGATCTCACCTACGATCCGCTCCTGGTCGCCGAGACCATGCGTCAGGCAGGCATCCTGATCGTCCACGCCGCTTACGCCCTGCCGCTCGAATATCGTTTCCTGCTCAGCAAGTTGCGCTACTCCTGTGTGCCCGAACTGCTGAGGGTGGACGCCTGGCCCGCTGACGTGGACATCCTGGTCCGGTGCTCCGACATCGTCTGGCGGGGGCTGCGTCCCCGGTCCATGAAGGTTGCCATGACCGTGCGCCGGGGTGGGAACGTGGTGGCGCGGGGGGACGTGGACGCGGAGTTCATCAACCCCGGCACCTATGTCCGGCTGCGCGGCGACCGCGCGGTCCCGCGCTCCTGGGTCTCCCCCGCCGCCCCCGTCAGGCCGCTGCTGGCCGGGCGGACCCGGGCCGACGACGTCCTGATAGCGCCGACGCCGGACCCCTGCCAATGGCTGCTGCGGGTGGACACCGCCCATCCCGTGCTCTTCCAGGGCCGCAAGGACCACGTGCCCGGCATGCTGTTGCTTGAGGCGGCCCGGCAGGCCGCGTCCGCGCTGCGGTCGCCGACGCCCTTCGTCCCGGCCGGCGGCGAGATCACCTTCCAGCGCTACGCGGAGTTCGACGTCCCGTGCCTGATACGCGCCGAACGTCCGGCCGCAGACGGTGGCATTCGCATCAGCGGAGAACAAAACGGAGCACCGGTTTTTTCCGCGACGCTCCAGGAACGCGCGCTCCTCGACCCGCCGGTCGAGGCGGGCACGCTCGTGGGCACCGGCGGGCGGTCGATGTGATCCTCGTCGGCGGAGCGACCGGGACGATCGGCCGGGTCGTGGCCCGGCGGCTGGCGGCCGAGCACCCGGTGCGCCTGCTGACCCGCGACCCCGGGCGCATCACCGTCACCGCGCCGGGCACCGAGGTGGTGCGGGGGGACTACGCCGACGAGTCCTCCCTGCGCCGGGCCCTGCGCGGAGTGCGAGCCGCCTTCCTGGTCACCGTTCCGTCGGCCGAGGGGGACGACGCGCGGTTCCTGGCGGCGGCCGGGGCGGCCGGCGTCGAGCGGGTGGTCAAGCTCTCGGCCGCCGCCGTCGAGGACCCCGCGGCCCGGGACGGGATCACCCGCCGGCAGCGGGAGAACGAGCGGATCCTGCGTTCCTCGGGGTGCGAGTGGACGATCCTGCGGCCCCGCTCGTTCATGTCCAACACGCTGTCCTGGCGCACGTCCATCCAGGAGGCCGGGATCGTGCGGGCCCTGTACGGGACGTCCGCCAACGCCTGCGTGGATCCACGGGACGTGGCCGAGACGGCGGTCCACGCGCTGACCGGGCCGGGGCACGCGCACCGGACGTACACCCTGACCGGACCGACCGCGATCACGGCGGTGGAGCAGACCGCGACGCTGGCGCGCGTGCTCGAACTGCCGCTCAGATGCGAGGAGTTGGACTTCGACGCGGCCCGGGACGCGCTGTCGCGCCGATATCCGGCGCCGATCGTGCAAGCACTCCTGGACAGCGCGGCACGGCAGCGGGACGGGGCCAAGGCCCGGGTCTGCGACACCGTACGGGAGATCACCGGGCGCGCCCCCCGCTCCTACGAGGAGTGGGCCGCCGACCACCGGAGCGCCTTCACGCGGTCCGCTTCCGCCGATCTCCGGCCGGCCCGTTGAGCGGTGCCCGCCGGGGCAGGCTGTCCGCCTCGCCGGGTTCCGCCGGCTCGTCGGGTTCCTGGGAGTCCTCGGGGCCGACGGCCGCGGGCAGCGGGACCGGCTCGGGCCGGGCATAAGGGCTGCCGGCCGGCATCAGCTCCTCCAGTACGTCCTCGGTGGCGATCTGAGGGAGCATCAGGCGCCAGAACGCGGTGAGGGTCGGCGGCGAGAGCCACTCGCTGTTGCGCCGGCCCAGCGCCTCGATTCCGGTGGTGGCGGCCACGATCGTGGCCGCCAGCTCCTGCTGGTCCACCGTCCTGGCGAGCGAACCCTGGTCGGCCGCCTCCGCGATCAGCTGCTGGACACAGCCCTGCCACTCCTGGAGCAGGTCCAGGCTGGTGCGGTCCTTCGCCGCGTAGCTCAATTGCAGACCGGCGCGTGCCACCACATCGCGCATCAGCCGGTCGGCCAGGGTGTGGGATATGTCGGTCAGCCGCTGAAGCGCCTGTTCGTGGCGGCCCGTGGCCCGGGCGACGCGCCGCAGCGTGCCGACCGCCTCGTTCTCCACGGCCTCGGCCACCGCGGCCTTGGTCTTGAAGTGGAAGTTCAGCGCGCCGACGCTGACCCCGGCCCCGGTGCTGATGTCCGAGAGCCGCGCCTGGTCGTAGCCGTGGCGCTCGAAGGTCTCCGATGCAGCCTGGAGGAGCGCCCGCCGAGTCCGCACGGCACGTTCCTGTTTCATGGGGGGCTCCAGTTGGTGGGGGTGGGCACGACCTGGGGGAGGCCGGAAGCCTCGTGGCGCGACACGGACTTCCCCGGCGGCCGTCTTCACGATCATAAAACCAGCGCAAAGGTCTGTATTGGCGTACGGGCCCGCAGTGATCGCTCTTGGCTGATTCGCGTCCCTCCCGGATGCGCGTGCGCGAACCAGGCACAGTGCGTGCGCGATCCAGAAAGAAACGCCTCGGCTTGTTCTCTAGCGTCGCCACCGACCAGCCGATCAGGCCCGGAGACGAGGGAACCCCGAGGTGCTTCCATGACCGTGCTCAGCTCTGCCACCACCGGACAGGACGTCCTCGGCCCGGCGGCCCGGGCGGCCGGAGCCGACCGTGTTGCTCCTGCCCCCTCCGTCGGCTCCGACACGTCCGCGGCCACCCTGGGCCCGAACGCGAGCCTCTTCCGCTCCCGCGAGATACGCGGTCTCCTGCGGCCGCGTACGGCGGACGAAGTCCGCCGGATCGTCGGGATCCACGGCGAGTCCGCCGGATCCGGTTCGCTGCACGCCTACAGCACCGGCGGCAACTGGGGCCTCGGCTCCCGTGAGCCGGCCCGCGACGGGGCCGTGGTGCTGGATCTGAGCGGCCTGGACCGGATCCGCGAGCTCAACACCGACGAGGGCTGGGCAGTCGTCGAACCCGGCGTCACCCAGGCGCAGTTGGCCGATGCGCTGCGCGACACCGACCGCATGATCAACGTCACCGTGTCGTCGGCCCACACCGGCGTGGTCGGCAATGCGCTGGACCGCGGCGTAGGGCTGCGCCACCAGCGCGTGGAGGACCTCGTGGGCCTCGAAGTCGCGCTGCCCAACGGCGAGTTGGTGCATGTCGGCTGGTGGCCGCGGCCGGATCGCTCGACGCCGGTCTACCCGTACGGCCTGGGCCCGTCCCTGCTCCAGACCTTCGTCCAGTCCGACCTCGGGATCGTGACGGCGGCGGCCGTCCGGCTGCTTCCGCGCCCCGAGGCGCTGACGGTCGTCCGGCTCGGCTTCGCCGCCGACACGATCGCCGCGGCCCTCGACGAGGTGCGCCGATGGGTCGCCCAGGGGCTGGCCAGCGGCGTGGTCAAGGCCTACAACCCGGCCGCGGCGCGGGCCTACGGCCACACCGGGGACGATTTCCTGCTCCATGTGTGCGTCGACGGCACTCCCGAGTCCGTCACCGCGATGACCGGCGTCGTGGTCGCGGCCGCCCATGCGTCGGGCCTGTTCACCGAGGTGTCCACCACCGACGCGACCGACCCCGACGCGCCCAACCACGAGGTCGCCGTCCGCGTCGAGCGCGCCTACGCCGGTGACCCGGACCGCGGTGACGCCCTGTTCGAGGCGAAGATGGGGCGTCCCGCGGGCCGGATCGACCCGGACGGCGGCTTCCTGTTCTTCCTGCCGCTGGTGCCGTTCACCGGCACCGACCTCGCCCGCGCCGTCGAACTCCTCGACCGGGTACGGGCCGAGACGGGCATCCGCTGCGGTGCCACCCTCAACGCGCTCGACGCGGACGTCGTCGACTGCGTCGTCACGATGAAGTTCGACCGCACCGACGCGGACGAGTCGGCCCGCGCCCACCGGGCCCTGGACCGCGTCCATGAACTCTTCACCGCGCAGGGCTATCTGCCCTACCGCCTGGACATCGAGCACACCCGCTACGCGGACGCGCTCGCCGTCGATCCGGGCGCCCGGGAACTCGGCCGCCGCATCAAGGCCGCCCTCGACCCCAACCAGGCCATCGCGCCCGGCCGTTACGCCTGAGACCGGCGCCGCGGGCCGGCCTCCCGTACCCCCGCGCCCCCGCACATCCCGAACCCCCGCATCCCGCACATCCCGAACCCCCGCATCCCGAACCCCCGCATCCCGCACCCCCCTTCCCGTACCCCGTCACTGTCACCACGCACGCTGGGAGAACGCCGCATGACGATCCTGGACGCCCCCGAGACCTCGGTGGCCCCCCGCACGGCCGAGGACATCCTGGCCCGCGCCAAGACCATCGCCCCGATCCTGCGGGAGAATGCCCAGCGGATCGAGGACAACCGCCAACTTCCGCAGGACATCGTGGAGTTGCTGCGCGGCACCGGTGTCTTCCGGATGGCCGTCCCCGCCTCCTGGGGCGGCCCCGAACTGGACGCCGTCCAGCAGACGGAGGTCATCGAGGCCCTCGCGGTCGGCGACGCCTCCGCCGCCTGGTGCGCCATGATCGGCATGGACACCCCGATCTACGCCGGTTTCCTCGACGAGGCCGTCGCCCGCGAGCTGTTCGACGACCCGGACGTCGTCACGGCGGGCGCGATCATGCCGATGGGCCGGGCGGAGCGGGTGCCCGGCGGCTACCGGGTCAGCGGCCAGTGGTTCTTCGGCAGCGGCATCACGCACAGCAAGTGGGTCGTCGGCGGGGTGCTCGTGACCGTCGACGGCGAGCTGGAGACCAACCCCCGCACCGGCGAGGGACCGCACTGGCGGATCGTGGTGGCGCCGCAGGAGAGGTTCGAGATCCAGGACACCTGGGACACCACCGGCCTGCGCGGCAGCGGCAGCCGTGACTACACGGTGCGGGACCTGTTCGTGCCCGAGGAGCACACCTTCAGCTTCGCCACACCGCGCGTCACCGGCGCGGCGGCCACCTCGGACGCCGTACTGCGCAACATGCCGGGCGTGCCGCTCGGCGTGGCCCGCGCCGCGCTCGACCACGTCCGCGAGATGGCCGCCACCCGCTTCGACCGGGCGGCGCAGACGCCCTGGGCCGAGAGCTACCGGGTGCAGACGGTGATCGCCCAGGCCGAGATGGACCTGGGCGCCGCCCGCTACGCGGTCTACGGCTCGCTGCGCGAGCAGTGGGAGCTCCTTGAGGCCGGCGGCCGGCAGACCCCGGACGAGCAGGTGGCCTCCGTGCTCGCCCGGGTGGGCGCCTTCCGCACCGCGCGCGATGTCGTCGCCCGCCTCTTCGACCTGGTGGCGACCCCGGCCGTGTACCGGCCCTCGCCGCTGGACCGCTGGCTGCGCGACCTCAACACGATGTGCCAGCACGTCATCGCCCAGGACCAGGTGATCCAGTCCGCGGGCGCCCATCTGCTCGGCGGCACTCCGCAGAACGCGTACACGGTCGGCAGCGTCGTCTGACCGCCGACCCCCACCGGCCCGCCGCCGGATCCCCACCATCACCGACGAAGGAATTGGGACCAGCCTGATGGCAACCACGACCGAACCCGCAATCGACCTGGACGTCGCATCCGCACGGAAACCGGGCCCCGAGCAGACCGACGGCCGCTGGGGCGGCCGGCTGTGGGGCATGCTGATCGTGCTGTGCGGCGCGATGTTCCTCGACGCGCTGGACAACGCGATGGTCGGCATCGCCGTGCCGCCCATCCAGTCCGACCTCCACATGTCCACCGCCTCCGTGCAGTGGGTCGTCAGCGCCTACGTGCTCGGCTTCGGCGGCTTCCTGCTGCTCGGCGGACGCCTCGCGGACCTGCTGGGCCGCCGCCGGATCCTGCTCTCGGCGGTCGCGGTCTTCGCGCTCGCCTCGCTCGTCGGCGGCATCGCGGACAACGGCGCCCTGGTGATCGCGGCCCGCTTCGTCATGGGCGCCAGCGCCGCCTTCACCGCTCCGGCCGGTCTCGCCATCATCATGACGACGTTCCCGGAGGGCGCGGCGCGCAACCGGGCCGTCAGCATCTACACGGCGTGTGGCGCCGCCGGCTTCTCGCTGGGCCTCATCCTCGGCGGTCTGCTCACCGAGCTGGGCTGGCGCTGGACCTTCCTGCTCCCGGTCCCCGTCGCCCTCGCCGTCTTCTTCGGCGCCACCGCCCTCGTTCCGCGTGACGCGGCCCGTGCGCCCGGCAGGCGGAGCTACGACATCGTCGGCGCCGTCACCGTCTCCGCGGCGATGCTGCTGCTCGTCTACACCATCGTCATGGCCCCCACCTTCGGCTGGGCGAGCGCCCGCACCATCGGCCAGTTCGCCGCCACCGCCGTCCTGCTGGCCGTGTTCGTCACCGTCGAACTCCGGGTGAAGGAGCCGCTGCTGCGCCTGGGACTGCTGCGCAACAAGGGCCTTGTCGGTGCCGCCCTCGCCGCCGCCGCGATCCTCGGCACCTACATGAGCTTCCAGTTCGTCGGGTCGCTCTACATGCAGACGCTGCGCGGCTGGTCCCCGCTGGAGATGGCCCTGGCCTTCCTGCCCGCCGGCCTGCTCATCGCCGCCGTCGCCCCGAACACGGGCAAGCTGGTCGGCAAGTTCGGCCCGGCCTGGATGATCTTCGCGGGCTTCGTCGCCTACACCGGGGCCTACCTGCTGTTCCTCCAGGCCGACACGGACTCCGGCTATGTGGCCACCATGCTGCCGACGATGCTCCTCATCGGTGTCGCCTTCCCGTTCTCCTTCACCGGCGCCTACGTCCAGGCAACGTCCGGCGTCGCCGACTCCGAGCAGGGGCTGGCCGCCGGTGTGCTCCAGACCGGCTACCAGGTGGGCGCGGCCGTCGTGCTCGCCGTGGTCACCGCCACGATGGCCGTCGACGACAAGGCCGGCCGGGGCGCCGGTGCCGCCGCGTCCCTGATGGACCGCTACCGCGACGGTGTGTACGTGGTGACGGGCATCGCCGCGGTCACCATGGTGCTCGCCCTGGTCTCCGCGCTGCGCGGGGCGGCGAAGCGCCGGGCGCGGCAGACCGCCGGCAACTGACCGACCTACGCGCCACCCACCCGGGACCGGCCCTGCACGGCCGGTCCCGGGTGCGTGTGCGCGCCGTCCGAGACCAGAGGTGTGACCCAGTGCGGATTGTTCAGGAGACGCGCGTGCCCGAGCCGCGCGTTCACGAGGCGAGCGGCGAGTCGGTCCTGCACGGCGGCGAGCTGACCGACCCGGGGGTGACCTCCCTCGCGCAGGCGCTGGCCCGGGCCGCCCGGCTGCGCACCGAGCCGGCGATCCGGCTGATCGACGGCGAGGGCCGGGAGAGCCTGCTGCGCTACGCCGAACTGCTGGACGACGCCGCCCGCGTCCTGGGCGGTCTGCGGGCGACCGGAACGGCCCCGGGCGACCTCGTGGTGCTTCAACCGGCCGACGACAGAGCCCTGTTGGGGGCGTTCTGGGCCTGTGTGCTCGGCGACTTCGTGCCCGTCCCGGTCAGCCGGGCCCTGGACGCCCCGGCGGTGGACGCGATCTGCCGCCGCCTCGGCGGTGCCCGCCTGCTGAGGGACCCGAGCGGGCTGCGCCACCCCGGGCCGGCCCGGTGGGACGCGGACGCGGACCGCCGGTCGGCCCCCGCCGTCCTGGTCCTGACGGCGGGCAGCACCGGCACCCCCAAGGCGGTGGCGCTGACCCACGGCCAGGTGCTCGGCCGCTCCCACGGCACGGCCCGCGCCAATGACCTCGGCCCGCACAGCGTCACCTTCAACTGGATGCCGCTCGACCACGTCAGCGGCCTCGTCATGTTCCACATCCGCGACGTCGTCACGGCCGCCACTCAGATCCACGCCCCCCGGGACTGGGTGCTCGCCGACCCGCTGCGCTGGCTCGACGTGGTCCACCGCCACCGGGTGGACACCACCTGGGCCGCCAACTCCGCCTTCGAGGCGCTCACCGCGCGCCTGGCGGACGCCGGGCGCACCGGGGAGCGCCGCTGGGACCTGAGCTGTCTGCGGTACGTCATGAACGGCGGCGCGCCCGTACGGCCGCGCACGGTCCGCCGGGCCGTGGCGGCGCTGGCCGCGCACGGCATGCCGGGCGATGCCATGCGCCCCGGCTGGGGGATGTCCGAGACCTCGTCGGGTGTCGTCGACCACCGCATGGACCTGGACTCCGTCCGCGACAGCGACCGCCATGTGCCGGTGGGCCGGCCCCACCCCGGAGTCAGCGTCCGGGTCGTGGACGACTCCCAACAGGTGCTCCCGCTGGGCGAGTTGGGGCATTTGCAGGTCAAGGGGGCGCCGGTCTTCAGTGGCTACTACGGCGAAGACGAACTGAGCGGGCGGGCGTTCACGCCCGACGGCTGGTTCCGCACCGGGGACATGGCCTTCGTGCGCGACGGGGCACTGACCGTGACCGGGAGCGCCGACGACCTGATCACCCAGGACGGCCGCAGCTGCCAGGGCCACGAGATCGAGGCCGAGGTCGACGCGCTCGGCTTCGTCGAGGCGGGCGGCACCGCGGCCTGCGTCCTGGACAACGGTGAACTCGCCGTCTTCTGCGTGCTGCGCCCCGAAGGACCGGCGCCGGAGCAGGCCGGCCCGCGGATCGCGGAGCTGGTCCTGGACCGGTTCGGCGTGCGGGTCGCCCACGTCGTGCCGATGGCCGCCGCCGACATTCCCCGCACCCCGACCGGCAAGCCGCGCCGGGCCGTGCTGCGCGCCGGGTTCCGCCCCCCGGCGCACTGACCCACGATCGAGAAAGCAGGACGCTCCCATGTACGTGACCCGACCACAGGCCCTGTCGTCGCACGAGGGCGACGCGGTGCTCCGCGAACTCGTCGACCGGACCGAGGTCATCGACGCGCTGTACCGCTTCGCGCTCGGCCGCGACCTGCGGGACCGCTCGCTCCTGGAGTCCGCGTTCACCGAGGACGCCACCTTCGACTTCCGGCCGGTGGCCCGGCGGCTCGGCCTCGACCTGCCGCTCATGACGGGCCGCGCCGTGATCGCGGACGTGGTGCTCGACCCGGCCGTGCCGCTCGACACCACGCACACCGTCTCCAACTGCCGTACCCGGATCGACGACGACGGGGCCCGCCTCACCGCACTGGTCGAGGCCCAGCACCTGCCGAGCGCCGACCACACGCGGCAGCTGCTCCTGAAGAACCTCTACGCGGTCGACCTGGTGCCCGACGGCGCCCGCTGGCGGATGCGCCGGGTGCACGTCGAGAACGTCTGGTCGACCGGCGACCCCAAGGTGATCATCGGCCGCTGACGGCCGGAAAGGAATCCGAGCGATGACCCACGACGACGCCTTCCGCCCGCTGGAGCCGGCGGTCCGCGAATTGGCCCTCGGCCCCAACTTCGCCGCCCTGACCACGCTGATGCCCGACGGCACTCCGCAGTCCCAGGTGGTGTGGGTGGCGGCCGAGGGAGATCTGCTGGTGATCAACAGCGAGGTGGCGCGCCAGAAGGTGCGCAACCTGCGGCGCGACCCCCGGGCCACCCTCATGATCTGGAAGCGCGACAACCCCTACGTCTACGCGGAGGTGCGCGGCCGGGTGGTGGCGGAGGAGACCGGGCCCACCGCCCGCGCCCACATCGACGAACTGGCCCTGCGGTACAACGGCCGTCCCTACCCGCAGGAGGACATCGGCTCCGACCGCGTCATCCTGCGCATCGCGCCGCTGCGCCAGCACGTCTGGGGCCTGTGATGACGGACTCCTTCCCGCTGGGCGAACTCGCCCGGCGCATGGGCATCGAACTGGCGGAAGCCTCCGCCGAGCGGACCGTCGCCACCATGCCGGTGGCGGGCAACACCCAGCCGTTCGGACTGCTGCACGGCGGCACGTCCGCCGTCCTCGCCGAGACGGTCGCCTCGATCGGCGCCGCGCTGCACGCCGGACCCGCGCACATCGCCGTCGGCGTCGACCTCAACTGCACCCACCACCGCGGTGCGGACGCGGGAACGATCACGGCCGTGGCGACCCCGGTGCACCGCGGCCGGACCACGGCGACGTACGGGATCGTCATCACGGACCAGCAGGACCGGCGGATCTGCACGGCCCGTCTGACCTGCCTGCTCAGGCCTGCCCCGGGGCGGCGGAGCGGAACCCGGCCCACTTAGCATGTGGCGGCACCGGCACGGGAGGGGCGGCATGGAACGGATCGTTGACACCGAGGTGGCCGTGGTCGGGGGCGGCCCCGTCGGGATGCTCGTCGCGGCCGAACTCGGGCTGCTCGGCGTGCGGGCGGTCGTCCTGGAGGCACGGCCCGCCGCCTCGGCCCGGCCGAAGGCCAACACCCTGCACGCCCGAGCCGTACAGAGCCTGGCCAGGCGCGGCTATCTGGACGGGGTGGCGGACGTGGCGCGGGCCGGGCCGCAGCCGTTCCACTTCGCCGGCATACCGGGCCTGGACATCGCCGCCCCCCAGGACGAGCCGACGGCGATCCTCAAGCTCGCGCAGGCCGAGCTCGAACGCCTCCTGGAGCGGCGCGCGGTGGCCCACGGCGTACGCGTGCTGCGGTCCCACGAGGTCACCGGGGTGACCCAGGACGCGGACCGGGTCCACGTCGAAGCGCGCACCCCGAGCGGTACCGCGTCCTTCACGGCCCGCTATCTGGTGGGTGCCGACGGAGGCTCCAGCACCGTACGCGAGCAGTCGGGCTTCGCCGCCGACACCAGCCCCGCGACGGTCTCCGCCCTGATGGGCCAGGTGCGCTTCGCCGACCCGGGCGCCGCACCGCGGGGCTGGCAGCGCACCCCGCGGGGCTGGGTGGTGTGCCGGCCCGAGTCCGACGGGACGGGGGTGATCCGTGTGCTGAACTTCGACGACGGGCCGGCCGACCGGCGCGAGCGCCCCACGCTCGACGCCCTGCGCGCCCAGGTCGGTTACGTCCTCGGGCGCGACGTGCCCATGACCGAGGCCCCGTACCTGAGCAGGTTCAGCGACTTCACCCGCGTCGCGCGCGACTTCCGGCGCGGCCGGGTCTTCCTGGCCGGCGACGCGGCGCACATCCACTTCCCCATCGGCGGACAGGGCCTGAGCACCGGGATCGGCGACGGCTTCAACCTGGCGTGGAAGATCGCGTCCGCGGTACGGACCGGCTCGGGCGACGCCCTGCTCGACACCTATGACGCCGAACGCCGCCCCGTCGCCGAACAGGTCGTCCACCACACCCGCGCGCAGCTGGCCCTGATGCGCCCCGACCCCGGACTCGACCCGCTGCGCGAGCTGTTCGCCCGGCTCCTGACCCTGGACGACGTCAGCGCCTTCCTCGGCGGCGCCGTCAGCGCGCAGGAGGCGGTCCCCGCCGTGGGCCGGGACCGCGCGGGCGCGGGGACCGGCGCGTTCCTTCCCCAGCAGTGGTTCAAGACGGACCGCGGCGCGGAAAGCGTCACCGAACTGCTGCGGGAGGGGCGTCCGCTGCTGCTGCACCACGCCGACTCCGGTGCCGTGCACGCGGCGGCGGCACGGGCCTGGGACCCCCTGGTGCGGACGGTGCGCGTGCACGGCGAGCGCCCCCTCGCGCGGGACGCCCTGCTCCTGCGCCCGGACGGCTACCTCGCCTGGACCTCCGCGGACGACGGCCTCGAAGGACTGCTCGGCACGTGGTTCGGTCCGCCCCGCTGAACACGGCCGCGTCCCCGGGGCGCGCGACCTTCGTCGCGGCGAGGCGCGACGAAAGAGAGCCGCACGCGCCGGTCCGTGCTGTCTAGGGTGCGGGCGTGGATGTGTCATCGAGGGCCCGTAGCGTCCGGCGCCTGCTGAAGGGGCCCGAGCCCTGGTCGCGGCGCCGGATCGTCGGCGAGGCCGCGCTCTCGCTCGCCCTGGCCCTCATGGCGGGCGCCGTCGTGCTGCTCGGCGGGGACCCCGTGCGGGGCACCGCCGTGGCGCTCGCCGTCGCCGTGCTGTCCCTGCTGCGCCGCTCACTGCCCACGGGAGTGCTGCTCGCGGCCGCCGCCCTGTCCGCGACGGCCTCGGAGGCCACCCCGCTGCTGCTGGTCGCGGCCTGGACGGCGGGCCGCCGGATCGTCGGCGCCGGGCGGGCACTGGTCGCCTTCAGCGGAGCCTTCGTCATCTACGAGGTGCTCGCACTCGTCACGCTGTGGCCCATCCCCCAGCCGATCCTCGTCACCGTCTTCGGCACCCTCTTCTTCCTGGCCGTCGCCGTCGTGCCCGGCATCACCAGCCGGTACTGGTCGCAGCGGCGCACCCTGCTGCGCGCCATGCAGGAGCACAACGCCCAACTCCTGCGCGAACGCGCCATGGTCGCCGGGCAGGCCCGGTTGCGTGAGCGCCAGCGCATCGCCCAGGACATGCACGACAGCCTCGGCCACCAGCTCGCCCTCATCTCCGTGCACACCGGCGCCCTGGAGGTGGACCCCGAACTCACCGGCCGCCAGCGCGAAGCCGTGGGCGTGCTGCGGCAGGCGTCGGTCGCCGCCATGCACGAACTGCGCGAGGTCGTCGGCATCCTGCGGGACGGTGTCGAAGCCCCCGCCGCGCCGGACGGCGCCCGGCCCGCGACCCGCGGCACCGCCGGAATCCAAGCCCTGGTGACGGCCGCGCGGGCCGCCGGGAACGCCGTGGACCTGCGCGCCGGCGGCGAGCCGCGGCCACTGGCGGCGGCCGCCGACCACGCGGCGTACAGGATCGTCCAGGAGGCCCTGACCAACGCCTACAAGCATGCGCCCGGCGCCCCCATCACGGTGGAACTGCGCTACGAACCGGACTCCTTCGTCGTCGAGGTCGTCAACGGCATCGTCGACCGCACGGCCGCGGACCAGGCCGGCGAAGTCGTCAGCGGAGGACAGGGCCTGACCGGGCTGCACGAGCGGGCCCGGCTCGTCGGCGGCATGGTCCACACCGGCCCGACCGGAGACGGCGGCTTCCGCGTCGCGGGCGTACTGCCCTACGGGACGGCCGAGGCCGCGACGTTCGTCGACGCCCCCGACGACTTCCGCCAGCAGTCCTCCGCCCCGCCCCTCGGCGACGGTGGTCCGGTCGTGGACTGGAACATCGCGGAGAAGGAGCTGGGCATGGGCACCAGAAACAGGGGCGGCGGCATCGCGCTGGGGTGCGGAATCGCCGTGGGGGCGGTGGTGCTGCTCGCGATCGCGGTCGGAGTCGGCCTGTTCTTCCTGGCCGGCTCGGCCCAGAAGGGCATGATCGACCCGGCCGAGTACGACAGGATCAAGGTCGGCACGCCCGAGGCGGCGGTCCGCGAGGAACTGCCGAGCGGCGACACCGTCCTGGTCTCCGGTCTCGCCGGAAAGGGGCCCGCCGAACCGGAAGGCTCCCGGTGCCTGGTGCTGATGTCCTCCGAGACCGGTGACAACCTGAACACCGAGCCGGTGTTCCGGTTCTGCTTCAAGGACGGCAAGCTGATCGAGAAGAAGTCGTACGACGTGTCGCGCTAGCGGTGCCACCGGACGGCCCGGGACGGCCCGGGACACCGGGGTGGCCGGGGGCGACGTACCGGACAGGACCAGAACGGGATGGGTGTGACGGGACCTCGCATCAGGGTCGTGATCGCCGACGACGAGCCCCTCATCCGGGCCGGGATCCGCATGATCCTCACCTCGGACGCGGCGATCGAGGTCGTCGCGGAGGCCACCAACGGCCGCGAAGCCGTCGAACTCGCCCGCTCCCACGGTGTGGACGTGGTGCTGCTCGACATCCAGATGCCCGAGATGGACGGCCTTGCCGCGCTGGCCGAGCTGCGCCGGACCGTACCGGCGGCACGCGTGATCATCCTCACGACGTTCGGGGAGCGCGAGAACGTCCTGCGCGCCCTGGAACACGGGGGCGCGGGCTTC
This sequence comes from Streptomyces sp. CB01201, assembly GCF_002803085.1. Taxonomy (GTDB): domain Bacteria; phylum Actinomycetota; class Actinomycetes; order Streptomycetales; family Streptomycetaceae; genus Streptomyces; species Streptomyces hundungensis. The sequence goes on along the minus strand of NZ_NNBJ01000006.1, from coordinate 79,881 downwards.
CTCCTCAAGGACACCGCGCCCGCCGAGCTGATCCGGGCCGTGCGGGCCGCCGCGGCCGGGGACGCCTACCTCTCGCCCGGCGCGACCCGGCACGTCGTCGACCAGCTCGCCACGGGCCGGGCGGCGGCCCGCGCCGAGGAGGCGAGGCGCCGCGTCGGCGTGCTGTCCGAGCGCGAGCGGGAGGTGCTGGCCCTCCTCGGCGAGGGGCTCTCGAACGCGGACGCGGGCAAGCGGATCCACATGAGCGAGGCCACGGTGAAGACGTACGTCAGCCGCATCCTGGCGAAGCTGGACTGCGAGAACCGGGTCCAGGCGGCGCTGCTCGCCCGCGACGCGGGGCTGTAGGGAGGCCCTGCGGCGGTCCCGGGGCGGTGCCGCGCGGCCCGGGGGCGTTCCGCCGTTTCACGTGAAACGTCCGCGGGGCCAGGGCGGCGGCAGAGTTATCCACAGGGGGATACGCCCTTGGGCCAGCGCCTGTACGGTCAGGGGCAGTTGAACTCTTGATGTTGGTCTTTTGGTCTGTTGGTCTGGGCGTTGTACGAGACGGGGGAGGCGGCGCGCCATGGGCGAGGTCGAGGCGGCGGTTCCGGCACAGCGGGGTGGAGTGGACGACGGGCGGGTGAGGATTCCGCAGGTGCCGGGGTTCGCCCACCACCGGCACGCGGCCGGGGCGGGAGGCCGTCGCACGCAGGTGTCACCCAAGGCCGAGGGCAAGGCGCTGCGGGAACGCTTCCCGCGCTCCTCGCACGATTCGCTCCTGCTGTCCGCCGACCGCCCGGACGCGGTCCGCGCGGTGGAGGAATCCAACACGGGCCGGGTGCCCGAACTCACCCCGATACGGGTGGGCCGCATGGCCGCCGGCCCGTTCGCGTTTCTGCGCGGATCCGCCGGGCTGATGGCCCACGACCTGGTCGGCACACCCGTCACCGGCGTCGCCGCACAGATCTGCGGCGACGCGCACGCTGCCAACTTCGGCCTGTACGGCGACGCCCGCGGCAGCCTCGTCATCGACCTGAACGACTTCGACGAGACCGTGACCGGGCCCTGGGAATGGGACGTCAAACGGCTCGCCGTGTCCCTGGTGCTCGCCGGGCGGGAGGCCGGCGCCGATGAACAGACCTGCCGGGCAGCCGCGTTCGACGCGATGGGCGCCTACCGTCGCACCATGCGCCTGCTGGCGAAGCTGCCGGTGCTCGACGCCTGGAACGCGATAGCCGACGAGGAGCTCGTCTCCCACGCGGACGCCCATGACCTGCTCGGCACGCTGGAACGCGTCTCCGGGAAGGCCCGCAACAACACCAGTGCGCGCTTCGCGGCGAAGGCGACGGAACAGGTGGCGGACGGCAGCCGGCGGTTCGTCGACGCGCTCCCGGTGCTGCGCCGCGTGACCGACGCCGAGGCGGCGGCGGTCACCGCCTCGCTGGAGCAGTATCTGCACACCCTGTCCGAGGACCGGCTGCCGCTGCTCGCCCGGTACGCGATCCACGACGTGGCCTTCCGGGTGGTGGGCACCGGGAGCGTCGGGACGCGGTCGTACGTGGTGCTGCTCCTGGACCACCGGGGCGAACCGCTGGTGCTCCAGGTCAAGGAGGCCAGGCCCTCGGCGCTGCTGCCGCACCTGGCGAAGGCCGGCTTCAAGACGCCCGAGCCGGAGCACGAGGGGCGCCGTGTGGTGCTCGGCCAGAAGCGGATGCAGGTGGTCAGCGACATTCTGCTCGGCTGGACGACGCTCAACGAACTCCCGTATCAGGTAAGGCAGTTCAGAAACCGCAAGGGCAGCGTGGATCCCGCCGCCCTCGCCCCCGGCCAGCTCGACGACTACGGCCGCATGACGGGCGCGCTCCTCGCCCGGGCCCACGCCCACAGCGTCGACCCGCGCCTCATAGCCGGCTACTGCGGCAAGAACGAAGAGCTGGACGAAGCGGTGGCCGCCTTCGCGGTGACCTACGCCGACCGCACCGAGGCCGACCACGCCACCCTGACCGCGGCAATCCGCACGGGCCGCGTGTCGGCGGAGCTGGGGGTCTGAGGGGCCGAGGGGGGAGGGGGAGGGGGCGGGGGCGGGGCCCCCGGTTTGTTTGGTCAAAGCCGAGGACCAGTGGTTTCGTGTGGTCGAAAGTGGGGCCGAGCCAGAGGGATGTTCATGGGTGATAGCCACGTCACGATCGAGCTGACGGGTGACGAGGCGCTGGTGCTGTCGGACTGGCTGGAGAAGCTGCAGATGACGGACCTGGGCCGGGTTGTCGACGATCGGGCGGTCTGGGCGCCGATCCACCGCATCGCCGCGACGCTGGACAAGTCGCTTCCCGGACTGTTCGCATCCAACTACGACCAGCTGCTTGAGGCCGCTCGGCAGCGGCTTCGACCGGCCGAGGAATGACGGCTGAGCCGGCGCCCGTACGCTGGAGCGGTGACGGACGAAGGTGTTGGCGGTACGACTGCCCGGAACGACGTGGACCCGCAGGTCACCCCGCCCAGTGCGGGGGGTGAGCGGGCCGAGGCGCGGCTTGAGCGGGCGGTGCGGGCGGCCGAGCAGGCGCTGATCGAGTTCGAGATCGCGGTGGAGACCTTCCGGGTCGAGGTGGAGAACTTCTCCCGGCTCCACCACCAGAAGCTCGGCCCGATGTACGCCCGGCTCGATGAGCTGGACGCGCAGATCGCCGAGGCCAGAGCCGTACGGAGTGGTGATCCCGAGGATCTGCGCAAGGCGCAGGAGGCCCGGGCCGCGGTCATGCCCATGCCGGGCGTCGAGGAGCTCTTCCACGACTGGATGGACTCCGACGGGCTCTCCCCCGAGGCCGCCTCGATGCTCACCGACCAGCCGGTGCGGCCGCCCAAGCGGGTCCGGCCGAGCGAGGAGGTGCGCAGGCTCTACCGCGAGCTGGCCCGCAAGGCCCACCCGGACCTGGCACAGGAGGACAAGGAACGCGAGCGCCGGGACGAGTTCATCGCCCGGGTCAACGCCGCCTACGGGCGGGGCGACGAGGCGCTGCTGCGCGAGCTGGCCGAGGAGTGGGAGGCCGGTCCGGCGCCGGAGGAGGTGCGGCCCAGCGAGAGCGAGGAGCTGTACGCCCGGCTGGAGTGGTTGAGCCGGCGCAAGGAACTCCTCGCGCTGGTGGCCCGGGAGCTGGAGGACAGCGCGATCGGTTCGATGCTGCGGATGGCGCCGGACGACCCGGACCGGCTCCTTGAGGAGATCGCCGAGCAGCTGCTGGCGGAGGTGGCCGGTCGAGAGGCTGAGCTCGCGAAGCTGGTGCAGTAGCGTTCGGGGGACCTGCCGGGTTCGTACGAGAGAAGGCATGACCCATGAATTTCGCCCAGCTGCCCTCGGTGGATGTCGCCGAGGTCCCGGCCGATGCCCTGGTGCTCGATGTCCGCGAGGACGACGAGTGGGCGGCGGGGCACGCCGAGGGCGCGCTGCACGTGCCGATGAGTGATTTCGTGGCCCGCTTCGGCGAGGTGACCGAAGCGGTGGCGGACGGGCGTCGGGCCTATGTGATGTGCCGGGTCGGCGGACGCTCGGCCCAGGTCACCCAGTACCTGGTCCAGCAGGGCATCGACGCCGTGAACATCGACGGCGGCATGCAGGTCTGGGAGGCCTCGGGCCGCAAGGTCGTCGACGACCAGGGCGCGCCGGGCACGGTCGTCTGACCCCGTCGGAGGCGGCTCAGGCAGGCTGCCCGAGGGGGTGGGCGGCGAGGAGGTCACCCAGGGCCTCCTCGTGGGCCGCGGCCGAGCCCAGTGCGAGCTCCAGCTGTTTGGCCCAGGCGTGGTAGCGGTGCAGCGCGTAGTCCGTGTCGGCGCCGAACCCGCCGTGCAGGTGCTGGGCGGTCTGCACGACGCGGCGCACCCCTTCGGAGGCCCAGATCTTGGCGACCGCGACATCACCGGCGACGGGCAGCGCGCTGTCCGCGCCGGTGCTGATGCGCCAGGCCGCCTGCCACAGCGTCGCCTCCATGGCGCGCAGATCGATGTAGCGGTCGGCCGCCTGGACGGCGACGGCCTGGAACGTCGCCACCGGATGCCCGAACTGCTCGCGCTTTCCGGTGTATTGACCGGTCAGAGTGAGCACGGCCTCGCCGAGGCCCAGGGCCAGGGCGCAGGTTCCGGTCGCGAGCAGGTTGCGCAGCCACTCCCAGGCACCGTCCGCGGTGATGACCGCGTCCGCGTCTACGCGTACCGCTTCGAGGCGCAGTTCGGCGAACCGTTCCCCGCTGGTGGAGATCTGTTCGGCGAGCGTCACGCCCCGCTCGGCGCGGGGGAGCAGCGCGAGGACGGTGTGGCCGTCGGCGGTGTGGGCGGGCACGGCGATGCGGTCGCAGGTCGGGGCCCAGGGCACGCCCGTCTGCATGCCGTCGAACACCCAGTGCTCGCCGTCCCGGCGGGCGGTGACGGCGAGTTCGGCCCCGTCGTGGCCGGTGCGGCCGTTGGCGGCGACGGTCAGCGCCAGCTCTCCCCGGCCGATCGCGGGCAGCAGCTCCCGCGCCAACTCGGCCTGCCCGTACCGCTGTACGGTCAGCGCGACGGCGCTGGTCTCCAGGAGCGGCAGCCGGGCGAGGACCTTGGCCGATTCGCGCAGCACCAGGCACAGGGCGATCGGGTCGAGCCCCGCCCCGCCGTGCTCGGCGTCGAGAACCAGGCTCAGCAGGTCGGACGCGGCGAGCCTGGCCCACAGCGGGCGGTCGAAGTCCTCGGCGACGGCGCCCGCGGTGAGCGCGGGGCTGGGTACCGCGTCGGGGGCGACGCCGGAGAAGACCGCCTTGGCCGCCTCTACGGCGGCCAGCTGCTCCTCGGTGAAGGTGAAGTCCACGGCTCAGTCCTCCCGCACGCACCGGTTCCGTCCGGGCCGAGCGCGCGCCACGGCATGAACAGCGCGCTCCCCGAACGGATCTGACGGTTCGTCAAGATAGAACAGGTTCTACGGGATGGGAATGGGCCCGTTCACGGGAAGGGGGAGGCAGGCCTGTCGTCCCCGTGCCCTGCCCTGCCGCGCCCTGCCCTGCCGTGCCGGGGTGCGGGGGCGCGGGGTGCGGCGGCGGTTCTCCGGGGCAGGACGCGCTCACGCCTCCGGCGCAGGAGGCATTCAAGTGGGCGCGCCCGTAGCCCGCTTCCGCCTCACCGGTCGAAGTCCAGCTCCACCTCCCCCGTCGCCGGGTGCGACTGGCAGGCCAGGACGTAGCCGGCCTCCGTCTCCTCCGGTTCCAGCGCGAAGTTCCGCTCCATCCGTACCTCGCCCTTGACCAGGAAGGCGCGGCACGTCCCGCACACCCCGCCCTTGCAGGCGTACGGGGCGTCGGCGCGGGCGCGCAGCACGGTCTCCAGGAGGGACTCGCCCTCCCGCACCGGCCAGTTGCCCGAGCGCCCGTCCAGGGTCGCGGTGAGCGTGGCGTGCGCGGGTGCGGCAGCCGGGGCGGCGGGTGCCGGGGCCGCGTCCACGTGGAAGATCTCCTGGTGGATGCGGCCGCGGTCGACGCCGAGCCCGTGCAGGGCCCGCTCGGCGCCCTGCACCAGGCCGAAGGGGCCGCACAGCAGCCAGCCGTCGATGTCCGCCACCGGGAGCAGCGCGGGCAGCAGTCCGCTCAGACGCTCGCGGTCGAGCCGGCCCGAAGGCAGACCGGACTGCTGCTCCTCCCGGGACAGCACCGTGACCAGCTGGAACCGCTCGGGATAGCGGTCCTTCAGGTCGGCCGTCTCCTCAAGGAACATCGTCGACGCGGCGCTGCGGTCGCTGCGTATCAGGCAGAACCGCGCCTCCGGTTCGCGGGCGAGCAGGGTCGCCGCGATCGACAGGACCGGGGTGATGCCGCTGCCGCCGACGATCGCCGCGAAGTGCCCGGCGCGCGGGGGCAGGACGAAGCGGCCCATCGGCTCCATGACGTCGACGGTGTCGCCGACGGCCAGCTCCTTGAAGGCGTACGTGGAGAAGGCGCCGCCCTCCACCAGGCGGATGCCGACCCGCAGCACCGGCTCCCCCGGCGCCTCCACGGCGGGCGCGCAGATCGAGTACGTACGGCGGATCTCCTCGCCCCGCACGCCGCGGCGCAGGGCGAGATGCTGGCCGGGGACGTGCCGGTAGGCCTCGCGGAGCTCGGGCGGCACGGCGAAGGTGACGGCCACCGCGTCGTCGGTGAGCCGCTCGACCTCGCTGACCCGGAGCGGATGGAACATCTACAACTCCTTGAAGTGGTCGAACGGTTCACGGCACGACACACAGCGGCGCAGCGCCTTGCAGGCCGTGGAGGAGAAGCGGCTGAGCAGCTCCGTGTCGGTGGACCCGCAGTGCGGACAGCGCACCGACAGGGTGAGCGCGACGGGCCCTTCGGCGGTGTGCGGGCGGGGCGGAGCTATACCGAACTCGGCGAGCTTGCGCCGCCCCTCCGCGCTGATGTCGTCCGTCGACCAGGCGGGGGACAGCACCCGAACGACCGATACGTGCTCCATGCCGTGGTCGTGCAGGACGCGCTCGATGTCCGAGGACATGGCTTCGACGGCGGGGCAGCCGGTGTAGGTGGGGGTGAGCTCGACCCGCACCCGGCCCGGGCCCTCGACATGGACGGCGCGCAGCACACCCAGTTCTCCGAGGCTCAGGACCGGCAGTTCCGGGTCGGGGACCGAGCCGGCCAGGCGGCGCAGCTCGGTCTCCAGGGGGGTGGGGGCGGTGGGGGCGGTGTCGGTCACCATGACGCCCCCGGGTGGCTGCGGTGCAGGTGCTGCATTTCGGCGAGCATCCGCCCGAACGGCTCGGTGTGCAGGCCCTGCCGGCCCGCCCCCGCCGCCCAGCCTCCGGTGCGGGGGCCTTCGGGGACCGTCAGGGTGGCCCGGCCCAGGATCGAGGTCACCGAAGCCGTCCAACGGGCCTCCAGCTCGCCCCAGTCGAGGTCCAGGCCGGGCACCGGCTGGAACATCTCGCCGGTGAAGCGCCACAGCGCCTCGCCGGCCCGCCGCATCCGACCGTGGCTCTCCTCGGTGCCGTCGCCGAGCCGCAGCGTCCACTGCTCGGCGTGGTCGCGGTGGTACTCGACCTCCTTGACCGCCTTGGCGGCGACAGGCGCGAACTCGCCGCCGCCCGCTGCCAGTTCGCCGTACAGCAGGTGCTGGTACGTCGAGAAGTACAGCTGGCGGGCGATGGTGTGGGCGAAGTCGCCGTTGGGCTGCTCGACGAGCTGGAGGTTGCGGAAGGCCCGCTCCTCGCGGAGGTAGGCCAGCTCGTCCTCGTCGCCGACCAGCGAGAGCAGCAGCCGGGCCTGGCCGAGCAGGTCGAGGGCGATGTTCGCCAGGGCGACCTCCTCTTCGAGGACGGGGGCGTGCCCGGCCCACTCCCCGAGCCGGTGCGACAGCACCAGGGCGTCGTCGCCGAGGGCGAGGGCGGCCTGCGCCGGGACGGTGGCGGTCACAGGTGCTTCACCCCTTCCGGGATCTCGTAGAACGTGGGATGGCGATAGGGCTTGTCGGCGGCCGGGTCGAAGAAGGAGTCCTTCTCGTCGGGCGAGGACGCGCTGATCGCGCTCGACGGCACGACCCAGATCGAGATGCCCTCCGACCTGCGGGTGTACAGATCGCGGGCGTTGCGCAGGGCCATCTCGGCGTCCGGCGCGTGCAGGCTCCCCGCGTGGGTGTGGGACAGCCCGCGGCGCGCGCGCACAAACACCTCCCAGAGCGGCCAGTCGTGCGTGCTCATGCCGTCGCCTCCCCGTTCGCGTGCTGCCCGTGCTGTCCGTGCTGCTTCTGCTGGCCCGGCTGGCCCGGCTCGCTCGACCGGCCTTGTTGCTCCTGCCGCTCCTGCCGCTCTTGTTGCTCCTGCCGCCCCTGCTGCTTCGTGGCGTACGCGGCGGCCGCGTCCCGTACCCACGCGCCCTCCTCGTGGGCGCGGCGCCGCTGCGTGAGCCGTTGCTCGTTGCAGGGGCCGTTGCCCTTGAGGACCTCCCAGAACTCCGTCCAGTCGATCGCGCCGAAGTCGTGGTGGCCGCGCTCCTCGTTCCAGCGCAGATCCGGGTCGGGCAGGGTGAGGCCGAGGCTTTCGGCCTGGCCGACCGCTATGTCCACGAAGCGCTGGCGCAGCTCGTCGTTCGAGTGACGCTTGATCTTCCAGATCATCGACTGCGCCGAGTGCGCCGATTCGTCGTCCGGCGGGCCGAACATCATCAGCGAGGGCCACCACCAGCGGTCCACCGCGTCCTGCGCCATCGCGTGCTGCTCGGGCGTCCCCCGGGACAGGGCCAGCAGCAGCTCGTACCCCTGCCGCTGGTGGAAGGACTCCTCCTTGCAGACGCGGACCATCGCCCGCGCGTACGGCCCGTAGGAGCAGCGGCACAGGGGGACCTGGTTGGTGATCGCCGCGCCGTCCACCAACCAGCCGATCGCGCCGACGTCGGCCCAGGTCAGGGTGGGGTAGTTGAAGATCGACGAATACTTCTGGCGGCCCGAATGCAGCTTGTCGAGCAGATCGTCGCGGCTGGTGCCGAGCGTTTCGGCGGCGCTGTAGAGGTAGAGGCCGTGACCCGCCTCGTCCTGCACCTTGGCCATCAGGATCGCCTTGCGCCGCAGGGACGGGGCACGGGTGATCCAGTTCGCCTCCGGCTGCATGCCGATGATCTCGGAGTGGGCGTGCTGCGCCATCTGGCGGACCAGCGTGGAGCGGTACTCCTCGGGCATCCAGTCGCGTGGCTCGATCCGCTCGTCCGCGGCGACCGCCGCGTCGAACACCGCCAGGTACGACGCGTCCGTACCTGCGGCTGCCGTGGCTGTCGCGGTCACTCCGGTCATTCCGGCCCCCTGCCGAGCTGCTGTGCGGTTGTGGACCAACCGACCGATCGTTCGGTTCAATGACTTCAATGGTGAGTCGGCGGCCCGTAGGGTGTCAACCCTGTGGATAACTCAGCGGGTGCCGATCGGGGCGGGATGGATTCGTACAAGGACGGGACCGAAGCCGGCGGCAAGGCCGACGGAGCGGAATCCGGGCAGGTCAAGGCCACTGCGGCCGAGACTGTCGGCCCTACGGGGAGCGGGGGCGGGGGTTCGGCCGAACGGGGTGGGGACGCCGGAACGGAAACCGCGTCCGGCCCTGCGGAGGACGCCGTTTTCGATTCGGCGGCGGTCTCCGACCCGCCTTCCGCCCCACGGGCGGCGCCCGACCGGGCACCGGATCCCGCCACGGGGCCGTCCGGAGCCGAGCCGACCGGGCCCGCGGAGCCCGCCGAGCCGACCGGGCCCGCGCAGCCGGGCCGTGGCCGCACCCCGTGGCCGAAGCTGGACGCGGGCGTGGCCGCCGCCCCCGGCCCCGGCCCGGCCGCCCCCGACTCCGGCCCGGCCGATGCCGTAACCGGCACCGGCACCGGCCTCGGCGACCCCCGGCCGGCCGGCCCCGCCAACCCCGCAGGCCCCGGCGGGGACGTTTCCTCGCGGGGGATCGCCGGGCTGCCCTTCCGCTTCCAGGTGGTGGCCGCACTCGCGCTCGCGGTCATCGGCGTGATCGCCTGCGTGCACATAGGGATGGTCTTCCTGCACGTGGCGCCGCCCAACACGGTCAGCAAGCAGTACGGCAAGGCCGTGGACGACTGGATCTACCCCGAGTTCGAGCAGAACTGGAAGCTCTTCGCGCCCAATCCGCTCCAGCAGAACATCGACGTCCAAGCGCGCGCCGAGATCAAGATGCCGAACGGCAGCGTCCGGACCACCGGCTGGATCGACTTCTCGGCACAGGACGGCGCCGCGATCCGGCACAACCCGCTGCCCAGCCACACCGAGCAGAACGAACTGCGCCGCGCCTGGGACTTCTTCGTGGGGTCGCACACCGACGACAACAAGGCCAATGGCCTGCGCGGCGAGCTGTCCGAGCAGTATCTGCGCCGGATCGTGGTGCTCCGGCTCGGCACGCACCGCGACGGCGGCACCGTCGACCGGATCCAGGTCAGGTCCATGACCACCTCGGTCAAGAACCCGCCGTGGAGCGACGAGAAGAGCGATACGCGGCCGTCCTACCGGGAGGTGCCGTGGTGGACGGTGACCCCGGCCGACCTGCCCTCGGGCGCCGGTGACGCACGTACGGAGGCGAAGCGTTGAGCACGTACGACCACGACGGCCCGACCAGGACCGCCCCCGCCACCCCGCCGGCCGTTCATCCCCCGGCACCCGGTCCCGACACCACCTGCGACGCCGCCTCCGACACCACCTCCGGCGCCGACGCTGCCACGCCCGCTGCCGCTCCCGCCTCCCCTCCCGTTCCCGCCGCGGCCGCCAAGCCGTCCGGCTCCGCGCCGGACGGCGGCGAGACGCGGGCGGCGCGGGCCGTGCGGATGGTGTCGGCCGCCGCCCTCGGGCCCTACCAGAGCGCCGTCGTCCGGATCGGCTTCTCCGCGACGTGGCTGCTCTTCCTGCTGCGCGAGCTGCCCAACCGCCACCAGCTGTACGGCCCGGACGGGCCCTGGAGCTTCGGCCTCGGCAACCGTCTGGTGTCCGGCAACCACGCCTTCACCGCGCTGCTCTGGACCGACAGCACCTTCTGGTTCGAGTTCGTGTACGCGCTCGCCATCGTGTCGAGCGCGCTGCTGCTGGTCGGCTGGCGCACCCGCACGATGTCCGTGCTCTTCATGATCGGCGTGCTGTCGTTGCAGAATCGCTCCGTCTTCATGGGCGACGGCGGTGACAACGTCATCCATCTGATGGCGATGTATCTGGTCTTCACGCGCTGTGCGCAGGTCTGGTCCCTGGATGCGCGGCGCGCCGCGCGCGCAGTGGCCCGCGACCGCGTCGGCCCGGTGCTGTGGGCGGTGTGCGGCCTCGGACTGCTGGCCGCCACCTGGCGCACGTCCGGATCCGGCGTCTTCGGCGGCGGCGAGTGGTGGCTGTGGGTCGTGTTCTGGGGCATGTGGGCCGCCCAGGGGCTGTGGTGGGCGGTGGGCCGCCATGCCGACGCCGACGCGCGGGCGCTGCTCGACATCCTCGCGAACCTCGTCCACAACGCGGCCATGGTCGTGATCATGGCGGAGGTCTGCCTGGTCTACGCGACGGCCGGCTGGTACAAGATCCAGGGCAGCCGCTGGCAGGACGGCACCGCGCTGTTCTACCCGTTGAAACTGGACTACTTCTCGCCGTGGCCCGAACTCTCCTCCCTCCTGGGCACGAGCGGGGTGATCGTGATGCTGCTCACCTATGGAACGGTCATGGTCCAAGTGGCGTTCCCGTTCACGCTGTTCAACCGGCGGGTCAAGAACGTGCTGCTCGTGGCGATGATGCTGGAGCACGCCGGGATCGCGGTCCTGCTGGGTCTGCCGTTCTTCTCGCTCGCGATGATCGCGGCCGACGCCGTGTTCCTGCCGACGCCCTTCCTGCGCGGGGTGGGCGCGTACGCGGGCCGGCTGCGGCCGGGCGCGCGCCTTCCCGCGCAGCGCCGGGAGCGGGCGGAGGAGCCCGGGCGGCCACGTACGCTCGTGGGGTGAGCAGCACCGATCATCCGGTCCCGGCCGAGGACGCCCCGGCCGGCGACCCCATCCAGTACGACGAAGGCTTCGGCCCGGCCGAGGTCGGGGTCGGCCCGCACCCGCGGCCCTGGCCCGAGGGCGAGCGCTACGACCCGGAGCTGCTCGCGCACGGCGACCGTCGCAATGTCGTCGACGCCTACCGGTACTGGACGCGCGAGGCGATCGTCGCCGACCTCGACACCCGGCGGCACGACTTCCACGTGGCCGTGGAGAACTGGGGCCACGACTTCAACATCGGCTCCGTGGTGCGGACCGCGAACGCGTTCCTCGCCAAGGAGATCCACATCGTGGGGCGGCGCCGCTGGAACCGGCGCGGCGCCATGGTCACCGACCGGTACCAGCACGTACGCCACCACCCGGACACCGAGTCGCTGACCGCGTGGGCGCTCGCCGAGGGCGTGCCGATCATCGGCATCGACAACCTGCCCGGCGCGGTGCCGCTGGAGCGCACCGAGCTGCCGCGCCGCTGTGTGCTGCTCTTCGGCCAGGAGGGGCCCGGACTCACCGAGGAAGCCCGTAAGCATGCCCAACTGGTGTGCTCCATCGCCCAGTTCGGCTCCACGCGCTCCATCAACGCGGGGGCCGCGGCGGCCATCGCGATGCACGCCTGGGTGCAGCGGCACGCCGTCGTCCCCGGCTGACACGCCCCCGCACCATCTCGGACCGGGCCCGCCCCCGCAGCACCTCGGACCGGGCCCGCCCCCGCACCATCTCGGACCGGGCCCGCCCCCGCACCATCTCGGACCGGGCCCGCCCCCGCACCATCTCGGACCGGGCCGGCCCCCGCAGCACCTCGGACCGGGCCCGCCCCCGCACCACCTCGGACCGGGCCCGCCCCCGCTCCACCCCTGACCGGGCCCGCCCCCCGGGCTCCTGCTGGACCGGGTCGAGAGCCCGCCCCTTCCCGCCGAAGCGGGCTCAGGCCTGCCTGCGGACCTCCACCACGCGGAACCGGTTGGCCACGAACGCCCCGTCGCACAGCGCCGCGTTGGCCGCCGGGTTGCCACCCGAGCCGTGGAAGTCGGAGAAGGCGGCCGTCTGGTTGACGTACACCCCGCCCGTCAGGTTCAGCGACAGCTGGGCCGACTCGTCCAGACAGACGTCCTCCACCGCACGCTCCACCTCCTCGGAGGTGGTGTACGCGCCGACCGTCATCGCACCCTTGTCGCGAATCGTGCGGCGCAGCAGCTCGACCGCGTCCGCCGTGGAGTCGACGGCGACGGCGAAGGAGACCGGGCCGAAGCACTCCGCGAGGTAGACCGCCTCGGCGTCCGGCTTCGCGCCGTCCAGCTTGACGATGACCGGGGTGCGCACCACCGCGTCCGGGAACTCGGGGTTGGTCACCTCCCGGGAGGCCAGGGCGACTTCACCGAGGCCGGAGGCCGCTTCCAGGCGGGACTTCACGTCCGGGTTGACCAGGGCGCCGAGCAGCGCGTTGGCCCGGGCGTCGTCGCCGAGCAGGCCGCCGACCGCCGCCGCGAGGTCGCCCACCACCTCGTCGAAGGTCTTCTTTCCCGCGTCCGTCGTGATGCCGTCGCGGGGGATCAGCAGGTTCTGCGGGGTGGTGCACATCTGGCCGCTGTAGAGGGACAGCGAGAAGGACAGGTTGCCGAGCATGCCCTTGTAGTCGTCGGTGGAGTCGATGACCACCGTGTTGACGCCGGCCTTCTCCGTGTAGACCTGCGCCTGGCGCGCGTTGGTCTCCAGCCAGTCGCCGAACGCGGAGGAGCCCGTGTAGTCGATGATCTTGATCTCGGGGCGCACCGCGAGGGTCTTGGCGATGCCCTCGCCGGGCCGCTCGGCCGCGAGCGCCACCAGGTTCGGGTCGAAGCCCGCCTCGGCCAGGACCTCGCGCGCCACCTTCACCGTCATCGCGAGCGGCAGGACCGCGCGCGGGTGCGGCTTGACCAGAACCGGGTTGCCGGTCGCCAGTGAGGCGAACAGGCCCGGGTAGCCGTTCCAGGTCGGGAAGGTGTTGCAGCCGATCAGCAGGGCGATGCCGCGGCCGGCCGGCGTGAACGTCTTGGCGAGCTCCAGCGGCTCGCGCTTGCCCTGGGGCTTGGACCAGGCGGCGCTGCCCGACGGCGTGCGCGTCTGCTCCTGGTAGGCGTACGCGACGGCCTCCAGGCCGCGGTCCTGGGCGTGCGGTCCGCCCGCCTGGAACGCCATCATGAAGGCCTGGCCGCTGGTGTGCATGACCGCGTGCGCGAACTCGTGCGTCCGGGCGCCGATGCGGGCCAGGATCTCGACACAGACCAGCGCCCGCGTCTCGGGCCCGGCGGCCCGCCAGGCGGCCATGCCCGCACGCATCGCGGGCAGCAGCACGTCGAGGTCGGGGTGCGGGTACTGGACGCCCAACTCGATGCCGTAGGGGGAGACTTCAGCGCCCGTCCAGTCGTCCGTGCCCGGCTGGTCGAGGTCGAAGCGGCGGTTCAGGAGCGCGTCGAAGGCCGCCTTGCCGTCCTCGGCGCCCGTCTCTCCGTACGCCTTGGGGTGCTCCGGATGCGGCGACCAGTACGCACGCGTGCGGATTGCCTCCAGGGCCCCGTCCAGGGTGGGCCTGTGCTTCTCGGTCAGCTGCATGGAGCAACTCCTCGTCGAGTCTTCGAGCTGGGCAGGGAGAGCCGGACATCGTTAGAGTAACCGAACGATCGGTCGGGACAAGGGGGCCCGGGGAAACCTGTGGACAACTACCGGCCAAGCCCCCCGCGGCCCCCGCTGTGCGGCCCGGGAGGGGGCCCGCCGGGCCCCTGGGCGAGCCGTAGGGGAGGATCGCGTTCATGACCGAAACCGCCAGCGCCGCAGCGATCGCGCCGAGCCGTACCGTCGCCGTCGTCGGCACCGGGACCATGGGGCAGGGCATCGCCCAGGTCGCCCTCGTCGCCGGACACCCCGTACGGCTCTACGACGCCGTGCCGGGCCGGGCGCGCGAGGCAGCCGACGCGCTCGCCGGGCGCCTGGGCCGCCTGGTCGACAAGGGCCGGCTCGATGCCGCCGAGCGCGACGCGGCGCTGGCCCGGCTGCGTCCGGCCGACGGACTCGCCGAGCTCGCGGACGCGGCGCTCGTCGTCGAGGCCGTCCTGGAACAACTCCCGGTCAAGCAGGAGCTGTTCGGCGCGCTTGAGGACGTGGTCGGCGAGGACTGCCTGCTCGCCACCAACACCTCCTCGCTCTCGGTGACCGCGATCGCCGGGAAGCTGCGGCACCCGGGCCGCTTCGTCGGCCTGCACTTCTTCAACCCGGCCCCGCTGCTCCCGCTGGTCGAGGTCGTCAGCGGCTTCGCCACCGACGAGACCGCGGCGACCCGGGCGTACGAGACGGCGAAGGCGTGGGGCAAGACGCCGGTGCGCTGCGCCGACACCCCGGGCTTCATCGTCAACCGCATCGCCCGGCCCTTCTACGCGGAGGCCTTCGCGATCCACGAGGAGCGCGGCGCCGACCCGGCCACCATCGACGCGGTGCTGCGTGAGTGCGGCGGATTCCGCATGGGCCCCTTCGAGCTCACCGACCTCATCGGGCAGGACGTCAACGAGGCGGTGACGCGCTCGGTCTGGGAGTCCTTCTTCCGGAGCCCCAAGTTCACGCCGTCCCTGGCCCAGCGCCGCCTCGTCGAGTCCGGGCGGCACGGGCGCAAGAGCGGGCGCGGCTGGTACGCCTACGAGGCGCCCGGCGCGTCCTCCCAGGAGGCGGTGCGCCCGGCCCCGCACACCGCGCCGCCCGCCGAGGCGCCCGGGGCCGTCACCGTGGTCGGTGACCTGGGCCCGGCCCGCGATCTCGTGGCGATGATGGGCGAGGCCGGCATCGCGGTGAAGACCGTCAACGAGGGCGGCCCCTACATCGAGCTTCCGGGGGATGGACAGCTCGTCCCCGCCGACGGCAGGACGTCCGTCGAGTTCGCCGACGTCGTCTACTTCGACCTCGCCCTCGACTACCGGGGCGCCACCCGCATCGCGCTCTCCGCGAGCGAGGACACCTCCGAGCGGGCCGTCAGCGAGGCCGTCGGCCTGTTCCAGAGGCTCGGCAAGGAGGTCAGCGTCATCGGGGACGTGCCGGGCATGATCGTCGCCCGTACCGTCGCGATGCTCGTCGACCTCGCCGCCGACGCCGTCGCCAAGGGCGTGGCCTCGCCCGAGGACATCGACACCGCGATGCGGCTCGGCGTCAACTACCCGCTGGGGCCCGTCGAATGGAACCGGCGCCTGGGCCAGGACTGGGCGTACGACCTGCTCTCGGCGCTGCACGAGCGCTGCCCCACCGGCCGCTACGCCCCCTCGCTCGCGCTCTACCGGCAGGCGTACGCGGGCGACGAGGAGACGGGCTCATGACCACCCCCAAGCGCGACACCTACACGCCCGAGACGCTGCTCACGGTCGCCGTCCGGATCTTCAACGAGAGGGGTTACGACGGCACTTCGATGGAGCACCTGTCCAAAGCGGCCGGGATCTCCAAGTCGTCCATCTACCATCACGTCGCCGGCAAGGAGGAGCTTCTCCACCGGGCCGTCAGCCGCGCCATCGAAGGGCTCTTCGGCGTCCTGGACGAGCCGGGCGCCGGGCGCGGCCGGTCGATCGAGCGGGTCGAGTACGTCACGCGACGTACGGTCGAGGTCCTGATGGCCGAACTTCCCTACGTCACACTGCTGTTGCGCGTCCGCGGGAACACCAAGACGGAACGCTGGGCGATGGAGCGCCGCCGGGAGTTCGACCAGCGGGTCGCCGATCTGCTCAAGGCGGCCGTCGCGGACGGCGATCTCCGCGCCGACCTGGACATTCGCCTCGCGACCAGGCTGCTCTTCGGCATGGTCAACTCGCTGGTGGAGTGGTACCGGCCGCAGCGCGAGGGGGAGGCGGACGGGGACCAGGTGGCCGACACCGTCGTACGGATGGCCTTCGAGGGGTTGCGGACCGGCCATTGAGTTCCGGTGCCGTTGACTGGGGCATCGAAGCGGATCAGCATCCACGGTCATGGCTGCCTTGCGAACACCCGCGTCCCTCGTGTCCGGTTGCGTCACAGTGCTGCTCGCGGGTCTGACGCTGGCCGGATGCAGCGGCGGGAGCGGCAAGGACGACGCGGCACCCCGGTCGCAGGACACCCGGGCCGCCGTCAAGAAGGCCGATCCGTCGCCCGCCGCGCCGGCCAAGGGCGACGATTTCGGCTGTCTGACGCCGGCGCAGGCCGCGGCGGGTTCCATCGTCTTCAAGAGCGCGACCGGGGCGCCGGTGGGCGGGTTTCTGACCGGCAGCGGCAACACCGGGATCGTGCTCGCCCACCAGTCGGACGGGAACGTCTGCCAGTGGAAGGACAAGGCCGTCGAACTCGGCAAGGTCGGCTTCCGGGTCCTCGCCGTCAACAGTACGACCGTCGACGAGGCCGCCGAGATCGAGGGCGCGGCGAGCACTTTGCGCGCCGAGGGTGCCTGGAAGCTGCTCCTCATGGGCGCGTCCAAGGGGGGCACCGCCACGCTCGGGGCGGCCGCCCGCATGTTGCTGAAGCCGGACGCGGTGGTCTCCCTGTCCGCCCCCGAGAAGTACGGCACGATCGACGCTCTCGACGCCGTGGCGGGCCTCGACGTCCCGGTGCTCTACATGGCGGGCGCCCAGGACGGCGCCTTCGCCACGGCCGCCCGCGAGCTGAGCGCGGCCAGTACCAGGGCCCCGGAGAACCGGCTCGTGCAGGTCAAGGGCTCGGCCGCGCACGGGGTGGCCCTCCTGGCCACGCCGGCCGACTGGGACACCGTCCTGGCCTTCCTGAGGAAGTACTGCACGTGAGCCGTACTTACTGCACGTGAGCCGTACTTACTGAGCGGAACCGCCGAGCCGGGCGGGCCCTACGCCGGGTCGAGGTCGGTCTCCTCGAACACCAGCAGCGTGCGCGTCGACAGCACCTCGGGGATGGACTGGATCCGGGTCAGGACCAGCTCCCGCAGCGCCCGGTTGTCCGGTGTGTGGACCAGGAGCAGCACATCGAAGTCGCCGCTCACCAGGGCGATGTGGGCGGCCCCCGGCAGCTCCTTGAGCTGTTCGCGCACGGTGCGCCAGGAGTTCTGCACGATCTTGAGCGTGATGTACGCGGCAGCGCCCTGGCCCGCCCGTTCGTGGTCCACGCGCGCGGTGAAACCCTGGATGACGCTGTCCTCGACGAGCCGGTTGATGCGTGCGTAGGCGTTGGCGCGCGAGACGTGCACCCGGTCCGCCACGGAGCGTATCGAGGCCCGGCCGTCCGTCTGGAGGATGCGCAGGATGTCGTGGTCGATCTGGTCCAGCGGCCGGGGCGGCACCGGCCGGTTCTCGCCGGTGGCCATTTGTTCAGCTGCCATGTCCCCCCGCCTTCCTGTTGTGGACGACCTGTTCCCATCCCAGGCTGTGGAGAACCGTTTGTCCACAGGCTGAAGGTGCCTGTAGCCAAAATGCGTCCACGACCGAACAATCGGTAGGTGAGGGGCGTCACAGTCGCGCCTCACCCATGGATGTCCGCTCCGACAAGGAGGTGCATTGGCATGACGGTCCAAGAGCTCCCCGGTGCCGCCGCATACCGGCCGACCCCTCCCCCCGCCTGGAGGCCCCGCACCGACCCCGCGCCGCTCCTCCCGGACCCCGAGCCGTTCCGGGTCCTCGGCACCGGAGCCGAGCTCGACCGCCCGCTGATGCTGAAGCTGTACGCCGAGCTGGTCCGCGGCCGCCGCTTCAACGCCCAGGCGACCGCCCTCACCAAGCAGGGCCGCCTCGCGGTGTACCCCTCGTCCACCGGCCAGGAGGCCTGCGAGGTCGCCGCCGCGCTGGCCCTGGAGGAGCGCGACTGGCTGTTCCCGAGCTACCGCGACACCCTCGCGGCCGTCGCCCGCGGCCTGGACCCCGTGCAGGCCCTGACGCTGCTGCGCGGCGACTGGCACACCGGTTACGACCCGCGCGAGCACCGCATCGCCCCGCTGTGCACCCCGCTCGCCACCCAGCTCCCGCACGCCGTGGGCCTGGCCCACGCGGCCCGCCTCAAGGGCGACGACGTGGTGGCGCTCGCCCTGGTCGGCGACGGCGGCACCAGCGAGGGCGACTTCCACGAGGCGCTGAACTTCGCGGCCGTCTGGCAGGCCCCGGTGGTCTTCCTGGTTCAGAACAACGGCTTCGCGATCTCCGTGCCGCTAGCCAAGCAGACCGCCGCGCCCTCCCTCGCCCACAAGGCCGTCGGCTACGGAATGCCGGGCCGCCTGGTGGACGGCAACGACGCACCGGCCGTGCACCAGGTGCTGTCCGAGGCCATCGGCCGGGCCCGGCGCGGCGGCGGCCCCACCCTGATCGAGGCCGTCACCTACCGCATGGAGGCGCACACCAACGCCGACGACGCGACGCGCTACCGGGGCTCCGCCGAGGTCGACGCCTGGCGCGAGCACGACCCGATCCGCCTCCTGGAAGGCGAGCTGACCGCCCGCGGTCTGATCGACGAGGACGGCATACGCGCCGCCGCCGAGGCCGCCGAGACCATGGCCGCGGCCCTGCGCGAGCAGATGAACGCCGAGCCGGCCCTGAACCCGATGGACCTGTTCGCCGAGGTCTACACCGCGCAGAGCGGCCAACTGCGCGAGCAGGCAGCCCAGTTGCGCGCCGAGCTGGAAGCCGAGGCCCGGTGATGACCACCGCCACCGACAAGAAACCCGCCACCATGGCGCAGGCCCTGCAACGCGCGATGCGCGACGCCATGGCCGAGGACCCGACCGTCCACGTCCTCGGCGAGGACGTCGGCACCCTGGGCGGCGTCTTCCGGGTCACCGACGGGCTCGCCAAGGAGTTCGGCGAGGACCGCTGCACCGACACCCCGCTCGCCGAGGCGGGCATCCTGGGCACGGCGGTCGGCATGGCGATGTACGGGCTGCGGCCGGTCGTCGAGATGCAGTTCGACGCCTTCGCCTATCCGGCGTTCGAGCAGCTCATCAGCCATGTCGCCAAGATGCGCAACCGCACCCGCGGCGCGATGGCGATGCCCATCGTGGTGCGCGTGCCTTACGGTGGCGGCATCGGCGGCGTCGAGCACCACAGTGACTCCAGCGAGGCCTACTACATGGCCACGC
The DNA here is from genome assembly GCF_002803085.1 of Streptomyces sp. CB01201. Lineage (GTDB taxonomy): Bacteria > Actinomycetota > Actinomycetes > Streptomycetales > Streptomycetaceae > Streptomyces > Streptomyces hundungensis. The sequence goes on along the minus strand of NZ_NNBJ01000006.1, from coordinate 60,345 downwards.
CCGGCCTGAAGGTCGTCACGCCGGCCACCGTGGAGGACGCGTACGGCCTGCTCAGGGAGGCCATCGCCGACGACGACCCGGTCGTCTTCCTGGAGCCCAAGCGGCTCTACTGGTCGAAGTCCGACTGGTCGCCCGAGGATCCCGCGCCCGTCGAGCCGATCGGCCGGGCCGTCGTACGGCGCCCCGGCAGCAGCGCCACGCTCCTCACCTACGGGCCGTCCCTCCCGGTGTGCCTGGAAGCGGCCGAAGCGGCGCGCGAGGAGGGCTGGGACCTCGAAGTCGTCGATCTGCGCTCCCTGGTGCCGTTCGACGACGAGACCGTGTGCGCCTCGGTGCGGCGCACCGGGCGGGCCGTGGTCGTCCACGAGTCGGCCGGGTTCGGCGGCCCCGGCGGCGAGATCGCCGCGCGCGTCACCGAGCGCTGCTTCCACCATCTGGAGGCGCCCGTGCTGCGGGTCGCCGGCTTCGACATCCCCTATCCGCCGCCGATGCTGGAGAAGCACCATCTGCCGGGAGTGGACCGGGTGTTGGACGCGGTGGCGCGGTTGCAGTGGGAGGCGGAGCACTGATGCCGAAGGTGCTTGAGTTCAAGCTGCCCGACCTCGGAGAGGGGCTCACCGAGGCGGAGATCGTGCGCTGGCTCGTCGAGGTCGGGGAAGTCGTGGCCGTGGACCAGCCGGTCGTCGAGGTGGAGACGGCCAAGGCGATGGTCGAGGTGCCGTGTCCCTACGGTGGTGTCGTCACCGCCCGATTCGGCGAGGAGGGCAGTGAACTGCCCGTCGGAGCACCCCTGTTGACGGTCGCGGTCGGCCCGCCGCAGGAGCGCTCCAGGACCGGGGGCGTCGAGGATGCCGAGTCCACCGAGTCCACCGAACCCTCCGAGGGCGCCGAGTCCTCCGAGTACTCGGGCAATGTCCTGGTCGGCTACGGGACCGCGGCGGCCACCGCCCGGCGCCGCTCGCGCGTGCGGCCCGCCGCCCCGGCGGCCGCTGCCCCCAAGGCGGCCCCTGCCCCCAAGGCGGCCCCTGCCCCGGTACGGGCCACCGGTCCGGTGCCGGTCATCTCGCCGCTGGTGCGCCGGCTCGCCCGCGAACACGGCCTCGATCTGCGGGAGTTGCGGGGCACGGGGCCCGAGGGCCTGATCCTGCGGGCCGACGTCGTATCGGCCGTACAAGCCCCGGCCCGGCCCGCCGAGCCCGCCGCGGCCATCGTCGAACCCGCAGCCGCACACGCCTCCCGACCTGCCGCATCCGTATCCGCATCCGCCGACGCACGCGCCTTCCGACCCGCCGCTGCCTCCACGGCTCCGGCCGGTGAGCGCGTCCCGCTGAAGGGCATCCGGGGCGCGGTCGCCGACAAGCTCAGTCGCAGCCGCACCGAAATCCCCGACGCCACCTGCTGGGTGGACGCGGACGCCACGGAACTCATGGCGGCCCGCGCCGCGATGAACAGCGCGGGCGGACCCAAGGTGTCCGTCCTCGCGCTGCTCGCCCGGATCTGCACCGCGGCCCTCACCCGCCACCCCGAGCTCAACTCGACGGTGGACCTGGCGGCCCGCGAGATCGTGCGGCTGCCCGAGGTGCACCTGGGCTTCGCGGCGCAGACCGAACGCGGTCTGGTCGTCCCGGTCGTCCGCGACGCGCACCGCCGCAACGTCGACTCGCTCGGCGCCGAACTCGCCCGGCTCACCGAGGCCGCCCGCACCGGCTCGCTGACCCCGGCCGAACTGACCGGAGGCACCTTCACCCTCAACAACTACGGGGTCTTCGGCGTCGACGGCTCCACGCCGATCATCAACCACCCCGAGGCGGCGATGCTGGGCGTGGGGCGCATCATTGCCAAGCCTTGGGTGCACGAGGGCGAGCTGGCCGTGCGCCAGGTGGTCCAGCTCTCGCTCACCTTCGACCACCGGGTGTGCGACGGCGGCACCGCGGGCGGCTTCCTGCGCCATGTCGCGGACTGCGTGGAACAGCCGGCCGTCCTGCTGCGCACCCTGTGACGAACGTCCCCGCGAACTCGGGACGTTCGCGGGGACAGCCGTGATCGTCCGGCGGTCCATACTCGGAAGATGACCGCGTATGACGCCGCAGCACCCGCGTACGACGCCGTATCCACCGCGTACGACGCCGTGGTGCTCGCCGGAGGCGCCGCCAAGCGGCTGGGCGGCGCCGACAAACCGGGGCTCAGCGTGGGCGGCCGGGCCCTGCTCGACCGGGTGCTCACCGCCTGCGCCGGTGCCGCGACGACCGTGGTGGTCGGCGGACGCCGGCCCACCGCACGGCCCGTGGTGTGGACCCGCGAGGAACCGGCCGGCGGCGGACCGCTGGCCGCCCTGGACGCGGGCGTGCGCCGCACCTCGGCCCTGAGCGTGCTCGTGCTCTCGGCCGATCTGCCGTTCCTGGCCGCGCCGACCGTCGACGCCCTCCTGGGGGAACTGCGGCGCACCGGCCGCGACGGCGTGCTCTGCACCGACGCCGACGGCCGGGACCAGCCGCTCGTCGCCGTCTACCGCGCCGAACCCCTGCGCCGTGAACTCGCGCTGCTCGCCACCGAGCACGGCTCGCTCGCCGGGCTCCCGCTGCGGCTGCTCACCCGCGAACTCGACGTCGCCCGCGTCGAGGCGGACCCGCTCGCCTCGTTCGACTGCGACACCTGGGAGGACCTCGCCGCCGCTCGGGCCCGGATCAGGGACCATGGGGACGTGCTGGACGAATGGATCACCGCAGTCAAGGACGAACTCGGCATCGAGCTGGACGTCGACACCCGCGTTCTGCTCGACCTGGCCAGGGACGCCGCCCACGGCGTCGCCCGGCCCGCCGCCCCCCTCACCACCTTCCTGGTCGGCTACGCGGCCGCACAGGCGGGCGGTTCGGGCAAGGACGTGGCGGACGCGGCGCGCAAAGCGACCGCGCTCGCCCTGCGCTGGGCGGCCGAGGCCGAGGCGGACGGCCCGAAGAACGACGCCGGATGACCGCCCGGAGCGCGGGGGCGGACGACGGATCCGACGAAGCCCTCGCCCTGCTGCGCGAAGCGCCGCCGAAGACCCCGCAACGCGAGACGCCGCCCACCGCCGGAGGCGCCGCCGAGCCCGAGCCGCCGGCCGCCCGCCAGGCTCCCCGTCATCGCGCCGATGCCTGGACCGACGCCCGCGCGGTGGCCGCCCGGGCCGGCCGCGCCGTTCCGGTCCGCTCCCATCGGGTGCCGCTGGAGTCGGCCCTGGGCGAGATCCTCACCGAACCGCTCACCGCGCTCACCGACCTGCCGTCGTTCGACACCTCCGCCATGGACGGCTGGGCCGTCGCCGGACCCGGACCCTGGAGGGTGCAGGACGGCGGTGTCCTCGCCGGACACGCGGCGGCCGGCACCCTCGCCGACGGCGAGGCGGTACGCATCGCCACCGGGGCCCGCATCCCCTCCGGTGCCACCGCGGTGATCCGCAGCGAACACGCCCGCAGCGACGAGGCCCGCACCCAGCTCCATGCCGACCGTGTGGTGCTGCACGGCCAGGACATCCGCCCGCGCGGCCAGGAGTGCCGCTCGGGCGACGTACTGCTGCCCGCGACCGCCCTGGTCACCCCGGCCGTGCTCGGGCTTGCCGCGGCCGCCGGGTACGACGAGCTGAGTACGGTACCGAGGCCCCGGGCCGAGATCCTGGTCCTCGGCGACGAGTTGCTCACCCGGGGGCTCCCGCATGACGGGCTCATCCGCGATGCACTCGGCCCGATGCTCGGGTTCTGGCTGCGGGCGCTGGGCGCGGAGGTCATCGGGACCCGGCGCCTCAAGGACGACGCGGGGGCGCTCCTGACAGCCGTCACCGGCTCCTCGGCCGACCTGGTGATCACGACCGGCGGCACCGCCTCCGGACCCCTCGACCACGTCCACCCCGTACTGCGCACCGCGGGGGCCGAGCTCCTGGTCGACGGGGTCGCCGTGCGGCCCGGACACCCCATGCTGCTGGCCCGCATCGACGTGGCGAAGCATCTGGTGGGGCTGCCGGGCAACCCGCTCGCCGCGGTCTCCGGACTGCTCACCCTCGCCGAGCCGCTGCTGCGCGAAGTCGCCCGGCGACCGACGCCGATGACGTACACGGCGCCGCTGCGCAACGAGGTGCAGGGGCATCCGCACGACAGCCGGCTCGTTCCGGTGGTGCACCGCGCGGAGCAGGTGGTGCCGCTGCACTACAACGGCCCGGCGATGCTGCGCGGGGTGGCGGCCGCCGACGGCCTCGCGGTCGTGCCGCCCGGCGGGGCGCGGGCCGGTGAGGAGGTCGAGATCCTCGACCTTCCCTGGGCACAGGCCGGTCCGGGCGGCGGGTGTTTCACGTGAAACTGCCCGGCCATGACGTCATGGCACGCCAGGCGGGCGAGAACCTGATCACCCGGCGAGTGGCGCTGCCCCGCCGGGTCGTCGACCGACCGCTCCGCCAGGTCGCCAAGCGGATCCTGATGGCGCTCGCCGTACTGGCGCTGACGACGTTCATCGTCTGGATCGACCGCGACGGCTATCACGACAACGCCAACGGCAAGGTCGACTTCCTCGACGCCGTCTACTACGCCACCGTCACGCTCTCCACGACGGGCTACGGCGACATCGTCCCCTACAGCGACAGCGCCCGGCTCACCAACATCCTGCTGATCACGCCGCTGCGCGTGCTGTTCCTGATCATCCTCGTCGGAACCACTCTCGAAGTCCTCACCGAACGGACGCGTGAAGAGTGGCGGCTCAACCGCTGGAAGGCTCAATTGCGACAGCACACCGTCGTCGTCGGCTTCGGGACGAAGGGCCGCTCGGCGATCCAGACCCTGTGCGCTAGGGGCTTGAAGAAGGACCAGGTCGTCATCGTCGACCCGAGCGCCAAGGTGATCGAGACCGCCAACGCGGAAGGCTTCGTCGGTGTCATCGGCGACGCCACCCGCAGCGATGTGCTGCTGCGCGCCGAGGTGCAGAAGGCCGGCCGGGTCATCATCGCCACCCAGCGGGACGACACCGCGGTCCTGGTCACGCTGACGGCCCGCCAGCTCAACCGGGGCGCGAAGATCGTCGCAGCGGTCCGCGAGGAGGAGAACGCGCCGCTGCTGCGCCAGTCCGGCGCGGACGCCGTCATCACCAGTGCCAGCGCCGCCGGCCGGCTGCTCGGCCTCTCCGTGCTCAGCCCGAGCGCCGGCACCGTGATGGAGGACCTGATCCAGCAGGGCAGCGGGCTGGACATGGTGGAGCGGCCCGTGCGGAAGAGCGAGGTCGGGCGGGGAGTGCGGGAGACCGAGGACCTGGTGGTGAGCGTGCTGCGGGGCCATCGGCTGCTGGCGTACGACGATGCCAAGGCGAGCCCGCTCCAGCTGACCGACCGGCTCATCACGATCGTGCGAGCCGGCGGTACGGCGGCGGAGGCCGGGCCGGAGTAGCGTCGGCCGCATGTATGCGATCACGATTCCTGAGCCGGGCGGTCCCGAGGCGCTGATCTGGGCCGAGGTGCCCGATCCCGTACCGGGCGAGGGCGAGGTCCTCGTCGAGGTGGCCGCCGCCGCCGTCAACCGGGCCGATGTGCTCCAGCGGCAGGGCTTCTACAACCCGCCTCCCGGCGCCTCTGCCTACCCGGGCCTGGAGTGCTCCGGGCGGATCGCCGCGCTCGGGCCCGGGGTGTCCGGGTGGAGCGTCGGCGACGAGGTGTGCGCGCTCCTGAGCGGCGGGGGCTACGCCCAGAAGGTGGCCGTCCCGGCCGGGCAGCTGCTGCCCGTGCCCGAGGGCGTGGACCTGGCCTCGGCGGCGGCGCTGCCCGAGGTCGTCTGCACCGTCTGGTCCAACGTGTTCATGGTGTCCCACCTGCGCCCCGGCGAGACGCTTCTGGTGCACGGCGGGGCCAGCGGGATCGGCACCATGGCGATTCAGCTCGGCAAGGCGGTCGGCGCCAAGGTGGCGGTCACCGCGGGCGGCCCCGACAAGCTGGCGCGCTGCGCCGAACTCGGCGCGGACATCCTCATCGACTACCGCGAACAGGACTTCGTGGACGAGGTGTTGAAGGCCACGGACGGCAGCGGCGCCGATGTCATTCTCGACATCATGGGCGCGAAGTACCTGGAGCGGAACGTACGGGCCCTCGCGGTCAACGGCCGCCTCGCCATCATCGGCCTCCAGGGCGGCGCCAAGGCCGAACTGAACCTGGGCGCGCTCCTCACCAAGCGGGCCGCGGTCACCGCGACCTCGCTGCGCGGCCGCCCCGCGGCGGAGAAGGCCGCCATCGTGGCGGCCGTGCGTGAGCATGTGTGGCCGCTGATCTCGGGCGGCCGGGTGCGTCCCGTAGTGGACCGGACGCTGCCGCTCGCGGACGCGGCCGAAGGACACCGGGTGCTTGAGGCCTCCAGCCACGTCGGCAAGGTCCTGCTCACGGCCTGACGGCCGCGGGGACGTGGAGAGGGGGCGCCGGGAAGGCGCCCCCTCTCCATCGCCGAATCCGGCGGACCTGCCTACGAATGCGGCCTTACAGATACGGGCCCGAACGTGCGCCCGCGTGCGGGCCGCCCTCCTCGTCGTCCTCGTGCGAGGTGCCGGGCGGCAGCGCACGGCGCATCTGCTCCAGCTGGGCGCGGGCCGCCATCTGCTGGGCGAACAGAGCCGTCTGGATGCCGTGGAAGAGCCCTTCGAGCCAGCCCACCAACTGGGCCTGAGCGATGCGGAGTTCGGCTTCGGAGGGAATCGCCTCTTCCGTGAACGGCAGCGAGAGCCGCTCCAGCTCCTCCACCAGTTCCGGCGCCAGACCGTCTTCGAGTTCCTTCACCGAAGAGGCATGGATGTCCTTGAGGCGAACGCGGCTCGCCTCGTCGAGAGGAGCCGCGCGGACTTCCTCAAGAAGCTGCTTGATCATGCTGCCGATCCGCATGACCTTGGCGGGCTGTTCGACCATCTCCGTCACCGGGACCTCGCGGGACTCGTCGTCTCCACCGCCGATGGCCATACCGTCCTGGCCTACGACCAGGATGTGGGGGCTGTCCGGCGACTTGTCGTTCCTCGGCATCTCCATGCCGCCCATTCTCTCGCACACGTGCCTCACATCACGTTGTGCCCCCGGGAAGGGGTGATCCACCCCCTGACGGGCGACGATTCCCGCCGAGGAGGCGACGTTTCACGTGAAACGGCGACCACCCGGGCGCGCCCTTTTCACGGCCTGCGGAGCCGCAGCGCCAGGAATCCGAGTCCCAGGCCGGTCAGGGTCAGCCCCGCCCCCAGGGAGAGGACGTGGGCGCGCAGGTCGGAGCTGCGGGGAAGGGCCTGCGGCTGGCGGTGGTGGTGGCGCGGGGGTGGCAGCGTCCCGTCCGGGGTGGCGGCGGCCGTCGACGGCGGCTGCGGCGGCGACGGCGCCGGGGGCTCGGGGGGCTGGACCTGTGGGGAGGGCGGCAGGTTTCCCGTGTCCTGGGCCTGAGCCACCTCGTCGGCGGCCACCGCCTCGAACGCGTACGGGTCCAGGTTCTGCTGCGGTTCCACGCGTCCCGGGCGTCTGCGGCCCTCCCCCGCCCGGCTGCCGGCGAGGTGCTGGTCCTCGGAGACGGCCTGTGACGACGGGTGCGCGTGCGCCATGCCGGAGGGGGCCGCGCTCGACGGCGGACCGGGTGAGGGGGTATCGACGGCGACCGCGTACGGCAGGGGTGCCAGGAGCAGCGCTCCCGTCAGCGAGACGGTCGCTGTCAGCGACCGGATCCCTGGAGCCATGCGAGGGGCCCCCTCCCGTACGGACGTGAAACGCCTGGGTGACCGAATCAGCGTCACACGGGGGGAGTTGCCCGGCATCCCGGGAGCCGTCGGTCCTGCGCCGAACGAGCCGGACCGTCACCTGCGGCCCCACGCGTGCAGGCCCGGCACGAGGGTGCCGGGCCTGCACGGAACGAGCTGTGCGCCTACTGGGCGGGCGCGTTGCCCGACGAGATCTGGAGCGTGAACTGCGCTTCCTTCTTGTCCACGTCCACCCCGGCCGCCGGGAACTGGGTGACGACCACGTCCTGGCCCCACTGGCCGCTGTCGATCGTCTCGGTGTTGACCTTCCAGCCCGCGGCCTGGATGCAGGACTTCACCGAGAGGATGTCCTTGTACGTGAAGTCGGGCGCCTGCACCTTGCCCGGGTCCACCGTGGAGATCTGCGGCGAGGTGCACTTGTTGGTGTCCATCGTGCGGTCGCGCTCCGGACCCTTGTGGCCGGCCACCGCGGAACCGCTGGCCTTCGCGCTGCCGCCGCCGCTGCTGCCGCTGTCCTTGTTGTTCATCGTCAGCACCGTGATCAGGCCGCCGATCGCGAGCAGGGCCACCGCGATCGCGCCCACGATCACCGGGGTGTTCCGCTTCGCACCACCCGATCCGGACGCGGGTGTCTGCGTCGGGGACATCGGGTACGGCGGCGGTGTCTGGGCCATCGGGGCGTGCTGCTGCGGATAGCCGTACGAGGGCTGGTGCTGCGGGGTCGGCGCCGGGGTGGGCGGACCGTAGGGGCCCGGCTGGTACGGCGTCTGCACACCACCCTGGAAGCCGGGCGCGGCCTGCGAGTCGAGCGGCGGGAAGACCGTCGCGCCGAGCCCCGCGCCGCTGACCGGCGGGGCGCCACCGGTGATGACCGGGGCACCGCCCGTCTGGCCCGCGGCCGCGATCCGGTGGATCTCGTCGTACATGGCCTGGGCGCTCGGGAAGCGCTCGTTCGGGTTCTTCTTCAGGGCGCGGGCGACCAGCGCGTCCATCGCCGGGGTGATCGACCGGTTGACGGAGGAGGGGGCGACCGGCTCCTCCTGGACGTGCGCGTACGCGATCGCGAGCGGCGAGTCGGCGTCGAAGGGGATCCGTCCGGTCAGCAGCTGGAAGAGCATGATGCCGACCGAGTACAGGTCCGAGCGGGCGTCCACGCCGCGGCCCAGCGCCTGCTCGGGCGACAGGTACTGGGGGGTGCCGACGACCATGCCGGTCTGGGTCATCGAGGTGACGCCCGACTGCATCGCGCGGGCGATGCCGAAGTCCATCACCTTGACGACGCCGCGCTTGGTCATCATCACGTTGCCCGGCTTGATGTCCCGGTGGACCAGGCCCATCTCGTGGCTGGCCTCCAGGGCGGCCAGCACGTCGGCCGTCACCTTGAGGGCCTTGTCGGCGGGCATCGCGCCGTACTGCTGGATGTCGCGGTGCAGCGTCGAGCCGAGCGGCTCGCCCTCGACGTACTCCATGACGATGTACGGCATGACGCCGCCGTCCGCGGCGGAGCCGCTGAAGGTGACCGTGTCCTCGCCGGTGTCGAAGACGGAGACGATGTTGGTGTGCTGGAGCTTGGCGACGGCCTGCGCCTCGCGGCGGAACCGCTCGCGGAACGACTGTTCCCGGCCGAGTTCGGTGTGCAGGGTCTTGATGGCGACCTGGCGGTCGAGGGCGGAGTCGTACGCGAGGTACACCGAGGCCATGCCGCCCTCGCCGAGGAGATCGCGCAGCTGGTAGCGCCCGCCCGCGATGGAACCGCCCGCATACCGGCCGTGTGCGCCGTCCTGGCTCATGACTGTGCTTCCCCCTCGGCCCGGCGGCCAGTGCTGATCCTCGATTTTTCAGGCCAAGTCTGCCCGAGGGGTCGGACACGTCAAGCCGCGTGCCCGTTCCGTGACCGTACGCGCTGGAAGAGTCTCGCAAGCGTTACAGGACCAGCATGGAAAACGTACGGGATTTGCATGGGTACACACGGAACCGATTGGATGGCCGGTCCATCCCGGACCGGCGCCCCGCGCGAACGCTGTAGCGTGCACTACTGCACAACCAGGTGATGAGCACGACGGAAGACCGTAAAGAAGACCGCTGACGCGGCCAGATACGACGGCGAGGACTGATGGCACCCGAACCCGACGGAAACGGCGCCGGGATGGCCGATGCGCAGGACCACGAGTCGTGGGTCGGCGGACTCGTCGGCGACGGCCGCTACCGCCTCACGCACCGCCTCGGGCGCGGCGGCATGGCGGAGGTGTTCGCCGCCGAGGACGTGCGCCTGGGCCGTACCGTCGCCGTGAAGCTGCTGCGCGCCGATCTGGCCGAGGACCCGGTGTCCAAGGCGCGCTTCACGCGTGAGGCACAGTCGGTGGCCGGACTCAACCACCACGCGGTGGTGGCCGTGTACGACTCCGGTGAGGACTTCGTGGGCGGCCAGACCGTCCCGTACATCGTGATGGAGCTGGTCGAGGGCCGCACCATCCGCGACCTCCTGGTCGACGCGGACGCCCCGCCGCCGGAGCAGGCGCTGATCATCGTGTCCGGCGTCCTGGAGGCGCTCGCCTACTCGCACCAGCACGGCATCGTGCACCGTGACATCAAGCCCGCCAACGTGATCATCACGGACACCGGCGCGGTCAAGGTGATGGACTTCGGCATCGCGCGGGCGCTGCACGGCGCCCAGTCGACGATGACCCAGACCGGCATGGTCATGGGCACCCCGCAGTACCTCTCGCCGGAGCAGGCGCTCGGCAAGGCCGTCGACCACCGTTCCGACCTGTACGCCACGGGCTGTCTGCTGTACGAACTCCTCGCGCTGCGGCCCCCGTTCATCGGTGAGACGCCGCTGAGCGTGGTCTACCAGCACGTCCAGGACATGCCGGTGCCGCCGTCGCAGGTGGCGCACGTGGCGCCGCCGGAGCTCGACGGCCTCGTCATGCGTTCGCTCGCCAAGGACCCGGACGACCGTTTCCAGTCCGCCGAGGAGATGCGCGGCCTGGTCCAGTACGGCCTGCAAATGCTCCAGCAGCAGGGCGGCCACACCGGCACCTGGAACACCGGCCCGGTCGAGCTGATGCACGAGGGCGGCCACACACCCGCGATGGGCAGCCCCGGCGCGACGGCGGCCATGGGCCACCCGATGCACGGGGAGACCTCGCAGTTCGGCGGCCCGATCCTGCCGCCGATGAATCCGAACGACGGCGGATACGACGGCTACGACCACGGCGGCCACAAGCAGGGCGGCGGCCGGGGCGGCAAGATGGTGCTGTTCGTGGTGCTCGCGATCGTCGCGATCGCGGTGGGCGTGGCCTTCGCGCTGAAGGCCACGCAGAACACGGGCGGAAGCTCCGGGGGCGGCGGGGGCACGACCTCGAACTCCCCGAAGACCTCGCCGTCGGTCTCCCCGTCGGACACGCCCTCCACGCCGGACACCCCGGGCACCAGCCAGGGCCAGACCTACGGCAGCAGCTCCAACGGCAACGGCGAGTCGCCCTCGCGCCACCGCTCGCGCTCCGCCTCGCCGTCGCCGAGCAAGTCGCAGTCCTCGCACTCGCCGGGCACCAGCCAGGGCACGACGTCCGGGACGAGCGAGGGCACGGACACCGAGGGCACGACCTCGGGGAACGAGGGCACGACCTCGGGGAACACCGGCACCTCCAGCGGCAACACGGGAACGTCGACCGGGAACACCGGGACCACCGAGGGCACGACCTCGGGGAACACCGGCACCTCCAGTGGCAACACGGGAACGTCGGCCGGGAACACCGGCACGAGCGCCGGGAACACCGGCACCGCGGCCGGCCCCGGGGGCACCAAGCCGAGCCCCTGACCGGCACCTCCTCACCCCGCGAAGGCCTCGCACACCGCCTCGTACTCGCGGGTCCACCACACCGCAAGGGCCGACGCCGCAGGAAACTGCGGGTCGGCCCTTCGGTCGTGCAGCTGGTAGCGCCAGCGCAGGATCCAGAAGTCGTTGAGCCGCTCCCACCACACCCGGTGCACGGCGGCCGCCAGTTCCTCGGCGTCGGCTCCGGCGGCCCGGCGGTAGGCGCGGGCGTAGGCGCGTACCTTCGCCAGTTCCAGCTCGCCAGAGGGGCGGACGAAGAAGATCACCGCGGCCCGGACCGCCTCCTCGGCGCGCGGCTGGACGCCGAGGCGGTCCCAGTCGACGATCGCGGCGGGCTCGGCCGAGCGGCCCTCGCCCCGGTACAGCAGGTTCAGCGGATGGAAGTCGCCGTGCACCCAGGCGCCGGTCGCGGGGGCCGCCGGGCGACGGTGGGCGTGCAGGCCGAGGAGTAAGCGGCGCTCCAGAAGGCGGTGCTCGGCGAGCTCGTCGAAGGCGTCCCGTGGCTGGTGTCTGCGGGCCCGTGCCACCAGGTCGTCGATGAGTGCGAGGGTGTCGGCCGGGTCGGCGCTGCGGTGCTCCGCCTGCGGCACATCGGGCTCCATGACCTGCGCAAGGCAGGTGTGCACGAGCCCGAGCAGCGCGCCGAGCCTGCGGGACTCCACGGCGCACAGCTGGGCCCCGTCGCGGTGGCGGCCGTGCACCCAGGGGTGCAGGGCGTAGCAGTGGCCGCCGATCACCGCGACGGTGTCGCCGTCGGCGTCCGGGACGGGCGGAGCCACGGGCACGCCCAGGGTCTGGAGGCGCTCGGTGGCGCGGTGCTGGCGGGCGATGGCCTCGTGGTCGCCGTCCAGGTGGTGCTTGAGGAAGTAGTCGCCGCGGGTGGTGGCGAGCCGGTAGCCGCGGTTCAGCAGGCCCTGGGCGACCCGTTCACAGGAGAGCGGCTCACCGGGGGTCTCGTAGCGGCGCAGTAGCTCGCTCACGGGAGGGATTGCAGATGAGCGCGGCACTCGTCAGATGTTAGATCACGCAGCGTGTTTGAGTCGGCGCTCCGTGGAGTAGTCCAGCGAATGGACGGTCACGAACTGGGGTTCGATCCGCATGTACACGGCGTCGAAGGGCTCCCCGTCCACCTCGCGCGGGTCGCTGCCGAACAGCTTGAGCTGCGCGGCGGTCGGCTCGAAGGGCTCCGCGGTCCCGGTGAACTGCACCGACCACACGTGCTGCTCGCCCGTGCTCAGATTGTCGGCGCCGTACGCGACCACGCTGCCCAGGCAGGCGTGGTGGTAGCCGAGCCCCGCGTGCAGCCGCAGCATCACACAGCCGTCGACCACGATGTGGCGGGCCGGGGCCACGAACGGCAGGGCTCGCATGCTGGTCGCCACGCGGCCGTACGGAACACGGCCGAGCAGCTCGATGGCGCGGGCTTCCTCGGAGGACATGCCCCCACCTTCGCGCCCGGCACCCGTCCGCTGAAAGAGCCCGGCGCCCCACGCGTGCGGGCCGTAGGTCCCTTAATGCGCGGCGCCCGGGCTCTTCCAGGAGGCGGTCAGTGGTTCTTCTCGGCCTGGATGCGGGCCACGTACGCGGCGGCCTGGGAGCGGCGTTCCATGCCGAGCTTGGAGAGCAGCGAGGAGACGTAGTTCTTGATCGTCTTCTCTGCGAGGTGCAGGCGCTCACCGATGACGCGGTTGGTCAGACCCTCGCCGATGAGGTCGAGGATCTTGCGTTCCTGCTCGGTGAGGTTGGCCAGGCGGTCGTCGCCCTTGCTCTTGCCGCCGTCGCGCAGCCGCTCCAGGACCCGGGCGGTGGCCACCGGGTCGAGCAGCGACTTGCCGGCCGCCACGTCACGGACCGCGGTCAGCAGTTCGCTGCCGCGGATCGCCTTGAGGACGTATCCGGAGGCACCGGCCATGATCGCGTCGAAGAGCGCCTCGTCGTCCGCGAACGAGGTGAGCATCAGGCACTTGATGTCCTCGTTCTGCGAACGGATCTCCCGGCAGACCTCGACCCCGCTGCCGTCCGGCAGCCGGACATCGAGCACGGCGACATCGGGACGGGTGGCGGGGATCCTGACCAGGGCGTCCGCCGCGGTGCCGGCCTCGCCGACCACTTCGATGTCGTCCTCCACGGACAGCATTTCGTGGACGCCGCGACGGACCACCTCGTGGTCGTCCAGCAGGAATACGGTGATTTTGCCTGTTTCGCGCACGGAATCAGTCTCACACATTCATCCGAAGGACGCCGGAAGGTGCCGTAGGAGACCCCTTCCCGAACCCGCGCGGCCGGGATAACGTGCCGTTGTTCCGGCGGCCTGCAAGGCTGTGACCAGCGACTGTTCCCCACTTTCTCGATTTACTTGGAAATCCAAGCAAAATCGCAGGTCAAGTGGGGTTTCGCAGTAATGCGCAGCACTGGGTAACGTGCTTTTGTCAGGGCGCTCGCCGGAACACCTGTCACGCCTGATCCCGGCCGAGCGCGCACACCCCCGTGCACTTGAGACGGACAGGCGAGCCTCCCCCACGCTCTGGTCGAGCCGGGGGGACCCCCAGGCTCACCGGCGAACCCGGGAGCCGGACAGACGGAGGAGCACGCACGTGACCGTGGAGAGCACTGCCGCGCGCAAACCGCGCCGCAGCAGCAAGCGCACCGCCGGGGCCGGCGCAAGGAAGACGGCCGCCGAGCCCGAGCTCGTACAGCTGCTGACGCCCGAGGGCGAGCGGGTCGAGCACCCTGACTACGACGTCGACCTGAGCCCGGAGGAACTGCGCGGCCTCTACCGCGACATGGTCCTCACGCGCCGCTTCGACGCCGAGGCCACCGCCCTGCAACGGCAGGGCGAACTGGGTCTGTGGGCCTCGCTGCTCGGTCAGGAGGCCGCGCAGATCGGCTCCGGACGTGCGCTGCGGGACGACGACTACGTCTTCCCGACCTACCGCGAGCACGGCGTCGCCTGGTGCCGCGGCGTCGACCCGACGAACCTGCTCGGCATGTTCCGTGGCGTCAACCACGGTGGCTGGGACCCCAACAGCAACAATTTCCATCTGTACACGATCGTCATCGGCTCCCAGACGCTGCACGCGACCGGGTACGCGATGGGCGTCGCCAAGGACGGCGCGGACAGCGCGGTCGTCGCCTACTTCGGCGACGGCGCCTCCAGCCAGGGCGACGTGGCGGAGGCCTTCACCTTCTCCGCCGTCTACAACGCCCCCGTCGTGTTCTTCTGTCAGAACAACCAGTGGGCCATCTCCGAGCCCACCGAGAAGCAGATGCGCGTGCCGCTCTACCAGCGCGCGCAGGGCTTCGGCTTCCCCGGTGTGCGGGTCGACGGCAATGACGTGCTGGCCTGCCTGGCCGTGACGCGGTCCGCCCTGGAGCGGGCCCGCCGGGGCGAAGGGCCCACCCTGGTCGAGGCGTTCACCTACCGGATGGGCGCACACACCACTTCCGACGACCCGACGAAGTACCGGGCCGACGAGGAGCGCGAGGCCTGGGAGGCCAAGGACCCGATCCTGCGCCTGCACAGCTACCTGGAGAAGGCCGGGCACGCGGACGCCGCCTTCTTCGAGGAGCTGGAGAGCGAGTCGGAGACGCTGGGCAAGCGGGTGCGCGAGGCCGTGCGTGCGATGCCCGACCCCGAGCCGATGGCGATCTTCGAGAACATCTACGCCGACGGCCACGCGCTGGTCGACGAGGAGCGCGCCCAGTTCGCCGCCTACCAGGCGTCGTTCTCGGACGGGGAGGGCAACTAGCCATGGCCGTACAGAAGTTGCCGATCGCCAAGGCGATCAACGAGTCGCTGCGCAAGGCGATGGAGACCGACCCCAAGGTCCTGATCATGGGCGAGGACGTCGGCAAGCTCGGCGGTGTCTTCCGGGTCACCGACGGCCTGTTCAAGGACTTCGGCGAGGACCGGGTCATCGACACCCCGCTCGCCGAGTCCGGCATCGTCGGCACCGCGATCGGCCTGGCCCTGCGCGGCTACCGGCCCGTCGTGGAGATCCAGTTCGACGGTTTCGTCTTCCCCGCCTACGACCAGATCGTCACCCAGCTCGCGAAGATGCACGCCCGCGCGCTCGGCAAGATCAAGCTGCCGGTCGTCGTACGCATCCCGTACGGCGGCGGCATCGGCGCGGTCGAGCACCATTCCGAGTCGCCCGAGGCGCTGTTCGCGCACGTGGCCGGCCTCAAGGTGGTCAGCCCGTCCAACGCGTCCGACGCGTACTGGATGATGCAGCAGGCCATCCAGTCCGACGACCCCGTCATTTTCTTCGAGCCCAAGCGCCGCTACTGGGACAAGGGCGAGGTCGACACCGACTCCATCCCGGGCCCGCTGCACAAGGCCCGTACGGTGCGCGACGGTTCGGACCTGACCCTGGTCGCCTACGGGCCGATGGTGAAGGTGTGCCTCGAAGCCGCGGCCGCCGCGCAGGAGGAGGGCAAGTCGATCGAGGTCGTGGACCTGCGCTCGATGTCGCCCATCGACTTCGACGCCGTCCAGGCCTCGGTCGAGCGCACCCGCCGGCTGGTCGTCGTGCACGAGGCTCCGGTCTTCTACGGCGCCGGCGCGGAGATCGCCGCCCGGATCACCGAGCGCTGCTTCTACCACCTGGAGGCCCCGGTGCTCAGGGTCGGCGGCTATCACGCCCCGTACCCGCCGGCCCGCCTTGAGGAGGAGTACCTGCCGGGCCTTGACCGGGTGCTCGACGCCGTCGACCGCTCGCTGGCGTACTGAGGGAATGGTCGTGACGACAATGACTGAGAACGCAGCCCGCTACCGCGAGTTCAAGATGCCGGACGTCGGCGAGGGGCTCACCGAGGCGGAGATCCTCAAGTGGTACGTCCAGCCCGGCGACACCGTGACCGACGGCCAGGTGGTGTGTGAGGTCGAGACCGCCAAGGCGGCCGTCGAACTGCCCATCCCCTACGACGGTGTGGTGCACAAGCTGAACTTCGACGAGGGCGTGACGGTGGACGTGGGTACGTCCATCATCACCATCGACGTGGCCCCCGGCAGCGGGAACGACGCCCCGCCCGCCGAGGCCGCGGAGGCCACCGCGCCCGCTGCGGTCACCGCGCCCGCCGAGTCCGTCGCGCCCGCCTCGTCCGCCGAGGACGAGGCGCCCAAGGGCCGCCAGCCCGTCCTCGTCGGCTACGGGGTCTCCGAGGCCTCGACCAAGCGCCGCCCGCGCAAGGGCGGCGCCCAGGTCCCCGAGCAGGCCCCGGCCGAGGCGCTGCGTGCCGTGCAGACCGAGCTGAACGGGCAGCTGCCCGCACCGGCCCGGCCGCTCGCCAAGCCGCCGGTCCGCAAGCTCGCCAAGGACCTCGGCATCGACCTCGCCACCGTGGTGCCGACCGGCCCCGACGGGATCGTCACCCGCGAGGACGTCCACGCGGCGGTGGCTCCGGTCGTCGAGGACGCCCCCGTTTCACGTGAAACAACTCCCGCTCCGGCGGCGCCCGTTCAGGGGGACGCCCGCGAGACGCGCATTCCCGTCAAGGGGGTACGCAAGGCGACCGCGCAGGCCATGATCGGCTCGGCGTTCACGGCGCCGCACGTCACGGAGTTCGTGACGGTCGATGTGACCCGGACGATGAAGCTGGTCGAAGAGCTCAAGTCCGACAAGGAGATGGCGGGCCTGCGGGTCAACCCGCTGCTCCTGATCGCCAAGGCGCTGCTCGTGGCGATCAAGCGCAACCCGGACGTCAACGCCTCGTGGGACGAGGCGAACCAGGAGATCGTGCTCAAGCACTATGTGAACCTGGGCATCGCGGCGGCGACCCCGCGCGGTCTGATCGTCCCGAACATCAAGGATGCCCACGACAAGACCCTGCCCCAACTCGCCCAGTCGCTGGGCGAGTTGGTGTCGACGGCGCGTGAGGGCAAGACGTCGCCCGCGGCGATGTCGGGCGGCACGGTGACCATCACCAACGTCGGCGTGTTCGGCGTGGACACCGGCACCCCGATCCTGAACCCGGGCGAGTCCGCGATCCTCGCGATCGGCGCGATCAAGCTCCAGCCCTGGGTCCACAAGGGCAAGGTCAAGCCGCGCCAGGTCACCACGCTCGCGCTCTCCTTCGACCACCGCCTGGTTGACGGCGAGCTCGGCTCGAAGGTCCTCGCCGATGTGGCGGCGATCCTGGAACAGCCGAAGCGGCTCATCACCTGGGCCTGACGAGTCCCTGCCTCGGCCCCCGGCGCGTGTTCTCGCGCCGGGGGCCGAGGCAGGCCCGGGGTCCCACCCCGGGCCGGGCGGAGGAGCAACCGGCGCCCGGTCCCGGTGGACAGGGCCTCGGCCCGGGCCGAGAGTGAAGGCAGGGGGCAGGCCGGGCCGAGGGAGCAGCGCATGCGGATGTACGCCCGTGTCCCGATCGGCGCGGCACTCGCCGGGGTCGCCCTGGCCGGAGCCCTGCTCGACCCGGCCACCGCGCGCCCGCCCGTGTCTGCCGCGTCCACCATGGCCCCGGCGTCGTCCATGGCCCCCGCGTCGTCCGTGGCCCCGGTGTCGACCCTGCGCCCGGCGCCCGTGTCCCCCGCGCCCTCCGCGACGACGTGCACCGCCTCCCGCGAAGTCTCCATCGGTGCCGGTGTCACCGCGCGGCTCATCTTCGGCCCGTCCGGCCCCGAGGTCACCTTCGAGGACGGCCCCGGCCATCCGATCCCGAGTCTCGGCAGGCTCGACCGCAGTCACCCCGCGCTGCCCGCGTCCGCCGGCATCAGCGCCGAGATTCTCACCCCGTACGGGCCCGCACCCCGGCTGCGGACCAAGGTCGAGGGCGGCGCGCAGGCCCCGTACCAGGTGCAGGACTTCCCCCGGCCGGCCGAGAACTGCCGGAAGGCCGCCGCCAGGTAGACGCCGTCCCGCGATCCGGACGGCGCTTTCTGATGCACCCCTGTTGTATCTATCCTGTGCGCATGCCTCCCGCCCCGGCTCCCGCCACCAAGCAGCCGCCCGCCGCCGACCGCGTCTACATGCACGTCAAGCAAGCCGTGCTGGACCGCCACTACGAGGGCGGCACGCTGCTCACCGAGGGCGAGCTCGCCGAGGCGGTCGGGGTGTCGCGGACACCGGTGCGCGAGGCGCTGCTCAAGCTCGAAGTGGAAGGGCTGATCAAGCTCTACCCGAAGAAGGGCGCGCTGGTGCTCGCCGTCTCCGCGCAGGAGACCGCCGATGTCGTCGAAACCCGGCTGCTGGTCGAGGAGTTCGCGGTACGCAGGGCGGTCCCCGCGCCGGAGCGGCTGATCGGGCGCCTCCAGGAGCTGCTCGCCGAGCAGAAGGCGCACGCCGCCTCCGGAGACCTGGCCGCCGTCGCCGTCAGCGACCGCTGTTTCCACGCCGAGATCGTGCGCAACGCCGGGAACGAGATCCTGGCCCGGCTCTACGACCAGATGCGGGACCGCCAGCTGCGCATGGGGGTCGCCGTCATGCACGCCCAGCCGGACCGCATCGCCAAGAACATCGCCGAACACGAGGAGATGCTGGAGGCGATCAGGGCCGGCGACGGCGAGCGCGCCGCGCACTGTGTGCGCCAGCACCTCAGCTGGGTCAAGGTTCTGGTCAGGGGGGACGACCGATGAGTTCTGCCGCACTGCCCGCACCACGGCCGCTGGGCGGGCGCCGGGCCGCGTTCGTGTGGAGCATAGGCGTCGGCGTCTACTTCGTCGCCGTCATCTTCCGCACCTCGCTCGGGGTCGCCGGACTGGACGCCGCCGAGCGCTTCCACGTCAACGCCTCGGCCCTGTCCACCTTCTCCATACTCCAGCTGCTCGTGTACGCGGGGATGCAGATACCCGTCGGCCTCATGGTCGACCGGCTCGGCACCAAGAAGGTCCTGGTCCTCGGGACCGTCCTGTTCACCGTCGGACAGCTCGGCTTCGCCCTGTCACCCTCGTACGCCACCGCGCTCGGCTCCCGGGCGCTGCTCGGCTGCGGTGACGCGATGACGTTCATCAGCGTGCTGCGGCTCGGCTCGCGCTGGTTCCCCGCCAAGCACGGCCCGATGATCGGGCAGGTCGCCGCGCTGTTCGGGATGGCCGGCAACCTGGTGTCGACCATCGTCATCGCCCGCTCACTGCACGGCATCGGCTGGACCCAGACCTTCGCGGGCAGCTCGCTCGCCGGAGTGGTGGTCCTGGTCCTGGTGCTGCTCTTCCTGCGCGACCACCCCGAGGGCCACGAGCCGCCGCCCGCGCACCACGCCGGGGCCGCGTTCGTCCGCCGGCAGATCGCCGAGTCGTGGCGCGAGCCCGGCACCCGGCTCGGGATGTGGGTGCACTTCACGACGCAGTTCCCGGCCATGGTGTTCCTGCTGCTGTGGGGGATGCCGTTCCTCGTCGAGGCGCAGGGGCTGAGCCGGGGCACGGCCGGCGAACTGCTGACCCTGGTGGTGCTCTCCAACATGGTTGTGGGCCTGGTGTACGGCCAGGTCATCGCCCGCCACCATGCGGCCCGGCTTCCGCTGGCGCTCGGCACCGTGGGAGCCACCGCGCTCCTATGGGCCGCCACCATCGCCTACCCCGGCGCGCATGCGCCGATGTGGCTGCTCGTCACACTCTGCCTGGTGCTCGGGGCGTGCGGCCCCGCCTCGATGATCGGCTTCGACTTCTCCCGCCCGGCCAACCCGCCGGAACGCCAGGGCACCGCGTCCGGCATCACCAACATGGGCGGCTTCATCGCCTCCATGACGACGCTGCTCGCGGTGGGTGTGCTGCTCGACGCGACCGGGGACAACTACCGGATCGCGTTCTCGTCGGTGTTCTTCCTGGAGGCCCTCGGCCTCGCACAGATCCTGCGGCTGCGGGCGCGGGCCCAGCGCCGCGAGCGGGACCACCTGGTGGCCAGCAGGGTGGAAGCGGTGCACGTGCCGGTGTAGCGCGGGCCGCCGCGGCCCGTCGGGGCTACGGAGTGACCGCGAACTCCCGCAGGATGGCGTCGGCCAGCGCCTGGTCGCCCTCGGCCTTGATGCGGTCGGCCACCGCGTGCGGGCGGACCCGGCCGCACGCGAGCCGCACGAACGTCTCCCAGTCCATGACGAGGGTGACCAGCGGGCCCAGCGAGGGCGCGCCGTCCACCGTGCCGCGCCCGTCCGCGTCGACCCGTACCGTCCGCAGGAACTCCACCGGCCCGTGGATGTCGAAGACGACCGCGGAGCTCGGCGGCGCGCCCGCGTCCTTCGCCACGACGCGGGGCAGCGTGTGCAGCAGGATGTCGCGGGCCACGTACGCGCCCGGAGAGTCCAGGTTGCCCGGCTTGTTGAGGGCCCAGCGCAGGTCCTGCTCGTGCACCCACACATCGAACGCCCGCATCCGCAGCGCGAGTTCCAGGGTCTGCTCGGTGCCGAGGGGGGCGCGGACCTTGGTGTCGGGGTCGCGGTTCTCGTTGCGCAGCTGACGCGCCCGGCGGATGATCGTGTACTCCAGCTCGGAGGTCATCTCCGGCGCCGTATGGTGCCGGCGCACATCTACTTGCATCTCCATATAGCGAGCGAGATCGGTCTGCACATGGAAGATGTCCCGCGGCAGGGTGTGGATCGGCCTCGGATCGCCCAGTTGCTCGCACTCCATGCCGATGATGTGCGACACGATGTCCCGTACCGACCAGTTGGGACAGGGTGTCGCCCGGTTCCACTCACCCTCGACGAGCGGCATCACCAGCTCGGATATCGCCTCGATGGAGTGGGTCCAGGCATCGGCGTAGGTCTGAAGGCTGGGATGGACGGTCACGGGACCCCTCGGCGGTTCTTTTGTACGCGGGCTGGACTGCGGGACTGCGTGGGAGGCTTGGTCGCTAAGTTACGCTGCCGGGCAGCACCCCGGCAGTGCTTTCGTGTGACGATCGTAGGCTGTTTCCCATAGTGCTGACGGCTCGAAGGACAGGACGGTGGTACCGTGCGCGCCTCGCTCATTCAGATCGACGTAAACCCGGACGAGTCCATCAATTCCCGCCGCCGACGCGTGGGTTCGCTGATTCGCGAGCAGCGCGGCAGCGATCTGGTCGTGCTCCCCGAGCTGTGGACGGTGGGGGCGTTCGCTTACGAACTCTTCGCGGACGAGGCCGAGACGCTGGCCGGGACGGGTGAGGCGCCGGCCGGGGCCGGTGACGGGTTGCCGGCCGGCACGGATGGCGGGGCGCCGGCCGGGGCCACCGTGCGGGAGATGTCCGAGGCGGCCCGGGAGGCCGGGGTCTGGCTGCACGCCGGGTCCGTGCCGGAGCGGGGCGCGGACGGGGTGCTCTACAACACCTCCCTCGTCTTCTCGCCCGACGGCGAACTCGCGCACAGCTACCGGAAGATCCACCGGTTCGGCTTCGACAAGGGCGAGGCGGTGCTGATGGGTGCGGGTTCACAGCTCGTGACCGTCCCGCTGCCCGACCTCACGCTCGGCCTGGCCACCTGCTACGACCTGCGCTTCCCTGAGCTGTTCCGGGGTCTGGTCGACGCGGGCGCGCAGGCCTTCGTGATCCCGGCCGGCTGGCCCGAGCGGCGCCGCGCGCACTGGACGCTGCTCGCGCGGGCGCGGGCGGTCGAGAACCAGGCGTACGTGCTGGCCTGCGGCACGGGGGGTACGCACGCGGGGGTCGAGCAGGCGGGGCACAGCATCGCCGTCGACCCCTGGGGTGAGGTGCTCGCCGAGGCGGGGCCGGGGGAGGAGGTCCTGACCGTGGATCTCGACCCGGCGCGGGTGGCCGAGACCCGGGAGGTCTTCCCGGCCCTCAAGGACAGGGTCCTCGGCCTGGAAGCGCCCAAGCGGTAGCTCCGCCGGGGGTGCGGGTCCCGGGTGCGGTCCCGTGGCGGCCGTTCGCGCAGTTCCCCGCGCCCCTTCACCCCGTTTTCGTCCTCGGTCCGTGGGTGCCTGGTCGCGCAGTTCCCCGCGCCCCCAAAAACCCGTTTTCGGCTGCGGGCCGTGGGTGGCTGGTCGCGCAGTTCCTCGCGCCCCTGAAGGATTCGGCGGTGCTGGTCGGCATCGGGCATTTCAGCCCGGCATGGGGGTCTGGGGGCAGAGCCCCGGGGGTCAGTCGTCGTCGCGGTCCTTCTCGTCCATGCGGATCACGCAGATCACCACCGCGATCAGCAGCGCCACATCCGCGTCCTCCCGCACCACGTTCACCGCGTACGTCTCGCGGACCCGGAACCACTTGCGCGAGACATGGGCCAGGAGTTCGCCGTCGTACTCGACGGTGAACTCGCGGTCCAGGATCCGGCCCGTGACGTCGAGCTCCGTGCCCTCCACCAGCCGGACCCGGTAGTGGTTGCGCAGCAGCGAGAGGCGTTTGCGGCGGACCGTCGCGAGCGCCTGGTCGTCCCGCTCGATGGTCATCGCGTCCCGCAGGCTGAACATCTTCTCCCGCAGCGTGATCAGGACCCGTCCGGCCGGGTCCTTCAGCTCCAGGGTGTCGCGCAGCCGCAGCGCCTTGCCGTCGGCGAGGAACGCCTGGCGGCCGTCCTCGGTCTCGATCCAGTAGTCGTCGCCGATGGCGAAGATCTTGTCCCGCACGAGGTATTTCATGGCTACACACCTGCCCGCCCCACGGCCCCGCCGAACGGCGACACAGGGTGTTCATACCGGGATGGCAAGCTTGAAGCATGAACGACGCAGCCCCGGCGCCCACCCCCGCGCCCGCCCCCCGCCGTGCCCGTGTCCGTGCCCCCGAGCTGATCGGCAAGGGTGGCTGGCTGAACACCGGAGGGAAGGAGCTGAGCCTCGCCGAGCTGCGCGGGCGGATCGTCATCCTCGACTTCTGGACGTTCTGCTGCATCAACTGCCTCCACGTCCTCGACGAGCTGCGCGAGCTGGAGGAGAAGCACCGGGACACCGTCGTGATCGTCGGCGTGCACTCGCCGAAGTTCGTGCACGAGGCCGAGCACCAGGCCGTGGTCGACGCCGTCGAGCGGTACGGGGTGGAGCACCCGGTGCTCGACGACCCCGAGCTGGCGACCTGGAAGCAGTACGCGGTGCGGGCCTGGCCCACGCTCGTGGTGATCGACCCCGAGGGGTATGTCGTCGCCCAGCACGCCGGTGAGGGGCATGCTCACGCCATTGAGCGGCTCGTCGAGGAGCTGGAGGCCGAGCACGGCGCCAAGGGCACGCTGCGGCGCGGCGACGGCCCCTATGTGGCGCCGGAGCCCGTCGCCACCGACCTGCGCTTCCCGGGCAAGGCGATCGCGCTGCCGAGCGGGAACCTCCTGGTGTCCGACACCACCCGCCACCAGCTGGTCGAGCTCGGCCCGGACGGCGAGGGCGTGGTGCGCCGGATCGGCGGGGACGGGCAGTTCAAGGAGCCGCAGGGACTCGCGCTGCTCCCGGACGGCAAGGTCGTCCTCGCCGACACCGTGCACCACGCGCTGCGCACCTTCGACCCGGCGACCGGCGAGATCGAGCTGCTTGCCGGCACCGGCAGGCAGTGGTGGCAGGGGCAGCCCACCTCCGGGCCCGCCCTCGACGTCGACCTCTCCTCGCCGTGGGACGTGGCCTGGTGGCGGGGCAAGGTGTGGATCGCCATGGCCGGGGTGCACCAGCTGTGGACGTACGACCCGGAGACGGAGACCGTCGAGGTCGCGGCCGGCACCACCAACGAGGGGCTCGTCGACGGGCCGGGTGACGAGGCCTGGTTCGCGCAGCCGTCCGGGCTCGCGGCCACCGAGGACCGGCTCTGGGTCGCCGACTCGGAGACCTCGGCGCTGCGCTACGTCGATCCCGAGGGCGCGGTGCACACCGCCGTCGGCACCGGCCTCTTCGACTTCGGGCACCGCGACGGGGACGCCGCCCAGGCGCTGCTCCAGCACCCCCTCGGCGTGACCGCGCTGCCGGACGGCTCGGTCGCCGTGTCCGACACGTACAACCACGCGCTGCGCCGCTACGACCCGGCGACGGGTCAAGTCACCACGCTGGCAACGGACTTGAGGGAGCCGAGCGACGCGGTCCTGGTCGGGGACGACATCGTCGTCGTCGAGTCGGCGCGGCACCGGCTGACCCGGCTGAGGCTGCCCGAGGAGGCGGTACGAGTCGAGTCGGTGGCGCACCGCACCCAGCGTGCGGCCACCGAAGTCGCGCCGGGCAGGCTCCAGTTGGACGTGGTGTTCCAGGCGCCGGCCGGTCAGAAGCTGGACACCCGCTACGGGCCCTCCACCCGGCTGCTCGTCTCCTCGACGCCGCCCGAGCTGCTGCTCACGGGTGAGGGCACGGGCACCGACCTCGCGCGCGAGCTCGCCCTGAACCCCGAGGTCACCGAGGGCGTACTGCATGTGTCGGCGATGGCCGCCTCCTGCGACGACACTGCGTCACATAGCGGCTCCGCCGCGGGGGCCAACGAGTACCCGGCCTGCCACATGCACCAGCAGGACTGGGGCGTGCCCGTACGGCTCGTCGAGGGCGGTACGAGCCGGCTGTCCCTGGTGCTGGCCGGGATGGACCCGGCCGAGGCCTCCTAGCCGTCCGGGCCCGGGGCCGCCACGCTCCGGGTCCTAGGCGAAGCCCGGCTTGAACGGCCCGGTCCGCGGGGCCGGCCCGCACAGCGGCAGCGCGGCCGGGTGGCCGTGCGCGTCCAGGACCGCGACCATGATCGCGGCGCCGTGGCCGGGCAGGGTCACCCGCACCGTCGAACCGACGGCCGGGCAGCCGCGGCGGGGCGAGTAGTGCACGCGGGCCACCCCGCCGGCGCCGGGGTGCAGCGCGAAGGGCTTCGCGAACGGCTGGGCCGGAGTGGAGACGAGCGGGGCGCCCCGGCCGCCGTCGGCCAGGACGGTCAGCGTGGGGGTGCCGTGCAGCACACAGATGTGCCCGGAGGTGTTGCGGGCCACCAGGACCGCGTCGCCGCCCGCCCGGGCGTCGGCGCCGTGGCGCGGGGCGCCCCTGCCCGGCGGGTCGACGAGGCGGAAGGTGAAGGACAGCGCGGTGGGCGAGCAGAAGACCCGGGCGTCCTCGCCCCCGTCGTCGGCCGGGCCGGTGGGCGTGCCCGTACCCGTGCCCGGGTTCCCCGGCGGCGGAGTCGCCCCGGCCGACCCCGAAGGCGCCGCGGACCCGGCACCGGCCGAGGGGGTGGACCCGGGCAGGCCCGTCCCCGCCCCGGTCCCCGAAGCGGAGGCGGACGGAGTCGGCCGCTCCCGCGGTGTCGCGGCGCTCGGCGCCGGGGAGCTGTGCGCCACCGACTTCACGGAGGTGGCGGGAGCGGCGGGCACCCGGTCCGTGCAGCCGGTCAGGGCGCCGAGCAGCACGGCGGCGACCAGGCCGACGACGGCCGTGCCCCCGCCCGTACTCCCCCTGCCCCCGCGCATCGCGCCCCGCCCTTTCTGAGAATCCGTGTGCCGCCGAGTGTCCGTGTGCCCCTGGGTATCCGTGTGCCGCACCAGCCTCACGCCCGCCGCTATCGCTCGGCTAACGCCGCGTGAGCCTACGCGCAGGCCAGCTTGGCCAGTTGGGCGCGGGCTGCCGCGGCCCCTTCCTCGTAGCCGTGGTCGTCGGCCTCGTGGGCCGCGTCCGTGAGCTGGCGGCGGGCGTCGTCGATGCGGCCGAGGCCGGCCAGCGCCTCGCCGTAGCTGGTGCGCAGCAGCACCCGGCGCGGGATGGCCTCCGGCGAGGGTCCCAGTTCGAGGCCCGTGGAAGCGTGTTCCAGGGCACGTTCGTGGTCGCCCGCGTCCAGGAAGTGGCGGGCCAGGTGCTGGTGGGCGAGCATCACGGTCGAGCGGTCGCGGGCCCGGCCGGCCAACGTGAGTGCCTGGCCGAGGAGTTCACCGGCCCGGTCCGCATCGCCGTACTGGGCGAGGACGAGCGCGAGGTTCATCCGGGCGATGGCCTCGCTGGTGACACAGCCGGCCCGGCGGGCCAGATCGGGTGCCTTCTCCAGCTGCGCGAGCGCCTCGTCCCAGCGGCCCTCCTCGTGCAGCACCCAGCCGAGCAGCGCGCGGGTGCGCGACTGTGCGTCCAGCTCCTGCTCCAACTCGGCCGATTCCAGGGCCTGTTCGAGCAGTGGGCCCCAGCCGTCGCGGACCCGCCACAGGATGAGCGGCCACTGGAGCAGCACGAGCCGCCAGGCCCGGTCGTGCATTCCGGCGGTGACGGCGGCGGCCACCGCCCCGCGCAGGGTGGCCCGTTCGGCCTCGTACCAGGCGAGCGCGGCCTGGCGGTCCTCGAACTCGCGCACCGCCGCGGGCCGCCGGGACCCGGGCGGCGGCACGAAGCAGGGCTGGCTGCCCGGTTCGGCGGTGGCGGTCGCGACCAGGCCGGTGTGCAGGTAGTGGTCCAGGAGCCGGGTGAGGCCGTCCGGGTCGGCCTCGGGGGCGAGCGCGCGGGCGTAGAGGCGTACGAGATCGTGCAGGGCGTAGGAGTCGGGGCGGGTGCGCGGGTCGGGGCCGTGCGGGCCCGACTCCACGAGGAGGTGGGCGGCGGCGAGCCGTTCGAGGGCCACGGCGGCCTGGTCCGGGGTGCAGCCGGCCAGGGCGGCGGCCGTGTAGCGGTCGAGCTCGGAGCCGGTGTGGAGGCCGAGCGACCGGAACATCCTCCGTGCCTGTTCCGGGAGTTGCTGCACGGTCAGGCGCAGTGCGGCGGCCACTCCGGTGTCCTCGACCCTCAGCAGCCCCAACCGCTGCTGTTCGTCGGCGAGTTCACCGGCGAGCGCGGCCAGCGTCCACTGCGGGCGGGCGGCGAGCCGGGCGGCGGTGACGCGCAGGGCCAGCGGCAGCCCGTCGCAGAGCGCGGCGAGGCGCGCGGCCGCTTCGGGTTCGGCGGCGACCCGGTCCTCGCCGAGCACCGCGCCGAGCAGGGCGGCGCAGTCGGCGGCGGGCAGTTCGTCGAGGCGGACCGGGCGCGCGGCGTCGGAGGCGACGAGGCCGCCGAGCCGGTCGCGGCTGGTGACCAGGGTGACGCAGTGGTCGCCGCCCGGGAGCAGCGGGCGGACCTGCTCGGAGTCGCGGGCGTTGTCGAGCACGACCAGCATCCGGTGCTCGGCGGTCAGTGAGCGGTACAGCGCGCCCATGCCGGCCTCGGTCTCGGGTATGCGCTGGACGGGCACGCCGAGGGCGAGCAGGAACTCCCGCAGTACGACGGTGACTTGGCGGGCCGGGGTGTCGCTGTAGCCGCACAGGTCGACGAAGAGGCGGCCGTCGGGGAAGTCGGCCCTGCGCTCGTGCGCCCAGTGCACGGCGAGCGCGGTCTTGCCGACCCCGGCGCCGCCGGTGACCACCGCGACCGGGCCGTACTGCCCGTCGGCGGCCGCGCCGAGCGCGTCGAGTTCGGCCTGCCGGCCGGTGAATCCGCGCGGCCTGCGGGGCAGCAACTCCGGTACGCAGGTGGCTGGTTCGGGCTTCTTCGCACTCTGCTCCACCGGGGCGACGGGGGTGCCGGTGTGCAGGATCGTGGCGTACGCGTCGGAGAGTGCGGGGCCCGGGTCGACGCCGAGTTCGTCGGCGAGCAGGCGGCGGGTGCGGTGGAACCATTCGAGGGCGTCCGACTGGCGGCCCGAGCGGCTCAGGGCCAGCATCAGGGCGGCCGAGAGGGGCTCGCGCAAGGGGTGGGCGACGGCCTCGGTGCGCAGGACGGCGGCGGCCCGCCCATGCTCGCCGAGTTCCCCGTACGCCTCGGCGAGCGCCTCGACGGAGGCTAGTCTGAGCTCTTCGAGGGCGTGGGCGGCGGTCTGGAGCGGCGGGCTGGTGACGGTGCCGGTGAGGGCGGGGCCCTGCCACAGGGCGAGCGCCTCGCGCAGCATCAGGACCGCGTCGCCGGGGCCGCGCTGGGCGCGGGCGAGCGAGACGAGTTCCTCGAAGCGGTGCGCGTCGATGAGGGTCTCGGGGAGCCGCAGGACGTACGCCGGCCCCTGGGTGGCCAGTTCGATCCCGTACGCCTCGGCGCCGTGCTCGGCGAGCAGGGCGCGCAGCCGGGATATGTGGCCCTGGAGGACGGTGCGGGAGTGCAGGGGCGGCTCTTCGTCCCACAGGGCCTCGGTGAGGCGTTCCACCGGGACGGCCGTGTTGGGCTGGAGCAGCAGCATGGCGAGCAGGCTGCGGCGCTTGGCGGGGCCGAGCGGGAGGAACGCGCCGTCCTCCGTCGCCACGGCCACCGTTCCCAGGACGCGGAACTCCACGGTGGCGACACCCCCTTGCTCCCCGTTCCCACCCGGGCCTGGTCAGGGCCCGGAGAGTCGAGGATACGCGGGGCGCGCGCAAGGGGCACATGAGGTGGCCCCGGTGCAGGGCGGCCACCTGGGGTGGTCCGGGCCCGCGGGGCGGGGGCCGGGGCTCACATGAGGTGGTCGCGGTCCTCCTCGACGATGGTCGCCCCCGGCACCATGCGCCGCCTGCGCAGCACGCTGGTGAAGACGGCGACGCCGATGATGCCGACGGCCATGAGTATCAGGCCGACGACGTGGACGTTCACACCGCTGGTGTGCCAGTCCGTCGCGAACGTGAGGATGGCCCCCACCGCGATGAGGATGATGCAGCCGCCCAAGCCCATGGAACTCGCCTCCGTGAAAGGTGGTGGACCGTCCGAGTACCCGGGCCCCGGACGCCCAACCCCCGTGCGTGGCAAGCGGGTTCGGCCTTATGGGCGCTTTCCGGCCGTATCAGCCGTATCAGCCGTATCGGCCGTATCAGCCGTATCGGTGGCTCGGTCGGCTCAGTCGGTGAGGAACGAGGTGAGCGCGTTGGCCAACAGGTACGGGTCGTCCGCGCCGCACAGCTCGCGCGCGCTGTGCATCGACAGGATGGCCACGCCGATGTCGACGGTCTGGATGCCGTGCCGGGCCGCGGTGATCGGGCCGATCGTGGTGCCGCAGGGCATCGCGTTGTTGGAGACGAAGGTCTGCCAGGGCACGTCGGCGCGCTCGCAGGCCGCCGCGAACACGGCACGGCCGGCGCCGTCGGTGGCGTACCGGGCGTTCACGTTGACCTTGAGGATGGGGCCGCCGTTGGCGCGCGGGTGGTGCGTGGGGTCGTGCCGCTCGGCGTAGTTGGGGTGGACGGCGTGGCCGGTGTCGGAGGACAGACAGACGGTCCCGGCGAAGGCGCGGGCGCGGTCCTCGTAGCTGCCGCCGCGGGCGAACACCGAGCGCTCCATGACGTTGCCCAGGAGCGGGCCGTCGGCGCCGGTGTCGGCCTGCGAGCCGTCCTCCTCGTGGTCGAAGGCGGCGAACACCGGGATGAAGGGGAGCGCGTCGGCGCCGGACACGGCGGCGAGGGCCGCGACTCCCGCGTGCACGGACAGCAGGTTGTCCATGCGCGGCCCGGCCACCAGCTCCCGGTCGCGGCCGAGGTAGGCGGGCGCCTCGACGGAGTGCAGCATCAGGTCCCAGCCGGCCACGTCGCCCTCGGCGAGCCCCGCCTCCTGCTCCAGGAAGTCGATCAGGTCGCCCTCGCGCACGTCGTCGCCGAGGCCCCAGATCGGCTGGAGGTGGCGCTGGCGGTCGAGCTTGAGCCCGTCGGTGTTCACCGAGCGGTCCAGGTGCACGGCGAGCTGCGGCACGCGCAGCAGCGGCCGGTCCACGTTGACCAGGCGGTGGCTGCCGTCCTTGAGGGTGAGACGGCCCGCGATACCGAGGTCGCGGTCGAGCCAGGTGTTGAGCAGCGTCCCGCCGTAGACCTCGACGGCGACCTGGCGCCAGCCGTACGCGCCCGAGTCCGGCTGCGGCTTCACGCGCAGGTTCGGGGAGTCGGTGTGGGCGCCGACGATCCGGTACGGGGTGTGGGGCTCGGCGCCCTCGGGCACGAACCAGGCCACGATGGCGCCGCCGCGCAGCACGTACTTACCGCCGTGCGTGCCGTCCCAGGCATCCGTCTCCTGGACCTGCCGGAACCCGGCCTTCTCCAGCCGAGCGGCCGCGTTGGCCACGGCGTGGTACTGCGACGGGCTCGCAGCGAGGAAGGTCAGCAGGTCGTCGGTGTGGCCGCGGTCGAAGCGGGGCGGTGTGCTCATGCCGCCACCCTAGCGGCGCCCCGCCCCCGCCTCCGGGCCCCGAGCGTCTTGCCCCGTTTGGCCCCGGGGGGTCTGCCCTCCCGCCCCGGCGCGGGGGTCCGTCCGGCCCCGGGACACGCCGAAAAGGGCCCGGGGTCCGACCACCCCGAGCCCCTCTCCCGGCGGAGGCCTAGAAGGCCGCCTCGTCCAGGTCCATCAGGGAGTTGTCCACCGTCTCGGCCAGCGCACGCGCCGTACCGACGCCCGGCAGGACGTTCGCCGCGAAGAACTTCGCAGCCGCGATCTTGCCCGTGTAGAACGGGACGTCCTTCGCCGAGGCCGAGGAGAGCTTCTCGGCGGCGACGGCCGCACCCTTGAGGAGCAGGTAGCCGACCACCACGTCACCCGAGGCCATCAGCAGACGGGTCGTGTTGAGACCCACCTTGTAGATGTTCTTGACGTCCTCGCCCGTCGCCGTGAGGTCGGTGATCATCGTGCCGACGATCGCCTCCAGGTCGACGGCCGCCTTGGCGAGCGAGTCGAGCGCGCCGCCCAGCTCCGCGTTGCCGTTCTGCTCCGCGAGGAACTTCTTGATCTCCTCGGACAGGGTGTTCAGGGCCGCGCCCTGGTCCCGGACGATCTTCCGGAAGAAGAAGTCCTGGCCCTGGATGGCCGTCGTGCCCTCGTACAGCGTGTCGATCTTGGCGTCACGGATGTACTGCTCGATCGGGTATTCCTGGAGGTACCCGGAGCCGCCGAAGGTCTGGAGCGACTCGGACGAGAGCTTCTCGTACGACTTCTCCGAGCCGTAGCCCTTCACGATGGGCAGCAGCAGGTCGTTCAGGCCGACGAGCGCCTTCGCGTCCTCGCCCGCCGCCTCCTTCACCTGGATCGCGTCCTGGATGGAGGCGGTGTAGAGGACGAGCGAGCGCATGCCCTCGGCGTACGCCTTCTGCGTCATCAACGAGCGCCGCACGTCCGGGTGGTGAGTGATCGTCACCTTCGGTGCGGTCTTGTCCATGAACTGCGAGAGGTCGCTGCCCTGGACGCGCTCCTTGGCGTACTCAAGCGCGTTGAGGTACCCGGTCGACAGGGTCGCGATGGCCTTCGTGCCGACCATCATGCGGGCGAACTCGATGATCATGAACATCTGGCGGATGCCGTCGTGCTTGTCGCCGATCAGCCAGCCCTTGGCGGGGTGCTGGTCGCCGAACGTCATCTCGCACGTGTTGGACGCCTTCAGGCCCATCTTGTGCTCGACGTTCGTCGCGTACACGCCGTTGCGCTCGCCCAGCTCGCCGGTCTCCCAGTCGAAGTGGAACTTCGGCACGAGGAAGAGGGACAGGCCCTTGGTGCCCGGGCCGTGGCCCTCGGGGCGGGCGAGGACGTAGTGGAGGATGTTCTCCTCCATGTCGTGCTCACCGGACGTGATGAAGCGCTTCACGCCCTCGATGTGCCACGAGCCGTCGTCCTGCTGCACGGCCTTGGTGCGGCCGGCGCCGACGTCCGACCCGGCGTCCGGCTCGGTGAGGACCATCGTCGAGCCCCAGCGCTTGTCGACCGCGATCTCGGCGATCTTCTTCTGCTGCTCGTTGCCCTCGGCGAAGAGGATGCCGGCGAAGGCCGGGCCGGAGGAGTACATCCAGATCGCGGGGTTCGAACCGAGCAGCAGCTCGGCGTACGCCCAGATCAGTGAGCGCGGCGAGACGGTGCCGCCGATCTCCTCGGGCAGGCCGAGCCGCCAGTACTCGGAGTCCATGAACGCCTTGTAGGAGCTCTTGAAGGACTCCGGGACCGGAGCGGTGTTCGTGGCCGGGTCGAAGACCGGCGGGTTGCGGTCCGCGTCCGCGAAGGAGTCGGCCAGCTCGTTCTCGGCGAGACGGGCGATCTCCTCCAGGATCGACTTGGCGGTGTCGACGTCCATCTCCCCGAACGGGCCGGTGCCGTACAGCTTGTCGCGTCCGAGCACCTCGAAGAGGTTGAACTCGATGTCGCGGAGATTCGACTTGTAGTGCCCCATGGCGACGGCTCCGTAAGCAGGGTGTCGGTTACATCTACCAGCAAGTAGGTCAGTACCTCCGATGATGCTACCCACCGGTAATAACGCGCAACCTCTGGCCGAGAACTGTGACGTGTCAGGCAGGGGAACTCTGGTGGGCCGGGTGGCGCTCCAGTGCCGTGGTGAGCGCCCGCGCGGTCTCGGTGTTGCAGTTCCCGAGGATGACGAGCGCGGGCGTCCCGAAGTCCCGCCCGAGGGAGGGCAGCGTGATGCCGTGCTCTGCGAGCGCGGCTCGCAGCTCCATGACGACGGCGTAGGTGTCGTCCCGGCGGGGCGGAAGGGGGGTCTTGCCCATGGGGTGCCTCCTGTGAGTGCGGTGTGTGACGAATCCCTCACAGCGTGACGCTGGGTGCCCTACCGTCGGAAGTGGTTCACATTGCGCCCGGCAACTGGCAAATGGCGGTGGTGAGTTGTGCCCCCTGACAAGGATCCCGATGCGTCGGCGAACGTGCCGTCCTTCTACGGTGCGGAGCTGCGCTACAAACGGAAGGCGGCGGGCCTCACGCTTGAGCAACTGGCCGACGGTAGCTTCCGTGGCGTGCCGTTCCTGAGCCAGATCGAGCGCGGCGAGCGTCGCATGCCCCTGGATCTGGCCAAGCATGTGGACGAGAAGCTGGGGACCGACGGCTTTTTCGAGCGGCGCTGTGAAGACGCGCGGAAGGCGAAGCAGTCCGGGCATGCGGAGTACTTCGCTGATGTTGCGGAGATGGAACGGCACGCGGAGACGATCGAGGACTGGGCGCCTACGCTCATCCCAGGCCTGCTACAGACGGAGGCGTACGTTCGGAAGGTCATTCAGAGCGGGGCCCCATGGCTGAGTCCAGCAGATGTCGAGAAGCAGGTGCAGGCCCGGCTGGAGCGCGCAAAGCTCTGGGAGTGTGAGGATCGCCCAGCGTTCTGGGGCGTCCTGCACGAGTCGCTGATCCGCAACCCGCTGCTGCCGCCCGGAGAGATGGCGGAGCAGTCGGACCACATCTCCTATGTGGTCCGTTCCACGCAAAGCGTTCTGCAGATCCTTCCGGAAACCGCTGGTGCCCATCCGTTGATGATGGGGGTTATCAAGGTTATGGCCTTTCCTGATGCTCCACCGGTGGTCTACATCGAGAGTCAGCACAGCGGCCAACTGATCGACTATCCGGCCCTCGTGAAGGACTACCGCAGGTCGTACGATCTGCTCAGGGCCGCGGCACTACCGCCGGACACGTCCCTGGCCATGATCGAGCAAGCGGCGAAGGACTACCGAAATGGCAAGCACAGAGCTTGACTTGAGCACCGCGCTGTGGAGTAAGAGCAGCTACAGCAATGCGACCGGTGGCGACTGCGTCGAGGTAGCCGGCAACCTCCCCGGTGTCGTCCCCGTACGGGACTCCAAGGCGCCGAACGGCCCCGCACTGATCATCGCGGCCAGCGCCTGGGCGCCCTTCGTCGAGGCGGTGAAGGGCAGGGGCCTCCGCCGCTGAGACCCGCTGTCCGCCAGGACCCCGCGTCGGTAGTCTTGGGCGCATGTACGGCTACGACCAGAACCCGGGCGCGCAGCAGCAGTACGCCCCGCCGCAGCAGCAGATGCAGGGCGGTTACGGGGAGCAGCCGCTGTACCCGGAGCCGTCGCCGCCGTCGCTCGCCGACGCGGTGCGGGCCTTCACCACGGGCTCGCTCTCGGCCGAGGACTTCCAGCAGATCTTCGCGGGGGCCCGGGTGTACTGCCCGCGCGGCGACAACCCCGGGTTCCTGGCGCTGCACAACACGCAGCAGCCGGTGATCCCGATGTTCACCTCGCTCAAGGAGCTGCGCCGGTACGCGGGCAAGGAGTCCAAGTACTTCGTCATCACCGGCGCCGAGGTGATCGACCTCCTGCCCACGGGGTACGGCTTCGTGCTCGACATGGAGGGCGACCACCGGATGGTCTTCGACGCGAAGGCCGTGGAGCAGATGGTCGACTTCGCGATGCGGCGCATGTACGGATAGCAGGACCGCCTGACCTTTGGTTCTTCGGGCCCGTACCCCTCGGGGGTGCGGGCCCGAGGCGTGTCCGGGGCGGGGCCGGAAGGGGTCGGGAATGGGCACGCCTTGCAAGCTGTTCACCATTCAACTACTTTGAACGTAGAGCATCCCCGCAAGGAGGGCCGTCCCATGCCTGCTGTGACCGTCGAAAACCCGTTGACCCTGCCGCGCGTAGCCGCGCCGGAGGGTGTCGCGGCCCGTCCCGTCCTTGCCGTGACCACTGCTCCGCAGGGGTTCGAGGGCGAGGGGTTCCCGGTGCGCCGCGCGTTCGCCGGGATCAACTACAAGTACCTCGACCCGTTCATCATGATGGACCAGATGGGCGAGGTGGAGTACGCGCCGGGCGAGCCCAAGGGCACCCCGTGGCACCCGCACCGCGGCTTCGAGACCGTCACGTACATCATCGACGGGATCTTCGACCACCAGGACTCCAACGGCGGTGGCGGCACGATCACCAACGGTGACACCCAGTGGATGACGGCCGGTGCCGGTCTGCTCCACATCGAGGCGCCGCCGGAGCAGCTCGTCATGTCGGGCGGGCTCTTCCACGGGCTCCAGCTCTGGGTGAACCTGCCGGCCCGGGACAAGATGATGGCCCCGCGCTACCAGGACATCCGCAGCGGTTCCGTTCAGCTGCTCACCTCGCCGGACGGTGGCGCGCTGATGCGGGTCATCGCGGGCTCGCTCGACGGGCACGACGGGCCGGGGATCACGCACACCCCGATCACGATGGTGCACGCCACGCTGCGGCCGGGCGCGTCCGTCACGCTGCCGTGGCGCGAGGACTTCAACGGCCTCGCGTACGTGCTGGCCGGGCGCGGCTCTGTCGGTGCGGAGCGGCGGCCCGTGCACATGGGGCAGACCGCAGTGTTCGGCGAGGGCGGTTCGCTGACCGTCCGCGCGGACGAGAAGCAGGACTCCAACGCGCCGGACCTGGAGGTCGTGCTGCTCGGCGGGCAGCCCATCCGTGAGCCGATGGCGCACTACGGGCCGTTCGTCATGAACACGCGGGCGGAGCTTGAGCAGGCCTTCGAGGACTTCCAGAAGGGCCGCCTCGGCTCGATCCCGGCGGTCCACGGCATGTAACCCGGGGTCCCTCGGGGCTCCGCTCCGGCCCCGGGGGGTTTGCCCACCGGCCCGCCCGTGCAAGGGGTTGAAGGGTTCAGCCCCTGGGGCTGCGCCCCAGACCCCCGCAAGGGGCTGCGCCCCTCGAACCCCCGCAGGGGGCTGCGCCCCCTGCACCCCCGTTCGGGGCTCCGCCCTGACCCCGTATCGCTATCGCGCCTGAACGGCGCTCGTCCTCAAACGCCGCACGGGCTGAAGTGCCCGAAGGGGGCCGGCCAGCATCGAGGCCCTCAGGGGCGCGGGGAACTGCGCGAGAAGCGGACACGGTCCGCAAGCTGAAAAGGAGCGGCGTCCGGGCAAGGGCGTTCACAGCACCCGCTCGGGAAAGAGGGGGCACTGCTCAAGTCGAGCGAACTGTAAGGAGGTTGGGGCTTCCATCGGCTGTACCAGCACGTATTCGTAGCAGGCGGGGCCCGGAGTGTAACGGGCGACGATGCGGATGGCCCGGGGTTCGCGTTGCACGATCCAGGGGCCATCAGCCGCCCAGGCGATCTCCTGGTCGGTGAGGCTTCCGTCCCGCGCCGCCTGGTTCAGCCGGTACGCGGTGAGGCCGGCCTTCTTGGCGAGCAGCTCTTCGGGCGGGGTGTCGGTTCGGTCGGGGAAGGCGGAGACGGCCAGGACCAGTGCGGCGCCGAGGGCGAGGAGGCCGACGGCCGCGACCGACAAGGTCAGGGCCGCGCACCCGGCCCTGTGCGGCCGGTCCTGGGGGTCGGGGGCCTGTGCCATGCCCTCAGGATTCCGTACGTGCGTTCCCGGCGGCGCCTCTTCGTCGTCAGCCGCCGATGCCCGAAGCCGCCCTGATGGGGCGTCACTCAGGTGGACCGTCCCGGAGGCGGCGCGGGCCGGGACCATGATCCGCTGGCGGGATGGAGACGCCCCGGCCGCAGCTGCTGCCCGAAGCCGCCCGGCGCACCGCCGCCTGGTGCGTCGTCGTGCTGCTCGTCGCCGGCGTTGTCGCCGTCGCCGTATGGCTGTGCATCATCTTCAAGACCGCCGTCACCCCCGTCCTGCTCGCCCTGCTCGGCACCGCGCTGCTCGGACCCGTGCACCGGTGGCTGATCCGGATCGGGGTGAAGCGGTCCATCGCCGCCGCGCTGACCTGCGTCGCGCTCGTCGCGGTGGTCGGGGGCGCCGGGTACGTCGTCGTCACCGCGCTGCTCGACACCGGGGACCAGATCGTCGCCTCGCTCAAGCAGGCCGGACAGTGGGTCGCCGACCACTTCGGGGTGGCCGGCGGGGACGGCGTCACCAACCTCGCCGACAACGCCAAGCAGTTGCTGGCCAAGTTCGGCGCGGGCGCGGCCAGCGGGGTGCTCGAAGGGCTGAGCCTGCTCGGCTCGCTGCTCGCCACCAGCGTGCTGGCCCTGCTGCTGACCTTCTTCTTCCTCAAGGACTCCGACCGGGCCGTGGGCCTCGCCCACAGCCTGGCCCCGCGCGGCGCGGGGGACGTCGTCGAAGCCATGGCGCGCCGGGCCTTCGAGGCGGTCGAGGGGTTCATGCGGGGCACCACGTTCATCGCGTTCATCGACGCCGTCTGCATCACCGTCGGCCTGCTGATCCTGCGCGTCCCCGGCGCCCTCGGCCTCGGCGCGCTGGTCTTCATCGGGGCGTACATCCCCTACCTGGGCGCCTTCGTGTCCGGCGCCGTCGCCGTGCTGGTCGCGCTCGCCGACCGCGGGTTCGGCACCGCGCTGTGGACGCTGGGGATCGTGCTCGCCGTGCAGCAGCTCGAAGGGCACATCCTCCAGCCCGTCATCCAGAGCCGGACCGTCCAGATGCACCCCGCGATGATCATGATCGCGCTGACGGCGGGCGCGAGCGTGGCGGGCCTGGTCGGGATGCTCCTGTCCGTCCCGG
The DNA here is from genome assembly GCF_002803085.1 of Streptomyces sp. CB01201. Taxonomy (GTDB): domain Bacteria; phylum Actinomycetota; class Actinomycetes; order Streptomycetales; family Streptomycetaceae; genus Streptomyces; species Streptomyces hundungensis. Next base: position 22,866 of record NZ_NNBJ01000006.1, on the reverse strand, counting down.
TCGCGGCGGCCGGGTTCGCCGTGGTGGGGGAGCTGCGCGAGCGGTGTGCCGAAGGCCCGGGCGGTTCCGGCCCCGTAGCGGAGTAGGCAGGCGCTCGGCCCGGAGCGCGAGGGCCCTTGCCGCGAGATGTCCGGCCCCGCGCGGCCTCCCTGTGCAAAGATCTTGAACACATTCAAATTTCGGGAGGGGATCCGTGGGGGGCATGGCGAACAGGGCGCGGCATCCGGGGGGACCGGTACGAGGGGTCTGGCAAGAGCCGCCGCCGCAGCGGCCCATGACCCGGTGGGCGAAGGGGCTGATCGGCGTGGTCCTGCTCCTGGCCGCCGCGATGCTGGTCCGGGGGGTCCTGTTCGTCCACGCGTTCATCCAGCCCCCCACGTTCGAGGAGCGCCCGGCCGCCTGCGCGGCGGCGATGAAGAGCATCGGCTGGGAACTCCCGTCCGGCGCGGACGGGGGCGGCTGCACGGAGATCGTCAGCAACGTCTTCGAGAGTGGCTGGTCCGGGGAGTTCCGCATGCCCCGGCGTGACGTCCACGACTGGTTCGTGAGCCTTCGCGGTACGAGTGTCCAGGCGCGCGGGGGCGATCAGCTCCACTGGACGATCGTCCCGCCTTCGCAGGGCCGGATCGACTTCGTGGACATCAAGGTTCGCTGGGAGGACGACGAGCGCGCGGTGGTCAGGTTCGAGACGTACAACGGGTGAGCGGGTGACGCGATGTCGTCCGGTCGCTCATCGCGCCGGACGGCCCGCCGGCCCGTCGCTCAATCCGCCCTAAGGTCCCTCCGTCGGCCCCGTCGGCCCCGTCGGCCCCGTCGGCCCCGTCGGCCCCGTCGGCCCCGTCGGCCCCGTCGGCTCGGCCGCCGCCGGTTCCGGGGCCGACGGCAGCGAACCCTCCGCCCCCGTCTCGTAGAGCTCGAACCAGATCGACTTGCCGTCGCCCCGGGGGTCCACACCCCACGCGTCCGCCAGCATCTCCATCAGGATCAGGCCCCGCCCGCTGGAGGCCATTTCGCCGGGGCGGCGGCGGTGGGGGAGTTCGTCGCTGGCGTCGGCGACCTCCACGCGCAGGCGGCGGGTGCCGAGGGGGCCCCTCGCCTCGGCCACCAGGAGGGCGTCGCCGTCGGTGTGGACCAGGACGTTGGTGATCATCTCGGAGATCATCAGGACCGCCGAGTCGACCTGCTCGTCGTCCGCCCAGTCGTGCAGCAGCTCGCGCAGCTGGCGGCGGGCGCCCGCGATCTGTTCCGGTTCGGCCTGCGCGACGGTCAGGGCGGTGCGGCGGACCGGGGCGGGCGAGGCGGGACCGGCCCGGCCGGTGACGGCGTTGCGGCGCAGGAGCAGCAGCGCGATGTCGTCCTCGCGGCGGTCCACCAGCGGGCCCGTGGTGTGGTGCGAGGAGGGGCCGTGCACGGCCTGGACCAGTTCGTCGGCCAGCTGCTCCAGGCTGTCCCCGGTGTGCTTCTCCAGGACCGGGCGCAGCCGCGTCCAGCCGCTGGCCATGTCGTGGCCGCCGGTCTCGATCAGACCGTCCGTGCAGATCATGATCGTCTCGGCCGGGTCGAGGACCAGCCGGGTCGTCGGGTAGTCGGAGTCCGCCTCGATGCCGAGCGGCAGGCCGCCCGCCGTGGAGCGGATCAGGGCGGTGCCGTCGGCGGTGCGGATCACCGGGTCGGGGTGGCCGGCCCGGGCGATGTCGAGCGTGCCGGTGGCCGGGTCGACCTCGATGTACAGGCAGGTCGCGAAGCGCGGCGCGTAGTCCTCGTACCCGTCGCCGTACGGGTCGGGCACCCCGTACGACTCGGTGATCCCGTACAGGAAGCGGGAGGCGCGCGAGAGGACCGCGTCGGGGCTGTGGCCCTCGCTCGCGTACGCCCGCAGCGCGATCCGCAGCTGGCCCATCAGGCCGGCCGCCCGTACGTCATGGCCCTGTACGTCACCGATGACCAGGGCGAACCTGCCGCCGTCGCCGTCCGTGCGGGAGCCGCCGCCGGGCAGCGGGATCATGTCGTACCAGTCGCCGCCGACCTGGAGGCCGCCGCCGGTCGGCACATAGCGGGCGGCGACCGTCATGCCGGGGATCTCGGGGCCCAGCGTCGGCATCATCGCGCGCTGGAGGCCGAGCGACAGTTCGCGTTCGCTCTCCGCCTCGCCCGCCCTGGCCAGCGCCTGCGCCAGCATGCGGGCCACCGTGGTGAGGACCGAGCGCTCGTCGGGGGTGAAGGCGACGGGGTGCTTGAACGCGGCCATCCACGCGCCGATCGTGCGCCCGGCGACGATCAGCGGCACGAACGCCCACGAGTGGCGGTCGAAGCGCTGGGCCAGCGGCCAGGTGGCGGGGAAGCGGCGCCGGTACTCCTGCGGGGTCGGCAGGTAGATCGCCCGCCCGTTGCGCACGACGTCGGCGGCCGGATAGTCGGTGTCGAGCGCCATGTCCGTGAACGGGCCGTCGTCCCCGGGGTTGTGCCCGTGGTGCCCGATGATCGTCAGCCGCTCGCCGGCCACCCCGAACACCGCGAGGCCGTCCGGCGAGAACCCCGGCATGGACAGGGAGGCGGCGACCCGGAGCACCTCGGAGGTGGAGCGGGCCTCGGCGAGCGCGCGGCCCGCGTCGAGCAGGAAGGCCTCGCGCGAGCGCCGCCAGTCGCCGGTGATCGAGGGATGGGCGGCGGTGGTGCCGGGCTGGGGCTCGGCGACTTCCTGGATGGTGCCGATCAGCAGGTAGTCCCCGCCCCTGATGATGGGCTTGGAACGGCTGCGCACGGTGCGCAGGACGTGTCCGTGCTCGTCCATGATCCGCAGCCGGACCTCGGCGAGGGTGCCCTCGGCGACGGCGAGGTTCACGATGCCGTCGACCTCGTTCCAGTCGACGGGGTGGAACCGGGAGCGTACGGCGGACTCCGTCAGGGTGGCGGGCTTGGCGGGCAGCCCGAGGAGCCGGGCGGCCTCCGCGTCGAGGGTGACCGTCCCGGATCCGTTGTCCCAGCGCCACAGGCCGGTCGCGATCGCGGCCAGGACGTCCTCTGTGCGCATTGCCCCTATTTAAGAAGATCCGGGGACGCACCGCCACCGAGAGCGGGTCGTGAGCGGGGCGGGGACCGGACCCGCGAGGGGGCCGCGCACCGGGCGGTAACCTGGACTGGTTGATTCCCGCCTGTCTCGCGAAGAATCTCGCGAAGAGTCGCGCCGTCGCGCGAAGAATTGGATGAATGATGCACCGCTACCGGTCCCACACCTGCGGCGAGCTCCGCGCCTCCGACGTCGGCAGCGACGTCCGGCTGAGCGGCTGGCTGCACAATCGCCGAGACCTGGGCGGCATTCTCTTCATCGACCTGCGGGACCACTACGGCATCACGCAGCTGGTCGCCCGGCCCGGCACGGCCGGCGCGGAGGCCCTGGACAAGCTGTCCAAGGAGACCGTCGTCCGCGTCGACGGCAAGGTCGTCTCGCGCGGCACCGAGAACGTGAACGGCGAGCTGGCGACCGGCGAGATCGAGATCGAGGTCGGCGAGGTCGAGGTGCTCGGCACCGCGAACCCGCTGCCGTTCACGATCAACGCCGAGGACGGCGTCAACGAGGAGCGGCGCCTGGAGTACCGCTTCCTGGACCTGCGCCGCGAGCGCATGCACCGCAACATCATGCTGCGCAGCGCCGTGATCGCCGCGATCCGCTCGAAGATGGTCGCGCTCGGCTTCAACGAGATGGCCACCCCGATCCTGACGGCGACCTCGCCCGAGGGCGCGCGCGACTTCGTGGTCCCCTCCCGCCTGAACCCGGGCAAGTTCTACGCCCTGCCGCAGGCCCCGCAGCAGTTCAAGCAGCTGCTCATGATCTCCGGCTTCGACCGGTACTTCCAGATCGCGCCCTGCTTCCGCGACGAGGACGCCCGCGCGGACCGCTCGCCCGGCGAGTTCTACCAGCTCGACGTCGAGATGAGCTTCGTCGAGCAGGAGGACGTCTTCCAGCCCATCGAGAAGCTCATGACCGAGCTCTTCGAGGAGTTCGGCGGTGGCCGCCACGTCACCTCGCCCTTCCCGCGCATCCCGTTCCGCGAGTCGATGCTGAAGTACGGCAACGACAAGCCGGACCTGCGCGCCAAGCTCGAACTCGCCGACATCACCGACGTGTTCGAGGGCTCGGAGTTCAAGGCGTTCGCGGGCAAGCACGTGCGTGCCCTGCCGGTGCCGGACGTGGCCGGGCAGTCCCGGAAGTTCTTCGACGGGCTCGGCGAGTACGCCGTCTCGCTCGGCGCGCAGGGCCTGGCCTGGGTGCGGGTCGGCGAGGACGGCTCGCTGTCCGGGCCGATCGCCAAGTTCCTCACGGACGACAACGTCAAGGTGCTCACCGAGCGCCTCGGCCTGGTCCCCGGGCACGCGGTGTTCTTCGGCGCGGGCGAGTTCGACGAGGTCTCCAAGATCATGTCGGGCGTGCGCGTCGAGGCCGCGAAGCGGGCCGGGCACTTCGAGGAGGGCGTGTTCCGGTTCTGCTGGATCGTCGACTTCCCGATGTACGAGAAGGACGAGGAGACCGGCAAGATCGACTTCTCGCACAACCCGTTCTCCATGCCGCAGGGCGGCCTCGCCGACCTGGAGGAGAAGGACCCGCTCGACATCCTGGCCTGGCAGTACGACATCGTCTGCAACGGCATCGAGCTGTCCTCCGGCGCGATCCGCAACCACGAGCCCGAGCTGATGCTCAAGGCGTTCGAGATCGCGGGCTACGACCGCGAGACGGTGGAGCACGAGTTCGCGGGCATGCTGCGCGCGTTCCGCCTCGGCGCCCCGCCGCACGGCGGCATCGCCCCCGGTGTCGACCGCATCGTGATGCTCCTCGCGGACGAGCCGAACATCCGGGAGACCATCGCGTTCCCGCTGAACGGCAACGCGCAGGACCTGATGATGGGTGCGCCGACGGAGCTGGACGAGTCGCGCCTGCGCGAGCTGAACATCGCGCTGCGCAAGCCGGTCGCCGACAAGTAGCAGCCTTGTAGGGGCAGTTGCCCCCCCTTTCAACCCCCTGGGCCTCGGCCCGGGGGGTTGTTTGTTCCCCACCCCGCCCCTTCCCGAAAGCCTCCGGCGGTGGGGTGGAATGTGGGATGCGGCAACTCCCCCCCCCGGGGCCGACCGGGTGCGGGGCCGCGGACCGATCAACCCCGGTCGGTGTGCGACGCACGGCGGCGACGGCGAGTAGCTCGGCTGTGCGTACGCAAGACGAAGAGGTGGGACGGTGGACGCGGAAGAGGCTCGGCAAGTCGGCGCGAGGCTGAGGCGATTGGGGCTTCCCCCGGTGGTCGCGCCTGTGGATCCGGACGGCCCGACGGGGCCGTGGGGCGGGTACGACTGCGTTGATCCCCTGGTTCGGGATCGCATCGAGGCCGATGCTCCGGCGTCGGAGTTGATGAAGCCGGCAGAGGGTGTCCACGCCTCCCGGCGCGGCGCCGGAAGCGGGGCCACGCGTGGGTTCGTGATGCCGGGAGGGTGACCGGTTCCCGCAGGACCCCCGCCCCGAGGCGGGGCAGGGGGTCCCAACGGCAGGGCCCCGAGGGCTAGTTGTTGTTCTTCGAGCGGGCGAAGAACTCCAGTTCCGCGATCGCCACCTGCTTGTCCTTCGCCGCGCCGAAGGCCGAGCGGAGGATCAGGCGGACCGAGGCGGCGTCGCGGACGCGGACGTTGATCTGCTGGACTCCGCCGTCGTTGATCGAGCGGTGCGACAGGTGCTGCTTGCCGCTCGTGTCGGTGACGATCAGGTCGAACTCCTGCGGGCGGGCCTGTTCCGACTGCTGGCCCGTGCGCTTGGAGGTGCCCGGGGTGATCAGGAGCGCCAGGAGGTCGGTCGGCTGGCCGAACGTGGCCTCCAGGTAGGTGCCCTCCGCGTCGCCCGCGTAGCCCGTGCCCCACCAGGTGTTGGAGTAGCTGTCGAAGGCCAGTTCCGGGCCGTGCTTGGGGTCCGAGTGGGACGCCTTCCACTCCGTGGGGTGGACGGCCACGCGCTTGGCGAAGTGGTCCTGCACCGCGCGCGCGGCCGGGGGGCCGCCGAAGATGCCGCCCGCCACGAGAGCCACGACGGCCATCGCGACCAGGACCCTTGCTATCCAGCGCTTGCGGTTGCGGTGCAGCGCGGGGCGCTGGCCGGCGTACGGGCCGGACGAGTGGTCCTGGCGGCGCGGCGTGAGCTGCGTCGCGCAGCTGCGGCAGAAGTTGCGGTGCTGGTGGTTGGCGGTGCCGCAGGCCGGGCACGGCTCGCCGGTCTCCTCGACGGGGCCGGCGGCGCGCACGCGGGGGCGGGCCGCCTCGGGGCGGCCGGGGAGCACGGTGCCGGGGGTCTCGGGCGTCGGGGCGGGCGCGGAGGCCTCCGCCACGGGGACGAGCAGGGCCCGGGCGGCGTCGGACGCCGAGGCGGCCCGCGTCTCGGGCACCGGGGTGGTGTCCTGCGCGCCCCGGTTGTCCCGGGCGTCGCCCGGCACCGCCGGGGTCGGGACGGTCATCGCGTCGGGGCGGGCGGGCGGGGTCGCCGGTTGCGCGGGGCGGGGCGTGCCGGGTACGAACACCGGGGTGCCGCTCGGCGGCGTCGGGGCGTCGGGGGCGATGCTCCGCCGGGCGGCCTCCGGGGAGGGCGTCGAGGCGGGCGGCGTCGAGGCGGGCGGTGCTGCGGCGGGCGGTGCCGAGGCGGGCGGAGCGGCATCCGCGGCCGGCGGGCTCGCGGGGGCCGCCGGCGCGGTCCAGCGGAGGAACGCCCCGCAGGAGTCGCAGAACGACTGCCCGGTGGCGCGGGCCGGGGTGCCGCAGTCGGGGCAGGGGACCATGGCCGGGGTGGACATGAAAGGTCAGTTCCCTTCGGGGGTGAGGGTCTTGCGAGCGGATACCTCGGCCGTGAAAGGGAGGTGTGCGGGACGGGCGGCCGCCACCACCGCTTCGAGGCGGTGGGGGTCGACGGTGGACGGGTCGGACACCTTCAGGGTCACCCGCAGGGACGGCTTGGCGTCGCCGGGGAACGGCCCGAGCGGCCGCGCCGACCAGGTCGCGCCGCCGCTCTCGCTGATCTCGGGCCGTACCCCGAAGGCGAGTTCGACCGCCCGTGACAGGCCCTCGGCGGTGCCCCGGACCCGGTGCAGGGAGACCGCCGTCGCCACCGCGTGCCGGCGGATCTCCAGCGGCTCGGTGCCGTCCAGCTCGGTGCCGACCCAGCCCGTCAGCCAGTCCACGAAGTCCTCCGGCGCGATCGCCGGGTCGAAGTACGCCTCCAGGCAGTCCAGGACGTTGAACAGCGGGGCGAGCACCACGTCCAGGCCCTCGACGAAACGCTGGGCGAAGTCGTCGTCCGCGTACACCGCGGGCAGCTGGCCGCCCAGCGGGTGCGAGGAGGCAAGACCGTCGACGGAACCGCGCGCGCTCATCGGGCCTCGATGACGCGGACGCGGTGGTCGAAGGGGAACAGCAGGGCGGAGGGGGACAGCTCGATCCGGTCCGTGGCGTCGCCGCGCCGGCCGGTCAGCGGGTCGGCCGGGTGCAACAGCACCTCGTCGACCAGCTCCACGCCCGGCACCCGCTGGAGCGCCGCGAAGATCTCGCCCGCCCGCAACGGACGCCCGAAGGGCCAGCCCGTGCCGTGGGCGCCGCCGGTCAGCGGGTCCAGGTAGGAGTACAGCGCGTTCAGGGCCTCGTCGCGTACGTGGTCGGCCTTGGCCGCGCGGAACGAGTGCAGCGTCGCCACCACCGTGACGCCCTGGTAGAACGGCGGGCCCACCGCGAGGCGGGTGCCGAGCGGGCGGCGGTCGTCGAGGAAGGTCGTCACGCGGCCCAACAGCTCGTCACCGGGCACCAGTTGCTCGAAGCGGAGCCGGCCGCCCCGGTCCGGCACGGCCTGCGGGACGACCAGGACGCGCACCGCGTTGTCGCCGGACTCGTCCACGTCCGCCGCCAGGCACGCGATGCGGGCGGTCTCGGGGGCGGCCCTGCGGGCCAGCTCCTCGTAGTCGCGGGCGGTCACCGCGCGCTCCTGGGCGCGCAGCGCGATCGGCGCCCGCGTCTTGGCCTCCTCCACGGTCTCGCCGTCCACCCCGCCGCGCGCCGCCTCCCGGTTCTCCACCCGGGAGATGTACGGGATGGAGCTGCGCAGGACCTGGATCGCACCCCGGGCCACGTTGCCGGAGCGGCCGCCGCCGGTGCCGTACTGGGAGGCGCGGATGGCCGCGCCCTTGATCGGTACGGCCCCGAACTGCCTTACCGAGCCGTCCGGTTGGCGCACCGAGGGGCCGAAGGCCAGCTCGCCGGTCGCCGCGTCCAGGGTGAAGTGGCGGTCGAAGGGGGAGGAGGACGCGAAGTCGCCCACCATCTCCCACTCCTCCCAGCCCTCGCCGGCCGAGATCTCCAGGCGTACGCCGCCGACGACCGGCGCGTGCGCCAGCATCAGGCGCTGGCCCGGGACGCCCTCGGAGTCGCCGAGCGACTCGTCGCGCACCGACTCGGCGTGCGAGACGCGCGTGGTGCCGCCGATGGTGAAGGCGGAGGCGCCGCGCACGGTCGGCGAGACGCTGTAGAACGGCTGGCCGGGGGCCGCCTCCACGACGCGGCAGCGCAGCCAGCCCGCGTCCAGGCCGCCCATCCGCGAGACGGTGTGCGCGGGCGGCATGTGCAGGATGACCTCGCCGGGGCGGTTGAGACCACCGGTGGTGTCCTCGGCGACCTCGCACTCGGCCCAGCCGTCGGCCGTCCACGCCTCCCACACCAGCGGAGGCTGGCGCGGGTCGACGCCGACACCGTTGACACGGCTCTCCAGGCGCAGCGCGGCCGTGCAGTTCGGCAGGGCCGCCGACAGGCCGAAGAGCAGCACGTCGCCGGGGAGCGGGCCGGAGCTGAACACCGAGACGTCGGTGCCGCCGAGCACGTCCTGCGAGCAGTTCTCGGGTGCGGAGCCCGCCGGCTGGCGCAGCACCTGGTCGAGCCGGCAGGGCACGATCGTCAGATCGCCGTCGGTCGCGAAGACCACCGCCTCCTCGGTCTCGGTGCGGCCGGTGGTGACCTCGGTGCCGCGGGGCAGCACGATCGGCTCCGACTGCGGGGCGGACAGCCAGAACGTCACCGACGCCTTGGCCGCCGACGGCGGGAAGAGCGTCACGCCGAGCAGGTCGAGGAAGGCCAGCTGGTTCTTCTCCGGAACCCGGTTGAGCCGGTACACCAGCTGGTCCGCCATGTGCGCGACGGCCTCGATCAGGGTGACACCCGGGTCGGAGACGTTGTGGTCGCTCCACTCGGGGCAGCGCTGCTGGACGTAGCGCTTGGCGTCGTCGACGAACTGCTGGAAGCGGCGGTCGTCGAGGTGGGGTGCGGGCAGGGCCATCAGTTTCGTTCGCTTTCGCCGGGCGTCGGGCCTGGCTGGTCGCCGCCCTCGGAGGGAATCACGTAGAAGGGGAAGACGAGGCTGCGCGGGTTGTTGGTGCCGCGCACCGAGTAGCGCACGTCGATGTGGAGCACGGTCGGCTCGTCGGGTGCCGGGGTCACCGTGACGTCCTCGACCTCGATCCTCGGCTCCCAGCGGTCGAGCGAGGTGCGCACCTCGTAGCGGATGCGCCCGGCGGTGGCGTCGTTGACGGGCGCGAACACCAAGTCGTGCACCGCGCAGCCGAATTCGGGACGCATGGGGCGTTCGCCCGGCGCGGTGGCGAGCACCAGGCGCATGGACTCCTCGATCTCACGGTCGCGCCGGGCCAGGGCGATGCCGCCGCCCGGCTCGGTGCGCATCGGGAAGGCCCAGCCGGCCCCGACGAAGTGTTCGCTCATCTCAACTCTCCTAGACGATCGGCGCGCCGTTGACCAGCGGGGCGGCCGACTGGATCGAGAAGGCGGGGGCGTTGACGAGGACGGTCGCCGAGTCGATGGTGAGGTTGGCGATCGCGTTGATGGTCGTCGCGCCGACCGAGTTCAGCGCCATCAGGCCGCCCGCGCCGATGGAGGCCTCGCCGCCCGCCTTCATGTCCAGGGCGAGGCCCGCCTTCACGTTGATGGCCATGCCCGCGTCGATCTCGATGGCCCCGCCCGCCTTCAGGCTCAGGTTGCCGCCGGCCTTCAGGGACAGGTTGCCGCCCGCCTCGATGTCGACGGTGCGCATGCCCTTGATCTCGACGCTGCCGTCGCTGTTGATCGTCAGGGAGGTGCGGGCCTCGTTCAGCTGGATGTGCAGCCTGCCCTTGCCGGTGCGCAGCCGGATGCCGCTGGACATGCGGGCCGCCCCGCCGTTTTCGAGCAGCTCGACGGTGTGTCCGCTGCGGGCCGTCAGGGAACGCCAGTTGATCTGGCCGCTGGTCGGGTCGACGGCCGGGTAGTTGTCGGGCTCGCGGGTGGGCTTGTCGATGCCGTTGTAGAGCCCGGCGATCACATACGGGTGCTCAAGGGAGCCCCGGTCGAAGGCGCACAGCACCTCGTCGTTGACCTCGGGAAGCAGCAGCCCGCCGCCGTCCCGGCCGCCGAACTGGGCCACCCGGCACCAGTCGCTCTCGTACGTCGCGGACAGCCACGGGAAGCGCAGCCTGACCCGGCCCATGCGCCGCGGGTCCTTGGTGTTGGTGACCAGGGCGACCGCGACACCCGGCATCTGCGGTGCCTGGTCGGTGCCGCCCGAGGCGAGCCCGTACAGCGAACGGAACTGGCGGCCCGAGACGTTGAGCCAGGTCGTGTACTTCTCGCCGGACGCGAAGACATGGCGGACTCCGGTCGCGGTGTACTTGCCCTCGAAGGGGAAGCCCGCGCCCTTCACGGCGATGGGGGTGCCCGGCTTCAGCTCGGGGTTGCCGGTGACGGCGACCTCCAGCTCGGCGAACGCGCCCGTCACGTCGTCGGCGAGGGCGCGCGCGGCGTGCGTGACCTCCGACAGGGTGGTGTGCGGGACCTGGGTGGCGGTGAGCTCGGCGGGGCCGAAGGGCAGCGTCACCTGGCCCGGGGTCATGTCGGCGACGATGTCCTTGCTGGTGACCGCCGGGGAGGGCGCGTTGAGCTGCTGGCGGGTGCGCATGTCCCAGCCGCGCACGTTCACCTTCCGCACCTGCCCGGCCGCCGTCATCGAGGCCCGGCTGTGCAGGGTGTTCGCGCCGAAGTCGAGGACGTAGGGGCTCTGCGCCGCCGCCGTGGTGTCGGAGGGCGCGCCGGACGCGGGGGTCAGCCCCGCGAAGTTGAACTTGCCCTTGTTGTCGAAGGACAGGCGCACGTCGTTCTCGGCGGCGAGCCGGGACAGGAAGTCCCAGTCGGTGATGTTGGGCTGGGTCGCCAGGTCGTACACCGTCGACGTCGACTCGATCTTCCCGATGGACAGGCCGTTCATCCCGGCGACGCGGCGCGCGATGTCGGAGGCCGTCATGTTCGGGTAGCCCTCGACCCGGCGGTTGCGCAGCAGCCGGTGGCCGGGGTCGTAGCCGCGCACGACCAGGGTGCGGCCGGCGCCGGGCTCGGCGTCGACCTCCATCGCGGTGACCTCGCCGGTCAGCATCGGGTCGCCCCGCCTGCCGTCGGTGAACGGGCTCAGGACCGCCTTCGCCCCGATCTTCAGCATCGGGAACTTGGTGGTGAGCTGGCTGTCCTTGTCGCTGAAGGTCAGCTGGAAGGCGGCCGGCACATTGACCGAGGCGTCCACCCAGCCCTCGATGAGGCGCAGCGCCAGCGGGTCGGGCAGCACGGTGCCGTTCAGCTGGACGTGCAGAACGGTGGTGAAGGTCTTCTCGGTCACGCGATGTCCTCCGAGGAAGCGGGCAGCAGCAGTTCCGTGCCGGGCCGCAGCCGCATCGGGTCGTCGATCTCATTGGCCTCGGCGATCACCCGCCACTGGGTGGCGTCGCCGTACTCGCGCCAGGCGAGCGAGGCAAGGGTGTCCCCGGCCACCGTGCGGTGCACCCGGCGCGCGGAGAGGGCACCCGAGGTGGGGTTCTGGCGCTTGGTCTCGCTGGACACCTCGGTCAGCGACAGCGTGCACGTGGCGCGCAGCGGCATGCCGTTGGGACTGAACAGCGTGTAACTGGCATTCACGCTCGTGACGTACGCGACGAACTGGACCGTCGAGAACGAACCCCAGCTGAACTCCACCCACGGCGGCGACGGCGCCTTCGCGCTGATGCTCTGCGAGGTCACCTCGCAGCAGGAAAGGAGCAACTCCACCTGGTTCTGCACGGTGTTGGAGCTGGGCGTGCCCGAGGCATCCAGGAACACCTCCAGTTGCAGCGAGGCAGGCATCGCGCCGGTGAACTTCGGCGGCGCGCCCCTGCTGTAGGAGATGGCGGGCGTGGTGATCCAGTTCGCGGACCGGCCCAGCTGCACCTGCGACGGGTTGAACTGGAACTTCACCTCGCCGATGCGGCCGCCCATCGAACCGCCCAGATCGGTGGGCGGCTGGTGGATGGCGAGGGTGGCGCGGGACAGGCCCGCCGACTTTCCTCCGGTGGGAGCGGCCATGCTCACGCACCTCCCGCGTCGGTGAATCCGTGGTGGGCGATCTCCAGGGTCTCGGTGGCCACGCTCGGGCTCGCCGGGTCCAGGCTCGGGCCCGTCCAGCGCACCGGCAGGACCTCGACCAGACCCCACTGCGCGACGATCGAACCGTCCGCGCGCAGCGCCGCGATCTGCGCGGTGGGCCGGGTGATGCCGGTGGCCAGCGAGGAGATCCAGGACGCCACCTTGGAGGTGTCGGCGGTCAGCGGCCGGGTCAGCCGGATCGTGGAGAACGTGACCCGGGTGGGCAGCTGCCACACGAACCCGTTGTTGCCGCCCTCCTGGCGCTGCTCCACCTCGACCTCCGAAGCGAGACCGTCGCACCCGTTGAACAGGCCGAGGTTCTGGCCGTCGATGGTCAGCTTGAAGAAGACGGTGGAGCCGGGGTCAAGGGTGGAGGGCATGGGGTGGTCTTCCGTCGGTGGGAGTGGTTACGGGCAGGTGGTGGCCGGTCAGCGGTCGCGCAGCCGCCCGATCCGTTCGCGGTCGCCGCGCAGCTCGGCGCGGAGCAGCCGGGAGAGCGGGGCGACGAGTCTGCGGGCCAGGGCGTCGATGTCGGGCGAGTGCTGCTCGGCGTCCGCGGCCGGCGCGGCGTTCGCGGTGGCGTGCGCGGCCGGTGCCGTCCGCTGCACGGAGGCCGGATCGGCCTGCCGCTGTACGGGGGCGGAGTACGCGGGCTTCGGCGCGGGCGCCGGGGCCGGCGCGGCGGGCATCGGGCTGCTCCGGCGTACGGGGACGACGGGCGCCGGGGCCGGCTCGGCGACGGCCCGCTGCACCGTGGGCTGCGGGATGCCGGGCCGCGGCGCGGGACCCCGCAGCGGCACGACGGGCCGGCTGTCGCCGGAGGCGGGCGCTTGCTTGAGCGGGGCCGGGGATGCGGCCGAACTCCGGCCTGGCGCAACGGAGTCGGGCACGCCGGGCAGGCTCGGCGCGCTCTGGTGCCGGGTGGTGAGCGGGCGCGCGGAGGCGAGCGGGGGCCCGGCGGCGAGCGCGCGCTGCAAGGGAGCCGGCCCGGGAAGGCGGACCTTGCGGAGCGGCTCGACGGGTGCGGAGGGGACGGCCGGGGTCGGCGGGGCCGCCGGGACCGCCGGTTCGGGGGCGCTGGAACGCTGGACGGCGGGGGCGCTCGCCGGTGCCGGTGTGGCGAAGGGCGAGGGAGCCGGGGTCTGCGCGGGGGCGGGGGCGGGGGCCGGGGTGATGGGCGCCCCGATGAGCGGCCGCCGCCGACCGGCTTCGGGAGCCGCCGCACTCTGCACCCGGCTGACCCGCCGCACCATGGGCTTGCGCTGCACGGGCGGCGCGGCCTCCACCGGGGCAGGGGCAGGGGCGGGAGCGGGGGCGGTAGCCGTGGCAGGGGTGGGAGCGGGGGCGGGCTCGGCGGGCGCGGCAGGGCGCCGCACCACGCCGACGGGGTCGAGCTGGTACGAGGGAACCACCGCGCGCGGGGCGGAGGTGAGCGACCGCCCACCGGGAGCCGAGGCCCGCTGAACGGGCATGGGCAGCACGGGAGTTGAGCCGCCCGGTGCCGCAGGACGCACGGGCGCGGTCTGCGGGGCCGCTGAAGACGCGGAATACGCGGAAGACGTGGCGGACGTAGCGGACGTGGCGGGCGCGGCGTTGCCCGCAGAGGTCGTGCTCCCCGGGGTGGCGCTTGCCGGGGTCGTGCTCCCCGGGGTCGCCGAGGGCGCGGCCGGGCGGGTCTGGCGCTGCGGCACCGCGGAGGGGGAAGCCGAACCGGGGTGGCTCGGCGGGGCCGTGACAGCCCGCTGCACCGCGGGACTCGCCCCGGACCCGCCGGACGGAGCAGCCGCCGAGCGGGGGGCCGTCGGGCGCGACCCGGGTGTCCCACCCCCCGGCGTCACCCCGGACACCCCGTGCCCGGCGCTGCCCGACGGGCTCGCCGGACTCGCCGGACTTGCCGGGGTGGGGGAGCTGGCCGAAGGCGCAACCGGCATGTGAATCGGCGGAGTTGACCCCACCTTGGGCCGGGTCGCGGCACGCGGAGTCTCCGCCGGACCGGCTTCCGTACCGGCCCGCTGCACGACGGCGGGGGCGTCGGCGGTCCGAGGGGCCGGTGCCGATGCGCCGCGGTTGGGCGGGGTCGTGCCCGGCCGGTTGGCGGGGCCGGTGTTCGCAGGAGTGCTCGCGGCGCTGGGCGGCACCATGGCGGAACGCTGGATCGGGGGCCCGATGGGGCTCGCCGGAACGGGCTTGTCCGCGCGGCCGGGCCGGGCCGGCGGGGTGGCCCCCGGCCCGGGAGCGGGTGCGGCCCGCTGGACCGGGGCCGCCGGAGCCGGCCCGGGACTCGGTGCCGGTGCGGGAGCCGGCGCTGGTGTGGCGCCGGGCTTCGCCCCCTCGCCGCGTACGGGCATGGCCTCGGGTGCGGCGGGGCTCGGCGGCACGGGGCGCTGCACGGCGGGGGCGGGGCCGGGGTTGGTGCCGGCCGACGGGGCCGGGTTCGACGGGATGGCGGGGGCATGGGCCGTTCCCGGCTGACCAGTTGGGGACTTTCCGGGCGGCGTGGCGGTCCGCTGCACGGCGGGAATGCCGGACGACCCGGGAGATCGGGGCTCGTCGCGCCCGCTCCTGCGCACGGGAAGGTCCGTGTCGCCCTGCGGGGCGTCCGGCCGAGCGGGGGAGACCGGGGGCACGGGGGGCACCGGGGTCGCCGGAGCCGTCGGCCGGTCGGTCCGGGCTCGCTGAATGGCGGCCGTCGGGGGCGTCGCGGGCGCGGGGGCGGTCGGCTGTGCGGGCTTGGTCGACGGCTCAACCCGCCGCTGTACGGCGTCTGTTGACCCGGCAGTCGGGTTCCCGGGCGCGTCGGCGCGTCGGGCACCGGGAGCGGGGCTCGCGGTCGAGGGGGCGCCTTGCGAGGGCTGAACCGGGCGCTGGGCGGCCGGGGCCGAGCGGGGCGCGGCCGACGGAGGCGTACCGGCGGGGCCGCTCGCCGACGGGTTCGGCGGGGTGGCCGCACGCTGGACGGCCGGGGTGCTCGGAGCCGCCGGGGTGGCCGCAGTCGTCGGCGCCGGAGCGTTCGTAGCACTCGGCACGGCGGGCGCACCGGCCGCACCGGGCGAAGGCTTGACCGGCATGGGCTGAGCCGACGAGGACGGGTGGGACGAAGGCTGCGGGGACGAAGGCCGAGCCGCTCGCTGCACGGCGGGGCCGGTACCGGGCCCGGCCGGGGTCGCCGGAGCCGACGGCCCGAAGTTGCTCGCCGGGCGTGCCGCTGGGCCAACGGTGCCGCGTGAGGCGTCAGTTGGCGGGGTGACCGGCGACGCGGAAGGCGGCGTCGACGGCGTGGGGGCAGCGGCCGACCCGACCGGACCCGGCGTCGTGCCGGCGGCGTTCCCCGTCGCGCCACGCGGAGGGGTGGCGGCCCGCTGTACGGCAGGGGCAGGGGCAGGGGCCGGGGTCGGGGCCGCGGAGATCGGCGGGGTGGCGGCAGGCGCGGCCGAGCGCTGCACCGCGGGAGCCTGAGCGCCCTGGGCCGGGCCGCTCTTGGCCGGGCCGCGCGTGGACCCCGTGGACCCCGTGGACCTCGTGGAACCAGTGGAAGGCGAGGCGGACCGCTGCACAGCCGGAGCCGGAGCCGGAGCCGGAGCGGAAGTCGGAGCGGAGCCGCCGGAGCCCGGAGCCGAAGAGCCGGGTGCGGTGGCGGGGCGTACGGGCGCCGGGGCCGAACCACCAGCGACGGGGGCCGAACTACGGCCACCCGCAGGGGTGTTGGCGGCCGGGGCCGCGGAGGTGGCCGACCGCTGGACCGCGGGCCCGCCGAACGGCGCCGCAGCGGACCCGTCGGCACCCGCGCCGCCGCCCTGGGCCTCCCGTACCGCCACCGGCAGCCGGAGCACCGGCAGGGGGTGGGGCGAGGGGCTGCCCGCGACCGGGGTCAGGGCGTTGTGGAGGACGCCGTGCGGGGCCGTCGGGGAGACCGCGTGGGTCAGCGGACGGACGACCGAGAGGTCCTGGTGCGCGGCCAGCGTCGAGCCGAAGCCCGACTCGGCCGTGAGGCGGGGGGCCGCAAGGGCGCGCTGCATCACGGGCGCGGCGGCCCAGCCGCCGTCCCCCTGGGCGGGGGACGGCGACGGGGCGACCGGGGTCACGGCGTCCGTGGCCGCCTGGGCCGTCGTGACCGTCCCGGCCTCGGACGGCCGGTTACGCCGGCGCTTGAACAGGGCCATCCCCCGTCACCGCTCCCCTTCGCCTTGTTCCACCAGTGCCGCCACCCGCCGTACGTACGCCCGCCGGTCCGCATGCTCCAGGTCGAGGATGGAGTCCATGTCCCAGTGGAAGTGGTAGGCGAGGTACGCGGTCTCCTCCTCGATCCGGTCGGCCGCGTACGTCACGATTCCCCCAGGCGGCTCCCGGCCAGCTCGACCTCGAAGGACTGCTCGCAGTGCGGGCAGGCCACCGCGGCGCGGGTGTGGCCCTCGGCGTTGATCTGCCGGTAGAAGTCCTGGAGGAAGGCCAGGTCGGAGGCGAACATGCTCTCCACCGTGCCGTCGTGGACGTCCCCGAGCGTGCCGAGCCGGGTGATGACCCGGCCGAGCAGGACCACCGAGAGGTACGCCGGGTTCTCGCGGACCCGTACGTCCCGCAGCGGGACCAGCTCGTCGCGGGCGGTGGCGAGCCGCATCGCGCCGCGCCGATGCACGGTGCCCGACTCGTCGACGTACCCGCGGGGCAGCTCGAACTCGAACTCGGTGCGCAGGGTTTCCCGCGCGCCGGACACGGCCGGGGTGGTGGTGTCCACCCCGGGCGCGCCGGCCGTTCCAGGACCTTCGCGGCGCATTACTCGATGACCAGCTCTTCGAAGGTGATGGTGACCTGCTCGGTCATGGCCGAGGCGTCGCCGGCCTTGACCGCGCTGACCTCCACCTTGGTGCACCAGGCGTTGCGCAGGTTGTAGCGCTTCACCGGGTTGTCCTGGTAGTCCATCATGATGATCGAGGCGTTCTTGCGGGCCGAGCCCATGTTGCCGTCGATGGACTGCTTGATCCACTCGGAGAACGTGGCGGACTGCGTGGCACCGCGGGTCACCGTGCACTCGCCGGCCTTCTTGACGCCGGGGAGCTTCTTGATGATCGGCTTGCCGTCGGCCGAGACCTGCTGGTACTCGATGACGTCCTGCTCCATCGAGAGGCTGCTGACTTCCTGAAGGTACTCGACCATCACACCGTCGATCTGAAGACCGAAGTTGTGGGTAGTGAGCGCATCACCAGGCTGAAGCGACATGCTGGTTTACTCCTGTTCGTGCGAAAGCTGCTGGGGGACGGGCGAGTTGGGGTGTGACCTACTCCTCCAGCTCGCCGCCACCGCCCGAGAACTGGGCGAGTCGGAACACGACGAACTCGGCGGGCTTGACGGGCGCGATGCCGATCTCGCAGACCACGCGGCCGAGGTCGACCGACTCCGGCGGGTTGGTCTCCTGGTCGCACTTCACGTAGAAGGCGTCCTCGGGACGCTGGCCGAAGAGGGCGCCGTTGCGCCACTCGTTGACCAGGAACGCGGAGATGTTGCGGCGGATGCGGGCCCACAGCGCCTGGTCGTTCGGCTCGAACACCACCCACTGGGTGCCGATGAGGATCGACTCTTCCAGGTAGTTGAAGTAGCGGCGCACGTTCAGGTAGCGCCACGCCGGGTCGGAGGCGAGGGTGCGGGCGCCCCAGACGCGGATGCCGCGGCCCGGGAAGGCGCGGATGCAGTTGACGCCGACCGGGTTCAGGAGGTCCTGCTCACCGCGGGTGATCTGGAGCTCCAGGTCCACGGCGCCGCGCACGATCTCGTTCGCGGGGGCCTTGTGCACACCGCGCTCGGAGTCGTTGCGGGCCCAGATGCCGGACATGTGCCCCGACGGCGGGACGACCTTGGTCTGGCCGCTGGACGGGTCGAAGACCTTGATCCAGGGGTAGTACAGGGCGGCGTAGCGCGAGTCGTAACCGGCCACGTCCATGCGCCACTTGCGGATGTCACGGGCGTTGAGCCCGGGCGGCGGGTCGAGGACGGCCATGCGGTCGCCCATCAGCTCGCAGTGCGAGACCAGGCCGAGCTGGACGGCCTTGACCTGCTCCAGGTCGATCAGGCCCTGCTGGTAGGCGGACATGAGGTCCGGCACCGAGACCATGTTGATCTCGTCGTAGGCCTCCAGGCCGCCGAAGCCGGTACGGTCGGCGGAGTCGCCGATGAACTGGCCGGACTCGATCCGGGCGACCGTGCCGTTGCTCGTCGGGGCGGGCACGGCGGCGGGGGTCGGCGGGGCCAGGGTGACGGCCTGCGCGTCCGGCTTGGCCAGCTGGCCACCGGCCACGGCCTCCTCGACGGTGATCGTCTTGGACCGCTGCTTGACCTGCGTGACGACGTAGTTGCGGGCCGACTTCTTCGCGCTGACGTCGAAGTTCTCGACGACCGTCTCGCCGTCCTTGACGATCAGCTTGAAGCGGTCGCCGTTGCCCTCGCCCTCGGCGTCCTGGACCTCGACGGTCAGCGCGCCGTTGTTGGCGGTGCCGGCCGTGATCGCAGAAACCTTGAACGTGCCGAGCGCCACGGCCTCACCGGCGGTGATCGCCTGCGGGGCGGCGGTGGCCGATGCCTGCGGGGCGGCGGCCTTTCCGGCGCCGTCGTCGGTGCCGCCGACACGGACCACGTAGGCGGCCGTACCGCCGTTGTTGAAGAAGCCGTAGACGGAGTGCGCCAGGTAGTACCCGTCCGTGAACTCGCCGAACTCGGCGACGTACTGCGACCAGTTGGTCACCAGCGTCGGCTCGTTGAGCGGCCCCACGGGCGCGAGCCCGACGAAGGCGGCCACCGAGGTGCCGACCCCTTCGATGGGGCGGGATCCGCTGGCGACTTCCTCGACGTACACGCCGGGGGACAGGTAGTTGGGCACGGGAAGCTGCTCCTTGATGCTGGGTGTACGGAGGTGGGCTAGCGCCCAGAAGCTGAGGGGCCCACGAAGCGGAGCGGACGGCTCGCTCCGAATCCGAGCTGCATGCGGTCGTCCCGCCCCCCGAAACGCTGCCACCGGCCAATTACCGGACCAGCCTCGCGTAGCGCGGGCGGCACGGGGAGGGAAGAAGGTGCGTGGGCGAGGGCAGCACAAGCTGCCCTTCCGGTCATCGCGGAGGGTTCGTCCGGCCGGATCGGGTACGGCGCGCACCGGACCCGTGCCGGGCCCGTACCTGGCGTGAACCCGTCCTGCGTCGGCGCGTACCCGACCGGTGCCCCGGCGCTCGTGGCGAAAACCCCGGAAGGGGGGCGGGCGGGGCCCGCGGGGAAGACTCCGGACGGGGGCGGGTCAGCCCTCGTCCTCGTCGTCGTTCCCCATCGCCGCACCCGGAGGCGGGCAGGGCCGCCCGGTGCTCAGCCGGTTCGCCTCGCGGACCTTCTCCAACAGCTCCTCCCTCCGTCGCCGGTCCTCCGCCGCCTGCTGTTCCGCACTGCTGTCACCCATGGCGCGCACCCCCTGGGCACGTGCGCGGACGCCGTCCACGCCGCCGCCCCAGCCCGTGATCGTGCAGTAACCGTCCGTACGTACGTGCTGCAAGCAGCGTGCTCCCCCGATGGTGCCCCTGGCCAGTGGGAGCGGCTCCCCAACTCCCTTACGCGCCAAGCCCGGTGGGGCCGGGCGCTAGGGTCCGGCCGGATCCGGGCGGGCCACCCGTAGCGTCATGGGGTTGTTGAAGTACCCCGATGCGGCCTGCTGTTCGTGGAAGCTCTCGCCGGCGCCGCCGCCGTAGACCCGGAAGAACCAGGAACGGCAGGTGTGGTCCTCGAAGTCCCGCTGGAGCTGGAGCCTTGGCAGGCCCCGGTTCTTCTTGACCTCGGGGTCGCGGACCAGCGCGGCGAGCACCTCGTCGAACTTGGCCTTGAACGCCTGCTGGTCGTCGCTCTCCAGGAGCGGCTTGAGCTGCGAGAACCAGCCGCCGCCGCTCTTGGCCCGCTTGAGCAGCACGTCGTACAGGTCCGAGCGGGCCTTCTCGCCGAACTCGTTGCGGCTGTAGTTCTCCAGCGTGACCTGGCAACTGCCGTCCAGGGAACGGGCGACGACCGCCGCGAAGTGGTAGCCCCACACGTTCTCGCCGCGCTCGACCGGGGGCGACACCGAGTGGTCGCGGTCGTCGGCCGCCAGCATGCTGAAGATCGCGAAGCCCTCCCCGGGGCCGGGGGAGGCGTACTTGTTGATGCCCAGGCGTTCCTCGGTGGCGTCCCGGCCGCCGTCCCGGGTGGCCTCGCCATAGCGTTTGCCGAGGTCGGCGCCCGGGGCCTGGCTGCCCCCTGCGGCGGCCAGCGCGCCGGCCGTGTCGAGCGTGCCGGCGGTGTCCCCGGCGACCGCGTCGGCCAGGCGGTTGGCCCGGTCGTCGCTGTCGGAGCCGGGGGTGAGCAGGAAGTCGGTGCCGTCGCCGAGCACCGCGCGGGCGCGCTTGGAGTGCTCGGAGCCGATCAGGCTGCACGCCACGGAGATGCAGGTGGAACGCAACAGCGAGGCGAACTGCCCCAGTTGGCCCTCGGTCGACTGCTCGCTCAGGACGGTGGGCTGGACCCGCAGCAGGCGCAGCCCGCCGACGCCGATGCTGCGGCCGCCGGTGGTCAGCTCCACCGTGCTGTTGACCGCGCGCAGCGAGGCATTGGCCGAATCCACCACGGCCTGGGTGGCGTAGAACTCCTTGGGCTCGTCCACCCCGTGCACGGCGAGCGTGCCGTCGTCGGCCACCCGCAGCGGTGCGTCGGCCGGGCCCACCTCGGCGAGTTCGTAGCGCAGCCGCTCCCGGATGTCGCGCGGCTCGCGGCCGTCACCGGCGCCCATGGCCCAGCGGGCCTCGGGACCCTGGGAGACGAAGTAGGGTCCTCGTTCACCGGCTTGGGGCTGCGCGTCGTAGGAGCCGCCGGGGTGGTCGGTGATCCGCTGGACGGGGGCGGGTTCCCGGGTGTGGGAGGCGGCCGGCGCGAACAGCTGGGCCACGGCGGCGTTGCCGGCCGTGGCGTGGAGCGCGGCGAGCGCCGAGGCGGATCCGCGCGCGGGGCGGCCCGGTGGGGCGGTACGCCTCCGCTCGGCCTGCTGTTCCTGCTGGACCCGCACGGTGATGCACTCCCCTCGCTCGTTGCCTCGCGATTCTTTACGCCGCTCCTACGGAACGGAAGAGGCGTCCGGACCGTCTTGGGGGCAGGGAGGGTGCCCTTTCGTCCGGTTGCGCACGCGATACGGGGGCAGTTCAAGCCAACTTCTCCTTGCGATACATGTGCTGATGCGGGCCTGTGGGAGGTCCTGGCGTAGCGTTTCGGTGACCGGACGAACAGGATCCGGGGGGCCGGAAGGGCAAACGTCGGGGGACGAAACGGCCGGGACGAGTGAGAGGAAGAGGCGGCGGCGCGTGACGGATTCCGGCGGAACGGGCGAAGGCGGCATAACCGGCAGCGGGGCCGGCGGGCTGCGGTTCCGGATGCTCGGGCCGGTCGAGGGCGACTTCGACGGCCGGCCCCTACGACTCGGTCCGCCCCAGCAACGGGCGCTGCTGGCCGTGCTGTTGCTGCGCGGCGGCCGGCCCGTGTCCATGCCCGAACTCCTCGACGCGATCTGGGGCGAGCGGCTGCCCCCGCGCGGAGTGGGCACCCTGCGCACCTACGTCTCGCGCCTGCGCACCCTGCTTGAGCCGAACCGCCCCGCCCGCACCCCGGCCCGGCTCCTGGTGTCGGCCGACGACGGCTACGCCCTGCGGGTGCCCGCGACCGCGCTGGACACCAGCGTCTTCGAGGCGCGGCTCGCCGAGGCCGCCCGGCTGCGCGGTGCGGGGGACGTCGCGGCGTCCCACAGCGAACTCTCCGGCGCGCTCGACCTGTGGGGCGGCAGCCCGCTCGCCGGGCTGCCCGGTCCGCACGCCGAACGCGAACGCGACCGGCTCACCGAGCTGTGGCTGTCCGCCCGCGAGGACCACTTCCACGGCGCCCTCGCGCTGGACCGGCACGTCTCCACCATCGCTTCTCTACGCGCGTTCGCCTCCGAACATCCGCTGCGCGAGCGCACCCAGGCCCTCCTGATGCTGGCCCTGCACCGGGCCGGCCGGCAGGCGGACGCCTTCGCGGTCTACGAGGCCACCCGCCGCACCCTCGCCGAGGACCTCGGCGTCCCGCCGGGCCCGGAACTGACCGCCCTGCACACTCGCCTGCTGACCCGGCGGGAGTCCCCCGCGCCCGCGGCCGGGGACGCGCGCCCCGCGCCGGGCACCCGCACCGGCGCACGGTCCACCGCTACCCCGGTCGGGCGCGGCCGGACCCCCGGGGAGGCGAGCGCCGGGTCGACCCCGCCCGTCCCCGGCCGGCTGTCCGCCGCCGCCCGGCCCGCTGCCCCGGCCCCCTTGCGCGCGACCCCGCCCCCCGCTGCCCCGGCCCCCGCGTCCCCCGCGC
>NZ_NNBJ01000005.1:368016-439088 GCF_002803085.1 Streptomyces sp. CB01201 | reverse complement strand
CATCCCGACAGCGTCCCACCTAAACCGCCACCACACCCACCAAACTTACGAAAAGATCAGTAGAAGACATCTCATTTGGTGAGTCACGAGCGGGACAAGGGCCTGGCTGTCGTGCAGGTTGGCACCGGAAATGCAGACAGAGGCAGACTGGATCGCTCGGTGATCAAGTGGACCTTCGACCCTTATTTGCCCCGGTCGACAGGATTAGGACTCGTCAGGTCCCCCTTTTCAGGGCCCGCATGTTCACCGAGTCAGATCGCGCAACGAGACCAGCCCAGCTCCCCACGAGCACCAAGTTCGTCGAGGACCGGGCGGTGGAGCTTGGCCCACGCCCTGGCCTTCGACCACTCCGGGAACCGCCGGTGGGCCGTCGCACCCGACGGCCCGAACGACGCCGACGGCACCTGCTGCCAGGTACAACCCGCTGTGGCCACGAATACGATCGCGGCCAGCACCTCCCGGTCGCCGTGCCGTCGCCGCCCACCACCGAGGCCGCGACGGCGCCTCCGGCACCACCCGCTGGAACAACACCCACAACTCGTCCGGCACCAACCGCTCCACCATGGCCATCACGGCGGTCAGCCTAGTGACCAAGCCAGTTGAGACGGCCTCTGAGACGCCATGCCAGTGTCCGTCGGATCCTGGCGCGCATCGAAAACGAGGGCGAGCGGCTCGCCGCGATCCGCGAGCCGTCTCCGCAATTGCGTGCGGGAATTGGACGCCCGGCCAGGTCAAATCGGCGAGTCGGGCGCCAGGTCGCCAAGGCCGCCCCATCCCAGGAGAAGATCAACGCGAACCATACCCCGGCCCGGGACCGGGGTGTTGGGTGCCGTAGGCGGCGAGGAACATGTCCAGCAAGGCGTCGACCTCGGCAGCGCCGATGGGTCTGGTCGAGAGCAGGTGTCGGTAGTACAGAGCTCCGCACAGGACCTCGGCGGGGAAGGTCAGGTCTGTGTCCGTGGTGAGTTCTCCCGCGCGCTGAGCACGTGTGATGCGGTCGAGGGTGCGCTCTTCGACGGTGGCGAGGAAGCGTTGGTGAAGTGCATCGCGCAGGGAGGGATCGGCTTGCGCCTCGGCGATGGCTGCGCGGTAGACGGGGCCGATGGGCGGCTCTGCCAGGGCTGTGCTGGAGCGCAGGAACTGCTCGCGCAGGTCCGCCCGAAGGTCGCCGGTGTCGCGGTAGTTGAGGTCACTGATCCACACATGGCCGAGCGCGTCCATGATCAGCACAGGCTTGGACGGCCAGCGCCGGTAGATGGTGTGCTTTCCCACCCCTGCTTTACGGGCCACCGCCTCCATGGTGAGTGATCCGTAGCCGGTCTCGACTGCGAGGTCGAGCGTGACGCGCAGAAGGTCCGCGGTCCGCGCGGCGCCCCGGCGCCGCGGGGCGGTGGGTGGGTCTGTCACGCCGTCGAGCCTATCGGCACAGTACGTGCCGTTGACGCCATCCCGAAAGGAAGGCACGATCCACAACGGCACGCACTGTGCCGATAGGGGGTGATGCTGCGCGATGGACGTACGCCCTCCCCCACGGGCACCTGGCGTGTTCGCCGCAGACCGATGGGAAGGGTCCTTATCTTGCTCGCCATCCGTACGGCCCGTCCCGACGAACTACCCGCGCTGGTGACCTTTCCCGATGACGCCCCACGCAATACCGCCACGGCCGCCTACCTGACAGGCTTGCTGGAGAGCGGGTGCACCCGGCCCGACTGGTGTCTGGTGGCAGAGTCCGAGGGCCGGTTGGCGGGCTGTGTCGTGCTGTGGACGATTCCCGGACGCGACGTTCCCATGGACATCGTGCTGCTGGAACCGGGCGACCCGGACACCGGCCGGGCGCTGCTGGCATCCGCCGCCGAGCGCGCCCGGGCACTCGGCGCACCGAATCAGGGGCACGTTCTGGACACGCCGGCCCAGGCTCCCCAGTTTCAACGCGATCCGCAGCTGCGCCAGGCACTGCTTGCCGACGCCGGGTTCATCGTCGCCCGTGACGGCATTCGGTACGAACGCTCTGCGGGCGACGCGTTGCCGGCGCAGGACGAACGGCTGCACTGGCGTCCTCTGGCGGACCTGGGTGAGGCGCCGTTCGTGGAGCTGCTGGCCGACACGTTCACCGACACCGCGGACTCGATCTTTCAGACCGAGGTCGCCGAGCACGGCCTACGCGGTGCTGCTGAACGGCAGGTGGCCGGCATGCTGGAGATGGACCACCAGCCCGGCTGGTTCGAGATCGGTTACGACGCCGAGGGAACCCCCGTGGCCATCAGCATGCCGGCGCGTACGGCCAGCTCGGCGGTGATCGGTCTGGTCGCGGTCGCGAAAATCGGCCGGGGCCGCGGCTACGCCACCGCGGCCGTCGCCCGGGGTACGCGTGTGCTCCTCGACGCGGGCTTCGACGCGATCCGTGGAGACTGCGACGCGGGCAACATCGGCATGGCCAGAGCATTCCAGCGCGCCGGATACCGCACCTTCGCCCACCGGAAGATGTACACCCGCCCGCTGTGATCCGCGGGGACTGCGCTGGGAGCGAGAGCAGGGGTTGAACCGGCCCCGCCCCAGCAGCCGTCACTCCAGGCTGCCGCAAGATCCCGCCAACTGAAATGGCGACTCAAGGGGTTGCAGAACTCGGCACCCCGGGCACGATGAGACATCGAGTCCCGGGCGGGGAGACGTGCATGACAACGCAAAACCTTGTGGCGCTGGCGTTCTACGGAGCTGTGGCGGTGGGCCTGGCTGCCGTGGCGTTCTATCTGTTGAAGGCGTGGCGTAAGGGTAGGCGTCTGAGCAGCGTCGGCATCCGAACCACCGCACGCTGCAGCTATCTTCAGGTTTTCGACGGCGGTGTGTCCGTGCACTTCGACTACGAGGTCGAGGGGGTCACATACAGCGGAGAATCTTCCATACTCTCGGGCACGGGAGCCGGTTCAGGACAGGACGTGATCATCCTCTATGACCCGGCTCGGCCGTCGCTGGCCAACACCGAGGAAGGCGTGTCGAACAACCGATTTCATCTAGTGGCATCGGTCGCCGCTGCCGCCGTAGCCGCCTTTCTCGCAGTTTTCCTTCTGGCAGTTGGTCTTGCTACCGCGCTCCAGTAACGCCACGACGAGTCGGGCAGGATCGAACTGTTCACCGCTGCCGGTCGGATCAGTCACCGGGGAACCGATCAGGACACCTCCACTGCCCGCATGAAGCCCGATGCGGCCGTCACCCTCTGGTGCGCCAGCCGTCGTTGCTCGGCCGGCATCCGCTTCTCAAGGGCCTGGCAGACGTCCCATGCAACAAGAACACTGCCAAATGAGATGACTTCTTAGCCGCTCAAATCTACGCAGCTGGCCGCAGATACTCGGCCCCACGAAGTCAGCGGCACCCGTGCCTCGAATCCTCGGCCAACTGGCCGCCTGGACAACGATGCAACATTCTCGACACGCATCAGAACGAGCGTCACGCGCCATCTCAACCTCATGAGACCGACCCGGAACCTCGTCGTGAGCGAGAGAAACATAGCCGCACATCGCCGGTTAGCCAAACCGGCGTTTCCACAGACGATTGATGTTCATTGTCTGACGTGAGCACCACCGCAGACCGATCCATAGGCGATAACTCACGCGTGCTTCGGATCTGGCATCCCGCCTGTACTCCGTGTCATCCGTAGCCGGCGCTCTCCTCCTGTATCTGTCTGGTGCTCCATATCGCTCGGAGATCCACCTCACTTGCCCCTCGAACCGATAACAGATTCCACAAATCACCAGTCTTACGGGAAGGAGGATGGCGCGGGCAGCCGTTCAACGATCGCGGCCAACGGCTGGTATTCAACTAGTG
Source organism: Streptomyces sp. CB01201 (assembly GCF_002803085.1). Classification (GTDB taxonomy): domain Bacteria; phylum Actinomycetota; class Actinomycetes; order Streptomycetales; family Streptomycetaceae; genus Streptomyces; species Streptomyces hundungensis. Next base: position 435,269 of record NZ_NNBJ01000005.1, on the reverse strand, counting down.
ACCTAGCCGCCTGCCTCCGGGTGGACGCCTCAATCCTGCGTCGCTGGCGCACCACTCGACCGCCGCAGGGTCCGCCGTTTGTCTCCATTTCGGAACGCGTCGTCATGTACAGCGCACTTGACGCGGAGGAATGGCTGCGCAGCCGCCGGACCGTGCCGGGCGGGGAAGCCTGATGGCCGACAAGGCCTCTGTTCCGGTCGGTGTCCCGCTCTCCACCGACATCGAGTACCGGCCCGATCGCCCCAATCCCTACCGTGCTCGCGTCCGCTGGTTCGATCCGGCTACGAAACGGCGCCTGTCCCTGTCGGAGGGAAAGGCGGATGAGGACGGGGCACAGGAGTGGCTCCAAGACATCATCGAAGCCGCACAGGCCGGCTTGTCCCCGTCACTGGCCACCATGAAGCTCGCCGAATACGGCGACGCGAACATGGATCTCGCCCTTCGTGGCCTGGAACTGAAGACCCTCGACCCGTATCTCGCGGGATGGCGGACGCGTGTGGTCCCCGCCCTGGGCCACCTCGCGGTAAGGATGATCACCAACGGTGTCGTCGACCGCAGCGTGCAGAACTGGATCGCCGACGAGCACAGCCGCTCGACGGTGAAGAACACCATCGCGGTCCTGGTCCGCGTCATGGAGCAGGCAGTCCGGGACGGCATCATCAAGGTGAACCCGGCCCGGGTGACCGGCTGGCAGGAGCTCTACAAGCAGGCCGAGGACGAACTCCTCGACCCACGGGCGCTGGCCCTGCCCGACTGGGAGACCCTCGTCGCCCTGGCCGACGCGCTGGTGGCCGCCTCTCACGACCAGTACCGCGGCTGGGGAGACGTCGTCGTCTTCGCGGCATGCACCGCCGCACGGATCGGGGAGCTCTCAGGCTGCCGCGTCGGGGACATCGACACCAACCAGTGGATCTGGACCGTGCGGCGACAGTCCACACCCGCGCCCGGGGGGCTGACCGACAAGGGCACCAAGGGCGAGCGGGCCCGCAAGGTTCCCATCGTCGAGGAGATCCGCCCCCTCGTCGCCGAGCGCGTCCTGTCCGCCGGCCCGAATCCCGATGCCCGCCTGTTCACCGGCCCACGCGGCGGACGTATCTCCACCGCGGTCCTGCGCGACGCCACCCACTGGGACGACGTGGTCGCCAAGCTCGGCTACGAACACCTGCGACGCCACGATCTCCGCCACACCGGACTGACCTGGTTCGCCGACGCCGGAGTCCAGGTGCACGTCCTGCGCAGGATCGCCGGCCACGGCTCCCTGACCACCACCCAGCGCTACCTGCACCCCGACGTACACAAGATCACAGCTGCGGGGGCCGCGTTCTCCGCACACATGAACGTGCTGCGCGCCCCCCGGACCCTGCCGAGCCCCATCGCCATGACCCGCTGACATCGGTCAAGGTCTCTGGTCCCCAACTGGTCCCCAAGAACGATCAAGGGCCGGTATCGGATGTCTCCGATACCGGCCCTGATCTGCGACTCCTTCGAGTCGGGACGACAGGATTTGAACCTGCGACCCCTTGACCCCCAGTCAAGTGCGCTACCAAGCTGCGCCACGTCCCGATGCCCGTCTGACCTGGGGTTTCCCCCGGCCGTTCGTGCATGAGAACAATACCGCACTTCCCCGGGTGGTCACGAACCCCTTTCGCGTCAGGTCCCGGCGGCTGCCTACGCCCCCGGCGCGGGGTGGGCGTCCAGCAGCCTGCGGGGCGCGGCCTGGCGCCAGGAGTCGATCAGGATCGCGGACAGCTCGTCGTCGCCGGTGAGCGCGGCGAGCCGCACCCTCAGCCACGCGTAGTTGTCGTCGTGTCCCTCCCGCAGGAAGAACTTGTCGGGCTCGGCCGCGATCAGCTCGTCCCGGTCCCCCTTCGGGCATTTCACGCCCATCCAGGCGTCGTCGTCACCCAGCGAGGCGAAGATCTTGCCCGCGACCCGAAAGGTGGGCTTGCCCCAGGCGGGCTTCTCCGTCGCCTCGGGAAGCCCGAGCGCGATGCGGCGTACGTCGTCGGCGGTGGCCATGGGGAAACCGTACGCCGCGCCGCCGACAGCGCGCCGGAAAACCGGGCCCCGCGGCCCCGGCCCCCGTGGGCTACCGCTGGCCCCGCTCGAAGTACGCCGCGAGGTCCGGGTCGAGCCGGGGCACCTGACGCGGGACGCCCCCGTTCCGCAGCGAGGCCGTCGCTTCGCAGCCCGCCGCGACCGCCATGCGGGCGGCGACCGGCGAGGTGTCGGTGAGGCCCCCGCCGCGCACGAAGCGCAGGAACTCGTCGATGATCATCGGATCCGCTCCGGCGTGGCCTTCGTCGTCCGGGGCGTCGGGGATGGCGTACGTCTCGTCGGGCTCGGCGCGGTACTCGGAGCGCCGGGAGTTCCACACCTTCACCTGGCCGCCGGGGCCGTCGCCGAAGTTCTCCAGGCGGCCCGCGTCACCGATGACGGTGTAGTTGCGCCAGTAGTCCGGGGTGAAGTGACACTGCTGGTACGAGGCGAGGACACCGTTGTCGAGGCGCATGTTGAGCAGCGAGACGTCCTCGACGTCGATCACCGGGTTGAGCGCGCGCTGGGTGTGCGGCGGCCAGTGGCCGTCCTCGGTGTACCAGTCGTCGGTCTTGGGTTCGCCGGGCGCCCGGCGGTGCGGGTTGTCGCCGTACACCATCAGATCGCCCATGGCCTGGACGTCGCGGGCGTAGCCGCCGGACAGCCAGTGCACCACGTCGATGTCGTGCGCGGCCTTCTGGAGCAGGAGGCCGGTGGTGTAGCGGCGCTCGGCGTGCCAGTCCTTGAAGTACCAGTCACCGCCGTATCCCACGAAATGGCGTACCCACACCGTCTTGACCGTGCCGATGGCCCCGCGGGTGATCAGGTCGCGCATCATGCGCACCACGGGCATGTGGCGCATGTTGTGGCCCACGTAGAGGCGCGTGCCGGACTCGCGCGCCGTGCGCAGGATCTCGTCGCAGCGCTCGACCGTGATGTCCAGGGGCTTCTCGACGAAGACCGGCTTCCCGGCGAGCAGCGCGGCGCGGGTGAGGTCGGCGTGGGTGTGGTCGGGGGTGAGGACGAGTACGGCGTCGAGGTTGGGCGCGTCGATGACCTCGCGGTGGTCGGCCAGGACGAGCGCGCCGGGGAAGGCGGCGGCCGCGGCCGCGCGGGCCAGGGGGTCGGGGTCGGCGACGGCGGCGACGACGGAGCCGCGGCCGGGGCGGTGTGCGGTGCGCGCGATACTGCCGCGCATCCCGTATCCGATGACGCCGATACGGAGGTCGGTCATGTCAACTTCCTTCTCGTCGGGCTGTGTTGCCGCAAACGGCGGGCGCCGAGCCAGGGCCAGGGACCAGGACCGAGGACCAGGGACAGCGATCACGGACCAGGGACCACGGACCATCGGGCCCCTCGGGCGGCGGCCAGGCGCGCGACGCACCGGTCGGCGAGCGGGCCCGGCCGTCCCCCGGCGCGCCGCACGGCTGTTGCGCGCGGCGGGCGAAGACGGCCGTTGCATCGTCGCAGCCGACGAACCGACCCCACCCGGCGGCCCCACCCGAGCCGCCGAACCAGACCGCGAAGCCCACCCGAGCCGCCGCAGCGGACCGCGAAGACCCACCTGAGCCGCCGACCTCCACCGGGTGGCCCGCCGCGCGGCCCACAGAGCCGCCGCCCCTACACCTGGCAGACCCCGCGGCCTCGACGGCACCGGAAGACCACGCAACCCCACCCGGGCAGAGCCGCACCCCCACCGCCACCCGGCCGGCGCCGCAGGACCCCGCCGACCGAACCCGCGCACTCCCCCGGCGCCGGCGCCAGAATCGGTGACCGATGCGGGCATCGGCACCACCCCCGCCCGAGCCACCGGCCACTCCCCCACGCCCAAGGCTCAGCCCGGCCCCGGCCCTGCCGCTCCCTGGCCGGATTCCTCACCACTTCCCCACACCTCACCCCACCGCCCCACCCCGCAACCCGGCGAAAGCCCCACGACCACCGCCCGTATCGCCGCTGCGATCCTGGCCGGATTCCGTCGACGCTGGTCCGGGTGGCGACGGCGCCCCGTCGGGCCCGTCCACCGGGCGGGGAATTCCGCATCGCGCGCTCCCGCGAGCGCCCCGCACCCCTTTTACGCACCGTGCACGCCACCTCGCACCTCAACGCGCCCTCGCCCGGCGCCACCGACGCCACAAGGAAATGGCCCCGGCCCCCCTTGCCAAGGGCGTGGACTCCCGCACACCGGGCGGTAGTTGCTGATCACGAGGGGAGCCCGCAGCGCTCGCCCTCGGCCGCGCCGGGCGGCCGCACGAGGTGGTGTCTCGCGCCCGGCCGCCCGGAGCGGGACGCTCCGCCGCCGGACCACGGCATTCCGATCACGGCGAGCGTCACCAAGAAACCCCAGGTCAGCCATGCGAGAGCGGACACCGCACAGATTCCGGTCGCGAGGGGCCGACGCCCCCTGCCCCGGGAACGCACCCTGCCGGGCCCGTGCCGTCCGCCACCCGACGCCACCCCAGGCGACGGAAAGTGCTGGTCGGCGGGGTGGCGCGGGGTGCGCGACATCACCCACAGGCGTGAAACCGCGACACATTTCGTCGAAGTCGAAGCCGAATCGGTTCTGCACCTGTCCTCAGATGTCATGACCGTGTCCATCTGATTCCGCTTCCTGGCCCTCAGTGCCACTTGCCCACGAAACCTTTGCCGTTGCCGTGTGGCAGAAAGTTGTGTGAAGGGGATGCAATCGACTGGGACCGAACAGGCCGGGGCACACACAACACATCGCCATCCAAACGTCAACTCGCCTTTTTCTGGCCATAGTTGACAGCGGATGGCACACGAGACGAAGTCGCACAGGGCGAAGTCGCTTCACGGTACGAGGAGGCCGGCCTCTTCGGGAGGGACCACTGCCGATGCACCACCTGCCGGGGCCACCCGGTGCAGGCGTTTCGCGGAGGAGGGCTCGCGGGATGGACGGATACTTCAACAGCCGACTGCACCAGCAACTCAGGGACGACGTAAGGCACTTCGCGGAACGCGAGGTAAGGCCGCGGATCGCCGAGATGGAGGCGGCCCGCACCGTCCAGCACGAGCTGTCGCGGCTCATCGCGCGGCAGGGCTGGATAGGGGCCACCGTCAGCCCCGCGTACGGCGGGATGGGCGTGGGACACCTCGGCAAGACCATCATCATCGAGGAGCTGTCCCGGGTGAGCGGCGCGATGGGGGCCATGGTCCAGGCCTCCCAGCTCGGCGTCGCCAAGATCGTGCATTTCGGGAACGAGGAACAGAGGAAGTGCTGGCTGCCCGCCGTCGCCGCGGGCGTGTGCCTGCCGACGATCGCGGTCACCGAACCCGAGTCGGGCGGCCATGTCCTGGGCATGGCCGCGAGCGCGGTCCGCGATGGCGACGATTACGTACTCAATGGCCGAAAAGTCTATGTGGGCAACAGTCATGTGGGCGATCTCCATGGTGTGGTCCTGCGCACCGGACCGGGCTCCAGGGGCCTCTCCGCCTTCCTCGTCGAGTCCGACCGTCCCGGCTTCTCGCTGGGCGAGCACCGCGAGGCGATGGGGCTGCACGGCTTCAGCTTCGGCGAGGTCCGTTTCGACAACTGCCGTGTGCCGGCAGCCAATCGGCTGGGCGAGGAGGGGGACGGCCTGGCCGTCGCGTACTCCTCCAGCGTCCTGTACGGGCGGGCCAACCTCACCGCCGTGTCGCTCGGCATCCATCAGGCGATCCTTGAAGAGACCACCAGGTTCTGCGCGGAACGGATCCGTTATGGCAAGCCGTTGCACGAACTGCCCAACATCAAAATCAAGTTGGGACAGTTGCAGTCCCGGGTGATGACGGCCCGGCTCGTCGCCTACCACGCGGTCCAGCTGCTCGACCAGGGGCTGCCGTGCGACGCCGAACTCATGAACGCCAAGGTCGTCAACGTGGAGTCGGCGCTGGATTCCGCGCGCAATGCCATGGAGATCCATGCGGCGGCCGGTCTGTTCACCGACCGCCCCATCGAGCGGTATCTGCGCGACGCCCACCACATCTTCGCCCCGGCCGGTACCTCCGACGTACAGCTCCTGCGGCTGGCCGAGGTGGCACTCGGCACCGCGAAGGGCCAGTGGTCGCAGCGGCTCTCCGAACTCCTGCGCATGCAGGAGATGGCCACGGCCCACTGACGGCGGACGCCTCGCGGGGACGGCTCAGAACCGGCCGTCCTCGCGGCGGTGAATCTGCTCGATCAGCTCCGCCGCCATCGACTTGATCGTCTCAAGGCCGGCCCTGCCCCAGGGCCGGGGCTCGGTGTCCACCACGCAGATCGTGCCGAGTGCGATGCCGGTGCGGTCGATGAGCGGTGCCCCGAGATAGGAGCGGATGCCGATCTCGTCCACCACCGGGTTGCCGGCGAAACGCGGGTAGTCGCACACGTCCTCCAGGACGAGCGCCTTGCGGCGGACCACGACGTGCGGGCAGTAGCCGTGGTCGCGCGCCATGATCCGGCTGACCCCGCCGGAGACGGCCGCCGCGTTCAGGTCCGAGCCGTTGTGGGAGCCGTCGGGGGTGTGCAGGCCGGCGAAGAACTGCTGGTTCTCGTCGATGAAGTTGACCATCGAGAAGGGGGCTCCGGTCACCTCCGCGAGCTTGTGCGCGAACTCGTCGAAGGCCGGGTCGGGCCGCTCCCCCATGCCCAGCTGGCGCAGCCGCTGGACACGGACCGGTGCCTCGCGGTCGACGGGGGTGAGCAGCAGATGTCCGGTCGGGTCGTACGTCATTGTCAGGCTCCAGGGCTGGTGGCTGCCGGGATGGTGGCGAGCAGGTGCTGGACCAGGGTGACCAGCGTGCGGATGCCGGAGCTGCCGATGCGGGCGTCGCAGAGCACGACGGGGACCTCGGGCTTGAGGTCTATGGCGGCCCGCACCTCCTCCGGGTCGTAGCGGTAGGAGCCGTCGAACTCGTTGACGGCGACGAGGAATCCGATGCCCCGGCGCTCGAAGAAGTCGACGGCACAGAAGCATTCGTCGAGCCGCCGGGTGTCGGCGAGGATCACCGCACCGAGCGCTCCTTCGGACAACTCGTCCCACATGAACCAGAAGCGCTCCTGTCCCGGCGTGCCGAACAGGTAGAGCACATGGCGGTCGTCGAGCGTGATGCGGCCGAAGTCCATGGCGACCGTGGTGGTGGTCTTGGACTCGATTCCTTCCAGGCTGTCGTGGGCCGCGCTGACCGTGGTGAGGAGTTCTTCGGTGGAGAGCGGTTCGATCTCGCTGACCGCTCCGACAAAGGTCGTCTTGCCGACCCCGAACCCGCCCGCGACGAGAATCTTCAGCGCGGTCGGGAACAGGTCCCCGGCGTCCCTGGCGGGCAGGGCGTCAAAGCCGTCGTCGTAGGCCATCGAGCACTGCCTCCAGCAGAGATCGGTCGGTGGGTGTGTGGGAGAGGCGGGGGGCCCGTGCGGTCACCGCCCCGCAGTCCACCAGGTCGGACAGGAGCACTTTGGTGACGACGGCCGGCAACCGTAGGTGGGCCGAGATCTCCGCCACCGAAGTGGGCCCCTTGCACAGGCCGAGTGCCTGCGAGTGCTCGGGACCCAGATGGGTCTGGGGAATGGCGCCGGTGGCCATGACCTGGGAGAGGAGGTCCAGTGTCGCGCTCGGCCGGGTGCGGCCGTTGCTCACCGTGTAGGGCCGGATCAGCCGTCCGGCCGCGTCGTCGAGCCAGGGCCCGTCCTGCGGGGCCACCACGGTCAGCTCCTCAGGCCGCTGGGGGTTCCCGCGCCCTGCCTGGCCGGGGTCACCAGGTACGGTCGTACGCTCTTCACGAGCATGGCCATCTCGTAGCCGAGGACCGCCGCGTCGGCCTCCCGGCCGGCGAGGACCGCGAGACAGGTGCCCGAACCGGCGGTGGACACGAAGAGCAGGGTGGAGTCGAGCTCCACCACGACCTGCCGCACCTCGCCCCCGTCGCCGAAGCGCGCTCCCGCGCTGCGGCCGAGCGAATACAGGCCGGAGGCGAGGGCCGCCATGTGGTCGGCGCTGTCGGTGTCCAGACCGTGGACGGATTTCACCAGTCCGTCGGAGGAGAGCAGAACCGCGTTACGGGTGTAGGGCACCCGCTGGACCAGTCCGCTCAGCAGCCAGTCGAGGTCCGAGACGTGTCCGGTCGGCGCATCGCTCGCCATGGTGCATCTACTCCTTGGAGTGTTCGGCGTCAGTTTCCGACTGGAGCGCCTGGGGGGAGGGGTGGATCGACTGTGCTGTGGTGCTCTGCTGCGCCTCGGCGAGTCCGATGCCCCGCTGGAACGCGGCCATCAACCCCGGGTCGTGCAGGGCCTGTTCATCGCTCCTGCGGGGTGCGGGTGCGTCCCGCAGCTGGGGTACGAGGTGTTCCTGGCTACGCCGCCGGGGCAGGTCGGGGCGGCCCATGGTGCCCCGCACGGCTCCGTTCCGGTCCCGGGGTGCGGCGATCAGGCGGGGCTCGGCGGGCTCGGGGCCCGCGCCGTGCTGGATCCCGGGGGCCGCCGCGGCCGGGTTGGGCCGCTCGTCGTGCGCCCCGCGCACCGGCAGCGGTCCGCTGCCCCGCCCGGCCGTGGTCGGCTCGGCCAGGTACGGCCGGGGCGGAGGCTCCTGGCGCGAGGTCTCCTGGTGCAAGGGCTGGGGCCGCGGGGGTTCGTGGTGCGCGGGTTCGTGATGGACCGGAGGGTGGTGCACGGGTTCCCCGTGGACCGGTTCCCGGTGGACGGGTTCCCGGTGGACGGGAGCGAGCGCGGGTGCGGACGCCGGGGCCGGAAGGGGGGCGGTCGCTCCGGCGGGGCGGGCGGCCTCGGCGGGTGCCTGGACCACCGGGACCGGGCCGGTGTTCTCGCGCTCGGGGCTGTGCGCCGCCTCCTGCTGGGAGTGGTCCTGCTGCTGGAGCCCCTCGGGCTCCGCGCCCAACAGGTCCTGCGGCAGCACCAGTACGGCCTGGACCCCGCCGTAGATGTTGGTCTGGAGGCGTACCGCGATGCCGTGCCTGCGGGCGAGCGCGGAGACCACGAACAGTCCGATGCGGCCGTCCTGCAAGAGGTGGGCCACGTTGACCTGGTCGGGGTCGGAGAGCAGCGCGTTCATCTTGTTCTGCTCGGTGACCGGCATGCCGAGGCCACGGTCCTCGACCTCGACGGCCAGACCCGCCGTCACGAACTGTGCGCGCAACAGGACTTGTGTGTGCGGGGCGCTGAACACCGTCGCGTTCTCGACGAGTTCGGCGAGCAGGTGGATGACGTCGGCGACGGCGTGGCCGCGCAGTGTGCCGTCGATCGGCGGGACGAGCTTGACGCGGGGGTACTGCTCGACCTCCGCGATCGAGGACCGCAGGACCTCGGTCATGGTGACGGGGTGCGACCACTGGCGGCGCGAGATGGCCCCGCCGAGCACGGCCAGGTTCTCGGCGTGGCGGCGGATGCGGGTGGCGAGGTGGTCGACGTGGAAGAGGCCCTTGAGCAGCTCGGGGTCCTCGACCTCGTTCTCCAGCTCGTCCAGGAGCTGGATCTCGCGGTGGACGAGGGATTGCAGCCTGCGCGCGAGGTTGACGAAGACCTCGACCTTCTGTTCGTTGCCGACGCTGCTGGAGAGCTGGGACGCCTGCACCACGGCCACCACGGCCGCGTCGTGCGAGCGGGTCAGCTCGTGCGCGAGCAGCTCGAACTCGTCCGCCCCCGGCGGCAGTTGGGCCGGAGCCCGGCGCGCGGGCGGCCCCTCGCCACGCCGCAGCGCCTCCACGACCGTGCGGAGGTCCGCCGCGGAGCGGGCACTGCCCCGGCGCAGTCCGTTGGCGCGGCCGAGCACGGACTTGGCCGCGCGGTCCGCGCCGATCCCGGCCGCGACCAGGGCCGCGAGGGCGAGTGCGGCGAAGCCCGCGAGCATGGCCCAGAGCCCCGGTGAGGGGTGCCGGCCGGTGGAGTGCAGGGTGAAGGCGACGGCGGCCGCGCCGCACAGCACCGCCACGGTGGCGGGCAGTACGGCGGCGCGCACCAGCTGCGGACGTATGCGGGACTCGGGTGCCGGGCGCGGCCCGGGGGGCGTCGCCGCCCGGCCCGGGGCGGGGCGTCCGGCGTCGACGGTGGGCTGCTGCGGCCGGGTGGTGGTGCGGCCGTGCCGCCCGCCCTCGCGACGGTCCGGCCGCGCTGCGGGTGCGCGGAGGTGAGACATCGGCGTCCTCGGTGCGTGGGGTCTCGGGGATCCAGGGGGCGGGCCCAACTCGGCTTTTGCAGGGCCCACTTTGATCGTCGACCACTCACCGTAGTGTTCAATCCATCACCCTCGGTGCGCAGTTGGCAAACTTCCACGCACAGCGTCCCGCTCTGGTATGACGCCTCGTACGACAGACCGATAGTTCCGGGCGGCGCGGCGCCCGCCGGTCGGCATCCGGGCCGGATCAGCCGTTGGAGCCGGGTCCCGGCAGCGCCGTCGTGGTGAGCGTTCCGGCGGGCTGTCCGGCGAGCGCGCCCTCGATGGAGTCCCGCCAGACGGGTCCGGCGAGGGTGCCGCCGAAGGCCTGGCCGACGGTCTCGCCGCCGATGCTCTGGCCGTCGAGGTCGTGCGGGCTCCGGGTGTCGCTGACGACGGCCGCGCCGGCCAGTTCGGGGGTGTATCCGGCGAACCAGACCTGCTTGCTCTCGTCGGTGGTTCCGGTCTTGCCCGCGCTGTCGCGGTCGGTGAGCCCGGCGGGCTTGCCGGTGCCGTCCTGGACGACGCCGAGCAGCATGGTGGTCACGGTGTCGGCGGTCTCCGCGGACATCACCTGGTGGCAGTTGGCCTGCGGCACGGCGACGCTCGTGCCGTCCGGCTTGGTCACCGCGCTGATGGCGACCGGGGCGCAGTACGTGCCGTGGTTGGCGAAGGTCGCGTACACATTGGCCATCTCCAGCGGGGTCAGGTCGTTGCTGCCCAGCGTGAGCGAGGGGACCACCTGGAGCTTGGTGCCGCCCGCCTGTGCCGTGATGCCGAGCGCGTTGGCCATCTTCGACACATCGCACAGCCCGGTGTCGGCCTCCAGTTGGGCGAAGTAGGTGTTGACCGACTGGGCCATGGCGTCCGGCATGGCGAAGGGCCCGGTCAGGGACTGGCTGTCGTTGTGGACCTCGCCGTTCTCCGGGTAGGTGTTGCCGGCGCAGTCGGACATGGCGGGCCAGGGCATCGAGTACGGCGCCGGGTACTGCTGGCCGGGGCTGGTGCCCTTCTCCAGGGCCGCGGCGGCGACGATCGGCTTGAACGTGGAGCCGGTGGGGAAGCCGAGGCCGCCCCCCATGTTCGTGCCGACGTTGAGGTTGATCTCCGTCTGGTGGTCACCCAGGCCGTAGTCGCGGCTCTGCCCCATCGCGACGATCTTGCCGGTGCCGGGCTGGACGAGGCTCATCACGGCGGCGGCGTCGTCCGTGGTGTACGCGTGCGAGGTGACCGAATCCTGTAGGGCCTTCTGCGCCTTGGGCGACAGGGTGGTGTGGATCTGGAGGCCGCCCCTGCTCCACAGCGCCCGCCGGTCGGTCGCCGTCCTGCCGAAGGCCGGGTCGGTCAGGACGATCCTGTGCACGTAGTCGCAGAAGAAGCCCTCGCCCTGGTGGGCGGTGATGCAGCCCTGGCGTGGCTTGCTGACCTTGAGCCTGATCGGTACGGCGATGGCCTGCTGGGCCTGTGCGGTGGTGATCGAACCGTACTGGGCCATCTTGTTCAGGACGGTGTCGCGGCGCTGTTTGGCAAGCCGGGCGTTGGTGACCGGGTCGTACATGGACGGCGACTGGACGAGCCCGGCGAGGAGGGCGGCCTGGGGCAGCGAGAGGTCCTTGGCGTGGACGCTGAAGTAGCGCTCGGCGGCGGCCTCGATGCCGTAGGCCTGCTCGCCGAAGAACGTGATGTTGAGGTAGTTGGTGAGGATCTGGTCCTTGGGCAGCGTCTGCTCCAGCTCGATCGCGTAGCGCAGTTCCTGGATCTTGCGCCCGATGGTCTGGCGCTGGGCTTCGAGCACCGCCTTCTGGTCACTGCCGGCCTGCTCGACGAAGACGTTCTTCACGTACTGCTGGGTGAGGGTGGACGCGCCCTGGGACACGGCACCGCTGGCCGCGTTCTTGTTGAGGGCGCGCAGCACGCCCTGGAGGTCGACGGCTCCGTGCTGGTAGAAGCGGTTGTCCTCGATGTCGACGAGCGCCTTGCGCATCACCGGGGCGATCTGTTCCGCGGGTATGACGGTGCGGTCGCGGTCGTAGACGGTGGCGATGAGCCCGCCGTCGGCGTCGTATATCTGGGACGCCTGGGACAGCGGGGGTGTCTTGAACTCATCGGGCAGGTTGTTGAAGCTCTCGGCCGCCGATTTGGCCCCCACGCCTAGCGCCCCCGCGACCGGCAGCGCGATCCCGGCGGCCATGCCGCCCGCCAGAGCGCTGACCCCGAGAAACTTGAGGACACGGGTGAACGGGGATGCGGGCGGGCGCGGGCGCGTGAAGGGCATACGGCGAAACATACTGACCAGACCTATGAATCGCGTCAAATAATCGTCTTTGAAGCGTGATTCCGGCCGCTCGCCGGCGGGCCGACGGCAGCGGGGCCGCACACGGCGGGGTCGGTCGCGGTGGCGCCGGTCGCGGTGGGGCCACGCGCGGCGGGTCGGTCGCGGTCCGGTCGGCCGCCGGGGCGCGGATGTCCCGGGCACCGGTGATTTACTGCGCGGTATGGATCGAGCACGCACGCCCACGCCCGGCTCGGACGTGCCGATCGCCGCCCGCACCGCACCCCCCTTGGACCCCGAACTGGGCCTGGCGCTCGCCGCGTTGGGGGCGGCGGCAAGGGAGCCGATCACCGCCGACAACCTCGCGGAACGGCAGCGCCTCGACGCCCGCGCCCGGCCCCGGCCGACGGCCGGCGACCTCGCCGCCGGCGGCCGCTTCGAGGTGCGCGAGCTGCGTGTGCCGGGGCAGTCGGGCGGGCCGGACGTGACGCTGGTCGGCGCGCGGCCCGCCGGGCTCGCCGGGCCGCTTCCGTTGCTCTACTACCTGCACGGCGGCGGCATGATCATGGGCAACGCCTGGTCCGTGCTTCCCCGGGTGCTGCGCGAGTGGGCCCTCCCGCTGGGCTTGGCCGTCGTCTCCGTCGAGTACCCGCTGGCGCCGCGGTCGCGGTATCCCGTCCCGGTCGAGGCCTGTCGCGCGGGGCTCGGGTGGGTGGCCGAGCACGCGGATGCGCTGGGCGTCGACGCGGGCCGGATCGTCCTCGCGGGCAAGAGTGCCGGCGGCGGCCTGGCCGCGGCGCTCGCGCTGCTCGCCCGCGACCGGGGCGGCCCCGAACCGGTCGGGCAGCTGCTCCTGTCCCCGATGCTCGACGACCGCGACGGCACCCTCTCCAGCCATCGGCCGGCCGGGTTCGACCCCTGGGACCGGACCTCCAACTCCACAGCCTGGCAGGCCCTGTTGGGCGATTTGTACGGAGCCGTCGACCTCTCGCCGTATGCGGCACCGGCGCGTGCGACCGATCTGTCGGGGCTGCCGCCGGCGTACCTCGACGTCGGGTCGGCCGAGACCTTACGGGACGAGGTCGTCGCCTACGCCCAGGGGATCTGGAGGGCAGGCGGCGAGGCCGAACTGCACGTGTGGCCCGGCGCGTTCCACGGCTTCGACACCGTCGCACCCCGGGCGGCGCTCAGCCGGGAGGCGCTGGGCGCCCGCACCCGCTGGCTCCGCCGCGTCCTCACCCGGCCCGCCCCGGGGGCCGGGGGCGCCTGAGCCGTCCCGGCGGGCCGGCGGGGACCGGCGGCCTCAGCCCGCCAGCGCCGAACCGCAGTTCCAGCAGAACCGCGCCGCGCGTTCGGTGGCCAGGCGGCCGCACTCGGGGCAGACCCGGTCGAGGAGGCAGGCGCTCTCGCCGTCCTCCACGCCCGGCGGCGCCCCGATGGCGAGCCCGGGCCTGCGCGGGTGCACGGAGAGGTAGCCCATGCCGTCGGCCCCGGCGGCGAGCGCCCGGCGCGAACCCTTGGGCAGCCAGAGCGCGGTCACCGGGCGCAGCGGCTGGGTGCCCGACTCCGTACGGAGTTCACCGCCGCCTTCGAGGACGACGAGCAGGACGTCGAGCCGGAGGTCGGTGTGCTCCTCGATGCCGCGCCCGGGCGGCAGTCGCAGCAGGTTGGCATCCAGGTCCCGCCCGCTCTCGGCGAGCCGCCACAGGGCGCCCCCCGTCTGCGGGGACGCCGCCGCGAGCGCCCGGCCGAGGTCGGCCACCAGCCGCGCGCCTTGTTGTTCCCTCACTCCGCCACCCTCCCACGGCCCAGGCCCGTCCCGTCGGCCACCCCCGTCGCCCGCGCCCCGTCGAGGACACCGCTCGGATCCTGCGGTGGGCCGGCCCGTCTCAGGACGTCTCCGGCCGCCGGCCGGGCGGCAGCGCGCAGGCCGGGGTGCCGCCCGGCAGGTGCTCGCGGTGGTCGGCGACGAGCCGGTAGAGGCCGTGGGCCGGCCGGCGGAAGGGCGGCAGGGTGAGCAGCGCCCCGGGTACGGGCCAGGCGCCGCGCGCGCTCAGCAGGAGTTGGGCGACGGCCTGCGCCCCACCATGGACCGCACCATCGGGCGTGATCCACAACAGCTCGTGCTCCGCCCGGCGTTGGGACGTACCCAGCGCGTCGAGATCCGCGAACTGCCACGGCGTGATCTCGCAGCGCGGCCGGACGCTCCGCTCGACGAAGCGGACGCAGGAGGTGCAGAACGCGCAGTCGCCGTCGTAGACGAGTACGGGACGGTTCCTCATGGTCGCCATCACCCCTTCCTGATTCTCGACAGCCGGCCTGCGCAGACGAGTTGGCGCGGGTCAGCCGCGTGCGGACAAGGCGTGGGAGAGCGCGCCCATGCTGATGTCGACGACCGTGCGGAGCTGCTTCTGGTCCGCCCCCGTCCTGCTCAGGACGGCCAGCGACTGGTTGACCGCCGCCAGGTGGACCGCGAAGTCGTCGGCGACGCCGTCGGCCAGTCGCCCGGCGCTCAGGGCGTTCCGCAACCGCGAGCGCTGCGAGCCCAGAGCCTCGCTCGCGCGCGCGGCGACGGCGGCGCTGAGCACCGGCGCCGCCATCGCGGTCTGGGCGACCAGACAGCCATCGGGCACGTCGGGGTCGGCGATGCGCCGCAGGGTGACCTCGAAGAACGCCCGTACCGCCTGGAGCGGATCCTGGGAGGCGCGGGAAAGCGCCTGGTCGTACCTGTCTCCGTACCGTGCGGCGTAGCGGTCGAGGCAGCGCAGGTAGAGCGCGTCCTTGTCCCCGAACGAGGAGTAGAGGGAACTGCGGTTCAACCCGGTCGCCCTGGAGAGGTCGTCGACAGACGTGTCGGCGTATCCGGCCCGCCAGAACTGGGCCATCGCCGCGTCGAGTGCGATGTCCACGTCGAACTGCTTCTTCCCGGCCATCACGCACGCACCTCGCTCTTGGACCAGCCGTTGCGGCCTTACCGTTCCGACCCTGCCATCTTATCTTGAACCAATCAGTCCAAGATGCCGTAGGGTCGAGCCATGACCGACGACGCCATAGCCCCGAACAGCTCCTGCGGCCAGAACCCGGTCCCCGGGCTGCCCCTCCATGACCTCGCGGGTTTCACCCACCGCTGGGTCGACGCGGAAGGAATCCGGCTTCACGCCGTGGAGGGCGGCCGACCGGAAGGGCCCACCGTCGTCCTGCTCGCCGGATTCCCGCAGACCTGGTGGGCCTGGCGCGAGGTGATGACCGGCCTTGCCGAGCGATTCCACGTGATCGCGGTCGACCTGCCGGGGCAGGGCCACTCCGAGCGCCCTCGCGGCAGCTACGACACGCACACCGTCGCCTCTCGCGTCCAGGCCGCGCTGACCGCGCTCGACGTGTCGACGTACTGGCTCGCCGCCCACGACATCGGTGCCTGGGTCGCCTTCTCGCTGGCCCTGACGTACGAAGAGCGTCTGCACGGTGTCGCTCTGCTCGACGCCGGCATTCCCGGAATCACCCTGCCGGACTCCATCCCGACGGATCCCGAACGGGCCTGGAAAACCTGGCACTTCGCCTTCCATCTGGTGCCCGAGCTGCCCGAGACACTGCTCACCGGCCGCGAACGCGACTACGTCGGCTGGTTCTTGAAGACCAAAGCCCTGTCCCCGGACACCTTCGACGACGCCGAGATCGGCCACTACGCCGCCGCCGTCGCGGCCGAGGGAGGCCTGACGGCGTCCCTCGCCTACTACCGCGACGCCGCCGAATCGGCGCGCAGGAATCATGAGGCTCTGGAACGGGGGCACTTGACCGTCCCGGTCCTGGGAATCTCCAGTTCCCACGGATCCATCCCCGACATGGCCGCCTCCATCGGCCCGTGGGCGCGGAACACGACCGGCGTCTCGATCCCACGGGCCGGACACTTCATTCCCGACGAGCAACCCGCCGCGACGGTGGACGCGTTGACCGCGTTCATCGATCGCGAGGGCGCCGAGTAGGGCCGGACGTCACCGTTCCCCGGCGAGGTCGAGATCTGCCTCGGGAGCGGCGACCACGGGGGCGGGCACGGGAGCGGGGCGGCGCCAAGGGCGCGCGACCGGTGCCGAGATCGCCCGCCACCAGGGGTCGGCCGGAACCGTCCCGGCAGGTTCGAACGGCTCGCCGGGCCGAGGCACCGCCACGGCCTGCCCGGCCTCCTCCGCCGCGTCCAGCGTCCACTCACCGGGCTCGGCCCAGGCGTGCGGCGCAAGGTTGAACGTGCCCCAGTGGATCGGCATGATCACGCCGTGCGCGGCGCCGCCCTGGAGGTCCAGGTGGGCGCGCAGACCCTCGGCGGGCGTCATGTGGATATCGGGCCAGAACTCGGAGTAGGCCCCGATCTGGATCATCGTCGCGTCGAACGGCCCGTGCTCCGCGCCGATGTCGCGGAAGCCGCCGAAGTAGCCCGTATCGCCGCTGTGGTAGATCCGGTGCCCGGCCCCGGCCACCACCCAGGACGCCCACAGGGTGTGCTGCTGGTTGCGCAGGCCGCGGCCGCAGAAGTGGCGGGCCGGGGTCGCGGTGAGCGTGAGGCCGTTGACCTTCGCGGACTCGTTCCAGTCCAGCTCGTGGATCCGCTCGGCGGGCACGCCCCAGTGCTCCAGGTGGGCACCGACGCCGAGCGGCACCGCGAACACCGTGCCGGTGCCGACGAGGTCGCGGATCGTGGGCATGTCGAGGTGGTCGTAGTGGTCGTGCGAGATGACGACCACGTCGACCGTGCCGAGCGCGGCCAGCGGCAGCGGGACGGGATGCAGCCGCTTGGGTCCCGCGAAGGGGAAGGGCGAGCAGCGCTCACCCCACACCGGATCGAAGAGGACCCGGCGCCCGTCGATCTCGGCGAGCACACTGGAATGCCCCATCCAGGTGAGCCGGAGTCCGGTGGCAGGCGGCTTCGCGATGTCCGCGAGGGTGGTGGGGTGGACCGGGATGGTGCCGGTGGGAGCGCGGCGCGCCCGCTGCTCCTTGGCGAGGAACTGCTTCGCGAACTCCACGGTCGAGCCCGAGGGCCGGGTCCGTGCGCCCTCCGGATTCTGGAACACGCCGTCCGCGAAGTTCGGCGAGCGGCGGATGCGTGCCATCCGCTCCCCCGCCGGGTCGGCGCCGAACGCGTCGGCGCGCAGCTCGCGGAGTCTGGCGCGAAGGGGAAGCAGAGATCCAGCGCCGCTCACGGCACCTCCTGGAGTTCGGGGTGTTTCCATTATGGGCAACCGTCCCGTTCGCACTCGTGCGGGGACGGTCGCACCGCCGCGCAGCCCGTCCGGGCCGTACGCGACGGGCAGCGGCGGCCTCAGGCCCCGCCCCGGCGCGGCTGTCCGTACGCCCGCTCCACCCGCAGCCGCAGGACGAGGCGCCGGTCACGGACCATGGCCGCGCGGAAGTCGTCCCAGTCGGGGTGTTCGCCCTGGACGTCCCGGAACAGGGTGATCAGCTCCTCGACCGTCGCGTCGTGCGGGTCGGCGGCGACCGGGGTGAGGTCGGCCGTGCCCTCCACGACCGTCCACGCCCAGCGGTCGTCACTGGTCACGTGGTAGCTCGCACGGGCATCGCGGCGCAGGTTCCTGGTCTTGGCCCGGTCGTCGGTGAGCGAGACCCTGATGACGCCCTCGGCCGGGTAGTAGTGGTGGTTCACATTGGAGAGCTGGGGCCGCCCGTCCCGTTTCAGGGTGACGAGCACTCCGCCGTCCTGCTCGCCGACCAGCTTCAGCAGATCTTCCTGAGACACCTCGATAGCCGTCATGGCTGGTGAACGCCCGACCGCGCGGCCGGATTCCCGGAGGCCGCCGAGGGCTGCTGCGATGATGCGGGGATGATCACTCCGATACCCCCCGTCGTCCCCGCGGGACGTATGGCCCAGCACCAGCAGCCGACCTTCGTTCTGCCCGGCGGGCGCGAGTTGCGCCCCTGGCGGGAGACCGACGCGGACGTTCTGGTGGCCTCGGGCCTCGACCCGGACATCGTCCAGTGGAACCGCGTCGAGCAACTGTCACCGGCCGCGGCCCGCGGGAAGATCGCCGACTGGGGCCGGCGCTGGACCGAGGAAGCCGCCGCGATCTGGGCGATCTCCCGGCGCGACGACGACCGGGCCGTCGGTCTGATGGGGATCGGCGACTTCGATCTCCGGGGCGGCAGCGCGGAGATCCTCTACTGGCTGCTCCCGGCCGGTCGCGGCGAGGGCGCCGCGCTCGACGCCACCGTACGGGTCAGCCGGTGGGCCCTTGAGGAACTCGGGCTGCACCGGCTGCGCCTCACGCACTCCGTGGGCAACCCGGCGTCCTGCCGGGTGGCACAGCGAGCCGGGTTCGCCCTGGAGGGCACGATGCGCAGCGCCCTGTTGCACGCGGACGGCTGGCACGACGAGCACCTGCACGCCCGGGTCGCGGGCGACCCGTGGCCGGCCGGGAGCTGACGCCGGCGAATTCGCGACCGGGCCATTCGCCCGCCGAGCCCCACCGAGCCCCACCGAGCCGCGACCGGGCCGGTCGGCCGCCGAGCCCCGCCGAGCCCCACCGAGCCGCGACCGGGCCGGTCGGCCGCCGAGCCCTGCCGAGCCCCACCGAGCCGCGACCGGGCCGGTCGGCCGCCGAGCCCTGCCGAGCCCCGCTGACCCGAGGCCGGACGAACACCGGCCCCGGCCACCCGGCGATTCGGCCACCCGGCCACTCGGCCACTCGGCCACCGGACCGCCCCACTATGCACTCCATGTATACACCTCGCGTATAGTCGGCCCGAGGTTCCCACCAGGGGATCTCTCGACGCACCCACCGCCGTGGAGAGCACCGCCATGCTCAAAAACACCGCACGCTCCATACGCACGCGGGCCGCCGCCGGATTGGTCACGGCCGCCGCGCTGACCCTGGCCCTAACCGGCTGCGGCCAGGACTCCACCTCCCCCGAGGAGGCCCGCGGCCAAGCCGTCGGCAAGACCGCGGCGAAGACGGCCGGAGCGGGCTCGCAGAGTTCGGTGGACTGTGCCACCGCGAAGTGCATCGCCCTGACCTTCGACGCGGGGCCGGGCCCGCACACACCTCAACTCCTGGACACCCTCAAGGAGAAGAAGGTGCACGCCACCTTCTTCCTGCTCGGCAAGCGGCACGTGGACACCTATCCGGACACCGTGCGCAGAGCCGCTGCCGAAGGCCACGAGATCGCCAACCACACCTGGACGCACCGGCGCCTCGACCAGCTCAAGCCGGACGAGATCCGCTCCGAGCTGGACCGCACCCAGCAGGCGGTCAAGGCCCTCACCGGCCGTGAACCCACGCTGATGCGACCGCCGCAGGGCCGCACCAACAACGACGTGAAGGCCGTCACCGAGGAACTCGGCCTCTCCCAGGTGCTGTGGAGCGCCACCGCCAAGGACTACGACACGACCGACAGCGCCCTGATCCAGCAGCGCATCCTGGACCAGGCCGGACGCGACGGCATCATCCTGCTGCACGACATCTACGACGGCACCGTGCCCGCCGTGCCCGGCATCATCGACGCATTGCGCAAGCGCGGGTACACCTTCGTGACCGTCCCGCAGTTGCTCGCGCCCGGCACGCCCCGGCCCGGCACGCTCTACCGGCCCTAGGGGCCGCCCCGCTCTCGCACCGGCCGCTCGATTACGCCCACAGCAGGCATCCGTTCCCGACGGCCCCCGCGCGGGGCAGAGTTGGGCCATGAGAGTGCTGATGCTGGGCGGGACCGAATTCGTCGGGCGGGCCGTCACCGCGGCCGCGCTCACCCGCGGCCACGAGGTGACGGTCTTCCACCGCGGGCGGCACGGGCCACCCGCCGGGGCGGCCTCGCTGCACGGCGACCGCACCGCCGAGGGCGGCCTCGCGGCGCTGGCCGACGGGGAGTGGGACCTCGTCGTGGACACCTGGTCGCACGCGCCGGCCGCGGTGCGGGACGCGGCCGCGCTGCTCGCCGGGCGGGCCGGACACTATGTGTACGTGTCGAGCCGCTCGGTCCACCCGCATCCGATGCCGGCCGGCGCCGACGAGTCCGCGCCGGTGGTGACGGGCTCCCCCGACGAGTCGGGCGAGGTGGAGTACGCGCACGCCAAGCGCGGCGGCGAACTGGCCGCGGTCCGTGAATTCGGCGCGGAGCGAACGCTGTTGGTGCGGGCGGGCCTCATCCTCGGCCCGTGGGAGAACATCGGGCGGCTGCCGTGGTGGCTGGGCCGGGCCGCACGCGGCGGCGAGATGCTGGCGCCGGGCCCGCGCGATCTGGGGATCCAGTACATCGACTGCCGCGACCTGGCGCGGTGGATCCTGGACGCCGCCGAGGCCCGGCTCAGCGGCCCGTACGGTCTCGTCGGTCCGGCGGGCCACGCCACGATGGGCGCGCTCATCGACGCCTGCGTACGGGTCACCGGCGGACGGGCGGTGCCGCGCTGGACGGACCCCGAGCGGATCCTCGCCGCCGGGATCGAGCCCTGGCAGCACCTGCCGGTATGGATCCCGCCGGGCGAGCTGCACGACACGATGCACCGCTCCGACGTGACGAAGGCACTGGCCACCGGGCTGCGCTGCCGTCCCGTCGAGGAGACGGTCGCCGACACCTGGGACTGGCTCCGTTCGATCGGCGGCACCGCGCCCCAGCGCCCGGACCGCCCACCGGTCGGCCTCGACCCGGCTCTTGAGGCGAAGGTGCTGGCCGCCTGACAGCCGGGACCGCCACCGCGCCGCCGCAGTTCTGACGATCCGTCAGAGAGGCAGCAGATCGGGGCGCTTGGCCGACACAGCGTCGCCCGAAGACTCGCCGCGCAGCCGCCGTCCGATCCACGGCACGAGGTACTCGCGCGCCCAGTGGATGTCGTCGCGCCGCACCTCCAGGGTGCCCCGCGGCGGCAGCGGCGGCCACGGCTGGTCCGGGTCGGCCGGGACCTCAAGGCCGAGCACCTGGGCGGCGCGCAGCGCGACCCGGGTGTGCCCCTCGGCGGAGAGGTGCAGCCGGTCGCCGTCCCAGGCCCGCCGGTCCTGAACGGACTTGAGCGACCAGAGGTCGAGCACGGGGCAGTCGTAGCGGTCCGCGATGGCCCGCACATGCCCGTTGTACGTGGCGATCTTGCCCCGCAGGTGGCGGAGCAGGGTGACCCCCCGGGTGTCGAAGCCCGTGGTCACCATGACGGTGCCGACGGCCGGCTTCAGATCGGCCAGGGCACGCTCGAAGCGCTCGGCCACCTCGTCCGGGTCGGTACCCGGACGGATGATGTCGTTGCCGCCCGCGCAGAAGCTCACCAGGTCGGGCGCGAGTTCCTTCGCCCTGGGCACCTGGTCCTCGACGATCTGGTCGAGGAGCTTGCCGCGGACGGCGAGGTTGGCGTAGCGGAACGTCCCCTCCGGCCGCTGGTCCGCGAGGAGCACCGCGAACCGGTCGGCCCAGCCGACGAACGTTCCGTCAGGTCCGGGATCGCCGACGCCCTCGGTGAAGCTGTCACCGATCGCCGCGTACGACCCGAATGTGCCGCTGCTGAATGATCTCGAATCGTCTGCCACGAGCACTTATCCTCCACCCCGGCAAGTGACCTACGCCACCGTAGGGAGGGGTTGACGGTGGGTGATATAGACCACCCGGTCAGTTTCCCGGGTTCGGGAATAGGGTCCCGGAAACCTCACAACCAGACCTCGCCACAGGCCTGTTGATGTCACCGACGCGGCCCTGTGGCCACCTCTTGACCTCAACCGGACTTCAGGTCGGAGGCTTGGCGGCATGAACAACGACAGCACGTCCACCCGGGTCCCCCTGTCCGACGCCGCGCTCGACGAGCTCGCCGGGAGCGTGGCCGGACCCGCGGTGATCGTCGGCATCGGAGGGTCCACCCGATTCTCGCGCGAGATCTCCGGGACGCAGGACCGGCTCCTGCGCCGCCTCGTCCTGCACCACGGCTTCCGGGCCCTCGCCGTGCAGGACGGCGCGGGAGCCGGCGCCGCGCTCGACCGGTATGTCAGCGGCGGCCCGGGCTCGGCCGCCGACGCGCTCGCCCATGCGTGGCGGCCCCAGCGCACCGAGGAGACGGCCGCCGCCCTGGAGTGGATCCGGGCCTTCAACCGGGAGCACCCGAACGATCCCGTACGCGTCTTCGGAGTCAAGCCCGCCCAGGCGGGGCGGGACGACTACGACGCCGTCCTCGCGTACGCGCACGCCTCGGCGCCGCCGGAGCAACTGGCAGCGATGGAAGCCCACTTGGGGCCCATCCGCTCCGCCCATGACATCGACGAACACGTACAGCGGGCCCGGGGCACCCATCCCGGACGCCCCTTCGCCGAGCACGCCCGGGACGCGCTCGCACTCGTCCGCTCGCTGCCACGGACCGGCGCGTACGACGCCGTCGTGGCCCGCATGCGGCTGATCGTGGACTTCCACGAGCACAGCGTGGCCGGCCGGGGCGACTACGGGGGCGAGGCCGCGGTGTGGTCGGGCGTCATCGGGGACTTCCGGCAGCGGACCGGCGCGCGCGTGGTCTATTGGGACGGCATCGCCCACACCTCGGCCGCCGAGACGGTCCTGGGCATGGCCCCGGAGCGCGGCGCGCAGGCCACCGTCGGCAGCGTGCTGCGCGAGCGCTTCGGGGCGCGGTACGTGTCCGTCGCCGTGGGCTTCCACCACGGCGACCTCGGATCCGTCGTGGTCCCGGAGCCGGGCGCCGATCTGATCGACGCCCGGCTCGGCGCGCAGGAGGCGCCCGCCCACTGGCTGGACCTGCGGGCCGAGGATGTACGCCGCCACTGGGACGGCCCGGCGAAGGCCCGGGTCATCAGCGGGGTCTACGACCCGGGCCAGGACGCGACCGGGTACATCGGCGTCCCCTCCCCGGCCGAGGCCTTCGACGTCCTCGTGCACATCCGCCGGGTGTCGCCGGTGCGTTGGCTGCCCTGACCCGGCCCCGGACGCGGCGAAGGGGGCCGCCGCGGTGCGACGGCCCCCTCGGTGGGGGAATCAGCCGGTGAAGGCCGCGGTGCCGTTCGGGGTGCCGAGGCCGGTCGGGCCGTCGTAGCCCGCGCCCGCCTGGCACAGGTAGTCGCTACAGCTGCCGTTGGCGCCGGAGGTGACGTCGTTCAGGGAGCCGGTGTGGGCGTAGGGGAAGGAGGACGGGGTGGAGCCCCCGGCCGGGGCGCCGGCCAGCGCGTACACGCCGGCGATGATCGGCGAGGAGGCGCTGGTGCCGCCGTACACGTTCCAGCCGTTCGCCTGGTAACTGTCGTACACCGCGAGGCCGGTGGCCGGGTCCGCGACCGCGGACACGTCCGCCACGGCCCGCTTCGCGCAGCCGGTGTCGTTCTGCCAGGACGGCTTCGGGTCGTACGCCGAGCAGCCGGAGCCCGCGCCCTCGCCGCCGGCGCTGGATCCCCAGACCGACTCGGACCAGCCGCGGGTGCTGCTGTCCTGCTTCAGCGAAGTGCCGCCGACGGCCGTGACGTACTGGGAGGCGGCCGGGAACTCGACGCCGTAGCCGCTGTCACCGGAGGAGACGGTGATGGCGACGCCCGGGTGGTTGAAGTACTGGCTGTCGGCCGTGGTGTCGGAGGCGTCCTCGCTGCCGCCGTAGCTGTTGGACACGAACTTGGCTCCCATGGTCACCGCGCGGTTCACCGCGGCACCGAGGTCGTCCATGTTCGCCGACTTCGCCTCGACGAGCAGGATGTGGCACTGCGGGCACACAGCGCTGACCATGTCCACGTCGAGGGAGATCTCACCGGCCCAACCGGCGTCCGCGGTCGGGTAGTTGGAGCCGCCGTCCTGGTCGACCTTCTGGAAGCAGCCGTTCGCGGTGGTGCAGGCGGGCAGCCCGTACTGCGAGCGGTAGGTACCCAGGTCCTGCTCGGCGTTGGGATCGTCCTGCGCGTCGACGATCGCCACGGTCTGGCCCGAACCACCGCCGGCCGGAAGGTTGTAGGCCTTCTGGAGGTCGGCGGGGCCGAAGCCGGAGGGGGCGGCGTCGGCGGTGATGCCTCTGTGCTGCTTGACGTCCGTGCGCTCCAGCGCGAGGCAGTGCATGGTGCCGGCGGCCCGCGAGGCGCACAGCTGCTTGACGTTGGACGCCGGGTCACCGGCCTGCTGGGCGGCGGCGGACGGCGCCGCGGCCAGCAGGCCGCCCGTGACGAGCGCGAGAAGGGAGAGCAGCGCGGAGGCACCGCCCGATCGTTGCCCGAACCTGGTGGTCCGTATGTGTTGCACGGTTCTTCCTCCATGGGGGGATCGTCCGGGCCTGGGGCGGCCCGGACGCGAAGAAACGTCGGGTGCATGACAAATTGACGTTCGGAGACTGCCACCACGCGAAGTGGGGGCAGTCATGAACGTACCTACCTGCCCCACTGGTTGACAGGCGCCCCATGGCAAAGGCTTTCTCTCGACTATGAGGAGGCGTGTGTCGGGCATGGTGGAGCCGTGAAGAGGTCAGGGCGGAACGGGTAACCCTCTTGCGGGCAGGGCGGGTTGGAGGCAAGGGGGATTCGCGTGCTACTCCTTGCGCAGGCGGAACACCTGCGCGTCCAGATCGCCGCGCAGACCGGTGACGAGCCCCCGGTGGAGGAGCACGGCCCCGCTGTGGACGGCCCCGGTCTCGCGGCAGGCGTAGGAGGCGGCCGGGTCGAGTCCGCGCAGCCGGACGGCGGGCGGCGGCTCCCCGTGGTGCTGGGCCTGGAGCCAGACCAGGACGACGCTGTCGTCCCCCCGGGTGTACTGCACCGCGCTCAGGCCTCCTTCGGGTGCCCGCAACCGGTACTGGGCCCCGAGCTGCACGACGGGCCGGATCTCCTTGTAGAGCGCCACCCAGTCGCGCGCCTCGGCGCGTTCGGCGGGGCTCCAGCGGGTCAGATCGCCGCCGACGCCGAGCACCCCGGCCATGGCGCTCACGAAGCGGAACCGCAGGCTGCTGACGCGGCCGTTGAGCTGGGTGTTGGGGCTGTCGGTCACCCAGGCGGCCATGACCCGGGCCGGGTGCAGCTGACTGAAGCCGTACTGGATGGCAAGCCGGTCCAGCGGGTCGGTGTTGTCGGAGGCCCACACCTGATCGGTGCGCGAGAGCACCCCGAGGTCGACGCGGCCGCCCCCGCCCGAACAGGACTCGAAGGCGACGTGGGGGTGGGCGGCGCGCAGCCGGTCGAGCAGGGCGTAGAAGGCGTGCACGTGCTCGGTCCACAGCCGTTGCGGATAGGGCTCCCCCGGCCAACCGGCCTCCGTGAAACAGCGGTTGAAGTCCCACTTGACGTAGTCGACGGGCGCACTGGAGAGCAGGGTGTCGAGCCGCTGCCAGAGATGGTCCCGCACGTCCCGGCGCGCCAGGTTCAGGACGAGCTGGTTGCGGAACTCGGTTCGCTCGCGGCCGGGTTGGAACTGCACCCAGTCGGGATGGGCGCGGTACAGCTCGCTGTCGGGGTTGACCATTTCGGGCTCGACCCAGATCCCGAACCGCATCCCCAGGCCGTGCACTTCATCGGCCAGCGGCTTCAACCCATCGGGAAAACGTGCCGGATTGGGGGTCCAGTCGCCGAGGCCTGCGGCATCGTGGGTGCGGGCGCCGAACCAGCCGTCGTCGACGACGAACAGCTCCACGCCGAGGTCGGCCGCCCGGTGGGCGAGGGTGCGCTGCTGTTCCTCCGAGATGTCGAAGAGGGTGGCCTCCCAGGAGTTGTAGAGCACCGGCCGCGGCTCCGCGGCCCTCGGTACGACATGGGCCAGTTGCCAGGCGTGCCACTCCCGGCTCGCCCCGCCGAAGCCCTGCGCGCTCCACAGCCCGGCGAACACCGGCGAGGTGTACGCCTCGCCCGGGCCGAGCAGCACCAGGCCCGAATCGTCGTACCCCGCCCCGCCGTTGATCTGGACCCGGCCGTCGGGCAGGTGCTGTACGACGATGCGCCAGGACCCCGACCAGGCGAGCGCGCACCCGTACACCTCGCCGCTCTCCTCGGTCGCTGCGCCCTCGGCGTCCAGCGCGACCCAGGGCAGGTGCTGGTGTCCGGTGTGCCCGCGCCGGCTGCCGAGCACCTTCTCCCCCGGGGTGAGGTCCCCCCGTACCAGACGGGACTCGGCCGCCCAGCGGCCGTGCAGCTGGGAGAGCCGCCAGCCGTCGCGCTCGGGCAGCGTCCAGGTCGCGGCGTCCGCGCGCAGCAACTCCACTTCTCCTGCGGCCCCTTGATGGCTCGCGGTCGTCCAGCGTTCCACGATGTCGAAGGCATCGCGCATCCGGTGGTGCAGGACGATCGCGAGACCGTTCACCGGGTCGGTGAAGCCGAGTCGCAGTTCGTCCCCGGCGATCTCCGAGCCGGTGAAGTCCCAGGCGGTGCCGCGTTCCTGCCCGGTGCGCACCGACAGCGCGGGGCGCACGAATCGGGGCCCGCCCTCGACCGGGTACTCCTCGCGCCCGTCCAGACGCGACTCGAAGGGCCAGTGGGGCGGCAGCGGCTCGCGGGCCAGGGCTTCCGCGGCGGCGGCGGTGATCCGGGGGCCCCAGTGCAGGTGGAGGAGTTCATCGCGGTCCGTGAGATGCAGTGCGTAGCTGCTCGACCGCCCGGAAAGCAGCCAGAGGCGTCCGTTGTCACCGGTCTCGATCATCGCGCCCCCCAGATCCGCACACGTACGCACAGGATCGGGGGCGCGGTGTCCCCGCGGCAACGGTCCTGTCGGTGCCGACCGGAGATGGTTGCCTCAGGAATGCATGTCGTATCGTCGACAGACGCGCAGGACGCGCCACCCAGGATCGACGTCAGGAGTCCCCGTGACCCAGCAGATTCCGCAGGTTCCCGCGGCAGAGCCCGAGCTCTCGGGGGTGCGCAATTTCCGTGACGTGGGCGGGTTGCCGACCGTGGACGGGCTGCGGGTGCGCGGCGGGCGGCTCTTCCGCAGCGGGCACCTGGCGCACGCCACCGAGGCGGACGCGGCCTTCCTCGCCACGCTGGGCCTGCACACCGTCTTCGACTTCCGCAACGCCGGGGACCAGAAGCTGGAGGGGCCCGACATCGCGCTGCCGGGCGTGCGCAATGTGAACATCCCGCTGACGGACCCGGCCGACGGGGCCGAGTTCTGGAAGATGGTCCGCGACGGCGACCTCGACGAGCTGCGCTCGCTGCTGGGGGGCACCAAGGGCGCGGACCGGATGATCCACTCGTACCGCGAGATCATCACGCAGCGCACCGCCGAGCACAGCCGGGTGCTGCACGCCCTGGCCGAGGACAGTGTGCCCGCGCTCATGCACTGCGCCGCAGGCAAGGACCGGGCGGGCCTGTCCATCGCGGTGGCGCTGCTCGCGGTCGGCGTGGAACGGGACGCCATCGAGGCGGACTACCTCAAGTCCAACGACCCGCACCGCCGCTACAAGGTGCGCCGCACCAGTACGTCGGCGGACGCGATGTCCCCCGAGGTGATGGAACTCCTCAGCCCCCTCTTCGACGCCCGCGCCGGCTATCTGCACGCCGCGTTCGACACCATCGAGGCGACCTGGGGCACCACCGACCGCTACTTCTCCGAGGGCCTCGGACTCTCCCCCGAGACCCGTGAGCGCCTGCGCGACCGCCTCCTGGACGCCGCGGTCTGAGAGCGCTTACTTCCCGCCCACCTCGAAGAGCAGGTAGAGGAAGCCCGCGAAGATGTGCCCGGCGACGAGGTAGGCGAAGAGCCGCACGACCAGGCCGCGGGGGAACTTGGTCTCCGCGGTCTCCTCGATGCTCTTGCGCGGCGCCGGCGCCGGCGCAGGTTCCTCGGCGGGCGCGGCGTCGTGCTCGGACATCCCGGTCCCGTTCTCCATGGCGTGCCGTCCTCTCAGCTGTGCGGGTGGTGCGGATGCGGATCGGGGCTCTGCAACAGGGTGTGCACGAAGAGGAACTCCGCTCCCCCGCGCGAGGCGGCGGAGATCCGGTGCGGGGTCAGCGAGTCGAAGTGCGCGCTGTCGCCGGGGTCGAGTTCATGGGTGGCGTCCCCCAGGCTGAGCCGGAGCCGGCCGGTCAGGACGTAGAGCCACTCCTCGCCGGGGTGGACCCGCACGAGTTCGCCCTGGGTGCCGTACGGGACCTCGACGCGCAGCGCCTGCATCGCGCGGCCGGAGGCGCCGGTCTGGTGGTAGGTCCAGCCGTCGGCCTCGCGCGGTGCGGCGCGGCCGGCCCGGATGACGGGCTCGCGCTCGGGGGGCATCTCGCCGAGCAGCTCCGAGACCGTCGTACCGTAGATGCGGGCGAGCCCGAGCAGCATCGGCAGCGAGGGCTGGCGGCCACCCGTCTCCAGGCGGGAGAGGTGGGCGGGCGAGAGGCCGGCCCGCTGGGCGGCGGCCTCCAGGGTGAGGCCGCGGCGGCGGCGCAGTTCGCGCAGCCGGGGCGCGACGCCCGGAAGAGCCGCGACGTCGTCGTCGGCAGGAATGCTCATGCACTCCATTCAGGCAGGCCGTTGCCTCAGAGGCAAACTTTTTGCCTCTGAGGCAAAAGCGCGTGGCTCAGCGGTTGGCGACCGCCTGCTTCACCAGGGTCCGGCCGAAGTCCCACATCAGCCCGCCGCCGCCGTGCGCGTCGTCCATGACGGCGGTGAAGGCCGCCACGAACCGGTCCACCTCGCGTTCGGTGATGGTCAGGGGCGGGATCAGCTTGATGACTTCCAGATGGTCGCCGGAGACCTGGGTGAGGATGCGGTGCTTCTGGAGCAGCGGCACGACGACCATCTGCGCGAAGAGCCCCTTGCGGGCGGCCTGGAGCATGGTCCAGCGGCTGCGCAGCTTGAGCGAGGACGGCCGGCCGAACTCGATGCCGATCATGAGCCCGCGGCCCCGTACGTCCGAGAGCAGCTCGTAGCGGTCGATCAGGGCGGCGAGCCGGGTGCGCAGCAGGTCGCCGGTGGCGCGGGCGTTGGCGACGACACCCTCGTCCTCCATGACCGAGAGCACCGCGAGCCCGGCCGCCATCGCCTGGGCGTTGGAGCCGAAGCTCGCCGAGTGGACCAGGACGCGGTCCATCGACGAGTAGACCTTCTTGAAGATCCACTCCTTGCCGAGGGTCGCGCCGACCGGCACATAGCCCCCTGAGAGCGCTTTCGCGACGCACACCAGGTCCGGCTCCACGCCCTCGTCGTGCTGGTAGGCGTAGAAGTCGCCGGTGCGCCCGAGGCCGGTCTGCACCTCGTCGGCGATGAGCAGCGCCTTGTGCCGGTGCAGCAGCTCCTGCGCGGCGCGCAGATAGCCGGGCGGCGACGCGTGGACGCCCTTGCCCTGGATCGGCTCGACGATGAGGGCCGCCACGTCGCCGCGCTTCAACTCCCTTTCCAGCACAGCCAGATCACCGAGCGGCAGCGCGGTGTCGGGCAGCAGCGGGGCGAAGCCGTCGCGGAATCCGGACTCGCCGTTGACCGAGAGCGAGCCGGTCGTCAGGCCGTGGAAGGCGTGCGAGCAGTACAGGACGCGGGGCTTCCCGGTGGCGTACCGGGCGAACTTGAGAGCGGTCTCCACCGCCTCCGTGCCGCTGTTGCCGAAGAACACCCGGTCCAGATGCGGGCTGTGCGCGAGCAGCCTCTCGGCGAGCAGACCGGGCAGCGGCTGGCAGTCGAAGCGGGTCAGGTCGGCGAGCGAGGCGTCGAGGACGTCGTGCAGGGCCTTGCGCACGACGGGGTGGTGCCGCCCGAGGCCCATCACCCCGAAGCCCGCGAGCATGTCGAGGTAGTCGTTGCCCTCGGAGTCCCAGAAGTACGCGCCCTCGGCCCGCTCGTAGACCCGGTCGAAGCCGATGGTGTGCAGCATGCGCGGAAGCTGGTGGTTGAGGTACTTGGTGTGCAGTTCGTAGCGCTCGGCCCCGCGCTCGGCCAGGAGCCGCGCCAGGTCGAAGCCCTTGCCCTGCGGGGGGTGGGGGTCCGGCCCCTCGAAAGCGCTCCCCCCGGGTGCGCCGGCGGCAGGTCCCGCGGCCCCTTCGTCCTGCGGGGCCGGAGCGCCGGGTGCCCCGGGGTCCTCGACCCCGGGCGGCTCGGCACCCGGGGTCGGCAGCTCCTCGCCCCGCAGGGCCCCGGCGCCGGGTGCCGGAAAGGTCTTCGGGTCGCCGTCGGTCATGCGTCGCTCTCCTTCTCGGCCGCCGCGGCGGCTTCCTCCGTGGCCGCGAGCGCGGCGCCGATCCGTCCCGCGATCTCCACCGGGGTGAGTCCGATGTCGGCCAGTACCTCCCCGCGCTTGGCATGCGCGAGGAACTGTTCGGGAATGCCGAAGCCGCGCAGCGGCACATCCACCCCGGCGTCCCGCAGGGCCTGTCCCACGGCCCAACCGACGCCCCCCGTACGGACGTTGTCCTCCGCCACCGCGACCAGGCGGTGCCGCGCGGCGAGCGGGGGGAGCTGTTCGTCGACGGGTTTGACCCAGCGCGGGTCGACCACCGTGCAGGTGATGCCGCGCCCGGCGAGGAGCTCGGCCGCCTGGAGGCAGACGGGCGCGAGCACACCGACCGCCACGAGCAGCACATCGGCGTCCTCGTCCCGGCGCAGTACGTCCATGCCGCCGAGCCGGGCGAGCGCGGGGACATCGGGCCCGACGGACTCCTTCGGGAAGCGCACCACCGTCGGCGCGTCGGCCACGTCCACGGCCTCGCGCAGCTGGGCCCGCAGCTGGGCCGCGTCACGCGGTGCGGCGATCCTGAGGCCGGGCACGACCTGGAGCATCGACAGGTCCCACATGCCGTTGTGGGAGGCGCCGTCGGCCCCGGTCACCCCGGCCCGGTCGAGCACGAAGGTCACCCCGCACCGGTGCAGGGCCACGTCCATGAGCACCTGGTCGAAGGCGCGGTTGAGGAAGGTCGCGTACACGGCGACGACGGGGTGCAGTCCGCCGGTGGCGAGACCGGCCGCCGAGACGGCCGCGTGCTGCTCCGCGATGCCGACGTCCCACACCCGCTCGGGGAAGCGCTCGGCGAACCTGGTCAGTCCGGTGGGGTGCAGCATGGCGGCGGTCAGAGCCACGATGTCCGGCCGCTCGGCGCCGAGTTGAGCGAGTTCGTCACCGAACACGGCAGTCCAGGACGGGCCGTTGGAGGGCGTCAGCGGTTCGCATGTGAGGGGGTCCATCGCGCCGACGGTGTGGAAGCGGTCGGCCTCGTCGTCGAGGGCGGGCTGATAGCCGCGGCCCTTCTCGGTGAGGCAGTGCACGAGGACCGGCCCGTGGAAGCGCTGGGCCCGCCGCAGCGCCGACTCGACGGCCTCCGTGTCGTGCCCGTCGATCGGACCGACGTACTTCAGGCCGAGGTCCTCGAACATGCCCTGCGGGGCGAACGCGTCCTTGAAGCCCTTCTTCGCACCGTGCAGCGACTCGTACAGCGGCTGCCCGACGACGGGGGTGCTCTGCAACACGTCCTTGCCCCAGGCCAGGACCCGCTCGTAGCCGTCGGTGGTGCGCAGCGTGGCGAGGTGGCCCGCGAGGCCGCCGATGGTGGGCCCGTAGGAGCGCTCGTTGTCGTTGACGACGATGATCAGCGGACGGTCCCGGGCGGCGGCGATGTTGTTGAGCGCCTCCCAGGCCATGCCGCCGGTGAGCGCGCCGTCGCCGATGACGGCGACGACATGACCCTCCCGGCCGAGCACCTCGTTGGCCTTGGCCAGGCCGTCCGCCCAGCCGAGGACGGTGGAGGCGTGGCTGTTCTCGATGACGTCGTGCTCGGACTCGGCGCGCGAGGGATAGCCCGACAGGCCTCCCTTGGTGCGCAGCTTCGAGAAGTCCTGCCGCCCGGTGAGCAGCTTGTGCACATAGCTCTGGTGTCCGGTGTCCCACAGGATGCGGTCGACCGGTGACTCGAAGGCCCGGTGCAGGGCGATGGAGAGTTCGACCACCCCCAGGTTGGGCCCGAGGTGGCCGCCGGTGCGCGCCACCGCCGGGATCAGGAACTCCCTTATCTCCTGGGCGAGTTCACCGAGTTCCGCCTGGTCAAGTGCTTGCAGGTCCTGCGGCCCCCGGATGTTCTCCAAGATCGTCACGTTCGGGCCCCCACTTTCTGCTGCTGTTCAGCTCACGATCGACCTCGGGTTCGGCTCAGCCGGCTGCGCGGAGACGGGTGTGCCCCCGCCGAGCGCCGCCGGCCCGACCCGGGCGCGCCGCGCGGGGCGGCACACCGGCGACGGGCGGGCCGGCGGCGCGGTGAGCCCCGGGGAGACCGGCTCCCCGGGGCTCATCACCTCAGCCGCGGTTGCCCTGGACGGTCTCGCGGACCGCCCGCAGCGACTCCTTGAGCGACCCCATGGTCGCGAGCACGGCGGTCGGCTCGTAGCCGCAGTGCGCCATGCAGTTGGCGCACCGCTCGTCGCGGCCGCGTCCGTACTTGCTCCAGTCGGTCTCCTCGACCAGCTCCCGGTACGTCGGCACGTACCCGTCGCTCATCAGGTAGCAGGGGCGCTGCCAGCCGAAGAGCGAGTAGTTGGGGATCGCCCACGCGGTGCACGGGAAGTCGGCCTTGCCCTCCAGGAAGTCCAGGAAGAGCGGGGAGTGGTTGAGCCGCCAGCGCGCCCGGTTGCCACCGGAGAACGCCTTCTTGAAGAGCTCCCGGGTCTGCTCGACGCCCAGGAAGTGCTCCTGGTCGGGGGCCTTCTCGTAGGCGTACGCGGGCGAGATCATCATCTCGTCGACCTTGAGGTCGTCATTGAGGAAGTTGAGCACCTCGATGATGGTCTGCGGGGTGTCGGTGTTGAAGAAGGTCGAGTTGGTGGTGACCCGGAAGCCCTGCCGCTTGGCCTCCTTGATCGCCTCCACCGCCTCGTCGAACACGCCCTCCTTCGCCACCGACTCGTCGTGCCGCTCGCGCAGCCCGTCGATGTGCACGGCGAAGGCGAAGTACGGCGACGGGGTGAACTTCTCCAGCTTCTTGCGCATCAGGAGCGCGTTGGTGCACAGGAAGACGTACTTCCGCTTGGCCACCAACTGCCGCACGATCTCATCGATCTGAGGGTGCATCAGGGGCTCGCCGCCGGCGATGGAGACCATCGGCGCGCCGGATTCCAGTACCGCTCCGACGGCCTGGGCCACCGGCATGCGCTGCTTCAGGATCCCGGCCGGATGCTGGATCTTTCCGCAGCCCTCGCATTTCAGGTTGCACGCGAAGAGCGGTTCCAGCTCGACGATCAGCGGGAACTTCTCACGCTTGCGCAACTTCTGTTCAAAGAGATAGGTCCCGACCCTGATGGACTGGCGAAGCGGCATGGCCATCTGGCTCACCTCCTGGGGAGCAGCAAAGAACGGTGCCATTCAAAGAAAGCGGGAAGGACGGCACGAAGAACGCGGAAGGCTGATATTCCACCGCGCACCGTGCCAATCCGGACGAGTTCATGTTCTGGAGCGTCCACGACCACCCGTACGGCCGCAACCGGACGCGATCCGGCCTGCCGGGCGGCCCGCAGCGTGGCGGCGGACTCCATGTCCACCGCGATCGCCCCGGTCGCCCGCAGACCGGCCCGTTCCGGGCCGCGTACGACGTGGTCCGACCCGGTGAGCGGGCCGGTGTGGACCGTGCGGCCCGGCAGCGCTTCGGTGAGCGCCTTGGCGAGCACCTCGGCGCCGGTGCACACCGTGGTGCCGTCCGGGCCGCGGGTTTCCTCGGCGACGACCAGGTCCCCGGGATGCATCCCGGGGACGAGGCCGGCGCAGAAGCCTGAGGCGATGACCGCCGCGTCACGCATCCCGGCCGTGCCGAGGGTGCGGACCATCGCGCGTTCGGCGGCCGCGGGTCCCATGCCGCTGCGCAGCACGGTGACCGGGCCGGCCGCGCCGCCGTGGGCGCCGCGCAGCGCGAGCCGCTCGATGGTGAGCGCGCAGGCGATCACCAGCGGCACGGGCCGCGGGCCCTGGGGGGAGTCCATCAGCTCCCCTTGGCGGCGTTGGGGGAGAACGGTTCTCCATGGACGTACCGGCCGAGCGCGGTCAGCGGGAAGACCTGCCGGTAGAGGTGGTAGTTGATCGAGAAGTCCCAGGGGAACCCGGTACCCGTGAAGTACGGCTCGTCCCAGGAGCCGTCCTCGCGCTGGTTCTCCGCGAGCCAGGCGATGCCGCGCTCGGTGGCCTTCTCGTCCCGCTCCCCCGCGGCCAGCAGCGCGAGCAGCGCCCAGGCGGTCTGCGAGGCGGTGGAGGGGCCGCGGCCCCTCCATTCGGTCTCGCCGTAGGAGCGCAGATCCTCGCCCCAGCCGCCGTCGTCGTTCTGCACGGACTCCAGCCAGCCGACCGCCCGGCGGATCGCGGGGTGCGCGGCCGGGATTCCGGCGGCGACGAGCGCGGGCACCACCGACCCTGTCCCGTATACGTAGTTGACGCCCCAGCGGCCGAACCAGGCTCCGTTGGCCTCCTGTTCGGCCAGCAGCCACTCGATGCCGCGCCGGGTCCGCGGGTCGTGCGCCTTGCCCTCGTAGGCGAGCATCTCCACGACGTGCGCGGTGACATCGGCCGAGGGAGGGTCGATGACCTCGCCGAAGTCGCAGAACGGCAGCCGGTTGGGGAAGGCGCTGGTGTTGTCGGCGTCGAACGCCCCCCAGGCGCCGTTCTTCGACTGCATCCCGAGGTTCCAGCGCACCCCGCGGGCGATGGCCGCCTCGACCTTCTCCTGCTGGGGGTGCTTGACCCGGCGCAGCGCCAGGATCACTTCGGCGGTGTCGTCGATGTCGGGGTAGTTGTCGTTGTGGAACTCGAATGCCCAGCCGCCCGGCTGGAGTCGGGGTCGGCGCACGGCCCAGTCGCCGGGCCGGGTGATCTCCTCCTCCAGCATCCAGTCGGCCGCCCTGACGAGCGCTGGGTGGTCGCCCGGCACGCCCGCGTCGGCGAGGGCGATGGCCGCGAGGCAGGTGTCCCACACCGGGGACTGGCAGGCCTCGATCATCCGGGCGCCGTCCGCGCGCCACACCGCGAACCGGTCCAGGGACTCCAACCCGGCCCGCATCACGGGATGTTGGAGGTCGTAGCCGAGCAGATGCAGGGCGATCACCGAGTACACGGCCGGGGGCTGGATGCCGCCCCAGCAGCCGTCGTTCTCCTGGCGCTCGACGATCCAGCGGGCGGCGCTGCGCATCGCGGCCCGGCGCAGCTTGCGCGGCGCCACCTTGTGGTAGACGTGCAGCGCCTTGTCGAGCCGCTGGAACGCCCCGTCCCAACTCGCCACCGGGGCAAGGGGTTTGGCCGGATTGGGGTGACGGGCGTCGGTGTGCAGCTCGTCGAGCGCGAAGGGCGCGGGGCGCACCGGGCGCTTCGCCGAGACCACCGTCAGCGGCACGATGGTCTGCCGGGCCCAGCAGCCGAAGTCGTAGATGTTGAGCGGTACCCACGTGGGCAGGAAGATCAGCTCGGGCGGCAGCTCGGGCAGGTCGTCCCACTTCCACCAGCCGAACAGGGCCAGCCAGATGCGGGTGAAGACCCGGCTCGCGGCGATGCCGCCCTTGGCTCTGATCCAGGCCGCGGCGCGGGCCATGTGGGCGTCCTCGGGCCGGTCGCCGGCCAGCCTGAGCGCGACGTACGCCTCGACGGTGGTGGAGAGTTCACCGGGTCCGCCGTAGAAGGTGGCCCAGGTCCCGTCGTCGCGCTGCTCGCCCCGGATGAAGAGGGCGGCGGCGTGCAGGGTCTTCTCGTCCTGGATCCCGAGGAACTGACGCAGCAGCAGATCCTCGGCGTCCATGGTGACGTTGGTCTCCAGGTCGCCCTTCCACCAGCCCTGGGCGTCCTGCCGCGCCAGCAGGTGCTCGACGCCGCGCCCGGCGGCCTGCCGGGCGGCTTCGAGCACCGCGTCCGCGCCGGGGGTGGTCCCGGTTGTTGCACTGGCCGCGGCGGCCCGGGGCCGCGGGGCCCCGGTGCTTCCGTCGGTCGTCGCTGTCATGGCTTCCCCTTCGTGCAGTAGCTACTTCTGCTGTGCTGGGGTCTCCGTCGGAGGCGGCCCGGTCTCCCGGGCCGCTCCGGCGACTGCGAGTCATATGCGAATAGTGATCATCTCTTTCGGACGACGACGAAGTCCGCGAGCGCGGTGAGCTGGGTGCGGACCTTTTCCGGCATGTCGACGGCGTCGAGCGCCTGGATCGCGATGGTGTGCTGCCGGCGGGCCTCCTGCGAGGTCCACTCGCGGCCGCCGGCCTCCTCGATCAGGGCCGCGCGGGTGGCGAACTCCGCCTCGGAGAAGCTGTCGAAGTCGTTGCTCTTGGCGTCGGCGGCGAGCAGTTCGCCCAGCCGCGTGGAGGCCGGGCCGCCCGCGGCGAGCGCGGCGACGACCGGCAGCGACTTCTTGCGCTGGCGCAGATCGCTCCAGGTCTGCTTGCCCGTGGCGTCCGGGTCGCCCCAGATGCCGAGCAGGTCGTCGACGGCCTGGAAGGCGAGGCCGAGGTGGTAGCCGTACGCCTCCAGCGTGTCGGCCATGTGGTCGTCGGCGCCGCCGAGGACGGCACCGATGGAGACGGCACAGGCGAGCAGCGCGCCCGTCTTGTTGCCCTCCATCTCCAGGCACTCCTCGACGGTGACCCGCTCGCGGTGCTCGTAGGAGATGTCCTGGGCCTGACCGTCGATCAACTTCCTTGTGGCGGTGGTGAGTCGGCGGGTCGCGCGACCCGCCTCCACCGTGCCGAGTTCAAGGAGGACCTCGTTGGCGAGGGCGAACAGGGCGTCGCCGACGAGGATCGCCTGGGCGGGCCCGTGCACCTTCCACACCGTGTCGCGGTGGCGGCGCTGCTCGTCGCCGTCCATGAGGTCGTCGTGCAGCAGCGAGAAGTTGTGCACGAGTTCCACCGCGACCGCTCCCGGCACACCGACCTCGGCGGCGGCGCCGGCCGCCTCCGCGGAGAGCAGCGCGAGGGCCGGCCGTACGGCCTTGCCCCCGTCTCCGTCCGCCGGACGCCCCTCGGCGTCGATCCACCCGAAGTGGTAGGCGGCGACGGTGTCCATGGGAGCCGCGAGCCGGTCGACGGCCGCGCGCAGCTCCGGAGTCGACAGCGCGCGCCCCCGCTCCAGCAGGGCGGTGACGTCCACGGTGTCCACAGCCGGATTCGCCGAAGCCGAAGGCACAGTCGGCACAGTCTCTCCTCTTGTTCCAGTACTGCTAACAGTCATGCCGCCTCCTGAAGCGGATGAACATGGGGGCGGCCGAGGGCGGACAGGGCGGCGCCGGCGGCACTGAATCCGCTGCGCACGGCGCCCTCCATGGTCGCGGGCCAGCCGGTCGCGGTCCACGCGCCGGCCAGGTACAGGCCGTCCGCACGGGTCCGCGCCGACGGCCGCAGCCGTCCGACGCCGGGGGTGGGGGCGAACGTCGCCGTGCGCTCCCGGGTGACGAAGAAGTCGAGGATCTCCGCACCGCGCGCCGCGGGCAACAGCTTTTCCAGCTCCGGCAGATAGCGGGCGCGCAGTTCGGCCACGGGAAGCTCGATCTCGTCCCCGGCGTCCGACTGGGAGACGGCCAGATACTGCCCCGCGCCCTTGAGGCCCGAGGAGTCCGTCCGGTCGAAGACCCACTGCACCGGGGAGCCGAGCGCGGCGAAGAAGGGCTGCTTGAGCACCTTGCGGTCGTAGACGACGTGCACGTTGAGAATCGGCGCGGTGCCGATGCCGAGGAGCTTGTCCGGCTCGTCGAGGGCGCCCTCGGGCAGCAGGTCGTGGGTCTCCTTCTGCGGCACCGCGAGCACGACGACCTCGGCGTCCAGCGTCTCGTCGGCCAGCTCGACCCGCCAACTGCCCTTCTCCACACGGGAGACGGACTCGGCCTTGGTGCGCGTTTCGACGCGTACGCCCGCCGAGGCCAGGGCCTTGCGCGCGAGCGTGTCGTGCAGCTCGCCGAGCGGCACCCGGGCCCAGCCGATGTCGGCGGCGCCCGCCTCGGAGAGCAGCCCGGTCTTGAAGACCATGGCGGCAAGGCCCAGGGAGGCGAGCGGCGCGGTGGCGTTGAGGGTCGCCACGCCGACCAGGTCCCACAGGGCTTCGATGGTCCGGTCGGACTGGCCGTGCCGCCCGAGCCAGGTCGCGAAGTCCACGTCGTCCAGGGCCGGGTCGGCCGGGTCGAGCTTCTTGAGCGCGAGCGCGGCGCGCCCGACCGAGGCGCGCTCGGCGAGCGAGAGGTGCGGGTAGCCGGCGAGGCTGCGGGCGAGGTGCAGCGGCACCGGCAGCGGGTCGCGGCGCAGCCGGCCGAGCCGGGGCCCCCTGGGGTGCCCGACATCGAGGACGGGGACGTCCAACCGGGCCTGGACGGGGGCGAGTTGGGCCCCGCCGACCCGGTCGAGGAACCAGCGGTAGGCGGTGCAGCAGCGCAGATAGACGTGCTGGCCGTTGTCCACGGTGAGGTCGCCGCGCCGGAAGGAGAACGCGAGGCCGCCGAGCCGCGGGCGGCCCTCGACCAGGGTCACGCCGAGGCCCGCGTCGGCGAGTTCGAGCGCGGCGGTGATGCCGGCGAGCCCGCCGCCGATCACCACCGCGCGCTGGGGCCGCGTGTCGTTCATGCCGTCTCCCCCCGGGCCGCGCCGGTGCCCCGCACGCGACGGGCCGACGCAGTCGAGGACGCATCGCCGCACGGTGAAGTTGCACGTCGGGCCCGTGTCGTCGTCCTTGGCCCTTCGTCCGGGTGCGCGTGGTGCATCAGACGCGCCTCCTGGCGGTCTGCCGGGAGACGTACCGGGTGTCGAGACCGGAGAGTCCGCGTACCGCGACGTACGCCTTCTCCCGTCCGGGCAGCGATACGCGCCCGCGCAGCACCGCCTCCGGGTCGCGCTCGATGCGGTCGAGCAGCCTGCGGTAGATCCCGGCCATGGCGGCGACACAGGCGCCGCTGCGCCGGTCCAGCATGGGGAGCAGCCGGTAGCCCTCGGCGAACAGGGCCCGGGCGCGCCGGACTTCGAAGTGGACGAGCCCGGCGAAGTCGGAGCCGGGCGGCGGGACGGGCCGGTCGAAGCCCGCCGAGCAGCCGAACTTGGCGAGGTCGTCGGAGGGCAGATACGTCCGTCCGTTGCTGGCGTCCTCACGAACGTCCCTGAGGATGTTGGTGAGTTGGAGAGCGAGCCCCAGCGTGTCGGCGTACTCCGGGGCGCGTTCGATGCCCGGCGCGCCGGGCTGGGTGCCGAACACGCCGAGTGAGAGCCGGCCGATCGCGCCCGCGACACACCGGCAGTACGTCTTCAGGTCGTCCCAGGTCTCGTAGCTCTCGCCGTGCACATCCATCAGGACGCCGTCGATGAGCTCGTCGAGGCCGTCGAGCGGGATCGGGAACCGGCGTGCCGCGTCCGCGAGCGCCACCGCCACCGGGTCGGTGTCGTCCTCGTCGACGGCGCCGTCGCGGATGCGCCCGAGCAGCGCCCGGGTCTCCTCAAGGCGCGTTCCCTTGGCGTCGTTGGCCAGCGTTCCGTCACCGATGTCGTCGACCCGGCGCGAGAACGCGTACAGCGCGGACATCGCCTGCCGTTTGTCGGCCGGCAGCAGCCTGATGCCGTACGCGAAATTGCGCGCCTGCTGCCCGGTCACCGCCTCGCAATAGCTGTATGCGGCCTGTACCGGTGCTGACACGGGTGCCTGTGCCTCCACGGTCCGGCTCACCCCTCTCTACGCGCTCTTCGCAAGACGGCTCCCACCTCGCGC
The DNA here is from genome assembly GCF_002803085.1 of Streptomyces sp. CB01201. Lineage (GTDB taxonomy): Bacteria > Actinomycetota > Actinomycetes > Streptomycetales > Streptomycetaceae > Streptomyces > Streptomyces hundungensis. Next base: position 395,299 of record NZ_NNBJ01000005.1, on the reverse strand, counting down.
ATCAGCCTTGCCCTGGTGGGCTTGGGCGGCCCCGGGAGTACGTCGTGGCCGGCGGCAGCGACCGCGTCGAGCGCGGCGCGTCCTCCGGCCACGAATCCGGCCAGCAGCAGCTTGAGTCTGCCGTGGACGCTACCCACCAGGGGGGTACCTTCATTCAGCAACGACCCGGCGCGTTCCGCCTCGAACGCGACCAGGGCGCGCACCGAAGCGCTCCCCGTGGGGGCGGCCAGATCGGCCTGTGTGACATGGAAACGGGACATGTCCTCGGCCGGCAGATAGATCCGGTCCCGCCCGAGGTCCTCCTTCACGTCCTGGAGGTGTTCGACGATCTGCAACGCCGTGCAGATCGCGTCGGAGCGACGGACGCGCTCCGGGCTCGTGGTGCCGGTGATGGCGAGGACGAGCCTTCCCACGGGGTTGGCGGAGAGCTCGCAGTAGGCGAGCAGCTCCTCATATGTCTCGTAGCGCCGGACCCGCTGATCCTGGCGGTTGGCCGCGATCAGGCCGAGGAACGGCTCGGGGGTGAGCGCGCGGCGCCGCACGGTGGGTTGCAGGCCCACGAGGAGCGGGTGGCGGGGCGTGCCGTCGAAGACGCGGCGCAGATCCGCCTCGAACGCGTCGAGCATGACGAGCCGGTCGTCGGCGTCGGCCGGGGCCACGCCGAGGCGGCGGGCGTCGGCGCCGCCGGGGGCGAGGTCGCCGTCACCGATGTCGTCGACGAGCCGGGCGAAGCCGTACACGGCCATCAGGTCGTCGCGCCAGGCGCGCGGCAGGAAGAAGGGGGCCACCGGGAAGTTCTCGTCCGCGGCCTTGTCGAGCGTGGCGCGCGAGGGGGTGCCGGTGCGCACGTCCCGGACTCGGGTCACCGGGTACCGCCCGGGGCGGGAACGGCGGCCGTCCCTTGGAGCTGGAGATCTTCCGTAGCCATGGCCGTCACATCTCCCGTTCTACACCGCCGACCCAAAACATCCTATTTCGGACACGCCGCCTGACCTCCCCGGACGGGGTGACCCGTCGTGCGAGGAGCCGGGGGCGTATTACCCCACTTGCCGCGAATCAGCACCGGTACAGCTTACGTTGTACAACGGCCGACAACACGTCGGGGTGTGGAGAGCATTACAAGAACACTCCAATCCGGCTCAACCTTCCCCGCATACTGGCAACTTGACGGGATCTTGACTGTCCGACCACACCTTAGGACGCGAAAGCCCCTGCCGGGGTTGATCGACAGGGGCTTCGGTCTGCGAGTCCGCCGGATGACGGTGCGTCAGCGGCCGGACTCCTTCTGGTAGGCCTTGACGACCTCGTCGGTCGGCCCGTCCATGAGCAGCTCGCCGCGCTCCAGCCAGAGCACGCGGTCGCAGGTGTCCCGGATGGAGCCGATGCTGTGGCTCACCAGGAAGACGGTTCCGGCGTGCTTGCGCAGCTCCCGGATGCGCTCCTCGGAGCGGATCTGGAACTGGCGGTCACCGGTGGCGAGGGCCTCGTCGATCATGAGGACGTCGTGGTCCTTGGCCGCGGCGATGGAGAACCGCAGCCGGGCCGCCATGCCGGAGGAGTAGGTGCGCATCGGCAGGGAGATGAAGTCGCCCTTGTCGTTGATGCCGGAGAAGTCGACGATCTCCTCGTAGCGCTCCCTGACCTCCTCGCGGGACATCCCCATGGCCAGGCCGCCGAGGATGACGTTGCGCTCGCCGGTCAGGTCGTTCATCAGGGCAGCGTTCACACCGAGCAGCGAGGGCTGCCCGTCGGTGTAGACCCGGCCGCTCTCGGGCGGCAGCAGACCGGCGATGGCCCGCAGCAGCGTCGACTTGCCCGAGCCGTTGGAGCCGATCAGGCCGATGGCCTCGCCCCGGTACGCGGTGAACGACACGCCCTTGACCGCGTGCACCCGGCGCATGCCCCGGGAGGCGCCGCCGGTCTTGTCCCTCTTCACTATGCGGCTCAGGGCGGCGGTGGCGCTGCCCTTCCCGCCGCCGCCGCCGTTGACGGTGTACACGATGTGCACGTCGTCGCAGATGACGGTGGGAATCCGCGCGTCCTCGACCGCGACGCGGTCCCTGATGTCCTCAGCCACGGCCATATCGCTCCTCAGCCTTCCAGAAGTACACGAATCCGAGGGCGCCCACGACGACGGCCCAGCCGACCGCGAGTGCCCAGACGTGCGGGGGCAGGGACCCGCCGCCATAGCCGTCCAGCAGTGCGTAGCGGGCCAGGTCCATGTAGACGGCGGCCGGGTTGACCTGGAGGACGTCCTTGAGCCAGCCCGGCTTGTCCTTCAGCACGGCGGTGATGCTGAACATCACGCCGGACGAGTACATCCAGGTCCGCATGATGAACGGCATCAGCTGCGCGAGGTCCGGCGTCTTGGCGCCGAGCCGGGCGAAGATCAGCGCGAGTCCGGTGTTGAAGACGAACTGGAGCGCGAGGACCGGGACGATCAGGATCCAGGTCATGCCCGGCATGAAGCCGGAGGCGACCACCACGATCATCAGGACGATCATCGAGAAGAGCAGCTGCTGGAGCTGCTGGAGCGCGAAGGAGATCGGCAGCGAGGCGCGCGGGAAGTGCAGCGCCCGCACCAGGCCCAGGTTGCCAGAGATCGCCCGTACGCCGGCCATCAGCGAGTTCTGCGTGAAGGTGAACAGGAACACGCCGGTCACCAGGAACGGGATGAAGACATCGTTGGGGATGCCCTTCCTCGTTCCCATGAGCACGCCGAAGATGAAGTAGTAGACCAGCGCGTTCAGCAGGGGCGTAGCCACCTGCCAGATCTGGCCGAGCTTCGCCTCGCTGTACTGGGCGGTCAGCTTGGCCGACGAGAACGACAGGATGAAGTGGCGCCGACCCCACAGCTGCTTGATGTAAGCGGTCAGCCCGGGTCGGGCACCGCTCACCGACAGCCCGTGCTTGGCGGCGAGGTCCGCCGGGGACAGGGTTGTGTCACTCACAAGTGGAAACTTTCGTGTTCAAGAAGTACGCCCGATGGTCTCAGAGCCCGAGACTCTCAGATGACGGGGGGACGGCCCAGCCGGGTGAGCTTGAAGACCGTACGCCACTTCATGGGACGGCGCGGTCCGCAGGGCGTCGTCCACCCCTCCTTGAACCCGCCGAACCAGGCCTTGAGCGCCGGGCCCGAGGGCTTGCGAGCCAGGGTCAGGAGCAGCCAGACCCCCAGGTAGACCGGGACCAGCGGGGCGGGCAGGTTGCGCCGGGCCAGCCAGACCCGGTTGCGGGCCACCATCCGGTGGTAGACCGCGTGCCGGGACGGGGCGGTCGTCGGGTGGTGCAGGACCATGTCCGCGCGGTAGTCGATCATCCAGCCGGCGTCCAGCGCCCGCCAGGCGAGGTCGGTCTCCTCGTGCGCGTAGAAGAACTCGTCCGGCAGCCCGCCGACCTCCGCGAACACCTGGGTGCGCACGGCGTTGGCGCCGCCGAGGAAGGTCGTCACGCGTGAGGAGCGCATCGGGTCGGCGGCACGCAGCCTCGGCACGTGGCGGCGCTGGGTGACACCGGTCTCCGGGTCGGCGATCCGGAAGCTGATGATGCCGAGCTCCGGGTCGGCCGCGAAGGCCTGGCGGCACAGCTCGGCGGTGTCCTGGTGGGGCAGCAGGCCGTCGTCGTCGAGGAAGAGCAGCACGTCCATCTCGGCGCCCGCGGGGCCGAACGCCTCGATGCCGACGTTGCGGCCGCCCGGGATGCCCAGGTTCTCCGGCAGCTCGACGGTGCGTACGCCCTCGGGGACGTCCGGGACCGGGGCACCGTTGCCGACCACCACGACCTCGACGCGGTCGCCGTCCTGCTTGGCGACCGAGTCCAGCAGGGCGCGCAGTTCGGCGGGGCGGTTGCCCATCGTGATGACGACGGCGCCGACCTTCAGGGGAGCGTTCACTTGAGCCTGCTCGACGCGAGGATGGACACGAGGTGCAGCACCGTCTGGAGCAGCGCGATGCCGGCCAGCACCGCGACGCCCAGGCGGGAGAAGTACAGGTCGCCGCGGACCTGGTCCACGATCGCGAGGACCAGGATCAGCAGGGACGCCTCGATGCCGAGGACGAGCCGGTGGAACTTCAGCGCGGCCGCGGCCCGGCGGGCCAGCGCCACACCGGAGGAGCGCGGGGTGGCCGCCGCGTCCTTGACCAGCGGCAGACCGCCCTGGTGGCGGGCCACGCCGACGAGGTCGGTCTCCGCCTTGATCAGGATCGCGCCGAGGGCCGCGAGCGTGCCGAGGAAGGCCCACAGCCAGTCGATGCGGCCGGGGCCCCACAGGTCGGCGGCGCGCAGGCCGAAGCCGACCAGGACCGCCGCGTCGCACAGATAGGCACCGACGCGGTCCAGGTAGACGCCGGACAGCGAGAACTGCTTCTTCCAGCGGGCGACTTCGCCGTCCACGCAGTCGAGCAGCAGATAGCCCTGGACGGCGACGACACCGAGCACGGCGCCCCAGACGCCCGGCACCAGCAGGGCCGGGGCGGCGAGGACCCCGCTCAGGGTCATCAGATAGGTCAGCTGGTTCGGCGTGACCTTGGTGGTGACCAGGACGCGGGTGATGCGCAGCGAGATCTCGCGCATGTACAGACGGCCGCCCCAGTGTTCGCCACTGACCCGGTCCTTCACACCCGCCGGGTGCACGACCGGGCGGAGCTCAGCTACGGATGGTCTTGGCATAGTCGGCGTACGCGTCCCTGATCTGGTCGGTGGACAGGTCGAGGTGCTCGATGATGGTGTAGCGGCCGGGCCGGGTCTGCGGGGCGAACTCCACGGCCTGGACGAACTCGTCGGCGGTGAAGCCGATTTCCTCCGCCGTGACCGGCAGGGCGTGCCTGCGCAGCACCTCGGTCATGAGGCCGGACTCGGCCTTCGCGCCCCGCAGGTGCATGGCGAACGCGGCGCCGAGGCCGCACTGTTCGCCGTGGCTGGCCGCGCGCTGCGGGAAGAGCAGGTCGAAGGCGTGGCTGATCTCGTGGCAGGCGCCGGACGAGGGCCGGGTGTCGCCGCTGATCGACATGGCGATGCCGGACATGACCAGGCCCTCGGAGAGCGTGACCAGGAAGTCGTCGTCGCCGACGGTGCCCGGGTGGCGCAGGACCGCCTCGCCGGCGCTGCGCGCCATGGCGGCGGCCAGGCCGTCGACCGGCTCACCGGTCTCGCGGTGCGAGAGCTCCCAGTCCGCGATGGCGGACAGGTTGGAGATCGCGTCACCGATGCCCGAGCGCACGAAGCGCGGGGGCGCGTCCCGGATCACGGCGAGGTCGATCAGGATGGCGATCGGGGTGGGCACGCCGTAGGAGCCGCGCCCGTTGTCGTTGTCCAGGGTGGAGACCGGCGAGCAGATGCCGTCGTGCGAGAGGTTCGTGGCGACGGCGACCATCGGCAGGCCGACGCGGGCCGCCGCGTACTTCGTCACGTCGATGATCTTGCCGCCGCCGAGCGCCACGACCGCGTCGTAGCGCTTGCCGCGCATCGCGTCGGCGAGCTTGACCGCCGCGTCGATGGTGCCGCCGTCGACCGGGTACCACTCGGCACCCGGCAGCAGGGGGCCGAACTGCTCGCGCAGTTTGAGCCCCGAGCCGCCGCTGATCGCGATCGCCAGCTTGCCGTTGGCGGAGATGCGCTGGTCGGCGAGGACGACCGCGAGGTCGTCCAGCGCCCCGCGCCGGATGTCGACGACAACCGGCGAGGGGATGAGCCGAGTCAGTACTGGCACGCGATCTCACGGCCCTTCGCCAGGTCGTCGTGGTTGTCGATCTCGACCCACGACACCTCGCCGATGGGGGCCACGTCGACGGTGAAGCCGCGGTTGACGAGCTCCTGGTAGCCGTCCTCGTAGTAGAGGTCGGGGTCGCGCTCGAAGGTGGCCTTCAGGGCGTCGGCGAGCTCCTCGGCAGCCTCGGGCTCGATGAGCGTGACGCCGATGTACTCGCCGGTGGCACTCGCCGGGTCCATCAGCTTGGTGATGCGCTGGACGCCCTTGCCCTCGGCGGTGATGACCTTCATCTCCTCGTCGGCGAGGTTCTTCACCGTGTCGAGGGCGAGGATGATCTTCTGGCCCTGGCCGCGCGCGGCCAGCAGGGTCTTCTCGACCGAGACGGGGTGGACCGTGTCGCCGTTGGCGAGGATCACACCGCGCTTGAGGACCTCACGGGCGCACCACAGGGAGTAGGCGTTGTTCCACTCCTCGGCCTTGTCGTTGTCGATCAGCGTGATCGCGACGCCGTACTTGGCCTCCAGGGCCTCCTTGCGGGCGTAGACGGCTTCCTTGCGGTAGCCGACGACGATGGCGACCTCGGTCAGGCCGACCTCGGCGAAGTTCTTCAGCGCGATGTCCAGGACGGTGGTGTCACCGTCGACAGGCACGAGGGCCTTCGGGAGCGTGTCGGTGTAGGGGCGCAGACGGCGTCCGGCACCGGCTGCCAGTACGAGGCCAATCATGCTGTTTCTCCTTCGTCATGTACGGCAGGTGCTCCGGAGGACACCCAGAAGCGGATGGACTCCACGAGCACCACGAGCGCGATGACCGCCGCGAGGGCGGTGAGCGCCAGGGTGAAGTCTGTGTCTCGCGTGGCGAGGACGGCGGCGAGCACCGTCACCAGGAGCGTGCGGCCCTCGTGGCCGCCGATCACCCGCACCAGCCACTGCGGCGGCGCGCCGGACCCGCCCTTGATGCGGTAGACCGTGTCGTAGTGATGGTAGGCGACCGCCGCGACGAGCCCGAAGGCCGCGGGAAGCGCCCCGGCCACGTCCGAGCGGGCCGCCAGGATCAGGACCGTGCAGTACTCGGCCACCCGCAAGAGCGGCGGTACGAGCCAGTCGAGGGGGCCCTTGAGGGGCCGGGCGACGGCAAGTCCGGACAGCACCGCGTAGAGCGCGGCGGCGCCGATCACCGGGCCGCTGCCGACGGGCAGCGTGAGGGAGGCGGCCACGACCAGCAGGGCGCCGACCGCCGCGAGGACCGGGGCGCCGGGGATCCGGGGCGCCTTCGCCGCGACCAGCTGTGCGAGCGGGCCGCTGTCGGCGAGCTCGGCGAGGGCCTGGGCGGCCCGGTCGGTGCGGGGGGCGCGGCGGCTCACGGAGCGCAGGACGCGTCCCGCGGTGGTGTAGCAGGCGGCGAAGGCACAGCCGATGAGCAGCGCGTAGAAGACGATGCGGGGCGTGGTGACGGCGGTCAGGACGGCGATCATCGCCCAGCGCTCGCCGATCGGCAGCACGATCATGCGCCGCGCCCACACCGTCCAGCCGACCGAGTCGAGCCGGTCGGAGAGGGCCGCGGTGGGGCTGGTGTTGGCGGTGCCGTCCGTGCCTGCGACGTGTGCCTCGTTGAACGAGAAGTCCACGACGTGGCGGCAGGTCTGGAGCACCATGGCGCCGAGCGCGAGCGCCCATACGTCGTCACCGCCGCGGGCCGCGCCGAGCGCGAGGCCGGCGTAGTAGGCGTACTCCTTGGCACGGTCGAAGGTGGCGTCGAGCCAGGCCCCCATCGTCGAGTACTGGAGCGAGTAGCGGGCGAGCTGCCCGTCGGTGCAGTCCAGGACGAAGGAGAGGATCAGCAGCACCCCGGCCGCGACGTACCCGCCGCGGGTCCCGGTCGCCGCGCAGCCGGCCGCGATCAGGGCGGTGAGCAGCGAGGCGGTGGTGACCTGGTTGGGGGTGAGTCCCCGGCGGGCGCACCAGCGGGCGAGGTAGCGGGAGTACGGGCTGATGCAGTGGGTGGTGAAGAACCCGTCGCGGGACTTCACGGCGTTGCGCAGCCGCACGGCCTCGTCGTCGACCGCGGCGACGGCCCGGCTCGCCTCGGCCGCGGCGACCTCGTCGGCGGGGACGGTCGCGACGAGCGAGCCGAGCTCCGGGTGGTGCACGGCGGTGCCGTCGGCCTCGATGGCGGCCGCGATGTCGTCGGTGAGCACCGAGGTCGTCCGCACCTGGGCAGCGGGCGCCGAAGGGCCGCCGGACAGGGCGCGGGCGAGCGCCGGGCGGGCCGCGGCCTGCACGGCGAGGGCGCCCGGGACCGAGGCGGCCGGGAAGCGCGGGTCGGTCAGGGCGAGGCGCAGCGCGTGGACGTGGCCGAGGAAGCGCGGGTCGACCAGGGCGACACGTTCACCGGCCGGCACCTCGGCGAGCAGACGGGGCAGGTCGTCGGGGAGGAAGGCGTTCTGCACGTCGAAACCCAGCGTGCGCAGATCGGGTCCGAGCTGCGATCCGGGCACCGGCGGACCGGTAAGGATGGCGGTCGACAGACGAATTCACTCCTTGCGACTGACATGGCGGAAGTCACGGCCCGGCCCGGCACGGGGGCGGGCGGCACGTCGGCAGAGGCTATCGGATGCTCGGAACCGGGAATTCACTGGCCGTTTACGGCCGATGAGGCCCGGGACCGCCCGTTGCGCGGGCGCCGCGATCATCATGGTCGATCAAGGGCGCAGCCCACAAACCGCGTTCGAACACCGCCGCGGAGCCCGGGCCGCGAACCCTGCGACCAGGCCCGCGAATTGATCACCCCAACCCTCTGACCTGCAAGCATTTCCGCAGGTCAGAGCACATGACAACGGTGTTCAGTGCCGTGTTGCACATACCCCCTACCCGTAGTTCACTGACCCCTCGTACAGAGACATCGGGATTGATCGGCGACGGATCCGGGAGGGCCTTCATGGGGGCTGGGCACGACCACGGACACACACACGGCGGGCCGCCGCCGACCGGCACCGCGGCCGCCGCCTACAAGGGAAGGCTACGGATCGCGCTCGGCATCACACTGACCGTGATGGTGGTGGAGATCGTCGGCGGTCTGCTCGCGGACTCCCTCGCACTCGTCGCGGACGCGGCGCACATGGCGACGGACGGCCTGGGGCTCGCGATGGCGCTGCTCGCCATCCACTTCGCCAACCGCCCCGCCGAAGGCAACCGCACCTACGGGTACGCCCGCGCCGAGATCCTCGCCGCGCTCGCCAACTGTCTGCTGCTGCTCGGGGTGGGCGGCTACGTCCTGTTCGAGGCGGTCACGCGGTTCGTCGAGCCGGCCGACACCGCGGGCGGCACGGCCGTGGTCTTCGGCCTGATCGGTCTGGTCGCCAACTCGGTCTCCCTCTCGCTCCTCATGAAGGGGCAGCAGGACAGCCTCAACGTGCGCGGCGCCTTCCTGGAGGTCCTCTCGGACGCGCTCGGCTCGGCGGCCGTGGTGGTGGCCGGTCTCGTCATCATGACCACGGGCTGGCAGGCGGCCGACCCGATCGCCTCGCTGGTGATCGGCCTGATGATCGTGCCGAGGACCGTCAAGCTGCTGCGTGAGACCCTCAACGTGCTCCTGGAGTCGGCCCCCAAGGGGGTCGACATGGCGGAGGTGCGGGCCCACATCGTGGAACTGCCGGGCGTGGAGGACGTACACGACCTGCACGCCTGGACGATCACCTCGGGGATGCCGGTGCTCTCGGCGCACGTGGTGGTCAGCCAGGAGGTTCTCGACTCCGTGGGGCACGAGAAGCTGCTGCACGAGTTGCAGGGGTGCCTGGGCGACCACTTCGACGTGGAGCACTGCACGTTCCAGCTGGAGCCCGGCGGCCACGCCGAGCACGAGGCGAAGCTCTGCCACTGAACGCGCGGTTCCGGCGGCCTCGCGTGGGGCAGGACATGCGGATGCCGGTCAATGGCGGACACGCCGCTTTTGTACGGCAGACTGAGCAGCCGAGGACCGAAGCGAAGGATGGTTATGCCGAGCACACCAGCCACCACGGCGAACAACTCGTCGAACGGGACCACGGGCGCCACCGCACCAGAGATCATGCTCGAACTCGTCGACGAGAGCGGCAGCACCATCGGAACCGCGGAGAAGCTCTCCGCCCACCAGGCGCCCGGGCAGCTGCACCGGGCGTTCTCCGTTTTCCTCTTCGACCCCGCGGGCCGGCTGCTCCTCCAGCGGCGGGCGCTCGGCAAGTACCACTCCCCCGGCGTCTGGTCCAACACCTGCTGCGGCCACCCCTACCCCGGTGAGTCCCCGTTCGCGGCGGCCGCCCGGCGGACCTACGAGGAGCTGGGCATCGCCCCGTCGCTGCTCGCCGAGGCGGGCACCGTGCGCTACAACCACCCGGACCCGGAGTCCGGCCTGGTGGAGCAGGAGTTCAACCACCTCTTCGTGGGCCTGGTGCAGTCGCCGCTGCGGCCGGACCCGGAGGAGGTCGGCGAGACCGTGTTCGTGACGCCCGAGGAGCTCACCGAGCGGCACGCGCGCGACACGTTCTCGGCGTGGTTCATGACCGTGCTGGACGCGGCGCGGCCCGCGGTCAAGGAGCTCACGGGGCCCGACGCGGGCTGGTGATCCCCGGCAGGGGGGCCAGCGGGAGTGCGGCCCAGACGATCTTTCCGCCGCTCGCGGTCTGCTCGACGTCGCACACCCCGCCGGCCTCCTCGGTGATCTCGCGGACCAGGAGCAGGCCCCGGCCGCCGGTCTGCGCGTAGTCGGCCTCCAGGGCCTTGGGCCGGTAGGGATGGTTGTCCTCGACGGACACCCTGATCCACTCGGCGCCGATGGCCACCTCGACGGCGACCTGCGGCGAGAGCAGGGCCGCGTGTCTGACCGCGTTGGTGACCAGCTCCGACACGATCAGGAGCAGGCCCTGGATGAGGTCCTCGTGGGCCGGTACGCCCTGGCGGCGCAGCAGGTCGCGCACCGCGTGCCGGGCCTGCGGCACGGAGGCGTCGACGGCGGGCGCGGTGAACCGCCACACGCCCTCGTACGCCTGCTGCCGCGCCGGGGCCGCGGGTTCGGGCGGCAGGCTCCCGCGGATCTCCATGTTTCCGGCACCACCCTCGCGGCTCGACTGCACACCCGTCTGCTGAAGAGTGTCGGGAGTGCGTTGGTCCGGACCGAGGGACTGAACAGAAGTCAGCGTCTATCGACGCTTTTTGATCCCCGATGGCGCAGAAGGTCATCTCTCGGGCTGGTTCCGACCCTCGTCTGACGGCTTTGCCATGGCTTGCGGGGGTGTCGGAGACATCGGAGGGGTGCCCTTGCCGCCCTCTTCCGTGGCCACCGCGTCACTCACGAGAGTGACGATTCTGCGTCCGCCCACTCCGATCGCGATCAGCCCCAGCCCGTCGAACAACAGGGCCAGCGAGAAGAAACAGCCGATGACGTACCGGCTGTTGCTCGGCCAGTTCGCCAGCACCAGGATGCCCAGGAGGACGCCGAACGCGCCCTGCACCAGCGTCCAGCCGAACTGCGGCCCGCGCACCACCACACTGCCCGCGAGGCGGAAGACGCCGCCGGTCAGGAACAGCAGGGCGGCGAACATCGTGAGGGCCTCTGCACTGCCCTCGGGACGGCGGATGATCACCACGCCCGCGGCGAGGTTCAGGGCGGCGACCACCACGGCCAGCCAGAAGAAGCCCGAGCCGCGCGACTGGATCGCGTGCGCCAGGCCGATCACGCCTCCGATCAGCAACAGCCAGCCGAAGAGCAGCATCGTGGTGAGGGTGGCGAACTCGGTGTAGGCGAGGCCCACCAGGCCGGCCACCACCAGGATCGCCCCGAGCAGGGCGAGCAGTCCGAAGCTGCGGCTGAGCTTGCGGCCCTCGCGCCCGACGTTCCGGCGGGATTCCCCATGGGGCTCGGGTCCGTCGTTCTGCCTGGGTCCGGCCATCAGCGTCTCCTAGTCGATCCGCGTGCGACCCCCTTGTGATCATAGGTTTCGGCAGCCCGGATAGCATCCGGCGCATGCAGCCGCAGCTGGAGCAGAGCCTCTCCGAGGGCGTCGCCACCGTCGTGATCAGCCATCCCGCCAAGCGCAACGCGATGACCTCCGCGATGTGGCGGGCGCTGCCGCCGCTGCTCGAAGCCCTGGCCGCGGATCCACGGGTGGGGGCGCTGGTGCTCACCGGGGCCGGGGACACGTTCTGCGCGGGCGCGGACATCTCCACGCTGCGCGAGCCCGGCGAGGACCCGAAGGCGCTCGCGGTACGGGCCGAGGAGGCGCTGGCGGCCTTCCCCAAGCCGACACTCGCCGCCGTGCGCGGGCACTGCGTGGGCGGCGGCAGCCAGCTCGCGGCCGCCTGCGATCTGCGGTTCGCGCAGGAGGGGGCGCTGTTCGGTGTCACCCCGGCGAAGCTCGGCATCGTCTACCCGGCGTCGGCGACCCGCCGGCTCACCGCGCTCGTCGGGCCGGCGACCGCCAAGTACCTTTTGTTCTCAGGGGAGTTGATCGACAGCACCCGGGCGCTGCGCACCGGTCTGGTGGACGAGGTACTGGCGGCCGGCGAGCTGGACGAGCGGGTGGCCGCGTTCACCCGGATCCTGGTGTCGCGCTCGCGGCTCACCCAGGCGGCGGCGAAGGAGTTCGCGGACGGCAGGACCGACCGGGACGCGTACTGGGCCGCCCAGGAGCACGGCTGCGGCGACACCGCCGAGGGCATCGCCGCGTTCCTGGAGCGCCGGGCCCCGCGCTTCGGCTGGCAGCCTCAGCCCTGAGGGACGCCCCTGGCCCTGAGCTGTTCGACCAGGTCGGCGGGCGCCTTGTGCGGCGAGCCCGCGTCGTAGGGCGGCTGCGGGTCGTACTCGATGAGGAGCTGCACGGACTCGGCGTGCCGGTCCCCGGCGATCTCGCCGAGCAGGGTGAGGCCCATGTCGATGCCGGCGGACACCCCGGCCGCGGTGACGTACTTGTGGTCGAGGACCACCCGCTCCTCCGTCGCCCTCGCGCCGAACCCGCGCAGCTCGTCCAGGGCGAGCCAGTGCGAGGTGGCACGCCGGCCGCTGAGGAGCCCGGCCGCGCCGAGCAGCAGCGAGCCCGTGCACACCGATGTCGTCCACGTCGTCATGACGTCCACCCTGCGCAGCCAGTCCAGGACCGGCCCGCCCTCCAGGTGCGGCGCGACGGCCTCGGGCGGGCCGCCCGGCACGACCACGATGTCCGGCCCGACCACCTCCGCGAGCGACTTCCCGGCGACCAGGGTGAGGCTCCCGCTGTCGTTGCGCACCGGCCCGGCCCGCTCGGCGACGAACACCGTCTCGGCGCCCGGCAGCCGGCTGAGCGTCTCGTACGGGCCGACCGCGTCCAGGGCGGTGAACCGGTCGTAGAGCAGGATCGCGATCTGCATGTGCTGGGTGTCCTTCGGGTGGGTGTCCTTCGGATGTGGGGCGAAAGGTCAGTGGGGGTCGGCCCGGGAGAAGCGGCCGGCCGCGCGCAGCTCCTCGACCAGCTGGGCCGGGGCCTTGTGCGGCGAGCCGGTGTCGTAGGGCGGCTGCGGGTCGTACTCGGTCAGGAGCTGCACGGACTCGGCGTACCGGTCCCCCGCGATCTCGCCGAGCAGGGTGAGGCCCATGTCGATGCCGGAGGAGACACCGGCGGCCGTCACGTACTTGCCGTCGATGACGACCCGCTCGCCGGTGGGCCGTGCCCCGAACGTCGCGAGCAGATCGAGGGCCAGCCAGTGCGAAGTGGCGCGGCGGCCGTCGAGCAGCCCGGCCGCGCCGAGCAGCAGGGAGCCCGTGCACACCGACGCCGTCCACGTCGTCGTGGCGTCGACCTCGCGCAGCCAGTCCAGGATCACCGGGTTGTCCATCTGCCCGGTCTGCCCGGGCCCGCCCGGCACCACCACGAGGTCCGGCCGCCGCACCTCCGCGAGCGTCCGGTCGGCGACGAGGCCGAGACTGCCCCCGTTGTCGTTGCGGACGGTCCCGGCCCGCTCGGCCACGAACACCGTCTCGGCGCCGGGCGCGCGGGCCAGGATCTCGTACGGGCCGACCGCGTCCAGGGCGGTGAACCGGTCGTAGAGCAGGATCGCGATCTGCACGGGGGCCTCTCAAGGGTGGTCGGGGCGGGCACGCGCGGGCCGGTCAGGGCTGGGCGGGGGCGGGGCGGAAGCGGCGGCGGTACTCGGCGGGGGCCGTCCCCAATGTTTTGACGAAGGCACGGCGCATCGCCTCGGAGGTGCCGTAGCCGGCGGCGCGGGAGACCTCCTGGATGCCGTCCGGGGTCTCTTCCAGGAGGCGGCGGGCGTACTCCAGGCGGACACGCTCGACGTAGCGGCCGGGGGTGGTGCCGGTCTCGGCGTGGAAGGCGCGGGCGAAGTGGCGGGGCGAGAGGCTGGCGCGCTGGGCCAGGGCCTCCACGGACAGGTTCCCGTCGGGGTGCTCGGCGATCCACTGCTGGAGCTCGCGCAGCGGCTCGCGGCGGGCCGTCTGCGCGGCGAGCTGGGCACTGAACTGCGCCTGGTTCCCGGGCCTGCGCAGGAACACCACCATGGCGCGGGCGATGGCCAGGGCCACGTCCCTGCCGTGGTCCTCCTCCACCAGGGCGAGCGAGAGGTCGATTCCGGCGGTGACCCCGGCCGACGTGGCAACGTTGCCATCCCGCACGAAGATGGGGTCCGGCTCGACCTCCACGGCCGGATAGCGCTGGGCCAGCCGCCGGCACAGCGCCCAGTGGGTGGTGGCCCGGCGCCCGTCGAGCAGCCCGGCCTCGGCGAGCAGCAGCGAGCCCGTGCACACCGAGACGAGCCGTCCGGCGCGCGGGCCCTGTGCGCGCAGCCAGTTGACGAGGCGCGGGTCGGGCGCACTCGCCCCGTCGCCGCCGGGGACGAGCAGGATGTCGGCCGGACCGGCGTCCGCGAGCGCGCAGTCGGCCATGAGCCGCAGCCCGCTGTGCGAGGTGACCGGCGCCCCGTCGAGCGAGGCGAAGCGCAGCCGGTAGGCGGCCGGGTCCCCGAGGGCGCGGCACGCCGCGGCGAACACCTCGGCCGGTCCGGTCACATCGAGACTTTGGACGTTGTCGAAGAGGACGACCAGGACGGAGCGCTGCGTCATACGTCCATCCTTGGGCCGGGGGCCGATGGCCGCAATGACAAGAACCCCACCTTTCCTGCCATCGGGGCCGGGGCCGCCGGGCGGCGTCGGCGAGCGGACCCGCCCCGCGCGGGCGACCTGGCCCGCCCCGCCCCTTCACCCCGTACCGACCAGTCGGTAACGTGCGGGCATGAGCCCTCTCGCCCCGCGCGCCGGACGCCACTGCCACAGCCCCGTCAACTCGCTGCACGCGACCGTCTACTTCTCGGCCGACTTCCCCCGCGAGCTGGCCCGGCTCGGCGTCGAGGACCGCAGCGCCGCCTACTTCGCCGGGCGGGCGGCCGCCATGGGCGCCGTGGGGCCCGGCGTGGTGGCGGCCACCTTCTACAACTTCAAGCACGACCTCGTCGCCCGGCATCTGCCCGCCGTGTGGGACACCGCCGCCCCCGAGGCCGTGCTGGCCGCACGCCTGCGGGCCGTCGACCGCACCCTGCGCCGACTGCTCGGCGAGGAGGCCATCGCGTCGAAGGAGATGATGGAGGCCGCCCGGCTCGCGCTGCGCGCCACCGAGGGCTGCACCCGGCATGCCCGCCCCCTGTACGCCGCCCACGCCGACCTGCCCGTGCCCGAGCAGCCGCACCTCGCCTTCTGGCACGCCGCGACGCTGCTGCGCGAGCACCGGGGCGACGGCCACCTCACCGCTCTGCTCGACCTGGAACTCGACCCCCTCGAAGCACTCGTGAGCCACACCGCGACCGGCAAGGGCATGTCCCCGCACTGGGTCATCGCCACCCGCGGCTGGGAGCGCGCCGAGTGGGACGCGGCCGCCGGACGACTGCGCGAGCGCGGACTCCTGGACGCGGAGGGCGAGTTGACCGAGGCGGGCGTGTCGCTGCGCGCCGAGCTGGAGGACCGCACCGACCGCCTCGACCTCGCCCCCTACGAACTTCTCGGCGAGCAGGGCGTGGCACGGCTCACCGAACTCGCCAAGGGCTTCACCGTGGCGGCGGCCCTGGCGGGCGGCTTCCCGGCCGACCTGGTCGGCAAGAGCTGACCTCGGGCCCGAGCCGTTCTCTTCGACGAGGACCGGCCGCCGGCAAGGGCTGATCGTCGATTGTCGGTGCCGCCTGCCACAATGGCGCCCCAGGCTCAGCGAGAAGGCGGTACGGCACGTGACGACGTCCATCGAAGGCAGGATCGCCGAGGAACTCGGCGTACGGGAGCGGCAGGTGAAGGCCGCCGTCGAGCTGCTCGACGGCGGGTCCACCGTCCCGTTCATCGCGCGCTACCGCAAGGAAGCGACCGAGATGCTGGACGACGCCCAGCTGCGCACCCTCGAAGAGCGGCTGCGCTATCTGCGCGAGCTGGAGGACCGGCGCACCGCGATCCTGGAGTCCGTGCGGGAGCAGGGCAAGCTCACCGACGCCCTGGAGGCGCAGATCCGGGGCGCCGACACCAAGGCCCGCCTGGAGGACATCTACCTGCCGTTCAAGCCGAAGCGGCGCACCAAGGCGCAGATCGCCCGCGAGGCCGGTCTGGAACCGCTCGCCGACGGCCTGCTCACCGACCCGTCGGTGGACCCGCTCGCCGCGGCCGCCGCCTTCGTGGACACGGACAAGGGCGTCGCCGACGCGGCGGCCGCCCTGGAGGGCGCCCGCTCCATCCTCGCCGAGCGCTTCTCCGAGGACGCCGACCTGACCGGCGAGCTGCGCGAGCGCATGTGGACGAAGGGCCGCCTCGCGGCCAAGGTCCGTGAGGGCAAGGAGGAGGCGGGCGCCAAGTTCGCCGACTACTTCGACTTCACCGAGCCGTTCACCGCGCTCCCCTCCCACCGGGTGCTCGCGATGCTGCGCGGCGAGAAGGAGGAGGTCCTCGACCTCGTCCTGGAGCCCGAGGAGCCCTCGCCCGAGCCCGGCCCCTCGACGTACGAGAACATGGTGGCGCGGCGCTTCGGCGTGGCCGACCGGGGGCGCCCCGGCGACAAGTGGCTCGCGGACACGGTGCGTTGGGCCTGGCGCACGCGCATCCTGGTGCACCTCGGCATCGACCTGCGGCTGCGCCTGCGCACGGCCGCGGAGGACGAGGCGGTCCGCGTCTTCGCCTCCAACCTGCGCGACCTGCTGCTCGCCGCCCCGGCCGGCACCCGCGCCACGCTCGGCCTCGACCCCGGTTTCCGTACGGGCGTGAAGGTGGCCGTCGTCGACGCGACGGGCAAGGTCGTCGCCACCGATGTGATCCACCCGCACGTCCCGGCGAACAAGTGGGACCAGGCGCTCACGAAGCTGGCCGGACTCTGCCGGGAGCACGCGGTCGAGCTGATCGCCATCGGCAACGGCACCGCCTCCCGCGAGACGGACAAGCTCGCTGGTGAACTCATCTCCAAGCACCCGGAGTTGAGCCTCGCGAAGGTGATGGTGTCGGAGGCCGGCGCCTCGGTCTACTCGGCCTCGGCGTTCGCCTCGCAGGAGTTCCCGGACATGGACGTGTCGCTGCGCGGCGCGGTCTCCATCGCCCGGCGTCTTCAGGACCCGCTGGCCGAGCTGGTGAAGATCGACCCCAAGTCCATCGGGGTCGGCCAGTACCAGCACGACCTGTCCGAGGTGAAGCTCTCACGCTCCCTCGACGCGGTGGTCGAGGACTGTGTGAACGGCGTGGGCGTGGACGTCAACACCGCCTCGGCGCCGCTGCTTTCCCGCGTGTCCGGCATCGGCTCGGGCCTCGCCGAGAACATCGTGGCGCACCGCGACACCAACGGCCCGTTCCGCTCGCGCCGGGCCCTGAAGGATGTGGCACGGCTCGGCCCGAAGGCGTACGAGCAGTGCGCCGGCTTCCTGCGGATCCGCGACGGCGAGGACCCGCTGGACGCCTCCAGCGTGCACCCCGAGGCGTATCCGGTGGTGCGTCGCATGGTGAAGACCGCGGGCAGCGAGGTCGCGTCCCTCATCGGCAACACCGGGGTGCTGCGCTCGCTGCGGCCGGACGACTTCGTCGACGAGACCTTCGGTCTGCCCACCGTCACCGACATCCTGCGCGAGCTGGAGAAGCCGGGCCGCGACCCGCGACCGGCGTTCAAGACGGCGACCTTCAAGGAGGGCGTCGAGAAGATCGGCGACCTGGCGTCGGGGATGGTCCTCGAAGGCGTGGTCACCAATGTGGCGGCGTTCGGCGCGTTCATCGACATCGGCGTGCACCAGGACGGCCTCGCCCATGTCTCGGCGCTGTCGAAGACGTTCGTGAAGGACCCCCGGGACGTGGTGAAGCCGGGCGACATCGTCAAGGTGAAGGTCCTCGACGTCGATGTGCCGCGCAAGCGGATCTCGCTGACGCTGCGGCTCGACGACGACGCGTCCGCGCCGGGCGGCGGCACGCCGAAGCGGGAGCGCGGCGAGCGGGGCGGCCAGGGGCAGGGCAGCCGGCCGCCGCAGCAGCGCCAGGGGCAAGGACAGGGACAGCAGCGCCGGGGCGGCGCCGGCGGCGACGCGCGCGGCGGCAACCGGCAGGGCGGCGGCCAGGGCCGCGCCCCGGCACCGGCTCCCGCCAACAGTGCGATGGCGGACGCCCTGCGCAAGGCGGGCCTGGTCGATCCGAAGGGGCGCGGCGGCCGCTGAGCCGGACGGCGACACGGGCGCGGGCGTACGTCAACTGACGTACGCCCGCGCCTGATTGACGGCGGATCAGCCCTCCAGGGCGGTCGGGCCGACCGTGACCGGCTCGGCGTTGCGGCGGGTCTTGGCCCAGCCGGTGCGACCGCGCAGGCTGCGGACGAAGCCGCGCGTCGAGACCACGAACAGGTGGTAGGCGTACAGCCACAGGGCGAAGCCCCACAGCACGCCCGTGACGCGGGAGGCCTCCGGGGCGTGGTCGCGCCGGTAGACCGGGCCCCACAGCACGAACGGGCCGATGGAGAGCGCCGCGAGCACCAGCGTCAGCGGCCAGGTGGCGAGCGAGCCGAGGCCGCCGAGCACCAGCATCCAGGCGCACATCACGAGGGTGAGCAGGTGCGCGACGGGCTGGAAGAACGTGTACAGCGTCTCCAGGACACCCGCTCCGGTGTACTGCCGCGAGGACAGGATCCGGGCGGCGTAGCGCACGCACTGGAGGTTGCCCTGGGCCCAGCGGGTGCGCTGGGTGAGCAGTCGGCGGGCGTGCGGCAGGCCCTCCTGGGAGACCCAGGTGTCGGCGACGTGCGTGACCCGGTAACCGGCCAGGATCATCTGCAAGCCGAGCTCGTAGTCCTCCAGGAGCGCGCCGCGCTGCCAGGGACGCCGCTCGGCGGCGGCGATCCGGTCGAGTGCCGAGAGCCGGGTGAACTGGCCGTTGCCGCCGAGCCCGACCGAGCCGGTACGGGCCCGCAGGAGCTGCATGCCGGCGTTGGACACGGCGAACTCCATGTCCTGGACGCGTACGAGGAGCCGGGCGAAGGCGTTGGCGATCCGGCCCCGGTCGGGCAGCGGGCGCTCGTCGTCGACGTTGCGCATCCGCACGCCGACCTGAACCCCGCCCACCTCCGGGTCGGCGAACGCGGCCGGCCCCGAGACGAGTTCGAGTGCGCGGGGATCGAGGCGTCCGTCCGCGTCGACGACGCAGACGACGACCCGCTCCCGGTCCGCCCCGCCGGGCAGGAAGTCCCCGAGCTGCTCGTAGGCGGCGTTCAGTGCGTCGCCCTTGCCGGTGCGCGCCTCGGGCCGCACCCGGCGTACCAGGTGCACACGCCGATCGCCGTCGGCGAGCCCGGCGACGATGAGCCCGGTCCGGTCGTCGCTGTCGTCGTCGATAACCCAGACGTGCGCCGACGGAAAGTCCGCGCGCAGCTGCCCCACGGTGTCACCGACCACGGCCTCCTCGTCCCGGCAGGGCACGAAGAAATGCCACTCGAACCCCTCGGCGTCCCCGGCTCCGGTCTCCGCCCGCCGCAGATAGGCGTGCCGGGCCCCGGCCCAGTAGAGCAGGAAGCACCCGAGCAGGAAGAAGGGAAAGAGGAAGAGGAGCAGGCTGTTGGGCATGGGGGTCCTTGGTGGTCGTGAGGCCGTGGGGGCCCTTGCAGGCCGTGGGGGCCCTTGCAGGGAGGGGGCAGGCAGGAGAGGGTGCTCGTTGGGTGTACGGGGGCCCGTGGTGCGGGGAACGGCGTGACCGGCCGCGTACGGCCCGCGGCCGAGGAGGCCCCGGGGAGCGGAACGGCCGGACCAGGCCGGACTAGGCCGCCCCCGCCCCCACGCGCGCCTCACTCCCGCCCAGCGCCGCAAGCCCCGCCAGCAGCGCGACGACCCGCTGCGAGGCGAGCCCGTCACCGAAGGGGCTGGGGAGGGCGGCGAGGCGGGCGCGGCCGGCCGGGCCCTGGGCCAGGCGACGACGCGCCGCCTGCCCCAACGAGGGCCCGGGGCGGACCAGTTCGGCGAAATCACCCATCGCCTCCGGCCGCTCCGTGGAGTTCCGTACGACCACGAGCGGCCGGCCGAGGACCGTTGCCTCCTCCTGCACGCCCCCGGAGTCGGACACCAGCAGCGCCGCGTGCCGGGCCAGGGCGAGGAATGTGCGGTAGCCCAACGGGTCGGTGACCCGGAGCGGTTCGAGGAGCGCGCCGAGCCCCGCCGACTCGATGCGGGCACGGGTGCGCGGGTGCAGCGGCACCACCACCGGCAACTCGGCCGCCAGCGAGCCCAGTTCGGCGAGGACGGCCCGCAGCGCCGCCGGATCGTCCGTGTTCTCCGGCCGGTGGACGGTCGCCAGGACGTACCCGTCACCTACGAGCCCGAGCCGCTCCAGCTCCGCGAACTGCTGCGCGCTGGTGGGCATGTGACCGCGCACCGCTTCCACGACCGTGTTCCCGGTCGTCTCGATGCGCCCGGCCGGAACCCCCTCCGCCAGGAGGTTGTCCCGGTTCGCGGGCGTCGCCGCGCACAGCACGTCCGCGAGCCGGTCGATGAGCACCCGGTTGTGCTCCTCGGGCATGTTCCGGTCATGGCTGCGCAGCCCCGCCTCGACATGGACGAGCGCGATCCCGCGCGCGTTGGCGGCGAGCGCGCCGGAGAGCGCCGCGTTGGTGTCGCCCTGGACGACCACGGCACGCGGCGGCTCGGCCGCGAACACCGCGTCGAGCTGGGCCAGGGCCGCCGAGATCTGGACCGCGCGGGGCTGTCCGCCGATGCCCGTGAGATAGGTCGGCTCGGGTATCGCGAGATCGGTGAGGAAGCGGCCGGACAGCTCCTCGTCGTAGTGCTGTCCCGTGTGCACGACATGCGCGGCAGGCCCCAGGAGGCGGATCAGCTCGGTCAGCTTGATCAGCTCGGGGCGGGTGCCGAGGACGACGGCGATGCTGCGGGGCGGCAGGGCGGGCACGAAGACTCCAGGAACTTTACCGGCGGGACGTCCACGAGAGTGGCCGGTGTCCGTTGCGCACCCGGATGGCGTTCGGTTGCCCGACGGTTGCGAAGCCGCCAACCGGACAACCCGGGCCTTTCGGCCCTGCCGCGGCCGGGACCTTCGCCCCGGAGGCCCCGCCACGCCGGGCCCGGACCCCCTGCCCGAGGCCGCATGCACCCGCACCCGGCGCGGGCGCCTCAGGCCTCGTGGTCGCCCCGGTACCGGTAGCCGAGCCCGCGTACCGCCTCAAGGGGGTCGGACTCAAGGCTGCCCGCCGCCTGCTGGAGCTTGCGCCGCACCCGCAGCACCGCGAACTTGACCCGCTCACGGCCGACGCCCTGGGGGTCGTCCCACACCTGGTCGAGCAGCTGGTCGGTGGTGACGACCCGGCCCCGGTTGCGGACGAGGACCTGGAGCAGCCGGTACTCGATGTCGCTGAGCCGCACCTCTTCACCGCGCCAGACCGCTGAGCGCCGCTCCGGCACGAGGCGCAGCGCCTCGTCGTGCGAGGCCCCGGCCCAGCGGGCGGGTGCGGCGCGGCGCAGCAGTGCCTCGACGCGGGCCAGCAGCTCCTCGTTGCCGAAGGGCTTGGGCAGGTAGTCGTCGGCCCCCGCCCGCAGCCCGCGCACCCGGTCGCTCTCGGCGCCCCGTGCGGTGAGCAGCAGGACCGGCAGATCGGTCATGTCGCGGGTGCGCTCCAGGACCTGCCAGCCGTCGAGTTCCGGCAGGCCGACGTCCAGGACCATCAGGTCGGGGCTGTCGGCGAAGAGCCGGCGCAGCCCCTCGCGGCCGTCGGCGGCGGGCACCACCTCGTATCCGGCCCGGGTGAACAGGATGCGCAGGGCCATCGCCACGTCGGGGTCGTCCTCGACGACCAGGATCCGTGTCATCGCCCGGCCCCCTCGGCGGGCGGCCCCGCGACGGGCAGCCGGATGCCGAACACCGCTCCCCCGCCCTCGGCGTCGAAGACGGTCAGCTCGCCGCCGTGCCGGCGCACGATCTCGCGGCTGATGGTGAGGCCGAGACCGGTGCCGGGGAAGCCGCCGGTCTCGGCGTTGGGAGCGCGTACAAAGCCGGAGAAGATCTCCTCGCGGTACTGCTCGGGCACACCGATCCCGGTGTCGGCCACATCGATGTGCCACCGGTCGCCGTGTGGAGCCGCGTCGATCTCGATGCGGCCGCCGGGCGGGGTGAACTTGGCAGCGTTCTCAAGGAGGTTGGCGAGTACGTGCTCCAGGCGGTGCTCGTCGCCGTGCAGCGGCGGCCCCTCCGCGCAGCGCAACACCACGAACACCCCGGCCCGCGAGGTGGTGGACATCCGGTCGAGCACGGCGTGCTGGAGCATCCGTGCGACGTCCACCCGGCCGAACTCCATCCTCAGCTGCGGAGAGCGCAGCCGGGCGGTGTCCATGAGTGTGGTCATGACGCCCTCCATACGGGCGGCGTTGCGCCGGATCGCGGCCAGGAGAGCGCTCTGATCGGTGTCGAGCGGGCCGGACGCCGGGTCGGCGAGGAGTTCGCAGAAGCTGAGGATCGAGGTCAGCGGGGTGCGCAGGCTGTGCGACGCGAGGGCGAGGAACTCGTTGCGCTGCCCGGCCAGCTCGGCGAGGGCCGCGTTGTCCCGCTCCCAGGCGTGCTCGCGGCGCTTGTCCTCGGTGATGTCCTCCGCCGTCCACAGCGATCCGAAGGGCACCCCCTCGGCGTCGTACAGCGGCTCCACGTCCCGCCGGATCACCCGGCCGTCGGTGAGAGCGATCTCGGCGGCCCGGTGGATATGGCGGGCGGCGATCGCGTGGGTGGTGTCGACGACCCAGCTGGGCCGGTCGGCGAAGGTGTCGCACACCGCGTCGACGACCGGGGCGAGCGGGGCGCCCGGGGTGGTCGCGACGCGGCCCGCGAGGGCGAACATCTCGGTGAAGCGCCGGTTGACGGCGATCACGATGTCGTCGCCGCCTTGAACGATGGCCGCCCTGGGCAGCGCTTCCAGGACGGCTTGGAGTCGGTCGCGGTGCACCCGCCCACCGTACGCTCGGGCCACCGGGCATCCCGGTCGCGAACGCGCGCGTCCAGGCTCCGGTGACCCGGGCGGAGTCAGAGCTCGGTGACCTTTCCGTCCGCGACTTCCAGGCGGCGGGACGTGTGGACCGCGTCCAGCATCCGGCGGTCGTGGGTGACCAGGAGCAGGGTGCCGGTGTAGGAGTCGAGCGCCGACTCCAGCTGCTCGATGGCGGGCAGGTCGAGGTGGTTGGTCGGCTCGTCGAGCACGAGGAGGTTGACGCCCCGGCCCTGGAGCAGCGCGAGGGCGGCCCGGGTGCGCTCGCCGGGCGAGAGCGAACCGGCCGGGCGCAGCACGTGATGCGCCTTGAGCCCGAATTTGGCGAGCAGGGTGCGCACCTCGGCGGGCTCCGTGCCGGGGACCGCCGCGCAGAACGCTTCGAGCAGCGACTCCTCGCCCAGGAACAGGCCGCGCGCCTGGTCGACCTCGCCGACCACGACACCCGAGCCGAGCGCGCCCTGCCCCGCGTCCAGCGGCAGCCGCCCCAGGAGGGCGGCGAGCAGGGTGGACTTGCCCGAGCCGTTGGCTCCGGTAATGGCGACGCGGTCGGCCCAGTCGATCTGGAGCGACACGGGGCCGAAGGTGAAGCCCTCGCGGTGCACCTCGGCGCCATTCAGCGTCGCCACCACCGCGCCCGAGCGGGGAGCGGCGGCGATCTCCATCCGCAGCTCCCACTCCTTGCGGGGCTCGTCCACCACGTCGAGGCGTTCGATCATGCGCTGCGTCTGGCGGGCCTTGGCGGCCTGCTTCTCGCTGGACTCGCTGCGGAACTTCCTGCCCAGCTTGTCGCTGTCGGTGGCCTTGCGGCGGGCGTTCTTGACGCCCTTGTCCATCCACGAGCGCTGCATCTGCGCGCGGCCTTCGAGGGCGGAGCGCTTGTCGGCGTACTCCTCGAAGTCCTCGCGGGCGTGCCGGCGGGCGGTCTCGCGCTCTTCGAGGTACGCCTCGTAGCCACCGCCGTACAGGTTGATCTGCTGCTGGGCCAGGTCGAGTTCGAGGACCTTGGTGACCGTGCGGGCGAGGAACTCGCGGTCGTGGCTGACGACGACGGTGCCGGCCCGCAGCCCCTTCACGAACGCTTCGAGCCGCTCCAGGCCGTCCAGGTCGAGGTCGTTGGTCGGCTCGTCGAGCAGGAAGACGTCGTAGCGGGACAGGAGCAGTGAGGCGAGGCCCGCGCGGGCGGCCTGGCCGCCGGAGAGCGCGGTCATCGGCTGGTCGAGCCCGGTGGTCAGGCCGAGGGAGGCCGCGACCTCCTCGGCCCGCTCGTCGAGGTCGGCGCCGCCCAGCGCGAGCCAGCGCTCCAGGCTGTCGGCGTACGCGTCGTCCGCGCCCGGGGCGCCGTCGACCAGGGCCTGGGTCGCGGCGTCCATCGTCTCCTGGGCGGCGGCGACACCGGTGCGGCGCGCGAGGAAGGCGCGGATCGTCTCGCCGGGGCGCCGGTCGGGCTCCTGCGGAAGGTGGCCGACGCTCGCGCCGGGCGGGGAGAGCCGCAGCTCGCCCTCCTCGGGGGTGTCGAGCCCGGCGAGCAGGCGCAGCAGCGAGGACTTGCCCGCGCCGTTGGGTCCGACGAGGCCGATGACGTCGCCGGGGGCGACCACGAGGTCGAGCCCGGCGAACAGGGTGCGGTCGCCGTGGCCGGCGGCGAGGTCCTTGGCGACGAGAGTGGCAGTCATGAGGTGTCCGATCCTAAGCCGTCACCCGCCCCGGCCCCACCCCGTCCCGCGCGCCGCACACGGGCCCCGGACACCGGCCCCCAGAACGAGCGCCGCGTGCCGGACGTCACGCCCGGCCATGGCCGGAACCGCACACCGCCTGCCGCGCACGATGCGAGACTCGCCGGTAGCCGGCCCCGCCGATCCCCCGGTATCCGGCTCCACCCGATCACGGAGGTTCCCGCACCATGAGCACTGCCGCGTCGCCCCGCTGGCTCGTCGCCGGGGCGCCGCGTCCCGGCGCGCCCAAGCTGTACTGCTTCGCGCACGGGGGCGGTTCGGCCACGGAGTACCTGCGCTGGGCGCGCGACCTGCCGGACGCGGAGCTGTACGCCGTGCAGCTGCCGGGCCGGGGCTCGCGGTACAACGAGACGATGTTCGACTCGATGGACGCGCTGGTGGCCGCGTTCCTCGACGAGGTGTCGCCGGGCCCGGCGCCGTTCGCGTTCTTCGGGCACAGCCTCGGCTCACTGATCGCGTACGAGATCACCCGCGCCCTGCGCGACGCGGGCCGGCCGCTGCCGTACCGGCTGGTCCTGTCGGGCTACCCGGCGCCGCACCACCGCCATGTGCGCGTCGCGGACCCGCTGCACCGGCTGCCCGACGACGAGCTCATCGACCGGGTCGCGGGACTGCACGGCGGCATCCCCCAGGAGGTCCTCGACTCGAAGGAGCTGCGGGAGCTGGTCGTCGGCGCGCTGCGGGACGACTACCGCGTCCTGGAGACGTACGCCTGGCGCGAGGCGGAGCCGCTGCCCGTGCCGATCACCGTGCTCGGCGGCAGCGCGGACCATGCGCGGGCCGAGCTCGACGCCTGGCAGCAGCACACCACGGCAGAGCTGACGGTACGTCAATTCCCGGGCGGGCACTTCTATTTGCGCGAGGATCCCGCTCCGGTACTGCGGGAGCTGGCGAAGGCCGTGGCACACACCACGCCCTCCGCCACCCCCCGCCCGGCTCGCTGAGCGGGCCCACGCGGACCCGAAACCGATGGCCGCGGCCGAGTCAGCGGCCGGTGCCCCCGGGCACCCGCTGCGTCATGCGCGGCACCGGAACGCCCCGGGGCGACGGCTGCTGAGCGCCGAGCCGCGCGGATGTCCCCGCCGTCGCCCGCGCGAAGGCCCGGGCGCCGCCGACGAACGGCACCGCGGCCGAGGTGCGTGCCAGGTCCACCGTGAGGGTCGGCCTGCTCGCCGCCGGCTCGATGAGCCCGTTGTCGGTGCCCGCGACGACCAGCGCGAGCCGGTGTCCGGCCGGTACGACATGGTCGGTGGCGGCCAGGTCGAGCGTGATCGTGTACGGCTTGCCCGGGGTCAGCGCCACGCCCTTGGCGGCAGCGGCGTAGTGGCCGAGATCGGCCCAGCCCCGGCTGAACACCGTGGCGCCCACGTCCGCCTTGTCGGCGGAGGTGGTGAGGTAGCAGGAGCTGTCACCGACCGTGCTCGCGCCCCAGCAGGTGCGGTCGCTTCCGGTGAGGATACCCTCGCCGTTGCCGGAGTAGTTGCGGATCGTGTCGGGCCCGAGGTCCACGAGGACCGCCGAGAGGTGGGCGCTGCTGGTGGTGGGCGTCGCGGTGACGGTCACCCTGGACGAACCGGACACCCGCAGGTCCCGGGTCAGCGGCTGGGTGACGAACCCGGCCTTCTCGGGGGTGGACCTGTCGATCGCGGCGGCCCAACTCGTCTCGTCCAGCGCCGGGTTGTCGGTGAACGTGGCGGTGGACTTGGCGGGAGCCGACTTCAGCGAGAGGCCGCCGACGCCCGCCACCGGACCGTTCACCGGGTGCACCTCGGTCGCGGCGGTGCCGGCCGGCGGCCACACGCGATCGGTGCCCCACTGGTCGGGATGGCGCTCGATGTCGGCCATCGGCTGCCGCTCGATACCGTTGTCGTAGCCGAGGAGGTAGTGGTCGAACCACTGGTGCAGGGTGTCCACCCAGGCGCCGCGCCGGTAGTCGAACGGGTCGACGTGGCCGGTCTGGGACAGCCAGATCTTGCGCTCGGCGCCGTTCCTGGCGAGCGCGTCCCACCACTGGCCGAAGTTCTTCGTACGGACGTTGAGGTCCTGCATGCCGTGCACGACGAACACACTGGCCTTCACCTTGTGGGCGTCGAGCACATAGTCACGGGCGGTCCAGAACGTCGTCCAGTCGCCGTTGCGCGGCGCCCCGTCGACGAGCTTCTGCTGCACCGCCGCACAGCGGGCCTGCGCGTCCGGGCTGTCCACGTAACCGGCCAGATCGGCCGGGCCGCCGTCGTAGAGGGCCGCGCCCTTGGCGAAGTAGTAGTCGTACCAGGACGAGATCGCGCTGATCGGCACGATGGTCTTCAGGCCCTCCACACCGGTGGCGGCCACGCCGTTGGCGATCGTGCCGTCCCAGCTCTT
>NZ_NNBJ01000005.1:235697-368003 GCF_002803085.1 Streptomyces sp. CB01201 | reverse complement strand
GCCGATCATGCCGGTGCGGCCGTTGGTCCACCCGGCGGTGGCGCGCTGGTTCCCGGTACGGCTCGTGTAGGCACGGCCCCGGCCGTTCAGCCAGTCGACGACCGCCTTGGCGGAGAGCACGTCGGACGGGCCGCCGACGTCCACACAGCCGTCCGACCGATTGGTTCCGGCCAGGTCCACGCCCACGACGGCGTAGCCGCGCGGCACGAAGTAGTTGTCGTAGTACAGCGGCATCTGCACGACGTTCCCGTTGGCGTCGTACGTCTTGAGCTGGCTCTCGTTGCCGCGTCCGCAGCAGGAGTAGTACGGGCTCGCGTCCATGATGACCGGAACCTTGCGGCCCTGCTGTGCGGGTTCGCGCGGCCGGACGATGTCGACGGCGACCCGGTCGTTCCTGCCGTCCCCGTCGCCGTCGAGCCCGGTGTCGACCCAGACGGCCTCACGGACGGCGTTCTCGTACGAATAGACCGGGCGGCTCTCCTTGGCGTGGGCCGCCTGAGCACCCCCCGGTGCCAGAAGCACGGCCGCCAGGGCGGCCACCGCCGCGAGGACGAGCGTTCGGACGGATCGTGACCTGTGGCGGGTGCCCCGCGCGCGTATCGGCATGGCCGGAAGGTACTCCGGTCAACTCCCGTGCAAAAGGGGGCAGTCGACGGCCCGAAGCGAACGCAGGGGTTCACATCGACGTGTCGGCCGAATGGCGATCGTGTGACAGAAGGAGCCATGGACATGACCGGGACCGAAGGGGCTCAATAGGCTCCGAAGAGATCGTTCACCATCGTTCACCCCACGACGACACTGACGACTTGGAGCTTTTCGTGCACCGCAAAATCATCGCCCCGAGCGTGCTCGCCGCCTCCCTGCTGCTGGTGATCCCGGCATCGGCCGCGGACTTCACTCCGGGCGCCCCGGGCATCGGCGACCCCTACTACCCGGCGAGCGGCAACGGCGGCTACGACGTCTCGCACTACGACCTGAAGCTCAAGTACCAGCCCAGGACCGACCTGTTGGAGGGCACGGCGACACTGCTCGCCACCACCCGACAGGACCTGTCCCGCTTCAACCTCGACTTCGGCCTCGCCGTCAGCGAGGTGCGGGTGAACGGCACCAAGGCCACGTTCGCCACATCCGGCAGCCACGAGCTGGAGATCACGCCGGCCACGCCCCTGCCCAAGGGCCGCTCGATCACGGTGGTCGTGAAGTACGCGGGCAAGCCCTCCGAGCTCAAGGTCGACGGCTGGACGGCATGGGCGCGCACCCCGGACGGCGGGGTGGCGGCCCAGGAGCCGGACTCGGCCGTCTGGTGGTTCCCCTCCAACGACCACCCCCTGGACAAGGCCACCTACGACATTTCGGTGAAGGTGCCCGACGGCAGCCAGGCCATCAGCAACGGCGTGCTGCAGAGCCAGAGTTCGAAGCTCGGCTGGACCACCTACAACTGGCGCTCCAACAAGCCGCAGGCCTCCTATCTGACCACGCTCGCGGTGGGCAGGTTCGACATCACCACCGACAGGACCGCGAGCGGTCTGCCGGTCCTCAACGCGTACAGCAAGGACCTGGGCGACAACGACGGGGCGGCGCGCGCGAGCATCGAGCGCACCAAGGACGTCGCCGAGTGGCTTGAGAGCGTGTTCGGCACGTACCCCTTCAACGCGGTCGGCGGCTACGTTCCGAACGTCACGAGCCACTTCGCGCTGGAGACGCAGACGCGTCCGTTCTACAGCCCCGCCCAGTTCGCCAATGGCGCCAACGTGTCCGTGGTCGTCCACGAGTTGGCGCACCAGTGGTACGGCGACAGCGTCTCGGTCAAGGGCTGGAAGGACATCTGGGACAACGAGGGCTTCGCGTCGTACGCGCAGTGGCTCTGGTCGGAGAAGGAGGGCAACGGCACCGCGCAGGAGCTGGCGGACTGGGTGTACGCGCAGCACCCCGCCGACGACCCGTTCTGGAAGGTCAAGCCGGGCGACCCGGGCCCGGACAACCAGTTCGACGGCGCCGTCTACGACCGGGGCGCCCTCGCCATCCAGACGCTGCGCAACACGGTCGGCGACGCGTCCTTCTTCAAGATCCTCAAGGGCTGGCCGACCGAGCACGCCTACGGCAACGCGGCCGTCGGTGACTTCGTGAAGTACGCCGAGAAGGTCTCGGGCAAGCCGCTCGCGGAGCTCTTCGACACCTGGCTCTTCCAGCCGTCGAAGCCCGCCAACTCGGCTGCGCTGAAGGCTGAGATCGGCGCGCGGGCGGGTGTGACGGCCGCCCCCTCGGCGCGGGCCGTCAACCCGGTGAAGCCGGTGGAGCCCAAGTCCTGGAAGCAGATCGTCGCGTCGCACACGGCCCACGCCCAGCACTGACGAGCCAGGGCGGACAGCGGCAGGGGCGGTTCCCGGCGGGTGCACCACCGCCGGGAACCGCCCCTGCCGTGCGAGAGCGCTCTCTCCTCGGGCGCCCGGGCAGCCGATACGCTGCCGGGCGACGCAGTCCGCCCAGGGGCCGCTCGCGCTCCGCCGATGAGGAGAAACCGCCTTGACCGAGCAGTACTTCGGGACGCGACCCACCCTCGAAGCCGTCGCCGCGCGCGCCGGCGTCTCCCGGGCCACCGCTTCCCGGGTCGTCAACGGCGGCACCGGGGTGCGCCCGCCGCTGGTCGACAAGGTGCGTCAAGCGGTCGAGGAACTGGGCTACGTGCCCAATCCCGCAGCCCGCTCCCTGGTCACCCGGCGCACGGGAGCCGTCGCCGTGATCGTCGCCGAGCCGGAGACCCGGTTCTTCTCCGACCCGTTCTTCTCGCAGCAGATCCGCGGTATCAGCAAGGAACTCTCCGCCCACGACGTCCAGTTGGTGCTGCTGCTCGTGGAGGGCCCGGACGACTACGGACGGATCTCACGCTATCTGACGGGGGGTCACGTCGACGGGGCGCTCGCCTTCTCGCTGCACGACGACGACCCGCTGCCCGCGATCACCCGTGGCGCGGGCATGCTGACGGTCTTCGGCGGGCGGCCCGGCTTCCCCGCCGCCGTCCCCTACGTCGACGCCGACAACCGGGGCGGCGCGCGGGAGGCCGTGCGCCATCTGCTCTCGCTCGGCCGCCGGGAGATCGCGCACATCGCGGGCCCGCTGGACCAGACGGCCTCCACCGACCGGCTCGCCGGCTACCGCGACATGCTCCCGGAAGCCGACCCCGCGCTGGTGGCGGAGGGCGCGTTCACCACGGCGAGCGGAGCGCGGGCGATGTCCGAACTCCTCGCGCGAAGGCCGGAGTTGGACGCCGTGTTCGCAGCCAACGACCTGATGGCCTCGGGTGCGCTGCGGGTGCTGCGCGAGCACGGCCGACGGGTGCCCGAGGACGTCGCGCTGGTCGGCTTCGACGACATGGTCTCGATCGCCGAGGCGACCGACCCTCCGCTGACCACCGTCCGCCAGGAGATCGAGGAGATGGGCCGCCTCATGGCGCGCCTGCTGCTGCGCGGGCTCGACCAGGGCGTGGCCGGGCCGGGCGCACCCTCCTCGGTGATCACGCCGACCACGCTGGTCCGGCGCGCCTCGGCGTGAGGCCTCAGCCCCCGCGCCCGGGGAAACCGGGAGGGCCGGCCCGGGACAAGGGGAGCTGGGCGTGACCCGTGATCGGCCGGTGCGCGCACCGTTCGCCCGGCCGACCGGTCAGCGCGGGGCCGGGCTCCGTCCCGCCGAGCGGCGGTACTCCGCGCGGGCCCGGCGCGCGAGCGGCAGATAGCGCAGCCGCTCGGGCAGCAGCGGCGCGACCGCACGCACCGCCCGGCCCAGACGGCGCAGGGTGCGCTCCTGCTGGTCGCTCCAGTCGAGGCCGATCGCCTCGCGCGCCTCGGGTGGCATGAACCCGATGGTCACGAAGCGGCGGAAGCGGGCGAGCGGCGGCAGGAGCACCGGCCAGAGCGCTCTCAGGAGCAGTCGCAGCGGCAGCGGTCCCCGGTCGGGTGCCGGGACGGGCCGGTCGGTGGCGACGAGTTCCTCGACGACCGCGTTGGTGCCGATCTCGTCGGCGAGGATCTTGCGGTAGTAGGGCCAGAACTCCTCGATGGTCCCGGGCATGTCGCGGTCGTTGATGCCGAGGATCCGGCCGACCTGGAGCCACTCCGCGTACAGCCGGCGGTGCTGGGCGTCGGTGAAGGGACGGCCGAGGTACTGCTGCGCGTGGGCGTAGACGGGGTATCCGGTGGCGTGCACCCACGCGTAGTAGGCGGGGGTGAGCGCGTGGTAGCGGCGGCCGGTGGCGTCGGTGCCCTGGATGGTCTTGTGGAGTTCCCGGAGGCGGCGACCCTCCTGCGCCGCCCGCTCGCCCCCGTACACCCAGAGCTGGAGCGAGCGCAGAGAGCGCTCCCCGCGCCCCCATGGGTCGGTACGGAACACCGAGTGCTCGTCCACCCCGGCCCCGACGGCGGGGTGCGCGACCTGCATGGTGAGGGCGGCGGGCAGCGCGAGGAGCATCCGGACGTCGCCGGCCAGGCTCCACAGCACGCCGCCGGGCGGCGGTGGCGCGGGCGGGACGTCGCGGCGGCTCATGACGGGCTCCCTGAGGCTGACGGGGCTGATGGTGCCCCTGTGACTTGAGGGATTCCAGTATGCATTCCCGCAGGTCACAGCGGCACATGGGCCGTCGTCCGCCAGGGCCCGCACGGCAGGCCGCAGCCCTCGGGCACCCCTGGCGCACCCGGCATCGGGAGCACTCGGGCCGCCGGGGGCCGGGAGGATCGGGTCAGTGCTCGGCGCGGGCGGTCAGTGGCTCGCCGAGGATGCGGCCGGCGAGGTCGGCGGCCAGGACGTCGACGTACGGGCGCAGCTCGGACTCGGCCGCCGCACGGGCCGCGGCGATCCGCTCGGTGCCGGCGGCGAGCAGCGCGTCCCGTTCCCGAATGCCCTCCGCGCGGGCCGCGGCCATCGCCGCGACGCCCTCCTCCTTGGCCTGCTGACGGATGCGGGCCGCTTCGTGGCGGGCGTCGGCCAGCTCCGACTCGTACCGCGCACGCACCTCGGCCGCCTCGGCGAGGGTGGCTTCGGCCGCGTGCGTACGTCCCGTCGTCAGCGCCTCGCGCTCCTCCAGCATCCGCCCGAGGCGGGGCAGCAGCAGGCCCTCGAGGACGCCGAAGCAGAGCAGGAACAGCACCAGGCCGATCAGGAGATCGGGCACCGTGGGGTTGAGGGGGCCCACATCCATCGGAAGAAGCTTCACGCCTGGCACCTTCTCTCTCGTTCTCTCTCGCACGCGCTCGTGACCGAATGCCGTCCGAGCATTCGTACTCGTGATCGTACGACAGGGGTAAGACAGTGGGCGCACAGAGGTTACCTCTAGGTAACCGCAGCTGCTTTGATGTGCGCGCCGGTCCAAATCCCCACTCCAGACACGGGAGTTCACGTGCCGCACTCCTCGCTCCGCCGGGTCCGCGGGGCGGTCCTCGCCGCCTCGCTCGCGGCCGCCGTCCTGACGGCCGCCGCCCCCGCCCAGGCCGCCGCCGAGCCGCCCCGGCTGAAGGTGCTGACGTACAACACGTTCCTGATGAGCCAGAACCTGTACCCGAACTGGGGCCAGGGCCACCGGGCGCAGGCGATCCCCGCCGCGCCCTTCTTCCAGGGCAACGACGTCGTCGTGCTCCAGGAGGCGTTCGACAACTCCGCATCCGACGCGCTGAAGAGCAACGCCGCCGCCCAATATCCGTACCAGACACCCGTGGTGGGCCGCAGCAGGGACGGCTGGGACGCCACCGGCGGCTCGTACTCCTCGACCACGCCCGAGGACGGCGGCGTCACCCTGCTCAGCAAGTGGCCGATCCTGCACAAGGAGCAGTACGTCTACAAGGACGCGTGCGGCTCCGACTGGTGGTCCAACAAGGGCTTCGTCTATGCCGTGTTGAACGTGAATGGCACCAAGGTGCACGTCGTCGGGACCCACACCCAGTCGACCGACTCCGGGTGCGGCGCGGGCGAGGCGGTCAAGG
The DNA here is from genome assembly GCF_002803085.1 of Streptomyces sp. CB01201. Taxonomy (GTDB): domain Bacteria; phylum Actinomycetota; class Actinomycetes; order Streptomycetales; family Streptomycetaceae; genus Streptomyces; species Streptomyces hundungensis. Next base: position 362,037 of record NZ_NNBJ01000005.1, on the reverse strand, counting down.
ACCGGGCCGCGCAGTTCAAGGCGATCAAGTCCTTCCTGGACGCGAAGAACATCCCGGCGAGCGAGGAGGTCATGGTCGCGGGCGACTTCAACGTGGACTCGCACGGCCCCGAGTACGCCTCGATGCTCGCCAACAGCGGCCTGGTGGGCGCCGATTCACGCACCGGACACGCGTACTCCTTCGACACCTCCGAGAACTCCATCGCCCGCTACCGCTACCCCACCGACCCGAGCGAGGACCTCGACTACGTCCTGCACCTCGCGGGTCACGCCCGCCCCTCGGGCTGGAACAACAAGGTGGTGCAGGAGCCCACCGCGCCCTGGACGGTGAGCAGTTGGGGCACCGACTACACCTACACCGACCTCAGCGACCACTACCCGCTCCAGGCCGGAAGGACCGAGTAACCGGCCCGGCACCCCCGCACGGCAGCCGCTCCCGCGCCGGCAGCGGCGCACCGGCCCCGGCCGACCGGTATCCACCGGCCGGCCGGGGCCTTCCCGTGCCGCGGGACGCGGCCGTGCCGATCTTCAGGGCACCGGGCATATTGAGCAGTGCTGGTGAGACAGCAATACTGTTGCACCGGATCGGCCGCGCACGCGGGCGGCCGTGAACCACCGGGGAGGCGAGGGACTGCCATGGCGACGGAGACCGAGGAGCCCACACTCACGGTTGACGAGCTGGCCGCGCGGGCCGGCGTCACCGTGCGCACCATCCGCTTCTACAGCACCCGGGGCCTGCTGCCGCCGCCGGTGATCGGGCCCCGCCGGGTGGGCCACTACGGGCCCGCCCATCTGTCCCGGCTCGCGCTGATCGAGGAGTTGCAGCACCACGGGATGACGCTGGCCGCGATCGAGCGCTACCTCCAGCAGCTGCCGGCCGACCTGAGCGCCCACGACCTGGCCATCCACCGGGCCGTGGTCGCCTCCTGGGCGCCGGACTCGGCGGACGACGCGAGTCGCGCGGAGCTGGAGCGGCGGGCCGGGCGCGCGCTGTCCGCGACCGACCTCGACCGGCTCGCCGCGATGAACGTCCTGGAACGGATCGCGGGGTCGCCCGACACCTTCCGGGTCGATCCCGGCCTGCTCGCGCTGGGGGTGCAGCTCCTGGACGTGCCCATCGCACACGAGACGATCCTGGCGGCCCGCACGGTACTGATGGAGCACACCCGCTCGGCCGCGCACGAGCTGACCCGGCTGTTCCGCGACGAGGTCTGGAACCCCTACCGGGAGCGGGAGTCGGACCCCGACCACGTCGAGGCGATGAAATCGCTCTCCGCCCATATGCAGCCCATGGTGCTCCAGGCGCTCGTCACCGCCTTCCAGCGCTCCCTCAAGGAGGAGCTGCGGGCGGCCTTCGGCACGCCGGACCCCGGATCCCCCCAGGGGCCCGGCGAACGGCGCGACCAGCCCCCGGCGGCCCGCGCACCGGACGCGGACCGCACCGGGTCGGCCCGCACCGGCCGGGACGCCGAGGCGCCGCCCGACTAGGGGCGCGGGGAACCGGGCGCTCGGCTCAGCTCGCCGCGCCCCGGACCTGCGCCCCCGGACCCACGCCCCGGACCCGGCGGAGTGCCTAGGCGTCCTTGAAGGTCTCGCCCTTCTCCGCCTTCTCGACGAGCAGCGCGGGCGGCTGGAAGCGCTCTCCGTAGCGCTCGGCGAGTTCACGGGCGCGGGCCACGAAGCCGGGCAGGCCGCCCTCGTACCCGTTGATGTACTGGATGACACCGCCGGTCCAGGCAGGGAAGCCGATGCCCATGATGGAACCGATGTTGGCGTCGGCGACCGAGGTGAGGACGCCCTCCTCGAAGAGGCGGACGGTGTCCAGGGATTCCGAGAAGAGCATCCGCTCCTTCATGTCCTCGAACGGGATCTCGTGGCCGGCCCTGGCGAAGTGCTCACGCAGGCCCGGCCACAGCTTGCCCCGCTTGCCGTCCTCGCCGTACTCGTAGAACCCGGCGCCGCCGCTGCGGCCGGGGCGGCCGAACTCGTCGACCATGCGGTCGATGACCGCGTCCGAGGGGTGGCCGGGCCAGACGCCGCCCGCCTCCTCGACGGCCCGCTTCGTCTCGTTGCGGATCTTGCGCGGCAGGGTCAGGGTCAGCTCGTCCATCAGCGAGAGCACCTTGGCCGGGTAGCCGGCCTGGCCCGCCGCCTGCTCGATGGAGGCCGGCTCGATCCCCTCGCCGACCATCGCGACGCCCTCGTTGATGAAGTGGCCGATGACGCGGGAGGTGAAGAAGCCGCGCGAGTCGTTCACGACGATCGGCGTCTTCTTGATCTGGCGGACCAGGTCGAAGGCGCGGGCCAGGGCCTCGTCGCCGGTGCGCTCGCCCTTGATGATCTCGACGAGCGGCATCTTGTCGACGGGCGAGAAGAAGTGCAGGCCGATGAAGTCGGCCTGGCGCGAGACGCCCTCGGCGAGACCGGTGATGGGCAGCGTCGAGGTGTTGGAGCAGAGCAGCGCGTCGGGCTCCACGATGTCCTGGATCTCCTGGAACACCTTGTGCTTGAGAGCGGTGTCCTCGAAGACCGCCTCGATGACGGCGTCGCAGCCCGCAAGCGCCCCGGGGTCGGCGGTCGGAGTGATCAGGGCGAGCAGTTCGTCCCGCTTGGCCTCGGTGGTGCGCCCGCGCGAGAGCGCTTTCGCGAGCAGCTTCTCGGAGTACGCCTTGCCCTTCTGCGCGGCCTCGATCGACACGTCCTTGAGGACGACCTCGATGCCGGCCCGCGCACACGAGTACGCGATGCCCGCGCCCATCATTCCGGCGCCGAGGACGGCGACCTTGCGGACCGGGCGCGGCTCGATGCCCTGGGGGCGGCTGACCCCGGAGTTGACGGCCTGGAGGTCGAAGAAGAACGCCTGGATCATGTTCTTCGAGGTCTGCCCGGTGACCAGCTCGGTGAAGTACCGGGCCTCGATGGTGAGAGCGGTCTCGAAGTCGACCTGGGAGCCCTCGACGGCGGCCGCCAGGATGTTGCGCGGCGCCGGGTAGGGCGCGCCCTGGAGCTGCTTCTTCAAGTTGGCCGGGAAGGCGGGCAGGTTGGCGGCGAAACGCGGGTTGGAGGGCGTGCCGCCGGGGATCTTGTAGCCCTTGACGTCCCAGGGCTGCTGGGACTCGGGGTGGGTGTCGATGAAGGCCCGCGCCTTGGCGATCATTTCCTCGGGAGTGGCGGCCACTTCGTGGACGAGACCGTTTTCGAGGGCCCGCCGCGGCGAGTACTGGGTGCCCTGGAGCAGCACCTTGAGGAGGGCGTCGGTGATGCCCATGAGCCGTACGGTGCGGGTCACGCCGCCGCCCGCCGGGAGCAGGCCGAGGGTGACCTCGGGCAGGCCGATCTTGGAGCCGGGCGCGTCGAGGGCGACGCGGTGGTGGGAGGCGAGAGCGATCTCGTAACCGCCGCCGAGGGCAGCGCCGTTGATGGCCGCGACGACCGGCTTGCCCAGTGTCTCGATGCGGCGCAGCGAGGCCTTGATGGCGGTGCCGGTGTCGAAGGCCTGCTGGGCGAGCTCGGGACCGACCTGGATCATGTCCTTGAGGTCGCCGCCCGCGAAGAAGGTCTTCTTGGCGGAGGTGTAGATGATGCCCCGGATCGAGTCCTTCTCGGCCTCGGCGCGCTCCGCGACGGCCGCGATGGAGTCCTTGAACGCCTGGTTCATGGTGTTGGCGGACTGGTTGGGGTCGTCGAGTACGAGGGTGACGACGCCGGTCTCGTCCTGTTCCCAGCGGATGGTCGTGCTCTTCGTCATTGCTGAATTCTCCGTGTGGGTCCGTATGGGTCCGTATGAGGCGATGCCGGAACAGGACGGTCAGAGACGCTCGACGACGGTGGCGATGCCCATGCCGCCGCCGACGCACAGCGTGGCGAGGCCGTAGCGCAGGTCGCGGCGCTCCAGCTCGTCCACGAGGGTGCCCAGGATCATCGCGCCGGTCGCGCCGAGCGGGTGCCCCATGGCGATGGCGCCGCCGTTGACGTTGACCTTGTCGAGGCTGAGGCCCATGTCCCTGACGAAGCGGAGCACGACCGCGGCGAAGGCCTCGTTGATCTCGACGAGGTCGATGTCGTCGATGGTCAGACCGGCCTTGGCGAGCGCCTTGCGGGTGGCGGGCGCGGGACCGGTGAGCATGATGGTGGGCTCGGAGCCGGAGACGGCCGCGGAGACGATGCGGGCCCGCGGGGTCATCCCGTACCGCTCGCCGACGGCCTTGGAGCCGATGGCGACGAGGGCCGAACCGTCCACGATGCCCGAGGAGTTGCCCGCGTGGTGGACGTGGTCGATCTCCTCGACCCAGTGGTACTTCTGGAGCGCGACGGCGTCGAAGCCGCCCATCTCTCCGATGCCCGCGAAGGACGGCTTGAGGCCCGCGAGGGAGTCCGCGGTGGTACCCGGGCGCATGTGCTCGTCGTGGTCGAGGACCACGAGGCCGTTGCGGTCCTTGACCGGGACGACGGACCGGGCGAACCGGCCGTCCTTCCACGCCTCGGCGGCCCGCTCCTGGGACAGCTCCGCGTACTCGTCCACGTCGCGGCGCGAATAGCCCTCGACGGTGGCGATGAGGTCGGCGCCGATGCCCTGCGGGGCGAAGTTGGTGTCGAAGTTGGTCATCGGGTCGGCGAACCAGGCACCGCCGTCGGAGGCCATCGGGACGCGCGACATGGACTCGACGCCGCCCGCGAGGACCAGGTCCTCCCAGCCCGAACGGACCTTCATGGCGGCCATGTTGACCGCTTCCAGGCCCGAGGCACAGAAGCGGTTCTCCTGGACGCCGGCCACCGTGTCGGGCAGTCCGGCGGCGATCGCCGCGATCCGGGCGATGTCGGAGCCCTGGTCGCCGACCGGGCCGACGACGCCGAGCACGATGTCGTCGATGGCGGCCGGGTCCAGGCCCGGGAAGCGCGCCTGGATCTCGTGGATCAGGCCGACGACGAGGTCGATCGGCTTGGTCCCGTGCAGGGCGCCATTGGCCTTGCCGCGTCCGCGCGGGGTGCGGATCGCGTCGTACACATACGCTTCGGTGCTCAACGTCGGGGCCTTTCGGATGAGGGTGGTTCCGGGGATCGGGGGTCGGCGGCGGGGGCCGCGTGGCGTCGGCCGAGGAGGAACGGCCGAGCGGAACGGCCGGAACGGACGAGGGAGGGAAGGCCGGGATCAGCCGAGCAGGGAACGGCCGATGATCTCCTTCATGATCTCGGTCGTACCGCCGTAGATCGTCTGGATGCGGCCGTCGGTGAAGGCCTTGGCCACCCGGTACTCGGTCATGTAGCCGTATCCGCCGTGGAGTTGGAGGCATCGGTCGGCGACGCGCTTTTGCAGTTCGGTGGCCCACCACTTGGCCATCGAGGCATGGACCGCGTCCAGTTCCCCGGCCGCGTGATCGACGATGCAGCGGTCGAGGAAGGTGCGGGTGACGGCGCACTCGGTGGCCATCTCGGCGATCTCGAACCGGATGTGCTGGAGCTTGGACAGCGGCCGGCCGAAGGCCTCGCGCTCCTTGACGTAACTCGTGGTGATCTCCAGGAGGTGTTCGGCGGCGGCGATTCCGGCGACCGCGATGCCCATCCGCTCCTGTGCGAGGTTGGTCATCAGATGGATGAAGGCGCCGTTGAGCTCGCCGAGGAGATTGTCCTTCGGGACGCGTACGTCGTGGAAGAACAACTCGGCCGTGTCCTGCGACTTCTGCCCGATCTTGTCGAGGTTGCGGCCGCGCTCGAAGCCCTCGGCGCCGCGCTCGACGACGATGAGGGACAGGCCCTTCGCACCGCCCTCGGGGGTCGTCCTGGCGACCACCACGACCAGGTCGGCGAGGATGCCGTTGGAGATGAACGTCTTGGAGCCGTTCAGGAGCCAGTGGTCGCCCCTGTCCTCGGCGGTGGTGCGGATGCCCTGGAGGTCGGAGCCCGCGCCCGGTTCGGTCATCGCGATGGCGGTGATCAGCGAGCCGTCGCAGAAGCCGGGCAGCCAGCGCCGCTTCTGCTCCTCGGTGGCGAGCCCGGTCAAGTAGGGCCCGACGATGTCGTTGTGCAGGCCGAGCGCGAGCCCGGCGGCCCCGGCGCGGGTGAACTCCTCGGCGAGGACGGCGCTGTAGCGGAAGTCGTCCTGTCCACCGCCCCCGTACTCCTCGGGCACCGCGAGCCCGAGCAGCCCCTGCTTGCCGGCGGCCAGCCACGCCTGCCGCGAGACGATGCCGTCCTTCTCCCACTGCTCGTAGTGCGGCAGGACCTCCTTGGCGAGGAAGGTACGGACGGTCTCGCGGAACGCCTCGTGTTCGGCGCTGAAGATCTGCCGTTTCAACTCAAGCCTCCTGTACGGGAGTCGACGCCGGGCCCGGGGCGAGCTCCGGCAGGTCCCAGTCGCGGGCCACGTCCGCCGTGTCGGCGCCCGGCAGCGCGGGGGGCCGGTGGATGGATCCGGGGGTGGCGGAGAAGCGGGGCGCCGGGGCGGGCTGGGTCGTGCCGCCGTGCGCGGTGAAGGTCGCGCGGGCCGCCAGGTGCGGGTGCTGCGGCGCCTCCTTGAGGGACAGGACGGGCGCGACACAGGCGTCCGAGCCCTCGAAGACGGCCGTCCACTCCTCGCGGGTCCTGGTGCGGAACCGCTCGGCGATGACGGTGCGCAGCTCCGGCCAGCGGGCCAGGTCCTTGCGTGCGGGGGCCACCTCCTGGATGCCGAGCAGGCCGGTGAACTCGTCGTAGAACCGCTGCTCAAGGGAGCCGACCGCCATGTACTGGCCGTCGGAGGTCTCGTAGGTGCCGTAGAAGGGGCAGCCGCCGTCGAGGAGGTTGGCGCCGCGCCGGTCCTGCCAGCCGCCGGCCGCCAGCATGCCGTGGATCATCGTGGCGAGGTGGGCGGTCCCGTCGACGATCGCCGCGTCCACGACCTGGCCCGCTCCCCCGCCGCGCGCGTGCTGGAGGGCGGCGAGGACGCCGATGACCAGGTAGAGCGAGCCGCCCGCGTAGTCGCCGACGAGGTTGGCCGGCACGACCGGGCCGCCGTCGGCGCCGCCGATCATGCCGAGGGTGCCGGTGATCGCGATGTACGCGATGTCGTGCCCGGCCCGCTGGGCGAGCGGGCCCTCCTGACCCCAGCCGGTCATCCGCCCGTAGACGAGCCGGGGATTGCGGCCCAGGCACGGCTCGGGCCCGACGCCGAGGCGCTCGGCGACGCCGGGCCGGTAGCCCTCGATGAGGATGTCGGCCCGCTCCACGAGGTCGAGGACCAGGCCGGGCCCCTCGGGCGCCTTGAGGTCGACGATCACGGAGCGCTTGTTGCGGTTGGTCAGGTCGTACGCCGGGTCGATGCCGAGTCCGGCACCGCCCGGGCGGTCCACCCGCACCACGTCGGCGCCGAGGTCGGCGAGGAGCATGGCGGCGAACGGGCCCGGCCCGATGCCCGCCAGCTCGACCACGCGCACCCCGGCGAGCGGGCCGGTTCCTGTCGCTGTCATCAAGCCCCCAGCACTGTGACACAACTGATGTAACATCAATGATGCTAAGAACACGTTCCACTCCGCACAAGCCCCCATGAGCAACCGCTCAGCAGGTGCGCGTGACGCCGCGCCGCCGGTTGCCCCGATACGCCGGGCTTGCCCCTGACGGCCGATGGTCCAGGTGTCGTCGGCGGGGGCCGCACGCTAGCCTCACAACCCGGCATCGGCCGACGGCAGCACCCGGCAGCGGACCCGCGGAGGCACACGGTGGAACCCTCGAAGCGCACTTACGACATCGTGCTGTTCGGCGCGACGGGCTTCGTCGGAGCGCTGACCGCCCAATATCTCGCGACCCACGCGCCCGAGGGCTGCCGGTGGGCGATCGCGGGCCGCAACCCCACCAAGCTGGAGCGGCTGCGCGAGCGCCTGGCGGAACTCAACCCGGCCTGCGCCACGCTGTCCCTGCTCACCGCCGACTCGACCGACCCCGCCTCGCTGCGCGCGCTCGCCGGGTCGGCGCGCGTGGTGGCCACCACCGTCGGCCCCTATGTCTGGTACGGCGAGGGCCTGGTCGAGGCGTGCGCCGACGCGGGTACGGACTATCTCGACCTGACCGGCGAGCCGGAGTTCGTGGACACGATGTACGTACGCCATGACGCGCGGGCCCGCGAGCGCGGGGCGCGCCTGGTGCACGCCTGCGGCTTCGACTCGGTGCCGCACGACCTGGGGGTCCAGTTCACCGTGGGGCAGCTCCCGGCCGGGGTGCCGCTGCGGGTCGACGGCTTCGTACGCACCAACGCGATGTTCTCCGGCGGCACACTGGCCTCCGCGCTGACCGCGCTGGGCCGGGGCGCGCAGACCGCGCGGGCCGCCCGCGAGCGCCGGCTGCACGAGCCGCGGCTGGTGGGCCGGCGCGCCCGCGCGCCGCTCGGCGCCCCGCACTTCAGCAAGGAGACCGGCACCTGGGCGCTGCCCATGCCCACGATCGACCCGCAGATCATCGCCCGGTCGGCGACCGCGGACGACCGCTACGGGCCGGACTTCCGCTACCGGCACTTCGCCGCGGTCAAGCACCTTCCGGTGGCGATCGGCGGGGTGGCGGCGGTGGGCGCCGTCGCCGCGGTCACCCAACTGCCGCCTGCGCGCGCGTGGTTGATGGGGCGTTACGAGGCGGGCAACGGGCCGGACGAGGCGCGGCGCCGGCGCAGCTGGTTCACGGTCCGCTTCGTCGGCGAGGGCGGTGGACGGCGGGTCTTCACCGAGGTGTCGGGCGGCGACCCCGGCTACGACGAGACGGCCAAGATCCTCGCCGAGGGAGCGCTCAGCCTCGCCTTCGACGAACTGCCGCAGCTGACGGGCCAGTTGACGCCCGCCACCGCGATGGGCCCCGCCCTGACCGAGCGGCTGCGCGCGGCCGGGATGCGCTTCCGGGTGGCCGACACCCGCTGAGTGCCGCGGCACGCCCGATCGGCCCCCCGCCGCCGTCCCGGCCGGGTACCCCGCCGGTACCCAACTGGCCTCAGCCCGTGGTCTCTTGGGCCTCTTGGGCCTCTTTGAGTGCCCGGCGGCACAGCGAATCGGCGTGCCGGGTGGACTCGGGGAGGCGGTAGCGCCGGGCGAGCCCGAGGGTGTGGGCGCAGGCCCCTTCCAGGCTCACCCGGTGGCCGACCGACACGAAGACGGGCTTCGTCGCGTCCTGCGTGCGCAGCGCACGGCCGACCTCGGTGCCGTCGTCGGCCAGCAGCGGGGAGTTGTCGCCGCGGCGGGGGCCCGGCTGGTCGTAGGTGAAGGTGAACGGGTTCTTCGCGACGCCGATGACGGGAAGCCCGGTGAGCACGCCGAGGTGGCTCGCCAGGCCGAAGCGGCGGGGGTGGGCGAGCCCGTACCCGTCGCAAACCACCGTCCCCGGACCGGAGTCGAGCCGCTCCAGGGCGGCGAGCACGGTGGGGATCTCGCGGAACGCGAGCAGTCCCGGCACGTAGGGGAAGGCCACCCTGCCCACGGCGGTGGCCTCCTCGACGACCTCCAGGGTCACCGCGTCCAGCACGACGGCGGCCGCCACGACCAGGTCGCGCTCGTCGTCGTAGGCGACGTCCACACCGGTGACGAGCCCCGTGCCGGGCGCGGGCCCGGGCTCGTCGAGCACGACCCTGCCGCGCAGTTCGTCCTGCACGGCGAGCGCGGCCTCCTCGTCGCGGGGCCACCCGTCCGGAACCCCCGTGATGATCTCCATGACGCCTCAGCGTAGGCCACCCCGCCGTGCGCGGCTCCGCCACGGGGCCGGACCACTCCGACGCCGGGCGCCCTACAGGGGCGCGGGGAACTGCGCGAGCAACCCTCCACGATCCGCACGCGACACACCGCACGCGGAAGCGAAAGCCCCACAGGGGAGCACTACTCGTCCGCAGACCGTGCATGGCCGATCGCGCAGTTCCCCGCCCCCCCACCAGCACCAACACCGGCCCGGACCAGCAGCAGACGCCCAGTTGCTCCAGCCCCGACGTGGACGCGACCGATTCGACCCCGGCCCACCCCACCCCACACGTCCAGGGGCGCGGGGAACTGCGCGAGCACCCCTCCACGATCCGCACGCGACAAGCGCAGCCGCCGATCCACACGCGGAAGCCCCCCCCAGGGGGCCACCCGCCGGGGAGGGCTAGCCTGGCGATCATGTTCGTACTGGAGCTGACCTACACCGCCCCCCTCCACCGCATCGACGCCTCCCTCGCCGACCACGTCGCCTGGCTGGACGCCCAGTACGGCGCGGGCACCTTCATCGCCTCCGGGCGCAAGGAGCCGCGCGACGGCGGGATCATCCTGGCGGTCGGGGACGATCGCGCGGCGATCGAGCGCCTCGTCGCGAGCGACCCCTTCCTCGTCAACCAGCTCTGCACCTATCGGATCACCGAGTTCCGCGCGACCAAGGTGGCACCTCAACTCGGCGCGTTCCAGCAGCAGTTGGGCAACTAGTCGGCCGAAGGGGAAGGCGAGGCCGGCGAGGAAGGCGGCCCCAGTCGGGCCACCCGGCCCCGCTCCCCCGCCGCCCAGCACGCGCCGTCGCCCGTGCAGTCGACGGTGTCGAAGGAACCGGTGTCCACGGTCCGCCAGGTGCGGCCCCCGTCGCGGGTCAGGTCCGTGCCGGTCGGCCCGACGGCGAGCGCGGCCGAGCGGGAGTGCGGCAGCCAGGCGACGCCCGAGCGGTAGGCGGCGACCGGGGCGGCCGACGGGCGCCAGGTGCGGCCGCCGTCGCCCGAGACGGCGGCGGCCCTGGGCGACGGCTGGTCCGCCCGGTAGTCGCCGCCGACCGCGAGCCCGTGCGTACGGTCGCGGAAGGCGAGGCCGAACACCCCGCGGGCCGGGTCACCGGCGGGAAGGGTGGACTCGGCGGCGGTCCAGGTGAGCCCGCGGTCATCGGAGTGCAGGACGCGGCCGGTCGCGCCGCCCCCGGTCGCAAGCCAGACGTCGCGCGACCCGGACGTGACCAGACACTGGCCGCTCGCGGCGAACCCCGCCTCGCCCGGCAGGGCGGCCGGCATCCCCCGGTTCGGCAGGACCTTCCAGGAGCGGCCGCCGTCCGCGGTGGACAGGATGCGGTACTTGCCGTCGACGGGGTCGCTCACCGCCAGGCCGTGCCGCGGGTCGAAGAAGGCCAGACAGTCGTAGAACGCCTTCGGGTCGGTGTTGCGGAACGATTCGCTCCAAGTGGCCCCGCCGTCCTCGGTGCGATAGACCCGGGACGCCTCGCCCTCGCCGATCGCGAGGACCACCGCGCGCCGCCCGTCGAAGGCCTCGACGTCCCGGAACTCCAGGCCCTCCGCGCCGGGCGGCGACACGTTCTTCCAGGTGCGGCCGCCGTCGGAGGTCTTCAGGACCGTCCCCTTGGTGCCCGCCACCCAGGCGGTCGACCGGCTCACCGCCGCGAGTCCCCGGAATCGGGCGTCGGTCCCGGTGTCCTTCACCTGCCACGCCACCGCGCCGTGCCCCTGCCCCTGCCCCTGCCGCTGTCCTTGCCCTTGCGCCTGGGCCGGCGCGGTCATCGCCGCCGCGAGCACCAACCCGCCCAGCCCCGCCGCCAGCACGCGTCTCGTCTTCCCCATGGACCTCATGGCGTCGGAAGCTAGCCCCAGCCCGCCCCGCCCGTCCAGGGTGCCTACGTCACGGGTTCCCGAGCGCCCGGCTCCGAGACGTAGGCGGGGCGCACCGCGCATCCGTCGCCGCGTACAGCACCGCTACCGAGTCGGGCCGAATCGGATGGAAGCCCTCGAACCCGCCCGGAGCGAGCCGAACCGACCCCCGGCGACCGAAAGAATCGAGCCGGAAGAGACGGACGTGCGGCCGTGTGGCTGCCGTGAGACCGGGAACCAGACCTGTTACGAGCAATCCGGATGGTGCGCCGAATCCGCCGCCCGGGCCGTGACACAGGTCACGTGAACCTCCGGTGCACGGAACGCTGAATTTCGACGTCTTTCCGGGCGGCAGGAGAGAACCCCCGAGGTTGAGGGAGCTGGGCTTTGTCCACCGTCATCGAGCAGCCCGTCCAGGTGCGCCTGATCGCGTCCGCGCCGCGCATGGAAACCGTGCCCGCGACGCTCCGCTACGACCCCGAGGATCCCTTCGCCGTGCACATGGCGTTCCCCGCGCCGGCCACCCTCGAAGGCACCGAGGTCTCCTGGGAGTTCGCCCGCGAGCTGCTCGAAGTGGGCGTCGAGGCGGCCGCCGGGGTGGGCGACGTCCGGGTGCGGCCGTACGGATACGACCGCACGGTGCTCGAATTCCACGCCCGCGAGGGCGTCGCCATGGTCCACATACGCACCTCCGAAGTGCGCCGCTTCCTCAAGCGCGCCCAGCACCTGGTCCCGACCGGCCGCGAACACCAGCACCTCGACCTGGACGGAGACCTCGCCGCGCTGCTGCGCGACGCCTGCTGAACCAACCCGGCCCCCTCACCGGTCCTCCCGCAAGAACCGGCTCCGCCGCCGCCCCTTCCGCACCGCCTCCGCTCCTGCCCGGTCGCGGCGGTGCGCCGCGCCACCTCGCCCGCACGGCAGCCGCGCCGTCCGTGGGCGGCGGCCCAAAGAGCCCCAGCGATTCCGCGCCCGCTCCCGCGCTCGTCCCCCACGCGGCCGTTGCACATCCGGGTCGCCCTTAAATGGTTTGCGCGACCGTTCGGCGGCGGCGTAGCTTCGTGCCTGGCCCTGTTGTCGTCGATCGGAGTAGGACGTTGCTCGTCTGAGGCCCCTGAGACACCGTTTCGCGCACTCTCTTCCGTGTCGCGCGTCCCGGTGTGACCTCTGCCTCCGAGCGATGTCCTCCCTTCACGACCAGGGCCGTTTTCCTGCCCTGAGCGGTGTCTCAGAACCCCCGTTGCCCCTTTCCTTCCCCGCAACCGGGAGACCCGTATGTCATCCTTCCCCCCTCAGATCGGCTCGGCCGCGCTGTCCTTCGCCTGGCCGGACGGCACCGAGGTGTTCGCGGACTTCCAGCTCGCCATCGGCCCCGGCCGTACCGGGCTCGTCGGCCTCAACGGATCCGGAAAGTCAACCCTGTTGAAGCTCATCGCCGGTGTCCTCACACCGAGCGAGGGCAGCATCAGGACCACCGGTGAAGTCGGCTACCTGCCGCAGAACCTGGTCCTGGACACCACCCTCCGGGTGGATCAGGCCCTCGGCATCGACGCGGTCCGCGCCGCGCTGCACGCCATCGAGGGCGGTGATGCGGACGAGCGGCACTTCGAGACGGTGGGCGACGACTGGGACGTCGAGGAGCGGGCCCGGGCCACGCTCGACCAGCTCGGCCTCGGCTCCATCGGCCTGGACCGCACGATCGGCGAGGTCTCGGGCGGCGAGTCGGTCATGCTGCGGCTCGCCGCGCTGCTGCTGCGCCGCCCTGACGTCCTGCTCCTCGACGAACCCACCAACAACCTTGACCTGTCCGCCCGTCAGCGCCTGTACGCGGCGGTCGACGCGTGGAGCGGAGTGCTCGTGGTGGTCAGCCACGACCGCGAACTGCTCGACCGGGTGGACCGCATCGCCGATCTGCGCGAGGGCCAACTCACCTGGTACGGCGGCAACTTCACCGCCTATGAAGAGGCCCTGCGGGCCGAGCAGGACGCGGCCGAGCGGATGGTCCGGGTGGCCGAGGCCGATGTGCAGCGCCAGAAGCGCGAACTGTCTGACGCCAACGTCAAGTTGGCTAGGCGTCAGCGGTACGGGCAGAAGAGCTACGACAACAAGGTGGTGCCGAGGATCGTCGCGAACAACCGCAGGCGCGAGGCGCAGGTCTCGGCCGGAAAGCACCGCATCCTGCAGAGCGAACGGCTCGACCAGGCGCGCGAACGGCTGGACCAGGCAGTGGAGGCGGTGCGCGACGACGACGAGATCCGCATCGAGCTGCCGTACACCAAGGTTCACCCGGGCCGCTCCGTGCTGACCCTGCGGGAGCTCCGACTCCCTTACGGGGCGCGGGTGGAGGGCGAGCTGGAGGTGCGCGGTCCGGAACGGATCGCGCTGGTCGGCCGCAACGGCGCGGGCAAGACCACACTGCTGCGCACGCTCGCCGGACAGCTGGAGCCGGTGGCGGGCGAGGCGGTGGCCCAGGTGCCGCTGCGGTTCCTGCCGCAGCGCCTCGACGTGCTGGACGACGCGCTGAGCGTGGTGGAGAACGTGGCCCGCTACGCGCCCGGCGCGACCGACAACGCCATCCGGGCCCGCCTTGCCCGCTTCCTGTTCAAGGGGGCCCGGGCCGTCCAGCCGGCCGGGACGCTGTCCGGCGGAGAGCGCTTCCGGGCGGCCCTCGCGGCGCTGCTCCTCGCGGAGCCCGCACCGCAGCTCCTGATGCTGGACGAGCCCACGAACAACCTGGACATGGCGAGTGTGCGCGCTCTCCAGGCCGCGCTCGACGCCTACGAGGGCGCGCTGATCGTGGCGAGCCACGACGTGCCGTTCCTGGAGTCGATCGGCGTCACCCGCTGGCTGCTGCTCGACGGTGAGCTCACCGACACCTCGGCGGAGGAGGTGCGGGGCGGCCCGCGCGGGCGCTGACCGGACCGCCGGGCAGGGCGGGGGGCCGGGCCGGATCCCGGCCCCCGCCCCCTGCCCTCCAGCGCCTCCAGCGCCTCCAGGAGGTGACTTGCCTCTCGTTCGGCGTCAGCGACCTGCGGATATAGCGGAACGTAGTCGGACGAAGGGGAAGCCGGGCTTGGCTGGGGCTTACGGCCGCCTTAACCTACGGTCTCGTAACCTACGTATGCGTAGGTAAGCCTGCCGTCCCCTGTTTCCGTCCCCCTGGAGCACCCCCGTGACGATCACTTCTCCCCACCTCGGCAGTTCGGACGCGTGGACCGACGCCCGGCTGCTGTTCGCGCTGGAAGAGGTAGTCGAAAACGAGCTCAACCGGCACCTCAAGGTCGCCAAGGACTGGATGCCGCACGATTACGTGCCGTGGTCGGACGCCCGCAACTTCCCCGGCTTCTTCGAGGACGGGGAGGCCTGGGACCCCCAGCAGTCCAAGGTCACCGACCTCGGGAAGATCGCCCTGGTGGTCAATCTGCTCACCGAGGACAACCTGCCCAGTTACCACCACGAGATCGCCTCGCTGTTCGGCCGCGACGGCGCCTGGGGCACCTGGGTGCACCGCTGGACCGCCGAGGAGGGCCGCCACGGCATCGTGATGCGGGACTACCTGCTGGCCTCGCGCGCGGTGGACCCGGACAAGCTGGAGCAGTTCCGCATGGCCCACATGAGCGAGGGCTTCGAGTCGGACAACCGGCACTCGATGCTGCACTCGGTGGCCTACGTCGCCTTCCAGGAGCTGGCGACCCGGGTCTCGCACCGCAATACCGGCCACCAGTCCGGCGACCCGGTCTGCGACCGGATGCTGGCGCGGATCGCCACCGACGAGAACCTGCACATGGTCTTCTACCGCAATCTGCTGGGCGCGGCCTTCGAGATCGCCCCGGACCTCACGATGCAGTCGGTGCGCGACGTCGTGGTGAACTTCCGGATGCCCGGGCACGGCATGCCGGGCTTCGAGCGGGCGGCGGCGCAGATGGCGATCGGCGAGATCTACAACATGCGGATCCACCACGACGACGTGCTCCAGCCGGTCCTGCGCTACCTCAAGGTCCTGGAGATCGACGGGCTCGGCCCCGAGGGCCTCAAGGCCCAGGAGGAGCTCGGCCTGTACATGGGCGGGCTCGACAGCGAGGCGGCCAAGTTCGACGAGAAGCTCGCCGCGCGCAAGGCGCGGATGGCCGCCCGCGCCTGACCCGCGGGCGACGGCGCCGGGCCGGTACGGGATCTCCCGTACCGGCCCGGCGCGTTCAGCGGGCGTCCTGGCGGATCATCTCGGCGGCCTGCTCGGCGATCGCCACGGTGGGCGCGTGGGTGTGCCCGCGGGTGATGCGCGGCATGACCGAGGCGTCCACGACGCGCAGCCCCGCCACTCCCCTGACCCGGAGCCGGGGGTCGGTGACCGAGCCCTCGTCGCCGCCCATGCGGCAGGTGCCGACCGGGTGGTAGAGCGTCTCGGCACTCTCCCGCACGCTCCGCGCGAGCCGCTCGTCGTCGACCGGTCCCGGATAGGGCGCCATCGGCCCCGAGACGTACGGGGCGAGGGCGGCGCCCGCGAACAGTTCCTCGGCCCTGCGGATCCCGGTCATCAGACGCGGCAGGTCCTCGGGAGCGGTGAGGTAGCCGGGGTCGATGCGGGGCGGGGTCGACACGTCGGTGCCCGCCAGGTCGACACGGCCCTCGCTCGCGGGCTGGAGCAGGACCACGCCGATGGTGAGCCCGTGCTCGCCGACGGGGGTCAGGCCGTGGTTGATGAACGGGCCCGGCGCGTAGACCAACTCGATGTCGGGGGCGGCGAGTCGGGGGTCGGTGCGCAGGAACGCGACGGCCTCGCCGACATTGGTGGTGAGCGGGCCCCGGCGGCGCAGCAGATAGCGGGCGAGGTTGGCGGGCGAGTCGGCACCGGTGAGGGTGACGGGGCGGGGGCAGCGCACGGTGACCCCGTACGACAGATGGTCCTGGAGGTGCCGCCCCACCTCGGGTGAGGCGGCCCGCACGGTGATGCCCGCGGCGCGCAGCCGCTCGGGGTCGCCGATGCCGGACAGCATGAGCAGCTGGGGCGAGCCGATGGCGCCGGCGCAGAGGATCACCTCGCGCCGGGCGGTGAGCGGTCCCGGCCGTTGCGCGGTGGTCACGCCGGTGACCCGGGAGCCCTCGAACCGCAACCCGCTCACCCGGACTCCGGTGAGGACGTCCAGGTTGGGCCGGCGGGCGGCGGGCGCGAGATAGCCGTCCGCGGCGCTCCAGCGGCGGCCGCGGTACTGGTTGACCGGGGTGCTCGCGCAGCCCGAGTGGTCCGGGGCGTTCAGCTCGGGCAGTTCGGGCAGGCCGGCCGCGCGGCAGGCGGCCAGGAACGCGGCGGTCGTCGGGTTGGGGTCGCGCTGGGGCGAGACGAACAGCGGCCCGTCCTGGCCGTGGACCGTGCCGGCCTCGGATGCGGGCCCCGTCCAGTGTTCGGCGCGCCGGAAATGGCGTACGAGCCGGTCGTAGGACCACTCGGGGCCGGCCGCCGCGCCCCAGGCGTCGTAGTCGTCGCGGTGGCCGCGCACCCACATCATGGCGTTGATCGAGGAGCAGCCGCCCAGGGTGTGGCCGCGCGGCCAGTACAGTTCGCGGCCGCCGAGCGCCTGCTGCTTCGCGGTGGTGAAGTGCCAGTCGTAGGACGTCTTGAAGAGCCTGGGGAAGGCTGCCGGAACCCTGATCTCGCGCCTGCGGTCGCGCGGCCCGGACTCGACGAGGGCCACCCGGACGGTGGGGTCCTGCGAGAGGCGCGCCGCGACGACGCACCCCGCCGATCCGGCGCCCACCACGATGTAGTCGTACCGCGCGCCGTCCGCTGCTTCCCGTGTGCTCAACTCGGCCCCGTTTCCGCGTGGTTGAAGGACGCGGGGAGGCATGTCCGGCCGAGGCCCCGCGGCGGGTGGTCGCGGGGCCAGCATGGACCGCGGGGGCGGCGCGACGCCAGGGGACCTCGCACGCTCCGGCTCGCACGCTCCGGCTCGCACGCGGCGGCGGAACCCGGGCGGCCGGGGCGGACCCTCAACGCTGCCGGGCGCGTTGCAGCGTCATCCGCTCCCGCTCGGACAGGCCGCCCCACACCCCGAATCGCTCGTCGTTGGCCAGGGCGTATTCGAGGCAGGCCTTGCGCTGTTCGCAGGCGCCGCAGAGCTGTTTGGCCTCCCGGGTCGAGCTGCCGGGGGCGGGGAAGAAGAACTCGGGCCCCGCCTGGGCGCACAACGCGGTCTCCTGCCAGCCGAGTTCCTGGCCTGTGGTCACGGTGTCGTTCAGCATGGCGTTCACGCTGCCGGGCACTGATCAACGTCCGGTCAACGAATGGTGAACGCCGGAGCCGATCACGTCCGGCCGGCCGTCGCGCGGGGCGCATCGTCCGGGTCCTCGGTCCGGGCCGTACGTCCCGCGCGGGCGCACCGGGGACGTTGGGCCCTCCGCTTCGCGCCCACCGGCGGCGCTCCGGGCCGCGCGGGCGTGTCAGCGTGGCTGGAGTGTGGTGCGCAGCCGGTAGCGGTCCCCGCTGTACTCCACGGTCGAGAGCAGCACGGGGCGCTGGTCCCGCGCGTAGATCGTCTGGTCCAGGGCGAGCACGGGCGAGCCCGGCTCGATCGCGAGGTGCTCGGCCAGTTCGCGGCCGGCTCCGCGCGCCTCGATGGTGGTCTCGGAGCGGTCCAACTCGACGCCCCTGGCGTGCAGTTCGGCGAAGAGCGAGGCCCCGGTGAAGTCGACCTCTTCCAGACCGGGCGCGAACGAGGCCACCAGCAGGGTCCGGTCGACCGCGATGCGTACGTCGTCGAGCAGCCGCACGCGCTCCAGGCGCAGCAGCGGCGCACCGGCCGGCACGTCGAGCCGGTCGGCGTCGTCCAGGGTGGCGGGGCGCAGCTCCTGGTGCAGGACGAGGGAGCTGGGTCGCATGTGCTTGCGGCGGGCCGTCGTGGTGAACGACTCCAGGTCGTTGGGCCACTCCCTGGGCGCCACCGGCGCCGCCACGAACCAGCCGCGCCCGTGCGAGGCCGTCACCAGGCCCTGGTCCACGAGGTGGGCGAGGGCCTTGCGCAGGGTGACCCGGGAGATGTCGAGCCGCTCGCCCAGCTCTCGCTCGGCCGGCAGCCGGGCGCCGGCGGCCAGGCCGCGCCGCTCGATCTCGTCCTGGATCAGCCGGGCGGTCTGGGCCCACAGGGGGGCCGGTCCGCTGCCCCGCTCGGGGAAGGGGGCGGGGCGGGCGGGGGTGGCGTCGGCGCTCATCGGGAACCTCCAGCGGGATCCCCGGAGCATACCACCGCATACCACTGGCTCCGCCGCAGCGCACGGGCCCAGCGTCCCGGGTCTTAGGTCATCGCGAAAAAATCTGAGCAGACCACTATTGACCACTCGAATACCACTGCATACCTTTGGGCTGCGGCACCCGGCGAGACCCGGCGGCCGACCGGCTCGACGGCCACGCCCCTGGATGGCCACGGGACCGCTTGCACGATGGAGGAACACGGATGAGTACGGCTCAAGGGAAGGCAGCCGGCAAGAAGCGCGGCGGCGCCGGCGTCATGGCGGTCCTGCAACGCATCGGGCGCAGCCTGATGCTTCCGGTGGCCACCCTCCCCGCGGCGGCGCTCCTGGTCCGCCTGGGCGGTCCGGACCTGCTCGGCCGCGAGAACTTCCCCGAACTGATCCGCAAGCTCGGCATCGTCCTCGCCGCCGGCGGACAGACCGTCTTCGACTATCTGCCGCTGCTCTTCGCCATCGGCGTGGCCATCGGCTTCGCCAAGAAGGCGGACGGCTCCACCGCGCTCGCCGCCGCGGTCGGCTACCTCGTCTTCAAGGCGGTCCTCGCCAGCGAGGCGTTCCCCAAGGGCGTGGACGGCAAGCCGCTGGACGCCAAGGTGTTCGGCGGCATCGTCATGGGACTCATCGCGGCCCTGCTCTACCAGCGCTTCAGCCGCACCAAGCTCCCCGAATGGCTGGGCTTCTTCGGCGGCCGCAGGCTGGTGCCGATCCTCTGCGCCTTCGCGGGCGTCGCCGTGGGCATCGTGTTCGGTGTCATCTGGCCGACCGTGGGCGGCTGGTTCTACCACTTCGGCGAGTGGCTGGTGGGCACCGGCGCCTGGGGCGCGGGCATCTTCGGCCTGGTGGTCCGGGCGCTGATCCCGATCGGGATGCACCACTTCTTCAGCGTCTTCCCCTGGTTCGACGCCGGCACCTACGTCAATCCGCAGACCGGCGCCGAGGTCCACGGCGACATCGCGCGCTTCCTGGCCGGCGACCCGACCGCGGGCCAGTTCATGACCGGCGGCTTCCCGATCTACATGTTCGCGCTGCCGGCCGCCGCCCTCGCGATCGCGCACACCGCACGGCCCGAGAACCGCACCATGGTCAAGGGCATGATGATCTCGGTCGCGCTGACCTCCTTCGTCACCGGCGTCACCGAGCCCATCGAGTTCAGCTTCATGTTCGTGGCCCCGCTCCTGTACGCCATCCACGCCTTGCTGTTCGGCGTCTCCATGGCGGTCTGTTACGCGCTGGGCATCCGGGACGGCTTCGGCTTCTCCTCCGGCGCGATCGACTACGTCGTCAACTACGGCAT
This sequence comes from Streptomyces sp. CB01201, assembly GCF_002803085.1. Lineage (GTDB taxonomy): Bacteria > Actinomycetota > Actinomycetes > Streptomycetales > Streptomycetaceae > Streptomyces > Streptomyces hundungensis. The sequence goes on along the minus strand of NZ_NNBJ01000005.1, from coordinate 341,954 downwards.
CGCCACCAAGCCCTGGCTCCTGATCCCCATCGGGCTCGCGTTCGCCGCGCTCTACTACGTGATCTTCCGGTTCGCGATCGTGCGGTTCAATCTGCCGACGCCGGGCCGCGAACCCGTCGAGGACGAAGCCGCCGAGGCCGGCGGCATATCCGGCGGCATATCCACCGACGCACCTGCGGACACTCCCGTGCGCTCCCCCGACGCCATTCCCTCGCGCGCCGCCGTGGAGGACGATCCGGCCTCCAAGGCCTGATCGCACCACCCGCTCGCACTCGTTCAGCGCCCCCGCCGTCCGCACCCGGCGGGGCCCACGAAAGGATTCCTCCATGTCCGGATCGCGTATCACCTTCCTCGACGGCCAAAGTGGCCAGCCGCAGGCTCTGGAGCGCGTGATCGACCATGTGCGCCGGCAGCTCGACGGGCCGGCCCTGGAAACGCTGCGCGCGGCCCGGCGCCCGCTGCTTGCCGGGATCGGCGCCTCCTACGCGGCGCTCGCCGTCCCGGTCGAGGTGCTCCGCGGCCACGGCGTACCGGCCCAGCGGGTGCTTGCCAGCGAGATCGAGGACGGGCTGCGCGGCTTCGACACCGACCTCCTGATCGGGGTCTCGCAGGGCGGCCGCAGCTCGGAGACGATCGCCGCGTTCAAGGCGGCCGAGGGCGTGCCGACGCTCGCCGTCCTCAACGTCACGCCGTCGCCGCTGGGCGAACTCGCCGGCCTGACCGTCGACATGGGCAATGAGCCGGACTCGTACGCCTCGACCATCGGCTTCACCGCCACGGTCGTGGCCCTCGACCTGATCGCCGGGGCGATAGCGGGCCGGGCGGACGACCCGTGGGACGGCATCGCCCCCCACATGGCGGGCGTCCGGGCCCGCGCGGCCGAGGTGGTCGCCGCGCTGCGCGACCGCGCGGCCCGCTGCGTCGCGGCCGACTGCGTGGCCTCCGGCGCCTCCCGGGTCAGCGCCGAGGAGGCGGCTCTGCTGCTGCGCGAAGTGCCCCGGATGCCGGCCGCGGCCTCGGTCACGCGCAACTACCTGCACGGCGAGATGGAGTCGGCGGGCAACACCCTGCACCTCGTGTTCGGTGACGGCCGCGAAGTGGAGCTGGCCCGCTCGCTCTCCTCGGCCGGCCATCTCACCCTCCTGGTCACCACCCAGGACGTCGACCCGGCCGACAGCCTCGGCGTCGTACGCCTGCCGCGTACCTCGCCCAGCGTCCGGGTCGTCCTGGAGACGGTCGTGGTGCAGGAGCTGGTGGCCGCGCTCAGCGACGAACGGGGCGTCCCCATCGAGTCGTTCGTGTTCGCCAACGACGACACCAAGGAGGGCGGCGTCGACGCCGCCGACTTCGAGCTGGCCTCGCCGGTCGCGGCCGCCTGAACCAGGCCCGCGCTACTTGTCGTCGGCTGGACCGGCGCCGCGCTCCTTGTCCTTGGCACGGCTCGGCTGTACCCGCTTGGGCTCCCCCGGCATCTTGGGGTAGTCCGGCGGGTACGGCAGGTCGCCGAGCGCGTGGTCGCGCTCGTCCCGCTCGGCGAGTTCCAGGAGCGGTTCGATCCCGAAGGCGTGGTCGTCCATGCCGGCGTGCAGATCGCCGAGTTCGGCGTAGCGCGCGGGCATGGTGCGCAGGGTGAAGTCCTGGGGGTGGACGTCGTCGAGCTCGTCCCAGCGCAGCGGCGCGGACACCGGGGCCTGCGGCTTGGGGCGTACCGAGTAGGCGGAGGCGATGGTGCGGTCGCGGGCGGTCTGGTTGTAGTCCACGAAGATCCGCTCGCCGCGCTCCTCCTTCCACCAGGCGGTGGTGACCCGCCCCGCCATCCGGCGCTCCAGCTCCCGGCCGATCGCGATGGCACAGCGTCGCACCTCGGTGAACGTCCAGCGCGGTTCGATCGGCACGAAGACGTGGATGCCCCGCCCGCCCGATGTCTTGGGATAGCCCGTGATCCCCAACTCGCCCAGCAGGGCGCGTAGTTCATGGGCGACCGGGACCGCGTCGTCGAAGTCGGTACCGGGCTGCGGGTCGAGGTCGATCCGCAGTTCGTCGGGGTGGTCGGTCGCCTCGCGGCGTACCGGCCAGGGGTGGAAGGTGAGACAGCCGAGCTGGGCGGCCCACAGTACGGCGGCGGGCTCGGTGGGGCAGATCTCGTCGGCGTGCCGGCCGCTGGGGAAGGAGATGCGGGCGGTCGGGATCCAGTCGGGAAGGTTCTTGGGCGCCCGCTTCTGGAAGAACGACTCCCCGTCGACGCCGTCGGGGTAGCGCTCCAGGGTGGTGGGCCGGTCGCGCAGGGCGCGCGTGATGCCGTCGGCGACCGCCAGGTAGTAGCGCGCCACGTCCAGCTTGGTGTAGCCGGGCTCCGGGAAATAGACCTTGTCCGGATTGGACAGCCGCACGGTCCGCCCGCCGGCCTCCAGCTCGATCGCCTCGCCCTTGCCCATGCAGGCCACGGTAGGCGGCGGGCACCGATGCCGCATATCGGTGAGAATCGGTTGTATGGATCTCCCGGTGATGCCACCTGTGAAGCCGATGCTCGCCAAGTCCGTGGCGAAGATCCCGCCCGGGATGAGTTACGAGGCCAAGTGGGACGGATTCCGGGCGATCGTGCACCGCGACGGGCCCGAGATCGTCATCGGCAGCCGCAACGGCAAGCCCCTGACCCGGTACTTTCCGGAGCTTGCGGCAGCCCTGGAGGAGCGGCTGCCCGAGCGCTGTGTGATGGACGGCGAGATCGTCGTCGCGCACGGCGGCCGCCTCGACTTCGACCGGCTCAGCGAACGCATCCACCCCGCCGCGTCCCGGGTGAAGCTGCTGGCCGAACAGACGCCGGCCAGTTTCATCGCCTTCGACCTGCTCGCCCTCGGCGACACCTCACTGCTCGACACCCCGCTGGCCGAGCGGCGCGCACTGCTCACCGAGGCGCTGAAGGGCATCACCGCGCCGGTCCATCTCGCGCCCGCGACCACCGACATCGAGGTCGCCCGGCGGTGGTTCGAGCAGTACGAGGGCGCCGGGCTCGACGGGGTCGTCGCCAAGCCCCTCGATCTCCCTTACCGGCCCGACGCCCGGCTCATGTACAAGATCAAGCACGAGCGCACGGCGGACGTGGTGGTGGCCGGCTACCGCCACCACAAGAGCGGCCCCGTGGTCGGCTCGCTCCTGCTCGGCCTGTACGACGACGGGGGCGCGCTCCAGCACGTCGGGGTGTGCGCGGCCTTCCCGATGAAACGGCGGGCGGAACTGATCGAGGAGCTGGCCCCGCTGCTCATGGCCGACCCGGTCGCCGAGCGGCACCCCTGGGCCTCCTGGGCCGAGGAGGCCGCACACGAGGGCGCCCGCCTGCCGGGCGCGCCCAGCCGCTGGAGCGGCAAGAAGGACCTGTCGTGGGTGGCCGTGCGCCCGGAGCGGGTGGTGGAGGTGGCGTACGACCACATGGAGGGCGACCGGTTCCGGCACACCGCGCAGTTCCGCCGCTGGCGCCCGGACCGCTCCCCCGGCAGCTGCACCTACGCCCAGCTGGAGGAGCCGGTCCGCTACGACCTCGCGGAGGTCCTTTCGTCAGGGGGTGCGTGAGTCGTCAGGGGGTGATCCGTCAGGGGGTGGGTGAGGGGCAGCTCGGGCCGGTGGGTGTTCCGGTGGGCTGCGGGGTCGGCGAGGCGGCGGGCGATCCGGTGGCGCAGCCCGGCAGGCCCGGACTGCCCGAAGGCGAGGGGCCCGGGCCCGTACTCCCCGACGGCGACGGGCCGGGACTGCCGGACGGGGGCGCGGACGGGGAGGGCGAGGCCGTGGGCGGCGGCGACTTCGGGGGCTGCGAGGCCGACGGGCTGCCTCCGGGGCGCGTGGGGACGGACGGTGTGGGCCGGCCGCTCGGCTGCGGCCCGATCACGATGCCGCCGCCCTGCTTGTGGCCCCGGTCCTCACCGATCTGCTGGGCACTGCCCGCGCCGGGCGTGCTCGGCAGCACTCCTTTGCCGTCGGGCACGGCGTGGGTGCCCCTGCGGTAGAACTCCAGCCACGACAGGACCGTGCGCAGATAGTCGGCCGAGTGGTTGTAGCCGAGCACCGCACGGTCCAGATCCGCCGGGACGGCCAGGTCGCGCCCGTCCGCACACAGGTACGTCCCGGCGGCGAGCGCCGCGTCGAAGACGTTGTTGGGATCCTTGCGCCCGTCCCCGTTGCCGTCCTGACCCCATGTCGCCCACGTGGACGGGATGAACTGCATCGGGCCCACGGCACGGTCATGCCGGGTGTCGCCGTCCAGGACGCCGTGGTCGGTGTCGGCGATGTTCGCGAAGCCCGCGCCGTCGAGCACCGGTCCGAGGATCGGGCTGAGCGTGGTGCCCTGCGCGTCGACCCGGCCGCCGCCCGCGTGCCCCGACTCGACCTTGCCGAGCGCCGCGAGCAGTTGCCAGGGCAGATGGCAGCGCGGCTCGGTCCCGCGCAGCCGGGTCTCCGCCCGCTGGTACGCGGCGAGCACCGTGGCCGGTATGCCCTCCTGGGTCCACACCGGGTCGACAGCCCCCACGACGGGCGGGGCACCCGCCGGGTGCGGCGTGGCCACCAGCGGCGGGAGATCGGTGTGGTACGAACCGTCGGCCGGCGGCTCCGCCTGGACGGCGGCGGCCGGTCCCGCGGCCGGTCCCGCGGCAGCGGGCTCGGCCGGGTGCGGCGGCGCGGGACGCAGCAGCCCCGGGGCCTGGGACGCGCTGAGCGCGGCCACCGCGACGGCGACGACCGCGGTGCCCGTGACCCCGCGCCGCAACCGCTTTCGGCCCGCGAGAAGCGAGAGGCGCCGTAGGTGGATGAGGTGCGTCGAGGGTTTCACGATCCCTGCCCGAAGGTGTCGATGCCGGAGATCTGCCAGGTGCCGCCGCTCCCGCGCGCCACGTCGACGGCGAACATCGCGGCGGCATACGTCGTTTCGGGCTTCTTGCCCGCGGTGCGCGTGCTGCTCTGGTCGGCGTAGACCAGGACCCGGGCGCGGGAGCCGTCGATCATCTCCACACCGCTCTCGGTCACCGTGGTCGTCAGCACCAGCTTCTGGTCCTTGCCCTGCGCCCGCACCGCCGCCAGCATGTCGCGATGCTGCTGAACCGCCTTGCCGGTGAGCAGAGTTGAGGCCGCCTTGTCCGCCGGCCCGGAATCGGCGTAGTTGTACGAGAACAGCGCGGCGACGGCCTTCTCGGTCTGCCCCTTGACCTCGCTGGTACGGGCCGGATCGGTGAGCGCCGCGTTCCGGACGGCCGGGTCGGAGCCCAGCGAGTCGGCCCGGGCGGCGGCGAACGCGGCGAATCCGCCGAGCAGGACGACCAGGACGCACAGGACGGCCGGGGCGCGCACGGACAGCACACGGCGCAACCTGGCCCGAGCGGCTGTCCCGGTCCCGGGAAGGCGGCGCCGGCGGGACGGCTCCACGGCCTCCTGCGGCGGCTCCTCGGCCCGCGGACTCGGCTTCCTCCGCGCTGGGTCGAGGGTGCTCGCCCTCTCCTGCGGCACGGCCTCGGTGGCAACGCGGGCGGCGCCAGCGCTGGCCAGTCGGCGCTGACGGTTGACCAGGTGACGGGTCGTCGACATGTGCGGCTCCTGTCCGGGTTGGGGTGGGTGGTCAGTTGGCCGCGCTGTTGCCGACCGGCGCCTGGCCGAGGGCGCTCAGCTTCCAGCCGCTCGCGGTACGGGTGAGTTCGCCGAGCATCCTGCTGTCCTTGGCCGCGGGCTTCTCCTTGGGCGCCTGCACGGTGATGCGCAGCGCCACCATCACCCGGGCCTTGCCCGCCCGGTCGTCGAGCTCGGTGACCGCGCCGTCCAGGACCTTGGCCGTGGTGACCGTCTGCGCCTGCTGCACCTGCTTCTCGAACTCGCTCCGCCCGTCGGCCAGTTGCTGGTGCAGATCGCCGGTGGTGGAGTCCTGCCACATGTCGAGTCCATGCGCGAGGTCGTTGTGGTCGAGGGTGGAGAGGTTCTGCACGGCCTGCTCGCCGGCCGCGAGCGCCTTGTCCCGGGAGGCGGCGTAGGCGGCCGAGTCGTCGTGCGCCGCGCCGTACCAGGACCAGCCGGCCCACACCGCGAAGCCGCCCGCGAGCAGGGTGAGGGCCATCGCGGCGATGAGCAGGGGCTGGGTCGTCATGCGTGCCATGTTCTTCGTGCTCCCTCTCGCGGGGCCCGGCGGCGGGCCGGGTCCTAGCGGGCTCGGATGTCGGTGATCTGCCAGTGCCCGGCGTCGAGTTGGGCGGTGACGGACAGCTGGGCGGCGGCCGTGGTGGGGGCGCTTGAGTCCCGCTGGGCCCGCTGGTCGAGAAAGACGAGCAGCTCCGCCCGGTCGCGCGTGAGCCGGGTGACACCGGCCCGCACGACATGGGTGGTCAGGCTGAGCTTCTGCTCTGCGGCCCGCTGCCTCAACTGGCCGAAGAGCGCGGCGTATTGACTGGCGGCCCGCCCGCTGAGCAACTCCTTCGACGCCTGCTCGGTGGCACTGGTGTCCTGGGCGGCGTACGAGAAGACCTTGCCGAGCGTGTTGCTGACGTCTCCGATGACTTGGGTGGTCTCGGAGGCGTCGGTGAGCGCCCGGTTCGCCGTGGCGGGGGTCGTGGTCAACTGCCGCGCCTGGAACAGCAGTCCGGCCCCGGCCAGGAGGAGAACGACCACACATCCGAGGCTGAGCACGCGGCGCAGGCGAGGGGCCGGGGCGGCTGTTGCCCCGTCGGCGGGTTCGGCGCTCTCGTCGCGGGGGGCGGTGGCTTCGTCGCGGGGGACGGTGGCTTCGTCGGCGGGTTCGGTGGCTTCGTCGGCGGGTTCGGCGCCCTCGCCGCGGGGGGCGGTGGCTTCGTCGGCGGGTTCGGCGCCCTCGTCGCGGGGGGCGGTGGCTTCGTCGGCGGGTTCGGCGGCCTCGTCGAGGGGGGCGGGGATCTCGACGGGGGGTCCGGCGGGCGGCGCGGCGGGTTCGCCGCGGGGGGCTCCTTCAGGAGCCCGGCCCGCTTCGGGGCCCGCTTCGTCCGGGGGCGCCCCCCCGGCCGGGCCCGCGTCCGGGCTCGCCCCGTCCGGATCCGGGCCGGTGGCCGACTTCAGCTCTGCTGTGCTCACGCCGTCTCTCCCTCGTCTCTCCCTCTCGGCTCCCGCCCGGGCCGACCGCCCCGCCCCGCCCCGCCCCGGGCAGGGCCCCTCGGCCCGGGCTCAGGACGCGGCGACCGGAACCGCACTGAGCGCCTTCAACTTCCAGCCCCCACCGGTGCGTTCGAGCGCCGCTTCGAGCCGCTTGCGGTCGGTGGTGACCGCGCCGCCCGCCGGGGTCACCCGGACCTGCACGGTCGCGATGACCTTCGCCGTGCCCGAGCGGTCGTCGAGTTCGGTGACGGCCGCGTCGGTCACCTCGCCACGCGCCGAGGCCGTCGGCTTCCCGGCACCGGTGCGGCGCAACTCGTCCTGGAGCGGGCCCGTCGAGGCGTCGAGCCAGGCGCGCAACGCGGCGTCGGGGTGGGCCGCGTCCAGCGTGGAGAGCGCGGCGATCTGTGTACGGCCGGCCTTGAGCGCGGCATCCCGCGAGGTGGCGTACGCGATCGAGTCGTCGTTGCGCGCCTGGAGGTAGGTCCAGCCCGCGAACGCGGCGAAGGCGACCGACACGGTGAGCGCGGCCACGACGAGGCCGCGGCGCAGCCGGGGCCGGGGCCCGGCGGGGAGCGTGATCACGGGCGTCCGCCCTTTCCTCCGGTGCCGGACGTGAGTCCGAGCAGTCCGGCCAGGTCCGAGGGGCCGCCGCCGGGCAGCGCGGGCAGCGCCAGGGCGCCGGGGAGCGCGGCCGGCTGTGCGGCGGGCGGCGCGACCGGGTTGGGCGCGCCCGGGGTCGGAGGCAGCGCGCCCGGCTGGGCCGCAGCGCCGAGCGGGGCGCCGGCCGGGGCGTGCGCCGAGCCCCGGACGTCCTTGCCGCTGCTCGCCGGCGCGGCGCACCGCGCCTTGGTGTTGAGGTTCGGCGTGTCGACGGTTTCGAGGCCGTTGCGGTAGACCGTGCCGCCGTAGCCCTCGGTGCACGGCAGCGGCGCGAAGAAGGTGACCGCCATGCCCAGATTGGCTCCCTTGGTGTCGATCGCGGTGGCTCCGGCCGCCACCAACGGCGGTACTTTCACCAGGAGTTCCTCGATCCCGCGCTGCCGGGTGACAGCCACGTCCGCGGTCGTGAGGAGGTTCGCGAGCACCACGCTGACCGCCGGATCGAGGTCCCTGAGCAGACCACTGATCTGGCCCGCCGCGTCGGGTGCGGCGGCGATCAGCCGGCGCAGATCGGTGTCCGAGCCCTTGAGGGTCGCGGCCAACTCCTTGGCTCCCGAGGCGAAGGTCTTGATGGCCTGGCCCTCCTCCGCCTGGGTGGTCAGGACGGTCTGGCCGTCCGCCAGCAGCGTGGTGGTGCTCGGCAGCGCCCTGTCGGCGGCCCGCACGAAGTCGCTGCCGTTGTCGAGGAGGACCTGGAGGTCGTCGCCGCGCCCCTCGAAGGCCTTCCCGAACTCGTCGACGACGGTCCGCAGCGAGTCCAACGGCACCGACGCGGCGAGCCCGTTGACGCTGGAGAGCACGGTGGTGACGGGGGCCGGCGTGCTGGTCTCGTACTGTTCGATCACGCCGCCGTCACCGAGGTAGGGCCCGTCGTCGGTGGTGGGCCGCAGGTCGATGTACTCCTCGCCGACGGCCGACAGGTTGGCCACCACGGCGTTGAGGGCGGTGGGGATGGGCGGCGCCGAGTTGTCGATGCGCAGCTCGGCCACGACCCCGTCGTCGGTGAGCCCGATGGGTCCGACACGGCCCACCGACACGCCCCGGTAGGTCACGTTGGAGTGGGTGAACAGGCCGCCGGTCTGGGCGAGATGGACCTTGACGGTGTAGTAGTCGCGGATGCCGACGTAGTGCCCGACGTCCGCGTACCGGAACCCGGTGTAACCGAGCACGAGCACCCCGATGACGAGGAACGCCACGTTCTTGAGCCTGGTCGCGAGGGTCAGCATCAGCCTCTCCCCCCTGAGCCGGGCCCCGAGCCGGAGCCGGAGCCGGATGAGCCGGTGACGGGCGGCAGTCCGAGCGGCGCCTTCTGCGGGCCCGTGCCCGCTGTCGACGAGGACGACGGCGACGGCGACGGCGTCGTGAGCGGCGGGATGAGCTGGGTACCGGGCGCGGCCGTCACCGAGAGGTAGACATTGAGGTAGTCGCCCTTGACGCCGCGCAGCACCTCGTCGCTGAACGGATAGGTGAGGAGCACCTGGAGCGAGTCCGGCAGGTCCTTGCCGGAGTCCGCGAGGGCCTGGAGCGTCGGCGCGATCGCCTTCAGGTCGGCCACCATGTCGTCCTTGCTCTTGTTGATCGTGGAGACGGCCACCGTGGAGAGGGTGTCGAGGGACTTCAGCATCGTCATGAGGGAACCCCGTTGGTCCTCAAGGACCTTGAGGCCCGGCGACAGACCGGTGAGCACCGTGCCGACCTGCTCCTTGCGGGTGGCGAGCGTCGCGGAGAGCCGGTTGACGCCGTCCAGCGCGTCGGTGATGTCACCGCGGTGCCCGTCCAGGTCGGTGACCAGGGTGTTGACCCGCTGGAGCATGGAGCGGACCTCGGGTTCACGGCCGCCGATCGCCTTGTTGAGTTCGGTCGTGATGGTCTTCAGCTGGCTGACGCCGCCCCCGTTGAGCAGCATCGAGAGCGCTCCCAGGACTTCCTCGACCTCCGGGTTGCGGTTGGTCCGCGAGAGCGGAATCGCGGCGCCGGGCCCGAGCCGCCCCTGGGGCGCCTCCGGGGCCGTCTCCCGGGCTGTCCCGGCCGTCCCCCCAGCCGTCGCTTGAGTCGTCCTCCCGGCCGCCGCGGCCGGCGCGGAGAGCTGGACGAACTTCTCGCCGAGGAGGCTGGACTGTTCGAGCTGGGCATAGGCGTTGGCGGGCAGTTGCACGTCTCCCCTGATCCGCATGGTGACCATGGCGGACCAGCCGTCGGCGGCCAGGGACACCTTGGTGACCCGGCCCACGGGCACATCGTTGACCTTGACCGCGGCCTGGGGAACCAGGCTCAGGACATCGGCGAAGTCGGCGGTGATGTCGTACGGGTGACTGCCGAGGTCGGCCCCGCCGGGCAGCGGGAGCTGGTCGATCCCAGAGAACGAGGGTGCCGAACAGCTCCCCAGGGTGAGCGTCAGGGCCACGACGACCGCTGCTCCGGCGCCGAGCGCGGCACCGGTCCGCCGAGTGAGGCGCGCCGCCATCACCGGCCCCCCTTCCGGCCCGCCGGTCCGGCGGCCGGGCCGCCGGTGGAGCCGTTCGCCGCATCGTCGGAGGACCCGTACACGGTGCCGACCGCGGGCAGGGGCAGCGCCGGGAGCGCTTTCAGCCGGTTCTGCGGGACCGGCAGGAGCCCGGCGCTGCCCGCCACCGCGGGGTTGGCGGGAAACACGATGTCGCCGCCCATGCTGACCTCGTTGATGTTGCCCCGGCCGTCGAGGGTGCGGTGGACCGGGTCGTAGGCGTTGAGAGCGTTTCCGGCGGCCAGCGGCGCGGTGTCCAGGGCTTCGGCGAGCGAGGCCCGCTGCTGGACGAGGATCTGGGTGAGCGGGGCGAGCTTGTCGACCTCGGCCTTGAGGCTGCCCCGGTTGTCCTGGATGAACGTCTTGACGTTGCCGAGGGCGGTGCCGAGTTCCTTGAGCGCCCCCGCGAGGTTGTCCTTGTTGTCGGCGAAGAACGAGGTCACGTCGGCGAGTTGGTTCTGCGCGTCGCGCACCGCGCCGTCCTTGTTCTTCAGCATGGTGGTGAACGTCTGGAGGTAGGACAGCGTGGCGAAGAGGTGCTCGCTGCTGCCGTCGAGGGTCTTGGCGGCCTTGCCGAACTGCTCGATGGAGTCCCCGATCGCGGCGCCGTTGCCGTTCAGGTTCTTGGCCCCGGTGTCGAGCAGCCCCGAGAGCGCTCCCGAGGAGTTCGCTCCGTCGGGGCCGAGCGCCTTGCTGAGGCCGGTGATGGAGGCGTACAGCTGGTCGACCTCGACGGGGGTGGCGTTGCGGCTCGCCGGAAGCTCCGCCCGGTCGGCGATCTCGGGGCCCCCGGTGTAGGCGGGAGCCAGCTGGACGTATCGGTCGGCGACGACACTGGGCGAGACGATGGCGGCCCGGGCGTCCTTCGGCACCCGTACGCCGCGGTCCAGGGAGACCACCACTTTGACCTGCTGGCCCTGCGGGGTGACCGAGTCGACCTCGCCCACCTTGACACCGAGGATCCGCAGGTCGGACCCGGGATAGACGCCGACCGCATGGTCGAAGTAGGCGGTGATCCGCTTGCCGCCGGGGCCGGCGAACACGCGCAGCCCGCCGATCACGGTGACGGCGATCACCGCGAGGGCCACGAGGATCGTGAGAGCGCGTCGCCGGCTCATGGGTAGCCTCCGTTCTTCGGCGGCATGCAGCCGGTGGTCGGGAGCGACTTCGCCGGGAGGTAGTTCCTGGGGACGAGCCCGCAGATGTAGGTGTCGAACCAGCGGCCGCTGCCGACGGTGTTGCCGACGAGCCGGTAGTAGGGGCCGGCCAGGGCGAGCGTGCGGTCCAGGCCCTGCTGGTTCTTGACGAGGACGTCGGTGACGCGCCCCAACGCCTTGAGTGTGGGCGCAAGTTGGGCCTGGTTGTCCTTGACGAGGCCGGTGAGCTGGGTGCCCAGGCCCCGGGTTCCGCTGAGGAGCGCCTGGATGGCGTCGCGGCGCTGCTTGAGCTCGCCGAGCAGCAGCCCGCCGTCGTCGATGAGGGTCTCGAAGCTGCTCTTCCTGCCGGCGAGCGTCTTGGTCAACTGCTCGCTCCCCTTGAGGAGTTGGGCGAGCTGGGTGTCGCGCTGCGAGACGGTCTTCGACAGCGCCGAGAGTCCGGAGACGGCGGTGCGCACATCGGGTGGCGAGTCCTTGAAGGTGTCGGAGATCGTCTCGAAGCTCTTGGCGAGCTGCGCGGTGTCGATCTCGCCGATCGTGTTGCTGAGCCCCTCGAAGGCCTGGGTGACGTCGTACGGGGAGGTCGTGCGGCTCAGCGGGATGCGGTCGCCGGGGTTCTGCTCGGCGCTGCCGAGCGGATCGATCGCCAGGTACTTCTCGCCGAGCAGGGTCTTGATGGCGATGGCCGCGGTCGAGGCGTCCCCGATCCAGACGTCCTTCACCTTGAAGGCGACCTTCACCTTCGCCCCGTCCAGGGACACCCCGCTGACCTGACCGACCTTCACCCCGGCGATCCGCACCTCGTCGCCGTCGCGCAGCCCGGCGGACTCGGAGAAGTCCGCGGTGTAGGTGGTGCCGCCGCCGATGAGCGGCAGCGAGTCCGCGTTGTAGGCGGCGAGGCCGATCAGGGCCAGGACGAGCAGGCCCACCAGGCTGACCGCGACGGGGTTGCGCTCCTTCATGGGCTTCAGGCGGGGGCGCCGCGGTGCCCGGCGGCCCACGGGGGGTTCGGCGGCGGCCTGCTCGGCGGCGGGGCGCGACCGGCGCAGGGCTGCGGGCCACCGCGGTGCGGGGAGTCTCATCCCTGGCACCTCGATTCGCTGACCGGGATCCCGGTGGGCGGCGGGCTGCCGTCCTCGTTCTTGACGCCGGACACCTTCGCCTCGCAGAGGTAGAGGTTGAGCCAGGATCCGTATGACGCGATCCGGGTGACGGCCCGCATCTTCTCCGGGGTCTTCTGGAGGAAGTTCTCGATCTGGGGAGCGCTCTCGGCGAGGTTCGAGGACAGCCGGCCGAGCTGCTTGATGTCCTCCTTCAGCGGGGCCCGGCCGTCCTGGAAGAGTCCCGCGGTGACGGTGGTGAGGTCCCCCATGGCGGACAGCGCCTCGCCGAGCGGCTTGCGGTCGCCGGCGAATCCGGAGACCAGCTGCTGGAGGGTGACCACGAGGTCGTTGAAGCCCGCTTCGCGGTCGTTGACGGTGGTCAGAACGGTGTTGAGGTTGGCGATGACCTCACCGATGACCTTGTCCTTCGCGGCGACGGTCGTGGTCAGCGAGCCGATGTGCTTCAACAGGCTGTCCACGGTGCCGCCCTCCCCCTGGAGGACCTGCACGATCGAGCCCGCCAGGTCGTTCATGTCCTTCGGCGAGAGCCCTTCGAACAGGGGCTGGAAACCGTTGAACAGCTGGGTGAGGTCGAGGGCGGGGGTGGTGCGCTGCACCGGGATGGTCGCGCCCGGCGCGAGCGCGGAGCCGACCGCGCCGGTGCCGCGGCCCAGTTCGACGTAGCGCTGGCCGACCATGTTGAGGTACTTGATCGCGGCCGTGGCCGTGCCCGGCAGGCTCCGGCCGCGCTGCACGGAGAACGTGACCTGCGCGAGCCGCCGGTCGACCACCTCCACCTTGTCGACCTGGCCGACCTTCACCCCGGCGATGCGGACGCTGTCGCCCTCGATCAGACCGGTGGTGTCGGTGAAGCGGGCCCGGTAGGTGGTGGTGTCGCCCACCCCGGTGTTGGCGATGGACAGCGCGAGCACGGTGGTGGCGAGCACGGTCACCAGGACGAACACGAGGGACTTCACGAGCGGGCCCGCGATGCTGCGGCGCTTCACTTGATGGTCACCTCCGCCCCTCTCAGAGCGGGGCCGAGGAGCAGGCTGCTCCAGTCCGGCAGGGACTGCGGGGCCTGCCGGAGAGCGGGCGCGAGCAGTTCGTTCACCAGCTGGTTCTCCTGGGGCGAGTTCGGCAGGCCGAGCCCGGCACTGGAGGGGGCGGCGGTCTTGGTGAGAGCGCTCTGGGCGGGGAGCGGGGAGCCGAGGTACGGCACCGGATAGCAGTGCGGTCCGTCGCCGCCGCGGTAGACGGGGGTGTCCTGGCCCGGCACGTACTTGCCGAGCGAGGGCACGACGTGGACGGTGACGTGCAGGCCTGGCTTGTCGGTGCCCTTGCCCAGCGCCTTGTCCATGGCGGGCACGAACCCGGCCAGGGTCCGCAGGGTGCAGGGGAAGGCCGACGAGTACCTCGCGAGGACGTCCAGGGTGGGCCGGCTGACGTCGCTGAGCCGGATGATGTTGTCCTTGTTCTGCTGGAGGAATCCGGTCAGGTCCTGGGCCGTCTTCGTGGTCTGGCCGTAGACGCCCAGGAGCTGGGTCTGCTGGTCGACGAGCGTGCCGGTCGTGGTGGTGGCATCGGTGAGCGCTCTCAGGATGTCCGGGGCGGCGTCGCTGTATGTCTGCGAGACCTTGACGAGCTGCACCAGATCCGCGTTGAGGGTGGGCAGGTTCGGGTTGAACTTCTTCAGGTGGGCGTCCAATGTGACGACGGTGTCGCCGAGTTGTGAGCCCCGGCCGCGCAGCGCCTGAGCGACGGCGGAGAGCGTGGACGACAGTTTGTCGGGCTTCACCGCGGTCAGCATCGGCAGCACGTTGTCGAGCACCTGCTCCAGCTCGATGGCGTTGCTCGACCGGTCCTGCGGGATGGTCGCGTCGGCCGGGAGCGCTCTCCTGGACGGGTTCGGCGGGGGGACGAGGGCGACGAACCGCTCTCCGAAGAGCGTGGTCGGCAGCATCTGGGCGCGTACGTCGGACGGGATGTGGCCGCGCTTGTCCGGCTGGAGGGCGAGGGTGAGCTTCGCCCCGGTGCCGTTCGCGCTGATGGTGCGGACCTCGCCGACCACGACGCCGCGCAGCTTCACCTCGGCGCCCGGGTGCATCTCGTTGCCGACGCTGCTCGTCTCGACGGTCACCGTGTCGGAGTGGGTGAACTGCTTGTCGTAGACGGCGATCGAGAGCCACACGAGCAGGGCCGGAACCAGCAGGAAGACGACCCCGGCGGCGCGGCGCCGGACGGTGAGCGCGTTCATCCGGCCACCTTCACGGTGGTGGTGGCGCCCCACAGGGCGAGCGAGAGGAAGAAGTCGGTGACGGCGATCAGCACAATGGCGTTGCGGACCGAGCGGCCCACCGCGACCCCCACGCCGGCCGGTCCGCCGGTGGCGCGGAAGCCGTAGTAGCAGTGGGCCAGGATCACCATCACGCTGAAGATGAGCACTTTGAGCACGGAGAGCAGCACATCGGTGGGCGAGAGGAACAGGTTGAAGTAGTGGTCGAAGGTGCCGCGCGACTGGCCCTTGAAGACGACCGTGGTCAGCCGGGACGCGAAGTAGGAGCTGAGCAGCCCGATCGCGTACAGCGGGATGATCGCGACGACTCCGGCGATGATCCGGGTGGTGACGAGGTAGGGCAGGCTGCGGATGCCCATGCCTTCCAGGGCGTCGATCTCCTCGTTGATGCGCATCGCGCCGAGCTGGGCGGTGAAGCCGGCGCCCACCGTGGCGGACAGCGCAAGCCCGGCGACCAGGGGAGCGATCTCACGGGTGTTGAAGTAGGCGGAGACGAAGCCGGTGAAGGCCGCGGTGCCGATCTGGTTCAGGGCGGCGTACCCCTGGAGGCCGACCACCGTGCCGGTGAACAGGGTCATGGCGATCATCACGCCGATGGTGCCGCCGATGACGCCGAGCCCGCCGCTGCCGAACGCGACCTCGGCGAGGAGTCGCTGCACCTCCCTGAGATAGCGGCGCAGGGTGCGCGGAATCCAGAGCAACGCCCGCACATAGAAGGTGAGTTGGTCGCCCGAGCGGTCCAGGATGCTGAAGAGGGCCATCGGTCAGCCGCCCTTCGGGGGGACGATCTGAAGGTAGATCGCGGTGAGCACCATGTTCACGAAGAACAGCAGCAGGAACGTGATGACGACGGACTGGTTGACCGCGTCGCCCACGCCTTTGGGGCCGCCGCGCGGGTTGAGCCCGCGGTAGGCGGCGACGATCCCCGCGATGAACCCGAAGATCAGCGCCTTGATCTCACTCACGTACAGGTCGGGCAGCTGGGCGAGGGCGGAGAAGCTGGAGAGGTAGGCACCCGGGGTGCCGCCCTGGAGGATGACGTTGAAGAAGTAGCCGCCGAGGGTGCCGACGACGGACACCATCCCGTTGAGCAGGACCGCGACGAACATGGTCGCCAACACCCTTGGCACCACGAGGCGTTGGACGGGTGAGACGCCCATGACCTCCATGGCGTCCAGCTCCTCGCGGATGGTGCGCGACCCCAGGTCGGCACAGATCGCGGAGCCGCCGGCGCCCGCGATGAGCAGCGCCACGATGAGCGGGCTGGCCTGCTGGATGACGGCGAGGACGCTGGCGCCGCCGGTGAAGGACTGGGCGCCGAGCTGCTGGGTGAGCGAGCCGACCTGGAGGGCGATGACGGCACCGAACGGAATGGAGACGAGGGCGGCGGGCAGGATGGTGACGCTGGCGATGAACCAGAACTGTTCGATGAACTCCCGCAGCTGGAAAGGCCGTTTGAAGACGGCCCGGACGACGGCCGCGGCCAGCGCGAAGAGCCGGCCGGTCTGGCGGAACGCGCCGAGGCCGGGGACGGGGCGGCGCGGCGGTCTGTCCGGGCGGGGCGGCGCGGGCGCCGGATTCCTCTCGGCCTCCATGGTCACGGCGTCGCCTCCTGGGCCGGGGCCATGCCGTTCTCGACGGCACGGCGGGCGGCCGGCGGCAGCTCGTCGAGCATGCCCATCACCCGCAGCTTGCGGCGCAGCACCGCCTGGCGGGCGGGCAGACCCGGCGAGGGCTCCAGCTGCGGCACGATGCGTCGGGGCGGTGAAATACCGCCCCCCGGAGGGGAGTTCAGCTGTTCCTTGGCGAGGGTCGCGGCGTCCTTTTCCTCGGACATGCCGATGGGGCCCTCGCGGCGCCCGCTGAGGAACTGGGCGACGACCGGCTCCTCGCTGGTCAGGAGCACCTCGCGGGGGCCGAACGTGACGAGGTTGCGGCGGAAGAGCATGCCCATGTTGTCGGGCACGGTCGCCGCGATGTCGAGGTTGTGGGTGACGATGAGCATCGTCGCGTCGATCTGTGCGTTCAGGTCGATCAGGAGCTGGGAGATGAAGGCGGTGCGCACGGGGTCCAGGCCCGAGTCCGGCTCGTCGCAGAGGATGATCTGCGGGTCCAGGACCAGGGCGCGGGCGAGCCCGGCGCGCTTACGCATGCCACCGGAGATCTCCCCGGGCAGCTTCTCCTCGGCGCCGAGCAGTCCGACCATGTCGACCCGCTCCATGACGATGCGGCGGATCTCCGACTCCTTCTTGCGGGTGTGCTCGCGCAGCGGGAACGCGATGTTGTCGAAGAGGGACATCGAGCCGAAGAGCGCGCCGTCCTGGAACATGAGGCCGAAGAGTTTCCGGGTCTCGTAGATGTCCCGTTCGGGGCTGTTCACCATGTCGACGCCATTGATGAGGACCCGGCCGCGCTCCGGTTTGAGCAGCCCGATGAGCGATTTGAGGAAGACCGTCTTTCCGGTTCCGGAGGGGCCGAGCATGACGCTGACTTCACCTGCGGGCAAGGTGAGGGTGACGTCCTGCCAGATGTTCTGCTTGCCGAAGGACTTGGTCAGACCTTCGACCACGACTTCAATTCCCATCCCACCTCCAGCAGGCACGTACGACGTGACACAAGGGCACCGAGGGGCGCACGGTAAGTTGCCCGGCGGCGCCGAAACAAGATCCCGGACGGCCACATCGGTGAATTCCCTTTTCGTTGTCACTCGTTGACAAGTTCCGAAGCCGGCCGGGCGGACGACTGCGCAGAAATGGAGCAGTAACGCGGTGGTGCATGCGGAACAGGCGTGCCGCGGCCGGGGGGAGCGAAGCCGCGGCACCCCCGCCCCGGGGAGCGCCCGGGCCCGGCGACAGGAGCGGGCCGGGCACTTCGCCCCTGCGGCTCCCGGCCTTCGGGGGCGCGGCCGGAAGCGTGGACGCGAACGCTTCGGACGGCATCTGAGCTGCCCGGACCGATCGCACACCGGACGCTACGGCCGGGTAACCTTGCTCTGCAATACCAGTTCCAGAAGTTTCCGCGAGCCCGCACCCGGCCGTCGCCAACTTGTCATCGGAGCAGTACTCCGTTCCCGGAACTTGTCATCAGTTGATGGGTTTCACCTGTCACCGGGCGACAGGGCACCGCTTATGGGGAGAGAACCGGGAACTTCGGCACGAATGACCTGTCAATGGCACCGCCATTGCGCACCAATCGACAAGAAAAACCGGCCGGTTGCTCATCACGGGCACAAGGTAGACCCTTGCCCGACACAATCTTGCACGGCAGGATTGTGCGCCCATGTTTCTCGCAAGTAACGTCCGCCTCGTCACGGATCGTACGTGGCCGAATCCGTCCCCGTAGCTGGTGAAATCGGAGGCATTACTGTGCGAAACCCCCTCGGAAAGCTTGCGCTGGTGTCCGGCGCCGCGGCAGCGGCGTTCGCCATGGCCACCGCCCCCGCGATGGCCCTCGCTCCCACCAACTGGGTCGTCGGCCCCAGCTCGCCGGAGAACTTCACCGCCAAGTCGACCAACGTGGTCCTTTCCATCAACGGCATCGACATGACGTGCACGTACTCCGACGCCGCCGGCTCCCTCAAGAGCGCGACCGGCAACCCGGCCGCCGTCGGCACCATCAACCCGGTGCACTTCGGCAAGACCGGCGAGCCGTGCACCAGCTTCCTGGGCACCGTGAACACGGTCGCGAACACCCCGTGGACGCTGAACGTGACCAACTACACCGCGGCCACCGGCGTCTCGCAGGGCTACATCTCCGGCGTCAACGCCCGTGTCAGCGTGGCGACTTGCGCCTTCACGGTGACCGGTACCGCGCACGGCACCTACACCAACTCCACCGGTGACCTGAAGGTCGCCGCCACCCCCACCGAGCTGACGGTCTCCGCGCCGACGGCCGGGTGCTCGGGCGTGGTCGCCACCGGCGACCACCCGTCGTTCAACGGCGACTACTACGCGGTGGTCACCGGCACCACCACCAAGCCCACCATCGTCGGCTCGTAGCAGCGGCATGACACCTCGCTACGCCCCCGGGCCGTCCGGCCCGACGCACATCAGGCCGGACGGTCCCCCAACGGCGGCGCACCTGCCGCCGGCCCTCCCCAGGAGTTGAGCCAGTGGAGCTGAACGCGACGTGACCAGAACCCCGGTACCGGCCGGCCGGTGGCGGAGCGTGCGCAGCCGGGGTGCGGTGGCGGCGGCCACCGTGGTCCTGGCCGCGATCGTGCCTGGCGCCGACGTGGCCCTCGGCGACCAGCGCACCAGCGCCGAACTCGGCTACACCTGTGCGTTTCCGGCCGGGCCGCATCCGGTGAAGGTACAGGTGGCGGCCAGGTTCCCGGCCCGGGCCGCGACGGGCGCCGCGATCCTGCCCGCCGAGGTGACGACGTCGGTGACGCTGCCCGACGCCGCCGTCGCCGAGCTCACCAAACTCCGTGCCGCCACGACCGGCGCCACCACCCGGCTCACCACCGAGGTGGCCCAGAACGGCGCCGCGGCCCGGGCCCTCTGGCTGGGCACCGCGCCCTCCGTGCCGCTCACCTCGCCGGGCGGTGCCGTGTTCCGGTCGACCGGAGACGTACCCACCATCACCGCCAACAGCCCCGGCGACCTCACCGTCACCGCGGCCGGACTCACCCTCGAATTCCGCCCGGTCACCACCGAGGGCGGCGCCACCGACCCGGCCACCCTCTCCGTGCCCTGCACTCCGGCGCCCGGCGCGAAGGCGCTGCTCGCCACCGTGCCGATCGGCGCGGCATCGTCCTCGCCGCCCCCGTCCCCGACCCCCGGCACCTCCGCCACCGGCTCCGCGGCCCCGGGGGCCTCGCACAGCACGCCCGAGAGCGCTCCCAGGATCGCCCCGCCCAAGGCGCAGGCCGCCCCGGCCGCCACCGCGCCCAAGTGCCAGGGCGACACCGCCAACCCGCTCGCACTGGCGGCCTACACCACCGGATACTCCAACGTCACCAAGATGGGCGGCGCCTCGCTCATCCCCGTCTTCTGCGCCAAGGTCGTCCAAGGACCCAATCAGCTCAAGCGCATCGAGGTCAGACCGGGGGTCTTCGAGCTGCACCTGCTCCAGAACTCGGTGGGCCGGCTCGACTACCGGGGCCGCGCCCAGACCCCGCCGGGCCCGGCCACGTTCCTCACCTTCGGCTTCATGCCGACCACGGCCACGATGACCCTGGAGGCGAAAGAACCGCTCTCCATCGAATCGGACCTCAACAACACCGCGGGGCACGGCGAGACGTACATCAGGGCCTCCCTCGTGCTCCGCATCTCCGACGTCAGGGTCAACGGGACCCCGCTGGACGTCGGCCCCAACTGCCGCACCACGGGGCCGGTCTACTCCACCGATCCCGACCCGGCGCGCAACACCAAGGACCACATGGTCCTGCTCGGAGAGCTCAAGAAGGGCGCGGACACCGTCTGGCGCGGCTACTCGCTCTCCCGCGGCGGGCCGCTCGACGGCTCGGTGACCATTCCGCCGTTCACCGGCTGCGGGGTGGGTGAGGACCTCAGCCCGCTGTTCACCGCGTCGGTGTCCGGACCCGCCAACACGGTCAAACAGAACCAGGGGGCGCCGTGCGCCTCCGGCATCGAGGACGACCCGGCGCAGCTGTGCACCGCCGACAAGCAGCCGACGACCATCCCGACACCGCTGCGCTGAGCGCCGCCGCGACCCCGCGCTCCATCGCGGCCCCACGCACCACCGCGTTGAATTTCGGCCAACTCACGTACCAGACACCGCTGTTGCCGCTCCCGCCCGCCTATGTACAGGACGTCGTGCGTCGAGACGTCCGAAAGGGGACGACCCGATGAGACCCGCATCCACCCGCCTGCGCGCCGGACTGCTTGCCACCTGCACGGCCCTGGGCGCATTCGCGACGATCGGCCCGGCCTCCGCCGACGCCTCGTCCGCCACTCAACTGGCCGGGGACTGGGCCCCGTTCAGCCGCTGCCCGGTGGACGACCCGGCCATGCTCGCGGCCGACGGACGCACCGACATCGTGCAGTGCATCGCCTCCCACTCGGCGAGCGGAACCATCAAGCTCGGCAACACCAACGTCGTCACCGGCGCCAGCGATCTCCAGGTCGGCGTGGTACAGCACACCGGCGGCACGAACAGCCTGGTCGCGCCGGCCGGCGGCGCGCTGATCGCCGACTCCGCCGACATCCCCGGCGGGCTGCTCGGCCTGATGTGCCCGAGCAACATCCCGGTGATCGGCGACATCTGCCGGCAGATCACCAACGGCACGCTCAACCGCGTCACCGCGACCGTCGAATCGGCCGGGACGCCCACCGACTTCAACCTCACCGCAGGCGCCACCTCGGGACAGCCGATCATCGCGATCCCGATCCGCATCCACCTCCAGAACCCGTTCCTCGGCAACTCCTGCTACATCGGCTCCGCCGCCCACCCGATCGTGCTGCGCCCGCAGAACGTCACGGCGCCCACCCTCGGCATCCAGCGCTTCGACGGAAACGGAACACCCGACACCGCGGGCGACATGAACCGGCTCAGCCTCGTCAACGCCAGCCAGACGGACACCACTTTCGCGGTGCCCGGTGCAAGCGGTTGCGGCCTTGCCGGGCTGCTCGACTGGGCGGTGAACCTGAAGACCGGGCTGCCCTCGGCGGCGGGCAGGAACAGCGTCGTGCTCAACAGCGCCTCGACCTATCTGGCCGGTCTGCACGCCCCCGGCACGGTCGTCCCGGACAACGGCAAACTGCTCTCCCAGTACTGGCACTCGGCGGTGCAGTAGCCATCACGCCCCGCCGTCCGACGGCCCGCCCTCGCCCGGGGCGGGCCGTACCGGATTCGGCCGACAACCGATGCCCCCTGAATCGAACGCCGCCTCAAGTGTTGTCCAAGACCTGAGAGTTGTTCTAGGTTCAGCAGTCCGCGAAAGGTACGCACCTGTCGGCCGGTGGGAGCGCTTTCTCCATCGGCTCTCCCCACCGGGCGCCGTAGTGCAAGGGGAGTGAGATGCCCACAGCCGCGCAATCACCGGACACCCAGGAGCCGCTGGGACCGCTCCCACAGGAGTTCGCCGCGATCATGCGGCCCGAACTCCCGGGTCTGCTCAAGGAGATAGGGGCGGAGGTCACCCGCGCCTATCCCGAGTACGCCCGGCTGCTCGAAGGCCCCTACGGCGAGGCGATCCGCGTCGGAGTGGAGCAGAACCTCACCGTCTTCGTCGACCAGGTGGCGTCCCCCAGCGCCCCCTCCGCGCTCCGCGACGAGATGTGCCGGCGCTTCGGCCGGTTCGAGGCGTACGAGGGCCGGAGCCTGGACACCCTGCAAGGTGCCTACCGGCTCGGCGCCCGGGTGGCGCTGCGCCGGGCCAAGAAGATCGGCCGGCGCTACAACCTCTCCCCCGCGCTGATGCTCAGCTTCGCCGACGCGCTGTTCACCTATGTGGAGGAGCTGGAAGCGCTCTCACGCGAGGGCTACCTGGAAGTCACCTCGTTCTCCGGGGAGCGCTCGGACGCGCTGCGAAGACGGTTACTGCATCTGATCCTGGCCGGATCCCCGGTGCCGCGCGCCGCGATCGCGGAGCTCGCGGACCGGGCCCACTGGCCGCTGCCCGAGCGCGTCACCCTGGTCGCGCTGCGCTCCGGTACGGGGCTGACCCGCGCGGCCCTGGACAACGATGTCCTGGCCGACCCCGGCGAGCCGCTTCCGCACCTGCTGATACCGGGCCCCGTCGACGAGGTACGAAGACGGATGCTGGACGCGGCCCTGCACGGCTCCTGGGCCGCGGTCGGGCTCGAAGTCCCCATCGGCGATGCGTCCGATTCCCTGCGCTGGGCCCGCCAGGTACTCGAACTCGCCGCGTCCGGGGTCATCGACAGCGACTCCGGAACCCTGTACTGCGAGGACCATCTGGTCACCCTCTGGCTGCGCTCCGATCCGGCCCTCCTCGAACACCTCGGCCGCCGCGAGCTCGCCCCGCTCGACGCCCTGACGCCCGGTCGGCGCGACCGGCTCATCGAAACCCTGCGGACCTGGCTGGCGACCCGGGGCACCGCCGCCCACATGGGCGAAATCCTCGCTGTGCACCCGCAGACCGTGCGCTACCGGATGCGGACCCTGGAGTCCATCTTCGGCGACCGGCTGACCGATCCCGAACACCGGTTCGCCACCGAACTAGTGCTACGCGCAAGGGACCTCGGCCACCGGGAACAGCCCTGAACTTGCCCCGATCGGCGCCATAATCATCCGAATCACTTCGAAAACAACGGATAAATATCGTCAAGTCCCAAGGCCGGAGCGAACCCGCCGCTGGATATGCCCGTCTGAGTGGGCGGATGTCCGAAGGATGTCCGTACCACCCGCACTACGCCAGAGGCATGCCGTATGTCTTCGCATCTGCCGGCCGTCTTCCGCGGCGCCGCCGCTCCGCACCCCCGCACTCTGCTCGACGTACTGGACGCGACGGCGGCCGCCCATCCGGGCGCACCCGCACTCGACGCGGGCGGCGAGCGGCTCACCTATCAGGACCTGTGCGACCGGATCACCGAACGCGCCGTACGGCTCACCCGCCACGGCATCGGCCCGGGCGACCGGGTCGGCGTCCGGATCCCGTCCGGCACCTGTGACCTGTACCTCGCCATCCTGTCGGTGCTGCTGAGCGGCGCCGCCTATGTGCCGGTGGACGCGGACGATCCCGAGGAGCGCGCGGCGACGGTCTTCCGCGAGGCGGGGGTGTGCGCCGTGATCGAGGCGGACGAGCGGATACTGCCGGGGCCCGCGGCGCCCCTGAGGGCCCGCTGGCGACCCGCGCTGCCCGAGGACGACGCCTGGATCATCTTCACGTCCGGCTCGACCGGACTGCCCAAGGGTGTCGCCGTGACCCACCGGTCGGCGGCCGCCTTCGTGGACGCGGAGGCCCGACTCTTCCTCGCGGAGCAGCCGTTGGGCCCAGGCGACCGGGTGCTCGCGGGGCTCTCGGTCG
Source organism: Streptomyces sp. CB01201 (assembly GCF_002803085.1). GTDB lineage: Bacteria > Actinomycetota > Actinomycetes > Streptomycetales > Streptomycetaceae > Streptomyces > Streptomyces hundungensis. The sequence continues at coordinate 318,187 of NZ_NNBJ01000005.1, read as the reverse complement.
CCTTCGACGCCTCGTGTGAGGAGATGTGGCTGGCCTGGCGGCACGGCGGCTGCCTGGTTCCGGCACCCCGCTCCCTGGTGCGGGCCGGCCATGAGCTGGGGCCGTGGCTGGTCGAGCGCGGCATCACGGTGGTCTCCACGGTGCCCACGCTCGCGGCGCTCTGGCCGGACGAGGCCCTCGAAGAGGTCCGGCTGCTGATCGTCGGCGGCGAGGCCTGCCCGGGAGCGCTCGCCGACCGGTTCGCGGTCAAGGGCCGCGAGATGTGGAACACCTACGGCCCCACCGAGACGACGGTGGTGGCGACCGCCGCGCGCATGCTGCCCGGCGAACCGGTACGCATCGGACTCCCGCTCGCGGGCTGGGAGTTGGCGGTCCTGGACGCTTGCGGCGAGCCCGTCCCGTACGGCGGCGAGGGCGAGCTGGTCATCGCGGGAGCCGGCACCGCGCGGTATCTCGACGCCGCCAAGGACGCCGAGCGGTTCGCGCCGCTCGCCCTGCTCGACACCCCCCGCGCCTACCGCACCGGCGACCTCGTCCGCGCGGATGCGGCCGGGCTCGTCCACCTCGGGCGCGCCGACGACCAGGTCAAGGTGGGCGGTCGGCGCATCGAACTCGGCGAGATCGACGCCATGCTGAGAGCGCTCCCCGGTGTACGCGCGGCAGCCGGCGCGGTACGCGGCACCCCGGCCGGCGGCCAGATCCTGGTCGGCTATGTGGTGCCCGAGCAGGGGAGCTTCGAGGCCGGGCAGGCCCGCGGCTTCCTCTCGGAACGCCTGCCGGCGGCCCTGGTCCCGCTGATCGTCGAGGTCACCGAGCTGCCCACGCGCACCTCGGGCAAGGTCGACCGGGACGCCCTGCCCTGGCCGCTGCCCTCCCAGCGCGGCCCGGTCGGCGACGACGACCCGGCCGACGACGGCTCCACCTCCGCGCGCCTGGCCGGGGCGTGGGAGCGGATGCTGGGCGTGCACCCCGAGCCGGACAGCGACTTCTTCGCGCTCGGCGGCTCCAGCCTGAGCGCGGCCCGGCTCGCCTCCGAACTGCGCGCCCACTACCCCGGGGTGTCCGTCGCCGACCTCTACCGGCGCCCGGTCCTGCGGGACATGGCCCAGCACCTCGAATCCCTCGCGGGGCCGGCCGCCGAGGCGCGGACCGTACAGCCGGTGCCACGCGGAGCCGGCGTGGTCCAACTCCTCGTCACCACGGCCCTGTTCGGGGTCGCGGGGCTGCGCGGCCTGATCGGTCTGGCGACGCTCGACAACATTCTGGGATGGCTCGCGCCGCAGGCCTGGGCACCCCACACCTCCTGGTGGTTCGTGCTGATCGGCACGGTCGTCCTGATGAGCGCACCGGCCCGGTTCGCGATCGGCGGCGGGGCCGCGCGGCTGCTGACCCGTGGCATGCGGCCGGGTGCGTATCCGCGCGGCGGCCGGGTCCATCTGCGGCTGTGGACGGCCGAGCGCGTGGTGGCCGCGTTCGGCGTGCCGTCGCTGCTCGGCACGCCCTGGGCCCGGTTGTACGCGCTCTCACTGGGGTGCCGGGTCGGGCGGGGCGTCACCCTGCACGCCATGCCGCCGGTAACCGGGCTCGCCACGATCGGCCGGGGCGCCGCCGTGGAGCCGGAGGCCGACATCAGCGGCTGGTGGCTGGACGGGGCGACGCTGCACATCGGCGCGGTCAGCGTCGGCGAGGGTGCCCGCGTCGGCCACCGCAGCACCCTGATGCCCGGCGCGGTCCTCGGCGCGGGCGCCGAACTGGACCCGGGTGCCTGCCTGGACGGGGAGATCCCGGCGGGCCGGCGCTGGCTGGGCTCGCCGGCCCGCCCGGCCGAGGCGTACGACCGAGTCGCCGGTAACGGCTGGCCCGCGCCGCGCCCGGAGCGCTCCCGCCGCTGGGCCGCCGCGTACGCGCTCTCCCTGCTCGGTCTGCCGCTGCTGACCCTGCTGTCCACCGCGCCCGCGCTCATCGGCGTCTACTACCTGGTGCGGTCCTGCGACACGCTCTCGGCGGTCGCCGTCCGGCTGCTGCTCGCCGCGCCGGCCGTCACCGTGGTCACCACCCTGTTCTCACTCCTGACGCTCGCCGCCCTGGTCCGGATCCTCGGCCGCGGCATCAAGCCCGGCTTCCACCCCGTGTGCGGCGGGGTGGCCTGGCGCGCCTGGCTGGTGACCCGGCTGCTGGGCGGCGCGCGCGGCAGCTTCTTCCCGGTGTACGCGAGCCTGGCGACCCCCGTGTGGCTGCGGTTGCTGGGCGCCAGGGTCGGGCGGCGCGCCGAGATCTCCACGGTGCTGCCGCTGCCCTCGCTCCTGACGGTCGAGGACGGGGCGTTCCTTGCCGACGACACCCTGGTGGCCCCGTTCGAAGTCCGCGGCGGCTGGCTGCGGTTGGGGACGGCGAGCGTCGGCCGCAAGGCCTTCGTCGGCAACTCGGGCATCGTCGGACCCGGCCGCCGCGTGCCCGACGGCGCCCTGGTCGGGGTGCTGTGCGACGCGCCCGCGCACAGCGAGCCGGGCAGTTCCTGGCTCGGCCGGCCGGCCCTGCCACTGCCCCGGGTGGCCACCGCGGCCGACCCGGGCCGCACCTTCGATCCGCCGCGCCGCCTCGTGCTCGCCCGGACCGCGGTCGAGCTGTGCCGGGTGGTGCCGCTGATGTGCTCGGTGCTGCTCGCGGAGGCCGTACTGATCGGCGAGCAGAGCGCTCTCAACCAAGGCGGCCTCCCGCTCGCGGCGCTGGCCGGGGTCGTGCTGCTCCTCGTGGCCGCGGCGGTCGCGGGGCTGACCGCGACCGCCGCGAAGTGGGTCCTGGTCGGCCGGTTCGAGGCGGGCGAGCATCCGCTGTGGTCGTCCTTCGTGTGGCGCAACGAGCTGTACGACACCTTCGTCGAGTCCCTTGCCGTGCCGTGGATGGCAAGCTCCTTCACCGGCACCCCGGTCCTCAACTGGTGGCTGCGCGGCCTCGGTGCGCACATCGGACGCGGGGTGTGGCTGGAGACGTACTGGCTGCCGGAGACCGATCTGATCACGCTCGGGGACGGCGCGAGCGTGAACCGCGGGTGCGTATTGCAGACCCATCTCTTCCACGACCGGATCATGCGTCTGGACACGGTTCGGCTCGCGGAGGGAGCGTCGCTCGGCCCGCACAGCATCGCGCTGCCCGGCACCGATGTCGGAGCCCGGGCCTCGGTGGGAGCCGCGTCCCTGGTGATGCGCGGGGAGAGCGTGCCGCCGGACACCCGCTGGGCGGGCAACCCCATCGCGGGCGAGAAGGCACCTCTCACCGGCAGCCAACCCGCTGCGGAACAGGCACGGTTGACGTTCCGTCAGGGCTCCTCGCGGGAAGGCAGCGCGGCATGACGCGCTGCACCCGGCGCTCGCTGGTCCGGGTGGCCGCGCTGTCCGCCCTCGGCACGATGGCCGTGGCGGACGACGAGGCCACCGGCCGCGGGGACCGCTACTTCCCGCAGCACGGCTCGTACGGACACGACACGCTCGCCTACGACCTGCGGATCGCCTACGACTCGGCCAGCGGCCAGCTCGCCGGAACGGCGCTCATCCAGGCCGTCGCGCTGCGCCCCCTCGACCGGATCGAGCTGGACCTGTCCAGGCTCAGCGCGCACACGGCGCATGTCGACGGCCAGGCCGCCCGGGTCCGCCAGCGCCAGGGCAAGCTGTATGTGACGCCCGGTCAACCCCTGCCACGCGGCGCCGTGTTCACCACCAAGGTGCGGTACGGGGGGCGCCCGGGGCCGATCCGCTCGCCGTTCGGAAGCATCGGCTGGGACCGTACGGGCGACAGCCACGACGGCACCCTGGTCGCCTCGCAGCCGTTGGGGGCGCCGTCCTGGTTCCCCTGCAACGACCGGCCCGACGACAAGGCGGCGTACACGTTCCGGGTCACGGTGCCGCGGGACCGGCAGGCGCTCGCCAACGGGACGCTCACCGAGTGCCGCAGCGAGGGCGCCACCGATGTGTGGACGTACCACCACCCCGGCCCCATGGCCACGTACCTGGCCGCGCTCTACACCGGCCGCTTCCAGCACGACAGCGTGCTCGCGCCCGGGCCGCCGGGCGGCAGGGCCGTCCCGGTGCACAACGCCTACCCCTCCCGCATCGCCGAGGCGGCCCGGCACGACCTGGGCCGCCAGCCCGACATGCTGCGGCATTTCTCCGAACTGTTCGGGCCCTATCCCTTCGAGGCGTACGGGGCCGTGGTGGTGGACGCCGACCTCGGCGCGCCCGTCGAGAACCAGACGCGCTCGGTGTTCGGGCGCAACCACATCGACGGGCGCCGGGGCTGGGAGACGCTGGTGGCGCACGAGTTGGCGCACCAGTGGTTCGGCAACAGTGTGGGCATCCGCGAGTGGCGGCACATCTGGCTCAACGAGGGCTTCGCCACGTATGCCGAATGGCTGTGGTCGGAACACATCGGCGAGGACAGCGCCGACGAGATCGCCCGCCGCGAGTGGCGCAATCTGGCCCGGCGCAGCCAGAACCTGCGGCTCGCCGAGCCCGGCCCGCGCCGCATCTTCGACGACCGGCTCTACAACCGGGGCGCCTGCACCCTGCACGCGCTGCGGCTGACCCTGGGCGACGAGCGTTTCTTCGGGGTGCTGCGCGGCTGGCACGCGGCGCGGCGGGGCCGGATCGGCGACACCGGCTCCTTCATCGCGCATGCCGAGGCCGCTTCGGGAGAGTCGCTGCGTCCGCTCCTCCAGACCTGGCTCTACGACAAGAAGCTGCCGGACTTACCGACGAAGATCGCGGACTGACGTCGGGCGCCGTATACAAAACCTGCGCCGATGCGACCCCATAAGCGGCTTTCGGCAACTTTTGTGACCCTGTCCGACCCTTGCTAACCACCCGGTGCAACCCCTTACTGTGCGCTTGGCCGTTACGGGCCGATTTCATGCGTCGTGCTGATTTCACGCGTCTAGGGGGGCCACGTGCGGATAGCGCGTACGGGACGATGCGGCCGGTTCGCCGTGCACGTGCTGCGCGGCCAGGCGCAGGTGCAGTTCATGCCGAGCGCGATCACCGGGGTGATCTTCGCGGTCGCACTGTTCGCCGCCGGCTGGCAGTACGGCCTCTACGGCCTGTTCGGCACGGCGCTGGGAACCGCCACCGCGCAGTTGCTCGGCGTGGACCGGAGCAGGGTGTCGGCCGGGCTCGAAGGGTTCAATGCCTGTCTCGTCGCGGTCGCCTTCGCCGTGTTCCTCGGCCCCGGCCATCCCTCCACGATGATCCTCGCGGCGGGCGGCTGTGTGGTGGTCACCGTGGTCACGGGCGCGACCGCGACGCTGCTTCGCGGCTGGGGGCTGCCCACTCTCACCCTGCCGTTCTGTCTCACGGCGAGCGCGATGACGATCGCCGCGCCGGGCTTCGAGCGGGTGTGGCACGGCGGTCGGGCGCCGGCCGAGCTCAGCCGGGCGGCCGAGGGTTCCCTGGACCTCGGCGTCGACGACATCGGGCGGGCCTTCTTCGCGAACCTCGCGCAGGTCTTCCTGATGCCGCAGTGGTACGTCGGCCTGATCCTCCTCGTCGGCATCTTCGCCGCGAGCCGGACGGCGGGAGCCATGGCGTGCACCGGCAGCGCCGTCGGGGTGGTGACCGCGTGGGCGCTCGGCGCCCCGGCGGCCCGGATCGTGGACGGCACCATGGGCTACAACGCCGTGCTCGTCGCCATGGCGCTGTGCGGGGTGCTGCTCGCGGCCGACCGGTGGAGCCTCGGCTTCGCGGTGGTGGGAGCGGCCACGGCCACCGTGCTGGGACCCACTCTGAACGCGCTCTCCAGACCGGTCGGCGGGCATTCCTTCACCTGGCCGTTCGTTCTCACCACCCTGGTGTTCCTCGCCTCCGTGCCGGCGCTCCCCCGGCTCCGGCGGACAGCGCCGCCGCCGGCCCTGCCGCTCACCGAGCAGCCGGTCGGCTCCGGCGCGGCGCTCGGCGCCTGAGCCTTCGCCACCGGGCGCCGAGCAGGGCTCCGGTACATCACTCGCCCGGCCGACACGGCATGCGCGCCACCTGGGGCGGTGTGAGGGTGCCAGTGTGACCACCGCCAGCGATACAGCACCCGTGTCCGCACCGCCCGTGCTCGACGTCCGGCAGCGGAACATCGTGTTCGGCACGATCATGCTCGGCATGCTGCTGGCGGCCCTCGACCAGACGATCGTGGGCACCGCGCTCCCCACGATCGTCTCGGACCTCGGCGGCGCCGCCCACATGTCCTGGGTGGTGACCTCCTATCTGCTCGCGGAGACCGTCGCGACCGCGCTGGTCGGCAAGTTCGGCGACCTGTTCGGCCGCAAGGTCGTCTTCCAGGTGTCGGCGATCATCTTCATCACCGGTTCGTTCCTGTGCGGCCTCTCCACCAACATGACGCTGCTCATCGCCTGGCGGGCACTCCAGGGCATCGGCGCGGGCGGCCTGATGGTGACGGCGATGGCGCTGATCGCCGATGTGATCCCGCTGCGCGAGCGGGGCAAGTACCAGGGTGCGATCGGCGCCGTGTTCGGCGTGTCGACGGTCATCGGGCCCCTGCTCGGCGGCCTGTTCACCGACCATCTGAGCTGGCGCTGGGCCTTCTATGTGAACGTGCCCATCGCCATTCTCGTGGTGATCGCGGCCGCCCGTAACATCCCCTCGGTCCGCTCGGTCGCCAAGCCCGTCATCGACTACCTCGGCATCGGCCTGGTAGCCGTCGGGGCCAGCGCCCTGATCCTGGCGACGAGTTGGGGCGGCAACGAGTACGCCTGGGGCTCGGGGACGATCATCGGCCTGTTCGCCGGCGGTCTGATCGCGCTCGCCCTGTTCTGCTGGGTGGAGACCCGGGCCGCCGAACCGATGCTGCCGATGCGGCTGTTCCGCAACCCGGTCTTCACGGTGTGCTCGGTGCTCAGCTTCATCGTGGGCTTCGCGATGCTCGGTGCGATGACGTTCCTGCCCACGTATCTCCAGTACGTCGACGGCGACTCGGCGACGATCTCCGGCGTGCGCACCCTGCCGATGGTCATCGGGCTGCTCATCGCGTCCGTCTTCAGCGGCAACGTGGTGAGCAAGACGGGCCAGTACCGGATCTTCCCCATCGTCGGCGCCCTCGTCATGGGGGTGGGCCTCTATCTGCTGTCGCTGATGGGGCCGGACGTCAGTGCCTGGCTGGAATCGCTCTACATGTTCGTGCTCGGCCTCGGCATCGGCCTGTGCATGCAGGTGCTCACCATCGCCGTGCAGAACACCGTCGACTACGCGGACCTGGGCACCGCCACCTCCGGCGTCACCTTCTTCCGTACGCTCGGCAGCTCGTTCGGCACCGCCGTCTTCGGCACCATCTACGCCAACACCCTGGGGCCCAACCTCCGGGACGGGGTGGCCGCGGCCGCGCGGACCGGGGGCGCGAGCCCGGCGCAGCTCGCGCAGGCCGCGCAGTCCCCGGACGGCCTGCACCGGCTGCCCCCGGCGACGGCGGCACCCATCGTGCAGGCGTACTCCGACAGCCTGCACACCGTCTTCCTGTGGACGGTGCCGGTGGCCGCCGTGGGTTTCGTCGTCGCGCTGTTCCTCAAGCAGGTCAAGCTGCGCGACAGCGCCCGGTCCGCGTCCACGGACATGGGTGAGGGCTTCGCGCAGCCGAGCAGCGGCGACTCCCAGAAGGTGCTCGAACTGGCCATCGGCAAGATCGTGCGCAGCGCGGACGTGACCACCGCACGGCGGATCGTGGCGGCCTCCGACACCCGGCTCGACGTGGCCGGCGCCTGGGCCGTCATGCAGGTCGAGCAGCACACGCGCATGGTCGGGTACGCGAGCCTCGGCCTGATCGCGTCCCGCCGCCATGTGCCGCCGGAGGTGCTCGTGCCGGTGTTCCAGCGGATGGTCGAGGAAGGCTTCCTCAGCCGCGAGGGCAGCTATTTCTCGCAGACCCCGGCCGGGGACCGCGAAGTCGAGGCGATCACGCACTCCTGGTCGGCCTGGCTCAACGAGCAGTTGGAGAAGGACCGCGGGCGCCCGCGCAGCGCGGAGCTGCGGGCCGCCGCGGACAACATCGCCAAGCGTCTGATGGCCGAGGACCTGTCGAACGGCCTGCCCGCGGTGCGCGCCGAAGCGGGCGCGTCCGTCAGTCGGTGAACACCGCGTCGAGGTAGACCCAGGCGCCCTCGACGCGCGAGAACCGGCTCTGCTCGTGCAGCGATCCGACCTCGCCGCCGTGGGTGTAGTGCGCGCGGAACGTGACCGTGCCGGTGGTGTGGAAAGCGCTCCCGTCCGTGGTGTCCAGGATCTCCAGACGGGTCCACCGCATGCCGGGGTCGAGACCGAGGTCCCGGGGCCGCGTGTCAGGGTGCCAGGTGCGGAGCAGATACGGCCCGTCCTGGACCGCGAAGGCGCTGAACCGCGAGCGCATCAGCGCCTCGGCGGTCGGGGCCGCGGCAGCCCCCGAGTGGTAGCGGCCACAGCACTCGGCATAGGGGGCGGGCAGCCCACAGGGGCAGGCGGTGGGGACGGAGGGACGTGCGGGGCGCTTGGTACGACGGGACATGCCCTCATCTGATCACAGACGCTCACGCGTGTGCGCGGGGCTGGGCGGGCCGCCTCCGCGCACACGTCGAGTCGAAGGGGGCGGGGGGCGGGCGCGGCCCGCTGGGGCACGCGTCGACGAGGGCGCCGACGCAGGGGCATCGACGGGGGCCATCGGCGGAGAGCGCCGACGGAGGGGCATCGACGGGGGCCATCGGCGGAGAGCGTCGCTGGAGGGCGTCGCCCGGCCCGTACCCGGCCGTCCTCGGAGCGCCCCCTGCCGCGAGCCCCCCGATCTCCTTAGGATGCGCGCATGCCATGCGCCCCGTGCGTGCCGCCGACGCTGTGACAGGGAATCCCACATGACCACTGCACGGGACCTGCTGATCGTCAGCATGGACGTCAGCCCCGCCGACCACCCCGTCGAGCAGGGCGACCTCTCACTCGCCCTCGCCGGGGCCGAACTCCTCGATCTCGCCGACCACTTCGCCCTCGCCCTGGACGGCGATCGCATCGTCCCCGGCCCGTCACCCCGCGGATTGACGGATCGTCAGCTCACGGAAGCGGCGGCGGCCCTCACCCGGCAGAGTCCGTACGAGTCGGTGGAGGACTGGCTGTGGCGCCGGGGCCGGGGCCTGTACGCGGCCTATCTCGCCGCCCTGGAGACGGACGGCGGGGTGACCCGCGAGCACCACCGCTGGCTTCCGCTGCGCACCGGGCGCGCGGCGGTGGCCGATTCGCCGGACCGGCGCGCGGCGATGGAGCGCTGGACCTCGGGCGAGCCCGTGCTGGCGGGTCTCGCGGTCGCCGCCCGGCTGCGCGAGGAGGCACCCGAGGACCTCGCGGAGCGCGCGGGCGACACGGTGGTGACCGTGGTGACCGCCGTCGACGACGCGGTGACCGAACTGGCCGCCGTGCGCCAGCGGCGCAGCATCGAGGACGCGGCCTTCGACAACATCTGGCGCGGCCAGTAACCCGCGCGGCCCCCGGCGGCGGGTGCCGCATGCCGGGCATCCGATATCGGCCATACGTGGAGTTACCGAGGTTAACTCTGCGCCACGCCCCCTACGGTGATCCCGATGCGCTCCGGCGCAGCAAATCGAGCCATCGAGCGGGGAGTTGAGGCATGAAGCAAAGGTTGCGCGTCCTGATCGCGGCCGGGGCCCTGACCCTGGGGGCGGCGGGCGCCGGCACCGCGAGGGCCGCCGAGGCGGCACACGGCTGCCCCTCCGGAGAGATCTACGCGACGAACAACACCGCGATCATCACCGATCCGGCCGACCCGCGCCTCAGGACCAGGCTCGACCGGTTCGACCGCGAGGTGCGCGGGATCATCCACGCCAACGGGGCCCGGCCCGGCGCCTCCAAGCTGCTCAACGGGGTTTTCTGGTCGGGCGAGTTGAAGCGGGCCACCTACGAGCGCTCGCGCGAGTTCGATGTCACCCGGGTCGGCCGGGACGGGCTGCACCACATCGCCGGGGTCATCGCCAAGCAGTACCAACAGGAGTCGGTGCTGACCTTTCGCTGCCTGGCGCGCACCTCGCCGGAGACGGACTCCGTCGAGATCCAGGCTCCCGGCGTCTCGGCGACCCGGCTGCACGACGCCCTCGTCGACAACCCCGAGGCGCGGGACGAGCTCGGCGGCGGTTCGGTCACCCTCGACGGACGGCTCGTTCTCATCGCCCCGCTCGCCGATCTGCCGCTGGCGAGGAAGTTCACCGCGTCCCTGGGCGTGGACTGGAACAAGGCCCAAGTCCGTTACGGGGATGAGGAATTCGTCTCGTAATCGCCCTGCGTCTCACACTCGATCCGTCTTCCGGGATGGACGGGGCGACCGTATGCTCCTGCGCCGGACGTGACCGTTACCACCGGTAATAGGGAGCACTGTGACGCGCACGGGCAGCACGAGACGGACTTTTGTCGCGGGCACGGCGGCGGCGGGCGCGGCCGCCGCCCTGGGAGCGGAGGCCCCCACCGCCTCCGCCGCCTCCCGCACGGCGGCAGGCGCGACGTCGGGCGCGGCGGGCGGACAGAGCGTGGCCGTGCTCGGCGGCGGGGTCGCCGGACTGACGGCGGCTCATGAGCTCGCCGAGCGGGGGTTCCGGGTGACCCTCTTCGAGCGCCGGGCGCTCGGCGGCAAGGCCCGCTCCATGGACGTCCCCGACAGCGCCAGGGGCGACCGCAGGCCGCTCCCCGCCGAACACGGCTTCCGCTTCATCCCCGGCATCTACCACAACCTGCCGGACACGATGCGGCGGATCCCGTACCCCGGCAACGCCCACGGGGTATGGGACAACCTGGTGGCGCCCAAGGAAATGATGTTCGCGCGGACCGGCCAGGAGGACCTGCGCCTGCCGATGCCGGGCGCCGGCACACCCCAGCCCCTCACCCTCGACGACATCCGCCGCGCCCTGGCCGGCGTGCTCGGCACCTTCCAGCGGCTGCCCGCCCGCGAGATCGCCTACTTCGTGGACCGGCTCGCGGTGTTCCTCACCAGCTGCCAGGAGCGCCGCGACAACCAGTGGGAGACCGTTCCGTGGTGGACGTTCACCCGGGCCGCGCAGATGAGTTACGACTACCAGCGCATCCTCGCCGTCGGCGTGACCCGCAACATCGTGGCGACCAAGGCGGAGGAGGCCAGCACCCGCACGGTGGGCAGTCTCCTGGAGGCCTTCGTGTTCAACGCGCTCGGCCGGGGCGCGGACGGTCCGCTCGACCGCATCCTCAACGCCCCCACCAACGAGGCGTGGATCGACCCCTGGGTCACCCGGCTCCGCGCCCTGGGCGTCGAGTTCAAGGTGGGCTGGACGGTGCGCGAAGTCACGTACGGGGGCGGCAGGGTGACGGGTGTTCAGGTCGAGGACGAGAGCGGCGCCGTACGGACCGTGACCGCCGACCACTACGTCTCGGCGCTCCCCGTCGAGCATGCGCGGCCCACGTGGAGTGCGGCGATGCGCGCCGCCGACCCCCAGCTGGCGCGCTGCGACCTGCTGCGCACCGACTGGATGACGGGCATTCAGTTCTATCTGAGCGAGCGGCCCGACATCGTGCACGGGCACGTCGACTGCATCGACTCGCAGTGGTCGCTGACCGCCATCGCGCAGGCCGAGCACTGGCCGCAGCACCCCTTCGCCGCCGCATACGGCGACGGCTCGGTGGCCGACTGCCTCTCGGTGGACATATCCGAATGGGACAAGCCCGGGATCCTCTACGGCAAGACGGCCAAGCAGTGCACCCGGGAGGAGGTGGCACGCGAGGTGTGGGCACAGCTGAAGGCCGCGCTCAACGACACCGGCAAAACGGTGCTGAGCGACTCCAAGCTGCACTCGTGGTTCCTGGACCCGGGCGTCTCGGGCATCGGGACGCCCGATCCGCGCAACGAGGACGAGCTGCTGATCCACCCGACGGGAACGTTCCACAACCGCCCCTCGGCGGCCACGAAGATCCCCAACTTCTATCTCGCGGGCGACTACGTGGCCGTCCCCATCGACCTGGCGACGATGGAGGGCGCGAACACCTCGGGGCGCCTGGCCGCCAACGCCCTTCTGGACCGGGTGGGTTCGAGCGCGGCGCGCTGCACGGTGACCCCGCTCTACAGTGCGCCGGAGCTGGACCTCCTCAAGAACACCGACCGGTGGCGCTACCGGCTCGGCCTGCCGAACGCCTTCGACCTGGGGTGAGCGGGGCGGGCGCGGTCCGGCCGGGGCCGCGCCCGGCACCTACTCCCCGGTGGCCACGCCCCGTACCTACTCCCCGGTGGCCACGCCCGCGCACACCCGGTGCCTCACGCCTTGCGGGCCACGCCCGCGTACACCGGGATGGTGTGGTCGCCCTCGGCCGCGCTCTCACCCAGCTCCGGGTGCCATTCGGCGGCCAGGCCGACGCCCGGCTGGGCCAGTTCGCGGCCGTGGAAGAACCGGGTGACCTCGGACTTCGTGCGGGGGCGCAGGGTGACGCCGCCCTCCTTGTAGAGCTCGACCGCGCGGGCCGCGCTCTCCGGGTCGAAGTCGCCGGTGATCTGCGACAGGACCAGATAGCTGCCGGGCGCGAGGACGCCCAGGAGGCGGTCGACGATCCCGTACACATCGTCGTCGTCCCCGATGAAGTGGGTCAGGGCGATCAGCGAGAGCGCGACCGGGCGGTCGAAGTCGAGGGTGCCGTGGGCGAGTTCAAGGATGCGCTCGGGCTCGCGGACGTCGGCCTGGATGTACTCGGTGACACCGTCGGGGGTGGAGCGCAGCAGGGCCTCCGCGTGCCGCAGCACGATCGGGTCGTTGTCCGCGTAGACGATGCGGGCGTCGGAGGCGGTGCGCTGGGCGACCTGGTGGAGGTTCGGCTCGGTGGGGATGCCGGTGCCGATGTCCAGGAACTGGCGCACGCCCTGCTCGGCGAGCCAGCGGGTGGCGCGGTGCATGAAGGCCCGGTTGACCCGCGCGATGTCCCGGCCGCGCGAGTCGAGCGCGAGCAGCTGCTCGGCGAGCGCCTCGTCCACCGGGTAGTTGTCCTTGCCGCCGAGGAACCAGTCGTACACCCGGGCCGGGTGGGGCTTGCTGGTGTCGATCGTGACGGCACTGCGGTCTTGCCCGGTCATGTGCGCTCCATGGGGATGAAGTTCAGTGAACAGGTGGGGGAATCAAGGGAGTTGAGGGGGGGAGAAACGGGGGGGGCCGAGGGGTGAGGGCTGAGCCAGGGGGAGCATCTGGTGGCGGGGCAGGAGCCCCGGGGATCACGTCAGGAGGAAGTCGGCCTGGCCGGACTTGGCGCCCTGGATGAACGCGGCGATCTCGCCGGGGGTGTAGATCAGCGCGGGGCCCTCGGGATCGGCCGACTGGCGCACCGCGACCCGGCCGTCGGCCAGCTTCATCGCCTCGAAGCAGTTGCCGCCGTTGCCGCCGCTCCACGGCTTGTGCCAGCCCTCGGCGCCGAGCTGGGCCGCGGGCATGCCGTTGTAGATGTGCCCGCCGGCCGGCCCGCCGTCGTATATGTGATCCATTCACAGCTCCTTGCGGAGATCCCTGAGGATCTCCTTCGTGCGTTGTGCAGTCGCGGCCTGAGCCGCCATGCGGTCCATGACCTCCAGGTGGGTGGCCACCTCGGGGCGCGCGTCCAGATAGACGGCGCCGGTCAGGTACTCGCTGTAGACCATGTCCGGCAGTTCCGGCACGGCGAAGCGGAAGAGCACGAAGGGCCCGTACGTCCCCGGATGGTGCCCGGAGGCGAACTCGGCGAGCTGCACGGTGACGTTCGGCAGCGTCGAGGCCTCCAGGAGGCGGTCGATCTGCTCCCGCATCACCTGCGCCGAGCCGACCGGGCGGCGCAGCACCGTCTCGTCCATGATCACCCACAGGCGCGGGGCGTCCTCGCGGGTCAGCAGCGACTGGCGCTCCATGCGCAGCGCCACGTGCCGGTCTATGTCCGCGTGGCTGGTCGCGCCGAGCGCGCCGCTGCGCATCACCTGGCGGGCGTACTCCTCGGTCTGCAACAGGCCCGGCACGAAGTGCGGCTCGTACGACCTGATCAGCGAGGCCGCGCCCTCCAGGCTCACGTACATGCTGAACCAGTCGGGCAGGATGTCGTGGAAGCGCTGCCACCAGCCGGGCTTGTTGGCCTCCTCGGCCAGGGCGACGAAACCTTCCGCCTCGCTGTCGGCGATCCCGTAGGCCTGGAGCAGCAGCACCACGTAGGGAATCTTGAGGGAGACCTCGGCCATCTCCATGCGCCGGATCGTGGCCGGGGCCACCCGCAGCACCTTGGCCGCTTCCTCGCGCCGGAGACCGGCCCGCTCGCGCAGGTCCTGAAGGCGTCTGCCCAGCACGACCTGGCCCACGGTCGGGGCGGACCGGGGTTCACTCACGACAGACCTCCCCATGTGCTGTTGCGAGCAGTGTGCCACGTCGTTGCAGATAGGAGAACGGCACTCTGCAAATTTCAGAGTGCCTCTTGCCAAGTGTCCGCCGCGGGTACAAGGTAGGTCGGTGAACCAGTTCACACGCGGCGAAGGTGCGCGGCCTCGGGGGAGGCGGCGTCCCGAGCCGCCTCCCCACTGTGAGGATTCCGGTCGTGGCCCCTGGTAACGCGCTCGTCCCCCAGCTCACAGGCGCCTGCTCCGGGACCGCTGTGCGGCGGTACGCCTTCGATGTGCCGGCCCGTACCGAATCGGTCTCCCTCGCACGCCGGCGCAGCAGGGACATGCTGACCGGCTGGGGGCACCACGAGGAGCTCCACGAGACCGTCTCCCTGGTCATCTCGGAACTCGTCACCAACGCCGTCGTGCACACCGCCGGCGACCACATACTGTGCGAACTCACCGATCTCCAGCGGGCGTTGCGGATAGCGGTACGGGACCTGGGCTGCGGCTCGGCCGGGCCCCGCCTGTGCTATTCGGACGACGAGGAGGAGCGCGGACGCGGGCTGCTGCTCGTCGACGCGGTGAGCAGCGCCTGGGGTTCGCACGACGCCCCGTACGGGCCCGGCCGGATCGTCTGGGCCGAGCTCGCGCACGGCGGGCCGGGTCAGGCGGCCCGCCCGTGCTGAGAGAGAAGCTTCCTTGGGGACCCCGGTCCGGGCGGCAGGGCCCGCGAACCGATGGGTCCGGAACCGCCGGGCCCCGAGGCCCCGTGCGCAGTGGGGGTGCGCACGGTGTGCCCGGGCCCGGCGGCTCCGCCGCTCGATCCGGCGGCGGAGTACTGCTGCCGCAGGTCAGGCCTGCGGCCCTCGGCCGGGACGCGGTGGGGGTACCCGCCGCGCACGGCTTCCGGCTGCTGTCCCGCCTTCCCCGGTCGGGCTGCGTGTTCGCCTCCGCCGACTGGTGGTGGTGGATCGTCCCGGCCGGCTCCGACCACGAGCTGCCCTGGCCCCGGCCGGTGCGCTACGCACCCGGCGCCGTGGTCCCGGACGCCGACCGCCCCCGTCTGATCAACTTCCCCGAGGGCGCGACGCCCTACACCCCGCCGATCCCGCTGTACCTGGTGGTCTGCCAGCTGACCGGCACCGCTCCGGCCTGGGCCTGAGCACAGGGCCGCGGGCCGGTTCCCCCGGGCCGTGCCGCTAGTCGGTGGGCAGGCCGCGCGCCGCCTCGGCCAGCGCCTTGAGGACCGGGTGGAACAGCGGGTGCCGTTCCGCTCCCCTGCGTACCGCCGCGAACACCCGCCGGGTCGCCGCAGGACCGTCCACCGGGCGGACCACGGTGTCCTTCTGCGCCATGCCGCGCAGCGCGGAGCGCGGCACGAGCGCCACGCCCGCCCCGGCGCCCGCGAGGGCCACGACGGCCCGGAAATCGTCCGAGGAGTGCACCAACTTGGGCTGGAATCCCGCGAGTTCACACGCCAGCAGCATCACGTCGTGGCAGGGGTTGCCCGGGTAGGGCCCGATCCAGTCGTCGTCGGCGAGTGCCGACAACGGCACGTTCGGGCCCTGGGCGAGGGGGTGCCCGGCGGGCAGCACGGCGTCGAAGGGCTCGGCGTACAGCGGGACGCGCGAGAGCCGGCTGTCGTCCTCGCGGGGCGCGCCCCGGTACTCGACGGCCAGTGCCAGATCGGCCTCCCCGTCCAGGACGAGGGGCAGCGCCTCGTCCCCCTCCGCGTCGCGCACCCGCACCCGGATCGAGGGGTGGGTGTCGCGCAGGCGCGTGATGGCGGGCGCGAGCACCTCCGCGATGCCGGTCGCGAAGGCCGCCACGGTGACCTCTCCGGCCGCGCCGCCCGCGTAGGCGGCCAGCTCCGCCTCGGCCCGCTCCAGCTGGGCCAGGACCGCGTTGGCGTGCTCCAGGAGGATGGCGCCGGCGGCGGTGAGCCGTACGCCCTTGCCGCTGCGGGTGAGCAGGGTGTGCCCGGTCTCCTGCTCAAGGGCGGCGAGCTGCTGGGAGACGGCGGAGGGGGTCAGATACAGCGCTGCTGCCGCGGCGGTCACCGTACGGTGGTCCGCCGCGGCACGCAGGATGCGGAGCCGGCGGGGGTCGATCACCCAGCCATTGTCGCCCGAGCGCCGGGCCCGCACCGACGCCCGGGGCTCCGGGCGGGCGGGCAGGCGCCGGGCCCGACCGGCCTGCCGCGGGTCAGGCCTTCATGGCCGCGCGGGCGTCGACGAAGGCGGCCACCGTCTTCTCGATGTCCTCGGTCGAGTGGGCCGCGGAGAGCTGGACGCGGATGCGGGCCGCACCCATCGGCACCACCGGGTAGGAGAAGCCGATCACGTACACGCCGCGCTCCAGGAGCAGCTCGGCCATCCGGGCCGCCTCGGCCGCGTCGCCGATCATGACGGGCGCGATGGGGTGCTCGCCCGGCAGGATCTCGAAGCCCTCCTCGCCCATCCGGGTCCGGAAGAGCGTGGTGTTCGCGGCGAGCTTCTCGCGCAGGTCACCGGCCGACTCCAGGAGGTCGAGGACCTTGAGCGACGCGGCCGCGATGACGGGGGCGAGCGAGTTCGAGAACAGGTACGGACGGGAGCGCTGGCGCAGCAGGGCGACGATCTCAGCACGGGCGGCCACGTAACCGCCGGAGGCGCCGCCGAGGGCCTTGCCGAGGGTGCCGGTGATGATGTCCACGCGGTCGCTCACGCCGTGCAGGGCGGGGGTGCCGGCGCCGCCGGGGCCGGTGAAGCCGACGGCGTGCGAGTCGTCGACCATGACCATGGCGTCGTAGCGGTCGGCGAGGTCGCAGATCTCCTGGAGCGGGGCGATGTAGCCGTCCATGGAGAACACGCCGTCGGTGACGATCAGACGGCGGCGTGCGCCCGACGCCTCCTTGAGCTTGGCCTCCAGGTCCGCCATGTCGCGGTTGGCGTAGCGGAAGCGGGCCGCCTTGGAGAGCCGGATGCCGTCGATGATCGAGGCGTGGTTCAGGGCGTCGGAGATCACCGCGTCCTCGGCGTCGAGCAGGGTCTCGAAGACACCGCCGTTGGCGTCGAAGCAGGAGGAGTAGAGGATCGTGTCCTCCTGGCCGAGGAACGCCGACAGGCGGCCCTCCAGCTCCTTGTGCACGTCCTGGGTGCCGCAGATGAAGCGGACCGACGCCATGCCGTAGCCCCAGCGGTCCAGGGCGTCCTTGGCGGCGGCGACCACCTCGGGGTGGTCGGCGAGGCCGAGGTAGTTGTTGGCGCAGAAGTTCAGGACGTCGCCCGAGGGCACCGAGACGGAGGCGCTCTGCGGGGTGGAGATCACGCGCTCGGGCTTGAAGAGACCGGCTTCCTTGATCTCGTCGAGGGTCTTCTGGATGTCGTCGCGGACGTTCGCGTACATGCGGGGTGCTCCTAGGACGGGCGGGAGGCGGGACGTGCTTGCGGGCCGGGCGGACCCTCGGGGCCGGGTTCGTCCTTGCGGGCCGGGCGGACCCTTACGGGTTCGGCCTTGCGGCCGGGCGGGCCGTGGGGACGGCGGACCCGTGGGAACGGGCGGGGCCTGCGGGAGGGGGCGGCTAGACGGTCCAGTCGAGGATGATCTTGCCGCTGCGGGCGGTGGCGGCCTCGTCGAAGGCCGCGTCGAAGTCCTGGTACCCGTACTTGCCGGTGATCACCGGACTGAGGTCGAGCCCGCCTTCGAGCAGCACGGTCATGGCGTACCAGGTCTCGAACATCTCACGCCCGTAGATGCCCTTGATGGTGATCATCGAGGTGACGATCTTCGCCCAGTCGACGGCGAACTCCTGCGCCGGCAGGCCCAGCATCGCGATGCGACCGCCGTGCGTCATGTTCGCGACCATGTCGCGCATGGCCTCGGGGCGGCCCGACATCTCCAGGCCGATGTCGAAGCCCTCCTTGAGGCCGAGCTGCTTCTGCGCGTGGGCGATGTCGTGCTCGGCGACGTTGAGCGCGAGCGTGGCCCCGGCCTTGCGCGCGATGTCCAGCCGGGACTCGCTGACGTCGGTGATCACGACGCTGCGGGCGCCGGCGTGCTGGGCGACGGCCGCGGCCATGATGCCGATCGGGCCCGCGCCGGTGATCAGCACGTCCTCGCCGACCAGCGGGAACGAGAGGGCGGTGTGTACGGCGTTGCCGAAAGGGTCGAAGATGGCGGCGATGTCCAGGTCGACCTTGGTGCGGTGCACCCACACGTTGGACGCGGGCAGCGCCACGTACTCGGCGAACGCGCCGTCGCGTCCGACACCGAGACCGATGGTGGAGCGGCACAGGTGCCGGCGCCCGGCCAGGCAGTTGCGGCACTTCCCGCAGACCAGGTGACCCTCGCCGCTGACCAGGTCGCCGACCGCGATGTCCTGGACGTCCGCTCCGATCGCGGCGACCTCTCCGACGAACTCGTGGCCGAGGACCAGCGGCGTCCTGACGGCGCCCTGCGCCCAGCCGTCCCAGGAGCGGATGTGCAGATCCGTACCGCAGATGCCGGTGCGAAGGACCTTGATCAGCACGTCCCCGGGCCCGGCCTCCGGCTCCGGTACGTCCATGAGCCAGAGTCCGGGTCGGGCGTGCTGCTTGACAAGTGCCTTCATGGGCGGTGCTCCCGGCGTACGGAGAGGGGCGGCCGGCCTCGGATCGGGGCCGGGCATGCGCGGTGGAGGGTGGTGAAGGTGGGGGGTGGTGAAGGTGGCGGGTGGTGAAGGTGGCGGGTGGTGAAGGTGGGGTGGTGAAGGTGGCGCTGTTGCTGATCACCAATCTGCCGAGAGCCGGGCGCCGAGTCCATCGAGGATTTCTTAAGCGGGCCAACAGCCAAGCTTCACGCGCGCCCCTCACGCCCCACACGCTCTCCCCTTGGACGGCGTTGGCCTCCAGGGCGCAGAACGCCCCGCACATCCGCGACGAGCCCAGGGAGTCGCCCGCGCCCGGCGCGCGCCCCGGCGGCGGTCAGGAGCAGCCGGATGGAGCAACGAGGGGCCGGGCGGGCGGGACTGGACTGCACCGGCGTCGCCCGCATCGGCGACCCAGCAACCTGCCCAGCAACCTGGCGAGCGCCCCTTGGCTATCGTGACCCACCACGAAGACGGGGTGGACCGGACGTGAAATGCGGGGGGGGGCGGCGGCACGTGACGGTGACGGTGATGGCGCGGGCGTCACGTGGGGGGCGGCGAGCGACACGGTGACGGGGAGGGCGGGGTGGCGGGGATGATCGGGTCGACGGGCACGGGCTCGGGCATGGGTACGGGCGGTCGGTACATACGGGTGCCGGTCGGGGACGAGGCTGCCCGCTGGGCGGCTCGCGGCCGGTGCAAGCGGGTGCTGTTCGTGGTGCACAACGTCACCTCGGCCACCCGGCTGCTCGACGTGCTGCCGCTGTTCCATGACGACCTGGGGATTCAGCTGCTGGCCACCTGCACGGGTTCCTCGGCGTTCGAAGGCGGCGTGGACGCGCTGCTCGCCGAAACCGGGGTGCCGGTACTCCCCTGGGAGCAGGCCCTCGAAACGAAGGTGGATCTGGCGATCACGGCCAGCCTGGGCGGCCAACTGCACCGCGTTTCAGGGAAGTTGACCCTGCTCTCGCACGGGGTCGGCTACAATAAAACGCTCGCCACACCGGACACCGGACACCGGACACCGGACACCGGACACCGGACACCTTTCGCCCGAAGGTCGGGCGTCTGCGTTCGATTCGCCCTCGGGCGCGAACTCGGCCGTGGAGCCGACGGCGGACATGGACACGGTCGCAGAGCCGGACAGGGACGCACAGAACGCAGAGAACGCAGACGTGGATGCGGAAGCGGATACGAATGCGGACGGGGCCCCGGCCCCAAAAGCCGAGAGCGCTCCCACCTTCGCATCCAACGCGCCCCCCGCATCCGCCACCTGCCCTTCCCTCCGCAACGACCCCGCCCCCGGCCCCGCCCCTGTCTTCGGCCTCTCCCCGGACTGGCTGCTCCACAAGGGCATCCCGATCGCGGACGCGATGGTCCTCTCCCACCCCGAGCAGCTGGACCGACTCCGTACCGCGTGCCCCGAAGCCGCCACGACCGCGGTCCTCGCGGGTGACCCCTGCTTCGACCGGATGCTGGCCGCACGCCCCTACCGAGAGCGCTTCCGAAAGGCGTTCGGGGTACGCCGGGGCCAGCGCCTGGTGGTGCTGAACTCGACCTGGAACCCCGAGTCGCTGTTCGGCGACGGCGGCGGGGCCGACGTGTTCCCCTCCCTGCTGCCCCGGCTCACCGCGGAGCTGCCCGCCGACGAGTACCGGGTCGCAGCCGTGCTGCACCCCAACATCTGGCACGGGCACGGCCCCGGGCAGATCCGGGCCTGGCTGGACCGGGCCCTGCGTGCCGGACTCGTACTCGTCGACCCCCTGCACGACTGGCGTCAGGCGCTGCTCGCCGCGGACGCGGTGATCGGCGACCACGGTTCGGTCAGTTACTACGCCGCGGCCCTCGGCCTACCCGTCCTGCTCGGCGCGGCTCCAGCCGGCGGGGGCCTCGACCCGCAGTCCCCGGTGGCCCAATTCGTAGGCGCGGCTCCCCGGTTCGACCCGCACGCGCCGCTCGCCGCCCACCTGGACGACCTGATGGCGAACCACAGCCCGCTGCCGGGGCCGGCCCACCTCACGACCTCCGCGCCCGGTGCATCGGCGGCACTGTTGCGGGCCCTGTTCTACCGCCTGCTGGACACCCCGGAACCCGAACGCCCCGCACTCCTGGAGCCGCTGAGGCTGCCGCCGCACCAACGGCCTTTTGCGACGGCCCCGTTGAGGGTTCTCACCCGGGTGACGACGGACCCGTATGTGGTCCACCTGGCCCGCCACGCGGATCCCTGGTACGAGCCCGCGGGTGAGGGCCACGTCCACATGGCCACCCCTGAGGACACCCGCGATCCCGGCCAACTCCCCCTCACCGACGTGCTGTTGCGAGAGGCGGCGGCGGATGATCTGCGTTTCGGCTCGCCCGAGCAGTGGACGGCCGAGGTACTCGCGCGACATCCCCACAGCTCGCTGGCCGCCTACATCACCGGCCCCCACGCGTGCACGGTACGGACCCGTACCGGTCGGCTCCTGCGGCTCACCGGCGATCCGGACGGGCTCGACCCGGGAGCCTCGGCCTCGGCCCTGCACGCCTGGCTGACGGCCGGCCGGACCATCGAAGAGGCGCTGGAGACGGGACTGACCGTTCGCACCGGCCACACCACACACCGCGTCAGGGTCACGATCCCGACCACGGGCGCAGGCGCGGACATGGGCGCAGGCTCGGAGACGGGGCCAGGAACGGGCGCGGAGAGCACGACCTGAGCCGGTCCCTGGTCATGCCCCAGCAGCCGCAGCCCTTCCTGACCGATCGGAGGTCACCAGGAGAGGCCACCCGCCCCCGTCCGGCCATCGGATGCCACCGGGCGCCATCGGATGCCACCGGGCGCCACCGGGTGGTTCAGGCTCCGGCACGCTCGTCCACGCAGCGCCGGCGGAGCGCTCTCAGGTGGATCAGGGGATAGTGGGCCTGTTCGTCGGCCAGTGCCGCGATGGCCTCGTCGATCAGCGGGAGCGCGTCCACCGGCCGGCCGCTCGCCTCAAAGGTCTCGGCGAGGTCCGTCAGCGTACGGGCCGTGTTGTAGGCCTCAGCGGTCTCCCGGAAGAACGCCAGAGCGCTCTCCAGCCGGGCCTGGGCCCGGGACCACTGGCCGAGGCCGCGCAGAGCCCGGCCGCGGTGGCGTTCCAGCAGAGCGCGGGCGCGTGGCAGATCGCGGGCCCCCTCACCGTCGGCGGACACACCGTCGAGAGCGCGGTCCGCCGACTCGAAGCAGTCGTACGCCTCCTGGAAGCGCCACTCGCGCAGCCGCAGCAGCCCGAGTGACTCGATCGCGGTGGCCTGGCCCCGGAAGTGGCCCGCCGCCCGTTCGGCGCGGGCGGCCGCTGTGAAAGCGCTCTCGGCCTCGGGCCATCGCCCGAGTTCCGTGAGGTTCAGTCCGAGCAGGGTGTGCATCCGGGCGGCCTCGCGCGAAGCGGGGTCACGGGCCTCGGTGGCCCGGACACCCGCGCGCAGGGCGGGGAGCAGTTCGTCGTGGCAGCCCATCTTCAGCTGCACCGGCCACAGCGCCTGATTCAACCGGAAGACCGCGTCCGTATCCCCCAACTCCTCTGCTGCGCCCACCGCTTGGAGGAGGTTGCCCAGTTCGTCGCGGAGCGCGGTCAGTGCTCCACCCGCGTCCGTGTAGCGCGTGCCGTCCGACGCCGGCCGATCCGCTTCGCCCAGCCGCCAGCCCTGACTGAGGGCCGCTCGACTCGCCGGTTCCGCGAAGTCGACGCACCAGCGGACGGCGTCCCGTACCGCCTGCTCGGCCGCGGCCAGGCCGTCCTCGCGCAGGGCTTCGGTGGCGGCGTACTCCCGGATCAGCGGTCTGATCCAGTAGGTGCCCCCGTGACCGCTCGTGCCGCTGGGAGCGCTCTCCATCAAATGGGCGGCGGCCAGTTCGGCCAGGACGCGTTCGGCGGAGGTCTCGTCGAGGCCGAGCGTCGCGGCGGCCAGGGGCGCTCCGACGGCGGGCCAGTCGCGCTGGGCGAGCAGCCGCAGAGCCCGTGCCGCGTCCGGCGCGAGCGCGTGGATGGCGTCGGCCACCGCGGTACGGGCCGCGTCGGCAGCGGGCCGGCCCTCCTGCCGCCAGTGCTGTGCGGTGAGGCGGGCCGCGGCCGCGCGCAGCGCGAAGGGGGAGCCCGCGCAGCGGGCGAGTACGGCGGGCAGGGCCGCCCGGTCGAGCGGCACGTTCCCGGCCCTTGCGACCTCGGCGAGCAGCCGTCGGGCATCCTTGTCGGCGAGCGGCCCCACCGGGATCCCCACCGCGTCGAGGCCGGGCAGCGGGTGCCGGGCCGCCACGACGACGAACACGCCGGGGGTGGAGGTGAGTACGGGGAGGATCTGCGCGGCGGACCTGGCGTGGTCGAGGACGATCAGCATCCGGCGCTCCGCCGTGCAGGCGCGCAGAAGTGCCTGGCGGTCGTCGTGGCCCGGCGGGATCTCCGCGGCCGGTATCCCCAACTGCTGGAGCAGCAGTCGCAGTACGGTCGACGGGTCCGTCCCGCCGACGCCTCCGGCGTCGGTGCCGGTACCGCGCAGGTCGGCGTAGAGCTGTCCGTCGGGGAAGCGGCGTGCCTCCGCGCAGCCCCAGTGGATGGCGAGGGCGCTGGTGCCGATGCCCTGGGGGCCGTGCAGCACGGCGATGCGTGGCCGGCCGTCCGCCTTGCGGGAGGCCTCCCGGCTCAGCGCCTTGCGCTCGCCGTCGCGGTCGGTGAAGAAGCGGGTGGAGGCGCCCAGCGCGGGCACCCGGCCCGGCCTGCCGGGGCTCGGGGCGCTGCGGGCGAATGCCGTCCAGGCGCGGGCGAGGGCCGGGTCGTGGCGTACCGCGTCGTGGACCTGCTGGGCGATGCCGTCCAGCTCGGCGTGGCCCCGAGGGGCTCGCACCTCGCGGCCGACGATGCGGCGGACCAGGCCGCCCGCGCTCTCCCAGGCCGCCTTGCCCGCCTCGTTGGCGAGGCCCGAGCCGACCGCGCCGAGCACGGCGGCGATGGCCGCCGTCGATGTGGGATCCAGCATGTCCGCCCCCGATGCCCCGATTGACCGTGATACGGCCCGCGGCACCGCAGCCGAGGCCCTCCGGGCCGGGCCCGGGGCGGGACCGTCCGGGAGCACCGCCGGACCGACCCTAGCAACATCCTTTATGGCGAGCCGAGTTCGTCCGAGGTTGGCCGAAATCGTGCGGTGCATGCCCCCCTGTCGGGCGCTGGACCGATGCCGATCGGGCGATGTGCGGGGGCCCGTCCCCCTGAGGCGACCGCTCGAAGCGCTCTCGGGTTCACTCGGAACAGTGCGGGGGCGGTCGGGCACCGGCAGGGGAAACCGGGCGCTGAACCACACCCCGGGGAACAGGTCCACCCAACCACCGGGCGTTCCGGCTGCCGCGCCGCTGGAAGCGCTACCGGGCCGGCACCACGCTGAGGTGGGCGCGGCCCCGGCGGGCCGCGGGGGGTTCGGTCTCGCGCAGCACCAGGGTCAGTCGCCGCAGGCCGAACTGCCGCAGCGTCCGCGGGGATTCGCTGATCAGGCGACAGCTGGTGCGGCCGCGCTCCGGATCGGGGTGGCGCACATGGCGTACCGCGCCGTCGTGGTGGACCGCGGCGTCACCGACGGCCTCGATCCAGTGCGGAAGGCCCAGGCGGAAGGCGGCGTCCATGATCGGGTCATCGGCGATCTCACGCCGGATGTCCTGGAGCCCGGGAGCGCTCTCGTCATCGGCGTACGCCTCGGCGAACTGGGCGAGCAGGGGCAGGCACCAGGTCGTTTCGTGCTCGGCCAGCACGCTCGCCGCGTCCGGGTGGAACAGCACGAAGCGCAGGAAGTTGTCGTCGGGCATGGCGGTGGGGTGCGGCCCGACACCCCCGAAGAGCGCGTCGTACGCCGGGTTCGAGTGGGCCACGCCCCACCCGGGGTCGAGGACCACGGACGGGAACGGAAGGGCGTCCGTCATCGCGAAGTAGTCGTGGACATAGGCACGGATCTCGGGGTCGTCCGGGAGCCCGGGGGGCTGTGTTCCGTCGGTCGCCGGGTCATCGGCGGCGCGCTCCCCCGCGGCCGTCTGCCGTCCGGGCGGCTCCTGGACCAGGGCGAACGGTCGCCCCGCCACCGGGGCATGCGCTGCCGGAACCTTGGGCACCGATTCCTTCGCCACCAATTCTTCCGCCATCGAGTACGCGACTCCTCTTGCTGGCCCGCGAGTGCGGCGGCCGGCCTTCGGGCCCGCCCGGGGCACGGAGGGCGATCTTCACACCGTGTGGCGATCCTGATGCCGCCGACACAATGATGTCAAGCATCGTGGCATTCCGGCCCCCCGAAGCTTTGATTGCGCCACAACTGTGGCAAGTTCTGGTTGTTGTTGCCGGGACCCGCTAATCTCCGGAGCATCCACTGTTGTGCCCACCAACCTCGCATGATCTAGGAGAACTACTGGTGACGGACGGCTTCTTGGTTCCGGGACCGACGGCCACGGGCCCCCTCGCGGCCGTCGTCGCCCGTGTGGCCGAGCTCGCCGGAAAACTCGGAACGAGTCAGGCGGACGTGTTCGACGTCCACCGGCTCTCCGAGGCGTCGGGGGTTCCGGCCGATGTCGTGGGCGCCCTGCTCGACGGCCGGCCGGCCGGTGAACCCGATCTCCAGGCGCGCTTCCTCCAGAGGTTCAGCCTGCTGCGCAGCACCCGGCGCAAGCCCAACGGGCGTCCGCACACCCAGCAGGAGATCGCCGACGGCGCGGGCATGTCGCGCCAGCAGGCGGGGGCGCTGATCAACGGCGACCGGCGGCCGACGATGGAGCACTGTGACGCGATCCAGCGCTTCTTCGGCGTCCACGCCGGCTTTCTGACCGCCGACGACACCGACGCGCTCGGCGGCGCCCTGCTGCGCACCGAGCAGGAGCTCCTCCAGCAACTCGCGGGCCGCGAGCGGGAGGTGGCGCGCGCCGGGCAACCGGGTGGCGACGCGCTGGAGCGGCTGCTCCAGGACCACGGGGTCCGCGGCATCGCGTGGCGGGCGGCCCAGCTGCCCACCGACAAGCACCGCGACAAGGTCACCGAATGGCTCGACATGCTCCTGGAGAGCGTCAAGCGGTCGGAGTCCTGACATGGCCCGCACCACCCGGCGGCGACACGCCGCATCCATCAGCCTGCCCGGATGTCGCCGTCCGTTCATTTCCGGCCTTCATGTGATGCCGAGTTCAACGAACTCCGGCTCAATGTCGACTGGATCATTCACGTACGGCTCGGCAGGCTGCACATTGACGGGCTGCTCGACGAAGTGCTGCTCCATGAACGGCTGGCGGGGAGAACGGTGGGCATAGGCAAGGAGATGCGCCGGCTGTGCGGCGAGCTGGTCGCGGGTATCACGATCCCGGCACCGGCGGAACCGACCGATCTGTACGCCGCCCTGTGCGAGGGCATGAGCAAGCGCCGGGGCCGCCCCGTCGACTTCCGTATGGCCGCCTTCCCGTCCGGCACCGCGAGCGGGCTGTGGCTCGACATGGCCGACCGGGATCTGGTCGTGGTGGAGGAGCGGACGACACCCGACCATCAACTGGTGATCCTGGGACACGAGTTGTGGCACATGGACGCGGGGCACGGCAGCCACCACGTGGCGGGCGCGGCGGTCGCCGCCCGGCTCCTCACCGCGGAGGGCGACCTGGGCGCGGCCGTGCGCAAGGTGGCGGCCCGGACCCGTTCGCACCTGGCGGAGGAGTCCGAGGCGGAGAGCTTCGGACTGCTGCTCGGCAGCAAGTGCCGCCCCTGGCTGCCCGGTTCGGGCGCCCACGTCCCCGCGCATCGGGATGCGCTCGCCGGTCGGATCGAGGCCTCCCTGGGCTATCGCCGGCCCCAGGGCTGACGCGTGAAGGATCTGGGTTACTACGTCCCGGCGGTGCTGCTCGCCACCGGGTTCGCCTGCCGGGTGCCCGGCATGCGCCGCACCTGGCGCGACCCGCTGCTACGGACCGTCAACACCCTGCTCATCGTGGCGAGTTCGGTGCTGTTCTTCGCCGCACCGACGACGATCGCCCTGGTCAATCGCGTCACCGGCGTGCCCAACTTCTCGGGGCCGCTGGTGTACTCGATCCTCACCGCGTACAACGCCGCCTGTCTGGTGATGATCATCAATTGGCGGGGCGGGCCGCCCGAGGCGGCCCGCCGGGCGAGTCTGCGGTGCCTTGCGGCCTACGCCCTGGTGATCGTCGCGCTGTTCACCCTCTTCGCTCTCGGGGACCACTCGAAGGAGCGGCTCCGGGACCTGGACACGTACTACGCGAACACCCCCTACATCCGCGAGATGATCGTCCTCTATCTGGTCGCGCACTCCATCGCCTCCCTGGTCACGACCGTGCTGTGCTGGAAGTGGTCGGTCCGGGTGCACGGCTGGCTGCGGGTCGGCCTGGTGCTCATCGTGAGCGGGTACCTGCTCAACCTGGTCTTCGACGTCCTGAAGTTCGGCGCGGTCGGGGCACGTTGGTCGGGGCACGACTGGGACTGGCTCAGTACCGACGCGGCCCCTCCCGTGGCGTCCGTCTCGGCGCTGCTGGTGGCCGCAGGGTTCATCGTCCCCCTGGTCGGGCCGAGGCTCTCGCACACCTGGCAGTCCTGGTCGGCGTACCGCAGACTGGGCCCCCTGTGGCGCGCCCTGCACGCCGGCCCGACGGTCGAAGGCGGATCGGTGCGGATGGCGTGGTGGTCACCGGCCGAGCTGCGACTGACCTACCGCGAGGCGGGCATCCTCGACGGGTTCCTCTCCCTCGCCCCCTACTTCGACCTAGCGTTGCACGCCGCCGCCAGGTCGGCGGCGGCCGGCGCGGGAGCCGACCCGCGACGGGCCAAGGCGGTCGCGGACGCGGCCATGATCGCCGCTGCCCTCACGGCGCGGGCCCGCGATCCGGAGGGCCGGGCCGTACGCGGCGAGCAGCCCGAGGCCGCGTCGGCGATCGAACGGGCCCAGGACCTGGTCCTCGTGTCCGAGGCGTTCCGTACCTCACCCATCGTCGAAGCAGCCCGCCGCGACTCGGCACGGGCGGGAAGCAAGCAGCCATGAACACATCGGACACCGCGCCCTCGGGGCCCTCGCGCAGACCCGGCCCCACCGCCGGGTCCTCGGCCCCCAGGGGCCGGGCCGTCGTCGTCGGGGGCGGTCTCGCGGGCATGCTGGCGGCTGCCGCGCTCGGCGGGTACTGCGACGAGATCACCGTGATCGAGCAGGACACGCTGCCCGCGGGCGCGGAACCCCGCAAGGGACTTCCCCAGGCCCGGCACGGGCACATGCTCTGGTGCGGCGGGGCCGAGGCGATGGAGCGCCTGGTGCCCGGAGTGCTGGAGAGCTGGCTGGCCTTCGGGGCCCGCCGGATACCGCTGACATCCGGGATGATCGGGCTGTCTCCGCAGGGCTGGTACCGGCGCTGGCCCGACTCCCACTATCTGATCTCCTGCGGCCGTGACCTCCTGGACTGGGTGGTGCGCGAGCGGGTCACCGCCCACCCGTCGGTCAGGGTTCTGGAGCGGACGAAGGCACTCTCCCTGACCGGCACCGCGAACCGGGTCACCGGTGTCCGGGTGCGCGGGGAGGACGGAGTCGAGCGGGTGGTCGACGCCGATCTGGTCGTCGACGCGGCCGGCCGGGGCTCGCACGCCCAGCGGTGGCTCACCGAACTCGGTGTGCCCGCCGCGAAGGAGGAGGTCGTCGACGCCGGCACGGTCTACGCGAGCAGGCTCTACCGCTCACCGGCCGGCCAGGCCCCCTTCCCGGTGGTGAGCGTGCAGGCCGATGTGCACGCCCCGCCCGGGCGCACCGCGGTTCTGCTGCCGATCGAGAACAGCCAATGGCTGATCACCCTCTCCGGCACCCGGGGCAGCCGCCCCACCGGGGACGACGAGTCCTTCGTCGCCTTCGCGGCGGCGGCCCGGCATCCGGTGGTGGCCGAACTCATCGCCGGGGCAGAGCCGTTGAGCGAGGTGAGCGTCTACGCCAACACCGCCAACCGGCGCCGGTACTTCGAGCGCGTCGGCTCCTGGCCCGAGGGATTCGCCGCCATCGGTGACGCGGTCGCCGTGTCGAACCCCGTGTACGGACACGGCATGTCGGTGGCGGCACTGAGCGCGCTCGCCCTGCGCAGGGTGGTCGACGAGCGGGGATTCTCGACGACACGGGGCCTGGCGCGCCGGATACAGCGGGCGATGGCCCGCCCGGTGGCCATGGCGTGGACGCTGTCCGCGGGGCAGGACGCCTTCTACCCGGGGGCCACGACCCGTCCGCCCGGGGCGGCCGAACGCCTGCTGTCGCGCTATGTGGACCGGCTCATGCTCACCGCGACCGGCAATTACACGGTGGCCACCGCCCTCACCGAGGTCATGACCCTCTCGGGTCCCGCAGGCGGCCTGGTGCGTCCCCGCGTTCTGCTGGCCGCCCTCGCCGGACCCGGCAGGCCTCAGCTGACGGCCCCTCCGCTGACGGACCGTGAACTCGCCCTCGCACAAAGCCCGCAGAAGACCCCCTAGCCGCACATCACGCATCCGGGGCCGGGGCGGGCCGATTTGGGCCGGGTATCCATGCTTCCATAGGATCCGGCGATGATCACCAGAAAACGGCTGGCGGCCGGAGTGTGCGTACTGGCCGCCGCTTTCGCCACCGGCATCCTCCCCGCCGCGGGCCCGGCCACCGCGGCCGCGCAGCCCGACGGGCAGTCCGCGCCGGCCGCACCCAAGGTCGACCTCGTCCTCGACGTCTCCGGTTCGATGCGGACCGCCGACATCGACGGCAAGTCGCGGATGGCCGCCGCCAAGCAGGCGTTCAACGAGGTCCTCGACGCGGTCCCGCAGGAGGTCCAGCTCGGGATACGGACGCTGGGGGCCAACTACCCGGGCGAGGACCGGAAGGTGGGCTGCAAGGACACCCGCGCGCTCTACCCGGTCGGACCGCTGAACCGCACCGAGGCGAAGACCGCCGTCGCCACCCTCGCGCCCACCGGCTGGACCCCGATCGGACCGGCGCTCCAGGGCGCGGCCGAGGACCTCAAGGGCGGTGACGCCACCCGCCGGATCGTGCTCATCACCGACGGCGAGGACACCTGCCAGCCGCTGGACCCGTGCGAGGTGGCCCGCGACATCGCCGCGCAGGGCATCCACCTCACCATCGACACCCTCGGTCTGATCCCGGACGCCAAGACCCGCGCACAGCTCACCTGCATCGCCGAGGCCACCGGCGGCACCTACACCTCGGTCCAGCACACCGACCAACTCTCGGGCAAGGTCAAGCAGTTGGTGGACCGGGCGGCGGACCCCGTCGCCGTGCCCGTCGCCACCAACGGCACCGCGAGCTGTGAGAACGCCCCGCAGCTGAAGCCCGGCCTGTACACGGACCGCGAGAAGTTCGCCGAGCACCGCTCGTACAAGGTGGACGTGCTGCCCGGCCAGGAACTGCGCGCCTCCGCCAGCATCGGCATGGACCGCCCCGCCAACCCGGACTACGGCGTGCTGCTGCGCGCGGTGACGGCGCACGGCCGGGAGATCGTGCGCGGCTCCGAGGCCGGAGACGGGCGTACGGACCTGATCTCGACGGGGCTGCGCTATCCCAAGGCACCCGCCGACGACTCGGACGACAAGACCCCGGAGACCGTCTGCCTCCAGGTCTCCAACTCCTTCTCCGCGGGACCCGGCGTGAAGACCGATCCGGGTCTGCCGGTCGAGCTCGCCATCGACGTGGTGAACGGCCCCGACCAGGCGTCCGACGTGGCCTCCTTCGGCCTCGGCCGGGGCTGGTGGCTGCTGGGTGCGCTCACCCTGGCCGGGCTCGTCGCGGGCCTGGTGTGGGGCTGGATCTCGCGCTGGCGCATCGCGGTCTGGCGGACCAACTGATGCCGAACACCACATCTCACCCCGGGGGCCAAGTGATGCGCACAGCACGGAAGTCGGCGGCCACCGTCCTGGCCGGAGCCACGCTGGCCGGCGCGGCCCTGTTCGGCGCGGCCGCCCCCGCGCTCGCCGACTCGCCGTCGCCGAGCCCCTCCGCGTCCAAGAGCGACCAGGCGCCCACCGAGGCCGGCACCGCCTTCCGTACCGCGGTGGCCGTGCATCAGGGCCAGCAGGCGACGGCGTCCGCGTCGAGCGGTGACTACCTGTACTGGATGTTCCCCGCCGACGCAGGACAGCGCCCCACCGTGACCGCGAAGGTCACGCTCCCCGAGGCCGCCTCGCGGCACGGCTCCTCCACCTGGCGCCTCGACGTGTACGACGGACTGCGCCGCCGCCAGCCCTGCATGTACGGGATGCAGTCCCGGTCCGCGGCGCAGGACGCGGCCGCCGTGGAGCTGTCCTGCACCCTGCGGCCGACCGTCGCCTGGGCCGACACCTGGTCGACCGACCCGCTGCCGGGCACGTACTACATCCGCCTCACGGCGGTCTCGCTGCCCGACACCGACCGGGGCCTGCCGTTCAAGGCCGAGGTCGAGCCGACCGTCCTGGACACCGGCGGCGCGCACGCCGTGGACGGCAAGCTCGCCACCCCGCTCGGCGCCAGGTCCGCGGTCGAGCCGGACGGCGGCTGGTCCTCCGGCTGGTGGACCGACCGCTGGGTGTGGACCGCCGCGGGTGGCGTGCTCGCCGCGCTCGCGGGCGTCGCCGGGTACAACCTGACCCGCGGCCGGGGCCGGCCGTCCCGGGTGCCGCGGGGGGTGTGAGAGGCGGAGGTCGCGAGTGCGGGTCCGCGTGCGGCAGCGGCAGCGGCAGCGGCAGCGGCAGCGAGTACAGGTGCGGCTGCGGCTGCGGCTGAGAGAGCGCTCCCGGGTCCGCGCCGCGGCCTGAGCACGGGCCGCCGCCGGCGGTGAGAGCGCTCTCGCCCACCCCGTCCAGCCCTCCCCACTCCCCTGCCCGCCCTCCCCTCGCCCGGGAACGGCGGGCAGGGCTCATTGCTGGAGCTCACGCCTGGACGCCTGAACCCCACTCCTGGCGCTCCCGCCCGGGCCTCATTCCCGGCGGTGCCGGTCACCTCCGCGGCGGCGCATCCGTACGAGACTCGGGGTACGCGACACTCGGCCGTACGTGTCCGGCCGTGCGAGACCCGGCCCCCTCGGTCGAGTGCCACCACCCACGCGAAGGAGTCCCCGTGTCCTCAGCCTCCAGCACGTCGAGCACTTCCGGCCCGTCCAGCACATCCGGTGCGTCCAGCAAGCCCGCCGTCGCCGTACTCGGCACCGGGATCATGGGATCCGGGATGGCCCGCAGCCTGCTTCGGGCCGGGCTCGGTGTGCGGGTCTGGAACCGGACGGAGGCCAAGGCCCGGGCGCTGGCCGACGAAGGGGCCACGGCGTTCGCGGACGCCGCCGAGGCGGTGCGCGGCGCGGACGTCGTGCTGAGCGCGCTGAACGACGGCCCGTCCGTGTCCGCCGCCCTCGAAGCCGCCGCCGACGGCCTGCATCCCGGTCAGTTGTGGCTCCAGACCTCGACCGTCGGCCCGGAGGCCACGCTTCAACTCGCGCGCCGGTCGGGCGAGTTGGAGGTGGTGTACTACGACTCCCCCGTCCTCGGCACCAAGGCACCCGCCGAGCAGGGCAAGCTGACCGTCTTCGTCTCCGGGCCCCCCGAGGGCCGCGAGCGCCTCACGCCGGTGCTCGACGCGATCGGGCAGCGGACCGTCTGGGTCAGCCACGAGCCCGGCGGGGCCTCCCGGCTGAAGCTGGTCGCGAACACCTGGGTGATCAATCTGGTCGGCGCGGTCGCCGAGTGCCTGGGCCTCGCGGAGGCGCTCCAGGTGGACCCCCGGCTCTTCCTGGACGCCGTCGCGGGCGGCCCGCTGGACACCGGCTATCTGCATGCGAAGGCCGCCGCCCTCCTCACCGGCGACCTCAGCCCGAGTTTCGCCCTGTCCACCGCCCTCAAGGACACCCGGCTGATCCTGGAAGCGGCCGAACAGGCGGGCGTACGGCTGGATCTGACCGAGGCTTCGGCCGAGCGGTTCGCGCGGGCCGAGGCGCGCGGGCACGGCGCGGAGGACATGATCGCCACGTACTACGCGGGCCGCGCCGAGGGCTGAGCGACCGCGCCGGGCGGCGGGGGCCCCAAACTCCGGCGAGAAGGGCGCGGACGGTTCGATAGCATGGCCCTGCCCATCGGGCGGGGGCGTCACCTGGTGTGACCCCGCGGGTGGGCCTCCCTACCTGGGTTCGCCGCGGCCGCGCCGCGGTGCCGCACGTACGAACATAAGGAGCATCCGAGGATGTCTCGACACCTGATCACCAGCGCGCTGCCGTACATCAACGGGATCAAGCACCTGGGCAACATGGTCGGGTCGATGCTTCCCGCGGACGTGTACTCGCGCTATCTGCGCCAGCGCGGCCACGACGTCCTGTACATCTGCGCCACCGACGAGCACGGCACCCCCGCCGAGCTGGCCGCGAAGGAGGCGGGTCTCTCCGTCGCGGAGTTCTGCGCGCAGGCGCACGACACCCAGAAGGCGATCTACGACGGCTTCCAGCTGGCCTTCGACTACTTCGGCCGCAGCTCCTCGCAGCAGAACGTGGAGATCACGCAGCACTTCGCGCGGAAGCTGAAGGAGAACGGGTTCATCGAGGAGCGGGCGATCCGCCAGGTCTTCTCGGTCGCCGACGACCGGTTCCTGCCGGACCGCTACATCGTGGGCACCTGTCCGCACTGCGGCTACGACAAGGCGCGCGGCGACCAGTGCGAGAACTGCACCCGCGTCCTGGACCCGACGGACCTGCTGGAAGCGCGTTCGGCGATCAGCGGCAGCAGCGAGCTGGAGGTCCGCGAGACCCGGCACCTGTTCCTGCTCCAGTCCAAGCTCCAGGGCGAGGTCGAGAAGTGGATCGACCGGGTCGGGGACGAGTGGCCGCAGCTCGCCTCGTCGATCGCCCGCAAGTGGCTGACCGAGGGGCTGCACGACCGCGCGATCACCCGTGACCTGGAGTGGGGCGTGCCCGTCCCGGCCGACACCTGGCCGGAGCTGGCCGCCGAGGGCAAGGTGTTCTACGTCTGGTTCGACGCCCCGATCGAGTACATCGGCGCGACGAAGGAGTGGTCCGACCTCGACCCGGCGAACCGCGACTGGAAGTCGTGGTGGTACGAGCCCGAGGGCGCGGCCGACGTCCGGTACACCGAGTTCATGGGCAAGGACAACGTCCCGTTCCACACGGTGATGTTCCCGGCGACGGAGCTGGGCGTGCGCGAGCCGTGGAAGAAGGTCGACTACGTCAAGGCCTTCAACTGGCTGAACTACTACGGCGGCAAGTTCTCCACCTCGCAGCGGCGCGGTGTCTTCACGCACGACGCCCTGGAGATCCTGCCCGCCGACTACTGGCGCTACTTCATGATGGCGAACGCCCCGGAGTCCGACGACACGTCGTTCACCTGGGAACACTTCACGGCGACCGTCAACAAGGACCTCGCGGACACGCTGGGCAACTTCGTGAACCGCGTCCTGTCGTTCTCGCGCAAGCGCTTCGGCGACGACGTCCCGGCGGGCGCCGCGGCCGGGCCCGCCGAGGCGAAGCTGGGCGAGGAGATCGCGGCGCTGCTCGCCGAGTACGAGGGCCACATGGAAGCGCTCTCGTTCCGCAAGGCGGCCGCCTCGCTGCGGGCCCTGTGGTCGGCCGGCAACTCCTACCTGGAGGAGAAGGCGCCCTGGCTGGAGATCAAGACCGACCCTGAGGCCGCCGCGCTCACGCTGCGTACCGCGATGAACCTGATCCACCTGTACTCGGTGGTCTCCGAGCCGTTCATCCCGTCCTCGGCGACGGCGATGCGCTCG
Source organism: Streptomyces sp. CB01201 (assembly GCF_002803085.1). Lineage (GTDB taxonomy): Bacteria > Actinomycetota > Actinomycetes > Streptomycetales > Streptomycetaceae > Streptomyces > Streptomyces hundungensis. The sequence goes on along the minus strand of NZ_NNBJ01000005.1, from coordinate 283,500 downwards.
GCGTTCGCGCTCGGCGACGACACGGCGACCTGGGTCACCCCGGAGCAGGCCAGGGCCCTGGACACGGTTCCGGCCGGGACGGCCTTCACGGTGCCGCCCGTCCTCTTCGCGAAGATCACGGACGAGGACCTGGAAGCCTACCGAGAGCGCTTCGGCGGCGCCGACGAGGCGTGACGCATGACCGAGGGCCCCGTCCGGCACGGACGGGGCCCTCGGTCGTGTGCCGGTACACCGGGTCACACGGCGTCTGCCAGAGGTACGGCCACGGAACCGGTACGGGTCAGACGGTGATCAGCGCCGGGTCGCTGACACCGGACGCGCCGGTCTCGACGTGTCCGGCGAAGCGGCGCAGGAAGGTGGTGTCGGCGTCGGAGGTCACCGACACGTCGTACCAGCTCTTGCCCGCCCGCAGGTCGACGGTGTACTTGACGGTGGCGCCGGCGGCCACCGTGAAGGTCTGGGTCGCTCCCCCGTAGGCCGCCGCACTCGCGACCTTCAGGTGGACGGTGGCCTTGCCGGCGTTCGTCATGGTGAGGTCGAGGTTGCCGGTGCCCGCGTTGTGCCGGGCGGTGACCTCGGGGCCCGCCGTCTTGCCGGGCCCCTGGAAGGTGCGCAGGAAGCCGTTGGGCCCGAAGACGCTCAGGTTGGTGGCCCCGCTCGAATAGGCCGTGTTCCAGGAGTCGGCGATCGTCTTGCCCGCCTCGGTGGTGTACGTCCACGGGCCGTCCGTGCGGTTGGCCGAGGTGACGAGGAACTGGGCCCCGGCCGAGGCTCCGCCGCCGAAGGTGAGCGTGTACTTGCCGGTGCTCACGTTCGCCGAGCCGTCGACGAACGGCGCGTAGCGCAGCGGCCGGGTCGGCCGGGTGCCGCGTTCCTGCTTGGGCAGGGTGCCGGTCGCGGGCGGCACCGGCACGAAGTCGGGGTGCCGGTTGTGGTCCGGCGGGATGTACGCGGTCGTCGAAGGCAGGCCCGGCGCCGCGGAGTTGGTGCGGCTGAAGTCGAACGCCGAGGTCAGGTCGCCGCAGATGGCGCGCCGCCAGGGCGAGATGTTGGGCTCCTGCACGCCGAAGCGGCGCTCCATGAACCGGATGATCGAGGTGTGGTCGAAGGTCTCGGAGCAGGTGTACCCGCCGGTGCTCCACGGCGAGACGACGAGCATGGGTACGCGCTGGCCCAGCCCGTAGGGTCCGGCCGCATAACTCGCGTTGCCCGGGAAGTAGTCCGGCCCGGTCGCCACCGTCGAGAGGCCCTGGTTGGCGTCGGCGGGCACATAGGGCGGGACCACATGGTCGAAGAAGCCGTCGTTCTCGTCGTACGTGATGAACAGCGCCGTCTTGGCCCACACCGCCGGGTTGGAGGTCAGCGCGTCCAGGACCTGGGAGATGTACCAGGCGCCGTAGTTCGCCGGCCAGTTGGGGTGCTCGGTGAAGGCCTCGGGGGCGGCGATCCAGGAGACCTTGGGCAGGGTGCCGGCCTTGACGTCGGCCTTGAGGATGTCGAAGAAGCCGTCGCCGTTCTTGGCACTGGTGCCGGTGCGCGCCTTGTCGTACAGCGGGTCGCCCGCCTTGGCGTTGCGGTAACTGTTGAAGTAGAGCAGCGAGTTGTCGCCGTAGTTGCCCCGGTAGGCGTCGTTGATCCAGCCCCAGCCGCCGGCCGCGTCCAGGCCGTCGCCGGTGTCCTGGTAGATCTTCCAGGAGACGCCCGCCTTCTCCAGGCGCTCGGGGTATGTGGTCCAGCCATACCCCTTCTCGTCGTTGCCCAGGACCGGGCCGCCACCGGTGTTGTCGTTGCCCGTGTAGCCGGTCCACATGTAGTAGCGGTTCGGGTCGGTGGAGCCGATGAACGAGCAGTGGTAGGCGTCGCAGATGGTGAAGGAGTCGGCGAGCGCGTAGTGGAAGGGGATGTCCTCGCGCGTGAGGTACGCCATCGTGGTGGACGTCTTCGCGGGGATCCACTGGTCGTACTTGCCGTTGTTGAACGCCTTGTGGCTACCGGTCCAGTCGTGGTTCAGGTCCTGGATGAACTGGAGGCCGAGCTTGTCCGCCGCGGGCCGGAAGGGCAGCACTTCCTTGCCGGCGCCGACCTGGTGGAAGACCGACTTGCCACTGGGCAGCGTGACGGGCCGCGGGTCACCGTAGCCGCGAACGCCCTTGAGGGAACCGAAATAGTGGTCGAACGAACGGTTCTCCTGCATCAGGACGACGATGTGCTCGACGTCCTGGATGGTGCCGGTACTGCCCGCGGCGGGGATGGCGGCGGCCCGCGCGATGCTCTGCGAGAGCGCGGCGAAAGCGGCGGTGCCGCCCGCGAGCTGCATGAACCGGCGCCGGTTGAGTTCAGCCATGAGTGGGGGCCTCTGCAAGCGTGAGGGAACAAGGGGGCGAGAGGGGTGTATCAAGAACACCCTGGGCCGCGAAAGACCCCATGTCGTCACTGTGACGTTCGGCGGTACGTCGAACGAACAGGAAACCCGGCAGATACCCCGCCGGTCGCCCCGGCAGGGACCCCGACCCGGTGCGTCCAGCCTGCGCCGGTGACGTATCCGCGCTTTTCGTTCATGCCATCCACTTCATGGCATCCGGTTCATGCCATCCAGAAGAAGACCGCGGTCATGCGTTTGTCGTCGATGGTGCTGCCGCAGTATCCGGTGGCGCTGTGCATGGTGTTGGCGGTGTAGAGGAGAAGCCGGTTGTAGCGGTGGGCGACGCGCACGTCCTCGGTGAAGGAGTCCGGGGGAACGAAGCGCGTACCGAGCGCCTCGACCAGGTTGTTGTGCGGCGCCGTGACCATATTGCCGCCCAGTACGCCGCCGGGCAGGCTCTGCCGGTAGAAGCTGGTGCCGCAGTCCTTGGGCGCTTTCGGGCTGAGGTAGAGGACCGCCGCGAATCGGCACAGCGCCCGGGAGTCGGTGTGCGGACGCGGCTCGCTCTCACCGGCGCCGACGACCTGAATGCAGTTGTGGTTGAGGGTGGCGCCGCCGGGGGCGGTGGCCTGCCAGAGTTCCTTGGCGCCGGTGTGCTGCTTGACCAGGCGCTCCACCCGGGCGAGCTCGGCCGGCGCGAGGCCGGGCATGGTGCGAAGGCCGGGCCAGGATTCGGGCTTGTACGGATATCCCTCGACCCAGTCGTCCTTGGCGACACAACGCGCGCGCACCTCGTCGATGTTGGGCAGCACATCGTCCAACACCCAGTAATCCCGGCCGAGTTTGGGCTTGCGATAGGGAAGGACCGGGAGCGCCGGACGATTGGGGGGCATACGGCCGACCCTACTGACCGGCCACTTGCCGCTCTCCACCGAAGAGGTCAACCTTTCGCCAATACAAGGGAATTGAAGGCGGAGGGATATCGGGCACGGGCTCGCAAATGTCCGGAGCATGATCGCGCGGAATGAAAAGGGAGGGAAAGAACGGTCCATGGGCTGGTAAGGGGTAGCTCCGCATTTCGCCAGGTGGTGGATACGTGCGCCCTCGGGACGCCCCGAGGCGCCCCGGGACCGGCGCCGGCCACCCGAGAGCGCTCCCGGAAACCCGCGCAAGGCCGCCCGCGGCCGCCCCCGGAAACCCGCGCAAGGCCGCCCGAGAGCGCTCCCGGCTCGCAAAGATCCGGAGAGCGGCTTGTTGCGACGCGCGGCCCGTCATCCCGTACGCCGCCCGTACGCCGACCCCGCCACGGCCGGTAAGCGCCCCCGCGCTCGCGCCCGGGACACTTCGGCCTCCGGTGGGCCGCGGGCTGGGATTAGGCTCCTGGGTGATATGGACGATCAATCGACTTCGCGCGGCCGCCCCGCCCCGCTCGCACCCAAGGCCGACAAGGACACCGTGCGTCGGCACAACCTCAGCCTGGTGCTGCGGGCCGTACACGACGAGAGCGCTCTCAGTCGGGCCGGCGCCGCCGCCCGTACCGGCCTGACCAGGGCCGCGGTGTCCTCGCTCGCCGATCAGCTGATCCGGGGCGGGTTCCTCACCGAGTCCGGCAAGTCGTTCAGCGGGCAGGCCGGGCGGCCGGGCACCATGCTGACCCCGGCCCGCACCGGGCCCGCCGGCGCGGGGGTCGAGGTCAATGTCGACTACGTCTCGGTCTGCGTGGTGGACCTCGCGGGTACCGACCGGGTGCGCCTGACCGAGCACTTGGACAACCGGCGCGAACCACCGGCCGACGTGCTGGAACGGGCGGCCCGGATCGCGGCCCGCGCCCTGGAGTCCGCCGCCGAGCAGGAGCTGCACCCGGTCGGTACGGACCTCGCACTGCCGGGCCTCGTCTCGCAGGGGTCCGTGCGCCAGGCCCCCAACCTGGGGTGGAACCAGGTCGAGGCCGAGGCGCTGTTCAGCCGGGCGCTCGGCCGGTTCCGGCCCGACTCCGCGCCCCTGCCGGTCAGTTCGGACAACGAGGCCAATGTGGCGGCCCTCGCCGAGCTGTGGTTCGGCGCTCCGGAGGAGCGGGTGGAGCACTTCCTGTATCTGACCGGCGAGATCGGTGTGGGCGGGGCGCTGGTCGTCGGCGGTGAACTGCTGCGCGGTGCCCACGGCTTCGCCGGGGAGATCGGGCACACGGTGGTCGACCCGCGGGGCCCCGCGTGCCGCTGCGGCTCCCAGGGGTGTCTGGAGCAGTACGCGGGCCAGCTGGCGCTGCTGCGGGCCGCCGGTCTGGACGAGAACGCCGGAGTCCCGGGCGTCGCCGAGCTCGAACGCCGGGCCCGGGCGGGCGATGAAAGCGCTCTCGGCGCGCTGGCCGAGGCCGGCCGGACCCTGGGAGTCGTCCTGTCCGGCGCCGTCAACCTCTTCGACCCGGAGGCGGTGGTGCTCGGCGGCATCTACCGCGTCCTGATGCCCTGGCTCGCGCCCGCCGCCGACCGCGAGCTGACCCGCCGGACGGTGTCCGGCCTCTGGCCTCCCGGCAGCGGCCGGCTGCGCGCCTCCTCGCTCGCCGGGGACGCGGCCCGGGGCGCGGCGGCCCGCGTGGTGCGCAGGGTCCTCGCCGACCCGCTGGCGTACGGGTAGCCACGCCGTCGGCCGTGGTGCCGGCCACCGGGCGGCCGGGCGTGGCAGTGCCGGCCGGGGCGGGTCCCCGTAGCGGCCGGGGGGTCAGGGCGGCGGCCGGGGCGGGTCAGTGGTGGCCGTCGCCCCGGTCGAGTTCCAGGTACTCCTCGGCCGTCGGCTTGGGGATCTGGCTGCCGGGGCCGTACATGGCCTGCGCCAGGCGCGCCCGCAGCCGGTCGGAGGGGCGCGGTCTGCGCGTCACGCCGTTGGCGTCGACGGTGGGCCCCAGTGCGTAGGGCCGGGGCTGCTCGTAGGCGGTGAGCGTGTACAACTCGGCCGGTGTGAGCGGGTCGTGGACCTCCACGTACTCGCCGTGGGGCAGGCGCTTGACGATTCCGGACTCCCGCCCGTGCAGGGCCTTGTCGCGGTCGCGCCGCTGGAGCCCCAGACAGAAGCGTTTGGTGACCACGAAGGCCAGGACGGGCACCACGAAGAACCCGATCCGCACGAACCAGGTGATGGCGTTGATCGACACCTGGAAGTGGGTGGCCCACAGGTCGTTGCCGCCGCCGACGAGCAGCACCGCGTACAGCGCCAGCCAGGCGACCCCGAGGGCCGTGCGGACGGGAGCGTTCCGGGGCCGGTCCGCGATGTGGTGTTCGCGTCTGTCGCCGGTGACCCATGCCTCGATGAAGGGGTAGACCGCGATCGCCAGCATGATCAGCGGGAAGAGCGCGAACGGGATGAACACGCCGAGTTGGAGGGTGTGCCCCCACGCGTTGATCTCCCAGCCGGGCATCACCCGGATCAGTCCCTCGGAGAAGCCGAGGTAGAAGTCCGGCTGTGCTCCCGTCGACACCAGGTCGGGCCGGTAGGGGCCGATCGCCCACAGCGGGTTGATGGTGGCGACCGCGCCCATCACCGCCAGCACCCCGAACACGAGGAAGAAGAAGCCGCCCGCCTTGGCCATGTAGACGGGCAGGAACGGCGCTCCCACCACGTTCTTCTCGGTCCTTCCCGGTCCGGCGAACTGGGTGTGCTTGTGGTGGAAGACCAGGATCAGATGGGCGACGACCAGGCCGAGCATGATGCCGGGAAGCAGCAAGACGTGCACCGGGTAGAGCCGCGAGATGATGTCGTGCCCCGGGAACTCGCCGCCGAACAGGAAGAACGACAGATACGTGCCGATCACCGGGATGGACAGGATCGCGCCCTGCGCGAAGCGGATGCCGGTGCCGGAGAGCATGTCGTCGGGGAGCGAGTAGCCGGTGAGCCCGGTGATCAGGGCCAGCATCAGGATCGTCCAGCCGAACAGCCAGTTGACCTCGCGGGGCTTGCGGAAGGCGCCGGTGAAGAACACCCGCATCATGTGCGCGAGCAGCCCGGCGACGAAGACGATCGCCGCCCAGTGGTGGATCTGCCGGATGAGCAGCCCGCCGCGTACGTCCAGGCTGATGTTCACGGCGGACTCGTAGGCCCGGGTCATCCGTACGCCGTTCAGCGGCACGTACGAGCCGTGGTAGACGACCTCGACGCCGCTCGGCTCGAAGAACAGGGTCAGATAGACGCCGGTCAGGATGAGGATGAGGAAGCTGTAGAGGCAGATCTCGCCGAACATGAACGACCAGTGGTCCGGAAAGATCTTGCGCATGTTGGCCTTCGCGAGGGCGTGGATGCCCAGGCGGCCGTCGGCCCAGTCGGCGAGCCGCTCGCCCTTGCCCGTCTCGGGCGGCCGCCCACTGGATCGGGTGCGCTCGATACGTCCGCTCATGCGTCTCCCCCCTCAGGCGTATTCCAGGGTAGGCACATGCATCGGCATGACCAACTGCCCTGCTGGTAAAGGAACATGATCTGTCGTCAGATATGACCCCGGCTGCGGCCGAATCCCGGCCGGGAGCGAAGGCAGGTGCGCCGGAAGGCGCCGGTAGGAACCGGTGGCAACCCACGGAACCGAGCGGAACCGGTGGGGGTGAGCCATCGGGGCCGAATTCGATCGAGGCCTCCGACCATCCGTCACATCCCCCACTCACGCCCCAGCGGTACCACCCGCCGGGTCCGGCCCGGCCTCGCCATACCGTCCCCAACCAGCCAGGTTTACTTGTTACTTGACTCAAGATGACTGCCACTGTTGAATTTGTGGAGTCGCAAAGTGAGCCGAGGAGGCAGGACACGATGGGGGACGACAGCACCGCCGGAATCATCCTGGCGGGCGGCCGGGGGGAACGGGCGAAGCCCATAACCCTGCAGTCCGCCGACTACATCCGCAGCAAGGCGCTCATCCCGTTCGCCGGCAAGCCGCTCATCGAGTGGATCGTCGAGGCCTGCCGCGAACAGGGCATCCGCCGCTTCTACGTGGTGGCCCAGGGCATGGAGAACCGGAGCCAGATCAAACTCGTACTCGGGCACGGCGAGCGGTACGGGGTCGAGATCAACTACTCGCGGTCCCGCTTCGACCAGTACAACGTCGGTTCGGGCGCCGCCACTTTGCACAACCTGGAGCAGTGGGACCTCACCGGGCCCGCGCTCGTCATGCCGGTCGACTCGCTGTTCGACTTCTCGCTCGACCGGCTGCTCGCCACCCACACCGCGACCGACGCCCTGGTCACCGTCGCGGCCGTCACCCGCACCCCGCTGGAGACCGCGGGCAAGTACGGCGTCATGCGCACCACCGACCAGGGGCTGATCTCCGGCTTCGTCGAGAAGCCGCGGCTCCAGCTCATCGAGCACCTCTTCCCCGAGGCACTCGCCACGCCCGAGGCGCGCACCATCGCCACCAGCGCCGGCATGTACCTCATCGACTGCGGCAGGCTCCGACTGGCGGCCCGCAACCCGGAGTTGATCCGGCTGGCCCAGCAACGCCTGGACTGGGGAGCCGACTTGCTGCCGTGGCTGGTCGGCCACGACCTGCCGGTGGCCGTCGGACGGATCGGGCGGCTCGGCGACCTCGGCAGCATCGGGGACTACCTCACCACCCTCGGCGAGGTGCTCACCGGCGAGTACCCGCAGATGAACCGGGCGATGGAGAGCCCGCTCAGCGTGGAGCCCCGGTACTGGATCCACGAGTCCAGCCTGCGCACCAAGGACAACGTCACCGGCACCACGCTCGCCCAGAAGATCGCCGACGGCAGCGTCGTCATCGGCCCCGGGGTGCGCATCGGCCGCCATGCCGAGATCGGCGCCGGCGTCCACCTCCAGTACACCGACATCGGGGACGGCGTCGATGTGCACGAGGGCGTCCACCTGCACCGCTCGGCGCTCGGCGATGCCGCGGTGGTCGGGGCGTACGCGCAGATCAGCGACTCCTACGTCGGGCCGATGGCCCATGTGCACTCCGAGCAGCGCAGCCCGGTCCGGCTCGACGACCACTCGGCCGTCGGCGACGGCGCCCATCTGTGGCCGGGCACCCGCCTGTCCGGGGTGAGCGTCTATCCGAGGCTGCGCGTGCCGGCCGTTACGGGGCTGCCCGCCGGGACGCAGCTCACCAGCTCCGACGACATCCTCCAGTGGGTCTGAGCAGAGGCCCACTCCCCCAACTCCCTGCCCCAACTCCCTGACCGATCGACCGATCTGATGCTCTTTCAGGAGACTTCCGTGAACAGTCCGATCGCAGTGATAGGCGGTACCGGCCGGGTCGGCCGGCTCATAACACGACGGCTCATCGACCGCGGCGAGGCGGTGCGCGTCGTCGGCCGCAGCATCGAGCGCGGCCGGGACGTGCCGGAGCCGGCCCAGTTCTTCCTCGGGGACGTCCGCGAACCGGAGACGCTGCGCATTCCGCTGCGCGGCTGCTCAGCGATCGTCTACACCGTGGAGCCGGGCACCGATCCGGCCGGCCCCGACAGCCCCGAGTCCACCCTGCACACCGGGGTCCGCAACGCGCTCGCGGCGGCCTTCGGCGGAGCCGCCCTGCCGCAGTTCGTCCTGGTGAGCCAGCGCTATGTGACCCGCAGGGACCACCCGATGAACGCCTACGGCCGGATGCTGGACTGGCGTCTGGCCGGCGAGGACGCGGTACGCCTGTCGGGCCTGCCCTACACGGTGGTGCGGCCGAGCTGGCTGACCGACCTGGAGGGGGACGCGCGCATCACCCTCGAACAGGGCGACCGCAGGGACGGCTACGTCTCGCGCCAGGACGTCGCCGAGGCCTGTGTGCAGGCGCTGTACTGCCCGTCCGCGCGCGGGGTCACCTTCGAGATGCGCAGCGAGCCCGGCAGTGGCCCCGCCGACTGGGAGCCGCTCTTCGCCCGGCTCCGCTCCGACGAGCCGGCCCGCGAGTCCGGCACCCGCCGGTTACTGGATCCGGTCCCCGACCGGGCCATTGCTTGACCATCCGCTTGACGTCCAGTCATCAGACCAGGGAGGCACCCGTGACCGAGGCTCCGCAGATCACCGCAGGACGGCCGCAGCCACTGGGGACCACGGTCGACGCCGACGGGGTCAACTTCTCCGTCTTCTCCGAGCACGCCACCCGCGTGGACCTGCTCCTGTTCGACAAGTGCGACGACCCCGAGCCCTCCCGGACCATCCAGCTGCACCCCGACCGCCACCGCAGCTTCCACTTCTGGCACTGTCACGTCCGCGGGCTCGGCGCCGGGCAGGTGTACGCGTACCGGATGGACGGGCCGCACGACACCAGCCGGTCGGGTGCCCGCTTCGACCACCGCAAGGTACTGCTCGACCCCTATGCCCGCGCCAACATCAACAGCCGCTGGCAGCGCACCCAGGCCATCGGTCTGGACGACAACGTCGCGCACTCCATGCGCAGCCTGGTCGTCGACCTCGACGACTACGACTGGGAGGGCGACCAGCCGCTGCGCACCCCGATGTCCGAGACGGTCATCTACGAGCTCCATGTGCGCGGCGCGACCGCCTCACCGACCGCGCGCGCCGAGAACCCCGGCACTTTCTCCGCCCTCACGGAGAAGATTCCGCACCTCCAGCGGCTCGGGATCACGGCGGTGGAGCTGCTGCCCGTGTTCGACTTCGACGAGACCCAGGTGCTGCGTACCGGCCCGGACGGCAGCGAGCTGCACAACTACTGGGGCTACGACCCGTACGGGTTCTTCGCCCCCCACACCGGCTACTGCTCCGAGCCCCATCTCGCCGGACACATCGCGGAGTTCCGCGACATGGTCAAGGCGTTCCACAAGGCGGGCATCGAGGTCATCCTCGACGTCGTCTTCAACCACACCAGTGAGGGCAACGAGTACGGGCCCACCATCAGCTTCCGCGGCCAGGCCAACGAGGCGTACTACCACCTGTGGCCGCAGGACCGCAGCCACTACATGGACTTCACGGGCTGCGGGAACGCGGTCAACGCCAACCACCCCATGGTCACCAAGTTCATCCTGGAGTCCTTGGAGTACTGGGTCACCGAGCACCATGTGGACGGGTTCCGCTTCGACCTCGCCTCCGAGCTGTCGCGTGGCGCGCTCGGGTACGAGATGGCGGTGCCGCCGGTCCTGTGGGCGATCGAGCTGTCCCAGGTGCTGGCCGAGACCAAGATCATCGCGGAGCCGTGGGACGGCGGCGGCCTGTATCAGGTCGGCCGGTTCCCGGGGAAGCGGTGGGCACAGTGGAACGGCCCCTTCCGGGACGACGTGCGGCGCTTCGTGCGCGGTGACGCCGGCCTGGTGGGGGACATAGCCGCCCGGATCGGCGGCTCCGAGGACCTGTTCGGACCCCAGCAGGAACTCCCCACCAACAGCATCAACTTCATCACCTGCCACGACGGCTTCACGCTCAACGACCTGGTCAGCTACGACGAGAAGCACAACCACGCCAACGGCGAGGCCGGGGCCGACGGGGCCGGCGAGAACTTCAGCTGGAACTGCGGCGTCGAGGGTCCCACCGACGATCCCGAGGTCGAGCGGCTGCGGGTGCGGCAGATGAAGAACCTGCTGGCCGTCCTGATGCTCAGCCGCGGCGTGCCGATGCTGCTGGCCGGTGACGAGTTCCGCAACAGCCAGGGAGGCAACAACAACGCCTACTGCCAGGACAACCCGACGTCATGGCTCGACTGGGACCAGGCCGAGAAGGAGCAGGAGACCTGGAACTTCACCCGACGACTGATCGAACTGCGCAGGCGCTACCGCACGTTCCGTGAACCGCGTTTCTACAACGGACACCTCAACTCCCGTCTGCTGCCCGATGTCACCTGGCACGGCACCAGGCTGGAGCAGCCCGGCTGGGAGGACACCCACGCCCGGGTCCTGGCCTGCACGCTCGGCGGCTTCAACCAGGACCCCGACCTGCATCTGATGCTGAACATGTACCACCTGGGCCTGGACTTCGAGCTGCCCCGGATCCGCGGCCGGCGCTGGCACCGCGTGCTCGACACCGCGCGCCCCGGCCCGTACGACATCCTCCCCGCCGGACAAGAGGAGCTGATCGACGACTACACCTTCCATGCCCACGGCCGCAGCGTCGTGCTGCTGGCGGCCTTGCCTGACGAGAAGGGCACCTCTCGATGAGTGGATCTGCCGAACGCCGCACGTTCTCCGACACCCTGGCGGGCTACGTCACGTACTACAGCCCCACCCAGCACCGTTTCGGTCTGCGCACCTCGGACGACCGGGAATTCACCGTCCACCTGCCCCGCAATGTCTCCTCGCGCATCGTGCGCAACCTCGGTGACGACTACCGCGACACCACCGCGAACACCCAGGACATGCTCGCCGAGGGCCGCTATCTGTTCGCCTACGGCATCACCTACCAGTGGGAGGGCGGAGAGCGCTTCGAGGCGAAGGAGATCACCTTCCCCGAGGAGAGCCGCGGATCCTACGTCTTCGAGCACCCGGCGTGGTGGGTCCAACAGGCCGCCGCCGTCGCCGACTTCTATCTGCGCGGGCACTTCCCCGACGGCAAGTACGACTGGCGCAACTTCCGCACCCATCTGACGCTGAGCGGCACCCATCTGCCCGACTTCGACGGCGCCGATGTGCGCCAGGAGACCGACACCATCTCGCGGCTCGTGTACGGCCTGTCGACCGCCTAACTGCTGACCGGCGAGGACCGCTTCCTGGAGGCCGCCGAGAGCGGTACCGAGTATCTGCGCGAGCACATGCGGGTCACCGACGCGCAGGACGGGATCATCTACTGGTACCACGGCATCGACGTGACCCGCAGCGGCCAGCGCAAGGTGTTCGCCTCCGAGTTCGGCGACGACTTCGACGCGATCCCGATGTACGAGCAGATCTACGCGCTCGCCGGGCCGACCCAGACCTACCGGATCACCGGCGACCCGCGGATCCTGAACGACATCGACGGCACGGTGGCCCTGTTCGAGCGCTACTTCCGCGACCGCGCCCTCGGCGGGTTCTTCTCGCACCTGGACCCGATCACGCTCGACCCGAACGCGGACTCGCTGGGCCGCAACCGGTCCCGCAAGAACTGGAACTCGGTGGGCGACCACGCCCCCGCGTACCTGATCAACGCCTATCTCGCCACCGGGCGCGAGGACTTCGCGGCGCTGCTCGAAGAGACCGCGGACACCATCGTGGAGCGCTTCCCGGACGAGGAGACCAGCCCGTTCGTGCAGGAGCGCTTCCACGCCGACTGGAGCCCGGACCGCACCTGGGGCTGGCAGCAGGACCGGGCCGTGGTCGGGCACAACCTGAAGATCGCCTGGAACCTGACCCGCATCAAGGCGCTGCACGACAAGACCGAGTACGGCGTCACCGCCGACCGGATCGGCGAGATCATGCCGGCCGTGGGCAGCGACCAGCTGCGCGGCGGCTGGTACGACGTGGTCGAGCGGCGCCCCGACCCGGACAGCGGCATCCACCGCATGGTGTGGCACGACCGCAAGGCGTGGTGGCAGCAGGAGCAGGCGATCCTCGCCTATCTGATCCTGGCCGGCACCTCGGGCGACCCCGAGCAGCTGCGCCTGGCCCGTGAGGCGGCGTCGTTCTACAACGCCTTCTTCCTCGACTACGAGGACGGCGGGGTCTACTTCAACGTCCTGGCCAACGGCATCCCGTATCTGCTCGGCACCGAGCGGCTCAAGGGCAGCCACGCCATGGCCGGCTACCACGCGCTCGAACTCTGCTATCTGTCGGCCGTCTACACGGGCCTGCTGATCAGCAACGACCCGCTGACCCTGCACTTCCGGCCGCGCCCGTGCGATCTGCCGGAGCGCGTGCTGCGGGTGGCGCCCGATCTGCTGCCGGCCGGTTCGGTGGAGCTGACCCGGGTGTGGGTGGACGGATTGCCGTACCACCGCTTCGACAACAAGGAACTCACCGTCCAGCTGCCCGAGGGGGACATGCCGGTGCGGGTGCGAGTCGAGCTGGAGCCGGCGCAGATGCGGCTGCGGATGCGCACCGAGTTCGACGGCGACACCGCGCACATCCGCTGCGACGGCGTCATCGACGCCGCCGAGCTGGAGAAGTTCCGCCGCATCCTGGGCGAGGTCATGGCCGCGCAGCCGCAGCGGGTGGAGTTCCACCTGTGCCAGGTCACCGAGATGTGCCGGCCGGCCATCAACGAACTGCTCTTCCAGCGCACGAAGGCGGGGCTCGACGCCGACTTCGTCATCGTGGGCTGCACCCTGCCGGACGTCGCCGACGCCCTGCTCGCCACCGATGCCTTCCTGCTCGAAGGCGGCGACGAGTGCGCCCATGAATGACCTCATCCGTCCGCTGGCTTCCAGCGTCACCGATCGATTCGGACACATCCGGGGGCACCGTGTCTTCCATCCTCCAACTCTCCGAGGCCCGCAGGGCTCCTGCGACGGCGGACTTCGCCGCCTACTGCCAGGATCTGTTCGTCGCGCTGACGCGCTCGGACCAAAGACGCTGGGGCGAGGTGTATCTGCGCGGTCTGCTCGACGTACCGGGCCGCAAGACACCCACCCGGATCTCCGAGCACGTCCTGGGGCACCGGGCCGTGCAGCAGCTGCAGCAGTTCGTGCACCAGAGCCCGTGGGACTCGGGGCCGGTCCGCCGCAGGATCGCCGAGCGGACGGGCGCGGTGTTCCGCACCGAGGCGTGGGCCGTCGACGAGGTGGTGTTCGCCAAGAACGGTGACCGCTCGGTGGGGGTGGCCCGCCAGTACGCGCCGTCCCAGGAGCGCACCGTCAACTGCCAGCTGGCGTACGCCACTTCGCTGGTGGGGACCGGTGGCGGACTGCCGGTGAACTGGCGGCTGCTGCTCCCCCAGCGCTGGGACCGGGACGAGCGGCTGCGCGGTCAGGCCCATCTGCCGCAGGAGGAGCACTGCCGGCCGCGCTGGAGCTATGTCCTGGAGGCGCTCGACGAGATGACCGAGGAGTGGCTCCTGGAGCCGCAGCCGGTGCTCGCCGACTGGCGCTGCGAGAGCGATGTGGAGCCGCTGCTGCGGGGGCTGGAGGCGCGCGGTCACGGCTACTTGATCGAGGTGTCCCCGAGCACCGGGGTCACCCTGCCGCGCCCGCACGCCGCCTCCCCCGCCACCAGGGGGACGGTGACCGAGCTGGCCGAGCACGTGGCGCGCCGCGACGAGCGCACGCCGATCGCCTGGCACGACCGGACGACGGAGCGGATGCGGCGCTCGCAGTTCCTGTCCGCTCCGGCGCTGCTCTGCTCGGAGGGGGCGCAGCACTCGGCGCACCGACAGCGGCCCCGGCACCTGGTCACGGACTGGCCGTACGGCCGGCCCGCGCCGCGTGCCTACTGGCTGACCAATCTGCCGGCCCGCCGCCTCGCCGAGGCGATCCCGCTGGCGCAGTTGCGCAGTCTGTCCGCGGACGGGCTGCGCAGGCTCCAGGAGGACTTCGGGCTCGGTGACTTCGAGGGCCGCTCGTTCCGCGGCTGGCACCACCACGTCACCCTCGCCTCGGCGGCGCTCGCCTTCGACGCGCTGAGCCGGCACAGCGAGGAGGAGTGGCTGAGCGGTCAGGGCGCCTGACGCCCCAAGGATCGTTCCGACCGGCCGTCCGCCGGGCCCAGTTGGGGGTCCGGCGGACGGCCGGGGCTACTTGGTCCAGCCGATGGCGGCGAAGTCGACGTCGCCGAGGCCGGCCACCCCGAAGTTGGCGAGGCCCTTGCGGACCGCCGTCATCTGGGGGCGCTGGTAGAGCTCGATGTCGTGTCCCAGCCGCCAGATCTCCGCGTCCGCCTGGTTGTAGAGGCGGGCCGCGGCGGCGCGGTCGAGGGTGCCGGACGCCTCCTTGAGGAGGCCGTCGAGGGCGGGGTCCGAGATCCGGCCGTAGTTCTGGAAGCTCTGGGCGCCGCGCGGCAGCCGGTAGATCGCCTGGGCCTGGCTCGGGTAGGTGAGGTCGGTGAAGCGGAAGATCGCCAGGTCGAAGTTGCCGAGGTCGAGGTACTTGGGACCGTAGTCGTCGGCCGGCACCTTCTGGATCTCCACCGCGATGCCCACCTGTCCGAGCATCTGCTGGAGGAGTTGGGCGAGGTCCAGGCCGAGCCGGTTGGTGGACTCCGCGATCACGAACCGCAGCTTGAGGCTCTGGCCGCCCTTGACCCGCGTCCGGCCCGCGCCGGGCGATGTCCAGCCCGCCTTGTCCAGGAGCTGTTCGGCCGCCTTGGGGTCGAATCGGCCCCACTGGCCGGAGTTGTCGGCGTATCCGGGCTGGTTGGTCATGAAGATGTGATTGCCGAGCAGCGGCACCCCGACGGGCAGCCCCTCGGCCGCGACATCCGCCAACGCCTTTCTGTCGACCGCCTGTTGGACGGCGTGCCGTACGTCGATGTCCTGGAGCGGACCGCCCGCCCCGTTGAGGCTGACGTGCACCTCGTCCCAGGCCGAGCCGATCCGCACGGTGCTGTTCGGGGCCGATTTGAGCTGCTGGTACGCCTCGGCGGTGGCCGCGTTCACGGCGTCGATCTCGCCGTTGAGGTACGCCTGGAGGGCGGCGGCGGGCAGCAGGGCACGGAAGACCACCTTGTCGAGCCGGGGCCTGGTGCCCCACCAGGCGGGGTCGGGCACGGCCGTGACGGACTCGGTCGTCCGGTCCATCGAGGCGATCTTGAACGGGCCGGCGGTGACCGGGATCCGGGCCCGCCAGCCGTCGTTGAACTGCTCGGGCGTGCTGGTGGCGGACGCCGGGAAGAGCGGGTCGAACAGACGCTGCCAGTCGGCGTACGGGGAGCGGAAGACGACCCGCACCTCGCTCGGGTCGGCGCCCTGGCGCACCTCGGATATCTGGTCGTAGCCGGAGGGGTCGGCCACCAGATAGCGGTCGTCGCCGCGGCCGAGGGCCTTCCACTGGGCCTCGAAGTCGGCGACGCCCAGCGGCTTTCCGTCGGACCAGCGGGCGTGCGGGTTGAGCCGGTAGGTGACCGTCTGCGGCGACGAGCCGGTGACGGAGGCGGAGAGCAGATAGTCCGGGTCGGCGTGCGGGACGCCCTTGGCGTCGCGGCGGAACAGCTGGGGCTCGACCAGGCTGTCGATCTCCAGGGCCTCGCCGATCGTTCCGGCGGCCTGGTTCACGTTGTACTGCGTGATCCACTGGGAGGTGGCGAGGGTCAGGGTGCCGCCCTGGCGGAGGTTCTGCGGGGGCTCGCGGCCCATGTCCTCGGTTCCGGAGGCCGGAACGCTCATCGCCCGCGGAGCCTGCGTCCGATGGGGCGCGGCCGTGCACCCGGCCAGCGTCAGCGCCGTTGCCGCGATCAGCGCCGCCCACATCCGCACCCGACGTAACCGAGACACTGCAGCCTCCGTTCTGACATAGCGTCAATTAGCCGAACTGATCTGCGATTTATGGCACGGACCTTAACATTGCAGCCTGTCAGGCCGGTGAACTGTCCACGCCCGCGCCCCGCTTGAGGAGAAACCTTGGTCGGCCGCTTGTCCAAGCGCCTCGCCCACACCGTGCTGTTGCTGCTCTGCGCGGTCTTCCTCTCGTACGTCATCGCCTCCGCGGCCCTCAGCCCGCGCGCCTATTTCGAGGACCGCCAGCCGCGCCCCTCGGCCGCGACGGTGAACCACGAACTGGCCCTGCTCGGCGCCGACGACCGGACGCCGGTCCTGGAGCGCTTCGGACACTGGTCGTGGCGGGCGGTCCACGGCGACCTCGGGCGCACCGTCGACGGGGACTCGGTGAACGACGAGTTCGGCCGCCGGATCGGGGTGTCCACCCGGCTGCTCCTCGTCGGCACCCTGGTGGGCACCGGGCTCGGCGTGCTCGCCGGCCTGTGGGCCGCGGTGCGCCGCCACCGGCTGCCCGACCGGGCGCTGACCGTGTTCTCCTTCCTCGTCCTCTCGGTGCCCACGTTCGTGCTCGCGCTGCTGTTCAAGGAGGGCGCCCTCTGGTTCAACCAGAGCGCCGGCCACACCGTCATCCGCTACACCGGAGAGCGCACCCCGGGCCTGACCGGCTCGCTCGCCACCCACCTCAAGGACCGGGCGGTGCACCTCGCCCTCCCGGCGGCCACGGTCGCCCTCTGCGCGATCGCCTCCTACAGCCGCTACCAGCGGGCCGCCACGCTCGACGTACTCGGCTCCGACCATCTGCGCACCGCGCAGGCCAAGGGGCTCACGCCGGGCCGGGCCCTGCTGCGGCACGGGTTGCGCACCTCGCTGATCCCGCTGACCACCTTCTTCTCGTTCGGTTTCCTGACCCTGTTCACGGGGGCCGTCTTCACCGAGCAGATCTTCGGCTGGCCCGGCATGGGCAGCTGGTTCATGGACTCGGCGCAGAAGGGCGACATCAACGCGGTGGTCGCGGTCAACCTGTTCGCGGCGGTGACCGTGCTGCTCGCCGGCTTCGTCGCGGACGTCCTGCACGCGGTGCTCGACCCGAGGGTGCGGGGCCGGTGAGCGCCGGGGCCACCGTGCTGCGCGGCCGGGGTGCGACCGTCGGCCGGTCACTGCTGCGCTCCCCACGGGCCCTGACGGGCCTCGCGCTGATCGCGGGCCTGTTCCTGCTGGCGTACGCGGGACCGCGGCTGACCGGCTGGAGCTACACCGACATCGACTACACGGCACTGCGCGCCGCTCCGAGCGCCGACCACTGGATGGGCACCAGCCGGATCGGGCAGGACGTGTTCGCCCAGACCGTGCGCGGGCTGCAGAAGTCGCTGCTCATCGGCGCCCTGGTGGCCCTGGTCAGTACGGCGCTCGGGGCGGCGTTCGGCGCCTGCGCGGGGTACTTCGGCGGCTGGGTCGACCGGGTGCTGATGTTCGTGGTGGACCTGATGCTGGTGATTCCCGGCTTTCTGCTCCTGGTGCTGCTCGCGCCCCGGCTGCGCGGCCTCGGCTGGCCCGCGTTCGCGGGACTGCTCGCCGCGCTCGGCTGGATGATCACGGCCCGGGCGGTGCGGATCATGACGCTGTCCCTGCGGGAGCGGCCCTTCGTCGCCGCGGCGCGGCACATGGGCGTGAGCCCGTTCCGGATCATCGTCCGGCACGTCCTGCCGCACCTCGCCTCGTTCCTGATCACGGACGCGACCGTCGCCGTGGCCGCCGCCGTGATCGGCGAGACGGGCCTGTCCTACTTCGGGTTCGGCGTGCAGCCGCCGGACGTGTCGCTCGGCACGCTCATCGCCTCGGGCACCGATGTGGCCCTGACCTGCCCCTGGATGTTCTTCTTCCCGGCCGGCCTGCTGCTGCTCTTCGTCCTCGCGGTGCACCTGGTGGGCGACGCCCTGCGGGACATCCTCGATCTGGGTTCCGACCGGGCGGAGGCTCTGCGATGACGGCCCCCACGGTGCTCGACGTCCGTGATCTGCACGTGTCGTACGCGGACGCGTCCGGCGCGGCGCTCCCCGTCGTGCGCGGGGTGGGCTTCTCGCTGCGGCGCGGCGAAGTCCTCGGCCTGGTCGGCGAGTCCGGGGCGGGCAAGACCGCGACCGCGCTGGCGCTGCTCGGGCTGCTGCCGCCGGGCGCCCGGACCAGCGGCTCGGCACGGCTGCTCGGCACCGAGCTGATCGGACTGCCGGTGCGTGAACTCGCCGGGCTGCGCGGCCGCCGCATCGCGATGGTGTTCCAGGATCCGCTCGCCGCGTTCAACCCGGCCCAGCGCGTCGGCGACCAGATCGGCGAGGCCCTGCGCATCCACCAACGGCCGCGCCCCCGACGGGAGTCGGTGCGCCGCCGCGTCCTGGAACTCCTGGAGGGCGTACGGGTCCCGGACCCGGTCCGCAGCGCGCGTTCGTATCCGCACGAACTGTCCGGGGGCCTGCGCCAGCGCGCCATGATCGCCATGGCGATCGCCAACGACCCCGATGTGATCGTGGCCGACGAACCGACCAGTGCCCTCGACGCCACGGTGCAGGCGCAGGTCCTGGACGCCCTGGACAGCGCCCGCCGGGCCACCGGCGCCGCCCTGCTGCTGGTCAGCCACGACCTCGGGGTGATCGCGGGCGCGGCCGACCGGGTGGCCGTCATGTATGCGGGACGCATCGTCGAAACCGCTCCGGTGGACGCCCTGTTCGCCGCCCCGCGCATGCCCTACACCCTCGGTCTGCTCGGCTCGGTGCCCCGTCTGGACACGGCCGTGCCGCTCACTCCGGTACCCGGCGTCCCGCCCGCCCCGGGCCGGGCCGGCCCCGGCTGCGCGTTCGCTCCCCGCTGCCCGCTCGCCTCGGCCGCCTGCCTCGAAGTGGAGCCCGAACTCACGGGCGCCCAGGACCACTTGGCGGCCTGTGTCCGCCCCGGCGCCCTCGCGGGGCGGTCCGCCACCGACCTCTTCCCCGCCTCGGCCCCGGCGCGCCGCATCCCCCCGGGCGGCGCCCCGCTGCTTCGCGTCACGGGCCTCGCCAAGTCCTATCCGCTCCCCGGCCGGCCCGCCGCCCGGCTGCGAAGACGCCCGGAGGGGACCCGGCTCGCCGTGGAGCGGGTGGACCTGGAGGTGCGGCGGGGCGAGACGGTGGCCCTGGTGGGCGAGTCGGGGTCCGGCAAGACCAGCACGCTGATGGAGATCATCGCGCTCGGCCCGCCCGAGTCCGGGTCGATCGAGATCGCCGGGTACGACACGTCCGCGCTGAGCCGTTCCGATGTCCGCAGGCTGCGCGGCTCGGTGCAGATCCTGGTGCAGGACCCGATGGCCAGCCTCGATCCGCGCATGCGCGTCGCCGACCTCGTCGCGGAGCCGTTGCGCGCCCAGCGGTTCCCCCGGGACGCCATCGCCGCGCGGGTGCCCGAACTCCTGCGCCGGGTGGGCCTGGAGGCCGCCGACGCCGAACTGCGCCCGCACCGGTTCTCGGGTGGCCAGCGCCAGCGCATAGCACTCGCCCGCGCGCTGGCCGTCGGACCCGAACTGCTGCTCCTGGACGAGCCGGTGTCCGCGCTGGACGTGTCGGTGCAGGCCGGCATCCTCGATCTGCTGCGCCGTCTGCGCGAGGGGCACGGCCCGGCCTGTCTGTTCGTCACCCACGATCTCGCGGTGGTGCGCCAGATCGCCGACCGGGTGGTGGTGATGTACGGGGGCCGGACCGTGGAGAGCGGTTCGGTCGCCGATGTCTTCGACCGGCCGCGCCACCCCTACACCCGGGCCCTGCTCTCGGCGGTGCCGCTGCCCGATCCGCCGGCCGAGCGGGCCCGCGCGAGGATCGTGCTGCCGGGCGAGCCACCGGGCGCCGCCGAACGCTCGGCGGGCTGCCGCTTCCGCGGGCGCTGCCCGGTGTACGCGACGCTCGGCGCGGAGCGGACGCGGTGCGAGCGGGAGACGCCCGTGCCGGTCGGCGCGGACCCGCTCGCCGGGCACACCGCGGCCTGCCACTTCCCCCACGGCACCGAGGGAGCGTCCCTCCGGCTCGGCTCCGAGCCGGAGGAACACCCCCCGGTGCGCTGAGAGGTCACCCCTGATGGGCCCGGGCCGCTTCGCGGTAGACCTCCATGGTCCGCTCGGCCACCCTGTCCCAGGAGAAGTGTTCCACCGCCCGCGCGCGGCCCGCGGCGCCGAAGGCGGCGGCGCGGCCCCGGTCCTCGATCAGGTCGCCCATGGCGTCGGCGAGCCCGGCCGCGAACTTGTCGGGATCGACCGGCTCGCCCGTGGCGTCGGGGCGGGCCTCGAAGGCGACGAGCCGTCCGGTCACCCCGTCGTCGACCACCTCGGGGATCCCGCCGACCGCGGAGGCCACGACCGGAGTGCCGCAGGCCATCGCCTCCAGGTTCACGATGCCCATCGGCTCGTACACCGAGGGGCACACGAACACCGTTGCACGGGTGAGCAGTTGGCGCACCGAGTCCTGGTCCAGCATCCCGTCGATGCGGAAGACCCCGGTGCGTACGGCGCGCAGTTCCTCGACGAGGGCCGCGACCTCGGCGGCGATCTCGGGTGTGTCCGGCTGCCCGCAGCACAGCACCAGCTGGACGTCGGAGCGCAGACCGAACGCGGCCCGCAGCAGATGCGGCAGGCCCTTCTGCCGGGTGACGCGGCCGACGAACAGCACGATGGGCCGGTCCGGGTCGATGCCGTACCGCTCCACCGCGTCCGGGCGCGGGTCCGGCCGGTAGGCCTCGGGGTCGATGCCGTTGTGGATGACGTGCACTCGCTCGGGCTCGACCTCCGGGTAGACGCGCAGGATGTCCTCGCGCATCGCGGCGGACACCGCGACGAGGGCCGAGGCGGAGCGCACGGCGGTGCGCTCCATCCAGCACGACAGGGCGTAGCCCCCGCCGAGTTGTTCGGCCTTCCAGGGGCGCAGGGGCTCCAGGCTGTGCAGCGTCATGATGTGCGGGACGCCGTGCAGCAGGCTTGCGAGGTTCCCGGCCATGTTCGCGTACCAGGTGTGGCTGTGCACGACGTCCGCCCCGGCGCAGTCACCGGCCATCGCCGCGTCCGCCCCGAGAAATCCCAGCGCGGCGTCGGCGGCGGCGAGATGCGCCGCAGGCTCGTAAGCCGTGACCCCCGGTTCCGTTCTGGCCGTTCCCAGGCATCGCACCCGCACATCCGCGAGCCGGCGAAGACCTCGTGTCAGCTCCGCCGCGTGAACGCCGGCTCCGCCGTAGACCTCGGGCGGATATTCACGGGTGAGCAGATCGATTCGCACGTTCCCTCCTTCCCTTGTACGGCCCGGCACGGCCGATCAGCAGCAAGCCCCAGACGAGGCGGGCATCGCGATCTCGGCGCGGCGGACGGCAGGCGATTCGGAAGAGGGCCCCGACGTGAATATCAGGCACCCGCTGAGAATTACTCCAATGGAGAACATCGCACCGATGATCAGCCATATCCCCTTCGAGCTCATTGAATTATCCCCCCACATGGACGACTGAATTTGACAAGAAGAGTCAATCAGTGGTGACCGAGTCAGTCAAGTATAGGTTCAGCAATGAGTGATCTTGCCCTTACGGAGGGGGGAATTCCGAATCCGGCTCCGCACCAGAGCGTGCAGAAGCAGCCAAAGCGCGCCTGACCTGCCCAGAAAATCAGGTGCGAGGGCTTGTAGGCGCCTGACTTACGGGTAGCATCAGCTGTAATGATCTGAGTCAAGTACCCGTGCTCAAGGAGTCGCCGTGGATCACTCTGAGCCTTCCTCTCCCGTTGGCCTCGGGCAGCGCATCCGGGAGCTCCGGATCCGGCGCGGACTCAAACAGCAGGACCTCGCGTCCGAAGAGATCTCGACCAGCTATGTGTCGCTCATCGAATCCGGCAAGCGGGCACCGTCCGATGCCGTGCTCGCCGCTCTCACCGAGAAGCTCGGCTGCTCGGCCGAGTATCTCCGCACCGGCCGCGACCAGCACGAGATGGAGGAGGCCCGGCTCAAGCTGGCCTTCGGGGACATGGCCCTGCGCAACGGGGCGGACGGCGAAGCACTCCAGACCTTCAGCGGGCTGCTGGGGAGCACCCTGCCGCTGGACGCGGTGATGCGGCGGCGCGCCCGCGTGGGCCAGGCCACCGCCCTGGAGAAGCTCGGGCGCCTGGAGGCGGCGATCCCGCTCCTGGAGGAGATCTACGACGATCCCGGCCTCGCGGCCGGCTCGGACGAGTGGTGCCGTACCGCCGTGGCGCTCTGCCGCTGCTACCGCAACATGGGCGACATCACCGTGAGCATCGAGATCGGCGAGCGGGCCATGAGCAGGCTGGACGCGCTGGGACTGGATGTGACCATCGATCACGTCCAGCTCGGCTCCACCCTCATGGGCTCCTACCGCATGCGGGGCGACCACACCCGGGCCCATCTGCTGGCGCAGCGGCTCATCCCCGTCGCCGAGAAGCAGGGCGCACGGGCGGCCCGGGGCGCGGTGTACTGGAACGCGGGCCTGGTCGCCCAGTCGCGCGGGCAGCTGAACGAGGCGCTGGCCCTGACCGAGCGCGCGCTCGCGATGATGGCCGAGGACGACAACGTGCGCCATGTGGCCATGCTGAAGATGAACTACGGATGGCTGCTGCTCCAGACCGAGTCCGGCGAACTCGACCGGGCCAAGGACCTCTTGGAGGAGGCGCAGCAGTCCCTGGCGGAGACGGGCAACGCCGACGAGCTCGCCCGCTGCGAACTCAACCTGGCCGAGGCCGACACCGCTCTCGGCAACTGGCCCGAGGCGGCCGCCCATGCGGAACGCGCACTCGGCCTGCTCGGCAGCGAACCCCGGGTGGTCGCGGTGGCCGCCCGGTCCATCCTCGCCCAACTGCACTTCCTGCGCCGGGAGACCGACCTCGGCAAGCAGACCCTCGAAGCCGCCACCCGGCAGCTGCGGCACTTCCCCGTCTCGTACGAGACGGCCGTGTACTGGCGCCGCATCGGTGACATGTGGCGCGACGAGGGCTTCCCCAAGCAGGCCCTCGCCGCCTACGACTCCGCCCTGTCCGCGTCCGGGCTCCAGCCCACGCCCAGCCCGCGGCACGCGCTCAGCGAGCGCACACGCTAACTGGTCAGCACCGCCAGGACCCGGTCGCGGAGCGCCTCCATCGTGGCCGGGTCCTCCGCCTCCACGTGGACGCGGATCAGCGGCGCGCCGTGCGCGGCCCGTACGTTGAACCAGGAGCCGTCGCCGAACTCCCCGGTGACGCCGTCGAGTCGGTCCAGTTCCGCGCCGGTGTCCGCGAAGTACGCGGCGACGCGCCGCAGCGCCGCCATCGGGTCCGCGACCCGGATGCCGATCCCGCCGGAGCGCGGGTAGCGGTCCAGGCCCGCGGTCAGTCGCGAGAGCCCGCGGCCGGTCTCGCCCACCTCCGCCACCAGGTGCAGTGCGGCGAGCATCGCCGAGTCGGCGCACCAGAAGTCGCGGAAGTAGTAGCGCCCGGAGTGGGCCGCGCCGAATGCCGCGCCCTGCTCGGCCATCAGGGAGCGGATGGCCGCTCGGCCGACCGGGGAGCGCAGGGGGATGCCGCCGGCCTCCTCGACCGCCTCGATCGCGGCCCGCGAGACGATGAGGTCGTGGACCACCGCGGCCCCCGGGCGGCGGGCGAGTTCGCGCGCCGCGACCAGGGCGACGACCGCGGCGGGCGAGACCGCGGCGCCCCGCTCGTCCACCACCCGGCAGCGGTCCGCACCCTCGTCGAAGGCGAGGCCCAGGTCGGCGCCGGACCGGCGCACTCGCTCCCCCAGGTCCCCATCCGGCTGCCCGGCGGGGTCCTCGTCGAACGCGAAGCGTACGGGGACGAGTTCCACGGCCGGGTGGTGCAGCGCCCGGGGCGCGGTCAGCGCGGCGATGCCGTGGGCCGCGTCGACCACCACCTTCAGCGGACGGATCCCGCCGAGGTCGACCAGGGAGCGCAACTGGCGGACGTAGTCGTCGAGCACCGGCGCCCGGACCACGGAGCCCGGGTGGTCGGTCAGCGCCGGGCGGGGGCCCGCGAGGCGTTCGCGGATCGCTTCGAGCCCGGTGCCCTCGGTGACCGGGGCCGCGCCGGCGTGGCACAGCCGGATCCCGTACGGGGCGCCGGGGCCGCGGCCCGCCGTGACCAGCGCGCCGGGCACGTCCAGCCGGCCCGAGAGGTAGGCGAGGCAGTCGGCGGGACCGGCGCCCGCGTCGACGACGTCCGCACCCTGGTCGAGGACGCCCTGGGCGAAGGCGTCGGCGAGGGCCGGCGAGCAGCCCCGCAGGTCGTGCGCCACCGCGATCACGGGCGCGCCGGTGAGCAGCGCGAAGGCGGCTCCGGTGCGGTAGGCGCCGCCCGGGTCCAGTTCCTCCGGGACCCGTCCCCTGATGCCGTGGGTCCCGACGATCCGCTCGGCCGTGCCGCGCGACTCAGTCATCGGCGCTCTCCTGCCGGTCTCGGGCCGGCCGCAGCCAGAAGGTGGCGAGCGGCGGCAGGGTGAGGGCGGCGCTTCGCGCGCGGCCGTGCCAGGGCACCGGCTCGGGCGTGATGACACCGGAGTTGAGCACGCCGCTGCCGCCGTAGCGTTCGGCGTCGCTGTTGAGGACCTCGGTCCAGGCGGCGGCGTCCGGCAGGCCGATGCGGTAGCCGGTGCGGACCACCGGGGAGAAGTTGCAGACGACGACCAGGGGCCGGCCGTCGGCGTCGTACCGCACGAACGACAGCACATTGTGCTCGGCCCGGGATCCGTCGATCCAGGAGAAGCCGGCGGGGTCGTGGTCGAGCTCCCACAGCGCGGGGGTATCGGTGTAGACCCGGTTCAGATCGCCGACCAGTGAGCGCAGCCCCCGGTGGTCCTCGTGCCCCGGCCAGTCCCGGTCGAGCACCCACCACTGGGGTCCGCGGTCGTGGTCGAATTCCTCGCCCTGCGCGAACTCCTGCCCCATGAAGAGGAGTTGCTTGCCCGGGTGGGCCCACATGTGACCGAGGTAGGCGCGGAGATTCGCGCGGCGCTGCCACCAGTCCCCCGGCATCTTCGCGACCAGGGACCGCTTGCCGTGCACCACCTCGTCGTGCGAGAGCGGCAGCAGATAGGCCTCGCTGTAGGCATAGACCATGGAGAAGGTCATCTCGTCGTGGTGGTAGGCGCGGTGCACCGGGTCCCGGGCGACATAGCCCAGCGAATCGTGCATCCAGCCCATGTTCCACTTCAGGTCGAAGCCGAGCCCGCCGAACCCGTCGGGGCCCACCTCGTAGGTGGGACGCGTCACCCCCGGCCAGGACGTGGACTCCTCGGCGATGGTGAGGGCGCCAGGGGCGCGGCGGCGCACGGTATCGGTCAACTCCTGCAAGAAGGCCACCGCCGCCAGGTTTTCCCGCCCTCCGTGTTCATTGGGAGTCCACCCGCCGTCGTCACGGGAATAGTCGAGGTAGAGCATCGACGCGACGGCGTCCACGCGGATCGCGTCGACGTGGAATTCGGTGCACCAGTAGACGGCGTTCGCGATCAGGAAGTTGCGCACTTCCCGGCGGCCGTAGTCGAATTCCAGCGTGCCCCAGTCGGGATGGTGGGCACGGCGGATGTCGGCGGGTTCGTAGAGGGGTTCTCCGTCGAACCGGGAAAGGGCGAACTCGTCCTTCGGGAAGTGGGCCGGCACCCAGTCGGCGATGACGCCGATCCCGGCGCCGTGCAGCGCGTCCACGAGGCACCGGAAGTCGTCGGGCGTGCCCAGGCGGGCGGTGGGGGCGAAGTAGCCGGTCACCTGGTAGCCCCAGGAGCCGCCGAAGGGATGCTCCATCACCGGCATCAGCTCCACATGGGTGAAGCCGAGGCCCGCTACGTACTCCGGCAGCTCCTCGGCGAGCTGACGGTACGTCAATCCCGGTCGCCAGGAGGCCAGATGCACCTCGTAGACCGACATCGGACGACTGCGGCAGTCGGACCCGCCGCGCTCCGCCATCCACTCGGCGTCACCCCACTCGTGGGCGCAGGCGTCGACGACGGACGCGGTCGCGGGCGGGCACTCGGTGGCACGGGCCAGCGGATCGGCCTTCTGGAGCATGCGGCCGTCCCGGGTGTGGATCTCGTACTTGTAGCGGGTGCCGGGCCCCGCGTCCGGCACGAACAGCTCCCACACACCGCTGGAGCCGAGCGAACGCATGGGGTGCGCGGTGCCGTTCCAGCCGTTGAAGTCGCCCATGACGCGCACCCCTTGGGCGTTCGGGGCCCAGACCGCGAAGGCGCAGCCGGTGACGCCCTCCAGGGTGCGGACCCGGGCCCCGAGCACCCGCCACAGCTCCCAGTGCCGGCCCTCCGCGATCAGATGGAGATCGAGGTCGCCGAGGGTGGGCAGGAAGCGGTAGCCGTCCTCGTGGCCCTCCTCCCGGGCGTGCGCCCGCTCGCCGTAGGCGACCTGGAGCCGGTAGACCGGTGCGACCGCGCCCGGCAGGAGTCCGGTGAACAACCCGTCGCGCTGGTGGGCGAGTTCGACCCGGTCGCCGTCGCCGGTGACCACCGTGACGCGGCGGGCGAGCGGGCGGAGCACCCGGACCGCGACGCCGTCGGCCACCGGGTGGGCGCCGAGCACGGAGTGCGGGTCGTGATGGGCGCCCGCCAGCAGCCGGTCGAGCTCGGCTTCGGCCATACGGGTCGTCAACTGCCGTGTCTGGAGCACGGGTCGGGGTTCCTCTCGGGGTCAGCGGGAGTGCGCGAGCCGGTGGACGGCGGCCAGCGGTACGGGCAGCAGGGCCGGGCGGTGCCGCGCCTCGTAGACGGCCTCGTACACCGCCTTGTCGGCCTCGAAGGCGCGCAGCGGCACCGGCCGGCAGTAGGGGTCGGCGCCGCCCGCGTCGCGATAGCCGTCGCAGAAGGCGCGCCGGTTGCGCACCGACCAGGCGTACGCCCTGCGGGTGCGCCGCGTCCGGGGGCCGGGGCCCGCGTCGTCGGAGCGCTCAAGGACGTCGGCGAGTGCGGTACGGGCGGCGTAGTCGAAGGAGCGCAGCATGGAGGCGACGTCGCGCAGCGCCGACTGCGGGCGGGCCCGTTCGGCGGCAGGGGTGGCGGGCTGGCCCTCGAAGTCGATGACCCGCCAGCCGTCGGCGGTGCGCAGCACCTGCCCCAAGTGCAGGTCGCCGTGCGTGCGTTGGACCAGGAGCGGGCAGCCGCGGGCGGCCATCGCCGCGTAGTCCTCGTACAGGGCGCCGAGCGCGGTGCGGTAGCGGGCGAGCGCGGGCACCTCCTCGATGGCCTCCCGCAGGCGCCGGTGCATCCGGGCGGCGTCGTCGGCCACCTCGCCCGGCCCGACCAGGCTCTTGGGGAACGCATCGGCGAGCGCGGTGTGCACCTCGGCGACGGCCTGGCCGAGGGTGCGGGCGTGCGCCGTGAAACCGCCGGTGGCCCCGATCGTGCGGCAACTGCCCTCGACGCAGTCGGCGGCGTGCCGCACCGCGCTCTGCCACCCGTCGGACTCGGCGGGCAGGAAGTCCTCGACCAGCCCGAGCACCAGGTCCTCGCCGCCCGGCGCGTCGGTGTGCAGCGCGCCGTGCAGGCGGGGGGTGCGGGCGCAGCGCTGCTCGGTGAGGGCGCGCAGGGTGTCGATCTCGGTGTGCGGCCCGGGCTCGGGCCGCCGGTAGAGCTTGAGCAGCAGCCGGTCGCCGTACGCCACCGTGCTGTTGCTCTGCTCGGCGGTCAGCGCGCGCGGCACCAGGCCGACCGGCAGTGGCAGGGCCGAGGTGCGCTCCAGGCGCGGTCCGCCCGAGCCGTCGCGCACGGCCAGGGTGCGCAGGAGCACCCCGAGCAGGGCCGGGTCCTCGACGGCCTCGTAGAGGGTCCAGCCCCGCCAGGGCCCGTCCGGCACCTCGGCGATGGCGGACGGGGCGAGGCGGGCCGGCAGCTGCGGGCGCAGTCCGAGCAGCAGCTGGTAGAGCCGCTCGGGTCCGCCGGTGTGGCGGGCCCGGAGCACGGCGTGGACCAGGGCCGGGGACTGGTCGCGTACGACGGTGACGGCGAGCGGGGTCAGGTCGGCGAGCGGGCCGCCGCCGCCCGCGAACCAGCGGCGGGTGACCAGCCACGGTTCGAGGGCGGGCAGCAGCGGGGCGAGGACCCCGGCCTCGGTGGCGGTGACGCTCATGGCGTACGCCCCTCGTCGACCGGGGTCAGCAGATGGGCGGGGCCCTGCGACGGCTCCAGGCGTACGTAGGTGTGCGGGTGCCAGGCGTGCAGGGCGCCGGTCAGCTCGTCGCGCAGCTTCAGGGAGCCGTCGTCGGGCAGGCCCAGTGAGGCGAGGTCGAAGGAGACGGTGGCCTCGCTCGCGTGGTGCGGGTCGAGGTTGACCACCGCGAGCACGGTGTCGCTCGTTCCGTCCGGGCGCGTCAACTGCTTGGAATACGCGATGACTTGGTCGTGGTCGGTGGGGTGGAAGCAGAGGTTGCGCAGTTCCTGGAGGGCGGGGTGCGCGCGGCGCACCGCGTTGAGGCGGGTGATCAGGGGGGCGATGGTGCGCCCCTCGGCCTCGGCGGCGGCCCAGTCGCGCGGGCGCAGTTCGTACTTCTCGGAGCGGGCGTAGTCCTCGGTGCCCGGCTCCAGCGCCTCGCCCTCGTACAGCTCGTAGCCCGCGTACACGCCCCAGGTGGGCGCGAGGGTCGCGGCGAGCACCGCGCGCGCCTCGAAGGCGGGTCTGCCGCCGTCCTGGAGGTAGGCGTGCAGGATGTCGGGAGTGTTCACGAACAGGTTGGGGCGCAGGAAGTCGGCGCTCTCCTGGGCGAGTTCGCTGCCGTACTCGGTCAGCTCGTCCTTGGTGTTCTTCCAGGTGAAGTACGTGTACGACTGCTGGAAGCCGGCCTGGGCGAGTGCGTGCACCATGGCCCGGCGGGTGAACGCCTCGGCGAGGAAGACCACATCGGGGTCGGTGACGCCCACCGCGGCGATGACCCGCTCCCAGAAGGAGACCGGCTTGGTGTGCGGGTTGTCCACGCGGAAGACGCGCACGCCCTGGGCGATCCAGTGGCGCAGGATGCGTACCGTCTCGGCGACCAGACCCTCGAAGTCGGTGTCGAAGTCGAGGGGGTGGATGTCCTCGTACTTCTTCGGCGGGTTCTCGGCGGAGGCGACGCTGCCGTCCGCGCGGTGGGTGAACCACTCGGGGTGCTCGGTGAGCCAGGGGTGGTCGGGCGAGCACTGGAGCGCGAAGTCCAGGGCCACCTCCATCCCCAACTCCCCTGCCCTGATGACGAACTGGCGGAAGTCGTCGAGGGTGCCGAGGGCCGGGTGGACGGCGTCGTGGCCGCCGTCGGGCGAGCCGATCGCCCACGGCGAGCCCACGTCGTCGGGGCCGGCGGTGAGCGCGTTGTCCGGGCCCTTGCGGTGGCTGCGCCCGATGGGGTGGATGGGCGGCAAATACACCACGTCGAAGCCCATCGCGGCAATCGCGGGCAGCCGTTCGGCGGCGGTCTTGAAGGTGCCGCTGACGGGCGCGAGACCCGGGCTGAGCCGTGCCCCCTCCGAGCGCGGGAACAGCTCGTACCAGGAGCCGACGAGGGCGCGCCTGCGTTCCACGAGGAGGGTCAACGGCCGGGAGGCGGTGAGCAGTTCACGCAGCGGATGTGCGTCCAGCGCGGCGACCACCTTCGGGTCGGTGGTCGCGGCGAGCCGACGGGGGGTGGGGCTCGCTTCGTCGCGCAGCGCGGCCGCCGCCGCTGTCACCGCCTCCCGGCGGTCCGGGTCCGGGATCGCGAGGGCGGCCCGCTCGTGCAGCAGGGCCCCCTCGGCGAGCGTCAGCTCCACATCGACCCCGGCGGGTATCTTCAGCTGTGCGTCGCGGCGCCAGGTGCCGACGGGGTCGGCCCAGGCCTCCACGGTGTAGGTCCAGCGCCCGGGGGCTTCAGGGACGACGGTCGCCTCCCAGCGGTCGGCGTCCGCGTCGACCAGGGCCATCGGCGTCCAGGGTCCCGGCCGGCCGGCGGGGTCGCGCAGCACCACGTTGGCGGCGACCAGGCCGCTGCCCTCGCGGAAGACGGTGGCGCCGATGGTCACGCTCTCACCGGTCACCGCCTTGGCGGGCGCCGCGCCGCCGCGCACCTGCGGCGTGACGTCGAGGACGGGGATGCGGGCGCCCCGCGGGGCGGCCGGGGTCGTGAAGCGGGCGGAGGTCATGGAGGTCATCGGGTACTCCTCACCACGGTGCGGGCCCCGGCGCGGGACGGGCGCTCCCGGTCCGCGAGGAGGTCGATGATGGTGCGGGCGAACAGATGGCAGTGGGCACCGGTCCGCGCGGTGACCAGGTCGTCGTGGACGACGACGTCCTGGTCGACGTACTCGCCGCCCATGTTGCGCAGGTCGCCGAGCAGGTTGTTGTGGACGACCGCCCTGCGCCCGCGCACCAGGGACGGGACCGGGGCGGCGAGCCACATGCCGTGGCAGATGATGCCCTTGACGATGGCCGGGTCGTTGAAGGCCCGGCGCAGGAAGGTGGAGGCGGGCGGCAGCCGCTCGGGGTCCTCGGTGTAGCGCAGCCGGTCGGAGACCATGCCGGAGGGCACGATCACCGCGGAGAACTCCTTGAGCGCGAACTCGTCGATGTCCTCGAAGGAGCGGTCCACCTCGAACGGCATCCGGTGCTCGTGCCCGGTGAAGGTCATCCGGTCCTGGCCCCACAGCCGGGTCAGGAAGTGCACCTCGGCGCCTTCCTCGGGGAAGCGGTGCTGGTAGTAGAGGATCTCCGGTTCGTAGAAGTCGCTCTCCATCAGGACGGCGATCTTGTGGCCGGTGAGCCGCACGGCTAGTCCTCCTTCCCTCGGCCGGTGACCAGATCGATGAGGAACGGCCCCGGGGTCCCCAGCGCCTCGGCCACGGCCGCCCCGGCCTGGCCGGGCTTGTCCACGCGTACGGCCGGTACGCCCAGGGACTTGGCCAGGGACGTGAAGTCGATGGCGGGGCGGCTCAGGTCGAAGATCTCGGGGTGGTCGTGGGCCGCCACGTCCACCGAGCGCCAGTACTGCTCGATGTTGTCCTCAAGGAGCTTGTAGCTGCCGTTGTTGCAGATGACGAACTTGGCGCCGATGCCGTAGCGGGCCGCGGTCCACAGCGCCTGGATGGTGTACATCGATCCGCCGTCGCCGGTGAAGCCCACGACTGTCTTGTCGGGGTGGGCCAGTTGGGCGCCGATGGCGCCCGGGATGCCGACGCCGAGGGAGCCGCCACGGGTCTGGAACCAGTGTCCTGGCCGGGTCGGCGGCAGCTGGCGGAAGAGTTCGGGCGACGCGGTGAGGGCCTCGTCGAACAGGATGGCGTCCTCGGGGAGCTGACGGGCCAGTTCCTGGGCGAGGGCGGTGGTGGGGAGGGCCAGCGGGTCGAGTGCGGCCTCGTTCTTCTGCCGGCCCGCGGCGAGTTCGTAGGACCGTTCGGCGGCCCGGCGCTTCAGCCAGTCCTCGGCGCGCCGCCGGCTCTCGCGGCTCATCCGCGTCTCCAGCGCGTCGGCGAGAGCGGACAGGGTGCGCTTGGGGTCGGCGACGAGTCCGAGGTCGACGGGGAAGTTCTTGGCGATGGCGTCGGTGTCCAGGTCGATGTGCACGACCGGTGCGCCCGGCGCGAACACACCGTCCAGGGCCGGATACACCTCGGGCAGCGCATAGGTGCCGACGAGGAGGACGGCGTCGGCGGCCGCGGTCACCCGACGGCTGCTCTCGCCGAACATGTGCCCCAACTGGCCTGCATAGGAGGGGTGTTCGACGGACAGGTTCACCTCGGACCAGTCGGCTCCCCACACCTCGGCGCCCCAGGTCTGGGCGAGGCGGGCGAGCTCCTCCTGGGCGCCGGAGAAGTGCACTCCGTCACCGGCGACGACGATCGGCCGCTCGGCGCCGGCGAGCAGCTCGGCCGCCCGGCCCAGCGCCGCGGGGTCGGGGGCGCTCGCGGTGTCGAGATAGGTGACCGGGACGGCCGCCTCGGTGGTGGGCCGGTCCATCACATCGGCGGGCAGCACGACGAGCACCGGACCGTAGGGGGGTGTCGCGGCCACCTTGAAGGCGCGGCGCAGGGTGCGCAGCGTGGACTCGGGGTCCACCACGCGGGTGGCCCACTTGGTGACCGGCTCGGCCATGGCCACCAGATCGGCGGCCATCTGCGCTTCCATGTTCTCGTAGCGCAGACCGGCCTCGCCGGCGATCACCACGAGCGGGGCATGGCCCCGTTTGGCCTGGTAGAGCATGCCGATGCCGTTGCCGAGGCCCACTCCGGTGTGGAGCTGGACGACGGTGGGGCGCCGGGTGGCCCGCGCGTAGCCGTCCGCCATCCCGACGGCAACGGCCTCCTGTAGCGCCAGAACGTACTCAAGTGAGGGGAAGTGGCGCAGTTCGTCGAGGAAACCCTGCTCGACCGTGCCGGGGTTGCCGAACATGTACCGGACC
This sequence comes from Streptomyces sp. CB01201, assembly GCF_002803085.1. Lineage (GTDB taxonomy): Bacteria > Actinomycetota > Actinomycetes > Streptomycetales > Streptomycetaceae > Streptomyces > Streptomyces hundungensis. The sequence goes on along the minus strand of NZ_NNBJ01000005.1, from coordinate 250,480 downwards.
CCGTCGGCCTGTAGCTGTTCCAGCATCGCGACCCGCGCGGGCCTGCTGACCATGGTGTGCTCACCTCTCGTGCGGAACGGTAACTGCCCTGTCCGGCGCGTCAGTTGGCGAGGAAGCCCCACTGCCGCAGACCCTGTTCCAGAACCTCGACGACCTTCTCGCCGGTGAGGTAGGAGTCGGGGGTGGAGCGCCCGGTGATGAACGGGTAGTCGACGATGACCGAGGTCTCCTTGCCGAAGTTGCCGTGGTAGGCGCCCCCGGGAGCGGTCGCGTCGCGCAGGATGTACTCCAGCGGGTACGGCGGCGGCCCGATGACGAAGTCGGTGCCCATGAAGCCGGTGCCGTCCTTGTAGTCGTACTCGATGCAGTGCCCGGTGACGTGCTTGCCCCGGATGATGCTGGTGCGGTCCTCCTGGTCGCGGGCGAAGGCGAGCGCCGCGACGCCGTAGCACTCGGCCGCGATCGGCAGGTCGAGCCCGTGGAAGGCGAGGATCAGGTCGTGCACCCGCCAGTTGTTGGCGAGGTCGACGATGGGGCCGCTGCCGCCGACGATGAGGAGCGCGTCGTAGCGGCCCGCGATCTGCTCGCGGACCTGCTCAAGACGGGTGTTGTACGCCTCCCAGTCGCGCAGGAAGTACGGCTTGCTGCGGTAGGGGCGGTCGGGCAGCCAGGAGGACAGGTCCAGCGGGTCGTCGAGGCGGTCCGAGGTGTCGATGGCGCGGACCTTGGCGGCCATCTCGGGGGTGGTGACCGAGCGGCCGAGCGGCGGGTCGATGTAGTCGGGGTCCATGCTCGGCGGCAGGGCCGGGGCCCGCTTGCCGGTCGGGGTCGCGAAGCTGACGTGATAGCCGGCCTTGTCGAACGTCTCCAGGGGGCCGATCAACTCCTCGCCCCAGTAACCGTATTCGGACAGGACGACGAGGATGCGCTTGCTCACGGGAGTTCCTCTCCTTGGGGGGTTCCACGTGGTGCCGGGGTCATGTCTAGGTCCGCTCCCGCGGCCGGGACCAGCCCTGCGCGGTCCGGAACACGGACATCCACAAGTGGGCGGACGCACTACGGCATGTCATGCTCCGGCCCAGGCCACAGGGGGTGCGGGCGACCCAACAGGCCCTTGGAGAGGGCGAGTTGCCGCAGCCCGTGGGGCGACTTCACGCAGTGCGTACCGGCCACCGGCCGGGCCGTGCGCGAGGGTCGCGGCCCATGGCGAAATCGTGGGGCGGCACCCCGGCACGGGCGCCGCGCCGAGTCGTGCCGCGGGCCCCCGCCCGCGCACCGGAAGGAGTCAGCCATGACGGCCGAAAAGACCGCGCCCGGCACGGGCATCGCCGCGTTCGTCCAGCACTGGTTCGACATTCTCAGCGACCACCAGCCGGTCGAGGAACTCCTGGCCCACATCGTCGACGACGGCCTGGAGATGGCCTTCCCCGAGCGCACCCTGCGCAGCCACGCCGACTTCCGCGACTGGTACGCGGTGGTCGGCGAGGCCTTCAGCGACCAGACCCATGTCGTCGAGCGCCTCGACGTGAGCGAGGACGGCGCCGGCGTCGACATCTCGCTGACCGTCGTGTGGACGGCCAAGCAGACCTCCGACGGCACCGTCAGCTCGTTCCGCATCGACCAGACCTGGCGCCTGGTGCGCGAGTCCGGCACCGGACGTCCGCTCATCTCCGGCTACCGCGTCGGCGACCTCAACCCGGCCTGAGCGCGACCTAGTTGATCCTGGAGGTTCCATGTCACCCGATTTGGCGGGCACTTCCCCCGGCCGCGCCTTCGACTACGTTGTGGTCGGCGCCGGTTCGGCCGGCTGCGCCGTGGCGAGCCGGCTGAGCGAGGACGGGAGCGCGGCCGTGCTCGTCCTGGAGGCGGGCGGCTGGGACGAGCGCCCGGAGATCCACCGCACGGACGCGGCCGCGGTGTTCGCGCTGCTCGCCTCCGAGTGGAGCCCCGACATCGACTGGGGCTACGCCACCGAGCCCGAACCGGCCCTGGACGGGCGCCGGATCCCGGTCGCCCGGGGCAAGGTGGCCGGCGGCTGCAGCTCCGTGAACGCGCTGATGTGGGTCCGCGGCAGCCGCCACGACTACGACCGCTGGGCGGCGCTCGGCAACCCGGGCTGGTCCTACGACGACGTACTGCCCTACTTCCGGCGCTCCGAGGACTACTCGGGCGGCCCGTCCGCGCTGCGCGGCACCGGCGGCCCGGTCCGGGTGCGTGAGCTCGACGACCCCACCCCGCTCGCCCGGGCCTTCGTCGCGGGCGCCGCCGAACTCGGCTACACCGCGCCGGAGTCGGACTACAACGGCGAGCGCCAGGACGGCTACGGCTTCCTGTACCAGACCACCCGGGACGACGCCAACAGCCGCTCCTCCACGGCCGACGGCTATCTGCGCCCGGCCCTGAAGCGGCCCAACCTGACGGTCGAGGTGGGAGCCCGGGCAACGCGGCTGATCCTGGACGGCAGCCGGGTGACGGGCGTGGAGTACGAGCGGGACGGCCGCCTGCACCGGGTCCGGGCCGAGCAGGAGGTCGTGGTCTCGGCGGGCGCGTTCGAGTCCCCGAAGCTGCTCATGCTCTCCGGGATCGGCCCGGCCGCGCATCTGCGTTCGCACGGCATCGACTGCGTACAGAACCTGCCGGGCGTGGGCGGCAACCTCCAGGACCATCTGTTCGTGCCGGTCTGCTACCAGTCGCTCCAGGAGCATCCCGAGGGCGCGCTGATCTCCGAGGCCGGCCTCTTCACCCACACCAGGGACGCCGGGCCCGGCGCGCCCCCTGACCTCCAGTTCACGTTCGGGCCCATCAAGTTCCTGGCGCCCGACGCCCCGGCCGCCCACCACCGGGGCCCCGGCTTCACCTTCGCGCCGATCTCGCTGCTCCCGCAGAGCCGCGGCCGGCTGCGGCTGCGCAGCGCCGACCCGTCGGCCAACGCGGTCGTACGCGCCAACTACCTCGCCTCGGCGGCCGACCGGGACGTCCTGGTGCACGGCATCCTGCTCGCACGCGAACTCGCCCACACCTCCGCCTTCGGCCCGTTCCGGGGCGCGGAGCTGGGTCCCGGCGAGCGGGTGACCGACCCGCGCGAGCTGCGCGGCTACGTCGCAGCGCACGCGACCACCCTGTGGCACCCGGTCGGCACCTGCCGCATGGGCACCGGGCCCGACGCGGTCACCGACGCCCAGCTGCGCGTCCACGGCGTCGACGGGCTGCGGGTCGCCGACGCCTCCGTCATGCCGACGATCGTCGCCGGCAACACCAACGCACCGAGCGTGATGATCGGCGAGAAGGCGGCCGCTCTCATCCAGCAGTCCCAGTCGCACACCTCACTTCGGACCGAGGGGAATCCCCATGCCCACGTCTGACAACATCCGGCTGTACGAGCGGTTCCTCACCGCGCTCAACACCGAGGACTACGCCGAGATCGCCCGTGTGATCGGCGCCGACTTCGAGGACCACCACCCGGGCTTCGACATCTTGGGCCTCGACTCCTACCTGGACGCCCTGCGCGGCGCGCACCGCACGCTCGGCATCCGGGGCGAGCTCCTGGAGACCATCGAGTCGGGCGACAAGGTGATCACCCGGGTCCGGCTGACCGGGACCCACCAGGAGCCCGTCCTCGACATCCCGCCCACCGGACGCAAGGTGGAGTGGACCACCACCGAGATCTGGCGGGCCGAGGACGGCCGGCTCGTGGAGCGCTGGGCGGAGGACGACCTGTTCGGCCTGCGCGGCCAGCTCTCGCCCGACGAGGAGAACGTCGCGGTCGTGCAGAAGGTCAGCGACGCGGTCAACGAGCGCCGCTACGACGACCTGGACGCCCTGTTCGGCCCCACCTTCAAGGACAACAACCCGGCGTGGGACGTGCAGAGCCTGGACGAGCTCAAGGGCATCATCAAGGCCGCCCACGACGCGCTGGACTTCCGGGTCACCCTGGACGCCCTGTACGCCGCCGCGCCGGACAAGGTGATCATGCACATCACCTTCCACGGCAAGCACATCGCGCCGTTCTTCGGCATGGAGGCCAGCGGCAAGGAGGTGTCCTGGACCAGTCTGGAGGTCTACCGCCTGGAGGACTTCAAGGTCGTGGAGCGCTGGGTCCAGGCCGACACGGCGGGCCTCATGCGACAACTCGACGTACCGCTGCCGTAGTTCACCCGTCCACCGAGGAAGGGACTCCCCATGAGCACGAAGAGCACGCGAGAGATCGTCGACACCTACTACCGGCTCGCCAACGCGGGTGAGTGGGACGCTTGGTGCGACCTGTTCGCCGTCGACCAGACGATGGACGAGCAGCTCGCCGGGCACGTCGAGGGACGCGAGACGCTACGGGACATGATGAAGGGCTTCCCCGAGATGTACGCCTCGTTCTCCAACACCCCGGTGCACATCGTGGTGGACGGCGGGCAGGCGGCGGTGGTCTCGCACATCTCGGCCGTCACCACCGGCGGGGACAGCGTGGAGGCGGAGGTCTGCAACTACTTCCAGGTCTCCGGCGGTCTGATCCACTACATGTCCAACCATCACGACAGCGTGCCGTTCGCGGCCGTCACCGGGGCGTGAGGCCATGTCCGCACCCGTCGACGTGAACGTCCGCTGGTCGCACGTCGGGCTCAACTGCCTCGACCAGAAAGCCACCGAGGAGTTCTACACCCGCTGGTTCGGCTTCGGCCGGGCCCGGGTGGTCGAGGCCGACGGCAGCCGCGTGGTGTTCCTGCGCAGCGGCCCGGTCTATCTGGAGCTCTTCCCCACCGACTCGGCGCCCGCCTTCGACACGGTCAAGGACGGGCCCGACAACCCGGGCGCCGCCCGGCACCTCGCCTTCCAGGTCGACGACGTCGACGCGTTCCTCGCGGCGGCGGACGGCGAACTGGAGATCACGCTCGGTCCGCTCTCCTTCGACGAGTTCATCCCCGGCTGGCGGACCGTCTGGGTCCGCGACCCCGACGGCGTCGTCATCGAGGTGAGCCAGGGCTACACCGACCAGTCCGCAGAAGAACTGCGGACCTACGCGTGAATCCGCACGATCGCTCGGGGCACGGCCGGTCACTCGACCGGCCGTGCCCCCATGGGCACCATCCGACATCCCACGGAGTGAAACCGCATGACCGCTGTCACCGAGCAGACCGTCCTCATCACCGGTGCGACCGACGGCCTCGGCCGGGCCCTCGCCCATGAACTCGCCTCCCAGGGCTACTCGTTGATCCTGCACGGCCGCAGCGCCGCCAAGGGCCAGGAGCTCCTCGACGAGCTGCGCGAGAAGACCGGGAACCAGAACATCAGCTACGAGCTGGCCGACTTCGCCTCGCTCAAGGACATCGGCGCACTCGCCGACCGGATCCTGGAGCGCCACGACCGGCTCGACGTCCTGGTCAACAACGCCGGCATCGGCGTGGAGCTGGCCCGCCAGGAGAGCCAGGACGGTTATGAACTGACCTTCCAGGTCGACTACTTGGCGGCCTACATGCTCAGCTGCCGGCTCGCCCCGCTCCTGGTGCGCTCCGCGCCGGCCCGCGTCATCAACGTCAGCTCGGCCGGGCAGGCCCCGATCGACTTCGGGGATGTGATGCTGGAGCGCCGCTGGGACGGGGTGCAGGCGTACTGCCAGGCGAAGCTGGCGCAGATCAGCCTGACCGTGGACCTCGCCGAGCAGCTGGCCGGCACGGGTGTCACGGTCAACGCCCTGCACCCGGCCTCGTACATGCCCACCAAGATGGTGGTGCACCTGTTCACACCGCAGAGCACGGTCGCCGAGGGCATGCGCAATGTGGCGCGCCTGGTCACCGACCCCGCGCTCGCGGAGGTCACCGGTGAGTACTTCGACCGCGACCGCCGTTCGCGGGCCGGCGCCCAGGCCTACGACCCGGCGGCCCGTGCCCGGCTGCGCGAGCTGAGCGAGTCCCTGACCGGGGTCGCGCTGCCCGCCCTCACCTGACGCCCGACCCGGCCTGATAGCCGCTCCCCCCTGCGCGAAGTGCCCCGCCCCGGTCGAACCGGGGCGGGGCACTTCGCGTGGTGCGGCTCAGGCCGTGACGGACAGGGCGTGGTGGAAGACGTTCCGCGGGTCCCAGGCCTTCTTGACCTTCTGCAGGCGCGGGTAGTTGCCCTTCCAGTACAGGGTCTGCCAGGGGACGCCCGAGGTGTTCCAGGCCGGGTCGGTGAGGTCGGTGTCGGGATAGTTGATGTAACTGCCGTCGGCGGCCCCGTCGGGCAGCGGCACCCCGCCGGTGTCGGCGTACATGTCGCGGTACAGGTTGCGCATCCAGGCGATGTGCCGGGCGTCCTGGGTGGGGTCGCTCCAGTAGGTGGTGAAGTTGGCTTTGAGCATCGAGTCGCGCTGGGCCAGCGCGGTGGCACTCGGCGCGACGTTGTTGACCTGCCCGCCGTAGGTGTAGAGCAGGATGCCGGCATGGCCGTCGTAGGTCTTGTCGGAGAGGCCCTGCCACAGGACGGCGAGCTGTGCGTCGGACCAACTCTGGCGCAGATACGCGCCCTTGAACTTGCCGCGGTTGAACACACCCGTGTCGTAGGGGTCCTTCAGGGTGGCCTTGAGCCAGGGCCAGCTGGAGGTGGCGGTGGTGTGCGGGGCGGCCACCCCGTCGGCGACGGCCGCGATGTAACTGTTCATCAGGTCCGCCGAGTTGGCGAGCGAGCCGTCGATCTGGGCGCTGAGCACCAGGGCGCCCTGCACATAGTTGTTCAGGATGAACACACTGTTGAGGCTGTCGTACGCGGTGCCGACGGTGTTGTTCGCGTGGTGCCAGTTGTTGTGGTTGCGCACCAGGCGGCCGAAGTCCGCCTCGGTGAGGTCGCTCCACTTCCAGCTGGTGCTCGCCTTCAGGAGGGTGGCCGGGGGCTTGGGGAGCAGTGCCGAGGGGGCGCTGCCGGTGGCGTTCGGGGAGCGGAACCAGTACCGGGTCACGATGCCGAAGTTCCCGCCGCCTCCGCCGGTGTGCGCCCACCACAGCTCGCGGTTGGGGTCGGCGGCGTCGCGGGTGGCGACCACGCACCGGGCGGTGCCGGCGGCGTCGACGTACACCACCTCGACCGCGTACAGGTGGTCCACGACCGCGCCGTACTGGCGGCACATCGCCCCGTACCCGCCGCCGCTGACATGGCCGCCGACGCCGACGGTGGGGCAGGTGCCGCCCGGTATGGTGACGCCCCACTCCAGATAGAGGGTGCGGTAGACATGGCCGAGCATGGCTCCGGCCTCCACGGCGAAGGCGCGGCGCGCCGCGTCGTAGGTGATGGCGTCCATCTCGGACAGGTCGACGAGTATGCGCACGTCGGGGTCGTCGACGAGGCCGTCGAGGCAGTGTCCGCCGCCGCGGACGACGATTCTCCTGCCGCCGGACACCGCCTCCTGCACCGCCGCCACGACCTGGTCGGTGGAGTGCACCAGGCGTATGGAGTCCGGTTTCGCGGCGAATCTGGCGTTGTAGCCGCGGGCCGTGAGGTCCAGATAGCGGGGGTCGTCGGGCGTGACGGTCACGGCGGCGGCCGTGGTGCTCGCCGTCGTGCTCGACTCGGCCCGGGCGGGCCCTGCCGCGGTGATGCCGAGTACGGCGGCGCCGCCGACTTTGGAGGCGGTGCCGAGGAATCCCCGGCGGGTCACTCCAGCCATGGTTGTCTCCTTCAGTATCCGTGGACGTGCCGTCAACAGGTGTGCCGGAAAAGGGAGCTGCCGCTCCTCGAAGCAGGGGGCCTCGGGGAGCGGCAGCGGGGAGGAGCCAGGGGGCGGCTCAGTAGACGTCGTGACCACTGACGGTGGTCTCGGGCACGTCCTCGCGGACGTCCCAGTGCTCCACGATGCGGCCGTCGTCGATCCGGAAGACGTCGACGACGACCGTGCCGCGGTGGCCCGGCTGCGGCCGGAAGTGGGAGTGCGTGAAGACCAGGCCGTCGTCGCCGACGATCCGGCGGATCTCGAACCGGGCCTCGGGCAGCTGCTTGCGGAAGCCCTCGATGAACTCGACCAGCGGCTTGCGTCCGTCGGGGAGGTTCGGGTTGTGCTGGATGAGGCGGTCGGCCAGGTACTCGTCGGCCCGCTCGGTCTGCCCCTCGTTCCAGATGTTCTCGATGTAGTCGCGCACGAGCTGCACGTGGTGGTTGGACACGGTGTCTCCTTGTGGTTTCTGCCTGGTGCGAGATGTGGTTCGGGGGTGGTCCCGTCATGCGCCGGGTCCGGGGTGGTCCCGTTACGCGCTGGGGACCGGTGTGGCGGGCTGTTCGGCCACCGTGACCTTGCGGGCCGACGAGGCGTGCGCGAGGGCGGCGACGGCGAGGATGACGAGGGCGACGGCCGGGATGGGGCCCGCGCCCGTGTCGGGCAGCAGGGCGCTGCCGATGAAGCTGCCCAGGCTCATGCCGAGGTAGAGGGCGGCGGCGTTCATGGCCAGGATGAGACCGGGCTGGGTGGGCAGCAGGTCCACGAGGCGGGCCTGCTGGGGTGCCTGGTACATCTGGCTGAAGAACGCCCAGATCGCGAAGAGGACGAGTCCGGGCTCGGAGTGCGGGGCCACCAGGAGCAGTACGAACCCGGCGGCGAGGCCGGCGACCGCGATGGTGATGGTCCGCGAGCCGCCGAGCTTCTCGGCGATCCGGGGCGACGAGGCGTTGCCCAGGACACCGATGACGCCGAACGCGAGCAGGGTGACCGAGATCAGTCCGGACGAGGCACCGAAGCGCTCCTTGAGATAGGCGCCCGCGATGCCGTAGACCGTGAACTGGGCCGCCATGAACAGCAGCGTCGTCGAGACGGTGGAGAGCGCGGCGGGGGTGCGCAGGGCCGAGCGGTACGCCTTGACCGTGGGCGGCTCACCGGAGGGGATCTCCGGCACGTACACCGCGACCAGCAGACACCCGAGTGCCGACAGTGCGGCCACGCCGAGCATCGCCGGGCGCCAGCCGAGGCTGCCGCCGAGGAACGAGGCGAGCGGGACGCCGAGTACGGCGGCCGCCGTCATCCCGGCGAACACGGTGGCGAGCGCGCGCTGCCGGCGCTCGGGCGGGACGATCAGCGAGCCCGCGGCCGAGGCGCCGGGCCCGAACACGGCCGCGCCCATCGCGCCGACGACCCGGGTCACGACCAGGAAGCCGTAGTTGGGGGCCAGCGCGCCCAGCGCCGCGCCCACGGTCAGCAGGCCGATGCCGAGCAGGAGCACCCGCTTGCGGTTCCAGCGGCGCAGCAGAATCGGGGCGGCCGGAGCGAACAGGGCGAACGTGAGCGCGAAGACGGTGACCAGGAAGCCCACGCGAGCCGGCGCGACGTGCAGGTCGTCCCCGATGGGACCGTTGAGGCCGACCACTGCAAGTGAGATCGTCCCCAGACTGAAATAGCCCAGCGACAACGCGAGCAGGGCCGGTGTCGAACTGCGGGACGGCATCACGCCACCTCCTTTTCCATGCCGGAGAAACTTGAGTACGCAGGAACGGTAGGGTCCGAAGACCCTGGGTTTCGCGCTCGGCGGGCCCCCCTCGCGACACTTGGCGATGTCACCCGGCGCACTACGTCAACTAGCCCTCTGACGGGGCATGTTGAGCCTTCCTGAAGATCATGGGGACCTCGCGTCCGCTGCTGATGAGCCAGTGTTCGAGGCCGTTGACGCAGACGAGCAGCGCGGCCGCCGAGCCGAGCGTGGCGAGCCCCGGGAGCCAGGGCGCGGCAGCGCCGAGCGCGAACAGGGCGAGTGCTGCGGCGAACCGGGTCAGGGAGGCGGCGCCGAACATCCGGCGCCGGGTGTAACAGAAGGTCAGGGTGAACAGGGCGGCGCCGACGGGCAGCAGGGCGGCGGCGAACCGGTGGGGCACATGGGTGGGTTCGATCACGATCCGGTCGGCGCCGACGGAGACCAGCAACAGGCCCAGTACCAGCACGAGATGGCCGTAGCTGAGGACGTCACGCACCACGACGGACGGGGTGGGGTGGGTGCGCAGGGCGTGGGCGATGGCGGAGGCGACCAGATGGAAGTAGAGCCACCACAGGGCGCAGCCGGTGAGGAACGCGAGGGAGACGGCGAGGAGTTCGAGCAGCCCGAGCCGGCGCCCGGCGACCCAGGCGCCGACGGAGACCACGTTCTCGCCGAGCGCGATGATGATGAAGAGCCCGAAACGTTCGGGCAGGTGGTTGACGCCGAACGCCAACTGCCGCAAATGGCCGCTCAGTACGAGCGGTGCGAGGATCTCCGCGACCACGGCCAGGGCCCAGCCCACCGTCCGCGGGCCCGGTGGCAGCACGGCCGTGGCGAACAGGACGAGGGCGAAGGCGAGCCCCGCGCGGTAGGGGTGGATGGTGTAGACGGCGCACTCGCGCCGGATGGCCTCCCCGATGAGCAGCCGGAGCGCGAGATAGCACCCGGCGTAGAGCAGCGCTTCGGAGCGGGTCTCCAGGGCGTGCGGGGCGGCGACGCTCATGCCGTACGTGGCGAGGCCGGCGAGCAGCAGGAACACCCGCTGCATGACGGTCTCGTGCACGGCGTTCATCGCCATGACGACATCGACCCAGGCCCACCAGAGCGGCACCAGGACCAGCAGACAGCTGCCGAGCGTGGCCCAGCCGGGATGCTGGGCCAGCACATGCGCGATCTGGCTCACCCCGAAGGCGAGCACGAGGTCGTAGAAGAGTTCCGTCCAGGTAGCCCGGTCCCTGACATCGACGAACCCGGCTTCCGCGGACCGTACTTGACCAGCGAGGTAGACCACCGCTGCACCTGCTCCCCTCGGACGACGGGAATTGCGGTTGCGGTGTCAAATCTGTCCGTACGCCCACAAGCGGCCGCGGCCGGCCGGCGGCGCGGGGGCGCATTGCCGTAAGTCGGGGCGGGGGCTATTCCAACTCGGCCGTCAGGCGCCGGGCAGCTCCCCTGCGGTCGGGTAGGACTCCTGGGCGCCCTTGCGAGTGACGGCCGCGGCACCGACCCGGGAGGCGTAGGCGGCGGCCCGCGGCAGGTCCTCGCCGAGCCCGAGGCGCCAGGCCAGGGCCGCGGTGAAGGCGTCGCCCGCGCCGGTGGTGTCGACGGGTTCGACGCGCGGGCTCGGCACCCGCTCGGTGCCGTCCGGGCCCGCGACCAGGGCGCCCGCCGCGCCCAGCGTGACGACGACGGAACGCGGGCCGAGCGCGAGGAGGGCCGCGGCCCAGTGCTCGGGGCTCTCCCCCGCCGAGTCGCCGAGCATGAAGCGCGCCTCGTGCTCGTTGACGATCAACGGGTCGCACACCGCGAGGACTTCGCCGGGCAGCGGGGCCGGCGGCGAGGGGTTCAGGACCAGGCGGGCACCCGGCGCCAGACTGCGGGCCACCTCGGCGACCGTCGCCAGGGGGATCTCCAGCTGGACGGAGACGACGGGCGCCGAGGCGAGCAGGGCCCCGGCGGCGCGGACGTCGTCGGGGGTGAGCCGGGCGTTGGCACCCGGGGACACGACGATGCTGTTGTCGCCGGAGGGGTCGACGACGATGAGGGCGACGCCCGTGGGGGCCGGGTCCACCAGCACGCCGGCGGTGTCGACTCCGGCCTCCCGCAGCGACGTCAGGAGCAGTCGTCCGTGGTCGTCGTCGCCGACCTTGGCGAGCAGCGCCGTCCGGGCGCCGAGGCGGGCCGCGGCGACCGCCTGGTTGGCGCCCTTGCCGCCGGGGTGGACGGCGAGGTCGGAGCCGAGCACCGTCTCCCCGGGCTCGGGCCTGCGCTCGACTCCGACGACGAGGTCCGCGTTGGCGGATCCGACGATCAACAGGTGGTGTTCGTGGGCGAGTTGTTGGTGCATGAGTTCGTTTTGCTGGTGCATGGGTTCGTTCCGCTGGTGCATGGGTTCGTTCCTCGGTTGTACCGGAAGCACTGATGGCCCGTCAGCGGGGCATCAGGTCGGGCGACTTCAGGAGAACGCCGCCGCGTTCTCCCGGGTCACCACCTTGACCGGCACCTTCACCGCGCTGTCCGGCTTCTTGCCCCGGGTCGCGAGGACCGCGTTGCGTACGGCGATCCGGCCGAGCTCCTCGGGCTGCTGGGCCACCGAGGCGTACAGCGTGCCCGCCGCGACCGCCTTGACGCCGTCGGGGGTTCCGTCGAATCCGACGACGGCGACCGCGCTGCCCGCCCGGTCGCCCAGGGCCTTGACGGCGCCCAGGGCCATCTCGTCGTTCTCGGCGAAGACACCGGTGACGTCGGGGTGGGACTGGAGCAGGTTGGTCATGACGTCGAGGCCCTTGGTGCGGTCGAAGTCGGCGGGCTGGCGCGCGACCACCTCGATGCCCGGGTACGCCTTGAGGCCTTCGGTGAAGCCGGCGCCGCGCTCCCGGCTCACCGAGGTGCCCGCGGTGCCCTGGAGGACGGCGATCCGGCCCTTGCCGCCGAGCTTCTCGGCGAGGGTCCGCGCGGCGAGCCGGCCGCCGGCCGCGTTGTCGGAGGCGACCAGGGTGGCGGTCTCGGCCTTGTTGACGCCGCGGTCGGCGGCGATCACCGGGATGTCCGCCTTGTTGGCGCCCCGCACGGCGGGGCCGACCGCGTCCGAGTCCACCGGGTTCACGATGATCGACTTCATGCCGGAGCCGGTGAAGTTCTGTATCTGGTTGGCCTGTTGGGACGCGTCGTTCTGGGCATCGGTGACGGTCAGGTCGATGCCCTCGGCCTTCGCCTCGGCCTGGGCGCCCGCCTTCATCTGCACGAAGAAGGGGTTGTTGAGGGTGGACAGGGACATTCCCAGCTTGGGCTTGGCGCTCCCGGAGGACCCGGGGTTCAGGAGGTACCCGGCGCCGATGACGGCGGCCAGGCACACCACGGCGACGGCGAGTTTCATCGCGCCCGGCCCCTTGCGGCCGGCCCCGGCCTTGCCGCCGGCGGCGCCGGGCGCGGCCCCGGCCTTGCGGCGCAGGGTGTCGAGCAGGACCGCCAGCGCGATGACGACGCCGATGACGACCTGCTGCCAGAACGCCGACACGGAAAGGAGGTTGAGGCCGTTGCGCAGCACCGCGAGGATCAGCGCGCCGATCAAGGTGCCCGACGCCTTGCCGACACCGCCCGACAGGCTGGCCCCGCCGATGACGACGGCGGCGATCGCGTCCAGCTCGTAGCCCTGGGCCGCCTGCGGCTGCGCCGAGGAGAGCCGTGAGGCGAGCACGATGCCCGCGACGGCGGCGAACAGACCGGACAGCGCGTAGATGACGAGCTTCTGCCGCTTCACCCGCAGCCCCGAGAGCCGGGCCGCCTCCTCGTTGCCGCCGATCGCGTACATCGAGCGCCCGATGTAGCTGCGGGACAGGACGAGCGCGGTGAGGAGACCGGCGCCGATCATCACCAGGACGGGGACCGGCAGCCAGCCGCCGAGCGTGTCACCGAGGTGGGACACGGAGTCCGGGAAGGCGATGGGGCTGCCCTGGGATATCACCAGGGACAGGCCGCGGCCGACGGACAGCATCGCCAACGTCGCGATGAACGGCGGCAGTTTGCCGTACGAGACCAGTACGCCGTTGACGAGGCCGCAGGCGATGCCGGTGGCGACGGCCATCAGGACGGCGAGCCACACCGGCACGCCCTCGGACGTCGCCGACCAGGCGAGCACGGTGGCCGAGAGCGCGGCCACCGAGCCGACCGAAAGGTCGATGCCCGCCGAGACGATGACGAAGGTGACGCCGAACGCGAGGATCGCGGTGACCGCGGCCTGCACACCGACGTTCAGCAGGTTCTGGGTGGTGAGGAAGTCGCCGGAGAGCAGCGCGAGGGCCGCCACGAGGACCACCAGGGCGCTCAGCGCGCCGTTGTCGAGCAGCAGACGGCGCAGGCCCTGGGCCCCGCCCCGGCCGGTCCGGTTGTCGAGCGTGTCAGTGGCCACGGGAGCCCTCCACATCTTCCTGTGCGTTCGGTGCGGCGACGGCGAGCGCCATCACGGCGTCCTGGGTCGCCTCGTGCGCGGGGAGTTCGCCGGCGATCCGGCCCTGGGCCATGACGAGCACCCGGTCGCTCATGCCGAGCACCTCGGGCAGATCGCTGGAGATCATCAGGACCGCGCGGCCGGATGCCGTCAGTTCGTTGATGAGCTGGTAGATCTCGACCTTGGCGCCGACATCGATGCCCCGGGTCGGCTCGTCGAGGATCAGCACCCTGCTGTCGGCGAGCAGCCACTTGCCGATGACGACCTTCTGCTGGTTGCCGCCGGACAGGGTGCGCACCGGCTGGTCGAGCCCGGCCATCCGCACCCCGAGCTGTCCGGCGACGCGGGCGGCGGCCGCCCGCCGGCCCTTGAGGTCGACCAGCCCGCAGCGGCCGGCCGAGCGCAGCGTGACCAGGCCGAGGTTCTCCTGCACGGAGGCGTCGAGCACCAGGCCCTGCCCCTTGCGGTCCTCGGGCACGAGCCCGACCCCGGCCCCCATGGCCGCGCTCACATCGCCCCGGGCCACGCGTGCGCCCCGCACCTCGACGCTGCCCGCGTCGTAGGGGTCGGCGCCGAACACCGCGCGGACCACCTCGGTGCGGCCCGCGCCGACCAGTCCGGCGAGGCCGACGACCTCGCCCGCCCGTACCTCGAAGCTCACGTCGTGGAAGACACCGTGCCGGGTCAGGCCCCGCACCGTGAGCAACGGGCCCCCGGGGTCGGGGCGTTCGCGCGGGTACTGCTGCTCGATGCTCCGGCCCACCATCAGGCGTACCAGCTCGTCCTCGGGGGTGGCGGCGGGGACCTGACCGACACTGCGGCCGTCGCGCAGCACGGTGACCCGGTCGCCGAGGGCCGCGATCTCTTCGAGGTGGTGGGTGATGAAGACGATGCCCACGCCGTCGTCGCGCAGGGTGCGCACGATG
>NZ_NNBJ01000005.1:0-235668 GCF_002803085.1 Streptomyces sp. CB01201 | reverse complement strand
GCGGAAGAGCTTGTCCACCTCCCCGGAGGTGAGCACGGCGGTCGGCTCGTCCATGATCAGTACGCGGGCGTCCAGGCTCAGCGCCTTGGCTATCTCCACCATCTGGAGCCGTGCGATGCCGAGTTCGCGCACCTTCGTGCGGGGCGCCACCTCGACGCCGACCCGCTTGAGGAGCTTGTCGGCCGCCTCCTCCATCGCCCGGCGGTCGATCATCCCGAAGCGCCGGGGCTGGCGGCCCAGGAAGATGTTCTCGGCGACGCTCAGCTCGGGCACCAGGTTGAACTCCTGGTAGATGGTGGCGATGCCGAGGCGTTCGGCGTCCTGCGCGCCGTGGATGCGCACCTCGCGGCCGCCGGCGAGGATGCGTCCGCTGTCGGGGCGGTGGGCACCGGAGAGCATCTTGATGAGCGTGCTCTTGCCGGCCCCGTTCTCGCCGAGCAGGACGTGCACCTCGCCACGGCGCAGGTCGAAGTCCACGCCGTCCAGGGCCTGCACCCCGGGGAAGGCCTTGCGCACCCCTTCGATGCGGAGCAACTCCCGCTCATCCAGGGGTCGTTGTCCACCCCCCGGGTGCCCGGGGCCCGGGTGCTCGGGGCCCGGGTGCTCGGGGCCCGCTTGCCCAGGGCCCGCTTGCCCGGGGGGCGGTTGCCGCTTGTTCCGACCCACTGCTCGCTCGTCCTGATGCGCGGCCCGCTTGTCCTGACTCACTGCTCGCTCCTCGGGTTCGGGGCGGCCTCGCCGCAGGAACGGCGTACGACGAGACGGGCGGGGAGGGTGACGGAGGGCGGCGCGCCGCCGCCGATGAGGCCGGCGAGCGCCTGCACGGCGGCCCGGCCGAGCTCGCCGGTCGGCTGCGCGATGGCGGTGACGGGCGGATCGGTGTGCACGAACCACGGGATGTCGTCGAAGGCGGCGAGCGCGATGTCGGCGCCGATGCGCAGCCCGTGGGCGCGCAGCGCGTCGAGCGCGCCGAGCGTCATCAGGTTGTCGGCGGCGAACACCGCGTCCGGCGGCTCGGGGAGGGCCAGGAACCGCTCGGTGGCCCGGCGCCCGCTGGCCGCCTGGAAGTCACCCTGGCCAACGTATTCGTCGGGCAGCGGGAGGCCGTGCGCGGCGAGCGCGGCCCGGAAGGCCTCGACGCGCTCGCTGCCGGTCGTGGTGGCGGCCGGGCCCGCGATGATGGCGAGCCTGCGACGGCCGAGCCGGTGCAGATGGGCGACCAGGTCGCCGATGGCGGCCCGGCCGTCGGCGCGCACCACGGGGACGTCGATGCCGGGGATCCAGCGGTCCACGAACACGATGGGGGTGCCGCCGCGCACGGCTTCCAGCATCAGCGGTGAGCCGCCGTCGGTGGGCGAGACGAGCAGCCCGTCGATCCTGCGGTCCAGGAGGGTGCGGACGTGGTGGTCCTGGAGGTCGGGCCGTTCGTCCGCGTTCCCGATGATCACGCTGTAGCCCAGTGCCCGGGCCGCCTCCTCCACGGAGCGTGCCAGCTCGGTGAAGTAGGGGTTCAGCACGTCACTGATGACCAGGCCCAGCGTGCGCGTCCGGTCGGTGCGCAGCGAGCGGGCCACGGCGTTGGGCCGGTAGCCGAGCGCCTCGACGGCCGCGAGGACCCGGACCCGGGCCGCCTCGCTGACCGAGGGATGACTGTTGAGCACCCGCGACACCGTCGCGACGGACACTCCCGCCTCGGTCGCGACATCCTTGATGCCCGCCATCGCCGGACCACCTCCTCGTGGAACCGTGGAACCTCGACCCGATCCCACGCCCCGCGTCCGCCCGAACGAGCGCACACCTTGGCGTGGAATCGATTACACGCCCCCCATGGAATCGATTCCACCCGTACAGGGCAAGCCCTTTCGGCGGTAGCGAGACCGGATCGTGACAAGGACCCGGGTGGCGCCACATCATGGGTTGCATAAACATTCAGGAAGATGCATACTCTTCCCATGTCCAAGGTTCTCACCTCCCTGCCCGCCGGCGAGCGCGTCGGCATCGCCTTCTCCGGCGGCCTCGACACCTCCGTCGCGGTCGCGTGGATGCGCGACAAGGGTGCCGTCCCGTGCACCTACACCGCCGACATCGGCCAGTACGACGAGCCCGACATCGCGTCGGTGCCCGGCCGTGCACAGGCCTACGGTGCCGAGATCGCGCGCCTGGTCGACTGCCGCGCCGCGCTGGTCGAGGAGGGCCTGGCCGCACTCGCCTGCGGAGCGTTCCACATCCGCTCCGGCGGCCGCGCCTACTTCAACACCACCCCGCTCGGCCGTGCCGTCACCGGCACCCTCCTGGTGCGGGCGATGCTGGAGGACAACGTCCAGATCTGGGGCGACGGTTCGACCTTCAAGGGCAACGACATCGAGCGGTTCTACCGCTACGGTCTGCTCGCCAACCCGCACCTGCGGATCTACAAGCCGTGGCTGGACGCGGACTTCGTGACCGAGCTGGGCGGCCGCAAGGAGATGTCGGAGTGGCTGCTCGCCCATGAGCTGCCGTACCGCGACAGCACGGAGAAGGCGTACTCCACGGACGCCAACATCTGGGGCGCCACCCACGAGGCCAAGACCCTGGAGCACCTGGACACGGGTGTCGAGACGGTCGAGCCGATCATGGGCGTGCGCTTCTGGGACCCGTCCGTCGAGATCCCCACCGAGGACGTGACGATCGGCTTCGCCCAGGGCCGCCCGGTCACGATCAACGGCAAGGAGTTCGCCTCGCCGGTCGACCTGGTCATGGAGGCCAACGCCATCGGCGGCCGCCACGGCATGGGCATGTCCGACCAGATCGAGAACCGGATCATCGAGGCGAAGAGCCGCGGCATCTACGAGGCGCCCGGCATGGCGCTGCTGCACGCGGTCTACGAGCGGCTCGTCAACGCGATCCACAACGAGGACACCCTCGCCCAGTACTACAACGAGGGCCGGCGTCTGGGCCGCCTCATGTACGAGGGCCGCTGGCTGGACCCGCAGGCGCTGATGGTCCGCGAGTCGCTCCAGCGCTGGGTCGGCTCGGCCGTCACCGGCGAGGTCACGCTGCGGCTGCGGCGCGGTGAGGACTACTCGATCCTCAACACCACGGGCCCCGCGTTCAGTTACCACCCCGACAAGCTGTCGATGGAGCGTACCGAGGACTCGGCCTTCGGCCCGGTGGACCGGATCGGCCAGCTCACGATGCGCAACCTCGACATCGCCGACTCGCGTGCCCGCCTTGAGCAGTACGCGGGCCTCGGCATCGTCGGCACCGCCCACCCGGAGCTGATCGGCGCCGCCCAGGCGGCGGCGACCGGCCTCATCGGCTCGATGCCGGAGGGCGGCGCGGAGGTCATCGCCTCGCGCGGCCAGGTCTCCGGCGACGACGAGCTGCTCGACCGTGCGGCGATGGAGTTCGGCACCGACTGATGTCCGATGCCTGTCTACGGCGGCGGCCCGCTCCCCCAAGGAGCGGGCCGCCGCCGTAGGGCCCTACTGCCGCCGCCCGCTCACCCCGACGAAGGGGTGGCCGAAGCCGACGAGGACGGCGAGGACGGCGAGGACGGCGAGCTGGACGAGGGTGAGGACGAGGACGGCGAGCTGCTGGATGAAGCCGAGGACGAGGACGACGACGAGGCGGATGCCGAGGCCGATGCCGACGAGGACGGACGCGGCTCGGGCACCGGCAGGCCGAACACATGTCCCGGCGTCACGATGCTGCTGACCGCCTGGCCGAAGAGCGTGCTGGGCTCCGTCTTGCCGTCCAGGATGTCCGTGTTGAGCACCACGACCATCGTGGCCTGCGACTCGGGCAGGTACACGGTCAGGGTCTCGTAGCCGGGCAGCGATCCGTTGTGGCCGATCCAGCCCTGGACATTGATGATGCCCAGGCCGTACCCGGCGCCCGGAATCCCGGTCGGGACCACCTTGAGCCGCTCGGCCTGCGTCTTCGGGGACAGCAGGGTGCCGGTGGCGACCGTGCGGGCCCAGCTCTTCAGATCCGGGAGCGTGGAGATCATCGCGCCGGCCGCCCAGCCCCAGGAGGGGTTCCAGTCCGTGGTGACGGCGACCTTCCCGTCGAGGGTCTGGTTGGTGTACCCCTGCGGATGCGGGCTCGGGAATTCGGCGCCGACGGGGAAGCTGGTGTTCTTGAGCCCGGCCGGCGTGAGGACCTTCTGCTGGATGAAGTCACGCAGCGGCATACCGCTCTGCTTCTCCACGACGAGGCCGAGCAGGATCAGATTGGTGTTGGAGTAGAAGTACTTCGCGCCGGGCTGGAACTGGATCGGCTGCTTGTAGGCGTAGGCGAGCAGCTGCTGGGGGGTGAACGGCCGCTTCGGGTCGGAGAGCAGCGCCTGCACGAAGGCCGGGTCCTCCGTGTAGCTCGGCAGCCCGCTCCGCATCTCCGCGAGCTGCCGCAGTGTGACCTTGCCCCCGCCCGGTACGCCCTTGATGTACTTCGAGATCGGGTCGTCCAGGCCCGCCTTGCCCTGGTCGACCAGTTCGAGAAGGGCGGTCACGGTGAACGTCTTGGTCTCGCTGCCGATCCGCACGAAGAGGTCCGGCGTCATCGGCTTGCCCGTCGCCTTGTCGGCGACGCCGAAGGACTTGAGATAGGTCCCCTTGCCGGGCGCGGACACGCTGACGGACACTCCCGGGACGTTCGCCTCGCGCATCACCTTCTGGATCGCGGCGTCCAGGCGCGCCGTGACGGCCGGGGTGAGCTGGGTGAAGCCCGAGCCGCTCGACGCCGAGGCCGAGGCCGAGGGGGACGGCGCAGGGGGCGCGGTGGCGGCGTACGCGCTGCCGACTGCCGCCGGTACGGTCAGCAGCGCGGCGGCGGCGACACCCGCGCACGCCCTGCGCCACTGGTGGTGTGAGTACCTCACGGGCAGGCCTCCTGCCGGTCGAGGAGCGTCCGGACGACGACGTCCGGGCGGGAACATCCTGGCGGGACATCCCGACAGGGACGTCATCCGCTACCACGCTAGGCCCGCCCCGTCCGCCCCGCATGGTGGCGCCCGGTTTGCGGAGCGGCCCGCTCCGTGCTGGGCCGCACCGGCGGTCGCGGCCACCGGCCCGCCGACCCGCGCTCCCTCCCGCCGCCAATGCCCTTACCGCACAGGGCCGTTGACTCCGGCATCCGCGGACCGGGCCTAGGCTCGGCCGATGAACACGACCTGGAATCCCGCGGCGGACGGCGTCCTGCACCTCCCGTCGGGCCGCCTGGTACGCGGCCGGGGCCTGAGGAGACCACTGCCCGCCGGCCCCGAGCCGGAGTTCGCCCTCCATCTGCTCGGCCGCCGCCCGGAACCGGTCGAGTGGGACCACCGGTGGGTGCGCTGGCCGGACTTCTGGCTGCCCGCCGACCGGGCGGGCTTCGCCGCGGCCCTGCGTACGCTGCTGGACCGCGCCGGGCAGGAGCGCGTGGAGATCGCCTGCGGCGGCGGCCTGGGCCGGACCGGCACGGCCCTGGCCTGCCTCGCCGTCCTGGACGGCGTCCCCGCCGCGGATGCCGTCGCGTATGTGCGGCGGCACTATGCCCGCCGGGCGGTGGAAACGCCTTGGCAGCGGCGGTTCGTCGCCAACTTCACCACAGAACCTTGCCCTCAGACGTAATAAGCAACAAGCTAGCCCAGTCCTTACCGTCCGCTCAGGAAACGGACCGATGCCGTGGCTCGCCTTCTGCCGGACGCCGGCCCCCTCCGCACTCTCGCCGCCTCCAACTTCGTCTACGCGGTGGGGAGCGGCCTCTACCTCACCGCCGGAGTCCTGTACTTCACCCAGGACCGGCGCCTTCCGGCCGCCGCGGTGGGCCTCGGGCTCGGGATCGCCGGAGCGTTCTCGCTCGCCGTCGGCATCGCCGTGGGGCATCTCGCGGACCGGCGCGGGGCGCGGGGGGTGTTCGGGGCGACCCTGGCCGTGCAAGCGCTGGCCACGGCCGCGTTCCTGCTAGTCGACGGGTTCTGGCCGTTCGTCGTCGCGGTGTCCGTGGCCCTCGGGGCGAAGGGTGCCGGGAACGCCGCGCGCAGCCCGCTCATCCGGCACCACGGCGGGGCCAGGCCCCAGGCGTTCCGCGCGTATCTGCGGGCCGTGACCAACATCGGCATATCCCTGGGGGCGGTACTGGCCGGCTGGGCGGTGCAGATCGGCAGCCACAGCGCCTACCGGGTACTCGTCGTGGGCAACGCACTGGCCTTCGCGGCGGCCGCGGCGCTCCTGTACCGGCTGCCTCCGGTCCCACCGGTACCCGCGGCGGCCGGCCCCCGGTGGGGCGCCCTGCGCGACCGCCCCTACCTCGCGCTCACTCTCCTGGACGGCGTCATGGCGATCCAGTTCAAAGTGCTCACGGTGGCCGTGCCGCTCTGGCTGGTGACCGCGACCACGGCTCCACGCTGGCTCATCTCCGGGACCATGCTGCTCAATACGGTCATCGTCATCGCGTGCCAAGTGCGGGCGAGCCGGCACGTCGACAGCCCCAGGGCGGGGGCGCTCGCCTATCGCCGCTCGGGTGTCGCCTTCCTCCTGGCCTGTGCGCTCATCTCGCTTTCGGCAGGTGTCCCGGCCTGGGCGGCCGCAACTCTCCTTCTGACGGCGGTGGTTGTGCACACGGTCGGTGAACTGTGGCACGCCGCGGCCGGCTTCGAGGTCTCCTTCGCCCTCGCCCCGAGCCACGCCACCGGCCAGTACCTCGGCGTGTTCGGGCTGGGGGCGGGGCTCGCCGAAGCCGTCGGGCCGACCCTGCTGATCTCGCTGTGCATCACCTGGGGCCGACCCGGCTGGTACGTCGTCGGGGGCCTGTTCACCCTCGCCGGGCTCGTGGCGCCGGTCGTCGTCCGCCGGGCCGGGAGCAGAGCCGCCCCTCCGTCGCAAACAGTGCCGGCGCAGGCGCAAGCCCTGGGTGGCGCACGTGGCCAGTAGCCCCACCCCTCACGGTGCGGACATCCGGCACGTCGGCCCGCCGCACGGACCCGGCCGTCGCCCCATCCCGTACGCGGGCGCCGGCGGCCGGCGAGCCGGTCCCGGTCCCGATCCCGGCCCCGGCCCCAGCCCCGATCCCGATCCCGATCCCGATCCCGATCCCGATCCCCTACAGCGTCACAGCCTCCAGGCTCACAGGCTCACGAGCAGCGCATCGAGCGGAGCCGGTACGTGCGCCGGGTCGAGGGACTCCGCGAGCAGCCGCCCGTACCGGATCTTGCGGCCCTTCTTGGTGCCCAGGAACCGGCGGAGTTGAAGGTGGCGGGGCCGGTCGTGCTGCGCGGGCTGGTGCAGGAAGGTCTCCCAGGCGCGCAGATCGCCCTCCGCCGCGATGATCTCCTCGACCCGGGCCGTGCCCAGGGCGCGGATCAGCTCGTCCTCCAGGTCCGCCGCGCACACGAAGAAGCCGGGGAGCGGGGCACGGGCGCGCCGCAGGGCGCGTTCGTAGTAGCCCTGCTCCCGCTCGTCGCAGAGCCCGGTGAGGCGCAGGCCGAGACCGGGCGGCCCGAGCAGACCGGCGTAACGTCCCACGTTCATCGCCCCGCCCATGGACACGACGCACACCCCCTCCGCGCCGAGATCCCGGCCGCGCAGCCCGGCGAGCGCCTCGACGGCCGCGAGATCGCTCAGGCCCTCCAGCAACACCGCCGTCCGCAGGGCGAGTTCGGCCGCCAGCTCCCTCGCACGCGCGCAGGAGCCGCCGGCCGCCCAGCGTCCGACCGCCTCCCCGAACATCCCCACATCCGCCATGCGGCGAGTCTGCGCGCGCGGCGGCCGCAACGGCACCGATTTTCCCGCGACCCACCGATGGGCCGGCGCTCCCGCCGACAGCACCCCTGTGCCACGGAGCGCTCAGAGCAGGCCCAAGTCCCGCAGTTCCCGGTGGAGTTCGGCACGGCCGGGGTCCAGTGCGGCCGGTGTCCCGGCGGCGGCCGGCTCGCCGCCCGCGACCGGTACCGGCCCGCGCCGGTCACGCAGCAGATACGCCCCGGCCATGCCGCCCACGAGTCCGCCGAGGTGCGCCAGCCAACTCACTCCGGGGGTGCCGGGGACGGCGACGGTCACCAGATAGGCGAAGGAGGCCGCCATGACCAGGCCGATCAGCGTGTCGATGAGCCTGCGGTCGAACAGGCCGCGCAGCACCACGTATCCGAAGTATCCGAAGATCACGCCGCTGGCGCCCACCACGAGGGTGTCGGTGTCCTCGAAGAGCCAGACGGCGAGGCCGCTCGTCATCGCGACGAGGAGGGTCAGCCACAGGAAGCGGACCACGCCCCGGTACGCGGCAAGGAACCCGAAGACGAAGAGCGGCCCCGAATTGGCCTCGACATGGCTCCAGCCGAAGTGGAGGAACGGCGCCACCAGGATGTCCGGCAGCCGGCCCATGTCGTGCGGGACGAGCCCGAACTCCCGGTCCAGCCGATAGTCGCCCAGCCAGTTCACGAGGTGCAGGGCCCATACGACCGCCATGAACCCGAACATGACGAAGAGCGCCCTGCGCGCCTCCGCGACCATCTCCTCGGCCGTGCCATGACCGGCCGCGTCCCACCCCTGCGTGTCCCTGCCCATGCGATGCGCCCCCGATTTCCCCTCGCCCTGTGGGCGACGTTCCCGGGTGCATAGTAAGGCCGTACGAAACCCCGTTGGAAACGGACGT
Source organism: Streptomyces sp. CB01201 (assembly GCF_002803085.1). Classification (GTDB taxonomy): domain Bacteria; phylum Actinomycetota; class Actinomycetes; order Streptomycetales; family Streptomycetaceae; genus Streptomyces; species Streptomyces hundungensis. The sequence goes on along the minus strand of NZ_NNBJ01000005.1, from coordinate 227,058 downwards.
CCCAGGTGGGGGGCGGTGCGGGACGCCCTCGGTGAGCCGCTGCGGATCACCTCCGCAGCCCATGCGGGTCACCCCGGGAGCCGTTGCGGTCCCCCCTCGGCCCTCAGCGGGCGAGCCTCGCGGCGGCGGCCTCGGTGACCGGCGTGAAGAAGTTGACGAGGCTTCCGTCGGGGTCGCGCACGAGCAGCGAACGGTTCCCCCACGGCATGGTGGTGGGCGGCTGGACGCACTCGTCCACGAGACCGGAGCCGAGCAGGTTCCGATGCACTCCGTCCACGTCCTCGACACGGAATTCGAGGATGACGCTGCGATTGGCCTCCGGTTGCGCGGCGCCCGGCGCGAACATCGGCACCGTACGGGTGCTGCCGATCGCGAGGGTGGCCGAGGCGGTCCTGAGCTCGACGAAGTCCGCGGTGGACCAGCTCGCCGTCAGCCCGGTGGCGCGCTCGTAGAAGCCGACGAGGCGGGCGATGTCGCCCGTGATGACGCGGATCGAGACGAAGTCCATGGTGATCTCCCAGGATGTGAGGGATGTGAGGGATGTGAGGGGTGTGACGGGTGTGACGGGTGGCGTGGAAGGGGTCTGCGGAGGGACCGGCGTTCCGCGCCTCTGACCACACGGTATGACCAATACCGGACAGAATCCGCCCGGTATCCGGGAGATACTCGACGGCATGGCCCGACCCATTGCCCGCGTACTCACCCTCCTCGAACTCCTCCAGTCCGGCGGCACCCGAACGGTGTCCGAACTGGCCGCCCGGCTCGACGTGGACGAGCGGACGGTGCGGCGCTACGCCCAGCACCTCCTGGACCTCGACGTGCCCGTCGAGTCGGTGCGCGGCCGCTACGGCGGCTACCGGCTGGCCCCCGGCTACCGCATGCCGCCACTGATGCTGAGCGACGACGAGGCCCTCGCCGTGCTGCTCGGCCTCGTCGCCGGTCAGCGGGCCGGCCTGATGCCGAGTACGGGGGTGGCGAGCGAGACGGCCGCGGCCAAGATCCGCCGTGTGCTCCCCGAGCGGCTCGGCCGAGCGATGGACGCGGTCCTCGACTCCCTCACGTACACGGCTCGGCCCGATGCGCCCCCGGCCCCGCCCGGCCCGCCTCCCGGCGCCGTTCTGCTGCCGCTCGCCGACGCCGTGCGGCATCACCGGCCGGTCGCCCTCCGGTACACCTCCGCCGACGGGCGGCGCAGCGCGCGCACCCTGCATCCGCACGGCCTCGTCGCCCACTCGGGCAAGTGGTACGTGACCGGCACGGATCCCGCGGTCGGCGCGGACCGGACGTTCCGGCTCGACCGCATTTCCGAAGCGAGGGTGCTGCCCGGCTCGTTCGTGCCGCCCACCGGGCCCGATCCCGCCGAACGCGTCCTGTCCGGGCTCGCCGCGGCCCCGTACCGGCACGAGGTGAGCCTGCGCATCCAGGGGACGGCCGAGCAGATCCGCCGCCGTCTGCCCGCCGACCTGGCGGCCCTTGCGCAGCTGCCGCCCGGCGCGGGAGGAGATGGTGAACCCCCGCTTTTCCGCGCCGAGTTGAGGGTCGAGCGGCTCGACTGGCTGCCCGGCGTGCTGGCCGGGCTCGACCTCCCGTTCACCATCGAGCGCCCCGCGGAGCTCCGCACCCGGGTCGCCGCCCTCGCCGACCTGCTCGCCCAGGCGGCCCGATCACCCGATCCCAACGTGCCATGAAGCGGGGCCAGTTGAGGAGCCCGCGGAAACCCGGTGCGCACGGAGCCACCCCGTGCCAGGCTCCCCCGATGAACCGTGAACAGATCTCCGGACTCGCCCACGCCGACCACCCCATCGCGGCCCCGCTCGACGACGACGCCGTACGCCGGCTCCTGGAACACGGCATCCCGCGCGGCGACGCCCGCGTACTGGACCTCGGCTGCGGCGGCGGCGAGTGGCTGCTGAGGGCGCTGGCCGGACACCCCCGGCTGCGGGCGGAAGGGGTGGACATCGCCGAGAGCGCTCTCCGCCGGGCCCGCGAGGCAGCCCGGGAGCAAGGTGTCCACGAACGCCTCACCCTTCACCGCGAGGACGCCGCACGCTTCGCCGCCGAACCCGTCTTCGACCTGGTGATCATCATGGGCTCCGCGCACGCCTTCGGCGGCCTGCTCCCCACCCTCGCGGCGGCCCGCGCACACCTGGCGCCGGGCGGACGTGTGCTGATCGGCGATGGCTACTGGGAGCGCGAACCCGGCCCCGAGGCAACGGAGTTGCTCGGCGAGCTGGACGCCCTGCCCATCTTCCTGGACCGGGTCGTGACCGATGGATGGACCCCTGTCCACGGACACCTCAGCACCCGCGCGGAACTCGACGCCTACGAATGGGCCTGGACGGGATCGCTCTCCTCGTGGGCCCTGGACCATCCCGACGACCCGGACAGCGCCCAGGCCCTGGCGGCGGCGACGGTCCACCGCGCCGAATGGCTGCGCGCCTACCGGGACGCGTTCGGTTTCGTGTCCCTGGTCCTGCGCCGGACGCCGAAGGAGACCCGACGCGCGCAGTGAGAAGCGCTTTCAACCGGCTTCGGCAGCGGGCCAGTTCACGCGTGATCCCGTAACGCCGCGGCGATCAGGTCATGGATGAAACGCTCCGCGGGGGCCCGGCCCTCCTTGAGCCGGGGCAGGTCTTCGACCCCGAACCAGCCGTGACCGGTGTGCTTGGGCCACTCCAGGACGGGGTGGTCCAAGTCGCCGTCGACGTCCACGAGAAAGTCCGCCTCGCGCCGCGGTCCGCCGCCGTCGTCCCCCGTCCAGCCACCGACCGCCAGCAGCGCGCGCACCCGGCGCAGCCGCCGGCCCGTCTCCTCCTCTACCTCCCGGGCCAGGGCCTCCATCAGGGACTCCCCCGGTTCGACGTGGCCGCCCACGATGTCCCAGCAGCCGGGAAAGAGCCGGCGGTCGGGACCGCGCCGCTGGGCGAAGGCCCTGCGCTGCCGGTTGAGGATCACCGCGCCGACCACCCACACCTCACCGGCGGCCGGCAGCGGCACCTCGACGCCACTGTCGACCGCCACGGGACCGTACCGCCTCTCCCCCATGCCCTCACCGTAGGACAACCCCCCAGTCATTGCCTCGGGTTTACCCGCACTCCCTTCCCAAGCCATGTGACATATGCAATTTTACAGAGCGCATCATCAAGTCGCTTTCATGCAAGCCGCGTTCATGCCGAATGATCAGCCAGGCCCGCGGGTCGACGGGTCCGCTCCGCCACGCCCCGAGGCCGGGGCACCGTGTCCCCGAGCCGGGGACGCACGTCACGTCCCGGAGCCCGGGACGGCGGGGCGGCCCAGGCCCGCGGTATCCCCCACCGCCGCGCCCCGGGCGCGGCCTTCACACCGCTGGGAGGCGGCACGTGAACACCCGACCAGAGGGACTGAGACGAAGTCTCACCGGTTTCCTCATACTTGCCCTCGCACTCTGCCTGGGCCTCGCCGTGCTGGCGCAGCCGAGCCGCGCGGCCGCCGCGGACGGCTCGCCGGGGGCAGGCCGTACCGGCGCCGGGGCAAGCCCCGCGAAGCCCAACTCGGCTCCCAGGCCGCTGAGTTCGACGAGTGACGCGTCCGACCGCTCGGACGCCCGGCGCACCCCGATCGACCGGACGCACCTCCCCCCGAGCCGTCCGACCACCTCCCCGGCACCGCAGGAGGCGCGGAACAGGGCCGCGAAGGGAACCGCCGCGTCCTGCGCGCCGGGCGATTTCGGCAGCCGCACGGGACCGGCCCTGGTCGCCTTCGTCCAGGCGTCGACCACGACCTGTGTCAACACCCTGTTCAGCCTCACCGGCACCGACGCCTACAACGCGTTCCGCGAGGCGCAGATGGTCACGGTCGCCAACGCCCTTGCCGCCGGCGCCCGTTCCTACCCGGGCGACAACTCCACCAACGTGTGGCAGCTCGTGCTGTTCCTGCGCGCGGGTTACTACGTGCAGTCCTACAACGCCTCCGCCGTCGGCCCCTACGGCACGGCGCTGGCCACGGCCAGTGAGTCGGCGCTGGACACGTTCGTCGCGTCCCCGCACTTCATGGACGTCAGCTCGGCCAACGGCGACATCATGGGCGAGGTCCTGATCCTGACCGACAGCGCCAATGAGCAGGCCCGCTACCTGAGCACGTACAAGAAGGTGCTCAACGCCTACAACAGCTCCTACGACGCGTACTGGAGCATGGACACCGCCGTCAACGACGTGTTCACCCCGCTCTTCCGCGGCCACTGGAACCCGGCCTACATCGCGGCGGTCACCGCCGACCCGAGCATCATCGACACGCTGAGCGCCTTCGCCCACAACCACCTCGCGAAGCTCGACGACGCGTGGTTCTACCTGGACGCCAACGCCGGCAGCGAGATGGCCCGCTTCCTGGACACCCCCGCGCTCCAGGCGAAGGTGCGGCCACTGGTCAAGAGCCTGCTCGGTGTCTCCGCCATCACCGGCACGACGGCGCCCCTGTGGGTCGCGGTGGCCGCGATGACCGACGCCTACGACAAGGCGCAGTGCTCGTACTACGGCACCTGCGACTTCGTCGGCCAACTCACCGCCGCCGCGCTGCCGATCACCTACACCTGCGACGCCGACCACACCTTCCGCGCCCAGTCGCTCAGCGACGCCGCCCTGGCCGCAGCCTGCACCAGCGTCAAGGGCCAGGACGCGTACTTCCACGGCATCGTCAAGGACAGCGGTCCGGTGGCGAACGACCACAACACCAACATCCAGATCGTGACGTTCGCGAGCCCGAAGGACTACCAGACGTACTCCGGCTGGATCTTCGGCAACAGCACCGACAACGGCGGCGAGTACCTGGAGGGCGACCCCTCCGACCCGGCCAACCAGGCCCGTTTCCTGTCGTATGTGAAGAGCGTGGGCGACGGCTTCCCCGGCGACATCTGGAACCTCAACCACGAGTACACCCACTACCTCGACGGCCGCTACGACATGGCCGGCGACTTCAACGCCGGGCAGGACGTCCCGGACATCTGGTGGATCGAGGGCTTCGCGGAGTACGTCTCCTACAGCTACCGCGGCCTGCCCGACACCGAGGCCATCGCGGACGCCGCCCAGCACACCTACGCGCTGAGCACCCTGTGGCAGAGCTCGTACGCCAACTCGGACCTGACCCGCACCTACCCGTGGGGCTACCTGGCCACCCGGTACATGGTCGAGAAGCACCCCGCGGACGTCCAGAACATGCTCGCCAAGTTCCGTTCCGGTGACTACCAGGGCGCGTACGCCGTCTACGGCACCGGGATCGGCACGCGGTACGACGCCGACTTCAACACCTGGCTCGACGCGTGTGCCGCCGGCGCCTGCGGCGGCGGCACGGGCAGCGGCCCGACGGCGGCGTTCGACGCGGCCGTCGCGGGCCTGACCGTGAGCCTGACCGACCGTTCCACGGAAACCGGCGGCACCATCACCGCGCGCTCCTGGAACTTCGGCGACGGCACGACCTCCACGGCGGCCAACCCGTCGAAGACCTACCAGGCGGCCGGTACGTACACGGTCTCGCTGACCGTCACGGACTCGAAGGGCCTGACCGCCACCACCTCCAAGGCCGTCACGGTGACCGGCGGCCTGCCGAACTGCACGGACCCCGACACCCGCGTCCTCGGCCAGAACTGCTCGCGCTCCGCCCTCGCGGCCGGCACGGGCGGCCTCGACTACTTCTACCTCTACCTGCCGGCCGGAAAGGTGACCCTGAGGATCACCACCACGGGCGGCACCGGAAACGCCGACCTCTACTACAACCCCAACACCTGGGCGAGCAGCACGGCCTACACCGCCCGCTCGGTGACGTCGGGCAACAGCGAGAGCATCACCGTCACCAACACCGCGGCCGGATACCGCTACATCAGTCTGTACGGCCAGAGCGCCTTCAGCGGGGTGACGCTGACGACGGCGTACTGACCCGGCGGCTCACGGCTCAGGACCGCACTCTCCCCCGTGTCCGTACCCCGGCGACCACGGCCGCCCGGGTACGGACGCGGGTGTCCTTCAACTTCGCCCCAACCATGTCGAGTTGATGAGAAACGATGAGAACTCGCGACCGGCCGCCCCCATGTCGTACAGTCCCCCGGCACCCGCCCGAAGGCGGGGGCTCGATGTGGTGACCAGGGGGGATAACGGAGTATGTCGGGTTCATCAATGAGATCCGGTGAAGACGAAGGGGACGGCTGGGCCAAGGGGTTCGAGACGTACGCCGGTCTGGACACCCTCGGGCTTCCCCGCACGGCGGGCGCGGGCGGGGCGAACCGGTTCCGTCCGCTGCGCGGGCTGGCGCTGACCGTCGGCGTGCTGCTTCTGCTGGCAGCAGCCGCCGCCGTCCACGGCCTCTTCGTCGACGTGGACGCGTTCCGACTCTCAGGGCCCTCTTCGCCCGGGGGCCCCACCGCGCCGCCGAACGGCCTCGACGCCGCCGTGGACCGCGAAGGCCCGGCGTCCCGGCTCCAGTCGTGGGCCATGGCCGCCACGGCCGGTTTCTTCATCGCCTGGTTCCACCGGGCGAGGACGAACGCCGAAGCCCTCGACCCGGGGTCGTGCTCGACGGGCCCGGGATGGGCCATCGGGGTCTGGTTCGTGCCGCTCGTGAACTTCGTCATGCCCTGGCTGATCGCCCGTGACGTGACACGCGCGAGCGTCAGGTCGGCCCCCGCGCACACGGGAGGCAGGGCGCCGCTCGCGTTGTTGAACGCGTGGTGGCTCGCATGGGTCGCGTCGAAGGTGCTGCCCCTGATCGGCTCACGCCTGCCCGCGACGGGCGACGAAGTGGCGACCGCGCACCGGACCGCCGGCGCGTGCATCGCCACCGACGTGCTGAACCTGGCGGCCGCGGTCCTGGCGATCCTCTACGTATGGCAACTGACTAACCGTCAGGAGCGCGCGAGCGCGGCGTCGCCCGCCTGAACCGAGGGGCGGCGGGCGGGGGCCGGCCCTGCGTCCCAGTGGGGCGCCCGGGCCCGGGCGCGGCCTCAGAGTCGTCCGGACGCGGGAGCCTTGCCCAGCGCCGTCAGCGCGAGGGCCGCGACGGCAAGCCCGCCGCCCAGCCACATCACCGCGCCGACCCCGGCAGCGTCCGCGGCCAGCCCACCGGCCAGCGCGCCCAGGGCGATCGCCCCGTTGAAGACGCCGACGAACAGCGAAGACACGGCCTCCCGAGTCCGGGGAGCCGAAGCCAGCAGCCAGGTCTGGGTGCTGACCGACACGCCTCCGTAGGACAGGCCCCAGACGGCGAGCAGCACGCCCGCGGTCAGGGCGGAGCCGCCGAGCACCGGCACCAGCAGGACCGTGGCCGCCAGCACCGAGCTGATCACCAGCAGGGTGAAGCGCGGCGATCGCCCGGCACCCGCGCCGGCCGCGAAGTTGCCCGCCACGCCCGCGACTCCGTACATCAGCAGCAGCGTTCCGATCATCCCGGCGCTCACCCCCGAGACCTCCTCAAGGGCGGGGCGCACATACGTGTACGCGGCGAAGTGGCCGGTGACAAGGAGTGCCACGACGCCGAGGCCGGTCCGCACCCTCGGCTCGCCGAACAGCCGCAGCACACCGCCGAGCCGTACGTCCTGTTCGGCGGGCAGTGGCGGCAGCAGGACCGCCAGGGCGACCAGGACCACCAGCGCCAGCCCGCCCGCCGCCAGGAACGCCGCCCGCCAGTCGGCCAGTTCGCCGAGGTACGTGCCCGCCGGAACGCCGAGCACCGACGCGACCGCGATACCGCTGAAGATCAGCGAGGTCGCGGATCCGACGGACCTCGGCGGCACCAGACGCACCGCCAGGCCCGCCGCGATCGCCCAGACGCCGCCCATGCCCACGCCGACCAGGACTCGGGCGGCCACCATCACCGCGAATCTCGGAGACCGGGCGGCGAGCAGGTTGCCCACCGCCAGGACCGCCATCAGCGCACACAGCACCGTCCGTCGGTCGAACCGCCCCCACAGCGGTGTCAGCAGTGGCGCCGAGACCGCACCCACCAGGCCGGTGACGGTCAAGGTCAGTCCTGCGGTGCCCTCGGTCACCTTCAACGCGGCCCCGATGGGCGTCAACAGCCCCACGGGCAGCATCTCGGACGTCACCACCGTGAACGTCGCGCCCGCGACAGCGGCGACACCCAGCCGGCCGCGGGCCGCCGAGCGCTCCGGCACTCCGCTGGTTCCTGCGCTTTCCCCGATCTGTGCCATGTGCTGAGCCAACCCGCCCCGACCTCCGGGAACAACGGCCGATCCCTCATCCTTCGATAAGCGGGGCTACTGGATCGGTCGCGTCGCACCGCGGGGTGGCGGTCCGGCGGCGTGGCGGTATGGCAGCGTGGCGGTCCAGGGGTGGCGAAAGGGAACCATGAGCGCTATCGAGCTACGCGAGCTGGAGTCCTTCCTCGTGCTCGCCCAGGAGCTGCACTTCGGGCGGGCGGGTGAGCGGCTGTACATCTCCCAGAGCCGGGTCAGCCAGCTGCTGCGATCCCTGGAGAGCCGCATCGGCGCACCGCTCGTCGAACGCACCAGCCGCCGGGTGCGCCTGACCCCGCTGGGTGAGAGCTTCCTCGCCGGTCTGCGCCCCGCGTACGACACCCTGCGCGCCACGGTCGACGAGGCGCGGGCCGCCGCGCGGGGCGTGGGCGGAAAGCTCCGTATCGGCTTCCAGGGGACGATCGACGACTGCCTCGGAGAGGCGATCGCCCGGTTCGGCGACCGGTATCCCGACTGCGCGATCGATATCGTCGAGATCCCGCTCTGCGACCCCTTCGGACCGCTCCGCCGCCGAGAGGTGGACTGTGCTGTGGTCCTGCTGCCGGTGGCCGAGGACGATCTCGTCCTCGGCCCGGTCTTCTCCCGGCAGCCGCAGGCCCTCGCCGTGTCGGTCCGGCATCCCTTCGCTGCCCGGGAATCGCTGTCCGCCGAGGAGCTGGCCGACTGCCGGCTCATCGGCATCGCCGGCGGCGCACCCGAGTACTGGCGCCACGCACAGGCGCCCGGCCTGACCCCGGGCGGCTGCCCCGTGCCGGCCGGACCCAGCGTCAACACGCTCCAGGAGGGGCTGAGTCTGACGGCAACCAACCGCGGCGCCATGCTGCTGTGCCGGTCCACGGCCGAGTACCACGGGCGCCGCGACTCGATCACCTTCGTCCCGGTGCGGGGCCTGCCCGACTCCGAGCTGGGCCTCGTCCGACCCCGCCTCCGGCCCTCCGCGCAGGCGGAGGCGTTCGCCGGGGCGGTCGGCGAGACCACAGGGACGCCGAGCTGACGGGCACCGGAATCGGCGGTGGCCCGCGTTGATCGCGTGGTTGGTCGCGCCGCGCCCCAGAAATGCAGAAAACCCCTGATGAACAGGGGTTTCAGCTGGTGGGACGTTCACGAGTTCCCTTGACCAGGCACAACAGGACTAATTGATGTTGAGGTTCCCGCGGCCCGCAAGATCACTCCCCGAGAGCATGCATATGCATTTATTGAACCCGCACCTACGCCCCTGAGGTAGTAGGGGCCTTACCCGCTGAGGAGACGAGGGGTGAGTCTCCCTCGACTTCTCAGCGGGAAGCTTCATTCGTCGTCATCCCCGTCATCGAGGTCGAAGTCGAAGGCCAGCTGGCCCGACAGAGCGTCGTCCGGCGCGGCCGCAGCCTGGGGCTCCGTCGGATCCAAAGCCTCCTCGATCTCGTGAGGCAGAGCGTAATCGTCCGCGAGTCGCGCAAGATGGAGGATCAAGGGCAGAGCCAACCCCTCGCGACCAGCACGGTAGTCCTCGCTGAAACGCTGCTGGTGGACAAATACGGCCCATGCTTCCGCGTCGTCACCGGGCTGAAGGCACGCGACGGTCAGTTCGAGGAGGTCCGGGTTCCAGGCGTTCGCCGTCGGCCGGTAGGCGTTGTTGCCCGAGGCGTTGGTGTGCGGAGTCAGTTTGGCGTCGTCGTTGGTGAGGTTCGGCTGCGAGCCGGACTTGCCGGTCGTGCTGTAGAAGACGCGGTCCGAGTCACCCCGCACTCCGGGCCGCCACAGCCCCATCGCGATGCCCCCACGCTGCTGGCCCTCCAACTTGGGAGAGCGTTCCTCCGCCTCGGCCCAGCACTGTGCCGTTTCGTCCCGGCTGCCATCGGCGATCCGAACGATACGAAGCTGCTTGCCGTACAGACCGATCCGCTGAACGGGACCCCCGTCGAGGCCGAGCCTGTCCCGTTCCAGCCCGTCATTCCTCAGCCATGGCCAGCGCTTCCGGACGTCCTGGGCGTGGGTCAGAACGAGCGTCGGGGTACTGCGCAGCTGCGCGAGAGTCTTCTTGACGAAGGCCGCCATGAGGGCCGACTGCTCCGCGCTGTTCTTCTTGCCTTCGACCCTTCCCGTCAAAGACTTGAGGAGTTCGGGGTACGGCACCCATGCGTGCATGTCGGCCGACTTGCCCAGCACGCATTTCGCGCCCGGTCGGATGAGAACCGCGATCGGCGTGAACTGCTGCTTGCCCGTGGGCCCATCAAGGCGGCGTTCCACAAGGTGGAGGGCCACCTGGTTCAGGTTCGCGGGGATGAGCGTGTCACCGAGCGTGTGCTGGGGCACCAGCCGCATACCGGTCTGGCGCAGGCCGTCCGACCAGGCCGCGGCGGCACGCAGACCAGAATCGGCGAGAGCCTCCTCCATCTCCGCATCCGGGTCTGGTGGACGGATGAACTGGGTCACCAGGCCTGCGTCCGCGCAGCCGAGGCGGATCGCGTGCTTGGGGTCGGTCCGTCGCTTGGCGTGGCGGAAGGCATCCTGCCCGTCGAGCTCCACGAAGGCCAGCCGCACCCCGGGGACGGCTTCCCGAAGGGCGGCCATCGCCCGCGCGACACCGATACGGCGTTCCTCGACGGCCTTGTCGTGTTCCTGCCCCCGGCGCGGCACGCTGTCGCCTCCCAGCGGTGCGCCAAGAGCGCCCAGGGGCCGCGCGTGCAGCCGGACGGTCAGCTCCTCCGCCTCCCACACCCAGGTATCGGGGCCCTGCGTGTGCCGGTGCCCGGCCAGCCCCAGCCCCATCTCCGCCGCTGCGATCATCTGATCGCGGATGGCATCGTTCTGGTGGAGCACGACCGCGGTGAGGTCTTCCCCTTCGAGGGCTTCGGCCAGGCGTGCCCGCAGAACCTGAGCGTTGTGGGCCGCGTTCAGCTCACGCTGGTCCAGGATGACCGCGCGCTCTTCGGGATCCTTCTCTTCCATGTTCTTGGGAATGGACGGCAGCTTCTTGAGCTGCTTCTTGGGCGGCCGCGCGTACGCACTGCGCTCGAGCTTCGGAACGGAGACGAACTCGGGAGCGATCGCCTGCTCCGCCCACTCGATCAGCCGTCGGCGTTCACTGGGCATCAGTCCGGTGCCGATCGTGTGCCTGCCCATGGCCGCCTGGTGCCCGATCGCGATCCGGATGCCGTCTCGGCCGTGGATCCAGTGGTCGGCCTCCTTCACCAGCCGGTCCGGGGACGGCAGTGCGTCGAGTGCGCTGATCCCGGCGAGCATTCCTTCTGCTCCGCCCTGACGCCAGTCCGTGGTGCCGTTCTTCCACTCCAGCATGGCGACGGCGAAACGCTGCGGCTGCGGACCGTCGTGGACGAGGGAGTCGTCCGGGAGCAGGTACGCGGACACGCCCTTGCCGTACGGCATGTAGACCTTGCCGGTGACGAACCGACGCACGCCGGCGGCCACGTGGACGCGCGGGACGGGTGAGAAGGGAACGGTGCGCACGGTGATGCGGAGGGTCGCCGCGTAGTGGGCCGGCTTGCCGTCGCCGCCACCGCGCCGCCCGGGTACGTACTCGATCACGTTCGACATCAGCTCGGCGCCCCCGCTTCCCTGCCCCCTGGCCCCCGTGCGGCCGGCGACCTGTCGAAACGACAGCTGCTGCCCGTGGTGTTCGTACGGTCCCTGGCGCGCGATCCTTTCGGCGAGGACGTCGGGAAGCAACCGGTACACGTGGGGGGCGGGCAGAGCTGTTCCCCCGGGCGACACCTTCTGCTCAAGGAGGTCGACCCTGCCGGGCCGCCAGCTGAGAGCCGCGGTGTCGAGGTCACTAAAGCAGTTCATCAGCAGGGCCGCGGTCTCGGGATCGCCGGCATCGCGCGGGAGGCTCTTGAGCCAGGTGGCGATGTAGAGTTTCGTCACCGCCATCGGGTACGCGTCCTGGCAGTACAGCCAGGGGTTCTCCGAACCGAACCGTGCCGTGGAGTCGACCGTGACGATGTCCGGCGCGGTGGCGCGCATCAGCTGGTTGACAGCCGCTGTGGGTACGCGGCGCCGTCGCTCGGCCTGCCCCTCGGTCATTCCGCCGTGGTAGAGGCGCAGGAGTGGTTCCTCCCAGTGAGCAGGCAGGGAGAGAGTGTGCATCGGGACGACGAAGGGGCCCTGCGCCGGGTCGGGCAGGTACGCCGCCGGACGGTTGTACTTGTAGGCCATGGTGTCGGTTCTCCTCGGAGCAAGGCGTGAAGTCTTCGGACGCGACGCGAACACGTCGGGGGTGCGGTGTGGTGACGGATGCCGTCAGCCCATGTCCACCAGGGCGCGGTAGAGCGGTTCGTACAGCTCACGGACCAGGGACTTGTCGATCGGGGCAAGGTGCCGCTCCGCCGTGTTCCCGTCCTCGAAGAACGGGGCGAGCACCTCACGCATGCTCGCCAGCAGGCTGGTGTCGGGGGTGTCCGTGTCCTGGAATCCGGCTTCTCTGGGAGAGAAAGCCGCGTCGACGAAGACCACCCGGGCTGGCACGCCGCCGCGCACCAGACGACCGATGACCTGCCACATGACGACGAGCTGGTCCCAGGTGAACGCCGTCTTCTCCTCGTCCCGCAGGCTGGACCAGGCCAGCCGCCGGGTGAGGAAGCGGTTCCACTGACGGCGTGCGCGGCTGCGGAACGCCACAGCCGCCTGGTCGGGGGTGGCGGCGGCGAGCGCGTTCTGCCTGAAGGATCCGTCAGCATCCCGGAGTTGGCGTACGGCCCAGTCGTTGATGGACTGGATGGCGAGCGCGATGTCGTCGGGCCGAGGGTGTGGGCGTGCCAGGAAGTAGACCGTGCCGATGGCCGCCTTGCCATCGCGCAGAACGATGTTGTGTCCCCGCTCCACGGCGAGCAGCGGCGCGACGAGAATGTCGCCGCCGACCGAGGGGAAAGCCTTCACGTCACCGCGGGGCAGTGTCCGTGCGGCGGCGTCCTCCGGCAGCCGGGTCCAGGCGGTGTCGGAGTCCGCGTCGTCGGACACGAGTCGGGTGACGCGGCCGTTCCACTCGGGGATCTGGTTGAGGTACTCGGCGGCCCGACGTGCCTCGTCGTAGCTGCCGACGAGCAACAGGATGCGGCGGCGGTCCGGATCGTCGATCTCCTTCAGCTCGGCGTCCAGCATGCTCTCGGCGTCGGGCAGACTCCGGTCGGGCACCGCGAGCTGGTGCAGCATGTGCAGAAGGGCCTGTGGCCGTTCTTCGGGGTCGCAGCCGGACAGGCGCAGCGGCTTGGGCCGGTCGTTTCCGGTCCAGTACAAGAACTCCTTGCGGAACTCGCTGCCCAGGACGGCTTCGACTTCCTCGTCGTGAGGACGCAGAACGGCACCGACGTCGGCGTGCACGTGGTACCTGCTCGACGTGCCCGCCCAGCTCGTTGCGGACATGAGCAGGACATGCGGGCCCGGGCGGCCGTCCACGGCGCACAGGTCACCGAGCCGCACGAGCAGTTCGCGGCCCACGCCGTTGCAGTGGAAGAAGCGGAGTTCACCGCTGCGGTCACCATCGCGCTCACGGTCGTCGTGGCGGAACTGGAAGCCGAGCACGTTACCCATGGGCGACTCGGGGATGACCGCCTCGTAGTCCTTGGGGGGCCTGCGGGAGAGCACGTTCGAGGCGCTCTCGAGATTGAGGGCGGCCTCGACGCGCGGCCACAGCGTGGTCATGAAGTCGAGGCGGCTGTGCAGAGCGGAAAGGAGCAAGGTGAACTCGAAGCGCCGGGCCTGGAGGTCGGCGTCCGCGAGCACCGTGCTGTCGTCTCCGACGATGTCGGTGAGGGTGTCGCGCAGCCTCTCACGCGTCCGTGCTCCCTGGGGCGCGTGCAGGAGTTCCAGGGCGAGGTGGACGAAGGTGTTCACCAAGGGTGTCACTTCATCGTCGTCTCCCGTGCTCTGTTGCTCGTGCAGCGGGTCGTCGCGGAACCGGCCGAGCGCACCGTCCAGCGTCCGGGCCGCCGCCGGTGGGCGTTCGCCCTCCTTCCGCCCCGGGAACCAGCTGTCCAGCAGCAGGTTGTGGAGGGTGAAGGCACTGAAGTAGTCGACGCTGATCCACCGCCTGAGCTTGTCGTCCTTGACGAGCAGGGCGAAGAGGCGGTCGGTGGCGGCGCTGACCGTGTTGACGGCGTTGGTCCAGTCGTCGACGTCACGGGCGGACAGCTGGAGCCGGCCGTCCCGGGCCATCTGCTGGAACTTGTGGACGGCGACCTCGTCGAACCAGGAGTTCGGGGCCTTGCCCACCAGAGTGCTGGCCGGCGCGAAGGCCATGTCGAGCTGCATCTGCACCCGGTCGGCCTCGTCGACGATGATCAGGTCGCTGAGCCGGCATGCGAGTTCGAGGTACCGGAGCTGTTCCTGGTGCTGGTGCAGCGGGACGGAGCTGTGCACCAGACCGGCCGGGGTGGCGACCCACACCTGTGCGTCGACCAGATCACGAGCCCCGCGGTGGCGCGGACAGCGGTTCCACAACGGGCACAGTCTCCGCTGCGGCTTCGGACCTCGTGCGTCGCGCTGCGTGCTGTTCTCGTCATCGAGGAGGGGATCGCTGTCCGTGACCTCCTGCTCGGGGGCGGTGTACAGCGTGATGCACGGTGCTTCACGGACGCCGAGCGGGCGGCGGGCCTCCAAGCCGCGCAGCACGTCGACGGGGCAGGCGCTACTGAGGTAGGCGAAGCCCGCGTGGTCGTGCCCGAGCATGGTGGCGGCGCCGGCCGTGGCGGTGCGGCGGTGCAACCGGTTGATGTTGCGCTCCCTGGTGGAGTGCCCGAGGATCGGCGCAGCCCGCACACCAAGCCGGTTGAACTGCTCGACCACGGCGAGCGTCTCGGCCACATCGCCGACGACGATGGTGACTCGGCGGGGTGTCCGGGTCACGAGGTGGTAGGTCAGGATGTCCCGGAGGGTGGACTTGCCGGCTCCCACCATCCCCACGAGGTGCAGCAGCCGGTCGATCCTCAGCCGTCCCCGTTCGGTGAAGCGGCCGAGTTCCGCGTCGCGCACGAGCAGTTTCACCCGCCGGAGCCGCCCGGCCCAGCCGTTGCGCGCCCTCTCCGGTGCCGACGCCTCGAGGGCGTCCATCTCGTCGGCGGCCTTCTCGAGCTCTTCCCATGTGACGTCGACGGGCTCTCCACGCCCGGCCAGTGGTGCGTCAAGCGCGTGGGCGCGCGGCAGGGTGTCCGTCAGCAGTTCCTCGTCGAACACCACGGAGTGGGTACGGTCCTGCACCCGGAAGGTGTGCTCTCCCTCCTCGGCGAACGGAATGGACCGCGTCGCGAACCGCGGAGCGGTGCTGAGCAGTTCTTCGAAGATCTCGAAACGGCGTGCGGCTCGCGACGGCTCGCGACGGCTCGGTACGGAGCCGGGTCCGTCGATGTCGTATCCGCGCAGGTGCTGGGGGACCTTCAGGTAGTCGGTCAGCGCCTCCGACCAGGCGTGCCGTCGCCGCATGTCCCACAGATAGTGGCGGGCGCGCAGAACGCGCAGCCGCTGTTCGTCGGTGCGGACGTCTCCGAACACCTCGCTGTACGGGTAACCGCCCAGCAGCGGCCAGACATCGGCGGCCGTGCGGGTGGGGGTCACGTCCTCCAGGAGGTACAGGCCCAGTTCGACGTCGAGAAGGTCGCCGGGGCGGAAGCTGCCGAGGTTCGCCGGCCACACCTCGGTGAGCTGCTGCGGCGAGCAGCGCCGGTGCCATCCCCTACGGTCACGCACGGCGTCCTCCTTCGGTACGCGGGTCCCCCGCCTTGTCACGTGGGGTGGAGATCTCATCGGCGACCAGCCGCAGGAAGGCCCGGTCGTCCAGCAGGGTGACCCGATCGGCCAGGTCCTCCGGCAGGTTGCGGCGGAACTGTCGCCCATACGCCTCGTTGTCGCGGAAGCGGTAGCGGGGCACGACGAGGAACGCCCGGTCGTACGGCGGCTCGTTCCTGAACGGCGTGAGGGAGCGCGCCAGGAGAACGGGGTTCACCCGGTCCTTGACGTCCACCGCCCAGTGCTGTCGCCCCGGCAGGGGGACGCGCAGGTCGTACGCGTCGTAGTTGGGCCACATCTCGGCGGTGATTCCGAACTTCTTCTCCAGGGCGGCTTGCAGATCGGTCTCCGCGAGCCCGGGGCTGGTGATGAACATCCGCAGGGGACGGCTGAGCTGGAAGACCCCGCCTTTGTCGGCACGAAGCGGCGTGCCTTCGTCCGAGGTGCCGTCGCGGCGGCACCGGTCCAGTTCACATCGGTGGCCGCCGTGCAGCAGCGGCACCATCAGGCAGCGGCAGCGAGCGCACTGTCGGTACGTGCCGCGCCGCAGGTAGGAGGCGGGCACGGGCTCGTAGCAGCGCTTGATCACGTCGTGCAGCAGCACCCCGCAGTCGGGATCGCCGCCGAGCAGCGCCAGCTCGGCGCCGGTCAGCACGGGCCTGGAGGTGAGCAGAGCCCGGAACGCGGCGTAGGCCTGCGGGGCCTTGGCCGCACGGCACACGGCGAGTGCTTCCCGGATGCGTTCGTTCTCGAAGAGCTCGGCGGCCGGGTCGGCCGCGCTCACCTCCCACTCCAGACACAGCTGGTGCGGCAGCCGGGTCTCCGGATCGACGAGCAGGGCCGCTCCGGGAAAGTTATCGGGCGGCAGCTCCAACGGCCACTCGATCAGCGGCCGTTCACAAGCCCAGCGGACCATCTGCGGCACGCTGCCCGGCGGTTCCTCGCCCCGGCGCAGGCAGTGCAGGACGAGGCGGTTGTACGCGTTCTGCACCTTCGCCGGGTAGACCGGGTTGGGTACGGTCCTCTGCCGGGACAGGCACGCCAGGGCGCTGGCGATCTGTCGGAGCAACCCCTCGTCCGTGCCGACGGCGTCCTCGGACCGTGCGTCCCTCATGTCGGTCGTGGTCACGCCTCCCCCTCTCCCGCGACGGCGCCGTCGGGCGCGGCGCTCGGACACCACCGGGAGACCGGGCAGGACTGGCAATGCGGTCCGGGGCGGGCGTCCCATGTCTCGTCCTCCCGCCACGGACCGGCGTATCGCCGCAGCACCGACAGCGCCTTCCGCTGTCGGCCGGGGTCCGTCGGGTCGATCACGTGGGGATCGGAACCGTCCGGCCGGAGGATCTCCACCTCGACGCGCGAGCCTTCCGGATCGCCACCCAGCGCGCCCTGCGCCAGGAGCGCGACCGCCAGGGCGAGTTGGGGGTAGGTGTCGAGAAGGTCCTCGTGGTGGCGGCGCCGCTTCCGTGTCGTCTTGAGCTCCCGCCACACCCAGGAGCCGTCCTCCTGATAGAGCAGGTCGGGTTTGGCGATGACGACGGCCTGCGCCGCGGTGTCGTGGACGACCCGGAGGGCTTCGGGCTCGACCCGCTGGATAAGGGCGGCATCCTGGAAGGGACAGGCGTCGATGTGGTGGAGCAGCATGTCCCGACCGGTCGCGGCGTCCTCGTCGGAGACCCGCCAGCGTCCCTCTGTCCAGTTCTCGCCCTCCGGGGGCATGTCGCGGACCGCGCACGGCGGCCGTCCCGGGCGCCGGTGCAGCTTCTCGACCCAGCCGTGCACCGCCTGGCCGAGCCTGGCCGCGCTGCCGTACTCGTCGGACTTCGGCAGGTGCAGGGCACGGAGGAATCCCTGTGCCGGGCAGGCTGCGTGATAGCGCAGATCACTGACCGACACCTTCCTCAGCGGTGCCACCCGCGAGGAGAGCCCGAGGACACCGGGCCTGCGCGGCACGGCCTCGCAGCCCGTGAACTGCTTGCAGTCGACGCAGGATGAGCCGGGTACCGGCCTGCCGCCCGCCACGACACGGGCCACGTGCGCGTGTCCGTACTCGGCGTAGTACGCCTCGGCCTCCTCTGCCGTCCCGTCGAACTGCACGCGCGGCTGTCCGTCGGCGAGCCCGACTTCGACAACACGCACCCGCCCGGGCCGGGCGGTGGGTCCGTACGGCTGGAACGCGCGCGCCCACTTCCGCGGCCAGGCCGCCTGGCGCCCGTGAACGGCCACGTACACGGCGATGGCGATCTCGCCGGGCTCGGAGTCCTTGGCCTCGCCGTGCCGCAGCCGCCGGTACTCGCGCAGTCGTCCGTCGGCCGACTCGTACCTGCGCCACCAGGCGTACATCTCCCAGAACTTGCCGTTCTCCCGCTGGGCCACCCAGTACGGGCGGACCGGCCGCAGCCGCTGCTCACCGTCGCCGGTGCACGCTTCTATGTACGTACGGAGGGCGTGCTCGGCATACGTCAGGTGACCGGGGTGGAGGGCGGGGGTGCGGGAGCGCAGCCCCGCCAGGGCCTGGTCGGGTGTCTCACCGTGGAACTCGACCCGGTCGACGGCGTCCATCACCGGCCCGAGGGTGAACGTCTCGAGCTCCGGCTTCGGAAGCCGGAGAGGCCGGGTCGGCCACAGACCGGGCCGGGCCTTGGCGGCGGCGTGCGAGGGGCAGGTGTGCTCCTCGCTCCCACCGGTACCGGGCCCCACGCGCACGAGGCCGCCGTTCCCAGTCAGCCAGTGCGGCTTGTGCCATGCCGTCGTGTCGTGGCTCATTGCCTCCCCCTTGTCTCGGAACAGACGGCACCCTCGGTCCGGCCGGGTGCGCCGCCGCATTCGACCGTAGCAGGTAATCTTGGAACTCATTGGAAGTTCTTGGCATAGGTTGGTTGCTGCGCTAAGCTGCCCCGCATGGCGGCATCACTGGAGGAACTCGAGCAGCGCCTGTCCCACCTGCGCACCGAGCTGCGCGGTGCCGTGCGCGCACGGGACAAGGCCGAAACCGCGCGCATCCGTCGCGCGCTGCGCGAAGCCGAGGCCGCCTGGGAGCACGCCCTCGAGACCGAGGCGGAAGCGGACGGCGAGGCACTCCCGGCCGAGCCCCCGGCCTCGCAGACGTCGGCAACCACAGGCGCACCACGCCGCACGGAGCGCCCGACGCACGGCTCCGTCCCGATCCGCGAACAGGTCCACCAGGCACTCATCCTGCTGGGTGCCCCTGCCTCCCCGAAGCTCATCTCGTCCACGTACGAGGCGTTCTTCACCGAGTCGCTGGTCGCCACCAAACTCGCGTCCCTGCGCCGCGACGAGGAGCGCTCCTTCACCGCACAGGGCTATGCCCGCCCGTACTACATCTGCGCGGCACTGACCCACGACCGCCTGGTCCCCGCACGCGGACTCCTGGCCCTGTCCACCTGGCCCGTGGAGCGGCGGATCATCGGCCCGCTCAGCCCGCGTGCCGACTTCCTCACCCACGCGGTGGGAACCGCCGAGCAGATCCAGCGACTCACCACCACGGGGCATCCGGCCCCCGACGCGGCCTGGCGGCTGCTGCGCCGTTTCGCCCTCACGATCCCGGGCGCCTACGATGCCGCGGCCCCGGAACCCGACCCCGCCCGCGTGATCGCGGCCGCCCACGCCGAAGCGGCCGTCCACCAGCGGGAGGACGACCAGCAACGGCAAGCGGCCGCGCAGCGCGCCCGTCCCCAACTCTCCGACGTACAGCAGCTGTTCGGTGCGGCACCGATGCGTGACGCCCTGCGCGACGCGAGTGGGACCCTGTCCTGACGACCCCTTCACGACGGCGATGACGTCAGACGCCTCGCACGCCGGTGAGCTCCCGAAGACGTTCCCGAAGTAGAGACGATGCCCTCGCAGCAGTCCGAACCTCCCAACAACCGACTCGCGCGGCTGCGCGGACCGCAGCCCCCTCAGCCGTACACCGCCCGTAAGATCACCGCCCTGACCGCCAATCCCGCCTGCGCCCGCCGCGCCGTCCTCGACGCCGCCGGAGTGGACAAGGCGCTGCTCGCCCAGCAGGTCGGATACGAGCCGCGCTTCGGCCAGTCACCCTTCGCTCTCGCCCGCGAACAGGCGTTCCACGGCCTCGTGAAGTGGGGCAGCTACGCCGAGCTCATCCGGCTGCTGCGCGAGCAGCTCTGCGTCCCCGTGGCGGAGGCCCATGTCACCGACCTCAACGAGGTAGGGGGCAACACGGCCCTGCACCTGCGCGAGCGGGAGACCCGCCGCCTCATCGCGCACGTGGCCTCCGGCCAGGACGTACGGCTCATCCTCGACCGTCCCGTGCTCACCCTCGAAGTCGCCGGTCAGACGGCGTACTTGGAGCCGGACTCGCTCACCCACCGCATCGGGGGGAAGTTCCACGTCGTCCTCATCCGCTCGTTCGCGGCGATCGACGGCCAGGCCAATCCGACCGCCGTCGCCGAGACGGCCAAGCAGGCCGCGGTGTACGTCCTCGCGCTGCACCACGCCTTCGAGACGGCCGGCCTGCCCACCGAGCAGATCTCCCACGAGTTCCTGCTTGTCTGCCCCAAGGACTTCTCCAACCGCCCCTACGGCCGCATGATCGACCTCCGGCAGGAACTCGACGCTCTCCAGTTCCAGCTCTCGCGGCTGCGGCGCGCCGAGGACCTCGCGGCCCGGCTCCCCGAGACGACGACCCTGGATACGACCCGAAGCGCGGACGAACTCTCCTCTTCCATAGAGGCGTTGGACGCGTCGTACACACCCTCCTGCCTGTCCTTCTGCGAAATGGCGCGGTATTGCCGCGACGAGGCCGCCGAATGCGCCTCACCGGCCCGCCTGGGCAGCGGTGTGCGCAACGACCTGCCGGGCATCGACTCCACCCGCACCGCGCTCGACTACCTGGACGGCGTCGCCGCCCCCGGAGAGGCCGAGGCGGAAGCCACCGACCTGCTGCGCGCCGCCGCCCGGCTGCGCCGACTCCGCCGGGGGGCCGCATGAGCGTCCTGTCCACCGTCGCGACGCTCACGGCGTCCCGCACCGGCCGTGCCGAACCGCTGACGACCGTCCGCCACCAGCACCTGGACGAGAAGCCGTTCGTCCTGGTGCCGCTCACCCTCGCCGGCGAGGCATGCGCGCCCCTGGCCGCGCTCGCGGGTACGGACCCCGAGCACCCGACCCTGCTGACCGTCCACCAGCCGCGCAACCGCGCCGAACGCTTCCGGTTCGCCGAGCGCCTCGCCGCCCTCCTCCTCGCGTACATCGACGGGTGCCGGACGGAGACGGAGCCCTACACCGTCGGCCGCGGCAAGGAGAAAGAGGAACGCCTGCGCTGCCGGCGGGCCCCGCAGCTCCTCGTCCCGAACGGCGAGGGCATCTCGTATGTGCGCCTGCTCGGTCGGCTGACCAGGCTGCGCGCCACCGAGGGGCCGTACGCAGTCGAGCAGTCCGTGCCGACCCTCGGCAAGTGGCTGACCTGGTTCGCGGACCTGGCCGAGTTCCCGAACTCCGGTGTGCTCTTCGCGATGACCCGGCTGCTCGCCGCCAACTGGGCCACGGGCCAGAGTTCTTCCGAGGACTCCCACCTCGCGTCCCTGCTCGCCTGGATCGATCCGCCGGAGGGCAGCGACGGCGCGCGGGCGGCACGGGAGGCGGAGGACCCCGCCGTGTGGCCGCCGGCGGGTCCGTCCACGGACCCGGTCTTCGACCGGACCCTGCACGAGTTGATGACGCGCTACGACGAGGCGTCCGACGGCCGCGGACGCGAGGCGGTCGGCCGGCAGATCGACCGTGAGCTGAGCGGCCAGATGCTGCCCACCTGGCGGCTGATGTGGCGCGGCGTGGAGCTGCTCCGCGAGCTGCCGGAGGGCGCCCACGTCCCCGGCCGCTGGGCCCTCGACCGGCGCTGGTTCTCCGAGTACGCCGAGTACGTGGAGGCCGACGGCCGCCCGCAGGCCCGCCGCGACCAGGCCGTCCGAGCCGCCCGCCGCCTGGCCCGGCTAGAGGACGCGGTCACCCGCTTCGAGGCGCAGCGCGCGTACGACGACCCGCTGGTGATGGCGGAGTACGAGCTGACCGGCGAGGCGTTCACGGGCACGGTCACGACCAGGGATGAGGACCGCTTCGTCCCCGGCGACCGTCCCGGATCCCAGGTGTGGCGTCCGACGATCACCCTCCGCACCGGCACCGACACCCGCGTCGCCCTGGCGGTCGGCACGGCGGTGAAGTCCCCGGCCCGGCCCGGCCAGGAGGCCCGCATCCTCGAAGTCAGGCAGGAGGACGACGGCGGCCACACCGTGGTGCTCCAGCTCAAGGGCGGCTTCGACAGGAAGCGCACACCGCCGGCACCGCCCGGCACCCTCGCGGAGACCGGCGAGGAACTGACGTACACCGCGCTCAACCCCACGGCCATGCCGTCCGCCCTGCCCGACGAGGAGAACACCCCCTGGACCCACGGCGGTCCGCCCCATCCGTACGAACCCACCGACGAGGACGCAGAGGAGACCTGGGAGTGACCGCCCTCCTTCCCGACACCGTGGAGCCCGAAGCCCTCACCCCCGGCGAACGCGCGGACCGGGCGGTCGAGGGCATCCTGACCAGCCTCGACACCGCGCCCGGCCGGGGCGTCGTGGTGGACTCGCCGCCCGGAGCCGGGAAGTCCACGCTGGTGGTGAAGGCCACCGGGCACCTGACGTCCGCGGGCCACCAGCTCATGATCGTCGCGCAGACCAACGAGCAGGTCGACGACCTGGTGGACCGCATCGCGCGGGAGCATCCCGGCCTGGCGCTCGGCCGCCTCCACGCCGGCGGCCACGTCCTTCCGCCCCGTGTCACCCGGCACCCCAACGTCACCGGGAGCAGCCAGGTGGCGGACCTGCGCGACCTGCCCGTCGTGGTGTCCACCGCAAAGAAGTGGTCGTTCGTCACGCCGGACAAGTGCGCGCCGTGGCGGTGGGCCATCGTCGACGAGGCGTACCAGATGCGCTCGGACGGACTGCTGGCGACGGCCCCGCTGTTCGCCCAGGACGACTCGCAGGTCCTCTTCGTCGGCGATCCCGGCCAGCTCGACCCCTTCGCCACCGTGGAGTCCGACCGCTGGCACGGCCTGACCTGGGACCCCTTGCGTAACGCGGTCGACGTCACCCTCGCCCACAACCCCGACCTCGTACGCCACCAGCTCCCCGTCTCCTGGCGCCTCCCGGAGACGGCGGCACCCCTGGTCGAGGAGGCCTTCTACCCCTTCTACCGGTTCGTCCCCGGCACGACGGCACCGGAGCGCGTCCTGTCGTACGCCAGCCTGTCCCACGGCTCCACCCCACTGGACGACGTCCTTGCCCGGGCCGCCGACTCCGGCTGGGGCCACCTGGAACTCCCCGCCCGCCACACCCTCGACCAGGACCCGGAGGTAGCGGATGCCCTCGCGGCGACAGCGGCCCGGCTGCTGGAGCGCGGCGCGCTGGTCAACGGGGAGCCTCTGACCGCGGACCGCATCGCGATCGGCACGGCACGCACCGTGCAGGCGGACGCGGTCCGCACCCGCCTCGCCGCCCGCGGCCTGACCGACATCACCGTGGACACCGCCAACCGCCTCCAGGGCCGCGAGTTCGACGTCACCCTGGTCTGGCACCCACTGTCCGGCCGCCAGGACGCCTCCGCCTTCCACCTGGAGACGGGCCGCCTGTGCGTCCTGCTCTCCCGGCACCGCTTCGCCTGCATCGTGGTGGCCCGCGCCGGCATCCGGGATCTGCTGGACCGGCATCCACGGAGCAGTCCTGTGTATCTGGACGTGCCGCCGAAGTTTCCGGATGGGTGGCGGGCGCATCAGGTAGTGATGGGGCATTTGGAGCGGGGGGAGCACCGGGTGCGGGCGGCGTGAACATGGCACGAATGGGGTCATTGTCGGTGGCAGGCTGTACGGTCCACGAAGGCGTGGCGTGAGGGAGATATCCAGAACATGGCAGCAGTGATCGAAAACCCGATCATCAATTCGCCGTACGCGGAACCGGCCTGGCACTGGGAGCTGGACCAGCGGGGCCAGCCGACCGGCGAGCGGGTTGCGGGGCGCCGCCCGAGCGAGACCTGGATGCCTGTACCGCGTGCCAGGAAGGGACGCAAGACCGGCGCCGGCGTTCAGCACGAGCTGTTTCTCGACGGCATCCTGGAGGAGCGCAAGGGCCAGGACGTCATCGGCAACATCCGAGCCGAGGTCTCCCGCTGGCGCCAGGCGGGGTATCCGAACATCACGCCCACGACGCGTCGTCTTCTGGAGTACTGGACGGACGGCACCCGGGAGCGAAAGCTGTTCTTCGCCCAGGTGGAAGCCGTGGAGACCGCCATATACCTGACCGAGGTGGGCACGAAGCTCGGCAAGACGTGGATCGGCGCCCACCTGGACGAGGCCAATCAGGAGCACAACGCCGGCCTGCCCAGAGTCGCCCTGAAGATGGCGACGGGCGCGGGCAAGACCGTGGTGATGGCGATGCTGATCGCCTGGAACACCCTCAACAAGGTCGCCGGCCCGCAGGACCGCCGGTTCGCCAAGCGCTTCCTCCTGGTGGCGCCCGGTGTGACCATCCGGGACCGGCTGCGTGTGCTGATGCCCTCCGACCCTAACAACTACTACAAGGAGCGGGACATCGTCCCCGCAGACCTGTGGGGTGCGCTCGGTCAGGCTCAGGTGGCGATCACCAACTACCACACGTTCATGCTCCGGACGACGCGGGAGGGTCAGGGACTCGCGTCCAAGACCAAGAAGCTGCTCCTGGCCAGGTCCAAGGACGACCCCTTCCTCGAGACGCCCGCCATGATGGTCAACCGGGTCCTGCGCGATCTGGGCGGGAGCAAGGGCGAGATCATCGTCTTCAACGACGAGGCTCACCACTGCTACCAGACCCGCGGGGCCGCCCTGGAGGGGGCCATCACCGTGGACGAGTTGAAGGGGGAGGAGAAGAAGCAGGCCGAGGAGGAGAACAAGCACGCTCGTCAGTGGTTCGACGGTCTGAACCACATCATGCGCAAGACCGCCATCAAGACCGTCTACGACCTCTCCGCGACCCCCTTCTACCTGAACGGCTCGGGCTACCCGGAGGGAACCCTCTTCCCCTGGGTGGTCAGCGACTTCGGGCTCCTTGACGCCATCGAGTCGGGCCTCGTCAAGATCCCGCGTGTACCTGTGGACGACGACGCGGAACACAAGGACGTCTCGTACCTGAACCTGTGGGAGCACATCAGGGACAAGATGCCGACGCGCGCCCAGAAGCCGGAGACGCTCGCAGACAAGACGCTCCCCCCTGTACTGGAAGGTGCCGCCCACAGCCTGTACCGGAACTACGCACAGGCGTTCGCGCGGTGGGAGGAGGAGACCCAGGCCACCGGATCCACGCCCCCGGTGTTCATCATCGTCTGCAACAACACGACGGTCTCGAAGTGGGTGTACGACCAGATCGCCGGACGTGAGCTCCCGGACGCGGACGGTCTCGGCAAGCCGGGCATGCTGGAACACTTCTCCAACTACGACGCCCAGGGCCGCCGCTATGCCGTCCCCCGCACCATCCTGGTCGACTCGGCGCAGCTAGAGTCCGACAACCCCCAGCTCGACGCCCAGTTCAAGGCAGCGGCGGCCGAGGAGCTGGAGGCGTTCAAGGAGGAGTACCGCACCCGGTTCCCGGACCGCGACGTGGAGGCTCTGAAGGACGCCGACCTGCTGCGAGAGATCTTGAACACCGTCGGTAAGAAGGGCAGACTCGGGCAGGACGTGCGGTGCGTGGTGTCCGTGTCCATGCTGACGGAGGGCTGGGACGCCAACACGGTCACGCACATCCTGGGCGTGCGTGCCTTCGGAAGCCACCTGCTGTGCGAGCAGGTGGTGGGCCGCGGCCTGCGCCGCATCTCTTACGCGGTCAACGAGGAGGGGCTGCTGGAACCGGAGTACGCGGACGTGTACGGCATCCCGTTCCAGTTCATCCAGACCGATCCGAACCGGGAGCTGAAGTCCAAGCCCCGACCGGAGCCGAAGCACGTCCGGGCCATGAGGGACCGGGAGGACCTGCGCATCACTTTCCCTCGCCTGGAGGGATACCGGGTGGAGGTGGAGGAGGCGCAGTTCTACGCGGACTTCACCGAAGCGGAGCCGTTCAAGGTCGACGAGGGCGTCGCCACGCGGGCCGATGTGGAGGGCATCGTCGGAGAGCAGGCCCGGCACACGCTGGTCGATGGCAGGGGCATCCGCGTGCAGCAGGTCTCCTTCCAACTAGCCAAACACGCACTGGACTTGCTGGAGGATCCGAAACTCGGACGCAAACCGTGGATGTTCCCGAACCTGGTACGGCTCGCCAAGGATTGGATCACACACTGCGTCGGCACGGACAACCAGCGTGCCCTGGCGATCATCTCCCAGGTTTCCGAGGAACGGCAGCGGGCCGCTGAGTTGTTCTTCGCCGCGCTGAACCGCCAGGAAGGCGACAACGCGTCCAAGGTGCTGCCCATCTTCGCGCGCTATGCGCCGGAAGGCTCCACGGACAACGTGGACTTTTACACCACCAAGGCAGTCTACGAGGCCGACGAGGACAAGTCGCCGGTGAACTACGTCGTGCTCGACGGGATAGACGGCAACACGTGGGAGCAGATCCTGGCCACGCTGCTCGACGGCAACAAGAACGTGCAGTCGTACGTCAAGAACGACCACTTGGAGTTCGCGATCCCCTATCTCTTCGCGGGACGCACGCACCGGTATCTGCCCGACTTCATCGTCCGGCTGAAGCCCCGGGACGAGGACGACGAGCAGCGCCACCTGATCGTGGAGGTCTCGGGCTCGCGCAAGTCGGCCGGCAAGCGGGCGGTGAAGGCGGAGACCGCGCGGATGTGGTGCGCTGCCGTGAACAACCACGGCGGCTTCGGCAAGTGGGGCTATGTCGAGCTGTCTCAGAACCCGACCACGTTCAAGTCCGGCCTGGCGGCGGCAATCGAGGCGCTCTACGGCGACGGGGCGCTGACGGGTCTGTACGAGGAAGGGCTCAAGAGCGTGGACAGGCTCAAGAGCGACGATAACGAAGCGGACTGGGGCGACGACGACTACCCCTGGGACGACGACCTGTTCAGCGCGGCGCGCGAGGCCGAGGGCGAATCCCGGCAGCGGCAGCAGCAGCACGACGGCAACAACGACGAGGAAGGGAAGTAAGCACGATGGCCGCTCCCCGGAAGCGCAGTGCGAAGACCGCCGCGAACAGCACCAAGGCCGTGCAGGCCATACAGCATGAGGAAACACGAGTGAACAACCCGACGGCGGACGCGTTCGACCTGGTCACGGAAGCGGTCGAGGCTGCCATGACCTGGCGCGGCAAGCGGGACTTCGCCAAGGACCCCCAGCTTGTCTGGAAGGGCAAGGACGAGCAGGACCGCGAGGACCTGGAGGTCCCGGCGCCGCCGATCTTCCGGCAAGAGCGGATCGAACCGCGTTACCTCGTCAAACAGCTGATGGACGAGACGAAGAGGCCGCGGGAGAGCGCGGGAGGTGAGAGCGCTGGGGAAGAACTCTCACTCTTCGGTAGCGAGTTCTTCGACGACGGTATCCCGGATGAGCTGGACAAGGTTGACTGGTACAACCACCAGATGAACTGGACCAACCGCATGATCCTGGGCGACTCGCTTCAGGTGATGGCGAGCCTTGCGGAGCGGGAGAATCTGCGGGGCAAGGTTCAAATGATCTACTTTGACCCGCCCTATGGAATCAAGTTTAATTCGAATTGGCAGGTCTCAGTAGATTCTCGCGAGGTCAGAGACAATGACATCGCATCAGTCTCGCGAGAAGTGGAACAGATTCACGCCTTTCGCGACACTTGGGACCTAGGAATTCACTCCTATCTCGCATACTTGCGCGATCGGATCTCAATTTCCCGAGAACTACTGACAGAATCAGGTTCCATCTTCGTGCAAATCGGCGATGAGAATGTCCACCTGGTTCGCTCCATCTTGGATGAGGTATTCGATCCCACAAATTTCGTATCCCTCATTCCATTCACCAAGGCAGCTGCAGGCCTGGAATCAACCAGGAGGATTCCTTCACGCGTGGACTACTTGGTCTGGTACGCGCGAGACGCGAAGCGCGTCAAGTACCATTCCCTGTACGAAGAGCGAGGTGATGCACTCGAAGCCGGATTCGATTATATCCAATTTTCGGACGGCAAGTACAGGCGCGTCACCTCTGAAGAGCGATCCGGAAAGGCAGCACTACCTGACGGACGACTTTTCCGGCCGATCTCACTCACGAAGCCTGGGCCAGGTTCCAAGTATGAAATCGAGTTCAACGGGCAGAGTTACACCTCTGGAAAGCGTTGGTGGGGCACGCCAAAGGAATCACTGGAGCGACTCATCGCCGTGGGCAGGGTACTGCCTTTCGGTAACACGCTGCGCTACCTTAGCTTCGCAGACGACTTCCCCTACAAACCCATCGGTAACCTTTGGGCAGGGTTCGTCGGAGCATCCAATCCGACTTACGTCGTGCAGACCAACGAAGCCATCGTTCAGCGTTGCATCCTGATGGCAACAAATCCTGGTGATCTTGTACTCGACCCTACATGCGGATCCGGAACCACCGCCTTCGTGTCTGAGCAGTGGGGGCGGCGATGGGTGACCGTCGACACTTCTCGGGTGGCCATCTCCCTAACTCGACACCGACTCATGGGAGCCACCTTTCCGGCTTACCTACTTGCCGATTCCCCCGAGGGAAAGAAAAAGATCAGCGAACTTTATGGGACCCCGTTGGATCGTTCGCCATCCAAGAGCGACGTACGCAAAGGTTTCGTAACACTGCAAGTGCCGAGAATTCAGCCAAGCACGATCGCTAATTGCCCTGATATTCGCGAAGGGCTATCTAAGGAAAAAGTCGATCAGGCGATCCTTAGGAACGCTAAGGTCGAGACTATCTGGGATAAGCCACACGAGAATAAGAAGGCTGTTCGGGTCGCCGGAGCCTTCACCGTGGAGTCCTTGTCGCCACACCGCGTCCTCTCCGAGCAGGAGGTTCCCGCCTCCGAAAGGGGCGCCGAGATGATGCCGTCCGGCGCCTCGTACGAGGAGACGATCCTGGAGCACGTCAAGAAGGCGGGCGTGCAGAACGGCTACCGGAACGAGCGGCTGGAGTTCGAGTCGGTCGAACCGGTGTCCGGGCGGATACTGACCGCCGTCGGCATCCGCAAGGATGCCGAGGAGGGGACACCGGCCCGCGTCGGTATCGCGCTCGGTCCCGAGTACGGAACCGTCGACTCCCTCTTCATCAAGAACGCGGCCCGTGAAGCCCTCCGGTTCGGCGAGATCGATCTTCTGCTCATCCTCGGTTTCGCCTTCGACGCGAACGCGACCGAGGCGACCAACGAGATCAACCAGGAGCGAGGCGAGTTCTCCGTCATCCAGCAGCGTCAGGTCGGCAAGATGGCCGTGCTCAACGTCCGTATGAACCCGGACCTCGCCATGGGCGACGAACTCGCCAACACAGGCGCCGGAAACCTGTTCACGGTCTTCGGTGAGCCCGACATCGAGCTGACGGAGACGAACGACGGCCAGCTCGTCGCCGAGATTAAGGGACTCGACATCTACAACCCGACGACGGGTGACGTCCGCGCCGAGGGTCCTGACGACATCATGATGTGGTCCATCGACACGGACTACGACGCCGAGGCCTTCATCGTTCGCCACGTCTACTTCGCGGGCGAGAACGGGAAGTCCACGGGGCTCAACCCCTACGAGCGGCTCGGCAAGGCGCTCAAGGGACAGATCGACGACGAGGCGCTGTCCACCCTCTTCACCACGAAGTCCCGCCCCTTCCCCAAGCCCGAGTCCGGACGCATCGCCGTCAAGGTCGTCAACTACTACGGCGACGAAGTCCTCAAGGCCATCGACATCTGACACCACCACCGGGTGGGGTGCGTACCGCCACGGCACACACTCCACCCGCCACCGATCACGCCACACGAAAGCACCAGGTCACCGCACCAGCACCAGCACCAGCACCAGCACCACAGCCAGTTTCGGGGGGAGCAGTGCAGTTTACGGACGCCCAGCGCACCGCCATCGACACCCACGACGACAACCTCCTCATCGTCGCCTGCGCCGGTTCCGGCAAGACGGAGGTGATCTCGCAACGGATCGCCCGCCTGATCGGGCGGCCCGGTGTCCAGCCCAGGAACATCGTCGCCTTCACCTTCACCGAGAAGGCCGCAGGCGAGTTGAAGGAGCGTGTGCACACACGGATCCGCGAACTCCACGGCGAGGTGCACGGCCTCGCCGAGATGTACATCGGCACCATGCACGGCTACGCCCTCGACCTGCTGCACAGCCACGTGCCCGAGGCGTTCAAGTACAACGTCCTCAACGACGTGCAGACCCGCCTGATCATCGACAAGTACAGCACCCAGTCAGGGCTGACCACGACGAACGCGATCGTCCAGGGAACCCCGAAGCCCCTGCGGCGCTGGGTCAACTCAAAGCTGTACCAGCAGGTCATGTCGATCCTCCGGGAGGACGACGTAGATCTGGACGGGCTCCGCCCCGACGTGGCGGACGGGCTTGACAAGTACATGCGACTGCTCAGCGAACGCGCGTACTTCGACTACACAGCCATCCTCCACAATACCGCGGTCCTGCTCAATGACAAGACAACGACGAGGGCGACGAGTCCGTCCTGAGCCTCCAGCGGCACGTCAAGGAGACCGTCAGGTACGTCGTCATCGACGAGTACCAGGACACCAACCCGGTCCAGGAGCAGCTGATCCGCGGACTCACCCGCCACGGGGCGAACCTCTGCGTGGTCGGTGACGACGACCAGTGGCGCGGCAGTGCTGTCGAGAACATCCTCACGATCGAGAACCGCTACCCGGGCGTCCGCCGAGCCACGCTGAACGAGAACTTCCGCTCCAGCCCCGCCATCGTCGACCTCGCGCGCCGAGTCGTCGAGCAGATTCCGCCTGGCGAACGCCTCAGCAAGGCGATGACGGCCGCCGGCCACCAGACCTTCGACCGCGGCGACCTGCTGGCACTCGAATTCCCGGACACGGAGGCGGAGGCCGGCTGGCTCGTGGACCGCATGGAGCGGCTGCGCGGCGTGCCGTTCCAGGACCGGGAAGGCAGCGAGCCCCGAGGACTCGACTGGTCCGACTTCGCCGTCCTGTTCCGCTCCGTCAAGGCCGACGCCGGCCCGCTCGTCGAAGAGCTCCGACGCCGCGACATCCCGTATGTCATCAAGGGCCTGACCAATCTCTTCGAGACACCGGAGGTCCAGGCGGCCGTCAGCTGCTTCCGGTTCGTCGCGGGGGAGGCCGACGAGCAGGACGTGATCGACGCATGGGTCGACGCCGGCGTCGGGCTCACGGAGGGGGATGTCCGCGCCGGACTCCCCGTGCTCACCGCGGCCATGCGGTGGGACGCGTCCAAGCCCTGGGACCCCACCACGCTCCAGGGCGTCTTCCTTGATTTCCTCGAAGCCGTCGAGCTGCGCGAGGAGCGCCTTCCGCGCGATCGGGGCGAACTCGTCTACTACTACCTCGGTCGCTTCTCCACCGCGATCGGGGACTTCGAGCGCATCCACCTCACTAGCGAGCCCCAGCAGCGGTTCGACGCGTTCGCCAAGTGGGTCGAGTACCAGGCTCCCGACTACTACGAGGAGTCCGACGGGGACAACGGCTACGCCCAGCCCAACGCCGTCGTCATCGCCACGGTCCACCAGGCCAAGGGCATGCAGTGGCCGGCCGTCATTCTGCCCGCCCTGCGCAAGAACACCTTTCCCGCCTCCGGCCGGGGCGGACTCGGCGTATTCCATGTGGTCGAAGAGAGCCTCGTCCCGGGCGCGGCCCGATACCGGGGCACCGAGGCGGACGAGCGCCGCCTGTTCTACGCCGCTGTCACCCGCGCCCAGAAGTACCTGGCACTCTCCTTCGCCCCCACGGAGAAGCGCACAGGCAAGAAGCGTTCGGACTTCTTCAACGAGGCCACGCAGGTGCACACGTCCTGACGCGCGAGGTCCGCCCTTCCCGACGGACGGCTCACGCCAACCCCCATGCGTGGTATCCCCGAGGTCGTCATGTCCTTCTCGGACCTCAAGTACCTCTTCGAGTGCCCGTACTCCTTCAAGCCGCCTTCTGTACGGCTTCGACTCGCCTCTGCAGAAGGAACTCGGCTTCGGCAAGTCGCTCCACGACGTCATGGCGGAGATCCACAAACGGGCCATCGAGGGCGACATCGCTGCCCCAGAGGAGGCGGAGGACCTGGTGGACCGCCACCTCAACCTCCCCTTCGCGAACAAGGCGGCGGCAGACCAGCTCCGCCCCGCCGCCGAGACGGCGGTGCGGCGCTACCTGGAACGCCACGGCGCGACCCTGCACCAGACGAGATACTCCGAACAGCCCGTCGAGATCCACCCGGTTCCCGGCGTCACTGTGACCGGCCGTGTCGACCTGATCAAGCGACTGGACACGAACGAGACGTCGGTCGTCGACTTCAAGTCGAGCGAGCGCGCCCAGGCCGAGAACCTCACCCGTGACCAACTGCACCTGTACGTGCTCGGGTACCGGGAGCTGACGGGACAGAACGCGGATGTTGTCGAGGTCCTCAACCTCGACAAGGCGGGGGCGTGACACGCGCGAAATGGTGGACCCCGAGGTCATGACCGACCTCGGCAAGCGGGTCACCGAGGCTGCCGACTCCTTGCGCACCAACCGACTGCCCCCCTGGACAGTTGGTGTTCGTCCTGCGCCGGCTGCGACTTCGTGGGCATCTGCCGAAGCCGCGAAAGCTGACGGAACTCTGCCATCCCATTTGATGATCTCTGCGGCACTAATCCGATGCAACTTCCTTTCCACTGTCAGCAATTTCACGGGAGCCGGGGACTCCCACGCCTGGACGAGGGCTTCACCATCTACTGTTGTATCGACGACAGCGTGAGCACCCGCCACGTCCGGCACGAGGGTCGACAGGGACCGAAAGAGTTTTGTCATCCCTCTCATTCAGCACTCAGCGACACACGTATCCCTTGCCCCGTGCGTCTGGGTGCCACGTTAACGTCCTGCGCACCAAGATCACACCGAGCTGGACGACCTGCTCGATCGTCAGGTCCGGCGTGGGATGCTCCGATAGACGAAGTCGGGCGCGAACCCGTTGCAGGCCAACGGAGCATGCGGGGCGGTTGTGGGTCGCTCGGGACCGATGTCGCCCGGCAGGGTACGTGCCCGGTCAAAGCAGAAGTAGTCGCCGTAGGCGCGGGCCTCCTGTTCGCGGACTGCCCGCCGTGTCGGGCCGGGCCGGTCAGGTGGACCAGCCAGACCTGGCCTTCCTGGATCTGCCAACCGGACAGGGTGTCGTCTCCGCGGTGAACATCTCCACGATGCCCTGGTCTCGGCTCATTGCGGTCCGCACGATGACGCCGACCTGCTCCATCTCCTGCGCCAGCTCTGGCCGGACGAGGCTGTGCAAGCAGGCACCTTCTGCACGGTCGCGTCCAGTCGAGCGTTCTTGAGGACTGCGACTGCTTCCTCTGGCACCAGCAACGGTTCGGCCCCCGCGGGGTGCCGACCCTTGGCGGCCAGTCGCACGAGCTTGTCGATCAGGTCGAGCCAGTGCTCGAACACACCGGCGCCGAACCCGTCCGCCCGCCGGAGATCGGGCAGACAGGACCGCAGCGCGGCACACAGGTCCTCGTGGCTGCGGTATCGCCAGGTCAGACCGTTCGGGGTCGTCCATGAGCCGTCCGGCCAGCCGGGAGCGACCAGGCTGAGCAGTACCAGGACGGGATGGTCCAGGCCGTGGAGATTGCTCGCTGCGTACACGTTCGACTGGCCGCTGTCCGGGAGCGAGACCCGCCAGCATTCAGGCCATCGAAATCCCTTGCGGAACTCGAGACCATCCGGCCGCTCCTGCTGGGCGCCTACTCAATCCAGATTCGGCATACCGGAGCCCACAAGCCGACCAAGTTCGCCAGCTCAACTCCGCGATAAGACTCTCGTCGGCGCGGGATAAAACTGGCCGGTTAAGCGGCCGCATGTCAGGATCGGGCTGTGCCTGCTTTTCTGGACGCCGCCGAGAGTGCGAGGTGCCCTCCCGTGCCGCCCCCGCAGGATGCGGCGGGTGGTGTTCGTTGCGTTGCTGAGCTCGGACGGGCGGCTCGCTTTTGTGGCAGACGACTTGCCTGGAGCTGTTCCCCGATGGGTGCTCCTTTCAGGATCCGTCCGAGCCGCAGAGTCCTACCGTGAGGCGGCAGCACGCATACTCCGCAATGTAGTCGGCGCGATGCAGGTGCGCGCGGGCGCTGTTGAAGGTTGCCACTGGGCTCAGGTGCCTGTGCCCGTAGGTCGGAGCCGCTGAGAGGCGCGCGTGTTCATTTTTCGTCTCGCTGCGGCTGGTGATCCGCCGGAGCATCTGCCCTGGAGGGGAGCGACACACTGGGCACGGCCTGAGCAGTGGCAGGAGTTGTGCACGCGGTGCGATCTGCCAGATGTGGATGTGCTGTTGACGGGATACCTGGAGGGGTGGATCCCGGACGGGCGGATCACGTTGGGGCCTTGAGCCCCGGGCACCTCGGCGACCGCTGTCACTCTGCCCTGGCGATCGTGGTGGCGGTCTCCTGCAGGGCCGTGGCAATCGCTGGCATGTCCTGTTCGCGCAGACGTACGGCGGGTGCGTACACGGAGATCGCGGCGAGCGGCTCCCCGATGCGGTTGCGGATGGCCAGGCCTACGCCGTGCAGGTCGTGTGCACTTTCCTCGAGGTCTGCCGCCCACCCCCGGGGCTATGACTTCCTCCAACTCCACCTCAAGCAGCGGCCACTCAGTGATGCTTCCTGCCGCCGTGGCAGGGAGCGCGGCCGGGAGTGTCGCGCGTACATCTGCCGGGTCGCGCAGTGCGAGCAGGGCCTTGCCTGCCGCTGTTACGTGGGCGGGGAGCTCCCGTCCGAGCGGAACGCTGACGCGCAGGACGTGCCGGCACTCGACTCTGTCGAGTGGGCGGACGACGGCCGCATCCAGGGAGTACAGGCACACCGTCTCCTGCAGCTTCTCGGAGAGCTCCTCCAGGGGGCTGCGCGCCTGTCGTCGGACGTCCAGCTGGGCGATCGCGGTCAGTCCCATGCGTACGAGCTGCGGCCCCGCTGAGTATCCGTGCTGGCCAGCATCGTGGCGGAGGAAACCCGCGCGCTGCAGGGTAACCAGGATGCGGTGTGCGGTGGAACGTGAGATACCGAGCTCCCGGGCGGTTTCGGTAACACCGACTTCCCCCGGTCATACGCCAGGACTAGAACATCTAGGGCCTTCGTCACCGACGCCAAGGCCTCTGTCGCCGACAGATGCTTGCCATCCACCATGAAGGAACCGTAACGCTCAAACGTTCCCGGAGACCGGGAGCTTCGACAGAATCCACACGTCAGAATTCCGCGATGGCACGTCTCACAGTTCCGGTGCGGCATCGCACGAACCCGGCTAGCCAACTCTG
Organism: Streptomyces sp. CB01201; assembly: GCF_002803085.1. Classification (GTDB taxonomy): domain Bacteria; phylum Actinomycetota; class Actinomycetes; order Streptomycetales; family Streptomycetaceae; genus Streptomyces; species Streptomyces hundungensis. The sequence continues at coordinate 191,663 of NZ_NNBJ01000005.1, read as the reverse complement.
CTCTGCGCCAAGACAGGTCGAGTCCTGCGATAACCTCGACCGGACTTGCCGTGCTTGAGCGCACTGTTGACCGTTTGATAGCACCTCACAAGAACTGCGTGCGTGCCACAGTGTGCCGTCCCTACACTGGCAGCGACCTTCCTTAGGAGTTCGCTATGGCGGGATACCGGACCAGCGCACCTGCGTCAGACAAGGGTGTATACATCGGCCAGGCCCGGCATGCCGTGAAGGAGCTGATCACTTCACTGCGCGGCGAGTTGGCGACATTGGAAGCTGTGTGCGCGATGATGTGCCAGGGCGCCGAATCCACCGATGGCCGCGAAGAGCCGCCGGCCACTGGCGAGGACGCGGAAACCTCCCAGGCTTCCCGGGAGAGTCCGTCTGAAGTTTCCGTCGCCGACGAGGATCCTTCGTCCGAAGATGCGCGCCCGGGGATTGGCACTCGGACCCTGGGGCCACCGCGTAACGGAAGCATGCGCGATGCGATCCTCACACTCCTGTGCGCTGCTCAAGAGGCAATGTCCATCACTGATATCGCGGCGGCGGTGCGCCCGGGAGCGGACGCGACGGTCCGCTCATCCGTAGGAAAAACCCTCAACCGCATGAAGCAACTTGGTGAGGTGGAAAACGTAGCACCGGGAATGTTCCGGGCCGTGCTGTCATCCCGAGCTGCTTGATCCACCCGAGAACGACCCTAAGCCAACAAGCAGGCCTCCCTCGATTAGCGGTCGAGGGAGGCCGCCAAACACGCGAACGGACGCTTCTCCTAGCAGGGTTCCGGTCCGTCGCGCACGTTCACTCTAGCGCTCCCATGGGTGGCGCTAGAGGGCGTCTACGCCATTCCGTACTTGAGCGTGCACGACTGACCTCAAATTGGCAAATGGGGATCAGTCATGAGCACATTGGGTCGCATTCGATCCGGGCCAAAGCGCCAGGCCCAGGGCCCGTTCCAGTCGGCAGACCGTCAGCACATCCGGCCAGGTGGCGCCCGCCAGCAGATCGCCGATGGTCTGTCTGCCGACGTTGCTCTGGGCGGCCAGGGCACGCAGCGAGAGCTCCGGCCTCTCGCGCAAGGCGGCGGCGAGGCGGCGGGCAATCGTCTGGACCACCGCCGCGGCGGGCTCCCCGGCGATCCGGGCATCCGGCCACTCCTCCGGATCGACGGCGTAGCTCCATGGCGGCGCCGTGCGCGCTCGGCCTCCGGTCATAAAGATGCATTCCTTCAGATCGTGATCGACACTGACACCAGCGGCCGGTTAACCGGCCGCCTGTCATGGGCCTTGCGCCTGGAGGTCGCTGTGTCGAATCGCCTGCTGGCTTACGCACAGACTGGCAGGACCGCACCAGCAAGCACATCGCATCGGACTGGCTGGCCAGGTAATCCGCGGATCATCGGCCGTTGTGACGGTGCAGTGCTGCAGACCCAGCGGCTGCGTACGACCTGGCTCGTCGAACCGCTGAATGCAGGCATTCCGCTGAAGGTGATCCTCAAAGCGTCGGGACTCGGGACCCTGCACAGCCTCTCGCGATACCTCGTCTTCCTCCACGACGTGCCCGAAGCGGAGGCATCCGATTTGTTGAGGGGGCGGCGGCATGAGCAGGAAGAACCAGAAGGACAAACCCTGCCGGCGTACCGGCCTCGCCTTACGCCCTGCACCGCAGGCCCCCGGCCGTACCCTCAGCGACCGCGTTGTGAGGCAGGTCTTCGACCTCGTGCGCCACAGCGGAGTACTGGAACGCCTTCCCTCCAACGAGCACCGGCCAGGCCCGAAGGGCTTCCCGTTCCGCACAGTGCTGATCGGCCTGATCCTGTCGCAGTACATGGGCAAGAGCGCGAACATCAACGACGCATGGGAGACACTCTTCTTCGCCCTGTCTCCAGGATCCAAGGCCCTCCTCTGGGGCAAAGAGCCGGACTACCACCAGGACCGGGCCTCGCTTGAGATCACCGCCGGGATGTACGTGAAGCGAGGAACGCAGAAGAAGCAGAAGAAGGCGGGACCCAGCGGCAAACCTGCGGCTTCCACGAACACTGGCACCCGGCGTGGCACGGCGAACAAGCCACCGCCTCGCAAGACCAAGTCGAAACAGGAGAAAAGGGCCAAGGCGCCGGAGAAGAGAGAGTTCCGCTACGCCATGCCGACCTCGCCGACGCCCACCCCGCGGTCTGCCTCGGCATGATCCTTCACACCCCGGGCACCGAACCCGGCCCGGCCGCCCTGCGCGCCATCCAGCCGGCCTTCGAACGAGGCCTGGTCAAAGACCTGTTCTGCGCCGACCGGGGCATCACCCAGGCCAAGCCTCACAACCTGCATCTGCAGCTGCTCAAACTCGGCCTCAACGCGGTGAAGCACTACAACGACGACAAGGTCGACCGGCAGGGAGAGTTCCGCGGCATGCAGCTGGTCGGCGGCGAGTTCTACTGCCCGCTGATGCCCACCCCGCTCATCACTGCGGGCGCCACATACATCGACAGCCGCACGGACGAGGACCGAGCCCATGCACTCAACTTGATCCAGTCCCGGAAGGACTACCAGACCAAGATCAAGGAGTACGGGCCCGCAGGGGACCAGCGTCGCCAGTGCCCCGCCCTCGGGTCCCACGCCACGGTCACCTGCTACCGCCGGCCCCAGCCACGCCCGTCCACCGTCGTCGACCTCGACGCTCCCACTGTCCGTACCCCGGCAGCCCTGCCCACCATCCCAAGGCCCAAGCGGGACACCCCCGTCTACCCCGACATCTGCAGGGGGAAGAGCATCACCGTCCCAGGCACCGTGTTGGCCAAGTGGCGGCAGAAATACCCCCTGTTCACCCCTCTGTGGCAGGAAGCCTGGTCCGGACTGCGCAGTCAGAACGAGGGCGGCAACGGCAACCTCAAGAAGTCCGCCCTCGACAGCATCGACAATCCCCAGCTCCGCCTGCCGCACGGACGCGTCGCACAGACCCTGCTCAACACCGTCATCATCTTCGTGGCGAACCTCAGAGCCATCCGACGGTTCCTCCGCGACCAGGGCATCCAGCCCCGCAAAGCCGGCACGCAGAGCGCCACAACCCAACCCAGTGAGCCTTCCGCCCCGCTCCAGGCGCGACCGCTTCCGGCCGAGCAGGTCGAGCCTCCGCCGCGCTCCGCCCCCTGTAAACCCCACATGCCTGCGTCACGGCTACCAGCCGTCGCGCAGGCATGTCCTGTTTCCGCAGGTGAGAGGTGCAGTGCCTGGACCGCCACCGCCTCACCCCCTCATCGGGCCGATCACGAGGCTCGAGGCCCCAGAAACGACGAAATACCGGCGAGTAACGTGACTCGACCGGTAATTCGTGAACGCTTCGGGACGATCTCGTGAACGTCCCCAGCTGGTGTCCGAGGGGGGACTTGAACCCCCACGCCCGATAAAGGGCACTAGCACCTCAAGCTAGCGCGTCTGCCATTCCGCCACCCGGACAAGGTGTCTGTCTTCGCGGTGTGTTCCCCGCGGCGACATAGAGAACTCTACCAGGGGTTCGAGGTGCTGTTCACCCGCATATTGCGTGGTCAGGCGAGCGTCAGGCCCCCCTCGCCGCGACCCAGTCGTCGTTCGCCTGCCAGGCGTACAGGGTGTTCCCCTCCATGTACGCGTAGTACAGGCCGCAGCGGGCCGCCACGCGCTGCTCGGCGTTCTTGGGGAACCAGGTCGACCTGATGGCCGGGGGGCGCGGTGCCGTGTCCGGCTTGTGGGGCGTGCAGGTGGCGGGAAGGGCGGGCGAGGGCAGCGTGGCCTTGATGAGGCGGTCGCCGCCGGTGGTCTTCATCGCGTACTCGATGCGCTTGGCCCCGTCCGGCAGCCAGCGGGGCACGGAGGCCCGGTCGCCCTTCGCCTCCTGGCCCGAGCGGTAGGAGGCGGCCTCGTCGTGGCGGTTCTGGTACCAGTCCTTCGCCGCCGGTACGGCCACGACCGCCGCGAATCCCAGGGCCACCAGGACCGACACGACCGTGATGACGATGGTCCGGGGCCGGCGGGGAGTGCGCTTCGGAGGCATGGCGATCGCTCCTGGTTCTGCTCGGGCGAGGGTGGGGTGATCAGGTGATCAGTCGAGTGCGTCGTGTTCGTTGTCTTCCATTCTTCCGGCGCGGATGTACCGATTCGTACTCCGTGAGGACCAATGTGTGTACGTCTGTGGGACCACTGGGTGGCGTGGCGGCCTCCGCCTCGCGACGCACGCCTAGCCTCGCCGGGTGAGCAACAGCAAGGGCGAGGGCAACAGCGACGCCGATGGCGGCGGCAGGGACGGCGGCGCGAGCGAGGGCGGCGGCGAGGGCGCCCGCGCCCGCAGGGGCAAGGGGTACCGGCGGCCGCGCGCGCTCTCGCCGCTGCGCGAGCACCTGCGCGACACCTTCTGGTTCGCGCCCACCGCCGCCATGGTGCTGATCTTCGTGCTGTGGACCGGCGCGTCCGCACTCGACGCGGCCATCGTCCGGCTGCTCCAGGAGCATCAGAACCTCGCCGAGATCGACGAACTCATCCGGATCGTCAATGACATCAAGCCCGTGGTCAGCACGGTCAGCTCGGCGATGATGACCTTCATCGGTGTGGTGTTCAGCATCTCGCTGGTCGCCGTGCAGATGGCGAGCGGCCAGTTCAGCCCGCGCGTGGTGCGGATCTTCGTCCGGTCCCGCATCACCAAGCTGACCTTCGCGGTCTTCCTGTCCACGTTCACGCTGTCGCTGCTCGTCCTCACCTCGTTCGAGAGCGAGGCCGAGGCGCGGCACGTGACCACCGTGCCCATCGTGCAGAGCGTCCTCACGCTGCTGATGGTCGCGCTGAGCCTCTTCCTGTTCATCGCGTACGTGAACTCGACGCTGCGGCTCATGCGCGTCGGACACGTCGTCGACCGGATCACGGGTGAGTGCCTGCGGGTCCTGGACCGGATGCCGCGGGGCGACTTCGACGAGGCGCTGGTGGGTCCGGAGCGCGGGCGCATCGGTTACGTCGGGCAGTCCGGGGTGCTGCGGGACGTCAACATCGCCCGGCTCGTGCGCGCCGCCAAGGCTCAGGGCGTGGTGCTCCGACTGCTCCCCCGCATCGGGGACTTCGTGGTGCCGGGTACGCCGCTGCTCTCGGTGCACGGGAGCGGGCAGGGCGACGGGCCGACCCGGAGCGCGCTGCGCTACACGGTGATGGTCGGCGTGGAGCGTACGTTCCACCAGGACCTGGCGTTCGGGCTGCGCCAGCTCTGCGACATCGCTCTGCGGGCGCTGTCCCACGCCATCAACGACCCGACCACCGCCGTGCTCTGCCTCGACCGGATCGTCCAGCTGCTCACGGTGCTGGCCAACCGGCCGCTCGGCGCCGTCGGCCATCCGGACGGCAAGGGCGAGATCAGGCTGGTGCAGGATGTGCCGAGTTGGGCCGACCTCGTCGATCTCGCCTTCGCCGAAATCCGGCTCTGCGCGGTCGGCAGCCCGCAGGTCACCCGTCGCATCATGGCGGGCCTCGACGATCTGCTCCGGATCGCGCCCGGAGAAAGGCGCCAACCGCTGTTGCGGCAGCGGGAGTTGCTCGCACAGGCCGTCATGCTCGCGGTCCCGGAGGCCGAGCGGGGCTTCGCCCTGGAACCGGACCGGCAGGGCATCGGGTGAGATCGCCATGCCGGTCCGGAGTCGTGGGGCCCTGAGTCCCGGAGTCGCGGGGCCCCTGAGTCCTGGGCCCGACGTTGGGGCTCGGCGCGGGGGCCCGGCTCGATGCGGGGGCCCGGCTCGATGCGGGGGCCCGGCTCTGTGCGGGGGGGGGCACAGCGCGGGAGGCCGGCGCGGGGGCCCGGTGTTCTACGGGATCAGCTGGTACGCCGGGAAGTTGCTGGGAGCGCGCTCACCGGCCGGGCCCTCGGTCACGGCCCGCACGAGCAGCTCGCCCCCGACGAACGCTCCGCGCCACGACGCGCCGAAGCCGCCGAACAGCTCCTCGCGGTCGCCGCGCGAGCGGGGCTTGCCCCTTCCGACCTTGAACGCCCGGATGTGCGGAGCCAGGCGGTCGTACGTCTCCGGGTCGTCGGTCGACAGAGTGGCGACCAACGCGCCGTTGGAGGCGTTCATCGCGGCGAGCAGCTCCGCCTCCGTGTCGACCAGCACGATGGTGTCGACCGGGCCGAATGGCTCCGCGTGGAAGAGCGGCGAGGACGGCGGCGGGTTCAGGAGGGTGACCGGCGGCAGATAGGCGCCGGTGTCCTGGCCTGGCAGGAAGCGGCCGTCGGCCAGGGTCGCGCGGTGCAGCGGGACGGCGCCCCGGTCGATGGCCTCGGCCACCTGGTCGCCGAGCTCCTTGGCCTTCGCCGCGTTGATGAGCGGCCCGAAGTCCAGTGCGGGCAGGGCCTGTTCGGGGTGCTCGACGGCCAGGGGATGGCCGAGGCTCACGGAGCGTACGGCCGGCAGGTAGGCGGCGAGGAACTGGTCGAACAGGGAGCGCTGGACCACGAACCGGGGGTAGGCGGTGCAGCGCTGCTTGCCGTAGTCGAAGAGCTTGGGGACGACTGCGGCGAGGGCGTCCCAGTCGCTGAAGTTCCAGATGCCCCAGGTGTTCAGGCCCTCCTGTTCCAGGATGTGCCGCTTGCCGAGGTCGGCGACGGCGGTGGCGATCCGGGCGCCCGTGTCCCGGCCGCCGACGAAGGAGACGCAGCCGATCTCCGGGGAGCGCACCAGGGCTTCGGACAGCTCTCCCCCGCTGCCGCTGACCAGCGTGATCGGGATTCCCTCGCGCACGGCCAGGGCGGCCGCCAGGGTGAGGCAGGCGACGCCGCCGTCGGTCGGGGCCTTCGCGATGACGGCGTTGCCTGCGAGCGCCTGCACCAGCATCGCGTGGACCAGGACCGACATCGGGTAGTTCCAGCTCGCGATGTTCGACACCGGGCCGGGGAGCGGGGTGCGGCCGTCCAGCATCGTGTCGATGCTGTCGGCGTACCAGCGGACGCCGTCGATCGCCCGGTCCACGTCCGCCTGGGCGAGGCGCCAGGGCTTGCCTATCTCCCAGACGAGAAGGAGGGCGAGCAGCTCGCGGTGTTCGGCCAGGGCGTCGAGGGTGGCGCCCACGCGGGCCCGGCGCTCGGCGAGCGCCACGTGGCGCCAGGCCCGGTGCTGATCGAGCGAGGCGCGTACTGCCTGCCCGGCGGCGGGCCCGTCGAGGCGGGGCGGGCCCGCGATGGGGGTGCCGTCGACCGGGGATGAGGCGGCGAGTGCCCGGCCGTCGGTGTGCCACTGGCCGGCCCAGAGGTTCAGGACACGGTCGTCCCGGAAGGCCTCGGGGGCGACGGCCCGACTGCGCCCCCAGGCGTCGGACCAGGCGGTGCCGGGCTTGAGAACGAGGGGGGCGGACTTCCCGGCGGGGCCGCTGCCAGGTGCGGGGCCGCTGCCAGGTGTCCGAGTGGTACCGGGTGCGGGGCGGGAAGCCGGTGCGGGGCTGGGGCTGGGGCTGGGTGCGGGGCTGGGACTGGGTGCCATGAGGGTCTCCGCTCTCGGTGCGCAGGCTGTCGGGGCGGGGGTGCGATGGCTTGTGTTACCGGACGGTAGTGAGTTGGAGGGCGGTTCGGCACGTACAGGGCGTGAAGGTGAGTGACGTCACGTGATCGCGGGGGGGGGGGCGGGCGTAGAGGCGGTGCCTGGGGCCGTGCGTAGGTGCGGGCTCGCCTCGCGCCTACAGCGGGGCTCGTTCGCCCGCCCCGTCCGCACCGCTCCACCCCTTCCCGTTCCCCTTCCCACCGTGCCACTCGCGGCCCCGCCGCGCGATGTCCGGCGGTGGTGCGCAGCTTGGGGCCGAGGCGCGACCTCTGCAGCGCCACCAACTACGACCTGGTCTGGAGCGGCAAGCTGCTGAGCGGCCTGTTCGGCGGCGGCCTCGGCTCCATAGCCGTGAGGTGATGCGGGCCCCTGCACGTACGGCCGCCCCGGAGCTGGGCCAGTCCGAGCCGGCCGCACCACGTCTCGTACGCCGCACGCTGTACGCCGCACCCCGTCGGCGCCTGCGTCGGCCCGGTGCAGTCAGGTCGGGTCAGGCCCGGTCGGACCGCTCGTGGTAGGTCGTGCGCGTGTGCTCGGTGTGGGCGCGCATGACCTCCGTGGCACGGCGCTCATCGTGCGCCGAGAACGCGGCGATCAGATCCCGGTGCTCGATCCAGGACTGCTTGCCGCGTTGGCGGGCGACCGGCGTGTAGTACCAGCGCACTCGTCGGTCGACCTGGCCCGCGAGCTCGGCGAGCACCACGTTCCCGGCGAGCTCCATGACCTTGGCGTGGAACTCGGCGTTGGTCGCCACCGCCAGGTCCACGTCGCCGTCCGCGGCGGCCTGCTCGCCCTTGGCGCACAGCTTCTCCAGGGCCGCGATCCCGGCCGCGCCGGAGTTGGCCGCGGCGAGCCGGGCCGCCTCGGCCTCCAGGACCGTACGCACCGAGAGCAGTTGGTCGGCCTCCTCCTCGGTGGGCTCGTGCACGAACGCGCCCTGCGCGGGCCGCAGATCGACCCACCCTTCGGTATTGAGCCGCTGGAGCGCCTCGCGCACCGGCTGCCGGGAAACCCCGAGTTGGCCCGCGAGTTCGCTCTCGACCAGGTGCTGGCCGGGGCGCAGGGCGCGGGTGGTGATCAGTTCGAGGAGGGCTTCGTAGACGCGCTCACGCAGCGGCCCGGGCCGCTCCAGCTTGGGCACGGTTCCCTGCGGCAGTCCTGCGGACACCATCGCCTACCCCTCTTGCACCACGGGTTGCACCACGGGCGTACGGCCGACCATGCAGATTGGTTATCGTCTACAGTCTACGAGCGCAATCCTCCCAGCACGTTCGCCGGCCTGATCCGGTCCCTGCGGGGCGCAACTCGGCGGCCCGGCCGGACGTCCTTCGGAGCATGGCTTCCACTCTGATTCTCGGCTTCGACCCGCACACCGTCCCCGGCCTCGACGGGGACGGTCTGCGCGCCCTCCTCGACGAGGAACTGGCCCGGTTCGCCGCGCACGGCATCGAGGCGTCCATGGCGCTGATCAAGCCGGACGACACGGCCGAGTCCACGGTGGTGGCCGCGCTGACCGAGCGGGCGTGGGACGTCGTCGTCATCGGTGGCGGCATCCGCAAGCCCGAACCGCTGCTCACCTTCTTCGAGTTGGTGGTGAACCTGGTCCGCCGGCACGCTCCGGGGGCCGCGATCGCGTTCAACACCAGCGGGGGCGACAGCGTGGAATCGGCCCGGCGCTGGCTCTGAGGCCGGTGGCGGGGCCCGGAGGTTCCTCCGGTACGGGGTACCTACGGAGGCCGTGCGGGGAGGGCGTACCGGGGCCGTACGGGGGTCCGTGCGGAGGCTGCTGCGAGGGCGTTGTCAGTGGCGGGTGCGACAGTTGGCCACATGCTCGCGATCACGGTGGACACGGAGAACGGCCGACGGCACAGCACGGTCACGGCAGCTCAACTCGCCGATCTGGTGCGCCAGATCGGTGCCGAGGGCGACCGGTTCCTGGTGCTCCAGCGGATACCGGATCGACCGGACGTGTTCGTCCAGGTGTGGCACGAGAGCGAAGCCACGGGCATTGGCTCGGGGGCGGGGGCCGGGTCGGGGTCCTACACGCTGGAGTACCGCGACGGGGCCTACGACCGGCACTTCCGGGCGACGCTCGGCTCACCGGACCCGGTGATCGCGGCCATGACCGGGTGGGCCCGCGCCCGCGCGGACTGGAACGCGGGGCTTGAGTGGGAGCGGATGGAGTTCGAACCTCCGGCCGCCGTCCCCGAGTTGGACCTCACGGATGAGGACCGGGAGCTGCTCGAAACCCACGTACGTCAGGTCATGACGGGTGGCTATGCGACGCGGGCGGAGCTCGCGGAGCTGGCCGAGGACTATCTGGTGTCCGATGGAGTCCACCCCATATCGCTCGCGCAGGCACAGCAGTTGGTGGACCGCATATGGCTGGAGCGCGTCGCCGAACAGGCCACCTGGCAGGGCGAGACCGACCCCGAGCGGCTCACCCGGGCCTTCGCCGCGCTGGAGGCGACGGGCATCACGGCGCGGGAGAACTTCACCTGCTGCCGCTCCTGCGGCCAGTCGGAGATCGGTGCGGCGGGATCGCCACGGGCTCGCGGCTTCGTGTACTTCCACGCCCAGAGCACCGACGCGGCGGCCTCCGGACACGGACTGACCCTGCACTACGGCGGGTTCGACGGTCTGCCGGAGACCACCGCGTCCGTGGGCCGCGAGGTGGTGGCCGCGGTGGAGCGGTGCGGCCTGTCGGTGGAGTGGGACGGTGATCCCGGCCGCGCCCTCGACCTCACACCGCTGGACTGGCGCAAGCGCCTGACTGGTTGAGCGCAGCCGGGCCGCGCGGTTGAGCGCAGCCGGGCCGCGCGGTTGAGCGCAGCCGGGCCTCGCGGTTGAGCGCAGCCGGGCCGCAGGAACCCCGTGAGTGCGGCGGCCTCGGCCCTGGCCTGCTCGGGCGGGCCAACCGCGAGGTGTGTCACGGGCAGCGTACGACCTGCCCCGCGTACGACAGGTTGCCGCCGAAGCCGAAGAGGAGGACCGGGTCGCCGGTGGTGATCTCGCCGCGCTCCACCAGCTTGGACAGGGCCATCGGGATGCTGGCCGCCGAGGTGTTGCCGGATTCGACGACATCGCGGGCGATGACCGCGTTCACGGCGCCGATCTTGCGTGCGACGGGCTCGATGATCCGCAGGTTGGCCTGGTGGAGCACCACCGCGGCGAGATCCTCGGGGGTGAGCCCCGCACGCTCGCACACCTGGCGGGCGATGGGCGGCAGTTGCGTGGTGGCCCAGCGGTACACGGACTGGCCCTCCTGTGCGAACACCGGCGGGCTGCCCTCGATCCGTACCGCGTGACCCATCTCCGGCACCGAACCCCAGAGCACCGGTCCGATCAACGCTTCCTCGCTCGCCTCGACGACCGCCGCGCCCGCGCCGTCGCCGACCAGGACGCAGGTGCTGCGGTCGCTCCAGTCGGTGACCGCCGTCATCTTGTCCGCGCCGATGACGAGGGCGCGCCTGGCGGTCCCGGTGCGCACCAGGCTGTCGGCGGTGGCCAGGGCGTGGGTGAATCCGGCGCAGACCACATTGAGGTCGAGAACCGCGGGCGAGCCCATGCCGAGGCGTGAGGCGACCCGGGCCGCCGTGTTCGGGGAACGGTCGGTGGCCGTGGAGGTGGCGACCAGTACGAGATCGATGTCGGCGGGAGTCAGGCCCGCGCCGGCCAGCGCCTTCGCTCCGGCGTGCGCGGCCAGTTCGTCCACGGGCTCGTCCGGCCCCGCGACATGCCGGGTACGGATGCCGACCCGGCTGCTGATCCATTCGTCGCTGGTGTCGACCAGCTCGGCGAGGTCGTCATTGGTGAGCACCTTGGCGGGCTGGTAGTGCCCGACTGCGACAAGACGTGAGCCTCGCATGCCGGTCATGGCGGATCCCCTCGGTACGAGCATTTACTGCTGACATCCGGAGCCATCCAGTCTTCGTGGCTACTGATGGGTACAGGGGCGCGAGATCCAACAGGATTCACTGCCGCACCTTTGGAGCCTTGTGTCAGCGTTTCGCCCCGGGACGCCCGCGCGGAGTGCGACGCGCGTCGTAACCCTCGGGAAGCGCATCCGCATACTGTAGACAATATTCTGCCGACGAATGACCTCTACGGTTCCGTCTTCCGCGCTCCATCTACCGCGCCTCCTCCTCCCCGGGACGGCCACCGGTCCCCCGGTTCCGACCCTGCGGGCGGTGCACGCGCCCGCCGCCCCCTCGCCCGGACGTCCGACACCCGAACAGACCGCCGATGCAGGCGAGTTGGAAGGAAGCACCGAAGGCCGCACTCGGATTCGGTCGGCCTCGCCGCACTCCCCGTACCCCCGCACCCTCGCAGGCTCGCGGCGCGCCGAGGCGGGCATGTCGGCGTACACCGACACCGAGCGCGTGTGCTGCGACGTCGGCGGCGACCTCACCCTCCATGTGCAGGACAATGAGAGCGTCATGGGTCAGCCCGCCGTACCACAGCCCGGTGACCCACGGCAGCCTCTGCACCATGGGCCGATTCGGCTTCCAGCACATGCAGACGCGAAACTGACGAGAGTGCGAACCTGAAAAGTTCGACGGGTTCAACGAGAGCGATCGAGGGACTGAGACATGGGACGGGTCACCGAGCGCCGCCGCGTCATCCGCATCCGGGACGGGGTGGTGTCGGCCCGCCCGGACACCCTGGTGGCCGAGGAGCCGCTGGAGATCCGGCTGAACGGAAAGCCGCTCGCGATCACGATGCGCACCCCCGGCGACGACTTCGCGCTCGCCGCCGGGTTCCTGGTGAGCGAAGGAGTGCTCGGCGCCGCGTCCGAGCTCCGGTCCATCGTGTACTGCGCCGGGGCCACGGCGGACGGACAGAACACCTACAACGTGGTCGATGTACGGCTCGCGCCGGATGTCGAGGTCCCCGACATCACCCTCGAACGCAATGTGTACACGACATCCTCGTGCGGCCTGTGCGGCAAGGCCAGCCTGGACGCCGTCCGTACCCAGGCCCGCTTCCCGATCGCCGACACTCCCCCGGTCCGGGTGGAGCCCGAACTGCTCGCGAGCCTCCCCGACCGGCTGCGCGCGGCGCAGCGGGTCTTCGACCGGACCGGAGGCCTGCACGCCGCAGCGCTGTTCTCGCCCGAGGGCGAACTGCTGGACATACGCGAGGACGTGGGCCGGCACAACGCGGTGGACAAGCTGGTCGGCCGTGCTCTCCAGGACGACCGGCTTCCGCTGTCGCACTGCATCCTGCTCGTGTCGGGCCGGGCCTCGTTCGAGCTCGCCCAGAAGGCGGTCATGGCAGGCATCCCGGTCCTCGCAGCCGTCTCCGCGCCGTCCTCGCTGGCCGTCGACCTGGCCGTCGAGTCGGGCCTGACGCTGGTCGGCTTCCTGCGCGGCAGCTCCATGAACGTGTACGCGGGGGACGAGCGCATCACCCTGCACTCGGGCGTCTGACCCCCTCTCCCGCTCTCCCGCTCTCCCGTTCTACCGCTCTACCGCGCGCGCCTGCGGGCCTCGGCGGGGGCCGGGATCATCTGGAGGGCGAGGGTGGCCGGGGGCTCGGCGACTCCGGGGCCACCCTGCTCGGCCCAGGCCAGGATGTCGTCGGTGGCGTCGTCGTCCAGGACCCAGCCGATCCAGGCCGCGCGGGCCCCGCTCTGGCGGGCCCGGCCGGACGGCTGCACCACGATCACATTGGCCTGGCCGCAGGGGCCGAGGCAGTCGGTGGTGCGTACGGCGATCCGTCCACCGGACTCGGCGGCCGCGCCACGCAGCCGCTCCAACTGGCGCGCGTGATCGGTGCCGGGGGTCTTGCGGGCGTCCCCGCAGCAGCAGCCGCGGCAGACGACGAGGGTGCAGGGACGTGAACCGGCTGCGGATATCGAGAACTTGGGCATGCGCTCAGCCGAACCCGACGGCGGTCGCGGCGACGACGCGGCCGAGGCGCGGGAAGTTCAGGGCGACCGCGGCCCGGTGCTCGTCCTCGGTCAGGGCCGCCATCGCGTCCTCGACGAACAGCAGCTCATAGCCGTGGTCGGCGGCGGCGCGGGCCGTCGACTCGACACCGAGGTTGGTGGCGATGCCGCCGAACACGAGGGTGGTGACGCCGCGTTCGGCGAGCGACTCGTGCAGACCGGTCCGGTGGAATCCGCCTACGGTGCGCTTCACCACGACCAGGTCGCCGTCCTGCGCGAGGCCGCCCACGAGATCACTGCCGGGCGGCTGCACGGCAACTCCGGGCCGTTCCACCCGCACCAGCACGACGGTCGACCCTGCCGCGCGGAATCTCTCCGCCAACTCCCTTGATACAGCGACCACTTGATCCCCGGAGCGGGGGGCGAGGGGCAGCGCGGTGATCCGGTCCATCAGATCGACGAGGACGAGCGCGGTGTGCGCGGGGTCGAGAAGGGCGGGCTCGCCTTCGAGTGCGGTCATGGCGGCACCGTACCGGCCTCGATGATCCACACCAGAGACCGGGGACCTGTTCTGGCCATGCCCGCACGGCGAACGGGGAGGACGAGGGCCCGGGGCGGACCGCCCCGGGAGGGAAACCCAGGGGCCGGGGGGGCAGCGGCCCGAGGGCACGGGCCCGGGGCCCGGGGCACAGGGCCCGGGGCACAGGGCACAGGGCACAGGGCACAGGACACGGGACACGGGATCGGAGGCGGAGGCCTGGAGCCGTTGAATCCCATTGCCTCCGAGCGCCCCTTCGTAAGATCATCACCGCATGGAGCCACCACCTCGGATCATCAGCCTGGACGACACGCTCGCGCTGCGCGCGTTCGCCGGTGAGGCGGACCTCGCGGAGCTGTTTCGCGTCATCGATGAGTCGCTGGAACACCTGCGCCCCTGGATGCCCTGGGTGTCCGAACACAGCCGGGACCGAACCGCCCAGTTCCTGACCAAGCGCACCGAACTGTGGGCGACCGGTGCGGCCTACGCCTACGCGATCACCCTCGACGGTGCCATCGTCGGGATGTGCGGGCTGTTCCGGCGTGATGAGAACCAGGACGGTCTGCGCGAGATCGGGTACTGGCTGCATCCGTCCGCAACCGGCCGCGGACTGGCCACCCGCACCACGCGGACACTGACGGAGCTGGCCTTCCGGCTGCTCGGGGTCGATGTCGTCGAGATCGTGCACGACGCCGCCAACCTGCCGAGCGCGGCCGTGCCCGCCCGGCTCGGCTTCACCGCGTACGAGCGCCGCCCCAAGGAGGCCCTCGCCCCGGCCGAGACCGGCATGGACCAGGTGTGGCGGCTGACCCGGGATCAAGTGGGGCACCTGACCCGGGACGAGGTGCCGCAGCCGGCCCGGGACCGGGTGCGGCGGCCGGGCCGGCCCGCCCTCACGGACGTTCCCTAGCTGCCCGCCCGTACGCCCGAGCCGCTGCCCTGCCCGGCGGGAGCCGGGTCCGCCTCCGCGGGCCGCGGCTCAGGCAGCGGGTCGCGGGCGCGGCGCTTGGCGATCACCGCGCAGACCATCAGCTGCATCTGGTGGAACAGCATCAGCGGCAGCACCGCGAGCGAGGCCTGGGCGCCGAACAGGACGCTGGCCATGGGGAGTCCGGCGGCCAGGCTCTTCTTCGACCCGGCGAACTGGATCGCGATCCGGTCGCCCCGGTCGAACCCGAGCCGCTTCGCCCCGTACCAGGTCAGTGCGAGCATCGCGGCCAGCAGGACGGCCTCCACACAGAGCAGTGCGCCGAGCCTGACCACGCTCACCTGGTGCCAGATGCCGCGCACCATGCCCTCGCTGAACGCGCTGTACACGACAAGCAGGATCGAGCCCCGGTCCACGTACCCGAGCACCTTCTTGTGCCGGACGAGGAACCCGCCGACCCAGCGTCGCAGGAACTGGCCGGCCAGGAACGGCACGAGCAGTTGCAGCACGATCTTCAGGAGCGAGTCCGCCGAGAGGCCGCCCCCGCTGTTGCCGAGCAGGCCGGCCGCGAGCAGCGGTGTGACCACGATTCCGGCGATGCTGGAGAAGGAGCCCGCACAGATCGCGGCGGGCACATTGCCACGGGCGATCGAGGTGAACGCGATCGACGACTGGATCGTGGACGGCACCAGACACAGGAAGAGCAGACCGTTGTAGAGGTCCGGCGTCAGGACGAACGGAACGAGTCCCCTGGCCGCCAGGCCGAGCAGGGGGAACGCCATGAACGTGCAGGCCAGTACGGTGATGTGGAGCCGCCAGTGGCGTACGCCGTCCATCGCCTCGCGGGTCGAGAGCCGGGCGCCGTAGAGGAAGAAGAGCAGCGCGACGGCTCCGGTCGAGGCACCACTGGCCACCGGGGCAGCCGCCCCGGACGCGGGCAGCACGGCAGCGAGCCCCACCGTGCCGAGCAGCGCCAGGATGTACGGATCGACCGGCAGCCAGGAAGGCAGCTTCGGGGTGCGGCGGCGGCTCATGTGCTCCACTTACGTGCTCGGGATGTCTGCATGTTGCTTACGTGCTCGGGGTGTCTGGGTGTTGCTTACGTGCTCAGGGTGTGCGCGCGTTGCTTACCTGCTCGGGATGTCTATGCGTTGCTTACGTGCTCGGGGCGCGTCTACGAGCTCGGTCGGCGTCGGCTCCCCATGTACGTACGCGTGCCGTCTCCATGGTCCTCCCGGCCCCTCCTATCGGGAATCCCGTACACCACTCTCACTGTCATCACGTTCCACGATGGGCAGCGCTAGCGTGGAGGGATGTACGACGCCACCCAGCTGCGGACGTTCCTCGCCGTCGCGCAGACCTTGAACTTCACGCAGGCCGCACAGCGGCTCGGGCTGCGGCAGTCGACGGTGAGCCAGCATGTGCGCCGCCTGGAGGACGCTGCCGGGCGGCTCCTCTTCAGCCGCGACACGCACAGCGTGCGGCTGACGGAGGACGGCGAGGCGATGCTGGGCTTCGCCCGGACGATCCTGGCCGCGCACGAACGGGCCGCCAACTACTTCACCGGGACGCGGCTGCGCGGCCGGCTGCGGTTCGGCGCCTCCGAGGACTTCGTCCTGACCCGGCTGCCGGAGATCCTCCAGTCCTTCCGTCGCGACCACCCCGAGGTCGATCTGGAGCTGACGGTCGAACTGTCCGGCACCCTGCACCGGCGGCTGGAAGCGGGCCGCCTCGACCTCGTGCTCGCCAAGCGGCGGGACGGCGACAGCCACGGCGAACTGGTGTGGACGGACGAGCTGTGCTGGATCGGGGCGCCGGGCCTGCGCCTCGACGCGGAGCGCCCGGTACCGCTGATCCTGTTCCCGCCGCCCGGCATCACCCGGGCACGGGCGCTGGAAGTCCTGGAGGAGCACGGTCGCTCCTGGCGCATCGCCTGTACGAGCGGCAGCCTCAGCGGTCTGATCGCGGCGGCCCGGGCCGGCCTCGGCGTGATGGCCCACACCCGTGGCCTGATCCCGCCCGGCCTCGACCCGCTGCCGCCCCGGGCGGGTCTGCCGGACCTCGGCGGCGTCGACTTCGTCCTGCTGCACAATCGGAGGGGCTCGGCCGCGCAGGAGGCCGCGGGCGCGCTGGCCTCGGCGATCCTGGCGGGCGGCGACCGGCTGCACCGGGGGCGCGGGACGGGCTGACCGCAGGGCAGGTCCCGTCTGAGAGCGCTCTCACCACGGAGCGTGGTCCGGACCAAACACGGTGCAGCCGTGGGCCGAGGGTGACCGGAGCGTACAGATTCCGTGGAGATTGCCTTGCGCAGAGCCTGCCTTTGAGTCAGCTGAGCGCCCGAGCAGTCCCCATGTGGGCCTGTTTCGGCCTCTGACCTGTGAAGACGCCGTACGTCTCGACTTACAGAAGACCCCTGCCACCGCACTTGCCCGTGGGGTACGGTCACCGCGCTGTGCGGAGCGCCACCGGGAGTGGCCACCCCGGAGGGAGGCAGGTCATTGCGCGAGTTCACGGTCCCACCCATGGACGCGGCGCCTCAGGTCGGCGGACTGGCGGACGCCGTCTTCGACCATGCCCTGGACGACCCGCGACGCATCGCCCTCTGCCGCAAGGACGGAGCGGGGCACTGGCAGGACGTGACCTCGGCCCAGTTCCGGGACCAGGTGTTCGCCCTCGCCAAGGGGCTGATCGCGGATGGTGTGCGCTTCGGGGACCGGGTCGCGATCATGGCTCGCACCCGGTACGAGTGGACACTCTTCGACTTCGCCCTGTGGACCATCGGCGCCCAGTCGGTCCCGATCTATCCGACGTCCTCCGCCGAGCAGGTCTTCTGGATGCTGCACGACTCCGAGGCCACGGCCTGTGTGGTGGAGCACGAGGACCATTCGATGACGATCGGCTCGGTCGTCGATCGCCTCCCCCACCTGAAACGGCTGTGGCAGTTGGACACCGGGGCGCTGGAAGGGCTGCTCGGTCTGGGCGGGTCCATCGACGACGAGGTGGTGCACCGCCACCGGCGGGCCGTGACGCCGGAGTCGGTGGCGACCGTCATCTACACCTCGGGCACCACAGGACGCCCCAAAGGGTGTGTGATCACCCACGCCAACTTCATGTTCGAGACCGACATGCTGATCTCCCGCTGGGAGCCGGTGTTCCACTCCCGCCCCGGCGACGAGGCGTCCACTCTCCTCTTCCTGCCGCTGGCCCACGTGTTCGGGCGCATGGTGGAGGTCGCGGCGATCCGGGGCCGGGTGAAACTGGGGCACCAGCCCGCCCTCTCCGCGTCCGCGCTGCTCCCCGACCTCCGGTCCTTCCGGCCGACCTTCATCCTCGCGGTCCCCTACATCTTCGAGAAGGTCTTCAACGCGGCCCGGCGCAGAGCCGAGGCCGAGGGGAAGACCGGCCCCTTCGACAAGGCCGTGGACATCGCGGTCAAGTACGCGGAGGCCATGGAGCAGAAGGCCTTCGGCGTCGGCCCCGGCCCCTCGGCGGCACTGCGCATGCAACACCAGTTCTTCGAGAAAACGGTGTACGGAAAAGTCCGCGAGGCGATGGGCGGGCGGGTGCGGCACGCCATGTCGGGCGGCTCCAGTATGGGGCGCCGGCTCGGCCTGTTCTTCGAGGGCGCCGGCGTCACGGTCTACGAGGGCTACGGTCTGACCGAGTCGACGGCTGCCGCGACCGCCAACCCTCCCGAGCGCACCCGGTACGGCACGGTCGGCCAGCCCATCCCGGGCACCACGGTCCACATCGCCGACGACGGAGAGGTGTGGGTCCACGGTGGACAGATCTTCTCCGGCTACCTCAACGAGCCGAAGGCCACCGAGGCGGTGCTGAGGGAGGGCTGGCTGTCCACCGGGGACATCGGCGCGCTGGACGAGGACGGCTACCTCACCATCACCGGGCGCAAGAAGGAGATCCTGGTGACGTCGGGCGGCAAGAGCGTGTCTCCGGTCGCCCTGGAGGAACGGGTACGGGCGCATCCCCTGGTCGCCCAGTGCATCGTGGTCGGCAACGACCGCCCGTACATCGCGGCCCTGGTCACCCTCGACCAGGAGGGTATCGACCACTGGCTCGCCATGCGCGGCAAGCCCCCGCTCACCCCGTCCGAGCTGGTCCGCGACCCCGACCTGGAGACCGAGGTGCGGCGCGCGGTGGTGGCCGCCAACACCCTGGTCTCGCAGGCGGAATCGATCCGTACGTTCCGCATACTGGCCCACCAGTTCACCGAGGAACACGGCCTGCTCACCCCGTCCCTGAAGCTGAAGCGCCGGGCGATCGAGGAGGCGTATGAGGCCGAGGTGGACGCGCTGTACCGGTGAGGCGGCGGGGCGGAGCGGCACTCCGGGGCGGCGGGGCCTGACGGGGATGAGGCGGCCGGGCCGGACGGCGGCGAGTCCAACGAGGACTGTGCCTCAACTCGACCTGGAATCAAGCCATTTGGGCTAGCCGTTCAGGAGATCGTCGAGTTCGGCGTCGAAGAGCCGGGCCGGGTCGAAGCCCATTCCGTTGAAGTGGCCCGCGGCTTCCAGGGACAGCACGCCGTGCAACCGGGTCCAGAACGTCACCGCCTTGTGGAGCACGGCCGGCGGGGCGGGATGACCCTCGCCCCACTGCCGGTGTTCGGCGAGGTGCGCCGCGAAGGGCGCCGGTTCGCGATCCCCGGGGAGCGCCATGCAGGCGTCGAGGAGCATGCGCATGATCTCGTCGGCGATGACGGTGGTGTCGTCGGGCGCGTGATAGCCCGGCACGGGGGTGCCGTAGACGAGGAAGTAACGGTTGGGATCCTCCAGGGCCCAGCCGCGCAGCGCGTGCGCGAGCTTGGCGAGGTCGGGGGCGAGCGGCGCGCCCTGGGCGCCCTTTCCGGATGCCTTACCGTCGACCACCGCACGCAGGGTGTCGGCCAAGCTGCGGTAGGCGTCCCGGACCAACTCGGTGATCAGTTCGTCCCGTCCCGCGAAATACCGGTAGAGCGCCGGACCACTCAGCCCCATCTGCTTCGCGATCGCGTTCAGCGACAACGCGGAGGCGCCCGCCGTGCCGATCTGCTCCCACGCATGCTGCTTGATCTCCGCGCGCACCTGGGCCCGATACCGCTCCCGCGGGGTACCCCCGCCACCCGTTTCCGCCACGACCAGCCACCTCTCCACATCCTCGCCACCACAGCCACCAGCTCCAGTTAGAGGCTATCACCAAGGTTATTGACGCCCATCCCGTGGGTATGTTAGACCTTATAACGAACACGACAGCACATAACCATAACCGTCGGGGAAGCAGTGGAGGACACCGTGAGCACCGTGGACAGCTTGAGCACCGCGAGCACCCTGGACAACGCGAAGGCCGAACGGCTCGTCGAGGTCGTACTGCCCGGCAGGGTCGAGCCGGAGGGGCTCCAGATCCGATACGGCGTCGTGCCCCCCGCCGGCCCGGGCCAGGTGGTCATCCGCATGGAGGCGACCGGGGTCTCCTTCGCCGAGCAGCAGATGCGCCGCGGGCGGTACTACGACCAGCCTCCGTTCCCCTTCGTGCCGGGCTACGACGCGGTCGGCACGGTGGTGGCGGTCGGCGAGGGCGTCGACGCGACACTCGCCGACAGCCGAGTGGCCGCCCTGCTCAAGGTCGGCGGGTGGGCCAGCCACATACTGATCGACGCGGCGGATGTGGTGCGAGTACCCGAAGGGGTGGCAGCGGCCGAGGCGGAGACCCTGGTCGTCAACGGCATCACCGCCTGGCAGATGCTGCACCGCAAGGCGCGGATCCGGGCGGGGCAGACCGTGGTGGTGCACGGCGCCAACGGCGGAGTCGGCTCGGTCCTCGTCCAGCTCGCCCTGGCCGCGGGCGCACGCGTGATCGGCACGGCCTCCGGCCGTCATCACGAGGCCCTGCGCGAGCGGGGAGTCGACCCCGTCGACTACCGCGATGAAGACGTCGCCGCGCGCATTCGCGCACTCGCGCCCGAGGGTGTGCACGCCGTGTTCGACCACGTCGGCGGCCGCGGCATCGTCGACTCCTGGCGCCTTCTCGCTCCCGGCGGCACCCTCGTCTCCTACGGCAGCGCCGCCACCCGCGACGACTCCGGCTCCAAGCAGTGGCCAGTGCTCAAGCTGCTCGGCCGGGTGTGGCTGTGGAACTCCCTGCCCAATGGGCGCCACGCCTACTTCTTCAACGTCTGGGCCGGGCGGGCCCTGGCCAAGAACCGCTTCCGGACTCGGCTGCGCACCGACCTCACCGAGGTGTTCGCCGCTCTCCAGCGCGGCGACATCACCGCCCAGGTCGCCGCCCAACTCCCGCTCGTCCACGCCGCCGAGGCGCTGCGACTGGCCGAGTCCGGCACGGTCGCCGGGAAGGTCGTCCTGACCCCCTAGACGCCACCACGCCGACAGCCAACAGCCAACAGCCAACAGGTGCGCCTGCCCCACCCCCACAGTGTTTCCGTAGTGCTCCCCCACACCGAAGCAACGAGACACCGCGAGGGACACCACACAGACCGCTGCCGATGCCCTCGCCACACCATCCGGCCCCACGGCGCAGCACCCGTCACACCGCGCCCCACCCGGCACCGGGCTCGGCAACCGGATCACGGGTGTGGGGGCAGGATGGACGCACCCCGCCCCCACGGTTTCCCTCAACCCGCGTACTGCGCAACGATTTTGGTGAAGGCATACGGGGACTGGCCGATCCCGCTGCACGAACTTCCGGCATCCCCGCCCGAGCCGCACTGGCGGTCCCGGTTGACCGCCCAGAAGGTGAAGCGCGCTATGTGGTGCTGTTTGGCATAGCCGAGGATGGTCTGGAAGTCGTTCGTGGAGACGGTCTCGTCGGACTCGTCGGTCTTGCCGTTCATGGAGGAGACACCGATGTGGCGGTAGGCGGCGTCGTCGCTGTAGCCATAGGCACTCTTCACGGCCGCCTTGAGTCCCTCAAGAGCGCTCACCGTGACCGAGCCCATGGTGCCGCTGTGGCCCTGGAAGTCGAAGGGCATGATCGTCCAGCCGTCATTGGCGAGACCTGCGGCGGCTCCCTTGTTGATGAGGTCCTTGCCGTTGCCGTCGGGCCCGTTCGTGGTGGTACCCATGGTCACGTATGTGACGATCCCGGGGTTGTTCGTCTTGACGATCTTGAGCGCGCTCACCACCCGCTGCCGCACCGTGGCGTTGGAGAACTCGGTGTCCTCGATATCGATGTCCAGCGCCTTGAGGTGGTACGCGTCGATCACCTTCTGGTAGGCGCCCGCGAGTGCCGAGGCGCTGGAGCACTTCTCGCCCAGCTTGTTGCCGCTCCAGCCGCCGACCGAGACGACCACGTCACCGCCCGCCCCGCGAATGGATTTGATCGCGCTCTCATCCGAGCCGCCGGTCAGGGCTCGCGAGCCGTCCCACT
Source organism: Streptomyces sp. CB01201 (assembly GCF_002803085.1). GTDB lineage: Bacteria > Actinomycetota > Actinomycetes > Streptomycetales > Streptomycetaceae > Streptomyces > Streptomyces hundungensis. The sequence continues at coordinate 169,402 of NZ_NNBJ01000005.1, read as the reverse complement.
TCGGGTTGCAGCCGCCGTCGGACAGGATGAACGCCAGCGTGAACCACTTGACGCCGGTAGCTGCCATCACGTCGGTCGGCTTCTGCGGGTTGCCCCAGCCGAGGTACTCGTACGGGGCGACCGCCATCGTGCCGGCCACCGCCGGGGCGGCCTCCGCGGTGGGAACGGCAGGCGCGGCGGCGGCCTGGGGAGGCGTGGCGAGCAGGGGCAGAAGCAGACAGCCGAGAGCGGTCAGCGCCGGGACGAGTCGGCGCGGGGACAAGTCAGCGTTCATGGGGGGGGGTTCCTTCCACGCGAGTTGAGCGTGCGGGACCAGAGCTGCGGTTCACATAGGTGCTCAGCGTTCAGACAGCTGCCCTAGAGTTACGTCTTGTCGGGCCACGGTCAATGGTTTGGACCAAGCTGAACCAAGCTGGGCCAAGAAGGCCGGAGCCGCATCGGAGGGCCACCGCAGTCGGCATCGCACACCCTCCGGAGGGGCGAACCGCGTGCGGCGCTGTTCCCGGCGCAGGGAAGGGCGCGGGGCGCGGGAGAGAAACTCCCTGGGCCAGGGTCGGACACCGAGCGACTCGAATCGGACGGCTCGTCGGGAATGCGACGCTCCGCTCGTTCGTTGACCTGGGGAGTACCAACCGACGACGTAAGGATCGACCGCTCGTGAGCAAGGTCCCCTCCATCACCCTCAACAACGGCGTCGAAATGCCGCAACTCGGTTTCGGCGTCTGGCAGGTGCCGGACGACGAAGCCGCGAAGGCGGTCGCCACGGCCATCGAGTCCGGGTACCGGAGCATCGACACCGCCGCGATCTACGAGAACGAGAGGGGCACCGGCAAGGCCGTCGCCGCCTCCGGGGTAGCCCGTGAAGAGCTCTTCATCACGACGAAGCTCTGGAACTCGGAGCAGGGTTACGACTCGACGCTGCGCGCCTTCGACGCCTCGCTCGACAAGCTCGGCCTCGACTACGTCGACCTGTACCTGATCCACTGGCCGGTCCCGGCCAAGGACGCGTACGTCGACACGTACAAGGCGTTCGAGAAGATCCTCAAGGACGGCCGCGCCCGGTCCGTCGGCGTCTCCAACTTCCAGCCGGAGCACCTGGAGCGGCTGCTCGGCGAGACCTCGGTGGTCCCCGCCGTCAATCAGATCGAGCTCCACCCGCAGCTCGCGCAGACGGAGTCGCGCGCCCTGCACGCCAAGCATTCCATCGCGACCGAAGCCTGGTCGCCGCTCGGTCAGGGCCGAGGCCTCCTTGAGGTTCCGACCGTGGTCGCGATCGCGCGGAAGCACGACCGCACCCCGGCCCAGGTGGTGCTGCGCTGGCACCTCCAGATCGGCAACGTCGTGATCCCGAAGTCCGTGACGCCGTCGCGCATCAAGGAGAACATCGACGTCTTCGGCTTCGAGCTCGACGCGGACGACCTGGCCGCGCTCGCCGCGCTCGACGAGGGCAAGCGCCTGGGTCCGAACCCGTCGGAGTTCAACCTCGGCGCCTGAGCACCCGCGCTGATCAGTACGGACCAGTGCTGAGCAGCGCTGAGCAGCGCATCAAGAGGGGCGCCGCCCGACTCCGGTCGGGCGGCGCCCCTTCTGCCGCTTCCGGGCTCGCGTCGTTCGTCGGCCATCACCGTGACTCAATTGTCGGTTTCCGACTTTGGTTGGTCAGCTCCCAACCAAGAATGTTCATTCAAGTGCACCATCCAGGCAAAGCGTTCGACATCAAGCGCTAAATGCTCTTGTCCTGCCCATGACCTTCCCGATGGGATCGCGAAGACCGCCCCGTGCGGCCTCACCCCCACTCAGGGAGCCTTCATGCGCATAGCCCGCCCCCGGACTCGTACCGCAGCTGCGACAGTTGGGGCCACCGCCCTTGCCGCCGCCGCGGTGATAGCCACCCCGCTGTCCGGGTCCGCCACCGCCGCGCCTGCCGTCCCGCAGGTAAAGCCCGTTCCGGCCATCGCCGGACACCTGCTCGCCCACTCGACCAGCGGCCCGCTCAGCACCGAGCAGTGCCAGGCCAAGTGGAAGATCGCCTGCTACGGCCCCCTGCAATACCGCCAGGCGTACAACCTGAACCCGCTCTACAGGGCGGGCATCACCGGCAAGGGCCGCACGATCGTGATCGTGGACTCCTTCGGCTCGCCGACGATCCAGCACGACCTGGACGTGTACAGCAAGCAGTACGGCATTCCCAGCAGCAAGGTCGATGTGGTCAAGTGGGGCAACGTTCCCAAGTGGGACCCGAAGAACAAGGACATGACCGGCTGGGCCGGTGAGTCCACCCTAGACGTCGAGATGGCGCACGCGGTGGCCCCGGACGCGAAGATCGTCCTGGTGGAGACGGCGATCGCGGAAACCGAGGGCGTCACCGGTCTGCCCGAGATGATGGACGCGGAGAAGCACCTCATCGACCGCGGCATCGGCGATGTCATCACGCAGAGCTTCGGCGCCACGGAGAACACGTTCCCCGGCTTCGACAAGGGCGACTTCTCCAGCATCAAGAAGCTGCGGTACGCGTTCAAGGACGCCGCCGACCACGGCGTGACCGTGCTCGCCTCCTCCGGTGACGGCGGCGCCACCGACAACACCGCGGACGGCAGCGGCTACTACAAGGAGCGCGTCAACTCCTGGCCCTCCTCCGACCCGCTGGTCACCTCCATCGGCGGCACCCAGCTGCACCTCGACGACAAGGGCAACCGCCTCAGCCCTGAGAGCGTTTACAACGACAACGGTTCGGGCGGCGGCGGCCAGTCCCACGTCTTCGAGCGGCCCTCCTACCAGAACGGCGTGCGGGCGGCCGTCGGCAACCGGCGCGGCACCCCGGACATCTCGATGTCCGCCGCGGTCAACGGCGGCGCCTGGGTGTACTCCAGCTACGACCCGACCGCCGTGGGCTGGGACGTGTCCGGCGGAACGAGCGAGGCCAGCCCGCTGTTCTCCGGCATCGTCGCCCTGGCCGACCAGGCAGCCGGGCACCGCCTGGGCAACATCAACGACGCGCTGTACTCGCTCTACAAGAACGAGGGCTACAAGCCGGGGTCCGGCCTCGTCGACGTCAAGGACGGCACGAACAACAGCTACGCCGGCGTCACCGGCTACACCGCGGTGAAGGGCTACGACATGGCGACCGGCGTCGGCACCATCGACGCGGCCCGCTTCGTGCCCGCGCTGGCCCGCGAGAGCCGCCACCACCACTGACGGCCCCCGCACCCACGCGGCCCACATGTGACGCCGCCGCCCGGATTGCTTGGGCGGCGGCGTCTTGCCCTACCTCACGGTGGGGCAACAACTACCTTTTACATGCCGGGGGTTGGGAACTTTGCCGGGAGCACAACGCCCTGAAAAGCTCCCCTGGAAACAGGTGCGTCCATCGCGGGAAGAGGTACGAGGGTGACTCGGGCAAGCGGCGGCCCCAGCCGACGGTCCGTCCTGTTGAGTCTCGCCCTGGCCGCGCCGATCGTCGCGGCGGGCTGCGGCGGAAGCGTCGGCAAGCACTCCACATCGACAGCCACCCCACCGGCGGATTCGGATCGGGACACCACCATCATGATCATCCGGCATGGCGAGAAGCCAAATTCCGGCGATCCCGGATTCGACGAAGCCGGCAAGCAGGACAAGAAGTCCTTGACCCGACAGGGCTGGGAGCGCTCTCGCGCACTGCCCCGCCTCTTCGCCCATACGGTCAACACGGCGGGCGCGGTAGGTACCGCGGGCACGACGGTAGCGAGAGCGAGGGTAGGGGCGACGGACAGAGCGCGGTCGGAAGGACCAGACGCGGCAAGCCCTACCACTGCGGCTGGTACCTCCGGGCTGCCCGGTCCATCCGAACCATCCGAACCATCCAGCACGTCGAATGGCCCCTCCGCTGATTCGGCGGCCCTCCCTCGCCCCACGACGCTCTATGCCGCGGCGGACCAAGGCCCGCACGCCGGTGCGCACAGGATGCGGCAGACCGTCACACCCCTCGGCGAGGCCCTCCACGTGCGGGTGAACACGGAGTTCGCCGAGGGCAGCGAAAAGGAGCTGGCCGCCGCCGCCCTCTCGGCCGCGTCTCCGGTACTCATCTGCTGGGAGCACTCCAAGATCCCGGCGATCGTCGACGCGCTGGAAGCCGCACAGGTCGCCGGAGTTCCGGAGGAATGGCCTGACCGGTTCGATCTGGTGTGGGTGTTCACCCGACGATCCGGCCGCTGGACGTTCCGTTCCGTGCCCCAACACCTCCTGTCGGGGGACGCCTGACTCACCGCCCCCATAAGGGGATTGACAGGGCGACGCCCCGGAACAGCAGGAGGTGCCCGACAGGGACACCCGATAGAGGCAAGCGCCCAACAGAGGCATGGGACGGGCACCCCGCGCCGTTGGGGGGAGGTCGAGCGGCACGGGGTGCCCATCCGGGGGCCGACTGGGTTTAGCCGATCTGCGCCCCGTACGCCGAGAGCGCTTCCGGGACGGGCTGGAAGAAGGTCTCCCCACCCGAGGAGCAGTCGCCACTGCCGCCGGAGGTCAGGCCGAGGGCCGTACCGCCATCGAAGAGCGAGCCGCCGCTGTCGCCGGGCTCGGCGCAGACGGTGGTGTCGATCAGGCCGTCGACCTGGCCCTCCTGGTACGTCACGGTGGCGTTGAGGCCGGTCACCTGACCGCCGTTGACGCCCGTGGTGGAGCCGCTGCGCTGAACCTGCTCGCCGACGGTGGCGTCACCGGCCCCGCTGATCTGCTGAGACGAACCGTTGTACAGGTCCACCGCGCTCGGGTGATCGATGCCGCTGGTGTAGCGCACCAGGGCGTAGTCGTGGCCCGGGAACGTGGAGTCCTGGGTGACACCGATCTCCGAACCGCCCTGCTGGTCGGACCAGCTGGAGACGGCGTTGCCGCAGTGTCCCGCGGTCAGGAAGTACGGCTGGCCGCCCACTGTGACGTTGAAACCGAGCGAGCAGCGGGCACTGCTCCCCCAGATCGCGTCACCACCCGCGATGAGGGGTTGGAAGCGGCCTGCTGTTCTCTTCAGGGTGACCGTGTCGCCGAGACCGCGGACCACCTTGTCGAGCCGGGCCAGCCGGTCACCCGTGACGGTACGGTCGGCCTTGACGACCATCGTGTTGCTGACCGGATCCATCGACCAGGCCGTGCCCGGTATGGACGCCTGCGCCTTCAACTGCCGCCGTGTGGAGTCGAGTTGTGCCATCGAATGCTTGACGGTGCGCGCCTCGGCGCCCGCCGCACGAACGGTGTCGGCGGTCGCGGCGTCGACCACATTCACCACGAGCTTCTTGGTCTTGGCGTCATAGAACGAGCCGGCCGTACGGCCGGCGAGGGTGGTGTCGATCCGGTGCGCCAGCTGACCGGCCGATGCGGCGGTCAACGGGGCGACATTCGGTGCGGGGGCCGCGTCGGCACTCTGCATGGTGAGGGTCGCGCCGAGCGCCAGGGCTCCCGCCGCGGCGGTGGCCGCACGTCGGCCTGACATCCATCGCTGCTTCAACTCACAACCTCCTGTGGGGGGTTGAGCCCGGCCTCGGGTCGTACACCGGGCCCATTGGGGCGCGCCGACCCGGGCGCAGCGGCCAGGATCCCCGGCACACAGCGCGTCCATGTCAACTCGCCGGGTCGAGTATCGTCATCCATTGCTCCCTTGCGCAAGTAATGAACTAGCGCGATACGTGCGGGGGTTGGCGATACTTGAGTGCGAGCAGGGGTGTTGCGCGAAGGTCTGCGGGCCATTCGTGAAGGAACTTGGCGTGCTCGTAAGGACTGTGAAACGGCCGTCAACTAGACTCCGGCAAGGCGGCACCGGGCCCCGCCCGAGGCAGCGGGGCGCCTGCGCCGTACACGGGATAGCGGAGAGCGCTCCCGGCTCACACAGCAACGGGGAGCGCTCCCAACTCACCGGCCGACTGAAAGCGCTCCCAACTTGCGCGATGCGCGAGAGCGCTCCCAGCACACCATTCCGAGCGCGGCAGGTAAGAGCGCTCTCACCTCACCGCCCCACATCTAGCCCTTCCACGCCCCCCAGCACCCGCCGCTCAACAGCCCTCGCCGTCGGCGGAGCCACCCCTCGGCCCCGCCCCCGAGAGCGCTCCCTCCCAGCGGCTGATGTCACCCCGCGCCGTGAACGGCGGCGATCTCCTCGATCCGGTGCGCCAGTTGGAAGTCGCGCTCGGTGAGTGCGCCACCCGCGTCGTGGGTGTTCACGGACAGGGCGACCGTGTTGTAGCCGAGGGTGAGGTCGGAGTGGTGGCCGAGTTCCTCCTGGATCTGAGCGACGTGGACGACCATGGCCGTCGCCGCGAAATGTCCCGTCAGTCGGTAGCTGCGGGAGATCCGGTCGTGGTTGTCCGACAGCGACCAGCCGGGCAGTTCACCCAGCCGGTCCTCGATGTCCTTCTGCGACAGCGGCTCAACAGGCATGTCCGAATACTCCTTACGGGGTGGTGACATGACGGGGTGGAGTGGTGACGGAGAGGCTCCACATCCGTAGCGTCTCCCCTATGCGCGTACTTGTCACGGGAGGCGCGGGCTTCATCGGCTCGCACATTGTCACAGCCCTCACCACCCACGGCCACGAGCCGTTCGTCCTGGATCGGGCGGTCCGTCCGGAGGACGACGTACGTGATCCGGACGTGGTGGCACGGGCGCTGCGTGGAGTCGACGCGGTGTGCCATCAGGCCGCGATGGTCGGCCTGGGAACGGGGTTCGGCGACGCGGCCGAGTACGTGAGCTGCAACGATCTCGGTACGGCGGTGCTCCTGACGGCGATGGCCGACGCGGGGGTGCGCGACCTGGTGCTCGCCGGGTCGATGGTGGTCTACGGCGAGGGCCGCTACGAGTGCGCCGAGCATGGCGTCGTACGCCCTGGGCCGCGGCCGGTCGAATGGCTGGAAACGGGCCGGTTCGAACCTCAATGCCCCCACTGTCAAGCCGAGTTGAGCCCTGGACTGGTGGCGGAGGAGGCGCCGGTCGACCCTCGGAACGTGTATGCCACCACCAAGCTGGCGCAGGAGCACCTGGCTGCCGCGTGGGCGCGGGCGACCGGCGGCCGGGCGGTTTCGCTGCGCTACCACAATGTGTACGGCCCGGGGATGCCCCGCGATACGCCGTACGCGGGGGTGGCCTCGTTCTTCCGCTCGTCGCTGGCACGGGGCGAGGCGCCGCGCGTCTTCGAGGACGGCCGCCAGCGTCGGGACTTCGTTCATGTGCGCGATGTCGCGGGGGCCAATGTGGTGGCTCTGGAAGCGCTCTCGGGCCGCCCGCCGGGCGCGCTCACCGCGTACAACACGGGCAGCGGAACCCCGCACACGGTGGGCGAGATGGCGCGGGCGCTGGCGTCGGCGCACGGGGGCCCCGAGCCGGTGGTGACGGGCGAATACCGGCTCGGCGACGTACGGCACATCACCGCGGACTCGGCGCGGCTGCGGCGTGAGCTGGGCTGGAAGCCGGCGGTGGGCTTCGCCGAGGGGATGGCCGAGTTCGCCACCGCGGAAGCCTAGGCCCGCGCGGTTCGCCACCGCGCAAGCCCGGGCCCGCGCTACTGCCTGGCGGTGGCCGCCTCCACCGGGCGGGGCTTGAGTGCGAGGTGGCCGGGCAGAGCGGTGGCGACGAGCGCCAGCAGCGCGGCGACCCCGACCACGGTGGCGTAGCCGATCGGCACGACAGAGGGGGCGGCGGCGCCCGTCATTCCGATGCTGAACGCGACCAGGACGGCAAGGGAGATCCCGGAGCCGAGCACCGCCGCGATCAGCAGGACGGCCAAGCCCTCGATCCGGAGCATCCGCAGGATCTGCCGGCGGGTCGCTCCGGCGAGCCGCAGCATGGCGAACTCACGGACGCGTTCGGACATGGACATCGCCAGCGTGTTGACGACGGCGATGGCCGTGAAGGCCAGGACCAGTCCCATCGCGAGGTCATTGCCCTCCGCGTTGCTCTGCTGTTTGTCAGCCTGGATCCCGCTTGCACTCGAACGAGTGAGGACGGAGATGCCCTGGAACTCCCGGACGGAACTCACGAGTTCACTGTGAGTAACGGCGGGGCCTGACTGATCCAGAGAGATCAGGACGGCAGACGCGAGGGGGTTGTCCATGTGGCGTGCGAGCAGGTCGTGCGGGAGGGTTATGTCCCCGAAGCCGAGCCCGCGGGCGTATACCGCGGCGACGGTGAGCGTGGCTGGAGTTCCGTCACCGAGAGTGAGGCTGAGCCGACTGCCGGGGTGGAGGCCCAGCTGGTCTGCGGCGAGTTGGCTGACCGCGGCGGACCGGGCCTCGGTCGCGTTGTCCGCGCTGAAGCGGTCGATGCTGCCGCTTGTGACATCCGGGTTCCACGTCCGGGACAGGCCGCCCGGGGTGATGCCTTGGGCCGCGTACTTGTCGAGGCCGACACGCACGGTGCTGTGGACGATCTCGGTGGCGGCGGCGACACCCGGGGTCGTTCGGACCCTGCGGGCCGCTTCCCCCGGTACGCCGGGGCCCTGGGCGGTCAGCACCCAGTCCGCGCGAATGCCGTCGCGGGTCTGGGCGCGGGCGGCGTCAGCGAGGGTGGGCTGGACGAAGAGGACGGTGCAGGTCATACCGATCAGCAGGGCGAGCGGGGTGGCCGCCGCGGCCATACGGGCCGCGTTGCCGCGCAGGTTGGCGGTGGCGAGCCGGCCACCGGGGCCGCCGGCCGCGAGCGGGCCCGAGAGCAGCGCCGCCGCGGCCCGGACCACGACCGGACCGAGCAAGGAGACCGCTACGGAGAGGACGACAACGGACAGGAAAGTCACGGGGGTTGAAGCGGATTCCGTGCGCAGCACGCTCAGCACGGCGACGAGGACCGCGCCTGCGACGAGGGTCGCGAGGCCCGCGACGATCCGGCCACGGGCCGGACGGCGCTCCACCGATGCCTCGGCCATCGCTTCGGCCGGTCGGATGCGCGAGATACGGTGGGCGGAGATACGGGCCGCCGCCCAGGCGGCGAGCAGGGTCGCCGTGACGGCGGCGGCCATCGGGAAGACGCTGACGGCGCGTTCGAGGGTGGCGGGGACGGCACCCATCTCGACGAACCTGTCGTGCAACCAGGCTCCCAGTGGCAGGCCGGCGAGCGAGCCGAGCACCCCGGCGACGACGCCCACGAGCAGCGCCTCGCGGCCGATCAGCCGACGCATCTGCTGCGGAGTGGCGGCGATCGCGCGCAGCAGGGCGAGTTCGCGGTGGCGCTGCTGGATGGAGAGAGCGAACGTACCGACGACGACGAGCAGGGCCACGAAGAGGGCGGTTCCGCCGATGGCACCGCCCAGGGAGACCAGCTTGACCCGCGCTCCGGCAGCGTCCAGGAATTCGACCGGGCCACGGGCGTCCCCCGTGGATACCTGGGCCGTGGATGCCTGGGCCGTGGATGCCTGGGCCGTGGATGCCTGGGTCGAGCTGCCGGACAGTGCCTTGTGGAGCGCTTCGGCCAACTGGGCCGGTGCGATGCCGGTTTCGGGTGTGACACCGATGACGGTGATCTGTCCGGGGCGGTCGGCCAGGCGAGTCGCTTCGGCCGTGGAGAAGAAGAGGGAGGTCTGTTGGCGCAGCCGCCCGCCGTCGGCCGGCGCGGCGATACCCGTGACGGTGTACGCACGCGGGGACTGGGTCGACTGCACCATCAGCCGGTCGCCGAGTGCGAGGTGCGCACGGGTCGCGAGGCCTTGGTCGACAACGAGGTCGTGGGTGGCGGAAGGGGCATGCCCCTGGGTGAGCTCGAAAGGGGTGAGGGCTGCGGAGTCCCAGCTGTGTCCATAGGAGGCGCTCGCGGTATCGGGCCGGAGTTCGCCCTGCGAGCCCGCCGTCCGGCTCGGTGCGTCCGCCGCGCCCGACGGGGCGGTGGGCACCAACGCCCGGGCCGGGAAGGTGAGTTCGGGCGTCGCCGATTTGACTCCGGGGACGGCTCGGACGGTTCGCAGGGTGCTCTCGGGCAGCCAGGCTCGCTCGGCCACGGGCTTCGCCTTGTGTTTGACCTTGGTCCTGCCCTTCTTCTTCTCGACCGTGGTCTGGTGCACGTTCTGGTCCGCGGAGACGATCAGCGGTGCGGCGGCGTAGCGCTCGGGAGCGATTCTGCCGCGCAGGCCGGTTTCGAGGAGAGTGCCGCACGCGGTGATCAACGCAGCCGCACACATCAGGGCGATGAAGGCGCCCAGGAATCCGCCCTTCCGGTGCCGGATACTCGTCAGGGCGTAGCGCAGCATCATGACGCGTCCTCGGGGTTCGGCGGGGCCGGGAAGGCCATCAGTCGGGTGTGGACGGTGCGGGCACCCGGGGGCGCTTGGTCCGGGGTGCGCTTGTAGCGGTTGAGGAGTGCGATGTACTCCTCAAAGAACGCGCCCAGTTCGGCCTCGGTGATGGTCAGCTCGCTGCGGGAGTAGGCGAAGTCGTCGGTGGTGGAGGCTCGTTGGAGGCGCTCGAAGAGTTCGAGGTCGGCCGCATACGCGTGGCGGTTGAGCTCGTCCAGGACGGGACGCGTCTGGGGAGTCTGTCGGCTGCGCGGCGGGAAGCGTCGGTCGGCCGGGATCGCTCGCCACCATCGCTCGCCCCGCGGGCTCTGCCCTGCGGCGTCTTCGACAAATCCGTATCGGGCCAGTTCGCGCAGGTGGTAGCTGGTGGCGCCGGTGTTCAGGCCGAGGCCGCGGGCCAGGATGGCCGCGGTGGCGGGCCCGCCGAGGGTGAGTTGCTGGAGGATCCGCTGGCGCCGCGGCTGCGCCAGCGCCTTCAGCGCGGCCAGTTCCGTGATCTCGATGGGGCGCGGTGTTTGTGCCATGCGTACACAGTCGTCTGCGCACAGGTTCCTGTGCACTGGAGCGCCCCGGCGTCCTGAGGGTGGGGCTAACCCCCGGCTGGCGGTGCCCGACCCCAGGCCGCCCGTGTCGGGGTTGCCCGGTTCAGGACTGCTCCGGGGCATGGACGCCTTGCGTCAGGTTGCGTCAGGGTTATTCCGTGGAGGGCGCCCCTTGCGCGGGTCCGTTCCCGGCGGTGGCGCGCCGGTGTGGTTGGCCGTGCCAGTATGCGGCGGGGAGAGGCCTGGGACGGGTCAGTTCACGGCGTGGGCTGCGGGGAGGGTGAGTTCGAATCGGCAGCCGCCGGCGACGTTGCGTACTTCGGCGCGGCCGGAGTGGGCCTCGACTATGCCGCGGACGATCGCGAGGCCCAGTCCGGCTCCGCCGGGCGGGGTACGTGCCTCGGTGCCACGCCAGCCGGTGTCGAAGACGCGGGGCAGGTCGGCGTCGGGAATGCCGCCGCAGCCGTCCGTGACGGAGAGGGTGACCGCGCCGTCGCAACCCTCGGCGGCGACCGCGACCGTGCCGTCGGCCGGGGTGTGCCGGATGGCGTTGACCAGCAGGTTGGCGAGGACTCTGGTCATTTCCTTGCCGTCCACCTCGACGGGCACCGCATCGACGCGCTCGCCCACGAGGCGTACGCCGTGTTCACGGGCCAGGGGGTCCGCGCCGGCCAGAGCATCGCCGATCAGGTCGTGGACGGACATCCGGGCCGGGTTGAGGGAGAGCGCTCCGGCGTGGATGCGGGAGAGTTCGAAGAGGTCGCCCACCATGGAGTTGAGGCGTTCGACCTCGGTTCTGATCTGGCGGAAGTAGCGGTCCGGGTCCTTGGCCATGCCGTCTTCCAGGGCCTCGGCCATCGCGCGGAGTCCGGCGAGCGGGGTGCGCAGGTCGTGCGAGATCCACGCCACGAGTTCGCGGCGCGAGGTTTCGAGCGCCCGTTCCCGTTCGCGCGACTCCGTCAGCTTGGCGCTGGTGGCCGCCAACTCCCGGCTGAGCGCCGCCAGTTCGGCGGTCGCGGGTCCTGCCGGTGCGTCGAAGCTGCCGCCGTCGCCGAACGATCGGGTGGCCAGGGCGAGGCGGTGGCTGCTGGCCACGACGCGTCGGCCGAGCAGCAGCGCGGTCGCGAGGGAGGCGACGGCGGCCATGGCGACGACTACCGTCACCACGGTCAGGTCGTGGGAGTTCAGGAGCATCGCCCAGGCCACGGCGAGCGTGCCGGCCAGCATCGCGAGGACCGCTACGGCCGCGACGACGGCCACGGACGCGGTGAGCGAGCGATGGCGAAGCAGCCGCAGGGCCAATGCGCCGACGAGTCCGGCGGCCGCCGCCCCGAGGAAGGCGTACAGCGCGATGAGGAGGATGTCACCCATGGTCGGCTCCGTGATGTGCGCCGTTGTCGAGGCCGACTGCGGCGCCGGCGCCGAGGCCGGCTGCCGCGCCGGTATCGGGCTCGACGAGGGGGAGGTCGGGGTCGGCGTGGAGGCGGGGGTGGTCGGGGTCGCTCCCGACACCCCGCAGGCTGCCCGCGGCCACCTTCACCTCCCCGGCCGCCGCCACGGCCACCCCTGGCCGCGTCCCCGCTCCCTCCGCCGGCGCCTCCCCCTCGAAGCGGTAGCCGACTCCCCACACCGTGCGGATCAGGGTCGGCTTGGCCGGGTCGGATTCGATCTTGCCGCGCAGACGGCGGACATGGACGGTGACCGTGGACAGATCGCCGAACTCCCAGCCCCACACCTCGTGCATCAGCCGCTCCCGGGTGATGGCCTCGCCAGGACGGGCCAGGAGGTAGGCCAGGAGATCGAACTCCCGCAGAGTCAGGGCGAGTTCATGTCCGCCCTTCGCAGCGGTGCGGGCAGTGGGGTCGAGGGTGATGCCCGCGCGGGACACCGGTGGCCCCGGGCGCGCTGCCGCCGCGCGGGAGCGGCGCAGCACGGACTCGACGCGCAGGACGAGTTCGCGCGGGCTGAAGGGCTTCGTCACATAGTCGTCGGCACCTATCTCCAGACCGAGGATGCGGTCGTCCTCGTCGCCGCGCGCGGTCAGCATGATCACGGGCACCGGGCCCGTGGCGCGCAGTCGGCGGCAGACCTCCAGACCGTCCATGCCGGGCAGCATCAGATCGAGTACCACCAGGTCGGGGCGGCGCGCGGCGGCCGCGCGCAGGGCGGCGGGGCCGTCGACGGCGAGGTCGACGGCGTGGCCCGCGCGTTCCAGGTAGCCGGTGACGACCTCGGCGACGGTCGGATCGTCGTCGACGACCAGGATGCGGCTCTCGGTGCTGTGCATGGCATCCACCCTCGCACCGGGCGGAGGCGTCCGTCTGCGCCGGGTGAGCCTCAACCGGGCGATGTCCGCGTTTCGTAAGAACCCGAAATCCGTTTTGCCCGGTTTGGCTTCGTACGGTGAGGGCGTGACTGAATCCCCCTCCGCAACCCCCGGGTCGCCGCCGCTCACTCCCGCTCCGCCTTCTCCCTCCGCCCCGCGCGGCCTGGTCGCGGACGTCGTACTGCCCTGCCTCGACGAGGTCGAGGCGCTGCCCTGGGTACTGGCCCGGATCCCGGACGGCTGGCGGGCCGTCGTGGTCGACAACGGGTCGACGGACGGTTCACCCGACGTGGCCCGCGCGCTCGGCGCGACCGTGGTGCACGAGCCGCGCCGGGGCTTCGGCGCGGCCTGCCACGCCGGGCTGCTCGCCGCCGAGGCCGAGTACGTCTGCTTCTGTGACTGCGACGCCTCGCTCGATCCGGCCGAGCTCGTCCGGTACGTACGGGACGTGGCGTCCGGCGCCGCCGACCTGGTGCTCGGCCGGCGGCGGCCGCAGGGTCCCGGCGCCTGGCCGCCGCACGCGCGGGCCGGGAACCTGGCGCTCGCACGGATGCTGCGGCGGCGCACCGGGCTCCGGCTGCACGATCTCGGCCCGCTGCGGGCCGCGCGCCGTGAGGCGCTGCTCGGGCTCGACCTCACCGACCGGCGCAGCGGCTACCCGCTCCAGATGGTGGTGCGCGCCGCGGACGCGGGGTGGCGCGTGGCCGAGTACGACGTGCCCTATCTGCCGCGCACCGGTAGGTCCAAGGTGACCGGGACCTGGCGGGGCACCTGGCATGCGGTGCGGGACATGCGCAAGGTGCTGGCCGAACCGCCGGTGGCGGAGCGCGTTCCGGCGGCCGCACGATGAGCGCGGCGGCGGTTGGACGGGCCCCGGGTACGACGCTGATCATCCTGGCGAAGGCGCCGGTGCCCGGCCGGGTCAAGACGCGGCTCACCCCGCCGTACACCCCGCAGGAGGCGGCCCGTATCGCGGAGGCCTCGCTTGCCGACACCCTCGACGCGGCGCTCGCCACCCCCGTCGGCAGAAGGGTGCTCGTCCTCGACGGCGAGCCGGGGCCATGGCTTCCGCCCGGCATCGAGGTGCTGCCGCAGTGCGCGGGCGGTCTGGACGAGCGGATCGCGGCGGCGTTCGCGGCGTGCTCCGGACCCGCGCTGCTGATCGGCATGGACACCCCGCAGGTGAGCCCGGCCCTGCTCGCGCCCGCGCTCGCCGATCCCCGTCCGGGTGAGGCGTGGTTCGGGCCGGCGGAGGACGGCGGGTTCTGGGCGCTCGGCCTGACCGACCCCGATCCCGCGCTGCTGCTCGGGGTGCCGATGTCGGTGGCCGAGACGGGGCGCGTTCAGCGGCAGCGGCTGTCCGACGCCGGGCTCGCGGTGCGCGAGCTGGCGTGGCTGCGGGATGTGGACACCGCGGGGGATGCCCGTCTCGTCGCGGAGCTCGCGCCGCACGGCCGGTTCGCCCGTGCTCTCGACGTGAGCCACCCCGGCCGCCCCGGCCGCCCTGCGGCCTCTCGGCCCGCGGCGATCGGGGCCTCGGCCGCCCGGACAACACGGCCCTCGCCCATTCCGCACGCCCCGAACGCACAGCCCATGGCGGTCGGGCCCACCCCGAACGCACAACCCGTGGCAGTCGGGCCCACCCCGAACGCACAACCCGTGGCAGTCGGGCCCACCCCGAACGCACAACCCGTGGCGGTCGAGGCCGCCCCGAACGAAGAGCCGCTGGCGCCCGCACCGATCGCGGGCCACCCGGCCCCGGGGGCCGTGTCCGCCCAGGGCGAGCCCCTGACACCCGGGCCGCGCGCATGGTGAGAGCGCTCTCGGTCACCACCGCGGCTCCGGCCGCCTGGCACGCCGACCCCTACACCGATGCCCTGCGCTCCGGGCGCGGCCCGCTGTTCCTGCGCAGGCCCGACGGCTGGCTCTTGCCGCTCGATGTCGAACGCTGGTGTGCGGAGCCCGACTTGGCGGACCGTACGGTGCTGCGCCGCTGCCGGGGCGCGGTCCTGGACATCGGCTGCGGGCCGGGCCGCCTGGTGGCCGCGCTCGCCGCCGACGGGGTCGCGGCCCTGGGCGTCGATGTCAGCCCCGAGGCAGTCCGCCACACCCGCGACTGGGGCGGCAGCGCGCTGTGCCGCTCGGTCTTCGAGCGGCTGCCCGGCGAGGGGCGCTGGGACACCGCACTGCTCATGGACGGCAATGTGGGCATCGGCGGCGACCCGGCGAAGCTCCTCGATCGCGTGGCCCAACTCGTCGTACCTGATGGCCTGTTGATGGTGGAGACGGCTCCGTACGAGATCGACGAGCGACTCCGGGTCAGGGTCTCCGACGCACACGGCGCGACGGGTGGCGACTTCGACTGGGCGCGGCTCGGCACGAACGCGTTGCTGTCCTGCGCCCGCCCCCTGGGCTGGCGCCCGGCCGGCCGCTGGACCGCGGCGGGCCGCCCGTTCGTGGCCCTTCGGCGCGGCTAGAGGAAAGCGGCTGAAGGAAAGGCGACGCCGACCGTGCAACGCGCGAAGGGGCGGGGCAGGGGTTGCCCCCGTGGGAGTTCACCCCGTGGGAGTGCAACCCCGCCCCGCCCCAAGCGCGTTCAGGTCAGCTCACGTTGACCGCGGTGTCGTCGATGACGAACGACGTGGCCAGGCTGCTGTCCTCCACACCGTTGAACTTGAGGGTCACCGTCTGCCCCGCGTACGAGGAGAGGTCGAAGGACTTCTGTGCGAAGCCGGTGTTCTTGTTGAGGTTGGAGTAGCTCGCCAGGGTGGTCGAACCGGCCGTCACCGTCAGCTTGTCGTAGGCGGTGGTGGTGGTCGTCTCCTTGGTGTCGATGTGCAGGTAGTAGCTGAGGGTGGCGTGGCACCCGGCCGGGATGGTCACCGACTGGGACAGCGAGTCGGTGTGCGTGGTGCCGTAGCCGTTGAGCCAGGCCTTCCACGAGCCGGAGTGTGCGGCCTCGCCGCTGGAGCTGTCGATGACGCCCGCGGTCGCGGACCAGGGTGCGGCGCTACCGGTCTCGAAGCCGGGGTTGCCGAGCAGTTGGGACGCGGTGCAGCCGCCGCCCGAGGTGCTGACGTTCCAGGTGAAGGACGTGGCGCCGCTGGCGTTGGTGGAGTCCTTGGCGGTCACGGTGACGTTGGAGGATCCGGCGGCGGTCGGGGTGCCGGAGATCAGTCCGGTGGAGGCGTTGATGGACAGGCCGGCCGGGAGGCCGGTGGCGCTGTAGGTCAGCGACTGGCCGCTGTCGGAGTCCGTCGCGTGGATCTGGAGCGAGACCGCGGTGTTGACCTGCGTCGACTGGTTGCCCGGGTTGGTCACCGACACGGTGTTGCCGGTGCTGGTGCCACCGGTGAAGGCCGCCGTGCCGTTCGGGGTGCCGAGACCGGTCGGGCCGTCGTAACCGGCGGCCGCCTGGCACAGGTAGGCCGGGCTGCAACTGCCGTTGGCGCCGGAGGTGACGTCGTTGAGGGAGGAGGTGTGGGCGTAGGGGTAGGACGCCGGGACCGTGTTCGCGGCGGGGGTGCCGGCCAGCGCGTACACACTGGCGATGATCGGCGAGGAGGCGCTGGTGCCGCCGTACACGTTCCAGCCGGTGGCCTGGTAGCTGTCGTAGACCGCGAGGCCGGTGTTGGGGTCGGCGACCGCGGAGACGTCGGCGACGGTGCGCTTGGCGCAGCCGGTGTCCTTCTGCCAGGACGGCTTCGGGTCGTACGCCGAGCAGCCGGAGCCCGCGCCCTCGCCGCCGGAGCTGGTGCCCCAGACCGATTCGGACCAGCCGCGGGTGTTGCTGGCACGGCTCAGCGAGGTGCCGCCGACGGAGGTCACGTACTGGGAGGCGGCCGGGTACTCGACGCCGTAGCCGCTGTCACCGGAGGAGACGGTGATGGCGACGCCCGGGTGGTTGAAGTAGGAGGCGTCGGAGCTCGGGTCGGTCGAGTCCTCGCTGCCGCCGTAGCTGTTGGAGACATACTTGGCGCCCATGGTGACCGCGCGGTTCACGGCCGCACCGAGGTCGCCCATGTTCGCGGAGGTCGCCTCGACGAGCAGGATGTGGCACTGCGGGCAGACGGCGCTGACCATGTCGACGTCGAGGGAGATCTCACCGGCCCAACCCGAGTCCGCCGTCGGGTAGTTGGTGCCGCCGTTCTGGTCCACCTTCTTGAAGCACCCGTTCGCGGTGGTGCAGGCGGGCAGTCCGTACTGCGAGCGGTACGTGGCGAGGTCGGACTCGGCGTTCGGGTCGTCCTGCGCGTCCACGATCGCGACGGTCGCACCGGCGCCGGCACTCGACGGCAGGGCGTACGCGCTCTGCAGGTCGGTGGGGCCGTAGCCGGAGGGGGCCGCGTTCGGGGATATGCCGAGGTGGTGGCGCACGTCGGTACGGGCCAGCGCCAGGCAGGACATCACGCCGGCCTTGTCGGGCTGGGCGCACAGGCGTTGCACGTTGGCCGGCTGGGAGCTGCCGCTGTCGGTGGCCGCGGCGACGGACGGGGCGACGGCGATCAGGCCGCCGGTGACCAGGGCCGCCGCGGAGAGCGCGGCGGTGGCGGCCCGGCGAGTGAATCCGGGGAGGCCGAAGGGTCTCTTCGAGTACAAGGAACTGCCCTCCATGGGGGGTTGGTTCGCCGGATCGGGGCGAGCGGAGAGGTGCCGGGAGCTGGGTCTTCGGCGGAACTGATCCGGCGCGTTCGGCAGTACGGGGCGGGGGTACGGGTTACGGAGCGCGTGGCACGGAGTGCGGAGTGCGGGGTACGGCACTCCATAGCTCGGCGCTACGTGGTGCGGCTCCATGTGGTGCGGCACTACCTGGTGCGGCTGTGCATGGCGTCGCAATACGTGGTGCGGGAGCACGTGATGCCTGTGCCCGTGGTGCGGGAGCACATGGTGCCCGTGCCCGTGGTGCGGGAGCACATGGTGCCCGTGCCCGTGGTGCGGGAGCACATGGTGCGTAAACGGAGATTCGATCGGGCGCGGATGCGCGATCGGCATTACGGGTGCGGCACGTTCGGCGGTACGTGTGTGCATGTGCACGTGATCAGCGAGTGCGGCTTTGCGTGATCAGTGCTTGACGGTGGCACCTCGCGAAGACTGCCACCCGCTCAAGTGGTGGCAGGGACGAAGGTAGCGACGGCCGCCGGGTGCGACAACAGCGTTAGGCAAGCCCGAGGCAAAGCCTTGCCCTCGAAACGGGATGGATCACCGTGGGGGCGGCCCGCCGAATTCCAAAGGATCACGGGGCTGCTCAGAGCGGGTGTACGTGTATACGGTGGCGGGCAACTTGCCGTGGGAGGACGTACATGGAGCTGGACGGGGATGCGCATGGAGCCGGATGAGGGGTCCGTCAACGACCTCGTCGAGCTGGGTCTGTCCCGCTACGAGTCACGGGTCTACCTCGCCCTCGTCAGGCGCGACTCCTACACCGCGGCGCAGGTGGCGCGGGAGGCGGAGGTGCCGCGCCAGCGCATCTACGACGTCCTCGACGGCCTGGTGCGCGCCCAGCTGGCAGTGGCCCACCGAGGCAGGGTCGCCACCTTCACCGCGGTCGCGCCGGAGCTCGCGCTCACTCGCCTGATGAACCGTCAAAGAGAGTCACTGGAGCGGCTGGAGAAGGTGTCGGCCGGTCTCACCTCGATGCTCCTCCCCCTGTGGGCGGACGGCCGGGCCCA
The DNA here is from genome assembly GCF_002803085.1 of Streptomyces sp. CB01201. Classification (GTDB taxonomy): domain Bacteria; phylum Actinomycetota; class Actinomycetes; order Streptomycetales; family Streptomycetaceae; genus Streptomyces; species Streptomyces hundungensis. Next base: position 150,628 of record NZ_NNBJ01000005.1, on the reverse strand, counting down.
CACGGACCCGCTCGACTACATCGAGGTGCTGCGTGACCAGCGGCAGATCGCCGAGCGCTTCGCCGACATCCAGGAGCAGGCCGACTCCGAGCTCCTCACGTTTTGCATGCCCCCGTTCGTCGCCCCGGCCGCGAACACGAGCGGGATCAAGGCGACGCGACGGCTGCGGCGCGCCAAGGGCACGGTGCGGGCGGTCTACACGCACGACGCGCTGGCCGACGAGGAGGTCCTGGAGAACGTGCGCCGCTTCGCCGAGGCGGGCGAAGAGGCCCGCTTCGCTCAGCGCCTTCCCCTCAAACTGGTCATCGCGGATGCCTCGTTGGTGCTGTGCGACATGCCGGACCCGGTCGCGGGGACGGGTGCCACGACCGCCCTGTACATCGAGCACCCCGCGCTCGCGGCCTGTCTGCGACTGGCGTTCCAGAGCGTGTGGGAGGCGGCGGAGCCGATGCGAGATGCGGCCCGGAACAAGGCCTGACCGCCCGCGGGCCTACCGGGCTGCCGCGCCTGCCCGACTGCCAGGGCTGCCCGACTGCCGGGCACAGGAACTGGCGGGCACAGGAACTGGCGGGCACAGAAACTGGCGAGCACAGCAACTGCCGGGCCATTGATTGGCTGTCAGGACTCGCGCGAGACGTCTCGACGGATCGATCGCAGTGCTCAACCTCCGTTGAATTTGCGGTTGTTCACCTTCCCCCTCCCCCAACGCACCGCGCCGATCATCCCCGCGAGAGCAGCCACCACCGCCAGACAGATCAGGAGACCGCGCACGTAATTCAGGGGCAGAACCGAGGAGTTGGCAGTCGGCAGCGGGCGGAGGAGGAGCGGGAGCGCGATCAGGACGAGGCAGCCGACGGTGAGCAGCGCGCCACGCGGCAGGCCGCGGTTCTTCAGGCCGCCGAGCAGCAGGCCCACGCCGAGTACCAGTGGCGCGATCAGCCCGTCGTGCAGAACAACGGCCCCGGCCAGCCAGATCAGCACGTCCCAGTGCGTGGCCTGACCCCAGAGCAGTACTCCGCCGAGCACCATCATCGCGAGCCCCGCCGCGCCGAGCGCGCTGCGCGTCGACAACGTACGCATCAGTGCCGTTCGCGTCTTCGTCATGAGCGCCGTACGCATCACAGCACCTCCAGCCGGCTGACCCATTTGGTCTGTAGGACGCCGGGGCGGTTCGGCGCGATGATGCGGGCCGGGTAGCCGTGATCCGGCGTCAGGACCCGCCCGTTGAGCCTGAGGGCGAGCAGGGTCAGCGGGTCGTGGGCGTACTCGCGGCCCATCTCCATCACGCGGTACGCGCCGTACCGCTCCAGGGACACCACCCGCACCCGCGCGTCCGGCGGCGCGCCGGCCCGGTGCAGCAGGTCCGTCATGCGAACGCCGGTCCAGTGGGCGGACTTGCTCCAGCCCTCGACGCAGGCGATGGGCAGGACGGATTCGTGCTGGGTGAGGGCGGCCAGTTCATCGAGGGTGAGGGTGTACGGAGTGGGCCCCACGACCGTCAACTGGTAGGCGGAGAGGTCGACTTGGGTCACTCCGGCCGCCACGGCGGTCCGGTTGACCGGGAGGGCCTGGGGTCCGTGGTCGGGGTGGCGCGGGGCGAGCAGGTCGAAGGCCTTGAGCGGAGTTAGGGACTGGCCGACGGTGGTGAGGGTGACCGCGCCCACGGCGGCCGCCACCCCGGTCAGGAGGGAGCGCCGGTCGGGGCCGTCGGCCGCGGGCAGGGTGAGTGTCCCCGGCGAATCGCGGCTCCAATGCGCCTTGATTTCGGGGTACTTGACGGCGATGTGCATCAGTAGCGCGCCGGCGAGCAGCCAGGCGACGGCGAAGTGCACGGGCACGAAGGAAAAGGGCCAGGGGTACCACTGCACGGTGTTCAGGAGGCCGGTGAACAGTTCGAAGACGGCTCCGGCGACCAGGACCGCGACCGAGAGCCGCTCCAGGGCGTGGCGCACGGAGCGCACGGGCGGCCAGGCGAACAGCCTCGGGTACACCGTCCACAGCTTGGCCAGGAGCAGCGGGATCGCGGCGATACCGGTCGCCACGTGCAGGCCCTGGGTGAGGCGGTATCCCCACAGGGGCCGACTGGGGAGGTCGTCGGCCAGCCAGCCGGGTGGATGCTGGAGGTAGTGGCTGACCAGTCCGGTGCCGAAACAGACCGCGATCGCGGCGCCGAGCCAGCGGCCGATCGAGGTCGCCGTGCGGGCGTCGTGCAGCCGGCCACGGAAGGTGGGCGGCCGCACTGCGGGGAGGCGTGGCTTCATGGCCCCATCCCACCGCGAGGAGCCGCCGCTCCGGGCGGGTCGACACCTTACGGTTCTCGAACGCCGATGCCCGGCACGGAAATGCGATGGCGCGATCAATACCGTGACAGGGTCGTGGATGTGTGGTTAGGATCTTTGGGCAGCATCGCGTGTCGGTCACCGGCCGGGTGAGACATGGAGGTGTCTGTGAGATGCCTGTTGGAGGCATTCCACCGTGTCAGTACAGTTGAATCACACGATCGTTTTCGCCCGCGACAGACGAGTGTCCGCCGAATTCCTCGGCGAGATCCTGGGTCTTGAGGTCGGGAAGCCGTGGGGGCCGTTCATCCCCGTCTCGACCAGCAACGGTGTCACTCTCGATTTTGCCACGGCACCCGAGGGAACGGACATCACGCCGCAGCATTACGCCTTCCTCGTGTCCGAGGAGGAATTCGATGCGGCATTCGAGCGGATCAAGTCAATGAAGCTGCCGTACTTCGCCGATCCCCATCAGCAGCACCCGAATGAAATCAACCACAACGACGGCGGGCGCGGGGTGTATTTCCCCGATCCGGCCGGACACGGAATGGAGCTTCTGACTGTTCCGTACGGCGGCTGGAAGTAATTCACCGCCGCCGGGTGGCCGGGCCGCCTCCGCATGTTCGGCCGAACCTTACGGTTCGCGGACGGCGGGGGCGGCCTGCCGTGCGGCGCGGTCCGGAGCTGGCAGGCTCAGGGTGTGACTCATGGATCCACCTTTCGCCCCGTCGTTCGCACCGGCGTCCTGCTCGCCGCGCTCACCGTGGTGCTCGCCCTCACCGTCCTGCACGACGGCTACAACACCGACCCGGGCGGGCTCTCCTGGTGGTACGCGGCTTCCTGGCTGCTGTTCGGCGTCGCCGCCTGGTCGCTGCGCAAGGTTCCGGTGCGCAGGCAGGCCGCGCTGATCGTCGCGGGCGGCATCGCCGTCGCCGCCACCGGACTCCTCGCTCCGCCGCGCACCAGCACCGACTCCTACCGCTACGCGTGGGACGGCCGGGTGCAGGCGGCCGGGATCTCCCCCTATGACCACGCGCCGCGCGACCGCGAGCTGACCGGGCTGCGCGACCCCTGGCTGTTCCCCACGGATCCGGCCCAGTGCGCGCTGCCCGACCATGCCCGGGTGGACGGTGGCTGCACCCGCCTCAACAGGCCTTCGGTGCATACCATTTACCCGCCGGTGGCCGAGGCGTACTTCCTTCTGGTGGACGAGATCTCACCTGGATCCGCCCGCATCAAGCCGCTCCAGATCGGTGGCGCGCTGTGTGCGGTGGGCACCACGCTCGTTCTGGTGCGCATCCTGCGGCGGCGCGGCACGGGTGGGGATCCGGGCACGGCGCCCATGCCGGTGCCGGTGCCGATGTCGGTGTCGGTGTCGGTGTCGGGCGCCGCGTACTGGGCATGGTGCCCCGCCCTGCCGGTGGAGGCGGTCAACAACGCACATGTCGACGTGCTGGCCGTCCTGTTGACGGTCGCGGGCATCGGCGTACTGACGGGCGGGCGCGGGGCTGGGCGGCTCGCCGCCCTGACCGGCGGGCGCGGCACGGAGAGCCCGGGTGCCCCGACCGGCGGGCGCGGGCCCGAGAGCGCGATCAGTCGGATCCGGGCCGCACTGGGTGGCGCGCTGATCGGCGCGGGCGTCGCGGTCAAGATGCTGCCTGCCGTGGTACTGCCCGCAGTGCTGCGGCGGCGTCCGGTCACCGTGGTGCTGTCGACGGTGGGCCTGATCGCGCTCTCCTACCTCCCGTATGTGCTCGCCTCACACTCCTCGGTCTTCGGCTACCTCGGCGGCTACACCCAGGAGGAGGGGTACGACGACCCCGCCGCGCGCGGCCGCTTCGCGCTGCTGCGCCTGGTGCTGCCCCCGAGCTGGTCCCTGCCGGTGACACTCGTCGTGCTGCTCGCGCTGACGGCGTACGTCCTGCGGTTCGGGAAGCCCGAACGGCCTTGGTCAGGAGCTCTGTTGCTGCTCGGCTCGGCGTTCCTCCTCCTCACGCCCGGATACTCCTGGTACGCCCTGCTCCTGGTCGCCCTCGTGGCGCTCGACGGGCGCTGGGAGTGGCTTACGGTCGCGGGCGCGGGGGCGGCCAGTTACGTGACGGCGCGGGCCGCGCCGGGTTTCCCGGTGGCGACGACGGCCTACGCGATCGCGGCGGGCGCGGTCCTCGCGGGTTGCGTACTGCGCTTGCGGCGACGCCCGGCGTACGACTCGGGTCCCGCCGAGGTGCTGTCCAACGGGCGGGTTAGTGTCTGAGGTATGACAACTGCCGCAATCGATACGGGAGTCGGGCCCCTGTTGCGCGGCTGGCGCGAGCAGCGCCGGATCAGCCAGCTGGAGCTCGCGCTGCGCGCCGATTCGTCGGCCCGGCACATCAGCTTCATCGAGACCGGCAGGTCACGCCCCAGCGAGGAGATGATCCTGCGCCTCGCCGAGCACCTGGACGTACCGGTCCGCGAGCGCAACTCCCTTCTCCTGGCGGCCGGTTACGCCCCGCACTACGCACAGACCCCGCTCGACGACCCGTCCATGAGCGCCCTGCGCGAGGGAATGGAACGGCTGCTGCGGGCCTACGACCCCTACCCGGCCGTGGTGGTGGACGCGACGTACACGGTGCTCGCCGCCAACCGGGGCATGGGCATCCTGCTCGACGGCGTGGCGCCGCATCTGCTCACCCCGCCGGTGAACGCGATGCGCCTCACCCTCCACCCCGAGGGCCTCGCCCCGCGCATCCACAACCTCCCCGAGTGGCGCGGCCATCTCCTGGAACAGATGGAGCGGCAGATCGCGTTGCTGCGCAACGACGACTTGCGCGAGCTGTACGAGGAGGTCGCCGCGCATCCCGTGTGTTCCGCGCGGCCGGTGCCACCCTCGCCCTCCGCGCCCTCCGCGCCCTCCTTGACCTCCACGCCGGCGAACGCGGACGGCTCGGGCGACGCGAGCGCTCACCCCGCGTTCCCCTTCGCGCTGCCGCTGCGCATCGAGCACGCGGGCACGGTGCTTTCCCTCATCTCGACCATCGCGACGTTCAATACGCCCATGGACGTCACCGTCTCCGAATTGGCCATCGAGACGTTCCTGCCGGCCGACCCGGAGACGGCGACTTACCTTCAGTCGCTCATGCCGTAGCCGGTACGCGGTCCAGGAAGCCGGCGACGGAACGGATCCGGCCGTCCTCGGCGAGGGTGATCACATCGAACCCGGCGACGGGTGCGGAGCCGTCGGCCACCGACACCAGTTCCCATCCGAACCGGGCGATGTCGTGGTTCCCGTCGACCGCGCCGAGCAGCCGGAACTCGAACCCCGGAAACTGCGCTCGTGCCCCCGTGATCACGGCGGCGATCGCCTCGTGTCCGGCGACCTCGACGAGCGGGTCGGTGTAGGTGCCGTCCTCGGTCCACCCGGCCGCCACGGCCTTGGCGATGCTCTCGGCAGGATCGGCGTTCCACGCCTCGAAGTAGCGGGTGACGGCGTTCTCGTAGCGGGTCTCGGACATGGAAATCAGCCTCCGTGAAGTACGTTCTACCGGTCGGGAACCCGGGACCCGACCGGAGTGCGCCGCCCGGGTCCCGATGTCGGCAACTCTGCCGGGAGGCGGGCGAGGGGTCGATTACCGGCGAGGTAATGGGGTTGGCCGCCATGGGCTTGGATTTCGGCACGTGCGGCAAGGCTTGCGGAACCCGTGCGGAACCCGTGCGGCAGCCGGTGCGGCAACCCGTGCGGCGAAGGGCGGAGGTACTGCGGTGGACGACAGCGATGCGGCTGACCGGCGTCCGGTCACTTCGGACGCCGCCGGGCCGCAGGGCACTTCGGAAGCCCCTTGGCCGCACACGGAAGCCCCTGGGTCGCCCGCGCGGGGCCCTGGGACGGAGGCGCCGGGCTCGGGCATTGCATCGGGCTCGGATTCGGGCTCGGATACGGGCTCGGGTCCTGGTTCTGACTCTGGTTCTGACTCTGGTTCTGGTTCTGGTTCTGGCTCCGGCTCCGGTTCTGACTCGGACGGGCTGATCTGGTACGCCTCGTACGGCTCCAACATGCATCTCGACCGGCTCGCGCACTACATCCAGGGCGGACGTCCGGAGGGAGCGGCCCGGTCCTACCCGGGGTGCCGGGATCGGCGGTGGCCGCCCGTCCGGTCGGTGCCGGTGGAACTCCCGGGGGCGCTGTACTTCGCGACCCGGTCTCCCGTGTGGCGGGGCGGCCGCGCCTTCTACGACCCTTGCGTGGACGGTCATATGTACGCCCGCGCCCACCTGGTGACGGTCAGTCAGTTCGCGGACATCGCGGCGCAGGAGATGTACCGGGAACCCGGGGCGGACCTCGACCTCGGCGAGGTGCTGGGCACGGGCCGGTCCACCCTCGGCGAAGGGCGCTACGAGACCCTCGTTCACGGCGGACAGCTCGATGGACGCCCCGTGCTCACGTTCACCGCACCCTGGCGCATGACCGAGGTGGACTGGACTGCCCCCTCGGCCGCCTATCTCCGACACCTGGCAGAGGGGCTCCTTGAGGCGGGTGCCTGGGACGAGAGCACGGTGACCACGTATCTGGCGGGGCGTCCGGGCACGGCGGGCCTGTGGACCGAGCAGGCGGTTGCCGGCCTCCTGACGAAGCGCCCCGTGAAGTGACCCCAGCGCCGTAACTTGGCCACGGCGCGCGGTAGTTGAGGGTGCCGCTGACTGAGGGCGCCCCTGAGGAGCCGCCGCAGCAGCCTACGTACCCTTGGCTCCGACGCGGGCGGCCCGGCGCAGGCACCGAGCACGGGCTTCACGGAACAGCGCTGGCGAGGGGGTCACAGGGATGACGGGCACGACGGAAATCTTGCGGGTGGCGGCGACCGGGGCCTCGGGCGCGCTCGTGCTGCGGCCTTGGCGGGCGTACGACGCGCAAACGGTGATCGAGGCCTATGGCGATCCCGAGATATCCCGCTGGACCACCAAGCCGATCGTCAACCGCGCGGACGCGCTGCGGTGGCTCGACATCCAGCGTCGGGGCATCGAGAGCGGGACTCGCCTCTCCTTCGCGGTCTGCGCCGGCCAAGAGCGGAATCCGGAGCTCGCGGAGCGCCTGGAACACCTGGGGCACGCAGAACGCGCGGAACCAGCGGACCCGGCGGACCCGGCGGACCCGGCGGCCCGAGCCGAGCAACTCCGGCCGCCGGGCGGAATCGTGCTGGGGAACATCTCCCTCAGATGGAGCGAGGCCTCCGGCCCCGAGACCGCCGAGGTCGGTTACTGGGTGATGGCTCACTCGCGCGGGCGCGGCGTGGCACCACGCGCCGTGGAAGCGCTCTCAACCTGGGCGTTCGAGAACTTCGCGGGCGACGGACTGCGCCGCATCAAACTGATCCACCAGGTCGACAACCTCGCCTCGTGCCGCGTCGCGGTGAAGACCGGCTACCACTTCGAACGGATTCTCCCGGCCGAACCGCCCTATCCCCGGGACGGCCACCTCCATGTGCGCGAGGCTTGCTGACCGGGACGCGCGGGCCTCCTCCCTGCCACCTCCCTGCCTCCTCCCTGCCTGGTTCCTGACCGATCCCCGCGGGACCCTCGCGGGCGAGGGAGGACAACCAGGCCGAACACCGAACGCGCCCGTTCCCCCGTCCGGCCCCACGTACGGCCCTGGGTCCGGGCGCTCGGCGAGCCTGGGGTGCCAAGATCTCCGGAATCAGTGGGTCCGTCATTCTTGGAGTCCTATGTCCGGCTGGTCACGCTCCCCTATCCGGTACGGCCTCGCGGTGCTCGCCGCCGCGCTCTCGCTGGGGTTCACCACCCCAGGTGTCCCGGGGCCCGCCCCCGTCCCGATCCCCTCGCCCTCGCCCTCGCCCTCGCCCGCCGATCCGTATCCGGGCCCGTACTGGGTGAACCCCGAGGGGCCGGCCGCCGAGCAGGTCTCCGAGTGGCGGCGGGCCGGCCGGGAATCGGACGCGGCGCTGATCGAGCGGATCTCGCTCCGGCCCCAGGCTGACTGGCCACGGCCTGAGGGGGTCGAGCAGCAGGTGCGCGACCTCACAAGCGCGGCCGCCCGGGCCGGACGGGTTCCGGTTCTCGTCGCGTACGACATCACGCATCGCGACTGCGACGGGGAGTCGCGCGGCGGCGCCGCGAGCGCGGCCGCCTACCGGACGTGGGTGGACGCGCTCTCGCGCGGCATCGGCGACCGTTCGGCCGTCGTCATCGTCGAGCCGGACGCCATCGCCCACCTGGTGAGCGGATGCCAGGGAGCGCCTTCCGCCGAGCGACTGTCGCTACTCGCCTATGCGGTAAGGGAGTTGAAGCGCGGGCCTGCGACCAAGGTGTACCTGGACGCTGGGCACTCCGCCTGGATCACCGACCAGTCGACCCTGCTTGAGCCGTTGCGGCAGGCAGGAGTGGAGCAGGCGGACGGTTTCTCGCTCAACGTCTCCTCGTTCCAGACGAACGCGGCCAGCGCCGAGTACGGGCACCGGCTGTCGGCCGCGCTCGGGGGCAAGCACTTCGTGGTCGACACCAGCCGCAACGGCAACGGCCCCTACTCCGGCACCGACAACTGGTGCAACCCGCCCGGCCGTGCCCTCGGTACCCCGCCCACGACGGCCACCGGGGACCCGCTGATCGACGCCTACCTGTGGATCAAGCGCCCCGGCGAGTCGGACGGCACGTGCCGGGGCGGCCCGAAGGCGGGGCGCTGGTGGCCCGAGTACGCCCTGGGGCTGGCCCAAGCCGCGCGCACATAGATCGTATGGAGATCGACCGGGCGTCCGGCCGTCCTGCGGGACGTTCGACCGGCTGGGAGCCGGACTGAGCCACCGAGAGCGCTCTCAGCAGCCCAGCCTCTCCCTCTGACCGGCCGGCCAGCACGGCCTGTCGCGCCGGCCGGCCCGCCGTCGCTAGCCGGTCTGCCGGTCGTCCTGGCGCTGCTGCCTCGGGGGCTCCTCCTCGCCCTCGGCCGGGCTCGTCCCGCCCTCGGGGGCGGGGACACCGGCGGGCCGTACCCGCGCGGCTTCGGCACGGATCATGGCGTTGAGCGCCGCGAAGGGGTCGATGGGCATGACTGAACCACCTTGCTGTGTAGGTGAGTTGGCTGTCCGACCTGGTTCCGTACGGAACGGTCAGCAGCGCAGCACCACACAGCGGACGCCCGTCGCCGTGGCAGGCGTACGGGCGTCTTCGTTCGGGGTGGTGGGCGTCGGCACCGGCTTCGGAGTTTCGGCGTCGACCGCCGTGGGACGGCCCGGCCTTGCGATGCGGCTCGGCTGGACGGGAAGTACGGCATCGGCCGCGTCGGGCACGCCTTCGTTCGACGGTTCGGGTGCCATGGACACCTCGGCCGAACCCACCGTCCGCCCCTCGCATGCCTGCACGCCGGGCGCCGCCCCGAACAGCGCGCCAAGCACCATCAGCACCACTAGGGCGCGGCGCAGGATGGCGAGGGAGGCGGACGGCACGAGGACAGCTCTGCCCAGCGGCACCGGTGACGTGCGCGAATCCGGGGCAGATCCGCTCTACCGGGTGACTCCTCTTGACGTATTGACCCGTAGCACCCGGCGCTTCGGAGCGGGGCGCCGATGCCGCGCAGCCGACTCGGCGCGACCGCAGCTCGGCGCAACCGACCCCGACCCCGCGTACTGACGCGCTAGGTCCCCGGCGGGGGGTTCTGCGGCCGGTCGGAGCCCAGCTGCTCGTTGAGCTTCTGCTGAGCCGTGTCAACCTGGCTCTGGTACTTGTTGCCGGTCTTCGCGTCGAAGGCGTCACCGGCCTTTTCGACGCCCTGTCGCGCCTGGTCCGGGTGGCCCTTGATCAGGTCCTTGAGCTTGTCGAGCATCGACATATCTGCCTCCTCGCGGATGCTGGCACATTCCAGCATCCGCGCATTCGTCGGGGTTCGCACCCCCAGAGGCCGCCCGCCCCGGGGGCGGGCGGAGGCACTGACGGCACACCGGCGTGCGCAGAACACGCGCCAGTCGCCCGTGCCGATGGCCCGCTGCCTCCTTCGGCGACGGTCGCTAGTCGCCCTTGCCGACGGCGAGACCCGTGCCGGTGGCGGTCGCGACGATGCCGTTCTTCTCGACGCGTACCGCGCGCAGGTGCAGGTCCCGCGCCTGCTTGGGGAGCGTGAAGGCGAAGGACAGACGGTCCGACAGCTCCGGGGGCCGCATGGCGAGCACTCCCGCGATCAGTTTCGGATCGACGCCGATCTTCGAGAGCAGCCAGGGGTGGTCCACCACCACGTCGACGAGGTTGACGTGGGTCAGCTGTTCGGCGAACCGGGGAGTGCCGACCAGCTCGTGCAGCTTCTGCTCGTTGTGCAGGGCCGACTGGACGTCCTTGTCCGGCACTCCGAGCCGCTTCACCACAGCCGGCACCGCGAGCAGCGCCTTCGCGCGGGCGGTGTCGCGACTGATGAGTTCGGCGGTCTCGCGGTGCAGGGTCAGGCCCCGGTCACGACCGGGTCGGTAGGTGGCGATGCCGGGCAGGTCGAGGCTCATGCCGTCGATGTCGGTGGAGAGGCCGTGGTCTCCGACCAGGCGCAGCCGGGCCTCGGCGCTGACCCGCAGTTCCTGTCCCGCGATGGTCAGCTTTCCGTCCGCACCGACCAAGTTGTCGCTGCGCCGGCTGAACTTGACCTGGGATGCGGCCAGTTCGCGGTTCATATCGTCGAAGGAGAGCGTGATCTCGCCATTGAGCCGGCCGATGACCGCGCCGCTGATGTCGCTCGGCAGCTTGCCGGTCAGCCGGATGTCGTGGGCTCCGGCCTGCACCTTCGCGAGCGAGATCCGGTCGGCCGGCACGTGGGGCACGGTCACGTCCACGCGCTCCAGCCGCTTGTCCAGGACTTGAGTGAGGAAGGGGAAGCCGTGGATGTCCACCTGGGGCGCGGCCTCCAGATGGAGTTCGGACTGGAGCTCCTGCTGCGCCTTCTTCTCGGCGTACATCACCGCGCACCGGTCCCCGAGGACCAGGAATCCGGCACCCACGGCCAGCGCGACGAGCAGTTTCGCGGTGCGGGGCACGGCGGCGAGCAGGCTGCTGCGGCGCCGGCGGCCGCGCCTGGCGCGGCGTCCTGGTTCGGTGCGCCGGCGGCCGCTCGGCGAGGCGAAGAAGTCCTGCGCGGCTTGAGCTGATTCCGCAGTGGCGTGCGACGAGCGGTGCCCGGCGTGAGACGAGTCGTACGCGGCGGGCGCGGCGTCGGCCGATTGCTGGGTCGTGCGAGCGGCGTCGGTCCAGGATGCGTCGGCCGGGTGGGGGTCCGGCTCGGGGTCGGCCAGTGCGGCCAGTTCGTCATAGGGGTTGCGGTAACGGGGGTGCATGCGGGTGGGGGTTCGCATCAACTCATCCCACCACACATGATCCACTCGCACGCAACCGCTACCGACGGTACGTCCGTTATGCCCCGGCCCCCGGGGTCCACGCGCCCCTTCCGGGGCCGGGGAGCGTGGCGAACAACACGTCAGACGCGGGACGCGCGGTGCTCGGACGGCTCGCGAGACTCGGACGGCTCGGCGGAAGTGGACGGCTCGGAGGAGGTGGACGGCTTGGCGGACTCGGAGGCCGAGGGCTCGGAGGGCGGGGTCTGGCCGCGCTGCTTGCGCGCGGCCATCCACGCGTACACGAGGACGCCCGCGAAGAGGAACAGCACGCCCTGGTAGACGGCCTCGTATCCGGAGCCCGCCACCAGCCACATGGAGAAGCCGAAGGCGAGGACGGCGAGGACCGCGTCGCGCACCAGGCGGGAACGGCTGACGCGGTCCGACTGGCCGGACGCCAGGAAGTAGATCTGAGCGGCCGTCGACAGGAGGTAGGGGACGGTGGCCGTGAAGGTGGTCACCAGGACCAGGATCTCGAAGACGCCCTTCGACCCGGCCGTGTAGTTGTAGACGGTGAGGAGCGAGGCGAGTACGGCGGTGACCAGGACGCCGACGGTCGGGACGCCGCGCCGCTTCTTGCCGAACACCTGCGGGAAGAGACCGTCCTTGGCGGCGGCGTACGGGGTCTGGGCGCTGAGCAGGGTCCAGCCGTTGAGTGCGCCGACCATCGAAACGAGGGCCGCGAGTGCGACCGCGGTGCCGCCCCAGGAGCCGCCGAACATGGAGTTCACGGCGTCCGTGAAGGGCGCGGTGGAGGAGACGAGCCGGTCGTGCGGGACCGTACCGAAGACGGAGAGCGTTCCCAGGAGGTAGATCACTGCGGCGCCGAGCGTGCCGAGGATGGTGGCGCGGCCGACGTTGCGGCGCGGGTCACGGACCTCGCCCGCACTCACGGCGGCGGATTCGACGCCGAGGTAGCTGAAGAGAAGGATCGCGGCAGAGGCGGAGATCGCGCCGAGCCCGGACTGGCCGTGGGCCTGGAAGGGGCCGAGGTTGGCGGGGTCGAAGAAGAACAGTCCGCCGACCGCGACGAGGAGCAGCGGGGCGAACTTCAGTACCGTGGCGACGAGTTGGACCGTTCCCACATACCGGGTGCCCGCGAGGTTGGCGAGGGCCGGGAGCCATTGGAGGACCAGGGCGGCGGTGATCGTGGCCGCTTTGGACTCGTGCACCGGTATGAGGACGTCGAGGTAGCCGACGGCGGCGACCGCGAGGGCCGCGTTGGAGACCCAGGTGGTGATCCAGTAGGACCAGGCGGCGAGGAACCCGGCGAAGTCGCCGAAGGCCGCGCGGGCGTAGACGTAGGGGCCGCCGGTCTGCGGGTGGCGTTCGGCGAGCCGGCCGAAGACCAGGGCGAGCGTGATCGCGCCCGCCGTGAGCACGGCGAAGGCGACCAGGCTGATGGTGCCGAACGGGGCGACGGAGGCCGGCAGCAGGAAGATCCCGCCACCGATGATGTTGCCCATGACCAGCGAGACGGCGACCGGCAGGCCGAATTGCCGGGCGTGCTTGCTCTGGGCTTCTTGCGTGGTCATGACGGGGTGGCAGGCCTCTCGTACGGGACAAACCTGACCATGGTCGGGTACGTGAGGCAGCGCACCAAATCAGCAGGTTTTGTCCTGTACTACCCGGTCAACAACCGGAAATGATCCTTCCGGTTGGGCTGTCCGCGGCGAATCCTCCGCCGTGGTCAGCGCCTCGGCGCCCACCGGGATCTGGGGGCCCTGGCCCTCGCCCAGCCAGCGCCGCAGGACGTGGTGGACCTGTTCCGCGCCGACCAGTTCCCCGCTGTCCGGCACCGGTGCGGACAGTTCCACGGGCGAGAGCAGGAAGGGGTGCGACTGCTCGCCGCCGAGGCCGCCGTGCGAACCGATCTGTTCCTCGAAGGCGTGCACTCGGCCGGTGGCCGGGTCGTACATCGAGTTGACCATGATGTCGGCGGTGTGCGGGAAAGTGTCGGTGCGCCGCACCGCATCGGCGGCGCCGCGGCCGAAGCCCTTCAACGGGCCTTCGTCGTCGGCGAGTTGAGCCAACGGCACCTCTGTCCCGCCAGCGCCCCCGCCTCCGCCGAGCAGCACCGCTCCGTGTTCCTCGCTGCGGACGAGCAGGAAGCCGATGCCGGGGTGGTTGGCCAAGGTGGTGAGCAGTGCCGGGTGCCGCCGGTCGATCTGCTCTCGGGTCAGGCGGCCCTCGGCGTCGGGGAAGGAGACCAGGCCCAGGTTGCCGGAGGCGAGCACGACCGGGTCGGACTCGCGCTGCGGCGGACGTTCCTCGCCCTCCTCGACCGGCCGGTGCAGCGCGACCCGCACCGCGTACCTGGCCTCAGCGCCGCTGCGGGTGCGGCGTGCCCGACGGGGCACGGGCAGCCCGCATCCGGCCCGCACCAGGTCCTTCAGAGTCAGCCCGAAAGCGCTCTCAAAAGTCTCGCCGGGGCTTTGGCCGTGGTCGGACAGGAGCACGATCCGGTAGGGCCGCGGGGCCTGTCCGGCCGCGCCGGCGATGAGGGCGAGAGAACGGTCGAGGCGCCTGAGGACCTGGTCGGTGTCGCGGCCGCGGGGCCCGGAGTGGTGGGCGACCTCGTCGTAGGCGACCAAGTCGGCATAGACGGCGGTGCGTCCGGCCAGCAGATCGCCCATGACGGCGGCGACGACGACGTCCCGCTCGACGACGGTCGCGAAGGCGCGGATGAAGGGGTAGAGGCCGCCGCGCTTGATGCGCGGGGTCTCCCTGCGGAGTCGGGCCCGGGTCGACTGGGTGAGTTCGCGGCCGACCTCGGCGACGAAGGACCCCGCGGTGCGGACCGCGTTGGCGGGGTCGGAGAAGTAGGCGAAGTATCCGGCGCGAGAGCGGTTGCGACGCCCGCGCCGCGCGGCCGCGGTCAGCACGAGGGCCACCTCCTCGGCGCCGCCCGAGAACAGGTTGCCGCGGCTGGCCCCGTCGACGGTGAGCAGCCCGCCGTCGCCGGTGCGCTCGACGGCCCGGCGCTGGAGCTCGACGGCGGAGGCCGGCCGGTTGGAGACCATCACCTCGCCGCTCTCCTTCTCGTACCAGCGGAAGGCCGGCACGTCGAAGTTGCTGCCGTGCAGGATGCCGAGCTGGCTGGCGCCGGTCTGGCTCGACCAGTCGGTCCGCCAGGGGGTGAGCCGGTGGGTGCCCTGGAGCCAGGCGGCCACGGTCGGCATCAGGCCGCTGTCGACGGCGTGCCGCAGCGTGCGTTCACCGACGCCGTCGAGCTGGATGAGGACGAGTCCCGGCGGCTGCGGCGCCGAATCGAGGCCGCGTCTGCGTCGGCGCCGGTCGGCGAGCCGCGAGAGCCGGCGCCGATACGCGTCGTCGTCACGGACGGCCAGCGAGGTGGAGGTCGCCGACGCCACGGCCGACATGACGGCGGCGACGATCACCGCGGTCTCCGGCTCGGCCGCGCCATGACCGGTCGGGATCAGGCGGAGCGCGACCAGGAGCAGGGAGCCGTTGAGGAAGAACACCAGAAGGCCGAGCACCAGCGCCGGCACCAGCAGGAACGCCCGCACCACCAGCGGCCACACCAGCGCGCTGAGCAGCCCGAACGCGCCCGCGCCCCACGCCGCGGTGAGCGCGACCCGGGTGATGCTCTCACCGTTGTCGGAGGTGAGCTTGAAGTCGGGCAGGATCCCGGCGAGCAGCATCATGGTGAGCGTCGAGACGACCCACACCACGATCACCCGGAGCAGGGCGCTGCCCGTTGTCCGCCATCGCCCCACTGCCGCCTGCCTCTCGCCTCGCCCGTTCCTCCTCAACCCTGCCATAAGGGGAGGTGGGAGACGTTGCGTCGTGGAGAGCGGCCCGGCTCAGCAGCCGTCGTATCCGGCGGTGGGCATCGACAGGCGGCGGTGGATGTGCGCCTTCCTGGCCCCGTCGTAGCCGGGCTCGTCGAGGCAGGCCGTCTCCAGGCGCACGCCGCGTCTCGCGCACTCGGCGGAGAACTCCGGCACGGACGTGAACGCCCTTGCCAGCACACGCTCGTTGGGCGCGACGAAGACATGGACGAGGCCCGCGTCCACGTCTGCCCACAGGCCCGCGTGGTCAGGTTGCAGACCGTAGAAGAGGAGCTGCCGGGTGACGGCATAGCCCCGGCCTGCGGCCCACTGCGCACACATCTCGTGCTGGCTGCGGGTGTCCACCAGGAAGGGGTCGTGATCGAGCTCTTCGAGCGGGGTCAGACTGGCGATCGCCGTCACTCGCACGTCGTCCGAGCCGGTCGTGCCGTCCTTGCCGGTCGTGCCGTCCTTGCCGGGCGTGCCGTCCTTGCCGGGCGTACCGTCCATGTCTTCCCCCTGTACGAGCTGCCGGTGGCCGACCCTACTCCCCGCTCCCGCTCCTCTCCCCCACCTCTTCCTCGGCGTTGTCTCTTCCCCGGTCGCGGCCGGGATTTCCCGACCGGGCCCGGCCCTGCGGGCAGGCGAGGGGCGGCCGGGCCGTGTTTGCGCGCGGGGAGACTTAGGCTCGTCATCGGTCGTCATGCGTCGTCATGCGTCGTCGTCGAGCGGAGAAGAGGTTTTCGTGCCGGTGGAGATCACCTGGTGGGGTCATGCCACCTGCACGATCGAGGATTCCGGGGTGCGGCTGCTCACGGATCCGCTCTTCGCGCGCCGCCTCGCGCATCTGCGCCGGCGCCGGGGCGCGGTCCCGCCGCCCGAGGCCGCGGTGGCCGACGCGGTGCTCGTCTCGCACCTGCACGCCGATCATCTGCATCTGCCCTCGCTGGCCCGGGTCGCGCCCGGCACCCGGCTGATCGTTCCGGCCGGGGCGGCCCGCTCGGTGCCCGGGCTGCGACGGCTCGGTCCGCACATCACCGAGGTGCGGGCCGGTGACACGGTCCAGATCGGGGGCCTTCGGGTGCGGGCCGTTCCCGCACGGCACGACGGGCGTCGGCTGCCCGTGGGACCGCTGCGCTCCCCCGCACTCGGTTACGTCGTCGAGGGGGAGGCCAGGACGTACTTCGCCGGGGACACCGGTCTCTTCGACGACATGGCCGAGGCCGTCGGAGCGGTGGACGTGGCGCTGCTGCCGGTCGGCGGCTGGGGCCCGCACCTGGGGCAGGGGCACCTCGACGCGGGTCGCGCGGCCGAGGCACTCGCCTCGCTGGGAGCGCTCTCGGCGGTGCCCGTGCACTACGGCACGTACTGGCCGATCGGCATGGACGGGGTGCGGCCGCACGAGTTCCACGCACCGGGCGAGGAGTTCGTGCGGCAGGCGGCGCGGCTCGCTCCGAAGGCGGCGGTGCACCGGCTCGGACACGGTGAGAGCGTGCGGATCGAGGCCACTCGATGAGCGCCGACCGGCTGCTCGCCGTCGCCACCGTGGTGACGCCCGAGTCGACCCAGCAGGCCGCCGGCTACCCGACGCTCTTCGTCCTGGTCGCTCTCGGGTCGCTGCTCCCGGTGGTGCCGACGGGCGCGCTGGTTTCGACCGCGGCGGTGGTGGCCTTCCACCAGACCGCCTGGTTCTCGCTGCTCCTGGTCTTCGTGGTGGGGGCGCTGGCCGCGTTCATCGGCGACGTCGCGCTGTACTGGCTCGGGCAGCGCGGGGTGCGTTCGAAGAACGGCTCGCGATGGCTCGGTGCGCTGCGCGGCCGGGTCGCGCCGGACCATTTGGAACAGGCTCAGCGCAAGCTCGACGACCACGGAGTGGTCGTCCTCGTCCTGTCCCGCCTGGTGCCTGCCGGGCGGATCCCGGTGATGCTGGCCTGCCTGCTCGGCGGGATGCGGCTGAGGGCGTTCATACACGGCGACATCCCGGCGTGCCTCGCCTGGGCGGGTGCGTACGGCCTCATCGGCATCCTCGGCGGCTCGCTCTTCGACGAGCCGTGGAAGGGCGTGGTGGTGGCCGTGGTCCTGACGCTTCTGATCAGCGGTGCTCCTGCAGGCTGGCGGCGGCTGCGGCGCCGCAAGCGGGGGCCGGTCGCCACGGAGGGCGGGTGAGAGCGCTCTCGGGCGCTCATCGACGTTGGGGCCGGGCGTCGGCGTTCGCGCGTAGGCAGGCACCGTGTGGCTCTGAGAGCGCTCTCAGAGCCACACCAGCCCATTGCGCGAGCCCATCGCCCCAGCCGTCACCATCGCCGTGCGAGAGCTTCGGCCCAGCCACACCTCAGGACTCCGCCAGCACCCGTGAGCCGCCGACCGGCAGGTCCCACAGGTCCTCACGGGGGTGGCCGGCGCGCGCCCATGCGGCTCTCACGCGGGTGAGCGGTTCCAGGACCGGTTCGGCGGACAGGACGAAGGCGGCCCAGTGCATCGGCGCCATCCGCCGGGCACCCAGGTCCGCGAAGGCCTGCACGGCTTCTTCCGGGTCGGTGTGGACGTCCTGGAGCCACCAGCGCGGGGCGTACGCACCAATGGGGAGCAGCGCCAGATCGATTCCGGTGTACCGGCGGCCGATCTCCTTGAACCAGTGCCCGTACCCGGTGTCCCCCGCGAAGTAGAGCCTGCGCTGCCGGCGGTCGCCCAGGATCCAGCCGCCCCACAGCGAGCGGCAGGTGTCGGTGAGCCCGCGCTTGGACCAGTGGTGGGCCGGTACGAAGTCGAAGCGGACGCCCTTGTATTCGGCGGCCTCCCACCAGTCCAGTTCGGTGACCTGGTGGAAACGGCGTCGCCTGAACCATCCGCCCAGGCCTGCCGGAACGAAGAGCGGGGTGTCGCGTGGGAGCCGTTTGAGGGTGGGGGCGTCGAGGTGGTCGTAATGGTTGTGGCTGATGACGACGGCGTCGACGGGCGGCAGGTCCTCCCAGCGCACACCGACCGGTGTGATCCGGGGCGGGATGCCGAGGATGCGCCGCGACCACACGGGGTCGGTCAGGACGGTGAGCCCGCCGATGCGGACGATCCAACTGGCGTGCCCCGCCCATGTCACGGCCAGCGTGTCGGTGTCGGCCACCGGCAGCGGACCCGGCGCGAACGGCAGGTCGGGGATGGCCCGCAGCCCTTCGGGGCGGGGCCGGATGGCACCCTCGCGAGCGAGCCTGGCCATGGCACGCACGCCGGGGAGCGGGGCGGTGAGCCGGTCGGCAAACGACCGGGGCCAACGCCGAAGCTCACCGAGCGGACGCGGTGCCGGCCCCGCGTCCTGCGCAGTACCCGGTTCCTGAGGTTCGGGCAGTCCGGGTGGTTCGGGCAGTCGGGGTGGATCGGGCAGCCCGGGTGGATCGGGCAGCTCAAGGAACTGAGGTGCCTGTTCCGTCTGTTCCTTCTCGTCCGTCTGTTCCGTCTGTTCCGTCTGTTCCGTCATCGAGGCAACTCCGTTCGGTGGCGTCGCACGGGTCGGTGGCAGGGCGGGCGGTGCGTACCCCTGTGGCGGGTGGGGGATGGCCGGTGCGGGAGCAGCTTGGCGGGGGCGCGGCGGCGGGCGGTCACGGGTCAGCGCAGCTCGGTGAGTACGGCGGCGAATCGGCTCAACGCCTCACGCACGTGCGGCAGTTGGAGTGGGTCCGCCGCTTCCAGGGAGTCCAGGCGCTGCTCCTCGGTCGAGCCGAGGAGCGGGCCGGTGGAGAGGCGGACGCGCAGGGCACCGAGTTCGTCGCCGAAGCGGTGACCGCCGGGGGCGGGCGCGGCCAGGCGGGCCGTGAGGTAGTCCTCCAGTTCCATGGAGTCGGTGACGCCGTGGGCGGCCAGGCGGGACCGGAACGGGCCGAGGTCGGCGTAGAGGTGGCGGCCGGCCTGCGGGGGTCTGGCCAGGGCGCCGGCGTCGAGTACGGCCTGGTGGGCGGCGGCCGCGACCCGGCCGTGCAGGGCCGCGGCCCGGCGGGTCCGTTCGACGACGGGGGCCGGTTCGGTGAGGGCGAGGGCGGCCGCAGCGGCCAGCGGGGCTGCCACGACCGCGCCGAGCGCGGCGAGGACGTCGAGGGTGCGGGCCCGGCGCGGGGCGTTGGCCGCGGTGTCGGGGAAGCGGGCGACGGCGGCGGGCCAGCCCGGCGGGGTGAAGGCGCCACCGAGGTCGGCGAGGACGGTCACGTCCTCGGGGCACATCTCGGCGGGGCTGATCGGCACCGTCTCGTGCGGGTGGTGGACGGTGTCGCGCCAGGTCTCGTCGCTGATGATGTGCAGTCCCTCACCGACGGCCGCCTCGCAGGCCTCCCGTACGGTCTCGGGCGGCGCGACGGTGGCGGTCGGGTCGTCGGCCACGCACAGCAGGAGCAGCCGGGGCCTGCCGCCCTCGGCGCGTACCCGGCGGACCGTTTCGAGCAGGGCGTACGGATCCGGTACGCCACCGCATTCGGCCGGGGTCGGCACATGGTAGGAGGGCCGGCCGAGCAGCCGGGCCTGCGGGCTCCACCAGGCCGGGCACGGCCGGGGCAGCAGGATGTCACCGCCGTACGCGCCCAGCAGGGCGATCAGGAGGGCCTGGGCGCCGGGGGCGGCGACGACCCGCTCCGCCGGGGTGGGCAGGCCGCGCCGCAGCCAGTAGCCGCGGGCCGCCTCGCGCAGTTCGGGGCCGCCGCCGGGCGGCTCCGGTTCGGTGCGTGCGGCGGCGCAGGCAAGGGCTTCGGCGAGTTCCGGGAGCACGGGCAGCCCGGGTCCGGGCGCGGGCGGGCCGTAGCGCACCGGCCCGCGCCCTGTGGCCGCCGTCCCCTGCATCCCGTTTCCTCCTCGGGCTTCGTCCGGCACGGGCCACACCTTCCGCCATGCCCTTCCCTGCCTTTATACGGAGGTTTGGCCCGCCCCGCCGCTTGTGCGGGCGATGCGGGGGCCCGGGCGCGACGGGGCAACGGCGGGGGTCAGTGGCCCGGACCGGCGAGGGCGGACAGTTCGGATTCCAGGTCCCGGCCCTTGGCGCGTACGACCGCTTCGGCGACTTCGGCGACTTCGGCGCATTCGGCGACTTCGGCGAGTTTGCGGTTGGTGCGCTGCGAGATGGCGCGAAGAAGGCCGAAGGCCTGCTCGGCCTCACAGCCCAGGACGTGCATGACGATGCCGCTCGCCCGGTCGATGACCGCCCTGGAGCGCAGCGGTCTCCAGCTGTCCCACCTCGGCGAGCGCCGCGCGATAGCGGCGGTCGCGGAGCAGGCCGGTGGTGATCTCCTCGACCAGCATGCCGACGGGCCCGCGCACGCTCCGTTCGAGGGCGCCGGGCCGGTATCCGAAGAGGCTGACGGTGGCCTCGATCCCGGACCGCCGGTAGGGCAGGGTGACGCAGGAGCGTACGCCCGATTCGCGGGCGAGGGCGCGATAGCCGGGCCAGCGGCGCTCGGTCAACAGGGCTTCGGTGTCCACGGGTTCACCCGTTGCCAGCGCGCTCGGGATCGGACCCGTCGCCGCAGGCAAGCTGGACGGAGGCGAGGGGCGCGAGGTCAGGGTGGGTCGCCGTGATGTCTCATGGCGTCCGCCTTGATCCAACTCCCGCCCGGAGCACCGGAGTCGGCGCCCGCCGTGGCCGCCGGGGTGCTGTGCGGGCGGTTCGCCGACTGGATCGTGGCCGGTCAGGATCCGGCGGGCTGCCCTCTCGGCGTCGAGGCGGCGTGGGCCGGAAACGGGGCGCTCCAGGTGCGGCCCGAGGACATCGCGTGCTTCCGTCGCCATGCCGCGGGCATCCCGATTCCGGCCCGCGCCGAGGTGTCGTCCCTGATGTGCGCACCCATGGGGGCGCCTGGGGCGGTGGCGGGGGTACGCACTCTGTTCCGTACCGGATCGGCTCGGCCCTTCTCGATGGAAGAGGGGCGAGCCATGGATGTGATGGTGCGTCATATCGCCCGCGCTATACGGCGGTCCGGTCCTGACGCACCGACAGAAGCGGGCCCCTGCGCATCCGTTGACGGGCTCGATAGGACCTCCCTGGACGCGTCGCGCCCTGCGCGCCCTTCGCCCGCGGTGCGGCCGCGGCCCTGAGCCGCGCCTTCGCCCTGCTCCTCTCGGCCGACGTGCCATCGGCCCTGCCCCCCACGGCTTCCGTACTCCTCGACGCCCGCCCCCGCTCCCGCATCCGTTCCAGTTCCCGTTCGCGTCCCGGTTGCCGCTCACGTCCCTGTTCCCGCTGCGGCAAGGCCTCGTGCCTCATGGCTTCGCGCCTCAAGGGCGCCCGCCCCAAGGCCTCTTGGCCCATAACCTCTTCCCGCAGCCGACTACAGCAGCGCGTGATCAGCCGGGACACGTGCATCTGTGAGATGCCGAGGTCCTCGGCGATCCTGCTCTGCGTCATGTCCCGGAAGAACCGCATGTAGAGGATCTTCCGCTCCCGCTCGGGAAGACACCGCAGGCCCGGTTTGACGGCCTCGCGGTCGACGACGATGTCCAGGGCCGGGTCGGCGCTCCCCAGGGAGTCGCTCAGGCTGTATCCGTCGTCGCCGCCCGGCAGTTCGGCGTCCAGGGACAGCGCGCTGAAGCTGTTGATGGCTTCGAGCCCCGCTCTGACCTCGTCCTCGGTCATGCCGGTGTGCTCGGCGAGGTCCACCGTACTGGGCTGCTGGGCGCCGCCGTTGGCGGCGAGCTCCTGGGTGGCCGCCCGCACCCGGCCCCTCAAGTCCTGTACGCGGCGCGGCACATGGAGGGTCCACATGTGGTCGCGGAAGTGGCGTTTGATCTCGCCGGTGATGGTGGGCACGGCGTAGCTTTCGAAGGCGGCGCCCCGGTCGGGGTCATAGCGGTCGACGGCCTTGACCAGACCGAGTGCCGCGACCTGACGGAGGTCCTCAAGGGCTTCGCCCCGGTTGCGGAAGCGGCCTGCGAGGCGCTCGGACATGGGCAGCCAGGCGCGGACGAGATCCTGGCGCAGGGCGTCCCGTTCGGGTCCGTCGGGCAGCCCCGCGAGCCGTTCGAAGGCGGCCGCGGTCCTGGGTGCGTCGTCGTGCGGGTGCCTGTGGTTCGCCGTGCCGGTGTCAGTACGCATATGCGATCCAGCTCCCTGGAATCCCTGGAACGGTGCGGCGGTGGTTTGTCACCGGGGAGCCTTCGGCCGGGCAGCGTGACACGCCCGGAGCGGACAGCCGCTCCCACGGACGTGCCTCCGGTCCGAAGCACGGGATTCGCCTGCCCGGGCCCCTTCGGGTCAAACGTGGCGTAAACCCCAAGGTCAGGGAAAGTGTGCTCCCCGCAGCGCTTCTCGCAGTTTCTCACGCGTGAGCGCCGGTACCCGGTCCGGGCGGGGACAGCCCCGCGCGCCGAGCGGCGGAAGCCGACGCGCGGGCCGGTCCTCGGGGCCCCGCCCCAGGTCGGGGTCGGGGTCGGGTCGGTTGGGCGGGAGGCGGCCGGGTAGTCGCGTGCCATGACTGACTCTCCTTGGCACAAGCGAATCGGCGCCCGGGACAGGGCGCTCTTCGACTTCGCGGCGAGGCGGCACTGGCCGGCCGCGGAAGCGGTGCTGCCCCGGCTGAGCCGTTCCGCCAACCACGGTGTCCTCTGGTTCGCGGCGGCCGCCGCGATGGGCGCGACCCGCTCACCTCGGGCCCGACGTGCGGCACTGCGCGGCGTCGCCTCGCTCGCTCTGGCCTCCTTGACGGTGAACACCGTGGCCAAGCACTCGGTCCGCCGGGCCCGTCCGCTGGCCGACGCGGTGCCGCTGGTACGGCAGTTGAAGCGTCGGCCGATCACCACGTCCTTCCCGTCGGGCCACTCCGCCTCCGCCGCGGCGTTCGTCGCGGGTGTTGCCCTGGAGTCGCGGGCGTGGGGCGCGGCGCTGGCCCCGCTGGGGTTCTCGGTGGCCGCCTCCCGCGTGTACACCGGGGTGCACTACCCGGGCGACGTACTGGCGGGGGCCGCGCTCGGCGTGGGTGCCGCTTTCGCCGTGCGCGGCCTCGTACCGACGCGCTCTCAACTCCCGCCGCCGGGACGGCCGCACGCGGAGGCACCGGCGCTGCCCGCGGGCCGGGACCTGGTGGTCGTCGCGAACCGCGCGTCCGGGAGCGCTCTCGCGAAGGCCGCGCTCGTGCGCGAGGCGCTTCCGCTCGCGGAGGTCGTCGAGTGCGATCCCGACGATCTGCCGACGGCGTTGGAGAAGGCGGCCGGGCGTGGCCGGGCGCTCGGGGTGTGCGGCGGTGACGGCACCGTGAACCTGGCCGCGGCGATCGCGGCCCGCGCCGGTGTGCCGCTCGCCGTGTTCCCCGGCGGCACCCTGAACCACTTCGCGCTCGACCTCGGCATAGAGGAGGTCCAGGACACCTGCCGGGCGCTGGTGGCGGGCGACGCCGTGCGGGTGGACCTCGGGCGGTTCCGGCCGGGCCCCGACGGCGCTGATGCCGGGTACTTCGTGAACACGTTCAGCCTGGGTGTCTATCCGGAGCTGGTGAGGGTACGCGAGCGCTGGTCGCCCCGGATCGGCGGCTGGGCCGCGGGCGTCCTCGGCGCCTTCGAGGTGCTGCGCGCCCAGAAGCCGTTGCCGGCGGACCCGCACGGCAGCCGTCCCGCGCTGTGGCTCCTGTTCGCGGGCAACTGCGTCTACCAGCGGCTCGGCCCGGCGCCCGTGCGCCGCTTCGACCTGGCGGACGGACTCCTCGACGTACGCGCGGTGCGTGGCGGCCGGCTGCCGGGGCTCCGCCTGCTGGCCGCCGCCCTCGCGGGTCCGCTGCACCGCTCCCCCGTGCACGCCACGCGCCGCGCGGGGCGCCTCGATGTCGCGGGTCTGGCCGAGGGAACATCTCTGGCGTACGACGGTGAAGTCGCTTCGGCTCCGCCCGAGTTGACGCTGGACAAGCTCCCGGAGGCGCTCACGGTCTACCGCCCGCAGGTGCGTCCCTGACGCAGGGGACTCATGGAGGGCTCGTCGGGGATCGGGCTCGGGAAAGGTACTACCTGGGGAGGAGGGGGCCGAGCGGGCCGAGGTCGATGTTGAGGTCCTCCGGGCGCAGTCCGAACTTCGACCTCAGTTCGCCCATCCGGTTCTCCAGGAGCATGAGGGTGAGCCCGATCCGCTCCTCCTGGTCCTCGGTGAGTTCACCCGTTTCCACGCGGCGCAGAGCCTGGCGCTCCATGAGCTGGCGCAGCAGTTCCACCACGGTCAGGACGAGGCGGGCGAGATCGCGCTCCACGGTGTCGGGGTCGAGTTCCACCCGGCGCCGCCTCCCGCTCCCCGTAGCGCTCCCCTCACCGCTTCCTTGGCCAGTCCCCTCATCAGGCCCCTCATCGCCCCTCTCCTGCGCGCCCTCCGCGCCCGCCGGGTGTCCCGGTCCGCCGCCGGGCGCGTGCCCGGTCACGTCGTTCAGCAGGTCGTCGATCACAAGGACTCCTCGTGCTCGTGCTCGTGCTCGTGCTGGAACCCGAACTCGGCGAACGGGGAAGGGACTTCGGCGCTGACCGAGCTCACGAGGGCGTTGAGGTCGATGCGTACGAGGTCCACGTCCGCGATCCTCAGCGTGAGGTCGCCGGTGATGACCACACCGCCGGCCAGCAGCCGGTCGAGCAGGTCGACCAGGGCTATCTCGCGCTGTGCGAGCGCATCGCCTTCGTTCACGACCCCTCCTGCTCCGATCGGCCCCGCCCCGGCCCCACGTCCTGCCCCACGTCGGGGCCGCTGTCCGGGCTGCCGTCCGGGCCGCCGACGAAGGAGTACGGCGCCCAGGGGCCGGTCAGTTCCACGCGTACGCCCTCCCCCTGCGGGGTGCGGTCGCGCACAGCCGCGACGAACTCGTCGCTGTGGTCGCGCGGTACCAGGTAGGCGGCGTTGAGAACGTTCTCGCCGGATGCGCCGGAGAGCCGTCCGCTCTGCGGTGGGTGCAGGCGCCCCGCCTCGGCGCGCTCGCACAGATCGGCGTGCAGAGCCCGGGAGAGCGCTCCCGCCCGCTGCCAGCTCCGGTCGCGGGTCTGGCGCTGACCGAGCCGCCGACGGAGGTACTCCCGCCCGGTGGCGGCCGTCACCTCCGGTGCGGGCTCGACCCGTTCGGGCACGGTGGAGTCGGCGTACACCTTCACGCCCCATTCGACGCGCCCATCCAGACGCTCGATGGCGGACTCGAAGCGAGCGCTCCCGGAGTCGAGGAGCCGGCGCACCCCGTCCTCGTCGCGGCACACCGTGGCGAGCCTGAGCGGCACGGGGCAGCTGACGGTGGCGAGCGCGGAGACCACGGCCTGGTGATTGCGGGCGACCCCGGCGAGCCAGTCCAGGTCCTCCAGATGGGCACGGAGCGGTTCCGCGTCGAAGTGCGCGGCGGGGACACGGCTCACCGCGGCGCACAGCCCGCGGTGCTCGATCAGCGCGGGCGGCTCTCCGTCGAGAGCGCGCACATCCGAGGGGAGCGCGGCGGTGAAGGGCCGGGTCACGGCGTACACGTAGAGCAGCTGCCCGTCGATCATCGGTCACCGCCTTCGCCCGGAGTGGAGCCCTCGCTGCCCTTGGCTCGCGGGGAACCTCCGCGTTTCCGCGGCCTCGCCTCGGCGGCGGCGATCTCGGGAGCGCTCTCAGCCGTCCGGGAGGCAGCCTCCAGAGCGGCTATGCGCGCTTTCAACTCGTCGTTCTCGCGGGACAGTTCACGACGGCGGGCACCGCTGGAGAGGGCGGGATCGTCCTCCCACCAGTCGATGCCCATTTCCTTCGCCTTGTCGATCGAGGCGACGATGAGGCGCAGTTTGATGGTGAGGAGTTCGATGTCGAGGAGGTTGATGCGGATGTCCCCGGCGATGACGATTCCCTTGTCGAGGACGCGTTCGAGTATGTCGGCCAGGTTCGCACCGCCGCCATCGGGCTGGTACGCGTCGGGAAAGCGTGCCGGGGTCGCCATCAGGTCCTCCGCGGATCGGCCACACCTTGGGCGTGGTGTTCGAGCCGGTCGAGGAGTTCGTCCTCCCGACGGTCGAACTCGGCCTCGTCGATCTCACCGTTCGTCAACTGAAGCTCCAGCGCAGCGAGTTCACGCCGGACGGTCGCGGGGTCGTAATACTGCCGCTCCGCCTCCGCGGCGACCTGCCCCAGCACCCAGAAGGTGCCGCGGACGGGCGCCGCGGGAAGCAGCAGCAGTTCCTTCAGGAGTCCCACGGGTTCACCCCGTGAAGCTGTAGGGAGGCAGGGGGCCGTGCACCTGGACGACGAGGTGCGGGGCACGCTCGCGCAGGGCGTCCACGGCGGCCACGAACTCGGCCGTGGCGTCGCGCGGCACGAGGTAGGAGATGTTGGCGAGCCAGCCGGTGGACTGCGGGCCGGGGCTGCGCTCCTCGGCGGCACCGTCGAGAGCGCTCTCGACCAGGGCGGCATCGGACACCTCACGCTGCTGCACGGCTGCGGCGATGCGCTCACCGAGTCGCAGCTTGTCCTCGTAACTTCCGCCGCCGGACTTCCGGTTGGCCTCGCTCATCGCCCGCAGCTCGGCGTTGTCGGCGAGCACCTGGTGCAGCACCGCCTCTTCGTCGTGCGTGGCCTTCACGTTGTACTCGACCTTGCCGTCGAGGGCTTCCAGCCGCTCCAGATAGCGCTCCTCGTGCTCGGCGAGTACGGCGCGCACGGCTTCGTCGTCGGCCGAGACACCACCGAACCGCATCGGGAGCACGGCGCCGCCCGCTCCCGCCTCGGCGAGCACGTTCTGGTGGGCCAGCAGGTCGCGCCGCTTGGGCCTGAGACCCTCCGGCGCGTCGCTGACCAACGCCACCAGATCACCCTGCTCGACCGTACGGACCGGGCGCGGCGGGTCGCCGATGCCGCCCATCCGCTCCGGAAGGCGGCCATGACCCCGGCGGGCGATGCCGTAGACGTACGTGGTCATTCCTGCTCCTCCTTGCGACGCGTGGTGGTACGACGGGACCGGGGCCGGGGTGATTCCTCGCCACCGTCGCGCGCCTCCTTGAAGGCCTCGGAGATGGTCTGCGCCGCCCCCGAGAGCGCTCCCTTGGACTTGCCGCGGGCGCCGGACTCGGTGATCTCACCGACCAGGTCGGGCAGGCCGGGGCTGCGCTTCGGTCCGGCTTCCAGGTCGAGGCGGTTGCACGCCTCGGCGAACCGCAGATAGGTGTCGACGCTGGCGACCACGACTCGTATGTCGATCTTCAGGATTTCGATGCCGACGAGGGAGACACGCACGAACGCGTCGATCACGAGCCCTCGGTCGAGGACGAGCTCCAGGACGTCGTAGAGGCCACTGGAGCCGCCGCCACTGCCGCTTTGTTGTGCCGGGACAACCGTCATGGTCTCCGGCCCTCCTTGTCTGTTGGCGTCATGTGTTCTGTGTCGTCTGGCTGATGGCTGAGCCGTCCTGCCGGCCGTCTCGCGAACGGCTCATGACGGGCCGTCAGTTTCCTTTGTCGGCGCGGCCTCGTTCGTAGCGGCGCAATCGGCGGTAGCCGGTGAGTTCGCCCCGGGGGTCCAGCTCGACCTCGTAGGAGGCGAGCAGGCTCATGGTGTCCGGGACGCGGGACAGTTCGAGCACCTCGATCCTCAACTGCCAGCCGTCTTCGCTGCGTTCGAACGACGAGACCGACTCGGCGGGCATGCCGATGAGCTCGGAGAGCTGGGCTCGGGCGCCCCGCAGGACCTCCATCGCACTCGGGAGGCCGTCATCCTCACGCTCACGGCTCTTCGCGGCGGCCCTGGTGGTGGTCTTCGTGGCGGTTCTCGATGGGGTCTTCGCGGTTCTGGGTGACGTCTTCGGGTCGTTCTCGCCTTTGTCGTCGTTCGCGTCTTTGTCGTCGTTCGCGTCCTTGTCGACCACGTTCACCTCCCGGTTGGAAAGTTCGGGTAGCCCCTGAGCGCCGGGTCAAACCCCCCGCGCGCGGTCAGTGGCCGGTGTCGTGCGGAGTGTCCAGCGGCCCCCGGGGCCGCTCGGGGACGCTCGGCGGGGTCACCGAGGGCATGACCGGAGCGCCCGGCGGCACCCCGGGCTCCAGCGGTGCCGCGGGCTGGTCGGGGAGCGCTCTCCGGCTGGTTCGGGCACCCCGGCTCAACAGCACCGCGGCACCGAGCAGCAGTACGGCGACGATCAGTGCGGCCGCCCAGTAGGGCAGCGCCATCGCGAGGACGAGGAGTAGGAACGCAGTGAGGGCGGCACCACCGTAGAGCCCGGCGGCCCCGGCTCCCGCGTACATCCGGGCGGACCGGCGCTGCTTCTTGGTCTGTTCGCGCAGCTCGTCCCGGATGGCGTCCCGGACGACCTGGGAGAGCTGCTCCGGCAGGTTCGGCAGGTTCGTGTCCATGGCGCCCGAGTACCCGCGCGGGCGTGCGACAGTCACTCGGTAGCCCCCTTGGCGGGAGTCACTCGGTAGCCCCTTGGCAGGCCTCGGCAGGTCTCCGCGGGAATTCCGTGGCCCTCCCGCGAGCCTTCCGGCCTCCTTGCAGATCCGGATCCCCCTCGGGTCTTCCGCCTTCCCCCTGCCGCATCCCGCCTCCCGCCTCCCGCCTCCCGCCGCACCTCCGCACCTCCGCACCTCCGCTGGCCATCTCCGCTCATCCACCTGCCGGCCTTCCCTCCGTCCAGCCGCAGATCCCGCGCCACCCACGCCGGAGTCCCGCCCCCCCGGCCCTGGTGTCCATATTTCAAGACAGGGATCTCATTATCTGGAGCGCAGTTCTAAACTGGGATCACCAACGGGGCAGTTCACCGTTCGGCCGCAGTGCGCCGAGTGGTGGGCCGCTCGCCGTCGAGTTCTCGGAGAGGGAGTCCGCTCATGTCCCAGGAGACGTCCCCGGCCACGCCGGGCGAGACCGCCGTCTACACCCACGGCCACCACGAGTCGGTGCTGCGCTCGCATACCTGGCGCACGGCGGCCAACTCGGCGGCGTACCTCGTCGGTGAGCTGAAGCCGCACATGCGGATCCTGGACATCGGCTGCGGACCGGGCACCATCTCGGCGGATCTGGCCGCGCTGGTGCCGGACGGCCATGTGACGGCGGTCGACCACGCGCCCGGCATCGTCGAGCAGGCCCGCGCGTACGCCGCTCAACGCGGCCTGGACAACATGTCGTTCGCGGTGGCGGACGTGCACGCGCTCGACTTTCCCGACGACACGTTCTGCGTGGTCCACGCCCATCAGGTACTCCAGCACGTAGGTGATCCGGTGCAGGCGCTGCGCGAAATGCGCCGGGTCACCAAACCGGGTGGCATCGTGGCGGTGCGGGACAGCGATTACGGCGCCTTCACGTGGTTCCCCGCGTCACCGGTACTGGACGGATGGCTGGAGCTGTACCACCGGGTGGCCCGGGCCAACGGGGGCGAGCCGGACGCCGGGCGCCGCCTCAAGTCGTGGGCGCTGCAAGCGGGTTGTACGGACGTCACGGCCTCCGCGAGCACATGGTGCTTCGCCACCGAGGAGGAGCGGGCCTGGTGGGGCGGCCTGTGGGCGGACCGTACGGTCGCCTCCTCGTACGCGGAGCTGGCGGTCGACGGCGGCCACGCCACGGCCGAGGAGCTGGCCGCGATCTCGGGGGCGTGGCGGGAGTGGGGCGGCCGGGACGACGCGTGGTTCATGGTTCCGCACGGTGAGATCCTCTGCCGCGTCTGACCCGTGCCGTGTCCGATCGGCGCCGCGTCCGGCCGGTGCCGTGTCCTGCCTGTGCCGCGTCCGATCGGCGCCGCGTCCGGCCCGTGCCCCCCTCCGGCCGGTGGCGCGTCCGGCCGAGCGGCCCCGCTATGGGTTATGGCGTGTGCAGCACGCGGGGCGGGCCGGGCGGGGTACTCGGGCCGGCCGGCGCCCGGTCCGGGGCGCCGGTGTGGGCGGGCGGGACCGGGGCCGGGTCGAGCGGGTCGGCGGGCAGCAGCGCCAGCAGGCATACGGCCACGACGGCCGCCGCGACACCGAGCGCGGCGAAGGCGAGCCTGCGGACCCGGCGGACTCCCCGGGTGCTGCCCTGCGGTGGCGGGTCGCGGCGCAGGTCGGCGTGGGTGACGAGGGCGCTGCGGGCCAGAAGCGCGGCGCGCACCCGTCCGTCGGTCGCGAACCGCCGGTCGTCGGTGTTCGGCATCATCGGGCAGCCTCCCCCAGTTTCTTCTCCAGGACGTCCAGCGCGCGGCTCGCGGTGGACTTGACCGTGCCTCGGGACAGACCGAGCGTGTGCGCGATCTGCGCCTCGGTCAGCTCCGACCAGTAGCGCAGCACCAGGACCTCGCGCTGACGTTGCGTCAGCAGGGCTATTGCGTTGAGGACTTGGCGATGTTCTTCGGCGAGCATCAGCCGTTCGTCCACGGGTGCGCCGGGCCCCTGGTGGGGCGGGGTGTAGGCGCGGGAGGTACGGCGTCTTCGCAGCACGGAGCGCGCCGCGTTGATCACGGCGGTACGCAGATACGCCCCCGGGTCCTGGAGCCCGTGCAGCGAGGTGCCGTGGGTGCGGCACAGTGCGGCGAAGGCGTCCTGGACGACGTCCTCGGCGGTGGGCAGGTCGTCCACCAGGAACAGGGCCAGCCGCACCATGTCGAGCCGGCGCGCCAGGTACAGCTCGGTCAGGGTGGGGGGCGGTTCGTCGCCGTGCGCCGTGCCGTTCCCCGTTCCGTTCACCGTGTCGTACCGCGAAGGGACGGCGCGCAGCCGGTGCGGCGGTGCGGGCGCCTCCTGGGTGCGGGACATCCGCGCGAGCAGCCATGTCCACCAGGGAGAGCGCGGTGCTGCGGGCAGGGCGTAGTGCATGGGCCTCGATCCGTGTCCGGGAGGGGGCGGGAGCGGGCGGGCCGGCGCATGACCGCCGGCCCGCCCCGTGGTGCTGTGTGCTGCCGCTACTTGGCGACGCCGCTGCCCGGCTCGATCACCTTGGGCGCGACGTCCGACGAGGCGCCGACGGCGGGCCCGGCCGTGGCGGCCCCCGTGCCCGCGCCGGTGACCTTCGCGGCGCCGGAGGCGGTGGAACCGCCCGCCGCGGAGCGGCCCGCAGCGGAGCCGCCCGACGCGGAGCCTCCGGCCGCGGAGACGGCCGGAGCCGTGTCGCCGCTCGTGGCGGCCTTGGGGGTGGCGACCTGCGGGCCGGTATCTGCGGCGGCCTGCGCGGCGAAGGCACCGCCCAGGAGCAGTGCGACACCGGTGACGGCGGCGCCCAGGAATCGGGGGCGGGTGCGGTGGTCGCGCTTGACGTGCTGGGACATGTATCTCTCCGGGGAAGTGGGGAATCACGCTCTGGACGAACGCACTGGACGAAGCTCTGAACGAACTGTTGAAGGGCGCCTTCACCCCACCAGACGTGCGGCGACTCCCGAGGTTGCGACCGAGTCCGGGAGACTTTCACGGCGTGGGTCCGGCCACGGGGTGGGAGGCGGCACCGTCGGCACCGCCGCCGTTCGGGAGCGCCGGATCCCCTGCCGGGGGCTCTCGCCCCCAACTAGGCTTCGGGGCATGGAGATTCTGGGCACTACGCTGCGCATCTGCGTCGACGACCTGGACAGCGCGATCGTCTTCTACGAGCGCGTCACCGGAAGTCAGGCGCTCCGCTTCGACCGGGGCGGGGTGTCCGTCGCCGCCGTCGGCGCCTTTCTGCTGATGAGCGGTCCCGAGGAGGAGATCGAGGTACTGCGCAAGGTCGCGGCGACGGTGGCCGTCAAGGACGTCGACGAGGCGAATGCCACGTTGACCGCGGCGGGTGCCCAGGTCGTCGCCGGGCCGGTCGCGACTCCGGCGGGCCGCAATCTGATCGCCCTGCATCCCGACGGATCGGTCTTCGAGTACGTCGACCGCAAGCCGGCGTACTGAGCGGGCCCCGACCCTACGCAGGCCGGGCCCCGCGCCGGCCCGGCCCCGGCCCCGGCCCTGGCGCGGTGTGGTGTGCGGGGTCGGCTGCCCGCCGTGCGGGGCTGTTCGCGCAGTTCCCCGCGCCCCCGAGCAGCACCGATGCCAGGCCACCCCGCCCTTCAGCCCGCCCACCCGGGACGCCGAAACCCCTCTTCGGCCGCCCACCGTGCGGGGCTGTTCGCGCAGTTCCCCGCGCCCCCGAGCAGCACCGATGCCGGACCACCCCGCCCTTCAACCCGCCCACCCGGGACGCCGAAACCCCTCTTCGGCCGCCCACCGTGCGGGGCTGCTCGCGCAGTTCCCCGCGCCCCCGAGCAGCACCGGGTGCCGGGCCCCTCGGCCGCACGGCCTATGAGGTTTTCCGCGTGCCCGGGGAGCGAGGGCGGGCCGGGTTCTACGCGTCCAGTACCAAGTCGGACGTCGGGATCGACTGGCAGGTCAGGACCGAGGTGTCGGGCAGTCCTTCGTCGGGGGGCACCAAGTGGGCGGCGTTTCCGGACAGCACCCGGCACGCGCAGCTTTCGCACTGGCCGACGCGGCAGCCGCTCGGGAGCGTGAGGCCGTCGGACTCGGCCGCTGTCAGCAGCGTGCCGGACTGCTTGGTCCAGCGGACCGTGCGGTCGGAGCGCGCGAACGTGACGGTGAAGGCTGCGTCGTCCGGCAGGTCGACCTCCCGCACCGCCGCCCGGAAGCGTTCGCTGAAGATCTCGAACGCGGGGACGCCCCGCGCCCGCAGCCCGGCCGTGAGGGAGTCGAGCATGGGGGCGGGGCCGCACAGGTAGAACCGGGCCCTTCGGGCGATCAGGTCGTCCGCGATGGATTCGGGCGTGATGAAACCCTCGTGGTCGTGGGTGGTGGCCAGGACATCGTCGGGGGCCGGGGTCGTGTAGTGGTTCAGCACGGTCAACTGCGGTATGCGAGACGCCAGTTCGCGGATGCGGGCGCGGAAGGGATGGTCCGCCGAGTTCGCGTTGCCGTAGTGCAGGACCACCTCGGGGACCGTGCCGCCCCGCGCCGCGAGTGTCTCCAGGTAGCTGAGGAAGGGGGTGATCCCGATGCCGCCGGCGACGAGGACCACGGGCGAATCCGTGTGGGTGGGGATGACGAACGTGCCACCGGGGCGGGCGAGATGGAGCCGGTCGCCGACCTTCAGGGTCTCGTGGACGTATCCGGAGAAGACACCGTCGGGAACCCGGCGCACCGCGAGCTCGTAGGCGCGGCGGCCGGGGTCGAAGGCCGCGCCGACGAGGGAGTAACTGCGGCCCAGCGCAGGGGGCTTGACCGTGCCGTCCGCGTTCTCGGCGCGTACGGTCAGGTGCTGGCCGGGGCGGAAGTCGGGCAGCGGGCCGCCGTCCGCCGCCGCCAGGCGTACGGTCCGCACTCCGGGCCCCGCGGTGCCGAGCGCGGCGACCACGAAGGGGCGGGTACCGTTCCACTGGCCGTCGGCGGGTGCCGGGGCGATGCGGCAGGCCGCGGCGCGCAGCGGTACGGAACCGCTCAGTGGGTCGGCGTCGGCGTGGTCGATGAGACGGTTGAGGTTGTGGCCGCTCGCGTGCAGCGGGTCCGCTCCGGGCAGGCCGAGGTCGGGTGCGTCCTGCCACCAGCCGTACTCGCCGACGACTACCGCCGGATGCAGCGAGTCGTCGAAGCGGGCGCGCAGCCGGATCGAGCCGAGCCGGGTGGTCAGGTCCACCCACTGGCCCTCGGTGATGCCGTACGCGGCGGCGGTCTCCGGGTGCAGGTCCACCGAGGGGTCGGTGGCGCGGCGGCGCAGCGAGCTGACGGAGCGGTGTTGGCTGTGGACGAAGTAGCCGTGTTTGGCGCAGGTCAGGGCTAGGGGGAAGCTCGCGTCGACGGGGGCGGGGTCGCGGTGTTCCGGCACCGGCGGATAGCCGTGGTCGCGCAGGCGCTGGGAGTACAACTCGACGCGCCGGGTGGGGGTGTTGAAGCCCGCTACCCGCCCGCCGTCGGGGGCGGCGTACTTGCGGTGGGCGAGCGGACGGGGAATCCGTACACCGCCGGGGGTCTCGCGCAGTTGTGCCGCGGTCAGGCCGAGCGGCTCCAGCTGCCAGTTCCAGGCGGCCTCGACGTCCCCGTGGAAGAACAGCTCGCCCATGCCGAGTCGGCAGGCCAGGTCGAAGACGATCTCGGTGTCGGACCGGGAGGCGCCCTGCGGCTCGACCAGCCGGGGCCGCAGCTGCACCTGTTCCTGCGCGCGGTGGCCGATCTCGAAGCCGAAGCGGAGTGCTTCGCGCTCGTAGGCGCTGTTGACGGGCAGGACAATGTCGGCGGTGGCGCTGGTCGGGTTGGCGAACAGGTCCAGGTGCACCTGGAATTCGAGCTGCCGCAGGGCGCGGGCCACCCGGTCCGAGTCGGGCTGGGCGACCACCAGGTTGGAGCCGAAGGCCATCAACGCCCTTACCGGGTATGGATGTTGGTCTTCGATGGCCCGGCAGAGGTCGCCCGCGTTGATGTAGCCGGAGGCCGGCGGCCCGAGCGGGTGGCGGTCCAGGCCGAGCGCCTTGGCTCGCTGTTCGGGGGCGAACTGGCCGATGTTCGTGGCGGAGTTGTAGGGCGGCGGCGGCACGACGTGGTTGCCGCCCGGTGCGTCGAAGGAGCCGGTGAGGGCGTACAGGGTGGCAAGGGCGCGTTCGGTCTGGGAGGCGTTGGCGCTCTGGCCGACGCCGGTCCAGCCGTAGTACGTCACCGAGCGTGCGGCCGCGATCTCGGCGGCGAGCGCGCGGATCTCGGCCTCCGGGATCCAGGTGGTGCGTGCCACCTCTTCCACCGGCCACCGCGCACAGGCGGCCGCGTACTCCTGGAACGCCGGGACGCACTCCACCCGGCAGCCGTCGGCGGTGCGCACCTCGACGGTGCCGTACAGCGCGAACCGCTCCGGCCGGTCGGCCGCCTCGCGGGTGTCGTACGCCTCGACGCGACCCGTGTCCAGGTCGAGCACGGCGAAGCCCTCGGCGTCGGCGGCCCCGGACAGTTCTCCCGCGCGCAGGAAGCGGCCCGTGTCACGGCGCACGAGGAGGGGCCCGTTGGTCCAGGAGCGTACGAACTCCTCGTCGTAGGCGCCCTGTTGGATGAGAAGGTGGGCGAGCCCCAGGGCCAGGGCCGCGTCCGTGCCGGGGCGTACCCGCAGCCAGTGGTCGGCGCGCAGGGCGCTGGTGGAGCGGCGCGGGTCGACGACGGCCAGCTTCATGCCCCGGGCCTGTGCGGCCGAGACGGCGGCGGACTGGGCCAGCCAGGTCTTGGCAGGGTTGAAGCCCCACAGGAGTGCGAGGTCGGCGTGGTCGTAGTCCGGCGGCGGGAGCGGGGTGCCGAAGGTGAAGGCGTGGGCGAAGTCCTTGTGCCAGTTGCAGATCTCGGCGCTGTAGACGGTGTTGGGGCTTCCGAAGTGGCGTACGAAGCGCTCGATCCACTCGGTCGCGTCGGAGACGGCCGTGCCGCTGGGGGTGGCGACCGCGAAGGCGACGGCTTCCGGGCCGCTCTCGGCGGCGATGGCGGAGAGCTTGGCGGCGATCTCGGTCATCGCCTCGTCCCAGGAGATCTCCACCCAGCCGGGGTCGGGGTCGCTCTTGGGGTTGGTGCGGCGCAGGGGTGTGGTCAGGCGGCGGGTGCTGTGGGCGATCTCGGGAGCGGCCCGGCCCTTGGGGCACATGGCGGCGCCCGTGGGGTGGTCCGGGTCGGGGCGGACGCCGGTGAGCCGGCCGTCCTCCACGGTGAAGATCGCACCGCAGCGGGACTTGCAGAGCGTGCAGAATCCGCGCTTCTCCTCGACCGCCATGACAGGGCCTCCGTACGCCGGCGTCGTTGCCTCCCCCATTGAAGCCCTGTTTGATCGATCATTTCGGCGGGCCTTGGGCCCCTGTGCCAGGGCCCAAGGGCCCGCCGGGGCCGGGAGATCCTGCCCCGGCCGTTCGCCGGGCAGCAGCCCCTAGTCCTCGGGGCGCATCCGGTACTGGTAGCGGTCCGGGAGGGGGTCGTCGGTCAGGCGTGCCCACACCTCGTTCAGTATCTCGGCGCCCTCGCGCAGGTCGGCGACCTCGAAGCCCGCGTCGAAGAGGGCGCGCGCCGCGTCCGGCTCGCCCTCCGCGAGCAGGAGCTGGGCCTCGACCAGACGGAAGCGGCCGCGCGCTCGCACGGCGGGGCGCAGCCGGTCCCATATCGCGCGGGCGTCCGCCGGCCGGTCCGCCGCCAGGAGCGCCTCGATGGCCTCGCGGCCGAGCGCGGCGTCGGCCGCCGTCCAGGGTTCGCCCTCCCGGCGCTCCTGGCAGAAGTCGTCGTACGCCTCCGCATAGCGGTCGGCGGCACGGCTCGCGTGGCCGGCCAGCTGGTCGGCCACGGCGAGGCAGCGCAGCAGCGGCCAGCGGGACGGGGCGAGCGGCAGGCCCCGCTCCCAGCTGCGGATGGCCTGGGCCCGGTCGCCCGCGTGCCACTGGGCGACGCCGAGGTGGTATTCGGTGAGGGGGTCTGCGGGCGCCGTCTCCAGCATGTCCCGCCAGTGCGCGGCGACCAGGGTGGGTCCTGGCGGGGTCACCCTGCGCGGCTCGGGAAGTACCCCGTTGTGCAGCAACTCCAGCCACGGGCGCTGTTCCTGAGTGAGCGTCAGCTCCGGGAAGGGGGTGCCGGGCAGCTTCGCCCCGGTCCGCAGCACTTCGAGGGCGCCCCAGCCCGATCCGGTGGCCAGGCGCTCGCCGGGCTCGGTGTCGGCGAAGGGGCGCCAGGCGGCGTACGCCTCCTCCACCGTGGCGCGGGGCAGGGCCCGCTCCAGCCGGTCCTCGGCCTCGGCGCGGGCGGCGGCCCAGTCGTCGCCGTGCACCAGGGCGCCGTCGGCGCTCAGCGGGCCGTACGCCTCCAGCCAGGCGAATTCGGCGCCGGGGTCCAGTGGCACGTGCTCCAGCTGGGTGCGGGCCAGGCCCGCCTGGATCTCGGCGTAGCCGACGGTCCCGGGCTCGGTCAGCCATTCCTGCCAGCGGCGGCCGCCACGGCCCGAGCCCCACAGGAAGAGCTTGCGGCCGCGCAGGGTGTCCGTGGAGGTCTGCACGAGACCCTGGCCATTCCCATCGAGCGAGGCGATCCAGCGGCGGGCGCCGTCGGGGACTTC
Source organism: Streptomyces sp. CB01201 (assembly GCF_002803085.1). Lineage (GTDB taxonomy): Bacteria > Actinomycetota > Actinomycetes > Streptomycetales > Streptomycetaceae > Streptomyces > Streptomyces hundungensis. Next base: position 113,304 of record NZ_NNBJ01000005.1, on the reverse strand, counting down.
GTAGAAGTAGTCGGCGGGGTGTTCGCTGCGCAGCGGGTAGGTGCGGTCGGCGCCGTCGAACTCGGGCACGGGCACCCGGCGCAGGGTGCGTTCGTACCCGAAGTGCCAGGCCTCTTCGGCGGGGGCCAGGACGCGGGTGCGCTCGCCCTCCTCGACCGCGATGTTGGACCACCAGTAGACGGGGGCGGTGCGCTCGTGCGGGTTGCGGACGCGGACGCCGACGTACAGGAAGTCGGAGTCGTCGGGGAGCCAGAGGTCGACCTGGAAGGGGAGGTCGCGCAGCCGCTCCCACTCCCACAGGCGGACCATCTGCCCGCCGTCCGGCGCCGGCACCAGGGCGGCGTGAAGCGGGGCGCAGGACAGGGTGGTGTGGCCGGTGGCGCCGATGTTCCACTCGATGCCGCCGGAGAACCAGGCGCCGTTGAGGGCGAAGTCGGCGGGCTGGAACACCGGGTTGGTGTAGAGGAGTTCACGTCCGGTGGGCTTGTGGAACAGGGAGTGGACGCGACCGCCGAGGCCCGGCAGCACGGTGGCGCGCAGCCGGTCGTTCTCGATCACGACGGTGCCGAGTTCGACGGTGGCGCGCTCGCGCCCGTAGCCGTCGAGGACCCGCACCGGCAGCAGGGTCTCCAGCGGCGCGTAGCCGATCTGGCGGGCCATGTCCCGCGGCAGGCCGTCGCGTGCGCGCTCGTCCAGCTGGTGCAGTTCGTCGCGCGGACGCAGCGCGGGCAGCGGGTTCGCCTCGCCCAACGGGGCGCCGGGCAGGGTCAGTACGGCACGTCGCACGGTCGTGGCCAAGGCAACCTCACTCCCTCGTTCGGGGCTTCGGCGGCTCTTTCGGCCGATCCCCCGATGACCATGGAACACCGCGCCACTGACAACGGCCAGGGGCTACCCCGGTCACGGTTGCGCAAAAGCCGCCACGACGAGGTCGGCGAGCAGCGCGCCGGCCGTTCCGTCCGGGTCCAGATCGGGGTCGTAGATGGTGAGGTTGAATCCGACGCAGCGCTCGGACCGCACCAACTCCGCGAGCAGCGGGCCGAGTTCCTCGGGCATCAGCCCGCCCGGGTCCGGGCTGTCGACGGCGGGCATGACGGAGGGGTCGAGCACATCGGCATCCAGATGCACCCAAAACCCGTCGAGCACGGGCACTTCGAGGCTCTGCCGGAATCCGGCCGCGAGCTCGGCCGGGCCCCACTGCCGGAGTTCGCCGACCGTCGCGGTCGGGATCCTCAGCTCGGCGAACTCGGCGCGGTCCTCGTCGTCGTCCCGCATGCCGAAGATCCGTACGTCCTCGTCCCGTACGTAGGGGCGCAGTCCTTCGAGGTCAGTGAGGTCGGCCTGGCCGCGGCCGGTGGCGAGTGCCAGCTCCTCGCCGCCGGCCGCGCCGATGCGGTCGGAATTGCCGGGGTGGCGGAAGTCCGCCGAGCCGTCGACGACGGCTATGCCGTAGCGGCCGATGCGGCGCAGGGCGAGGGCGGCGCCGAGCTGGATCGAGCAGTCCCCGCCGAGCACCACGGGGAAGTCCCCGGCGCGGACGTGGTGTTCGACGCGGTCGGCGAGCTTGCGGGTGTACGCGGCGATGGCCCCGGCGTTGAACACCCCGTCGCCCTCCCGCCAGTCCCCCCGGTCGTAGCGGGGCGGCACCACGACCCCGCCCTCGTGTGCGCCGAGCCTTCGTACGATGCCCTGCTCCCGCATGGCTCCGGCGAGCTTGTAGCAGCCGGGCACGGTGGCGGGGGCGGGCGGGCGCAGGCCGAGGTTGGAGGGGGCGTCGATGACCACGAGGCGTCGCATCCGGCCCATCGTGCTGGACGAGCTCCCGCCGATCAAGACCCCGGGGAGCCCGCCCGTCCTTGGGCCGCGGGGGGGGCGCCGGGGGTCGTGGGGGGGCCGGCCGGGGGGCGCCGGAATATCGATCGACACGTCCCGTCCCATGGGGGACGATCGGCCCGCAACGGACGTGCGGTACGGAAGGACAGCGGGACATGAGCGAGCAGCACACCTACCGGGTCATCGTGCGCGGAGTGTGGGACGGCCTGAGCGAGGGCTCGCGCGCGAGGCTGCTGGCGGAGGTCGACGACCACGGCCTGACCGCGATGGCCTTCACCGAGGAGGGCTCGCTCGCCTACGACCGGGTCCTGAAGCACTTCTCGTGGCGCTTCACGGTCGTCTCGGACGCCGCCGACGGCGAGGAGATGGCCGCCGCGATCGCCGAGGACCGGGCGCAGTCAGCGCTGGCCGCGCAGGGCCACGGGTTTCGCGATCTGCGCTCGACGGTCACGGACCTGGACACGATGAAGATCAACCACAAGGTCCGGCGGCGCTAGCCGGCTTCCGCCGTCAGCCCAGCGGCTCCGGCCGCGCCGGCATCCCCGGTGTCCCTGGCGGGCCCGGCATCCCCGGTATGCCTGGCGGGTCCGGCATCCCCGGTTCTCCTCGCCCGCCGCATCTCCTTGGTGATCGCCCACCGCTCGTGGTCGCGCCACGCCCCCTCGATGAAGAGGAAGTCCGGCGAATAGCCCTCCAGGCGGAAGCCGGCCCGGCGGACCAGGTTGATCGAGCCCGTGTTGGCGGGCTGGATGTTCGCTTCCAGGCGATGCAGACCGATGGCCATGAAGGCGTACCGCAGCACCAGGTCGAGGCCTTCGCTCATCAGGCCGCGGCCGGCCGCGTGGGCGAAGGCGCCGTAGCCGAGGGCGCCGGACAGGAAGGCGCCCTCCACCACGTTGTTGATGTTGATGAATCCGGCGATGCGGCCGTCGCCCCGCTCGCAGACCAGGAAGCCGTGCCGGGTCGGATCGGTGATGAGCCGCTGTGCGTACGTCGCATAGGACTCGGGGTCGGCGGGCGGGGCCAGCCAGGGGCCGTGCAGGGTGCGGCTCGACGCGGCACGGGCGGTGAATTCCGCCGCGTCCTCCAGGGTGAAGTGGCGTATGCCCGCGCGGGGGCCCTCGGCCAGGAACTCGGCTTCTGTACGCATCGGCTCAGATTACTGATCCACTGCGGACGCGCTATCGGTTCCGCCTTCTCAGGAAGTAGCCGCAGCACAGCCCCACCACGAACACCGCGAGCAGCGCGAGGTACAGCGGCATGGTGACCTCGGGGATCAGCAGCCGGATCTTGACGTGCCGGGTGTTCTCGAAGATGAAGACCAGGGCCAGGATCGCGAGGATCAGGACCGCGATCCGGCTCGGGGTGATGACACCGCCCGCCCTGCGTTGCGTGCTGCTCGTCTCGCCCTTGGGGCTCATGGTCCGGCCCTTCCGTTCGTGCCGCGCCGTCGCGGCTCCCCTCGTCCCAGGGTGCGGGACGCGACACTCCGGCGTGCGGTCCTGCGGGCCGTCCGGGTGAGGGCGAGCGGGCTCGGCGGGCGCGGTCGCACCGCTGCGCGCGAGGACGACCTCCCGCGCTTGTCAGACAAGTGAGGGCGGGGCATGCTGGCCCTCCGATGCGTCGAGGTACGTCGAGGGCGGGATCATGGCAGTGGGCGGACAGCAGCGCAGGCCGGTCGTGGCGCTGTACGAGCGGATCGCGGACGCGATCCACGACGGCACCTATCCCCCCGGCTCCACACTGCCGTCGGAGCCGAAACTCGCGGGTGAGCTGGGGGTGGGCCGCCCGGCGCTGCGCGAGGCACTGCTCCTGCTCCAGGAGGACGGGCTGCTCTCGGTGCGGCGCGGGGTGGGCCGGACCGTGAACGACCGCCCGCCCCGGCGCGGCTTCGAGCAGCTCCAGCCGCTCGACGACCTGCTCGGGCCGGTCCGCGTTCGGGCGCTGCTGCGCAGCCGGGAGGAGCCGACCGACTTCACCGCCCAGCATCTGCTCGCGCCCGCCGGCTCCGAGCTGCGGTTCTGGGAGTCCGTGCTGGTCGGGGAGTCGCTCGCGGTGGCGCTCAGCCATGAGTGGGCGGCCCCCGAGGATGTCGTCGCGCGACTGCACCCCGCGTTCGCCGAGGCGCTGCGCGCCGAGCCCGCCGCCTCCATGCTCGGCGTCCTCGCCGAGGCGTCCCGGGGCGTCCAGCTCACCGCGCACAGCGCGATCAGCGCGACCCTGCTCGGCCGGCGCAGGGGCGCGCAGCTGGACCGCCCGGCCGACACCCCGGCCGTGCTCATCACTCAGGTCGTGCGCGTCGACGGCACTCCGCTGATGGCCGCCAAGCACATGCTGCCGACGGGGGCCCCGGCGCTCCCCCTGCACCAGTCCTGTTAGCACCGCACCGGGCCGCTCCCGGGCACGCTGTACACTCCCGCCTCATGCACTTGTCAGACAACCCTGCCGCCGCTTCGGTCATCCCCGCCGAGTGGATCCGCCGCGCCCCGAAGGCCGTCCTGCACGACCACCTCGACGGCGGTCTCCGCCCCGCCACCATCGTCGAGCTGGCCCGCGCCTGCGGGTACACCGCCCTGCCGGCCGAGGACCCGGCCGAGCTCGCCCGCTGGTTCCGCGACGCGGCCGACTCGGGCTCCCTTGAGCGCTACCTGGAGACCTTCGCCCACACCTGCGCGGTGATGCAGACCCGCGAGGCGCTGCACCGGATCGCGGCGGAGTGCGCCGAGGACCTGGCGGCCGACGGCGTCGTCTACGCGGAGGTGCGGTACGCGCCCGAGCAGCACCTGGAGGGCGGCCTGAGCCTCGACGAGGTCGTGGACGCCGTCAACGAGGGCCTGCGCGAGGGTGAGCGCCGCACCGGCGGGCGGATCACCGTCCGCGCGCTGCTCACCGGCATGCGGCACACCCGGCGGTCCCTGGAGATAGCCGAGCTGACCGTCGCCCACCGCGACCGGGGCGTGGCGGGCTTCGACATCGCGGGCGGCGAGATCGGCAACCCGCCGGCCGAGCACCTGCCCGCCTTCCAGCACCTCAAGCGGGCCAACTGCCACATCACCATCCACGCCGGCGAGGCCGTCGGGGCGGAGTCGGTGCACGAGGCGGTCCAGGTGTGCGGCGCCGAGCGCGTCGGGCACGGGGTGCGCATCACCGACGACATCGCCGCCGACGGCACGCTCGGTCACCTCGCCGCGTACGTCCGGGACAACCGGATCGCGCTGGAGGTCTGCCCGACCTCCAACCTCCAGACGGGCGCGGCCGTTTCGTACGAGAAGCACCCGATCGACGAGCTGCGCCGGCTCGGCTTCACGGTGACGCTGAACACCGACAACCGGCTGGTGTCGGGCACCACCATGAGCGAGGAGTTCCAGCACATGGCGGAGGCCTTCGGCTACGGCCCGGACGTCTTCGAGGAGTTCACCGTCGCAGCCGTCGAGGCGGCGTTCCTGCCGTTGCCGGAACGCCGTCGCATCATCGACGAGCTGGTGCGCCCCGGTTACGCGGCGATCAGTTCAACCTCCCGCTGACGAGCGGCAGTTGGAGCGTTCCCGTATCACCGGGCGCGCTCTCGACCGTCACCGGCTTGATGCCCTTGTTGCCGAGGTAGGCGTCGTCGCTCGCGGCGATCGCGAACTCGATGCGGTGCCCGGCCTCGTAGCGGTGCGCGATGCCGGGCAGCGCGACGGTGAACGGCTTGGTGACGTCGGGCACCCGCACCGGCGCGACCAGGCGCCGGACCAGTGTCCTGGTGCCGTCGGGTGCCACGTCGTACAGCTTGGCGAAGAGCACCAGCTTGTCGGCCGCGTCGCCCAAGTTCTGGGTGGCGCGCGCGGCGGGCGAGGAGACCTTGAGGGTGGCCTTCGCCGAGCCGACGAGGTCGACGGGTGCCTTCAGCGGGTCGGTGTCCCAGCCGAGGTAGGTGCCGGGGGTGTCGTACGGCGCCGGGTCCGGCAGCCCGATCATGCCGGCCAGGGAACTCTCCGAATGGCTCGTCGGCACAAGGGAGTTGGTGTAGGCGCGGCTGCCGCGCGCCACCTTCGCCCGGTTGTCGACGAGCTTGCCGTCGCCGGACAGGTACACCTGCTGCGAGAGCGGCGGCACCTTGGACGCCTCGCCGTAGCCGCTCTGCCAGTCGCGGTAGTAGGCGAACGCGGGCCCGGTGTCGGTGTGCCTCTGCTTGCGGAGATAGCGGTCGAACCAGGCCAGGATGCGCTGTCCGGTGTAGCTGGTCTCCAAGTTGCCCTGGGAAAGGTCGAGTTCACCCGGAGCCTGGCCGCCGCTGTGGCCCCAGGACTGCCAGATCATCTTGGTCGTGGTGCCGTTGTCCTTGAGTGCCTTGTAGGTGGCCGTCGCCTCGTTGAGGTTGAAGAGGCTGTCCGTCTGGCCCTGAATGAGCAGGGTGGGCGCCTCGACCCGGTCGAGGTAGCTGACCGGGGAGACGCTCCGGGCGTACCGGAGCATCGCGGCAGTGGGCGCGGCGGGGTAGCTGCCCGAGTTGAGCAGGCCGATCGTCTTGCAGGCGTCGGACACGAAGTGCACACAGCCGAGCGTTCCCCAGCGGGACGGGTCGAGGTTCGCCGGCGTGATGGGTTGGCTCTCACCTATGAGGTAGAACCCGTTGGTCCACTGCCATTTGAAGGCGCCGGGCACCTTGCGGTCGGCCACGTTGTTGGGGTCGAGCGCGTAGGACAGGTCGTTCCAGGTGATCATCGGGACGAGGGCGTCGACCCGGTGGTCGACGGCGGCCGTGGCCATCTGGATGGCTCCGCCGTAGGAGCCGCCGATCATGCCGACGCGCGGGTCGCCCGGGCGGTCCCTGGTGACGTAGTCGACGCGGGTGCCGTCGTCGGCGGCACGGGTACCGGCGAGGAAGTCGATGAGGCGGGAGGCCGCGCGGCCGTCGATCTCCGGGTCGTCGAGGGAGATCGGACAGCCCGACTTGCCGAAGCCGAGCCCCGAGTAGGCGAGGGCCACATAGCCGCGGGCGGCGAACGCTTTGGCCGTACCGGCGGTCGAGCCGTCCGCCTTGTTGCCGCCGAAGCCGTTGGTGGTGAGCACGGCGGGCGCGGGGTGTGCCCGGTCGACACCGGCCGGGCGGTAGAGGTCGGCGTCCACGGCACAGCTGCGGCCCCCGGCCCGTACGGTGAACTTCAGTGCGGTGACCGTGACTTGGCCGTCGGCGGCGCTCTGCGCGGCGCCGGGCGAGGCGACGGCGGGCGCGGCGGCGAGCAGGGTAACGGCGAGCGCCGCGCCGAGTGCGGCCGCCAGCGGCTTGCGGGTTCTGGGCACGGTACGGCGACGGGTCACGGCGTCCTCCACGGCACGGCGGGCCTACCGATCGGTAGGCCCGCCTCATGCTGTGACACGTGAAACTCCGCGTCAACGGCTGCGGCACAACCTTCTCGCCGCGCGCGGGAGTTCACGCCAGAGCGGGCACCTCAAGGGTGAGCGTGCCGGCGTCCGCGTCCAGGACCGCGGGCACCCCGAGCGGCATCGTCAGGGCGGCCTCGCAGTGGCCGAAGCCCAGGTTCTCCACGACGGGCACGCCGAGCCGGCCGAGCCGCTCGCGCAGCACGGGGCGCACCCGTTCCTCGTACGGTCCGCAGTCCTTCCAGGAGCCGAGCGCGACCGCGGTGACGCCCTCCAGCCAGCCCGCGCGCAGGAGTTGGGTCAGCGTGCGGTCCAGGCGGTAGTCCTCCTCGCCGACGTCTTCGAGCAGCAGCAGGCCGCCGGCCGCGGACCGGCGGCCGTACGGGGTGGCGAGATCCGCGGCGAGCAGGGACAGACAGCCGCCGAGGGTGACGCCGCGGGCCCGGCCGGGCACCAGGGGCCGGGCGCCGGGCAGGCCGAGGGTCAGGGCGGCCTCGGGCTCGAACAGGGTGGTGCGCAGGGACTCCTGGGTGGTGGCGTTGCCGATGAAGGCGACCGTGGAGGCCATCGGGCCGTGCAGGGTGGAGAGGCCGAGCCGGACGGCGAACGCCTCGTGCAGGGCGGTCACATCGCTGTAGCCGATGAGCACCTTGGGTCCGGCCGCCCGCAGCGCCTCCCAGTCGAGCAGGTCGACCATGCGCTGGACGCCGTAGCCTCCGCGGCCGCACATCACGGCATCGACGCCCGGGTCGCACCACGCGTCCTGGAAGTCACGGGCCCGTTTCTCGTCCTCGCCCGCGAGATATCCGAACTGCGGGTGCCGGTCGGTGACTTGCGGGGTGGCGACGGGGTCGAGACCCCAGCCGCGCAGGACGTCGAGCCCCTCCTGGAGACGTTCCTCGACGACGGGTCCGCTGGGCGCGACCACGGCGATCCTGGCGCCGGGGCCGAGGCGGGCCGGGCGGGTGAGTCCGGTGGCGCTCACTTGGTGAGCTCCAGGAGCGGGATGTCGTCGCGGTCGATGGCGAACACCTGCGCGTACAGGGAGAGTTCGGCCTCCAGTGCGCGGATCACGGTGTCCGCGCGGCGGAAGCCGTGACCCTCGCCCGCGAAGGAGAGGTAGGCGTGCGGAATGCCGCGCCCGGTGAGCTTCTCCAGGAACTGCTCGCACTGCACGGGCGGGCAGATCGCGTCGTCCAGGCCCTGGAGCAGCAGGAAGGGCGCGGTGATGCGGTCGGTGTGCTGGGCCGGCGAGCGGTCGCGGTAGCGGTCGGGCACCTCGGTGTAGGGGCCGATGAGGCTGTCGAGGTAGCGCGATTCGAAGTCGTGGGTGACGTCGAGCCAGCTGGTGAGGTCGAGGACGGGGTAGAGGATCGTCCCGCAGGCGTAGACGTCGGTGCCGGCGAGGGAGGCGGCCGTGGTCCAGCCGCCCGCGCTGCCGCCGCGGATCGCGAGGCGGCGGGGGTCGGCGGTGCCGTCCTCGGCCAGGGCGCGGGCCACGGCCGCGCAGTCCTCGACGTCGACGATGCCCCACTGTTCGCGCAGCCGGTTGCGGTAGGCGCGCCCGTAGCCCGTGGAGCCGCCGTAGTCGACCTTGACGACGCCGATGCCGCGCGAGGTGAAGTAGGCGGTCTCCAGGTCGAGTGCGAGGGACACACATCCCGTGGGGCCGCCGTGTGCCCAGACCACATAGGGCGGGAGTTCGTCGGCGGGGGCGGTGCGGTCGGGGTTGTGCGGCGGGTAGACGTGGGCGTGGATCTCGCGGCCGCCCGGTCCGGGGTAGGTGCGGACCAGCGGTTCGGGGTAGTACGCCGGGTCGACCGCGTCGGTGTGGGCGCAGCCGATCACGCGGGCGCGGCCGGTGGCGGTGTCGAGTTCGACGAGTTCGGCGGAGGTGCGCGGGCTCACGGCCACGCCCACGACGCGGCTGCCGTGGGCGGCGAGCGTGGACGCCCACTGCGTCCAGGGGCCGGCGGCGTCGACCAGCTCGCCGCTCTCGGGGTCGAGTATGCCGAGCGTGGTGGTGCCGGCTCCGTGCACGACGGCGATCAGGCCGTTGTCCAGGGGCTGGAACCAGCGCCGCCCGGCCTGCCACAGGGGACCTGCGAACTCCTCCTCGCGGGGGCACAGCGCAAGCGCCGGGCCCTCGGCGGGCTCGGCGCGGTACAGGTTCCACCAGCCGCTGCGGTCGGAGGCGAACAGGAGCCTGCCGTCGGCGGCCCAGTCGGCCTGCGCGATGGATTCCTCGGGGCCGCCCGCCACGGTGCGGGTGCGGCGCAGATCGCCGTCCGCGCCGACCTCGGCGACGATCAACTCGCTGCCGTCCCACGGCATTCGGGGGTGGTCCCAGCCGATCCAGGCGGCCCGGCTGCCGTCGGGGGAAAGCCGGGGGCCGGTGACGAAGTGGTGCCGCCCGTCGCTCAACTCCCGTACGGCTGAGCGCTGTTCGGCGGCCGAGCCGTCCAGCGGCACGGCCACGACGACACGGCGTACGTCCGTGGGCGCCTCGCCGGTGAACTCCTCCAGGACGCACCACACTTCGTCCCGGTCGAGGTCGATCCGAGGGTCGACCCAGCGCAGCCCCTCGCCGACCGGGGAGAGCGGGGTGAGCGGCCTCGGCGCGGCGGTGCCGTCCGGCTCGTAGGCGTAGAGGCGCTGGTCGGTGAAGTGCGCGAAGACCACGAGGGGGCCGTCGGCGCCGCGTTCCACGCCGTCCCAGGGCCGCCCTCCGTACTCCATGACCCTGCTGCGCACGTTCCACGGCTCGGGCAGGACCTGCCGCGCCTCACCGTCCGGGCCCCGGCGCACGAGGGTCCGCCTGCCGCCCTCGGCGGAGCGTGGCTCGGTCCACCACAGGTCGTCGCCGACGAAGGCGACATCGTCGGCGCGGCCCTCGTGGGCGGCGGCGAGCGCCGCGTCGATCGGTGACGGCCAGCTTCCGTAGGGCGCGGTGGGCACCATGGTGGGGACTCTCCTCGGGAGGCTAGGCGGAGCGCAGATAGTGGTCGAGGACGCGGACGCCGAAGTGCAGCGCGTCCACGGGGACCCGTTCGTCGACGCCGTGGAACAGCGCCTGGTAGTCGAGGCCGGGCGGCATGCGCAGTGGTGCGAAACCGTATCCTGTGATGCCGAGCCGGGAGAACTGCTTGGCGTCGGTTCCGCCCGACATGCAGTACGGCACCACGTGGCCCTCCGGCGCGAACCGCTCGATGGCGGCCTTCAGCTTGAGGTACGTCGGCGAGTCGACGGGGGCTTGGAGCGCGACCTCGCCGTGGTCGAAGTCCCAGTCGACGTCCGGACCGGTCAACCCGTCCATGGTGGTGCGGAATTCGGCCTCGCCGCCGGGCACGGTGCGCCCGTCGACGTGCGCGGTGGCGTGCCCCGGAATGACGTTGACCTTGTAACCGGCGTCCAGCATCGTCGGGTTGGCGCTGTTGCGGATCACGGGCTCGACCAGGGCGGCGGCGGGCCCGAGCTTGCCGAGCAGTTCGTCGGCGTCGAAGTCCGGGGCGTCGGGGTCGGTGTCGATGCCGTGCAGGGCGGCGAGTTCGACGAGGCTCGCGCGGACCGTCGGGGTGAGCCGGACCGGCCACTCGTGCTCGCCGATGCGGGCGACGGCGGCGGCGAGCCGGCTGACCGCGTTGGCCCGGTTCACCTTGGAGCCGTGGCCCGCGCGGCCGTGTGCGGTCAGGCGCAGCCAGGCGGTGCCGCGCTCCCCCGCACCCACCGGGTAGACCTCCAGGCCGCGGCCGGCATGGAAGGTGACGCCGCCCGACTCGCTGATGCCCTCGGTGCAGCCGTCGAAGAGCTCGGGGTGGTGGTCGGCGAGGAAGCCCGAGCCGTCGACGGCGCTGGCCTCCTCGTCGGCGGTGTAGGCGAGGACGATGTCCCGCCTCGGCCGCACTCCGTGCCGGGCCCAGGCACGTACGACCGCCAGGACCATCGCGTCCATGTTCTTCATGTCGACGGCGCCCCGGCCCCAGATCACCCCGTCGGCGATCTCGCCCGAGAAGGGGTGCACACTCCAGTCGGCGGCCTCGGCGGGCACCACGTCGAGGTGTCCGTGCACGAGCAGCGCGTCGGCCGACGGGTCGGTGCCCTCGATCCGGGCCACCACGTTGGTCCGCCCCGCGGTGCGCTCCAGCATGCGGGGTTCGAGTCCGGCCGCCGCGAGGCGTTCGGCGACGTACTCGGCGGCGGGGCGCTCCCGGCAGTCGCCGCCGCCGCGGTTGCTGGTGTCGATCCGGATCAGCTCGGAGGTGAACGTCACCGCCTCGTCGAGCGCCACCTGATCGGCCGTCTCCACCTCAGCCATACTGTTCCTCCACCGCGGACGAGGCGATCGTGGTGACCGCCTTGAAGGTGCGGATTCCCTGATACATCGTCACTTCGCTGTAGGAGACGCGCCGTTCACCCGTACGCTGCACTCCCGGCACCACGGTGGCCGCGTCCGCCAAGTGCTCGGCGTCGAACTCGATCTCCACGGTGAACGGCCCGCCGTCCACCGGCGCGGCCCGGCCGGCGAGGGCACAGGCCTCCTTCGCGGCGGCCCTGATGTCCCCTGCGGTACGGGCCGGGGTGCGGCACACCGCCGCATACCGCGACACATGGTCCTTGACGGCTACCTTGCGGGCCGCCGGCGCATAGCCCTCGGCGTCGACGCAGGTGAGGTCGTCGCCGGTCACCAGGACCACGGGCACCCCGTACTCGGCGACGACATGCGCGTTGAGCAGGCCCTCGCTCGCGCGGGCGCCGTTGAGCCACACCCCGGTGATGGAGTTGGCGAGGTAGGTGTGGGCGAGCACCCCCGGCGTGCCGGCGCCCGTGTGATAGCCGACGAAGGCGATCCCGTCGACGTCCCCGTGCTGGACGCCCTCCACCATGGACAGCGACTTGTGCTTGCCGGTGAGCATCTGCGCCCGCTCGTCGAGCCGTTCGAGCAGCAGGTTGCGCATGGTCCAGTGCGCCTCGTTGATGAGGACGTCGTCGGCGCCCCCGTCGAAGAATCCCAGCACCGCGGCGTTCACGTCGGACGTGAACATGCCCCGGCAGCGCTCCCACTGCGGCGTACCGGGCAGCACGTCGGCCGGCCAGGTGACTCCGGTGGCGCCTTCCATGTCCGCACTGATGAGGATCTTCATGGCGCCCCACCGTACCCGCCGGGGAATACCCGGGCCAGGGACCGCACGGACGCCAGAGGTCCATACCTGTGAGCCGGGCCGGGCGGCGCGCGATCGGCCCGCTGGATACTGGGCCCCATGCGTATCGACTTCGATCCCGCCACCGTCGCCCCCCAGGACTTCTACCGGCTGCTCACCGCGACCGTGGTACCGCGGCCCATCGCCTGGGTGTCCACGGTGGCCCCGGACGGGACCCCCAATCTGGCCCCGCACTCCTTCTTCACCATTTCCTCCGTCGCACCGCCCGTCGTCCAGTTCACCTCGGTCGGGCGCAAGGACTCGCTGCGCAATGTGGAGGCGACCGGTCAGTTCGTGGTCAACTTCGCCCCCGAGCCGCTGTTCGACGCGGTCAACGGCACCGCGACCGATTTCCCGCCCGGAGTGAGCGAGTTCGAGCAGGCAGGTCTGGCCACCGAGCCGAGCCTGCGGGTGAAGCCGCCGCGGGTGGCGCAGTCGCCGGTGGCCCTCGAATGCGAGGTGCACACCACGCTCGGCATCGGGAACTCGACCGTCGTGTTCGGACGGGTGGTGCACGCGGTGGTGTCGGAGGAGGTCATGGTCGACGGCCATCCCGAGATCACCCGCCTCCTCCCGCTGGCCCGGCTCGGCAAGGACGAGTGGAGCACCCTGGGCCAGGTGCGCGAGCTGGCGCGGGTGCCGTACGCGGAGCACGGGCGCGGCTGAGGGAACACCGCGGGCCGAGCCGAGGGAACATCCCGGCGTGCCGGGGCCGGCCGGGCCGGATCCGAGGTGCCCGGCCGGTGGCCCGGCGTGCGCGGGCCGAGCGGACGGACCACCCTGGGGGCATGGGTAATCCGAGGACATGGGGCTCGCTGCCTCGCGTACGGCCCGGTCGGCTGCGGGCCCGGGCCCGCCGAGCGGGGTGGGCGGCCCGCTGTGCGCGCCGCTCCGCCCGCCGTGTCTACGCGGCCGGGCGCCTCACGGGCCGCTGGCAGGAGCGACTGCGCCGCCTCCGGCGTTAGCGCCGTTGGTGGGGCGCAGCCGTTCGTTCCCCCGGCGCCGATGCGTGCGCGGCTCCTTCGCGGCGCGGGCCACCCTGACCTGTCTAGCGGCCCGCGGCGAGGGCCACCCGGACCTGTCTAGCGGCCCGCGGCCGGGACCGCCTCCAACTGCTCGATCCGTCGCTGCACGGCTTCGAGGGCCCCGCGTCGGCGGCCCGCGACCTGGCGGCGCAGGGTGACCAGGGCCGGGCCGAGGGAGCGGGCGCGGTCCGGGTCGCGAAGCTGCTCCCACTGGTGGTGGGCCCGGTCGACGGCCGCCTGGACGTCCGTGTCGTCGGTGCTCTGGTGCCGGGCCAGCCGGGCCTGGGCCGCGGCCATCCACAACTCGCAGGAGCGGGCCGGCTCCAGGGCGAGTCGGGCGAGGTCGGCGCGGACCTCCAGCCAGTGGACGGCCTCCAGGGATCCGGGTCCGTACGTCCGCATCGCCTCGCTCTCCCACACCGCCGCCATCGACGCCGCCTCGCCGTGCCGCCCGGCTTGGGCGGCGGCCAGGATCGCCGGATGGGGGTCGGACTGGACAGCGGGCACGGCAGGCGCCTGGACCGGAACGGGTGCGGCCCCCGGTACGGGTGCGGCCCCTGGTACGGGAGGCGCCTGGACCGGGGCGGCCCCGCCGCCTGAGGGCGTGCCGTCGAGCGCCAGGTAGCGGGCGTTGTCGTGGCCCGCCCGGTCCGCGGCATACGCGTGGAGCTCCGCGAGCGAGGGGCGCGCCCCGCCGCGCCACACCTCGGCGTACGTCTTCAGATAGTCCGGGGTGGCGACCTGCCGGCGCGGCGCGGGGGCCGCCCTGCCGTACAGGAGGACGCCGGGCCCGAGCGCGAGGCCGTCCTGCGCCCCGCGCTCCCAGGCCGTCGGATCGCAGACCAGGTCGACGAGCACGGTGGTCGTGCCGGGTGCCCGCACCTGGAGCTCATGCGCCAGCCACGCCCACGGCAGTGCCGTGTAGCGCAGGCTCGCCGGTGTGGTGCGGGCGAGCGCGAGATGGACCTGGTGCTGCTTGCCGTCGAGGTGCAGCTGGCCCGCCACGTACAGGAACAGCGGGCCCGGCGCGGCGGCCACGGCACGGATCCGGGTCAGTACGGTCTGCGGGTCCACCGGGTCGGCGAGCTCCACGACGGTGGCCGCGGCGGTACCGGCGAGCACGGCCGGGGCGACCGCGGCCAGGCCCGGCAGCACCGAGGCCGCGTCGACGAGACGGCTCTTGTTCGCGGGGGCGGCCGCCAGCAGCAACGCCGTCCCCGGGTCATCCCCCTTGATCAGCACACCAGCACCGTATCCGGTCGACGGCCCGCACCGCCCCACGCGTGCCCCAACTCCCTTCCGGGGAACGGCAATTACCGGAAAGGGTGACAATTGGGTGCGGAAATGCGCAATTCCGGCCCCGCCCGGCCCCGCCCCGTCAGCGCACACACCTGCCGTAAGGACAACCGCACGGACACCCTTACGGTGTAGATCACTTCAGCGGTGCCGAGCCGCACGACCCGAGGATGCCGCATGCCGATCAGCACAGTCCGGACCGTCACTCACCAGGAGGCCGGGCAGACCCCCCAACTCTTCGACGTGTACGGACCCGAGGACGCCCCGGCGGTGCTGCTGTGGCACGGCATAGGCCCGGCCACCCGGTTCGAGGTCGCCACGCTCGCCGCGGAGACCGCCTCGCACGGGCTGACCGTCTTCGTGCCCGACTGGCGTTCGGACGCGCCCGACGGCGGCCGCGCACAACTCGCCGCCTCCCTGCGGTACGCACGGGAACGCGCGGCCGGTACCGACGCCGGCGCGGGCCGGCTCGTGGTGGCGGGCTGGTCGGCTGGGGCGGGCTCCGCGATCAGCACGGCACTGCGCCCCGACCTGATGGACGGCTTCGCGCCGAAGGCGGTCGTGGGCATCGCCGGCCGCTACGAGCGGCCCGCGTTCAGCACCGGTTCCGTACCGCTGGCGGACCTGGCGGCGGCAGCGGGGCCGGGCGTGCCCGTCACGCTGATCCACGGCACGGCGGACACGGTCGTGGAGTGCCACTATTCGCGCGACTTTCGTGTCGAGCTGGAGAAGCGGCAGTGGCAGGTGAGCCTGCACGAGCTGGACACCGACCACGCGGGCATCATCATGTCCGGCTACGACCCCGCCCTCGGCCACTGTGTACCCGCGACCGGCAGCGACGCGCTGCGGGCGGGGCGTGAGACTGCCCGGCTCATCGCGGCGGCGGCCCTCGCCTGAGGGCCCGGACCCGCAGGGTGGCGGCCCGCGCCCGGGCGCCCGGACCACGCGGCGTCGCCGACCCCGGTCGCCATCGCCATGCTCCGGCCTCCCCAGCCTGCCGCCTCCCGCCCGGCCCGCACCCGGCCCGGCTCCGTCTGCCTCCGTACGGCGTGCGGTCCGTTTCGGCGCGCGGTCCCGTTACGGCATACGGTCCCCGTTACGGCATATGGCCCCGTTACGGCATATGGCCCCGTTACGGCTTACGGTCCCGTGTCCGGGCGGGGCCGGGTCGGCGTCTCGCCTGGCTGGGGGCGGCCGCTTCGCCCATGCTGGATGCGTGATGACCGTCCTGCTCGTAGCCACCGACGACGAAGCCGCGCTGTTGCGTGAGCGCATTCACCACAACCGCCACTTCCGCGTCATCTCGCACACCCCGAGCCCCCGGCTCGCCCTCGCGCAGGCCCATGTCCTGCTGCCCGATGTCACGGTCCTGGATCCGAGCATGCACGGCGACAGCGATCCGGCCGCCCTGTTCCTGGGGCTGCGCTCGCTGGCCCCGCCCAGCGGAGTGATCCTGCGGACGACTCCCGCCACCGCGGTGCTGCCCGAACTGCACGCCGTCCTGGAGGAGGGCGCCGTGCATCTGGCGGCGCGGGACGACCAGGACGCGCTCATGAACGCCCTGATCACGATCGGGCGACGCCGGGAGAGCTGCGACCCCGACCAGTGAGCCCGTCCGCCCCCCGTACGCCTCGGGGCGTCGCCCACCGGGACCCGGGTCCGGCTCAGCGACCCGGGCGGCGCCGCCTTCACCCTCGGCCCACGACCAGCCATCTCGCCGGCAGCTCGATGCGACGGCCGTCGGGGGTGTACTCCGTTGTGATGAGCGGGAGTTGCCCCTCGGCCAGCACGCTCAGGCCCGCCTCGGCGAGCAGCTGGTCGAGGGCGGCGTCGGAGACCTCGGCCGGGGTGAGGCCGTGCGCGAAGACCGGGCGGAGCTTGGGCGGCGGCCCCTGCGGGCGCTGGGCGAGGCCGGTCAGGACCGCCTTCGCGGCCTCGGCGAGCTCCAGCACGAAGGCTCGTCCGTGCTCGCCGAGCAGCGTGGCGACCGCCTCGGCCACGGGCAGCCGGTCGGCGGGTTCGCACTGGTGCAGTACGCCGCGTACATACACATTGGCGTCGCCGAGGCGGCCGTGCAGCTCGTGCACGGCCTTGGGGTCGGTGGCGTCCAGCTGCTCGAACTCGGCCTCGCCGTCCCGGTCTTGACTCCGGGCCTGCTCGACGGCGGCGGGCGACAGGTCGACGCCCACGACCTTCGGATAGCGGGCGGCGAGGTAGCGCGTCTGGGTTCCGTTCCCGCAGCCGAGATCCACCAGGGGCAGCTCGGGGCGGTCGATGCGGGCGGCGAAGTGGGCGAGATGACGGGCCGCGGTGAGCGCGGGTTCCGCGTCCCAGAAGACCGCGCCCTGCTCGTCGGGCGCCTCGCGCCAGAACTGTTCCCAGGCGTCCAGATACTTGCTCGTCACGCTCATGACCGACTCCCCAGGCAGCGCACGCACAGTGTCAAGATCGGTGTACCCCGCGGGGCGTACGCCGGACAAGAACCGTGCGGATACCTTCACCTGCCCTTCCAACAGAGGGAGTTGAGGCACGCCGGGGCGGACCCGAGGCGGCGTTCACCCCCTCGTGCAACCGCATCCCGCACGACCGGAGCGGTGTCAGCGCGCGCGGCGTCCCGTGTTCGGGAGCGCCACGTCGAACCAGACGGTCTTGCCGCCGCCGGTGCGGCTGGTGCCCCACTCGCGGGCGAGCGCGTCGACGACGCGCAGGCCCCGGCCCGCCTCGTCGCCCGGGCCCGCGCTCAGGAGCGTCGGCAGGGCATGGTCGTCGTCGACCACCTCGCACAGCAGCGCTTCGCTGCGTACCAGGCGCAGCTCGACCCGGTGGCCGTGGGCGTGCCGGACACCATTGGTGACGACCTCGCTGACCAGCAGCTCCACGGTCTCGGCGACCTCCGAGAGACCCCACAGCGCGAGCTGTTCACGGACCAGGCGGCGGGCCCGGCCGACCTCGCGCGGGTCGGCGTCCAGGCGCCACTCGGCGACGTCCTCGCGGGCGATGCCATTGAGCCGGGCCAGGAGCAGGGCGACGTCGTCCTTGCGGCCGCCGCGGGTGTTGAGGGCGCGGATGATCGTGTCGCAGGCGTCGTCCATGGAGGCCGCGGGGTGGGCGGCCGACTCGGCGAGCGTGGCGAGGCCGACCCCTATGTCCTCGCCACGCACCTCGACGAGCCCGTCGGTGCACATGACGAGCCGGTCGCCGGGTTCCACCTTGATCCTGGCCGTCTCGAACGGCACTCCGCCGACGCCGATCGGTGCTCCGGTGGGCAGTTCGAGGAGTTCACTGCGGCCGTCCGCGGACCGTACGATCACCGGCGGCACATGGCCCGCGTTGGCCATCAGGAGTTCGCCCCTGATCGGGTCGTAGACCGCGTACAGGCAGGTGGCCAGGTAGTGCTCGCCGAGACGCTGCGCCAAGTCGTCCAGATTGCGCAGGAGTTGATCGGGCGGCAGGTCGAGCGCGGCCATGGTCTGCACGGACGTACGCAACTGGCCCATCATCGCTGCCGAGTTGAGGCCGTGGCCCATCACGTCGCCGACCACCAGGGCGGTGCGCGAGCCGGGCAGTTTGATCGAGTCGAACCAGTCGCCGCCGACCCGGCCCAGCAGGGTGCCGGGCAGATAGCGCGTCGCCGTGTCGCAGCCGGGCAACCGCGGGGTGACCTGCGGCAGCATCGAGTCCTGGAGGGTGTCGGCGACGCTCTCCTGGTAGGTGTACATGCGGGCGTTGTCGAGGACGAGCCCGGCGCGCGCGGCCAGTTCGGCGCCGGTGACGCGGTCCATGTCGTTGAACTCGGCCCGCTCGGCGTGCCGCAGCAGGACCATGAAGCCGAGCACGACGTTGCGCGCCTTGAGCGGCACCACCAGCATCGAGCGGCCGTTGATGAGCGGGCGGATGTCGCGCTTCTCGAACTGCGAGGCGATGGCGGTGCCCATCTGCTCGCTGATCCGCGGCACGAGCACCGGATCGCCGGACGTCATGCACTGGAAGAACGGGGTGTGCGCGGGGAAGGGCATGGACTC
The DNA here is from genome assembly GCF_002803085.1 of Streptomyces sp. CB01201. GTDB lineage: Bacteria > Actinomycetota > Actinomycetes > Streptomycetales > Streptomycetaceae > Streptomyces > Streptomyces hundungensis. The sequence continues at coordinate 94,563 of NZ_NNBJ01000005.1, read as the reverse complement.
GCCGACCGGTACGACGTCGTCCCAGCGGCCCGGCTCGTCGACGTGCTCGACGGCCACCCGGTGCCACAGGGTGCGCTCGTCGGGCGGCCCGTCGGGGAAGCCCTCGCCGGCGATGACCTGCTCGCGCAGATAGGTGCCCGCGACGTCGGTGAAGCGCGGCACGACGGCGGCGCTGACTTCCTGGATGGTGCGGGACAGATCGAGCGAGGAGCCGATGCGGCCGCTGACCTCGTTGAGGAATTCGAGCCGCTCGCGCACCGCCGCGTATTCGAGGTCGGCGGCGAACTCGGGTGCGGGCGGCTGGGGTTGACCGACCGGCTCCAGGGGATGGCGGCGCCGCGCGGCCCGGTGCTCGGCGCGCCGGGGCACGCCCCAGTCCGGAGTGACGGGCACCCGGTCGTGCTGGCTGAACTCCAGTACCGGATAGCCCAATTCCAGCACCTGGGCCACTATCCGGGAGCTCTCGCCGACACTCATGCTGGGCAGGATCTCCGGCAGCCGCCGGGCCAGTTCGTCGGCGCCGGGGAAGTCGGTGTGCAGGGCGAAGCCGGGAGCTATCCGCTCGACCGAGCCGTCGTCGCCGTCGTCCTCCTCCTGGAGCTGGCGGGCGTCCGCCGCGAGGACCAGGAGCCGCTCGGGCCCCGGGCCGACCAGCGGATAGGCCCACCACAGCACATCCGCGCGCTCGCGGCCCGGTTCGGACAGAGTGGCCCGCCCCGCACTGGGATAGGCGGTGCGGCCGGCGAGCGGTGCGTCGAGACCCGGGCCGAGCTCGTCGAACACGTCGTAGTCGTCGTAACTCTGTTCCAGGGCACCGGAGACGGGCAGCAGATCGGCGGCCGGCCTGCCGACCGCGTCCTCCTTGCCGGGGCCGAACAGCCTGCGGGCACCCGAGGACCAGTGCGACACGAGGCCGTCACCGTCCACGACGATCACGGCGAGCGGGATCCGGCCGGCCGCGGCGACCTGGTGCGGCAGCTTCGGCGGAGTACCACTGTCCATGGGTGGAAGGCTCCTTCCCCGCCGCGAGAAACGGCGGCTGTCCCACCACCGTACGGGGTTCGCGGTGCCGCGCGGGAGCCAACCTGTGAATGGGCGTGCGCCCGCGCGCACATGCCACCCGCATTGACCAAAGGTCAGTCCTCGTGCCCGAGTTGAAGATCCCGCTCGGTCCGCCCCCCGCCCGCGACCTGGAGCACCGTGGCCACCGGCGGGTAGCCCGCCGCGATCACCGTGTATTCGCCCGAGGACAGGTCCACGAAGCGGAAGGTGCCGTCGGGGCCCGTGGTGAGGGTGTCGACCACGTTGCCCGCGGCGTCGAGGAGGGTGACCCTCGCGTCCTCCACCGGGCGGCCGCCGCCCGCGCGGACCGTGCCGCGCAGGACCGCTCCCCCGGCCAGCTCGATGTCCTGGCGGGTCTCGCGGGAGGCCTGCACGCTGACCGGGAGGGCGGCGGGGCGGAAGGCGGGGGCGCTGGCGGCCAGGGTGTACTCGCCGGCCACCAACTCTCCGATGACGTACGTCCCTTCGCGTCCGCTGCGGGTCGCGGAGACGACCTCGCCGCGCACGTCGGTGAGGGTGACGGCCGCGTCCCGCACGGGGGTGCCGTCGGCGGTGACCACCGTGCCGGCGAGGCGGCCCGCGCCGCCGAGCACCACGTCGAGGTCCACCGGGCGCTCGCCCACGGTCACGGCGACGGCCTGCGGCTGGTGGCCGCCGGCCGCGGCGATCAGGACGTAGGAGCCGGCGCCGGGCACGCTCAGCGCGTACCGGCCGTCCGCGCCGCTGGCGCCGCGTCCGACCTGCTGGCCGCGGACGTCGACGAGGGTGAGGGCGGCGCGCGGCACGGTGCTGCCGTCGTGGTGCTGGACGGTGCCGGTGACCGGAACGCCGCTCACGTAACCGGAGAGGGGCGCGGTGCGGGCGTGGGGCAGGGGTGCGGTGTCGCCGACGGGGGCGTTCTCGGTGGCGGGGGCGTTGTGGGACACCAGCGGTTTCTCCTTGAGGAAGAAGGCGAGGACGAAGCCGAGCACGAGCACCGGCACGAGGTAGAGGAAGATCCGCGGCATGGCGTCGGCGTACGCCCGGATGTAGCCGTCGCGCAGCGCGGGCGGCAGTGCGTGCACCAGTTGCGGGGTGATCGACTCGGGGTCGGGAAGGTGCGCTCCGGCCGGGAGCCGTTCGGTGAGCGCGTGGGCGAGGCGATTGGTGAACAGGGTGCCGAAGATCGCCGCGCCGACGCTGCCGCCGATCTGCCGGAAGTAGTTGTTGGCGCTGGTGGCGGTGCCGAGGTCGGCGGGGTCCACCGCGTTCTGCACGGCGAGGACCAGGACCGGCATGACCAGGCCGATGCCCGCGCCGAGCACGGCCATCCAGAGGCTGTAGTCGAGCCGCGGGGTGTCGGTGCCGAGCTTGGAGAGCAGCCACATGCCGACGGCGGAGATCGCGCCGCCGAGGATCGGGTAGATCCTGTAGTGCCCGGTACGGCTGATGAGCTGCCCGGAGATGATCGAGGCGCCGACGATGCCGCCCATCATGGGCAGCACGAGCAGCCCGGACTCGGTGGCGCTGGCGCCGTCGACCATCTGGAGGAAGGTCGGCAGATAGCTGGCGGCGCCGAAGAGGGCGACGCCGATGACCGCGCCGACGAGGCCCGAGATGTTGAAGATGGAGTCGCGGAACAGCCGCAGCGGGATGACCGGTTCGGCCGCGAAGTTCTCAACGAGCAGGAACAGCAGGGTCGTTCCGGCGGCGCCCGCCGCGAGACCCAGGATGGTGCGTGAGCCCCAGGCGTATTCGGTGCCGCCCCAACTGGTCAGCAGGACCAGGCAGGTCGAGGCGGTCGCGAGCAGCAGCATGCCGAGGATGTCGAGCCGGGGCCGCACGCGGGGCCGGGGCAGTTTCAGGACGACCGTGATGACGGCGAGGGTGACCAGGCCGAACGGCACGTTGATGTAGAAGCACCAGCGCCAGGAGGCGTGGTCGGTGAAGAAGCCGCCGAGGAGCGGTCCGGCCACCGAGGCGAGACCGAAGACGGCACCGATCAGGCCCATGAACCGGCCGCGCTGCCGGGGCGGCACGATGTCCGCGATGATCGCCTGGACGCCGATCATGAGGCCGCCGCCGCCGATGCCCTGCATCGCGCGGAAGGCGATCAGCTCGTTCATCGTGCGCGACCAGCCGGCGAGCGCGGACCCGATCACGAACACGACGATCGCGAACTGGAAGACGGGCTTGCGCCCGAAGAGGTCGCCGAGCTTGCCGTAGATCGGCAGTCCGATGGTGGAGGCGAGGAGGTAGGCGGTGACGGCCCAGGAGACCTTGTCGAGGCCGTGCAGATCGCCGACGATCTTGGGCAGCGCGGTCGCGACGATCATCTGGTCGAGGGCCGCGAGCAGCAGGGTGAGCATCAGGCCGAGGAAGACCATCCGCACCCGGCGCGGGTCCAACGCGACCTCGGGCGAGGGGAGTTGGTCCTCCGGTGGCGGCGCCGCGACCGCGGCGGGCCCGACAGCCCGCTCGTCGTCCTTCACCAGAGTGATCCCGCCCACGTAACTCTCCCCTCGTCGCGCTTGCGCCGAGGCATTTCTCGCATTGGCCGACATCCGGGGCAAGCGAGACGAGGGGGGCGACGGGCGTGCGCCGGGGGCTTAAGCGCTGGCGGGAGCACCTACGGCGCACAACGGACCGGAACGGAAATCCACCCGAACCGGTGACCGTACGACGGGGTTCGAGCGGGCTACTTCTCGACCTCGGCGGCGAGCTTGGCGAGGATCGCGTCGTAGATGCGGCCAAGTCCCTTGGGCGCGAAGGTCCTTTCGAAGAAACCACCGATGCCGCCCGCCCCGTTCCACACGGTGCTGACGACGACCTTGGAGCGGCCCTCGCCCGCGGGCGTGACCGTCCAGGTGGTGACCATGGAGGAGTTGCGGTCCTTCTCCACGAGCTGTCCGTCGGTCGGCTCGGTGACCTCCAGGAGGCAGTCGCGGACGCGCTTGCTGGTGGCCTGGAGCTTCCAGTGGACGAGGGTGCCCTCGCCGTCGCCGCCCTCGCGGACCTCGTACTCGCTGAAGTGCTCCGGCAGGAGCTTGGGGCGGCCGTCCTTGTAGTCGGCCAGCATGTCGAACACGGTCTCCGGATCCGCCGCGACGATCCGCTCCGTCGTGGCCTCGACCTGCGCCATGGCATTTCCTCCAGCACTTGTGTTTCCGGGGTTCGGGGTGGGCCAAGCCAACCACCTCGGGGTCTCCGGTCCTAATCCGGGTTGCGATCAAGAAGGGAACATGTGTTCTATTCAGGGGTGGGCGGGACCGAACAGGGCCCACGGGAACCAAGGAGGCGTTCATGCGCTGGGAGAATCTCGCCGATGACGACGCCTCGGAGGGCGCGAGCCGCACGGCCGCGCTGTTCGCCGCGGACGCGGTGACCACCCGGACGTTCGACACCCCCGAGTTCCGCGGGATCACCTTCCACGAGATCCGGGCCCGCTCGATCGTCAACCGGGTGCCGGGCGCCTCGCGGATGCCGTTCGAATGGACCGTCAACCCCTATCGCGGCTGCTCGCACGCCTGTGTGTACTGCTTCGCCCGCAAGACGCACAGCTATCTGGATCTGGACACCGGCCTCGGCTTCGACTCGCAGATCGTGGTGAAGGTGAACGCGCCCGAGCTACTGCGGGGACACCTGGCCTCGCGCCGCTGGCAGGGCGCACACATCGCGATGGGCACCAACGTCGACTGCTACCAGCGCGCGGAGGGCCGCTACCAGCTGATGCCGGGCATCATCGCGGCGCTGCGCGACCACGCCAACCCGTTCTCCATCCTGACCAAGGGCACGCTCGTCCTGCGCGACCTGGAGCTGCTCAAGGAGGCGGCCCGGGTGACCGAGGTGGGCATCTCGGTCTCGGTGGGCTTCGTCGACCGCGAGCTGTGGCGCACGGTCGAACCGGGCACCCCCGCCCCCGAGCGCCGCCTGGACGTCGTGCGCACACTGACCGAGCACGGCATCGGCTGCGGGGTCCTGATGGCGCCCGTGATCCCCTTCCTCGGCGACCACCCCGACCAGCTGCGCGCCACCGTCCGCGCGATCGCCGCCTCCGGCGCCACCTCGGTGACCCCGCTGGTGCTCCATCTGCGGCCGGGCGCGCGCGAGTGGTTCATGGCGTGGCTGGGGCAGCACCATCCGCATCTGGTGCGGCGCTACGAGCGGCTGTACGCGGAGGGGGCGTACGCGCCGAAGTGGTACCAGCGCCGGATCACCGGCCAGGTGCACGAGCTCGCCACCGAGTTCGGCATCGGCCCGGCGCATCGGGGCGCCGCCCGGCGCATTCCGGCGGCCCAGGCGCCCGCCGAGCCCGAACCGACCCAGCTCACGCTGCTCTGAGCAGGACGGATGCCCTCAACTCCGGGGTCCGGGCCCGATTGTCAGTGCCGTGCGCGAGGATGGTGACCATGACTTCACCGACTCGCATCCTGGCCCCCGAAGGCGTCTCCCCCGGCAACGGCTACAGCCATGTCGTCTGGGGCACCGGCCGGTTCGTGGCGATATCCGGGCAGTGCGCGCTGGACGAGAAGGGCGCGGTGGTCGGTGAGGGTGATGTGCGGGCCCAGGCCGACCAGGTCTTCGAGAACCTGCGCCGCTGCCTGGCCGCCGCGGGCGCCACGTTCGAGGACGTGGTGAAGCTGACCTATTTCGTCACGGACATCGCCCACCTGCCGGACGTCCGCGCCGCCCGTGACGCCGTCCTCACTCCCGAGCAGTTGCCGGCCAGCTCCGCGGTCCAGGTCAGCGCCCTGTTCCGGCCCGAACTCCTGGTGGAGATCGAGGCGTTCGCGGTCACCGACCCGGCCGGTCACGCCTGAGCGACGCGGCCGCACGACCCGGCCCGCCCCGAGTGGAGCCGATGGGCTAACGCCCCCGGCCCGCCTGGATCCGGCGCAGCGCCCAGGCCGCCGAGCGGGCGAGCCTTGGGTGGGCCAGGGCCTCCGTGAGCACCTCCACGGCCTGCTTGTCACCCAGCTCGCCCAGGCCCTCGATACAGGCCGTGGCCACCCGCCCGTACGGATTGTGCGGCGAGAGCAGTGGCCGCAGCGTCTTGATCAGGGCCGGTACGGACTCGGGGGCGCGCAGGGCGGTCAGCAGGCGTACGGGGTGCAGCGCGTAGGCGGTGCGCAGCTCGTTGGTGGCGAGGGCCGCCGCGGCCCGTGCGGTGCGCGGATCGCCGAGTCTGGCCAGCGCGTGCGCCGCGGTCACACAGCGTTCCGGGTCGCGGTGGTTGAGCAGCAGGATCAGCGACTCGAAGGCCCGTCGGTCCCCCGCGACCCCGAGCCGGAACGCCGCGATCTCCCGTGCCCAGAGCGGGCGTTCGGGCTCGATGAGCACCGCCGCCAGTTCGCTCTGGTCGACGGTGGCGATCAGCCGCTCGTACGCCGGTGATCCGCCGCTCTCGGCCCGTACCCGGTCCAGCAGGGACCGGAACTCCTCATCCATGTCCAAAAGCCTAGTAGCGCAAGGGCGTTGGCACCTCAAGGATGATCGGATCCCGGTGCCCGCCGGGAATTGCCACGGGCAAGGAGCGGTGCCATGGAGCCCAACGGTGTCCCCGCGCGGGGTGAACCGCCCGCGCGCCCCCGGTTACCCGGCCGCCGGGCCGAGCCCGGCCCGGACCGGACGACGTGCCCGGACGCGAGCAGCGGACCCGGCACCCCGCCCTCCGACGCCGAGGTGCTCGGACTGTGCGCCGCCGCCGAGCGGGCCTTGCCCGGTGGCGCCCCGCCGCTCGCGCCCGACCTCCTGCTCGCCGCCGCGCAGCTCGGCTGGCGGGTGCAGGCGGGGGCGGCGGCGCGCGAGCGCATCGTCGCCCTCGCCGCGCCGCCGGCCGGGTCGGAGTGCGAACCCCGCCGGATCGCGACCCTCGCGCTGGCTCAGCCGGTGCGCCAAGCCGCCCTGGTGACCGCCCAGTTGGGCCGGTTCCACACGGAGAGGGTGTCCGATGCCGACGACCTGTGGATGCTCGGGACGGCCGCGCACGCGGTGGGCGAACCGGTGCTCGCGGTGGACTGCATCGACCGCGCGGAGACGCTGCTGCGCGATCAGGGCCGGCCCGGCCCGCCGCCCCACGCGCTCGTCGTCCGCGCCCAGGCCCTGCTCGACCTCGGCGACTGGCACCGGGCGGCCCGAACCACCGAGGAGATCCGCCGCCTCGCCGCGGACGACCCGGAGCCCCCGGAGTGCGTGGCGGACGCGCTGACGGTCGGGGCGCAGGCGGCGGCCCTCAGCGGGGACACCGCGGCCGCGCTGCGCCTCACGGACCGGGCCGGGTCCCTCCGCTCCGAGGGGCCGAGCGCCGTTGCGGCCACCCGGGCGCGCCTCGTCCGTGCAATCGCGGCCTGCTCGGACGAGCGTCATGACGACGCGTACGCGCTGCTGCGGGCGCTGTTCACCGAAGAGCGCGGCATCGTTCCCGACCCGCCCGACCCGCCCGGCCCGTCCGACCCGTCCGAGCGGGACCGGCGCGACCCCTGCCCGCCCGACCGGCACGGTCCCGCCCTCCACGCGCCCGACCCGAACGGTCCCCAGCCCCGCCCACCCCACCGGTACGGGTTCGACCTCAACCCACCCGCGCCGGACGGCGGTTCCGGGTGCCGGGAGAGCTTCGGGGCGATCGGATTCCTGGCCGAGGCCGCCGTGGCACTGGACCGGCGCGGTGAGGCCGCGGCGGTGGTCGCCTCCCTCACCCGGCGCACCGCGGGGTCCCCGGCGTCCCTGCTGCGCGTCCAGTTGCGGTACGCGGCGGCGGTGCTTGCCGACGACATGGAGGCCGAGACCCTGTTCCGGCGGGCCCTCGCGGACAATCTGGCCCGCTGGCCGTGGCCGCGGGCGCGCGCCGAATGCGCGTACGGCAGCTGGCTGCGCGCCCAGCGCAGGACCGCCGAGGCGTGTCCGCTGCTGCGCTCCGCGCGCCTGGGCTTCGAGCGGATCGGCGCCCGGCCGTGGGCGGAGCGGGCCGCCGAGGAGCTGCGGAACGCGGGTGGGTCGCCGCGCAGGCCCGGCTGAGCGGATCCCCGGCGGCCACGCACCGGCCCACCGCGGCGGGGCGCGCCGGATCACTCCGCCCCTCGGCGGCGGGGCGGGCCGGTGGCGGGGCGAGCCGGTGGCGGGGCGAGCCGGTGGCGGGGCGAGCCGGTGGCGGGGCGAGCCAGATCACATGGACCGATGACGCCTCGGGTCTGGCGCGCTCGTTACTCGCCAGTTAATCTCAGGTGAGCGGGTAACCCCCCGCGACTCCGGTGGCCTGGTGACGCAGCCACCGCGAGTGATCGTCGGTTCGGCAGTTCTGTACGACGTGCCCCGGGACAGGGCCGTCGGCCCTTGCACCACGACTCAACTCCCGCACGCCGTGCGCCCGTTGGCGTATTCGAGCGCCCCCTGATGCCGGTCGCGTGCGCCCTCTCTCAGTCGTCACTCATCCCTGGAGTCCCGTGATGGACGTCCCCCTGAACACTGTCGCCGTGGTCGGACTCGGCACGATGGGCACCGGCATCGCCGAGGTCCTGGCCCGCGCCGGCCGCGAGGTCATCGGCATCGACATCAGCGAGCGCGCAGGCCGCCAGGCGGTGGCCGCCCTGGAGGCCTCCACGGCCCGCGCGGTGGCCCGTGAGCGGATCACCCCGCAGGAGCGCGGCGACATCCTCGCCCGGTTCCGTACCTTCACCGACCTCCAGGCCGCGGCCGAGGCCGAGCTCGTCATCGAGGTCGTGCCCGAGTCCTACGAGCTCAAGCAGCAGGTCTTCCACGCGCTCGACTCCATCGTGGCTCCCACCGCGATCCTGGCGACCGGCACCAACGCCCTCTCGGTGACCCGGCTCGCCGCCGACTCCGCGCACCCCGAGCGCGTCATCGGCCTGCACTTCTTCAACCCGGCGCCCGCGATGAAGCTCGTCGAGATCGTCTCGTCGGTGCTCACCGCTCCCCCGGCCGTGGACGCGGTCACCGCGCTCGCCCTCGACCTGGGCAAGGAGCCCGTCGCGGTCGGCGACCGCCCCGGTTTCGTCGCCGACGGACTGCTCTTCGGCTACCTCAACCAGGCCGCCGCGATGTACGAGTCCAAGTACGCCTCGCGCGAGGACATCGACGCCGCGATGAAGCTGGGCTGCGGGCTGCCGATGGGCCCGCTCGAACTGCTCGACCTGATCGGCATCGACACCGCGCGGACCGTCCTGGAAGCGATGTACGCCTCCTCGCAGGACCGGCTGCACGCGCCCGCCCCCATCCTCGGCCAGCTCGCCGAGGCCGGGCTCACCGGCCGCAAGCGGGGCCGCGGCTTCTACACCTACGAGGGCGAGGGCAGCCCGGTCGTGGTGCCCGACGCCCAGACGCCGGACGCCATCGCGGGCGCCGGCGGCGGCCGGGAGGTCCGCTCGGTCGGCGTGGCCGGCTCGGGCACCATGGCCTCCGGCATCGCCGAGGTCTTCGCCAAGGCCGGCTACCACGTGGTGCTCGCGGCACGCAGCCTGGAGAAGGCGGAGACCGCCAAGTCCCGTATCGGCAAGTCGCTTTCACGCTCCGTCGACAAGGGCCGGCTCACCGCCGAGGCACGCGAGGAGACCCTGAACCGGATCACGGCCGCCGGCGCCCTGGAAGCCTTCGCCGAGGTCGACCTCGCGGTCGAGGCGGTCGCCGAGGACCTGGAGGTCAAGCAGCAGCTCTTCGCGGCCCTGGACAAGATCTGCAAGCCGGGCGCGGTGCTCGCCACCACCACCTCCTCGCTGCCCGTCGTCGCCTGCGCCCGCGCCACCGCGCGCCCGCAGGACGTCATCGGGATGCACTTCTTCAACCCGGCCCCGGCGATGAAGCTGGTCGAGGTGGTCCGCACGGTGCTCACCTCCGACGAGGTGCACGCCACCGTCCGGGACGTCACCGCGAAGATCCGCAAGCACCCGGTGGACTGCGGCGACCGCGCCGGGTTCATCGTCAACGCGCTGCTCTTCCCGTACCTCAACAACGCGATCAAGATGGTGCAGGAGCACTACGCGACCCTGGACGACATCGACGCCGCGATGAAGCTGGGCGGCGGCTACCCGATGGGCCCGTTCGAACTGCTCGACGTGGTGGGCCTGGACGTCTCCCTGGCCATCGAGAAGGTGCTGCACGCCGAGTTCCGCGACCCGGGTCTGGCCCCCGCGCCACTGCTCGAACACCTCGTCGCGGCCGGCTGCCTGGGCCGTAAGACGGGCCGCGGATTCCGCGAGTATGCCCGGCGCTGATCCTGAGGCGGGGTGGGGCGGGCTGCTGGAACCTCCGGGCAGCCCGCCCCCGTGGGCGCGACTTCCTGCGAACATGCAGTACGTTCGGTCCATGCCCCAGCCAGCCAGGTCCTCCCGTACGAACGCTGTGCCCGACGCCCCGGAAAGTGCCGCGGGCAGCAGGGCGGCCGCACAGCGCCTCAAGATGCGCCGTGAACTGGCGGCCGCGGCGATGGACCTGTTCTCCGCGAAGGGGTACGAGGCGACCACCGTCGACGAGATCGCGGCCCGCGCCGGGGTAGCCCGGCGGACCTTCTTCCGGCACTTCCGCTCCAAGGAAGAGGCGATCTTCCCCGACCACGACGACACCCTGGTGCGCGCCGAGTCGGTCCTCAACGCCGCGCCCCCGCACGAGCATCCGCTCGACACCGTGTGCCGGGGCATCAAAGAGGTCATGAAGATGTACGCGGGCTCGCCCACGGTGTCCGTGGCCCGCTACAAGCTGACCCGTGAGGTGCCGACGCTGCGGGAGGCCGAGATCGCCTCGGTCGCGCGCTACGAGCGCCTCTTCACGCGCTATCTGCTCGGCCACTTCGACGAGCACGACCACCAGCCGGGGAACGACGACCCGCTGCTCGCGGAGGTGGCCGCCTCGGCGGTCGTCACCGCGCACAACCACGTACTGCGCCGCTGGCTGCGGGCCGGCGGCCAGGGCGACGTGGAGAGCCAGCTCGACCACGCCTTCTCGATCGTGCGCGAGACCTTCGGCTCGGGCATCGGCGCGGGCCGTACGGCAAAGCCGAAGGCGGCCGCGGCCTCGGTGTCGACCAGCGACGAGGTACTGGTCGCGGTGGCCCGCACGGACGCCCCGCTCGACGAGATCATGCAGAGCATCAAGCAGGCCCTCAGGACTACGTAGCAGCCGCACCGCATGACGTCGGCCGCACCCCTCATCGGGGGGTGCGGCCGTTCGCGTTCCCGGGCGAGGCGCTGACCTGCAACGATCGATCATCGCTCATCTGCGCGGGGCATTCCGCAACTGAGAGAAACTCTTGGCACGCAGTGTCTTGTCACTTGGCACCGGGTGCCATACGTTGATGTTGTCCGGGTGGTCGGCAGCCGGCGAATCCGCCGTACGCCGACTGTCCCCACGAGCCGCCACTGGCGCGTGCGCCCGGACGCCTGCGTCACAGGCAACCCTCCCGCGCCCACCCGGCGCTGCCGCACTTGAACCACACCGCCGAACCGACGGCACACCTCCACAGCACCACCCCCGAAGACCCTCAACGCCCCTCAGGGGCGCTTCGACGGAGGCAACACCGTGAAGGAAATCCTGGACGCGATCCAGTCGCCGGAGTCCACCTCCGCCGACTTCGCCGCTCTGCCGCTCCCCGAGTCCTACCGTGCGATCACCGTGCACAAGGACGAGGCGGAGATGTTCGCCGGGCTCAGCACCCGCGACAAGGACCCCCGCAAGTCCCTGCACCTGGACGAGGTCGCGATACCCGAACTCGGCCCGGGCGAGGCCCTGGTGGCCGTCATGGCCTCCTCGGTCAACTACAACTCGGTCTGGACCTCGATCTTCGAGCCCGTCTCCACGTTCAGCTTCCTGGAGCGCTACGGAAAGCTGAGCGAGCTCACCAAGCGGCACGACCTGCCGCACCACATCATCGGCTCCGACCTCGCCGGAGTCGTGCTGCGCACCGGCCCCGGCGTCAACGCCTGGCACCCCGGCGACCAGGTCGTCGCGCACTGCCTGTCGGTCGAGCTGGAGAGTTCGGACGGGCACAACGACACGATGCTCGACCCCGAGCAGCGCATCTGGGGCTTCGAGACCAACTTCGGCGGCCTGGCGGAGATCGCGCTGGTCAAGTCCAACCAACTCATGCCCAAGCCGAAGCACTTGAGCTGGGAGGAGGCCGCCGCTCCCGGTCTGGTCAACTCGACCGCGTACCGACAGCTGGTCTCCCGCAACGGCGCCGGCATGAAGCAGGGCGACAACGTCCTCATCTGGGGCGCCAGCGGCGGACTCGGCTCCTACGCCACGCAGTTCGCGCTCGCGGGCGGCGCCAACCCGATCTGCGTGGTGTCCTCTCCGCAGAAGGCGGACATCTGCCGCTCGATGGGCGCCGAGGCGATCATCGACCGCAACGCCGAGGGCTACAAGTTCTGGAAGGACGAGCGGACCCAGGACCCCCGGGAGTGGAAGCGCTTCGGCAAGCGCATCCGCGAGTTCACCGGCGGCGAGGACATCGACATCGTCTTCGAGCACCCCGGCCGCGAGACCTTCGGCGCGAGCGTCTACGTCACCCGCAAGGGCGGCACCATCACCACCTGCGCCTCCACCTCGGGCTACATGCACGAGTACGACAACCGCTACCTGTGGATGTCCCTGAAGCGCATCATCGGCTCGCACTTCGCCAACTACCGCGAGGCGTGGGAGGCCAACCGCCTCATCGCCAAGGGCAAGATCCACCCGACGCTCTCCAAGGTGTACGCCCTGGAGGACACCGGACAGGCCGCCTACGACGTGCACCGCAACCTGCACCAGGGCAAGGTCGGCGTGCTCGCGCTGGCTCCGCGCGAAGGCCTCGGCGTCAGCGACCCCGAACTGCGCGAGAAGCACATCGACGCCATCAACCGCTTCCGTAACATCTAGGCCCAGGACGATTCATGACAGAGCGTCAGAAGGATTGGCCGTGGCTCATGCGGACCTACGCGGGTCATTCGACCGCCGAGGCGTCCAACGAGCTCTACCGCCGCAACCTCGCCAAGGGTCAGACGGGTCTGTCGGTCGCGTTCGACCTTCCGACGCAGACCGGATACGACCCCGACCACATCCTCGCCCGCGGCGAGGTGGGCCGGGTCGGGGTCCCGGTGTCCCATCTCGGGGACATGCGGCGGCTGTTCCAGGACATCCCCCTGGAGCAGATGAACACCTCGATGACGATCAACGCCACCGCCATGTGGCTGCTCGCCATGTACCAGGTGGTGGCCGAGGAGCAGGGCGCGGACATCACCAAGCTCCAGGGCACCACCCAGAACGACATCGTGAAGGAGTACCTCTCGCGCGGGACGCACGTCTTCCCGCCGGAGCCTTCGCTGCGCCTGACGACGGACATGATCTGCTACACCGTCAACAACATCCCCAAGTGGAACCCGATCAACATCTGTAGCTACCACCTCCAGGAGGCGGGAGCCACCCCGGTCCAGGAGATCGCGTACGCGATGTCCACCGCGATCGCCGTGCTCGACTCGGTGTTCGCGTCGGGCCAGATCCCCGAGGACCGCAAGGGCGATGTGGTCGCCCGCATCTCCTTCTTCGTGAACGCGGGCGTCCGCTTCGTCGAGGAGATGTGCAAGATGCGCGCCTTCGGCCGCATCTGGGACGAGATCACACGGGAGCGGTACGGGATCGAGGACGCCAAGCAGCGCCGCTTCCGCTACGGCGTCCAAGTCAACTCGCTCGGTCTGACCGAGGCCCAGCCGGAGAACAACGTCCAGCGGATCGTGCTGGAGATGCTGGCCGTGACGCTGTCCAAGGACGCCCGCGCCCGCGCGGTCCAACTCCCGGCCTGGAACGAGGCGTTGGGTCTGCCGCGTCCCTGGGACCAGCAGTGGTCGCTGCGCATCCAGCAGGTCCTGGCGCACGAGAGCGACCTGTTGGAGTACGAGGACATCTTCGCCGGATCACACGTCATCGAGGCCAAGGTGGACTCCCTCGTCGAGGAGTGCCTGGCCGAGATCGGCCGGATCCAGGAGATGGGGGGCGCGCTCGCGGCGGTCGAGTCGGGCTATCTGAAGTCGCAGCTCGTCTCCTCGCACGCCGAGCGCCGGGCCCGGATCGAGGCCGGCGAGGAGAAGATCGTCGGCGTCAACTGCTACGAGTCCACCGAGCCGAGCCCGCTCACCGCGGATCTGGACGGGGCGATCATGACGGTCGATCCGGCCGTCGAGGCCCGGGTGGTCGCCGCCCTGAAGAACTGGCGCGACACCCGCTACCAGCCTCCCTTCAACCACCCGCGGCCCTGCAAGGCGCTGGAGAAGCTGAAGGAGGCGGCCCAGGGCACCGGCAACCTGATGGAGGCCACCCTGGAGTGCGTGCGCGCCGGTGTCACGACCGGCGAGTGGTCCGAGGCGCTGCGGGAGGTGTTCGGCGAGTTCCGGGCGCCCACCGGTGTGTCCTCGGCCCCGGTCGCGGTCACCGCCGAGGAGGGCACCCCGCTGGCCGCCGTCCGCGCGAAGGTGGCCCGAACCGCCGCCGACCTGGGCTCGGGCCGGCTGCGCCTCCTGGTCGGCAAGCCGGGCCTCGACGGCCACTCCAACGGGGCCGAGCAGATCGCGGTGCGTGCGCGGGACGCCGGCTTCGAGGTGGTCTACCAGGGCATCCGGCTCACCCCGGAACAGATCGTGAGCGCCGCCCTCGCCGAGGACGTGCACTGCGTCGGCCTGTCCATCCTGTCCGGCTCGCACGCCGCGCTGGTGCCGGACGTACTGGTGCGGCTGCGCGAGGCCGGGGCCGGCGACATCCCCCTCATCGCCGGCGGGATCATCCCGCCCGCGGACGCCGAGGAGTTGCGCAAGGCGGGCGTAGCCGCCGTTTTCACTCCCAAGGACTTCGGTATCACGGAGATCATCGGCCGTATCGTCGACGAGATCCGGAAAGCGAACAAGCTCGACCCGTTGGAGGTCCCCGCATGAGCACCACCCCCGTCAACCGGCTCCGCCCCCGCCGCTCCTGCCTCGCGGTCCCCGGGTCGAACCCCCGCTTCCTGGAGAAGGCCCAGGGCCTGCCGGCCGACCAGGTCTTCCTCGACCTGGAGGACGCCTGCGCCCCGCTGGCCAAGCCCGAGGCGCGGCACACCATCGTCAAGTTCCTCAACGAGGGCGACTGGACGGGCAAGACGCGGGTGGTGCGCGTGAACGACTGGACGACCGAGTGGACGTACCGCGACGTCGTCACGGTCGTCGAGGGCGCGGGCCAGAACCTCGACTGCATCATGCTGCCGAAGGTGCAGGACGCCCAGCAGGTCGTGGCCCTCGACCTGCTGCTCACCCAGATCGAGAAGACGATGGGCTTCGAGGTCGGCAAGATCGGCATCGAGGCGCAGATCGAGAACGCGCGCGGCCTCAACAACGTCAACGCGATCGCAGAGGCCTCGCCGCGGACCGAGACGATCATCTTCGGCCCGGCCGACTTCATGGCGTCGATCAACATGAAGTCGCTCGTCGTGGGCGAGCAGCCGCCCGGGTACGGCGCCGACGCGTACCACTACATCCTCATGAAGATCCTGATGGCCGCGCGCGCCAACGACCTCCAGGCGATCGACGGCCCCTACCTCCAGATCCGCAACGTCGACGGCTACCGCGCGGTCGCCCAGCGTGCGGCCGCCCTCGGCTTCGACGGCAAGTGGGTGCTGCACCCGGGCCAGGTCGAGGCGTCGAACGAGATCTTCTCGCCGTCGCAGGAGGACTTCGACCACGCCGAGCTGATCCTGGACGCGTACGAGTACTGCACGTCGGAGGCGGGCGGCAAGAAGGGCTCGGCGATGCTCGGCGACGAGATGATCGACGAGGCCAGCCGCAAGATGGCCCTGGTCATCTCCGGCAAGGGCCGGGCGGCGGGCATGCAGCGCACGTCCAAGTTCGAGATCCCGGAGGCGTGAGCACCATGCAGTTCGGCCGCACCTATGAAGAGTTCGAAGTCGGCGCCGTCTACAAGCACTGGCCCGGAAAGACGGTCACCGAGTACGACGACCACCTGTTCTGTCTGCTCACCATGAACCACCATCCGCTGCACTTGGACGCCAACTACGCCGAGAACACGACCGACTTCGGCAAGAACGTCGTGGTGGGCAACTACATCTACTCGCTGCTGCTCGGCATGAGCGTGCCGGACGTCTCCGGCAAGGCGATCGCCAACCTGGAGATCGAGTCGCTGCGGCACGTGGCGCCGACCTTCCACGGCGACACCATCTACGGCGAGACGACGGTCCTCGACAAGACGCCCTCGAAGTCGAAGAACGACCGCGGAATCGTCCATGTCGAGACCAAGGGCTACAAGCAGGACGGCACCCTGGTCTGCGTCTTCCGGCGCAAGGTGATGGTGCCGACCGAGACGTACATCAAGGAGCGCGGCGGCGAGCAGCCCGGCCGGCCCCAGCTCGTCGAGCCCGCCAAGAAGACGGAGAAGTAGCCATGGCCCGTCTCGCGCAGACCGCCGGTCTGACCGACGTCCAGCAGGAAATCCTTTCCACCGTGAGGGACTTCGTCGACAAGGAGATCATTCCGGTCGCGACCGAGCTGGAGCACAAGGACGAGTACCCGACACGGATCGTCGAGGGACTCAAGGAGTTGGGCCTGTTCGGCCTGATGATTCCCGAGGAGTACGGCGGTCTCGGGGAGTCGCTGCTCACCTACGCCCTGTGCGTGGAGGAAATAGCGCGTGGCTGGATGTCGGTGTCCGGCATCATCAACACGCATTTCATCGTGGCGTACATGCTGAAGCAGCACGGCACCCAGGAGCAGAAGGACACCTTCCTGCCGCGCATGGCGCTCGGCGAGGTGCGCGGCGCGTTCTCGATGTCGGAGCCGGCGCTCGGTTCGGATGTGTCGGCGATCACGTCGAAGGGCGTCAAGGACGGTGACGAGTACGTCCTGAACGGCCAGAAGATGTGGCTGACCAATGGCGGAACGTCATCACTGGTGGCCGTTCTGTGCCGGAGTGACGAAGGACACTCCCCTTCCGAGGTGGCCGCCGCACCCCACAAGTCGATGACGACCTTCCTGGTGGAGAAGGAGCCGGGCTTCGGCGAGGTCCGGCCGGGCCTGACGATTCCCGGCAAGATCGACAAAATGGGATACAAGGGTGTCGATACCACCGAACTGGTCATGGACGGCCTGCGAATTCCGGCCAATCGCGTGCTCGGCGGGACCACCGGCCGAGGGTTTTACCAAATGATGGACGGCGTCGAGGTCGGCCGGGTCAACGTCGCGGCACGTGGCTGCGGAGTCGCTCAGCGTGCATTTGAGCTGGGTGTCTCCTATGCCCAGCAAAGGCACACTTTCGGAAAGCCGATCGCCCAGCACCAGGCGATCCAGTTCAAGCTCGCCGAAATGGCTACCAAGGTCGAAGCGGCGCATGCGATGATGGTGAACGCAGCACGCAAAAAGGACTCCGGGGAACGAAACGACCTCGAAGCGGGGATGGCGAAGTATCTCGCCTCCGAGTACTGCAAGGAGGTGGTGGAAGACGCGTTCCGCATTCACGGCGGTTACGGCTTCTCCAAGGAGTACGAGATCGAGCGCCTGTACCGCGAGGCGCCGATGCTGCTCATCGGTGAAGGTACCGCCGAGATCCAGAAAATGATCATTGGACGCCGACTTCTTGAGGAGTACCGGTTCCAGGGTTGATTGTCGCTTTTGAGTCGGTATGGCCGCGAAGAACATCACACCCTGTCATCGCCTTCCGGCCGCCGACTCGGCTTCTGGCTTGCCCAGTTGCGGCTCGCAACCGATACCATCGCCGGTAAACCTGCCGCCGTCCCCCGTTGCCAGCGCGGCATCATCCGCTACGAAGGTCATCCATGCCCCACAGCCAAACCTCTGCACCACGCGACGGCTTCCTCAAGGGACGCCTTGCTCGCGGAGCATCGCCGTGGCTTCTGCCGACCGTCGCCACCGCAGCCCTCAGCCTGGCCCGCTCGCGCCGCTCCAAGGGCGCCGCGATCGTGGCCGTGCCCACCACCGCTCTCGCGGCGGGCATGCTGTGGTTCTTCCGCGACCCCGAGCGTGAGATCACGCAGGGGCGGGTCATCTCCCCCGCCGACGGTGTGGTGCAGAGCATCATGCCGTGGAAGGACGGGCGTACCCGCGTCGCGATCTTCATGAGCCCGTTGAACGTCCACGTCAACCGTGCGCCCCTCGCGGGCACGGTGACTTCGGTGGAGCACATCCCCGGTGGCTTCGTTCCGGCGTTCAACAAGGAGAGCGAGAACAACGAGCGCGTCGTCTGGCACTTCGACACCGAGCTCGGTGACATCGAGATGATCCAGATCGCCGGCGCGGTCGCGCGCCGCATCGTGCCGTACATCCCCCAGGGCACCAAGGTGGAGCAGGGCGAGCGCATCGGCCTCATCCGCTTCGGCTCGCGGGTCGACATCTACCTCCCCGAGGGTGTCGAGGTCGCGGTCGAGGTCGGTCAGGCGACCACGGCGGGGGTGACTCGAATTGACCGTGATTGATCCCGAGACGCAGGCCGGCTGGGTCCCCGAGGCGGAGTCCGAGGACGACGTCGAGGACATGCCGCTCTCACTGAGGCTGTCGATAGCGGACACCCTCACACTGGGCAACGCCACGTGCGGCTTCATGGCGGTGTACTTCACCACCACCGGCATCCTCATCCCGCACCTCTCCGGCAGCCAGGAGACCGGCATGGCGCGGCACTCCGCCGCGACCGCCGTGATCCTGATGCTGCTGGCCGCGATCTTCGACCTCTGTGACGGTCTGGTCGCGCGCAAGCTGCGCAGCTCCCCGATGGGTGCCGAGCTGGACAACCTCTCGGACCTCATCAGCTTCGGGCTCGCCCCGGCCTATTTCGTGCTCGTGTACGGCATGGTCGCGGACGACGCCCACCAGCGGGTCGCCGCGGTCGCGGCGATCACGGTGCTGCTCGCCGTGGTGCTGAGACTCGCGCGCTTCTCGTGCGTGACGATGAAGGACGGCATGTTCCAGGGCATGCCGAGCCCGTTCGGCGCGCTCACGGTCGTCTCGATCGTCCTGCTTGAGCTGCCGTTCGTTCCGACGCTGCTCGCCGTCATCGGGGTCGCCTGGCTGATGGTGAGCCGGGTCGAGTACCCGAAGCCGCGGGGCATCCTCGCGGTGGCGATGCTCAGCTGGATCATCGGGGCGATGGGTCTGCTCGCGGCATGGGCGTTCGACGCGCCCGGCGGTCAGGCGCTGCTCCAGACCGGCTGTGCGCTCCAGATCGTCCTGGCCGCCACGATCCCCCTCTTCGCGACGGCCCGCCGGGTGAACAGCTTCCGCGACAACCGCCGCGAGGCGCGGGCGGCGCAGCTGCCCTAGTTCCTCACGGCGCTGGAAAGGGGCCCCGGGTTCTCGAACCCGGGGCCCCTTTTCGTGCCCTCAACCTGCGGGGCGGGGTGCTTGCCGGGCTGCTTACTCGGCTGCGCGTGCCGTGAGGGCCGTTCGCGCAGTTCCCCGCGCCCCCAACCCCGCTTTCGACCTCGCACCGTGCGTGGTTGCTCGCGCCGTTCCCCGCGCCCCCAAAAACCCGACGTCGGCAGCGGACCGCGGGTGGCTGGTCGCGCAGTTCCCCGCGCCCCCAACCCCACTTTCGGCCTCGCACCATGCGTGGTTGCTCGCGCAGTTCCCCGCGCCCCCAACCCCGCTTTCGGCCTCGCACCGTGCGTGGTTGCTCGCGCCGTTCCCCGCGCCCCCAAAAACCCGACGCCGGCCGCGGACCGCGGGTGGCTGGTCGCGCAGTCCCCCGCGCCCCTGAAGGATTCGGTGCTGGGCAGTGCAGGCATCTTCAGCCCGTCCGGCGATTGAGGACGAGCGCCGTTCAGGCGCGAACGGGGGTGCAGGGGGCGGAGCCCCCGCCCCGGGTCTGGGGCGCAGCCCCAGGGCTCAGCTCATCCAACCCGCCGCACGGGACGGGGGTCCCCCCTGCTCATTAAGAGCTTAGGGGAGGGTGGGCAGACCCCCGGGGTCAGTGCGCGTTCTCCGTCGGGCGGAGGTCGGCCGGGATCTTCGCCCAGGCGAGGACCGCGGCGGCCAGCGGCAGCGCAGAGGCCAGCAGGAAGGTCGGGGTCATGCCCGCGGTGAAGGCCGCCGAGGCCTTCTCCAGGAGCAGCGCCCCGGCCGGGCCGCCGAGCGAGGAGGCCACGTGGGCCGCCTCGCCGACCGAGTCGTGTACGGACGCGGTCGCGGCCCCGTCCAGGCCGAGCTCGGGCAGCTTGGCCCGGTACAGGGCCGCCGCGATGCTGCCGAGGATGGCGACGCCCATGGCCGCGCCCAACTCGTAGCAGGTCTCCTCGACCGCGGCCGCACCGCTGACGTGCTCCTTGGGCGCGGAGGCCATCAGCGTCACCGAGGCCGCCGTGGTCGCGATGCCGACGCCACAGCCGAGTACGCCGAGCGCCACGGCGACGCCGGGGTAGGCCAGCGGACCGGACTGCTGGAACAGCCACGGCAGGGCGAGCCCCGCGGTCATCAGGAGCAGCCCGCCGCCGATGACGTGCCGGATCGGCAGCCGGTGCATCAGGGCCGGGGTCACCAGCGAGGTGACGACCAGGCCCAGCGGCGCCGGAAGCAGCCGTACCCCGGCCTCCAGGGGGCTGTAGCCCTGGCCGTACTGGAACCACTGGGTGACCAGGAACAGCGCCGAGCCGAGCGCGATCATCCCGAGGAAGATCGAGGCGGCGGCGATGCTGAAGGAACGGTTGGTGAAGAGCCGTACGTGGAAGAGCGGCTGGGCCAGGCGCAGCTGGCGGCGGACGAACACGGTCAGCGCGACGGCCGCCACCACCAGCAGCACCCAGGCGACGGGGTCGGCGGGGCCGCCCTTGCCGAGCTGCTTGATGCCGCCGGCCAGGGCGAGCATGCCGACGACGGACTGGCCCACGCCCCACCAGTCCCAGCGGCCCTCGCGGGGCTGACGCGACTCGGGCAGGATCCAGGCGCCGAACGCGATGATCACCAGGGCGACCGGGATGTTGATCAGGAACGCGGACTGCCAGCCGTTCTGCTCCACGAGCAGCCCGCCGACCACCGGGCCCAGTGCCATGCCGCCGCCGAAGACCGCCGCCCACACCGCGTAGGCGAGGGCGCGCTCACGGGCGTCGGTGAAGACGTCGCGCAGGATCGACAGGGTGGACGGCATGATCGCCGCGCCACCGACGCCGAGCAGCGCGCGGGCGGCGATGACCTGCCAGGCCGCGGTCGCGAAGACCGCCATCAACGAGGCGAGCGCGAAGATCGCGAAGCCGGTGAGCAGGAGTCGCTTGCGCCCCCAGCGGTCGCCGAGCGCGCCGGCCGTCACCAGGAGGCCCGAGAGCGCGAGCGCGTACACGTCGATGATCCACAGCTGCTGTACGGAGCTGGGCTGGAGGTCGCTCACCAGGGAGGGGAAGGCGACGTTGAGGATCGTGGTGTCCATCGCGATGAGCAGCAGGCTGCCGGACAGGATCGCGAGGACGAGCCAGCGCCGGGGGTCGAGGGCCGGCGTGCCGAGGGGCGACGTCATGAAACACTCCAGTATCGAATGAGACACAAGTGTCTCATGGCTGGAAAGGGCTCGCACACGCGGTCGCATGGACAGCGCATGCACACCGCCGGCAGCTTCAGGGAACGACAGAACGGCCCCCCTCGCGAGTGCGAGGGGGGCCGCTGCGATCGGGCGGTCCGGGTGCTAGCGCAGGAAGTCGTTCGCGATGTTCTCGGCGACCTGTTCCAGGAGCGGGCCCGCGTTCGCCATCGAGCGGGCCGGGTCGGACTCCAGTTCCGTCAGCGCGTAGGCGCGGCGGATGCCCGCCTCGCCGAGCTGGCCCGGCTGGAGCAGCAGTCGGCCGCACACCGCGACGACCTCGATGCCGGCCGCGCGGGCCGCCGCCGCGACGCCGGCCGGAGCCTTGCCGTGCAAGGTCTGCTCGTCCAGCGAGCCCTCGCCCGTGATGACCAGGGTGGCCCCGGCGAGCGCGGGCGCGAAGCCGAGGACGTCCAGCATGACCTCGATGCCCGGCCGGAAGGCGGCGTCAAGCGCCACGAGCGCGCCGTAGCCGATGCCACCGGCGGCCCCGGCGCCCGGGGCCAGCGCGGCCTCGGCGGCCTTCGCGCCGAACGGGCCCTCCAGGACCTTGGCGTAGTGGGCCAGGGCCGCGTCCAGGGTCGCCACGTCCTCGGGCGAGGCGCCCTTCTGCGGACCGTAGATCGCCGGGGCGCCCTTCGGGCCGGTCAGCGGGTTGTCGACATCGCTGGCGAGGACGAGCTCCACGTCCTTGAAGCGGGCGTCGAGACCCGAGAAGTCGGCCGTCACGAGGTCGGCGAGCGCGCCGCCGCCCGGGCCCACCGGCTCGCCCGAGGCGTCCAGGAAGCGGACGCCGAGCGCGGCCAGCATGCCGGCGCCGCCGTCGGTCGTCGCACTGCCGCCGACGCCGAACACGACGGTCCGCGCGCCCGCGTCGAGTGCGGCGAGCAGCAGCTCGCCGGAGCCGTACGTGGTGGCGGTGAGCGCCGCGAAGACGCCCTCGGGGAGGTGCTGGAGCCCGGAGGCCTCCGCCATCTCGACCACGGCCACGCCGTCACGCACCGCGTACGCCGCGGTCACCGGGGTGCCGAGCGGGCCGGTCACCGGCACCTCGCGGCGCTCGAATCCGGCCGCCACCGCGGCCGCCACCGTGCCGTCGCCGCCATCGGCGACCGGCAGGGTGTCCACCCGCAGATCCGGGACGACCCGCCGCAGCCCGGCCGTCACCCGCTCCGCGACCTCTACGGCCGTGAGCGAGCCCTTGAACTTGTCCGCCGCCACGAGTACGCGGGCGGTCTCCAAAACTGCGCCGTCCGTCACCTTGCTATCCCTTGCTTTCGAACAGGCAGTCGCGCCGCTTGAGACCCTATCCGCCCGGCGCGCGCCTGCCCATAGCCACCGGGGTCCGCGGACGGCGCGCCACCCCACAAAATGCGTACATCCCACACCATAGTGGGGCGGCATGAGTATGGATTCGATCGATCATTCCGCCTCGGGTCCCCCGCCGGGAGAGACGTCCGCGGCCCCCGACCCCTCCCCCGACCACACCGTGATCGTCATCGGGGTGCTCGCGGTGGTGGCGGCGGTCGCCTGGGCGGCCCTCGGCAAGAGCTCCTTCGACAGCGCCTCCTCGACCGCGCTCGCCTGGGTCCTGAACAACTTCGCCTGGCTCTTCGTGGTCGCCGCCGACACCTTCCTGGTGCTGTGCGTGGTCCTGGCGATCAGCCGGTACGGGCGGATCAGGCTGGGCGCGGACGACTCCGAGCCCGAGTTCACCAACCTCGCCTGGATCGCGATGATGTTCAGCGCGGGCATGGGCATCGGCCTGATGTTCTACGGCGTCGGCGAACCGCTCACCCACTTCCTCAGCCCGCCCCCGGCCAGCGGCGCCCAGCCCGGCACGGGCGATGCGGCGCGCACCGCCCTGGAGTACTCCTTCTTCCACTGGACGCTCACCCCCTGGGCCATCTACGGCATCGCCGGCCTCGCGCTGGCCTACGCGGGTTTCCGCAAGGGCCGCGGCAACCGGCTGTCCTCGGCGTTCGTGCCGCTGCTCGGGGCGCGCCGGGCGGACGGCTGGCCCGGCAAGTGCATCGATCTGCTGGCGGTCTTCGCGACCGTCTTCGGCACCGCGACGAGCCTGGGCCTCGGGGCCCTCCAGGTCGCCGAGGGCCTCCACATCACCTCGAACGTCGCCAATTCGCAGACCACCCAGCTCGTCATCATCGCCTCGCTCTCGGCGGCCTTCGTACTGTCCGCCTTCTCGGGCCTGCACAAGGGCGTGAAGTGGCTGTCCACGATCAACATCGTGCTGGCCGCCGTCCTGATGGTCTTCGTGTTCGTGCTCGGCCCCACCGTGTACGTCCTCGACACCATTCCCGCGTCCATCGGCGGCTATCTGCACGATCTGCTCCCGATGGCCAGCCGCACCGGCGCCTTCAGCGACCGCGACTGGCTGGGCGCCTGGACGATCTTCTACTGGGCCTGGTGGCTGTCGTGGGCGCCGTTCGTCGGTACCTTCATCGCCCGGATCTCGCACGGCCGCACGATCCGCGAGTTCCTCGTCGGGGTGCTGCTCGTGCCCAGTGGCGCCACGGTGATCTGGTTCTGCGTCATGGGCGGCACGGCGATCCGGATCGCCTCCACCGGCGCGGCCGACCTCGCCGGGGCGGTGAAGGACGGCGCCGAAGCCTCGCTCTTCGCGATGCTGGACGCACTGCCGATCGGCTCGGTCACCTCGTACATCGCGATGGTCCTGGTGATGACGTACTTCATCACCAGCGCGGACTCGGCGTCCCTGGTGATGGGCTCGCTCACCAGCCGGGGCTCGCTGCACCCGCCGACCTGGCTGGTGGTGATGTGGGGCGTGCTCATGGCGGCGGTCGCCGCGGTGCTGCTCGTGGCGGGTGGCCTCAAGTCGCTCCAGACGGCGACGATCCTGGTCGCCCTGCCCTTCGTCGTGGTGATGCTCGGCCTGTGCTGGTCGCTGGTGAAGGAACTGCGCGAGGACCCGGGCGCGGGACCGTCCCGGCACGGCGCGCTGCACGGAATGCGCGACGCGGTACGGACGATGGTCGGCGACGCGATCAGCGAGCAGAGCGGCGCCCGGCACCACCGGCTGCGCCGGGCCGCCAAGTCCCGTACGGGTGACGACGGTTCGGGCCCGGCGCAGCCCTGACAAGGCCGGGACCCGGAGCGCCCCAGCACGTGCTGACCTGGCCCCCTACGCTTCACTCCATGACGACCGACAACGATTACGCCGCCTACATCGCCGGCCTCCCCCGGGTGCTGGCCGGCGCGGCCATGCTGTTCCGGGACGGCGACGGCCGGGTACTGCTCGTCGAGCCCAACTACCGCGAGGGCTGGGCCCTGCCCGGCGGGACCGTGGAGTCGGACACCGACGAGACCCCGCGCCGCGCTGCCCGCCGGGAAACCCTGGAGGAGATCGGGCTGGACCTGGAGCCGGGCCGGCTGCTCGCGGTGGACTGGGTGCACGGCGCGGCCCGCCCGCCGATCGTCGCCTATCTCTACGACGGCGGCGTACTCGACGAGAAGGCCCTGGACTCGATCCGCATCCAGGAGGAGGAACTCCTGTCCTGGCGCCTGGTCCCCCGCGAAGACCTGCCCGCCCACCTGCTGGGCGCCCTGAGCCACCGGGTCATGACGGCGCTCGACGTCCTGGCGGAGGGCCACGGCACGGCCGAGCTGGAGAACGGGCACCGGGTGGGGTGAGCCGGGGGCGGCGCGGAAATCCGGTCGCCGCCCGCGCCGGTGCCGCCTACGCTCCCGGCATGGGCAAGCCACTCGTCGCGATTCTCTCCGGTGCCGGGCTCTCCACCGACTCGGGCATCCCCGACTACCGCGGGCCGAACGGCCTGTGGCGGCGTGACCCCGAGGCCGAGCGGCTCGTGACGTACTCCTCCTACATGGCCGACCCGGACATCCGGCGCCGGTCCTGGCTGATGCGCCGCGACAGCCCGGCCGTCAAGGCCGAGCCGAACGCCGCGCACCACGCGATCGTCGCCCTGGAACGGTCCGGGGTGCCGGTCCGGGTCATCACCCAGAACGTCGACGGGCTGCAGCAGCGGGCGGGCTTCCCCGAGCGCAAGATCCTCGAACTCCACGGCAGCGCACGGGCGGTGACCTGCACCCGGTGCCACGCCCGATCCTCCATGGACGAGGCACTGGCCCGGGTGACGGCGGGCGAGCCGGACCCGGCGTGCGAGGCGTGCGGGGGAATCCTCAAGGCGGCGACGGTCATGTTCGGCGAACGGCTCGACCCGGAGGTACTGGCCCGGGCCATGGCGATCGCCAAGGCGTGCCAGATCCTCGTCGCGGTCGGCACCACCCTCCAGGTCCAGCCCGCCGCCTCGCTGGCCGGCCTCGCCTCGGAGGGCGGCGCCCGCCTGGTCATCGTGAACGCCGACCCGACGCCGTACGACCCGCTCGCCGACCAGGTGGTGCGCGAGCCGATCGGTACCGCGCTGCCCCGGCTCCTGCGCGAACTCCCCCGGGATTGAGGCCCGGGGGCCCCGGGCCGGCCGGCCGCCGCGGGGCGCGGACGCCTGGTGGCCGACCCGGGCCGGTGCTAGAACAGCGCGTCCGCCGGCTCGCCCCGCTCGAACGCCAGGAGGCGCTGCTTGCGGTCGAGGCCGCCGCCGTAGCCGGTCAGGCTGTCGTTGGCTCCGATGACGCGATGGCACGGCACGATGATGCCGACCGGGTTCTTGCCGTTGGCCAGCCCCACGGCGCGTGAGGCGTTCGGGCTGCCGAGAGCCTCGGCGAGTTCCCCGTAGGACCGGGTCTCGCCGTACGGGATCTGCTGGAGCTGGTGCCAGACGCGCTGCTGGAACGGGGTGCCCAGCATGGCCAAGTCCAGCTTGAACTGGGTCAGTTCGCCCGCGAAGTAGGCCTCAAGCTGACGGATGACCTCGGGGAAGGGCCCGTCGTCGGCGCGCTCGCCGAAGGTCTCCTGCGGCGGGCGGTGGCGCTGGCCCTCCATGTAGAGCCGGCTCAGGACCCCGTCGGCGGCGACGAGGGTGAGCGGGCCGTACGGGCTCTCGATGACGGTGTGCGTGATGCGCACGGCTGAACTCCCTTGCACAGGGCGGTGGTTGAGGGCTCGGCGATTCATGCGGGAAGGTGGTTGATGGCGTGGTCCTCGGTCGCCCAGAGGTACTGGACGGCGTAGGCGCGCCAGGGTCGCCAGGCGGCGGCGCGCGCGGTGAGAGCGGCGGGGGTGGCCGGCAGCCCGAGGTTCTGGGCGGCCCGCCGCATGCCGAGGTCGGTGGGCAGGAAGGCGTCCGGATCGCCGAGCGCCCGCATGGCGATCGCCTCGACCGTCCAGGGCCCGAAGCCGGGCAGCTCCATGAGCTGGGCCCGGGCCCGGTCCCAGTCGCTGTCCAGGCCGAGCTGGAGAGTGCCGTCGGCGAGGGCGGCGACGAGCGTGGTGAGGGTGACGCGACGGCTGCGCGGCAGCGCCAGCGTCTCCGGGTCGATGGCCGCGAGCTGTTGCGGCGTCGGGAAGAGGTGGGTGAGACCGCCGGTCGGGTCGTCGACGGCCTCGCCGTGCGCGAGGACGAGCCGGGCCGCGTGGGTGCGGGCGGCGGCCGTCGAGACCTGCTGGCCGAGGACCGCACGCACCGCGAACTCCGCCGCGTCCACCGTGCGCGGCACCCGCCGCCCGGGCGCCTTGTCGACCAGCGGCGCGAGCAGCGGGTCGGCGCGCAGCCGGTCGTCCACGGCGACGGGGTCGGCGTCCAGGTCGAGCATCCAGCGGCAGCGGCTGATGGCGATGGTCAGGTCGCGCAGATCGGTGAGGTGCAGGACGCAGCCGATGTGCTCGGGCGCCGGGGTGAGCTCGGCGATGCCGTGTCCGTACGGCAGGGACAGGGTGCGGCGGTACGCGCCGTCGCGCCACTCCTCCACCCCGGGGACCCCGGTCGCGGCGAGGTGGCCGAACAGATTGTCCGGGGTCAGGGGGGCGCGGAACGGCAGCCGCAGCGTGATCGCGCCCGGCGTCTGGCGGGCGATGCCGCGTGCGGCGCGGCTGCGCAGCTCGGTCGGGGCGAGCGCGAACACCTCGCGGACGGTGTCGTTGAAGGTGCGGATCGAGGAGAACCCGGCGGCGAAGGCGACCTCGGCCATGGGCAGCGGGGTGGTCTCGATGAGCAGCCGCGCGGTCTGCGCGCGCTGCGCCCGGGCCAGGGCGAGGGGGCCCGCCCCCAGCTCGGCGAGCAGCTGGCGCTCGATCTGGCGGGCGCTGTAGCCGAGGCGGGCCGCGAGCCCGGGGACGCCTTCGCGGTCGACGACTCCGTCCCTGATGAGGCGCATGGCGCGGGCGACGGAGTCGGCGCGGGCGTTCCACTCCGGGGAGCCGGGGGTGGTGTCGGGGCGGCACCGCTTGCAGGCCCGGAATCCGGCCTGCTGGCAGGCGGCCGCGCTCGGGTAGAAGGTCATGTTCTCGACCTTCGGCGGCACGACGGGACAGCTCGGCCGGCAGTAGATGCGGGTGGTCAGGACGGCCGTGAAGAACCAGCCGTCGAAGCGGGCGTCCTTGGACTGGACGGCGCGTACGCAGCGCTCGGTGTCGTGGTGCATCGGGGCGGGGGCGACGGGGGCCATGCGTCAAGGATCCGGCACGGGGCGCTCGGGCGCTGGCGAGAATCCGACATCGACCTCGCGCGACCGGGGCGACCGCCCCCTCACCTCAGCGGGGCTCCGCCCCACACCCCGGTTCGCGCCTTGAGGGCGCTCGTCCTGACTTCCTACTTCTGGAGCGCCCGCTCGAAGGCCTGGTAGGCCTCCGTGTCGAACAGGACGAAGCGGATCTCCTTCAGCGGCGGCCCGCTGTGGGCGCGGGCGACACGGACGGCGATGCCCGCTCCGCTGTCGAGGGGCCAGCCGTAGATGCCCGTCGAGATCGCCGGGAAGGCGATGGTCTCGGCGCCCAGTTCCCGCGCGAGCGCCAGGGACTGCTCGTAGCAGGAGGCGAGGAGCGCGCTGCGGTCCTCCTCCTTCGACCACACCGGACCCACGGTGTGGATCACGTGCCCGGCGCGCAGCCTTCCCGCCGTGGTGGCGACCGCCCTGCCGGTGGCCAGGCCCTTCCCGTAGTGGGATGCCCGGAGCCTGCGGCAGTCCTCCAGGATCTCGGGGCCGCCCCGGCGGTGGATCGCGCCGTCCACTCCACCTCCTCCGAGCAGCGAGGAGTTCGCGGCGTTCACGATGACGTCGACCGTCTGCTCGGTGATGTCACCGCGCACCAGGACGATGTCTACGGGCGTCGTGGTCATCGGTGGTCGGCCTTTCTGAGCGTTCGCCACGCCGCCTTCGCCGCGTTGTGGCCGGACATGCCGTGCACGCCCGGGCCCGGCCACGCCGCCGAGGAGCACAGGAACACCGACGGGTGCCGGGTCGCGTACGGGAACAGGGAGACCTTCGGGCGGAGCAGCAGCTGGAGGCCGCGGGCCGCGCCGCACGCGATGTCGCCGCCCACGTAATTGGCGTTGCGCGCGGCGAGTTGGGGCGGGCCGGCGGTCGCCCGGGCCAGGACCCGGTCCCGGAAGCCGGGCGCGAACCGCTCGATCTGCCGCTCGATCGCGTCCGTGAAGTCGCCCTCCCAGCCGTTGGGAACGTGCCCGTACGCCCAGAACACGTGCTTGCCCTCGGGTGCGCGGGACGGGTCGACGAGGCTGGGCTGGGCGGTGATCAGGAAGGGCGTGTCGGGGGCCGCGCCACCGGAGGCCTGGGTCAGGGCGGTGGCGATCTCGCGGCTGGAGGGGCCGATCTGGACCGTCCCGGCCCGCTGCGGCTCCTTCGCCGTCCACGGGACCGGGCCGTCCAGGGCGTAGTCGATCTTGAAGACGGCGGCGCCGTACTTGTACCCGTCGTAGGCGCGGCCCAGGCCCGCGATCCGGGCGAGCGCGGTGGGCGAGGTGTCGAAGAGGTAGGTGCGGGCCGGCGGCAAGTCGTCCAGGCGCTTGACCTCGAACCCGGTGTGCACCTGGCCGCCCAGGTCGCGCAGATACGCGGTGAGCGCGTCGGAGATGGACTGGGAGCCGCCGCGCGGCAGCGGCCAGCCGTTCTCGTGCGCGGCCAGCGCGAACAGCATGCCCACGCCTGCGGTGGCCACCCCGCCCAGCGGGGCGATGACATGGGCGACGAGCCCGGCCATCAGGGCGCGCGCCCGGTCGTCCCGGAAGCGGCGCATCAGCCAGGTGTACGGCGGCAGGCCCACCGCCCCGAACCGCGCGAGGCCGACCGGGTCGCGCGGCAGCGCGGTCAGGGGCAGCGACATGAAGTCCCGTGCCAGGACGTCCCACTTGCCGAGGAAGGGGGCGATCAGACGTCGGTACGCCCCGGCGTCGTGCGGCCCGAAGGACGCGGCGGTCTCGGAGACCGAACGGGAGAGGACCGCGGCCGTGCCGTCGTCGAAGGGGTGCGCCATCGGCAGTTCGGGGTGCAGCCATTCGAGCCCGTACCGGTCGAGCGGCATGTCACGGAAGGCGGGCGAGCCGATGCCCAGCGGGTGGACGGCGGAGCACGGGTCGTGGCGGAAGCCGGGCAGCGTCAACTCCTCGGTCCTCGCACCGCCGCCCACGGTGTCCTTGGCCTCGAAGACCTCAACACGCAGTCCCCTCCTGGCCAGTTCGACGGCGGCGGTCAGCCCGTTGGGGCCGGCCCCCACCACGACGGCATCGAGCATCGACGGCACTTCGGACTCCTCACGCCACGGCCAGGAACCCCAGGATATTCCGGTGCACCGACAATCCCGCGCCCGGTAGCGTCCGGCCGGTGAACCCGCCCGTGGACCCCGCCTTCAGCGCCCGTATCGCCGCCGTCGCCGAGCGGCTCGTCGAAGTCCCCGGGGTGGTGGCCGTCGCCCTCGGCGGCAGCCGCGCCCGCGGGACGAACCGGGCGGACTCCGACTGGGATCTCGGCCTCTACTACCGGGGCGAACCGGATGTCGCGGCCCTGGCCCGGCTCGCCGAGGAATTCACGGGCGTCCCGGTCGAGGTCGCGGGCCCCGGCGGTTGGGGCCCGTGGGTGAACGGCGGCGCCTGGCTGGTGGTCGACGGCTTCGCGGTGGACTGGATCCTGCGCGATCTGGACCGGGTCGAACGCGTTTGGTCGGACTGCCGGGGCGGCCGTTACGAGGTCGCCACCCAGCCCGGACATCCGCTCGGCTTCTGGTCACCGGTCTACCCCGGCGAGGTGGCTCTGGGCCGCGTACTGGCGGATCCCCAGGGCGAGTTGACGGAGCTTCAGCGGGCGGTGCGGCATTATCCCGAGCCGTTGCGGGCGGCGCTCACCGCCGCGTCGTGGGAGGCGGAGTTCTCGGTGGTGGGCGCCCGCAAGGCGGTGGGGTCGGGCGATGCCCTGTACGTCTCACTCTGCCTGTCCCGGGCGCTCGGGATCCTCACCCAGTCCTTGCACGCCCACCACCGGCGGTGGCTGCTCAACGAGAAGGGCGCGCTGGCCTCGGCGGCCGCGCTCCCGGCGGCCCCGCCGGATTTCGCCGCGCGCGTGTCGGCCGTCCTGTCCGGGCTGGACGCCGGGGCGGTCGAGCTCGCCGCCGGTCTGGTCGCCGACGTACGGGCGGTGCTTCGGTGAGCTGGGCGCTTCGGTGAGCTGCCCGCCGCTCACTCCCCCGCGAGCAGGCGCCGCAGCCGCTCGGCCGTCGCCGCGTCGCGGGCCGCGGTGAAGGGCAGCGCGTTGCCTCCGGCGATGCGGAACGGCTCGCCGGCCACGGTGGTGTGGGCGCCGCCCGCCTCGGCGACCAGGAGCAGCCCCGCCGCGTGGTCCCAGGCGTACTCCCACGAGAAGGCCAGGCCGTCCAGCTCACCGCGGGCGATCGCGAGGTATTCGAGACCGGCCGAGCCGCAGGGCCTCGGCCGGACGCCGTCGGTGTCGAGGGCGAGCAGAGCGCGCTTCTGGTCGGGTGTCGTGTAGTCGGGGTGGGAGGTGGCGACGTCGAGGACGGCATCGGGCGCGGGTGAACCGGCGTGCAGGGGCTTGCCGTTGAGGGTGGCGCCCCGGCCCCGGACCGCCACGGCCAGCTCGTCGAGCGCCGGGGCGAACGTCCAGGAAGCCAGCACTTCGCCCCGGTGGGCCAGGGCGACCAGGGTGCAGAACCCGGCTTCGCCGCGGACGAACTGGCGGGTTCCGTCCACCGGGTCGACGATCCACACCGGCGCGTCCTCGCCCAGTGCCCCGTACACCGCCGGGTCGGCGTGCACGGCCTCCTCGCCGACGACGACCGACCCGGGAAGCAGCGCGGTGAGGGCCGCCGTCAGATGCTCCTCGGCGAGCCGGTCGGCGACCGTCACCAGGTCGTGCGGGCCGTTCTTCTCGACGATCTCGTGCGCGGCGAGCTGCCGGAACCTCGGCATGATCTCGGCCGCGGCCGCCTTGCGGACCGCCTCTTCCACTACTGCCAGGTCACCTGCGAGAAAGTCGTCGATCATGCGTCCAGCAAAACACGCGCCACTGACAATCGGCGAGCCGCTTTCGGAGCGGGTGGCCCGGCGCGGGAATGCGGCCCGGGGATCTACCGTTGGACCGCGCGGAACAAATGGAGGCACAACGGTGCACGGCGAATACAAGGTCCCCGGCGGCAAGCTGGTGGTCGTCGATCTGGACAGTCGCGACGGGGTCCTGCGGGACGTGACGGTCGCAGGCGACTTCTTCCTCGAACCCGACGAGGCGATCCTGGCGATCAACGCGGCCCTCGAAGGCGCCCCGGCCGACACGGGCGCGGCCCAGCTCGCGGCCCGTATCGACGCGGCGCTGCCGCCGGGCACCACCATGTACGGGCTGACCTCGGAGGGCGTGGCGGTCGCCGTGCGCCGGGCGCTGGCGCACGCCACGGACTGGACCGACTACGACTGGCAGCTGATCCACGAGGCCCCGCAGTCCCCCGCCCTGCACATGGCGCTCGACGAGGTGATCACCGCCGAGGTCGCGGCCGGCCGGCGCCCGCCGACGCTGCGGGTGTGGGAGTGGGCCGCGCCCGCCGTCGTCATCGGCAGCTTCCAGTCGCTGCGCAACGAGGTCGACCCGGCCGGCGCCGAACGGCACGGGATCACCGTCGTGCGCCGGATCAGCGGCGGCGGCGCCATGTTCATCGAGCCCGGCAACACGATCACGTACTCCCTCTCCGTGCCCGATGCCCTCGTGCAGGGCCTGTCCTTCGCGGACAGTTACGCCTATCTCGACGACTGGGTGCTGAGCGCGCTCGGCGACATGGGCGTCAAGGCCTGGTACCAGCCGCTCAACGACATCGCGACCGAGGCCGGCAAGATCGCGGGGGCGGCGCAGAAGCGGATGGTCGCGGACGACGGCGCGGTGCTGCACCACGTGACGATGGCGTACGACATCGACGCGGACAAGATGCTGGACGTGCTGCGCATCGGCAAGGAGAAGCTCTCCGACAAGGGCACCCGCAGCGCGAAGAAGCGCGTCGACCCGCTGCGCCGTCAGACCGGGCTGCCCCGGGAGGCCGTGATCGAGCGGATGATCGCGTCGTTCCGCTCCCGGTACGGGCTGGCCGAGGGCCGTGTCACGGACGAGGAGATGGCCCGGGCGCGCGAACTCGCGGCGACGAAGTTCGCCACCGAGGAGTGGACGGCGCGGGTGCCCTAGGGTCGTACGGCTCGGTGCGGGCGGCCGCCTGGCGGGGCCGCCCGCCAGGACGCGATCTAGGCCCGGGTCGCCTCGACCTCCCTGATCCTGGCGGCAGTTGAAGCAGACAGCACGACGTACAGGAGCAGTGCCGAGGCGAGTCCCACCGCCCAGCCGTAGTCGGCCAGGGGCTTGAGGAAGGGGATGAGGCCGTCCGTGGGGAACGGGCCGGCCTTCGCGCCCTTGTCGTCCAGGGTGGAGTACGAACCGCCGATCGCGAGCACCCCGCCGACCAGGAACGCGGCCACCGCCCGCCAGTTCCAGCCGGCGGTGTACCAGTAGCGGCCGCCCGGTCGGTACAGGTCTGCGACGTCCAGGACCGTGCGGCGCACCACCCAGTAGTCGGCGATGAGGATCCCGGCGACGGTGCCGAGCAGGCCGCCCACCACGCCGAGCCAGGTGAAGATGTACAGCTCGGGGGTGGAGGTCAGCTTCCACGGGAACATCAGCACCCCGACGACACCCGTGATGAGCGCGCCCCGGCGGAAGTTGATGACCTTCGGCGCGAGGTTCGCCAGGTCGTAGGCGGGTGACACGACGTTCGCCGCCACGTTCACGGAGATCGTCGCGATCAGGACGGTGAGCAGCGCGAAGAGCAGACCGAAGACGTTGTCGGTCTTGGCGACCAGGTCGACCGGATTCCAGATCGGCACCCCGTACACCGCCTGGGAGCCGGAGGTGACCAGGACGGACAGGAGCGCGAACGCGGTCATGGTGGTGGGTAGGCCGAGCGTCTGACCCCGGACCTGGGCGCGCTGGCCCCGCCCGAAGCGGGTGAAGTCGGGGATGTTCAGGGACAGGGTGGCCCAGAAGCCGATCATGCCCATGAGGGAGGGGAAGAACACCGGCCAGAAGCCGGGGCCCCAGCCGTGTTTCGAGGGCTGGTCGAGGAGCGGCCCGAAGCCGCCCGCCTTGTGGGCGATCCAGATCAGCAGCACGAGCGCGCCGACGAGGACGAAGGGCGCCGCCCAGTTCTCGAAGCGGCGCAGCGTCTCCATCCCCCGGTATATCAGGGCGAGTTCGAGGATCCAGAACACGATGAAGCACAGCCAGAGCGTCCAGGGCTGGCCGCCGATGCGGGAGGCGTCGGTCCAGCCGCCGAAGATCTTGCCGAGCAGCACGAAAATGCCCTGGCCGCCGATCCAGGTCTGGATGCCGAACCAGCAGCAGGCCACCGCGGCACGGATCAGCGCGGGCAGGTTGGCGCCGCGCAGCCCGAAGGACGCGCGGGCGAGCACCGGGAAGGGGATGCCGTACTTGGGGCCGGCGTGTCCGGTCAGGAGCATCGGGACGAGCACGATCAGATTGGCGAGCGCGATGGTGAAGACGGCCTGCTTCCAGTCCATGCCGAGCGCGACGAGACCGGAAGCAAGCGTCCAGGAGGGGATGTTGTGGGCCATGCCGACCCACAGCGCCGCGAAGTTGTACGTCGTCCAGGTCCGCTCCTCCGGCGGTACCGGGCGCAGGTCCACGTTGGCGAACCTGCGGTCCTCGGTTACGGCGGTGGCGGCTGTCGCGGTGGTGTCGGTCATGGGCAGGCCATTCGTTCGGGGAGGGCGAGGGGGGCGAACGGGCCGTGCGGGTACGGGAGTTG
This sequence comes from Streptomyces sp. CB01201, assembly GCF_002803085.1. Taxonomy (GTDB): domain Bacteria; phylum Actinomycetota; class Actinomycetes; order Streptomycetales; family Streptomycetaceae; genus Streptomyces; species Streptomyces hundungensis. The sequence continues at coordinate 59,774 of NZ_NNBJ01000005.1, read as the reverse complement.
GCGCCTATCGGGTCAGGGCGGGGATGATCTGCTGCCCGTAGGCGTCGATCACGGCCTCGCGGGCGTCGTGCATGGCGTACACCGCGAACTGGTCCACGCCCAGTGCCTTCAACTCGCGCAGTTTCGCGATGTGCTGGTCCGCGGTGCCGAGCAGGCAGAAACGGTCGACGATCTCGTCGGGCACGAAGGCGGTGTCGGGGTTGCCGGTGCGGCCGTGGTGGCTGTAGTCGTAGCCCTGGCGCTGCTTGATGTACTCGGTGAGCGCCTCGGGCACGAGGCCGGAGTGCTCGCCGTAGCGGGACACCAGGTCGGCGACGTGGTTGCCGACCATGCCGCCGAACCAGCGGCACTGCTCGCGGGCGTGCGCGAGGTCGTCGCCGACGTAGGCGGGGGCGGCGACGCAGATGGTGATCGAGGCGGGGTCGCGGCCCGCGTCGGCGGCGGCCTTGCGCACGGCCTTGACCATCCACTCCGTGAGGAACGGGTCGGCGAGCTGGAGGATGAAGCCGTCCGCCTTCTCGCCCGCGAGCGCGAGGGCCTTGGGGCCGTAGGCGGCCATCCAGACGGGCAGCCTCCCGTCCTTCACCCAGGGCAGTCGCAGGCGCTGCCCGTCGACGTCGGCCTCGCGGCCCTCGGCGAGGTCGCGGATGACGCCGATCGCCTCGCCGAGCCGGGCCAGGGTGTTGGGCTTGCGGCCGGCCACCCGCATGGCGGAGTCGCCGCGCCCGATGCCGCAGACGGTGCGGTTGCCGTACATGTCGTTGAGCGTGGCGAACGTGGAGGCGGTGACCTCCCAGGTGCGGGTGCCGGGGTTGGTCACCATCGGGCCGACCGTGAGCCGCTGGGTGTTCGCCAGGATCTGGCTGTAGATGACGAAGGGTTCCTGCCAGAGCACGGCCGAGTCGAAGGTCCAGCCGTAGCGGAAGCCGTTGCGCTCGGCGCGCTTCATGAGGCTGATGACCTGGGCGGCCGGCGGGTCGGTCTGAAGGACGAGTCCGAAGTCCATGGTGCGGTGCTCCTAGCCGAGGTACTGACAGGTGGCGCGCGGGACGTAGCCGCCGTGTCCGGCCCGGCCCGTGAACTTCCGTTGCTCGATGACGAGTTCACCGCGCGAGAGGACCGTTTCGACCTGCCCGGTCAGCCGCTTGCCCTCATACGCCGAATAGTCGACGTTCATGTGGTGCGTCTCGGCGGAGACGGTCTGCTCGGCGTGCGGGTCGTAGATGACGACGTCCGCGTCGGCGCCGGGGGCGAGGGTGCCCTTCTTCGGGTAGAGGCCGAACATCCGGGCCGGCGTGGCGCAGGCGATCTCGATCCAGCGGCGGCGGGTGATGTGGCCGTCGACGACCGCCTGGTGCAGCAGGTCCATGCGGTTCTCGACGCCGGGAAGGCCGTTGGGGATCTTGGAGAAGTCGCCCCGGCCCAGTTCTTTCTGCCCCGTGAAGCAGAACGGGCAGTGGTCGGTGGAGACCACCTGGAGGTCGTTGGTGCGCAGCCCCCGCCACAGCGCGGCCTGATGTTCCTTGGGCCGCAGGGGAGTTGAGCATACGTACTTGGCGCCCTCGAAGTCCGGCTCGGCGAGGTTGTCGGTGGACAGGAAGAGATACTGCGGGCAGGTCTCGCCGAAGACCGGCAGCCCCTTGTCGCGGGCGGTGGCGAGTTCGGCCAGGGCCTCCTCGGCCGATACGTGGACGACGTAGAGCGGGGCGCCCGCGACCCGGGCGAGCTGGATCGCCCGGTGGGTGGCCTCGGCCTCCAGGAGGGCTTTGCGGACCTCGCCGTGATAGCGGGGATCCCTCTCGCCCCGGGCGAGCGCCTGCTCGACCAGGACGTCGATGGCGATGCCGTTCTCGGCGTGCATCATGATCAGGCCGCCGTTGGACTCCGCGCGCTGCATGGCGCGCAGGATCTGCCCGTCGTCGCTGTAGAAGACCCCGGGGTAGGCCATGAACAGCTTGAAGGAGGTGATGCCCTCCTCGACCAGGCGGTCCATCTCCTTGAGGGAGCCCTCGTTGACGTCGGAGAGGATCATGTGGAAGCCGTAGTCGATGGCGCACTGGCCGTCGGCCTTGGCGTACCAGGCGTCCAGGCCGGCCCGCAGGGGCTGGCCCTGCGACTGCACGGCGAAGTCCACGATGGTGGTGGTGCCGCCCCAGGCGGCGGCGCGGGTGCCGGTCTCGAAGGTGTCGGAGGCGAAGGTCCCGCCGAAGGGCAGTTCCATGTGGGTGTGGGCGTCGACGCCGCCCGGGATGACGTACCGGTCGGTGGCGTCGATGACCCGGTCCGCGGTCCAGCCCTGCGCCACGGTGGAGCCGTGTGCCGCTATGGCCGCGATCCGGCCGTCCTCGATCAGTACGTCGGCGTGCGTCTCGTCGGCGGCGGTGATGACCAGGCCGCCTCGGATGAGGGTGCGGGTACTCATGGGTGGAGCTCCCTTTCGTACACGTGCAAGTGCTCGTACTCGTGCTTGTTCACGTCCCGCTGGGCGATCAGCGGGACGCCCAACTACACAGTGCGCAGGGCGCGTTCGAGGATGGCCGCGCCTTCTTCGGCCTCCGCGACGGTGAGGGTGAGGGGTGGCGCGATGCGCAGCACGCTGGTGTCGTGGCCGCCGCCCTTGCCGATGAGGAGGCCGCCTTCGCGGGCGGCTTCCAGGACCGCTGCGGCGGCCTCGGGGTTGGCCCGGTCCGTGCCGGGATGCACCAGCTCGATGCCGGCCATCAGGCCCCGGCCGCGCACCTCGCGGACCACGGGAAGCTGGGCGCAGATGGCGCGCAGCCGCTCGATGAGCAGTCCGCCGACGCGGCGGGCGTTGCCCTGGAGGTCGTGTTCGAGGACGTAGGAGAGGTTGGCGAGGCCCGCGGCCATGGTGACCGGGGAGCCGCCGAAGGTCGAAATGGAGTTGCTGTCCAGGCAGTTCATGACCTCGGCGCGGGCGACGACGCCGCCGATGGACATGCCGTTGCCGATGCCCTTGGCGAAGGTGAGCAGATCGGGCGGCCCGCTGCGGCCGTGGGCCTGCCAGCCCCAGAAGTGGTCGCCGGTGCGGCCCCAGCCGGTCTGCACCTCGTCGGTGATCCACAGGATGCCGTGCCGGTCGAGGACCTCGCGGAACGCGGCGTACAGGCCGTCGGGCGGCGAGGTGAAGCCGCCGACGCCCTGGATGGGCTCGGCGATCAGGGCCGCCACGTTGCGGGTGTGGCCGAGGAGGTCTTCGAGGTCCGCGACGCAGGCCTCGATGAACTGGCTGTCGCTGAGGTGCGCGTAGGGTCCCCGGGCGCGGACGCCGCCGTGCACGTACAGGGTCTGGAGCGGCGAGAGGCCGGTGGGCGACCAGGCGTGGTTGCCGGTGATGCCCACCGCGCTGAAGGAGCGGCCGTGGTAGCTGTTGCGCATCGCGAGGATCTGGTTGGAGCCCCGGTAGGCGGTCGCGAGCAGCAGCGCGGTGTCGTTGGCCTCGGTGCCGGAGGTGGTGAAGAAGACCCGCGCGTCGGGGATGCCCGACAACTGGGCGATCCGCTCGGCGAGTTCGACCATCTGCCGGTTGAGGTAGAGGGTCGAGGAGTGGATGATCCGGCCGGCCTGTTCGGCGACGGCCTTGGTGACCTCGGGCAGCGCGTGGGCGGTCATCGTGGTGAGGATGCCGCCGAAGAAGTCGAGGTACTTGTTGCCGTCCGCGTCCCAGACGTGGCGGCCCTCGCCGTGGGTGATCTCGATGGGCTGCCGGTAGTAGAGCGCGAGCCAGTCGGGCAGGACGGCACGGTGGCGGTCGTACAGGGGGCGGGTCACGGCTTCACCAGGCCTTCGTAGGCGTCGGGACGGCGGTCGCGGTAGAAGGCCCACTGCTGACGGACCTGCTCGATGAGCCCGAAGTCGAGGTCCCTGACGAGGAGTTCCTCCTCCTTGTCGCTGGCGACCTCGCCGACGAACTGGCCCCGCGGGTCGACGAAGTAGCTGGTGCCGTAGAAGTCGTTGTCGCCGTACTCCTCGATGCCGACGCGGTTGATCGCGGCGACGAAGTACTCGTTGGCGACGGCCGATGCGGGCTGCTCCAGCTGCCAGAGGTATCCCGAGAGCCCGCGCGAGGTGGCCGACGGGTTGTAGACCAACTGGGCCCCGTTGAGGCCGAGTTGGCGCCAGCCCTCCGGGAAGTGGCGGTCGTAGCAGATGTACACGCCGACCTTGCCGACGGCCGTGTCGAAGACCGGCCAGCCGAGGTTGCCCGGTTTGAAGTAGTACTTCTCCCAGAAGCCCTTGACCTGGGGGATGTGGTGCTTGCGGTACTTGCCGAGGTAGCTGCCGTCGGCGTCGATGACGGCGGCGGTGTTGTAGTAGAAGCCCTCGCCCTCGATCTCGAAGACCGGGACGACGACGACCATCCCGGTCTCCCGGGCGAGTTCCCTCATCCGGGTGACGGTCGGGCCGTCCGGGACGGGTTCGGCCCAGCGGTAGTGCTCGGCCTCCTGCACCTGGCAGAAGTAGGGGGCGTTGAACACCTCCTGGAAGCCGATGATCTTCGCGCCCTGCCGGGCCGCCTCGCGGGCGTGTTCCTCATGCTTGGCGATCATGGATTCGGTGTCGCCGGTCCAGGTCGCCTGAACCAGTGCGGCGCGCACGACATTGGCCATGAGCTGCTCCTTCGACGGGTCGTCAGCCAGCCAAATCCACACGCGTAGATCCGCGTGTGGATGAGACCGTAAGGCGCGTTACGCACCGTGGCAAGACCATCGCGGCTTCGGCGAGGCCAATCGTGGCGACACAGGTCAGCCAGGGGTGGGCCGATCCCCCAGAGCTGACACGGCGTCACTTCGTGCGGCACTCGGCCCCGGCAGGCGCCCCCAGTTGCCGCGCCGGGCGTGGCGGAGCAGTACCGGGTCGTCGCCGACCACCACGGGGTGCCCCACCTCCGCGAGCAGCGGCAGGTCCGCCGCCTCGTCCGCGTACGCATGGCAGCGCCTGGCCGGGATGCCGTGCTCGCGCAGCAGGGCGCGGGCCGCGTACCCCTTGCCCTGGCCGATCATGGGGGCCCCGGGGCGGGAGCAGAGCACAGCGTCGGGGGCGAGCTGACGCGCTATGGGGCCCAGCTCGGCGGCGCCGGCGAGGGCGACGAGCACCACGAGGTGCCCGAGCGCGGCATGGGCGTGCAGGGCGGCGAGCACCGGCGGGTGCCAGAGCCGGCCGAGCGGCCCGGCGAGGCCGGCCAGGCCCGGCACGGCGAGCAGGGTGCCCTCCACGTCGAAGAAGGCGGCGGCGCTGGGCCGGCGCGGGCGGTCGTCTGGCCGGGTGCGGCGGGTCGTGTCCATTGCTCGGGACCATTCCCAGGCCGCCCGGCAGCTCAATCCCCAATCTTCAACGTTCTGTTGAATCCGGCTGGAATCAGACGGGTGTGCCCGGATTCTGTGCGTGGGTCAGCGTCTCCCAGGCGACGAAGAGGTCGTCGGTGCCGGCCGGGCGCTGCTGCTCGGCCAGCCTGCGCGTCTCGGGGAGCGTCATATGCAGCCGGTTCTGGAGGTGGTTGAGCAGCACCTCGACGTCCGGGCCCATGGTCCGCTCGATCTTTCCGGCGCACAGCCAGCTCGGGGCCGGCTCGCCCAGCTGGTAGCGGGCGTGGAACTCGGCCGCCGCCTTGAGGCGCTCGGCCGTCGGCCCGTACAGGTCGATGCCCTGCTGCCAGGCCGTCTCGGCGATATGGGCGGAGGCGGCGAGGGAGTACCCGACGTGCATGAGGTTGCGGCAGGTCTCCTGGCCGAGCCCGTCCGCGTAGGTGCGCTGGCCGAACCAGTACGTCGCCAGCTTGTCAGGGGTGGTCATCGAGCCGCCGGGCGGCGGGTTGGGCAGCTTGCCGTCGGAGCTAAGGTAGAAGTAGGCGGGCACCCGGGCCCGGTAGCGGTCCAGGGCGTCCTTGAAGATCTGGTGGTCCTCGACGAACACGGCGATGCCGATGGCCGCGTCCGTCATCGCCAGTTCCCAATTCCCGTTGTAATCGGGGACCTTGGCGGTGACGGCGGGCAGGTACGCCTTGCGCAGCATCCATTTGAAGCGCTGCACGGCCGGGGCCTGCCACTGCGGATAGCCCGCGTGCACGATGTCGGCGGCCCGGGCCCAGGTGGAGCCGGCCCAGGCGGTCTGGAGGTCGGCGTTGCCCTCGGTGTGCCGCTTCATCACCTGCGCCCAGCCGTCCATGATCTCCACGGCCTTCCGGGCGTGGGCCTCGTCGCCGTTGACCGACCACAGCAGGGCCTGGGTGTACGCGGCGATGGCGTCCTCGCGCTCGGCGAGGCAGGCGGGCGGCCCCGCGTTCGGCGGGCAGGGCACCACCTCGGCGGGGTGCGGGACATAGCGCAGCGAGCCGTAGCGGCTGGCCCGCATCTTCTCGAACGCCGAGCTCCACGGCTCCTGCCCGGCCCGCACCTTCTGCCGCACGGTGTCGAGCTGGCCTCGGCCGACGACGACGCCGGGGTGGTGGAACACCAGCGTCGCGGGGTCCGGGTGCCCGGCGGCGGAGGCCGCGGCATGCGGGTCGGGGGTGCAGGCCGCGAGCAGCGCGAGCGCGCCGAGGGCCAGGACGGCGGTCGCCCGCAGCGGACGGCGGCGCCGGCGGCGGGGGGACTGAGACGGATTGACCACGCTCCCACGGTCGCCCGGGGCACGCGTCGGCGCAGGATCTGTTGCGCCGAACAGGCAGCCCGCTCCCGGCGGGGTGGGCCGGGTGTCAGCCGACGGTGTCCGACAGGCCGTGGACGGGGACGTAGCCGAGCTCCACCGGCGGATCGCCGGGCGTCCAGCCGTCGAGCAGGGCGTGCAGCTGGGGCGGCCAGATCTGCTCGTCGGTATGCCTCAGTTCCTCCGGCGCCCACCAGCGCCAGCCGAGGATGCCGTCCGCGCGGTGTTCCTCCGCCAGGCCGGGGCCGATCTCGCGACGGATGTCCGGGGCGTCGGCGAGATAGATGTGCTCGAACTGGCGCACCGGCACTCCGGCCCGGGTGAAGTCATGGGTCCAGGTGCACAGCGCAGGGCCCGGTTCGAGGTCGGCCCAGCCGGTCTCCTCGCGCAGCTCGCGGCGGGCGCCCTCGCGCGGGGACTCCCCCGCGTCCAGGCCGCCGCCGGGCGTCGCCCAGTGCGGGCCGACCTCTTCGTTGTCGTACCAGAGCAGGAACACCGCGCCGAGCGCGTCGCGGACGACGATCCGCGCGGCGTCCCGGGGGGTCCGTGTCTTCGCCGGGCTCATGCGGCGACCGCCGGGGGCATCGCGCACATGCTCACGATCTCGTCCATGGACAGACCGAGGACCGAGGCGAGGGCGGCCACGGTGAAGAAGGCGGGGGTGGGCGCGCGGCCCGTCTCGATCTTGCGGAGGGTCTCGGCGGAGAGGCCCGCCGCCGCCGCGATCTCCGTCATGCTGCGATCCCCGCGCGCCGAACGCAACAGGCGGCCGAGCCGCTCGCCTCGTTCGCGCTCCGCGGGGGTGAGTGGGGTGCGGACCATACGGCCGAGTCTAGGGCCTGTCCGGCGGAGTCCGGTCGGGGTGGGCTGCGGGACGGTGATCGACGGCTGGAGCGGGGAGTCAGTTGGCGGCCACGAACCGCCGGGCCAGGTCCTGGCCCAGGGTCACCGCCTCCTCGTGGCTCTCGATCGGCTCGGCCCGGGAGTTCTGGAACAGGATGTAGGTGACGCCGGATTCGGCGCCGCCCGTCTTCGGGCTCGGATCCATGCCCAGCGCCTTGGCGGTGGCGTAGGACGCCTCGCCGATGACGGATTTGGGGCCCGTGTCGCCGACGACCGCGTACTCGACCCGGTTGCCGTAGACGACCGCGGCCACACCGCCGCCCTTGATTCCGGAGGCGCTGTAGTTCCAGAGCGGGCTCGCGTTCGGCACCACCACGTACGACACCTTCTCCGCGTCGAGGGGCTTGTCGTTCGACTGGTGGAAGCGGGTGTCGGGCTGGAACCACGGGTCCGTCGCCTTGTTGCAGGCGGCCGTCGCCCGGCCGTCGCAGTCGACGTCCAGGTCGGCCTGCCAGAACACCGCCCCGTTCTTGCCGCAGACCGGGACGGTGGCCTCTGCCTTGGGATCCGTCCGGTACTTGCCGTGGGAGATCTGGGCACAGGTCTGCACCTTGGCGAGGAGCTCGGCCGCACCGACCGGGCCGGCGGGCGTCCGGCCGGACGGGTCGGCGGCGCGGCCGGCGGGCGCGGTGGCGGGCTGCGCGGTCGCCGGGAGCGCGACCGCACAGAGCAGAGCGACGCCGGATGCCGCGGCGAGGGCGAGCGTTCTGGAGCGCACGGAAGAACCCTTCTGTCAGGAATGCGTTCTTGGCCGTTTGTCAGGAATGCGTCCTTACCCGTTGTGCGACCGATCCGATCTTCGGCCCGCACCGCTGCCGCCCCGCCCACGACAAGAGGCCCCTGGCTCCCGGCCGTTCAGGTCGGGGCCATGGGCCTCCTGGGCGGCTTCAGCCGCGGCTACTGCTTTCCACTCGGATGGACCACGAGCGCCGAGCCGCCGCCGCGCCGCACGGTCTCGGCCGCCGCGAGCCAGCGGCCGTCGGGCAGCCGCTGCACTCCGGTCGCGGCCCCGATCTCCGGGTTCAGCGTGAACGAGTGGCCGAGCGCCTCCAACTGCGCCCTCAACGGGCTGTTGTAGAGCGCCGGTTCGAGCTCGGTCCGTGCCGCGTTGCGCTGGCTCGCGCGCGGCGCCGCGATCGCGGCGACCAGCGGCATGCCCCGGTCCAGGTGGTTGACCAGGGTCTGGAGCACGGTGGTGATGATGGTCGCGCCGCCCGGCGAGCCGAGCGCGAGCACCGGCTTGCCGTGCCGGTCGAGCACGATCGTCGGCGAGATGGACGAGCGCGGCCGCTTGCCCGGGCCCGGCAGGTTCGGGTCGTGGACGGCCGGGTTGGCCGGGGCGAAGGAGAAGTCGGTCAGCTCGTTGTTGAGCAGGAAGCCCCGGCCGGGCACGGTGATCGCGCTGCCGCCGGTCTGCTCGATGGTGAGCGTGTACGCGACGACGTTGCCCCACTTGTCGGCGACGGTTAGATGCGTGGTGTTGTCGCCCTCGTACGTGGTCGGGGACGCGGCGCCGGACGTCCCGCACGCCTGCGGGTCGCGGGGGTCACCGGGCGCGAGCGGGCTGGTCAGGACCGCGTCGTCCTTGATCAGGCAGGCCCGCGAGTCGGCGAAGCGCTGCGAGAGCAGCCCCCGGGTCGGCACCTTCTCGAACGCCGGGTCGCCGACCCAGCGCCCCCGGTCGGCGAACGCGATCCGGCTGGCCTCGATGTAGTGGTGCAGGAACTGGACGTCCGAGGCCTTCGACAGGTCGGTCCGCTCCAGGATGTTGAGCGCCTCGCCCACCGAGGTGCCGCCGGAGCTGGAGGGGGGCATGCCGTAGACGTCGAGCCCGCGGTAGCCGACCTTGGTGGGCGCCCGGAACTTGGCCTGGTAGGCGCGCAGGTCCTGCCGGGTCAGATCGCCACTGCGCACCTTGCGGGTCGACTTGGGGTCGACGGGGGGCTTGCGCACGGTACGGACGATGTCCGCGCCGAGGTCGCCCCGGTAGACGGCGTCGACGCCCTTGCGTCCCAACTCCTCGTAGGTGCGCGCCAGATCGGGGTTCTTGAAGGTGGAGCCGACCACCGGGAGCTGCCCGCCCGGCAGGAACAGCTTGGCCGTGTCGGGGAAGTCGGCGAACCGGGCCTGGTTGTCCTTGGTCTGCGAGCGGAAGGTGTCGTCGACGGTGAACCCGCTCCGTGCGAGCCGTTCGGCGGGCTTGAGGAGCGTGCCGAGCGATGTGCTGCCCCAGGCGTCCAGGGCCCGGTCCCAGGTGGCGGCGGTGCCCGGGGTGCCGATGCTGAGCCCGCTGGTCACCGCGTCCGCGAAGGGCAGCGGCTTGCCGTTCTCCAGGAACAGTGAGGAGGTGGCGGAGCCGGGCGCGGTCTCGCGGCCGTCGAGGGTGTGCACGGATCGGGAGGCCGCGTCGTAGTAGACGAAGTAGCCGCCTCCGCCGATGCCCGAGGAGTACGGCTCGGTGACGCCGAGGGCGGCGGCGGTGGCGACGGCAGCGTCCACCGCGTTGCCGCCGTTCTTGAGGACCTCCAGGCCGGCGGCGGACGCGTCGGCGTCCACGCTCGACACCGCTCCCCCGTAGCCGACCGCCTCCGGCACCTTGGCGGGGGTACGGCCCGGCGGCGCGGCCGTCGTGGGCGGGGCGGCCGCGACCGAGGCCGCCACCGCGGCCGCCGCGGCGAGGAGGGACAGGGTGCGGACAGCAGGACGACGCATGCATACCTCCCGTTGGCGAACGTCCGCGCAGCGTAGCGCCGTCCCTCGGGTGACGTCATGAGCACGTCGAACGAGCGGGCGAACTCCCGCTAGCATGCGCGCCCATGAATGACGACGTACGCAACATCGTGCTCGGCGTGGTGGCCGCGGGCATAAGCGCCGCGTTCGGGTGGCTCACCCGCACCTACCTCTGGAAGCGGAAGCTCCGACGCAAGCAGGCGTTCTTCGGGCTGCCGGGAAATTCGGAGTGCCTTCTCGTCGTCAACCGGGAGGCTGGGCTCGACGGGGCGGTGCACCGCTACGACGTGTTCGCGCTGCTCGAACTCTCCTCGCTCATCAAGGACTGCGGGGCCCACACGCAGATCATCCAGGGTGAACTCGCCCAGCAGGGCTTCGGTGAACGCACCGAGTTCTGCGTGGGGGGTCCGTACTCGAACCGGCGCACCGCGGCGCACCTCGCCTCACTGCTGCCTGGCGTGAAGGTCAACGTGGACACCGAACCGGGGCCCCATCGGGGCTCGTTCCAGGTCGGCACCGAGCGCTACACGATGGACCACGGGGTCGCCGAATACGTACTCCTCGCCCGGATCACGGTGGGCCAGGAAGCCCGGCCGGTGTTCCTGTTCTGCGGCCAGCGCGCGATCAACAACCAGGCCGCGACCCGCTATCTCGCGCGGAACCACGCCCAGTTGGCACGCAAGCACGGCAACGGCTCGTTCTGCCTGCTCCTCAAGGTCGTCAACTCCCAGGCGTACGGCCCCGATGTGGTCGAACTCGTCGCCGATGTGACCCGGGCGGCCCAGGAGCCCGCCCCGGCCATCCGCACCTCGCACCGTGCCACCGGCTAATCCACCCGCACGAGCAGCGACTTGACGCCGTTGATGAAGTGGGAGACGAGCCGGCGCGGCGGCGCCGCGAGTTCCGTGCGGGGCAGGACGCGCAGCGCCTCCTCGTGCAGCACCCTCAGTTGCAGCCTGGCGAAGTGCGCGCCGAGGCAGACGTGCGGGCCGTCCCCGAAGGAGACGTGCGGGTTCGGGCTGCGGGCCAGGTCCAGGCGGTGCGGGTCGGCGAAGACCCGCTCGTCGTGGTTGGCGGAGGCGTGGAAGACGACGACCTTGGCGCCCGCCGCGATGCGCTGCCCGGCCAGGACGGCGTCGCGGGCGGCGGTGCGCCGGAAGCTCAGCACCGGCGGATGCCACCGCAGCAGCTCCTCGACCGCCGTGTCCACCGGAACCTGACGCTCCATCAACGACAGTCGTGCGGACGGATGTTGGGCCAAGGCGAGCAGCCCTCCCGGGGCCGCCGAGCGGACGGTGTCGTTGCCCGCCACGGTCAGCAGGAAGAAGAACATCTCCAGCTCCGCGTCGGCCAGCCGGGAATGTGCGAGCGAGGTCATGATGTCGTCGGCGGGCCGCTCGCGCTTGTAGGCCGCCAGCTCCTGCGCGTACGCGAACATCTCCGCCAGCATCGCGGGCGAGCGCGGGTTGACCGGCCTTCCGTCGGGGCCGCGCACGGGGGGCACGTCCGGGTCCTGGTAGGCGATGACCCGCTCGGTCCACTCCAGGAGCAGGCCGCGGTCGCCGGGCGGAACGCCGAGCAGGTCGGTGAGGTTGAGCAGCGCGTAGTCGTCGGTGACGTCGGCCACCAGGTCGATGACGCCGTCCTCGGCTCCGGCACGGGCGCCGGTGAGCAGGGCACGGGCCCGCTCGCGCGCGAGGGCCTCGAAGCGCTCGACGCGTCCCGGGGTGAAGGCGCGGCTCACCAGGCGGCGCAGCACGCCGTGTTCGGGCGGGTCCTGGTTGAGCATCATGCGGCGGATGAACGGCAGGTCCGCCGGGTCGGGGTCGCGGATCTGGGTGGCACCCAGCGTCGAGGAGAAGGTGCCCGCGTCCTTGAGGACGCGTACGACGTCCGCGTGCCGGGTGACCGCCCAGAAGCCGGGCCCGGCGGGCCAGCCGAGCACCTCGGGCTCGGCCTGCCACGCGACCGGGTGACGGTCGCGCAGCTCGCGGTAGGCGGCGTGCGGCGGTCCTGCCGCGTAGGGGCGGGGATCGAAGACGTCGGGGAACTCAGCCATGGCGGACCGGGTCAGACATGGTCGGCCCGCAGAAAGTCCTCGACGGTACGGATCAGGTCGAGCGGGGCCTCGTCCATGGCGTGGTGCCCGGCGAGGGGCAGTTCGACGAGCTGGCCGGCCGGGTACCAGCGCAGCCAAGTGCCGCGCAGGAACTCGGCGTTGATGGCGGGGTCGAGCGCGCCGGTCACCGCGAGGGCGGGCACCGGGGAGCCCTCGGTCTCCTCGTGGAAGTCCTCGCCCGACCAGGAGTCGAGCCAGGCACGGAATGCCTTGGGGTCGCTGCGCTCCATCGAGCGCCGGGTCATCCGGTCGAGCCAGGCGTCGGGGCGGTCGCCGCCGGTGGTGAGGTCGATGATCGCCCGGCGCTTGGCCGGATGCTCGGCGGCCCCGGTGAACAGGGCGCGGGTCTTCTCGTCCATCGGCATGCCGCTGGCCGGGACCGGCGATATGCCGACCATGCGCCGCACCCGGTCGGGGGCGGCGGCGAGCACGCGCTGCACGACGGCGCCGCCCATCGAGTGCCCGATCAGCGAGAAGCGGTGCCAGCCGAGCCGGTCGGCGAGACCGAGGACGTCCTGGGCCCCCTCGCTCGTGGTGAACGCGCCCGAGGCGTTCCTGGCCTCCCCGTAGCCGCGCAGGTCGACGAAGGCGTAGGTGAACACGGCGGCGTCGAGGTCGGGCAGCACGGCGGCGTAGTCGCCGCGGTCGGCGAGCCAGCCGTGCACGGCGACGACCCGGTGCGGGCCGTCGCCGTGGAGGGTGTGGGGCAGCGTGAATCCGGCCATGGGCACTCCGATTCCGGGCAGCGGTCGTCGGCGTACGTGCTCGCGGTGGTGCTGTCGGCGTGCGAGACGTACGCGTACACGGTGGCGGTCGCCCTGCCACGAGGCAAGAAGCCGGTCAGAACTGCCAGTGGGTGTCGGCCGGTTCCGCCGTGCGGTCCTCGACGACGACCTCGGCGGGCGCGAACCGGCCCACTACCGTGAGGACTTGGGCCGCGTCGAAGTCGAAGAGCTGCTCCTCGAAGCAGAGTCCGTGCGCGCCCTTCGCGCGGCCGAGCACGGGGGCCAGGCGCCGGTACATGGACCGGGGGCGGCTGACGTGGGGCAGCGCCGGTGAGCGCAGGTCCACGACGAGGAAGCGGCGGACGTGCCGGCCGGTCCGCACGGCGACGGCGGTCACGGCGCTCACCTCGTCCCAGTCGACCCGTCCCGCGAGCCAGGTCGGCAGCCGCACGGTGAGCGCGTCGATGTCCACGTCGATGCGCAGCGGGCGCAGCAGATAGCCCACGAAGGTGACGGCGACGACCAGCAGGGCCACACCCGAGACGGCCATCACCGGGCCCGCGACGCCCCCGTTGGGGCCGTCGAAGATCGCGGCGACCGCCAGGTACCAGGCCCCGAGCGCCACGACCGAGGCGAGCGGGATCCACCGCAGGGCGGGGCGCAGCCCGAGGACGATCGGGGCGGCCGTGGGCCGCGCGGCGTTGGCTGAATTCTCCACACGCAGAGCTTGGTGGGTCGGCGGCCCCGGCGCCAGAGTGTTACCCATGGGTTTACTGAATTGAAGTCAACCGATCCGTGCCTCGTTCACCGGCCCGGCGCGGTCACGGCGTGGCGCGGTCACGGCCCGGTGCGGTCACGGCCCGGCGGCCGGCTCAGGGTGAACAGGCGAGCGGGCTGAGCGAGCTCGGGGATCCGTTGCCGAGGATCGTCGCCCGCAGACCCGGGCCGCGCGCCGACACCTGGAGCGCTGTGCAGGCGATCTGGCGCTGTGCGGTCGGGGTGAGGCCCGATACGTCCTGACCGAGCACCAGGGTCACGCCGCCCTCGCCGACGGTCATCTTCAACGGGCCCCGCAGCGGCGGCAGTTCACTGCGCAGACCGACCGCCCGCTCGTCCTGGTCCGGGCCCGCGAAGAGCAGGGGCAGAAGCGGCTGGGAGGCGCCCGGGCGCACGACGGGCATCAATCCGTCGGGGCCCACGAAGTAGAGCACGGTCGATCCGTCGGGGGGCGGCATCGCCTGCGCGGTCGCGGGGTCGCCCACCGCGACGACATCGGTGGACTGGATGCCGCAGCCCGCCGCGAGCAGCCCGGCGGGCAGCAGGGCGAGTGCGGCGAGCGCCCGAAGGCCGGCGAGCCTCGACCTCATCGGGCGGCCTCCACGGGGGCGGCGCCGAGCACACCGGCGGGCAGCTCGACGGTGAACACCGCGCCGCCCTCCGGCCCGTTCGCGGCCCGGACCGTGCCGCCGTGCAGCCGTACGTTCTCCAGCGTGATCGCGAGCCCGAGGCCGCTGCCCGCCGAGCGGGTACGGGCCGCGTCCGCCTTGTAGAAGCGGTCGAAGATGTGCGGCAGCACCGCCGCGTCGATGCCGGGCCCCCGGTCGGCGACCTCCACCACCAGGGGGCCGTCGCCGGACCCCGGTCGCAGCCGTACGGTCACCGGCTCCGAGCCGTGCCGCAGGGCGTTGCCGACCAGGTTGGCCACCACGATGTCGAAGCGCCGCGGGTCGATCATCGCCCTTACGCCGTCCGGGAGTTGGGTGATCACACGGTCCTGCCAGTGCCGTCGCTGAAGGGTCTTGCGGATGGTCTCGGCGACGTCCACCTCATCGGCGTTGAGCTCGGCCGCCTTGGCGTCGAAGCGGGAGATCTCCATCAGGTCCTCGACGAGGTTGGCGAGCTTGCCGGTCTCGGCCGAGATGAGGCGCACCGCGCGTGCGGTGTCGGGGTCGAGCCCGTCGGCGTCCTCGTCGAGGACCTCGGTCACCGCGAGCATGCCGGCCAGCGGGGTGCGCAGTTCGTGCGAGACGTCGGAGGCGAAGCGCCTCGCCCGGGCCTCCGCCTTCTGCAACTCCTCGACGGAGCGCTCCAGTTCCTCCGCCGACTCGTTGAACGTCCAGGCCAGATCGGCGAGTTCGTCCGAACCCTTGACCTCGATGCGGGTGTCGAGCCGGCCCTTGCCCATGCTGCTGGCGGCCCGCCGCAGATCGCGCACCGGGCGCAGCACGCTGCGGGCGGCGAGCAGGGCGGGGACCACGGCGATCGCGAGGGCGGGCAGCGCGCCGTTCTTGGCCGCCGTGACCATGGCCTGGATGGTGACGCCCTCGGCCTTGAGGTCCATCACGGCGTACAGATAGACCCCGCTGCGCTGCTCGGTGAAGCTGTCGAACATCACCGGCATGCCGATGGTCAGATACGGGGTGCCGTCCCGGATCACCCGCTGGAACGAGCCGTGCGCGTTCGCGTGCGTCTTGCGGCGCAGCTCGTCGGTGATCACGGTGGAGGTGGGCCGGTTGGTGGAGGAGGCGCGCAGGGTGCCGTACTCCGCGAACACGAACCAGGGGTGCGGCTTTCCGGCCCGGGCCAGGGTGCGGCAGGCGTTCTGCAACGCGGCGGTGGAAGTGGGCAGCGAGAAGTACTCGTTGGCTATCTGCTCGCGGAACTGCTCGACGGCCTGGTCCTGGGCCTGCTTGAGGATGGCGGAACGGGCCGACTGGTAGGTGAGGGCGGCGGTGGTGACCGCGCTGATCGCGGCCACCAGGAGGAAGGCCGCGATCAGACGCGTGCGCAGTCCGGGGCGCAGGCCGCGGCGGCGGAGGGGGAACCTCACAGCGGCCCGAAGCGGTAGCCGAAGCCGCGCACGGTCTGGATGTAGCGGGGCGCGCCGTCGGGTCCCGCGGTGTCGCCGAGCTTCTGGCGCAGCCGCCGCACGCAGGCGTCGACCAGTCGGGCGTCGCCGTGGTAGCTGTGCTCCCACACCGATTCGAGGAGCTGCTGGCGGCTGAAGACCTGCTCGGGCGAGGCGGCCAGGTGGAGCAGGAGCTTCAGCTCGGAGGGCGCGAGCGCGAGGCGTTCACCGTTCCTGGCGGCGGTCAGACCCGCCCGGTCCAGGGCCAGCTCGCCGTGGAACTCCGGTCCCGAGCGGGTGACGGGGTCGGCGAGGCGGCGCAGTACGGCCCGGATGCGGGCCTCGATGACCTCGGTCCGTGCGGGCTTGACGATGTAGTCGTCGGCGCCGGCCTCAAGGCCGATCACCACGTCGAAGTCGTCGCCGCGCGCGGTGAGCATGATGATCGGCAGCTGGCTGGTCTCGCGTATCTTCCGGCAGACCTGGACTCCGTTCATGCCGGGCAGCATCAGGTCGAGCAGCACCAGATCCGGGTGGAAGGACTTGAGCGAGGCGAGCCCGGCCTCGCCGGTCCCGGCGGCCAGCACCTCGTGGCCGCGCCTGCGCAGCCCGAGCTCGACCCCTTCGCGAACGGAGGGGTCGTCTTCTATGAGGAGCACGCGAGGCATAGGCGTCAGTATCCCAACCGTCTCATTTGTCCCGTCACCGGGCTCGGTGTCTGCCGCCGCCGCGCACCTTGTCGAGCACGGCGTTGATGTCGGTGAGCCCCAGCGGCCGGGCCAGCAGCGCGAGCGCGACGACGAGCGTCATGGTTCCGGCGCCGGCCGCGGCGACACTGCCGAGCCCGTCGGCGCAGCGGGCCGCCGCGTGGCCGAGCGCCGCGGCGGGCACGGCACCGAGCAGCAGCCGCAGATGCGCGAGGAGCGCCGGCGAGCGCAGCAGCGGACCCCCGCCGAGCCTGCGGTTGAGGGTGTACGCGGTGGCCGCGAGCCCGGCCAGGAGTGCCACGGTGTAGGCGCCGGCGATGCCCGTCACGGCCCAGCGCGGGGGCAGCGCGAGGTAGGCGACGACGGTGAGGGCCGCGTTGACCCCGGCGATGACGAGGTTGAGCAGGAACGGGGTGCGGGTGTCGCCGAGCGCGTAGAAGCCGCGGGACAACACGTACTGTCCCGAGAGCGCGATCAGTCCGGGGGCGAAGGCCATGAGCATGCCCGCCATGACCGTGATGTCGGCGGCGCCGGTCCTGCCGTACTCGAAGACCGAACCGAGGATCCAGGGCGCGAGCGCGAACAGCGCGCAGGCGGCGGGGACGATTATCGCGCCGCAGGTCCGCAGGCCGTAGGAGACGTCCGCCCGTACCCCCGCGAGGTCGCCCTCCGCCGAGGCCCGGCTCATCCGCGGCATCAGCGCGGTGACCAGGGAGACGGTGACGATGCCGTGCGGCACCATCCAGAGCACATAGGCGTTGGTGTACGCGGTGTATCCCGCTCCCCCGGCGATTCCCTCGTGCTCGGCGCGGTGCCCGGCCGTGGTGGCGAGCCGGGTCACCACCCAGTACGCGAGCTGGTTGGAGACGACGAGCAGCACCGCCCAGCCCGCCGAGCGCAGCGGCCGCCCGAGTCCGCTGCCGCGCCAGTCGAAGCGGGGGCGCCAGCGGAAGCCGGCCGAGCGCAGCGAGGGCACGAGGGCGAGGGCCTGGACCACGATGCCCGCGGTGGTGCCCCAGCCGAGCAGCCGGGCATCGCCCGCGCTCAGCGTGCCCGAGCCGCCTGCGGCGAGGGCGAGGTAGAGCCCGAACACCCCAATGACGACAAGGTTGTTGAGCACCGGCGTCCACATCATGGCGCCGAACCGGCCGCGCGCGTTGAGGACCTGGCCGAACAGGGTGAACAGGCCGTAGAAGAGGATCTGCGGCAGGCAGTACCGGGCGAGCGCGATCGTGAGGTCGGCCTGGCCGCCGCTGTAGTCGGTGTACGCGCCGACGATCCAGGGGGCCCCGACCACCGCGAGCGCGGTGACGGCGACCAGCGCGGTGGTGCAGGCCGTCATGAGGCGGTCGGTGTAGGCGGCCCCGCCGTCGGCGTGCTCCTTGGCGGCGCGCACCAGCTCGGGCACGAAGACCGCGTTGAGGGTGCCGCCGATGAGGAGCATGTAGAGGATGTTGGGGACGTTGTTGGCGACCGCGTAGCCGTCGCCGAGCAGTCCGACGCCGAGCGCCGCCGCGACGACCGCGGAGCGTACGAAGCCGGTCGCGCGCGAGACGACGGAGCCCGCCGCCATCAGCGCGCTGCTGCGCAGGAGGGCGGATCCCTTGCCGACGGCGGCCGTCGCGGTCGCGGTCACCGGCGCGCCAGATACGCCTGGAAGGCGCGGTACAGCGCGTTGTTGGTGGTCCCGCCCATGGATGTCTCCCACTCGCCCAGCGTCTCGACGACCTGCCCGCCGGTGCCGAGTTTCCAGCGCAGGAGGCCGAAGGGCCGGTCCTGCGGATCAAGAGTGGAGGGTACCCCGCGCATGTCGTACACCTCGGCGCCGAGCGCGTGGGCGTCCTGGATCATCTGCCACTGGAGCGCATTGCTGGGGCGGACCTCGCGGCGGTGGTCGGCGGAGGCGCCGGTCTGGTACCAGGCCCGCCGCCCCACCGTGATCATGGTGTGCGCGGCGAGCACCTCGCCCCGGTGGACGGCCAGGTACAGCCGCATCCGGCCGGGCTGCTCGGCGTTGAGGGCCTCGTACTGGCGCTGGAAGTACGCGAGCGAGCGGCCGAGCCGGAAGCCGTCGCGCTCCTCGGTGATCCGCAGGAGCCGGTAGAACTCGGGGAGGTCGGCGGCGGTCCCGGTCACGGTCCGCACCCCGGCCTTGTGCGCGGTGCGCACATTGCGGCGCCACTCCTGGTTGAGCCCGGCCCACAGCTGCTCGGTGCCGCGCCCCGCGAGCGCCAGCCGGAAGACGTGGCGGGGCTGTGCGTCGGCGTCGCCGTCGTCGTCCCCGCCGCAGCGTCGCCAGCCGCGGGTGCGCAGCCGCTCGGCGACGGCGGAGCCGAGCGGGTCCACCTCGGTGGCCAGGATGTCGCCGATCCGGCGGCCGGCTCCGGTGGCGGCCTTGAGGCGGGCGGCGTCCCAGCGCCGGTAGGCGGGCGTGGGCCCGATCCGGACCGCGAAGGCGCCGGCCCTGCGCAGATGGCGCAGCAACGGCTGGAGCCAGCGGTCGATTTCGGGGTCGGCCCAGTCGGCCACCGGGCCCTCCGGCAGATAGGCGAAGTATTTGCGGGTGCCGGGGAATTGCCGGTAGAGGATCTGGGCGGCGCCGGTCAATTCGCCGTTGTCAAGGGACCATCCGACCCTTTCCGCAACCCATTGGTCCTTCACGTCGGACCACGAGGGACATTGCAGAAAACTGACGTCGGCGCGGCTCGCGAGAAACGAGCGGTACTCGGCGGTGCCGAGGCCGCGGACCCCGGCGTCCTGGTCCCGGTCATCGGTCACCAGCAGTGCGGACACGTCCGTGGCCTCCCAAGTGCGCCCCGTCGTCGGTCCTCCGGGGGTGCACAGGATGCTCACAGCGGTCCGTGACGGGTTCGCGCGGTGTATGTGACGGGACGATGACCGTTCCTCTGCGGTCCTCGTCACACAACGAATTACGAGTTTCCCGGCGAGTCTCGCAACCTAAAGTCCGAGCGATGACTCTCACCTACGGAAAAGCATTTGCAACGGAGGTTTTCCAGTTGAGCCGCATACGCCGTCACACCCTGCCCCGCCGCCCGGCCCGGATCGCCGCCATCGCCGGAACGGCGGTCCTGGCCGCGGCGCTGACCGCCTGCGGCGGCGGCGACTCCTCGTCCAGTGACGCGAAGTCCGATCTCAAGGCCCAGAAGAAGACCGAGATTTCGGTGAATCTGACCGGCCAGCAGGCGAAGGCCGGCGAGCCGGTGAAGGTCACGCTCGCCGACGGCAGGCTCCAGACGGTGACGGTCACCGACGCCAAGGGCGGCAGGCTCGACGGGAAGCTGTCGGCCGACGGCAAGTCCTGGACCTCGCTCCGTACGGCGGCGCCCGGCACCTCGTACAGCGTGGAGGCCAAGGACGACAAGGGCGGCAGCGCGAAGACCGGGTTCGCGACGGCGGCCCCCGACAAGGTCAACAAGCTGACGCTCGCGCCCGGCAAGGACACCACCGTCGGCGTCGGCCAGCCGCTCTCGATCGTGTTCGACCACCCGGTGAAGAACAAGAACAAGGCCGAGGTCGAGAAGCAGCTGAAGGTCACCACGTCGAACAACACCGAGGGTTCGTGGGGCTGGATGGAGGACTATTCGGGCAAGTCCCGGGTGGACTGGCGCCCCAAGGACTACTGGAAGCCCGGCACCAAGGTGACCCTGGAGGCGAACCTCAACGGCGTCGACTCGGGCCCCTCCGGCGGCTGGTTCACCAAGGACTACAAGACCGGCTTCACCGTCGGCAAGAACCAGCTCGTCAAGATCGACCTCGACAGCCACCACCTGAAGCTGTACCGCGACGGCGAGTTGGTCAAGGACATCCCCATGTCGGCCGGCACCCCCGGCGGCGACAAGGCGTCCTGGCGCGGCAAGACCGTCCTGATGGCGAAGGAGGGGACGATCAACATGAACTCGGAGACCGTCGGCCTCGGCAGCTCCTACAACAAGATGGTCGACTACTCGATGCGGCTCACCTGGTCGGGCATGTACGCCCACGCGGCGCCGTGGAACGCCTCGTACTTCGGCTCCGCCAACAAGAGCTCCGGCTGCATCGGCATGAGCGACGCCAACGCCAAGTTCGTGTACGACTCGGTGCAGGTGGGCGACCCGTTCGAGATCACGGGCGACGACGCCAAGGGCACCCAGGCCGTCAACAACGGCTACGGCGAGTGGAACCTGACGTACGACGCCTGGAAGGCGAAGAGCGCGCTCTCCGGGACGGGCACGGGCACGGGGAACACCGGCACCACGGGGAACACCGGCACCACTGGCACCACCGGCAACTGACACGGCGTCCAATAATCGTTACCCTCGCGTAACTTACCGACCAGTTACCCCAGGTAAGCCTTCGCGGTTACCGTCGGGTCACTTTGCACCGGCGCGAGCGAGGAGCGATTCATGGCCCCCCACCATCTGTCCGGCCGCCCCACCAGGACCACGGCGGTGGCGATCACCGCCGCGGCCCTGTTCGCGGGCGCCGCCTTCGGCCTCGCCCCGGCGGCCACGGCGGCCCCGGCGGCCCCGGCGAGAGCCACCGCCGCCGCTTCGGCGAGCAGCAGCAGCGTGAAGTTCTACGACATCCCCGGCTCCGGCGGCATCACCCTCAAGGGCAATGTGTTCACCCCCGCCGGGGCGAAGGCCGGCGACAAGTACCCCCTCATCGTCTTCCCCACGAGCTGGGGCGTGCCGCAGATCGAGTACCTCGCGCAGGCCCAGAAGCTCGCCGACGCGGGCTACACGGTGGTCAGTTACACCTCGCGCGGCTTCTGGCTCTCGGGCGGCAACATCGAGGTCGCGGGCCCGCCGGACATAGCCGATGTGTCCTCGGTCATCGACTGGGCACTCGCCAACACCCCCGCCGACCCGTCCCGGATCGGCATGGGCGGCGTCTCGTACGGCGCGGGCATCAGCCTGCTGGCGGCCGGACACGACAAGCGGATCAAGGCAGTTGTGGCGATGAGCGGCTGGGCCGACCTCATCCAGTCCATCTACAGCGGCCGCACCCAGCACCTCCAGGCCGCGGCCCTGCTGGGGGTCGCGGGGCAGATCACCGGGCGCCCGAGCGCCGAACTCAACCAGATCCTCAAGGAGTTCCTCGGCTCCGACCTGGCCAAGGAACAGGACATGATCGACTGGGGGTGGAAGCGCTCGCCCGCCGCGTACGTCGACCGGATCAACCAGAACGGCGCCGCCCTCATGCTGGGCAACGCCTGGGGCGACAGCCTCTTCCCGCCCAACCAGTACGCCGACTTCTTCGGCAAGCTGACAGGCCCCAAGCGCCTGGAGTTCCGCCCCGGCGACCACGCCACCGCCGAGGCGACCGGTCTGCTCGGCCTTCCCAACGACGTGTGGACGGACGCCCACCGCTGGTTCGACCACTATCTCAAGGGCGCCGACAACGGCATCGACAAGGAGCAGCCGGTCCAGCTCAAGTCCCGTACCGACGGCTCCTACGAGGGCTATCCCAGCTGGCAGGCGGTCGGCCCGGCCAAGGAGGACCTGGCGCTGTCCGGCACGCAGAAGATCACGGCGAACGTCGACTCGGGTGCCGACGGCGGGCTCGTCTTCCTGTCCAGCCTCCTGGACCAGTTCGCGAAGCTGCCGCCGATGGCGTCCATCCCGCTGCTGCCGCGGTCCTTCGCGGCGGTGTGGCAGTCGGGCACGTACGGCGAGGACCGCAGGATCCGCGGGACCGCGAAGCTGCACACGACGCTCACCTCGACCAAGGAGAGCGGCACCCTCGTCGCATACCTCTACGACGTGGGCCCGCTCGGCCTCGGCAAGCTGGTCAGCAACGCCCCCTACACCTTCCACGGCCAGACGCCCGGCCGGCCGTTCCCCGTCGACCTGGAGCTCTCCTCCACGTCGTACGACGTACCGGCCGGCCATCATCTGGCACTGGTGGTGGACACCGTCGACCCGCTCTACATCGAGCACAACCCGCTCGGCGCGCAGCTGACCTTCTCCTCGCCCGCGTCAGACCCGTCGCATCTGACGGTCCCTCTCCGCGAGAAGTGATCACCGGCTGCTGCCGGGTGGGTTCTTGCCCCTCAGCTACTGCACACCCGGCAGCAGCGTCCCTGGTTCGGCCGGTGCGACGTCCACGGCCTCCGTCTTGGGATTGCGCTTCTGTCTCCTGGCCATCCAGGTGGCGAACCAGGAGAGCAGCATGCACATCCCGATGTAGATCGGCGAGATCACCATCACCACGGGGATGAACGGCAAATCGTAGTCGAGATTCGACGCGATGAGCTTTCCCGCGTGCAGAAACTCCTCATAGGTGATCAGATAGCCCAGCGAAGTGTCCTTCAGGGCGACCACCAGCTGGCTGATGATGGTCGGCAGCATGGCCCGGATCCCCTGCGGGACCAGCACGTACGTCATGACCTGCGTCTTGCGCATACCGAGTGAGAATGCCGCCTCCTTCTGGCCGCGTTCCACGGAGTTGACGCCGGTCCTGAAGACCTCGGCGAGCACCGACCCGTTGTAGAGCGTGAGCCCGGCCACCAGGGCGGGCAGCGGCTGCACCTTGAGCGCCACGAAGATGAAGAAGATCATCACCAGGACGGGCATCGCGCGGAAGAACTCCACGAGCACGGTGGCGATCCAGCGCAGCGGCCGGTGGTCGGAGAGCCGGCCGACCGCGAGCACCGCACCCAGCGCGATCGAGAGCACCGAGGCGAACGCGAAGGCCCGCAGCGTGTTGCCGAGCCCGCGCAGGAGCAGCTCCTGGATGCCCTTGTACTCGAAGGGCCGCCACTTGGCCGCGGTGAACTGGTCGGTGTCGAACAGGAGATGGACGAGCCAGCCGAACAGGGCGAGGATCAGGATCGTCGAGATGATCCCGTACACCAGGTGCCGCTGCTGGGTCCTGGGTCCGGGGATGTCGTAGAGGGCGGTGGATTCCGTGGCCAGTGGCGCGGTCATCGGGCGACTCCCCAGCGCTTTTCGAGGACGTTGAAGACGGCGCTGATGAAGAGGGTGATGATCAGGTAGCCGATCGCGATCCAGACGAACGTCCAGATGATGTTGTAGCCGAGTTCGCTCAACGTCTTGTACGTGCCGAGGAGTTCAGTGACGCTGAACGCCCCGGCGATCGCGGAGTTCTTGGCGAGGGCGATCAGCGTGGAGCCGATCGGCGGGATCACGGACCGGAAGGCCTGCGGAAGCACCACCGTGGACAGGGTCTGCCCGAAGGTCATCCCGAGGCTTCTGGCCGCCTCGCCCTGCCCCTTGGGCACGGTGTTGATGCCGGAGCGCAGCGCCTCGCAGATGAACGACGAGGTGTAGCAGCCGAGCGCGATCACCGCGAAGAGCTGGAAGGGCAGCACCAGGCCGAAGCGCGGCAGGCCGAGCAGGACGGCGAAGAACAGCAGCGTCAGCGGGGTGTTGCGCAGCACGGTCACCCACACCGTGCCGAGCACCCGGAACGAGCCGACCGGCGAGACCCGGCAGGACGCCATGACGAAGCCGAGCACCAGGGCCAGGACCGAGGCGTAGACGGTCAGTTCGACGGTGCCGAGGAAGCCCTTGCCGTACAGCGAGAAGTTCTTGGTGAGTACGTCCATTGCGGCCTCAGCTCGCCGGGTAGCGGTCGATGGGCGGGGCGGGGGCGGGCGGCCGGCCGGAGAGGCCGAGCGTCGCGTCGTACGCCTTCTTCCAGTCGCCGTTCTTCTCGTGGGCCTCGATGGCGTCGTCGAGCGCGAACCGCAGGGTGTTGTCGCTCTTGGGGACGCCGATGCCGTAGGGCTCCTTGGAGAACGGCTTCCCGACGACCTTGAGCTGGTCGGGCACCTTGGCCGCGTAGCCGCTCAGGATGGTGTCGTCGGTGGTGACGGCGTCGACCTGGAAGGTGAGCAGGTTGTCCACGCACACCGAGTAGGTGTCGTAGGCGACCATGTCGACCTTCGGATAGTCCTTCTCCATCCGCTGGTACGGGGTCGAACCCGCCGCCGAGCAGACGCGCTTGCCGTCGAAGTCCTGGGGCGTGGTGAGCCCGTTCTCGTCGGTGCGTACGAGCAGGCCCTGGCCCGCCAGGTAGTACGGGCCCGCGAAGCCGACCAGCTTCTTGCGGTTGTCGTTGATGGTGTAGGTGCCGACGTAGTAGTCGATCTGGCCGTTCTGCAGGGCGGTTTCGCGGTTGGCCGAGGCGATCGTCTTGAACTCGATGGTCGCGGGGTCGAAGCCGAGCGAGGCCGACATCATCTTGGCGATCTCGATGTCGAAGCCGGTGTAGACGCCGGTGGCCGGGTCCTTCTCACCGAGGTAGGGCTGGTCCTCCTTGGCGCCGACGATCAGGTGGCCGCGGTTCTTGGCCCGCTGCCAGACCGGGGAGCCCGGCAGGCTGAAGCCCTTGGCGACCGTGTAGTGCGGCAGCAGTTCGGCCTTCGGGCCCTTCACCGGCGGGCTGCCCGACTTGCCGCAGCCGGCCAGGGCCAGTGCGAGCACCAGGGCGGCGAGCGCGCGTCGTGTGGCCATCATCGTTGCGTACACCCCCCGTTCAGTGCTTGAGGATCTTGGAGAGGAAGTCCTTGGCCCGGTCGCTCCGCGGGTTGGTGAAGAAGTCGTCGGGGGTGCGGTCCTCGACGATCCGGCCGTCCGCCATGAACACCACGCGGTTGGCGGCGGAGCGGGCGAAGCCCATCTCGTGGGTGACGACGACCATGGTCATGCCGTCGCGGGCGAGCTGCTGCATGACTTCGAGCACCTCGTTGATCATCTCCGGGTCGAGCGCCGATGTGGGCTCGTCGAAGAGCATGACCTTGGGGTCCATGGCCAGGGCGCGGGCGATGGCCACGCGCTGCTGCTGGCCGCCGGAGAGCTGGGCGGGGAGCTTCTCGGCCTGGGAGGCGAGACCGACCCGGTCCAGGAGCTCGTGCGAGCGCTTGTCGGCCTCCTCCTTCTTGCGGCCGCGGACCTTCGTCTGGGCCAGCGAGACATTGGCGAGGACGGACTTGTGCGCGAAGAGGTTGAACGACTGGAAGACCATGCCCACTTCGGCCCGGAGCTGGGCGAGTCCCTTGCCCTCTTCCGGCAGCGGCCGGCCGTCGATGGCGATCGTGCCGGACTCGATCGTCTCCAGGCGGTTCATCGTCCGGCAGAGCGTCGACTTGCCGGAGCCGGACGGCCCGATGACCACCACCACCTCCCCACGGCCGACGGTGAGGTCGATGTCCTGGAGGACGTGCAGCTTCCCGTAGTACTTGTTGACGCCACGCAGCTCGATCAACGGATCGACGGCCATACGCTGTCCTGCCCACTCATCGCTGTGTCGAGGTCAGCGCAAACTATCCAGCCGGGTAAGGGACTTCATCTCGACACGCACGAATAGGGCATAAACCGTATTTTGACCGAATGGGCCCGCGTCGCTCCCACGCGGGCCGGGAGGGCGCCGGGGAACGGCCGCCCGTCAGGCCTCCGAGGCCTCGGCGTACACCTGGTACAGCTCGGGGGCCCCGGTCGTGGCCCAGGTCAGGCCCGCGTCCACGACGTCGATCTCCCGGCCGGAGGCGAGCCGCACCACCGGCCGGCCACTGGGCCACACGTCCCAGAGCGCACCGGGGACGGTCCGGACGATGACCGTCCCCAGATACAGGCCCGCGTCGTTGCCGAGCCAGGGCAGCTCCTCCGGGTCGTCGCGCCAGCGCGGCGGCAGCTGGTCCAGGGCCTGCAACGAGAGCGGGGAGTCGTCCAGTTCGAGCTTGCTCTGCCAGGCCCGGGTCCGCAGCAGCTCGCACTCGGAGAGCAGCTCGGCGACGCCCTCCGGGTCTTCCCTGACGGCCTCCGAGACCGCCACCCCGCTTGCCGCCGAGTGCCGCTTGCGCCAGTTCTGGAGGAAGTTCATACGATCCAGAGTCCCACTCGGTGGCTTGATCGCACCACAGGGCACGCGGCGGGTCACGTCAACCCCGGGCTGACGGCGCGGGGCTCAGACCTCCAGGTCCACCACGACCGGGGCATGGTCCGACGCGCCCTTGCCCTTGCGCTCCTCGCGGTCGACATAGCTGTCCTTGACGGCCTTGGCGAACGGCTCGTTGCCGTAGACCAGGTCGATGCGCATGCCCCGGTTCTTGGGGAAGGCCAGCTGGCGGTAGTCCCAGTAGGTGTACGGGCGGTCGTACTTCAGCGGGCGGGGCACCACGTCGGACAGGCCGGCCTCGCGCAGGGCGGCGAGGGCGGCCCGCTCGGCGGGGGTGACATGGGTCAGGCCCTCGAAGACACTGGGGTCGTAGACGTCCTCGTCGGTGGGGGCCACGTTGTAGTCGCCGAGCACCGCGAAGGGGCGCCCGCCCGCCGCGTCCTCGGCGACGGCCGCCTTCAGGGCCGCGAACCAGGCCAGCTTGTACGCGTAGTGGTCGTGCTCGACCTCGCGGCCGTTGGGTACGTAGACCGACCAGAGGCGGACTCCGCCGCAGGTCGCCGAGATCGCGCGGGGCTCCTCCACGCCCTCGTAGTCGGGGCCGCCGGGCAGCCCGAGCACGACGTCGTCGAGGCCGACGCGGGAGACCAGGGCCACCCCGTTCCACCGGCCGGTGGCGTTGACGGCGGACTCGTAGCCGAGCTCGCGCAGCTCGGCGGCGGGGAAGCCCTCGGCCGTGGTCTTGGTCTCCTGGATGCACAGCACGTCCGTGCCGGTGCTCTCCAGCCAGGCCAGCAGGCGGGGCAGCCGGGCGGTGATCGAGTTGACGTTCCAGGTGGCGATGCGCATGGATCCCAACCTACCGCCCGGCTGTGACACTCACAGTTCCGTCGAGTCCCCCGGCGTCAGACGCTGGTGCTCGGCCCCGCCGAGGCCGCCGATCTGCGAGTCGTAGATGGGCCGGGCGAGGTCGGTGAGCAGGGCGTCGTGGATGTCGATGGCGCGGCGCGGCTTCACCTCGCGCACGTAGTCGATGACCTCGGAGATCTTGTTCCAGGGAGCCATCACCGGAACCATCAGGGTGTCCACGGCACGGTCCGGGACGGTGAGCGCGTCGCCGGGGTGGAAGACCGAACCGTCCACCAGGAAGCCGATGTTGGTGATGCGCGGGATGTCGGGGTGGATCACCGCGTGCAGCTCGCCGTACACCTGGATGTCGAAGCCGGCCGCGCTGAAGGCGTCCCCGTGGCCCACCGTGTGGACGCGCCCCGGGAAGGCTGCCGAGATCTTCTCCGCGACGCTGCGCAAGGTCCAGATCTCGGCGGCCGGGTTGGCTTCGAGGCCGGTCCGCAGCCGCTCCTCGTTGAAGTGGTCGAGGTGCTCGTGGGTGACCAGGATGGCGTCGGCGCCGAGCGCAGCGTCGCTCTCGCTGAACGTGCCCGGGTCGATGACGAGCGTGCGGCCGTCCTTCTCCAGCTGGACGCAGGCATGGGTCTTCTTGGTCAGTTTCGGATTCATGCCTCCATCCTGCTCCCGGGGCCGCGCCGCGGCACGGAATCAGGTCATCCGCGGGGCGTCGTCTCCTCCCGGATGACCGCGCCCGCGACCCTGAAAGCGGCGCTCGCGGCGGGGGTGCCGCAGTACACGCCGGTCTGGAGCAGCACTTCCTTGATCTCGTCCGGGGTGAGCCCGGCGCGCAGCGCGGCCCGGGTGTGGGACGCGAGCTCGTCCAGGTGACCGCCCGAAGCGAGCGCGGCCAGGGCCACCGCGGCCCGGGTGCGCCGGTCGAGGCCCTCCCTCGCCCACACCTCGCCCCAGGCGTGCCGGGTGGTGAGCTCGTCGAAGTCGCGGCCGAAGGCGTCGGTGCCTGCGGTCTCCGCGTCCACGTGGGCGTCGCCGAGCACCTCGCGCCGGATCTTCATGCCGCGCTCGTACGCGTCCGGCACCGCATGCGGCTCGACCTCGGCGGGCTGGTCGGGGGCCCGCCGATCGAGGGCCGGGGCCGCCGTCTCGGCCGGGGCCTCGGGCGCGAAGGGAGCGCTGGGAGCCGGCGGCGCGAGCGGGGGCACGGGGGCGGGCGGTGCCATCGGTGTGACGGGGGCCGGAGCCGGCATAGCGGTGAGCCCGGTCGTCGAATCGGGCGCGGGCTGCCATGCGGTGGAGAAGTGGCGCACCAGGAGATCGGTGACGGCACCCGGCTGTTCGACCGGGGCGAGATGGGCCGCGCCCGGCACCACGGCGAGGCCGGCGCCCGGAATGCCCGCGACCAGGGTGCGCGCGTCGCCGGGCCCGGTCACCCGGTCCTCGGCGCCGACCAGGGCGAGCGTGGGCACGGTGATGCGGCCGAGCTCGGCCCGGACATCGAAGGCGGCCAGCGCCTCGCAGGCCGCGATGTAGCAGGCCGGGTCCGTGGTGCGGACCATCTGTACGGCCCACTCCACGATCGCGGGCTGGGCCGCGGCGTAGGCGGGCGTGAACCAGCGCTCGGGCGCGGAGCGTGCCATCGGGTCCATGCCGTTGGTACGGACGATCACGCCGCGCTGGCGGTATTCGTCGGCGGTCCCGAACCGGGGCGCGGCGGCGACCAGGGCCAGCGAGGCGAGGCGGTGCGGGTGGCGCAGGGCCAGATCGGCGCCGATCGCGCCACCGATGGAACAGCCGGCGTAGCCGAAGCGCTGCACGCCGAGCCCGTCCAGCGTGGCGATCAGACGGTCGGCGAGCTCGGCGACGGAGTGCGCGGGGCTCGCGGGCGCGCCGCCGTGCCCCGGCAGGTCGAACCGGACCACCCGCCAGGTCTTGGCCAGCTCCGGTATCTGGCGATCCCACATGTGCCAGGTGGTCCCGAGGGAGGGGCCCACGACCAGGACCGCGGCGTCCTCTGGGCCGTCACAGCGGTATTGCAGGGTGTCCGGTGGTATCTCGCTCACCCGTCCGACCCTCTCATCCGTCCCCCGCGGTCCCACAGGCAGGGTCAGAAGGCGGGGGGGGACGTGAGCACGCACGCCATGTGGTCCACTCCCATGGCCAAGGTGACCGGCTCCGGTGTCGACGACCCGGAGACCCGGACATCACCGGCTGCCCTCCGGGACGGGAAGGTGACCCCTCGGCGGTCCCCTTGCCCTCACGCCCTCCTGCGACACCCCGTGCGGACCGGCCGACGGCCTCGCGAACCGGTCCCGTCGGCCGCGCTGCCGCGCCGTCGTGGACATCTCCGCCGCCCCCTCAGGTACGTCCGGGGGCGGCAGGAACCGCTGTCGCGAACGCTCGGCGTCGACGATGGGACGGCTCGACCAGGGCGACGGGTCATCTTGTCGGCGGACAGGTGACGATGACCCACAGGGCCAGTGACCACAGGCTTGCTGCGGCACCGGCGAAGCGTCCCCACGACAGTCCGGGGGCAGGGGCCGTGGAGTGTCGCCGGGCAGTGTCGACATGGGCGACGCGGACGCGCGCCGCCCGTGTCGCGGCAGGGCGGCTGCGCGGCGCGGGCGACCGCTGGTCCGGGACACCGCAGGCTTCGTTCGCCGTTCCGGCGAGGGAGGAGTCTTGCTGGTCGGCTGCAGCGACCGCTGTCTGTGCGGGGGGCGACTTGTCGGTACGCGCATCGGTACGCGCATCCGTACGCGCGGGTGGCTCGTGCGGCGGCACATCGGGACGCGCGGAGATCGGCAGGGCGTGTTGGGCGAGGCCCGCCAGGAATCGCCCGTAGGCAGCCCCGCGCCGCCCGCGCGGAGAGGTGCGTCCGGCCTCCCAGCTGCGCACCGTGGCGGGAGTCACCTGGAACGCGGCGGCGACTTGCCGTGTGGTGAGCCCCCACTGCTCGCGCAGCCGTCGGCGTTCGGCCGGTGAGGGGAGACGGTGGTGCCTGCCCGGGCGGCCGGTGCGGGCAGCCCGGGCGGCGGGGACGGCAGGTCGCGACATCATCTGATGGTCTGTCATGCAAGTAGGACAAGCTGCCTTGACGGCTGTGTTGCCGTCGAGGCCGAGATCACCCGATTGGCCCGGGGCTCGGGGCTCGGGGCTCGGGTTGAAGGACGTCGTCGACCCGGACCGCAGCCACAAGGCGCGGCCGGCGCGGTGCTCGCGGGCACGGGTGATCTCCGCGTGCCAGGTGGCGAGAGCATCGAGCGGGGTGGCGCCCTAGGCCAGGCTCCCGGGGCCGGGTGCTGGTGCGGGTCGCGGATGGGACCGGCTCATGGATGGAACCGGGTCATGGATGGAACCGGGTCATGGATGGGACCGGGTCATGGATGCGCCGGCGGCCTTCTCATCGTCCGGGCCGGACCCCTGCTGCCCGTTGGCGAGGATCAATGGGCGCCAGCCGCAGCGGCCGCAGCGGCCGCAGTACGTGAGGCCAGGAGGAGGTCCTCGTAGGTGTGGTGGCGGCGGGTCGTGGTGCGGTGATGGAGCAGCTGGGCCGCGCGCGCGTGTTCTCCCGTGTCGACCAGGGCGCGGGCGAGGGTGTCCTGGATGATTTCGCGCTCGACCCGTACGCCGCCGATCCGTTCCGTCTTCTCGCCCAGACCGGTGAGCAGTTTCACGGCGGCACGGGGGTGGCCCGCGGTGATCTCCGCCAGCGCTTGGGCGACGGGGGCCAGGACATCGCGGTAGTCGGGGCGTTCGTCGGCGGCGGCCCGGCGGGCCAGGGTGTGCAGGTCGTCGGTGGCAGCCTCCACGGCCAGGGCCAGGGCGAGGTTGAACGTGTGGAAGACCTCCGCCATCCCACCCGGCGCGGCCAGCAGTTCCCGTACCTGCTCCGGGTCGCTTCGACCGGCGGGAGTCTGTCCTGCCAGGAGCAGGCGCCAGTTCGTCGCGGCGCGCATGCCCACATCCGTGTGCGCCAGTGCGGTATCCGCCCGTCGGCGCGCGTCGGGAAAGTCGCCGCAGGCGATGGACTGGAGCGCGGCATGCCAGTTCAGGTGTCGTGACTGCATCGCCCCGGGGTCCGCCCGCAGCCACTGGTCCAGGAAGCCGGTTGCGGCGGGACCGCCTCCCAGCTCGTGCTCGGCGTGCGCGAGAGCGTGCGCGGCCACACCGGAGCGTGGGTACAAGTCCAGTGCGCGGAGCGCCAGTTCGTGCGCTTCACGGGTCCGGCCCTGCTCTGCTCTGGTCGCGGCAAGCCAGCTCTGCCACGGCCAGCTGTCCGGTCCGGCCACCGACGCCTGCTCCTCCGTCAGGGCATCGCCGTGCGCACAGTAGGCGGCATCGGCGCAGGAGGAGAACGCTCCCAGCATCAGCCCGGCCTGCTCATCGGCGGGCCACCGGGCGAAGTGCTCCACCAGGTGATCGGCGGTCAGCCGATACTGCCGGTGGGTGTGGAGGAAGATCCCGTACACCAGACTCGCCTCCCGCTCTCCGGCGGCCAGCGCGTCGCGGTGCGCGATCGACAGTTGCTCCTTCAGAACGGCGTCGTCCCAGCGGTCTCCGGTTGCCAGCGCCAGCAGCGCCCGCGCCACACCGCAGCTCTCGTCCGAGCCGACCCACTGACGCAGCAGCGGCAGCACCTGCCCGCTCAGCGACAGAAGCGCCTCCACGGCCCGCTCCGCCACCGGGCTGCCCGCCGCCGTGCGGTTTTCCACTGTTCGGCCACTCATCTCGCGCTCGCCGGCTCGTTCACACGCTGGCGGGGATCAGCGCCGTGCAGACGATGCCGCTGTTGCCGCAGTGATTGCGCGGCAGGTCCAGCGGCAGGCCGGTCTGATTGCCGCTCGCCACCCCGCTCCCGGTCACGGTGGATCCCACCGTCCGTGCGGTGCCCTGGCTGACACAGGTGTTGCCGAACACCGCGTTCCCGACTCCGATCACGCTCGCCTGGGCGGCACCGGCCGGGAGCAGCGCCGCCCCCGTCGCCGCGCCCAGTACTGCCGCCCGCGCTCCCGCACGCCGCACGGCACCGCCCGCACTCCGCGTCCCCACGCTCATGGCGCTCCTCCTCCATCCGGCACCCGCATCCCGGTGCCCGTACAGACCAGTGCGGCCGGACAACCCCGGACCGCACCCCACCAACGAGGAAGTCCGGCATATGACACGCGGATACACCGCAAACCGTACGGAGGCGACCGAGAGGATCACCAACTCCGCCTGGCGGAACGGGTGTTGTCCCGGCCAATGCCGCTCCTGTCGCGCCGCTGCCGCCACCGCTCCTGCCGCCACCGCGACGCGCCTCGACGAAGCGAATGCCCGGGCCAACCAATCCGCCCGGCCTCCGGCCACGAATCCATCTTCAGAAGCCTTCTTCCAAGCGCCCCGGACCCGGCGCCGGGTTTCTCATCACCACTGCCCCAGGCAACCGGCCCACCCTGCCCGGCATGCGGGCCGGGCACCGCCCTGGAGGAGTCATCGCACGTCCGAGCACCGCCACGCAGTTGGAGGAGAGCACGATGACGCACACGAGGAAGACAACGGCCAGGGTGTTGGCCATGACGGCCCCGGTGGCGCTTCTCGCGCTGCCGCTGGCCCTCACCGGCCCGACGGCGAGCGCGCAGTCGAGCGACAGCACGACTTACATGGCGACGCTCAAGCCGCTCAACCACGCAACCGGTTCAGGGATGTTGATGCTTCAGCTGACCGGCTCCAAGGCTGTGATCACCGAGGACGTGAAGGGTCTTGCCGGGACGTTCATGAAGGCACCGTTCCCGCACGTACAGCACATCCACATCAACGGGATGGGCATGTGCCCCGACACCTCGGCGGACAAGAACGGCGACGGCGTCGTCAGTACGACCGAGGGCGGCCCGGCCTACGGTGCGATCGGCACCACGCTGGGCAAGACCGGCGACACCAGTCCGGCGGCCGGCACGGACATCAAGATCGCACCGTCCGGGTCCGAGTTCCACTACTCGCGGACCATCACCCTGGACGCGGCGACCGTGGCCTCGATCAAGGACGGCAAGGCCGTCATCGTGGTCCACGGCATCGACCCCACGACACTGAGTGCCAAGGCCCAGGCGGAGCCCAGCGACCTCGTGCCGTCGCTGCCGCTGGCCGCGACCTCCCCGGCGCTGTGCGGGCCGCTGGCCACCTCCCAGATGGCCATGGTTCCCGGCGGTGGTGTGAACACCGGCGGTGGCGGGACCTCCGGCGTACAGGACTCGTGGATGTTCGTGACCGCCGCGGGCCTGACGGCAGCCGCCGGTGGCGCGATGGTCCTGCGCCGACGGACCGCCGTCGAGAAGTAACCCCGTCATGTCCTCGTCGACACGACTGTTCGGTAGCGGCCGCCGGCGCCTGCTGGCGTCGGCGGCCACCGTCCTCCTGCTGGCCGCGGGAGGGTCCCTGGCCGTGGGGGCATCCAGTCAGCACCACGCGCCCCGGCCTCCGGCCTCGGCCGGGTTGCCCCCTGCGGGCCCGGCCACGGCCCCCGCGGCCGGGAGCCACGCGCCGGACCCGGCCGGCAGCCCTTCCGGCGTCACGGCGCCACCCGCACCGTCCGCTCCCGCGGACTTGGCCGCCCGGGCGGTGACTCCCACCGCGATCAGCATCCCGGCGATCGGCGTGCACCACACGCTGCTGAGCCTGGGACAGAACCCCGACGGCACCCTGGAAGTCCCGCCGATGTCCGACGTCGCGGCGCCGGGCTGGGACCGGAACTCACCGGTCCCCGGCCAGATCGGGCCGGCCGTGGTCCTGGGCCACATCGACGGAACGACCGGAGCCAGAGGCGTCTTCTACGCCCTCGGCGCGCTGCGCCCGGGTGACACCGTCAGCGTCACCCGCAGCGACGGCACCGTGGCGGTGTTCCGGATCGACGGCGTCGACACCTACCCGAAGGACGCCTTCCCGACCCTGACCGTCTACGGCAACACGGCCGACCCCCAGCTCCGCCTGATCACTTGCGGGGGCCGCTTCGACCGCGCCACCCAGCACTACCTGGACAACACGGTCGCGTACGCCACCCTCACGGGCACCCACCGCGGCTGACCGCACCAGCACGAGGAGGGACGATGAAGAACCAACAGCAGGCCGGCAACGCAGCCGGACCGCGCGGTGGACGGCCCAGGAGCCGCCGACTGCTCGCGATCGCCGCCGCCGGGGCGGTCGCGGCGCTGGCCGGCGGATGTGCCACCAGCGGTGCGGCCACCCCTGCCGCATCCACCCATGCGACCGCACCCACGGCCATGACGGCCACCCCGGACACGCCCATGCGGCCCGGCATGAAGATGCCCGGCACGACACGGGCCGACGCGCCTTCGGCATCCGCCCTGATGGTGTGCGGACCGGAGATACGCGGGGACGTCACAAAGATCCTGGCTCCCGCACACCCGCCGGCCACGACCACCACATGGACCGACCACCTCTACACCTGCACCTACCACCTGCCCGGCGGCCAACTCGTCCTGTCGGTGAAGGAATCACCGAACACCGCCTCCGCGAACGCCTACTTCGAGTCGGTCCGCAAGCAGTTGGGCACCACCACACAGCTGACCGCCGCCCAGGGCCTGGGCAACCCCGGGTACGAGTCGCCGGGCGGCACCGTCGTCATCCTCAAGGACGGCAAGACCCTTCGCGCCGACGCCACCGGGATGCCTGCTGCCTCGGGACCGCACGAACTCTCCCGGGCCGATCTGGCCTACGAGATCGCGAGCGACATTCTCGGCTGCTGGAGCGAATAAGCGAAGAGCCGTCGAGACCAACAGCCAGAAGCGAGGCAGGCAGCTTTCGCTCCGCAGTGACCGCGCCACCGCCTCAGACAAGGACAGGGCATGTCCAGATTCCCGACACGCGTTGCGCTTTCGGCGGCCGTGGTGCTGCTGGCCGCGGCAGGCTGCTCCTCGGCGGCAACTCCGTCCGCGCCGGCCGCACCCACAGCGACGACGGCGCACAGCGCGCCCAGCAGCAAGGCCCCGTCACCTTCGGCGCCCACAGCCGCGGCAGCACGGATCACGATCGACAACTTCGCTTTCAGCCCGGCGAAACTCACTGTGCACCCCGGGGAGACCGTCACCGTGGTCAACCACGACTCCGCGACGCACACCGTCACCGCGAGCACCGGCAGTGCCTTCGACACCGGCCCCATCAACCCGGGCAAGTCGGCGACGTTCAAGGCTCCCGCCACAGTCGGCGCCTTCGCCTACGTCTGCTCCATCCACGCGTCCATGCACGGCACACTGACGGTCGGGTAGGGGGCCCTCCACGGCCGGCATCCCCTTCGTCGTGTTCGTCGTGTTCGTCGTGCGAGGTGCGGTCGAGGCCGCCGCCGCCATCGTCGCGGCGCGGGGAAGGTCAGTCCTGACGGAAGCGGTGGACGGCCGGGTCGTAGGCGGGCGGCGGGAAGCGGGTGCCGGTGATGGCGTCCGGTACCGGCTCGCCCGGGGTGGTGGTCAGCGGGATCCAACCGGCCCAGGCTTCGACGTGGTCGTCCTTGGGTTCGTCACGGGCGAAGCCGGCTCTCACCTTCATCGAGAACTCCTCGATGGGCAGAGTCAGGCACGCGGTGTAGTGGGCTTCGTCGACATGGGGGCGGCGCGCGGCGTACGGGCCGGACAGCCGACCGGGGATGACACTCTCCACGACCTGCGCCAACGCGTCGGCCCGCTCCTGCTCGTCCTCGATGGGGGCGGCCTGCCCGAAGATCATGACGGAGCGGTAGGCGGCCGAGTGGTGCGAGGAGGCCCGGCCCAGGATCACGCCGTCGATCAGGGTCGCGGTCACGCACAGGCGTGCGCCGGCGGCCGCGGTGGTGATGAAGCGGCCGAAGGCCGACCCGTGCAGAAGCAGTTCGTCGCCCACCCGCATGTGCAGCGTGGGAATGACCACCGGGCCGAGATCGGTGTTGAAACCGACGTGGACGGCAAGGGCTTCGTCCAGGACGGCGTACACCGCCTCCCGGTCGTAGGTGACCCGATCGGGGTAGCGCTCTGCCGTGGTCCGCGCGGTGGGTGACATACCCGCCACCGTAGATCGCCGATCGCGGCGCCATCCGCAGCAACGCCGTTGCCCGTACCGAGGTGGCCTAAGGCGCAGGGCCGGGCGGGGGTTCGCGCAGTCGCTCGGCCCGTCGGAGCAGTTGGGCGACCATGTGCTCGGTCGAGTCCCGGGAGGCGGCCACGGCGTCGCCGTGACCGGTGACGGCCGTGGTGGTGAGGCGGGCCATGACCTGCTCGCCGTGGGCGAGGTCTTCGCTCCAGGTCTCCAGCGCGTGGTGGTGGCGCGGGTCGGTGCGCAGACGTGTCAGTTCGGTGCGTACCGCGGCCAGGTCGGCGTGGATACGACGGCGCAGGGTGTGCGGGGTTCCGGTGTCGCCGGCGGCATTGAGGGCGTGGTCGGCGTACGCGGCGATGGCCGCGTAGGCGTCGGCCAGCCGGTCGGGGACCAGGGCGCGGGTGTCCTCCGGCCAGAGCAGGTAGCCGCAGACGAGGGCGACGGCGCAGCCCGCCGCGGTGTCGAGCAGGCGGGCGGCCGGCACGGCGGCGCCAGCCTGGCCCAGCGGGTCGGCGAGCAGCAGCATGACCGGGGTCAGGAAGAGGGTCTGCAGGGTGTAGTTGCGACGTGCGTACGCCTGGAGCAGGCCGGTCAGGAGGACCACGGCTGAGATCCGCCACCACCCGGGTGGCAGCACGGCGATGACGGCGAGGCCGATCAGGACCCCGGCCGTGGTGCCGAGGGCACGGGTCACCAGCCGTGCGGGCACGGTGCCCAGACCGGGCCGGACCACGAGGGCCACGGTCAGTACCAGCCAGCCGGAGCGCGGCAACCCGCTGAAGGAGGCGAGGGCCTGGGCCACCGTCAGGCACATGGTCAGGCGCAGGGCGCAGCGTCGGCCCGCCGGATCGCGCAAGCGGTCGGCCACGGCCCCGGTGAGCCTGCGCAGCGGCGCCGGGTGCGCCGGCAGCAGCCGGGACCGGCCGTCCGCGGCCTCCTCGCCGGCGGAGGCGAGTGCGGCGACGGCGGTGCGCAGCACGCGCCCCGCCCGGTCCCGCGGGGTGGGCGGCAGCGCAACCGTTGCCGGGGTCCGCGTCTCGACGGCGTCGGCGACCCGGCGCACCGCGTCGGCGTACGCGGCGGCGTGCTCCCGGGCCGCAGTGGTGCGGACGGCGGGAGCCGCGGCGACGACCTCGACCAACCGGTCCAGGTGAGCGGCCAGTTCAGCCGCGGTACTCCCCGGACGGGGCGGGGACAGCCGACGCAGGACGACGGTGTCGTACGCGGCGTCCATGGCCGCGGTCACCTGGTGGCGGCGCTCGGCCCACGTCCCGTCGGTGGCCTCCAGGAGATCGGCGACAGCCCGCAGGGCGGTGGCGGCGGCCCCTCGTTCCCTCAGCCCGGGGTGGCGCAGCGCGTCGGTCAGGGACAGCAGGACGAGCGGGATGCCGCCGAGGAGGAACAGCAGGGGTACGTGCCACCAGGGCTGGGTGGTGGGCAGTCCCAGGCCCATGGCGGTGGCGAGCAGCAGGACCAGGGCGGCCATGTCGCTGATCCGGCCGATGGACGACACCAGCCCGGAGATCAGGGCGACGACCGCCACGAGCAGGATCTGCGCCCAGGCCCGGCCGTCGGTGGCGCGGCCCAGGGCCAGTCCGGTGGCGCCGGCCAATTGCGGGAGCAGCAGGGTCAGGGCTCGGGTGCGCCAGGGGGCGGCGGTGTCGTCGACGGCCGCGCCGTACGCGCCGAGCCCGGCCGCCGCTCCCAGGTCGGGCCGCCCGGCCAGCTGGCCGATGGCGAGCGGGACCAGCATGCCCAGGGCGCCGCGCGCGGCCAGGGCGCGGTCGACGGGGACGGCTCGGATTTCGGCGGTGTGCCGCAACCAGGCGGGGCCGGGCATCAGTACGCCATGCCCATCGTCGCCCGGACCTCGGCGAGGGTGGCCTCGGCGATCGCGGCGGCCCGCTCGTTGCCGCGGCGCAGGACTTCGCGCACGTAGCCGCCGTCGGCCGCCAGCTCGGCGCGGCGCGCCCTCATGGGTGCGAGGTGGTCGTTGACGGCCTCGGTGACCGCCTTCTTCAGCTGGGCCGCACCGCCGTCGCCGATCTCCCGCGCGACCGTGACGGGGGCGCGGTCCTGGCACAGGGCGGCGAGCTGGACGAGGCTGGAGACTTCCGGGCGGGTGGCCGGATCGTAGGTGATGGCGCGGGTGGCATCCGTCTTGGCACCCCTGATCAGCCGGGCAGTCTCGTCGGCGGTGGCCGACAGGGCGATGGCGTTGCCGCGCGACTTGCTCATCTTGGTGCCGTCGGTGCCGAGCAGCAGCGGAGCCGCGGACAGCAGGGCGTCGGGCTCCGGGAAGACCGAATCGCCTTGGCCGTAGCGGTCGTTGAAGCGGCGGGCGATGGTACGGGTGACCTCCAGGTGGGGCAGCTGGTCCTGGCCGACCGGCACCAGGTTGGCCTTGCAGAACAGGATGTCGGCGGCCTGGTGCACGGGGTAGGTGAACATCAGACCGCTGACCGAGGCCTGCCGGGAATGGGCGATCTCGTCCTTGACGGTGGGGTTGCGGCGCAGCTCCGCCACCGACACCAGGGAGAGGAACGGCAGCAGCAGCTGGTTCAGGGCGGGCAGCGAACTGTGGGTGAAGATCGTGGACCGATCGGGGTCGATCCCGGCCGCCAGATAGTCGAGGACCAGGTCCTCGACGTGCTCGGCGAGGTGTTCGGCGACGTCCCGGTCGGTGAGGACCTGGTAGTCGGCCACGATGACGAAGGTGTCCACGCCCAGGTCCTGGAACCGTACCCGGCCCCGCAGGGTGCCGAAGTAGTGCCCCAGGTGCAGCCGCCCGGTCGGCCGGTCGCCGGTCAGCACCCTGAACCGGCCCGGGTCGGCGGCGATCGAGCGCTCCAGCTCGGCGCTGCGCCGGCGTGCCACCGCCAGGTCGGGGGCCGGGGTCGTCGCCGAGTCGTGCGTACTCATGGGGATCTCCTGGTCGGTGTCGGGTGCTCGGCGGCCGGGCCGCGGGCCATCGCCGGTGAGGTCGGGCCCCTCGTCCTACAGGGCTGCCCGTCTCGTCCGGCGTGCCGACCCGCGGAGGTACGCGTTCGCACCGGTGGCGGAATCCGGCGGCCACGTCCGATGCGGGGGTCGGGCGGACGGCACCGGAGTTCCCGGACCGGCCGCACCTAAACCAGATGCATACCAGTTGGTTACATGTATACGCCCCCTGGGCGGGCGATCCAACACCCGGGAGGGATAAGGGGGCCTTCGGCCCGGGGTTCTCGACGGACGGCCCGCACGACACAGGACGCCCGGCCGGCCGAAGGACCCGGGATTCGACTGGTATCCCTCTGGTACACCTGAAAGGGGGCGGAAACGCTCCGCCCCCGTACCGGAGACCCACCGAGCAGCTGGAGCGCCACGATGTCGACGTCCGTCGAGCCCAGGACGGAGGTGATCGCAGAGAACCGCACCCGCAAGGGTCTGCTGCCGCTGTGCCTCAGCGAAGCGGCGGAGCGGTTCTCCTTAACGGTCCTTCTACGGCATGCGCGCGGTCCTCGCGCTCTTCCTGATCGACAGTGCCGACGGCCTCGGAATGCCGAAGACCGTCGCGGTCGGCCTCGTCGGGGCCTACCTGTCCGCCTGCTACCTCGCCGCCCTGCCCGGCGGCTGGATCGCCGACCGGCTGACCGGCGCCCGTAGGGCCGCCCTGGTCGGCAGCGTCGCCATCCTGGCCGGACACATCGCGCTCGCCCTGGAGGCCGGGGCCGGCGGGGTGTACGCGGGGCTGCTCCTGATCGCGGCCGGTACAGGCCTGCAGAAGCCGAACATGACGGCCATGGTGGGCAAGCTGTACGCCGACCGGTCGGACGGGGAACGCGACGCGGCCTACAGCCGGTTCTACGCCAGCATCAACGCCGGCGGCCTCGTCGCCACCCTCCTGGTGGGCTGGCTCGGCCTGCACTTCAGCTGGCACCTCGCCTTCGGCGCCGCCGCCCTCGCCATGGCCTTCAGCCTGGTCTCCTTCGCCCTGTCGGGCAGCCTGCGGGAACTCGCGGACGAGCCGGAGCGCCCGCTGAGCCGCCCCGAGGCACGCGCGCTCACCGTCCGGGTCCTGCCGGCCGTCGCCGCCGTCCTCGCCATCGCTGTCGCGGCCCGGTCCACCGGCGTACTGACGCTGGACCACACGCTCACCGCGTTCGCCGCCCTGACGGTGGTGGTGCCCGCGCTCTGCATCGGCCGACTGCTGCGCCGCAAGGACATCGACGCGCGGGACCGCGCGGGCCTGCGCGCCTACGCCGGGCTCTTCGCGGCGGCCATCGCCTTCTTCTGCATCCTCGACCTGGCCGCGTCCAATGTGCAGCTGTTCGCCGCCGACCACGTCGACATGATGGGCCTGCCCGTCACCTGGCAGGCGGCCCTGAACCCGATCGTGACCGTCGCCTTCGCCGGCGTCCTGGCCGCCGTGTGGCGCAGGGTCAAGGTCTCCTCCCCCGCCAAGTTCTCCACCGGCCTCGTGCTGGGCGGTTCGTCCTTCCTCCTGCTCGCCCTCGCGGCGACCCGCGCCGCGGGCGGCACGCACATCTCGCTGCTCTGGCTGGTGGGCCTCTACGTACTGCTGAGCACGGGCGAGCTGTTCCTGGCGCCGACCGGACTGTCCATCAGCCACAAACTGGCCCCGGCCGGCGCGGGATCCCAGCTCACGGGGATCTTCTTCCTCGCCGTGGCCGCGGGCGACGCGATCGGCAGCCAGGTGGCCACCCACCTGACCGGCGCCGTGCTCTACCTGGCCCTCGGCGGGTTCGCCGTCCTCGCCGGACTCGCCATGACCGCGGCAACTCCCCGACTCCGTCTCCTCACCGGCGAATAGCCCGACGGTCAGCCGAGGGTCAGGCGCACCTCGTACCGGTCGGCCCGGTACGTCTCGCGGGTGTCGGCGCAGGGAACGCCGTCGGTGTCGAGCGAGAGACGGCTCGTGGTCAGGACGGGCGCCGCCGCCCGCGGCTCCAGGTCGAGCAGGCGCTTGTGCTCGGCGTCGGCGAGTGCGGCGCGGGCCGTGTAACGGGCGCCGGCGGGAATGTGGCCGGCGCCCGCCAGGATGCCGAAGAGCGAGGCGGTGGTGAAGTCCGCCTCCGTGACGGCCGGTGCGACGGCGAGCGGAACGAGGTCGTGGGTCACGCACACCGGCAGGCCGTCCAGGAAGCGCACCCTGCGCAGCTCGAAGACCTCGTCCTTGGTGGCGACCTGGAGCCGGTCGGCCTCCTGCGAGGTGGCCGGCCGGGTGCGGGCAGCCAGCACCCTGGCGGTGACCGTGCGGCCGAGGTCGCGGTTCACCTCTCCGAAATCCGCCAGGGTCGCGCCGTCCACGGCGCGACTGAAGCCGACCCGCCGCACCCGCCAGCCGCGCCGCTCGGAGGACTCGACCAGGCCGTCCTCCTCCAGCGCCTTCAGGGTGCGGCGCAGGGTGGAGCGGCTGATGCCGAGCTGCTCGCACAGATGCCGCTCGGAGGGCAGCCGCTGGTCCGGCCCCAGGATGCCGGCCGCGATGGCGTGCGCCAGGGCCTGCTGGGCCAGGACGTACGGAGGCTGCGCGCCGTTGGGCGACACCGGGGCGAAGGCGGGCTCCACGGACACGAGACTGGCTCCCAGAGGGTCGAGGCGGACTTCGCCCCGGAGGACCGGGACGGCACGGAACAGCCCAGAAGCGTCCATCCTAGAACCGGCCCGCTCCGGCACGGGCCGCCGTCGCCCGGCACGCCACGGGCTCCGCATCCGATCCATCGACGAGGCCTCCCCTTCCCGGGTCGCTCCGGCATGCGGGCGACCCGAACGGGAACGTCCTCGGCCACTCGGGCCGCCGACGACCGTGCGACCGACCCGGCTCGGGCGACCCGGCGTATGCCGTGTCGCCCGAGTTGACCTGGGCGGATGGAGATACGGGACGGGAGTATCTAGGGTCGGCACGTGGCTCTCATCATGGTGTGCGAAGACGACGCGGCTGTACGCAGCGTCCTCAAGCGCGCCCTGGAGCACGACGGCCACACCGTTTCCGTCGCCGCCACCGCCGAGAGCCTGCTGCGGCAGCTCGAACGGGCTCCGCGCCTGATCGTCCTGGACCTCGGGCTTCCGGACGCCGACGGGCGCGACGTCTGCGTCGCCCTTCGGGCCCGCGGAGTCGACGTGCCGGTGCTGATGCTCACCGCCCTGGACGGAATGCACCACAAGGTGGGCGGCTTCGAGGCGGGCGCCGACGACTACCTGACCAAGCCCTTCGACGTCCCGGAGCTGCTGGTCCGCGTCCGTGCGCTGCTGCGCCGGGCCACCGTGCCGCCCGCGGTGCGGGAGGTCGTGCTCGATCCGGCCAAGCACGTGGTGACCTACGGCTCGGTGAGCGAGAGCCTGACTCCGACGGAGTTCCGGCTGCTGGGCCGGCTGATCGCCTCGCAGGGGGACGCGGTCCGCCGCCACGCCCTCATCGCCGCGGGCTGGCCGCACGGAGCGCAGGTCAGCGACAACACCCTGGACTCCTTCGTGCGACGGCTGCGGACCAAGCTCGGTCCGCTGGGTGTGGCCGGGCATCTGGCGACCGTACGCGGCGTGGGCTACCGATGGCAGTGACGGGGTTCCGCAGAAGGGTCGTCGCGCTCACCGTCGTGATCGCCACCGCCGTGGTCGCGACGCTGGTCGTGGTCTCGCACGTACTGCTGAGCCGAGTGACGGACGCCGACGCGCACAGCCTCGCGCGCACCCGCGCCGACGCGGTGGCGGGGAACGTCACCACGGCGGGGGGCCGTGTCGTAGTGACGGAGAACAGCAGCGAGGCACTGGACGAGGTCGCCTGGGTGTACGCCGACGGCCGCCTGATCGACGGGAACGTGCCGGCGAGTGTGGTCGGGTGCGTCGAAGCCCTGGCGGATTCGGGGCGATCGCAGACCGCCACCGTCGGCAGCTACCTCCTGTACGCGCAGAGGATCCCGGTCGACGGCCACCGGGTCATGGTGGTCGTCCGGGTGGACCTCACGCCCTACGAGACGTCCGAGCAGCACAGCCTGACCTTGTCCCTGATCCTGGGCGGCCTCGCCATCCTCCTCGCCGGCGGTGTCGCGCACCTCGTGGTGCGCCGCGCGCTGCGGGTCGTGCACGAGATGGCGGCCCTCGCCGACGACTGGGGCCATCACCAGCCCGGGCGCCGCTTCGACCTCGGAGTGCCGCGGGACGAGTTCGGGGAACTGGGACGGACCCTGGACCACCTGCTGGAGCGCGTCGACCGCGCGCTGGCGGACGAGCGCCGGCTCACCGACGAGATCGCCCACGAGCTGCGGACCCCGCTCACGGTCCTGCGGGGCGAGGCGCAGCTGGCGCAGCTGTGCGGCGAGTCCGTGGCGCCGGATGCGGTGCTGGGCGAGGTCGACCGCCTCGACGCGGCGATCACGACGATCC
The DNA here is from genome assembly GCF_002803085.1 of Streptomyces sp. CB01201. GTDB lineage: Bacteria > Actinomycetota > Actinomycetes > Streptomycetales > Streptomycetaceae > Streptomyces > Streptomyces hundungensis. The sequence goes on along the minus strand of NZ_NNBJ01000005.1, from coordinate 15,911 downwards.
TGAGCGCCGCGCGCACCCGGGTCGCCGCTGGTAGCCGGTGCGATCTGCGATCCGCCGCGCGGCAGGCGATCGCCGGGCGCGCGGTCGAGGTGGCCCTTCCCGAGAAGGTCGAGGTCGCCGTGGCGGCCGACGTCGCCGTGTCGCTGCTGTCCCCCCTGCTGGAGAACGGCCTGCGGCATGCGCGGTCGCGCGTATGGATCACCGCACGGGTCCAGGACGGGGCGATCGTGGTCGATGTCCTGGACGACGGCCCCGGCTTCGACCCCGCGGAGGTCGACCGGGTCTTCGAAGCGGGTGTGAGCGGCGGCGACGGGTACGGCCTGGGGCTTCCGGTGGTCCGGCGCATCGCCGCCTCCGCCGGCGTGGAGGTCCGCGCGATCGCGGACGGCCGCGGTCACATCGAACTCACGCTCCCCGCCGGCCGGCCGGCCGCCTAGTCAGGTTGTGTGCAGGTTCCCCGCGCGAACCTCACCGCATGACAACGACAACCGAGGCACGCCCCCGCAGCGGGCGGCTCATGCTCAACAAGGTCCCCGAGGTCACCGTCTGGTTCTGGGTGATCAAGGTCCTGTGCACGACGGTCGGTGAGAGCTTCGCCGACTGGATCAACACCCAGCTGGGCGTCGGCCTGGTGAACACGTCCTGGATCTTCACCGCGGTGCTGGCGGTGCTCCTCACCGTCCAGCTGCGGCTGAAGCGGTACGTCCCCTTCCCGTACTGGCTGACCGTGGTCGTTGTCAGTGTCACGGGCACCTTGTACACCGACATCCTGACCGACCAACTGAACGTGCCGCTGTGGATCAGTTCAGCGGTCTTCTCGGTGCTGCTCGCGGTGGTCTTCGGTGCGTGGTGGCTGCGCGAGCGCACGCTGTCGATCCACTCGGTCACCACGCTGCCGCGCGAGTCGTTCTACTGGCTGACGGTCCTGGTCACCTTCGCGCTCGGCACCGCTACCGGCGACTGGACCCTGGAACTCACCGGCTGGAGCCCGGGCGTCTCGGTGCTGCTGCCGCTCGGTCTGATCGCGGCGATCACAGCGCTGTGGCGGTCCGGCGCGAACCCCGTGCTGTCCTTCTGGCTCGCCTACATCCTGACCCGCCCGCTGGGCGCCAACATCGGCGACTGGCTCGCCTCCCCCAAGGCCGCGCAGAACCCGGGCGACCCGACCGGTCTCGCCCTGGGCACCTTCACCACCAGCGTGATCTTCCTCGGCCTGATCCTGGCGACCGTCGTCTACCTCACGGTGACGCGCTCGGACGTGACCGAGGCCCATGAGACCGCCCGCGGCGCACAGGTCGCCGGCGACCCGCGCAGGGAGCGCGTCGCGCTGGCCGGATTCGGAGTGCTGGCCGTCGCCACCGCGGCCCTGCTGGCCTGGGCCCACGCCCAGCCCCACACCGGCCCGGCGCCGGAAACCGACACCACCTCCGCGGTCCGGTTGGCCCCGGGCCAGGCGGCGAAGAACTTCCCGCCCGCGAAGGTCGGCGCGCTGCGGACCCTCGCGTCGACCTCGCTCAAGGACGCACGCGCGGGAGACGCCGCCGGCGCCCACGCGGCCGCCCAGTCGCTGCGCGACCTGTGGGACGCCGACCAGGATGCGCTCCAGGCGATGGACACCACCGGCTGGACCTCCATCGATGCCCAGATGGACAAGGTGCTCAAGACCTTCGGCATCGATCACCAGAACGCCCCGATGCCGGCGGCACAGCAGGAGAGCGAACTCAACGCCCTTTTGACGGACCTGGGCTGACGGTTTATCAAATTCGCGCGACAGCAGCAGTGGTCGTGCTCACCTCCCCCGGCCCGGCCACCTCGCCTCGCCGGGCTTGCTGCCGGGGCGACCAAGGCGACGGCCGGCAGGTCCAACGACGCCTTGGAGGCCGCGTACCACGAGCCGGGTGCCCAAGATGGGGGAACTTGTCGAGGACGACCCCGGAGGCATGGCGCCGGTGTCGAGCTGGGCGAAGCCTCGGCCCGGGACCGCCAGGCGGGGCAGGCCTTGTTCCGGATAGACAGTGTTGATGTCCGTGATCTCCCGTTCGCCGGGGCTCCGAGGCCCGGCGACTCGGTGCCGGTGCCGGTGCCGCCATGGTGATCAGCACCACGAGGAGGCCGTCGATCGGCGGCGGCAAATCGCCCCTGTGGGCACGGTCATTGACGCAGGGGGCGGCGAAGCCGAAGGTCTCGTCGAAGGTGGCACCCTCGCACTGGGACTGCCGCGGCAGGTAGACCAGCGCCAGTTGGCGGAGAGGAACTCACCGGCCGGGGTGGTCACTTGGTGCGAGGCGAGCACCCCGGGGAGCGCCGCGAACCACACCCATGCGCCACGAGGGTGTCGGGCTTCTGCTCCTCCTGCTCGGCGTCGGCCGCGGGCGGAGCGTCGTGCATGACCTTGTGCAGCGAGAAGTGCCTGGTGCTGGCGAACAGAGGGTTGAGCCGCACGGCCGACACGCCCCACGGGCACGTATCGCCCCTCGCGCGAGGTCGGCCCGTCTTCGTCTTTTCTACCCTGCATTGCCAACGTGAAGGGATTCCGTGGGCCCCTATCAACGCCTTTTCTGGCCGGCCCTCTCTATTCGACTCTCTCTATTCGACTAGGGGCGGTCTCGAATAAGTGCGTCGACGCCATCGAGAACTCGGTCGAGGGCAAACGTGAATTCGGTGTCCTGGTCATCGGCGGCGTCGAACACGCCGGCCTGGATGACCCGGTTGATGGCGGGGAAGTGCTCCTTGTCGGCCAGCCGCTCGATCAGTCGGCGGTAGTCCATCATGATCTCGTCGCCCGAGGCGCCGGCCTTCGCGAAGGCCTCGTACGTACTGGCCAGCATCGCGTCGTTGCGCACGATCCCCGCCAGCAACAGAATCGTCGACATCTTCTCCGATTCGCGCAGCTTCGCGTCGACGAGGAACGAAAGACCCTGCTCGACCCAGGCGACCTGGTTGGGCGTGGACGGCGGGCCGCCGATGGGGACATGGACGACCCAGGCATGGCGACGCAGCACGGCGAGATACGACCAGCTCCAGTGTTCGAGGCCGGCCCGCCAGCCCTCGCACTCCTTCTCCGGTGCGACCGGAGGACCGAATGCCTGGTCGACCATGAGGGGAAGCAATTCGTCCTTCGCCGACACATACCGGTAGAGCGACATGGTCGAGGATTTCAGTTCACCGGCGATACGGCTCATCGAAACAGCGCCGAGACCCGCTTCCTCGGCGATCTTCATGGCCGTTCCGACGATCCGCTCAAGACTCAGGACTCGTTTAGGGCCCTTGGTGACCGGCTCTCGCAGCCCCCAGGCCACTTCAATACTCGCCGGCAGGCCCACTCCGGTCTCCTTGTCCATCATCCCTGCTTTCTCTTCTTCAGTTTCCCGATGTGCCAGTCATGCCGTCCTCAACTTATCCCGAGCGAGCGGCCGGAGGGACACGGCTGTCACAGTTGTCAACGACAACAGCACCGGTCGTCCGCGACGGGGGGCGCGGACGACCGGTGGTCTATGGGGGCGCACTTACCTACAGCGCGCCGGGCAGGGTATGTGTTACGCGACCCGCTTCCGGAAGAGCACGTTGGCGAGCACGGTGGACACCACGAGGATGCCGGCGCACCAAGCCACGGCCAGCCAGCCGCTGTTGCCGAGCGGCTCATTGTTCAGCAGGGCCCGCAGGGACTCGATGACCGGGGTGACCGGCTGGTGTTCGGCCACCCCGCGCAGCCAGGACGGAAGGGTGGAGACGGGCACGAAGGCGCTGCTGACGTACGGGACGAACATCATGATGAAGGAGAACCCGCCGGCGGCCTCGGCCGACTGGACCAGGAGTCCGAAGACGGAGGCGAGCCAGGAGACGGCCAGCATGAACATCAGCAGGACGCCCACCGCGCCGAGCCACCCCATGAGGTTGGCGTCGGAACGGAACCCGATGAGCAGGGCGACACCGAAGACGATCAGGGTCGAGACGACGTTGCGCGCGACGCTGGACACCACATGCCCGGCGATCACGGCCGTGCCGCCGACGTCCATCGACCGCAGCCGGTCGACGATGCCGCCGTTCATGTCCATGTTGACGTTCACGGCCGTGGCCGCCCCGCCCCAGCCGGCGCAGAGCAGGAGCACGCCGGGGACGACGTAGTTGACGTAGTCGCCGCCGGTGGTGTTCTTGATGGCGCCGCCGAAGAGGTAGACGAAGACCAGCATCAGCATGACCGGCATCATGACCGAGGTGATGATGGCGTCCAGGGCGCGCGAGCTGAGGCGGATGCACCGGCCGCTCATGGTGATCGCGTCCTGGACGGTGGCGAGCGACCTGCTGCGGGGCCGCACCGTGCCTGCGGAAAGGGCCAGTTCAGACACCGGCGGTCTCCTTGTCGGTCTCGTTGGAGTTCTCGTTCTGGCCGCTCTGCGCGGGGCGGCCCGTCAGGGCGAGGAAGACGTCGTCGAGCGTGGCCGTGTGCACGGAAAAGCTGCTGACCAGGCGGGCCTGCGGGTCGATCTCGTCGAGCAGCGAGCGCACCTGCGCCGCGCTGCCGTCGGTGGGCACGCCGATCGTCAGCCGGGCGCGGTCCTCGGTGGAGATCCGGCCGGGCAGCAGGCGCAGCCCCTCGTCGTAACCGGCGTCGTCGCCGAAGACGAGGTCGAGGCGCTGGCCGGCCACGCGGCGCTTGAGCTCGGCGGGGGCGCCCTCGGCGACCACCCGGCCGCCGTCGAGCACCGCGACCGAGTCGGCGAGCTGGTCGGCCTCCTCCAGGTACTGCGTGGTGAGGAAGATGGTGACGCCCTCGCCCAGCAGGCCCGTGATGACGTCCCACATCGAACGGCGGCTGCGCGGGTCGAGTCCGGTCGTGGGCTCGTCGAGGAAGATGACCGAGGGGCGGCCGACGAGGCCCGCGGCGAGGTCGAGACGGCGGCGCATGCCGCCGGAGTAGGTCGCCACCCGGCGGTTGCCGGCCTCCGCGAGGTCGAAGCGCTCCAGCAGCTCCTGGGCCCGGCGCTTGGCGTCGCGTCGTGAGACACCCGCCAGACTGGCCGTCATCCGGAGGTTCTCCTCGCCGGTCTGCAACTGGTCCACGGACGCGGACTGCCCGGTCAGACTGATGATCCGTCGCACATCGCGCTGCTGTCGGTCGACGTCGAACCCGCCCACCCGCGCCTGCCCGCCGTCGGCGCGCAGGAGCGTCGACAGGATCCGTACGGTCGTCGTCTTGCCCGCGCCGTTCGGACCGAGCAGCGAGAACACGCTGGCTGCCGGGACTTTCAGATCGATACCGGCCAGGACGTCGATTTTTCCGTACGACTTCCTGAGTCCAGCCGCCTCAACGGCCCAGTTACCGCTCATTTTCCGCCTCCGTGACGCGGGCCGCCCCGCTCTTCTGCGTGCGACGCACACTAAAAAGTGTGCGACGTACGCTATCTTGCGTACAACGTACACAGTAGCTTCTGGGGCCGTCAAGCAAGGCTCCGCCAGGGGCAGTTCGGCGGAGGGAAGGCAGTCCGGACATGGGTGGCCGACACCGATCTGCGCGACGCGGGTCTGGACTCGCTCGGCACCGTGGAACTGCTCGGCAGGCTGGAGGCGCGCTACGACATACGGTTCGTCGACGAGGCGCTCAGCCGGGAGACGTTCGGCACGGCCGGCACGCTGTGGGCGGCGGTGGCCCGGCTGGCGGCCGGCGTGGGCTCCGGGGACCTCGAAGGGGTGGCGTGACCGCCGACCGCGAAGGGGCGCCCTGACCGTCCCGACCTGCGCGGCAAGACAAGTGACGGTACGTCAATTCCGTTGCCCGCAGGCCTGGTTGCGGATCTCGTCCGCGGCCTCAAGGAGTCGGCGGCAGCGCCGTCCGAGGCGGGTGGGCCGACGGGCCCGGGGCCGCGCCGCGTGCCCCGGCACAGCCCGTCGGCATGTCGGCCCGTCAGGGAGTCGCCGTGGACACCACGTAGACGACCGGCCGGTCCGGGTCGGTCTCGTCGACCGTGATGTTCCGGGTCGGCAGCGGGTCCTTCTGGGTGTGGGTGGTGCCCGCCCAGTCATGGCCGGGGGCGAAGGGCCAGCCGACCCGCTTGGCGTCCGCCGCGGAGACCGTGACATCCCCGGGCTTGAGCGCGGCGGTGCTGGTGCCGCTCTCCTTCATGAACTCGGCCAGGCCCGCCGCGCTGGTGCGGAAGTTGACGAACAGCTTGCTGACGTTCCAGGTGTTCGACTCGAAGTAGTCGACACCGACGGCGTCCGCCGGGATCGGCACGTTGTAGATGCGCCGCTGGGTCTTGGAGGGCCAGTCGTGCCGGAGGCCGGTCGGCGAGGCGGTGGCCTCCTTGTCGCGGCCGCTGGTGCGGCTCTGCTCGGCGGAGATCGCCAGGTAGCCGGCGGGTACGCCGATGAGCAGCACGATGATCACCGCGGTGATCCAGCGCCGCCGGACCATGTGCTGGTGGCTCTCGGGCGGCCGCTCGTCCGGCGGCGGGGACTGGCGCGGCACCGCGGGGCGGTCGGACGGTGTCATCAGTCGGATCCCTGGGTGGTGCGGGTGGTGCCCGTCCTGCGGACGGCTTCTGCCGCCTTGGCGTAGCGCTCGTAGCGCTCGACCCGGCGGCGGTTGGCCCGGCGGAAGCGGCGGGCCACCAGACGGGCGAGGTCTGCGGCGCCGACCATACCCGCCTCGGGGCCGAGCTGGGCCTTGGCGATCCTGGCCTCGGGCCGGTAGCCGCGGCCGGTGAGGTGGCGCCGGAAGGCGTCCCGCGCGGGCCCGATCAACAGGTCGTCGGCGGCGCTGACACCGCCGCCGATCACGAAGCAGGAGGGGTCGAGGGCGGCGGCCAGGTTGGCGATGCCGACGCCGAGCCACTGCCCGATGTCCTGGAGCAGCTCGACGCACATGGCGTCGCCCTCGCGGGCCAGCTCGGTGATGAGCGGCCCGGTGATCTCGGGGATGTTCCCGCCGACCCGCTCGATGATGTTGTACGCGACCGGGGAGTCGGCGGTCGCCAGTTCGCGGGCCTCGCGCACCAGGGCGTTCCCCGAGCTGTACTGCTCCCAGCAGCCGCGGTTGCCGCAGGCGCAGCGGTGTCCGCCGGGCACGACCTGCATATGGCCGAACTCGCCGGCGACCCCGTACTTGCCCCGCTTGACCTGCCCGTCCTCCAGGATCGCGCCGCCGATGCCGGTGCCGAGCGTGATCATGACGAGGTGGTCCTCGCCGCGTCCGGCGCCGAAGCGCCACTCGGCCCAGGCGGCCGTGTTGGCGTCGTTGTCGACCATGACCGGGACCGCGAGGCGGGCCTGGAGGGCGTCGCGCAGCGGCTCGTTGCGCCAGGCGAGGTGCGGGGCGAACAGGATGGTGGAGCGGTCGGCGTCGACCCAGCCGGCCGCGCCGATGCCCACGGCGTGCACATCGTGCCGGTCGGAGAGGTCGAGCACCAGCTCGGTGATGGTGTCCTCGACGACCTTGGGGCTCTTGGACTTGTCCGGGGTCTCCGTGCGGAGCTTCTCCAGGATGTTCCCGTCCGCGTCGACGACCCCGGCCATCACCTTCGTACCGCCGATGTCGATGCCGACGGTCGGGACCCGGGGCGCCGTCAGGTGCGAGCGGCGTTCCCGGGTGCCTACGGTGCGCAGCACGGTGGCCCGGGCGGAACCCCGGTGGGCTAGGGCGAAGTCGCGGTACGTGGTCATCGGGGCCGATTCTGCCACTCCTGGGGGACCCGGACCCTGCGCGAGGGGCCGCCCCGGTGGGCCGGGGCGGCCTGCTCACTCCTTCTCGGCGGGGCCGCCCAGGTGGCCGGGGGCGGGTGCGCGCCGGAGCTCGTGGCTGAGCTCTTCGAGCTCGCTGCCGCCCGCCATCTGGCGGGTCAGCTCGTCCAGGGTGATCTCCGAGCGCAGGTGGCTGCCGGTCATCGTGCCGCGCTTGAGGAGCACGAAACGGTCGCCGACGAGGTACGCGTGGTGCGGGTTGTGCGTGATGAGAACCACGCCGAGTCCGGCGTCCCGGGCGGCCGCCACGTACTTCAGGACGACGCCGGACTGCTTCACGCCGAGGGCCGCGGTGGGTTCGTCGAGGACCAGGACCTTGGCACCGAAGTAGACCGCGCGGGCGATCGCGACGCACTGGCGCTCGCCGCCGGACAGGGTGCCGATCGGCTGGTCCACGTCCCGCAGGTCGATGCCCATGCGCAGCAGCTCGGCGCGGGTGGTGGCACGCATCCTCTCGACGTCGAGCCGCCTGAAGGGGCCCTTGCCCTTCGTGGGCTCGGAGCCGAGGAAGAAGTTGCGCCAGACCGGCATCAGCGGGACCACGGCCAGGTCCTGGTAGACGGTGGCGATGCCGCGGTCCAGGGCCTCGCGGGGGTTGCTCAGCGAGACGTCCTCGCCCTCGATGCGGAAGGTTCCGGCGTCGTGCCGGTGGAGCCCCGCGATGATCTTGATGAGGGTCGACTTGCCCGCGCCGTTGTCCCCCAGTACGCAGGTGATCTCCCCGGCGTGGACCTCCAGGGAGACCCCTTCGAGGGCACGGATGTTGCCGTAGTACTTGCTGACGTCGTCGAGCTCGACGAGCGCGGTGCGCCCGTCCGTCGTGGCCGGCGTCGTCTGCGGGTTCGTCGTCATGCTGTCGCCTCCGCCCGCTTGCGCACCCATGCGTTGAGCAGGGTGGCGAGCAGGAGCATCGCTCCGAGGAAGAACTTGAACCAGTCGGGGTTCCACTCCGCGTACACGATGCCCTTGCTGGTCATGCCGAAGATGAACGCGCCGACCGCGGAGCCGATCGCCGAGCCGTAGCCGCCGGTGATCAGACAGCCGCCGATGACGGCCGCGATGATGTAGATCAGCTCGTTGCCGACGCCCTCGCCGGACTGCACCACGTCGAACGAGAACAGCAGGTGCTGGCCCGAGACCCAGGCGGCGAAGGCGACGCCCATGTAGAGGCCGATCTTCGTCTTGAAGACCGGTACGCCCACCGCACGGGCCGCGTCCGCCTCGCCGCCCACCGCGAAGATCCAGTTGCCGAAGCGGGTCCGCAGCAGGATCCAGGTGGCGATCGCGACCAGGGCGAACCACCACAGGATGGTGACCTTCAGACTGACCGAGCCGATGGTGAGCTGGGAGGCGAAGAGCTTCTTCGCCGACTCGAAGCCCTCCATGTCGGCGATGGACTTCGTCGAGACCGTGCCGCTGATCAGCTTGGTGAAGCCGAGGTTGAGGCCGGTCAGCATCAGGAACGTGCCGAGCGTGATGATGAAGCTGGGCAGCTTGGTGCGGGTCAGCATGAAGCCGTTGAACGCGCCGATGGCGACGGTGACGAGCAGCGAGACCAGCACGCCCACCCAGACGTTCGCCGTCATCTGGTAGCTGAACATCGACGAGACGAGCGCCGACGTCGTCACGAGGACGCCGGCCGACAGGTCGAACTCGCCGCCGATCATGAGCAGCGCCACCGGCACCGCCATGATGCCGATCGTCGAGGCCGCGTACAGGACGGTCGAGAGGCTGGAGGGCTGGAGGAAGCTGTCGGCGACGACCGAGAAGAAGAGGAAGACGGCCGCGGCCCCGACCACCGAGCCGAGTTCGGGACGGCCGAGGATCTTGCGCCAGACCGAGCGGCGCAGCAGGCGCTCGTCCCCGGCGATGTCGGTCGCGGTCATCGGGTCCCCCGCTTCGTGTACGCCTCCAGCGCGGCGGCCTGGTCCTTGGTGATGATCTGCGGTCCGGTCAGCACCGGGCGCCCGCCGCCGAGCACATCGGCGTTGTACTTGTAGAGCCAGAGCAGGTCCACCGCCTCGTACCCCTGGAGGTAGGGCTGCTGGTCGACGGCGAAGCCGAGGGTGCCGGCCTTGAGTGACGCGGCGACCTTCTCGTTGAGGTCGAAGGTGTCGATCTCGGCGGAGCTGCCGGCCGACTGCTTGGCCTTGACGGCGGTGTCCGCGAAGGGCGCGCCCAGGGTCACGACCGCGTCGATGGACGGGTCCGCCTGGAGCTTGGCCTCGATGGAGGACTGCACGTCGGGCATGCTGGTGCCGGTGACGTAGAGGTTCTGCACCTCGCCCTTGAACGCCTGCTTGGTGCCGGCGCAGCGCTGTTCGTGGCCGACGTTGCCCTGCTCGTGCAGGACGCAGAGCGCCTTCTTCCGGCCGCGCTTGGTGAGCTCCTCGCCGACGGCCTCGCCCGCGATGGTCTCGTCCTGGCCGATGTGGGTGAGCGCCCCGAACTCCTTGGACTTCTCCGAGCCCGAGTTCACCGTGATCACCGGGATGCCGGCCTTCTCGGCCTTGGCCACGACGTCCTTGAGGGCGTCCGGCTTTGCGAGCGTGACGATCAGGCCGTCCACCTTCTGGTCGATGGCCGCCTGCACGAACTGGGCCTGCTGCTGCCCCTGGTCGCTGTGCGAGTAGAGGAAGTCGATGTTGTCCTTGACGGCCGCCTGCTTGGCGCCGCTCTGCACGATGTCCCAGAACGTGTCGCCGTCGCCCGAGTGGGTGACCATCGCGAACTTCCAGTGGGGCGTGTTCACCGCGGCCCTGCCCTGGGCCTGCGCGGACTTGCGCGCGTCCTCGGCGCGCTTGCCGCCGGTGCTGCTGCACCCCGCCAAGGAGACTCCGAGCACCGCTGCCAGCACCGCGCCCATGACGCGTACCCCTGTCCGAACCCTTGCCACGACGCCGTGCCCTTCTTGCTGTACCACCGGGTGCCGCCGGGGCTGGTTCAGGCCTGCCCCGGCCGCCCAAGTATGGGTCACGCCGGGTCGGCGGGCGATCATCGGGTACCGCGGGCGGTGTACTTCTCCAGCGTCGGCACGTCCTTGCCGGTGACGATCGCGGGTCCGGTGAGGACCGGCCGGCCGCCGCCGATGACGTCACCGTTGGTCTTGTTCAGCCACAACTCGTCGACGGCGAGGTAGCCCTGGAGGTAGGGCTGCTGGTCGACGGCGAAGCCGATCTGCTGGGCCTTGAACTGCTTGATCACGGCCGCGTTCAGGTCGAAGGTGTCGATCTCGGCCGAGCTGCCCGCGTCACCCTTGGCCTGGACCGCGGCCGCCGCCATCGGCGCGCCGAGCGTGACGACCGCGTCGATGTCCTTGGCCGACTGGAGCTTCGCCTCGATGGAGGAGGTGGAGGCGGGCGTGTTGGTGCCGTCCACGTTCAGGTTCTCGACGCTGCCCCGGAACGTCTTCTTCACACCCGCACAGCGTTGCTCCAGGGAGACGTTGCCCTGCTCGTGGAGCACGCAGAGGGCCTTCTTCCTTCCGCGTCTGCTGAGCTCGTCGCCGACCGCCTCTCCGGCCACCTCCTCGTCCTGGCCGATATGGCCGAGGGCGCCGACGGCCCGGGAGTAGTCGGCCCCGGAGTTGATGGTGACGACGGGTATCCCGGCGGCGACGGCCTTCTTGACGACGTCCTTGACGGCCTCGGGCTTGGCGAGCGTGACGATCAGGCCGTCCACCTTCTGATCGATGGCGGCCTGCACCAGCTGCGCCTGCTGCTGGCCTTCCTTGTTCGCCGAGTACAGGAAGTCGACGTTGTCCTTGGCGGCGGCCTGTTTCGCGCCGCTCTGCACGATGTCCCAGAACGTGTCGCCCTCGCCGGAGTGGGTCACCATCGCGATCTTGAGACGGGGGGTGCCGACCGCCTTGCCCGCGCTCGCCGGCGCGGAGCCCCTGTCCTCGGAGCCCTTGCCCCCCGAACTGCTACAGCCACCGACCGTGAGCGCCAGTGCGGCGGCGGCCATGACCGCCGTGGTTGCCGTGGTTGCCGTGCGGGATGTGCGCATGGGTTCCGCCTTCTGTCCCGGCCGCCCGGTTGCGGCACGTGAGTTCTAGCGGCGGGCCCGTGGCACCGTCAATGGTTTGTCCGAACATTCTGACTCGGTACGCGGTCCGGGTGGCGGAAACCTCAGGGCCGTACCCAGGGCCGTACTCAGGGCCGTACGAGCAGCTGGAACTCGAAGGAGTAGCGCGAGGCCCGGTAGAGGTGCGAGCCGAACTCCACGGCCCGGCCGGTGTCGTCGAAGGTGGTGCGCTGCATGGTGAGCAGCGGGGCGCCCACCGCCTCGGTGAGCAGGTCGGCCTCCCGCGCGGTGGCCGCCCGCGCGCCCACCGTCTGACGCGCGCTGTGCAGGGTGATGCCCGCGCCCCGCATCAGCCGGTAGAGCCCGGTGCCCTCCAGATACTCGGTGTCCAGCGGCAGCAGCCCGGCCGGCAGGTGGTTGCGCAGCCGGGCCATGGGCTCGCCGTGCGCGTACCGCAGCCGCTCCACCAGGTGGACGTCGCTGCCCTCGGGCACCCCGAGCGCGGCCGCGACCTCGGCGGTGGCCGGCTCGAAGGTGTTGCGCAGGACGGTGGTGGCGGGCTTCTGCCCGGCCGCCTCCAGGTCGTCGAAGAGGCTGCTCAGCTCCAGCGGACGTTTGACCTGGCTGTGCACGACCTGGGTCCCGACGCCCCGGCGGCGCACCAGGAGGCCCTTGTCGACCAGGGCCTGGATGGCCTGGCGGACGGTGGGCCGGGAGAGCCCGAGCCGATGGGCGAGGTCGATCTCGTTGCCGAGGAGGCTGCCGGGTGTGAGGGTGCCCTTCTCGATGGCCGCCTCCAGCTGCTGCGAGAGCTGGAAGTAGAGCGGGACCGGGCTGGTGCGGTCCACGCTGAGCTGGAGCGGCTTCGGGAAGTCCATCGGCGGTCTGGGCTGCTTGGGCACGGGGCGAGCGTAGTGCCCGGGGATGTTGACGGGAAGTCGTGAAGTTCGATTGTCAGGACAAAGTCTTGACAGGACCAGCTGGCACGGCCACGGTGTGGCCATGCGCATCGCACTGATCGGGACGGGACGGATCGGCGCCTTCCATGCCGGAGTCCTGGCCCGCCACCCCGAGGTCGGGCAGCTGGTGGTCGTGGACGCCGACGCGGCGCGGGCCGCCGAGGTCGCGGCGCTCACCGGCGCGACGGCCGCCGCCACCGTGCCGGAGGCACTCGCCGCAGCCGACGCGGTGGTGATCGCCTCGGCGACCGCCGCGCACGCCGGGCTCATCGCGGACGCCGCCCGCGCCGGGCTCCCCGCGTTCTGCGAGAAACCGGTCGCCCTGGACGTGCCGGGCACCCTGACCGCGCTCGGCGCGGTCGAGGCGGCGGGCACCGAGCTCCAGCTCGGCTTCATGCGCCGCTTCGACGCGGGCTACCGGCGCGCCCGGGAGCTCGTGCGCTCGGGACGGCTCGGCCGGCTGCACACCGTACGGGCCGTCACCTCCGACCCGGCGCCGCCGCCCGCCGCCTATCTCCCGCTGTCCGGTGGGCTCTACCGCGACTGCCTGGTCCACGACTTCGACATCGTGCGCTGGGTGACCGGCCGCGAGGTCGTCGAGGTGTACGCGATGGGCTCGGACGCCGGGCCGGCGATGTTCCGCGCGGCGGACGACATCGACACGGCGGCCGTCGTCCTCACCCTGGACGACGGCACGCTCGCGACCGCGACGGCGACCCGCTGCAACGGCGCGGGCTACGACGTACGGCTCGAACTGGCCGGAGAGCGCGACCAGTTCGCGGTCGGTCTGGACGACCGCACCCCGCTGACCTCGGCCGAACCGTACGGCCCGGCCCGGCCCGAGAAGCCGTGGACCGGCTTCCTGGAGCGGTTCGCCCCCGCGTACGAGGCCGAACTGGACGCCTTCGTCCGGGTCGTACGGGGCGAGGCGGCGAACCCCTGCGACGGGCGGGACGCCCTGCACGCGCTGCGCATCGCGGAGGCGTGCGAGGTGTCACGCCGTGAGCGGCGGGTCGTACCGGTGGCCGAGATCCCGGGCGCGGAGGCCGCCGACGGCTGAACTACCAGCGCACCGGCAGCCGTTGGGGGCCTCGGATCATCATGCCGGTGCGCCACGGGAGTGCGGCCGGGTCGATGTCGAGAGCGAGGTCCGGGCACCGGTCGAGGAGGGTACGGACCGCGATCCGGGCCTCAAGGCGGGCCAGCGGGGCGCCCAGGCAGTAGTGGATGCCGTGCCCGAAGGCGACATGGCCCCGCGCGTCGCGCCGGATGTCGAAGCGGTCCGGCTCCGGGTAGCGGGCCGGGTCGCGGTCGGCGTCGGCGAGCGCCACGAGCACCAGCTCACCGCCGCCGGGGACGAGGGTGCCGGCGATGTCGACGGGCTCCCGAGTGAACCGGTACGTCGGTGTCTCGACCGGGCCGTCGTAGCGCAGCATCTCCTCGACCGCGTTGTCGATGAGGCCGTCGAAGTCGGCCCGCAGCGCGGCCAGTTGGTCCGGATGACGCAGCAGCGCGAGCATGCCGTTGGAGATGAGGTTGACGGTCGTCTCATGACCCGCGACGAGCAACACCCAGGCCATGCCGAGGAGTTCGTTCTGCGACAGACGGTCGCCGCCCTCCTGGTCGGCCGTGTGGATCAGTGCGCTGATCAGGTCGTCGCCGGGCTGGGCGCGCTTGTCCTCCAGGAGTCGCTTCAGATAGCCGTTGGTCGACCGGGAGGCGGCGAGCCGGTCTTCGAGCAGAGGCGCCGAGAGGGAGATGTTGGACCAGTGCCGGAAGGCGTCCTGGTCGAGGGCGGGCACACCGATGAGTTCGCAGATGACGGTGATCGGCAGCGGGAAGGAGAGCGCCTCGACGAGGTCGGCCCGGCGGTCCGGGGCGGCGAGCATCGCGTCCACGAACCCGTCGGTCATCTCCTGTACGCGCGGGGCGAGTTCATCCACCCGGCGAGGGGTGAACGCGCGGGTCACCAGCTTGCGCAGCCGGGTGTGGTCCGGGGCGTCGGAGCTGAGCATGGTGATGCCGGCCGAGACCGGTTTCACGCCGAGCCCGGGCGCGGCATTGCGCCACTCCTTGGAGAGCCGGCCGTCGGCGAGCGCGGCCCGGCCGGCCTCGTACCCGACCACGAGCCAGGCCTCCGCCCCCTCGGGCATCCGGATCCGGTGCACCGGCCCCTGGGTCCGCAGTTCCGCGTAGACCCGGTAGGGGTCACGGGTGAACTCCTCGCCGAGCGCCGGCGAGATCGACTATGACATCGCTGGTCAACGCGTGTCCCTTCACGAGGGTCGGGCGACTGCGGCGGCCCCTGCGGGGCCCCGACTCTCCAGTAGCTTAGGGCCCGTGGGGGCGAGGGAGGCAAGGTGCTGAGGCGTTGGTGGTTCATGGAGCGGCTGCGTCCTGCCGTGCCCGAGCGGCGGGCCGGGGAGCTGTCGAAGGAACAGCAGCAGCTGGTCCTCGACGAGTGGGCGGCGGCGCGTGAGCGGCTCGACCGGCTGGTGTCCGCGCGGGTGACGGCCGTCGGCGATGTGCTGCGTGCCACCGAACTCCCCTCCAGTACAGGACCGTTGACGCCCGGCGTCGCCGATCCGCGCGCCCAGGGCGACTGCGCCTGGGCCTTCGACGCCTTCCAGGCGGCGGGCAAACTGCTCGACGAGGCGGCCGATCTGCCCGACCTCGCGGCCGCGGCGGTGCTCGCCGACCGCGCGCTCGAACGGTTCGCGGCCGTCCATGCCCGAGCGGCCGGGCAACCCGTGCCGAAGCCTGCCGAGCGCTGCTTCTACAACCCGCTGCACACGGCGGCCGGCCGGACCCGCGAACCCGTCCGTCAGCAGCACCGCCGGCGCGCCAGGCGGCGCACCGGGCCGCGCGAGGCGGCGGCCGACCGGCGCCCTGCCTGCCCCTCGTGCCGCAGGGCGATCCTGGCCGGGCAGGCACCGGATGTGCTGCCCGCGCTGGTCCCGGTGAGGCTGTCGCGGCTGCGCACGGCGCGCGTGCTGGTGCCGTACTACTCGGTGCCCCAGCAGTGGTCGCTGTGGTCGGTCTGCGCCTGCGGGGCGTACGGCGACGAGTGGCCCTCGCTCGTGCTGCGCGGCGAGCACCGCAAGCGGGCGGCGGCCGCGCGCCGGGCCTAGGCCATTTCGTTTGGATCAGGCGGTCGTTGGTTTGGGTGTGCCGTTGACTGATGCGCAG
>NZ_NNBJ01000042.1 GCF_002803085.1 Streptomyces sp. CB01201 | reverse complement strand
GTATTTGACGGTGCGGCCGGTGCTGTCGTGGGCGTTCCAGTGCGTCGCGTCCTGGCGCTCCAGGGTGATCGAGCGGCCCGAGCCGTCGTCGGTGACCTTGATGCCGGTGACCGCGTTGTTGGCGTCGCGGTCGCGTTCCACGCTCTGGTGGTTGCCGTTGCGGTCCGCGATGCGGGTCAGGTTGCCGTACTGGTCGTAGGTGTCCCGCGTGCCCGACTTGCGGTCGGTGAGGGTGTATGTGCTGTCGCTGTTCTTCTTCAGGTCCAGCGAGTACCCGGCCGGGGCGGTGAAGCTACCGTCGGCGTTCTTCGTAAAGGAGACGCGGGCACCGGACTGGTCGTAGAGGTCGACCGACGTCGTCGGGTCGGTGTCCAGGTAGCGCTCGTAGCCGAGCCACCAGGCGTGGGAGACCGAACCCCACGGCGCGTCCAGGGAGTTGTAGGTGCGGGTCCAGGTCAGCTTGCCCGCGACACCCGCGATGTCGAAGTCGGTGGCGGCGACCAGGAGGTTGCCGGTCGAGTAGTCGACCTTGACCGCTACCGACTTCGACAGCCGCAGCCCGTAGTACGTGTGCCAGGGGACCTCGCCCTGGCCCTGTGGCGGAGTGCCGGCGGATGTCATTCCTGAACGGGTGCTGGTGCGTGGACTGTTGGCGGCTCCGCGTGTTTGCTGGCGGGTGTGCCAGGCCTGGCGGTCCGCGCTCGGCGGTGCGGCGCGCTTGGACGCCGGGGCGGTGTTGGTGCCGCCCGCGAGCGGCGGTAACGCGATGTCGGTCTTCTTGCCCCACGCCGATCCCGCCGCATGCGGAGCGGCGGGTGAGGCGAGGGCGGGCAGAGCGGAGCCGGCCAGTGCGGCCACGGCCACCGCCGCGACCACCGGGTAACGGGTACGGGATCTCGCGCGCCCCCTGGGCATGCCGAACGAAGGTGTGTGCATGCTTTTCCCCTACGGAAGATTCGTCCCGGCAGCCCCACTGGCCCCGGGAGGGGACACACGCTCACACAGACATCCGAAAGAAACGGCCTTCATTCCCCCTAACTCCCGTTCCATGTGCGCCAGTTCAGGACAGAGGCAGGCAGTCCATTTGGCTCCGAACCAGGCGCCCGATCAGCCCTCGCAGGCCAGGGCCCGTCGAGACGTGACGCAAACACCCCGGCCGGAACCCAACCCTCCAGGCGTCCTCTGCCGACTCGGCCGAGCCGAAGCACACCCGCGCCTGAGCCGCTCGCGGTACGGACCGCTTTACGACGCCTTGAGGGGCCACAGCCAGTGCAGGTCACGTTCGACTTCAGCACCGCCGTATGGACGATCATGGGAATCCTCGCCTACGTCGGCGTCTACCAGTGGTCCCAACCGACCCTCCCCACCACGCCGACCGCTCCTCCCATGGGCATGACCAAGGGCGAGCGAGTGGCCCTTGCGCTCACCGCGGCGGTCGCGGTGATCACCTTCGGCTCCTACATCTCGCACGGCATAAAGAAGGTCGAGATCGACAAGCCCGTGCCGACGGTCTCGACCACGATCTCGCCGACCGCCCATCCGTCCCCGCACTGACTCGACGCCCGCCCCGCGGACCTCAAGCGGGCTTGCGGTTCCTGTAGAGCCCTATGTCTTCTGTGACCAGAAAACGCTGGACGTCCGGCCGGCCACTCGACATAATCCTGTAGTACTCAACAGCACCGACATAGAGAGAGGGGCATTTCTTGAGGATCACCATTGAGGCCAGCAGCAAGGAGTTCGAACGCAAGCTGCTCGATCTGTTCACGGAACACCGCAGCGAGCTTGCGGTCACGGTCGAAACCGACTGGAACGCTGAACGGGCTGTGACGTTCCTGTCCACCCTCAACCCGGTTGCCCGGGACTTCGCCCGTCGCATTGTTGATGCTGGCGGCCACCTCGACGCCGCAGTGCTGCGGTCGGAGTTCGAAGGCGGGTTGCGCGGCCCCACCGTCGCCCTCACCAACGCTCTCAAGCGGGGCTTCAAGCGCGGCTGGTGGGCCGAGGGGACCGAGGCCCCGATCACCGTGGTCTACGGGGGCAGTCTCACAGACGGATGGAGGCAAGCGTCCGCCTATGAACTCAATGCCGACGCCCTGAACGCCTTCCGCCAGGCGTTCGCCCGTCTGGATGCTGCCCCCGCCCGGCTCAACTGGGATGGCGACGCCCCGAGCGCTCCCCCTCTGGCGGACTGGGCGAACCATGACACCCCACGCGTCCTGCCCCACGATGCGGAGCCAGAACCGGACGGCGACAGCTGACCTCAGCCGCGGTCGGGAACCGGCAGGTAGGAAGGGGTTGCGGGGCTAACCCTCCACTCCTTGATAGTCGGCCCGGCCCGCCACTTCGGCGCCGCCCCGGCTCCCTCTCGGAGGTCTTTCGTGTCCCTGCTGTCCCTGGTCTCCCCCGCTGTGCCCGGTCTGCTCAGCACGGTCTGCGCAGCCGCCGTCATCGCCCTGGCCCGCGCCGCCCTCGCGGGGCTGCACGCCTCCCGCGCAGCCCAACTGGCCGCCAGCACCGCCCCGGTGGAGCCCCCGCGCCGGCTGCGTGAATACACCCTGCTCCGCACTACCGGTCCGGACGGCCATCCTGTCCAGTACACGAGCACCCGCCCGCCCGGCAGCGTCATCACCCACCAGATCGACGGCCACCCGCGCGACTTCGAACTGACCGCCCTTCCGCTCGGCGACGGCACCTTTGCCGCCGAACCGCTCTGACAACCCTTCTCACGCCCTTAAGGAGCAACGCCCTATGAGTAATACGGATTCAGCACAGAACGAACCCGTGATCGGCAGCCTGCGTCCGTACCGCTGGTCCTCGGAGCAGTCCGTCGCCTACGAGGCGGCCATCGAGGCGATCAACGGCGTGGTCGGCGCCTACAGTGCCCTCATCGCCGATGCCGAGAGCCGTCCCGGCACGGTCGCCGAGATCGCCGAGTACCGGCGGCTGCGCAGCGAATGCCAGCAGGAGCGGCGCGCCCTGAAGGCCGAGGACACCGAGCACATCGCCCGCGTCCGTGCCGCCTACTCCGCCCGGCTCCACGAGCTGATGGAGCCCGGAGCGTGAGCCAGCCGCAGGACGACGCCACTCGGTACCAGCTGCCAGCAGCCGAGAACCGGCGCATATTCGTCGCCGACATCGTGCCGGACCATCTGACCGGGCCCACCCCACAGGACCCAGCCACCGCTGTGTTCCTGCTGGGGCAACCCGGCGCCGGCAAGACCCGGGTGGCTCAGCTCATCGCCGAACAGCTCGATGCCCGGGGCGGGTTCGTCGACGTCGACAGTGATCTGTACAAGCCGTACCACCCCGAATACGCGCGCTTACTGATCTTTTCGTAAGTTTGGTGGGTGTGGTGGCGGTTTAGGTGGGACGCTGTCGGGATGG
>NZ_NNBJ01000041.1:0-3309 GCF_002803085.1 Streptomyces sp. CB01201 | reverse complement strand
GGGGTGATGGGTGGCTGGTCGTTGTTTGAGAACTGCACAGTGGACGCGAGCATCTGTGGCCAAGTTTTTAAGGGCGCACGGTGGATGCCTTGGCACCAGGAACCGATGAAGGACGTGGGAGGCCACGATAGTCCCCGGGGAGCCGTCAACCAGGCTTTGATCCGGGGGTTTCCGAATGGGGAAACCCGGCAGTCGTCATGGGCTGTCACCCATACCTGAACACATAGGGTATGTGGAGGGAACGAGGGGAAGTGAAACATCTCAGTACCCTCAGGAAGAGAAAACAACCGTGATTCCGGGAGTAGTGGCGAGCGAAACCGGATGAGGCCAAACCGTATGCGTGTGATACCCGGCAGGGGTTGCGCATGCGGGGTTGTGGGATCTCTCTTTCACAGTCTGCCGGCTGTGAGGCGAGTCAGAAACCGTTGGTGTAGGCGAAGGACATGCGAAAGGTCCGGCGTAGAGGGTAAGACCCCCGTAGCTGAAACATCAACGGCTCGTTTGAGAGACACCCAAGTAGCACGGGGCCCGAGAAATCCCGTGTGAATCTGGCGGGACCACCCGCTAAGCCTAAATATTCCCTGGTGACCGATAGCGGATAGTACCGTGAGGGAATGGTGAAAAGTACCGCGGGAGCGGAGTGAAATAGTACCTGAAACCGTGTGCCTACAAGCCGTGGGAGCGTCGCTGTATGTGCTTGCACATACAGTCGTGACTGCGTGCCTTTTGAAGAATGAGCCTGCGAGTTAGCGGTGTGTAGCGAGGTTAACCCGTGTGGGGAAGCCGTAGCGAAAGCGAGTCCGAACAGGGCGTTTGAGTTGCACGCTCTAGACCCGAAGCGGAGTGATCTAGCCATGGGCAGGTTGAAGCGGCTGTAAGAGGTCGTGGAGGACCGAACCCACCAGGGTTGAAAACCTGGGGGATGACCTGTGGTTAGGGGTGAAAGGCCAATCAAACTCCGTGATAGCTGGTTCTCCCCGAAATGCATTTAGGTGCAGCGTCGTGTGTTTCTTGCCGGAGGTAGAGCACTGGATAGGCGATGGGCCCTACCGGGTTACTGACCTTAGCCAAACTCCGAATGCCGGTAAGTGAGAGCGCGGCAGTGAGACTGTGGGGGATAAGCTCCATGGTCGAGAGGGAAACAGCCCAGAGCATCGACTAAGGCCCCTAAGCGTACGCTAAGTGGGAAAGGATGTGGAGTCGCAGAGACAACCAGGAGGTTGGCTTAGAAGCAGCCACCCTTGAAAGAGTGCGTAATAGCTCACTGGTCAAGTGATTCCGCGCCGACAATGTAGCGGGGCTCAAGCGTACCGCCGAAGTCGTGTCATTCATACGTATAGGGCCAACGCCTGTATGGATGGGTAGGGGAGCGTCGTGTGCCGGGTGAAGCCGCAGCGGAAGCTAGTGGTGGACGGTTCACGAGTGAGAATGCAGGCATGAGTAGCGATACACACGTGAGAAACGTGTGCGCCGATTGACTAAGGGTTCCTGGGTCAAGCTGATCTGCCCAGGGTAAGTCGGGACCTAAGGCGAGGCCGACAGGCGTAGTCGATGGACAACCGGTTGATATTCCGGTACCCGCTTTGAAACGCCCAATATCGAATCAGGCGATGCTAAGCCCGTGAAGCCGTTCCGGACCCTTCGGGGAAAGGAAAGTGGTGGAGCCGGTGACCCAGACTTGTAGTAGGTAAGCGATGGGGTGACGCAGGAAGGTAGTCCAGCCCGGGCGGTGGTTGTCCCGGGGTAAGGGTGTAGGCCGTGCGGTAGGCAAATCCGTCGCACGTTAAGGCTGAGACCTGATGCCGAGCCGATTGTGGTGAAGTGGATGATCCTATGCTGTCGAGAAAAGCCTCTAGCGAGTTTCATGGCGGCCCGTACCCTAAACCGACTCAGGTGGTCAGGTAGAGAATACCGAGGCGTTCGGGTGAACTATGGTTAAGGAACTCGGCAAAATGCCCCCGTAACTTCGGGAGAAGGGGGGCCATCACTGGTGATCCAATTTACTTGGTGAGCTGGGGGTGGCCGCAGAGACCAGCGAGAAGCGACTGTTTACTAAAAACACAGGTCCGTGCGAAGCCGTAAGGCGATGTATACGGACTGACGCCTGCCCGGTGCTGGAACGTTAAGGGGACCGGTTAGTCACATTTCGGTGTGGCGAAGCTGAGAACTTAAGCGCCAGTAAACGGCGGTGGTAACTATAACCATCCTAAGGTAGCGAAATTCCTTGTCGGGTAAGTTCCGACCTGCACGAATGGCGTAACGACTTCTCGACTGTCTCAACCATAGGCCCGGTGAAATTGCACTACGAGTAAAGATGCTCGTTTCGCGCAGCAGGACGGAAAGACCCCGGGACCTTTACTACAGTTTGATATTGGTGTTCGGTTCGGCTTGTGTAGGATAGGTGGGAGACTTTGAAGCGGCCACGCCAGTGGTTGTGGAGTCGTCGTTGAAATACCACTCTGGTCGTGCTGGATGTCTAACCTCGGTCCGTGATCCGGATCAGGGACAGTGTCTGATGGGTAGTTTAACTGGGGCGGTTGCCTCCTAAAGAGTAACGGAGGCGCCCAAAGGTTCCCTCAGCCTGGTTGGCAATCAGGTGTTGAGTGTAAGTGCACAAGGGAGCTTGACTGTGAGACCGACGGGTCGAGCAGGGACGAAAGTCGGGACTAGTGATCCGGCGGTGGCTTGTGGAAGCGCCGTCGCTCAACGGATAAAAGGTACCCCGGGGATAACAGGCTGATCTTCCCCAAGAGTCCATATCGACGGGATGGTTTGGCACCTCGATGTCGGCTCGTCGCATCCTGGGGCTGGAGTCGGTCCCAAGGGTTGGGCTGTTCGCCCATTAAAGCGGTACGCGAGCTGGGTTTAGAACGTCGTGAGACAGTTCGGTCCCTATCCGCTGCGCGCGCAGGAACATTGAGAAGGGCTGTCCCTAGTACGAGAGGACCGGGACGGACGAACCTCTGGTGTGCCAGTTGTCCTGCCAAGGGCATGGCTGGTTGGCTACGTTCGGAAAGGATAACCGCTGAAAGCATCTAAGCGGGAAGCCTGCTTCGAGATGAGTGTTCCCACCTCCTTGAGAGGGTAAGGCTCCCAGTAGACGACTGGGTTGATAGGCCAGATGTGGAAGCCCGGTAACGGGTGGAGCTGACTGGTACTAATAGGCCGAGGGCTTGTCCTCAGTTGCTCGCGTCCACTGTGTTTGTTCTGAAGCAATGAACTCCCGTTTGCCGGTTTGAGTTCAACTTCATAGTGTTTCGGTGGTCATAGCGTTAGGGAAACGCCCGGTTACATTCCGAACCCGGAAGC
>NZ_NNBJ01000040.1 GCF_002803085.1 Streptomyces sp. CB01201 | reverse complement strand
CTGGAGCGCCAGGACGCGACGCACTGGAACGCCCACGACAGCACCGGCCGCACCGTCAAATACCACCTGGACAGCAGCGGGCGGATCGACGAGACCACCGACGCCGAGGGCAACGTCACCAAGTACAACTGGGACAGCGACGGGCGCCTGTCGAAGATGACCACCTCCGAGAGCCGGGCGATCCTGTTCGGCTACGACGACCAGAACCGCCTCACCTCCTACAAGCAGTTCTACGAGGCTGGCGGCTCCGGCGGCGGCGAACCGACCTGGACCCTCGGCTACTCGGCCGCGACCCCGTACGCGGCGGGCACCACCACGGTCACCGACCCGACGAGCAAGTCGACCACGTACGAGCACAACGCGGACGGCGAGGTCGCGACGGTCACCGACCCGCTCAAGCACCACCGCGCGAAGACCTACACCAAGCACCTCACCCAGACCGCGACCGACGCGTTGGGCACGGGCAACACCCCGGGCAACGTCACCACCTACGGCTGGGACAACCGCAACAACCCGACCTCCGCCAAACTCCCGACCGGCGCGCTGGCCTCGTTCACGCCCTGGCTGAACAAGGCCGGCATGGACGTCCCCGACACCTTCACCACCCCCGACAACACCAAGTCGACGTACGCCTACGACGCGGTCGGCAACACCACGTCGGTCGCCGTGTCCGGCACGGGCGGCTCCACGACGAGCTCGACGTACAACCCGTCGACGCCGACGTGCGGCGGCTTCGTCGGCCAGCGCTGCACGATCAAGGACGCCCGGGGCAAGACCACCAGCTTCACCTACGACGACCAGGGCAACCTCACCAAGTCCGCCCCGCCCGCACCCCAGGGCGCCACCACCGCGACGTACGACGCGCTGGGCCGCCCCAGAACGGTCACGGACGGCCGCGGCATCACCTCCACGTACACGTACGACAACCTCGACGAGGTCCGCAAAGTCACCACGAGCGGCGGCCTGTCGGTGACGTACGTCTACGACCTGGACGGCAACCTCACCCAGCGCACCGACCAGACCGGCACGGTCAAGCACGCCTACGACGGCCTGGGCCGCGAAACCGTCCGCACCCTCCAGGACGACTCCCAGTCGGTGCTCACCTACACCCCGGACGGAAACGTCGACACCTACACCGACCCGTCCGGCACCACCGACTACACCTGGGACGACGCCGACCGCCTCCGGTACCTGAAGGCCCCCGACGGCCGGACGACGACGTACGACTACGACGCCAACGACCACCGCACCACCACCACTTACCCCGGCAACACGGTGCAGAGCGTGACCCTGGACGCCGACGGGAAACCCACCACCATCAAGGCGACCTCACCCAAGGGCACCCTCGTCGACCTCGCCTACACCTACACCTACCGCCCCGCCGGCGCGAGCGCGGACAAGAACGGCGTCAAGATCTACACCCGCACCGACAACCTGGACGCCACCCACCGCAAAACCACCTACACCTACAACGACGCCGGCCGCCTCGACACCGCCCGGGACACCAACAGCACCGGCGCGGACGCCGGATCCTGGAAGTACTGCACGGATACGGCCGGCAACCTGAAGTACATATCGTCCGCACCGCCCAACTGCCCCACCGCCATCGGCTACGGCTACAACGACGCGGGCCAGCTCGCCACCACGAACATGTCCACCACCGGCTGGTCCTACGACGCCAACGGCAACGAAACCGCCGCCACGCCCGGCGGGGGAGCCGCACGCACCGGCGAAACCTGGAACGACTTCGGCCAGCAGACCTCGATCACGGCCGGCTCGACCACGTACCCCGTGGAGAACGCCGACACCGGAAACACCGAACGCATCCGGATCGGCGACACCTGGTTCCACCAGACCCAGACCGGACTCGCCGCGTCCACAACTGGCAACCAGGACACGGGATTTGTCCGCGAACCGGCGGGAACCCTCAACTCCATGACGAGGGACGGCAAGAGCTACTACTACCTCACCGACGCCACCGGCAACGTCCTCGCCCTCACCGACCCCACCGGCACCCGCGTCAACAGCTACACCTACACCCCCACCGGCCAACCCCGCACCACCCCCGTAGAAGCAGTCCCCCAGCCCTACCGCTACGCCGGCACCTACCTCGACCCCACCGGCCTCTACAAAATGGGCGCCCGCTCCTACGACCCCAACCTCGCCCGCTTCACCACCACCGACCCCAGCGGCCAGGAAACCAACGCGTACCTCTACGCCGAAGGCGACCCCATCAACCGAACCGACCCGAATGGGCTCTTTGATTTCGCGGCCACTCTGGCCGCAGCAGGGGCCGCCACAGCAGGAGCCGTCGTAGGGAATCTGGTTGGTGGACCTATCCTGGCAGGAGCCTTGGGCGGCTGCCTAGGAGGAGCGGTAGGCGAGCGCACTACGGGAGGCTCACTGAAGGATGCTGGAGAGTCCTGCCTTACGTGGGCAGCTCTCGGCGCCCTAGGAGGGGCAGCAACGGTCGTTGTGCCCAAGGCATAGGTCCGCTAAGCGCAACCACCATCTACAGAAGCGGAGTGTGATCGGCAGTGCACGGACCCTGGCGCGGCCTGGAACGCATCCAATGGGCGGCCGTAGCTCTCTCGATCTGCGCAGTGGCAGCGATCATCTGCGCTCTGTGGGTTGATTCCACGTTCCCTCTATGGGTGTTCTACGCCCTGTCAGTGGTATCGATCACGCAGGTCTTCCAAGGGATACGGGAGGTGCGACGGGAGACGCTGCCGGACAATCGCTAGCAACGGGTCACCCCGATTCGGAGATTTGCGAATCGTGTCGGGCTTAGCCGTCGCCGCTTTTGCATCCAGGCCTGTACGTAGCGGTCCCGAACTAGCTCCCCTTCAGATTCGGGACCGCAGCACGTTCCCGTCAGTTCCGGCGCCTAGGAGCGGGTCATAAAAGCGGCCTCTCCCATTGGTAATTGACTCAATCCCATTCCATCATGTGCTTGAATTGTGCGCCTAGCTGCGGCACAGCCGCTTCACGCGCCAGGTGCCGTGTGTCACCGAATCTGCGCCGTTCGCCACCGAACGTTGACGGGCGCCGTCAGAAGGCCACACCAAGCTGACCGGACGCCCCCCCGTCGAAGATTTAGCGAGCGACGGAAAGGGCGGGCAGGGGCAGGCCGGCCATGAAGTGGGCGATGTCGGTGAAGAAGCGGAAGTCGCCGCGCGCGGTGAGGTGCTGGAGGCGGCCGATGGTGGCGGCGAGGTCGTCCTCAGTGCCGCGGACGGCATGGTGGAGAGCGAGGCCGAGTTCAACGTACCGGGTCAGGTAGGGCAGGCCGGCGTTCTCCGCCGCGGCGCGCAGGGCCTGGGCCCGGTCGGTGAGTGCGGGATCGCTTCCCGCGTCTTTGATGAGGGCGACGACCTGGGCGAGGATCCGGTTGGCGCGCTGGTCCAGGCCGGCCAGTAGCTGGTCGGCGAGTGCGAGTTCCTCGGTGGCGCGCATGGGGTCGGTGACCGCGGTGGCCAGGGCGATGCGGACCTGCGTCGTGGTGCGTTCGCCCGCGGCGTTGTGCTGTTTGGCTTCGGTGCGCGCGTTCTCGAAGGCGGTGATGGCTTCGTCGGAGTTGGCGTGAGGCCAGTGGATGTCGCCCAGGACGCGGTGGTGGCGGCCTTTCCAACCGAGGGTGGGCACGGCCGCTGACCAGGACCGCGGTGAGGCGGTCGACGGTGTGCTCGCGGTGCTCGCGCTGGCGGCAGCCGATCGCGATGAGGAGTTCGGAGGCGCCGTTGGCGGTGCTGTCGGCGTCTACAAGGAGGCTCGTGGATGAGCTGTACCGGCTATAGGCAGAAAGCAGCCTCATGCGACCATTAGTCTTCGTCGTCGTGCTCATCGCGGTGACGCTTCCTTTCGCGCCGGACGCAGTGAACTTCGACAAGGCATCGGGGATCGCTCTCGTGATCGCCTGGGGCGTGGGCCGCGGACTGATCGGTCTCCTGGCAGAACACCTTATTCGCGCCTCGAATGCGCGAAACAAACAGTCGGAGCGATAGCGGACCGCTACTGAACTTGATTGGGTGATGTCGGGGCCGTTCGCCTGACAGTTGAGTGTCGGCACCGGTAGCCCTGGGGTGTGAGGTACGCGCAGGGCGGCGGACTGACCGACGCCGAGAGGACTACGCGGGAGCGGTTGCGGCTCCAAGCCGTGGAGCATTTCGAGAGCGGGCAGAAGAACGCGGAGATTGCCCCTGCCCTGCGGATCAGTGTGCGGTCGGTTGAGCGGTGGCGTCGGGCCTGGCGGGAGGGCGGTGAGGCCGGGGTTCTGTCGAAGGGGTCACCGGGAAGACCTCGGCTCAACGAAGTCCAGGTCGCCAGGCTGGAGCGGGAGTTGGAGCGTGGTCCGCTGGCTCACGGCTGGACGGACCAGCGGTGGACGCTGGCACGGATCAAGACACTCATCGGCCGGCTGTTCCACGTCTCCTACACGGTCGAGGGCACCTGGAGGCTGCTGAAGCGACACGGCTGGAGCTGGCAGCAGCCCACTCGTCGGGCCATCGAGCGCGATGACGACGCGGTCGAGGTATGGAAGAAGGAGACCTGGCCGCGGGTAAGAGCATCGCGGCGGAGCGCGGGGCCTGGATCGTCTTCGAATTGCGCCGTGAGGCGCTGTGTTTCGTGTGGAGGTGAGAGGCCTCCACCGCTGACCTGTCGTAGCAGGGAGGTGGAGCTGAGGGCAGCCTGATCCGGGTGATGCCGGGGAGGGCGGGAGCGGCCCTGACAAAGCCGGGACGTGCCAGTACTGCCAGATGGTGCGGGTCCGGCGAGCGGGATGGAGAGGAGTACGCGAGGAACCGGCGTCTTTACGTCTCTTAACGATGTCATCGGCTCGAACCTGGCGGATCTGGGCCGGAAGCGGTGCGCACTCGTCGCGGGTCGGCGGGGAACTCCTTGGCCGGTCTTTCGAAGCCGGCCGGGAGGCCACGAGGAAGGTCTACGGCGTACTCGTGGCGATGCCGCAGGGACACAGTCGGGCTCCTACTTCGTCGAGCGAAATGCAGTGAACACGGGAACCATCCGGTCCCAACTCCCCTGTTGTGCACGGCCAGTGCCCGGCCAGGGATAGGCGCATCGACCGCCGAACGGGCCGGGTGGGGCGGAGCCGCCGTAGTACTCCGAGCCGGGGAAAGCCCGAGCACATGGGGAAGGGCGGCAGCGGTATCGAGAGGGGAGGAGGCTGCAATGCCGAAAGAGGCACCGCTGAATAGCGGCGCTCTGCTGGAGACTGCCCCGGTGGGGCCGCGCCAGCGGGTATCGGAGATGCAGGCCAAGCTTCACCGTTGGGCGGTGGCCGATCCCGGCCGCCGGTTCGACGATCTGTTCAACCTCGTGCACGACCCGGCGACGCTGATCGCGGCGTTCGACCGGGTCGCGGGCAACCGGGGAGCCGGAACTCCTGGCGTGGACGGCCTGACGGCTGCCGACGTCGAGGAGACGCTCGGCGTTCCCGGGTTCCTGGACGACCTGCGCACCCAGCTCAAGGCGGGCGCGTTCCGGCCGCTGCCGGTACGGGAGAAGACGATTCCCAAGCCGGGCGGATCGGGGAAGGTGCGGCGGCTGGGGATTCCCACGATCGCCGACCGGGTCGTGCAGGCCGCGCTGAAGCTGGTGCTGGAACCGATCTTCGAGGCCGACTTCAAGCCGGTCTCCTACGGGTTCCGGCCCAAGCGGCGGGCCCAGGACGCGATTGCCGAGATCCACATGTATGGCACCTGCGGCTACCGCTGGGTGCTGGACGCGGACATCGCGGCGTGCTTCGACGAGATCGATCACGTCGCGCTGATGGACCGGGTCCGGAGGCGGGTCAAGGACAAGCGCGTGCTGGCGCTGGTGAAGGCGTTCCTGAAGTCCGGGCTGCTGAACGAGCTCGGGGAACTTCAGAACACCTATACCGGCACGCCGCAAGGGGGCATCCTGTCCCCGCTGCTGGCCAACATCGCCCTGTCGGTGCTCGACGAGCACTTGCACCGGGCGTGGGAGAGCGGCGGGGAACTGTCCACCGAGTACAGGCGCGGACGACGCCGGGCCAAAGGCCTGCCCTCGTGGCGGCTGGTCCGCTACGCGGACGACTTCGTCGTCCTGGTCCACGGGACCAGGCAGGACACCGAGGCACTGCGCGAGGAGATCGCCCAGGCGCTCGCACCGATGGGACTGCGGCTGTCACCGGCCAAGACCCAGGTGGTGCATCTGAGCGAGGGGTTCGACTTCCTGGGGTTCCACATCCAGTGGCGCCGCAAGAGGGGAACGGACAAGTGGTACGTCTACACCTTCATCGCCGACCGGCCCTTGCGGTCGATCAAGGCGAAGATCCGTTCCCTGACCCACAGAACGTCGCAGCAGGACCTGGCCGTGGTGCTGGTCAACTTGAACAGAGCCACGCAGGGCTGGGCCCACTACTTCCGGCACGCCGTCGCGAAGCACGTATTCACCAAGGTGGACGACATCGTCTGGTGGCGACTCGTCCGCCTGCTGCGTGAACGGCACCACTGGAACTGGAGGGACTTCCGCCGACGATTCACCACCCCCAGCGGGCGGTGGCTTCCGATCGCGGCGGGCGAGATCAAGCTGCGGAAGATCAGCGCGATCCCGGTCACCCGGTATCGCTACCGCGGCAACAAGATCCCCAACCCCTGGGTCCCCGAGACCGCCTGACGGCAGAGACCGTGGAGAGCCCGTTGCGTTGAGAGGCGCACGGCGGGTTCGGCGAGAGGTCCGGGGAAACGGACCGGGAGCAATCCCGGCACCGCGCCCCGGGCCTACTCAGCGACGAGGCCGGGCAGTCGATGATTCCGCCGCGCGCCAGAACCTGGGGCCGGATCGGCCAGACCCCGGTCGTGAGGGTGAGAGGCCGCAGCTCGGGGCGGGTGTCGATGGCGGGCATGACCTGCTATAAGCCGGGCGAGCGGTCCCGGCTGATCTACGCGATCCGCGAGTATCGCGGCCGCAAGGACGAACCGAAGGGCTTCGGCTGGCGCGACTTCCGCGACCTGATCGTCCGCGCCCGCACCCAGCTCGGCGGCCCGATCGTCCTGGTCTGGGACAACCTCCGCCTGCACCTAACCGCCGGCATGCGTGCGTTCATCGAGACGAACGCCGAGTGGCTCACCGTGTTCCACCTGCCCGCCTACGCCCCGGACCTCAACCCACAGGAGGGCGTCTGGTCACTGGTCAAACGCGAGATCGGCAACCTCGCCGCCGCGGACCTCACTCAGATCACCCGAGCCGTGAAACGTCGGCTCAAGAGGATCCAGTACCGTCCGGAACTCGTCGACGGCTGCCTCGCAACCACCGGCCTGACCCTGGAGAGCTGACGTGACTCATTCCTCCTCCCAGTTCGCGTAGTCGCCCATCGCCACGTCATCGCACAAGGTCTCCCACAACCCGTTGTCTGCGAGTGCGGTGGCATCGAGAGCAATGAGGAGCCGACGAAGCTCGTCCGCCACCTCCTGGAACCTGTCCTCCTCGTCTTCCTCGTAGAACGGGAAGCGGGCGATGGTGCCCGCGACGCACCGATGGAAGGCCCCGAGGTCACTGTTCACATGCCAGGCGGTCGCGGATCCGATCTTGGGGATCTGCACGACGCGCCGCGAAGCCACATCGACGCCGAGCCGACCGAACAGGCCGCTGGACCCAAAGACGACCAACCCGCTCTTACCGATCCCGTCCAGGAGCGTCGCCTCAGTCAGCGGCTGGTACTCATAACCGATCAGCCCTGCTGGGACGCCAGCTTCCCGAAGATCGGCGGCGATCTCGACAGGCACCCCTGGTGAGCAGCCGATACGGACCACGGCGTACTGGGGCAACGGCAACGGCGGGAAGTCTCGGATCACACGAGCATCATCCTCGTGCTCCGGCCACACCAGGAAGGCGCGAGCTGGCCCCTGCCACCTACGGCGGGCCCCGACATCACTCAATCAAGTTCAGTAGCACTGCACATATGGAACTGTGCCTGGCCCGGTATTGGGCCAGGCACACCATTGGCTCAGGATCGGGGCCACGCGGTGCGCCGCCCGCTGGGCCCCGGCCGTGATCTTCCCGAGCCGCCGCCCCGCGATCCTCGAACTCTCACCGCCGCCGAAAGGGCCGCGGTGAGCACCTGGGTGGAGGCGTCCGTCGCCGCGCCACTCTCCACGCCCACTGGCCGGCGCCGCCTCGGAACGGGGCCTGTGGATCCTGGGAGCTGTTGACGGCCGGCCCATGGTGCGGCCAGGCTCGTAGCCGTCACCGGCCTTCGCCAGGTCAGGGATGCAGATAGCTGCTGAGGTAGCCGCGGGCTGCGGCTTCGCTCGTGCCGAGCGCGGTTGCCACGGCTTCGATCGGCACGTCGGAGGCGGTGATCTCGTTCGTTGCTTCCTCGCCGGTCTGGGCGACGATGTACCTGAGGTCGGCCAAGGCCTTCAAAGCGACCAGCGGCTCCTCGGCGGCCAGGCCATCGAGCCTGCGGACGAGGTCGGTGAAGAGGTCGATGAGCTCCGCGGGCAGCTGCACGGCCGCGCGTCGGACAACCGACACATGGGCTTTGTGGTCCGCGATCGGTCCGGACAGATCAATGTCCGCCTCGTACAGGGGCTTGTCTTCGGGCAGGGTGGTCCAGTCGAGCAGGTACTCCGCCATGCCGCGCCAGCCGCACGCGCAGCTGCCCCGCAGCACCGCGGCCCGGGGTCGGCCGAACCGTCCGTCGTAGGAGTGCCACTCGGTCGAGGACGGCATGTGCGAACCGCTGCCCACGTCGAAGTAGACCGGGCCCGGCTCGCTGCCGTCGGCCAGCCGCACCCCCACCGACCCCTCGTGCGCGGCCCCCAGCGCCTTGAGCACCCTGTCCACGTCGACCAACCCCTTTCCCGCAGCATTCGACTGGGACGGCCCGTCGGCCGGACCCGCGCCATTCAGGCTGCCTCCAAGAGGCCACCTGCGTACCGGGATTCACCGAATGTGGTGCGAGTGGACGTCACGCAAGCCTCCTCGCGGAGCCCGGACGCGATCTGCAGGCCCCAGAGGGGGAAACCGGTCCCTGTTACGGGCCCTCTCGCTCCAGGCGTTCGCGGCAGCTCGCGCACAGGGGATTTCCGCCGACTCCGTATCGGCAGCACGGCTGGTGGCAGCGCGTGCACGGTCCGGTCTGGGAGGGAGACCAGGTGACGGGCTGCGATCTGGCGGCAGTCTCGGGAGCGGGTGATGTCATGGCGCATTCTCCTCCGCAGCGACTCAAAAACATTGCATCACGCGTTCGGATTCCGCGGCCGGCAGCGGCACACCGGCTCACGGGCCAGGTGCGGGAGAGACCCGGGGGACGGAGGCCATCCGCAGGGACAAGCGCGATATCGTGGACTCTTCGTATCTACGATTTGTCTCGTCAGGAGTGCCCGCGTGCCTGAGGACCCCATCGCCCACAGCGAGCTCGCTGCCCTGACCCGGCGTTTTGAAGAGGTTGCGGAGCAGCACGGCCGCGAGTTCGGGATCATCAAGTCCGACCTCACTGCGGTGCGCCTCCAGGTCGGCAACCTGGACCAGAAGGTCGAGGCGCTCGACAAGAAGATCGACCGGAACCAGGCCCAGATCATCGAGCTGCTGACCGAGCTGGTCGGTCGGCGTCCCGACGCTGGCTGACGCGCCGGACCAGTTTCCGTCTCCGCTCCGCAGCACGCGGCGGCCCTCAACCGGATGCCCTGGTTGAGGGCCGCCGTGCGTATCAGGGCGGATGGTCCGGCCGTCGCCGATGTGAGATCAGCGGAGATCAAGGCGGCCGGGTACTCCCCGTGGACTGAGGTGGGCGAGGTGTACACGGTCCCGCTGACACTGACGGTCTGGGCGCGCTCCGCGGAGCCATCGTTCCTGTTCGGCCTGGAAGGGGCAGGGCACACGCAGACCGTCTATGCGGCCGTGCTGCCCGACGCGCTCACGCTGCTGCACCAGCTGGCTCCCACCCTGCAGGCTCTCGGCGTCACGGACCAGATCGCGCGGGCCGAGCCTGAGACCAGGTCCGTCCTCGCGGACGTCCTGGACAAGGTGCACGACCGTCAGCGCGACAAGAGCGGCCGTCTTCGCCGCGACCGTTCCTAGGCTGGCCGCAGGCCTCGGCAGGCCGTCGGCTTGAAGCGCCGCGGTGCTGGGGCTGTTCTACCTGCCGAGGTGGGCCTGCCGTTCGCGGACGAGGCGGTGCCAGCGGTCGCGGTCGACGTCGTCGTCTTCGAGCCAGCGGATGGCAGAGGGGCCGGACAGGGGCAGGCCGGCCATGAAGTGGACGATGTCGGCGTAGTACGCGTAGTCCCCACCGCTGGTGATCTCGTGCAGGCGGGTCAGCGAGGCAGTGACACTGTCGGTGGCGCCGAGGACGGCATGGTGGAAGGCCATGACGAGTTCGAGGGTGGCGGCCAGGGCGGCGTCGAGCCCGGCGGTGTGAATGTCAGCCCGCAGCAGGCGAGCCTGCTCGCCCAGGTCGTTGGTGCCGGCGTCGCGCAGGAGAGCGGCGATGCGGAGCATGAGGCGGTTGGCGCGCAGGGCGAGGCCAGTCAGGTACTGCTCGGCCAGAGCGATCTCCTGATCGGCGACCTGGGGGTCGGTGAAGGCGGTGGCGAAGGCGAGGTAGGTCTGGGCGTGGGCGTGTTCACCGGAGAGCTGGTGCTGTTCGGCGTCGGTCCGCGCTGCCGTGTAGGCGGCGGTGGCGCGGTGCATGTCGCCCTGGATCCAGTAGAGGTCGCCCAGGACCCGGTTCTGGCGGCCTTCCCAGCCGAGGTGCTGGGCGGCGGCTAGGCCATTTCGTTTGGATCAGGCGGTCGTTGGTTTGGGTGTGCCGTTGACTGATGCGCAGT
>NZ_NNBJ01000004.1:443608-444338 GCF_002803085.1 Streptomyces sp. CB01201 | reverse complement strand
AGGCCATGGTCACCCTCGCCTGCCTGCGGCTCTGGCTCCCATGACTTTCCGGACACCCCCTAGCACTAGAGGTGCTCGGGCCGTCAGTAGAGATCTTCGGAGACGGGCCCGATGGCGGTCGCGAAGCCTCATTTCAGAGCCCGAGACACTTCCCTACGCCCGATGCGCCCTGGACTGGCTACGGGGTACTACAAGCCAAATTCCGCAAGCGCCCAGAAGGCACTGCCAAAGATGCCGAGTGGCTGATCGAGCACATCAACTCCGAGCTACGCGCCTGGGCCGATCCGTCCTCGAACCGCGTTCGAAAGGGGCGCCTGCCTGAGTACCTGCTCATCACGAGCAACATCGTCCTCTCGTCAGTTCCGGGTAGCGGAGGCATCGACCGCGTCCAGCAGGCGCTGAGAGAGCGTGCGGACGAACTGCAGCTCCCGATCAAGGGATGGGCGATCTGGCACTACGACAAGATCTGTCGGCTACTAAACAACAACGAGGACGTTCGGCACGCCTACGCCGATGCCGTGTTGCCAGGCGATGTGCTCGCTCGGCTTCACAACCATGTCCAGCAGGTGGAAGCCAGTCATTTTCCGCCCGGCATTCAGGCGGCCGCCGGCCTGCCGAGGGAATTGCGCCCCCTATTCGGACGTGAGGCGGAGATCGATGAAGGGCGAGGACTGCTTGAGGGGGCCGATGGGCGCACCCGGTCGGCTGTCGTAGTTGCAGGCCCACCCGG
>NZ_NNBJ01000004.1:147860-443570 GCF_002803085.1 Streptomyces sp. CB01201 | reverse complement strand
AGAGCGCCGTCGCACTGCGTCTGTCCCGACTCGTCGCAGACGTCTACCCAGACGGACAGTTCCACATCGACCTCGCTTTGGCGGCAGGTGAAGGGGATCCAGTAGATCTGGTGCTGGAAGTTCTGCGCACAATGCGCCCCGGCGAACCGCTTCCCGAGGGTCGTGCGCAGCAACTCGCTGCGCTTCGCGCGACGCTGTCCGGCAGTAAGGTCCTCCTGTTCATCGACGATGTCGTCTCTGAGGAGGCGCTTCTTGAGGTTCTCCAGGTAGATGGACCTTTCGGCCTGGTGTGCACCAGCCGGTCAAAGCTGAGCGGGCTGACCGCTCTGGTGCAAATCATCGAGCTCGGCCCATTGCCCGACCACGCCAGCGAAGGGTTGGTTAGGGCGGTGGCCGGGCCTACTCGGCTGACCGACAGCCAGGTGAGCATGCTGGCGGAGGCGTGCGCCGGGCATCCCCTCGCCCTGCATGTGGCAGCCGCACACCTGGCACGCCGCCCCAAAGTCAGCGTCGACCGCTACCTCGAGGACATCACGAGCCCCGACCGCGGCCTGCGCGCTCTGCGGGCCGGCCAGACCGCGCTGGAGCCCGTGCTGGAGCGGAGCTACGGCGCGCTCAACCCAGAACAGGCAGATCTCTTCACTACCCTCGGGATCCTGCCGCACATTTCCATTACCCCCGACGTAGTTGCTGCAGCCATGTCGCCTCAATCTGAACTTGATGACGCTCATGTCGATGCTGCAACAGAGTTGCTGGACGCACTGTTTGAGCTCAGTCTCATCGAGCAGATCGACGAAGACCGGTTCGTATTCCACGAGATTCTGCACCGCTTCGCCCGCTTGAAAGCAGCCTCAGCCACGGCAGAACATCGAGAATCAGTTATCAGACAGACCTGCCTTGTGTTTGCTGTTCGTGTTCAGACGGCAACCGAATCTATCGGCTTCGTGGATAAAGACGCGAAGGTACCCTCGCAGGGCAATGCAGACGCTCTGCGTGTACTGAACGCCGATCGACCAAGCGCTGTCGCCATGACCGAATTGGCGGGGCAACAGCAGATGTGGGGACCAGTCGTCAGTCTCGCCTCCGACCTAACCGCCTCTCTGTGGCACGGAAGCCACTGGAGGGATCTGGGTCGGGTCTATGAGTGCGTGCTGGAAGCTGGAACCCAGTCCGCGAAACCTGAATGGACGGCATCAGCGCTGTACAACCTTGGCATGGTGGCCAGCCACCTCGGGGACACCCAGCGCGCTGCAGACCTGTATCAGCGCAGCGCAGAGACGGCACACAAGGCTGAAAATCCCTACCAGATGCACATGGCGCAGATTGCCTTGGGGACTCTGCTCATCAACCTCGGACGGGCCCGTGAGGCCATCCCATTTCTCCGCAACGGGTTGCTGTTCTGGCGAGTCATCGAGGACAACCGGATGCTGGCCCATGCCCTGGGCAATCTAGGCCAGGCCCACCTGGCAATTGGCCAGCTGCGTCGGGCCGACCAATACCTCCACAACAGCAGGAACTTGTCCCGCATGGACAGCCGTACAGAGCTTTGGAACCGTGGTGCCCTCGCCGCTCTGTTGCGCAGGACGGGTCGACTGACTGAGGCTGCCAAGGATGCCTCACTGGACATCGAGCGAGCACGAGCCGTCGGAAGCCGGGAGTGGGAGGCAAAGGCTCTGATGGAACTCGCCGAGACTCCCGCGGAGGAACGGCCGGCCTCAGCCCCCGTGCACCCCTTGCAGGACGCGCTGGCGATCTACCGGGACACCGGGGATGTTCAGGGACAGGTTCGGGCCCTGTTTCGAATCGGAAGTCAGGCCGCGGAGCGAGCAGATATCCATCAGGCCGCCGAACACCTCGGCGAATGCGCCAATCTCGCCACCGGGATCGGCGACTACGAGCACGCAGCTCGGGCGCTGGCCTACTTGGCCTCCTACCACGGAGGCATCGGTCATCTCGATGAGGCAGAAACCTACTTCGCCGACGCCCGGGACATGGCTAAGCACCTGGGGAACCCAATCGTAACCGCTCAGACTCTGCAGAAGAACGCCGAGTACCTGTGGCACCGGGGCCGGATCGGCGAGACCGTCACCTATCTGACGGAAGCAGTTCAGCTTCTGGACGGAACCGATGAGAAACGCGGCTTGGCCCAGGCAAGAGCTGCACTCGGGGAAGCTCTCATCGTCGCGGGCAGATGGCAGGAGGGCGCCCAGGCGCTGGAATCGGTGATCTCAGTGATGTCGGACGAGGCATCGCCGGCCACCCGGGCGCAGGCGTCTCGTGCCCTCGCCGTTCTCTACTCGCGCCGGGGCCTCTACAAGGAGGCGATGTCAACGATCACCAAGGCGCTCGACCAGTGTGAGCGGGCCGGCGACAGGTCGGCAGTCCTGCACTGCAGGATGGCCCTGGCCAATGTGCAAGCTCGAAACGACAGATGGAGCGAAGCCCTCGATCAGTACGACAAGGCCGCCGAACTTGCTACTGAGCAGAAGGACCTCCATGTGCTCCTCACGGCCCGCGGGATGGCTGCGGTATGCAGACTTCACGACGAGGTGAAAGAACAAGCCGTTGCCGAGATCGCCAAGCTCATCCCTGTGGCCGAGCAGTTGGGGATGCAGTCGCTCGAGGCAGCCCTTCATCTCAATGTCGGATCTCACCATGCACTCTCGCGTGATCACGAGAAGGCTGTCACTGCATTTCGTAAGGCGCTTGCTCTGATCGAGCAGCTCGACGACGCCACATTGCAGGCCCCATGCCTGCTCAACCTGGCTCGTTCCTTTCGGGTGCTTGGCGACACCGAACAAGCCCGCGCACACGCACGCCAAGCCTTCAATCTCCACGAAGAGCTCAGCGGCTGGTCAGACGCGGGCGAGGCGCTCGTGCTGCTCAGAGGGCTGCACTTGGACTCAGCACAGGACGATTCCAAAGAGCCGACAATCGAGGAATTGCTGGGCAGTGAGCAGGAAATCGACAGGCGTGTCCTGGAGGCCATCCGCGCTCGACTTCGCACTGTTGATGATGGAGCGGTCACCAAAGCAGACTGCGAGGTCAGCCATTCCGCAGTTGCCACGGGCAGAAGACAGATCAATGTCTCTGATGCCGTGAGGGAAGCGCTGTCTGGGCTTGATGTCGAACAGCTCACCGCTCACCTCGGAAACTCTCGCCAGACATGCGCTGCCTGCAACCTCTCGGTCGACGAGACGGGTGAAGCCGAATTGCTCCTCATGAAGCATCCGGGGATGGACCGCCTCATGCTTCGGTTGGCACATCCCCACTGTGTAGCCTCCAAGGTAGTCCAGCTAAAAGGGAAGGCGCCGAAAGAACCGAAGGTCGTTTTTGAGGTGGAATGCATCCTGTTCGGCAGGGACCGGGCCGGGATCATCGCCGATTGCTACGGCGGATGGGGCTCTTACCGTGACGCGCAGGTACGGGACCTCGTCCTCACGAACTACCGCGCAACCGGATTCACTGACCTGCAGAGCCTGCTCCAGATGAACGATAGTCGTCCGCTGGACCTGCGTGACGTACCTGCCGTCAACAACGGTGCCGTTCAAGCGAAACTCGAAGACAACAATCTCTCAATTACTGGCCCATCCGGCCAACTCCTGCACCGCATGCCGCTGAATTTCCTCCCCCGCTGGTATCAGAAGGCAGCCGAGGGTTCGCTGATCGTGGTGGTGGGAAGGAACCTGCAGGGCATGGCAGCCGATGATCCTTCCTACTTGGTGCGCGCCATCGCCTCGGGAAACGCAGTGGGCGGCACTGTACCGCTTACCGTGGTTCGGCCAGGCAGGAACCGCCCATGCCCATGCATGATGCGCACCGGAAGAAAGTTCAAGCACTGCTGCGGGCGCATCGCTGTCGCGAAGTAACCTGCAGTCCGCACACAGTCCGCGAGACACCCGCTCGCGACCGTCGCAGCCCATCGCCTGTAATCAAGAAAAGGCCAGGTCAGCGTCCCGTAGCGGTGATCGCTGCAGGTCACCGACCCGGCCCATTACTTGGAGACCAAGAAGGCCTGATCCAGGCCGAGTTCGCAGGCCGGGCACCTTCGGGCACCCGAGCACCCGCGAATCGAGAAGGGCCCGACCGGGGTTGCCCGGGCGGGCCCTTTCGGTGTCTGCCGCGCGGTGGGGCGGACGCCGGCTGAAGGGGCGGGGCGGCCGGATTCGAACCGGCGTCCTCCTCCATGCTGTGTAGGCGCACTACCTCTGTGCTACGACCCCGCCTTGATCGGCATCCTAGGCCGCCCGCAGTGCGGCGCCTAGCGGTTTTCGAGGGCGCTCAGCCACCTCCGCGTCTCGCGCGGCGCCGTGAAGCGGAGGGTGTGCAGCGGGGTGAAGGCGGGGTCGGTGGTGAGGGCCGCCAGGGCCGCTCTGCGGGAGGCGTACTGGGACCAGGCCCAGCGGGCCGGGTGGTCGGGGCGGAACCACTCCGTCAGGGTCTCCCGGTTGCCGTGGAAGATCCGCTCGCGCAGTACGGTCCGGCGCAGCGAGCGGCGCAGTACGCGCGGCATCACGACGCGCCTGGGGTAGTCCAGCCAGAGCACCGTGTCGGCCCGCTCCCACAACAGGGGGCGGACCTCCGGGGTGCCGTACGAGTCCAGCACCCACGCCGGGGTGGCCGCGATCTCGGCCACCCGGGTCGCGAAGCGCGGGTCCTCGGCCCAGCCCGGGCCGGCGAAGTGCAGGGCGTCCACCTCGTGGTACGGCAGGTCGAGCCGCTCGCCCAGGGCTCGGGCCAGGGTGGACTTGCCGGCTCCGGTGCTGCCGACCACGAGAACGCGCCGCATCGGGGCAGGCTATCCCGCGCGGAATTCGGTTGGCCGGGCGAGGGCCCGCGCCTACCCTGGCGCGCGTGACGGATCAGATGCGTACGCCCCGGTGTCAGGTGATCGTGCTCAACGGCGGTTCCAGTTCCGGCAAGTCCGGAATCGTCCGGTGTTTGCAGGCCGTGCTGCCCGGCGCCTGGCTCGCCTTCGGTGTGGACTCTGTGGACGCGGCCATGCCCGCCTCGCTCCGCGGTGAAGGCGGTCTGGAGATCGGGGCGGACGGCACGGTGACCGTGGGCCCCGACTACCGCCGGCTCTCGGACGCCTGGGCGCACGGAGTGGCCGCGATGGTGCGGGCCGGCGCCCAGGTGGTGCTCGACGAGGTCTTCCTGGACGGCGCCGACGGCCAGAAGCGCTGGCAGCACGCCCTCGACGGACTCGACGTGCTCTGGGTCGGGGTGCGCTGCGACCCCGATACGGCCGCCGGCCGCGAGACCGCCCGCGGTGACCGCGCCCCCGGCATGGCCCGCGGCCAGGCCGAGTCCGTGCATGTGGGGGTGCGGTACGACATCGAGGTGGACTCGGCGGGTACGGAGTCCATGGCGTGCGCCCTGCTGATCGCCGATCGGTACGCCCGGCACACCCGAGGCAGCCACTGAGTCCGCCTTCCGGGAAGCGGGCCGGGCCCGGCGCGACGTGGATGCGTACGCTTCGGGGCGGACGGTCTCGCGGTCGGGGCGCGTGACCACCGGCACACCGCACAGGGCCGTCCTCCGGGTTAGGTTCGAGGGCATGGACCCTCTGGAGCCCCCGTACCCCCGGCTTCTCGTCGATCCCTACGAGCCGGTGTTCCGCTTCTACGAGGCCGTGCTGCCGGACCTCACCGGATGCACCCTCGCCCGCGGCAACGCCGCTTCCGGCTATGCCAGTTGGGACACGAGCGACGGCCGCACCGCGCTCGCCCTGTTCACCCGCGCGGCGATGGTCGCCGCCCTCGGCGAGGACCGGGTGCCGGGCGGAGGCGCGTCCCTGGTGATCCACGTGGCCACGCGTGACGCCCTCGACGCCGCGGTCTCGCTGTGCGCGAAGGCGGGCGGCACCGTGGCCGCCCCCGCCCGCGATCTGCCGCAGTGGGGTCCGGGAATGCGCGCCGCGCATGTCCTGGACCCGGCCGGGAACCTGGTGGAGCTCCAGACGTACTGAACCGTCCCGCGCTCACGGGGCACCTGCGCGGGGTGCGGGCGCTCCTCAGGCGAGGCCGCGCCGCACCAGACCCACCACCTCCTCCTCCGTCAGCCCCAACTCCCTTGCCTGCCGGACCAGTTCACGCACCTGTTGCATCAATGCCGCCCGCCGCCGGGCGCCCGCGTCGTCCACGACGACCGCGCCGCGGCCCCGGCGCAGCTCGATCAGGCCCTCCTCGCGCAGGCGCTGGTAACCCCTGAGCACCGTATGGAGGTTGACACCGAGGGAGTCGGCCAGCGAGCGGGCGGAGGGCAGGCGCTCGCCCGGGGTCACCGTGCCCTCGGCGATCGCCCCGCGCACCGAGGCCGCGATCTGGTCGCCGAGCGGCTGGGGCGAGGCGGGGTCCACACGGAAGAGCATCAGCCACTCGCCCTCTCGCGCAGGACCAGTGCGTTCAGAAGGGCGGCGGCCGTCCCTGCGTCGTCCACCGTCACCGCGAACTCCCGTCCGTCCGTGCGCCGTATGACGATCGCCTCGCCGGAGCGCAGCATGAGACCCGACCTGCCCGGACGCATCCGATAGCCCCAACCCCCGTACTCCGCAGCGACCTTGATGTCGCGGCTGACCGCCCGGGTCACGTCGGACAGCGGGATCCGGATCCGCGGCCAGGGCAGCACGGTGGGCCGCGCGGTCAGGCCGCGCCGGTCGACGGTGACGTACGGGCAGGAGAAGGCGAGACACACCACGGCGCCGAAGAGCGCGCCGACCGCACTGCTCCAGCCACCGACGTACAGCAGCACGCTTCCGGCGACGAGCAGCACCGCCCCGCAGCCGAGGAGCACCCGCGAGGGCGCCCGCCGCATCCACCCGGCCAACTCGCCC
The DNA here is from genome assembly GCF_002803085.1 of Streptomyces sp. CB01201. Taxonomy (GTDB): domain Bacteria; phylum Actinomycetota; class Actinomycetes; order Streptomycetales; family Streptomycetaceae; genus Streptomyces; species Streptomyces hundungensis. The sequence continues at coordinate 436,735 of NZ_NNBJ01000004.1, read as the reverse complement.
TCGGCCAGGTCGAGATGCGGGGCCCCGCCGGAGGGCGGGCCCGCGGGCGACATGGCGGCCGGCACCGGCGAGGGCACGGGCAGCAGCCGGCCGAGCGCCGCCGCGAGCGCCGCCACGCCCACGCCGGCGGCGAGCTGCCACAGCGGCAGCCGTACCCGCGCCGGGTCCGTCGCGTCCGCGTTGGCGAGCAGCGTGGCGGCCAGGAGGTGGCCCACGAACCCGGCGGTCGCGAACCCGGCGGCGTTCAGCCACCGGAGCCGGCGCACGCCGTGCTGCCCGGCAGCCATCAGGACGGCCCACAGCGCGCCGAGCCCGAGGTGCAGCACGCACGCGAAGAGCACGGTGGAGCCGCGGCTCTGGGTGCCGTCGGAACTGCCGTTCGCGGTGAAGTGACTGGCCAGCGGGTCGGGCAGCCGGTCCCGGAGAAGTGCGTACAGCGTCAGGTCGACGGCCAGAGCGAGCAGGAACGGCAGCACGGCGAGAGCCGCCAAGCGGTAGCGGACACGGTTCATCGAAGCCTCCTTGTTTGCATAGTAGTAGAACAATGCAAGTGCGCGCATGGAGTCCAACTCACCTCGGTCCAGGCCCGGATGGAACATCCCGTGACAACAGAGCGGCCGCCGTGCACCGGGGAGTCGGACGGACTCCCCGATGCGCGGCGGCCGCGGGAGGAAGGACGAGTGGACGGTGCTATATGGCGTCCAGGGCGGACGGCTGGAGGCTTGAACCGGAGGGGAGTTGGCGCCGGATGTCGGCGAGCACCGAGCCGAAGTCGAGTTCGGCCCGCCCGCTGGCGTACACCGCTCCCCCGAAGTGCAGGGCGACCCCGAGGTCGGGCTCCGGCGGCTTCAGGGAGAGCAGGCAGCTGAGGGTGGCTTCCTGGACGGCGCCGTCGTCCGAGGCGATGGGAACGGGCATGTCCCATTCGAGTACGAAGTCACGGAGGTTCCCGCCGTCGAGCGCGAACGTGCCGCTCTCCGCCGGTATCCCCGGTACCGGGCCGAGCGAGTCGAAGCTGGCTCCGGCGAAGTCGACCCCCCTGATGCGGGTCCGCAGTTGCGTCCCGTCGGTGGTGATCGTCAGCGCTTCTGATCCTAGGCGGTCTCGATACCAACCCGCCCATGACTGTGGTGTCATGGGCGGAGATTAGCGGCGTAACCTGCCGCTCGTCACAGGGGGTGACCGAAATGAGTGTTACCGCTTCCTTGCGCACTTCCGCACGAGCGTCCGTTGTCGCGTGAACGGGGCTCGTTCAACTCGTCGCTCCGAGGGGTGAATTGGGTGGAAGTGGGCGGGATTCCGGCACGCCCGCCGGCACCGGGTACGTGCTGAGGGCGTCTGTTCGAGCCCTTCGGCAACGGGGCCGCATCAACCCGCCGGCGCCAGGACGGAATTGGACCTCTCGGCCCAGCGCACGGCCGGGCCCAGCGCGAGGCCGGCACCGAGGAACAGGGCGCCGAGCAGCAGCCAGCCGGGCACGCCCCAGTCGATGACGAGCGCGGTGAGCAGCAGCGGGCCGAGCATCCTGGCCAGCGGGACACCCATGCCGAAGAAGCCTTGGTACTGGCCCTGTTGGTCGGCCGGGGCGAGGTCGAAGCCGATCTGCCAGGCGCCCGCGGACTGCATCATCTCGCCCGCCACCTGGAGCCCGCCCGCGACCAGGAGCACGGCCACGGCGCCCCAGGGGGACGCTCCGGCGGCGCTGAGCGCGAACGCCGCGCAGGAGGCCAGCATCAGCACTCCGCCGCGCGCGACGGTCCGCCGGGCGCTGGAGAGGTCATGGACGGCGGAGGCGGTCCGCACCTGGAAGAGCATCACCGCACCGGTGTTGAGCACGAGCAGCGCGGACACCAGCCAGCCCGGGGCGTCGGTGCGGGTGACCGTCCACAGCGGGACGGCGAGACTGATCAGCGGCATCCGCAGCAGGAGCAGGGTGTTGAGGAGGGTGATCACGGCGTACGGGCGGTCGCGCAGCACGGCGAACCGCGGTCCCCCGCCGGGCGCTACGGGCGTGGGCGGCACCTGGGGCAGCCGGCGCAGGGCGAGCGCGCAGAACAGGAAGGCCAGGGCGTCCAGGGCGAACACGGCGAGATAGGCGGTGCGGGTGCCGTAGTGCAGGGCCACCCCGCCGACCGCGGCGCCGACGGCGAGCCCGGCGTTCAGCGTGGACTGGAGGTGCGCGAGGACCTGGGTGCGGTCCCGGCGGTCGACGAGCGCGGACAGGAGCGCCTGGCGGGCGGCGGAGAGTCCGGTCTGCGCGGTCGCGTAGCAGCACGCGGCAAGGACGAAGGGGAGGAAGCCGCGGACGAACAGGAAGGACGCGACCGAGGCGCCCGTGGCCGCGGCGAGCAGGACGGCGACGCCCCGCGGGCCGCGCCGGTCGGCGAGCTGCCCGAGCGGCACCCCGGCGAGCGCCCCGACCGCCCAGGCGAGGGTCAGGCCGAGGCCTATGCGGGTGGCCGGGAGGCCGACGACCCGGCTGAAGTACAGCGCCGAGGTGACCAGGAAGGCGCCGTCGCCGAGGGAGTTGACGAGCTGAGCCGCGGCGAGACCGCGGGCGGGGCCTGCGGGCGGCAGGAGGCGGGAGGTCATGTGCTCATCAAACCAAGCCCAATGGCCCAGGGGTGGGGCCACTTGCCATCGGCTTCAGTGGGCCACTTTCCGCTCGGTCGGACCACGCTCGGCTCGGGCCCGGGCCGCCTTCCGCTCGGGCCGGGCCTTCCACTCGGACGGACCGCCTTCGCCCCGGCGGGCCGCCCTCCGCATGGGCGGTCCACGCTCGGCCCGGGCCGGCCGCTGCGCGGGATCAGCGGGTGCGGCGGGTCACGAACTCGGCCAGGGCGAGCAGTTCGCCCGCGGCGGTGAGGTCGGGCACCGCCCGTGAGAGGTGGTCGACGGCCCGGGCCATCCGGTCGGCGGCGTGCATCTGGGCCCAGTCGCGGCCACCCGCGCGATCCACCGCGTCCGCCGCCCTGCGGACCGCTTCGGCCCCCATCGGGCCCCGGTACAGCTCGGCGAGCTCGGCCGCCGCCGGAGTGCCCGAGTTGAGGGCGGCGACGACCGGGAGCGACTTCTTGTGCGCGGCGAGATCCGCGCCCGCGGGCTTCCCCGTGCGCCCGGGGTCGCCCCAGATGCCGATGAGGTCGTCGATGAGCTGGAAGGCGAGCCCGGCCTCCCGGCCGAACGCGTCCATCGCCGCGACCTCCTCGTCGCCCGCGCCCGCGTACAGCGCGCCCAGCGCGCACGCGCAGCCGAGCAGGGCGCCGGTCTTGGCCATCGCCATGGCGAGGCACTCGTCGAGCGAGACGTCCTGCGGGCCGCGCCCCTCGAAGGCGCAGTCGGCCTGCTGGCCCGCGCAGAGTTCGATGACGCAGGCCGCGATGCGCGCCGAGGCCGCCCCGGAGGCCGGGTGGCCGTCGTCGGCGATCAGCCGGAGCGCGAGGGCGAACAGCGCGTCCCCGACGATGATGGCGTCCGGGGTACCGAAGACCGTCCAGGCGGTCGGGCGGTGCCGCCGGGTGGCATCCTCGTCGATGACGTCGTCGTGCAGCAGCGTGAAGTTGTGGACGAGCTCGACGGCCGCGGCGGCCCGTACCGCCGCCTCCGGCCGGCCGCCGAACGCCGTGGCCGCGGCGAGGACGAGGGCCGGGCGTATCGCCTTGCCCGACTGGCCGCCGGACGGGGTCCCGTCCGCGTGCTCCCAGCCGAAGTGGTACATCGCCACCCGCCGCATGGAGCCGGGCAACGACTCGACGGTGGTGCGCAGTTGGGGGTTGACGACGGTACGGGCCCGCTCCAGGAGATCGCCGGCCTCGCGGCCCTCCATGGCTTCCGGCATGGCCAACTAGGGTGCCCTTCCTGGGAGTTGACGGCGAAGCCGGGCGCACCGGGGTCGGCACGCCCGGACCGGAGGCTCACCGCCAGCGGCTGACCTCGACGTTCTCCAGCACACCGAGCGCGTCGGGCACCAGGATCGCGGCCGAGTAGTACGCCGTGACCAGGTACGAGATGATCGCCTGCTCGTCGATGCCCATGAAGCGGACCGACAGGCTCGGCTCGATCTCGTCCGGGATGCCGGACTGCTGGAGTCCGATCACGCCCTGCTCGGCCTCGCCGGTACGCATGCAGATGATCGAGGTCGTACGCGCGTCGCTGACCGGGATCTTGTTGCACGGGAAGATCGGCACCCCGCGCCAGGCGGGCACGTGGTGTCCCGCGACCTCCACCGACTCCGGCACCAGGCCGCGCTTGTTGCACTCGCGCCCGAAGGCGGCGATGGCGCGCGGGTGCGCGAGGAAGAGCTTGGAGCCGCGCCGCCGCGAGAGCAGCTCGTCCATGTCGTCGGGGCTGGGCACGCCGTCGTGCGGCTGGAGGCGCTGCTCGTAGTCGCAGTTGGTCAGGAGGCCGAACTCCCGGTTGTTGATGAGCTCGTGCTCCTGGCGCTCGCGCAGCGCCTCGACCGTGAGCCGCAACTGCTGCTCGGTCTGGTTCATCGGCTGGTTGTAGAGGTCGGCGACGCGGCTGTGGACCTTCAGGACGGTCTGCGCGACGGAGAGTTCGTACTCGCGGGGCGAGCCCTCGTAGTCGACGTAGGTGTGCGGGATGATCGCTTCGCCCACGTGGCCGGCGGACAGGTCGATCGCGGCTTCGCCGTAGTGGTTGGTGCGCTGCTCGGGCAGCCCCGACACCGTGGCGAGGTGATCGTGCAGCGACTCGGAGCGCTCCGCGAGGTTGAGCACGTCGGCCCGGCTCAGGACGAGCACGGTGCACCCGGTGGTGGCGCGGTAGGTGCACTCCCAGACGGCGTCGCCGGAGACGAGCGCGTCCTCACCGAAGTGCGCCCCGTCCGCGAGGAAGCCCAGCTCCGTCTCGTCGCCGTACTGGCCGGTGCCGATCTTCTCGACCCGGCCGTGCGCGAGCAGGTACACCCGGTCGGCCACATCGCCCGCGGTGGCGATGACCTCGCCCGCCGCGTACTCGCGCTGCTCGCACCGGTTGGCGAGCTCGCTCAGCGCCGCCTCGTCCTCGTAGTCCCGCAGCGCGGGCAGCTCGCCCAGCTCGGCGGGGATGACCGCGACCCGCTCACCGGTCTGGACGAAGGTGATCCTGCCGTCCCCCACCGAATAGCTGAGGCGTCGGTTGACCCGGTACGTACCGCCCTGCACCTGCACCCATGGCAGCATCCGCAGCAGCCAACGGGAGGTGATCTCCTGCATCTGGGGGGCGGACTTGGTGGTGGTCGCCAAGTTCCGCGCGGCGGCTGTGCCGAGACTCTGCTGGGTGCGGTTCTCGGGACCTGCCTCGACCGACATGTGACTCCTTCTGAGCGCTCTCACGATCTTCAAGCTGACTGCGCCGAGAACACTTCCAGCACGGAGAGTCCCGGCGCCATTACTCAAATGAGTGGGATTAGAACATCGACGGCCCGGGCAGCCGTTCTCCTTTAACTTGCAGCCAAGATGCAAGTTATCTACGATTCACGGCATGCGGCTCACCAGATTCACCGACCTGGCACTGCGCGTCCTGATGCGTCTCGCGGTCATCGAGAACGCGGCCGGCCAGGCCCCGCCGACCACACGCGAGGTGGCGGACTCGATGCGCATCCCGTACACGCACACCGCGAAGGTCGTCGCACGGCTCCAGCACCTGGGCCTGATCGAGGCGCGACGCGGCCGGGGCGGCGGGCTCGCGGTCACCGCGGCGGGCCATCTCGCCTCCGTGGGCGGCCTGGTGCGCGAACTCGAAGGCCCGGGTGACGTCGTGGAGTGCGAGGGCGCGACGCCCTGCCCGCTGGCCGCGGCCTGCCGGTTGCGCCGGGCCCTGCACCGCGCGCAGGAGGCGTTCTACGAATCCCTGGACGAACTCACCGTGGACGATCTGGTGACCGCGCCGACCGGCCCCCTGCTGCTCGGCATCACCAGCCGCTGACAGCACCCCGGACGGGGCGGCACCCCTCGTCCCCCACAACTTTAAATACGCATTTCATATGCCGATTACGTCGATCTGTCAGAGCCCCACCCGGAACCAGAGATGTTGACCAAGAGGAGCCCCTCGATGTTGTCCGAAAAGTCGACCGCGACCGTCCGCGCCACTCTGCCCGCCGTCGGGGCGGCCATCGGAACCATCACCGAGCGCTTCTACGAGCGCCTCTTCGCGGACCGCCCCGAGCTGCTTCGCGACCTGTTCAACCGGGGCAACCAGGCGGCCGGACTGCAGAAGCAGGCACTCGCCGGTTCCATAGCCGCGTTCGCGACCCACCTGGTGGATCACCCGGAGGACCGCCCCGACGTGATGCTGAACCGCATCGCCCACAAGCACGCCTCGCTCGGCGTCACCGCCGGCCAGTACGAACTCGTCCACCGGCACCTCTTCGCCGCGATCGCCGAGGTGCTCGGGGAGGCGGCCACCGCCGAGGTCGCCGAGGCCTGGGACGAGGTGTACTGGCTGATGGCGAACGCCCTGACCGGCATCGAGGCCCGGCTCTACGCGGAGCAGAACGTGCTCGCCGGGGACGTGTGGCGCGAGTGGACGGTGGCCGGCCGCACCGAGGAGACCGCCGACTGCGCCACCTTCCGGCTGCGCACCGCCGACGGGTCCCCCGCCCCCGCCTTCAAGCCCGGCCAGTACGTCTCCGTCCAGGTCGAACTCCCCGACGGCGCACGCCAGATACGCCAGTACAGCCTCACCTCGGCACCCGGGGGCGAGCTCCGCTCGATCACGGTCAAGCGCGTCGAGGGCGACCCGGACGGTGAGGTTTCCGGCCACCTGCACACCCACGTCCGCGAGGGCGACCGGCTGCGCGTCTCGGCACCGTACGGCGATCTCGTGCTCGAAGCGGACGGGGCCCCGCTGCTGCTCGCCTCCGCCGGGATCGGCTGTACGCCGATGGTGGCGATGCTGGAGCAGCTGGCGGCCGACGGCCACCGCGCCCCGGTGACCGTGGTGCACGCCGACCGCTCCCCCGCCGAGCACGCGCTGCGCGGGGCCCATACCGCCCTCACGTCCGAACTCCCGGACGCGGCAGCGCACTTCTGGTACGAGACCCCCGAGCCGGGCCATCCGGCGGACCGCACGGGCCTGGTCGATCTGACGCGGCTGCCGGTCGCGCCCGGGACCCGCGCCTACCTCTGCGGGCCGCTCCCGTTCATGCGCGCGATCCGCACCCAGCTCCTCGCCAAGGGGGTCAGGGCGGCCGACATCCACTACGAGGTGTTCGGCCCCGACCTGTGGCTGGCCCAGGACTGAGCGCCTTCGGGACGGCGGGCGGCCTGTCCGGATCGGATCGCACGGCAAAACGAACAGATCGCCCCATAGCGGGAGTTGGGGTACAAGCGGTACGAGACGTTCCGCACCGCTCTGGAAGGGAGCCGGCCATGGCCCCACCCATGTCCGCAGACCAATTCCTCGCCGCCCTGCGCGCCGAGGGCCTCCGCGTCGTCGAGGTAGGCCAGTGGCGCACCCACAACCGGGCCGGCCACGGCGGCTGGGGTCCGATCAACGGCGTAGTCATCCACCACACCGCGACCAGCGGCGCCGACGCCACGGTCCGCATCTGCTACGACGGCTACGACTCCCTGCCCGGCCCGCTCTGCCACGGGGTGATCACCAAGGACGGCACGGTCCACCTCGTCGGCAACGGCCGCGCCAACCACGCGGGCGCGGGCGACTCCAACGTGCTGCGCGCGGTGATCGCCGAGAAGCGGCTGCCGCCGCCGCTGACCAACGACACCGACGGGAACACGCACTTCTACGGATTCGAGTGCGAGAACCTGGGTGACGGCAAGGATCCCTGGCCGGCGGCCCAGCTCGACGCCGTCGAGAAGGCGGCCGCGGCCGTGTGCCGCCACTACGGCTGGACCGAGCGTTCGGTCATCGGCCACAAGGAGTGGCAGGTCGGCAAGATCGACCCGCGCGGCTTCACGATGGACTGGCTGCGGGAACGCGTGCACGAGCGCCTGAAGTGACGGCAGGTGGCTGAAGCGGCGGCAGACGGCTGCTGTGGCAGCGGGTGACCGACGTGACAATGGGTGCATGACCCCCGAAGCGCTCGCCCCCCGCCTCCCCTCCCCCCTCCAGGAGGTGACGGACGAGCGCTTCGGCCGGTACGGGGTGCGGCTACTGCTCAAGCGGGACGATCTGATCCACCCCGACCTGATCGGCAACAAGTGGCGCAAGCTGGTGCCGAACCTGCGCGCCGCGGCCGGCCGGCCGGTCCTCACCTTCGGCGGCGCCTACTCCAACCACCTCCGCGCGACCGCCGCGGCGGGGCGGCTCCTCGGCTTCCCCACGTTCGGCGTCGTACGGGGTGACGAACTGGCCGGCCGGCCGCTCAACCCGTCGCTCGCACAGTGCGCGGCGGACGGCATGCGGCTCCACTTCGTGGACCGCGCGACCTATCGCTGCAAGTCCGACCCGGAGGTCCTGGCGGGTCTCCTGGACCTCCTCTCACCCCGGGCGTACGTCGTGCCGGAGGGCGGCAGCAACTCCCTCGCGGTGCGCGGCTGTACGGAGCTGGGGGCGGAGCTGCGCGGCCTGACGGACGTGGTCGCGGTGGCCTGCGGCACCGGCGGCACCCTGGCCGGCCTCGCCGCCGGCCTCGCCCCTGCCCAGCGGGCGATCGGCGTGCCGGTCCTGAAGGGCGGCTTCCTCGGCGAGGAGGTCCGCGCGCTCCAGGACGCGGCCTTCGGCGGGCCCCGGGGCGCCTGGACCCTGGCCGACCGCTTCCACTTCGGGGGGTACGGGCGCGTACCCCCCGAACTCGACGCGTTCGCGCGGGACTTCGAGGGGCGGCACGGGGTGGGGGTGGAGCGGGTGTACGTGGCGAAGCTGCTGTTCGCGCTGCGGGAGCTGGCGGAGGAGGGGGTGTTCGCCCCCGGCACGACGCTGGCGGCGGTCATCACCGGCCGCCCCTGAACCGCCCCACCGGGCCGGGCCGCGATGCGCGGGCCGGGATGCGCCGGGACTCCGCCTCGGAACCCGGTTCTGGCCCGCGAGTTCGGCCGCTGACCGTGCGTGGCCGGTCGCGCAGTTCCCCGCGCCCCTAGGCGGCACCGGTGCTGGGCACCGGCCCTCAAGGCCTTGGGGGAGATTGGGGACGAGCGCCCTTGAGGCGCGACCGGGGTCTGGGGCGGAGCCCCAGGGGGTCAGGTGTCGGCGTCGCGGTAGGCCGCCGCCTCTTCCAGGTCCAGCCTGCGCAGCAACGTCCGCATCATCTCGTCGTCAATACGGCGATCGTCCCGAAGCGACACGAACACCTTCCGCTCCGCCTCGATCATCTCCCGCGACAACCGCCGGTACGTCGCGTCCGCCGACTCCCCCGTCACCTCGTTGACCGCCCCGAGCCGCTCCCACACCGCGTTGCGCCGCCGCTCAAGGACCGTCCGCAGCCGGTCCGCGAGCGGCGGCGGCAGCGTGCTGCGCGGGTCGGCGAGCAGCTCGTCCAGGCGCGCCTCGGCCGCCTGGGACGCCTCGCTCTGGGCCTGCGCCTCGGCCAGCGTCTCGGCCTGGGTGTCCCGCCCGGGGAGCTTCAGGAGGCGGATCAGCGGCGGCAGGGTCAGGCCCTGCACGACCAGCGTGCCGATGACCGTGGTGAAGGTCAGGAACAGCACCAGGTTGCGTGCCGGGAAGGCCGAACCGTCCGCCGTCGTCAGCGGGATCGAGAAGGCGATGGCCAGCGAGACCACCCCGCGCATCCCGGCCCACCCCACGATCACGGGCGCCGTCCAGTCCGTCTCCGGCTCGCGGCGACGGATCTTCTCGGACAGGGCGCGCGGCAGGAACGTCGCCGGGAAGACCCACACGAAGCGGGCCAGCACCACCAGGACGAACACCCCGATCGCGTACCAGACCGCCTCGCCGACCCCGTACTCCCCAAGTCCCTTGAGAACCACCGGCATTTGCAGACCGATCAGCGCGAACACCGCCGATTCGAGGAGGAAGGAGACCATCTTCCAGACCGCCTCCTCCTGGAGCCGGGTGGCGAAGTCCACCTGCCAGGACCGGTGGCCGAGGTAGAGGGCGACGACCACCACGGCCAGCACCCCGGACGCCCCGACCTGCTCGGCCGCCGCGTACGCGACGAACGGGATGAGCAGCGACAGCGTGTTCTGGAGGAGCGCCTCGCGCAGATGGCGGCGCAGCCAGTGGAGCGGCAGCATCAGGACGAGCCCCACCCCGACCCCGCCGATCGAGGCGAGCGCGAACTCCTTGATCCCGCCGCCCCAGGTGGCGCCCGCACCGACCGCGGCCGCGAGCGCCACCTTGTACGCGGTGATCGCGGTCGCGTCGTTCACCAGGGACTCGCCCTGGAGGATCGTGGTGATACGGCTCGGCAGCCGCAGCCGGCGCGCGATGGCGGTGGCGGCGACGGCGTCCGGCGGCGCGATCACCGCACCGAGCACCAGCGCGGCCGTCAGCGGCAGATCGGGCACCAGGAGGTAGGCGAGATAGCCCACCGCCACCGTCGCGAACAGCGTGTAGCCGACCGAAAGCAGCGCCACCGGCCGCAGGTTGGCCCGCAGATCGAGGTAGGAGCTCTCCAGCGCGGCCGTGTGCAGCAGCGGCGGCAGCACGAGCGGCAGCACGATGTGCGGGTCGAGGGTGTAGGCGGGCACCCCGGGCACGTACGCCCCGATCAGTCCCACCGCCACCAGGAGCAGCGGCGCGGGAACCGGCGTCCTGCGGGCGGCCCCCGCGACCGCCGCGCTCGCCGCGATCAGCCCCACCAGCGGCAATGCATCCATCAGATCCGTCCGTCCCCGTCCACCAGCGCCCCGCGCTCCGTCGTAACCTGGCCATCATGAGCGAGTGTCCGCACGTTGCAGAACTGCCGCGCCCCGAGCCGGCCCCGCTGAACGACACCTGCCCGGAGTGCCTGAAGGACGGTACGCACCCCGTACAGCTGCGTCTGTGCCTGGTCTGCGGGCACGTGGGCTGCTGCGACTCCTCGCCGCACCAGCACGCCACGGGCCACTTCAAGGAGACCGGTCACGCGGTGATGCGGACCTTCGAGCCCGGCGAGAGTTGGCGCTGGTGCTTCGTGGACGGCCTGCTGGTGTGAGAGCGGCCTCCCGCGTTCCCCGTCCGATGCGCGAGGGACGTACGGGAAGGTTCGAAGCGCCCGCCGCCTGGGTACGTCAACCCGGTCCCGCTTCACCGCAATTGGGCACTGCAAACCTCTAGCCACTGTCCGTACTCATAGGCTTACCATGAGTGACAGCCGCCGGGAGAGCTCCCGGCGACAGGGCACCATGGATCGCGATAGCGTCGCCAGTCCAGGTACGGACCCCGTACCCACGGCCCCGGGACCTCCCCCCTCCTTGGGCCTCGACAGAGCTTGTGCCACCTTGGAGGTGAGGGTGTCCCAGATCGCAGGCGAGCCCGGGAATCAGGACTTCGTGGAAGTCCGGCTGCCGGCCGCGGGTGCCTACCTGTCGGTGCTGCGTACGGCCACGGCCGGACTCGCGGCACGTTTGGACTTCACCCTCGACGAGATCGAGGATCTGCGCATCGCGGTCGACGAGGCCTGCGCGATCCTGCTCCAGCAGGCCGTTCCAGGTTCCGTACTGAGTTGCGTCTTCCGCCTCGTGGACGACTCACTGGAGGTCACCGTCTCGGCGCCGACCACCGACGGCCGGGCCCCGGAGCGCGACACCTTCGCGTGGACGGTGCTCTCCGCCCTGGCCGGCAAGGTGGAATCCACCGTCGCCGATGACCGTACGGTCTCCATCAGCCTGTACAAACAGCGCGGCGCGGGACCCGGACCGGCGTGAGCGGGGAGGGTCCGGTGCGGGACGGCGAGCGCACTCCGGAAGCGGTACGCCCCGTGGGCATTCCGGAGCAGCAGGCCCGGCCGCACCCGGTGGACAGCCCTGTGGATGGCCCAGATGGCGTTTTGTACGCGGCGGAGCAGGCAGAGCGGGCGGCCCTTATGAGCGAGCACATCGAGCACAGGCATCACGATCCACACGATCGCAGCGGGGCGCGGGCGATGTTCATCGAGCTGCGCAAGCTGCCCGACGGCTCGTCCGAGAAGGCGGAGCTGCGCAATCAGCTGGTCCGGATGCACCTGCCACTGGTCGAGCACCTGGCCCGGCGCTTCCGCAACCGTGGCGAGCCGCTCGACGATCTGACGCAGGTCGCCACGATCGGTCTGATCAAGTCGGTGGACCGGTTCGACCCCGAGCGGGGCGTCGAGTTCTCGACGTACGCGACCCCCACCGTCGTCGGCGAGATCAAGCGGCACTTCCGTGACAAGGGCTGGGCGGTACGGGTGCCGCGCCGGCTCCAGGAACTGCGGCTCGCGCTCACCACGGCGACGGCGGAGCTGTCCCAGCAGCACGGCCGCTCGCCCACGGTGCACGAACTGGCCGAGCGGCTCGGCATCTCGGAGGAAGAGGTGCTGGAGGGCCTGGAGTCGGCCAACGCCTATTCCACGCTCTCCCTCGACGTGCCGGACACGGACGACGAGTCGCCCGCGGTCGCGGACACCCTCGGCGCGGAGGACGAGGCGCTGGAAGGCGTCGAGTACCGCGAGTCTCTCAAACCACTGCTTGAGGACCTGCCGCCGCGAGAGAAGCGGATCTTGCTGCTCCGGTTCTTCGGCAACATGACCCAGTCGCAGATCGCGCAGGAGGTCGGCATCTCACAGATGCACGTCTCGCGGCTGCTTGCCCGCACACTGGCCCAGCTTCGGGAGAGGCTCCTCGTGGAGGAGTAGCGGGTTTCTCGCACAGGACGCGGTCGGCCGCTCCTTCACCGGGAGGGGCCGGGGTCCGGGGGCTCACCCGCGGACCCCTTCGTGTTCGCGCTCACGCGTCCCGCATCGGCCCGCGGATGCCCAGCGCCCGGGTGGTCGCCGGGTTCACCAGGAGCACCAGACCGGTGATCGCGACCGCGGCGAGCGCGATGCCGGCCGGGATCCAGGGCGCCCCGTCCGAATTGAGGAACATCCAGGCCACGGGCAGCGCCATGATCTGGGTGATCATGGCGGGGCCCCGGCTCCAGCTGCGGCGGCGCAGCAGACCGCGGGCGGCGATCAGCGGGATCAGACCGAGGACCACCAGGGTCAGGCCGCCCATTTCGGCCTGGGTGGGCTTGTCGGGCTTGCCGGTCAGGCCCAGCACGAGCATGAAGAGGCCACCGGCGACCAGGGCGAGCCCTTCCAGCGCGGACACTGCCGCCGCGGCGGTCAGCCGGCCGGGGCGCGGTTCGGCGGGGGCTTCGGGGGTCTGCTCAGTACTCACCCGGCCAGGGTAGCCCGGTCGCGGGGGCCCGCCCCGGGGCGGGCGGTCCGGCCCAGGTGCGCCTCGGTACCCCCCGGTAGGTAGTCTGGCGCCCATGCGTGCACTCCTCGTGGTCAACCCGGCGGCTACCACCACCAGTGCGCGTACGCGTGACGTCCTCATTCACGCGCTGGCCAGCGAGATGAAGCTGGAAGCGGTCACCACCGAGTACCGCGGGCACGCGAAGGACCTCGGCCGGCGGGCCGCCGAGAGCAATGACATCGATCTCGTGGTGGCGCTCGGTGGCGACGGCACGGTCAACGAGGTCGTGAACGGTCTGCTGCACAACGGGCCGAGCCCCGAACTCCCCGAATTCGCCGTGGTTCCCGGCGGTTCGACGAATGTGTTCGCGCGGGCGCTCGGTCTGCCCAATGACGCCGTGGAGTCGACCGGTGTCATTCTCGACGCGCTGCGCGAGGACCGCAGCCGCACGGTGAGTCTGGGTCTCGCCTCCGGGGTGGCCGGCACCGTCGACGAGGGCGTACCGGAACGCTGGTTCACTTTCTGTGCCGGATTCGGATTCGACGCGGGTGTGGTGGGCCGGGTCGAACAGCAGAGGGAGCGCGGCAAGCGCTCCACGCACGCGCTCTATTTGCGCCAGGTGGCGCGCCAGTTCTTCGGCGAGCCCCATCGCAGACACGGCCAGATCACGCTGGAGCGGCCCGGCGCCGACCCCGTCGAGGATCTCGTCCTCTCGATAGTCTGCAACACCTCCCCCTACACCTACCTGGGCAATCGTCCGCTGTACGCGTCCCCCGAGGCCTCCTTCGAGGCGGCCCTCGACGTCCTGGCCCTGACGAAGATGACCACGCCCACGGCGACCCGCTACGCGACCCAGCTGCTCACTTCGACCCCCGATCGGGGTCCGCACGGCAAGCACGCCGTATCACTGCACGACCTGACGGACTTCACCTTGCATTCCAAGGCCCCGCTCCCCTTCCAGATGGACGGCGACCACCTTGGTCTGCGTACGAGCGTGGCGTTCACAGGCGTACGCCGTGCACTGCGTGTGATTGTGTGAGTGGAAGGGCCCAAAGTCCTTTCACTCGAACGTTTAGGCTGGCATCCACCCCATGGAAGTACGACTGTGACCCAGTCGACACCGAGGAATCCAAAAAAACTTTCCTGAAGGGGTTGTATCCGCCGCCGAGGTTTGCGAATCTCTACATGGCGATCGGGACGGCCCGCAACACCGGCCTCCACTGAAAGCCAGAACCCCTCCTCAATCAAGGACCACCACCAGTCCAACTGGAAGATGGCCCTTCCCTTGTTGAGGGATTCGTGAAAGCGTTCACATTCACAAGCACCCCCCTGCACGTAACACCAAGAGAGGTAGCAGCCATGGACTGGCGTCACAACGCCGTTTGTCGTGAGGAAGACCCCGAGCTGTTCTTCCCCATCGGCAACACCGGTCCTGCGCTGCTGCAGATCGAGGAAGCCAAGGCCGTCTGCCGCCGCTGCCCCGTCATGGAGCAGTGCCTGCAGTGGGCGCTTGAGTCCGGCCAGGACTCCGGCGTCTGGGGTGGCCTCAGCGAGGACGAGCGCCGCGCGATGAAGCGCCGTGCCGCTCGCAACCGGGCGCGCAACGCGACCGCCTGAGCCCCCACTTCCCGCCTTAGCAACGCGCGGCGCGTACAGAGCGTACGCACTCACCGCCCCCCGAGCCGCAGCGCGCAGCAGTAACCCACAGCATTCGAGCCCCGAACCGTGTCTCACGGTTCGGGGCTCGCTGCTGTGCGCAGGCCGGGGTGGGGGCGCCGGTGCGGGTAGGCCGGGGTGTGTACGCCGGGGTGTGTACGCCGCGGGGCGTGGGGTACCCGCTACTTCTCGGGGCCCACCGGGATGTCGAGCACGACCTTCGTGCCGCGGTCGGGCGCCGGCACCATGTCGAAGCCTCCGCCCAACTCCCCTTCCACCAGCGTCCGTACGATCTGCAGACCCAGATTCCCGGTGCGCTGGGCGTCGAATCCCTCGGGCAGCCCCCGGCCGTCGTCCCGCACGGTGATCAGCAGCCGGGACTCCTCGCGGGTGCCGCCGCGCAGCGCCGAGACCTCCACCGAACCCTGCTCCCCCGGCGCGAACGCGTGCTCAAGCGCGTTCTGCAACACCTCGGTCAGGACCATGGCCAGCGGGGTGGCGACCTCGGCGTCGAGTATGCCGAAGCGGCCGGTGCGGCGGCAGTTGACCTTGCCGGGCGAGATCTCGGCCACCATGGCGAGGACCCGGTCGGCGATCTCGTCGAACTCGACGCGCTCGTCCAGGTTCTGCGAGAGCGTCTCGTGCACGATGGCGATCGAACCGACGCGCCGGACCGCCTCGTTGAGGGCCTCGCGGCCCTGGTCGGAGTCCATCCGGCGGGCTTGGAGGCGGAGCAGGGCCGCGACCGTCTGGAGGTTGTTCTTCACCCGGTGGTGGATCTCCCGGATGGTGGCGTCCTTGGTGATCAACTCCCGCTCGCGGCGGCGCAGTTCGGTCACATCGCGCAGCAGCACGAGGGAGCCGATGCGCGTGCCCTTCGGCTTCAGCGGGATGGCGCGCAGCTGGATCACCCCGCCGTTGCCCTCGACCTCGGCCTCCCTCGGCGCGTATCCGCTGGCGAGTTTGACGATGGCCTCGTCGACCGGGCCGCGGGCCGGCGCGAGTTCGGAGGTCAGCTGGCCGAGGTGCTGGCCGACGAGGTCGGAGGCGAGGCCGAGCCGGTGATAGGCGGAGAGCGCGTTGGGCGAGGCGTACTGGACGATGCCGTCGGCATCCAGCCGGAGCAGGCCGTCGCCGGCGCGCGGCGAGGCGTCCATGTCGACCTGCTGGCCGGGGAACGGGAAGGATCCGGCGGCGATCATCTGCGCGAGGTCGGAGGCGGACTGGAGGTAGGTGAGCTCCAGGCGCGAGGGCGTACGCACGGTGAGCAGGTTGGTGTTGCGCGCGATGACGCCGAGGACCCGACCCTCCCGGCGCACCGGGATCGACTCGACCCGGACCGGCACCTCCTCGCGCCACTCCGGGTCGCCCTCGCGCACGATGCGGCCCTCGTCGAGCGCGGCGTCCAGGAGCGGGCGCCGGCCGCGCGGCACCAGGTGGCCCACCATGTCGTCCTGGTAGGAGGTGGGGCCGGTGTTGGGCCGCATCTGGGCGACCGACACATAGCGCGTGCCGTCCAGGGTGGGCACCCACAGGACGAGGTCGGCGAAGGAGAGGTCGGAGAGCAGCTGCCACTCCGAGACCAACAGGTGCAGCCACTCCAGGTCGGATTCACTCAGAGCGGTGTGCTGGCGGACGAGGTCGTTCATGGAGGGCACGCTGTGAGCGTACCTGCGTCCCACGACGAAAATGACTGCGGGCCGCGGCGCCAGGACAGGACCCTCAGCCCGTCCGGGCACCGCAGCCCGATTGCCGGCCGGCGGGTGTGCGGTCCCTCCGGCCTCAAGAGAGGTCACGGCGCGGTCAGGGCAGAGAGCGCCGGGGCCTCGGTCCCGCCCGCCTGTGCGGGGTGGGCGGAAGCTCGATGTGTTCATTGTGGACTAGACCATTCTGCCCTGTCCATCCATCTGCACCCCGCAATATTCCGCGCCGGCCCGCCTCTCGCAACCCTCAGCGCGCCCGTGTCCGCTCCGAGGGCCAGGCCAGCATGGCTGCCTCGGCGACGGCTTCGAGTTCGGCGCGGCCCGCCCCGTCGCGAGCCTGCTGGGACATGCCCTGGAAGACCGCCCCGCTGAACCGGGCGAGTGCGCGCGCGTCGGTGCCCTCGGGCAGGTGCCCGGCGGCGATGTCCGCGGCGATCCGGCTCTCGATGACGTCCAGGTTGGCGTTCCGCTGCTCACGCAGGCCCGCGCTGACGGCTTCGGTGGTGCAGTTGGCCGCGGCGCTGATGACCAGGCAGCCGTACGGGTGCGCCGGGTCGGTGAACTCGGCGGCGGCCTCGCGCAGCAGCCGGGCGACGGCCCGGCGTGCGGTCGGCTCCTCGGCCAGGGCCCGCGCCGCGAAGGCCCCGTAGGTCGCCCCGTAAGCGGTCAGGACCTCCTCGAAGAGGGTCCGCTTGTCGCCGAAGGCGGCGTAGAGGCTGGGTGCACCGATGCCCATGGCCCGGGTCAGATCGGCTACCGAGGTCACCTCGTAGCCGTGCCGCCAGAACTCCATCGTGGCCTGTTCCAGGGCCTTGTCCCGGTCGAAGGAGCGGGGGCGGCCGCGCTGTTTCGTCGCCATGCGCCGATCGTACCGCGCTTCTTTAGCGACCACTAAAGAATGTGCTACGTTTCTTTCCGTAGCGACCGCTACATAAATATTCGGGGTGGAAGGAGCGCGGCCATGGGCTCGCTCGACGGAAAGACGGCACTGGTCACGGGCGGCAGCAGGGGCATCGGGCGCGGGATCGCCGAGCGCCTCGGCCGGGACGGGGCGCGGGTGGCCGTGCACTACGGCACGAACGAGGCGGCGGCCAAGGAGACGGTGGCGGCCATCGAGGAGGCGGGCGGCTCCGCCTTCGCGATCGGGCAGGAGCTCGGGGTTCCGGGGGACGCGGCCGCCCTGTGGGAGGCCTTCGACCAGCTGGCCGACGGGGTCGACATCCTGGTGAACAACGCCGGGGTCGGGTACCCCATACCGTTCGGCGAGGTCCCCGAGGAGGCCTACGACCGGTTCTTCGCGGTCAACGCCAAGGCCCCGTTCTTCGTGACGCAGCTCGGCCTGACCCGGCTGCGCGACGGCGGCCGGGTCGTCAACATCTCCAGCGGCCTCGCGCGCGCGGCCATGATGCCGGAGACGCTCACGTACGCCATGACCAAGGGCGCGCTCGATGTGCTCACCCGGAACCTGTCGAAGCTCCTCGGCCCGCGCGGGATCACCGTGAACTCGGTGGCGCCCGGGGTCATCGACACCGACATCAACGCGGGCTGGCTGCGCGACAACGACGACGCCTGGGCGGCGACGGCCGCGATGTCGCCGCTCGGCCGGGTCGGCGAGGCGTCCGACATCGCGGACGTGGTCGGGTTCCTGGCCTCCTCGGACGGGCGCTGGATCACCGGCCAGTGGCTGGACGCGACCGGCGGCGTGATCGCCTAGGACCGGGTGCGCCGACGGCGGGACCGGGGGCACCACCGGCCGAGGGGCCGGCGCGGGGGTGCCCCCTGCGGCCGCACCCCGGACATGCGCCATGCCTCCGAATGGCCGCCTTCGTATGCGTTCCGGCCACCCGGGCGGTCGACCATGGGAGCAGGCGCGAGCCTGCTCCTCGGGGCCGTCACTCTGCTAGATTGGTCTATACCACGCCCGTTGTAGTTTCACGTCTCCAGATCGGCAGGCCCACGTGGAAGTTGTCATCGTCCCGGACGCCAAGGCAGGCGGCGAGCTCATCGCGGAGTCGATCGCCGCCCTGTGGCGCCGCAAGCCCGACGCGCTGCTCGGGGTGGCCACCGGCTCGACCCCGATTCCGATCTACGACGCGCTGACCGCGAAGGTCTCCGCCGGTGACGTGGACGTGTCGCGGGCCCGTGTGTGCCAGCTCGACGAGTACGTGGGGCTGCCGGCCGGGCACCCCGAGTCCTACCGTGCCACCGTGATCCGCCAGGTCGTCGAGCCGCTCGGGCTCGGCGCGGACTCCTTCATCGGGCCGGACGGCTCCGCCGAGGACGTCCAGGCGGCGTGCGAGGCGTACGACCTGGCGCTCGCCTCGGCCGGCGGGGTCGACCTCCAGATCCTGGGCATCGGCACGGACGGGCACATCGGCTTCAACGAGCCCTGCTCCTCGCTCGCCTCGCGCACCCGGATCAAGACGCTGACCGAGCAGACCCGGGTCGACAACGCGCGCTTCTTCGACGACGACATCGAGCAGGTGCCGCACCATGTGATCACCCAGGGCATCGGGACGATCCTGGAGGCACGTCACCTGGTGCTGCTCGCGACGGGTGAGGGCAAGGCCGAGGCGGTCGCGCAGACCGTCGAGGGGCCTGTCGCCGCGGTGGTGCCGGCCTCGGCGCTCCAGTTGCACCAGCACGCGACGGTTGTCGTGGACGAGGCGGCGGCGTCGAAGCTGAAGCTTGCGCCGTACTTCCGGCACACCTTCACCAACAAGCCGGTGTGGCAGGGGCTTTAGCCCCCCTGGGGGCGGGGCCGCCTTCGGCGCGGCCCCGGGCCCCTGAACCGGCTTCCCCCTCGCACCGTGCGTGGCTGATCGCGCAGTTCCCCGCGCCCCCAAAAGCCCGACTCCGCCCTCGGACCGTGCTGGGCCGATCGCGCAGTTCCCGGCGCCCCTCACACCCGATTCCGCCCGCGGACCATGCGTGGTTGCTCGCGCAGTTCCCCGCGCCCCCAAGGGCGCTTGGCCCTGCCGGCACCGCGATCCCTCAGGGCGCTTCGCCCGGCCGCCACGGCACCCCCCAGGGGCGCGGGGAACTGCGCGACCAGCCCCCGCCGGGCCGCGACCGGACCACAAAGCCGACACCCCCCAGGGGCGCGGGGAACTGCGCGACCAGGCCGCGACGAGCCGGGGCCGGACCACAGCAGAACCACCCCCAAGGGGCGCGGGGAACTGCGCGAGCGGCGCAGGGCGCGGCGGGGCCGGGCCGGCGGCGGTCCCGCCCCCGCGTACCCGGAACCGCGGGCCGGCGGAGCCGTTACGCCGGGGTCAGGGCCGGGAAGCGGATCCGGGTGCTGCACAGGGCGAC
Source organism: Streptomyces sp. CB01201 (assembly GCF_002803085.1). Classification (GTDB taxonomy): domain Bacteria; phylum Actinomycetota; class Actinomycetes; order Streptomycetales; family Streptomycetaceae; genus Streptomyces; species Streptomyces hundungensis. The sequence continues at coordinate 416,796 of NZ_NNBJ01000004.1, read as the reverse complement.
GACCAGGGCCGAGGCCGCGACCGCCCCCATCCCCCACGCCAGACTCGTACCGTTCGCGATGAAGCCGATCACCGCGGGCCCGCCGAGCAACCCCGTCGTGCCCATCGCGGCGACCAGCGCCAGGGCGTCCGAGCCCTGGCGGGCCGCGGCCACGTACACGCACGGCGTCACCGCCGCGATGCCGAGCCCGACGCAGGCGAACCCGAGCAGTGCCGGGACCACCCCGCCGGCCAGCAGGGCGAGCGCGAGGCCCGCGCCGGCCAGCACGCTGCCGACCCGCACGATCCGTTCGTCGCCCCACTTCGTGCGCCAGCCGTCGGCGAAGAGGCGGGCCAGGACCATCATCACCGAGACCACGGCGATGCCCAGCGGAGCCAGCTCCGCCGGCGCACCCGCCGTGTCCTTCAGATAGAGCGCCGACCAGTCGTTCATGGCCCCCTCGGTCACCGTGCCGAACGCCATCGCCAGACCCATCCAGATCGTCACCCGGGTCGGCAGGGTCAGCCCCTTTCGCTTCTCTCCGGCTGCCGGGTCGGAGTCGGACGACTCCGCGTGCTCCGCAGGACTTTGATCCTCCGTCAGCAGACCTCCGCTCGCCGCGAGCACCAGCGCCGCGAGCAGTGCCGTCGCCGTGAGGAAGTGGGCCGGCAGCGCCGAGGACAGCGAGGTGACGCCGGAGGCGAGCAGCGCGGCGAACAGCGAGCCGGCGCTGAACGTCGCGTGCATCTTCGCCATCGTGGTCCGCCGGTACTTCACCTCAAGCGCCGCCGCCTGCGCGTTCATCGCGACGTTCAGACAGCCGACCGCGACCCCGTCGCAGCAGACGATCAACAGCGTCACCGCGTAGTTCGGCGTGACCGACAGCGCGAGCAGGACCGCCCCGAGGGCGAGGGCGGACCCGACCGCGAGCCGGCGGGAGCCGAACCGCCTGGTCAGGACCGCCACCAGCGGGAAGGAGAGGGCGGCCCCGGCCCCGCAGACCATGAGGAGCAGGCCCAGTTCCGCCTCGGACAGGTCGAGCCTCGTCTTCAGCGCGGGAATCCGCGAGACCCAGGTGGCGTACTGGAAACCGAGACAGCAGAACAGTGCCGCGATCGCCGCCTGTGACCGCCGGTATTCATCGCGAAGGCGATACATGCGCGTTTCAGCCTACTTCCATGGACATGTACATCGCGTTCGTGCCGTAGCTCTCCGGCAGTTCGACCTCGGGGTGGGCGCGGTAGCCGAGCTGGGCCCACAGCACATGGGCTCCCCTGACGGCCACCAGGGAGATCTGTTCGTAGCCCAACTCCCGTGCGGTCTCGCGGAGATGGGTGAGCAGCCGGGGGCCGAGGCCCCGGCCGCGCAGGTCCTCGGCGATGACGAGGTCGTGGGCGTGGAGGTTCGGCGAGGGGTGGCCCGACCCTTCGGCGCGGCTCAGGTCCGGGCTGGAGAAGGGCGGGTAGGGCAGCGCCAGGAGATAGCCGCCGACTCGTCCGGACTCCTCCAGCACGAAGCAAGTACCGTCGAAATGACGGGACTTGAGGGCATCCCTGCCCTCGGACAGGCCGTCCTCGGTGTAGGCGTCCGCTTCCAGGGCCACGATCGCGTCCCAGTCGCGCTCGGCCAGCGGGCGGACGACGACATCCGTGTCCGGCAGCAGCCCGGTGTTCGACGGAGGCATCCGCTCCGCACCTCCGATGCAGGTGTAGGGCAGCGGGTCGAAGCCGTTGAAGCCCTGGGTGGTGTAGCCCACGGCGTACGCGCCGCAGGAGTGGATCCAGACCGGGTCGCCGGAAGCCGCCCCCGCGGGGACCTGGACGCGTCCGGACTCGTGGTCGTAGGCGTCGTCGCTGTCGCACGTGGGGCCCGCGACCACGGCCGGGACCTGACGGTCCTCGGCGTGCCCCGGGAACTCCAGGCGGTACTGCAACTCGTCCATCTCGTACAGGCCGTTGAACTTCCCACAGCTCAGATAGAGCCAGTTCTGCCGCTCGCCGTCGCGCTGGCGGCGGGTGGAGAGGCGGGAGACGCGAGCGCGGATGGCGCCGTGGTCGGCCACCAGGTGGCGGCCGGGCTCCATGAGGAAGGCCAGCGGTGACGCCGACTCCTCGCGCAGGCGCTGCATGCCCTCGCGGAGCACGGCGAACATCTTGTCCAGCGGCGGCTCCAGCGGCCGGCCGCGCTTGTCGAGGCAGCCGAGGGCGGGCAGGCCGCCGCCGAGGTTGATGTGGTCGAGCAGGATGCCCCGGCCGCCCAGGACCGCCACCAGGTCCACGAGATCGTCCAGCGCGCCCCGCCAGGCCTCCGAGGTCATCTGCTGCGAGCCGACGTGCACGGACAGGCCCGCCGGGGTCAGACCCGCGTCGCGTGCGGCTTCCAGCACGCGTACGGCGTCGTCGGCCGAGCAGCCGAACTTCTGGCTGAGGCCCCACAGCGCGCCTTCGCCGCTGGTGGCGAGACGGCAGAACACCCTTGATCCAGGGGCGTGTTGGGCGATCGCCGTGACGTCCTCGACGCTGTCGGTCGCGAAGTCCCTGATGCCCAGACGGTAGGCGTCGGCGATGTTCTCGTCCGACTTGATCGTGTTGCCGTAGTGGATGCGCTCGGCCGGCACGCCCGTCGCGAGCGCCTGCTCGATCTCTCGCGGGCTGGCCGCGTCGAAGCCCGCGCCCTGGCGGGCCAGCGCGCCGAGCACCTCGTCCACCGGGCACGCCTTCATGGCGAAGCGGACCGCGATGCCGGGCAGTTGCCGCAGCAGGGCCGCGTACTGGGCCTCGATGCCGCTGAGGTCGAAGAAGATCCGGTCGTCGGTGGCGGCGTCCAGGGCCGCCCTGAGGGCCGCGCTCTCAGGCATCGTCGACACCCCGGGCCGGGCTCTCGGACCTGCTGGCCGTGACCAGCGGGCCCCATGCCTCGATGAGCAGCGCGAAGTCCTCCATGTCGGCCTGCGCCTCGTCGAGCAGCCGCTCGCGCAGCGGACGGATGTGGTCGGCGAACTCCGCGTATTTGCCGCCCAGTTGGCGGTAACAGCGGTCGACGACATCGAGCCTGCGGATGTTCTCGGCCCGGTCCGTGCCCGTGCTGCGTCCGACGAGCTCGCCGATGGTGGCGGCGCGTACGTGGTGGTTCTCGTCGAGCAGCGCCCCGCGGGCCCCCTCCATCGCCGTGTAGACGGGGTAGAGGTAGAGCATCGACAGGAGGAACTTGGTGAACCGCAGCTGGTAGGCGGTGAACCCGGGGCCGGTCCGGCGCTCGGGGGTGTAGTAGTTCACGATGTTCCGGTTGTGCACCACACCGGGCAGCGTCGCGTCGCGGACCAGGTGCAGCAGGAAGTAGTCGCTGCCGATGGTGCTGGTCGCGGGCGGCAGCGGCACCCGCTCGTAGACCTCGTGGTCGAGGCCGATGTTGCACATGTCGATGCGCCAGATGTCGGGGGTGCCCAGGGTGGACTCGTCGTGCGTGAACGGGTCGGTGCCGGCCCCGACGAACGACTCGTCGACCAGCTCGCGCCGCTCCTCGGCGGACGCCCCCTCCTCGGCCCACAGGCCGACGACCTCGTAGTAGAGGGCCGGGTCGAGCTCGCGTATCTCGCCGATGTCCACCGACAGCTCGCCCACGAAGGAACTGCCCACCATGGCCACCGGCTTGTGGATGTCCGCCGGGTCGAGCCGGGTGCGGGTCACGTCGGGGACGGCGTCCACCGCGCGCTTGCCGAGCGAGAGGAGCTCGTGGTGGATGGGGTAGACCGGTTCGCCGTCCAGGGTCTGGTAGACGCTGTCGGAGTCGCGGCGGTGCACGGAGGAGCAGCCGAGCGCGCTCGCGACGAGGAAGGCACGGTTGGTGCAGGCCCCGTACGACACCTCGGCGGGCAGCATCAGATCGAGCAGCAGATCGGGCTTGGTGAGACCGGCGCGTTCGATGACGCGCTGGAGGAAGTGCCGCTGCCGCGCCTCGTCCAGATGGTGCACGACGATCCGCTCGTGCGGTCTCAACCGCCTTATCGCTTCGGCGTGTTCGGCGCGTATCGGCTCCGCGCACGAGTCCAGGACCAGCAGGTGGACCTCGACGTCGAAGTGCTCGACGGCGTACGCGGCCTCTTCGCCCAGCGCCGTGATCGTGGCGGCGCAGGGCCGGTTGGTGGGCAGGGTCAGGCAGATTGCGCGCATGACTGATCTCCGGTCGGCCGCTCGGCGTCCTGTGCTGCCGCGTCCTGTCCGTGCCAGGATTCGAGGCCGAGCAGTTTGGCGCCGAGGTCGTTCAGGGTGGCGGTGGGATACCTGAGGGACTCGTGCCGCCGGGCGTCGCCGACCAGCGTCTTGTTCCAGTCCGGGGTGCTGAGGCTGCGCCAGGATTCGACGCGGGACTTGCGCACCTCCTGGTCCGACTCCAGGGCGGGCATCATCGAGAGGTACTGGACCGCGCGGACACCGTTGTCAGAGGTGTTCCGGGCCACGCCGTGCGCGAGCAGGCCGTTCCAGATCAGCAGGTCGCCGGCCTTGAGCTGGGGCCGGATGACGGGGAACTCCGAGCGGTCGGCGTCGGGCCTGATGGGGTCGCGGTCGGCGGGCTGCCCGATCCGCCACTCGTCGAAACGGCGGAACAGCTCGGGCGAGCACTGGAAGCCGCCGTGGTCGTCCTGGGTGTCGTTGAGCGCGATGATGCCCTGGACGCGCTGCGGCAGCACGCCGAGCGTGGTGTCGACGTCCCAGTGCAGCTCGATGTCGAAGCCCTTGTCGGTGGGTTCGATCAGCGCGCGGTCGCGGTCCTTGATGTTGGGCGGGTTCAGGTTGAGCCGGTCGAGGGTGACCCACAGCTCCTCGCAGTCCCACACGTCGGCGAAGGCGTCGTAGACCCGCTGTGCCTGACGGCTGTCCCACAGGAGCTGGTGGTGGTAGGCCTCGACGAACCCGTAGACGTGCAGGTGCTGTTCGAGCTCGGTGGCGAACTCGCGGTCCTCGGAGTACCAGGTCTCGGGCCGCTCGGGGTCCAGGCCCTGGAAGTCCCAGGTGAAGTCGAGCAGCCGCCGGGCGGCGTCGGCCGGGATGGCCTCCTTCACGACGACGTACCCGTACGTCTGCCAGAACGCGAAGTCCTCCTCGGACAGGACGCGCAGCGGGCGGGACTTCTCGATGTCCCGCAGCTGGGTGCGGGCGAGGTAGGTCTCGCCGCCGTCCGAGCTGAAGTAGGGGACGTCCGAGGCGGCTCGGAACAGATATCGGTCGGGGGCCGTCATGCGATCACTCCAGGTCAGGATGGCCGGTGGCTGAGCGGGTCCCGGGCGGCGCGGGGAGGCGGCCCGGGCGCGGGCGTGCCGAGGACGGGGGCGAGTGCGGGAAGGGTGCGGCCGCCGGAGCGGATCGCGCGGGCCGGGTGAGGTCACGGTCGGCGGCGAATCGCTGTGGGCGGATGGGTTCGGCGGACGGGGTGCTCGCGTCCGGCTGCCGCCTTGCGGCCGTCCGGGGCCGGGGGTGCGGGGTGCCGGGCGATGCGGGGGCGCCCTCGGCACGGTCCTGCGCCGACCGGTTCTCGGCTGGCATTGCGAGGGCAAAGAGGCATGGAGGGAACGGAGTTGGCGACATCGGCGCACCGTCGCGCCGGCCGGTCAACCGGTGGAGCACGTACGTCTCCACGAAGACTGAGCCGGGGTTGCCACCTCCTTGGATGTGGTGCCGCTCGCGAGCCGAGGACACCTGCACCGATCTTGCGTACCTCCAAGGTGGACTAGACCAACTTCCGGTGTCAAGCCCCAAGTTGACGGGCCGCGAGGCGCAAAAGGGGCGGGTTCACGCACCGGACACACAAGGGCTACGTACTGTCAAGTAGACCTTGGCCAAGCCGAGTTGGAACGCTTCGGGAGAGCCAAGCGGAGTTCCACACTCCGGTGCCGGGGCGCAAGTCGGCCCTCGCGTACATCGGAAGTCGGCCCCTTCGTACACCCTCGCCACGCTCCCCTCGCCACACCCGCACATGCAAACGTGGCGGGGTGACGGCCCGCCGGCCGTCACCCCGCCACGTGATCGGTGGGGCGTGTCAGACTCCCGCGATGGCCTCCGCCGCCGCCCGTCCGCACACTCGTGCCGCGCCGTGGGTGGCGATGTGCAGGGCGCCGCGCGGGGTTGCCCGGGGCACGCCCATCTCCACCACGACCGTGTCCGGGCGCGCCGCGAGCAGCGCGTCCAGGGCCGCCGCCATCCACGGGTGGCGGTGCTCGTCACGGACGACCGCGACGATGCGGCGGTCCCCCGCGGCAGCGAGCACATCGGCCGCCGCGGCGTCCGTGCCGAAGGTGCCGCTCTCGGTGCCAGGCAGCAGCCCGTCGAGCTCGGCGCCGATGCTCCAGGGCGTCTCGCTGCTCACCGCGATGTTCATGACCGGCGTGAAGGTGGCGACGTACGGGGCCTGCTTCAGCGCTTGCCACGACGGCGAGGCGGTGACCTTGGCGGCGCGGCGCGCGGCGACCAGGCCGATGTCGCTCGCGATACCGGTGCCGGTGCCGGGCGCGGTCCCCTCCTGCACCGCCGCGCCCGGCGCCGTCACGTCCCCCCTGGCCCGCTGGGCCCACGCGGCGAGCGCACGGACCCGTGCGGCGGCGTCGGCCAGGCGCTCCTCGGCCAGCTCGCCGTCGCGTACCGCCGCGACCAGCGCGTCGCGCAGCCGCAGTACGGTGCCCTCGTCGGACAGGCCGCCGCCGACGCACAGGGCGTCGGCGCCCGCCGCGATCGCGAGGACCGAGCCTCGCTCGATGCCGACCGTCCCCGCGATGGCCTGCATCTCCACCGCGTCCGAGACGATCAGCCCGTCGTAGCCGAGCTCCTCGCGCAGCAGTCCGGTGAGGATGCGCGGGCTGAGCGTGGCGGGACGGGCGGGGTCGAGCGCGGGAAGAAGGATATGCGCGCTCATGACCGACTTGGAACCCGCGGCGATCGCGGCCCGGAAGGGCACCAGCTCACGCGCGTGCAGCGTGTCGAGATCGACGTCGATGCGGGGCATCGCGTGGTGCGAGTCGACATTGGTGTCGCCGTGGCCGGGGAAGTGCTTGGTGCAGGCCGCGACGCCGGAGGCCTGGAGGCCCTCGATGTAGGCGGCGGTGTGCCGGGCCACCAGGTCGGTGTCGGCACCGAAGGCCCGGACGCCGATGATCGGGTTGTCCGGGTTGGAGTTCACGTCCGCGGACGGGGCCCAGTTCAGGTTGACGCCGCACTCGGCGAGCCGCCGGCCCAGTTCGCGGGCCACCGCGCGGGTCAGGTCCAGGTCGTCGACCGCGCCGAGCGCCAGGTTGCCGGGGAAGGACGAGCCGGTGCGGACCTCTATGCGGGTGACATCACCGCCCTCCTCGTCGATGGCCACCAGGAGGTCGTCCCGCTCGGCCCTCAACTGGGCGGTCAGGGCCGCCACTTGAGGGGCCGAGACGATGTTGCGGCCGAACAGGCCGACGGAGGCGAGGCCTTCGCCGATGCGGCGCAGCAGCCAGTCCGGCGCGGTGGTGCCGACGAACCCGGGCTGGAGCACGGCAAGGGCGTCGCGGGTCAGAGTGTCGGAACCCGTGGTCATAGTCGTCATGGGGCGGGGTTATCCCTTCACTGCGCCGGCCGTCAGACCCGCGGCCATCTTGCGCTGGACGAGGAGGAAGAGAATCACGATGGGGACGGCCATCATGGTCGATCCGGCCATCATCGGGGCGTACTCGGTGCCGTGCTGGGTGGTGAAGTTGGAGAGCCACACGGTCGCCGTCTGATGATTCTGGCTCATCAGCATGAGGGCGTAGAGGTACTCGTTCCAGGCCTGGATGAAACCGTAGACCGAGGTGGCCACCATGCCGGGGGCGAGCAGCGGGAAGACCACGCGGAGGAAGGCGCCGGTGCGGGTGCACCCGTCGACCATGGCCGCCTCCTCCAGCTCCTTGGGGACGTTGACGATGAAACCGCGCAGCGTCCACACCGTGAAGGGGAGGATGAAGGTCAGGTACGTGATGATCAGGCCCGAGAGCTTGTCGTACTGACCGAGGTCGTTGAGCAGCAGGAAGACCGGGATGATCATGGCGACGAGCGGGACCATCTGGACCGCGAGGATGCCGATGATGACGATCTTGCGCCCGCGGAAGGCGAACCGGGAGATGGCGAGGGCCGCGAGCAGCCCGACCGCGATGCCGATCAGGACCACGACGACCGAGACGATCACGGACCGGCCGATCGAGCCCCAGAAGTCGCCGATCTGGAGCGCCCGCCGGAAGTTGTCGAGCGTGAAGTGCGTGGGGAACAGATGCGGGTCGGGATCGATCGCGTCCTTGGCGGGCTTGAACGCGGTGTTCAGCATCCAGTAGACCGGGAAGCCCGCGGTGACGAAGACGAGCAGGCCGAGCAGGTTCCAGCCGAGCTTGGTCTTCTTGCGGGTGGGCTTGGCGCGCAGCGCGGCGGGCGCCGTGGCGGTCGAGGCAGCCATCGTTACTCCGTCTTGTCCGTTCGCGATGCTCACTCGACGTCCCCGATCTTGAGCATCTGGCGCATGTACACCGCGATCACACCGAGCAGCAGGAGCACGGTGAGCAGGGCGATCGCGGAGCCCTGCGAGTAGTCGTTGACGACGAAGGCCTTGTCGTACGAGTACGTGGTGAGGAGCTGGTACTCCGGCTCGGGGTGGCCGCCGCGCATCACGAAGACCTGCGGGAAGACACCCATGTCCCAGATCACCGAGAGCGTCGCGAGCATCACGATGATGGGCTTGAGGATCGGCAGCGTGACGTGCCGGAACACGCCCCAGGAGCCGGCGCCGTCGAGCCGGGCGGCCTCTTCCAGTTCCTTGGGGACCTGGGTGAGACCGGCGCTGAGCGTGATGACCACGAACGGCACCGCTCCCCAGACCACGAGCAGCATGATCACGGCGAGGCCCTGGGTGCTGCTGATGAACCAGTTGTGTCCGGTGACGTCGACCCCGGGCAACTGGCTGAGCAGCCAGTTCAGTACGCCATAGTCACTGTCGAACATCCACTTGAAGATGGTGATCGCGACGACGATGGGCATGCCCCAACTCGCCACCAGGGCGATGTTGATGAGGGTCTTGACCCAGCCCGAGACCCGCTGGAGCAGCAGGGCTATCAGCATGCCGATGACCATGGTCAGGACGACCGCGGTGGCGGCGAAGACGATGGTGCGCACGACGACTTGCCAGAACTCGCTGTCGCCGAGGACGTTGGTGAAGTTGTCGAGGCCGACCGACTCGGCGGCCTGGAAGCCCCACAGCTGGGGCTGCCCGAACTTCTCGAAGGACAGGGTGACGAGCCGTACCAGCGGATAGCCGAGGACGAGCGCGAGGACGAGCAGACAGGGCGCGAGCAGTGCCCAGGGCACCGCCGCTCCCCCGCCCGTGCCACGCTTCTTCCCCGGCTTGCCGGGATGACCGGATCCAGCACCCGGTAGTGGGTCGCGCCGCGCCGGCGGCACCTTGGCGGTGGTTGTCTCTGCGGCACTCATCGCGCGCTCCTGGTGATCCCTCTCTGGAACTGGCCAGGCAGGGCCCCGTCACGGTGACGGGGCCCTGCCCAAAGGTCACTTGGTGTTGATGACCTTGTCGATCGCGGCGTCCGCGTCCTTCGCGGCGGCCTCGACCGTCTTCTTACCGGTGCCGATGGCCTGGAGCATGTCCTGGAGGGTCTTGGCCTTCTCGACCTGGCCCCAGCCCGGCGCCATCGGGACGAACCAGCTGGACTCGGCCGCAGTGGCCGGGACGGCCGTCTTCGGGTCCGACTTCAGCGGCGCGAGGTCCGTCTTGTTGTTGGGCAGGTTGCCCTTGGCGACCAGGCCCTTCTGGCCCTGGGTGCCGGTGAACGCGTTGATCCACTCGGCCGCGAGCGCCTGCGCCTTGGACTTGACCGGGACCGCGAGGTCCGAGCCGCCGAGGAAGACCGGCATGGCCTTGCCGGACGGGGCCGGCATCACGAAGGACTCGATCTTGTCGGCGAGCTTGCCGACCTTGTCGTTCTCCGGCAGGGCGGCGTTGGCGCCCTCCCAGGCCGGGCTGAAGACGAGGAAGGACTTGCCCTGGCCGTAGACGATCGGGCGGTCCGCCTCGTCCTTGGTCTTGTCGCCCTTCATGTACTTGTCGACGACGTTCTTGAACTCGGTGAGGCCCTTGATGGACTCCGGCGAGGACAGGTTGGCCTTGAACTTGTCGCCGTCCTGCTTGGCGATGGAGCCGCCGGCGTCGTAGACGAAGGACATGGCCGCGTACCAGTCACGGGTGGGCTGGTACCAGGCGCTGAACTTGTCGCCCTCCTTGGCCTGCACCTTGTCCAGGTCGGCCGTCAGCTCGGCGTAGGTCTTCGGCGTCGCGGTGATGCCCACGTCCTTGGCGATGTCCTTGCGCCAGGTCGCCGTGCGGCCGCCCGCGTAGTAGGGGACGCCGTAGGTCTTGCCGTTGTACGTGACCGACTGCTTCAGCGCGTCGAGCCAGGCGGCGGAGTTGTCGAACTTCGACGCGTCGATCTCGGCGAACGCGCCCTTGACCGTGTAGGGCAGCATCTCGGAGTTGCCCATCTCCACGACGTCCGGCGCCTTGTCGGTGGCGAGGACGGCGTCGAGCTTGGCGTTCTTGTCCGGCCAGCCGTAGTACTCGTGGTTGATCTTCAGGCCGGGGTGCTTGGCGACGATCGCGTCGTCCGCCGCCTTCACCAGCTCGGGCCAGTTCTTCTGGGCGTCGACCGTGAGCCAGACCGTCAGCTCCTTGGCGTCGCCCCCCGCGGCGCCGTCCTTCTTGTCACTGCCGCCGCATGCCGCGGCACCGATCATGATGCCCGCGACGCCGATCGCCGCGATGAGCTTGCGCTTCACGCCACTCTCCTCAGGGATGACTGAAACCCCCCGCCCACCGCGATGCCACATACGACGAGTACTGCCCGTGGGGCTGGGATCTGGTCTTTAATGGTTTAGACCAGTACCGGGAGCTTGGCCTAGACCTATTGGGGTGTCAAGAGTCGATAAGAACGCTGAGACCGTCCGTTATCGGACCGACACCTCACCGCCCCGGACATCCCTCAACTCCGCCCCCACGCGCCCGATCGGTCCCACCACGGGCTGCCCCGAAGGGCCGGCTGGGCTTTAATGGTTTAGACCAACTTGCACACTTCCCCGCACGTCCGCCGCGCGGCGGTGTATAAGAAGGGCTTGTCGATCGCGTTACCGGACCGACACCCTGACGGAGGGCGACGACCCGTGACCGGTCCGTGCCACCATGTGAGCCGCGACAGACGGAGGAGCCGGTGACGGCAGCAGCGCAGCACTCGGGAAGGCAGACCATGGCCGCCGACGCGGGCGGGAACGAGACGGAAGCGGGCGCCGGCGCCCGGACCGCTCGCGTGCCCAAGTACTACCGTCTCAAGCGCCACTTGCTGGAGATGACGGAAACCCTTCCGCCCGGCACCCCGGTGCCGCCCGAGCGGACGCTGGCCGCCGAGTTCGACACCTCCCGCACCACCGTGCGCCAAGCCCTTCAGGAACTGGTGGTCGAGGGCCGCCTGGAGCGCATCCAGGGCAAGGGCACGTTCGTCGCCAAGCCCAAGGTCTCCCAGCCGCTCCAACTCTCCTCGTACACCGAGGACATGAGGGCCCAGGGCCTTGAGCCGACCTCCCAGCTCCTGGACATCGGATACGTCACCGCCGACGACACCCTCGCCGGGCTGCTCGACATCGGCGCGGGCGGCCGGGTGCTGCGCATCGAGCGGCTGCGCCTGGCGAGCGGCGAGCCGATGGCCATCGAGACCACGCACCTGTCCGCCAAGCGCTTCCCGGCACTGCGCCGCTCCCTGGTGAAGTACACCTCCCTCTACACCGCGCTCGCCGAGGTGTACGGGGTGCACCTGGCGGAGGCCGAGGAGACCATCGAGACCTCGCTCGCCACCCCGCGCGAGGCCGGGCTGCTCGGCACCGACGTGGGCCTGCCGATGCTGATGCTGTCGCGGCACTCGCTCGACGGCCAGGGCGAGCCGGTGGAATGGGTGCGCTCGGTCTACCGGGGCGACCGGTACAAGTTCGTGGCCCGCCTGAAGCGCCCGACCGACTGAGCGAAACCCGCCAAGCACCGCGGAAAACGGCCACGCCCCTCGGGGCGTGGCCGTTCGGCGTTCCGGAGCCTTCGCCTCCAACTCCCGCCCGGCTCCGGCACGTTGTGCCTGGCAGCAAGGTGCCCGCACGGGCATATCCCCTGCTGAGCGCGGGGCCCGCGGCGCCGACGGGGGCGGCGGGGGCTGGCACCGTCCTGCCGCGCGGATGCGGCCACCCGTTTTCCGATGACACCCCGCCCGGTGTCGGCCAGTCTTGAACTCGCCAAAGGAAATCCGGTCGGCCCGGAACTCCCGCCGAAAACCTCACCCAAAGGTGGTCCTCATGCGTGCCAGATTCCGTTCGATCGCGGTTCTTCTCCTTCCGGTCGCCGCCTCGGTCGTCTGTGTACTGACCGCGCAGGGAAACACCTCGGGGCCGGCCCATCAGATCGCCGATTCCGTCACCACCGCCGTCACCGCCCCCGCGCCCGTTCCGTCCGGTGACTCCGGCGACGGATTCTCCTGGGGCTGACCCATCTATCTCGTCGGCATTTCGATGACCGCCGCTCCCGGGGACGACGCGGAACCCCCGACGAAGTCACAGGTGATCGAAACGCTCCGGCGCATCGACCCGCCCCGGGACCACGAGGGGCCGGCCCGTGCGCTCGTCATCGGGCGGTCGATCCGACTGGCCCTCTACCTCACGAGTCCGGACGAGAGCGAGGCCGTGAGCCGCGCCCTGGACATCTGTGCCCGACTGCTCGCCGCGTCGCCGGAGTTCGCCCGCTTCCACATCACGGACTTCAGGCTCCTCTGACACCGCCGGACCGCCGGCTCCCCAGAAATGCGGCACGCCGATATCCCCGTGCCTTGTCACCCCCCGTACTCCGGAAATGGAATCGCCATGCCCAGGGCCCGCCCGAGCGTGTCCGTCATCATCCCCAATTTCAATTACCAGAAGACCCTGCGGGCCTGTCTGGAATCGGTGTTCGCCCAGACCCACGCGCCGCTCGACGTCATTGTCGTCGACGACGCGAGCACGGACCGGTCACGCGACATCGCACGCGAATTCCCCTGCGTCCTCATCGCGAGTCCGCGCAACGGGGGCGTGTCCGCCGCCCGCAACCTCGGCGCGGCGGCCGCCCGCGGCGAGGTCCTCTTCTTCCTCGACTCCGACACCGCGCTCGCCCCGGACGCCGTGGCGAACGCCGTCGACCAGCTCCTGGCCGACCCCGGTCTCGGCTGTGTGCACGGGGTGCTCGACCCCGAGCCGCTCTTCGACGACGGCCCCGTCGAGCGCTACCACGCCCTGCACGCCCACTTCTGGCGCCGCCGCGGCGCAGGGGAGGTGCGCACCGCCTTCTTCGCGCTCGGCGCGATCTGGAAGCACGTCTTCGAGGAGATCGGCCCGTTCGACGAGAACCTGCGCGATTCCGAGGACGTCGAGTACAGCGGCCGGCTCGTCGAGAAGTACCGCATCCGGATGTCGGAGACCGTCACCGGGCGGCACGACGACGTCGACCGGCTCGGGCCCATGCTGAGCGAGCAGTACCGGCGCTCCCAGCTGCTGATCGCGGCCGTCGGCCAGATGCGGGCGGGCGGGCTCAGCGCCAACCGGCCGCTCGGCGTGCTCGCCGCGGCCCTCGCGCCGCCCACGCTGCTGCTCGGCCTCCTGTCGCCGTGGCTGCTGCTCGTGCCCGCCCTGTGTCTGCTGCTCTTCGCCTGCGCCGACCCGGGGCTCAGCCGGTTCGTCCTGCGCACCAAGGGTCCCGGGTTCCTCCTGTGGTTCACCGGCGTCCACTTCGTACTGCACCTCGCCCTGGTCCTCGGCGCGGCCCGCGGGGTCGTGCGCTGGCTCACCGAACCGGACTTCGGGCCCACCGTGCGCCGCCGGACCCCGGTGCCCAGCGCCGGCCCCAGGTGACCCACGGCCCCACGCACCGCGACCGCCTCCCCGCCCGGTGTCCCCCGCCACCGCCCGTCAGCAACTGGAGCCTGTCCATGGCCACTCTCGGCCCCACGCTCGCCCAGCAGCCGGCCCGCACCCAGCAGGCCCGGCCTCCCAGCCTCCTCCGCGATCTCCTCTCCCTCGTCCGGCCCGGCCAGTGGTCCAAGAACCTGGTGGTGGTGCCGTTCGGACTGCTCGGCGCCCAGCGCCCGGCCGGGCACATGCTCGGCGGCGCCGCCGCGGCCGTCGTCGCCTTCACCCTGGCGTCCGCGCTCGTCTACCTGGTCAACGACATCAGCGACCGGGACCGGGACCGAAGCCACCCGCAGAAGCGCAACCGCCCGGTCGCCGCGGGGCGGGTCCGGGTGGGCACGGCCGTCACGTTCGCCGCGGTGCTCGTCGTGTTGCTCGGCGCGGCCGTGACCGGCTGCGCACTGCTCGGCGTGACCCCGGCCGCGGCCTGGTGGCCGGTCGTCGCCTACCTCGGCCTCAACGCGGCGTACAGCAGGGGCCTCAAGCACGTGCCGCTGCTCGACGTCTTCATCGTCGCGCTCGGCTTCGTCCTCCGGCTCGTCCAGGGCGCGCTCGCCGCGTCCTCACCCGTGCCGAACTGGCTGGTGCTGTGCGTGTTCTCGCTGTGCCTGATGCTGATCCTCGGCAAGCGGCGCCACGAGATGACCGTGGGCGGTGTGCTGCACCGGCCGGCGCTGCGCGGCTACACGGTCGGCTTCCTCGACCAACTCCTGGGATTCGCGGCCGTGTTGACTGCCATCAGCTATGTGCTCCAGGTGCAGGGCAGTGCGATCTTCGGGCGCCACGGCACCGCCGTCGCGATGCTCACCGCGCCGTTCGCCCTGTTCGGGCTCGCCCGCTACCTCCAGCTGCTCATGGTCGACTCCGGCGGCGGCAACCCGTCCCGAGCCCTGTTCCGGGACCGCGTGACGGTGTCCAACGCGCTGCTGTGGTCCGCTCTGGTCGGCGGCTCCGCCCTGTTCGTGCACACCGCGTCATGACGGCCGCCGAACTCGCCCCCGCCGCCCCGCGGGGCCCGCTGCGCCGGGCCGTGCCCGTCCTGTTCCCGCTCGCCGTCGCCACCGGCATCGGCTTCGCCCTGCACGACCGGATCGGCGACCTGGCCGACCTGGTGGTACGCCCGGGGGCCGTGCCCTATCTGCTCGGCGCGCTCGCCGCCAACGCGGGCGCCGTGCTCCTGTCCATGGCCACCTGGCGCACCCTGCTCGGCGACCTCGGCCCGAGGATTCCGGGCCCGGTCGCCACCCGGATCTTCTTCACGTCCTTCCTCAGCAAGTACCTGCCCGGCGCGGTGTGGGGGGTGCTCGCCCAGGTCAGGATGGGCCGCGCGGTGGGCGTGCCGGGGCCGGTGGTGGTCGCGGTCTTCCTGCTGAACCTGATGGCGGCCGTCCTCACCGGCCTCACCATCGGGCCGGTCGCGGCGCCCTGGACGCTGGGCGGCGACGCCTGGTGGCTGCTGCTCCCGGTCGCGGTCACCGTCGCCTGCGCCGCCCGGCCCGGACTCATCAACTCCCTTGCCGCGCTGGGCGCCAGGCTGGCCCGGCGTCCCGCACCCACCGCCACCGCGAGCGATGCGGGGATGCGCCGGGCGATGGCCTCGGCGGCCGCGTCCTGGGCGGTGTCCGGGCTGCATCTGTGGGCGCTGGCCGTGATGCTGGGCGCGCCCGCCGCCAAGGCGCTGCCGGTGTGCGTGGGCGGGTTCGCGCTGGCCACCGCCGCCGCGAGCCTGGTGGTCGTCCTGCCGGACGGCTGGGGCGCCCGCGAGGCCGTCCTGATGCTCGCGCTCTCCGCGGTGCTGCCCTGGCAGGCCGCCGCAGCGGCGGCCGTCGCGAGCCGGGTCGTCTGCACCCTGAGCGAGGTCCTGGTCGGCGGGGCCGCGCTGCTCCTCACCCGCACCACCGGCCGGCCCGCCGCCCTGGCCACCTCCACCTGACCGCACGCCGCCACGAAGCCCGCCAAGGCTCCGCGGACCTCCCCGCACCTCCCCACATCTCCACGCACCTCCAGAACCTCCAGAACCTCCACGAAGAGGGACCGATCCCATGCCCCAGCTGTACTCCGTCGACGACTGCGAGTCGCTGACCACCAAGCAGGTCCACGGCCTGTACAAGGACCACGTCAACCGCAGCCAGGTCTCGCTCATGACCTCCTTCGGCTTCGGCCAGGAGCTCGTCGAGCGGGCCGAGGGCGCCTACATCCACCAGCGCGACGGCCGCCGCGTCCTGGACTTCACCGGTGGGGTCGGGGTGCTCAACCACGGCCACAACCACCCCCGCATCCTGGCCGCCCGGCAGCGCTTCCAGGCCGAGCACCGGATGGAGGTCCACAAGACCTACTTCTCGCCCTACATCGCCGCCCTCGGACACAACCTGGCCGAACTGCTGCCCGGCGACCTGAACATGTCGTTCTTCCCCAACTCCGGTGCGGAGGCGGTCGAGGGCGCGGTCAAGCTGGCGTACAAGTACCACGGCGGGCGCCGCTCCCGGGTGCTGCGGGCCGACATCAGCTTCCACGGCAAGCTGCTCGGCTCGGGCAGCCTGACCGGGCAGAACCAGTCCACCTTCCAGTTCCCCGGCATCCCCGGCGTCGGCGTCTTTCCGTACGGGGATCTGGCGGCCGTCGAGCGGGAGGTCGCCAAGTCCCGTACGGCGAAAGGCGATTCGGACGTCTACTGCATTCTGATCGAGCCGCTCAGCGCCTCCACCATGAACGTCTGCTCGGAGGAATTCCTGCGCGGGCTGCGGGAGTTGTGCACCCGCGAGGACATCGTGCTGCTCTTCGACGAGATCTACACCGGCTGGGGAAAGACCGGCAGCCTCTTCTACTTCATGCGCTACGAGGGGCTGGTCCCCGACATCCTGACCACCTCCAAGTCGTTCGGCGGCGGCAAGTCCTCCATCTCGGCGTTCATCGCCCGCGAGCCGGTCTTCCGCAAGGCGTACGACAACCTCACGGACGCCCTGCTCCAGTCGACCAGCACCACCTACTACGGCTTCGGCGAGGAGGCGATCACCGCCATCGAGGCGGTCAACATCGCTGTCGAGGACGACTATCCGGCCCGGGCCCGCGCCATCGAGCGCATCCTCGGCCCCGGCCTGGAACGCATCGCCAAGGAGCACCCGGACGTGGTGTCCGAGGTGCGCGGCGCGGGCGCGCTGCACGGGGTGTTCCTGCACAAGGGCCCCAAGATCCTGGAGCTGGCGACCAAGCTGGTGCCGGGCGCGATGACCAAGGACCCGCGCTTCCGCACCAAGCTGATCACGTCCTCGGTGGTGAACGCGCTCTACCGCGACCACGGCATCTACGCCTACTACACGCTCAACGGCGACAACCCGCTGATGGCGGCCCCCTCGCTGATCACCGAGGACCACGAGGTCGAGTACTTCCTGGAGTCCCTGGACGCCACCCTCGCGCAGGGCCTGCCGCGTCTGCTCACCCGTTTCGTCAAGGAGAAGGTGTCGTCGCTGTGGTGACCAGGACAGTCGTGACCGGCGGTGCCGGGATGCTCGGTTCGACGCTCGTACGCCGGCTGCTCGCCGACGGCCACGAGGTGCACTGTGTGGACCTGCGGGCGCCGGCCACCCCGCACGAGCGCCTCACCCACACGGTCACGGACGTACGGGACGCCGTCGCCATGAAGCGCGCGACGGCCGACGCTGACGTGGTGGTGCACTGCGCGGCCGCGCTGCCCAGCTACCCGGCCGAGCAGATCCGCTCGGTGATAGTCGGCGGCACCGAGGCGGTGCTCGGCGCCGCCGAGGCCAACGGCGTACCGCGCTTCGTGCACATATCGTCGACGGCCGTGTACGGGCTCCCCAAGGTGGTGCCCACCCCCGAGGAGTATCCGCGCGAACCGGTCGACACCTACAGCGCGGCCAAGGCGGAGGCCGAGGAGGTGGCCGAGCGGTTCCGGGGCCGGGAGATGTGCCTGCCGATCCTGCGGCCCAAGACGTTCCTCGGGCCCGGCCGCATGGGCCTGTTCGCGATGCTCTTCGAATGGGCCGAGGAGGGACGCCACTTCCCGGTGCTCGGCAAGGGCGACGTCCGCATCCAGATGTTCGACGTGGACGACCTGGTGGACGCGGTCGTCACCGCGATGGAGGCGCCGGCCGAGCGCGCGGACGGCACCTTCAACCTGGGCGCCACCCGGTTCGGCACCCTGCGGGAGGACTTCCAGGCCGTGCTCGACGCGGCCGGGCACGGCAGACGGGTCCGCTCGCTGCCCGCCAGGCCCGCGCTCGCCGTGCTGGGCGCCCTTCAGCGCACCCGCCTCTCGCCGGTCTACGGGCGCCTGCTGCACAAGCTGCTCGACGACTCGTACGTGAGCACCGAGCGGGCCCGCGAGCAGCTCGGCTTCAGCCCGCGCCACTCCAACCAGGACGCCATCCTGCGCACCTACGCCTGGTGGCGGGAGCAGCGGCGGACGAAGAGCGCGCCCGCCAAGGGGCAGGGCGTCACCAGTGTCGAACCGTGGCGGCAGGGAGCCCTCTCCCTGGCCAAGGTGCTGTTCTAAGCGATCCGAGGAGTAACGACCGTGTCCAGCGACCACCAGCCCTTGGTCTCCGTCATCATCCCCAACTACAACTACGGCCGCTCGATCGGCCTCTGCGTGGAAGCCGCGCAGAACCAGACGTACCCGCACACCGAGATCATCGTCATCGACGACTGCAGCACCGACGACTCGGCCGCGACCGCCGCGGCCCTGGGCGCCCGGGTGGTGAGCACCGGCCGCAACAGCGGGGTCGCGGTGGCCCGCAACCTCGGGGCGGAACTCGCCCGGGGCGATGTCCTCGTCTTCCTGGACTCCGACGTGGCGATGCACCCGGACGCCATCGAGCGCTCGGTCGCCCTGCTCGCCGACGGCGTTGACGGCGTCAAGTACGGCGCGGTGTGCGGTACTTACGAGCCCGAGCCGCTCATCCGGGACAGCCTGATCGAGGAGTACCGCTCGCTCCAGCAGTACTACCTGCTGCTGAGGTCCGAGGGTGTCATCGACACCGTGCACACCGCGATCCTGGCGATACCGCGCGCGGTCTACGACGAGGTAGGCCCGTTCAACCCGCTGCTGCGGCACACCGAGGACCAGGACTACGGGCGCCGGATCTCGGAGCACCACAAGGTGCTCAGCTCCCTTGAGGTGCGCGGCCGGCACGACCACGACGACACCGTACGGATCGTCCTGGACAAGGTGTTCAGCCGGGCCCGGCTCGCGGTGCCGCTGATCCTGAGCCGCCGCGCCCTCCAGGGCGGCTTCGTGACCGGCCCGCGCGCGGGCGCCAGCCTCGCGGCGCCGCTCGCGGTGGCCGCCCTGGCCGCGCCGCTGCTGTGGGGCGCGGTGTGGTTCCTGCTTCCCGCGCTGCTGTTCATGCTGTCCGTCCTGGGCGACCTCGACATGTACCGGGTGGTGCGCAGACACCGGGGGCGCCTCTTCCTCGGGTACTTCGTGGCCGTCAACTTCCTGGTGAACCTGACGGTGTTCGCCGCCATCGGGGTGGCGGGAGTGCAGTGGCTGTTCTCGTCCCGCTTCCGGCGGCTCTACGCGCCCCAGCCCCGGCCGTCCCAGAGCGCGGCACTCGGCTCGGCGGTCGGTGTTCCCGGTGTCTGACCTGCGGACCGCGGCCGCCGAACCCCTCACCGGGCCGGGCCCCGCCGTCGCCGCGCCCGTGCGGCGCGCCCGGCGCCGGGCGGGGCGCCTGGTGTGCTGGACGGCGCTCGGCTGGCTGGTGTACCTGGTGGTGGAGTGGTTCGTCGACGGCCGGTACTGGTTCGGTGAACTGGCCGGTGCGGTACCGCCGTTCCTGTTCGTACTGCTGCCGCTGCTGCTCGCCGCGCTGATCCCGGTGGCGCGCGGCGCCGACCGGTGGCGTACGGGGGCCGCGGTGGCCGTGGCGCTCGTGGTCGGCGCGAGCCAGTCCGGGATCAACTTCGGTGCGCTGTGGTCCTCGGACCACGAGCCCGGCCCGGACTCGGTGCGGGTGGTCGCCTGGAACACCAACTCGTGGAACCAACTCCTGGGCACCCAGGACCACTTCTACGCCTTCCTGAAGTCGAAGAAGGCGGATGTGTACCTCCTGCACGAGTACCAGCACGTGACCCCGGACCGCAAGGGCCGACTGCCCATCGACGACCTGGCGCGGCTGCGTGCGGAGTTCCCCGGGTACGAGGTCGCCGTCCAGGGCGAGCTGATCACCGTCTCCCGCTTCCCCGTCGTGGCGAAGCCCGCGGTCGGCCCGGCCCGCGACATCGCGCTGGACGCGGACTGGAACACGCGCTACCGGCAGGCCAAGGTGCTGCGCACCGATCTGCTGGTCAAGGGCCGGACGGTGTCGTTCTACAACCTGCACATGCCGGTCTGGAACAGCATGACCGACGGCCCGCTCTCGGGCGCCTTCTACAGCCACATGCGGGAGAGCTTCGCCCCCCGCGCGCGGCAGTACGCGGGCCTTGAGGAGGATGTGGCCCACAACCCCAACCCGGTGGTGGTGGCCGGGGACTTCAACACGACGGCCGCCATGTCGGAGCTCGACGGCATCCGTTCACGGCTGACCGACGCGGTGGGGGCGAGCGACGACCTCTACCCGACGAGCTGGGAGGAGGGCGGCTGGAAGCCCTTCTGGCGCACCGACTGGGCGTTCACCGGCCACGGCGTGACGGCGGACAAATACTCCTTCGACTCGCCGGAGAAGCTGTCCGACCACGCGGTGCAGGACCTCTGGGTGACCGTGCCGCCCGCGTCGGACGCCAAGAACGCGTCACAGCCGGGATCGGCACAGCCGAAGGCGGCACCGGGCCCCCCGAACGCGTCACAGACCAAGAGCGAAAGGTAAGTCCACCGTGTCCCCCGCTACCGCCGTCGTCCTCTGCGCCCTCGCGTGGACCGTCTTCCTCGGCGCGCATCTGGCCCTCAACGGCCGCTGGTGGCCCTGGCTGGCCGTGTCCCTGCTGCCCCCGCCGCTCTTCGCCGCCGCGCCGCTCGCCCTGCTCCTCGCGGCGGCGGCCTCGGGGAGCGTGCCCGGGGCGGTGCTCGCGGCCGGGTGCCTGCTCGCCGGCTGGCGGCAGAGCGGCGTCAACTCCCGTGCCGTGCGGCGGAGTTCGCCGGAGCGGGCGGGAATCCGGGTGGTGTCGTGGAACACCCAGCACTGGAACCAGGGCCGCGAACCCGACCGGTTCTACGCCTTCCTGCACTCGCTGCCCGCCGACATCTACCTCCTCCAGGAGTATCTGAACGGGTTCGAGGGCGGCGAGGTGTGGGACATCGACGACGAGGAGCGGCTGCGGCGCGAGTTCCCCGGCCACCACCTGTCGGTCGACAACAACTCGGTGACCCTGTCCCGGTTCCCGCCGGCCGGTCCCCCCGTGCCGGTCGGCGCCTGTTCGCTGCGGGTCGATGTGCGCACCCCGGACGGCATCCTGTCCACGTACAACGTGCACATCCCGGTGCAGCTGACGGTGATGAACCCGCTGAGCCGGGCGTTCTTCCAGGACATGCGGCGCCGGCACGGGGCGCGGCGGCGCGAGTACGACGCGCTGGTCGCCGATCTGCTCGCCAACCCCCATCCGTTCCTGGTCTCCGGGGACTTCAACACCAGTGCGGCGATCGGTGACATCCGCCGGATGCCGAGGGCCGCGCACGACGCCATCGGGGCCAACCGCTCGCTGTTTCCGGCGAGTTGGCATGCTCGATGGAGACTGCGGCTCTGGCGCATCGACTGGGTGTTCACCAGCGCCGGGGTCCGCGCCGAGCAGTACACGTTCCGTGACCCGGGCGGCCTCTCCGACCACCTGGCGCAGGACGTCACGATCACCACCACCGCTATCGAGGAGATGAACCGTTGATGCAGTACCGACAGCTGGGCGGCAAGGACGGCCTGCGGGTGAGCACCCTGTGCCTGGGCACGCTCCCCTTCGGCACCCGGATCGACGAGGCGACCGCCTTCTCCGTCCTGGACCGCTTCTACGAGGCGGGCGGCACCTTCCTGGACACCGCGAACACGTACGCGTTCTGGGAGCCGGGCGCGACCGGCGCCGAGAGCGAGCTGGTCATCGGCAAGTGGCTGGCCAGCCGGGGCGTGCGGGACGAGATCGTCCTGGCCACCAAGGTCGGCGCGCTGCCCGAGCCGCTGGACGCGCCGTGGCCGGAGGCCGCCGAAGGCCTGTCCGCGCCGGTGCTGCGCCGCCAGGTCGAGGCCAGCCTGCGCAATCTGGGTACCGATCGGATCGACCTCTACTACGCGCACATCGACGACCGGAAGACGCCGGTCGAGGAGACGATGGGCGCCTTCGCGGACCTCGCCGACGCCGGGAAGATCTCGCTCTCCGGGTGCAGCAATTTCGCGGCCTGGCGCATCGAGGAGTCGCGCGCCGCCGCCGAGCGGGCGGGCGGTCCGGCGTATGCGGCGGTGCAGCAGCGCTACACCTACCTCCAGCCGCGCCCCGGCGCCGAGTTCGGGGTGAACCCGCACGCCTCCGAGGAACTCCTGGACCATCTGGCCGCCCGGCCGGAGCTGACCTTCGTCGCCTACACCACCCAGCTGACCGGGGCCTACAACAACCCCGCGAAGGAGATCCCCGAGCAGTACCGGCACGCCGGTTCGGCCCGTCGGCTCGCGGTGCTCGGCGAGGTCGCCAAGGAGCTGGGGGTGGCTCCCGGGCAGGTCGTGCTCGCCTGGGCGCTCGGCGGGAAGCTGCCCGTCCTGCCGGTGATCGGGGCCAGTTCGGTGGGCCAGCTGGAGGAGTCCCTGGACGCGGTCGACCTGGTCCTGGCCGACGAGGTGAGGGCCCGTCTGGACGCGGCGGGTGTCGACGCGGCGAGCTTCGACACCGCGGGGCCCGATGCGGCGGGGTTCGATGCGGCGGGGTTCGATGCGGCGGGTTGAGCGGTACGCCGTCGGTCTCGTCCGCCTCTCCGTCGGTCACCGCGGGCTCGTGTGCCTGCTGTGGCTGGCGGTGCTCCTGGCGGGCGGGGCCGCGGCGGCGGCGAACCTCGGCCGCCTGGACCAGAGCTTCACGGCCTCCGGCCAGGACGGCTCCCGGGCCAACGCGGCGATCACCCAGCGGTACGGGGCCGGCGCGGGCGTCGCCCCCCTGGTGGCCGTGGTCACCTGGCCGGACGGCACCAGCGGCCGTTCGGCCGGCCCGGCGGCCCGCCTGGAGTCCGGCCTCGCCGCCGCGACGGCACCCGGCACCCGCACCCTCTCGTACGCCGACATCGGCGACGGGGCGTTCCTCTCGCCCGACGGACGCACCACATACGCCCTGGTCTATCCCCGCTCCGGCAAGCCGGACCTGGCCGGGCTCGCCGCGGTGCGGGATGCCACCGAGCGGCTGCGCACGGGGCTGCGGGCGGCGCTTCCCGAAGCGCGGGTGGAGGTGACGGGCGTGCTGCCGCTCCAGGAGGACAGCGCCACCTCCCGGCCCAGCACCCTGCTCCAACTGGCCGAGCTGGCTTGCGCGTTGGCGGCAGTGCTGCTCCTGCTACGGACCTTCCGGCCGCTGCTCTCACTCCTCCCGCTCGCGCTGACGGCGGTGTCGTCGGTGGCTGCCCTCCTGGTGGTCGTCGCGCTCGCGGGCTCCATGGAACTGAGCTTCGTCGTGGTGTACCTGATCCCGGTCACGGCCCTCGCGCTCTCGGTGCGGCGCTCGGCGGCCCTGGTGACGGCCTGGCGGACGGAGCTCGCCCACGGCCGCGACACCCGGCTCGCCCCGCTGCGCGCCGGATCCGTACTGGCGGGCCCGGCGACGGCCGGCGCACTGGCCGGGGCCGCGGCCCTGGCAGCGCTCGCCCTGTTCCCCGCCCCCTTCCTCCGCTCGATCGGCATCGCGGGAGCCGCGGTCTGCCTCACCACCGCGTTGGCCTGTCTGACGCTGGGCCCGGCGCTCCTGTCGTGGGCACCGGACCGGCCGCGAGAGCGACGGACGGGCGGGAGGAGCGGAAGAGTCGTTCGTCAACTTGCCCTCCTGGCCGAGCGGTTGACTGCGCCGATCCGGCTTCCGCGTGCTCCGCGCCTGTTCGCCGCCACCGCTCTCGCCGCCCTCGTCCTCCTCACCGGTGCGGCCGGGTTCCTGACCGCCGGGAATCCCCGGGCCGAGGCGCTGGTGCGCGGCGGCCCGGCCCGGGACGGGCTCGACCAGCTGATCGCCGCCGGATTCCCGGCCGGCGTCCTCAACCCCCTTGAGGTGCTGACCCCTTCGGGCGTCGACCCCGCCGGGGTGGCGTCGAGGGCGGCCCGGGTTCCCGGAGTCGTGACGGCCGTCGCACCCGGGGCTGCCGCGTGGCGCCGGGAGGGAACCGCACTGGTCGCCGTGGTTCCGTCCGGTGAGCCCATGACCGGTCCGGGACGGCGCGCGATGACGGACGTACGGTCCGCGCTGGCCGGCACGGGGGCGCGGACCGGCGGCTCGGGGATGCCCGAACTCGACCTGGTCCAGGGCGTGTACGGCCTGGTTCCGCTCGCCCTCGCGGCGATGGCGCTGCTCGGCTTCGCCGTGGTCGCCCGGCTGCGGTCCGCCGGGGCGGCCGTGCGGGCGGTGGTGTGCGGCCTGGTGTCGGCGCTCGCGGTGAACGGGCTCCTGGTGCTCGTGTGGCAGTACGGTCCCGGTGCCCGGCTGCTCGGCGGGGTCGCGGCGACGGGGGCGGTCACCGGGTGGATTCCGCTGGTGGCGGGCGCCCTGGCGTTCCTCGACGCGCTGGACCGGGCCGTGACGGGCGCGGGATCCCGCGTCCGGCCCGGCCTCGGCCTGGTGACGGCCCTACCGCTTTTGGCCATCGGGCTCGGGCCGCAGGTGGAACTGGCCCTTCTGGTGACGGGACTCGGCGGGGCCGTGCTGCTCAACACCGTGCTGCTCCGGGCCCTCTCCGCGCTGCCCGCCAGGTCACGTCCGTACGTACGCGAAAGGTCCGCGCAACCCGTCACCGGTGCCCTTCCGGCCATCCCGGCGTCATCTTATTGGTCTAGACCTAGATCACCGCTCGGCCATACGATCCCCCTGGCCGAACCGTCGGACCACGCGCAGTGACATCACGGCATACGCGAACCTGGGGGAACCCGCATGCTAGAGGCACTCGGAATCCAGCAGTCCACCGAAACCGTCTACCGACTCCTGCTTGAGCAACCCACCTATGGCGTACCGGAGTTGTCGGAGCAGCTGGGGTGGTCCGAGAGCGAGGTCCGGTCGGCGCTGGCCCAGCTCGCCGATCTGCGGCTCGTCCTCATGGACGACACCTCGGAACCGGTCGCCCCGTTCAACCCCGACGTCGGCTTCGCGTTCCTGCTGTCGCGGGCCGAGGCCGAACTGACCAAGCGCAGACGCCAGGTCGAGGTGGCCCAGCAGGCGGTGGCGGCGATCCTGGCCAAGTTCAGCGAGCGCGGCACCTTCCGGCACGACGTGGTCGACCGCATCCAGGGCGTGGACGCGGTGCGCGAACGCCTGGAGGACCTGGCCTCCAGCGCCCGCGCCGAGTGCCTCTCGCTGCTGCCCGGCGGCGCCCAGCTGCCCGACACCATGGACGCGAGCCAGCCCCTGGACCAGCTGGCCCTCGAACGCGGGGTGCGGATCCGCAGCATCTACCAGGAGAGCTTCCGCAACGACGCGCCCACCCTGGAATACGTGCGCTGGTACTGCGAGTTGGGCGGCGAGGCGCGCACGGTACCCATCGTCCCGATGCTGATGGTGATCGTGGACCGCAGCGCCGCCCTGGTCCCGGTGGACCCGGAGGACGCCCGGGCCGGCGCGCTGGAAGTGCGCAGCCGGGGACTGGTCAACGCACTGGTCGTCCTGTTCGACCATCTGTGGGAGTCGGGCACCCCGTTCGGGGAGGCCCCGCGCCGCAATGAGCACGATCTGTCGCCCCAGGAAAGGGAGTTGCTCCTGCTGCTCGGCATCGGCTGCACGGACGACATCGCCGCCCGGCGGCTCGGGGTCTCGCTGCGGACCGTACGCCGGATGAGCTCCGAACTCATGTCCCGCCTGGGTGCCCGCAGTCGCTTCGAAGCGGGCGTCCGGGCGGCCAAGGAGGGCTGGCTCTGACACTCCGTCAGGCCGGTTCGGCCGCGGGCGCACCCCGTCCGGATTCCGGACGGGGGTTCCCTTGGCCGGGTCTCTCCCCTAGATTTCCTGCGCATTGCCAAGTGATCCGCAATGCCGAGAGATCCAACGCGCAGGTGATCGTGAGGGGACGGAGCCACCCATGCCGGAATCGACGGAAGTGAAGAGACCGGTGATCACGCCCTTGCGCGTGGTCATCGCGCTCTGCCTGATCGCGCCCTTCGTGGCCATGCTGTGGGTGGGTTCGTACGCCAAGACGGATCCCGCGCTCGGCGGCATCCCGTTCTTCTACTGGTACCAGATGCTCTGGGTGCTGATCTCGACGGCGCTCACGATGATCGCGTACAAGCTGTGGCAGCACGACCAGCGTTCACGCACCGCGCCCGCGTCCGGCACCTCCGACGACACCAAGGGGGGTGTGTCCCAGTGAAGGACGGCGTGAACGGCGTCGCACTCGGCGTCTTCATCTTCTTCTTCCTGGCCGTCACGGTCATCGGCTTCATGGCCGCCCGCTGGCGCAAGGCCGAGAACGAGGCGAGCCTCGACGAATGGGGCCTGGGCGGGCGGTCGTTCGGCACCTGGGTCACCTGGTTCCTGCTCGGCGGCGACCTCTACACCGCGTACACCTTCGTCGCGGTGCCCGCGGCGATCTACGCGGCGGGCGCGGCCGGCTTCTTCGCGGTGCCGTACACGATCCTCGTGTACCCGCTGATCTTTACCTTCCTGCCGCGCCTGTGGTCCGTGTCGCACAAGCACGGCTATGTCACCACCTCGGACTTCGTGCGCGGCCGGTTCGGCTCCAAGGGCCTCTCGCTCGCGGTCGCGATCACCGGAATCCTCGCGACGATGCCGTACATCGCGCTCCAACTGGTCGGCATTCAGGCCGTGTTGGACGTGATGGGCGTGGGCGGCGAGTCCGGCAACTGGTTCGTCAAGGACCTGCCGCTGCTCATCGCGTTCGCGGTGCTCGCCGCGTACACCTACTCCTCGGGGCTGCGCGCCCCCGCGCTGATCGCATTCGTGAAGGACGGCCTGATCTACCTCGTCATCGCGGTGGCGATCATCTACATCCCGATCAAGCTGGGCGGCTTCGACGCGATCTTCAGTGCCGCGCAGCACAAGTTCGCGACGCCGAACCCGAAGACCGGGCAGCCGACCGGGGCGATCGCTCCCGGCCACGCCGGCCAGTGGACGTACGCCACGCTCGCGCTCGGCTCGGCGCTGGCGCTGTTCATGTACCCGCACTCGATCACCGCGACGCTGTCCTCGCGCAGCCGCAACGTGATCCGCCGCAACACCACGATCCTGCCGCTGTACTCCCTGATGCTGGGGCTGCTCGCGCTGCTCGGCTTCATGGCGATCGCGGCGGGCGTCAAGGTGAGCAACGGCCAGCTGGCCATCCCGCAGCTCTTCGAGGACATGTTCCCCGACTGGTTCGCGGGCGTCGCCTTCGCGGCGATCGGCATCGGCGCGCTGGTTCCGGCGGCGATCATGTCGATCGCGGCCGCGAACCTCTTCACCCGCAACATCTACAAGGACTTCATCAAGCCGGACGCGTCGCCCGCGCAGGAGGCCAAGGTCTCCAAGCTGGTCTCGCTCGTGGTGAAGGTCGGCGCGCTGGTCTTCGTCCTGACCATGGACAAGACGGTGGCGATCAACTTCCAGCTGCTCGGCGGCATCTGGATCCTCCAGACCTTCCCGGCCCTGGTCGGCGGCCTGTTCACCCGCTGGTTCCACCGCTGGGCGCTGCTCGCCGGCTGGGCGGTCGGCATGGTCTACGGCACGCTCGCCGCGTACGGGGTGGCCTCGCCCACCCAGAAGCACTTCGGCGGCTCCTCCAAGGAGATCCCCGGCATCGGCGAGATCGGCTACATCGGCCTGACGGCCTTCGTGATGAACGTCGTCGTCACGGTGGTCCTGACCTTCGTCCTGCGCGCCGTGAAGGCCCCCGACGGCATCGACGAGACGTCCCCGGCGGACTACACGGCGGACGCCGGCGACCCGGGCGTGATCACGGAACTGCCCCCGGCGACGGCGGGCTCCGCCCACTGAGTTCGCCGTGTCGCACACGAAAGGGCCGCCGCGTCCCGAGAGGGTGCGGCGGCCCTTTCGCGTACGCGGATCAGCGCACCCAGTCCTTGAGCTGCTCGGTCCGGAGGGTGATGCCGACGGGGTCGGGGAGCGCGATGTCCGTGCCGTACGGCACGATGTGGACGCTCTCGTACCGACTGCCGTTGGGCTGGCTGTAGACGGAGACCTCGCACTTGGCCCTGTCCATCAGCAGGTATACGGGGATGCCGGTCTCCGCGTAGGCACGGGGCTTCTCGACGTGGTCCCGCCGGTGGGTATCGGAGTCCCCCGAGGTCACCTCGACCGCCATGAGGACAGCCTCCGGATCCACCCAGTCGCCCTGGCCGACGAAGGCCTCGGACGGGGCGAGGGCCGCGTCCGGGATCGCCCGCCCCGCCCGGTACTGCTGAGCCTTGATCCCCTGCCCCGGGTGCAACCACAGCTCGGGCCGATACTGAAGGCAGATGCGGGTGAGCCACTGGATGATGCGCCCGTGGTCACCGTCCGGCATGGCCTTGCTCCTCACGATCCCATCGAGGAACTCCAGGCGCATCCCCTCCACCTCCCGGGCCGCTATGCGCGCGACGGCCTCGAAGTCCTCCGTCAGCATGTGGGGCCGGTCAGTCGTCGCAGTCATGGCGGCTCGCCGTATGACATCCGGGGTGAAGCTCCCGGCGACACAACATGTGGGGGGTGCCTCAGTGAGCACCCCCCACATGTATGCTCGTCCTCGCTGTCGCCGCAGGGGAATCCGGTGGGAATCCGGAACTGTCCCGCAACGGTATGACCTGTACGTCTATGTACGGGTCGAGTCCGAGCACCTGCCGACGGTGCGTCCGGGTCGTCCGAACCGGATGCCAGACGTCCGGGCCTCGCGGTTGGGCCGGCGGACGACGCGCTGCGGGCTGCCCCGACGCGCGCCGACGCCTCCTCCGAAGGCCCCGTGCCGAGCGAGGAGTGCCCCCACGTGACCATCGCCCCAGCGGATCCCGCTTCAGCGATCACCGAAGAGCTCGCGGATGCCCCCGGGACCGCGCTGCTGCGGACCCTGACGCAGCTCACCGCCGATCTCGCGGACACCGACCCCGGCCGGGTCGCCGCCGCCGCGCTGCGGGGCCGCAACGCCCGTTCCGACGAGGCCGAGCTGCGCGAGCTGGCCACCGAGGCGGCCGCGGGGCTCATCTCCGAGGACCCGGCCTACTCCCGGCTCGCCGCCCGGCTCCTGACGATCACCATCGCCGAAGAGGCCGCCACCCAGGGCGCGGTGTCCTTCTCCGCCTCGGTCGAGGCCGGCCACCGCGAGGGCCTGATCGCGGACCGGACCGTCGAGTTCGTCCGCGCGCACGCGGACCGCCTGAACACCCTGGTGGACACCGCCCTCGCCGACGGCGCCGACGACCGCTTCGGCTACTTCGGCCTGCGCACCCTCTACTCCCGCTACCTGCTGCGCCACCCGATCACCCGCAAGGTCGTCGAGACCCCCCAGCACTTCATGCTGCGCGTGGCGTCCGGCCTCGCCGAGGACGAGTCGGTCCGCGCCCTGGACGAAGTGGCGTCCCTGTACGGCCTGATGAGCCGCCTGGACTACCTGCCGTCGTCCCCCACGCTCTTCAACTCCGGCACCCGGCACCCCCAGATGTCGTCCTGCTACCTGCTCGACTCGCCGCTCGACGAGCTCGACTCGATCTACGACCGCTACCACCAGGTGGCCCGGCTCTCCAAGCACGCCGGCGGCATCGGCCTCTCGTACTCCCGCATCCGCGGCCGCGGTTCGCTGATCCGGGGCACCAACGGCCACTCCAACGGCATCGTCCCGTTCCTCAAGACCCTCGACGCCTCGGTGGCCGCGGTCAACCAGGGCGGCCGGCGCAAGGGCGCGGCCGCGGTGTACCTGGAGACCTGGCACTCCGACATCGAGGAGTTCCTCGAACTGCGCGACAACACGGGCGAGGACCAGCGCCGCACGCACAACCTGAACCTCGCGCACTGGATCCCCGACGAGTTCATGCGCCGCGTCGACGCCGACGGCACGTGGTCGCTGTTCTCGCCCGCCGACGTGCCCGAGCTCGTCGACCTGTGGGGCGAGGAGTTCGACGCCGCCTACCGCGAGGCCGAGGCCGCCGGGCTCGCCCGGAAGACCATGCCGGCCCGGGACCTGTACGGCCGCATGATGCGCACCCTCGCGCAGACCGGCAACGGCTGGATGACCTTCAAGGACGCCTCCAACCGCACCGCCAACCAGACGGCGGAGCCCGGCCACACGGTCCACTCCTCCAACCTGTGCACCGAGATCCTTGAGGTCACGGACGACGGCGAGACGGCGGTCTGCAACCTCGGCTCGGTGAACCTGGGCGCGTTCGTGGTCGAGGGAGCCCGCGGCGGGGAGATCGACTGGGAGCGCCTGGACGAGGCCGTGCGCACCGCGGTGACCTTCCTGGACCGGGTCGTCGACATCAACTTCTACCCGACCGAGCAGGCCGGCCGCTCCAACGCCCGCTGGCGTCCGGTGGGCCTGGGTGCGATGGGCCTCCAGGACGTCTTCTTCAAGCTGCGGCTGCCCTTCGACTCCCCCGAGGCGAAGGCCCTTTCCACCCGGCTCTCCGAGCGGATCATGCTCACCGCCTACGAGGCCTCCACCGACCTCGCCGAGCGGTCGGGCCCGCTGCCCGCCTGGGACAAGACCCGTACCGCGCGCGGTGTGCTGCACCCCGACCACTACGACGTCGAGCTGACCTGGCCGGAGCGCTGGGCGGCCCTGCGGGAGCGCATCGCCAAGGTCGGCATGCGCAACTCGCTGCTCCTCGCGATCGCCCCGACCGCGACCATCGCCTCCATCGCCGGCGTGTACGAGTGCATCGAGCCGCAGGTCTCCAACCTGTTCAAGCGCGAGACGCTCAGTGGTGAGTTCCTCCAGGTGAACGGCTACCTGGTGGAGGAGCTCAAGAAGCTCGGCGTGTGGGACGCGCAGTCCCGCGAGGCGCTGCGCGAGGCCAGCGGTTCGGTGCAGGACTTCGGCTGGATCCCCGCCGACGTGCGCGCCCTGTACCGCACGGCGTGGGAGATCCCGCAGCGCGGCCTGATCGACATGGCCGCGGCCCGCACCCCCTTCCTCGACCAGTCGCAGTCGCTCAACCTGTTCCTGGAGACGCCCACCATCGGCAAGCTGTCGTCGATGTACGCGTACGCCTGGAAGCAGGGCCTGAAGACGACGTACTACCTGCGCTCGCGCCCGGCGACCCGTATCGCCCGCGCCGCCCAGGCCGCCTCCGCCGCCACCACCATCCCCGTCCAGCAGGCGGCCCCCGACGCCGACGCGGTCGCCTGCTCCCTGGAAAACCCCGAGTCCTGCGAGGCCTGCCAGTAATGAGCTCCACCGAAAAGAATCTCCTCGACCCGGGCTTCGAGCTGACCCTGCGTCCCATGCGCTACCCGGACTTCTACGAGCGCTACCGGGACGCGATCAAGAACACCTGGACCGTCGAGGAGGTCGACCTCCACTCCGACGTCGCCGACCTCGCGAAGCTGACGCCGGGCGAGCAGCACATGATCGGCCGTCTGGTCGCGTTCTTCGCGACGGGCGACTCGATCGTCTCCAACAACCTGGTGCTCACGCTCTACAAGCACATCAACTCCCCCGAAGCGCGGCTCTACTTGAGCCGTCAGCTCTTCGAGGAGGCCGTGCACGTCCAGTTCTATCTGACGCTGCTCGACACCTATCTGCCCGACCCGGAGGACCGCGCGGCCGCGTTCGACGCGGTCGAGGAGATCCCCTCCATCCGTGAGAAGGCGCAGTTCTGCTTCAAGTGGATCAACGAGGTGGAGAAGCTCGACCGGTTGGAGACCAAGGCCGACCGCCGCCGCTTCCTGCTGAACCTGATCTGCTTCGCGGCGTGCATCGAGGGCCTGTTCTTCTACGGCGCCTTCGCCTACGTCTACTGGTTCCGCAGCCGGGGTCTGCTGCACGGCCTCGCCACCGGCACCAACTGGGTGTTCCGCGACGAGACGATGCACATGAACTTCGCCTTCGAGGTCGTGGACACCGTCCGCAAGGAGGAGCCCGAGCTCTTCGACGACGAGCTGGAGCAGCAGGTCACCGACATGCTGAAGGAGGCCGTCGCCGCCGAGCTGCAGTTCGGCCGTGACCTGTGCGGCGAGGGTCTGCCGGGCATGAACACCGAGTCGATGCGCGAGTACCTGGAGTGCGTCGCGGACCAGCGGCTGACCCGCCTCGGCTTCCCGGCGGTCTACGGCTCGCAGAACCCGTTCTCGTTCATGGAGCTCCAGGGCGTCCAGGAGCTGACGAACTTCTTCGAGCGCCGCCCGTCGGCCTACCAGGTCGCGGTCGAGGGCTCGGTCGGCTTCGACGAGGAGTTCTAGGCCGCAGTCGAAGCAAGCGTTGAGGCCCCACTCCCTCGGGGGGAGTGGGGCCTCAACGCGCTGGTGGCGTACGTCAGTTGTTGGGCACGGTCTCGTAGCGCGGGGTGCCCTCCGCCATCTGCTTCAGCGCGTCCTTGCGGTCCCGCTTGGAGAGGCGGTCGATGTACAGGTAGCCGTACAGGTGGTCCGTCTCGTGCTGGAGGCAGCGCGCGAAGTAGCCGGTGCCGCGCACCTTGATGGGGTTGCCCTCGGCGTCCTGGCCGCTGACCACCGCGTAGTCGGGGCGGGCCAGCTCGGCGTACGCGGTCGGCACGGACAGGCAGCCCTCGTTGGACTCGTCCAGGACGCGCTGCTCGGCCGGGAGCTCTTCGAGCACCGGGTTGCAGACGACGCCGACGTGGCGCACCCCGTCGTCGTCCGGGCAGTCGTACACGAAGACCTTCAGGTCCACGCCGATCTGGTTGGCCGCGAGGCCCACGCCCTCGGCGGCCTTCTGGCTGGCGAACATGTCGTCGATGAGCCGGGCCAGCTCCCCGTCGAAGGCGGTGACGTCCTTGCACTCCTTGTGGAGCACCGGGTTGCCGACGACCGTGACCGGGCGGGCGGTGCCGCGCTCGCGGTAGGCCAGCTCACGCGCCTCGCAGTCCTCCGTGTCCACGACGAACCCGTCGTTCTCGACCTGCTGGTCCGTCTGCTGCTGCGCCATGTCCGCCGTACGCCTTCCTGAAAACCCGATTCGATCCGTACAAGCCTAAGGCCGGTTCAGCAGACTTCTTCCAGATCCCGCCACTCCCGGCTGTCCGGGTTGTCCGCCACCCAGCCGTCGAGCAGGCCGCGCACCAGGCCCGCGGGGGCCGCGATGCCGCATTCGCGCTCGGGGACCCACAGGTCGCCATTGGTGCGGTGGCCGAGCGGGCCGGGGTGGCCGGGCTCGCTGTGATCGTGCGGGTCGAGGTGCTCGCCGTCGCCCTCGTCGCTGGGCATCTCCGACTCGGAGCAGGCCCGGCACAGCAGGCGTACCGAGGAGGACCAGTCCTCGGCGGCGAAGCCGGCGTCGGCCGCCAGCCGCTCCAGAGCGTCCCGGTCGGTCTCGGTGGCGGCCTCCAGGAGGACCACCCAGGTGGGCACCGGCGAGGGCGCCCACAGCTCGATCTCGTCGAACACCGGGAAGGACGGGCCCGCGGCGGTGACGCGCTCGCCGTGCGGGACGCCGTCGTGCAGCACGACCTCGCCCCAGCGGCGGCCGGATGAGGGCAGCGGGATGGAGAGGACCTCCATGCGGGCCGGGTCCAGCCTGCGGCCCCACACCACCTCGGCCTCGCCCTCGGGCGACAGGCGCACGGCGGCGCTGCCCAGCTCCATGCCGACGGGCTCGCCGCTACCGGTGGCCTCGCCCGGCACCTTCAGGCCGTACGCCTGCCAGGCGCGGCGGGCCAGCGGCCAGTCCTGGAGGGCGGTGGCCGCGATGCCCACGTTCCACCAGTCGGGGGCGCCGCTCTCCTTGTCGAGCAGCGCCACGGCCCGCAGCCCGGCGGCCCGCGCCTGCTCCCAGTCGTGCCGGAACTTGTGCAGGAGCGCCAGGTTGAACCAGGACTCGGACAGCCAGGGCTCCAGGTCCGCCGCGCGCGTCAGCAGCGCCCCGGCGTCCTCGTACCGGCCGTCGCCGATCAGCGTGAACGCACGGTCTGTGGCCTGCCGCCACGAGGCGGAGGGCCGGTGCCGTCCCTTGCCGAAGATCCTCACGATTCCCGCCTGCCCAGACCGGCCCCGACTACCGGGTCGGTCTTACGGTCTCCCAGTTTTCTGGGTTCTTTTCGCATCCAACCATGCCCGGCCGGAAGGCCGCTCATTACTCCTGGGTTACCCAGGAGGCACCCGGGTCAGACAGCCTCGGGCCAGCACACGTGCCAGGGATTCGACAACCTGGGGATGGTAGTCGTGGCCGGTGCCCAGGCGCAGCTGTTCGAGTGCGTTCAGGGATCCGCCGGGCCCTTCGGCGCCCTCCGCCAGATCGTCGTAGGCGTTCACCGCCCGCACGATCCGGGCGGGCAGCGGCTGCTCCCGGTACGGGTCGGCCTGCCGCTCGACGATGAGGGCCACATCGGACGGCACCCCGGTCTGGCGCACCACCGCGCCGCCGAGCAGCGCGATCCTGCGCTGTTCGGCCGCGGGCAGCCGGGCGGTGGCCCCGGAGGGGACCGGGTCGAGCAGGGAGAGCTGCCCGATGTCGTGCATGAGGGCCGCGTACTCCAGGACGGTCAGCTCGCCCTCGGACAGGCCCAGCTCGCGCCCTACGGCCCGGCTGAGCTCGGCGACCCGGCGGGCGTGGCCCGGCTCGGTGTACCCGGCGATCTCGGTGGCGCGGGCCAGTGAGGTGATGGTCTGGCGGTAGGTGGTCCGCACGGCCGCGTACCGCCTGAAGGCCAGCTGGGTGAGGAGCAGCGGCGCACAGAACACCGGCAGCGCCCACAGCCCGGCGACCGCGACCGCGAGGGCGATCACGGTGCCGGTCGCGCACACGGCGGAGGCGATGCCGAGCAGTCCGCGCAGCTCGTCCCCGAGCAGCGGCCCGAAGGGGTAGCGGGTACGGGCGCGCAGGAGCAGCGCGGCCACCACCGCGTCGCACAGCGCGGTGAGCAGGAGGAGCAGCAGGAGGACGAACGCGAAGTACGGTCCGCGCCCGAACCAGTCGTCGAGCCGTCCGGAGTGGTACAGCGGCTGGAAGCAGACCGCGGCGAACGCGACGGTCAGCACCCGCCGGGCCGCCTGGTCCGGGCGGGGCCCGCGTCCCACGGCGACATGCGGTACGGATCCCAGCAGCGCGGAGGCGACCACCACGGCGATCACCTGGAGCACCCCGTGCCCACTGGCGTGCCCGGCGTTCTCGCCGAGCAGCGCGTAGCCGAGCGCTCCCGCGGAGGCGAGCGGCGCCGGATCCCGCTCGCCCTCCCGCGCGCCCCAGCGGGCCAGCTCGCCCACCGCGATGAGCGTGCCGAAGGCGGCCGCGGTGCCGGGGTCGGCGAGCCCGTCGCGCAGGGTCGCCGCGATCGCCCAGACGCTGAGCGCCCCGGCGAGGGCGTGCACGGCGAGCGCGAGGGCCGGCGGCCGGGGGGCCATGTCAGGCCCCCTTGACGTCGGAGGGGCGGGGCTCGGGGCGCCGCGCGGGCTCGGCGGGACGGTCCGGACCCGGGTCCGCCCCGGGGGCGCGCGGCGGCCGGGGCGGAGGCACGTTTCCGCGCGCGGCCGGGGTTCCGGCCTGGTCCGCGGTGACCTCCACGTGCCAGCCGTACCGGGACAGCGCCCGCACCAGGCCCGCCACCATCCGGGGGTCGAACTGCGCGCCCGCACACCGTTCCAGCTCGGTGACGGCGGCGGCGACGGGTCTGGCCCGCCGGTAGGAGCGGGTGGACGTCATGGCGTCGAACGCGTCGGCCACCGCCACCACGCGCGCCGCCTCGGGGATCTGGCCGCCGGCCAGGCCGTAGGGGTAGCCGCTGCCGTCGAGCCGCTCGTGGTGGTGCAGGATCGCACCGCGGGCCTCGCCGAGGAAGCCGATGCCGCGCACCATCTCGTGGCCGTACTCGGGGTGCAGTTCGATCACCGCCCGTTCCTCGGGGGTGAGCGGCCCGTCCTTCCTGAGGACCCGGGTGGGCACCCCGAGCTTGCCGACGTCGTGCAGGATCCCGGCGAACCGGATGACCTCCAGCCGCCCTTCCTCCATGCCGAGTTCGCGCGCGATCATCTCCGAGGCGCGGCCCACGCGTTCGCTGTGGCCGCGGGTGTAGCGGTCCTTGATGTCGACGGCCTGGACGAGGGCGCGGATGGTCGCCTGGTGGGCGGCGCGCTCGCGCTGGTACTGGGCGAAGACCCAGCAGGAGATGTACATCGGCAGCAGCACGAACAGCGCCGCGGGCGGCCCGAACCGGCTGCGCCACAGCACCGCCATCATCAGTCCCGCGAGCCCGTGCACACAGTGCGGGGCGAGCGAGCGCAGCAGGAGGCCGCGCCAGGCGGTGCGCACCGGGCGGCGCTCGGCGGTGGCGAGGATGAGGCCGTCGAGCGCGGTCAGGACCAGGCAGAAGACGAGAGCGGCGACGGCCGCGGGCACCAGAGCGTACGGAAAGTCGGGGGCCGCCGCCGAGCTGCCGCCGCCCAACGCCTCTCGCCCGCCGAGGAGTTGATGGGCGCAGGCCGCCGCGGCGGCGGCGATGGCGAGCTCGGCGGCCCGCCAGGCCCGGCGCACCCGGCGCGGCTCGTCCTCGACGTACGCGATGAGTGCGCCCGGCACCGCGACGAGGGCGGCGGCGGGGGGCGGGAGCAGGAAGACGGCGGCGAGCAGCACCGGGAAGAAGGAGCCGGAGGCGGTCGGCACACTGACCCGGCCGGCCAGGATCGGGCAGCGGGCCGGCCACTCGCACAGCGCGTACAGGCCCGCGAGCAGGGCGACGGCCGCCCAGGGCACGCCCCCGCGGAGCACGGGCAGGGCGCAGGCGCCCGCCCCCGCGGCGGCGGCGACGACCGCGAGGCGCGCGCCCGCCGGAACGTCCCGCAGTCCCCTCGACTCCGCCATGGCCCCCACCTCCCCATCCGCCCGGGCAGTCCATTGCGTACGGCTTCGCGAGGATAGGCCCGTGGGCGGCGGCGTTCAGGCGCATGGTCGGAATAGGCCGTTTCGAGCCACCCGGATTAGCACCTTCGGGTGACGCGTCGCGGGGAAAGCGGAGAGCGGCCCCGGGCCGATGGCCGGGGCCGCTCTCAACTGTCCTGCCGGAAGCGGCAGTTCACCGTTCTTGATCGTCCGCGTCACAGCGGCGGACGGTCCGGGTCGCGCGGGACCCGGGGTCACTCGGGGCGCAGCGTCGGGACCTCTCCGGTGACGACGTCCTGCTCCGGCACGGCCTGGCCGGAGCGGATCAGGTCGATCCGGCCCATGACCTTGGACCGCAGGTCGCTCGGCACGTCGTCCGAGCCGCAGCAGCGCTTCACCAGCTTCTTCACGGCCTGCTCCAGGCCGTACTTCTCCAGGCACGGCGAGCACTCCTCGAAGTGCACCTCGAACTTGTCGCAGTCCGTGGGGGGCATCTCGTGGTCGAGGAACTCGTAGAGATGGTCCAGGACCTCAGAGCAGTCCGTCTCGTGCGGCTCTCCGCAGCTCATGAGCCCGAGCCTTTCGCTTCGTCCGACTCGCCGGCGCCGGCCGGGACGAGCCCGCGGTCCCGGGCGTAGTCCTCCAACATTCCGCGCAGCTGGCGGCGGCCCCGGTGCAGTCGGGACATCACCGTACCGATGGGTGTACCCATGATGTCGGCGATCTCCTTGTACGCAAAGCCCTCTACGTCCGCGAGATACACGGCGATGCGGAACTCTTCCGGAATGGCCTGGAGGGCCGCCTTCACGTCCGAGTCGGGCAGGTGGTCGAGTGCCTGCGACTCGGCTGAGCGCAGACCTGTGGACATGTGCGACTCGGCGCGGGCGAGCTGCCAGTCCTCGATCTCCTCGGCGGCGCTGCGCTGGGGCTCGCGCTGCTTCTTCCGGTAGGAGTTGATGAACGTGTTGGTGAGAATCCGGTAGAGCCAAGCCTTCAGGTTGGTGCCCTCGCGGAACTGGTGGAAGGACCCGTACGCCTTGGCGTACGTCTCCTGGACCAGGTCCTCCGCATCGGCCGGGTTGCGCGTCATGCGCAGGGCCGCGGAGTACATCTGGTCGAGGTAGCCGAGCGCGTCCCGCTCGAAGCGCGCGTTGCGCTCGGCGGTGGTCTCTTCCACGTGGCCGTCGTCGGTCCCTGTGACCGGACCCACCTCCTCGAACGCAGTGACGGGTCCGAATGCGGACCCACTCGAATCGGAGGATAGACGACGATCCGCTCCGCCCGCCGCTCGAACAGGAGCGGTCCTGGCCGCGGAAAGCACCGTCCACTCCAGGTCAGAGGCGGCCTTGCGGCTCGGGCAGATGGTCGAACCCATGCGACGGACTCCCTCTCCACAGCTGGTCTGCGTATCCCTTACGTCCGCCATAACAGCGGCCCCGCACCGCGCATTCCCGGAGCCGACGGAGGGTCAGGGGGACAGACCGCCCAGCCATGCGCCGACCGACCCGGTGATCACGTCCAGCGCGTCCTCCTGGGTGAGGGAGGCACGCTTGGGCACGGCGAACCCGTGGTCGGCGAACGGCACTTCCACGAGCTGGTACGCCCCTTCGGGGAACTCGGCGGGCTTCCCGAAGGGATCGTTGCCGCCCTGGACCACCAGGGTGGGCGCGCCCGCGCCGAGCAGCTCGGGCGCCCGGGACTTCTCCGGCCTGCCCGGCGGGTGCAGCGGGAAGCTCAGGGCGAGGACTCCGGCCGCGCCCAGCTCCGCCGCCGTGCGGCAGGCGACCCGCGCCCCGGCGCTGCGGCCGCCCGCGACGACGGGCAGGCCCTTCTCCGCGACGGCCGGCCACAGCTCCCGCCACCCGGTGTCCAGCGTCTTCGGGGCCGGGGCCAGCTTCTTGCCGGCCACCCGCCAGGGCTGCTCCACCAGGGCCACGCTCACCCCGAGCGGCGGCAGCGCGCCGGCCAGCGCCTGGAGGTCGCGGGCCTCGATGCCGCCGCCCGCGCCATGGCTGACGGCCAGCACCAGGCGGGCCTTCTTCGCGGGGTGCCAGGTGATGCGCGCGTCCCCCGCGCCGGTCTCGATGATCTCGCTGTCGGTCACGGGGCCATCCTGCCCCGCCCCCTGCCCGGCCCCGGGCAGGGCGGTCAGAACAGCGTGCCCTCCTCGGGAGCCTCCAGCTCGGTCAGGAGCTCAGGCCCGTTGTTGCGGACGTTGCTGACCGCCGTCGATACGGGGTAGGCCCGCATGAGGCCCCCGGGCGGCGGCGCGAGCAGTCGGCGCAGCTCCTCGGTGTCGACCCGGGCCGGGTCGAGCCACGACGACCAGCGGTCCGGCGTCAGCATCAGCGGCATCCGGGGGTGGATCTCGGCGAGGGAGCCCGGCCCCTCGGCGGGCGCCACGGCCAGCGGGCCCGTCTCGGCCTCGGTGGTGATCACCGAGCAGGTCACCCACCAGGCCGAGGGGTGGTCGTCGGGCAGGGTGCGGTCGCGCCAGAACTCGTACAGACCGGCCATCGCGAAGACCGAGCCGTCCGCCGGGGTCACGAAGTACGGCTGCTTGCGGGGCCGCTTCTTCTTCCCCTCGACCTCCAGCTCGCGCTCCCCGGTGCCGGTGACCCATTCGTAGTAGCCGTCCGCCGGGATGATGCAGCGGCGCGAGGCGAAGGCCTTCTTGAAGGACGGCTTCTCGTGGACCGTCTCGGCCCGCGCGTTGATCATCCGGGCCGCGCCCTCGGGTGACTTCGCCCACGACGGGACGAGTCCCCACTTCAGCTTGCGCAGCTGACGAACCGGACGGGGATCGCCGGTGTCCTTGAGGGGGCGCTCCAGGACGACGTAGACCTCCTTGGTCGGGGCCACGTTGAAGTCGGGCTCCAGGGCCTCGGCCGGATCCGTCCCCCCGGATCCCGACTCCGCACGACCAGGGGGGACCCCCATCTGTATGTCGAAGACCTCCGAGAGGTCCTCGGGACTTCGGCTCGCCGCATACCTGCCGCACATCTGGGGCCTCCCCTCCGGGCCGCGTCCCGTTCGGTCGTGCGGCCGTGTCGCCTGCCCGCGCCGCTGGGCCGGCCCGGACACGTCCCAGGGTGGCAGACCGGGGCCGGGAGCCGACGGCGGGAACCCCTGGCCCCGCACCGTTCGTCCTACTCGCCACACGCCAGCGCAGTGCCCGGTGCCAGACTGCCACGGCGCCCGTCCCCCATGAGGAGCCGTCCCAGACATGTCCGCCCTGCAAGACTTCCAGCTCTTCGGCACCCAGAGCGCCCCGGCCCAGTGGCTGGTGGTCGTGACCGGCACAGCCGCACTCGTCTTCGTCGTCCCGCACGGCCTGTGGCGGCTTTCGCGGAACGCCATCACCATCGCCCACGAGGGCGGCCACGGCCTGGTGGCGCTGGTCACCGGGCGCCGCCTCGACGGGATCCGGCTGCACTCCGACACCAGCGGCCTGACCGTGAGCCGGGGCAAGCCGCACGGCCTCGGCATGATCCTCACGGCCGCCGCCGGGTACACCGCTCCCCCGCTGCTCGGCCTCGGCGGCGCCTGGCTGCTCGCCGCGCACCACGTCACGCTCTTCCTGTGGCTGGCCACCGCGCTGCTCCTGGCCATGCTGGTGATGATCCGCAACGCGTACGGCGTCCTGACCGTGGTGCTCACCGGTGCCGCGTTCCTGCTCGTCTCGTGGCTGACCGGACCGGACGTCCAGTCCGCGTTCGCCTACACGGCGGTGTGGTTCCTGCTGCTCGGCGGCGTGCGTCCGGCCTTCGAGCTCCAGCGCAAGCGCCGCCGGCACAACGACGGGGACTCGGACGCCGACCAGCTCGCCCGGCTCACCCACGTGCCACCGGCGCTCTGGCTCTTCCTCTTCCACGCCGTTTCGGTGTGCTCACTGATCGGCGGCGGCCGCTGGCTGCTCGGCCTCTAGTGCGCGGCCCCACTAAAGTAAGGGCCATGACCGAAACGCCCGTGCACCCCGCCCTCTGGCCCGCCCCCCTCGCGAGCGGAACCGTCGACGCGACGGTCACCGTGCCCGGATCGAAATCGGTCACCAACCGCGGGCTCGTCCTGGCCGCGCTTGCCGCCGAGCCCGGCTGGCTGCGCCGCCCCCTGCGCTCGCGCGACACCCTGCTGATGGCGGAGGCGCTGCGCACCCTGGGCGTCGGCATCGAGGAGGGCGTGGGCCCGGACGGCTCGGGCGAGGCCTGGCGCGTGATCCCGGCCGGTCTGCACGGCCCGGCCACGGTCGACGTCGGCAACGCCGGTACGGTCATGCGCTTCCTGCCCCCGGTCGCCACGCTCGCCGACGGCCCGGTCCGCTTCGACGGCGACCCGCGCTCCTACGAGCGCCCGCTGGGCGGTGTCATCAACGGCCTGCGCGCGCTCGGCGCCCGCATCGACGACGACAACCGCGGCGCACTCCCGATGACCGTGCACGGCGCGGGCGCCCTCGAAGGCGGCCGGGTGGAGATCGACGCCTCCTCCAGCTCCCAGTTCGTCTCGGCCCTGCTGCTGTCCGCGCCCCGCTTCAACCAGGGCGTCGAGGTCCGGCACGTGGGCGCCACGCTGCCCTCCCTGCCGCACATCCGGATGACGGTCGACATGCTGCGCTGTGTGGGCGCCCAGGTCGACGAGCCGGAGACGGGCGGCGAGCCGAACGTGTGGCGGGTCTCGCACTCGGCGCTGCTCGGCCGCGACCTGACCGTCGAGCCGGATCTGTCCAACGCCCAGCCGTTCCTTGCCGCGGCCCTCGTCACCGGCGGCACGGTCGTCATCCCCGACTGGCCGGCCCGCACCACCCAGCCCGGCGACCAGCTGCGCGGGATCTTCACGGAGATGGGCGGCACCTGCCAACTGACCGACCGCGGGCTGGTGTTCAACGGTTCCGGCCGCATCCACGGCATCGACGTGGACCTGAGCGAGGTGGGCGAGCTGACCCCGGGCATCGCGGCCGTCGCGGCACTCGCCGACTCCCCCTCGACGCTGCGCGGCGTGGCCCATCTGCGGCTGCACGAGACGGACCGGCTGGCCGCGCTCACCAAGGAGATCAACGAGCTGGGCGGGGATGTGACGGAGACCGCGGACGGTCTGCACATCCGCCCGCGCCCGCTGCACGGCGGTGTCTTCCACACCTACGACGACCACCGCATGGCCACCGCCGGCGCGATCATCGGCCTCGCCGTCGCGGGCGTCCAGATCGAGAACGTGGCGACCACGGCCAAGACGCTGCCCGACTTCCCCGACATGTGGAGTTCCATGCTGGCGGGGTCCGGAAGCTGAGCGGGACTTAAGATCATGCGCCGCTACGGCAAGAACCCCGACGAGGACGACATCCGCGTCCGCCCCAACCCCAAGGGCAACCGCCCCCGCACCAGCATCCGCCCCAAGCACGAGGACGCGGCCGAGGGCATGGTCCTCACCGTCGACCGGGGACGGCTGACCTGTCTGGTCGGGGACCGCACGGTCCACGCCATGAAGGCCCGCGAGCTGGGCCGCAAGGCGGCGGTGGTGGGCGACCGGGTCGACATCGTGGGCGACCTGTCCGGCAAGAAGGACACGCTCGCGCGGATCGTGCGGATCGGCAAGCGCACCTCGGTCCTGCGGCGCACGGCCGACGACGACGACCCGTACGAGCGCGTGGTGGTCGCCAACGCCGACCAGCTCGCCATCGTCACCGCGCTGGCCGACCCCGAACCACGCCCCCGCCTCATCGACCGCTGCCTGGTCGCCGCGTACGACGGCGGGCTCACCCCGCTCCTGGTCCTGACCAAGTCGGACCTGGCCCCGGCCGACGAACTCCTGGAGATGTACGGGGCGTTGGGCGTCCCGCACGTGGTCACCTCGCGCGAGGAACTGTACGAGGGCGACGCGGCGGACCGGGTGCGCGAGCAACTGCATGGCAAGGTCACCGCGTTCGTCGGCCACTCCGGCGTCGGCAAGACGACTCTGGTCAACGCGCTGGTCCCGGAGGCACAGCGGCGTATCACCGGCCATGTCAACGCGGTCACCGGGCGCGGCCGGCACACCACCACATCGGCGCTGGCGCTGCCGCTGGACAGCGCGGACGGCGGCTGGGTCGTCGACACTCCGGGCGTGCGGTCCTTCGGGCTCCACCACGTCGACCCGTCCCGGGTGATCCTGGCCTTCCCCGACCTCGTACCGGGCACCGAGAACTGCCCGCGCGCGTGCAGCCACGACGAGGCGGAGTGCGCGCTCGACCAGTGGGTGGCGGACGGGCACGCCGATCCGGCGCGGCTGTACTCGTTGCGCCGACTGCTGGCCACGAGGGAGCGACGCGAGGGCGACTGATCCTGTTTACCGGGGCGTGGGCAGGGCCTCCGTTGCATAATCGCACCAAGTGTTGACCATGCAGTCAGCGACGACGATGCGTTGTGGAGGCCCTGGACATGGCTTGGCTGCTGGTCGTGGTGGCGGGAATCCTGGAGACGGGCTTCGCCGTCTGCCTCAAGCTGTCGCACGGTTTCACCCGGCTGTGGCCGACGATCGCCTTCGCCGCGTTCGCGCTCGGCTCGTTCGGTCTGCTCACCTTGTCGCTGCGGAAGCTGGACGTGGGTCCGGCGTACGCGGTGTGGACGGGCATCGGCGCCGCCGGTACCGCGATCTACGGCATGGTCTTCCTCGGTGACGTGGTCTCCACCCTCAAACTGGTGTCCATCTCGCTGGTCATCATCGGCGTGATCGGGCTCCAGATCTCCGGTTCGGCCCACTGACCCCCTGCCGCAAGCGAGTTGAGGGACCGTCAGGTCCAGGATCCGGCTACCCCACCGCGCGGACCGGGAGCCGGGCGAGCACCGCGCGGATGTATCCGGCCTGCCCCTCGCCCCGTACGGGCGGGGCCACCACGCAGGACAGGCCGAGCCGCACCGCCGTCTCGCAGTACCGGCCGAGCTCCACCGGGTCCGCGCCCGGCACCTGCTGCTCCAGGGCGGTGAGCGCCCGGTCCCGTACGGCAGCCACGAGTTCGGCGGGGCCCGGCACCCCGGCGTCGGCGCGGCGCTGCGCGGGTACCGGCGAGACGGCCACGACGGCCCGGCCGGACGGAGCGGGGAGGCGTTCGCTCCAGCAGCCCGTGAGCAGCGCCCGCACCAGCACGCTGGAGCGGGCCGAGCCGAGCGTCCACTCCGCCACCTGAACCATCCGCTCGGCGGGGCCGCCGCACTCGGCGAGCGCCCGGTCGACGCCCCGCAGATAGACATCGGCCTCCCGGCGCACCAGCGCCCGGCCCAGGCCGTCCTTGCTGCCGAACTCGTTGTAGAGGGTCTGCCGCGAGACCCCGGCGGCGGACGCCACGTCCACCATCCTGACTCCCGGCCAGGGCAGTACCGCGAGCGCCGAGAGAGCGGCGTCCAGCAAGGATTCCCGCGCTGTGGGCATGGTCGCCTCCCGAGTCCCCGCGGCCTTGCGGGGGCTCCGCGTTCAGAGTTGACGGGCCCGGCCGGAGTGTCAAGGGGCGCCGGGGGCGGGTGCGGGGGCGTCCCGGAGTGCGGGCGCCGTGGCCCGCACCGCGGACGGTCGCTACGGTGGTGACCATGCCCGACTATCACGACGATCTGCGTCTCGCCCACGTCCTCGCGGACGCCGCCGACGCGGCCACCATGGACCGGTTCAAGGCTCTCGACCTGGTGGTCGAGACCAAGCCGGACATGACACCGGTGAGCGAGGCCGACAAGGCGGCCGAGGAGGTCATCCGGGGGCATCTCCAGCGTGCGCGGCCACGCGACGCGATCCTCGGCGAGGAGTACGGCCTGGAGGGCACGGGCCCGCGGCGGTGGGTGGTCGACCCGATCGACGGCACCAAGAACTACGTCCGCGGCGTGCCGGTGTGG
Organism: Streptomyces sp. CB01201; assembly: GCF_002803085.1. Taxonomy (GTDB): domain Bacteria; phylum Actinomycetota; class Actinomycetes; order Streptomycetales; family Streptomycetaceae; genus Streptomyces; species Streptomyces hundungensis. The sequence goes on along the minus strand of NZ_NNBJ01000004.1, from coordinate 371,875 downwards.
GCGACCCTGATCTCGCTGATGGAGGCGGGCGAGAACGGCTTCCAGCCGGTCGTCGGCGTCGTCTCGGCGCCCGCCCTGAACCGGCGCTGGTGGGCCGCGAAGGGGCACGGCGCCTTCACCGGCCGCAGCCTGACCTCGGCGACCCGCCTGAAGGTCTCCAGCGTCTCCAAGCTGGCCGACGCCTCGTTCTCGTACTCCTCGCTGAGCGGCTGGGAGGAGCGGGGCAAGCTGGACGACTTCCTGGACCTGACCCGGGAGTGCTGGCGGACCCGGGCGTACGGCGACTTCTGGCCGTACATGATGGTCGCGGAGGGTTCGGTGGACTTCTGCGCGGAGCCGGAGCTGTCCATGTGGGACATGGCGGCGAACGTGATCGTGGTGCAGGAGGCCGGCGGCGTCTTCACCGGCCTCGACGGCCGGACGGGCCCGCACAGCGGCAACGCGGCGGCCTCCAACGGCCTGCTCCACGAGGAGCTGCTCGGCTACCTCGGGGACGCCCCGCAGGGCTGACGCATCGTCAGCGAACTTGCCGCGGGCCCGAGTTGAGCCTTGCCGCAGCCTACGGGCAGCAGCCCTGCGGGCCTGCGGGCCGCACCACTGAGGCGCCCGAGGGGCGTGTGTCGTACTTTTACGCGCCCCTCAACTGGCCTCTACCAGCCCCTTGTTGACGGCCGGTCCGGATGCGACTCTAGGAGTCCCCCCACTTGTGAACTTGTGAATTCCTTCCGGAGCGGGCGTGGTTCGCCGTGCCGGAGACGAATCCACCAAGGAGGTGGCTCCCTTCATGCTCGTCCGTGACGCCATGAGCACGATGGTCCTCACCATCGGACCCGCCCACACCCTCCGCCAAGCGGCCCGGCTGATGTCCGCACGCCGGGTCGGCGCGGCCATCGTCCTCGACCCCGACACCAGCGGCCTCGGCATCCTCACCGAGCGCGACATCCTCAACTCCGTCGGCCTGGGACAGAACCCGGACCACGAGACGGCGAGCAAGCACACCACCACCGACGTCGTCTTCGCGGCGCCGTCCTGGACGCTCGTCGAGGCCGCCGACGCGATGGCCCACGGCGGCTTCCGGCACCTGATCGTGCTCGACGACCACGGACCGGTCGGTGTCGTCTCGGTCCGCGACATCATCCGCTGCTGGGCCCCGGCCCGCCGCGAGACCGCGCTGGCCGGCTGAGACAGCTCTCCCGGCCGAGGCGGTGCTGCGCCACCGCACGCCAGAAGGCCGGACCCGCAACGGAGTCCGGCCTTCTGTCCACCTTCGGCAGGCGAGCGCGTATCAGCCGCGGAGGGCCTGGACCGCGGCTTCGAGCCGCTTGCCGAAGTCACCGTCCGCCTGGCGGAAGTTGTTGATCGCGCGCTCGGCGATGTCCTCGCGCGAGACCTTGGCGATGAAGCCCGCCAGGTTGTCGATCAGGCGGGCCTTCTCGTCCTCCGAGTACAGCCGGTAGAGGTTTCCGGCCTGCACGAAGTCGTTGTCCTCGGCGTGCACGGGGGCCGCGATGGTGCCGGTGACCCCGGTGACCTGGCTGCCCTGCCACAGCGGCCGGTCGGTCTGGGAGGGGCCGCCGAAGCTGTTGGGCTCGTAGTTCTTCGCGCCCTTGTGGCGGCCGTCGTACAGGTGGCCGTCACGGGAGTTGGTGCGCGCCTCGGTGGCGTGCGGACGGTTCACCGGCAGGTGGTCGGCGTTGATGCCGACGCGGTAGCGGTGGGCGTCGCCGTACGCGAAGAGGCGGCCCTGGAGCATCTTGTCCGGCGAGGGACCGATGCCGGGCACGAAGTGCGCGGGGCTGAAGACGGACTGCTCGACCTCGGCGAAGATGTTCTCCGGGTTGCGGTTGAGCTCCAGCTTGCCGATCTCGATCGGCGGGTAGTCCTCGTGCGGCCACACCTTGGTGAGGTCGAACGGGTTGAAGCGGTACGTCGCCGCGTCCGCCTCCGGCATGATCTGCACCTGCACGGTCCAGGACGGGAACTCGCCGCGCTCGATGGCCTCGCGCAGATCACGCTGGTGGCTGTCCGGGTCCTCACCGGCGAGCTTGTTGGCCTCGTCCTGGGTGAGGTTCTTGATCCCCTGGTCGGTCTTGAAGTGGTACTTGACCCAGAAGACCTCGCCGGCCTCGTTGTTCCACTGGAACGTGTGCGAGCCGTAGCCGTTCATGTGGCGCAGGGTCGCCGGGATGCCTCGGTCACCGAAGAGCCAGGTCACCTGGTGGGTGCTCTCGGGGCTCAGGCCCCAGAAGTCCCAGACGTTGTCGGCTTCCTGGCTGCCCGTGTAGGGGTCGCGCTTCTGGGTGTGGATGAAGTCGGGGAACTTGATGGCGTCCTTGATGAAGAAGACGGGGGTGTTGTTCCCGACCAGGTCGTAGTTCCCCTCCTCCGTGTAGAACTTCAGCGCGAAGCCGCGGGGGTCGCGCACGGCGTCGGCGGAGCCGAGGTTGCCGGCCACGGTGGAGAACCGCAGGAACGTCTCGGTCTGCTTGCCGACCTCGGAGAGGAAGGCGGCGCGCGTCCACTGGGACACGTCACGGGTGACGGTGAAGGTGCCGTACGCACCGGCGCCACGGGCGTGGACGATGCGCTCCGGGATGCGCTCGCGGTTGAAGTGGGCGAGCTTCTCCAGGAGCGACTGGTCCTGGATCAGGACCGGACCGCCGGCGCCCGCGGTCGCGCTGTTCTGGTTGTCGGCGACCGGCGCTCCGGCCTCCGTCGTAAGCGGTCCCTGTGTCACGTGCGCCTCCTGCGTCATTCCTACGAGTCCTGTCCCTCGGCCTGAGCCGGGTTCGATCCTACAATGGACATTGTCTAAGTCAAGCAAAGGTCCAAACCCACACGGGTTCGGAACTGGCCCCTCTCCCCTGTTAGGCTGATGTCCATGAGTGACCTGTTGGAGCGACTGCGCGGCCGCGGCTGGCGCATGACCGCACAGCGCCGCGTCGTGGCCGAGGTCCTCGACGGCGACCACGTCCACCTGACGGCGGACGAAGTGCATGCCCGAGCCGTGGAACGCCTGCCCGAGATCTCCCGGGCGACGGTGTACAACACTCTGGGCGAGCTGGTGACGCTCGGCGAGATCCTGGAGGTCTCGACGGACCGTCGCGCCAAGCGCTACGACCCGAACGCACACCGCCCGCACCAGCACCTGGTCTGCGCCCAGTGCGGCGCGATCCGCGATGTGCACCCGCAGGGCAACCCGCTGGCCGACCTGCCCGACACCGAGCGCTTCGGCTTCACCATCGCGGCCGTCGAGGTCACCTACCGCGGCACCTGCCCGAACTGCGCGGCGGCCTGACCCCCGGCACCTGATCCCCCCAACGCACAGAAGCCCTCCGGCCGCTGGCCGGAGGGCTTCTTCTCTGCCGCCTCGCATGGACGGCGTACGCACACGACTGAGGCCCGAATCCCCCAAAGGATTCGGGCCTCAGCCTGCAAGTAGCGGGGACAGGATTTGAACCTGCGACCTCTGGGTTATGAGCCCAGCGAGCTACCGAGCTGCTCCACCCCGCGTCGGTGAACACAACCTTACGGGACGCTGTGGACCAGCGCAAATCTGTTCGCCTGGCCCTGGAAACCCCGCCAGGACTAGGCCGTGAGCTCCTGGTGGAGTGCCTCGCGCAGTCGGGCCGCCCGCTCCGCGACCTCCGCCGGACCCAGCTCGACCGCCCTCGCGCACCAGCGCTGCCCCTCGGACAGCTCACCGTGCCGGGCGGCGAGCAGGGCGAGGCGCAGCGCGGCCCGGCCGTGTCCGGCGTGCGCGGCCCGGGTCCACCACAGGGCGGCCTCGCGCTCGCGGCCCTCAAGGGCGAGCAGCAGGCCGAGGTTGAAGGCGCCGTTGCGGCTGCCCGCCTCGGCGGCCTCCCCGTACCAGCGCGCGGCCGCCTCCAGGTCGTTGCGGGCGGCCGCGAGCATGCCGACCCGCACCTGCGCCCGGCGGTGGCCCTGCTGCGCGGCCCGCTCGTACCACTCCTCGCACTCGGTCTTCTCGCCCAGCGGCTCGCCGAGCACCGGCGGTCCGGGCGGGGGCTGGCGGGCATCGAGGAGGCTGGCGAGGCGGAACGCGGCCTCGGGGCTGCCGCCGCCCGCCGCGCAGCGCAGGTGCCGCTCGGCCGCCTGCTCCTCACCGTCCCGCAGGAGCGCGATGCCGACCTGGAGGGCCGCGTCGGTGTGCCCGGCGGCGGCCGCCCGCTCGTACCACTTCAGGGCCGTCCGGTCGTCGTCGCGGCCGGCGAAGAGGATGCCGAGGTTGAAGGCGGCGTCCACGCTGCCGGCCTCGGCGGCCTTGGAGAACCACGGCTCGGCACCGGTCGCGTCACCGGCCTGGAGCAGCAGGATGGCGAGCGCGTTGGCCGCCTCGCGGTGCCCGGAGTAGGCCGCCCTGCGGTACCACTGCTCGGCCTGGGCCGTGCGGTTCTGGGCGGCGCAGAGCAGCCCCAGGTTGTACGCCCCGTTCACATCCCCCGCGCTCATCGCGGCCCGATACCAGCGCTCGGCGGTCTGCTGCTCGCCGCGTGCCGCGTGCAGTGCGCCGAGCGCGTTGGCCGCGTTGCCGTCGCCGTCCTGGGCGGCGCGCAGCCACCACACGGCGGCGCTCTCCTCGTCGCCCGCGTCGCGCAGCAGGAAGCCGAGGGCGCAGGCGGCCTTGGCCTCGCCGTCCTTGGCGGAGGTCAGGTACCAGCGGCCCGCTTCCTTCAGCTCGCCGCGCTTCTCCAGGATCGCGCCGAGGTGCAGGGCGGCCCTGCGGTGGCCGCGCGCGGCGGCCTGCCGGTACCAGGGCTCGGCCTCGCCGGACGCACCCTCCTCCTCCGGCGCCGGTTCGACAGCGATGTCACCGGGGCCCTCCCCGGACGCCTCGCCGCCGGTACGCCCGTCGAGCAGCCGGGCGAGCCGGTAGGCCGCCTCGCGGTGGCCCTGCTCGGCGGCGGCGCGCAGCCAGCGCTCGGCGCCGACGTCGCTGCGGTGCTCCAGGAGGTCGGCGAGCGCGTACGCGCCGAGGGCGTGGCCCTGCTCGGCGGACTGGCGCAGCCAGTACTCGGCGGCGGGCTCGTCGCCCCGCTCGCGGTAGTGGCGGCCGAGTGCGTGGGCGGCTGCCGCGGATCCGGCGACGGCGGCGATGCGCCACCAGCCGGCCGCCTCGTCCGTGTAGCCGCGCTGGTGGAGCAGGACGCCGAGGTTGTTGGCGGCGGCCCGGTCGCCCTCGGCGGTGGCGCCGCGCAGATAGGCCTCGGCGCCGTCGAGGTCACCGCGGCGCAGCAGCAGGGCGCCGAGGACGCTCATCGACTCGGCGTCGCCGCTGTCGGCAGCACGACGGTGCCGCGCCTCGGTCTCGGCGTCAGCGGTGTCAGCATCCTCATCGGAGCGTGTCTGCACAAACCGCCCTGTCTCCAACAGAGTTGCCCTGTCCCCCATAAATACCATCGTCGCACCACCCGCAACCCGCGTACACCTGGTATACCGCAGCCAGTGAGGTCACTTCAGCGTTTTGTCGACATGCCCACAGAGAGACACACCAAACCCCTTTGGCGCCAACTCCCTTGGACAAGAGCGGTTTTCACGCCGAAGGGTTCCAGCCATCGGCGTGCCGGACAGCCGCGGTGATCTTGGCGCGAACGCGACGAGGGCCCGGATCCTTGAAAGGATCCGGGCCCTCGTCAGTGAGTAGCGGGGACAGGATTTGAACCTGCGACCTCTGGGTTATGAGCCCAGCGAGCTACCGAGCTGCTCCACCCCGCGTCGGTGAACCCAACGCTACCACGGTGGAGACGGCCGCCCGACCAGGGCCGATCCGGCCGGCCAGGGCCGGGCGGTCCTGGCCGGGCGGTCCTGGCCGGGCGGTCCCGGCCGGGCAGGGTCAGCTCTTCGGCTTGCTCGCGTTGGCCTCCGCGTCGGCCGCCTTCTTCAGCGCGTCCTGGAGCGCCTTCTGGGCGTCGCCATAGGCCTTCCAGTCGCCCTTGGCGAGCGCCGCCTGGCCGTCGTCGTACGCCTTCTGGGCGTCCGTGATGGCCTGGTTCACCGTGGCGTCGCCGGTGGTCGGCGGCGTGGTGGGGGGTGGGGTGGTCGGCGGTGTGGTCGGCGGCGTCGTCGTGGGCGGCGGGGTGGCCCCGTCGGCGCCGAACACCGCGCTGAGCGCGTCCGCCAGGTTGTCCTTGAAGGCGGTCTTGTCCCCGTACGCGACGCCGACCTTCTTCAGGAGCGGATAGTTGGCGCTGCCACCGCGTGCGTACACCGGCTCGATGTACAGGAAGCCCCCGCCGAGTGGCACGGTCAGCAGGTTCCCGTAGTCGATCTCGGAGTCGGTGCCTCTCAGGTTCCTTACGAACTCGGCGACTTCGGGCAGGCCGTTCAGCTTGCTCTGCACCTGCTGCGGGCCCTGCACGTTGTCGGTGACCTGGAGCAGTCTGATCTTGCCGTAGTCCTTGCTCGCGGCATCGGCGTCGACCGCCATGAACCCGCCCAGGTTGGGCCGGCCGTTGGGCGTGAACGTCGTCGTCAGCGAGAACATCTTCCCCTGCGACTCGGCCCCCGGCATCTTCATGGACAGGTAGTACGGCGGAACCGCGTTGTTGTCCTTGTTGGTCGGGTCGTCCGGGACCTGCCAGGCGTCACTGCCGCTGTAGAACTGCGCGGGGTCGGTGACGTGGTAGCGGGTCAGCAGCTCGCGCTGGACCTTGAACATGTCCTGCGGGTAGCGCAGGTGCGAGAGCAGCTCGCCGGGGATGGCGGACTTGGCCTTCACCGTGCCCGGGAACGCCTTCATCCAGGTCTTGAGGACCGGGTCGTTGTCGTCCCACTGGTACAGCGTGACCGTGCCGTCGTACGCGTCGACGGTCGCCTTCACCGAGTTGCGGATGTAGTTGACCTGGTTCTCCTGGGCCACCACCGCCCGCTGGTTGTTGGTCAGCGAGTCCGTCGTCGTCTCACCGAGCGTGGTGCGCGAGGCGTAGGGATAGCCGTTGGTCGTCGTGTACGCGTCGACGACCCACTGGATGCGCTTGCCCACGACCGCCGGATAGGCGTCCCCGTCGATGGTCAGCCAGGGGGCGACCGCCTCGACGCGCTCCTTCGGGGTGCGGTTGTAGAGGATCTTCGAGCCCTTGCCGATGGCTCCCGAGTACAGGATCTGCGGCTCGTTGAACGTGACGGCGTACGCGGCCCGGTTGAAGGGGTTGGACAGGCTCACGCCGCCCTTGCCCTCGAAGCTCGTGGTGACCTGGCCCTTGCCCTCGCTCTCGTAGTCGAGCTCCTTCTGGGGCCCGCCGACGATCGAGTACTGGTCCGTCTTCTCGCCGTAGTAGATGCGCTGCTGGTAGTCGGAGGCGAGCTGGCCGCTGGTGGGCAGCCCGGACTCGGTGAAGTCGGGCGCGCCGTTGACGTCCACGCTGGTGCCCTTGGCCGCGATCGCGCCGAAGCCGTGGGTGTAGGTGAAGTGGTCGTTGATCCAGTTGCGCTTGTCGATGCCCTTGAGGTTGAGCTCGCGCAGCCCGATGACGGTGTCCTGCTCCTTGCCGTCCTTGTCCTTGTACCGGTCCACGTCCAGGGTCGAGGGGAACTGGTAGTACTTGCGCTCCTGCTGGAGCTGCTGGAAGGCGGGCGAGACGACGTTCGGGTCGATCAGCCGGTAGCTGGCCGCCGAGTCGGCGTCCGAGCGCAGCTTCGGGTTGTCCTTGGCGGCGGTGGTGCCCTTGTACTTCTGCACATCCGTGTTGTCGATGTCGTACGCCTTGCGGGTGGCATCGATGTTCTTCTGGATGTACGGGGCTTCCTTGGCCTGCTCGTTGGGCTCGACCTGGAACTTCTGCACGATCGCCGGGTAGAGCCCGCCGATGAGGATGGCGGAGAGCACCATCAGGCCGAAGCCGATGACGGGCAGCTGCCACGTGCGGCGCCACAGCGTGGCGAAGAACAGCACGGCGCAGATGACCGCGATGCAGAACAGGATGGTCTTGGCCGGCAGATAGGCGTTGGCGTCGACGTACCGCAGGCCCGTCCACTTGTTGGTCGCCTTGAAGTCACTGGACTTGACCGCGAGTCCGTACCGGTCCAGCCAGTACGCCACGGCCTTCAGGATCACGAAGACGCCGAGCAGCACCGAGAGGTGACCGGTGGCCGCGCCCGTGGCACGGGCGCCGGGGCTGGTGATGCGCAGCCCGCCGTACAGGTAGTGCGTGAGGGCGGCGGCGATGAGCGACAGGACGGCGGCGGCGAAGCCGAAGCCGAGCATGAAGCGGTACCAGGGCAGGTCGAAGGCGTAGAACGACACGTCCAGCTTGAACTGGGGGTCCTTCTGTCCGAACGGCACCCCGTTGACCCACATCAGCCAGGTGCGCCACTGACCGGATGCGGAGGCGCCGGCGATGAGCCCGATGAGCGCGGTGACCCCGAGCAGCATCCACTTCTTGTACGGGGCGATGCCCATCCGGTAGCGGTCGAGGCTCTGCTGCTCCAGGGACATCGCGCTGAGCGGCGGCCGGAGCCGGTGCGCCAGCCAGATGTTGAGGCCGACGGCGAAGGCCATCAGGAGTCCGAAGACGAGGAACAGTCCGATCTTCGTCCACAGCTGGGTGGTGAAGACCGACGAGTAGTGGACCGAGCGGTACCAGAGCCAGTCGGTCCAGAACCCCGCGAACATGACGAAGGCCATGGCGAGCACGGCCAGAATGCCCAGTGTCATGAGCAGGGTCCTGGCCCGGCGGGACGGCCGGCCGACTCTGATCCGTGGCCCGGACGGGCCTGAGCCGCGGTCCGGCATCTGGAAAGCCAAGGTGCGCACCTCGAAGTTCGCTGTCGTATGGGCGGGCCCCGCGATCGTAGAGCCCACTCATGCAACTTACTGAGGCTTTACTCAGTTCCCGATCGGGGGGTGAAAGAGGGCAGGATGTTGTCCATGTCCAACGTTTCCCCCTCCGGCCCTCCGATGGCCGCGAGCCCGCTCACCCGCGCGGTGCTCGAAATCGACGAGTACGCATCCCGTCTGGGCTGGGACAAGCCGGCCCGGCTCTTCGCGCTCGTCGACACCGCGAAGCTCCGTGCCCAGGTACCGAACCTGTCCTCCCCCGCCGACGACGCCCAGGTCTCCGGCCTCACCCCCGTCGATCAGGAGGAGATCCCGCGGAACAAGCCGCTGGACAAGTTCCTCGGCACCATCGCCTGGCCCGACACGGTGGCCGGCTGCGCGCTCACGGTGGAGCGCATGATGCTGCCGCCGTCCGCCGAGGCCTCCGTGCCGGAGGGCCTCAGCGACAAGGAGCTGGCCAAGTGGGTGGCCGCCCACCCCGACCGCCAGGAGGTGCGGATGACGGTGGCGGTGCTGCGCGGCGGCGCCCGCGAGTCCGCCATCCGGCTGCGCGAGAAGGACTCCGCCACCGAGGTCCTGACCGGCCCCGACCTGGTTCCCGGCCTCGCCGAGGCGCTGGCCGCGACCTTCGCCTAGCGGCCCCTCGGGGGCGCGGTCGGCGTTACTTGGCCGAGCAGCTCGGCAGGCCGGCCGTGTTCCCCGTGCGGATCTTGTCGAGCGCCTGCCGGGCGTCGTGGATGGTGTCGACCTTGACCAGGGTCAGCCCCGAGGGGATGTCCGAGGCGGCCGCGGCGCAGTTGTCCTTGGGCGTCAGGAAGTAGCGGGCGCCCGCCTGGCGTGCGCCGATCAGCTTCATCTCGATACCGCCGATCGGGCCGACCTTGCCGGCGTCGTCGATCGTTCCGGTGCCGGCCACGAACTTTCCGCCCGTCAGGTCCTCGGGCGTCAGCTTGTCGACGATGCCGAGCGAGAACATGAGGCCCGCGCTGGGGCCGCCGACGTCGGCGAGATTGATGTCGACGCTGAACGGGAACGCGTGGTCGGTCCCGGCCTGGATGCCGACGATGGCCCGGTTGCTGTCGGAGGCCTTCTCCGTGGTGATGGTGAGCTTCTCACCGCCCTCGGGCGCCTTGCCGGCCTTCTTGGCGGCGGCGGTGTCCTTGGCGGGGACGATCGTGAAGACCACGTTCTGGCCGGGCTTGTGCTTGGTGACGAGCGCCGCGACATCGCCGGGCTTGGTCACCGGAGTTCCGTCGACGGCCTTGATCGCGTCCCCGGCGTGCAGCTTGCCCTCGGCGGGGCTGCCCTTGACGACGGAGGAGACGATGACCCAGCTCTTCACCGGGATGTGCAGCTCGTTCAGGGCCGCGACCTTCGCGCTCTCCTGGGACTGGCTGAACTCCTCGGCGTTCTCCTGGTTGGACTGCTCGTCCGTCTTGCCGTCCGGGTAGAGCGTGTCGTGCGGGACGACGACGCTGTCGTGCGCCAGCCAGCCGTACACGGCCTCGACGAGGTTCATCCGGTAGTCCGCCCCGGTGACCCTGACCGTCGTCATGTTGAGGTGACCGGTCGTCGGGTACGTCTGGTGGCCGGAGATCTGGAGCACCGGCTCGCCGCCGGAGTCGCCGAGGGTGTTCACGGTGGGGCCGGGAGACATCTCCGCGTACGGCACTTTGATGAGCACCCCGGCGCAGAGCAGCGCGATCAGCACGAGGGTGGAGGCGAGCATCGTCGCGGTGCGGCGTGGCATGGAACGACAGTACGGGACCGATCTGTGGGCCCACCCCTGGGGCCGGTCCGTACGGGGGCCGTTGGCGAACGCGTACGGGCAAAGACCGCTGTGCGCCGACGGTCGGGAGTCAGAGGGCGTCGGATCCGGAGTGGGATTTGTCCATCGCTTCACGGAACCGGCTGTATCCGGCGAGTTCAGCCACATCGCCGGAGGTGCGATCGCGGGCGGCCCAGCTCGCCCATATCGCCGCGCCGACAGCAGCGAAAAGCGGAATCAGCAGCCAAAGCAGTACAGCCATTCCGACCTCCCGTCCCCAAATGAGCGACCGCAACCGACAGATCAGCAGATTAGCCATCTGCTGGTTCAACGCTTGCGCCAGGGGTGCGGTTACGCAAATCGGGGCGCATGGCACCCGACGGGGTTTCAGATACGGAGGCCGCGTCAGCAGGCCCCGACCCACTCCTCCGTACCGTCCGAGAATCGCTGGTGCTTCCAGATCGGGACCTCGTGCTTGAGGTCGTCGATCAGCTTGCGGCAGGCCTCGAAGGCCTCCGCGCGGTGCGGGCAGGACACCGCGACGACGACCGCGATATCCCCGACCTCCAGATCACCCACACGGTGGACGGCGGCAAGCGCGCGGACCGGATAGTCGGCGACGACCTTCTCGGCCACCCGGCGCATCTCCGCCTCGGCGCTCGGATGGCAGGAGTACCCGAGCCTGTCGACGTCGGTGCCGCCGTCGTGGTTGCGCACGGTGCCGACGAAGAGCGTCGTGCCACCCGCCGCGAAGTCGCCCGAGGCCGCGAAGACCTGGTCGACCGAGAGCGGGGTGTCACGGATCGCGAGAAGGCGGATCGGGTCGTGCGCCGCCTGCTCGCCGGGGTGGTCGGGGTACGTGCGTGCCATGGTTCCATCGTGCCGTACGGGAGTGACATCCCGGAATAGCTCTTTCGACCGGGCGCCGCGACCGTCCGTAGGAGGGTCCTACAGGCCCGGGTACGAGGTCCTCACAGCCCCCGGCGCTTCCGGGCCCGGCGCACCACGGCGGCGGCGCCGAGCAGGGCGACCGTGGCACCCGCGGCCCCGGCGGCGGTGGCGTCCTTGCGGCCGAGCCTGCGGCCCGCGACGGTGTGCCGGCCCGCGACCTCTTCGAGGAGCTCGGCGAGCACCTCCTCATTGGTCCACTGCGGTCGCCAGCCCGCGTCGTGCAGCCGCCCCACACTGACCACCCACGGGTGCATTGTGTACGCCAGATCGCCCGCGGGCGAGGGCGTGAGCCCGATCCGGTGCAGCCGGGCGGCCGCCCCCAGGGCGACCGCCGAGGGCAGCTCCATACGGCGGATGCCGCTGAGTTCCTCGACCTCCTCCTGCTCCAGCCACCCGTCGCAGCCCACCGCGAACTCCCCGTCGACCTTCTCCAGGGCGGCGTACTCCAGGGCGCTGCACAGGTCGTCGACGTGGCAGAACTGCCAGGTCGGACGCGATCCGGCGACGACCAGGAGGCGCGGCGACTCGAAGTAGCGGGTGAGCGCGGTGTCGGTGCCGCCGACCAGGACGGCCGGACGCACCACGGTGACGTTGAGGCCGGGGTGGGCACGCGGGGCCCGCCGTCCCAGCCGCTCGATCTCCAGCAGGTCGCCGACGCCGGTGGCCTCGGCGGTGGCTCGCAGCTCGGCGTCCTCGGAGAGCGGGATGTCGTTGTCGGGGAGCGCCCCGTAGACCATCGCCGAGGTGCAGAGCACCACCCGGTGCACGCCGGCGGCGGCCGCGGCGGTCAGCACGGTCTGGGTGCCGCGCACGTTGTAGGCGGTGCGGGCCGCCGCGTCCGTCTCCAGGTCGAGGTCGAGCGCCAGGTGCACGACGACGTCGGCGCCGCGCAGCTTCTCGGCGATCGCCGGGTCCCGCACGTCCAGGATGTGCCAGGTCGCCTCGGAGACCTCGCCCCGGCGCTCGTCGAGGGCGATGACCTGCTTGACCTCGTCGGATGCGGCGAGCCGGGCGGTCAGCAGGGCGCCGATCCCGGACGCGGCACCGGTCACGGCGACGACGGGACCGCGCGATGTCGGGGTTGAGAGGTTTCGCGCTGCGCGAACCTGCGGATCTGGGGAACTCACCGGGCGTCTCCAGCGGTTGTCTTCAGTACGTACGTTAATGACGCGTACGTACCAGGTGGCGTCCATCCTGCCGCAGCCCGCGAGGCGGCGGAGCACCGAGCCCTTATCCCGCTCGGATGTCTACGCTGGTGGTGTTGTGGGGAAGCCGCCGTCGGCAGCAGCCGGCGGCCTGACGAGCCGAGGAAACCCGTGAGTGACACCCCATTCGGATTCGGCCTTCCGCCGGAGGAGCCGGAAAACGGCGACGGCAAGAAGAAGGACCCTGCCGGAGGTGGTCAGGGTGCCGGCGGCCAGGGCGGCAACCCCTTCGGCTTCCCGGGAGGCTTCCCGGGAGCGGGCGGCGGCGGGGACAACCCGTTCGCCGCGATGTTCGGTTCGATGAACCCGAACGACCTGGGCGCCGCCTTCCAGCAGCTCGGGCAGATGCTCAGCTACGAGGGCGGTCCCGTGAACTGGGACATGGCCAAGCAGATCGCCCGCCAGACGGTCGCCCAGGGCACCGCCGACGGCACCAAGGACGAGAGCGTCGGCCCCGCCGAGCGAGCCGCCGTCCAGGAGGCCGTACGCCTGGCCGACCTGTGGCTCGACGACGCGACATCGCTTCCCTCGGGTTCCACCACCGCGGTGGCCTGGAGCCGCGCGGAGTGGGTCGAGGCCACCCAGCCCGCCTGGAAGGAACTGGTCGACCCGGTCGCCGAGCGGGTCGGCGCGGCCATGGGCGGCGTGCTGCCCGAGGAGATGCAGGCCATGGCGGGCCCGCTGATCGGCATGATGCGCTCCATGGGCGGCGCCATGTTCGGCCAGCAGATCGGGCAGGCCGTGGGCACGCTCGCGGGCGAGGTGGTCGGCTCGACCGACATCGGCCTTCCGCTCGGCCCGGCCGGCAAGGCAGCACTGCTGCCGCTGAACATCGAGGCCTTCGGCAAGGACCTCGGCGTCCCCAAGGACGAGGTCCGGCTCTACCTGGCCCTGCGCGAGGCCGCCCACCAGCGGCTCTTCGCCCATGTGCCGTGGCTGCGCTCGCATCTGTTCGGCGCCGTCGAGGGCTATGCGCGCGGCATCAAGGTCGACACCGCGAAGCTGGAGGACGCGGTCGGCCAGCTCGACGTGTCCAACCCGGAGCAGCTCCAGGAGGCGCTCCAGCAGGGCATGTTCCAGCCGGAGGACACCCCGGAGCAGAAGGCGGCCCTGGCCCGTCTGGAGACGGCCCTGGCACTGGTCGAGGGCTGGGTCGACGCGGTGGTCCACGCGGCCGCCAAGCCCCGGCTCACCTCGGCGGACGCGCTGCGCGAGACGCTGCGCCGACGCCGGGCGACCGGCGGTCCGGCCGAGCAGACCTTCGCCACGCTGATCGGCCTGGAGCTGCGGCCGCGCCGGCTGCGGGACGCCTCGCGCCTGTGGGCCTCGCTCACCGACGCGCGGGGGGTGGACGGCCGGGACGACCTGTGGGAGCACCCGGACAACCTGCCGACGGCCACCGACCTGGACGACCCGGACGGCTTCGTGCACCGCGAGCACCTGGACTTCTCGGAGCTCGACAAGATGCTGGGCGAGGCCGCCGAGCAGAACGGCCCCTCCTTGAGGAAGGAGTCGAAGGAGTCCGCGCAGAAGGACGAGAAGCCGGGCGCGACCGGCGAGACCGACGGCAGCGACGGGACCGGCGACAACGGCGACGGCAAGGGCGAGTCCGACAAGTGAGCCTGCACGACGACGCCGTCCTGGTACTGAAGGCGTACGAGGGCCAGCCCGAGCTGCGCCAGACCTACCTGGACCACCTCTCCGCGCACCCCGACGGCATGTGGAAGGCCTGCGAGGCGGGTCATCTGACGGCGAGCGCGCTCGTCATCGACCCGGAGCGGGAGCGGGTGCTGCTCACGCTGCACAAGAAGCTCAACATGTGGCTCCAGATGGGCGGCCACTGCGAGCCGGGCGACGCCACGGTGGCCGCCGCCGCGCTGCGCGAGGCCGAGGAGGAGTCCGGTGTCGCCGGGCTCGCGCTGCTCGCGGGCGGCCCCGTCCGCCTCGACCGGCACCCCATCCCGGCCCCCTGCCACTGGCACTTGGACGTGCAGTACGCGGCGCTGGCCCCGGCCGGCGCGGTCGAGGCGATCAGCGACGAGTCCCTGGACCTGCGCTGGTTCGGCTACGACGAGGTGGCCCAGGTCGCCGACGAGTCGGTGGTCCGCCTCCTGGAGGCGACCCGGGCACGGCTGTAGCCGACGCCGTACGGGCGGGCCGAACGGCCCGCAGCAGCGGATCGGCCCCCAACCGGCCGACCCGTAACCGGCAATCCAACATCGGCCAACGGCCGTCGGCCGAGTCTCAACCGGCCATGAAGTAAGGGGCGTTCGCCATTGGCGAGCGCCCCTTACCCGTGCCTCTTACGGGCCTCTCACCCGGGCCCCGCAGGGGCAGCCGACTAGCTCCAGGCGTTGCCCTGGTTCTGGGCGTGGGCGCCCTGCTGGCCCATGCCGTACTGGGCACGCACGCCCTGGCCGATCACCGCGTTCTGCGGGGGCAGCACCTCGCTGGGCTGGACGAGGGCGAAGCCCTGCCCGAGGAAGCTCAGCTCCCAGCCCTCGCCGGTGTTGCCACGGCGGCGCCACACTCCGGTGGAGTGCGTCTGCGCCTGCATCTGGACGCGCAGCGAGGTCGACCAGGCCACGATCGCGTCCGCGTCCGCGTTGACGTACTTGTCCGGCGTGACCTGGAGCATCAGCGGCTGGCCCGAGGTCATCAGGACGACCTTGCCGGTGCCGGTGATGTTGAGCTGGTACTTGCCGGTGCCGGAGACCCCGTACTGGCTGTCCACGGCGATGACCTCGTAGTGCAGCGAGGAGTCCATCGCGAGGACGTAGCCGCTGTCCACGGTCAGGCCGTCCCGGTCGACGTCCACCACGTGGACGTGCTGGGCCAGATTGGCGAGGTAGACCGTGCCCTGACCGGAGACGCGCATCAGGTCCAGGCCCTCGCCGGTGCGGGCCTGTGCGTTGCGCTGGCCGCTCGACTGGTACTCGCCGTCGAACTCCATCAGGCCCTGGTAGGCGACCATCGACCCCTTGCGGGCCAGCAGGTCGTCATGGCCGGTGAGCACGGCCCGCAGCAACTGCGGGTTCTGCGCCGTGTACCGCTCCTGGGACTGCTGCTCGGTGTAGCTGAAAAGCGGGCTCTGCATGGTGTCTCTCCCCCTCAGCCCCGGGCCCGCAGGCGGTCCGTGCTGTCCTCACTCGGCTGTACGACGACGATGCCCTGGCCCGAGAAGGCCATCTGGTACGCCTCTCCGCTGCCCCGGCCGATCAGCGAGGACGCCTTGAAACTGCGCTTGCCCTTCACCTTCAGGTTCGGGGACCAGGCGACCAGCGCGTCCGGGTCGACGTACGTCTCGTCCTCGCCGCTGCCGCAGTCGACGACGACCGGCGTGCCGCGCGAGGTCAGGGCGACCCAGCCGGTGCCGGAGATCTTCACGTTGAACAGGCCCTGACCGGCGAACTTGGCGAGCCCCTTGACCCGTTCGACGCCCCATTGCAGGCTCGCGTCGAAGGCGAGCACATTGGTGCCGTTGACGGAGAGCGCGTCGTTGTCGAGGTTGACGATCACGACGTTGGCCCCGTAGTCGGCGAGGTAGAGCAGCCCGTCGCCGGTGCACTTCATGAGCGGCGCGCCTTCGCCGGTGATCCAGTCCCGAGCCATCTGGCGGACGGCGGGCGGGTTGGGTTCGTACTGGATGAAGCCCTCGTAGGCGACCATCGAGCCGACCCGGGCGAACAGGTCCTGGCCGGTGACCATGGCCACCTTGAGCATGGCGCTGCCGTGGTTCTCCATCCGGGCCGCGACGGGGGTGGGGGCATAGCCCGTGAGCTGCTGGTTCATTCTTCGGGCTCCCTCAGACCTCGTACGGCTGGACGACGATGAAGTTGCCGGGGGCGCCCCGGAACTGGAGATTGACGGACTCGCCGCTGTCCCCCGGATAGGCGTTGCGCCGCAGCCTGACCTGGCTGGAGACGATCACCTGGGAGGCGGCGGACCAGGCGACGATCGCGTCGCTGTCGGCGAACGTGGTCGGGGTGACCGGCAGCACCACCGGGGTGCCGTGCGTCATCACGACGACGGTGCCGGTGCCCTGGAACAGCATGGTGAACAGGGCGCCGCCCGGAATGCCGTGCCCCTCGATGCGGCGGACCTCGTACTGGAGTGACTCGTCGAAGGCCAGGACGTGCTCGGCGGAGACACAGATGCCGTCGCCCTGGAGCTCGATGGGGTGCAGATAGGCGCTGTTCTCCGCGAGGAAGACCTGGCCGCGGCCGGTGCAGCGCATCAACTGCATTTCCTGGCCGGTCGCGTTGCCGACGATGCGGCCCGCGAAGCCGGCTCCCTTGTACCCGAAGTCGACCTTGCCCTGGTACATGACCATGCTGCCCTGGCGCGCCAGGACGGGCTGGCCGCCGGCCCCGAGGTCGACCCGGACGAGCTGCTTGTTCTGCGAGGTCCAGCGCTGGCCGGTGGGCAGCTCCTTGTACATCTGGATGGCCGCGTGCAGGCCACCGCCCTGGGGCGCAGCGTTCGGCCGACCGTACGGAGCCTGCTGGCCGTACGGAGCGGGGGCGCCCGGCGGCGGCACCTGGCCCGGGATGTGGCCGGGGCCCTGCCCGAACTGGGGCTGCTGCGGCGGCTGTCCGTACGGGGCCTGCAGCTGCGGCTGGCCATAGGGAGCCTGCTGGGGCCCGCCGTACGGCGCCGGCGCGGGCGGCGGCGGCACGGTGCCCGGCACCAGGTGCATCGGCGCGGCGATGGTCGGCGCCGCGTGGATCTGGGGGCTCGGCGCCGGGGCGGGCGGCGGGGTGGAACCCTGGGGCGGCGGAGCGTAGTGCTGCGGGGCGGGCGCCGGCGGCGGCGCGTTGAAGGCGGGCGCGGGCTGCGGGGCCTGCGGCGGGGCGCCGAACTGCGGCGCGGGCGCGCCGACTTGGGGCGGAGGGGCGAAACCGGGGGCCGCGCCCTGCGGCTCGGGCTGCGGCGGGGCCGCGGGCTCCTCCTCCAGGACCTCGCCGCCGAAGTTCTTCAGGAGCGCTTCGAGTCCTCCGTCGAAGCCCTGGCCGACGGCGGCGAAGCGCCACACGTCCTTCAGGTAGAAGTCGCCGAGCATGACGGCCCGCTCGGTGCTGAACTCCGCGCCCGTGAAGGCGTACCGGACCACTTCCTCACCGCCGGCGACGACCCGGATGTAGCCGGGGCCCACCTGCGACATCTGGCCCGCGCCGTCGAGGGTCGCGGTGAAGGAGAGCTTGTGGATGTTGGCCGGGACGCGGTCCAGGGTGACGCGGAACGACTCGGTGTCACCGGACTGCGCGCCCAGGAGCTGGATCGACTCCTCGGGGGACTTCGGCTGGTTGAAGAAGACGAAGTAACGGTCGTCCGAAAGGCGCTCGTTGGCGTCGAGCCCGAAACAGCTGATGTCGAAGGTCAGCCCGGGACCGCCGATCTGCACGCCTACGTAGAGATCCGTCCCTGCCGTGAGATCACTGACCTTGGCCTTGTGGCCGCGCTGGAATTCCCTGGCCATGCGTACCGACCGTCCCCCATCCCGAGGTGAATGCGTCGCGCCAGGCTAACGGCTGCCTCCGACAAACGGCGAAGCCGCTACACATTCGGTACAGAACCGTCGACCCGCCCCCCGGACCGGCGTTCCTCACTCCTCGCGGGCGCCCGGCAGATGCGGAAGGCGGTCCGCGGAGACCACGCCCTCCAGGTAGCCGCGGGCCCGCTCGGTGCGCGGATAGGCCTCCAGGAGCCGCCAGAACCGGGGACCGTGACCCGGCACCAGAAGATGGGCCAGCTCGTGCAGCAGCACGTAGTCGACGACGTACTCGGGCATCCCCTGCAACCGGTGCGAGAGCCGGATGCTGCCCTCGGCCGGGGTGCACGAGCCCCAGCGGGTGTTCTGGTTGGTCACCCAGCGCACGGAGGCGGGCCGGGCCCGGCCCGCGAAGTACTGCTCCGACAGCCGCTCGGCGCGTTCGGTCAGCTCGGCGTCGCCCAGCATGCGCTTGCTCTCCTGCGCGGCGAGCTTGTCGAGCATCACCGTCACCCAGCGCTGCTCCTCGGCCTCCGACATCCGGGCCGGGATCAGCACGATGGTGCGGTCGCCCTCGCGATAGGCGGAGACCGTCCTGCTGCGCCGTGCACTGCGGCGGACCTCGACCGCACTCGTCGCCGGACCGCGTGGCGGCAGGCCGGAGGGGCTGCGCGGCGGGCTTCCGGCACTCTGCAGTGGGTCGGCGGGCACGCCCCGACGTTACCCGCTGGCAGTGGGGGAAGTCCCGCCTCCGGGACGGTTGAGCCATGATCCATCCGCTGAGGTGCAGCATTCGGATGACTAATACCCCCGGCCTGTGGACAACTTTTCCCACCGCTCGACGCAGCCGTGCATCCTGATCCCACGCCGCACGGGAGCCCGCGATCGGGCAGGTTCCGGGGACGTGCGGGCGGTCACGACGACGGGGGTTCTCGCGATGCATCCGATGCTGAAGCCGGCACTGCGCCGGGCCTGGCGCGACCGGGCGACCGTGCAGTTCGGGATCACACCCGCGCAGGCGGTGGTCGTGTCGCCGGTGGACCCGGCGACGGGCCACTTCCTGGAACTGCTCGACGGCACCCAGGGCCTGCCGATCCTGTACGAGCGGGCGCGCGCCCTGGATCTGCCACCGGCCCAAGTGGACGAGCTGGTGGCCCGGTTGACGGCGGCGGGCGTGGTCGACGACCCGACGGCCGGCGGCCCGGCGGCCGAGGCGCTGCGCGAGCGGGCACGGGCGCTGGAGCGATTGAGGCCGGATCTGGCGTCCCTCTCCCTCGTCCACCCCGAGCCGGGCGACGCGGCGGCCAGGCTCGCGGCCCGCGCGGCCATACGGGTCCAGGTACGGGGCGCCGGGCGGGTCGGCGCGAGCGTCGCGGCGCTGCTCTCGGGCGCCGGGGTGGGCCGGGTCGACGTCCTGGACGGGGGTCTGGCACAGCCGGGGGACGTGGCGCCGGGCGGGTTGCCCGACACGGCGGTGGGCGAGCGGCGCGCGACGGCGGCGGGGCAG
The DNA here is from genome assembly GCF_002803085.1 of Streptomyces sp. CB01201. GTDB lineage: Bacteria > Actinomycetota > Actinomycetes > Streptomycetales > Streptomycetaceae > Streptomyces > Streptomyces hundungensis. Next base: position 352,156 of record NZ_NNBJ01000004.1, on the reverse strand, counting down.
CTCGTGCGCCGCGCCGCACCGGGCGGGCCGCCGCGCCGGGCCCGCGCGGCGGAGCAGACCCCGCTGTCCTTGATCGTGGTCGTCCCGCGTGACCCCCTCGATGTGTACGCGCCCAACGCGGTGGACACCGAAGAGTGGATCAAGGGTGGAATTCCCCATCTCCATGCGGGAGTTGTGGAGACGACCGGGGTGGTGGGCCCGCTGGTCCTGCCGGGCGGCACGGGCTGTGCGGGGTGCCTCTCGCTCGGCCGCGCGGAGCGGGACGCGGGCTGGCCGCGGCTGCTCGCACAGTGGCGCTCGGGGCGGCAGCGCACCGCCGTACCGGCCTGTGACCTGGCACTCGCCGCGGCGGTCGCCGGTCTCGCTGCCGCACACGCGCTGGCGTTTCTCGACGGCGATCTTCCGGCGAGCACCGGCACCCGATGGGAGGCCTCGCTCCCCCAGCTCGACTGGCGGTCGGCCCCGGTCACGCCCCACCGTGACTGCTTCTGCGGCGCGGTCGGGAACACTCGGGGGGAGGAGGTCTCCGGGGCCGCCCGGGCACACGACACAATGGCCCGGTAACGCCTGCGAGGGCGCTGCTGTCTGGGATTTGGAGGGGCTCATGTCTGATCTTCCCCGGAAGGCGGTCACCCGGACCGCCAAGCTGGCCGCACTGCCACTTGGCTTCGCCGGTCGGGCGACCTGGGGCCTGGGCAAGCGGATCGGCGGCAAGTCCGCGGAGCTGGTCGCCCGCGAGCTCCAGCAGCGCACCGCCGAGCAGCTCTTCAAGGTCCTGGGCGAGCTGAAAGGAGGGGCGATGAAGTTCGGGCAGGCGCTGTCCGTCTTCGAGTCGGCCCTCCCCGAGGAGGTCGCGGGTCCCTATCGGGCCGCGCTGACCAAACTCCAGGAGGCCGCGCCCCCGATGCCGACCCGTACGGTCCACGGCGTACTGGAGGAGCGGCTCGGCACCGACTGGCGGGAGTTGTTCCTGGAGTTCGACGAGAAGCCGGCGGCCGCCGCGTCGATCGGGCAGGTGCACCGGGCGGTGTGGCACGACGGACGCACGGTGGCCGTCAAGGTGCAGTACCCGGGGGCGGGCGAGGCGCTGCTTTCGGATCTCACCCAGCTGAGCCGGTTCGCCCGGCTGCTCGGCCCGCTGATCCCGGGGATGGACATCAAACCGCTCATCTCCGAGCTGCGCGACCGGGTCTCGGAGGAGCTGGACTACGAGCTGGAGGCGCGGGCCCAGCAGCAGCACGCGGAGGAGTTCGCGGGCGATCCCGATGTGCTGGTGCCCGCTGTGGTGCACCAGTGTGACCAGGTCCTGGTCACGGAGTGGATCGAGGGGATACCGCTCTCGGACGTGATCAGGGACGGCACGCCGGAGCAGCGCGACCGGGCCGGGCAGCTCCTCACCCGCTTCCTGTTCTCGGGCCCGGCCAGGACCGGGCTGCTGCACGCCGATCCGCATCCGGGCAACTTCCGGCTGCTGCCGTCCGAGAAGGACGGCGGCCCCTGGCGGCTCGGCGTGATGGACTTCGGCACGGTGGACCGGCTGCCCGGCGGGCTGCCCGCCACCATCGGTGAATCCCTGCGGATGACGCTGGAGGGCGAGGCCGAGGCGGTGTACGAGCGGCTGCGCGAGGAGGGCTTCGTCAAGGAGTCCATCGAGCTCGACCCGGACGCGGTGCTCGACTATCTGGTGCCGATCATCGAGCCGGCCCAGGCCGAGGAGTTCACGTTCAGCCGGGGCTGGATGCGGGGACAGGCGGCCCGGATCGCCGATCCCCGCTCCCCCGCCCATCAGCTGGGCAAGCAGCTCAATCTGCCGCCGTCGTATCTGCTGATACACCGCGTGACGCTGTCCACCATCGGGGTGCTGTGCCAACTGGACGCGACGGTGCGGATGCGGGCCGAGTTGGAGGAGTGGCTTCCGGGGTTCCTGGCGGACGCGTCGCACGACTCGGCACCGGCCGTGGCCGAGGACGGGGCGCCGGTCGAAGCGGTGGCGGTGGAGGAGGCCTGAGGACGCCCGCCGTCGTGGGGCGTACGGGAGGACGCCCGGAGGCCTACGCCGCGAACTGCCGCCAGGAGCACGGCAGATCAGGCCGCCGAGCGCGCGGGCGGCGTCGGCTCGGGCGCGCGGCTGAGGTCGGCTCGGGCACGCGGGTGGCGTCGGCTCGGGCACGCGGCTGAGGTCGGCTCGGGGAGGGGACGGTGTCGGCTCGGGGGTTGACGCGGGCGCTACCACCAGGCCGCGTCGAGCCTGCCTTCGATGGCTCTGATGTTGGCGCGGGCGCAGTCGTCGCAGTAGTAGCGGCTGGTGCCGTTCTCGACCGAGTAGGTCCACGTAGGCGGTGGGCCGCCGGCCGGAGCAGGGGTCCCGCAGTGGGAGCACACGATGGTTTCGGCCACCGGCCGATTCTGGTCGTCCACCTCGCGACGATACCGCCGTCCCGGGCCCGCCGGGACCACAACGCACCGCGGGGGCAGGTCCGTTCGGACCTGCCCCCGCGTGCTGTCAGTGTTCCGGTGTCGCCTGGCGCGCCGGCCGTCAGTGCATGACGGCCATCGCGAGGGCACGGCGGGCGCGCATCGACGCGCGCTCGGCGCGCCGCTGCATCCGCCGCGCGGCGACCATGCGGAGCGCTTGGCGCTCCACCTCGGCCTCCCGCAGTCGCTGATGCATATGCGCACGGGCCAGGGCTTCTGGCATGAGTTGCATTTCAAGGGTCCTGTTCTGGCGCGACTCGTTCGCGCCGGCAATGGTGAAGTCTGGGGTCGCGGAGCCGGTGGGCTCACTTGCGGACGTCGTCATCGGGGCCTGCTTCTGGGGGTCGTTCGTTCGGGGGCGGTCAATGGTTCCCGGGCGGTTCATGCGGCGACCGGGTTCTTGCGCGGGCGACCACGCGGCCGCTTGCGGGCAACGACCACACCCTGGACGAAGAGCTCGCCGCCCCAGACGCCCCACGGCTCGCGCCGCTCCTTGGCACCGGCGAGGCAGGCGGCCATCAGGGGGCAGGTCTGGCAGAGCGACTTGGCGTACTCGACGTCGGCCGGGGACTCGGCGAAGAAGACCTCCGGGTCGAAGGAACGGCAGGGGACGGGTACGCCGAGGTTCTCGATGGCGTCGTCGAGCGCGGTGAGCGCGGTGAGGGGAGTCAAGGCGGGGTCCTCCGTGAGACCGGGCGGGGGGAGAGTCGGGGCGGGCGGTACGGACGGGGCGTGCGCTTCGAGTTGCACGGTGTTTTCTTCCTCGTCTTGTCGGCTGTGTCGTTCCGGCCGGTCGGCCGGGTTGCGGCTGGTACCGAGGCCCCCTTCACTCCGCCCGTCCCGTTCGGGACAAACAGAAGGGCCGCGGATCCCTGATGGGGTTCCGCGGCCCTGAAGGCGCCTGCCTGATCCGTATCAGGCTGGATCGCTCCAGGGTTCGAGCCCACGGAAGGCCCACATCATGTGGTGCTGGTACTTCTTCGTCTGCTTCTCGGCTCCTGCACCGGCCGCCGCGAAGGCGTGGGCCTTGGCCCGTCCCTTCGCTACTGCTGCTTCCGGTGCCTGAATCGGTCGCTCATTGCGCTCATCACGCACGGGGAGGTTCGACAGGGAGGCCGGGACGACGGCGGACGTGCCGACGAGACCGGAGACGCCGGCGAACAGACCGGTGCCCTGAAGAGAAGAGCCGAGCGTGCAGGTGGCGGTGACCGAGCGGTCCGTCACTTTGGTGCTGATGAAGCTGGGGATGAACTCGATGTAGCTGGCCACTGGTCTCGCCTCCTCTCGGCGTCTCGGGGACTTCGGCCTCGCGGCCTGATCCCATGCGTATTTGGATGAGTACAGCTAAGTACAGCACGGAGACCGGGCTTCGGAGAAGCTCTTGTTTCCGTGGTTAAGAACCTATGGGGATTCCCCTGGCGGGCGCAAACTATTTTCTCGACGATTTTTCATGAACCTGCCTCGTCGACTCCTCCAGGCTCCTCACCTGCGCAGATGGCAAGGACATCGGTGCCGAACCGGTTCAGCTTGCGGGCGCCGACGCCGGAGATCACCGCGAGCTCGGGGCCGCTGGCGGGCACGGCCTCCGCGATCGCCATGAGGGTCTTGTCGGTGAAGACGACGTAGGGCGGCATGCCCAGCTCCCGCGCCTGCTCGGCGCGCCAGTCCCGCAGGCGTTCGTACAGCGCCTCGTCCATGTCCGACGGGCAGTCCTCGCAGCGCATCAGTTTCATCTCGCCGGCCTCCGTGAGCGTCTTGCCGCAGACCCGGCAGAGCACCGGCCCCCGCCGGACGCGCTTGGCCGCGGCGGGCCCGCGCTCGATGCCCCCCGTTCCGCCCACGGCCGCGCGGGCCCGGGAGCCGGAGCCGGGGCGCAGGCCGTTCAGGAAGTGGCTGGGGCGCCGGTGGGCGCGGCCGCCGGGAGAGCGCGAGAGCGACCACGAGAGCCCGAGGTGGACCCGCGCCCGGGTCACGCCGACGTACAGCAGCCGGCGCTCCTCCTCGATCTGCTCGTCCGTCTTGGCGTAGGTGATCGGCAGCATGCCCTCGGTGAGGCCGACCAGGAACACGGCGTCCCACTCCAGGCCCTTGGCCGCGTGCAGCGAAGCGAGGGTGACGCCCTGCACGGTCGGGGCGTGCTGGGCGTCGGCCCGGGCCTGGAGCTCGGCCACCAGGTCGGACAGGGTCGCGCCGGGCTTCGCCTTCGCGTAGTCCTCGGCGAGGCGGACGATCGCGGCCAGCGACTCCCAGCGGTCGCGCACCGCGCCCGAGCCCTTCGGCGGCGCCGCCGTCCAGCCCTTCGTGCCGAGCACGGCCCGCACCTGGGAGGGCAGGTCCTCGGCATCGTCGAGCAGCGCGTCGTTGCGGCCGGCCAGGCGGGCGCCGCTGAGTGCGGTCTTCGCCTCGCGGACCTCGGGGCGCTCGAAGAACCGCTCGGCGCCGCGCATCTGGTACGGCACGTCCAGGTCGGCCAGGGCCTGCTCGTAGATCTCGGACTGGGCGTTGATCCGGTAGAGCACCGCGATCTCGCCGGCCGGGACGCCGGACCGGATGAGATCGCGGATGCGGCGGGCCACGCCCTCGGCCTCGGCCGGCTCGTCGCCGTACTCCGTGTAGACGGGCTCGGGGCCCGTGGGGCGCTGGGAGATCAGCTCCAGGCGGTGCTCGGCGGCGCGCCCGCTGGCCTGGTTGAGCAGACCGTTGGCCAGGTGCACGACCTGGGGGGTGGAGCGGTAGTCCCGGACCAGCTTGACGACCGTCGCGCTGGGGTGGCGGGTGCGGAAGTCCAGCAGGTGGTCGGGGGTCGCGCCGGTGAAGGAGTAGATGGTCTGGCTGGCGTCGCCCACCACGCACAGGGTGTCGCGGTCGCCGAGCCACAGGTCGAGCAGGCGCTGCTGGAGGGGGCTGACGTCCTGGTACTCGTCCACCACGAAGTGCTGGTACTGGCTGCGGACCCGCTGGGCGATGTCCTCCCGGTACTGGAGGACGCCGACCATGAGGAGCAGCACGTCCTCGAAGTCGATGACGACACGGTCCTGCTTGAGCTGCTCGTACGTCCGGTAGATCTGGGCGATCTCGGCCGGGTCGCGCGGCGGCTCGCGGTGCGACTTGGCGACGGCGGCCGGATAGTCGGCCGGCACGGTCTGGGTGACCTTCGCCCACTCGATCTCGCCGGTCACATCGCGCAGCTCGTTGCGGTCCAGGCGCAGGCCGCCGCGGGCCGCCGCCTCCGCGACCAGCTGGACCTTGCGGTCGAGGAGGCGGGGCGGATGCTGGCCGCCGACCGCCATCGGCCAGAAGTGCTGGAGTTGGCTGAGGGCCGCGGCGTGGAAGGTGCGGGCGTGGACGCTGCCGACGCCGAGCTCGCGCAGCCGGCCCCGCATCTCGGCGGCCGCCCGGTTGGTGAAGGTGACGGCCATCACTCCGGCGGGGGGCAGGATTCCCGAGCGCACCCCGTAGGCGATCCGGTGGGTGATCGCGCGGGTCTTGCCGGTGCCCGCGCCGGCCAGCACGCACACCGGACCGTGCAGGGCCGTCGCGACCTCGCGCTGCTCGGGGTCGAGCCCGTCGAGCACCGCGTCGGCCGTGTCGGGGACCGGCGGGAACAGAGTGGAGTGCGTTGCTGATGTCACCCCGCCATGCTGCCAGGTCGCCCGGGACGTCTGCGCCGCGTTGTCCACAGGTGGCGCCCGCGGTCCTACTAATGCCGGCCGATGCCGGGAACCTATCCGGTCGATGCCGGGCACCTATCCGGTCGAGGCCCGGCCCCTGCCCGGTCGCGCGGGGCAGGGCGGGGCCGGACCTCGACCCGGGCGGGCCGCCGTGCCGATTCCGTCACATGCGGGGGCGGCGCGGGAATGGCGGTCGGCTCCCGTACGTTCCCCTGCGTGCGGAACCGCATTTCGGCGGGGCGCGCACGCCAGTCAGCGATACAGAGGAGCGCGAGACACATGCCGGGCACTGTGACGATGTACAGCACCACCTGGTGCGGCTACTGCCAGCGGCTGAAGAAGCAGATGGACCGCGAGGGCATCGCGTACACCGAGGTCAACATCGAGCACGACCCGGCGTCCGCGGAGTTCGTGGAGAAGGCCAACGGCGGCAACCAGACGGTCCCGACGGTGCTCGTAATTTCCCCCGCAGGGACTGAGTCCGTGATGACCAACCCCAGCCTTGCTCAGGTCAAGCAGGCCATGGCCGCCTGACCGCGCGTTCCCCCTATACAGACGGACCCCCGTCGCCCCACACGGGCATGGGGGTCTTCTGCTGTCTGTGGCCCCCATTGACCCCCAGGTCAAACTTCCAAAGTTCCAAAGTTCCTAGGGGGCTGCCGTTCCTCTCTGAGCAGCCGACGCGCCCCCAGCGTTGGAATTCCAACGCTGCTCTGGCCCGGATCTCGCCCATCCACATGTGGAGCGTCAAGCTGTGCCGCTCAGGCTGTAGAGCGCCCATGGCAGCTCGGGCGTAGGTCCCTCCGCCCAATCGTGGCCCCGGCACAGGCCAGCATCAGTCCCCCCGTCAGCAGGGGTCTCTTTATGCGACTACGCGCATAGTCGCGTTCCTGCATAGACGCCCCATCCGCCCCGCTCGTACCGTCATCACGACCGGCCCGCCAGAGGCCGCGTACGAGGGGGTTCACACCATGGCTCGTGAGGAACTGACCCGACTTACCGGCAACGGAAACGGCAACTGCAACAACGACGACTGCCCCAACGTGTACGTCACCGCGTCCGGCTCGTTCGTCGTCCAGGGCGACGTGTCCGACGCGTTCAGCGCACCCGCCGGGGAAGGACTCGTGGAGATCCCCGAAGCGACGTTGAGGGAGGCATTCCGTGCTCTTGGATGGTGACGCCTGGAAGGCACGCATGCAGGGCTTCACGCGCGAAGCGTGGCGGCTTGAGACCCTGCCCGTGTACCGGTCGCCCGGGGAGGACGGCGACATCCGGGACTTCCTTGCCGGGGAACGGCTCGACCCCGACACCTACTCGTCCGCGTACACAGACGGCCTACGGAAGCTCACGGCCGAAGGGAAGTCGAAGGGGCGCGTCCACGTCGTCACACGGCCGCTCACGGACTATCTCCGCTTTGAGTTCATGTACTACGACGTGCACTCAAGGGCCGGGGACGACATCCGAATCTTGGACGTGACCGACCGGCCGAACCCGCTTGAGGGTGCCCCGGACTTCTGGATGTTCGACCGTGCCGAAGTGGTACTCATGCACTACGCCGAAGACGGCACGCAGACCAGCCGGGAACTGTACGACGGCGACCCCGCCCCGTACGTCGAGTACCAGCGCATCGCGCTTTCCGAATCGGTGCCGTTCGCGGCATGGGTCAAGGTCCATGGCTAGGGAGTCCGCGAACGGTGGCCATCGAGCCTGACCAGCTAGACCAGTCTGGCCGCGAGCTAGCGGCCATGCTGAAGCACTTGCGGAAACAAGCCGGACTCTCAGGGGTTCGGCTTGCCGCACGTTGCAACATGTCTCAATCGAAGATCAGCCGCATTGAGGGGAACAAAGCTCGCCCGTCGCTACTCGATGTAGAACAACTCCTGAGGGGCCTTGAAGCGTCCCCTGCTATCGCTGCTGAGGTAATGGCTCTCGCGCGGATAGCTCAAACCGAGTGGCAAGACGGAAGGACGCTCCGCCGGAAGGGGCTGGACAAGAAGCAGGTACAGCTAGCCGGGCTCGAAGCCACTTCCACCATGTTCCGGTACTTCCTGCTGTCCATGATTACCGGGCTTTTGGCGACGCCTGAATACGTCCGTGCGAGCCTCTCCGCCGCACCCCCCGAGCAACAGGCCAAAGCCGTAGCTATGAAGCTGGACCGGCAACGAGTCCTCTTCGACCGGTCCAAGACGTTCACGTTCCTTCTCACGGAACAGGCCGTGCGCTATCCGCTCATCCCCCCGGATGAGCTAGCGATACAGATTGACCGACTGGCCTCTCTGAGCCGTCAGCCGAACATACGGCTAGGAATCATCCCCACAGGCACCCATCTTGGCCCCGGGGCCTTGAACACCTTCACGGTCTACGACGAGACGCTAGCCACCGCAGAACTCGACCTAGGCGCAATCGTGTTCCGCGACAGCCGGGACATTCAGCAACTCGTCCGACGATTCACCGGCTATGAAGAAGCGGCCCTCTTCGGGGACCCCGCAAGGGAGTGCTTGACGGCATGGGCCGAACACTGCCGTCAGTGATCTTTAGTCCAACACGTGCATAAATGTAGGGAGTTGTTGCTAATTGGACGACACTGGTCGGGCATCAAAGACGCTGCCGAAGAGGAGATGCCATGACCACACCTGCCAAGTACCCACAACCGCCTGTGGAACTGGCCGGGGCGGTCGAAGCGTTTTTGTACGACTGCGCCCCCGCAGACGGGTGCGGCGTGTGCACCGCGCTCATCGCTGAACTGGAAGCAGCCAAGAGGACCAAGAAGTGGAGCAAGGCATACGAGGCTGCGGCAGAGGTCCGGAACCACGCCGGGCACGCCACACAGGCGGGGAAGGCGTCGTGAGGATGGACGAGTGGCGCGGCGGCTGGAAGCGGGCCGAGGATGCCCACGCTTCGCTCATGGCAGCGTTCGAGCACGTGGGTGCCACCGAGACTCAGCTAAGACGGCTCCGGCCGTTGGTGAGCGGCCGGGGCACTCCGTGGGTTGATGTAGGCATGATTCCCGCATCGCTCGCTGAGAAGCTGGCGGAAGTGATCCGGGACTCTGAATCGAACCGTGTCCCGTGACGGCAGAGATCTACCGGGCCGACGAGTTAAGCCCTGACGAGACCATGGCCTCCCTGTACCGACTCGCGCTGAGCATTGCCGGGGAGAACGGCTCCATCATCAGCACGGGCGCCCGGGGCCTCGGTCCGTACGCCTTCATGGCGGAGGTCCGGCGTCGTGGCGTGGCCGTCAAGTTCCTCGACCGTCAAGAGCCGTGATCGAGTGGATTGATCCGCGCTATTCGGACGTAGTGGAGTTCTTCAAGAAGGCACACATAGGCGACTACTGGACGTGCCCCTGCATCCCCGAGGCATACCTAGAAGGCCCTCATGGACAGTGAGAGACCGAAGCCCGGCAAGCCCGGCCACTGTCACCCGTGCGGGGAGAGGCAGGAGACGGAGAAGGCCGAGAAGGAAGCCGGTGAAAACCGGCTCCCCCTCGGGGCGCTCCTGGTGTTCCTTGGTAAGGACACATCACGACCGGGCCCAAAAGCCGGTCCGAGGGTCAGTGGGACGGCTTCGGCAGGGGCTTGCCGTACCAGAGCTCGATGAGGCGGGCCGCGATCGAGATGCCGTACGGGGGCAGGACCTCGCCGGATTCGAAGGCGGCGGCCAGGTCCTCGCGGGAGAACCAGCGCGCCTCGTGGATCTCCTCGCCGTCCACGTTGATCTCGGACGAGGTGGCCTTCGCCATGAAGCCGAGCATCAGGCTGGACGGGAACGGCCAGGGCTGGCTCGCCACGTACTCGACCGGGCCGACGGTGACACCGGCCTCCTCGAAGACCTCCCGGCGCACCGACTGCTCGATGGACTCGCCGGGTTCGACGAAGCCCGCAAGCGTCGAGAAGCGGCCCTCGGGCCAGTGCACCTGGCGGCCGAGCAGCGCCCGGTCCTGGTCGTCGGTGACCAGCATGATCACGGCCGGGTCGGTGCGCGGGTAGTGCTCGGCACCGCAGACCGGGCAGCGGCGGATGTGTCCGGCCGCCGCGATCACGGTGCGTTCGCCGCAGCGGGAGCAGAAGCGGTGCAGGCGCTGCCAGTTCTCCAGGGCGACGGCGTGCGTCATGAGGCTCGCGTCGCGGGGCGAGAGCAGCAGCCCCGCCTCGCGCAGTCCGGCGGGCCGGGCCGACTGGTCCATGCGGCCGGGCAGCGCGTCCTTCTGGAGGGCGAAGTAGCTGACGCCGTCCTCGTCCGTGCCCAGGAAGTAGCGGTGGGTCTCGGTGACCGGGGCCTCGAAGGCCGGGGTCATCACGAGCTCGGTGCGTCCGTCCGCCCCGTCCGCGGGCTCGTCGATCAGTACCTGACCGCCGGAGACCACGAAGACCCGGGTCGTCGGATGACTCCAGGCGGCTGCCAGCCAGGCCTCGTCGAGGCGGTGGTGGGCCGCTCGGTCGATGCCGCTCGGCTCGGTCAGACCGATCGGCGTGGCGAGCCCGATCGGCCGGTCCGTGAAGGCTTCACTGCTGGTGGTGCTCACAGGTGCTTCCAACTCCCCCGGGTGGATGGTGTGTTCAGCGATTTCTGTCGGCCGGCGGCCGGGGCCGACGGCTCAGGCTGTGGTGGCGGCGAGGTCGCTCCACAGATGGGCCGTCGTCTCGACGCCCTTGAACAGGAGGCCGAGCTCGACCTTCTCGTTGGGCGCGTGCCAGCCGTCGGAGGGGACCGAGATCCCCAGGAAGAGGACCGGCGCCGCCAGTACGTCCTGGAGGTCGGCGGCGGGTCCTGAGCCGCCCTCGCGGGTGAAGCGGACCTTCGTGCCGAAGGCCTGCCCCATCGCCCGGACCACGGACTTGAGCGCCGGGTGGTCGAGCGGGGTGAGGCACGGCCGGGTGCCGGCGCTCCAGGTGATCTCGTGCCGGATCCCGGCGGGGACCTGCCCGGCGGCCCAGTCGGTGACGATCTTCTCGATGTGCTTCGGGTCCTGGCCCGCGACCAGCCGGAAGGACAGCTTCACCATCGCCGACGACGGCACGATCGTCTTGCCGCCGGGGCCCTGGTAGCCGCCGCCGATGCCGTTGACCTCGGCCGTCGGACGGGCCCAGATCCGCTCCAGGGTGGAGAACCCGGCCTCGCCGTGGGCCGCCCTCGACTTGGCGGTGCGCAGCCACTCGGCCTCGTCGAAGGGCAGCTCGGCGAACAGCTCGCGCTCGGCGTCGGTCAGCTCGACGATGCCGTCGTAGAAGCCGGGGATCCGCACGTGCAGGTCGGCGTCGTGCAGGGCCGCGACCAGGCGGGCGGCGGCCGTCGCCGGGTTGGGCACCGCGCCGCCGAAGGATCCGGAGTGGATGTCCTGGGCGGGCCCGTACAGCTGGATCTCGCACTCGGCGAGGCCGCGCATGCCGGTGCACACGGTCGGGGTGTCCTCGGACCACATGCCGGTGTCCGAGACGATCACGACGTCCGCGGCGAGGCGGTCGGCGTGCTGCTCGACGAGGTCGCGGAAGTGCGGCGAACCGGACTCCTCCTCACCCTCGATGAGGAGCTTGAGGTTGACGGCGGGGGCGGTGCGGCCGGTGGCGGCGAGGTGCGCGCGGACGCCGAGGGTGTGGAAGAACACCTGGCCCTTGTCGTCGGCGGCGCCGCGTCCGTACATCCGCCCGTCCGCGATCACCGGCTCGAACGGCTCGGTGTCCCAGCCGTCCTCGCGGGCCGCGGGCTGGACGTCGTGGTGCCCGTAGACCAGGACGGTGGGCGCGCCCGGCTCGCCCGACGGCCACTCGGCGTAGACGGCGGGCGCGCCCGGGGTGTCCAGGATCTCCGCGACCGGGAAGCCGGTCTCGCGGAGCTTGGCGGCCAGCCAGTCGGCGCTGCGGCGCACGTCGGCGTCGTGGTCGGGCTGGGCCGACACCGACGGGATGCGCAGCCACTCGGCGAGGTCGTCGAGGAAGGCGGCGCGGTGCTGCTCGATGTACGTGCGCACCACGGCGGTGGCGGTCTGGACGGCGCTGTCCGGGGTCTCGCTCATGCCCTTGAGCCTATCCGGCCGGTGGCGGTGGCCGGTCCTCCGGTCCGCCCTGCGGACCGCGCCCCAGCAGGATCGCCTCCAGCTCGGCCCGACCCGGCAGCCGCGCCGGACGGACCGTCTCACCTGTGCGTACGTACACGAACGCGGCCGTCACCGACGCCGGCGGGACGCCCAGCTGCTCGGCCCAGGCGACCCGGTAGACCGCCAGCTGGAGCGGATCGGCGGTGGCCTGACGCCCGGTCTTCCAGTCGACGATCTCGTACCTGGCGAGCGCTCCGTCGCCCTCTTTGTAGACGGCGTCGATCCGGCCCCTGATCACCCGGCCGGCGAGCGTCAGCTGGATGGGCGCCTCGGTGCGGAACGGGGTGCGGTCCGCGTACGGGGTGCGCTCGAAGGCCTCCTTGAGGGCGGCCAGGTCCCGCTCGTCCGCGATGTCGGCCTCGCTGTCGTCGGCGCCGGGCAGCTCGTCGGGGCCGAGCATGGGCAGCGGGAGCTCGTCGAAGCGGGACTCCACCCAGGCGTGGAAGCGGGTGCCCCGGCGGGCGGCCGGCTGCGGGCGGCGTGGCATGGGACGGGCCAGGTCCCGGGCGAACGCGTCGGGGTCGGCTGCCAGGCTCAGCAGCTCGGACGCGGTGAGCGAGGCGGGCACCTCGACCTCGCGGTTGGTGGCGCGGGCCCGGCGCAGCTCGGTGGTGAGCGCCTCCAGGTCGCGGTCCCAGGAGTGCAGGGTGCGGCGGTCCTCGGGGGTCAGGCGCGGGGCGGGGATGGCGACCGGCGCCTCGGCCGGGGTGTGGCCACGGGCGTCGTAGTCGGCGCGGGGTGGCGCGGTGCGGGTGTGCTCCGCGGGCTCCTCGTGCTCGATGTCGTCGCGGTACTCCATGCCGACGAACTGGTCGATCTCGACGAACTGCTCGGTGACATCGCCGTGCTCCATGTCGTCGAAGTGCTCCGTCGCGACGAGCTGCTCGGCAGGCTCGGACGTGGCCGGGCGCTCCGTGGGCAGCAGGTCCCAGTCGTCGGGGGCGAGGGCCTCCGGGTCGCCGAACTCCCCGTCTCCGTAAGGATCTCCGCAAGGCCCTTCCGCGTATTCGTCCTCCTCATGGGGTTCATGGGGCGCGCTCCCACGAGGCGCTTCCTCGGAGGAGGAGGGCGTCACGTCGTCGAAGGGCGCGGTCCTCTCCAGGTGGGCCCGGACCCGTTCGGCGGCGGCCCGGCGGCGGGCCAGGGACTGCGGGTCGAGCGGGAGCGGCCAGGCGTGCGTGGTCGCCGACTCGTGGAGGGCCGGGTTCTCGGCGTCCTCGGCTGGCTGGTCCGCCCATGCCTCGATCTCGCCATGGCCCGCCACGCAGTGCTCGTACAGCGCGTGCAGGAAGTCGGAGGGGCCCCGGGGCCTCTTCTGGCTGGGGCCCCACCAGTGGCCGGAGCCGAGCAGCAGGGTGCGGGGGCGGGTGAACGTGACGTATCCCAGGCGGAGTTCCTCCGTGTGCTGGTGGTCCTTCATCGCCTCCTTGAAGGACTTGAGGCCCTTCGCGTCCCACTCCTCGACGCCGGGCAGCGTCGGGGCGTCACCGCGCAGCGCGTGCGGCAGGACCTTCGCCTGGGCGGTCCAGACCTCCCTCGACCGGGTGGACGGGAACGTGTCCGTGACCAGGCCGGGGACCGCGACGACGTCCCACTCCAGGCCCTTGGACTTGTGCGCGGTGAGGACCTTCACGGTGTTCTCGCCGCCGGGCAGCGCGTTGTCCAGGCCCTTCTCGTACTGCGCGGCGGTGCGCAGGAAGCCGAGGAAGGCGAGCAGCGAGGCCTCCCCGTCGAGGGCCGCGAAGCTCGCCGCTATGTCGAGGAAGCCGGAGAGCGTCTCGCGGCGCCGGGCCGCCAACGCGTGCGGGGACGCGGAGAGTTCGACCTCAAGGCCGGTGACGGTCAGGACGCGGTGCAGTACGTCCATCAGCGGGTCGGCGAGCGAACGGCGCAGGTCGCGCAGCTCGGTGGCGAGGCGGGCGAAGCGGACGCGGGCCTCGGCGGAGAAGGGCAGGCCGTCGTCCTCGGCGCCTTCGAGGAAGGTGTCCAGGGCGTCGGCGAGGGAGATCACCTCGGCCGGGTCGACGCCTTCGACCGCGTCCGCGAGGCGCTGGTCGGGGTCGTCGGAACCGGCTCGGGTGCGACGCACCAGATCGCGGGCGCGGCGGCCGAGCAGCGCCAGGTCACGGGGGCCGATGCGCCAGCGCGGGCCGGTCAGGACGCGCACCAGCGGGGCGTTGGCGCCCGGGTCCTGGAGCACTTCGCAGACCGCCACGAGATCGGCGATCTCCGGCAGGTGCAGCAGGCCGGAGAGGCCGACGACCTCGACCGGGATGTCCCGGGCCACCAACGCGCCCTGGATCTGCGGGAAATCGCCGGCCGTACGGCACAGGACGGCGATCTCGCCGGGCGCCTTGCCGGTGCGCACGAGGTGGGCGATCGAGTCGGCGAGCCACTCGATCTCCTCCTGGTGGGTGTCGAGCAGCGCGATGCGGACGCCGCCGTCGCGCTCGGCGCCGGGGGCCGGGCGCAGCGCCTCGACCCCTTCGTGCATCGAACGCAGCGGCGCGGCAAGGGAGTTGGCGAGGTCGAGGAGGCGGCCGCCGCTGCGGCGGTTCTCGGAGAGCGCGAAACGCGTGGCGGGGCGGCCGTCGGCGTACGGGAAGTGGCGGGGGAAGTCGTCGAGGTTGGCGACCGAGGCGCCGCGCCAGCCGTAGATGGCCTGGCAGGGATCGCCCACGGCGGTCACGGCGTGTCCCGTGCCGCCGCCGAAGAGCGCGGCGAGCAGCCGGCGCTGGGCCACGGAGGTGTCCTGGTACTCGTCCAGGAGCACCACCTTGAACTCCTCGCGCAGGATCCGGCCGACCTCGGGGTGGGTGAGCGCGAGCTCGGCGGACAGCGCGATCTGGTCGCCGAAGTCCAGCAGGTCGCGGCTCTTCTTGGCGGCCCGGTAGCGGCTGGTGAGGTCGAGCAGTTCGAGCCGGGCGGCGGCGGCCTCGGGCACCTTGCGCAACTCGGCGTTGCTGAGCTTGGCCCCTTCCAGGGTCCGCAGCAGCTCGCGGTCGTACGCGGCCAGGCGCTCCGGGCGTACGAGGTGTTCGGCGAGCTCGGCGTCGAGCGCGAGCAGATCGCTGACCAGGGAGGCGAACGACTTGGTCAGCGTCGGGTAGGGCCCCGGGGCCTCGCGGAGCACGCGGGCGGCGAGCTGGTAGCGGGTGGCGTCGGCGAGCAGCCGCGAGGTGGGCTCCAGGCCTATGCGCAGGCCGTGGTCGGTCAGGAGCCGGCCCGCGAAGGCGTGGTACGTGGAGATGCCGGGCTCGCCCTGCTCCGGCTCGGGGGCGTCCGGGTCGGTGATGCCGGCCCGGATCAGCGCGGTGCGCACGCGCTCGGCCAGCTCGCCGGCCGCCTTGTTGGTGAAGGTCAGGCCCAGGACCTGCTCGGGTGCGACCTGGCCGGTGCCCACCAGCCACACGACCCGGGCCGCCATGACGGTCGTCTTGCCCGAGCCGGCTCCGGCCACGATGACCTGCGGGGCGGGCGGCGCGGTGATGCAGGCCGTCTGCTCCGGGGTGAACGGGATGCCGAGGAGCTCTTTGAGCTGCTCGGGGTCGCTGAGGTGGGTGGGCACGTCAGGAAGGGTAGTGGGGGGTGCTGACAATGGGGGTGGTTGTGCAGGTGGGGGCGCCTGCGGCGGGCTGTGCCCCTCCCCGCCCCTTCCCGAAACCCTCCGGGGGTGGGGGGAAGGGAAGGGTGTTTCCCGGGGGTTCCGCCCCCGGACCCCGGCGGGGGCTTCGCCCCCTGCACCCCCTTCGGGGCTCCACCCCGGACCCCGGTCGCGCCTTGAGGGCGCTCGTCCTCAAACGCCGGACAGGCTGAAGTGCCCCGTGCGGGCCAGCACCGAGGCTTTTAGGGGCGCGGGGAACTGCGCGAGAAGCGACCACGGCCCGCGGACGGAAGCGGGGCGCGGGGAGGCCGCACGGCGCTACTCCACCACCTGCCGCCCCTCCGGCTGGGCCGTGCACGATGCCCGGAACGTGCAGTGCGTGCAGTGCGTTCCCGGGGTCGGGGTGAAGTGTTCGTCCAGGACCTTGCCCGCTGCCGTGGCCAGGAGGTCGCCCACCCATGCGCCCTCAAGGGGCGGCTGGGACTGGACCTTGGGGTAGGCGTCGCCGCCCTCGCGCTTGGGGGCGGCCTGGCGCAGGTGGACCAGTTCGGCGCCGCCCGAGTCGGGGCGGTGGCCGTCGAAGGCCTCGTCCAGGGCGCCCTCCCTGACCGCCAGCTGGTAGACGGCCAGCTGGGGGTGGGCGGCGACCTCGGCGGCGGTGGGCGGCTGCTTGCCGGTCTTGAAGTCGACCACGTACGCGCGGCCCTCGACGTCCTTCTCGACACGGTCCATGGAACCCCGGATGCGGACCTCGTACTCCCCCGCCTCCAGGGTCACGTCGAAGCCGTGCTCCGTGGCGACCGGGGTGCGGCCCGCGCGGTCCAGGGTGTGCCACTGGAGGAAGCGCTCCAGGGCGGCGCGCGCGTTCTGCTTCTCCTGGACGGACTTCCAGGGCGCGTCGAAGGCGAGCGCGTCCCACACCGAGTCGAGGCGTTCCATCAGGACGGCCAGGTCGGCGGGCGTACGGCCGGAGGCGACCTCGTCCGCGAGTACGTGGACGACGTTGCCGAAGCCCTGGGCGGCCGTGGCGGGCGCGTCCGCCTTCACTTCGCGGCCCAGGAACCATTGCAGCGCACAGGTGTTGGCGAGCTGGTCCAGGGCGCTGCCGGACAGGGCGAGGGGCAGCTCGCGGTCGCGCAGCGGGACCTGGGAGCGGGTCGGCTCGTGCAGGCCCCACCAGCGGTCCGGGTGCGCGGCCGGGACCAGTGGCTGGCCCTCGTCGTCGGTGAGCGCGGCAAGGCGGCCCAGGCGTTCGGCGGCGGCCTCGCGCAGCGCGTCGGAGGCCGCCGGGTCGACGGTGGTGG
Source organism: Streptomyces sp. CB01201 (assembly GCF_002803085.1). Classification (GTDB taxonomy): domain Bacteria; phylum Actinomycetota; class Actinomycetes; order Streptomycetales; family Streptomycetaceae; genus Streptomyces; species Streptomyces hundungensis. The sequence goes on along the minus strand of NZ_NNBJ01000004.1, from coordinate 335,006 downwards.
CGCGCAGCTCGGCGACGAGCGCCGCCACCGCGAGCGGCCGGCGCGGGCGGCCCGTGGTGTCACGGGGTTCGACGCCTAGCTCGGTGAGGAAGCGCGACGGCTGGTCGCCGTCGTCGGCCGGAGCCTTGACCGCGGTCACCACCAGGCGGTCGCGGGCCCGGGTGGCCGCGACGTAGAAGAGGCGTCGTTCCTCGGCGAGGAGCGCGCCCGGGGTGAGCGGTTCGGCCAGGCCGTCGCGTCCGATCCGGTCGGCTTCGAGGAGCGAGCCGCGGCGGCGCAGGTCGGGCCAGAGCCCTTCCTGCACCCCGGCGACCACGACCAGGCTCCACTCCAGGCCCTTGGAGCGGTGCGCGGTCATGACGCGTACGGCATCGGGACGGACGGCCCGGCGGGTCAGGGTGTCGGCCGCTATGTCCTGCGCGTCCACCTCTTCGAGGAAGTTGAGCGCGCCCCGGCCGCCGGTGCGCTCCTCGGCACGGGCCGCGGTGTCGAACAGGGCGCACACCGCGTCGAGGTCACGGTCGGCGGCCCGGCCGCCCGCGCCGCCGCGCAGCGCCGCGCGTTCCAGGCGCCCCGGCCAGGGCGTGCCGTTCCAGAGTTCCCACAGCGCCTCGGCCGCGGTGCCGCCGCCCGCCAGGAGTTCGCGTGTCTTGCGCAGCAGAGCACCGAGACGCTGGGCGCCGCGCGCATAGGAGGGGGCGTGTGCGACGAGCCGTTCGGGTTCGGCGAGGGCGCGGGCGAGCAGCACGTCCGAGGGCGCCGGGAGCCGGGTGCCCGCGGCCCGCTCCTCGTCGCGCAGGGCCCGGCCCAGGCGCCGCAGGTCGGCGGTGTCCATGCCGCCGAGCGGCGAGGTGAGCAGGGTGTGCGCGGTCTCGGGGTCGAGCCAGGAGGGCGCCGCGGCGGACGGGTTCGCCGGGCCCCTTCGGGGGTGCACGAGGCTGACCGGGGTGGGAGCGTCCGGGGCCGAGGCGTCCGGGGCTGCCTCATGCGAGGGGACGGCCTCGGCCCCGGCGGCCTCCGCCGAGGGGGCGGCCTCGGTCCCGGCCGCCTCCGCCAAGGGGACGGCCTCGGCCCCGGCCGCCTCCGCCGAGGGGGCGGCCTCCTTCACGGCGGCCTCCGCCACCACACGCAGTGCCGCGAGCAGCGGTCCGGCCGCGGGCTCGTCGCGCAGCGGGGTGTCCGCACCGGAGGTGTCCACGGGGATGCCCGCCGTCGTCAGGGCGCGGCGCAGCGCGGGGATCGCGCGGGTGCCCGCGCGGACCAGGACCGCCATCTCCTGCCAGGGGACGCCCTCTTCGAGGTGGGCGCGGCGCAGCAGGTCGGCGATGTTGTCCAGCTCGGTGGAGACCGTGGGGTAGGTGTACGTCTCGACCCGGCCGCCGGTGCGGGTGGGCCGCAGCGCGCGGTGTGCGCGGACCTGCTCGGCGGGTAGCCGCGGCAGCGGCATGCGGCGGGTCAGGAGCCGGGTCGCGTCCAGGAGCGCGGTGCCGGAGCGGCGCGAGGTGGTGAGCACCTCGACGGGCGCGGGGCGGCCGTCACCGCGGGGGAAGGCGTCGGGGAAGTCGAGGATGCCGTTGATGTCGGCGCCGCGGAAGGTGTAGATCGACTGGTCCGGGTCGCCGAACGCGACCAGCGTCCGACCGCCGCCCGCAAGGGCCCGCAGCAGCCGGACCTGGGCGGGGTCGGTGTCCTGGTACTCGTCGACGAACACCGCGTCGTAGGAGGGCAGCGCGATGCGCTCGGCGAGCAGCACCGCGCGGTGCACGAGTTCCGCGTAGTCCAGGACGCCCTGGAGGTCGAGCACGTCGAGGTACTCGGCGAGGAACGCGGAGGCCGCCTTCCAGTCCGGGCGCCCCGCGCGCTCGGCGAAGCGGGCGAGCGCGGCCGGGCCGAGGCCGAGTTCACGGCTGCGGGCGAGCACCGCGCGCACCTCGTCGGCGAAGCCGCGCGTGGTGAGACAGGCCCGCAGTTCGTCCGGCCAGCCCACATGGGCGAGCCCGGTGCGCTGGAGGTCGATCTGGCCGGCCAGCAGATCGCGTACGGCGACGTCCTGTTCGGGGCCCGAGAGGAGCCGCAGCGGCTCGCGGAACAGCTCGGCGTCCTGGTGCGCGCGCACCAGGGCGTAGCAGTACGAGTGGAACGTGGTGGCCTGCGGGCTCTTGGCGCCGGCGCCGAGCCGCAGCGCCATCCGGTCGCGGAGTTCGACCGCGGCCTTGCGGCTGAAGGTGAGCACCAGGACGCGCTCGGGGTCCGTGCCGGCCGCCACCCGCGCCGCGACCGCCTCGACCAGGGTGGTGGTCTTGCCGGTGCCGGGCCCCGCGAGCACGAGAAGCGGACCCGAGCCGTGGTCAACCACCCTGCGCTGGGGTGCGTCAAGGAGAGGGGGCTCCACCGGATCCGGCAGGGTACGCACCAGCCGGTACGCGCCGGGGGCCGCCCGGCGTACCTGGTGGTACGCCGTACGCCCGGTGGAGGAGGAGTTCACGTGGATCGCCGGTCCTGGTGGGTGTGCTGGTCGTGATGGTGCTTACGGGGCCCGCGCGGTCGGCGCGGACCCTCGACGGTACGCCGAACCGTGCCCGGAACGCAGCGAGTCATCCGTACGGTCCTCAGGCCGCCCCCGGCGTGGCCGGATGGCGGAAGCTGTCAGGTATGAGCCGCCCCGCCGCCGAGTCCGCCCGCCGCGCCGGAGCCGTCCCAGCGCGCCCGCCGCATGTCGAGCCGCGGCAGATGGCCTTCGGCGGACCGGCCCGCCTCGCGCAGCGGGGTGGTCTCGTCCCGGTAGTGCTCCAGGGCGCGCAGCTCGTGGCCGGGCAGCAGCGCGCCGTCCGCACGCACCACGCGCCACCACGGGACCGCGCTGCCGTACAGCGCCATGACGCGGCCGACCTGGCGCGGGCCGCCCTCGCCGAGCCACTCCGCCACGTCCCCGTACGTCATCACCCGGCCGGGCGGGATCCGCTCGGCGACATCGAGGACCCGCTCCGCGTACTCGGGAAGCTCGGGCGGTGCCTCGTCCGCCCGATCCCGCTGCTCCTGGCTCATCCGCTCCATACTGCCGCACGCCACCGACAGTCGCCCCGGCTCCGTCCCCTTGCGGGTGTGATGCGGTCGCGGAGCGGCGAAAGGGCGCAACTCACACCGCGCACGCCCCGGCAATGCACCCTGATGCCCCCCTCGGATCTCTGGACATGCCACCATCATGCGGGCGGTGAGCGGTGATACGAGACAGAGACAAGACGGACGAGCCAGCGAAGGAGCGGGGCGTGCAGCCACCCGAGGCGGCGGCAAGCAGCACCCCGGGAACGGGGCGGGAGCCCGCCTCGTCCGAGGCCCCCGGGCCGGCGGACGGGACCGGGGCACCGGGCGCGCCGGCCGGCCACGGAACGGGCTCCGAAAGCACCGGGAAGGGCCCCGGGAGCGACGGCGGGCCGGCGGCCTCCGAACCGCCCGGCCCCGCCGAACCCCCCGGCCCCTCCGAGCCGCCCGAGGGCCCCGCCGGGTCAGGGCCGACGGAGTGCGGCACGGGCGGCGGCGCCACCCTGTGCGACGACACCTCCGGCTCCATCGAACGCGTCTCCGTGGACGAACCGCTGCTGCCCGCACGCGTGCACCGTCCCTCGGACCTGCTCCGGCTGCTCACCGGTGTGCTCGCGATCGCCGTCGTCCTCGCCATCGCCGCGTTCGCCCACGGCACCACGTCCGGTCTGGAAGACGACATCACCAAGGGCACCACCGGCACCCCGGACGTGCTGATCCGGCTCGCCGGCCTCGCCTCCAGCATCGCCGTGCTCGTGCTGCCCGTCGCCTTCGCCATCGAGCGGCTCATCAAACGCGACGGCCTGCGGATCGCCGACGGTGTGCTCGCCGCGGTGCTCGCGCACGGCGTCGCCCTCGCGACCGACCTCTGGGTCGCCAAGTCCGCGCCCGGCTCGATCACCGAGGCGCTGACCCGGCAGACGACGGCCGGCGGCCTCACCGACCCCGTGCACGGCTATCTCGCCCCGGTCATCGCCTATATGACGGCGGTCGGCATGGCCCGCAGGCCGCGGTGGCGGGTGGCGCTGTGGGCGGTGCTGCTGCTCAACTCCTTCGCGGTGCTCGTCGGCGCGCAGACCACCCCGTTCTCGATCATCGTCACGATCCTGATCGGCTGGACGGTCGCGTACGGCACGCTCTACGCGGTCGGCTCCCCCAATGTGCGGCCCACCGGCCAGACCCTGCTCGCGGGCCTCAGGCACGTCGGCTTCGACCCCGTGACCGCGCTGCGCGCGGAGGACGTACCGGACTCCCTCGACCAGGGCGAGCGGGGCCGGCGCTATCTGGTGACCCTGCGGGACGCCCCGCCCCTCGACGTCACGGTCGTCGACCGCGAGCAGCAGGCGCAGGGCTTCTTCTACCGGGTCTGGCGCCGCCTCACCCTGCGCTCCATCACCACCCGCCGCTCCATCCAGTCCCTCAGACAGGCCCTGGAGCAGGAGGCTCTTCTCGCGTACGCGGCGATCGCGGCCGGGGCGAACGCGCCCAAGCTGATCGCCACCTCCGAGCTGGGCCCGGACGCCGTGATGCTGGTCTACGAGCACACCGGCGGCCGCTCCCTCGACTCCCTGGACGACAAGGAGATCACCGATGATCTCCTGCGCGAGACCTGGCGTCAGGTGGAGGCGCTCCAGTCCCGCCGGATCGCCCACCGCAGGCTGGCCGGGGACGCGATCCTGGTGGACCGGGCGGGCCGGGTGATCGTGACCGATCTGCGCGGCGGCGAGATCGCGGCCGGCGACATCGTGCTGCGGATGGACATCGCCCAGCTGCTCACCACGCTCGGCCTGCGGGTCGGCGCCGAGCGCTCGGTGGCCTCCGCCCTGGACGTACTCGGCCCGGACGCGGTCGCCGACAGCCTTCCGCTGCTCCAGCCCATCGCGCTGCCGCGTTCCACCCGTGCCACGCTGCGCAGGCTCGGCCGCGAGCAGGCGCAGCGCGAACGCGAGGCGGTCCTGGAGGCGTCGGACGCGGCCAGGGAGGCGAAAGCCGCGGAGGCCGCAGCCGCGAAGGCCGCGGCGGCGCACCCCGAGGCCGTGGCCGCGCCGGACGACCGCAAGGCGGTCAAGGCGGAGAAGAAGGCCGAGAAGGTCGCCATCGACGAGGCGCTCGACGAGGCGCACGAGGACGATCTGCTCACCCAGATCCGCCACCAGGTGCTGCTGATCCGGCCGCAGGCTCCGGTGGAGCCGGTCCGTCTTGAGCGCATCAAGATGAAGACGCTGATCAGCTTTGTGGCGGGAGCGTTCGCCGCGTACTTCCTGCTGGTGCAGCTCACCAACATCAAGTTCGGCGATCTGGTCGCCAACGCGCAGTGGGGCTGGGTGGCGGCGGCCGTGCTGTTCTCGGCGCTGTCCTACCCCGCCGCCGCGGCCAGTCTGCTCGGCTTCGTCCCGGAGCGGGTGCCGTTCTGGCGGGCCGTGGTGGCGCAGGTCGCGGGCTCCTTCGTGAAGCTGGTGGCGCCGGCCGCGGTCGGCGGCGTCGCCCTCAACACGCGCTTCCTCCAGCGCGCGGGGGTACGGCCGGGGCTCGCGGTGGCGAGCGTGGGCGCGTCGCAGCTCTTCGGGCTCGCCTCGCACATCTCGCTGCTGCTGATCTTCGGGTACGTGACCGGAACCGAGCAGACCTCGGAACTCTCCCCGTCCCGCACGGTGATCGCGGGTCTGCTCACGGCGGCCGTCCTGATCCTGGTCGTGACCGCGGTCCCGTTCCTGCGGAAGTTCGTGGTCAGCCGGGTCCGCTCGCTGTTCGCGGGAGTGGTGCCGCGCATGCTGGACGTGCTCCAGCGGCCGCAGAAGCTCGTCACCGGGATCGGCGGGATGCTGCTCCTGACCGGTGTGTTCGTGATGTGCCTCGACGCGTCGATCCGGGCCTTCGGTACGGGGAGCGAGCACACGCTGAGCTACGCGAGCGTGGCGGTCGTCTTCCTGACGGCCAACGCGCTCGGTTCGGCGGCGCCGACGCCGGGTGGTGTCGGCGCGGTCGAGCTGGCGCTGTCCACGGCTCTGACGATCGCCGGCATGACCGCCGAGACCGCCACCTCCGCGGTGCTCCTGTACCGCCTGCTCACCTTCTGGCTGCCGGTACTGCCGGGGTGGCTGTGCTTCAACTACCTCACGCGCAAGGGCCAGTTGTAGGCCCCCATCCCGACTCCGGCCCACACCGGCCCGCACCCGCACCCCGACGACCCGCACGCCGCCCCTAGAACACCCCCACCACCACACCCAGCAGCACCAGCGAGCAGAGGACCTCCACCGCTCCCACCACGCCCACCTTCAGGCCCCGGCCGGGCAGCAGGGACGCGCGCAGCAGGTAGAGCGTGAAGGGGGCCGCCAGCCAGGGGTTCAGCAGGGACGCGGCCACCAGCGCCGCGGCGTGGTAGGCCACCGAACCGCGGCGGTACGCGGCCGAGTTGCGCTCCCTGATCATCGTCTTCACGTACGGCACCGTCCCGCCGAAGTACAGCAGGCAGGCCAGCGCCGGGGCCACCCCCGCACCCCACGAGCCGCCCCCGAGCCGGAGCGCGACCAGCAGCATGCCGCACGCCGGGATCACCGCCGCCACCCCGTTCAGCAGGGACCGTTCCCGATTGGCGTACGCGTAAAGGGAGTTGACGGCGACGAAAGGGGCCGCGCAGGCCGCCGCCAGGAGCAGCCAGGGGTGCGATACGGAGAGGGCGAGGCCGACCGCCGCCCCGGCCGAGCCGAAGACCAGCGCCGGGCGGACATGGCGGCGCGGCGCCTTCGGGTTGCGCGAGATCCGGGTCAGCCGCAGCCACTGCTGGGCGTGGTACACCGCCAGGTAGCCGAGGAGCCAGGCCGCGAGCAGGGGCAGGTGCACCCAGCGCGGATGGCCCAGAAACGTGCCGGCGAGAAACGGGACGGCGAGCATCGCCCACGCCCCGTGCTGGTTCGGCAGCCACCGGCTCCGGCTCACGCGCTCACCCCGTTCGCCCCGTTCGCCATCCTCACGGCGGGCCACCTTTCCCTTCGCCCAAAATGCCCAAAAGTACTGGAGGCCCCGCGCATCCGGCGCCGCAATCAGTTTCCCAGGCCGTCCCCGGGACATTTGCGGAATTAGGTCACCGCCCACTGGGACCAAAGTCCCCGGATTCCAAGAAACGGCGGGCGTAGGCTCATTGGTGGCCGTCCGGAGGCGTCCGCATTTCCCGACAACCCGTCCGGAAAGGCTCGCCACATTCTTTTTCCGGGCCGGAGGAGTTTCCGTTGCAACAGAAGCCGCAACAGAAGGAACCGCGCGACCGCGGCGTTGCCGACGCACTCGTGCGGGCCGGCAGCTTCTTCACCCGCGCCGAGGTCTCCGACGACCTGCGCACCGTGCACCGCACCGGCGGCCGCGAGGCCGAGTCCTTCTACCGGGACCGGTGGAGCCACGACAAGGTCGTGTACTCGACGCACGGCGTGAACTGCACCGGTTCCTGCCGCTGGAAGGTGTACGTCAAGGACGGCATCATCACCTGGGAGACCCAGGCCACCGACTACCCCTCCGTCGGCCCCGACCGCCCCGAGTACGAGCCGCGCGGCTGCCCCCGCGGCGCCTCCTTCTCCTGGTACAGCTACTCCCCCACCCGCGTCCGGTACCCGCACGTACGGGGCGCGCTCCTCACGATGTACCGCGAGGCCAGGGCCCGCCTGGGCGACCCGGTGCTGGCCTGGGCCGACATCCAGGGCGATCCCGAGCGGCGCCGCCGGTACCAGAAGGCACGCGGCAAGGGCGGCCTGGTGCGGGCGAGTTGGGAGGAGGCCGTCGAGATCGTCGCGGCCGCCCACGTCCACACCATCAAGGAGCACGGCCCCGACCGGGTCGCCGGCTTCTCCCCCATCCCCGCGATGTCGATGGCCTCGCACGCGGCCGGCGCCCGCTTCCACTCCCTCATCGGCGCGCCGATGCTCTCCTTCTACGACTGGTACGCGGACCTGCCCGTCGCCTCCCCGCAGGTCTTCGGCGACCAGACGGACGTGCCGGAGTCGGGCGACTGGTGGGACGCGGCCTATCTGATGATGTGGGGCTCCAACGTCCCCGTCACGCGCACCCCCGACGCCCACTGGATGACCGAGGCGCGCTACCGCGGCCAGAAGGTCGTCACCGTTTCCCCGGATTTCGCGGACAACACCAAGTTCGCCGACGAGTGGATGCATCCGCACCCCGGAACGGACGGTGCGCTCGCCCTCGCCATGGGCCATGTCATTCTCAAGGAATTCTTCGTCGAGCGGGATACCCCGTTCTTCACGGATTACGTGCGGAAGTACACCGACCTTCCCTTCCTGGTATCCCTGAAGGAGACCGAGGAAGGGCTGGTGCCGCACAAGTTCGTGACCGCCGCCGATCTCGGCGAGGACTCCGAGAACGCACAGTGGAAGACCGTGCTCATCGACGACACCACGGGCCGACCCGTCGTCCCGAGCGGCACGTTGGGCCACCGCTGGGGCTCGACGCCCGAGTGGAACCTGGACCTCGGCGACACCGTGCCCCGGCTCACCCTGCTGGGTGAGGGCGAGACCGCCGAGGTCGTGCTGCCCCGCTTCGAGGAGACCGCCGAGAACGCCGAGGGCGTCGTACGCCGCGGTGTCCCGGTCCGGCGCATCGGCGGCCGCGCCGTCACCACCGTGTACGACCTGATGCTGGCCCAGTACGGGGTCGGCCGCGAGGGCCTGCCCGGCGCGTGGCCCGCCTCGTACGAGGACGCGGACGCCCCGGGCACGCCCGGCTGGCAGGAGACCCTCACCTCCGTCCCGGCGGCCCAAGTTACGCGTGTGGCACGGGAGTTCGCGGACACCGCGGAGAAGTCCGAGGGCCGCTGCATGATCCTGATGGGCGCCGGCACCAACCACTGGTTCCACTCCGAGACCATCTACCGGGCCTTCCTCGCGCTGCTCACCCTCACCGGCTGCCAGGGCCGCAACGGCGGCGGCTGGGGCCACTACGTCGGACAGGAGAAGTGCCGTCCGGTCACCGGCTGGGCCACGCTCGCGAGCGCCTCCGACTGGGCCCGGCCGCCCCGGCACATGATCGGCGCGGGCTGGTTCTATCTGCACACCGACCAGTGGCGCTACGACACCCTGCCCGCCGAGGCGCTGGCCTCGCCGCTCGGTGACGGCCGCTTCGAGGGCATGACCGGCGCCGACTGCCTGGCCGCCTCGGCCCGCATGGGCTGGATGCCGTCGTACCCGACCTTCGACCGCAACCCCCTGGAACTCGGCGAGGCCGAGGACCCCGTCCAGCACGTGGTGGACGAACTCAAGGCGGGGCGGCTCGGGTTCGCCGGCGAGGACCCGGACGCGCCGCACAACTGGCCGCGGGTCCTGAACGTATGGCGGGCCAATCTGCTCGGCTCGTCCTCCAAGGGCAACGAGTACTTCCTCAAGCACCTGCTCGGCACCCACTCCAACCTGCCGGACGACGGCCCCCGTTGTGCCCCGCGCGATGTCACCTGGCACCAGGAGGACGTCGAGGGCAAGCTCGACCTGCTGCTCGCCATGGACTTCCGGATGACGTCCACGACGCTGCTCAGCGATGTCGTGCTGCCGGCCGCCACCTGGTACGAGAAGCACGACCTGTCCTCGACCGACATGCATCCGTTCCTGCACGCCTTCACCCCGGCCGTGGACCCGCCGTGGCAGGCCCGCTCGGACTACGACGCCTTCCACGCGATAGCCGACCGCTTCGGCGAGCTGGCCAGGGAGCACCTCGGGGTGCGCAGGGACGTCGTCGCCACCGCCCTCCAGCACGACACCCCGGGCGGCGAGATGGCCCAGCCCGGCGGAGTGGCGCTCGACTGGTCGAAGGGCGAGTGCGAGCCGGTGCCGGGGCGCACGATGTACAACCTGACCGTCGTCGAGCGGGACTACGGCGCGGTCGGCGAGAAGTTCGCCGCGCTCGGCCCGCTCGTCGACAAGCTCGGCGTCACCACCAAGGCGATCACCTTCGACGTGGCCGAGGAGATCACGTATCTGGGTGAGAAGAACGGCCTGGTGCGCAAGGGAGTCGCCGAGGGGCGGCCGCGCCTGGACACCGCCCAGCACGCCTGCGAGGCGATCCTGTCGCTGTCCGGCACCTCCAACGGGCGCCTGGCTACCCAGGGGTTCGAGACCCTGGAGAAGAAGACCGGGCAGCACATGGCCCATCTGGCCGCCGAGGCCGAGGGCAAGCGCATCACGTTCGCGGACACGCAGGCGCGGCCGGTCCCGGTGATCACCTCGCCGGAGTGGTCGGGCAGCGAGTCCGGCGGCCGGCGCTACACCGCGTTCACCGTCAACACCGAGCACCTCAAGCCCTGGCACACCCTCACGGGCCGCCAGCACTTCTTCCTGGACCACGACTGGATCCACGAGGTCGGCGAGGCGCTGCCCGTCTACAAGCCGCCGCTGGACATGCACCGCCTGTACGGGGAGCCCGAGTTGGGCTCCACCGACGGCAAGCAGGTCGCCGTCCGCTATCTCACCCCGCACAACAAGTGGGCCATCCACAGCCAGTACCAGGACAACCTCTACATGATGACGCTCGGCCGGGGCGGCCAGACGGTCTGGATGTCCCCGCAGGACGCCGACGCGATCGGCGTGCGCGACAACGACTGGATCGAGGCGGTCAACCGCAACGGCGTGGTCACCGCCCGCGCGATCGTCTCGCACAAGATGCCCGCCGGCACCGTCTACATGAACCACGCCCAGGAGCGCACGGTCGGCGTGCCGAAGACGGAGAAGACCGGCAGGCGCGGCGGCATCCACAACTCGCTGACCCGGATCATGCTCAAGCCCACCCATCTCGTGGGCGGCTACGCCCAGTTGACATGGGCGTTCAACTACCTCGGCCCGACCGGCAACCAGCGCGACGAGGTCACCGTCATCCGCCGCCGCGACCAGAACGTGGAGTACTGATCTCATGCCCCGTCGCGAAGCGACCATCGGACGCGTCATGGCCCAGATCGCGATGGTCATGAACCTCGACAAGTGCATCGGCTGCCACACCTGCTCGGTCACCTGCAAGCAGGCGTGGACCAACCGGCAGGGCACCGAGTACGTCTGGTTCAACAACGTCGAGACCCTCCCCGGCCAGGGCTACCCGCGCCGCTGGGAGGACCAGGAGAAGTGGAAGGGCGGCTGGGAGCGCACCCGCTCCGGCAAGCTGCGCCTGCGCGCGGGCGGCCGGCTCAAGCGCCTGGGCCAGGTCTTCGCCAACCCCGAACTCCCCGGGATCGACGACTACTACCAGCCCTGGACGTACGAGTACAAGAACCTGATCGACGCCCCGGCGGGCAACGACCTGCCCGTCGCACGGCCCGTGTCCAGCCTGACCGGTGAGCCCGTCGACAAGATCGAGTGGGGCCCGAACTGGGACGACAACCTGGGCGGCGCGCCCGAGAACGCCCCGCTCGACCCGATCGTCGAGAAGATCCGCGACGAGGTCGGCGAGAAGATCCGCTTCGAGTTCGAGCAGAGCTTCATGTTCTACCTGCCGCGGATCTGCGAGCACTGCCTCAACCCCGCGTGCGTGTCCTCGTGCCCGTCGGGCGCGATGTACAAGCGCGAGGAGGACGGCATCGTCCTGGTCGACCAGGACCAGTGCCGCGGCTGGCGGATGTGCGTGACGGGCTGCCCCTACAAGAAGGTCTACTTCAACCACGCCACCGGCAAGGCCGAGAAGTGCACCTTCTGCTTCCCGCGCCTCGAAGTGGGCCTGCCGACGGTCTGCTCGGAGACCTGTGTCGGGCGGATGCGCTATCTCGGCGTGATGCTGTACGACGCCGACAAGGTGGCCGAGGCGGCCGCGGTCGAGGACGAACACGACCTGTATCCGAGCCAGTTGGAGTGCTTCCTCGACCCGAACGACCCGGCGGTCGTCGCCGCGGCCAAGGCGTCGGGCATCACCCACGAGTGGATCGAGGCGGCCCGCCGCTCCCCCGTGTACGACCTGATCGCCACCTACCAGGTCGCCCTGCCGCTGCATCCGGAGTACCGCACGATGCCGATGGTCTGGTACGTGCCGCCGCTGTCGCCGGTCGTCGAGGCGGTCGCCGCGAGCGGCCACGACGGCGAGGACGCCGGGAACCTGTTCGGCGCGATCGACGCCATGCGGATCCCGGTGGAGTATCTGGCCGAACTCCTGACCGCGGGCGACACCTACCCCGTGGAGGCGGTGCTGCGCCGGATGGCCGCGATGCGCGCCTATATGCGGCGGGTCAACCTCGGCGAGGAGCGCGAGGAGTCCATCGCGAGCGCCGTGGGCCTGACCGGCGCCGAGATGGAGGACTTGTTCCGGCTGCTCGCGATCGCCAAGTACGAGGACCGCTACGTGGTGCCGAGCGCGGCCCGCGCCGACGCCGAGGCCCTAGCCGACTCCCATCCACTCGACGAGACGTGCCCGGTCGGCGACGCAGGCCGAGCCGAACCGGGTGGCGAAGTCGCCCCGGGACGCGTCCTGTTGAACCTCTCCCCCACCCGGAGGAGCGCATGATCCCCGAGAGTTCGGCCGTCCTGCGGCTGGTCGCGGCCCGCTGCCTGCGTTACCCGGACGACGTCTTCTACGCCCAACTCCCTTTGCTGCGCGAGGCGTTGCGGCAGAGCCCCGGGGCCGCCGCCGAGCGGCTCCAGGCCTTCGTGGACATCGCGGCGGCCACCGAGCCGCTCGACCTGGCCGCGCACTACACCTCCACCTTCGACACCCGTAACCGGCGCTGTCTGTATCTGACGTGGTGGACCGACGGCGACACCCGCCGCCGGGGCCTCTCGATGGTCCGCATGAAGCGGATCTACCGGGACCACGGCCTGGAGTTCAGTCACGAGGAACTGCCCGACTTCCTGCCCGCCGCCCTCGAATTCGCCGGGCGCCACGAGGAGTCCGGCACCCGGCTGCTCCAGGAGCACCGCGCGGGCCTCGAACTGCTGCGGCTCGCCCTGACCGAGACCGGCACCCCCTACGCCGACGTCCTCGAAGCGGTCTGCGCGACGCTGCCGGGCGCCTCGCCCAGGACGAAGGCCGAGGCGAAGGCGCTGGCCAAGGCCGGCCCGCCGCAGGAGACCGTGGGCCTTGAGCCGTTCGGACCCGGCGTCGAACTCCCCTGGCCCGGCTTCCCCGAGAGGAAGGCATCCTGATGGATCTGCTCCTGTGGGGCGTACTGCCCTATGTGTCGGTCGCCCTGCTGATCGCGGGCACCTTCTGGCGGGCCCGCTACGACCGCTTCGGCTGGACCACCCACTCCAGCCAGGTCCACGAGTCACGGCTGCTGCGGATCGGCTCGCCGCTGTTCCACTTCGGGATGCTCTTCGTGGTGCTCGGCCATGTGGTCGGCCTGGTGATCCCGCAGAGCTGGACGGACGCGGTCGGCGTCAGCGACCACACCTACCACCTGCTCGCCGTGTCGACGGGCGCGGTCGCGGGCGTCGCGGCGGCGGCCGGCATCGGCATCCTGGTCTTCCGCCGCTTCAAGGTCCCCGCGGTGCGCCGGGCGACCCTGCGCAGCGACCACCTGATGTACACGTTCCTGCTCGGCGCGATGGTGCTCGGCCTCACCGCCACCATCCTCAACTCGACCGGAGCGACCGGGGATTACAACTACCGCGAGGGCATCTCGATCTGGTTCCGCTCGCTGTTCACCTTCCAGCCGGACTACCACCTGATGGGCGCGGCCCCGCTCGCCTTCCAGCTGCACATCCTGTTCGGCTTCACGCTGTTCGCGCTGATCCCGTACTCGCGCCTGGTGCACATGTTCAGCGCGCCGGTGCAGTACCTGTTCCGCCCCTACGTCGTCTACCGGCGCCGCGACCCGAAGCTGACGGCCGGCCGCGCGGACCGGCGCGGCTGGGAGAAGGTGCGATGAGCGGGCGCACCCTCGTCCGCAAGCCCCGGCACGCGGTGACGGAGCGGCCCTTCATCGTCATCTGGGAGGCCACCCGGGCCTGTCCGCTCGCCTGTCTGCACTGCCGCGCCGAGGCGCAGCCGGACCGCGACCCGGGCGAGCTGGACGGGGTGGACGCCCGGCGGCTGATGGACCAGATCGCCGCGTTCGGGAAGCCGAGCCCGCTGTTCGTCATCACCGGCGGCGACCCGTTCCAGCGCGCCGACCTCAACGACCTGGTGGCGTACGGGACTTCGCTCGGCCTTCGGGTCGCGGTCTCGCCGTCCGGCACCCCCACCCTGTCCCGCGCGAACCTGACGGCGGTACGCGACGCGGGCGCGGTGGCGCTCTCCCTCTCGCTCGACGGGTCGACGGCCGAGCGGCACGACGCCTTCCGGGGCGTCGACGGCGTCTTCGACTGGACCCTGGACGGCTGGCGCACGGCCCGCGAGCTCGGCCTCAAGGTGCAGATCAACACCACGGTCACCCGCGCCGCCCTGTCCGACCTCGCGGACATCGCGGCGCTCGTGCGGCGCGAGGGAGCGATGCTGTGGTCCGGGTTCATCCTGGTGCCCACCGGGCGCGGCGCGAGCCTCGACGCCCTGACCCCGGACGAGATCGAGGACGTACTGCACTTCCTGTACGACTGCGGCTCGATGATCGCCACGAAGACGACCGAGGGCCACCACTTCCGCCGCGTCGCCCTCCAGCGCGCGATCCTGGCCCGGCACGGCGAACATCCGGAGCTCGGCCCGCTGCACCGTGAACTCACGCGCAGGGCAAGGGAGTTGGGCTTCTTCGAGGGCGAGGGGCGGCCGGTGCGGCGGCCCCCGATGGACGTCTCGTCGGGCCGGGGCTTCGTCTTCGTCTCGCACACCGGCGAGGTCCACCCCAGCGGCTTCCTGCCCGTCTCCGCGGGCAATGTGAAACACCATCCGCTGGCCGACATCTACCGCGGCTCCGCCCTGTTCGCCACGCTCCGCGACCCCGCGCTGCTGCGCGGCAAGTGCGGGCGCTGCGAGTTCAACACCGTCTGCGGCGGCTCGCGTTCCCGCGCGTACGGACTGACCGGCGATGTGCTCGCCGCCGACCCGTGGTGCGCGTACGAGCCCGGCAGCTTCCCCCATCGAGACGACCTGCGAGAGCTGGCCCCATGACATCGAAGCGATCGGTCATCATCGTCGGCGGCGGCATCAGCGGCCTCGCCGCCGCCTGGCAGCTGCGCGGCCGGGCCGAGGTCACCGTCCTGGAGAGCGGGCCGCGGGTCGGCGGCAAGCTCCGCACCGGCACGCTGGCCGGGGTCGCCGTCGACGAGGGCGCCGAGTCGGTGATGGCGCTGCGGCCCGAGGCGGTCGACCTCGCCGAGGCGGTCGGTCTCGGCCGGGCCCTGGCCGACCCCGCGCCCGCCCCGGTGACCGTATGGACGCGGGGCGCGCTGCGCCCGATGCCGCCCGGTCATGTGCTCGGCATCCCGTCCGACCCGGCGGCCCTCGCCGGTACCGGACTCCTGTCGGAGGAGGGTCTCGCCCGGCTGCACCAGGAGCCGTCCCGGCCGGCCGTCCCCGTCACCGAGGACGTCGCGATCTCCGCCTACCTCGCCGAGCGGATCGGCCGGGAGGCGGTGGACCGCCTGGTGGAGCCGCTGCTCGGCGGGGTGTACGCGGGCAGCACCGACGCCCTGTCCCTGCGCTCGGCGATGCCGGGCATCGCGGGCATCGCCGAGCGCGGCGGGCCGCTGCTCCCGGCGCTGCACGGCCGCCCGCGTCCCACGGGTTCCTTCGTGCGCGGCATCGAGGGCGGCACCGGCCGGCTGCCGCTCGCCGTCGCCCGGGCCAGCGGGGCCCGCGTCCTGACCGGGACGACCGTACGGGCGCTGGAGCGCACCCCGTCCGGCACCTGGCGGGTCCAGGCGGCCACCGCCGACGGCCCGCTGCTGCTCGCGGCGGACGCGGTGATCCTCGCGGTGCCCGCTTTCGCGGCGGCGGCCCTGCTGCGCCCGCACGCGCCCGTCGCGCACACGGACCTGGCCGCGGTCCCGTACGCGAGCACGGCCGTGGTGACGATGGCGTTCGCGCGCGACCGGGCCGCGCTCGGCGGGCTTCCGTCCGGCAACGGCTTCCTCGTACCGCCCGTGGACGGGCACACCGTGAAGGCGGCCACCTTCCTGTCCAACAAGTGGCGCTGGCAGGCGGACGCGGCCCCGCACCTCTTCCTGCTGCGCGCCTCGATCGGCCGGGCCGGCGAGGAGCACCTCCTCGACCGCCCCGACCGTCACCTCGTGCGCACCGCCCTGAACGATCTGCACCACGCGGCGGGCCCGATCGGCGAGCCGCTCGCGGCCCGGGTCAGCCGCTGGGACCGGGGCCTGCCCCAGTACACGGTGGGCCACGCCGCCCGGCTGGCCCGCATCCGCGAGGACATCGCCCGGCTGCCCGGCCTTGAGGTGTGCGGCGCGGCGTACGACGGCGTCGGCATCGCGGCCTGTGTGGCGACGGGGTTCGCGGCGGCGGACCGGGTGGCCCGGGCGACCCCGGTGGGCGTGCCCGGCTGAGGGGGGCGCGCCACCCTGATGGGCCGCCCCGCTCGCGCGCCCCCCGGTGCGGCGCCGCAGGATGGGGGGATGGAACACCACCGTGCCCCGCGAGGGCGGAACCGGGCCGCCGCGATCAGCGCCGCCGCCGTACTGCTCGCCGCCGTCGGCTGTTCCGGCGGGGCGAAGGACGACGGCGGGCTCACCTCCGGCACCGCCGACGTGTCCAAGCTCGCCGCCCAGAAGCTGAACTGGAAGGCGTGCGCGGCACCCACCGCGGCGGAGGGCACGGGCTCGGCGCCCTCGCCGCCGCCGGGCGGCGGCGAGTGGAAGTGCGCCACCATGAAGGCGCCGCTCGACTACGCCGACCCCAAGGCCGGCACGATCGACATCGCCCTCATCCGCGCCGAGGCCACCGACAAGAGCCACCGCATCGGCTCGCTGATCTTCAACTTCGGCGGCCCCGGCGGCTCCGGCGTCACCACGCTGCCCGCCGCCGCGAGCGACTACGGCGCCCTGCGCGCCCGCTACGACCTGGTCAGCTTCGACCCGCGCGGGGTCGGCGCCAGCGCGCCCGTCCAGTGCGAGAACGACTCCCAGCTCGACACCTACTTCGCGCAGGACGCCACCCCCGACGACCCCGCCAAGGAGAAGGCGTACGTCGCCGGACTCAAGTCGTTCGCCGGCGCCTGCCAGGACAACTCCGGCAAGGTCCTCCCGCACGTCGGCACGACCAGCGCCGCCCGCGACATGGACCTGCTGCGCCAGGTCGTCGGCGACCAGAAGCTGTACTACATGGGGATCAGTTACGGCACCGAGCTCGGCGGGGTCTACGCCCACCTGTTCCCGAAGAACGTCGGGCGGGCCGTGTTCGACGCGGTCGTCGACCCCACCAGCGATGTGGAGCAGGGCGCGATCGGCCAGGCCAAGGGCTTCCAGCTCGCCCTCGACAACTTCGCGCAGGACTGCGTGAACCGGGGCGACAAGTGCCTGCTGCGCGGCGCGAACGTCAAGGAGGTCGAGGACGTCATCGTCAAGCTGCTCGCCCAGCTCAACACCAAGCCGATCCCGGCGGGCAACAGCGGGCGGCAGCTCGGCCAGACCCAGGCGACGAACGGCATCGCACAGGCGCTGTACTCCAAGGAGTACTGGCAGCTCCTTGAGCAGGGCGTCGACGAGGCCGAGGGCGGCAACGGCGCACTGCTGCTCGCGCTGTCGGACGCGATGAACGGGCGGAGCAAGGACGGCACGTACAGCAACATCCAGGCGGCCAACGCGGCCATCAACTGCGCCGATTTCAAGCAGCGTTACACGCTGGAGCAGACGAAGGCCAAGCTCCCCGAGTTCCACCGGGCCTCGCCGGTCTTCGGCGACTTCATGGGCTGGGGCCTGATGGGCTGCTCCGCCTGGCCGGTCGCCGGGCAGTGGACCACGCCCGACGTGAGCGCGCCGGGCGCGGCCCCGATCGTGGTCGTCGGCAACACGGGCGACCCCGCCACGCCGTACCAGGGTGCCAAGAACATGGTGGACAAGCTCGGCCCCGGCGTCGGCGTGGAGCTGACGTACAAGGGGCAGGGGCACGGGGCGTACAACAGCGGCGACAAGTGTGTGCAGAGTGCGGTGAACTCTTATCTCTTGGACGGAAAGGTGCCCTCTGCCGGGGCGGTGTGCCAGTAGACGGGTTTCTTGCTCCTCGGCTGCGGGCCGGTGGGGGCGTTCGCGCAGTTCCCCGCGCCCCTAGCAGGGTTGACGCCGCAGCACGGCCGAAGGGGCGGCCCCGCACGCATGGTGCGGGGCCGCCCCTTCGGCCATGTCTTTTGGGGGCGCGGGGAACTGCGCGCACGCCCCACGACGGCCCGCAGTCGAAAACCACGCCTCAGTAGATCGGCTTCTCCGGTTCGATCTGGTTGACCCAGCCGATCACGCCGCCGCCCACATGGACCGCGTCGGAGAAGCCCGCGGACTTGAGGACCGCGAGGACCTCCGCCGAGCGGACGCCCGTCTTGCAGTGCAGGACGATGCGCTTGTCCTGCGGGAGCGACTCCAGGGCCGTGCCCATCAGGAACTCGTTCTTCGGGATCAGCTTCGCGCCCGGGATCGAGACGATCTCGTACTCGTTCGGCTCGCGGACGTCGATGATCTCGATCTTCTCGTCCGCGTCGATCCACTCCTTGAGCTGCTTGGGAGTGATCGTCGAGCCCATGGCCGCTTCCTGGGCCTCCTCGGACACGACGCCGCAGAAGGCCTCGTAGTCGATGAGCTCGGTGACGGTCGGGTTCTCGCCGCAGACCGCGCAGTTGGGGTCCTTGCGGACCTTCACCTGGCGGTACTGCATCTCCAGGGCGTCGTAGATCATCAGGCGGCCGACCAGCGGCTCGCCGATGCCCGCGAGGAGCTTGATGGCCTCGTTGACCTGGATGGAACCGATGGACGCGCACAGCACGCCGAGCACGCCGCCCTCGGCGCAGCTCGGGACCATGCCCGGCGGGGGCGGCTCCGGGTAGAGGCAGCGGTAGCAGGGGCCGTGCTCGGACCAGAACACCGAGGCCTGGCCGTCGAAGCGGTAGATCGAACCCCATACGTACGGCTTGTTGAGGAGCACGCACGCGTCGTTCACGAGGTAGCGCGTCGCGAAGTTGTCCGTGCCGTCGACGATCAGGTCGTACTGGCTGAAGATCTCCATCACGTTCTCGGCTTCGAGCCGCTCTTCGTGGAGGATCACGTTCACGTACGGGTTGATGCCCTTGACCGTGTCCCGCGCGGACTCGGCCTTGGAGCGGCCGATGTCGGCCTGGCTGTGGATGATCTGCCGCTGGAGGTTCGACTCGTCGACCTCGTCGAACTCCACGATGCCGAGCGTGCCGACACCGGCTGCGGCCAGGTACATCAGGGCCGGGGAGCCGAGCCCGCCGGCGCCCACGGCGAGCACCTTCGCGTTCTTCAGCCGCTTCTGCCCGTCCATCCCGACGTCGGGGATGATCAGGTGGCGCGAATACCTGCGGACCTCGTCTACGGTGAGCTCAGCTGCTGGCTCGACCAGGGGTGGCAGCGACACGGAAACTCCGTCGGTCGGTAAGTCAGTACGGTTGTTCTCTCCGTAACACTGCCACGCTCCCCCTCATTCCGAGATAGCGGGTCCGATCCGCGAGACGATTTCGTCCCAGTAGCCGGGCAGCGCCTCGAATGGGTTGATCTGTCCGTTTCGACGGCGGGGGCGGTCGGCGCGGTCCGTGAAGTAGATCGTGCCCGCGCCCTGCCAGCGGGCGATCCGCAGCGCCTCCTCCAGATGCGTCCGGGGCACCCCGTGCACCAGGTGGCAGAAGCGCTCCGGCGGGTAGTCCGCGGTCCACTCGGCCACCTGGGACCAGCGGTACTCGTGCCAGGGTCCGCTGAAGGTGACCAGCTGGTCGGCGACCTCCGCATAGCCCGGGTACGGATGCGTTCCGTGGCCGAGGACCAGGTGGGCGCCCTCGCGCAGGGCCCGGAGGGTGTCGATGGTGCGCCGCATTTCGGGAAGTGCGTCTCGCTCTGTGGGACAGCGGTCGAGGAGGAAGCCGTCGACCCGGTACCAGTCGAGGTAGCGGTGCGCCTCGGAGATCCGCTCGCCGAACGGCCGGCTGCCGTGCGCCGTGTCGAGATGGCCGAGCACCCGGATCCCCGCGTTGCGGAGCCTGCCGACCGCTTCCAGGCAGTGCGGGTCGGGCCGGCTGCCCGGGCCCCCCGGGCTGCCGCCGGACACATTGAGCACGGCCCAGTGCAACGGCGTTCCGGGACGCGTGAGTTCGGCCCATTCCACCGGGGCGACCAGTGGGTGGGCGTAGCCGGGGACGCCCAGGCCGAGCCGGGTGGAGCCGGTCGCCGCGCGCCGGCTCTGGAGGCGGGTCAGATTCGGCATGCCGCCTCCATCCAGATGTCGGCGAGGGACTCCTCCAGGTTGATCCGGGGCCGCCAGCCGAGCCGGTCGCGGGCGGTGCGCACGTCCGCCTGCTGCCAGCTGCCGCAGCCGTCGGGGTACGGGGAGGGAGTGGCGAGGTGTTCGAGGGCGGCGCCCTCGCCGGAGCGCGGCGAGCCGATGAGGCCGGGCCGCATGACGGGCGGGCCGTCGAGTTCGTGCAGCGCGCCCGCGTAACCGGCGACCCTGGCCAGTACGGCGGCCGCGTCGCGGAGCTTCACCGAGCGTCCGGTGCCGATGTTCACCACGCCCTGCGCGGCCGAGAGCGATGCCGCGTGCACGGCCCGCGCCACATCGCGGACGTCCACGAAGTCCCGCTGGACTCCGAGCCCCCCGAGCTTCAGCTCGCCGTCGCCGGACTGCATGGCCCGCCGCATCGCCTCGGCCAGCCGGCCGAGGGGTGAGCCCGCGGGGGTGCCGGGGCCGACGGGCGAGAAGACCCGCAGCACGATCGCGTCGAGCCCCGAGCCGAGGACGAGTTCGGTCGCGGCGAGCTTGGAGACGCCGTACGGGCCACCGGGGCGCGGCACCGCGTCCTCGGCGGTGGAGGAGCCGGGCTGCGAGGGCCCGTACTCCGACGCGCAGCCGATCTGCACCAGACGGGCGCCGCAGCCGCTGCGCCGCAGCGCCTCGCAGACGGTGGCGACGGCGACGGTGTTGTGCCGGGTCAGTTCGCGGGCGCCGCCCCGGGTGGCTCCGGCGCAGTTGACGACGACTCCGGGGTGCACGGCGTCCAGGAAGCGGGTCAGGGCTCCCGGGCTGCCGGTGGCGAGGTCGAACCGTACGTCGGCGTCGTCGCCGCGCCCGAGCGCGGTGAGCTGGACGGCGGGGTCGGCGAGCAGGCGGTCGGCGACGAACCGGCCGAGGTATCCGTTGGCTCCGAGCAGCAGCACCCTCATCGCACGGTCCTTCCGTGCGGGCGGCGGGAGGCCGGGGGCAGGGCGGTCATGTGTCGTTCTCCTTCAATTGCCGTCTCGGCAGGCCCTGTTGGCGGGCGGGCGAGGTCGGCGCTTCGGTGGGGTGGGCGCGTCGTTCATCGGGCGCCTCACTGGTCACAGTGGGCCGAGGCGCGGGCCAGTACGGCGGCGGCTCGGGCGAGCAGGGCGAGAGCGGCGGCGCCGCACACCACGGCGGGCACGGCCCCGGGACCCCAGGCCGCCACGACGGCGTCCACGGGACGGCCGAGGAGGGCGAGTCCGGGCAGCCGGCCGGCGAACACGGAGGCCAGTGCGAGGAGTTCGGCTCCGGCCGCGGCGGCCAGCACCTTGGTGGCGGCGGCGGAGAATCCGTGCGCGGCGAGCAGCCGGGCGAGCCAGAGCAGCAGACCGAGCGCGACGCAGGACGCCAACTGCACCGATCCATACACGAGTTGAGCCGTGGCCAGGCATACGGTCAGGCCGCCGAGGAACAGCACCGCGGTCGCGAGGAGCAGGGGCCGCGAGCGTCCCGAGAACTCGGCGAGCCCGCGGCTGGAGGCCAGCTTCCCGCGCGCCTGTACGGAGAAGAGGTGCGCGCACCACAGCGCGGGGGCCACGGCGAAGGCGAGGCCGGTGGCCGCCGCCGGGTCGAGCGCCCAGAGTCCGTCGGGGCCGCCGCGCAGGGCGTCGCCGAGCAGCCCGTCACCGCCGACCGCGTACGCCAGCAGCCAGCCGGCGCAGACACGGCCGAGGGGCCGGGCGCCCCGGCCCGCGCGCAGGGGCCCGCGCCGCAGGGTCAGGGTGAGGGCCACCGCGAAGGCCACGGCGCCGAGCGCGCCCACCGTCGGGCGGATACCGCCGGAGGTGAGCCGCACGCCCGTGACGGCCAGGGCGCTGACGACACCGGGCAGCAGCGCCCACCGGGCCCACCCGGTGGACGGCCGGGTCAACTCCCGTACAGCGGAGGGAGTTTGCGTGTCCCGGGGCACCCGGGCGTAGAGCTCTTCGGCGAGCGAGAACACGTCGCGGTGGCGGAAGCGCGCGGCGGTACGGTCGGTGACACCGTGCGCCTCAAGGCCGGCCGCGATCTCCAGGGGGTCGACGGCGCGTTCGCACAGTTCGCGGTGGCGGTGCATGAGCGCCTTGACCGGGTCGGCGGGTCCGCGCCGGGCGGTGGCGGTGGGCAGATCGGTCATGCGCCGGCACCTTCCTCCGCGATGTCGAGGCGCTCACGCGGCTCGGCGCGCTCGCTCGGGTCGGCGCGGTCGCGCGGGTCGGGGCGGTCGCGCGGGTCGAGGCGGTCGCGCAGGAGAACGGCGAGCGGACGACCGGCCGCCCAGCTCGGCGCGCGTAGGGCCGCGCCCGCCGGGATCCGGGCGGCGGTCGGGGCGGCCCAGCGTCCGGGCACATGGGCCTCGGCGGGGTGGGCGAAGGGCCGGGGCGCCTGCGCCCGGTCGGCGCTCTCGCGGTGGACCGGGTTGTGCGACATGAGCTCCAGGTAAATGCCGCGAAATGCCGCGATGTTCTGCTCGACGGTGAACAGTTCGAGCGCACGGGCGCGGCCGGCAGCACCCAGGCGCGCGCGCCGCTCGGGGTCGCGCAGCAGGCTCACACAGGCATCGGCGAGGGCGCGCGGATTGCGCGGCGGCACCACCAGGCCCGTGCCGCCGATGACTTCGACGACCGCGCCGGTGTCGGTGGAGACGGTGGCCCGGCCGCAGAACATGGCCTCGACGAGGCTGAGCGGGAAGCCCTCGACGACGCTGGACAGGACCACGACGCTGCCGGCGGCGTACGCGCCGGCCAGGTCGGGAGCCTCGGGGCCGCCGAGTTCCTCGAAGGAGACGGGGTTCTCGCCGACGGCGTGGGCACCGGCCGCCTCGTCCGGGAAGAGCTGGGCGGCGAGCGACCGGCAGTGCGCGAGATAGCCGGCGGCCCCGGCGCCCTCGGTGGGGACGCAGACGAGGCGCAGCCTGGCCGCGGGTTCGGCCCGGCGGACCTCGGCGAAGGCGTGCAGCAGCGCGACGAGGTCCTTGGCGGGTTCGATTCGGCCGACCCACACCAGGGTGTTCGGTTCGCCGCCGTAGGCGCCTTCGCCCACGGCGTGGAAGCGGTCGGCGGACATGCCCGGGTAGACCGTGCGCAGTTTGGCGCGGTCCGCGCCACAGCGCTCCTGCCAACGGCGGGCGTGGGTGTTGCCGGGGGTGACGAGTTCGGCCCGCGCGTACACCTCGGCGGCCAGGCGGCGCTGGAAACCGGCCTGCAACGCCCTGACGGGGGCGGACAGTTGACGGCTCGCGAGGTACTGGGCGCGCAGCTGGACGCCGTATTCGGTGACGAGCAGCGGGACCCCGCAGAAGCGTTTGGCCAGAAGGCCGGGCAGGGCCGCGCTGCCGCCGGACGTGGCGTGGCTGAGGTCGGCCGCGCCGAGCGCGTCGTCGCCGTACCAGTCGAGGGAGAGCGGGCGCAGGGCGCGCTCAAGGAGGCCGGCGAAGGCCAGGTGGTCGGGCACCCGGGCGGCCCGGACGGCCCGGTTCGCGCCGGGCGCGCGGCAGGCGGCCTCCAGGATGCGGACGGCCGTCTCGGAGCGCAGCTCGACGTCGAGGGCGCCGTGTTCCCGGGCGAGGGCCGCGAGCCCGTAGAGCCCCTCGGCGAAGCCGTCCGCATCGTGTGGACCCGCGGTTTCCTCCGCGCACAGGGCGGTGGCGAGACGCCCGAAGTGGGCGGCGAATTCCCGGCGTTCACGCCGCCCGTGGCCGCGTCGCGCGGTGCGCCCGCGTCCGACGGGGCGGTGGTCGGGCGCGGTCCAGAGCGGGGCGGTGTTGACCCGGCGGACCTGGGGCGGCAGCTCGACCAGGCCCCGCTCCTCCTGCTCCCGGCTGCGGCTCAGCGCGAATATGTCGAACTCGTGCCGCGCGAGCCCGCGCACGAGCCGGTCGCACCACAGTCTCGACTCGCCGGTCGTGTACGGATAACCGCCATCCGTGAGCAGTCCGATCCGCATGTGCGCACCCCCGATCTCCCTTGTGGGCGGCCCCCGTCGGCACCGGGGACTCGCAGCGGGACGAACGTAAGCGGAGATACCGATGGCGCGACGGACGGTTGTCCATCGCGCCACCGGAAGGGGTGAATGCACGTAACTTTCCCGACCCGGGTGCGTTCGGTCGCGCTACGGTGCGGCTCGGTCACATACGGCTACGCCACCGCCGCTTCCGCCCCCTCACGCCGGGCCGCACGGCGGACGGCGGCCAGGGCGGGGTCGAGCGACGGCACGGCGGCGAGCAGCTGCCGGGTGTACGGGTCCTTCGGCTCGCCGTACACCACGTCCACCTCGCCCTCCTCCACGATCCGGCCCTGGCGCATCACGGCGACCCGGTCACTGACCTGCCGCACCACGGCGAGGTCGTGCGCGACGAAGACCAGCGCCAGGCCGAGCTCGCGCTGCAACTCGGCCAGTAGTTCGGTGACTTGGGCCTGGGTGGTGACGTCCAGGGCCGATACCGGCTCGTCGCAGACGATGAGCTTCGGTTCGGCGGCCAACGCCCGTGCGATGCCCACGCGTTGGCGCTGCCCGCCGCTGAACTCGTGCGGGTAGCTGTCGTAGCGGTCCGGGTCGAGCCCCACGCGCGCCAGGAGTTCGGCGACGCGGGCCCGGATGCGGGTGTCGTCGCGTTCGCCTGCCGCGCGGAGGGGGTCGGCCACGGATTCGCCGATGGAGCGGCGGGGGTTGAGGGAGGAGACGGGGTCCTGGAACACCATCTGGACGTCGCCGGTGCGGGTGACGCGTCCCGCGCTGGGTTCGAGGAGGCCGACCAGCATGCGGCCCAGGGTGGTCTTGCCGCTTCCGCTCTCGCCGACGATGCCGAGGGTTTCGCCCCGGCGGACGTGGAGGTCGACGCCGTCGACGGCGTCGAACGCGGCGCGCCCCCGCCCGAACCGCTTCCGAAGCCCAACGGCTTCCATCACGAGGCCCTCGCCTGCGGCGGGCTCCTCCCCCACCCCGCCCCTTCCCGAACCCCTCCGGGGGGATGGGACGGCTGCGGACCGTGCGTGGCTGGTCGCGCAGTTCCCCGCGCCCCTGGCAGGGCTGGGCTCGGCCCCCTCTGCCACTGCGGGCCACGCAGGGCCCGTCGCTCTGTCCGTGCTGGGCTCGGCGGCATCTTCAGCCCGTCCGGCGTTTGAGGACGAGCGCCGTTCAGGCGCGAACGGGGTCCGGGGCGGAGCCCCGGCGGCCTCCGTCCCCGGGCTGGGGGAAAGCCTCGGCACCGCAGACAGCAGCGCCTTCGTATACGACTCCCTCGGCGACGCCAGGACCGAGCCGACCGGCCCCCGTTCCACCTCCCGCCCCGCCCGCATCACCAGGACCTCGTCCACGCTCTCCGCCGCGACCCCCACGTCGTGGGTGACCAGGAGCAGCCCGAGTCCGGTGTCGCGCCGCAGATCGTGCAGCAGATCGAGGATCTGCGCCTGGACGGTCACGTCGAGCGCCGTCGTCGGCTCGTCCGCGATCAGCAGTCGCGGTTCGCAGGCCAGCGCCATCGCGATGAGCGCCCGCTGTCGCATACCGCCGCTGAACTCGTGCGGACGGGAACGGGACTTGCGGGCCGCGTCCGGAATGCCGACCCGGTCGAGGACCGTGATCGCCCGCGCCCGGGCGGCCCGCCGCGAGCCGCCCTTGTGGACCCGGTACACCTCGGCGATCTGGTCGCCGATCGTGTAGTACGGGTCGAGCGAGGACAGCGGGTCCTGGAACACCATCGCCGCCAACCCACCCCGCAGCGACCGGAGTTCGGCGTCGGAGGCGGCGACCACGTCGACCCCGCCCACCCGGATCGCGCCCGAGACCCGCGCCCCGGTGCCCCGGTGCAGCCCGAGCAGCGCGTACGCCGACGCGCTCTTGCCGGAGCCGGACTCGCCGACCACGCCGAGCGCGGCGCCGGGCTCAAGGGTGAAGGAGAGGCCGTCGACGGCCCGGACATCACCGAAGGAGACGTGCAGGTCGGCGACCTCCACCAGCGGCGCCCCAGCAGGAACCGGCGTCATGACAGCACCACCCGTCGATCGGCCATCGCGTACAGGACGTCCGCCACGGCATTGGCAAGCACCACGAAGAATCCGGTGGTCAGGACCACGCCGACCACCACCGGCAGGTCGACCGTGCGCACCGACTCCACGAGCTGGCGGCCGATGCCGGGGATGCCGAAGAGCGTCTCGGTGAGCACCGCGCTGCCGAACATCGTGCCCGCGTCGAGCGCGCTGAGCGCGATGACGGGGGCGACCGCGCCGCGCAGTGCGTGGCGCCCGACGATGGCCCGCTCGGTCAGGCCGTACGCGCGGAACGTCCGCACATGGTCCTCGGCGAGCGTCTCCAGCATCGAACTCCGGGTCAGCCGTGCGTACTTGGCCGACTCGATCAGGGCCAGGGAGAACCAGGGCAGCAGCAGGCCCCAGAACCACTGTTCCGGGTTGTCGGTGAACGGCACGTACTGCGGGAACGGCAGCCACTGGAGCGTGGAGCAGAGGATGATGATCAGCAGCAGGCCGATGACGAACACCGGCGTGGACGTGCCGGCCAGGGTCAGCCAGGTGAGCAGCCGCTCCACGACTCCCCCGCGCTTCCACGCGGAGAGCACCCCGGTGCCGACGCCGATGAGCAGCCACAGCGCGAACGCGCCGATCACGAGCGAGCCGGTGACCGGGAGCTTGCCGAGGATGAGGTCGGTGACCTGTTCGTCGGTGCGGTAGGACTGGCCGAGGCAGGGCGCGGAGCAGTGGACCACTCCCGTTCCGGAGGAGAAGTCGCGTCCGGCGAAGATGCCCTGGACGAAGTGGCCGTACTGGAGGTACAGCGGATCGTCGAGCCCCAACTTGTCGTGGACCAGGGCAACTTGCTGCGGTGAGCAGCGTTCGCCGCAGACGATCTGGGCGACGTTGCCGGGGGCCACGTAGAAGACGGCGTACACGACGACGGAGAGCGCGAGGAGCACGAAGACGGCTCCGGCGATCCGCCGCAGCAGAAAGCCCGTGAAGCCGTTCAACTTGCTTTCTCCTCAAGGGACTTGGCGGATTCGATGGCGGGGCCGGGTTCGGCGGCCCGGGCGGCTTCCGCGGCCCTGTTCTGCTTGCGCGTGCCGACCCGCAGGCGGGACGCCGCCCTCGGGTCGAGCGCGGTGCGGACCCCCTCGCCGATCACGGTCAGGGAGAGCACCGTGAGGAACAGGAGCCCGGCCGGCAGGAGCAGATAGGTGGGCGCCGCCTGGTACCAGGTGTTGGCGTCGGTGAGCATCTGCCCCCAGGACGGGGTGGGCGGCTTGATGCCGACGCCCAGGAAGGACAGCGCCGCCTCGGCCACCACGTTGCTGGGGACGAGCAGGACCGCGTAGGTGATCACGGGCGCGGCGAGGGCGGGAAGCAGCTCGCGGCGGGCGATCGCCCAGGTGCTCCAGCCGCTGAGCCGGGCCGCCGAGACGTGGTCCAGGGTCTTGAGCGACAGGGCGCCGGCCCGCACGATCTTCGAGGTGCCGAACCAGCCGAGCCCGGCGATGATCAGCGTGATCAGGACCGGCCGCGGGATCGAGGCGGGCGCCACGGCGAGCAGGCCGAGCGTGATGACGAGCATGGGCAGGGCGGCCGCGACATCGGTGACGCGGCTGACGATCTGGTCGGCCCAGCGGCCGCCGAGCGCGGCGAACAGGCCGAGCCCGACGCCGAGCGCGACCTGGATGAGGGTGGCCACGAAGGCGACGCCGAGCGAGACACGGGCGCCGTAGACGATCCGGGCGAACAGGTCGCGGCCGGTCTGCGGCTCGACGCCGAGCCAGTGGTCGCCGCTGATCCCGCCGAAGGAGCCGATCGGCACTCCGCCGCTGGCCGAGTCGACGAGCGCGGGGTGGTAGGCGTTGGGATCCTGGCCTTCGAGTGCGGTGAGCAGCGGGGCCGCGAGCGCGACCAGGACGAGCAGGGCGAAGACGGCCGCCGCGGCGGTGACCGCGCGCTGGGCGCGCAGCCGCCGCCAGAAGAGGCGACCGCCGGGGGCGGGCGTCGCGACGACGCCCGCTCCGGTGGTCAACAGGGCTTCGGACATGGTTACTTGACCGCGACCTGCGAGATGTCGAGCACGCCGGTCCAGTCGCTGATGACGACGTTCTTGACGTCCTTGCCGACGAGCCGCTTGTAGACGGGGTGGAACAGCGGCACGACCACGGCCTGCTCGCCGATCTTCTTGTCGAGCGCGCCCCAGCGCGGGGCGGCGGCGGCCAGATCGGTCAGCTTGTTGATCTCGTCGATCTCGTTGTTGACGGAGGGGTCGTTCAGGAAGCCGGTGTTGAAGTTCGCGCCGTCCTGGACGATCTGACGGCCGTCGAAGATCGGCGCGAGGAACGGCCCGCCGGAGGGCCAGTCGGCGCCCCAGCCGCGCAGGAAGAAGCCGGGCTCCTTCTTGGTGCTGGCGACGGTGTCGTTGTAGTCGTTGCCTTCGAGGCCCTGGAGCTTGACGGTGATGCCCGCCTTCTTCAGGGCGTCCTGGAGGGCGGTGGCGACTTCGGGTCCCTTGGGGCCGCCCTTGGCGTTGGAGTGGGTGAGCGTGACGGTCAGGCCGTCGGCGTAGCCCGCCTCCTTCAGAAGCTCCTTGGCCTTGTCGGCGTTGCCGGACGCGCCCGCCGGGAACGGGTCGTAGGGGGTGTACCCGAAGGCCTTCTGGTTCGGCAGGAAGGTGGTGGCGGGCTCGGCGAGCGAGGAGCCGCCCACGGCGTTGACGGCCGAGGAGCGGTCGACGGCGTAGGCGATGGCCTGGCGGACCTTGGGGTTGTCGAACGGCTTCACGTTCGGGTTGAACGCGATGTAGTTGGTGTAGCCGAAGTGCCCGGTGCCGACCCGCGCGGCGAGCTGCTTGTCGCTGGTGACCTTGGCCAGCTCGGCCGGGCCCAGATTGGTGTCGGTGGTGACGGCGGCGGCGTCCGGGCCCTGCGAGGCGGAGAGCCGCTGGTTGATGACGGCCTGGTCGAGCCCGGAGCGCACGTCGATGGTGTCCGGGTAGGCCTTGCGCTCGGGGTCGGTCGCCTCGGACCAGTTGGGGTTGCGCTCCAGGACGAGGTGCTCGCCGTCGTTCTCGTTCTTGACGACCTTGTACGGGCCCGAGGAGACGGGGTGCTCCTCGTACTTGGTGCCGTTGTCCTTGGCCTTGGGGACGGGGGCGAACTGCGTCTGGGTGGCCAGGAAGGGGAACTCGCCCTCGGGCTTGTTCAGATGGAACACGATGGTCTTCGCGTCCGGCGTCTCGATCGAGTCGAGGCCCTTGCCGCCGTCCTTGTAGGGGCCCGTGTACTTGGCGCCGCCGACCAGCCAGTCCCTCAAGTACGGTGCGCCGCCCGAGAGTTCGGCCGCGAAGGAGCGCTCGATGCCGTACTTGATGTCGGCGGTGGTGATCGGGCTGCCGTCCTCGTACTTGAGGCCGTCCTTGAGCGTGTACGTCCATACGGTGGCGTCCGCGTTGGGCCGGCCCGTGTCGGTGGCGAGGTCGGGCACCACCTTCGTGCCCTCGGCGCCGCTCGCGCGCTTGCGGGTGGTCAGGGTGCGGAAGACGAGCGAGGGCACGTTGCCGCCGCCGGAGGTGTAGAGCCGGGCCGGGTCGAAGTCGGTCTGCGCCTCGTTGTTGAGGACGCTGAGCGTGCCGCCCTTCTGGGGCGTGCCGGACGCCGCGGACCCCGCGCTCTTGGCGCCGCTGTCCTCGGGGCCGCAGGCGACGGCGCCTACGGCGAGAACCACGGCTATCGCGGCCGCTCTTGCGACATTCCCTGACGAAATGGACGTGTGACGCATCGGAAGGAGACCTCTCGGTGACTGCGGGGCAGGGCGGCGGAAACGGGCGCCCGCAGCACCGGAGGGAAAAAGGGGGTGGCTGCGCCCGTGTGCGGAGACCGTGCGGAAGCACGGAAATGCCCGGGCGCAAAAAAGGAAAAGGGAAAAGTCGAACGCGCTCGGGACGGCGTCAGCTACAGAGAATGTCGGCCACGCTGTGCCCGGTCACGCCGATGAGCGCCAGCTCGATGGCGGCGCGTTCGGGGGTGGCGTGACGGTGCGACATGCCGAGAAATATGAACGAACCGCTGTTCACTGTCAATCGAGAACGAGACGGCCGTCCCACATGCTGGGACATGTCGCACCGTTGCGGCTCAACTCTGCGGATACACCCAGGGGTTGGGCCGGCACTTGATCCCGTCGATGTCCAGGGACTTGGTCTGCTGCTGCATCACCGGGGCGAGCGCGCCGGGCGTGCGGCAGCTCACATGGTTGTGCCCGAGCCGGTGGCCGACCTCGTGGTTGATGAGCATCTGGCGATAGGTGAACATCGCCTTGTCCCAGCCGTACGTCACCGAGCCCTGCGCCCAGCGGAACGCGTTGATCATCACGCGGTCGGTGGCGGCCGAGTCGCAGGAGACGTTGTCCTCGGTGGTGTCCAGGCCCGACTTGGCGCACCAGACGCCGGTGGTCCCGGGGCTCGCCAGGGTGACCACGAAGTCCGGCTTGCCCGAGGAGATCCGCTCGAAGGTCATGTCCCCGCCGTGCGCCCAGCTGCGGTCGTCGTTCAGGGTCTTCTGCACGGCCTCGGCGAACAGCGCGCCGTCGAGGCCGAGGCCCTGCTCGATGTCCACCTGGTAGCGGTACTTGTGGCCCTTGCCCGGCGCCGCGTCGGACCCGGGCACGGTGTCGAAGTTGCCGGACGCCTTGAACTTGGGGTCCATCGGGTACTGCTGCGCCATCTTCTGGTCGTACGTCAGGACCGCGGGCGCGATCTGCGGAGTGGAGCGGCCGCTGCCCCGGGAGGCCGAGCCGTCGTCCTCGCGCCCCTTCTCGTCCGCGGACCGGCCGGCCGCGTCGTGCTTGTTCCCGGCCGAGGTGACCTGCCCGGCGACGACGACCGCGAGCACGGTGGTCACCGCGGCGGCCGCGATCCCGGTGAAGGTCCGCCCCTTGGACACCTTGGAGCCCTTGGGCGCCTTCGGCTTCGCCTCGGGCCCGGGTGCGGGCGGCTCCTCGCGCAGCTGCGCCGGAACGCCGATGGTGCGCTGCTTGCCGGTGTCGCCGGCGCCGGCGCCGGTCCCGGTACCGGCTTCCGCGCCGGTGCGGGGGCCGGAATCGGGCCCCGGCCCGTCGAAGGCCTCGGTGTAGGAGCGACGCGGGCCCGGAATGCGCGGGCCCCCGGTGTTGAGCGGGGTGCCGAGGTGGGCCGGGCGCGGCTTGCCGTGCCATTCGCCGTAGCGGGGTTTGGCCCCGCTCGCGGGGCCGTCCTCGTCGTGCTGCGGATGTCCGCCGCGCACCTGCGGGGTGCCGAAGGCGGGGGTGCCTGCGCCGTGCCGGTCCTCGGAGACCTCCTGCGGCGCCTGCCGTCTGCGCCGGCCGCCGCCGGAGGCGACGGCCTGCTCGGCCCCGGTGGCCGGTGGCGCCTGGGATATCGGCGCCGCTTCGCCGTCTTCCCTGGGTCGGCTGTGTCGTCCCACGCCCCGGATCAGCTCCTGTTTCCTCGGTCGGCGCCGCGGTGGCCGCCGCCGGCGCTCTCGTCGATCAGTTCCCGTACGGCCTGCGCGACCGTCTCGGGGTACTCCATCATCGCCACGTGCCCGGCATCGGGCAGGGTAAGCAGCCGCGAATCCCGGAAGGCGGCCGCCGCCCGGCGGGCCATCCGGAACGAGACGAGCTGGTCGCGCGCCCCGTACACCAGCAGCGTCGGCGCGAGCACCCGCTCCGCCTGCCGCCACAGCCCGTGCTGGCCGCCCAGCGTGTACGCGTCCACGATGCCACGGGCCGAGCGGGCCATCGCGTCCCAGAAGTACGGCAGTTGGAGGCGCCGCTCCATCTCGTGCACGGCGGCCTCGAACCCCTCGGGGCTGACCCGGCCCGGGTCTCCGTAACAGAGGGCCATCACCCCGCGGGTGCGGTCCTCGGCGTTCCAGTCCTTGGTCAGCCGCGCGAACAGGGTGGCCACGCCCGGCAGCGCGACGAGCGCGGTGGGCCAGGCGCTGCGCTGGACGCGGAGCTCCGGCAGCGCGGGCGAGACCAGCGTGAGCGTGCGCACCAGGTCGGGGCGGACGGCCGCGACGCGGGTGGCGACCGCGCCGCCCAGCGAGTTGCCGATGAGGTGGACCGGGCCGCGGTCCGAGGAGTCGAGGAGGCGAATCACGGCGCGGGCGTGGCCGGTGACCGAGTAGTTGCCGTCGTCCGGCGGCGGGGAGTCCCCGAAGCCGGGCAGGTCGAGCGCCTCGCCGTCCAGCCGGTCGGCGAGCAGCGGCATCAGGGCCGACCAGTTCTGCGAGGAGCCGCCGAGCCCGTGGACGTACAGCGCGGGTTCGCGACCGGGGCGGGCGTCGCCGGGCCGGGACCGGACGGTCAGGGTGAGGCCGGGCAGGCTCACGGAACGCAGTTCCTCGCCCTCCGCGACCCCGACCGCGCCCACGCGTGGTGCCAGCGAGGCAGCGGCGAGGGTTTCCGGCAGCTCGGTCGAAGACATGCGGCAATGTTACGAGACGATCACACCGTGGTTCATGTGTTCGCCGTCACAGGCCGTATAGCGGCCGGCGCCGGGAACTCCTAGGCTCGTAGGGAAGCCCCCGAATCACTCGTAGTGGACGAAAAGGGAGCAGTCATGTCCGTCGATCCCAGCGATCCGGAAACCTTCCAGGAAGAAGAGGGCGGCACGGCCGAGCTGCCCGAGGAGACCCCCGAGGCGGACGCGGCCGAACAGCACGCGAACGTACGACAGGACCGCGACGACCCGCTGAGCGGCGTCGATCCCGGCGCGGCCAACGAGGCGGACATCGCCGAACAGGCGCGCGTGGTCGCCCTGGACGAGGACGACTACCGATGATTTGTTCGGTTTACCTCGGGTATCTCCGGCTGTCCAGCACGTCCGGTCCGTGAAATTCTGCGTTCGCACCGCGCACAGCCGGGTTACCCAAAAGTACGATGGCGGCGCGCGTACATCGCGCACCAGATCAACTTTGGGAGGCGGCGTGACAGCCATCGAGCAGACCGAGGCGGCGCGCCCGCGAGGCACGCGCCTGCCGCGCCGGGCCCGCCGCAATCAGCTCCTGGGCGCGGCCCAGGAGGTTTTCGTCGCGCAGGGTTACCACGCGGCCGCCATGGACGACATCGCGGAACGCGCGGGCGTCTCGAAGCCGGTGCTCTACCAGCACTTCCCCGGCAAGCTTGAGCTCTACCTGGCCCTTCTGGACCAGCACTGCGAGTCGCTGCTGCACGCGGTGCGCACCGCGCTCGCGTCGACGACGGACAACAAGCTCCGGGTCGCGGCGACGATGGACGCCTACTTCGCGTACGTCGAGGACGAGGGCGGCGCCTTCCGGCTCGTCTTCGAGTCGGACCTGACCAACGAGCCGGCCGTGCGCGAGCGCGTGGACCGGGTCAGCCTCCAGTGCGCCGAGGCGATCTCGGACGTCATCGCCGAGGACACCGGCCTGTCCAAGGACGAGTCGATGCTGCTCGCCGTGGGCCTCGGCGGAGTCTCCCAGGTGGTGGCCCGCTACTGGCTCTCCAGCGAGTCGACGATCCCCCGCGACAAGGCGGTGGCGCTGCTCACCTCGCTGGCCTGGCGGGGCATCGCCGGCTTCCCGCTGCACGGCACCGAGGGGCACTGAGCGGCCTCCGACCGGATCGTTCCCGGATCATTCCCGGATCCTGTTCGCTCCTGGCGTTCGGCCACCGGCCATTTCCGGTCGTCTCCCCGGGCTAATGTGTGCAGCGTACGGCGCGGCTGACCGCGCACCGCACGAGGTCGGAGGGACTTAGCCGTGGAGGTCAAGATCGGCGTGCAGCACGCGCCCCGGGAGATCGTTCTGGAGAGCGGGCAGTCCGCCGAACAGGTCGAGAGCGCGGTATCCGACGCCCTCGCCGGCAAGGCGCAGCTGCTCAGCCTCACGGACGACAAGGGCCGCAAGGTCCTGGTGCCGGCCGACAAGATCGCATACGTGGAAATCGGCGAACCCTCGGTCCGCCGCGTGGGCTTCGGCGCCCTGTAGTACACGGCACGCAACGGAAGGGGGCCACCGGTTCGCACCGGTGGCCCCCTTCCGCATGCCCGGGGAAAGCCGGTCCGGCGGTACCGCCGGGGCCCGTTCCGCGGCTCGGGGCGGCCCGCCCGCCTTGCTTCCTCCCGGTGAGGGGAGGGTTGCGTTCCGCGAGCCTCGGGTAGGACGGCTTGTGACCGGTTCCGCCCTGGCCGCACCCCTGGGAGGCGACGTAATGCTGCTGGAAGCCCTTGGCTCCGTACTGCTGGGATTCGCCCTCGCGTGGGCTGCCGTGGCCCGGCTGTCCCACCGACTGCCCGACCGCCGTACGGTGCTCGGAGTCGGTCCGCTCGCCGGGCTCTTCGGCGCCTTCCTGACCCACTCCGCGATCGGCCCCGGCCACGGTGTGATCACCTTGCTCGGCGCCACGTTCGTCGCGTCCGTCACGCTCTCGCTGCTGCTGCGGCCGACGCGCCGCCTGCGCCGGTGGGCGGCGTAGGCGGCGCTCCCGCCCGCTTCTTGAGCGGGCGTCAGCCGTGCGCGGCCGTCGCCGGCTAGGCGGCCAGGCCCAGCGCGGCCATCCGCTTGGTGTGGGCCTTGGTGATCCGCGTGAACATCTCACCGACGGCCGCGAGGTCGAAGCCCGCGGCCACCCCGTCCACCCCGCCGACCAGCATCGTCGAGAGCGCGTCGCGCTCGGCGACCACGCGCTGGGCCTGCGAGAGCGCCTCGCCCATCAGCCGGCGGGCCCACAGCGCGAGCCGGCCGCCGACGCGCGGGTCCGCCTCGATCGCGGCGCGCACCTTCTCCACGGCGAAGTTGCCGTGCCCGGTGTCGTCGAGGACCGACAGGACCAGGGAGCGGGTGTCGGAGTCGAGGTGGTTGGCGACCTCGCGGTAGAAGTCGCTGGCGATCGAGTCACCGACGTACGCCTTGACCAAGCCCTCCAGCCAGTCGGAAGGGGCGGTCTGCTGGTGGAAGTCGTCCAGCGCCTTGGCGAAGGGCTCCATCGCGGCCGTCGGCTCGGAGTCGATGTGGGCGAGCCGGTCCCGCAGCCGCTCGAAGTGGAGGAACTCCGCGGAGGCCATCTTCGCCAGCTCCGCCTTGTCCGCCAGGGTCGGCGCGAGCTTCGCGTCGTCGGCGAGCCGCTCGAAGGCCGCGAGCTCGCCGTAGGCGAGGGCGCCGAGGAGGTCCACGACCGCGGCGCGGTACTGGGGAAGCGCGGAGGCCGTCTCCCAGTCCTGGGCGGCGATCCCGGTGCGCTCGGGCTCCGGGGTGTTTTCTTCGGCTGCAGTGGCGTTGTCAGACGTCTCCATAAGCCGCACAATAGCCCGCCCGGGGCAGGCTGTAAGGGCCTGCTTGCTCACACCCGTACCACCGGTCCCGCGAATTCTCCCAACACACATGCGCGAATCCGGGGTACAGTGGTAATGCGCCCGGCGAGTATTTCGACGGGCCGCACGAATGAGGATGCCCGGTCGGTTGCTCCGGTCGGCTCCGACCCGACAGCCCTCCGCAGGGTACGTATCAGTACGTGCCACCGAAGAGGGATCCCTCAGCGGCACGAGCGCTTGAGCGACG
The DNA here is from genome assembly GCF_002803085.1 of Streptomyces sp. CB01201. Lineage (GTDB taxonomy): Bacteria > Actinomycetota > Actinomycetes > Streptomycetales > Streptomycetaceae > Streptomyces > Streptomyces hundungensis. Next base: position 299,119 of record NZ_NNBJ01000004.1, on the reverse strand, counting down.
GCAGTGGTCCCGCGCCACCCGGCAACCCGATCGAATCTGATCCCCCGCCGGATGAAATGGGCACGGTAAGACCCGCCGCGTTCGCCTCCGTACCGCGTCTCACAGAAGAGGCAGCACCCTGACTACGTTCCGAGAGCTCGGGATCCTTCCCGAGACCGCCGAAGCCCTTGAAGCCGTCGGCATCGTGTCCCCGTTCCCCATCCAGGAGCTGACGCTCCCGGTCGCCCTCTCCGGCACCGACATCATCGGCCAGGCCAAGACCGGCACCGGCAAGACGCTCGGCTTCGGTCTGCCGATCCTGGAGCGCGTGACCGTCCCCGCCGACGTCGAGGCCGGCCGGGCCACCAAGGACCGGCTGACCAACACTCCGCAGGCCCTCGTCGTCGTCCCGACGCGCGAGCTGTGCCAGCAGGTGACCAACGACCTGCTCACCGCGGGCAAGGTCCGCAATGTGCGCGTGCTCGCCATCTACGGCGGCCGGGCGTACGAGCCCCAGGTCGAGGCGCTCAAGAAGGGCGTCGACGTGATCGTCGGCACCCCGGGCCGCCTGCTCGACCTGGCCGGGCAGAAGAAGCTCGACCTGTCCCACGTCAAGACGCTGGTGCTCGACGAGGCCGACGAGATGCTCGACCTCGGCTTCCTGCCCGACGTCGAGAAGATCATCCAGCTGCTTCCGGCGAAGCGCCAGACGATGCTGTTCTCGGCGACCATGCCGGGCGCCGTCATCGGCCTCGCCCGCCGCTACATGTCGCAGCCCACGCACATCCGCGCCACGTCGCCGGACGACGAGGGCACGACGGTCGCCAACACCGCGCAGTACGTCTACCGCGCCCACTCCATGGACAAGCCGGAGATGGTCGCGCGCATCCTCCAGGCCGAGGGCCGCGGCCTCGCGATGATCTTCTGCCGTACGAAGCGGACCGCCGCGGACATCGCCGAGCAGCTCGCCAAGCGCGGCTTCGCCTCCGGCGCGGTCCACGGCGACCTCGGCCAGGGCGCCCGCGAGCAGGCGCTGCGTGCCTTCCGCAACGGCAAGGTCGACGTGCTGGTCTGCACCGACGTCGCCGCCCGCGGCATCGACGTCGAGGGCGTCACGCACGTCATCAACTACCAGTCGCCCGAGGAGGAGAAGACCTACCTCCACCGCATCGGCCGCACCGGCCGCGCGGGCAAGAAGGGCATCGCGATCACGCTGGTCGACTGGGACGACATCCCGCGCTGGCAGCTGATCAACAAGGCGCTCGACCTGAAGTTCCCGGACCCGGTCGAGACGTACTCCACCTCCCCGCACCTGTTCGAGGAGCTGAAGATCCCGGCCGGCACCAAGGGTGTGCTGCCCCGTGGCGAGCGCACCCGCGCCGGCCTCGCGGCCGAGGCGGTCGAGGACCTGGGCGAGACCGGTGGGCGCGGGCGCAAGTCCGCCGCCGCGGCTCCCGTGGTCACCGAGGAGCGTCCGGCGCGTACGCGTACGCCGCGTCAGCGTCGCCGCACCCGGGGCGGCACGCAGCTGGAGGGCGGCGAGGTCACCGCGCCTCCCGTCGCGACCCCGGTGGCCGAGGCCACCGAAACCGAGTCCGTGACCGAGCAGCGCACGCCGCGCCGTCGCCGCCGTACCCGCGTGGGTGCGCCGTCGACCGCGCCGCAGGCCGCGGCCCCGGTGATCGAGGCCGCGCCGATGGCCGTCGCCGTTGCCGAGGCGCCCGCCAAGACCGAGCCCGTCCGCAAGGCCGAGCCGACCGTCAAGGCGCAGGCCGTCCGCAAGGCCGAGCCGCGCAGGCGTTCCGCGCCGGTCGCCGCACCGCCCGTCGTCGAGCCGGTCGAGGCCAAGGCCGCGCGGCGCCGCCGGGTGCGCAAGGCCACCGAGCCCGAGGTCGGCTTCGTGACCCCCGAGTCGGCCGCGTTGGAGCTGGCCCGGGCCGCGAAGGCCCGGACCACCGCCGCGATGTCCGACGTCGCGGAGGCTCCGGCCGCCGCGGTCGCCGTGGCCGAAGCCCCGGTCAAGCCGAGGCGTACGCGGACGAAGAAGGCCGCCGAGCCGGTCGTCGAGGCGGCGCCGGTCGAGGCCGCCCCGGTCGCCGAGGCCGAGGCACCCGCCAAGCCCCGCCGCACCCGCGCCAAGAAGGTCGTCGAGACCGCGCCCGAGGCGGTCGCGGAGACGGCCGCCGAGGCCGAGGCCCCGGCCAAGCCGCGCCGGACCCGCAAGAAGGCCGCCGAAGCCGTCGTCGAGACGGTCGAGGCACCTGCGAGCGAGGCTCCCGCAGCCGAAGCGCCGGCCAAGCCGCGCCGCACCCGCGCCAAGAAGGCCGTGGAGTCCGTGGAAGCTGCGGCGGCCACGGAGGCCCCCGCCGAGGTGGCCGAGGCTCCGGCGAAGCCGCGTCGGACGCGGGCCAAGAAGGTCGTCGAGACCGCGCCCGAGGCGGTCGCGGAGACGGCCGCCGAGGCCGAGGCCCCGGCCAAGCCCCGGCGCACGCGCAAGAAGGCCGCCGAAGCCGTCGTCGAGGCCCCCGCGGCCGAGGCCGAGGCTCCGGCCAAGCCGCGCCGCACCCGCGCGAAGAAGGCCGCGGTCGCGCCCGAGGCGTGATCCGCACCGCCTGAAACGGCCCGGTCCCCCACGGGGGCACCGGGCCGTTCGCGTTCCCGCGCCGGGCTCCCGCGGGGCCGCCGGATACGCTCTACTCATGAGTAAGCCCCGCTCCCTCGCCCTTCCCGCCCGTACGCGTGCGTACCGGCTCGACACCCCGCGCCAGGAGTTCGCGGTGCTCGACTCACGGCCTCAGGGGCGGGTGCGGGGCACCGTGCTCCTGGTGCCCGGGTACACCGGGAGCAAGGAGGACTTCCTCGCGCTCCTCGACCCGCTGGCCGACGCCGGGTACCGGGCCGTGGCGGTCGACGGGCGCGGGCAGTTCGAGAGCCCGGGGCCGCGGCGCACCTCCGGGTACACCCCGCGCGCCCTCGGCACGGATGTGCTCGCGCAGGCCGCGGCCCTCGGTGACGGGCCCGTGCACCTCGTGGGGCACTCCTTCGGCGGCTTCGTGGCCCGCTCGGCGGCCCGCCTCGATCCGTCCGCCTTCCGCTCCCTGACGCTGCTGTCGTCCGGTCCCGGGCGGGTCGGCCCCGATCAGCGCACCAAGCTCCGGATGCTCCGGGCGGCGCTGCCGGTGCTGCCTCCTTCGTGGGTGTGGGCGGTGACGCAGTGGCTGGACGGCCGCGACCCGGCGTACGTCGCCGACCCGCCCGAGATCGTGTCCTTCCTCGAACGCCGCTGGTTCGGCACGCAGACCGCCCAACTCATCGCCACAGGGCGGCAGTTGAGGACAGAGCCGGACCGTACGGAGGGGCTTGCGGGGTTGCCGCTGCCGCTGCACGTGGCGTACGGCGAGGGGGAAATGGTGTGGACGGTGGGGGAGTTGGCGCATATGGCGCGCAGCGTGGGGGCTCGGCACACCGTCATCGCGGGGGCGGACCACTCCCCCAACGTCTCCCATCCGGGGGAACTGGCCTCGGCCCTGGCCGACTTCTGGACCACCTGAGCCGCGTCGGCCCGGTGGGGCTGTTCGCGCGGTTCCCCGCGCCCCTGGGCGGGCTGCCCGGCCCAGCACCGACCTCGCCGCTCCCGCGCCTTCCACTTCACCTGCGGACCGTGCGGGGCCGTTCGCGCAGTTCCCCGCGCCCCTAGGCAGCCCGCACGACCCAGCACCGATCATCACCAGCCCCGCCAGGGGCGCGGGGAACTGCGCGACCAGCCACCGGCGACCTGCGGACAGCCAGCGAATCGGCAGGCACGGGCCACTCCGTACTGGGTCAGTACTGGGACTGCAAGTGCTGCCAGAAGCCGTCCCGGAGGGAGCGGCGCAGGTCCGCGTGGCCCCGCAGGGAGTACTGGAGGAGGCGTTCCGCCTCGATGAGGAGGTCCTGGTCCACCGGGCCGGGCAGATAGGGGTGCCCGGGCAGGAGGTCGGCGAGCGCGGCCCGCCCCCGCTCCGAGAGCCACGTCGCGGCGATCCGCGCCCCCACGAACCGCACGTCCTCGCGGCTCGGCGCCGGCCCGTCCTGCTCGTACAGCGTGACCGGCCGCCGCGTCACGTACGGCTTGCAGAAGTCGAGGTCGAACGTGCGCTGGCTGTCCACCTCCCACAGCAGCGGCTCCGCCTGGTTGCGCCCCTCCGCCGCCTCGATGCCCCACAGGTGGACCCGCGCCCCGTAGCCCTGCGCGGCCTCGACCGCCGAGACGAGGTCCTCGTCGCCGCCGATCAGGGCCGCGTCACTGATCGCGCGGTGGCGGGCCAGCGACTCCAGGTCGGAGCGGATCAGCGAGTCGACACCCTTCTGCTGATTGTTCGCGTTGAGGTTGCCGAGCCTGACCTTGACGTCCGGCAGCTCGGCGATCGACTGCTGCTCGGGGGTGTGGATGCGCCGGCGCGCGCCGTCGTACCAGTACACACGGAGCAGCCGGCTGTCGGCGAAGATCGTGCGCGCCTTGTCGATGAAGGCCTCGATCAGCCCCTCGGCGTCGAGGTCGAAGGAGCGCCGGTCCTCGGTGCCGGTGACGAGGAGGCCGCCGGCCGCGTAGACGTACCCGGCGTCGACGAAGATCGCGTGCGTGGAGGGCGTCTTCGCGACCTCCGCGAGCATCCGCTGGAGCAGCTCGTTGGTCGCGTCCAGCTTGCGGTCGAGCTGGGCGACGAGGTCATGCGGCACCTGGGCCGGCTGAGGTTCCTGGGTTTCGTCCATACGCTTTCCATTGTCGACTTCGTGACGCAGCGGGCACAACCGGGCACGTGTGGTTGTTTTTTCCCGTCAATCCTTAGCAATCCGAAAAATTTCCTTAGCGTAGGGAATGTTTGCTGGAGGCAACCCGTTGATCCCTACGGAACGCGTTGCACAGTGGCCACGCAATCCACTCTTAACGGGCGGGCAACCGCCCCGACGCCTCGCGGGAGCAGGCTGTTCCAGCAGCCCCCCGCACCAGTAGTTCTCCTAGCAGGAGGATCAGACGAAGGGAGAAGCCATGCGCTTCGAAATCATGCGCCTGGACGACGTCGACGGTACCGCCGTTGACAGCACCGTCGTGGACGCCGCCTCCGTCAACCGGATTGTGCAGCAGGCCGCCGCAATGGGTCAGCGCATCTACATCCGCCCGACCGAATCCGCAGCCTCGTAACGCGTAAGAGGCAGTGCCCCCGCGAGCCGTGAACGGCCGCGGGTGCCGTACGTAGAAGCGCCCCCGTACAGACGAGTACGGGGGCGCTTTGGCGCGTCCGGGGCCCCAACGGGCTTGCCCGGGGCGTCAGTTGGCGTGGATGACCTGGGTGACGCCGTTGATGATCTGCTGCACCGCGAGAGCCGAGAGCATCATGCCCGCGAGCCTCGTGACCAGGACGACACCGCCGTCCTTGATGACTCGGATGATCAGCAGCGAGTACCGCATGGTCACGTACAGCACGAGGTGGATGGCGATGATCGCCGCCCAGACCGAGACCTGCCCGGTCACCGAGTCGTGGTTCTGGACGGCCAGGATGACCTGCACGATCGCGCCGGGCCCGGCGAGCAGCGGCATGCCGAGCGGCACCAGGGCGACGTTGACGTCCTTGGTCTGCTTGGGCTCGTCGGTCTTGCCGGTGAGCAGGTCGAGCGCGATCAGGAGCAGCAGCAGACCGCCCGCGATCATCAGCGCGGGGACGTCGATGTGCAGATACGTCAGGATCTGGTGCCCGACGAGCCCGAAGAGCGTGATCACTCCGAGCGCGACGGCGGCGGCCTGCCAGGCCATCCGGCGCTGGACCTTGGCGGCCCGGCCGGCGGTCAGCGCGAGGAAGATCGGCGTGATCCCGGGGGGATCCATGATGACGAACAGGGTGAGGAAGAGGGAGCCGAAGACGGCAGCGTCGAACACGGTGAGCCTTGCAAGTGAGGGGCGTACATGAGGAGGGCCGGGCGCGGGTGCACGGGCCGGCCGGGCCCGTCCCCCGGGGCCGCGCGGAAGCCGGCCGGGGCGGGGGTTCGAGGAGTGGGGGGTACGAGGGCGGCGCCCCCGGGTCGGGAGAGGCGCCCCGGATCGGGAGAGGCGCGCTCTCCCTACGGGCGGGTGCTTCCGCCCGCGCCCGGCACGGGGAAGGCCCCCGTGGCGCGGCGGGTGATCTCGCCGTAGATCTCGGGGTCGGTGGTGTACTCCCCGAGCCGGACGGTCTTGCGGCTGCCGTGGTAGTCGCTGGAGCCGGTGGCGAGCAGGCCGAGTTCGCGGGCGAGGCCGCGCAGCCGGTCCCGGGTGGGGGCGTCGTGGTCGGTGTGGTCGACCTCGATGCCGTCCAGCCCGGCGGCGGCCAGCTCCGCTATCGCGGACTCGGGCACGACCCGGCCGCGCTTGACGGCGAGCGGGTGCGCGAAGACGGTGACACCGCCGGCGGCCTTGACCAGCCGGATCGCGTCGAACGGGTCGAGCTCGTGCTTGCCGACGTAGGCGCGGCCGCCGTCGCCCAGCCAGTCCGGCACGAAGGCGTCGGACACCGAGTCGACGACGCCGAGTTCGACGAGCGCCTCGGCGACGTGCGGGCGGCCCACCGAGCCGTCGCCCGCGATGCGCGCGACCTGCTCCCAGGTGGTGGGCACGCCGAGTTCGCGGAGCTTGGCGACCATCCCCTGGGCGCGCGGCACCCGGTCGTCGCGCACGAGCTCGCGCTCGCGGGAGAGCTCGGGCTCCTCGGGGTCGAAGAGGTAGGCCAGCATGTGCAGGCCGATGCCGTCGATGCGACAGGAGAGTTCGGCGCCGGTGACGAGGGTGAGCCCGGCCGGGAGCGCGGCGATGGCCTGCGCGTATCCCCGCGTGGTGTCGTGGTCGGTCAGCGCGACGACGTCGAGCCCGGCGGCGGCCGCGTTGGTGACCAGCTCGGCGGGGGTGTCCGTTCCGTCCGACGCCGTGGAGTGGGTGTGCAGATCGATGCGCACGACGCGTACTCCAGGGCATAAGGGGCGGATCAGGGGACGCTCAAGGATAACCGCCCGGCCACCCGCAGCCGTCCGCCCGGCCACACCCCCGCAGTCCCCGCAGTCCCGGCCGTCCGCTCCGCCCGGTGCGGTCGCGGATCGCCGGGTCAGGACAGGATGCGTGGGGTCAGCGCCCCGCACGGGACCAGTTCGACCTCGGCGCCCGCGTCGCGCAGATCGGTCAGGACCAGCTCGTCGTACATCAGGAGGCCGGACTGCTCGGGCCACACGATGGCCCACAGCCACAGGCCGCGGGCCTCTCCCGCGAAGACCGCCCGGTCGTCCGGGGTGCGGGTGACGTGCCACAGCGGGGTGGGGCGGCCGGCCGCGAGGACCTTGGTGTGCGGGGGCTTCTCCACGCTCATGAACGGGCCGGGGTCGGGCCCGTCGATGCCCGCGTACCGGGCGCCGAGCCCCACGCCCAGCTCCTCGGCGACCAGGATCAGCTCGCCGATGCCGCCGAGCGGGCCGGGGCCCGAGCAGGCGACGGCGGTGGCGCGTCCTCCGCTGCGGTCGTCACCCGCGTACGCGACGCCGGTGAACAGCCAGCCGACCGGCAGCGGCCAGGGCATCCAGGCGGGCACCTGGGCCCGGCGCACGACGACCTCAAGGGCCTCGACGCTGGGCGGCACCACCGGCTGGAGCGGATACACCGGCCCGTGCGCGTCGCACTGCCAGGTGTCGGCAAAGAGACCGGGCGCCCTGACCCGGCCTCCACACTTCGGGCAACTGGGTTCGCCCCTCATAGAGCCCCACGGTCCTCCCCGCCCGTCGCCCCGTCAAGGACGATCACCCGTCCGGAGTGCGGCCCGCCCGTCGGCCCCGGACGCGGAGTCGGCGGCAGGGGCCCGGAGGCCGTGCGGCACCGGGACAAAAGTAGTTTCATCTTGCATCCATTAGCCTCGCTAAGTTATTATGTGTATCGCACAACGATCTTGGGCCGCCCATCCGGCGGCGGCCGTCCAACGGGAAGCGGGAGCAGCCATGCGGCAAGGAAAGGACCCCCTCGACGAAGGTGCGGGAGCCGGCGGTCTGTTGCGTCAGCCCAAGGCGGTCTGGGCGACCGCGGGCGCGTCCGTCGTCGCCTTCATGGGCATCGGCCTGGTCGACCCGATCCTGCCCTCCATCGCCAAGGGCCTGGATGCCACGCCCAGCCAGGTCTCCCTGCTCTTCACCTCGTACTTCCTGATCACCGCCGTCGCCATGCTGGTCACCGGCTTCGTGTCCAGCCGGATCGGCGGCAAGAAGACGCTCCTGGCGGGCCTCGCCCTGGTGGTGGTCTTCGCCGCGCTCGCCGGCACCTCGAACTCGGTCGGCGAACTCGTCGGCTTCCGGGCCGGCTGGGGGCTCGGCAACGCGCTGTTCGTCTCGACCGCGCTCGCCGTCATCGTGGGCGCGGCGGCCGGCGGAAGCGCGGCCGCGATCCTGCTCTACGAGTCGGCGCTCGGGCTCGGTATGGCGTGCGGGCCGCTGCTCGGCGCGATCCTCGGCGACATGAAGTGGCGCTACCCGTTCTTCGGCACCGCGGCCCTGATGGCGATCGGCTTCATCGCGATCACCGCGCTCCTCAAGGAGCAGCCCAAGCCGGCCCGCAAGACCTCACTGCTCGACCCGATCAAGGCGCTCGGCCACGGCGGACTCGCCTCGGCGGCGGCCTCCGCGTTCTTCTACAACTACGCGTTCTTCACGGTCCTCGCCTTCACCCCGTTCGTCCTGAACATGTCGCCGTACAAGTCGGGCGGCGTCTTCTTCGCGTGGGGTGTGCTGCTCGCGGTCTTCTCGGTCCTGGTCGCGCCGCGGCTCCAGGCGCGGTTCGGTTCGCTGAAGGTGCTCGGCGGATCGCTGGTGCTGCTCGCCGCGGATCTGATCGTGCTGGGTTACGGCAACCACGCCACGGCGGTGGCCGCGACCATCGCTTCCGGTGCGTTCATCGGCCTCAACAACACCGTCTTCACCGAACTGGCCCTGGGGGTCTCGGACGCGCCCCGGCCGGTGGCGAGCGCGGGCTACAACTTCGTGCGCTGGTTCGCCGCGGCGGCGGCCCCCTACTTCGCGCCGAAGATCGAGGAGTGGAGCAACATCCACATCCCGTTCGTCGTCGCGGCCGTCGCGGCGGTGCTGGGCGCGCTGATCGTGTGGGTGCGGCGGGCTTCGCTCACGCACGAGGCGGAGGAGCTGCGGCCGGCGCATGCCACGGAGGACGGGGTGTCGGTCTTCGCGAACTGAGCGGTTTGCCTCCGGCGGGGGCGGGGGGTGCTCTTGCCCCAGCAGGACCGGCGCTGATCAGCACCGGCATCCCCGCCCGCGCGGTGCCCGCCCCGGGGCCTCGGCCTTCGGGTGCGGGCCGCGCGTGGTTGCTCGCGCAGTTCCCCGCGCCCTTGGCCGTCCTGGTGCTGGCCCGCATCGGCATCCCCAGCTCGTGCGGTGCCCGCACCCGGGGGCCCGGCCTTCGGGTGCGGGCCGTGCGTGGTTGCCCGCGCAGTTCCCCGCGCCCCTGGCCGTCCCGGTGCTGGCCCGCATCGGCATCCCCAGCTCGTGCGGTGCCCGCACCCGGGGGCCCGGCCTTCAGGTGCGGGCCGCGCGTGGTTGCCCGCGCAGTTCCCCGCGCCCCTGGCCGTCCCGGTGCTGGCCCGCATCGGCATCCCCAGCCCGCGCGGTGCCCGCCCCGGGGGCCCGGCCTTCGGGTGCGGGCCGTGCGTGGCTGGTCGCGCAGTTCCCCGCGTCCCTAAGCGGATCGGCGCCGGCCGGCACCGGCATCCCCGCCCGCGCGGTGCCCGCCCCGGGGCCTCGGCCTTCGGGTGCGGGCCGTGCGTGGTTGCTCGCGCAGTTCCCCGCGCCCCTGGCCGTCCCGGTGCTGGCCCGCATCGGCATCTTCAGCCCGTCCGGCGATTGAGGACGAGCGCCGTTCAGGCGCGGACGGGGTCTGGGGCGGAGCCCCAGGGGTGGGGGTCAGGTCAGGGGGACGGACTGGCGCAGGGGGTCCCTCAGGTCCGTGCCCCGGGTCAGCCAGCGCTCCTCCAGCTCCGCCGCGCCGCGAACCCGCTTCCACGCCGCCTCGTTCGAGGTCATCGGGAGCAGCGGCAGGAAGCGCACCGGGTCCAGCGGGGCGTCGAGCTCCAGGTCCTCGACCAGGCCTCCCGGCTCGGCGACCAGCACGGAGGCGAAGGGGGCGCCGGGCCACAGCGGTTCGCCCAGGTCGAGCGAGGCGCCCGGGGCCACCACGAGGCCCTCCACCTGCGGGGACGCGGCCAGCACGGCGAGCGGGCGGAGCACCTTGTCGGTGTCGGCCAGCCCGGCCCGTACCGACAGGACCAGCTCGGCCCGCGGGCCCTTCACCGGGTCGGCGAGCGCGGAGGTCGGATCGCCCATCGGCTGGGCGGACATGCCGAGGGTCGCGTACCGGACGATGTCGCCCTCGGTGAACCGCAGCACCTCGATGCGGTCCGTACCGAGAAAGGTGACCGCCGCGCGCGCGTCCGGCTCGCCCAGCGCGGTGCGCAGCCGGGCCTCGACCAGAGCAAGAACATCAACCATGGGCCGAGCATAGAAGGCGTATGCAAGCGGCAAAGACGGGGCTTGACGCAACAGTGGGCTGATAGTCTTGGCCGCTGTTCGGGACAGCAGGAAGTCCCCCACGGGGGACCGGCTGGAGGAGGTGGGGCTGCGATGGATCGAAGTCGGCCTGGCAGTACCAACCGCTCTTCCGCACGGCTGCGTTGTCCCCGGTGATCTGAACTCTCGTCGATCCGAGAGCGTGCATACCCGGCCCTCGTGCCCGGAAACACCTGAACCTCATGGCGTTTCGCCAACGGAAGAGCATCTCGCCTTGCGTTGTCCGTTTCAGTAGCGAACGCCGTCCCCGCGTGCCCCTGTGGTGCCGCCCGCTGTGCGAACGTGTGCGATGAATGCCTTTCGGGGTCGATTCGACCCCTTGACCCCCTTCATTGCAGTACGTCCCCATTCGGGCAGTTCCAGAGCGTCACGCCCCGACGGCCCCTCCGTGAAGGAGTCCTGCCATGTCGATGATCCGTGACCTGCGTGCCGTGGTCCGCCCCGCACTGCGCAAGAACAGCACCCCGTACAACGGCTACGACACCACCCGCGACCCGTCGGCGAGCAGCGCCGTCGTGGACTGCGCGGTCTACCGCGACGGGCGGCGGCTGCGCTCCGTCGAGGAGAACACCTGCCTCACCCCGCGCGAGGCGATGCGCCGGGTCCGCGAGGACGGCGGCTTCGCGTGGATCGGTCTGCACGAGCCGACCGAGGCCGAATTCGCCGGTATCGCAGCCGAGTTCGGGCTGCACCCGCTCGCCGTGGAGGACGCGGTCCACGCCCACCAGCGGCCGAAGCTGGAGCGCTACGACGACACCCTGTTCACCGTCTTCAAGACCATCCACTACGTGGAGCACGCCGAACTCACCGCGACCAGCGAGGTCGTGGAGACCGGCGAGGTGATGTGCTTCACCGGGCCGGACTTCGTCATCACCGTCCGGCACGGCGGCCAGGGCTCGCTGCGCGCGCTGCGCAAGCGCCTCCAGGACGATCCGGAGCTGCTCGCCAAGGGTCCCTCCGCCGTGCTGCACGCCATCGCCGACCAGGTGGTCGACGGCTACCTCGCCGTCGTGGACGCGGTGCAGGACGACATCGACGAGGTCGAGATCGAGGTCTTCTCGGCCCCGGCCAAGGGCAGCCCGCGCGGCGTGGACGCCGGCCGGATCTATCAACTCAAGCGCGAGGTACTGGAGTTCAAGCGCGCGGTCTCCCCGCTGCTGCGCCCGATGCAGCTCCTCAGCGAGCGTCCGATGCGGCTCGTCGACCCGGACATCCAGAAGTACTTCCGTGACGTGGCCGACCACCTCGCCCGCGTCCAGGAGCAGGTCGTCGGCTTCGACGAGCTGCTCAACTCGATCCTCCAGGCCAACCTCGCCCAGGCCTCCGTCGCCCAGAACGAGGACATGCGCAAGATCACGTCCTGGGCGGCCATCATCGCCGTACCGACGATGGTGTGCGGGGTGTACGGCATGAACTTCGACCACATGCCCGAGCTGCACTGGAAGTACGGCTACCCGATCTCGATGGGTCTGGTGGCCGTGGCCTGCTTCGCCATCCACCGCACCCTCAAGCGCAACGGCTGGCTCTGACCGGTCAGTTGGCGCGGTTCGCCCGGACGACCAGCGCAAGCCCGGCCAGGATCACCAGGAGCGCCGGGTAGGCGAGGGCCGGAGGCTGCTGGCCGAGCCAGAGCGCGGCGATGAGGGCGGCGCCGGGTGTCTCCAGCAGGATCGCCGTCGAGGTGACGGACGGCCCGAGGCTCGCCACCACCCGGTTCAGGAGGGAGTGGCCGAGCAGCTGCGCCGCGAGCGTGAGCACGGCGAGCTTCACCCACGTCCCGGCGTCGTACGAGGTGAGGTCGGCCCCGCTGACGAGCGAGGCCGCCAGGAGCCCGGCGGCGGCCGTGCCGTAGCAGAGGTAGGTGTACGGGACGGTGTCCACCGTTCTGCGGACCTCGGCGCCGAGCAGCACGTACCCGGCGGCCGCGATGCCGCCGCCGAGCGCCAGCGCGTCGCCCGCGAGCGCGCGCGAGGAAAGGCTGAGGTCGACGCCGGTGAGCAGCAGGACCCCGACGCAGGCGGCCAGGGTGCCGCTCCACACCAGGGCCGGCGGGCGGTGGCCGCGCAGCCGCAGCGCGAGGGTGGTCCAGATCGGGGTGGTGGTGCACAGCGCGGTCGACGAGGCCACGGACGTCATGCTCAGGCTCGGCAGCCACAGCCCGAAGTGCAGCGCCAGCAGGGCGCCCGCGCCGAGCGTGAGGCCCACCTCGCGCCGGGTCAGCGCGCGCAGCCGGGCACGGTACTTGAACCAGGCCACCGGGGTCAGCGCGCCGACCGCGAGGGCGTTGCGCCAGAACGCGACGGCGAGCGCGGGCGCGGCGGTGGCCGCGATGAGCGGCGCGGACAGCGAGACGCTGGCGAGGGCGACACCGAGCAGGACGAGGTCGACGCGCGGGAAGGCGGCGACGGCCGGCGCGGGGGTGGCGGCAGTGGTCACGGCGGCAGCGTAAGGGGCATGGCCGGATTACGGAACTGACTATTCCCCGGGGCCTCTACTGTGGTCCCATGACGCAGACGTTGCTCGACCAGGCCCTGGTCGAGGAGGCCACGAAGAAGTCCGGGCTCATCTGGGTGCGCGGCACCGGGGGGAGCGCCGAGCGCGCCCTGTGGCACGCCTGGCTCGACGGGGCCGCGTATGTCGTCGGGGGCGGTCCCGGCGAGCAGCCGCTCGACGGCCTGGCCGACGGCGGTACGGCGACGGTGACGGTCCGCTCCAAGGACAAGGGCGGCCGGCTCGTCGCCTGGACGGCGTCGGTGTCGGAGATCCCGGCGGGCTCCGAGGCCTGGGACACGGCCGTGGCCGAACTCAAGGGCAAGCGGCTGAACGCCCACGACGGCGAGGCGATGCCGGCCCGCTGGGCCGCGGAGTGCCGCCTGGTGCGCCTGGAGCCGCTCGGGTCCTTGGAAGCGGCCCCGGATTCCTCCCTGGCCGCCGCGCCCGTGCCCACATCGGCGACCACCCGGCACCCGGTACCGGCGGCGCTGCCGCGATTGCTCCTCAAGCGCAAGCGGCGCTGACCCCGCCCCCGGCGGCCGTCCGGATCATGTCGTCGGAAGCTGGTGGCCGTAGTCCACTGTCGCGTCCTTCGACGGCGGCGCGAGCGTGAAGTCCTGGTTCCAGTCGGCGAGTTCGAGGACTCCCGCGCCGCCCGCGCGCTCGAAGCGCAGCGGGTAGGGCGTGCCCTGGAGGGAGACGTCGAGGGTGCCGCCCTCGCCGTCCTTGCCCGCCTCGATCCGGACCGTACGGACCTTGCCGACCTCCGAGCGGTCTCCCTTCGACAGGGTGCCCTGGAGCCCCAGCATCCCCTTGAGCAGGACCGACTTGTCGGTGAAGCCGCGCAGTTGCTGGTAGGCGGGGTCGCCCGACGGCACCTTGACGTACTTGTCGTCGAGCTTGCCCGCGGCCTGGGCCGCGCCGCCCGACTCGCTGCGCGACCAGAAACCGGCGCCCGCCTTGAGGAACAGGTCGTCGCCCACCCGCAGCAGCCCGAACGTGCTCTTCTGCGAGGTGACCGTGCCCGACCCGCCGCTGCCCTTCAGCTTCATGTCGATCTTGTACGAGCCGCCCTTGCTGACCAGGGTTCCCGACAGACGCACCGCGTCCGCCCCGTCCGCGGCCGTGCGCGCCTTGCTCTCGATCTCGGGGGCGGACAGCTTGCCGACGCCGTTGGTCCCCTCGTCGGGGTCCGAGCCGCAGGCGGTGAGCGCCGCGGCGAGGCCCGCGCACAGCGCGACGGGCAGTGCGGCCCGGCGGGCCCGGCCCCGCACCCGTACGGACAAGGGGGATGAGGTCACCTGCGCACTGCCTCTCACATGGATGTAGGGGGTCGGCAGACCGCACCCTACCCGCAGTGCATACGCTGCTCGGCAGAGCTCCGGACGGACGACCCGCAAGGGCGTACCCCGCCGCCACCGGCTAGCCTGAAGCCCTTGTCCCGCAGCGATCGCGGTGGTGCGGAGCAACCCTGAACAGTAAGGAGGCGCTCGTATGGCGGCAGGCGCCCCCCGGGTCTTCGTATCGCACCTCTCCGGCGTAGCCGTCTTCGACCCCAACGGCGACCAGGTCGGCCGGGTGCGCGACCTCGTGGCGATGCTGCGGGTCGGCCGCAGGCCTCCCCGGCTGCTCGGCATCGTCGTGGAAGTCGTGAGCCGGCGGCTCATCTTCCTGCCCATGACCCGGGTCACCGGAGTCGAATCGGGCCAGGTCATCACCACCGGCGTGGTCAATCTGCGCCGCTTCGAGCAGCGGCCCACCGAGCGCCTGGTCCTCGGTGAACTGCTCGACCGCCGGGTCACCCTGGTCGAGAACGGCGAGCAGGTGACCGTCCTGGACGTGGCGATCCAGCAGCTTCCGGCCCGCCGCGACTGGGAGATCGACAAGGTCTTCGTCCGGCGCGGCAAGTCGGGCGCGCTGCGCCGCAAGGGCGAGACGCTGACCGTCGAGTGGTCGGCCGTCACCGGATTCTCCCTGGAGGAGCACGGGCAGGGCGCCGAGAACCTGGTCGCCACCTTCGAGCAGCTGCGCCCCGCCGACCTCGCCAACGTCATGCACCACCTCTCCCCCAAGCGCCGGGCCGAGGTGGCCGCCGCCCTCGACGACGACCGGCTCGCGGACGTCCTGGAGGAGCTGCCGGACGACGACCAGGTGGAGATCCTCGGCAAGCTGAAGGACGAGCGGGCCGCCGACGTCCTGGAGGCGATGGACCCGGACGACGCCGCCGACCTGCTCTCCGAGCTGCCCGAGGAGGACAAGGAGCGCCTCCTGACCCTGATGCAGCCCGACGACGCGGCGGACGTGCGACGGCTGCTCTCGTACGAGGAGCGCACGGCGGGCGGCCTGATGACGACCGAGCCGATCGTGCTGCGCCCCGACGCGACGGTCGCGGACGCGCTGGCCCGGGTGCGCCAGCAGGACCTCTCGCCCGCGCTCGCCGCGCAGGTGTACGTCTGCCGGCCGCCGGACGAGACGCCGACCGGCAAGTACCTCGGCATGGTCCACTTCCAGCGGCTGCTGCGCGAGCCGCCGTTCACGCTGGTCAGCTCGGTGGTGGACAGCGATCTGAAGCCGCTGCCGCCGAACGCCTCGCTGCCCTCGGTGACCAGCTTCCTCGCCGCGTACAACATGGTGGCCGCGCCCGTGGTGGACGAGAGCGGCTCGCTGCTCGGCGCCGTGACCGTCGACGACGTGCTCGACCACCTGCTGCCGGACGACTGGCGCGAGACGGAGTTCCACGGGCCTGAGGGGGTGCCCGATGGGCAGCACTGACCGCGGGGAGGAGCGCACCCGGGCGAGCGGGGCGAGCGCCGTGGCCCGCGGCCGCGCCCGGCTCGACCAGCCGCGTTCGGGGCGCGTACGGCTGCTGCCGGAGTGGGACCCGGAGGCGTTCGGGCGGTTCAGCGAGCGGATCGCGCGGTTCCTGGGCACCGGGCGGTTCATCGTCTGGATGACCCTGATCATCATCCTGTGGGTCGCCTGGAACATCTTCGCGCCGAGCAGCCTGCGCTTCGACAACTACCCCTTCATCTTCCTCACGCTGGCCCTCTCGCTCCAGGCCTCCTACGCGGCCCCGCTGATCCTGCTCGCGCAGAACCGGCAGGACGACCGCGACCGGGTCACCCACGAGCAGGACCGCAAGCAGAACGAGCGGTCCATCGCCGACACCGAGTACCTGACCCGGGAGATCGCCGCCCTGCGGATGGGCCTCGGCGAGGTGGCCACGCGCGACTGGATCCGCTCCGAACTCCAGGACCTGGTCAAGGAGATGGAGGAGCGCCGGCACCTATTCCCGCCGGAGCGGCCGTACGGACGTGACGAAGGCGACCGCTGACAGGGCTTTCCGTACTGTGCGGTAAGCGCCGTACCATCGACCGTATGGCTACGGAAGACGCGGTGCTTGAGGCACTGGCGACGGTGAACGACCCCGAGATCCACCGACCGATCACTGAGCTCGGCATGGTCAAATCGGTGCAGATCGGCGAGGACGGGGCAGTTGCCGTCACGGTGTATCTGACCGTCTCCGGCTGCCCGATGCGCGAGACCATCACGAAGAACGTCACGGAGGCGGTCGAGCGGGTCGAGGGCGTCACCCGTGTCGACGTCACGCTCGACGTGATGAGCGACGAACAGCGCAAGGACCTCGCGTCCGCGCTGCGCGGCGGCACCGCCGAGCGCGAGGTGCCCTTCGCCCAGCCCGGCTCGCTGACCCGGGTGTACGCGGTCGCCTCCGGCAAGGGCGGCGTCGGCAAGTCCTCGGTCACGGTCAACCTGGCGGCCGCGATGGCGGCGGACGGCCTGAAGGTCGGCGTCGTGGACGCCGACATCTACGGCCACTCGGTGCCGCGCATGCTGGGCGCCGACGGCCGGCCCACCCAGGTCGAGAACATGATCATGCCGCCGTCGGCGCACGGCGTGAAGGTCATCTCCATCGGCATGTTCACGCCGGGCAACGCCCCGGTCGTCTGGCGCGGCCCGATGCTGCACCGCGCGCTCCAGCAGTTCCTCGCGGACGTGTACTGGGGCGACCTGGACGTCCTCCTGCTCGACCTGCCGCCGGGCACCGGTGACATCGCGATCTCGGTGGCCCAGCTGGTGCCCAACGCCGAGATCCTCGTCGTGACCACCCCGCAGCAGGCCGCCGCCGAGGTGGCCGAGCGGGCCGGTTCCATCGCCGTGCAGACCCACCAGAAGATCGTCGGCGTCGTCGAGAACATGGCGGGCCTGCCCTGCCCGCACTGCGACGAGATGGTCGACGTGTTCGGCACCGGGGGCGGCCAGAAGGTCGCCGACGGGCTGACCAGGACGACCGGTGCCACCGTGCCGGTGCTCGGCTCCATTCCGATCGACGTCCGGCTGCGCGAGGGCGGCGACGACGGCCGTCCCGTCGTCCTGTCCAACCCCGACTCCCCGGCCGGTGCCGCCCTGCGCGCCATCGCGGGCAAGCTCGGCGGCCGTGCCCGCGGCCTGTCGGGCATGTCCCTCGGGATCACCCCGCGCAACAAGTTCTAGCCGGGCGCCCGGGGCGTCGCTCGGCGCCCCGGCCCCCCGCGCGGCACGCTCCGGCCCCACGCGGCGGCGCTCCACGGCTACGCCGGGACCGACGCTCCCCTGCTACGCCGGGACCGACAGTGCCGCGCAGTACTCGGCCAGCGCCTCCTTCGTCCGGTGGAGCGGGAAGCGGGCCCCGAGCTGTCCGTCGGGCCGGACGATGAAACCGGTCGGGCCCTGGGGGCGGTAGAGCCGCGCGAACTCCCCTGCCGTGTCCAGGTATCCGGGCACCGGCAGCTCCACGACGGCCGACACGTCGGCCGGGCTCGGCAGCGGGGAGCGGGCCGTCGGAGTGCCGGGCTCCAGGGCTTCGATCCCCTGGCCGGCCACCGCCACCGTCCGCAGCCCCGGCGCTCGACCGGGTGCCCCCGCCCCGAGTGCGCGGGCGCCTTCGAGTTCGGCGGCGGCCTGGGCCGCGACCGGATCGGTGGGGTCGGGCAGATAGAGGATCACGGCGTGCCCGGGGCGGCCGCGCAGCACGTCGAGCAGCCGCATCCGGTAGGCGGGCAGCGGCGCGGCGAGGCCGTCGCAGTCCGGGGCGCGATCGCCCGGCTGGGGCGCGTCGGCGGGACCGTACGGGGTCGTGGCGAGCGGGCCGTCACGGTAGCCGATCAGCAACTGCGCCTCGCGCAGCATCAGCGTCCGCCCGTCGTCCGGGTCGGCCTGGACGCCGTGGGCGGCGTGCCGCACGGTCCGCCCCACCACCTCCTCGCCCACCGGGCGGCGTTCGGCGTCGTAGCTGGTGAGCAGGGCGGGCCCGGCCGAACCCCGCAGGACGAGGGCGAGCTTCCAGGCCAGGTTGCAGGCGTCCTGGATGCCGGTGTTCATGCCCTGGGCACCGGTGGGCGGATGGATGTGCGCGGCGTCCCCGGCGACGAAGACCCGGCCCTCGCCGTAGCGGTCGACGATCCGGTGGCTGATGCGGAACACCGAGGACCAGCGCATCCGGGAGAGCACGGAGGGCCTCGGCGCGAGCCGGTCGACGACGGCCTGGATCTGGGACAGCTCGGGGAGCCGCTCGCCGCCCAGGCCGTGGGCGATGCCGTCCGCGGGCGCCCCGGCGGCCGGGCCGTCCGCGGCCGGGCCGTCCGCGGCCGGGCCGTCCGCGAGGAGCTCGGGCGCGGCCGGCATGGACAGGCGGTACCGGTGCACCCCGGGCAGCGGCACACAGACCAGCAGGTCGTCGACCGTGCCGTCCGCCGCACGGTGGCTGGCCCGCACGCTGTAGCCGGCCGGCAGGTCCCAGTCCGCCTCCACGTCGGCCAGCATGTACGAGGTGGGGAAGGCGCCTCCCTCGAAGGAGAGCCCGAGCCCCTTGCGGACCGCGCTGTGCGCGCCGTCGCAGCCGACCAGATACCCGGCCCGGATCTCCTCCTCGCCCCCTGCGGCGGTGCGCAGCAGGGCGGTCACCCCGTCCGGGTCCTGGCTGAAGGACAGCAGTTCCGTCTCGCGCTCGATGGCCGTGCCCAGACCGGCGAGGTACTCCTCCAGGAGGCGCTCGGTCTCGTACTGCGGCAGTGCCGCGAACCCGTACGGCACCTCGGGCGGCAGTTCCAGCTCCATCCGCGGCTGCTCGACACCATTGACGTAGGTCAGCTGGCCGTGGAGCGGCACGGCCGCCTCCATGATCCTGCGGGCCAGTCCCATCCGGTCCCAGATCTCCAGGGTGCGGGGCTGGACGCCCACCGCCTTCGCGTAGAGCAGCCGGGCCGGCAGCCGTTCGACGAGCCGCACGCGGACTCCGTGCCGGGCCAGCTCGGCGGCGGCACTCAGGCCGACGGGGCCGGCGCCCACGATCAGTACGTCGGTGCTGCGGGTGTGCGCCACGGGTGCCTCCCATGCCTCGGCCCACGGCCCCCGATCCCCGATCCCCGATCCCCGATCCCCGATCCCCGATCCCCTTCCAGTGTGACCCTGCGCGACCCGGGCGGCGAGGCAACGGAAGCGTGCCTCGCGGCGGCCCACCGGCGGGTGCGCGCCGGCATCCGCCCTGGACGCGCGCGCGGTACCGGTAAGGGGCACCCCGCTATTGCGGGGTGCCCCTTACCGGTACCGCCGTTGACCCACCGCGCGCTCACGGCACGCTCCCGGCCCGCTCACCGCGTACTCACTCGTACGAGGCGATGTCCTTGACCACGGAGAAGCCGAGCCCGTAGGCGCTCAGGCCGCGACCGTACGCGCCCAGGTGCACCCCGCTCCGGGCCGAGCCCGCGAGGATCCAGCCGAACTCGGACTCGCGATAGTGGAACTCGGTCGGTTCGCCGTCCACCGGGAGCGAGAGCGTCGACCAGTCGGGGCCGGCCAGATCGTCGGCGAGCTCCCAGGCCGTCTCGGTCTGCTGGTCCAGCCATTCGCCACGCAGGACGTGGTCCATCTGCGCCGGCCAGGTGAAGGAGAGCAGCCCCGAGCCGGCCAGCCAGGCCGCCGAGGAGACCGAGGTGGCTTCCAGGACGCCCGTGCCGTCGCCGCTGCGGCGCACCGGGTTGGCGGGGATGCTCACGACCACCGCGAAGCGCTCGCGCTCGGCCGTGCCGCCCGGCGCTTCGGGCCGTATCGAGGGCTCGTCACCGTGGCCGACCGAGCCGTGCTGGACCGTGTCGTCGGCGGCGAGCGCCACCTGCATCAGCCAGCGCGGCCCGGTGAACGCCTCGTCGAGTCCGTACCAGGGGAAGGGCGCGCGCAGATAGCCGTCGACCGTGCGCCGGGCGCCCGGCACTCCCTCCGGTGTGGCCCCGGCACCCTCGGGCCCCCCTTGAGGGGACTGCCCCGCTACCCGGCTTGTCGTCTCCATCTGCCCGGCCGCCTCCTAGATCAGTTGCGTCCGGAGCGGCCCGCCCCCCTCGGGCGTCCTGGCATCCGGACAGATGGAGGATAGCCATCTCTTCGGGGCTCGCCGGAAAAGCCCATGTCGGATTGGCGTGTACGAGCGGGTATCGGCGCCTGTCAGGTGGCGTCGGCGTCGAAGGGCGGGCGCTCGCCCGGCTCCAGCTTCTCGCGCTTCTTCAGGAGGTCGGGGGTGCCCGAACCGTTCGCCGAGCCGTTGGCGGCCGTGGTGGCGGGGGCCGATTCGCGGCCGTGCACCGCGTCCGCGACTTCTTCCATGTCCTTGCGGAGGTCGAAACTGTTGCGGATCTCCTTCAGGCCCAGGTCGTCGTTGTCCATCAGCTGCTTGCGGACGAAGTTCTTGGGGTTCAGGTCCTCGAACTCGAAGTCCTTGAACTCGGGGCCCAGCTCGGCCCGGATGTCCTGCTTGGCGCTCTCGGAGAAGCTGCGCACCTTGCGGATGATGTTCGACACGTCCTGGATCAGCTTGGGAAGCTTGTCCGGGCCGAAGATGAGCACGGCGAGGACCACGAGTGTGACCAGCTCCATGGGCCCGATGTCGTTGAACACCCGCTGCTCCTCGTGTTCTCAGTGCGCGCGATCTCGGCGCTTGTCTCTCAGCCCCGCGTCCGGTCATGGACCGCTCCACGGTACCCGGCGAAACTGTCGCCGCGGTACCCGCGGGGTGACCTTTGGGCATCGGCACGGGGCCGGTGGGACGCCGGGCGCGGCACGGGCCCGTCCCGGGTGGCTCCGCACCGGCCCGTCCCGGGGAGTCCTGACCGGCCCGTCCCGTTCCGTCCAGAAGAGCCTCAGGAGGCGGAGCCGAGCGTCAGCGTGAGTTCCTGTTCCCTGCCGTCCCGCGTGAGGGCGAGACGCAGCTGGTCGCCGGGGCGGTGCGCGCGGACCTTCACTATCAACTCCTCGGCGCCGTGCACCCGCTGGCCGTCCACCTTGGTGATCACGTCCTGCGGCCTGATGCCCGCCTTGGCCCCGGGGCCGTCCGCGGTGACGGACGGTTTGCCGTCGAGCGCCTTGTCGGCCACGCGGGCGCCGTCGCCGGTGAACTTCATGTCGAGCGTGACGCCGATCACCGGATGCGTGGCCCTACCGGTGTTGATCAGCTCCTCGGCCACCCGCTTGGCCTGGTTGATCGGTATGGCGAAGCCGAGCCCGATCGAGCCGGCCTGACCGCCGCCGCCCTCCGCGCCGCCGCTCCCTGCCGATCGGATCGCGCTGTTGATCCCGATCACGCGGGCCTTGGAGTCGACGAGCGGGCCGCCGGAGTTCCCCGGGTTGATCGGGGCGTCGGTCTGGAGCGCGTCGACATAGCTGACGTCGCTGCCGTCGCCGTCCTCGCCGCCCGCGGTGATCGGGCGCTCCTTGGCGCTGATGATGCCGGACGTGACCGTGTTGGAGAGGTCGAAGGGCGCGCCGATCGCCACCACCGGGTCACCGACCAGGACGTTGTCGGAGTTGCCCAGCGCAAGCGGCTTCATCCCCGATACGCCGCTGACCTTGACCACCGCGAGGTCGTAACCGGTGTCCCGGCCGACCACCGTGGCGGCGACGCTCTCGCCGCCGCTGAAGGTCACCGAGATCTTCCCGGAGTCACCCGCGGCCTTCACCACGTGGTTGTTGGTCAGGATGTGCCCGGCGTCGTCGAGGACGAAGCCGGTGCCGGTGCCGGACTCGGTGGCGCCGGTGACATGGATGGTGACCACACTCGGCAGCGCGCTCGCGGCGATCCCGGCGACACTGTCCGGCGCCCTGCCCAGCGGCTCCTTGCCGGACTGCGGCAGCTTGACGCTGCTGGTGATACCGCCGTTGCGTTCGACGTACGCGCCCACACCGCCGCCGATGCATCCGGCGACCAGGGCGAGCAGCACCGCCCCGGCAAGCAGCGCCCCGCGCCGCCGCCTCCTGGGCCCCGGCTCCCCCGCCTTGGTGAACGGCTCCCCCGGGGCGCTCCAGGGGTCGTACTGCGTCCACTGCGGGGCGGGGTGTGCGGGGTGGGTGGCGGGTGCGGCGTAAGGGACCTCGGATGCGGGTGCCTGGCCGGCGGCGTACGGGGGCGGGGGCGGCAGCGCGGTGCCGCCCGGCGGTGTCGGTACGGGCCGCTGCACGGGCGGCGCGGGCGCCCACGGCCCGGGTCCGCCGTAGGGCGGCGTGCCGTACGGATCGGGAGCGTGCAGGGGCTGGCGCGGGGCCGGGGGTGCCTCGGCTTGGACCGGCTCGGCGGGCCCGGTGGCCGGGATGGTCAGCGGAGCCTCCGGCTCGGGGGCGCTCGGCGCCGGGGCCGGGTCGGGCGCCGGTGTGTGATCGCCGGCCCCGGGCGGGGTGGCCCCGGACTCCGCGGGAAGGCTCGGCGGCGTCGCCGGAGCCATGGGCTCTCGGGGCGGGCCGCCTGATATGGGCTCCGCGTCGCGCGCAGCATCTGACGGTGTGTCAGCACTGGGTTCCGCGGCGTCGGCACGCTCCTGCTCGGGGGACGCGGAGGACGCGGCGGCTGCGGCGTGGCCGGGGTCCGCGGCGTGGCCGGCGTCCGCGAGTACGGGCGTCCCGGCCGGCGGGGCCAAGTCGTAGGCGTCGGCCGGGGGTTCCGTGGGGCGGGGGCGGTCGGCCTGCGGACGGCTCCACCACTTCGGCTTCGGCCCGGTGGGCTGCTCGTTCATGCTCTCCCCGCGACTGGCTTCCCTGCGTGCTCCGACGAGCACCCCTCCCCGGGATTCAACCAGGTTGCCCGGGGCGGCGGCAGAGCGCGGTCAGCGCCGGGCGGCCAGCGGGAGCCCGGGGGCGATCGGCGCGGCGAGCTGCTGCGGCGGCGCGGGGGTCGCGGAGGGCGCGGCGGCGAGCACCCCGGTCGTCAGGTCCGTCGTGGTGAGCGGCAGCGTCGCCACCGCGGGCCGTATCAGCGGCGGCAGCGCGGAGCCGTTCAGCCGGGCCGCCGGGAATGCGCCGCCCAGGGGCTGCACGGGACCGTTCTGCGCCGGCAGGGCGTTCAGGACGCGCGGGCCCGGCGCAGTGGGCGTCGTGGACTGGGCCGACATCGCCGAGAGGAGGCTTGCCGCCCCACCGCGGCGCCGGTCCTCGGCCGAACTCCCGCTCGGGGCAGGGCCGTTGGACCGCATGGGCACGACATTGCTGCCTGCCCCGGCGGCACGGGCCCCGGACGTCGAGCTCAACGGCAGTGTGCCGCCCAGCGCGATGGCCGCGAGGGACACGGCACTCGCCGCGGCGAACGCGAACCTGCGGCCGCGCCAGGGCGAGCCCGGCCGGTCCGGCTCGGACCTGCCCACTTCGTGGATGCGGAAGCCGCCGCGCAGCGCGTCGGGCAGCACGGCCGCGTGGGAGCCGACCGGGACGTAGCCGAAACCGCCCGGGCGGGGAACGCGCGGGTCCCCGGGGTCGGCGGCCGGGGGGCTCAGCACTCCGGATCCGGCGAAGAACCCGTCGGCTCGGCGTCCCCCGCCGAACGGTCCCCCGGAGCCGTCGTCGTCACCTCCGGTGCCGGCCGGTCCGCCGGGCAGACCCTGGAGCCTGGCCAGGAAGCCCTCGGAGGGCGGCGGCGGGGCCGCTTGGGCGAAGACGTTCTTCACGTTGCGCTGGGCGTCGGCCTCCGCCTTGCACTTGGCGCAGGTCGCCAGATGGGACAGGACACGCTCGCGGGCATCGTGGTTCAGCTCGCCGTCGACCAGGGCCGCGAGCCGGTCCCCGAGATGCAGTTCCGCCGGGGTGGGACTCGAACCACTCACGCCATCCCCTCTCCGGCCACCCCGAGAGCTCCCGGCGCCACCCCCGCGAGGGCGCGCTGCTGCTCGGCGCGGGCTTCGGGCGAACGGTGCTGGAGGGCCTTGCGCAGATGGGAACGCCCGCGGTGGATCCGGCTGCGGACGGTACCGAGCTTCACCCCGAGGGTGGCGGCGATCTCCTCGTAGGAGAGACCCTCGATGTCACAGAGGACCACGGCCGCACGGAACTCGGGCGCCAGGGTGTCGAGCGCCTGCTGGACGTCGGCGTCGAAGTGGGCGTCGTTGAAGGCCTGTTGGGGGTTGGGCTCGCGGCTGGGCAGTCGCTCCGCCGCGTCGTCGCCGAGCGCGTCGAAGCGGATGCGCTGACGGCGGCGGACCATGTCCAGGAAGAGGTTGGTGGTGATGCGGTGCAGCCAGCCCTCGAACGTGCCCGGTGTGTACGTCGACAGGGAGCGGAAGACACGGACGAAGACCTCTTGCGTCAGGTCCTCGGCGTCGTGCTGGTTTCCCGTCAAACGGTAGGCGAGGCGGTAGACCCGACCGCTGTGCGTGCTGACGATCTCCTCCCACGTAGGGGGAGTCCACGCCTGGGAATCCGCGTCGGCGAACGTCGCGGTGGTTGCGGAGCTGGTAGCGCGGGAGCGGTCAGCAAAGTTGGTCACGGATTTCGGCTCACCCGCCGACCTGAGAAAGCGCCGCAGCACTCCTCCCCGATCCACAGGCGCAGCCGCACCTCCCCTGTCGGCTCTGGTGGTGTCCAGTGGAGCCCCTACCATAGCCACCTCGCCCGTTAGCTCCGGATAAGAATCTTTACGTGCATTTGGGACCGGCTTCCGGTCCTCTCCCCTGAACCCGTCCATACGCTCCCCCGCTGTTCCCCTGCCCCCATAACGCGCGGTCCCATCTGCGAGTTCCCGACGCCAGCGGATACAGTCACCGTTGCGCCAACCAAGGGGACAGGAGAGGGCCATTACCGCCAACCGGCAGACGAGCTGGGCGTTCGCTGACGCCTTTGTCGCCGAGGACGACGCACTGCACTGGGCCCGTGACCGGTCCCGGGACGCGGGCCTGCGTTCGGTGTCCCCGGGGACAGGCGCCGCGCTGCGGCTGCTCGCTGCCACGGCGGACGCCAAGGCGGTCGCGGAGATCGGCACCGGCACCGGCGTCTCCGGCATCTATCTGCTCCAGGGGCTGCGGCCGGACGGCGTGCTGACCACCGTCGACCCGGAGCCGGACCGCCAGCAGTTCGCCAAGCAGGCCTTCCGCGCGGCGGGCTTCGCCGCCAACCGGGCCCGGTTCATTCCCGGGCGCGCCTTGGACGTGCTGCCCCGGCTCGCGGACGGCGGGTACGACCTGGTGTTCTGCGACGGCGACCCGTTGGAGTCGCTCGATGTGCTCGCTGAATCGTTGCGCCTGCTGCGGCCCGGCGGAATCGTCTGCTTCGAGGGCGTCTTCGCCGACGGCCGCACCGTGGATTCGGCGGCCCAGCCGGCCGAGGTGCTGCGGCTGCGCGAACTGCTGCGCGCGGTGCGCGAGAGCACCGAGCTGCTGGCCTCGCTGCTGCCGGTCGGCGACGGACTGCTCTGCGCGGTGCGCCGCGGCTGATCCGCCCGGCGCGGCCCCCGCATACGACACCGCCCCGGTTCGGCACACATTCTCGTGTGTGCCGAACCGGGGCGGTGAAGAGTCTGGGTCGTGCCGCTAAGTCAGCCGACGACCTTCTTCAAGGCGTCGCCGAGGGCGTCGGCCTCGTCCGGAGTCAGCTCGACGACAAGCCGACCGCCGCCTTCGAGCGGAACGCGCATGACAATGCCCCGCCCCTCCTTGGTCACCTCGAGCGGGCCGTCGCCCGTCCGCGGCTTCATGGCCGCCATGCTCGTTCCCCTTCCTGAAACCAGCTCATCGTCAGCCGACGGCCCCCGGGATTGGGCACGCGTCACGGCATCGAACACATTGCTTCCAGGTCATTATCCCGCATGGCAGGACCCGATGACCAACATCGGTCCGCATCGCTTGGGCAACGCGCTCTATCAAAACCACTCAATTCGGCGATCCGCCTGCGATACTTCGCCGCCGCCGGTTCCCGACGGTAGCCGGATTGTTAGACGCAGGTCACATGCCCGGCGCTCGTGATCTCCGCCATGCTGAGCGGATACGACAGCTGAGAAGCATCCGCGACGGAGGGGATCCCACCATGGCCGACACCGTGCTGTACGAGGTGAGCGACGGGCTCGCGACGATCACGATCAACCGGCCCGAGGCCATGAACGCCATGAACACCGAGGCCAAGGTCGCGCTGCGCGAGGCCGTGCGGGCCGCCGCCTCGGACACCGCGGTACGGGCCGTGCTGCTGACCGCGACCGGCCGGGCGTTCTGCGTCGGCCAGGACCTCAAGGAGCACGTGGCCTCGCTCACCGCGGACCGCGAGGCGGGCACCGGGCAGACCATGAGCACCGTGCGCGAGCACTACAACCCGATCCTGACGGCGCTCACCGAGATGCCCAAGCCCGTGGTGGCCGGGGTCAACGGCGTGGCGGCGGGCGCCGGGCTCGGCTTCGCGCTGGCCGCGGACTACCGGGTGGTCGCGGACACGGCCGCGTTCAACACCTCGTTCGCCGGGGTGGCCCTGACCGCCGACTCGGGCGTCTCGTGGACGCTGCCCCGGCTGATCGGCCAGTCCCGCGCCGCCGATCTGCTGCTGTTCCCGCGTTCCGTCCCCGCCGCGGAGGCGTATGAGATCGGCCTGGTCAACAAGGTCGTACCGGCCGCCGAGCTGGCCTCGGCGGCGCTCGCGGTGGCCCGGACCCTCGCCGAGGGCCCGACCGTCGCGTACGGGGCCCTCAAGGCGTCCCTGGCCTATGGCGCGGGGCACACGCTGGCCCAGACGCTGGAGAAGGAGGACGAACTCCAGGCGAAGGCGGGCGCGTCCGAGGACCACGCCATCGCGGTGGCCGCGTTCCTCGCCAAGGAGAAGCCGAAGTACGTCGGGCGCTGAGCCGGGCTGCCGCAGGTAGGGGTGCCCCGGGTGGACGGACGCCGAGCCCGTCCCCCCGGAGCGGGGCGGTGCTCAGGCGCCGCCCCGCGCCACGCAGTCCGCGAGGTGGTCGTCGACCAGGCCGCAGGCCTGCATCAGGGCGTACGCCGTGGTCGGCCCGATGAAGCGCAGGCCGCGCTTCTTGAGCGCCTTGGACAGGGCCGTCGACTCGTCGGTGACGGCCGGCACCTCGGAGAGCGTGCGGGGGGCCGGCCGGGTGGCCGGGTCCGGCGCGTACGACCAGATGAGGTCGTCGAGCTCGCCGGGCGACCAAGCGGCCAGGGCCTGCGCGTTGGCGACCGTCGCCTCGATCTTGAGGCGGTTGCGGATGATGCCCGCGTCGCCGAGCAGGCGCTCCTTGTCGGCCTCGGTGAACTCGGCCACCGCCGCGATCTCGAATCCGGCGAAGGCCCGCCGGAAGCCGTCGCGGCGGCGCAGGATCGTGATCCAGGAGAGACCGGACTGGAAGGCCTCAAGGCAGAGCCGTTCGTACAGCGCGTCGTCGCCGTGGACCGGGCGGCCCCACTCGGTGTCGTGGTAGGCCACGTAGTCCTCGGTGGAGAGCCCCCAGGGGCAGCGGAGCCGCCCGTCGGGCCCGGGGATCGCGTCACTCATCGCCGGGGCTCCTCGTCGGTCGGGTCGGCCCGGTGAGGGGGCGTCACCAGGTCCTGGCCGGAGCCCGGGAGCACGTCCTCGCGGGCTTCGGGCGCGGCCGGTCCGGGCCGCGCGGCGGCGGCCGGGCCGGGCTGCGCCGTCTGCCGGTCGTGGAGCGCCGGGCGCGCCGCCGACCGGAGCTCGGCGATCCGTGCGTCGCGCTCGGCGAGTTCGGCGCCGAGCCGGCTCAGGACGTCGTCCACGTCCGCCATCCGGTAGCCCCGCAGGACCACCGGGATGCGCAGCGCCTCCACGTCGGCCCGGACCACCGGGCGGTGCTCGGGCAGCGGGTCCACCAGGTGTTCCGGCTCGGCATCGGACAGCACCGCCGACTCGTCGCCGCCGCCGCCCACCACGGCGAGGGTCACCGCGGTGACCACGACGACCATCGCGATCAGCAAGAACCAGAACACGAGCGAGCCTTCCCGACGCCGGAAACTGTCGGGTCCGATCGTGCCATGCGGCACTGACAGTTAGGGTCGCAGGCGAACAACGGCCGGACCCACAGCAAAGGATCAACAGGGGATGCACAGCGGAACGGACCGCGGCACGCTGCGGCTTGGCCGGCGCGAATTCACCGCGTACGAACCGGTGATCATGGCCATCGTGAACCGGACCCCCGACTCCTTCTACGACCAGGGCGCGACCTTCCGGGACGAGCCCGCGCTGGCCCGCGTGGAGCAGGCGGTGGCCGAGGGCGCGGCCATCATCGACATCGGCGGGGTCAAGGCGGGTCCCGGCGAGGAGGTCACCGCCGAGGAGGAGGCGCGGCGCACGGTCGGGTTCGTGGCCGAGGTCCGCCGGCGCTTCCCCGAGGTCGTCATCAGCGTGGACACCTGGCGGCACGACGTGGCCGCCGCGGTCTGCGAGGCAGGCGCGGACGTCCTGAACGACGCGTGGGGAGGCTTCGACCCGAAGCTCGCCGAGGTCGCGGCCCGTTACGGCGCCGGTCTCGTCTGCACCCACGCGGGCGAGGTGGAGCCGCGCACCCGGCCGCACCGGATCGCGTACGAGGACGTCATGGCGGACATCCTGCGGGTCACCCTGGGACTGGCCGAGCGGGCCGTCGAGCTGGGCGTGCGACCGGACGGGATCATGATCGACCCCGGGCACGACTTCGGGAAGAACACCCGGCACAGCCTGGAGGCGACCCGGCGTCTGGAGGAGATGGCCGACACGGGCTGGCCGGTCCTCGTCTCCCTTTCCAACAAGGACTTCGTGGGCGAGACGCTGGACCGCCCGGTGAAGGAACGGGTGATCGGGACGCTCGCGACGACGGCGGTCTCCGCCTGGCTGGGCGCCCGGGTGTACCGCGTCCACGAGGTCGCGGAGACCCGTCAGGTCCTGGACATGGTGGCCTCGATCGCGGGCCACCGGCCCCCGGCGGTGGCCCGCCGGGGGCTCGCCTGAGGCCTGCCTAGCGCCCGGACTCCTTGGTGACCAGGGCGATCGCCTCGTCCACGTCGTCGGTGACGTGGAAGAGCAGGAGGTCGCCCTCGGACGCCTTGCCCTGGCCGACCACGGTGGTGCGCAGCCAGTCGACGAGGCCGCCCCAGTACTCCGTGCCGAACAGCACGATCGGGAACCGGGTGACCTTGCGCGTCTGCACCAGGGTCAGCGCCTCGAACAGCTCGTCCAGGGTACCGAGTCCGCCCGGCAGCACCACGAAACCCTGGGCGTACTTGACGAACATGGTCTTGCGCACGAAGAAGTAGCGGAAGTTGATCCCGATGTCGACGTGCGGGTTGAGCCCCTGCTCGAAGGGCAGCTCGATGCCGAGGCCGACGGAGATGCCGTTGCCCTCCCGCGCTCCCCTGTTGGCGGCCTCCATCGCGCCAGGCCCGCCGCCGGTGATCACGGCGAAGCCCGCGTCGACCAGGGCCCGGCCGATCCGCACGCCGGCCTCGTAGTCGGGTGATCCGGCCGGCGTGCGGGCCGAGCCGAACACGCTGATGGCGCTGGGCAGTTCGGCGAGAGCGCCGAAGCCCTCGACGAACTCGGACTGGATGCGCATGACCCGCCAGGGGTCGGTGTGCACCCACTGCGAGTCCCCCTCGGAGTCGAGGAGACGCTGATCGGTGGTGCCGGCCTGGACCTGATCGCGGCGGCGCAGCACCGGTCCGAGCCGCTGTTCGAGCCGCTGCTCCGCCGGAAACGGGCTTCCCTCGGGGTTGGCCATGCCGTGCTCCCTCCGCTGACGATGTTGCGCGTGCTCAGCCAGGGTAGGTCGGCGAACATGACGAATGGCGGAATTCCGGCAGGCCACACCGCTACCGACGGCTGGAAAGAAGGGCCCGCCCGCCCCTGACGGGCTCCGGCAGCCGGCTCAGTCGGTCAGCCAGGCCCGCAGCCGCTGCTCGCACCGGGTGATCCGCTCGACGACGACGTGCTCGTCCCGCTTGTGGGCCAGGAGCGCGTCGCCCGGCCCGTAGTTGACCGCGGGGATGCCGAGGTCGCCGAAGCGCGCGACGTCGGTCCAGCCGAACTTGGGCCGGGCCGTGCCGCCGACCGCCGCCATGAACGCGGCGGCCGCCGGGTGCGAGAGCCCGGGCAGGGCCGCCCCCGAGTGGTCGTCGACGACGAACTCGGCGATGTCGCAGTCCGCGAAGACCTCGCGGACGTGGGCGAGCGCCTGCTCCCCGCTGAGGTCGGGCGCGTACCGGTAGTTGACGACGACCGTGCAGGCGTCCGGGATCACGTTGCCGGCCACGCCCCCCTCGATGCGTACCGCGTTGAGGCCCTCGTGGTACTCCAGACCGTCGATGACCGGGCGGCGCGGCTCGTAGGCGGCCAGCTTCGCGAGGATGGGGGCGGCCTTGTGGATGGCGTTGGAGCCCATCCAGCTGCGGGCGGAGTGGGCGCGCTCGCCGCTGGTCTTCAGAAGCACCCGCAAGGTGCCCTGGCAGCCGCCCTCGACCTCGGTGTCGGAGGGTTCGAGCAGTACCGCGAAGTCGCCGGCCAGCCACTCGGGGCGGGCCTCGGCGATCTTGCCCAGGCCGTTGAGGTGGGCGGCGACCTCCTCGTTGTCGTAGAACACGAAGGTCAGATCGCGGTTGGGCTCGGTCACGGTCTGCGCGATGCGCAGCTGGACCGCCACGCCCGACTTCATGTCGCTCGTGCCGCAGCCCCAGAGCACGCCGTTCCCGTCCAGCCGGGAGGGCACGTTGTCGGCGATCGGCACGGTGTCGATGTGCCCGGCCAGGATGATCCGCTCGGCCCGGCCCAGGTTCGTGCGGGCCACGACGTTGTTGCCGTGCCGGTCGACGGTCAGGTGGGCCAGCTTGCGCAGCTCGTGCTCGATGGCGTCGGCCAGCGACTTCTCGTCGCCGCTGACGGAGGCGAAGTCGACGAGCCGGGCGGTCAGCGTGGGCGCGTCCGCGGTGAGATCCAGGGTGGTTTGGGCCATGCGTCCGACCCTAACGCCAAGGCCGGGGGGCCTTCGCGCTCCAGTACGGTGGGCTCCGTGTCCGAGCTCAGCGACCTCCCGCGCCCCTCCCGACACGGCCGCCTCCTGCGTGTCGGCGCGGCCGTCGCCGTGCTGCTCGCGCTCGCCGGGTACCTGGTGGTGCAGTACGTGAGCGGGGGCCCCGGGGCGCCCAGATGTGTGGCGGGGACGGGCGACGGACAGGGCGCCACCTTCGGGATGAGCCCCGAGCAGGCGGGGAACGCGGCGACGATCACGGCCGTCGGGCTCGCCCAGGGAATGCCGGAGCGGGCCGTGACGATCGCGCTGGCCACCGCCCTCCAGGAGTCGGGTCTGCGCAACCTCGACCACGGCGACCGGGACTCGCTCGGCCTCTTCCAGCAGCGGCCCTCGATGGGCTGGGGCAGCCCCGAGCAGATCATGGATCCGGTGTACTCGGCCGGGAAGTTCTACCAGCACCTCGCCGAGGTCCCCGGCTACTCGCGGCTTCCGCTGACCGTGGCCGCGCAGAAGGTGCAGCGCAGCGGCTTCCCGCAGGCGTACGCCAAGCACGAGCCGGACGCGGCGGTGCTCACGGCCGCGCTGACCGGCCGCCAGGCTGCCTCGCTGACCTGCACGGTGGCCAAGAACGTACGGCCCGGCGACCCCGCGGAAGTGCGGACGGACCTGACGAAGGCGTTCGGCGAGGGCGTGGTCGCGGCACGGCAGCCGGCCGGGGCGGGCCAGGACGTGGCCGTGCCGGTGCGGGTCACCGAGAGCGCGGCGGCCTCCGGCACCGGCCCGGAGCAACGCGGCTGGGCCCTGGCGCACTGGGCGGTGGCGCAGGCAGAGGCGCTGCACATCGCCCGGGTCGGCTATGCGGGCCGGGTCTGGAACGCGGACGAATCGGCCCGGGGCTGGACCACCGGGCCGGCCGGCGCCTCCGCCTCCCCCGGGCCGGGCACCGCCGTGGGCGCCCCCGCCGACGGCACGCACGAGGTACTGATCACCCTCGCGCCCTAGACCGGCCCCGCGTCACACCCCGGTCACGCGTTCGGCCGGGCACTCGACCGAAGTACCGCCGCATTCCCGGTTCCGGGTTTCGCACCCGCGTCCGGATTCCACTCGGCAGAACCGTCAATTCCCTTGCGGGCAAAGGGATCTGACGGACCGTCACTCCCCATGCCAATGAATCAATTGCCCGCTTTTATCCAGAGTAGATAATGCGACGCATTGGGAACTCTTTACCCGGGCCCACCGCAACCTCCCCTCCCCTCAAGACGGTTGTCACTGCGTCCGAACGCCGGACAGCGACACATTTCCAACCCGTCTGAAGGAGCACCATGTCCCTCCCCCTGACCCGTCGGATCGCCCGCGCCGCGCTGCTCATCGCGGCAGGTGCAGCGCCCGTGGTCGGTGCGGCCGGCTCCGCAAGCGCCGTGGACGTCCCCCAGGTCGCCCCGAACCTCAGCGGCCTGACCCAGATGGACCCGAGCTCGGTCAGCAACGCCGTGGACGGGGTGACCCAGAAGACCACCGGCATGGCCGGCAACACCGGCGCCGAGGCCGTCAAGAAGGCCGTGCCGGCCGCGGGCAAGACGGTCGGGCAGACCGGCAAGGTGGCGACCCCGGCCGCGCAGAAGGCGGCCGGCGACGCGGCGGGCAGCGCGGGCGACATCCTCGGCTCGGCCGCCAAGACCGCCACCCAGAGCGGCCTGCCGGGCGGCAACCTGCCCACCCACGGCGTGCCGAGCACCGACCAGCTCCCCCTGAAGGGCCTGCCCCTCGGCTGACCGGGACGCGGGTGATGCCAAGGGGCCCGAGGAGTACACACTCCTCGGGCCCCTTCGCGTAACGCCGGTGAGGCGGCCGGCCGCTACCGCGCGAGGCGCTTGACGGCCGCCTCGACGCGCTCGTCGGTCGCGGTGAACGCGACCCGCACGAACCGCTCCCCGGCCTCGCCGTAGAAGTCGCCGGGCGCCACCAGGATGCCGAGCCCGGCGAGGTGGGCGACCGTCTCCCAGCAGCCCTCGTCGCGGGTCGCCCACAGGTACAGGCTGGCCTCGCTGTGCTCGATGCGGAAGCCGTGCCGCTCCAAAGCCTCGCGCAGCGCCGTGCGCCGCGCCGCGTACCTGGCCCGCTGCTCCTGTACGTGGGCGTCGTCGCCCAGGGCCGCGACGGTGGCCGCCTGCACGGGCGCGGCGGTCATCATGCCGCCGTGCTTGCGGATCTGGAGCAGCTCGCCGAGCACCTCGGCGTCACCGGCGACGAAGGCGGCCCGGTAGCCCGCCAGGTTGGAGCGCTTGGACAGCGAGTGGACGGCCACGATGCCCTCGTAGCCGCCACCGCACACGTCGGGGTGCAGCACCGAGACGGGCTCGGCCTCCCAGCCCAGCTCCAGGTAGCACTCGTCGGAGAAGACGAGCACGCCGTGCTCGCGGGCCCACGCCACGATGCGGACGAGTTCGTCCTTGGCGAGCACCCGGCCGGTCGGGTTGGAGGGCGAGTTGAGCCAGAGCAGCTTCAGGTGGGTCGGGTCCAGCTCCGTCGGGTCGTCGTACACGACCGCCTCGGCGCCGCACAGCCGCGCGCCGACCTCGTACGTCGGGTACGCGAGCCGCGGGTAGGCGACCTGGTCGCCCGCGCCGAGCCCGAGCTGGGTCGGCAGCCAGGCCACCAGCTCCTTGGAGCCGACCACCGGCAGGATGTTGGTGTGCTCGACCGAGCGCGCGCCCAGACGCTTCTCCAGCCATCCCTTGATCGCGTCCCGCAGCGCGGGCGTGCCCCACACCGTGGGATAGCCCGGCGAGTCCGCCGCCCCGGCCAGGGCCTCCTGGACGAGCGCGGGGACCGGGTCGACGGGCGTGCCGACGGAGAGGTCCACGATGCCGTCCGGGTGGGCCGCGGCCGTCGCCTTGTACGGCTCCAGCTTGTCCCAGGGGAAGACGGGAAGGCGTGAGGAGACTGCGCTCACGGAAGTGCTCACTTTCTCGTACGTACGGTGCTGTGCGAGCCGCGCCGGGAAACACCGCGGCCCCGTACGGCAGCTGCGCCGTACGGGGACCGGGGAAGCGCGATCAGCCGTTCTGCGGCGGCAGCGCTGCGATGAAGGGGTGGTCCCGCTCGATCAGGCCGAGCTTCGAGGCGCCACCGGGCGAGCCGAGCTCGTCGAAGAACTCCACGTTCGCCTTGTAGTAGTCCTTCCACTCGTCCGGGGTGTCGTCCTCGTAGAAGATCGCCTCGACCGGGCACACCGGCTCGCAGGCGCCACAGTCGACGCATTCATCCGGGTGGATGTACAAGGACCGGGAGCCCTCGTAGATGCAGTCGACCGGGCACTCTTCGATACACGCCTTGTCCTTGACGTCGACACAAGGCTGCGCGATGACGTAGGTCACGCTGTCGTTCCTCCTCGATAGGGCGCGGCGGGCCGATCTGCGGCTCCGTCCACGTGGCGCGCGGGAGCGCGGCGTCGTCGATGCCCGCACCTAGTATCTCCGGTTCGGGGCACGATCCGAACAGGAGGGGCGGAGAGACCTGTGGAATTCACCACCGGCGGACGGCTTGAGGTCCGAATTACGGCGGCCGATACGGGCAAACGCGTATCAGTCCGGCGCCTGAGCTCCGGCGGAACCCCGGGCTCGCTGTTCACGGACACGGTCGGCGTGCTCACCTCGTGGGACAACGGTGTGTTGTCGATCACACGAAAGAGCGGTGAGACGGTGCTCGTCGACGAGACGACGCTCGTCGCCGGCAAGGTCGTGCCGCCCGCGCCGGCCCGCCGCCGCGGTCCGGCCGCCTCCTTCGCCGAACTCGCCCCGGTGCTCGCGCGCGCCTGGCAGCCCGTCGAGAGCGAGCCGCTCGGGCAGTGGACGCTGCGGGCCGCGGCCGGTTTCACCCGCCGGGCGAACTCGGCCCTCCCCCTCGGTGACCCGGGCCTGCCCCTGCCGGACGCCCTCGGCCGCGTACGCGACTGGTACGCGGCGCGGGGCCTGCCCGCCTACGTCCAGACCGCGACGGGTGCCGAAGGGACCCAGGAGGTGCTCGGCGCGGAGCTCGAACGGGCGGGCTGGGAACGGGAGGTGAGCGCCGAGGTACGGATCGCGGCACTGGCGCCGATCGGCGACGTGGACGCGGACGTGTCCGGGGTGCGGCTGGAGCGCGGCGTCGACGCGGCGTGGCTGAGCCGCTACCAGCGCTCCGCGGAGCCCGGAGAGCACGTCCTGAAAGTCCTGGGCAGCGGGCCTTCCGTGTGGTTCGCCTCGATCCCGGGCGAGGGTGCGGCGCCGGCGGCGATCGGGCGGTGCGTGGTGGACGGGCGCTGGGCCGGGTTCATGGCGGTCGAGGTCGACCCGGCGCGGCGCCGGAGCGGTCTCGCGACGGCCGTGATGGCGGCGCTCGCCCGCCGGGCCCTGGACGAGGGCGCGTCGGCGGCCTGGCTCCAGGTGGAGGCGGACAACGCGGGCGCCCGCGCGCTCTACGGCGGCCTGGGCTTCGCGACGCACCACAATTACCACCACTTCCGGGCCCCCTCCGGTGCCGGTGCCGGTGCCGCTGCCGGCACCGGCTGACCGGTGGCGAGGCCGGCATGAACGAGCCCGACGAAATGGCCGATCCGGACGACATGGACGACATGGACGACATGGATCCGGAAAACCCCGACTGGCGGCGGGAGTTCGCCGAAGAGGCCCGCTCGGAACGTCCCGACGTGGGGAGGCTCTGTCTGCTCCTCGCCGCGGTCGCGGACCCCGAGCTCGGCCAACGCGGCATCGACGCGGCGCAGATCGAACTGGACCGGCTGGCCGGGTTGCTCCCCCACGGCCTGGCGGACGCCCGGTCCTGGGCCGCGGCCACGGCCGAACTCCTGGGCTCCGCCTGCCACTTCCGGGGCAGCGCCGCCGACTACGAGCGTCTGGATTCGTCCCTGCTGCCCGAGGTGCTGCGACGCCGGCGCGGCCTTCCCATCCTGCTCTCGGTGGTCTGGATCGAGGTGGCCCGGCGGGCCGGGGCGCCGGTGTACGGGGTGGCCCTGCCGGGCCACTTCGTGGTGGGGTTCGGCCCGCGCGAGGACCGGGTCCTCGTCGACCCGTTCGACGGAGGCAGGCTCCTGACCGGCTCGGATACGGAGCTTCTGGTGGCCGGGGCCACCGGGGCAGGCCTCGACGAGTCGATGCTGAGCCCGGCCGCGCCGCTGGAGACGGTACTGCGCATCCTCAACAACATCCGTGCCTGGGCCGCGGCCCGCCCCGAACACAGCGCGGTCGCCCTCTGGGCGGTGGACCTCTCCCTGCTGCTCCCCTCCCACCCGGCCGCGCTACGCCTGGAACGGGCCGAACTCCTGGTCCGGAGAGGGGAGTTCGCGGCCGGGGCGGTGGAGCTGGAGGCCTACGCGGCGGTACTGGATCCGGTGGATCCGGCTGCGGCGTCCGCGATCCGCCGCCGCGCGTTCGCCGCGCGAGCGATGCTCAACTGAGGCGTGGGGGCCTTCGGCTCGCCCTGAGCGCGGGTAGCTCGCCCGGGCTGCGGGTGGCTCGCCCTGAGCGCGGGTGGCTCGCCCTGGGGACGCTGGGCCCACTGATTGCGCAGTTCCCCACGCCCCTGAAACCCGACTTCACATGCGGGCCGTGCGTGGCTGGTCGCGCAGTTCCCCACGCCCCAAAAAACCGCCTCCACCTGCGGACCGTGATCGCTTCTCGCGCAGTTCCTCGCGCCCCAAAAGGTGGCCCGGGATGCTTCGGTGCCGGCCCGCATCGAGCACCCTCAGCCCGTCCGGCGATTGAGGACGAGCGCCGTTCAGGCGCGAACGGGGGTGCAGGGGGCGAAGCCCCCGCAGCGGGTCTGGGGTGCAGCCCCGGGGGCCGAACCCTGAATCCGCTGCACAGGCGGGCGGCAGGGTGGGCAAAATGCCCCCGGGGCAGGGGCAGAGCCCCAGGGGATCGGATTCGGCCAATCCGGCGGGGCGGGGGGAAACGCCTGCCGGGGCGCCCGGCAGCGGTCACAATCTGTGGGCGCGACCTCAACAGGGCGTACCTGAAGCCCTGTTGAGCGGGCGCAGCCATGCCCCGTCGACCTCTCCGGGAGTCACCTTGCCACGCCTCAGACGCATAGCCGCCCGCCTCGCCCCCGCCCTCCTCCTCCCCCTCCTCGCCCTCGGCTCCGCCGCCCCCGCCGGCGCGGACACCGGCCAGGCCGATCTGGCCGTCTCGCTCGACGCCTCCCCGAAGGGCCTCGGCATCAACGCGGCCACCTTCACCGCGAGCGTCACCAACGCCGGGCCCTCGGCCGTCAGCGCCGCCCGGGTGTGGTTCAGCTATCCGGCCGGGTTCACGGCCCCCGCCGCGTCCGGCTGCACGATCGACAGGACGAACCGGACCGCCGTCTGCGCACTCGGCGCGATCCCCTCCGGCGCCACCGTCACCAAGAAGCTGACGCTGCACGCCGGCCTCCTGACGGCGAGCGGCAACCTCCCGGTCACGGCCGCTTTGGTCGACCTGACCCCCGCCGACCCGGACCCGGGCAACAACTCCGCCGTGCACATCTGCTCCGCGCTGACCCTGCTGCTGGTGAGCTGCTGAGCCGCTGAGAGCACCCCCGGCCGGTGGGCGCACCCCACCGGCCCCTCTCAACACCCTTACAGCCAGCCCTTCTCGCGAGCGATACGGACCGCCTCCGCACGATTGCGGGCCGCCAGCTTCTGGATGGCCATGGAGAGGTAGTTGCGGACCGTGCCTTGTGAGAGGGACAGCGCCGTGGCCAGCTCCGCGTTGGTCGCCCCGTTCTGCGCCGCGCGCAGCACATCGCGTTCGCGGTCGGTCAGCGGGTTCGCCCCCTCGGCCAGCGCGGCAGCGGCCAGCGTGGGATCGATGACCCGCTCCCCGGCGAGCACTTTGCGCACCGCCGTGGCGAGTTGGGCCGCCGGGGCGTCCTTGACGAGAAAGGCGTCCGCGCCCGACTCCATGGCGCTGCGCAGATAGCCCGGCCGTCCGAACGTGGTCAGGATGACGATCTTGACGGCCGGCAGCTCGCGGCGCAGATCGGCCGCCGCCTCGATGCCCGTACGGCCCGGCATCTCGATGTCGAGCAGGGCGACATCGACGTCGTGGGCGCGGGCCGCGTCCAGGACCTCGTCCCCCCGGGCGGCCTGCGCGACCACCCGCATGTCCGGCTCCAGGCCGAGCAGCGCGGCGAGGGCCTCGCGGACCATGGACTGGTCTTCGGCCAGGAGAAGTCGGATCATGGGCCGGATACTAGAGGGATTCCGGACGCGTCCGGAATCAGCGGGATCCGGGCGGTGAGCGTGAAGCCCTTGCGTCCCGCGTCCGCCTCCAGGACACCGGACACCTTTTCCAGGCGCTCCCTCAGCCCCGTGAGGCCATGGCCCGGGTCCGGCGCCGGCGCCCCGGGGCGCGGCTTCCCGTCGTCCTGGACGCGCAGTTCGAGGAACCGTCCGTCCAGCGTCTGGCAGGCTTCGAGCGTGACCGTGCAGTGCCGGGCGCCACTGTGGCGTACGACATTGGTGGCAGCCTCGCGCAGCACCCAGGCGAGGACTTCCTCCTCCGCCGCGGGCAGCCCCTCGGGCGCCTCGGTCGGCACGTCCGCCTGGATGCCCGCGGCGTTCAACACCGTACGGGCGCCCGCGAGTTCGGCCGGCAGGGTCATCCGGCGGTAGCCGCTCACGGCGGCCCGTACGTCGGCCAGCGCCTGGCGGCCGACCTGTTCGATGTCGGCCACCTCCTTGGCCGCCTGGTCGGGGTGGTCGGGCAGCATCCGTCCGGCCAGCTCGCTCTTGAGCGTGATGAGCGAGAGGGAGTGTCCGAGCAGGTCGTGCAGATCGCGCGCCATCCTCAACCGCTCCTCGTTGGTGGCGAGTTGGGCCACGGTCGCCCGTGCCTCGCGCAGTTCGACGGAGGTGCGGATCAGATGGCGTACCCCGGTCATCGCGAAGCCGCCGAGCAGGGCCGGGATGGCCAGGCCCGGCACGACGTCGCCGACGTGGGCGACCTGCGTGCCGATCACCGTCATCGTGGCGGTCGTCACGAGGATCGCCCACGTCGCGAGGGCCAGTGACAGCGTGGCACCGCACGAGACGGACACGTAGACGAAGAGCACCAGCCAGGAGGAGCCCAGCGTCAGGGAGAGCGCGAGGGCCACGGCCGCCAGGAGGGCGAGGAGGCTGTAGACCGTGGCGGTGGTCATCGGACGCGCGGTGTGCCGCAGCACCAGGGCCAGGTAGACGGTCACGAAGCCGACGAGGCCGATCCAGCCGAGGACGGTGGCCACGGTGGTGTGGCTGCCGTCCAGCAGATCGCCGATCGGGGCGCTCATGAAGGCCAGCCAGACGCCGACCCACATCAGCTTCTGCCACACCTGGCGGCGCGTCTCGGGGCTCAGCCCGATCCGCACCGCCGGCGCCCTGCTGTGACCCTGGTTCACGGGACTCACGCCTTCAGGGTGTCCTTCCGGTACAGCCATGCCGCGCCGCCCGCGAAGAGCAGGAAGTAGAAGACGAGGATGGCGAGGTCCTTGCCGTGCGGGGCGTCGCCCAGCTCGATGGCCTGTCCGAGGGCAGCGTACGCGTGGGTGGGCAGCCACTCCGCGATGTTCTGGAGCCACTGCGGGAAGACGGTGCTGGGCATCCACAGGCCGCCCAGGATCGACATGCCGAAGTAGATGATCATCGTGATCGGACGGACCGCGTCACCGCTGGCGATGTAGCCGATGGCCACGCCCAGCGCGGCGAAGCAGAGCGAGCCCGCCCAGATGGCGACGGTCAGGGCGCCCCACTGCCAGGCCTCGAACCGGACGCCCTTGGTGACGGCGGCCACCAGGAAGACGACCACGATGCACGGCAGGGTCACGACTCCCGCGCTGGCGATCTTGGCCAGGACGTAGCCGCGTCCGGGCAGGGTGGTCAGGCGCAGCTGGCGTACCCAGCCCTTCTCGCGCTCCTTGGCGATCTTCTCGCTGTTGCCCATGAGCACGGCCGTGATCGCGCCGAAGGACGCCATCGAGACCATGTACAGGGCGGGGAAGGTGAGATCGGTGCCCTTGACCTTGTCGGTGCTGTTCTGCGAGGCCGCGAAAAGGAGATAGAGCACCGAGGGGTAGACCACCGAGAAGAACATGAACTTCTTGTTCCGCAGGGTGCGGGTGATTTCCAGCTTGATCAGCGCCCCGGAAAAAAATTTGGTCAGCATGCTGCGTTGGCCTCCTCGGCCGAGGTGATGGCGACGAAGGCCTGCTCAAGGCCGAGACCCGCGACTTCGAGGTTGCGCGGGTAGAGGCCGAGCCCGTACACCGCGTGCACCGTGGCGTCGGCGTCGTGCGACTGGATGCGGACGGTACGGCCCGAGATGTCGATGGTGGAGAGGAAGGGCAGGGCGCGCAGGGCGGCCTCGTCGATGGCACCCTCCAGGTCGAAGCTGACCCGGCGGGCGCCGGCCTTGGCCTTGATCTCGGCGGCGGTGCCGTCCGCGAGGAGGCGGCCCTTGTGCAGGACGAGCACCCGGTCGGCGATGGCGTCGGCCTCTTCCAGGTAGTGCGTGGCGAACAGGACCGTACGTCCCTGCGCCGCCTGCTCGCGCATGGTCGCCCAGAACGCCTGCCGGGCGGTGACGTCCATGCCGGTGGTCGGCTCGTCGAGGACGATCAGGTCGTTGGCGCCGACGGTCGCGAGCGCGAAGCGGACGCGCTGCTCCTGGCCGCCGGAGAGCTTGTTGACCTTGCGGTCCGCGATCTGGGCGATCCCCGCGCGATCCATGACCTCGGCCACCGGGTGCGGCTTGGGGTGCAGATCGCAGCCGAGCTTGACCAGCTCGCGTACGGTCACGTCCTCCATCAGGCCGCCGCTCTGGAGCATCGCGCCGACCTTTCCGGCGTTGATCGCCTGGGCGGGCGTCATGCCGAAGAGGCTGACGGTGCCGGAGTCGGCGTTGCGCAGCCCGAGCAGCAGATCGAGCGTGGAGGACTTGCCGGCGCCGTTGGGGCCGAGCAGGGCGACCGTTTCGCCGGGGTGGAGCCGCAGCGACAGGTCGGCCACGGCACGGACGTCGCCGTAGCTCTTGTTCACGTTCTCGAAGCTCACCACGGACTGGGCGGTCCGCTCGGCGGCTGGTGCTGTCTGCGTCATGCCCCCAGGTTCGCCCAAGCCCCCGCACGACGGCAGTGGCGTGCGTCGTGACTCCGGCATGACGGATGTCATGCCCAGCGACATGACACCGGGCGCCCTACAGGGGCAGAGGGACAGCCCCCCT
Source organism: Streptomyces sp. CB01201 (assembly GCF_002803085.1). Taxonomy (GTDB): domain Bacteria; phylum Actinomycetota; class Actinomycetes; order Streptomycetales; family Streptomycetaceae; genus Streptomyces; species Streptomyces hundungensis. The sequence goes on along the minus strand of NZ_NNBJ01000004.1, from coordinate 257,563 downwards.
GCCCCGCGACACCGGGCGCCCTACAGGGGCGCGGGGAACTGCGCGAGCAACCACCCACAGCGGACGGACGAAACGAGACCCGGGGCGCGGGGAACCGCGCGAACACCCCGACGGGCCCGCAGTCGAACCCCCGGGCCCCGACCCCCTCCGCCGCAGCGGAACCCAGCCGGGGCCGAAGCCGGGGCCCGGGAAGGGGCTACTCCCCGATCGTCACGGTCCGCTGAGCCGTCGTCTTGCCCCGGAGCGCCGTCTTCATGGCGGCAGCCACGTCGTCCGCGGACACCTCGTGCTTCGGGCCGCCCTCGCTGACCATCACACCCTTGAAGGTGCTGCCGATCAGCTCGGTGATGGCGGCCTTGTCGTAGACCTCCACCAGCTTCCCGTTGTCCGCCTTCATCGAGAGGATCTTGGGGAGCGACTTGAGCGGGCCGAAGGGGAGCGACTTGCCGCCGGCCTTGATCGTCACGTTCGCGGACATCGCAGGCTTGGCGAACTCCTCCATCGCCCGGTCGATCTCCGCCTGGCCGACGGTCGGCTGCCGGACCGCGACGGGCAGCGGCACCGCGTCCGCCTTGCCGGTCTGCACCAGCGTCCGGTACGCGTCCTTGACCGCGATCATCGAGCGGTTGACGTCGAGCGACTTGCCCGCCTTGCCCGGCACGGCCACGGCCTTGCCCGGGACGAACTTGATCGTGCCCTCCGACGCGGAGCCCGAGGCCCCCGCGAGGTCGGTCAGTGCGACGCCGAGCTTCTCCTCGTCGAAGGGGAAGACCGGCTGGGCGACCCGCTTGCCGCCGAACAGCGAGCCGATGACGGAGACCGGGTTGTAGTCGCTGCCGGCCGCCGCCCGTACGGTCGCCTGGGTGTCCAGGGACAGGCCCGCGATCTCCGGCTTCAGCTGTTCCTGCTTGCCGTCGACCGTGAGGTGCAGCGGCTGGTTGGCGCGCTTGCCGAGCGTCTGGTCGAGCTTGGAGACGGCCGCCTCCTTGGTGCCGCCGCCGATGTCGACGCCGAGGACGGTGGTGCCCTTGGGGACCTCGGAGTGGTTGAGGACCAGACCGGCGCCGTACGCGACACCGGCCAGGACGATCACGCCACCGCCGAGCAGGGCCAGCTTGGAACGGCCCTTCTTCTTGGCGGGCGCGGAGGTCTTCTTGGGCGCCGCCGGGGGCTCGGCCGCGTCCTGGCCGGCGGCCGGGGGCGGGGTGAGCGTCGGGCCGCCGGGCGACATGGCGGGCCCGGCCGGGAAGGACGCCCCCCGGTGCTCCGGCGGGACCACCGGGATGCCGCTGGTGAGGGTGTCGCCGGAGACATGGCCGCCCGGGGCGGGGGCCGCCGGGTTGACCGCCGGGTTCGCCAGCGGGTTGCCCACGGAGTGCGTGAGCGGGCTCGGCGCCGGGGTCTGCGGGGTGAGGATCGCGGTGTCGTCCGACAGGACGGGGGCCGGGCCCGGCCCGCCGGGTGCGAAGGGGTGGCTGCCGCCCGGCGACGTCAGCGGGTTCTGGCCGGGGCGGGCGGCCTCGCCAGGGCCCGGCCCTTCGCCGAAGCCCAAGTCGGCTCCCTGACGCGGCCCTTCGCCGAAGCCCAAGTCGGCTCCCTGACGCGGCCCTTCGTCGAAGCCGAGGTCGGCACCCTGACGCGGCCGCTGGTCCGGGCCGCTCCCCAAGTCGGCTGCCGGAGCCGGGGGTTGACCCGGCGCGGCGCCGAACAGCGAGGGCTCGCCGGGCCGCGCCTCCGGGCCCGGCCGGGCGCCCGGCCGGTTGCCCACGGGCCGGACGGGCAGCGCCGCGTTCCCGGTGACGGGTCCCGTGGTCGGCCCGGAGGGCGCACCGGGAAGCGAGCCGTCGGAGCCGCCGAGGCCGTTCGCTCGGGCGGCGGTGCCGCCGTTCGGCGCGGCGGCGCCCGGCCCGTCCGAGAAGTACGGAAGGTCCGGCCGCGGGGTGCCGCCCGGCGGGGTCGTCGAAGAGCCGGGCGCCGAGGCGGACTTGCGCGGGGCGAACCAGTCGCTGGCGGGCTTCTCACCGGCGGCCGGCTCCTCGGGCTCCGGGGCCGGAGCCTCGGGCCGGGGCACCGAACCGGTGCGCTCGCTCACGCCGTCCGCCTCGGGCGCCTTGGCGATGTCGCTCATCGGCGTACGCATCACGACGGGCGGAATGGGGCGCGAGCCCGGGATGTTGATGCGGATCCGCGTCGTCAGCGTGGTCTCGGTCTTCGGCTCGTCCGGTTCGCCGGTGGCCTCAGGAGTGTCCTGGCCCGGTGACGACGGGGTTCCGTAGGGCGGGGTACCCGACGGATACCCGGCTGTGCCCCGGCCCTGGGGGCCGGAGGACGAACTGTCAGTTTCACGACTCAAGGCTGGTTCTCTCCCGATCGGCTCCGCCACCCGGTCTCGTTCTTGTGGTGCCTCTGTACGGGCGGCTCGGCGGCGCGCACCACCATACTGGCCGTCGCCGCCGCGTACGGGGCGGCCCCGAGAAGGCGTACCCCGTCCCCCTCTACTGCGTCGCGGCGGCCGTGCACGTCACTTGCCAAGTCGGGCGGCCGGAGCGCCGGGTTGCGCGAATCCGCCGATCGTGGCGCAGATCACAGCGGCGACCATTCCGCCGAGCAGGAAGACGTACGAGCCCATTCCGGCGCCGAACACGAAGTCGCCCTCGGGGCGCGAAGTGGTCAGCAGGACGACCGTGACCAGCCAGCCGGCCGCGGGCGCCCCCACCCCGCCCCGGGCGCCGGTCAGTTGCGTACCGGAGTAGAACAGGCCGACCGCGCCGGCGAGCGCGAGGACGAGGCCGCCCGGGAACCAGGCCGCCTGGACGAGCGCCCCGGCGGCGGCGACGAGGGCCCCGAGGACGGCGAGCCCCGCGTACAGCGCGATGCGGGCGGCCCTTGAGGGCGTCCTCGTGTCGTCCATGGCCGTACGCGTACTCATTCGCCCACCCCTTCAAACAAATCGTGCTCGCGCCGGCCGGGCTCGACGGCGGGCACGCCGGCGGCCAGTTGGTAGTACTCGGTGGTGAAGATCGGCTGGCCGAGGTCGTTGGAGAGCGCGAAGTAGGGGCCCTGGACGGCGATCTGGGTCGCGTGCGCGCGCATCGCCGCGCTCTTGGCGGCGGCGTGGGCGGTGCCGTCGATCTCGGCGGTGATGTCCGACTCGTCCACTACGCCCGGCACATCGTCGATGGCGGCAATGCCGGGAAAGTCGGTTTTCGCGGCGCGCAGCTCGGCGAAGGCCCGCTCGGCGACCGGGCGGGGCACCCGGTTCCAGTAGATCTTCGCGATGGTGTGCGGCTCGCCGAGCTCGGTGCGGTAGCCGGGCTCGGCGGCGAGTTCGGCGGCGCGCATGGCGACCCGGTGCGCCTGGATGTGGTCGGGGTGGCCGTAGCCGCCGTCCGGGTCGTAGGTGATCAGGACCTGCGGGCGCAGCGAACGGATCACCTCTACGAGGTACCCGGCGGCGTCCTCCACGTCCGTGTTCCAGAACGCGCCCGCGCGGTGGTTCTGCTCGACGCCCATCATCCCGGAGTCGTGGAAGCGCCCGGGGCCGCCGAGAAAGCGGTGGTCGGTGACGCCCAGGTGCTTCATCGCGGCGGCGAGTTCGGCGATGCGGTGGGCGCCGAGGCCGCCCTCCCGGTCGGGCGCGAGATGGGCGAGGTCCGGCGGGATGACCTCGCCCTCCTCGCCGAGCGTGCAGGTCACCAGGGCGACGTGCGCGCCTTCGGCGGCGTACTTGGCCATGGTGGCGCCGTTGTTGATCGACTCGTCGTCCGGGTGCGCGTGGACCAGGAGAAGACGGCGGGCGGGTAGTTCCGACATGGGGCAAGCCTACGAGGCCGGGGCCGGGCCGCGCCCCGGCCGCCGGGCCGCTCGCGGGGATCGGTGAGGGCCGCCCCGGCTAGAACTTGATACCGCCGATCATTCCGGCCACGTTGCTGGTCACTTGGCTGATGGTCGGGGCGATGGACGAACTCGCCAGGTAGAAGCCCAACAGGACGCAGATCGCCGCGTGTCCGCCCTTGAGCCCGGATTTCCGGACCAGCAGGAAGACGACGATCGCCAGCAGCACCACCGCCGAAATCGAGAGTGCCACGGCGGTTCACCTCCATCTGTTCCGGTGGTCGGACGGACCCAGCAACGCGTGTACGGCAGCAGGTTGATACCCACTGAGTGCTACGGATCATAACTATCCGTGGGACCGCATTGATCGGGGCACGGGCGCACAAGGGGCGCACGTGGCTCGCGGCCGAGCGGGTCGCACAGCCTGCGACTAGGTTCCCCTCATGACGACCACCGCATCCCAGCACCCGGAGGACCCCGGGCAGCTCTCGTTCCCCAGGCAGTCGGCACGCACCCAGCGCTTCACGCTCGGTGCGCCCCGCGCCGTGACCGTGTCGCCGGACGGGGAGCGGATCGCCTTCCTGCGCTCGCCGTCCGGCACCGAACGCACCCATGGGCTGTGGGTGCTCGACCTGGCGCGCGGCGGCAAGGAGCGGATCGCCGCGGACCCCGAGGCGCTGCTCGGCGGCGCCGAGGAGCGCCTCTCCGCGCAGGAGCGGGCCCGGCGCGAACGCAGCCGGGAGGGTTCGGCCGGCATCGTCGGCTATGCCACCGACGCGGCCGTGGAGCTGGCCGCCTTCGCCCTGTCGGGGCGGCTGTTCACGGCGGAGCTGCGGGCCGGCACCGCGCGGGAGCTGCCGGTGCCGGGCCCGGTGCTCGACCCCCGTCCCTCCCCCGACGGCCGGCACGTGGCCTATGTGGCCCGGGGCGCGCTGCGGGTGGTGGGGGCGGAGGGCGACGGCGACCGGGCGCTCGCCGAGCCCGAGTCGCCCGAAGTGGCGTACGGGCTGGCCGAGTTCATCGCGGCGGAGGAGATGTCCCGCACGCGCGGCCACTGGTGGAGTCCCGCGTCGGACCGCCTCCTGGTGGCCCGCGCGGACGAGGCGCCGGTGCGGCGCTGGTGGATCGCGGATCCGGCCAACCCCGGGCACGAGCCGTCCCGGGTCGCCTATCCGGCGGCGGGCACGCCCAACGCCGAGGTGCGGCTCTTCCTGTACGCGCTCGACGGCAGCCGTACCGAGGTCGTCTGGGACCGCGTCCGCCATCCCTATCTGGCCAGGGTCCACTGGTCCTCGGACGGGGCTCCGCTGCTGCTCGTCCAGTCCCGGGACCAGCGCGTCCAGCACCACCTCACGGTGGACCCGGACTCCGGGACCACCCGGACCGTGCACGTCGACGAGGACGCCGACTGGCTCGAACTGCTTCCCGGCGTCCCGGCCTGGGCGCCCGACGGGCGTCTGGTGCGGATCGCGGACGAGGGCGGGGCGCGGGTCCTCGCCGTGGGCGACCGCACCCTGACCGGGCCGCAACTGCACGTCAGGGCGGTGCTCGACATCGGCGCCGGCGATGTGCTGATCTCCGCGTCCGCGGGCGCCGGGGCCCCCTCGTCCGCGGGCAGTGCTCCCGAGACCGGCGAGATCCATGTGTACCGCGTCAACGAGCTGGGTACCCAACGCGTCTCGGAGGGAGCCGGAGTCCACACGGCCGCACGGTCCGGCGCGGTCACCGTGCTCAGCTCCGCCCGGCCGGACCGCCCGGGGGTGACGGTCCGGGTGCTGCGGGACGGCCAGGAGCCGGCGACGATCGCGTCATATGCCGCCACCCCATGCCTGTCGGTGTCGCTCCGGCTGACCGAAGGGGGCGCGCAGCGCATCCCGTGCGCCGTGCTGCTTCCGTCCCACTACCGCGAGGGCGATGGACCGCTGCCCGTACTCATGGATCCGTACGGCGGTCCGCACGGACAGCGGGTGGTGGCCGCGCACAACGCGCACCTCGCCTCGCAGTGGTTCGCGGACCAGGGTTTCGCGGTGGTGGTCGCGGACGGACGCGGAACCCCGGGCCGCTCGCCCGGCTGGGAGAAGTCGATCAGTGGCGATTTCACGCTCGCCCTGGACGACCAGATCGAAGCGCTGCACGGCCTGGCGGGCACGTACCCGCTGGATCTCGGCCGGGTCGCGATGCGGGGCTGGTCCTTCGGCGGCTACCTCTCCGCGCTCGCGGTGCTGCGCCGGCCCGATGTGTTCCACGCCGGGATCGCGGGCGCGCCCGTGACGGACTGGGAGCTGTACGACACCCACTACACCGAGCGCTACTTGGGCGACCCCGCCGAGAACCCGGCCGCCTATGCCGCCAACTCGCTCGTCTCACAAGGCGAGTTGACGCGCGGCGCCGATCCGGCCCGTCCGCTGATGGTCATCCACGGCATGGCGGACGACAACGTGGTGGTGGCCCACGCCCTGCGGCTCTCCTCCGCGCTCCTCGCGGCCGGTCACCCGCACGAGGTGCTGCCGCTCACGGGCGTGACGCACATGACCCCGCAGGAGCAGGTGGCCGAGAACCTCCTGCTGCTCCAAGTCGACTTCCTGCGGCGCTCGTTGGGTCTCGCACCGGCCTAGATCCGGTCCCGGATGACGGCCGGCCGGGCCCCCAGGAGGCGCCCGGCCGGCCACGGCACCCGCACGGCCGTACGGTGCTCACCGTGCCATGTCCGCATATCGGCGCCGCGACGGGCATGTTGCCTGTGTGTTAAGGAAATTGATGCCCTTTTAGCGGGAGATTCCGGATTGCCCAGGAGGCTGTCAAGCACGCCGCCGCACCGAAGACAGAAATCTTGGGCCAAGTTATCCGGGGAGTTCGCCTTGGCCTGCTCGAACCCCTTGACTGGCGCCGCCGCACGCATGAATGTTCCGATCAACAAATGACGCAGTGGCGCCTGCTGAATCCTTCCTGTGCGGAGGGCAATGCGAATGAAGAGTTCCACCAGAGCTGCCATGGAACCATCCGGTCCACTTCCCGGCGAGGGACAAAACCCCGACCCGGCCGACGGTTTAGAAGTCAAGACGAGTGAGCTTGTCGGACGCTCCCCGGGGCGTCTGGCGTGGATCCGGTTCAAACGCGACAAGGTCGGAATCCTATGTGCCTTTACGGTTCTGGGATTCATTGTGATCGCGCTGGCTGCTCCACTCATCTCCAAGTTGTACGGAAAAGATCCTTACCAGCTGTACGGGCAGGACCGCGGGCTGCTGAACAGCTACGGCACTCCGCTCAAGCCCAACGGTGGCATCGACGGGGACTTCTGGTTCGGCCTCGAACCGCACCTCGGCCGCGATGTGTTCACGCTGTTGATCTACGGCATCCGCACCTCCCTGCTCATCGCCCTCGCGGTCACCGTGGTCGCGGTGATCATCGGGGTCCTGGTGGGGCTGGTGCAGGGGTACCTCGGGGGCAGGACCGACTACTTCGTCGGCCGGTTCTCGGACCTGATGCTGTCGTTCCCGCAGCAGTTGTTCTTCATCGCCTTCACGCCGGTGATCGTGGCGCTGTTCGTCTCGCCCACCGACGACGAGCCGACGTACGTCCGGGTGGTGGCACTGATCCTGGTCCAGCTGATCCTCGGCTGGATGACGATCGGCCGGCTCATCAGGGCGCAGGTGCTCTCCCTGCGGGAGCGCGAGTTCATCGAGGCGGCCCGGCTCAGCGGCGCCTCGGGCTGGCGCATCATCCGCAAGGAGCTGCTGCCCAACATCTGGTCGACCGTGCTCGTGCAGTCGACCCTGCTGCTGCCGGTCAACGTCACGGCGGAGGCGGGGCTCTCCTATCTCGGCGTCGGGGTGCACAACCCCACGCCCGACTGGGGCCTGCTCTTCCAGTCCGGAGCCACGTACTACGACTCCGATCTCACCTTCATGTTCTTCCCCGGCATCGCGATGGTCGTCTTCGTCGTCGCGTTCAACCTGCTCGGGGATTCGGTCCGGGACGCTCTCGACCCCAAGACCGTGCGCTGAAGTCCGATCATCCTGACAGGCAGGAACTCATGAGAATAAACAAGGCGCGCCAGGTTTCCGCGGTCCTCGCGGTCGGGGCACTGGCGCTGACCGCCGCGTGCAGCAGCGGCGGGGCGAGTGGTGGCGGCGGCGGTTCCGACTCGGGCAAGAAGGCCACGGTGACGAACTTCGGTGTCGGCACCAAGGCCGACTCCACCGGGCCGGCCCCGGCGGTCGACGGCGCCAAGAACGGCGGCACCGCCTACAGCCTCGACCAGGCCGGTTTCGACTATCTGGACCCGGGCCAGCAGTACGTGAGCGACCAGCTGTCCGTGCAGCTGCTCTACAACCGCTCGCTCACCGGCTACAAGATCGACCCGAAGACCGGCAAGACGATCGTCGTCGGCGACCTCGCCACCGACAGCGGCACGCCGTCGGACGGCTCCAAGACCTGGACGTACACCCTGAAGGACGGGGTGAAGTTCGAGGACGGCACGCCGATCACCACCAAGGACATCAAGTACGGCATCGAGCGGCTCTTCTCGGACTACGAGACGCAGGGCCCGCAGTACGTCCAGAAGTGGCTGTACGGGGCCGACTACCGCAAGCAGTACGCCGGCCCGTACGACGGCAAGGAGATCCCGGACGCGAAGATCTCCACCCCGGACGACAAGACGATCGTCTTCCACTTCCTGGCGCCGCACGCGGACACCCCGTACGCGATGGCGATGCCCAACATCTCGCCGGTCCCGAAGGCCAAGGACGACAAGCAGAAGTACAACAACCACCCGGTCTCCACCGGCCCGTACAAGATCGAGAGCTACCAGCCGGGCAAGTCGCTGACCTTCGTGCGCAACACCAACTGGGACCCGAAGACGGACCCGATCCGCAATGCCTACCCGGACAAGTGGCAGTTCCAGCTGGGGATCGCGGAGCCGGGTCTGACCAACCGGCTCTCCGCCGACACCGGGACCGACAAGTTCGCCATCAACATGTCGGGCTCCGCGGATCCGTCGAAGATGCAGACGCTGACCTCGGACCCGCAGTACAAGGGCCGGACGGTCAACGAGTACCAGCCGTACGTCGAGGTGTTCAACCTCAACACCAAGCGGATCACGAACCCGAAGGTCCGCCAGGCGCTGGCCTACGCGTTCCCGATGTCGCAGGTCCAGCAGGCCTTCGGCGGTGGTGCGCAGGGCGACCTCGGCACCACGCTGCTGAGCCCGACCGTGGCCGGCTGGAAGAAGTTCGACCCGTTCGGCAAGCTCGCCAAGCCGATGGGCGACCCCGAGAAGTCGCTCCAGCTGCTCAAGGACGCGGGCGTGACCACCCCGTACAAGATCTCCCTCGCGTACGCCAACACCCCGCGCTGGGACACCGTCACGCTGACCATCCAGAAGGCTCTGGAGAAGGCCGGCTTCAAGGTCGAGCGCAAGGCGATCGACCCGACGTCGTACTACACGGTGGTCGGCAAGGTGGACACCCCGTACGACATGTACCGCACCGGCTGGGGCGCGGACTGGCCCAACGGCTCGACCGTCGTGCCGCCGACCATGGACGGGCGCAACCTTCAGGACGGCACCAACAACTACTCGTTCCTGAACGACCCGAAGGTCAACTCCGAGATCGACCGCATCAACCAGATCACCGACCTCACCCAGCAGGCCGCGGCCTGGGAGCAGCTCTCCGAGTACGTCCTGCAGACGGACACCTCGCAGATCCCGTTCATCTTCGACAAGTACTTCAACCTGTACGGCTCGGGCCTGGGCGGCGTCACGTACAACCAGGTCTACGGAACGATCAACCCGAACTCGATCTTCGTGAAGCAGTAGTACCTGCGGCTCGGTTCCCCCGGCCCCGACCGGGCCGGGGGAACCGCATAGCGACGGAAGAGCCATTCCATGTTCCGTTTCCTCGTGCGCCGCGTGCTCGGTGCCATGGTCATCCTGCTGCTTATCAGCATGATCACCTATTTCCTCTTCTTCGCCCTGCCCTCCGATCCGGCGCTGCTTTCCTGTGGCAAACAATGCGATCCACAGAATGTCGCGCTCATCCGGAAGAACCTCGGGCTCAACCTGCCGATCTGGACCCAGTACTGGCATTACATGGTGGGAATTTTCGCCGGCCGCCACATGCCCGTAGGTGACTGCCCGGCACCCTGTTTCGGCTATTCCTTCGCCAATCAGCAGCCGGTCTGGGGCACGATCGCCGACAGTTATCCGACCACGCTGACCCTCGCGGTCGGCGGCGCCGCGACCTTCCTCACCATCGGCGTCTCGCTCGGCCTCATCTCGGCCTGGCGCCAGGGCACGGTCTTCGACCGCATCGCGAGCGCCACCTCGCTGCTCGGCCAGTCGGTGCAGATCTACTTCATCGGGCCACTGGCGATCCTGCTCTTCTCCACCAAACTGGGCTGGCTGGACCGGGGCCACGACGTGGACTGGGCGCACGACGCCTGGGGGTCGGTCACCGGAATGATCCTGCCCTGTCTGGTCCTGTCGGTGATCTTCTGGTCCAACTACAGCCGCCAGACACGGTCGTTGATGGTCGAGCAGCTCTCGGAGGACCACATCCGGGCGGCCCGCGCCAAGGGCATGTCGTCGCGCTATGTCTTCCTGCGGTACGCGCTGCGGGGCGCGATGGCCACCATCATCACCATCTTCGGCGTGGACCTGAGCGCGGTGCTCGGCGGCGCGATCATCACCGAGGTCACCTTCGGCCTGCACGGGCTCGGCCTGCTCTCGGTGCAGGCGGTGCTGCGCAGCGATCTGCCCCTGGAGATGGCCGTCATGCTCATCGGCGCCACCCTCATCGTCGTCTGCAACATCGTCGTGGACCTGGCGTACGCCTTCATCGACCCCCGGATCAGGCTCGCCTGACGCCCGCAGACTCCAGGAGAACCATCCGTGTCCACCCTGAGCCAGACCGCCGCCGGGCCCGTCGCCGGGCCGGCGTCCTCCTTCCTGTCGGTCCGCGACCTGTACGTCCACTTCGCCACCGAGGACGGCACCGTCAAAGCCGTCGACGGTCTCTCCTTCGACCTGGAACGCGGCTCGACGCTGGGCATCGTCGGCGAGTCGGGCTCCGGCAAGTCGGTGACCAACCTTGCGATCCTGGGGCTCCACAACCCGCTCAACACCAAGATCCAGGGCGAAATCCTGCTGGACGGGCAGGAGTTGACCGGCGCCAGCGAACGCCAGCTGAACCGGCTGCGCGGCAAGAAGATGGCGATGATCTTCCAGGACTCGCTGGCCGCGCTCTCGCCGTTCTACACGGTGGGCCGGCAGATCGCCGAGCCCTTCATGAAGCACACCGGGGCCTCCCGCCGCGAGGCGCGGGCACGGGCCGTGGACATGCTGCGCAAGGTCGGCATCCCGCAGCCCGACCTCCGCGTCGACGACTATCCGCACCAGTTCTCCGGAGGCATGCGCCAGCGCGCGATGATCGCGATGGCTCTGGTCTGCGACCCGGACCTGGTGATCGCGGACGAGCCGACCACCGCGCTCGACGTGACGGTGCAGGCGCAGATCCTCGATCTGCTCAAGGACCTCCAGCAGGAGACCGGCGCGGCGATCATCATCATCACCCACGACCTGGGGGTCATCGCCAAGACCGCCGACCAGGTGATGGTGATGTACGCCGGCCGGTGCGTGGAGCGCGGCACCGTCAAGGAGGTCATGCAGCGGCCTCAACATCCCTACAGCTGGGGCCTGTTGAGTTCGGTTCCGCGCCTGGACTCCTCGGTGGACACCCCGCTCGTACCGATCCCCGGCGCCCCGCCGAGCCTGCTCTCACCGCCGCCGGGCTGTCCCTTCCACCCCCGGTGCGGTTTCACCGACCTGGTGGCGGGCGGGGTCTGCGCCACCACCCGGCCCGAGCTTCCCGAAGGTGAACGACGCGGCTCCGCCTGCCATTTGACGGCCACTCAGAAGGAAGCCGTCTTCATCGAGCAGATCCACCCCAGGCTGCGCTGACAAGGATGCGGACATCGTCATGAGTGAGAACGCCACCAGCCTCGTCAAGCAGCGGGGCCCCGCGTCCGGATCCGGCGGCGGCGGACCGCTGCTCGAAGTGACCGGGCTCGCCAAGTACTTCCCGATCAACATGGGGTTCCTCTTCAAGCGGCACGTCGGCGACGTACGCGCCGTGGACGGCATCGACTTCAGCGTCGGGCGCGGCGAGACCCTGGGCCTGGTGGGCGAGTCCGGCTGCGGCAAGTCGACCACGGGCCGTCTCGTCACCCGGCTCCTGGAACCGACCGACGGCAAGATCGTCTACGCGGGCCAGGACATCACCCACGCCTCCCGACGCACCCTCGCGCCGATCAGGTCCGAGATCCAGATGATCTTCCAGGACCCGTACGCCTCGCTCAACCCGCGCCAGACGGTCGGCGACATCATCGCCAACCCGATGGTGGTCAACGGCATCAAGCCGCCGGGCGGAGTGGAGCACCGGGTCCGCGAGCTCCTGGAGACCGTCGGCCTGAACCCCGAGCACTACAACCGCTTCCCGCACGAGTTCTCCGGCGGTCAGCGCCAACGCATCGGTGTGGCACGGGCGTTGGGCATGGAGCCCAAGCTCATCGTGGCCGACGAGCCGGTCTCCGCGCTGGACGTGTCCATCCAGGCGCAGGTCGTCAATCTGCTCCAGGACCTCCAGCGGGAGCTGGACATCGCCTTCCTGTTCATCGCCCACGACCTGGCGATCGTGCGGCACTTCTCGCAGCGGATCGCGGTGATGTACCTGGGGCGCATCGTCGAGGTCGGCGACCGCGATTCGATCTACCAGCGGCCGCGCCACCCCTACACCCACGCGCTGCTCTCGGCGGTGCCCGAGGCCGTGGTGGAGGAGGAGGGCGAGGGCCGCGAGCGCATCCGGCTGGCCGGGGACGTGCCCTCGCCGGTGAACCCGCCCTCGGGCTGCCGCTTCCGCACCCGGTGCTGGAAGGCCCAGGACAAGTGCGCCGCCGAGACACCGCCGCTCGTGCGCATCGAGGGAAACCGGGAGGGGCACTTGACCGCGTGCCACTTCCCCGAGGAACCGACGGTCGCGGCGCGGGGCGAGGACGTCGTCCTCGATCCCGCCCTCGCCGCGATCGAGGAGGCGACGGACACCCATTGACCCGAGTCCCGGGCCTCCGCTCGGCAGGGCCCGCGCCCGTACACCCCGAACGACACGGGCGCGGGCCCATTCCGTTTGCCGGCTTCGCCGTCGTCCGCTTACCGGCATCGCCGTCGTGCGCGGACAACCGTTGCCGCTGAACAGCGGTCAAGCGCGCGGACAATAGGCCGCCCGGCAAACGAAAGTCAACTCTTGTAACCCGCACCTGTGTTGATTAGTGTCGCTGAAAGATCGCGGCCCGATAACCAGATCGGACGCCCTGCTGAGAAGGAGATTGAGATGCGCAAGCTCATCCTGACCGGTGCCCTGTTCGCCCGTCTGTCCCGCAAGGACCGTCTCACCAAGGCGTACATCTACTACTAGGCCGAACCGGCTTGAGAAGCGGATGACCGAACCGGTGGCCGGGGCAACACCATGCCCCGGCCATCGGCGTTCCCAGAGTCGAATGAGGGTAGCCGAATGAGGCTGACGTGACGGCAGTTGAGCCCCTGACCGACATCCCGGGACCCGCCGGGGACACCTACCTCGGCAATCTGCACGCCTTTTCCAGCGATCCGCTGGGATTCCTCACGCGCTGCGCCGGTGAATACGGCGACGTGGTGCGGCTCGGGGAGCACAATGTGCTGCTCACCGGCCCCGAACTCGTCGAGCGAATGCTGGTCGACCGCGGCGGTGACTTCAACAAAAAAGGAGCGGAGGATTCCGGTCGGGCGGCCCGTGGAAGGGGTTTTCCCACGGCCATGATGAACAGCGACGGGGCCGACTGGAAATCCAAACGCCGCCGAATGCAGCCCGCCTTCGGCCGCACCCTCGCGGTGAAGGCCGCCGAACTGGTGGACGCCCAGGGCGAACGGATGCTGTCCGGCTGGCGGTTGGGCGAGCAGCGCGATCTGCACGGTGACGTCTCGGTGCTCGTGCTGCGGCTGGTCACCCAGCTGATGTTCGGGGACGAGTTCACCGACCGCGACGCGGCACTGGTCTCCCGTCTCGTCCGCCCCATCATGGAGCTGTCCACCTCCCCGCTGCTGCTCCCCGACTGGGTGCCGACCCCCCGCCACATCAGGCTCAGACGCGGGCTGCGCGACATGGACCGGCTCCTGCGCCGGCTCACCTCGAACCCGCAAGCCGTCGACCCGGAACGCGCCCCGGTGCTGCACGCCCTCGTCACCGGCAGCCCCACCCCCTCCCCGCAGGAACTGCGCGACGAGCTGGCCACGCTCGTCCTCTCCGCCTTCGAGACCTCCAACGACGCCGTGGTGTGGACGAGCGTGCTGCTCGCCCGGCACCCGGAGATCGCGGGGCGGGTACGGGACGAGGCCCTCGCCGCCTTCTCCTCGACCCCGGCGGGCCTGTCCCGGATGGAGCGGCTGCCCTACACCGGCGCGGTGGTGCGGGAGTCGCTGCGGCTGTACTCACCGGCCTGGATGACCAGCCGCGATTCGACGGCGGACCTGGAGTTCGGCGGGTACGGGGTGCCGGCCGGAACGACCGTCACGGTCAGCCAGTGGGTCAACCACCGCGATCCCCGGCACTGGGAGCGCGCCGAGGAGTTCGACCCCGGACGCTGGCTCGACGAGGGCGCGCGGAAGATGCCCAGGGGCTCGTACTTCCCGTTCGGACTCGGCGCGCGGGCCTGCATCGGGGCCTCGCTCGCCACCACCGAGATCGTGCACATCGTGGCCGACATCTGGCGCCGCCACCGGCTGGAACTCATCGACCCGCAGGGCATCACCCCGCGCCCGGCGCTCGCCCTCCAGCCGATGGGCGTGAAGGTCGTGCCGCGCGCCTGGTGACGGCGCGGCCGGCCGCCCTCGGCAGGCGCCCGGAGTCACCCCGACTCCGTGGGCACCACCCGCTTCTCCTCCGCGAAGTGGCATGCCGAGGGGTGGTGCGCCGGGCCCTCCGTCAGACGGAACTCGGCCGGCACCGCCAGCAGCGGCACCTCCTGCGCGCAGCGCTCCTGCGCCTTCCAGCAGCGGGTGCGGAAGGTGCAGCCCGAGGGCGGGTTCGCCGGGGAGGGCACATCGCCGGTGAGGATGATCCGCTCGCGGTGCTTGCGCGCCGAGGGGTCGGGCAGCGGCACCGCGGAGAGCAGCGCCTGGGTGTAGGGGTGGGTGGGGTGGTCGTAGATCTCCTCGTCCCGGCCGATCTCGACGACCCGCCCCAGGTACATCACGCCGACCCGGTCGGAGATGTGCCGCACGATGGACAGATCGTGGGCGATGAAGACGTACGAGAGGGAGAACTCGCTCTGCAACCGGTCGAGGAGGTTGACGACCTGGGCCTGGACGGACACGTCGAGCGCGGAGACCGGCTCGTCCGCCACGATGATCTCGGGCTGGAGCGCCAACCCCCGTGCGATGCCGATGCGTTGGCGCTGACCGCCGGAGAACTGGTGCGGATAGCGGTTGATGTACTCCGGGTTGAGCCCGACCACGTCGAGCAGATCCTGGACCTTGCGGCGCCGGTCCCCCTTCGGGGCGACCTCGGGGTGGATCTCGTAGGGCTCCCCGATGATGTCGCCGACCGTCATGCGCGGGTTCAGCGAGGTGTACGGGTCCTGGAACACCATCTGGATGTTGCGGCGCACGGCCTTCAGGGCCCGGCCCGACATCGTGGTGATGTCCTCGCCCTTGTACTTGATCTGCCCCGCCGTCGGGCGCTCCAGGTTGACCAGCATCTTGGCGACCGTGGACTTGCCGCAGCCGGACTCGCCGACGATGCCGAGCGTTTCGCCGGCCGCCAGGTCGAAGGAGACCCCGTCCACGGCCTTGACCGCGCCGATCTGCTTCTTGAAGAGGATGCCCTGGGTCAGCGGATAGTGCTTGACCAGGTCCCTGACCTCCAGAATGGCCTCAGCCATCGAGGGTCTCCTTCCAGAAGAAGCAGGCGCTCTGCCGGTCCGGGGCCACGTCGAACAGCGGCGGCACCTCGCTGCGGCAGACGTCCCGGGCCATCGGGCAGCGCGGGTTGAAGGCGCAGCCCGGCGGGATGTGCATCAGGTTGGGCGGCAGGCCCTTGATCGCGTACAGCTCCCGGCCCTTCTGGTCCAGGCGCGGGATCGATTCGAGCAGACCCTTGGTGTACGGGTGCGCGGGCGCCTTGTAGATGTCGTGCACCGGGGCCTGTTCGACGATCCGGCCCGCGTACATCACGGCGATCTTGTCCGCGACGTCGGCGACCACGCCGAGGTCGTGGGTGATCAGGATCAGGCCCATGTTCAGCTCGCGCTGCAACTCGGCCAGCAGATCCATGACTTGGGCCTGCACGGTGACATCGAGGGCGGTGGTCGGCTCGTCCGCGATGATCAGCGAGGGCTCCAGGGCCAGGGCCATCGCGATCATGATGCGCTGGCGCATGCCGCCGGAGAACTGGTGCGGATACTGGCCGACCCGCTCCTTCGCCGCCGGAATGCGCACCCGGTCCATCAGCTCGACGGCCTTGGCCCTGCCCTCCTTGCGGGACATCCCGCGGTGGACGGTGAACATCTCCGAGAGCTGGTCGCCGACGCTGAGCACCGGGTTCAGGGACGACAGCGCGTCCTGGAAGATCATGGCCATCTCGGAGCCGCGCACCTTGCGCCGCTCGTCCTCCTTGAGCTTCAGGAGGTCCCGGCCCTGGAAGAGGATCTCGCCCCCGGCGATCCGGCCGGGCGGCATGTCGAGGATGCCCATCACGGCCTGTGCGGTCACGGACTTGCCGGAGCCGGACTCGCCCAGCACGGCGAGCGTCTCGCCCGCGTCCACCGAGTAGTTGACCCCGTTGACGGCCTTGGCGACCCCGTCCCGCGTCTTGAACTCCACTTGGAGATCACGTACTTCGAGCAGCATGGCGGGTCTCCTCACCGCAGCTTGGGGTCGAGGGCGTCGCGCACCGCGTCGCCGAGCATGATGAACGCCAGCACCGTGACCGCCAGCGCACCGGCCGGCCAGAGCAGCATGTGCGGGGCGTTGCGGATGTACTGGGAGGCGGCCGAGATGTCGATGCCCCAGGAGACGGTGGGGGGCTTGAGGCCGACGCCCAGGTAGGACAGCGTCGCTTCGAGGGCGATGTAGGTGCCGAGCGCGATGGTGGCCACGACGATGACCGGAGCGACCGCGTTGGGCGCGATGTGCCGCAGCAGCATGCGGGAGTTGGAGGCGCCGAGCGCGCGGGCCGCCTGGACGTAGTCGTTCTGCTTGGCGGTGATGACCGAGCCGCGGGCGATGCGGGCGATCTGCGGCCAGCCGAGCAGGATCATGAAGCCGATGACCGGCCACACGGTGGAGGAGGTGACCACCGACAGGAACACCAGCCCGCCGAGGACGACGGGGATGCCGAAGAAGATGTCGGTGACGCGCGAGAGCAGCGCGTCCCAGCCACCGCCGAAGAACCCGGCGAGCCCGCCCACGAACGAGCCGAACAGCGCGACGCCGACGGTGGTGCACACGCCGACGGTGACCGAGGTGCGGGCGCCGTAGACGGTCCGGGTGTAGACGTCGCAGCCCTGCCCGTTGTACCCGAAGGGGTGGCCGGGCTGGGAGCCCTCCTGCGCCTTGGCGAGGTCGCACTGGAGCGGGTTGCCACTGGCGATCAGGGAGGGCCACAGCGAGATGACGACCAGGAAGAGGATGACCAGGGACGAGATGATGAAGACGGGGTTGCGCCGCAGGTCGCGCCAGGCGTCCGACCAGAGCGAACGCGCCTTCTCGGCCGGACCCGTGCCCTGCGGCCCGCCCGGCGTGCGCTCCAGGGTCGTCGCCTCGCTCGCCGCGAGGTCCATCGCGCCACCGGCACCCGTGCCGGCGATCGCTCCGTCGTCGTAGGGCTCAGGCATAGCGGATCCTCGGGTCGAGTACGGCGTACAGAAGGTCGACGATGAGGTTGGCGATCAGGAAGACCAGGACGAGCACCGTCACGAAGCCGACCACCGTCTGGGTGCTCTGGCGCAGGATGCCCTGGTAGAGCTGGTAGCCCACGCCGTGGATGTTGAAGATCCGCTCGGTCACGATCGCGCCGCCCATCAGGGCGCCGACATCGGTGCCGATGAAGGTGACGACGGGGATCAGCGAGTTGCGCAGCAGATGCCTGGTGATCACCCGGCGCCTTGGCAGCCCCTTGGCGATGGCGGTACGGACGTAGTCGGCGCGGGCGTTCTCGGCGATCGAGGTCCGGGTCAGCCGGGTGACGTACGCCAGCGAGACGGACGCCAACACGAGCCCGGGGATGAGGAGTTCGTTGAAGGGGGCCTCCGGCTGGACCGTGGGTTTGACGATCCCCCATTCGACGCCGAGCAGCAGCTGGAGCAGCAGTCCCGTGACGAAGACGGGGATGGCGATGACGACGAGGGTCAGCATCAGGACCACGGTGTCGACCGGACGTCCTCGGCGCAGTCCGGTGACCACGCCGAGGCTGATGCCGATGACGATCTCGAAGAGGATCGCCACGATGGTGAGCCGGATGGTGACGGGGAAGGCGGCCGACATCAGCTCGGTGACCTTCTGCCCGTTGAACGCGGTGCCGAAGTCGCCGGTGAACACGTTCCCCATGTACGTCAGGTATTGCTGCCACACGGGCTTGTCGAGGCCGAACTCCTTCTTGAGCTGGGCGGCGGTGGACGGGTCGCACGCCTTGTCGCCGCACAGCCCCGCGATGGGGTCGCCCATCACGTTCACCATCAGGAAGATCAGCAGCGTCGCCCCGAAGAAGACCGGGATCATCTGGAGCAGACGCCGGATCACATACCGTCCCATGAGGCCCTCCGGGGGGTCGTCGGAACTCTCAACGGCCAGGGCCCGGCGCCGAGTTGGGCGCCGGGCCGGGCACCTGCGGCGTCAGCTGACCTTGATCTGGTCGTAGACCGGCACGCTGAACGGGTTCAGGGAGACGTTGGAGATGCGGGTCGAGTAGCCGGCGCTGCCGTTCTGGTACCAGAGCGGGATGGCGGCCATCTGGTCCCGTACGACCCCTTCGGCCTGCTGGAAGGTGGAGACCGCCTTGGCCTTGTCGGTCTCGGCGTTGGCCTGGTCGACCAGCTTGTCGAAGTCGGCGTTGGTCCACTTGCCGTCGTTGGAGGAGGCGCCGGTGTAGTACAGCGGCTGGAGGAAGTTCTGGATCAGCGGGTAGTCCATCTGCCAGCCCGCCCGGAAGGGGCCGCTCATCTTGGACTGGGTGATCTGGCTGCGGAAGTCGGCGAAGGTGCCGACCGGGCCGCCGACGCACGCCCGGTCGTTGCCGAGCGCGTTGTTGATGCTGTTGCAGACCGCGTCGACCCATTCCTTGTGCGAGCCGGTGTCCGCGTTGTACGAGATCTTCAGCTGCCCGCCGGGGATGCCGCCGCCGTCGGCGATGAGCTTCTTGGCCTCGGCCGGGTTGTAGTCGCAGCCGTCCCCGCAGAGCCCGGCCTTGTAGCCGCCGGCCTCGCCGAGCACGGGCGAGGTCCAGTCGGTGGCGGGGGTGCGGGTCTTCTGGAAGATGGTGTCGGTGATCTGCTGCCGGTTGATCGCCCGTGAGATGCCCTTGCGCACCTTGGCCGCGTTCGGGGTGTTCCAGGCGGCGTCGTAGTACGGGAAGGCGAGCGTCTGGATGATGCCGGCCGGGGTGTTGATGTACCGGTCGCCGAGATCCGCCTTGACGTTCTTGAGCTGGGAGGCGGGCACGTCGTCGACGAGGTCGAGGTTGCCGGCCGTCAGATCGGTGTAGGCGGTGTTGTTGTCGGTGTAGACCTTGAGGTCGATGCCGCCGTTCTGCGCCTTGTCCTCGCCCATGTATCCGGCCCACTTGCGCATCGAGAGCTTCGAGCCCTTGGTGTACGAGTCCACCGTGTACGGGCCGTTGCCGACCGGCTTGGAGAGCCAGGCCGCGTGGTTGTCGAAGAACGCGCGGGGCAGCGGCGCGAACGCGGGATAGCCCAGGGTGTCGGGCCAGGTCGAGAACTTCTGGTTGAGCTTGACCGTGAAGGTCTTGTCGTCGACGACCTTGAGGCCCGACATGGTGTCCGTGGACGGGCTGCCGCTCTTGGGGTGGATCTGGTCGAAGCCGTCGATGTAGGCGAACATCGACGCGTTCTTCTGGTTGTTCTTCAGGTTCGCGCCGTAGTTCCAGGCGTCCACGAAGGACTTGGCGGTGACCTTCTCGCCGTTGGAGAACGTCCAGCCGTCCTTGAGCGTGACCTTGAAGTTCTCCGAGTCCGAGGTGTCGATGGACGCGGCGAGCATGTTCTTGGCCTCACCGGTCTTCGGGTCGTACCGCTTGAGACCGCGCATCAGCATGTCGAGGACCTTGCCGCCCTGCACCTCGTTGGTGTTGGCGGGCTCCAGCGGGTTCTGCGGGTCGCCCCAGGAGGAGCTGACGATTCCGTCGGCGCCACCGCCGCCACCGCTTCCCCCACCACCGCAGGCCGTCGCCGCGAGAGCGACGATCACCGCACCTGCGGCCCACTTGGCGTGCGTGGCTCCGCGCATGGCGTCCTCCTAGAGTCCTACTCGGGTCCCAAGTCTCACTTAGGCCCAAATATCACCCCAGAAGCGGACAGGCCGCACCTTTACCAGAGCCGTCCGGGCGCGCAAACGGGTGGGCCCGCGATCCCTGACGGAATCGCGGGCCCACCCGTTCGTACTGGTTGTCAGGCGGCGCCGACAACGTCCTTCTCCTCGGCGAAGTGGCACGCCGACTCGTGTGCGACCGGGCTGTCCAGACCCTGGAAGCGCTCCGGGATCGCGAGCAGCGGGACCTCGGTGGAGCAGCGGTCCTCCGCCTTCCAGCACCGGGTGCGGAAGCGGCAGCCCGACGGCGGGTTGGCGGGCGAGGGGACGTCTCCGGTGAGGATGATCCGCTCGCGGTGCTCGCGCGCGTCCGGGTCGGGGACCGGGACGGCGGAGAGCAGCGCCTGGGTGTAGGGGTGCGTCGGGTGCTCGTAGATCTGCTCGTCGGTGCCGATCTCGGCCATCTTGCCGAGGTACATGACACCCACGCGGTCCGAGATGTGCCGGACGATCGACAGGTCGTGCGCGATGAAGACGTACGACAGGTTGAACTCGTTCTGCAGCTTCTCCATCAGGTTGATGACCTGGGCCTGGACGGACACGTCCAGGGCGGAGACCGGCTCGTCGCAGATGATGATCTCGGGGTTGAGGGCCAGGCCGCGGGCGATGCCGATGCGCTGGCGCTGACCGCCGGAGAACTGGTGCGGATAGCGGTTGATGTACTCCGGGTTCAGGCCCACGACGTCCAGCAGCTCCTGGACCTTGCGGCGCCGGTCGCCCTTGGGAGCCACCTCGGGGTGGATCTCGAAGGGCTCCCCGATGATGTCGCCGACCGTCATCCGTGGGTTCAGCGAGGTGTACGGGTCCTGGAACACCATCTGGATGTTGCGGCGCACGGCCTTCAGGGCGCGCCCGGACAGCTTGGTGATGTCCTGGCCCTTGTAGAAGACCTCGCCGGCGGTCGCCCGCTCCAGCGTCATCAGGAGCCGGGCGACGGTGGACTTGCCACAGCCGGACTCACCGACGATGCCCAGGGTCTCGCCCTGGTACAGGTCGAAGGAGACGCCGTCGACGGCCTTGACCGCGCCGACCTGCCGACGGAACAGGATGCCGCTGGTCAGCGGGAAGTGCTTGACCAGATTGCGGACCTGGAGGATCGGCTCGCCCCGGTCGACCGGAGCGTCGAGGATCGCCTCGACCTCGGTGGTCGTGGAGGCGTCCACCTTGACGATGTCGGTGACGTTGGGGGTGGCGTCCACGGCCTCGTCCTTCTTGTCGAGCTCAGCCATGGATCGTCTCCTTCCAGAAGTGGCAGGCGCTGCCGCGGCCGACCAGATCGGTGCCGTCCTGCTCGGTCACCTGGTGCAGCACCGGGACATCGGTGCGGCACACGTCCTGCGCCATGGTGCAGCGCGGGTTGAACGCACAACCGCTCGGAATCTTCATCAGGTTGGGCGGCAGGCCCTTGATCGCGAACAGCTCCTGGCCCTTGTGGTCCAGGCGCGGGATCGATTCGAGCAGACCCTTGGTGTACGGGTGCGCCGGACGCTTGTAGATCTCGTGCACCGGAGCCTGCTCGACGATCCGGCCCGCGTACATGACCGCGATCTTGTCCGCGACGTCGGCGACCACGCCGAGGTCGTGGGTGATCAGGATCAGGCCCATGTTGAACTCGCTCTGGAGTTCCGCGAGCAGGTCCATGACCTGGGCCTGGACGGTCACGTCGAGCGCGGTGGTCGGCTCGTCCGCGATGATCAGGTCCGGCTCAAGGGCCAGCGCCATGGCGATCATGATGCGCTGGCGCATACCGCCGGAGAACTGGTGCGGGTAGTCGGTGACCCGGGCCGCGGCGGCCGGGATCTTGACCCGGTCCATCAGCTCGATGGCCTTGGCCTTGGCGTCCTTCTTGGACAGGCCCTGGTGCACCCGGAACATCTCGCCGAGCTGGTAGCCGACGCTCAGCACCGGGTTCAGCGCGGAGAGCGCGTCCTGGAAGATCATCGCGATCTTCCGGCCACGGATGGCGCGGCGCTCCTCGGCGGACATCTTCAGCATGTCCTGGCCGCGGAACAGGATCTCGCCCTGCGGGATCTTGCCCGGCGGCATGTCCAGGATGCCCATGATCGCCTGCGCGGTCACGGACTTGCCGGAGCCGGACTCGCCGAGCACGGCGAGCGTCTCGCCCGCGTTCACCGAGTAGTTGACACCGTTGACCGCCTTGGCCACACCGTCACGGGTGTGGAACTCGACGTGCAGGTCCCGGACTTCGAGCAGCGGGCCGCCCTTGTCGTCGCCCGAACGGGGCGCCGGGACGGTCGCGGATTCTTCAATGATGGTCACGTCGTACGCCCTCCTCAGCGCAGCTTGGGGTCGAGAGCGTCGCGCACCGCGTCACCGAGCATGATGAACGCGAGCACCGTGATGCTCAGCATGGCGCTGGGGAAGAACAGCACGTGCGGGGCGGTACGGATGACGGTCTGGCCGGATGAGATGTCGTTGCCCCAGGAGACGGTGGAGGGCGGAAGCCCGATACCGAGGAAGGACAGCGTCGCCTCGGCGGCGATGTAGCCGCCGAGCGCGATGGTGGCGACGACGATCACCGGGGCGATCGCGTTCGGCAGGATGTGCCGCAGCATGATCCGGCCGGTGCCGGCGCCGAGCGCCTTGGCGGCCTGCACGTAGTCGGCCTGCTTGACCGTCAGCACCGAGCCGCGCATGACGCGGGCGAGCTGGGTCCAGCCGAGGACGCCGAGTGCGAGGACCACGGTCCACACGCTGCGGTGGGTGAAGGCGTTCAGGACGACGATCGCGCCGAGCAGCAGCGGGATGCCGAAGAAGACGTCGGTGAGGCGGGAGAGCAGGGAGTCGAACCAGCCGCCGAAGTAGCCGGCCAGCATGCCGACGAGTCCGCCGAGGATGGTCACGACGAGCGTCACGCAGACGCCGACGATGATCGAGGCGCGGGCGCCGAACAGGACGCGCGCGAAGATGCTGCGCCCCTGCACGTCGTAGCCGAACCAGTCCTCCTGGAAGACGTGGCTGTACTGCGGCACGCCCAGGTAGTGCTTGCCGAGGTCCGCGTGGTCCGGGTCGACCGACGTGAAGAGGCCGGGGAAGGCCGCCACCACGATCAGGAAGACGATCAGGATCGCGGAGATCACGAAGACCGGGTTGCGGCGCAGGTCCCGCCACGCGTCCGACCAGAGGCTGCGGGGCTTTTCCGCGGCGACGGGGACGGGGGCGACGGCCGGTGACTCGGCGGCCCCGGCGGAAGCCTTGTTGAGGGTCTCAGGCATAGCGGATCCTCGGGTCCAGAGCGGCGTACAGCAGGTCGACCAGAAGGCTGGAGAGCAGGTAGACGATCACGAGGATCGTCACGATGCCGACCACCGTGGCGTTGTCCGACTGATTGATCGACCGGTACAGCGTGTTGCCGATGCCGTGCACGTTGAAGATGCCCTCGGTCACGATCGCGCCGCCCATCAGGGCGCCGAGGTCCGTACCGAGGAAGGTGACCACCGGGATGAGCGAGTTGCGCATCAGGTGGATGCCCACGACGCGACGGCGCGGCAGGCCCTTGGCGATGGCGGTGCGGATGTAGTCCGCGCGCAGGTTCTCGGCGAGCGACGTCCTGCTGAGCCGCGCGATGTAGGCGAACGACAGGGAGCCGAGAACGGCGCCCGGCAGGATCAACTGCGTGATGTCGTCGGAGTTCTGCACGGTCGGCGTGGTCCAGCCGAGTTGGTCCGCGAAGATCGTCTGGAAGATGAAGCCCAGGACGAAGATCGGGATCGAGATCAGCAGCAGCGTGATCACGAGGACCAGCTTGTCCCACAGCTTGCCGCGGTTCAGGCCGGCCAGGAGGCCCAGCGAGAGGCCCACCACGATCTCGACGGCGAAAGCGATCAGTGCCAGCCGGATGGTCACGGGGAACGTCTCGGCCATGACGTCGATCACCTTACGGCCGGTGACGAAGCTGCTGCCGAAGTCACCAGTGACGACGTTGCTGAGATAGTGCCAGTACTGCGCGAGGACCGGCCGGTCGAACCAGTACTCGTGGCGCAGCCGCGCCATCGCCTGCGGATCGGCAGGTCTGTCGCCCCACAGAGCCCGGACGGGGTCGCCGGGAAGTGAGTACACCATCAGAAAGATGAGCAGAGTGGTCCCGATGAACACCGGGATCATCTGGAGCAGTCGCCTTGCGACGTAGCGCCCCATCGAGCCTCCATAGTCAGCCGCTACAGCAGCCGGCCCGCCCCGCTCCTCGTGGGAGGGGCGGGCCGGCTGCCCTGCGCGAACGGTGTGGCGCCGACGCGATGTCGGAACGCCGGGGTGGATCGACCGTTAGCGGCCTGTTCGCTACTTCTTCAGAACCTCGACGGCGGTGAAGACCGGCTTGCCGAAGGTGTCGTACGTGACGTTCTTGACGTTGGCCGAGTAGCCGGCGTTCGTCTTGTAGTACCAGAGCGGGATGGCCGGCATGTCGGCGTAGAGCGACTTCTCGGCGTCCTGGTACAGCTTGACCGACTCGTCCAGGGTCGGCGCCTTGTCGGCCTTGGCCGTCAGGTCGTCGAACGTCTTGTTCGAGTAGCCGCCCTCGTTACCCGCGGCGGTGGTGCCGTACAGGTCCTTGAGGAAGTTGGCGTTCAGCGGGTAGTCCTGCACCCAGCCCGAGCGGTAGAAGCTCTGGACCTTCTTGTTGGTGCGGACGTCCAGGACGGTCTTGAAGTCCGCCTTGGAGTCGCTCTCGCACTTGACGCCGGTCGCCTGGGTGATGTTGGAGCAGACCGCCGACACCCATTCCTTGTGGCCGCCGTCGGCGTTGTAGAGGATCGAGATGGAGGCGTTGGCGCCACCGGCCTCGGTCACGAGCTGCTTGGCCTTGGCGGGGTCGTACTTGCAGTACTCACCACAGGCGTCGGCGAGGTAGCCCTTGACGGCCGGCGGCACGAAGCCGGTGGCCGGGGTACGCGAGCCCTGGAGCACCGTCTTGGTGATGGTGTCCCGGTCGATCGCCATCGAGATGCCCTGCATGAACTTGCCGCGGTCCTTGACACCCTTGATCGCGTCCGCGTAGGTGGCGACGGCGATCGTCTGGATCGAGTTCTGCGGGGCGTCCACGGCGCGCTTGCCGAGGTCCTGGTGGTAGGTGGCCATGCCGCTCGGGGCGACCTGGTCCAGCACGTCCAGGTTGTTGGAGACGGTGTCCTTATAGGCGGCCTCGGAGGTCGTGTAGAACTTGAAGTCCACACCACCGTTCTTCGGCTTGTCCGCACCGGCGTACTTGTCGTAGGCCTTGGTGAGGAAGTCCTGGTTGTGGTTCCACTTCACGAACTGGTACGGGCCGTTGCCGATGGGCTCTTCGCCGTACTTCTTCGGGTTCGTGTAGAAGACCGACGGCAGCGGCGAGTAGGCGCTGTAGCCGAGCTTGTAGGTCCAGTACGGAGCCGGGTTGGCGAGCTCGACCTTGATCGTGTAGTCGTCCGGGGTGGACAGACCCGACATCTTGTCGGCCTTCGGGTCACCCTTCTCCGGGTGGACCTCGTCGTAGCCCTTGATGTCCGAGAACCAAGAAGCGTTCTGCTGCGCGTTCTTGGCGTTGGCGCCCCAGTTCCAGGCGTCCACGAAGGACTTGGCGGTGACCTTCTCGCCGTTGTGGAACGTCCAGCCCTGCTTCACCTTGATGGTGTAGTGGCTGGCGTCGTCCTGCTTGATCGAGTCGGCGACGACGTTCTCGATCGCGCCGGACTTCGCGTCGAAGTCGACCAGCTTGGAGAAGAGGACGTCGGTGATGCGTCCGCCGCCGGTCTCCATCACGTTGGCCGGCTGGATCGGGTGCTGCGGTTCGCTGCTCTGGTAGCTGAAGACACCTGCCGGGTCAGCAGCCGCGCCCGAGTTGTCCGTGCTGTCCTTGCCGCCACCACAAGCGGTCGCAGCCAGGGCGATGATTGCCGCTCCCGCGACCCACTTGGCGCTCGTAGCACCACGCATGGGTTTCCTCCTCATGAGTCCACTTGTCACTACAAGAGGGGCACTTCTACGCGCGCTGACACCCCTGACAGCGCTTCTACGTCAAGTACCCCGAGTGTGCTCGTGAGTCGGCACTCCCCACAGTGCGTGACCCATTGACCCGAGCTCAATGGAGCCAACTATTAAGTACGGCCGGGCTGTAAACCACACTTAAAGGGTCTCGGTTTGACAACATCAGTACCGGGCAACGGCCCGAAATTCGGACAAAATGAGCACAGACAGACACCCCCGAAACGGACCGTTAACACATCTTCCGGAGAGCGACGGTCGATATCCGAACAGGATGTCCCTTAAAACAACTTGACCCTAGAGGCCGACGACCCGTGCGCGCGGGGGTCCTTGGACATGATCACCCACGCGTGTGTACCCAGCCGTCCAAACCTCCACACCGACGCCGAAGCCCGGCCCCGCTGCTGCGGGGCCGGGCTTCGGGGCGTACGGGGTGCGTCAGTTGCGCTTGGCGCGCGACGCGGTGCGGCCGCGCTCCTTGGCGTCCAGGACGACCTTGCGGATGCGCACGGCCTCCGGGGTCACCTCGACGCACTCGTCGTCGCGGCAGAACTCCAGGGACTGCTCCAGGGAGAGCTTGCGGGCCGGCACCACGTTCTCGGTGTTGTCGGCGGAAGCGGCACGCATGTTGGTGAGCTTCTTCTCCTTGGTGATGTTCACGTCCATGTCGTCGGCACGCGAGTTCTCACCGACGATCATGCCCTCGTAGACCTCGGTGCCGGGCTCGGTGAACAGCACACCGCGCTCCTGGAGGTTGATCATCGCGAAGGGGGTGACCGAACCGGCGCGGTCGGCCACCAGCGAACCGTTGTTACGGGTCGTCAGGGTGCCGAACCACGGCTCGTGGCCCTCGTGGATGGAGTGGGCGATACCGGTGCCGCGGGTGTTCGTGAGGAACTCCGTACGGAAGCCGATGAGGCCGCGGGAGGGCACGACGAACTCCATGCGGACCCAGCCGGAGCCGTGGTTGGACATGTTGTCCATGCGGCCCTTGCGGACGCCCATGAGCTGCGTGACCGCGCCCATGTGCTCCTCGGGGACGTCCACCGTCAGGCGCTCGACCGGCTCGTGGGTCTTGCCGTCGACCTGCTTGGTGACCACCTGCGGCTTGCCGATGGTCAGCTCGAAGCCCTCGCGGCGCATCTGCTCGACGAGGATGGCGAGCGCGAGCTCACCACGGCCCTGGACCTCCCAGGCGTCGGGACGCTCGGTGTCCAGGACGCGCAGCGAGACGTTGCCGATGAGCTCGCGGTCGAGGCGGTCCTTGACCTGACGGGCGGTGACCTTGCGGTCCTTGACCGTCGACTTGGCGTCCGCGCCCTTGCCGGAACCGCCACGGCCGACCAGCGGCGAGGTGTTGGTGCCGATGGTCATCGAGATGGCCGGCTGGTCGACCGTGATCAGCGGCAGCGCGATCGGGTTCTCCGGGTCGGCCAGGGTCTCGCCGATCATGATGTCGGGGATACCGGCGACCGCGCAGATGTCACCGGGGCCCGCCATCTCGGCCGGCTTGCGGGTGAGCGCCTCGGTCATCATCAGCTCGGTGATGCGGACGTTGGCGATCGTGCCGTCCCGCTTGATCCACGCGACCGTCTGGCCCTTGCGCAGCTCGCCCTGCTCGACGCGGAGCAGCGCGATGCGGCCGAGGAAGTTGTCGGCGTCGAGGTTGGTGACGTGCGCCTGGAGGGGGGCGGTCTCGTCGTACTCGGGGGCCGGGACGCTGGAGAGGATCGTCGAGAAGAACGGCTCCAGGTTGTCGCTGTCGGCCGGGACCGTGCCGTCCTCCGGCTTGGTCAGCGAGGCGACGCCGTCACGGGCGCAGGCGTAGACGATCGGGAACTCGATCTGGTCCTCGTCCGCGTCCAGGTCCAGGAACAGGTCGTACGTCTCGTTGACGACCTCGTCGATCCGGGAGTCCGGGCGGTCCGTCTTGTTGATGCACAGGATGACGGGCAGGCGCTGCTGGAGCGCCTTGCGCAGCACGAAGCGGGTCTGCGGCAGGGGGCCCTCGGAGGCGTCCACGAGCAGGACCACCGCGTCCACCATCGACAGACCGCGCTCGACCTCGCCACCGAAGTCGGCGTGGCCCGGGGTGTCGATGATGTTGATGGTGATGACGTCGCCGCCATCCTTGGGGTGGTACTTCACGGCCGTGTTCTTGGCCAGGATCGTGATGCCCTTCTCACGCTCCAGATCGTTGCTGTCCATCATGCGGTCGTCGAGCGACTCTGCGGCGTGCGCGGCGAAGGCACCGGCCTGCTTGAGCATGGCGTCGACCAGCGTGGTCTTGCCGTGGTCGACGTGGGCGACGATGGCGACGTTACGGATGTCGTGGCGCGTGGGCATACTGACTGGCGCTTCTCTCGATCGTGGGATCAGGCGTCTGACGCGGTCGAGTCCTCGTCCGCCCGCCGGGCAGACAGGCCACGGCTCCTCCCCATGGTACGGGGCCGCCGCGCCGACGGCTTCCCGGGCCGATTCCACCGATCTCGAACAGGGGGCTGCGCCGTGTATTGAGCCTGGGTCAGGGGCGTACACGACCTTGCCCGCCGGCGGGGCCGGCGGGCAAGGGACTTGAGCAGGTTCTGAGCTTGGGGCCGCTCGGGCCCAAGGCTGTGACCTGGTGGTTTTCTCTTCTACTTCTGAGTGTTCGCCGATCCGTTGTGCGCCGTTTCCGGCTTCTTGAACCCGATGTCCTCGAAGTTCGGGGCCGCGAAGCCGAAGGCGCCCGCATTGGCCACATTGGGCTTGACCGCGACCAGCTCGGGGCGCTGGTAGAGCGGGATCGAGCCGGCCGCCGCCCAGATCCGGGCGTCCGCCTTGCGCACGAGGTCGCGGGCCTCGTCCTCGTCCAGTTCACCGGCGGCCTGCTCGAAGAGCTGGTCGATGCGGTCGGTGCCGACCCGGCTGTAGTTCTGTTCGACGAGCAGCGAGCCGTCGGACGCGGGCTCCGGCTTGGCGAAGATCGGCCGGTCGTCGGTGGCCGGGTAGGCCGTTCCGGGCCACGAGTACAGCGCCAGGTCGAAGTCGCCGGAGGCGATGTGGTCCTTGAAGTAGCTGTCGTCGGCCACCTTGACGATCTCGGTGTTGATGCCGACGCCCTTCAGCATGGCCGCGATCTTGTCGCCCACGGCCCGCAGCGACTCCGAGCCCGGGCCCGAGGGCAGGACGAACCGCAGGGTGAGCGGCTTGCCGTCCTTGCCGAGCGGGCCGCCCTGCGGTGCCGGGGCCGCCGTTCCCTGCGGGGCGTACGCGCCGGGGGCGCCGCCCTTGGGGCGGGCCTCGGTCTTGGTGTCCTTGCCGGTGTCCTTCTTGGCCTGCTCCGCGGGGTCGGCGTCGAAGAAGCGGGCCTGGCGGCGCAGCGCGGCCTGCTGCTGTGCCGCGGTACGGGCCGGGGCGAGCACATGGGTGCCGGAGGCGCCGGAGCTGCCGGGCTTGTCGTCGCCGACGATGTAGGTGCCCTCGTCGTCGGGGTGGTTGCCGGCGGCCGGCGGGGTGTCGGAGGCCCGGCGCTTGCCGTCCTCGGAGTCCTCGGCGCCGTCGTCCGCCTTGCTGCCGGCCTTGGCGACGTCCTGCTTGGGCTTCTGCCGGGCGCCGTCGGTGGTCCAGCCGGCGTCGGCGAGCAGCGCCCGCGCCTCCTTCTCGTCCTGGCTGCCGAGCGCGTCGCTGCTGTCGCTGTACGCGTCCTGTCCGGCCAGCGCGAGGTGGCTGCCGGGCGGCAGGGCGGGCAGGCCGAGCGGCTTGAGTACGGCTTCGGCGAGTTCCTGGCGGTTCAGCGCGCGGGCCACCGCGCGTCTGACCCGCTCGTCCGCGAGCGGCCCGGAGGCGCCGTTCAGGGCGAGCTGGGTGTAGGCCGGCTCCAGGGTCTTGCGGATCGCGAAGCCGCGCAGGCCGGCCTGCTCCCTGGCGTACTTCTCGATCGCGGCCCGGCTCTCCTTGCGGGCCTCCTGCTCGGCCTCCGCCTTGTCGTCCTCGGCGCCGTGGGCGATCGCCCAGGAGCGCAGCGCGGAGGCCGGCGTGATGGCGGCGGCGGGGCCGTGCGTGACGGCCTGGCCCTTGTCGCGTTCGGCGAGCGTGATGCGGTCGGCGTCCGCGCGGTCGATCTCGGCCACGTCCACGCTGCCCTCGGCGAGCGCCGCGGCCCGCTTGTCGCGCGGCACGGCTTGCAGGACCAGGCTGTCGAGCTTGGTGGGGCGGCCCCACCAGCGCGGGTTGCGCTCCAGGGTGATCTCGCCCTTGCCCTTGTCGGCCGCCTTGAGCCGGAAGGCTCCCGCGGTCGCCTTCAGGGTCGTACGGGCGCCGTCGTTGAAGGCGTCGGGAGTGCCGGTGACGTCCTTCGGGTAGAGCGGGCTGAACAGCGAGCGCCAGTCCGCGTACGGCTTGGCGAAGGTGACCTTGACCTCCAGGTTGTTGGCACCCTTCTCGATCTTCTCGATGCGCTCGTACCCGGCGTTGCGGGCGGTCCAGTACGCCGAGTCCTTGCCGCTGAGCGCCCGCCACTGGGCGACGAAGTCGGGGGCGCCGATCTCCCGGCCGTCGCTCCAGACCGCCTTCTGGTTGAGCTTGTACAGGACGACCTGCTTGGGCTCGTGCTGGACGACCTCGGCGGACTCCAGGTAGTCGGCGTTGCGCTGCGGGCGCCCCCGCTGGTCCAGCGTGAAGAGCGCGGGCAGCACCGCCTGGGCGACGCGCTGGGAGGCGGCGTCGGCGTCGGCCTGGAAGGTGTTGAGCGTCTGGGGCATCGCGTCGACGGCCCACTTCAGGGTGCCCCCGTCGGCGACGTTCTGCCGGGCCGCGGCCCCGATGTCCTGGGGAGCGGCGCCGGCCGCGGTCCCGCTGTCGGCGGAGCCGCAGCCGGTCAGCAGCACGGGGAGCGCGAGCACCCCGGTGGTCAGGAGCGCGACGGAGCGCGACCGGACGGAGGCCGCGGTCCGGATCGCAGCGACGATCCGGGGCGCCCTCCCGTTCGGGTCACCGACGTGGGACATGGCTTGTACCTCTTCGTCAGATTTATGGGACTTCATGCCATTTCGCGATGATCACACCTATCCCAGTCACTGAAGAGGACGGTCCCCCCACCGGGGCGGCGACACGGCGCAGCGGGGCCCGAACCCCACCCGTGCGGCCGAACGCACCCGCGAATCCGGCGCCCCGCACCGGCCCGGCTCGAACACGGGCCGAACAACGGGCGCGCCCCGCACCCGCAACCCCACAACCCCGTGCACGCACCTTCACAACCGCGCATGTGAGGCGCGACACTCTCAGGCGCATGAACATTGCCACCCGCTCCGGCGAAAGGCAGGCAAGTCATGTCCCTGCAGGACGAGTTGACGGCGGCTCAGCGCTGCCTCGACGACCTCGTACGAAGTGTCGGGCGGCTGGAGGAGCAGGTCGGGAGCGGCCTGGACATCCGGCGGGTACGGACCGACACCGACCATCTGCGCGAGAGCCTCGCCCTGCTCCGCGAGGCGGCGCCGAGCGGCGCGGCGGCGGCCCGGCCCGACCTGGTCACCATCCCCGACACCCCGTACGACACCTCGCTCTGGACCGATTCGGACGACGAAGGGCTCGGGAGCACCCGGTCCCGCGGCCGGCGCACCCCCTGACCTCCTCTGGAGCCACTCTTGGCCACAGGCACGGAACCCTCTCCCCCGGCGGGGAACGGCACCGGCGTCCATGACGCCTCGCGCGCCGCGATCGGCCCCCGCCATCTGCGCACCGACCGCTGGTGGCTCGCCCCGGCGGTGACCGCCGCGGGGCTGCTGGCCTTCGTCGTGTACTCGACCTGGCGGGCGTTCGCGAACGCGGACTACTACCACGCGCCCTACGTCTCGCCGTTCTACTCGCCGTGTCTGGCCGACAACTGCGCGACCATGCGGCACGGCCCGAACGCGGACGTCTTCGGCAGCTGGTGGGGCCTGTCCCCGGCGCTGCTCATCCTGATCTTCCCGCTCGGCTTCCGGCTGACCTGCTACTACTACCGCAAGGCGTACTACCGGGGCTTCTGGGCCTCGCCCCCGGCCTGCGCGGTGGCCGAGCCGCACCGGAAGTACTCGGGCGAGACCCGCTTCCCGCTCATCCTCCAGAACGTCCACCGGTACTTCTTCTACTTCGCGGTCGTGGTCGCCGGAATCCTCACCTACGACACCGCGCTCTCGTTCCGCGACGAGCACTACCGGTGGGGCCACATGGGGCTCGGCAGCCTGCTCTTCCTGACTGATCAACATCGCGCTGATCTGGACGTACACCCTGTCCTGCCACTCCTGCCGGCACATCATCGGCGGCCGGCTGCGGCACTTCTCCAAGCACCCGGTGCGCTATCGGCTCTGGGGCTGGGTCGGCAAGCTGAATGAGCGTCACATGCTGCTGGCCTGGGCCTCGTTGATCAGCGTGGCGCTCGCCGACTTCTATGTGTATCTGCTCTCGACCGGGGCGTTCGACGATCCGAGGTTCTTCTAAACATGAAGGCAGCCTGAATGACTCAGCTGGAACGGCAGCAGTGGGACGTCGTCGTGGTGGGCGCGGGCGGCGCCGGCCTGCGGGCCGCGATCGAGGCGCGCGAGCGGGGCGCCCGTACGGCAGTGATCTGCAAGTCCCTGTTCGGCAAGGCGCACACCGTGATGGCCGAGGGCGGCATCGCCGCCTCCATGGGCAACGTCAACTCCGGGGACAACTGGCAGGTCCACTTCCGGGACACCCTGCGCGGCGGCAAATTCCTCAACCAGTGGCGCATGGCGGAGCTGCACGCGCGCGAAGCACCCGATCGCGTCTGGGAGTTGGAGACCTGGGGCGCCCTGTTCGACCGCACCCCCGACGGCCGCATCTCGCAGCGCAACTTCGGGGGCCACGAGTACCCGCGCCTCGCGCACGTCGGCGACCGTACCGGCCTTGAACTCATCCGCACCCTCCAGCAGAAGATCGTGAGCCTCCAGCAGGAGGACAAGAAGGAGTTCGGGGACTACGAAGCACGCCTGAAGGTCTTTCAGGAGTGCACCGTCACACGGGTGTTGAAGGATGCGTCCGACAGCGCCGACGCCTCGGGCGGCCGGGTCTCCGGCGCGTTCTGCTACGAGCGCGAGAGCGGGCGGTTCTTCGTCCTGGAGGCGCCCGCGGTCGTGCTCGCCACCGGCGGTATCGGCAAGTCCTTCAAGGTGACCTCCAACTCGTGGGAGTACACCGGCGACGGCCATGCGCTCGCCCTGCTCGCCGGGGCGCCGCTGCTCAACATGGAGTTCGTGCAGTTCCACCCCACCGGCATGGTCTGGCCGCCGTCGGTCAAGGGCATCCTGGTCACCGAGTCGGTGCGCGGCGACGGCGGAGTGCTCCGCAACTCCGAGGGCAAGCGGTTCATGTTCGACTACGTGCCGGACGTCTTCAAGGAGAAGTACGCGGAGTCCGAGGAGGAGGGCGACCGCTGGTACGAGGACCCAGACCACAACCGCCGCCCGCCCGAGCTGCTCCCCCGCGACGAGGTCGCCCGCGCCATCAACGCCGAGGTGAAGGCGGGCCGGGGCAGCCCGCACGGGGGCGTCTTCCTGGACGTCTCGACGCGCATGCCGGCCGAGGTGATCCGGCGCCGGCTGCCGTCGATGTACCACCAGTTCAAGGAGCTGGCGGACGTCGACATCACGGCCGAGGCGATGGAGGTCGGGCCCACCTGCCACTACGTGATGGGCGGGATCGCGGTCGAGTCCGACACCGCGGCGGCCCGCGGGGTGCCGGGCCTGTTCGCGGCCGGTGAGGTGGCCGGCGGCATGCACGGCTCCAACCGGCTCGGCGGCAACTCGCTCTCCGACCTCCTGGTGTTCGGCCGGCGGGCCGGGCTGCACGCCGCCGAGTACGCGGCCTCGCTCGCCGGCCGCCCGGCCGTGGACGAGATCCAGATCGACGCGGCGGCCGCGGAGGCGCTGCGCCCCTTCAGCGCCGAGGCTCCCGAGGACGGCTCGCCCGTCGAGAACCCGTACACCCTGCACCAGGAGCTCCAGCAGGCGATGAACGACCTGGTCGGCATCATCCGCCGGGAGGGCGAGATGCACCAGGCGCTGCGCAAGCTCGCCGAACTGCGCGCGCGGGCCCGGCGGGCCGGGGTCGAGGGGCACCGCCAGTTCAACCCGGGCTGGCACCTCGCGCTCGATCTGCGCAACATGCTCCTGGTGAGCGAGTGCGTGGCGCGGGCCGCCCTGGAGCGCACCGAGAGCCGCGGCGGCCACACCCGCGAGGACTGGCCCGGCATGGACCGCGCCTGGCGCCGGGTGAACCTCCTGTGCCATCTCGCCGACCCCACCGAGGGCCTGGCGCCGTCCGAATCGGAGCGCGGCCAGATCCGGCTGGAGCGCGAGGAGAGCGACCCCATCCGGGCGGATCTGCTCTCCCTCTTCGAGAAGGAGGAGCTGGTCAAGTACCTCGCCGAAGAGGAGCTGAAGAGTTGAGTACGTACGATGCGAGCTTCCGGGTCTGGCGGGGCGACACCGGCGGCGGTGAACTCACCAATTTCACGGTCGAGGTGAACGACGGCGAGGTGGTCCTCGACATCATCCACCGCCTCCAGGCGACCCAGGCCCCCGACCTCGCGGTGCGCTGGAACTGCAAGGCGGGCAAGTGCGGTTCGTGCAGTGCGGAGGTCAACGGCCGCCCGCGCCTGATGTGCATGACGCGGATGTCGGTGTTCGAGCCGTCCGACGTCATCACGGTGACTCCCTTGCGGGCGTTCCCCGTCGTGCGGGACCTCGTGACGGACGTGTCGTTCAACTACGCCAAGGCGCGGGAGGTCCCGGCGTTCGTGCCGCCCCAGGGCGTGGCGCCCGGCGAGTACCGGATGCAGCAGCTCGACGTGGAGCGCTCGCAGGAGTTCCGCAAGTGCATCGAGTGCTTCCTGTGCCAGGACACCTGCCATGTGGTGCGGGACCACGAGGAGAACAAGGCGGCCTTCGCGGGCCCGCGCTTCCTGATGCGGGTCGCCGAACTCGACATGCATCCGCTGGACGCCGCCGCCGAGACCGGCCTCGACCGCAAGCGGACCGCGCAGGACGAGCACGGGCTCGGCTACTGCAACATCACCAAGTGCTGCACCGAGGTGTGCCCCGAACACATCAAGATCACCGACAATGCGCTGATCCCGCTGAAGGAGCGGGCGGTGGACCGCACGTACGACCCGCTGGTCTGGCTGGGCAACAAGATTCGCCGGCGCAACTCCTGACGCTTCATCAACTCCAGCCCCTGCGGTAGGCGGACCAGTCTCCCGGGCGCTCCGCGAAGTCGACGTACAGGGCGAGTCCGAAGTTCTGGCGGTGGCGGTCGGTGCGGGCCAGTCCGAGTCGGGCCCCTCGCACGGCCGCCTCCACGGTCTCGGCGGAGCCGTGGTGGGTCAGGGTCTCGTCGTTGTAGAACGGCAGCCCCATCAGCAAGTCGGTCTGCTTCGGGGTGACTTGAAGGGCGAGGGCGGTCTGCCGGGCGACATAGCCGCCGTACAGGCTCTGCACGGGCATGGCCGTGTCGTACGACATCACGGCGATCTGGTCGACCCTGCGGGCCACCTGGCCGAAGTAGGCCTGCGCCCACCACTTGCCGTGTCCGGTGAGGCCGTCGGCGGCCGTGTGCAGGGCGGGCAGCGGGTCTATCTGGTGCGCGGCCACGGAGAGCAGGGCGCCGCGCGCCCGCGTGAGGGCGTGCAGCGAGTCGAGCAGCGCGAGGTAGTTCCGGTCGCCCGAGGGCAGCGGCTCCAGATCGAAGTGGACGCCGTCGAAGCGGGCCCGGTCGAGCACTTGGCGGGCGCTGGCGACGACCGAGGCACGGGTCGCTTCGTTGTCGAGCCGCAGCCCGACGGGGCCCTCGCTCGCCAGCTCGTCGCCCAGCCATGCCTGCACCCGCACGTTCGGCAGCCTGCGGTGCACGCCCTCGACCAGCCAGGCGGCCCTGGGGTAGCGGGCGGCGGGCAGGGTGCCGTCGTGGTCGAGCGGCCCGGTGTGCACGAAGAGGTCCCTGATCCCGCTGCCGCGCACCTTCGCCGCGAAGGCGTCGAGGTCCTTGTCGCCCTTGCGGCCGTCGACCCAGGCGTGCCCCAGCCAGTACGCGTCCTGGCCCCGGGTCCTGGTGCCGTCGCCCGGGACACCGGCGTACTGGGCCCGCAGGGCCGTCCCCGCGGCGGCTGTCAGCACCACGACGACCAGCGCGGCGACCAGCAGGGTGCGGCGTGTCCAGCGCCCTCCGCGGCCGTGCCACCAGGTACGTATCCCAGCCATTTCCGTGCCCCTCCCCCTCCGGTGCCGAACTGCCCACCCTAGCTGCGCCCCGCGCAGGGGCACCGCGTCGGCAAGATGAACCAGAGGGGTACGTTCCGGTCGCCGGTGGCCTGTTTCAGCCATACGCTCGAAGCGTGATGCAGCCCGCTTCGACCGTCGACCTGGTGCTGCCGGTGGCCGTGGTCGTAGTGGCCGGCGCATCGGCCGCGTACGCGTACCTCAAGCGCAAGCGGCGGACCCACACCCGCACCACACCGGCCGGGACGGCGAGACCGCACGGACCGCACGGACCGCACGGACCGCACGGACCGCACCAGCACGGCTAGCTCAGGACGTGCGCACGGCACGGCTGGTTCAGAACATGCTGAGGAGTTGTTCCTCCGTCAGCTCAGTCGGGCCCGACTCACCGTCCGGCAGGGCCAGTTCGAACCAGACCGTCTTGCCGCGCGGGGTGCGGCGCGCCCCCCAGGCCGCGCTGAGCAGTCCGACCAACTGGAGGCCGCGGCCGCCCTCGTCCGTGTCGCGGGCGCGGCGGCGCCGGGGCTGGACCAGGCCCGCGTCCCACACCTCGCACACCAGCGTGCGGTCGCGCAGCAGGCGCAGCCGTATCTCGCCGTCGCCATAGCGCAGCGCGTTGGTGACGAGCTCGCTGACCAGGAGTTCGGTCGTGTCGACCAGGCCTTCGAGGTCCCAGGCGAGCAGCTGGGTGCGGGCGAGCTCACGGGCCCGGCCCACCGAGCGGGGCTCGCGCGGCAGCCGCCAGTCGCCGACCGCGTCCGAGGGCAGGCCCTGGATGCGGGCGAGCAGGAGCGCGATGTCGTCCTCGCCGTGCCGGGTGTCGAGCGAGCCGAGGACCTGGTCGCACACGTCCTCAAGCGGGCGGTCCGGGTCGGTGAGGGTCTTGCGGAAGGCGTTGAGGCCCTCGTCGAGGGGGTGGTCGCGGGATTCGACGAGTCCGTCGGTGTAGAGGGCGAGCAGCGCGCCCTCGGGCAGATCGACCTCGACCTCCTCGAAGGGCTCCCCGCCGACGCCGAGCGGCAGCCCCGGCGGCACGTCGAGCAGCATCGCGGGCTCCCCCGGGTCGTCGCCCGGCTCGACCAGGACGGGCGGCAGGTGCCCGGCGTTGGCGAACGTACAGCGGCGGGTGACCGGGTCGTAGACCGCGTACACACACGTCGCCAGGTACACCTCGCCGAGGTCTGCGTCGCGGGACTTGTGGGCGACGCGGGAGGCCTGCTGGCTGCCGCCGGGGGCGCCGAGGCCCCGGGCGATCTCGTCGAGGTGCGAGAGGACTTCGGCGGGCTCCAGGTCGAGCAGCGCCAACGTCCTTACCGCGGTGCGCAGTTCACCCATGGCGACGGCGGCGCGCAGGCCGCGCCCCATCACGTCGCCGATGACGAGCGCGGTGCGGTGTCCGGGCAGTTCGATCACGTCGAACCAGTCCCCGCCGACCTCGGACTCGGCGCTGCCGGGCAGATAGCGGCAGGCGATGTCGAGCCCGGCGGCCTCCGGGTCGCCGGGCGGCAGCAGGGAGCGCTGGAGGATCAGCGCGCGCTCGTGCTCCCTGCGGTAGAGGCGGGCGTTGTCGATGCAGACCGCGGCGCGCGAGGCGAGCTCGGTGGCCAGCGCCCGGTCGCGCTCGCCGAACGGCTCGCTGCCCTTGGCGCGGGCGAACTGCACCAGGCCGACGACCGTGTCGTGGGCCACCATCGGCACGGCGAGGGTGGTGTGCACCAGGCCGCCGTCGGCGCCGCGCACGGTGTGCACGCGTGCGGTGCGCAGGGCGCTCGCGTACGGGGAGTGGAAGCGGTAGCGGTGCAGATCGCCCACGCCGACCTCCCCTTCGCCCTCGCCGCCGGCCAGCGGGCCGTCCGACACCGCGCTCGCGAAGGCGACCCGGCGCAGTTCGCCGCGCCCGTCGGAGGATCCGGTGGCGGGGTCGTCGCCGGCGAGCAGGGCCTGGTAGAGGTCGACCGAGGCCAGGTCGCAGAAGCCGGGGACGGTGATGTCGAGGAGTTCGCGGGCGGTGGTCTCCAGGTCGAGGGAGTTGCCCATGCGGGCACCCGCCTCGTTCAGGAGGGCGAGGTTGCGGCGGGCGTCGGCGGCCTCGCGGGCGGCGTTGTGACGCCGGGTCACATCGATGCCCAGCCCGGCGACGCCGATCGGGCGGCCGGTGCCGCTGTGCACGCGGTAGAGGTTGATCGACCAGTGCCTGCGGTCGGAGCCGCCGGGGGCCGAGCCGACTATCTGGAGGTCGGTGACGGACTCCCCGGTCTCCAGGACCCGTTGCAGCGCCGCCGACATCCGGTCGGCCTCGGCGCGGCCGAGGTAGTCGTGGACGGTGTGGCCGCGGTGCTCGTCGGGGTCGCCGCCGAAGACGGTGGCGAAGCGGCGGTTGGCGCGCAGCACCGTGAGATCCGTACCGAACAGCAGGAAGCCATAGGGAGATTGACCAAAAATGGCCTGCGACGCGGCGAGGTCGGTCTCGATGCCGCGCAGAGCGCGTACGTCCACGACGATACAGAGGGCCGCGCGTTCGTCGGCGGCCGTGCGGCTCGGCATGACGTAGAGCTCGGCCAGCCCCTGGGCGCGTTCACCGCCGTCGGGCGACGGCACGCGGAACGGGACGACGCCGGTCCACTCCTTGCCGTCCAGGATCTCCGCGACCCGGCCGTGGCCGCGCGGGCGCAGCTCGGGGGGCATGAACGCCTCGACGGGATCGCGGCCGATCACGGCGGCCGCGGCCAGGCCGAACTGCTCCTCGGCCCGCAGGCTCCACTGCTCGATCAGTCCGTCCGGGCCGATCGAGAACGAGGCGACGCGGATGTAGTCATAGATCGAGCCAGGCGGACTGCTCTGCCACACGACATCGCCAGCCGTCTCAGGTATCTCGCTCACGCGACCGTCCCCTCCAGCTCACCGCACCGGACCGGCCTTGACCGCAGTATTCAGCACTACGGCCCCAGCCGACACGGCGTTCACGATCACATCCCGGTCTCGTTCTTTTCCAGCCGTTGTCGACCGGTCCCGTTACGGGCTTGTGATCGTCCGTCCCTCCCTCCTTCTAACCATGCAGAGCCAGCTCGAACCACACGGTCTTGCCCGTTCTGCCACGACGGGTCCCCCAGCGCCGGGCGGAACAGGCCACGAGCTGTATGCCCCGGCCCCCTTCGTCGTCGATTCCGGCGCTGCGTTCGACGGGCGGATCGGGCAGCGGGTCGGACACCTCCACCAACAGGGTGGTGCTGTCGAGGCGGTCGAGCCGTACGCCGATGGGCCCTTCGGCGTACCGCAGGGAGTTGGTCACCAGCTCGCTGACCAGGAGGACCGCCACGTCCACGGTCCCGTGGTCGAGGTCCCAGCCGCGCAGGGCGTCCCGGACGGCGTGCCTGGCGGTTCGTACGGCCCCTGGTTCAGCAGGGAAGGTCCACTCGGCGCACTCGCCCGAGGTGTCGATCACGCCGATCACCCGCATCCGATGGTTCGGGGGGTTTGAAAACGATTAATAGGCACATACCCGATATTTGGTACGCCCTATCCCCAACTGGGGCGGATGGCGGCACTAACGGCGCAATGTTTCCAGGATGCGCATGGCTTCGGCGACCGCCGGGCGGTCCTGCGGGAGCCAGTCGACGGCGTCGGCCTCCTCGGGGGCCAGCCAGCGCAGTTCGTCGTGGTCCTGGAGCGGGCGGGCCTGGCCGTCGAGCAGTCGGGCGGTCCAGGCATGCAGCACCAGGCCGGGGCGCAGCGGCCACTCCCCCGCGATTCGCTCCAGCGGCTCGGTCTCGATGCCGAGTTCCTCGCGGAGTTCCCGTACGAGTGCCTGCGGGGAGGTCTCGCCCGGCTCCACCTTGCCGCCGGGCAGTTCCCAGCGGCCGGCCAGCTCGGGCGGGGCGCTGCGGCGGGCGGCGAGCAGGCGCCCCCGGTCGTACACGGCTCCGGCCACCACGACGGTCTCGTTCATGCGCCGGAGCGTAACGCGCGGGCGCCGTGCGGCCCGCACCGCTCCTGCTGGGACCTCTGCCGGCCCGTTGCCGGGCCGCCGCCGCGCCATTGCCGAGCCGTTGGCGGGCCGTTGGCGGGCTCCGGGGCGGCTACTGCTGGGCGGGGGCGCCGATCCGCTCGACCCAGTAGAGCTGCTTGTGCCCGCGGTCGTCGAGGCTGTCCGCGATGCGCTGCGCCTCGGCCTGCGTGGCGTACTTGCCGACGCGGTACTGGTTGCCGTTGTCGTCCTGGCGTATCACCAGCCAGGTGAGCACAGCGCCACTGTCGTTCATCGCATCCCTCCCGGCATTGGCGTGCAGGTCAGTAAGCCTCGGCAGGAAACCCCAATCCGCATATGCCCGAGCCTACGCCTGACCTTTACTCAGCGGATACGTGTTTACACAAAGAGATACGAATTCGGTCAACGGCCGCAGATGCGAAAGGGGGCGCACCCGATGGGTGCGCCCCCTTGGTCCCGCCGGGACCCTCGTGCGGCCCGGGCCGCCGGCGGTGTTACTTCACGGGCAGGTGGTACGCGATCCGGTAGCGGTCGGCGGGGACCACCACGTCGGCCGTCTCCACGGCAAGACCCGAGGCGTAATAGGTCCGTTCGATGACAAGGACGGCATGACCGGGGACCCCGCCGAGCGCCAGGAGTTCCTCCGCGAGCCCCGGGCGCGCGCCGACCTCCTCGACCACGTTGTCCACCACGATGTCGATCGCGGCCATCCGCTCCACCACCCCGCAGCCGCCCAGCGGCCCTTCCTCGGGCAGCATCACCGGGCTGCGGCCGGTGACCGACAGCGGCTCCCAGGAGGTGGACAGCATCATCTGCTCGCCCGCGTCCCGGAACACGTACCGCGTGCGCATGACGCGGTCGCCGGGGTCGATGCCGAGGCGCTTGGCGATCTCCGGGGTCGCCTCCTCCTGCTCGCTGCGCGACTCCCAGGTGCCGCGCGCGGCCTCCTCGGCCTGCTCCTGCCGGAACGGGCTCGCGCCCTTCGTCGGCCGGTAGCCGGAGCGGGCGACGCGGCGCGGCACCGGGCGCTCGCGCACGTAAGTGCCCGAGCCGGAGCGGCCCTCGACCAGTCCCTCCGCCATCAGTACCTTGCGCGCCTCCAGGGCCACGGTGTCCGAAACCCCGTACTCCTCGCGGATCCTGGCCTGCGAGGGGAGACGGGTGTGCGGCGGCAGCGAACCACTGACGATCTTCTGCCTCAGATCGCTGGCTACGCGCAAATAGGCCGGCTGCTCACCGAATGTCACGGGCCACTCCCATCAGGTTGACAGACTGCAACAGCGTGGCAACCGTGGGTTGGCGACCGCAAGCAAAGGCCAAACATTCACTCGAAGTGATGAAGCGCCTTTACCCAGGGCGAACCCGCGGTACAGCGCGTACGTTCTGCCCGGCCCGGGGCCCCGTCAGACGCTTTTGGAACCGTCGCTTCCGGAACCGCCGGCGCTTCCGGAACCACCCGAGCCGCCGCTGCCCCCGGTCCCGCCCCCGTTCCCGCCGCCGGAGCGGTCGTCGGTGGACGGCGGGATGGTGGCGAGCCCGAGCGCGCCCCGCGCTGAGATCTCGATCGACTGCCTCATGGCGTTGTCCGCCGCCGCGGAGTGCAGATAGAAGGAGTTCGCGTCCCGCGAGGCCGCCGCCTTCTGCCATTCCCTCTGCGCGATCCTCATGCCGTCGATGTACGGCTGCACGGACGGCGAGAGACGGCTGGGCCAGGAGTGTCCGGTCAGCGCGTCGGCCTGGGCGCCCATCGTGCCGGACACCGCTCCCGCCCACTTCTGGAACGCGGGCAGGTCGTCCTCGACGCTGTCCTCGTCGGGCGCCTCGGCCATGACGCGGTCCACGTCGTTGACCGTGCGCAGGAACGCGAGCTGGTCCGCGTCGAGCGTGCCGGCGTCATTGCGGACCGAGCCTTCGAGCTTGCCGCTCTCCGACGCGAACGCACAGGTCACGGCGTGGTCGCCCCGGCTCCAGCTCTGCGTGCTCGGCGTGTAGTAGTAGGGACCGGCCTCGGCCGGAACCTTCCACCGGTCCATGGCGTACGACTGCTCGATGACCGAGCACTGCTCGTCGGCCTGGCGGGCGATGGCGCTCTCGCCCGGGTACACGGTGCCGGTCAACCGGAACGAGCCGGACACCTCGGCGTCGTGCTTGCCGGAGCACGGCACGATCCGCACGGAGACGACCTCGCGCTCCAGCTTGCCGCCCGGCACGTCGAAGCAGTCGCCCTTGCGCAGGTCGAGGGTGCTGCGCGAATTCCGGACGCCTTCGTTCCAGCCGTCCTTGAAGCCGCGCCAGCCAGCGCCGAGTCCGCCCGTCGCGATCGAGACCACCAGCGCGATCGTGCTGAGGGACGAGAGCACGACTCCGGCGACGGCCATGCCCTTGCCGCGCAGCCCCTTCCTCTTGATCTGCCCGAGCGCGAACCCGCCCAGAACCAGACCGAGCGGGGGTATGCAGCACAGGATGCCGGAGACGAGGGAGCCGACGGCGAGCCCGCTCACGGGCGGTTGCGACGGCGCGGCCGGATACGGGTACCAGGGGCCGCCGTTCATCGGGCCGCCGTTCACTGGACCGTTCATGGGGCCGCCGTTCATCGGCTGCCCCGGATACGCCCCGGGCTGCCCGCCGGGCACCTGAGGGGGCGTCGGCCATCCGTAACCCTGCCCCGGTTGCGGCTGCTGCGGCTGCCCTGGCGCCGGCGGCGGCGGTATCTCCACGGGTACGGTGCTCCTCATCGAACTGCGGCGAACTGTTGCGCGAATCCGCATCGTACGCGGACGGGTCGCGGCAACGGGGACGCCGTGGACGAGCCCGCTCAGCCGGAGCCCGTGCTCGCTCCGGCACGGGAAGAAGCCGTCGAAGAAGCCGTGACAAAGCCTTGGCCGAAGCCATGGACGAAAGCCCGACCAGAACCCTGCCCGGAGCCCGGGCCAGAACCCTGCCCGGAGCCCCGACCGGAGCCCCGGCCAGACCCCTGACCGGACCCCTTTGACCGCGCGCCCCATACCGTCCGTAATCGCCTGAAATGCGATGCGTGTCCCCCCGTGCCACGCTGGTCGAGGCCCGGAGGAGCCGAGGGAACAGCCCCGGCTCCCCGCCCCCTCACACCCCAGTAGGAGTGAACCCAGATGGGCATCAAGGACCAGTTCCAGGACAAGTCGCGCGAACTTCAGGACAAGGCCAAGGCCGCCATGGACGGCAGCCGGGACGAGGCGTCGGAGCGCGCACGGCAGGCCCAGGACAAGGCCCAGGACAAGGGCCGGGACGCCATGCAGGAGCAGCAGGACAAGTTCGACATGGACTACGACGCCTGACGCGACGCGTCCCCTGACGGAAGCGGCGCACCCGCGGCACCGGGTGCGCCGTTCTCGTGCGCGCGGGCCGAGGGTTGGCTCGTGCGCGCGATGACGGATGAAGAGGGTTGGCCTTTCGGGACCCGGCGGTTCCACGGGCGAAGGGCGGCGGTCCGCACCGTCGGGACCGGCGGAGGCGCACAGGTCCGGCATGGATGACGGCGGACCTCCGCGGCAGCGCACGGCCCGGATGAGCGATCGCGAACAGCCCAACTGCCCTCGCCCCAAAGGGCGTCGAGAAGATCGTTGACCTCAGGCTGCCGTAACGCCCACGTCCCCGCTACCGGTCTTCACACCGATCTCGTACTTGCCCGCGGGGTCGTTGGGCACCTTGACGTCCTTGTCGCCGCTGCCGGTCTTCACGGACACCCGGTAGGCGGCGGACGGCACGGTCAGGCTGACGTCGCCGCTGTCGGCGGCGATCTGGACGTTCGACGGTTTGCTGGGCGTGAG
Source organism: Streptomyces sp. CB01201 (assembly GCF_002803085.1). Lineage (GTDB taxonomy): Bacteria > Actinomycetota > Actinomycetes > Streptomycetales > Streptomycetaceae > Streptomyces > Streptomyces hundungensis. Next base: position 213,076 of record NZ_NNBJ01000004.1, on the reverse strand, counting down.
GTGGACGTCCCCGGAGCCCGTCCGGGTGTCGATGGCGCCGCCCGCGAGGCCCTTCCCGGTGATCTCACCGCTGGTGGTCTTCACCTTGACCGCGCCGCTGATGCCGTCGAGGGCGATGTCGCCGGAGCCCGCCGACACGTCGACCGTGCCCACCCCGTGGAGGCTGACGTCCCCCGAGGTGACGTCCCCGCTGACGGGGATCCCGGCGGGCACCTGGACGGTGTACTGCACCGAGCAGGAGCCGGAGCAGCCGCCGAGGATCAGCACGCCGCCCTCGATCCGGTGGGTGGCGGCGGACGGCTTGGCGGCACCCTTGTCGTACCGCACCTTGCGGTGCAAGGACGCGGAGCCGCCGTCGGTACCGGTGACGGTGACCCCGCCCGAGCCGTTCTCCAGGCGCACGGAGGTGATCTTCCCGGAGAGCGCGCTGTCGTCCTCGAAGGACTGCCGGTCGATGGAGTTGATGGAGTTGCACGCGGCCAGTCCGCCGGCCGCGACGCCGATCGCGGTGAGGATGCCCAGGGCTCGGAGCTGCTGACGCATGAAATGTCTTCCAGTTCTGGAGAATCAACTGACCCGCACAGACTCGCCGCCCGCACAGGCATGGGGTGAACGCCGGCCTCGTGAAACCGCGGCCTTTCGTATCCCGAAGCTAACGCGGGGCGTCACGGCGCGTACATGGGGCAAGCCCCCGGGTGGCGGCTGAGGACTACCCCCGAGCAGCGCGTGACGAAGCGATCAACTCCCGCTCCAGTTGGCCGAGTTGCTTCGCACGTCAGTCACCCACATGGCTGACTACCCATCAATTAACTAACACATCAAGCAAGTTACCCATCAATTGGAATTCTCCCGTCCTCATGCATCGATCAGTGTTCGCCCCGATGGAACTCTCGGCCACCGGACACTGCGCCCCGGGCCGCGACGAGCCGCGCTCCGGCGGGGCGGTGCTCGCCCCGGGCGAGGAGAGTGAGCAAAGGACCCGTCATCGCCGTCGTGGTCAGCGCCATGACGATCAGCGCGAGGGCAAGGGGACCGGTCAGGATGCCCGCGCTCAAGCCCGCCTGTAGGGCGACGAGTTCGGTGAGGCCTCGGGTGTTCATGAGAACGGCGACCTTGCGGGCGGTTGCAGGAGTGCGGCCGCCCCGGCGCGCCCCCAGATAGCTCCCGAGCCCCTTGCCCAGGCAGCCGAGCACGAGGGCCGCGACGATCAACTGCCAGGAGGTGTCGGTGAACGAGCCGGTGAGCACGGTGATCCCGGTGACCACGAAGAAGGCGGGCGCGAGGATCGCACCGGCCCGCGAGACGGTGGCCACCGCATCCTCCCAGGGCATGCCCTCGCCCGCGGGGATCGCGAAGCCGACCAGGGCCGCGCCGAGGATCGGCGTCATGCCGAGCCGGTCCATGGCGATCGCGACCACGAGGGCCACCGCGCCGAGGAGCACCGCCGTCGTGCGCGGCAAGCGCGCGCAGGCACTCCTGGCGACCCGGGTGCGCAGCCCGTAGCGGAGGCCGAGTGCGCACAACACGCCGAGCCCGAGCGCCCGTACGGAGTGCAGCATCCCTTCCGGACTCCCCTTGCCGAGACTGACGGCGAGGGACAACAGGAGCCAGCCGACCGCGTCGACGACGACGGCGGCGCCCAGCGCCGTCTGCCCGGCCCGCGAACGCGTCATGCCACGGTCGGCCAGGATCCGGGCCATGACGGGAACGGCGGTGATGGCCATCGACACCGCGACCATCAGCAGGAACGCGGGCAGCGGGGCGCTGCCGCGCGCCGAGTCGTCACCGGTGAGCAGCACCAGACCGGCCAGGAGCAGCCCGGCGACGAGCGGCGGGACCAGGGCCCCGGCCACCACCCAGAGGCTGCCGCCGCGCCGCGCGGCGGATTCCACGCCCAGCTTGTGAGCGAGTCCGACCAGGAAGAGGACGAGGCCGGCCTGCGCCACGAGCCTGACCACGTCGAGCACGGACCCCGGCAGCAGCACGTTCAGGGCACCCCGCCCGAACAGGGCGATCACGGCGGGCCCGGAAAGCAGCCCGACGACCACCTCCCCGATGACCACGGGCTGACGCAGCGCCCTGGCGAGGAGTCGCCCCACGAGGGCGATCAGCAGGATGACGACGAGCGCCACGAGAGCATGGCCGACACACGGGGCGTCCCCGAGGTTTCGGAGCACTTCCATGGCCCGGTCTCCCATCGTGGGCTCGGTGGTGTGGGGCGGCGTGCTGGTAGGCGTGTTCGCGGGTGCGGGGCGGCGCGTTCGTACGCCTCGGGCAGTGTCTCCGCGAGTGGCCGCACCCTGTCGTCTTACGCCTCGGGCAGTGCTCCCGTCAGCCGCCGCGCCTCGCCGTGCGACTGCCCTGAACTCCCTTGCCACGGGCCCGAACCGGGCGAGCACGGGCGTCGGCCGCACCTCGGTTCCACCCATACCGGGCAGAACGCATCTGACCGCACCTGTACAAGTAGGCGGACGGACTATGGCAGTACGGGCGGACGTTGGGGTGCGGGAGAAAACGGATCCCGAGGGGGCTTCACCCACCCGCCGTCGATCTGAGGTGGCTCGGTGAGCGGGCCGGTCGGGCCGACCCTCGCATCACCGGCTCGCCCGTGCCTGCGCGTTAACTCCTCGCCCACGTAGCTCAGTTGTAGACTACCGTTGCCATGCACCGCGTGCCCTCCTCGGAGGGTGCACGTGACGTGACCCGGGGAGTACGTAATGCCCTTCGGTTCGGTGCTGCAGCCCCTTGGTGTGCTCCCGGCGGGAGCCATCCGGGCCGTCGCCGATCAAACCGAAGGGGACGCATTCCTGTGGTTGCCGTCGAGTACATGCCCAAGCGCCGCACATGGGTCCGTGATGTCCTGGTTGGCATCGCGGCGAGCCTCGGCTCGAACCTGACGTGGGCTCTGGCGCAGGTCGTGGTGCACCGCCTCGGCTGAGCCGAGCGGTGGGCGGGCCTCCAGGGGCCCGCCCACCTTCATTCGCAGCCGGGTAATCTGCGGAACGTCATTGCGGCCCGACGGGCTTCCGCTCCGCTTCGGCGGAGTCACGAAGGACATGCCCCCACCCGCACGAGTCATCTCGTGCCTGGGGACCCTTCGTGCTCCTTCAACTGTCCGCAGCCGAACTCGGTCGGCTCATGGTGGCCCGAGCCGGATCGGCGCACCTTCCGCTCACCGAGAAACTGATTCAGGAGCATTCCCGGCTCAAGGGAGGAGCGGCCAGCCAGGGAGACGTCGCCTCCTGGAACAACAGCGTCCCCGTAGTGGTCAAGGCTCTGCTGGACTGCGGCCTCGACGAGGTCGAAGTGCAGGTCGAGGTGGATCTGCCGCACACCAACTCCGCCGTGGACCTGGTGCTGTGCGGCCGACACCCCGGCACAGGAACGGATTCATACCTTGCGGTCGAGCTGAAGCAGGTACGGCACGCCACGGTGGACCCGCTGTGCCCCATCGCTGTCGATCTCGGGTTCGGCGACGGGAAGAACAAGCTGCATCCGGTGCGACAGGTACAGCGCTATTGCGAGTACATGCTGCGCTATCTGCCCCATCTTCGTGAGAACGAGGACCAGTTGATGGGTGTGGCACTACTCCACAACGCACATGACGCGAACGTGGAGGCCTTGTTCGGTCTGCCGGAGACCGATCACGGCTTCCTCTACACGCTCGATGATCTGGCTCGCTTCCGACGAGTGCTCACATCGAGATTCGCTGCCGCGTCCGGGAAACGGGCCGCATCCGCACTGGAACATGCCCGCCAGGACCCGTTGCTCAAGGTCACCGATGTGGCCCGTCAACGCTCTGTCGTCGGTGGCGGTCTTACGCTCCTCGACGAGCAGTACGTCGCGGTCGATCGGATCACCCGGCACCTGGAGAAGACCACCCACTTCACCGGTTTTGACGTCGGGTTGTTCTACGACGCCGAGACCGCCCACAGCCCGGCTCCCGATGCCGGCGTCAAACGCGTCTACATCCTGCGGGGCGGCCCTGGCAGCGGCAAGAGCGCGGTGGCCCTCGAGTTGCAGCGTGCCCTCGGGCTCAAGGGCCGCGAAGCCGTGCTGGCAAGTGGCTCTCACGCATACACGGAGACTCTGCGCGAGATCATGCTCACCACGGCCCGCCGCGGGCAGACAGCGGACAAACGCCGCGCAGCCAACAGGCTGTATCGCTATTTCAACAGCTTCAGCGAGAGCTCACCAGACAGCATCGACGTCCTCATCTGCGACGAGGCGCATCGCATGAGACGTAGCTCGACATACCGCTGGATGCCGAAGGTTCTGCGAGACGATGACCGGCCGCAGGCATCCGAGGTGATAAGAGCCGCGAAAGTGCCGATCTTCCTGCTCGACGATCACCAGTCGATCCGCCCGGACGAGGTGGGCACCGCCACCTATCTCAAAGAGCTCGCCGAGGACATGGGCTGCGACGTCGAAGTGACTGACCTGGAAGGCACGTTCCGCGCGGGCGGCAGTAAGCGGTTCCAGGGATGGGTCCAACAACTGCTGGGCCTCGGCGCCTCCGATCCGGTGGCCTGGCGACCGGACGGGAGGATGACGTTGACGGTCGCCGACTCCCCCGAGCAGATGGAGCAGTTCATCCGGGAGCGCCATTTGGAAGGAGCCACGGCTCGTATTACCGCGGGCTTTTGCTGGCCGTGGAGCAATCCGGACGAAGAACAACTTGTCGACGACGTGAACATCGGGGACTGGCGCCGGCCTTGGAACGTGAAGCCGGAGCACAACATCCCGAACGCACCACGGTCGGACCTTTGGTCGACCGATCGCCGTGGTGTCGACCAGATCGGCTGCGTCTACACAGCACAGACCTTCGAGTACGACTGGAACGGCGTCATCATCGGACCCGATCTGCTCTTCCGTGAGGGGAAGTTCAGGGTGGACCGGAGTGCTTCCTGCGATCCCGCCTTCCGGAACTCCATCGACGACGCGATCGTCACCCGGTGCGTCCTCAACGCCTACCACGTACTCCTCACCCGCGGCGTGGTCGGCACCGTGGTCTACGCGGTCGACCCGGCGACACACAACGAGCTGCGACGGCTCATCACAGGCGCCATCGGTATGCAGCACTACAACGGTGCCCAGCCAAAGCTCACCGCTGAAGGATCACAGCTGCCGCCTGCCTACCGCAGACGGCACGGGTAACCTTGATCCCTACGTAGTTGCGGCCCGCCGGGCTTCCGCTCCGCCTGGCGGAGTCACGAAGGACATGCCCCCACCCGCACGAGCTTCTTCGTGCTGCCTGGGGGCATGTCTTGCTGTTCCGCGACTCTGCCGCAACGGTCGCCGCCGAGTGCCACTCCGGTGCCCTGTTCTTCCGCTTGACGGAGCAGTTCGTGCACGTGCACGGCCACAAGCCCGGTTCGTCCGAAGTCCGCTCGTGGGAGCGGAGCATCCCCGTGCTCGCGAGCGCGCTCAACGATGCCGGTCTCGGACAGGTCGAGGTGCTCCTGGAGTACGGACTGCCCCTGACCAGCAAGCGGGCCGATGCGGTGCTGGCCGGTGTCCACCCCAAGACCGGGTTGCCGTCTTACGTCATCGTGGAACTGAAGCAGTGGAGCAGCGCGGAGCCGGACGACGACGATCCGTCGCTGTGCCGTATCGACTCATACGCTCGGGCGGTACTGAATCCAGTCGCCCAGGTACGCGGCTACTGCGAGTACCTGGTCTCCTTCAACGGAGCCTTGGCCAAGCACCCGGAACGCGTCAACGGGGCCGCATACCTGCACAACGCCACCGAGTTTGGCGTCGGCGGCCTCTTCGAGGCGGAGCAGGACCAGTACGGTCAGCTCTTCATTGGTGCGCGACGCAGCGAGTTCATCGCCTACCTGCGTGCGAAGCTGGCGCCGGAGTCAGGTGCTTCTGCCGCGGACGAGTTCGTCAACGGGAAGATCGAGCCATCCAAGCAACTCATGGCAGTGGCTGCCCAAGAGGTTCGCGAACGCGAGCAGTTCGTCCTGCTGGACGAGCAGCAGATCGCGTTCCGCACTGTCCTGAACGCCGTCCGCCGCGCCAAGCAATCCGACCACAAGGAGGTCGTGATCGTCTCCGGCGGACCCGGCACCGGCAAGAGCGTCATCGCCCTGTCGCTCCTCGGTGAGCTGTACCGGCAGGGCACCACCGCGCTGCACGCAACGGGCTCCAACTCGTTCACCACCACCATGAGGAAGGTCGCTGGGGCCCGGAAGCGTGAGGTGCAGGAGCTCTTCAAATACTTCAACAGCTTCATGACCGCCGAGCGCAACAGCCTCGACGTCCTGATCTGCGACGAGGCCCACCGCATTCGGGAGACATCTGCCAACCGCTACACCCCGGCGTCGAACCGCACCGGCAAGGCCCAGATCGAGGAGCTTATCGACGCGGCACGCGTCCCGGTCTTCCTGCTCGACGAGCATCAGGTCGTTCGGCCCGGCGAAATGGGCACGGTCGCGGAGATCAAGGCAGCCGCCGCCAAGAAGGGGCTCCAATGTCGGGTAGTTCCGCTGGACAGCCAGTTCCGGTGCGGAGGCAGCGACGCATATCTGCGCTGGGTGGTACGGCTGTTGGGCCTAGAGCCAGGCGGCCCGGTGGAATGGGAACCCGACGACAAGATGCACCTCACGGTCGCAGACAGCCCTCAGGAGTTGGAGGCGCTTCTCGACAACCGCCGCTCACAGGGGTACAGCGCGCGCATGTCGGCTGGCTACTGCTGGAAGTGGACGAAGAAGGTGCCCCCCGGCCAGGCACTGCCCGCGGACGTCGTCATCGGGGGGTGGGAACGGCCCTGGAACGTCTTCGGTGATCGATCCGTCGGGGGCGCGCCTCCGGCCGCACTGTGGGCAACCGATCCGGCCGGTTTCGGGCAAGTGGGCTGCGTTTACACCGCGCAGGGCTTCGAGTACGACTGGAGCGGCGTCATCATAGGTCCCGACCTGGTGTGGCGCGGCGACTGCTGGGTCACCGATCGTTCAGCGTCCAAGGATCCGGTATTCAAGAAGTCCACCCCGGACACCGATGTGGACCGGCTGATTCGCAACACGTACAAGGTGCTGCTGACGCGGGGGATGATCGGCACGGTGGTGTACTCAACCGATGCCGAGACACGCGAAAAGCTGCGGGAACTGACCGGCGTGACCGCCAGCGTCGCTGTCGTGTGATCCGCTAACCCTCGTCTGGCACGGAACACCGAGCCCCTAGGCGGCAGGCTCACCCATGGCGCAACTCTCTCCCACCACCCCGCACGAGACGGTACACAACGGATGCTCTGCGTTCAGTAGTGAAAGCGAGCCGCAAGGATCACAGCCCTGTGTCCGCGCGGCTCGGGGTTGCCGGTCCCGTCAACGCTCACGCTCGACATCCTCCGCGACGTGCGCGCACACCTCGCCGAGGTCGTGGAGCGTGCCGATCGCGATGACGTGCCCACGGTCATCACGCGCCGAGGCACGGACCGAGTTCCGGAGGATTCCTCGCGCCATGGCGCTGCGCAGACCGCACGTCAGAATAACCAGCACCCATCCCGAACGGTGACGACGAAGGGGTCGGACTCGACAGAGCCCGACCCCTTCTGACGTACGCGTTTGACCGAAGTCAAACGCGTAGTGAGGCGACGACTACACGTTGAAGCGGAACTCCACCACATCCCCGTCCTGCATGACGTACTCCTTGCCCTCCATCCGCGCCTTGCCGCGCGAGCGGGCCTCGGCCACCGAGCCCGCTTCGATCAGGTCGGCGAAGGAGATGACCTCGGCCTTGATGAAGCCCTTCTGGAAGTCGGTGTGGATGACACCGGCCGCCTCGGGGGCCGTGGCGCCCTGGGGGATGGTCCAGGCCCGGGTTTCCTTGGGGCCGGCCGTCAGGTAGGTCTGGAGGCCGAGGGTCGCGAAGCCGACGCGGCCGAGGGTGGCGAGGCCGGGCTCCTCCTGGCCCATGGACTGGAGGAGTTCGAGGGCCTCGTCGTCGTCCAGCTCGATCAGCTCGGACTCGATCTTCGCGTTGAGGAAGATCGCCTCCGCGGGGGCGACCAGGGCGCGCTGCTCGTTCTTGAAGTCCTCGTCGATCAGCTCGTCCTCGTCGACGTTGAAGACGTACAGGAACGGCTTGGTCGTCAGCAGGTGCAGCTCGTGCAGCAGGTCGCCCTGCTCCGTGCCCTTGGTGATGCCGTGCGAGAAGAGGGTGTCGCCCGCCTCAAGGATCTTCTGGGCCTTCTCGACCGCCGCCAGGACCGCGATCTTGTCCTTCTGGAGGCGGGACTCCTTCGTCAGGCGCGGGATCGCCTTCTCGACGGACTGGAGGTCGGCGAGGATCAGCTCCGTGTTGATCGTCTCGATGTCGTCCTTGGGGGACACCTTGCCGTCGACGTGGACGACGTTCTCGTCCTTGAAGGCGCGGATGACCTGGCAGATCGCGTCCGACTCGCGGATGTTCGCGAGGAACTTGTTGCCCAGGCCCTCACCCTCGCTCGCGCCGCGCACGATGCCGGCGATGTCGACGAAGTCGACGGTGGCGGGCAGGATCCGCTGGGAGTTGAAGACCTCGGCGAGCTTGGCCAGACGGGCGTCGGGGACGCCGACGACGCCGACGTTCGGCTCGATGGTGGCGAACGGGTAGTTGGCCGCCAGTACGTCGTTCTTGGTCAGGGCGTTGAACAGGGTCGACTTGCCGACATTCGGCAGACCGACGATTCCGATCGTGAGCGACACGTGGCGACTTCCCGGTACGAGGGCGGTGGACGGTCCGGAGAGCGGACCGCCCACCAGTTTACGGGCGCGCCAAACCGGACGTGACGGGCCCGGACCGTCGAACGCACGGGCAAGCTCACTCAAAGGGCGTGTCCAATGGATGGTTGCGCCCCTGTGGCGACCTACGTTGGTGCGGTGGAGCAATCTAGGACGCGCACCCCGCAGAACGGACAGCGAGCACGGACCTCGGCGCCGGGGCCCTCCCGGGCGCCACTCGGCGTGCCCGCGGGCGCGGCGGTGACCGGTGAGAGCGCCGCCGTCTACCGGGCGGCCGGCCGCACCCGGCGGGTGCCGCCCATCGTCCTCGCGCTGCGCAGACTGCCGTCCCCCCGGCTCACCGGGCTCGGCGGCGGCCTCTTCGCCGCGGCCCTGATGTTCGCGCTCGGCACCCTGGACTGGCTGCTCTTCGACGGTTCACCGACGGTGTACGGGGTGCTGTTCCTGCCCGTCTGTGCGGTGACCGCGCTCTGGGTGCGGCCCGCCGACCTGGTGACGGCCCCGATCTGCGTGCCCATCGCCTTCGCGGTGGGGATCGTCCCGGTCGCGGGCGGCACCGGCGGCTTCGGCGGCCAGGCGATGGCCGTGGTGACCGCGCTCGCCCTGCACGCGGGCTGGCTGTACGCGGGAACGCTGGTCGCCGGAGTCATCGCGACCGTACGGAAGGTACGGCTCATGGGGCGTCGGCGCGGCCCGGTGAAGGCCGGGAGCCCCGGGAGCGCCGGCAAGGCCGGGGGTCCGGGTGCCAAGGCGGGCGGTGCCGCCAAGGCCGGGGGCCCAGGTGCCAAGGCCGGCGGTCCGGGCAAGGCCGGCGCCCGGCGCTGAGCCCCTCCGAGAGCGAGTGCTGCCCTTCGGGGTGACCTGACCCCGCCGGGCGAGGCGGCCGGGCCGGGATGATCCGGGCCCGGCACCGCGCGCCCGACCAGCACGGACCACAGGGCGCGTACAGCACGGACGGCAGGGCACGGACAGCCCGGACAGCCCGCCGGGCCTACCGCCCGGCCGCCACCATCGCCGCCCCCACGATCCCCGCGTTGTTCTGCAACTGGGCCGGGACGATCTCCGCCTCGATGCCCTCGATCAGGGGCAGGAACTTGTCGGCCTTGCGGCTGACTCCGCCGCCGATGATGAACAGCTCGGGCGAGAACAGCATCTCCACGTGGGCGAGGTACTTCTGGACCCGGCGCGCCCAGTGCGGCCAGCTCAGGTCCTCGTCCTCCTTGGCCTTGGTCGAGGCGTGCTTCTCCGCATCGTGGCCGTGCAGCTCCAGATGGCCGAGCTCGGTGTTGGGCACGAGGTTGCCGTCGATGAAGAGCGCGCTGCCGATGCCCGTACCGAAGGTCAGCAGGATCACCGTCCCCTTGCGGCCCTTGCCCGCGCCGAAGCGCATCTCGGCGACGCCCGCCGCGTCCGCGTCGTTCAGGACGGTCACCGGCATGTCGTTCCCCAGGCGGTCACCGAGCAGCCGGGCCGCGTCCACGCCCACCCAGTCCTTGGCGACATTGGCCGCGGTGCGGACCGTGTTCGCGGTGACCACTCCCGGGAAGGTGATGCCGACCGGCCCCGACCAGCCGAAATGGCCGACGACCTCCGCCACGCGGTCCGCCACCGCCTCGGGGGTGGCGGGCTGCGGGGTCAGCACCTTGTGGCGCTCCTGCGCCAGGTCGCCCCTTTCGAGGTCGACGGGGGCACCCTTGATGCCGGTTCCGCCGACGTCCACTCCGAACACGTTCCTCATGGCGCTCATGAGATCCACGTTACGGGCGGACGCCCGGCCCGACGCGATGGACGGCGCTTCTCGCCGGAGAGTCCGGCCCGGTCCGCGGAGCGTTCGGCGCCGTCGACGGACGGTTCGGCCTACTCGCCGGAGAGTTCGGCGGCCTCGGCGCGCAGGTCGCGGCGGAGTTCCTTGGGCAGCGAGAAGGTGATCGACTCGTCCGCCGTCTTGACCGTCTCGACGTCGCCGTAGCCGCGCTGGGCCAGCCATTCCAGGACGCCGTCGACCAGGACGTCCGGCACGGAGGCGCCGGAGGTCAGGCCGACCGTGCTGACGCCCTCCAGCCAGGCCTCGTCGATCTCGTCGGCGAAGTCCACCAGGTGGGCGGCGGGGGCGCCCGCGTCGAGGGCGACCTCGACCATGCGGATCGAGTTCGAGGAGTTCTTGGAGCCGACGACGATGACCAGCTGGGCGTCCTCGGCGAGCTTCTTCACGGCCACCTGGCGGTTCTGCGTGGCGTAGCAGATGTCGTCGCTGGGGGGCGAGAGGAGGTTGGGGAACTTGTTCTTGAGCGCGCCGACCGTCTCCATCGTCTCGTCCACGGAGAGCGTGGTCTGGGACAGCCAGACGACCTTCGACTCGTCGCGCACCTCGACGTTGGCCACGTCGTCCGGGCCGTCGACCAGGGTGATGTGCTCGGGGGCCTCGCCGGAGGTGCCGATGACCTCCTCGTGGCCCTCGTGGCCGATCAGGAGGATGTCGTAGTCCTCCTTCGCGTACCGCACGGCCTCCTTGTGGACCTTGGTGACCAGCGGGCACGTCGCGTCGATGGTGGCCAGCTTGCGCTCGGCGGCCTCGGCGTGGACGGTCGGGGCCACGCCGTGCGCGGAGAACATCACGATGGAGCCCTCGGGCACCTCGGCCGTCTGCTCGACGAAGATCGCGCCCTTCTTCTCCAGGGTCTGCACGACGTACTTGTTGTGGACGATCTCGTGCCGGACGTAGATGGGCGCCCCGTACTGCTCCAGGGCCTTCTCCACGGCGATCACGGCACGGTCCACGCCCGCGCAGTAGCCACGGGGAGCGGCGAGCAGGACCCGGCGGGCAGCAGTAGCAGTCATGCCGTCCATGGTAGGGGCTGACGCCGACAGCCCGGCCGGACCCATGCCGCGCCTGGAACTCGGCCCTCCGGCCGACCGCCCGACCGGCTCGGGTGACCCCCCGGGCCCGCCCGACCGGCGCGGGCAATCCCCGCGCCCGCCCCACGCCCCCGCCCTACGCCCCCGCCCCCGACCGGCGCCCCCGGCGGGCCAAAGATCGCGGAGCCGGTGAGACTGGGCGCATGAGCGGCGTACGCGAGGAGCACGAGGATTCCGGCAGGCCCCGCGACCCCGAGGGGGCGGGACCGGGCGAGGTGGCCGAGGGGGCCGGGGAACTGCGGCGGAGTCTCGGATTCCGGGACCTGGTCGTGTACGGGCTGCTCTTCATCGCGCCCATGGCCCCGGTCGGCATCTTCGGCACGCTGGACGCCAAGTCGCACGGCGCCGTCGCGCTCGTCTACCTGGTGGCCACGGTCGCCATGGGGTTCACCGCGTTCAGTTACGCGCAGATGGTGCGGGTCGTCCCGCTGGCCGGGTCGGTGTTCGCGTACGCGCGCAAGGCGCTCGGCGAGGGGCCGGGGTTCATCGCCGGGTGGATGGCCATGCTCGACTATCTGCTCATCCCGGCGGTCGCCTACCTCTTCTCCGGCATCGCGATGAACTCCCTGGTCCCCTCGGTCTCGCGCTGGGTGTGGACGGCGATCGCCGTGGTGATCACCACCTTCCTGAACCTGTGGGGCGTACGGGCCGCGGCCCGGGTGGGCTTCGCGGTGCTCGCGATGGAGATCGTGGTGCTGCTGGTCTTCGTCGTGTCCGCGGTGGTCGTGCTCGTACGGGACGGCGCCCAGCGCGGCTGGCTCTCGCCGCTGACCGGGGACGCCGGATTCACCCTCGGCGCGGTGCTCGGCGCGGTGTCGGTCGCGGTCCTTTCCTATCTGGGCTTCGACGCGATCGCCACGTTCGCCGAGGAGGTGACGGGCGGCTCGGCGAAGGTGGCGCGCGCGGTCCTGTTCTGCCTGGTCCTGGCCGGGATCCTGTTCGTCGCGCAGTCCTATCTGGCGGCCCTGCTCGAACCGATGTCGTCCGCCGAGCTGGCGGCCGACCCGGTGAAGCAGGGCTCGGCGTTCTACGACACCGTCGAGAGCTCGGTCGGCGGCTGGCTGCACACCCTGGTGGCGGTCAGCAAGGCGATCGGAGCGGCCTTCGCGGCGCTCGCCGGGCAGGCGGCGGCGGGCCGGCTCGTCTTCGCGATGGCGCGCGAGCGGCGCCTTCCGCACGTGCTGTCCCGGACCACGTCGGGGGTGCCGCGCGCGGCTCTGCTGCTCGCCGCGGTGGTGACGCTGGTCGCCGCGGTGTGGGCGGCCCGGCGCGACGACGGCATGGACCACCTCGTCTCGGTGGTCGACATGGGCGCGCTGACCGCGTTCTTCCTGCTGCACGTCTCGGTGGTGGTCTGGTACGCGGTGCGCCGCATGGAGGGCGCCCCCAACTGGCTGAGCCATGTGGTGGTTCCGGTGCTCGGCGCGGCCGTCATCGTCGCCGTGGTCTGGGAGGCGACGACCACGGCCCAGCTGGTCGGCCTCGGTTGGCTCGCGGTGGGCCTGGTGGTCCTGGCGACGCAGTGGGGCCGGCGGGGCGGCCACGGCGGTCCGGGCCCGCGGCCCCCGTCGCCGGGCGGAACCGCGGGTGGCGCGGGCTAGTCCCGCGTGCGTGGGCGCAAGCGGGACTGTCAGTGGCTCGGGCTAGCCTGCGTACATGGCTCTGAATACGAGTGCGGACGCGCCGCTCCCCGTCGGCGAGGTGTCGCGCCTCATCGGGGGGTGGATCAACCGCCTCGGCGCGGTCTGGGTGGAGGGACAGATCACCCAGCTCTCGCGGCGGCCCGGTGCGGGCGTGGTGTTCCTGACGCTGCGCGACCCGTCGCACGACATCTCGGTGGGCGTCACCTGCTACCGCCAGGTGTTCGACGCGGTGGCCGATGTCGTGTCCGAGGGCGCGCGCGTCGTGGTGCACGCGAAACCCGAGTGGTACGCGCCGCGCGGCCAGCTCTCGCTGCGCGCGGTGGAGATAAAGCCGGTCGGCATCGGTGAACTGCTCGCCAGACTGGAGCAGTTGAAGCGGACGCTGGCCGCGGAGGGCCTGTTCGCCCTGGACCGCAAGCGTCAACTCCCTTTCCTGCCGCAGCTCGTGGGGCTCGTGGTCGGGCGGGCCTCGGCGGCCGAGCGGGACGTCCTGGAGAACGCCCGGCGGCGCTGGCCGGCCGTGCGCTTCGAGGTGCGCAACGTGGCGGTGCAGGGGGTGCACGCGGTGCCACAGGTCGTCCAGGCGGTCAAGGAGCTGGACGAGCAGCCGGACGTCGACGTGATCATCGTGGCCCGGGGCGGCGGCAGCGTGGAGGACCTGCTCCCGTTCTCGGACGAGGAGCTGGTGCGGGCGGTGGCCCGGTGCCGTACGCCCGTGGTGTCGGCGATCGGCCACGAGCCGGACGCGCCGCTGCTCGACCTGGTCGCGGACCTGCGCGCGTCCACGCCGACGGACGCGGCGAAGAAGGTCGTGCCGGACGTCGGCGAGGAGCTGGACCGGGTCCGGCTGCTGCGCGACCGGGCGCGGCGCCATGTCGTGGGCCTGGTGGACCGCGAGGAGCGGGGTCTGGCGGGGATGCTCGCCCGGCCCTGGATGGAACGGCCGCACCGCATGCTGGACGACCGGGCCGACGAGGTGGACGCGTTGCTCCACCGCTCGCGCCGGGTCCTCGGCCACCTGCTCGACCGGGCCGACTCGGAGCTTTCGCACACCCGCGCCCGGGTGGTGGCGCTCTCCCCGGCGGCCACGCTGGAGCGGGGGTACGCGGTGCTCCAGCGGGCCGGCGGCGAGGTGGTCCGCTCCCCCGACGAGGTCGCGCCCGGGGAGGATCTGCGCGCCCGGGTCGCCGAGGGCGAGCTGCACGTCACTGTCGTACCGCGGACATAGGGTGGATCGCATGGCCAAGACGGACGAGGTCGCATCGGGTGATGCGGCACTGGGGTACGAGCAGGCGCGGGACGAGCTGATCGATGTCGTACGGCGGCTCGAAGCGGGGGGTACGACGCTGGAGGAGTCCCTCGCGCTCTGGGAGCGGGGGGAGGAGCTGGCCAAGGTGTGCCGGCGCTGGCTTGAGGGGGCCCGGGCCCGCCTCGACGCGGCGCTGGCGGAGCCGGCCGAGGAGAGCTGACGCTCTCGCTTTCGGCGCGGGGCCGCTGGGACGTCGGGAGCCCAGGGGCGCCGAAGCTCCGCCCCGGACCCCGTCCGCGCCTTAAGGGCGCTCGTCCTCAAACTCCCCCAAGGCCTTAAGGGCCAGGGCCAGGGGGACCCCCATGACGGGCTGAAGATGCCCCGCACCGGTGCCGCCAAGGGGCGCGGGGAACTGCGCGATCAGCCCCGCACGGCCCACAGGGTGCGAACGGCGTCGGCACCTCGCCTGAAGCCCCCCCACCTCACTCCTGTGAACCTGATCACGCAAGCCCGGTTTTAGTTGAAAGTTAACCTAAACCTGCCGTAGTGTCGGAGACATCGCTTGATCAGCAGCCCGGAAGGTAGCTCAAAGATGTCCCTCGCCCTTGACCCCGCCGCCCAGGACCTCCTCTTCCGTGAGGCCCGCACCGCCAACACGTTCACCGACGAGCCGGTGACCGACGAGCAGGTTCAGGCGATCTACGACCTGGTCAAGTACGGTCCGACCGCGTTCAACCAGTCGCCGCTGCGCGTCACCCTGGTCCGCTCCCCCGAGGCCCGCGAGCGCCTCGTGCAGCTGATGGCCGAGGGCAACCGCCCGAAGACCGCCACCGCCCCGCTGGTCGCGATCCTCTCCGCCGACAACGAGTTCCACGAGGAGCTCCCGGCCCTCTTCCCGCACTTCCCGGCCGCCAAGGACGCCTTCTTCTCGGAGCGCCCGGTCCGCGAGAGCGCCGCGCTGCTCAACTCCGCGCTCCAGGCCGCCTACTTCATCGTCGGCGTCCGTGCCGCCGGTCTGGCCGCCGGCCCGATGACCGGGTTCGACCCCGCCGGTGTGCAGAAGGAGTTCCTGGACGACGACCACACCCCGCTGATGGTCGTCAACATCGGCAAGCCGGGCGAGGACGCCTGGTTCCCGCGCAGCCCGCGCCTGGCGTACGACGACGTCGTCACGACCGTCTGACCACAGCCCCCACGGCCGGGGGTCCGGGGGTTGCCCCCGGAAGGACACAGTCCGCGCAGCCCGCGCCTGGCGTACGACGACGTCGTCACGACCGTCTGAGCCGTCACCGCTCACAGCGGCTGAGCGCACGCTCGATACGAGGAGGGCCGCCGCACCATTCCGGTGCGGCGGCCCTCCTCGTATGCGTACGGGACCGGTACAGGACCAGCGGGACGTCAGTCCGCCGTCCGCTTCGACTCCAGGGCCCCCGCCATCGTCACCAGCTGGTCGTACGGCGCCGTGCCCGTGACCACCGTGGTGTGGCCCTGGTCCTGGCGGACGAGGGCGTCGTACTTGGGGCCGTCCCAGTACGTCCAGGTCGCGCCGGCGATCTGCTGCGACTTCTCGGTCTTCGTCGCGCTCCGGCTGACCTCGGCGACGAACTTGTCCAGCGGCGCGGTCGACTGCTCGACGGCGACGTACTGGTTCTGCGGGTCGAGGAAGCCCAGATGCCAGGCGTTGTTCTTGGCACCGTCGTACGAGACGGACGTCGCCTTCCACTTGTCCTGGTCGGGCAGGCCGACGGGAGCCGCCACCGGGTACGGGGCGGCCCGCCGCACGGTCGAGAGCTCGACCTTGTAGTTGACCGCCTTGAGCGGCGGCGCGGCCGAGTCGTCGTGCGGGATGAACACATAGATCACAGCCGCCGCGATGCCGATCACCGCCAACGACTGCAGCATGTTCCGGACTGTCTGCTTGCTGCTGCGCGTTCCTGCCACGACCCCATGTTCTCAGGTCATGTCGCCGCTCATACGTGGACCCCTCTGCTCAATTTGTCGACGTGCGGATAGAGTCCTAGCACCCTCTTATCCTGCGGCCGTCGCCGTACAGAAAGGTGCGCTCCGATGACCGAGCATCATCTGCCGTCCGAACTCACGGTCTCCCCCGAGGCTCCCGACCGCAACCTGGCCCTTGAGCTCGTCCGGGTCACCGAGGCCGCCGCCATGGCCGCCGGCCGCTGGGTCGGCCGCGGGGACAAGATCGGCGCGGACGGCGCCGCGGTCAACGCCATGCGGACCCTCGTCTCCACCGTCTCGATGAACGGCGTCGTCGTCATCGGCGAGGGCGAGAAGGACGAAGCCCCCATGCTCTACAACGGGGAGCGCATCGGCGACGGCACCGGGCCGGAGGTCGACATCGCCGTCGACCCCATCGACGGCACCACCCTGAACGCCAAGGGCATGCCGAACGCGATCGCCGTGCTCGCCGCCGCCGACCGCGGCACCATGTTCGACCCGTCCGCCGTGTTCTACATGGACAAGCTGGTGACCGGCCCCGAGGCGGCCGACTTCGTCGACATCAACGCCCCGGTGTCGGTGAACATCCGCCGCGTCGCCAAGGCCAAGCACTCCTCGCCCGAGGACGTCACCGTGGTCATCCTCGACCGCCCGCGCCACGAGGGCATCGTCAAGGAGATCCGGGAGACCGGCGCGCGCATCAAGTTCATCTCGGACGGCGACGTCGCCGGTTCGATCATGGCCGTGCGCGAGGGCACCGGCGTCGACCTGCTCATGGGCATCGGCGGCACCCCGGAGGGCATCATCTCGGCCTGCGCGATCAAGTGCCTGGGCGGGGTGATCCAGGGCAAGCTGTGGCCCAAGGACGAGGCCGAGCGTCAGCGGGCGATCGACGCCGGGCACGACCTGGACCGTACGCTCTCCACGAACGACCTGGTCAGCGGCGACAACGTGTTCTTCGTCGCCACCGGCATCACCGACGGCGAGCTCCTTCGCGGGGTGCGCTACCGCGCGGAGACCGCGACCACCCAGTCGCTCGTGATGCGCTCGAAGTCGGGCACGATCCGCCAGATCGACTCCACGCACCGCCTGTCCAAGCTGCGCGCCTACAGCGCGATCGACTTCGACCGGGCCAAGTAACCCCGCAAGCAACCCTGGAATCAAGGCAGTTCAGCACTGCTGCCCGTACGTATGTGAAGGGGCGTCCCCGTTGTGCGGCGGGGGCACCCCTTCACGTACGCAGGGCTACGCGGCGGACGCGGCCTTCTTCAGCTCGACCTCGCGCCGCCTGCGGCGGGCGATCACCACACGGCGCTCGGCGGCGGTCAGGCCGCCCCACACCCCGTACGGCTCGGGCATCAGCAGGGCGTGCTCGCGGCACTCCACCATCACCGGACAGCGGGCGCACACGCGCTTGGCGGCCTCCTCGCGGGAGAGCCGGGCGGCCGTCGGTTCCTTGGAGGGGGCGAAGAAGAGACCCGCCTCGTCCCGGCGGCAGACCGCTTCCGCGTGCCACGGACCCGCCTGGTCCTCCCGAGCTGGACCACGCTGCGGCGGAACGGCGGCGACCTGCAAGGAATGATGCGGCGGATGCAGCACGGTCTACTCCTGACGACGGCTTCGCGAGCGAGCGACGATGCGACAGTCCCTACCCGCTGTGCGCACGCCTATGCACTGAGTTCCGTAGTGCGGAAGCATGCTCGGCCGCCCGGTGGCCTGAACCCGGCGTCGTGGCGCCCGGTTTCGGACCTCAGGATTCGAGCCGCTTGCGCAGCCTCTGGTGCAGGTCCGCGATGAGCTTGCCCCGCTTCGGCTTGGCTTCGATGTTGCCGAAGACGGAGTATCCATTGACGACGACCACCGGAGCCTCCGGATCATCGGCTTCGAGGGTGTCGACCTCGAAGTTGCCGAAGATTCCGGTGCCACTGCCGCGCAGGCTCAGGTTCTCCGGGACCCGGACCTCCACATTGCCGAAAATCGCGGTCGCGTTGATGACGGTCAGACGCTGCTCGAACAGCGCCTCGGTGAGGTCGATCTCCACGCTGCCGAACAGCGAGAAGGCGTTCGTGCGCCGCCCCACCCGCCAGCGGCCCTTGCGGGTGGTGGCGGAGAAGATCGCGATCATGTTCTCGGCGTCGGCCGGCGCCCCGGTCTCCGCCACCTCGTACGGCCGGGGCGCGGCCGCCGGCCGTGAGCGGGCGCCGCTCGCGGGCAAGTCCTGGACCAGGGGCTCCAGTTCACCGAGGGTCTTGGCCCGGTAGACCGCGTCGATGCGCTCGGAGTGCTCGGTGGCGTCGAGCCGGCCCTCGGCCAGGGCGTCGCGCAGGATGTCGGCGATCCGGTCCCGGTCGGCGTCGGAGGCCCGCAGCGCCGGGGGCTCGGCATGCTTGGTGAGGTCGGCCTTCGCGGGGGCCGCGGGATCCGCCTTGGCGTGCTTTTCGAGGTCCACGGGAGCAGCGTACCCAAACGCGATAGATCGCGACTAGTCGCGGGAGCCGCCGGGCTCGGCCGGCGGCAACTGAGCCTTACCTCACAGGAGCGGCGCCGAGGCGGCGGCATACGCTGGTGGATGCCGTGCCAATGGAGGTACAGCAGCTGTCTGCCGAGTGAGGAATGGCCGCAATGCCAGAGTTTCAGTACTCCGACCTTCTCCCCCTGGGAGAGGACACCACGCCCTACCGCCTGGTGACCGCCGAGGGTGTCACCACCTTCGAAGCCGACGGGCGTACGTTCCTCAAGGTCGAGCCGGAGGCGCTGCGGAAGCTGGCCGCCGAGGCGATCCACGACATCCAGCACTACCTCCGCCCGGCCCACCTGGCGCAGCTGCGCAAGATCGTCGACGACCCGGAGGCCTCGGGCAACGACAAGTTCGTCGCGCTCGACCTGCTGAAGAACGCGAACATCGCGGCCGCCGGCGTGCTGCCGATGTGCCAGGACACCGGCACCGCGATCGTGATGGGCAAGCGCGGCCAGAACGTGCTGACCGAGGGCGGCGACGAGGAAGCCCTGTCGCGCGGCATCTACGACGCGTACACGCAGCTGAACCTGCGCTACTCGCAGATGGCCCCCCTCACCATGTGGGACGAGAAGAACACCGGCTCGAACCTGCCCGCGCAGATCGAGCTGTACGCGACCGACGGGGGCGCCTACAAGTTCCTCTTCATGGCCAAGGGCGGCGGCTCGGCCAACAAGTCGTTCCTCTACCAGGAGACGAAGGCCGTCCTGAACGAGTCCTCCATGATGAAGTTCCTGGAGGAGAAGATCCGCTCGCTCGGCACCGCCGCGTGCCCGCCGTACCACCTGGCGATCGTGGTGGGCGGCACCAGCGCCGAGTTCGCGCTCAAGACCGCGAAGTACGCCTCCGCGCACTACCTGGACGAACTGCCCTCCGAGGGCTCGGAGTTGGGCCACGGCTTCCGGGACGAGGAGCTGGAGAAGAAGGTCTTCGAGCTGACCCAGAAGATCGGCATCGGCGCGCAGTTCGGCGGCAAGTACTTCTGCCACGACGTGCGCGTGGTGCGCCTGCCCCGGCACGGCGCCTCGCTGCCGGTCGCGATCGCCGTGTCCTGCTCGGCCGACCGCCAGGCCGTCGCGAAGATCACCGCCGAGGGCGTCTTCCTGGAGCAGCTGGAGACCGACCCGGCGCGCTTCCTGCCGGAGACCACCGATGAGCACCTCTCGGCCGGCGAGGACGACGTCGTACGCATCGACCTCAACCAGCCGATGGACGCGATCCTGGCCGAGCTCACCAAGTACCCGGTCAAGACCCGCCTCTCGCTGACCGGCCCGCTGGTGGTGGCCCGTGACATCGCGCACGCCAAGATCAAGGAGCGGCTCGACGCGGGCGAGGAGATGCCGCAGTACCTGAAGGACCACCCGGTGTACTACGCGGGCCCGGCCAAGACGCCCGAGGGCTACGCGTCCGGCTCGTTCGGCCCGACCACGGCCGGCCGGATGGACTCCTACGTCGAGCAGTTCCAGGCGGCCGGCGGCTCCAGGGTGATGCTGGCCAAGGGCAACCGCAGCAAGCAGGTCACCGACGCCTGCGGCACGCACGGCGGGTTCTACCTCGGCTCGATCGGCGGCCCGGCCGCCCGGCTCGCCCAGGACTGCATCAAGAAGGTCGAGGTCGTCGAGTACGAGGAGCTCGGCATGGAGGCGGTGTGGAAGATCGAGGTCGAGGACTTCCCGGCGTTCGTCGTCGTCGACGACAAGGGCAACGACTTCTTCCAGGCTCCCGCCGAGCCGCCCACGTTCCTGAACATCCCCGTGCGGGGCGCGGGACAGGCCTGATCCGCCGCGAAGCACCACGGGACCCGAATAGGGTCCAAAGGCCCTAAGGGCCAGCCGAATTGGCCACCTATCCTGGCATGTGTCCACAATCTCCCCGGCCGCCGCATCGGCCGGGGAGGTTCAACCACCGGGAGGGGTGGCGCAGTTGGGGTGGTTCACCGGACCCGGCGGCTTACTGGCGGGTCTCGACCGGAGCCTGCTCCGGCGCCGCGCGAAGTCCTCGCCGACGGCTGCCGCGATGGTCGGCGCGGCCGGGCGGGTGGTCACCCCGATCCCCCGGGGCGGCTACGGCGAGGTCGTCTTCTGTGTGCACGGCCGGCCGCTCAAGTACGCGGCGCGGGCGCGCACCCCGCTCGACTCCGGGGCCCGGGTACGGGTCTCGTCGGCGCTCTCCCCGTCCGCCATCGAGGTGGCACACCTCGGCCCCGCGACGGACGGCTGTCCGTGACGGGGCCGGATGCCGGACGGGTCAGGCGAAGCGCTGGCTCGCGGTGCCGTCGCAGGGCCGCAGGGTGAGCGGGTCCTTGGCGGCGCCGAGCGTGGCGCACAGACCGGTCGCGGCCGCCGGGCGCAGGCCGCCGGACTGGCGCACCCACTCCTGGTTGGCGGCGCCCGAGCAGTTCCAGATGATCAGCTTGGCGCCGGCCGTGTAGTTGGCGCCCGGCACGTCCAGGCAGCGGTCCTGGGTGAGCTGGGTGTGCACCGACTTGCGGTCGCTGTCGTACCACCAGCCCTGGTTGCGTCCGCCGTGGCAGTCCCAGCCGATGACGGCCGTGCCGTTGGCACTGGCGGAGGCGGTGACGTCGAGGCAGGTGCCGGTCGCCTCGTTCTTCAGGGGCCGGTAGGCGTCGTCCCAGGCCAGCGGGTAGAGCGTCGGCGTGCCGGTCGAGGCCGGGTCCGCGCAACTGCCTTCCTGGACACCGGAGTTGTAGAGCTGGGTGAGGCAGGAGGCGAAGGCGCCGTGGCCCCGGTAGTTGGGGTGGAAGGACTGGCGGACCGAGTTGGAGTCCGGCAGCCCGGGCTTGGAGACGTCGATGTAGAGACCGCGGGCCCAGGTGTCCTCCATGCACACCTCGTGGCCGTTGAAGAGCCTTGAGTTGTCGAGGTAGGTCACGCCGGTGTCCTCGGCCACCTTGCGCATGCCGACCTCGAAGGCGGGCACCGCGGTGTTGCGGCCCCACACCGTGTCGGAGTCGTAGCCGAGGCCGCCGCAGGCGAGCTTGCCGGGGAAGCCGGGGTTGTCGTGGAAGTCGGGGCCGATCGGGCTCGGGTAGCCCATCACGACCAGCTTGTACGAGCCGTCGGCGTAACCGGCGTCGCGCATCACGGACTTGAGGTCGCTCACGGTCTGCTCGACTTTGGGCACGAGCGCGTCGACACGGGCCTGCCAGCCGGGCTCGTACTTGGACTGGCACGGGCCCTGGAGCAG
Organism: Streptomyces sp. CB01201; assembly: GCF_002803085.1. GTDB lineage: Bacteria > Actinomycetota > Actinomycetes > Streptomycetales > Streptomycetaceae > Streptomyces > Streptomyces hundungensis. The sequence goes on along the minus strand of NZ_NNBJ01000004.1, from coordinate 190,861 downwards.
CAGGTAGCGCTCCACGCAGTCGGTCATGACCGGGCCGAACTGGAGGTCGTCGTTGGCCCCGGCGACCAGGAGGACCATCTTGATGCGGGTGTTGCGCGCCTTGATGGCGAGGCTGTCGCTCTGCACGAGTTCGTCGGCGTACTGCTTGGTCCCGCCGATCCTGATGTTGCCGGTGTAGGCGCCCGAGCAGGCGACGTTGTACGTCTCGTCGGCCGGGATGCCGGTGCGGTGGATCGCGGAGTCGGGCGAGCGGTGGCACCAGTTGTCGGGGCCGTTGGTGCCGGCCTCGTAGGTGCCGACGCCCTCGCCCGAGATCTCGCTGTCGCCGAGCGAGATCAGGCCGGTCTTGCGGTCCGCCGGCGGCCGCTCGGCCGGATCGCCGTAGAGCTGGGTGGCCTCCGCCGCCCGGATCTTCTCCAGGTCGGGTGGCAGCGGGGTGGACTGGACGGACGGGGCGGACGCGGCCTGGGCGCCGGTCGCGCCGGCCGCCATGCCCCCGAACGCCGCCGCGGCGGCCACGGCCGCCGCGAACGTACAGCGAAGTCTGTGTCTGGTGCGCCTCATTACGCCTCCCTGGTGGTTCCCGGAGGGACGAGGGCCGTCCCCCGGGAAAATGCAGCCCACCGGTATTTACTGGCCGGTAAGGCGTGTTGGGAATAGGTAGAACAAGACAACTGCTCATCTTTTTCAGGAGGTTCCGCGATGAACGACAGCGAGTACCGGATCGAGCACGACTCGATGGGCGAGGTACGGGTGCCCGCGCACGCCAAGTGGCGCGCGCAGACACAGCGGGCGGTGGAGAACTTCCCCGTCTCCGGGCAGCGCCTGGAGCGCGCCCACATCGAGGCGCTGGCCCGCGTCAAGGCGGCCGCCGCCAAGGTGAACGCCGAGCTGGGGGTGCTCGACAAGGACATCGCCGCCGCCGTCCGGGAGGCGGCCGGCGAGGTCGCCGAGGGCCGCTGGGACGAGCACTTTCCGGTCGATGTCTTCCAGACCGGTTCCGGCACCTCGTCGAACATGAACATGAACGAGGTCGTGGCGACGCTCGCCACCGACAGGCTCGGCCGCGACGTCCACCCCAACGACCATGTGAACGCCTCGCAGTCGTCCAACGACGTCTTCCCCTCCTCCATCCACATCGCCGCGACGGCCGCCGTCACGGGCGATCTGATCCCGGCCCTGGACCATCTGGCGACGGCCCTTGAGCGCAAGTCGGCCGAGTTCGCGGACGTGGTCAAGTCGGGGCGTACGCACCTGATGGACGCGACCCCGGTCACCCTCGGCCAGGAGTTCGGCGGCTATGCGGCGCAGGTCCGTTACGGCATCGAACGGCTGCGCTCCTCGCTGCCCCGCCTGGCCGAACTCCCCCTGGGCGGCACGGCGGTGGGCACCGGCATCAACACCCCGCACGGCTTCTCGGCGGCCGTGATCGCCGAGGTCGCACGGGTCACCGGGCTGCCGCTCACCGAGGCCCGGGACCACTTCGAGGCGCAGGGCGCGCGCGACGGCCTGGTGGAGGCGAGCGGGCAGCTGCGCACCATCGCGGTGTCGCTCACCAAGATCTCCAACGACCTGCGCTGGATGGCCTCGGGCCCGCGCACAGGATTGGCCGAGATCAGTCTTCCCGACCTCCAGCCGGGCTCGTCGATCATGCCCGGGAAGGTCAATCCGGTCATTCCGGAGGCCGTTCTCATGGTCGCGGCCCAGGTGATCGGCAACGACGCGACGGTGGCGACGGCCGGCGCGGCGGGCAACTTCGAGCTCAATGTGATGCTGCCGGTGATCGCCAAGAACCTCCTGGAGTCGATCCGGCTGCTCACCAACGTCTCCCGGCTGCTGGCCGACCGGACCGTCGACGGCATCACCGCGAACGTGGAACGGGCCCGCGAGTACGCCGAGTCCTCTCCTTCGGTGGTCACCCCGCTCAACAAGTACATCGGGTACGAGGAGGCCGCCAAGGTCGCCAAGAAGTCCCTCGCCGAGCGGAAGACCATCCGCGAGGTGGTCCTCGAATCGGGGTACGTGGAGCGCGGCGACCTGACGGTGGAGCAGCTCGACGCGGCCCTCGACGTCCTCGGGATGACCCGCCCCTGACCACCGGGTGATCCGAATCGCAGCGTGGCCGGGCCCGGACTCCGTAATATCTGCACATGACAGGTACAGGCGTCGGCACCCCACACTGGGCGCCGGGGGACCAGATCCTCTGGCGCTATCACGATCATGCCCCGGGCCTGGGGAGCGGCGGCAGGGCGCCGGTCCACATCTGTCGGCCGGTGACCGTCGTCGAGGACACCGATGACATGCTCGCCGTGTGGATGGCGCCGCGCACCGAGTGCGTACGCCCGGTACTCACCGACGGCCGTCCCCTGTACCAGGAACCGCTGGCCACCCGGTACACCGCCCCGCGCACCACGGAGCGCTCGCGGTGGTTCGGCAGCGGTGTGCTCAAGCTGGCGCGCCCCGGTGAGCCCTGGTCGGTGTGGCTTTTCTGGGAACGGGGCTGGCGTTTCAAGAACTGGTACGTGAACCTGGAGGAGCCGCGCGCACGCTGGTCGGGCGGCATCGACTCCACGGACCACTTCCTCGACATCTCCGTTGCCCCGGACCGCAGTTGGCGCTGGCTGGACGAGGACGAGTTCGCCCAGGCCCAGCGAGTGGGCCTGATGGACGGCGAGCAGGCGGCGCGGGTGCGGGCGGCCGGGCACGCCGCGGTCGAGGTGATCACGGCGTGGGGGCGGCCGTTCTCGGACGGCTGGGAGGCATGGCGGCCGGACCCGCGCTGGCCCGTTCCCGCACTCCCGGCGGACTGGGATCGCACCCCGGCGCACATGACGTCGTGAGACCCTTGATACGCCCCCGGGGTGCAAACGTAGGATCGTCCTCCGCAGGGCCGCGCAGGGGCCACAGGGGCCGATCGGCGGATCCGGTGCGAGAATTGACCGTATGTCACCACAGGGGGGTGGAGCATGCCCGGTGTCGCCGCCGCCCGGACGGGGCCGCCCCCGCACCTCAAGAAGTTGGGGGAGGGTATACCGCGTGAAGCGACGGCATCACGCATGCTTACCCTGTCGCCGCCACTGCCGCCGCTCGCGGCAGGGTGGACGCCTCATCCCGGACGGACGGAACCCGACGCGTGACGGAGCCCCAGCCCACCTCGCACGAGAGCCGGCACGAGGAACGCGCCCGGCCCTCGGAGCAGACCCTTCCGCACGCTCTTGAGGAGCAGGGGAGGCCCCATGCCGATACGCCGGCCGTGCCGGAACCGGGCGGCCCGTCCCGGCGCGCCCCGCTGGGCGCCCGCGTCGACCGGAGCGGCGGCGTGACCGCGTCCGTGCCCGGCCAGCCGGAGCGGGCGGGCCGTGACAGCGCGGCCGCGGCCGCCGTGCCCTCGGTGGGCGCGGGCGACGAGAGCGGCCCGACCGCCCCGGAGCCGGGCGAGGGCGCCGCCGCGGTGGCCCGGCGCGAGGGCGACCGGCTGCGCTTCGTGGGCGCCGCGACCCGCCGGATCGCCCGCGGCATAGACCTCGACGAGATCGTGCTCGGCCTGTGCCGGGCCACCGTGCCCACGTTCTCCGACGCCATCCTGGTCCATCTGCGCGACCCGCTGCCGGTCGGCGACGAGCGCCCGGCCACCCCCTTCGTGCTGCGCCTGCGCCGCACCGACCGGCTGCGTTTAGTCGACGAGGCGCTGAGCGAGAGCGCGGAGGCCGAGGGCCTCACCGTGCTCGGCGGGTCAGGACCCGACCTCACCCCCGCCTCCGAGCTGTGCGAGGTGCGCACCGGCGGCGAGCTGAACGAGGTCCTGCGCGGGGTGCGCCCGGTCTTCGCGGAGTCCCCCGCCGCCCGCGCGGCCCTGGCCGAACTGCTCGGCCCCGACCGTACGGTGCCCGGCGGCCGACGGGCGATACTCGCCCCGCTGCGCGGCCGGCGGCGGGTGATCGGCGCGGCCGTCTTCGTCCGCGGCCCCGAGCGGCCCGCCTTCGAGGCCAACGACCTCTTGGTAGCAGCCCAGTTGGCGACCCACACCGCGCTGGGCATCGACAAGGCCGTCCTGTACGGACGCGAGGCGTACATCGCCGACGAGCTCCAGCGCACCATGCTGCCCGACAGCCTGCCCCAGCCCACCGGGGTCCGGCTCGCCTCGCGCTATCTGCCGGCGGCCGAGACCGCCCGGGTCGGCGGGGACTGGTACGACGCGATCCCGCTGCCCGGCAGCCGGGTCGCCCTGGTCGTCGGCGACGTCATGGGCCACTCCATGACCTCCGCCGCGATCATGGGCCAACTCCGCACCACGGCACAGACGTTGGCGGGTCTCGACCTGCCGCCCGCCGAGGTGCTGCACCATCTCGACGAGCAGGCCCAACGGCTCGGCACCGACCGCATGGCGACCTGCCTGTACGCGGTGTACGACCCGGTCGCGCACCGCATCACCATCGCCAACGCCGGCCACCCGCCGCCGGTCCTGCTGCATCTCGGCGGCCGCGCCGAGGTCCTGCGGGTGCCGCCGGGCGCCCCGATCGGGGTCGGCGGGGTCGACTTCGAGGCGGTCGAGCTGGACGCCCCGGCGGGTGCCACGCTGCTCCTGTACACCGACGGCCTGGTCGAGTCCCGGCTGCGCGATGTGTGGACCGGCATCGAGCAGCTGCGGGAACGGCTCGCCGCCACCGCCCAGTTGACCGGCCCCGACCACTCGCCGCCGCTCGAAGCGCTCTGCGACGACGTGCTCGACATGCTCGGCCCCGGCGACCGCGACGACGACATCGCGCTGCTCGCCGCCCGCTTCGACGGGATCGCGCCGAGCGATGTGGCGTACTGGTTCCTCGACCCGGAGGAGACCGCCCCCGGCCGGGCCCGGCGCCTGGCCCGCAGGGCCCTTGAGCGCTGGGGCCTTGAGGAGCTGACCGACTCGGTGGAGCTCCTGGTCAGCGAGGTGGTCACCAACGCCGTGCGCTATGCCGAGCGGCCGGTCACGCTGCGGCTGCTCAAGACCGACGTACTGCGCTGCGAGGTCGGCGACGACTCGCCGCAACTCCCGCGCCAGCGCCGGGCCCGCGAGACCGACGAGGGCGGGCGCGGCCTCTTCCTCGTCAACCGTCTCGCCCGGCGCTGGGGCGCGACCCGGCTCTCCGGCGGCAAGGTCGTCTGGTTCGAGCTGCCGACGCGCGGCTGACCCGGGCCCGCCCTGCGGAACGGCCGACGGCCCCCGCCCCCGCTCGGGGGGTGGGGGCCGTCGGCCGTTCCGGTTGCCGTCAGTTGCCCGCGTTGGGCACGAGCGGGTCGTCCGGCGGGCTCGCGCCGCCGGAGTTGCTCGATGTCGGCGTGGGCGGCTTCGGCTTGTGCGAGGTCGTGCCGGTGGGCGATCCGGTCGGGTCCGTCGTCTTGGACGGGGTGTTCGACGGGGTCTTGGACGGGGTGTTGGACGGGGTCTTGGACGGCGTGTTCGACGGGGTCTTGGACGGCGTGTTCGACGGCGTCTTGGACGGCGTGTACACCGGCTCCTTGGCCGCGCCCTGGTCGGTCTCCAGGTCGAACTTGTCGGCGCCGCCCTTGGCCGCGTCGAAGGTGTAACCGGCCCAGATACGGGCGGGGATCGAGCCACCGTTGACGCGGCCGTCCTCCCCGGCGCCGTTGGTCATCGTGACCTGGCCGCCCGTGGGGACGTGCACGTCCTTGCCGTCGATCTTCACCGTGCGCGGGCTGGCGGCCTCGCCCCACATCCCGACCGAGGTGACCAGGTCCGGGGTGTACCCGGTGAACCAGGCCGACTTGTTGTCGTCGGAGGTACCGGTCTTGCCCGCGACCTGCTTGCCGTTGCGGTTGTCGGCCTCGGCCACCGACGTCTTGGCCGTACCGTCGTCGACCACGCCGGTGAGCACCGAGGTGACCGCGTCCGCCGCGTCCCGGCTGATGACCTGGCTGCCGATGGGGTCGGGCTTGTTGTACTTGTGGTCCTTGTTCTCGGCGGCCTTCACGATCGACGGCGTGACTTCCTTGCCGTGGTTGTCGAGCGTGGCGTACACCGCGGCCATCTGGAGCGGGCTGGAACCGTAGGAGCCGAGCGTCATGGAGGGCACGGGGTTGAGGCCTTCGATGGACTTCATGCCCATGGCCACGGCCGTGTCCCGCACCTTGTCGAGGTGGGCGTCCACACCCATCTGCGCGAAGACGGAGTTGACGGACTTGTTCATCGCGTCCTGGACGCTGATGGGGCCGTAGTCCCGGTGGTCCTCGTTCGGCGGGGCGAAGGCGATGCTGCTCCCCTTGACCGGTCGGCTGCTGTCGCCGTCGTAGACGGTGTCGGCGGTGATCGGCTTGCCGTCCTGCGTCTGGGCGCCCTGGTTGAAGGCGGCCGCGAGGATGACCGGCTTGAAGGTCGACGCGGGCTGGTAGGTGGTGTTGCTCGCGTTGCTCAGCTGGTGCTTGAGGTAGTCCTGGCCGCCGTAGAGGGCGACCACCGAGCCGGTCTTAGGGTCCACCGAGGCCGCGCCGGCCTGGAGGTCCGCGTCGACCTTGCGCTTCTTCGGGTCGAGCTTGCTGGTCAGCTGCTCCTTGACCGCGTTCTCCAGGAGCTTCTGCTTGGCCGGGTCGATGTTGAGCGTGATCGTCCAGCCGCCGCGGGCCAGCAGGGCTTCGTCGACGTGATTGCGGATCAACTCGGCCTTGGCGGCGGCGACCAGGTAGCCCGTCTGCCCCTGCATCCCGGGGTCGGCCTTGGCGTCGTGGGGCGGCTCGAACTTGATCTTCTGCCGCTCTTCCGGCGTCAGCTTCTTCATCTCGACCATGTTGTCGAGGGCCTTGTTCCAGCGGCCTTCGACCAGCGCCTTGCCCGTCTTGCCGGCGACCTGCCAGTCGTACTGGCTCGGGGCCTGGAGCAGCGCCGCGAGGTAAGTGCCCTCCGACAGGTTCAGCTGGGAGACGTCCTTGCCGTAGTAGGCCTGGGCGGCGGCCTGGATGCCGTAGGCGTTGCGGCCGTAGTAGCTGGTGTTCATGTACCCGGCGAGGATGGTGTCCTTGCTGTAGCGCTGGTCCACCTTGAGGGAGATCACGATCTCCTTCAACTTGCGGGAGACCGTCTGCTCCTGCGTCAGGTAGTTGTTCTTGACGTACTGCTGGGTGATCGTCGAGCCGCCCTGGGCGCCCTTGCCCATCAGGGTCTTGATGATGCCGCGGGCGGTGCCCTTGAAGTCGACGCCCTTGTCGTCGTAGAAGGTCTTGTTCTCCAGGGCGACGAAGCTCTGCTGGATCGGCAGCGGCACCTTCTTGAGTTCCACCGTCTCGCGGTTGACCTTCCCGGACCGTGCGAGCACCTGGCCGTTGGAGAGCTTGTAGACGTTGCTCTCCAGCTGTGCCTCGTCATTGCCCGACGGGATCGGCACCATCAGGTAGATGACGTAGAACGCACCCATCGCGAGGAGGCAGAGCCCGAAGAACGTGCCGAGCATCTTCTTCCAGGTGAAGAACCGGCGTATGCCTTTCTTCTTCACCTTCTGCTTGCCCCGGCGCGTCCCGCCCTGCCGGGCGCGCCGCTCTTCCGCTCGGCCCATAACCTCAGTCGCTCGCCTTCATATGACTCACCAGACTCGCCAGATCAGCTCAGAAAACTAACACCGCACCTATGGACAAAGCGGATTCGATCACGCCTTTTCCGTACGTGAGAATCAGCACCTGCCCCATGGGAACCGACGATCGAATCGCCCCGAGGGTTGCGAAGGTCCCCGATACCGCCCTGGTTTGCCCCGTAATCGGGCGGTCGCAGGGGGCTATGCACCCCGGGTATACACGGCAGGTATACCTACCGCGTATAGTCGTCCCCCATGAAGCGACGCCTCCACGATCTCGGCCTCGGTATCCGGTTCGCCCTCGGCGGCGGCCGGGAGGGCTGGGCCCGCACCCTGCTCACCGCGGTCGGTGTCGGCCTCGGCGTGGCCCTGCTCCTCGGCGCGGCATCGGTGCCCCATCTCGTGGACCAGCGGGCCGACCGCATCCACGGCCGGCAGCCGTTCTCGGCGGGCTCGGAGAAGAACACCGGGCAGGTGAAGGCGTCCCTCCTGTACGCGAGTGCCGACACCGAGTACCGGGACGAGACCATCGGCGGCAAGCTGCTGCGCCCCGCCGATGCCGACCCCGTACTCCCGCCGGGCCTGAGCTCCGTACCGGCCCCCGGCACCATGGCCGTCTCGCCCGCACTGCACGAACTGCTCGACTCCCCCGAAGGCCGACTCCTGCGCCAACGGCTGCCGTACGACATCACCGCCACCATCGGCGACGCCGGACTTGTCGAGCCCTCGGAGCTCTACTTCTACGCGGGCAGTCCCTCGCTCTCCCCCGACAGCGGCGCCTCCAGCGCGGCCGGCTTCGGCAACATCGGCGAGACCGAGCCGCTCGACCCGATGCTGGTCGTGTTCGTGATCCTGATCTGCGTCGTGCTCCTGATGCCCGTCGCCATCTTCATCGCCACCGCCGTACGGTTCGGCGGCGAACGGCGCGACCGGCGGCTCGCGGCGCTGCGACTGGTCGGCGCCGACGCCCGCAGCACCCGCTGGACGGCCGGCGGCGAGGCCCTGGCCGGGGCCGTGCTCGGACTCGGCGTCGGCACCCTGCTCTTCCTCGGCGGCGCCGAACTCATCGGCCCCGTCGGCCTGTGGAGCTTCGGCTTCTTCCCGGGCGACCTGCGGCCCGTGCCCTGGCTCGCCCTGCTCGTCGCCGTGACCGTGCCCGCCCTCGCGGTGCTGGTGACCCTGGCCGCGCTGCGCTCGGTGGTGATCGAACCCCTGGGCGTCGTGCGGGGCGGCCGCACCCGGCGCCGCAGGCTGTGGTGGCGGCTCGTCCTGCCGGCCCTCGGCGTGGCCCTGCTCCTGCTGTCCCAGAACCCGGACGCGAGCTCGGGGCCGCTCTCGGCGGTGTCCTCCGGCCTCGGCCTCCCGCTGTACGAGTACCTCTCCCCCCTCTGCATCGCCGCGGGCGCCACCTTCGTCCTCGCCGGGCTCATCGCCCTGCTGCCCTGGCTCGTGGAGGCGGTCGTGGGCCGACTGCGCGGCGGCTCGCCGGCCTGGCAACTTGCCGTGCGCAGGCTCCAGTTGAGCAGCGGTCCGGCGGCGCGCGCGGTCGGCGGGATCACCGTGGCGGTCGCGGGGTCGGTGGCCTTGCAGATGTACTCGGTCGGCATCCACGACGACTTCAACAAGGTGACGGGCGCCGACGCGAGCCGCGCCCAGTACACCGTCCAGGCCGAATACCCGGACGCCAAGCTCGCCGAGCGCATGATCGGCGCCTTCCGCGAGACTCCGGGCGTCGGGAAGGTGATCGGCACGGTCGCCAGCTATGTGACGCTGCCCGGACCGGTCGCGTCGCAGGACGTCCGGCCCATCACCGAGCTGACCCTGGGCGACTGCGCGACCCTGCGCGAGCTGGCCCGCATCGACTCCTGCACGGACGGCGACACCTTCGTGGTGCACCCCTCCGACGACCACGACAGGGCCGCCTGGGTGGACCGCACGGCCCGGCCGGGTGAGCCGATCGACACCTCCGCCGGCGAGCCCGGCGTCCCGCCGACGCTGTGGACGCTGCCCGCCTCGGCCCGTACCGTCACCGCCCGCCCGGACCCCGCGGGCGCCGAGCACGACGGCATCTTCGCCACCCCGGGGGCGATCGACGCCTCCCTCCTGGGTTCGTCGGCCCACACCGCGGCCATGCTCAGCGTGGACCAGCGGGTCCCGGACGCGGCCGAGCACATCCGCAACACCGCGGCCCGGGTCTCCCCGCTGCTCGGCGTCCGGACCGTACGCACCCTGGAGCGCGACCAGCAGTACGCCGGGATCCAGACCGGACTCCAGGCCGCGGGGCTTGCCACGCTCGGTCTGATCGCGGCCGCCATGCTGGTCTCCCAGCTGGAGCAACTGCGCGAGCGCAGGCGCCTGCTGGCGGCCCTGCTCGCCTTCGGCACCCGGCGCGCGACACTCGCCGGCTCGGTGCTGTGGCAGACCGCGGTCCCGGTCGTGCTCGGCATCGGCCTCGCGGTCGCGGGCGGACTCGCGCTCGGCGCCCTGATGCTGCGGATCATCGGCAAGACCGTCACCGACTGGTGGCTGTTCCTGCCGCTGGCCGGGGCGGGCGCCGCGGTGATCCTCGCGGTCACCCTGCTGAGCCTGCCGGCCCTGTGGCGCCTGATGCGCCCCGACGGCCTGCGCACCGAATGACCCCTCAGAACTTCCTTACTCATTGCGGCAGTTGAGAAGAGAGGAACACCATGTCCATCGGCCACACCCTCCTGGGGCTCCTGGAGTCGGGCCCACGCCACGGGTACGACCTGAAGCGCGCCTTCGACGAGAAGTTCGGGCACGACCGCCCGCTGCACTACGGGCAGGTCTACTCGACGATGTCCCGGCTCCTGAAGAACGGCCTCGTCGAGGTCGACGGCGTGGAGGCCGGCGGCGGCCCCGAGCGCAAGCGGTACGCCATCACGGAGGCCGGCGTCACCGACGTCGAGACCTGGATCAGGCAGCCGGAGAAGCCGGAGCCCTATCTCCAGTCGACCCTCTACACCAAGGTCGTCCTGGCCCTGCTCACCGGCCGCGACGCGGGCGACGTCCTGGACACCCAGCGCGCCGAGCACCTGCGCCTGATGCGCGTGCTCACCGACCGCAAGCGGCACGGCGACCTCAGCGACCAGCTGATCTGCGACCACGCCCTGTTCCACCTGGAGGCCGATCTGCGGTGGCTCGAACTGACCGCCGCCCGCCTCGTCCAGCTCGCCTCGGAGGTACGCACATGACGCCCGCCGGCTCCCTGCTCGTCGCCCAGGACCTGCACAAGTCCTACGGCCCCACCCCGGCCCTCGACGGCGCCGGGTTCTCCATCCATCCCGGCGAGGTCGTCGCGGTGATGGGCCCGTCCGGCTCCGGCAAGTCGACGCTCCTGCACTGCCTCGCCGGCATCGTCACCCCGGACTCCGGCACGATCCGCTACGACGGCCGCGAGCTGTCCGCGATGTCGGACGCCGAGCGCAGCGCGCTGCGTCGCACCGAGTTCGGCTTCGTCTTCCAATTCGGCCAGCTGGTGCCCGAGTTGACGTGCGTGGAGAACGTCGCACTGCCGCTGCGCCTGACCGGCGTCAAGCGCAAGGAGGCCGAGCGCAGGTCCCTGGAGTGGATGGAGCGCCTGGAGGTCGCCGACCTCGGGCACAAGCGGCCCGGCGAGGTCTCCGGCGGTCAGGGCCAGCGGGTGGCCGTGGCCCGCTCGCTCGTGACCCAGCCCCGGGTGGTCTTCGCCGACGAGCCGACCGGCGCCCTGGACTCCCTCAACGGCGAGCGCGTCATGCAGCTCCTCACCGAGGCGGCCCGCTCCACCAACGCGGCGGTCGTCCTGGTCACCCACGAGGCGCGGGTCGCCGCCTACTCGGACCGCGAGATCGTCGTACGCGACGGAAAGTCCCGCGACATGATGCTGGAGCACTCCGTATGAGCCTGCTCCGCGACCTCGCGCTCGGCGCCCGGTTCGCCCTGGCGGGAGGCCGCGAGGGCTGGACGCGCACCCTGCTCACCGCCGTCGGCGTGGGCCTCGGCGTCGCCCTGCTGCTCGGCACCACCGCGCTGCCGGGCGCCCTGAACGCCCGCAACGCGCGCGACAACGCCCGCAACGACTACGGGGCTTCGGTCGACGGCGGCCCCGCGGCGGACACCCTTCTGATCGGCCGCGTCGACACGCAGTTCCAGGGCTCGGACGTACGGGGCCGGCTGGTCCAGCCGGAGGGCCCCGAGGCGCCGCTGCCGCCGGGCGTCTCGGCGCTCCCGGCGCCCGGCACCATGGCCGCCTCGCCCGCCCTGCGCGATCTGCTCGCCTCGTCCGAGGGCGAACTGCTGCGGGAACGCCTTCCGTACAAGGTCGTCTCGACCATCGCGGACAAGGGCCTGATGGGCCCGCACGAACTCGCCTATTACGCGGGCAGCGACCTCCTCAAGCAGCGCAAGGAGGTGGTGAACGATCGCGCCGAGGTGCTGCGGGTCAAGGCGTTCGTCAACCCGGCGCCGCAGCAGAAGATCGACCCGGTCCTGGCGCTGCTCATCGTGATCATCTTCGTGGTGCTGCTCATGCCGGTCGGTGTGTTCATCGCCGCCGCCGTGCGCTTCGGCGGCGACCGGCGCGACCGGAGGCTCGCGGCGCTGCGCCTGGCGGGCGCGGACCGGCGGATGACCCGGTGGATGGCGGCCGGTGAGGCGCTGGCCGGAGCCGTGGTCGGCGTCGTGGTCGGCGCCCTGTTCTTCGTGATCGGGCGCCAGTACGTGGGCGACATCTCGATCGCCGGGCTCAACGTCTTCCCCGCCGACCTCGACCCGAGCCCGCTGCTCGCGGTGGGGGTGGCGCTCGCGGTGCCCGCCTCGGCGGTCGCGGTCACCCTGTTCGCGATGCGCTCTGTGGTCGTCGAACCGCTCGGCGTGGTGCGCACCTCGGTGCCGCGCAGACGGCGCATGTGGTGGCGGGTGCTGCCGCCGCTGGCCGGGCTCGCCCTGCTCACCCCGCTGATGGGCCGCGGCCGCGACCGCGGGACCTTCAACCAGGTCCAGGTGATCGGCGGCACGGTCCTGCTGCTCATCGGTGTGACCGCACTGCTGCCCTGGCTGGTGGAGGCGGTCGTGCGCCGGCTCGGCGGCGGCCCGGTCGGCTGGCAACTGGCCGTCCGCAGGCTCCAGTTGACGTCCGGTTCGGCGGCCCGCATGGTGAACGGCATCGCGGTCGCGGTGGCCGGTGCGATCGCGCTGCAAATGCTGTTCGGTGCCGTCGAGGGCGACTACGTGAAGTCGAGCGGCGAGGACACCAGCCGGGCCCAGCTGTTCGTCCCGCTCGGCGACTCCACGCCCGACCAGCAGGTCCGCGATCTCGGCGCGTTGAAGAGCGTGTCCGGCGTGACCGGTGCGGCGGTCCTCGGCTCGCTGGAGGCCGGCGAGAAGGCGAAGGAGCCGCAGCACTTCATCCCCGTCACGGTCGGCACCTGCGCGGACCTGGGTCAGGCCGCCGCCCTGCCGTCGTGCAAGGACGGCGACACCTTCATCGCGACCGGCGGCGCGTGGGAGCCGGAGCTTGCCACGCCGCCGGGCAGCACGATCTACCTCGATCCGGCCACGGGCGGCTCCGCCACCCGGGGCACGGCGGTCCGCTGGACCGTTCCGCCGACCACCCGCAAGGCGGCGTCCCGGCCCGACCCCATGGGCCAGCGCCGCCCCGGCCTCATGGTCACGCCGGGCGCGCTCCCGCGGGGGGCGAAGCTGCCGATCCACTCGACGGCGTTCGTCTCGACCGCGCCGGGCGACAAGCTCGCCAAGGAGCGGGTCCTGAACGCGGCCGCCAAGGCCGATCCGCTCACCTCGGCACGTTCGCTGAGCGACCTCCAGACCTCGGCCCGGTTCGCCGGGGTCCGCAAGGGCCTCTACATCGGGGCCGCGGCGGTGCTGATGCTGATCGGCGCGAGCCTGCTCGTGTCGATGCTGGAGCAGCTGCGCGAGCGCAAGAAGCTGCTGTCGGCGCTGGTCGCGTTCGGCACCCGTCGCACCACCCTGAGCTGGTCGGTGCTGTGGCAGACCGCGGTACCGGTCGCGCTCGGCCTCGCGCTCGCCGCGGTGGTGGGCCTCGCGCTCGGCTCGGTGCTGCTGCGGATGGTGGGCCGCTCGGTGACCATCGACTGGGTCCCGGCGGTGTCGATGGTCGGCATCGGAGCGGGCGTAGTCCTGATCGTCACGGCCCTGTCGCTGCCGCCGCTGTGGCGGCTGATGCGTCCGGAGGGGCTGCGCACGGAGTAGCCGCGGAACGCGGGGCCGTGCCCTTTGCGCGGCTCCGCCGCGGCGGGCGCGACTGCCGGGTACCGGGTGCCCTAGCAGGGGCGCGGGGAACTGCGCGGGAAGCGGGCACGGTCCGCAGCCGGCAGCGGGGCTGAAGGGGCCCTGCGCCGGCACCGGGCGGGGTGGCGCCGGCCTACCTCGACACCCGTACCGGAAGGCCCCGCAGCGCCCCGCGCAGGGCGGCCGCGAACTCCTCGAACTCGCCCTGGCGCGCGGCACCCGTCCGCATCGCCAGGGCGATCGTGCGCGAGGGGGCCGGTTCCGCGAAGTACCCGGTGACCAGGCGGTCGTTGCGGCCCGTCTCGATCTCGACGGCGGTGCGCGGCAGCAGCGTCACCCCGAGCCCGCCCGCCACCAGCTGCACCAGAGTGGAGAGCCCGGCGGCGGTCGTCGTCACCGGCGCCCCGTCGGTGCGCCCGGCCTCCCGGCAGATGTCGAGCGCCTGGTCGCGCAGGCAGTGGCCCTCGTCCAGGAGGAGCAGATGCAGCTCGCGCAGCGCCTCGCGGGGAATGCCGGCACGACCGCCGAGCCAGTGGTCCTGCGGGGTGACGAGCACGAAGTCCTCGTCGAACAAAGGGAGTTCACTGACACCGGGCACACCGAGCGGCACGGCGAGCAGCAGCAGATCGAGCCGTCCGGCGCCGAGCCCTTCGAGGAGTGAGGAGGTCTGCTCCTCGTGGACCTGGAGGTCGAGCTCGGGGTAGCGCTCGTGCACGAGGCGCAGCACGGCGGGCAGCAGATACGGCGCCACGGTCGGGATCACACCGAGCCGGAGCACCCCGGTGAACGGCGCCCGCACCGCCTCGGCCTCCTCCATCAGCGCGCCCACCGCGTCGAGGACCGCCTTGGCCCGCACCGCGAGCCGCTCCCCCGCCGGCGAGAGCAGAACCTTGCGGGTCGTACGCTCCAGGAGCTGGACGCCGAGCGCGTCCTCCAGGGCCGAGACCGCGCCGGACAGGGCGGGCTGGCTCATGCCGATGGCCGCCGCCGCGTCCCGGAAGTGCAGATGTTCCGCCACGGCCGCGAACGCTCGCAACTGCGCCAGGCTGGGCTGCTTGCCCCGGTTGCTCATGCCCCTATTACTGATGGCCACTGATAGGCACCTCCGATCACGCTGACCCAGTCTAGCTATTTCACTGATCAATACTCCCTGTGCCAGGATCGGCAATCCGTCCAACCCCGTAGGAAGCTTCCGAATCCGCTCGATTCGGGCTTCCTCGTTCGCAAGGAGAGCGCGTGCTCACTGTTGGTGACCAGTTCCCCACGTACGACCTGACTGCCTGTGTCTCGCTGGAAAGCGGCCAGGAGTTCCAGCAGATCGACCACAAGACCTACGAGGGCAAGTGGCGCGTGGTCTTCGCGTGGCCCAAGGACTTCACCTTCGTCTGCCCGACCGAGATCGCCGCGTTCGGCAAGCTGAACGACGAGTTCGCGGACCGCGACGCCCAGATCCTCGGCTTCTCCGGTGACTCCGAGTTCGTGCACCACGCCTGGCGCAAGGACCACCCGGACCTGACCGACCTCCCGTTCCCGATGCTGGCCGACTCGAAGCACGAGCTCATGCGTGACCTCGGCATCGAGGGCGAGGACGGCTTCGCGCAGCGCGCCGTCTTCATCGTCGACCCGAACAACGAGATCCAGTTCACGATGGTGACCGCCGGTTCCGTGGGCCGTAACCCCAAGGAGGTCCTGCGGGTCCTCGACGCCCTGCAGACCGACGAGCTGTGCCCGTGCAACTGGACCAAGGGCGAGAACACCCTTGACCCGGTCGCGCTGCTGGCCGGTGAGTAACCCATGTCCCTCGACGCGCTGAAGTCCGCCGTACCGGACTACGCCAAGGACCTGAAGCTGAACCTCGGTTCGGTCATCGGCAACTCCGAGCTCCCGGCCCAGCAGCTGTGGGGCACGGTGCTCGCCACCGCCATCGCCTCGCGCAGCCCGATCGTGCTGCGCGAGCTGGAGCCGGAGGCCAAGGCCAACCTGTCGCCCGAGGCGTACACGGCGGCCAAGGCGGCCGCCGCCGTCATGGCGATGAACAACGTCTTCTACCGCACCCGCCACCTGCTCTCCGACCCGGAGTACGGCACCCTGCGGGCCGGTCTGCGGATGAACGTCATCGGCAACCCGGGCGTGGAGAAGGTCGACTTCGAGCTGTGGTCGCTCGCCGTCTCCGCGGTGAACGGCTGCGGCCAGTGCCTCGACTCGCACGAGCACGTGCTGCGCAAGGCCGGCGTCGACCGCGAGACGATCCAGGAAGCCTTCAAGATCGCCGCGGTGATCCAGGCTGTCGGCGTCACCCTCGACTCCGAGGCCGCGCTGGCCCAGTAGGACCGCGTACGGAACAGGTACGGAACACCAGAAGGGCCCCGCCGGTAGCGCACCGGCGGGGCCCTTTCGGCATGCGTACGGGCCGGACTACTCGCGGTCCGCGGTCACGGCGGGCACCACGGCGGCCGGCGGGGCGCCCTCGACCGCCTGGGCACTGCGCAGCGCGTTCTCGCGGGAGTACTTCCGCAGATAGCCGACCACCGTGTTGGTGACCGCGACCAGCGGGACCGCGACCACCGCGCCGCCGATGCCGCCGACCAGTCCGCCGGCGGCCACCGACAGGACCACCGCGAGCGGGTGCACCCGGACCGCGCGGCCCAGGATGAAGGGCTGGAGCACATGGCCCTCGATCTGCTGGACGGCCAGGACCACGAGCAGCACCATCAGCGCGTTGAACACGCCGTCGGTGACCAGGGCGACCACCACGGCGAGCGCGCCCGAGACGACCGCGCCGACCAGCGGGATGAAGGCGAACAGGAAGATGAACACGGCGAGCGGCACCGCCATGGGCACGCCCAGGAAGTAGATGCCGATGCCGATGCAGATCGCGTCGATCAGGGCGACTATCACCGTGCCGCGCACATACGCGGTGAGCGTGCGCCAGGCCTTGGGCCCCGCGCCCGCGACACCCGGCCGGGCGGCCTCCGGCACCAGGTTGAGGACCCACTGCCAGATCTTCGGGCCGTCGTACAGCAGGAACAGCGTCGAGAACATCGCGAGCAGTATCCCGGTGAGCACCTCGACGAGGACGGTCACGCCCTGGAGCCCGGCGTTGGTGATCTCGTTGGTGTTGGCCCCGATGGTGTCGCTGAGGTTCTTGGCGATCTGGTTGATCTGGTCCTCGGTGACGTGGAACGGGCTGTTCAGGGCCCAGCGCTTGAGCTCCTCGATACCGGCCCGCACCTTGCTGGACAGATCGTCGAGGTTGTCCATGACCTGCCAGACCACGAACCAGCCGACGAGCCCCATGATGACGAACCCGGAGATCGCGGTGAGCGCGGTGGCCAGGCCCCTGGGCAGCCCCATCCGCTTGAGCCGGGCGACCGTCGGCTGGAGCAGAGCGGTGATCAGCAGGGCCGCCACGAACGCGAGGACCACCAGGCTGACCGCGCTGATGATCTGCGTCAGCACGTAGATGGAGCCGGCGAGGACCAGCAGGCGCCAGCCGACGGCCGCGGCGACCCGCATACTCCACGGCACCGCGTCCACCGGATCGGGCCGGGCGGAGACCGCGGGCGCGTACGAGGGCGGCGGCGGCACGTGCTCGGGGGCGTGCTCGTCGGCCGGCTCCAGCTCGGCCGACGGCCCGCCCGACGGCTCGGGTGCGGGGGCGGCGGGCGGCTTCCTGGGCGGTGGTCCCTGCACGGACACCGGGGGCGCGGGATCGACGATGACCGGGTCGAGCTCGGCGTCGGCCTCCGCCGCCGCCCTGCGCTCGTCCAGACGCTCTCCCATGCGGGTCAGTCCGGCGCCTAGCCGTCCGAGCAAACCGGGCACTCTCGACATGATCCCGCCATTTCCCTTTTCCCCGATGTTGAGTCGCCCCACCGCGTACCCCCGAAACGTGATTCTGACCGTACACGGGCGAAGCCCCGCACCGAAGGACGGTGCGGGGCTCCGGAAGGTTGAGCGGCTGTTGGCTGTTCTTCGCCGGGCCGGCCTACCTGACGATCTCTAGTACCAGCTGTGGGCCTGCCAGAACGACCAGGCGCCGCAGGGGCTGCCGTAGCGGTCGTTCATGTAGTTCAGGCCCCACTTGATCTGCGTGGCCGGGTTGGTCTGCCAGTCGGAGCCGGCCGAGGCCATCTTGTTGCCGGGCAGAGCCTGGACGAGGCCGTAGGCGCCGGAACCGCCGTTGGTGGCCGTGTAGTCCCAGCTCGACTCGTTGTTCACGATGTGGCTGAAGCACTGGAACTGACCCGAAGGAACGATCTGCTGGGCGATCGCCTGGACCTCGGCGATCGAGTACGAGCTCTTGACCGCGAAGTTCGTGCGGCTCGACGAGCGGCTGGCGGCCTGGGTCTCCAGGTCGCGGGCCTTGGCGTCGGCGGCCTCCTTGTCGGCCTTCGCCTTGTCCGCGGCGTCCTTCTTGGACTTCGCGTCCTCGGCGGCCCGAACGCGCGCGGCCTCCTCGGCGGACTTCTTCGCGGTGGCACTCGCCTGGGCGGACTGCGCGTCCGCCTGCTGCGTCAGGGACGCGGTCTGCACCTGGGCCTGCTGGCCGGCGGGGATGTCGGCAAGAAGCGTCGTGTCGGCAGCGGTCGCCTCGAAGTTGTCGTTCGAAGCGGCGGCAGGGCTTCCTGCGGCAACGCCGACAACGGCGCCAACGGTGGTGACCGCAGTGGCAGATGCCACCGCGAACCCCCGGACCGAGATCCGGCTCACACGGTTTCCTTCCAGCAGCATCCGCACGGGTGACCTCGCGGACGCAATCGTGCCCCTGGCTCTCTCCTCCCAACTACTGGGTCACGGGAGGAACTGACCCGATGGGCAACTCCCTTGCGGGAAGTGCCACGTGATGCGCGGGCGGCATACGGCTCAGCTATTGAGTTGCGTGGGTACCGGGGTACCCGGGATACAGGGGTGCCGTATGCGGGGCCTGACGGATCCAAGACTCTGCCGGAAGCCGACGCCGCAAGGCAATTCCCCGTTGCGTGTTAAACCTCACACCTCGTTAACCCCAGTAGTTTTTTCCAACCGCAGACACAAGAAGGCGCCGCCCGGCTAGGCTGCTGCGCTCGCCGGACGGCGCCAACTGGCGCTTACTGCCTCAGATCGAGACGTCCTCCAGCATTTCGGTCACCAGGGCGGCGATCTGCGAACGCTCGGACCGGGTGAGGGTGACATGCGCGAACAGCGGGTGCCCCTTGAGCTTTTCGACGACCGCCACGACACCGTCGTACCGGCCGACCCTCAAGTTGTCGCGCTGGGCCACGTCATGGGTGAGCACCACCCGCGAATTGGCCCCGATCCGGGACAGAACGGTCAGCAGGACGTTCCGTTCCAGTGACTGCGCCTCGTCCACGATCACGAACGCGTCGTGCAGCGAGCGGCCCCGGATGTGGGTGAGCGGCAGGACTTCGAGCATCCCGCGCGAAGTGACCTCCTCGATGACCTCACGGCTGGTCACCGCGGACAGCGTGTCGAAGACGGCCTGGGCCCAGGGGCCCATCTTCTCGGCCTCGGAACCCGGCAGATAGCCGAGTTCCTGGCCGCCCACCGCGTACAGCGGCCGGAAGACCATCACCTTCTTGTGCTGCCGGCGCTCCAGGACCGCTTCCAGGCCCGCGCAGAGCGCGAGCGCCGACTTGCCCGTGCCGGCCCGCCCGCCCATCGAGATGATGCCGATCTCGGGGTCGAGCAACAGGTCGAGCGCGATCCGCTGTTCGGCGCTGCGGCCGTGGATGCCGAACGCCTCGCGGTCACCCCGCACCAGCTTGACGTTGCCGTCCGGCGAGACCCGCCCGAGCGCCTTGCCGCGCTCGGAGAGCAGCACGAGCCCGGTGTGGACGGGAAGCTCGGCGGCCTCCGGAACGTAGAGCGTCTCCTCCTCGAAGAGCAGGTCGACCTGTTCGCCGCTCAGCGGCAGTTCGGCCATCCCGGTGAAGCCGGAGTCGGTGATGGCCAGTTCGGCGCGGTACTCCTCGGCGAGCAGGCCCACCGACGACGCCTTGATCCGCAGCGGCAGGTCCTTGGACACGACGGTGACGTCGAATCCCTCCGCCTGGAGATTGCGGGCCACGGCGAGAATGCGGGAGTCGTTGTCCCCCAACCTGTAGCCGGCGGGCAGTACGCCGGGATCGGAATGGTTCAGCTCGACACGGAGGGTGCCGCCTAGCTCGCCCATCGGGATGGGGGCGTCGAGGCGTCCGTACCGGACCCGGAAGTCGTCCAGCAGGCGCAGGGCCTGCCGGGCGAAGTAGCCGAGCTCGGGATGGTGCCTCTTGGCCTCCAGCTCTGTGACCACGACGATGGGGAGCACCACTTCGTGCTCCTCGAACCGGGTCATCGCATTGGGGTCGGCCAGCAGGACGCTGGTGTCGAGTACGTAGGTGCGCCGGTCGGGCATGCGGCGCTTTGTGCTGGTCACCACGGAAGGACGTACCCCCTCGTAAGAGGCGCATGAGAACGGGGTGCGACGGCGTCGCGGAAACGGGGACCGGGCTTCGACCGCGCTGCGCGGGCCGAGCTCCGGCCCTCCACGTCGCCCGCGCGCGGTGCGCGGTCGTCCTGGTGCAAAGGGCCTCCCGGGCGGATGGCGTTGCCGCCACCCACTGAGATCCGACGCCCGTGGTCCGGACGTCGACCTGGGTGGGTTATGCCCTCGAACACCCGAAGCCATGCCCGGTCATATGCCTGGAGTTCCCGCTGGGGCTCCGCCCCAGACCCCGTATCGCGCCTGAACGGCGCTCGTCCTCAATCGCCGGACGGGCTGAAGATGCTCGCGCCGGCCCGCACCGAGTACTCAGGGGCGCGGGGAACTGCGCGACCAGCCACCTACGGCCCGCAGCAAAAAGCCGGACGGGAGCAGAATCGAGCCCGTCCGGCGATTGAGGGCAAGAAGGGGGCGAAAACCGGGGCCGCCCTCAGCTGCCGTACCTCCGATGCCGCGCAGCGTAATCACGCAGGGCGCGCAGGAAGTCGACCTTGCGGAAGGCCGGCCAGAAGACTTCGCAGAAGTAGTACTCGGAGTGGGCCGACTGCCACAGCATGAAGCCGGAAAGCCGCTGCTCCCCACTCGTACGGATCACGAGGTCGGGGTCGGGCTGGCCCCGCGTGTACAGGTGCTCCGAGATGTGCTCGACGTCGACGATCTCCGCGAGCTCCTCGAAGGACGTCCCCTTCGCCGCGTGCTCGTGCAGCAGCGAGCGGACCGCGTCCGCGATCTCCTGGCGCCCGCCGTAGCCGACGGCGACGTTGACCAGTATCCCGTCGATGTCGTGCGTGGCCTGCTCGGCCTCCTTGAGCACCGACTGGGTGTGCCCGGGCAGCAGATCCGCGTTGCCGACGTGGTGCACCCGCCAGCGCCC
This sequence comes from Streptomyces sp. CB01201, assembly GCF_002803085.1. GTDB lineage: Bacteria > Actinomycetota > Actinomycetes > Streptomycetales > Streptomycetaceae > Streptomyces > Streptomyces hundungensis. Next base: position 169,674 of record NZ_NNBJ01000004.1, on the reverse strand, counting down.
GTCCGCCGCCAAGTCCCGTACCGCGTCCTCGATGATGCCGAGCAGCGGGATCAACTGGTCCTCGGGGCGGTCCAGGTTGTCGGTGGAGAGCAGCCAGAGGGTGACGACCTCGACGTCCGTCTCGGCACACCAGCCGAGCAGTTCCTGGATCTTGCTGGCTCCGGCCTGGTGGCCCTGCTCGGGGCTGCGGGCGGAGGCCTTGGCCCAGCGCCGGTTGCCGTCCAGGATGACGCCGATGTGCTTGGGCACCTGGTCGTGGTCGAGGCGGCCTTCCACCCGGCGGGCATAGAGCCTGTACACCAGGTCGCGCAAACTCACCGATTCCACCCTCTCGTTGCCTTCCGGGGGCCCGCCGCCGCCCCGTACTCCGGCAGCCCCAGGGAAAGCACAGTACTGCGGACGGGTCACGGCGGCCCAACTCGGTCTGTCACAAGTCCGTGATAAGCAGGGAAACGTGACTGAATCGCTCCGCTACCTCGCCGCCGCCGACCGCTACGACTCCATGGAGTACCGCCGAACGGGTCGCAGTGGCCTCAAGCTCCCCGCCGTATCACTCGGCCTGTGGCACAACTTCGGTGACGACCGCGCCCTGGATTCCCAGCGTGCGATCCTGCGCCGCGCCTTCGACCTGGGTGTCACCCACTTCGACCTGGCCAACAACTACGGCCCGCCGGCCGGCTCCGCCGAGCTCAACTTCGGCAAGATTTTCGGCCAGGACTTCGCCGCGTACCGGGACGAGCTCGTCATCTCCACCAAGGCCGGTTATCTGATGCACCCCGGGCCGTACGGCGAGTGGGGTTCGCGCAAGTACCTGCTGTCCTCGCTCGACGCGTCCCTGAACCGCATGGGCCTGGACCACGTCGACATCTTCTACTCGCACCGCTTCGACCCGGAGACCCCGCTGGAGGAGACGATGGGCGCGCTCGCGTCCGCCGTCCAGCAGGGCAAGGCGCTGTACGTGGGCGTCTCCTCGTACAACAGCGAGCAGACCGCCGAGGCCGCCCGGCTCCTGAAGGAGATGGGCGTACCGGCCCTGATCCACCAGCCGTCGTACTCGATGATCAACCGCTGGACGGAGGAGGACGGGCTGCTCGACACCCTGGAGACCGCCGGCATGGGCTGCATCTCCTTCGTGCCGCTCGCCCAGGGCCTGCTCACCGACAAGTACCTCAAGGGCATCCCGGAGGGTTCGCGCGCGACCCAGGGCAAGTCCCTGGACCCGAACCTGCTGAGCGGCGAGGTGGTACGCCGGCTGGTCGGGCTGAACGACATCGCCGTGCGGCGCGGCCAGTCGCTCGCGCAGCTGGCGCTGGCCTGGGTGCTGCGCGACCCGCGTATGACGTCCGCGCTCATCGGCGCTTCCAGCGTGCGGCAGTTGGAGGAGAACGTGGCGGCGCTGGCCGGACCGGCGCTCAGCGACGCGGAGTTGAAGGAGATCGACACCTTCGCCGTGGACACCGAGGGCACCAACATCTGGGCCCGTCGCGGCTGACGGCATCCGGCTCGGCCGGCGTACCGCGGGCCCGGCTCGGGGGTGCCGAAGAAAAAACGGGCCGGTCCGTGGGGGGGATACGGACCGGCCCGAGGGGGGGTTTCCACCATAACCCTTCGTAAGTGATGCTGGGTGCCACGGCGCCCCGGAACTACGCTCCGAAACCGGGCCAGTACGCTTTTCCGGTCCCTCTCAGGGGTGACCCCGGCACCGGGAGCGGGCTTGACCGCGCAGGTCAGAGGGGTTGTGGCCGCCTCGCCGCAGCGCACATGCGCTCGTTCGGAACGTCAAAATCCACTCGGCCCGAGCTTCACCCCACTGGCCCAAGCGGGACAGCACGGTGTGACCGTCCGATGCCGTCCCGTACACGAGAGCGCTTACCGAGGGGCCGCCCCCCGAGCGGGGTTCAGCCGCTGCGGCGCAGCAGCGAGACACCGTCCGCCTCCGCCACCCGTACGTATCCGTACCGCGCGAGCGTGGCGGCGTACTCCTGCTCCTGCCGGGGGGCCGGGTAGGGCCAGGGGCCCGGCGGGTAGGGCCAGGACTCCGGGGGGATGCGGTCGTAGGCGATCCACTGGGCCGTGGGCGGCGGGATCGGGCCGTCCGTCGAGTACAGCGTCCAGTGCACCGGGAAGGTCGGGAACAGGGCGACCGTGGTGCGTGAAGTCAGTTGCGGGACAAGGCGGTTGGAGGCGGCGACGGTCGCGCCGTCGGGGATGCGGCGCAGCAGTTCGCGTACGGCCGTGACGTGCGGGGTGGTGCGCCAGGTGGAGCGGTGGGCGATCTGGGCGAGCGGGAAGGACGGGACGAGGATCAGTGTCACGGCCGCGACGGTCGCGAGCGAGGCCCGCACATGGCGCCGGGCGAGCGGGTCGCCGGCGGCGGCGTACGGCCGCAGCGCGTCGATGAGCGCGGCGAACACGACGGGCATCAGGACCGCGGAGTAGTGGAAGGCGGTCCCCCAGTGGAAGGCGTTGGTGGACAGCATCCGCCAGCCGAGCGTGGGCACCGCGATCAGGGCGAGCGGTGAGCGCAGCGCGATGAGCGCGGCCGGTGCGAAGACGAGGACCAGGGTGGTCGCCTTCACCTCGGGGCGCACGGCGTCCAGCGGCGCGAGGGCGAGCGTGGTGAGCAGTGAGTGGTGGCCGGGCGCGAGGTTGGCGGCGTGCGCGTAGGTGCCGGCCGGGTTGAAGTACGGCATCAGGACCTTGAATTCGAGCGCGCTGCCCGCCAGGCCGAGCAGCGCGGCCGCGATGCCGAGGCGGCGCGGGCCGCGCCAGGCCACGTACGCCCCGATCGCGGCGAGCGTCAGTCCGAGGTCCTCCTTGACCAGGAGCAGCGGCACCGACCAAGCGAGCGCGCGCCGCCAGTTGCGCCGGGCCAGCGCTTCGAGGGCGTAGGACACCAGCGGGACCGCGAAGCACACCTCGTGGAAGTCGAACCCGACCGCCGATGCGATGCCCCAGCTCAACCCGTATCCGCAGGCCACCACATGGGCGGCGCGGCGGCCGAGGACGCGCGCGGCCTGCCGGGCGAGCGGCACCACGGCGAGCGCGAGCAGCGCGGCCTGGGCCGCGAGCAGCGTGTACGGGGAGGGCGCGAGGCGGTAGAGGGGGGCGAGGACGGCGAGCACGGGGTGGAAGTGGTCGCCGAGGAGGTTGAAGCCGTCGCCGCGCAGCGGGACGACGGGCGCGCGCAGCCGGGCGTACGCGCGGACGGCCTGCTCGAAGATGCCGAGGTCGTAACCGGTGGTGCGGACCAGCGCCTGGCGCCGGGCCGAGATGGTGGCGTACAGCAGGAAGAGCGCGGCGGCCCACCCCCACCACAGGAGGGCGGGCCGGCCGATGCGTACGCGCGGGATGCGGAAGATGACGGGTACGGACGTGCCCGGCGACCGCGCGCCCCGCCCTACCCTTTGATCGGCGATTGTCCCCATATGCCCCGATGCTAAGCAGCGCGCGTGGGCCTCAGCGGCTTCCGCGCCTCGATCAGGAAGCGTGTCGTGTGCGCGACGAAGGGGCCTTCGGTACGGATCTGCTCGTCGAGCGCCTTCAACTGGTCGCGGTACTCCTCGACGGTGAAGCCGGGCACCATCCAGATCACCTTGCGCAGGAAGTAGACGACGGCGCCGATGTCCAGGAACTCCGTCCGCAGCTTCTCCAGGCGCAGATCGACGACTTCGAGCCCGGCGCTCTCCGCCTCCTTGCGCGCCTTGCCGGGGTCGCGCCCGCCGCGCACCTCCGGCGGCTGCGGACCCAGGAAGTACTCGACGAGCTCGAACACGCTGGCCGGGCCCACCTGTTGGGAGAAGTACGTGCCGCCCGGGGAGAGCACACGGGCGATCTCCGACCACCAGGTGGTGACGGGGTGACGGCTGACGACCAGGTCGAAGGCGCCGTCGGCGAACGGCAGCGGCGGCTTGTCCTCGTCGGCGACGACCGCCACTCCGCGCGGGTGGAGCAGGCCGGTGGCGCGGGCGACGTTCGGCGGCCAGCCCTCCGTCGCGACGGCGAGCGGGGGCAGCTGCGGCACGGCGGCGAGGACCTCGCCGCCGCCGGTCTGGACGTCGAGGGCGGCGGTGGCCTTCGCCATCCGCCCGGCCATCGAACGGGCATACCCCCAGGACGGCCGCTCTTCGGTGGCCCGGCCGTCGAGCCAGGAGAAGTCCCAGCCGTCGACGGAGACGGACGCGGCCTCGTCGATCAGTTCCTCGAAGGGGCGGTTGTTGTGGTTCCTGATGTTTCGGCCCATGTTGCGGACCCTACGCGGCGGCCCCGCGAGCGACTACCGTTTATCCATGGGCCGATGGAGGGACGGAACGGGCGAGTTGAGTGTGCTCGACGGCGCCGGGGAGCCCGGCCCGCCGGTCCCGCTGGAGATCGCGGCGTCCTATCGGGCCCGCACGCGGGGCCTGCTCGGCCGCGACGGCATCACGGGCGCGATCCTCCTCACCCCCGCGAGCAGCGTGCACACCTTCCGGATGCGCTTCGCGATCGACGTGGCCCATCTGGACCGCCGGCTCCGGGTGATCGCGGTCCGCACGATGCGCCCGGGCCGCCTCGGCGCGATCCGGCCGCGGGCCCGGTACGTCCTGGAGGCGGAGGCGGGCGCGATGGCCGCGTGGGGCCTGCGGCCCGGTGTCCGGGTCGCGATCGCGACCGGTCAGGATCTCAGGACTTGAGCTTGGCCGCCTGCGCAACGGCGAGCTCGGCCGGAATCTGGGGCGTGTCGTCACCGGTGACGTCGACCGCGTAGTACGTCACGACCGTCGTCCCGCTGCGCACCACCAGGAACACCATCGGCACCGGGTCGCCCTGCGCGGTGCCCATCAGCTCGTACGCGAGGGCCTCGTCGCCGACCTTCGGCGCGGGCACCTCCTTGACCTCGGTGAACTCGCTGGGCTCCAGGTCGCCGCCCTTGGTCTTGAACCCGTCGGCGCAGGCGTCGATGGCGGTACGCAGCCGGGGCAGCACATCGGTCGCCCCGGCCGGGTGGGCCCCGAGCACCTCGGTGACGACGGTCTGGTCGGCCTGCCCGTCCTCGCTGGCCTTCACCAGGCGCCGGTAGACGGTCGCGGAGGGCGCGGGGTCGGGCGTGCCGTTGATGACGGCCACGAACGGCATGCACTCGGCCTTGGCCGTCCGGGAGCTGCCGGTGGGGGTGCCGCCCTCCAGGGGTTCGGCCGAGAAGTCCTTCACGTCACCGGTCACGAGCGCGGCCTTGGCGAGCTGGTCGCTGCTGAGTGCCCCGGCGGCCGCCTTCACCTGTGCGCTGCCACTGGCGCCGGGCGCGGCCGAGGTGTCCCGCACGGAGCCCTCGGCACCCTGGCCACTCGCCCCGCCGGGCCCGCAAGCCGCCACGGCGGCGAAGGCGATCAGACACACCCCAGCGGTTGCCGTACGGCTCCGTACCAGCCTTGGCTTCATACCCCGCACCGTAACAACCACTCCTGTGGATTGGCTGGGTCTCGGCCCGCCCTATTTCCCACCCCGACAGGCCGCCGGAGCACGGCCGTGCGGCCGCCATGGGCGGTTACCCGGGGCGGCGCCCGGCTAACTCCCCGACCCCGGGCGTCAGTTGGTCGCAGCCCCGGTCGCGCGGACCGCTACCCGCCGCTCCGGGTGAAGCTGACCTCGACGCGGCGGTTCTTCTTGCGGCCGTCCTCCGTCGAATTGTCGGAGATCGGGTAGTCCTCGGCGTAGCCCCGGATCTCGAAGGTGACATCGGGGCCGAGGGAAAGGGAGAGCGCCTTCTGGACGGCGTCGGCGCGCTCCTTCGACAGCACCAAGCCGTGCTCATGCGTACCGAGGTTGTCGGTGAAGCCGAAGACCCGGACGCTGGTCGCCTTCTGCTTCTTGACCTCGGCGGCGATGCCCTGGATGCGGTCGTTGGCGTCGGGCGAGAGGGCCGCGCTGTCCATGGCGAACAGCACCTCCGCCTGGAGCGCGAACGTCACGCTGGTGTTGGTGTCCGAGCGGCGCTCCTCGCCGCCCTGGTCCTCGACGATCGACTTGATGTCGAGCACCTTGGGCGCGGCGAGCGTGCCGCCCTCGGGGAGCTTCAGATTCGGCGAGGTCCCGTCGACCTTCATCGAAGGATCGCTGGTCGCCTCGGTGCCGGGCAGTGGGGGGCTGCTCGGCGTCTCGTCGGCGTACGCGGTGGTACCACCGGCGGCCAGGACTAGCGCGGCGGCGATCGCTACGGCTGCGTGCCGGGTTCTGGTCATGGTGTGATCACCCGGAGACGGGGACGGTCATGGTGGGGAAGGTCGGGAGCTGGAAGTCGACGTCCTTGGTGCCGGCGGGTGGGGCGGGGAACTGAGCGAAGAAGGGCACGGTCTGGCCTGCCTTAACGCCTACGATGCCCATCGTGCAGAGGCACTTTCCGCCGGTGTCGCGCAGCACGTAGTAGCGCTTCTTGCCGACCTTGTCCACCAGAGTCGCCCCAGCTACCGAGTCGCCGCTGGCCAGCACATCCTTTTCCGTACCGACCCAGCCGGACGTGTCGACGAAGTTCTCCGAACCGGGATTCCTCAGCTGACCCGTCACCGTCACGAATCCGCCGGTGTCGCGCGCCACGCTGTTGATGGTGAGAAGGATGCCGCCCTGGCCCGTGGCTTCCGCGAGTTTGACCGTTGGTTCGGTCTTCGGCGCCGAGGTGCCGGACTGCTGGCTGCCTCCGGAAGCCGCCTTGGACTGGGGACCGCTGCTCGCGCTACCGGACTTGCCGTCCTTGCTGTCGCTGCCGCACCCGCCGACAGCCAACGCCAGAGCCACAACCATCGCTGCCGCCGCCCCCCTACGGGCCCTCAACGTATGCCGAACGCTCATCGGTGTCTTTCCTCTGCTCGTCACTTGAAGTCAGTCGACCAGTTTCACTGCGAACAACTCATCCGGAGCGGGCAAGGGGTCGGTGGGCATGTCCTTGCCGTCGCACGTGATCGTGACCGGAGGCGGCGTGGACGTGGGTGTCGGTGTCGGCGTCGGACTTGTGCTGCCGCCGGTGCCGGGCGGCAGGCCACACCTCAACTCGATCATCGCAGTGGCAGTGGCAGTGCCGTGCTCCCGCTCGGTGCCCGGGATCACCGATTCGCCCACCGTGTAGTTGGTCTGCACGCTTGCCGTGAACTTGAACTGGCCCACGCCACCAGCGTGAGGCACCAGAGTCTGCAGTTCGGCGTCGTTCTTCGCTGCGAACGTCACGGCCTCGGCTCGTGCATCCGCAAGGACCGGACCGTCCTTGAAGATGTTGTCGAGACCTCCTGGCGTCGTGAGCGCCGTCAGCACCTTCGGGCCCAGTTCCTCGCGAGCTCGCTGCGCTGCGGCCAGAGCTGCCGAATCGGCCGCTCCCTGAGCCCCGTTGCGCGTCGCCGACGCCTGTCCGACCGCGAAGAAGGCGAACGCAAGAAAGAGCAGGCCTGCCACCATCACGATGTAGATGGGGAAGGCCTGCCCTCGATCTTGACGAAGGTCCGCGATCAGCCGCCGGCCTTGATCTTGTCGATCTGCTCTTTGATCTTGTTGGTGATGGACGTGCCGATCCCCGTCGCCATGATCCCCCCAATGATCGCCACCACCACCAGAATGATCCCCAGATACTCGAACGAAGTCTGCCCCCGATCCCGCTCCCCGGAGGCGTACCGGGCGCGGGCCCGGGTGGTGGCGGTGTCCCGCCAGTCGCGCACCCGCAGCTGCGCGGCGACGGCGGTCCTCAGCAGCGTGTCCTGCGGCATCTCGCGGCTCTCCTCCGGTTGCGGCATCGCGTACGTCATCGGGAACGTAGGCCGGGGGCAGGGGACCCTCCGAGGGCCCGGGGGCCCAAATTCGGGCCCAAAGGGGGGAGTTAAGCATGGCGCACCCCCAGCCAGTGCGCGATCGCCTCGCCGCGGGTCGTGCTGTTCAGCTTCGCAAAGATGCGGTTGATGTGGTTCTTGACCGTCTTCTCGCTGATGAAGCACGTGGCCGCGATCTGCTGGTTGCTCATGCCCGCCGCGATCAACTCCATCACCTCGGCTTCCCGCGAACTCAGCCTGAAGTCTGCCCTGTTGCGCATGGACACCGCTCGCCGTGCAGTTGAAGACTGTGCCACAAACGGTTGCAGTTGCGAAAGAGGTTCTGCGGAATTGGCCACGGCCCGGTCCGGCTGCTCGCGCACATGGGCCAGGAGCGCGTCCGCCGCCGTGGCGGTGAAGACGGCCCTCCCTTGCCCCATACCCCGCACTGCGGCGCCGAGTTCGTCTGCCGTGAACTCGCCGTGGACCAGGTACCCACCGGCCCCGAGCCGCAACGCCTCCCGCACGATCTCGCTCTCGCGGCTGTACGTCAGCATCATCACAGGTGCAAGGCCCACCAGGTGCGGCAGCGCCGATATGCCGTCGACGCCCGGCATGCGTACGTCCAGCAGGATCACGTCCGGGCGGTGGCGCAGCGCCGCCTCGTACGCCTCGTGGCCATCCGCCGCCTCCGCCACCACCTCGATGTCCTCGCGGCCGTGCAGCAGCGCGACCAAGCCCGCCCGCACCACCGGGTTGTCGTCCGCGACAACGATTCGCAGCGGGTCCCTCCCGACACCGCCCTTCCGATGCGTCAAGGCCCTGTTCGGCACCACGCCTTCTTCGGTCATGACGGCCTCAACTCCGTTTTATTGAGGGGTAGTTCCACGCGCACCTCGGTCCCCGCGGGAGCACTGCCCCGCCCCACCCTGATCCGTGCGCCGATCGCCGCCGCGCGCTCCACCATGCCCACCAGGCCGAAGTGGCCCGTGCGCTTCAGATCGTCCAGGGTGGTGCCGGGCGGCAGGCCCCGGCCCTCGTCCTGGACGCTCAGGCGGAACAGGGCTCCTTCGACTCCCGCCGACACCCGGACAGCGGCCGGCCCCGCGTGCCGGTGGGCGTTGTCCAGGGCCTCGCTCGCGATCGTCAGGAGCTGACGGGCCACTCCCGCCGGGAGCGGCGGCAGCGGTTCCGTGCCGAGCACTCGCCACTCCACCGGCACGGCGGTGCGGCTGGTGAAGTCCCTTACGAGAAGGGACAGTTCATGGGCCATGTCCAAATCGCCCGGCGCTCGTCGCAGGTCACCCAGGAGTTCGCGGGACTCCGCTGCCGCGCGGCGCGCGGCCCGTGCCACCAGTTCGGCGCGGTGGCGCAGCGCCGGCGGGTCCATCCGGTCGGCGGAGGCCGCCAGGCCGTCGGCGGCGAGGGCCAGGCCGTGCAGGGTCTTGGCCACCGAGTCGTGCAGGTCCCGGGCGAGCCGGGCCCGCTCCTCCTCGACCGCGTCGTGCACGGCGAGCCGGGCCCGGGTCTCCGTGAGGGCCTGACTCGCGGCGCCGAAGCGGAAGAGGAGATTGCGGATGGTGACGCCCACGGCGCCCGCCATGACGCAGAAGCCCGGCAGCAACAGGGCTGAGGCATCCGCCAGTTGGTGGCGCGGTCCCGTCGCGTACACCAGGGCCAGGATCGCCACCTGGAGCCCCGCGAAGAGACCCGCCCCGCGCCAGCCGTAGACCAGGCCGGCGAGGAGCGGGGTGCACGTGGTGACGTAGCCGAGGGAGGACTCCGGGGTCGCCGTGATCAGCAGCAGCGCGCCGAACACCGCGTCGACCGCGAGCAGCCAGGGATGCTTGAGCAGCAGCGGCCCGAAGCGTTCCCAGTCGCGGAACAGGACGTACGAGCCCATGAACGTGACCAGGACCGCCGCCCCCACCAGCATCCCGGGCGCCCCCTTCGCGGCCCCCGCCAGGGCGAAGGGAGCACCTATGGCGATCATCGCCAGGCGGAAGCCGAACACCTGGCGGCACATCGCCTGGAGTGCGTTGATCTGGAGGGCGAGGGTCGGGGGCCGCACCGGTTCGGTCGTCGCTCTGCGCAGTGTCGGCATGGTCAACCCCCTTGCGTCCAGCGCCAGTTGCAGGGTCACTTCGGGCCTCCCAGAAAACCCCCGAAGTCCAGGTTCGCCCCGTACACGAAACCCACGCTGAGCAGGATCAGGGTGCCCGGCAGCAGGAAGGTCGTCACGGCGAAGGTGGCCTTGGGGACCGCGCGGGCGGCCTTGCGGCGGGCGTTCTGCGCGTCCGTGCGGCGCATGTCGGCGGCGATCGCTATCAGCGTCTCGACGATGGGCGCGCCCAGTTCCTCGCCCTGCTGAAGCGCGGTCACGAACATCGCGACCTGCTCGGAGTCGTTGCGCTTGCGCAGTTCCTCGAAGGCCTGGCGGCGGCTGACGCCCATGTCCATCTGGCGCAGCGTGATGCGCAGTTCGTCCGCCCAAGGGCCCTCGTACTTGTCGGCGACGCGGTCGAGGGCCTGCCGGAAGCCGAGGCCCGCACTGACCACGACGGCGAGGACGTCCAGGAAGTCGGGCAGGGTGCGCTCGATGTGGTCCCGGCGCACCCGCACCGCCGACCAGATGCCGACCTCCACCCAGAACAGGGCGAAGGCAGCCATCACCAGCGCGATGATCCAGTGCCCTTCGAGCAGCATGATCAGCGCCGCCGCCGCGCCGAGCATCCCGTACACCGCGCGGCGGGCCGCGTACCGGTCGACGGTGAGGCCGCCGGGATTGCCCGCGAGGTCGATCTGGCGGCGCTTCCTGGCGACCCGCTCCGGGCCCATCATCCGCAGCACGGCGGGCGCCCAGCGCATGCCGAGCCGGTCGACGGCCGAGCCGACGGCGGTGGTGCGCGTCGCACCGACCTCCAGGGCCACCGACAGGTCGCTCGGGAGCTTCACCTCGGCCCGGTACATACGGATGCCGAGGAACATTCCGTACACGCTCAGGCCCATCAGGGCCGCGAAGAGCAGTCCCACGTGTCGCTCACTCCCCTCTCGTGTCGAGTGGTCATGCGTCGGGTCGGACGGCCGGTCATACGTCGATGCGGGACAGGCGCCGGACCACGAAGAATCCGAGCGCGTACAGGGCGATCGAGATCAGCACGGCCGCCTGGCCGAGGAAGGCGCCGGTCATCCGGTCGAGCGCGCCCGGCATCACGGCGTTCAGCATCAGGAGCGCGGCCATGCCGAAGCCGGGCACGGCGTACGCGGTGACGGTCACCTGCGCCAGCGTGGTGCGCACCTCGCGCCGGGTCTCCTTGCGCTCCTCCAGGGTGGTGGTCAGATTGCGCAGCGAGCTGACCACCGTGCCACCCGCGCGGTTGGCCAGCACCAACGTCGTTACCAGGACGACCAGTTCACGGGAGGGCAGCCGCTCCGCGATCTCGCCCAGGGCGTCCTCAAGGGACTCGCCGACGGCAAGCCGGTCGGTGACCCGGCCCAGTTCCTCACCCGCCGGGGCCTCCATTTCCTCAGCGGCCATGGCGATCGCGGTACGCAGGGCGAGGCCCGCCTGGGTGGCGTTGGCGAGGATGCGGGACAGCTCGGGCAGCTGGTTGATGAAGCGCTCGATGCGCTTCTGGCGCTGCCAGTTGAGGAAGGAGTTGGCGCCCCACAGCGCGGCGAGGCCGGCGAGCGGGCCGAAGAAGGACGCGAGGACGGACGCGGCGATCAGCCACAGTGCGGCCACCCCGGCCAGCATGTAGACGAAGAACTCGCCCGGCGTCAGGTCCAGGCCGGTCGCGGCCAGTTTCAGCTCGATGCGCCGGCCCAGCTTCGTCCCGCGCAGCCGCCGGTCCACCCCCCGGAACGGACGACTGCGACCGGGCGCATGCTGGGCGCCGGGGTTGCTGAGCCGGTCGATGAGGGCTTCGCGCTGGGCACGACCCGCCCCGTAGGAGCGCAGCCCCAGGACCGCCAGCACCCCGGCGAGCAGCGTGACGCCGAGCGTGAGGAAGGAGAGGTTCATCTGCGCGTTCCCTGTCGGTTGGTATGTGCGGGCGGTCGGCTGGTGTGTGCCGGAGGCCAGTTGGCTTGTCGGGCGGGTCAGTTGGCTGGTCGGGCGCGTCAGTTGGCGTGGCGGACGGCCAGCTGTTCGGCGTGCGAGGCGACTCCGTAGGCCTGGGGTACGGGCTGGTTGGCGAGGTAGAGGCGGTCGGCGACGCGCCGGGGCAGCGGGAAGTACTGGAAGCGCCCGTGGATGCGGCCGTCGGCGGCCATCGGCTGGGCGTCGAAGCGGCACACGGTGGTGATCCGGTACGGCTCGCGGCCGTGCGATTCGAGCAGGGCGATCTCGGTGATCTTGCGAGCGCCGTCGGCGTGCCGGGTGAGCTGGACGATCACGTCCACGGCCGAGTTGATCTGGTCGTGCAGCGCCTCGAAGGGGACCTCCACCTCGGACATCGAGGCCAGCGTCTGGAGGCGCATCAGCGCGTCCTCGGCGCTGTTGGCGTGCACCGTGGCGAGCGAACCGTCGTGTCCTGTGGACATGGCCTGGAGCATGTCGAGCGATTCGCCGCCACGGACCTCGCCGACCACGATCCGGTCGGGACGCATGCGCAGCGAGTTGCGTACCAGGTCGCGGATGGAGATGTGGCCCTTGCCCTCCACGTTGGGGGGCCGCGACTCCAGACGGATGACGTGGGCCTGCTGGAGCTGGAGTTCGGCGGAGTCCTCGATGGTGATGATGCGTTCGTGCGGCGGGATCAGACCGGAGAGCGCGTTGAGGAGCGTGGTCTTGCCGGTGCCGGTGGCGCCCGACACGATGACGTTGAAGCGGGCCTGTACGAGCCCCGCGAGGAGCAGCAGCATGTGCTCGTCGAGCGAGCCGAAGGTGATCATCTCCTGGAGCGTGAACGACCTCGGGAAACGGCGGATGGTGAGCGTCGCGCCGGTCAGCGACAGCGGCGGGATGATCACGTTGACGCGCTCGCCGGACGGCAGCCGGGCGTCCACCATCGGGTTCGACTCGTCCACCCGGCGGTTCACGGTCGACACGATCCGCTCGATCGTCTGCATCAGCTGCTCGTGCGAGGCGAACCGGAGCGGGAGCTGCTCCACCCGCCCGCCGCGCTCCACGAAGATCTGGTCGGGGCCGTTGACCATGATCTCGGTGATCGAGGCGTCTTCGAGGAGCGGTTCCAGGATGCCGAGGCCGAGCGCCTCGTCGACCACCCGGCGGATCAGCTGGGCCCGCTCGCCGGTGGAGAGCACTGGGCCCTCGCGGCTGATGATGTGCCCGAGCACCCGCTCAAGGCGGGCCCGGCGCTCGGCGGCGGCGAGGGACGACATCTCCGCGAGGTCGATCTCCTCCAGGAGCTTGGCGCGGTAGGAGGCGACCAGATGACCGTCCTCGCGACCGGGTCCTGTCTCCTCGGGAGCGGCGATCCGTGCCCGCAGACTCATGTCATCTCTCCAGTCTTCTCGGGGCGGCTCGTCCGCATCAGTTCTGCTGCCGGAGCTTCGGCATGGTGGACGTACGGGTGGTGGTGCCGAAGAAGCCGTCGCCCAGACCGGGGATGACGCTGGGGATCGCGATGGTGACGGTGTACGAGACGCCGTCTCCCCCAGTTCCGGCGGGTGCGATCCGCGGCTTGAGCCACCCGCTGACCGCGGCCGTCCCCGCGGCCACCGGGTCCAGCACCGGCTCGCCCGCCCGCGGCGCGTCGAGACTCGCCGCCCGTGCCGCCGCGCGCGCCCCTGTACCCGCCTGGTTCGCGGCGTACGCGGCGACCCCGAGCTGGATCGCGGCGAGGCCGACGAGCAGCAGGATGGCGACGAACCCGATGTATTCCAGGGCGACTTGACCACGGTCGTCCCGCTCGCGCCCTCGACACGTACGCATGCGCACGGCTCAGCGCTCCTTCACATGGGCGGCGGTGCCCTCGATGGGGAAGCCGTTGAGGACACCCGGGATCAGAATGGGGATCTTCAGGGTGACCTTCGCCCCGTACATGCCGGCCCCGTCCGCTCCGCAAGCGGGAGGGCCGGCCTGAAGGGACGAGGGCACCTCGTGCAGGGCTGCCGTCTCGCAGGCGGCGGCTCCATCGCCCTGCGCCGCCGCCCCCGCCCGCGCCCCCTCGTCGGCCGCGTTGCCCACGAGGACGAAGGCGTACCCGACCAGAGCGCACTGCCACAGCGCGACAAGGAGGAGCAGGATCAGCGGGACCACGCCGATGAACTCGATCACCGTCTGTCCCCGGTCCTGCCCGCACGCACGGATCCGGCTCCCCCGGCTGCCCGCACGGATCCTCCTCACCCGCACCCCGCGTACCGGGCGCACCCCCCGCATCAGGACCCCCTGCGCCGGAGCACCAGGCCGGAGCCCCGGGCTGCGCGCGCCTTGGCTCTGCCTTCCGGGGCCTTGAGCAGGCCGATCTCGCCGGCCAGGGCCCAGATGGCCTGCTTGACCGTGCTCTTGTTGTCCAGGTCGTGCAGCCGCCCCGCGTCCACGGCGGACTGAAGTTCCTTGAAATGGGCCGGTACTGCGGTCTGGGAGACCCTGGTGCCGGTGATCTTCTGAACCAGCGGGGGCTGGATCTCGGTGTTCCGGGTGTGCCGGTTCACCACGGTGGTGGTCTCCTCCGCCTTGCGGATCTGGAGCCGGTCCCACATCCGTACGGTCCGCTTGGCGCCGCGTACGGACACGACGTCCGGGGTGGTGACGAGGAGGGCGACATCGGCCATCTCGACCGCGACCGCGTTGGCGGCGGTCGTCTGGGTGCCGCAGTCCACGACGACGGCCTCGTAGCGGGTGCGCAGGGCGCCGATGATCTGGCGGGCGGACCGGTCCGTCACCTCCTCGCCGCGTTCCCCCTCGGCGGGGGCGAGCAGCAGGGCAAGCCCGCTCTCGTGGTTGAAGACGGCGTCGGCCAGGACGCGGGGCGAGATGTCGGTGATCGCGGCGAGGTCGGCGATGGAGCGCCGGAACTGCACGTCCAGGTAGGAGGCGACGTCGCCGGCCTGGAGGTCCAGGTCGAGCAGCACGGTGGTGCGGCCCGATGCCCGTGCGGCGAGGGCGAGTTGGACGGCGATCAGGGTGGTGCCGACACCACCCTTGGCCCCGGTGACGGTGGTGACGGTGCCGCCGGGCCCGGTGAAGACGTCGAGGCCCGCACCCAGGTGCCGGCGTACACCCGCGGACCACTGCGCCGCCGCCTGCACGCGCACCGCGAGTTCCTCGTACGACAGCGGCAGCGCGACCAGCCCGCGCGCGCCGGAGTCCATGGCGGCGGAGAAGACAGCGGGCCCGGCATCCGAGGAGATCAGGACGACGCCGACCGCCGGGAACCGCAGGGCGACCTCCCTGATCAGTTCGAGGGCCGGGACCGGGCCGATGCGCTCGTGGACCAGCACGACCTCGGGGAGCTCGTCCAGGGACTCGCCCGCGAGCCTGGCCAGGGTGTCGAGCAACTGTGTGGAGTCGCCGACCGGCACCGCGGGTTCGGCGTCGGGGAGCTGGCTGAGCAGGGTGGTGACGGATCGGGCGGCGTCCGCGTCGGAGACGGCCGGAAGGATTCGGGTGGTCATCCGCACCTCACTGGTCCTTTTCGAGCCGGTACGTACGGTCACCGGGCGGAATCGTGCTGTCGCCGTTGCCGCGGCCGACCAGCGCGAGACGGACATGGGTGGCGAACGACTCGGCGTAGGCGACCCGTTGGGCGTCCAGGGTGCTGAGGGCGAAGGTGATCGGGACGGCCTGGGTGGTCTGGTTCTTGTCCGACGCGCTCGGGGTCAGGGCCTGGACGGCGCCCACCTGGATCACTCGGGCGTTGGCGACGATGAGCTTGGACTCGGGGGTGTCGCCCTGTTTGGTCGCCGCGAACGTGGCGAAGATGTTGACGCTGTCGTTCCCGTTGATCTTCCCCGCGACTCCCGTCGACGCGTCGATCATGATGGCGATCTCCTGCTCACCCGGCTTGAGTTGGGGACGGTCGGTGAACATGCCGTCCTGGAGCAGGGAGCCCTTGGTGAGATGGGTCGCCGCCATCTTGCCGATGACATCGGAGAGATCGGTGACCGCACCCTCGGAGAGCCAGCGTTTGGGCATGCTCGTCTTCGCGAACTGGTCCGCCTTCAGGGGCGCGTAGGCGTCGATGTCGTCCTTCAGCTTGTACGCCGTCACCTCGGGGCCCACCTTGGAGTCCACGTCGCTGATCACCGCGAACACCCCGGCGAACGCGCCGAGGGCACACAGGAGCGAGAGGAGGAGAAGGATGATGCCGCGGCGCTGGCGGGAGTTCATTGACCGTACGACCTCGTTCGCTGACGTGGGGTAGAGCGGGCAAATGCCTTGCTGGGAGCAGGCGTTGTGGTCACGGGCCCGGCGCGATGGCGCGGCGTCGTTCGGCCCGGGTGAGGGGCCGGGAGCGGTAGGCGGAGGCCGGCACCGGGTCGAGGGCGGCGACCCCGTGCGGCGGGTCGGGCTCGCCCTCGGGCGGCTGACGCGAGGAGCAGAATCCACAGCGGTCGCCGATGAGTTCCATGGGACACCAGCGGCACTGTTCGCGCCGCACCGAGGCCACGAGCTGGTAGAGCACCGCGATGTCGGGCAGATAGGCGGCGAACTCGGTCAGCTTGCCGGTGCCCCACCAGGCGGCCGAGTCGGCGGGCAGGGCGGTCTCCTGGACGGTCTTGATCTGCCAGGCGGGGGCGAGTGTGCCGGTGATCCATTCAGCGTGGGCGGACCCCCTGGCCAGGAGCAGCTCGCAGGCGAAGTCGGGTCCCTCCAGGGTGGCCGCCGGGCCTAGCTTGACGAGCTGGGGTGTCGGGTTGGCGAGGACGGCGAACTGGCTGCCGGGCATCCATGACTTGGCGTGGGCGGTGAGCCCGACCGGGATGCGTTCCAGCCGGGTCACGGAGTTGAGCACGGCTCCGGTGTGGATGTAGTGCGACAGCAGCCGGGCCGCCGACGCGATCACACCGGGGCTGAAGTCACACACCGACAACTGCCTCAACTGCCTTACCAGGATGGCGAGTCCTAGCGGAGGCAGTTCGGATTTGATCAGCGTGATCCGGTCGGTTTCCAGGAGCGACCGAACCGTGTGCAGCCGCTGTTCATGGGCCGCCGGAATGGACGCCGGACAGAAGGCGATGACATATCCGTGCTGTTCCAGGAGGCGGTGCATGTCGACGAGTGCGGAGTCGAGCGGCTGGGCGTCCGGCGACTGGAGCAGGGCCGCGAGCGGCGTCTGCGGGTCGGTCGGCGGCAGCACCAGGTCGGGGCTGGTGACGGCTATCGCGGTCGGCACGTCCCGGGCCCCCGTTCACTGATCGCGGTCGCCACCCTGGGCCCCCGTTCCATGCGGTGCGCGAGCGTGTGCGAGCCCCACGACCGCAACTGATCCCTGCGATTCCCACCTGCATCAGCACTTTATCCACGACCTACCGGCCGGAGAACCGTCTTCTCCTTTCCTGTGTGCTTCCGGGGCTGGTTTTGGTGCGCGTGGGACGGGAGTTGCGTACGAAGTCGGCCATGTCCCCGGCCGGAATTGATCCTCGCCCATCGGAGCGGAGCCGCGCCCGATTCGTGGCCGTCCCACTCCCCAGGTCCCTGCGCGAGGTCTTGACAAGCGAATTGGTCTGGACCAAGTTGTGCGACCAGGACGACGCCCTCCCCACCTGCCGTCCCGCTTCCCCGTTCCTTCACTTCCCCCTTCACTCCCCACCCTCCCCACTCCCCTCCCGGAGGCAGCAAGTGAACCGCGCGAGACATGCAAGGCTCGCCCTGGCCGTGGTTGCGGCCGGTGCCCTGTCCATAGCCGGGCTCGCCGGCACCGCCCAGGCGGCCGACGTCAACAACGCCAAGAACGCCGGGTTCGAGTCGGGCCTCGGCAACTGGAGCTGCTCGGCCGGGAGCGGTGCCACCGTCTCCTCGCCCGTGCACGGCGGCACCGCCGCACTCAAGGCCACGCCCTCGGGCTCGGACACCGCCCAGTGTTCGCAGACCGTCGCCGTGAAGCCCAACTCGACCTACACGCTGAGCGCCTGGGTCCAGGGCAGTTACGTCTACCTCGGCGCGAGCGGTACCGGCACCACCGACGTCTCGACCTGGACCCCCGGCACGGGCAGCGGCTACAGCCAGCTGAGCACCAGCTTCAAGACCGGCTCGTCCACCACCTCCGTGCAGATCTACACGCACGGCTGGTACGGCCAACCCGCCTACTACGCCGATGACTTCTCGGTGTTCGGGCCGGACGGCGGCGGGGGCGGCGACCCGGCCCCGACGGTCCCGGCGGCGCCCGCCGGCCTCGCGGTCGGCTCGGTCAGCTCGTCCTCGGTGAACCTGTCTTGGGGCGCGGTGTCGAACGCGACCGGGTACAACGTCTACCAGGGCGGCACCAAGGTGCAGTCGGTGACGGGCAGTTCGGCGACCGTGACCGGGCTGAGCGCGTCGACCTCGTACCAGTTCCAGGTGAGCGCGACCAACGCGGCGGGCGAGTCCCCGAAGTCGGCGGCGGTGACCGGCACCACCTCGGCCTCCGGCGGCAACCCGGGCGGCGGCGGGAACGTGCCCAAGCACGCGGTGACCGGCTACTGGCAGAACTTCAACAACGGCGCGACGGTCCAGAAGATCAGCGATGTGCCGGCGGACTACGACATCATCGCCGTGGCCTTCGCGGACGCCACCAGCACGCCGGGCGCGGTGAGCTTCACGCTCGACTCGGCCGGTCTCGGCGGCTACACCGTCGACCAGTTCAAGGCGGACATCGCGGCCAAGCACGCGGCCGGCAAGTTCGTGATCATCTCGATCGGCGGCCAGAACGGCACGATCTCGGTCAGCGACTCCAACTCGGCGAACAACTTCGCCAACTCGGTGTACTCGCTGATGCAGACGTACGGCTTCGACGGCGTCGACATCGACCTGGAGAACGGCCTCAACTCCACCTATATGACACAGGCGTTGAAGGCGATCGCCGCGAAGGGCGGCAGCAAGACCGTCATCACGATGGCCCCGCAGACCATCGACATGCAGTCCCCGTCGAACGAGTACTTCAAGACGGCGCTCAACATCAAGGACATCCTGACCGTCGTCAACATGCAGTACTACAACAGCGGTTCGATGAACGGCTGCGACGGCAACGTCTACTCGCAGGGCACGGTCGACTTCCTGACCGCGCTCGCCTGCATCCAGCTCCAGGGCGGTCTCGACCCCTCACAGGTCGGGCTCGGCCTGCCGGCCTCCACGTCCGGCGCGGGCAGCGGCTATGTCTCGCCGTCCGTGGTGAACGCGGCGCTCGACTGCCTGACCAAGGGCACGAGCTGCGGCAACTTCAAGCCGTCCAAGACCTACCCGACCCTGCGCGGCGCGATGACCTGGTCCACCAACTGGGACGCCAAGTCGGGCAACGCCTGGTCCGGCGCGGTCGGCCCGCACGTCCACGCCCTTCCGTAACCGCACGGCCCGCTCACGGCAGCAGCGCCGCCCGCTCTCCCGGGCGGCGCTGCCTTCGTGCTGTCCCGCTGCTGTCCTGTGGATCACGCCCTACGGGTGGTCACGGCTTGGGCAGGGCGCAGCCGGCGCGGCTCAGGTCAATCTTGTTGCCGGTGCCGACGCAGGCGACGATGAGGTACGTCTCCTCGGCGTAGTTCGTGCCCTGGTGGACGGTGACGTTGCCGTTCTGGTCCACCTCGCACGGGTTGTTCTCGGTGCAGCGCTCGCCGTCCTCGTTGCCGGTGTTGTTGACGGCGACGACCTTGCCGGTCGTCGTGTCGATCACCGGGGAGCCCGAGGTGCCGCCGATGGTGTTGCACGACGGGGTGTAGCGGACCGAGTCCTTCCAGGTCCAGTCGCCCTCCTTCAGCCGGTAGACGAAGCCGTCCACGTTGCAGCTGTAGGTCCGCTTCCAGTACCCGGAGACGACCTTGATGGCCGAACCCTGGGTCGGATGGGCGTCGTTGAGGGTGAGCGCGCTGATTCCGTAGCTGCTCTGGATCTGCGCGTAGGTGGTGTTGAGCTGGTAGATCGTGATGTCCGTGTCGGTCATCGTGGCGTACGCGACCTTGCTGGCACGCAGGGTCGCGACCTTGGAGCCGGACGCGTTGAGCAGCGAGAAGGTGCGGGACGAGGGCTGGTTG
The DNA here is from genome assembly GCF_002803085.1 of Streptomyces sp. CB01201. Classification (GTDB taxonomy): domain Bacteria; phylum Actinomycetota; class Actinomycetes; order Streptomycetales; family Streptomycetaceae; genus Streptomyces; species Streptomyces hundungensis. Next base: position 149,779 of record NZ_NNBJ01000004.1, on the reverse strand, counting down.
GTGATGACCTCGCCGGCGGCCGGGAATCCGGTTTCGAGGCAGTGGCCGTTGGAGAGCACGAGCGCGGGGTCGCTCGGCTGCGAGCTGGGCATGCGGATGACGGAGCCCGAACAGTTGCTCAGCGCCACCGTTCCGGCGAAGTTGACCGCCTTGACGGGGGCCGGGGCGGCCTTGCCCGCGGAGGTCTGCGCGGCGACGCGGGCCTGGCCGTCTGCGGGCTGCGCGGCCATGGCCGGCACCGCGCCCGCGGTGGCGAGCAGCAGGGCACTGACGGCGCCGAGTGCGCCGACGAAGGACTTCTTCATGTGGGGGTTCCCTTTGTGGGGGTGCTCGGATGATGAAGGAGTGCTGTTTTGTCATGCGCATTGTTGAGTGTCCAGCTCCCAACCGGCAAGTGGACAAAAGGAGTTGCTGAGCGGACAGACACGTTCGAGGGCGCCCTCACGAAGAGGGCGCCCTCGGCTGTCCTTGCGGGTCGCGCACGTCCGCGCTCGTCCATACGCGTCGGTGCGCGTCCGTGCGCGTCCGTGCGCGTCCGTGCGCGTCCGTGCGCGTCCGTGCGCGTCCGGCTAGATCACCAGGCTGAGCAGGGCCGCCACCGCGAAGCCCGCGACCGACAGGACCGATTCCAGGACCGTCCAGGACTTCAGGGTGTCGCGCTCGGTGATGCCGAAGTACTTGGCCACCATCCAGAAGCCGCCGTCGTTGACGTGCGAGGCGAAGATCGAGCCTGCCGAGATCGCCATGATGATCAGGGCCAGATGGGCCTGGGAGTAGCCGGAGCCCTCCACCAGGGGGACCACGATGCCGGCCGTGGTGACGATCGCGACCGTCGCCGAGCCCTGCGCCACGCGCAGGACGACCGAGATCAGCCAGGCCAGCAGTATCACCGGGAGGCCGACGCTGTGGAAGGTGCTGGCGAGCGCGTCCGCGATGCCCGACGCCTTCAGGACCGCGCCGAAGATGCCGCCCGCGCCGACCACGAGCAGGATGTTGCCGACCGGCTTGAGCGACGAAGTGGACACCGTCTCAAGGGACTTGCGGGACCAGCCGCGCCGGATGCCCAGCAGGTAGTAGGCGAGGACCAGGGCGATGGTCAGGGCCACGAACGGGTTGCCGAAGAACTCCAGGACCGAGCGGAGCGTGGAGGGGTCCAGGGCGATCGAGGAGAACGTGGCGGCCAGGATCAGGATCAGCGGGGTGCCGATGATGGCGAGTACGGCACCGAGCGACACCGGCTCCTCGCGCGGCGTGACGCCGGAGGCCTGCTGTTCGGCCGCGACGGCGGCCCTGGCCTCCTCGGCGGCCTCGACCATGTCCTGCGGGACCTCGACGAAGATCCGCTTGCCGATCCAGGCGGCGTAACCCCAGGCGGCGAGGACGGACGGGATGCCGACGAGGGCGCCCATCAGGATGACCCAGCCGAGCGAGACGTGGAACAGGCCGGCGGCCGCGACCGGGCCGGGGTGCGGCGGCAGGAAGGCGTGGGTCATGGACAGGCCCGCGAGCAGCGGCATGCAGTAGAGCAGGATCGACTTGCCGGACCGCTTGGCGGCCGCGTACACGATCGGCGCGAGGACGAAGATGCCGACGTCGAAGAAGACCGGGATGCCGAAGATCAGGCCGGTGAGGCCCATCGCGAGAGGGGCGCGCTTCTCGCCGAAGAGGGTGAGCAGCCGGGTGCTCAACACCTCGGCGCCGCCACTGACTTCGAGGATCGCGCCGAGCATCGTGCCGAGGCCGATGATGATCGCGACGTGTCCGAGGATGCCACCCATGCCGGATTCGATGACCGAGACGGCGGCGGACTTCTGCACGGTTCCGAAGAGCTCGGTGACCGAGAGCCCCGCGCCGAGGCCGACGGCTATGGAGACCGCGAGGAGCGCCACGAAGGGCTGGAGCCTGACCTTGATGATCAG
>NZ_NNBJ01000004.1:968-147794 GCF_002803085.1 Streptomyces sp. CB01201 | reverse complement strand
GCAGCAGGGCTATGCCCAGGACGGCGACGGTCAGCAGACCGGCGGTGCCGCCGATGAGCGGGAGGATGCCGCCGGTGTGCACGGGGGGTGGTGGGGCGGCGGCCGCGACAGCGTGGAACAACATGTGCCAACTCCGTTGTCAAGCAGGGGGGTTCCAGGGCAGGGGGGACCGCGGCACGGCGCCCCGGCGGTCCGGGGCGCCGCACCGTGCGGCGGGTCGAGCGGTTGGACTAAGGGCGGCAAGGAACTAGGCGTCCAGCACCGCGAGGGCGTCGATCTCGATGAGCAGGCCCGCGGGGAGGCCGACGTACACGGTGGTACGGGCGGCGGCGGGGGCCTTGAGGCCCTGCTCCTCGAAGTACGCGTTGTAGATCTCGTTCATCTCCGCGAAGTGGTCCACGTCCGTGAGGTAGACGCGCATCATCATCACGTCGTCCCAGCTCGCGCCGCCCTCCTCCAGGATCGCCTTGACGTTGGCGAAGGTCTGGAGGGTCTGCTCGCGCAGGGTGGGGCCCGCCGGCGTCGGCGCCTGGCCCTCGACGGCCGGCAGGAAGCCGACCTGGCCGGCGACCTGGAGGATGTTGCCCTTGCGCACGCCGTGCGAGAACTTGGCGGGCGGGGTGGTGTGCGTGGCCGGGGTGATGGCGGTCTTATCGGTCATCGGAACTTCCTTGTGCGGATGGGGTGTTGGGTGCGGTGCCGGAGTATTCGCGGCTGATCGCTTCCGCGGTGCGGCGCACCTGGGGAAGCAGGGTGAGGAGTTCCTCGGCCGTGACGACGACGTTCGGCGCCGACACCGACATGGCGGCGACGACCCGGCCGTCCGCACCGTGGATGGGGGCCCCGATGCAGTTGATGGACTCCTCGTGGCCACCGAGGTCGGTGGCCCAGCCCTGTTCGCGCACCGTCGCCAGTTCCTTGAGGAAGGCGGCGGCGTTGGGTGTCGAACGGGACGTGTAGGTGGGGTAGTCGAGCTTCTCCGCGACGGCGCGGCGCTCGGCCTCCGGCAGGTCGGCGAGCAGCAGCTTGGCCACGGCGGCCACCGTGATGGCGACGGGCTTGCCGATGCGGGAGTACATCCGCACCGGGTAGCGGCTCTCGACCTTGTCGATGTAGAGGACCTCGCCCTCCTCGTGCACGGCGAGGTGGACGGTGTGCCCGATCCGCTCGTTGAGCGCGACCAGGTGCGGGTGGGCGATCTCGCGCACGTCCAGGTTCTCGACGGCCTCCTGCGCGAGCGCGAAGAGGCGGGCGCCGAGCCGGTAGCGCTGGTCCTCCTGGCGGTAGACCAGGCCGTGCTCGTGCAGGGTGCGAAGCAGCCGCAGCGCGGTGGACTTGTGCACCCCCAGCCGGTCGGCGACCTGCCCGAGGTCGGCGGGCCCCTGCGCGAGCAGCGGCAGGATGCTCAGCGCCCGGTCGACGGTCTGGCTCATGACGTACGTACCTCCTGGTCGTCCCCCGTCCACCCGGGGCCGAGACGAAGTCTCCCCCAGGCGGCGTCGTCCAGGGCCACGAGCCGGTCGGCGTGGGTGCGCGCCGGGGGCTGGGTGAGGTCGCCGGGGACGGTGAGCACGGCGGCGGCCATCAGGTGCCCGTGCCGGATGCGGTCGCGTACGCCGAGGCCGCGCAGGGTGGCGGAGAGGAAGCCCGCGGCGAACGCGTCGCCCGCGCCGACGGGGGCGACCACGTCGACGCGGGGGGAGGGCGCGAAGCAGCCGGCCTCGCCGGAGGCGGGGGCATCCTCGCGGGCGAACACGGTCGCCCCGGCCGCGCCCTGCTTGACCACGAGCACCCCCGGCTCGGGCAGGGCGGCCCGTACCGCCGCCGCACCGCGCAGGCCCCACGCGGCCTCCGCCTCGTCCTCGCCGACGAACACGATGTCCGCGCCGCGGGCGAGGTCGAGCAGGACCCGCGGCCCGGCCGCGTCCCGCCACAGGCCCGGGCGGTAGTTCACATCGAAGGAGACGAGGGGGCGGCCGGGCCGGCGTACGACGAGGTCGCGCATCAGGGCCAGGCAGTCGTCGGACAGGGCCGCGGTGATCCCGGACAGGTGCAGGATCCGGCCCGTCCACAGGTCGCGGTACGCCACGGTCGCCGGCGACATCGCGGAGGCCGCCGAGCCCGCGCGGTAGTAGAGCACCTCGTGGCCGTCGGCCGCCCGGTCGTCGGCGGTGCGGAAGTAGATGCCGGTTGGCCGCTCCGGGTCGCGGCCCACGGCACGCACATCGACGCCGTACGAGCCGATCGCCTCGACCAGGTGGTCGCCGAAGCCGTCCGCGCCGACCCGGCTGACCCAGCGGGTGCCGTGTCCGGCGGCGGCGAGCGCACAGGCCACGTTGGACTCGGCGCCGCCGATCGTCCGCTCGAAGGCCGGGACGTCGGCGAGGCGGCCCGGCCGGGCGGGCAGGAAGGTGACCATGGACTCGCCGAGGCAGACGACGTCGACGGGGGTGTCGGCGTCGTCCGTGACGGCTGGGGATCCGGTGGTCACTGCTGGCTCCTCGCTGCTGGGCGGCCGGGGCCGGTCATTGACCCGGCGTTGGCCCGGATGTTAGACAGCATTAAGCGATATGCGCAATGGGTGTTGCAGATGTTGCAACGCCGTCCCCGAGGAGGGTGAGGTTTCCGTGGCAGCCACCGATCGCGAAGACAGGCTTGCGGCGCTGGGCGCCGAACGCGTCGACCACCGCTTCAAGGGCCTGCCGCCGGACGCCGAGGGGCTCACCGTGGCCGAGCTCGCCGCCGAGCGCCGCGACCTGTTCACCGGCGGCTTCACCACGCCGGTCCTGACCCTGTCGGCGGAGGCCGTCGAGCACAACCTCGCCCTTCTGGAGACATACGCGGAACGCCACGGCCTCGCCTTCGCGCCGCACGGCAAGACCTCGATGGCCCCGCAGCTCTTCGCCCGCCAGATCGAGCGCGGCGCGTGGGGCATCACCCTCGCGGTGCCCCACCAGGTGCGCGTGGCAAGGGCGTTCGGGATCGAGCGGATCTTCCTCGCGAACGAACTCGTCGACGCGGTGGCGCTGCGCTGGATCGCCGGAGAGCTGGCGCGCGACGAGGCGTTCCGCTTCATCTGTTACGTCGACTCCGTGCGCGGGGTCGAGCTGATGGACCAGGCCCTGCGCGGCTCGGCCCGGCGGGTCGACGTCGTCGTCGAACTCGCGGCGGGCGACGGTGCGCGCACGGGGGTGCGTACGGAGGCGGAGTGCGCGGAGGTCGCCGACGCGGTGGCGGCCACGTCCACGCTGCGGCTCGTGGGGGTCGCCGGGTACGAGGGCGAGGTGCCCTCGGCCGACCCCGAGCGGGTCCGCGCCTACCTCGACCGGCTCGTCTCGCTGGCCGCGGACTTCGACGAGGCGGGGCGGTTCTCCGGGGCCGGGGTCTCCGAGATCGTGCTCAGCGCGGGGGGCTCCGCGTGGTTCGACGCGGTCGCGGACGTGTTCGCGTCCGTGCCCGAACTGTCGCTGCCCGTACTGAAGTTGCTGCGTTCCGGAGCGTACGTCTCGCACGACGACGGGCACTACCGGAAGCTGACCCCCTTCAACCGGGTGCCCTCGGAGGGTGCCTTGCAGCCGGCCTTCCGGCTCTGGGCCCAGGTCGTCTCGCGCCCCTCCCCCGAGCAGGCGTTCGTGAACGCGGGGAAGCGGGACGCGGCGTACGACCTCGATCTGCCCGAGGCGCAGGTGGTGCGGGACGCTCGCACCGGGGAGGTACGGGATGCCGCCGGCATTTCGGTTACCGGGCTCTCCGATCAGCACGGGTGGCTGCGCACGGGGCCGGGGGTTTCGCTGGCCGTCGGGGACTGGGTGGGGATGGGGCTCTCGCATCCGTGCACGGCGTTCGACAAGTGGGGGCTTGTGCCGGTGGTGGGTGCGGACGGTTTGGTCGCGGATTACCTCCGCACCTACTTCTGACCCGGCCCGGCCGCGGCCCCCTGGGGCTCCGCCCCAGACCCCGGGCACTTTTGCCCACCCTCCCCCAAGCTCTTAATGAGCAGGGGGGACCCCCATCCCGTTGCCGGGGGTTTGGTTCCGGCCCCTGGGGGCTCCGCCCCCAGACCCCCGTTCGCGCCTGAACGGCGCTCGTCCTCAAACGCCGGACGGGCTGAGGATGCCCCAGCACCGGTATCGCCAAGGGGCGCGGGGAACTGCGCGAGAAGCGACCACGGTCCGCAGACCGAAACGGGTGTAGGGGCGCGGGGAACTGCGCGACCGGCCACGCACGGTCCGCAGTCGAGGGCGGGTTCCAGGGGCGCGGGGAACTGCGCGAACGGGCTCCGCGGGCCGCACCCCGGGGTTCGGGGCGGAGCCCCGGCTGTACCACGGCCGCACCCCGCCCGGCGCGGCCGCAACCAGCACCGACAAAGAAGAGGCAGCATGGACCTGGTCATCCGGGACGTCCGCGTCATCGACGGCAGCGGCGCCCCCTCCCACCCCGCGGACGTCGGCCTGAGCAACGGCCGGATCGAGAAGATCCGGCACCCCGGCGAGCCCCCGCTCACAGCGCGCCGCACCCTCGATGCCCACGGCCTCGCCCTCTCCCCCGGGTTCATCGACATGCACGCCCACTCCGACCTCGCCCTGCTCCGCGACCCGGACCACAGCGCGAAGGCCGCCCAGGGTGTCACCCTGGAGGTGCTCGGGCAGGACGGGCTCTCCTACGCGCCCGTCGACGACCGCACGCTCGGTGAGGTCAGACGCGCCATCACCGGATGGAACGGCGACGGCAGCGACATCGACTTCGACTGGCGGTCGGTCGGCGAGTACCTCGACCGCCTCGACCGCGGCATCGCCGTGAACGCCGCCTATCTGATCCCGCAGGGCACCGTGCGGATGTACGCGGTCGGGTGGGACGACCGGCCCGCCACCCCGCAACAGCTGGACCGGATGCGGGAGTTGGTGGCGCAGAGCATGGAGGAGGGCGCCGTCGGGATGTCCTCCGGGCTCACCTACACGCCGGGCATGTACGCCACCGACTCCGAGCTCACCGAGCTGTGCCGGGTCGTGGCCCGCTACGACGGCTACTACTGCCCCCACCACCGCTCCTACGGCGCCGGTGCGCTCGGCGCGTACGAGGAGATGGTCCGGCTCACCCAGGACGCCGGGTGTGCGCTCCACCTCGCCCACGCCACCATGAACTTCGGTGTGAACAAGGGCCGCGCGCCCGAGCTGCTCGGTCTGCTCGACGACGCCCTGGCCGCCGGGGCCGACATCTCCCTCGACACGTATCCGTACACCCCCGGGTGCACAACCCTCGTGGCGATGCTGCCCAGTTGGGCGAGCGAGGGCGGCCCCGAGGCCATTCTCACGCGGCTCCGCGACGACGACACCGCCGAGCGCATCCGGCACCACATGGAGGTCGTCGGCGCGGACGGCTGTCACGGCGTGCCCATCGAGTGGGACACCATCGAGATCTCGGGCGTGAGCGACCCGGGGCTCGCCGGCTGCGTCGGCAAGACGGTCGCCGAGGCGGCGGCCCAGCGCGGCGAGGCGCCCTGGACCACGGCGCGGCGGCTGCTCGTCAACGACCGGCTCGGGTCGACCATCCTCCAGCACGTCGGGCACGAGGAGAACGTGCGGGCCATCATGCGCCACCCGGTGCACACCGGCGGCAGCGACGGCATCCTCCAGGGATACAAACCGCACCCGCGCGCCTACGGCACGTTCCCGCAGTATCTCGGGCGCTACGCACGGGAGTTGGGCATCATGTCGCTGGAGGAGACCGTCGCCCACCTCACCTCGCGCCCGGCCGCCCGACTTCGCCTTCCCGACCGGGGCCTGGTCCGCGAGGGCTACCGCGCCGACCTCGTCCTGTTCGACCCGGACACCGTCGCCGCGGGCTCCACCTTCGAGTCCCCGCGCACGCTGCCCGTCGGCATTCCGTACGTCCTGATCGACGGCAAGTTCGTCATCGAGGACGGCCGGCGGACCGACGTGCTGGCGGGCCGCTCGGTGCGGCGGACGCCCGGCACGCGCTGACCTGGCCCCCCGCCAGTTCGCGGGCCGCCGTCAGATAGACCGTGCGCAGCGGGCCGTACTCGGCCGTGTAGGCGAGCTGGGTCAGCGCGAGGGCCTGCAACGCCTTCGCGCTGCGCAGCGCGGCGCTCGGCGCGGCGGCACCGACCACCTGGTCGAGCAGCTCGATGACCTTGTCGTAGTGGGGAGTCGGGGCGTCGTACTCCCGCTGTGCGGCGGCCAGCAGCCCCCGCCAGCGCAGCCGTCCACGGGACCGGTCGGTCGTGACCATGGCCTCTGCCTCCTGATGCGTGCGGTGCGATGGACGTACGTACGCCTTCGGACGCATCCCGGAGGCTAGGAAGCCCAGCGCGCCCCGCACAACTCCCCCGCGCCCCGGGTGGCTCAATCCGCCCCCGGCCCGTTCAGGCCCGTGGACGGATCCGTACCGCGACCTCGTTCCTGCCGCCCTTCCCCGAAGTGACGTGCAGGGTGCGTGACTTGGCGTCCCAGGCCGCCGCCTCTCCGTCGCCCGCGACCACCGCCCCGTGCGGGAAGAAGCGGGCGGGCAGATACACCTCCGTGACGCCGCGCACCGCCGCCTTCGGGCGCCAGGTCACCGAGAGCGTGCGGCTCGGCTCGTCCCAGGCGTAGGCGACCGGGTCGCCCGCGATCGCCTTCGGCGCCGGGCGGTCGAGCACGGGGAGGAGGGGCGTGGGTTTCAGGCTCTGGTCCCAAGGGGCCCAGGATCCGGGGTCGTTGGACCAGTACGCGGTACCCGCGCCCATCCCCTCGGCCAGTGCGCGCACCTTCGCCACGTAGTCCAGCGCGCCGGGCAGCGTGGCGTCCAGGCCGTACTCGCCGATCAGGACGGGCGCGCCGAGGCGCCGGGCGGTCTTCTCGGTCTGTGCGCGCCAGGAGGCGAGCGTGCGGTCGACCCACTTCTTCGTGTCCCCGGTGTAGCCGCCGCCGAGGTCCATGGGGAGGGGGTAGAGGTGGGGCGCGTACGCGATGCGCGCGTTCTCGCCGTCGCCGCGCGGGTCCTTGAGGTGGGGAAGGCCGCTCGGCAGGCCCCAGTTGGCGCTGACCGCCTCGGGCTCGACGAAGATCCAGGAGTCCCGGTCGACGTCGCGGATCGCGGCGATGGTCCGCCGGTAGAGAGCGGCCAACGGACCGGCCTCGAAGGCGGGGCCCTGGACGCTGCCGCCGAAGGGCTCGTTCATCAGGTCGTAGCCGAGCACGGCCGGATCGTCGGCGAACCGCGCGGCGATGTGCGCCCAGGCGGCGGCGTAGTGCGCCCGCAGATCACGGCCGCCCGGGCGCGTCCCCCAGAAGTGGTCGAAGGCCCGTACCGTCCCCGGCTCGATGTACTTGAGTTCCCACTGGCCCCGCTCGGCGACCGGCAGGCCGTCGGACTCGGTCGCCCACGCGGGGGCGCCGTTGCCCTTGACCGCGGGGCCGTAGACGTCCTGGTGCAGGTCGAGCATGACGTGGTAGCCGCGCGCCCCGTACCAGCGCACGCGCTCGGCGACCCGGTCGAGGTAGCCGTCGTCGTAGGTGCCCGGCTCCGGCTCGACGTTCCGCCACTGGATGAGGAAGCGGACGAAGTCGGAGCCGAGCGCGTCCGATTCGCGCTGTACGTCGGCCTCCTTGATCCAAGGCAGGCCGTCCGGGCGGGACTTGGCGCTGGATGCGGTGTTGAGTCCGGTCAGGACGAGGGCGCGGCCCTGATCGTCGGTGATCCAGCGGTGGCCGGTGGCCGTGTGCGCGGGTCCCGCGTCGGCGGGGCCGACCACGAGGAGGAGGGCCGCTGCCACCGCCACCGCCGCACCCCATGCCGTCCATCCCCTCGCCCGTCTGCCCGCCCATCCGCCCGTCCGCAGCCGCATGGGCGGACTCTAAGGGCTTTGCCTTTCGTTCAACACCCCTGCTCACAGCCGGAGTTGAGAATTGTTCAGCATCTTCTCATCGCTCGCGCAGTGCCCTAGGGTCCGGCCATGCGTCTCCCTGCACGCCTATCCGTACGCCTGCCCGTACGCCTGCCCGTGCGGGCATCCACCCGTCCGTCACCCCATCCGTCCGCGCAGCCGTCCACGCGTCGTGGTCCTCGGCGGCCCCGGATCGAGCCGGCGGTGGCCGCCGTCGCCGGGGTCTGTCTGCTGCTCACGCTGCTCCTGGGGCTCACCCCGGTCCTGACCGCGTTCACCGCGCGCACGGGCCCGGCCCTGGTCCCGAGTGCGCTCGGGGTGCCGTTCGCGCTGCCGTCGCTGCGTGCGGTACCGCTGGGGGGCACCGGCGTGACCCAGCTCCTGTGCGAGGACTTCGCGGTGGCGGTCCTGGTGGCGGTGGCCGTGCTGCGGATGCGGCGGCAGCTGCGGCGGCGCCCGGACGCGGGCCGCCCGCGCCGCTTCCTCGCGGGCTGGACCGCACTGATCGCGGGCGCGGCGGCCGCAGGAGCGTGGCGGGGCCTGGTCACGGCCCGCCTGGTGGCGGCCGGGCCCGTCGGCTGGCTGCTCTACGCGGCGGCCGGAGCGGTGTTCGGCGCGGTGTGGGGGGCGGCGGCCGGCTGGGCGGCGGGGGCGGCCGCGCTGACCGGGGTGGGCAAGATCTCACCCCCTACCGCCCGCACCCCCATTCCAAGCCAGGCCGCGCCCGGCGACCCGCATTACCCCGGCGGCCCCGGGCCGGCGCATTGCGATGGAAGCCGGCGCCCGCACCCCCGGGACCCGACCGCACCAAATGGCGAGGCACCCGGCGAAACACGGTCGTAAGGTGGCCGTCATGCAGGTGATCCAGTCGACCAAGCTCGCCAATGTCTGTTACGAGATCCGGGGCCCGGTTCTCGAAGAGGCCATGCGCCTGGAGGCGGCGGGCCACCGCATCCTCAAGCTGAACACGGGCAACCCGGCGGCGTTCGGCTTCGAGTGCCCGCCCGAGATCCTGGAGGACATCCTCCGGAACCTGTCGGGCGCGCACGGCTACGGCGACGCGAAGGGCCTGCTGTCCGCCCGCCGCGCGGTGATGCAGCACTACCAGACCAAGGGCATCGAGCTCGGCGTCGAGGACGTCTACCTCGGCAACGGCGTCTCGGAGCTGATCCAGATGTCGATGCAGGCACTGCTCGACGACGGCGACGAGGTGCTCGTCCCGGCGCCCGACTATCCGCTGTGGACGGCCTCCGTCTCGCTCGCGGGCGGCACCGCGGTGCACTACCGCTGCGACGAGCAGGCCGACTGGATGCCGGACCTCGCCGACATCGAGCGCAAGGTCACCGACCGCACCAAGGCGATCGTCATCATCAACCCGAACAATCCGACGGGTGCGGTGTACGACGACGAGATGCTGCGCGGGCTCACCGAGATCGCCCGCCGCCACAACCTGGTCGTCTGCTCGGACGAGATCTACGACCGCATCCTGTTCGACGGCGCCACCCACACCCCGACGGCGGTCATCGCGCCCGATCTGATGGTGCTCACCTTCAACGGGCTCTCCAAGAACTACCGGGTGGCCGGCTTCCGCTCGGGCTGGCTGGCGGTGTGCGGGCCGAAGGCCCACGCGTCCTCGTACATCGAGGGCCTGACCATCCTCGCGAACATGCGCCTGTGCGCGAACATGCCCTCGCAGCACGCAGTTGCCACCGCGCTCGGCGGCCGGCAGTCGATCGAGCAGCTGGTGCTGCCGGGCGGCCGGCTCCTGGAGCAGCGCGACACGGCCTACGAACTGCTCACGCAAATCCCCGGGGTCAGCTGCGTGAAGCCGAAGGGCGCGCTCTACCTGTTCCCCCGGCTCGACCCGGCCGTCTACAAGGTCAAGGACGACCGGCAGATGGTCCTCGATCTGCTGCGCGCCGAGAAGATCATGGTGGTGCACGGCACCGGCTTCAACTGGCCCGAGCCCGACCACTTCCGGATCGTGACGCTGCCCTCGGCCAAGGACCTGGCGGACGCGGTGACCCGGATCGGGAACTTCCTGGAGGGCTACAGCCAGATGTGACCCCGACCGCCCGCCGCGTACGCCGGAGGAACGACCGGGACCCGGCTCAACTTTAGACTGAATCTAAGCTAGGATGGCTTCCTGAAACACTCAGGAGGCCATTCCCATGTACGAGCCGATCCGCACCAAGTCGGTCCACACCACGATGGCCGCCGACGACGCCCGCATCCCGCACCGCTCCCGCGAGGACGAGCTGGACATCCAGCTCGCCGGACACCTCTCCGCGCTGCTCGCCGTCACCGACGAGCTCGGGCTCACCGAGGCCGGGGACGCCATCGCGCGGCAGGTCGCGCGGCTGCGCGGCGGACTGCCGCCGGTGCGCCACGCGGGCCTCAGCGGCGCGGACGCGAGTGCTCTGCACGCCCGGGCCCACGCGCTCGCGGGCCGCGCCCTCCTCGTCGCCGCCTCGCGCGCCGACACCGCCGCCGCCATCCTGGCCGCAGAGCGCATGGACGCCCACGCGGCGGCCGGCTCGCTCACCGCCGCTTCCTGAAGCGGCCCCTGATCGGCCCCGGTCCGCGAGCCGCGGAGGTCCGCGGACCGGGTGCCACTGACACACGAGGCCGGCCCCCGGAGCCGTGAGGGGACTCCGGGGGCCGGCCGATGCGCGGCGGGTCACGAGTGACCCCACAGGTCAGGGCGGATGTCGAACCGACCCGCCGCGAACCTCCGGCCGGGCCAGGACAGGCGGCCGCGACCGGAGGGGGTTTCGGACGGGTCAGCCGAGGCGGGACACCAAGGCGCGGTACTCGTCCCACAGCTCCTTGGGCGCGTGGTCGCCGAAGGTGTTGAGGTGCTCGGGGACCAGCGCCGCCTCCTCGCGCCAGACCTCCTTGTCGACCTTGAGCAGGAAGTCCAGGTCGGCCTCGGGCAGGTCCAGACCCGCGGTGTCCAGGGACTCCTTCGTCGGCAGGATGCCGATGGGGGTCTCGACGCCGTCCGCCTTGCCTTCGAGGCGCTCAACGATCCACTTCAGGACGCGGCTGTTCTCACCGAACCCGGGCCACACGAACTTGCCCGCGTCGTTCTTGCGGAACCAGTTCACGTAGTAGATCTTCGGCAGCTTGGCGGCGTCCGCGGTGGCGCCGACCTTGACCCAGTGGGCCATGTAGTCGCCCATGTTGTAGCCGCAGAACGGCAGCATCGCGAACGGGTCGCGGCGCAGTTCGCCGACCTTGCCCTCGGCGGCGGCGGTCTTCTCGGAGGCGACGTTCGCACCGAGGAAGACGCCGTGGTTCCAGTCGAAGGACTCGGTGACCAGCGGCACCGCGGAGGCGCGGCGGCCACCGAAGAGGATCGCCGAGATCGGCACGCCCTTGGGGTCCTCCCACTCCGGGGCGATGGTCGGGCACTGCCCGGCCGGCACGGTGAAGCGGGCGTTGGGGTGGGCGGCCGGGGTGTCGGAGGCGGGCGTCCAGTCGTTGCCCTTCCAGTCCGTGAGGTGCGCGGGGGCCGTCTCGGTCATGCCCTCCCACCACACGTCGCCGTCGTCGGTGAGCGCGACGTTGGTGAAGACGGAGTTGCCCCACAGCGTCTTCATGGCGTTGGCGTTGGTGTGCTCACCGGTGCCGGGCGCGACGCCGAAGAAGCCGGCCTCGGGGTTGATCGCGTACAGCTGGCCGTCCTCGCCGAAGCGCATCCAGGCGATGTCGTCGCCGATCGTCTCGACCTTCCAGCCGGGGATCGTCGGCTCCAGCATGGCGAGGTTGGTCTTGCCGCAGGCGCTCGGGAAGGCCGCGGTGACGTACTTGGCCTCGCCGCTGGGCGGGGTCAGCTTCAGGACCAGCATGTGCTCGGCGAGCCAGCCCTCGTCGCGCGCCATGACGGAGGCGATGCGCAGCGCGTAGCACTTCTTGCCGAGCAGGGCGTTGCCGCCGTAGCCCGAACCGTAGGACCAGATCTCGCGGGACTCCGGGAAGTGCGAGATGTACTTCGTGGAGTTGCACGGCCACGGCACGTCCGCCTCGCCCTCGGCGAGCGGCGCCCCCAGGGTGTGGACGGCCTTCACGAAGAAGCCGTCGGTGCCCAGCTCGTCCAGGACGCGCTGTCCCATGCGGGTCATGGTGCGCATCGAGACGGCGACGTACGCGGAGTCGGTGATCTCGACGCCGATCGCGGACAGCGGCGAGCCGACCGGGCCCATGCAGAACGGGACGACGTACATCGTGCGCCCGCGCATCGACCCGCGGAAGATGCCCTGGTCCCCCGCGAAGATGGCCTTCATCTCGGCCGGGGCCTTCCAGTGGTTGGTCGGGCCCGCGTCCTCCTCCTTCTCGGAGCAGATGAAGGTACGGTCCTCGACCCGGGCGACGTCCCGCGGGTCGGAGGCGGCGTAGTACGAGTTGGGGCGCTTGGCCTCGTCCAGCTTCTTGAACGTGCCCTTGGCGACGAGCTCCCCGCACAGGCGCTCGTACTCGGTCTCGGATCCGTCGCACCAGACCACACTGTCCGGCTGGGTCAGTTCCGCGATCTCGTTGACCCACGAGATCAGTTCCTGGTGCTTGGTGGGGACAGAGAGGGGAGCCGCGATATCGCGCGCCACGATCGCTCCTAGATGAGGGTCTTTTGAGGGGTTTGACGTACTACTTCATTGCCGCCCCGTGGGGGCTGCGACCCGGATGCTTGACCCCGTGGATCCTCTTGGCGCTCATCCGGTGCCGACCGCACTCATCTGATCTTCCGCGCCGTTCGCCCATATGTCCAGGGGGCCTCTCACGTGAGCATCACCACTTACCGCCTTCTTAACTGCCATTTGCCGTTCACTTACCCGACGGCCGCGGGACGCACGGTGACGGGCCGTACCTATCCGTAACCTACGGTTCCGTAGGTAGCATGCGGACCATGACTGATCAGGTGATGGCTCACGCGATCGACCCGGTGACACAGATGGTGAAACCGAAGATGCGCGGCTGGCTGCACGCCGGGATGTTCCCGGCCGCACTGATCTCGGGCCTGGTGCTCACCGCGTTCGCGGGCTCCACCAGGGCGCGGATCGCCTGCGGGATCTTCGCTCTGACCGCCTGTCTGCTCTTCGGCGTCAGCGGCCTCTACCACCGGGGCAACTGGGGCCCGCGCGGCGAGGCGATCCTGCGCCGCCTCGACCACGCCAACATCTTCCTCATCATCGCGGGCACCTACACCCCGCTCACCCTGCTCCTGCTGCCCGGCTCCACCGGCCGGGTCCTGCTGTGGGCGATCTGGGCGGCGGCGCTGGCCGGCATCGCCTTCCGGGTGTTCTGGATCGGCGCCCCGCGCTGGCTCTACACGCCCTGCTACCTGGCGATGGGCTGGGCCGCCGTGTTCTTCCTGCCCGACTTCATGCGGACCGGCGGCATCGCGGTGCTCGTCCTGGTCGTGGTGGGCGGGCTGCTCTACAGCGCGGGCGGCGTGATCTACGGCATCAAGCGCCCGAATCCGTCCCCGCGCTTCTTCGGCTTCCACGAGGTCTTCCACTCGCTGACGCTCGCCGCGTTCGTCGTCCACTACGTGGGCATCTCGCTCGTCGCCTACCAGCACGGATAGCCCCGACCCCGCCCCCTTCAGGGCCCTGGCGCACCAGCGCCGGGGCCCTTTTTCGCATGGGGTGCACAGGGCGCAGCGTCGGGCCGGACTCATTGACAGTCGGCATCTTTTGAGAGTTACTGTCAAAAGAAGGATGCTCCCAAGAAACCCGTGGATCGACGTCACACGCGGAGCCCTGACCGACATCGCGGCGCAGAGCGCTGACCGACGTCGCGCATACGGAGCTCTCGCCGAGGAGGCCGCCATGACCACACCACCCGTACCGCCCGTATCGTCTGTACCTCCCCTACCGCCCACGCCTCTCGCCGGCGCCGCATCCGCGCCCCCGGTGACGGCCGCCGCGCCGTCCCCGGACCCCCGCCGCTGGTGGGCGCTGGGGGCGATGGTCGCGAGCATGCTGGTGCTCGGCTTCGACATGACGATCCTCAATGTGGCGCTGCCGACCATGGCCGGGCAGCTCGGCGCCACCACCGGTCAGCAGCAGTGGATGGCGGACGCGTACGTCGTCGTGTTCGCGGCGCTGATGCTGCCCGCCGGGCTGCTCGGCGACCGCTTCGGGCGCCGCCGGATGCTGATCACCGGGCTCGGGATCTTCCTGGCCGGCTCGCTCGTCGGGTCGCTCGCGGGCAGTGTCGCGCCCGTCGTCGCGGCCCGCGCGTTCATGGGGGTCGGGGGCGCGCTCGTCATGCCGCTCGCCCTGGCCGTGCTGCCCTCGCTGTTCGGCCCGGCCGAGCGCGGCAAGGCCGTCGGCATCGTCACCGCGGCCTCCGCGCTCGGCATGCCGCTCGGCCCGATCGTCGGCGGGTTCCTGCTGGACCACTTCTGGTGGGGCTCGGTCTTCCTGATCAACGTCCCGATGGTCGCCATCGGCATAGCCGCCTGCGCCTTCCTGCTCCCCGAGACCCGCGACCCCGCGGCGCCGCGCCTTGACGTGCTGTCCACGGCGCTCACCGCGGCGGGGCTCGGCGCGCTGATCTACGCCATCATCGAGGCACCCGGTCGAGGCTGGGGCAGCCCGCTGGTGCTCGCCATGCTGGGCGGCGGCGCGCTGCTGATCGCGGCCCTGGTCGTACGGGAGCGGCGGGCCGCGCGCCCGATGCTGGACCTCACCCTGCTCGACCACCGGCCGTTCCTGCTGAACACGCTCGCCGCGACGCTGGTGATGTTCATCCTGTCCGGCCTGCTGTTCGTGCTGCCGCCGTACTTCCAGGCGATTCTCGGCAGCGACGCGTTCGGTACGGGGCTGCGGATGCTGCCGCTGATGGGCGGCCTGATGATCGCGGCCCGGGGCACGGGCGGGCTGACCTCGCGGTTCGGGTCGCGGGGCGTGATCAGCGCGGGGCTTGTGGTGCTGGCGTTCGCGGCTCTGCTCGGCAGCCGGACGAGCGCCGGGGACGGCTACGGGTTCACCGCGCTGTGGCTCTCGCTCGCGGGGCTCGGCTTCGGCTTCGCGATGGTGCCCGCGATGACGGCCGCCCTCTCGACACTGCCGCCGGACCGGGCGGGCAGCGGCTCGGGGCTGCTGATGACGGTACGTCAGGTGGGCAGCGCGATCGGCATCGCGCTGCTGGGCTCCCTGCTCGCGGGGGTCTACGCGAACGGGCTGCCGGCCGGGGCGCCGCACGCGGCCGGCGACTCGGTGGTGGCGGCGCATCTGATCGCGGCGAAGGCGGGCGACGCGCACCTCGCCGGCGCCGCCGATGCCGCGTACGTCCATGGCATGGGCGTCGTGCTGCTGGTCTGCGCGGTCGCCGCGCTGGCGACGGCGCTGCTCGCGGCGGCGCTGCTGCCGAAGGACGAATCCGCAGGTCCGGAGCAGGGTTCCGGTGCGGATGCCGTTACCGGTGCCGGGGCCGATGGCGGACAATGACGACCATGGCCGCCACCTCCCGCCCCAGCCCCGCCGCCGTCCCGGCCGACTCCGTCGACGCGGTTGCCCAGGACCTTCAGCCGCAGCTGAGCCTGCGCGAACGCAAGAAGATCAAGACGCGTACGGCGATCCGCCGGGCCATGTACCGGCTGATCGCGGAGCAGGGGTACGAGGCGACGACGGTCGAGCAGATCGCGGAGGCGGCGGAGGTCTCCCCCTCGACGGTGTTCCGCTACTTCCCGACGAAGGAGGACATCGTCCTCACCGACGAGTTCGACCCGATCATGCTGCGGGAGCTGCGATCCCGGCCGGCCGGGGAGGAGCCGCTGGAGTCACTGCGGTACGTCGTCACGGAGGCGGCCCGGCTGTCTCTGCTGCACGCGCGGGAGGAGACGTTGTGGCGGACGGCTCTGATCGCGGAGGTGCCGGCGCTGCGGGCCCGGATGATGGAGTCGGTCGCGGCGACGAGCCGGCTGCTGTGCGGGGTGCTCGCGGAGCGGGCGGGTCGGTCGGTGGACCTGGAGGTCCGGGTTTTCGCCATGGCGGTGCTGGGGTCGTTGCACGAGGTGTCGGTGTACTGGGCGGAGCGGGGCCATGAGGACGACCTCCTGGACCTCATCGCCCGAGCCATGACCACCCTGAAATCCGGCCTCCCGCCGACTCCGCCCGGGTAACCCGGGGCACCCCGGGTAACCCGGGGCACCCCTGGCACCCCGGAGCCCGCGCAGTTCCCCGCGCCCCCAACCCCTCTGTTGTGTGCGGACCGTGCCCGCTTCCCGCGCAGTTCCCCGCGCCCCTGGCGGGACCGGTGCGGGCCGGTGCAGGCACACCCAGCCCGTCCGGCGATTGAGGACGAGCGCCCTTAAGGCGCGATACGGGGTCCGGGGCGGAGCCCCGAAAGGGGTGCAGGGGGCGGAGCCCCAGGCGGGTTCGAGGGGCGGAGCCCCTCAGGGAGTCCGGGGCGCAGCCTCCGGAGCCGATCCATCCGGCCCTGAGCAACGGGCGGGCGGGTGGGCAAACCCCCCCCGGGTCTGGGGCGGAGCCCCAGGGCCTAGCCCAGGGCCTCCGCCAGCGCATCCGGGCTCGTCACCGGCGCGTCACAGGTGAACCGCCGGCACACATACGCCGCCGCACCCCCACCCACCAACGGCCGCCCCGCCAGAAGGGGAAACTCCGAACCCCCCGGCGCCCCCACCGCCACCACCGCCCCCGGCGCGGAAGCCAGCAGCGCCGTACGGTGCAGCGCCCCGGTGAGGGGATCCGTGGGCGAACCCACGACCGCGACCTCCCGGGGCCCGTCCAGCACCGCCTCCGCCGCCGCGAGCCCCCACCCGATGAACCGCGGTGCCCGCGGCCCGAGCGCCCGGACCACCCCCAACGCCCCCTCCGCGGCCTCCCGGTGCGCCGAGGAACCCGTGTGGGCGGCGTAGGACAGCAGGGCCGAGGCCGCGGCCGTCCACCCCGAGGGCGTCGCGTTGTCCGTCGGGTCCTGGGGCCGCCGGATGAGCTGCTCCGCGTCGTGCGCGGTGTCGTAGAGGACACCCCCTTCGCCGACGAACTGGTCCAGGACGATGTCGAGCAGGAACCCGGCGAACTCCAGCCAGACCCCCTCCCCCGTCACCCCGGCCAGCGCCAGGAATCCCTCGGCGACATCCGCGTAGTCCTCCAACACCCCTGCGTTCGGCCCCACTCGACCATCCTTGGAGGTCCGGGCGAGCCGGGCGTGGCCGTCCATGTGGAGCCGTACGACAACGTCCGCCGCCTCGGTCGCGCGCTCGACGAGGTCCGGGCGGTCGAAGAGCGCGCCGACCTCGGCCAGCGCCGCGATCGCCAGGCCGTTCCACGCCGCGACCAGCTTGTCGTCCCGCGTCGGACGCTCCCGCAGCTCCCGCGCCGCGAGCAGCCGGGCGTACGCGGAGGATTCCACCTCGCCCGCATCGAGCGGGAGTTGCAGCACCGAGGATCCTTCCTCGAAGGTGCCGTCCGCCGTCACATCGAAGTGCCGCGCCGCCGCCTGCCCGTCCTCCTCGCCGAGGACCTCGGCGAGCTGTGCGGGCGTCCAGACATAGAAGGCGCCCTCGACGTGGCGCCCGGTCCCGTCGTCGCTGTCGGCGTCGAGCGCGGAGGCGTACCCGCCCTCGTTGGTGCGCAGCTCGCGCACCATGAAGTCGGCGGTCTCCAGGGCGACCCGGCGGGCGAGCGCGGAGCCGGTGACCCGCCACAGGTGGGCGTAGACCCGGCACAGCAGGGCGTTGTCGTACAGCATCTTCTCGAAGTGCGGCACCAGCGCGGCACCCGGGCGCGGGCGCAGGACGTAGCGGTGGAAACCGCCGCCCAGCTGGTCGTAGAGGCTGGAGCGGGCCATCGCCTCACACATGCCCTCGGCCATCTCCAGGGCCGCCTCCGAGCCGGTCCTGGTGTGGTGGCGCAGCAGGAACTCGATCACCATGCTCGGCGGGAACCTGGTGTCACCGCCGCCGAGCCAGCCGCTCGCCGGGTCGTACTCCCGGGTGATCCCGAGCAGCGCCTGGGCCAGCTCCTCCTCACCGGGCAGCCCGCCCGAGCCGTGGTCCAGCTCGCGGGCCGCGAGGTCACGGGTGATCTTCTCGGCGACCTCGGACACCTCGTCGCGGCGGTCGGCCCACGCGCTGCGGACACCTTCGAGCACCTGCGTGAAGGACGGCATGCCGTGCCGCGGCTCGGGCGGGAAGTACGTACCGAAGTAGAAGGGTTCGCCCTCGGGGGTCATGAAGACGGTCATGGGCCAGCCGCCCTGGCCGGTCGCGGCCTGCACGGCCTCCATGTAGACGGCGTCGACGTCGGGCCGCTCCTCGCGGTCCACCTTCACGTTGACGAAGTGCTCGTTCATATAGGCCGCGACGGCCTCGTCCTCGAACGATTCGTGCGCGAGGACATGACACCAGTGGCAACTGCTGTAGCCGACGCTGAGCAGCACCGGAACCCCGCGCTCGCGGGCCTCCTCGAACGCCTCGGACGACCAGGGCCACCAGTCGACCGGGTTGTCGGCGTGCTGGAGCAGATAGGGGGACGTCTCGTCAGCAAGGCGGTTCGACATGCCCCCATCCTCGCGCACCGACCCCCACCCCGCCGAAGCGCCACAGCGCCACAGCGCCCAGCTCCGTCAGCGGGCAGTAGCCTCGGGGCGGGGCAGCTCGTCCGGATCAAGGGTGTGAGTGGGCACGTCGGCCGAACCCGATCAGTAAGCTGCCGGGCGCAGCAGCGCTGAGACTGCCGAGGCTCCTCGAAGGAGGCACACCATGACCGCCGGGATGGTGGCGCCCGCGTGGATGCATACGCAGATCAGCGCAGAGCAGTACGACTCCTGGTCCGAGGAGCAGTGCGCCGGCATCGAGATCGTGGACGGGATGGTCGTCGTGAGCCCGAGCGCCTCCAGGCGCCACAACCGGCCGGCTCGCATTCTGGCCAATGCCCTGGGCGCCGCAACGGCGAGATGTTCACCGGCACGGTGAAGGCCACCGCACCTTTCTCCGTCACGGTCGATCTCGGGGTCATGCAAGGACGGAGAGCCCCCCGTGCCGATATCGGAGCGGTAACCAGCCACTGCGGCTCAAGCCCGGACACTTCGTCCAGGCCGAGAGTCCGGGCACGTCCGCCGGCCAGTTGGATGGACGGCTGGGCCGCGCCCTCCTTGTGTGGGGGCCACGATGCGGCCGGAGCCGGTGTGTGGGGTGCGTACGGCGACCATCAGGGGCAGCCCCTCAAGGCCTCGGCGGACCAGAAGCACCAGTCAAGACTCCCCCACACGGGAGATGATCCGCCGACTCCCTCGCGCCGACGCGCGTCACGCACGACACTTGGAGGCGCAGGCGAACGACGGGCTCTCGGAGGGGGACGCACATGCGGGACAGCCATCGGGCCGAGGCCGAGCGGCTGTTGGTACGCGCCGTGGAGGAAGAGGTACGGCGCTCCGGCGGACGCTCCGACGGGAACGTGCTGCTCTCCCGGGGCCGGGGCGCGCTCGACGCGCTGTCCCAGAGCGCGGCGGAGGAGTACGCGGCCTATACGCGGGCCCTGGACGAGGCGGCGGTCGGGCAGCTCTCGTTCGGCGAGCGGTTCCGTCGCGAGGGAGGTTCAACCGGGCTGATCGCGACGGGAGTCGGCGCGCTCGCCGCGATCGTCGTCGATGTGGCGCTCGGGGTCGGCGCGGGCGGCGCGGTGGGTACCGGGGCGGCCGTCGCGGTCGCCGGGGCCGCCGGGACGGTCGCCCGGGTGACGGCCGCGCATGTGCCGGCCGCCCACCGGCGGGCCGGGGCGCTCGGCCAGCCGGGCGGCCCCGAGCAGCTGCGGCTCCAGTGGCTGACGGCGCTGGAGGTGCGGGGCATCCGTCCGTTCCTGGACCAGCAGCGGGCGGTGACCCCCAAACCGGCCCAGAAGAAGGTGCCGACGCAACTGCGCGGTACGGACAAGAGCGCGGCGGCCCGCCGCCGGTCGGTCCTTGAGCAGTCGTTCGGCCATCTCCCCGATCCCCAGGGCCCGTTCGCGGGCCGGCGGGCGGAGCTGGCCCGGATCGGCCAGTGGGTGCAGGCCGCCCGCGCCTCCACCGAGACGCGGCCGGTGGTCGTGGTCCTGCACGGCCCGCCGGGCTCGGGCCGCAGCACCCTCGCGCTGCGCGCGGCACACGGTCTGCGCGACCAGTTCCGCGGCGCCTGCCTGGTCGACATGCGCGGCGGCCCGTCCGGCGAGAGCCCGCTGCCGACCCGGGACGCGCTGCTTCACCTCCTGAACCGGCTCGGCGCGCCGCGCGAGCAGCTCCTGTTCCGCGAACGGTCCTCGCCCGAACAGCAGGTGCGCCGCCTGGCCGAGCTCTACCACCAGCATCTGACGGGCCTCGCGGTCACCGTCGTCCTGGACGACACCGACGACCCCGAGCAGGTGCGCACGCTGGTGCCGCAGCGCTCCGAGGGGCTGGTGCTCGTCACCTCGTCCGGTCCGCTCGACCTGCCCGACGACTTCCCGGCGTGGGTGCACCAGCTTTCCGTCGAGCCGCTGGACGCGGCGGGCGCGGAGGAACTCCTGCGCGAGGCGGCCGAGGAGACGGAGACCGGCCCCTACGACGCCGAATCCACCGATCTGGTGAGGGAGTTGTGTGGCGGCCTGCCGCTGGCACTGCGCATCGCCGGGTCCTCGCTCGGCGCGCGTTCGGCGCGGGCGCTCGCCGCGGACCTGGGGGCGTACGGCCCGGTGGCGCCCGCCGAGCGGGCCCTGTGGCTGCGCTACACCGACCAGTCCGAGCCGGCCCGCCGACTGCTGCGCCGACTGGCGCTCGCCGGCCGCGCGTCCCTGGGGGCGGCGGCCGCGGCCGCGCTGCTCGCGGCCGACGAGCAGGAGGCCCAGCGCCAGCTCACCGCGCTCGCCTCGGCCGGGCTCATCGACCACGTCCGCGGCAGCCGCTACCGGCTGCACGACGTCGTACGCGCCTTCGCCGAGGCCCGCCTGGCCGACGAGGAGGATCCGGCCGAGCGGGTGGCCGCGCAGGAGCGGCTGATCCGCAACTACGCGGAGCTGGCGGACGCGGTGGGCCGCATGGTCGACGGCAAGATGTCGACGCGGGCCGGCCAGTTCGGCGGGCACGGCTTCCCGTCCCTGGACGCGGCGCTGCGCTGGCTGGACGACGAGTCGAGCTTCATCACCGCGGCCCTGCGCCAGGCCGAGGGCGTCGACCAGGAGGCCGTGCTCAGTCTGCTCGGCGCGCTGTGCGACTACTGCCTGCTGCGCGGCGACCTCTACCGCCTGGGCGAGATCAGCGAGTTGACCCAGGCCGTCGACCAGGGCCTGCTCGTGCGGTCGGTGCAGTGGCGCACCGGCATCGCCGCCCGTCAGCTCGGCGAGCTGGACACGGCGCGTACGACGCTGTCGTCCGTGGTCAACCTCTACCGCGAGGCCCAGCACGACGCCGGCCAGGCCCTCGCGCTGTGTTCGCTCGGCATCACGCTGCACCACCAGGGGAACCTGGCCGAGGCGGCGGTCCGGCTGCGCGAGGCGATCGACCTCCAGGCGGGCGAGGAGCTGTCCGGCGACCGCGCCTGGTCGCTGCACGCGCTCGCGGCGGTGGAGCGCGACCGCTCCAACCTGTCGGGCGCCCTCACCCTCCTCGCCACCGCCCTCGCACTGCACCGCGAGAACGAGTCCCTGCACGGCGAGGCCTGGACGCACTTCCAGCTCGGCCAGCTCTACCTCCGTACCGGTGAAGTACCGCGCGCCGAGGGCGAGTTGCGCACCGCGCTCGATCTGTACGGGCGCACCAGGGACGGCCGCGGCGAGGCGTGGGCGCTGACCCAGCTGGCCCGCGCCCGCCTCGTCGAGGGCGACGCGCCGACGGCGGTCGACGGGCTGCGCCAGGCCCTGTCGCGCCACCGCGAGCAGGAGGACGCGCGCGGCGAGGCCTGGACGCTGTACTACCTGGGCCAGGCCCTGGAGGAGCGCGGCGACCGCGACCAGGCGGTGCGCGAGCTGGAGCGGGCCCGCACGATGTTCTCGCGGATGCGGGACGTGTACGGGCTCGCCTGCGCCCGTCACCACTCGGGCCGGGTCACCCGCGACCAGCGCGCCGCCCAGACCGGAAACCTGCGCAACTCCGGCTTCGCCCGCCAGCTCCTGGTCGACGCGCGCGCCGACTTCCACCGCATCGGGGTGGCGCACGGCGAGGCCTGGACGTGTCTGGAGCTGGCCCTGATCGACGCGGGCAACAACCGGCCGGGCCCGGCGCTCGCCCTGTGCGACGAGGCGACCGCGCTGTTCGCCTCGTACGACGACCGGCGCGGCGGCGACTGGTCCCGCTTCCTGCGCTGCACGCTGCTGCCATACGCGGGGGCGGGTGGTGTGGACGTGGGCACGGCGGTCGCCCAGGAGGAGCTGGCGCAGCTCCTGCGGGCCCGCCACCACGCCCGGGACGCCAAGCTGGAGGACTGCGCGGAGGCCTTCGCGCTGATGCTGGAGCGCGGTGTCTCGCTGGAGTCGGGCTGGCAGGCCTGGCAGCTGGGCATGGTCCCGGACCGGCACGCCCGGGAGGTCATGGGGGTGCCGGTGGGGGCCGACCGCTGACGGACGCGGTCACGATCGCGCGGCGCCCCCGCCGCGGCCCTGACGGGTGCGGCGGGGGTGCCCCGAGCCGGTCCGGGTCGCCGGGGGCTCAGCCGTTCTTCGTGGCGCCCTTGCCGGCGGCGGCCGCGGGGGTCGCCTGCGGGGTCGCCGCGGACGGGTCCGGGGTCTCCTCGAAGTCGACCTTGCCCATGTGCCGGTTCATGGACTTCATCAGCAGCCACACGCCGAGGGCGAGTGCCGCGAACACGATGAAGCCGAGGACACCGGGCGTCACCTTGTCGTTGTCGATCTCGGCGGCCAGCGGGACCATGTGCGTCATTGCGAGGCTTGCGCTCATATCAGGCATTGTCGCGCACGCCCGCGAAGAGGTCGTCCTCGGGGAGGGAAGTGTCCACGAGCGACTTCGCCAGCTCGTACTCCTCGGTCGGCCAGACCTCCTTCTGGAGGTCGAGCGGAACGCGGAACCAGCCGCCGTCGGGGTCGATCTGGGTGGCGTGCGCGATCAGCGCCTTGTCCCGGATCTCGAAGAACTCGGCGCAGGGAACGTGCGTGGTCAGCGTGCGCTCGGCGCGCCCGAACTCCTTCCAGCGCTCCAGCCACTCGCCGTACGGGGACTCCATGCCGCGGCCCAGGAGCGCCTCGTGCAGGGCGACCGTGCGCGGCTTGTTGAAGCCCTGGTTGTAGTAGAGCTTGCGCGGCTGGTAGGCCGGGCCGAACTCGGCCTCGGGGAACTTCTCGGTGTCGGCCGCGCCCTCGAAGGCCACCATCGTGATCTTGTGGGTCATGATGTGGTCGGGGTGCGGGTAGCCGCCGTTCTCGTCGTACGTCGTGATGACCTGCGGACGGAAGGTGCGGATGGAGCGGACCAGGCGGCCGGCCGCGACGTCCACGTCCTCCAGGGCGAAGCAGCCCTCGGGCAGCGGCGGCAGCGGGTCTCCCTCGGGCAGGCCCGAGTCCACGAAGCCGAGCCACTCCTGATGCACGCCGAGGATCTCGCGGGCCTCGTCCATCTCCCTCTTGCGCACCTCGTGGATGTGCTCCTCGATGTACTTGTCACCCTGGAGCTTCGGGTTGAGGATCGAGCCGCGCTCGCCTCCGGTGCAGGTCACGACCAGCACGTCCACCCCCTCGGACACATACTTCGCCATGGTGGCCGCGCCCTTGCTCGACTCGTCGTCGGGGTGGGCGTGCACGGCCATCAGTCGCAGCTGCTCAGTCAAGACTCGATCCTCGGTGACTCAGTAAGTGAATTCGGCGCCCTCTGTGATCGGCGCAACGGGCGGCTTCTATAGTGACCGAATCGGGGGACGGAAAATTCCGGTGACCCCCACCAGCAGGAGGACGATCATGGCCGCTGTGCGCGAGCAGCTTCCCCAGGGGCGCTACGGGCGCTCGGCGGACCAGCGCGCGGACCGCAAGCTGAAGATCGTGGGCTCGGTGCTCGCGGTCGTGCTGCTCGGCGTGATCGGCTGGATCGGTTACGACTACGTGGGCGGGCAGTCGCTCTCCGCGCAGGTGATCAAGTTCAAGGTGGTCTCGGACACCTCGGTCGAGGTGCACCTGGAAGTGACCAAGGACAAGGACGCCAAGGGGACCTGCACCCTGCGCGCCCAGCAGACCAGCGGCGACGACGTGGGCCGCGCGGACTTCCGGTTCGACGAGCCGGCCAAGCAGGTCGACAAGGTCGTCACGATCACCACGACCTCCCGGGCCACCGCCGCGGACCTGGTGAGCTGCCAGTCCGACTGAGCCGTGGCGCCGAGCAGGGCTACTGAGCCGTATGCCGGGGCCCGCCGCGCCACGTACTGCTGAAGTTGTTGACCAAGGCTGCCGACACACCCGAGCTGACCTGCGTTGATGAAGTTCTAGCGGTTTATGTCCTCCCCCTGCGGCGCCTGAATTGTTAGGCTCGTGGTTTCGCCCACCCATCCAGGCACATGCTTTGGGGTAGGGCGCTTTGTATACCCAGTACCGACGAGGAGCACCTGTGACCCAGACCAGCGACAACGTCACCTGGCTGACCCAGGAGGCGTACAACCAGCTCAAGGCCGAGCTGGAGTACCTGTCTGGTCCCGCGCGCACGGAGATCGCCGTAAAGATCGCGGCGGCCCGTGAGGAGGGTGACCTCCGGGAGAACGGCGGGTACCACGCGGCCAAGGAGGAGCAGGGCAAGATGGAGCTCCGGGTGCGCCAGCTCACCCAGCTCCTGGAGCACGCCAAGGTCGGCGAGGCACCCGCCGCCGACGGTGTGGTGGCCCCCGGCATGCTCGTCACGATCGCCTTCGACGGCGACCCGGACGACACCCTGGAGTTCCTGATGGCCTCGCGCGAGTACGCCTCGACGGAGATCGAGACGTACTCCCCGCAGTCGCCGCTCGGCTCCGGCGTGAACGGCAAGAAGGTCGGCGAGGACGCCGAGTACGAGCTGCCGAACGGCAAGAAGGCCTCGGTGAAGATCCTGGCGGCGGTCCCGTTCAACGGCTGACCCCCCGCACGCGTACACACCGAAAGCCCCGGCCGCCCTTGAGCGCGCCGGGGCTTTCGGCGTGCACCGGCGCCGTCGTGCGGGTCAGACCGCGGCCGAGCGGTACTTGCGGACGGCCAGGGTGCGGAATACCGCGATGATCAGGACGGACCAGAGGATCGAGGCGAGCACCGGGTGCTCCATCGGCCAGGCGCCCGTGACCGACTTCGGTACGTTCGGCATCGTGTTGCCGAACAGCTGCCGCGCCCCCGCCACCGTCGCGCTGAACGGGTTCCACTCCGCGATGTGTTGCAGGAACGACGGCATCCCGTTGACCGGCACGAAGGCGTTGGAGATGAACGTCAGCGGGAACAGCCAGATGAGCCCGCCGGAGGTGGCCGCCTCGGGGGTGCGGACCGACAGGCCGATCAGCGCGCCGATCCAGGAGAACGCGTACCCGAGCAGAAGCAGCAGCAGGAACCCGCAGAGCACCTTGCCGATGTTCTCGTGGGCGCGCCAGCCGACGAGCAGGGCGACGCCCGCGAGCACGACCAGGGTCAGGGTGGTCTGCACGAGGTCGGCCAGGGTGCGGCCGGTCAGGACCGCGCCGCGCGCCATGGGCAGCGAGCGGAATCGGTCGATGAGGCCCTTGTGCATGTCGTCGGCGATGCCCGCGCCCGCGCCGGCCGTCGCGAAGGTGACGGTCTGCGCGAAGATGCCCGCCATCAGGAACTCTTTGTAGAGCTTCGGGTCCGTGGAGCCGCCGACGCTGATGGAGCCGCCGAAGACGTACGTGAAGAGCACCACGAACATGATCGGCTGGATCAGGCCGAAGAGGACGATCTCCGGAATCCTGGTCATCCGGATCAGGTTCCGTTTGGCGACCACCAGCGAGTCCCGCACGGATCCGGCGATGCCGCCGCCCGCCCGGGGAACCGGTGCCGCGTCGGTGATGGCGCTCATTTCCTGGTCTCCTTGTGGCCCTTGGGGGTGGCGGCGGCGACGGCGGCGTCCTCGTCGGACCCTTCCGTCGCCGTCTCGGCCGCGTGGCCGGTCAGCGAGATGAAGACGTCGTCCAGGGTGGGGCGGCGCAGGCCGATGTCGTCGATCTCGACGCCTCGGGTGTCGAGTTCGCGGATGACCTCGGCGAGCAGCTTGGCGCCGCCCGTCACGGGGACGGTCAGCCGGCGGGTGTGTTCGTCGATGGCCACCTCGCCCTTGCCGAAGCCCGCCAGGACCTCGCGGGCCGGAGCTATCTGGTCGCCCTGGTGGACGACGACCTCGACGCGCTCGCCCCCGGTGCGGGCCTTGAGCTGGTCGGAGCTGCCGCGCGCGATGACCTTGCCGTGGTCGACCACGGCGATGTCGTGGGCCAGGCGGTCGGCCTCTTCGAGGTACTGGGTGGTGAGCAGCAGCGTGGTGCCGCCGGCCACCAACTCCTGGATCACTTCCCACAGTTGCTGGCGGTTGCGCGGGTCGAGGCCGGTGGTCGGCTCGTCCATGAACATGACGGGCGGCGAGACCACGAGGGCCGCCGCGAGGTCGAGGCGGCGGCGCATGCCGCCCGAGTACGTCTTGGCGATGCGGTCGGCGGCGTCCGCGAGGTTGAAGCGGTCGAGCAGCTCGCCCGCGCGCACCTTCGCCGCCTTGGCGTTCATCTGGTAGAGCCGGCCGACCATCTGGAGGTTCTCGCGACCGGTCAGGTATTCGTCGACGGCCGCGAACTGGCCGGACAGGCCGATGGAGCGGCGCACCTCGTTCGGGTGCTTGAGGACGTCGATGCCCGCGACGGCCGCCTTGCCGCGGTCGGGCTGGAGCAGGGTGGTCAGGACGCGCACGGCGGTGGTCTTGCCGGCGCCATTGGGGCCGAGGAGGCCGAGGACCGTGCCTTCGGGGACGTCGAGGTCCACGCCGTCCAGAGCCGTTACGTCGCCGAACGTCTTCACCAGGCCTTCGGCGTAGATGGCGCCTGGCATGTGAGTACCCCCAGTGGTGGGTGTGAATGCGGGTGTGAATCCCTGGACAAATCCTAGATTTTCCGGGCAGGGATCGCCCGATGGAGCCCGGAGTCCGGAGCCCGAGGCTTTGGTTCGAGCTCCTCCCTAACGCGATACATCGCGTGTTGTCGGCGAAATCGCGGGGCTGATCGACGGTCCTGGCGCGTGCCTCAGGCCGCACCGCCAGCCCAGAGAGCGGCGCCCGCATCAGGCACCGTTGCCTGCGCGGGGTTGCATGCGGGGGTTGCGTGCGCGGGCGCCCGGCGCGGGCGGTTCCACTGACGGCCGCCCCGCTGTCTCGCCGTCAGATGAAGCTGGAGCCTCCGTCGAAACTGCCGCCGCCGTCGAAGCCGCCGCCGCTGTCGGAGCCTCCCGAGTGGTGGCCGCCGCTGTCGCTGTGATGACCCCCCGAGTGGTGGCCGGTGGAGTGGTGGCCGGTGGAGTGGTGGCCGCCGTGCGCGCCGGTCGTAGCGCCTGATGGATCCTCGGATCCAGGGGAAAACGGGTGCTGGAGGCTGTTGTCGTTCGCGTTCGGGGACGGCCCGGAGGTGTCGGCAACAGCAGGGCCCGCCGGCCCGCCGCGCGCAGCGTTCTCGGCCGGACGGCGCCCGGGCCGGCCCACGGGATGCGACTCGGCGGGCGGAACGGAGGCCTGGTCCAGCGCGTTGCGCAGACGCTCCTCTTCCCGCTTCCTCCTCTGGTTGCGCCGCCTGCGCTCTTCGTCCTTCTTCTTCTTTTCGGCGTTCTTGTTGACCTGGTCGACGCCGTACCAGATGGCCGCGGCGATGAGGAGGTAGAAGCCGATGACGCGCAAGGGTCCCGGCACCATGATCAGGAGAATCGCACACCCCGTGAGACAGCCCATCCGTCAACTCTAGGAAATGCGAGGCGAGTTGGGGAGGCTCAGGACGCACCGTCAACCGCGTGACGTCCGACGCCCTAGTCGACGACGGTGTAGCCCGCCTCCCGCAGCGCCGACGCCAGCTCGGCGCAGTGCTCCGGGCCCTTCGTCTCCAGGTGCAGCTCGACCTCCACCTCCGTGAGTCCGAGCCGGGGATCGGTCCGTACGTGGCTCACGTCCAACACATTGGCATCCAGCACTGACAATTCCCCGAGGAGCGAGGCCAGAGCCCCCGGGCGGTCCGTCAGGCGCAGCCGCAGCGACAGATAGCGGCCCGCCGCCGACATGCCGTGGCGCAGGATGCGCTGCATGAGCAGCGGGTCCACGTTGCCGCCCGAGAGCACCGCGACGACCGGCCCGCGGAACGCCCCGGGATCGCTGAGCAGCGCGGCCACCGGGCTCGCCCCGGCCGGTTCCACCACCAGCTTCGCCCGCTCAAGGCAGAGCAGCAGCGCACTGGACAGCTCGTCCTCCGAGACCGTGCGCACCTCGTCCACCAACTCGCTGACCAGCGCGAACGGAATGTCTCCCGGCCGCCCCACCTTGATCCCGTCGGCCATCGTGGGGGCCGTGTCGACGGCGACCGGATGCCCGGCGGCGAGCGAGGGCGGATAGGCCGCGGCGGCCGCCGCCTGCACCCCGACGATCCGGACGTCCGGCCGCAGCGCCTTCACCGCGACCGCGATGCCGGCCGCGAGCCCGCCGCCGCCGATCCCGACGACGATCGTGCGCACCTCGGGGCACTGCTCCAGGATCTCCAGGCCCACCGTGCCCTGCCCGGCGATGATGTCCTGGTGATCGAAGGGGTGGATGAACACCGCCCCGGTCTCGGCCGCGTACGCCTCGGCGGCGGCCAGGGTCTCGTCGACGACCGTGCCGTGCAGGATCACCTCCGCCCCGTAGTGCCGGGTCGCGGCGACCTTCGGCAGGGGGGCGCCCATCGGCATGAACACCGTCGAGTGCACGCCGAGCAGTGAAGAGGCGAGCGCCACGCCCTGCGCGTGGTTGCCGGCACTGGCGGCCACCACACCGGCCGCCCGCTCCTCGGGACGCAGCCCGGCGATCCGCACGTAGGCGCCCCGGAGCTTGAAGGACCCGGTGCGCTGGAGGTTCTCGCACTTGAGGTGCACCGGCGCTCCCACGAGCGACGAAAGATGGCGTGATCCTTCCATCGCGGTGGTGCGGGCCACTCCCGACAGCATCTTCTGCGCACCGCGGATGTCGTCGAGGATGAGGTCGTGCAAGGGGCCAGACGTACCGAAGCTCATGACCGCAAGTCTCGCAGCTCACACCCCTTCCGGCCGCTGGGCCGCCGATCCGCCGGGACTTGTCCACAGCTTTGCGCACCGCCGGTACGTATGCGGGCCGGGCCGCGTACTCTGTCCCCCACCACACCGATACCCGCACCAGAGAGCCCCGGCCATGCCCCCAGTTCAGGACATGACTCCCCCGCTCGACCCCGGCCTCCTCGATGCCCTCCAGCACCAGGTGGCCGTGTTCGCCCGCCGTGCCGAGCAGACCAGGCTCGGCGGCGTCGGACAGGTCCGCAACTCGATGGACCGGGCGGCCTACCTGCTGCTCAACCGTCTGGACCTGGAAGGCCCGATGGGCGTCAAGGCGCTCGCCGCGGGCATGGGGATCGACTCCTCGACCGTGACGCGCCAGGTCGCCCCGCTCGTCGACACCGGCCTGGTCAAGCGGACCTCGCACCCCGAGGACGGCCGGGCGGTCGTGCTCCAGCTGTCGCCGCGCGGCCAGTCCCGCCTCGAAGAAGTGCGCTCCTCGCGGCGCGAGCTGATGGCGCAGGTCACCGACGGCTGGACGGAGGACGAGCGGGAGTCGTTCACCTCGCTCCTGACGCGCTTCAACTCCGCGCTCTCGGCCCGCCAGTCGGCCGCGCAGGAGCCGTCCGCGCCGACCTCTTGACCGGGGGCTCGCGCCTGCCCTCATATGAGGCTCATGCGCGAGCGGTACGCCACCCGACACCGCCGCCGCACCCGGGAGTTCGAGGCATTCGTGGCGGGCGCGGGAGGCCGGTTGCTGCATGCCGCCACCCTGCTGACCGCCGAGCCCGTCGACGCCAACCCGCGGGCCCGGCGCCTGCTGACCGCCGCCCTCGCCGAGACGTACGCCCGCTGGGACCGGCTGCGCGGTGAGGACCCGTACGACCGGACCCGGCAGGAACTCGCCGCCCGCTTCGCCCGCACCGCCTGGCGCCACCACCGGCCCGCCGTCCCCGGCCTGCCCCGGCCGGCCGCCGGAACCGGGCTCCTGGCGCGGCTGACCCCGCAGGAACGCCTCATCCTGGTCCTGCGCCTGTACGAAGGCGTCGCCGAGGAGCAGACGGCGGCGACGGTCGGGCTGCCGGTGGACCGGGTCCGCGCGATCTGCACCCGGGCGGTCACCGCGATGCGCAGCACCCCGCCCGCGCCACCCGCACCGGCCGCCCCGGCCCCCGAGGCGGCCACGTGAACCGGCCCGGGATTCCGGCACGGGAGGCCGTATGAGCACGCCCGACCGCAAGACCGCCGAGGTCCGCCACCTCTTGGAGAGCGGGGCCCACCCGGTCGTGCCCGTCGAACTCGCCGACCGCGCGGCCGAGTTGGGCCTTCGCATGCTGCACCGGCGCCGTATCGCACGGCGTCTGATGTGGCTGCTGCTCATGGCGGCCGTGATCGTCTTCGCGGTGTGGGCCGCGACGGTCCAGCCCTGGGTGGCGCCACCGTCCACGGTGACGCCACCCGTCGACGGGCTGTGACAACTCCCTAGCCGAGCGCCTGCTGGAGGTCGGCGAGCAGGTCGTCCGCGTTCTCGATGCCCACCGAGACGCGGACCAGGTCCGCCGGGACCTCCAGGGCCGAGCCCGCGACGCTGGCGTGCGTCATGCGGCCCGGGTGCTCGATCAGCGACTCGACGCCGCCGAGGGACTCACCGAGCGTGAACAGCTTCGTGCGGTTGCAGACGTCCACCGCCGCCTGCTCGCCGCCCTCGACGCGGAAGGAGACCATGCCGCCGAAGGCCCGCATCTGCTTGGCCGCGATGTCGTGGCCGGGGTGCTCGGGCAGCCCCGGGTACAGGACCTGGGTGACCTTGGCGTGCCGGGTCAGCATCTCGGCGACCTTGCCCGCGTTCTCGCTGTGCCGGTCCATGCGCACCGGAAGCGTCTTGATGCCGCGCAGCACCAGCCAGGAGTCGAAGGGCCCGGCGACCGCGCCCATCGCGTTCTGGTGGTACGCCAACTCCTCGCCGATCTCGGCCGAGTTGGTGACCAGCGCGCCGCCCACGACGTCCGAGTGCCCGCCCATGTACTTGGTCAGGGAGTGCACGACGACGTCCGCGCCGAGCGACAGCGGCTGCTGGAGGTAGGGGCTCGCGAAGGTGTTGTCGACGACGAGCTTGGCGCCGGCGGTCGAGGCGACCTCGGCGACGGCCGCGATGTCGGTGATCCCGAGCAGCGGGTTGGAGGGCGTCTCCACCCAGACGACCTTCGTGCGCGGGGTGATCGCGGCCCGCACCGACGCCGGGTCGGAGGTGTCGGCGACCGACCACTCGACGCCCCAGCGCGAGACGACCTTGGCGAAGAGGCGGAACGTGCCGCCATAGGCGTCGTTCGGGATCACCACGTGGTCACCGGGCGCGAGCAGCGTACGCAGCAGGCAGTCCTCGGCGGCGAGCCCGGAGGCGAAGGCGAGGCCGCGGCGGCCGCCTTCGAGGGCCGCCAGGTTCTCTTCGAGCGCGGTCCGCGTCGGGTTCGCGCTGCGGCTGTACTCGTAGCCGCCGCGGAGACCGCCGACGCCGTCCTGCTTGTACGTGGAGACCTGGTAGATCGGCGGTACGACCGCCCCGGTCAGCGGATCGGCGGTGTTGCCCGCGTGGATCGCGATGGTCTCGAAGCTCTTGTCGAGGTGCTCGTGGCTCATGGCCCCGAGCCTAGTTCGTCGGCTCACCCCGTTCACCCCATCCTCGGGCGGTCCCGCACGGTCGGGTTCGCCACATCGGGGCGCGGTCTGGTTCGCTGGTGGACATGGAGATTCTGTGGACGCTGCTCGTGCTGGGCGCACTCACCGCGCTCGTCGTCCGGTTCGTGTTCCGCCGGGGCGGCGGCATCCAGCTGGCACGGCCCGGCTCACCCGACGCCGCCGACCCGGCGGCCTACGGCTTCGCGCTCCAGGAGGAGCTGGACGTCCGCATGCCCGGCCCCGACCAGGACCTCCTCGACGTGCTCGCGGTGGTGCAGCACACCCAGGACTGGAAGCCGGCCCAGCGCCTCCTCGCCGAGACCCCGAAGGAGGGCGAGCGGCGCTGGCAGCGCGTCCAGGCCTTCGCGGGCGCGGCCTCCCTGGAACTGGCCCAGCGCCCCGGCGTCGGCGGGGCCTGGCTGCGCAAGTGGCGCTCCGAGGCGCCGAAGGACGCGGGCGCGGCGCAGGTGCACGCGGAGTTCCTGGTCCAGCAGGCCTGGCGGTCCTCGTCCGTCGGCCACGACGACTTCCGCATCATCCTGGAGGAGGCCCGCACGGTCTGCGGCGAGGCCGCGCTGCTCGCCCCGGGCGACCCGGTCCCGTACATCACCGAACTCGCGGTGGCGCGTGGACTGGCCTATCCGCGGCCCGAGTTCGACCAGCTGTGGGCCAAGGTCATGGACCGCGCCCCGCACCACATGGGCGCGCATCTCGCGGCCCTGCACTACCACTGCGAGAAGTGGCACGGCTCGCGCGCCCAGGCGGACGAGTTCGCGACGGCGGCCGCGGCCCGCGCCCCGCGCGGCTCCCTGCTCTCCGCGCTCCCCCTGTTCGCGGTGTACGAGCACATCCCTGATGTCGTCCTCGTCTCGGACTTCTTCGGCACGGCCGTGGTGAGCCGCGCGATGGAGGGCGCCCTGCACGCCGTCCACCAGGCCCGCGCCGACGACCCGGTGCTCCCCCTGGTCCGCCACCTCCTCGTCTTCTTCCTGGTGCGCGGCGAACGCTGGGCGGAGTCGATGGACCAGTTCGTCGCCCTGGACGGCTATGTCGGCGCGGTCCCCTGGACGGTCTCCGAGGACCCGGCGGCGACGTACGCCGTGTGCCGGGCGCTCGCGGTCGCGGGGTACGAGGCGAACGGGGGCAGCCCGGCAACGCTGCGGCGGCCGTAGCGGCCCCGTAGCTCCCCTACTGCTACCGCGCCGACGCCCGGCCCGCGCGCACCCGCACCCGCATTCGGGATTCGGGCCCGCACCCACCCCCGGGCCCCGGAATCTCCGGGCGGCCCGGCGCGTTACCCCTGGGCAACCAATCTTTCCGAGGAGCCCCCGATGATCTTCGGCCGCCGCACGCCCGAGCTGCCCACCCCCGAGCAGGCCCTCAAGGGACGCCCGGA
This sequence comes from Streptomyces sp. CB01201, assembly GCF_002803085.1. Taxonomy (GTDB): domain Bacteria; phylum Actinomycetota; class Actinomycetes; order Streptomycetales; family Streptomycetaceae; genus Streptomyces; species Streptomyces hundungensis. The sequence continues at coordinate 114,652 of NZ_NNBJ01000004.1, read as the reverse complement.
GCCCGAATTCACCCTGCCCTCGCGGCACACGGTCCTCGGCAACCCGCTGGCCGGCCCCTACCCGGCGGGCCTGGAGGTCGCGGACTTCGGCATGGGCTGCTTCTGGGGCGCCGAGCGCAAGTTCTGGCAGACGCCGGGCGTCTGGACGACCCTGGTCGGCTACCAGGGCGGCAGCACGGTGAACCCCGCGTACGACGAGGTCTGCTCGGGCCTGACCGGCCACACCGAGGCGGTGCGCGTGGTCTACGACCCCGCCCTCGTCTCGTACGAGCAGCTCCTGAAGGTGTTCTGGGAGAACCACGACCCGACCCAGGGCTTCCGCCAGGGCAACGACGTGGGCACCCAGTACCGCTCCGCGATCTACACCCACACCCCCGCCCAGGAAGCCACCGCCCAGGCCTCCCGCGCGTCCTACCAGAAGGTCCTGACGGGCTCGGGCTACGGCACGATCACCACGGAACTCCTCCCCGCGCAGGGCCGCACGTTCTACGCCGCCGAGCCGTATCACCAGCAGTACCTGGACAAGAACCCGGCCGGGTACTGCGGGATCGGGGGCACGGGGGTCTCCTGCCCGATCGGTGTGGCCAGGGCCGAGGGCTGAGGACGCCCTCCGAAGCGACTGCGGGGCACCGGCATGACGCCGGTGCCCCGCTTTCCTGCTGCCCCCGGTTGCCCTTCCTGGAGTAGCCCGGCCGCGTGGACGGGTGACGTTGTGCGGCGAAGGGGGTCGGGCGGTCGCGGGCGGGCCGGTCGTCGGGGTGAATGGCTCGGGTACGAGCTGTTCGGGCGGATGGGCGGTAGGCGTGAGCGATCCGAGGACGACCATGGGGGGACCCGTGCACCTGAGGCTTCCGCACGCGCCGCCGAAACCCGCGCCCGGGTGCGCGGTGTGTGCGGAGATGGCGGTACGGCGGCGGGCCGCACGCGGGCGGGGGGACTTCTCGGCGGCCACGGACGCGGATGTGGAGATCCGCCACCATCCCCATCCGGGCCGCACCCGGCGCCACTAGCCCCGCCCGCCGCCCCGGCCCTGCTCCCCCGGGGCGACAGGGCCGCCGATATTCGCTAGCCGCAGCGGTCCTGCCAGAGCACGCAGGGGAGGCCCACCCCAGCCCCGGCAGGGGCGCGGGGAACTGCGCGAACGGCCCCCGACGGAGCCGCACCCGAACTCACGTCATGCGGAAGCACCCCCTACGCCTGTGCGAGCCGAAAACCACCGCTCCCGCGTATGCGAGTTCAGCCGCGGACCGTGCGGGGCTGGTCGCGCAGTTCCCCGCGCCCCTAACGGGGTTGGTGCGGGACCCGCCCCCACAGCGCCCCGGACAGTCGTGCCGAAGCGGCGGATCGGCACATGCCACCAGCCCCCGCCACCCAGCCATTGGGGGCGCGGACGCGGCGGGAGTCGAAGCGCGGTGCGGCGGTACGCGGACGAGTGGATCGTCGGGATCCGCGATGTGACCCCACTCGCACACCGCGTCCACGCGCTCGTACGGGACGGCCAACTCGACGCCGCCCGGGCCCTGTTGCCTGCCGAGCGGGTCTATCCGGCAGCCGATGACCGCAGTGCCGCCGCCGTCCGTCCCGGGTCGTAGTCCGGGCCGACCCCGTCGACCAGGACCACATCGCCCGGGATGTGGTCGGCACGCAGGGGGATCAGGGCCTGGTAGGCGGGCGAGTCGTACCAGGCCCTGGCCTTCTCGATGGTCGGGAAGCCGATGATGACCAGCGCCTCGGGCCATTCGCCCTCGCGTACCTCCAGCGGTGCGTTGTGCACCAGGAAACGGCCGTCGAAGGGGTCCAGGGTGGGCTGGATGCGCTCCATGTAGGTGAAGACCTCCTCGTGCGGGCGGGCCGGCGGGCGCAGGTTGCCGATGGCGTACGCGGTCATGGTGTCCTCCTGGTGACGCTCCTCCGTACGAACGGTCCGATCATGTCCAGGGCCGCCGGGCCGGGTCGATTACCCCAGAGGTAATGGGGGGGCGGGCGGACCGGGCACGCGAACGGCCCCGGAGGCAGGGGGGTGCCTCCGGGGCCGTGATCAATGCCCGGACTGGCCGGGGCGGAGCCCGGACGTGCCGGGGGGCAGGGCCCGGATCGGGGTCCGGGTTCGTGCGGTCAGATCGTTGCCGTGTCGATCACGAACCGGTAGCGGACATCGCTGGCCAGCACCCGCGCGTACGCCTCGTTGATCTGGTCCGCGCGGATCAGCTCGATCTCGGCGCCCAGGTTGTGCTCGGCGCAGAAGTCGAGCATCTCCTGGGTCTCGTCGATGCTGCCGATCATCGAGCCGGCCAGGATCTTGTTGCCGCCGATGAGGCCGAACATGTTGAGCGAGTTCGGCTCCTCGGGGGCGCCCACGTTCACGAACGCGCCGCCGGCCTTCAGGAGCGAGAGGTACGCGCCCAGGTCCAGCGGGGCGGACACGGTGGAGACGATCAGGTCGAGGGAGCCCGCGAGCTGCTGGAAGGTGTCCTCGTCGCTGGTCGCGTAGTAGTGGTCGGCGCCCAGCTTGAGGCCGTCGTCCTTCTTGCGCAGCGTCTGGCTGAGCACGGTCACCTCGGCACCCATCGCGTGCGCGATCTTGACGCCCATGTGGCCGAGGCCGCCGAGCCCGAGGATGGCGACCTTCTTGCCGGGGCCCGCCTGCCAGCGCTTGAGCGGCGAGTACAGGGTGATGCCGGCGCACAGCAGCGGGGCCGCGACGTCCAGCGGGATGCTGTCGGGGATGCGCAGGGTGTGGTCCGCGTCCACGACGATGTGCGTGGAGTATCCGCCGTAGGCGGGCTTGCCGTCCCGGCCGATGGCGTTGTACGTGGAGACGCCGTCCTCGCAGAACTGGTTCTGCCCGGAGCGGCAGGCCTCGCACTTCCCACAGGAGTCGACGAAGCAGCCGACGCCCGCGCGGTCGCCGACCTTGAACCTGGTGACGTCCGAGCCGACCTCGGTGATCACACCGGCTATCTCGTGGCCGGGCACCATCGGGAAGATGGCCTCGCCCCAGCCCTCGTTCGCCTGGTGGATGTCGGAGTGGCAGATACCGGCGTACTTGATGTCGATGAGCACGTCGTTCGGGCCCACCGGACGGCGCTCGATGGTGGTGCGCTCCAGGGGGGCCTTGGCGGCGGGGGCGGCGTAGGCGGCGACGGTGGTCATGTGCCGGTCTCCTCAGATCTTTGGGGTACGCGGTCCAGCCTGCCCGAGTTTCCGCCGGCCACCCAGGCCCCTGTTCTGCCTACGACCAGCGTGCGTACTACTGGCAGGGTCAGGCTTCTGGTCGTACGCCCACACCTCCGGGCGCGGATACTGGGGTGTCATGGACCAGCGCGCCGAACTCAGTGAATTCCTCCGCTCCCGCCGGGCCCGGCTGAAGCCGGAGGACGTGGGGCTGCCCGACCACGGGCGCCACCGCCGGGTGCCGGGGCTGCGCCGGGAGGAGCTGGCGCAGCTGGCCGGGGTGTCGGTGGCGTACTACACGCGCCTGGAGCAGGGCAACGCGCAGAACGTCTCGGTGGAGGTCCTGGAGGCGATCGGGCGGGTGCTGCGCCTGAGCGAGACCGAGCAGAACCACCTCACCCACGTGGCGAAGGGCAAGGCGAAGAAGAAGCGTGCCGCGGCCTGCAAGCCCCACCAGGTGCGCCCGGCGCTCCAGCAGCTGATCGACGCCATGGAGGGCGTGCCCGCCTACATCGTGGGCCCGCGCCTGGACATCCTGGGCTGGAACCGGATGGCTGCGGCCCTGTTCGGCGACATGTCCCAACTGCCGCCGCAGGAAAGGAACTTGGCGCGCCAGGTGTTCCTCGATCCGGCGTCGCGCTCGCTGTACGTGGACTGGCACAGCAAGGCCGTCGACATGGTGAGCGTGCTGCGGCTGGGTGCCGGATGCTATCCGGACGACCCCCAACTGACGTCCTTGATCGGCGAGTTGTCGGTCAAGAGCGAGGAGTTCCGCACGATGTGGGCGGCCCACACGGTCGCCGACAAGGGCCATGGCGTCAAGCGGCTGCGCCACCCGGTGGTGGGCGAGCTGACGCTGGCGTACGAGACGCTGAAGCTGCCGGACGCGCACGACCTGTCCCTGGTCACCTACCACGCGGAGCCGGGTTCCGCGTCGCAGGAGTCGCTGCGGCTGCTGGGCAGTTGGAGCGCCGACCAGCCGGCCCGGACGGCCTGAGGAACAGCCGCGGGGGCCCCGAAGGGCCCCCGAGCCGAGCAGGTGCCGGAGCGGTCAGACGGCGGAGCCGGCCTTCCACTGGTCCCAGCTCATGTTCCAGCCGTTGAGGCCGTTGTCCGGCTGGATCGTCTTGTCGTGCGAGTTCTTGATGACCACGACGTCACCGGTGATGGAGTGGTCGTAGAACCAGGCGGCCGTGGTGCCGTCGTCGTTGGCACCCTTGGTGTCGGACAGGCCGACGCAGCCGTGGCTGGTGTTGGCGCTGCCGAAGATGGACTTGGCGCCCCAGTAGTTGCCGTGGATGAAGGTGCCGGACGCGGACAGGCGCATGGCGTGCGGCACGTCCTTGATGTCGTACTCGCCCTTGCCGTCGTCGTCGGTGAAGCCGACCGTCGCACCGTTCATCCGGGTCTCCTTGTACTTCTCGGAGATCACCATCTGGCCGTTGTACGTGGGGTGTTCGGGGGAGCCCGCGGAGATCGGGATGGTCTTCACGGTCTTGCCGTCCTGGGTGACGGTCATGGTGTGGGTGTTCGCGTCCACGGTGGAGACCTGGTTGCGGCCGATCTTGAAGGTGACCGTCTTCTCCTGGACACCGGTGATCCCGTTGGAGGCCTCGACGCCGTCCAGATCCATCTTCATGGTGACGGTCGAGTTCTCCTTCCAGTAGTCCTGCGGCCGGAAGTCGAGACGCTGCGAGCCGAACCAGTGGCCGACGACCTCCTGGCCGGAGCTGGAGGAGACGGTGATCTTGGCCTGCACGCCCTTCTTGTTGGTGATCGCCTTGTCGAAGTTGATCGACACCGGCATACCGACACCGACGGTCGAGCCGTCCTCGGGCGTGAAGTTGCCTATGAAGCTGTTCTTCGGGGAGACGGTGCTGAAGGAGGCGTTCTCGTGCGCCTGGCGCGACTTCGCGTCCGCCGCCGTCGCCGTGATCTTGTACGAGGTGGAACGCTTCAGGGCCTTGGCGGGCGCCCAGCTCAGGCCGTCGGCGGATATCTTGCCGTCGACCTTGGTGCCGTCGGCCGAGGTCAGCGTCACCTCGGTCAGCTTGCCGTCGGCGACGGTGACCTTGGTGTCGCTGTTGATGCCGACGTTGTCGGCGCCGTTCTTGGGCAGGATGGTGATCTTGGCGTCCGAGGTGTCCTTCTCGGCGGCCTTGTCGGCCGCGGCCTGCGCCGATGACGAGCTGTCGGCCTTGGCACCCTTGTCGCCGCCACCGTTGCAGGCAGAAAGGACCAGTACGCCGCCGAGCACCGCGCACGCCGCCGCGAGACCCTGCTTGCGCCGCTTACTCTCCGTCTTCACACGCTTCTCCATCGTTGCCGTCCCCCCGCAAGTCATCACGTCTAGAACATCAGACTGCTCGTTCCGGTTCCGCAGCGGGGGTGAATGTGGGGCACACCACGCGTCCGAGGACGGGTCGGGGCGGGACGGACAAGATCGCCACAAGGCGTTCCGTCCCACCACGAACTCCGCTCGGCCCGGCGTGCCCGTTCAGTCGTCGCCGATCGGTCCTCGTCGTTCAGTCCTCGTCGTTGCCGTCCTCCTCGTCGAGGTCCCACTCCTCGTCCTCGGGGTCGTAACCGACCCGCTCGCTGCTCCAGGAGGCCTGGACCAGGTCCGCGCCCGGCAGCGCCTCCACGAGGTCGACCGGGTCCACGAGGTAGGCGAGGGCCTCCGCTCCGTCTTCCCGCACCGCGGCCTCGGCATGCGTACGTTCCTCGGGTCGCATCGCGGGGTCCTCGGCGATGCGGGCGAGTGCGGCCGCCGCCAGCTCGTCCGCGTCCTGGATCTCCAGGACCAAATCGACCCGGAGGCGCACATACCGTGATGTCTCTTCTTCGCTCATGCGGGGAGCGTAGGGCTCAAGCCATTCTCGACTTTCCCGCGACCCGCTGCTTTCACTAGCATCAGCGCATCCCGCCAATTCGACGTACTCGCAAGGGGATCGCTCACTTGTCCGTCGCTCGTCGTCCCCTGCTCACCGCCACCGCGGCCGGCACCCTGCTCTGCGCCCTCTGGTTCGTTCCGTCCGCCAACGCGACGGACGAGCAACACCCTTCGACGCCCCCCGCGCCCTCCGCGTACCGGGCCGCCCCCGCCCCCGCCGAAGGCCCGCTGGCCCTCGCCGACACGGGCAGCGCGAACACCTCCCCCTACCTGGTCGGCGGCACGCTGTTCCTGGGGCTCGGGGCGGGGTTCGTGACGTATTCGGTGCGCAGATCGCGTCTCTGCTGATGCCGACGTGATCGAGGCACTCCCCAACTCCCTTGCGGCGTAAGGGAGTGCCCCACAGCGCGAGGGCCGCCCGGGATACGCGATCACGGGCGGCCCTCGCGCTGTTCGCGGGGGTGGCGGGTCAGGCGAGGCGGCCCGTCACCGTCTCCACGGCGGCGACCAGCTTGCCTTCGCGTACGAAGGCGTCGGCGGCGGCCAGGTCGGGCGCGAGGAAGCGGTCGGGGCCCGGGCCCTGGACGCCGGCCGCGCGGGCCGCGGCGATGGCCGCCTGCGAGGCGGGCGCGGGGGTCAGGCCCTTGCGCAGCTCGATGCCGCGGGTCGCCGCGTACATCTCGACGGCGATGATGCGGGCCAGGTTGTCGACGGAGGTGCGCAGCTTGCGCGCGGCCGACCAGCCCATGGAGACGTGGTCCTCCTGCATCGCCGAGGACGGGATGGAGTCGGCGGAGGCCGGCACCGCGAGCCGCTTCATCTCGCTGACCAGGGCCGCCTGGGTGTACTGGGCGATCATCAGGCCGGAGTCCACACCGGCGTCGTCGGCGAGGAACGGCGGCAGCCCGTGGCTGCGGTTCTTGTCGAGCAGCCGGTCGGTGCGGCGCTCGGCGATCGAGCCGAGGTCGGCGGCGGCGATGGCGAGGAAGTCCAGGACGTAGGCGACGGGGGCGCCGTGGAAGTTGCCGTTGGACTCGACGCGGCCGTCGGGCAGCACCACCGGGTTGTCGACGGCGGCGGCCAGTTCGCGCTCGGCGACGGTCAGGGCGTACGCGATGGTGTCGCGCCCGGCGCCGTTGACCTGGGGGGCGCAGCGCACCGAGTACGCGTCCTGGACGCGCGGCGCCTCCTCCTCCTGGAAGTGGCCCGTCAGGCCCGAACCCGTCAGCACGGCAAGCATGTTGGCGGCGGACGCGCCCTGGCCCGGGTGCGGGCGGATGGCGTGCAGCTCGGGCGCGAGCACCTTCTCGGTGCCGAGCAGCGCTTCGAGGGAGAGGGCCGCGGTGATGTCGGCGGAGGTGTAGAGCTTCTTCAGGTCGGCGATGGCCATGCACAGCATGCCGAGCATGCCGTCGGTGCCGTTGAGGAGGGCCAGGCCCTCCTTCTCGCGCAGCTCGACGGGCTCGATGCCGGCCGCGGCGAGCAGCTCGCCCGCGGGCTTCACGACGCCGTCCGGGCCTTCCGCGTCGCCCTCGCCCATCAGCGTCAGGGCGCAGTGCGACAGCGGCGCGAGGTCGCCGGAGCAGCCGAGCGAGCCGTACTCGTGGACGACGGGGGTGATGCCCGCGTTCAGCACGTCGGCCATGGTCTGGGCGACGGAGGGGCGCACCCCGGTGTGCCCGGACGCGACGGTCTTCAGGCGCAGGAACATCAGCGCGCGCACGACCTCGCGCTCCACTCGCGGGCCCATGCCGGCCGCGTGCGAGCGCACGATGTTGCGCTGGAGCTGGGCGCGGAGCTCGGGGCTGATGTGCCGGGAGGCGAGGGCGCCGAAGCCGGTGGAGACGCCGTACACCGGCTCGGGCTTCGCGGCCAGGGCGTCGACGATCTCGCGGGCGCGGGCGAGGGCGGCGAGCGCCTCGGCGGAGAGCTCGACCTTCGCGTTGTCGCGGGCCACGGCGATGACGTCCTCGGGGGTGGTGCCGGAGGTCCCCACCACGACAGTGTGCATATCCATATTCAGCACCCTACGGATTGAATCGCCGAGTGTCACTAGCTCCGGGTGCCTCCGGGTCGCGGACCCCGGCCCCCTGGGGCTCCGCCCCAGACCCCGGGATCGCCCCCACCCCGCCCCTTCCCTAAACCCTCCGGGGGTTGAAGCGACCCTGGGGCTCCGCCCCAGACCCCGTTCGCGCCTGAACGGCGCTCGTCCTCAAACGCCGGACAGGCTGAAGGTGCCTCTGCCGGCCAGCACCGAGGCTTCTGGGGGCGCGGGGAACTGCGCGAGAAGCGAGCACGGCCCGCAGACGAGAAGGGGGTTGGGGGCGCGGGGAACTGCGCGAACGGCCACGTGCGGCCCGCAGGTGCAGGCGGGGTTGGGGGTTCGGGGGCACCCCGGGGCGAGGTGCAGGCGGGGTTGGGGGTTCGGGGGGACCCCGGGGCGAGGGGCGGGCAGGGTTGGGGGCGCGGGGGCACCCCGGGGCGAGGGGTGGGCGGGGCGTCAGCCCCGGCCACGGAAGCGGCGGCGGTCGTGCGGCGGCGACGGCGGCGCGTCGGCGAGCCGCAGGACCGCCCCGTCCCGCCCCGCCACCACCGGCTTCGCCGAGCGCGCGGCCTTCGCGCGGTACTGGGCCGCGTCCGCGAGGCGGAAGAGGCGGCGGGCCGAGCGCACCTCGCCGATCGGGTCCCCCGTGGAGGCCACCCCGCACGCGACACCCTCACCCAGCTCCAACTCCCCCGCACGCAGGCAGAGTTGTTCGCCCACGGCGACCACCTCGTCGGCGGAGGGCCCCAGCGCCAGAAGGCAGAACTCGTCGCCGCCGAGCCGCGCGGCCAGCGCCCCCGGCAGCATCGCCCCGCACAGCGAGAGCACCGAGCCGAAGCGTTCGAGGAGGCGGTCCCCGACCGCATGGCCGAGCGTGTCATTGACGCGCTTGAGGCCGTTCAGGTCGCACACCACGAGGCTGACGACCGAGCCGTCCACCCGGTGCCGCTCGATCGCCTCGTCGAGGCGCATGTCCACCGCGCGGCGGTTGGCGAGCCCGGTCAGCGGATCGGTGAAGGCCAGGCGGCGCACCTCTTCGAGGCGTTCGGTCTGGGAGATCCCGGCGGCGGTCACCGACGCGAGGACGGTGGCGAAGTCCGCGTCGGCCGCGTCGAAGACGGGCACGCCGACGGGCCGCGCCACATACAGCTCGCCCCAGGCCCGCCCGTGCAGCACGATCGGGGCGACCACACAGCAGCCCCGGCCGCGACGGCGCAGCGCGGTCACCCTCCCCCAGCTACCGCTGGGAGGTACCCCCACGTGACAGTAGCCCGCATCCCCCTCGGGCGGCGCGACGGCGGTCTCGACCCAGGCGTTGGGCTCGCCGCCGCCCGCCCAGCGCTCGTGCAGGAACTCGGTGATCTCGGGGAACTGGTGCACCGGGTACGTCTCGTCCTCGGGGAACTCCTCCTCCCCGTCGGCCCGTTCGCCCTCGTTCACCAGGACCCGAAGCCGCCCCAGCTCACGCTCCCAGACCGAGAGCGCGGCGAAGTTCCCGCCGAGCGCGTCGCGCGCGCCGAGCGCCGCGGCGCGCCAGGACTCGCGCGGCGTGTGGGCCGCGGCCATGGCCTGTGCCAGCGAAACCACGGCCCGCAGCCGGGCATCCTCTCCACCCATTTCTACAGCTTAGGTAGGTTTTGGGTGTTTTGACCCCCGAGACGCCGGACACGTATCCCGCACCGGCCGCCAACGGCCGCTCCCGGGTCGCTCCCGGATCACTCCCCGGGCCACACCGGCTTCCGCTTCTCGTTGAACGCGGCCACGCCCTCGGCGCGGTCCCCGGAGAAGGCCACCGAGCGCCACGCCGCGTCCTCCACCTCAAGGCCGGCCCGCAGGTCCAGACCGTGGCCGAGCCGCATCGCCCGCTTCGCGGCGCGCAGCCCGACCGGCGAGTTGGCGGCCATCCGCCCGGCGAGCGCGAGCGCCTCGGTGCGGGCGTCCTCGGCCAGCACGTCGACGAGCCCCAACTCCCTTGCCTCCACGGCCTCGACGCGGCGCGCGGTGAAGACCAGCTCGGCCGCGCGGGCGGCGCCGACCCGGCGGGGAAGCAGCTGCGTACCGCCGCCGCCGGGGATGACGCCGACCGACACCTCGGGCAGGCCGACCACGGCGGTCGCGTCCGCCACGATCACGTCGCAGGCAAGGGCCAGCTCGAAGCCGCCGCCCAGCGCGAAGCCGTGCACGGCGGCGACGGTCGGCATGGGCAGTTCGAGCACGCCGGTGTAGGCGGCGCGGGCGGTGGGGCGCTGGCGTACGAGTTCGGCGTCGGTGAAGGAGTTGCGCTCCTTCAGGTCCGCGCCGACGCAGAAGGCCCGCTCGTTCGTCGAGGTGACGACGGTGACCCGGGCGTCGGGGTCGGCGGCGAGCGCCTCGCAGGCGGCGGCGATGGAGCGGGCCATCCCGGTCGACACGGCGTTCATCGCCTTCGGCCGGTCGAGCACCAGCTCGGCGACGTATCCCTCGCGCCGCACGACGACGAACTCCCCGAACCGCTGCTCAGCCATGGCAACCCCTCCGTTAACGAACGTTACGTCGGGGGCGATCCTAGGCCGTGCCCAGCAGGACCCACTAGGACAGGTTCTGCGTCTCGCGGCGGTGCAGGAGCCAGGGCTCGACCACACCGAGGCCGCGTACCGGGCGCTGCCACATCGGCTGGAGCGCGAAGCGGTACTTCGCGGCCGGGGCGGGCTCCTCGCCCTCCTTCTCGGCGGCGAGCGCGTCCTGGGCGGCCTGCGCCTCGGACACCGGGGCGTCGCCGGTGCGGGCCAGCTCCTCGGCGAACGCGCCGTCGACCAGGACCGCGTCCTTGGGGGCTATCGAGGTGAGCCGGCTCGCGAGGTTCACGGTGGTGCCGAACACATCGCCCATGCGGGTCGTCACGGTGCCGAACGCGATGCCCACGCGCAGCGCCGGCATCGTCTCGTCACCGGCCATCGTCTCGATGAGCCGCAGCGAGATCTCGGCGGCCGTGCCCGCGTCGTCGGCGGCGAACAGGACCTCGTCGCCCAGCGTCTTGATGAGCCGGCCGCCGTGCGCCGCGACCAGGTCGGCGGCGGTCGTCTCGAAGGCCTCGACCAGCTCGCCCAGCTCCTCCTCCTCCAGGCGCCGGGTGAGCCGGGTGAACCCGACGAGGTCGGCGAAGCCCACCGCCAGGCGGCGGTCCACCATCTCCTCGTCGTCGGCCGCCTGCACCACGCGCCCGGTCGCGGCGGCCAGCTGGCGCCGCCACACGTAGACGAGGAATTCCTGAAGCTCCGGAAGCAGCAGCTCGACCAGGGGATACGTGACCTCGGTGCGGGTCATGCCGGGCTCGGGGGGCTCGGTGAGGCCCTCCAGGAAAGAATCGATCTGCCATTCGGCCAGCCGGGCGGTGGTCTGCCCGGTGGAGCGCGCGACCTGCACCGCCATCGGCTCGCTGAGCAGCCCCGCCTCCACCAGACCGGCGAGCCGCCGCAGGGCCAGCACGTCGGCCTCGGTCAGCGCCTTGGCCTGCCCGATGTCGGCGAACCCCATGGCCCGCCAGAACCGGGACGCCAGCTCCATCGAGACGCCCGCGGTACGGGCCGCCTGGAACGGCGTGTAGCGCCGGTCGGCACCCAGGATGAGCTGCTCCAGGCGGATGGCGAGCGGGTCGTCGGTCGGCTCGGCGGTGTGGTCGACGGCGTGGTGCGGCGTCGGGTACGCGGAGGACGCGGGTTGTGCGGGGGTGCCGGAGCCGCCGGGGCCGCTGCCGGTGCCGTCATCCGCACCGGACCGTGTCTCGTCGACGGTCACCGGCCGCCTCCTGCCCGTTGCCTGCGCACTGCCCTGCCGATCTGTCGCTGGATCGGGCTCAACGATACGGCAGGTGTGCCGTAGCTCACGTCCCGGGAGCGTGTCCTCGGCCGGGCTTACGGTGCGTCCGGGCGCAGGTGGACGATGTCGCCCGCCGCCACCGGGCGCTGCACGCCCTCCTCGGTGGCGAGAACAAGTCGGCCGTCCCCGTCCACGGCCACCGCCTCGCCCCGTACCGACTGCCCGCCCGGCAGCTCCGCACGCACCGTGCGGCCCAGCGTCGCGCAGGCCGCCGCGTAGGCCTCCTGGAGGCCGGAGGCGGCCGGGTCGCCGCCTGCCGCGCGCCAGTTTCCGTACGCCCCCTCCAGGGAGCGCAGGACCGCGCGCAGCAGGGTGTCGCGGTCGGTGGAGACGGCGCCCGCGAGCGCGAGCGAGCCCGCGCCGGGCACCGGGAGCTCCTCGGCGCGCAGGGTCACGTTCAGGCCGATGCCGACGACGACGCCGTCCGCCCCGGCGCGCTCCGCCAGGATGCCGCCCGCCTTGCGCTCCTCGCCCGCCACGGTGAGCAGCAGGTCGTTGGGCCATTTCAGCGCGGTGTCGACACCGGCTGCCCGCTCGATCCCCTTCGCCACCGCGACCCCGGTGAGCAGCGGCAGCCACCCCCACCGCTCGACCGGCACCGACGCCCCCGGCTTCAGCAGGACCGAGAAGAACAGCCCGGAGCGGGCCGGTGCCGACCAGCGGCGGTCCAGCCGCCCGCGCCCCGCGGTCTGCTCCTCGGCCACCAGGACCGCGCCCTCGTCGAGCCCGTCCGCCTTGGCGGCGAGGTCGGAGTTGGTGGAGCCGGTCGCGGTGACCACGTCGAGCGAGGTCCACAGCGCCTCGGGCCGCAGCAGGGCGCGGCGCAGCGCGGTGGCGTTCAGGGGCGGCCGGTCGAGGTCGGACCAGCGGCTGTCGGAAGCGTCCGGGGGTGTCATGCAGCCAGGTTAGGCCGCAATTGCAAGGCGCCCCGGGTGTGGCAAACGCCGCACTGCCGAACCGTATCGGCGCCACTACCCTACGAGTCAGTAGCCAGCCTACGAGTCAGCAGCCAGCCACCCCGTGACCAGGCAGGGAGCCGCATCCCGATGTCCGAGCCGGAAAACGCCCAGAGCGACGCCACCGTCGACATCCACACCACCGCCGGAAAGCTGGCGGATCTTCAGCGCCGCATCGACGAGGCGACCCACGCCGGCTCCGCGCGTGCGATCGAGAAGCAGCACGCCAAGGGCAAGTTGACGGCCCGTGAACGGGTCGAACTGCTCCTGGACGAGGGCTCGTTCGTCGAGCTGGACGAGTTCGCCCGGCACCGCTCGACCAACTTCGGCATCGAGAAGAACCGCCCCTACGGCGACGGCGTGGTCACCGGTTACGGGACCGTCGACGGCCGTCCGGTGTGCGTCTACTCGCAGGACTTCACCATTTTCGGCGGCTCGCTCGGCGAGGTGTACGGCGAGAAGATCGTGAAGGTCATGGACTTCGCGATGAAGACCGGCTGCCCGGTCATCGGCATCAACGACGGCGGCGGCGCCCGCATCCAGGAGGGCGTGGTCGCGCTCGGCCTGTTCGCCGAGATCTTCCGCCGCAACGTGCACGCCTCGGGCGTCGTCCCGCAGATCTCGCTGATCGTCGGTCCGTGCGCGGGCGGTGCGGTGTACTCCCCCGCGATCACCGACTTCACGGTGATGGTCGACCAGACCTCGCACATGTTCATCACCGGCCCCGACGTCATCAAGACCGTCACCGGCGAGGACGTCGGCTTCGAGGAGCTGGGCGGCGCCCGCACCCACAACACCACGTCGGGCGTGGCCCACCACATGGCGGGCGACGAGAAGGACGCCATCGAGTACGTCAAGTCCCTGCTGTCGTACCTGCCGTCGAACAACCTGAGCGAGCCCCCGGCCTTCCCCGAGGAGGCCGATCTGGAGACTTCGGACGAGGACCGCGAGCTCGACGCGCTCATCCCGGACTCCGCGAACCAGCCGTACGACATGCACACGGCCATCGAACACGTCCTGGACGACGGGGAGTTCCTGGAAACGCAGGCCCTGTTCGCGCCGAACATCATCACGGGCTTCGGCCGCGTGGAGGGCTTCCCGGTCGGCATCGTCGCCAACCAGCCGATGCAGTTCGCCGGCTGTCTCGACATCAACGCCTCCGAGAAGGCCGCGCGCTTCGTGCGCACCTGCGACGCCTTCAACGTGCCGGTGCTGACCTTCGTGGACGTGCCGGGCTTCCTGCCGGGCGTGGACCAGGAGTACGGCGGCATCATCCGGCGCGGCGCCAAGCTGATCTACGCCTACGCCGAGGCGACGGTCCCGCTGATCACCGTCATCACGCGCAAGGCGTTCGGCGGTGCGTACGACGTCATGGGCTCCAAGCACCTGGGCGCCGACCTCAACCTGGCCTGGCCGACCGCGCAGATCGCGGTGATGGGCGCGCAGGGCGCGGTCAACATCCTGCACCGGCGCACGATCGCGGCCGCGGAGGATCAGGAGGCGACCCGCACCGAGCTGATCGCGGACTACGAGGACACCCTGCTCAACCCGTACATCGCGGCCGAGCGCGGCTATGTGGACGCGGTGATCATGCCGTCGGAGACCCGGGCCCACATCGTGAAGGGCCTGCGTCAGCTGCGCACGAAGCGGGAATCCCTTCCTCCGAAGAAGCACGGCAACATCCCGCTCTAGCCCGCACCCCCAGCCCGCACTCTGCAAGGAGCCGCTGTGATCAAGGTCGTACGGGGCAATCCGACCCCGGAGGAGCTGGCCGCCGCACTCGCGGTGGTCCAGGCGCGCGCCGCGGCGACGGCTTCGGCCGCGCCCGGTGCGCCGCAGCCGCCCGAGGGCTGGTCCGACCCGGCGCGCATAGCGCGGCGCGCCCTGCCGAGGCCCGGGGCGCGCACCTGGGCCCGGACGTACTGGCCCGCGTAGGCGCCACCCGGAGCGACGGCCGGACCCTCCAGCGAGGGGCCCGGCCGTCTTCGTGCGTACGCCGCACCGCACGTTCGCCCGTACGCCTCACAGCACCTCGGCCAGGACCTGCGCCATGACCCGGTAGCCCGCGTCGTTGGGGTGCAGGGCGTCGCCCGAGTCGTAGGCGGGGGCGAGCCGGTCGGGGTCGGACTTCGCGGCGAGTGCCTTGTCGAAGTCGACGACCGCGTCGAACGCTCCGGAGGTGCGGATCCAGTCGTTGACCTCGTCGCTGACCCGCGCCGCGTGCTCGCCCCAGTGGTCGGAGCCCTTGAGCGGGAGCAGCGTGGCACCGACGGCCGCCAGGCCCCTGTCGTGCGCCTGGCGAATCAACTCCCGGTATCCCGCGATGAGTTCGGCGCTGGAGACCACGGGTGCGGGCACATAGGTGGGCTGCGGGACCGGCCCCTTCCTGGCCTCGCTGAACCCGATGTCGTTGAGGCCCGCCAGGACGACGACGGTCGAGACGCCCGGCTGGTCGAGCACATCGCGCCGGAAGCGCGCGGTGGCCCGCTCGCCGTACCAGGCCGAGTCGTTGAGGACGAGGTTGCCGCCGATGCCCGCGTTGACGACGGGCCGGCCGGTGCGCTCGGCCAGCGCGTCGGAGTAGCGGCGGTCGGCACCCGGCGTGGAGCCGAAACCGTCCGTGATGGAGTCCCCGAACAGGACGATGCCGTCGCTCCGGACCCGGCCGCCCACCTCGACGCCGGAGAGGTAGTACCAGGACTGGCTGGACGCGCCGAAGGCCGCGGCCGAGGGGTCCGCCCGGTGGTCGCCCTCGGCCCGGTAGGTGTCCGTGAAGCCCTGCGCGTGGAAGGTGGCGGGGCCGGTCGTGCCGGCGAAGTAGAGCGTGACGGTCACCGGGTCGAGCCGGTCGAGGGCGAGCGCGGCGGCGTCGCTGCGCAGCTCGCCGTGGGCCGGGACGCTCACGGACCGGTGGCCGCCGAAGGTCAACTCCCTTACGGCGTCCGGCTGTACGGCCGCGCCTTCGCCGGTCCGCGCGACGGTCGCGCCGGTGACGACGAGCGGCGAGGTGCCGTAGGCGTTGGAGAGCCGGATGCGGATCCGGTCGCCACCCTGAGTGACACGGACGACCTGGCGGACGCTCTGGTGCGAGAAGCCCTCCTGCGACCAGTTGGGGGTGAAGCCGGTGGCGGGCAGCTGCGGCGAGGCGGCCCAGGCGGAACCCCACGTTCCGGCCCGCGCGGTGGACGGCTGCGCCGCTCCGGCGAGCACCGCGAGGGTGGCGGCGCCGACGACCAGTGGCTTGTGCATGGCGATCTCCCCTGTTCACGGCCACCTCGCAAACCCTAATGGTACGCTGGTGCCGTTAGTAGGGACAGTAGCAGCCGGAAGTACGTAACGGAACTCAAGCCCCATTTACGGGAGGGGCGGATGTGGCGGATGGGGTTCCGGGTGAACCGGAGGTGAAGCAAGGGTCAGCAAAGGGTCAATGGGCACCAGGCGGCTTGAGTACGCGTACTCAGGCGCGACAACGGCCTTGGCCGCACCATCGGTTACATGCTGTGGTCAGACCCGAAGAACGAGCCGCCGAAGGAACTGCGCGACGCCCAGGCGATGATGCGCCGGGCCGGCCTGTTCCTCGCCCTCGCCATGGTGGTGGCGATGATCGTGGTCGGCATCCGCTGACCGCCCGGGGAGGCTTCACCCAGGGCCCGCGCGCGGTGCGCGGCACCTACGATGGCGCCCATGACTGCTCAGCGCCGCCTCGTCCTCGCCTCCCAATCCCCCGCCCGCCTCGGGCTGCTCCGCCAGGCGGGGCTCGCGCCCGAGGTCATCGTCAGCGGCGTCGACGAAGACGCCCTGAGCGCGCCGAGCCCCGCCGAACTCGCCCTGGTGCTCGCCGAGGCGAAGGCGGACGCGGTGGCGGCCCGGCCCGAGGCCGCCGGTGCGCTGATCATCGGCTGCGACTCGGTACTCGAACTGGACGGCCAGGCCCTCGGCAAGCCCGCCGACGCCGAGGACGCCACCGCCCGCTGGAAGTCGATGCGCGGCCGCTCGGGCGTGCTCCAGACCGGGCACTGCGTGATCGACACGGCGACGGGCGGGCGGGCCTCGAAGACCGCGTCGACGGTCGTGCGCTTCGGCGAGCCCAGCGACGAGGAGATCGCGGCGTACGTGGCGAGCGGTGAACCCCTTTACGTGGCGGGGGCGTTCACGCTCGACGGCCGCTCGGCGCCCTTCGTCGACTCGATCGAGGGCAGCCACGGAAACGTCATCGGGCTCAGCCTGCCTCTGCTGCGCACGCTCCTCGGCGAGCTGGGCGTGTCGATCACCGACCTCTGGGTGTAGCGGAACCTCAGGCCGCCGCCGGCGCCCCGCTGGGGGCTCCGGGCGGTCCGTCCTCGGGCCCGGGCTCGACCTCCGGCGCGGGGCGCTCCCTGGCGTACGCCACGAGCACGAAGACGAGCAGCGCGAGCACGACCATCAGGACGGCGAAGGCCTGCCAGCCGACCAGGCCCACGGTGAACGCGCCGAGCACCGCGTGCACCACCGCGCAGACGATCAGCGTGATGCGGGCGAAGCGGCCCAGCGTGCGGTCGCGGATGCCGATGACCAGCAGCAGGATTCCGCACAGGACGAGGAAGAGCCCGAACAGGCCGCCCGCGATCCACGCACCCACGGAGATCGCGTGCGGATCCACCCCGGCCATGGACATGTGCTGGTTGCGGGCGACCAGGCCGAGCACCCAGTTGACCAGCACGACACCGCACGCCTCGGCGAAGAGCACGAGCGCGGCCACGATGGCGATCAGTCGGCGCAGCACGCCCGACACCCCCTGTTACCCCTAGTACGACTGTGGCGCGCACGCTACTAACCAGTAATGATTCGTACAAGGGTCCGCACAACAACGATGATCCGTCGAGACCCGACGCGCCTCGCCCCTCGAAGGCCCGGCCGCAAAGAATCATTCGGCCATTCGTAGGGACTCCACAAAGAAACCCGGCGCCGTGCTGGCCCCCGGGACAGAGACCTTGCCCACACCACACCGCTACTGTGCGGTACGGAAGCCCGGCGTACCGTGGTGCGACAAGGGATTTCGCGACTTGAGCGTGCCTCGGATCACACTCCGTGTGGGCAAGCTCACCATTGGGGACGGGTCGTAAGCCAGTGTGCGGCTTCCCTAAACTCAGCTTGTTTCAAGGAGGGAGCCATCGTGCGCAAGGTGCTCATCGCCAACCGAGGCGAAATCGCTGTCCGCGTTGCCCGGGCCTGCCGGGACGCCGGGATCGCGAGCGTAGCCGTCTACGCCGATCCGGACCGGGATGCGTTGCATGTCCGGGCCGCGGACGAGGCATTCGCCCTGGGCGGTGACACCCCGGCGACCAGTTATCTGGACATCGCCAAGGTGCTCGCGGCAGCGGCCGACTCCGGAGCGGACGCGGTCCACCCGGGCTACGGATTCCTCTCCGAGAACGCCGAGTTCGCCCAGGCGGTGCTCGACGCCGGCCTGACCTGGATCGGCCCGCCCCCGCAGGCCATCCGCGACCTCGGCGACAAGGTGGCGGCCCGGCACATCGCGCAGCGCGCCGGCGCCCCGCTGGTCGCCGGTACGCCGGACCCGGTCTCGGGCTCGGACGAGGTCGTCGCGTTCGCCAAGGAACACGGCCTGCCCATCGCCATCAAGGCGGCCTTCGGCGGCGGCGGCCGCGGCCTCAAGGTCGCCCGCACCCTCGAAGAGGTCCCCGAGCTCTACGACTCGGCCGTCCGCGAGGCCGTCGCAGCCTTCGGCCGCGGCGAGTGCTTCGTCGAGCGCTACCTCGACAAGCCCCGTCACGTCGAGACCCAGTGCCTCGCCGACACCCACGGCAACGTGGTCGTCGTCTCCACCCGTGACTGCTCGCTCCAGCGCCGCCACCAGAAGCTGGTCGAGGAAGCCCCCGCCCCGTTCCTGAGCGAGGCGCAGAACGCCGAGCTGTACGCCGCCTCGAAGGCGATCCTGCGCGAGGCCGGCTACGTCGGCGCGGGCACCGTCGAGTTCCTCGTCGGCGCCGACGGCACGATCTCCTTCCTTGAGGTCAACACCCGCCTCCAGGTCGAGCACCCGGTCACCGAAGAGGTCACCGGCATCGACCTGGTCCGCGAGATGTTCCGCATCGCCGACGGCGAGGAACTGGGCTACGACGACCCGGTCATGCGCGGCCACTCCTTCGAGTTCCGCATCAACGGCGAGGACCCGGGCCGCGGCTTCCTGCCGGCCCCCGGCACCGTCACCGTGTTCGCGCCGCCGTCCGGCCCGGGCGTCCGCCTGGACGCCGGCGTCGAGTCCGGCTCGGTCATCGGCCCCGCCTGGGACTCGCTGCTCGCCAAGCTCATCGTCACCGGCGCCACCCGCGAGCAGGCCCTCCAGCGTGCCTCGCGCGCCCTGGCCGAGTTCAACGTCGAGGGGATGGCCACCGCGATTCCCTTCCACCGCGCGGTAGTTGTCGACCCCGCGTTCACGGCCGACCCGTTCACCATCCACACCCGGTGGATCGAGACCGAGTTCGTCAACGAGATCCCGGCGTTCACGGCCACCGCCGACGCGGACACGGACGAGGAGCCGGGCCGCGAGACGGTCGTCGTCGAGGTCGGCGGCAAGCGCCTTGAGGTCTCCCTGCCGTCCTCGCTCGGCATGACCCTGGCCCGCACCGCCGCGGCCGGCGGCGCCAAGCCCAAGCGCCGCGCCGCCAAGAAGGCCGGCTCCGCCGCCTCCGGCGACACCCTCGCCTCGCCCATGCAGGGCACGATCGTCAAGGTCGCGGTCGAGGAGGGCCAGGAGGTCAAGGAGGGCGACCTCATCGTGGTCCTGGAAGCCATGAAGATGGAGCAGCCCCTGAACGCCCACCGCGCCGGCACGGTCAAGAGCCTCGCGGCGGAGGTCGGCGCGTCCGTCTCCTCCGGCGCGGCGATCTGCGAGATCAAGGACTGAGCCCCTTGACGCGAGGAGCCCCGGTCGCCAACGCGGCCGGGGCTCCTGCGTGTTGAGCGTCAGACGGTACGGAACGCTCCGGCCTTGACCCCGGCGACGAACGCGACGAACGCGCCCGCGGGGAGGTCGAGCGCGGGGCCGGTCCGGTCCTTGGAGTCCCGGACCGGGACGGTGCCGCGTGGGGTTGCGAGGTTTGCGCCGACCTCGACGCACTGGCCGCCGTTGCTGCTGTAGGAGGACGTGAACCAACGGGGGGTTTCGTCGGTCTTCACGGGCTGCCCTTCCGGAGCTATCAGGGTGTCAGATGCCGCGCAAATTACCCGACTTGACGCCCTCGATGAAGGCGGAGAACGCGCCAGCGGGGAGGTCGAGGATCGGACCGCCCTGATCCTTGGAGTCCCGGACCGGGACGGTGCCGCGCGAGGCGACGAGATTTGCGGCGACCTCGACGCACTGGCCGCCGTTGTCGCTGTACGAGGACGTGAACCAACGGGGGGTTTCGGTCGTCACGGGCTGCCCTTTCGTAACTGACTGATCATGGCCACGGAGGCTGCCTGGGTGAGCACCTCGGCCTGCAACTGATGGTAGGCCGTCAGCATCGGTAGCACGAACGTGCTTTCGCGCTCCAGATGGCCCCGTTGCGCCGATTCGGCGTAGGACATCAGCTTCCGGTCGGGCAGCGTCAGCACGGTTATCGGCAGGTTGAACGGGCGCCGCTCCCCCATGCTGAACTCCGCGACCTGGAGAACCGTGTTCGGCAGGTCGGCAAACTCCTCCAGGCGCTCGAACTGCGCAGCCATGAGAGCGTGTTCACCGATTGGGCGACGGAGGCAGCTCTCGTCCAGCACGACCAAAACCAACGGCGGCGGCGTCCGGACCAAGCTGGCCTGCCTCTTCGCGACGAGTGCCACCCGCTCGTCCGCCTGATCCGGCGTGATCGCCCCTCGCTTGACGGCGCTCCGGGCGAGGACGGTCGCGTACTCGGGGGTCTGGAGCAGGCCGGGAATGACGCCGACCTCGTACAGCCGGATCTCCGCCGCCCGGGCCTCGTGCGCAACGAACTCAGGGAAGCCCTCCAGCAAGGTGTTGTGCCGGGCAGCCTGCCCCTGCCTCTGAAGCCGGTCCCCCGTGCCAAAGGCACGATCCGCACTGTTCGCGAAGCGGGTAGTTGGAGGTCGGCGACCAGTTTCGACGGCGGAAATGTGCGTCCCCGAGTACCCGATGCGCTCGGCCAGGTCGTCCTGCGTCCACCCGCGCTCGTCGCGCAGCGTGCGCAACCGGTCTCCGAAGGCCGCACCCAGCGAACTTTCCGGATCCAGTTCTTTGCGATTCATCGGCGCTCACCCAACTCCCCGTGCAAATAGCGCAAGTTGAAGGCAGCCCCACTCTAAGTCACGCTCAATGCACTTGGTAGCGGAATGGCTACAGAGAGGAGCGCTACCGTGTGCACGCAGAACGATTCGCCCCACGAACAGCAACCCACCCCCACCCCCGGCACGTTGATGGTGGACACCGGTCGGGCGGACCGGGTCGGAGAGTTCCGTGGGGTCGCCGGGCCCTACTGGTCGCTGCGGCCCATGACCGGCGGCACCGAGTGGGAGGCGGAGCCCGCCAGGGTCCGTCCCCCGACCCCCGCCGAGCGACTCGGCGCCGAGAACGCGCGGTGCAATGCCCGGAGCCGGGGGGACGTGCCGTGAGGGAGGGCGGGGTCGAGTACCGGTGCAGCGTGCGGGCCGAGCTCCGCATCGAGGGGTACGGCACCGCGATGCTGATCAACTCCTACGGCACCCCCTCGGCCGTGCTCGCCGCGTCGTGGCTGAGAGCTCAAGCCGCTTGGTGTGTAGGGCAGTTGGGGAGTGAGGATCCGTCGGGCAGGCAACTCGCGGCATGGCTGCGCGACGACGCCACGCAGTGGGAGCTGTTCGCGGCGCTGATGGCAGGAGAGAGCGTCCCCGTACGGGTCGGCCGGGGCGGAACCACCGTATTGCTGCACGCGGGAAGTCATTCGCTTGCGACAGTGAAGGAGAACGGACAGTGAAGCTCACAATGACCGGCGGCGGGGACAAGCTTCCCGGCCAGCCCTACCCGGGGCCGCATCAGCCGCCGAGCCCCGATGGCGGGCCCAGCGTCCCGAACCCGCCGAAGGCCGCCTAGCCGATGACCGACGCACACCAGGACCGCCCCGGCCGTACCGAGCTGGGGCGCGTCCTCATGTCCGCGGGGGTGCTCACCAGCGACTGGGCTCCCGCGTTCGCCGCCGTTCCGCGCGCGGCCTTCCTGCCGGACCTAATCTGGCCGTTCGACATGGCGTCGGGGCAGAGCGTTCCCGTCTCCCGGACGCGGGAGCCGGAGCTCTGGCACGCGTACGCCGACGCCGACGTACCCGTCGTCACGCAGTGGGACGACGGCGCCCACTCCGGTACGCACCCCGGGGACGTCTCGACCAGTTCCGCGTCCATGCCGAGCGTCGTGTTCTCCATGCTCCGGGACCTGGACGTGCGGCCGGGGCACCGCGTCCTGGAGATCGGCACCGGTACGGGATGGAACGCCGCGCTGCTCGCGCATCGGCTGGGGGACGGCCAAGTCGTCTCCGTGGAGGTGGACGCGGCGGTGGCGGCCGGTGCGCGGGAGGCGCTGGCGCGCTTCGGGGCCCAGCCCCAAGTCGTGTGCGGAGATGGCTACTTGGGGCATCCCGTGAGCGATGTTCCGTACGACCGTGTCATCGCCACGTGCGGGCTGCGGTCCGTCCCGTTCGCGTGGGTGGAACAGTGCCGGCCCGGTGGGCTGATCGTCGCGCCCTGGGGGACGCACTTCACGCACGGGGACGCGGTTGCGCGGCTGGTCATCGCGGAGGACGGGCGGAGCGCGTCGGGCCGTTTCACGGGCCCGGTGGAGTTCATGAAGCTCCGCGAGCAGCGGCGGCCTGCCTTCGCCCATGGCGACTACGTTCCGGACGGCGTGGGTGAGGGCGACGAGACGTCCACGGGGGTCAGCGAAGGGGAACTGCTGGGCGGGCGCTTCGATCCCCGGGTCTTCGCGCTCGGGCTGCGCGTGCCCGACTGCGCGCTCGTGGTCGCCGAGAAGCGGGCGGGGGCCCGGCCGGTGTGGTTCTACGGGCTGGGCGACCGGTCGTGGGCCTGCGTCCAGTTCCGGGATGCGGGCCGGGCCCGGGTCTGGCAGGCGGGGCCGAGGCGGCTCTGGGACGAGGTGCGGGGCGCGCTCGCGTGGTGGGAGGCGGCGGGGCGGCCCGGGTTCGACCGGTTCGGCCTGAGCGTGCGCGGCTCGGGGGAAGTGGTGTGGCTGGACGCGCCGGACCGGGTCGTGCGCAGCGCCCCGCGCCCTTAGCGGGCTCGGGGCGGGGGCCGGGGAATGGGCTGCGCGTTGGATCCCCGCCCCGGACGACTGGCGCGGGCTCACCGGCGTCAGGCCGCGCTGTGCTCCGGCGCGGCGGCCCGGGGCTCGGAGTGCTCCTTCTTCATCGAGCGGACGGTCCACAGGACAAGCCCGCCCACGAAGGCGACCATGAGCAGCTGCGACACGTTGGAGGCGACCTTGATCGGGAGCAGGTAGACGGCGGCGATCCGCAGCGAGGCGTCGATCAGGAGCGTGGTGCCCCAGACCAGGGTGACGCGGCGCCAGCGGGCCCGCATGGTGGCCGTGTCCGCCATGGCGTCGAACTCGGCCGCCTGCCGCGTCCCGGCCTGGCGGGCGAATCGCTGCGCGGCGTAGTAGGCGAGGGGGCGGCCGACGGCGCAGCTGCCGACGAGCACCAGGCCGGCCACGGCGGACTGGGCGGAGTCCTTGGCGAGGATGAACCTGGCTCCGCCGCTGGTGAAGCTCAGTGCCAGGCTCGCGCCGAACAGGACGAGCAGGAACAGCGCGAACGGGTCGACCCGGCGCTGGCGGACCGCCACCCAGAGCATGCGCGCGCCGGCGACGAGAGTGCCGGCGAGCAGTGCGACGTAGGTGCTCGCTCCGAGCAGTTCGGCGGCGAAGTACGCCATGACCGAAAGACCGATGTCGTAGAAGAGGGTGGCGACCATCGCATGCTTCACGGCACGGGACCGCGTGGCGCGGGTGCTGATGTCGTCGCCGTGGCCTGCGGGGCTCGACGGGTGTGAGGACATGGGGACCCCCTGGTGCGAAGGGAAGAAGGGAAGGGAGGAAGTCGACGTTCAGGACCATCTGCGGAAAACGTTAGGGCGGCACCTGTCGCCTGTCCTGAGACGTCGGGGGGAGTTCCGGGTGGAGATTGCTCCTCCACCCGACTCCACCCGGTTCCCGCCCGGGGCCACCCGGTTCCCGCCCGGGGCCACCCGGTTCCCGCCCGGGGCCCCGGAAGCAACCGGACCCGAGTCACGGGCGGGCAGCCTGCCGTCGCGCCCGGGGTGGCATGCTGGGGGCATGGATGGGAAAGCGGGCGCGGAGCGGCCCCGAGCCCTGCGCGCGGACGCGCGACGCAACCACGACCGCCTCCTGGCCACGGCCAGAACCGCCTTCGCGGAGCGCGGCACGGACACCTCACTGGAGGACGTGGCCCGCACCGCAGGCGTGGGCATCGGCACCCTGTACCGGCACTTCCCCACCCGTCAGGCCCTGCTGGGCGCGGTGTTCCAGAGCGAGGTGGACGTACTGCTCGCCCGCTCAAGGGAGTTGCTGGACGCCGAGCAGTCCTGCACCGCACTGATCGAGTGGCTGCGTGCGATCATCACGCACGCGGGCCTGTACCGGGGCCTGGCCCGAGCCCTCATGTCGGCCTCGGGGGACGCGAGTTCGGCCCTGGCCCGGTGCAGCGAGCCGATGCGGGAGGCGGGCGAGGCCCTGCTCGTACGGGCCCGGGAAGCCGGTTCCGTACGGGCCGACGTGACCATCGCCGACCTCCTCCAGCTGACCAACGCCATCGCGCTGGCCGCCGAACAGTCCCCGGAGGACCCGGAGTTGGCCGACCGGCTGCTCGCCCTCACCTATCGGGGCCTGAAGGACTAGCGCCGCCGCAGGTCCGCCACCCGCGCCCGTTCGCCCGGCCCCTGCGGCTCGCCCATCGCCGCCGCGCTGCGCAACTGCGGGCCCGCGCCGGGGGCGTGGGTGCGGCGCTGGCCGGGCAGGGGCATGTCGCGGCGGGGCGGGCGGCCGGGGGCGGGCTCGCCGGCCGGGGCGCCCGTGGCGCCCGCGACGGCGATCTGCACCCCCTGGTCGGCGAGGGCCTGCAACTCGGTTGCGGCACGGTCGTCGTGACCCGGCGGCTCGTCGGTGACCAGGCGCGTGATCACGTCCGTGGGCACCGTCTGGAACATGGTGTCGGTGCCGAGCTTGGTGTGGTCGGCGAGGACCACGACCTCGGCGGCGGCCTGCACCAGGGCGCGGTCCACGCTCGCGGAGAGCATGTTGGACGTGGACAGGCCGCGCTCGGCCGTCAGACCGCTGCCCGACAGGAAGGCGCGGGAGACCCGCAGACCCTGGAGGGACTGCTCGGCCCCGCTGCCCACCAGGGCGTAGTTGGAGCCGCGCAGGGTGCCCCCGGTCATGACGACTTCGACCCGGTTGGCATGGGCCAACGCCTGGGCCACCAGAAGGGAGTTGGTGACCACGGTCAGTCCGGGGATCCGCGCGAGCCGGCGGGCCAGCTCCTGCGTGGTCGTCCCCGCTCCGACGACGATGGCCTCGCCCTCTTCGACGAGACCGGCGGCGAGGTCGGCGATGGCCGTCTTCTCCGCGGTGGCTAGATGGGATTTCTGCGGGAAGCCGGATTCCCGGGTGAAGCCACCCGGCAGCACCGCACCGCCGTGCCGGCGGTCGAGGAGTCCTTCGGCCTCCAGGGCCCGCACGTCCCGCCGTACGGTCACTTCGGAGGTCTGGACGACACGGGCGAGCTCACGGAGCGAAACCGCCCCGTTGGCGCGCACCATTTCGAGGATCAATTGGCGACGTTCTGCAGCGAACACGAAACTGACAGTAACTTGGGCGGCCGAATGTTTTCAGCAGTTTGCGCCGAATAACAGAAGGTGCACTCAAAGGGGGTCGTCGAGTGGTATATGCCTGGCCGTAACCTCCAGGACACCGTGCCCCACGCGCCAACCCCCCGCCCCACCAGGGGAGTTACGCCTCTCCGGCCTTCTTGCGGGTGTGCAGCTGACGGGCCACTTCGGCGATCGAGCCCGACAGCGACGGGTACACGGTGAACGCATTCGCGATCTGCTCCACCGTCAGATTGTTGTCGACGGCGATCGAGATCGGATGGATCAGTTCACTGGCGCGCGGTGCGACGACACAGCCGCCCACGATGATGCCGGTGCCCGGACGGCAGAAGATCTTGACGAAGCCGTCCCGGATGCCCTGCATCTTGGCGCGCGGGTTGCGCAGCAGCGGGAGCTTCACCACCCGGGCGTCGATCTTGCCCGCGTCCACGTCGGCCTGGGTGTAGCCGACGGTGGCGATCTCGGGGTCGGTGAAGACGTTGGAGGAGACCGTCTTCAGGTTCAGCGGGGCCACCGCGTCACCGAGGAAGTGGTACATCGCGATGCGGCCCTGCATGGCGGCGACCGAGGCGAGCGCGAAGATGCCGGTCACGTCTCCGGCCGCGTACACGCCGGGGGCGGAGGTGCGCGAGACCTTGTCGGTCCAGATGTGGCCGGAGTCCTTGAGGCGTACGCCCGACTCCTCAAGACCCATGTTGGCGGTGTTGGGGATCGCGCCGACGGCCATCAGGCAGTGGCTGCCGCTGATGACCCGGCCGTCGGAGAGGGTGACCTCGACGCGGTCGCCGACGCGCTTGGCGGACTCGGCGCGCGAGCGGGCCATGACGTTCATGCCGCGGCGGCGGAACACGTCCTCCAGGACGGCGGCCGCGTCCGGGTCCTCGCCGGGCAGCACGCGGTCGCGGGACGAGACGAGGGTGACCTTGGAGCCGAGCGCCTGGTAGGCGCCCGCGAACTCGGCGCCGGTGACGCCGGAGCCGACCACGATGAGTTCCTCGGGCAGCTCGTCCAGGTCGTACACCTGCGTCCAGTTGAGGATGCGCTCGCCGTCGGGCTGCGCGTCGGGCAGCTCGCGCGGGCTGCCGCCGGTGGCGATCAGCACGGCCTCGGCGGTGAGCATCTCCTCGGTGCCGTCGGCGGCCGTCACGATCACGTCGCGGGTGCCGTCGATGCCCTGGGGCCCGGCGAGCCGGCCGCGGCCGCGCATGACGCGG
The DNA here is from genome assembly GCF_002803085.1 of Streptomyces sp. CB01201. GTDB lineage: Bacteria > Actinomycetota > Actinomycetes > Streptomycetales > Streptomycetaceae > Streptomyces > Streptomyces hundungensis. Next base: position 87,634 of record NZ_NNBJ01000004.1, on the reverse strand, counting down.
GCGCCCGCCCGGGTCACGGAGGCGGTGATGTCGTGGGACTGGGCGAGCGCGAGGCGCTTGACGCGTCGGTTGACCTTGCCGAGGTCCACGCCGACGACGCGCGCCGCCTGCTCCTCGGGGGGCGTGTCGTCGGCGACGAGGATGCCCAACTCCTCGTACGAAGAGTCGAAGGTGGTCATCACCTCGGCCGTCGCAATCAGGGTCTTCGACGGCACGCAGTCGGTGAGCACCGACGCCCCGCCCAGACCGTCGCAGTCCACGACGGTCACCTCCGCGCCGAGCTGGGCGCCCACCAGGGCCGCCTCGTATCCGCCCGGTCCGCCACCGATGATCACGATCCGCGTCACGAAAAAGTCCGCCTCGTAGTGTCGATCCCGGCCTGCCTGCCCGCCCGGCCGGGGGTCCGGGGCGGGGCCCCGGGGGAACGCAGTACGTACTTCATTGTCCCGCACGCTTCAAGTGTCTTCGCCCCGGGGGCGCCATTCGGCCGCTTGGCGGGATACGGAGGGGGCCCGGCGGTGGCGGGCGGCGCGAACTGCCCCGGTGGGCCACTGTCGTACCCTCGACACCATGTCGCTCTACGCCGCGTACGCCGGCAACCTGGATCCGCGGCTGATGACCCGCCGCGCCCCGCACTCTCCGCTGCGCGGCACCGGCTGGCTCAACGGCTGGCGCCTGACGTTCGGCGGGGAGCAGATGGGCTGGGAAGGCGCCCTCGCGACGATCGTCGAGGCACCCCGCTCGCAGGTCTTCGTCGCCCTCTACGACATCGCGCCGCTCGACGAGGAGTCGATGGACCGGTGGGAGGGGGTCGGGCTCGACATCTACCGCCGGATGCGGGTGCGGGTGCACACGCTGGACGGCGAGGAGGCGGCCTGGCTCTACGTCCTGAACGGGTACGAGGGCGGTCTGCCCTCGGCCCGTTACCTGGGCGAGCTGGCCGACGCGGCGGAGTCCGCGGGCGCCCCGCACGACTACGTGATGGAGCTGCGCAAGCGCCCCTGCTGACCCCTCTCGCAGGTCAGCGACGGCCCGCGGCCGGGCTTTCGTACGAAGCCACAAACGGATCCGGCAGGTCCGTTATCCTGCACATCTACGCGCGTAGGACTTCAGCGGTTACGCTCATGCGCGTACATCTTCTTTACCGGGGGAAAACCCCCCGGACCCGGCCGGACAGTCACCGGGCGGGACGACGTTCCTTCGCGAGGCGAGAGACTCAGTGAACGCATCTGCCACCCCGGACCTGCTCCAGGACGACCCCTACGCTGCCGCCGACGCCGCCGCCGCGCGCCTGCGCGAGCTCACCGGCGCCGAGACCCACGACGTCGCCCTGGTGATGGGCTCCGGCTGGGCGCCGGCCGTCGACGCCCTCGGCGCCCCCGAGGCCGAGTTCCCCGTGACCGAGCTGCCGGGCTTCCCCGCGCCGGCCGTCCAGGGCCACGGCGGCAAGATCCGCTCGTACAAGATCGGTGACAAGCGCGTCCTGGTCTTCCTCGGCCGCACCCACTTCTACGAGGGCCGCGGTGTCGCCTCCGTCTCGCACGGCGTGCGCACCGCCGTCGCCGCGGGCTGCAAGACCGTCGTCCTGACCAACGGCTGCGGCGGTCTGCGCGAGGGCATGCGCCCGGGCCAGCCGGTCCTGATCAGCGACCACATCAACCTGACGGCCACCTCGCCGATCATCGGCGCCAACTTCGTGGACCTGACCGACCTGTACTCGCCGCGCCTGCGCGCGCTGTGCAAGGAGGTCGACGCGTCGCTGGAGGAGGGCGTGTACGTCCAGTTCCCCGGCCCGCACTACGAGACCCCGGCCGAGATCAACATGGTCCGCGTGCTCGGCGGCGACCTGGTCGGCATGTCGACCGTGCTGGAAGCCATCGCCGCCCGCGAGGCCGGTGCCGAGGTCCTCGGGATCTCGCTGGTCACCAACCTCGCCGCCGGCCTGACCGGCGAGCCGCTCAACCACGAAGAGGTGCTCCAGGCGGGCCGCGACTCGGCGGCGCGCATGGGCGAGCTGCTCACCCGGGTACTCGACCGCATCTGATCCCTTCCCGTCCCTTCTCGCGAAAGGCTGACAACGTGACGCAGGACCTGATCGCGCGGGCCGAGGCCTGGCTGGCCGAGGACCCCGACAGTGAGACCCGCGAAGAGCTGGCCAAGCTCATCGAGAGTTCGGCGGACGCCGAGCACGCGGCGGAGCTGGCCGCGCGGTTCAGCGGCACGCTGCAGTTCGGCACCGCCGGGCTGCGCGGCGAGCTGGGCGCCGGGCCGATGCGGATGAACCGTTCGGTCGTCATCCGGGCCGCCGCCGGGCTCGCCGCGTACCTGAAGGCGAAGGGCCAGGGCGACGGGCTCGTCGTCATCGGCTACGACGCCCGCTACAAGTCCGCGGACTTCGCGCGGGACACGGCGGCCGTCATGGTCGGTGCCGGGCTGAGGGCCACGGTCCTCCCCCGGCCGCTGCCGACGCCCGTACTCGCCTACGCCATAAGGCACTTGGGCGCCGTCGCGGGCGTCGAGGTGACGGCCAGTCACAACCCGCCGCGGGACAACGGCTACAAGGTCTACCTCGGCGACGGCTCGCAGATCGTGCCGCCGTCGGACGCGGAGATCGCCGCCGAGATCGACGCGGTCGCCTCGCTGCACGACGTGCCGCGGCCCGAGAGCGGCTGGGAGGTGCTCGGCGAGGAGGTCCTGGACGCCTATCTGGCGCGTACGGACGCGGTCCTGACCGAGGGCTCGCCCCGTACCGCGAACGTCGTCTACACGGCGATGCACGGCGTCGGCAAGGACGTGCTGCTCGCCGCGTTCGCGCGGGCCGGGTTCCCCGAGCCGGTGCTGGTGGCCGAACAGGCCGAGCCCGACCCGGCGTTCCCGACGGTCGCCTTCCCCAACCCGGAGGAGCCGGGCGCGATGGACCTGGCGTTCGCCACGGCCCGCCGCAGCGAGAGCCGGGACGGCGGGGTGGATCTCGTGCTCGCCAACGACCCGGACGCCGACCGCTGCGCGGCCGCGGTCAAGGGCCGCGACGGCGAGTGGCGGATGCTGCGCGGCGACGAGGTCGGCGCGCTGCTCGCCGCCCACCTGGTCACCAAGGGCGTGACCGGCGTGTTCGCCGAGTCGATCGTGTCGTCCTCGCTGCTCGGCCGCATCGCCGAGGCGGCGGGGCTCGGCTACGAGGAGACGCTCACCGGGTTCAAGTGGATCGCCCGCGTGGACGGTCTGCGCTACGGCTACGAGGAGGCGCTCGGCTACTGCGTCGACCCCGAGGGCGTGCGCGACAAGGACGGCATCACGGCCGCCCTGGTCTTCGCCGAACTCGCCTCCGTCCTGAAGGAGCAGGGCCGCACGGTCCTGGACCTGCTGGACGAGCTGGCGCTCGCGCACGGCCTGCACGCCACCGACCAGCTGTCGGTCCGCGTGGAGGACCTGACGGTGATCTCGGACGCGATGGCCCGGCTGCGCGAGCAGCCGCCGACCGCGCTCGCCGGCCTCGCCGTCACCAAGGCGGAGGACCTCACGGAGGGCACCGAGCAGCTGCCGCCCACCGACGGTCTGCGCTACTACCTGGAGGGCGCCCGGGTGATCGTGCGCCCCAGCGGCACCGAGCCCAAGCTCAAGTGCTACCTGGAGGTCGTCGTGCCGGTCGGCTCCGCCGACGAGCTGGAAGCGGCCCGCGCCAAGGGCGCCGAGCTGCTCGCCGGGATCAAGAAGGACCTCGCGGCGGCCGCCGGTATCTGACGGCCGGTCAACAGGGTGGAACAGCCGGGGCGGTGGTCAAGGGACCACCGCCCCGGTCCTGCTTTCGGGTGATTTCGTACGGCAGTTGACGCAGCGGTGCCGCATCCGGCGGGGGCGGGCGAGAAAGGGTGACCCGTACTCTTCGCCGCGTCCGAGCCAAGGAGCTGTCGCAGTGCCCCCGACCGCGCCGCCCCCAACGACGACCACGGTCCGCCCCAGACCCGTCCCCGCCGCCCGCCGCCATCCGGCCCCGCACGGCACCGGCGGGCGCTCCCCGGCCCGGGAGCGGGCGCGCACCGCGCTCGCGTACGCCGGGCCCGCACTGCTCGGCTATCTCGCCGTCCGCCTCTTCGGCACCCTCGTCCTCGCCAAGTGGGCGCACGTACAGCACCGCGGCCTGTGGCCGGTGCTCGCCAAGTCCTGGGACTCCAACTGGTACCTCGACATCGCCGACCACGGCTATGAACACGCCCTGCACGCAGGCGAGTTGAACGATCTCGCCTTCTTCCCGCTGTATCCGGTCCTGGTGAAGGCGGTCGCCGCCGTCACACCGGGCTCGCGGGCCAGCGTCGCGCTCGTGCTCGCGGTCGGGTTCTCGCTGGTCGCCGCGTGCGGGGTGTTCGCGGTGGGCGACCGGCTGCACGGACGGCGCACGGGCACCTGGCTCACGGTGTTGTGGGCCGCGCTGCCGGTCGGGGTGGTCCAGTGGATGGGCTACACCGAGTCCCTGTTCACGGCGCTCACGGCATGGGCGCTGTACTGCGCGCTGAACCGGCGCTGGCTCTGGGCGGGCTCCCTCGCGGCGCTCGCCGGGCTGACCCGTCCCACCGGCATCGCGATCGCCGCCGCGGTCTCGCTCGCGGCCCTCGCCGCCCTGGTGCGCGGCCGCCGCTGGGAGTGGCGGCCGGTGGCGGGCGGTCTGCTGGCGCCGGTCGGCTGGTGCGCGTACGTGGCCTGGGTGGGGGTGCGGATCGGCCGCTGGGACGGCTACTTCGCGGTGCAGAAGGTGTGGGACAACCAGTGGGACGGCGGCATCGGCACCCTGCGCGACATGCGCGCCCTGCTGGTGTACGCGAACCGGCCGCCCCTGTTCCTGGTGCTGGTCACCGCGGTCCTGATCGCGGCCGGCGCGCTGTACCTGCTCTCGCTCGCCGACCGCCAGCCGCTGGTGCTCCTGGTGTTCACGGGCGCCCTGCTGGTCGTCGTGCTCGGCAGCGGCGGCGTCTACTTCCCGCGCGCCCGCTTCCTGGTCCCGGGCTTTCCGCTGCTGCTCCCGGTCGCGCTCATGCTCGCGCGGGCCCGCCGCACGGTGACCGCCCTGGTGCTCGGCGCGGCCACCCTGTCCTCGGCCTGGCTCGGCGCGTACATGCTCCTGGTGTGGAACGGCCCGCCGTGAGCGGGCCGGGCGTTCCCGTACGGCCCGGGTGCGGGGTCTCAGCCGATGATGAGCAGGACGACGAACAGGACCGCACCGGCGGCCGCAGGCGCGATGATCTCGTACGCCCAGCGGATGCTCACCGGCCCCTGCGCGCCCTCGCGGGCGGCGTTCTCCTCGGCCAGGTCGCGCAGGTCCCGGATGGACTGGTCGGTGGGTGCCATCCGCGCCCGGTCGGCGACGTCGGCCGGGACCGACGCCTGCGGCTGTCCGCCGACGGCCGCGTCGCGCGCCCGGCGGCGGGCGGCCTGCTTGCGCCGGCGCAGCGAGACGGGGATGGACCACAGCTGGTACTTGGCGCCCGACTGGTCGAAGACCTCGCTGGAGTACCCGGCCCGTACGTCCGCGACCGAGGCCCACGGCAGCGTGATCGTGCGGAACGGGTTGCGCACGAGCATCCGGTCGGCGCTCGCGAGCACCACCGGGCGGAAACTGAACGCGACGATCAGCGGCACCACCCACAGCAGTACGGCCAGCGAGAGCCAGGGCGCGTTGCCGCTGCCCTGGACCACGGCGTCGACGCCGAGCCACAGGGCGAGCGCGAGGAGCAGCGCCCCGCCGGCGATACCGGGGGCTGAGCGGTAGGTCCGGTCGGCGTAGGCCGGCTCGGCGGGCGGCGTGGGGCTCGTCATGGCCCGATTCTGCCTCACGCCCCCGGGGCGGGTTCAGCTCAGGCCACCAGATCCGCGTACAGGATGATGTTGTCCGGGCGGTGGCCGCCGGTGAGCTCGCCGCCGCAGGTCACGATCCGCAGCTCGGGGCGGTCGGTGTCGCCGTACACCTTCTGGGTCGGGAAGGTCTTCTTGTCGACCTGCTCCAGCGCCCTGACCTCGAACTCGACGGTCCTGCCGTCGGCCCGGGTGACCGAGACGGTGTCGCCGACCCTGACCTGGGAGACGTTCCGCAGGACCGCGGGTCCCTTCACGGTGTCGAAGTGTCCGATGAGGACGGCCGGCCCCTTCTGGCCGGGCGTGACGCCCTTGTCGTACCAACCGATGCGCTCGGCGTCGGCGACGGAGGGGACCTCGACGGTGCCGTCGGCGGCGAGCCCCAGATCCAGGATCGGGCTCGCGTCGACCCCGGCCGACGGGATCCGCACCCGTACCGGCTTGGAGGCAGGCAGGGCGACGGCGGCCCTGGTGGCCGCGGGGGCGCTGGAGGCGGCGGAGACGCTGGGGGGCGGGGTGGGCTTCGGGGTGGCGGAGCCGCACCCGGCGGCGGTGACCGCGACGGCGAGGACGAGCAGGGCGGCGGCGGCCGAACGGGCGGCGCGGATGCGGGACATGGGGTGCTCCGGTCAGGGCGGGAGAGCGGCGGGCCGCCCGGGAGGGAGGCCCGCCGGGGCGATCAGATACGGGCGGCCGAGCGCCGCCGCACCACGACGAACCCGAGGCCACCGGCCGCGGCGACGGCCGCGCCGCCCGCGATCAGCGCGCCCTTGTCGGTGCCGCCCTGCTTGAACTCGGCACCGGCCGCGACCGCGCCCTTGGGTACGACGGTGGTCTGGGCGGCGGACTGGGCGGTGGGGTTGACGGGCTTGGCGGCCGAAGCGCCTTCGAGGACGCACCCCTTGGGGAGCTTGGGGAAGGAGTGGTAGCTGTAGGGGAGGGTCCACCCACCCTGCGTCTTGTACTTCAGCTTCGGGGCGGCGCTGTACGGGTTCAGGATCTCGGCGTAGATGCCGGCCGACTCGGGGAGCTTGGGACGCTGACGGTCGAGCTTGCCCAGGCGCGGGGCCGGGGTGCCGTCGGCGTCCGCGAACGTGACCGAGGGCCCCTTGGTGCCCATCGTCAGGATGGCGTCCGTGCCCGCCCCGATGCCCTTGGTCACGGAGACCGTGCAGCCCTTGGTGGTCGTGCCGCCCGGCTGCCCGCTGGGCTTGGCCGACGGCGTACCCGTCGGCTTGGCCGCGGTGCCCTTGGGCAGTGCGTACGTCTTCACGGCGCCGTCCGGCGCGGTCACCCGCAGGACGGGCGTGGCAGTGTCGGCCTTGAGCAGCTGCGCCTTGAGGCCGGGGACGTATTCCTTCGCCGTGTCGCTGGGCGTCTGACGGCTCACCGTGGCGATCACCCTGACCGCCCAGACGTCGCCCGGCTTCCAGTTCGGGCCGACCGCGCGCAGCCAGGCCTCGGGGCCCTCGGAACCGTTGCGGAGCACGGCGATCACACCGTGTCCGGCGTCCTTGTAGACGAGCACCTTCTGGCCGTCGTAGCGGTCGGCGGCCGGCTGGGCGGCGGCCGGGGCGGAGGCGGCGGTGGAGGTCGCCGCGAACGCGGCGGCCGGGGTGAGGAGGGCTCCGGCGAGGGCGGCGACGGTGATCGCGGCGCGGAGCGGGGTGCGGGTGTAGGTCGACATGAACGACTCCGTGGAACAGGGCGGCCGGTGGGCCGGAGAGGATGAGGTGGAGGTCGCATGCCGCCTCCTCTGCCGGGTGGGGCCGTTGAGGCTGGGCGGTGGCTGCAAGAAGAAATCTATGGATCACCTGTACGAGAAGCGTCCATTCCATGTCACAGCGGTGTGACAGACCTCACCGACCGCCACCTGCACTCCGGGGGCTGTACAGGCAGCTACGCGCGTAGATATGCTCATCTGGTGACCATGCCCACCAATGCACCAGCAGCTGCCTTCGCCGACGCGACCGCGTCCGACGGCGCGCTGCGCCGCTTCCTCCACGGGCTCCCCGGCATCGACCCGGTGGGCCTGGAAGCGCGCGCCGCGTCCCTCGGCACCCGCTCGATCAAGACCTCGGCCAAGGTGTACGCCATCGACCTGGCCATTTCGATGATCGACCTGACGACCCTGGAAGGCGCGGACACTCCGGGCAAGGTCCGGGCGCTCGCAGCGAAGGCCGTCCACCCCGACCCGACCGACCGCACCACCCCGCACACCGCCGCCGTCTGCGTCTACCCGGACATGGTGGCGACCGCGAAGGAGGTGCTGAAGGGCTCGGACGTCAAGGTCGCGTCCGTCGCCACCGCCTTCCCGGCGGGCCGCGCGGCGCTGCCGGTGAAGCTCGCGGACGTGCGGGACGCGATCGCGGCCGGTGCCGACGAGATCGACATGGTGATCGACCGGGGCGCGTTCCTGGCCGGGCACTACCTGAAGGTGTACGAGGAGATCGCGGCCGTCCGCGCCGAGTGCGGTGAACAGGCCCGCCTCAAGGTCATCTTCGAGACCGGCGAACTGTCGACCTACGACAACATCCGCCGCGCCAGCTGGCTCGGCATGATGGCCGGCGCCGACTTCATCAAGACCTCCACGGGCAAGGTCGCGGTCAACGCCACCCCCGCCAACACCCTCGTACTGCTCGAAGCCGTACGGGACTTCCGCGCGGCGACCGGGACCCAGGTCGGCGTGAAGCCGGCCGGCGGCATCCGCAACACCAAGGAAGCCATCAAGTTCCTGGTCCTGGTCAACGAGACCGTGGGCGCGGACTGGCTGGACAACCACTGGTTCCGCTTCGGCGCCTCCTCGCTGCTCAACGACCTGCTGATGCAGCGTCAGAAGCTGGCGACCGGCCGCTACTCCGGCCCCGACTACGTGACGGTGGACTGATCACCATGGCAATGGAAAACAAGACGGCCGCGTTCGAGTACGCGCCCGCGCCCGAGTCCCGCTCGGTCGTCGACATCGCGCCGTCCTACGGCCTGTTCATCGACGGCGAGTTCACCGAGGCCGCCGACGGCAAGGTCTTCAAGACCGTCTCGCCGTCCACCGAGGAAGTCCTGTCCGAGGTCGCCCGAGCGGGCGCCGAGGACGTGGACCGCGCCGTGAAGGCCGCGCGCAAGGCGTTCGAGAAGTGGTCGGCGCTGCCCGGCTCCGAGCGCGCCAAGTACCTGTTCCGCATCGCCCGGATCATCCAGGAGCGCAGCCGCGAGCTGGCCGTCCTGGAGACCCTGGACAACGGAAAGCCGATCAAGGAGACCCGCGACGCGGACCTCCCCCTGGTCGCCGCGCACTTCTTCTACTACGCGGGCTGGGCCGACAAGCTGGACCACGCAGGGTTCGGCGCCAACCCGCGTCCGCTGGGCGTCGCGGGCCAGGTCATCCCGTGGAACTTCCCGCTCCTGATGCTGGCCTGGAAGATCGCCCCGGCGCTCGCCACCGGCAACACGGTCGTCCTGAAGCCCGCCGAGACCACGCCCCTCTCGGCGCTGTTCTTCGCGGACATCTGCCGCCAGGCGGGCCTGCCCAAGGGCGTCGTCAACATCCTTACGGGATACGGCGACGCGGGCCAGGCCCTGGTCGAGCACCCCGACATCAACAAGGTCGCCTTCACCGGCTCGACCGCCGTCGGCAAGGCGATCGCCCGCTCGGTGGCCGGCACCGACAAGAAGGTCACCCTGGAGCTGGGCGGCAAGGGCGCCAACATCGTCTTCGACGACGCCCCCATCGACCAGGCCGTCGAGGGCATCGTCACCGGCATCTTCTTCAACCAGGGCCAGGTCTGCTGCGCGGGCTCGCGCCTCCTCGTCCAGGAGTCGATCCAGGACGAGCTGCTCGACTCGCTCAAGCGCCGCCTCTCCACGCTGCGCCTGGGCGACCCGCTGGACAAGAACACCGACATCGGCGCCATCAACTCGGCCGAGCAGCTGGCCCGCATCACCGCGCTCACCGAGACCGGCGAGGCGGAGGGCGCCGAGCGCTGGTCCGCCCCGTGCGAACTGCCCTCCGCGGGTTACTGGTTCGCTCCGACGCTCTTCACGAACGTCACCCAGGCGCACACCATCGCCCGCGACGAGATCTTCGGCCCGGTCCTGTCCGTGCTGAGCTTCCGCACCCCGGACGAGGCCGTCGCCAAGGCCAACAACAGCCAGTACGGCCTGTCCGCCGGCATCTGGACGGAGAAGGGCTCGCGCATCCTCGCGGTCGCGAACAAGCTCCGCGCCGGTGTCGTCTGGGCCAACACGTTCAACAAGTTCGACCCGACCTCGCCGTTCGGCGGCTACAAGGAGTCGGGCTTCGGCCGCGAGGGCGGCCGGCACGGCCTGGAGGGCTACCTCGATGTCTGAGACTCCGACGCGTCTGAGTGTCTTCAAGACCTACAAGCTGTACGTGGGCGGGAAGTTCCCGCGTTCCGAGAGCGGCCGGGTGTACGAAGTGGTCGACAGCAAGGGCAAGTGGCTGGCCAACGCGCCCCTCTCCTCCCGCAAGGACGCGCGGGACGCGGTCGTCGCGGCCCGCAAGGCGTTCGGCGGCTGGGCGGGCGCGACCGCGTACAACCGCGGCCAGATCCTCTACCGCATCGCCGAGATGCTGGAGGGCCGCAGGGACCAGTTCGTCCGCGAAGTCGGCGAGGCCGAGGGCCTGTCGAAGTCCAAGGCCGGCGCGGTCGTGGACGCGGCGATCGACCGCTGGGTCTGGTACGCGGGCTGGACCGACAAGATCGCCCAGGTGGTGGGCGGGGCGAACCCGGTCGCGGGCCCGTTCTTCAACCTCTCCACCCCCGAGCCGACCGGTGTCGTCACGGTCCTGGCCCCCCAGGACTCGTCGTTCCTCGGCCTGGTCTCGGTCCTCGCGCCGGTCATCGCGACCGGCAACACGGCGATCGTCGTCGCCTCCGAGAAGGCGCCGCTCCCGGCGCTCTCGCTCGGCGAGGTGCTGGCCACCTCCGACCTGCCCGGCGGCGTCGTCAACGTCCTGTCCGGGAAGACGGCCGAGATCGCCGCGCCGCTCGCCGCCCACCAGGACGTCAACGCGATCGATCTGACGGGTGCGGACGCCGAGTTGGCGCGCGAGCTGGAGATCGCGGCGGCGGACAACCTCAAGCGCGTGCTGCGCGCCAAGGCCGTGGACTTCACCGCGGACCCGGGCACCGAGCGCCTCACCGCGTTCCTGGAGACCAAGACGGTCTGGCACCCCACGGGTTCGCTGGGCGCCTCCGGTTCGGCGTACTGAGCCGTGCGAGGGGCCCCCGCCGACGTGCCAGCGGGGGCCCTTCGCGCATCCCTCAGTGGGACAGCAGCCCGGCGACCTGGCCCGCGAGCGGCAGGTCCTTGAGGGCCGAGCCACTGGTCAGGACACCGGTGGCGGCCGTCGTCGACACCGGCTTGAAGTCGGCGATCTGGGTGCCCACTCCGTTGGTCAGCGGGTCGACACCGGTGTTGGCCAGCGGGTCGAGCCGCAGCCCCATCGCCGGGCCGACGGCGTGACCGACCGAGCCGGTCAGCGCGTGCGCGGCCGCCGTCAGGTCGGTGGTCGACGCGCTCTGGCCGGCCGCGGGGACCGGGGCGGCCTGGGCGGCGGAGCCCCCGCCCACCAGGGCGGCACCGGCCGCGGTGACGGTGAGCCCGGCGCTCAGCAGCGCCCGGTGACGCCGGCTTCTGGCGGGCCTGGGGGCCTCGTGTTGTCCCATGGGATCCCACTCACTCTCGTCCGAAGGCGTGTAATCGCGCGATCGCGAAGCGTAGTTGAGATGTGATGCTGGATACCAACGGCCTCCCCGGGGGGTCCCACGCACGGGTGCATGGCTCACACTGGTGTCCCGTGAGCTCTTCTGCCATTCCGACGCGCGTCGTCCTGCTTTCGGGGCCCTCCGGCTCCGGCAAGTCGTCCCTCGCCGCCCGCACGGACCTGCCCGTGCTGCGCCTCGACGACTTCTACAAGGAGGGTGACGACCCGACCCTGCCGGTGGTGGCCGGCAGTACGGACATCGACTGGGACTCCCCGCGGTCCTGGGACGCGGACGCGGCGGTCGCCGCCATCGTCGAGCTGTGCCGGACCGGACGTACCGCGGTGCCGGTCTACTCGATCGCGACGAGTTCCATCACGGGCAGCTCCGCGTTCGGCATCGACCGCACCCCGCTGTTCATCGCGGAGGGCATCTTCGCCGCCGACATCGTGGCCCGGTGCCAGGAACTCGGCGTGCTCGCGGACGCGATCTGTCTGCGCGGCCGCCCCTCGACGACGTTCCGGCGCAGGCTGCTGCGCGATCTGAAGGAGGGCCGCAAGTCGGTGGCGTTCCTGCTGCGCCGCGGCTGGCGCCTGATGCTCGCCGAGCGCGCGATCGTCACCCGCCAGGCGGCGCTCGGCGCGCACCCCTGCGGCAAGGACGAGGCGCTGGGCCGCATCGCGAACGCGGCGGCGGGACGCTGCCGCACGGTGGCCGCCGCCTGAGGTGCGCACACAATGAAGCGGCGGGGCCGATGGCCCCGCCGCTTCCCCCGTTCCCCCCGGTTCCCCTTTTTCCCGTGGCTGGTCCCCGTGTCCCCCGCGGACCAACCGCGTCCCCTCCCCCAGACCTTCAGGCCACCAGCTCGCCGAAGGACTCCTCCTCGTCACGCCCGAAGCTGAGGACCTCGTCCTCGCGCAGCCGGCGCAGCGAGCGCCAGATGCTGGACTTCACCGTGCCGACACTGATGTCGAGTATGTCCGCGATCTCCGGGTCGGTACGACCCTCGTAGTAGCGCAGCACCAGCATCGTGCGCTGCGTCTCGGGCAGGCGGGCCAGCGCCTGCCAGAGCACCGCGCGCAGTTCGGTGCCGCGCATCGCGTCCGTGTCGCCGGCCGTCTCCGGCAGCTCCTCGGTCGGGTACTCGTTCAGCTTGCGCCGCCGCCAGGCGCTGATGTGCAGGTTGGTCATGGTCCGGCGGAGATAGCCGCCGACGGCCGCCTTGTCACTGATGCGGTCCCAGGCCCGGTAGGTGGAGAACAGCGCGCTCTGGAGCAGGTCCTCCGCCTCGTAGCGGTCGCCGGTCAGGTGGTAGGCGGTGGCGTACAGGGAGGCGCGGCGCTCCTGGACGTAGGCGGTGAACTCCGCCTCCGACAGGCTGCTCCGCTCCCCCGAGCCCTCCCCGTAAGCCGCCTGGCCGTTCCCCTGCGGATTGTTCCCCGCGGCCGGAACCGCGGGGGCGTCAACGACCGTCATGTAGGACGGGTGCTGACGCCCGGCGCCGCGAGCGCACCCCCGTACCCCCGCGCCGGCGCCGGACTTCTCGGTGCTCCGTACGACGTCGTGGAGACGCGTCACAACTGCGCTGGAGTTGTTGCTGTGCAGTGCTTTCATCTCGCGCCCCCCGTCGGGTGGAGTCAGTTCATCGGCTTGCCTGGTTACGAGGACGAGCTTGCCGGGGCCACTTCATCAGGAGGTCCGCCGAGTGTCACAGGCCTGTCACAGGGGCCTGTGAACGCGCTGTCGCGGGTCAGGGGCCGGACGGGGGTCGTACTCCTCTGGCTCATGGGCCAGAATGACCTCCGTGCCTTTCCTGTTGCTGATCGAGGACGACGACGCCATCCGCACGGCCCTCGAACTCTCCCTGTCACGCCAGGGCCACCGTGTGGCCACCGCGGCGACGGGAGAGGACGGCCTGAAACTGCTGCGCGAGCAGCGGCCCGACCTGATCGTGCTGGATGTGATGCTGCCCGGGATCGACGGCTTCGAGGTGTGCCGCCGCATCCGGCGCACCGACCAGCTGCCGATCATTCTGCTGACCGCGCGCAACGACGACATCGACGTCGTGGTGGGCCTCGAATCCGGGGCTGACGACTACGTTGTCAAGCCGGTCCAGGGGCGGGTCCTCGACGCCCGGATCCGGGCGGTGCTGCGCCGCGGCGAGCGCGAGGCCACCGACTCGGCGGCGTTCGGCAGCGTGGTGATCGACCGGGCCGCGATGACCGTCACCAAGAACGGCGAGGACCTCCAACTCACGCCCACCGAGCTGCGGTTGCTGCTCGAACTGAGCCGCCGCCCCGGCCAGGCGCTGTCCCGCCAGCAGCTCCTGCGGCTGGTGTGGGAGCACGACTACCTCGGCGACTCGCGCCTGGTGGACGCCTGTGTGCAGCGGCTGCGCGCCAAGGTCGAGGACGTCCCGTCCTCGCCGACGCTGATCCGCACGGTCCGCGGCGTGGGCTACCGCCTGGACACGCCCTCGTGAACCTGACGCACTTCCCCCGCACGCCAGTCGAGCAGGCCCGGTGAAGCGGACCGTACTCGCCGGACTGCGCTGGACCAGTCTGCGGCTCCGTCTCGTCGTGGTGTTCGCCCTCGTAGCGCTGACCGCGGCCGTCTCCGCCTCCGGCATCGCCTACTGGCTCAACCGCGAGGCCGTACTGGTCCGTACGCAGGACTCGGCGCTCAACGACTTCCGCCAGGGCATGCAGAACCGGGCCGCCTCGCTGCCGCTCCAGCCCACCGAGCACGACCTCCAGGTGTCGGCCAAGCAGATGGCGGACAGCAGCAACTCCCGTTACAACGTGCTGCTCATGGCCGAGCGCGCCCCCGGCAAGCCGATCGTGGGCGCGTCCGACGTGGACGGCTTCACGCTCGACGACGTGCCCGCCTCGCTCCGGGAGGCCGTCGACAAGAAGCAGAAAGTCACCCAGAGCAACGCCTACCCGTACCACCTGTTCTGGCAGCGGATCACGCTGCACGGGCGCCCCTACCTGGTGGGCGGCACGAAGATCATCGGCGCCGGGCCGACGGGGTACATGCTGGCCCCGCTCGACCAGGAGCGGCGGGACCTCAACTCCCTCGCCTGGTCGCTCGGCATCGCCACCTTCCTCGCGCTGCTCGCCTCCGCGCTGCTCGCGCAGGCGGCCGCCACCACCGTGCTGCGGCCGGTGCAGCGGCTCGGGGACGCGGCCCGCAGGCTCGGCGAGGGCAAGCTCGACACCCGTCTGCGCGTCTCCGGAACCGATGAACTCGCCGATCTGTCAAGGACGTTCAACAGGACGGCCGAGAACCTGGAGAAGAAGGTCACCGACATGAGCGCGCGCGAGGAGGCCAGCCGCCGCTTCGTCGCCGACATGTCGCACGAGCTGCGCACCCCGCTGACCGCGCTGACGGCCGTCGCCGAGGTCCTCGACGAGGAGGAGGACAGCCTCGATCCGATGATCGCGCCCGCGGTGCGCCTGGTGGTCTCGGAGACCCGGCGTCTGAACGTCCTGGTGGAGAACCTGATGGAGGTCACCCGCTTCGACGCGGGCACCGCGCGTCTGGTCCTGGACGACGTGGACATCGCCGACCAGATCACGGCGTGCATCGACACCCGGGCCTGGCTGGACGCCGTGGAACTGGACGCCGAGCGCGGCATCATGGCCCGCGTCGACCCGCGCCGCCTGGACGTGGTGCTCGCCAACCTGATCGGCAACGCCCTCAAGCACGGCGGTTCGCCGGTGCGGGTCGCGGTCCGGGTGGAGGGCGAGGAACTGGTGATCGCGGTGCGCGACCACGGGCCGGGCATCCCCGAGGACGTACTCCCGCACGTCTTCGACCGGTTCTACAAGGCGAGCGCCTCGCGGCCGCGCTCGGAGGGCAGCGGGCTCGGCCTCTCCATCGCGATGGAGAACGCGCACATCCACGGCGGCGACATCACCGCCGCCAACTCCCCCGAGGGCGGCGCCGTGTTCGTGCTGCGGCTACCGCTGGACCCGACCCCGGCCACCGCGACGACGCCGGAAGGAGACGCGGCGCAGTGAGAGGACGACTTGGCCGGGCAGCCGTCGTGCTGGCCGGGCTGCTCGCGCTGTGCGCGACCGCCACCGGCTGCGGCATCCGGCCCACCTCGGTGCCGGTCGACGCGGGCCCGGCTCCGTCCCGGGTGCCGTGCGAGGTGCCGGACAGCGCGGTCACCCCGCAGTTCGAGGGGGTCACCGTCGAGGTCTATCTGGTGTGCGGGGCGCAGCTGGTCACCACCCAGCGGTCGGTGCGGATCCCCGAGTACAAGGGCGCCCAGGACCGGCTCCGGTTCGCGCAGGCGCTGCTCGACGAGCTCATGGCGGCGCCCTCGGGCACCGAGAAGGAAGCC
Source organism: Streptomyces sp. CB01201 (assembly GCF_002803085.1). Taxonomy (GTDB): domain Bacteria; phylum Actinomycetota; class Actinomycetes; order Streptomycetales; family Streptomycetaceae; genus Streptomyces; species Streptomyces hundungensis. Next base: position 71,713 of record NZ_NNBJ01000004.1, on the reverse strand, counting down.
GGGTTCACCACGGAGGTCAAGGGCCCGCTCACCGTCACCGCGGGCCGCGGACACGATCCGGCCGGCGCGCTGCGCCTGAGCCGCAACCCCGAGGACCTGTCCGCGCTCGCCCTGTCGCAGGTGGTCTGCACCTACGCCGAGAACACGCCGACGGCGCCCGGCGCCCAGCAGGTGGTGCTCGGCGGCCCCGGCGAGGATCCGGCCCGCGGCTACACCTGCACCTCGGAGATGAAGTCCCGCCCGGACAGCGCGGCCACCCTCGGTGACATTCCCCGGCCCACTCGCAGCGCGTAGGGCCGTCCCGCGGGCCCGGGCCCTTCGGCCCGGGGCGGGCCGGCCCGGGTGCACCGAATCACTCGGCCGCGGCGGAACCGTTCCCGTCGCGGTCGGCGTCTTGGGGGGCGTGCAGCAGCGTCAATGTCAAGACGGCAGCGCCGTCATCCGGGTCCGCATCGCGGGCGGCGTCCTCCTCCTCGCGCATCTGCTGCTCGTGGCGTGGACCTCGCTGCGGCCACGGGACGTGTTGTGGGTGACGGCCACCAATCTGACGCCGTTCGCCGGCATCAAGGCCGACCTCGCGCTCGGCCCGTTGCAGGCCGCGCACCAGATCGGCGAGGGCCTGCTGCTGCTCGCCCCGCTGGGGGTGCTGCTTCCGATGGTGGGCGGCCGCCTCCGGGTCTCTCCGCTGGCCTCCCTGGTCCGCACGGTGCTCGCCGGGGCGCTGATCTCGCTCGGCATCACGCTGTTGCAGACGGCCGTGCCGGGCCAGGTCCCCGATGTCGACTCGCTGCTCCTGAACACCGCCGGCGTCGCCCTCGCCCATCTCGCGGTGGTACCGGCCGGGCGGCGCAATCTCCGCCGCAGGAACCAGCGCGAGCACCCCGAACCCGTCCTCCGGGAGGAGACGGCTCAGGGACGAACCCCGACAATTCCCAGGGTTGGGATGGCCCCCTAGTCCGACGCCCCGGCGGGCTCCGGCCGGGAGCATGGAGACATCGCAAGGGAGCCGGTCAGAGCGGCTCCCGCACTCCAGCTCCGAAGGAGCCGTCATGAGCGCCCCTCTTGTCCGCCCGACCGAAGGCCGCCGGATCGGCGGGGTGTGCGCAGCGCTGGCCCGGCGCTTCGGCACCTCCGCGACCACGATGCGGTTGATCTTCCTCGTCTCGTGCCTGCTGCCGGGACCGCAGTTCGTCATCTACCTGGCGATGTGGGCCCTGATCCCTGCCGAGAAGTCCCCGCGCGCCGCCTGGTGACCGCGTGAGCGGTCAGTCCCCGACGGTCCGGATCAGCTTGGCCAGCTGCCGGTCGGCGATGTCGTGCGGCACGGAGGCGGCCGCCGGTGCCCGGCCGGACAGGTCGATCGCCATGAAGCGCACGATGGTGGCGCCCTGCCGCACCACAAGGATGTGCACGGGGGCGGGCGCGCCCTGCGCGAACACGGAGGCCGTCCAGCTGACCGACGCGTCGCCCGCCACCTCGTACGTCACCGCGCGCACGTCCCGGTAGACGGCCCCGCGGCCGTCGAGGACCGTGCCGAACCCGGCACCGCAGCGGGCCAGGGCCGTCCTGAGCCCGTCCATCAGGCGCCGGGCATCGGCTGCGGAGTACGCGGACAGCGAGGCCGACACCGCGAGGCCGGGCGAACGACGCGAGCCCAGACCCCGGCTCACGGTCGCACGAGCCCGGTCGTCGGGGGCCGTGCCCATCACCTCGGCCAGCGGCGCACAGTCCGCGCGGTCGGCCCGCGGGGCGTTTCGGGTCTCACCGGGCGAGGGCGCGCCGGAGATCTCGTAGCCGGGTACGTCGTCCGCGGTGAGGGCGGCCCGTTCCAGTGCGGTCGGCGTCCGGGTGCTCACCGATTCGGCCGACCCGTCCGGCGGTCCGGCGCAGGCGGCGGCGAGCAGCGCGGTCGCGGTGAGCACCGCCGCTCGGGCGGCCGCCTTCGGGCGCATGATCCAGACCCTACTCACACCCGTCGGGGCGCACACCCGGCTCACGGGTGTGCGCCCCGACGGGACGGGGTGCGGGGGTCAGCCGGTGAGGCCGCCGCTCGTCAGGTTGCTCGCCACCGGGCCGGTCGGCAGCGAGTCGGTGGGCAGACCGCCGAGCAGGCTGCCCACCGGGTCGCCGGACGTCTTCTTCTGTCCGCCCGCCAGCGCCTCGGGCGAGGCCGCGGGCAGCACCTTCTGTGCGGTGCCGAGCGGGGTGCCCGCGGTCACGGTCGACAGCGCGCCCAGGGCCGCTGCCGAGGGGACGGCGGAGGCCGTCCCGGCGGCAGCGGCGGCGAAGGCGGCACCGAGGGCAACGACACCGAGCGTCTTGGCAGACTGCTTCATCAGAAATTCGTCCTTGGGGAGGGAAAGGTGAGCGGCTCGCCAAGGTAGCCAGCGGACCACCCGGGCCGCAAACATGTGAAAGCGGCCGCGAGTTCACACTCCCGGCCGCTTCCCTATTCCTACGATCAGTTGCTCGCCTTCGCAGAACCGCTGGTCGTAGCGGTCTGCTGGAACAGCCATTCGGATTTCAACTCGGCATAACCGGGCTTGATCACGTCATTGATCATGGCCAGTCGTTCGTCGAAAGGAATGAATGCTGATTTCATCGCATTGACCGTGAACCACTGCATGTCTTCCAGTGTGTAGCCGAAGGATTTCGTCAGGTGCTCGAATTCCTGACTCATGCTGGTGCCCGACATCAACCGGTTGTCGGTATTCACCGTGGCCCTGAAGTGGAGCTTGCGCAACAGCCCGATGGGGTGGTCCTCGTAGGAGGTGGCGGCGCCGGTCTGGAGGTTGGAGGTCGGGCACATCTCCAGCGGGATCCGCTTGTCGCGCACGTACGAGGCGAGCCGGCCGAGCTTCACGCTGCCGTCCTCGGCGACCTCGATGTCGTCGATGATCCGCACCCCGTGTCCGAGCCGGTCGGCACCGCACCACTGGAGCGCCTGCCAGATCGACGGCAGGCCGAAGGCCTCGCCGGCGTGGATGGTGAAGTGGTTGTTCTCGCGCTTGAGGTACTCGAAGGCGTCGAGGTGACGGGTGGGCGGGAAGCCCGCCTCGGCACCCGCGATGTCGAAGCCGACGACGCCCGAGTCCCGGTAGGCGTTGGCGAGTTCGGCGATCTCCAGGGCGCGGGCCGCGTGCCGCATCGCGGTGAGCAGCGCGCCCACCCGGATGCGGTGGCCGTTGGCCCTGGCCCGGCGTTCGCCTTCGCGGAAGCCCTCGTTGACCGCCTCGACGACCTCTTCGAGGGTGAGGCCCTGCTCCAGGTGCTGCTCCGGCGCGTACCGCACCTCGGCGTAGACGACGCCGTCCTCGGCGAGGTCCTCGGCGCATTCGGCGGCGACGCGGAACAGCGCGTCCCGGGTCTGCATGACGGCACAGGTGTGCGCGAACGTCTCCAAGTACCGTTCCAGGGAGCCCGAGTCGGCGGCCTCGCGGAACCAGACGCCGAGCTTGTCGGCCTCGGTCTCGGGCAGACCCGTGTATCCCGTCTCGCGGGCGATGTCGATGATGGTCCCGGGACGCAGACCCCCGTCTAGGTGGTCGTGGAGCAGCACCTTCGGGGCACGGCTGATCTGATCCGGGCTGGGTACGGATGCGGTCTGGCTCGTCATCTGCGCACTCTAGCCCCTACGCGCGTAGATCGCCCGGCTTCCGCGGGCCGTCGATACGTAACAGTGACCGTGCGGACGGGTGGCGTACACCCCGGCTTCTGAGACTGTTCTGCCATGGCACAGCAAGCGATTCCCCTGCCTGCTGCCCGGCTGGGACGGGCCGTCGGCGCGACCGGCGCCGGCGCGACAGTCAGCGGTGTGGTCCTCGTGCTGCCGGACGGCGATCCCGTCTCGGCACGCCGGCCCTCCCCACTCGCGTACGCGGCCGCACTGCCGCTGGCCCGCAGACTGGCCAGGGACGGCCGAAAGGATGGCCTGGTGGCCCACGTCGTGCGCTACCGGGGCCAGGGCTGGAACGGCGGCGACGCACGGCTCGCCACGGACGCCGAGTGGGCCGCGGACGAGGTGGTACGGCGCTACGGAGACGTCCCGGTGTGCCTCGCGGGGCACGGCATGGGCGGCCGGGCCGCCTTACGGGCGGCGGGCCATCCGGCCGTCAACTCCGTTCTGGCGCTGGCCCCTTGGATCCCCGAGGACGACGTGGCGGCCGACCCGGAGCCGGTGAAGCAGCTGGTGGGCCGGCGCGTGATGATCGTGCACGGCACCAATGACTCGCGCAGCGACCCGGAGCTGTCCTACCGGCTCGCCGAGCGCGCCAAGAAGGCGAACCGGGACACCTGCCGCTTCGAGGTGCACTCCGACGGCCACGCGCTGCGCCAGCACCGGCCCGAAGTCCACGCGCTGGCGGTCGACTTCGTCTTCGGCACCCTGTTCTCACGCCCGTACGCACGGCCGGTCACCGACGCTCTCGCCGCGCCGCCGCCACTGGGGCTGCGCATGCCACTGGCCGCCGGGTTCGGCAAGTCCCTTCATCCGTAAGGGAGTTGCGGATCGGCGCGGCTACTGGGGGATCAGCTTTCCCCGCCGGGACAGCAGGAAGGCCTTGAAGGCGGCCACCGGCGGGGTGTCCGGGTGGCCGTCGAGCCAGGCGACGCCGATCTCGCGCACCGCGCGCGGGGCGGTGACGGTCAGCTCGACGACCCCCGGTCGGGCGACCGCGGGCGGCGGCAGCAGCGCGACACCGAGCCCGGCCGCTACCAGACCGCGCAGCGTCTCGGCCTCCTCGCCCTCGAAGGCGATGCGCGGGGCGAACCCGGCCTCGGCGCACAGGTCGTCGGTGATGCGGCGCAGCCCGTAGCCGGGCTCCAGCGTCACGAAGGCCTCGTCGGCTGCCTCCGCGAGCCGCACCCGCTTGCGGCCCGCCAGCCGGTGGTCGTCGGGCACCACCAGGCGCAGCCGCTGCTCGTCCAGGCGCCGGGCCGCGAGGTCGGGTGCGTCCGGCACGGGCGAGGTCAGGCACAGGTCGAGCTCGCCGGCCCGCAGCCGCTCGATCATGGCCTCGCCGTAGTTCTGCACGAGGGTGAAGCGGATGCGGGGGTGGTCGACCCGGAAGGCGCGGATGAGGCCCGGCACGGTCTCGGAGCCCATGGTGTGCAGAAAGCCGAAGGCGACCTTGCCGGCCGCCGGGTCGGCGTCCGCGCGCACCGAATCGGCGGCCCGGCCGACCTCCGCGAGCGCCCGCTCGGCGGAACCCAGGAAGGTGCGGCCCGCGGCGGTCAGCGAGACGGTACGGCCCTTGCGCGCGAACAGGGCGACGCCGAGATCCTCTTCGAGGCGGACCATCGCGCGTGACAGGGTCGACTGGGGCACTCCGAGCTCATGGGCGGCGCGCGTGACGTGCTCGTGCCGGGCCACCCCGGCGAAGTAGGCGAGGCGCGGCGCCAATGCCATCGCCATGTCTTCTTCGTAACTGTTCAATGACACGCGCGCCTCTGACCTTTGCTGATGCAGGAGTGGATCGATTGTCCCCCATCTGTGCATTGGACGCATAAACGTGCCGGGCCTACGGTCGTCGTATGCCTCCCGCCAGTACCGGGGCGTCCACCACCATGGCCGCCTCCCCCTTGTCGTCCCCGCTCCAGCTCACCCCCGGCGCCGCCGGCTACCGCCGGATGAGCTTCGCGCTCTTCGCCGCCGGTGTCGCCACCTTCGCCCTCCTCTACTCCACCCAGGCCCTGCTGCCGCTGATCTCCGCGGACCTCGGGGCCACGGCGAGCGCGGCCAGCTGGACGGTGTCGGCGGCGACCGGCGCGCTCGCCCTGTTCGTGCTGCCGCTGAGCGCGCTGTCCGAGCGGTTCGGCCGGACCCGGATGATGACGGTGTCGCTGGCCGTCGCGGTGGCGGTGGGCCTGCTCGTCCCGTTCGCGCCGAACGTGGGCTGGCTGGTGGCGCTGCGCGCGGTGCAGGGTGCGGCGATCGCGGGGCTTCCGGCCTCGGCGATGGCGTACCTGGCGGAGGAAGTGAAGCCGAAGGCGCTGGTCGCGGCGATCGGCCTGTTCGTCGCGGGCAACTCCATCGGCGGCATGAGCGGGCGCATCCTGACCGGCTGGGTCGCGCAGGCCTGGGGCTGGCGCGCGGCGCTGCTCGCGGTGGGCGCGCTGGCCGCCCTGTGCGCGGTGGCGTTCCGTCTCCTCCTCCCCAAGGCCCGTCATTTCACGCCGGGTTCGCTGAACCCGCGCGCCCTGGCCCGCACGGTGCGCGGCCACCTCGCCGACCCGCTCCTGGTCCGGCTGTACGCGATCGGCGCGCTGTTCATGACGGTGTTCGGCGCGGTCTACACGGTGATCGGCTACCGCCTCACCGCGGCCCCGTTCAACCTGCCGCAGGGTCTGATCGGCTCGATCTTCCTGGTCTACCTGGTCGGCACGGTGTCCTCCGCCGCGGCCGGCAAGCTGGTGGCCCGGGTGGGCCGGCGCGGCGCCCTGTACCTGGCGGTGTCCACGACCGCGGCGGGCCTGCTGCTGTCGCTCGCGTCCTCGCTCCCCGCGATCCTGGCCGGCCTGGTCCTGATCACCGCGGGCTTCTTCGCGGGCCACGCGGTCGCCTCCTCCTCGGTGAGCCACACCGCCAAGCACGGCCGCGCCCAGGCCTCGGCGCTCTACCAGTCCGCGTACTACCTGGGCTCCAGCGCGGGCGGCACGCTCGGCGCGGTCGCCTTCCATGCGGGCGGCTGGCCGGCCACGGTGCTGCTCGGCGTCCTCGCGGTCCTCGGCGTCGTCTCGGTGACCCTGTACGGCTCGCACGCGGCCCGCGCCGAGCGCCGCACCCACCGTCTTCACCTGGCGCACGCCCGTCACTGACCTGCGCGTTCTTCGGTTCACGCGCGATTGTCAGTGGGGTCGGGTAGCTTCCGAAGTGCTGGCATTACACGGCACGACGCGGGGTGGACCGATGAGTGATCTGGCAGCGGCGGCGGATCTGGACGTACGCCTCGAAGAACACCGAAGAGAGCTGACGGGGTACTGCTACCGGATGCTCGGCTCGGCCTTCGAGGCGGAGGACGCGGTGCAGGACACGCTGGTGCGGGCGTGGCGCAGCATCGACAAGTTCGAGGGCCGCTCCTCGCTGCGCTCGTGGCTGTACCGCATCGCGACCAACGTCTGTCTGGACATGCTGACCGCGGGCAACAAACGGGCCCGCCCCATGGACCTGACGGCGGCCACGCCGGTGGCCAACGCCCAGCTGAACTCCCGCCCGGAGGTGACCTGGCTGGAGCCGGTGCCGGACGGTCGGGTGCTGCCCACCATCGAGGACCCGGCGGAGGCCGCGCTCGCCCGGGAGTCGGTGCGGCTCGCCTTCGTCGCGGCGCTCCAGCACCTGCCGCCCAAGCAGCGCGCGGTGCTGATCCTGCGCGAGGTGCTCGCCTGGAAGGCGGCGGAGGTCGCCGAGCTGCTCGACACGAGCGTGGCATCGGTCAACTCGGCGCTCCAGCGCGCCCGTTCGACGCTGGCCGAGTCGGAGCCGAAGCAGTCGGACGCGGCGGACCCGCTGGACGAGGAGCAGCAGAAGCTCCTGGAGCGGTACGTGGCGGCCTTCGAGGGCTACGACATGACGGCCCTGACCGCCCTGCTCCACGAGGACGCGACGCTGTCCATGCCGCCGTACGACCTGTGGCTGCGCGGCCACGACGACATCGTGGGCTGGATGCTGGGCGTGGGCGAGGTCTGCCGGGGCTCCCGCCTGCTCCCCACGGTGGCCAACGGCACCCCGGCGTTCGCCCACTACCACCCGGACCCGGCGGGCGGCTTCACGCCGTGGGCCCTGATGGTGATCGAGACGAGCGGGGGCAAGGTCTCCGGCATCTGCTCGTTCCTGGACACGGACCGCTGGTTCCCCCTGTTCAACCTCCCGGCCCGCCTGGACGCGGAGGGCAACCCGGAGACGCCGTAGGCATAGGGATGGGGCCGGGGTGGCCGTCGGGGGCGCCGCCCCCTACTCGCCCCCCAGCCCCGTCAGCTCCAGGAGCGCCACCAGCCCGGCCCCGGCGTTGCGCATACGGACCCGTCTCCCGGCCCGCCGGGCCGTGAGCCGCAGCCGGGCCACGGCCTCGACGGCGGCGAGGTCGGCCCGGGTCACCGCGGCGAGGTCGCACACGACCTCCGCGGCCCCGCCTCCGTAGAGCCGGCGCAGCCGCTCGCACAGGTGCGGGACGTCGGCAAAGGTGACGGGGTCGGGGACGACGAGGACAGGGTGCTGCTCCGGGGGCTCGGTGGCTTCCACAACGGTGAGACCGGGGCGGGGCGTGGAATTCATCGGTGGCGGAAGCCGACCGGGCTAGTCGACCGGGAAGCTTCCGGTGTCGATCTCCAGGTCGAAGGGCGCGGGCAGCGTCAGCTTCTCGCCGTATTCGACCGTGCCGAGGACGCGATAGGTGCCGTGCTCCGGTTCGCCGTAGAGCGTCGCGGTCGGCCGACCGGAGTGCCAGGGGTCGAGGAGCAAGTACAACGGCACGCCTGCCCTGGCATAGCCGTGGGTCTTCGTCACCCGGTCATGGTTGGCGTTGCTCTTGGAGGTGACCTCGACGACGAGCTCGGCGTCTTCCGCAGCGGTACGCCCGTCCGGCCCCTGGCTCAGGCGTGATCGCGGCATGACCACGAGGTCGGGCACGTAGAGGCCCGCGCTCTGCTGGAGGGCGACGCCGAGAGTCTGGTAAACGCCCCAGTCCTCTGGAATCACGCTGTAGAGGCGGCGGTGTAGCTGTTCAGCGGTGTCGTTGTGTTCGTCGGATGGCGGTGGTGACACGGTGACGATCCCCTCGATGATCTCCACCTTGCAGCCCTCGGGTGCGTCCGTCTCCTCCCAGATCCGGACGACGTCGTCCCACTCGTGGCCGCTGCCGGCGTGGTCGACGGTGAGTGCGCTCATGGCGGTCTCCCTGCGTCGGTTCGTCACGAGTCCAGCATGCCGAACGGGACCGGCACAGGTCCACCGGTCCCGTTCACCCATATGAGGAATCCCCAGGTCAGGCGATACGTTCCCGCACGATCGGCGTCGCCGAGAACGCCGTGCCGGCCGGCGCCACGTCGTACGACGCGTCCAGCGACTTCAGCGCGTACTCGAACTTCTCCGGCGTGTCCGTGTGCAGGGTCAGCAGGGGCTGGCCCGCGGTGACCGTGTCGCCGGGCTTGGCGTGGAGTTCGACGCCGGCGCCGGCCTGGACCGGGTCCTCCTTGCGGGCGCGGCCCGCGCCGAGGCGCCAGGCGGCCACGCCGATGTCGTACGCGTCGAGGCGGGTCAGGACGCCCGAGGAGGGGGCGGTGATGACGTGCTGCTCGCGGGCGACCGGCAGGGTCGCGTCCGGGTCGCCGCCCTGGGCCGCGATCATCCGGCGCCACACGTCCATCGCGGAGCCGTCGGCCAGGGCCTTCGCCGGGTCGGCGTCCTTGATGCCGGCCGCGTCCAGCATCTCGCGGGCCAGCGCGATGGTGAGCTCGACGACGTCGGCGGGGCCGCCGCCCGCCAACACCTCGACGGATTCCCGGACTTCGAGCGCGTTGCCCGCGGTCAGGCCGAGCGGGGTGGACATGTCGGTGAGCAGGGCCACCGTCTTGACGCCGCTGTCGGTGCCCAACGCGACCATCGTGGAGGCGAGTTCACGCGCGTCCTCGATGTTCTTCATGAACGCGCCGGTGCCGACCTTCACGTCCAGGACCAGCGAGCCGGTGCCTTCCGCGATCTTCTTGGACATGATGGAGGAGGCGATCAGCGGGATCGCCTCGACCGTGCCCGTCACATCGCGCAGCGCGTACAGCTTCTTGTCGGCGGGGGCCAGGCCGTCGCCCGCCGCGCAGATGACCGCGCCGGTGGTGTCGAGGACGTTCAGCATCTCCTCGTTGGAGAGCAGCGCGCGCCAGCCGGGGATGGACTCCAGCTTGTCGAGCGTCCCGCCGGTGTGGCCGAGGCCCCGGCCGGAGAGCTGCGGCACGGCCGCGCCGCAGGCGGCGACCAGCGGGGCGAGCGGCAGGGTGATCTTGTCGCCGACGCCGCCGGTGGAGTGCTTGTCGGCGGTCGGGCGCGAGAGCGAGTCGAAGTTCATGCGCTCGCCGGAGGCGATCATGGCCGCGGTCCAGCGGGCGATCTCCGTGCGGTTCATGCCGTTCAGGAGGATGGCCATGGCCAGGGCGGACATCTGCTCGTCGGCGACCTCGCCGCGCGTGTAGGCGTCGATGACCCAGTCGATCTGCTCGGGAGACAGCTCGCCCCGGTCTCGCTTGGTGCGGATGACGGAGATGACGTCCATGGCATTCCTTCCGGCTTGGTGCACGTTGGTACGTACGCGACTCTACGCGCATAGAGGGGAGTTGAAGGAGCGGCCCCCGCACGGGCTGTGCGGGGGCCGCCGGGTTACTTCAGGTGGTCCGGGCCGAAGGCCTGGGGCAGCATCTCGGCCAGCGTCAGGATGCCCTTCGGGGTCTCCAACAGGAGCTCGGGGCCGCCGAATTCGAAGAGCAGCTGACGGCACCGGCCGCACGGAACCAGCACGTCGCCGTGCCCGTCGACGCAGGTGAAGTGCGTCAGCCGGCCGCCGCCGGACAGCTGGAGCGCCGAGACGAGACCGCACTCGGCGCACAGGCCGATGCCGTACGAGGCGTTCTCGACGTTGCAGCCGGTGACGGTGCGCCCGTCGTCGACCAGGGCCGCGGCCCCGACCGAGTAGCCCGAGTACGGCGCGTATGCGCGGGACATGGCCTCGCGCGCGGCCGTGCGCAGGGCGTCCCAGTCGGGCGCCGGCGTCACTTGCCCTGGCCCTTCCGGTAGCGCATGCCGTCCGCCTTGGGCATCCGCAGACGCTGGGCGGAGAGCGACAGGACGAGCAGCGTCACGACGTACGGGGTCGCGCCGACGAAGTCGCCGGGCACGTCGTCGGTCAGCAGGTACCAGACCAGGATCAGCACGGCCATCACCGCGCTGATCGCGGCTTGCAGCGTGGCCTTCTTGTACAGCTTCCAGCCCGCGAGCGCCGCGAGCAGCACGACGAGCAGGAGCAGCAGGGCGTGCACGGTCGGACCGCCGTTGCGCAGCTGGAGCGCGTCGGAGAAGCCGAACAGGCCCGCGCCCATGGCGAGTCCGCCCGGACGCCAGTTGCCGAAGATCATCGCGGCGAGGCCGATGTAACCGCGGCCGCCGGTCTGGCCCTCCAGGTAGATGTGCGAGGTGACCAGGGCGAGGAACGCGCCACCGAGACCGGCGAGTCCGCCGGAGACGGCGACCGCCGCGTACTTGTAGGAGTACACGTTGACGCCGAGCGACTCGGCCGCGATCGGGTTCTCGCCGCAGGAGCGCAGGCGCAGGCCGAAGGCCGTCCTCCACAGCAGCCACCAGGTGCCGACGAACAGCGCGACGGCGATGACGGTGACCCAGGAGACCTCGGTGACCAGGCCGCCGACGATGCCCGCGAGGTCGGAGATCAGGAACCAGTGGTGGTTCTGGAGCGACTCAAGACCGGAGGACAGACCCGGGACGGAGAAGCTGGGCAGCGCGTCCGCGGGCGGCGACTGCTTGGGGTTGCCGCCCTTGACCTGGGCCTCGCCGCCGTTGAAGAACAGCTTGGCCAGGTACTGCGTCACGCCGAGCGCGAGCAGGTTGACCGCGACACCGGAGACGATGTGGTCGACGCCGAAGGTGATGGTGGCGACCGCGTGGATCAGTCCGCCGAGCACACCGAAGCCGATGCCCGCGAGCAGCCCGAGCCAGGGGCTGGTCTGCCAGCCGACCCAGCCGGCCCCGAAGGTGCCGAGGATCATCATGCCTTCGAGGCCGATGTTGACCACGCCGGCCCGCTCGGACCACAGGCCCGCCAGGCCCGCGAGCCCGATGGGCACCGCGAGGCCGAGCGCGGCACTGATCTGGCCCTCGCTGGTGAGCTGGTTGGCGCCGGTGATGATGCGTACGGCGGAGACGAGGATCAGCGCGCCCGCGATGATCATCAGGACCTGCGCGAGGGAGAACTTGCGCTTGGCGTTGCCCCGCTTGACCCCGGCCGGAGGCGGTGGGGTCGTGGTCGTTTCGGTCGTGACGCTCATGCCGTCACCTCCGTCTCGGTCTTGGCGGCCTGGGCCGCGAGCTCGGCGCCGACGCGCTGCTGCTGGCGCTTGAGGCCGTAACGGCGGACGAGTTCGTAGGCGATCACGACGCACAGGACGATGACGCCCTGAATCACGCCGAGGATCTCCTTGTCGTAACCGATCACTTCGAAGTGGCCGGTGGTGCGCTCCAGGTAGCCCCAGAGCAGCGCGGCGAGCGCGACGCCCACCGGGTGGTTGCGGCCGAGCAGGGCGATGGCGATGCCGGTGAAGCCGAGCCCGAGCGGGAAGCTGTTGTCGAACTGGTGGCTGTCGTTGAGCAACGTCGGCATGCCGACCAGACCGGCCACCGCACCCGAGATGATCATGCTGGTGACGATCATCTTCTTGACGTTGGCACCGCTGGCCGCGGCCGCGGACTCGGACTGGCCGACCGCCCGCAGGTCGAAGCCGAAGCGGGTGCGGCCGAGCGTGAACCAGTACGCGACGCCGACGAGCACCGCGACGACGATGAAGCCCCACAGCTGGCCGGCCGGGCCCATGTCCATGGTGAAGAACCAGGACGACGTGGGCAGCGGCTTGGTCGAGACGAGCGTGCCCGCCTCGTCGAGCTGGCCGAGCCGGTCGGGCTGGAGCAGATAGGCGATGATCGCGGTCGCGATGGCGTTCAGCATGATGGTCGAGATGACCTCGCTGACGCCCCGGGTGACCTTGAGGATGCCCGCGACCGCCGACCACATCGCGCCGACCAGCATGGCGACGACGATGATGATCGGGATCTGCACGATGCCGGGCAGGCTCAGCGCGCCGCCGACCACCGCGGCGAGGAACGCGGCCAGGCGGTACTGGCCGTCGACGCCGATGTTGAACAGGTTCATCCGGAAGCCGATGGCCACCGCGATGCCCGCCAGGTAGTACGTCGTCGCCTTGTTGAGGATGTAGACCTGGCTGTCGCTCGCCGAGCCGTACGACAGCATGTCGTTGAAGGCCGGGAACGGGTTCTTGCCGGTGGCGAGGATGATCAGCGCGGTGACGACAAGGGCCGCGACGAGCGCGAGCACGGGGGCCGCGACCGCGAGGAGCAGCTTCTCCTTGTCGATGCGGGAGGTGAGCTTCTTCATCGGTCCTCTCCCCCAGTGTTCTCCTGGTGCTCCAGGTGGCCGGTGGCGGCACCGGTCATGGCGGAACCCAGTTCCTCGGGGGTGATCGTGGCGGGGTCGGCGTCGGCGACCAGACGGCCCCGGTACATCACCCGCAGGGCGTCGGACAGGCCGATCAGCTCGTCCAGGTCGGCGGAGATCAGGAGTACGGCAAGGCCCTCGCGGCGGGCCTCGCGGATCTGGTCCCAGATCTGCGCCTGGGCGCCGACGTCCACGCCCCGGGTGGGGTGCGCGGCGATCAGCAGCTTGGGGTTGTGGCTCATCTCGCGGCCGACGATCAGCTTCTGCTGGTTGCCGCCGGACAGGGACGCCGCGGTGACCTCGATGCCGGGGGTGCGCACGTCGTACTCGCGCACGATCCGCTCGGTGTCCTTGCGCGCGGCCTTGTTGTCGAGGAGGGCGCCCTTGGAGTTGGGCTTCTCGGTGACGTGGCCGAGGATCCGGTTCTCCCAGAGGGGGGCCTCCAGGAGCAGGCCGTGGCGGTGGCGGTCCTCGGGGATGTAGCCGATGCCGTCCTCGCGGCGCTTGCGCGTGGGGGCCGTGGAGATGTCGGTGGTGTCGAGCGTGATGACACCGCCGTCGGGGATGCGCATGCCCATGATGGCCTCGACGAGCTCGGCCTGGCCGTTGCCCTCGACGCCGGCGATGCCGAGCACCTCGCCCTTGTGGATGGTGAAGGACACCGAGGACAGCACCTCGCGCACCACCCCGTCGGGGTCGGTGGCGGCCAGCCGCAGGCCGTCGACCTTGAGCATCGGGACCGTGGTGACGGTCGACTCGCGGGTCTCGGGCGAGGGCAGCTCGCTGCCCACCATCAGCTCGGCGAGCTGCTTGGTGGTGGTGCTGCGGGGGTCGGCGGTGCCGACGGTGGTGCCGCGCCGGATCACCGTGATCTCGTCGGCGACCGAGAGGACCTCGCCGAGCTTGTGCGAGATGAAGATGACGGTCAGGCCCTCGGCCTTGAGCTCGCGCAGGTTGTCGAAGAGCGCCTCGACCTCCTGCGGGACCAGGACCGCGGTCGGCTCGTCGAGGATGAGGGTGCGCGCGCCGCGGTAGAGGACCTTGAGGATCTCCACGCGCTGGCGGTCGGCGACCCCGAGGTCCTCGACGAGGGCGTCCGGGCGGACCCCGAGGCCGTACGCGTCCGAGATCTCCTTGATCTTGTTGCGGGCCCTGGAGCCGATGCCGTACAGCTTCTCGCCGCCGAGGACGACGTTCTCCAGGACGGTCAGGTTGTCGGCCAGCATGAAGTGCTGGTGGACCATGCCGATGCCGAGCGCGATGGCGTCGGCCGGGCTGGAGAAGGAGGCCTGGGCGCCGTCGATGGTGATGGTGCCCTCGTCCGGCTTCTGCATGCCGTAGAGGATCTTCATCAGGGTCGACTTGCCGGCGCCGTTCTCACCGCACAGCGCGTGCACGGTGCCCTTGCGGACGGTGATGTCGATGTCCTTGTTGGCGACGACACCGGGGAATCGTTTGGTGATGCCGCGCAGTTCGACGGCGGGAGGGCTGGACGCGTTGATGGCGCACTCTCCTCGTGGGCAGGAGCGGGGGGCGGGAAGCTTCCGGGGAAGCCTGGAAGCGCACTGGGCCACCGGCCGGACGCCCGGCCTAGTAGTTCAGCACACTCCTGGCGCGCCAACTCCGGCCTACGCGCGTAGAGTTGACACTTCGTTATGGCCCGGTGAGGCAGGGCGGTCCCTGCTTCACCGGGCCGGATGCAACGGGAGACGGTCAGTGACCGTCCCGGGTCACGGGGTCGTCTTGACCTTGATGGAGCCGTCGACGATCTTCTTCTGGGCCGCGTCGAGCTGCGGCTTCAGGTCGTCGATGAAGCCACCGCTGGTGGCGAGCGAAACGCCGCCCTTGGCCAGCGGGTA
Organism: Streptomyces sp. CB01201; assembly: GCF_002803085.1. GTDB lineage: Bacteria > Actinomycetota > Actinomycetes > Streptomycetales > Streptomycetaceae > Streptomyces > Streptomyces hundungensis. The sequence continues at coordinate 56,634 of NZ_NNBJ01000004.1, read as the reverse complement.
GCTGTTGGTGCCGACCAGCGGCTTGCCGTCCTTGATCGACTTGATCAGGTCGTAGACGCCGATGTCGACGTTCTTGACGACCGAGGTCAGGATCGAGTTCTTGTACTTGGAGAGCGAGGCCTGCTGGTACTGGTCGGAGTCGACCCCGATCGCCCAGGCGCCCTTCTTGCCCGCGACGGCCTCGATCGCACCGGTGCCGGAGGAGCCGGCGGCGGTGTAGATGACGTCCGCGCCGTTGTCGAGCATGCCCTGGGCGGCTTCCTTGCCCTTGTCGGGGCTGGCGAAGCCGGACGTGTCCGAGCCGTGCGACAGGTACTGGTTGTCGACCTTGACGTCGGGCTTGGTGTCCTTGACGCCCTGGTTGAAGCCCGCCTCGAACTTCTTGATGAGCGGGACGTCGACGCCGCCGATGAAGCCGACGTGGTTCGTCTTGGTCTTCAGCGCCGCGGCGACACCCGCGAGGTAGGAGCCCTGCTCCTCGGTGAAGACGATGTTGTCGATGTTCTTGGGGCCCTCGACGACGGAGTCGACGATGCCGAACGTGACGTTCGGGTACTTGACCGCGACCTTCTTCATCGAGTTCGCGTACGCGTAGCCGATGCCGATGACCGGGTTGTAGCCCGCACCCGCGAGGTCGGTCAGCCGCTGCTCGCGGTCGGCCTCGGTGTCGGTGGTCTTGGCGGTCAGCTCCTTGACGTCACCGCCGAACTCGGCCTTGGCCTTGTCGATGCCGCGCGCGGCGGAGTCGTTGAACGAGTGGTCGCCACGGCCGCCGACGTCGTACGCGACACCGATCTTGACGCCCTTGCCGCCCGCGGCGGACGAGGAGGAGTTGCCCGAGTCCTTCTGGGAGGACGTGGAGCCACAGGCGGTGGCGGAAAGCGCGAGCGCGGCGGTGGCGATACCTGCCGCAGCGATCTTGGATACCCGGCGCACGAGGAGGTCCCTTCAAACCTGAACCGAGGCGCCCCTACCGGCGCTGGTTTCGCGTCGGATCGTAACGCGCGTAGATGTCGCGTAAAGCCCTGTTCGTAAGCCGTTATCGAATCGCCGCGAACAGAGGATGAAGTGTCCGGTTACGAGCGGTTGCCATCGAGCAGCGCCGCGGCGGTGAAGAGTTCGACCCCGACCTTGATGGCGGCCTCGTCCGCGTCGAAATCACCCCGATGCAGGTCGAGCCGGGCATTCGAGCCCGGAGTGCGGACCCCGAGGCGGGCCATCGCCCCGGGTACGTGCTCCAGGTACCAGGAAAAGTCCTCGCCACCCAGCGACTGCTCCGTGTCCTCCACCGCGTGCGCCCCGCGGCGGGCCGTCATCGCCTCCGCGAGCAGCTCGGTGACGATCGGGTCGTTGACGACCGGGGGGACTCCGCGGACGTAGTTGATCTCCGATTTGGCCCCGTGCAGGGTGGCCACCTCGTCGATCGCGGCGTGCACCAGGTCGGGCGCGTCGCGCCAGGCCGCCAGCTCCAGGCAGCGCACGGTTCCGGCCAGCTCGGCGTGCATCGGGATGACGTTGCAGGCGTGGCCCGCCTCGATGCGGCCCCAGGTCAGCGCGAGGCCCGCGCGGGCGTCGATGCGGCGGGCGAGCAGCGCGGGCACGTCGGCGGCGACCCGGGCGACGGCGGTCACCAGGTCGGTCGTCAGGTGCGGGCGCGCGGTGTGGCCGCCGGGCCCGTCCAGGGAGACCTCCAGGCGGTCGCAGGCGGAGGTGATCGCGCCGTGCCGCAGGCCGATGCGCCCGGCGTCCACGCGCGGGTCGCAGTGCACCGCGATGATCCGGCCCACGCCGTCCAGGCAGCCGGCCGCGATGGCATCGGCCGCACCCCCGGGCAGCACCTCCTCGGCGGGCTGGAAGAGCAGCCGCACGGGGGCGGGCAGCAGGCCCTGGCGGTGCAGCTCGGCGAGGACCAGGCCCGCGCCGAGGACGGTGGTGGTGTGCACGTCGTGGCCGCAGGCGTGCGCGCGGTCGGGCACGGTGGAGCGGTAGGGCACGCCCGCCTTGGCGTCGGGGATGGGCAGCGCGTCGATGTCCGCGCGCAGCGCAAGCACGGGACGCTCATGGTCCCAGGTTCCGATGTCGCAGATGAGGCCGGTGCCGGAGGGGAGCACCCGCGGTTCGAGGCCGGCCGCTTCGAGGCGGGCCTTGATCGCGGCGGTGGTCCGGAACTCCTGGTTGCCGAGCTCGGGATGCATGTGCAAGTCCCGCCGGAAGGCGACGAGTTCGGCGAACAGCGCCTCGCTCAGCTCGCCGGGCAGCGGTGCTTCGCCGGGCAGATCGGCTTCGGACGACTCACGGGACATCAACTGGTTCACTCGTTGAGGGTAGGCCTCTCGGAGGGTCAACTCACGCGCGATCAACAAAAGTTCAGCCGCATAGGGGAAAGAAAGCTGGTCGCACGGCGCATGCCGTTCGTGACAACTGGGTAAACTATTTCATCCTTCCGCCCGATGTCCGGGCATGGACGTTCCCCCCAGAGTAGGAGCGGCCGTCCTCCCCCGGGCCGGACGACATCCGCCGCCCCGCCCTAGGCAGCCACTCTGGCCAGGCCGTGGGCCCGGCGCGCCGCCCCCGTCACACCGTCGAGGAAGCCCTGGGCGCGCGGCGAGGCCTTGTCGGTGAGCCACCGGGGGTCTATGTCGCAGACCACGACCCGTACCCCGGTCCCCGCGAGCGCGAGCGGCAGGGTGTGTACCACGGTGGAGGGGAAGCTGAGGATCGTGCGGCCCACCGGGCCCCGGCGCGCGATGAGTTCGAGCGGCAGATCGGGCCGTACGACTTCGAGGCCGGTGCGGGCATGCAGGGTGTGCAGCTTCTCGGCGGACTCCCTGCGGTGCGCGAAGTAGCGGGTCACCCCGTGCGTACGGGCCAGCTGCTCGACCGCGGCGAGGTAGCTCTCCGGGTCGACGACCCCGGTCTCCACCAGTGAAGTCCCCACCAGGTCGGCGCCCTTGGTCAGGCGCGGCGGCCCGAAGCCCGCCCGCGTCCAGCCGAAGGTGTTGGCGGTGACGGTGACGCCCTCGGGCGCCTCGACGGGCATCGCGCTGAACACCTCCACGCTGCGGCGCCGCGCCGGGGTGAGCCGGCGGCGGGCCGCCGCGGAGACCGGCGCGAACACGAGGTCACGTATGCCGGCCCGGCTGCCCCGCCGGTGCCAGCGCACCAGGCGCTCGCCGCGGGCGAGTTGGGAGACGAACTCCATGGTGGCCGTCCCGTCGTCCACGACCACCAGGTCACGGGCGCGCGAGACGGTGAGCAGGAGCTGGACGTAGCGCGAGAACGGGTCGCCCATGACGATCCGGTCGGCCCTGCGCAGCATCGGGGTGAGCCCGCCGATGGTGTGCAGCGGCGCCGTGAGGCCGCCCCGGGCCTCCTCCCAGCGCACCTTCGTGCCGGCGTCCCGGGCCAGCTCGGCCATCCGGCGCAGCTGGCCGCGCGACATGGGGTCGGTCGGCGAGAGCACCACGACGGTCAGCCCGGAGAGGTCGGGCGCCTCGGGACGCTGCTGTGCGGGTACGCCGTCGAGCAGCGGGCCCGCCGAATGGGCCCACTCCAGGACGTTGAGCAGCTGGACCGGGCTCTCCACGAAGGCGAGCGTGGCGGAGGTGTCCCGAGGCACGGCGGGCCCGCCCCCTCAGACCGCGGCCGGGGCGCGGTCCCCGGCGCTCTCGGCGTCGGCGGCCTCGGCCTGGGCGACGACGCCGGCGACGCGGCGCAGCTTCTTCATCGGGGCCAGCTCGGAGTCGTAGACCTTCTTGACGCCGTCGCCGAGCGCCGCCTCGATGGTGCGGATGTCACGGACCAGGCGGGTCAGGCCGCCGGGCTCGACGGAGGCGGCCTGGTCGGAGCCCCACATCGCGCGGTCCAGAGTGATGTGGCGCTCGACGAACGCAGCGCCGAGCGCGACGGCGGCGAGCGTGGTCTGGAGGCCGGTCTCGTGGCCGCTGTAGCCGATCGGCACGTTGGGGTACTCGGCCATCAGGCTGTTGATCACGCGCAGGTTGAGCTCCTCGGCCTTGGCCGGGTAGGTCGAAGTGGCGTGGCACAGAAGGATGTTGTCGCTGCCGAGCACCTCGACCGCATGCCGGATCTGCTTCGGCGTCGACATGCCGGTGGAGAGGATGACGGTGCGGCCGGTGGCGCGCAGGGCGCGGAGCAGCTCGTCGTCGGTGAGCGAGGCGGAGGCCACCTTGTGGGCCGGCACGTCGAACTTCTCCAGGAACGCGACGGCCTCGGTGTCCCACGGCGATGCGAACCAATCGATGCCGCGCTCCTTGCAGTGCGCGTCGATGGTGCGGTACTCGTCCTCGCCGAACTCCACCCGGTGGCGGTAGTCGATGTACGTCATCCGGCCCCACGGGGTGTCCCGCTCGATGTCCCACTGGTCGCGCGGAGTGCAGATCTCCGGGGTGCGCTTCTGGAACTTGACCGCGTCGCAGCCGGCGTCGGCGGCGGCGTCGATCAGGGCGATCGCGTTGTCGAGGTCGCCGTTGTGGTTGATGCCGATCTCGCCGGTGACGTACACGGGGTGGCCCGGGCCTGCGGTGCGGCTGCCGAGGGTGCGCAGACGGTTGCTCATGAGGGTCTTTCCTTACATCGGATGGGGAGGTCGGGCGGGGAGGTCAGGCGGGGGTGTGGTGGGTCTCGGGGGCGTGCGGGGGCGGTGGGGTGTGGGTGAGTTCGGGTCCGAGGAGCCAGGCGGCGATCTCGCGGATCGCTCCTTCGCCGCCGGGGGTGCGGGTCACGGCACGCGCCGCTGCGCGCACCGAGTCGTGGGCGCTGCCGACGGCCACCGGCCAGCCGGCGAGGGCGAAGCAGGGCAGGTCGTTGACGTCGTTGCCGGCGTAGAGCACCCGCTGGGGGTCGACGCCCTCGTCCTCGCACCACTGCTTGAGCGCGAGGTCCTTGCGGTCGATGCCGTGCAGGACCGGGATCTTGAGCTTGCGGGCGCGGGCGGCGACGACGGGGTTCTGCTCGGTGGACAGGACGAGCAGCCTGAGCCCGGCCCGGCGCAGGGCGGCGATGCCGAGCCCGTCACCGCGGTGCACGGCGACGAGTTCGCGGCCCTCGGAGTCGATGAGGACCTTGTCGTCGGTCTGGGTGCCGTCGAAGTCGAGGACGACCGCGTCGACGTCGTCGCGGGTCGGGGTGGGCAGCCGGTCGAGGACGGGGGCGAGTGCGCGGGCCCGGTCCAGGTCGTGCGGCTCGTCGATCTCCAGGACCCGTGCCGGGTCGGTGCGCACCAGCGCGGTGCGGCCGAAGAAGCGGTGCTGGTGGGTGCGGAAGCCCTCGGCGTCCATGGCGTAGGCGGCGCCGGTCTCCAGGAAGTCCTGCGGACGGTCCTGGCGGCGCGGCCGGAACGACTTGTCGTGGCCCATGCCCTGGCCGCCGCCGAGTTCGTCCTCGCGCCACAGGAAGCCGTGGAAGGGGGCGACGGTGACGGCGGTCTCGGCGCCGTCCTCCAGGACCGCCGCGGCCACGCCCTCGACGTCCTCGCGGGTCAGGAACGGGCTGGTGCACTGCACGAGCAGCACCACCCGGGCGTCCGGGTGCGCGTCCAGGGCGTGCAGGACGGCGGCCTCGCTGCTGGCGGTGTCGCCCGAGATCCCGGCCGGGCGGACGACCACGTCGGCGCCGGCCGAGCGGGCGGCGGCCGCGATCGCCGGGTCGTCGGTGGAGACGACGACGTCGGTGACGAGCCGGGCGGCCCGGCAGGCGAGCACGGCCCGCACCACGAGCGGCACCCCGGCGACGGAGGCGAGGTTCTTGCCGGGCACACCCTTGGAGCCGCCCCGGGCGGGGATGACGGCGAGCACCTTGGGGGGCGTGCTCGGTGCGGCGGTCGGGGGCATCACAGTTCTCCCATCCGGCGGATGACGGGCGCGACCCGCTGCACGCCGTGGCGGTAGGCGCCGCGCGCCGCGTCGCGCACGGCGTCCCTGATCACCCGGCGCAGCCCGGTCCGCTCGGTGGCGGGGGCCGCGCCCGGCAGCGGGGTGCCGTCGGGGGCGAGGTGGTGGCGGGCGAGGATGCCCGGGAGGTAGCCGGGCGCGGTGGCGGCGGTGTAGTAGGGGGCGATCGGCGGCAGGCTCGCCGCGGCGAGCAACTCGGCCACGCGGGACCGCACTTGGTCGAAGGCGCGGTGGTACGCGTCACCCGGGGCCACACCCTGGGCGGCGAGCCACTCGGGGTCGGGCACGGGCCGGTGCCCGGCGTCGAGCCGGTCCCAGGAGGCCAGACAGCCGGAGCCGAGGAAGTGGTGGTTGCCGAGGACCTCGCGGACACCGAGGTCGGTGAGGACGGCCGTCGGCACCGAGCGGTGCAGGGACTCCAGGGCGGCGGTCGAGGAGACCGTCACCAGGAGGTCGGCGCGGTCCAGGATCCCGCCCATGTTCCCGTACGCCAGCGAGAAGTTGGGCGGCAGGTCGATGCCCTTGGCGAGCTTCTGGAAGGGGTGTTCCTCGATGTGCGTGGTGTGCTCGCCCGGCTTGGAGCGGAGCTTGAGGACGACCTCGCGCTCCGGGTGCAGCCGGGCGTGCCCGACCAGGCGGTCAAGGAGGTACCGGCGGTCGGCGCGGCTCTCCGGCACGGAGGGCTGGGCGGCGAAGACGACCGTGTCGCGGCCGGGCTCGGCCGTGTAGGCGGCGCCGCCGAGGAAGGGCAGCGCGGCCTCGGTGACGGCGGAGGCGTCGGCGCCCACGCCTTCGTACACCGCGCGGAAACGGGCCGCGTCATGGCGGGAGTTGGCGAGCACGATGTCGGCGCCGTGCCGCAGGAGCAGACCGTCGGCGAGCTTCTCGTAGACGACGCCCACATAGCCGGTGACGATCACGGGGCGGCGGCTCCGGCCCCGCAGCCGGGCGGCGAGCCCGTGCAGCGCGGCCTGGGCGGCGCCGCCGACGAGCGCGAGCACGATGACGTCGTACGCCGCACCTGCCGAGCCCGACTTGGCCACGGCATCCAGGAATTGAGCCATCGTCACTTCGCGCAGGGCGTCCGCCGCGACCCCCACCTCGGCGAGCTGGCGAGGCGTGGGGGTGGCGCGGCCCCGGAGCAGGAAGCCGTCGAGTTCGGGGGCGAGGGGCGCGGTCGCGGCGGAGTCGGTCCCGGGAGCCTGTTCGGCGAGGCGGCGCGCGGTGAGCGCACCCCATTTCCACCGGGTGTCCGAATCCGCGAGAACCGCGATCCGCAGCCTTGAATCGGTACGTGATGGCACGCCGTAGAAACTAGGAAGCCCCGCGTATTCGCGGCCCAACTCGACTGCAACAACTGGTTAACAGCGCGACTACTCAAGGAGTGCGGGGCGGCCCGGCGGACGGGTTAACAGTCCCGCCATTCTTCGTTCACCCATCATCTTGGTGCCGGACAGGACGAATGACGGAACGGCGCCATAGCGTCACCGCCGTGGTCAAGCTCTCCGTCATCGTGCCGTTCTACAACGTGCGCGCCTACGCATCCGACACCCTGCGAAGTCTGCGCGCGAACGCCCGCGACGACTTCGAGTTCCTGCTGGTCGACGACTGCTCGTCGGACGGCACGATCGAGCTGCTCGAACGCGCCGAGCGCGAGCTGCCGGGGGCGGTGCTGCTCAGACACGAACGCAACGGCGGTCTGGCCACGGCCCGCAACACCGGCCTGGACGCGGCCCGCGGCGAATATCTGACGTACCTGGACGGCGACGACTGGCTCGCTCCCGGTTACTTCTCCCAACTCCTCTCCGTCATCGAGGAGTTGGGCTGTGACTTCGTCCGCACCGACCACGTCCAGGTGACCGGCCAGGAGCGTACGGTGCACCGGGTGCCGCACGGCCGGCGCGGTGAGGTGATGTCTCCGCGCGAGGCGATCCTGCCCGCCACCCGCTCCACCTCGGTGGACTACGCGTTCGCCTGGGCCGGGATGTACCACCGCAGGCTGGCCGAGCGCGGGCTGCTCCACTTCACCGACGGGCTGCGCACGGCCGAGGACCGGCCGTGGATCTGGCGGCTGCACCGCGAGGCGGAGTCCTTCGCGGTGACGGGGCAGCTCGGCGTGTTCTACCGGCGCGGGGTCGCCTCCTCGCTGACGCAAATCGGCGATGTGCGACAACTCGATTTCATTCGCGCATTCGATCAAGTAATAGCGGAGACGGCCGCGGACCGGGATGCGGACGAATTGCTCCCGAAAGCCGTACGGACGTACTGCGCGATCATTTCCCACCATATGAGCGGCATCGAAAGGTTCGAACCGGCCGTGGCCAGAAAACTCAAGGCCCTGAGCGCGGGCGCGCTGAAACGGCTGCCGCAGGACCACCTCAGGGACGCGCTGAACTCGATGGACGCGCGCCGCGCCGCCCGGCTGCGCAGGCTGCGCCACCGCCCGGCCGCGCCCTCGGCGGGAGCTGCCGCCTGATGCCCACGACCCAGATCTTCGCGGCGTCCACCCTGTACGGGGTGGCCACGCTCGCCGCCGCCCTCGACAGCGGCTGCTTCCCCACGGCCGACCGGCGGCTGCTGCTCATCAGCAACAACGCGCCCGCGCCGGAGGTGTCGCCGTCGCTCGACACCATGCCGGGCTTCGAGCTGCTGCGCGGCCGATTCGACGGGGTGCTCTCCTGGAACGACACGATCGCCCCCTTCCACCCGGGCGGCTGGTCCCCGCGCCCGGACGATGTCCCGCTCTGGGAGCGGCAGTTGAGGGTGCTGTGGGACCTCGGGGACGACCGGATCGAGCTCGCCCTTGAGTCCATCCAGGTGAACCCGGCGCAGGCGGTCGCCCAGCTCTTCCCGGACGCGCCGATCACGGTGTACGCGGACGGCCTGATGACGTACGGCCCGACGCGCAACAAGCTGGACCCGCTGATCGGCTCACGGGTGCGCCGGGTGCTGCACCTGGACCTGGTTCCGGAGCTGCGGCCCCTGCTGCTCGGGGAGTTCGGCGTGCCGAGCGAGACGGTGCCGACGGCGGCCTTCGTGCAGACGGTGGGTGAACTGGCCGCAGCGGAAACCGAGTTGGGCCTGCCTTCGGAGGGCGAGCCGCCGGCCCTCCTGCTCGGCCAGTACCTGTCCGCGCTGTCCATCCTCACCCCGGCCCAGGAGGAGGAGCTGCACCTGCGCATGCTGCGGGGCGCTGCGGCGCGGGGCCATCGGCGGATCGTCTTCAAGCCGCACCCGTCGGCGCCGCCGGCCTGGTCGCAGGCGCTGGAGGCGGAGGCGGTGACGCTCGACGTCCAACTGACCTTCCTCGAACGCCCGTTGATGGCCGAGGTGCTCTACGAGCGCCTCTCCCCCGCGCTCGTGGTGGGCTGCTTCTCGACGGCGCTCCTGACGGCGTCGGCGTTCTACGGCATCGCGGTGGCCCGGGTCGGCACCGAGCTGCTCCTGGACCGGATCGCCCCGTACCAGAACAGCAACCGGGTCCCGGTGACGATCGCGGACGCGATGCTCCCGCCCCTGGAGGGCGAGGCACACCCGGCCGTGGACCTGCCGGAGCTGCTGCGTGCGGTGGGCTATGCGATGCAGCCCGAGCTGCGCCCGGACCTGCGCGGCGCGGCCGAGCGCTATCTCTCGGCCTCCCTGAACACCCACACCTGGCGGTACTTCAAGCGCCGCCGCCTGACCGCGCTCGCCCTGCCCGGCGCGATCCCGTCCCAGCTGGGCTTCATCCCGCGCAACGCGACGGTGCGCCGGGTGGCCCGGCGGGTCCGGCGGCTGACGCCGCGGCGGGCCTAGCCACCAGGAGCCGCGGACTCCGGCGCCGGGAAGCCGCGGCTCACCCCCGTGGGCGGTACGTCGCCTCGATGCCGGCCACCAGGACGGTCAGCCCCTCCTCGAACCGCTCGTCGAACGACTCGAAGATGTCCGCGCCCGCCGCGGCCGCCAGCGGGTAGGCGGACAGGCGCTCCGCGCGGGCGGCCACGTCGACGGACTCGCCCTGCCCGCCCGGCGCGGGCACGCTGCCCTGCTCCTCCGCGACGAAGCCCATCGTGTAGGCGTACGCCAGCGTGCCCGCCCGTACCGCGTCGCGCAGCGTCCAGCCCTCCTGGCACATCCGGCCGAGGTGGGCCTCCAGGGCCTCCGCGTGGTCGGTACCGGTGAAGCGGGCGCCGCCGTACACCTTCGCGCCGTCGCGGTAGCCGAGCAGCATCGCGCGCAGGGCGCGGTTGACGGCGCACAACTGGCCCTGCCAGGTGGGCTCGGCGAGTCCCGGCGGGCCGTCCGCGGCCATCCGCCGGTACATGACGGTCGCCATCTCGTCCAGCAGCGCCTGCTTGTTCTTGAAGTGCCAGTACAGCGCGGGCGCCTGGACCCCGAGTTCCTTCGCGATGGCGCGCAGTGTGAGCCCGTCGAGGCCCACCTCGTTCAGGAGCCGCAGCGCGGTGTCGGCGACCTGCGCCCGGTCGATCTTCGTCGTAGCCACCTTGACAACTTAACACCGTTAAGCGCACGCTTCCGAACATGGAACTTAACGACGTTAAGGAACCCGTGCCCGCGACCGCTCCCGCCACCGGCTCCGGGGCCCTTCCCGAGTCCACCGACGTCCTGATCGTGGGCGCCGGGCCCACCGGTCTCGTGCTCGCCATCGACCTCGCCCGGCGCGGCGTCCCCGCCCTCCTCGTCGAGAGGTCCGACCGGCTCTTCCCCGGCTCGCGCGGCAAGGGCCTCCAGCCGCGCACCCTGGAGCTGCTCGACGACCTCGGCCTGGTCGAGACCGTGCTGCGGGCCGGCCGCGCCTACCCGCGCATGCTGGAGTGGGTGGGCCCCGACGGCACCGAGCGCGGCCGCGAGTGGGACATGATCGAGCGCTACGAGCCCACCGAGCGCGAGCCCCACGCCAACGGCCTGCTCATCGGCCAGGCCCGCTTCCAGGACCTGTTGTACGCGCACCTGCGGAGCCTCGGCGGCGATGTCGTCTTCGACGCCGAGGTGACCGCGGTCACCCAGGACGCCGACGGCGTCACCGCCGCCCTGGCCGACGGCCGTACCGTCCGCTCCCGCCACCTCGTCGCCGCCGACGGCGGCCGCTCCGGCATCCGCCGCGCCCTCGGCATCGCCCTGCGAGGCGAGAGCGTCGACCCCCGTCCCATGCTCGTCGCGGACCTGACCATGACCCCGGACGCACTCGTCGACGACCTCAACTGGCATCTGTGGAACGGCAGTCCGGAGGGCAGCGTGTTGATCTGCCCGCTGCCCGGCGGGCCCGGCCTGTTCCAGCTGATCGCCCAGTACGCCGACGAGGGCGCCGTCCCCGACACCAGCGACGCGGGCGTCCGCAAGGTGGTCGCGGCCCGTACGCCCATGACCGAGGAGCAGGTCGCCGAGGTCCACTGGGCCTCCGACTTCCGGCCCCGGGCAGCGCTCGCCGACCGCTACCGCGCGGGCCGCGTCCTGCTCGCGGGCGACGCGGCGCACATCCACTCCCCGGCCGGCGGCCAGGGCCTCAACACCAGCGTCCAGGACGCGTACAACCTGGGCTGGAAGCTCGCCCAGGTGCTCCGCCACGGCGCCCCCGACACCCTGCTCGACACCTACGAGGAGGAGCGCAGGCCGATCGCCGCCGGGGTGCTCGGCATGAGCACCCGGCTGCACCGCACGGCCATGGTCGGCGAGAACAGCAGACGCCGGTCGGAGACCGGCCAGCTCGGCCTCGGCTACCGGGGCGGCCCGCTCTCCGCCGGGCGGGCCGGAGCCCTGGAAGCCGGCGACCGCGCCCCGGACGGCATCCTGCCCGAGGGCAGGATCTTCGACCTCCTGCGCGGCCCGCACTTCACCCTGCTCGCCTTCGACACCCCGGCCCCCGCCCTCGCGTCCGACCTCGTCCGGGTGCACGAGCTGGGCCCGTACGAGGCGTACGGGCGCGGCCTCTTCCTGGTCCGCCCCGACGGATACGTGGGCTGGGCGGGAACGGACGCCACCGGACTGGACGACTACCTCGCCCCGCTCGGCGCGGCCTGACGCCCGCCCCAGGCGACGCCCGGGCAAACCCGTTCCGGCAGCAGATGAACGCTCCGCGTCGGACAGCGGAACTCCACCGCCACGGCCCCGTTCGCGGGCCGTGGCGGTCCTACTCTGTCGACGCCAAGGCCCGACGGGCCGCAGCGGAACGCCGGGAAGAGGAGCGCCGTGACCAACACCCTGCCGCGGGTACGAAGCACCGGCGGCGGTCAGCCGCAGGAGGAGGCGCCCGAGCGCGCCCCGGTGGCGGCCCCGGTCTCCCGGCTGCGCGCGCTCGACGGGCTGCGCCTGGTCGCCGCCCTGATGGTGGCGCTCTACCACTACGGCGGCCGCTCGGGCGACATCAGCCGGGGCTGGGGCGCCTCCCCCAAGAAGCTGTTCCCGTCCGCCCACGAGTGGTTCTCCTACGGCTGCCTCGGGGTGCAGATCTTCTTCGTCATCAGCGGCTTCGTCATCTGCATGAGCGGCTGGGGCCGGCCCCTGCGCTCCTTCTTCGCCTCGCGCGTCTCCCGGCTCTACCCGGCGTACTGGGCCGCGCTGATCATCATCACCGCCGTGTTCGCGCTGCCGTGGGTGGTCTACAAGACCGTCACGCCCAGCGAGTTCGTGGTGAACCTGACCATGCTCCAGATGCCGGTCGGGGTGCCCCGGGTGCTCGGGGTGTGCTGGACGCTCTGGGCGGAGCTGCGCTTCTACGCCCTGTTCGCCGTCTGTGTGGTGCTGCCCGGCGCGACCCGGCGCCGCGTCGTGCTGTTCTGCGCGGGCTGGACGCTGGCCGCCGCGCTCACCGCGACGGCCCAACAGCCCTTCCTGAACGCCGTGTTCATGCCCGAGTACGCGTCCTTCTTCATCGGCGGCATGGGCCTGTACCTGCTGCACCGCAACCGGCGTGACGTCACCGCGTGGGGCATCGTCGCCGTCAGCTGGGCCATCGGCCAGCACTGGGCGGTCGCGGGCCTGTGGCACAAGCCGAATCCGGCGGCCTTCTCCAACCGGCACGCCTCGGTGATCATCGCCATCATCACGCTGGGCTTCGTGCTGGTCGGCCTGATCGCGCTCGGCCACCTGCGCTGGGCGAACTGGCGCTGGCTCACCGTGGCGGGCGCCCTCACCTACCCGTTCTACCTGGTCCACGAGCACCTGGGCTGGGTGGTCGTGGGCGTACTCCACCGCGGCCTGCACATCCCGGCCCCGGCCACCTTCGCCCTCACGGTCGCGGCGATGCTGCTCCTGGCCTGGCTGCTCAACCGCTACGTGGAACGCTGGGCGACGCCGCTCCTGCGCGGCGCACTGGCCCGCAAGCCCATCCCGGCGGGCAGACCCCGCTGACCCCGGCCGAACGAGAGTCGCGGGGTCAGTCGCCGTCGAGCAGGGTGTCCACGGACAGTTCCAGGGCGACGCCCACGACTTCCGGCACCGGCACGCTCTGCCCGCGCTTGTAGAGCTGGGGCTTGGCGTACTTACCGTCGACGGGGTCCTGGTACAGGAGCACCTCGTCGTGCTTACGGTCGGCGACGAGGTAGACGGGGATCCCGGCCTGGGCGTAACACTCGACCTTCGGGCCGAGGTCGTCGGACCAGTCCGACGACGTCACCTCGACCACCAGGCGGAAGACGTTCGGTGCGTAGCAGTTCTTCCGGACGTGGGCATCACGAAAGTCCTCGTCCACGACCGCGAAGTCCGGGATCGCGAAGTCCTGCGGAAGCGTGGGCAGCCAGAGGCCGACGCCCTGGACGTACTCATACCCCGCCTCCACGATCCCCGCCCGGTCGAATGCCCGGCCGAGCCTGGTCAGCGTCAGTTGATGCGAGCCGTCCGGCGGCGGTGTCACAGTGAGCCTCCCCTGGAGAATCTCCACACGGTGACCACGCAGCGCACTGGAGAGCAGGTCGGCGGCTTCGCTCATCGTCAGCTCGTGTTGCACTACGGCCACGGCATCCTCCCTGTCGGAAGCTCACTCTTCACGAGAGTGACCGGGGGCGTGCGGTTTCCGCCCCCGGTCACCCGTACGAATGAAAAGCGCAGATCAGAACGCGTCCGTGGGAACGTATGTCCCCCACACCTCGCGCAGCGCGTTGCAGACCTCGCCCACCGTGGCGCGGGCCTTGAGGGCATCCTTCATCGGGTACAGGACGTTGTCCTCGCCCTCGGCCGCCTTCTTCAGCTCGGCGAGGGCCGCGTCCACCGCCGCCTGGTCGCGCTCGGCGCGCAGGGTGGCGAGCCGGGCCGCCTGCTGGGCCTCGATCGCGGGGTCGACGCGCAGCGGCTCGTACGGGTCCTCGGTGTCGACCTTGAAGCGGTTCACGCCGACCACGACGCGCTCGCCGGAGTCGGTCTCCTGCGCGATGCGGTACGCGGAGCGCTCGATCTCGCCCTTCTGGAAGCCGTGCTCGATCGCGTTGACCGCGCCTCCCAACTCCTCGACCTTCTCCATGAGTTCGACGGCCGCCGCCTCCACTTCGTCGGTCATCTTCTCGACGACGTACGACCCGGCGAAGGGGTCGACGGTGGCGGTCACATCGGTCTCGTACGCGAGCACCTGCTGGGTGCGCAGGGCGAGTCGGGCGCTCTTGTCCGTCGGCAGGGCGATCGCCTCGTCGAAGGAGTTGGTGTGCAGCGACTGGGTGCCGCCGAGCACCGCCGCGAGACCCTGGACGGCGACGCGGACCAGGTTGACCTCGGGCTGCTGGGCGGTGAGCTGCACGCCCGCGGTCTGCGTGTGGAAGCGCAGCATCAGCGACTTGGGGTTCTTCGCGCCGAACTCGTCCCGCATCACCCGGGCCCAAATGCGACGCGCGGCACGGAACTTGGCGACCTCTTCGAGGATCGTGGTGCGGGAGACGAAGAAGAAGGAGAGGCGCGGCGCGAAGTCGTCCACGTCCATGCCGGCCGCGACCGCCGTGCGGACGTACTCGATGCCGTCGGCCAGCGTGAACGCGATCTCCTGCGCGGGCGAGGCCCCGGCCTCGGCCATGTGGTAGCCGGAGATCGAGATGGTGTTCCACTTGGGGATCTCGGCCCGGCAGTACTTGAAGATGTCCGCGATCAGCCGCAGTGAGGGCTTCGGCGGGAAGATGTAGGTGCCGCGCGCGATGTACTCCTTCAGCACGTCGTTCTGGATCGTGCCGGTCAACTTGTCGGCGGCGACGCCCTGTTCCTCGCCGACCAGCTGGTACATGAGGAGCAGCAGCGCGGCGGGGGCGTTGATCGTCATCGACGTCGACACCTTGTCGAGCGGGATGCCGCCGAACAGGATGCGCATGTCGTCGACGGAGTCGATGGCGACGCCCACCTTGCCGACCTCGCCGGAGGCGATCGCCGCGTCCGAGTCGTGGCCCATCTGGGTGGGCAGGTCGAAGGCGACCGAGAGGCCCATGGTGCCGTTGGCGATGAGCTGCTTGTAGCGGGCGTTGGACTCGACGGCGGTACCGAAGCCCGCGTACTGCCGCATGGTCCACGGCCGGCCGGTGTACATCGACGGATAGACACCGCGCGTGAACGGGTACGAGCCGGGCTCGCCCAGCTTCTCCGCGGGATCCCATCCGGCGAGGGTGTCCGGTCCGTAGACCGGCTCGATGGGCAACCCGGATTCAGACTCGCGCGCCATGTGCTGTGCCTCCCGCTAGAGCTCTACTACTCACTGGTACCCAACCCTCGCGACGGACTGTAGCGGCGGGCGTGCGGCGGGTGGAGAGGCGCACGCTGGGAGCTTGCTCACAACATCCGCGATGCCCGCGGCAGCTTTTGCAACCGTTCGGGCCGGGAATCTGTCTCAGGGGACACCACAGGAACAGGGGGCGACCGATGCGCCGGAACCAACGCACCACTCTCATAGCCAGAACCCTCGCCGCGACCGCGGTCATCGCGGTGGCCGTGGGCTGCGGTCCGCAGGGCGGCACCGCGGACGCGGGCGCGCCCGCCACTCCCGCGGCACCCTCCGCCTCGACGCCGGCCAAGGGCACGCCCGCCGCGTCCGCCTCCGCGGCCACCGACGACAAGCCGTCCGGTTCGCCGGCCGCTTCCGGCGCCCCGGCCACCAAGACGGCCAAGCCGGCGCCGCCGGCGAAGGTCTTGATGTCCAACGGCTCCAAGGGCGCCCAGGTCAAGGAGCTCCAGGCCCGCCTCGCCCAGATCGGCTGGTTCGACGACACCCCGACGGGCACGTACGGGGCCGCGACCACCGCCGCCGTCAAGGGCTTCCAGGGCAAGCGCGGGCTCCCGGCGACGGGCGCGACGGACACCGTGACCTGGGACAAGCTGCTCGGCATGACCACCAGGCCGACGGCCGACGAGCTGGCGGGCCGCGCGGTCAACAAGCCGACCGCCAAGCTCGACCCGCGCTGTATGACGGGCCGCACGATCTGCATCAACAAGACCAGCCGCACGCTGTCGTGGGTGGTCGACGGCAAGGTGCAGTCGACGATGGACGTCCGCTTCGGCTCGCAGTACACGCCGACCCGCGAGGGCGTCTTCAAGGTCTTCGAGAAGAGCCGCGACCACGTCTCGACGATCTACCACACGGCCATGCCGTTCGCGATGTTCTTCAGCGGCGGCCAGGCGGTGCACTACTCGTCCGACTTCGCGGCGCGCGGCTACAACGGCGCCTCGCACGGCTGCGTGAACGTCCGGGACAAGGCCAAGGTCTCGGCCCTGTTCGACCAGGTGCACATCGGCGACAAGGTCGTCGTCTCCTGGTAGCCGAAGCGTCGCGCGGTCGCTCTGCGTGGGGGGGGGCGCGGGCGGGACCGGGGGAACGTGTCCCGCCCGCGCCATTCGCGCGGAGCCATGGGTACGGGGGGAACCCCGGCTCATCTGCGCCGCCGATGACCAGTCGGCTCACTCTGTACTGCGCCGCCGTCTCAAAAAACGTTACTGCGGGCTCTTGGGCCTCAGTGTGAGGCGGCCGGGCCGAGCGTTGCGGGCTTGAACCAGTCCAGGAGCCGGCCGGGGCGGGGCCCGACGGAGCTCTGCTTGCCGCCGCCTCCGCCGCCGTACTTGTTCCCGGGGCTTTCGCCGTCGCCGTTGCCCCTGCCACCGCCCTTGCCGCCGCCGTGCCCGTCGCCGCCGGAGCCGCCGGAGCCCGTGCCGCCTCCGCCGTTCGACTTGCCGGGCTTGCCGTCGAGGACCAGATCGCAGAAGCCCTTCAGGGCGGCCGACCCATGGGCCTCGGACTCCAGGTCACGGCGCTTGTTCGAGTCGAGCTTCCCCGAGCGGTACTCGCGGCAGGCCTCGGTCGTCCGGGCCAGCCACCGATTACCGTCCGAGCCGCCCGCACCGCCCTCGTCCCCGCCCGGGCCGGACGTCGGGTCGGGGTCCTTGCGGCCGGGGTCGGAGGTGCCGCCCGTGGCAGCTCCTCCGGGGCTCGCCCGGTGGGTGGGGTCGCCCGGTGCGGGCGTGCCGAAGGACGGCACCGCCCGGTCGGGGCTCGGGGAGCCCGGGGGCAGGGAGTAGGTGGGCGAGGTGGCGACGGGGCCCGGGGTCACCGCCGCCGAGACGGTGGAGGCGGGTACGGGATCCTGCCCGTCGGAGGCGAAGGGACCGGGCAGCACACCGGTGCCCGCGGCTACCGCGACCCCGCCGATCGCACAGCAGGCCAGCGCCGCGGCGAGGCCGAGGCGTACCGGTGCGAACCGTCTGCGCCGGGGTGCCCCGGGCAGCTCGGCCACCCGTCCGACCCGTACGACACCGAGCGCTTCGCCGTCGTACGCGGTGCCTTCGGGGCGGGCCTTGCGGAAGGCGGCCAGGGCGGCTTCCTCGCCGGGGAGTTCGGTGGTGGCCGGCTCGGCGGGACCGAGGGAGCGCAGCAGGGCCGTGAGGCGGTCCGCCTCGGCGCGGGCCCGCTCGTCACCGGGCTCGACCCCTTCGCCGCGCAGCAGTCGATCGGCGGCATCCCCGTCAAGCCACTCGTGCCGCTCGTCAGCCATCACATGTCCTTCTGCGTCCGGGCGCGCGATTGCGTCACACCGCGTTCCGGCGCTCGCTGCGACGGCACGGCGCCCAGCTCCTCCACATCCTGGGCCACGTCCCCCGGGGAGCCGTCCGCGCCGAGCAGTTCAGCAAGCCGCTTGAGGCCCCGGTGCGCGGCGGTCCGCACCGCGCCGGGCCGTTTGCCCAGAGTCCGCGCCGCGCTCTTCGCGTCGAGGCCGACCACCACGCGCAGCACCACGGCCTCGGCCTGGTCCTGCGGGAGTTGGGCAATGAGCGCCATCGTACGTCCGGTGCCGAGGGCCTCCATAGCCTCGTCGGCGGTGTCGCAGGCGGCGGGCCGTCCGGTCAGCTCGCTCTCGTCGCCCCCGACGGCGGGTCTGCGGCCGCGCATCCGGATGTGGTCGAGGGCGCGGTTGCGGGCGATGCGGGCGGCCCAGCCGCGGAACCGGTCGGCGTCGCCCTCGAAGCGTTCGAGGTCACGGGCGATCTGGAGCCAGGCCTCGGAGGCCACGTCCTCGGTGTCGGGCTCGCCGACCAGGGTGCGGATGTAGCCGAGCAGGCGCGGGTGGACAGCGCGATAGACAGCACGGAAGGCTTCCTCGTCCCCGTCCTGCGCCCTGAGCACCGCGGCGGTCAGCTCCGCGTCGTCCCCCAGCAATCCCTGCACCCTGTCTTGACTGGCTGTTTCGATGTCACCGCTGGTCACCACTGTCGCGTCCCCGAACGCGAGTCTGCACGCTACGGCCTCGGCGCCCCCTAAGTCCACGACTTGTACAACCTGCAACGACCCACTGACACAGCGGGGTGTGACAGAAAACGCACGCTCGGCGCTGAAGCAAGTACGGGGTCGCCACAACGGCCCCGCCGGAAGACGGCCGGGGCCTCTCCTGTGGGGGGTGGCGGCCCCGGTCGTCCTCCGCACATGTGGCGCTCTGACCAGGCGGCATCCGGCGCGCACGGCTTCCGTACAACCACCGCGTGACCAACGGGTGGCCAACGCGTCCTGGCGCTCAGCCACCCCTGCGCACGCCGACGCCTCCGGGTCGCTCCCTGTCCGCGTCCCCGATTCCGTGGATCCAGGGAGCTTCCGGCCTCCCGAGACCGCAACCGCTACCGTGAAAAGCCATGACCGCACTGCCCGACTGGATGCGCCCGCCCCGCGCGGAAGGCTGGTTCGCGGAGGATCTTGATCACCTCCCCGATGCGCCGCGCCACACCGAGTTGATCGACGGAGCCCTCGTATTCGTGCTGTCGCCCCAGCGGTCCTGGCACGGCCGGCTCATCACCGTTCTGACCACCAGCCTCATGGCGCAGGCACCGACCGGCGTCGAGGTCGAACGGGAAATGACCATCCGCCTCGATGCCCGTAACCGACCCGAGCCGGACCTCCTGCTGACGGATCTGCCCTACGACCCCGACCGCACTTGGTACGCCCCCGGGGACGTGAAGCTCGTCGTGGAGGTCGTCTCCCCCGAGTCCGCCCACCGTGATCGGACGGTCAAGCTCCGCAAGTACGCAGAAGCCGGCATTCCGCACTACTGGTGCATCGAAGATGAGGATGGCGCACCCGTGGTTCATGTGTACGAGCTCGACGAGCCTACGGCGGCCTATGCGCCCGCCGGGATCTTCCGGGGCTCGCTTCGGCGCCCGGTGCCCTTCGAGATCAGTCTCGACCTCGACAAGCTCACGCCTCCACGGAGCAGCTGAGGGGCCATGACCGCCCTTCCCGGCGGCGCCTTTACAGCCGGCCCGCTCAACCCAGCCGGCCCGCTCAACCCAGCCGGCCCGCTCAACCCAGCCGGTCCGCCAGGGACTTGAAGTCCTCCCAGTCCATCGTCGGCGTGCGCGCGTCCCACAGCTTCTGGGCCGTGGCCCGCAGCGGCAGCCGGATGCCGCGCGCCACCTGCTCCTCGGTCTGCGCACCCGGCACGTCCGACCAGACCGCGAACCGGCCGCCCAGGATCTGCGGGGCGTACTTGCCGTCCACGGGCTTGGTGCCGCGCACCACGAGCGGCGTCCACTCCTCGTAGATCCGCTTGCCCGTCGGGTACTTGAAGGGGCCGGGCTCCCCCAGGACGTAGTACAGGTACTCGTCGTTGAGGTTGACCAGCGGGCGGCCCTGGGCCAGCAGGTCCTCGGGCGCCCGCTCGCCGGGTTCCTTGCCGGTCCAGTACTCGACCTCGCGGCCCTGGTCGGCGGCCACCTCGCCGCCGGCGAAGAAGCCGTCGTTCCACGCCTTCAGGGTGCGCCCGGCGTTGGCCGAACGCAGCACCGCCGCACGGTCGTTGAGCCAGCCCGTCGCCAGGTCCCGGATGCCCGCCTTGGAGCCGTACTTGTCCCGGGCCGCGGTGGCGAGCCCCGGGAAGGACGTCTCCGGGGACTTCACCGTCAGGGCCTGGTACTCGTCACCGCCCAGGTGCCAGTACGTGCCGGGGAACAGGTCCGCGTACTCGCGCAGCAGGTCGTCGACGATCCGGCCGGAGGCGGGGTTGGCGATGTCGATGGCGCCCTTGACCGCCTTGCCGTCCTTGTCGCGCAGCTGGAGGTCGGGGTGGGCGGCGAGCACCGCGCCGAGGTGTCCGGGCGAGTCGATCTCGGGGACCACCGTGATGTGCAGCTTGGTGGCGAGCGCGACGATCCGCTGCACATCGCGCTTGCTGAGGTGCTCGCGCGAGACGATCTCGGGGTGGCTCGACGACTCGATGCGGAAGCCCTGGTCGTCCGAGAAGTGCAGCCCGAGCTGGTTGAGCTTGAGGTCGGCCATCTGGCGCAGCTGGTCCTCGATCCACGCCTCGGTGTACGGCTTGCGCGCGATGTCGAGGTTGAGGCCGCGCTGCGGCTTGTCCGGCCGGTCGTCGACGACGCCCTCGGGCATCACGCCGCCGCCCTTGAGCGCCTGCTTGAGGGTGCGGGTGCCGTAGAAGACCCCGGCGTCGTCGGCCCCGGTGATCCGCACCCGGCGGTCACGGGTGGTCAGCGTGTACGACTCGGGCACCGGCTTCTGGCCGGCCGGCGGCGGGGTCAGGGCCAGCTCGACGTCGCCCTCGCGGGGCTGTCCGCCCAGGACGTAGTCGGCGCCGAGCTCCTGCGCGAAGAGCTTGCCCTCGTCCGCGAGGCTCTGGCTGTTGACATCCACGATCACCCGCGTCCCGTCCACCGGCCGGAAGCCGGGCCCGCGCGCGGGCCGGTGTTCGCGTACCGAGGGGATGGTCCGGGGCGGCGAGGAGATCGGGTAGATCGGCGAGGGGGAGGGCAGCGCGGAGGACGCGCGCTTGTTGTCGGCGGGGCCGCCGTGTCCGCCGTGGGTGTCGTCGTCCGGCCAGACCGCGATGATCAGGGCGAGCACCGCCGCGCCCGCGACGGCGACCTTGAGCACCAGCGCGCGCCGGCCACGGGGCCGGTGCAGCCAGGCGGGGCGGGACCGCGGCGCACGAGGCTGGGAGGCACGCGCCTCGGACGACGGGGAGGACGACCGCTTCGGGTCTTCGGATCCCGCCTTCCGGGCCCGTGACATCCTGAAACGCGACATCACTCAGAAACCTCCCGTCCAACAACAGTAAGGCCGGACCCGGCGGCCCCCGATACCGGCCGGACAACTGGGGCGAAGGTACGCCGAAGGGCCCGGGAGTCCGTCCACCGCGGGCGACCCGGTGTGCACGTCCGGGTGAAAATCGCGCAACAGTCGGGCAGCTCGCTTTCCACGTGGATAGCGTGGCGGCACTCCCACCTCACTTTCCACTCCAGTCTCCGTGCTTCGCAGCACGCCCCGTCCCGTACTGCCGCGTCCCGCGCAGTGTTCGAGGAGCCCACGCTGTCCAGCGATTCCCACGCCGGCCCCCGGAAGCGACCGCCGACACTTCATCACACTCCTCGTGCCCAGGGGCGGGCAGCCATACCGAATCAGCTCCGGGGCACATCCGTTCCGGCGGCCCCGCCACGGCCCGACGGGCTCGACCGTTTCAATCTCGCCCCGGTCGGCGCCGCCGAAACCGCCCTGCTCGCATGCTGTGCCAGCCGCCGCTGGGCACTGCGGCTCGCCGCCCACCGCCCGTACCCGGACCTGGAGTCGCTGCTCGCCGCGGCCGACGAGGCCAGCTACGACCTGAGCGCCGCCGACCTCGCCGAGGCGCTGGCCGACGAGTCCTCGCCGGGCCTGCACGAGAGCGCGCCGCAGTCCGCGCGCACCGCGCTGCGGGCCGCACACGCAGCGTACGAGAGCACCTTCCGGCACGCCTTCGTGATCTGTCTCGACGCTTTCAGTCCGGCCGAGCACCTCGACCAGGTGCTGAGCGGGATCCGGCTGCGGATGAACAACGATCCGGACGAGGAGCGCTCGATCGCCGCCGACGAACTGCGCCGCCTCGCCCGCGCCCGGCTCGCCCATCTCGTGGCAAGCCAGCCCGAACCGGACGCCCCGAGCGCGGCACACGGCGTTCTCTAGGCCGTACGAGCCTGTTTGATTGCCTGTTTGATCACACCTATGGACCCGGCGCAAGGGAACCGACATCTCGTCGCTACGATGACCGGGGCCGGTGGACCGTACCCGGCCGGGTCAGACCGACACTGAAGCCGGCCGGCCCTCGACACCGCTCCCGGAGGGTTCTTCCGTGCCGGCTGGAACGCTGTACCGCGGCCGGGAAGGAATGTGGTCCTGGGTGGCTCATCGAGTCACCGGCGTCCTCATTTTCTTCTTCCTGTTCGTCCACGTCCTCGACACCGCTCTCGTGCGTGTCTCCCCCGAGGCGTACGACAAAGTCGTGGCGACCTACAAGACGCCCATCGTCGCGTGTCTGGAGTACGGCCTGGTGGCCGCCATCCTGTTCCACGCGCTCAACGGCCTGCGCATCATCGCGGTCGACTTCTGGGCCAAGGGCCCGCGCTACCAGAAGCAGATGCTCTGGACCGTCGTGGGTGTCTGGGTCGTGCTGATGGTGGGCGCGCTCTACCCGGTGCTCGGCCATGCCGTCCGTGAACTGTTCGGGAGCTGAGGACTGAGATGTCTGCCGAAACCTCTTCCGCTGCCGCGATCGGCGAAGTCGAGGGCGCGAGCCTGTACGACACCGATCACCCGGCCCCGCTCATCGAGGCCCCGCGCAAGCGCACCAAGAAGACCCCGAAGTCCACCCGTACGAACTTCGAGCTGTACGGCTGGATGTTCATGCGGCTGTCCGGCATCGTGCTGGTCGTCCTGGTCCTCGGCCACCTGTTGATCCAGCTCGTCCTCGACGGCGGCGTCTCCAAGATCGGCTTCGCGTTCGTCGCGGGCCGCTGGGCGTCCCCGTTCTGGCAGATCTGGGACCTGGCCATGCTCTGGCTGGCCATGCTGCACGGCGCCAACGGCCTGCGCACCGTCATCAACGACTACGCGCAGCGGGACAACACCCGCTTCTGGCTGAAGATGCTGCTCTACACCGCCACGGTGTTCACCGTCCTGCTGGGCACGCTGGTGATCTTCACCTTCGACCCGAACATGCGCTAGTCCACGGGCTGAGGGACTGAGGAATTCAACGATGAAGATCCACAAGTACGACACCGTCATCGTCGGCGCCGGCGGCGCCGGTATGCGCGCGGCCATCGAGTCGACCAAGCGCAGCCGCACCGCCGTGCTGACGAAGCTCTACCCCACCCGCTCCCACACGGGCGCGGCGCAGGGCGGCATGGCCGCCGCGCTCGCCAACGTGGAGGAGGACAACTGGGAGTGGCACACCTTCGACACGATCAAGGGCGGCGACTACCTGGTCGACCAGGACGCCGCCGAGATCCTGGCGAAGGAGGCCATCGACGCGGTCCTCGACCTGGAGAAGATGGGCCTGCCGTTCGGCCGCACGCCCGCCGGTGAGATCGACCAGCGCCGTTTCGGCGGTCACTCCCGCAACCACGGCGAGGCCCCGGTCCGCCGTGCCTGCTACTCGGGCGACCGCACCGGCCACATGATCCTCCAGACGCTCTACCAGAACTGCATCAAGGAGGGCGTGGAGTTCTTCAACGAGTTCTACGTCCTCGATCAGCTCCTGGTCGAGGAGGACGGCGTCAAGAAGTCCGCCGGCGTCGTCGCCTACGAGCTGGCGACCGGCGAGATCCACGTCTTCCAGTCGAAGTCGGTCATCTACGCCTCGGGCGGCACCGGCAAGTTCTTCAAGGTGACCTCCAACGCGCACACCCTGACCGGTGACGGCCAGGCCGCGTGCTACCGCCGCGGACTGCCCCTGGAGGACATGGAGTTCTTCCAGTTCCACCCGACGGGCATCTGGCGCATGGGCATCCTGCTGACGGAGGGCGCCCGCGGTGAGGGCGGCATCCTCCGCAACAAGGACGGCGAGCGCTTCATGGAGAAGTACGCGCCGGTCATGAAGGACCTCGCGTCCCGTGACGTCGTCTCGCGCTCCATCTACACGGAGATCCGCGAGGGCCGCGGCTGCGGTCCCGAGGGCGACCACGTCTACCTCGACCTGACGCACCTCCCGCCGGAGCAGCTCGACGCCAAGCTCCCGGACATCACGGAGTTCGCGCGCACCTACCTCGGCATCGAGCCCTACACGGACCCGATCCCGATCCAGCCCACCGCGCACTACGCCATGGGCGGCATCCCGACGAACGTCCAGGGCGAGGTCCTCAGCGACAACACCACGGTCGTCCCGGGTCTGTACGCGGCCGGCGAGGTCGCCTGTGTCTCCGTGCACGGCGCCAACCGCCTGGGCACCAACTCGCTCCTGGACATCAACGTGTTCGGCAAGCGCGCGGGCATCGCGGCGGCGGAGTACGCGCACACCGCGGACTACATCGAGCTCCCCGAGAACCCGGCGGCGCAGGTCCAGGCGCAGGTCGAGAACCTGCTGTCGGCGACCGGCACCGAGCGCGTCGCGGTCATCCGCAAGGAGCTCCAGGAGACCATGGACGCCAACGTCATGGTCTTCCGCACCGAGCAGACGATCAAGACCGCGGTCGAGAAGATCGGCGAGCTGCGCGAGCGCTACCGCAACGTGTCCGTCCAGGACAAGGGCAAGCGGTTCAACACCGACCTCCTGGAGGCCATCGAGCTGGGCAACCTGCTCGACCTGGCCGAGGTCATGGCCGTCTCGGCCCTGGCGCGCAAGGAGTCCCGCGGCGGTCACTACCGCGAGGACTACCCGAACCGCGACGACGTCAACTTCATGCGCCACACCATGGCGTACCGCGAGGTCGCGGACGGCGGCAAGGACTCGATCCGCCTCGACTACAAGCCCGTCGTCCAGACCCGCTACCAGCCGATGGAGCGTAAGTACTGATGGCAACCCCGACCCTGGACAAGGCCGACACGGCAGGCGCGCCGGAGCCCGGCTTCGCGGACTCGCCCTACATCACGGTCACCTTCCGCATCCGCCGCTTCAACCCGGAGATCTCCGAGGAAGCGACGTGGGAGGACTTCCAGCTGGAGATCGACCCGAAGGAGCGCGTGCTCGACGGTCTCCACAAGATCAAGTGGGAGCTGGACGGGTCCCTGACCTTCCGCCGCTCCTGCGCGCACGGCATCTGCGGCTCCGACGCCATGCGCATCAACGGCAAGAACCGTCTCGCCTGCAAGACGCTGATCAAGGACATCAACCCCTCCAAGCCCATCACCATCGAGGCCATCAAGGGCCTCACGGTCCAGAAGGACCTGGTCGTGGACATGGAGCCGTTCTTCCAGGCGTACCGCGACGTGATGCCCTTCCTCATCACGAAGGGCAACGAGCCGACGCGTGAGCGTCTCCAGTCCCCCGAGGACCGCGAGCGCTTCGACGACACCACGAAGTGCATCCTGTGCGCGGCGTGCACGTCCTCCTGCCCGGTCTTCTGGAACGACGGCCAGTACTTCGGCCCGGCCGCGATCGTGAACGCGCACCGCTTCATCTTCGACAGCCGTGACGAGGCGGGCGAGCAGCGCCTGGAGATCCTCAACGACAAGGACGGCGTGTGGCGTTGCCGCACCACGTTCAACTGCACCGACGCGTGCCCCCGTGGCATCGAGGTCACCAAGGCGATCCAGGAAGTCAAGCGCGCCCTGATCACGCGCCGCTTCTGATCCCGGCATGTGCCCGAGGGCCCCGCACCCGGAAGTTCGCTTCCGGGTGCGGGGCCCTCTCGCACGTACGGGTGAACGCGCGGTGATCCCCGCCGGGGGGCCTGTCCGTCCTACGATGACGGCCTCGACCAGCACAGCCACGGGAGGCACGAGATGTCCGCCCGAACCCTCACGTCGCCCCGACCGCCTGGCCGATTAGGCTCTTGCCGTGGCAGAGAACGCGCGTGACGAGACGGATTCCGAGGCGGTGGGGTCCCGGCCCGCCAAGGGGGAGCAGACCCGCACTCTCATTCTGGAGACCGCCATGCGGCTCTTCCAGGAGCGGGGGTACGACAAGACCACGATGCGGGTGATCGCGCAGGAGGCCGGGGTCTCGGTCGGGAACGCGTACTACTACTTCGCCGGCAAGGAGCACCTGATCCAGGGCTTCTACGACCGGATCGCGGCCGAGCACCAGGCGGCGGTGCGCGAGGTGCTCGACACCGAGACCGACCTGGAGGCCCGGCTCGCGGGGGTGCTGCGGGTGTGGCTGGACATCGCGTCGCCGTACCACGAGTTCGCGGCGCAGTTCTTCAAGAACGCGGCCGACCCGGACAGCCCGCTCAGCCCGTTCTCCGCGGAGTCGGAGCACGCGCGGCAGGAGGCGATCTCCGTGCACCGGGAGGTGCTGGCCGGCACGAAGACCAAGGTGCCGGCCGAACTCGTCGACGTACTGCCCGAGTTGATGTGGCTGTCCCAGATGGGGCTGGTCCTGTACTGGGTCTTCGACCGCTCCCCCGACCGCGAGCGGAGCTACCGGCTCGCGGCCCGGGGGGCCAAGCTCACCACCCGGGGCATCGCCCTCGCCCGGTTCCGGGTGCTGCGGCCGCTCGTGCACGAGGTGCACGAGCTGTTCACGGACTTCCTGCCGGGGATGTCCCAGGCCGCCGCCTCCCGGAAGTCCGCCAAGTAGGGCTCCGGGAGGGTGAGTTCAGAGTCGGTTCAGAAGTGGTTCAGAGGTCCAGGGCCTCCCTGACCTCTCGGGCCACCTTCACGATGTCGCCCTTCGGCTCGGTCCCGTACGCGGGGTGGGTGCGCACCCAGGTGTCCTCCAGGGCGTACCAGTCGACCGGCTCCGGGGGGCGGCCCGTGGTCAGCGAGGCGGTCAGAGTGTCGAAGTAGGTGCGCCAGCGCAGCGTGTAGAGGCCGCCGACCAGGCCCGACCACTCGCGGTTCGCGTAGTCGCGCAGGGTGCCGCCGTTGGCCGCCGCGCGCGGACCCCACACCGTGAGCAGCGACACCGCGTCGTGGGCGAGGCGGTCCATCTCCTGCGCGGTGCCGCCCCAGGAGCGCGCGTCCGCGATCCAGCGGCCGAGCAGATGGCCCCGGTCGGTGGCCACCACCCGCTCAAGCAGGGCCAGATCGCGCAGCCACTCCCCGGTCAGTGCCGCGAGCGCGTCCTTGTCGGCGTTCTCGAAGGCGTCCCGGATGCGCGGGAGCAGCCGGCGGGACTCGTTGGAGAGGGTCTGCCGGGTCACGTCGAGGAGGTCGTAGCGGTAGGCCGACGAGCCGCGCAGGTTCGGGGAGACCGCGAGCAGGGCCGGCAGGGCCTCGGCGAACCCGGCCGCGTCGTAGCGGAGCGCGGGCGGGGACCAGAAGCCGCCCGAGGTGGCCTTCAGGTCGGGCCGGGCGCCGAAGAGGCCGTCCGCGGCCTCGCTCCAGGAGTCGGCCCGGGTGGTGCCGTAGGCGGTGCGGCGCAGCACGTCCCACGCCTCGGTCGCGTGCCGGTCCCTCGCGCCGTACCGGTAGCGCGGCCACTGCTCGAACCACTCCTCCAGATCGACGGGGCCGTCCGTCCAGGGCAGGTCGGAGAAGAGCGCGAAGGCGGCGGGGTTGTTGTCGGCACCCTCCGGCATGAGCGCGATGCCGTCCAGCGCGCTGTTCGGCTTGGTGCGCCAACTCTCGTACAGGGAAGCCCAGTCGGGGGTGTTGGCGCCCATCGCGGTGTGGCCGCCGAAGTTCCAGATGGAGCCGAACGCGTACGGGGTGCCCTCCCAGGACGCCTCGCGGTCGGTCACCGAGGGGTAGTGGTCGGAGAGGCCGTCGACGACGAACAGCTTGGTCTTGTCGACCGCCTCGATGATCTCCTTGTGCGGGTTCTGCTGCCAGCCGAGGATGCTCCAGATCGCCCCGGGGTGCGCGGTGCGCAGCGCCTTCTCGACGGCTCGGGCGGCTGCGCCGATCGGCACGTCACCGGGGGTGCCGCCCTCGTGCAGCAGGTCCATCTTGTACATGGTGGTGGCGCCGAGCAGCTCGTCCTGGACGCGGTAGAACGTGGCCGCGATCCGGGCGAAGTGCTCGGAGCGCGGGTCCAGCCAGTCGGGCCGGGCGAAGCCTCCCCAGATCCCCTGTGGCACCACGTGCGCGCCCGGGTTGCGGTCGGCGAAGCCGGGCGGGAGCGTGCCGAAGTAGCCGGGCAGCACCGGGGTCATGCCGAGCTCGCGCAGGCGGTGGACGATCCGGGTCGCCAACTCGGCCCGTTGATCGAGGAGTTGTCGGGACACCGGGCCGCCGAAGCCGGACATGTTCTGGAGCAGCCACCACGGCTGGTGCGCGGGCCCGGGGAGCCAGCTGCGCAACTCTGCGTCGCGGTAGCCGTGTTGGAGGAAAGTGCGGTGGTAGACGGTGTCGGCTCCGAGGTAGACGAGCACCTCGTTGTAGCCGTGCAGGGCCAGGACGTCGAGCTCGCGCTCCCAGTAGGACCAGTCGTGGTAGGGCCCGGTATAGCCGTCGTTGGTGTCGTTGAAGACGAACCGGTGGGTGACGTTGGCCGTGCTCGTGAGGGGCGAGGGCACCGCGGGGAGCAGCCGGGGCAGCCGGGTCTGCTCGCCCGCCCAGGAGATGTGGGCGTGCGCGATCTGTCTCAAGTACCGGTGGAATCCGGTGAGTTGGACGGCCGGGGTGCTGCCCTCCACCAGGATCTCGCCGGTCCCGCCCGAGACCCGGAAGCGGTCCCGGCCGGCGGCCGGCGCGAGCGTACGGAAGGTGACCTGATCGCGATGGTCCGGCAGCAGCCGGGCCAGGGCCCGGGCGGCGGGCCCCGGGCCGGCCGCTCCACCGGCCTCGGCGGCGTGCCCGGCCTCGGTGCCCGCCCCGAGGGCGAGGGCCGATCCGGCGAGTGAGCTCAGCAGCGTACGACGGGAAAGGCGCATCCCCCGACGGAAGCAGCGTGTCCGTGCGCGGTCAATGGAACAGAACCGGTGGGCGCCCGGACAGCAGCCCTTTGGGCCAACGCGGGCGCCCCCGGCCGGGGGCCGGAACTCAGATCCAGCCGAGTTCCCACAGGCGCCACACGCCCGTGCCGTCCGACAGGTACTGCGAGCCGCTGACGTCCTTGTTGCCGAGGACGTAGTTCTTGCCCTGCCACAGCGGGATCAGCGGGACGTCCTGGGCGACCTTCTCCTGGATCGCCTTGAAGTCGTCGGCCGCCCGGCCGCGGTCGGTGAACTCCTGGGTGCTCTTGATGAGATCGTCGACGGTCTTGTCGGAGTAGTTGTTGTGCAGGCTGTTGCCCGTGCCGACGAGCGGCGCGCCGAAGTTGTCGGGGTCCGGGAAGTCGGCGAGCCAGCCGGCGGTGTACGCGTCGTACTTGCCCTCGGCGTAGTTCTGCTGCATCTTCGGCCAGTCCGGCTCGGCGATGAGGTTGACCTTGAACAGGCCGTCCTTCTCCAGCTGCGTCTTGATCTGCTCGGCCTCCGCGCCGTTCGCGCCGAGCTTGCGGTACGCCATGTTGAACGTGACCGGCAGCGACTCGCCCGCGGACCGCAGCAGGCTCTTCGCCTTGACCGGATCGGGCTTCGGATAGGCGTCGAAGAAGGCGGTGCTGTGGCCGGTGAAGCCCTGTGGGATCACGGAGAACAGCGGGTCGACGGTGCCGAGGTAGACGTTGGAGGCGAGCGCCGCCCGGTCGACGAGAGCGGCCGCGGCCTCGCGGACCTTGGTCTTGGAGACCGGGCTCGACGACTTCAGGTTGAAGGTGAGCTGGCGGATGTCGTAGCCGGGCGAGGTGCTGATCCGCACGTCGGCCCCGGGCGAGAGCTTGGCGAGCACCTGGGGCGGCATCTCGCGGTGCGCCACGTCGACCTGCTTGGCCTGCCAGGCCGCGTTCAGCTGGTCGGCTTCGGCGAAGTACCGGACGGTGATGGGCATGCCCTGCTTGGTCACCGCGCCCTTGTAGCCGGTGTTGGGCTCAAGGCTCGCGCTGACCGGCGCCCCGGAGGCGTCCTTCTTGTACTCCTTGAGCAGATAGGGCCCCGAGCCGACGACCGAGTCGTCCTTGCGCAGGGCGTTCGCCGGGTACTGGCTGCTGTCGACGATCGAGCCCGCACCGGTGGCGAGCTTGGACGGGAACGTGGCGTCCTTGCTCTTCAGGTTGAAGGTGACCGTGTCGCCCTGCGCCTGCACCGAGCCGAGCATCGAGAACAGCGGGGCGGGGCCCAGCTTGTCGGCGATCTTCAGCATCCGGTCGAAGGAGTACTTCACGTCCTCCGCGGTCATCTTGCGCCCGCTGGAGAAGCTGATGTCGTCGCGCATCACGCACTGGTACGTCGTCAGCTTCTGCCCGACGAAGGCGCAGCTCTTGGCCGCGTCCGGGACCGGGGTGGTGCTGCCCTGCCGGAAGGTGAGCAGCGACTGGTAGACGTTGTTGTAGATCGCCCAGGAGCCCGCGTCGTACGCGCCCGCCGGGTCGAGCGAGGTGATGACGTCGGTCGTGCCGACGGCTATGGGGTCCTTCTTCGCCTGATCGGACGGCAACAGCTGCCAGCCGCCCACTCCGGCGACCACCACGGCCGCACCAATCGCCATAATTCGCATACGGATCGACCGCATCGCCGTGCTCTCCTCGGAACGCCCCACCCTGCCAGACGCGCGGAATCAGCACGCTGCGCCTGTGATGACGCTCACCCAATCACACGACCTTCACATTGTGGAAGGGTCAACCTTCCGCTCACAGCTACTTGTTAGCCGAGCGTGACGCAGCTCTCCGTAGCCGAGCGTTCACGCCACGACCGGACCGGCGAACGGAACCCCGCCCACCGGGCCCCGCCCGGCCGGTTCGATACTGGCAGTGCACGCCGTGCCCCACCCCCTCCCGAAGGACCTCCCCCATGAAGCTCAGCCGCCGCGTCTCCTGGTTCCTGCTCGCGTTCGGGGCCTGGTCCTGGGTGGTCTGGGTGACCTTCGCCAAGAACCTGTGGGCGGACGCGAGCGGGCTCGCCTTCGACGACGGCCACCCCACGGCGTACTTCTGGGTCCACCTGACGCTCGCGATCGTCTCGTTCGTCCTCGGGACGGTCATCGGGGTCATCGGGCTTCGGGGGATCCGGGCGAACCGGGTGAACCGGGTGAACCGGGTGAACAGCGAGGACCGGGCGGGGCATTCCACGACGCCCGCGAAGTAGCTGAATGCGTTCGCCGGTCGTCAGGACACCCCCGGCCGGGTGGGAGCTGTCGGCGGGTCATCCGTACGATGATCCGATCCGTGCCCGCAGCCTGTACGTTCTCGGACGTGTCTGCCCTGAACGTGAAGAAGAGCGCCTCGCGCCGGCGCGTCCCGCAGCGGCCCGCCGGGCTCGCCCTGTCCGTCGTCGTGGCCGCCGCGGCCACGCTGCCCGCGCTCGCCGCGGTCCCCGCCGCGGCGGTGCCCCGGGACGACAAGCCGGCCGCCTCCGCCACGCCCGGCGCGCCGGGCAAGCGCAATGACGCGCCCCCGACCGGCATGTCCAAGGTCGGCGGTGACCAGCTCGGCGAGGCGGGCACCCAGGCGCGGCTCGGCGCCGGCGCGCCGGTGCTGCCGAAGGAGGTGACCGGACGGTCCTGGATCGTCGCGGACGCCGAGAGCGGGCAGGTGCTCGCCGCGCACAACGCGCACTGGCGGCTGCCGCCCGCCTCCACCCTGAAGATGCTGTTCGCGGACACCGTGCTGCCCAAGTTCGACCGGAGCGAACAGCACACGGTCACCGCGGCGGACCTGTCCGGGATGGGCACGGGCAGCAGCCTGGTCGGGGTCAAGGAGAACCTGTCGTACTCGGTGCACGACCTCTGGCTCGGGGTGTTCCTGCGCTCCGGCAACGACGCCGTGCACGTGCTCTCGTCGATGAACGGCGGGGTGGCCCAGACCGTCTCCGACATGCAGCGCAAGGCGGACGACCTCCAGGCGCTCGACACCCGGGTCGTCTCGCCGGACGGCTATGACGCCCCGGGCCAGGTCTCCAGCGCGTACGACCTGACCCTGTTCGCCCGTGCGGGACTCCAGAACAAGGACTTCCGCGAGTACTGCGCGACGGCGACCGCGAAGTTCCCCGGCGCCGAGGGCAAGGACAAGAAGCGCGAGATGTTCGAGATCCAGAACACCAACCGGCTGCTGACCGGGGACTTCGGGCTCAACCCCTACAAGGGCATCGCGGGCGTCAAGAACGGCAACACCACCAACGCGGGCGCCACCTTCACCGGGGTCGCCGAGCGCAACGGCAAGGTGCTGCTCGTCACCGTCATGAACCCCGAGTCCACCGAGAGCCAGGCCGTCTACAAGGAGGCGGCCCGGCTGCTCGACTGGGGATTCGCGTCGAGCGGGAAGGTCACCCCGGTCGGTGAGCTGGTGCCGCCCAAGTCCGCGACGGCGAACCGGGACACCGCGTCGGGCGGCGCGCAGAGCGGCTCGAAGAACCGGCCCGGGCGGCCGGCCCACGCTGCCGAGGCCGAGAGCGGCGGGGTCGGCATGGCGCTCGGGATCACGGGCGGCGCGCTGGTTCTGATCTCGGGTGCGGTGTTCCTCATCAACCGCCGCTGGCCGCTCAGGAAGCGCTGAGCCCCGTACATCGCCGCCGGCCGGTCAGGACGCCGTGGGCCCCGTACATCGGCGCCGGCCGGTCAGGACGCCGTGAGGCCGGGGCCGTCGTCCTCCATGAGTTCGGGGGCGTCCTCCTCGGCCAGGGCCGGGTCGTCCTCCTTGGACGGGGTGGCCGTCCACGCGGCGCAGAACAGGAGCAGCTTCGCCGTGAAGTTGATCCACAGGAGCAGCGCGATGGGCACCCCGAAGGCCCCGTACATGCTCTTGGCGGCGACGCCCTTCATATAGCCGCCGAGCAGCAGCTTGAGCAATTCGAAGCCGACCGCGCCGAGCAGGGCCGCCACCATCAGGCGGCGGCGCGGCGGGTTCACGCCGGGCAGCAGCGTCAGGACGTAGAGCAGCAGCAGGAAGTCGGCGAGGACGGCGACGGCGATCGCCGCGACGCGCAGCAGCACGCCGCCCGCGCCGCCCTGGTCGATGCCGAGCTTGTCGGCGGCCCAGCCGACCGCGGTGGAGCCGACGGACGAGGCGGCCGCCGAGGCGAGTCCGGCGGCGCCGAGGCCGAGCAGGATGCCGCCGTCCTTGAGCTTGCGCAGCACCGGGTTCTCGTCGGCGTCCGCCTCCTCCATCTCCCACACGACCTGGAGGCAGCCGCGCATCTGGGAGATCCAGCCGATGCCGGTGAAGAGCAGCAGGGCGCCCGCGACGATGCCGACGGTGCCGGCGTTGTCGATGAGCGCCTGGAGGTCGAGCTGGTCGGAGATGCCGGGGACCTGCTCGGCGATGGTGTTCTGGAGCTTGTGCACCTGGTCGCCGGAGAGCAGCGCGGCCGCGACGGCCGCGCCGACCGTCAGCAGCGGGAACAGCGCCAGAAAGCTGATGAAGGTGATGGCGGCGGCCAGCCGGGACCAGTAGACCCGGTCGAGCCGCTCGTACGAACGCCAGGCGTGCGTCCGCATGAGCCGGGTGATCCAGGGCCCGACGACGGGAAGTTTCTTCAGCCAGTCCATGACGTACGACTACCCTCTTCAGCTCGGCTGTGTCGTTCCGGAGGCAATCCTTCCGGCTGCCCGCCGAAGACCAGCGTCCTCGTCCCCCAAAAGCGCAGACAGGTCGCGAGCGCCATGCCGAACACGGCTCCGGAGAGCGTGTCGGCGCGCGGTGAGGTGAACCCGAGACCGTAGTGCGAGACACCGATGCAGAGCAGCTGGACGACGGCGCCCGCGATGTTGACGGCGAAGAACACCGTGTACTCGCGCCAGCCGACCCGGCGTCCGCGATAGGTGCCGAACGCGTTGCCGAGGTAGGCGACCGTGCAACCGGCCACGAAGGAGAGGGACTTGGCGGTGATCGGGTCCCAGCCGAGCCCCGAGCGCAGCCACACGAAGAGCCCGAGGTCGGCGGCGTACGCACAGATCCCGGCCAGCGCGAAGCCGATCACCTCGGACTTGGCGATGCTCACAGGTCGGCCACCGCGAGCGCGTACAGCGTGACCCAGACCAGGCCGATGACGGCCAGCGCCCGGTCGTGCAGGACGACGTCCTCGGGCGCCCCCGCGCTGCCCCGGTCGGCGAAGACGGCGTAGCGAAGGATCGCGCCGATGAAGGGGACCATCGACAACTGCCGCCAGGGCAGCAGCGATCCGCCCTCCATGCCGCCCGCCTCCAGGGCCCACATGCAGTACGCGAGCACGGCGACACCGGCCGCGAGCTGCCACACGAAGCGCAGATAGCCGGTGGTGTAGGCGTCCAGGAGCGCGCGGGTGGCGCCGCCGCGCCCCTCCATCTGGAGGGCCTCGGAGTACCGCTTGGCGGAGACCATGAACAGCGCGCCGAACCCGGCGGTGATCAGGAACCAGCGGGACAGCGGGATGCCGAGCGCGACCCCGCCGGTCATCGCCCGCATCAGGAATCCGGCGGTGACCACGACCAGGTCGACGACCAGGACGTGCTTCAGCTTGACGCAGTAGGCGAGTTGCATGACGACGTACCCGCTGAGCAGGGTGGCCGTCATCGCGTTGCAGGTCAGCGCGGCGGCCAGCGGGGCGAGCACGGCGAGCGCCGCGCCGGTCGCGTACGCGACGCCCACCGGCACCTCTCCGGCGGCGACCGGGCGGCGGCACTTGTCGGGATGCGCGCGGTCCGCCTCGGCGTCGCGGGCGTCATTGATGAGGTAGACCGCCGAGGCGGCCATGGTGAACAGGCAGAAGACCAAGGAGAGTTGGGCGATGTCGTACGGGCTCGCCAGGCGGCCGGCGGCGGCCGGGGCGGCCACCACGAGCACGTTCTTGATCCACTGGCGGGGCCGCGCGGTGCGCACCAGGGCACCGGGCAGTGCGAGCAGCCGCCGGGCCGCGGGGGCGGCCGGAGCCGCCGGGGTGCCGCCCTCGTCGAGGAGTGCCGCGCCGGGCTCGGTCATCGGCGCTCCCCTTCGAGCGGTTTGCGCATCCAGGCGGCGCCGGCCCGCGCGGTGACACCGCCGAGCAGCGCGCCGGCCGCGATGTCGCTCGGGTAGTGCACCCCGGCGACCAGCCGGGACACGCACATCGCGGCGGCCAGCGGTGGCACCAGGCGCGCCCCGGCCGGCCGCAGCGCGCCGAACGCGACGGCCGCGGCCGCGGCCGAGCTGGCGTGCGAGCTGGGGAAGGAGTGCCGCCCGGCGGTACGCACCAGGGGCTCGGCGGCGGGCAGGTGCGGCCGGGGCCTGCGCACCACGCGCTTGACGCCCATGCTGGCCAGGTGGGCGACGGCGACCAGGGCGGTGCCGCGCAGCCAGGCGCCGCGCCGGTCGCGGTCGGCGGCGGCCGCGCCGAGGCCGGCCGCGAGCCAGAGCGCGCCGTGCTCGCCCGCGAAGGACAGGGCGCGGGCGGCGGCGGCCACCCGCGGATCCGCGGCGCAGTCGCGCAGCGCGGCCAGGAGTCGTTGGTCGGCGTCGGTGCACGACGGCTTCTGCATCTGCCACCCCTCTTCCGTGACGTCGGCCCGCCAACTGGCCGTAGGCCACCGGCGACTCTCCTGCGCCGGGGAGGACTAATACGGGACAAAAGGGACTGACACTCAGGTAATCACCCATTTCGGTGAGTGATTTACCGAAGAGTTATCGGCGGGCGGCTGCCGCGAACCGCCACCCGCCCCGGGGCGGGTGGCTAAACGGAAGGGGACGAGTTAGGCGATACCGTCACATTCATGGCTGCCGACACGACATCCGACACCGCGCCCGCGCCCACCGGCCCGCCGACGTCCGTGAGCGGCTGGGGCCGCACCGCCCCCTCCACCGCCCATCTGCTGCGCCCGCACAGCTACGAGGAGGCGGCGGCCGCGGTGCTCGCGTGCGGGGCGCGCGGCACGATCCCGCGCGGTCTCGGCCGGGCGTACGGGGACGCCGCACAGAACGCGGGCGGCGCGATCCTCGACATGACGGGCCTCGACCGCATCCGCACGGTCGACGCCGAGGCGGGCGTCGTGGTCTGCGACGCGGGCGTCAGCCTGCACCGCCTGATGGAAGTCCTGCTGCCGCTCGGCTGGTTCGTGCCGGTGACCCCCGGCACCCGGTACGTGACCGTGGGCGGCGCGATCGGCGCCGACATCCACGGCAAGAATCACCACGTGTCCGGCTCCTTCGCCCGCCATGTGCGCGAGTTCGAGCTCCTCACCGCCGACGGCACGGTACGCACCGTCACTCCGGACACCGCCCTTTTCGACGCGACCGCGGGCGGCATGGGCCTCACCGGGGTGGTACTGCGCGCCACGATCCAACTCCTGCCCGTACGCACCTCGTTGATGACGGTGGACACCGAACGGGCCGTAGATCTTGACGACTTGATGAACCGGCTCGAATCGGGGGACCACCGCTACCGGTACTCGGTCGCCTGGATCGACCTCCTCGCACGGGGCGCGCGGACCGGCAGATCGGTGCTGACCCGCGGGGACCACGCCCCGCTCGACATGCTGCCGCCCCGCGCCGCCCGGGCCCCGCTCGCCTTCCGGCCCCGCCGGCTCCCGGCCGCCCCCTCGTTCCTGCCCGAGGGACTGCTGGGCCGCGCCTCCGTGTCGGCCTTCAACGAGCTCTGGTACCGCAGGGCGCCCCGGCACCGCACCGGCGAACTCCAGCGCATCTCCACGTTCTTCCACCCGCTCGACGGGGTGCCGCACTGGAACCGCGTCTACGGCAGGGGCGGTTTCGTGCAGTACCAGTTCGTCGTCGGATACGGGCAGGAGGAGGCCCTGCGCGCCATCGTGCGGCGCATCTCCCGGCACGGCTGCCCCTCCTTCCTCGCCGTCCTCAAGCGCTTCGGCGACGCGGACCCGGGCTGGCTCTCCTTCCCCGTCCCCGGCTGGACCCTGGCCCTGGACATCCCGGCGAACCTGCCCGGCCTCGGCGCCCTGCTCGACGACCTCGACGAACAGGTGGCGGGCGCGGGGGGCCGGGTCTATCTGGCGAAGGACGCGCGGATGCGGCCGGAACTGGTGGCACGCATGTATCCACGCCTGGCCCAATTCCGGCAGCTGCGGGCCGAGTTGGACCCGAAGGGCGTCTTCAGATCGGACATGAGCAGACGCCTGGACCTGTGAGTCCGACCGCGCCGGGGCCGCCCTGAAAGCCACCCGCGGCTCCCGCCTCCTCCCCCTCCCCCCTTCCCTCCTCCCCAGGTTTCCAAGGAGCCCCGATGAAGGACGCATTCGGTACCCCGCAGTCACTGCTCGTGCTCGGCGGCACCTCCGAGATCGGCCTGGCCACCGCCCGCCGTCTGATCGCGCGCCGCACCCGTACGGTATGGCTCGCGGGCCGGGCCTCCCCCGCCCTCGAAGCGGCCGCGGCCGAGCTGCGGGCGCTCGGCCCGGACGTCCACACCCTCGCCTTCGACGCGCTCGACCCCGCGGCGCACGAGGTCGCGCTGGGCAAGGTGTTCGCGGAGGGCGACATCGACATGGTGCTGCTCGCGTTCGGGGTCCTCGGCGACCAGTCCCGCGACGAGAGCGAGCCGCTCGCCGCGGTGCGGGTCGCGGGGACCAACTACACCGGCGCGGTCTCGGCCGGCCTGGTGTGCGCGAAGGCCCTCCAGGCCCAGGGCCACGGCTCGCTCGTCGTGCTCTCCTCGGTGGCCGGCGAACGCGCCCGCCGCAGCAACTTCATCTACGGGTCGAGCAAGGCGGGCCTCGACGCGTTCGCGCAGGGCCTCGGGGACGCGCTGCACGGCACGGGGGTGCACGTCATGGTCGTACGCCCCGGATTCGTCCGCACGAAGATGACGGCCGGGCTCGCCGAGGCCCCGCTGGCCACCACCCCCGAGGCGGTGGCCCTGGCCATCGAGGCGGGGCTGCGGCGCCGGGCGGAGCTGGTGTGGGTGCCGGGCGTGATGCGGGTGGTGATGTCGGCCCTGCGGCACGTGCCGCGCGGGGTGTTCCGGCGGCTTCCGGTGTGAGCCGCCGTCCGGTGCGGGCGGGCCTCCGGTGGGAGCCGGCGCCCCGTCCGGGCGGGCGGAGCTAGCGCAGCGAGGGGTGGTCGAGACAGGCGCCCTGGGCGGGGACGCCGAGCGCGCCGATGCCGAAGGGGTAGTCGCGCAGCTTGCGCCACACCCCGTCGCCACCCTGCTCGTACAGGGCGAACCCGCCGCACATCCAGGACGCCGAGAACCCGGCGAGGGACTCGTACGCCACGTCCATCGCCTCCTCGGAGATGCCGTGCGCGACCGTGACGTGCGGGTGGTACGGGAACTGGAGCTCGCGCACCAGCGGGCCCGTCTCGTCCCGCACCTTCTGCTGGAGCCACGCGCACTCGCCCGCGCCCTCCACCACCTGCACGAACACCACCGGGGACAGCGGGCGGAAGGTGCCCGTGCCCGCCAGCCGCATCGGGAACGCGCGCCCGGCCGCCGCGACCGAGGCCAGATGCGCCTCGACCTCCGGCAGGCACTGGGCCGCGACCTCGTGCGGCGGCAGCAGGGTGACGTGCGTGGGGATGCCGTGCGCGGCGGGGTCACCGAAGCCCGCGCGCCGCTCCTGGAGCAGGCTGCCGTAGGGCTCCGGGACCGCGATCGAAACGCCGAGCGTTACGGTCCCCACGTCGTTCTCCTCCGTGCTGTGGTGTCGATGGTGTGCAGTGTGACGGCCCGACCGGCCGCTGACCAGAGCCCGGGGTCGAGCTCCGGCCACGGCGTCGGTCTCAGTGCTTGGCGGGCAGCAGGCCGACCTTGTCGTACGCCGTCGCCAGCGTCTCGGCGGCGACCGCGCGGGCCTTCTCGGCGCCCTTGGCGAGCAGCGAGTCCAGCGTCTCGGGGTCGTCCAGGTACTGCTGGGTCCGGGTACGGAACGGCGTGACGAACTCGACCATCACCTCGGCGAGGTCGGTCTTGAGCGCGCCGTACATCTTGCCCTCGTACTCGGCCTCCAGCTCCGCGATCGCCTTGCCCGTGAGGGTCGAGTAGATGGAGAGCAGGTTGGAGACGCCGGGCTTGTTCTCGGTGTCGTACTTGATCACCGTGTCGGTGTCGGTGACCGCGCTCTTGACCTTCTTGGCCGTCGTCTTCGGGTCGTCGAGCAGGTTGATGAGGCCCTTCGGCGTCGACGCCGACTTGCTCATCTTGATCGACGGGTCCTGGAGGTCGTAGATCTTGGCCGTCTCCTTGAGGATGTACGGCTCCGGGACGGTGAACGTCTCGCCGAACCGGCCGTTGAAGCGGTCGGCGAGGTCACGGGTGAGCTCGATGTGCTGGCGCTGGTCCTCACCGACGGGGACCTGGTTCGCCTGGTACAGCAGGATGTCGGCGACCTGGAGGATCGGGTACGTGAACAGGCCGACGGTCGCGTTGCCCGCGCCGTGCTTGGCGGACTTGTCCTTGAACTGCGTCATCCGGCTGGCCTCGCCGAACCCGGCCAGGCAGTTCATGATCCAGGCGAGCTGGGCGTGCTCGGGCACGTGGCTCTGGACGAACAGCGTGCAGCGCTCGGGGTCGAGACCGGCGGCGAGCAGCTGGGCGGCGGCGAGCCGGGTGTTGGCGCGCAGCTCGACCGGGTCCTGCGGGACGGTGATCGCGTGCAGGTCCACGACCATGTAGAACGCGTCGTGGGACTCCTGGAGCGCGACCCACTGGCGGACCGCGCCGAGGTAGTTGCCGAGGTGGAACGAGCCGGCGGTGGGCTGGATTCCGGAGAGCACGCGGGGACGAGTCGAGGGCATGCTCAGCATTCTCTCAGGTGGGCCCGTCGTGGCGGAAACCCCGCGCTTGTGACCGGCCCCACAAGGTGCCCCAGCACCTCGGGGGGCGCTGCCCCCGAACCCCCGTTTGCGCAGTTCCCCGCGCCCCTCAAATCCTTTCTCGTCTGCGGACCGTGCTCGCTTCTCGCGCAGTTCCCCGCGCCCCTGTAGGTGACCCCGAATGCCTCGGTGCTGGCCCGCACAGGCATGCCCAGCCCGTCATGGGGGTCCCCCCTGGCCCTTAAGGCCTTGGGGGAGATTGAGGACGAGCGCCCTTAAGGCGCGAACGGGGTCTGGGGGCGGAGCCCCAGGGGGTCAGTCCTGGGGGAGGCCCGGGGCGGGGTAGGCGGACAGGAGGTCCGTCACCTCCGCGCGGATCGCGGACAGCGCGCCCTCGTCGCCCGCCCGGGCCGCCGACACACCCCGGTCGAGCCACTCGGCCACCCGCGGCATGTGGTCGACGCCGAGCCCCCGGGACGTCAGGGACGGCGTCCCGATCCGGATCCCGGACGGATCGAACGGCTTGCGCGGGTCGTACGGCACGGTGTTGTAGTTGACGACGAGCCCCGCCCGGTCCAGCGCCTTCGCCGCCACCTTGCCGGGCACGTCCTTGGGGGTGAGGTCCATCAGGATCAGGTGGTTGTCCGTGCCGCCGGACACGAGGTCGAAGCCCCGCTCCAGAAGCGCGTCCGCGAGGGCCCGGGCGTTGGCCACCACCTGGTGCGCGTAGGCGCAGAACGCGGGCTGCGCCGCCTCGTGGAGCGCGACCGCGATCGCCGCCGTGGTCTGGTTGTGCGGGCCGCCCTGGAGCCCGGGGAAGACCGCCTTGTCGAGGGCCTTCGCGTGCTCCGCGCGGGACATCAGCATGGCCCCGCGCGGCCCCCGCAGGGTCTTGTGCGTGGTGGTCGAGATGACGTCCGCGTACGGCGCCGGGGAGGGGTGGGCACCGCCCGCGATGAGGCCCGCGATGTGCGCGACGTCCGCGACGAGCACCGCGCCCGCCTCCTCGGCGATCTCCGCGAACGCGGCGAAGTCGATGGTGCGGGGCAGCGCCGTACCCCCGCAGAAGATCAGCTTCGGCCGCTCCTTGAGCGCGATCTCGCGCACCTCGTCGAGGTCGACGAGCCCGGTGTCGGCGCGCACCCCGTACTGCACGCCCCGGAACCACTTGCCGGTCGCCGAGACGCCCCAGCCGTGCGTGAGGTGCCCGCCCATCGGCAGCGCCATGCCCATCACGGTGTCGCCGGGCTCGGCGAAGGCGAGGTAGACGGCGAGGTTGGCGGGCGAGCCGGAGTACGGCTGGACGTTGGCGTGCTCGACGCCGAACAGGGCCTTGGCCCGGTCGACCGCCAGCGTCTCGACCTTGTCGATGTTCTGCTGGCCCTCGTAGTAGCGCCGGCCCGGGTAGCCCTCGCTGTACTTGTTCTGGAGCACCGTGCCCGAGGCCTCAAGGACCGCCGTCGAGACGTAGTTCTCGCTGGGGATCAGGCGCAGGGTGTCCGACTGGAGCCGCTCCTCGGCGGCGACGAGGGAGGCCAGCTCGGGGTCGGCGGCCAGCAGGGCGGGGTGGGAAAGGGGAAGGCTCATGGCGTCCTCCGGGGTCCGTTGACAGGTTCCCGGGGTGCCCAGGCGGGCGGCACCTCGTGCGGCAGGCCGCGCGCGGCTTCCCCGGGGTCGCTTCCCCGTTCGCCAGTCGCCGCGCGTACCGAACACCCTACCGGCCGGTCCCGGCGGCAAGGTTTCTTCGTCCGACATCCGAGCGACGATAGAAAAGGGCACCACCAACGCCCCATGCCGCATGACGATCGGAGAACCCGTGTCGACACACGCCGCGACCGAAGACGCCATCCGTTCCGCCGAGGCCCACAGTGCGCACAACTACCATCCGCTGCCCGTCGTCGTCGCCTCCGCCGAGGGCGCCTGGATGACCGACGTCGAGGGCCGCCGCTACCTCGACATGCTGGCCGGCTACTCGGCGCTCAACTTCGGGCACGGCAACCGCCGGCTCATCGAGGCGGCGAAGGCCCAGCTGGAGCGGGTGACGCTGACGTCGAGAGCGTTCCACCACGACCGCTTCGCCCAGTTCTGTACGGAGCTGGCGGAGTTGTGCGGCACGGACATGGTGCTCCCCATGAACACCGGGGCGGAGGCGGTGGAGACCGCCGTGAAGACCGCCCGCAAGTGGGGCTACCGGGTCAAGGGCGTGCCGGACAACACGGCGAAGATCGTGGTGGCGCGGGACAACTTCCACGGCCGTACGACCACGATCGTCAGCTTCTCCACGGATCCGGAGGCCCGCGCGGACTACGGCCCCTACACGCCCGGCTTCGAGATCGTGCCGTACGGCGACCTCACCGCGATGCGGGCC
Source organism: Streptomyces sp. CB01201 (assembly GCF_002803085.1). GTDB lineage: Bacteria > Actinomycetota > Actinomycetes > Streptomycetales > Streptomycetaceae > Streptomyces > Streptomyces hundungensis. The sequence continues at coordinate 14,344 of NZ_NNBJ01000004.1, read as the reverse complement.
GCGGTCACCGACAACACCGTGGCGGTGCTGCTCGAACCCATCCAGGGCGAGGCCGGCGTGCTCGTCCCGCCGGCCGGATACCTGGCGGGCGTACGGGAGTTGACGCGCGAGCGGAACGTTCTGTTCATGGCGGACGAGATCCAGTCCGGGCTCGGCCGCACCGGGAAGACCTTCGCCTGCGAGCACGAGGGCGTGGTGCCGGACGTCTACATCCTGGGCAAGGCGCTTGGCGGCGGCGTGGTCCCGGTGTCGGCGGTGGCCGCGTCGGCGGAGGTGCTCGGCGTGTTCAAGCCCGGGGAGCACGGTTCGACGTTCGGCGGCAACCCGCTGGCCTGTGCGGTCGCCCTGGAGGTCATCGCGATGCTGCGCACCGGCGAGTACCAGCAGCGCGCCGCCGAGCTCGGCGACCACCTGCACCACGAGCTGGGCCTGCTGACCGGCGCGGGCGCGGTCGAGGCGGTCCGTGGCCGCGGCCTGTGGGCGGGCGTGGACATCAACCCGGCGCACGGCACCGGGCGGCAGATCTCGGAGCGGCTGATGGCCCGGGGCGTCCTGGTCAAGGACACCCACGGTTCCACGATCCGCATCGCCCCGCCCCTGGTGATCAGCAAGGAGGACCTGGACTGGGGCCTCGACCAGCTGCGCGCGGTCCTGGCGGAGCAGCAGGTGCCCTCAACCCGTCGCGGGTGACGGGCAGTTCGTGCCCGCGCAGAAGACACTGAGCGCGGTCTTCAGGGTCCCCTCCTGCTCGGGCCACACGTTCGCCGGGGCCGCGGACAGGACGGCGTAGTGCTCGCCGCCGGGCGTCAGGAAGGCGTAGTCCACCACCTGGCGCCGGTGGCCGAGCTGCTGGTTGTCGTACGCGTAGACCAGCCGTGCGGCCTGCGTACCGCCGGGCACAGCGGCGTCGTTCGCCAGGCTGATCTCCTGGTACCCGGGGTTCTTCGCCAGCTCCCCCGAGGTCTGCTTGAGCGCGTCGTACGGGCTCAGGCCCGCCTCGGAGACCGGGTACACCTGGATCAGCCGGGCGCCGTCCGCCGAGTTGTAGAAGACGCCCTTGGCGCCCTGGTCCTGCCGGGTCCAGCCCGTCGGCACGTACAGCCTGAACCCCCTTGGATCCTGCTGGAGTTGGAACCCGGCGGGCACGGTGGCGCTCGGCGAGGCGGACGCCGAGGGCGAAGCGGTCGGGCCGCCGTCGCCGGTGCGCCCGGCCGTGCCGGAAGGCAGCTCGGAAGGCGGCGCGGAGGGGGTGGCGGTGGCCTTCGGGTGGCCGGAGCCGCCACGGGCCAGGAACCAGCCGCCGCCCGCACCGGCCACGGCGACGACGACCAGCGCGATCACCACGGCGACCGGCACCCGCCGGGTCCGGCGCGGCTCCGGGAACGGCGGGGGGTCGGGGAACGGCGGGGGCTCCTGGTGCGCCCCCGCGGGCGGATACGGGCCGGGCGCCCGGGGCGGCATCGCCGGAGGCGGCGGGGGTGCGGCCGGCGGGGCCGCTACCGGGGGCGGAGGCGCCGACGAGGCGTCCTCCACCGTCTCCCACTTCTGGGTCGCCGCGTTCCAGCGGACTTCGCCCGTGCCCCCGCTCACCGCGGCCTCACATCCCGATCAGTTCGCGGACCCGCTGCACCAGCGTCTCGCCGGAGGCGAGCAGGCCGGTCAGGGCGGTGGCGCCGGTGAGCAGCTCGCCGAGGCGGGCGAGCCGTCCGGGGCTCGCCTGTCCGTCGGCGCGGATCTCCTCCTCGGTGTCGGCGAGCTCGGCGTCCAGGGCGCGGGTCTGGTCATTGCGTACCAGCTGCGCGAGGCCGGTCCTGAACTCCGTGATCGCGTCCAGGAGTTGGAGGTGCGCCTCGTCGGCGGCGCCGGCACGGTAGACGCTGGACACCCGGTTGTTGTCACCGACCGAGACGGACCCGGTCACTCCGCTGATGTGGACGGAGCGCTGCGCGCCGCCCCGCTGTGTGCTGTCGTCACCCGGCATGGTCATCTCAGCCCTCGTTGTTGACGGTGTTGTGGTCGCCGACGCTGATCGCCCCTCGGGCGTTCTCGATCATGACACCGCCCTGGGCGATGTTGACGATCTTCTGCTCGAACTGCCCGGTGTCGTAGCCCGCTTCGTACAGCGCGTCGCGCACACCGGTGGTCACCCGGTCCTCGATGGACTTCACATAGCGCCGGTAGTCCATCGCCTGGAACAGGGAGGTACCGGGCGCCGCCGCCAGTTCGCGCACCGAGCGCGCCGGGCCGTCGGGCAGCGCCCGGGCGTGCCCTCCGGTAAGCCGGTGCCACAGCGAGCCGACCGCGCGGACCAGGACGGCGAGGGCCTCGATCAGGGACCTCGGCGTCCGCTTCAGCGCCCACGCCGCCTTGCCCACCGGGGTGAGGCAGGCGAAGCCGCGGGCGGTGTGGTCCGCGCGCAGGAAGTCCTCGCGCAGCGGCGGCAGGACGTGCGGGGCGATCTCCAGGACCAGCATGCCGCCCTGGGTGTGGACCCGTACGAACACGGTGGTGACGAGGTGCTCCTCCCAGCCGCCCACCCGGATCCGCAGGAAGTGCCGGCGCGCCTCGCCGCCCTCCTCCAGAGCGGCGGCCCGGTGCTCCTCGAACGCGCCGTCGCGGTAGGGCGCGTAGCTGCGCGAGGGCAGCCCGTCGACCGGCAGGAACACGTACTCGGACACTTCGAGCTGGCGCAGCCGGTCGCGTACGGCCTCCGCCGCGGCGGGCGCGGCCGGGGCGGGCACGCGGAGCCGGGTGACCAGGGGCTCGACGATGCGCAGGACCTCGGCGTTGCTGACCCGGGTCGGGCTCCGGTCGCCCAGGGACTTGCGCGGGCGCAGCTGGATGGAGACCGACCAGGGCTCGAAGGGGTCGCCCGCGCCGCGGAAGGGCGCGTCGGAGCGGTAGACGGCGAGCGGGGCGTGCTGCTCGGCGCGGATCGTGGCGGCCAGGCGCTGGAACCTGCCGTTGTCGCCGCGCTGCGCGGGGTCGGCGGCGAAGTCCTGGAAGCCCTGCGGGGACAGCTCGGCCGCCATGAGCCGGGCGAACTGGAGGCGCTGGAGCCCGACGCACAGGGCGATCACCGCGAAGCAGCCGACGATCCCCCAGCCGAGGCCCGGGCTCAGACCCTGGTCCACCAGGCCGACGGTGCCGCCGCCGAACACCAGGGCCGGGCCCGCGACGACCGGCGCGACGGTGTTGCCGCTCGCGGCGGCGTCCCCGAAGACGTCGTATCCCCCGCTTCCGGGGCCGCCGTAACTCCCGTACCCGGACGAGTAGTTGTGCGAGGAGGTGTCGTATCCGCCGAACAGCGAGACCAGCAGCACGGCGGCGAACAGGACGAGCACCAGCCTCGCCCACCAGCGCAGGAAGAAGGCCGGCACCGTGCGGTACCAGGGTGCGGTCCTGGACCTGCCGCGGACGAGGCGGGCGAGGCCGAGCTGGAGGCAGGGGCCCACGAGGATCAGGAGGGTGTAGTCCGTGACGACGACGGCGAGCGCCCAGAGCGCGACGATGCCGATCGACCAGGCGATCTGCAGATTGCGGGCGCGCAGCGCGTGAGCGAGGACGCGGGCCGCGTCGAAGCCGAGCGAGGGCGCGACGACCCGCTCCTCGTGGACGTACAGCTCGTCGATGACGGCGTCGCGGAACCCGTCGTCGAGATAGGTGCCCGCGGCCATCAGGCGAGTCGCCTCGCTGAGCGAGGGATGCACCGGCGGCAGCCCGCCGGGCGGCGCTCCCGCCGGCTGCGCCTGCTGCGGCACCTGGGCCTGCGTCATGTCCTGCTCCCCCGGGACGGTGGGCGGACGCGTGACCTCAACTGAGCCGAACGGAAGGGGTGTTCGAGGGCGCCGCCAGGGTGAACATGGTAGCGGCGCACCACTGGTGGCGCCGCCCCGTTCACGGTGCGCGCACATCGTGTCCCGGGCGCGGGCCACCGGGCGCGCGCACCGGGCCGTCGACGGGCGTACCGGCGGGCCGGGTCAGCGGATCACATGCGGAACGAACCTCGCGTACTCGTCCGTCACCAGGCCCGCCGACTCCCGGATCCCGAGCCCGGCCGCCTCGTCCTCCACGACCCACGCGCCCAGCACCACCCGATTGCCGTCGAAGTCGGGCAGGGGCGCCAACTCCTGGTAGCAGGAGGGCTCTTCGGGCCGCGGAGCCGGGGCGGATCCCGGCGGGTGCAGGCTGATGCCCGCGCCCTCGCGACCGAGCAGGGGCTTGGCCACGTAGCCCCGCCCGGAAGCGAGGTCGCGCGGTCCGTCCAGATAGGCGGGCAGCAGGTTGGGGTGACCCGGGTAGAGCTCCCACAACACCGCGAGCAGCGCCTTGTTGGAGAGCAGCATCTTCCAGGCCGGCTCGATCCAGCAGGTGGTGCCCGTGCCGCCCCCGTTGTCGAGGGTGTCCAGGACCTGCGGCCCGAACGCGTCGGCCGCCAGCCACTCCCACGGATACAGCTTGAAGCAGGCCCGGATGAACCGCAGGCGGTCGTCCACGAAGCGGCCGGTGATGCTGTCCCACCCGATGGTCTCGACCGAGAGGGCCTCCGTGTCGAGCCCCGCCTGCTCGGCCGTCTCGCGCAGATAGGCGACGGTCATCAGGTCCTCGCCGAGCTCGTCGCCGTCGGAGTGCGCGAAGTGCACGGGGCCGGGCGGCAGCAGGCGCGCCTGGCGCCGCCAGGCCTCGACGAGGCGTTCGTGCAGCGAGTTCCACTGGTCGGCGCCGGGGAAGCGGTCCTCCATCCAGAACCACTGCGCGCTCGCCGCCTCGACGAGCGAGGTCGGGGTGTCGGCGTTGTACTCCAGCATCTTGGCGGGGCCCTCGCCGTCGTACCGCAGGTCGAACCGGCCGTACAGGGACGGGAGTTCGGCCCGTCGGCGCCAGGACTCGGCGACCAGGTCGGCGAGCCGGCCGTCCATGATGCCGAGGTCCGCGAAGCGGCCCTTCTCGACGATGTGGGCCGCCGCCGCGAGGCACATGCCGTGCAGTTCCTCGACGGTCTCCTCCAGGGCCTCGACCTCGGGCAGCGTGAAGGAGTAGTAGGCGCTCTCGTCCCAGTAGGGCCGCAGTGAGTCGTCGGGATACCGCGTCAGGGGGTAGATCACACCCTGTTCCTCGACAATCCGCTGCCAGTCGGGGCGCGGCTGTATGTGATGGCGTTCCATGCGTCTGCCCTGCGTCGTTCCGTCCGGCCCCTCAGCCGCCGCTCGACCCGTCGTGGCCGAAGCCGCCGCGCGAGACGCCGGACTTGTCGAAGGAGCCGCCGGAGACCTTGCCGCCCCGGCTGGTCCCGCCGTAGTAGTAGGTGCCGCTGCCGCCGCTCTTGCACTCGTACTTCGGCAGTTCCTTGTACGTGACCGGGTTGACGCACCGCTTGTCCGGCTCGTGACTGCACGCGGCGAGCGTGGCGGCGAGCACTCCCATCCCGCCGAGCACCACGGTCGTGGACCTGAACCTGCGCATCGTGCGACCTCCCCCGTTCACGTACTGGCTTCGCTGTGGGACGCGTTTTCGCCACACCCTAGTTCCCGTCCGGCGGCGGCCCACTCCCGGGCTTTCGGCCGGCCGCTCGGCCTGGGACTACAGTCCCTGTGTGTTCCTCGGGATGATCTGCGCGCTCGCCTCCGCCGTCTGCTTCGGCACGGCCACCGTCCTCCAGGCCGCCGCGACGCGTGCCGCCGAGCCCGGCACGGGGGCCGGTGCCGGGTCCGGTGTCGACGCGGCGCTGCTGTTTCGGGCCGTGCGCCAGTGGCGCTATGTCGTGGGCCTCGCGCTCGACGGCCTCGGCTTCGTCTTCCAGATCGTGGCCCTGCGCTCGGTGCCGATCTACGCCGTCGGCGCAGCCCTCGCCGCCTCGCTCGCGGTGACGGCGGTGGTCGCGTCCCGCCTCCTGAAGGTCCGGCTCTCCGGTACCGAGTGGGCGGCGGTCGGCGTGGTGTGCGCGGGCCTGGCCATGCTCGGTCTGTCGTCGGGCGCGGAGGGCAGCGACCCGGGTCCGTCCTCGCTGCCCTGGTGGCTGCTCGGGGTGGCGGCGGCGGTGCTCGCCGCGGGGGTGGCCGGCGGGCGGCTGCCGGACCGGCCGCGGGCCCTGGTCCTCGGCCTCGGCGCGGGCTGCGGCTTCGGCGTGGTGGAGGTCGCGGTCCGGCTCATCGACGACCCCTTCGACCTGACGAACCCGGCCCTGTACGCGCTGCTGCTCGGCGGCGGCGCGGCGTTCCTGCTGCTGACCTCCGCCCTGTCGCGCGGCTCGGTCACCACGGCGACGGCCGGCATGGTCATCGGCGAGACCATCGGCCCCGCGCTGGTCGGCGTGGCCTGGCTCGGCGACCGCACGCGGGACGGCCTCGGCTGGCTGACGGTCGCCGGCTTCGCGGTGGCGGTGGCCGGCGCCCTCGCCCTGGCCCGCTTCGGCGAGGCCCCGGAGCCGGTGCCCGGGCCGGGCGCGGTGCGGGGGGCGGATCAGCGGGGCTGAGGCGCGGTGCGGGGTGCGGGGTGGCTGATCGGGGTTGCTTCGGCCGTGGCGCCCGGAGCTGGGAACGGACGCCAGGGCCGCACCCGGCCGGGCGCGCCGGCCCGCACCTACGCCTTGAGCGCCGCAACCGCCTGCACTCGCGTTGCCAGTCGCCGCACCGCCCGGGCGTTCCTGTGCGGTTTCAGACGGAGCCGCATGGTGTCGAAATGCTCGTCCCCGCGGGCGGAGGACACGAGTTCGTAGTCATCCAGGAAACGCCCCCACGACTCACACGCCGCATCCAGATGTCCATGCTCCAGCTGCCGCTGCGCGAGGACGGCATGGAAGTGGACCCGGCCCTGACGCTCGTTCGTGGGCTGCACTCGCAGCGCGTGCTGGAGCGCTTTGATCGAACCCGGCAGGTCTTTCCCCTCGTACAACACGTGGGAGGTATGGAAGGCGTACGCGGACTGGTCGTACCCGCCGATGGACTCGCGCCGGTTGTCGGCCCTCATCAGGGCGGATTCCGTTGCGGAAAGCAGACTTCGCGCCCGTCGATGGTCGCCCACCATTGAGGCCGCATGTGCCTGTTGGCCGGAGAGGAACGCCTGCAACCGGGGGCCCGCCTTGGGGGCGGCTTCAGCCGCCGAGTCCGCGAGTTCGAGGGCGAGGGGCCCGTACCCGAGGTTGGAGGCCTGCAGACTCATGCCGCGTAGCGTCCGGCAGTACGTGACATGGTCTTCGGCCCGGTCGGCCAGTTTCAACGCCTTGAGGTAGTACGTCTGCGCGGTGCCGTGGTCGCGCTCGTACATCGCCATCCACCCGGTCAGATAGACGAGGTCCGACGCCGCCGACCACATGTCCTTCCGCACGGCGTCCGTGGCCTCGGCCCGGAGCCACGGAACCACCGTGTTGACCAGGAACGCGGCTGCCATCGGTCGCGCGTGCGCGCCGCCGAGATCGTCGAGGATGTCCGCGATCCTGTCGGTCATGATGCGGACGGACTCGACCTGGCCCGCACCGATCCGGGCCGTCTTGCCGGGCGCCGCTGAGGGAGCGTCGGCGGCACGCGCGGTCCCGGAGAACAGGGGCACGGCCAAGGCGGCGGAGAACAGGCCCGCGGCCATCAGTCCACGGCGTGAGGGATCCATGTCGGCCCTTCCCAGATCGACGATCTCTTCAACCGTGTCGATCCCGGACGGGGCCTGGTCCGACACGGCCGGAGGCAGCCCCGCCTCCGAGTGGGTCACGGGCCGGTGCAGCTTCCGGGAGAAGGCTTCGAGGATCAGGCGCCTGACGGGTGGGTTGGGCACCGTGCCACGGACCCAATGAGACACGGCCGACTGGTCGTAGTGCAGATCCATTCCGGCTTCGGCGCCCATGCGGTTGACGATGAGCGCGAACTGGGAGCGAGACCATTTCGCCTGTTCGAGCAGGAGGCTCAAGTTCTCGTTGGGGGTTCGCGTGCGCTTGGTCATGCCCTCAACTCCCCGCATGATGGCTGGCGTTCATGGCTTTCATGCTCCGACCGCCCCTACACGGTACCGCCGTGCGTGATCGTGCGGTTGCGTAGTGACAGGAGAGATCGCCGATCGCGGGAGCGACGCAGTGGACGTGAACCGGGCTGCCCAGCAGCCACATTGGCCGACGGCCCACCGGGCGGGGACGGCCGCTCCCTCAGCGCGGGACGGGTTCTGGCGGCTCGCCCCGCCGTACGCCGCGGCGGTCCCGGACTCCCTGGGAGCGACGCTGGCAGAACTCCAGGCGCGACTGGATGCCATGCCGCGGGAGGTCGTCCCCGAACCCGGTTGCCCCGTCTGCCGAAGGGCGAGCATCGCGCGGGGGCGGGCCCACGGGAAGGGCGACGCCGACGGCGTGCGCCGGGCCGGCGGGGTCATCCGGGCGCACCGACTCGGGCACGGGCGGCACAGCGCCCGGGTCATGGCGCTGGACCTCGCCGAGCTACGGTTCACGGACTTCGGCGAGCGCCGTCCCGGCGACATCGACCCCACGACGTGTCCCGCTTGCGCGATGGTCGTCAGAATCCTGTACGAAGCGGCCGCGACGCGGAGGACGGAGCTGCTGACCAGCGGCGTGGAACTCGGCACGTTGCACGCCCTGGTGGGGCATCCCCTGGACCGGCGCCCGGCGCGCAGGGACTTCCTCGCTCGGACGCCGGGCGGCCGGTGAGGGCCCGGCCGGCCGACGGGCCCGGGGCGTCGGTCCCCGTACCGGCCGCCCCGGCGACGTGGCCGCGGCACCACGCCGGATCCTCACCCCGCCACCGCCGCCAGAACATCCAGCAGAACCTCCAGCGTCCCCGCCCAGGCGGAGTCGGACGGCGTGCCGTACCCCACCACCAGGCCGCCCCACTTCGCGGACGTCGCGTCGGGATGGCGGAATGCCCCGAGGCCCTGGATGGCCAGGCCCCGCCAGTTGGCCGCTCGGACGATGCTGCGCTCGTCGAGTCCCGGCGGCAGGCTGAGTACGACGTGGAGGCCCGCGGCGAGGCCGGTCACGCCGATGTGCGGGGCGTGTTCGGCGAGGGCCGCCACCAGTTCGTCGCGGCGGCGGCGGTAGCGCAGCCGCATGCCCCGCACATGGCGGTCATAGGCGCCGGACCGGATGAACTCCGCCAGCGTCAGCTGGTCGAGGGCCCCGCACGAGTCCCCGAGGCCCTTCGCCTCCGCCACCTCCGTGACGAGCGATTCCGGCAGCACCATCCAGCCCAGCCGCAGCGCCGGCGCCAGCGACTTGCTGGCGGTGCCCATGTAGACGACCCGGTCGGGGTCCAGGCCCTGGAGGGCGCCCACCTGGCCCTTCCAGTACCGGACCGGCTTCCCGTGGGGTCGCAGGGGTGCGGGGGCCGCCGGCTGGCGGTCGTAGCGGAACTCGCCGTCGTAGTCGTCCTCCAGGATCAGTCCGCCGGTGGCCCGCGCCCAGTCGATGGCGGCCGCGCGCCGGTCGGGCAGCAGCGGAAGCCCGATCGGGAACTGGTGCCCGGGCGTCATGAGGACCGCGCCCACAGCACGACTGTTCCCCAACTCCCCTGTGTGCGTACCGAGTTCGTCCAGGGGCAGGGCCGGGGTGCGCAGCCCCTCATCGGTGAGCAGCTTCCAGTGGAAGTCGAGCCCGTACGTCTCGACCGCCACCTCCCGCACCCGGCGCGCCCGCAGCACCCGGCCCATCAGCGCCAGGCCGTGCACGAACCCGGAGCAGACGACGATGCGCTCCGGCGAGGCGTACACCCCCCGGGAGCGGGCCAGATAGTCCGCGAGGACCGTGCGCAGCTCGATCCGGCCGCGCGGATCGCCGAACCCGAAGGCCTCGTGCGGGGCCTCGGCGAGCGCCCGCCGGGCCGCCTTGAGCCATTCGGCACGCGGGAAGGAGGCGAGGTCGGGCGAGCCCGCCATCAGGCTGTAGGTGGGTTTGCCGCGGGCCGGCGGGCGGTGGGGGTGGCCGCGGTCCTGGCGGGCCGCGGCACGCTGGGCCACCCGCGTCCCGGAGCCCTGGCGCGCGGTGAGCCAGCCCTCGGCGACCAGTTCGGCGTACGCGTCGGCGACCGTGTTGCGGGCGATCCCCAGGTCGGCGGCGAGCGTGCGCGAGGACGGCAGCCGGGTGCCCGGCGTGAGCCGGCCGCCGCGCACGGCCTCGCGCAGGGCGTCCATGAGGCCCGAGCGCAGGCCCGCACCGCCCAGCTCGATATGCAGATCGACACCGAGTGTTTCCGGAGAAGTGGCCCAGGATTTCACCATGGAAATGGACCATACCCGTGTGCCACACGAGACGTACCTTCGTTCCATGACCACGAACGAGAGCAAGAACCACGCGCCCGAGCACACTCCCCGCCTCCAGTGGGCCAAGGCCGCGCCCGAGGTCTACAAGGCCATGATCAAGCTGAGCGCGGCCGCCGAGCAGGGCCTGGATCCGACGATCGCCGAGCTGGTCAAGATCCGCGCCTCGCAGCTGAACCACTGCGCCCTGTGCCTGGACATGCACACCAAGGACGCGCTGGCGGCGGGCGAGACGGTCGAGCGGATCATCCAGCTCAACGCGTGGGAGGAGTCCAGGCACTTCTACACCGAGAAGGAACTGGCCGCCCTGGAGCTGACCGAGGCGATCACCGTCCTGACCGAGGGCTTCGTGCCGGACGCGGTGTACGCGAAGGCCGCCGAGCAGTTCGAGGAGGCCGAGCTGGCCCATCTCATCGCGGCCATCACCGTCATCAACGCCTGGAACCGCTTCGGCGTGACCACCCGCGGCGTACCCGGCCACTACACCCCCGGGATGTACAAGTGAGCAGCGGGGCAAGGGAGTTCCAGGTCCCCGAGCCGGTCTATCTGAGCCTTGCCGGGCTCGGTGCGGCCGCGAAGCGGGGCCTGGGCGACCCGGCCCTGGCCGAGCTGGTGATGGTCCGCGCCTCCCAGCTCAACCACTGCGCGTTCTGCCTGGACATGCATCTGACCGCCGCCCGCAAGGGCGGCGAGTCCCAGGAGCGGCTCGACCTCGTCGCCGCGTGGGAGGAGTCCGGCGACACGTTCACGGGGCGCGAGCGCGCGGCCCTCGCCCTCACCGAGGCGGTCACCGTCCTGACCGAGGGCTTCGTGCCCGACGAGGTGTACGGACGCGCCGCCGAGCACTTCACCGAGACCCAACTCGCCCATCTCATCGCGGCGATCGCGGTCATCAACAGCTGGAACCGGCTGATGGTGACCCGCCGCACGGCACCCGGAGAGACGGAATGGCACAGCTGAGCCCCGCCGCCACCTTTCGCGCCCTGCACCAGGGCCGCGCCGCCGGCGACCCGCTGATCCTGCCGGGTCCCTGGGACGCGGCCAGTGCCCGGGTCTTCGAGGAGGCAGGTTTCCCCGCCCTGGCGACGCCGAGTGCGGGGGTCTCGGCGTCCCTCGGATACGAGGACGGCTCGACGCCGGCGGACGAGATGTTCGCCGCGGTGGCCCGGATCGTCCGGTCGGTCTCGATCCCCGTCTCGGCGGACGTCGAGGGCGGCTACGGCCTCGCCCCGAAGGAGCTGGTGGCCCGGCTCCTGGAGACCGGCGCGGTCGGCTGCAACCTGGAGGACTCCATCGACGGCGTCCTCAACGACCCGGCCCGGCACGCCGATTGGCTGGCCGAGGTGCGCGCGGAGGCGGGTGACGCGCTGTTCATCAACGCCCGGGTCGACACCTATCTGCGCGGGCTGCCCGAGCGGGACGCGACCATCGCGCGGGCGCGGGCGTACGTGGCGGCCGGCGCGGACGGGGTCTATCCGTTCGCCGCCGCGCCGGAGCACCTCCCGGAGATCGCCGCGGCCGTGCCCGTACCGGTCAACATGGTGGTGCTCCCGGACGCACCGGGGCCGCGCCGCCTGGGCGAGCTGGGCGCCGGCCGCATCACCTTCGGCCCGGGCCTCCAGATCCGGGCGACGCACGCGCTGCGGGACATCGCCCGCCAGGTGCGCGAGCTGTAGCGGCGCCTTCCGCGTGCGCGAGACCCCGGCCGGGAAGGACCGGGGATTTCGCCATGGGCCGGTCCCCCGGCCTACATTTGATGATCACGACCACGATCATCGGGGAGTTTGCATGTTTGGCCGCAAGGAACTTTCAGTCCTGGTGCTGCGTGACGCGGACGACATCGCGGCGGCGCTGCGTTCGGCGCTCGCCGACGCCGGGGAGGCGGAACGGCCGGGCCTTGAGGCGGCCCTGGTGATGGCCGAGGAGGCGGCGGCCGTGCCGGAGCGCGAGCTGCGCGGGCGCTGGGTGCGCGAGCAGCGGGCCTCGGTGGGCTACACGGGCCCGGACGACGAGTCGGTGCGCGCGGTCAAGGCGCTGCGCGACGCCCAGCCGGAGCTCAGCCTGCTGGCCGCCGTACAGCTGACCCGGGACGCCGTGCGGGAGTAGGGCGGCGGCGCGACGGCAGCGGGAACGGGCGAAGCCCCGGCAGTGGCTGCCGGGGCTTCGTCACGGATGCGGGCGCAGAGGCGGATGCCTCAACGGGCGTTCCGCCAGGCTCAGATGAGGCCCAGCTCGCGCACCGCGTCGCGCTCTTCGGTGAGCTCCTTGACGGAGGCGTCGATGCGCTTGCGGGAGAACTCGTTGATGTCCAGGCCCTGGACGATCGAGTACTTGCCGTCCTTGACAGTGACCGGGAAGGACGAGATGAGGCCCTCGGGGACGCCGTAGGAGCCGTCCGACGGGATGCCCATCGAGGTCCAGTCGCCCTCGGCGGTGCCGTTGACCCAGGTGTGCACGTGGTCGATGGCGGCGTTGGCGGCCGAGGCGGCCGAGGACGCGCCACGGGCCTCGATGATCGCGGCGCCGCGCTTGGCGACGGTCGGGATGAACGCGTCGGCCAGCCACTGCTCGTCGTTGACGACCTCGGCGGCGTTCTTGCCGGCGATCTCCGCGTGGAAGATGTCGGGGTACTGGGTCGCCGAGTGGTTGCCCCAGATGGTCAGGCGCTTGATGTCGGAGACCGTGGTGCCGGTCTTCTTCGCCAGCTGCGAGATCGCCCGGTTGTGGTCCAGACGGGTCATCGCGGTGAAGCGCTCGGCCGGTACGTCCGGGGCCGAGGCCTGCGCGATGAGCGCATTGGTGTTGGCCGGGTTGCCGACGACGAGGACCTTGATGTCGTCCGCGGCGTTGTCGTTGATGGCCTTGCCCTGCGGCTTGAAGATGCCGCCGTTGGCGGAGAGCAGGTCGCCGCGCTCCATGCCCTTGGTGCGCGGGCGGGCGCCGACGAGCAGGGCCACGTTGGCGCCGTCGAAGGCGACGTTGGCGTCATCGGTGATCTCGATGCCGCGCAGCAGCGGGAAGGCGCAGTCGTCGAGCTCCATGGCGGTGCCCTCGGCGGCCTTCAGGGCCGGGGTGATCTCCAGGAGGCGCAGGTTGACCGGCACGTCCGGGCCCAGCAGGTGACCGGAGGC
>NZ_NNBJ01000004.1:0-903 GCF_002803085.1 Streptomyces sp. CB01201 | reverse complement strand
GAAGAGCAGCGCGTAGCCGATCTGGCCGGCCGCGCCGGTGACGGTGACATTCACGGGAGTGCGGGTCATGGCGATCTCCGTTGGAAACAGCGGGTGGTGGGGGTTTGCCCCTCGGCTCCGGGCACCCCGTACGCCGGGAACCTGACGTGCGACCGTCTGAATCTTGACGTGAAGAGATGTCCAGCGGTCAGGCTATCCGACCCAGCGCGTCCCACACCCCCGGAGCCCTGTGGGACGCCTCACGCTGATCGATCATTGACCGGTAGTGGTCGTTCCCGATCCGCCCGGACGACCGCCGGTGGCCGCTCCCGACGGTCCCGCGGCGGCCCGTCCCGCGGCGCAGCCACTCCTGCCGCTCTTCAGCGTGGCGCATGCGCGCGCGCCCGCCGGGCCCTGGACGGCGAGCATCCTGGTGTACGTGTCCCGGTAGGCGTCGGCCACCACCCGGTAGCCGGCCGCGGCGGGCGCGCTGATCTCCACCCGGTCGCCGGGGGCCACCTGCTTGAGCCGCGCCCAGGCGGCCCGGCAGATCCTGCTGTAGCGGACCTCGACGACCGAGGCGCCGACCTTGGCACTGCCCACCGTCTGGACCAACTTGTCGGTGCAGCCCATCAGTTCGGGATCCTGGCCGGTGCAGGACGCGGCCACGCACTTCACCCCGGCGGGCAGCGCGGGCGCGGAAGCGGAGGCGGAGGTGGAGCGGCTCGGGCTCGGTGCCGCCCGCGGCTGGTCGTCGCTGCGGCCGAGGTCGGTCAGGAGCACGGCGGACGTGATGACCAGGAGTGCGCCGATCACCCCGGCCAGGAACATGACGATCCGGCGCCGGTGGCGTCCGCCCGGGGGCCCGGGGGCCCGGGGCGGGCGCCGCTCGGCGGCCCCCTCGTCCGCCGGCGGCCCGGCCGG
>NZ_NNBJ01000039.1 GCF_002803085.1 Streptomyces sp. CB01201 | reverse complement strand
TCGCCCGGTCTCGTCGAGCAGACGGAGCGGGTGCGGCGGCCGGTCCACGATGTCGCCCTCAGCCTCATCGCCCACCGACTCAGGCTGCCCCGCCTCGCCCCCAACACGAACGATCCCCTCCAGGCCTTCCTCACCCACACACGCCACTGACCAGCACAAGTCCCCATCCAGCCGGGCGCATTGATGCAACCCCCTACAGGGGTGCCACCACGCCTACGAAAAATCCAAGATCAATCCCACACAACTACCGGACCACAGACCAAGCACTCGAACAACCAAACCGAACACCCCAACAAGCCACACCCACCACACCCGAAACCGACCGCTCAGACCATCCCGAACCCCACCCCGAAAGACGGAACACCAGACCAGAACAGCTCAACCCACCGAAGACCAATGGCCCGTCACACGACGGGCGAGCTTGTCCAGGGCTTGGCGGACGTAGTCGAGGTTTTCCGGGTCTTCCAGTCACACCACGGCTGTCTCGTGGCGGAGGTCGCTTTCGTTCAGCAGCGAACTCATGGCTGCAGTCCCTTCACATGGGGGGCGAGTACAGGTCGTGGACAATGTCCATGCTGACGCCCAGGTCGGTGTCCATCGCATGCGGGGGCGGGCGGTAGTGGCAGGGCGTACATATCAGTCACCTGCCAAGGAGGGGTCGCCTCCGAGGCCGGGGTAGTACTTCTTGCCGCTCGACTTCATCATCTCGGAGGGGGAAGCAAGGTTGAGTTCCTGGCGGACCCGGTTGGCGAAAGCGCGGGCAGTGGCAGGGCGCAAGCCTTCGCTTGAGCACCAGGCGGCGTAGGTGGTGTAGAGCAGGCCCTGCTCGACCCGCAGGTCGCCGCCATCGGGTGCGGCGGTGGTGCAGGTTTCGGTCAGGAAGCGACCGATATGGTCTTCGGTGGTGGCGTAGGCCTCGGTGGCGGTACGGACTGTGGCCGGTCCGGTCAGCGGGTCGCGGGTGGTGAGGTAGCGGCCGGCGCCTTCGATGAGCCAGTGCAGGATCCCGGGGCCTTCGCTGGTGACGAGTTCCGGCGCGAGGTTGTCGATTTTGCGTTCGGTGGGGACGACGCGTTCGAAGGGGATGAGGCGGATGCGTCGCCAGAAGGCATGGCCGCCGGTGCCGACTTCGGGGCGGTGGTTGCCCAGGAGCCAGAGCTTGTGGGTGGGATTGAAGCTGAAGTAGTCCTGGCGCATGCGGCGGGCGGTGATGCGGTCGCCGCCGGCCTCCGTCATCGACCGGTGGCTGGAGCGAAAACTCGACGGCATGCCCCCGGGCATCCATCGCGCCGTCGAAGCCTGGGTCCGCACTCTCCTCGACGGTGGCCCGCGGTCCGAGCCCCGCTCCCGGCATACGGCATGGGCCTACCTGGGCGAGATCCAGCCGGTGCTGCTGGAGTGGTCCAACCGCTACGACCATCTGCGAGAGGTCACCCGGGAAGACATCATCGCGGCCCGGGACGCCGTCACCGGCAAACAACGCGAAAGCCGAATTGTCGCCCTGCGGTCACTGTTCCGGCACGCGAAGAAGAACGGCCAGCTTTTCCACAACCCCACGATCCGCATCCGTGTCCCCCGGCAGACCGGCAGCGTCCTCCAGGCCCTCGACCAGGCGGACATCGACGAGGCCATCGCCGCCACCACCCCAGACATCCGGCTCATCGTCTCCCTGGCCGCCGTCCACGCGGCACGGCCGAAGATGATCCGGACCATGCAGCTCGACGACATTGACCTGGGCAACCGGCGCATCACCGTCGGCGGTCACGTCCGCCCGCTCGACGATCTCACCCATCGAGCGGTCCTGGACTGGCTCGACCACCGCCGCAACCGCTGGCCGAACACGGCCAACCCTCATCTGCTGATCACCCAGAAGCCCGCTGTCGAACTCGGCCCGGCTGGCAAGCTCTGGACCACCCAGGCCACCCGCAACCTCACCGCCACCCTCGAACGGCTCCGCGTCGACCGACAGCTCGAAGAGGTCCTGATCCACGGCGCCGACCCGCTCCACCTCGCGCTCGTCTTCGGCATCGACGAGAAGACCGCCGTCCGCTACGCGGATTCCGCTCGGCAGCTTCTCCAGGCCGAGATCGAAGCCGGAGTATCGCCGAGGTGAGCCCAAAAGGTGCCATTTCGGTCAGGCCGTGTCGGCCGACCAGGGCGGGGCACCTTCGTATCCGTTGTGGACAGCTTCGGGAGTCGTGGGCCGACTCAGCGGGCCGTCGGAGCCGACAGCGTGACTGCCTCGCGCAACTCGTCGGAGGCCTGGGTGATTAGCTGGGAGAGGGAGGCGTCCGGGGAGGTCAGCCAGCGGGACGTGGCGCGCCGGTGGATCGCCAGCACCACGTCGATGATGAAGCGTGCCTTGCTGGGCTCGACGCCGCGGCGCTCGAGCGCCAGCGCCAGCGCGTCGGCGATGTCGGCGAGTTTGATCAGATCGCGCTCGGCCAGTGCCGGGTTGGCGGCGATCACTCTGACGCGGCGCAGCAGGAACTCGCGCGGGCGGAAGATCTCCTCGGCGGTTCTCAGCGCGGTCAGCAGCGCCTCGATCGGCGTGAGGCCCGGGTCGGTCGCCTCGACCTGGGCGACGAGGTGGGCCTCAAGTTTGTTACCGGCGAAGAGGACTTCCCGCTTGTCGGGGAAGTAACGGTAGAAGGAGCGCTCCTTCAGGCCGGCGGCGCCCGCGATCTGCGCGACCGAAGTGCGCTCGAACCCCTGCGTCTCGAACAGCTCGAGCGCCGCGCGCTCGAGCCGGCCTTGTGCGTCGGATTCCCATCTCGGCATACCCAACAGGATACGACAACAGCATCTGTTGTAACGATGATATTGTCGATGACAACAGATGCTGTCATCACTCGGAGATCGTCATGAAGGCTCTTCAGTTCGACCGGTTCGGGTCCCCGGACGTGATCGTGCTCCGCGACGTCCCACAGCCGGAGCCGGGACCCGGTCAGATCCGGATCGCCGTGCGGGCGTGCGGCCTGACACCGGCCGACTGGCACGTCGTCGACGGTCTCCTCGCCGACCATCTGCCGTCGCTGCCGCGCGGCCTCGGATTGGAGATCGCGGGCACGGTCGACGCGCTCGGTGAGGGCGTCACCGGCGTCCGGATAGGCGACCGCGTGTTCGGCCCGGCCACCTTCGACGGTCCGACGGCCGGTGCTGCCGAGTACGCGCTGATGCCGACCTGGGCACGTATCCCCGAAGGCGTCACCGTCGAGCAGGCCGCAGCGTTGCCGATGGCGGCCGAGACGGCGTGGCGCGCGCTCGACGACCTCGGCGTCCAGCCGGGTGAGCTGCTGCTCGTCCACGGCGCGGGTACCACCGTGGGTGAGGCGGCGGTGCGCTTCGCGCTGCACCGGGGTATTCGGGTGATCGCCACCGCCGGGCAGACCCGGGCAGCAGCTCTGGGTGAGATCGGCGCCCAGGTTGCCGCCTACGGCGAGGGCATGGCAGGACGTGTCAGGGCACTGTCCGGAGGCCGCATCGATCGTGCCCTCGACGCGGCGCCGACCGGGGGCCGGATCGACCGCGCCGACCAGCCCAGTCCGGCCGGCGGCTCGCTGCCGACCTTGATCGAGCTGACCGGGGATCCCGACCGTGTCCTCACCGTCTCGGACTTCGCCGCCGCGGCCGAGCTGGGCGTCCGGACCACCACCGAGATCCGCTATGAGCAGATGGACGAGTTCGCCCGGCTCGCCGGTGAAGGCATTCTGGTCGTACCGGTCGCCCGCACCTACACGCTCGACCAGATCCAGGAAGCGGCCGAGCTCAGCCAGTCCCGCCGACCCGGCGGCAAGCTCATGCTCGTCCTGTGATCGCCCTGCCGGCCTGACAAAGCGAGACCACCTCGACGACGAGCGGGGCAGGCCTCTTTTCCAGGCCGACCTCAAAGCCGCTCCCGCGTGTTCGCCGCGAACGCACGGGTCAATCCCCGAGAATGGCGTCCCTGGACCCTCGGGTTCCCGCTGAAGAAGCTTCGGTTTCCGCGAACTCGCGGGGATCCTGATCCTGGCCCCAGTGTCCTATCCCTGACCCACGGTGCAAAGTAGCTGAGACTGATCATCGCTCCGGGGTGGCCGACGACGTCGCCCGCCTAGGCAGTGCCTCTCCGATCATCTACTCGTTAGCCTTGTATGACTGGTCGCGGTGATCTGACGGACGCCGAGTGGGCTCGCCTGGAGCCGCTTCTACCGCTGAGCAATGGACGTTGTGGCAGGTGGCGCGGGATCACCGGCAGGTGATCAACGGGGTTCTACACCGGGTGCGAACCGGAGTGCAGTGGCGTGACCTGCCCGAGAGGTTCGGTCCGTGGAAGACCGTGCACAAGAGGCACCTGCAATGGTCGGCAGACGGCACTTGGGAGCGACCCTTGCGGCAGGTCCAGGCCGTCGCAGACGCTGAGGGATCCATCGACTGGGATGTCTCGGTTGACTCCATGGTGATGCGCGCCCATCAGCACGCCGCCGGCGCCCGCAAGGCTGCCCCGCCGCAGGTCGCCTCGAAGGGGGCGACCGTGACGGAACATCAGATCGATCCGGCGTGGACATGCCTGGCAGGCCATCTGGAGGAGGTGGTGCTCCAGGTGAGGGCCTGGGCCGCTCTTGCGGCGGCTTCACCACCAAGGTCCACCTGAGCGCGGATGGCCGTTGCCGCCCGCTGTCGCTGCTGGTCACACCCGGACAGCGGGCGGACTGTACCCAGTTCGAGCCGGTCATGGAGAAGTTCCGCGTGGGTACCGGCGCGGTCGCCGGTGCCCGGCAGGTCCTTGGCGAGCCGGCCTGCGAGTGCGCTCACCGGGCATCGACCGGGTGAGGACGCCGAGTGTGAGCAGAGCGAGCGCCGGCAGCACGGCGACGATGATTCCCATCGGCAAGGCGTCGGTGGCGCCACCCGCGCCGGCCAGCGGAGCAAGTGCCCCGCCGAACATGAACTGGCTGAAGCCGAGCAGAGCGGCGGCCGACCCGGCGTGTCCGCCGTGGTCGGCCAGGGCCTGGGCCGCGGCGTTCGGCATGACCAGGCCCACGCTGGAGACCAGGACGAACAGGCCGATCAGGAGCACGGGCAGGGGTGCCCATGTCAGCACCGCGCCCAGGACCGTGGTGCCACCGGCTGTCGCGCCCAGCAGACCGGCGAGCAGCAGCACGCGGGCGCCGGCCCGGGCCACCAGCCGGCCGCTGATCTGGGCGGCCGCAATGAGTCCGGCGGCGTTGACGGCGAACACGGCGCTGTACTGCTGCGGTGACAGGCCGTGGATTTCCTGCAGGACGAACGGCGAGCCGGAGATGTAGGCGAACATCGCCGCGAAGACCAGGCCGTTGGCCAGGACGTACCCGGTGAAGACCCGGTCGCTGAGCAGCTGCCCGACGACAGCCAGCAGCGGCTGGCGTGACGCGGAGGGCCGGGTCTCCGGCAGTCCTGCGGCGGAGGCCGCCAGCATCACGGCGCCGAGTACGGCCAGGGCCACGAAGATTCCAGGCCAGGCCGTGACGCGCAGTAGCTGGCCGCCGAGGACCGGCGCGAGCACCGGCGCCAGGCCGGTGATCAGGGTCAGTGCGGAGAAGAGACGTGCGGTGCGGGTTCCGGAGGTGCGGTCGCGGACCATGGCGTTGGCGATGACGATGCCGAACGCCCCGCCGATGCCCTGGACCAGGCGGAGGCCGACGAAGGTCCGAACGTCGGGTGCCACCGCGCAGAGCGCGCTGGCGATCGTGTAGAGGGCGAGGCCCGCCAGCAACGGACGCCGCCGGCCGTAGGTGTCGCTCAGCGGCCCGGCGATCAGCTGCCCGATGGCCAGCCCGGCCAGACAGGCGGTGATGGTGAACTGGGTGGCCGCGGCGCTGGCGCGCAGGTCGCCGGCGAGGTCCGGCAGTCCGGGCAGGTAGCCGTCGATGGACAGTGGTCCCAGGGCCACGAGCGCTGCGAGCAGGACGATGAATCGGGTGTGCCGGTCGGCGGCGTCGTTGCTCATGGCTCAGTACGCCACAGTGATGCGGCGGCGGATCGCGGTGCCGCTCTCGATCGTGTCGGCCAGGGCGATCGCGTAGTCGGCGTACGAGATGCGGCTGTTGCCGTCGTCGTCGGTGAGCAGGGTGTCCCCGGCGCTGCGGTAGGCCCCGGTCCGCTCGCCCGCTCCGATGACCGCGGCGGGCGACACGTACGTCCAGTCGAGGTCGTGCACGCCGCGGTAGAGGTCGAGCGCTTCGGACTGGGCCTCGGCGTTGGCCTTCCACAGCGCAGGGAAGTCCGGGTCGTCCATGACCCGGGCGCCGGTCGGCGTGCGCAGGCTGCCGGCACCGCCGATGGTGACCAGGCGGGTGACGCCGGCTCGGCGGAGTCCGTCGATCAGTGCACGGGCGGCACCGACGATCGTGGCGCGGTCGTTCTCCTGGCCGATCCGGGGGCCGACGGCCGACAGTACGGCGTCGTGGGAGGCGGCGAGGCCGGCGACCGCGGCGGCGTCTGTGACGTCACCGGTGGTCACGGTCAGGGCCTTGTGCCTGAGTCCGTCGATGTGGCCGGCTCGGGTGACCGCGGTGACGGTGTGGCCGCGACGCAGGAGTTCCTCGGTGGTGGGCCGACCGATGTTTCCGCTGGCACCGAACAGGACGATTTTCATGTGTTGCTCCTTGTTTCTGATGGTCACAGGACGGGCTGGCCGTCGGCGATGATGGCCGCGGTGATGCCGCGCTCGGCGGCGGCGTGCTGGAAGCGCTGCTCAATGTCGGGTTGTTCGGTGTAGAACGGCGGGTTGTGGAACAGGCCGTAGTGCATGGCGCAGACGGTGTCGGCACCGAGTGCGACGGCGGCCTCGACGCCCTGCTCGGGGGTCATGGTCGCCGGGACGTTGGCCGCGTAGCCCTCGAAGTGGGCGATGACGCCGTTGACCGGGACGAACGCGACGTCGAACGGGCCGTGGTCGCGGGCGATCTGCCACCAGCTGCCGTGCCACTGGGTGTCGCCGCAGTGGATGACCCGTCGGCCGGCGCCTTCGACGACCCAGGCGACCTGGTCACAGTCGTTGCCGCGCCAGTCAAGCGAGGTCACCGGGGTGACGGTCAGCTCTCCGATGCGGCGTGACTGGCCCAGGTCCTGGGCAACGGGGGTGATGCCCACCTCGTGCAGCGCCGCCGCGCTCGGGGTGTGGCAGCCGATCGTGCCGGTGGCCGCGATCCGGGCGATCAGGTCGTGGTCGTAGTGGTCGGGGTGCAGGTGGGTGATGAGGGCGTGGGTGCCGGGCGGGGTATCGACCGGGTCGACCGGCCGGTGCGGCGGCCCCATCACCGGCGCCAGCGGAGCGACGTTCTCGAGCGGGTCGATCAGCAGGCGGGTGTCGCCGAGACGGATCTCGACGCCGGCCCAGGCCAGCCGACGCAGGGAAAGGGTGGTGGTCATGGGCAGCGACGCTAGACCGACGTTGTTGAGAAAGTCAACAAGACAGTTTTGAATCTCAATATCACGATGTAGGGTGGTGGCATGCGCACCTACGGGCAGTACTGCGGCATCGCGAAATCACTGGACACCATCGGCGACCGATGGACCCTGCTGATCGTCCGTGAACTGCTCGCCCTGGGTCCTTGCCGGCACACCGACCTGCGCAACGGGCTGCCCGGGATCGCCAGCAACCTGCTGGTCGACCGGCTCCGCGAACTCGAGGAAGCCGGCCTGATCCGCCGCGAGGCCGCCCCGCCGCCGGTGGCCACCACCCTGTTCTCCCTCACCAAGCGTGGCCGCGAGCTGGAGCCGGTGCTGCGCGAACTGAGCCGATGGGGAATTCCGCTGTTGCGTGAGCCGGCCAGCAGCGACACCTTCCGCACCCACTGGCTGGACATGCCCGCCCGGGCACTGACCGACCACCGCCCCGACCAGCCGGCAATCGTCCTGCAACTGCACGCCGACGGCAACGAAGACCTGGTCATCGAAGTCAAGGACGGCTCGGTGCACACCCACGCCGGACGGGTCGACCACCCCACCGCATCACTGACCGGACCGCCGCACCTGCTCGCCGCGACCCTGCTCGGCGACCTCGATCTGAGCGCCGCAGTACAGCAAGGCCTGCGGCTCAGCGGCGAACGCGAGGCAGTACTGCGCATCCTGCCCCGCTGATCCGGGTGTGAGTAGTTGCCGTACAGAAAGTGCCGCTGAGATTGATCTTGCTCGTGCTGGGCTACTTCGCGGGGGCTTCGAGCTGGCGGGGGCCGGCGCCCGCGCGCAGTTCGCGTAGGTCGGGGATGTGGTTGTACAGGGTGCCCGGGGAGACACCGAGCAGCTTGGCGATCGAGGTGATGGAGCGGCCGGGGTCGGGCAAGCAGGTCGCGTGCGGCCCGAATGACTTCCTCGGTGGCGACTGTGGGGCGTCCGCCGACGCGGCCCCGGGCGCGGGCTGCGGCCAGGCCCTCGTTGGTGCCGATGACGATGAGTTCGCGGATGAACTCCGCGAGGGCGGCGAAGACGTGGAAGACGAGCCGGCCGCCGGGGGTGGTGGTGTCCAGGTTCTCGTGCAACGAGGTGAAGCCGATCCCGCGCTCGCGCAGCTCGGCAACCATGTTGATGAAGTCCTGGAGGCTGCGGCCATAGCGGTCAAGCGAGGGGACCACGAGGGTGTCGCCGGGGTCGAGGAAGGTGTGGCACGCCTTCAGCTCGGGGCGCAGCGCGTTCTTGGCCCTTGGGGAGGATCGGACCGGTCAGTAGCGGCATTGCTACAAGCTGGTGGGCGCGGTCGTTGAGCGCTGGCGTAGACCACAGCCGCAGGAGCGGCGCGGGCGAACGAAAGTGACTGGCCGAGTTTGCCCCTGTCCCGCAACGCGGCGACCGCCTTCGGAGGCCCTGGCCCCAAAATGTCCAATGACCTCGGCAAGCGTCCGGAGTCGACCCCGGCCCCCGACGCCTTCGCCGCGCTGTCCGCTGTCGTCGTGGATGCGCGCATCGAAGAAGTCCGCACCGAGCCAGCCCCCATATCGGTACGGGTGGCATCGTCCAAGGGGCGCCCCGACGTGCGCAGGACATCACGGACGGCCTAACGCGGTACCGCGCGCAGCAGCCTGCTCGTTGTGCTGGTGCACGCATCCGGCGGAGTGCTCGTGCTGCCATTTGGCCCAGACATGCCCCGACTGGCAGAGCATCCGCACGACCGCGGCATCGCCCGCACTCCTGCACAGGGCAACCATGCTACCCGCAGACGACGCCCGCCCCATTCGACCGCGGATCCACGCGAGATCGAACGCCTCCACTCGTCGACATCTTGCTCGGAGCCATCGCGGGAAGGCGTGAAAACCCAGGTTCGTCACCGCTCGAGAGCCAGGACAGCGGTCCGGGACGGTCTCCCGAGCAGTAACCGCCACGACCGAAGCCTCAATGAGTGGCTAGGACCTGACCGTTCGTTCCGCGCCGTAGTATGCGGAGCATGACGCGGTATGTCGACGAGGATCTGCACGGTGCGGAGTTCCGCGAGTGCGACCTCACCGGGGCACGCCTGATCGGCGTCGTCATGCAGGATGCCGTGATCGACGGGCTCATCACCAACCTCGTGGTGAACGGTGTCGACGTCACCGAGTACGTCGAGGCAGAGCTCGACCGACGTCATCCGGTGCGGGTGCTGATCCGCTCCGAGGACCTGGCCGACCTTCGCGAGGCGTCGCGTCAGCTGCATTCCGCCTGGGCCGTCACCATCGAGCGAATCCGCCGTACGCCCGGCATCGAGCACCGCAGCGTGCACGACGAGTGGTCGGCGGTGCAGACGATGCGCCACCTGGTCTTCGTCCACGACTCGTGGTTCCACCGCTGCTGCCTGGGCTCGACGGAGCTGTTCACGCCGATGGGCATCGGGACCACCGTCGAGCCCTATCGTGAAGCGCACGGACTTGACCTCTCGCTCGATCCAACCCTCGATGAGATCGTGAGCGTACGTAACGCACAGACCGCCGAACTCGAGGCCTGGCTCGACGAGGTCACCGCAGTGCGGCTCGCAGCGCGAGCGCCGGTGCCCGACGACGACGTCTGGCCGCCGTACGCCCGGGGCCGCTCGGTGCGGCAGTGCCTCGGTACGGTGCTCAATGAGACCTTCGAGCACCACGGCTTCTGCGTCCGCGACCTCGACCTGATCGAGGCACGGGACGCGGAGTAGGGCCGTCTGCAGACTCAGAGTCTTGCGGATGCGGGCATCGCTGACCGTCAGCGCGGTGCCGAGCTGCGGGGTCCAGGGCTGCACGCGGTTCTTCTCGAGCATCTGGCGGGCTCTGGGCCCGTCCTTCGGGAGGACGACGTCAGTTCCGACGCAGGTTCTGAACTTGTTCCTTAACCTCTTTCGTTACGTTCGGTGAGATTTGCGGGGCGTCTGACGGTCTTGCCGACGTCGTAGCGGGTACTCGGCTGGCGGTTTGTGGAGCCGGGTGGGCGTCCGGGGCCGGGGCGGCTGGGTTTCGGCCCGTGGGCCGGGTGGGCGAGGTGGGAACGGATGTGCCGGAACCCGCGGCGGACGCAGGTCGGCGTGAGGGCGGCGCCGGGACGGGTGGTCTTCTCCCAGGGTTTGCGCCGGTCGGTGCGAGTGTTGCGGCGAGGCGGAGTTGGTTGTGCGCGGCGATGACGAGCCAGGTCCATCGGTCCGCTGCCTGAGGGTTCCGTAATCGTGGCCTCGTCCAGCCGAGGGACTGCTTGAACAGGCGAAAGGTGTGCTCCAGGTCGAAATCTGCGCAGGTAGCAGGACCAGACGAAGTCGACGTCGTCCGGAGTGGCGCCGGTGGAGGAGGACCACAGCCAGACGGGCGGCGCATTGCGGTCTCCGGGGAGGTGGTCGACGTGGAGGCGGATCAAAGTGCCTTCGACCAGCGGGAGTTCGCTGTCGTGGTCGATCCACGCGGATCTCTGCTGCAGCTTGGGGTGGAGCCGGTCCCAGGCGCGGGCCTCGGCCTTGCCGTAGCGGGCCGTGTCGTTCACCGTGATCACGGACGGTTCGGGCCAGGAGGCGGGCCTGGCCAGGCTGAACTCCTTGCCGTGCCGGGGCGGCCGCCCGCCCTGCGGATACGCCTGGGCGTACTCCTTCAGCGAGGGTGCAGGCCGTCGCATGAGACGGTCCGAACGCAGCCGCCCGACCAGCTCGACCGGCAGGTCGCGCAGGACCCAGGCCAGGCGCATCACGTCGTAGCCCGCGTCCATCACGACCAGGACGTCCCGGTCGCCGTCCTGCCACTGCCCGGCCGCGATCAGTCGCTCCACCACGTCCCGCAGCTGGTGGGCGGTGACGGCTACGGCATCGTCGGCCGGCTCCAGCCGGACCGCATCCAGGACCTGGGTCCACGACGTGCGATCCGGGGTGAGCGCGGCGACGAACGAGTACGGCCAGCCCGGTACGACGTGGTCCGAGGAGCGGCCGTTGCGGCCATGGACCAGACAGAACAGTCGATCCGGCGAGCAGGCGGCGTCCGACCGCAGCCACGGTGAGTCGTCCACCGTGAGCACGATCCGCCCGTCGAACCGCGGAAGCGGAAGCGATATCAGCAGGTCACGCAGGGCGTTCGCGTCGAGTCGGCCATGGTTCAGGGCCCCGTACAGCGAGCCGTAACCGCGCTGGTGCTCGGCCAGCAGCGACAACTCCACGGGCGTCCGCGTCGGGCCATCCGCACACAACAGGGCGTCGGTCAGCTCGAAGAACGCATCCGCACGAGCGGACAGACACCGATAGAAAGCCATCCGGAAGCGGGACAGTTCCGCGAGCGCCTCCCGCCCGTCGATCTGCGGCACCACACTCACCCCACGGCCTTCCTGCTCAACTCTCCTGCACAGCAGCTGAGTGCAGCATCGCGAGGAAGACCGCCTCACACCCTGGAATCACTCCAAAGAGTGATGATATGACCGAGTTAGAGGTTAGGGAACAAGCTGAAGGGCGTTGCAGAAGGCTCAGTTCCGGACATCGTCCCTGTACGGGTGGGATATTGCGGGCTGAGCCTGTGTGGGTACAGACGCTCACCGGCATGCGGATCGACCGGTGCGCGAAGCCGGCGAAAGGAGTGAAGAAACGCAGCATCAGTGACGGAGCCGCCGGGGAAGGAGGAGCAACTCCCGGATGCAGAGCTTGAGGTCACGCAGTCGAGGAGTGCGTTGGTGAGGTGGCCGGTGAAGGTCCAGTCGAGTTCTCCGGTGACCGTCAGCTCGATTGACCGCTGCCGTCGGCGGGGCGGCTGATCGTGACGGCCGCGGCCTGGAGCAGCTTGGCGGGGGGGCTCAGGGCGATGCCTTGATGACTGGCCATACGAGAACACTGCGCGGAGCTCTCGATCAGGCACCTGACACAGATCAGCTGCTCTTGGTCGTCGTCGCGGCGCATTCCGGTCAGCGGCACAGCATACGCGTTTACCCACGCGGACGTGGGCAAGGCGCACAACACCACGACCGTACAAGGCAGTCAGATCCACCGCGCGCTGTACTGTCCCCCATTCCTATCCCGCCGGAGGTCTTGACCATGAGTGACAACATGTGGAGCTACTCCCCGACGGCGAACTTCTCCGCCGACACCGACCTGACCGGCTGGAAAGTCGAGGCCACGGACGGTTCCATCGGGAAGATCGACAAGCACTCGGGCGAGGTCGGTTCGCAGTACATCGTGGTCGATACCGGCGTCTGGATCTTCGGCAAGGAGGTCCTGCTGCCTGCCGGCACCATCACCTCCGTCGACACGGACGCACGGACGGTGCACGTCGGGCGTACCAAGGAACAGATCAAGAACGCGCCGGAGTTCGACACGGACAAGCACCTGGGCAGCCCCGACTACCACCAGCGGATCGGTACCCACTACACCGACCACCCCGGCACTCCGGGCGCCCCGGGTACCCCCGGCCTCCGCTGAGACCGTACCCAGCCCAGGACTTCCCTCCCCCAGACTTCGCTCCGTGCCACTGGGTCGCGGCCTTCGCTCGTCTCGTACTACGCGGTTGCATGGAAACCGGATCTGCCATGCAGGCCATCTCTCCCGGTGTACGCGACATCTGCCACACCGGACAGCACACCACGCCCCACCTCGACGAGGAGTTCATCGTATGCACCGCATCGCCGTCCGCCACGCCGTCGCCACCTCTGTCGGACTTACGGCAGTCCTCGCGCTCACCGCGTGCGGAACGGACAACTCCTCGGACGTGAGCGGTAGTTCCTCCTCGCCATCATCTCCAGTGGCGCCGTCCACCGCTGCCGCCAGCCGGTCGGCTTCGACCTCCTCGGGTGGCTCGTCGTCGTCCGGGACCGCTACGGGCGGCTCGAACTCCTCCCCCGCATCGTCGACCTGCCACTCCGCGAATCTGCGGATCACGGCGAAGAACCAAGGCGAGGCCCGCCAGGGAGTGGGCTCGGTCCTGATCACGTTCACGAACAAGGGCGGCGACTGCCGTATGGCCGGGTTCCCGGGCGTCGACCTCAAGACCAACTACGGCAACCAGGCAGTGGACCGCAACAAACAAGAGGTAGGAATCCCGTTCACACTCCGGGCGGGCAAGACCGCCACGGCCGACGTCGTCTACCCGATGAACGACACCGGCGGCTCCGGCGTCCATGTCACCGCGCTCGTCATCACCCCTCCCAATGAGACACACCCCATTACGGCACCGGTCAACTTCAGCCTGCCGGTGAGCGACAAGGACACGGGCCGCCTGGAGGTCACTCCCGTCTTCAAGCCGGTCTCCTAGGCCGTGTCCGTAAAGTCGATGGTTCGTTGCTCCGTTCGTGGTGCGTCGACATGAACT
>NZ_NNBJ01000038.1 GCF_002803085.1 Streptomyces sp. CB01201 | reverse complement strand
CCCGCACCGCCGAGCCGCCTGCCGCCCGCACCGCCGAGCCGCCCGCCGCCCGCACCGCCGAGCCGACCGCCCCCCGCACCGCCGGGTCCCCGGCCCCGGCCCCCCGCGCGGCCGTCCACCGGCACTCCGTGCGCGGACAGATACTGGCCGCCCTGCGCACCGCCCTGGTCGACGGCGAGCTCGTGCCCGGCGAGGTGTACTCCGCCCCCGCCCTCGCCGAACGCTTCGGGGTGTCCGCGACCCCGGTGCGCGAGGCGATGCAGCAGCTCAGCATCGAGGGTGCCGTCGAGGTCGTGCCCAACCGGGGCTTCCGGGTCACCGAGCGCAGCCCGCGCGAGCTCGCCGAACTCGCCGAGGTGCGGGCCATGATCGAGGTGCCGGTGATGCTGCGCCTGGCCCGTACCGTCCCGGCGGCCCGCTGGGCCGAGCTGCGCCCGCTGGCCGAGGCCACCACCGAGGCCGCCGCGACCGGCGACCGGGCGGGCTACGCCGAGTGCGACCGCGCCTTCCACCGGGCGCTCCTCGCGCTGGCCGGCAACCAGCAACTGGTGCAGGTGGCCGACGACTTGCACCGCCGCGCCCAGTGGCCGCTGACCGCGGCGCCGGTCGCCCGCCGCGGCGATCTGGTGGCCGACGCGGCCGAACACCTCGCCCTTCTGGACGCGCTGTGCGCCCAGAACCTGCCGGTCGTCCAGTCGCTGGTACGGGAACACTTCACGGGTTCGGCGCTCTGACGCTCCGCGCGCGGCACCTGCCGCGCGCGTACGGATCCGTTCAACTGCCGCACCCGGCAAGCGTGGTGAGGGGTCGTCACATCGCGGCAGGGTGCGGGGGAGTGGTCCCGAGGTGGGCCGCGAGCCAGGTCGGGACGCCGAGCAGGCGCACCAGGCGGGCCGCCTCCGTACGCAGCCGGGTCGAGACCGGCTCCTCCTCGGTGTCGGCGAGCGCGGCGAGCGCGGGGGCGGTGCCGATGAGGTAGCCGAGCTCCTCGCGGATCCGCAGCGACTCGGTGAAGCCGTGCCGCGCCTCCGTCAACTCCCCGTCGCGCAGGGCGAGTCCGGCCAGATGGCGCCAGGTGAAGGAGAGCAGCAGGGTGTCGCCGTGGGCGACGGCGCCCTCGTGGGCGCGGCGGTAGGCGGAGCGGGCGGCCTGGGGTGCGTCGGCCACGTTCTCGGCGAGCAGGCCGCGCCGGAAGTCGAGCAGCGCCCGGCCGCGGCCGGCCGGCGCGATCAGGGCGGCGGCCCGGCCGAACGCGGAGCGCGCCTCGTCCGCGCGGTCGCGGACCCCGAACAGGGTGGAGGCGTAGGCGAGATAGCCGCGTTCGCAGGCGGCGGCGCCGCGCTCGTCGTCGCTGCGCGCGACGGCCTCGGCGCCGCGCAGCGCCTCGTCGGCCTCCGCCCAGCCGGTCTCGGTGTACACACAGCGCTCGGTCAGCAGGGCCGTGCGCTGGAGGGCGCCGGCCGGTGCTCCCGCATGCGGTTCGAGCAGGGCCGCGGCGTCCGTCCAGCAGCCGCGCGAGCGCAACCGCCATATCGCCGTCTGGAGCGGATCCCCGTCATCTGCAGTCGTTCCGGAACCAGACATGGCGGTGTACGCCACGTTGCCCTCCCCGAGCGCGCCATCGAGCTGCTGAGTAGATCCGCATCTCAACACGGAATGGCACGCCGGGCCAAGGGGGGTGCGTGAATGAGTTCACAATCGTCCGACACTGGCCGGGATCGACTGTCAGCTCATCCGAAGCGCCAGGAAGAAGTCCAGCTTGTCCTCCAGGCGGGACAGGTCACGGGCCGTCAACTGCTCGATCCTGCCCACCCGGTAGCGCAGGGTGTTGACGTGCAGATGCAGTCGGGTGGCACACCGCGTCCACGATCCGTCGCAGTCCAGGAACGCCTCCAGGGTCGGGATGAGCTCGGCCCGGTGACGCCGGTCGTAGTCGCGCAGCGGGTCGAGCAGCCGGGCCGTGAAGGCGCGCCGCACGTCGTCCGGCACGAACGGGAGCAGCAGCACGTGCGAGGCCAGCTCGTGGTGCCCGGCCGCGCACACTCGGCCCGGTCGGGCGGCGGCGACCCGGCGGGCGTGCCGGGCCTCCTCCAGGGCTCCGCGCAGGCCCTCGGCGGAGTGCACCGCGGCGCTGACACCCAGTGTCAGCCGGCCGTCGTCGGCGAGACCGGCCGACAGCGGTGCGCGCACCGCGGTGAGCAGTGCGTCGGCGTGCAGACCGCCCTCGGCACCCTCGGCCGTGGCCGCCGGCAGCGGCACGAGCGCGATCGCCTCGTCGCCGGCGTGGGCCACCGCGATCCGGTCGGAGGACTCGGGGCCGACCACCGCCGGGTCGACGAGGATCTCCTCCAGGAGCGACTGGGCGACCGGGCCGCCCGCGATCTCGGCACCCGAGTCGCGCTCCCAGTCCACCCGGGCCACCACGACCTGCCAGTGCGGCGCCGAGCCGAGGCCGGGCAGCAGCACGGGGGCCGCGACCCGCAGCCGGGCCGCGATCTCGGCGGGCGCGGCACCGGTCTGCACGAGTTCGAGGACTTCCTGGGCGAGCCGGCGGCGCACCGTGCGGGCCGCGTCGCGGCGGTCGCGCTCGACCGCGATCAGCTGGGTGACGCCCTGGAGCAGGTCGAGCCGGGCGGCCGGCCAGTCGCTCGCGTCGGCCTCCACGGCCAGCAGCCAGTCCGAAAGCACCGTCTCGCGCACATCGCGGGCGGCCGGTGCGGCGCCCCGGCCGTTGTTGCGGATCGGGAACAGCGAGTAGACGACCCCGTCGATGGTGATCCGGTGCGGGCCGCGCCGCCCGGTGCGCGTGGCGCCCAGGTGCTCGGCGGCCAGCGCGGCGCCGACCGCCGGGGTCAGGGCGTCGCCCGCGCCCGCGATCTGGCGCCCGGTGGGCGAAAGCACCCAGGCCCGCAGGTCGAGGTCGCTTCCGAGCAGATCGAGGACCACCTCGGGGCCGCCGCCCGCCGGTCCGGACGTCATCAGGCGGCGGTGCCGGTCCACGACCGCCGCGAGGTCGCCCGCGCGCTCGCCCGAGACCTGCCGCACGACGTGCTCGGTGATGGTTGCGAACGCGACCGACTCGTTCACCGCGAACAGCGGGAGCCGATGGCGAGAACAAGCCAAAACAAGATCGTCGGGAATGGCGCCGAGCTCCGCCTCGCCCGCCGCGAGACCCGCCACGCCGGCGCTCGCGAGGATGCGTACGAATGGCTCGGAATCTTCGGCGTCCCGGCGCCAGGCGAGGCCCGTCAGAACGAGCTCGCCGCCCGCCAGATAGCGACTCGGATCCCGGAGGTCCGTAGTCATCACACCCCGCACCGTGCGGTCCAGCTCGTCCTCGCCGCCGAGCAGCCGCAGCCCCAGCGCGTCGGTTTCCAGAAGTGCGCGCAGCCGCATCGCGTGTCGCCGCCGATCTGTCTTGATGTTGCCGTTGGAAAGCGGTGAGGTAACGGAGCACCGCCTTTCATACGAATCTACAAGACGTGAGCGGAGACCAGCCAACTCCTTCATGGTTTCGGTGACTGCACCCGAGGGATCCGGGCTTGTGTACTGAGTCCACACCGCGTTAACAGCACATGAACGACTGAGATGTCGAGGGCCTGCCGTCCCCGGGACCCGCGCGAACGACCCCGAATTTGAGAATCGGAAGAGAGCCACTCATGGACTTCCTTCGCCCCGCCAGCTGGGAGGAGGCGCTCGCCGCCAAGGCAGAGCACCCCACAGCTGTGCCCATTGCGGGTGGCACCGATGTGATGGTCGAGATCAACTTCGACCACCGGCGGCCCGAGTACCTCCTGGACCTGAACCGCATCAGCGAGCTGGCTCAGTGGGAGGTCGGGCAGGACAGTGTCCGGCTTGGCCCCTCCGTCCCGTACACCAAGATCATGGAGAACCTGCGGACCGAGCTGCCGGGCCTCGCGCTCGCCTCGCACACCGTCGCCTCCCCGCAGATCCGCAACCGCGGCGGTGTCGGCGGCAACCTCGGCTGCGCCTCGCCGGCCGGTGACGCCCACCCCTCGCTGCTGTCCTCCGGCGCCGATGTCGAGGTCGAGTCCCAGGCGCGCGGCGTCCGGCTCATCCCCATCGACGAGTTCTACAAGGGCGTCAAGCGCAACGCCCTGGAGGCGGACGAGCTGATCAAGGCCGTCCACATCCCCAAGGCGGACGGCCCCCAGCAGTTCTCCAAGGTCGGCACCCGCAACGCCATGGTCATCGCGGTCTGCGCGTTCGGCCTGGCGCTGCACCCCGAGACCCGCACGGTCCGGACCGGCATCGGCTCGGCGGCCCCGACCCCCATTCGGGCGAAGGCGGCCGAGGAGTTCCTGAACGCGGCGCTCGAAGAGGGCGGCTTCTGGGACAACGGAAAGATCATCACCCCGTCGATCGCGAAGCAGTTCGCCACGCTCGCCTCGGGCGCGTGCAACCCGATCGACGACGTCCGCGGCACGGCGAACTACCGCCGTCACGCCGTCGGTGTCATGGCCCGTCGCACGCTGATGTGGACCTGGGAGTCGTACCGCGGCGACAACGGCCGCACCCTTGAAGGAGCTGCATAACCATGCGCGTGAATTTCACGGTCAATGGCCGTAAGCAGGAGGCCGACGACGTGTGGGAGGGCGAGAGCCTCCTCTACGTCCTGCGCGAGCGCATGGGCCTTCCGGGTTCGAAGAACGCCTGCGAGCAGGGCGAGTGCGGCTCCTGCACGGTCCGCCTCGACGGTGTTCCGGTGTGTTCCTGCCTGGTCGCGGCCGGTCAGGTCGAGGGCCGCGAGGTCGTCACCGTGGAGGGCCTGGCCGACTACGCCGCCCACCGCACCGACGCCCACCCCGGCGGCGGCTGCGCCTCCGGCGCCTGCGGCACCTCGATCGACGCCGCCAAGCGGTGGCAGGCCAAGCCGCAGGACGGGCAGACTGGAGAGGCGGGCGGGCTCTCCCCGATCCAGCAGGCCTTCATCGACGCCGGCGCCGTGCAGTGCGGTTTCTGCACCCCGGGCCTCCTGGTCGCCGCCGACGAGCTCCTGGAGCGCAACTCCGAGCCGTCCGACGCGGACATCCGCGAGGCGCTCTCGGGCAACCTCTGCCGTTGCACCGGCTACGAGAAGATCCTCGACGCGGTCCGCCTCGCGGCCGCCCGTCAGGAAGAGGCGGTCTGATCATGGCGCAGAACACCCGCACCACTCCGGCCGGTACGCCCACCAACGTCACCCAGAACCACACCAAGGGCGGCATCGGCGAATCCACGCTGCGGCCCGACGGCACGCTCAAGGTGACCGGTGAGTTCGCGTACTCCTCGGACATGTGGCACGAGGACATGCTGTGGGGCCAGACGCTCCGCTCCACCGTGGCCCACGCGCTGATCGAGAACATCGACATCTCCGAGGCCGTCGCGATGCCCGGCGTGTACGCCGTGCTCACCTACGACGACCTGCCGGCCAAGATGAAGAACTACGGTCTGGAGATCCAGGACACCCCCGTCCTGGCCAACGGCCGGGTCCGCCACCACGGTGAGCCGGTCGCCCTCGTGGCCGCCGACCACCCGGAGACCGCCCGCCGCGCGGCCGCCAAGATCAAGATCGACTACAAGGAGCTGCCGCTCGTCACGGACGAGGCCTCCGCCCTCGCCCCGGACGCGCCGCTCATCCACGAGGGCCGCGACGACCACCACTCCGGTCACGTCCCGCACCCCAACATCGTGCACCGCCAGCCGATCATCCGCGGCAACGTGGCGGAGGCGCGCAAGCGCGCCGACGTGATCGTCGAGGGCGAGTACACCTTCGGCATGCAGGACCAGGCCTTCCTCGGCCCGGAGTCCGGTCTCGCGGTACCCGCCGAGGACGGCGGCGTCGACCTGTACGTCGCCACCCAGTGGCTGCACTCCGACCTCCAGCAGATCGCCCCGGTCCTCGGCCTGCCGCCGGAGAAGGTACGCATGACGCTCTCCGGCGTCGGCGGTGCCTTCGGTGGCCGCGAGGACATCTCGATGCAGATCCACGCCTGCCTCCTGGCGCTGCGCACGGGCAAGCCGGTCAAGATCGTCTACAACCGGTTCGAGTCCTTCTTCGGCCATGTGCACCGTCACCCGGCGAAGCTCTACTACGAGCACGGCGCCACCAAGGACGGCAAGATCACGCACATGAAGTGCAAGATCGTCCTGGACGGCGGCGCCTACGCCTCGGCCTCCCCGGCCGTCGTCGGCAACGCCTCCTCGCTCTCCGTCGGCCCGTACGTCATCGACGACGTCGACATCGAGGCGATCGCGCTCTACTCGAACAACCCGCCCTGCGGCGCGATGCGCGGCTTCGGCGCGGTCCAGGCCTGCTTCGCCTACGAGGCCCAGATGGACAAGCTCGCGGCGAAGCTGGGCATGGACCCGGTCGAGTTCCGCCAGCTCAACGCCATGGAGCAGGGCACGATCATGCCGACCGGCCAGGTCGTGGACTCCCCGGCCCCGGTCGCCGAGCTGCTCCGCCGGGTCAAGGCCCGCCCGCTGCCGCCCGAGCAGCAGTGGCTGGCGGCCGGCGAGGAGGCGGACGTCCGCGCCCTGCCCGGCGGCCTGTCCAACACCACGCACGGCGAGGGCGTCGTCCGCGGCATCGGCTACGCGGTCGGCATCAAGAACGTCGGCTTCTCCGAGGGCTTCGACGACTACTCCACCGCCCGGGTCCGCCTGGAGGTCATCAACGGCGAGCCCGTCGCGATGGTCCACACGGCCATGGCGGAGGTCGGTCAGGGCGGTGTCACCGTGCACGCCCAGATCGCCCGTACGGAGCTGGGTGTCACGCAGGTGACCATCCACCCGGCCGACACCCAGGTCGGCTCCGCCGGTTCCACGTCCGCCTCGCGGCAGACGTACATGACCGGTGGCGCGGTGAAGAACACCTGCGAGGCCGTCCGGGCCAAGGCCCTGGAGCTCGGCCGCCGCAAGTTCGGCTCCTACCACCCCGCCTGGGCCACCGCCGAGCTGCTGCTCGAAGGCGGCAAGGTCGTCACCGACGGCGGCGAGGTCCTCGCCGATCTGGCGGACGTCCTGGAGGGCGAGGCGATCGACGAGGAGCTGGAGTTCCGGCACCGCCCGACCCAGGCCTTCGACCTCGTCACCGGCCAGGGCAACGGCCACGTCCAGTACACGTTCGCCGCGCACCGCGCGGTGGTCGAGGTGGACACCGAGCTCGGCCTCGTCAAGGTCGTCGAGCTGGCCACCGCCCAGGACGTCGGCAAGGCCCTCAACATGCTCTCCGTCGTCGGCCAGATCCAGGGTGGTACCACCCAGGGCCTCGGCGTCGCGGTGATGGAAGAGATCATCGTGGACCCGAAGACCGCGAAGGTGCGCAACCCGTCCTTCACGGACTACCTGATCCCGACGATCCTGGACACCCCGACCATCCCGGTCGACGTCCTGGAGCTCGCCGACCCGAACGCGCCGTACGGTCTGCGCGGTCTCGGCGAGGCCCCGACCCTCTCGTCCACCCCGGCCGTCCTCGCGGCGATCCGGGCGGCGACCGGTCTGGAGCTCAACAAGACCCCGGTCCGCCCCGAGCACCTCACGGGCACGTGATCCCTCCAGGGGTCCGGGGGTGAAAGAAATTTCTTCCGGGGGACTCACGTCCCCCGGGCCCCCTCCTCACAAGCCCTCCGGGCGGTGCGTGCCTCCCCAGGAACGTCACACTTCCGAGGCCGCACCGCCCGGAGCACACCAGTACCGCACCGCTCGCGGTCCTCGCATGACCCGCAGTACCGGCACCACCGGCAGTACGAGCACCACCGGCACAACCGAGTCACACCAGCAACACCCGTAGCCATCTGCACTGCGGTACCGCCTCCGGTACCCCGGCAGGAGCAGACACCGTTCGTCTCGGGCCGTCCCCCGGGTCGTGCAGCCCACGCACCATCCCAAATCCCGCAGCTTGTCTGACCTGAGGATTCAAGTCTTATGCGGGTGCCCCTGTGAACCTTGGGAGTAGGCACCATGACCCAGCAGTCCCTGGAGCCGAAGACCACCGCCGAGGACGCGGGCTCCGGCTCCCGTCCCCCCGCCGGCAGGTCTTGGCTCGACCGGTACTTTCACATATCCGAGCGAGGATCGACGTTCGCGCAGGAAGTGCGCGGCGGCATCACCACCTTCATGGCGATGTGCTACATCCTCCTGCTCAACCCGCTGATCCTCTCGACGCCCGATGTCGACAAGCACGTACTGGGCCACGCCGGCCTGGTCACCGCCACCGCGCTCGCGGCCGCGGTCAGCACCCTGCTGATGGGCTTCATCGGCAAGGTCCCGCTCGCGCTGGCCGCCGGACTGAACGTCTCCGCGGCCCTGACCACCCAGGTGGTCCCGAACATGACCTGGCCGCAGGCCATGGGCATGTGCGTCATGTACGGCGTCGTGATCATGCTCCTGGTCGTCACCGGCCTCCGAGAAATGATCATGAACGCCATCCCGCTGGCGCTCAAGCACGCGATCACCATGGGCATCGGCATGTTCGTCGCCCTGCTCGGCCTGGTGAAGGCCGGATTCGTGGGCAAGGGACCCGAGAACGGACCGCCGGTCACCCTCGGCCTGACCGGGCAGCTCGTCGGCTGGCCCGTCTTCTTCTTCGCCATCACCCTGCTGCTGATCTTCGCGCTCCAGGCCCGCAAGGTGCCCGGCGCGATCCTGATCGGCATCGTCTCGGGCAGCGTCCTGTCCTTCGTGGTCACCAAGGCGGCCGGCCTCACCGACAAGGACTGGGGCGGCGCCGCCCCCGGCCTCAAGGGCAGTGCGGTCTCCTCACCCGACTTCGGCCTCTTCGGCCACGTCGAGTTCGGCGGCTGGGGCTCCATCGGCGCCATCAGCGTCGGCATGATCGTCTTCACCCTCGTGCTCGCCGGCTTCTTCGACGCGATGGCCACCATCATCGGCGTCGGCCAGGAGGCCAAGCTCGCCGACGACAAGGGCAGAATGCCGGGCCTGTCCAAGGCGCTGTTCATCGACGGTGCGGGCGGTGCGATCGGCGGTGTCTCCGGCGCCTCCGGCCAGACCGTGTTCATCGAGTCCGCCTCCGGCGCGGGTGAAGGTGCCCGTACCGGCCTCTCCTCGGTCGTCACCGGTCTGTTCTTCGCCGCGTGCCTCTTCTTCACCCCGGTCACCCAGCTGGTTCCGGCCCAGGTCGCCTCCGCCGCCCTCGTCGTCATCGGCTCGATGATGATGAGCGCCGCCAAGCACGTGGACTGGAGCGACCGGTCCGTCTCCATCCCGGTGTTCCTCACCGTGGCGCTGATGCCGTTCACGTACAACATCACCGCCGGTGTCGGCGCGGGCGTCGTCGCCTACACCGTGATCAAGGCAGCACAGGGCAAGTGGCGGGAGATCGGCGGGTTCATGTGGGCCCTCACCGCCGTCTTCACCATCTACTTCGCCCTCCATCCCATTGAGAACTGGCTAGGCGTCAAGTAGCGGCCGCGCCGCCGACGCCCTCCACACGTCGTTAAGGAGACCGAACATGCTGGACATCGCCGAAGAGCTGAACCGGTGGGTCGAGCAGGGACGCGAGTTCGCCGTGGCCACGGTGGTGGCCGTCGGCGGCAGCGCGCCCCGGCAGCCGGGAGCCGCCCTCGCCGTCGACAGCGACGGCACGGCGATCGGTTCGGTCTCCGGCGGATGTGTGGAGGGCGCTGTCTATGAACTCTGTCAGCAGGCGCTCGAAGACGGCGAGACCGTCCTTGAGCGCTTCGGATACAGCGACGAGGACGCCTTCGCGGTCGGCCTGACCTGCGGCGGCGTCATC
This sequence comes from Streptomyces sp. CB01201, assembly GCF_002803085.1. Taxonomy (GTDB): domain Bacteria; phylum Actinomycetota; class Actinomycetes; order Streptomycetales; family Streptomycetaceae; genus Streptomyces; species Streptomyces hundungensis. Next base: position 9,139 of record NZ_NNBJ01000038.1, on the reverse strand, counting down.
GACATACTCGTCACCCCGGTCGGCCGTCAGGCTCCGGCCCGCACGGTGTTCGCCGCCGCCCTGGCCACCGCCGCACGCGGCGAGGCCGCCGCGGTCGCCCGGGTCACCGACGGGCCGGCCGAGCTGATGGGCCGCGCCCTGCTCGTCCACCCCGACGGCCGTTACGAAGGCGTCCTCGGCGGGCACCCCGAGCTGGACCGGGCCGTGGCCGACGAAGCCACCGCCCTGCTCGACGCGGGCCGCACCGCCACCCTCTCCCTCGGCGCCGACGGCCGCCTGTGCGGGCAGCCGCTCACCGTGCTGGTCGAGTCGAGCGTCCCGGCCCCCCGGATGATCGTCTTCGGCGCCATCGACTTCGCCGCCGCCCTGGTCCGGGTCGGCAAGTTCCTCGGCTACCACGTGACCGTGTGCGACGCCCGGCCCGTCTTCGCGACGAGGACCCGCTTCCCCGAGGCGGACGAGATCGTCGTCGAGTGGCCCCACAAGTACCTCCAGCGCACCGACACCGACTCCCGTACGGTGCTGTGCGTCCTGACCCACGACGCCAAGTTCGACATCCCGCTCCTGGAGACCGCGCTGAAGCTGCCGGTCGCCTACATCGGCGCGATGGGCTCGCGCCGCACCCACCTGGACCGCAACAAGCGACTGCGCGACGTGGGCGTCACCGAGCTGGAACTGAACCGGCTGCGCTCCCCGATCGGCCTCGACCTCGGCGCGCGTACGCCCGAGGAGACGGCCCTGTCCATCGCCGCGGAGATCGTCGCCAACCGGCGCGGCGGCAGCGGGGTCGCCCTGACCGGCGCCCACACCCCGATCCACCACGACGGCTCGGGCAAGGTCGGCCGCATCGGCTCGGTCGCCTAGCTCCCGCCGGCTCCGACGCCGCCCGGGGCGACCGTCCCCGCCCCGGGCGTTATGCGGGTGACTGCCCGTTTCGGGCGGGTTAGGGTCGCCGCATGAGCGAGCTGGAGTTCCGCGACGTGCCCGAGTCCGACGTCGACCGTGCCCTGGAGCTCTGGTGGCTGGTCTTCCACGACCGGCCCGACGAGAAGGAGAAGCGCGAGTACCACCGCGCGATGGTGCTGCGCTGCGACCGGGTGGGGGCCTATGACGGCGACGCGCTCGTCGGCTTCCTCGTCGCCCACCGCTTCACGCTCTCCGTGCCCGGCGGTGAACTCCCTTGCCCCGGGCTGACGTTCGTCTCCGTCGCGCCCACCCACCGCCGCCGCGGCGTGCTCTCCGGCATGATCGCCGAGGTGTTCCGCCGCTGCGCCGCGCACGGCCGCCCCGTCGCCGCGCTGTGGGCTTCGGAGGCCGCCATCTACGGCCGCTTCGGATTCGGCGCGGGCACCTACGGCACCACCGTCGAGATCAACTCGACCCGCCCGCTCGACCTGCGCATCGCCCCGGATCCGCGCCCCCTGCGCCTGATCGACCCCGCCGACGTGCCCGCCGAACTCGGCCCCTACTACGAGGCGACCCGCACCCGCCGGGCCGGACGCGTCGCGCGCGACGCGGAGCGCTGGCGCGGCGAGTGGCTGCCCGAGACCGACGAGGACGACGAGGAGCTCGGCCCGCCCCGGGTGGTGGGCCTCGGCGCCGTCGGCGAGCCGCTCGCCGGTTACGCGCTCTACCGCACCCGGCGCGAGGACGACCCCGCCAAGCCCGGCACCGTCCAGGTCGCCGAACTGGAGGCCGACACCCCCGCCGGCGAGGCCGCGCTGTGGAACTACCTGGCCGGCATCGACCTCACCGGAACCGTCCGCGCCTGGGGCCTGGCGCCGGACGACCCGCTGCTCCTGTTCGCGACCGACCGGGACCAGGTGCGGGCCGTCGCCGAGTTCCCCGCGCTGTGGATCCGCCTGGTGGACGTCGGCGCCGCGCTCACCGCCCGCTCCTGGGCGGCCGAGGTCTTCCTCGTCCTGGAGGTCACCGACGACCGCGTCCCGGCCAACGCCGGCCGCTTCCGCCTGGCCGCGTCCCCGCACGGCTGCACCTACGAGCCGACCTCGGCCGCGCCCGACCTCGCCCTCGACGTGCGCGACCTGGCGGCCTGCTACCTCGGCGGCACCGAGGTACGCCGCCTGGTCCTGGCCGGCCTGGTGACGGAGCACACCCCGGGCGCGGCCGAGGCGCTGGACACGGCGCTGCGCACCACGGAACTGCCGCACACCGTCGACGAGTTCTGACCTACCGGGGGAGTGGGCGGGGGCATCTGCGGGCCGGAGTGACGAGGCTCTCGTGGCCGTGCGGACGGGGCCGGGACGAACGTCCCGCGGCGAACTCCCTGCTCGGAGCGGGAACCGGACGCCCCTTTGGCGGGGTCTTTGCCTGCGCGTTAGGGACCAAAGTCCCGGCGCGCGGCGCCCGCACCGAATCCCTCGCCGCGCTGATGTCGCGTCAACCCCACCGAATGTCAAGGAAGTTGTCGGGATTCGGGTATTTTCTGTCGATACCCGGTCGGCGAATTCACATTTCGGGATTCCAGCGCGATCGTGCGATCGTGGCCGACTGGTGAAGCTCCGCTGCCGTACCGGCACGTACCGAGGGGATGGGGAATCCATGGCGCGACCGACTGCCCACACACGCCGCATCGCGATCGCCACGGCTGCGGCCGCGGTCCTGACGGGCGGCGTCGCCGCCGCGGTGTTCCTCGGCAGCGACACCTCCGCCGACGGTCCCGGCCCGGCCCTCGCACACTCCTCCGCCAAGTCCCACGCTCCCGGCAGGTCCGACGACAAGCCGGGCGGGCGGCCCTCCGGCCCCGCCCGGCCATCGGGCCCGGGCGGCGACGACAGCGCGCCGGACGGCTCCGACGGCTCCGCCGACGCGACGGGCGCGGCCGGGCCGCCCGGCTCCGGCGGGATATCGGAGACGATCGACCACGCCACCGAGAGCGGCGGCAAGTCCGTCTCGATCACCATCGACGACGGCCCGAGCCCGGTCTGGACGCCGAAGATCCTCGCCGTCCTCAAGCAGTACGGCGTGAAGGCGACCTTCTGCATGATCGGCCCCCAGGCCAAGGCCGACCCCGCCATGGTCAAAAAGGTCGTCGCGGACGGCCACCGACTCTGCGACCACACGGTCAGCCACGACGAGGCCATGAACAAGAAGTCCGTGGACTACCAGAGCACCGAGGTCCTCGACGCCCAGAAGATGATCGAGGACGCGGCCGGCGGCGCCAAGGTGCAGTACTTCCGCGCCCCCGGCGGCGCCTTCACGCCCGACAACCGGCACATCGCGGCCGCCCACGGGATGCGCCCGCTCGGCTGGAACGTCGACACCAAGGACTGGAAGCAGCCCGGCACCGCGACGATCGTCAACACGGTGAAGCGGGAGCTCAAGAACGGCCCGATCGTGCTGTTCCACGACGGCGGCGGCTCCCGCGGCCAGACGGTCGCGGCGCTGAAGGAGCTGCTGCCGTGGCTCGCCGAGGAGGGCTACACCTTCAGCTTCCCGGCCGTCTGACGCCGTCCGCCGCATCGCGCCGCTCACGGCATCGTCGCCCACAGACCGCAGTGGTGGACCCCGCCCGGCCGCACCGGGCCGGTACGGCCCGGCGCCAGGCCCTGCACCCGCGTGCGGGTCCAGCGCGGCGCCCCGCCACCGCCCGGATCCCCGAACCGGGCGAACCGCGTCCAGTACCCGATCATCGTGTCCGCGAGCCTGCGCTGAGCCTCCGTCATATCCCGTGGCCGGCCGCCCAGATCGAACAGGTACGGCAGCTCGGTGGTGTGGGTCGCGCCCAGCGGAAACGGCGGGGGAGCGGGCGTGGGGCGCGGCGGGTGAGGATCGGCGAACTCGTAGCGCCACACCGGCTGACGCGCCGCGAGCAGTGACTCCGTGCGCAGCGCGGGGCAGGCGTAGTCCGCATCCCCGATGACCGCGCCGAACACCGGTCCGCCGTCCGTTGCGTGCACCGGATACATCGCCACGACCTCCGCGGCCCGGTCCGGATCGGGCACGAACTCCCGCACCACATCGGGCCAGTTGGCCGGAGTGACGGCGGTGCCCGCGGCCATGATCCCGGCCGCCCAGATGGTGCCCTCGTCGTGGTTGGCTCCCATGAGCACCGGCACCCGCGCCATCCGTCCCGAGGCGGCCGCTTCGGCCGGATCGCGCGGCAGCAGCGCGGTGCCGTACTCGGGCTGCGCGTCCGCGCCCTGCGCCGCGAGCAACCGGGCCACCGGAACCCGGCGCAGACAGCCGAGCACATCCGCCCGCCGCGCGCAGCCGACCGCGTCGGCGAGCCCCGCCCCGGCCGCCTCCGCCGCCGAAGGCGCCACCGCATAGGGGGCGAACGGGCGCGCCGGGCCGCCCGTGCAGGGGCCGCTCTCCATGATCGCCCGCTGGAAGAGCCCGGCCGCGGAGGGGGAGCCGAGCTGCGCGCAGACCGCGTACGCCCCGGCCGACTCCCCGGCGAGCGTCACGTTCCGCGCGTCCCCGCCGAACGCCCCGATGTTCCGCTGTACGTAACGCAGCGCCGCCTGCTGGTCGGCGAGGCCGAAGGTGCCCGAGCCGGGCAGGCCCGCGCGGCCGAGGAAACCGAGCGCACCGAGGCGGTAGTCGACGGTGACCACGACCACATCGCCCCGCACCGCCATCCGGTGCGCGTCGTAGGAGTTCCCGGCACCGGAGGTGAAGCCGCCGCCATGAAGCCATACGATCACCGGCCGCGGGCGGCCCGGCGCCGCGTCGGACGGGGCGGTCACGTTCAGGTACAGACAGTCCTCGCTGATGCTGCCGCCCGGCACCTCACCGGCCGGCTGCGCGCACGCGGAGGCGGGCCGCGTCGCGTCACGGACCCCGCGCCACGGGGCGGCCGGGTGGGGCGGAGCCCAGCGCAGCGCGCCGACGGGCGGGGCGGCGTACGGGACGCCCTCGAACACCCGGTAGCCCTCACGCACCGAGCCGCGCACCGCCCCGGCACGGGTCCGCACCACGGAGGTCGCCGACGCGGATACCGCCGATGCCGACATCACGGACGCCGGCCGCACCGGTGCCGATGCCATGACCGCCGGGGGCGCCACGGCCGAGGGGACCAGCACGGCCACCGCGCTCGCGACGGCCGCGGCGAACCACCGCACCTCAGCCACCCCCCATTCCGCCCTGCGCCGCGACGAGCGTGGTCCCGAGGCTCCGCACCGCGCGGCCGAGGCCCGGCGCGAGGGCGTCGAGCCGCCCGGTCATCGCGTCGAGACGGCCCCGGTGGGCGCGGGCGTCCGCCGACGGGACGAGGTGCCGCACCCGGCCCGCCGCGGCGAGCGCCAGGACCACGGCGTCGTACGCCTCGACGGGCCCCGAGCCCCGCAGCAGCGCGGTGAGCCGCGCCTGAAGGGCCCGTACGCCCGCCGCGTCCCGCACCGCCACCTCGCGCCGGGCCGCACGCGCGAACGCGGGCCGCTCCTCGACGGTGATCAGGCCCAGGGCGGCGAGCCGGTCCTCGACCGCGTCCAGTGTCTCCCTGCGGTCGCCGCGCACCCACGCCTTCCAGGTGCGCCGGTGGGCCCCGACGCGCGACAGGACGAGATCGAGCACGGGGTCGCCGGTGCTGCCGGGATCCGCCACCGCCACCTCGCCCGAGGTGTCGGCGAGCCGGCCGAGGTAGGCCAGTTCCGCGAGCGACGCGGCGCGCAGCAGGAACCCGGCGCGGGTGCGGTCGTACGGGGCACCGGCGTCGGTGTCGTAGGCCGCGAGATACATCCGGCCGTACAGGGTGTCGGTCATGGCACCGACGCTAGGCGGCCCGCCCCGGGCGGAGGATCCACCCGGCGGACCGAACCGCACCCCGACCACGGTATGAGTGGGCCGCCGACTCATACCGCGGTATGAGCAGGGGGAAGCGGAAGGAGGGGCGGGTTGCGGGGCGGGCCGTGACTCAGCCGCGGCGCGGCTCGACGAGCCCGTGGTCGTACGCGGCGACCACCGCCTGCACCCGGTCGCGCAGCCCCAACTTCCGCAGCACCGCCGAGACATGGGTCTTGACCGTCGCCTCCGACAGATGCAGTTGACGGGCGATCTCGGTGTTGGAAAGGGCCTGCCCGATCAGCGCGAGCACCTCGCGTTCGCGTGGCGTGAGCCCGGCGAGGGCCGCGGGCGCCGGGGGCGTGGTGGTGTGCGCGAACCGGTCGAGCATGCGGCGCGTCACGGTCGGCGCGAGCAGCGCGTCCCCGCGCGCCACCACCCGCACGGCCTCGGCGAGTTCGGCCGGCCGGATGTCCTTGAGCAGGAAGCCGCTGGCCCCGGCCCGCAGCGCGGTCAGTACGTGCTCGTCGAGGTCGAAGGTGGTGACGACGAGGACCCGGGTCGCACTGCCGGAGGCGACGATGGCCCGCGTCGCCTCGATCCCGTCCATGACCGGCATCCGCACGTCCATCAGGACGACGTCCGGCCCCAACTCGCGGACCAGGCGCACCGCGTGCTGCCCGTCGGCCGCCTCGCCGACCACTTCCAGATCGTCCCGCGCGTCGATGATCAGACGGAAACCGCCGCGCACCAGCGCCTGGTCGTCGGCCACCACCACCCGGATCGTCACGACGCGTACCTTATCGGCAGCACCGCGCGCACCTCGAAACCCCCGTCGGCCCCCGGGCCGGCGGCCAGCGTCCCGCCGAGCAGCTCGGCCCGCTCCCGCATCCCCGCGAGCCCGCGCCCCGCGCCGCCGGAGCGCCAACTCCGGCCGCCAGGGCGGCCGTTGTCGCTCACCTCGATACGGACCGACTCCTCGTCACGGCACACCGACACCCGCACCCGGCTCGCTCCCGCGTGCCGCAACGTGTTCGTCAGCGCCTCCTGAACGATCCGGTAGCCCGCGAGGCCGACTGCGGCCGGCAGCGCCGGGCCCCGGCCCTCCTCGCACAATTCGACGGCAAGACCGGCGGCCCGTGCGCCCGCGGCCAGCTCGGCCAGGTCCCCGAGCCCGCGCGGTGGCCGTCGCCCGCCGTCGCCCGCGCCGCCCTCCTCGCCCGCCGTCGCCCGCGCCGCCCTCCTCGCCCGCCTCGGCCCGCAGCAGCAGCCGCAGCTCCCCGAGCGCGGAGCGGCCCGCGTCGTCGATGGCCCGCAGGGCCCGCCTCGCCTGCTCCGGATCGGCGTCGAACACGTCCTCGGCGGCACCGGCCTGGATCACCATCACCGACACGGTGTGCGCCACCACGTCGTGCACCTCCCGGGCGATCCTGGCCCGCTCCTCGGCCACCGCCCGCCGGGTCTCGGCGGCGAGCCGCTGCTGCTGGGCCCTGCGCCACTGACCCGCTGTCCAGGCCAGCGTCGCGGCGAGCACCTGGGTGACAAGGGACAGTGTCCCGCCGCCGACGAAGGCGAGCGGGGCCAGCGCGAGCATCCCGAGCAGCCCCCACCGCGAGGTGCGCACCGGGCGCAGCGCCGACAGGACACACAGCGCGAGCTGCGCCCCGAGCAGCGCCCCGGTCAGGCTCAGCGCCGGAAAGAGCAGCCACATCGCGGCCCCGAGCAGCGCGCTCGCGGCGAGCACCGCGCCGGGCCGCCGCACCGCCCACCACAGGACCGCGGCCTGCACCGCGGCGAGTGCGAGGGCCGCGGCGGGCCGCCAGGCGGCACCGGCCTCGGGCCCGGCGGCCAGCTGGGCGGGCACCGCGACTGCGAGCACCAGGGTCGCCGAACCCGCCCGCAGCAACCCGACCGCCCGGGCCGGGGGAGGGCTGTCACCGTCGGCCCGCAGAGGGGCGCCAGTGCTGTCGAGACCACGCCTAGGACCCACGCGGCGACGCTACCAACCCGCGGTGCGGAAGAAATATTCATGCCCGGGGCCGGGAAATTTGCCGAAAGTACGGCGGCTCATCCTGGCGACGCGCGCAAAATAGTAGTATTTGCCGTGCCGTCTTGTCAGATCCGTGCTACTGTTGATCCCAGTTGCAGTTGTGGTTCCCAAAGACTTCAAGTGCCTTGATGGTTTTATGCCGTCGGGCGCTTTTGTATTTCCGGTGTTTTCCGGACGGGGCAATCATCGCGGTAACGACGGGGTCAGCACAGTGCGGACCCCCGGGCATTGCCCCGAAGGAGATATGACATGGCTACTGGCACCGTGAAGTGGTTCAACGCGGAAAAGGGCTTCGGCTTCATTGAGCAGGAGGGTGGCGGTCCGGACGTGTTCGCCCACTACTCGAACATCGCCGCCCAGGGCTTCCGTGAGCTTCAGGAAGGCCAGAAGGTGAACTTCGACGTCACGCAGGGCCAGAAGGGCCCGCAGGCCGAGAACATCACGCCTGCCTGACGCTGAAGCGTTTTCTGCACGCGGCTGGGGCTCGCACCTTGGGGTGCGGGCCCCAGCCCGTTGCTGTTCCACCGGGCCGCCGTCACCCTGTGACGGATTTTTCACGGCCCGCGGGACACCGGGCGCCGCCCGTGTCCCGCCACGCAGCGGACGAACCGCCACGGCCACGGCCGGGGCGGCATCAGCCCGCTGTCCTGATCCGGCCCGCCCGCCCCACCAGGCGGCGGCTGCCCGGCATTCCGACATCGGGCGGGGAATTTCCGCGCCCCCGTGCGGCCGGATCGGAATTCAACTTCTGTTTTCGGCTCGTTCTTGCGATGCCCCGGCCGATCGAATTCGCCGGGCGTTCCTCGATACGTGCCATATCGAGGAAGGTTCTCCTTGAACCGTTCAGCTCGCACGAACGACCGCTACTCCGCCGCTCGCAAGGGCGGCGCCGACCGCGGGGCCCGCTTCCGGCCCCAGGGCGCGAACCGCTCCGGCGGCGGCCGCAGGCCCGCCGCACCGCAGGGTGAGTTCGCGCTCCCCGTGACCGTGACCCCGGCGCTGCCTCCCGTCGCGAGCTTCGCCGACCTCCCGCTCCCCGCCGAGGTGCTCGAACTCCTCGCGAGCCTCGGCATGAACGAACCCTTCCCGATCCAGTCGGCCACCCTGCCGAACTCCCTCGCGGGTCGTGACGTGCTCGGCCGTGGCCGCACCGGCTCCGGCAAGACCCTGGCCTTCGGGCTCGCGCTGCTGACCCGGACCGCGGGCCGCCGCGCCGACTCCAAGAAGCCGCTCGCGCTGATCCTGGTGCCGACGCGTGAGCTGGCCCAGCAGGTCACCGACGCGCTGACCCCGTATGCCCGCGCCCTGCGGCTGCGGCTGGCGACGGTGGTGGGCGGCATGTCG
>NZ_NNBJ01000037.1 GCF_002803085.1 Streptomyces sp. CB01201 | reverse complement strand
CCGGACTTCACATCGCGGGCATCTTCCTCTGGTCCGCCCGCTGATCCAAACGAAACCGCCTAGCGCGGTGGGGAAGTCCCCGGCGAGGCGGGCGGAGTGGGCCAGGCCGCGGCGGGCGGCCGCGGCGAGGCGGCCGCCGCCTTCTGCTACGTGCTGCATGCCTGCGTGGGAGGCGGCGCCGTGGCCGAGGTCGCGGTCGGCCTTCGCCCGGTAGTACACGGCCATTTCCTGCAGTGCGGTGGGCAGGAGAGCGGTGTCGATCACGGTGGTGAGCCGGGCGGCGGTGTGTTCACGGTGTTCGTGCTGGCGCCGTGCGAGTGCGTTGAGGAGTTCGACCAGGGCATCGGCCGGGGTCTGCGGGCTGGTGTCTGCCGCGGCCGTTGATGGTGGGGGAGGGGCGATGGGTTCCCATACGGAGTCGCTGACGTAGTGCCAGGCGGCGTCGGCGAGCCAGTCCAGGTCCAGGTGAAAGTCGCGGGCCAGGCGCAGGCCTTGGCGCAGGCGGCCGACCAGGAGGCGCCGGTTTGAATCGGGGCCGGTGGCCTGGTTGCCCAGGGCGGTGAAGGCGCGTTCGGCGGCGTGCTGCCAGTCGGTGGGAGACCAGCGGTCGTCGGCCTGGTCGTCGGCGGTGCGGACGGTGGAGCGGATCAGGGCGTGCAGGTGGTGGGGCCACAGGGCGGCCGGGTCGTCCTGGACGAAGGGCCGCTCGATCAGGCGCAGGACCGGCGCTTGTCGGTCCAGGCCTGCGGCGGCGGTGGCGAGGGGGATGTCGAAGGCGTCCAGGAGGGCGACGGAGCGCAGGACGTGGCGTTCGTCTGGGGTGAGGTCGCGCAGGGTGCGGGCGATGAGGGCGGGGAAGTCGGCGTCGAAGTCTGCGGGCTGGGGGGTGGCGCCCTGGCGGCGGAGTTCCAGGAACCGCATCACCGACAGATCGAGGTAGAGGGGCAGGCCGTGGGAGCGGGCGGCAATGACGTCCCGTAGGTCGGGGCCGATGAGGGGCTGCTGGTTGCGGGTGAGGCGGCGGGCCAGGTAGTCGTCGCTGTCTTCGGGGGAGAAGTCGCCGACCAGCATCTGGCGCCCGCCGGCCGGACCGGACATGGTGGGGGAGTGGACGGGGGTGTTCAGGCCCGGCCAGGCGGCGGGTCCGGTGTAGTCGAGCTGGCCGTGGAGCGCCGGGTCGGCCCATTGCAGGCGGCTGCGGCCGGTGACGACGAAGAACGCGTTCGGCATCAGCCACACCATCCGCTGGAGCAGCCGTTCCAGGTCGCGGTGGGTGCGGTCGCCGGTGTCCTCGAACGTGTCGAGCAGCACCACCGGGAGCACCTGCTTCTTCGCGGGCAGGCGGGCGATCTCCCAGGCCAGCAGGTGCGGGTAGTAGGACAGGGCGTCGATGTCCGGCTCGGCCTCCAGCAGGTCGGCCAGCCGGATGCAGCCCGCCAGCGCCTTCACGGTCTGGCGCCGCTCACGCAAGGCTGTGACCAGGGTGTTGGTGACCTGTCCGAGCGCGGAGCCGACGAACCCGGGCAACAACAGCGCGGCCGCGACTTCGCCGGCCGCCGCCTGGATCTGTTCGGGCAGCGCCTTGTTCACCGCCGCTCCCAGGCCGGTGCGGCGCAGGTACTCCTCCAGCGGCTCGCCGGGATGGTTGTGCGCCCAGTACCGGCGCAGCGCGAGGTCGAACGCGGGAAGGGGCCGGCCGAGGTGGGCGAGCGCGAGGCGCAGCGACAGCACGATGCGCTCGAAGTCGACGCCTGTCGAGCGGGCCAGGTCGATGCGAATCGGCAGGATCCGCGCCCGGCCCGGCCACGGCGGTGCGCCCCACTGCGGCGGGCGGCGCTCGCTGTCGGTGAGGGCGGCCTCCAGGGCGCGCGACAGGGTGCTCTTGCCGATGCCGCCGACGCCGTGGAAGACCAGCAGGTTGCGGCGGGGCGCCTCAAGGTCCTCGGGGTCGATGCCGGGGCGGGCGAGAGCGTGGAGGTGTTCGGTGAGGGCGCCGGCGACCGCGGCCCATTGGGCTTCGCGGTTGGTGAACGCCTCCGAGGTCTCCAGCGCGACCTCGTTCGTGCTGAACAGTGCCCTCAGATCACGACCTGCCACGCCTACCCCCGAAAAATGATCACAGGACCCCCAACCTATGCCCGGCGTGGGCTCGTTGGGCAGGCCTGGTGGGAATGCGCCACCTTGACGGTGTTGGTGAGCCGGATTGCGCCGCTGGACAATGACCAGCCAACCAAGATCAACACGAAGGAAGCAGCCCATGACCCCCAACTCGGACTTCGCCAACCTGCCCGGCGGCGATGAGGACCAGGCCCGCGACGCAGTCAAGGAGGTGATGAACTGGTACAACACCCAGATCCTCGCCCAGCGCCGCAGCCCGGTCCGCGACGAAGAGCGCCTCGCGCACCTGACCGGCGCCCGCAAGGAAGCCACCACCGCCCTGCAGGCCCTGGACGGCGCCGGCCCGGAAGAGACGGCGCGAATCGCCGCCCTCTACGCCGCCCGGCTCAAGGCTCTGCGGGAGAAGGGTTCTGACGCGGCGTCGTAGTCCGCCACCGGTACGGGAAGCGGCCAGATGGAGGGCCGCGCCCGGCCGACGGGCACGGGCTGCATACGGGCCGGCATGAGGGGGCGGGCACTGGCTGCGATCTCGTCCAGTTCCGCGCGGTGCTGCGGCAGGGCCCTGCGCAGCGCGGCGTTGAGCTGGAGGAAAGCCGAGGCCTCCACCTCGGTGTAGGGGCGCAGTTGTTCAGCGGCCAGCGCCCACGCGATACGGGCGGCGCCCCCGGCCTCGTGGCGCAGCAGCGCGTGCCCGCCACGGCGCATCACCGTCACCGCGGTGATGCGCCGGATGTGTCTGGGCACGTTCCGCAATGTCCGACAGGGCGGCGAAGCACTGCGCGTGGCCCTTCTTCGAGGTGAAGCGGCCGGTGAGGCCGAGCTGGAGGGCGCGGGCGTAGCGCAGCGCGGTCGCCTGACGGCTGTCGGCCTCGCGTACGGCCAGGAGTACGAGCTCGATGGCGTAGCCCGCGGAGGCGAACGGCAGCGCGCTGTCGAGGAATTCGGCGGCACTGCCCGGCGCGGCCTCGATCAGGACGTCGCCGCGCCGCTCGCACACATACCGCTCGGCCCGCGTGAACCAGGCGCGGTAGTCGGCCCGGATCGCGGCACCCGCACCGCGGGGATCGTCCTGGAGCAGCTGGTAGTAGTCGGGGTGCGCGGCCTTGAAGTCGTCGCCCTCCAGGCGGGTGGCCCCCGGCCGCATGGCCCTCTTGATCATGCGTGAGGTGGCGAGCTTGCCCGCACCGGGCTGCCCGACCACGTAGACCGCCCGCGGATCGTCCCGGGAGACCACGCCGCTCAGATACGCCGGCGCGAGCAGCTCGTCAAAGATCCAGTTGTGCTCGTCAGGAGACAGCCGGTGGTAGGTGACACCCGGCGCGCGGGTGCTCGCCTGGGCGCGGCGCTGAACCGGCTCCGCCAGCGCGGCCGCCCGCTCCGCATCCCGGCGCACCGCCAGGCGCTGGTCCTCGTCGAGCGGGGCGAGCTCCATCTCCAGGCCGGCCCGCACAAGCCCTCCCCGGAACACCGCCGTCTCCCGCGCCGACCAGGGCCGTCCGCCCTCATGCGCCCAGGCGCGCGCGGCCGCCGGCGGCCTGCGCCACCCGCCCGACAACAGCTCGTTGTCGTACAACAGCTCACAGCCCCGGCGCAGCAGCACGACCCGGTCGGCGAGCCGCTCGCTCTCAATGGCCTCCAGGACGGCGGGAATCTGCCGGATGCAGTGATCCTGGTTCTCCCAGGACACATACCGCAAGCTCCCCGCCAGATAGCGGTCCAAAGCCCCGAGCTGACTCAGCGCCGGGGCCGTGGCCACCACCGCGACCTCGATACGGTGCCCGGAGCTGCGGTAGGCAGCCGCATCCGCGCGGAACTGCTCCACATCGGCCAGCGCCGTCTCCACCACCGCGTCGAACCCGCGCTCAGTGCCTGTTTCACATTCCGTGGACCTCGTGGGGGTATAGCGGAGGTGAGCCAAAGGGCCGTGGGGTGATCCCGAAGTCGAACGGCTGGCGGTCGGCCTCGGTGAGCGGGGATTTGGCCGAAGTCCCGCGTTCGGGTGTAGGTGTCTGCCTTGCTGGCTAGCGTGATTGTCGTCTATCTGCCGTACGGCGAGAGGACTGTTGGTGCCCGAGCTGGAAANCCGCAACGCGGAAGCACCGCCCTTCTCCCACACCCGACGCCATCGCCGCACGCTCTCGGCACACACCCCTACCGCCCGCGCAACCTCCGCGTTCGACACACCCTCCTCGAACAATTCCACCGCCCGAACGCGACGCGCTTCCGCCAACTGCGGTCGTGACAAAGGAGGAAGACGCGATCCGGCAGCCATATGCGAAGGTCGATAAGCCATCCCGACAGCGTCCCACCTAAACCGCCACCACACCCACCAAACTTACGAAAAGATCAGTAGTGCCTGTTTCACATTCCGTGGACCTCGTGGGGGTATAGCGGAGGTGAGCCAAAGGGCCGTGGGGTGATCCCGAAGTCGAACGGCTGGCGGTCGGCCTCGGTGAGCGGGGATTTGGCCGAAGTCCCGCGTTCGGGTGTAGGTGTCTGCCTTGCTGGCTAGCGTGATTGTCGTCTATCTGCCGTACGGCGAGAGGACTGTTGGTGCCCGAGCTGGAAACGGGAGCGTGTGACCTGGGAAGGGGCCGTTCGTGGGGAGCGGGTCCGTGAGGCGGCCTGAACGTGTCGCTGTCATCGGAGTGGGCGTCATCGGGGCGAGTGTGGGCTGGAACCTGTCCCGGCACGGCGCCGAGGTGGTCTTCATCGACGCAGGCCAGCCGGGCGAAGGTGTCACGAACTGGTCTTTCTCGTGGGTCAACGCGAGCAACAAGACCGCGCGCAAGTCCTACTTCGACCTGAACGTCGCGGGCATGGCAGCCCACCGTGAGCTTGCCGGGACCATCGGGCCGGACTCGTGGTGGTATCCCAGCGGCCACCTGCGCTGGGCAGACGATCCCGCAGCGGAGGCGAAGTTCCTGGAGACAGCCGAACTGCTGGCCGGCTGGGACTACCGGGTCGAGATGTACTCGGGGGCCGAGGTCCGCAGCCGCTTCGAACCGGCTCTCACGATGCCCGACGATGTACCAGTCCTGTTCTACCCCGACGAAGCCTGGGTGCACGGACGCCATCTTGTCGGTCGCCTGGTCAGCCAGGCCGTCGCATCCAGTGCCGAGCTCCGGTCCGGCAACGCGGTACGCGACATCGGCACCGGTGCCGATGGAAGCATCCGGTCAGTTGCTCTGTCCGATGGGAGCCGTCTCGACGTCGACATCGTCGTGAACGCGGCGGGCCCCAGCGCATCCCACGTCGCAGGGCTCGTCGCACGGCGCTTGCCGATGCGCCGGGAACCGGGCGTCGTCGCCAGGATCGACTGCGCTCAGGTCCCCGTTCACCGGGCCATGCACGCGCCTCACATCGAGATCCGTCCTGCCGGAGACACCTCGGTCGTCCTCCACAGCCGCGAGATCGACGCACTCATTGACACAGGCGAAGATCCAGGCCAACTCGCACGGCTGCTCCACGAATCGGCGCGCCACGTCGTCCCCGAGCTCGGAAAATCCCGCATCGCAGAGACACGAATCGTCGACCGGCCCATCCCTGCCGACGGATGGCCCTCGGTGGGAGCGGTGCCGTCCGTGCCGGGCTACTACGAGGCCGTTTCCCACAGTGGGATCACGCTCGGGCCGGTGATCGGCCGACTGCTGGCTTCGGAGATCCTCAGCGGAAAGAGAGACGAGCTGCTCGCGGACTTCCGACCCGAGCGGTTCCCCTCGTGACAGCCCGGGCTGCGTCCCACGGGCGCAGCCCGGCGGGTGCTCCCCGGGCGATCCTGGGCACCGTCGGTGTGACGACGATGAGATGGATGGTGATCAGGCAGCCGCCGCAATCACGGTCGCAGCGGTCGATGCCCGTGTGGGCCGGCGTGTCGGCTTTCGGGTGAGTGCCTGATTTCGATT
The DNA here is from genome assembly GCF_002803085.1 of Streptomyces sp. CB01201. Classification (GTDB taxonomy): domain Bacteria; phylum Actinomycetota; class Actinomycetes; order Streptomycetales; family Streptomycetaceae; genus Streptomyces; species Streptomyces hundungensis. The sequence goes on along the minus strand of NZ_NNBJ01000037.1, from coordinate 21,445 downwards.
TCGGGGACTGAAGCGGGGTCTGGTCTGGGGGTTGGAGCGGGTGGAGAATGTGGACATGACGCCGGTGGCAGCCCGTCGATGGACGTGAGGGCTTGTGGGGTGGGTCACGGTCGCGACAGTCGCGAAATTGATGTTGGCCGTCAGGCGGCGGTGGCCATCGCTGCCGGGGTTGCCCGTGGCGACCGTCGCGCCGGTTTCCGGGTGAGGCGGCGGGTCATCAGCGTGATGGACGCCCACGTGATCAGTAACTCGCTGACCTGCGGGAGCCGTTCGTGGTCCCGGCAGTGTCGGCGGGCCCGCATAATCCACGACAGCGAGCGTTCGACGACCCAGCGGCGGGGTAGGACAATGAAACCCGTGGTGTTCGGCGGCCTGCGAACCGTTTTAAGGGTGATGTTCACACGGTCTTTTGCCCAGGTCACGAGCTGTCCGGCATAGGCCGAGTCGGCCCAGACGGTGGCAATCTCGGGGTGCATCAGGTGCAGCCGGAACAGGATCTCCTTGGCCGCGTCGCGGTCCTGGATGTCGGCCGGGGTGACCATGACGAGCAGGACCAGGCCACGGGTGTCGACGACCAAGTGCCTCTTGCGGCCGTTGATTTTCTTCGCTCCGTCATAGCCGCGGCTGTCCTTGCCGACGGTCTCGGACGCCTTGACGCTCTGGGAGTCGACGACCACGGCGACGGCCTGCGGGGGCTTGCCGGAGGAGAGCCGGACGGCCCGCCGGAGGTGGTCACGGATGAGGCTGATGACGCCGGTGGCGGCCCAGCGCCGGGCGAACCCGTAGATCGTGCGCCAGGGTGGGTAGTCGGCGGGCATCGCCCGCCACTTGATCCCGTTGTCGACGACATAGCGGATACCGTCGACGATGTCGCGGCGGTGCCATTTCTCCGGCCGGCCCCGGCCGGTCTCGCAGGCCGGAGGCGGCAACAGCGGCTCCAACAGGGCCCATTCGGCGTCCGTCATGTCGGACGGATAGCTGCATCGGCGCATCGTGAACCGGAGGGGTCCTGGCCGGGCTGATGCGGGAGGGAGCCGGCCAGGACCCCGGTCCTTCCGGTCGCTTCGGCGTCCCGGGACAGGAGGTTCATCCGCTCTGTGAGGCTGCCATCTCCAAGGTGGCCTTGACCGCTTCGATCTGCGTGTTCAGGTAGTTCGCCCACCGGCTCCTGGGGAACAGAGCCAGGTGCGGAGCGAGCGTGCCCGTGATCATCCGCTTGAACTGGGTGAGCTTCTCACTGACCCAGGCCCTCTCCCACTCCTCCAGCTCGATCTCGCTCGCGCAGAAGTGGTAACCCCGTTCACGGGTCCATAGCAGTGGGGGCCAGCCCTTCTGAGCGGCCAGGTCACGCAGGGCGGTCAGCCCGCTGCGGGTCTGGTACTCACTCAGCTCACAGGCTCCCATCAGGCGTTTGAACGGCAGCCCCGACGGGGCTGCCTCCAGCAGAGCGATCTGAATCAGCTCGGAGTGACGCTCCGCGGCCGGGGAGCGCTTGCGCGCCACTACTCACCCCGCAGCATGCGGGCGAGTTCTTCGTCCATGTCGACCCGCCCGGTGGACACCGCGGTCTCCAGCCAGTCCAGTACCGCCCGAGCACGGCCGATGTTGTTCAAAACGACCTCGCGCTCGTCCCCGCTCCACTCACGGCCCCGCAGCTTGGGGACCGACTGCGAGGCTTCGCGCACGAACCGGTGGATCGAGCCGAGCAGATCGACGAAGTCCTCGGTCCGCTCGATCCGCCGGATCGCCGGCGCGACCGGCGACTCCCGCCGGAAGGCCTCAGCCTGTTGGCGCGAGCGTTCGACCTGGGCCCGGTTGACCGCCAGCCGGGCCCGGTCATCAGCTGCCACCCGGGCAGCAACCTCCGGCCGACGCAGCACGTCAGAGGCCAGCTTGGCCGCAGCGACGTCGTCGGTGACCACATGGTGCACGGCCTCCACGCGATGCTCGGGCGTCTGGGCATCGTTCAGGGTGCGGCGCACGTCGATGTCCTGGAGCAGCCGCGCCGCCACCGCCGGCCGCCGCAGCACGTCCCGCGCCGCAGTGACCGCGACGTCCTCGTCGAGAGCCAGATCGTGGATGCGCTCCACCTTCTCCTGGACAGTCCCGGGACGCTCAGGCCGGTGGCCGGCCCGTTTCTTGGCCAGGTCCGCCGTCCACCGCCGCACCCCGGTGACCTCGTCGACGGGCACCTTGTCGATCGCGGCGAACCGTTCCTCGTCGTCGGGGATGTTGGCCAGCACGGCGTGGACCTTGTGGGAGACGCCGTCGCGGCGTTTGCCGACGGGCCACCGGTGCGAGGTGAACCGGTAGTGCAACACGGTCTTGAGCGACAAGCCGATGTCGTCGGCATAGATCTGCAACGACGCCTTCACCCCGAACAGCGTGTCCGAGGTCGGCGCCGACCCCCCGACCGGCCGCATCGGCTCGATCTCCAGCGCGTGGTCGCCGATGGTGAACATCGCGCGGCCGATCTGAGCGACCAACTGCCGGTCACCGGAGATGATTTCGTCGTAACGGCGCTGGGAAACCTGTCCGACTTTCTCTTCCGACATGGGGAACACCACCCCTTTGTCCGAGGCCGGGCGCGGCACGAAGCGCCGCAAGGAACCCACGGCCCCTTGCTCCATTCGGAGGGTCCTCCCGCCGCGAGATCGTCAACAAGACATGACGCCAACTCGGTCAAACTCGGCGCGAGTTGAACAAATAGGGCGTTCATAACAGCGTCACTGTGACGCTGTTCCGGACGCTTCATGTCGCTGCCTCCAGGCCCTTGTCCGGCACCTCGGCGAGCAGTAGACCGTGCCCGCCGGATGCTCGACCCCCGGCGTCCACCGCGTCCCGCACGACGGACACTCCGCGGCGTCCCGGGCCTTGGTCAACGCCACCACCCTCGCCCGCACCCGGCGGGCCTGATGCCAGTGCCTGGAGCGACACACCGCCGAACAGAACCGGGCCCGCGGGCCGGCGTCCAGCCGAAGCCGTTCACCACAGACCGGGCAGTACCGGACCACCGCCCGGCCATCACCATCGGCCACCACCCCAGGCTAGGGCTGACCAGAAGATCACTTCAGCAACTTCGAAAACGGGCACTCACGAACGTGTTCCTCGACCCCGGCCTGCCAGGCACGTGCGTCCGCACGGACCAGGACACCGGCCGTGCGGACGTCCTCGGCCAGAGCCTCGGCATAGGCCGGATGCTCGACCTTGTACAGGTCACTGCAGACCCGCACCGCACCGCCCCGGCGGTCGAGCACCGCGTGCAGGAGGTCGGCGACGACGGTCTTCCCACTGCCCGGCGGACCGGCCACGAACAGCACGACAGGCTGCTCCTGACGGACCGCGCCATGGGTCGCGGCCGGCAGAATACGGCGCGTCAGAACGCGCCGGCTGACACGGTCAGTCAGCACCACCGAGTCGGTGTCCGCCATTCCCGCCCCGCCGGGGAATCCTTCGGCTCTCATGGTCAGCGCAGGCGTCCCAGGTGAATGACGCTGACCCGGATCTGCTGATCGCTGATCTCATACAGCACCCGGTAGACCCCGACATGAATGCGCAGCACGTCAGAGCTGCCGAAGGCGCCCTCGGGGCGCGGTTCGACAGCGAGGTGGTCGACGGCCGTGAAGACCTGCCGCACGCCGGCCGGGTCGTCCTTGGCGAACTGTTCCGCCTGAGCGAGAGCCTCGGGTTCCCAGATGACCTCGTAGCTCACGCCTCATCCCCGAACACACGCCGGTACGCCTCATGGTGCGGGACGCCGGCGTCCTCACCCCTGGCCTGGCGGGCCCGGTGGGCCGCCAGGGCCCGCATCTCCTGGAGCTCCAGAGCATCGGCGGGACTGACCAGGATGGCGATGGTGTGACCGTGATCGGTGATGGCGACCGGTTCACGCGTAGCGCTGACCTCACGGGCGATGGCCCCGAGGCGGGCCCGAGCTTCCACGATCGAATACGTCGTCTCCGTCATGCACACCACATTACAGAAGTGTGCACATCATGGAACCCCACTCGTTCGCTCTCCCCGCGGCTGCACTGTTTCCTTTGCCATTCGCAACACGATGACCGTCCGCTCCTGATCGCCGGGGGTGGCGCCGCGGCGGGTCGGCTCAAGACCGGACGCAGCCCAGGGGAGATCCCGGCCCACGCCGGAGACCTCGCAGTCGCGGTGCTGCACGAGATCCACCGATCCTGATCTGAGCTTATTCCGGGGTCAGTTGAGGGAAATTCACTCGGAAGTGTGAGCTGCGCCGCGTGAGACCGTTGGCCAGGCATGTGACGTCGATCACTCAACGGTTTAGGAGTGGTCGATACCAATCTCGCGCCAGCGCAGGTCACCGCGCATTCCTCCCTGCAAACGATCACTGTGGGCGACGCGGAAATCCCGGCGAGTGACTTTGGTGGGAGCAGGCATGCGTGTTCGGCCCGATCCGCCGGTTGAGTGAACTCACACCGGCGCATCCGCCGGGCCCCGCCAACTCCCTCAACGAAGAGGACCCATGTTCGAAGACGTCCGTAGGGACGAGGGCTCCAGCCCCGTGGAAGCCCCGCTGCGGCTTCCGCTGGACTTCGAGGCGCACTACCTCATGAACCAGCAGGCATGGCACGACTATGCGCTGTGGTTCCTGCGCACCAACGACCGTGCGGAACGCGCGGTGCACCGGGTGTTCCTGGAAATACTGCGGCACTGGGACGCCCTGCTGGGGGAGAGCGATCTGCAGCAGCAGACCTGGGCCATCCTGCGCCAGGTCGTCATCGACGAAATCCTGGGCGACGCCCGGAAGCAACTGCTCGCGATGGACAGCGGCATCGGACTGTACCCAGCCCTGGGCAAGCTGCCGCAGCGCCAGTTCGACGTGATCATCCTGCGCTACATCATGAACTACAGCACCAAGCGCATCAGTTGGTACCTGGGGATCACGCCCAGCACCGTCGACTACCACTGCCGCAGGGCCCGGGACCGGCTCGCGCCGCTCTACCAGCGCGCATACAGGACAGACGAGAAGGGGGACTCGAAGTGAGCAGCAGTATCTGGGAGAAGCGGCTGGCCGAGGCGGACATCTCCGCGCGCGAGGTGCGCCGGCCGTTCGATGTCGCGGCCGGACTGCGACGCCTCGCGGAAGACGCCGGATACATTGCGCCCGCCGCCAAGGAGCCTGATGGTTCCCTGGCGCGCCACCGCCTCGACGCCGTCGCCCGCCTGGCGGTGACGGAGGCCGGGGCCGCGGCCCACGTGGAGGAGCTGTCCGCGGTCATCGGCGATCACGGCGAGGACGGGCCGGCGCCCGCGGGCTTCGACGGGTGGACCCGCGACGTCCTCGACATCCCCGGCGTCAACGTGTTCGCCTGCACGCTCTACCTCGCCCACCACCCGGAGAGCGCCGTGTTCTGGTGGCAACTGGCCGCCGGCGCCGGGCACAGCGGCGCCGCGTACTGCCTGCACCTGCACCATCTCTCCAACGGCGAGGTCCGCGACGCTGCGCTCTGGAAGCACCAGGCGGCCACGCTGTTCAAGGGCACGGAGGCCTTCTTCGACGACGTGGAGAACCTCACCGGCTACGCCATGCGCATCGGCTGCCGGCGGATGATGGCGACGCGCCGCCTGGAGGAGGAAGTCGACCGGCTCGCCGAGCGGCATCACGGCGGCGGCCTGGTCAGCCGCCTCGACAGCCGACTCGCCGACCAGATCCACGAACTGGCCGCACAGCACTGACCACAGCCACCCGGCCGGGGCCCACGGTTTCCACGCCTCCGGGCCCCAGCCGGGCTTTCCAGCGACACCCCAATGAACGGAGCGTCACCATGGAGAGTAACGACCTGCCCCTCACCCCGGGGAGCACGGGACCAATTCGCCGCGTATGGGCGTGGATTCGCCGCCGGCGCCGGCTGATGGTGGTAAGCGTGGTCCGGGGCGCGTGCTACGGAGTCGGCACCGGTCTGGTCGGCCTGGTCTTCTGGTGGATCCAGCTGAACCTCTAACCACTGGACGGCGCCCGGCGGGCCGAGCCCTGCCGACTGATCTCCCGGGCCGATCACCGAAAGAGCCTGGCGGCCTTCTCCTTTGCCATGCCTCGGCAGCCGCCCGCCGGGGTAGCTACTCAACTCGGCGCAGACACTGAGGAGGAGGCCGCATGGAGCGGGAATACCCCAGGAAAACAGCGTTCGAGAGCTGGCTGGCCGACCGTGCTGCCGGAGCTCAGGAGCTCGATGGCATGATGCCGGAGCCGCCCAGCAGCAGCGCTCGGTGGGCAGCCTGCGAGACGGTCCGGATCTACCACCAGGTCGGCAATCCCCTCAACCCCCATCTCGCCCAGACGGTGGCCGCCGTTCTCTACATCGACCCGTGGGACGTCGTCGACGCTTTTCAACAGCAGTAGGCAGCGGGGCCTGGAGATTCAGTCCAGACGGCCGTCATCGTCCTCTTGGGTTTGGGCTTGGGCTGCCGTTGGTAGTGGGCGCCTGTTAAGACGTGGCGGCGGGCTCCGTTACAGCATCCTCACCGGCGCCGCCGCCGGCGGCGAACAGCCCTGGAAGTACTACGACCTCGGCGACGGCTACTGCAGCTACGACTTCTTCGCCAAGTGCCCCCACCGCATGGCCTGCGCCCGCTGCCCCTTCTACGTCCCCAAGGAGTCGACCAAGGGCCAGCTCCTCGCGGTCAAGGACGGCATCAACAGGATGCTCGAACAGGTCGACCTCACCGACGACGAGCGCGAAGCACTCGAAGGTGACCGCGACGCCGTTACCGCCCTGGTCGAGCGACTGGCCGACATCCCCACACCTGCTGGGCCCACACCCAAAGAGCTGGGGACCGAGTCCGCCTTCATCCCCCTCACCCAGCTCACCGACACCATCTCCCGCGAGAGAGACAGCTGAGCAAGACTGGCCGCCTCCACCAGGCCGCGATCGCCTGCGGACGGTTCCCACTCAGGGTTGGGCATCCACGTCTGCGATGAGCTCCGCCACGGTGACGCCCGGCTGGACTCGAACATCGAAGTTGTAACCCTGATCGCAAAACACCAGCTCGACGGAATCCGGCATCAGCTGGCGAAGCAAGCAAGCGACCTGCGCCGAGTCTGCCAGGGCCGCGTCCAAGTACAGGCCCGTCCCGTCCTCCGGCAGAAGCACCTCGCCCGGGCCCTCATCCGTGCAGAAGCTCCAGCTGAAGGCACATACCTCGCTGCGTTGCGTCGGATCAACTTCGACCTCGGCCCAGAGTTCCGTGATCCCGGAAGTCACGGCGGCTGAGCTGACCCGCCAGGTGGTGGTCGAACCATCGAAGAACGCCATGAACGCAGCCATGCCGCGTGTCTACCACGCCCGCTCACGCACCCCACAACCGCCCCGGGAGGGCGCTCCCACCCCCAGACGAAAGGTCACGAACCTGTCTCGATTCTCAATAACTTGCCAGGTGCACGAGCAGAACGACTCCCGCGGGTACAACGGACGTCTGCCCGGTGGGTGGAGGAACTCGCGATACCGCCGCAACGCACGGTCGGTGGCACCGGGGTGAATGTAGAAGCTGCCGCTCAGGTGCTCGGCCCGCTGCACGGCCAGGCTCGCCCGGGCGGAGAGCCCATGGATCCGGAACGGTGGGGTCGGCCCCCAGACACGGGAGACCGGTTGTTCAACGCGCAGTGCGCGCGGCCGTCTACGCGGCATCGGCCTTTCGACAAATGATCACGTGAGCCATGATGCCAGGCGACCATGGCCTGCTGTACCCGGTTTCCGGCGTCTGCCACGGCGACCGGAGGCCAGCAGGGCAGTTGCGGGGGAACCCTTAGAACTCCTGACGAAATGATCTTCGAGGTGGTTGGATCACTCCGGGACCGTTGATCTGGGGGTGTGGGGTGGCTCGGCCGAAGCCCTGGCATGTCGATGACGAGTTGTGGGCGGTGATCGAGCCGCTCCTGCCGAAGGTGGAGCGTCGGGCCCGACATCCGGGACGCAAGCGGCATCCGGACGGGCTGGTGTTCCAGGGCATCCTGTTCGTGCTGCACACGGGGATCTCCTGGGAACACCTGCCGCAGGAACTCGGCTTCGGCTCGGGCATGACGTGCTGGCGTCGCCTGGCCGAGTGGACCGAGGCCGGGGTCTGGCCCCGGCTGCACGAGGTGCTCCTTGCGAAACTGCGCCGCGCGAACGTGCTGGACTTCTCCCGGGCGGCGGTCGACGGCTCCCACATCCGGGCGCTAAAGGGGGGCCCAAGACATGACGAAGTCCTGTTGACCGGGGCAGAGCGGGCAGCAAACACCACTTGATCACCGATGCCACTGGCATCCCGCTCGCGGTCACACTGACCGGCGGCAACCGCAACGACGTCACCCAGCTGATCCCTCTCCTGCAGGCCGTACCGCCGGTGCGGGGCAAACGAGGCCGGCCTCGGCGCCGGCCGGGCATGGTGCTGGGTGACCGCGGCTACGACCACGACAAGTACCGCCGCCTCGTCTGGAGCCTCGGTGTGAAACCGGTGATCGCACGCCGGGGCACCGAACACGGCTCCGGGCTGGGCACTCAACGCTGGGTCGTCGAGCGGGCCTTTGCACACCTGCACTGGTTCCGGCGCCTGCGGATCCGCTGGGAGATCCGCGACGACATCCACGAAGCCTTCCTCGCTCTCGGGTGCGCCCTCATCTGCTGGCGGCGGTTGCTCAATCCGCTGACAACATCGGAACCCAGTGCGCCATCGCCTGGTGCAAACGCTGCCGGTGATCCGTAATCCAGTCGTCCGGCGGGACGAGCGGCACTCTCACGGTGACCATGGACCCCGACTCGTCCTCTACCACCACCTCCGGACAGTCACGCTCGCCACTGAACTGGATCCAGATGGAAGGCCCCCTGTCCCACTCCATCCAGGCGACGTCCTCGTCGGCGTCGAGCCTGTCCAGCGCGTCTGCCCAGCTCTCAAGCTTCGAGGTGGACAGCACCAAATCGATACGGCCGGACACGAAGGGCGTCCTGACCACGATTTCGGCGTCGAGCCCGGCACTCCACCTGCGATCACGCCCCAGAACGTTGACGGTGACGCTGTTCCCCTCGTCATCGGCAAGGGAGATGAGCTCCCTCGGAACGATGTCGCCCATAGGTGCCCCTTCGTCGGCGAGTACGAGAGATCGTCGCCCTGTCACGAGTACGTCCGCCACTCCATTTCGTTAGGAGTTCTTAGGCAACGCCACCGCTCGGCAACCGCTCAGGTGGAGCGCAGACCGCTACCCGAGACGGCATGACCTCTGGCTGTCAGCCTCACACGCTGTTTTCGCAGGTGGAGGCGGTGCGCGATCAGGCTGTCAGGTATGAGCCAGGGGCCACCGAGGACGGTAGTTGGCGGGACACGCACCTATCCGCGCAGGTCACGGGCGGGCAGAGAAAAGCGGTTGGCGGACCTTGAGGGCGATAGTGGGCGGATCTTGCCACCTGCGATCCCGAGCTCGTGGGCATCGCCGCAGGTGAGCGCATTGGCCGTCAGTCGCCATCAAGATCCGCCACCTCTCGTGCGCGTTCGCCACCTGTAGATCTCGGTCGCAGGCCTGCGGAGCCGTCCACTTCCCGACCTCGAAGAATCCGAACGGGTTAAAAAAGCGGGTTAACCGTAAGGTTAAACAATGCTAAGGTGAGACGCGAAAGGAGATCCACATGGCATCCGAGGAAGAGCTGTTCGCGAACATCGACGCCCTGCTGGAGGAGGAACCTCAGCTCCCGCCCCCGGCGGAGCGCGCCCGCCTTCGCGAGGCCGCCGGCATCACCCAGGCCCGCCTCGCGACCGCGCTGAAGTCGACCGTGCAGACGGTCAAGAACTACGAGAACGGCAGGAGCGAGCCGAAGTCGCCGCGCCTGGAGGCGTACCAGCGGCTCCTCAAGGGCTGGGCGGCGAAGTACCCCGCCCGCGGCCACGGAGTTCCGGCCCCGGCGACTGCTCCGCCGCTTGCCCCGGTGCCGGACACGTTCACCGGACCGGCCGCGCCCGAGCCCGCCGACGCAGCCACCCCGGCGCAGGCGGCCGCGCCCGAGCGCCCCGCCCGTCCGACGACGTCGTCCCGGCGCCCAGCGGCGAAGAAGGCCGCCGCGCCCGCGACCGACCCGCGCTTCCCGCACGGCCCGCTGGCCGTTCTGGACGGCGACGGCTCCGCATACGCGGTGGGCGGCGTCGTGCTGGACTGCCCGGCGACCACCGTGCCGGAGTTGGTGGAGTGGACGCTGCGCGAGTCCGGCCTCGGTGCCGCCAAGCTCAACCGCTACGGCAAGGACAGTGACCCGCTGATCGTGCTCACCGCGGCCGCCGCCGTGAAGCTGGGGCTGCCCGAGCGCCTGGAGGGCCACGAGCAGCGCCGCTCCCTGCGCCTGCCGGAGGACCACCCGGTCGTCAAGCAGGTCGCGAAGGCCAAGTGGCAGCTCACCCAGCGCGGTTTCGGGCCCTGGGCGCGGATCTACCGCAAGGCGCAGGGCCGCGACCGCCAGTGCGTGCAGCTGGCGATCCTGTCCTGGGACGCCCTCGATGAGCGGTCCTGGCCCGGCGTCTCCGAGATGGAGCCGGCCGACATCGCCCGCGTCCTCGGCGTGTACGCGATGCGGGTCATCACCCCGCGCGGCTCCACCGCCGTCTCCGGCCTGGAGCTGATGACGGCGCTGCGCCCGCCGACGAAGGCCGTGCAGGACCCGGCGACCGGGAACTGGGTGTCCGGCTACAACCCGGGCTCGCTGGGCACGGAGCCGATGGACCCGGCGCCGCCGGAGGCCACCCCGGAGCACCCCGTCGTCGTGAACTCCGGCTGGACCGGCGGCTTCCTGAACGAGGAGGCGTACCAGTGGGTGCGGGACGTGGACACGCTCTCTGATGAGGAGTGCACGCTGCCGTACGCGGTCGGCCTCGACCTGAACACCGCCTTCCTTGCCGCCGCGGCCCGCCTGGTCGTCGGCCTCAGCGGTCCCGACCACTTCCGCGCCCCGAAGTTCAACCCGAAGATTCCCGGGAGCTGGCTGGCCGACCTGAGCCACATCGAGCTGGACCCGCGCCTGCCCTCGCCGTTCACGCCGGACGGCTCCCGGCCGACGGGCCCTGCCTGGTACCAGACGCACACCCTGGCCTACGCCCAGGAGCTCGGCTACGACGTGCACCCGATTGAGGCGTACCTGCGCCGCGAGACCGGCGCGTACCTCGACCCGTGGCACGATCGCCTCAAGAACGCCTACGTCGACACCCTCGCCGACATGGGCGTCACCCGGGACCTGTCCGACACCGAGTTCCTGGCGGCGATGGAGCACCACAAGGAGAAGGACCCGGGCCTGGCCGCCGTCCTGTCCGCGATCAAGGCCACGGTAAAGGGCGGCGTCGGCAAGCTCCGCGAGCGCCCCCAGGGCAAGTCCTACAAGGACGGCGAGCCGTGGCCGGCCCTTGCCCGGCCGACCTGGCGCCCCGACATCCGGGCCGCCGTCATCAGCAAGGCCCGCGTCAACATGCACCGCAAGCTGCGCAACATGGCGGACATGACCGGCCTGTACCCGCTCGCCGTGCTGTCCGACTGCGTCGTCTACCCGAGCCCGGGGACATCGCCGCTGGACTTCCTGCCCTACGCCGCCTCGGGCAAGCCGCAACCCGGCGGGTTCCGCCTCGGGCCGACGCCCGGCCTGGCGAAGCTGGAAGGCGTCCAGCAGATGCTGTGGGCGGTCGACCTCATGGAGAAGGGCCTGAACCCGGCCCGCCATATCAAGGGCGGCGACGCCGTCCTGGACGAAGGGGAGTAGCCGGTGGGGGAGATCGAGGACGCGATCGAGCGGGCCGACCGCGAGGCGTTCACCAAGGACCCGCCCAAGACGTTGAAGGGGCAGGTCGGGTTCCTGATCAAGCAGTTCGGCAGCGCGAAGGCCGTCGCCCAGGAGCTCGGGGTCACCGCCGACTCCGTCAACAGGTACCGGCGCGGCGCCCGCAAGCACGCCCGCGCCGACGTCGCCGCGAAGATCGACGACGCGGTGAAGGCCCGCTGGCAGCCGCTGGTGCGCAAGCGCCGGCAGAGGCAGGCCGCCGCGTCGGGCGGGATCACGGTGGAGACCCGGGCCCGGTTCGGCTACACGTCGTCCGCCGGATCGACCGACGACGGACGGTTCCGCCGCCTCACCGTGCACCTCCCCGCGACGTACGCGCAGCAGCTGTTCGACGCCCGCAATGCGGGTGCCAGCGACCAGCAGATGCGCGGAATCATCGCCGAAGGGTTCAAGGAAGTGTATTTCCAGGACGGCGGCGGCCGCGCTATGGGACTGTCGGACGTGGAAATCAACGACATCGATTACCTCGATCTGGATTACTGACCAGGAGCGAATACATGACCACGGGATTTCCAGCCATGAGCCGAAGCACGATAGTCGTCACGAAGGCAGGCTTGCTGTCACCAACAGCTCGAAGCTGGGCTGACGGGCACAGACACTACGCTCGCCGCCGATGTTCACGTCCGAGGCCCGCCCGTTGACCGCTTCTTGGCCTTCCGTCCGCCCTTGCCTGCAGTATTAACGGGCCATGCTCTGAGGCGTGATGTGGGTCGGGGAACTGCGTGCCAGGAGCCGGGGGTGTTGGTTGCAACGGCGCTGGCGTACTGGTCGACGTCGAACCACATCGTGGGTGGGGCTTCATCAGCCGCGTAGGGGAGGTATCGATTCGTCCACTCGACGCGGATCTCCTGGAACCGAATGATGACGGTGAGGTACCCGCAGCATCCGCCGCTGTACTCCGGCTCGCCCAGCTCAACCTGGCGTCCGGCCCGTGTCGCGGCCAAGGGACTGGGGCCGGACGCGGGGAAAGGATGTCCGCGTCGATGCCGTACCCATCGTCAGAGCAGTGCCTGGCGACCAGGTCCACGCCGTCGACGAAGGGCCTCACCTGAAACCAGCCACCAGGATGCGGCACCACCTTGAACTCCACCGTGCTGAACATGGGCTCGACCCTACGTTCGGACCCGGGCGAACTGCCCTGGTCTCCGGTTGGGCATCCAGGGGACTTCGGACCTGCATCCAACCCGGCGCCGTGTGCCGTTGGTGACAAGCCCTGCCCCGATCTGGTGACAGCCATGGTGCTTCACCTCACAGCTCGCCCAGGTCATCCGGGACGTCCAGTGATACCTATGGTTGGTCTGCCCTGGGTGCAGCCTGGGCCTGCGTCGCTGTCGGTGGCTGGTGGCAAGATCACCGGTATGAGTTTCGTACGCACCACTCCGCCGCGGCCTGTCGAGGTGGCGTCGGTCTTTCCTGAGCTGGCGCCGCTGGCGCGCCCTGCGATACGGCTGCATCCGCGTCCGGGGGCGCCGTCCGTCATGGACAGTTCGGTCGGTGGGCCATTGCTGTGGCCGGCAGGAGAGCCGTGGCCGCACTGCGAAGACGTCCACCTCCACGTAGACACCGGATTCCGCCAGTCACCGACCGAAGTGCGACTCGACAGAGCCCTGCAGTACCGGCGGCGCCCTGACCTGGAGTCCACGCTCACGCCCGAGGAGGAGGCGCTCAAGGAGCGCAATGCCGCGTGGCTCGCCGAACGGCTCGAAGCAGGCCTTCCCGCGCCAGCTGAATGCCCGGTCCCGATGCTGCCCGTGGCTCAGCTGTTCCTGCGCGACATATCCCTGTTGCAGCCGCCCGGGCAGGCAGACCTGCTTCAGATCCTCTGGTGCCCGTACGAGCACGATCCGGACTACAAGCCGGCGACCGCGCTGTTCTGGCGATCCGCCGCGGAAGTTGGCGACGTCCTGGTCAGGCCCCCGGCACCATACGAGGCGGACTATCCGGGCTACGTGCCGGAGCCGTGCCTGCTGGCGCCAGAACTGGTCACCGAGTATCCCAACAGCCTGGACCTGAGCCCGGAACTGCAGGAGATCCTGGAGGACTGGGACAGGTGGCAGGCAGGCGGCGCCGGCCTGGACTACTCCTACGCGGTGTATCCGCGCGAGTTCTATGACACTCATCTGGGCGACGCGCCCGGCTGGAAGGTCGGCGGCTGGCCCCCGTGGGGCCGTACCGACCCCTACCCCCGGTACTGCACGGTGTGCGAGGCGCAGATGGTCCCGCTGCTGACGATTGCTTCCTTCGAGTGGGACGGTGACGAGGGCTGGGTGCCGCAGGAGGACCAGGCCAACGCCGCCCGCTCTCACTACGCGGGGCAGAGTCCTGCACAGCCGACGGCGGTAGAAGTGGGCAGCACGGACAACATGCAGATCTATGTCTGCCCGACCTCCCCCGAGCATCCGCACACCGACCTGATCCAATGAGCCGTGTGGACGGTCACGTAATGCGTGACCGTCCACACGGAGCGCAGGCGCCGGTGACACCCCACCTGCTTCGCGCGCTTCTGGTGACAGGTAGGGCGCTGACTCGGTGACAACCCCGGTGCTTCGATCGCTCGATGTCGCAGGTCAGCGGAGGCCGACGGTGACAGCTATCGTGCTTCGGCTCAAGCCACCGACCGCGACAAAAGCCCGCTGCTCGATGCCGATCACGACGCCGTACGGATCGCCGACGCCCTGCGCCGCAGCCCGCACATCACCTTCGTCGCCCCGGCCGCGCCCGGCGACGAGTCCGTCTGATTCCGCGACGCCGACGGCACCGGCTTCGAGCTGTCCCTCACCACCGTGGAGCCGGACCCCGACGGTGAGCGGGCGGCCTACGCCTGGGACGCCGTGGCCGCCGCGATCGGCAACCACCGGCACTTCATCCGCGCCGCCCTCGAACAGCCGTCCTTCGGGCCGCTCAATCTCAACACCATCACCGCGCTCACCCGCACCGGCAACGAGTACACCCTCACGCTGACCGCCTGCTACCACCCCCGCTCCGACAACACGGAGGAACCGCCCGCCCCGGTCGCCGACATCCTCCAGGCCGTCGGCCAGCTCCGCGCCCGCCCCGACAACGACCCCGCGGACGTGACGTCCGACGCAGCGGCCGACCTCCTGGAGCACATCGCCGGGACCTGGGACCAGCAGGACGACCAGACGCGCCAGCGCGCCTACGTCCTCGCCCGGTCCTTGTAGGAGGGATCTGCCCGATGCCCGCATCCACGGCGACCCGGCGCGCGTACGGTGAGGTGACGACCCGCCGGGAGGACCAGATGAGCGCGCAGCCCGACCACACCCCCGTCACCGCCTACGCCCCCGCGCCCGGGGCGCCAGCCGAACTCCTCGCCCAGCTGCGCGCCGACAGGCGCGCGGACAGGTGGGTGCCGGCCTTCGAGCGGGAGTGGGCGGCCGCCCTTGAGGAATCGCGGCGCACGTTTTCCTTGGCCGGGCTGTACGAGGTCGTCCAGGAGTGGCAGGGCCTCATTGCCTCGGCTCCGGCGGTCGACGCGTTCGTCGCCTCCGGTTACGACGACAGCGACTTCATCGACATGGCGGAGCTCCGGGGCAGGCGCCGGTGACCGGACAGCCGTACGCGGTCCGCTTCTCCGCCCCGGCCGCCAAGGTCCTCGACGCCCTGCCCGAGCACGCGGAGGACACGGTGTGGGACGTCCTGGACGCCGCCGCGGCCGACCCTTGGGGGTTCCGGCAGTTCAACGCCGACGACCCCGAAGGCGAGGACGTCCGCCACGCCTCCATCGGCCAGCTCTCCCTCACCTACTGGGTGAACCGGCCCCTGCGCCGCCTGTCCGTTCTCACCATCACCTGGCTCGGATAGCCACCCGTGACAACGCCCTGACCCCGCAGGGGTCAGGGCGTTTCCGATCGCAGCCACGGCCGTATCCACCAGTAGCCACCCGGGCGGCAACGCGCTGCCGCCCGGTAGTCACCAGGCGCCACGGGGCCGATCGGCACCGAGCTGCCCTGCCGTTGGGCATCGGCCCGAGGGACCAGGGGCATCGGCTCTTGCAGTCAGGGATGCCACCCTGCTGGACCTTCTTGAGCGTGGCCGACGTCGGCAGCGACAGCCGTAGGGCAATGAAGCGTTCTGGGGGGGGTGTCACGATTCCTGCCAGAGCCTCAAAGCGCACAGGACATAGGAGCTGTCCCGCGGCTTGAACATCTGGTGGGACTCGTCACCCGGGTATGTGGCGGGCCAGCCGGGCACGGAACTTGGGGAGCAGGTGGCGGTGGGGTCGTCGAAGCGGCGGAGAACTTGCCAGAGCCCCGTTCCCGAGGGCTGCTTCTCGCTGCATTCGGTGGGGGACCACGATTTGGAGGAGTAAGTGAAGCACTGGCCTTGTTTGATGTTCTCCATCGAGTAGGGGGTGGTGTTGAGGTAGTGGTCGTGGACGTAGTTCCAGATCGGCTGATGGAAGATCAGGGCGACGAGGGCGACGAGGATGGCCAATATGCGGAGCCAGTTGGGATCGTCACTCGACGGGTTCTTGGTGCCGGGGGCCGTGGGGGCTGCTGGTTTCGCGGGCTGGGCCCCAGCAGGCTTGGGCGTGGGAGTTCCAGCTACTTTGGCGGCCGGGGGTTTCTTGACCGTCGGCTTCGGCTCCGTCCTCGGCGCGGTGGTGTCCTTGCTACCTCGCAGGACGGCCGCCGCCAGGTCGGCGGACATCCGCCCTTTCGGGTCTTTGACCGTCAGACCCTCGATGACTCGGGCCAGGCGCTTACCCGCTCGCACAGGTGCGGGCAGTTCGTCCAGCAACACAGCCGAGAGGCTGGCCATGCCGGAGCCCCTGTCGAACGGAGAGACCCCCTCGGTCGCGTGGTAGAGCGTCACCCCGAGAGAGAAGAGATCGGTGGCCGGGGTGGCCGGGTTGCCGCGGGCCCGCTCGGGGGCGATGTACTCCAGGGAGCCGATGACCAAGTCCTGCCCGGTCATCGAGGACTGGCCGGCCCCCTTGGCGATGCCGAAGTCGGTAAGCATCACCGTGCCGTCCGTGGCGAGCATGATGTTGGCGGGCTTGACGTCCCTATGCATGATGTCCGCCTGGTGGCAGGCGCCCAGGGCCGCCAGCATCGCCAGCGCCACTCGCTTGCCTAACTCCTGCTCGACAGGGCCGTTCTGGCGGATCTCGTCGGCCAGCGAGTGGCCCGCGATGTACTGCATGACCGTCCACGGCACGCTTCGCTCGACGACCACGTCGTGCACGGTGACGACGTTGGGGTGGTCCCGCAGTTGTGCGGCGTGGCGGGCCTCCCAGGCGGCGCGCTCCACGCGTTCGGCGGTCTCCCCGGGGGTGCTTCCCGGCGGGACGTACACCTCCTTGATGGCGACGTTGACGTTCAGCTGGTGGTCGCGGGCGAGCCAGACGCGGCCGAAGCCACCGGCGCCCAGGGGCGAGACGAGCCGGTAGCGGCCAGCGGCTAGGACTAGGCCAGAGGTAGCCTCGGTGGGCGGAACGCCCGATGCGGGTGGTAATACGGCCAACAGGATCCCCCCGATCGCTGATGCACGTACGTTGACTGAGCGTCAGCTCGAAGGCTACGTCGGGAGCGGCAAGGACGAGTGAGGAATCGCGTCGTCGATCTCCCGCTCCGCAGTGGGGCACAAGATCTGACGAATAGGGCCAGGCCACGATCAAGAGCCGAGCAGCCCACCAAAAAGCAGTTTCTCCTCCCGACATGGCACATGGGCTCATCCTTCGGTGACAAACGATCCAACATCGGTATCAGAGGACATGACAGACCCGCTCCTGGCGCGGTGTCACGCTGTGAGGCTAGGAGACTCATAGGGCGTTTTCCCAGCTAGACGGGGTGAACTATGAGGCTGTGAGGTGTCTGTGAGACGGGCCCGCCCGGCCTGCCTACCTCCGGGGCGCCGACCCCTGGCCGCGCCCGTGCTCTCGCACGCCTGGTGGTGCCCGCCGCCCCGGAGGACGATGGAGTCGTGGGCGAGCAGCACGAGGACCAGCGGCGGCCGCGCCGAACCGGCGCGGCCGCCGCTGAGCGAGGCCCGCGCCCGGGAGATGACGGCCGGGCTGCGCGAGGCGATGGACGACGTCCGGCGCTCCGTGGCGGTCTTCGCCGCCCGGGTCCGCTGCGCCCACGCCGCCCGCGTCTGGCTGCCTCTGGGGCACAGCAGCCGAGCTGCGCGGCGGAGTTCGGGATCAGCCGCGCCCAGGCGTGCCGGCTCCTCGATGTCGCCCGCGCGCTCGCCGCGATCCACGGTGCCGTCGGCCCCGAGACACCGCCCCCGGCGCCGCGGCCGCGCTCGACTACGGCCTCTCCCAGCGGGGCCTGATCGCCGTCTCCGGCCGCACAGACACCGTCGCGGAGATCATCACCCGCCGACTCGCCGCGCTCGCCCACAGCGGCCTCCAGGCCCTCGACACCGCCACGGTGCGCGCCGTGGTCCGCCAGGCCGTCCGCGACGTCCGCACCGCCCCCGGCGCCCGCCGACCCGCCAGCGGACCCGACCGTCGCCGCGCTACGCGCCGTCATCGACGACCTCGCCGCCAGCAGCCACGCGATCGGGGAGCTGATGCTCGAAGTCGCCCCCGCGTACCTCTCCGACACCGAGGCCGCCGACATCCTGGCCCTGCTGTGCGACCAGATCGGCGAGCCCCTCGACCACGGCCTCGCGGCCCGCCGCTACGCCATGTCCGGGGACCGCCGCGCCCTGTCCGGCACCGTCCTGTAGCCCGACGATCCCAGCTGCTCCTATGTGGCACACAGCCCGTTTCCCCAGGTGATCGAGGCGCGATGTGAGCCTGTGAGGTGTGAGGCGAGGGCCTGCGGCAACGGGGTGCCGCTGCTCCTGGCCGTGCTGCTCGGCGTGGTGTGCAGCGGGCTGCTGCTCGATGGGCAGCGGGGGGCGTGGCCGTGGTTGACGGGGTGCCCCTCGTGGTCCTGGTGGTGGTTGTCGGGGTGCAGCACGGTGGTGTCGGGGGTGCAGCGCAGCATTTGCCTGGGCCAGGCGGCACACGGGTGCTGCACGGGTAGCAGGCCGTCCCCGGCTGGGGCAGCAAGGGCAGCTGCTGCACGCTGCTCGGGCCCTGCTGCCTCCAGCCGGCGCCTGCTGCTCCGGGACCGGAGAGCAGGACCTCGGACCCGTCACGGCGGCTGGGGAACATCGCAGATCTGCGATGTTCCCCAGGAGATCCATTCACGGCTGCTGCATACAGCGCCCGCGGTCCGGGCGGCCTCCCTTTGTTCTGCTGCTCCAGAACAAGCCGGTTCACCGAGTGCCACCGACGCGGACATGAGCACGGCGCCACACCCGAGGGTGTAGCGCCGTGGTGCCGAGGCCGGTGGTGGTCAGCGGACGCGCTTGAGGCGGGTCGGCTTGGTGATGGGGGTGACGTTCCCCTTGGCTCTGGCTTCGGCCTTGCGGGCCTTCTCGTCCAGGTGGAGCTGGAAGCGGCGCTCGTACTCGTCCTCGAAGTCGCCAACGTCCAGGCGCATATCCCGGGGCAGGGCCTTCACGGCGCGCTGCTGCTCGCGGGGGTCGTTGAAGGCGGCGATCACCGGGTGGAGCTGGAAGCGTCCGCGGCGGACCACGGTGACGAGCCGGGCGGCGACCAGGTGCTGCATGGCCCGGCTGATCACGCCCCGCTCCATCGCGAGGCCGGCGGCCAATTCGTCGTGGGTGGCGACGACCAGGCCGCCCGGCTCCTGCTCGCTCATCATGTGAAGCAGCAGCGTGTAGGCGGTGGGAGGCAGGCGCGGCACGTACGCGAGGCCGTTGAAGCTGCCCCACAGCACGTTGCGGCGCGGCATCCATTCCTCTGCGGCAGCGGACGTCATGACGTGGCCTTCCCTTCCCCATCCGACCCCTTGCGCACTTCCAGTCTCGCGCCCGGAGCGGCCATCGCCCGGAACGCGTCGGGCGCGTCCGGGTCCTCCATGATCTCGCGCAACAGGTCCAACTGCTCCACCCTGTCCCCCATACCCGCCTTGGCGCGCTTCTTCTCGCCCTTGCGCGGCTCCCTCAGCCCTCCCCGCAGCGAAGCGGCCGGGTTGAGCTGATAGACGCCCCGCTGGACCTTACGCAGCGCCCCGTCGGCCTCCAGGACGTTGAAGACGCGGCTGATGTGAGGCCGGCTGTATCCGAGATCGGCGGACACATCCTCGTGGGTGGCCTCGATCAGCCCGCCGGGCTTCTGGGAGCCCATGAGGTGGAACAGCACCACGAGCACGAACCGGTCGGCGTCGTAGCGGACAGCGGCCCAGCGCATGAACTCCAGGCTGTCCATGGAGAACGCCTCGCCGATGAACCCCGTGCTGGAGCCGACGGGGAAGACCTGGGCAGCATGTCCGGCGGGCAGCTCAAGGGTGGAGCCGACGGACCGGTTGTACGCGGTGGGCGGCGGCTTCGGGCGGCGCCGACGACGGGACGGCGCATCGGGCAGCTTCGGCGCTGCGCTGCCGTCCAGGGGCCCTGAGCTCATGGGGTTGCCGCCTCCTTGATCGTCGTGGCGTCAGCACCATAGCGGAGATCCGTGGCAGTAGTGCCACCAAAACGCAGCAGGGCCAACACAAAAGTCACCCGTACGTCAGCCCTGGACTGACCATCGGGTCCGAGGCGACTCCGAGGGCACCGCTGACGCACCGTGCGTAGATCCGTGGCAGTACTGCCACGAAACGATGTTGATGGGTCAGGACCGCCTGACATCCCGACGGAGATATGTCAGTCCTGAGCTGACATATCTCTCCGAACCCAACGCCCTGACCTGTGTAAACCTCTAGAGCGTGCGCGCGCGTGGTACCGGATCTCACCACCGTGATCAAGCACCGCCACGCCGTGGGACCCGCGCCTCAGCAGCAGCATCAGAACCTGCCGTCCCGACCCCGACGTGGCGCGCGCGGCTTCGCGTGCGGCGCCGCGCGCCAGTGCGGATCGTGGACGGCAGCAGCGGCTCTGAGTCTCGGGTGGTACCGGGCCGTGACGATCAAACACAAGGAAGCGTGGCCGGCGCCGGTGGCGGGTTCCGCCGTACGGCCTGGCGGCCGAACGGCTCATGTACCTCCGCACGCCGAATTTCGACATTCCCATATCGGGCTTCCGTTCTGTGGCTGGGGTATTCCAGTCCGCATTAATTGGATTCAGCAGGTGAGTTTATGGCCGGGGTTGGGGGTAGCGTGCCCGGAGCCCAAATACTACACAGCCAGCGCCGGTGATGCATCACACGGGGCGCGCGTTCCCGCTCTCGGGCGATGCATCACGGAATCCACCGCACGGCAACGGGTTGGCGTGCATGCTGGCGGGGTATTGGTGAACGTGAGCGGGTCGGTTTCGAGGATGGGGGGAGGGGTTCGGGTGGAGCGCAGCGGAGCCCGTCACTGCGGTGGGGTCGGCACCCTATCGGGCCGACGGTCCGTCATTCCCGTTGTGGGGGTGGTGGCTGGGAACCCCAAGCCCTACACAGGCCCCAGCATGATGCACCCCCCTTGCTGCCAGCCCAGGCAACCGCGCTTGCGCGGGTGCCCACAATTCACGCTTGCGCGAATTGCATTCCGTCCGGAATTCCGTTTACGGAATTCCATTCCCGCGCTTGCGCGGGAATCCGAATTGCGCTTGCGCAATTCGCTCTCTATGCCCCGGCTTGCCGGGGCATATCCCGCTCCGCGGGA
>NZ_NNBJ01000036.1:17970-25296 GCF_002803085.1 Streptomyces sp. CB01201 | reverse complement strand
CGCAAACACCGGGCGGTGTCGCCGCCGATCGACAACCGGTGTCAGGACTCACCGATAAAGCCACTCGCCGTTCCACAGGTTTCTGAGGCAAGTGAACTGTGCGGAAACGGTCCAGCCGTGCGCTGCGAACATGCTTTGCGCGATGAGCCACACGGTGCGCGGCACACCCATGTCCGACATCGTCGTGGGACCGGCGACGCCATCGGCCCCGATGCCGTGGGCTCCCTGCCAGGTCTTGACGGCGGCGGCCGTTCCGGACCCGTAGAGGCCGTCGGCCGCGACCCCGGCCCGGCTCTGGACCGCGCGGACTTGCCGGTGCAGGGCCAGGTCGCTGCGCTCTCCGTAGGCTCCGTCCTCGTCGAGCCCGCTGTCGTACTGGAACGACTTGAGTGCGATGTGCGTCCGGGGGCCGTCCACGCCGTCGATCTGGGTGCTCGGCAGGTAGCCGAGGCCGGCGAGGTTGGTCTGCTCCCAGCGCACCGAGTCGACGGCGTGGGCGGCGGGGGAGAGGAAGGCGGCTGTCCCGAGCAGGGTCAGCGTGAGCAGCAGTACCGTCGACAGCGGTCTGCGCAGGACTGGTTGGGCTATCAACACGGGCTCCTTGAGAAGGTCTACGGTGCGTCGATCCCCGGGCCTTCGGCCACGCGCCAGCCGCGCAGTAGAGGCGAGGTGTGCAGCGCACGGCGGCAGATGGTGAGGGCGACCGCTCGCGCCGAGCGCGGTGAGTCGGCGAGGAGGTAGAGCACGATGTCCAGGTGGCCGGGGGCGGCCTGGACGTACACGTGCTCCAAGTGGTCCCCGACATCGGCGACGACCCAGAGCAGGTCGCCCAGAAGGTGATGGTCGACGACCTGGTGCCCTGCTTGCTGACTTGCCGTCAGATACAGCGGCACCATGGTGAGATGCATGCGTGGGTCAGTCCCAGATGAGCCCGAAGAAGCTGAAGAACATGATCGGCCCTCCCTGTTCCGTTGTGTGTCTGCGGAGTTCCATGGCGACACCGGAAGTCTTCAGCGCGAATACCGAGCCGGGAAGGTACGGCGGGTGACAGCAACCGCTCAGAGCGGTTGCTGTCACCCGCCCGGCATCCGGCAGACGGGCCACCCGGCTGGAGAACTGACGCGCGGAGCACTGGTGGTAGGAGGTCACCCCTGGCAGGATCACCGCTCGTCAGGGCGCGACCGTCGTGCGACTGCGGGGAGTGAGCAGAGTTGGGTCCTTCCCACGCGCTGCCGGAGCGATTGGGGTTGTCCGACGGCGGCTGCATCCCGGGCGCGCGCGACGCGATCTCCTGGCGGCTGCCCGCCGCGGCGTTGCGTGACCACGTGGTGTGCTATTCGGGCTTCCAGACCGAATTCGCCATGCCACGAAGGCGGTTGGAGTTGCCCATCGGTCTGATCACCTTGGTCTTCTCGTTTCAGGAGGGCCTCAGGCTGTCCGCCGCAGGGGCGGCCAGGACCGCGTACCGGGCCATGCTCACCGGACCGCGGGTCTTCCCGACCGTCGGCGAGCACTCCGGAGCGGTGTACGGCATCGAGGTCAACATGACGCTGACCGGCGCCTACCGCCTGTTCGGCATCCCCATGCGGCACTTCGAGAGCGCCTACCTCGATCTGGCGGACGTGTTCGGCGCCGACAGCGACCGGCTCACCGACCGGCTGCGGGACGCGCCTGGCTGGCCGGAGCGGTTCGATGTCCTGGACCGCGAGCTGACGGGCCGGCTCGACACGGCCCGTACCGTTGCGCCCGAGGTGGGCTGGGCGGTGTCCCGGCTGTGCACACAGCGGGGCGGCCCCCGGACGCTCGCCGCGATCACCCATGAGACCGGCTGGAGCCCGCGCCTGCTACGTGCCCGGTTCCAGGAGCAGGTGGGGCTGTCGCCCAAGGCCATGGCCCGCGTCGGCCGTTTGCAGCAGGCCTTGCGGATGCTCGCCGCCGGTGACAGTGGCGCCCAGACGGCCGTGCTGTGCGGATTCCACGACCAGGCCCACCTCAGCCGCGAGGTGAAGGCCATGACCGGCCTGACCCCGTCGGCCTTCGCCCGGGCGCGCGGCGGGCTGCCCCCGGGCTCACCCCTCGACCGGGTGCCGGGGAGGATGACCAGCGTGGTCCTCGACGGCTGAGCACATCCGCCGCCGCAAGCGCCGACGGCCTGGTGCGGGGCGCACTGATCCGGTATCCGTGTGCGGGCGGGGGGATTCCGGCACCGGATCCACTCCGCGTGCCGATTTCCACAAGACGCCCGTACCCCTCGCTTGCGAAGCTCGTACGGATCGTCGTGGGCCGGGGAGAGTGGATTCCGGTCCCCGTGCCGCCCGGCGCGTCGGCCGGCCGAGCGGCGCCCGAACAGGACACGCAGGCTACGAACAGGACACGAGGGGACCAGATGTTGTCGACGCTCGGACTCGACCCGACAGCGGAGGCCGTGTACCAGTTGATGGCCACACGCCCCGAGGGCTGGGGCGTGGAGCAGATCACCGAGCACCTGGGCCGGGATGGTGGCGAGGTGCGCGAGGCACTGGACCGGCTGGCCGAGGCCGAGTTGTTGCGCCAGTCGGTCGGCCGACCGGGGACCTGGCGGGCGGTGAGTCCCGAACTCGGAGTAAGACTCCTGCTGCGCCGACAGCAGGACGAACTCGACCGCAGGCAAAGGGAGATCACCGCCGCTCACGATGAGGTCGGCCGGATGATCTCCAGGTTGCGCGCGGGGGCGACCGCGGCGCCCGGCACCGACATCGAGCAGCTCGTGGGCATCGACGCGATCCAGTCCAGGCTCGACCTGATCGCCGCCCGGGCAGCAGAGGAAATCTGTACGTTCATGCCCGGCGGCGCCCAGTCACAGGCCGCGCTCGACGCAGCCAAGCCCAATGACGCGCTGCTGCTCAGCCGCGGCGTGGCGATGCGCACCGTGTGCCTGGACGGCGTGCGCGGCAGCGCCCCCACCCTCGGCTATGCGCGCTGGCTGGCCGAGTCGGGTGGGGAAGTGCGGACCGTGCCGACACTGTCCCCGCGCATGATCGTGGTCGATCGGGAGTGCGCGCTGGTCCCGCTCGATCCGTCTGACACGCGGGCTGGGGCGGTGGTGCTGCGGGTGCCTGGTGTAGTCGCCGCGCTCATGACGCTGTTCGAGCGGGTCTGGGTGACCGCACTCCCCTTGGGATGCGCCGCGCCGCGCGAGGAGCGGACCGGCCTGACCCCACAGGAGCGGGCACTTCTCACGCTGCTCGGCCGTGGCATCACGGACGAGGCCGCGGCACGTCAACTCGGTGTCTCGCTCAGCACGGTACGCCGCGCGATGGCGGCCCTGATGGAGCGCCTCGGTGCCCGGAGCCGCTTCGAGGCAGGGCTGCGCGCCGCGCAGCGCGGCTGGTGCTGAGGTGCGGTCCGAGCAGGTCGCCGGTGGGAGGGCTGGGCCTCTGAAGCCGTAGTGGCACGGTTGCCCAGGGGGCCTCTCCGTACCGATCGAAGAATTGTGTCGGCATGGCGGGGAGCAGATCCGCAAGATCGACGGCAGGGGCTGGATCCATGGGCTCGGCGAGCTGGGGGAGCGTAGGTGTCGCGCCTACAGCCATACTTCCGACGGCGGTTGGGACGAGCGACTGACCCGGGTGGAGAAAGCCCCCCCCGCACCCCGGCCGAGCGCGCCGAACGCGAAGAGTTCCACGCCTGGCCCGCGCCGGGCGCCTGGCGCCGTGGTCATCGGGTGAACAGACGTCTAGGCAAGGGAGGTTGGACACGACGGCCGCTTGATCGCGAGTCGGGGTGATCGCTACGACAACGGCCTTTTACAGACTGGCCGTGGCGCTGTATGCATCACTCGTGAACTGCCCGTTCCCGCTGCTGTCGAAGTATCCAAGAATCGCGCCGGACTTCCATTGGCCGGCTTGATAGGGGGCGGTGACGGTCACATAGCACGATGTGCAGTTGTGCTTGGTCGCGTTGTTCTGGCTGACGTTGGACCCGTAGAAGTACAGGGCCGTCCCGAATGACAGTGTGGCAGCGTTGCTGTTGCAGTAGGCCCAGACCGTGGATGTCACACCGGCGGTGCCGTGGTACGGCTTGCCAGGGCTGACGGTGCAGGTGAGTACGGCCGCCGATGACACTGACCTGGTGACGGTCACCGTGCTTCCGCCCACCGTCATGGTCGCGCGGTCCTGGCCAGCCGGCACACTGATGGTGGCCGTGTGGGCGGAGCGCGAGGCAGTAGCCGGATTGGCCTGAGCGCCGGGGGAGTTGATGATCGCGACAGCGGTCATCGAGGCCACGCCGAACAGGCAGCCCAGTATCTTCGTGCGCATGCAACCTCGATCCGGAGAGGGAATCTGAGCACTGCGGTCAACTGCCGCAACGCGGCGTTTGATCAGCAGAGAACGGCCGAAGGCAGTGCGTGCCACCGCAGACGCCAGCCACAAGGGAAACGGCCCCAAGGGAAGGAGCGCACGATCTTCACGGCCCGGCCACGAGTCAGATTCTGCGGCATGGAGTCAGAGGCGTCCATGCCGTGTTGTGCGAATTCAGGCCAATCTGTTTCCGGAAATGCTTACAGTCCGACCATGGCGCCGGCTCATGCTGCCCTCGCGATGGGAGCCGCAGTGCTTGCGCCAACACTGCCGCCATTCGCAAGCAGCTCGACCTGGACCTGGCCGTCCTGATGCGAGGATCCCCAGGCGCTCAAGGCCCTTCGGCGACGGCGGAGGGGAGGCGTGCTTGTCTCCAGACGCGGCCCAGGCGAGATCGAGCGGACCGGGGAGGTCGTCGTGCTGAACCGCGCCGTGCGGGACGCCGGGGTCGTCATGGGCGGACACCAGGCGTCGCTCGAAGAGGCCTCCCACAGCGTGTTCCAAGCAGTTCGGCAGCGCCAAGGCCGTCGCCCAAGAGCTCGGGGTCACCGCCAACTCCGTCAACCGCTACGGGCGCGGCGCCAGCAAGCACGCTCGCGCCCGATGTCGCCGCGAGGATTGACGACACGGTCAAGGCCCGCTGGCAGCCCCGGTGCACAAGCGCCGCCAAAAGCAGGCCGCGGCCTCGGGCGGGATCACTGTGGAGACCCGGGCCCGGTTCGGGTACTCCGCCGCCGTCGGCACGACCGACGACGGCCGGTTCCGCAGGCTCACCGTGCCCCTCCCCCGACGTACGCGCAGCGCCTCTTCGACGGCCGCAACGCCGGCGCCAGCGACCAGCAGATACCCGGAATCATCGCCGAAGGGTTAAAGGACGTGTATTTCGAGGACGGCGGCGGCCACGCTACGGGACTGTCAGGCGTGGAAATCAACGACATCGACTACCTGGATCTCGACTACTAAATTCGGAGCCTTCCGTGGCGAGCATCAATTACTGTGTGAGCCGAAGTACGGCAGCTGTCACATAGGCAGTCTTGTTGTCACCTGCCAGGGGGTGGCGCCGGAAGGTTGTCCTCTCAAATCTAGACGGCCCCCAGCAGCGCCTCCGGCCCGGGACAGGCCGGGCCGGAGACGCGGTCACGACTTCCACGGGTAGAAGAGTTGCTCGCCAGACCCGGTCCCCAGCGCGATCGGACTACCCGTGAGTACGAAGCCGACCTCCGTGCTCGCTCCGGGATCGAGCACGGTGAAGCCCTCTGGTGGCTGTGGACGAAGAAGCCCGGGCCGGAGAATCACGTGAACGCTGACAGCTCTGAGCGGGGGTCAGCAGTGAGTGGGGTGCGGCCCGTCGAGGGTTCCGCCGTTGCTGTAGTCGTGCAGGGTGCCGTGTGTGCCGCAATAGTTGACCACCGCCTCCGCCAACCACTGATCGGGAGTGGCCGCATGGACGTCGATGGCGGAGGAGACATCCTTCTGTGTATCGGGCTTTGTCGTCGGCGTGCTCTGTTTGAAGCCTGCCGCTTGTGACGCCTGGACATAGACGGTCACGCTCGTACTGCCGTTGTGGGCCTGCTGCCAACTCCCGGCCCACTGCCAGTGGGCGATGACCAGGTGCGTGCAGGAGTCGTACTGCTGCTCCACTTCGCCGACGTACTGGTTGGAGATCCACATCTGGCCCGGGTCGCCGATGTCGATGGTGGAGCAACTCGCGGGTTGGGCAGCGGCGTGAGCCGTACCGGCGGCCGGGACAACTGCGGCCGCGGTGGCGGCGAGTGCTGCGGCTATGACATGCAGACGCATGGCTTCTCCTCATTCAGGGGTCAGCGATCAGTGCTTCGGTGAGTAGCGCACCAAATGGACTCCGAACGGAGGCCAGTGGTGACGAGGCCTCCTGACCGCCACTTGTGGTGTCCACCAGCCCTCTGAACAAACCCGGACGACCTGGCCGGGCCGGGACGCCTCGTTACGGGGTCGTTGTGCAAGACCAAGGCTAAGAGCGGCTGTCCTAGATCCGTCCTAGGTCCGTCCTTGCACACTCCGTTCACATGAGCCCATGTGACAAGTCGAATGATTTGGTGGGTGACAACGAAGGGTTTGAAAAGGTGTGTATTTCCAGGATGGTGGCGGTCGCGCCATGGGGCTGTCGGACGTGGAAATCAACGACTTTGGTTGCCTCGATCTGTACTACTGAAGAGGAGCGAAGAGTACGCCGTTGCGGCGGTAGGGACTGTCAGTGGCCGGTGGCAAGATCACCGGCATGAGGTCTGTTCGCACTGCTCGCCCCGGCCGGTCGAAATGACTGAGGTCTTCCCCGAGCTGGCTCGTTCGCACGGCCTGCTGTGCGGCTGCATCCGCGTCCGGGGTCGCCTTCGGTGGGGGACAGCTCGGTCGGCGGCCCGTTGCTGTGGCCGGCAGGGGAGCCCTGGCCGCACTGCGCAGAAGTGCACCTTCACGTGGATACCGGATTCCGCCAGTCACCCACCGAAGTCTGACTCGACCGGCGTTTGCAGGAACGTCGGAGCCCTGATGGCCCGGTGCCCACCCTCACTCCCGAGGAGGAGGTACTCCAGCGGCGCAATGCCGCGTGGCTCGCCGAGCGGCTTAGCGACGCCTTCCCGAGCCGGCCGGGTGCCCAGTCCCGATGTTGCCCGTGGCTCAGATGTTCCTGCGGGACATTCCCCTGCTACAGCCACCAGGACAAGCCGACCTACTCCAGGTTCTCTGGTGCCCGTATGAGCACGAACCGCATTACAAGCCATCCACCGCGCTGTTTTGGCGATCGGCAGCAGAGGTCACCGACATCCTCGCCACACCACCGGAACCGTATGAGGCGGACTATCCGGGGTGCGTACCAGAGCCCCTCGCAGCCGACACGGGTGGAGGTGGGCAGCACGGACAACATGCAGATCTACATCTGCCCGGACTCCCCTGAGCATCCGCACACCGACCTGATCCAATGACCTCTCGGGCCTGTAGCGCTCTTTCC
>NZ_NNBJ01000036.1:0-17933 GCF_002803085.1 Streptomyces sp. CB01201 | reverse complement strand
GGGGACGGACATGCTGCGGTCAGGGCGTGTGCCCACTGGTGACAACCAGATCGCTTCAATGGGCCCCGTTCGCCACGTCATACGGCTCTGCCGGTGACAATCAACGTGCTTCGGTATACCGGTGACTGAGCGCTTCGCCTGACGGATTGAAATTCGCCAGGCGAAGCGCTCAGTCACAATTCCCGCCCTGAGCCGAAGCGAGATAGTTGCCACGTAGGCGGGCTTCTTGTCACCTACGGGGCCTACTGCTGATGGGTGGACTGGTTTACGCGTGAGTGAGCATGCTCCACCGCAGCAGTTTGTCCAGGTGGCTGCCGATTGCCGTTACCGGGGAACCTCTTCGGCCCGAGTCGGCGGACTCGAACTCACAGCCACCAAGGTTGATGGAGCAACTGCTAGTCAGCATCGCAGGTCTCAACTACTGACTTCTGCTCGGCGGGGTCCGTTCTAGCCGTTGAGGATTTCCACGCCGTACACGATCTCCTGAGAACTGAAGTTGACCGTGTTGGTGCGCGTACCGGTCGGACCGATGCTGATGTCCCCAACGGAGGTGTGGAAGAGCCCATGGTTCCAGTCGGAGGTGACCCTGTAGACGCCGGTCAGGTTGAGGTTGGATATTGCGCCGGGAGTGCCCGTGTAGCAGAAGTTTCCGGAGTGGGTCCAGACTTCCAGGCCGTGGCTCATGGGGTTGTTATTGTTGTTGGTGGGGCACCCGGAGCCGCCGATGGCGCTGGCCGGTGTGGCGATCGCCACACCGCCGGCCAGGATGCCGCCGACGAGAGCTATGGCCGAGAGTTTCGTGCGAGCCTTCAAGATCGTCTCCTGTGCCTTGCGGTGGCCCCGACCCCATGCCGGTGATCGAGGTGGTTCGAGTCGTGCCGTCCGGAACAAGCGCTGCGTGGGCAGGCCTCTGCATGGACCTTCATACGAGTGCACCGGACGGCCGGATGCCACTGAGGAGCGGTCGATTCCAGGCGAAGCCCTTCATCGAGCTCGGTGTCGGTCAAGTCGCCCAGAGACTGGAGAACGCCAAGACCGCCGCTGCTCCAGCGCATGACGACGCGTCACGGGGTTTGTTGTGCAGATCGACGCTAAGGGCTGCTGTCCTAGATCCGTCCTAGGTCCGTCCTTGCGCAGGGGCCACCTGACCGCCGTGCACGAAGGGGCCGTGCGCCTGGTCGGCGCCTTGGAAGCGCACCGGGCACCAGCGACGTCACCGACGCCGGCGCTGCGGGCGACATCGTCGTCACTGCCGCCGGTAGCACTTGGGTGCTTGACTTCCAGTCCGGTCCCGGCGGCGAGGTGTTCCAGGACCCGGCCGACGCCGCAGCCCGGGCCCCCATCGACCCTCTCGCCATCGACGCGCTGCGCGACGTCGTTATCTCCGCGCTCTTGGTCCACCCCTCCTACCAGCCGCCACCGCCGCCGACGACACCCTCACGGGTTCACCTGGCCACCGGCCGCCACTACAACCTGGCCCTCAGCCCCGCCCCCTCACGCCGATCGGCACAGCACGGTCCGGGCCCCGGCATCGCAACTGCCAGAGCCCGCTCTCGTGCCCCTCACCCCGTGGGAGGGATCGCCCCAGGACCGCATTCACGGCGAGGCCACCCGTTCAGCCACTCAGCGTGAGGAGGGTCTCCGCTCGCCGACGTGGATCAGAAGTGTGTTGCGATGCCGAAGGCGCGGCGGAGTTGCGCCATGTCGTGACGATCGCGTTCCGACGGCTCGTAGCCCTGGTGGAAGTGAACCTGCTGTTCGGCGGACAAGCAGGGGACTGGCGTCCCGTGGATGGTGCCCGTCACGAAACAGAAGGACGGGTAGGTGAAGGGACGCTCGGGTTCGGGTGATGTCTGCTCTGCTGAGCCGTCGTCGGCAAAGACCAGCGGGTGGAGATCGACCTCCCGTCCGTCCGGTGCCGTCACGACGAATCGGACGGGCCTCCAGTTCAGGGTCTCAACGAAACCAGCCTCCTGGAGGACAGCCACCACGGAGTCCTCCTGGTCCTGCCGGTGCATCAGGTCCAGGTCGCGGTGGTCTCGCGTCTGCTCACCGATCAGAGAGTCGATCCCCCATCCTCCACCGATCCAGACGTCCGCCTTCGCCTGTCGTAGCAGGGTGAGCACGAACAACACGTCGTCAGCTGTCATCACCTGACGCAGGCTAGAAGCGTCCGCCCAGGGCCGCGAACGTTTTCCTGTCCTTCAGCCCTCCACTGACTGGTGGGAGCAGCGGCGAGCTCGGCCTGCGCAGCAAGAGCACATCTTCGATGGGTGTAGCTCTCATCGAGGAACGTTCCTGATCTGACCCCGCTGGTCAGTGGTGCAAGACGTCCCGCGCTGCTTGTCCGCTGCGGACATCTCTGATCAGAACATGGCCTGAGCCTGCCGGTTTCGAGCAGTCCGGACCGTGCAGTTCAGGCCCTCAAGATCCGCGGGGAGGACGAAGCGCGGCCCGACGTACGCCGGGCCGAAGGTGAAGTTCCCGCTCGTTCCGCCGTCTTGCGGTGGATGAAACTCTTGGGGGGTGCCTCTGTGTTCTTTGGGCAAGGGAAACGGGGGTGCGTCAAGTCGGTGAGCCGCGTCAGCATGGCGGTGCGGCTGATCTGCTGTGGGATGACGTGAAGTGCTTCTTCGACCCGGACTTGAAGGGGTCGCTGCCGGACGTGCGTGTCCCGGATGCCTCGGTGGAGGACTGGCAGGCCGTCCTTGATCTGGTCGCGGAGAAGGGCTGGAAGCGCCAGTACTCCGAGGGAGGGACAGTGCTTCCGGCGCCCCGAGCGGAGGCTGTGCTCTCCCGTCCGGCGGATGCCGAGTGCCCGGACCTGCGGGTCTGGTCGGCTGCCGATGTGCTGGCGATCTTCCGTTTCCTTGCCGCCGGTGAAGTCGACTTCGACGTCGATCTGCGGGAGTTGCAGGGTCAGGAGCGACTTGATGTGTTCTGCGGGTTTCTTCGGGAGATCGGGCGGCGGCTGGGGAACCCGGTGCTGATGCACCCGGAGGGCGACTACGGACGTCCGGTTATCGGCTTCGACGTCGAGGCCGATCGAGTTGTTCTCCTCGCAGAACGGCGGGTCAGGTGATTGAGGCCGACGGCTGCGGCTCGTAGAAGGTGCTGTCGTGGTGCATTGCGAACAGGACGTCTGCCCGGCGTCTGGCAAGGCAGAGCAGGGCCTGGGTGTGGTGCTTGCCCTGGGCGGGCTTCTCGTCGTAGAAGGCCCGGGGCGCCGGGTCGGGCCGATGCGACCGCCATAGGGCCCCGCTGGCCTTCGCAGGCTCCAGCGGACCGGGAGCCCGCGAGCCACTTCCATCAGGGCGAGCCGAGCCTGTGTCCGAGTGTGAAGAAACCGAGACAGAGGGACGTCGCGGCAGGCATCGCGCTTGACCGGGGCATGGCCTGGCATCCCCGCACTCTCCAGGCAGTCGGAGTCGAACTCGCGGGGCGGGGTCGGCCGTGGACGTCACCGACCCACTGCTGGACGTCACCGGATTCCCCGGTGCTCACCCCATGTGTTTGCTCATGAGGCGCTGCATGTTCCCACCGAGGATCTTGAGAATGTCGTCCTCGGCGAGACCCCGCTGCACGAGGGCTTCGGTGACCAGCGGCATCCCGGCGGGGCCCTCCAGGCCGGGGAAATCGAACATCGGGTCCTCGTCGTCCAGGCTTTCGCAGCAGGGCGGGGTGACGTCGGTCATGACCTCGCGGACGAAGTCCGAGCCGAGCCCGACGTGGTCGACGCCGGCGACCGCGATCACGTGCTCGATGTGGTCGACGATCCGGTCGGCGCTCACCCTCGTCTCGTCGTCGGTGAGGAAGTCCGGTACGAAGTTCACGCACACCACGCCGCCGGTGGCCGCGACACCGCGGATCTGGTCGTCGGTGAGGTTGCGGTGGTGGTCGCGCAGTGCGCGGGCGTTGGAGTGGGTGGCGAGCTCCAGGACGTGGGCGACGCTGCTCGCGCCGAGATGGGAGATGTCGAAGAGCATGCCCAGGCGTTCCATCTCGCGCAGGGCCTCGATGCCGGGGGCGGTCAGCCGGCTGCGGGTGGCGTCCTCGCGGCTGCCGTCGGCCAGTGGGGTGCGCCCCCAGTGGGCGATGGACGCGAGGCGCACGCCGAGGCGGAACAGGGTGGAGAACAGCTCGACGGAGGCATCGACACCCGGTGCGCTCTCCAGCGCGAGAACCAGGGCGATCCTGCCCTGGGCGAGGGCCGCGTCGATGTCGGCGCCGTTCAGGCACAGGGCGACGGCGTCGGCGTTGTGCTCGGCCAGTACGTGGGCGCATTCGAGCATGCGGAGCGTTTGGCGGAGTGCTCCTTCGGGCCGGTACTGGTCATCGATGAACACGGGCAGGACCTGTATGTCGATGCCGCCGTCGCGCAGTTGGGGAAGCCAGCGCTGGCGGAAGAAGCTGCCCCAGCGCTGGGGCGGGCGGGCGGCGACGGCCATGAGGAGGTCGTTGTGCGCGTCCGCGACGACGGAGCGGCGGTGGAGTTCCAAGGACATGGTGGATGCCTTTCGTGGAGTGGTGCCGGGGCCCGGTGGCGGTCGCGGGGAACAGGGCGTACGCCACGTCGCCGAGCAGTGTCACGGCGGAGCGCGGCTGGACGGCGCTGAGGTGCACCGCCAGGACTGCGGCCAGGCGCTGGTGTTCAGCGGTGACGTGGGCGTGGTTCTCGTCATGGCCAGGGGGGGCATGCCCGTGGCCATGACGAGGGTGGGCTCATCGACCAGACGCAGGCGGCCGAGCGCCGCGATCGCTCCGGCGCCGCCTTCGAGCGCGGTCGCGCGACGAGGTCGGCCCGCAGCCGGTTCTCGCATCGATGCCGGCCCGGAAGCGGAGCATGTACAGGGCGACGAGCTTGGCCGCGTCCAAGAACGCCTCCTGGCACTCGCCGGTCAGCGGCGTGCGCAGCGCGGCCCGCACCGAACCGAGGAACTCGTCCCCGGTCCGCACTGCTACCGCGACCCGCGGCAAGCCACTTCGTCCTCCATAGCCGGCGCAGGCACGTGCGCCAGGCCCTCGCTGCGGTACAGCTCCTTGAACACGCCGTGCTCCTTGTGCAGACGCAGATACCTTGAGCACCTGGCGGGCAAGAATGCTCTCCATCCGGGGAGCGTCCGCAGCGTCCTGCCCACCGGAGAAGGCAAGGATCTCGGAGCGGCGGTCCTCGATGGTGACGGGAGCGTCCAGCAGCGTGCCGATGGCATTGGCCAGGGCAAACAGATCGCCGGACGGCACGCCGCCCAGGGTGTGTTCCGCGGCCTCGCCGATGTCTCCTTCGGACAGCAGGGTGCGAAGCATCGCGGCCAGTTGTGCCCAGGACGCCCCGCGGGTCAGCCCCAACAGGGCGACGCTGCGGTCGGCCACTGCCTGTGCGAGCTGCCCGTCGTCCTCGTCCGGACCTCCGACCACCAGGGCTGCGGCTTCATGGGCTCGCAGGTCGTACAGAAGCTGAGCGATGTGCGCGGGACCGTGGATCCCGTTGCCGAGCACGATCGCGTGTGGTGGATAGTGCTGCTCGTCGTGCGGAGCGTGGATACCGACTCCGCCGACCTCGACGCCCTGCGACGCGTCGCCGTGAAGGAGATCCAGAAGGGTCGAGCCGAGATCATCGAGCACCCGGCTGAGGCTCCTGGCGGAGTACGTCGACATGTACCTGATCATCTCCGCAGGTTAGGACCGTGAAAGCCCTGCGAATTCGTACGTGCGGACGAGGATGCGTCAGCCGATCCGTCGCTCGGAGCGAACCCCGGCCCCCACCCCCACAGCCGGGACACTGCCGCGTCGACCAGAGCTTCCGTGGAGTCGACCACAGGCACGATCCGCGCGGCCACCCCGCTGATCAGCGGGATCTCCGTACATGCGGCGATGACAACCTGCGCGCCCAACTCCCTCAGTGCCCCGGCCGCTGCGGCGATCTGCTGCTCGGGCCGAGTCAGCTCTGCCCCGGTCTTGACGGCGCGGATGGCCGGATCGACGTACGCGCTCTGGAGCTGCACGGGAACCTGGAGCACGTCGATGCCCAGGCGGGCACCGGCCTTCTCGTACAGCCTGGCCCGGCGCGTCCCCCGCGTCGCGAGAATGCCCACCCGTGAGGTGCTGGGGCCGACGCCTGAGGCGGAAAGCAAAGCAGCCTGGATCATGTCGAGGACTTCGACGCCGGCGGCCTTCGCCACCTGGTCGGCATAGGCATGCGCGGTATTGCAGGGGATGGCGACGCACCGCGCGCCCGCCAGTTTCAGCCAACGCGCGCCCGCGACAAGAGCCGGTACAGGGGAGGGGCCTTGGCCCAACAGCGCGGCGGTCCGGTCGGGGACCGAAGGGTCGGCCCACATCAGCACCGGAAGGTGCCCCTGATCGGATGCGGCCGGGGTCCGCGCCACGAGCCGGCGATAGAAGTCGGCCGTCGCCAGCGGCCCCATCCCGCCAAGGATGCCCAGAGCGGGCCGAACGCGTCTCACCATCCCACCTTCGGACAACGGCTCACACCGCGACGCGGGTCGGACGCCCGCGTGAGCGGTGGCAGGAACTTCGGATCGCTCAAGGCAGGGCGGCCCTTCCGGTCTCGGCGGCAATGGTGGCAATGAGGAACATCCTGGTCCGGTCCCGAGCGCGGGGAGTTGTCACCCAGGCCAAAACCACCGGCTGGAATTCGGATGTGCATGCAGGACACGACTCATCCAGCGGCCAAGGCCCCGCCTCGCGGAGCGCGTTCGGCTCTCGTGACGAAACCGGCTCCACAAGCCTGTGCGCACTTCCGGAGACTCGCGGCAACTCCCCGGCTTCACTGACCGTTCAGTCCTCTTGGCGACCTGGAAGTGGCAGAGCTGAGCCAACCGGCTTCCGGCACCGCGCATTTGGCACCCTGACCGTCGGGCACAGTTATGGGGCTGCCGGTGAGGGTGTACCACCCGTCCGTGCCGGTGTACTGGATGGTGAGGGAAACGCGGTGGTCGGCTTGGCGGGTTGGTCCTGACGGGTTGGACCGCTGACTGTCCAGGACACGGCAGAAGCAGTCGATCTGGGCGGCGGTCGCGCACGGCCGGGCCGGTTCACGGATCAGGGACCCAAATCAGCTACCCGTCCGGTCCAGTCGGCTGAGCCGCGACCGCTGGTAGTGGTGGATGCTGCCGTGCAGGAGTTGTAACCATCAGGGGGAACAGACGACCGCGAGTTGCCGGCATCGTGACCGTGACGTGGACGGAAGGCAGGCAGCCCAGGGTTCGTGGGCTGGGCAGGACACCGTGCTGAGCGGGGTATGAGATGGATTCGCCGCCGCACGCCCCCCCCGCGAGTGTGTGTGGTGCGTGCGGCTGGGCGAGTCGAGTGGAGATGGCGAGAGGAAGGCTTCCGCGCCGCTCGCCTCTGAAGCGGCAAGGCCGTGGTCCTAGTGGCAGCTGGTGAGCCGGAGTTTGATGCCGTCGGCGGCGGTGACGGCAGGGCTCGTCCACCAGCCCGTCCAGCCTGGTGGCCAGGAACCTGAGGCGCCACTTGCGGACCGTGTCCGCCACGATGTGCAACTCGTGCGCCACCACAACAATGGGCGGCACATCAGCACCGTCGCCTGCCAACACGATGCGGCCCGCAAGGCCACTGCCTGCGCAGCTGATGCCTGCAACACCACAGGCTCATGGGGCATCGACAGCAGCGGTTCCAACTTCGGGTCACGACGAGGAACCGGCACATCCGCAGAGGGGCTCGTACACCAACCGACAACGGATCTCCGGCGCAGGACACTAGTCCGCGCGGCCTGCGACGGCCACTGATGCGCCCAGTCCGATCATGGCCAGCCCGCCGGAGCCGCCAAGCAGAGACATGCGCCGGGGAGAGCGACCGAACCAGGTACGTGCGGCTGAGGCCGTCAGCCCCCACAGGCCATCGGAGATCAGAGCCAGCAGGGCACCGGCCAAGCCGAGAACCAGCATCTGGGCGCTGACGTGACCTGCCTTCTGGTCGACGAACTGAGGTAGTACGGCGGTGAGGAACACGACGCTCTTCGGATTCGTGACCCCAACGACGAAACCGGCCCGTATCGAGCCCCGTCCACTGGATGCCGCCGCGGGGATGCTCGCTGCTGCTGCGCGATTCTTCCAGCTTGCTCGCACGGCCTTCACGCCGAGATAGACGAGGTAGGCGGCGCCGGCCAGTTTGATCGTGTGAAAGACGATGACCGAGGTCTCGACCAAGGTGCCGATCCCCAGGGCGACCGCGATGACCAGTGCGTATCCACCGAGCGCATTGCCCAAGACCGAAGCCAGCGCCGTCCGGCGGCCATGAGCCAAGGCCCGGCCGATGACGAAAAGCACGCTCGGCCCCGGGATGGCAGACAAGAGAACGGACAAAGTGCAGAAGGCCAGAAGCCGATGAGGATCGATCATGTACGAGATCTTTCGCCCTGTAGGCTCACCTCACCAGAGCGACTTTTGACCTAGGCCATGACGGTGTCCCCCCTGAACCGCCGACATCCACTTCAGACGCACACCTCAATTCGCTCACCTGCGTCTTCGCCGCACGCTGAGGCGGCCTCCGTCTCGCCATGTGCTCCGACCAACGCAGGCCCGCCGCATCAGTTCGGGCTGCGGAAGAAGCTTCACTCCGGTTGAAGCAGTTGTTGGCCCAGTCGATCGCCGGCGTCGCGTTGCTGTCGCTGGACGTCAACGCCGAGTCGCAACTCTGCGCAAGCCCAATCCTGCCCGTCTGATGCTGTCCTGCAATACGCGGTGCAGATTCAGATTGCGGGGCGCCGCAGCACGTCGGTGGGTTCCCAGCCGCCCTTCCAGAAGGCTTCAAGCCCTTGCTCGTTGATGAACTGCCGCTCGACCTCGTGGATGGGGTAGATCCCCTGGATGTTGATCACGTCGTGGCCCTCGTGTCCGGGAATGCCGACGTCGATGCCCAGGTAGTCGTCTCTACCGAGGGCCAGCGGCGCGAACACGCAGAAGGCCGTCATCTCTGACTCGGGCACGATGCGTTCACCGAAGTTGACGGTGCTGCCGTAACTGAAGGGGAAGGTTCCACGGAATTGCTCGGCGAGGTAGCCCACCGCGTGGGCCCAGATGACGTTGGTCGAGTTCACACTGAGGCAGAGTTCCGGCGAGCCGTGCTGCCAGTCCGGATGTTCTGCGAGCGACAAGCCGTAGGTGATCGCCGTGAGAAGCCCGTCGGGCAGGTTGTCGTACACGATCTCCGTCACGCCCCGCAGCCCCTGCTTGGTTGACCCGACAGGGAAGAAGCGGGGCTCCCTTCCTCCGGAAAGTCGATCAAGATGGGCGAGGTACTTCTCAACGCGACTGGCCATGTGTCCAGCCTGCACGATCACTCCTCGGTGTGCGCCACCGGGCCCGTCACCAGTAACGCTCCGCAGCATTCAAGGGGAAGTCGGGTTGGGTGCCACGTCCCCTCCGTCAGGAACGACCAGGTTCATCGGTGGCCGTATGTGCCCGCCCCGACTGACGAGACGCCGGGTCTTCGTCCGGGCGCCGGCACTGGAGTTGAATCGGCCGATGAACGTGTCGCAGCGAGAGATCAGCATGCCCCTCCCTCGACCGGCTCGGATCCCGTCAGGCTTCCGGTAGTGACGACGAACTCGCCGTCGGCAAGTCCATCTACGACTGGGATGTCGCCCGGCGGCTGGCCCGTGCCCGGCGTGTCATCGGCGTCGCGCTGGATACACAGTTGAGCGAGGCAGAGAACGCCGAGATCGACGCCCTGTGCGAGCAGGGCAACTCCTACGGCAGTCCTTCCGCTGACCAGCCCGCCTGAGGCCGCAAGCGCGAACCAGGCATGGCCTGCACGTTTACCTCAACGCGGTACTTCTGCTTCAGAGGCGGCGTTGTCCACAATTGGCGGCATAAAAAAAGTCGACAACCCAGCGCCTGCCGAATCTGAGTTGCGCCTGCCGGCTTCTTGCCGTCAGGGTGCGGTAGTGAGCGGAACGGAGATCGAGGTCCCCGTCGTGGACGGAGTCCTCTCTGGTGCGGACTTTGGTGGCCACGACAAAGAGGTCCTGCTCGTCCAAGGCAGTGAGCACGACGCCGCCGCCTGGCAGGATGTGGCGTCCCGTCTGGTGGACGAGTGTCATCCGGTCGCCGTCGGCCTGCGCGGCCATGGGCTGACCCGGCTCGACTCCACAAATCCCGAGCAGTACGGGCGGGGCATCGGGGGTGTCGTCACGGCGCTGGGCTGCGATCGCCCCGTGCTGAAGGGCCGTTCCACGGGCCGGTGCGGGATGACGGCTGCCACTGCAAGTGGGCTCGTGGAAGCGGCTGCACTCTGCGTCGTGGACGGCATGGTGGTCGATGACCGTGATACGTCACTCGCTGGGCATGCCGCTGCACGGACCGCCGAGGCGGCGGACGTTTGCGGCCGATGTTCCACTACGGCTGGGAAACGAGTGAAGACCAGGTCCGGCCCTGCGTCGAGCAGTGCGCGCGGGCGGACGCGGGGGACTGGCACTACGCCGGAGCCCGGAGCGAACTCGTTGAGGAAGTCATGCGACGCTCCTTCCTGCTCCGCGGCCACCGGTGGGTACGGCGACCGGCCACCAAGGAGATCGCGATGGTCACTGCCGCGGATCCCGAAGCGGAAGTTTTCCCAGCATCGACGTCTACGAGCTCCTCACCTGCCCGATGACGGTCGTGGTGGCCGAGGATGGCCTTCACGCCTCGCGACGCGAAGACGTGTGTGCCGTAAGTCGATGCGGTACCCGGCCGCCGGCTGATCGATATCGACTCGAACCGCAACATCCCCATGACCCGGCCTGCCGACCTCGCGGCTGTCATCCCCGACCTGGTGCGAGACCGGGCTGC
Source organism: Streptomyces sp. CB01201 (assembly GCF_002803085.1). Classification (GTDB taxonomy): domain Bacteria; phylum Actinomycetota; class Actinomycetes; order Streptomycetales; family Streptomycetaceae; genus Streptomyces; species Streptomyces hundungensis. Next base: position 7,122 of record NZ_NNBJ01000036.1, on the reverse strand, counting down.
GGCGTCGGCCGTTAACGACGACCAATCCTTCCGCACCCGCAAGGAGTTGCTGTGGCCGTAAGCGAGATGTCCGTGGCAGACAAAGGCGATGGGCCATACGGCATCGCGGCCGGACCTGACGGAGCTCTGTGGCTCACCTTCGCGCACAGCGGCCGCATCGCACGCCTCACCCTCGACGGCGATCTCGACGAATACCCCCTGGAATCGCCTGAATGCCGCCCGACGGTCATTGCGCCGGGACCTGACGGAGCACTGTGGTTCACCCGGTCCCAGGACCACCGTATCGGCCGCATCACCACCGGCGGCGAAACAGATTCCTTTCCCGTTCCGGCACCCGACAGCGGACCCTTCGGAATCACCGCCGGTCCGGACGACGCGATGTGGTTCACGGAAATGAACGCCGACCGGATCGGCTGCATCACCAGCACGGGAGAGCTCACGCAGTTCGCTCTTCCCTGTACGGGAACCTATCCCTCGGCGATCACCGCAGGCCCCGACGGGGCCCTGTGGTTCACCCTGAACCAGGCGAACGCGATCGGCCGCATCACCGTCCACGGAGACATCGCCCTCCACCCACTCCCCACCCCGAACGCCGCACCTGTCGGCATCACCAGCGACGGCGAAGCCGTGTGGTTCGTCGAGATCGCGGCAGGCCAGATCGGCAGGATCTCGGTGGACGGCGCGATCAAGGAGTACCCGCTCCCAGACCGCACGGCCAAACCCCACGCCATTGTCGCAGCCTCCGCCGGGGACTGCTGGTTCACCGAATGGGGAGCCAACAGCATCGGCCACATCGCCGGTAACGGCAGAGTCACCGAGTACAGCCTGCCGACACCGTCGTCCGAGCCGCACGGCATCACCCTGGGCCCCGACGGCGCTCTGTGGGCGGCTCTCGAAACGGGAGGGGTCGCGCGGCTCGAACCGTAGCCGCTGGAACGAACGACTCCTCCCTGCGCAGCACGCACCCGGCCCACCATGAAAGAACCGATACCAGGCGAGCACCAGGCGGCCGATCAGCGCGGCGGGAAGGAAACCAGCGAGAGGTCCCACTCGTCCGCCGCGTGCAGCAGCGCTGCGGCGTCCAGGCTGATCTCCACGACGTACTGATAGATGCGGCTGCGTCATCATCCTGCTGCCAGGGGAGTGCTGCCGCCTCCAGGGACAGACGAACGCAGATCACCGCCGTCCCGGCTTCGCTTCGGTCGGCGAGGCTGAAAGCCACGACCGGCTCGATGAACCATGCGTCCGGCGACAGTTCGCCCTCTGCGTCGGGTGCGGTGACGTCCACCGTTCCCGCGGCCACCGCGCGTAGCCACGAGGACACCTGGCGGGCCTCATCGGTGAGCAGACACGGGTCGACGAAGTGCCAGCTCCCCGCGGGAGTCCTCACCGTACCGGCGATGACCAGCCAGTTGTCGTTGTACGCGTCGCCCCGGACGGGGTCGAACTGATAGCGCACCGGGCGCAAGTCGGCACTGCTGGCGGGATCGTTCGAGAGACGATCTCGCCGCGCATGGTGTGATCACGGTCTCGGAGCCGTCTGAATCTGAACCTCCGCCAGGAGGGCGAAGCCGGCAACTGGGACCACACCGAGCTCTAGCCCTGTCCCTGACCGAGACGCCGCAGGCCAGGGCCGTCCCTGGTGGCGCACGGTGGCCCCGGGGCAGGGAGGAGAAGTATCCGAGCCGGCATTCTGGAGCAGGCCGGTCGTAGGGTCAGGGGTTTGACGGTCGCTGTGCGGGGTTGGTCAGCTCTGTTGGCCGGCTCAGCTGGTGATGAAGTTGAGCAGGTCGGTGGTGAATTCGGTCTCGTATGCGCCTACGAGACCGTGGGGTGCGCCTGGGTACACCTTGAGGGTGCCCTGGGCGAGCAAGTGGATGCTCTTCTCGGAGGCGGCGGCGATGGGGACGATCTGGTCGTCGTCGCCGTGGGCGAGGAGAACCGGGATGTCGATCTTCTTGAGATCCTCGGTGAAGTCGGTTTCCGAGAAGGCCTTGACACAGTCGAGGGCCGCGTTGAGGCCGACTTGCATGCTCTGGAGCCAGAATTCTCGGCGCTTGCCTTCGGAGACGGTTGCCCCGGGGCGGTTGAAGCCGTAGAAGGCTTCGCTGAGGTCGTAGTAGAACTGCGAGCGGTCCGCGGCGACGCCGGCACGGATGTCGTCGAAGGCCTCGATCGGGGTGCCCTCGGGGTTGTGTGCGGTCTTGAGCATGAGGGGCGGGACGGCGCCTAGCAGGACGGCCTTGCTCACGCGGGTGGCTCCGTGGCGGCCAAGGTAGCGGGCGACTTCGCCACCGCCGGTGGAATGGCCGACCAGAACGGCGTCGGTCAGGTCGAGCTGGTCGAGGAGTTCGGCGAGGTCGTCGGCGTACTGGTCCATGTGGTTGCCGTCCCATGTCTGGGTGGACCGGCCGTGGCCGCGCCGGTCATGCGCGATGGCACGGAAACCGGCTGAGGCGACGGCGACAGCCTGGGTGTCCCAGGCGTCGGCGTTCAGGGGCCAGCCGTGGGAGAACACGACAGGCCGGCCGGCGCCCCAGTCCTTGAAGTACTTCTGAGAACCGTCGGACAGCGAGATGTGCGGCACGATTGAACCCTTCCATCGGCGGTGCTCTGGCAGAGAGGCAACAGACGCAGCCTGCCAGCAGCGCGGCCCGAAGGTGGCTTTGTTCACGAGAACGGGCTCCGGTGTCGGCTTACGAACGTTCACGGGTACGCCCACATCTGGCCCAACTTCTCTGGAGCTTCCACCCTCCGGAGCATGCTGCGACTGGATGGCCCTTCATGACTCGTCGACAGACCTACTACTGCGAGGCTCGTGCTGCTCGACCGGCACGCCGCACGGTCTCCGTCGTCGGTGGGTATCGTCGCCCGTCCGGGCCCGGTCGACCTCGGTACGGACGTGGACCTCTCCGGTCCCCGGATCGGCATGCGGCACGCGGAGTCGGTGCGGTGCTTGCTGCGGGGTGGATTCGTGGACGGCGGTCATCTTCGGGCGCTCCTCGGCGGGTTCGAGGAGCGCGCGGATGTCCTGTGTTCGTGCCGGATTCTTCAGCGGGTGGGGGTGGGTGCCGGGGTCGTGTGATGGTGGGGATAGGCCTCGGCCATGGGGGAGGCGCCTGTGGTGAGGTAGTCGTGGATCGCGGTCAGGTAGACGGTGCGGTGGACGGTGCCGGCATTGTCGGGGTCGAGGGCGGTGAACGCGGCTGCCGCACCCTCGGCGCTGTTCCCAGTAGCTGTCCGCAACAGGGTGAACTCGTCACGGGTGAGGCGCCCGTCGCCATCGAGGTCGGCGAGGTCGAAGAGGGAGCCGAGGGCAGGCCTGCAGGATTCCTCGAAGGCGTCGTGCCCTGCCCAGCCGCTGTATTCCTCCAGGGTGACGGCCCCGTCCCCGTTCGCGTCCATCTGCCGGAACACCTCCTCATGGGCCGAGCGGGCGGCGCCGACCAGGGGGTGCTGCGGGTCACGGCCGCAGGCCGCAGCCGCCCGCTCGACCCGGGCGAGGTACTCGTCACGGGTGATTACGCCATCTCCATCGGCATCCAGCATCGTGAAGATACGCCGCTTCGCTGAGTCCGACATTCCGTCACCTTCCATTCCTTGATCATTACCTCTTTCATCAGGAACGCGTTCAGGTGGTCCCTGGTCACGGGCGGAACTCGATTCTGCAGAACCGCGCTCGGTGATGCAGGGGGACGGAGAGCGTATGCGGCCACCCGTCTGCACGTTCACGGCTACGAAAACCGTCCAGCGAGATCATCAAGAACCCGACGGCTCAGCCTCGTCATGTTCCCCCAGCGGGACTGGAACATGACCAGCGGACCGATCGACCGTGCGGAGCGCTGCCATTGCGGTCAGGTGCCGATCGGCGCGATGTCGCCCACCGAGGACGAGCCAGCCCCGGCTTCCAGCGGGAGTTGAGGCTCGGATCGTCGAGCTTTGCCAGCAGCCCCCGTGGTGGGGAGCCCGGCGGGTCGTCTACGAGCCGGCACGCAGTAGCGTCCCCTGCTGCTTCACGTCCGACGTGCACAGCGTCCTGGTGGACCACCAGCAGCAGAAGCACAGACGCAAGTACCGGCGGTGGCAGCGCGCCGCCTCTGTGCCTCTGTGGCAGATGGACATCGTCTTGGGCATCCCGCTGACCGACGGCCGTGAATGCAAGCTCGTCACCGGTATCGACGATCAGTTCCGGGTCATAGTCCGGCCGACCGGTCGTCATCTGTGCTTGGCGTTCGCGGTGGCGATGCAGCGGTACGGCGTGCCGCCTGACATGCTAACTGGCAACGGCAAGCAGTTCACGAGCGGCTTAACCAAGCCCCAGCTGCCGAGGTGTTGTTCTGGCACATCTGCCGGGAGAACGGCATCGTGAGGCGATCAGCAAACGCCGCAGCATCGCCCACGGCTACGTACGTCCTGCCTGAGAGCCGCCTGACGGGTCAACACGAGGGCACCTGGTCGGCCTCGCCGCAGGAGTGCCTACTTCAGGTGGAAGGGGGCCCCGCTGCCGTCTGAGTGCTGGGCGGCGGGGCCAGGTCAGCTACGTCCGGGACTAGGACTCCTTGAGCATGGCGAATCCGATTCCGCCTACTGGACGGGTTGGAACAGAGCCGCAGGTGAGGAACGGACCTGGCCGAGAACCGTTGAGAGCCTCTCGGAGAGCAGTCCGATGGACGTCATCGCGACCTCCCGGATCGTAGACCGGTTCGAGCGCGAACGCGCACCGGGCGGAGCCGGAATCCCGCGGGCCGGTCGCCATGCCCGCCGACGGGGGAATGGACTCCCGGGTTCTGTTGTCAGATCGAAGGCGTCAGGGAGCACAACGGCGGTCTGCCGCAGGCAATGTGACTGAGCATCACTCCCATGGGGCCGTCGGCCGGAGCCCAGTGGGCGGCCGGCGTGCGGCAGCCGCTTCCCCCTCGTTGTGATCAATCTCGTTTCAACCAGTTCGCACGGTGTCCACAACCGTAAAGGGCGGTGAGGCACGCATGGAGGCCACGTGGGGTTCTTGTCATTAGTTACCCGGGTGTATAGCGCCATCGCGATCACCTGGGGTTGTCTCGGGGTAGTCCCACCAACTGGACGCCCCATCAGGAGAATTGATGAGTCGTGGACCCCCGATGGTTGGTTGTCATGCCCCTGTCTTACGGGCGTGACCTCCACGTAGCTCGCACCGGACCGTCTCCGCACGGCCGGTCAAATCCCCCCACGGAAGCGGAGCTTGCATGACCTCCCGCAACACACGTCAGCACACCGTCCTCGCGGTGGCGATCGCCACCTCCACCGTGGCTGCCCTGGTGGGCACCGCGCTCACGGCCTCGGCCGCCCCCCGGCCCACCGCCGACTCCGCCCGACCGGCCGGAGCGTCCGTCGCCCTGTCGGCCGCCGCCCGCACCGACCTCCTGCGGACCGCGCAGGCCGGACTCGCCCGAACCGCCGAGAACATAGGCCTCGGGGCGAAGGAGAAGCTGGTCGTCAAGGACGTCGTCAAGGACGCCGACGGCACCGTCCACACCCGTTACGAGCGCACCTACGACGGCCTCCCGGTGCTCGGCGGCGACCTGATCGTGCACACCTCCAAGTCCGGCACGACCCAGGGCGTGACCAGAGCGTCGAAGGCGACGCTGAAGCTCGCGACCACCACACCGCGCATCACGGCAGCCACGGCGCAGAAGCAGGCGCTGGGCTTCGCGAAGGGCAGGGGCTCGGCCAAGGCCACCAGCGACCGCGCTCCGCGCAAGGTCGTCTGGGCGGCGGCCGACAAGCCGGTCCTCGCCTACGAAACCGTGATCGGGGGGTTCCAGGACGACGGCACCCCGAACCAGCTGCACGTTGTCACCGATGCGGCCACGGGAAAGACGCTCTTCCAGTACCAGGGCATCGAGACCGGTGTCGGGAACACCCAGTACAGCGGCAAGGTGGACCTGAACACCACGCAGTCGGGCTCGTCGTACACCCTCACCGACGCCTCCCGCGGCGGTCACAAGACGTACAACCTCGACCACCAGCAGGACGGCACCGGCACCCTGTTCTCCCAGGACAACGACACCTGGGGCGACGGGAAGACCACGAACGCCGCGACCGCCGGCGCGGACGCCGCCTACGGCGCGCAGGCGACGTGGGACTTCTACAAGAACACCTTCGGCCGCAGCGGCATCAAGAACGACGGCAAGGCAGCTTACTCGCGCGTGCACTACGGCAAGGCCTATGTGAACGCGTTCTGGGACGACTCCTGCTTCTGCATGACCTATGGTGACGGCACCAACGACAGCGACCCGCTGACCTCGCTCGACGTCGCCGGCCACGAGATGAGCCACGGCGTCACCTCCAACACCGCCGGGTTGGAGTACTCCGGTGAGTCGGGCGGCCTCAACGAAGCCACCAGCGACATCATGGGCACCGGCGTCGAGTTCGCCGCGAACAACAGCGCGGACCCCGGTGACTACCTCATCGGCGAGAAGATCAACATCAACGGCGACGGCAAGCCGCTGCGCTACATGGACAAGCCCAGCAAGGACGGCGGTTCCGCCGACTACTGGAGTTCGTCCGTCGGCGGCGAGGACGTCCACTACTCGTCCGGTGTCGCCAACCACTTCTTCTACCTTCTCTCGGAGGGCAGTGGCGCGAAGACCATCGGAGGGGTCGACTACGACTCGCCGACCAAGGACGGCTCCAAGGTGACCGGCATCGGCAGGGACAAGGCCCTCCAGATCTGGTACAAGGCGCTGACCAGCTACTTCACCTCCACCACCGACTACGCCGACGCCCGCAAGGGCACACTGTCGGCTGCGACGGACCTCTATGGCGCCGACAGCGCCGAGTTCAAGGCGGTCGAGGCTGCCTGGACCGGGGTCGACGTGCACTGAGCCGTCGCGCTCCCGCACCGGTAAGGGGTGGCACTACGACCAGGGTCGTGGTGCCACCCCTCCGACGCTGTCCGGCGTTCGGCAGCCCGGGCACTCCCGTCGCCGGCCGTCAAGCGAAGCCGGGCCGCGGCAGACAGCTGAGGCTCGTACGCTCCTGTTTTTGCCGTTGCGGACGGAGTCGCGGCCCGGTCTGTGTTCTAGGGGGTGTCCGGAAAGTCATGGGAGCCAGAGCCGCAGGCAGGCGAGGGTGACCATGGCC
>NZ_NNBJ01000035.1 GCF_002803085.1 Streptomyces sp. CB01201 | reverse complement strand
CCCCCGTGCCGCGCCCCGGCCCCCCCCGGGCCCCGGCGCCCCCGTACCGCGCCCCCGGCAGAAGCTTCCGCAGCCCGCCCCGCCCCGCCCCGGCACTCCCCACCCATACTCCGCGCGCCCGCCGGAGGCGTCCCCGCGTATGGGACCCGTCAAGGACTCACCGCGGGCCGTAAGAGGGACGTCAACGAGGGCTGAACGTGCCTGATGAGGAGGTTTCCTCAGGGTGTCCGTTCGTTTCGAGCCTCTCTGAGGCCTCTCTGAGGAGTCCACGATGGCCGATCTGGCCTTCGTCGTCACCACGCTCGCGGTCTTCGCGCTGGTGGCGCTCATCGCCAAGGGGGTGGCAAAGCTGTGACTGCCGAGAACATCGTCGGCCTGATCGTGGCCGTCGCCCTGCTGGGTTATCTCGTCCTCGCCCTTGTGTACCCGGAGAGGTTCTGAGTCCCACCATGTCTCCTGTCGTAGCCGGCGTGCTCCAATTCGCCGCCCTGGCCGTGGCGTTGGGCCTGGCCTACCGTCCCCTCGGCGACTACATGGCCCGGGTCTACTCCTCCGACAAGCATCTGCGCGTCGAGAAGTGGATCTACAAGGCCATCGGCGCCAACCCCACCACCGAGATGCGCTGGCCCGCCTATCTGCGCGGCGTCCTCGCGTTCTCCCTGGTGAGCGTCCTCTTCCTGTATCTGATGCAGCGCCTTCAGGGCTCGCTGCCCGGTTCGCTCGGCTTCGTCTCGATCCCCGCCGACCAAGCCTTCAACACCGCCGCCTCCTTCGTGGCCAACACGAACTGGCAGTCGTACTCCGGCGAGCAGACCATGGGCCACGTCGTGCAGACGGGCGGCCTCGCCGTGCAGAACTTCGTGTCCGCGGCCGTCGGCGTCGCCGTGGCCGTCGCGCTGGTACGCGGCTTCGCCCGCTCTCGTACCGGTGAACTGGGCAACTTCTGGGCGGACTTGGTGCGCGGCACCGTCCGCATCCTGCTGCCGATCTCGGTGATCGGCGCGATCGTCCTGGTCGCCTGTGGCGCCATCCAGAACTTCTCCGGCATCCACGGGGTGGGACAGTTCCTCGGCGGCTCCCAGCAGTGGAACGGGGGCGCGGTCGCCTCGCAGGAGGCGATCAAGGAGCTGGGCACCAACGGCGGCGGCTACTTCAACGCCAACTCCGCCCACCCCTTCGAGAACCCCAACGGCTTCACCAACCTCTTCGAGGTCTTCCTCATCCTGGTGATCCCGTTCGCGCTGACCCGTACGTTCGGCAGGATGGTCGGCTCGGTCAAGCAGGGATACGCGATCCTCGCCACCATGGTGACGATCTGGGTCGGTTTCACCGCGCTGATGATGTGGACCGAGTTCCACCACGGCGGCCCCGCGTTCGATCTGGCCGGCGGCGCCATGGAGGGCAAGGAGAACCGGTTCGGGATCGGCGGCTCCTCCATCTTCGCGGTGGCCACCACCCTCACCTCGACCGGTGCGGTGGACGCGTTCCACTCCTCCCTCACCGGCTTCGGCGGCGGCATCACGATGCTCGGCATGCAGCTCGGCGAGATCGCGCCGGGCGGCACCGGCTCCGGGCTCTACGGCATGCTGATCATGGCGATCATCGCGGTGTTCATCGCGGGCCTGATGGTGGGGCGCACCCCCGAGTACCTGGGCAAGAAGATCGGCACCCGCGAGATCAAGTTCGCGGCCTGCTACATCCTCGTCACGCCGGCCCTGGTCCTCATCTTCACGGCGATCGCGATGGCCATGCCGTCCACGCTGACCTCGCTGACCAACTCGGGCGCGCACGGCTTCTCCGAGGTCCTGTACGCCTACACCTCGGGTGCCAACAACAACGGTTCGGCCTTCGCCGGGCTCAACGCGAACACTCCCTGGTTCAACACCAGCATCGGACTCGCCATGCTGCTCGGCCGGTTCGTCCCCATGGTGTTCGTGCTCGCGCTCGCCGGCTCGCTCGCCGAGCAGACGCCGGTCCCGGAGACGGCCGGCACCCTGCGCACCAACAAGCCTTTGTTCACCGGCCTGTTGGTCGGCACCGTGATGATCGTCGCGGGCCTGACCTACTTCCCGGCACTGGCCCTCGGCCCCCTCGCGGAAGGCCTGGCGTCATGACCACCGGTACGAAGAACACGAAGAACACGCAGAACGCGAAAAGCACACAGGACTCGAAGACGTCGCGGGAGCCCGGCTCCCTCGGCACGAAGAAGCACGAGGAGCCCGGCTCCATGTCCACCGCGACACCCACCCGCGCGCCCCACGACGACCTTCCCGGCGGGCACAAGCCCGAGGCCGGACGCGTCGGGGGCGGCATGTTCGACCCGAAGCAGCTGGTCAAGTCCTTCCCCGACGCGGTGAAGAAGCTCGATCCGCGTGTGATGGTCAAGTCCCCGGTCATGTTCGTGGTGGAGATCGGATCCGTGCTCACCACGGTCCTCGCCGTCAAGAATCCGGGCGACTGGTTCGGCTGGGCGATCGCCGCCTGGCTGTGGCTGACCACGATCTTCGCCAACCTGGCGGAGGCCGTCGCGGAGGGCCGTGGCAAGGCGCAGGCGGACACCCTGCGCAAGGCCAAGACGGACACCGTCGCCCGCCGCCTGAAAGGGAGTTCGGAGGAACAGGTCCCCGGCACCGGGCTCAGGATCGGCGATCTGGTGGTCTGCGAGGCAGGCGATGTCATCCCCGGCGACGGTGATGTGGTCGAGGGCGTCGCGAGCGTCGACGAGTCGGCGATCACCGGCGAGTCCGCGCCCGTCATCCGCGAGTCCGGCGGCGACCGGTCCGCGGTGACCGGCGGCACCAAGGTGCTTTCGGACCGGGTCGTCATCAAGATCACGACGAAGCCGGGCGAGACGTTCATCGACCGGATGATCAACCTGGTCGAGGGCGCGGCACGGCAGAAGACCCCCAACGAGATCGCGCTCAACATCCTGCTCGCGTCCCTCACGATCGTCTTCCTGCTCGCGGTCGTCACCCTCCAGCCGTTCGCGATGTACGCGAAGGCCGAGCAGTCCATGATCGTGCTCGCCGCGCTGCTCGTCTGTCTGATCCCGACCACCATCGGCGCGCTGCTGTCCGCGATCGGCATCGCCGGCATGGACCGCCTGGTGCAGCGCAACGTACTGGCCATGTCCGGCAGGGCGGTCGAAGCGGCCGGTGACGTGTCGACGCTGCTCCTGGACAAGACCGGCACCATCACCCTGGGCAACCGTCAGGCTTCCGAGTTCGTGCCGGTCAGGGGCACTACCGAGGCCGAGGTCGCGGACGCCGCGCAGCTCTCCTCCCTCTCGGACGAGACGCCGGAGGGCCGCTCGATCGTGGTGCTGGCGAAGGAGAAGTACGGCCTGCGCGAACGTCACCAGGGCGAGCTGACCGGCGCGGAATGGGTGGCCTTCACCGCCCAGACCCGTATGTCGGGCGTCGACGTGGACGGACGCAAGGTCCGCAAGGGAGCGGCCGGTTCGGTGGTCGCATGGGTCGAGGAGCAGGGCGGCAGTGTCGCAGAGGACGCCCGGGCGCTCACCGACCGGATTTCCGAGGCTGGTGGCACGCCGCTGCTCGTGGCTGTGGAAGACGCTGACGGCGCGCGGGTCCTGGGTGTCATCCACCTCAAGGACGTCGTCAAGGAGGGCATGAGGGAGCGGTTCGACGAACTGCGCCGCATGGGCATCAAGACGGTCATGATCACGGGCGACAACCCGCTGACCGCGAAGGCGATCGCCGAAGAGGCGGGCGTGGACGACTTCCTCGCGGAGGCCACCCCCGAGGACAAGATGGCGCTCATCAAGCGGGAGCAGGCCGGCGGCAAGCTGGTCGCGATGACCGGTGACGGCACCAACGACGCCCCGGCACTCGCGCAGGCGGACGTCGGCGTGGCGATGAACACCGGCACGTCGGCCGCGAAGGAGGCCGGCAACATGGTCGACCTCGACTCCAACCCGACCAAGCTCATCGAGATCGTCGAGATCGGCAAGCAACTCCTCATCACCCGAGGGGCGTTGACGACCTTCTCGATCGCCAACGACGTGGCGAAGTACTTCGCGATCATCCCTGCGATGTTCGCGGTGGTCTATCCGGGCCTCGACAAGCTCAACATCATGAGCCTGCACAGCCCCGAGTCCGCGATCCTCGCCGCGGTGATCTTCAACGCGCTGATCATCATCGCCCTCGTGCCGCTGGCCCTGAAGGGCGTGCGCTACAAGCCGACCAGCGCCGACCGGATGCTCCGGCGCAACCTCGGGATCTACGGCCTCGGCGGCCTGATCGCCCCCTTCATCGGCATCAAGATCATCGATCTGCTCATCTCCCTCATCCCCGGGCTGTAATCCCTCGAAAGCGTGCTGATCCATCATGAACAACTCCCTTGGAAACACTGCACGGTTGCTCGGCGCCGGCCTGCGCGCCCTGCTGGTCCTGACCGTCGTGTGCGGAGTGATCTATCCGCTCGTGGTGACCGGGATCGCGCAGGCGGCCTTCAGTGACAAGGCCAACGGGTCCGAGATCAAGTCCGGTGGCCAGGTGGTCGGTTCCGCGCTCATAGGGCAGCGCTACGACCTCCCGAAGAAGGACCCGGCCAACGCCGACGAGGCCGCGGTGCCGGATCTGAAGTGGTTCCAGCCGCGCCCCTCCAACGGGCTCGGCACCAACAGCATCAACACCCAGTATCAGCTGCTCGTCTCCGGCGCGACCAACCTGTCGGGCGACAACGAGAAGCTGATCCAGCAGGTCAAGGACGCCAAGGAGGCGGTCGTCAAGGACAACTCCGTGCCCGGCTACCAGGTGGACCCGGCCGATGTCCCCGCCGACGCGGTCACCTCGTCCGGCTCCGGCCTCGACCCGCAGATCTCCCCGGCGTACGCGAAGCTCCAGGTCCACCGGGTTGCCGAGAAGAACCACCTCGACGTCCGGCAGGTCCAGAAACTCGTCACCGACAACACCGACGGCCGCATCCTCGGCTTCATGGGCGAGCCGGGCGTCAACGTCCTCAAGCTCAACGTCGCGCTCAGGGAACTCACCCAGAAGTGAGCGCCTTACGTCACTCAGGAAAGGCGGCACACCGATGACCCGGGTGCTGGTGGTCGAGGACGAACCTCAGCTCGTACGGGCTCTGGAGATCAACCTCAAGGCACGCAAGTACGAGGTCGACGCGGCGCAGGACGGTGCCGCCGCCCTCCAACTCGCCGCCGTACGGCCCCCGGACGCGGTCCTGCTCGACCTCGGGCTGCCCGACATGGACGGCATCGAGGTGCTGAAGCGGCTGCGGATCTGGTGCCGCGCCCCGATCCTGGTGGTCTCGGCGCGCACCACGTCCGACGAGAAGGTCGAGGCCCTCGACTCGGGCGCGGACGACTACATCACCAAGCCGTTCAGCATGGACGAACTGCTGGCCCGCCTGCGGGTGGCGACCCGCAGGGTGGCCCCCGCGGTCAGGAGCGCGGACGGCGGAGTCGTCACCACCCCGGCCTTCACACTCGACCTCCTCGCGAAGAAGGCACGGCGTGACGGCCACGACGTACGGCTCACCCCGACGGAGTGGCACCTCCTGGAGGTCCTGATCCGCAACCGCGGCACCCTGGTCACCCAGCGCCGCCTCCTCCAGGAGGTGTGGGGCCCCACCTACCGCACCCAGAGCAACTACCTCCGGGTGTACATGGCCCAACTCCGCCGCAAACTCGAATCCGACCCCTCGCATCCGCGCCACCTGATCACGGCGCCGGGGATGGGATACCGGTTCGAGGCGTGAGCGCGGGCGGGCGTACGTCGGGTCTCGCCCGGCGCGAGGGCGGTACCGGCACGGTGTCCGTCACGGGACCCGGCCAAGGCGCCCGCAGCGGCCCGGCACCTCACGGAGCCGGGCACTCACGGCCTGTCTTCCTCGTCGAGTCGCAACAGGGCCTCAAGCGTCGCGCTCAGTACGTTCCAGCGTTCCTGCGGCAGGCCGTGTGCCTGGCGCAGGGCGATGCCCCGGACGTCGCCGCGGCCGGACAGGGCCGCCTCCAGCGGGTGGACGGCGCGTACGGTCCCTTCCGGCCCGGATCGCAGCACGGTGAGGACGGGGCGCAGGGCCCGGCTCAGCGCTTCGGAGGCAGGAGCCGTGAAGAACGCCTCGCCTCCTTCGACGCCGAAGAAGCCGACCAGGCCGTGCAGGAGTTCCACGCTGGGGACTTTCTGGCCGGAGCACACCTTCCGTGCCCAGACGGCGGAGACGCCCAGATGCCGGGAGACGCTGCCGGCCAGGTCGGACATGCGCTGGCCGGTCCGTGCCAGGTGGGCGTCCGCGAGGGCCTTGACGCGGGTGCGGACCCGATCGTTGACGGTGTCGACGGGCGGCCGGCCTCCGCGCAGCAGGACGCGGACGGTGTCCACGGGCAGGGCCGTCCGCGCCGCCAGCTCCCGGGGATCGAGCAACTCCGGCCGGGGCGTGCCCTGTTCGCGGACGAGCGCCCGGAGTTCCTCAAGTGCCACGGGCAGGGGCGGGAGAGAGTCCACTGAAAGCTCCGGGGGTCGCGGACGGCCGGGCTGGTGTCGAGCATGCTACGGGCAGTATCAGGCGAAACAACGATCGTTTACCGCCAAGTTGCCGATCGCGACGGTATTCACCGCTGCATATCGGCCGTGACCTCCCACTCCGGTTGGACGGGATGCGGGGCGCAATGCGCGATGAACGTGCTGGTGTTCGGGGTCGCGGCTTACCGGGTGGCCCGCTTCCGCCCCCTTTCAACGATCGTTCGTTTGCTGAAAAGGATCGTTGACACCATGGAGGGGCCATAGCACGATCGTGGCGAAGGTGGCCGTCGGTGGGACGAGTTCCTCTGCTCTGTCAGCAGAGCGCGTCGCCGGCAGAGCAAGTCGCCTGATTTATCACGGCATTGGAGTCTGTACATGCCTGCGTCAGCCCTGCCCGATGTTCCCGGACCGCCCGAGAATGGCCGAGCCCGGCATATGGGGTATCCGTAACGCCCTGTGCGGCTTTTGCCGATGCGAGAGCGCGGCCGGGGGTTGGGACGGACGGGGGAACGGAAATGTCAACGCTGCGCTATTTGGTGGAACTGCCCCACCTTGCAATGGAGTTCGCCGATCCGGCGAACCGACTGGCCCACGGCGACCGCGGTGTCGTGGGCGTGCACTTCACCGCCGTGCTTCCCGCCGGCGGCGGGACGGACCTCGCCGACTGCCTGGTGATCACCCCGGTGGAGCCGATGCGTGCGCTGCCGATGGCGCGCGCCGACCGGCTGCTGCGCGGCCTGAAGGAGCAGCGGGCGGCAGGTCTTGCCGTGGTGGTCCAGGACGACTCGGCGTCCGACGTACCGGTCGCCGTCCGGCAGGCGGCGCGGCGCCTCGCGCTGCCCCTGCTGGTGACCGGTGCCGAATCCGCCGAGTGGCCCGTCGTGGACCGGGACCTGGCCCGCAGCTGGCAGAGGCAGGCGAAGCGGCGGGTGGACCGCATTTCCGGCTTCCTCGGCCAGCTTCCGGGGCGCCTCGGGCAGCCGGGTGTCCAGTGCCGTCTGGTGGCCGGTCTGGCCAACCCCCTCGGCGCGTATGTCCTGTTCGTGGAGGCGGGGGCCGTGGCGGGGGGCCGGGGCAGGTGGTCCGAGAGTCCGGGCGAGGTGCCGAGCGCCTACCGGTACACGGCCCGGGAGGCCGCGCGAAGCGCGGACACGGCCCGCGGAGCGCACCTGCGCAACGGCCTCCACGTGATGCGGGTCCCGGTCGGGCGGGATGCCTCCGCCGGGGCGCTGGTGGTGGTGGCCGGTACGTCGTTCGACGAGGAGTCGAAGACGTTGGTGGAGCACACCGCCAAACTGCTGGCCCTGGTCCCCGACGCACAGCAGGCGCAGCGGATCAGCGACAGCGCCCGCGAGGTGAGACTGGGCGTGTTCCATATGCTGATGGGAGGTCAAGTCGCTCTGGCGCAGCGGGTGTTGGAAGGTCTGGCTCCCGGCATGTTGCAGACCGAGAAGGCCCGCGTCTACGTCATTTCGGGCCCCCCGCCGGACCGCGACCGGACCGCGGACCAGCTGGAGGCGGACCTGGAGGAGCGGGCCCTGCTGGTGCGGTGTCCGGCGCGCGACGACGACATCATCGTCGTCGATCCCCTGCACGACCCGGAGCAGGCGCCCGACAGCGTGGCGCAGATCCTGCGGGACCGGGTGGCGGCGCTGCCGGACCTCGCCATGGGCGGCAGCCGTCCGCATCCGCTCGCGGAGGTGGCGGAAGGCTATGGCGAGGCGTCGAACGCGCTGACCGCCGTACGGCACGGCTTCGAACGGGTCGGCATGTTCGACGGTTCGCCGCAGCTGGCGCCCCTGCTGGGCGGCGGCGCGCACCGCTGGGCGGAGCGGGTTCTGGGGGCGCTCCTCGACATCCCGTACGCCACCAGGGACGAGCTGATCACCACGGTCCGTATGACCCTGGAGTTCTCCCACACCGAGGCCGCCCGCATCCTGGGCGCCCACCGCAATACCGTGGCGGCGCGCACCGCACGCGTCGCCGAGATCCTCGGTCGCGGCCCGGAGCCCCTCGACCTCAAGGACGTGCGGGTCAGGGCGGTTCTCCAGCTGGCCCTGTCCCTGCTCCACTCCTGGAGCCCCGCGCCCGTGCCGCCGCTCCCCGGGGACTCGCTCGCCGAGATCCTGCGCTGCCCGGCCGCCCACGCCTGGGCCCGGAGCCTGCTCAAGCCCCTCCAGGACGACCCGCGCGGGCTGGCGGACACGGTTCGCGCCTGGGTGGAGTGCAACCTCAACGTCGACGACACGGCAACCGTTCTCGGCGTCGCCCCGATGACCGTACGCAAACGCCTCCGTCGGGCCGAGACGCTGGTCCAGCGCGATCTCACCCGGGGCCTGGCGGGCGCACACGCCGTCGTCCTCGCCATGGCCATCGCCACCGGAACTCCGGAACTTCCGCCCTTGTGTTAGCGGAGGCGTCGCTTGTCGGCGGAGGCGTCGGTGTGGGTCCGCGCCCGCTGTTTCACCAGCCGGAACAAAGATCGAGCGGCTGTGCAGGATTCACCTCGCCCTCCTGCCGGACTGTGCACCCATGTAATGCCCAATGCGCCCCGCAGCGGCCTAGCGTTCAAGGAGGATCGAACATCGAACGCCGTCAACTCCGCGCGTCTGTAAGGGGATTCAACCCCTGTGCGGTGTTGTTCGCCCCCATGGGTTCGTCCACATACATTCGCCACCATCGTAGGAGGGGAGCATTCATGGGAGATTTTCGGGGGAAAACGCCATGCGTATCAACCGGGAGCCGTCGCGACGGCTCATCGGATCTCGTCAGGATCACCTTTCTGGGCACGGGCGCGGGAACGAGCGCGGGCGCGGGTGGGGGTGCGGGTATGAGCGCCGGTACGGGCATGAGCCGCCGGCCCGGGGTTCCACGCTCAGGGGAGCGGTATCAAGGACCGGCGGCCCCGGAATTACCGGCAACCGCCGCGGATCCGGCCCGGCGGTGCGGCGCGCACTGCGCTCCGCCGGACCTGCCGACCCATTTGCTGCCCATCGTCGACGCCCTGTTGTCCGGGCAGACGGACGAGACGGCCAGCCGAAGGCTCGGCATCTCGCCGCGCACCTACAGCCGCCGTGTCGCGGATCTGCTGGAGCACCTGGATGTCAGTACCAGGTTCCAGGGCGGTGCGGAGCTGATACGCCGAAGCCAATCGGCCGCCTCGTGAACAGTTATGACTGCGCGTCAGCTCGGTCGAGTGGGCGCGGTCCCGGCTTGTCCCGGTCCACCCGGGGCAGGCCCCCGGCAGGGGGCGCCGGGCGGTGGACGCCGAGCGGTCGGGCCGAGCGGGCCCAGGGGCGGGGCGGGCATCAGACGACCCCGTCCTGGATCTTGGCCATCTCCGTGTCGGCGGCCACGGCCGGCACCTCGTAGTCACGCCCGGCCATCCGCCACCACACGGTGGCCAGGGCGAGCACCGCGACCAAGGCGATCGGGGCGTAGTTGAAGGTGTCCACGGAGACCCATGCGCCCGTGTCGGGCCGGGTCTGGGGCAGGCAGAACAGGATCGTCACGAAGGCGACCCAGGTCACCGCCACCACACCGATCGGGACACCCCAGCGGCCCAGGTTCCAGGGGCCGGGGGAGAAGTGCCCGCGGTTGCGGATGCGCAGGTAGATGGGGATCGCGTAGGCGGGTGTGATCCCGATGACGTTGATCGCGACGACCGCGTTGTACGCGGTGGGGCTGTAGAGCGACGGCAGCGCGAGCAGGGCGGCGACCGTGACCGACAGCCACACCGCGGCCCGCGGGGTGCCGGTGCCCGGGTCGACCTTGCGCCACAGATGCGATCCGGGCAGCGCGCCGTCGCGGGAGAACGCGAACACCATCCGCGAGCAGGCGGCGACCTCGGCGTTGCCGCAGAAGAGCTGGGCGACGATCACGACCAGGAGCAGTGCCTCGGCGCCCCCCGGACCCAGGGCGTCGAGGAAGATCTGGGCCGGCGGCACCCCCGTCGAGGTGCCCTGCACGCCCGCGTAGTCGCGGATCGCGAAGGTCAGGCCGACCAGCAGGACGAAGCCCGCCGCCCATGACCAGGTGATGGCGCGCATGATGCCGCGCGGCGCCGATACGGAGGCGTTGGTGGTCTCCTCCGACAGATGGGCGGAGGCGTCGTAACCGCTGAACGTGTACTGCGCGAGCAGCAGCCCGATCAGCACCACGTACCAGTCGGCGGACCAGCCGGTGTCGTTGACGAACGTCGTGAACACGAAATGGGCGGACTGGTGGTGGGAGGGCACGATGCTCAGGGCGGTGACGATGACGGCCACCCCCGCGAGGTGCCACCACACCGAGACCGAGTTCAGTACGGAGACCAGACGGACGCCGAACAGGTTCAGGACGGCGTGCAGGGCCAGGATCACGAGGAAGATGGCGATGGTCTTCTGCGGGGTGGGTGTGAACCCGAACTGCAGGTTCAAGAACGCCCCGGTGAAGGCCGCGGCACCGTAGTCGATGCCCGCGATGGCACCGAGCAGCCCCAGCAGGTTGAGCCAGCCGGTGTACCAGCCGGCCTTCTTGCCGCCGAGCTTGTCCGCCATGAAGTACAGGGCGCCGGAGGTCGGGTAGGAGCTGGTGACCTCGGCGAGACCGGCACCGACGAACAGCACCATGAACCCGACGATCACCCAGCCCCACAGCATCACCGAGGGGCCGCCGGTCGCCAGGCCGAATCCGTACATGGTCATGCAGCCGGACAGGACGGAGATGACGGAGAAGGAGATCGCGGCGTTCCCGAAACCGCTCATCCGGCGGGTCAGGACCGGTTTGTACCCGAGGTCGCGCAGCCGGTCGTCGTCGCGCTGCGGTCCTCGTAACGGTCGGTTGGCAAAGGACACGGACATTCCTCCTGAGGAGAGTCGGGGAGTCAGGCGGGACGGGCCCGGCGGGCGGCGCCGCCGGCCGTGCGTGAGCGGGCGGGGCTGAGGCATTCGGAGCGCGCCCGTACGAACGCGCGGACCGCGAGCCCCGCGTTGGTGGGATCCTCGGTGACGAATGCCCAGGGCAACCGGGTCGCGTACTGGCCGAGCGCACGGAACACCTGCGCCGCCTCCGTGTACTGACGGCCCGCCCACAGCGCGTGCGCCAGGTAGTTGAGATCACCGACCGAGGCGATCGTTCCGGTGTGGGGCCAGCCCTGGAAGGCGCGTTGGACGTCCCAGATCACCGGTTCCCTGGCCCATTGGCCGTGCGACAAGGGATCCGCGGTGCCGTCCTCGCGGTGCCGGCGGTAGTTCTCCACCCACGCGTACAGCGGTAGGAGGCGGAGCGGGGAGTCCTCCGGCGCCCAGGAGGTGACCCACTGGGCGAACCCCAGGGCGTCCGCGTTGGTGGTGTGGGGACAGGCATAGAGGAACTGCTGCATCCGGTGGTAGGCCTCGCGGTTGCCCCAGTCCCGCTCGTGCACCGCGCGCAGCAGACCCCAGGGACCCGCCGGCAGCATCGGTTCCCACGGAGCGCGCCAGTTCCACGGGTATGCGAGATGGACGTCCACCTGGGCGAGCGCCAGGAGGGCGACCCAGGGAACCGGGTCGGTGGGAGACGATCCCTTGATGGCCACATCGCAGTCCTGCTGGGCCTGTTGGGCCAATTCCGCCGCTCCCGCACGGTTGCCGCGATGAGCCTGGAGGCTCCGCTCCACCGAGACCCGGGCCTGCATCACCAGGGCGTCCGCACTGTGCGGCTCCTCGGCGAGCCACGCCTCCATGACATCGGAGCGGGCGGCCGCGGCGGCCAGGACCTGCGTGCGCGATGTCCGCACCGCCCAGTCGTCACCGGTGTGGGCGAGCAGCTCCCTCGTCGCCCGCCAGCGCCTCGCCTGTACGTCCTCCAGGGCGCTGCGCAACTCCGAGTCGAATCCGGCGGGATGGTAGATCGGCGTGAACTCGCGCAGATTCCCGGAGTCGCGCCCCATCACGCGGTCCAGCCGCGCCGAGTCCACGACACGCGCGCCTCAACGAGCGACGTCCAAAAGGTGGTTGACCATGTGGTTGCGGCGGAGCGGGAAGCGGGTCGAGGAGTGCGGGGACCATACGGCACCGGCGTCACGCCAGTCATGGGATTCCTTGGGTGAGGTGAGCGGGCAAATGGCCGGATGAGGAATTTCGGTCACCCGGCTGAATCGATGGGCTTCGAAAATCGGCGGAAGGCGTGCGGGTCATCGCAATGGGACGGCGGAATGCGGAGCGCATGTCCGAGCCCCGGGGAGGCCGGTGCGATCCGTCATCGACGGAACTCGACACTAATGAGCGCACGGTCCGGGCGGGAGGCCGAGGCGAGAACTGGACAGCGTGTCCACAGGCCCCGCGTCCCGGGCGGGATGTGGCGCGCCGACTCCGCTCAAGTCACCCATTGCGCAAGGGACTTGACCGCGAGTGAGGTGCTGGTGCCTGTGACAGAACGAAGACGTGGCGGGGGACTTCCTGTAACTCGATGCGGGATACAAATGCATTCGACCGCAGACACCGCTACCGCTGGGGGAACCCCATGAAGTACACCCGCATCACCGCTCTCGCCGCCATCGGTGTCGCCGCCACCCTCTCGCTCACCGCGTGCAACGGCGACGACGGCTCGGCGCAGGACCCGGCCACCAAGGCCCCGTCGACCGCGTCCGGTTCGTCCTCGGGTTCGTCCTCGGGCGGTGCCTCGTCCTCGCAGGGCAGCACGGGCTCCACCGGCTCGAACGGCGGCTCGACGTCGACCGGCGGCGGCTCCAAGGCCTCCTCCGGGAGCGGCAACGGCGGGGCGTCCGGCAGCGGCAAGATCGCGTTCTGCAAGACACAGGACCTGGCCATCGACGCCCGGAACGCCGCCCCCGACAAGTCCACCGGCACGATTGACATCGTCATGATGAACCGGGGATCGACCACCTGCTCGGCGAGCGGCTTCGCGGGCGTGGACATCAAGGACGCCGACCACACCTCGAACCCCGTCGAGCGCGGCCACGCCGAGCCCCGCATAACCACCCTGAAGCCCGGCGCCGCCGCGATCTTCAATCTCTCCTACGTCATCGACAACAGCGGCAAGAGCCTCGCGCACCCGACCAACATCCTGGTGACGCCTCCGAACGAGACCCACACCGTGACGCTGAACTGGCCCTCGGGCGCGGGCGCCATCAAGGGCGCCTACACCGACGTGCAGGTCTATCCCACCCACAACGCCGAGTAGTAGTAGCGGTGGTGGTGTCCGTTGCAGGGTCCCGTCGTGCGTGCCGTCACCCCGCGGGGCGCGGCCGCCGGGTCCGGGTGGCCCGCGACGGTGACGACTCGGGCTCGGGGGGCCACGACGGTCACGCTTGGGGCACGGGGCCGCGGGCCGCGGGCCGCGGGGCACGGGGCGCGGGGCCCGGTGGGCCGGTGGGCCGGTGGGCGGTAACGGCCGGCGGAGGCCGGTCAGGCGAGGACGAGGGGCAGCGCGGTCAGGCCGCGGGTGAGACGGGTTCTGCGCCAGGCCAGGGACTCCTCGGGAACGGCCAGGCGTATGCGGGGGAACCGGGTCACCAGGGCGCGCAGGGCGATCTCCGCCTCCGCCCGGGCCAACGGAGCACCCGGGCAGCGGTGGATGCCGTGGCCGAAGGCGAGGTGACCGCCCGCGTCGCGGTCGAGGTCCAGACGGCCCGGGTCGGGGAACGCCGCCGGGTCGCGGTTCGCGGCCCCGGGCGCGATGGACACCCGGGATCCGGCCGGGATGTCGACGCCGCCGACGCGCAGGTTCTCCGTGCTGTGACGGAACGTGGCCACGCTCACCGGGGAGTCGAAGCGGAGCAGTTCGTCCAGGGCGCCGGGGATCAGGTCCGGGTCCCGGCGGAGCCGGTCGAACGCCTCCGGGTGCCGGAGCAGGGCCAGGACGGCGTTGCCGATGAAGTGGGTGGTGGTCTCGTGCCCGGCGACCAGGAGCAGGGCCGCGAGGGAGACGATCTCGTCCCGGCCGAGCCCGCCCGCGTGGCAGTCGCGCAGAAGTGAGTGGAGCGGGCCGTCGCCGGGGGTGGCGCGGGCCGTATCGACGAGGTGGGCCAGATGGTCGCCGATCCGGTGCGAAGCGGCGTCGACGCGTTCGGTGTCGGTCGCGTCGAAGAGGTCGTGGGACCAGCCGGCGAGCGTGCCGCGGTCGGACTCCGGAACGCCAAGCAGTTCGCACACGACGGTGACCGGCAGGGGCACCGCCAGCTGCGCCACCAGGTCGACCTCCGTACCCGGCCGCCACGTGGTCATGAGGCCGTCGACGACCCGGG
The DNA here is from genome assembly GCF_002803085.1 of Streptomyces sp. CB01201. Taxonomy (GTDB): domain Bacteria; phylum Actinomycetota; class Actinomycetes; order Streptomycetales; family Streptomycetaceae; genus Streptomyces; species Streptomyces hundungensis. The sequence goes on along the minus strand of NZ_NNBJ01000035.1, from coordinate 13,066 downwards.
TGATGTAGGGGCGCAGTGCCCGGACGCGTCCGGCGGTGAACAGCGGCGTCGCCACCCGCCGGTGGCGGGTGTGTGCGGGAGGGTCGCTCGCCAGCATGTTGCGGGAGATCGCCGGGTGCAGGTCCCGGTCGGAGGGCCGGTCGGCGAAGAAGCGGGCGGTGTCCTTGGACAGGCGCGGGTCGGTGAACGCCTCACGTGCCTCGGGGTGACCGGTGATCAGATACGCCTGCTGCCCGCCGGAGCCGGTGGGGATCCGCTGGACGGGGCAGCCTTCGCGCAGTCGGTCGTAGGTGGGGTAGGGGTCGGTGAAGAAGCGCGGGTCGCGCAGCGGGTCCTGCCTCGGTGCGGTCACTGGACCATCTCCACGATTTGGGGTGCGGGGTGCGGGGTGCGGGGTGCGGGGTGCTGGTCGCTGGGCGGCGGGTGCTGGGGACGGGCGTGTCGGCGCTCCCCGGTGGCCCGGTGTGTGCGCCCCATGCTGACATGATCGCGACTCCGTCTCGGGGCCGGGCTGGACGGGGTTGAGCTTGGCCGAAGACCCGGCACTCGGCGCCGATCACGCTCCGGACGCCGTGGATGCGGAGTGGTGCGGTGCGGTGTGGTGCAGTGTGGTGCGGTGTGGTGCCGCGAAGGCTGGCTCACGACTGCGCCGAACTCACCTCGCTGTCAACCGTCAATCCCCTTGACGTCACGCGTCCTCAACCCGGCGTAATCGGCGGCCTGTTGAAGGAGTGCGATGAGCATGGGGGAGGTAAGGCGTCCGGTGAAGGTGTTGCGCTGACTGGGGTGGTAGCAGCCGATCAGATGGAGTTCACGTGTCGTGGCCCTGGCGCCGTCGTCCTTGCTGCGTACCGCTTCCGCCGGCTCCGCGCGCTGGAGCGTCACCACGGCGCCATGCGTGAACCGCGGTCGCGGGCGCGGCAGTTGCCATCCGGCGTCGGCGAGGACCGGCAGGAGCGCCTGCCAGCCGAAGGCCCCCAGAACGACAATGGCGCGAGGGTCGAGCAGTGTGATCTCGGTGGTCAACCACGGTCGGCACGTGTCCCGCTCGACGGGTGTCGGCTTGTTCGCGGGAGGCGCGCAGTGGACGGGGGAGGTCACCCGCACCCCGTACAGTTCGAGGCCGTCGTCGGCCGTGGTGGCGGTGGGACGGGAGGCGAGGCCGACGGCGTGCAGGGCCGAGAAGAGGAAGTCCCCCGATGCGTCGCCGGTGAACATACGGCCCGTCCGGTTGCCGCCGTGAGCGGCCGGCGCGAGCCCGACCACCGCCAGTGGGGCGTCGTGCGGACCGAACCCCGGCACCGGCCTGCCCCAGTACTCCCAGTCCCGGAAGGCCGCCCGCTTCGTCGCGGCGACCTCCTCGCGCCAGGCGACCAGTCGAGGGCAGGCCCTGCACTCGGTCAACCGCCCCTCCAGTTCACCGAGCCCCCCGCAGCGCGCCGCGTGGAACGCGGGGAAGGCGCGGTCGCCGGCGGAGGGATGCGAACCGTTGACGCCGACCTCGTCCATGGGGCCACGCTACCGGCGCCCCTGCCGAGGGCCCCGCAACGGCCCGGCCGGGCACCCGCACGCGCGAAGTCGGCCAACGCAGAGGGCAACTGGAGTTCGGCCCCGACCAGTTCCCGGCCGGCCGGATCGAACCGGAGCTCGTCAGGTGCGTCCCACAGCCATGGCCCGCTGCCGAATGTATCCAGGAGGAACCGACCGCGCTCGTTCACGTCTGCGTACGGTGCGACGCGTATGCAGAAGTCCCGAAAATCGAAACGCGGGGTGACGCGCAAGGGGTCGCCCGGCGCCGTCACCGTGGCAGTCCAGCCGTCGTCGAGGGTGAGTTTCATGGTGAATGGAGCCTCATCCGACCTGCTCTGCGGGAGGCATGTAGCCACCATTGGATGGCATGTGGCAAGGGGCGCATGGCGGTCGATGTACTGCTCGGCCGAGTACCTGACGGCCGAGTACCTGATTACGTTCCTGACGTCGTCGTCGCGGCGTGACCAACGGCTGGCACAGCAGATGCTGATGCTGTGTCACCCATTTCGTTGTGGCAGATCGGTGGTGCTCCGCCTGCCTCAGCCGGTGAGGCTCTTGCGGCGAACGCGCAGCGAGTACGTCGTTCCCTCGGGCCCGCTGCTGCTGCCCCAGCCGCCGCTCGTGGCCACGGCCCATCCCCGCTGGTCACTCATCTGCGCGGCGAAGGAGTCCAGGTCGTGGATCGTGCAGCCGCATGTCAGCGAGACGCTGATGCTGACGTATGGACTCCGGGGGTTGTCGTTCCCGTAGGAACTCTTCTCCCACTGCACGTCGTGGACGTGCTCCTTGAGGCCGGTGCGCTCCTCGTCGTGCTTGATTCCGTGTGCCTTGGCGTACTCGTCCAGATCGTCGATCGCGAACAAGTGGCTCGACCATTCGCCGGGCCAGACTGCGAACAAGCGGGACTTGCCGGTGACGGCTCGCTCGTAGGCGGTGCGGTCGTTCCCGTGCGTCACCGACCCGTCCTCGTGCACCTCGATGTAGCACGTCGTACGTGCGGTGTAAGGGAAGTCCTTACCCGCTGCCGCGGCACTTCTCGGTTCCAATGAGATCCCCCTTGTGAGTGTTGTGAGTGGTTGCCTCCGGGCCCCAGTCAACACCGTCAGTGACGGCGCGCGAAGGGAGAGCTGGACAGTGCAAGCCAGGCTGCGGGGTGTCGCACCCCGGACCACCTGCCGCCGCCTCGCTCCCCAGCGCAGCGCATTCTCCCCAGACTCTCCCCAGGGGGCCTGAACACACCTTCATTGGCGTTTGTGTATGCGAAGTTGACTAACGTGTACGCGCTGCCATCTACAACCACCGCCGCCGCTTGAAGATGAAGTACAGGCTGACGCACACCACCGCCATCAGCAGGATCGCGAATGGATACCCGAAGCCCCAGCCCAGCTCGGGCATGTTCTCGAAGTTCATGCCGTAGATGGTTCCCACGAGTGTGGGTGCGAACAGGATCGCCGCCCACGACGAGATCTTCTTGATCTCCTCGTTCTGTTCGAAGCCCGCTTCTGCCAACGCCCGCATTTCCGCGTTCTGTTGCTGGGTCACCAGGGTCGCGTTGACCGTGAGGATGTCCGTCAGGGCCTGGCGGAAGCCGTCCACTCGTTCGCTGATGTGGGTGACGTGGTCCGCGACGTCGCGGAGGTAGCGCTGGAGTTCCTCGTCCGTGCCGTACTTCGCGAAGCCCGCCATCAGGGCGTGCAGCATGCCGACCAGGGGGCGGGTGGCGCGCTGGAACTCGACCATTTCCCGGGAGAGTTCGTAGATGCGGCGTGAGACCTCGGGGTCGCCGCGGAAGACTTCCGTCTCGATCTCGTCGATGTCGTTCTGCACTCCGGCCACGACCGGGGCGTACCCGTCCACCACCGCGTCCAGGATGGCGTACAGGACCGCCTCCGGCCCCAGGGCCAGCAGGTCGGGGTCCTCCTCCATACGGCGTCGGACGGCCGAGAGGTCGGGGGCGGCGCCATGGCGGACGGTGATGACGAAGTCCCGGCCCACGAAGACGTGGAGCTCGCCGAAGTCCACCTCCTCCGGGGCGTCGAGGTAGCGGGCCGCGCGCAGCACGACGAAGAGGGTGTCGCCGTAGCGCTCCAGTTTTGGGCGCTGATGTGCTTCGAGCGCGTCCTCCACCGCCAGCTCGTGGAGGTCGAACTCGGCTGCCAGGGAGAGGAGTTCGGACTCCGAGGGGCGTTGCAGGCCGATCCACGCCATGCCCTCGGGCGTCTCGCGCAGACGGCGGAACGTCTCGGCGAGGGTGTCGTGGGAGGCGATGTGGCGCCCGTCGCGGTACAGGGCCGACTGCACGATGCTGCCGCTCTTGCCGCTCTTGCCGCTCTTATCGCTCGCGGCGGGTACGCCGCCGTCGGCCGGCGTCGCGCTGCCCTCGGCGCGTGGCGCGGGCTCGGTGCTTGCCTGGGCGTCGGCGACACCCGGCTGCCTGCGCCACGCGTGCTTCTTCGGCGGCCGCGCGGGGCGGTCCCTTCGGTCGGGCACGTTCTCGCCTCCCGCTCTGCGGCCAGCCCCCAGGGCTGTCGAACCTCGGTCTGTACCCCTCAGAATCCCCGGGAAGGGAATCGGAAGGGAATCGGGATACCTTCGGAATGCTCTCGGAGCAGGATATACGGCTCAAATCGCACCAGCCCGAGGTGCTGCTCCCGCCCGCTAGCCCGAGGTGCCGCTCCCGTTCGCTGCTCCCGCCCGCAGCTCCTGCCCGCGTCTCATGGCTGCTCCGCAGCTCCGCCCTCCGTAGCTCCGCCCTCCGTAGCTCCGCCCTCCGGAGGTGTGCGCCCCGCAGGTACGCGCTCCTCCCGTACGTGCCCCTCGCGCACGCCCCCTCGCCCCATACCGCTGAGAGCGCTCTCCGCTGCCCATTGCGGACAGGAACTGGCCGCGATCGTCGGTACCGTGCCCGTATGGCCTCGAAGACCGGTACCAGCTCCGCGCCCCCGCTCTCGCGCCGCGCGCTCAACCGCGCCACCCTCGACCGCCAGCTCTTGCTGCGGCGCAGTGACACGCTCTCGGCCAAGGACGCCGTCGGCCACCTCCTCGGGCTCCAGGCGCAGAACGTGAAGCCGCCCTACTTCGCCCTCTGGTCGCGGCTCGCCGGGTTCCGTCCGGAAGCGCTCTCAGAGCTGATGGCGGCACGCGATGTGGTGCGGATCGTCACGCTGCGGTCCACCCTGCACACCCACACAGCCGACGACGCGCTCACCCTGCGCCCGCTGGTCCAGGCCGCCCGGGACCGGGAGCTGAACGCCTTCCGCAAGGGCCTGGTGGGGGTGGACACGGACCGGCTCGGCGCCATCGTCCGCGCGCTCGTGGAGGAGCGGCCGCACACCATGAAGGAGCTGCGCGATGCGCTCCTGAAGGAGTGGCCGCACGCCGACCCGTTCGCGCTCTCGGTCGCCGCCCGCTGCGTCCTTCCGCTGGTCCAGGTGACCCCGCGCGGGATGTGGGGACGCAGCGGGCAGGTCTCGCTCACCACCGTCGAGCACTGGCTCGGCCGTGCGCCCGGGCCGGTACCGGAGGCTGACGAGACGGTGCTGCGCTATCTCGGCGCCTTCGGGCCCGCCTCGGTCAAGGACATGCAGACCTGGGCAGGGCTCACCCGGCTCGGGTCCGTCTTCGAGCGGCTCCGGCCCGGGCTCGCGGTGTTCCGGGACGAGAGCGGGGTCGAGCTCTTCGACCTGCCGGACGCCGCCCGGCCCGACGAGGACGCTCCGGCCCCGCCCCGCTTCCTGCCCGAATTCGACAATCTGCTGCTCGCGCATGCCGACCGCACCCGCGTGATTCCCGCCGAGTACAAAGGGCGCAGTTGGACCGGCAACCAGGCCCACTGCACCCTTCTCGTCGACGGCTTCCTCGCCGGGATCTGGCGGATCGACGAGCGCGAACGTGAACGCGGCGAGCGTGGGAGCAGTGGCCGGGGCGGGGATAGCGGTGCGGGTGCGCTGCTTACCGTGCAGGCGTTCCGCCCGCTGGGGAAAGGCGTGCGTGCGGCAGTGGCCGAGGAGGGTGCGCGGCTGCTCGCCGGCATGACCTCGGCCACCTCGTACGACGTACGGTTCGGGGACTTCGCGGCCCAAGGTTAGGGCAGCCCGACGGCCCCACAGCCCGGTGTCCGCGGCCCGGTCTGCCGGGGACGGGGACGGGGACGGCGACGGGCCGACAGTGGGTGGGGGCAGCCCGTCGGAATCAGTGGCCGCCCGGCGGAGCTAGTGGCTCAGCGCGTGGTCCCGGCGGGCGCACAGCGGCGGGGTCTGGGCGTGGCGCCTGCGGGGGACGGGTGGGGCGAGTAGCGGATCGACGGTCACCCGGTCGACGCCCAGCGGGGCCGAGAGCGCTCTCAGGGCGGGTTCGGCGAGCCGGATCCACTGCTGGTCGCGGCCGAGGACGGCGTGCAGTCGGTCCGGGCTGGTGAATCCGACGGCGGTGCGAGTGCCGAACTCGTCGCGCAGGAAGCGGAGTTGGTGCCCTCCGGCAGAGCCGAGCCGAACCGGCACGTAGAGCGGCCCTGCCGGGCGGAGTTCTTCGGGGTCGGCGTCCTCGATGGTGAGGCTGTCCATGGTGTCCTCCGGTGCGGAAGTGCGGATGCCGTAAGCGTCATACGCCCGTACGCCCGAAGTTATGCCCCCGCCGTCGTGCCGGTCTCCCGTCATGACGGGGCATTGACCCCACTGCCGCCGATTTTGACGCGCTCCTGTCGCAGGTCGGCACGGGCGGGTCGGCCGAGCGGCCGGCGGTGGCCCGGACCGGCGATTTCATCCCACCGGGTGGCGGCCCGGGGCGGTCGCCGTACGCCCACCACCCTGGGATCACGCGGTATGTCCCCGGTGCCGTACGCCTGCCGTCGTGTGCGACTCGCGCCGCCCGTGCCGGTGCCGTACGTACGCGGGCGTAGAGCCACTCGGGCCCTCGGCCGATGTAACCCGCCGTTGCCAGACGGCTCACCGGCTCCGCAGCTCACCGGTTCCACGGCCGCCCGCCGCGGCCGTCCGCCTCATGGCCGGACGTCTGCACGGCCGCTCAGTCTGCCCGCCCCGTGGCCGCGACCGTCACGCCGAGCCCGATCATCGCGAAGCCACCCGCGCCGCCGATCAGTGAAAGGCGCCGCTCGGAACCGGCGAACCAGCCGCGCGCGGCTGCCGCACCCAGGCCCCACAGGGTGTCCGTGATCAGGCCGATGGTGATCGGGATCAGGCCGAGCAGCAGCATCTGGGACGACAGATGCCCGGCCGTGTGGTCCACGAACTGCGGCAGCACGGCCGCGAAGAACACGATGCCCTTGGGGTTGGTGACGCCCACCAGGACGCCGTCCGCGACGGTCCGCAGATCGCCGCGGGCCGGCCGGACCGAGGCCGCGGCCTCCCCGATGGCCGCCACTCCCAGCCGCATCTCTTTGCGGTGCCGGTACGCCTGCACCCCGAGCAGCACGAGATAGGCGGCGCCCGCCACCTTCACGGCCAGGAACACCGAAGCGGAACGCTCCACCAGCGCGCCGATGCCCAGCGCCACCGCGCACACCAGAACGTACGAGCCGAGTACGTTGCCGAAGACCGTCGCGAGGGCGGTGCGGCGGCCGTGCGCGAGGGCGCGGCCGATCACGAACAGGACGCTGGGGCCCGGGATCACGATCACTACGAGGGACATGGCCGCGAAGGCGAGACAGCGGTCGATCGAAACCATGGCCGTCATTAGACAGCACCCGTGTGCGGTGCGCCCATACCCCCGGGCCGGGTGCGCCCATACCCCCGGGCCGGGTGTGCTCATACGCGCTCCGCGCCATGTGTGCCCGTGCCCCCGTTCCGGGTCATGTGTGCCCGTGCCCCCGTTCCGGGCCGGGGGCACGGGCATACCCGCTCCAGGTCGGGTGTGCCCGGGGCCGTCCCAGGTCGTCCCGGCCCCCGAAGGCCTCTGGATGCAGTCCGCGCATGGAACCGCGGCAGCTCAGCTACAAGCCATGGCCAGCGAGGCCGAGGGAAGCGCGCCCGGGTCGGGCCGGCACGTCGGGAGTGGCAGCCCACTCCCGGCGGCGTACCCGCCCTGACCAGCGACGATCACGAACGTTGATCGCTGCGGTCGCCGTCTGCCCCTTGGTCGGACGATGCGGATCCGATGGACTGAGGTCAGGCCGGTGAGCGACCCGGGAAGGCCGGGAAGCCGCCGCCGACAGAGGAGTTGGCCATGCCCATCGTCACCATTCAGCAGGGTCCCCGTGACGTCGAGCTCAAGCGCGAGCTGGTCAAGCGGGTCACGGATGCCTTCGTCGACGCGTACAGGATCCCGGCCGAGACCGTCCAGGTGTGGATCCACGAGGTTCCCACGGACAGCTGGGGTGCGGCCGGCACGCTCACGGCCGACAAGTAGCGCTGCGCGGCGGGGGGTTCAACCACCGCCGGGCCGAGTGGGCCGAGGCGGGCTGTCCGTACGGGGGTCGGACGGCCCGGCGCGATCCACTCGGCCCGGCATCCTCCAGGTCCTGGAAGAGGCCGTGCCGGGCCGGGCACCGCCCGTCCCGATCGGCGTCACCGGACCCGGGCGGCCGGAAACGCGCTGCACCACCGGGCACCTGGGTCCGGTGGCGTCGCCCATCGTGGCCACTCCACAGAGGGGCCGCCGCCCCACCCGGCGGCCGGAGCCCGGGCGTTGGCCGGCCGGTTGGGGGCGCGGGCGCGGGCCGCGCGACACCCGCCGGCCCCGGCAGCGAGGGGTCGGGGAGCGGTCACCGCAGGTGGATTCGGGGTTTCGGGCGCTGCGAGCGTCGGTAGGTACCAGAATCCCCACCTGACAGGTCCCACCTCACAGGTGATGCCGATCTTGCGACCCAGGAGTGAAGAGCGATGCGGATTCCGATGACGGTCTCGGATTTCCTCGACCGGGCCGAGCTGGGGTTCTCCGCCGGCACCGGTGTCGTCGACGAGCCCGATCAGCCGGGCCCGCCGGTGCCCGGCCTGACCTATGGGCGACTGGCCGAGCGGGTGCGCGCCTGGCAGGCGGGGTTCGACGCGCTGGGCGTCGGCGAGGGCGAACGCGTGGCGGTGGTCAGCCACAACTCGGCGCGCATGCTGGAGCTGCTGTTCGCGGTGCCGATGAGCGGCCGGATCTGTGTGCCGGTCAACTTCCGCCTCAAGCCCGAGGAGATCGAGTACGTGGTGCGCCAGAGCGGGGCCTCGGTCCTGCTCGTCGACCCGGAGCTCGACGTGGCGCTGTCCGCCGTGAAGGCACGCCACCGGTTCGTGCTGGGGGAGGAGACCGACTCCGCCCTGATGCGGTTCGGCGTGGAGCCGCGCGCCTGGTCGAACCCGGACGAGGACGCCACGGCCACCATCAACTACACCTCCGGAACCACCGCCCGCCCCAAGGGAGTTCAGCTGACGCACCGCAACATCTGGGTCAACGGCCTGACGTTCGGCCTTCACACCCGGGCCTGGGAGGGCGATGTCTATCTGCACACCCTGCCGATGTTCCACTGCAACGGCTGGGGCATGCCCTATGTGATGGCCGGCCTCGGCGTGAAGCAGGTCGTGCTGCGCAAGGTCGACGGCACCGAGATCCTGCGGCGGGTCGAGGAGCACGGAGTCACCCTGATGTGCGGAGCGCCCGCGGTGTGGAACATGGTCCTGGACGCGGCGGCGTCGTGGCGCGGCGAGATCCCGGGCCGCGACCGGGTCCGCGTCGTCTGCGCCGGGGCACCGCCGCCGAGCCGGACGATCCAGCGCCTGGACGAGGAACTGGGCTGGGAGTTCACCCAGATCTACGGTCTGACCGAGACCTCCCCGCTGCTCACCGTGAACCGGACCCGGGCCGCCGACGCCGGGCTCCCCGCCGAGGAGCGGGCGCGCAGACTGTCCAGGGCCGGTGTGCCGGCGCTCGGGGTGCGGCTGATGGTGTCGGACTCCGGGGAGGTGCTCGCCCGCTCCAATGTGGTGCTCGACGGATACTGGGAGAAGCCCGAGGAGACCGAGGCGGCCCTCGCGGACGGCTGGTTCCATACCGGTGACGGCGGCACGATCGACGAGGACGACGGCACCCTGACGATCTCCGACCGCAAGAAGGACGTCATCATCACGGGCGGCGAGAACGTCTCCTCGATCGAGGTGGAGGACACGATCTTCAGCCACCCGGCGGTAGCCGAGGTCGCCGTCATCGGGGTGCCGCACGACAAGTGGGGCGAGACGATCAAGGCGCTCGTGGTCCTGACGGAGGGCGCGGACGTCACCGAGGCCGAGCTCATCGCTTACTGCAAGGAGCACTTGGCCCGGTACAAGGCGCCGACCTCGGTCGAGTTCCGCGAGGCCATTCCGCGTACCGCCACCGGAAAGATCCAGAAGTTCAAGCTCCGTGAGCCGTACTGGGCCGGCCTCGACCGCGGGGTCAACTGACGTACGGGGGAGCCGTGTGGGGGAGCGGGTGAGTGACCGAGGTCACGCCCGCTCCCTTTGACCTTCACACTGATGTGAGGGTTCGAGCATGCGTCCATGTCCCTCATCAAGAAGTCTGTTGCCGAGGCGTCAACTCGGCCTTCGGGAAGCCTGGTTGGAGATCAGGGGGTGACCGCGGGCAGTGGCGGTGCCGACGGCCGGAGACTGCCCCTGCCCGCCCTCCTCGCGCTGGCCACGGCCGTCTTCGTCACCAGCCTGACCGAGACCCTGCCCGCAGGACTGCTGCCCGCCATGAGCGCGGACCTGCGGGTCGGCGAGTCCGCGACCGGACAGACGGTCACGGTCTACGCCGTCGGCACGGCGCTGACCGCGATCCCGCTCACCGCCGCGACCGCGGCCTGGCGGCGCAAGCGGCTGCTCCTGGTGTCGATGGCGGGGTTCGCCGTGGCGAACACCGTGACCGCGCTCTCGGGGAGTTATCCCCTGACGATGGCCGCCCGGTTCCTCGCCGGTGTCGCCGCGGGGCTCGCCTGGGCCCTCCTGGCCGGATACGCGCGCCGGCTGGCCCCCGGGCACCTCCAGGGCAGGGCGATCGCCATCGCCATGGCCGGTGTGCCCGTCGCCCTGTCGCTCGGCGTGCCGGCCGGAACCTTCCTGGGCAAGGTCGCCACCTGGCAGGTGGCCTTCCTCGCGATGACCGGCCTGACCGTCGCCCTGCTGGGCTGGATCGCCGCGGTCGTGCCGGACCGGACCGGCCAGGAGCGCGGCGGCCGGGCGCCGATGGCCGCGGCCCTGAAGGTGCCCGGGGTTGCGCCCGTCCTGTTCGTCACGCTGGTCTTCGTGCTGGCCCACACCCTCCTCTACACGTTCATCGCGACCTTCCTCGACCATCTCGGCATGGCCGGTTCCACCGACCTCGTACTCCTGGTGTTCGGCGCGGCCTCGCTGCTGAGCATCTGGATGGTCGGTGCACAGATCGGGCGACGGCTGCGGACCCTGACCCTCGCGAGCACCCTGCTCGTCGCCGTCGCGGCCGCCGCCCTCGCCGTGCTCTCCGGCAGCCCCGTCGCGGTGTACGTCGCCGTCGCCCTGTGGGGGCTCGGCTGGGGCGGTGCTCCGACGCTGTTGCAGACCGCGGTGGGCGACGCGGGCGGCGAGCACGCGGACGGCGCTCAAGCCATGCTGGTCACGCTCTGGAACGTGGCGATGGCCGGCGGCGGCGTCGTCGGCGGTCTCCTCCTCGGCCTCCTCGGCCCGGCCTCGTTCCCCTGGAGCGTCCTGGTCCTGCTCGTACCCGTCCTGCTCGTGGTCCTGGCGGCCCGGGCCCACGGCTTTCCCGCCCGGCGCGGGGGTGCCGCGTGAACGAACCGATTCGATCTTCCCCGCGCGCAACGCTAGGCAGGTCAGGGGCGGTCGGGGCATGCTGGGGGCCACGGTTGAGGAAGTGAGGCGCGCTGCGATGGTGACGGACTCGTACGCCCACGGGGTGAGCGGCACCGCCCTGCTCGGCGACACGATCGGCGGCAATCTGGACCGGGCGGTCCAGGCGTACGGGGAGCGCGAGGCGCTGGTCGACGTCGGGTCGGGGCGGCGCTGGACGTACGGCCAATTCGGCGCGGATGTGGACCAGTTGGCGTGTGCCCTGCTCGCCGCGGGGGTCGCCAAGGGGGACCGTGTCGGCATCTGGGCGGTGAACTGCCCCGAGTGGGTCCTGGTCCAGTACGCGACCGCGCGGATCGGCGCGGTGATGGTCAACATCAACCCGGCCTACCGCGTGCACGAGTTGGAGTACGTGCTGCGGCAGGCCGGTGTGTCGGTGCTGTTCGCCTCGCTGGCACACAAGACGAGTGACTACCGGGCCATGGTCGAGCAAGTGCGGCCCCAGTGTGCCCAGTTGCGCCGCGTGGTCTACTTCGGGGACCCGGGGTGGGACCGGCTGATGGAGGAGGGGGCGGCTCCTTCGCGCGCCGAACTCGCAAGCCGCCAGGCCGAGTTGTCCTGCGACGACGCGGTCAACATCCAGTACACCTCGGGCACCACGGGCTTCCCGAAGGGAGCCACGCTCTCTCATCACAACATTCTCAACAACGGTTATTTCGTGGGGGAGTTGCTCGCCTACACCGAGGCGGACCGGATCTGCGTACCGGTCCCGTTCTACCACTGCTTCGGCATGGTGATGGGCAATCTCGCGGCCACTTCGCACGGCGCCTGCATCGTGATCCCGGCACCGTCCTTCGACCCGGCGGCGACCCTGCGGGCCGTGCAGGAGGAGCGCTGCACCTCGCTGTACGGGGTGCCGACGATGTTCATCGCCGAGCTGAACCTGCCCGGCTTCGCCTCGTACGACCTCACCTCGCTGCGCACGGGCATCATGGCGGGCTCGCCGTGCCCGGCGGAGGTGATGAAGCGGGTGGTCGCCGAGATGCACATGGCCGAGGTGTCCATCTGCTACGGCATGACCGAGACGTCCCCCGTCTCCACCCAGACACGTACCGACGACGACCTGGAGCGGCGCACCGGCACGGTCGGCCGGGTGATGCCGCATGTCGAGGTGAAGATCGTCGACCCCGCGGACGGGGTCACCGTGCCGCGCGGCGAGGCGGGCGAGCTGTGCACCCGCGGCTACAGCGTGATGCTGGGCTACTGGGACGAGCCGGAGCGGACCGCCGAGACGATCGACGCGGGACGCTGGATGCACACGGGCGACCTCGCGGTGATGCGCGAGGACGGCTATGTCGAGATCGTCGGCCGCATCAAGGACATGATCATCCGTGGTGGCGAGAACGTGTACCCGCGGGAGATCGAGGAGTTCCTGTACCGGCACCCCAAGATCGCCGACGTGCAGGTGGTGGGCGTCCCGGACGAGCGGTACGGCGAGGAGATCCTGGCCTGTGTCATCCCCCGGGACCCGGCGGATCCGCCCACCCTGGACGAGCTGGGCGCGTACTGCCGCGAGCGGCTCGCGCACTACAAGATCCCCCGCCATCTGCGGATCCTCGACGCCTTCCCCATGACGGTCAGCGGCAAGGTCCGCAAGGTGGAGCTGCGGGAGGGCTACGGGGCCTGAGCGCGTCCCGGACGAGATCCGCCGGACCGGCCCTAGGGGGTGTCCGGAAAGTCATGGGAGCCAGAGCCGCAGGCAGGCGAGGGTGACCATG
>NZ_NNBJ01000034.1 GCF_002803085.1 Streptomyces sp. CB01201 | reverse complement strand
AGTTCATGTCGACGCACCACGAACGGAGCAACGAACCATCGACTTTACGGACACGGCCTAGGACGGCATCGAGGAGGACGCAGCACCGGCTCCGGCTGGCCCAGTGAGGAGAGCGGTCTGAAGCAGTTCCTCCTTGGACCTCGTGGTGCAGATGTCCGCTCCCCACTCCCTGTCTGACCGCCTTGATAGAACCTCTTCATGACATTCCGATTCACCGCCCGCGTCGCCGGAGCTGAGATCGATCCCGACGGCTACTTCACCGAAGCCGGCCTCTCGGAGGCCGAGGACGGCAGCGGCTTCATCCTGTCGTTCATGGCGGGCGAGGAAGATCCCGACGATCAGGAAGTCGTCCTGGGGATGGACACTCATTGCCTGGTCACGGCCGGGCAGGGGACTGCCTATGGCTGCGTGCGCGAAGCCGTCCTGGAGGGCAATGTCCTTCGCGTCGTGCTGGCCCCCGAGGCACTGGCGGACCTTCGGCTGGAGGACAGCGAAATCGAGGCCGCCATCGAAGCGCCTGCGCAAGACGTGGCCCGGTTCCGGGAAACCCTCGCTCAGGTGCTCGCTTATGGGAGGCCGGATGCCTTGCCTACCCGAGTGGCGGTCTGATCCGAGGAGTAGGGCCTCACCCGCGCTTGACAGCCGACATTGGGAAGTTGCTTCCCCGGCGCGGCTCCGGTGGTCCGGCCGCCGTCGTCGGGGTCACGTGCGGAAGGTGCGGCGGTAGGTGTCGGGGGAGACGCCGACGCTGCGGTGGAAGTGGCGGCGCAGGGTGGTCGCGGTGCCCATGCCGGTGGCCGCGGCGACGGTGTCCACGGTGGCATTGGTTGTTTCCAGGAGCTCCTGGGCGCGGCGGATGCGCTGGGTGTGGAGCCAGTGCAGTGGTGTGGTGCCGGTGAGGTGTTTGAAGTGGCGGGCGAGGTGGCGTGAGCTCATGCCGGCCTGGCGGGCCAGGTCTTCCACGGTGAGGGGTTGATCGAGGCGTTCCAGGGCCCAGGGGATCAGATCGCGCAGGGGGTGGTGGCCGGGTTCGGGCAGGGGGGTGGCGATGAACTGGGCCTGGCCGCCGTCGCGGTGGGGCGGGATGACGAGGCGGCGGGCGATCTTGTTGGCGTTGGCGGCGCCGTGGTCGAGCCGGACCAGGTGCAGGCACAGGTCCATGGCGGCGGCCTTGCCCGCGGAGGTGAGGACGTCGCCGTTGTCGATGTAGAGGACGTCCGGATCCACGGTGGCCGCGGGGTGGCGCCGGGCCAGTTCTGCGGTGTGGGCCCAGTGGGTGGTGGCACGTCTGCCGTCGAGCAGGCCGGCGGCGCCGAGTACGAAGGCGCCGGTGCACAGCGAGGCCGCCCGGGTGCCGGCCTCGTGGGCGGCCCGCACCGCCGCGATCAGGTCGGCGGGCGGATCGCGATCGGTGTCGGCCCAGCTGGGGACGATCACCGTGTCGGCGTGGGCGAGGTGGCCGAGCCCGTGGTCGGGCTCCAGGCCGAAGCGGCCGACGTTCACTGGGCCGCTCCCGCACAGGGAGAAGTCGTACCAGGGGTCGACGATATGGGTCAGGTCGGAGCCGAAGATCTCGATGGCCGTGGATAGCTCGTAGGGGAGCATGCCGTCCGTGACGGCCACCGCAACAGCAGGCATGTCCGAAACTGTACGCGCCATGTCATTTCCGACGCTCGCAGAAGGTGCCGTCGTGCGGACAGGATGAGGGTGTCGGGCTGCGGCGGATCGTCGCCGCAGCGGGAGTCCGCAGGTAGGGGAGCGGTGCCATGGGGTTGGGTCAGCGGGTGGCGGTGTTCGGTGCGTACGGTCACACCGGGCGGTTCGTGGTCGCGGAGCTCGCGGCACGCGGATTCGCCCCGGCGCCCTCCGGACGCAATCCCCGGGCACTCAAGCAGCTTTCCGACGCGTACGGGCTTGAACCCCGCGTGGCGGCGGTCGAGGACGCGGGCTCGCTGGACCGGGCCCTGGAAGGGACGGCAGCGGTCATCATCTGCGCCGGCCCCTTCGCGACGACCACCGGCCCGGTGATCGAAGCCGCGCTCCGCTCGCGGATCCCGTACCTGGACGTGGCCGCCGAACTGGAGGCCAATCTGGACACCTTCGCCGACTACCGCGAGCGGGCGCACGAGGCGGGGGCGATCATCGTCCCGGCCATGGCCTTCTTCGGCGGTCTCGGCGACCTGCTGGCCACCGCCGCGATGGGAGACTGGGCAGCGGCCGACGAGGCCCACATCGCCTACGCGCTCAGCAGCTGGCAGCCCACCGCCGGCACCCGCCGGTCCGGAGCGGTCTCCCGCGAGCGGCGCGGCGAGGCCCGCCTGCGCTACCGCGGCGGGCAGTGGGAGCGCCTCACCGACGCCGCACCCACCCTGGAGTGGACCTTCCCCGAACCCCTGGGCGTCCGGGAAGTGATCGAGGAGTTCACGATGGCCGATGTCGTCACCGTCCCCCAGCACCTGTCCATCCCCGACGTGACCACCTACATGACCACCGGGGCGGTCCGCGACATCGCATCCGCCGACACCCCGGCCCCGACCGCCACCGACGCGAGCGGCCGCTCCGACCAGACCTTCCTCGTGGACGCCGTCGTCCGCTCCGGCCGCACCGAACGCCGGGCCACGGCGAGCGGCCAGGACATCTACGCCGTCACCGCACCACTCGTGGTCGAGGCCCTGGAACGTGTCCTGACCGGCCATATCGAGACCACGGGCGTCGCATCCGCCGGCGAGCTCTTCGACGCACCCGACTTCCTCACAGCACTCGCCCCACACATCACACTCGGCCTCCACACACACCACGTCTGACCACACGGCGCCACGACAACCGGGAGCCACCTTCCAACTGGCCCTTTACACATGGAAGGTGCAGCCCTGCAACCACCTCTTCACCCTCATAGGGCCAACGGCCCGACCTGCCGACAGCGGCACGCGCGATGGGGCATGCCGTAGTAGGCTCAAGTCCTCAAATGTCAGGGTTCGTTCCTCGCCGAAGTGAGGACCCCTGACACGGAATGCCCGAACACGGTCTCAGCAGGGTGTAGTTGTGTCCCTGTCCCGGCACACATATCAGGTGCTCCCCCCGCGAGACGGATGCACGGGAAAGATGTGCCCTGGCCTCACGACGTGCGCATCGCGCACTTGATGACCCAGGAGTTCCGAGCGACCGGTGCCGCGGACAGAGCCTGACGCCGTAACGGGGATTAACGGCATGGGCGAAGCGCGGCGCGGCGGGCATGCTCAGTCGATGGCCAGGGTTTACCGTGCCAGACCCCCTGGCCGAGTTTGTCGCGCACGTAGGCGGGGGCACCGGGGCTGGTGTCCCCCGCCGGACAGGCCGCCGTATTCCCCGTTGTGCTCCTGGGCTGGGTTGGAGCTCTACGGTCTGCCCGTCCAGTGGGCCGCCGGTCATTCGTGCTGTCTCATCCACGGCGTGTCTCCGCTCCTCGACGCACGGCGGTCGTAAGGCTGTCCGCTCGATCATTGCGTATCAGCGGGCTCAGAAGCTGGCCGACACCGCCCGGGCCGAGCGGGCCGCACTGGCCCTGGACGACACTCTGCGGCATGCGAAGGCGTCGCTGATCGAGCAGGGCGACAAAGCTGAGCGGAGGCTGAAGTGGCTGTTGTGCGGCCGTCTGGCCGACGCGGTCCGCGACCGCGCCCTGCTGCCCATGTAGTTCGTGACCCGTGCTCGGTTCCGTCCCGCCGGCGGGCGAGACGTGGGAGCGGATGGACCATGCCGCCCTGGTCCTGGCCCACTGGTTCACCTACCGGATCACGGACCAGGGCGTCGCGCTCGGTGCGGTGCCCGATGTGTACGTGCAGCGTCGCACCGAGTGGCACCGCGAACTCACCACGGACCTACGCCGCTGGTAGCCCGGCCGCGCGGCCGGGCACGTCTCCGCTCCCGGCGGGGTGATTCGCCCTTTGGCGGCGGGGCAACGTGAACGCTGCACGGTGTCCTCTGCCCGCTGATGTTCTGGCCTTTGAACCCGGTCCGTTCGTCGAGCTGGCGAGGGTGCTGTGATGTGCGGTCCCCAGTGCTCCTCATGTATTCGGCCAAGGGAACGTACGCCTGATCCAGGCTCTGGCATGGGTCCTCACCGCGGTCTCAAGGACGCTTGCGATCAGCGCCTGGGCAACCTCGGCATGCCCGTCCCAGACCGCATCTGCGGCCTTGACTGGAGCAACGGCTGAGCAGCTCTCCACCCCAAGCGCGCCCATGCCCCGTTACTCTGGCGCAGAACTCGGGTCAGGCAGTGAGCCTTTTCTAACTTGACCAGTCAGCTTGCCCCGTACTGCTCGCATCGAGTGGCAGGCCACCTTCCAAAACGCGGTTGAACAGGGGCCTGACCCGCCATCGGGTCAACGCAGCGGCTGCCAGGCAGCGGCTTGCATCGGCTTCCGGAGGTGGTCGATCTCATCCGGTGGGTGTGCCTATCCATCGAGCCAGGCCATGAAGCGCGTGCGCTCTTCGCCGCACCGGCCACTGCCGGAGGTGTGGGAGCTGTTTGGGGTGAAGGTGGAGCCATACGGCTCAGAGGTAAGCGTGCAGGCTTCCCGTACGGGCTGCAGAGCGTAGTAGCCGAATGCGGCCAGTCCCGCGACCAGCAGAGCAATGAGCAAGGGGCGTCGGGCTGTCGGGGAGGGCATGCTGGGATTCTACGAGCGTCACATGCACAGGGCGCAGTGAGGTCTTGCCAACCTGCCAGGTGAGGCGAGCAGTTGGGCTGACAGACAGTGAGCCTTTTCCAACCTCATGTTGAGGCGTGGTGGAGGACGAGGACTGCCTTCACGATGTCGGTGATCCGGTTGGTGCTGCAGCGGAGCTTCCGCAGGAGGCGCCAGCCCTTCAGCACGGCCATGGCCTGCTCGCCGACGCAGCGGATCTTGGCGTGGCTGCTGTTGTGCCGTCGTTTCCATCGCTTGAGCCGGCGGCCCCGGAAGGGCACTCGGATGTGGCGACCGGCGCCTTGGTAGGCCCTGTCCGCCCAGCACTTCAGGCCCACGGCGGCGAGTGTGTCGACGATGAGATGGCTTCGGGCCGCGGTCAGGTCGTGGGTGGCTCCGGGCAGGGCTGGTGACGCCCAGAGCAGTTGGCCGAACGGGTCGGTGAGGAGCTGGACGTTCATGCCGTGCCGCTTGTGTTTTCCCGAGTAGTAGGGGGGGTGTCGGCGGCGATCCGGTCGATCGGCAACAGCGTGCCGTCCAGGATACGAAGGCTTTCGTCCGGGCCGTCTCCATCGCCGCGGCCAGGGTCGGTGCGCGAGCGGCCAGGACTTCGATGGCCTCGCATATGTACCGGTAGACGGTCGCGATGCCGATCCTGAATCCGGCGGCAAGCTGGGCGTAGGTGTCGCCGCACCGAAGGTGGGCCAGGGCGAGCAGGGCCTGACGACCGGCGGGCAGTCGTCTCCACCGCGTACCGATCTCCCGTCGCCGAACAGCGAGCCTATGTGTCAGGTGCTGCAGGCTGCGGCTGGACAGATCAATCGAGGACGGGTAGACAAGCACGCGAAGCTCCTGGCGGCACGGATGATCTTGGTCGAGAACCCGTCTACCAGGAGCTTCGTCGTTCCGTACAGCCCACACCGACCAACACCACAGCCTCACCGGCAGGTTGAAAAGGGCTCAGTGAAGCCTCTGATAGGTGGGTTTTCGACCGAGAAATCCGTCTCCACCAGAGGCTTCCTACGATTGTCTACCCGTCAGGTGTGGACGTGTCCAGTTCTGCCCTGCGCTTCCTGTCCGCCAAGCTCCGCCAGCACCGCCGGGAGTTTGGTACCCGCTGGCGGCGCCTGAGTGCCGGGGCAGGCTCTGCTCAGGCTCACCCATCTCCCCAACGGCCACCCGTATGCCCAACTCGCGGCTGGGTTCGGCATTGGGACCGCGCATTGGGACCACGACCGCGTACCGGTACATCACCGAGGCCGTCGAGGTTCTAGCCACTCTCGCTCCGACCCGTGAAGAGACGGACCGGACAGGGTCTTCGAAGGCGTTCATGCTGCTGGACGGGACCCTGCTACCGATCAACCAAGGATCGCCGAGGACCGGCTTTACTACTCGGGGAAGCACAAGAGGGACGGCATGAACGTGCGGATCCTCGCCGATCCCTTCGGCCGGCTGCTCTGGGCGTCACCAGCCTTGCCCGGCGCCGTCCACGACGTCCGCGCGGCTCGCGAACACGGCATCGTCAACGCCCTCGCTCTGGGGCCGCGACACGTCCTCGATGCCGGGGAGGCGGCGGGCCGAAACGACGAGGTAGGCGATCGCGCCGAGCAAGACCACGACGGAGGTCCAGTCGTTCAGGCGCAGGCCGAGGAACGTGTGGGCCTCGTCGATGCGCAGGTACTCCGTCCAGAATCGGCCGGCCGTGTAGGCAGCGGCATACAGGGCGAAGGCCCGGCCGTGGCCGAGTGCGAACCGCCGGGCCGCCCAGAGGACCAGTGCGGCTACGCCTATGTCCCAGAGTGACTCGTAGAGGAAGGTGGGGTGATACGTCGCAATGTCGAGCATTCCGAATGGGCGGTGTGCGCGGTCGATCTCCAGGCCCCAAGGGAGCGTGGTGGGGCGGCCGTAGAGCTCCTGGTTGAACCAGTTGCCCCAGCGGCCGATCGCCTGGGCCACGGCGATGCCCGGGGCGATGGCGTCCGCGAAGGCGGGAAGGGGGATGCAGCGGCGACGGCAGCCGATCCACGCGCCCAGGCCGCCCAGTGCGATGGCGCCCCAGATACCGAGCCCGCCCTCCCACACGTACAGAGCCCGGATTGGCTCGCCGTGGTTGCCGAAGTACGCGTCGGGGCTGGTGAGCACGTGGTACAGCCGTCCGCCCACGAGGCCGAACGGCACGGCCCAGATGGTGATGTCGGCGATGACGCCCCGGTCCCCGCCCCGTGCGACCCAGCGCCGGTTGCCGAGCCAGACGGCCACGAACACGCCGAGGATGATGCAGAAGGCGTACGCCCTCAACGGCACCGGGCCGAGTGCAGTACCCCGGTTGAAGGGCTGGGAAGGTAAGCGAGATCCATAATCGAGAGCCTTGGTCGAGGTCGTGGAGGGCATCGGGTGCCACGCCCCGAAGGCGCGGGCCGTTCGGCCATCGCTCAGCGCTGCCAGCCGTCGGCGGTGCGAAGCCCATAGCCGAGCGCGCGGTCGAGGGAAATGTGCAGCAGCCAGGCGAGCCCCAAGGTGAACAGCGCGGTGCCAGGCGGGTCGGGCAGCACAACGCAGACGACGAGCCACAGAACGGGCGCGATCGGCCGGTGGACGAGGTTGTAACTGGGCACCCGGCGGCGGGTGAGCTGCCCGGGCTCGTGTTCCCCCGGCGGCCCGATGAAGAGCGTCAAGTCAGGAGCGAAGACGCCCACAATCCCCAGCAGAATCGTCCCGCCACCGTGGTTGACCATCTCCAACACGAGCCAGAACAACAGAAATGCGCCGAACAGTGCCCAGGCGCCGCGGACGGAAACCAAGGTCGAGCTTCGGGTGGCTCCCCGGGCCGTAGGGGATGTCACAAGATCACTCCGGCTCACTCTCGGCGGGAGGACGATGACGAGACTCTTGTCTGAGCCCAGCTACCCTTCCGGCGGCGAACGCGAGGCGCCATACCGCAGCGGGTACGTAGCTGGCAGTGCGGGCGGCGAACCCGGGAGCGGGTCCCCTGGGTAACGGCGGTCATGCGCTGCCTCCCCGGCTCTTGATCCGGATTGCCTGGGCGAACGCCTCGCAGCCGGTGCGCCATGCGGCATCCAGGTCGGCGCCGGGCGGGAATCGGCCGTCGAGTTCGAGCATGACCATGCCGTGGGCGAACGCCCAGAACGTCCGCGCGATATCGATGTCGCCATGCACCGCGCGGGCCAGGGGCATCGCCGCGCGGTCTTCGAGCCCTTCGGGGAGCGCAGCGCGGGCGAGCGGCCGAGTGTGGGTAAGGCGGTAGAGGTGCGGACTGGCGAGCGCATGCTGCCGATAGGCGCTCGCGAGCACCAGCAGGGGCGGATCGTCGCCGATCTCGGCCTCAGCAGCCTCCATGTCCTGCGCCAGGCGAACCATCCCCTGTGCTTGGAGCCCCGCCTCGACAGCGGCCTTGTCGGGAAAGTGCTTGTACAGAGAAGGCGCCCGGATGCCGACGCGCTCGGCAATGCGTCGCATGGACAACGCCTCCGGCCCTTCAGTATCGAGCAACTGCCGGGCAGCGGCCATGACCTGCCGCGCACGGTCGGCCATGACGGGCCGCCCGGGTTCGCCTGTGGGAGTGCTCACTGCAGCCCCTTCACTTCGCGAATGATCAACGCGGCTAACGCCGTTAGCTATGGGGTGCCAAGCTACGGCTACCGGCGTTAGTCGTCAAGGACGGCTGGGGTGAACTCACTGCCTGACCGGCGAGCTCACCCGAGGAGAGTCGCACCCGTTGAACACGAAGCAGCCGCTGGCCACGGGGCAGGCCGGGACTCAGGGCTGCCCGGAGGCGCGGACCTTCAGCGCTCCCGAGCGGGTGAGCAGCGCGGCGATCGCCATGAACACCAGCCCGTTGGTGACGATCGAGGCGATGTCCTGAGGCAGGGCGCCGTGCCGGAGGAAGAAGCGGCCCAGCTCGGACTCGTACCAGTAGGTGGCGCCGATGGAGAACACCGAGCGGGCGACAATCAGGCCGATCCAAAGCGTCGCGTAGCCGCGGCCGGCCCGGGCGACGACCTGGCCGTCCGGCTCCCGGAAAACCTGGACCTGGCTGACGGCGACCAGCCCGAACAACACACCGGCCGCGAGGCCGCAGATTTCGATGGCTAGGCCGATCCCGTTGTCGAAGAAGGTGTGGACGAACACGGGGACGATGATCACCGCGACGATCAGCGGGCGGAGCAGGCGTCCGCGGCTCACCGCCTTGGTGCCGAGGTCGGCGTGCAGGGTCGTGAGCAGCACGACGACGTTGATGAGGAGAGCGCTCTGCAAGGTGGACATGGTTTCCGCCGATAGGTGAAGGGGGTTCTTGTCCACACAGCGTCGGACCACCGCCATGGTCCGGGCGTCGGCCGAGGAGCCGAGGAGGGTGGAGCGCGGATACCTCCACCCTTCTCCACCCTTCTCCACCTGCCGGCGGACCCCGACCCGGCTGCGGGGCAGAGGTGCATGCCAAGCTGAAACCATGGTCGATACCACCGAAGTCAAGCCGCCGCCGGCGCACCCCGTGCCACCGCGACCGATCCTGGCGCGTGCTGACCTCTGGCAGCATGTGCTGCCCCGGGGGCTCGGGTTGGCTCTGGTGCTGGTCGGCCTGCCGTTCTCGGACGGGCTTGTCTGGTCCGCCACCACCTGGGCGCTGGTGGTGCTGATGAGCGGCGCCTGGGCTCTGTGGTGCGCGGCCGGCTTCCGGGCGGGATCTCCGGTGCCCGAGGCGTTGGCGGTGCCTATCCTCGGCGTCGCAATGATCAGCGGGAACCTTTTGGTCACCCTCGAACCCAAGGCCATGCTGGCCACGGCAATCGTCGGCATGGCGGCGGTGTCGTCCGGAGCGATCCTGTCCACGCTGGTCAGCGCGGCCGTGCTGGCGGCCAACGTCCTGGCTCTGGCGATCGGCGGGATCGTGGCCGGCTACCCCGGGCAGGCATGGGCGCGCGTCGCCGCCTGGATCGCCGCCCTGCTGGCTTGTCAGCTCGCCGGCGCGACCCGGCGCAGCATCGGGACTCAGCACGCGCAGGCGGAGCAACTGCTCCTGCAGACCCGGCGCGTTCACGAAGAGGAACAGCGGGCCGCGGCGCTGGCCGAGCGGACCCGGGTCGCGCGGGAGATCCACGACGTCCTGGCTCAGTCGCTGGGTGCCCTGGCGGTGCAGTTGGACGTGACCGACTCGCTGCTCACTGCGGATCCGCCGCGCACCGAAGAGGCGGTGGAACGGGTCCACAAAGCCCGCCGGATCGCCGTCGACGGACTGACCGAGACCCGCCGCGCGATCGCAGTTCTGCGTGCGGACACCCCGCCCCTGCCGGAGGCCCTCGCCGCGCTGGTCCACGACCACCGCACCGACTCCGGCGCGCCCGCGACCTTCACACCGGTCGGCACCCCCCGCGCTCTCGAACCGGACGTCGGGCTAGCGTTGCTGAGAGTCGCCCAGGAGTCCCTGGCGAACGCCGCCAAGCACGCCCGCGGACAGGAGTTGACCGTCACTTTGGACTACGAAAAGGACCAGGTGAGGCTGACCGTGCTGTCCGGGCCCGCCGGCTCCGGTGGCGGCGAGGCCGGCCCATGGCCCCGTGTAGCGGGGATGGACGGCGGTTACGGTCTGGCCGGCATGCGTGAGCGGTTGCTGCTGGTCGGCGGCGGCTTGACGGCCGGCCCCACCCCGCAGGGGTGGCGCGTGCAGGCGAAGGTGCCCGCATGAGTACTCGGATCGTGGTCGTCGACGATCAGCAGGTGGTCCGCGAAGGCCTCATGACGCTGATGGACATGATGCACGGCATCGACGTCGTCGCCGGGTGCGCGAACGGCGAGGAGGCCGTCGCCCAGGTCGCCGAAACGCACCCGGACGCGGTGCTGATGGACCTGAGCATGCCGGGGATGGGCGGCGTGGAGGCCACCCGCCGGATCGTGGCGGCGCACCCGGACGTGGCCGTCGTCGTGCTGACGACCATGGCGGACGATCAGCTGATTCTCGACGCCCTGCAGGCCGGCGCCCGCGCCTACCTGACCAAGGACGCCGGCAAGGCCGAGATCGTCCGCGCGATCGAGGCCGCGCTCGCCCGGCACACCACCTTGGACCCGATCGTCCAGGAGCGGCTGCTGGCCGCCGCCATGCGCGGCACCGACCATGCGACCGAACGGCGGCAGGCCAAACCGTCGCAGGGCCTGCTGACCCCGCGCGAGTCCGAGGTACTGCGGCTGCTCGCCCAAGGGTTGTCGAACAGCGCGATCGGCCGCCGCCTACTGGTGGGGGAGGCCACCGTCAAGACCCACATCAACCACCTGTTCGCCAAGCTCCAGGTCCGCACCCGCGCGGAGGCCGTCGCTTGGGCCCATGCCCACGGTTTCGGGCCCAGTGCGGACGGCGTGCGCTCTGGCCGGCCCGCCGGGTGAGCCGCGCGTCGGGCACGTAGCTGAGCAGGGCCGCCTGGCACGACGGACCCGGATGCGACACCCGGGACATCTGGTGGCGGTCCGCACGCGGCCGCCACCATGTGCGGAAGCGGCAATGGCGTATCTCGCTGATGTGGTCCGACGGCGGCTACAGCGGGCGTGTGGTCCACCTCGCCCGCAGAGTCCTGCGTATCGCACTGACGGTGGTCAAACGCAGCGACGTCGCTTCGAGCAGGAAGGCTGAACCGCAAGGTCATGCGGGGTGACCTCGATGAGCAAGGCCGGAAGCATGGTTGGCCGTTGCGTTGTGGTCTCGTGAGTACCAGCGACGAGGGCAGCCTGAAGACGCCCCACCGGGACAGACGTTCGGGGGGGGGCTTGCGCGGCAGGGGGATTGCCTCCCGAGAGACTGCACCGCTGTCAGTGGCAGCCGCTACATTTGTTCAGAGCCTCGGGAAGGGGGTGTCATGGAAGAGAGCGGAACCCAGCCACCCTGGCACTACACACCACGTGTGCTGATCGAGCAGGCTCTTGAGCAAATCCTCCTGGACGAGCACCACCGGTACATCGTTGGTGACGCGGAGGGGACCGGCCCTTGGCCGAGTCTCAGCGCCCTCCGCTCCGCCGTACCCTGGGACGAGCGCGCAGCGGAACTTATCGCCAGCGACCGTGTTCGGTCTCGCCTCCACGCAGCCGCGTACGGGATGCGTACCGCAAGCACCGCTGAGGAGCGTTGCCGGGCCGCCCGGGAGTTCCTAAGGGCACTGGCCGAGCTGATCGCTCGTCTAATCGGCTTTCTTGTACGCCTACGCCTGCGCGTGCTGTCCGGTCTCCTTGGCCGCACCGCAGCAACCGACCTGCCCTTGTGGGCGCCGGTACCACTCGAACGAACACCGGAAGTCATCCCCCGAGGGCCGAACCCTGCCTTCCCCGTGAACATCCATCGGGGCGGGCATCAGCGCAGCACGCTGGGGAGCGTCGTACTCGCTGCGTAGACAGCCCGCTGACCCTGCAAGGTCGGAAGGCTCAACCATCATGTTCAGACTCCCAGAGGGCGCCCCGTGGTGGGCGGTTCTCGCCGTCGTCGTGCTCGTCACCATCGTCGCCGGAGTAACCCGCCTGGTGCGCCACGTCTGGCCTCAGAACTCCCGCGACCGCAAGGAACTCTTGCAGCATTGGCGACGTGGGGATGGTGGCAGCGGCGAGGACCGCCGATAGCTACCAAATCCCCACTACGCGCGGCCCCGTGGGCGCTTCGTGGCTAGGCTCGTCTTATGCGACGTGTAGCGATCTTCAGTCACGCAGAACCCTCGGGAGCTCCGCGCCCCATGTCTGCCGCCGCCGTGGTACGGGAGATCCGAACGGCAGCGCGCCGGGCGGACCGCCAACACGGCCGTCGCGTATGGAAGTTCCACAATCCGGCGAACCGTGAACAGACATGGACAGGCCGCGGAGACACCCCGCAGTGGGCATGGGACCTGGTGGCACTCGGGCATGACCTGACAGCGTGCGCCGTAGTCGATGCGACAGAAGCCCGGTACCAAGCACGAATGACCCGCATCCGAACGTGGTCAGCACACCACGGCTACCCCACCCCTCCCGCCCACCGAGGACGCATCACCAAGGAAGTCCAGCGCGCCTACATCGAGGCGACAGGCGACCGAGGCTAAGGTTTGTCCCGTAAACGATCTATGGTCACAGAGTCTGTGAAACCTCGTTCGCCTCGCGTGCGGCTTCGTGTCCACTCCCCGGACCTGATGGCTTCACAGAACGGGTCTTTGCCATGATCGCTTGATGACGGATGACCAGCGGATATTTCCTCCCAAGGTGGCCAACGACCGGATTTCGCTCACCTCGTTCCTCGACTATCAGCGCGCCACGTTGGCCATGAAGTGCCAGGGGCTGACCAGCGACCAGCTGAAGCGAAGAGCCGTTCCGACCTCAAGTCTGACCCTCTTGGGCCTCGTCCGGCACGCGGCCGAGGTGGAGACCATGTGGTTCCGTTTCATATTGAACCAAGAACAGCTCACGCCTCGGTGGCCTGCGGTCGACGGCGTCTCCGGTGAGTTTCTCGTGGCTGACGCAGACGTGGACGAGGCGTTCACGCTCTGGCGAGAGGCATGTGAGGGCTCCCGTGCCGTCACGGACTCCTTCGAGTCCCTCGACGACACGGTGGCCTTTCGAGGTGAGACCATCTCGCTGCGCTACGTCCTGACACACATGATTGAGGAGTACGCGCGTCACAACGGTCATCTCGACCTCTTGCGGGAAGCGATCGACGGGGCGGTCGGCGAGTAGGGCGCGCGGGCCGGATCTGCGCGACCCGTGTATCCGGCCTGAAGCAGTACGAGATGATCACGCCGTGACTGGTGTAATCACGGCGTCGGAGCCGTCTTGGATAGTCCCCTTCAGCGGGCTGAGCCCACGCTGCTTCGGCAAGTTGGTCACGGCGGTGCGGCACCAGATGGCATCCAGGTTGTAGCGCGGGCGCCCGTGGGGCCTACCGTTGGAGGATCGTGTCCTGCTGGTTACAGCCTACTGGCGGACAAATCTGACGATGCGCCAACTCGCCCCTCTTTTCGGTGTCTCGAAGTCTGCGGCCGACCGGTTCATCGACAACCTGGGCCCGTTGCTCGCGCTCCAGCCCCGCAAGCGGTTCCGCAAGGATGCTGTGCTCATCGTGGACGGCACCCTGCTGCCCACCCGCGACCGCACCATCGCCGAGCAGTCCAAGAACTACCGGTACTCCACCAACCACCAGGTGGTCATGGACGCCGACACCCGGCTCGTCGTGGTGGTCGGCCGGCCTTTGGCCGGTAACCGCAACGACTGCAAGGCGTGGGAGG
Source organism: Streptomyces sp. CB01201 (assembly GCF_002803085.1). Classification (GTDB taxonomy): domain Bacteria; phylum Actinomycetota; class Actinomycetes; order Streptomycetales; family Streptomycetaceae; genus Streptomyces; species Streptomyces hundungensis. The sequence continues at coordinate 18,120 of NZ_NNBJ01000034.1, read as the reverse complement.
AGTCCGGCGTGAAGGTCGCGGTCGGCAAGACCATGACGATCGCCGACGGCGGTTATCCGGGCACCGGGCTCGTGATGCCCCACCGCCGAGGCAAAGGTGAAGAACTGCCCGACTGGAAGCAGGCCCACAACAAGTCCCACAAACAGGTCCGCGCCCGCGTCGAGCACGTCTTCGCCCGCATGAAGACCTGGAAAATCCTCCGCGACTGCCGCCTCAAGGGCGACGGCGTCCACCACGCCATGCTCGGCATCGCCCGCCTGCACAACCTCAACCTCGCCGGATAGGCGAGCGGCCGGACCGGTCACCAACCACATTCGCACTCGTAAAAGATCATTTACGGGACAAGCCTTAGGTGGTGTCTTCAAAAGATCTCGCCAAGGTGGCCCATGCGCTGCGCGCGATGCCTTGGTGGAACATCTTTCTGTCGACGCGCCCGCTTCGCCCCGGCTCTTCGCCTTCTACTTGGCGAACCGCACTCTCGATCTGGACCGGCTGGGTGGGTTCGCAGCCACACAGACAATGAGATGCTCCGTGCCGACGGCTTCACCGTGGTGGAAGTCGTGACTCGGCCGTCCCGTATCCCGAGGAGAGATCTCTTGCGTGTCTGCATGACTGTCCCGGCCGCTGGCCTTTTGTTCCTGGCTCTCGGTGCATCTGCCTGCTCCAACGAGGAGAGCTCCCAGTACCACGATGCGGTCCTGGAGAACTCTGTGCGGAGTTACGGGCAGGCGCTTACGGCCCCGGACGCTACGACCGCTTGGCGGCTCATGTCGAAGCGGTGTCAGTCGATGTCGTCACTCAAGACGGTCGCCGCAGTAGCGGACGTGACGCACAAGCAGTGGGGCGCGATACCCGTCAAGACCGTCCATATAGACCAGTTGTCGGGGACCCACGCGGTGGTGTCCTACGACTATGACAAGGAGACGGGACAGAAGCGAAGGAATTGGGTGCGTGAGGGCGGCGTATGGAAGGACGACTGCTCGAACTCCTGACCTCGCGGGCCGCGTTTCCTGACGGACGAGGCCGGGGCCTTATCGCATGAGGACTTTGACGATCTCCGTCAGTGCTTCGGCCCGCTCGGCATCCGGCCCGCCGCGGGCTCAGGCTGGGCTGAGCAGAAACGCCCCGACCGGCTGCCCGCCACCTGCTGCCCGTGTCTGTTCCCCGCGCAGCGGGATGTGCCGCCATGCAGGACTTCGGTGCCGTCCGAGGCGGAGTCTGTTCCCCGCGCAGCGGGATGTGCCCGACCAAGGCGACCGGGCGCCCTTGACACGGGGTCTGCTCCCTGCGCAGCGGGATGTGCCGTGGACCCGGGTGGGGGACCCCCAGCGTCGTCGTCGGGTCCTTGCCCAGCGACACGCAGTGCCTCGCAGACTTTCGTCGTCCTGAGCACTGCCTGCGCGTACGAGTTGCTCATGGCAAGGGTTCTGCCAAGTCATGCGCCGGTCCGCGCTCGAATGTCTGAACACCCCTCTGGCTCCAGCGGCAACCACGCCCTGATAGCCCGCCAAAGGTTAATACAGCAAGCTGAGATGCGCCGCCTCTGCGGAGTGGCTCGCGATCCTGGCAGTACTCAGTCCGCCCGGCCACCTGCTGGAGGGTTAGGGGGGATTCCGGTTCACTGAATCAGTTCGATGTGGCGATGGTCCGGGGAGACCGGGCAGATGTGGAGTTGCAGGTCGTAGCCCCGGGCGATGTCGATCCTGGTGAAGTTCGCTGGGGGAATGCCGGGGAGAAGCGGCACAGGGTTCGCCCGGTCCTCTTCGGGCTCCCAGCTGTCGCTGTCGTCCCATTCGGTGGTGGCGATCGTCAGCAGCGGGACTGCCTCGGTGCCGCATTCTGGGCAAATGCGGGGCACGGGGTCGCTGAGGCCCCAGCGGGTCCAGCCACCGGCCTTCCATCCGGGAGAAGTGGACAACATGTCCATGTAGAGCTCCTGCGGGGCAGGCTCGTAGGAGCTGTCCAGCGACCACAGGCGGCATGCCCGAGTACCTGTTCCGCCGCACCCACGGCATCGTCGGACTGCTTCGCCGACTGATCGAGGACGGCTGCACGGAAGCGATCACCAGCGGCGAGGAGCGGCTGACGCCCGAACTGCTGGCCCGCACCTCCATTCGCCTGGGCAATCTCACCGATCTCGATCCGGAGGCCGGCGAGGTCCCGGAGATCCCGCCGAACGTCAAGCCTCGCCGACAGCAGGGGAAGAAAGTCGGAAGAAGGCCACGCAACACGGTCTTCGACGACCACGGCGACAGGCCGGCCGCCGATGGCTGAGCCCACCGCCCACACCCGACCGCTGACGCGAAGCCTCGACCCACTACCCGGCGAGTCCCTCGGCGGCTACCTGCTGAGACTCTCCCACCGGCTCCGCCTCTCACCCATCCAACTGGCCCGCCGAATCGGCACCGCCGCACCCTCGGCCACGCGACTCGGACGTCGGCTCCTGCTCGACCTCGATGTCGACGGCTTCGCCCGCGTGACACACCTGAGCAGTGACGAAGCCCGATCGCTGACACTCGTTCCCTGGCAACACCGCTACCCGCCCATCGCACGGGCGCTTCGCCGCCCGGTCTCCGGATCCCGGGATGACTGGCTGTTCAATGATCTTCCTCGCTACTGCCCCCAGTGTCTGGCCAGCGACGGCAGCCCCATCCAGCAGGACCACGGAGGCTCATGGAGGAAGTTCTGGCACCTGCCGATCGCCTTCGTCTGCCCTGACCACCGCGTCTTTCTTCAGCACCGGTGCCCGCAACCTCACGAGCTCACGCGCGCGATCACGGACCTGATCACGCAGACTGCGGACACCACGTTGCAGCCCGCCCAGTGCCGTCTCCCAGCCGTGGGCCAGTCCCGGTCACAAGGACGGACCGTCCCCTCCTGCGGGGTCCGGCTCGACCAGCTCGACCAGTTCGAACACGGCGGCGGGCTCCGCCCCGATCCGCCCATGCTGAACACCCAGCTGCGGATCCTGAATCACCTCGGCCCCGGCTGCCCACCCGGGGACGCTGTCTCCTACTTCAGTGACCTGCGCGTTCTCGTCGCCCTCCTCTGCGTGTCCTGGCCGCTCGGGCAGGAGCTGATCCCGCCCGGCGCACGCGACGCGGTCGCCGCGCACATCCGAGTCCTTGGCGCAGGCCAACGCCAGGCCCATGACCAGCCTCCACGAGACCCGACCGCAACGGCCGGAACCCTGACTGCAGCCGCCAGCCTCCGCGAAGCCCCCCATCTTCGTGGCCTGCTGAACCAGCACACGCAGGCAGTCAGGAACGGCCCGCCCAGCCGAATTCCCTGGACCTACGTTTTCGAGCGCCACAGCTCCAACTGCTCGGCACTCGTACGGCAAGCCGCCGCCCCTTCAGTCCGTTCATACCGGCGCACCGGACCACGCGGAACCCGGATCCCTGACCGCACCGGCAGCTACCGTCCCGAACACATTCCCGCCTTCCTGGAAGAACGCTGGTATCAGGAGCATCTCGCACCGCTCCAGATCGACGCGGAAGCGAAGTCCGTACGCCGTCTCGCAGCCGTCCTCCTCGTCCAACAGGCATCTGGCAGGGCACGAGGTGACGCCGCGGACTTCCTCGGCATCAACCCTGCTGGAGGCCAGTTCGCGGCCACGAGCACGCTCCTGCGATGGCTCAGAGACGGGCAGGATGCCTTCAACGCCGCTCTGCACAACCTGGCCGAGGAACTCGACCGCGGGACAAACCCCACCAACTACCAACTCCGACGCGAAGTACTGCGAGACTGGTCCCTGCCGTCCGAGACCTGGAACGAGATCATCACCAGGCTTCCACCCGCCCCTGGCCCCGTCCGCCCCAATCTGGACGACCGAGTACGCCAGGAAGCATCCGCGTTCGTCTGGGCCTATGCCACCTGCGGCGAGCCGCTCTTCGCACCACGGCACATCGAGGCCGATCAGCCCCCGGACACTCGCCAAACCTGGCGACAGCGCCGGGCGAACACGTGGTTCCAACTCTCCCGCCCCGACGCTCTGAACCACTACGCGGCGTAACGAAGGCTCCTAGTCCAGCACGGCGACCTACTTGCGAAGGAGGTGGACACCGGGGCGCGACTTGATCAGGTGGGAATCAGGGTGCTCCAGCCATGCCTGCAGGAACTCCACGTCGCCGACGTGTCGAAGCCACCGTCCACCGCCCCCGGTGTCATAGGCAACCTCTGCGAGCCTTCCCGGGAGGGCTGACGCCAGTGCTCTCGCCCGGGCCAGCACCGCCTCGTTCCCCGTGTCATCTCCCGCGGCGGGACGGCCGCCCAGGAGACCGTCGAAGTCGACCAGCGCATCGAGACGGTGGGCGAGAGCGAGCGCCAGGTGACCGAGCAGTATGTGGTTCACCGGGCCCGAGCAGCCGGCGCCGACCACCAACCCCTGCACCGGTGGGCGCGAGAAGGCTGAGTAGTCCTCGTCCTCGGCAGGTATCTCCTCGTCCTCTGACAGGAAGAAGACCCCGACGCCAACTGGATCGAAAGCCTTCAGGCCCAGAGTCGAACCGTCTCGCACCCAGAAGTCCCCGTCGCCCCTGGCCCTGGCCTCTACCGGGGCGCAGAAGGTCTCCAACCACGGGACCACATCGGCCACGATGTCTGCGAACCCACGTGCTTCGAAGAGCCGCAGTCCAACTGCCGGTCCCGACATACCGCCCCAGATCCTCGTGGCCTACGTGCCGCCGGGACCCGGTTCTACCAGGTCCCGACGGCGGACGTCTGATCATTTGGGGCACAGCCCAAGCTCAAGATCGATTCCCATGCTGGAGCACTCCGGTTCCACCAACCGTGACCAAGTTCCAACTAGCGTGTCACGGCTCAAGCACGCATCCGCCAACTCAGCCGCTCAGCCCCGCCAACTACAGCGCTCATCCGCCGGGTGAGGGGCTCAGTCACACCATCCTGTTGTGACTGAGCCCTTGAACTGGCCCCTGAGCGCTTCAGTTGGCCCGGGTGAGTGTCGCGGTTGGCCCCGAAAGCGGCGGCGGCGTGCCTCATCTGCAATTTTGGCCGTCCGGGGCACTGGGTGATCCTGGTCGGTATGCACCATGCGCTCACTCACTGGGACAGCCCCTTCATCAACTTCAAGGACTTCGACTTCCCAGGCGGGCGGGGCCATGGATACCGATGGGTTCAGATCAAGCGCTTCCACCTGCCTCCCGGCTCACCGACCGACCAGGACCTGCTGACCGCCTTGATCGCCCACCCCGAGTTCCGGGACACCTACGACGGCGCCGGCCTCTGGCTCGAACCGCGCCATGGCCAGTGGTGGGCAGACCGGATCACTCCCGGCACGTACGAGGCCGTCGGCGAGCCGAGCGCCACCGGCACGATCCGCGCATGGGCCACCAGCGGTGCCTCGCTTCCCCCAGATTTGAACGCAAGGCTCCAAGAGGCGGTCTACACCCCCATCCGCCAGGCGACGAGCCGGTACGCACTCGGAGCCCTCCCCGAAGACGCACACCATGACTACGGCCCCATTCACAACGAGTTCCACGAACTCGTGCTGATCGACCACCACCTCGGCACCCTCGCCCTCTTGGTCGCCGCCGACGACTGAAACGCTGATGCGACCGAAACTTCGGACCGGCCGACGCATCGCGCTGAGCGCTCCACTTGGCCAAACGGGCCAACCGAGCTGCTCAGTCACACCTGTTGACCTGTCGCAGCGAAGGTTGAGCGTTCTCATCGAACCTTGGTCGGCGGTTTCTTCCTCAGGTCGTTCTTTCCGGTGGGGGAGGGGCCGGGAGCGAGCGTTGGATGGCTACGTGGTCGGCGCCGAGAGACTTGATACGGTCATCTGCCCTTGGAGGCCCTCGACCCGAAGTAGGCCCCGAACCATCCGGAGGCCACTTTCATGCGGCTCGTTTTTCGCAATATCGGTGCCCAGGACCTGCCCAGGCGCGGCTACACGCCGGGCAACGCCCCAGTCGAGGCCTTGCTATTGGACATCGAGGCAGACCTGTCCATCGAGGAGGGCGGCCGAACGCTGTGGTCGGAGGAATTCTTCCAGGTTGCCGAACTGGCTTATGAACTGGCGCGGTGGCTCCAAGTCCCGGAGGAAGACCGGGGCAACTTCGAGCTCGACTCGATGGACTGGGCAGAGCGTGGGGTCATCCGCATCGTCCGCTCCGAGGGCGGTTGGAGGGTCGGGACGGTGCTCGAACCGGACCTCTGGACGGCCCCGATGTCCTGGGACGACCTGGTCGCGGAGATCCGCCGATTCGACGGTGCGGTACGCGAAGCGACCGCCTCTCTTGGCATCGACCCGGACTTCATCCCCAGCGCGTGAACGAGCCTCCCAGAGGCCACGTCCGTGTCCGTCATGATGGCCTCACCCCGGACTCACGGGCAGACCACTCAATCTTTGGTGAGGTAGCAGGTTTCGTGTCTGCACTGCCGCTCTTGCCTCCCGCACGAGGTACCTGTCCTCCAAGCTTTCCCTATGGACTCAGGGGTGGCGGCAGTCATGGGTGCAGCCGTGGGAGTGGTGGGTACCACCCTCGCGGCTGCTGTTTCAGGCTTATAGGCTCAGCGACAGGTCAGGGCGGAGCACCGGCACTGGCGCCGCCAGCTCCGCCGTGACGCGTACCCGGCATTTACGGCCAAGGCGGATGAGCTGCACAAGGCGTTGAAGGAGATCAACGCCGAGCTGATCAAGCCGGGGGCTGATTTCGCCGCCCTACGCGAGAGCCTCGGTGCCGCCCGCAGATTGCTCCACGGCGGGCTCGCCGAGGCTCAGGCGACGGTAGAGATCCAAGGGCCGGAGAAACTGGCACGCATGGCGGGTGAGCTGTCTCGATCGCTCTCGGCCTGCGCTGCCGCGCTCAGCGCGGCCACCCTTCGGCAGGGCGCCATCAGTCCCTCCGCGGTGGCAGAGCCCCAGGGCGTCAGACGGTTTCCGGACCACGCATCGTCAAAACGCACCCAGTTTGTTGAGCATGCTCGACGCACCATCGACGTGTGAAGCCCACCGCCAGCTCCTGCTCAAACTTCGCTGGCACATGCTCGGACTTCGATGGCACAGGACACCGTGGTCGGATGGCGGATGAGCGGGTGGGTTGGCGAGACTGATGTCCTGTGACAGTCGATCTTCCTCTTTGTCAGTGAATCTTGCTCAAACCCACTCTGTTGCCACTACGGTTTCCTCGGTACGTGGTTGCTCAGACCGGGGATGTGGGCTCGTGACTGGAGACGGTGTCATACCGCTGGTACATCTGGACTCGATCGACGAGGTCCGGGCTGTGCACAAGATGCTGTTCGACCGAAAGTTCGACAGTCCGGAGGATGTGTACTTCGGGAGCCCGTTCATCGCTTCGGTCCAGCACAAGCTGGTGGACGCATTGGAAGCGGCGGAGCCGGCCAAGAACTGGGCCGCTTGGCGTGACGCGGCCGAGCACCCGGAGAAGGTGGAGAGGATCCGCAGCCACCTGGCCGGACTGGGCGAGTGGTGGACAGTCGCGTCCGTCATCAAGCGGGAGGCATACGTCCGCGACCTGCTCGCGCCGCTGCGGGTGGATGATGAACTGCTGGGGGAGCTGATCCGGTGAGCGTCGTTGCTTCATCGGAGCATGAAGCGGCCGGAGGTGGGTTCACGCTCCGCTTTGGCGGTACTGGGGGCCAAGAGCGGGTTGTTCCCTTGCCTCAGTGCCACGGGCTGGCGTGGGAGGAGGCAATTCCGGTCCGGACGTTTCGCTGGTCGCGCGGACTCGGGCATTTCCCAGGCTGGTGGTGGGCGGCATCGACTGGACGCCATGTCGGGTTCGAGTCGTGGCTGGAACAGGACCGGCTGATCCTGTTGGACTTCGATCCGAATGTTGTGGGGATCGCTTCGCAGCCGTTCTGGCTGCACTGGCATGACGGGAAAGAGAAGCGGCGCCATGCCCCGGACTACTTCGTGCGGCTTGCCGACGGCCGTGCCCGCGTGGTCGATGTCCGTGCCGAGGACCAGGTCGACGAGCGGACCGCTGAGGCGTTCGCGGCGACCGAGCGGGCCTGTTCGGTGGTCGGCTGGGAGTTTGAGCACGTCGGTGTCCCGGAGCCTGCGCTGATGGCGAATCTGCGGTGGTTGGCCCGCTACCGGCATCCGCGCTGTGCTGGCAGACCTGAGATCGGAGCCCGGTTGCGGGAGACCTTCGCAGCGCCGACGCCGTTGCTGGCGGGAGCCGAGGACGTCGGGGATCGGCTGGCGGTGTTGCCCGCGCTGTTTCATCGGATGTGGGGGCAGGAACTGGTGGCCGATCTCGCGCATGAGCGGCTTTGCCCCACCACGCTGGTTCGGGCCGCTGGTCCAGCGGGGGGCTCGTGGTGAGCGCGGGGCGTCGGCCGCGGCGGCCTGTGGGGGTGTCGATCGGTGATCGAGTGCGAGTGGCCGGGGTCCTGCACACGGTGATCGCGGTGTCCGGCACGAGCGTGCGTCTGGCGGACACGGATGGCGCGGTCACCGACATCAGCCTGATCGAGTTGTCGGCGGCCGAGGACTTCGAGGTGGTACGCGCGTCGTCGCGGACACCGGTTCCGTCGGCGACGCCGTTGGAGGGTCTGCCGGGGGCAGTAGCGGCGGAGGCGTTGTGGTGGGAACAGCACATCGTGGAGGTGTTGCGCGGGGTTCCGCCGCAGGCGCCTGTCGGCACGAGGCCGAAGCCGGAGTACGACCCGGCGGTGGTGTCGCTGACCCGCCGTGAGCAGGCCAAGGCAGCGGAACTGACCGCTGCGGGGCGGCCGGTGACGGCGAGCGCGATCACCAAGCGTCGCCGCCGCTATGAGGCTCTCGGAGTTGTCGGGATGGCCGACCACCGGTCCGCCAAGCCCGTCAGCGCGCACGGCCGGGTGGACCCGCTGGTGGTGGAGGCGATGCAGGAGGCGGTCGCCGAGGCTGCCCAGGGCTCCACGCGGACGGCGACTTACCTGTTCTGGCGGACTGGTCAGATCCTGGAGACGGAGCACGGCCAGGGCGCGGTGGAGCTGCCGTCGCAGCGCAGTCTCTACCGGCTGCTGGAGAAACTGTCGGCGGGCAAGCACACCACCGGATCGGCCCGCACCCGCCGGTCGCTGGCGGACCGCCCCGACGGGCCGTTCGGCGAAAGAAGTGCGGCAGCGCCGGGCGAGCTGATGCAGATGGACTCCACCCCGCTTGACGTGCTGGTCCGCCTGGACGACGGGGTCCCCGCACGGGTTGATCTGACCGGCATGATCGATGTCGCGACCAGGAGCCTGACCGCGGCGGTGCTGCGGCCGATGACCAAGTCCGTGGACGCCAGCGTGTTGCTGGCCCGCACCGTCACCCCCGAGCCGATGAGGCCCGGCTGGGCCGAGGCGTTGGCGATGTCACGCTCGGCGTCGCCGTTCCGGCGGCTGCTGGACATCGACGCGCGTCTGGAGCAGGCCGCCGCCCGGCCGGTCATCGTCCCCGAGACCATCGTGGTCGACCAGGGGAAGGTGTTCATCTCCCGCAACTTCCGGGCCTCCTGCAACTTCCTGGGCATCAACTTCCAGCCGGTGCACGACGCATCGGGCTGGGAGAAGGGCCACATCGAGCGGATGCTGGGTTCCGTCGGAACTCTGTTCGCCCAGTTCCTGGCCGGCTACACCGGCTTCAACGCCGAACGCCGCGGCCGACACGTCGAACAACAGCCGCTCTGGTCCTTGCTGGAGCTGCAGGAACTCCTGGACGAATGGATCGTGGTCTGGCAGAGCCGGCCCCACGACGGACTGCGCGACCCCCTTCACCCGGGGCGGATGTTCAGCCCGAACGAGAAGTACGCCGCCCTCGTCGAGACAGCCGGCTATGTCCCGGTCGCGTTGTCGGCGGACGACTACATCGAGCTGCTGCCCGCGACCTGGCGGGCGATCAACGCCTACGGCGTGAAGATCAAACACCGGACCTACGACGACCAGGCCCTCAACCCGCTGCGGCAGCAGCGGTCAGGCGTCAAGGACCGCAAGGATCTGTGGGAAATCCACTACGACCCCTACGACGTGTCCCGCGTCTGGGTCCGTGACCACTGGAAGAGCGGCTGGATCACCCTTTTCTGGAAACAACTACACCGCGTCGCCGCCCCGTTCGGCGAACTGGCTTGGGACCACACCCGCCGCACCCTGCCCGGAGCGAGTGAGGAGCAACTCGCCGACGCCGTCGCCGATCTGCTGCGACGAGCCCATCAAGGACCCGCTGACCGTGGCGGCCCAGGCAGCAGAGCCGGACTCAGCCGCCGGGACCGGCGCGTCGCCGCCCGCACCAAGTCCAGTCCGCCCTCCACCCCTATCGCGCCCAAGGTGCCCCCTGCCGACCGCATCGCCGACGGCCAAGCGGACCCAGCCAACCACGCTCCCGAGGAGAACATCGCCAAGGTGATACCGATGCCGATCTTCGACCCGTTCACCGAAGCGGACAAGCGGTGGTAAGCCAGGCGCCGGGGCAGGGCGGGGATCCCGCAGACGGGTACGGGCATCTGCAGCTGACGACCCTGCCGGGCTGGCGCGGGTTCGTCACCGAGATACCCGCAGTGCCGGAGCTGCTGTCCGAGGCGATCTGGTCGGGTCTCGCGGACGACAAACGAGCCTGCTACGACGATGACCGCATCGACCACCACTCACGGTTGCTGGTGGTCCAGACTCCCACGATCCGCCAGGTCATCACCTCGGGCCGCCGCCTGATCCAGATGAACAAGAACGCCCACTACGGACGATGCGGCCTGATGGTGTCCGGCCCCGCCAGAACCGGCAAGACCACCGCGCTCACCCAACTCGGCAAGACTGTCGAGGTGATCCACCGACGGCGTCACCCGAACTCCTCCAGCGACATCCCGGTTATCTACATCACCGTCCCACCCGCAGCCACCCCCAAGATGATCGCGATGGAGTTCGCCCGGTTCTTCGACCTGCCGATCTCCACCAGGAGCAACATCACCGACATCGCCGACGCGGTCTGCGGCGTCAGTACGGACGCCCACGTGACCCTCGTCGCGGTCGACGAACTCCACAACCTCAACACCGCCACACGCGCTGGCGCCGAAGCCTCCGACACCCTGAAGTACTTCTCCGAACGCATTCCGGCCACCTTCGTCTACGCCGGAATCAGCCTGGAACGCACCGGACTGCTCTCCGGCCCGCGCGGAGAACAGATCGCCGGCCGGTTCGGCATGGTCCGCACCGGACCGTTCGGCCAGAACCAGCAGTGGACCGCGCTGATCGCCGCCCTGGAAGACAGCCTGCGGCTCCACCGGCAGCGGCCCGGTGCCCTCACCAGACTCGACCGCTACCTGCACCAGCGCACCCACGGGATGATCGGGAGCCTGCTCTGGCTGATCCGCGGTGCTGCCATCAACGCGGTCCTGGCCGGCAGCGAGAAGATCACCAAGAAGGGCCTCGACGCCGTCGACGCCGACTTCACTTCCCAGTCCCCACGGCCACCCGCCACGTGATCAATACCAATGCTGCCCCGAGAGCGAGCCGAGAAGATCCTCACCCTGCATGCGGCCGGATGGCCGGTGCAGGCCATCGCTGACCACATCGGCCACAGCCATCAAACCGTCCGCGACTACATCAGCGGCCTCAGAACGCCGGGGATTCGGACTCCACGGTCAAGCCTGCTCACCGAACCCCTCGCCAGCTACTGCCGTCAGCGACTCGCCGAAGATCCGCACCTGCGGACCAGCGTTCTGTTCAAAGAAGTATCCGAGCTCGGCTTCCAGGGAAGCCAGAGAACCTTCTACCGCGAGCTGGACCGCCGACGCCGCCTGCTGGTCCTGGCGGACCGTCAGGAAACCACCTCGCAGGAGGATCCCCAGATCCCATCCGGGATGTCCCGCACACTCGCCCGCAGGCCCGAGCGGACACCGGTGCTGCCACTGCGAGTCGTCCCGGTCGCAGGAGAAACCCTCAACTCCTACCTCGCCCGCGTCGCCCAGGCCAACCACCTCACTGTCACGGAGGTACTGGCAGTACTGCCCACCTGGTTCTCCACGAAGACCAACAACCTCGACGACCGAGCCCAGCACCACATGCTCGCCCCCGCAGCCACCCAGGCCCTGCACGAACTCGCTCGCCTCACCAGCACCACTGCCACCGGCCTGGCCCACGCACTCCCCGCCTTCGGCACCGACGAAAGCCCCGTCCGGGCCACGACCGCCTGCCACCGGTGCACGGCCCGCCTCGGCATCCGCCAGCCCGTCCCCGTCCACCTCCCGATCCACCACAAGGTCTGCACACGGCACGGAATCTGGCTCAGCGATCTCGGAGAACCCCACCTCGACCTCTCCATATGCCCAGAGATCGCCACCGCCCAACACCGGGCGAACCGGCTCCTACGCCACTTCACACCCCAGCAACTCACCCTCGCCCACCAAACCGCGGTCGAAGCCGTCCCGCCCTGGCCAGCCTCCCCAGCCGCCGTCCCCCACCACTGGAGATACCGGCTCCTCGCACTGCAGACCCACAATCACCAACGCGGCATCTCGACCGACCTCGACGCCTACGCACACGCTGCCATCTACCCCGACGCCATCGAACTCGCCACAGCAGCACTCGCCTAGCATCCTCATGATCCAGCAAGATCCACTGGCGAAGCTTCTCTGCATCCCCAAACGGTGACACTCGCGGGTCATGGTCACTTCGCCACTCAAGATTCCTCATCGCAGGTCAGAGCGACCGCTTCAGGGACGAATCGATGACACAGGACAACTGAGCGCTTCGGTTGGCGTATGCGGCTGTATTGGGGAGCTGCACCAGGCGACCAGTGAAGGGGCGGGAGCCTATGACGGTGGGAAGCGGTGACTCGGCAGCCATGAACCGCACCGAGATCCGGCAGTACGTCTCGGCGGCTGCTCAGGCCCTTGGTGATGCGGGCATCGCGCCAGGAGAGCGGTGGGACGAGGCCGGGGGAACAGCGCTCTACTGGAGGAAGGGCGACCCGGCTCTGGGGTCGGGGCCCTGGGCGTACGGTCTCCTGGTGTTCTGGGGGACGAGAGGGGGGCGCCAGGGTTGGGGATGTGCGCCTCTGGACGCTGCCGGCGGCCCCGCGCTCGAAGCGGTGACCTGGCTTCCGGTCACCCCCATCCTTGCGCCCGCTCTGCTGGCCGCGCATGTTCGGCGGCTTCTCGCTGAAGGCGCTCCGGCAGCAGGCGCTGAGCGGTAGATCCGACGAAAGCGCCCGCGCTGCTTCCCCTGGTGAGGGGCCTGCCCGTTGGGTTGGGTGTGGGGGGGTGGGGTCAGGGGCGGCGGCCGGCGATGGCAGAGGTGAGGAGGAGGGCTGCTGCGGGGATGTAGGGCCAGCGGGTGTCGAGGTCGAGGGCGATGATGATGGAGGCCAGTCCGGCGGCGGCGAGCGCGGCCTTGAGGAGAGCGGTGTGCGGACCGAGCGGCGGGTTGTGCTTGGTCACGGGTGGGTGTCCCTGTCGGTGCTGGGGGTTCCGTGCTCCCGTTGTGTGCGGCGGGAGCACGGACCTGGACCCGAGGTCAGCGGCGTCCGATGATCTTGGCGAAGAGTGACAGGGAGACGGTGCCGGTTTTCTGCGCGGCGGTGCCTACGGCACCCCAGCTGCCGATGGACTGTCCGTAGTTCGCGGTCAGGGCTGCGCCGGTGGCGCCGGTCTTCGCGTCGGTCTGGTCGGTGCCGGAGGCCATTTCGACGATGAGGGGGATCTGGGTGGAGAGGTTGATCGAGCCTTGGAGGACTTTTCCGGCGATCTTCCCGGCGTTCTCCGATCCCTTGACGGCTTTTGCGCCCTTGGTGCCGATGTAGTTGAACACCTTGGACGCGTCGGAGGCGCCGGCGCCGCCGGTCTCGGAGGGGAAGGTGAGGCCGGCCCGGCGGACGCCGACGCTGGCCTTGTAGCTGGCCTTGTAGCTGGCCTTGGCTCCGGTGCCGATGGTCTGCACGACGGACTTCCCGGCTTTGAAGCTCTTGGCGACCGCTCCGATGTAGGGGAGGGCGGCCAGAGCGTCGGCGCCGAGACCGGCGATGGTGGAGGCGTCCCAGTCGCCCTTGATGGCCGCGTCGACGATGTGGGCGCCGAGGGCACCGATCGCGGCGATCGGTCCGGCGATCGGTGTGAACACCGGGATCAGGGCCAAGACGCCCGCGACCGCGGAGACGATGCCGAGGATGTCGCGGATCAGCCCCCAGGGCCCGGCGTCCGTCTCGGCGGCTTTGCGGGCGGCCTCGGCCTTGAGCCATTCGAATTCGGCCCCGCGGGTCGAGATCACCGGGGTGAACTCGCGGTCCATCAGCAGGCACTGCAACTGGTACTCGGCCTGGATCGCGATCGCCGTGTCGATCATGTCGTAGAGACGCTGGTCCTCCACGTACTCACGCGGGTGGCTGTCTTCCGTCAGCCGCCGGTACGTCCCCTCGAAGCTCTTCGCCCCCATGGCGAGGGACGGGTTCTCGCCCGCATTCCGTGCGATGGCCGGATGACACCACGACATGACCCTCTCCACCACAGCATCGAGAGCACCGGGAGTCCATTCGGGCCGGAACGTCCCGCGCGTGAGCTCCCCGACCGTCCCCGAGTCATCGGCATCATTCTGCTCGGCTCCGAACGTCCCGCGCTGTGCTGGATCGTCGGCGTGATCCGCTCCCCGCCGGCTGGCCACCGCGGCCGCATCAGCCCGGTGCCACGTCGTCTTCACGCTCTGCTGGAGCGCCGTGTCGTGCACCTCGACGTCGGGGTCGCCGCTGCCGCACTGGGCTGTCACCCGCGGGTGAAGGTGTGGCTGCGTGTCGATCCGTCGGCCGTCGAGAACGTCGGGCGCACACGTGCTCGGGAACCCGGGATCGCCTTCGCCGCGGCCGTGTCAGGCACCTGCAGCATCCACGGCAACATCTACGACGACATTCACCACGACGACATCCACTCCATCGCGCACTGCCGGGACCTGGACGAAGTGTTCGGGTTCCCTGCGGACCGCATCGGGTCCCTGGCCGGTTGACAGGGCATGGAAGTCTCGCCGGTGCCGAGACGCGTCAAGCAGGCCGGAGTGCTCCTGTACGGCGATCGCCTCGTCGCGGCCGGCGTGGGCCGGCGTGGAGCCCGGGTACCTGGCAGGAGTATCAGGGGGTTTGGAGCAGTCCCGCCGACGTCTGGAGCACGTGGATCGCGGCGAAACGGTCCATCGGGCGTGCAGATGTGCCGGCCCGTCGGTCGGACGGGGCGAGGGGAGCCCCGACCGGCGGTGTCGGCAGTCGGGCCCGGGCCCTGGCGGCGGTGTTCGCAGGCGCCGGCTCTGCTCCGTGGACCGCGGTGATTCCGCCGGAAACGGCCCGGGGGACGGGCAGTTGAGGTGTTGGAGCCGGGGCGGCGTCATGTCTGCGGGCGTGTTCCGGGCGTTGCCTGGCGCGGCGCTGACCTGAGGCGGGCACAGTCCTCTGGGTCCGGCGCGGCGCTGATTTGAGGCGCGGGCAAAGTCTTCCGGGTTTCTGCTTGACAGGTCCGGAACCGAGCCGGAAACTAACCACGTTAGATATTCTAACAACGTTAGGGGTTGTGGGTGGGGAAGCGGGACGAGGTACGCCGCCGGACGTACGCAGAAATCCTGGAGACGGCGGACCTCCTGGCCGAGCGGGAGGGATGGAGAGCGGTCACCATCCGGCGCATCGCCACGGAGATCGGCTACAGCGCGCCGGTGATCTACCAGCACTTCCCGAGCAAGGAAGCGGTCCTGCACACCCTGCTCGTGCGGGGAAACGGCGAGCTGACGCACTGCATGCTCGCCGCGGTGGCCCGCGGGCCGGCTTCCCGCACCCCGCATCTCGCGGCGGCCGCCTACCTGGAGTTCGCCCGCTCGCGCCCCAGCCTGTACCAGCTGATCTCGGGCGCACCCGGCACGGACATCGACGCCTCCACTCGCCGCGCCGCAGCCGCCGACGTCATCACCTTCACCAGACAGCTGATCGGCGAGTGGGCGGCCGCAACCGCCTGCGAGCCTCCCGACACGCAGGACGCCTGCGACCTGCTGTGGGCCACGCTGCACGGCCTGGCAGGCATCGCAACGATCGAGGACATCGGCTTCGACCGCGCCTCGCGCCTGGCCGACCAGGCGGTGACGGCGCTCCTTGCCCACTGGTCGGCCCGGCCCACGCATCCTGAAAAGCGCTCACACACCGTCAGGGGAGAGACATGATCTACCACCACAACCGATTCACCTTCAAGGAAACGGCCACTGCCTCACAGCGAGAAGAGGCCCTGGCAAGCCTCCGCGACCAGGGCGAGGCGATCGACGCGGTCACGCAGTACGTCGTGGGCCGGGACGTAGGCGGTGAATTCGAGTACGGCGCCGTCTTCGTCATCGAAGACCTCGACGGATACTGGGAGTACCTCATGGCCCCCTCGCATGCCCGGACAGACCGGATCGGTCTTCCCCTGCTGCAGTCCTTCGTCTCCTACGACACCACGGACACGGACGACCCCACCGTCGCCGAAAAGATCGCCGACCTTCACGCGCGACGTTACGCAGGCGACCCCGACCTCACGAAACTGGTCGCCGACCTCCCCTTCTACACCGGCAGCAGCGCCCCGCTCCCCAGCCGCCCCACGGCCTCGCGCGAGCGTTCCCGTACGCCGCAAAGCAGCCGAAGCGACAGCTGAAGAAGGAGCGTGATCGACAGGATCCACGGGCGGCCGCTCGGACGCTCGTTCCATCAGCGTCCGGCCCGAGCCTTCACCACTGCCCCAGCCAACGCTCCCTGACCCAGACACACACAAGGGAGAGATTCCGGCAGGGAAGGAACTTCCGGCAGCCGAGGGCACGTTGTCCATGACGTGACCGAACGTCGAATCCTTGGCCCGTCCGACCTCCGCGTTGCCCCCCTGTGCCTGGGAGGCAACGTCTTCGGCTGGACCGCCGACAAGACCCAGTCGTTTGCGGTGCTGGACGCATACGTTTCCGGCGGCGGCAACTTCATCGACACCTCCGACTCCTACATGAATTACTTCGACGGCAACGAGCCGGGCCAGTCCGAGACCATCATCGGCGACTGGCTCGCCGCCCGCCGCAACCGCGACGACGTGGTCGTCGCCACCAAGGTCGGCGACCACCCGCAGTACATGGGCCTTGCGCCCGCCAACATCAAGGCCGCCGCTGAGGAGTCCTTGCGGCGGCTGCGCACCGACCACATCGACCTCTACTACACCCATTTCGACCGGGACGAGTCCATCCCCGTCGACGAGATCATCACTGCTCTCGACGACCTCGTACAGGCCGGCAAGGTGCGCGCCATCGCGGCATCCAACATCAGCCCCGAACGGCTTTCCGCATCCCTGGCCTTCTCCGACCGCGAAGGCCTTGCCCGCTACGTGGCCCTGCAGCCGCAGTACAACCTCGTCTCGCGCGATACCTACGAAGGCGCACGACGGGAGGTCGTGCGGCGTGAAGGACTGGCCTGCGTTCCGTACTTCGCACTCGCCTCCGGCTTCCTCACCGGCAAGTACCGTCCCGGAGAGAGGGTCGAGAACGTACGCAACGTTCCCGGACTCGCCGGTGGGTACGCAGACACGGAACGCGGCGTGAAGGTCCTCGACGCGTTGGAGCAGGTCGCGACCGTGCGCGGGGTGGAAATGGCCACCGTGGCACTGGCCTGGCTCCTGAGGCAGCCGACCGTGACCGCACTGATCGCCTCCGCGCGCACCGTCGAGCAACTGCCGGCGCTCCTGGCCGCGCAGGACCTGCATCTGTCGGACGCCGAGCTGCTGACTCTGACGACCGCGTCGTCCTGACCGGGGCGGCCGGAGGGCCGGGACCTCCCGTCGTGGAGCGGGCTCAGGCCCTGGTGAACAGGGGCTGTGACGCTGCAGCACCCCCTGCAGATGTTCGTAGATCCCGGCCGACGACGAGATGTCTTTCAACCCCAAACTCTCGCCCGGCCGCCCGAGCCACACCACATCACCACGGCCCGGGCGGCATCCCCGACGGCCAAGAGTTTCTCCTCGGGATTCGGCCTACCGCAGGGCTCGGGCTGTGCCGGAAGAGGACACCCCAACCGGGTGCCGGCGACCTACCAGCGCACCCACGGAGTCCGGTATTTCCACGGCTGCCATTCGGTCGGCAACGACACGCCCTAGGCCATTTCGTTTGGATCAGGCGGTCGTTGGTTTGGGTGTGCCGTTGACTGATGCGCAG
>NZ_NNBJ01000033.1 GCF_002803085.1 Streptomyces sp. CB01201 | reverse complement strand
CGGACTTCACATCGCGGGCATCTTCCTCTGGTCCGCCCGCTGATCCAAACGAAACCGCCTAGGGCCTGTCCGGCCCCGGCCCCCTCACCAGCGCACCGGCAGATGCCGCACGCCCCGGATGAGCATGCCCGGCAGCCACTGCAACTCGTCGGTCTGCACGTCGAGTTGGAGGTCCGGGGCCCGCTCCAGGAGGGTGCGGACGGCGATCCGGCCCTCCATCCGGGCGAGCGGGGCGCCCAGGCAGAAGTGGATGCCGTGGCCGAAGGCGAGATGGCTCTGCGGGGTGCGGCGGATGTCGAAACGGTCCGGCTCCTGGTGGCGCTCCGGGTCGCGGCCGGCCGAGGCGAGGGCGACCAGGGCGACCGCGCCGGCCGGAATGAGCGCGTCGCCGATCCGGACGGGCTCGCGCGCGAAGCGGTACGTGGAGGTCTCGACCGGGCCGTCGTAGCGCAGCATCTCCTCCACGGCGTTGTCGATGAGGCCGTCGAAGTCGGCCCGCAGCGCGTCCAGTTGGTCCGGATGGCTCAGCAGCGCGCGGACCCCGTTGGAGATGAGGTTGACGGTCGTCTCGTGGCCCGCGACGAGCAACAGGAAGGCCATGCCGATGAGTTCGTCCTGGGACAGCTGGTCGCCGTCCTCGTGCCGGGTGCGGATCAGGGCGCTCAGCAGGTCGTCGGCGGGGCCGGAGCAGCGCTTGTCCTCGATCAGCTCGGCCAGGTACACGCCGATCTTCCCGACGGCCTCGGGGCCTTCGGCGCCGTCCCGCGGCGCCACGGCCTGGTTGGACAGCACGCGGAAGGCCTCGCGGTCGAGGTCGGGCACGCCGATGAGCTCGCTGATGACGGTCATGGGAAGCGGGAAGGCGAGCGAGTCGATCAGGTCGGCGGCGCGTCCGGGGGCGGCCAGCATGGTGTCGAGGAGGCCGTCGGTGATCTCCTGGACGCGCGGGCGGAGCGCCTCGATCCGGCGCGGGGTGAACTCCCGCGCGACCAGCTTGCGCAGCCGGGTGTGCTGCGGCGGGTCGGTCTCCAGCATGTTCGAGCTGGCCGGCAGTTCTTCGTAGCCCGTCTCGGCCAGCGGCCGCCAGTCCTTCGCGAGGCGGGGGTCGGCGAGCGCGGCGCGCGCCGCCTCGTGGCCGACGATCAGCCAGACCTCCTCACCCATCGGCGTACGGACCAGATGTGCGGGGCCCGCGGCGCGCAGCTTGGCGTACACCGCATAGGGATCGGCGTTGAATTCCTCGGCGTGCTCGCTCAGATCGACCACCGTCATGGTCCCGCCCTCCGTTCGGTTGCCGTTCAGCCTACGTCGCCGTCCGGTTCGTCGAGCAGCCCGGCGTCGTGCACCAACAGGGCGATCTGGACCCGGTTGTTGAGGCCGAGCTTGGCCAAAACGCGCGAGACGTGGGTCTTCACGGTGGGCACGCTCAGATAGAGGCGTGCGGAGATCTCCGCGTTGGAGTGGCCGCGCCCGACGGCGACGGCGACCTCGCGTTCGCGCTCGGCGAGCAGCGCGACCCGCTCGCGGGCGCGGGCCGCCCGGTCGCCGGGCGCGGCCGTGCCGCCGGACACCTGGGTCATCAACTGCCGCATGACGGCCGGGGAGAGGACCGGGTCACCGTGCGCGACGCGGCGTACGGCGGCGACGATCTCGGCGGGCGGGGTGTCCTTGAGGACGAATCCGGCGGCTCCGGCGCGCAGCGCGCGCAGCACCTGTTCGTCGGCGTGGAAGGTGGTCAGGACGATCACCTCGGGTGCGTCGGGGCGGGCACGCAGCGTCTCGGTGGCGGTGAGGCCGTCGACGCGCGGCATGCGGATGTCCATGAGCACGACGTCCGGGCGCAGTTCCAGGGCGAGTTGGCCGATGCCGTGGCCGTCGGCCGCCTCGCCGACGATCTCGATGTCCTCGGCGCCGCCGAGCATGAAGGTGAGGCCCGCGCGGACCAGGGGGTCGTCGTCGACGATGAGCAGGCGGATGGTCATGAGGGCCACGGTAGCCAGGCCACCACCGCGAAGGAGCCGTCGGACCCGCGCCCGTGGTCGAGCCGGCCGCCGGCCAGGGTGGCGCGCTCGGTGAGCCCGATGAGCCCCTGCCCGGAGCCGGGGACCTCCGGGACCGGGCCCGGGGGCGGCGGGTTGCGGACCTCGACGGTGAGCCCGTCGCCGGGACGGCCGGTGACGGTGACGGTGACCTCGGCGCCGGGCGCGTGCTTGCGCGCGTTGGTGAGGGCCTCCTGCGCGATGCGGTAGGCGTTGCGGCCGGTGGCGGCGGGCACACCGTCCGCGTCCGGGATCCGGCTGTCCAGGGCGACCTTCATCCCGGCTTCGCGGGATTCGGCGACCAGCGCGTCCAGGGTGGCGAGGGTGGGCTGGGGCCGGTCGTCGGCGCCCTCTCCGGGGCTGCGCAGCACGCCGATGATCTGCCGCAGGTCCTGGAGCGCCTCGTGCGCGCTGTCCCGGATGACCCCGGCCGCGCGGGCGACCTGCGCGGGCGGCGCATCGGGCCGGAATTCGAGGGCCCCCGCGTGCACGGAGAGCAGCGTGAGCCGGTGGGCGAGCACGTCGTGCATCTCGCGGGCGATGGCCTCGCGGGCGAGCCGCTGCGCGTTCTCGGCCCGCAGCGCCGCCTCGGCCTCGGCGCGGGCGGCCCGCTCGCGCAGCGCGACGACGAGCTGGCGCCGGGAGCGTACGAGCATGCCCCAGCCGGTGGCGAGCAGGATGAGCACGGTGCCCACGACGGCGTTGGTGAGCAGGCTGGTGGTCGGGTCGGGGCGCAGCACCGGCTGGAACACCGAGCTGACCACGGCGGCGGTGCCCACCGCGAGCACCAGGGGCTTGAACGGCCGGTGCACGGCGAGGCTGAACAGGGCGACCAGGAACGCCCCGGAGGCGACCGGCGCGACCAGGGACACCGCGGTGAGCGCCAGCGCGAGCCCGGCCGGCCAGCGCCGGCGCAGCCACACCGCGCAGCAGGCGGCGGCGCCGACCAGCTGGTCGAGGACCATCACGGTGTCGGAGTAGCCGGGTGATTTGCCGAGGGTGTCCGCGGTGAGCATGCCGATGAGGGCGGCGGCGAGGAAGGCGCAGATGTCGACGGCCCAGTCGCGCACGGTGCGTCTGGGCCGGGCCCGGTCGCCGGGCAGCTCGGGGTCGGCCACCGCCGAGGGCAGCAGCCAGCGGAACTCGGGTCCGGCTCGTGTCATGTCGGCAAAGTTACGCAGCCGGGCGGCCCGGCGGCGCTTCGCGGGCGCGGGTCGCTACCAAAGTCGCAAGGCCGGAGACTTTGGACGCGGACGCGGTGTGCCGAAGGCCGAAGCGCCGGCGCGACCGGTTCGCACAGGCTCGGGACATGAGGAAATTCCTGGAGGTCGCCGGATTCCTGCTCCTCGTCCAGGGCATCGGCGGTCTGGTGCACGAGTGGACCGGGTGGTTCGACCTGTGGACGGTGGTGCACCGGCCCGACGCGCTTGAGGGGCACGAGGTGTTCGCGAGCATCGTGCTCGCGGTGGCGGGTGTGGCGGTGCTCATCGCGTCGGACCGGGTGGCGGAGAAGTAGCCGGCCGCGTGCTCGGTCCCCGGCCCTGCGTACCCGGCCGGTGCCGGCCGACGGGGGCTACGCGGCCCGACCGTCCGGAGCTGCGCGGCCTGACCGCCCCCGGCGCTCCGCACCGGAGCCCGCCCTCGAACGAGGGGGGGGGAAGACGGGCCGGGAAGAGAACGACGCGGGACACCCCGGTGCTGTCGGGTCGGGGTGTCCCGCGTCGGCGGGCGGGTGTCGTGCCGCCCTGTTCCGGGGAACCGGGACGGGGCCCGGTTCAGCGGACCGCGAGGGGCAGCCCCGCGATCCGCAGCGCTCAGCCGCCGAGTTCCTGGTGGCGGGCGATCAGACGGGACGCGCCCTCGGGGGTCAGGGAGCCGAAGAGGCGCAGGCGCGAGATGCCGCCGTCGGGGAAGATGTCGATCCGGACGTGCGTGCCGACGGCCGGCGCGTCCAGCAGGAAGCGGTGGTTCGTGTCGGGCTGCAACCGCGTACGGGGCAGCACCTCCACCCACTCCCCCGACTCGCCGTCACGGATGGAGAGCGCGGCCCAGCCGGCCGAGTTGCCCTTCAGATACGCCGTGTCGATCTCGACCGCACGCACCTCGGACTGGGCCGCGAGCCGGTAGCGGATCCAGTCGTTGCCCTTGTCGCGGCGGCGCCGGGTCTCCCAGCCGTCGTCCATCTTGCGGGAGCGGCCCGGCTGGATGGTGTTGGTGGCGGGCGAGTAGAAGCGGTCGGACGCGTCCTCGACCTGGCCGCCGTTCTCCAGCGCCGCGAGGTCGAGCGTGCCGAGCGCCGCCACCCAGCGCGGGTCGGGGGCGACCTCGCCGTAGACGCGCAGCCGGGCCACACCGCCGTCGGGGTGCTGGTTGAGCCGCAGGTGGGTGAAGCGCTGCTCCACGTCCACCGCGAAGCCGTTGGCCGCGTGGCCGCCAACTGCCGTACGGGGTATGAGAGTTGTCCACTTCACGTCGGCGGCGAGCAGCTCCTCGGGCGAGGGCGAGCCCGGCACCGAGGCGGCCTCGACGGAGACGGCCTGCGGGTAGTTGCCGCGGAAGTGGGCGGTGTCGACGACGATGCCGCGCACCACGCCGGGCGCGCCCAGGCGGATGAGCGCCCAGTCGTGGTCCTCGTCGGTGGGGTGCGGCTGGGCGGCCGAGACGCCGCGGCGGCGGCGGGTCTCCCAGCCGTCCATGATCTTGCCCTTGTGCCCGAAGTGCTCGGGGTCGAACTCGGCGGCCTCGGGCTTGAGCAGGTTCTCGCGCTCGGCGAAGAACTCGTCGTTCGCGGCGATCACACCCGCGCCCAGGCGCCGGTCGGCGAGGTCGACGTACTGGGTGAAGGAGAAGTCCGCGCTGCGGTAGTCCGCGTACGGGTCGCCGCCGCCGTAGGGGCTGGCGTCACCGGTGAAGGAGGGAAGGGTGCTCACGGTGTCAGTTGTTCCTTTCGAGCAGGCGGCCGGTGGGCTCGGCGATGACGCCGTGGTGCTGGATGCGCTCACCGCGCAGCCACGTGGACTTGACGACGCCGTGCAGCGTCTTGCCCGCATAGGCGGTGACGCGGTTGCGGTGCTGGAGTTCGGCCGGGTCCACGGTGAAGGTCTCGTCCGGGGCGAGCACCGCGAAGTCGGCGTCGCGGCCGGCCTCGATGGCGCCCTTCTGGGTCAGCCCGACGAGGTTCGCGGTCGCCGTCGACATCCAGCGGACCACGTCCTCCAGGGTGTAGCCGCGCTTGCGGGCCTCGGTCCAGATCGCGGGGAGGCTGAGCTGAAGGCCCGAGATGCCGCCCCAGGCGGTGGCGAAGTCGTCGGTCTTGAGGTCGGCGGTGGACGGCGAGTGGTCGGTGACGATGCAGTCGATGGTGCCGTCGGCCAGCGCGTCCCACAGCAGGTCGCGGTTGGCGTCCTCACGGATCGGCGGGCAGCACTTGAACTCGCTGGCCCCGTCCGGGACTTCCTCGGCGGTCAGGGTGAGGTAGTGCGGGCAGGTCTCGACGGTGAGCTTGACGCCCTCGCGCTTGGCGGCGGCGATCAGCGGCAGCGCGTCCGAGGACGACAGGTGCAGCACGTGCACCCGGGCACCGATCCGCTTGGCCGCGTCGATCAGGCCCTCGATCGCGGTGTTCTCCGAGACGCGCGGCCGGGTCGCCAGGTAGTCGGCGTACTTGGGGCCGGTCAGGTGCGGGGCGGCGTCGAGCTCGTGCGGGTCCTCGGCGTGGATGATCATCAGGCCGTCGAACCCGGCGATCTCGGCGAGCGACTGCGCGAGCTGCTCCTGGTTCAGCTCCGGGAACTCCTCGACGCCGGACGGCGAAAGGAACGCCTTGAAGCCGAAGACGCCGGCCTCGTGCAGGGGCCCCAGGTCCTTGACGTTGTCGGGCAGCGCGCCGCCCCAGAACCCGAGGTCGATGTGCGCCTTGGTCGCCGCGACCTCCTGCTTGACCCGCAGGTTCTCGACCGTGGTGGTCGGCGGCAGCGAGTTGAGCGGCATGTCGACGATGGTGGTGATGCCGCCGGCGGCCGCCGCGCGGGTGGCCGTCCAGAAGCCCTCCCACTCGGTACGGCCGGGGTCGTTCACGTGGACGTGGGTGTCGACGATGCCGGGCAGCAGCACGTCGTCGCCGAAGTCCTCCAGGCGCGCGCCGGCCGGGACCTCGGCCTCGTACGGCAGTACGTCCGCGATCTTCCCGTCGGCGACGGCGACCGTCGCCGGGCGCGTCCCCTCGGGGGTGATGACGCGCGTCGAGCGCAGTACCAGGTTGACGTCGGACACCCGAGCCCTCACTTCCCAGCGGAGTCTTTCCGTGCACCGGAACTTTTCCGTACACCGGAATTCAACGATCTGTTGAAGGAGTTTGCGCGCTGGCCGCGGAAACCGTCAAGGGTGGCCGAGGCGTGACGGCCGACACGGACGCGAGTCTTGGAGGTTTCCACAGAATGGAATTAGAATTTCGCCAAGCAGAATGTAGTTATCACCACGGGGCGCTGCCGACGAACGGACAAACCGCCTCTGACCGGCAGGGACACCTGACCTGTCCAGGGTAGGACGGACAACCGCCCGATAGGCTGCTCCTTCGCCTGCCAGTACCGAAAGGAACGCGCCGTGCCGACGTCAAGCGCCAGCACCACCGACGCCTCCAAGCCCTCCGCCGCCAGCGGAGGAGTCCAGTCTCTTGAGCGCGCCTTCGATCTCCTTGAGCGGATGGCCGACGCCGGGGGCGAGGTCGGCCTCAGCGAGCTCTCCGCGAGCAGCGGCCTGCCCCTTCCGACCATCCACCGGCTGATGCGCACCCTCGTGGCCTGCGGTTACGTACGCCAGCAGGCGAACCGGCGCTATGCGCTCGGCCCGCGTCTGATCCGGCTCGGCGAATCGGCGTCCCGTCTGCTCGGCACCTGGGCGCGGCCGTATCTGACCCGGCTCGTCGAGGAGACCGGCGAGACCGCGAACATGGCGCTGCTGGACGGCGACGAGATCGTGTACGTGGCGCAGGTGCCGTCCAAGCACTCCATGCGGATGTTCACCGAGGTCGGCCGGCGGGTCCTGCCGCACTCCACGGGCGTGGGCAAGGCGCTGCTCGCGCACACCCCGCCGGAGGAGGTGCGCGCGCTGCTCGCCCGAACCGGCATGCCGGCCGCGACGGAGAAGACGATCACCACGGCGGACGGTTTCCTCGACGCGCTGGAGCAGGTGCGGCGCGCCGGGTACGCGGTCGACGACAACGAGCAGGAAATAGGAGTGCGCTGCCTCGCGGTGTCGGTGCCCAACTCCCCCACCGCCGCGGCCATTTCGATCTCGGGCCCGGCCGGCCGGGTCACCGAGGCGGCCACCGACCGGATCGTCCCGATCCTCCAGGGCATCGCCCAGGAGCTCTCGACGGCGCTGGCCAACACGGGCGCCCAGACCTGAGCCGAACCCCGGCCCCGAAGCGACGAGGACCCCGGCGGTGCGGCACACCGCCGGGGTCTCGCGCGTGCGGGCCCTGGGTTCGGCCGAGTCGGACCGGGGTTCGGCCGAGTCGGACCGGGGTTCGGCCGAGTCGGACCGGGGTTCGGCCGAGTCGGACCGGGGTTCGGCCGAGTCGGACCGGGGTTCGGCCGAGTCGGACCGGGGTCAGACCGCTGCCGTGCGGGCCGCGCTCAGACGCCCGTCGGCCATCGTCACCACCGCGTCCATCCGCTCCAGATGCGTGCGGTCGTGGGTGACCAGCACCGTGGCCGTGGCCCGCTCGCGGGTGAGGGTGAGCAGCAGATCGAGCACGGCGGCCCCCCGCTCGTGGTCGAGGGCGCTGGTGGGCTCGTCGACGAGGAGCACGGCGGGCTCGTTCATCAGGGCGCGGGCGATGTTGATCCGCTGGCGCTGACCGCCGGAGAGCTGGTGCGGGCGGCGGTGGGCCTGGTCGGCGAGGCCGACGGCGGCCAGGAGCTCCCGGGCGCGCTCCCGTACCTCGCGCGGCTTGCGGCCCGCGAGGTGGGCCATCACCTGGAGCTGCTCGGCGGCCGTGAGCGCGGGCAGCAGGTTGGGCTGCTGGAAGACGATGCCGATGGAGTCGCGGCGCAGCGCCGCCTTCCGGGCCGGGCCGAGCCCGGCGGTGTCGGTACCGGCGACCACGACGCGGCCGCCGTCCGGGGCCACCAGGGTCGCGGCGACGGCGAGCAGGCTGGACTTGCCGGAGCCGGACGGCCCGACGCAGGCCGTCACCGTACCGGCGGGGACCGCGAGGGACACCTCGTCCAGGGCGGTGAGCCGGCCCTCGCCGTCCGGGTAGGTCAGGGTGACGCCGTCCAGGAGCAGGACCGGGTCCGCGGCGCGGGCCGGATTCGGGGCGGGGATCGGGTTCACAGGAGGGATACGGGGGGTCATCGGGCACTCCCGAGCGCGGTCAGCGGGTCGACGGCGGTGATGCGCCGGATGGACAGGGCGGCGCCGATCACGCCGAGGACGATCAGGACGGCGCCGGGCCCGAGCGTGGTGGCCGGGTCGAGCACGAAGGGCACCGCACCGCCGACCAGCGCTCCGGCGAACGCGGCGAGCCCGGTGCCGAGCAGGGTGCCGGCCGTCAGCATGACGACCGCCTGCCCGAGCGCGTCCTTGAGCAGATAGGGCGTCGAGGCGCCGAGCGCCTTCAGTACGGCGATGTCGCCGCTGCGCTGGATCGTCCACACCGTGAAGAACGCGCCGACGACCAGCGCCGAGATCACGAACAGGAAGCCGCGCATCAGCTGGAGCGAGCCGTTCTCGGCCTGGTAGGAGGGCAGCGCCGCGAGGGCGTCGGAGAGCGTCAGGCTGCGGGTGCCCAGCTCCTTGTCGAGGGCCGCCGGGTCCGCGCCGCCGGTGAGGCCGAGCGCGACGACGGTGGCGGGCGCGTCCTGCGCGAGCGCGGTCCACACGACGGGGGTGTGGCTGTAGGAGTCGGAGCCCGCGACCGCCGACACGGTCAGCGTACGGCCCCCGAGCGTCAGGGTGTCACCCGCCCGCGCGCCGAGGTCGTCGGCCGCACCCCGGGAGAGCACGACGGATCCGGCGCGCACCGCGGCCGGGGCGAGGTCCGAGCCGGGCGGCACCGCGAAGGAGGACACCGCGGCGGTGCGCTCGCCCGCCTTCGCGTTCAGCGTGGCGATGCCGAGCGGCTGGGCCTCGCGCACCCCGGGCGCCTGCTGCCACTTGTGCCAAGTACCGCTCGACACAACGGAGTTGGTGAAGGAAGCCGACTGCCCCGAGGGCGGCGCGGCGAAGGCGAGCCGGTCGGCCGGCAGGCCGCTGACGGCCGAGGTGTTGTCCCGGGCAAGACCGGCGGTCAGCCCGGAAAGCAGCCCCACCAGCAGGGTGATGAGCACCACCACCGCACCCATCAGCGCGAACCGGCCCTTGGCGAACCGGAGGTCTCTCCATGCGACGAACATGGGCTCAAGCCTGGTCGCGCGGGCCCGTCGCCACATCGCGCCGGAGCATGCTCCCCGGTATCGAAGGATGCATCCGCACATCAAACTTTCGGTTGACCGGGGCCGCCCACCTCCCCCGTACGCTGGAAGCCCTATGGATTCCGTACGCCCCCACACCCCCGTCGCCGCCCTGCTGCGCCTGTGTCTGCACGCGCTGCTCGGCGGGCTGCTCGCGCTGGCCGTGGTCCGCTCCCTCGGCGATCACGCGCCGCACGCGGGGGCCGTGCTCGTGGCGGCCATCGCCATGGCCGCGGTGTACGGCGTGGGGGTCGCGCTGCCCTCGGTGCGGCCGCGTACCGCGGCGGGGGCGGTATGGCTCGGGGCGCTGGGCGCGGCGTGGCTCGCGCTGCTCGTGGTCTCCCCCGACGCGCTGTGGGCGGCCTTCCCGCTCTACTTCCTGCTGCTCCACCTGCTGCCGCTGCGCTGGGCGCTGCCCGCGGTCCTCGCCACGGCGGGCGCGGCCATCACGAGCTTTCTGCTGCACGGGCAGCAGGTCACGCCGGGTGCGTTCATAGGTCCGCTGCTCGGCGCCGCGGTCTCCGTCGCCACCGTGCTCGGCTACGACGCGCTGTACCGGGAGAGCGAGCGGCGCCGCGAGCTGATCGACGAGCTGGTGGCGACCCGGGCCGAGCTCGCGGAGGCCGAGCGCACGGCCGGCACCCTGGCCGAGCGCGAGCGCCTGGCCCGCGAGATCCACGACACCCTCGCCCAGGGCCTGTCGTCGATCCAGCTGCTCCTGCGGGCCGCCGAGCGCGCGCTGCCGGCCGGTGACCCGGCCCGCGAACACGTCGAGCAGGCCCGCCGCGCCGCCCAGGACAACCTGGCCGAGGCCCGCCGCTTCGTGAAGGCGCTGACCCCGCCGGACCTGGAGCAGGGCTCCCTCTCCGGCGCCCTGGAGCGGCTGTGCGCGGCGGCGCCGGGCCCCGGCCCCGCCGTGCAGTTCGGCGTGAGCGGCACCCCGGTCGCGCTGCCGACGCCCTACGAGGTGGCGCTGCTGCGCATCGCCCAGTCGGCGCTCGCCAACACCGTGCAGCACGCGGCGGCCGGCCGGGCCGAGATCACCCTCAGCTTCATGGACACCTCGGTCGCCCTGGACGTCGTCGACGACGGGCGGGGCTTCGATCCGGCCGAGCCGCGGCCCCAGGAGACCAGCGGCTTCGGCCTGCCCGCGATGCGCTCGCGCGCCCACTCGCTCGGCGGCACGCTGAGCGTGGAGTCGGCGCCCGGCCAGGGCACAGCCGTCGCGATCACGCTGCCGCTGCCCGTGGCGGGTGCCCGATGAGCGCGGCGCCGATCCGGCTGCTGCTCGCCGACGACCACCCGATCGTGCGGGCGGGGCTGCGCGCGGTCCTCGGCACCGAGCCGGACTTCGCGGTGACCGGGGAGGCCGCCACCGCCGAGCGCGCGGTGGAGCTGGCCTCCTCCGGGGCATTCGACGTGGTCCTCATGGACCTCCAGTTCGGCGCGGGGATGCACGGCGCCGAGGCGACCGCCGCGATCACCGCCCGGCCGGGCGCCCCCCGCGTCCTGGTCCTCACCACGTACGACACGGACGCGGACATCCTCGCGGCGGTGGAGGCGGGCGCGGCGGGCTACCTGCTCAAGGACGCCCCGCCCGAGGAACTGGCGGCCGCGGTCCGCACCGCGGCCTTGGGCCAGTCGGCGCTCGCCCCGGCCGTGGCACACCGGCTCATGGACCGGATGCGGACACCCGCGGAGGCGCTGACCCGGCGCGAGCTGGAGGTGCTCCAACTCGTCGGCGACGGACTCTCCAACCAGCAGATCAGCAAGCAGTTGTTCCTGAGCCAGGCGACTGTCAAGTCCCATCTGGTGCACATCTACGCCAAGTTGGGGGTGGACTCGCGCACATCGGCGGTCGCCGCCGCCAGCGCGCGCCGTCTGATCCGCCAACCGGGCTGAGTGCTCCCACCACTTCCGACCGCGTCCCGCAAGCGCGGGTCGGCGGCACCCCGGGTCCGTCATGCTGCTGGCATGTCCCAGGCATGAACCGGACACTGTGGAGGCCCTCATGCCCCAGACCTGCCGCCAGTACTGGTGGAACCTGCAAGGGCGGTGCAGGCTCAACTTCAACTGGGCCGCGATCAACCACGATTCGACCGTCGTGGTGACCGCGTCCGAATACAGCGTGGACGGCAACGACCCGCGCCACAGCCCGCGTTTCATCGGCGCCGCGACCGTCACGGTCGAGAACATCAGTCCGCACTCACCGCCCTACGACCCCAACCACGGCGTCACCTTCGTCGTCAACGTCGACTGGGGTGCGCCCCTGCACATCGTCACCGACATCACGGTCCTGGACGGGCCGCCGGTCGACATCGAGTACCAGAGCGGCTGAGGGGGCCCGATGCCACGCACCGTGCGCCAGTACTGGCACGGCCTCAGCGGCCGTACCGTACTGAATTTCAACTGGAACGAGATCGACCACGACTCGACGGTCTGGGTCACCGTGTCCGAGTACTCGGTGAACGCGGCCGACGTGAAGCACAGCCCGCGCTTCGTGGGCGATGCCAACGTCCGGGTCGGCAACATCAGTCCGCACTCACCTCCCTACGACCCCAACCACGGCGTCACCTTCGTCGTCAGCGTCGACTGGGGCGCGCCCCTGAACATCGTCACCGACATCACGGTCCTGGACGCCAAGCCGGACTACCGCCTCTGGGACTACCAGCGGCTCGCCTTCAACATGCAGGCCCAGACCCAGAGCAACTGGTGCTGGGCGGCGGTGGCGACCAGCATCGCGCTCTACTACAACGCGGCCAGCACCTGGACGCAGTGCACGGTCGCCAACTCCCAGACCGGGCAGACCAATTGCTGCACACCGGCCGGCGCGGCCGGCACCGCCTGCAACAGCCAGCAGCCGCTGGACAACCCGCTGCGCATCGTCGGCCACCTGGACCGGATGGTGGGCAACCGGGTCGACTTCGCGGAGGTGGAGAACGAGGTCAAGGCGGGGCGGCCGCTCTGCATCCGGATCGCCTGGGCGGCCGGCGGCGGGCACTTCTGCACCGCCATCGGGGTGGACGCCCCGGCCGACCAGGCGATCGTGGCCGTGGACGACCCGATCTACGGCAAGTCCGACCAGGTGTACAACACCCTCGCCACCAGCTACCAGGGCAGCGGGACCTGGACCCACAGCTACTACACGAGGGCGTGAGGACCGACCATGGCACTCCAGTCACCACAGCCCCCCGAGCAGTCGCGCGAAGCGGCCGAGGCGGGCCTCCAACTCCTCGCGGGCCTCGGCCGGGTGCGCACCGCGACCCTGCTCCCGGCCGCCCCCGAGGACCTCCGCCTGGCGGACCCGGTCCCGATGTACACGCTCGCCCCCACCGGTTCGCTGGCCGACGCCCAGCCGGTCTCCTGGCGCTATCTGGTCCGGCACGGCGGTGAACCGGTGGCGCTCGCCGAGACGGTACGGGACGCGGCGGGCGAGCACGTCTTCAGCCAGCTGAACTACGGGCCGTTCGTGGCCGGTACGGCGGCGGCGCTCGATTCCGCACGCGCCGTCGCGGGCGAGCGGGCCGGGGATGCGGAGGTGCGGCTGCTGCACGTGCCGGCCGTGCATCTGATCGCGGTGTGGCTGCACGGCGACTTGGCCGACACCCTCGTTCCGGCGGCGCCGGCACCCTCGGGCATCGAGCCGGGGCGCCCCTACCCGGCGCCCCAACTCCTCTCCCTGGTGGCCGAGTTCACCCCACCTCTCCTGTCCCCCGACGACGACCGGGGAGGTGGCTGAGCCCCCACGCCAGGCTGGGCCGCCCCTGTGGTGCGGCCCAAGGCCTAGAGGCCCAAGGCCTAGAGGGGCGCGGGGAACTGCGTGAGCAACCACGCACGGCCCGCGACCCGCAGATCCGCAGATCCGCAGATCCGCAGCCGAACCACCTCTCCCCCGGCGAGTTCAGGGAAGGGGCGGGGTGGGGTCGAACCGGGGCCCGGGGCGGAGCCCCGGCATGCGGCGAGCCAGCCAGGCCCCGAACCCCCGTACCCAGGAGAGCGAAACGCCCCGCGGCCGCTCCTCGCACCGCCGCTGCATCTCCCGCTCGAACCGGTCCGTGACCGTCACATCGCGTCCCATGACAACTCCCCTTCCGTGGCCACTTCACCGGGCCAATGTGCCGACAGAACAGAGTCTGTAGGCTGATTGGCCTGGACGGCATGGCCAATTCGCGGAGGTTGGTATGGCAGAGATGCGGGTGGTCCGATCCCTGGACACCACGAGCAGCGCCATGAGCGGGACCGGCGTCGCGACCGGCAACACGCGCACCCTCGGCAGCCGCCAGCTCGCCGGGCAGGTCACCGCCATCACGGGCCCGCACCCCGGCTATCGGGCCCTCGCCCAGGGGGTGCGCGCCCTGCTGCTCGACGGCCGCATCCCGCTGCACACCCGGCTGCCCGCCGAGCGTGAACTCGCCACCGCCCTGGAGGTGAGCCGGGCCACCGTCACGGCCGCGTACGACCTGCTGCGCGAGGGCGGCTACGCGCTGAGCCGGCGCGGTGCGGGCACCTGGACCGGCCTTCCCGAGGGCGCGGCCCCGGCCAGCGTGGCCGGCTACCAGGCGCCCGACGGGGTCATCGACCTGGCGATGGCCGCGCCCAGCGCCCCGGCGGAACTGGCGGCCGCGTTCGAGCTGGCCGGCCCCGAACTGGCCTGCCACGCCACCACCAACGGCTACCATCCGCTCGGCCTGCCGGAGCTGCGGGCCGCCGTCGCCGAGCGGTACACCCGCCGCGGTCTGCCGACCCTGCCCGAGCAGATCCTGATCACCACCGGCGCGCAGTCCGCGGTGTCGCTGGTGGTGAACCTCCTGGGGCGCCCCGGCGACCGGGCCGTCGTCGAGAGCCCGTCCTATCCGAACGCCCTGGACGCCGTGCGGCACGCGGGGCTGCGGATCACCCCGGTGCCGGTGACCGAGGACGGCTGGGACGTCGAGCTCCTGGAGTGCACCCTGCGCCAGACCGCGCCCCGGCTCGCCTACCTCATCCCCGACTTCCAGAACCCGACCGGCGCGTTGATGAGCACCGAGCAGCGCACCCGGCTGCTCCGTGCGGCCCGGACCACCGGGACCTGGCTGCTCATCGACGAGACCATGGCCGAGATGGCACTGGAGGGGCCCGCACCGGCGCCCTTCGTGTCACTGGCCCACCCGGGCGAGGCCGAGCAGATCGTCACGGTCGGCTCCCTCAGCAAGACCCACTGGGGCGGTCTGCGGATCGGCTGGGTGCGGGCGGGCTCCCGGCTCGTCAACGAGCTGGCCGCCCTGCGCATCCACGTGGATCTGGCACCCTCGCTCGTCGACCAGGTGCTGGCCAAGACGCTGCTTCCCGGCATGGACGACGTCCTGCGCACCCGGCTGCCGCTGCTGCGCGAGCGGCGGGACGCGCTCGCCGACTCACTGAGCCGCCATCTGCCGGAGTGGCGCTGGCAGACACCGGTGGGCGGGCTCAGCCTCTGGGTCGACCTCGGCCGCCCGATCGCGGGAGCGCTGGCCCAGGCCGCGCTCGCCCACGGCGTGAACCTCCAGCCGGGCTCCCGCTTCGCCGCGGACGCGGGCACCCACGAACACCGTCTGAGGCTGCCGTTCGTGCACGAGCCGGAGCGCACACAGGAGGCGGTCCGCCGACTGGCCGCCACCCTGGACGCGGGCCTGCCCGCCGTCACGGGCGGCCAGAACCGCCCGCACTGGGTGGCGTGAACCGGCTTGCGGCCGGCGGTAGTTCACCCATCGCCGGTCAGGTGCGGCCCGGCGGCTCGCCGAACAGCTCGACCGCCTTCCGTACGTCCGTGACCGCGGCGGCCAAGGCGCTGACCGAGCCGATCGAGCCCGCGATCAGCAGCAGCGAGCGGCGCAGCCGCGGCACCTCGGGCACGCCGCTGACGGCCATCGCGGCCAGCGCCGCCAGCTCGTCCTCGGCGACGGCCCGGTCGGGAAACTCCGCCGGATGACCGGCCAGCTCCCGGCGCAGCCGGGACACGGCCGCCCGCAGCTCGCCCACTCTGGGGTCCTCACCACTGCCGGTCACGGCTCTCTGCTCCACGCCTCGCAACAAAAGTCCTCCCCCACGCACGTCCTTGTGCAGGTGTTCACAACCCGTGCAGCGAAGGTCAACTGCCGGGATTCGCGGGCCAGTTAACGCCATACGGTGTGTCGTGCGCCACTCCGGGGACGGAATTCGCAGGAAGCCCGGGGTATATCTGGGGCCATGACACAAGCGATGACAAATGCGGCACAGGTCACCGGGCTGCTCCTCGCGGCGGGTGGCGGCCGCCGGCTCGGCGGCCGCCCCAAGGCCCTGCTCCCGCACCGGGGCCGCCCCCTCGTGGAGAACGCGGTGCGGGTCCTGCGCGAGGGCGGCTGCGGCACGGTGTACGTGGTGCTGGGCGCCGCCGCCGAGGAGGTGCGGGCCCGCGCGGACCTGGCGGGCTGCGTACTGATCGACAACCCGGACTGGTCCGAGGGCATGGGCTCCTCGCTGCGGGCAGGGCTTGAGGCGCTGGTCGAGGCGGCGGCCGAGGGCGGCCAGGACGGCGGGGGCCGCGCCGCGCTGGTCTCGCTCGTCGACCAGCCCGGAATCGGCGCCGCGGCGGTGGCCCGGGTGCTGGCCGCCCACCGTTCGGGCGACTCCCTGGCGGCGGCGTCGTACGACGGAAAGCGCGGCCACCCGGTGCTCTTCGGCGCGGAGCGCTGGGCGGACATCGCGGCGAGCGCGACCGGCGACCGGGGCGCCCGGGCCTATCTGAAGGCCCACGGGGCGGAGATCGATCTCGTCGAGTGCGGGGACGTGGCGGAGCCGTACGACATCGACACGGAGGCGGATCTGAGCCGTCTCCAGTAGACCTGGAGTAGACGGGACGACATCGGGCAGCCACCGAAAACACGGAGTGAACGGGGTGGCACCCAGCGCCATGGTCCCTCGAACCGGAGAATCTCGACATCAACAAACCATTGAACTTCCACCATGAGGAAACTAGTATCCACTGTTCAGAAGCGCCCGTCAGATCAACCGGCGCCCGCAGTCGTACCTCGGAGCCCTGGCACTGAGTGCCATGCTTGGCGACCCGGCGGCCGTCAGGGCACCGCCCGCGAAGGAGTGACAGCTCATGTCCGCACCAGCGCCGTCTCCGCTGGCCATCGTCGATGCCGAGCCCCTGCCCCGGCAGGACGAGGTCCTCACCGACGCGGCCCTCGCCTTCGTGGCGGAGCTGCACCGGAACTTCACGGCGCGCCGTGACGAGCTCCTCACCCGCCGCCAGGACCGCCGCGCCGAGATCGCCCGCACCTCCACGCTGGACTTCCGCCCCGAGACCGCCGAGATCCGCGCGGGCGACTGGAAGGTCGCGCCGGCCCCGGCCGCGCTGAACGACCGCCGCGTGGAGATCACCGGTCCGACCGACCGCAAGATGACCATCAACGCCCTGAACTCGGGCGCGAAGGTCTGGCTCGCCGACTTCGAGGACGCCTCCGCTCCCACCTGGGAAAACGTCGTCCTCGGCCAGCTCAACCTGATCGACGCCTATGAGCGTCGCATCGACTTCACCGACCCCAGGTCGGGCAAGTCGTACGCCCTCAAGGACGCGGACCGGCTCGCGACCGTGGTGATGCGGCCGCGCGGCTGGCACCTGGAGGAGCGCCACCTCCAGTTCGACGGCCGCCCGGTCCCGGGTGCGCTGGTCGACTTCGGCCTGTACTTCTTCCACAACGCGCAGCGTCTGATCGACCTCGGCAAGGGCCCGTACTTCTACCTGCCGAAGACGGAGTCGTACCTTGAGGCGCGTCTGTGGAACGACATCTTCGTCTTCGCGCAGGACTACGTCGGCATCCCGCAGGGGACCGTCCGCGCCACCGTCCTGATCGAGACGATCACGGCCGCGTACGAGATGGAAGAGATCCTCTTCGAGCTCAAGGACCACGCGGCCGGCCTGAACGCGGGCCGCTGGGACTACCTCTTCTCCATCGTGAAGAACTTCCGTGACGGCGGCGCCAAGTTCGTCCTGCCGGACCGCAACGCGGTGACGATGACGGCCCCGTTCATGCGCGCCTACACCGAACTCCTGGTGCGCACCTGCCACAAGCGCGGCGCCCACGCGATCGGCGGCATGGCCGCGTTCATCCCCTCGCGCCGTGACGCCGAGGTCAACAAGGTCGCCTTCGAGAAGGTCAAGGCGGACAAGGACCGCGAGGCGGGCGACGGCTTCGACGGCTCGTGGGTGGCCCACCCCGACCTGGTCCCGATCGCGATGGCGTCCTTCGACGCGGTGCTCGGTGACAAGCCGAACCAGAAGGACCGGCTGCGCGAGGACGTCTCGGTGGCGCCCGGCGACCTGATCGCCATCGACTCGCTCGACGCCAAGCCCACCTACGGCGGCCTGGTCTCCGCCGTGCAGGTCGGCACCCGCTACATCGAGGCGTGGCTGCGCGGCCTCGGCGCGGTCGCCATCTTCAACCTCATGGAGGACGCGGCCACCGCCGAGATCTCGCGCTCACAGATCTGGCAGTGGATCAACGCCGGTGTCGTCTTCGAGAACGGCGAGAAGGCCACGGCCGAGCTCGCCCGCAAGGTCGCGGCCGAGGAACTCGCCGCGATCCGCGCGGAGATCGGCGAGGAGGCCTTCGCGGCCGGCAAGTGGCAGCAGGCCCACGACCTCCTCCTGAAGGTCTCCCTGGACGCCGACTACGCCGACTTCCTGACCCTCCCGGCGTACGACCAACTGGTGGGCTGACCCCACGCGTTACGCACTCGGCTCCGCCCCCGGTACCGCACAGCACCGGGGGCGGAGCCGTTTCACGTGAGGGCCGCGCCCGCGGCCACGAAGGCGCAGATCAGGACGAACAGGATCGCGAGCAGCGGGGCCACGAAGCGCAGGTACTTGTTGTAGCCGACCTTCGCCAGGGCCACACCGCCGATGGTGACGGCGGTGGTCGGCACCCACAGGTTCATCCATCCGCTGGCCGCCTGCCAGGCGGTGACCATCACCGCGCGCGAGACGCCCGCGAAGTCCGCCAGCGGGGCCAGGATCGGCATCGCGAGCGTGGCGTGCCCCGAGGTCGAGGGGATCAGGAAGGCCAGCGGCAGGTTCACCACGAAGACGAGCACGGCGAACAGAGCGGACGGGGCCCCGCGCACCACGCCCTCGATGGAGTGCAGCACGGTGTCGGTGATCTGCGAGTTGTTCATGATGACGGTCACGCCCCGGGCGAGCACGATGACGAGCGCCGGGGAGATGAAGTCCGCCGCGCCCTGGATGATCGTCGAGCTCAGCTCGGCCTCGCCGAGCCGGGCCGCGACACCCACCAGGACCGCCGCCACCAGGAAGAGCGCCGCCAACTGCGGGAAGGACCAGCCCAGTTCCCAGCCGTACGGGGTGGCGTCCGCCTTGCCCGTCAGGGCGCTGGACCACGGCACCACCGAGAAGATCATGAAGGCGAAGACGAGGGTGAGCAGGGTCAGCACCAGTTTGTGGGTGCCGGTCAGCTCCGGCGGACCGTCCGTGGCGGCAGGCGGCCCCGGTGCCGGATCCGCCTCGCGGGGTCCGCCCGTCCCGTCCGCAGGCGCCGGCTGCGCGTGGTCCCGGTCCCCCGGCAGGAAGCCCGTCAGGGACTTCGACGGGTCCCGTTGTACGCGCCGGCCGTAGCGGACCACGTACAGGATCGACACCGCCGTCAGGACCAGCCACATCACGAAGCGCAGCACGATGCCGTCGCCCAGGGAGATGTCGGCGGCGGACGAGGCCACGCCCGTCGCGAAGGGGTTGACCGTCGAGCACAGCACGCCGATGCCCGCGCCCACGATGATCGTGCCGGTTGCGACGAGCCGGTCGTAGCCGAGTGCCAGCATCAGCGGCACGATCAGTCCGTAGAAGCCGAGGGTCTCCTCCGCGAAGCCCTCGACCGTGCCGAGCACCGAGAACACCGTCATCACACCGGCGATCAGCAGCGCTCCGCGCTCGCGCAGCCGGTGGGCCAGCAGCCCGATGCCCCGGTCGAGCGCGCCGGTGGCGAAGACCACGGTGATGAACGCGCCGATGGCGAGCACGAAGAGGAACACCCCGGCGCTGCCGTACAGTTCACCGGCCAGCGAGGGGCCGACCCGGCCGGTCTTGGCGTCCTGGATGCCGTACAGACCGTTCACCGGGGAGAGGAAGAGGTCGTTGAGCCGGTCCACGAAGCTCTGGCCGCTGTCGACCCGGTGGTACGTGCCCTCGACGGGCGCCCCGTCGGCGTTGCGGTCGTACGCGCCGGACGGGATGACGAAGGCCAGGATCCACACGGCCACCGTGACGATCGCGAGGATCGTCAGGGCGCTGGGGAAGCGCAGTCCCGCCCTCTTGTGCGGTGCCGGTTCCTCGAACGGCGGCTCCGGGGGCGGGACTTGGGGCGGCGCCGTCACGACCCGCTCCCGAACGCCGCCGCGTACTCCCGTAGGAAGGCCGCCTCCGCGATGACCGCGCCGCGCAGTTCGGAGAACAGGACGCGTTCGTTCGGGGCGTGCAGCGCGCACAGGCTGTCCTGTGCGCCGAAGAGCAGCACCTCCGCGCCCGGCACCGCCTTCGCGAGACCGTTGACCAGCGGGATCGAGCCGCCGCTCGCCGCGAACGCGGGCTCCGCGCCCCAGCCCTCGCGCAGCGCGGTGAGCGCCGCGCGACAGGCCGGGCCGTCGGTCGCGGGCTCGAACCCGGGGCCAGTGTCGCCCGCGGTGACCGTGAGCCCGATTCCGAACGGCCGCTGTGCCTCCAGATGGGCGATCAGCCTGCCCTGCGCCTCCCTCGGATCCTGCTCGGGGTGGAAGCGGAGGTTCAGTTTGGCGCGGGCGTACGGCACCACCGCCGAGGCAGCGTGGTCGACGCCCGGGGCGTCGATGCCGATCACGGTGATCGCGGGACCGCTCCACAGCCGTTCGCCGAGGCTGCCGGTGCCGATCAGCGGGACCCCGTCACGCACCGCCGCGAGCTCGCGGAACTCGTCCTCGGTGTACGAGGTGCCGGACCAGGCCTCGCGGCGCAGTCCGGGCACGGCCACATCGCCGTCGGGGTCGTGCAGGGTGGCGAGCGCGTGCAGCAGGGCCAGGAGCGCGTCGGGGGCCGCGCCGCCGAACTCCCCGCTGTGCCGCGCCTCGGCCAGCGTGCGCACCTCGACGAGCACTTCGCTCGCGCCCCGCAGGCCGGTGGTGAGGGTGGGTGAGCCGGGTCGGATGTTACCCATGTCGGCGATGACCATCGCATCGCAGGCGAACCGTTCGGGGTCGGTGGGCGGGTAGTCGTCGAAGGCGCTGCCGTACTCCTCCTGGCCCTCGATCACGATCTTGATACCGGTCGGCGGACGGCCGCCGTAGGCCCGGAGCATGCCGAGGTGGACGATGATGTTGGACTTGTCGTCGGCGATGCCGCGGGCCCGCAGGCCGCCCTCGACCGGCGTCGGCTCGAACGGCGGCGAGTGCCACAGCGACTCGTCGCCGGGCGGCTGGACGTCGTAGTGGGCGTAGAGCAGCACCGTGGGGGCGTCCGGGTGCGGCGGGGGAATCTCGGCGTAGATGATCGGCGCGGTGTCGGGCAGGTCGAGCCGCTCCACGTGCTCGACTCCGGCGTCCTTCAGCAGCTCCACCACCAGGTCGTGCGCCTGGCGTACCGGTTCGGAAGGGAAGCCGGGGAAAGCGATCGAGGGGATGCGGGCCAGCCGTTCCAGGTCTGCCCGCAGCCCGTCCATCAGAGCGTCGACCGTCGCTCGCAGGTCCTGGTCCGCGTCCATGGGACTCAATGCACCACGCGGACAGCGCCCGCGCATCCGGTGCTCGGCCGGGTGCCGCATCCGGTGGCACCCCTGCGCGGACCACCGCTTGCCGCGAGGATCCCGCGGAGGCGTCCGCCGGGCCGGGGCCCACCCGACTGCCCCTCACCGCCGACCCGCCTCCGGCTCAGGGAACGATCACGGTCGGCTGGGCCGAGAAGTCACCCCACTTGCCGTCCGGCAGCCTGGCCCGGATCTTCACGCTGTAGCGGGTGCCGGGCGGGTCCGTCACGGTGAAGGCGTACGAGCTGAGGCCTTCGGGCGACGGGGTGCCGGGCACGATCGTGGTCGTCGGGGCGCCGTTGAGGAAGAGCTGGTAGGCGCCGATGTCCCCGCCGGTGCGCGGGGGCACCCAGTGCAGGGTGACGTCCGTACCGTTTCCGGACGCGGCCCGCGCGGCGGACGCCCGCAGTCCGGTGGGCGCGGTGCTCGGGGGCGCGCCGGGCGCGGAGGCGGTGGTGACGTCGACCGCGCCGCTGTCCGGTGAGGAGTTGTCCGCCGCGTCCCGGGCGCGCACGGTGAAGGTGTAGACGGTACCGGGCCGCAGACCGGTGACGTGCGCCGTGGTCAGGCTGCCGCCGACGCTGTGGATCCGGGCGCCCTCCTGATAGACGTCGTACGCCGTCACCCCCACGTCGTCCGTGGCCCGGCCCCAGCTCAGGACGGCAGCGCCGGTACCGTCCGCGCGGCCGGTCAGCCGGACCGGAGCGGTCGGCGGCCGTTTGTCGTCCGGGGTCGCGGCGGGGGTGGTGAGGGATGCGGGGGCGCTGGGGGCCGAGCGGTTTCCAGCGGCGTCCAGGGCCCGCACGGTGAAGCGGTACGCGGTCGAGGCGGTGAGGCCGTCGACGTCGATCATGTCGCGACCGGCGGGGACCGCCTTGGCCGTCGTGCCGTCCCGCAGGATCTCGTACCCGGTGACGGCCCTGTTGTCGGTGGACGGCCGCCACATGACGTGCACCGAGGTGGCGCTGCTCGCCTGCGCGGTGACCTCGCCGGGCACGGAGGGGCTCGTACGGTCCCTGTCGTCCCCGGCGCCGCACCCGACGAGCAGCAGCGACAGGACGACGAGAAGCCCGCAGCTCCCCGCGGCCCGGCGGCCGGCCCGCCCCATGGTTCGGCCGCGGGCTCGGCGGCTTGCTCCTCGGCGCACGGCGGGGCCCTCCGTCCCACGGAAAAGGTCCAGACCTGTATGACACGGTGACGCGTGCACGGCAAGAGTGCGAGCCGAGATCGTGGCCCGCGCCGATCCCGCCCGGCGTCGCCGCGCAAGGGCCGCCCGATCAACACCGCACCCGCGACACAGCTCGCCCACCGGCCCCGGCCCACCGATGAGTTCCCGGCGCCCGCACGGTCTCCCCTGCATGAGCAGCCAATCCGATACCCACGCACCCCTGCCCGACCTCGGCCCGGCCGCCGACGAGCTGTGCCGTCTGCTCGGGGGTGTGCGCGACGAGCACCTCGCCGGGCCGACGCCCTGCCCCCAGTACGCACTGCGGGAACTCCTCTCGCATGTGCTCGGGCTGAGCGTCGCCTTCCAGGACGCGGCGCACAAGAAGTCCGGCCCCACGACCGACACGCCTCCCGGCACCGTGGCGCCGCCCGAGCTGCCCGAGGACTGGCG
Organism: Streptomyces sp. CB01201; assembly: GCF_002803085.1. GTDB lineage: Bacteria > Actinomycetota > Actinomycetes > Streptomycetales > Streptomycetaceae > Streptomyces > Streptomyces hundungensis. The sequence goes on along the minus strand of NZ_NNBJ01000033.1, from coordinate 27,258 downwards.
AGCCGCCCTGCCCGAGAGCCTGGCCGCGATGGCCGCGGCCTGGCGGGAGCCGGCGACCTGGGAGGGCGTGACCCAGGTGGGTGGTCTCACGCTCCCGGCCACCGTCACGGGCCGCGTCGGCCTCGACGAACTGGTCGTCCACGGCTGGGACTTGGCGAGGTCCACGGGACAGGACTTCCGTGCGGCCCCGGGCGACCTGGAGATCGCCTACGCCTTCCTCGCCCCGTCGAAGGACGACCCGGCCGCCCGGGGCTCGGCCTTCGGCCCGCCCGTCGACGTCCCCGACGAGGCCCCGATGCTGGACCGCCTCATCGGCATGAGCGGCCGCGACCCGGGCTGGACCGCGGGGACCGCCCGCTGAGCGAACCGGCCCCCCGGCCGGCCGGCCCAGCCGGTGCGGCGTCAGCCCCCGTGACCGGCTGGCGCCTGTCCGGCGGACGGCCTGCCAGGGCCGCGCGTCCCAGACGGGATCCGTCGGGCACGCCCTAGCCCAACCAGTGCGCGGGGCGCGCCAGCGACGGCGGGATCCTGGTCGTCGCGTCGCCCTTCGCCGCGTTCAGCTGGGCCTGGGTCAGGAAGAACGCCTCGGTCAGATCGGCGCCCGAAAGACGTGCGTCGCGGAAGTCCGCGCCGATCAGATCGGCCAGGCGCAGATCCGCGCCGCGCAGATCGGCGGCGATGAGGAAGGCGCCCCGCAGGTTCGCGCCGCGCAGATCGGCGCCCTTGAGCCGGGCACCCATGAGGTCGGCACCCCGGCGGTCCTTCTTCCTGCCCGGGTACTCGGCCCGCACCAACTCGCTTGCGCGCAGCAGCAGTTGGTTCACCTTGTCCCGGTGGCTCGGCACGTCGAGCCCGGCCAGGGCATCGGGGGCGAGCGCCGTGAACGCCTCGGTCTCGGCCAGGACCGCGCGCAGCTCCGCGTGGACGGGCCGCGCCTTCGCCAGGGCGAGCGCCTCGGTGACGTACCAGAGCAGCTCGTGGAGCTGCCGCATCACCGGGAAGACCTCGAACATCGCCGCGGCCGTCTCCGGCGCCGCCCGCCAGTCGCGGCCCTGGAAGGTCTCCTGCGACACCTTCTGACCGGCCCCGAAGCAGTCGTACACCGTGCAGCCCTGGAAGCCCCGGCCCCGCAGCTCGCGGTGGATTCCGCAGCGGAAGTCCTGCTGGAGGTTGGGGCAGGGCTTGCCGGCCGGCTTGTCGATCGCGAAGTCGGCGGACGCCGAGTAGGCGAGCGAGACACAGCACAGGCCGAAGCAACTGCCGCAGTCGGAGACGAGGGTGAGGCGGGTCGCGCCCGGGGACGGGACGGCTGCCCCATGGTTCTCGGACAACGTGCGGTGCTCCTTCTGGCTGGCGTGCCGACCTGCGGTGACGGCGACCCGTCAGTCTAGTCGTGCGTCCGCCGCCGCGCGGGCCGGCCGGACCGGAGCGCCTCCCGCCCCCTCAACCCCCTCAACTTCCTTGTGCCGCAGGGGTGTACGGCCGCTTCCCGTTAATGGTAGGAAAGTTTCCTAACAGAACACCGGAGCGACGAACTTCCTCATGGAGGTCCAGGTGCACACCCCCCACCACAAGGTCACCGCACGTCGTACCAAGATCGCCGTACGCGCCCTGCTCGGCACCGCGCTCCTCGCGGTCCCGGTCACGGCGTACGCCGCGGAGAACCCGGCCGCCCCCACGGCGGACAATGCGTCGGTGATCAATGCCGCCGCGACCGGGCTCGACGACCCGGCGAAGAAGGACATAGCCATGCAGCTCGTCTCCAGCGCGGAGAACTCCTCGCTGGACTGGAAGGCGCAGTACAAGTACATCGAGGACATCAAGGACGGCCGGGGCTACACCGCCGGCATCATCGGCTTCTGCTCGGGCACCGGTGACATGCTCGACCTGGTCAAGCTGTACACGGCCCGCAACCCCGGTAACGTCCTCGCGAAGTACCTGCCGGCCCTGGAGAAGGTCAACGGGACCGACTCGCACAAGGGACTCGACCCGAACTTCACCAAGGACTGGAAGACCGCGGCCTCGGAGACGGCGTTCAAGCAGGCCCAGAACGACGAGCGGGACCGGGTGTACTTCGACCCGGCGGTCGGCCGGGGCAAGTCGGACGGGGTCGGCACACTCGGCCAGTTCATCTACTACGACGCCATCGTGATGCACGGCGACGGCAGTGACCCGACCAGCTTCAGCTCCATCCGCAAGCGGGCCCTCGCCAAGGCCAAGACCCCGGCCCAGGGCGGCAACGAGACGACGTACCTCAACGCCTTCCTCGACGCCCGGGTCTGGGCGATGAAGCAGGAGGAGGCGCACAGCGACACCAGCCGCGTCGACACCGAGCAGCGCGTGTTCCTGAAGAAGGGCAACCTCGATCTGAACACCCCGCTCGACTGGAAGGTGTACGGCGACCCGTACCACATCGGTTAACTCCCCCCACAGGAAAGGCGGTTACGGCGGCGGGCTGCTGCCGTAACCGCCTCTTGTGTGCCCGCCCGGCCCATCGGGTGGCTGGAATTGACCGAGTTCGCCCAACTCGCTTTACGGAACCTTTGCAGCCCGTACTCTCTTCTTCACCAGATCATTACAAGAACCACGATCGTCCGAGAGAGCCGCCGCATGCGCATATCAAGACCAGCCGTTCGCACCCTGCTCATCTCCGGCCTGCTCGGTGCGGTCGCCCTCACCACGGCCGGCTGCCAGGACGACTCGGCCAAACCCGCGAAGCCCGCGGCGAGCAGCCCGGCCGCGACGCCCACGCAGTCGCCCACGTCCTCCCCGTCGCCGTCGGACTCGCCGAGCCCCAGCGCCAGTCCGACCCCGACGCCGACGCCGACCCACAGCACACCACCCGCAGCCGCCGCGAAGCCTCCGGTGCCCAAGGCCCCGCCGAAGCCCAAGATGACGGCCCCGGTCCCGCCGCCGCCGATGGACGGCGGGGGGAACGAGGGCGGCAGCGACGTGTACTACAAGAACTGCACCGCCGCGCGGGCCGCCGGGGTCACACCACTGCACCGCGGAGACCCCGGCTACGCCCCGCACCTGGACCGGGACGGCGACGGCATCGCCTGCGAGCGCTGAGCCTCAGGCCGCGCGCTCCTGGGTGAGCCGCCAGGTCATCCAGTCGGCGCCGTCCGCGAACTGGGCGCTGGGGAAGGCGGCCGCGCCGCTGCGCACCCGGTGCAGCCGCCCCTCCGCTTCGAGGAGCGCCAGATCGCGGTAGACCGTCATCCGGCTCACCCGCAGCTCCCGGATCAGCTCGGCGATCGAGACATGCCCCTTGTACTCGACCCAGCGCGCGATCCGGGCCCGGCGCAGATCGGCGGTCAGCACGACGGGCACCTGCGGCCGCGGCCGCCGAGCGCCATCCGGTTCCAGGTGTGGCGCCGGCCGCGGATCGCGACGGAGTAGGAGTAGAGCAGCTCCGGGTCGCACATGCCGGGGATGAAGGAGTCCCCGAAGTGATGGGCGTCGACCCCTATCTCCTTTGCGGTGAGGGCGAGTTGCGGCACGACGTTGGCGTGCGAGCCCTCCTGGCTGGTGCCGATGGCGCCCAGCACCACCGCGCCCGCGTCCTGCACGGCCGCGACCGCCTCGGCGGCCAGCTCCTTGGTGACGCCGGGCATGGTCCCGGGCAGCGGCAGCACGACCCCGTCGGCCCCCGCCTCGACGAGCGAGGTGAGCCGGGCCGCGGTGACGCGCTCGGGGTGCCCGGCGTGGTGCATCTTGCCGCTCCACAGGGCCACGTCGTCCCCAAGTCCCTTGCGCAGCTGCTCCGTTACGCGCGCCAGGCCGTCGTAGGAACCGCCGGTGCCGGGGTTGGCGGTCAGGCACAGCATGGCCGCGCCCATGTCGACGAGCCGCTTGGCGTACTCGGGCTTGGCCCGCCGGATCTCCGGTACGTCACCGGGTTCGAGGTTGACGGCGACCGGGCGCCCGATGTGCGCCGCGAGGTCGGCGATCGAGGTGAAGGTGCCGAGGCCCGGCAGCGTCAACCGGCTTCCGTCCCAAGCCCGTTCGATGAGGTTGAGGACGACGAGGTCGGCGCCGAAGGCCGCGACCAGCTCCATGTTGTGGACGCCCCGGCCGTCGTCGCCCGGGATCAGCGCGGCCCGCTCGGCGAAGACCTCGGCGACCATGGTGCGGCCCTCCGCGGCCGCTACGGCGGCGGTGAGCGCGCGTCCGCGCAGCGCGGCGAGGCCCTCGCGGTCGAGGTCGAGGATGCGGGTGACCGGCTCGGCCGAGGTGTTCCACATGGTTGCTTTCCTCCATGGACTGGGTGTTGCCACGGCTGGGAGCGCAACATCCGAACGGGCCGCGGCCCCATGAGGGAGCCACGGCCCTTCCGTTCTACCATCGCGACCAGCGGAAACCGGGGCCGAGCGGCCCGGGGACGACCTAAGGCCCGGCAGGTGGTGCCACAGGTCCCGAGGGATCCCGTGGCCTGCCGGGCCGAAGGGACGAGCCATGGTGAGAGCGGCCGGTCGGTCGACGCCCGTTCGGTCACTCGGCCACCGGGTCAGTGCAGGGCGACCTCCGGTTCGGCTGCCTGGAGCACCTCGACCTCCGTCTCCTCCCGCTGCTTGCCGAAGTGGTTGAAGGCCAGATTGAGGACGATGGCCACCACGCAGCCGGTCGATATCCCGGAGTCGAGGACGACGAGGACCTGGTCGGGGAAGGCGTGGTAGAAGTCCGGCTTGGCGATCGGTATCAGGCCGATGCCGACCGCCGCGGCCACGATCAGCGCGTTCTCGCCCTTCTCCAGGGCCGCGGTCGACAGGGTCTGGATGCCGCTGGCGGCGACCGAGCCGAACAGGACGATGCCCGCGCCGCCGAGTACCGGCAGCGGCACCAGGGAGATGACCGAGGCCGCGACCGGGGACAGGCCGATCACGACGAGGATCAGCCCGCCGGTCGCGACGACGAACCGGCTGCGCACCTTGGTCATCGCGACGAGCCCGATGTTCTGGGCGAAGGCGCTGGCCATGAACCCGTTGAAGAGGGTGCTGAGGACCGATCCGAGGGTGTCGGCGCGCAGCCCGGCGGCGATGGTCTTCTGGTCGGCCGGGCGCTCGACGATCTTGCCGAGGGCCAGCATGTCGGCGGTGGACTCCGTCATACAGACCAGCATCACGATGCACATCGAGACGATGGCGGCGACGTCGAACTGCGGGGCGCCGAAGTGGAACGGCGTCGGGAAGCCGACGACGTCCGCGTTCTTGATGGCGTCCAGGCTGGTCTTGCCCATCGGGATGGCGATGATCGAGCCGGCCACCAGGCCGAGCAGGATCGCGATCTGCTGCATGAACCCGCGCAGCAGCTTGCGCAGCGCGAGCACGATGACCAGGGTGATCGCGGCGAGCCCGAGGTTGGAGAGCGAACCGTAGTCGGAGGCCTTGTCATTGCCTCCGGAGGCCCAGTTGAAGGCGACGGGAAGCAGTGAGACGCCTATCAGGGTGATCACGGTGCCGGTGACGACCGGCGGGAAGAAGCGGACGAGATTGCCGAAGTAGGGCGCCGCCAGGAAGCCGAGCAGTCCGGCGACGATGATCCCGCCGAGGATGACGGGGATGGCATTGGCGCCGTGTTCCTTGCCGATGGCGATCATCGGGCTGACCCCGGCGAACGAAACCCCGTTCACGAAGGGCAACTTGGCGCCGATCTTCCAGATCCCGAGGGTCTGGAGGAGCGTGGCGAGCCCCGCGGTGAACAGGCTCGCGGCGACCAGGAAGGCGGTCTCCTTGGTGTCGAGCCCCACGGCGGGGCCGACGATCATGGGCGGGGCCACCACGCCCGCGTACATCGCGGCCACGTGCTGGAGGCCACTGGTGAACATTTTCAGCGGGGGGAGCGTCTCGTCGACCGGGTGCTTCTCGCCGGTCTGGGCGGAGTTGACTGCGAAGTTGCGAAACCTGGGCTGTGCGGCCACGGCGGTTCCTCCGGTCGGTTACACGTCGGCGGTGGACGCGGGTGTCTTGGAGGTGGTGCGTTGTGGTGCGTTGAGCAGCTGGAACAGGTGGTGCGAGGCAGTACGGACAGCACGGCTCGGCTGTCGGATGGTGCGGGGTGGCGCCGGACGGTTGGGGATGGGACCGAACGGGTGCGGGTGGTACGGGCGTTGCCGGCCGCCGGATGGTTCTCCGGTCGGGCGGCGATCGCCGTCGAGGGTGCCGGACGGTGCGGACGGAGCGCGCACGGCGCCTCCGGTGGTGCTGGACCGGTCGGCGCGGCTGGCGTCAACTCGCGGTGTCCGTGCGGGGGTTGGCACGTCTCACCGTTCCGGGGGGTGCGTACGTCCTTGTAGTACGCACCCCCCGGTCCAGCTGCCGTGGGCCCCGCTCGGGTCCACGGCGACCGGCCGAGGGCCGTCCCCCTCGGCCGGACTCCTTGGGGTCAGGCCTGCGCGGCGATCCGGGCGAGGCGCTGGGCCTCTTCGCGGGTCGCGACGGCGATGGCGTCCTCGTCGACCGTGGTGAGACGGCTGTTCTCGACGATCTGCTTGCCGTTCACGAACGAGGCGGTGACCGGGGCCGCCGCGCCGAAGACGAGCGCGGTGACCGGGTCGGCGATGGAGGCGTGGGCGAGGGTGTCCAGCTTCCACAGCACGAAGTCGGCGAGCTTGCCCGCTTCGAGGGAGCCGATGTGGTCGGCGCGGCCGAGCACCTGGGCGCCGCCGTAGGTGCCCAGGCGCAGGGCCTGGCGGGCGTTGAGCGCGGCCTCGCGGTGCTGGGCGTTGAGGCGGTTGATGAGGAGCGCGTTGCGCAGCTCGGTGTGCAGCTCGCCCGACTCGTTGGAGGCGGTGCCGTCCACGCCGAGACCGACCGGGACGCCGGCCTTCAGCATGTCCGGGACGCGGGCGATGCCGGCGGCGAGGCGCGCGTTGGAGGACGGGCAGTGGGCGACGCCGGTGCCGGTGCGGGCGAAGGCGGCGATGTCGGAGTCGTTCATGTGGACGCAGTGCGCCATCCACACGTCACTGCCGAGCCAGCCGGTCGACTCGAAGTAGTCGGTCGGGCCCATGCCGAACAGCTCCTTGCAGAACTGCTCCTCCTCCACGGTCTCCGAGCCGTGGGTGTGCAGCCGTACGCCCTTGGCGCGGGCCAACTCGGCTCCCTGCTTCATGAGTTCGGTGGAGACCGAGAAGGGCGAGCAGGGGGCGACGGCGACCTGGGTCATCGAGCCGAAGGAGGCGTCGTGGAAGCGGTCGACGGTCTCGGCGGTCGCGGCGAGCGCACCGTCGAGGGTCTCGACGGCGAAGTCCGGCGGCAGGCCGCCGTCCTTGACGCTGCGGTCCATGGAGCCGCGGGCCAGCGTGAAGCGCACGCCCATCTCGGAGGCCGCGCCGATGATCGCGCCGGACAGGTCGCCGGAGTTCTGGGGGTAGACGTAGTGGTGGTCCATCGCGGTGGTGACACCACCGCGGGCCATCATCGCGAGCGAACCCTGGGCGGCGACGCGGCCCATCTGCTCGTCGATGCGCGCCCACGTCGGATAGAGGGCGACCAGCCAGTTGAAGAGGTTGTGGTCGGTGGCCAGACCACGCGTGATCCACTGGTAGAAGTGGTGGTGCGTGTTGACCAGGCCGGGGGTGACCAGGTGGCCGGTGCCGTCGATGCGGCGGACCACGTTTTCCAGGCCCTTCGGGGCCTGGCCGGCTCCGATCGACTCGATCTTGTTGTCGGCGACGACCAGGTAGCCGGAGGCGTACTCGGTGTCATTCGCGTCCACGGTGGCGATCGCACAGTTCTCGATGACGATGCGCTGGGGGGCTGCCGAAGGTGCCATGGTGCTTCCTTCTCGGTTCAGTGGCGGCTGTGACTTGGGCACGGCAGGACCCTACGAGGATTTGAGTGCCGGGACCGCGACGCGGCTCCGGGTGCCGAGATGGTGGAAGAAGAGGTTGAGCAGGACCGCGGTGAGCGCTCCCGCGCTGATGCCGGACCCGAGCACGGTCTGTGCCCAGGCGGGGAAGTCGGCGTAGAAGGTGGGCGCGGCGAGCGGGATGATGCCCGCCCCGAGTGCCACGGCGACCAGGATGATGTTGGAGCTGTCGTCGAGCCCGGCCTCGGAGAGGGTACGGATACCGCTCACCGCGATCGAGCCGAACAGCACGATTCCGGCGCCGCCGAGTACGGGCATCGGGACCAGGGAGACGACCGCGCCGAGCACCGGGAAGGCGCCGAGTACGAGCAGGGCGCAGCCCGCGACGGCGACAACGTACCTGCTGCGTACGCGAGTCAGCGAGACCACGCCCACGTTCTGGGCGAACGCGCTGGTGGGGAATCCGCCGAAGACGGGTCCGAGCAGCGTGGCGATGCCGTCGGTGCGCAGGCCGCGGGCGATGGTCCGCCCGTCGGTGCGGCGCTCGCAGATCTCGCCGATGGCGAGCATGCCGGCGCTGGACTCGGTCATCAGGACCAGCATCACGATGCACAGCGACAGGACGGCCGCCGGGTGGAACTCGGGGGCACCGAAGGAGAAGGGCGTCGGCAGGGCGGCGACGGGCGCGGACTTCATGGCCGCGAAGTCGGCCATGCCGAACGGGATCGCGGCGAGCGTGCCGATCAACAGGCCGAGCAGCAGGGCGACTTGGCGCAGGAAGCCGCGGCCGAAGCGCTGGAAGAGCAGGATCACGCCGAGCGTGAAGGCGGCGAGCGCCAGGTTCTTCATGGACCCGAAGTCGGCGGCGGTCTTGTCGCCGCCCTGGGCCCAGGAGACGGGTACGGGCATCAGCGTGACGCCGATGAGCGTGATCACGACACCGGTCACCAGCGGCGGGAAGAAGCGCAGCAGCCGGCCGAAGAAGGGGCCGACCAGGAGGCAGAAGACTCCGGCGACCATCACCGCGCCGTAGATGGCGGGGAGTTGATGGCCCTTGGCGCTGGTCTCGGCTATCGCGAGCATGGGCGCGATGCCGGCCGACGAGGCGGCGTTGACGAACGGCAGCCGGTTCCCGGCGAAGTTCGCGAGGCCGATGGTCTGCAGGACGGTGGCGAGCCCGGCGATGAGCAGGCTGGCCGCGATCAGACGGGTCTGTCCCGCGGTGTCCAGGCCGACGGCCTGGCCGATGATGAGCGGAGGGGTGACGACGCCCGCGTACATGGCGGCGATGTGCTGGAGCGCGGCGGGGACGAGCCGCGAGGCAGGAAGCTTTTCGTCCACCGGGTGCACGGCACCTTCAGGTGGGGTGGGACATGGGCCGTCGGCTGGTGCCGGCCCCATTGCAGGCTGTGCCATGAGATTCCCTCCGGTCTGGCCGGCCCCCGCCCGACTGCGGGCGGGCGGGGGCGGGCTCAGTGCCGCGTCAGAGGTTGGTCATGTCGACCGGGATCTGCGGCTCGACGCCGTCGCGCAGGACGGTCGCCTCGATCAGACCGTACGGACGGTCGGCCGCGAAGTAGACCTCGTTGTCGTTCTTGAGCCCGAACGGTTCGAGGTCCACCAGGAAGTGGTGCTTGTTCGGCAGCGAGAATCGAACCTCGTCGATCTCGGACCGGTTGTTGATGATGCGCGAACCCATCTGGTACAGGGTCTGCTGGAGCGAGAGCGAGTACGTCTCGGCGAAGGCTTGGAGCATGTGCTTGCGCACCTGCTCGTAGGACTTCTCCCAGTTGGGCGCCTTCTGCTCGTCGTCGCTCCAGTTGAAGCGCCAGCGGGCGGAGACCTGGGTGGCCAGGATGCGGTCGTACGCCTCCTGGAGCGTCGTGTACTTGTCCTTGACGTAACCCCAGAACTCGGAGTTCGTCGAGTTCATCACGACCAGGTCCTTGAGGCCCGAGATGACCTCCCACTTCTCACCGTCGTAGGTGATCTGGGTGACTCGGGTCTCCTGGCCCTTGCGGACGAAGGAGTGCTTGACGTCGTCGGAGCCGATGAACTTCGAGTTGGCCTCGGAGGTCGCGATGCGCTCCCAGGAGTACTCCTCGATGCGGATGCGCGCGACCTTGATCGGCTCCTGCGAGGTCACGAAGTGCCGCGCGAGGTGGATGCCGAACTGCTCGGCGGACTCTATGCCGTACTCCTTGGCGAACGCGTACACCGTGTTCTTGGTGGTGTCCGTCGGAAGCACGTTGGCGTTCGAGCCGGAGTAGTGCACGTCCTCCATGTCGCCGGACAGGGCGACCGAGACGTTCAGGTCCTTGATGTGGTGCGTGTCGCCGTCCCGCGTGATCTTGACGACGCGGTTCTCTGCTTTGCCGTACTGGTTCTGGCCGAGAATCGTGGGCATGTCTGCTAGCTCCCTCGGTAAACGGAGTAGCCGAACGGGTTGAGCAGCAGCGGTACGTGATAGTGCTCGCCCGGGGTGACGGCGAAAGTGATCGCCACCTCCGGGAAGAACGCACCGCTGTCCCTTACGCGGGGGGCGTCCTGCTGCGCCTCGGCTTGCTTCACTGGCTTGATTGAACGCGTGAAGTACTGCTCGACCTCGAAGTCGAGCCGTACGTGGGTGGTGCCTTCCGGCAGGGCCGGCAAGTCCTTGCAGCGCCCGTCCGCGTCGGTCGCGGAGCCACCGAGCGCGGTCCACTGGGCGTCGGAGCCCGAGCGGGCCGCGAGCTTGATGGCGACACCCTCGGCGGGGCGTCCGATGCTGGTGTCCAGGATGTGCGTGGACACCGAGGCGGTGGTCGCGGTGCTCATCAGTCCTTGTCCTCTTCTACGAGACGGGTCAGCCGGATTCGGTTGATCTTCCCGAGTTCGGTGCGCACGATCTCGCGCTCCTCCTCGGCGGTGTTGCCGATCCGGGTCTTTACCGCATCGCGCATCTGCTCGCCGGTGGCACCGGTCGCGCAGATCAGGAAGACATGACCGAACTTCTCCTGGTAGTCCAGGTTCAGTTCGAGCAGCTCGGCCTTGAGAGCCTCGGAGGCCCCGGCCATTCCGCGCTGTTCACGTGCGGAGGTGGGGTCACCGGGCTTCGGCCGGCCGATCGGCGGGTGCCCGGCCATCGCCTCTTCCAGGTCCTCCGCGGTCAGCTCGGCCAAAGCGGCGTCACTGGCGCTGAAGAGGTCCTCCGCGGTGGCGTACGGGCGCTGGGCGAGCAGCTTGCTCCCCCACGCCGAACTGGCGCACACCTCGTGGAGCGCGGCGAGGGCCGCACTGTCCTGTGAGGTGTTGAACCGGGCGAGGCCCGGTGTCGAAGTCGAAGTCACGGCGGCCTCCGTGGCCTTGGTGCTGAACGGGCTGCGGATAGCTAACGCCCTCCGAAACATCCCGTCAACACTTTGTTGAAAACTTGGGGTTACAAAAACCGCCGCCCGGTGTCCGGACGGCGGTTTGTTGCGTTCGAGGGGTGCCCGAGCGGGTACCCAGCGTGCTCGTTCAGTCGCCCTTGGCGGTGTTTTCCCTGTTCAGATCCCTGTTCAGGTAGTTGTACACGGTGAACCGGCTGACCCCGAGGGCCGAGGCGACGGTCTCCACACCGTGCCGCACGGAGAAGGCGCCGCGCGCCTCCAGGGTCCGTACGGCCGACTGCTTGGCCTTGCGGTCGAGGGAGGCGAGCGGCATCCCGTGCCGGCGCTCCATGGCGGCCAGGATGTGGTCCAGGGAGTCGGAGAGCTGCGGCAGCCGCACCGCCACCACGTCCTCACCCTCCCAGGCGAGCACCACGTCGTCGGGGGCGGCGTGGCCCGGCGGCAGGATCTCGGCGCCCATGGCGTCGACGAGCGGCTTGACCGCCTGGATCAGCGGGTGCTCGCCGGAGCGGGCGGCCCAGGGCGGGCCGGCCGGAGCGGCGTGAGCGGGGGGCTCGGCCGGAGCGGCGGCCCCGGGAGGCTCGGTCGGAGCGGCGGCCCCGGGAGGCTCGGTCGGAGCGGCGGGAGTGGTGGGTTCGGTCACTTCTCGTCCTCCCCGATCACATTGACCTGGAGCGAGACCCGGGTGGCGCCGGCCGCGAGCGCGCTGCGCAGCAGCTCGTCCACGGCGGTCAGCACCTCGTCGGCGCCGCCTTCCGCGGTGTTGCCGAAGGGGCCGACGTCGACCGCGTCGAGCCGGGCCGCCTGGATCACATCGCGGGCGACCACGGCATGCGGCGGCGCCTCGTCGAGATCGAAGGGCTCGGTCGTGAACTCCACTCTCAATCGCACGCGCTCAACCTACTGCGAGCAGGACGAAATCCGGGAGGCCCCCTTGACAAGCCCGCCGGTCCCGCTGCAACCTTCCATCAAGCAGAAAACAACTTCCGCAATACGGAAGGAGCGCACACCCCTCATGGGATACTCGGACCAGCGCTTCGATGTGAACCTCTCGATCCTCTTCACGGAACTCCCGCTCCTGGAGCGTCCCGCGGCCGCGGCCGCGGCGGGCTTCACCGCGGTCGAGCTGTGGTGGCCCTGGATCGAGACCCCCACCCCCGCCCAGGCCGAACTCGACGCCCTCAAGAAGGCGCTCGACGACGCCGGCACCCAGCTGGTGGGACTCAACTTCTACGCCGGCGCCCTGCCGGGGCCCGACCGCGGCGCGCTGTCGATCCCCGGTGCGGAGTCGGACCGCTTCCGCGCCAACATCGAGGTGGCGGCCGACTTCGCCGCCTCGGTCGGCTGCAAGGCGCTCAACGCGCTCTACGGCAACCGCGTCGACGGCGCGGACCCGCAGGTGCAGGACGCCCTCGCCCTGGAGAACCTCGTCCTGGCGGCCCGCGCGGCCGACCGGGTCGGCGCGATCCTCCTCGTCGAGACCCTGAACAAGCCGGAGTCGCCGCTCTACCCGCTGGTGAGCGCCCCGTCCGCGATCGAGGTCGTGGACAAGGTCAACGCCGCGACGGGTCTGGGCAACGCCAAGTTCCTCCTCGACATCTACCACCTGTCGATGAACGGGGAGAACGTCGCCGAGGTCATCGAGGCGTACGCCGACAAGACCGGCCACGTGCAGATCGCCGACAACCCGGGCCGTGGCGCGCCGGGCACCGGCTCGCTGCCCCTCGAAGAGCTGCTCGACCAGCTCAAGAAGGCCGGTTACGACGGCTGGGTCGGCCTGGAGTACAAGGCCGCCGACGCCGCCGCGTCCTTCGAGTGGCTCCCCGCCGAGGCCCGCGCGGCCCGCTGAGGCCGCCCGCCGGGCCTCAACTTCTCGACGCATTAAAGCTTTTAGGAAGGCAGCACCCTCATGAGCAACCTCCCCAAGATCGCATGGGTCGGCCTCGGGATCATGGGCTCCCCCATGTCCGAGAACCTGATCAAGGCCGGCTACTCGGTCACCGGCTTCACCCTGGAGCAGGACAAGCTGGACCGCCTCTCGGCGGCCGGCGGCACCGCGGCCGGCTCGATCGCCGAGGCGGTCGAGGACGCCGACGTGATCATCACGATGGTTCCGGCGTCCCCGCAGGTGGAGGCCATCGCGTACGGTGAGGCCGGCATCCTGGCCAACGCGAAGAAGGGCGCGCTGATCGTCGACATGTCGTCGATCACCCCGCAGACCTCGGTCGACCTCGCGAAGAACGCCGCCGAGAAGGGCCTGCGCGTCCTGGACGCCCCCGTCTCCGGTGGCGAGGCCGGCGCCATCGAGGCCGTTCTGTCGATCATGGTGGGTGGCGAGCAGGCCGACTTCGACGCCGCGCTGCCGATCCTGGAAGCCCTCGGCAAGACCATCGTCCTGTGCGGTCCGCACGGCTCCGGCCAGACGGTGAAGGCCGCCAACCAGCTCATCGTCGCGGTCAACATCCAGGCCTGCGCCGAGGCCGTCGTCTTCCTTGAGAAGTCCGGCGTGAACCTCGCCGCCGCCCTGGACGTCCTCAACGGCGGTCTGGCCGGCTCGACCGTGCTGACCCGCAAGAAGGACAACTTCCTGAACCGGGACTTCAAGCCCGGCTTCCGGATCGACCTGCACCACAAGGACATGGGCATCGTCACCGACGCCGCCCGCAACGTGGGTGCCGCCCTTCCGGTCGGCGCTGTCGTCGCCCAGCTGGTGGCCTCGCTGCGCGCCCAGGGCGACGGCGGCCTGGACCACTCCGCCCTCCTCCGTGCCGTCGAGCGCCTCTCGGGCTCGCAGGTCTGACCCTTCCGGGTCCCCCAGATTTCCGGGCGGCGGCGGCGCTGACACCTGTCCTGTCGCGCCCAGGCGCCGCCGCCGCCCGGAAGCTCACACTTCATTTTCAACAAACTGTTGACGTTCCGTTCCGGACGAATTTACGCTCACGGAACCGCGGAACAGTCAGCGGTGCAGCTCCAGTACGGAAGGTCACGATGTCGAAGCGCGTGCTTACGACCGAGTCCGGCGCCCCCGTCGCCGACAACCAGAACTCCGCCACCGCCGGCGTCGGTGGCCCCATCCTGCTTCAGGACCAGCACCTCCTGGAGAAGCTCGCGCGCTTCAACCGTGAGCGCATCCCGGAGCGTGTGGTGCACGCCCGCGGCTCCGGCGCGTACGGCTACTTCGAGGTGACCGACGACGTCACCGGCTTCACGAAGGCCGACTTCCTCGGTGAGGTGGGCAAGCGCACGGAGACGTTCATCCGCTTCTCCACCGTGGCCGACTCGCTCGGCGGCGCGGACGCGGTCCGCGACCCGCGCGGCTTCGCGCTGAAGTTCTACACCGAAGAGGGCAACTACGACCTCGTCGGCAACAACACCCCGGTGTTCTTCATCAAGGACCCGATCAAGTTCCCCGACTTCATCCACTCCCAGAAGCGCGACCCCTTCACGGGCAAGCAGGAGCCGGACAACGTCTGGGACTTCTGGGCGCACGCCCCCGAGGCCACCCACCAGGTCACCTGGCTCATGGGCGACCGCGGCATCCCGGCCTCGTACCGTCACATGAACGGCTACGGCTCGCACACCTACCAGTGGACGAACGCACAGGGCGAGGCCTTCTTCGTCAAGTACCACTTCAAGACGAACCAGGGCGTCCGCAGCCTGTCCTCCGAGCAGGCCGCCGAGCAGGTCGGCAAGGACGCGAACAGCCACCAGACGGACCTGCTGCAGGCCATCGAGCGCGGCGTGAACCCGTCCTGGACGCTGTACGTCCAGATCATGCCCGCCGCCGAGGCCGCGGACTACCGCTTCAACCCGTTCGACCTCACCAAGGTGTGGCCGCACAGCGACTACCCGCTCCAGCGCGTGGGCCGTCTGGTCCTCGACCGCAACCCGGACAACGTGTTCCAGGAGGTCGAGCAGTCGGCCTTCTCCCCGAACAACTTCGTCCCCGGCATCGGCCCGTCGCCCGACAAGATGCTCCAGGGCCGCCTGTTCGCCTACGCGGACGCGCACCGCTACCGCCTGGGCGTCAACCACACCCAGCTGCCGGTCAACTCCGCGAAGGCGGCCGAGGTCGACAACTACGGCCGTGACGGCCTGATGGCGACCCGCAACGGCCGCCGCACGGACAAGAACTACGAGCCCAACTCGTACTCGGGTCCGGCCCAGACGGACGCCGCCCTGTCGGCCCCGCTGGCCATCCACGGCTACACGGGCACGCACGCCGCCCCGGCCCACGTGAAGGACGACGACTTCTTCCAGGCCGGCGAGCTCTACCGCCTGATGTCGGACGACGAGAAGGCGCGCCTGATCGCGAACATCGCCGGCGGCCTGTCGCAGGTCTCCCGCGACGACGTCATCGAGAAGAACCTGGCCCACTTCCACGCCGCGGACGCCGAGTACGGCAAGCGCGTCGAGGAGGCCGTCCGCGCCCTGCGCGAGGACTAGTCGTCCGGTTCAACCTCCAGACCGTGCAAGGGATTTGACGGGAGGTCAGATTCTTTGCACAGTCCGATCCGCCGACCCGGATGAGGGGTGGTCGGCGGATATGGACACCCTGAGGATCGCGGCGGTACGGCGATGCCAGTGCGGTGGTCAAGGTGTGTGCGTCCCCCTTCCTGACCTGAAGGAAGGGACCCGTCGCCCACGCCAATCGCCCACCGCCGCGATCCCAGAACCTCCCCCAAGTACTCCGCCCGGCGGTGCGAACGTCCTGTCGCGCCAGCCTCGTTCCGCCGGGCGGTAACAACTCCACAGCCAGGACGCTGGGTTCGGTTTACGGTCCCGAACCGAGCGCCCGATGATCAAGGCCCTACCTGCACGTTCAGGTGGGGCCTTGATCTTTGCCCGGAGGGCCCTCCAGTACATCGAGGACCTGGATCGGAGTCCGTGTAGGCATAGGCCGTGTCATAGGCGTGGGCGACGTTCTGAGGCAGCGACGGCGAGTCTGCCCGCTCCCAGCGCCCGTACACGGGCTGGTGCTGCGGCCGGGAAACCTCACCAGGATCGTGTTCCAGCTCGTTCCATACGTAGCACCAGGAGCAGAACCACCGCTCCTTGACTCGCAAGTCGCACGCCATTCGCGGTTCCGCTGCCGCTGCCTGCCGCATCTCGTGTCCACACACATGGCATGTCACAGCTGGATCCTGTCATGGTGACTCCACGCGTACCGTCGGCAGCAGCATCCCGAGCCAACCCGCATTCCGTTAGGGGTTCTAAGCCGCCCCGGCCGCGCCCCGGGCCCTTACCGCCGCTGCCCACTCGACAAGCAGCCGCTCGTACTCCGCGCGCTCGGCATCCGTCCACGGCCCCCGCGCCGCGAGCTCCCGCATCTCGTCATTGATCACCGAGGCAGGCCGTGCGGGGCCACGGTCGGCAGGAGTCGGAGGCATAGGCCAAGGCTACCGAGCAGCCCCCGCCCGCCACCGCCTAGGATCCGGCCATGACGATTCGCGCAGTGGTATTCGACGTAGGTGAGTGCCTCGTAGACGAGACCCGCGAGTACGGCACATGGGCCGACTGGCTCGGCGTACCCCGCCACACCTTCGCCGCCATGTTCGGCGCCGTCATCGCCCAAGGGCGCGACTACCGCGAGGTGTTCCAGGAGTTCCGGCCCGGCTTCGACCTGTACGAGCAGCGCCAGGCGCGCGCGGACGCCGGCCGGCCAGAGCACTTCGACGAGACCGACCTTTACCCAGACGTCCGGCTCGCGCTCGCGCAGCTCCGCGCCGACGGCCTGTGGCTTGGCATCGCCGGGAACCAGACCGTACGCGCGGGCGGCATCCTCCGGGACCTTTTCACCGAGGACGTTGACCTGATCGGCACCTCGGACGACTGGGGCGCCAGCAAGCCCGACATCGAGTTCTTCCACCGCGTGGCCGCGGTCGTGCCGTTCACCACCGACGAGATCTTGTACGTCGGTGACCGCGTCGACAACGACCTCCGCCCCGGCAAGCTGGCGGGCATGCACACCGCGCTCATTCGGCGCGGGCCGTGGGCCACGATCCAGTGGAACACCGAGGAAGCGAAGAGCCTGCCGACGATGCGCGTCTACAGGCTCACCGAACTCCCCGAGTTGATCGCGAAGTTCAACGCAGAGCGCTGACCGTCGTCGTCCACCCGTACAGCTTGTCGTCGAGGTCGCGGACGCACTGCTCGTGCTGGTGCGGAGCCAGCGTGCGCCGCACCTCACGGATCCGGTCCATGCCCGTGGCGTACCAGGTGATCCCGAGCTGGTCGAGGGCCAGGCCCGCATACCGGCACGCCTCCTCAGGCCGGCCGGCCGCAGCCTCCACCGCCGCGAGGTCACCGAGGATCACGGTGCGCTGCTTGTCCGACTCCGGCGGCAGGTCTTCCAGGACTCGGGTGAGCGTCTCGCGGGCCTGCGGCACGTGCCCGGCTTTCAACTGGGTGTTGCCCTTGAACGCGGCAAGACGGGCGGCACTGAACCAGTCCAGCCAGTCCGGCGACGCGTGCTCCGATCCGGCCGTAAGTACGTCCTCGCCGTGGCCGATGAGGTGCAGCGCGGTCCGCGTGTTCCCGCACAGGGTCTCGCACTCCGCCTCGACCGCGTCCAGCCAGGCCAGGAGTTCCGCGCTGGCCGGGCCGCGCCGCGCGTAGGTCCTCGCTGCGATCATCCGCTCGACGGCTTTCTCTCGCTCGCCTGCCCACCCGGGGATGAACGCAGTGTGCGCTAGGACGGCAGCGCCGAGGAGCGGATCGTCTGCCTCCCCCGCTGCCTGGAGTGCGCGCAGGAGGGTGGAGTCGGCGGAGTCCGGGGCACGCAGGTCGAAGAACTCGACGCGTCCGGCAAGGAGGTAGCTCTCGGCGAGCGCCACGGCTACCGCCCTGCGGGTGTCCCCCGCCGTCTCGGCGAGCAGGGCGCAGCCGAGCCGGGCATGAGCGAGTACCGACGGGTGCAGTTCAGCAGGGGCAACGGACCAGTACATACGGCGGTGCGACCGAGTGACGGCAGCGAAGTCGGCTGCCACGGTGGCCGGTTGCATGGCCGCCTGCGCCTGCGCCGGAACGGTGGCGAGGCCGAGCGCGGCGATCGCGCCGCCGACGACTACGCGCCGCGAGGGATCGGGGCGCGCCTCGTCGCGTCCGTCGGGCGGAGTGAAGCCGAGTGCCTGCATGTCCTGGCCCAGGAGGCGCGTGAGCGCGCGTTGGCAATCCGGGTGTGGCCAGGGCGGGTTGGTCGATTCCCAGCGTCGCAGCTGGCGGGTGCCGACCGACAGGCCGAGCTTGGTGAGGGCATCGGCGAGGGCTTGCTGTGAGTTGTATCCGGCTGCCACGCGGGCGGCTCGGAGTCGTGTGTTGCCGGCGGAGCGCGGCACGGTTCACCTCCGGTGCGTTGGTGCCTTCAGTGTCGTCACAGGTCCGGTTGATGGCTAGGTCTCACCCGGATGAGTTCACGAAGGTCCGCTTTCGTGAGCGCGAAAGCCCCTTAAAAGTCCTCGTGTTGACCCGGATCCGGGGCCACTCTGGTCTCTCGCCCGGACAGGGGACGAAGCGAGGAGCCAAACCGATGGACACCATTCCGACAGGGCCGCCCGCCGTAGGTGGGTGTGCACTCCATGCCGCGGGCGTCGACTGGGACGCGGTCCGCGTGCCTCGTGTCCTCGGCCTCACTGCTCTCGACATCATCGGACCCCGATCCGGTGCCGCCATCGACGACGGGCACGGCCCGTACTGGTTCCTCCCGTCCGGCGCGGGCCACGACTGGGACGGACAGAGCACCCGGCTCCTGGCCCGCGGCAGTTCACTCACCGTCCCCCCTGCCCGTCGGACGCAGGGGCCGGGCCCCACTGGCGGATCTGCCCGGGTGACACGAACTGGCACACCGAGCCTGCGGCTCTGCGCCGCCCTTGAGGACGCGCTCGACACGGGAACGCGTGCCAGGAGCGCGAAGCAGGAGGCGTCGTGAGCACCACAGCCGATGGCACCCAGAGAGAATCTGTCGCTACCTGGCTGGCCGAGAGCCTCAACACTCCCGGCAACGCCCACCGTCAGTGGGCGCAGACCACAGTTGCCGGCCTCGCACTCGGCCGGCGGTTCGCCGCTGTGCGGCTGGCGGATCAGCTGGTGTGCGCGGTGGCGGTACGCGCGCCGGCCATGACGACGCCATCCGCCGTACTAGGCGCCCTGGGCGGCCCCGTCATCCACGCTCCGCACAGCCGCCGGTTCTACGCCCTGGTCCCCGCCTCTCCACCCGGGCACGTCCTTGGCCCGCACGCCGAGTACCTCGGCCTCGGCTGCTTCCTCGGCGTGCCGCGGGTAGGCGACGACCAGCCCGACGAGCTCGCGAGCTACTGGTTCGTCCCCATGGCCAGGCCGGGCGCCCTGTGTGATCCGATCCGCGTGCTCGACTTGGTCGAGACGGGTACGGCCGTGCTCAGCAAGATGGCCGAGGCATGAGCCAGACACAGACACCCAGCGCCTACGTCACCCCGGAGTGCCGCGAGGCCCGCACCCTCTTCTGGCGCGACGGACACCTACTCTGCCCCGGCCCGTTCGAGGTACGGCCATCGCCGAATGCCGTCGCCATAGAGGTTCTGCGCTGCGCCTGCTCCTGCCACGACGGCAAGCACTGACTCCCCGCCCCAGCTGAAACTGCCTGGCAGGACCGTGGCCGGGACGGGGCCAAGCACCTCCCCTCAACCAACGGAGGCATCACGTGCACCAGATGACAGCACGAACCCTTCTCTCCGACGCTCAGTTCAACGAGGTCCGAGCGACGATCCTCGACAACAACCCGGGCATGGAGCCCGACCTCGCGTCCCGCATCCTCACCGACGCGCTCGCATTCGTCGCGGCTGCATCCGCACGCGGCGGCCGCGGCATGGTACCGAGCCGCGTCGTCGACGAAGGCTGGCACGCCCTGATCCTGCACACCGGCCTCTACCAGAACCTCTGCGCACTACTCGGCGGATTCGTCCACCACACCCCCGAACGCCCCGACCCGGGCCGCTTCGACTCGGCCGTTCTGGCGCGGACCATCGCCGCGATCGAGAGCGCCGGGTACAGCGTGGACACCGATCTGTGGGGCGCGCCCGACGCAGAACTCGTCTCGGTGGCTGCCAAGTGCCAGCACTCCGACGACGGCGGTCCGATCGTCATCATCCCCAAGCCCAAGGGCTGACACCCCCTACGCTGTGCGGCAGGAGGTAGGCATGGACAATCAGGAGTGGACGGACCCTCGGTACGCCGAGCTCGTCGAGGACTGGCGACGCGCCCAGCCGGATCGCCGTCCAGCCAGGAGCTGGCGACGGACGCAGGACGAAGAGCCGAGTCCTGTTCGGGGCTTCCTCGTACCGAGGTCCGAAGCCTGACGATCATCTGCCCCGGCCACTAGCGCCCACTCGGTGTGGCCGGGGATTCCTACTGCCTCACGAGGTCTGCGAGTGGGACGCCGATCGCGTCGGCGATGAGGACGAGGGTGTCGAGGACGGGGCTCGCGTGACCCTGCTCGATAGGTGGGTATCAGCCACAGATCCCCCATAGAGCGGCCCTCTTGGTCCAGCCCCCCCAGACGAACGGGAGTGGCCAACGGTGCCCCTGCCGAACGGCGGTGGCACCGGCATGTTCCCATGTGCGCGAACAGGCCGATTCGCACTCATGCGTTGGGGCGCCTGGGCACCGCCAATCCGCCGTGTTCCCACGGGAACAGCGGTCCGCAGTCGGGGGCTTCGGGCGTCATTGGACGTCATCGAACTGCACCGCGATGTCAGCGTTTTCGGCATAACCGCAGGTCACAAAGGGGTCAAAAAAATCTAGTTACGGTCCCGAACCGAGCGCCCGATGATCAAGGCCCCACCCGGTTGGTACGGGTGGGGCCTTGATCTTTGAGCGCCCGACCGCACCCGGGCACCCCCGGGGAGAGCGACCGCGTCACCACTTCGGGGTATTCCGTCGCGAGCCGCGGATGCCGGGCGTGCCGGTGGGCTCAGTCTGGTCCCCGGGGCTCACCCCACGGTGCCGCCCGTTCCGAACGACCACCCCCGGAGGGGTCTTGAAGACCGAGTCGTCCAAACGCCTTGCTCTGCCGCTGGCTTGGGGGCTGGGGGCGGCGGCCCTCGTCACCGTCGCCGCGCCCGCCGCCGCGCAACCGCACCTCGCGCCGGCGCGGGCCGCGGCCAAGCGCGTGGTGCTGACGAACGCCGACGACGGCCGGAGCGTTGTCCTGGCGGCCGGTGACGACGTGGAGGTCAGGCTCACGGGGGCGCGCTCCCAGGGGCTCACCCATGCCTGGAGCGTTCCGCAGGCCAAGGACGCCGACACGCTGCGGCGGACCGTCGGCGGCGCGTCACCGGGAGGCGGCGCCCAAGCCGTGTTCCACGCGGAGAAACAGGGCGTCACCACGCTGACCGCCGCCCGCTCCTGCCGCCCGGACCCCGGACGCGTATGCCCCACGGTCGTCGTGCCCTGGAAGGTGACCGCCGAAGTGAGGTGAGACCCGGCGCACCCGGGCCGCGCACCCGGGCCGCGCACCTCCCCGCACCCCGGCCGCGCACCCCGGCCGCGCACCTCCCCGCGCCCGGTGGCCTCGCCGTCGCACCCCGGCCCCCGCCCGCCGCGTCGGGGCGCCCCAACCTTCCGCCTCTACAACCCAGTTGAGCCCTCGTCAAACGGGCGGCAGCACAGTGCGGCGCCATGCACAATGAGGCATGACCACGAAACTTGTGTCCGCCGCCGCCCTGCCCCTTGTCGACGCCCAGCCCGTTGTCGCGGCGCTCCCGGTCGGCCACCGCCGCAGAGGACTCGCCGCCCGGGCCGCCGCCCAGCACGCCGGCCGCACCCCTGAGGCCCTCCGCCGCGTCACCCTGACCGCCGACACCGTGCCGTCCGCTTCCGCATTCCAGTCCGCGCTGTAGTGGCGTCGGACCGATATGTCCGGTCGAGCGCCTAGGATCGGCCTCGATGATTGAGACCATCGTCCTCGACATAGGCGAAACACTGGTGCGCGACGACCGCTACTGGGCGTCCTGGGCCGACTGGATCGGCGTCCCGCGGCACACGCTCGCCGCGCTCGTCGGCGCGGTCGTCACCCAGGGCGGCGACGCGGCGGACGCCCTGCGCATGCTCAAGCCCGGCATGGACGTGCGCGAGGCCCATCTGGCGCGGGAGGCCTCGGGGCGGGGTGAACACCTCGACGAGACCGACCTGTACGACGATGTGCGGCCCGCCCTGGGCGGGCTGCGCAAGCTCGGTGTCCGCGTCGTCGTCGCCGGGAACCAGACCGTCCGGGCCGGCGAGCTGCTGCGGGGCCTCGACCTGCCCGCCGACCTGGTGGCGACCTCCGACGAGTGGGGCGTCGACAAGCCCCGGCCCGGCTTCTACGAACGGGTGTTGGAGGCGGCCGGGTCGGCGCCGCACCGGACCGTGTACGTCGGCGACCATCCCGTGAACGACCTGTTCCCCGCCAAGGCGGCGGGACTGCGCGTCGCCCATCTGCGGCGCGGGCCGTGGGGACACTGGTGGGCGGACGACCCGAAGGTCGTCGCGGCGGCGGACTGGCGGATCGATTCCCTCACCCAGCTGGCGTCCATCGTCGCCGACGAGGCATCGGACACCGACTCGCCGGGCTCCTAGGGCCGGTACGAATGGCGAGGCGGCGGGACCGGTCGCCCCGGCCCGCGCACGGCCGAGCGGCGCGCGGCGGTTCCCCGTACGCCCCCCTCGGAGCCTCGCGCGGGATTCACCCGGACGGGCAGCCCGCAGGAGGGTTCGCGCGGGTGCCCAAGGGGGCTCGGACACGCCCCCGGGCCGGACCGCGTGTGCGGTCCGGCCCGGGGCTCTCCCCTGGGGGCGAGGTCTAGAGCTTGTCCATGCGGGTATACGGACTCACGATTCGGGCCTGGCGGGAGCCGAAGTCGACGAGCATCGCGACGCCGTCCTCGACCCCAATGATGGTGCCCAGGCCGAACTGGTCGTGTGTGACCCGGTCTCCTAGGACGAAGTGCTTGGCCGCCGGGGCGTCCGGGGCTTTGAAGGGGCTGGTGGGCAGGTGGCGCCGGGGCGCGGATGGCTTCGTCATCGTCACCCCAGTATGCGCCGCGAAAGGGCCCGAAGGGCAGGCCCGCCGGGTGACGATGGGGAATCGATCCGATATCTCCGTGCACCAGAACGCCTCCCGGTGCGAAAATCGTCATGAATTGACACGCAACCACGGGGTTGCCAGTGTGGTTGCCGAGGTATGCCACCGACGACCCCCCATCGGCGCACGAGAACTGCCGGGCGTCCCGGGAAGCCCTCCGGAGGTGCGCGTGGACGACGTCTTCAGGGCGCTGGCCGACACCAGCCGGCGACGCCTGCTCGACCGGCTCCGGACGCGGAACGGGCAGACGCTCCGGGAGCTGTGCGAGGGGCTCGCCATGTCGCGGCAGGCGGTCAGCAAGCACCTCGCGGTCCTTGAGGCGGCCCGTCTGGTCACCTCGGTGCGGGGCGGCCGGGAGAAGTTCCACTACCTCGACCCGGCCCCGATCCGGGAGCTGTCGGAGCGCTGGATCGGCCAGTACGAGAGCGGCGGGCCCAACCGGCCCGCCCGATGGAAGCGGAGCCTGGAGGAGAAACCCCTCATGGACAAGGCCGAGTTCGTCTACGAGATCTATATCGAGACCACCCCCGAGCGCCTCTACGAGGCCCTGACCGACGCCGAGTTCGCCCAGCGGTACTTCGGCGGCTGGGGGCCCAGGTCCGACTGGCGGGTGGGCTCGCCGGTGCTGTGGAAGATGGGTCCGGAGGGGGCGTACGAGGATCTGGGCCAGGCGGTGATAGAGGCGGTGCCGGGCCGCAAGCTGGCGTACACCTGGCATCGATTGCAGCCGATGCACCGTCAACTCTTCGACAGCGAGGAGGAGTTCGAGAGCGCGCGCACCGAGCAGTCCCAGGTCGCCTTCGACATCCTGCCCGCCGATCCGGCCTCCCTCGGCGTGAAGCTGACCATCACGCACGACGGATTCGAAAGCGCGGAGAGCGAGATGCTCAAGGGGGTCAGCGACGGCTGGGTGATGATCCTCTCCACGCTCAAGACTCTGGTCGAGCGCGAGGCGCGGTAGCCGTACGGTCGGGCGGCACGGGCGGGCGGGAAGGCGTCAGGTCGCACGTCCGGCCTCCGCTCCCCAGTGCGGGGGAACGGAGGCCGGACCGTTTCATGGGTGGCTCCGGGGTCCCGGCCCGAAGGCCCTGACCCCGGGAGCCGCGGCTCAGGAAGCCGTCAGGGGGCGGATCGCGGTCGGGGCGTGGCCCGGCTCGGTGGCCAGCTCCTCGAACTCGCTGATGTCGCTGATGTCGTTGGTGCGGCTCATCGAGATGTTCGTG
The DNA here is from genome assembly GCF_002803085.1 of Streptomyces sp. CB01201. Classification (GTDB taxonomy): domain Bacteria; phylum Actinomycetota; class Actinomycetes; order Streptomycetales; family Streptomycetaceae; genus Streptomyces; species Streptomyces hundungensis. The sequence goes on along the minus strand of NZ_NNBJ01000033.1, from coordinate 2,755 downwards.
ATCCGCTCCAGGATCGCCTCGACGACGACCGGGACACGGAACTCGGCGGCCAGCTTCTTGGCCTCCTCGAACGCGGGCAGCAGCTGGTCCGGCTCGGTGACCCGGATGGCCTTGCAGCCCAGGCCCTCGACGACCTTGACGTGGTCGACGCCGTAGACGCCCAGCTCCGGGGAGTTGATGTTCTCGAACTCCAGGTTGACCTGGAAGTTGATGTCCAGGCCGATCTGCGCCTGACGGATCAGGCCCAGGTAGGCGTTGTTCACGAGAACGTGGACGTACGGGATCTTGTGCTGCGCGCCGACCGCCAGCTCCTCCAGCATGAACTGGAAGTCGTAGTCGCCGGACAGGGCGACGACCGGGACCTCGGGGTCGGCGGTCGCGGCACCGAGCGCGGCCGGGATGGTCCAGCCGAGCGGGCCGGCCTGGCCGCAGTTGATCCAGTTGCGCGGCTTGTAGACGTGCAGCATCTGCGCGCCGGCGATCTGCGAGAGGCCGATGGTGGTGACGTAGCGCGTCTCCGGGCCGAAGGCCTTGTTCATCTCCTCGTAGACCCGCTGCGGCTTCATCGGCACGTTGTCGAAGTGGGTGCGGCGCTGGAGCGTGGACTTGCGCTCCAGGTGGGATGCGACCCAGGCCGAGCGGTCGGGCAGCTTGCCGGCGGCCTTCAGCTCCTTGGCGACCTCGACGAAGAGCTCCAGGGCGGCCTTGGCGTCGGAGGCGATTCCGTAGTCCGGCGCGAAGATCTTGCCGATCTGGGTGGGCTCGATGTCGACGTGGACGAACTTGCGGCCCTGGGTGTAGACGTCGAGCTTGTAACCGGTGTGGCGGTTGGCCCAGCGGTTGCCGATGCCCAGGACGAAGTCCGACTCCAGGAACGTCGCGTTGCCGTAGCGGTGCGAGGTCTGGAGGCCCACCATGCCGGCGTTCAGCTCGTGGTCGTCCGCGATGGCGCCCCAGCCCATGAGGGTGGGGATGACCGGAGTGTTGGTGATCTCGGCGAACTCGACCAGCAGGTCGGAGGCGTCCGCGTTGATGATGCCGCCACCGGCGACGATCAGCGGGCGCTCGGACTCCAGGAGGAAGCCGATGGCCTTCTCGATCTGGGCCCGGCTGGCGGCCGGCTTGTAGACCGGGAGCGGCTGGTAGGTCTCCGGGTCGAAGTCGATCTCGGTGAGCTGGACGTCGATCGGCAGGTCGATGAGGACCGGGCCGGGGCGGCCGGAGCGCATCAGGTGGAAGGCCTGCTGGAAGACGCCGGGGACCTGCGCGGCCTCCAGGACGGTCGTCGCGGCCTTGGTGACCGGAGCCGCGATCGAGGCGATGTCGACCGCCTGGAAGTCCTCCTTGTGGATCACCGCGACCGGGGCCTGGCCGGTGATGCAGAGGATCGGGATCGAGTCGCCGATCGCGGAGTACAGACCGGTGATCATGTCGGTGCCCGCGGGGCCCGACGTGCCGATGCAGACCCCGATGTTGCCCGGGTTGGAGCGCGTGTATCCCTCCGCCATGTGGGAGGCGCCTTCGACGTGGCGGGCGAGCGTGTGGTCGATGCCACCGCCCTCCTTGAGCGCCCGGTAGAAGGGGTTGATCGCCGCGCCCGGCACGCCGAAGGCGTGGCTGACGCCTTCGAGCTTGAGGATCTCAACTGCCGCTCGGGCAGCGGTCATACGAGGCATGGGGTGCTCCTGCTTCGGCCGGCGAAATCGGCTCGGGCGCGCCGCCTGGCCGCGCCACCTTCAAACCGAATTCCGTAATGCGGAAGTTTCATTCTGCTATGTGGAAGCAATGTAGGACGGCTTCGCCAGCGCGTCAAGGGAGGGCCGGGATGCGCGAATCGGCCACACCGCGGACGCGGTTGATGGACCATGGACGGCGGAGCCCCTGGAAGAGCCACCGGGGACTCCGCCCGGCGTGGAGCGCGAGCCGTGCGGTGACCCCGCACGGCGGCCCTCGCGCGGGCCGCGTCGTCAGAGAGGTGGGGGCCGGTGAACGGGGACGGCGTGCCGCTGCGGTGCCCCGCCTGTCGGCGCGATCACGTCTATGTGCCGCCGGCCTACCCCTGCGCCTGCGGAGCCCCGCTCGCGCCGCCGATCCAGCGCGGCGCCGCACCCTTGCCGATCACCCATCGCACCTGGACGGACACCTGGGTCACCGTGCGCTGCCGGGCGTGCGGGCGCCAGAGCCAGTGGCCGCAGCCCGAGCTCGGCTGCTCCTGCGGGACGGTCCTGAGAGTGCCGGTCCGCCCGGTCACGGCGCCGCCCGGACCGACGGCCGCGGAGCGGGGGGCACGGACCGGCCGCCCCGCGGGGGTGCCGGTCCGTGCGGCGTTCCGGCCGCTCACGATCCGTACCGCGCGCGACGCGGTGACCGCGGCCGGGCTCTATCTGACCTGGCTCGGCTTCGGCGACGTCCTGCACGCCGAGCCGCCCCCGGCCTCCGGCATCGACCTGCGCGGACGGGGTCTGGTGGCCCAGGTGGACCCCACGACCCGGCCGGCCTCGCTCAAGGCCGTCGAATGCCTGTGGCTGCACGCCATGACCATCCCGGCCCGCAGCGTCCACTTCTCGCTCGCGGGATACGCGCCGGACGCCCGCCGCCGCGCCGACGAGCTGCACGTCCCGCTGTTCGTCCTGGACCTCACGGGCACGCCGCAGCCGGTGAACGGCGCGGCCCGGGATCTGGTCTCGACGGGCGCCTAGGCCGTGTCCGTAAAGTCGATGGTTCGTTGCTCCGTTCGTGGTGCGTCGACATGAAC
>NZ_NNBJ01000032.1 GCF_002803085.1 Streptomyces sp. CB01201 | reverse complement strand
AAGCAGGCTTCACTTCGCCGACAGTTCTGTCTCTCCATTCGTGATCGGAGAGACAGAACCTAGCTGAAGGACCATCTCGCCGCAGGGACAGAGCGCCAACCCGGTGCGGGGGCACTGGCGCTCGTTAGAGGTCGTTTTCTCCTTTGATGCGGCGGTAACTTCGGGATTGCACCCGCTGATGTATTGGTGCGGATGAGGTTGCCGAGTTGGTCGTGCTTGCAGAGGTGGGTGGTGTGGCGTCCGGGGCCGGAGTCGGCTTGCGCCTGTCTCATCCCAGGACGCCTGAACTTGTTCCGTGCTTCAGCTCGGCAGGACGCACGCCTGGGCGCACGCCCCCGACCGGCGCTATCTCCATGTCATGACCGACCGTCGCGCGTATCCGAGTGATCTGTCCGATGCCCGCTGGGAGTTGATCGAGCCGGTGCTGTCCGTGTGGCGCTACGAGCGCCACGGCCGGGCCCTGGGATTTGGCCGGCCGCCCGAGCATGACCTGCGCGAGATCATGAACGCGATCTTGTATGTGGACCGCACCGGGGTGCAGTGGCGCTACCTGCCGCACGACTTCCCGAACTGGAACACGGTCTACGGCTACTTCGCCAAGTGGCAGTCCGACGGCATCTTTGCCCAGCTCAACGGCCTGCTGCGGGAGTTGGTGCGCCAACGGGAGGGCCGCAACGCAGAGCCGTCAGCGTGCGTGATCGACGCGCAGAGCGTCAAGACCTCCACCAGCGTTCCCGCCACGAGCCAGGGCACGGATAACGCCAAGAAGATCGTGGGCCGCAAACGGAGCATCGTGACCGACACGATCGGCCTCCTGGTCGCAGTACTGGTCACCGCGGCCAGCGTGCAGGACTCCGTGGCCGGCACTCAACTCCTCGACCAGGTCTCCGCCGAGCATTCCAGCATCCGCAAGGTCTGGGTCGACGGCGGCTATCGCCAGCACCTCGTCGAGCACGCCGCCACCCTCGGCATCGACATGGAAATCACCGCCCGCACCCCCGGGACCAGGGGATTCACCCCGATCCCGAAGCGGTGGGCCGTCGAGCGGACCTATGGCTGGCTGATGCTCCACCGCCGCCTGGCCCGCGACTACGAAACCCACACAGCTCACTCCGAAGCCATGATCCACCTGGCCAGGACGGACCTGATGGCCCGAGGCCTCACCGGCGAGAGCACCATCTCCTGGCGCGACCCGGCAAACGACAATCAACCACCCATCCCAGGATGAAACACCGGGAGAAAACGACCTCTCAGGCCCGCACCGCCGTTGAGGCACTGCGCACCGAGGCGGGGCTGCGGCGGCAGATCGCCGAGCGGGCCCCGCAGCAGCTCGTCCATGAGGCGGCCGCCCGGGACGCCGCCCTGCGCCTGGCCCGCCCGCGCGCGGAGTCGGCGTCGTGGCCGAGCCTGGCTCCGCAGGCTCCTGCCCACGGCCCGGGCGGCCGCAGCCGATGACGGTCGGCCGTGACGAGCAGCCCGATCGCCCGCCGTACATGCGTGAGGGCCGACCTGCCACCTGGGTGGGGTCGGCCCTCATCGTGGCGCGCGTGCTGCAACACACGTGATGCGCGCCGGGTGCCCTGAAGGTCCCTGGACTGGTGGAAGTGGAGTCCGCAGCCGCCGAAGAGGACCAAACCCGCCTCTTACGTAGGGGGTTTGGGAACACACCCGGGAGCGTCGCATCAGGAGCGCCCAGCAGCAACCCAAAGTGGGGTGGCTCTGCAGCAATTCGTCTTACCAAGTCCCACCGACATCCACAGCGGCGTCTTTTCCGCAGGTCAGGGTGGGCGCCACAGATATTTGGCATCGGAACACTGTGTTCCGGCGCGACGGTGTCGGGATGGCTGTGCATCAACTCCCGCCGAGGTTTGCGAACTGGTGCACCATGCTCATCACACGAACGGGCGTCTGCAACCGCCCCGACGTGGAAGCGGAGTCCGCAGCCCCGGTGATGGGGCGGCCGCCGGAGGGGACCAACCACCCCACCACCTCGATACCTGGAGGGAACACCATGAACCGTCGGCAGTGCACCGAGTGCGTCGAAACACCCCGGCCGCCGCGCCGCCTCAGCGGCACGGAGGCCGTCGTCGTCATCGTCGTCATCGCGATCGGCGCCGCCCTCGCGCTGGCCGGGATGCCGGTGGCCACCGTCCTTGAACTCCTCACCGGCGCCGGGCTGGTGGGGCTGCGTCTGACCCGCCGGCCGACACCGGCCCCGGCCGCGCTCTGAGGCGGGCCGGGCCGTGGGACGACCGGAAAAACCCATCCTGACACCGAACAGCGGCCTGTTCGCACTGGCCCAGTGGCTGCGCGACCAGCGGACCACGGCCCGGTTGACCTACACCGCTCTCGCCGAGACCACCATCTACACCGCAACGACCCTGCAACGGGCCACCAACGGCGAGCGCATCCCGAAACTGCCGGTGGTGGAGGCCTACGCCCGCGGCTGCGGCGCCGATGTGAAGGCAGCGCGGAAGCTGTGGCGCAATGCACGCTGGATCGAACATCGCACGCTGCACCCCCGCCTCCAGGCCCCCCGCCCGGAACTGGTGACCGAATCCGCTGAACTCCTGGCGGCCCTGCGCGAGCTCTACTACAAGTCGGGCGGCATGCCGCTGGACGAGATAGAGCGCCGCGCGGGCATCGGACGGCTGCCGCACACCACCGTGCACCGCATGCTGCACGGTGCCACCGTGCTGCAGCTCGACCAGCTGCGTGCCTTTCTCCAGGTCTGCGAGGTGCCCGACCAGGAGCACGAGGCGTGGGTGAAAGCGTGGCTCCGCCTGTGGCGGCAACGCGAACAGCAGCGTCAGGAGTGTCTCGCCGACAAGCTGACGGTGGACGCCTCCCACGTGCGCGTGCTCGGGAGCGATGGCCATGTGCAGCACGTCTTCGCATTTTCCCCCAAGGTGACGGTGAACGCCTCCCACGTGCGCGTGCTCCGGGGCGATAGCCAAGTGCGGAGCTCCTCCGCATTTTCCCCGATGGAGCGAACCCTGGAGGAGGTGCTGGATCACGCCGTGACACACCGGTACCGAGTCAGTCGGCAACGGCAGCTCCGCGCAGCTCGGGTCCGGGACATACTCGCTGGCGCCAGGGTCGCGACCGGGTAGGAAGCGGGCGGCGTGGCCCTCGGGACGCATGGCGTGTCCGGGGCCGCGACCGCCCGGTCAGAGCAGGGCTTGCTCGGTCAAGGCCTTCAGACCGTCGCGGGTGTGCTGGGCGACGGCGGATTCGGGGCCGTGGACGGCGGTAACAGTGGACAGCAGCTCACTGCCGAGCGGCACAGCGTCAGCGGCGGGAACGTTGCGCCACAGACTGTAGGCCCGGCGCGAGGCGCCGACGGTGTCCGGGTGCTGCGGGCCTTGCAGACCGGCGCGGAGCCGGACGACATGCAGGTACCAGCCCACCGCGCTGCGGTGATCCCCCATCAGGTGGGCCAGGTAGCCGCGGACTTCGCGGACCTCGGCCGTGCGCAGGTGGGCATCGCCGTACTGGGCGGTGACCTCGGCATCGAGCTGCCGGGCCAGGTCGGCCGCCTGGTCGGGGCGGTCGGCAGTGTAGGCATGGGCGACCGCGGCGAGCCGCTCCTGGACCGTGCCGCTCAGGGGGTCCGGGCCCGTGCCGGGGATGAGCTCGGCGACGGCAGCCGAGCCCCAGAGGGTGGGGGTGACGGTCCCCCAGGGGCGGTAAAGGGTGGCGTCGTCCATGGTCGAACTCCCGGTGAGGGTATGGAGGATCACCAGTTCACCACCCGGCGGACTTCGGTGATCCGTGTGATGGCGCTCGTCGAGTTGCGCCAGCTGCTGTAGGACACGATGCGGGTCTGGACCCCGGTGCGCGGCGCCTCGATGATCATGTTGTTGCCGATGAACATGCCCACATGTCCGGGGCGGGCATCGCTGCCGTCGGAGCCCGGATTGAACACCAGGTCGCCCGGCTTCACGGCGTCCATGCTGACCTGACGGCCCACATCGACCTGCTCGAACGTGGTGCGCGGGAGGTCGATGCCGGCGGCCTTGTAGGCCTGCTGCATCAGCGAGGAGCAGCCGCATCGGCGGGAGGGCGTGTTGCCGAGGGGCTGCGTGCAGTCGCCACCCCACTGATACCAGCCGCCCCGCTGCTGCAAGGCCCAGGCCACCGCGGTGCGTACTGCGGCCGGGGCGTCGGAGGGCAGCGAGTAGCCCGCGGGGAGGTCGACGTTGGTGCTGGAGACCGGGGCGGCGAACTTGGCGGCGCCCGCCATGATCTTGCGGACGTAGTCGTACGTCTCGCCGCCGGCGAAGGAGCTCGGCGGCACGCCGCGGAACTGATCGACACGGCCCCACCCGGCGTTGTAACCGGCCAGGGCGAGTTCGATGGGGGAGCCGTTGTAGTCCGGGTGCTGCTTGGCGGTGTGCAGCAGAGAGCACATCATCTGCCCCTGGGCGGGGATCGCGTCGGCTGGGTCCATCACGTTTTTAACCCCGTCGCCGTTGCCGTCGACGCCACGGGTCGCCCACGTCTCCGGAATGAACTGCGCTATCCCGAACGCGATCGGAGTGCGGTCCGGCCTGCGGGATATCGCCGTGGGATCAAAGTTGGACTCGGCCTCAAGCTGCGCGGCCAGGATCGAGGGGGCGAGCCCCTCGCTGCACGCGGCGGCCGCGTTGATGATCAGCTGCGCGTACTCAGCGGGCACGCCGCCTCGGCCGATCCGCAGCGCGTTGGCGGTCGGCAGCGGGATGTTCCCACCGTTGCGGTCATCGAACGTCGAGATCAGCAGCACGACACCCAGGCCGAGGGCAAAAGGGGTCATCACCGCGCCCACCGCGCCCGCTGCCACCCACCGCTTGATTCGCACGCAGCCCCCCTCTGGCCCGTACCGCTACTTTGCTCTCCCAAAGCTGCACGCGTCCTGATGTGCCGGGGAACCAAAGCCCTGGCATATGCGTGAGTGTGCGTGACACTATGCCGTCACAGGTCACCAGTCGGGCAGTTGGGAATCACTCTCGTGCCCGCGTGACTCGCGAGTGTAGGGTGTGATGCCCCCTGCATCTACCTAATTAGTCATCAGAAATTAGCAAGAGCGAACATTTGCACATTCTTCGGGGGTAAGGGTGAGGAAGCAGCCGGCGCCGTCGGCGGTGATGGCGCAAGGGACGCGCCTGGTAGCCCCGGTGCTGTCCGCCGTGGGCGGCAGCGGGCGGTCAATTGTGGCCAACCTCCTTGCCTGCGCCCTGGCGCCGACCGGGGCCACGGTGGTGCTCGACACCGCCCCCCGGCTGTCGTCGCCCTGGCCCGCCTGGACATCCGGCGGCCCGGCGGCCGGGCTGGCCGCCCTGCCCGCCGACCAGCCGCTGTCCCCGGCCCAGGTGCGACAGGCCGCGTCCTGTCGCCCCGGACTCGACGGCAGTCAGTGGCAAGTACTGACCGACGGCCGCGACTGGCACACCCGGCCGCTCGCCCTGCCGGACGAACCCGCCGCCTGGCATCAGCTTTCGGCCATCGATGGCTGGCAGGCCGTGGTTGCCGACACCGCCCACCCCATGGCCCACGACGTCCTGGCGGCCCGCTGCGCAGGGCGTCAGGGGCAGACCCGCGGGTGGTGCGAACTGCCCTATGCGATCCCGGTGCTGTGTGCGGCTGCGACCGCCCAAGGCATCCAGGCCCTCCAACAGGCCGTGATGGCCCTGCACGCCGAGGGCCTGCCGCTGCAACGCGCCGTGGTGGCGCTCGTGGCCCCCACCGACGGCCGTACCCCGGCCGTCGTCCGGGCCGGCGCCACCATGCTTGGCCCGCGCACGGCCGCCGTCGTGCACCTGCCCTACGACCCCGGGATCCGGGCCCACGGCCTGGGCATCCCCTCCCGGCTGCGGCCACGCACCCGGCAGGCTGCCGGGCAACTCGCCGCCGCCGTCCACGCCGCGGCCCGCGCCGCCTGGGGCGACCCGCTGCCCCACGCCCCGCGCCCCGCGCCGCTTTCCGTTCCTGTTCCTGCACTTTGACGAGGTATCGGCCATGAGTCAGTTCCTGAGCACCCTGCACAGCGTCGTCACCGACCCGCACTGGCACGTCCTGGCCGATGACACCGGCGGCAAGGGGGCGTCGTCCCCGACTACACCCCCCAGCTGCCCAAGGAGGTCAGCAACCCGACGAAGACGATCCTGGGCTGGACGGCGGGCATCGGCCTGTCCGCGGCGGTCCTCGGCTCGCTGGTCGCCTGGATGCTCGTCGCCGTCGGCCACAACACCGAGCGGGCCTCCTTGGCCGCCCGCGGCAAGCAGGGCGTCCTGTGGAGCCTGGTGGGCGCCGGCGGTATCGGCGTGACCTCCTCGCTGGTGCTCGCCTTCTACAACATGGCGAAGTAGGGGCGGGCTGATGGAGCATCACGACCGCAAGGCCCGCCGCGCCAAACTGACCCTCGCCGGCATCGGCGTCCTCATCGCGAGCGCCCTGGTCGCCGGCGGCATCACCGCCTTCTCGCTACTCGGCGATGACGACAGCAAATCGTCGAAGGCCACGGCAAGCCCGTCGGTATCGGCACCCTCAGCCTCGTCATCCGCCCCGGGAAGTAGTGGCCCGATGACCCCGGACAAGGGGCGGAAGATCACGTTGAAGGCGCCGACCGGACAGAAGGACGGCATCTCCACCGGGTTCCCTAACACCCCCAACGGACAGATCTCGGCAGCCGTCTACTTCTGGGAGGAATACGCCTGGTTGGACGATCAGAAGGCCCGGCAGCAGTTGCAGGCCATCGTCTCCAAGGATGCGCCGGGCTACATCGACGAGCAGATCAGCGATGTCCGCAAGTTCCGCGAGGCCCTCAACCTTCCACCGTCCGGCGGCGTTCCTGCTGGAATCACCTTTACTACGGCGGTCAAAGCGGTGCGGATGCGGTCGCTGTCGGACGACGGCAAGGTTGTCGAGATCTGGATGACCTACGACCGCTTCGCCACTAAGCCCGACGGCGGACCGGACGACAACCCGCTCAAGGACCAGGCCGACATGCTCATCCTGAAGTGGCAGGACGGCATGTGGAAGCTGACCAACGAACCCCGGTATTGGTCCAAGCGGGACAGCCCAAAGGCCTCCTACTTCCCCGACTCACCGTATGCGTCCAAGGACGGATGGGTGCAGGTGCGCCATGCCGACTGAGATGGTGTCCCGCTCCCTTCGGCGGGCGGTGTGCCTCCTCGTGGCCACGCTGCTGTGCCTCGGCTCCAACCTGAGCAGTGCCCCTTTAGCGCGCGCCAGCCGGGCCACGGCCGAGGGGCCGTCGTTATCAGGATCGTCCGTGGGCCGGGTGGCCCGCTGCTGGTGCTGGAGGCGGGTGGTCTGGGCGGCTTGTTCGGCACGTTGAGACTCCCGTCGCAGGTGCCTGTCGCCGGTGACGTCGGCCCACCGGGTGAACGCGGCCGCTTTCCGTGTGTGGAGGTCGGCCAGCAGCGCCAGGTCCGGTTCGGTCCGCTGCTGGTATGAACGGAACCGGTCGCCCAGTTCCGTCAGTTCATCGCGCAGTTCAAGCGGCCGCAGACCGTGCGGGACGACGTGCCCGGCGATCCGGCCGTCCCGCGCGGGACGCTGGCGAGTGGACCGGGCAGCGGGCACCGTCTGCGGACCACCGGCGCAGGAGCGGTCGGAGAACTGCGGACCGCCCACAGGCGCGGCAACGGGCCGGGCGGCGTCGGCGACGGTACTCACAGTCCGGGGCGGAAGTGGTGCGGTGGCGACGGTCGTGGCTCCGGGGGTGGCGGCCGCGCACCGTGAGCAGCATTCCATCGCCCGCCACCAGCGGCCCTCCCGGTCGGTGACGACGGACAGGACCACCGGCCCGCCGCACCGCCACGGCACGCCGCGCTCCGGGCGCTCGTCGAAGCGAGCAGCAGGTGTGTGGAGGTGGCAGTGCTCGGCCTTGCAGACGCAGAACGCCTGAGCCCGCGGGCCGGCCATCGCCTTGAGGTGCGCCTTGAGATGGGCCACCGCCGCGGTACGGCCGGCCGCCGTGGTCGCCAGGCGCTCCGGGACGCATGCGGGGCGGCTGCACGAGACACGCACCGCCGCGCTACTCCGGCCGGCGGCATCAAGGCGCACCGTCCAGGTACGCCCCAGCACCCGGTCATCCAGCTCGCCCGGCGAGACCTGCACCATCCCGTCCTCCAACGCCATGTCCCCGACTGCCGCACCTGTGGCCCTACGACGACTGGCACGAGGTGAGTCCACCGTAGGGGGCCCCATGGCCCGAGACCGAAGACGCGCTGGGGTGCGCCGGCGGAAGAATTCAAGGACGCCCAGTGCCGTCCCCGCCCATGGCCTGTGCCACTGGTAGTTCCGTGACCGTGACACTGTGAGTGATGGCTGCCGGTTCCGGACTCTGACGTGCGCGGAATCTGTGACGTGCCATGTCACAGATTCCGCAGATCAGACCTGCTCGCTCGTGGCGTCTATAACGGACCGCGGCACACGCCCGAACTCGGTGGTCTGGGCCGAGACCACGGCCACCGGGAGCTTCATTTTCACGGACGCGTTCAAATCGCGGCCAGATGCCGTGAGGTTGTAAAGCGATCAGCCTAATTCCGCTTTTCCGGCGCGAATTTGCCTTGCTCTGGGTAAGCGAATGCCTGCGCGCTTACGGTCCCTCCACCGGCCGCGCCCTTGACTGCTAGCTGTCCGCCCATCACGCGCAAGTCCAGGTAGAAGCGCACGGTGCCGGCCGCCTCGGTGAGGTCGTGGATGCGGCTGTTGATGTAGCCGAGCCGGTTGAGGGCAGCCCTGACCTGGGCGGCCTGAGGGTTCTTCAGGTCCGTGAGCGCCTTGGTGATGCGGGTGGAATGCTCGCGGCCTTCGCACTTCTCCACACCGTTCAGCTTGGGCTGTTCAGCCGTAGCGGTAGGGCTCGCGTTGGCGGTGGGCGGCTTCTCGCCCACCGGGAGCAGCTCGCTGGGGCGGGTGGGCGGGTGCTCGCCCGGCAAGGGATCATCCGAGCCGGTCTCTTCCGCCGGAGCGTCCGGCACGCACGGCCTACCTACCCGCTCCAGCATCTGCATGAATGCCACCTCCGCGTCCGGGCTCGGCTCGGATGCCACCGGCTGCGCGCCTACGGCGTCGGCGCTGCTGCGCGCTCCGTCTTGACCCCTCTGTGTGCCGCAAGCCGCCAGCGCCAGCATCGTAAGCACTGCTGCGCCCGCCCCTGTAAGAACCCGTGAACGTGTCATGTTCACATTTTCAGGGACTGCTAGGGCCCAGCACATGAGTACAGATACTCATGTGCTCCCGGTGGTCAACCCAGTAGCTCCCTCGTGTCGGTCAAGAAAAAAAGCGGATTACTTGACTCCCTTTTTAAACATCTTGTGGAAGTTCTCTCGGTCGCACTAGTGTCCGCTCTCGATCTCGCAAAGGGATCACCAACGAGGGGACATCCATGCGCAAAATCATGCTGCCGCTGGCCGCCGCTTTAGGCATGACCATGCTGCTCCCGCAGCCCCCGGCCGGCGCCGCCGCCAACCCCGACCAGCCACTCGCCGACGGGGCCGTCCAACAAGTCGGCCCCGGCCTTTACTTCACCGCTACCAACACCTTCGAAATCAACGAAACCGACGCCCCCGCCGGACTCATGGGCCGTAAGCACGCCGTCACCGAAGTCAACGGCGTTGCCAAGCCCCAGTCCGCCGATCCCTCCCGCGCCGACCTCGGCGTCTTCGGTCAGGGCTGGGAAGCCGAATTCCTCGGCGGCCAGCTCAACCGCAAGCTCGCAGCTGCCTCCGGTGCCTACACCGTCACCGATCTCGAAGTCGGGGAAAGCACCCGCTACAACCTCACCGACACCCTCTCCACCCCCGACGGCAGAAGCATCAACAAGTACACCGCCACCGACGGCTCCACCCTCACCGAGACGTCCAAGTGGGACAGCAACCTCGGTGTCATGACCACCACCATCAAGGAAGTCGTGAACGCGGACCTGAAGTCCGCCGCCGACAGTGACGACACCTTCAGCGGCGCAGCCGCCGACGTTAAGCCCACCTACACCTGGGCACAGAAGGCCCCCGGCTCAGACACCTGGCGGGTCACCGCCGTTGGCACCGGATCCACCGGCACCGACACTGTCTCCTACGATTCCAAGGGCCGCGTTTCCACCGTGAGCATGGCCGCCGGCGGCGAATCCCCGGCCCAGACTCTCAAGGTCACCTACTCCACGGCCACCACCGCCACCTCGACCGCGGACGGCGAATACACCGGCCGGGCCAAAGCGATCGACCTCACCACCGGCACCACCACCCAGACCGTAGCCCGCTACAGCTACGACTCCACCGGCCTGCTCAAAGCGGTGACCAACCCGGTGGAATCCACCGAACCGCTCGCCACCTACAGCTACGACTCCACCGGCCGCGTCGCCGACATCGTCTCCCCGTCCAATGGCGGCTGGGACCTCGACTTCACCACCTCCACCGACGGAAGTCCCAACGTCGAACCCGTCGGCCCCGCACGCCCAGCCGGCGAATCCACGCTCAACGGCGCAGCAGACATCACTAACACCGCCGCCACCCAGCCCCCGGCCGGCGACATCACCAAGGCTGACCTCTCCAGCGCCGCTTCCTACCCCGGCCACTGCAGCCGCGCCACCGACTGGCTGTGGTACCTGAAGAACGGCTGCGCCGCATGGGCCGCCCACTACGGCTGGCACCAGCCCTACTGGCGCCAACTCCCGTCCGGTTACTGGGTCATCGGCATCCTCCATGACCACTGCACCTCCGCGCCTGACAAGCCGTCCGGCTACAACTTCATCTCCGCGTGCGACATGCACGACTACGGCTACGGCCTCATCGGCAACACCTACAAGGGTTACCGCTACTACCTCGACCGCGACAAGAAGTCCAACGTCGACAACGCCTTCCACACCACGCTGCGCGACTACACCTGCTCCGCGTACCGCTTCAAGTCCCCCTGCCGCTCCATCGCCTACACCTACCTCCAGGCCGTGAAGCGCGGCGGCAACCCGAAGAACGGCGCCAACGCCACCTGAGCCACCCCCGGTATCACCAGCGGGAGGGGCGTCCCCGTCGCCCCTCCCGCTGCCCTGTACGCCCTGAAAGCTGGAGCACTGATGAAAAGACCCCTGTGGGCTGCCGTCATCGCGGGAGCGATAACCATCGGTTTCGCCGTCCTGCCCACCACTGCGCAAGCCGGTGACCTTGACCCCGTCGGCACCGTCGATCCCGTCTCCTCCGCCACCTATAAAGCGGCCGAAGGCGGCAAGAAGATCCGCGTGAACGTTGTCGCCGTTAACCGCAGCGACCTCTCCGCCGCCGCCGAAGCCGGTCAAGTCGTGCGCACTTTCAAAAAGGTGCCCGTCACCACGCTCCGCGTCGACACCACCGGACTGAAGAAGCTGTCCGCCGATCCCGGTGTCCTCTCCGTCACCGAAGACGTACCTGTCCCGCCCTCCCTGGACCAGACCGTCCCCCTCGTCGGCGCGGACAAGACCACGGCCAAAGGTCTGGACGGCTCCGGCTCCACCGTCGCCATCCTCGACACCGGAGTGGCCGTCAAACACCCCTTCCTCGGCGGGCGCGTCACCGACGAAGCCTGCTTCTCCACCACCGACGAAACATACGGCTCCGCCAGCCTGTGCCCCGGCGGCACTGACGTCCAAGAAGGACCCGGGTCCGCCGACGCCGACAGTGGCCACTGCGCCGAAATGGGCGACGCCTGCTCCCACGGCACCCACGTCGCAGGCATCGCCGCGGGCAACGGCACCGGCCTGGCCGGCGCCCCCAAGCAAGGGGTAGCCCCCGGTGCGAAGATCATCGCCATCCAGGTCTTCTCCCGGTTCGATTCGCCCGACTACTGCGGATCCGTCACCCCCTGCGCCCTGAGCTTCACCTCCGACCAGCTCGCCGCCCTGGAGAAGGTCGACGCATACAAGCAGGCCGGCAAGCCCGTCATCGCCGTCAACCTGAGCCTGGGCGGAGGTCGCTATACCGCAGCCTGCGACGCCGACCCACGTGCCGCCATCATCAACACCCTCTACAACGAAGGCGTCGCAACCGTCGCCGCCGCCGGAAACCAGGCTTACACCAACGCCGTCAACTCGCCCGCCTGCGTCCCCAACGCCGTCACCGTCGGTGCCGTCACCGACGACGACCAGCTCACCAGCTACACGAACCGTGGCCCGCTCGTCGACGTGTTCGCTCCGGGCCAGGGCGTCATCAGCTCCCTTCCGGGCAGCACCTACGGCTCCAAGAACGGCACCTCCATGGCCACACCGCACGTCACAGGGGCCCTCGCCGTTCTCCGCCAAGCCGCTCCTGACGCCTCCCTCAGCAACCTGGTCAAGACACTCGCCAGCACGGGCAAGGCCATCAGCTACACCGAGGCCACCACACCCCGCATCCAGGTGGGTGCCGCCGCAGACACACTGGCGGCCAAGCCCGACCCCAAGCCCCGGCCGACGATGGTCTGGGACGAGAAGGACTCCGCCATCCCCGGCAAAGGCTCCGGCTCCCTCACCCGTCAGCTCACTTCCACTGTTCCCGGCAACGCACCGTCCCGGCTGCGCCTGGAATTCGACGTGGACGGACTGGGCTTGAACAACCTGAACGTCGACCTCATCGATCCCAATGGCAAGACCTACCACCTGGACGACTCGGCCACCCCGGCCGCAGCCACACCCTCGGGCATCGAAGCGCCGTCCGTCGGTGGTCCCATCGGCTCCGCCTACTACGTGGACGCCTCCTCCTCCCCGGCATCCGGCACGTGGAAGCTGAAGCTGGCGAACGGCTACTCCACCAGTGTCGGCACCCTACTCAACTGGTCGCTGGAGTTCCCCTTCAGCAAGCTCGGCAACGTCTCCATCCCCGACAACGGCAACATCTCCGCCAGCGTGTCAGCGGCGAACGTCGGCGGCAACGCCTCCTCCGCTACGCAGGTCTCGGTCAACCTCACCCATCAGAAGATCGGCGACCTCAAGCTGGAGCTCATCAGCCCCAGCTCCAAGACCTACGTCCTGAAGACCGTTTCCACCACCGACACCACCACCTCGGTCAACAAGACGTACATCATCAATGCTTCCGACTCTCCCGCCGACGGCACATGGAATCTCAAGGTCACCGACTCCGTCACCGGCAGCATCGGGACCCTCAAGTCGTGGTCGGTCGCGTTCCCGACGTACGAGAACCGCACCAGCGTGGCAATCCCGGATCAGGCCACCGTTGCCACCGGCACGGACATCTGGCGTTCGTCCGGAACCACGCCCACCAAGGCGAAGGTATGGGTGGACCTGGACCACGAATGGCAGGGCGACCTGAACATCAGCCTGCTCGGCCCGGGCGGCAAGCTCTACCCGCTCAAGGCGGTGGGTATCCAGCCCGGCGGCCACATGCAGAAGCTCTTCACCGTTGACATTCCCGCGCAGCCCATCAGTGGAGAGTGGCAGCTTCAGGTGGAGGACACCGATCCTGGCTCCACCGGAACGCTCAACGGCTGGGTCCTTCAGTTCTGACCCGTCCACCTGGCCCCGACGCCCCCGCTCGCTCCTCCGGCGGGGGCGTCGTCTTTCTTCCGGTCCGTGCGATCCCTAAAGTAACTCGTTCATGTTTCTACGTGCCGGCTTCCTGACCTTCGACGATGGAAGTCAGACCGTCGAGGAGTGCTGTGAGGCCGAATTCGAAGACAGCATCGAGACGCAGGTCGTAGCCGCCCTCGAAGGATCCGACCACCTTGGTGAAGGTCGGGAAGCGGCCGGATTCCACCAGTTCTCGGAGAGCGGGGGCGCGGCTGTCCATCCACTGGTCCTCCGACTGGCCCGTGGCGGCTTCGGCATGAGCTTCCATCTCCAGGTGCACTGCCAGGCCCTGGACATGGCTGTAGAGCAGGACGTGGATGTCGAACAGCGTCGTGGGGTCGAGGCCGTGGCCGTCGAGGGCGCCGAGTATCCACTCGCCGTGGACCATGAGATTGGGCACGAGCAGAGGGCGGGTGAGAGAGCCGAGCTGGGCCAGCCACGGGTGCTTGCGGTACAGGCTCCACAAGGTCCGGGCACCCAGCTCGACGCGGGTGCGCCAGCCCTCGGGGGCGTCCGCGTTGTAGGACCCCTCGCCGAACGCGGCGTCGGCCATGTGCAGGACGAGGTCTTCCTTGCTCGGGACGTACCGGTAGGTTGACATTGCCGCGACGCCGAGCCGGGCCGCGACGCCACGCATGGAGAGCGCCGAGAGCCCTTCGGCGTCGGCGATCTCGATGGCGGTACGGACGATCCGGTCGAGGCTCAGCTCCAGCTCGGGGTCCGGGGCAGGTGACGGGCGCCTGCGGGCCGGCGCGGGGAGGGCGGTTCCGGCGACGACCGTGCCGATCCGGGGCCGGGCCTCGACCAGTCCCTCCAGACGCAGAGTGGCCAGGGCTTTGGTGGCGGTGGCGAGCGCGACGCCCCATTCCCCGGCGATCTGCCGGGTCGAGGGAACCCGGTCCCCGGGGGCGAGTTCACCGTCCGCGATGCGCCGCCGGATCACGGCGACGATGCGCAGATAGGGCGGATCGCCAACTGCGCCCGTGGTCTTCGTCACGTACTGCCGCCTTCCTGCCCTGTACTAGTACAGAGGGTAGCAGTGGCGACGCCGTGCGGAGGGCATCTGCCCTAGTACAAGGCTCCATTTCGGCCAGTTGAAGGGGTTGCGCGTACGACGTACGTTCAGATCGCTTACGCCGTACAAAGCACTGGAGGAGCTTCTCATGCAGACCGTACTCATCTCCGGCGGCGGCATCGCCGGGCCCGTCCTGGCCTACTGGCTGCGCCGCCACGGCTTCGCGCCCACTGTCGTCGAGCGCGCTCCGGGCCAACGCCCCGGCGGCCAGGCCGTGGACATCCGTGGCGTCGCGCTCGAAGTCGTGGAGCGAATGGGCCTGCTGGAGCGGGCAAGCCGTGTACGGACCCGGATGCGCGGCATGTCGATCCTCGACCCCGACGGCCACGAGGTCGATCGCTCCACCGAGGCGACCTTCAGCAGCGGCCGGCTCGACAGCGAAGACATCGAGGTGCTGCGCGAGGACCTGGTCCGGATGGTGTATGAGCACACGCGCGCAGGCGTCGAGTACCTCTTCGGCGACAGCATCACCGAGCTCGACGAGGACGAGACCGGCGTGCGCGTCGAATTCGCGCACGGGCCATCCCGCGCCTTCGACCTGGTGGTCGGAGCCGACGGCCTCCATTCCACCGTACGGCGCCTGGCCTTCGGTCCGGAGGAGCGTTACGCCCATCACCTGGGCAGCTATCTCTCGGTATTCAGCGCGGACAACTTCCTCGCCCTGGAAGACTGGCAGATGTGGCTGCGGGACGGCGACACGGGCTTCGGCATCATGCCCGTACGCGGCAACACCGAACTCAGGATCGCCTTCGGTTTCGAGTCCGCCCCCCTCGCCCCCGACCTCCGCGGCGGCGGCGCCCTGCGGCAGCTCGTCGTGGACAAGCTCGCCTTGATGCGGTGGGAAGGGACTCGCCTGGCCGAGGCCGCCCAGAAGGCGCCCGACTTCTACTGCGACGCCATGGCCCAGATCCGCATGGGCCAGTGGTCGTTGGGCCGGGTGACCCTGCTCGGAGACGCCGGCTACTGCCCTTCTCCCCTCTCGGGGCAGGGCACCAGCCTGGCCCTCGTAGGCGCCCACGTGCTGGCCGACTGCCTTGCCCAAGCCAACGGCGACCACCGCACCGCGTATGCCCGCTACGAGCAGCGGATGCGCCCCTTCGTCACCCTCAACCAGGCCCTGGCCATCGAGAATCCCGGCGGACCTGCCTCGGAGGAATCCGTCACGCGCGCCAAGAACGCACTCTCACTGGGTCCAACAGTCTGATGGCGGTGCGCTGACCGATGCCGAGTTTCAGCAGATGAACGTGCTGTTTCACCGTTTCTGCAGCCGTGAACTGGTTCAGTTCGAGGCGCTGCGGACGAACACCCAGTACGGCCCGGTGTACATCCTCATGACGTGGTCAATGTCCGCAGAGTTCGAAGTGGTTGTGCTCCACGACTTCTGATCCGCTCACTCCGACGTGAGCCGGCCCGCCAGCTCGGTAGCCAGGGCGTAGGCGTCTCGTTCCTCGACAGAGTCGTGGGTGTGGGTTTCCGCGAAGTGCAGCAGCAGTCGCACCACATCGCGTGCCTCGATGAGAGTGATCAGCGGTTCACGCGAAGCATCGGAGTAGGTGCCGGTCACGGGGGAGGCGAGGTCGTCCATGACCGGTCAACTCCGCTCCCGTGGGCGGGGTTACGTCCTTTGAACCAGCCGTCCCCGGGCAACGACGATGCGGAAATGCGTCAGAGCACGGCTATTGCGGGGCTACGGCCTGCGCGCCGGCCTCGACGGCGTCGAGGACGCGGTGGTGGTAGTCCTCGATCTGGCCGTCGGGAACAGCTACGGGGCTGCCGGTGAGGGTGTACCACTCGTCCGCGCCGGTGTACTGGATGGTGACGACGACGTGGTGGTCGGCCTGGCGGGTGGTGCGGATGGTGAGGTCGCCTGTGATGACTCCTACTTCGTCGGTCATGGCGCCGCCGGGGCCTGCGACGACCTGGTCGTCGCAGACGGCGGGTTCGGGGGTCTGCATCAGTGGACGCAGGTGTCGAGCATCTCGCCGAGTGCGGTCTTCTCCGCCTCGGTGACGTTGAGTTGGTAGAGGTGCTTCACGTCGATCCAGGCGCGGGAGTAGGTGCACCAGTAGGACTGGAGCGGGGGCTTCCACAGGTCGGGGGTCTGGTCGCCCTTGGACCGGTTGGAGGCGGCGGAGACGGCGATGAGCTGGGAGTGTTCGAGGTCGTTGGCGAAGGTTTTGCGGCGCGGGGTGTCCCACTGGTCGGCGCCGGCCCGCCAGGCGGCGGCGAGCGGCACCATGTGGTCGACGTCGACCTGGCTTGCGGCGGTCAGGTTCTTGCCGTCGTATTCGCTGTGCCAGGTCCCCGAGACGGCGCGGCATTTGTCGTCCTGGACGACGTTCTGGCCGTCGCGCTGCAAGACGATCTCGCGGGTGTCGCACTGGTTGCCCTGCATTGCCCAGTGGGGGAACTTCGTGCGGCTGTAGCCGGCCATCGCGTGCGGGGCGTCCACGTTCAGGTCGCGGAGTTCGCTGCGGGCGACGTCGGCGGGAGGCGGCTCCGGCAGCGCCCGCCGCAGGACCGGCACGGTGTGCGCGGCGGTGGCGGGGCCGGCCGAGGCGGTTGTGGCGGGGAGCAGGGCGACGGTCAGGCCGGCGAGAGCGGTGGCAGCGTGCAGCCAGCGGCTGGAGGTGATCATGCGTCAAGAGATAGCGCCTGCTGAGCTGAAGCTGTGCGTGTCACCCGTGCGAGGGCGCCGCCAACCTGCCTGCTGACGCTTGGTGCGCGGCCGTCGGGGCACGCGTCCCTCGCGGCTGTGCTCGGTGCGCGTGCCTTGCGGCGCGTGGCCCATCTTGCCTGCAAAGCGGGCCTGCGGGTTCGCGGCAGTTTGCGGGCCACCCGCACCAGCCACGTAGCGCATGACTGCGGCGACGTAAGACCTAGGGCGCGTATCGAGTCGTGATCAATCCGTAGATTCGACCCCGCCTGGGTCTCTGATCCGGTAGATCATTTTGCGTGACGCGAGTGCAACTGAAGGATGCAGAGTGGGAGTTCATCGGGCCGTACTTGCCGATCGGCGAGTACGGCCCGTACCCCGAGCGACTGCGGCAGCAGTTCGAGGGTGTGATTTGGCGGTTCAAGACTGGCGGGCAGTGGCGCGAGATGCCGCAGGAGCTCGGCGCCTGGTCGACCGTCTCCAACCGCTTCCGGCAGTGGCGGGACGCCGGCGTGTTCGAGGCCCTGCTGGAGGGCCTGATCGCGGAGGCCGCGAAGCGGGGCGAGGTGGACCTGTCCCTGGTCAGCATCGACTCCACCACCGCACGTGCTCACCACGACGCTGCCGGGATGCACCTGAGCGAGGACGTGCTCACCGCCCTGGAGAAGGCTGCCGCCGAGGAGGAGAAGGCCAGGTCAAAGGGGGCGGCGCCGAAGAACAAAACGGACAGGCTGTCGAAGCGGATCCCGAGCGGGAGGAGCGGCGACGCGTCCGGCGCCGCCGAAAGCTCCGGCTGAAGGCCGCTCTCCTGGGACGCTCGCGGGGCGGGCAGACCAGCAAGGTTCACCTCGCCGCCGACCGCAAGTGCCGCCCGCTGGCGTTCGTCCTGACCGCCGGGCAGGCAGCCGACAGCCCGCAGTTCATCCCCGTCTTGAAGAAGATCCGGGTCCGTGGGCCCGTCGGCCGCCCCCGCACCAGACCCGACGCCATCGCCGGGGACAAGGCCTACTCGTCCCGCGGAAACCGTGCCCACCTGCGCAAACGCCACATCAAGGCCGTCATCCCGGAGAAGGTCGACCAGGCCGCCAACCGGAAGAAGAAGGGCTCCAGGGGCGGCCGGCCCGTCGGCCACGACGCTGACCTCTA
This sequence comes from Streptomyces sp. CB01201, assembly GCF_002803085.1. Lineage (GTDB taxonomy): Bacteria > Actinomycetota > Actinomycetes > Streptomycetales > Streptomycetaceae > Streptomyces > Streptomyces hundungensis. The sequence continues at coordinate 38,948 of NZ_NNBJ01000032.1, read as the reverse complement.
CAAGGAGAGGAACACCGTCGAGCGCCTGATCAACAAGCTCAAGGCCTGGCGAGGCATCGCCACCAGGTACGACAAGACCCGGACAGCTACCTCGCAGGCCTCCACTTACGCGCCTCGATGATCTGGATCAACGACCTCACTCGGGCCGCCACCTGATCAGAGCTCGGTCGCAACCTCTAGGGGCGGACGTAGGGCCGAGTCATGATCTCCATGTTGTGGCCGTCCGGGTCGTCGAAGTAAGCGCCGCGGCCACCGAATAGGCCATTGATCTTGCCCGGGTCGGTGTGGCCGGGGTCGGCGTAGTAGGTAACCCCGACCGCCTCCAGACGGGCGATCGCGGCGTCGAACTGCTCGTCAGGCACGAGGAAGGCGTAGTGCTGTGACTGGATCGCCTCGTTCCTCTTCTCGTAGTAGTCGAGCGTCACGCCGTTGCCGAGGTCAACGGGCAGGAACGGCCCAAACGGGGCGCCGACCTTCAGGCCCAGGACCGCGGCGAGAAACTCCGCGGACAGGTACCGGTCGCTGGCGTAGACGGCAGTGTGGTTCAACTGCACGCCGACCGTCGGCAGTTCGAATTCATATGGGTATGGCTGACCATAGGGCATCAGTGGTGTGTCTCCGGTCTTGGGATCCGCTGGAAAGGGCGCCGCATGCGGGCGTCAGGCGCAAAGACTCGGAGAAGGGGGCGGGCCTCTGGCCCACCTCGGGCTCACGCCGAGGCCGGAAAACTCACTCGTACATGGCCCAAGGCCGACCCGGCAGTCACCTGACCGACCCTAGTGATCACCGCAGGCGAGGGCAACACCATTCCTTGGCCGTGCTCCGCTCGTAGATCGAGCCGTTGACGGCTCTGGTGATCACAACGCGATACGTGCCCTAGTACTGCAGCTGCAGATCGTGATCTTCATGTGGTGGCAACTGTCTGGCGTCACCACCGGGCGAGCGTCTCCTCCTTACCCCGGTTGCGGTACAACCAGGTGGTACCGGGGCGTCTGTCCGTCTCCAGGTCCAGCCACACCGACAATGAGATGCTCCGTGCCGACGGCCTCACCGTGGTGGAAGTCGTGACTCGGCCGTCCCGTATCACCGAGGAGAGATCTCTTGCGTGTCTGCACGACCGTCCCGGCCGCTGGCCTTGTGCTCCTGGCTCTCGGCGCATCTGCCTGCTCCAACGAGGAGAGCCCCCAGTACCACGATGCGGTCCTGGAGAACTCCGTGCGGAGTTACGGGCAGGCGCTTACGGCCCCGGACGCTCCGGCCGCTTGGCGGCTCATGTCGAAGCGGTGTCAGTCGATGTCGTCACTCAAGACGGTTGCTGCAGTAGCGGACGTGACGCACAAGCGGTGGGGCGCGATACCCGTCAAGACCGTCCACATAGACGAGCTGTCGGGGACCCACGCGGTGGTGTCCTACGACTATGACAAGGAGACGGGACAGAAGCGAAGGGATTGGGTGCGTGAGGGCGGCGTATGGAAGGACGACTGCTCGAACTCCTGACCTCGCGGGCCGCGTTTCCTGACGCACGAGGCCAGGGCCTTATCGCATGAGTATCTTGGCGATCTCCGTCGATGCTCCGGCCCGCTCGAAGGGGTCGGTGATGGTGCGGGCCAAGCATTCCGCGGCGACAGGGTTCCACGCGGCCATCGCATTGGCGATCCTGCTCAACGCACAGCCTTCTCATAGCTGTAGCGGTAGAAGTTCGGAGTTGGCCAATGTAAGGCGTCGGCGAACAGTACCTCGGCTGTGGCTGGGTCCCGCCCGGTTATCAATTTGGTGATCTGCGCCAACGCCTCGGCCTGGACGCGGAGGTCAGTTATGGTGCGGGCCGAGCCTTCGGCGGCGGCGAGATCCTTCCGCATGAGCGCCTGTGCTTCTTTCCGGGCAGCACGGCCACCTGTGACTTTGAACGGCCGCCGGCGGCAGCGTCCTCGCCCAGTTCGACGCCATCGTCATCAAGGCTGCGCCCGAGTTCCGGCTGATCCTGCGCGCGATCGAGGAGACCGCGTACGGCGACGTGCGCTGACAGCGGCAACCGCGTGGATACCGGGGTGGCGTCGAGCGGGAGCTGCGCGTTATCCACCCCGGGCCATCCCCGCCGGCGACGCCTGCGTCCTCGTGTCCTCTTCTGTGTCCCCGGTTGTGCTCTCGTTAAGCCGCAGGTCAACCGGCCTTTTGCGGCGAACAGATGAGGGCGGCAGACGCCCGGCGGGCCACGGCGGGGTCCACGGAGGTGAACGGCCGCACGCTGAGCCTTCCGACGTCCGGACGGGGCTCGCCCCGCGGTAGCAACCCGAGCTCCTGAGCAACGCCGTCGACCCACCACCCATCCCCGCCCGGGCTGCCCTTCAGCCGGCGGATGACCGGCTCGGTGGTCAGGTAGAGGACCCGGCGCCCCGCTTGCCGATAGGCCCGCAGAATCGCCCGGATCGCCGCCGGGGACTTCGCGGTGAGCTCGACCTCGACGGCGATCGGGAATCTCGGGTCGGGCTCGACGACGAGCAGGTCCGGCCAGTGCACGGCGTGGGCGCCCACGGGCACGGCCAGTGTCTCTCCGCGGCGAGCGCCGGTGGGTACCCCGGGTACCCGGGGTACCCCAAGGGCTTCCAGGAGTTCGGCCGCGCGGCCGGGCACTGCTTCGGCGGCGTGCACCTCCCGCTCGGAGAGCACGGTGTACCCGTGCGCCTTCAGCGTGATCCCGGCCTCCGCGACGGCCAGGCGGTGCAGCAGCCGCTCGCCCGGCGGCCGCGGGGCGCTCAGCCCGGTGCCCGCGATCCGGCCCCGCGCTCGGTGGGCCACAGAACCGTCCGCGCCCCACCGGACGTCCGCACTGCGGAGCAGCAGCCCGGCCTCGGTCATCAGCCGCACCCGCCGCCGCGCGGCCTCGATCCGTCCGCCCCGGCACGCGTAGGCGGCCTGGTGGAGTGTCAGCGTGCTGTACCGGGTCGCCAGTCGGAGCAGGTGTTCGTTCTCCTCGGTGCGCTGCCACCCGCCCCGGGCCTCGCCCGTTCCCCGCGTCCGCCGCCGGCGCTCCGCCCGCTCCCGGTACGTCTCCGCCGCTGCCGCCGTCTTCTTTGCCTCCACTGCCCTTTCCTCTCCCTGTAGGTGGCGCACGGCCACGGGGGTCGTGACGGTGCTGGAGGCAGGCTGACCTGCAAAGCGGACACCTCCGGCAACGCCTGTTGTCCGCCACGGGCTGGAGGACGTCATGGAGGACCTGGCGGAGGAGGAGACGGAGGGGCTGGTCTGGTTGGCCCCGATGGGCCCAACGGGGCCAACCGATGCTGAGCAGGCGAAGGGCGCCCCGTGCGGGCTGACGCCAGCCTGGGGCAGACTCTCCCCGGAGGTGTGCTGTGTTCAATGCTGTACGTACCGTGATGACTTTCGCTGAGGCCCCGGAGGCGTCGGCTCGGTGGTGGGGCGAGCTTCTCGACACTCCGGTGAAGCTCGACGTCAGTGACAGCGGGGTGGTCTACGCGTGGGTGGAGATCGGCGGGGTCGAGGTCGGCTTCCATCCTGCCGACGACGAGCGCAACCCCCGGGGCGGCGGCAGCCCAGTCGTCTATTGGGGCGTCGACGATGTCGACCAGGTGCGGGAGCGGTTGCTGGGGGCTGGCTGCGAGCATCACCGCGGGCCGCTGACCATCGAGCCGGGCCGACGGATTGCCCAGCTGCGGGACCCGTTCGGCACCATCGTCGGCATCGAGGGCCCGTAGGACGTGCGAAGGCCCGGCGCCCGTTGAAGCTGGTGGTCAACGCGCGCCGGGCCTTCGGCGTCTACTGGTCCAGGCCGTGCAGGCTCTCCAGCCCAGTGGCCGCCGCGTACGCGCGCAGGGCGGACTTCAACGTTCCCGCCGTCCAGTTGGCGCCGCGTGCCGCCGTGGCGTCGAGATACAGACCCAGGACCCGGTCGGCACTCAGCTCGTGCCCGGCTTGGCGTAGGACGGCGGGCAGGGTGACCACGTCGATCAGCCCGGTGACGTCCGGGCGCACGCTCTCCACGTCGAGCAGCACCACCTCGCCGTCCCCTCGCCGGCGCAGGTGCTCGGGCTTGAGGTCGAGGTGGCCCAGGGGCACCAGGTCGAGGTCGTAGGCGTCCGCGTGGGCGGCCAGGACCTCGCCGTACGCTCCTGGGTCGGCGATCCAATCCGGCGCCGGAGCGCCTTGGAGGGCTGCGAGGGTGAAGCCGGCCATGGCCTCGGCAGCTTCGACAGGCAGCCGCTGCGAGGCGGTGTGCACGGCGGCGACGCGATCGGCCAGCACCGCGGGCATCTGCGGCCCGCTCCAGTCGGCGGCCTCGGGCAGGTGCTCCAGCAGCAGCGACATCGACGCCTCGCCCTCCCCGTATAGCCGGGGGATGGGGGCGGTGCCGGTGAGCAGCGCGTACGCCAGTGTCTCCCCGGCGTAGGCGGCCGGATCGGCGTGGAGTTTGAGGATCAGCGAGCTGTCCGGCGGGACTTGGTGCACCACGAATACCGCGGCGGTGTAGCGGGTGCTGAGCACGCTGATCCTGCCCGTCGCACCGAGGTGGTCTTCGGCGAGTGCCTGGTGGGCGCGCCCGAGCAGGGCGGCCGGGTCCGAGGGCATGGGGGCGGCCAGCCATCCGGGCGGGCGGATACGGGCCAGTCCTGTCAGGGCTTCGGCGGCCGTGGACGGCGCCGACGTCACCGGGTGCTCACCGGGGCGGTGATGGCGGCGGCCATTGTGGCGTAGGAGCGGGCGGCGAGGTCGGGGCGCTGGTGCTCGCCGTAGATGCCGAAGAAGGCGTAGACGAGGCTGTCCAGCGGGCGTCCGATGTGCCAGCACTCCATCGCGCCGCCGGCCACGTCCCACACCTGCAGGCGGCCTTGGAGCAGGGCGAGGTAGTCCTGGAAGAACATCTCGGCGCCGAACGGGTAGGTGGCCATGGCCTCTTCGCGGCCTGTCGCCTCGACCTGGACGAAGTCGGCGGTGGTGACGTCCCAAGCGAACTGCAGGAGCTCGCCGCTGGGGCTGTCCTTGAGCCGGAGCACCGCGCGTCGGGGGCCGAGCGTGCCGGATAGGTATTCGTGGATGCTGCAGGCCAGCATGCCGGTGGCGGTGGCCAGCAGTTCGCGTCCCAGCCGGGGCAGTTCTGCCGTCACAACCTTGAGGGCCTGGTCCTGGTCGGCGGGCTCGTCGGCGAGCGCGGCCAGTTCGACCGTGCCGGGGTCGGCGAGGAACGCGGCGTGCGCGACCAGCGCCTCGTACTCGCAGTCGTCGTCGATCCTCACCCAGCCGACCTGATCAGCCGTCACCTTGCGTGCGGACGAGGCCGGGACGGTCAACCGCTCACCGGGTCGGGGGCCGTGGACACGGAAGAGGCTCTGCAGTTCGTTGGCCGCCGCGGCCATCCTCGGATGGTCGGAGTACAGGAACGGCCCGTGGGGGGAGGCCGGGGGCAGGAAGCCGTTGCCGCACAGCGCCACGTCCTGGACACCGTCGAACGGGGCGAGGACCTCCAGGAGCAGCTGGTTGAGCACGCTCAGGCCAGTCTTGTGCCCGGTGCCGTCCATACCTGGCAGCAGATTGACGGAGGAGGCGGGCATCCCCGGCGGCACGATCTGGGAGTTGTTGGAGACCACCGCGACGCGGGGCACGGGCTGCGCCCCCTCGGCGACCTGCTGCACGTACAAGTCGGAAGGATCGGCGTCCACGGCGATGAACACGGCGGGGCCGTCGCCGACGCGCAGGCACGGCTGGACCACGCGGTCCTCCCAGAACAGCGTCCGTGCGCCGGCCGGATAGAGCATGATGCGCAGGTCGCCCAGCTCGATCGGCGTGGTGTGGTCGATCCGGTGCACCGTGAACCCGAGCCTTGTGACCGCTTCCTCGACCGCGGCGGGCAGCAGGGGGCCCGTGTAGAGGGGCACCTGCCGGTCCAGCAGGTCCAGGGAGGGCAGGTGGAAGTGGTCGAGGTGCTCATGGGTGAGCACGACCGCGTCGGGCCGGGGCATCAGGCCGGTATCGACGGCGCGCGGCGGCCACACCCGGCATTCGGCGCGGCCGGGCAGGCCGAACGTGCTCTTGAGGACGGGGTCGATCAGGACGCGGTGGCCGCCACCCTGGACCAGCCAGGTCTGGTGGCCCAGGAACGTCAGCTCCAGGCGGTTGTCCACGCGGGTTGCCTCCTTCATGTTCTCGACCAGCGGGGATGGACCGGGGCGGTCGGGACGGCCCCAGCCGTCCCGACCGCCCCGGAGTTTTTCAGTGGTGGTAGGTGTGCGGGGCTGCGGTCAGCGCGCCGGTCCCGACGAACCGGCTGACCTTGGCCTGGAGCTCGGCGACCTTCTTAGGGTCGAGCCTGACGGCCGGGGCCTTCGCGATGGTGGTGGTCTTCATGGCGCGGTCCTCCTTGCATGGGCGGGATGTTGGGGATGCGGCCCGTCGGGCCGCTCCGGTGACCACAGTTCACCGCCGTGCGCGGTGCGGGTCGAGGCCGGATCACCGGACGCATCACCGGACACCGTGACGGGGGCCGCTTCTGCTCACTCGCTCACGGTGGCCAGGATGGCTACCGTGGTGGTCCTGAAATCCTGGGGGTGCCCATGCCCGAACAAGCCGCCGCTAACTGGCGGTTCGTCGCCGCCCGCACCAAGCGCGGCTGGCACACCCAGCAGGACTTCGCCGTCGCCTACGAGGACAGGGCCCGCGAACTGCGCGAACAGGCCCGGATCTCGGTGCGGCAGGTCCGGCGATGGGAGTCTGGCCGCTCGACCTGGCCCAACCGGGACGCCAGGCGCGTGCTGGAGGCGATGTTCGACTGCCCGATGGACAACCTCGGCTTTCGCAGGCCCGCCCGGCCAACCGGTCGGCGTCCCGGCGAGAGTGGACGGCAGGTGGAGGAGCACGACGTGTACCGACGCACGTTCCTGGGCCTGGCGGGCATGGCACCCGTGCTCAACCTCGCGGACCTCGGCCGTCTCACCGCCGCCGCCCACAACGCCCAACGCCACAGCGGCCCCGAACTTCTTGACCACCTGAGGGCAGCGCTGGACGAGACGGCTCGCAGGGACGGGCAGGCCGGCCCTCACGAGGCGCTGCCCACCGCGCTCGGTCTTCTCACCGCGATCGACTCCGCCGCCCGCACCGCAGCCCCCGAGGTGCGGCGCGAGCTGCTGGTTCTCGGCGCCCGGGGCGCCGAGCTCGCGGCCTGGCTCCACCGGGACACCCATGCCCCGGCCCAGGTTGTCGCCTACTGGCACCACCAGGCCAAGGAGTGGGCGACGTTCACCGGTGACGGCGCGATGCATGCCTACGTACTGCTCCGCCAGGCCCAGGCCACCGAGCGCACCGAGGCGGCCCGGATGCTCGATCTCTCCCGCGCCGCCACCGAAGGCCCCTGGACGCTGCCGCCGAGGCCCCGCGCGGAGGCGCTCCAGCAGCAGGCCCGAGCGCTGGCCCTGACAGGCGCCGGCGCTGAACAGGTCGCTCGCGTCCTCGACCAGGCCCATGTGGCCCTCGATGAGGCCGCCCCGTCACACGGGCCCGTCACCTGCACCGGCCCGCTAGGCGACGGCTACACCCGCGAACGGCTGCTGGTGCAGAGCGCGATCTGCTACCGCGAAGCCGACCAGAACGAACGGGCCGTCAGCATCTTCGGAGAACAGCTCACCACCCGGGTGTTCGCGCGCCGCGACCGTGCGTTCTTCACCGCCCACTACTCCGGCGCCCTGGCCGCGGCCGGCGAGCCTGACGCGGCAGCCGCTGCCGCGCTCCAGGCGCTGACCCTCGCCGCCGGTGCCCGCTTCGGGCAAGCCCTCGCCGAACTCCGCCGCACCCGTGACGACCTCGCGCCCTACGCCCGCCGACCGGCGGTCCGCGAGTTCCGTCGGCGACTCGGCGAGCTTGCCGTGGTCTAACCGGCGAGGAAGGCGCTCACCTTCTCGATCACCTCGCGCTGCCACGCCTGGGACTGCGGGTGCAGGTATTGCGGGTCGTCGTGGACGGCGAAGCCGTGCTGGGCGCCCTCCAGCTCCACCAGCTCCACCGGCCCGCCGAACATCGCCCGGAACCGGCGGGAGGACTCAATGGGCACAAAGGTGTCCGCCGTGCCGTGCACCATCAGCACCGGCGCCCGCACCGCGGCCAGGATCGCCGGAGTGTCCAGGTAGAACACCTCATTCAGCAGGGCCCGGTTCAACTCGAACGGCGACTTCTCCGTGAAGCCCTGCTCTTCCAGCCGCACCGCCATGTCCCCGGACAGGTAGTCGCCCGACCAGCCCGGCCGGGAGGTGACGTACCGCTCCTTGTAGTCCAGCCGCGGGTTGAGCAGTACCAACTTGCCGACATTGTCAGGCCGATGAGCGGCATGCATCGCGGAAGCGCCGCCCCCGAAAGACGCGGCGATCACATGCACCGGCCCAGACTGGCCGGTCTGTTCGCGTATGTGGTCGCAGGCCGCGCGGATGTCGTTGGCCACGGCGGCGATCGTCAGTTCAGACTCGCGTCCGCCGCTTGCCCCGTGCGCGCGCAGGTCGAACCGCAGATTGGTCACCCCCGAGCCAGCCAGCCCGGCGGCAAGGCGTGTGAAGAAGCCGCCCTCCTCTCGGGTCACCCCTGAGCCGTGCACGAGCACCGCCACGGGGCCTCGCGTTCCCGCGCCGCACACCGTGCCGACCAGCGGGGTACCGTCCAGGGACTGAAACACCGTCTCGTGATCGACCATGTGCAGATAGTAGTGAAAATACGGCCACCAAGGGGATGCGAGTGCCGCTTGGACCATCTCTCTGTCTTGCTGCCGTACGACCACAGGCCTGGTCCGGCAGATCGCGGTCAGCGAGCTGGTGGCGTCCTGGGCCTACGGCTCCAACAATGTGCGGGGGCTGGCCCTGCAAGAGGCCGCCCGGACGGAGTTCGGCCTCACCAACGTGCAGCTGGATCCCGCGACGCAGGCCGCCGAGGGCCTGGAACCCGACTACAACCGCGGCGCGCTTCAGGAGTTCCTGCGCACCCAGTACGAGATGGGCCAAGAGGTCCTGGGCCGCCCGCGGCATCACCGAACTCCTCTCTTACCGGGCGTTGACCTGGCCGGAGCGGCTCCGCAGCCGGAGTGGGCCGGCTTGAGCGTCGGCGACAGCTTCATGGCGCGGCACCGCCCGCTGACGAGCTGGTCGGCGGACCGTCAGATCGTCGCCGACTGGCTGGAACAGCGCGGCGGCCGTGCCATGAAGCTGATCGACAGCAAGCCGGCACGGGACATCTTCTCCCTGCCCACCACCGGCATGGGCTTCTTCGGGCAGAAGGAGTGGGCCACCCTGCCCGCCACCGGGCCGACCACCCTGGACGGCATCTACACCGCCCCGACCCCGGCCGCCGGGGAACAGACGGCGGCCAGCAGCATCCACCTCGGCGCCCCGGTGCTGAGCAATGCCGCGGGCGCCCAGGCGCCCCCCCGGACAGTGTCCGTCCCTGTGGATGCCAGTGCGCGGTTGCAACCCCTCAACGATCAGGGTTTCCTGCACTCGCTAGCTTTCAGTCCTGGGCTCGCCGAATCGGCGACCGGCCTTGTCTCCGAGGGCGGTGATCCATCCGGGCAGGTTGGAGTGGTGTGAGGCCTGGGTGCCGGTGGTGTTGTGCAAGGGCTGCTTGCCGGGTGTGGGCAGCAGGCGTCCTGCGGTGCTCAGCAGGCGTGCTGTTGTGGCGGGTGCCAGGCCCTTGAAGCGCACGGCGGCTTTCGCGGCCGGTGTCAGGACGAGTTCGGGACGTCGGCGTTCGGCAGCGCGGACGATGGCCCGGGCCGCCCGCTGGGCGTCCATGGACAGCAGGGGCAGGGAGGCCGCCACCGCGAACCAGCTGTACTCGGCGCCCGGGCGTCCGGAGAAGCGGGCCGCGGTGTGTGAGCCGGTGCGCATGAGTCCCGGGAAGACGGTCGTCACGCTCACGCCCGATTGGGTGATCTCCGCTCGTAGGCCCTCGGAGAACCCTGCGTGGGCGAACTTGGCCGCGGCGTAGGGGAGTAGATGGGGTGCGGCGATCCTGCCGCCGATCGAGGAGATGCTCACCAGCGTTCCTGCGCCGGCCCGCAGATCGGGCAGAGCCGCCTTCGCGAGACGCAAGGGGGCGAAGAACATCGCTTCCATCGCCTCGCGGAAATCCTGTTCCTCGAAGGTGGTCATGGGGCCGACCTGGATGATGCCCGCGTTGTTGACGAGGATGTCCAGGCGTCCGAACCGGTCGTGGACGGCATCCAGAAGGAGCTGGGGTGTGTCGGGACTGGTGATGTCACAGGCCTGCGTGGCGACGTCTGCGCCGCGGCGTCGCAACTTTTCCTCCGCCGCCGCGAGGCCGTCAGTTCCCCGGGCACAGAGCATGATGCGGCAGCCGTGGTCGGCGAGTTCGCGAGCGAGGAGGAGGCCCAGGCCGCGCGAGCTCCCTGTCACAAGGGCGGTACGGCCGGCGAATCGATTGGAACGCGACATCAACGTCTCCCGGGTAGAGCGCGGTCTGCACGGCGTGCTTCCAGTTCCCCCGGATACCGCCCCTACCCTCATCAGAACATCCGGACCTGCCCACTGCGATCCGTCCGGAGCGCGAAGACGCCCGGGACCGCAGCGTGGTAGCGCCTGGTGAGCGGGTCGGTCGCTGCTCTGGGCCAGCGTCGGGCGCTGGTATGTGCAGCTGCCCTGTCAGAAGGAGGAGATCCGCGCCCTGCGCGCTGGTTGGCGCCCGCGCGGTCTGGTCGGTGTGTGGCCTGCCGCGCCGCGATGCGGACAGCCGGACCGCTGGCGAGGATGAAAGGCGGCCTCACTCCCGGGATGCCCCGTAGGGCACACGCATCCTCTGCCGTCCCAGGGGTACGCCACGAGAGCCGTATGCGAGCCCGCACCCGCAGCGTGCCTGGGCAGGAAGGACCGCGATGCAAGACACCGAATGTGCAGGGCCAGCGCTGCCGGATGCAGGAGCTGCCGCTACGTCGGCCGGCCATTGCCGGGAGGTGGCGGCCGCGTTCACCCGCTGCGTGGATGAGATCGCGAGTGGGAGGCTGGACTTCCCGCTGCCTGGGACGGGCCGGACCGTACAGAGGTTCCTGGCGCTGGCCCAGGTGGCCGAGGAGGATCTCTCGCTGGTGCGCCTGGTGGAGGGGCATGTCGACGCGGTCGCAATCCTGGCCGAGCTGGGCGGGCCGGTAGCTGCCCCCGGCGAGCGGTGGGGGGTGTGGGCTGCCGAGCCGCCCGGGCCCGGGCTCACTGCCTCGCTCGGCGCGGACGGCTGGGTGATCAGCGGGCGCAAGCGCTACTGCTCGGGAGCGCACAGCTGCACCAACGCGCTGGTCACCGCGCTGGCCGACGACGGCCGCCGGCTCTTCGCCGTCAGCACCGGCCTCGGCTCCGGATCGGCAGGCTGCCGGCCGGTGGAGGGGAGCTGGCAGGCGCTGGGCATGGCGGCCAGCGACAGCGCCGACGTGATCTTCACCGACGTGCCCGCGATCCAGGTCGGCGGCGTGGAGGCCTATGTGGAGCGGCCCGGGTTCCAGCACGGTGGCATCGGCGTCGCGGCCTGCTGGTACGGCGGGGCCCGGGCCGTGGCGCGCACCCTGGCCACCATGGCGGCTCAACGCGGCGCGAACCCGTTGACCGATGCCCATCTGGGCGCGGTCGACATGCGCCTGCACGCGGCCGGCGCCGTCCTGGCCCAGGCCGCGGACGAGATCGACAAGGACCCGGACGACACGGTAGGCGCGGGCCGCATGCGGAGCCTGCGGGTGCGCGGTTTCGTCGAATCCGTCTGCGCCGATGTCCTCACCCACGTCGGCCGCGCCACCGGCGCCGAACCGCTGTGCCACAACCCGGCCCATACCCGTCACGCAACCGACCTCGCCGTCTACATCCGCCAGCACCACGGTGAACGCAACCTCGCGGAACTCGGACGGCTCGCCGCGGAATCGGGGGAGTGGCAGTGACCGGATCGACGCCCGGCTCGCCCGCGGACCCTATCCAGGCCCCTGGCACGCCGGAGCGGGTATGGCGTGCCTGGAGCGGACTGGAGCGGCTGCCGGCAGCGGCCCTGCCGCACGACGGGCCGATCGTGATCGTGGCCGCCCACCCGGACGACGAGGTCCTCGGCGCGGGCGGCACCATCGCCCGCCTGGCAGCCGCCGGTGCCCGGCTCACCGTGGTGTCCGTCACCGACGGCGAAGCGTCCCACCCTCACAGCAGCCGCGTCACCCCCGCCCAGCTGGCCGCCATCCGGGCCAAGGAACTGCGCGAGGCGCTGACCATCCTCGGCGCACCCGACGCGGACGTGGTCCGCCTCCAGGTCGCCGACACCCGGGTCGGTGCCCACGAGGACGAGGTCGCGGCAGCGATCGAGCCGCTCCTCAAGGGGGCGCGGCTGTGTCTGGCGCCCTGGACCGGTGACGTGCACAGCGATCACGACGCAGCCGGCCGGGCCGCACTGGCCGCGGCCCGAACCGCGGCCGTGGACTGCTGGATGTACCCGGTGTGGATGTGGCACTGGGCCCGGCCGGACGATGCCCGCGTGCCATGGGACCGTGCCGTGGCGGTCGCTCTGGCGGACCGTATCCCGGAGCTCAAACGGAAGTCAGTGGGCTGCTTCGTCTCCCAGATCCATCCGCTGGGCCCGGGCGAGGCCGATGCCGCGATCCTGCCTCCCGACGAACTCGCCCACCATCTGCGCGACATCGAGGTGTTCTTCACGTGACCGCAGACTCGACGCCCGCGGCGTACTTCGACGACATGTACCGCCATACAGCCGACCCCTGGCATCTCGCGGAGCGCTGGTACGAGCGGCGCAAGTACGACCTGACCGTCGCGGCCCTGCCGCAGGAGCACTACCGCAGAGCCTTCGAACCCGCCTGCTCCGTAGGGGAACTCACCCGAAGGCTGGCGACCCGCTGCGACACGGTGCTCGCCTGCGACCGCGTCGCCGACGCCGTCAGCACCGCGCAGCAGCGCACCAGCGAGTTTCCCCAGGTGACCGTCCAGCAGATGACCATTCCCGAACAGTGGCCCGAGGGCACCTTCGACCTGATCGTGCTCTCCGAACTGCTCTACTACCTCGACGCCGCCACACTGAACAGCGTGCTGGAACACACGGTCACAGCCCTGGAGCCCGGCGGCACCCTGGCCACCGTGCACTGGAACCACCCTGTCGACGAGCACCTCTCCACCGGGAGCGGCATCGCCGAAACCCTGGCCCGGTTGCCGGGGATGCATCTGCTCGCCGATCACCGCGAGAACGACTTCGTCCTACAGATCCATCAGCGCCTGCGGCCGGATGGCAGCAGGCCGCCCACACCCGCCGAGCGGGAGGGCCTGGCATGAGCATCCGGGCCGTCGCCGTCATCATCCCCGCCTGCAACGAGGAAACCCTGCTGCCGGCCGCTCTCAAGGCAGTCCGCACCGCGGGCCGGCACCCGGGCCTGCACCAGGTCCGCGTCCTCACCGTCGTCGTCGCCGATTCGTGCACCGACCGCACCGCCCGCCTCGCACGCGAAGCCCGCGCCGAAGTGGTCACCCTGTCCGGCCGCAACCCAGGACGCGCCCGTGCCGCCGGAGTGACCCACGCCCTGCGCGAACTGGACACGCCCCCCGGCCAGGTGTGGATCGCCACCACCGACGCCGACAGCGAGGTCCCGGCGAACTGGCTCGCCCACCAACTGGCCCGCGCCCGGGAAGGCTGGGAAGCCGTGGTCGGCACCGTCGCACTGCCACCCGCCTCACCCCTCACACCCGTCCACCAGATCGGGTACGAGACCAGCAAGCCGCACCGCGGCACATGGGACCACCCGCACGTCCACGGCGCCAACCTCGGCCTCACCGCAGCCGCCTACCTCGCTGCCGGCGGCTTCCCACCCCTCGGCGTCGGCGAGGACCACGCCCTGATCGCCGCACTGCGACAGGCAGGCCACCGCGTTCTCGCCACCGACGCCTGCCCGGTTCGCACCTCTCCGCGCCTGAAAGGCCGCGCGCACGGCGGATTCGCGGACCACCTGACCAGCCTGGCCCTGCGCACTCACGGCCAGACCGCCCTCGAATAACGGCAGGCCTCCCCAGACCCTCAGGGCAAGAAGGCCGGCACTTACCGAGGAAAGACAGACTGTTCACCGTGTCGGTGCAGGCCCAGGCGATGAGGCCGGGGAGACTACGGTGTCTGCTGTGAGTACCTCGTACACGATCGGCCAGGCCGCGGTCCTTCTCGGCGTCAGCACCGATACCGCACGCCGATGGGCGGATGCCGGACGCTTCCCCACACATCACGACGGGACCCGGCGGGTGGTCGACAAGGTCGGCCTGGCCGCGTTCTGCGTGCAACTGGCCCAGGAAAACGCCGCCCGCGACGACGAGCCGTCCACCACCTCCACGCGCAACGCCTTCCCCGGCATCGTGACCGCGGTAAAGCTCGGCGGGGTCGACGCCCAGGTGGAGATCCAGTCCGGCCCGCACCGGCTCGTGTCGCTACTGACCCGGGAAGCGGTCGAGGAGCTGGGCCTTCAGGTCGGCATGCGGGCGACCGCCCGGGTGAAGTCGACCACCGTTCACGTCGACCGCACCTGACCTGTCCGACCCGGACGGCGCGGCCACCTTGATCACCCTCAGCCACCCGGGGCCACAAGCAAGCCGGTTCCCCCGGCGGCGCCAAGCCCTCGGTACGGGCTGCGCATGGATATTCCTCTACAGCGGTACCCGCCCGCGGTGGGGGCCGCATAGGGGGCGGCAAGGATGCCGGCGCCTCAGGGGAGCGAGCACGATGCGGATTCCTGGGTACCGGCCGTGTCCTCTGTCAGGCCTTGTCTGTTCCGGGCGGCTCCTGGGGCATCTCGATGGCGCTCACGCCCCCCGGCGCCCATGGGGAGTACCAGGGGGCCATGGCCGCAGGCACCGCCACAGCCCAGGCGCTCGGCCCGATCCTCATGACAACCCTGATCATCAGCTGGGGCAGTCCGGGCTGGCTGGTCCCCGGCACCGTGTTCGTGACCACCGGCTGGACCGCTCGGGCAGTCACCCAGCGCGCTCGGCGGCGTCCCCCGACAAACGCGCAGACGCTCCCCGTCGACTGACGGACGCCGTCAGTCTGCGGAGCCCACACCCCGATGCAGTACGGAGAGCTGCAGCCTCCACCACGGTGAGGACTGCGGGTTGCGCCGGGTGACTGGAGTACGAGGCGAGTAAGTAGCCACGCAGGCCAAGGGACTTGACCGGCATCGCCGGGACGACTCGATCAGCTGCTGCGCAGCCCGCGCCGAGGGACCGGCCACGTGGCGTCGTCGCCGGCGCGCAGAGAATCGATCATGCTCTGCAAGATCCGGAACGCCGCCGACTGCTCGGCTCCGGTCATGCCCGACAGCATTCTGACCTCGACGGACCTCACCGCGACCGTCGCCTTCTCCAGGCTCCGCTTCCCGCGCGGCGTGAGCCGCGCGGGAAGCGCCTTGCCTACCGGCGCCGCCGCGGGTCTGGTCACGTAGCCGTCACGCTCCAGGGTCTGGAGCAGTACGTTCATCGACTGGCGGGTCACGAAGGCGCCACGCGCGAGCTCGGAGTTCGACAAACCCGGCCGTTGCGCCAGCAGCTCCAGACAGGAGTAGTGCGTCACGCTCATACCGAGCGGCCGCAGCACCTCCTCCATGGCCACGCGCAGAGCGCTCGAAGCCTCTTTCAGCAGGTAGCCCAGTGATTTGTCCAGGTCGACGCCGGCACCCTTTTGACTCATGTCAGCATTCTGACATACCGTAGTTCGTGTCAGAAATCTGACACAGAGGTAAGGAGAGTGTCACCATGCCCGTCACCGGCCCCGACTTCATCTCGCTCCAGGCGCGCAACCTCGACGCGTCGCGTGTGTTCTACGAGCAGTACCTCGGCCTCGTCCGCTCACAGGCCGGCCCCCCGCACGCCGTCGTCTTCGAGACGAAGCCCATCGCGTTCGCACTCCGCGACATCGTGCCCGGCACCGATCTCACATCCGTTCCGCAGCCCGGCATCGGAGCCGCCATCTGGCTGCACGCCACCGATGTCCAGGCCATCCACGACGCTCTCGCCGGCGACGGCCACACCATCGTCTCCGCACCCATCGACGGCCCCTTCGGCCGGACCTTCACCTTCGCCGACCCCGACGGCTACCACATCACCCTCCACGACCGCACCTGATACGCCAGGACGCCACCGACGAGCCCCGGCCCCGGCACGCATCCGGCGACGCCGGGGCTCGGGTCGGGGGCGTGACGTGCATCGGCTCCCCCTCGGGCACTCCGCAGCCGAGGCCAACAGGTCGTGCCAGCCGACGGCACATCTGCTCCTCGGTGTACACACCGTGATCGGTGGGCCCACGTTGCCCGGGAGGGGACGCGCCTCCGGCATGCCCTGAGTACCGAGCCGACTCGCTCACCCATCAGTACCGGCCGCCGGTCAAGTGGCCTGCAGGCCGGGAGCCTCAGAGAGTAGGCGCGCGGTCACCCCGGAGCAGGGAGTGGCCGAATTCAGGCAGCGCCATCATCGCAGGCTCTGCGCCTTGTCCCCCCAGTGTGCGGGTGTGGTGCTACGCGACCGTCCGAGCCCGCTATCTGCCAGCAGTCCGTCGCTGCTTGCCGTATGGGCAGGGCCCTTGGGCAGGTCTCGCCGCAGGGTTCCGAGGAGGGGCCGTATGGGGCAGCCGTCTCCTCAAGGGCGGTTATCAGGAGGGCGGATAATTCGCGTACTTGAGGCGCCGGGCAAGGTGGGCGACATTGGCGGCGAGTGTCGCGGTCGTGGCCTTTGTCTTGTCGGGGGTCTGTCCGAGATCCTGGTAGTCGGTGCCCTGCATGGCCTCACCGACCCAGTAGTGACGGCGTTCGCCGGCAAGGTGAAGCCGCAGTCGTTGAGGCCCTGGAAGAGTTCGGCACTCACATGATGCGCACCGTCCTCGTTCCCCACCACGCACACGGCGGCCGTCTTGCCGTAGGTGAGCATCCGGCCTGCGTCATCGCTCTCGCTGATCTCTGCGTTGAGGCGTTCCAGGATGCGTTGGGCGATGCTGGAGGGATGCCCGAGCCAGATCGGGGTGGAAAGGATCAAGATGTCCGTCCCGAGGATCGTCTCCCGGATCTCTGGCCAGAAGTCCCCTTCGCCCATGTTGGTTTCCACCCCCGGACGAACATCGTGATCCGCGATGCGGAACACCTTCCCGCTCACTCCGTGCTTCGAGAGGGCTTCCATCGTCTGCTCAGCCAGCGGCTGGGAGCTGGACGGCTTGGGAGACGGGGACAAGGTGCACACGAGCGCGACAGCACGCAGCGGCGTCGTTTCAATCCGACACGATCCACGGCCGCGACTGACGTTTCCCCACGACCAGACCAACGAACACCCGAACCGAAAGTCACATGATCAACAGCTTCTGTTAGGACCCCTAACACCCCCTCGCAACTCCAAGCGGCTACCGCCGCGCGCACAGAACACACCCGCCTCACCGCTGATGCTTCCCCCTGTCAGCGGCGGTACCGACCGGACACTGAGTGTGCCAGGATCGTCCGCATGGCTGAATCGCAAGGTGCAACGAGGATGGAACACACCGAGCCCCTGTCGGCTGTGGTCTCGGAGACGGACGGCATCCGCGTCGTCGCTCTGGCCGGAGAGATCGACCACCAGACCGGCAGCATCCTGAGCGCGGCACTGGATCCGGCAAGCGCGCCCACCGCGCGCATTGCCGTTGATCTGCGCCAGGTCTCCTTCATGGACTCCAGCGGGATCAACATTCTCGTCACGGCTCACAACGCCCTCACCGAAGCAGGCGGATGGCTGCGTCTGGCAGCCCCCACCGAAGCTGTGACGCGCGCCCTCCACATCGTCGGCATCGACTCCGTCATCGGCACCAGCGCCACCCTCGAACAGGCCCTCACCTACTGACGCAATGCCCCCTGGGGCGCGGCGCAGCCTGCTGCGCCGCGCCCCAGATGGGGAGGCGCCTGAGATGCCGACCGCACCGTGGGACGAGTTCTCCTGGCTACTGCGGGCTGGGGCTGCCGTCCTGAAAGTTCATGTGGCCTGCCCGCTGGCTCTGCTCCTCCGCCCTGCGGGCTTTGGCCCTCAAGCGTCGGCGCTGCTCCGGGTCGGTGGCCCGCTCGGCCGCCTCCCGCAACTCCCGTGCCCTGACCTGCAACTCGCGGACCAGGACACGGTATTCGTCTTCGATACTCACGCTTCGCTCCTGGATGCGGCGATGAAGGGGCGGCCGGTCTGCTTTCCCTTGAGTCTCTGCGCGGGCGCATCCTTCGTGTACTGGGCCGCCAGCTTCGCCCTGGCCTCGCCCCGCTCGGCCTTGCCCTTCGCCCGGAGGCCGTCCCTACCCGACGCATTGCCGGCGGTCTCCCTGACTCTGCCGACCGCTTCCTGCGCCTTGCCCTGCATCTTCTTCATTATGACGTGCTCCTTGGCCGCCCCACGGCGCAGCGGACGCGTGCGCCGTCGCTGACAGCCTCAGCGATCCCGGGCCACCCGGCATCCGGAGTTCCGCCAAGAGCACGGAACCGGGCTGCCTCGCTCAGTACTGCGGGCGCTCGAAGGCAGACTGGGCAGAACTCGGCGAATAGGTACCGCATGCCGGTGGCCGGGGTCGTACCGTCTGGTACGACCCCGGCCACCGGGTGAATCGGAGCGGTGCGGGTCAGTCCTTGAGGACGTCCTTCACCTTCTCCTTGGCTTCGCGGGCGTCGCCCTTGGCCTGCTCGGCGTGGCCTTCGGCCTCCAGGCGCTGGTCCAGCGGATCGCGTTCGGGGGTGGACGGGCGTGATCCGCCGCGCGGGGCGGATCTGGGTGGTGGCGGAAGGTCCGGCAGCCGGCTCTGGCTTCAGATCACCGGAGGCCTGGCACCCGGAAGCCCGTGCAGCCAGACCGGCACACCCGCAGGCGACCCGACCCTCGAACCCGAGCCGCTGCCGGACCTGTTCGACGAAACGGGCACGGTCAGCTCGCTGCGAGCCGATGCCTACCTCACCGCCGCGCTCACCCGCACCGACAGCACCGAGATCGACGAGGTATACGCCTACAACACCCGCCCCGGCCAGACCGCCCAGCACTCGGGTCTCGGCGTCATTTTCCACAACGGCGCACGCCTGTACCTGCCGCTCGTCCACACCGCCAATACCGGCGGATCGTGGACACAACCTCTTCCGTCTCCAGAGGAGTCTCTGATTCGCCACGGGCCACACACGACAGCTGCTACCACAAACATCGTGCGGCCAGTAGGGCGCTGTCCAGGAGCATGTGTGGGGGTTGGCCGCACCTCTCACGCCCCAACTCGCGCTCTGCACGCTGCCTTGGGGCGCTGTCACTCTGATCAACGACGTCGTGCCACTTCGTGCCTGTCGGTGGCTGACGAGCTTGGGCGGCTGTGTCCGTTTGGAGGGGCCGAACTCGTATGTCTGGTGGTCGTGGTCGCCGTACCGTGCAGCTTGTCACCCGGGCTGCGGCTGCCGAGGCAGCTCGCACCTTCAGAAGACGCTGGAACAGGAACGATTCACCGACTACGGGTCCCCTTGCGGGCGACTTCCGGGGACGCGCGCTGCGGATGCTGCTGGAGGAGCTGGGGCCGCTCTATGTGAAGGTCGGCCAGATCCTGGCGACTCGCCCCGACATGCTTCCCGATCACATACGCGCGGAACTCACGCTGCTCAACGGTCAGGTGTCGGCACGTCCGTTCGCCGAGTTCGATCAGGTGCTGGTCGCCGAGCTCGGGGAGAAGTGGCGGGACCTGTTCCGGGAGATCCACACCGCCGTTCCGCTGGGGTCGGCATCCTTGGCCCAGGTCTACCGGGCCGTGACGATCTCTGGCCGCGACTGCGTGGTGAAAGTACAACGGCCGGGCAGCCAGGACGCGGTGAATGGCGACATCGCCGTGCTGCGGCGGGTCACCGGTCTGATCGCCCGGTGCGCCCCGCACTTCAGCGAAGTCGTCGACATCGACGCGATGGCGTCGATGCTGTTCGCGGTGATGAAGGACGAGCTGGACTTCACCCGCGAGGCCCGCACCATGGAGAAGGCGCGCAAGCTCGCCCGCGCCTATCCCCGGGTGCAGGTGCCCGGGGTGCTGCTCGCCACCCGGCGGGTCCTGGTGCAGACGTTCGCCGGCGGTGTCCCGGCCAACGAGCTCAAGGACGACCAGCTCACCGACGACCAGCGCAAGGACATCGCCTATCAGCTGATGGATTTCATGTTCCACGGCTACTTCATCGACCGGCACTTCCACGCCGACCCCCACCCGGGAAACATTCTGGTCAGCGCCGACGGGACCGCGCACGTCATCGACTGGGGAATGACCGGCCGCATCGACCGCGGCACCAGTGCCGGCATGATCGGGGCGCTGCTCGGCATGGCCCGCAACGACGGCGCCGCCCTGGCCCGTAGCTGGATCCGGCTCGGCACGCCCACGCCGTGGAGCAACACCGCCGGCTTCACCGCGGATGTGGCACGGCTGGTGCCGCGCTGGTCGGATGCCTCACTGGAGGAGCTCTACTTCGGTGTCGCGCTGATGGAGCTCGGCCGCTGCGCCACCCGGCGTGGCATCCAGATCAGCCCGGTCATCAGCGTGATCGGTAAATCCGTTGCCAACATCGAAGGAACGGTGCGCTGCATCTATCCGGCGTTCAAGTTCGCCGAGGCGACCCAGCGGTCCCTGAAGGATGTGGTCACGCATCTGCTCGGTGAGGTCCTTTCCAAGGAGCAGGTCGCCCAGACGTTCCTGGAGGCGGTGCACGCCATTGCAACAGTCCCCGGACAGCTGCAGGGCCTGCTGGCCGACGCGGTCGACGGGCATCTCGTGGTGCGGGCCCGCACGAACCTCGGCGACCCCGTCAGCTCCGGCAAGCGTCACCGCCTGCCCACGGCCGGCACTCTGACGCAGAGCGTGGCCGGTGCCGCGGCGCTGGGGTGGTTCCTCACCCGCAAGAAGCGCCGGACGTGATCGGTCTGGTTACCGGCACCAGTGATCGTGTCGGCAACCGGTACGTCGCCGGCGCGATGCGCGCCGGTTGCCATCCAGCGAGAGGCACAACATGTGGGCAAGGCCGCGTGGGCTGTTCTTCTGGCTCTGTCTGGTCATCGTTCTGTTCACCGTGGCCATCAAGCCAGTCGAGTTCGCCCACGTCATCACCACTGTCTTTCACGACGTGAATGCCTTCTTCAGCGGCCTGGGCGACTTCCTCAGCGCCCTCGGCACCACGTGACCCTGACCCTCCGGGGCTGGATACAGCCTCCGGTCGCGGACCTTCTGCCGCCAACCGATAGGACGTACTGATGCGTGCGGTGATGGCAATGCTGGCCCTGTGTGCTTTGAGCGCGCTGGGGGTGGTGGGATGCAGCGGCAAGTTCCCCGACATCACCGTGGGAGGCACGCCGCCCGCGTTGAACGCCCCGCCACCGGCCGCACCACCGTGGCCGTGGCCTTTCCCCGGCCAGGGGCAGACATCTGCGCCGCAACCTGAGGTTCCAGTGGGGAAAGCGGCGGTGCCGCGACAGCCAAAAGCTCTCCCGACAGCTGCCGTCGGTACGACGGCAGCGCCGGAAGCCGGCGGTGCCTCGCCTGCTCCGCGTCCCGCTCCGAGCATGATTCCCACCCCGGCTGTACCGGCTCCCTGCCCGTCAGCCTCCGCTCCGTCCCCAGCCATGTCCCTTCCCGGCGCTATGACCATGTCGCCCCCCGCCAGCAGTCCGTCGGTCCCTCCCCAGGTGGCCCCAACCGCGATCGGCTCGCCGGCGTCGCCTCCCCCGCCCTCTCCTGTCGACACCACACCGTGCCCGCCGAGGAACGCCGACGGCCTACGTCCCCCTGCCTGCGACGCGACGCCCAACGCGACAGGGCCGTCGATCGTGGCACCGGGATCCTGTTGTCCCTGCGCGGCTCCTCCGCTCCCGAGGCAGTGCCTGTAGCCCCCCGCACTCTTCGTCGGCTTCGTGCTCAAACCTCGCCGGATGAACACACCGCAGCGTCTGCACGCGGCCTACGGGGGCGCATCCATCCCGCCCAGGTGGCCGAATCCAACGGGATGGCTGGAGTTGGTGTCATCCATCCGTGTGCCCCCCTCCGAAATGGCATGTCTGCGTGCCGGAGTGCAGAAACGGACGCAGATCATCGTCTCCACGGCGGAGAGACAGAGTTCCGCGGCGGATGATCCTCAGCGTGGCGCGAGTGCCCCGTGCAGTACTGACGGGTGACCGGTACCCGGGGGCGTGAGGCACTGGCGACCTCAGGAGGCGTGCGCCAGAGGAATGCTGAAACGTTTCGCGCCGAGGGGCGTGCTTGCCAAGAGGTCAATGCTCCCGTGTGGTCGGTGCCACGGCGGCTACACGATGGACAACGCTTCCGAGCGAAGTCCCGCTGAGTCCTGACCGGGGGCTTTCTCGACCAGCAGCCTCAGATTGGCGGAACCGACATGCCGATCACGCCACCATCACCAGCTCCGTCCCCTGACATCGAGCCGCTGCGCA
The DNA here is from genome assembly GCF_002803085.1 of Streptomyces sp. CB01201. Classification (GTDB taxonomy): domain Bacteria; phylum Actinomycetota; class Actinomycetes; order Streptomycetales; family Streptomycetaceae; genus Streptomyces; species Streptomyces hundungensis. Next base: position 16,518 of record NZ_NNBJ01000032.1, on the reverse strand, counting down.
ACCAGATCGAGCGTGTCCTCGACGGCTTTCTACTGGACCAAGCGGCGCGCGAAGCCACCCCGGCTCTCGCGGAATCCCGGGTGCCGGCGGTGCAGCGGTGCCTGCGCTCCGGTGGCAACCGCATCCGGCTGGTCTGTCTAAGCCCCTGATTCTCTCCCCCAGCACGCCGCGCACAGCACTGTGTCCCGTCGGCCAACTCTGCCCGCACGAAAGGTGATTCAGCATGAGCATCGACAGCGTCCCCCAGCCGGTAGCGGCCGTTCGAAACGGTTACGAGGAAAAGCTCCATCAGCACTGGGAGGACAAACAGAGCGACGACATCAACCTCCTCCTCGGCGCCACCGACGGCCTCTACCACCACCACTACGCCGTCGGCGACTACAACCACCACATCCTGGACGCGGCCGGGGACGACCGGGAACGGCTCATCCTGCGCGAGATGCACCGGATGGAAACCGAACAGGTCTCCCTCGTGACCGGCGCGCTCGCCGGCCTCTCCCCCAACGCCCGGGTCATGGACGGCGGCTCGGGGCGCGGCGGCACGGCCTTCCTCGTCCACGAGCAGCTCGGCTGCCGCGTCGACGGAATGAACTTCTGCGCCCACCACAACCACTTCGCTCGCGACCTCGCGGTGCGTCGCCAGTGCGCCGACAAGGTGTTCTTCCACGACGGCAACATGGTCGAGACACCCTTTGCGGACGAGACGTTCGACGCCGTCTACACCAACGAGACCACCATGTACATCAACCTGCGCGAGGCGTTCACGGAGTTCGCGCGGGTTCTGCGGCCCGGCGGGCGGTTCGTGCTGGTGACCTGGTGCCGCAACGATGCCGAAACCCAGTTCTCGCAGGCCGTCTCAGCCATCGACGAACACTACGTATGCCACATCCACGCCCGCAGCGCCTACCTGCGCGAACTCCTCCACGCCGGCATGGTGCCGTCCCAGGTCACCGACCTCACCGAAGAAGCCATCCCCTACTGGGAGCTGCGCTCCCACTCCCGTCTCAAGACCGGAGTCGAGGTGCCCTTCCTGGACGCCTACCGCAAGAACCACCTCAACTACCTCGTCATCGCGGCGGAGAAGAGCCGTGATGCCTGAGCCCAGGACTGATCTCCTCACCCCCGGCAGCACCGCCGCGTGGGCCGCTGCCGGCGCCGCGACAGCTCTCGTCAAGAGCCGCATACCCGGCCTGCTCAGGACCGCTCTGGAGGACCTGCATCCCGACCTGCGGCGGGTCGCGCACTACCACTTCGGCTGGACGGACTCCGCCGGCAAGCCGACCGGTACAGGAGGGGAGGGCAAGCTGCTGCGCTCCCGCCTGACCCTCCTGTGCGCACTCGCCGCCGGCGGTGCGCCCGAACAGGCTCTTGCGGGGGCGGTGGCAGTCGAGCTGGTGCACAACTACTCGCTCCTGCATGACGACATCATCGACACCGACGAGCAGCGCCGCGACCGCCCCACCGCCTGGGTCGTCTTCGGCGCCCCTGCGGCCCTGCTCGCGGGCGACGCGCTGACCGCGCTCGCCGTCCAGCAGCTGGCCCGCACGGATCAGACGAGGTCTGGGCCGCTGCCCATGCTCCTCGGTGCCCTGGCGGGGGTGGCCAACGGACAGGCCGCGGACTTGGCGCTGGAACGCCTCTCTGCGGCCCATGTCGCGTTCACCCACTACGCCGACGCCTCACAGAAGACCACAGCTCTGCTCGGGGCTTGTGCGGCCATCGGTGCCCTGCTCGGCGGGGCCGATCAACAGCTGGTCACGACGTTGCACCGTGCTGCCGCTGACCTTGGTATGGCGTGGCAGATCGCCAACGACGTGGAGGACATCTGGGGCGACCCCGCCGTGACGGGCAAGAAGACGCGCAATGATCTGCGGGCAGCCAAGAAGACACTGCCGATCATCGCCGCGCTGCGCAGCAGGACACCGGAAGGACGTCAACTCGCCGTCCTCCTGGACCAGCACAGCCCCCTGGACGACCACAACCTTCAGGCCGCCGCCGACCTCGTGGCCGCGGCCGGCGGACGCACCTATGCAGAACAGCTCTCCGGCCAGTACTTGTGCTCTGCCACCGAAACCCTGACCACCGCCATCAGGCCCTGCCCGGTCCGCGACGAGCTCGTCCGGCTCTTCAGCCACATCGTCACCCGGCAGCCATCTCCGGCTCCGCCCACGGGGGGTCCACCGCACTGAGGTCGTGCCCCAGCCCTCACGGAATGAGCCCGGCAGGCTTTCACCCCGCTGCGAGCTCCGCCACGGCTTTCAAACCGGTGCACACCACCGTCCCCGGCAAGCCACAAGCCCCAGTCTCCCGCTTCCTCGAAAGCTGAAGTGACGCGGGCTCAAGTGGCCTTCCCGGCAGGACGGTTCAACGGCCCGTGGCCGGGACGTTTCGGTCCACCAGCGCATACCCGCCGCCCGCGAGAGAACGGACCTGTCATGCACGAGAGCTCACTCAAGGAGCCCGCTGGTAACGAGGCAGCGTTCGAGCTGCCGGCGTTCTACTGCCCCGTCGAGCCTGCCATCCATCCGCGCGCCGCTGCGCTGGAAGCGCAAGCCCTGACATGGATCGACTCGATGGGGCTGTGCGCCGGCCCCGAGGAGCGCGACCGTATGCTCGGCTCCAACGCCGCTGAAGCGGTCTGCCGCATCTCGCCCCACGCCGAGAACGAAGATCTTCTGCTGATCTCGGTGCTCTGGCACTACTGGGGATTTTCCATCGACGAGCAGCACGAAGGGACGCTGCGCAGCGTCGATCTGATCGATCTCGCCGCACGCCTGATGGGCTGTCTGGAGGCCCCCGGTTCGCGGCTGCTGGGTGATAACCCACACGCCTATGCCCTGGAAGACATCGTTCGGCGGATCGCGCAGGCATGCCCGGTCACACAGGTCCACCGGTTCGAGAACGGCCTGCGACGCTGGCTGTTGGGAGTGCTCTGGGAAACAGCCAACCGCGAGCGGAAGATCATTCCGACGCTGGATGAGTTCCTGGTTCAACGTCTGAGCACCAGCGGGGGCGCGCCGGTCTTCGCCCTGACCGAAATCGTCAACGGCATGGAGCTCGATGGCCATGTAGTCGACTCACCCCGCGTCCGGACCGCGGTCGAGGCGGTCACCCTGGTGACGTCCCTCGACAATGACCTGTACTCCTACGCGAAAGAACATCACGTCGCGCATGAGGCCGCTCAGGATGCCGTCACCGTGATGGCCCGCCATTACCGCTGCGACATCCCGCGCGCCGTCGATCACGTCGTAGCCCTGCGGGACCAAGCGATGGAGCTCTTTCTCCGTCTGCGCCGCAGCCTGCTGGACCATGCCGAGCCCGCTCTTGCCCGGTTCCTCGACGACCTGGGGCACGCGATCCGGGCCAACATCGATTGGTCCGCAACGGCCCCACGCTATGTCGGCACCGGCGCCCCCCAACCGGTCCGCTGGGCACCCGGACCGACGGTCAACGGCATCGCCGCACCTGCGTCCATCGCCTGGTGGTGGTCGCAGGACGGTACAAGCCCCCTTTGACTCCAAGCGGACGCAAAAGGTGCCCTCTTGAGCTGCTGTCTTCGTCCCCTGGCTTGCGGCACTGCAACCGACAGATCCGGCCGGCCCGCGCCGAATCCGGCTGCCAGGACAGATACGCAGCAGTCGGCAACGTCTATACCCTCTGCGGCCGGTCCCGCGGCCCGCCCAGTCCAGCTGGTTGCCCAAAGGCCCCCGAATTCCCCACTTGCTGTGTCCCAGGGAGGTATACATGGCCATTCTTGCCACCGACTGGCACCCCAGTGCCCCGGTGCTCTACGCGGTCACAGCCGTGGCCCTGGTCCTGAACGTGCTCTGGTACGTCATGGTCATCCACCGCGGCTTCCGCGAGCGCGTGCTGGCCGTACCGCCGGTCTCCGTCCTCTTCTACTTCTCCTACGATCTCACTGTCATCTCGGGAGGCTTCACATCGTGGCTACCCGGAGTCCCGCTGCAGACACTGGGCTTCTTCGCTCTGCTCGACCTTGCCCCCCTGCTGCAGATCGTGCTGTACGGCCCCGCTCACTTCAGGCGTGTCAAGCCCCGTACGTTCTACCTGCTCCTGATCATCGCCCTGGCAGTCCTCGCGCCTGTCCTGCCCCTGCTCGTGGGTCCGTTGCACGACACCTACGGCCTCTACACGGCGGCGCTGACGGAACTCTCCATCTCATTCCTCTATCCGGCCATGCTCTACACGCGAGGCAACCTGACCGGGCAGTCCGTCGCCATCGCCACCGTGTGGTTCATCCAGTCCCTCACGACCGGTGCCTGGCAGCTCGTCGTCGGACTCCGCGTGGGTCTGGCCCACATGGACTTCGTCCTCTACACGGTCTTCGCATCGGTCGTCGCCAGCGGCGTCTACCTCGTGGCTGTACGGAACACCCAGCGCAACCTCGCAATCACCGCACCGGCAGCGGTCGTTGACCGCTGACAGGACTTGCCGCACAAGCCCCCGTGCAACTACACAGTGACGGGCCATCATCACCAACCGCGCTGCCTGAGCCCTCCAGCCCTGCCGCGTACACCGGCAGGGCTGCTCTGGTCGGCGGGTTCGCTGTGCGTCTGAGCCGAGCTCCAGGCATGGGGCGTGGCCCGGGGCTCCGAGCCCCGGGCACGGCTCTTCGGCCACGAAGCCACCCTGAACACGAGGTTGCGAGGAGGCGCGCATGACCCGCGGATGCAACGTCCGTCTTCAGCATCTGCTGACGCAGACTGGGGACAGCCCGGCTGGCGTAGCAGCCGCCTTGGAGGCGCTGGCTACCGAGAAGGGGTATGCCTACTCCTGCTCGGCAGGCGCCGTCCGGCGGTGGCTCATGGGCACCCGTCCCCGGCCTCCATCCCCGCAGTTGCTCCTGGAGTACTTCTCACACCAACTGGGCCGCCCGGTGGTGGTGCACGAAGCCGGGCTGTCGTCGCTGTCGGCCGGCCTGAGCACCCAGACACCCGAATCCGCGATGGAGGCCACGGCTGTCATGGAGAGCCTCCTGTACCCCCTGGTCAGCGGGCAGCACGTGGCCGCCCGTCGCGTCTGCTCACGGTCAGAAGCGCAACGAGGATGTGGCCCTCTGCCATCGGTTACCGGGGAGGATGCGGACCGGCACCCACAGGGCGGAGCCGCGCGGCAACGGGTGGGCGCCGCGGAAGTTCAGCACAGGGACGTGGGGTGCCTTCACGCACTGGCCGGTGTGTTTCAGCGCCTCACCGGCGACAGGAACAGTTCCGATCTGGCGGAGGTCCTGTCGCGGTTCCTTCAACAGGACGTTCTCCCGCTCCTCCACCAGGCACCGACAGAAACACTGCGCCACGAACTGATCACCGTGACCATTCAGCTGATACGTCTGCTCGCGCAGATGCATACGCATGCGGGCCGCCACGAGGCTGCGAAATGCTGTCATCTCCTGGCGGGAGCCTGGGCAAAAACAGCGTTGGGTCTCACTCCGAGCGCAGGACGATGACATTGAACAGTTGCGCCAGCTCCTCTTTCACCGCAGGGACCATTGCGTGGCCGCGGAGGGTGTCGAGGGCCGTCTGCAAGTACCGGGCGGACAACCGCTCGGCATACCGCCGGCCACCCGCCGCCTCAACCAGCCGGACGGCTTCCTCCACCTGGACCTCCCCCAGGCGCTCGCCCTGGTCCAGCAGCATGGCCAGGCGGTTGCCGGCTTCGGTTCCACTGCGCAGGGCAGCAATCACGGGCAGCGTCTTCTTGCCGCTGCGCAGGTCGTTGCACGACATCTTGCCCGTGACGCGTGAGTCTCCCCAGATGTCTTCCACATCGTTGGCGGCCTGCCAGGCAAGGCCGACGTTCACCGCCGCGCTCTGCAGGGCTGCCGTGAGCATCTGGTCGGCTCCGCCCAGGCACGCCCCGACTCCGGCGCAGGCACTCAGGAGCGCCGTGGTCTTCTGAGCCACTTCGGCGTAGTGGTCGTAGGTGACGTCAGAGCTGGCGATGGTTTCCAGGGCCAGCTCGGCAGATTCACCATCGCCCAGGCCCGCCAGCGAGTCCAGAAGCACAACCAGAGCCTGTCGGCCGCCAGGCTCGGCCATCGGGAGCTGACGCAGTGCGAGCGCGATGATGGCATCTCCGGTCACGATGGCCATCGGGGTGCCGAAGGTGATCCAGGCGGCGGGACGGTCGCGTCGCAACTCGTCGGCGTCAACGATGTCGTCGTGCAAGAGGGTGTAGTTGTGCACGAGTTCCATGGCAACCGCTCCCGCAAGCGCCATGCGGGAAGGAGCTCCGGCCGCCGCCGCGCACAAAAGGGTGAGCCTCGCGCGCAGCAGCTTTCCCGGGCTGGCGGCGGTGATCGGCTGTCCCTGGGCGTCGGCCCAGCCGAAGTGGTAGGCACTCACGCGACGCAGACCCGGATGCAGTTCCTGCACCGCCCGCTGCAGGAGGCCCGGTATCTCACCCCTCGCCCCTGCTGTCGCATCGAGGACGTCCGCTGGAGTGGAAGGGCCGCCTGCCAGTGCGCTGCCGCTCGGGGCCTGCTCGTGCATCAACGGACTCTCCGTTCTCTCGTCGCGCCTCGGTGTCGTGTCAGGCCCATCGCCTCGTGAGCGAGGAAGTGAGACTCAGCAGATGGGGCAGCGCTTCGGGATTGATCGCGGAGGGCGCTTCGAGGAGGCTCATCACCCGCTGGTACCGCTGCTCGATCATCTGCTCGACCTGCTTGCGCGCTCCACAGTCCGTCAGGACTTCCCGAAGCCGTGCGCCCTGGTCCTCTGTCAGGTCGGCCCGGCCAACGCAGCTTTCGAGTTCCCGTGTCTGGCCGGCTGTGCCGTTGCGCAGAGCCAGGGCGAACAGAGCGGTGTGCTTGCCCTCCCGCAGATCATCCAGACGTGACTTGCCGGTGACATCCGGATCGCCGAACACTCCGAGAAGGTCGTCGCGGAGCTGGAATGCCTCCCCCAGAGGGAACGCGATCTGTGTGAGGTAGTCGCGCAAAGCCGGCCCGGCGCCGGCGAGTGTCGCCCCTGTCTGCAGGGGATGCTGGATGGTGTAGACGGCTGTCTTGAGGCGGCAGACCGCCAGAGCCTTGTCAATGTCTGCGGTCGGCCGACCGGTTGAGGACAGATCGAGGAGCTGTCCCTCGATCGTCTGGGTGCGCGAGGCGTCGAGCAGTGTCAGAGTCGCGCGGAGCTGCTGGTGCGTGAGACCTGCCGTGTGGATCATTTCGTCGGCCCAGACCAGACAGAGATCGCCGAGCATGATGGCCAGCGCCTGACCAATGCGTTCAGCCTCGGCCTGTGAGCGCCCCTGCTGACGTTGCTGGGCGATGAGCGTGCAATGCAGCGTGGGACTGCCGCGCCGGGTGTCCGACTCATCCATGACGTCGTCATGGATGAAGGCATAGATGTGGAAGAGCTCCAAGGACGCTGCGACCTGGATGACCTGCTGCGGGGCGGGAAGGCAGCCCCCGGCCGCATGCCAGCCCACCACGCACAGCGTGGGACGAATGCGTTTGCCTCCAGTACGGAGAAGGCTTTGCAGCGAGGGAGTTGCCAGCTCGGCCAGCATGGAGGTGCTTCCCTGAGATGCCCTGGCAGTCAGGAAAGCGTCCAGCGCCGTCTCGACCTGCTGGCGCAACAGAGCAAGATCCAATGGCGGAGTAGGCAAGTTACGGGCAGTCTTCATGCCAGAACCGTCCTCAGTCGTAGGCGAAGAGGTGGGCAGATGGCCGGCAGCCCGCTTACCCCACCTGATGCGGAACGACCTCGGGCGACGATCCTGGTCCTCCCAACCGGACGCCAGACACCGGGACATCGGGTGCTCGATCTCCTCTGCCCGAGGCCCCTGCCAGAAGCCGCTGGCGTGCGGGACCCGCCCCGGCTACCTGCGGACCATGGGGCTGCGCCCCACGGACTTCCGGTGTGGCATGTCCGGGCGAGGAGCCCCCTGGAGACCATCTCCTCTCAGTGGACACCCGACGGGGCTGTAGGCGTAAGGCGCGCTGAGGGCGTGAAAGGAACCCGGCATGCCACCTTGTGCATTTGTGCACAAGGTGGCACCAGCTACCGACCCCAGCGCACTGTGACCTCGACATCGAGCACGCGGACGCAGCGATTGTCCGCACCAGCCCGTCCGGGAACACGGCCACACGCAGATGCCCTTGCCAGCAGTTCCGCTCACCGCAGGGAACCGGCTGCCTCTCTGGCACGCCCTCGCCATGCACCGAATTTCGGCACCACGCGTTCGCATTCCCCGCGAGCCGTTCCGGCGGCGCTGCGGCCATCCCAACACGGAGCTGGGCCCGGCGCGTGGACGGTCCAACCGTCCCACTGGCCGCGTCAACCTCGGATACGGAGGAACCTGTCGTCTCTGCCCTTCTCCAGCTGGTCAGCCCACCTGGGCACGCGCGTAGAGGAGCATGGCGGTGCTGTCCAGGGGTGCCGCGTCTTCGACGGGTCCTGCGTCCGTGGTGCGGGTGCTGGAGTTGACGCCGACCACGGTTCCCGTTTTGGTGTTGTGGTCGAAGTCGAGCAGGTGGGGTCCGCCGCTGGAGCCGGCCTTCAGATCACAGCGCATCCCCCACTGGCCGTCCTGGGGCCGTTCGATGTCCTGGCTGACAGGTCCTGCGCAGTAACCCAGGAGCTGCCCGGTCTCCCACGGTTGGGGGGTGTGGCTTTATCGAGCAGTAGTGACGTCGCTTGTCGATGAGTTTGGGAGGCGCCCTGTTCCACGGATGGGTGATGTCGACGAGTTTGGGAGGCACTGGGATTCTTGCCAGGGCAGCATCGGGATGCTCCTGGTGAAAGGTGCTGGTCATGCCGCGGATGTCGAAGGTCGAGCTGTACGCGGCGATCCGGCGTGACCACCGTGGCGGCATGTCGATGCGAGAGCTTGAGCGCAAACACGGCGTGACATGGCGGACGGTTCGGAAGGCATTGGACTCCTCCTGGCCGGAGCTGCGCAAGAAGCTGCCGCCGCGGGCTACCGGACTGGACCGCTACAAGCCGCTGATCGACGACATCCTGCGGGCGGACCTGGACGCGCCGCGCAAGCAGCGGCACACGGTCACGCGGATCTTCCACCGGCTGGTCGAGGAACACGGCGCCGACGTCTCTTACGGGATGGTCCGCTATTACGTCGCGGCCCGGAAGCCCGAGATCCTGGTCGAGTCGGGCAAGGCTCCGCTGGAGGCGTTCGTCCCGCAGACCCATCAGCCCGGTCACGAGGCGGAGGTCGACTTCGGTGACGTGACGATCCGCCTCGCCGGCGAGCTGGTGACCTGCTACCTGTTCTCCTTTCGCCTGTCGTATTCGGGCAAGGCCGTCCACCGCGTGTTCGCGTCCTGCGGCCAGGAGGCGTTCTTCGAAGGCCACGTCCACGCACTGCGGACGCTGGGCGGGGTCCCGCGGAGCAAGGTCCGCTATGACAACCTCAAGGCTGCCGTCGCCCGCGTGCTCGGGCTGAGCCGGGCAAGGGTGGAAGCTGACCGGTGGCTCGCGTTCAAGTCGCACTACGGCATCGAGAGCTTCTACTGCCGCCCCGGCATCGAAGGCGCCCACGAGAAGGGCGGCGTTGAGGGGCAGATCGGCTACTTCCGCCGCAACCACTTCGTCCCGGTCCCCGAGGTGTCGTCGCTCGCCGAGCTGAACGAGATGGTCGAGCAGTGGGACCGGCAGGACGACGCCCGCCGGATCGGCTCCAGGTCCCGGACCATCTCCGAGGACTTCGCGGTCGAACGGCCGTTGCTGATGCCGCTGCCCCAGGAGCCGTTCGAGACCGGGCGGCTGTTCACCCCGCGGGTCGACCGCTACGGCCAGATCCCGGTCCGCACGAACCGCTACTCGGTCCCCATCCGGCTGATCGGCAAGCGGGTGCGGGTCATCCTTCACGCCTCTCACCTGGTGGTTTACGACCAGAACGTGGAAGTGGCCCGCCATGAGCGGTTGATTGCCAAGGGAGCCGTCCGCCTGGAGCTGGACCACTACCTGGAGGTGCTGGTCCGCAAGCCCGGCGCCTTCCCCGGCTCGACCGCTCTCGAACAGGCCCGTTCGGCCGGCAAGTTCACCCCGGTCCACGACGCCTGGTGGACCCAGGCCATGAAGATCCAGCTGAACAAGACGATCGCCCGCTACGGCCGCGTCGATCTTCTCTGCATCGACGAACTCGGCTACATGGAACTCGACCGCCACGGCGCCGAACTCCTCTTCCAGGTCCTGACCGAACGCGAGGAGAAGAACAGCGTCGCCATCGCCTCCAACGAATCCTTCGGCGGCTGGACCAAGACCTTCACCGACCCCCGCCTCTGCGTGGCCATCGTCGACCGCCTCACCTTCAACGGCACCATCATCGAGACCGGCACCGACTCCTACCGCCTCGCCAGCACCCGAGCCCGAACCGAACAACCCGCCCAGGCTGGCTGAGGCCGACTGCCGATCTTGACGTGGCCGACGAGCGTGAAGTCAGATGCAGTGAGAAGTCGGCATCGAGAAGCCGCACAGCCGCAGGGGGTTTGGCGTGTTCATCACGGAAGAGAGCGTTTTCGATCCTGATGAGATGCTGAGCCTCTACGACTCGGTCGGCTGGGAGGGTTACACCGCCGACGTCGACAAGCTCTGCCGCGGCCTGCGGAACTCTCACCTGGTCATCACCGCACGAGACGGTTCAGGAATGCTCCTGGGACTGGCCCGGACCGTCTCCGACGATGAACACATCTGCTACGTCCAGGACGTCGTGGTCAACCCAGCGCATCACCGGCAGGGCGTCGGCCGGGCCCTGGTCGACCACCTGATGCGACGCTACTCGCACTGCCGCTTCTTCCTTCTCTCCACAGACCACGAGTCGTCACCGGAAGGCAAGCGCAACCACGCGTTCTACCGGAGCCTGGGCTTCCTGTCCTACGAGGAGAAGCAGATGGCGGGCTTCGGACTGCCCAGAAACCGCCCTGACCTACGTGACATGACGCCATAGAGATTCGCCCCCCTCCCGGCCACAGCGCGGACATGTCCGCCCTCACGACCAACCCCATCCCGGTGATGAGTGCAGGCCGTGACACGTCCCAGACGCGACCATGCCGTCATTTCTCATCGACAGCCATCAGCCCAGCAATCGCCACCTGCCTCCGAAACCGGTCGACAATCGCTGTTCCTTGAGATCAACGAAGCCAGCCCAGAATGTTGACGGCGACACAGTTCCCCTCGTCATCCGCAAGAGAGATCAGCTCTCTCGGAACAATGTCGTTCACAGCTGCCCCTTCATCGGCGAGTACCGAGCGATCCTCGCCTTGACAGGGGCGCATCCGCCATCCCATTTCGTTAGGGGCTGTAAGACGCTTGCTTCGGGTATCGGTCCCGCCCGAGGACGGGCGGACCGCGCAGCTCGCGCCGCGCCTGGAAGGCGCCGGGGCTGCTGGTCCGTGTGATGGCCAGGCCGAGGAACATGTGGGGGTGGTGAACCAGCCCTGGCTCACCACCCTGGCGCCAGCCCCTCACCGAAGTTGTCTCCGTGCCAGGGCGTGAGCTGCATAAACTCGCACGATGAGCGTTCCGATAGCGACGATTGACGCCGAGGCGTTTCCCCTGCACGTCGTGGGCGGGCCCCACCTGATGGTGATGGTGCCGGTGGCCCGAGACGCTGTGGACGGCCTCGACGAGGCGTACACGGAGGCCTCCCTCGACTGCACTGGTATCCAGAGCACGGGCACGACCATCGACGCCCGGTGGAACGTCACGCCCGACCACCAGCATGTTCTCCTCCGTCTGTATGGGCAGGCGCCCCAGAGGTTCGAGCTGACAGTCCGCTTCGAGCTGAAGACCGCCCGCCAGCGACAGGGCTTCCTGGACATGGCCGTCTTCGCGGACACCGGACGGGTCAGTCTCTGGATCTACCCGGACAAGGAAGACGCCGCGAGGGCCGCCGTCGCGGTGCAGAAGAAGGACACGGGGCTCTTCGTCGCCCTGGGCATCAGCGTGGAGGAAGACATCTCGTGCCGCACCCTGCACCGGCTCGCCCGACCACCCCGCTCTACCCCATAAGCGCAGTGCTGGCGGGTGTGCTACTCAGTGTGCGGCTCGGTATGCTGGTGAGTATGGCCGCTACTGAGCGAATCACCGTGACCCTGCCCGCCGACATACTGGCCGCGATCCGCACCGAGGCAGACGGGAACGTCTCCGCCTACACCGCAAAGGCCCTCCAGACCCAGGCCGTACGCGACGCCGCCGACCGCCTCTCTGCCTGGCAGCGCTCGCGTGCCGCCGAGTCCGACGACCTCCAGGAGCTCGCGCTCGACTCCCTCGACGCGGCGGCCGGCGGCGGGCGGTGACCTCGAATCCGCCGGTCCGTCGCGGCCAGGTGTGGAGGGCGACCACGCCCCGCGGCCTCAAGCACACCTTCGTGGTGATCGAGGCGGATGCGGCGATGTCGACCTACCCGCACACCGTGGTCACCGCCGTGTGCGACACCTCCGGCACCGCCCCCGACACCCTGCTCTCCGCCCCGATCGAGCAGCCGGTGCCCGCCACCGTCATCGGCACCCAGCTCCACACGGTCACTGCCTCATTCCTGTCGTCCGGGACCTACCTGGGGATCGTGCCGCCCGAGGAGATGGAGGCCGTCTCCCGGTCAATCCGACTCTCCCTCGACCTGTCCGACTGAGCGCTGCCCTGCACGGGGGCCCGCACCATCACGGACGCAGCGTCCATCACGGTGCGGGCCCGCTCCACTGTGGCCGTGCACTGATGGGGCTCCCTGAAAACAGGTCTGACCTGAGTTCCGTGAAGGATCTTGAGGGCCTGGGAGATCAAGCTGCATCAGTCCTGCCGGGGCCGATGCCGTACGGAAGAGGCGCTTCTGCTTCAATCGGCCGGTCGCCACCCGCACTCTTTCCAGGAGCCTCCGTGACGTCCGTCCAGCCCCAACCTGAGTCGGCGCAGATACAAGAGCTCCTCGTCGCTGGGCAGGAGGCGGCTGAGGATGGACGCTGGGTAGATGCCGGGCTTGCCTGGATCGAGGCTGCCAAGCTGGGCAGTCTGGACGGCGCGAACGCCGCCAGCACATTCGCAGCCCCTCACATCAGACCGCTCGCTGATGCGGGAGAACCCGCCGCGCAAGCTCTGATGGCGGGAGTCTTGATGGACTACTTCACCGAAGACGCCCTTCCGATGGCGGTCGGCTATGCCAGGGCCGCGGCCGCCGCTGGTCACGCCGCCGGCCTTCGCACCTTCGGTTTCATGTTGGTGCGTGGCAAAGGAGTGGAGGAGGACCGTGACGAGGCTCTGGAGCTGTTTCGTGCGGCAGCCGCGAAAGGGGACGCCTACGGGGCCTTCAACGCTGCGGTCACCCAGGGGGAAGGCAAATGTCGCGCTGACCGAGACGAGTACCTCCGACTGCTGACCCAGGCCGCCGACGGGGGCATCACGCAGGCTGCCGCGGTGCTGGGAGACCAGTTGGCAGCCGACAGACGCAACGAGGAAGCCTTGAGCTGGTACGTGCGGGCAGCTGAGAACGGCCACGCTGGCGCGGCGGATGTCGCGGCCGACTGGTACCGGGACGGCGTCGGTACGGAAGCCGACCCCGTGCAGGCCATGCGCTGGCTCCTCGTACTGACCGCACAATTGAACGTCGACGCCGTTCACCGAGCCCACCAGGTCGGCGCGCGGATGACGGACGAGGCGATCCTCGAAGCAGGGCGGCTCGCGGATCGGCCCACCGAAGCCCAGATCATGGTCTCCACGCTCGCGAGAGCCGGCGAGCGCGAATGACAACGCCGAAGCGCCAGGGCAGCGTCCTGATCCGGCCTTTCACGAAGCTACGGTCAGAGCGATTTCCGCGTGGCCGCTGTCAATCGAGCTGATCGCTCGCTCGGCAAGGGCCCGGAGACGGCCCTGATAGGTCACGTGTTGGAGCCTCTCAAGGACAGCTGCACGCTGAGCGAGGACCACATCGCGCAGATCCTTGAGGGCACCCTTGTCCCCGACTGGGACAGCATTCGCCACCTCGTCCAGCTCCTGGACGGCGAACCGAGCTTCTTCCAGCCCCTCTGGAAAACCGCTGCCACACGCCACGGCGACGATCCCGACGGCTCGTGCTCAGCCCCGCCGGCTCAGCCCCCCGGCCGTGCGGACGCCCGGCCAGGACCACCCCGGCCGACGCCTGAGCGACCTCCTGGCCGCCTTCAGCCCGAGCCTGACCACCCCCGCCCCAGCCAAGGGCCGGGACACACAGACCCCGCCCGCTCGTCCCCGGCCTACTCTCGGTGTGCTCAACTCCGCCCGGCGCCTGCTCACGCCGATCCCCGCCGTGACGCACTGGCGGCCCTGACCGACGTCCCGCCCGGGCGCGCAATCGCCACGGGATACGACAAGCTTGCCGTCCGCTACGAAGCGACAGTGCTGGTCGCGGCCGTCAATGAGTGGCTGTGACCAGCACTCTCGCAACACGCCTCAAGGGCTGCGGAGCTGTGCACTTCAGGTTCGGATTCCGGGCCGGGGCCTCAACAGCTGCCCAGGGCGCGGCCGAGGAGGCGGAGCAGGTGGTCCCAGTGCAGCTGCAGTGCGGCGGGGTTGAAGGCGTCGGTGTCGGCCATGGTGAAGCCGTGGACGGTGTCGGGGTAGATCTCAGAGGTGTAGTCGACACCTGCGGCGTCCAGGGCCTCGTTGAGTTCGGCGAGGGCCTCGGGCGTCAGGTCGGTTTCGGCGTGGCCGAAGTGGACCTGAGCGGTGAGCTGCGAGATGTTGTCGGGCCCGACGGCGCCCACGGGGGCATGGAATCCGGCGAGGGCGGCCACCTGGCCGGGGTGGGCCACGGCGGTGCGCACCGCCAGGAGGCCGCCTATGCAGTAGCCGGTCACCGCGACCGGACCGGCGTCGACCCCGGGCTGAGCGGTGAGGAACCTGAGGTAGGCGTCGGCGTCGCGCAGGGTCCGTTCGATGGTGTGCGCCTCAATCAGAGGCATCAGCCGAGCCATGACCGCGGTCCGGGCCTCTTCTCCGATGTGCTTGGGAAGTTCGACCACAGGTGCCGGGCCGTGCCGGTAGAAGAAGTTGGGGACGAGCACGTAGTAACCGTGCCCGGCCAGTTCGCGGGCCATCTCCCGCACCACGGGCCGGATACCGAAACCGTCCGCGTACATCAGCACCCCGGGGTGCCGCACGCCATCGTCGGGGAAAGCGGCGAACGCATCGGCCTGGCCGTCCGCAGTGGGAATCTGCAGCATCTTGGTGGGCATGAACTCTCCTGTCGTGGTTGATGTGTCCTGTGATCAACACGACGGAGGTGGCGCCCGCGCAGCAGCGTAGATTCCTCGATCGAACAGCGGGCGCGCACTGGCCCGCACGGCGCTCAGAAGGGCACCGGGTCACCGATCCGTGTGTGGCGCAATGCCGTCCCGGTAGTCATCCCCGCAATCTAGTCCACCGAACAAAGCCCACACCAGCACACCCAGTCCACAGCGCGGTTCGCGAGAATGATTCCGACCAACGCCTTGGGTCCCGAACCCGTCCCACCGCGCTGTCCGCGACTTCACCACCGAGCTTGCGCCTGCACGGCCCTCACCGCATTTCTGAGACACGCCTGGCGCCAGAAGGCGGACGAGACGCTGCGCCCACCCACTCGGCACCGACCAAGGACGAGCCTGCTTGCCCGGCCTTGGAGTCGCAACGCGCTGGCCGATTCAGGTAGGCGCCAAGCGCGGAGGGACCGCCATAGGCTCTGCCTGCGACGAGACGCATCTTCCACTCCATCAGGAGGTCGAGATGTTGTACGCGTTCGGGTTCGAGCAGCTCGGTGTAGTCGTCAGTGACCTTTATTTTGTCGACCCTGACCCCCTGCCGGGTCAAGAGACCGCAGAGCGTGGCGTGCGTCTGGAGCTGCGGATCTTCGAGCCCGGCGAGCTGACCGGCACCATCTACGCCGCGCGCCCCATCTCCATCGGGCGCCCCCTGTGGCCATGCGGGGTGTGCAGACCGCAGGACTGACCGCGCCGGCGCGAGGGGGCCCGCCGTTCGGCGGGCCCCCTCGCGCCGGCGTCTGCTACTTGCCGCGTCCGCGCCGCTGATCTGGCCCGTTGTCTGGACGGTGCTGGCGTGCTGCGTTCTGTGTATCGGTGGGCGGCGTGGTGCCGCGTTCCGGCTGGGCCGGTCGCTTGACGGTGCCGGTGCTGAGTGAGCGGGCGGCCGCGGACGAGACGCGTGGCCCGCCGGGTCGCGACGCCGTTAGGAGCGGGGCGGCTAGTGCGCGGTCGAGCTGGGGACTGAAGTCTGCGGGCAGGACGGTGCGCAGCTTCGCCTGGACGGCGAGGAAGTCCTCGGACTCCTCCCGCGTCAGGGGCCGGTTGCGCTCCCTCTCCACTGCCTGGCGCAGCGCGAGGGGAGTGCGGGCGAGTTCGGAGGCGTCGGCCGAGAACCGGGGCTCGGATTCCCCCCGCCGGTAGACGGCTCCCACGTGCAGGAGGCCCGCTCGGACGATGACCTCGCAGGATTCCGGGATGCCCGTGTATGGCTTTATCGGTGAGTCCTGACACCGGTTGTCGATCGGCGGCGACACCGCCCGGTGTTTGCG
>NZ_NNBJ01000031.1 GCF_002803085.1 Streptomyces sp. CB01201 | reverse complement strand
CGGGTGGAGCTGACTGGTACTAATAGGCCGAGGGCTTGTCCTCAGTTGCTCGCGTCCACTGTGTTTGTTCTGAAGCAATGAACTCCCGTTTGCCGGTTTGAGTTCAACTTCATAGTGTTTCGGTGGTCATAGCGTTAGGGAAACGCCCGGTTACATTCCGAACCCGGAAGCTAAGCCTTTCAGCGCCGATGGTACTGCAGGGGGGACCCTGTGGGAGAGTAGGACGCCGCCGAACAATTTTTGGGGAAAGCCCCGCACCAGATCGTAAGGAATTACGGTCACGGTGCGGGGCTTTTTCGTGTTCTGTGACGTCCGCTGTCCGGGGGCGGCCCCCGGGAGCCCGGGCCCTACTTCGGCTCCAGCAGATCCCAGCGGTTCCCGTACAGGTCCTCGAACACCGCCACCGAGCCGTACGGTTCGTGCCGCGGGTCCTCCAGGAAGCGGACGCCGGCCGCCAGCATGCGTGCGTGGTCCCCCGTGAAGTCCTCGGTGTGCAGGAAGAACCCGACCCGGCCGCCGGTCTGGGCGCCCACGCTGGCCAGTTGGGCCTCGTCCTTCGCGCGGGCCAGGAGCAGCGAGACCGCCCCGCTCGTGCTGCCGGGCGGACGGACCACCACCCAGCGCGAGCCGTCCCCACGGTCCGTGTCCTCGGCCAGCTCGAAGCCGAGCGCCCGGGTGTAGAAATCGATGGCCTCGTCGTAGTCGCGCACGACGAGCGTAATCAGTGCGATGTGCGGCATGAGGCAAAGGTTATACGTACCACGTATGGTCGGGTTCGCCGGTGGAAGAATGGCGGGTATGGATCTCGACCTTGACCAGCTCGTCGGGCGCGCCCGCGGCCTCGTGGTGCCCGGCCGCCGCCGTATCCTCGGCATCGCCGGGCCGCCCGGCGCCGGGAAGTCCACGCTGGCAGGGGAGTTGGTCGCACGGCTCGGCGGCGAGGCCGTCCTCGTACCGATGGACGGGTTCCACCTCGCCAACAGCGAGCTGCGCCGGCTGGGCCGTACCGGACGCAAGGGCGCGCCGGACACCTTCGACGCCGCCGGGTATGCCGCGCTCCTCGCGCGGCTGCGCTCGCCCGAGCCCGGCTCGGTCGTCTACGCGCCCGATTTCGACCGGTCCCTGGAGGAGGCGCTGGCCGGGAGCATCCCCGTATCCGCGGATGTCCCGCTCGTCGTGACCGAGGGGAACTATCTGCTCCACGACGACGGTCCCTGGGCGCAGGTGAGGGATCTCGTCGACGAGATCTGGTACCTCCAGCTCGCCGACGGCGAGCGGGTGCGCAGGCTCGTCGAACGCCATGTGCGGCACGGGAAGGCCCGGCCGTACGCGGAGCGCTGGGTCGACGAGTCCGACGAGGTCAACGCGGCAGTGGTGGCCGCCGGACGCGCGCGGGCCGACCTTGTCATCACCGGCGCGCTCACTGGGTAGGCTCGCAGCTCTGGCGACCGTGCGAGGGGAAGGCAGCAGACGTGGGGATATTCCGACGAGGGCCCAAGCGGGACGCGAGCGACGCCCCGAGGGACCCCGAGTTCGGCTTCTTCTCGAACGACGAGGGCGCCCGATTTCGTGCTGCGGTCAGGGAGGCCTTCGCCGAGCTGGGCCTGGAGGTCACCGTCTACGCGGATTCGGTGAAGGACAGCGGCGGCCGTCGCTTCGGCCTCGGCAACCTCGCGGCGGTCTGTCACAACGAGCCCCGCGGGCCGCGCGTCTGGCCGGAGCTGATCCGCAGACACGTCGGGATGGTGCTGCGCACCATGGACGCGCCCTCCGCGCTCGACACGATGGCACCCGAGCAGATCCGCGCCCAGCTCTACCCGCGGGTGATCAGCGGTGAGGGACTTGATCCGCAGAGCTTCGGCTATGCGCGCAGCGTCGCGCCCGGCCTGTACGAGATCCTCGCGCTCGACCTTCCGGAGAGCGTCATGATGCTCACCGACGAGGCGCTCGAACCCCTCGGCAAGGTGCCCGAACTGCGCGAACAGGCCCTGCGCAATCTGCGGGAACTGCCCGTCGAGGGACACGAGACGGTCAAGGGCGACGACGGGACGCGGTTCGACATCGTCGTCGGCGACTCGTTCTACACGGCGAGCCGGGTGCTCGCCCTGGAGGCCGTTGTCCGCCAGGTGACCGGGCGCGAACTGCCGCCGGAAGGCGCCCTGGTGGCGATGCCGTTCCGGCATCAGCTCGCCTTCCACGTCATCCGGGACTCCGGGATGGTCCTCGCGCTCAATGCCATGGCCTCGTTCGCCGCCTCCGGCTACGAGGACACACCCGGGTCGATCAGCCCGTACGTCTACTGGTGGCGCGGCGGCACCCTCACCCAGCTCAGCGACCGGGACGGGGACGGGCTGCGGATCGTCGTGGGCGACGACTTCGGCGAGTTGCTGGAGAAACTCGTGGACGACGAGACGGAAGGACTGTGACGGCGATCTCGGCCGAGATCGCGGCGGCGATCCCGACGTCGATCCCGACGTCGATGGTGAGGCCGAACGTGACAACGGGCGTGCGGGTGAGGGCGCGCGTCTGATCGGGAGGTGGGCGGCTCGCGGATCGAGGTGCCCACCCACTCGCGCGCCCCCGGGCGTACGGGCAGGATGAGGCCATGCCGACGACGCCTGCCCCCGCCCCCTTCACCGCCGACGACTACCGGGCCCGGATGGCCCGAGCCGCCGAGTCCGCCGCCGACGCCGGGCTGGCCGGCGTGCTCGTCGCGCCGGGTCCCGACCTCGTGTACCTCACCGGCTACCAGCCCACCGCGATCACCGAGCGGCTCACCGTCCTGGTGCTTGCCGCCGGCCAGGAGCCGGTCCTGGTGGTGCCGACCCTGGAGGCACCCGACGCCGAGCACGCTCCCGGTTCCGCCGCGCTGACGTTGCGGGACTGGACCGATGGCAAGGACCCCTACACCGTCACGGCCCCGCTCCTCGACGTCGACGGCCGCTTCGGGGTCAGCGACAACGCCTGGGCGATGCATCTGCTCGGGTTGCAGAAGGAGTTGCCCGGCACCTCCTACGTGTCGCTCACCGAAGCGCTGCCCATGCTCCGGGCCGTCAAGGACGAGCACGAGCTGGCCCGCCTGGACGCGGCCGGAGCCGCGGCGGACGAGGCGTACGGCGAGATCGTGAAGGTGCGCTTCGCGGGTCGCAAGGAGACGGAGGTGGCTGCGGATCTGGCCGGTCTGCTCCTCAAGTACGGCCATGCACAAGTGGACTTCACCGTCGTGGGCTCGGGACCGAACGGGGCCAACCCGCACCATGAGGCCGGGGACCGCACGATCGAGCGGGGAGACATGGTGGTCCTCGACTTCGGGGGGCTCAAGCACGGCTACGGCTCCGACACCACCCGTACCGTCCACGTCGGCGAGCCCAGCGCCGAGGAGCAGCGCGTGCACGACGTGGTGCGCGAGGCCCAGCAGGCCGGCTTCGACGCGGTGCGGCCTGGCGTGGCCTGCCAGGACATCGACCGGGCCGCCCGCGCGGTGATCGCGGACGCCGGATACGGCGAGTACTTCATCCACCGCACGGGTCACGGTATCGGGGTGACCACCCATGAGCCGCCGTACATGATCGAGGGGGAGGAGCGCCCCCTGGTGCCCGGGATGTGCTTCTCGATCGAGCCGGGCATCTATCTGCCCGGCCGGTTCGGCGTCCGCATCGAGGACATCGTCACCGTGACGGAGGACGGCGGCCGGCGTTTGAACAACACCGACCGCGCCATGGCCATCGTCGAGTAGAGCGGGTGGAGCGGGTAGAGCGGGTAGAGCGAGAAGAGCGAGTAACTATCCGATGTGGCAGTGCCGTTGAGGGCTGCACGGCCCGGGTGTTGCGAAGGCGGCCCTGCCTGCCCTGTCTGCCCTGTCCGACGTTCCCGCGGTGCTCAGTGTCCGAGGACCGCGCAGGACTCCGGTGGCATCAGGACGAGCCCGTCCGCGCCCGGTGCCTCGATCGGCTCCCAGGCCGCGAGGATCCGGCCGCCGCCGCCGAGCTTGACACGGACCGGCTCCTTGCCCAGGTTGACCACGACCCGCAGGTCGCCGCGCCGGTAGGTGAGCCAGCGGGCCTCCTCGTCGTGGGCGACCTTGACGGCCGCGAGGTCGGGGTCCGTCAGGTCGGGCCGGTCGCGGCGCAGCGCGATGAGTTCGCGGTACCAGGCGAGCAGCCGTGCGTGCGGCTCGGCCGCGGGCTCCGACCAGTCCAGGCAGGAGCGCTGCCGGGTGGCCGGGTCCTGCGGGTCGGGGATGTCCTCGGCGGACCAGCCGTGGGAGGTGAACTCCCGCCGCCTGCCCTCCCGTACGGCTCGGGCGAGATCGGGGTCGGTGTGGTCGGTGAAGAACTGCCAGGGGGTGCGGGCGCCCCACTCTTCGCCCATGAACAGCATCGGCGGGAACGGGCTCGTCAGCGTCAGGGCCGCGGCGCAGGCGAGCAGGCCGGGCGACAGGGTGGCCGAGAGCCGGTCGCCCTGGGCGCGGTTGCCGATCTGGTCGTGCGTCTGGGCGTAGCCGAAGAAGCGGTGGGCGGGGGTGCGGGAGCGGTCGACGGGGCGGCCGTGGGTGCGGCCGCGGAAGGTGGAGTACGTGCCGTCGTGGAAGAACACCCGGGTGAGGGTCTTGGCGAGCGCGGAGAGCGGGGCCCGGGCGAAGTCGGCGTAGTAGCCCTGGGATTCGCCGGTGAGGGCGGTGTGCACGGCATGGTGGAAGTCGTCGTTCCACTGGGCGTGCAGGCCGAGGCCGCCCTCCGCGCGCGGGGCGGTGGTGCGCGGGTCGCAGCTGTCGGACTCGGCGACGAGGAAGAGCGGCCGGCCGAGTTCCGCGGCCAGCACGTCCACGGCCGTCGAAAGCTCTTCGAGGAAGGGGTACGCGCGGGTGTCGGCCAGCGCGTGCACCGCGTCCAGGCGCAGTCCGTCCAGGCGGTAGTCGCGCAGCCATGCCAGCGCGCTCTCCAGGAGGAAGGCCCGGACCTCGTCGGATCCGGGCGCGTCCAGATTGACGGCCGCGCCCCAGGGGGTGTGGTGGGTGTCCGTGAAGTACGGGCCGAAGGCGGGCAGGTAGTTGCCGGACGGGCCGAGGTGGTTGTGCACGACGTCCAGGACGACGCCGAGGCCCTGGGCGTGCGCCGCGTCGACGAACCGCTTCAGTGCGTCGGGGCCGCCGTACGGCTCGTGCACGGCCCAGAGCGAGACGCCCTCGTATCCCCAGCCGTGCTGCCCGGGGAACGGGCAGAGTGGCATCAGTTCGATGTGCGTGATCCCCAACTCGGCCAGATGGGGCAGCCGTTGGATCGCCGCGTCCAGGGTTCCCTCGGTGGTGAAGGTGCCGATGTGCAGCTCGTACAGGACGGCCCGTTGCAGCGCGCGACCGTCCCACGGCCGCTGCCAGGAGAACGCCTCGTGGACGACGACGGCGCTCAGGCCGTCCGGCCCGTCGGGCTGGCGGCGCGAGCGCGGGTCGGGCAGGACGGGGCCGTCGTCCAGGACGTATCCGTACCGGTCGCCGGCGTGGCCCTCGGCCTCCGTCAGCCACCAGCCCGGACGTACGGGATGGCGGCGCATGGGATAGGTCGCGCCCTCCAGGAGGAGCGAGGTCCGGTCGGCATGCGGTGCCCACACTTCGAACAGCACTGGCGTGTCCCCCTGTCGTGGCCGGTTGTGACCATGGTGCGACAGACGAGGGGGACATGCGCGCAATTCGGGACTACTTCCAGACCATGTTGATCGCCCGCTCGAAGACGACGTAGCCCGCACGGGCGAATGCCGCGGCCATCGGCACATTGGGCAGGTCGGTGGCGGCGCGGATGCGCGGCACGTCCTGTTCGGCCAGGACGCGCGTTCCCTCGGCGAGGATGTCGTCGATGTAGCCGTGGCCGCGGTGGGCGGGCAGCACACCGATGTAGGCGATGATCGGGTTGTAGCTGTTGCGGGCCGGGATCACGAAGCCCACGGGCTCGCCGCTCTCCTTCAGCTCGGCGATCTGCCACCACTCGCGCGGCGTGCGGTACTGCTCGAACTCCTCCTCGTACATGAGCTCCGCCGACGCGCGCGGGGTCATGGTGAGCAGTTCCGCGCGGGTGTGCTCGTCGAGCGAGCCCGCCACGACGAGGGTCATCAGGGAGAGGAGTTCCTCGCGGTCGGTGGCGGGGCGGAACGTGAGCCGCGTGGAGGCCTCCGGGAGGGGCGTTCCCGGCCGCCACTCCAGGCGCAGCCGCTCGACGAGCGGGGTCGCGCCCGAGGCGGTCACGATGTTCAGCCGGGTCTCGACGACTTCCCGGGCGGCGGGGTCCTCGCGCCAGTCGCCGGGCAGGAAGCGGCCGTACTCGGGGCGTTCCGCACCGGTGGGCACCACGGCGGCGGTCGCGGTCTCCAGCAGGCGCAGGCCGATCTCGTGGCGCTCGGCCGCGGGCAGCGAGTCGTCCACGTCGAAGAAGTCGAGGGACCGCGGCGCCTCGCCCTTCGTGTCCGTCCACCAGGCGATGCGCGCGAGGACGCGGTCGCCCCGCAGGGCCACCCACATCCACTGCGGGACGCGGCGGCCGGTCCTCAGATCGTCCTCGACCTCGTGGTCGAGCACATAGGAGAGCTGCTGGAAGAGCCCGAGTTCTTCGGGCCCGGCGAGCGGACGGTAGACGGTGTCCGACGCTTCGTTCGTCAAGAAAGGGTCCCTGGAGGCGATTGCGAATACGAGTCGGGGGACCTTAACAGCGCAGGTGGGCGGTGGGGCAAGGGGATTTGGCGAGCGGTACCGCCGCGTCGCAGGTCAGCGGTGGGGCGCCGGGGGCCGTGGCCGCCGAGGAAGGCGGCCCGCTGCTGGACACGCCCGGCCCCGGGGAAGGACAATCGTCCATGTGACGCCCTCCTTCGAATCCCAGACGTCCTCGGCGCCCGCGCGGCTCTCCGACGCGGAGCGCGACCGGGCGCTGGACGTCCTGCGCGAGGGCGCCGCCGAGGGCAAGCTGTCGCACGACACGTTCCTGCGGCGCATGGAACTGGCCCTGGCGGCCCGCCGCTCGGACGAACTGATCGTGCTCACGGCCGACTTGGAGCAGCGCGGCAACCGGTGGACCAGGGCCGTCTTCGGTGCCGTCGGCAAAGCGTCGGAGTTCTCCGTGTCGCTGCGCAGGGCCTGGCAGAGCGAGCGGCTGCCCAAGCTCCTCTTCCCCGCGCCTGGCCCCTATCCGCTGCGGATCGGGCGCGACCCGGTCAACGGGCTGCGCCTGAGCCACGAGACGGTGTCGCGGGTGCACGCCGAACTGCTCTTCCAGGCCGGGACCTGGCAGCTGCGCGACCTCGGCTCCACCAACGGGACGTGTGTCAACGGGCGCCGGGTGACGGGCGTCGTAGCCGTGGCCGACGGCGACCAGGTCAGCTTCGGCCGGATGGTCTTCCGGCTCGCCAACCACTGACGACGACCCTTTGGCGGTCCAACCTTCATGCGCCGAGCGGGAGTTGAGGAAGCTCACTGCTGATGCAGGCCACGCCCCGCCAGCGTGAGGAAGGTTTCCCCGACGGCCTCCGACAGGGTCGGGTGGGGGTGGATGTGGTGGGCCACGTCGGACGGTTCGGCGTCCCAGCCGACGATCAGCTGGCTCTCGGCGATCATCTCGGACACGTTCGGGCCGACGAGATGGACGCCGAGCACCTGCCCGCCCCGCTCGGCGACCACCTTCACCACGCCGCCCTGCCCGTGCACCATGCCCTTGGCGACGGCCGTCAGCGGCATGGTGTTGACCACCACGTCATGTCCGCCGTTGCGGGCCTCCGCCTCGGTCAGGCCCACCGACGCGGTCCCCGGCGAGGAATACGTGACCCGGGGCACCGCCCGGTAGTCGACGGGCGGCGAGGCAACGCCGGCCAGCGTCTCCGCCACCAACAGGCCCTCCGCGAAAGAGGCATGGGCCAGGCCGGGGGAGGGGGGCGGCAGCAGATCGCCCACCACGTGGATGCCGGGGACGGCCGTCTCCAGCCGGGACCAGTCGGCCGGCGCGACGAAGCCCCGTTCATCGGCCGCGAGCCCGGCCGCCCCCAGGCCGAGGCCGTCGGTGACCGGGGCGCGGCCCACCGCGACCAGGAGCCGCTCGGCCTCGACCGTGCGGACCTCGCCCCGCGCGGTACGCACCGAGGCACGCACCCCGTCCTCCCGTACGTCCGCCGCCAGGAAGCGTGCTCCGGTCTGGACGTCGATGCCCCGCTTCTTGAGGCCGCGCGTCAAGTGGCGGGAGACGTCGCCGTCTTCGAGCGGCACCAGCCGGTCGGCGGCCTCGACGAGGGTGACCTCGGCGCCCATCGACCGGTGGAACGAGGCGTACTCGACGCCTATCGCGCCGCCGCCGAGCACCAGCACGGATCGCGGGAGCCCGGGAGCGAACAGCGCGTCGTCGCTGGTGACCACGCGCCGGCCGTCCGCTTCGAGGCCCGGCAGCATCCGGGGCCGCGAACCGGTGGCGAGCACGATGCCGCGGCGGGCGGTGAAGTTCCCGTGGCCCGCCACGAAGACGCCTCGCGGGCCGGTCAACCGCGCGCTGCCGCGCACCACTTGGACCCGGGCCTGCGAGAGATGGCCCTCCACGCCCTTGTGGTTGCGGGAGACGATGTCGTCGCGGGTCGCCACCAGGGCCTGCCAGTCGACCGAGTCCACCTGCGCCTTCACCCCCCACCGCTCCCGCGCCTCGGCGATCCCGTCGACCAGTTCGGCGGCGTGCAGCATCGCCTTGCTGGGGATGCAGCCCCGGTGCAGACAGGTGCCGCCGACCTTGTCGCGCTCGGCGAGCACCACGGTGAGACCGAGGGCGGCGGCGCGCAGGGCGGTGGAATAGCCGCCGGTGCCACCGCCGATGACGATCACATCGGCTTCGGTGGAACCGGCCGGAGGGCCCGCGGCCACGGCGGCGGTCGGGACGCCGGCCTGCGCCGCGTTCGTGCCGTTCGTGCCCTTCGCGTGGTGCGTGTTGTTCGCGTTGTTCATGGGGCAAGCCTCTGCCCGGGCCCTGTCATGAGTCCAAGGCAATGTTCTTGTGGGTTCGATGCACCATGCTTATGGCGTGCGCAAGAGGTGCGGGGCGCGCGCGACGCATGAGCCGGCGGAGCAAAGGGGCGGGGCATGAGCCTGCGACAGATGGAGTACTTCGTGAAGGTCGTCGAGGAGTCGTCCTTCACCCGGGCCGCCGAACTCCTGCACGTCACCCAGCCCGCACTCTCCCACCAGATCAAGGCGTTGGAGAGGACGGTCGGGGGTGCGCTCCTGGAACGGCTGCCGCGCGGAGTGCGACTCACCCCCATGGGCCGCGCCTATCTGCCGCACGCCAGGCTCGCGGTGCGCAGCGCCCTCCAGGCCGGGCGCGCGGCCCTGGCGGCCGCCGGTGCCGAGGGCGGTGAACTGCACATCGCGGCCGTCCACGCGGTCGCCGTCGGCGTGCTGCCCGAGGTGTTCGCCCGCTGGCAGCGCGCCCACCCCGGAGTGAAGCTGCTGCTGCACGAGCACGCCAGCCCCGAGGCGCTCCAGGAGGCGGTGGAGCGCGGTGCCGCGGACCTCGCCGTCGGGCCACCGCCGAGGGACTGGACCGGGCCGGTCGTGCCGGTCGGGGAGGAGGAGATCGCGCTCGTCGTCGCCTTCGACGACCCGCTGGCCCACCGCAGCTCGGTACGCCTCGAAGAGTTCGCGGACCACGCCTGGGTGCGGTGCGCCATGGAGCCCGTCGTCGACGGGCGGCCCTGGCTCGACCTGGTCTGCGAAGGGGCCGGCTTCACCCCGCGCACCGTGGTGCGCACCGAGCACACCTCGACGGCGGTACGGATGGCGGCGGCCGGGGTCGGAGTGGTCGCCGTGCCCACGCACGCCGTGCGCGGGGGGATCGGCGAGGACTGTGTGCTGCTTCCCGTCGACTCCTCGTGGAGGCGGCCCCTCACCGTGTTCTCGCGGGTCGAGCTGGCCGGCGCCGCGGCCGCCTTCACCGAGCTGCTGCGCCGGGCGGCCCCGTACGGCAGGCGCGGACTCTCACCCGTACGGCCGAATGCCGATCGCGACGGCCCGGCCGAAGTGGTCCGCTGAGACAGTCACCGGGCCCGGCGGACGTGCACCACCGCGGGGTCGCGACCGCGCCCTCGGGCGCCGACCGGGAGGCGCGCCATGACGACCGTCGAGCCGCCCGCGGCGGCCAAGGCCCCCGAGCCCGCCACCCGGCCGGACGCGCTCTCGCTGCTCGGCGCCGCAGCCCGCCGGGACCCGTACGCCTTCTACCGGACCCTGCGCGCGGAGCATCCCCTGCTGTGGGACGCCCGGCTTGAGGCATGGCTGGTCAGCCGGTACGCGGATGTCGCCCCCGCGCTCGCCGGGAGCGCGCTCGCCGGGCCGCGCCGGGGGCCCTGCTGCGGGCCCGGGACGGTGCGCTGCGCCGAGGAGTACACGGCGCCCGAGAGCGCTTTCGCGCTGCTGCGCGAAGTGTGTGCCCGCACCGCCTATGTGCTGGCCCGCCGGCTCGCCGGACGCCAGGAGGCCGATCTGGTCGAGGAGTTCTGCCGCTGGCTGCCGACCGGCACCATCGCCGCCGCGACCGGCCTCTCCTACGCGGCCGTGACGGGCCGCTCGGGCCGGGCCCCCGCCCGCAGCCGAGCCGGGGCGCCCGCGGCCGCCGATCTGGGCCGCGGCCGGGGCGGCACCGGCGTCGCCCTGCTGGCCGCGCGCTGCGCCGACCAGGCGGTGCTCACCGGGCGGGCCCTCGCCTCCCTCCTGGCCAACCTCCTTGCGCATCCTGAGCAGTTGGAGCTGGTACGGGCGGTACCGGCGTTGACCGGGCAGGCCTGGGAGGAGTCGCTGCGGCGCAATCCGCCCGTTCACGTGGTGCTGCGCCGGGCCACCCGCGACCTCGCGATATCCGGCGGCACCGTGCCGGCCGGGGCGGCCGTCGCCCTGCTCGTCGGCGCAGCGAACCGCGACCCCGACCGGTTCGCCGAGCCCGACCGCTTCGATCTGCACCGCACCACCGCCGGCGGCCTCGCCCTCGGGCCGGTCGACTGCCCGGTCGCCCGCGTCGCCGAACTCCAGGCGGAGTGCGCGGTACACGCACTGCTCACCGCCATGCCGGGGCTGCGCGCGGCGGACGCCTTCGATCCGGCCGAGAGCGGCCTGCTCACCCGGGCCCCGCACCGCCTTCTCGTACGACCTTCCTGAGCAGGGCCACCGGCCGCTGCGCGAACAGCTCGTCGAGGGGCACGACGCCACTGAACTCCCGCTCCCCACCGATGACTTCGGCCCACCGGCCGGCGGGCAGAACCAGCTCCGTCCCGGCCCAGCCGCCCGCCTCGGCGAGGCGCAGCGAGAGCCGCGTCACCGCCGTCACCACCTCGTCCGAGCGACTGAACGCCACACAGTGCCCGGCGCGGGGGCCCCGTGCGGCCAGGGCCCGATGGGTCCCGGACTCGCCGAAGACGGCCGGGAGTTCGCGGCGCAGCCGCAGGGCCGCCAGGGTCACCCCCAGCTTGTCGCCGGGCTCGGCCAGGGCGGCCGTCTCGAAGCGGACCGGACGGCGGTTGTCCGGGTCGACCAGCGCCGCGTACTCGGCCTCCGTGCCCTGATAGAGGTCCGGCACGCCCGGCATGGTCAGATGCAGCAGCGCGGCCCCGAGGCGGTTGGCCCGTGCGGCTGCCTCGGTCTCCCGGACGAACTCCCTGACATGCGCGGCGAGTTGACCGCCGGGCCCGGCCGCCACGAAGTCGCTCACCGCCTTCTCGTAGCCGGGGTCCTGTTCCGTCCAGCAGGTGTGCAGGCCCGCCTCGCGCACGGCCTTGAGCAGCGCCCCCTCCAGGCGCTCCGTCTCCGGCAGCCCGCCGAGCCCGACCGAGGTCTGCCAGGCGACCCAGGCGAGCTGCGGATCGGGCGCCCCGGCCCCGGGCCCCTCACCCAGCCGGTCGAGCAGGGCCGCCCACCGCTCGGGGCACTCCGAGAGCACCGCGATCCGGGCCCGTACCTCCGCGCTGCGCTTGGTGTCGTGTGTGGACAGGACGGTCCCGGTGGCAGGCCAGTCCCGGGCGAGGTGCGCGCAGAACGCGTGGAACTCGGCCGGGTCCACCGAGGGCCGCCCGGGGTCACCGCCCACCTCGTTCACCGAGAGCAGCGGTGTGTAGCGGTAGAAGGCCGTGTCCTCGACGGACTTGGCGTGCAGCGCCGACGCCGTCTGCGCGAAGCGGGTACGGAAGCGGGCCCGGTCGGCGTCCTCACCGAGCCGGCCGAGCGCGAGATCCCGCACCACGTCCACCGCGGCCGACTCCTCCGCGACCGCGAATGCGGCCTTCGCCTCCAGGGCCGCCGACGCCGGGAGCGCCCCCTCCGCCCCGAACCGGTAGGGCCGGTAGACCGGGACGCGGACCAGGAGTTCGCACAGGGCGAGCCGCAGGGCCCAGGGGGCGTGGTCACGCAGCTCCGGGCCGCCGCGCGCGCAGATCCGTGCGGCCAGGCGCACCAGATGCTCGGTCTCGGCCACCAGCTCATGGCTCAGCACCCGGTAGGCGGCGCGCCGCACCGTCGGCTCCCAGCGCCCGCCCCGGTCACCACTCATCGCGGTGAACTCCCGGTACTGGGCATCGAGTTGGCGCACTCCCTCCGGGTCGGTGAACAGGCCGTCGATGTGGCGCAGTGCGTCGTACCCGGTCGTCCCGGCG
This sequence comes from Streptomyces sp. CB01201, assembly GCF_002803085.1. GTDB lineage: Bacteria > Actinomycetota > Actinomycetes > Streptomycetales > Streptomycetaceae > Streptomyces > Streptomyces hundungensis. Next base: position 58,050 of record NZ_NNBJ01000031.1, on the reverse strand, counting down.
ACCGCCCAGCCGGCCTGGAGCCGCTCGTCGCCGGTGAGGATCTTCTCGACGACCGTCCAGCGGCCGCCCGTCGCCTCGTTCAGCCGGCGCAGATATGCCTCCGGGTCCGCCAGGCCGTCCGGGTGGTCCACCCGAAGCCCGTCCGCCACCCCGTCGGCGAGCAGCTCCAGGATCTTGGCGTGCGTCGCCGCGAAGACGGCCTCGTCCTCCACCCGGACGCCGATCAGCTCCGCGATGGTGAAGAAGCGCCGGTAGTTGAGCTCGGTCCTGGCCAGGCGCCACCAGCCGAGCCGGTAGAACTGCGCGTCGAGCAGCTCCGCCATCGGCAGGCCCGCCGTGCCCTCCCGCAGGGGGAAGCGCTGCTCGCCGTGGCGCAGTACGCCGCCCTCCACCGTCAGACGGTCCAGCTCTGATGCCAGCGGGCCGGCGAGCACCGGCAGCAGGACCCGTCCGTCGCCCCCTTCCCAGTCGATGTCGAACCACGAGGCGTAGGGCGAGGCGGGGCCCGCGCGCAGCACGTCCCACAGCTGCCGGTTGTGCAGCGCGGCGGCCGACATGTGGTTCGGCACGATGTCGAGGATCAGGCCGAGCCCGAACTCCCGGGCCCGAGCGGACAGTTGACGCAGCCCCGACTCGCCGCCCAGCTCCTCGCGGACCTTGGCGTGGTCGGTGACGTCGTATCCGTGTGTCGAGCCGGGCACGGCCTCAAGGACCGGGGACAGATGAACGTGGGAGACTCCGAGACCGGCGATGTAGGGCAGTGCCCTCTCGGCGGCGGCGAACGGGAACCCGGGCTGGAGCTGGAGCCGGTAGGTCGCGATGGGCTGGGTCAGCGGGGTCATATGAACGTACGTACCCCGTCGGACGGCTTCTGTGCCTTCGGCCCATGCGTATGCCCCGGTCGGCCGCGTTAGCTTCGCCTGATGGCCGGATCCCTGCAGACCTATCGCAATGTGCTCCACCTGACCGGTCCGCTGCTTCCCGTGATCTCCTTCCTCGGGCGCCTGCCGACGGCCATGTGCCAGCTCGGCAGCGTCCTCCTGGTCGCCGGTACCAGTGGCAGCCTGGCGACGGCCGGGCTCGTCGGCGGCGCGCTCGCCGCCGGGCAGACCGTGGCGGGGCCGCTCCTGGGGCGCGCCGCCGACCGGTACGGACAGCGGACCGTGGTGCTCCTGGCGGCGGGTGCGAACGCCGTCGCCGTGACCGGGCTGGTGCTCGCCGCGCTCTCCCACCTCTCGACCGGACGGCTCGCCCTGCTCGGCGCCCTCGCGGGGGCGAGCGTGCCGCAGGTGGGCCCGCTCGCCCGGAGCCGGACCGTGGCCCTGGCGCACCGGGCGGGCGCCGACGAACGGACCGTGGCCGGCGCGCTCTCCTTCGAGGGCACCCTGGACGAGATCTCCTTCGTCCTCGGCCCGGCCCTCGTGGGCCTCGCGGCCGCCCTCGCCCAGCCGGCCGCGGCCCTGCTCACGGCGGCGGCCCTGCTCGCCGTCTGCGGCACGGCCTTCGCGCTTCATCCGACGGCTCGTCAGGTGACCGCGCCCCGGCGCACCCGGACGCCCCGCACCCGGCTGCCCGGCGCCGTCTACGCGCTGCGCGTCACGATGGCGCTCCAGGGGGCCATGTTCGGCGCGTCCCAGGCCGGCATCACGGCCCTGACGGGCCAGCTCGGCCGGCCCTCGCAGACCGGCCTCGTGTACGCGGCGATGGGCGTGATGAGCGCGGCCGCGGGGCTCGCTATGGTCGCGGTACCCGAGCGGCTGTCTTTGCCGGCGCGCTGGCGGATCGCCACCTCGGCGCTCGTCGTGCTCTGTGTGCCGCTGCTGTTCGTGCACACACTGCTCGGCCTGTACGTCACGGTGACCGTGCTCGGGGTGGCGTACGCGCCCCATCTGATCACCGTGTTCGGGCTGACGGAGAGGCTCGTCCCGGCGGGGCGGCTCGCCGAGTCCATGGCGTTCCTGACGAGCGGGGTCGTCGGCGGTCAGGCGCTCGCGCTCGCCCTGTCGGGACGGCTCGCGCAGGACCACGGGGCGGCCGCCGCGTTCGCCGTCATGCTGGCGGCCGGGGCGCTGTGCGCGCTGCTCTCCTGGACCGTGCGCGGGCTCGGCGCGGGGCGGGCGGGCGCGGCCGCCCGCGAGGCCGTCCCACCCGGCGTCGCGGCGGCCCCGAGGGCCCCGGTCGACAGCTGACCGGGCGGGGTTCGCGTTCATGGACCCACTGTGCCGGAGCCCACTGACAATCGAACTCCGGCGCAGGTCAGGTCGGTTGAGGCCGTCCGGCCCGCGCGCTAGGCCGGTCGGCGCAGCACGGTCATGCTCCGGCCGATCAGGCCGATGCGCTCGCCCCCCGTCACCTTCGGGCCGCCTCCCTGCGGCAGGCCATCGGAGCGTGCGGTGTCCACGACCACCTGCCACTGCCGGCCGTGGTTGACCGGGACCACGAAGTCGATGTCCTCCGCGCTGGCGTTGAACATCAGCAGGAACGAGTCGTCGCCGATCCGCTCGCCGCGCGGCCCCGGCTCCGAGATCGCGTTGCCGTTGAGGAACACCGACAGCGCCTTCGCGCTCGCCGACTGCCAGTCCTCCTCGGCCATTTCCGCGCCCTCGGGGGTGAACCAGGCGATGTCCGAGAGCTCGTCGTGGGTGCCCTGCACCGGTCGGCCGTGGAAGAAGCGCCTGCGCCGGAAGACCGGATGGTCCCGGCGCAGCCACACCATGGCCCGGGTGAACGCGAGGAGCGATCCGTCCGGGTCCTCGCCCGGCTCCGGCCAGTGCACCCAGGACAGCTCGGTGTCCTGGCAGTAGGCGTTGTTGTTGCCGTTCTGGGTGCGGGCGAACTCGTCGCCGTGGCTGATCATCGGCACGCCCTGCGACAGCATCAGGGTGGCGATGAAGTTCCGCATCTGGCGGGCGCGCAGCTCCGCCACCCCGGCGTCGTCGGTGGGGCCCTCCGTACCGCAGTTCCAGGACCGGTTGTGGCTCTCGCCGTCCCGGTTGCCCTCGCCGTTGGCGTCGTTGTGCTTGTCGTTGTAGGAGACGAGGTCGTTGAGGGTGAAGCCGTCGTGGCAGGTGTGGAAGTTGATGGAGGCCAGCGGCCTGCGGCCGTCGTCCTGGTAGAGGTCGGACGAGCCGGTCAGCCGCCCCGCGAACTCGGCCAGGGTGCGCGGCTCGCCGCGCCACAAGTCCCGTACGGTGTCCCGGTACTTGCCGTTCCACTCCGTCCACAGCGGCGGGAAGTTGCCCACCTGGTAGCCGCCCTCGCCCACGTCCCACGGCTCGGCGATCAGCTTGACCTGGCTGACCACCGGGTCCTGCTGGACCAGGTCGAAGAAGGACGAGAGCCGGTCGACCTCGTGGAACTGGCGGGCCAGTGTCGCGGCGAGGTCGAAGCGGAAGCCGTCCACGTGCATCTCGGTCACCCAGTAGCGCAGCGAGTCCATGATCAGCTGGAGGACGTGCGGGGAGCGCATGAGGAGGCTGTTGCCGGTGCCGGTGGTGTCCTCGTAATAGCGCGGGTTGTCGGCCAGCCTGTAGTACTGCGCGTTGTCCAGGCCGCGGAAGGAGAGCGTGGGGCCGAGGTGGTTGCCCTCCGCCGTGTGGTTGTAGACGACGTCCAGGATGACCTCGATGCCGGCCTCGTGGAGCGCCCGCACCGCCTGTTTGAACTCCAGGACCTGCTGGCCGCGGTCGCCCCAGGACGCGTACGCGTTGTGCGGGGCGAAGAAGCCGATGGTGTTGTAGCCCCAGTAGTTGGACATTCCGGCATCGGCCAGCCGGTGGTCGTTGACGAACTGGTGCACCGGCATCAACTCAAGCGCGGTGACGCCGAGTTGTGTGAGGTGATCGATGATCGCCGGATGGGCGAGCGCGGCATAGGTGCCGCGCTGTTCCGGCGGGAGCTCCGGGTGGAGCATGGTGAGGCCCTTGACATGGGCCTCGTAGAAGACGGTGTGGTGGTAGTCGGTGCGGGGCGGCCGGTCGTCGCCCCAGTCGAAGAAGGGGTTCACCACCACCGAGGCCATCGTGTGCGGCGCCGAGTCCAGGTCGTTGCGGCTGTCGGGCCGCCCGAAGTGGTAGCCGTACACCGCCTCGTTCCACTCGACCTGGCCGCTTATGGCGCGCGCGTAGGGGTCGAGGAGCAGCTTCGCCGAGTTGCAGCGATGTCCGTGCTGCGGCTCGTACGGTCCGTGCACCCGAAAGCCGTACCGCTGGCCCGGCAGCACACCGGGCAGGTAGGCATGGCGTACGAAGGCGTCGGACTCGCGCAGTTCGACGGCCGTCTCCGAGCCGTCGTCGTGGAGCAGACACAACTCGATCCGACGGGCGGCCTCGGAGAAGACCGCGAAATTGGTCCCGGCGCCGTCGTACGTGGCGCCGAGTGGGTAAGCCTGTCCCGGCCACACCTGCATGGGCAAGACTCTTCCACTTCCACTCGGGTTACTGGGGGGCTGTTCGGCCAGATCCTCCCTGAAAAAACGACCGTCACCCGGGACGTCCGCGTGCGCCAATGGGTGACCCGGGTCCGGCGCGCGCGGTGCACGCGCTATGAATCGGCTCACCCCGTCAGATAGTGCCCATCAGAACAGGCCGTATCCTCGGGCCAGTTGGCAAACTCGACGCGTGATCGGGATGCAGCGCCTCCTGCTCCCGGAGTACCCTTCCTTGATCGTTGAAGGGCGTGCGGGGGCGGGCCGGGCCCGCAGGGGTGTGCCGGGGGCGGAAGGCGGTGCGTGGGTGAGCTCGGGAGGCCTTGAGCTGCCCCCTGGTGACACGGGTCATGAGGGGGAGTCCGGCGACATCCCGCCCGGAGCGGTATCCCTGGCGCGTCCGATGGAGATCGGGGCGGAGCTGGACTGGGGCGCGGACGCCTGGAGCGAGGTGCGTACGCGCGCGCAGCGGGCCGGGCGCGCCTACATCTGGCTGAACCTGGTGGAGCAGCGGCTGCGCGCCGTGGTGGCCGCCGTGCTCCGGCCGATCTACGAACCGGTGCACGGCGACGACTGGGTGGTCGCAGCGGCCGGACCGGCCGGCCAGGAGTGGGTCCAGCGGGCCGTGGCGGTGCGCGAGGTCTCGCGCCGCAAGGGCTATCTGCTCGACCCCGCCGACGACAACGTGCTCAGCTTCCTCACGCTCCCGCAGCTGCGGGAGCTGATGGTGCAGCACTGGCCGTGCTTCGAGCCGTACGTGGACGACCGGCGCGATGTCGAACTCGCCCTGGACGAGCTGGAGGTGGCCCGCAACGTCGTCTCCCGCAACCGGGCCCTGAACGAGGCGGTGCTCGCCCAGGCCGAACGGGCCTCGGCGCGGCTCCTGGACGTGCTCGGCGGCGCCGGCGGTGCCCCGGCCGCGCACCGCCTGCCCATCGACGCCGTCGAGGAGCTGGTCGGCGACCGGTACGCCGATGTCGTCTCCGTGCACTCCGACCGGGTGCGGCTCCAGCGCCAGCTGCCCGCCGAGGACCTCTTCGGCGGCGCCCGGCGCCTGGACGCGATAGGCATCGGTCTCAATCTCCTGGTGCAGAACTATTCGGGCCGCCGTCTGGTGCGCCTGGCCGAGACCGGCTGCCGCGTCCGGCTGCTCTTCCTCAACCCGGCGAGCAGCGCGGTCAAGCGCAGGGAGCGCGAACTCGGTTTGAAGAAGGGCGAGTTGAGTCGGTCGGTGGAGATGAACATTCTCCATATGCGGCGGGTGCGGACGGCGCTCCGCGACCCGGGGGCCTTCGAGATCCAGGTCTTCGACGAGACCCCGCGCTTCACCGCCTATCTGGTGGACGGCGACGGGGCGGACGGCCTCGCGGTCGTCCAGTCCTATCTGCGCCGCGCGCGGGGGATGGAGGCGCCGGTGCTGGTGCTGCGCGGCGGCGGCCGGCGGGGCGTGGTGCGGCCGGGCCAGGACGTCGAGCACGGCCTCTTCGAGACGTACCGCGAGGAATTTGAATCAGTCTGGGTGGATTCGCGTCCTGTGTCCTGATTCATGGTGAGAATTCCCTGGTGGATTCCGGCCGCCCGGCCGATTGTCAGTGGCGCGTGCGAGGGTGGTCGTCAACTGGGGGAAAGCACCACGAAGGAGGGGCAACAGCATGAGCTGGCACCTGGAACCGCTGGTCGGGTTCGACCTGGAGACGACCGGCACCGAGCCGCGCGAGGCACGCATCGTGACGGCGGCGATCGTCGAAGTGCGGGGCGCCGATGTGGTCGGGCAGCGCGGCTGGCTGGCGGATCCGGGGATACGGATCCCGGCGCAGGCCTCCGCGGTCCACGGGATCAGCAGTGAACACGCCGCGGCCCAGGGCAGGCCGGCGGCCGAGGTGGCCGACGAGGTGGCGGAGACCCTGGCCGCCCACTGGCGCCGGGGCGTGCCGGTGGTCGCCTACAACGCGGCCTTCGATCTGACGCTGCTCGCCGCCGAGCTGCGCCGCCACCAACTGCCCTCGCTCGGCGAGCGGCTGGGGGGAGCGCCCATAGGCCCGGTGGTCGATCCGTACACGATCGACCGCTCGGTGGACCGCTACCGCAAGGGCAAGCGCACCCTGGAGGCGGTGTGTGCCGAGTACGGAGTGGTCCTGGAGTCGGCGCACGACGCGGGGGCCGACGCCCTCGCGGCGGCCCGGGTGGCGGTGGCGATAGCCGAGCGCCACCCGCAGGTGGCGCGGCTCGAACCGGCGGAGCTGCATGACCGTCAGATCCAGTGGTACGCCGACTGGGCGGCCGACTTCCAGCAGTTCCTGCGCCGGAAGGGCACCGCGGACGCGGTGATCGACGGCTCCTGGCCGCTGCGCGAACTGACCCCGGCTCACGGCTGACCCCGGCTCACGGCTGAGCCCGGCTCACGGCTGACCCGGTCCGCAGTTGGGTCCCGCCCGCGCGAGGGTCGTGGGGAGCGGTCCGGCCCGCTCGCGTCGCCGCTCAGAAGGGGTACCAGCGTACCTCGGCGTCCCCGTCGCGCAGCGAGGCGACCCGGCGGCGGAATTCGTCCAGCGCCTTCGGGTTGGTCGGAGCGTGCTGGGCGACCCAGGCGCAGCTGGCCGTCTCGCGCGCACCGCGCAGAACGGCACAGCCGTCCCACTCGCGGACGTCCCAGCCGTAGACCTCGACGAACGCGTCGTACTGCTCGGCGGGCAGCCCGTACCGGTCGCGGGAGAGCGCCATCACGACCAGGTCGTGCTCGCGGAAGTCGGCGGAGAAGGTCTCCAGATCGACCAGGACCGGCCCGTCGGGGCCGATGGACACATTGCGGGGGAGGGCGTCGCCATGGATGGGACCGACGGGAAGATACGGGGTGAGCGCGGCGGCCGCCTCGGCGAAGCCGTCCCTGCGGGCGCGCAGATACGCGGCGTCCGCCGGGTCGATCGCCTCGCCGGCCAGCTGTAGCCAGCGCTCGACGCCGCCCAGGAGTTCACGGCGCGGCAGCGGGAAGGCGGGCGCCGGCAGGGCGTGGACGTGCCGTAGCAGCGCGGCCAGATCGGCGGGGGCAGCCGGCCGCTCCCCTGCGGGCAGCCGGTGCCACACGGTCACCGGGTGGCCCTCGACCAGGCGGGGCTTCGGCTCCGCGGCCCGGACGGCGGGTACGCCGGCCTCGGCGAGCCAGGTCGCGACGGCCACCTCGCGCTCGGCACGCTCCAGAAGTTCCGGGTGCCGGGTGGCATCCCGGCCGACCTTGACGACCAGGCCGTGCCCGGTGCCGGTGCCGGTGCCGGTGCCGGTGCCGGTGCCCGCGCCCGCGTCGGTGGGGGTGGCGGAGTCCGCGCCGGGCAGGGCGAAGACCGCGTTCTCGCCCAGGGCCAGCAGCTCGGCGGTCGCGGTTCCGGCAAGGGTGCCGGGGTCGTTCAGCGCCGCCGCGGCCAGCAGTTCGCGTGCCCGTGCCTCGTCCATAGGTGTCTCCCGGTGATCGTCAGGTCCCGGCCAAGTCTCGCATTCACGCAGGTCGTCTTGACGAACGGACGGACCGTCAGCACGATGACGGGGGCTGTTCGGCATTACTGGACAAAGGGGTGGAAAAGGTGACATCAGTGACCGCCGGTACGCGGTCAGCCACCACAAAGCCGACGAACAGACCTCCCGGAAGCAGCGGACGCAGAGGCGGGGACCGGCATGGCGGTGGCGCCTGGTTCCTGGTGCTCCCCGCGCTCCTGCCCATTCTGGTGCTCAGCGTGGGCCCGCTGCTCTACGGCATCGCGTTGGCCTTCACCGACTCCCAGTCCGGTCGCACCACCGCGACCCGGTGGGTGGGGCTGCTCAACTTCCGTGATCTGGCGCACGACGGGCTGTTCTGGGAGTCGTTCCGGATCGGCCTGCTGTGGGCGGTCGGGGTCACCGTCCCCCAGTTCCTGCTCGCGCTAGGCCTCGCTCTGCTCCTGAACCAGAGGCTCCGGCTCCGCTGGCTGGCCCGGGCACTCGCGATCATCCCCTGGGCGATGCCCGAGGTCGTGGTCGGCATCATGTGGCGCCTCGTCTACCAGCCGGACGCCGGCATCCTGAACGAGACGCTGCGCACCCTGGGGTTCGGCGACGGCCACGACTGGCTGACCGGTCTCGCCACCGCCCTGCCCGCCGTGATCCTGGTCGGCGTCTGGGCCGGGATGCCCCAGACGACGGTCGCCCTCCTCGCCGGACTCCAGAACACCCCGCGAGAACTGCACGAGGCCGCCGCCATCGACGGCGCCGGCGCCTGGCGCAGGTTTCGCGCGGTCACCTGGCCCGCCCTGAAACCGGTGGCCCTCGCGATCACGGCGCTCAACTTCATCTGGAACTTCAACTCCTTCGCCCTGGTCTATGTCCTGACCAACGGCGGACCGGGTGGCCGCACCCGGCTTCCGATGCTCTTCGCCTACGAAGAGGCCTTCCGCTACGGCCAGTTCGGATACGCGGCGGCCATGGGCTGTGTGATGGTCGCCGTGATCGCCGTCTGCCTCGCCCTCTTCCTGGTGGGCCGCATCAACGAAGGGAGGGACAAGTGAACTCCCGCACAAAGGTGTTGGGGCGCACCGGGCAGTACCTCGCGCTCCTCGCCTATCTCGTGTTCCTCGCCTTTCCCTTCCTCTGGCTGATCTCCACCGCCTTCAAGTCGCCGCGCGAACTGGGCTCACTCCATCCGACCTGGATCCCGCGCCACCCCACCCTCGACAACTTCCGGCAGGCCTTCGACGAACAGCCGCTGCTGCACGCGGGGTTGAACAGCCTGGTCGCGGCCGTCTCGGCCGCCGTCATCGCGGTACTGATCGCCACGCCGATGGCGTACGTCACGGCTCGCGGGCGAGGCCGCCTCGCGGCCGCCGCCACGGGCTGGGTGGTGATCAGCCAGGCGTTCCCGTTCGTGCTGCTGATCATTCCGCTCTTCCTCGTCCTGAAGAACCTGCACGCGATCAACTCGGTGGGCGGTCTCGTCCTGGTGTACGTGGTGTGGTCGCTGCCGTTCGCGCTCTGGATGCTGAACGGTTACGTTCGCGCCGTGCCCGCCGAACTGGAGGAGGCGGCGGCCGTCGACGGCGCGGGGCGCCTGCGCACCCTCGTCTCGGTCACCGCGCCCCTGCTCGCCCCCGGCATCGTGGCCACCGCGCTCTTCGCGTTCATCACGGCGTGGAACGAGTTCTTCTTCGCGCTCGTCCTCCTCAAGACCCCGGAGAAGCAGACCCTGCCCGTGGTCCTCACCCACTTCCTCGGCGCGGAGGGCGTCGCCGACCTCGGGCCGCTGGCCGCGGCAGCCTTCCTCGCCACCCTGCCCTCCCTGGTGATCTTCGCGATCATCCAGAAGCGGATCACCGGCGGCATGCTGACCGGGGCGGTGAAGAGCTGATGCGAAACGGTGAACAGGGGTCGCGCAGCGCCCTGTTGAGGGTGGCGGCGGCCCTCGCGCTCCTGCTGCCACTGCTCGCCGGGTGTTCCGGCAACGGGTCGGGCTCGGACGCGCACGGGGTGATCACGCTCCGCTTCCAGTCCCTGGCCTGGCAGAAGGAGTCCGTGGATGCCACGAAGACCCTGGTCGAGGAGTGGAACGCGACGCACCCAGCCGTCCAGGTCCAGTACGTCCAGGGCAGTTGGGACACCGTGCACGACCAGCTGCTCACCGCCTTCGAGGGCGGTGAGGCGCCGGACGTCATCCACGATGCCTCCGACGACCTGGCCGACTTCGCCTACGGCGGCTACCTCGCGGATCTGAGCGGAGCGCTGCCCGAGCGGCTCAAGGACGCCATCCCGGCGCGGAGCTGGCAGACGACCACCTTCGGGAAGGGGGTGTACGGGGTCCCGTTCCTCCAGGAGCCGAGGGTGCTGATCGCCAACACGAAGATCCTCAAGGCCTCGGGGGTCCGGATCTCCACGCCCGAACACCCCTGGACCTGGCCGGAGTTCAGGCAGGTGGCGAAGGAGCTGAGCGGGAACGGCAGGTACGGGGTGGCCTGGCCGCTCAAGGAGCCGGTCTCGGTCACGCTCAACCTGGCCCTCTCCGCGGGCGGCCGGCTCTTCACGCGCGATGGCGAGGGCAGGGCGAAGGTGGAGTTCACGGCGGGCGACGCGGTGGTCCCCGACACCGTCAACGCGCAGGTGAACACCGACAGGAGCGCCGCCCGTACCACCCTCGGCATGGGCGGCTCGGACACGTTGCCCGGGTTCTTCGCGGGCAAGTACGCCATGGTGCCGCTGGGGTTCTCCTACCGTCAGCAGATCGTGCAGCAGGCGCCGCCCGGCTTCGCGTGGACGGTACTGCCCGCACCCGCCGGCAGCGCGGGCCTGGACCAGGGCGTCAGCCCGCAGACCCTGTCGGTGGCCCAGGACAGCCGGCACAAGAAGGAGGCCGCCGAGTTCATCGACTTCCTGCTGAGCCCGGCGCACATGGTGCGACTGGCCAAGGGTGACTGGATGCTGCCGACGGGAACGGAAGCCCTCAAGGACCCGTCCCTGCACACCGTCGAGGACGGCTGGGCGACGGGTGCGGCGCTCGCCCCCCATCTGCGCTCGGCACCCGCGCAGTCGGTACGGGGCTACCCGGAGTGGAAGGACAAGGTCGCCACGCCCGCTCTTCAGGAGTACTACAGCGGGGCGATCGACACGGCCGAGCTGAAGAAGCGCCTGGTCGAGGACGGAAACCGGGTGCTCGCGCGCTATCGGCGCTGAGGGGGAAGGCGGTGCGGATTCCAGCCCAAATGCCCTCTGCGGGAAGCGAGTTGAGTACGCAGCGGAGAGGGTCGGGTTCACGCAGAGTGTCCATCGGCCCTCCATAAAGCCCGAGTTGTTCCCGCCTGGGTGGCTTTCGCATTACGAAACCTTGTTGGCTAAGTCACAGCCGTATGAAGTCCTTGATCTGCGCGCGTCAATCGGCAAGGGTTTCGAACCAGCCCCGGAAAGTTTCCTTCCGGTAGGCAAACCCCCCACACATAGTGACGAGGAGACCCCTCTTCATGGCAACTCACAAGCGCGCGAGCAGGACCAAACTCACCGCCGGCATAGCCGCCGTGGCGGCGACCGCCGGACTCATCACGCTGGGCTCCTCGTTCGCCGGAGCCGCCCCCGCCGAGGGCGCGGTCTACGGACTCGACGCCAAGGACGCGGTCGACGGAAGCTACATCGTCCTGCTGGACAAGTCGGCCACGGCCGACTCCAAGCGCAAGCTCGCCGAGGAGTACGGCGGCGAGCTCCAGCGCGACTATTCCTCCTCCCTCAACGGCTTCTCCGCCAGCGGTCTCACACAGACCGAGGCCAAGCGGCTCGCCGCGGACCCGTCCGTCGGCAAGGTCGTGCAGAACAAGAAGTTCCACATCAACGCGGAGCAGGCGAACCCGCCGTCCTGGGGCCTGGACCGGATCGACCAGAGTGCGACCGCGGGCGACGGCAAGTACACCTATCCCGACAGCGCGGGCGACGGTGTCACCGCGTACGTCATCGACACCGGAGTCCGCATCTCCCACAAGGACTTCGGCGGCCGGGCCTCCTACGGCTTCAACGCGGTCGACAACAACGACAAGGCCGACGACGGCAACGGCCACGGCACGCATGTCGCGGGCACCATCGCGGGCGCCGAGCACGGCGTGGCCAAGAAGGCGAAGATCGTCGCAGTGCGGGTCCTCGACAACCAGGGTTCCGGCAGCACCGACCAGGTCGTCGCGGGCGTCGACTGGGTGACCAAGAACCACAAGGGCCCGTCCGTCGCCAACCTGAGCCTCGGCGGGACGGCCGACCCGGCGCTCGACGCGGCCGTCCAGAAGGCGATCGCCTCCGGAGTCACCTTCGGTGTGGCGGCCGGCAACGAGTCCGCGGACGCGGGCAACGGCTCGCCGTCCCGCGTCAAGGAAGCCATCACGGTCGCCTCCTCCACCAAGGACGACCAGCAGTCCGACTTCTCCAACTTCGGTTCCGTGGTGGATCTTTACGCCCCCGGATCGGACATCACCTCCGACTGGAACACCAGCGACACGGCCACCAACACCATCTCCGGCACGTCCATGGCGACCCCGCACGTCGTCGGCGCCGCGGCGGTCTACCTGGCCGGGCACAAGGACGCCACTCCCGCCCAGGTCTCCGACGCCCTCACCAAGGGCGCCACGGCGGACAAGATCTCCAACGCGAGCCCGGGCACCCCGAACAGGCTGCTGAAGGTCGTCGAGTAGACACCGCCCGGCAGCACTGAACGACGGCCTCCGCGCCCGTCCCCCACGGGGCGCGGGGGCCGTCCCGCGGGGCCCTACTGTGGGGCCATGACGACGACGTACGCCGCTCTGCTGCGCGGCATCAATGTGGGCGGGAAGAAGAAGGTTCCCATGGCCGAGCTCCGGAACATCCTGGAGGAGCTGGGCCACGGCCAGGTGAGGACGTACCTCAACAGCGGCAACGCCGTCTTCACCAGTGCGTCCCGGGACCCGGACGCCCTCGCCGCCGAGCTGGCGGCCGCCATCGAGGAGCGCTTCGGCTTCGAGGTCGCCTGCATGGTGCGCACCGGGCCCTATCTGCGGTCCGTCCTGGACGCGTGCCCCTTCCCGGCCGAGGAGCTGGCCGGCAAGCAGCTGCACGCCACCTTCTTCGCCGGCCCGCCGGTGACCGCGGAGCGGTTCGCCTCCATCGACGCGTCGGCCTACCTCCCCGAGGAGTTCCGACTCGGCGATCAGGTGCTCTATCTGTACGCGCCCGACGGCCTCGGCACGTCACAGCTGGCCGCCGCCCTGTCCCGGCCCGGGCTGCTGAAGGGCGTCGACGCGACCTCCCGCAACTGGAACACCGTCAAGGCCCTGGTGGAGATGACGCGGGCGGCCGGTGATGCTCAGGCCGGCTGAAGAGCGTCGAGTGCCCCCAACTCGTCGTCCGTGAGCTTGACTTGGGCGGCATCCAGATTCTCCTCCAGGTGGTCGAGCGAGCCGGTGCCGGGTGTCGGGCACAGCACGGGTGAGCGGTGCAGCAGCCAGGCCAGGGCGATCTGGCCCCTGCTCGCACGGTGCCGATGGGCGATCCGGTCGAGCGCGGCCGCCGCGCCCCCGGTCAGCGCGCCGTTGGCCAGCGGGAACCAGGGCAGGAACGCCAGGCCGTGCGCCTCGCAGAGGGCGAGGACCGCCTCCGACTCCCGGTCCAGGAGGTTGAAGCGGTTCTGCACCGAGGCGATGCGGGCCAACGGGAGCGCCTGCTCCAGCTGTTCCGGCGTGACGCTGTCGAGGCCGATGTGCCGTATCTTGCCCTCGTTCCTCAACTCCTCCAGCGCGCCCAGCTGTTCGGCCATCGGGACGTCCGGGTCGAGCCGGTGCAGCTGGTACAGGTCGATGCTCTCCACCCGCAGTCGGCGCAGACTCGCCTCGCACATCGCCCGGAGCCGCTCGGGCCGGCCCTCGATGTGCCAGGCGCTGTCGCTGGTGCGTACGACACCCCCCTTGGTGGCGATCACCAGATCGGCCGGATACGGGTGCAGGGCCTCGGCGACGAGTTCCTCGGCCAGGTCCGGCCCGTAGTTGTCGGCGGTGTCGATCAGCGTGACACCCCGCTCGACGGCCCGGCGCAGCAGGGCGAGCGCGTCCCCCCGAGCCCCGCGCGGTCCCCAGTAACCGGGGCCGGTCAGCTGCGCGGTGCCGAAGCCGAGGCGCCGCAGGGGGCGGTCCCCGCCCAGGACGAAGGTCTCGGGGGTCTCAGGGATCATGCTGCGACGGTATCGAAGGGGTTCGGGCTTCGTCCGGCGGGGGTGGGGCCGAGAGCCGAAGTGGCCCAGTCGACCAAGGCGGCAATGGCCCAGAGGCGGGGGCCAATGGCGGGCTAGGGTCGGGGTATGAACGACACCGCGTCAGCGTCCGCGCAACCCGCCACCGTCGACTTCTACTTCGACCCCGCCTGCCCCTTCGCCTGGATCACCTCCCGCTGGATGCTGGAGGTGGAGAAACACCGGGACATCGAGCTGAGGTTCCGGCCGATGAGTCTGTATCTGCACAACATCGGCAATGAACTGCCCGACTGGTACCGGGATTTGGTCGACCGGTCCATCGGGCCCGTCCGGGTCGCCGTGGCCGCGGCCGAAGCGCACGGGGACGGTGTGCTGCGCGACCTGTATACCGCTTTCGGCACGCGCATCCACCAGGACAAGAACCAGGACTTCGACGAGGTGATCGTCCAGGCCCTCGCGGAGCTGGGTCTCCCGGCCGCGCTCGCCGGTGCCGCGCACGACCCGGCGTACGACGAGGCGGTGCGGCGCAGCCACGATGCGGGCAAGGACCCGGCCGAAGACGGGTATGTCGGCACCCCGACCATGCACCTGGACGGCAAGGTCTACTTCGGGCCGGTGCTCGGCTCGATCCCGCGCGGCGAGGAGGCGGCGCGGCTCTTCGACAGCGTGCGGACGATCGCGGCGTACCCGGACTTCTTCGAGCTGAAGCGGACGCGGACGGGGGGTCTGCGGTTCGACTGAGGTGGGTCCCGGCCGGCGCGGGGATGGTGGCCCCACTCCGCCCCGCCCGCACCCCCAAGGTGCTCGGCTCCGGGATCCCGGAGGGGCGAGGGCTCTGCGCGGGGCCTTCGGGGCAGGGGGACCTCGGGCCACGGCCGGTGGGTTCGGAGCCGTCCGCCGCTGTGCCCCTACGCGGACAGCGCCGGCACCCCGTCCCGTACCCGTGCCTCGTCGTAGCGGTGCAGGAGCAGGTCGGCCAACTCCCGCGCAGCGCCCAGCACTTCGGACAGGATGTCCGCTTCCTCGGCACCCCGCGCGATGCGGTCGGGCAGGAAGCCGGGGGCTATGACGTAGGGGGCTACTGCCACGCGGCGCACGCCTTCGGATCTCAGGGCGCGTACCGCGTCCTCCGTGCGGGGCAGTGCCGCGGAGGCGAACGCAGGCCGCACGGCGCACCAACCGGTGTGCCGCAGCTCCCGCGCGATTTCAGCGATCACTGCGATCGCCTCCGGGTCGGTGGAGCCCGCCGAGGCCAGGACGACCCCGGTCGAGCGCTTGTCGGCGGGCGTCAGGCCCGCCTCGTACAGCCGTCGCTCCAGTGCGGCGAGCAGCAGCGGGGAGGGGCCGAGGACATCCGCCAGGCGGATGTTCAGGCGGGCCGGGGCGCGGTCGAGGGCCGCCGGGATGTCGGCCTTCGCGTGGAAGGCGCGGGTCAGCAGGAGCGGGAGGGCCACCACGTCCCGTACTCCCTCGGCGGCCAGGCGGTCCAGGGCCTGGGGGACCGAGGGGGCGTTGAAGTCCAGGTACGCGGTCTCCACGCGCAGGCCGGGACGGAGCGCCCGGGTCCGCCGGACCAGGGCGTGCACGGTCGCGGCGTGCCGGGGATCGCGGCTGCCGTGCGCTATGACGAGGAGGACCGGGCGGTGCACGGGCGGCTCAGCCCTTCACGAGCAGACCGCGGCCGCGCAGCACCCTGCGCTCCAGCGGGCTGAAGATCAGCAGGTCGATGGCGATGCCCACGATCAGGATCAGGAAGATCGCCAGGAAGATGCCGGGCATGTCGGAGTTGTTGCGGCCGTTCTCCAGCAACTGGCCGAGCCCCAGGCCGAGATCGGGCGAGGAGGCGATGATCTCGGCGGCCATCAGGGAGCGCCAGGAGAACGCCCAGCCCTGCTTGAGGCCCGCGAGGTAGCCCGGCAGCGCGGCCGGCATCAGGATGTGCCAGGCGCCGCGCACCCCGGTCGCGCCGAGCGTGCGGCCCGCCCGCAGATACAGCGGGGGCACCTGGTCGACGCCGGAGACCAGGCCGTTGGCGATGGAGGGGACCGCGCCGAGCAGGATCACGGCGTACATCATCGAGTCGTTGAGGCCCAGCCACAGCACGGCCGGCGGCACCCAGGCCACCGACGGCAGCGACTGGAGGCCGGACAGGATCGGGCCGATGGCCGCCCGCACGAACTTGACCCGGGCCACCAGCAGACCCAGCGGCGTTCCGATGGCCAGGGCGAGCAGGAAGCCGAGCAGTCCGCGCGAGACGCTCGTCCACACGACGTCGAGCAGGGTGCCCTGGAGCCACATGTCGGTCAGGCTCGACCACACCGCGGACGGTGCGGGCAGCTTGTACTCGTCGGTGACCTTCGCCGAGACCAGGACCTGCCACACCACCAGGACGAGCACGATCGCGCTCAGCGGCGGCAGGACCTTCTTGACCAGCACCTCGCGCACCGGAGTGCGGTGGGACTGCACGGTTTCGAGCGCGTCGAGGCCCGCTTCGAGGCTGCCGAGCCCGGGGGAGTCCTTGACGGCGGTGGTCTCGACGTCAGTGGTCTCAGTGCTGGCCATGGCGGCGGATCTCCCCACGCAGTTGTTCAGTGATCTCGACGGAGAGCTCCGCCACTTCGGCGTCCTCGATGCGGCGCGGCTGCTCGATGTCCACCGTCCACTCGTGGGCGACGCGGCCGGGACGCGAGGAGAGCAGCACCACGCGCTGGGCGAGCCGGACCGCCTCGCGCACGTTGTGGGTCACGAACAGCACCGACAGGTTGCCCGCGACGGAGTCGCCCGTGTTCGCAGTGCGCCAGATGCGGGTCAGCTCGTCGTGCAGGACGTCCCGGGTGATCGCGTCCAGGGCCGCGAACGGCTCGTCCATCAGCAGGAGTTGGGATTCCTGGGCGAGCGCGCGGGCCATCGCGACGCGCTGGCGCATACCGCCCGACAGCTCGTGCACGCGCTTGCCGTACGCGCCCTCCAGGCGGACCAGGGACAGGAGTTCCTCGGCCCGGTCGCGCCGGTCGCTCTTGGCCACCCCGCGCAGCCGCAGGGCGAGTTCGATGTTCTTGCCCGCGGTCAGCCACGGGAACAGGGCGTGCTCCTGGAACATCAGGGCCGGGCGTCCGCCGGGCGTCTCGATGGCGCCCGCGGTCGGCGCGTCGAGCCCGGCGACCAGGTTGAGCAGCGTCGACTTTCCGCAGCCGGAGGCGCCCAGGAGGGTGACGAACTCGCCCGGTGCGACATCGAGGGTGATGTCGTCGAGGACGAGCTGCGGTCCCGCGGGACCGTCGAAGGACTTCGAGACGTGCTCGATGCGGGCGGCGTACTCGTGCGCTGCCGCCGTGCGGTCCGTGGCCTTGGCGAGTGCGGTGGCCATGGTCGTCACCTCCTGGGAAACCTGTGAACCGGCCGGGTGGGTGGACTACTTGACGCCGAGACCGGCGTCGCCGACCTCAGGCTTGCCCAGGGACTTGAGGACCTTGTTGAGCGGAGCCAGGTCGTAGATGCCGCTCAGATCCGGCTTCTTGAGGAGACCGGCCTTCACCGCGTGGTCGGCCTGTGCCTGGAGGGTGGCCGCCAGCGGGTCGTCCAGGGTCTTGATGGACTTCCACGCCGGGTCGATGATGTCCGCCGGAAGCGCCTTGCCGGACAGCTTCTTGAGCGCCTCGTTCGCGGAGGCCTTCGCCTGGTCGGGGTGGGCCGAGATCCAGTCGTTGGTCTTCACCGAGCCGCGCAGGACCGCCTCGACGACGTCGGGGTGCTCCTTGAGGAACTTCTGCGACACGATGATGTTGGTGATCACGAACTGCTTGTCCGGCCACAGGTCGGACTCGTCGAGCAGCACCTTGCCGCCCTCCGACACCAGCTTGGAGGCGGTCGGCTCCGGCACCCAGGCGCCGTCGATCGAGCCGGACTTGAAGGCGTCCGGGGTGATCTTGTTGTCGGTGCGGACCACGTTGACGTCGCCCTTGCCGCTCTGCGCGTCGACCTTCCAGCCCTTTTCGGCGATCCAGTTCAGGAACGCCACGTCCTGGGTGTTGCCGAGCTGCGGCGTGGCTATGTTCTTGCCCTTGAGGTCGTCGAGCGACTTCACCTTGCTGGGGTTGACCACCAGCTTCACCCCGCCGGACGCCGAGCCGCCGATGATGCGCAGGCTCTGGCCCTTGGACTTGGTGAAGCCGTTGATGGCCGGCGAGGGGCCGATCCAGCCGATGTCGATCGAGCCCGCGTTGAGCGCCTCGATCTCGGAGGGGCCGGCGTTGAAGGTGGCCGTCTTGACGGCCGTGCCGCCCAGCTCCTTCTGGAAGAGCCCTTCCTGGACGCCGATCAGCGGGGTGGCGTGGGTCAGGTTCGGGAAGTAGCCGATCTTCACGGAGTCGGCGGAGAGCTTCGCGCCGTTGGCGGCGGGAGAGGCCTTCCCGGCGTCGCTCTTGTCGGCGGACGAGCCGTAGCCGCAGGCGGCGAGCGCACCGAACAGCAGCGGCAGGGTGGCGGCGGCGACGAGGCTGCGCCTCAAGGTGGAGCTGGCAGGCACGGGAGGGTGTCCTCTCGGAGGCCCGGTGCTTACGTAGGGAGTCTCAACTCCGGTACGCGGCCGGGAAGTCGGCAGGTCTTCGGTGGTGTGTGAGGTGGTGCTGGTGGTGGTGCAGCCGGGCGCGCGAGCGGTGCGCGTACGTCATCGCGCACATCGCGACACCCCGCCCTGGCCGCTGCCGAGGGCGCCGCTGCCCACGCGGCCGCCCTCCTTCGCGAAGGTCGCATAGACGTCGTTGGTCATCAGAAGTCCCAGCCTTCTTCGTCCTCGACCGTGGTGAGGACCTTGTGGGTGGCGAACGACTCGCCCGCCATGCCGGCGGCCAGCGTGGTGCCGTCCGCCGGGTCGATCAGGAGGAAGGAACCGGTGCGCCGGGAGTCGGCGTAGGCGTCGAGCGCCAGCGGTTCGGCGGTGCGCACCTTGACCCGGCCGATGTCGTTGGCGACGAGCTGGCCCGGGTTGGGGTGCTGGGAGAGGTCGTCCAGGGTGAGCCGGGACTCGATCTCCTTGACGATCGCCTTGACCGTGCGGGTGGTGTGCTTGAGCAGCACCCGCTGACCCACCGTCAGGGGCTGGTCGGCCACGTGGCAGACGGTCGCCTCGACGTCCTGGGTGGTGGCCGGCGCGTCCCCGCTCGGCACGATCAGATCGCCGCGCGAGATGTCGATGTCGTCCGCCAGGAGGAGCGTGACGGACTGCGGGGTCCAGGCGACGTCGACGGACTCGCCGAGCAGGTCGATCCCCGCCACGGTGCTCGTGCGCCCCGAGGGAAGCACGGTCACCGGCTCGCCGACCCGGAAGGTGCCGGCCGCGATCTGGCCCGCGTAGCCCCGGTAGTCGGGGAGCTCGGCGGTCTGCGGGCGGATCACGTACTGCACGGGCAGCCGGGCGTGGCACGAGGTCAGGTCGTGGCTGACCGGGACCGTCTCCAGGTGCTCCAGGACGGTGGGCCCGCCGTACCAGTCCATGTTGGCGCTGGGCTCCACCACGTTGTCCCCAGCCAGCGCCGAGATCGGGATGGCCGTGATCTCCGGGACGCCCAACTCGCTGGCGTACGCGGTGAATTCCTCGGCGATCGAGGCGAAGACCTTCTCCTCGTACGCCACCAGGTCCATCTTGTTGACGGCCAGGACCACGTGCGGCACGCGCAGCAGGGCGGCGACCGCGGCGTGCCGGCGGGTCTGCTCGATGACGCCGTTGCGGGCGTCGACCAGGACGACGGCGAGGTCGGCGGTGGAGGCGCCGGTCACCATGTTGCGGGTGTACTGCACATGCCCGGGGGTGTCGGCCAGGATGAACCGGCGCCGGGGGGTGGCGAAGTAGCGGTAGGCCACGTCGATGGTGATGCCCTGCTCGCGCTCGGCCCGCAGGCCGTCGGTGAGCAGCGCGAGGTCGGGGGCTTCCTGGCCGCGCTTGAGGGAGGCCGCCTCGACGGCCTCCAGCTGGTCGGTCAGGACCGACTTGGAGTCGTGCAGGAGCCGGCCCACCAGGGTGGACTTGCCGTCGTCGACGGATCCGGCGGTCGCGAAGCGCAGCAGTGTGGTGGCCGACAGGTCGGCCAACTGCACTGCGGTGTCAACGGAGTTGGACATTCTAGAAATACCCCTCGCGCTTGCGGTCTTCCATCGCGGCCTCGGACATCTTGTCGTCGGCGCGGGTGGCGCCCCGCTCGGTGAGCCTCGATGCGGCGATCTCGGTGATGACGGCGTCCAGCGTCGTGGCGTCGGAGTCGACGGCGCCGGTGCAGGACATGTCGCCTACGGTGCGGTAGCGCACCAGACGTGTCTCGACGCTCTCGTCGGCCTTGGGGCCGCCCCACTCGCCGGCGGTCAGCCACATCCCGGACCGCTTGAACACCTCGCGCTCATGGGCGAAGTAGATCTGCGGCAGGTCGATGTCCTCGCGGGCGATGTACTGCCACACGTCCAGCTCGGTCCAGTTGGACAGCGGGAACACGCGGACGTGCTCACCGGGGGCGTGCCGGCCGTTGTAGAGCTGCCACAGCTCGGGGCGCTGACGGCGCGGGTCCCACTGCGAGAACTCGTCCCGCAACGAGAACACCCGCTCCTTGGCGCGGGCCTTCTCCTCGTCGCGCCGGCCGCCGCCGAACACCGCGTCGAAGCGGTGCTGCTGGATGGCCTCGGTCAGCGGGAGGGTCTGGAGCGGGTTGCGCGTGCCGTCGGGGCGCTCGCGCAGCTTGCCCGCGTCGATGTAGTCCTGCACCGAGGCGACGTGCAGTCGCAGCCCGTGCTCGGCCACCACGCGGTCGCGGTAGGCGAGGACCTCGGGGAAGTTGTGCCCGGTGTCGACGTGCAGCAGTGTGAACGGCACGGCGGCCGGGGCGAACGCCTTCAGCGCCAGGTGCAGCATGACGATGGAGTCCTTGCCGCCGGAGAACAGGATCACCGGCCGCTCGAACTCACCCGCCACCTCACGGAAGATGTGGACCGCCTCGGACTCCAGGGCGTCCAGGTGGCTGAGCGCGTACGGGCTGTCGACGCCCTCGCCCACGGTGATGGCGGAAGTCATGCCAGGCCCCTCTCGGTGAGCAGCGCATGGAGCGCGGCCGCGGACTCCTGCACGGTCTGGGTGTGCGACTCGATCCGCAGATCCGGTGTCACGGGTGCCTCGTAGGGGTCGTCGACGCCGGTCAGGCCGCTGATCTCACCGGCCGCCTGCTTGGCGTACAGGCCCTTCACATCGCGGACGGAGCAGACCTCCACCGGGGTCGCGACATGCACCTCCAGATAGGCGGTGCCCTCGCTCTGGTGACGCTTGCGAACCGCCTCGCGGCTGTCGGCGTACGGGGCGATCACCGGGACCAGGGCCTTCACGCCGTTGGCGGCGAGGAGTTCGGCGACGAAGCCGATCCGCTGCACATTGGTGTGCCGGTCCTCACGGCTGAAGCCGAGGCCCGCCGAGAGGAACTCGCGGATCTCGTCGCCGTCGAGCACCTCCACCCGGTGCCCGGCCGTGCGCAGCCGGCCCGCGAGCTCGTAGGCGATGGTGGTCTTGCCGGCGCTCGGCAGACCGGTCAGCCAGATGGTGGCTCCCGCCTCCGTCACGCTCATCGAAGTCTCCTGATCCGTTTTCTGACGGTCCGTCATCCGTGCAGTCCGCACTCGGTCTTGTTGCGTCCGGCCCAGCGTCCGGCGCGCGCGTCCTCGCCCTCGGCGACCCGGCGGGTGCAGGGGGCGCAGCCGATGGAGGGGTAGCCGTCCATGAGGAGGAGGTTGGTGATCACGCCGTGCTCGGCGACATAGGCGTCCACGTCGTCCTGCGTCCAGCGGGCGATCGGGGACACCTTGACCTTCTGCCGCTTCTCGTCCCAGCCGACCACCGGGGTGTTCGCCCGGGTCGGGGACTCGTCGCGGCGCAGCCCGGTGGCCCAGGCGGCGTACGAACTCAGGCCCTGTTCAAGGGGCTTGACCTTGCGCAGCGCGCAGCACAGGTCGGGGTCGCGGTCGTGCAGCTCGGGGCCGTACTCGGCGTCCTGCTCGGCCACGGTCTGACGCGGCGTCAAGGTGATGACGTTGACGTCCATCACCTCGGCGACCGCGTCCCGGGTGCCGATGGTCTCGGGGAAGTGGTAGCCGGTGTCCAGGAACACCACGTCCACCCCGGGCATCGCCCGGGAGGCGAGGTGGGCGACGACCGCGTCCTCCATGGAGGAGGTGACGCAGAAGCGCTTGCCGAAGGTCTCGGCGGCCCAGCGCAGGATCTCCAGGGGCGAGGCCTCTTCGAGATCCCGGCCGGCCTGCTCGGCGAGCGCCTTGAGCTCTTCCGCGGTGTGGCCGCCGGGGGTGAGGTCCGCCCGGTCGGCTCCGGCCGGGTGCTGTTCGGCGTGGGCCGGGTGCTCCTGGGTGGTCTCCGTGCCGGTCCGAGTGGCCGTCATATCGCTTCCCCTCCACCGTCGTTGCGCTGCACTCCACGGGCGAGCAGCCCGAGGAACTTCAGCTGGAAGGCCCGGTTGCACGCCGCGCACTCCCAGGCGCCGTGGCCGGTCTCGTTGGGCCGCAGGTCCTCGTCGCCGCAGTAGGGGCAGTAGAAGGGGGCCGCGCGCTCGCTCATGACAGGGCCTCCTCGTCGGCGCGTGCCGCCCAGGTGGCGAACCGCTCGCCCTCGGCGCGCTCCGCCTGGAAACGTCCCAGGACCCGCTCGACGTAGTCGGGCAGCTCGGCCGAAGTGACCTTCAGGCCGCGGACCTTGCGGCCGAAGCCGGCCTCCAGGCCGAGCGCGCCGCCCAGGTGCACCTGGAAGCCCTCGACCTGGTTGCCGTCGCCGTCCAGGACCAGCTGTCCCTTGAGGCCGATGTCGGCGACCTGGATGCGGGCGCAGGAGTTGGGGCAGCCGTTGATGTTGATGGTGATCGGCTCGTCGAACTCCGGCAGGCGGCGCTCCAGTTCGTCGATCAGCGAGGCGCCGCGCGCCTTGGTCTCGACGATGGCGAGCTTGCAGAACTCGATGCCGGTGCAGGCCATCGTGCCGCGCCGGAACGGCGAGGCGTCGACCTTGAGGCCGAGTGCCTCCAGGCCGGCCACGAGCGAGTCGACGCGGCCCTCCTCGATGTCGAGCACGATCAGCTTCTGCTCGGCGGTGGTGCGCAGGCGCCCCGAGCCGTGCGTCTCGGCCAGCTCGGCGATCTTGCTCAGGGTCGCGCCGTCCACGCGGCCCACGCGGGGCGCGAAGCCGATGTAGAAGCGGCCGTCCTTCTGGCGGTGCACGCCGAGGTGGTCGCGCCAGACCTCCTTGGGCAGCTCGGGCGCGGGGCCGTCGACCAGCTTGCGCTTCAGGTACTCGTCCTCCAGGACCTGGCGGAACTTCTCCGCGCCCCAGTCGGCGACCAGGAACTTCAGGCGGGCGCGGGTGCGCAGCCGCCGGTAGCCGTAGTCGCGGAAGATCGAGATGACGCCCTCGTACGCGTCGGGCACCTCGTCGAGCGGCACCCAGGCGCCGAGTCGCACCCCGAGCTTGGGGTTGGTGGAGAGCCCGCCGCCGACCCACAGATCGAAGCCGGGGCCGTGCTCGGGGTGCTCGACACCGACGAAGGCGATGTCGTTGATCTCGTGCGCGACGTCCAGCTGCGGCGATCCGGAGACCGCGCTCTTGAACTTGCGGGGCAGGTTGGAGAAGGCCGGGTTGCCGATGCAGCGGCGCTGGATCTCGTCGATGGCCGGGGTGCCGTCGATGATCTCGTCCGCGGCGATCCCGGCGACCGGCGAGCCGAGGATGACGCGCGGGGTGTCGCCGCAGGCCTCGGTGGTGGACAGGCCGACCGCTTCGAGGCGGTTCCAGATCTCGGGGACGTCCTCGATGCGGATCCAGTGGTACTGCACGTTCTGCCGGTCGGTGAGGTCGGCCGTGCCGCGCGCGAACTCCTGCGAGATCTCGCCGATGACCCGCAGCTGCTCGGTGGTCAGACGGCCGCCGTCGATGCGGACGCGGAGCATGAAGTACTCGTCGTCCAGCTCCTCCGGCTCCAGGATCGCCGTCTTGCCACCGTCGATGCCCTGGCGGCGCTGGGTGTACAGGCCCCACCAGCGCATCCGGCCGCGCAGGTCGTTGGGGTCGATCGAGTCGAAGCCGCGCTGGGAGTAGATCGTCTCAATGCGTGTCCGCACATTGAGACCGTCGTCGTCCTTCTTGAACTGCTCGTTCCCGTTGAGCGGCGTGAAGTGGCCGGCGGCCCACTGGCCTTCACCCCGGTGGCGGCCCGGCTTGCGGCGGGGCGTCGTGGGGGCAGGGTTATCTGGGCTGGCGGCCATGGCGTATGTCCTTCGGGACTGCGGGTGGGCGGCTCTGACCTGCACACTCGCGCTTCGGCGCGGCGGTGTGCAGTCAGGACAGAGAGGAGGGGAATCGCGGCGTGACTGGCGGAGTCAGCGTGCCGGACAGATGGCGCTGGACATGCGGCCGAGGTCGACGTGCCGCCGACTCACCAAGGCAATTCCAGTTCCAGACATGACGGAAGCGTGTCACGGGACTTTGGACCCAGTCCACCACTATCCATATGGTGGACAAAGCTGTCCCGCATCGTAAGACGCTGTGGTCCGGGTCACTGACCCGCGCCCGGCCAGGGGCCCGGTGCGGGCACGTCCTCGGCCTGCTCCTCCTTGGTGTCGAAGAGCTTGAAGCCCCGCCGCAGGTAGTTGTCCATGGCGTGCTCCCCGTCCAGTGAGCAGGTGTGCACCCACACCCGCTCGGTGGCGGGCAGTTCCGGCCACCGCTCGGCCAGGTCCCAGGCCCGCCGCAGCCCCTGCGTCAGGAGGTGGCCGCCGATGCGCCGGCCGCGGAAGGCGGCGATCAGGCCGAAGTAGACGATCTCGACCGAGCCGCCCGGCTGCGCCTCCAGCTCGACGTACCCGGCGGGCGTGCCCCGCTCGTAGGCCACCCAGGTCTCGGTGCCGGGCTTCTCCAGCGCCCGCTGCCACTCGGCGTAGCTCCAGCCGAGCCGGTCGAGCCAGGTGATGTCGCCACCGACCGCCGTATAGAGGAACCGGCTGAACTCCGGCGAGGGCACCTCGGCGCGCACGATCGTGATGTCGTCCGCGGGCTCGGCGGCCGGGCGCAGATCGGCGGGGGAGGTCTGTTCCAGGGACCAGGTGGTCACGGTGATACTCATGGACGCCAGGCAATCATGCGGCCGCCGAACCCTCCAACGCAGGTCAGGGCAGCCGGCCCCGGGCCAACGCAGGTCAGGGCAGCCGGCCCCGGGCCGTCGCGACCGCCGGGGACAAGGAGTGGGGGAGCAGGTCCGCGGGGTGGTCGGGCCGGACCACCTCCACCCGTACGTCCTCGCTGAAGCGGTACGGGCGGTGGGCGAGCACCTCCGCGAGACGGCGGCGCAGCCGGGACATCTCGGCCCGTACGGTCACCGTGCGCGTCGGGTCCTCGAAGATGTCCTGGGCGAGCTGCGCGGCGCTGCGCCCCTCCCGGTTCAGGGCGAGCACGAGGAGCAGCTCGGCGTGGCGGGGGCTGAGCTCCTGCGTCCAGTCGCCCGCGTCGCCGGAGACGGTCACCGTGCAGCGCCGGGGCCGGGAGAGGTCCAGCACCACTCGCCGGGCCGTGGCCGGGCCGGGCCCGGCCGACTCGCCGCCGACCCGCACGAGCCGGCCGCCGGGCAGCGGCTCGATGGTGCACATGCCGAGCGAGGGCAGCCAAACGCGGCCCGCCCGGGGCGACTTGGGCAGGGTCAGCCGGTCGGTCGGCGGCATGCCGGTGACCGCGGCGACCCAGCCGTTGTCGTCGACGGCGAGTGCCCGCCCGCCCACCCGGCACAGCACCGGCGCGGCCACCGTGCGCAGCCGCTCCAGGGCGGCGAAGTGCCGGCCGCGCAGCTCGGCCGCGGCGAGCCGGGCGACCGAGGTCACGAAGGAGAGCGTGGCGGGATGCATGGTGTTCAGCGGGCCGCTGACGTCCACCACGCCCAGCAGCCGCCCGTCGCGCGGGTCGACGATCGGTGCGCCCGCGCAGGTCCAGGTGTGATGGGCGGCCACGAAGTGCTCGGCCGAGAACACCTGCACCGGCCGCCCGGTGACGAGCGGGGTGCCCACGCCGTTGGTGCCGGCGGCGCTCTCGCTCCAGTCGGCGCCGACCTCGAACCCCAGGCCGTCGGCGAGCCTCAGGACGGACGGGTGCCCCTCCCGCCACAGCAGCCGGCCCTCGGCGTCCGAGACGACCATGATGTGCTGGGCCGCGTCCGCGACCGACACCAGCGCGTCCCGCAGGACGGGCAGGACCTCCGCCAACGGCGAGTGCTGTCGCCGCCGTTCGACGTCGGACAGCGACAGCAGGCCCGCGTGGTTGTCGCCGTCCGGATCGAGCCCGCTGCGCAGCACCCGCCCCCAGGACTCCCCGATCTCCGTGCGCGGTGCGACCGTGGAGCTCCGGCCCGCGAGCGCGGCCGCCCGCACGCCCTTCAGGAGCCGGGTCGCCTCCCGGGCGTCCATGGCGGCCAGCCGGGCCACGTCCAGCGTGGTGGTGTGCACGGAATCCTCCTGCCGTCGACACCGGCGGCCCGGCGGGGCCGGGCTCGGATGTCCTGAATTCATCGTGCCCGCCCGGTAGTCGGCGCGCGGCGATATGCCCCACATGGTTGCAACCCTTTGCAACTCTCGCGAACGGCCGTGCGTGTGTACGAAGGTGGCAGTGCACCGGAAGTCCGGTCGTCATGCTCCGTCCTCGGACGCATGAGAGTGCGGGGGTGGTGCCGTGTCGGCGCAGCACCACCCCCGACGGACCGCCCCGGGCGCCGCTTTTCGGCCGCGCCCCGGGCACCGCTCACATCTCGACGCGAGCCCGCTCCACCACGGACGCCAGGTCCAGGGAGTGCGGCAGCGTCCCGAACGCCGCCCCCCAGTCGCCGCCGAGCCGTGAGGCGCAGAAGGCGTCCGCCACCGCGGGCGGTGCCCAGCGCACGAGCAGCGAGCCCTGGAGCACGAGGGCCATCCGCTCCACCAGACGCCGGGCCCGCCCCTCGATGCCGTCCAGATCCGCGAGTTCGGTCAGCAGGTCCTTGATCGCCCCGTCGAGGCGGTGGTCCGCGCCGCGCGCCCTGCCGACCTCCTGGAGGAAGGCGTTGATGGCCTGTGGTTCGCGCTGGAGGGCCCGCAGCACGTCCAGGGCCTGGACGTTGCCCGAGCCCTCCCAGATCGAGTTCAGCGGCGCCTCCCGCAGCAGCCGCGGCATCCCGGACTCCTCGACGTAGCCGTTGCCGCCGAGGCATTCGAGCGCCTCGCCCGCCACTGGCGTACACCGCTTGGTGACCCAGTACTTGGCGGCCGGCACCGCGAGCCGCAGGAACGCCCGCTCCTCTTCGGCGTCGGCGTCGTAGGCGGCTGCGAGCCGCAGCGCGAGCGTGGTCGCGGCCTCCGACTCCAGGGCCAGATCGGCCAGCACGTTGCGCATCAGCGGCTTCTCGATGAGCACCCCGCCGAACGCGCTGCGGTACGCGGCGTGGTGGACCGCCTGGGTCACGGCCTGCCGCATGAGCGCGGCCGAGCCGATGACGCAGTCGAGACGGGTCGCGGCCACCATCTCGATGATGGTGCGCACCCCGCGGCCCTCCTCGCCGACCCGGCGCGCCCACGTCCCGTCGAACTCGACCTCGCTGGAGGCGTTCGACTTGTTGCCCAGCTTGTCCTTGAGCCGCTGGATCGCGAACGCGTTGCGGGTGCCGTCGGCCAGCACGCGCGGCACCAGGAAGCAGGTGAGGCTGTCCTTCTTGGAAGGGGATGCTTGGGCGAGCACCAGGAACCCGTCGCTCATCGGCGCCGAGCAGAACCACTTGTGCCCGGTCAGGACGTACTCGCCGTCCGCACCGAGCGGGGCCGCGGACGTGGTGTTGGCCCGTACGTCGCTGCCGCCCTGCTTCTCCGTCATCCCCATGCCGAACAGGACACCGCCCTTCTCGGCGGCGGGCCGCAGCCCCTGTTCGTACACGTGCGAGGTGAGCCGCGGCTCCCACTCGGCGGCCAGCGCCGGGTCGGTGCGCAGCGCGGGGACGGCCGCGTGCGTCATGGAGACCGGGCAGCCGTGCCCGCCCTCCGCCTGCGTCCACACCAGGAACCCGGCGGCCCGGCGGACATGCCCGGCGGGCCGCCCCCAGGCGTCGGTGAGGCCCGAGGACACGGCCTTGCCGAGCAGCCGGTGCCAACTCGGATGGAACTCGACCTCGTCGATCCGGTTGCCGTAGCGGTCGTGGGTGTGCAGCTTCGGCGGGTTCTCGTTCGCCAGCACACCCCACTCCTGCGCCTGGGCCGATCCCGCCGACCGTCCGAGGACCGCCAGCTCCTCCTGGACGCCGTCGAGGAGCTCCGGCGCTACGTGCCGCTCGACGGCCTCGCCAAGGGCCCGGTCGGCGGTGAAGACGTCGTACCCGACCAGGGGCGGAGCCTGGTTGGTCACTGTGTGGGTGGTGGCTGCCATGCCGATACGGTAAGGACGTGCAGCCAGCAAATGAAACACCCGAGCGGACATCCGGCCGCCTTCATCGGGCCCGCGTCCTCTACCGCAACGTCTCCAAGCGGCAATTGGGCTGGCTGCTCCTCAAGGACACGGTCAACTCCTGTGTGGAGTACCGCATCCTGGGCCTGGCCGCCGAGGCCGCGTTCTTCACGCTGCTCTCGCTGCCTCCGCTGCTGCTCAGTGTCATCGCGCTGCTCGGCTACGTGGACGGCTGGACCAGTACCCACACCGTCGCCAGCATCGAGCAGAACATCCTGAACGCGGCCGGAACCGTGCTGTCCGACCGCGGGGTGCACGAGTTCGCGCAGCCGCTCCTCGACGACGTCACCAAGGGCAAACGCCCGGAAATCGTCTCGATCGGCTTCGCCATCGCGCTGTGGTCGGGCTCGCGCGCCGTCAACGTCTTCATCGACACCATCACCGTGATGTACGGGCTCGACGGGCACCGCGGCATCGTGAAGACCCGGGCGCTCTCGCTGGTCCTCTACGTCGTGGCGCTGCTGATCGGCGCGGTCGTGCTGCCGCTCGCGGTGGTCGGCCCGGACCGGGTGGTGGAGTGGATCCCGTGGGGCACGGACGTGATCAGCTTCCTGTACTGGCCGACCATGATCCTGCTGTCCATCGCCTTCCTCACCACCCTCTTCCACGTCTCGGTGCCGGTCCGCTCGCCGTGGATCGAGGACGTGCCGGGCGCGCTGGTGGCCCTGGCGATGTGGGTGCTCGGCTCGTTCCTGCTGCGGATCTACCTGACCAGCACGGTGGAGGGCCCCACCATCTACGGCTCGCTCGCGGCCCCCATCGCGGTGCTGCTCTGGATCGGCATCTCGGCGTTCGCGGTGCTGGTCGGCGCGGCCGTCAACGCCGCGATCGACCGGGTGTGGCCCTCGGTCGCCACGGCCGCGGCCCGCGAGGCGGGCGAGCGGGTCAAGGCCGCGCAGGCCGCCGAGATCGTGGCCCGCTCCCAGCCGATGCAGGCCATGCTCTTCGACGGCACGGAGGACGGGGACGAGGCGGGCGACCCGGGCATGCCGTCCGAATTCCCCGAACGCTGGTCGAAGTTCCTGCCCCCCGAGGACGTCAAGTCCCGTCTGCACACCGTGCGCAAGCACGAGGAGAAGCCCTCGGGCAAGTCGCCGGAGAAGCCCCCGCGCGGCCACGAGAAGTCCCCGCGCGACCAGGACTGACGGGCGGTCCGCGCGGCTGACGTGCGGGCTGCATGGGTGACGGGCGGTCCGCACCGTTGACCGGCGGTCCGCCGAGGCTGCGGGACTAGCATCGAAGCATGTATCGAGAGCGGCCGTCACGGCTGTCCGGCGCCGTCGTCTGGACCCGGACCGTGGACGGTGGCGCACCCCGGCCCGTGCTGCCCGACGGCTGCATGGACCTGCTCTGGTGCGAGGGCCGCCTCCTGGTCGCGGGCCCCGACACCCGTGCGTACGTCCCCGACGCGGCCCCCGGCACGCGGTACGCCGCGATCCGGTTCGCCCCCGGCGCCGCGCCCGCGGTCCTCGGTGTCCCGGCCCACGAACTGCGGGACACCAGGGTCCCGCTCGACGCGCTCTGGCCGGGCGCCGAGGTGCGTTCGCTCGCCCTGCGCATCGGGGACGCGACGGCTCCCGCCGCAGCCCTCGAAGCGGTGGCCCTCGCGAAGGCACCGCCGCCGGACCCGCTGACGCGGGTGGTCTCGGCCCGCCTCGCCGCGGGGTGGAGCGTGCGGGCCACCGCCGCCGAGACCGGCCTCGGCGCCCGTCAACTGCACCGGCGCTGCCTGGACGCCTTCGGCTACGGGCCCAAGACGCTGGCCCGCATCCTGCGGCTGCGGCGCGCCCTCGCGCTGGTGACGCGGGGCGTGCCGTACGCGGAGGCCGCGCTCGCCGCCGGCTGCGCCGACCAGGCGCACCTGGCGCGCGAGATGCGCGCGCTCGCCGGGATGACACTGACCGCCTACACGGAGGCGGCGAACAGCGACACCTCCGTGCCGTCCGGGTCGTGGACGGTCGCATAGCGCTGGCCCCAGAAGGCGTCCCAGGGCTTGAGGTGCCCGTGGTGACCGGCGGCGGTCAGCGCCTCGTACGTCGCGTCGACCTCGGCGGGCGATGCGCAGGCGAAGGCGAGCCCGGCGCGGCCACCGCCCTCGGGCCGCTTCCAGCCCGGGTCGAAGGAGCGGACGGTGTCCTCGGTGTCCCACAGGACCCGGGTGCCGCCGGGGAGCGTGCACTCCACATGCGGCTGGGTGTCCGCGTCGGCCGGGAGGTCCAGGCCGAGGCGGCGGTAGAAGGCGAGCGATGCGGCCATGTCGGCCACTACCAGGCCGATGGCGTCGAGTCGTGGAGTCATGGCCCCACCGTAGGCAGCGCGCCGGGCACGGGTCTTGAACGAATCGGACACGTCCGCCGGGCGGGGCGCGGGGCCACCACGGGCGCGCCCCGTACACGTCGCTCGGGCCGTGCCGGGCGCGCCCGGGACACGTCCGTGCGGGGTGGCATCCGGGGCGCCCGGGGAAACGTCCGCCCTGCGGACCGGATCCCGGCCGTTCGCGCGGTTCCCCGCACCCCTCAAGACACCCCGGCCGCCCGGCAGCGCACGCCGGGCGGGCCGCTATTCGGTGACCGGGCGCGGGGCTCCGGCCCGGCGGGTGGCCCGGGCCGGGACGGTCTCGCCCGTCGGGGCGGGGGCGCCGGACGCGGTTGCCTCGGGCGACACCGCGAGGGCCACCACGGACGCCTCCTCAAGGAGCCCCCGCACTCCCGGGTGGGCGGCGCGGTAGTAGATCCGCGTGCCCTCGCGCCGCGAGGTGACGAGCCCTGCGGCGCGCAGCTTGGCCAGATGCTGCGAGGTCGCTGCGACATGCGCGCCCAGGATTTCCGCGAGCGCGCTCACCGGCAGTTCGGCCCCGCCGAGCGCCCACAGCAGGCGGTACCGCGAGGGGTCGGCCACCGCCTTCAGTACGGCCACCGCCCGGTCGGCCCGCTCCGCGTCCCAGCTGTCCATTTGCGCTCCCATGCAAATAGCGTAACGGGGGCACGGGGTACCGCGCGATGCTTCGAGGGGCGCGGGGAACTGCGCGAGCGGGAACATCGGGCCGCAGACGGAGGGCTTCCCGTGCGCAGGCCCGCAGGGCGGCCCCGTCCCGGGGTCCCGGGCCCGACCCGGGGCGTGGGAAGGGCGCGGAACCGGGAGCGCCGGCCCGGGCGGGGCTACGCCGCGGCGCCCTCGTCCAGCCGGTACTCCTCGCGCTCCGCGTCGTACCCGAACAGCTCGGCGTAACGGCCCCAGTCCGTCGCGGTCTCCAACTGCTGGGTGACCTGTTCGCTCGTGTAGTGGTGGGCCAGCACGTCCCGGAAGAAGCCGGCCCGCAGGGCGGCCTCGGGGTTCTGGCGCAGGCTGGTGGTGATCAGGCGGACCAGCGGCGCGTCCACCGCCGCCGCCGCGAAGATCTCCTTGGACCGGCGCACGTCCGCGCCCGCGAACGTGGTGCCCCGGTCGGTCAGGACCAGGTCGTCACCGGTGACGACCGCGAAGCCGAGCAGCTCCAGGGCGTCGACCAGCGGCAGTACGTCGTCGATCTCCAGACCCAGATCGTCGGCGAGGTCCGCGAGGTCGCAGCTGCCGCCGCGGTGGGCGACCATCTCGGCCAGGCCCGACAGGCCGTCCACGCTCGCGCCGGGCAGCGGGCTGTTCGCGGGGGTGCGCCGGTCGGGCTCGATGCCCTCGGCGCGGCCCGGAAGCGGGGTCTGACCGGCCCGGACCGGGCTGGGACCCGACCCGTGGGTCTCCTTCACACGGCCCGTCATCGTGCGGTAGACCCGGTCGATGAGCTCCTCGAACGCGGGCGCGTCACGGTCGCGCGGCCGCTCCAGACCCACCTCGAACGTCTCGCGGATCGTGCCGTAGGGCCGGGAGCCGAGCACCACGATCCGGTCGGCCATCAGGACCGCCTCCTCGATGTTGTGGGTCACCAGGACGATCGCCCGGGTCGGGAACTGGCCCGACTCCCACAGCTCCATCAGCTCGCCGCGCAGGTTCTCCGCGGTCAGCACGTCGAGCGCGGAGAACGGCTCGTCCATCATCAGGACGTCCGGCTCGACGACGAGGGCCCGCGCGAAGCCGACGCGCTGGCGCATGCCGCCCGACAGCTCCTTGGGATAGGCGGACTCGAAGCCGTCGAGGCCGATCAGGTCGATCGCCTGGCGGGCCGCCCGCGACCGCGCGTCCGCCGGTACGCCCCGTGCCTCCAGGCCCAGTTCGACGTTTTGCAGCACGGTCAGCCAGGGCAGCAGCGCGAAGGTCTGGAACACCATGGCGGTGCCCGGGTTGGCGCCGGTCAGCGGGGTGCCCCGGTACGACACAGCGCCAGAGCTGGGCGGTACGAGCCCGGCCAGACAGCGCAGCAGCGTCGACTTGCCGGATCCCGACTTGCCGAGCAGCGCGACGACCTCGCCGGCCCGCACCTGGAGGTCGATGCCGCCGAGTACGGGCAGCTCGCCGTCGGCGCCCGCGTACGCCTTGGTCAGGCCGACGGTTTCGAGCAGGACCTCCCCGTCGGCCGGGCGGGGCGCCCGCGGGGCGACGGCGTGCCGTGCGCTGCGCAGGTTGCGCAGGGTGTTCAGAACCATGGGGGGCTCCAGAAGGCTCAGGGGTGTCAGAGGGCGAAGCGGGTGTCGGCGAGCCGGTACAGGCGGCGCCACAGCAGGCGGTTGAGGCCGACGACGTACAGGCTCATCACCGCCACGCCCGCCAGCAGATGCGGGAAGTCGCCGGCGGCGGTGGCCTTGGCGATGTAGGCGCCGAGGCCGGTGGCCGTCAGGGTCGTGCCGCCGAAGGTGACGACCTCCGCGACGATGGAGGCGTTCCAGGCGCCGCCCGACGCGGTGATGCCGCCGGTGACGTACGCCGGGAAGATGCCGGGCAGGATCAGCCGCTTCCAGCGCTGCCATCCGACGACACCCAGGTCGTCCATGGCCTCGCGCAGATCGCTCGGGATCGACATGGCGCCCGCGATGGTGTTGAAGAGGATGTACCACTGGGCGCCGAGCGCCATCAGGAGGATGCCGCCGATGTTGATGGACAGGCCCGTCTTCAGGAAGAACCAGACGGCCAGCGGGAAGAGGAAGTTGGCGGGGAAGCTGGCGAGGACCTGGACGACGGGCTGGGCGATGCGGGTCAGCCGGGGCGAGAAGCCGATCTTCACGCCGATCGGCACCCAGATGACGGTGGCGGCGGCCACCAGGACCACCACCCGGGCCAGCGTGGCGAGGCCGAGCAGCAGCGGCTCGCCGAAGACCCCGAGCCCCGTCTGTTCCCGGAGGTAGCGGCCGAGGTCGAACAGGCCCCACAGGATGAGTCCGCCCGCGACGACGGTGAAGGCGACGTCCCCGGTGCGCCGACGGGTTCCGTTGACGGTGAGCGGCCGGTCGTCGGTGCCGAGGACGCGGCCCACGCGGTTCAGGGCCCGCCCCAGCGGGCGGAGGGCCGTGCCCAGTACCCGGGGCCAGTTGGAGCGGCGCAGGAAGTCCAGCACGAGCGAGCGCTGGACCTCGCCGGCCTCGGACTGCTCGTTCTTGAACTTCTCGGCCCAGGCGGTCAGCGGCCGCCAGAAGACGAAGTTCACGCCGATGACCATCACGGCCATGGTGATGATGGCCCAGCCGACCTTGCCGAGGTCGCCGTCGGCGATCGCGGCGCCCGCGTACGAGCCGACACCGGGCAGCGCGTAGTCCTTGTTGTTGACGCTGATCGCCTCGGACGCGACGAGGAAGAACCAGCCGCCGCCGAAGCTGAGCATCCCGTTCCAGACCAGGCTGATCATCCCGGACGGCAGCTCGACCTTCCAGAACCGCATCCACCGCGTGAACCTGAACGACCGCGACAGCTCGTCGAGTTCGCGCGGGAGCGAGGTCAGGGACTGGTAGAAGCCGAACGTCATGTTCCAGGCCTGCGAGGTGAAGATCGCGAAGATCGACGCGCATTCGAGGCCCAGCATGGAGCCGGGGAACAGGGCGATGAACCCGCTGACGGCGACGGTGAGGAAGCCGAGCACCGGCACCGACTGGAGGATGTCGAGCGCCGGGATCAGGATGCGTTCAAGGCGCCTGCTCTTCGCGGCGGCCAGTGCGTACCCGAAGGTGAAGACCAGCGAGGCGGCGAGCGCGATGAACATGCGCAGGAGCGAGCGGGCGGCGTCGTAGGGCAGCTGGGCCGGATCGGTGTCGACCTTGATCGACTGATCGGTGGAGAACCGGACCGTGGTGCCGTGGCCGACCTGGAGCACGACGTAGAAGAGCACGAGCACGGCCGCGGCGACCACCGCGTCGACCCAGCTCAGCCGGGCCAGGCGCCCTGCGAAGCGGGAGGTGGCCCGCGGTGCGGGGCTGCTCGTCCGGAACGACATCACAAGAGACCTCCGACCACACTGTGGGCACAGGAGTCCCGGAGGCGCGACCGCGCACCCCGGCGTGGCAGAGCCCGACGTGGTGAGAAAGGAAGGAAGGGGGAAGGGTCAGCGACGCCCGGCGGGGCGGTGCGGACTGGGAGGATCCGCGTCCATGGCTGCCCCCTTCGGTGATGCGGTGTCCAGCGGCTTCAGCAGTCTGACGCTTCTTGCGCCCATACGCAAATAAGTGGGCGCGGGTACGTTCCGGGGGCGCGGGACGGGATCTTGTGCCTGATCCAACGGGAGCCTTGCACAAGGGAGTTGGCCGCTGGGCGCCCGCTGCGCCCGGCGGCGGGGCCGCGGACGCGGAACGCGGGCAGGTCGCTCTGTACGGCCTCGCGTCCGGTACGCGTTTAATCGCTGGCGCCGTCGGGCCCGGTGCGCTTAGAGTCGGCATCGTTCGAGCGGGGCGACGCATCGTCGTCGCCGGTACTGAGACGTGGTTGGGGAGGTGTGAACGATGGCTGTCGTTGCGAAGGGCGCTGCCCGCATCCCGGAGTTCATCCACACCATGCCCGCGGTCTCCGGCTGACCGACTCTCTCCACCACGCCTGTGCGCGTGGCGCCGGGGCCGCCCTTCGAAGGGTTTCCCTTGTCTTCCTCGTTCTCCTTCTCGCAGCACACCTCTGAGCTCTCCGGCGCCGCTTTCAACGGCTCCGCTCCCGCGCGCCCGCTCGGCGCGTACGGCTGGGACGACGGCTGGGCCGCGGAGTTCGCCCCGTACGCCGAGCAGGGCCTGGTGCCCGGCCGGGTCGTACGGGTCGACCGCGGCCAGTGCGACATCGTGACCGCCGACGGGACGCTGCGCGCCGACACCGCGTTCGTCACCCCGCACGACCCGCTGCGGGTCATCTGCACCGGCGACTGGGCGGCCGTCGAGCCGGTCGGCGACCCGCGCTTCGTCCGTACGTATCTGCCGCGGCGCACCGCGTTCGTGCGCAGCACCTCCTCCAACCGGTCCGAGGGGCAGATCCTCGCGGCCAACGTCGACCACGCGATCATCGCGGTGTCGCTCGCCGTCGAACTCGACCTCGGCCGGATCGAACGCTTCCTGGCGCTGGCCTGGGAGTCGGGCGCCCGGCCGCTCGTCGTGCTCACCAAGGCCGACCTGGTTCCCGACCCGGTCGGGCTCTCCTACCTCGTCCAGGACGTGACGACGGCCGCGCCCGGAGTCCAGGTGCTGCCGGTCAGCTCGACGAGCGGGGCGGGCGTCGAGGCCCTGGCCGCGGTCGTCGCCGGCGGCACCAGCGTGCTGCTCGGGCAGTCCGGTGCGGGCAAGTCCACGCTGGCCAACGCGCTGCTCGGGGACGAGGTGATGGCGGTGCAGTCCGCGCGCGAGGTGGACGGCAAGGGCCGCCACACCACGACCACCCGCAACCTGCTGGTGCTGCCCGGCGGGGGTGTGCTCATCGACACTCCCGGGCTGCGCGGGGTCGGGCTCTACGACGCGGAGTCGGGTGTGGGGCAGGTCTTCGCCGAGATCGAGGCGCTCGCCGCCGAGTGCCGCTTCCACGACTGCGCGCACCAGGCGGAGCCGGGGTGCGCGGTGCTGGCCGCGATCGAGGACGGCTCGCTGGCCGTGCGCCGCCTGGACAGCTACCGCAAGCTGCTCCGCGAGAACCAGCGGATCGTGGCCAAGACGGATGCGCGGTTGCGGGCGGAGATCCGGCGCGACTGGAAGGCGAAGGGTGCGGCCGGGCGGGCGAACGGTGCCCTGAAGCGGGGCCGCCTCCGCTGATCCCTCCGGGGGGTGCGGGGTCTTGGGGGGTACTGGGTACGGGGACCCGGCTCCCCGAGGCTCCCCCTGGGGCTCCGCCCCAGACCCCGTTCGCGCCTTGAGGGCGCTCGTCCTCGATCTTCCCCTAGGCCTCAAGGGCCGGGGGGACCCCCATGACGGGCTGAGGGTGCCTGCGCCGGCCCGGACCGAGGCATTCGGGGTCACCTGCAGGGGCGCGGGGAACTGCGTGGGAAGCGACCCCGGTCCGCGGGCAAGGGCGGGTTTCGGGGGCGCGGGCAACCACGCAAAGCGCGAGGACGAAAGGGGAGGGCCGGGGGCCCGTGGACCCCCGGGGTTGGGCGGGCTCGGTGTCCGAAAAGCGCCAGCAGCCCCGCTGGGGGAACCGCACACTGGGAAGCGTGATGCACCCAGACGCCCAGTACGAGGCGGTCAGCAGCAGGGACGCCCGGTTCGACGGGGAGTTCTTCTTCGCCGTGGCGACGACCGGGATCTACTGCCGGCCGAGCTGCCCCGCCGTCACCCCACGCCGTAAGAACGTCCGGTTCTTCCCCAGCGCCGCCGCCGCCCAGGGCCACGGCTTCCGGGCGTGCCGCCGCTGCCGCCCGGACGCCGTGCCCGGGTCCGCCGAGTGGAACACGCGGGCCGATGTCGTCGGCCGGGCCATGCGCATGATCGGGGACGGCGTCGTCGACCGCGAGGGCGTGCCGGGGCTCGCCGCCCGGCTCGGGTACAGCACCCGGCAGGTGCAGCGGCAGCTCACCGCCGAGGTCGGCGCGGGACCCGTGGCCCTCGCCCGGGCGCAGCGCGCCCACACCGCA
Organism: Streptomyces sp. CB01201; assembly: GCF_002803085.1. Lineage (GTDB taxonomy): Bacteria > Actinomycetota > Actinomycetes > Streptomycetales > Streptomycetaceae > Streptomyces > Streptomyces hundungensis. The sequence continues at coordinate 20,447 of NZ_NNBJ01000031.1, read as the reverse complement.
CGCGTACTGCTCCAGACCACCTCGCTCCCGGTCACCGAGATCGCCTTCGCCGCCGGATTCGCCAGCGTGCGCCAGTTCAACGACACGATCCGGCAGATCTACGCCCGTACCCCCAGCGGCCTGCGCGAGGAGGCCGGGACCATGGCCGCCGAGCGCGGCGTCGCGGCGAGCGCCGGCGTTCCGCTCCGGCTCGCCCACCGGGGCGCGTACGCGGTGCGGGAGACCTTCGACCTCCTCGCGGGCGAGGCCGTCGAGCGCATCGAGGAGGTGGGTGGCGCGAGCGGCGCCCGCGTCTACCGGCGCACCCTGCGACTGCCCCACGGCGCCGCCGTGGTGGCCGTCGACGAGGCCGCCCCCGCGCACACCGCGGCCCGCCAGGGCTGGCTGGAGGCCCGGATCCACCTCACCGATCTGCGCGATCTCACCACCGCCGTGCAACGCCTGCGCCGGCTGTTCGACCTGGACGCCGACCCGTACGCCGTCGACGAGCGGCTCGGCGCGGACCCGGAGCTCGCCCCGCTCGTCGCACGCACCCCGGGCCTTCGCTCGCCGGGCGCCGCCGATCCCGAGGAGTGCGCGGTGCGGGCGCTGGTCGGCGCGGAGGCGGCGGCCGGGCTCGTGGAGACGTACGGCAAACGGCTCGACGCGCCCTGCGGCACGCTCACCCACCTCTTCCCCGAACCGGCGGTGCTCGCCGCCCACCCCGATCCGCGCCTCGCCGCCCTGGCCGCCGCCCTCGCCGACGGGAGCCTGCGCCTGGACGCCGGTGCCGACCGCGACGAGGCCGTACGGGTGATGCGGGCGCTGCCCGGCATGGACGAGGGGACCGTCCAGGTGATCCGTACGCGGGCGCTCGGCGACCCGGACGTGGGCGGTGCGGGGCCGGACGCCTGGCGGCCCTGGCGCTCCTACGCCCGCCGCCACCTCGCGGTCGCGGCCGCCTGACAGGGGTAGTCCGACGGGCGGGGCCGGGCCACTTCTGGGAACGTCGAAGGCATGATCCGTCTCGCGCGCCTGCCCCTGGACCGCTGGTCGGCGCTGCTGCCGCCGCTCGCCCTCGTGCTGCTCGCGCTGACGTGGGGGCGGTCGCTGCCCGCCTGGCTCGTCGCCGTGGTCGCCTGTTTCCTGGCCGGTGCGGTGCTGGCCGCGGTGCACCACGCGGAGGTGGTCGCGCACCGGGTGGGCGAACCGTTCGGATCACTCGTGCTCGCGGTCGCCGTGACCGTCATCGAGGTCGCGCTGATCGTCACCCTGATGTCGGACGGCGGCGACAAGAGCGCCTCGCTCGCCCGCGACACCGTCTTCGCCGCCGTGATGATCACCTGCAACGGCATCGTCGGCCTGTGCCTCCTGGTCGGCGCCCTGCGCCGCAGGCTCGCTGTGTTCAACGCCGAGGGCACCGTCACGGCCTTCGCCACGGTCACCACCCTCGCGGGCCTCAGCCTCGCCCTGCCGACCTTCACCACCAGCAAGCCGGGCCCCGAGTTCTCGGCCGCCCAGCTGATCTTCGCCGCGATCGCCTCGGTGTTCCTGTACGGGCTCTTCGTCGCCACCCAGACCGTGCGCCACCGCGACTACTTCCTGCCAGTGACCCAGCAGGGCGAGGTGATGCGGGACGACGACCACGCCAACCCGCCCTCCGCGCGCACCGCGTGGACCAGCGTCGCCCTGCTCGGGGTCGCGCTCGTCGCGGTCGTGGGCCTGGCCAAGGGCGTCTCGCCGACCATCGAGCGGGGGGTGGCCGCGGCCGGTCTGCCCGCCTCCGTCGTGGGTGTCGTCATCGCGCTGCTCGTGCTGCTCCCCGAGACCATCGCCGCCGTACGGGCCGCCCGCCGCGACCGCGTGCAGACCAGCCTCAACCTCGCGCTGGGCTCGGCCATGGCCAGCATCGGCCTCACCATTCCGGCGGTCGCGCTCGCCACGATCTGGCTGTCGGGCCCGCTGGTGCTCGGGCTCGGAGCCAGCCACATGGTGCTGCTCGCGCTGACCGTCACCGTCGGCATCCTCACGGTCGTACCGGGCCGCGCCACCCTGATGCAGGGCGGACTCCACCTTTCGCTGTTCGCCGCGTACATCGTGCTCGCCGTCAGCCCGTAGTCCCCGCCCGGGGATCCGGCCGCGCCCGCGCCCGCCGCCCGGCCCCTGCCTGCGGCCCCTACGGTCCGTATACGTTCCCCGCTCTTTTCCCGTGCGTTCCCGGCCTACTGGGCGTCGTAATCAAGCCACCTCTGTTACGGACATGTTGACGGATGGCCTGCCGAGTCACACGATCGAAAGGTAGGTAGTTGCTCCATACATCTGATTCGGTCGGCGGAACGTCCCCCCTCCGGCCGAAGAGGCCAAGCAGGAGGCACCATGTGTGGCATCACCGGCTGGATCTCCTTCGAACGTGAATTGCGCGCCGAGCGGGACACCCTGGATGCGATGACCGAGACGATGGACTGCCGCGGCCCCGACGACCGCGGCGTCTGGGCCAACGGGCCGGCCGCCCTCGGCCACCGCAGGCTCGCGATCATCGACCTTCCGGGCGGGCGCCAGCCCATGAGCGTCGAGGCGGGCGGCCGGGCCGTCGCCCTCGTCTACTCGGGCGAGACCTACAACTTCACCGAGCTCAAGGCCGAACTCACCGCCCGCGGGCACCGGTTCACCACCGACTCCGACACCGAGGTCGTCCTGCACGGCTACCTCGAATGGGGCGAGGCCGTCGCGGAACGCCTCAACGGCATGTACGCGTTCGCGATCTGGGACGAGCGCGTCCAGCGGCTCGTCATGATCCGCGACCGGATGGGCATCAAGCCCTTCTACTACTACGAGACCGCCGACGGCGTGCTCTTCGGCTCCGAGCCCAAGGCGATCCTCGCCAACCCGCTGGCCCGCCGCTCGGTCTCGCTCGACGGGCTCCGCGAGCTGTTCACCATGGTCAAGACGCCCGGCCACGCGGTGTGGGACGGTATGCGGGAGGTCGAACCGGGCACCGTCGTGACCGTCGACCGCGGCGGACTGCGCACCCACACCTACTGGACGCTCGAAACCCGTCCGCACGACGACGACCGCGCCACCAGCATCGCCCACGTCCGCGAGCTGCTCGACGACATCGTCCGCCGCCAGCTCATAGCCGACGTGCCGCGCTGCATGCTGCTCTCCGGCGGCCTCGACTCCTCCGCGCTGACCGCGCTCGCCGCCCGGCAGCTCGGCGAGGTGGGCCATCAAGTACGCAGCTTCGCCGTGGACTTCGTCGGCCAGACCGAGAACTTCGTCGCCGACGAACTCCGCGCCACCCCCGACACCCCCTACGTCCACGACGTGGCCCGCACCTCCGGCACGATCCACCAGGACATCGTCCTGGACGCCCAGGCGCTCGCCGACCCCGAGGTGCGGGCCAAGGTCATCCGGGCCCGCGACATCCCGGTGGGCTTCGGCGACATGGACGCCTCGCTCTACCTGCTGTTCAAGGCGATCCGCGAACACTCCACGGTCGCCCTGTCCGGCGAGTCCGCGGACGAGGTCTTCGGCGGCTACAAGCAGTTCTTCGACGAGGAGGCCCGGGCCGCCGACACCTTCCCCTGGCTCGTCAAGTTCGCCGAGCAGTTCGGCGACGACTCCGGTCTGCTGCGCCCGGACCTGACCGCCGCCCTGAACGTCCCCGCCTACGTCAAGGACTCCTACGACACCGCCGTCGCCGGGGTCCAACGCCTGGACGGCGAGAGCGACTTCGAGTACCGGATGCGCAAGATCTGCAATCTGCACCTGACCCGCTTCGTGCGCATCCTGCTCGACCGCAAGGACCGCGCGAGCATGGCCGTCGGCCTGGAGGTGCGGGTGCCGTTCTGCGACCACCGGCTCGTCGAGTACGTCTACAACGCGCCCTGGTCGGTGAAGTCCTTCGACGGCCGCGAGAAGAGCCTGCTGCGCGAGGCGGCCAAGGACGTCCTGCCCCGGTCCGTGTACGACCGGGTGAAGAGCCCCTACCCCTCCACCCAGGACCCGAAGTACGCCATCGCCCTCCAGGGGCACGCCAAGGACCTGCTCGCCCAGCCCTCGCACCCGGTCTTCGACCTCATCGACCGCGAAGGGCTGCGCCGGGCCGCCGAGGTGAGCGGCCCGCAGATCCACCAGGCCTCGCGACGCGGCCTGGAACGCACCCTGGACCTGGCGATCTGGCTCGACCTGTACAAGCCGGAGCTGAAGCTGTCCCAGCCGTAGCCCGGTCGGCGCACGGGCCGTCCAACCACCCCCCGGCGCACCCTAGTTGGGGCCGGTCTCCTCCAGGCCCCAACTGTGGATCTTGTCGGGGTGGATGCGGATGAGCTCCTCGCTGAAGTGCGGGCCCAACTCGTGCGGCCCGGTGAGGAGTTCGGCCGTACCACGGATCTCGACGCCACGCACCTTCCACGGCCGTACGCTCACCACGTCGTCGACCACCAGGGCGGCCTTCGGGTTGCCCTGGAGGTTGCGCCACTTCTTCGTCGTGCCGAGCGCGTATCCGCCGATGAGGATCGTCCCGTCGTCCTGCGGGAAGAAGCCGACCGGGTTGGCCTGCGGCTGGCCCTTCCCGTCGACGGTGGCGAGCCGGCCAAGCCGCTGGCTCTTCAGGTACACACGCTCGGCCTCGCTGAATTCGCTCATGGCACCAGCCTCACACGCCCGCCGCCACCGCGTCACCGGGAACCGGACCCAGGTCTCGGGGGCCGTCCCGCGGCCCCCGTTTCAGCCCCAGACCACCGCGCCGAGCCAGGCGCCGGCGACCAGCAGGCAGGCGAAGAGCTCGGCCATCACCGAGTAGCCGCCCGCGCGCAGCGCCGTACGGGCCGAGGCCCAGGCGTCCGCGCGGCTGCCCAGGCGCACCCGCTCCGCGCCGTACAGGCCGCCGAGGAACCCGGCGATCCCGCCCAGTACGGGCAGCACGAAGAACCCCGCGACGGCCGACGCGCCCGCGGTCAGCACCGAGCGTCTGGACACCCCGGCCCCCTTGAAGCGGCGCGGCGGCAGCAGGGGTCTGAGGGCCTGGTTCAGCAGGAGCACGCCCGTCGCCCCGGCCAGCACGGCCCAGGCGAGGCCGGTGGTGTCGTCGAGCGCCCACCACGCCACGGCGGCCCATACGATCGCCGGCCCGGGAACGCCGGGGACCAGCACCCCGCACAGGCCCATCAGCATCACCGCCCCCACCGCGAGGAGCTGCCACACACCCATCTGCCAAGGGTGCAGGAAACGCGGCGTTCCCGCAGTTCCGTGCGGTTGCCGCCGGGGCCTCACGGGCGCGGCGGACGCCGGCGCGCCCCGCGGTTCCGTGCGGTGGGCCGCCACCCGGGCCCCTCCGGGGGCAGGGCCCCGGGCCCCGCCCGGGGCAAGGGGATCGGCCCGTCCCGCGCGCCCGACCCGCGTCTGCGCGTGACTGCCGCCCGGACCTGCCGGGGACGCGTGCCGGGGATGGCTTCCGGGGCCGCGGGAAGGGCCCGCCGGACACCGCAGGGTTCAGCAGGGTTCAGCGGGCCACCCAGCCCCGCTCGTAGGCGTGCCAGCCCAGCTGGAGGCGGGTGGTGACCCCGGTCAGCTCCATCAGGCCCTTGACCCGGCGCTGCACGGTCCGCAGGCCCAGCTCCAGCTGCTTGGCGGCGCTGGCGTCGGTCATCCCGGCGAGCAGCAGCGACAGGATCTCCAGGTCGGTGGCGTCCGGGCCCCGACCCTCCTCCACCACGCCCCGGCCCCCGCCGCCCAGGCGCAGCGGCAGCGCGTCCTTCCACACCGCCTCGAAGAGGCCCATCAGCGATTCGAGCAGCCCGCTGGCGTGCACCACGAGCGCGGCCGGCTCGGCGCCGCGCCCGGTCAGCGGCACCATCGCGAGGGTGCGGTCCGCGACGACGAGCTTGGTCGGCACCCGGTCCACCGTGCGCACCTGCTCGTCCCGGCCGAGCGCCGCGGACAGCTCGACGATCCCGGCGGGCAGCGAGAGCACCTCGCGCTCGACCACCACCCGATAGCTCACCCCGCGGTTCGAGGCCTGCTCCTCGGACTCGTTGTCCATGCCCGTCACCGCGACCGGTTTCCCCGTCACCAGGGCGCACACCTCTTCGGCCGCGCCCAGCTGCAACTGGTGGAAGCGGTGCGCCACCGCGCTCGCCCCCGTCACCACCTCGACCAGATCGTGCACGGCCGGCTCGGCCGCCTCGGCCCGGTACTCGGTGGCGAGCAGCGCCGCCGCCAGCTCGGCCTGGTCCAGCTCGTGCCGCTGCTGGGTGAGCAGCGCGCCGAGCGCGACCCCGGGCGGAGCCGCGACCCACCGCCCGGTGCGGGCCGAGGACTGGGCGGCCAGGCCTTGGCGCTCCAGGCGGCGCAGCGCGCGCTCGGTCTCGTTCTCCGGCAGCGCCAGCCGGTGCGCGAGGTCGCTCACCTCGGCCGCGCCCACCGCGACCAGGGCTCGGTACGCCGACTCCTGCGTCTCGTCGAGACCTATCGCTCCCAGCACCACGGACCGCCTCCCTCAAAGCCTGCCGCCAGGCCCTCACCTGCGCGCTGGCGGGAAACCGCCCCGGCACAAACCCGCCGCACAACATCATCCCCGGATCGGCCGCCGCTCTGCCAATGTCGAGCCACCGCAGCACCAACAGCCTCTGGATACGGGGCATTTGCGCACTTCGGGCGCGAGTGCTTCTGTGCCGGATCGATCTGGGGAGAGCGATGCGCCCGATATCGCGTACGGCTCTGGGGGTGGCGACCGCCGCCGCCCTCGCCGTCACCGCGGTGGCGCCGTCCGTGGCAGCGCCACGAACCGACGGCACAGCCGACACCGCCAGGAGACCGCTCGTCGGCAGCGCCGCGAGCAGCACGGGAACGCCGGCCACCGTCACCCTCGTCACCGGCGACAAGGTCGTGGTGAGCAGGGACGGCTCCGGGACGCCCACCGGCGTCACCGCGCTGCCGCGCGCCGACGGTTCCGTACCGCTCGTTCAGACCAGGCGGTCGGGGAACGAGCTGTACGTCTACCCCGACGACGCGGCGGGGGCGCTCGCCGCCGGCCGGGTCGACGAGGAACTGTTCAACGTCTCCGGGCTCATCCGCCAGGGCTACGACGACGCGCACACCAAGTCGCTCCCGCTCATCGCGGTGTACGGCGACGGCGCGGCGCGCTCGGCGGCCCCGGCTGTGCCGCGCGGCGCGAAGGCGGGACTGAACCTGCCCGCCGTCAACGGCATCGCCCTGAGCGCGGACAAGGCGAAGGCCGCCCAGGTGTGGGCGAACGTCACGAGCCCCCGCGGCCGCTCGGCCTCCGGGATCAAGAAGCTGTGGCTCGACCGCAAGGTGACGGCCTCCCTGGACCGGTCGGCCAAGCAGATCCGCGCGGACCTCGCCTGGGCCGCCGGATACGACGGCAAGGGCACCAAGGTCGCGGTCCTCGACACCGGGGTGGACGCCGAACACCCCGACCTCAAGGGCCGCATCACCGCCTCCAAGAACTTCACCGACTCGCCCGACACCGAGGACCGCCAGGGCCACGGCACCCACACCACGTCCACGGTGGGCGGCTCGGGCGCGGCCAGCGACGGCAAGAAGAAGGGCATCGCACCCGGCACCGGCCTACTGGTCGGCAAGGTCCTCAACGACTCGGGCTCCGGCGACAGTTCGTGGATCATCGCCGGCATGCAGTGGGCCGTCGACAACAAGGCCGACGTCGTCTCGATGTCGCTCGGCAGCCCCGTCCCGACCGACTGCACCGACCCGATGAGCACCGCCGCGCAGGAGCTCGCGACCAGCTCCACGCACACCCTGTTCGTCATCGCCGCGGGCAACTCGGGACCGGCCCTGAACACCGTGTCCTCGCCCGGCTGCGCGCCCGGCGTCCTGACCGTCGGCGCCGTCGACCGCGACGACACCACCGCGAGCTTCTCCAGCCGCGGTCCGGCGCCCTTCACGCACACCCTGAAGCCGGAGATCACCGCCCCCGGCGTCGGCATCTCCGCCGCCAACGCGGGCGGCCGGGGCGTCTACGCGTACCAGACGATGTCCGGCACCTCGATGGCCACACCGCATGTCGCGGGCGCCGCCGCCATCGTCAAGCAGCGCCACCCCGACTGGACCGCGCAGCAGATCAAGGCCGCGCTCGTCTCCTCCGCCAACAGCGGCATCCCCGGGGACGTGCGCGAGACCGGCGGCGGGCGGCTCGACGTCAAGGCCGCCATCGACGAGACCGTGCTCGGCGCGCCCGCCGTGCAGGCCGGCACCTTCAACTGGCCGCAGGACAAGAGCGACCGCACCACGGTCCAGGTGCCCTACACCAACGTCTCCGGCAAGTCCGTGAAGCTCGACCTCGCGGTCGCGGGCGTCACCGGGAACGACGGCTCGGCCATCAACTCCGGTGTGGCGAAGCTCGGTTCACGCTCGGTCACGGTGCCGGCCGGAGCCACCGTCAAGGTGCCGCTCGCCATCGACCCGACCGCCCGCCTCAAGGCCGCCCAGTACGGGGACGTCACCGGGCGGGTGCTCGCCACGGCGAACGGGGTCAAGGTCTCCACCCCGTTCTCGCTGTACGTCGAGCCCGAGACGGTCACCCTGCGCGTCAAGCTCGTCGACCGCCAGGGCAGGCCGGCCGCCGGCGCCTCCTCGCTCGACGTCATCGGCACCGACACCGCGACCGGCGAGCGCCGCTTCAACGAGGGCGCCACCGACCAGGTCTACCGGCTGCGCCCCGGCGCCTACTTCGTGTCGTCCTTCGTCGCCTCCGCCGACCCGGGCGACGCCACCGGCGCGAACGTCGGCTCGGTCAGCTACCTCGGCCGCCCGCAGCTCGACCTGAAGAAGGACACCACCCTCGTCCTCGACGCCCGCAAGGCCCACCGGCTCGCGGTGAAGACCGACAGGCCGAGCGAAGTCCGCACCACGACACTGGACTTCGCCCGCTCCTGGGGCGGCCAGTGGCTGCACTCCGGTTCCATCAGCGGATCCCGCCTGATCAAGGACTACTTCGCGGACGTCCAGGGCAGCGCCCGTACCGGCGACTTCGAGTTCGGCAGCTACTGGCGGGCCTACGCCCCGCAGTTCGAAGAGCTGGGTGCGGTCGGCGGCCCCGAGCTGCATCCGCTCACCGCGAGCGTCGGCTCCGACAACCTCGACGGCACCGGCCGGGCGCCGCTCGTCGACGCGGGCAAGGGCACCCCGGCCGAGCTCAAGGCGGCCGGGGTCAGCGGGAAGATCGCCTTCGTCGCGGTGCCGGACGGCGACGCCTCCGCCCTGACCCTGGGCAAGGACGCCAAGGCCGCGGGTGCCAAGGCCCTTGTCGTGCACCGTCCGTCGGCCGGCCGCTGGCTGCCCGCGTACGGCTTCGCGGGCGGCCCGCTGCCCACCCTCGCCGTCGAGGCCGCCGAGGCGAAGGCGCTGGCCGGCCGGCTGTCCGCGGGCCCGGTGACCCTGCGCTGGAAGGCCACCGCGAAGAGCGGCTACGTCTACAACCTGGGCTTCCAGGAGGACGGCGGCCTCGGGTCCGACCGCACCTACCGGGTGCGTGACGCACAGCTGGGCCGCAATGTCTCGACGTACCACTCGATGGGCGTGCCGGCCGACTTCATCGACGGCGTCTCCGCCTATCGCCCGGGCGGTGCCGGTCCCATCAGCGTCTCCGGCATCGACCTGGTGTCCGTCCCCTCCACCCGCACCGAGTACTACACGGCGGGCCCCACCACCTGGGACCACTTCGTCTCGTCCAGCTTCCCCTTCGGCGAGTTCATGCTGTCCCCGGCGAAGGCCTACCAGGCGGGCAGGCAGACCGCTGAGAGCTGGTACGACGGGGTCGTCGGCCCCGACGCCGGACGGGACGCCACGGGCAAGCCGCTGCTCGCCGCCGAGCGCCAGGGCAACCTGATGGGCTTCGCCCCGGGCATGTGGGGCGACTCCCAACACAGCGCCCAGCCGGGCTCGTTCGGGGACATCGGCTCGCTGCTCCTGCGCCGCAACGGCGAGGACTACGACAGCAGCGGCTGGCCGTCGGGGGTCTTCACCGTTCCCGCGGACGACGCGGCGTACGAGCTCGTCAGCGACAACCAGAAGATCGGGCCCTCCGGAGCGGTCTGGAAGAGGTCCCAGGAAGTCGTCACGAGCTGGAAGTTCCGCTCGCACCTCGACGACAAGGCGTACTCACAGGGCATCCCGCTGCTCTTCCCGCACTACGGCGTCCCCGAGGACGGCCTCAAGACGGTCCCGGCGGCCGACGGCCAGAAGATCGTCCTCACCGCAACGGGCCACGCGGGCTACACCCCCGCAGCCCTGACGGCGGCCAGGCTCTCGTACTCGTACGACGGCGGAGCCACCTGGACCGAGGCCAAGTCCACGCATCGGAGCGGCAGTTGGACCGCGACGGTGAACCACGCGGGCGCGGCCGCGAAGAGCGTCACGCTGAAGACCGAACTGACCGACGCCAACGGCAACTCGGTCACCCAGACCGTGGTGAACGCCTACGCGGTGCGGTAGCCGCGTTCGCCACACAGGCGGTCCGCCGGGTGTCCTCCCCGTGGGGGGTGGGGGCGCCCGGCGGACTTTTCTCTGCCGTTGCCACACTTGTCCGTTGAGCACATTTTCCCGATGCCCCGTTTTCGTATGCCTCCAGCGGTGGACAATAAGGGCATGAGTCAGCAGGGGGAGAGGCCGACGCGGGACGACGACTGGTGGAACCGGCTGTACGACGAGTCGGCCCCGGACGCCGGTCCCGACGGTTCGCGCGACAGCCTCGACGACCGCTTCAACTCGGCGTCGGACACGGTGGGTTCACCCCCGAAGGAGGGCAGGCCGGCGGACTCCGGGGCGGCCGGACCCGCCGCGCCGGGCCCGAGCGCGCAGACCCCGGCCACGCCCGAACGCCCCGCCTCGCAACCGGCCCCCCACCCCGCCCCGCAACCGGCCCCGCAGGCGCCATCGCCCGCCGCCGCGCATGCCGTGCCGCCCGCCTCCGCGGAACCGGCCTCACCTTCCGCCGCGCCCGCCGTGCCGCCCGCCTCCGCGGAGCCGGCCCCAACTCCCGCCGCGCACCCCGCCCCCGCGCGATCGGAATCGCCCAGCACGCCGCCCCCTGCCGGCGATTCCACCCCGCGGACCCGCCCTCGCGCTCCCTGGGAGCCGCCCGAGAGTCCGGCGGTGGTGCGCAAGCCCGCCGCCTGGTGGGAATCCGTGCCGGCGGCCCCGCCCCCGCCGACGGAGCCCGTGCCCGAGTTGCCGCCGGGCTGGGCCGAGGAGGACGCGCCCGGCGCCGAACGCCAGGCTCCGGCGCGGCCGACCGCAACACCGCTCACCGCACCCCCGCCCACCGCCCCGCCCGAGCCGCCCCGCGCGGCCGACGACGGGCAGCGCGTCACGAACGCCCCACGCAGTCTGCGCACGCCCGCCACCGGGGCGTCCGGACCGCCCGTCACCGCGCCCGACGAGCAGTTCGCGGCGCCCGAGACCGCGCCTCCCGAGCAGTTCGCGCCGGTGCCCCGGCCGCGTACCGGCCATGTGGGTGACGGGCCGCCCACCTACGACGCCGAGCCCACCGCGCTGCCCGCCGCCCGGCCCGACGAGCTGGACGACCTCGTCGCCGACACCGTCCTCGACGGCGCCCGCTACGGCGCCTACGTCCTGCGCGCCGTCTCCTCGCGCGGCGACTCGGCCCGCTACCGCGGCGAGCCGCGCCGCGACGCGCTGCTCACCGCCCGCTTCGGCACCGGCGAGAACGCCCTGGTCCTGGTCGCGGTGGCCAGCGGCGTACGGACCAGCGAGCGGGCGCAGCTCGCCGCCGCCGACGCCTGTCACTGGATCGGCGGTGCCATCGGCCGCAGCCACGTCCGCCTCGCCGAGGACATCAGGGCGGGCCGGCGCGGCGACCTCAAGTCGGGCCTGCACCGGCTCACCGACCGCAGCTACGGCATGCTGCGGGCCCGCGCCGCCGAGCTCGGCGCCGAGCCCGAGGAGTACACCGCGAACCTGCGCTGTCTGCTGCTGTCCGCCGACCCGGCCTGCCGCACCCGGGTGTTCTTCGGGGTCGGCCACGGCGGTCTGTTCCGGCTGCGCGGCGGCGTGTGGCAGGACATCGAGCCCGCCGTGCCCGAGCCGGGGGAGGCCCGCGGCGAGCCGGTGGTCGGCTTCGGCTCGGCGCCCGCCGAGACCGAGCAGGGCGACCGCCTCACCATGGATCTCGGCACCGTCGAGCCCGTCCGCCCCTACATCGACCCGCCCGCCCCGCCGGGCGAACCGTTCCGCTTCCGGGCCTCGGTCGCCCGACCGGGCGACACCCTGCTCCTGTGCAGCGGCGGCCTCGCCGAGCCCCTGCGCGGCGAGTCCGCCCTGGCCGAGGAACTCGCCGAACGCTGGGCCGTCCCCGAGCCGCCCGGCCTCGCCGGATTCCTCGCCGACGTACAGCTCAGGGTGAAGGGTTACGCCGACGACCGTACGGCGGTCGCCGTCTGGGAGGCGTAACGGCGAAGGCCGTGGGTTGATGGACCCATGGCCAAGCAGAACGTTGCAGAGCAGTTCGTCGACATCCTGACCCGCGCGGGCGTGAAGCGACTGTACGGAGTCGTCGGCGACAGCCTGAACCCCGTCGTCGACGCCATCCGGCGCACCCCCGCCATCGACTGGATCCAGGTCAGGCACGAGGAGACCGCCGCTTTCGCGGCCGGCGCCGAGGCCCAGCTCACCGGGAAGCTGGCGGCCTGCGCCGGCTCGTGCGGGCCCGGCAACCTGCACCTCATCAACGGCCTGTACGACGCGCACCGCTCGATGGCCCCCGTGCTCGCCCTCGCCTCGCAGATCCCGTCCTCGGAGATCGGTCTCGGGTACTTCCAGGAGACCCACCCCGACCAGCTGTTCCGCGAGTGCTCCCACTACAGCGAGCTGATCTCCAACCCGCAGCAGATGCCGCGCGTGCTGCAGACCGCGATCCAGCACGCCATCGGACGCGGCGGCGTCAGCGTCCTCGCGCTGCCCGGCGACATCGCCTCCGCGCCGGCGCCCGACAAGGCGATCGACCATGCCCTGGTGACGTCCCGGCCGTCGGTGCGGCCCGGCGACACCGAGATCGACAGGCTGGCCGCGCTCATCGACGCGGCCAAGCGCGTGACCCTGTTCTGCGGCAGCGGAACGGCCGGGGCGCACGCGGAGGTCATGGCGTTCGCCGAGCGGATCAAGTCGCCCATCGGGCACGCGCTGCGCGGCAAGGAGTGGATCCAGTACGACAACCCCTACGACGTCGGCATGAGCGGGCTGCTCGGGTACGGCGCCGCCTACGAGGCGACCCACGAGTGCGACCTGCTGATCCTGCTCGGCACCGACTTCCCGTACAACGCCTTCCTGCCGGACGACGTCAAGATCGTCCAGGTCGATGTGCGGCCCGAACACCTGGGCCGCCGATCGAAGTTGGACCTCGCGGTGTGGGGCGACGTCAAGGAGACGCTGCGCTCGCTGACGCCCCGGGTGAAGGTCAAGACGGACCGCAGGTTCCTCGACAAGATGCTGAAGAAGCACGCCGACGCCCTGGAGGGCGTGGTCAAGGCGTACACCCGCAAGGTCGACAAGCACGTCCCGATCCACCCCGAGTACGTGGCCTCCGTCCTGGACGAACTCGCCGACGACGACGCCGTGTTCACGGTGGACACCGGTATGTGCAACGTGTGGGCGGCCCGCTACGTCTCGCCCAACGGCAGCCGCCGCATCATCGGCTCGTTCAGCCACGGCTCCATGGCGAACGCGCTGCCGCAGGCCATCGGCGCCCAGTTCACCGACCGCGACCGCCAGGTCGTCTCGATGTCCGGCGACGGCGGCTTCTCGATGCTGATGGGCGACTTCCTCACCCTGGTCCAGTACGACCTGCCGGTGAAGGTCGTGCTCTTCAACAACTCCTCGCTCGGCATGGTCGAGTTGGAGATGCTGGTCGCCGGCCTCCCCTCGTACGGGACGACCAACCACAACCCCGACTTCGCGGCGATCGCGCGCGCGGCCGGGGCGTACGGGGTGCGGGTCGAGAAGCCCAAGCAGCTCGCGGGCGCGCTCAAGGACGCCTTCCGGCACAAGGGCCCGGCCCTGGTCGACATCGTCACCGACCCCAACGCCCTGTCCATCCCGCCGAAGATCAGCGCCGAGATGGTGTCGGGCTTCGCGCTCTCCGCCAGCAAGATCGTCCTGGACGGTGGGGTGGGCCGCATGCTCCAGATGGCCCGCTCCAACCTCCGCAACGTACCCAGGCCCTGACGGCCCGATCCGGGGTCCCCGGCGCCCGCGAATCGGACTCTCCCGCTCCACCGGACCGGACGGAACCGCCCCGCCCGCCCCCCGCGTCCTCGCCTTCACTCCTGTCGTCAACAGCGACTACGCTCAGCGCAGTTGCGCCGATGACCAGGCGAGAAGGGCTGGGGGAGCCACACCATCATGAGTGGTACGAACGGGGACGGACGCGGCGGGCAGGACGATTACATCGAGGGGGGTATCAAGCCGCTCGCGGCCGGCGACCCCGCGCGCATCGGGCCGTACCTGCTGCTCGGACGGCTGGGTGCGGGCGGGATGGGGCGGGTGTTCCTGGCCCGGTCGGACAGCGGCCGCACGGTGGCCGTGAAGGTCGTGCACGAGGAGCACGTGTCCGACGACCAGTTCAGGGCGCGCTTCCGCCGGGAGATCGAGGCGGCGCGCAAGGTCGGCGAGCGCTATACGGCACCCGTGCTCGACGCGGGTCCGGGCGACGAACCGCCGTGGGTGGCCACGGGATACGTTCCGGGGCTCTCGCTCGAACAGATCGTGCGGCGCTACGGACCGCTGCCGGTCTCGTCCCTGCACGCCCTCGCCGAGAGGCTCCTGAAGGCGCTCAAGGACATTCACGGCGCCGGGATCGTGCACCGCGACCTGAAGCCGTCCAATGTGATGCTCACCGTGGACGGCACGAAGGTCATCGACTTCGGGATCGCCCGGGCCCTGGGGACGTCCGTCGAGTCCCTGCTCACCAGTACGGGCATGGCGGTCGGCTCGCCCGGTTTCATGTCGCCGGAGCAGGTGCGCGGCCAGAGCGCCGGGGCCAAGAGCGATGTGTTCACCCTCGGCTGCGTACTGACCTACGCGGCGACCGGGCAGCTGCCGTTCGGGCAGGGGGCCGACAACCAGCATGCCGTGATGTTCCAGATCGTGGAGGGCGAGCCCGATCTGACGGGCGTCCAGGACGACTCGCTGCGCGCGCTCATCACGCGCTGCCTGACGAAGGACATCGATCAACGCCCGTCCGTGGACGAGCTGTTGGCGGACCCGGAGCGGACGCGTCCGAGCACCGCGCGGGGAGCGTGGCTGCCCGCGCGCGTCGTCGCGCGCATCGCCCAGCAGTCCGCCCGGCTGCTCGACGCGGAGGCGGCGCCCCTGCGGGAGCCGCCCGTGGACCGGGCGACCGTCGCACTGCGGCCGCCGCCGGCCGGCCCCGCCGAGGGCGTGGTGACGACGGGCCCCGTCACGGCCCGCGAACCCGAACGGCCCCGCCGCCGGCGGCGGCTCGTGGTGCTGCCCGTCATCGCCGTGCTCACCGTGGGCGGCGGCACGATCGCGGTGCTCCAGCCGTTCGGGAGCGACCCGGGGAACGAGGCCCATGCCCAGCCGCCGAGCAGCAGCGCGAGCGCGAGTACGGGACCCGGCGTCAGTGCCACGCCGTCCATGAACAACTCGCCTGTGGCGCAGACCGGTTCGCCTTCTGCGAGTGCGAGCGAGAAGGGCAAGGACGCCACCAAGGGGCCCGACGGCAAGGGCGCCGACGGGCAGAACACGGCTGCCAGCGGCGGTAGTTCGGCCTCGTCGGGCGGCGTCGGCGCGGCGGGTTCGACCGCCGGTGGCTCCTCCACCGGCGGCTCCGGCGGGGGTGCCGTCGGTGGCACGGGTTCCTCGGGCGGGTCCGGTTCCCCGGGCGGGTCCGGCTCGTCCGGAGGTTCCGGCTCGTCGGGGACGTCCGGCGGTTCGGGCTCGTCCGGATCCTCCGGATCGCAGACGGGCTCCCCGCCGGCCGACATGAAGGCATACAAGCTCCAGTACACCAACAGCTGCGTCGGCGCCTGTTCCAGGCCGATCGCGGTGAGCTGGCCGACGGTCTCCGGCGCGACCCGCTACGACATCCACTACACCAACAAGGGCAGCAACTTCACGAAGAAGAGCGTCGACACCATCTACTCCGCCCAGGGCACCAACTACACGATCAACGGCCCCTTCTCGGGGGACGAGATCTGCATCTCGATGCGTGCGGCCAACAAGTACGGCCCCTCGGCGTGGGCGGAGACCTGGTGCGGCACCGTGGAGTACTGAGGGGTCCGCTTCGGGTGCTGCGCCGCCGCCCGGTCCGGGGCGATCCCGGTCGCACACGGTGCCGGGCCGGGGCCCGTGCCGACGCCCTCCGGTTCCTCGCGTAGCCGCGGGTACGCCGCGTGGTGGAGCGGGGTGCTGGGCGAGCCGGGCGGATTGCCGTGGGCGGACGCATCAGTGCCTGCTTCCGCAACCGTCGCCCCCGCGCACCGCTTGCGCCGCCGCCACCACGTGCAGCAGCGTGTTCCCCAACTCGATCCGCGATACGCCGGGTTCGGCAGGTGCGCGTCGGCGGATCGGCCGATGCCCGCCGGTCACGACGTCCCCGCGCGGGGTCCGTCCGATGGCGTGCGGCACTGCCGGACGGGCGGCCACGGCCCGGGGGAGTGCGACCCCCCGCGCGGCCGTGGCCTGCGCTGCCTCCGGGATATGCCGGTTGCGAGCGGGGACGCCCTACGGCGGGCTCCTCGTGCTGTCGTCCGCCGGGCCTTCCGTCCGCGAGCCCGGACGAGCTTCCGGGAAACCGGGGTGGAGAACCGCCCCGACCTCACCTCCCGCCCAGGCCCCGGCTGCCCTCCCTTCGGATCCGGCACCGGCTCGCCGGGCAGGGCCGGACCCGTTCCCGTACGGCCTCGACCGTCCTCGTATGCCGCCGTCAACGCTCAGGGCGGCGGCCTTGGTTCTACGCGGGTGGGCGCCGGCCGGCCAGGGACCGGCGGCACCCGGCGGCGTGTTGCGCGGGGCGCGCGAGATGGCGCACGGCCCGCTCGCGGTGTCCATCGCCGGGCCCGCGGCTGTCATGCCCAGGCCCCCTGTCCGCGCCGCCCCGGAGGCAATCCCTTTCGGTTGTCGTGGAATCACCATGCGTGACCGTGGCCCGGTTGGGCATGCATCCCGTGTGCATGTTCGAGGGGGAAAGGTCGTCACAGCGTGCGGGTGGGGGTTATGACAAGGCATCAGGCAGGACTCGGCTCCGCGCGGAGCGGGCCCGTCCGGACACCTGATGCGCAGCAGGGGGACCAGCGTCTGCTGTGCAGGAGAGTGGGGCAGTCGGATCTGGGTGCCGTACGGGAAGTACGCCACGCGCTGCGGGAACTCCTCGCGGCCACGCCGCAGGCGGGGGCGACGGACGTGGCCGAACTGCTCACCAGTGAGCTGCTCACCAACGCCCTCGTCCACACCGGCCACGGCGCCGTCGTGACGGTGGCGGTCGGCGAGGCCGGACTCCGGGTGGAGGTAAGGGACTTCACGCCAGCACTGCCCACGCCGTACGCGCCGTCGTCCGACGACGGCACGCACGGCAGGGGGCTGCTGCTCGTCCAGGCACTCGCGGACGCCTGGGGCGTCAGCGAGCACGACCGTGGAAAGGTCGTCTGGTTCGAACTCGGCGACGGGGTGGCGCGGTACTAGACCCGAAGGACGGGACGGACGATGGGGAAGTCCGTCGGGTCCGGGCCGCCGCCGTCGGCTAGCCGAACTGCTGCTCCAGATCCTTCAGTTTGCGCTCCAACGAGTCGAGCCGGGGCAACGCCTGGGTGTCGTCCTCGGCGGTGAGATCGACGGTCCTGGCCGCCGGGGACTCAGCGGTCCCGACGGCCTGGAGGGAGGGCCGGTTGCGCAGAGGCAGTTGTCCTGGCTCTGCTATGGCCGGCTCCGCGACAGCTTTGGGCTGCGCGGAGCCGGGGCCGGGTCCGATGCCCTGGACGTCGACCTGACGGCCGCCGCCCCGGCCGCGTCCCCAGGAGCGGTTCTGCCGGCTGAGCGCCTTGAAGTGCGCCCGGTCCAGCTTCTCCTGGTCGCGCCTGCGGAGCTTGTTCTCCTCCTTGGTGCGCTTGTCCTCGCGGACCTCGTCGACCGCCTCGTCCAGGGTGCGCACATTCTCCAGGAGCATCAGCGACCAGGCGCCGAAGGTCTCCCGGGGAGCGCGCAGCCAGCGGACGATCCGGATCTGCGGCAGCGGCCGCGGCACCAGACCCTGCTCGCGCAGGGCCGCCCGGCGGGTCTGCTTCAGCGCGCGGTCGAAGAGCACCGCCGCCGAGAGCGACATCCCCGCGAAGAACTGCGGGGCCCCCGCGTGGTCCATGCCGCGCGGCGCGTGCACCCAGTTGAACCAGGCGGCCGCACCCGCGAACGTCCACACGAGCAGCCGCGAGCCGAGCGCCGCGTCACCGTGGCTGGCCTCGCGCACCGCGAGCACGGAACAGAACATGGCCGCGCCGTCGAGGCCGAACGGTACGAGGTACTCCCAGCCGTCCGTCAGATTCAGGTTCTGCCGGCCGAAGCCGACCAGACCGTGGAAGGAGAGCGCGGCGGCCACCGCCGCACAGCAGAACAGGAGCACATAGGAAGCGGTGCCGTACACCGCCTCCTTCCTTCTGCGGCGCTCCTCGCTGCGCTCCCAGGAGTCGTCCCCGGTGGCGTTGTCAGCGGTGCGCTTGCCACGCGCGAGTACTACCAGAGCCACAACGACCCCCACGATCATCACGCCGCCCGGAAGCAGCCAGTCCAGCGATATGTCGGTCAGTCGCATGCGGTGTCCCTTGCATCGCGTAGGGCGTATCGGGCGCCATACTGCTCCAGCCGCGCGGGGCGGCAGGGGGTTTCGGGGCAAGAGGACGCCAACGGAGTGCGAGGGCAGCCGGATAGGGGGCGATCGCTCGAACTGCCGTGCCCGGCGCGCGAGTTGAGTTCGACTGGCGCTCACCCGTATGGGTGGCATGGAGTCAGGATGCGGCGCTGAGCCTCTGCACGCGGTCGGCGTCGCAGGTGCGCGGACAGGTCACGCAGGTGTCGTCGGGCCGGACCGTGTAGAAGAAGCAGCAGCTCGCCCGGTCCCGGGTCGGCAGGTTCCGCCCGTCGGGCGCGGTCAGTTCGCGGAAGCCCGGCGTGCCCACGTACGGCTTCGTGGTCCCGGGGAGCAGCTGGTCGAGCTCGGTCATCGCGCGGGACTCCTGGCCGAGCAGCGCGCCGACGTACCAGAGGCCCTCGACGATCTCGTCCGTGGCCATGCCCCACAGCGCCCGCCGGCCGCGCCGCATGCGCGGCCCGAACCCTTCGAGCACCGGCCCGATGTGCTCGGCCACCGCGTCCCGCACCGCACCGCGCAGGGCCTCCTCGTCCGCCACGACGCGGGCGCCGGGGAGGGCCCCGGCCGGGTCGTCCGGCAGGCAGGCGAACTCCCTTACGCGCAGGGCGATATGGCCGCTGCTGCGCTGGTAGGCGACATCCTCGACGGGGATGCGCGGCACCCGGCGGTGCAGGAACCACGGCACCGTCACCAGGAGGCAGGCCGGCCAGGCGTAGCGGTGGAAGCCGAAGGAGGCGATGACATCGGGGCGTGCCTGATGTCCGTAGTCCCGTACGACCTGGGCGTTGTCCCAGGCCAGGAAGGCGTCCAGGGCCGTTCCGCCGGCCGCGAGTTCCGCCGCGCCTACCCAGCCCGCACCGCTCGGCAGCCGTTCCGCCGAGGTCAGCTCGCTGATCCCGAGGCCGGAGTACACCTCGGCGAGCCGGGCATAGGAGGGGGCGACGGGGCCGGGCGCGGGGCTGGGCAGCAAGGTGGAGACGGTCATGCGGGACCACCGAATCACGATCGTTGACAGGTAAGGCTTACCTTAGCCGATACCGGCGATGTTTGAACTCGCGCTTTGTCCGCCTATGGTCTGTGGGGGCAGTGGAGCCGTAGGAGGCCGGGGTGCAGCAGGGCAGAGGGCGCGAGGCGACCGTGCCTCCGTACGGGTCACCCAGGGTCCCCGGCCAGGCCCGGGCCGCCGAGCCGTGCTGCGGCGCACCCGGTGGGTGCGCACCCGATGGGGGCACGCGCGGCGAGCACACCCACAGCGAGCCGCCCGCCCCCCGCACCGCCGAGCCGACCGCCGCCCGCACCGCCGAGCCGCCCGCTCCCCGCACCGCCGAGCCGGCCGCCGCCCGCACCGCCGAGCCGCCTGCCGCCCGCACCGCCGAGCCGCCCGCCGCCCGCACCGCCGAGCCGACCGCCCCCCGCACCGCCGGGTCCCCGGCCCCGGCCCCCCGCGCGGCCGTCCACCGGCACTCCGTGCGCGGACAGCTACTGGCCGCCCTGCGCACCGCCCTGGTCGACGGCGACCTCGTGCCCGGCGAGGTGTACTCCGCCCCCGCCCTCGCCGACCGCTTCGGGGTGTCCGCGACCCCGGTGC
>NZ_NNBJ01000030.1 GCF_002803085.1 Streptomyces sp. CB01201 | reverse complement strand
GGGTGCCTGGCCCGGGGCCGCCGCCCCCGCCGCCCCTTCGGCGGGCGCCTGGCCCACCGCGGCTCCCGCGTCCACCCCCGCCCCGGCCGCCCCGGAGCCCGCTCCGGCCGCGCAGGCCGCCGCCCCCGCCCCGGGCGCCCAGGGCAACGCGATGCAGGTGCGCACCATGTGGCCGGACATTCTGGAGGCCGTGAAGAACAAGCGGCGCTTCACCTGGATCCTGCTCAGCCAGAACGCGCAGGTGGCCGGCTTCGACGGCACCACCGTGCAGCTCGGCTTCATCAACGCCGGCGCCCGGGACAACTTCGCGAGCAGTGGCAGCGAGGACGTGCTGCGCAGTGTGCTCTCCGAGCGGTTCGGGGTGCAGTGGAAGGTCGAGGCGATCATCGACCCGTCGGGCGGCACCCAACCCCCGCCGGCGGCGGGCAACTTCGGCGGCGCCGCTCCGAGGCCCCCCGCCCCGCCCGTCCAGCAGCCCCAGCAGTCCCAGCAACATCAGCAACATCAGCAGTCCCCACAGCACCAGCCGAGCCAGCCTCAGCAGCACCAGCCGCCGCAGGCGTCCTCGGGGGCCGCCCGGTCCGCGTCGGCGGCCCCGGCCGCGTCCGCACCCGTACCGCAGTCGCAGCAGCCGCCCCGGGCCAGTGCTCCCGCACGCCAGGAGGAGCCGCCGCCGCCCCCGGTCCGGCTGGAGGACGACGTTCCGGAGGACGACGATCCGGACCTGGTGGACAACGCGCTGTCCGGGCACGACCTGATCGTGCGCGAGCTCGGGGCGACCGTGGTGGAGGAATATACGAACGAGGGCTGAGCGTCCGCCTGGTGACCCGCACAAGGGTCACCCCGTCGCGACGGCTAGGCTGGCCGGCGTGAAGGTCCTTGTCATCGGCGGCGGTGCTCGCGAGCACGCCCTGTGCCGTTCCCTGTCCCTCGACCCCGACGTGACGGCGCTGCACTGCGCCCCCGGCAACGCCGGGATCGCGGAGGTCGCCGAGCTCCACCCCGTGGACCAGATGGACGGGGACGCGGTCGCCCGCCTCGCCGTCGAGCTGGGCAGCGAGCTGGTCGTGGTCGGGCCCGAGGCCCCCCTGGTGGCCGGGGTGGCCGACGCCGTGCGCGCCGCGGGCATCCCCTGCTTCGGCCCCTCGAAGGAGGCCGCGCAGCTGGAGGGCTCCAAGGCCTTCGCCAAGGACGTGATGGCGGCGGCGAGCGTGCCCACCGCCCGCTCGTACGTCTGCACCACCCCCGCGGAGATCGACGAGGCGCTGGACGCCTTCGGGGCCCCGTACGTGGTGAAGGACGACGGTCTCGCAGCCGGCAAGGGTGTCGTCGTCACGGACGACCTCGCCGCGGCCCGCGCGCACGCGCTCGCCTGCGAGCGCGTGGTGATCGAGGAGTTCCTGGACGGCCCCGAGGTCTCCCTCTTCGCGATCACCGACGGCGTCACCGTCCTGCCGCTCCAGCCCGCGCAGGACTTCAAGCGCGCGCTCGACGGCGACGAGGGCCCCAACACCGGTGGCATGGGCGCCTATTCACCGCTTCCGTGGGCGGACCCGAAGCTCGTCGACGAGGTCATGGAGAGCGTGCTCCAGCCGACCGTCGACGAACTGCGCCGCCGCGGCACGCCGTTCTCCGGACTGCTGTACGCGGGCCTCGCGATCACCTCGCGCGGGGTGCGGGTCATCGAGTTCAACGCGCGCTTCGGCGACCCCGAGACCCAGGTCGTCCTCGCCCGGCTCCAGACCCCGCTCGCGGGCGTCCTGTTCCACTCGGCGAACGGCACCCTGGACGTACAGGCCCCGCTGACCTGGCGCGACGACGCCGCCGTCACCGTGGTCATCGCCTCGCACAACTACCCCGCGACGCCCCGCACCGGCGACCCGATCGAGGGCCTGGCCGAGGTCGTGGCCCAGGACGCGCCGACGGCGTACGTCCTGCACGCCGGGACCCGGCGGGACGGCGACGCGGTGGTCAGCGCGGGCGGCCGGGTCCTCTCGGTCACCGCGACCGGCCAGGACCTGACGCAGGCCCGCGAGCGGGCGTACGCGGCGGTCGGCCGCATCCGCCTCGACGGCTCGCAACACCGCACGGACATCGCCCGCGAGGCCGCGGAGGGCCGGGGCTGACGGTCACGTCCCACCCCGGGGGCCGGGGGTCCGCCACCTGCACGCCGTGCTTCGCGCCCGGGTGGCCGCCGCCTGCACGCCGTGCTTGGCGCCCGGGTGGCCGCCGCCTGCACGCCGTCCGCGGGGCCCGGTTGCCCCAACCACCAAGCGTGCCCGACCGACCAAGCGCCCCCGACCGACCAAGCGCCCCCGACCGACCCGGGCGCCCCCGACCGACCAAGTGACCTCGACCGACCCGGGCGACCCCAATCGAACCGCGAACGCCCGCACCTTTACCCAAAGCCATTCCATCGAGTGACGGTCGCCCCATCGGGATGACTCCCGCCGGGGCCCCAACTAGGGTGCGGCGAGGGCGTTGCGGCACTTGGCCCACCGGCATTGCGATGTCAGTGGGCGGTGCCACAGTGGGGGAGTGAGCAAAGCCGTCGCAGG
This sequence comes from Streptomyces sp. CB01201, assembly GCF_002803085.1. GTDB lineage: Bacteria > Actinomycetota > Actinomycetes > Streptomycetales > Streptomycetaceae > Streptomyces > Streptomyces hundungensis. Next base: position 136,830 of record NZ_NNBJ01000030.1, on the reverse strand, counting down.
GCAGAGGGGGTGAGGTCCGGCCGTGTCCGATACCGGAATGGGTGCAGAGGCGGGCGCGCAGCACGCGCGCTCGCGGGCTCTCGCCGTGCTGCGCGTCCGTAGCAGGGCGCTGGCCGTGGCCCTGTTGCCGACGGCCGCCGCCGTCGTGCTGACCGTCGCCGCCGCGCAGGGCCGGATCGAGGGCAGTGGCTGGGACGCCGTGTGCTGGGCGGTCACCGCCGCCGCGCTGCTCGTGCTGCTGCTCGCGGCCGCCGTCGGAGCCGTGATCGTACGGGCGAGACCTGCCCTCTCCCCGACGGTGGACCTCGCCGAATCGTCCGCCCCCGATCTGTATCGCCTGGTCAGAGACCTGGCAGAGCGCCTCGATGTGCCGCCGCCCTCGGCGATAGCCCTGACTCCGGACTGCGACAGCTGGCTGGAGGACCGCACCCATCCGGCGCACGCCGGGAGGGGGCCGATGCCCGCTCGCTCCATACGCGGCGGCGATGCGGGCGCCGATGCGGGCGGCGATGCGGGCACCGCACCCGCTCCACGCACCCCGCGCACCCCGCGCACCGGGCGGGCGCCGGTCGCGCCGGTCCTGGTCATCGGCTCGCCCTTCATGTGGTGGATGCGCGTCGGCGAACTCCGCGCCATCCTCGCCCCGGTCGTCGCCGGAACGGGCCCCTCCGCCCACCCGGACATAGCGGCCGCCCGCCGTTTCGTACGGGGTCTGGACGCGGCGGTGGGCCTCGCCGCGCGGCCGGGTCTCGACCCGGTGCGACGGCTCGCCCTCGGCTTCGTCGCCGCCATCGCCCGGGTGCTCCTGCGGGGGTGCCGGGTGCACGCCGCCGAGATGGAGCGGGGTGTCGCGGTCGCCGCGTCCGAGCGCGCCCAGACCGTGGACTACGGGGTACGCATCGTGGCCCAGGAGCAGGTCGGGCTCGCCTACGCGGGCTGGGACCGGCTGCTGACCCGGGTCGCGCTGCCCGCCTGGCGGATGGGCCGCTGGCCCGCGCGCCTCGACGCGGGCGTGGTCTCCGCGCTGACCGAGCTGTCCCGGCGCGACCGGCTGGCCGAGGGCTACACCTCCCGGCTCGGCGAGCGTCCGGCCTGCGACCTTCTGGAGGAGCCCGGCGCCGCCGACGAGGCGACCTCGCTGCTCGCCGCCCGGCTGTTCCACGGGGGCCCGGCCGAGCCGGGGCCCGACTGGGCGCCGGTCGACTGGGCCGCGTATCCGGAGGAGGTCGTGGACCGCAAGTGGCGCAGCGAGGCCGCCCGGCTGCACCGGGTCCTGGACACGCTGGGCGAGCGACGCGACGCGGAGTCCGCGGCGCCCACCCTGGCCCGGGTCATCGACCATCTCGCCGGGGCGGACGGCGAGGCAGCCGACCGCCTCGCGGCCCGGATCGCGGCGGAGGTGGCCGGCGAGGAGGCCGCGTCCGCGCGGCCCGCGCCCGGCCCCGAGGCCTGGGGCGTCGACGCGGTGCCGCTCCTTCCGCTCCAGCCGCCGCGCACGGGCCGGGAGTTGCTGGCCGACCATGTGACGGCGATGGTCTGCTGCGCCGCGATCGACACGGCGGGCGCCCTGCCCGGGCTCGACTGGCTGGACGGCCCCTCGCTGCTCATCGACGAGGTGCGCCGCTCGGACCTGGTGTCCCCGGTGCTGGCCCTCGTCGAGGAGGGCGACCCGGACGAACTGCGCGACTGGCTGTCCTCCGTGGGCATCCGCCCGGAGAAGCCGGTACGTCTCGTCTGAGGGGCACCCCCCCCCGGGGGAGCCTGGCTAGCATCAGCCAGAGGAAGCCGCCCCGCCTACCGGAGCCGCACCCCCACCCCACCCCGGCGGGAAGCCGCCCCGCTCCTCGGCCGAACCGCCCGCAGGCAGCCGCCGCCCCACCCCCAACAGCGCTCCCAGTAGGGCGAGTTCGCCCAACATATCCGGAACGTCGAGTTCCCCTTCACGTCAATTCGCGACGAACGGTGACGGAGTGCGTGCGTTATGTGATGTGCTGGGGACCGGTCGCGGACAGACCGCGGACGGACCGCGGGCCACAGTCGCATCACTGTTGTCCCGGGGGATCGAGGGAGGGGAGCGACATGGGGGTGGAACGGTCGGAACACATCCGGCGCTGGGAGTCCGGAGCCCTCGCGCACGCCGTCTCGGACCCCTTCGGGCAGGGCCCGCTGCCCTGGCTGCGCGGCAGTGAGACGTACTTCGACGACACCGGGCACGTGGTGCCCTGGTACGTCGACCACGTCCCGGTCACGGACGGCGTCCCCGCCCCGCGCCCCGCCCGGGTCACCGGGCCGCGCACCGCCGACGACGTGCGCCGCCAGATCAAGGGGTTCGCCTCCAGCGGGGCCGTCGCGCCCGGTGAGGCCATCGACTTCCACATCACGGTGGATCCCCCGCAGCAGTTCACCGTCGACGTCTACCGGATCGGCCACTACGGCGGCGACGGGGCCGCGAAGATCGCCACCAGCCCCCGGCTCTCCGGGATCGTCCAGCCGCCGCCGCTGACCGCGGACCGTACGGTCTCCTGTCACCACTGGTGGCAGTCCTGGCGCTACCAGGTGCCCTCGCACGCCTCGGTGGGCGCCCATGTCGCCGTCCTGACCACCGCCGACGGCTACCGCTCGCACATCCCGTTCACCGTCCGCGACGACCACCCCGCGGATCTGCTCCTGCTGCTGCCCGACATCACCTGGCAGGCCTACAACCTCTACCCGGAGGACGGCCGCACCGGCGCCAGCCTCTACCACGCCTGGGACGAGGAGGGCCGGCTGCTCGGCGAGGAGGACGCGGCGACCACCGTCTCCTTCGACCGGCCGTACGCGGGCGCGGGTCTGCCCCTGCACGTGGGCCACGCCTACGACTTCATCCGCTGGGCCGAGCGCTACGGCTACGACCTCGCCTACGCCGACGCCCGCGATCTGCACGCCGGCCGCGTCGACGCCTCCCGCTACCGCGGCCTGGTCTTCCCCGGCCACGACGAGTACTGGTCGGCCCCCATGCGCCGGGCCGTGGAGCTGGCCCGGGACGGCGGCACCTCGCTGGTCTTCCTGTCCGCCAACTCCATCTACTGGCAAGTGGAGTTGGGGCCGTCCCCGTCCGGTGTCCCGGACCGGCTGCTGACCTGCCGCAAGCGCCGCGGCCCCGGCCGCCCCGCCCTGTGGCGCGAGATCGCCCGGCCCGAGCAGCAGCTCCTGGGCATCCAGTACGCGGGCCGCGTCCCCGAGCCGTACCCGATGGTCGTCCGCAACGCGGACCACTGGCTGTGGGAGGCGACCGGTGCCGGGGACGGCGACGAGATCGCCGGCCTGGTCGCGGGCGAGGCCGACCGCTACTACCCGCGCACCGCGCTCCCCGAGCACCAGGACCGCATCCTGCTCGCCCACTCCCCGTACCGGGACAGCGAGCAGCACGTCCGGCACCAGGAGACGTCCCTGTACCGGGCGCCCTCCGGCGCGCTCGTGTTCGCCTCGGGCACCTTCGCCTGGTCTCCGGCGCTCGACCGCCCCGGCCATGTGGATTCCCGCATCCAGCGGGCCACGGCCAATCTCCTCGACCGCATCTGCAAGCGGGACTGACGCCGGTCGCGGGCCGGCCGTGACGCGTGCCACGGGCCGCCGGTGCCCGGACCGTGCCGTCGGCGGCACCGGGCCGGCCCCGGTCCGACCCGCGACGCCGTCTCCCGGCCGCATGCGAGAGAATCGGAATCGCTCCTGGATCAACCTACGCGGAGGAACCGTGTCCGGATTCGTAGAAAAGCCCGAGCCGTTGCAGGTGCCGGGCCTGACCCATCTCCACACGGGCAAGGTGCGTGACCTCTATCAGAACGAGGCGGGCGACCTCGTCATGGTCGCCAGCGACCGGCTGTCCGCGTACGACTGGGTGCTGCCCACCGAGATCCCCGACAAGGGCCGGGTCCTGACCCAGCTCTCGCTGTGGTGGTTCGACCTGCTCGCCGACCTGGTGCCCAACCACGTCATCTCCAGCGAGGTCCCGGCCGGCGCCCCGGCCGACTGGGCGGGCCGCACGCTGGTGTGCAAGTCGCTCGCCATGATCCCGGTGGAGTGCGTGGCCCGCGGCTATCTCGCGGGTTCCGGCCTGGTCGAGTACGACGAGTCCCGCACGGTGTGCGGCCTCGCGCTGCCCGAGGGCCTGCGCAACGGGTCGGAGCTGCCCGCGCCGATCTTCACGCCCGCCACCAAGGCCGCCGTGGGCGAGCACGACGAGAACGTGAGCTACGAGGAGGTGGCCCGCCAGATCGGCGCGGAGACCGCCGCCCAGCTGCGCCAGGCCACCCTCGCCGTCTACGGCCGGGCCCGTGACATCGCACGCGAGCAGGGCATCATCCTCGCGGACACCAAGTTCGAGTTCGGGTTCGCGGGCGAGGAGCTCGTCATCGCGGACGAGGTGCTCACCCCGGACTCCTCGCGCTTCTGGCCCGCCGCGACCTGGGAGCCGGGCCGCGACCAGCCCTCCTACGACAAGCAGTACGTCCGCGACTGGCTGACCTCGCCGGACTCCGGCTGGGACCGCAGGAGCGAGCAGCCGCCGCCCGCGCTGCCGCAGCGGATCGTGGACGCGACACGGGGCAAGTACATCGAGGCGTACGAGCAGCTCACCGGCACCAGCTGGGCCTAGCCGACGCGGACACGAAGAAGCCCCCCGGTCGAGGACCGGGGGGCTTCTTCGTGTGTGGAGCGAACGACGAGGTTCGAACTCGCGACATCCACCTTGGCAAGGTGGTGCTCTACCAGCTGAGCTACGTTCGCATGCGCCGTGGCGCGGAGACCACTATACCCAACCTCGCTCGCGGGCGAGACGCACCGCCGTATGACGGTTCTCCGCACCCAGTTTCGCGGCGGCCGACGAGAGGTAGTTGCGGACCGTTCCCTGGGACAGTGCGGCCCGCTCGGCGATCTCCGCGACGGGCGCCCCGTCGGCCGCGAACCCGAGCACCTCGGCCTCGCGCACGGTCAGCGGGGAGTCCCCTGCGGAGATCGCGTCGGCCGCCAACTCCGGGTCCACATAACGGTTTCCGGCGTGCACCGACCGGATGATCTCGGCGAGCCGCAGGGCGCTCACGGTCTTCGGCACGAAGCCGCGCACCCCCGCCGTGAGGGCCCGCTTGAGATGGCCGGGGCGTCCGTGGCTGGTCACGATCATGGTCCGGCAGGACGGCAGTTCGGCCCGGATCTGTGTGGCCACCATCACACCGTCCGCGCCCGGCATCTCCAGATCGAGGACCGCCACATCGGGCCGGTGGGCCCGCGCCATCGCGAGCGCCTCGGGCCCCGAGGCGGCCTCCGCGACGACCTCCAGGTCGTCCTCCAGGCCGAGCAGGGCCGCCAGCGCGCCCCGGATCAGGTGCTCGTCGTCGGCGAGCAGCACCCGCACCCGGCTCATCGGGGCACCTCCGCGGTCAGCCGGAACAGGCCGTCGCCCGCCGGGCCCGCCTCCAGGGTGCCGCCGAGCGCCGAGAGCCGCTCGCGCAGACCGGCCAGGCCCGAGCCCGGGGTGGTGGCCGGCCGCTCCGGCACGCCGTCGTTCTCGACGACCAGGGTCGCGGTGTGCTCGGCGACGGCGAGCCGGATCGCCACGCTGCGGGCGTCCCCGTGCCGCAGCACATTGGTGGTGGCCTCGCGCACCACCCAGCCGAGCGCCGACTGCGCCTCGACGGTCAGGCCCTCCGCCGGCCCGCTGTACACACAGCCGATCCCGGCCGCCTCAAGGACCCCTCGGGCGCCCTCGATCTCGACCCCGAGGTCCGCCTCCCGATAGCCGCGCACCACTTCCCGTACCTCTTTCTGTGATTCCTGCGCGATGCGCTGCACCTCCACCATCTGTGCCACCGCCTCCGGCCGGCCGCGCCGGGCGAGCTGGACGGCGAGTTCGGCCTTGAGCGCGATGACCGCGAGGTTGCGGCCGAGCACGTCGTGCATGTCCCGCCCGAAGCGCAGCCGCTCCTCGGCGACCGCCAGGCGGGCCTCGGTCTCGCGGGCCCGGTCCGACTCCCACATCATCGACAGCGTCCAGGCGCCGCAGCGCGACACCGTCAGGGCCCACGGCCCGCACAGGGCCACCGCCACCGCCAGGCCGACCACGCGTCCCTGCGGCACTCCGACGGCCGCGAAGAGCGCCGCGACCGGGATGCCGAGCAGGGCGAACCGCAGCAGGAATCTTCCGCGCGGCACCAGCAGGCAGTACGCCATGCCGAACGGCAGCACCACATAGAGCACGACGAGCATCAGGGTGTCGTCCGGGGTGCCGTGCGACGCCCGCAGCGCCGCGACGAGGACGAGCGAGAGCCCACCCAGCGCCCCGGTCCAGAGCAGGCCGCGGCGGGGCATCCCGCCCCGCCCCAGATAGTGGTCGAGCGCCCGGCGGTGGACCCGGCAGCCCTGGAACGCGGCCGCGGCGCCCGCCCCCATCGTCGCCACGCCGAGCGCGAGCGGCAGCGGTTCGTGCCGCAGCCCCAGCAGGACGAACGGCACGTCCCAGCTGAGGAAGAGGAACCAGATGCTGAGGTCCCAGACCAGCCGGCTCTGGAACTCGACCTTCTCGACCCTGCTGCGGTCCCGCCACTGCCGCCCGTGCCACGTGTGTATTCGGCCGAACACCCTGCCGCCCCCGTCTCAGCGCCGCGGCTCCCAGCGGAAGCGCCCGCGCACGACCAGTACCGCGATGAGCGTCCAGACAACCACGACGAGCAGCTCCCGCAGTACGTCCCCGGCCCCGGCGCCGCCCGTCCAGCCGCTCCTGATCAGCTGGATCACCGGGGTCAGCGGCAGCAGGTCGCACACCATGGCCACCTTGTCGGGAAGCAGGTCGGTGGGCACGATCAGACCCGATCCGGCGGTGGAGACCAGCATCAGTGGCATCACCGCGATCTGGGCGGCCTCGGCGGTCCTGGTGAGGGCCGCGGTCGCCGCGGCGAGCGCGCCCGTCACGGCGAGCCCGAGCAGGAGGCCGACGACCGCGAGCCACCACGCCCGGGGCAGCGGCACGTGCAGCCACGCCGAGCAGCCCACCACGAGCAGCGCGGACTGCGCCACGGCGATGAGCAGCGCGGGCAGCGCCGCCCCCGCCAGGATCTCCCAGTCGTGCAGCTCGCCGGTGCGCAGCCGCTTCAGGACAAGCTCTTCCCGGCGTACGACGTAGATGCCGACCAGCGGCGAGTACAGGGCGAAGAGCAGGGCGAAGCCGAGCGAGCCGGGCAGCAGCACGGTTCCGGCGTTCAGGCCCTGCTTGCCGAGGTCGACGCTGTTGACCGTCCCGTACATGGAGACGGTGAGCATGGCCGGCAGCAGCAGCACGGTGAACAGCGTGGACTTGTTGCGGCCGAGCAGGGTGAGTTCGGCGCGGGCGAGCGCCGTCATGCGGTCGGCCGCGGTCTTCGGGGTCCGTGCGGGCTCAAGGACCGGGCTGCGCGCCGCGTCCAGGGTGGTGCTCATCGGACGGCCTCCGTTTCCGCGTCCGGTCCGCGTCGGTCCTGTGCGATCTTCAGGAACGCCTCTTCGAGGGAGGCCGAGCGCACATCGAGCCCCCGCAGCTCGACCCCGCTGTCCCTGGCCCACAACAGCAGTTCGGTGGCGGCGAGTTGGAGCTTCTTGGTCTTGAGGCGGACCGTGCGTCCCGCCGTCTCGTGGCTGGTGACGCCGAGCCGGTCGAGCGGCGGCAGGTCGCCCAGGTGGTAGCCGTCGGGCAGGTCGAAGGAGAGGTGCGAGGGCTGGGCCGCGACGACCTCGTCGACCCGGCCGCTCGCCGCGATCCGCCCCTCGTGCAGGATCGCGAGCCGCTCGGCGAGCGCCTCGGCCTCCTCCAGGTAGTGGGTGGTGAGCAGCACGGTGGTGCCGCCGTCGCGCAGCGCGCGCACCAACTCCCAGGTCTCGCGCCGCCCTTCGGCGTCCAGGCCCGTCGTCGGCTCGTCCAGGAAGAGCACTTCGGGCCGGGCGAGCAGCGCGAGCGCCAGGTCGAGCCGGCGCTTCTCGCCGCCGGAGAGCTGCTTGACCCGTACCTGGGAGCGCCGGGCCAGGTCGACGAGTTCGAGCGCCTCGGCGACGGGCCGGGCCCCGCTGGTGCAGCCCGCCCACATGCGGACGGTCTCGGTGACGGTCAGTTCGGCGGGGAAGCCGCCCTCCTGGAGCATCACGCCGGTACGGGGGCGTACCGCGCCGCGTTCGGTGTACGGGTCGTGCCCGAGCACCCGGACGCGGCCGCCGCTGGGCGGGGCGAGTCCTTCGAGGAGCTCGACGGTGGAGGTCTTGCCCGCGCCGTTGGTGCCGAGCAGCGCGAAGAGTTCGCCGCGCGCCACGGTGAAGGAGATTCCGGAAACGGCCTCGAAGCCCCCGGCGTAGGTGCGCCGCAGCTCCTCGACCTCGATCACATTCGCTGTGCCTGCCATGCCTCAAGCGTTCCGCCGCCGGAGCCGCCGGGGCAGTGCGCGCTGTCATCACCGCACATGACAAATGTCAGGGGAGGAACGGCACTTGGCCGGGTACCGGAGTGGCCGGGCATACGACCAAGGCCCCGGTTCGATGAACCGGGGCCTTGATGATTCCTGAGCGGACGACGAGATTCGAACTCGCGACCCTCACCTTGGCAAGGTGATGCTCTACCAACTGAGCCACGTCCGCATGCCTCCGACCAGCTCTCACTGGGCGGCGCGGGCACTACTCTACCTGATCCACAACCGTGGCCGGCAGGCAATGCAGAGCGGGTGACAGGAATTGCACACTGCGCCTCCCCCCTGGAAGGGGGGTGTTCTACTACTGAACTACACCCGCACGCTCCGGTGGACTTGGCTTTTCGGCCTTGCCCCTCGGCGTGCTCCAGACTCTAGCTGATCAGCAGGGGGGGTTTGCAACTCCGGTGCCCGGGGCGGCCGCAGGACCGCCCCGGACCGGAGGTCAGCTCGCCTGGGCGAAGGCCTCGTAGACCTTCTTCGGGATCCGGCCGCGGGCCGGCACGTCCATCTTGTTGGAGCGTGCCCAGGCGCGGACGGCCGCCGGATCGGGGGCGACGGAGGTGTGCCGGTAGGTCTTCCCGGACTTCGCGTGCTTGCGGCCCGCCGTCACGTAAGGCGCGAGCGCCTTGCGCAGTTTCTTTGCATTGGCGGGATTGAGGTCGATCTCGTAGACCTTTCCGTCCAGGCCGAACGTGACCGTTTCCGCCGCTTCTCCGCCGTCGATGTCATCGGAGAGTGTGACCACTACGCGCTGAGCCACGGATATCGGTTCCTTCCTACGGCCTCGCCACTCCCACGTCTCTGACGTGCGGCGATACCGGCCTTCCGGCTGTTATGGAGCAATGTTGTTTTTGCTGGGATTCCTTTGTACAGCGACAGCCATTGCAATGTGAAGCCCAGCCAATTGCATCAGCGTGTCTCCACGCAATGACTTCGGCGACTTTTTCTCGGGATTTTTCCCACGTGTTGTCGCCGCCGAAACCGGAACGTGATCAGGCGTTAGCGATATCTACCCGCGTAGATTTTCGAGCCGGGTACTGTGGTGGAACCGCCTTCGCACCACACCACACCGGGAGTGCCAGTGGCACGCGTCGTAGTCGACGTCATGCTCAAGCCGGAAATCCTCGACCCGCAGGGACAGGCGGTGCAGCGCGCACTGCCCCGTCTCGGCTTCGAGGGGATCGGCGACGTACGTCAGGGAAAGCGTTTCGAGCTTGAGGTCGAGGGGCCGGTCGATGAGGCCGCCCTCGCCCGCATCCACGAGATGGCCGAGACCTTCCTCGCCAACACCGTCATCGAAGACTTCACCGTCAAGGTCGAGGAGCAGTCCAAGTGACTGCACGCATCGGCGTTGTCACCTTCCCCGGCACGCTCGACGACCGGGACAGCCTGCGGGCCGTGCGCATCGCCGGCGCCGAGCCGGTCCCGCTCTGGCACCGCGACAAGGACCTCAAGCAGGTCGACGCGGTCGTGCTGGCCGGCGGGTTCAGTTACGGCGACTACCTGCGGGCCGGGGCCATTTCCCGGTTCTCGCCGGTGATGGAGACGGTCATCGAGCAGGCCAAGGCCGGCCTGCCGGTCCTCGGCATCTGCAACGGCTTCCAGATCCTCACCGAGTCGCATCTGCTGCCCGGCGCCATGCTCCGCAACAACCACCTGCACTTCATCTGCCGCGAGCAGAAGCTGCGGGTCGAGAACGCGGAGACGGCCTGGACCGCCGACTACGAGGCCGGCCAGGAGATCCAGGTTCCGCTCAAGAACATGGACGGCCGGTACGTCGCCGACGAGCGGACCCTGGACGAGCTGGAGGCCGAGGGCCGGGTCGCCTTCCGCTACCTGGACCTGAACCCCAACGGCTCGCTCCGCGACATCGCCGGCATCACCAATGCCGCAGGCAACGTCGTCGGCCTGATGCCGCACCCCGAGCACGCCGTGGAGCCGCTGATCGGTACGGGGCGTACCGACGGCCTCGGATTCTTCACCTCGATCCTGAAGAAGCTGGTCAACGCATGAGCCTCGACACCGTCAAGCACGCCGCCGAGACCCCGGACGTCGAGCAGCCCTGGAAGGAGCTCGGCCTCAAGGAGGACGAGTACGCGCGCATCCGGGAGATCCTCGGCCGCCGCCCGACCGGCGCCGAGCTCGCCATGTACTCCGTCATGTGGTCCGAGCACTGCTCCTACAAGAGCAGCAAGGTCCATCTGAAGCAGTTCGGCGACAAGGTCCCCGCCAACGACGCCATGCTGGTCGGCATCGGCGAGAACGCGGGCGTCGTGGACGTCGGCCAGGGGTACGCGGTCACCTTCAAGGTCGAGTCGCACAACCACCCCAGCTACATCGAGCCCTACCAGGGCGCGGCCACCGGCGTGGGCGGCATCGTCCGCGACATCCTCGCCATGGGGGCGCGCCCGGTCGCGGTCGTGGACCCGCTGCGCTTCGGCGCGGCCGACCACCCCGACACCAAGCGCGTGCTGCCCGGTGTCGTCGCGGGCATCGGCGGCTACGGCAACTGCCTGGGCCTGCCGAACATCGGCGGCGAGGTCGTCTTCGACGCCTGCTACCAGGGCAATCCGCTGGTCAACGCCGGCTGCATCGGTGTGATGAAGCACGAGGACATCCACCTCGCCAAGGCGTCCGGTCCCGGCAACAAGGTCATCCTGTACGGCGCCCGCACCGGCGGCGACGGCATCGGCGGCGTCTCGGTGCTCGCCTCGGAGACCTTCGAGTCGACCGGCCCGGCCAAGCGCCCGGCCGTCCAGGTCGGCGACCCGTTCCAGGAGAAGCTCCTCATCGAGTGCACCCTGGAGATCTTCCGGGAGAAGCTCGTCGCGGGCATCCAGGACCTGGGTGGCGCGGGCCTGTCGTGCGCGACCTCGGAGCTGGCGAGCGCCGGTTCCGGCGGCATGCGGGTCGAGCTGGACACCGTGCCGCTGCGCGACTCCTCGCTCTCGCCCGAGGAGATCCTCATGAGCGAGTCGCAGGAACGCATGTGCGCGGTCGTCGAGCCGCAGCACGTCGACCGCTTCATGGAGATCTGCGAGAAGTGGGACGTCATCGCCACCGTCATCGGTGAGGTGACCGAGGGCTCCCAGCTGGAGATCTTCTGGCACGGCGAGCAGATCGTGGACGTCCCGCCGCGCACGGTCGCGCACGAGGGCCCGGTCTACCACCGCCCCTTCGCCCGCCCCTCCTGGCAGGACGCGCTCCAGGCCGACGACGCCGGCAAGCTGGCCCGCCCGCGGTCGGGCGACGAGCTGAAGGAGCAGGTCCTCCAGCTGGTCGGCTCCCCGAACCAGGCCTCCAAGGCGTGGATCACCGACCAGTACGACCGTTTCGTGCAGGGCAACACGGTGCTCGCGATGCCCGAGGACGCGGGCATGGTCCGGATCGACGAGGAGTCGAACCTGGGCGTGGCCATGGCGACCGACGGCAACGGCCGGTACGCCAAGCTCGACCCGTACACCGGCGCCCAGCTCGCGCTCGCCGAGGCCTACCGCAATGTGGCGGCCTCCGGCGCGAAGCCCCTCGCCATCTCGGACTGCCTCAACTTCGGCTCCCCCGAGGACCCGGACGTGATGTGGCAGTTCGCCGAGGCCACCCGTGGTCTCGCGGACGGCTGCCTCCAGCTCGGCACCCCGGTGACCGGCGGCAACGTCTCGCTCTACAACCAGACCGGCGAGACCGCCATCCACCCGACCCCCGTGGTCGCGGTGCTCGGCGTGATCGACGACGTGAACCGGCGCACCCCGATCGCGTTCTCCCAGGAGGGGCAGCTGCTCTACCTCCTCGGTGACACCCGTGAGGAGTTCGGCGGCTCGGCCTGGTCCCAGGTCGTCCACGACCACCTGGGCGGTCTGCCGCCGCAGGTCGACCTGGACCGCGAGAAGCTGCTCGGCGAGATCCTCATCTCGGGTTCCCGCGACGGCATGATCGACGCCGCGCACGACCTGTCCGACGGCGGTCTGATCCAGGCGGTGACCGAGTCCTGCCTCAAGGGCGGCAACGGCGCGCGCCTGGTCGTCCCGGACGGCCTGGACGCGTTCACGTTCCTGTTCAGCGAGTCGGCGGGCCGCGCGATCGTGTCCGTGCCGCGCTCGGAGGAGCTGCGCTTCACCGACATGTGCGGGGCGCGCGGCCTTCCGGCCACCCGGATCGGTGTCGTGGACGGCGAATCCATCGAGGTCCAGGGCGAGTTCAGCCTCGGCCTCGCGGAACTGCGCACGGCCCACGAGGCGACGATCCCCGCGCTGCTGGCCTAGTACGCACCAACACTTCGGCCCCGTAAGCCCGTTGAGGGTTACGGGGCCGAAGTGCGTTCAGGCGGTGCTGAGTTCGGGTTCCCGCGGGGCCGGTACCGGTGCGACCTGCGTCTCGGCGGGCAGCCGCGCGGCCAGCACCGCGGCGAGGGCCATGACCCCGGCCGCGACCAGGAAGACCACGTCCATCGCGGTGACGAAGCCGTGCACCGCGGTGGTGTGGGCGGCGCCGGTCAGATGGGCGATGGCACTGGTCGAGCCACCGGGCACCTTCGCCTCGTACACCCGGCTGAGCAGGGTGCCGAACACGGCGGCGCCGAGCGCGTTCCCCAGCGTCTGGAAGAACCGGACGCTGGTGGTGGCGATGCCCAACTGGTGTGCGGGGGCGGCGTTTTGGACGTACGGGATGAGCTGGCCTATGAGCAGGCCGAACCCGCAGCCCATGACCAGGAGTGCGGCGCGGATCAGCCAGAGCGAGGTGTCGGTGCCGAGGGTGGCGAGCAGGGCGAGGCCGAGGGCGGAGGCGAGGGTGCCGGTCAGTACGAAGGTCTTCATCCGCCAGCCGCGCTCGGACAGCCTGCCGGCGCCGAGACCGACGACGGTCATGCCGATCGCCATGGGGATGAGGTAGAGCCCGGCGGCGGCCGGCTCGATGCCGCGCACCGCCTGGAGGTAGACCATGACGTAGACGAGTGCGCCCATCATCGCGGCGCCGAGCAGCCCCTGGATCGCGAAGCCGTAGCGCAGCTGGGGCACCTGGAACATGGAGAGCGGAAGCACCGGCTCGGCGGCCGTGGCCTGGCGGCGCAGGAACAGGACGAGGGAGAGGGCGCAGGTCGTGAGCAGCCCGATGATCTGGGGCGAGGCCCAGGCGTAGTCCTTGCCGCCCCAGCTGGTGGCGAGCAGCAGGCTGCTGGTGAACGCGGCGGCGAGGGCCGCGCCGAGGTAGTCGATGCGGTGGCGCACGGGGGAGACCGGCAGCTTCAGTACGAGGACCGTGCCGATCAGTGCGGCGATGCCGAGCGGCAGGTTGATGTAGAAGATCCAGCGCCAGTTGGCGTGGTCGGACAGCGTGCCGCCGATCCAGGGGCCGATCGCCATGCCGGTGCCGGCGACGATCCCGCCGACGCCGCTCGCCCTGCCGCCTCCGCCGCCCGGGGTTCTGAGCTGGGCGAGCACCACCATCGTGACGCTCATCAGGCCACCGCCGCCGAGGCCTTGCAGGGCGCGGGCCGCGATGAGTCCGGTCATGGACTGGGCCGCGCCGCACAGGGCCGAGCCGAGCAGGAAGGAGGCGACGGCCCCCACGAACACCTTCTTCGCGCCGAGGCTGTCGCAGAGCTTGCCGTACAGGGGCAGCGCCGCGGCCGAGGCGAGCGCGAACGAGCTGATCAGCCAGGGGATCTTGTCGACTCCATGGACCGGATCGAGATCGCGGGCGATGGGGACGGTCGCCGCCGAGACGATGTTCGTGTCGAGCACGGCCAGCAGGACCGTGGCGATGCAGACGATGAAGCCGATGACGGTCTGGGTCCTGGTCATCAGCGGGGCGCCGGTCCCGGTCGCGGCCGTGGCATCCGTCGGGGTGGGCGTGGCCGGTGGGCTGTTCGTGGTCGTCGTCATGGGCACCACCATGGAGCAGAAAATATACTGAGTCAATGTTTCATCCAGGCTTAAATTTCATACGGGCTTAAATTTCATCCTGGTACAGTGATTCCATGACTGCTGGTGAGGGGCTGCGCGAGCGCAAGAAGCGGGAGACCGGGATGCGGATCTGGCGCACGGCGCTGGATCTGTTCACCGAGCGCGGCTTCGACCATGTCTCCGTCGCCGAGATCGCGGCCGCCGCCGATGTGTCGAAGATGACCGTCTTCAACTACTTCGGCACGAAGGAGGACCTGGTCACGGCCCCGATGATGAACCACGTCGGCGATGTCGTACGGGCCGTGCGCGAGCGCGCCGCAGGCGAGTCGGCGGTGGACGCCGTGCGGCGGCAGTTCCTGGAGATGATCGAGGTGCGCGACCCCTCGATCGGTCTCAACGACGACCCGCGCTCCCTCCAGGCCCGCCAACTCATCCAGAACACACCGGTGTTGCTCCAGCGTGCCTCGCTCGCGTTCAGCCAGGCGCAGGGCGAGCTGGCCGAACTGCTCGCGGCGGAGGGCGGCGATCCGATGCTCGCCGCCGTCGCGGCCGCCCAGCTGACCGGCGCCCGCAACGCGCTGATCAACGAACACCACCGCCGGATCCTCGCCGGGGAGTCCGCGCAGGGGGTCGCCGACGATGCCGCCGAGCGCACCGAGCGGGCGTTCGCGCAGGTCGAGAACGGCCTCGGCAGCTATCCCGGCCCGAAGCGGGCCCCGCAGTAGGCTCGGCCGCATGCCCCCGGCCAAGAAGCGCACCCGCAGATACGATCCGGCGAAGATCCGGGCCGCCGTCCTCGCCCAGTTCGGCCACGTACGCGACGCGGTCCGTACGCTCACGCCCGAGCAGCTCGCCGGGCCCACCCGGCTCGGGGACTGGACCGTGCGGGAGCTGGCCGTGCACCACACCATGGCGCTCGGCATGCTGGACCGGTACCTCGCCGAGGCGGAGCCGCTCAAACAGGAGCTCGCGCTGCTCGACTGGCCGTTCGCCACGGCCGCGATGGCGGATCAAGTGGCGGACGGAACAAGGGAGTTGGCGGCATCGGTCGACGACCTCGACGCGCTCTTCGAGCAGCGCGCCACCCGTACCGCGGAGTTGTTCGCGAGCACCCCGGACGAACGCCTTGTGCCGACCCGGTTCGGCGCGATGGCCTTCGCCGATGTCCTGGTGACCCGGACCGTCGAACTCACCGTCCACACGGACGACTTGAACGACGCACTGCCCGGACTGGACGTCCCCCACGACCGCCAGGCCCTCGCCGCGTGCACCCGGCTGCTCGCCGACGCGCTCGCCGTGAAGGCGCCCGGCGGCTCGGTCGAGGTGCGGATCCCGCCGTACGCGGTGGTCCAGTGCGTGGCCGGCCCCAAGCACACCCGGGGCACCCCGCCCAACGTCGTCGAGACCGACCCGCTCACCTGGATCCGCCTCGCCACCGGACGCATCGGCTGGGCCGGGGCGCTGGACGTGGCGAAGGTCGCGGCGAGCGGCGAGCGGGCGGACCTGTCGGCGGTGCTGCCGGTCATGTCGTGACCGGCCTGACTCCCTTCAGTGCAAGGGCACTTGGGCCCGCGCGGTCATGCTGCCCGCGCGGTCATGCTCAGGGGTACTTGAGAAGCGTGGCGTCCGTCTTCTCCCAGGCGGCCCGGAGCCGGGCCAGCCGGGCCGGGTCGTCCGTCGCGCGGTCCGCCTGTTCACGCTGGTCGGCGGCGAGGTTGAACAGCTGGTCCTTGCCGCTGCGGCCCCGGTAGTACTTCCAGTCCCCGCGGCGCAGGGCCCGCTCGCCGCGCACCCGCCAGAACAGGTCCCGCTCGCGGGGCCGCTCCCCGCGCAGCAGGTACCCGGCGAGGCTGGTGCCGTCGAGCGGATAGGCGGGGTGCGGGCGGGCCCCGGCGAGTTCGAGCAGGGTCGCGGTCCAGTCCGGTGAGAAGTTCGGCAGGTGGCTGACCTGTCCGCCGTCGATCCGGGCGGGCCAGCGCACGATGGTGGGCACGCGGATGCCGCCCTCCTGGAGCGAGGCCTTGTTGCCGCTCAGCGGCCAGTTGTAGGAGAACCGCTCCCCTCCGTTGTCCGAGGCGAAGAACACCAGGGTGTCGCGCTCCTGCCCGGAGCGCTTGAGCGCGTCGAGCACCGTGCCGACCGACCGGTCGAGGTCCTCCACCATCTCGGTGTACTTCTCGACCGAGCCGCCGTCGTAGTGGAACAGCGCGCCGGGCTCGCCGGCCTTGATGCGCCGGACGACCTCGGCGCTCTCCTCGGTGTCGCCGTCGGCTATCCAGGGCCAGTGCGGGGTGGTGAAGTTGAGGTTGAGCAGCCACGGCCGGTCGTGCTCGCGCCGCACGTACTCACTCGCCCGCTCGGTCAGGATCCGGGTGTAGTACCGCAGGTCCTTGTACTCGGCGTCGCCCTCGTAGAGGTCGTACTCCCCGCCGAGGCCCAGCTTGGAGTAGTACTCCAGGGCGCCGCCGAAGTTCCCGAAGAACTCGTCCCAGCCGGACTTCGTGGGCGAGTAGTCGGGGAGGTAGCCGCAGTGCCACTTGCCGATCAGGGCGGTGGCGTATCCGGCGCCGCGCAGAAGTGAGGCGAGCGTGGGGTGGGTCGGGTCGAGGCCCGCGCTGCGGTCCGCGATCGGCTCGGCGAGGCCGCCCTTGGTACGTCCCGGAAAGCGCCCGGTGTAGAGGCTGAACCGGGTCGGCGAGCAGGTCGCGGAGCCGGAGTACGCATCGGTGAACCGCACGCCCTGGCGGGCCAGGCGGTCCAGGTGGGGGGTGCGGATGTGCGGCGCCCCGTACGACGACAGGTCGGCCCAGCCGAGGTCGTCGCCGAGGATGAACAGGATGTTGGGCCGCGCGGAGTGCCGGTTCGGGGCGGCACAGAACGGCCGCTCCTTCGGGTCCGCGGCGGCTTCGGCGGCGTCGGCTTCGGTGGCGGGCAGGCCGACGGCGGCGGCTGCGGCGGTGGCGCCGACCGCGCCGCCGAAGGCGCGGCGGGACAGTTTCCGGGTGTGCGAGGGCACGGAAGGGCTCCAGAGGAAGAGGTGGGAGAACGCCCCCCCAGGGACGCCGGGACGCCGGGCGGCCGGGGCAGCACGGCCGGCCGCAGGGGCGGGGGCCGAGTCGTCACGGCCCGGCCCGGCCCGTGCGGGCGGGTCAGGGGGAGGGGTGGGGTCTGGGGCGTACTTACGCGCAGCGACAGATGGCGCTGGCGACACGGACCAGGTCGACGTGCCGGCGCTCGACGAGCGTGACCGCGAGGTCACTCAGAGGCTGCATGGTGCAGGAGCCTCACGCAGCGCACACGTACCTGTCAATGAGCGTCCCGAAGGGCGGGACCGAAGGGCGGGACCGGAGCGGACCGGGGTGGGCCGGAGCGAACTCCGTCACACACGACCCGGTCGCAATCCGTCACCACGAGCAGTCGCAAACACCGCGAACGGCTCCGGGGCGCCCCGGCTCACCTGCGGCGATGTCGAATCGAGGGGGGCCGGTGTGCGCCGGGAGCGCCCGAGGCGCGAAAGCTACAAAAGCGGTCAGGGTGCCCAGTTGTCGATATCCCCAATTCGGACCAGTGGTCGATCTCGCCTACACTCGGTGGCGTGCCACGTGGTGACGGACGACTCAACCACGACCTGCTCCCCGGTGAGAAGGGCCCCCAGGACGCTTGTGGCGTCTTCGGTGTCTGGGCTCCGGGTGAAGAGGTCGCGAAGCTCACTTACTTCGGGCTCTACGCCCTCCAACATCGGGGCCAGGAATCCGCGGGCATCGCGGTCAGCAACGGCTCCCAGATCCTCGTCTTCAAGGACATGGGACTTGTCTCCCAGGTCTTCGACGAGACCTCTCTCGGTTCCCTCCAAGGTCATATCGCGGTCGGTCACGCCCGCTACTCGACCACCGGTGCCTCCGTGTGGGAGAACGCGCAGCCGACATTCCGGGCCACCGCCCACGGCTCGATCGCGCTCGGCCACAACGGCAACCTGGTGAACACCGCGCAGCTCGCGGAGATGGTCGCCGAGCTGCCCAAGGAGAACGGCCGGGCCACCCAGCTCGCCGCCACCAACGACACCGACCTGGTCACCGCGCTGCTCGCGGGCCAGACGGACGACGACGGCAAGCCCCTGACCATCGAGGAGTCGGCCGCCAAGGTCCTCCCGCAGGTCCAGGGCGCTTTCTCGCTGGTCTTCATGGACGAGCAGACGCTGTACTGCGCCCGTGACCCGCAGGGCATCCGCCCGCTGGTGCTCGGCCGCCTGGAGCGCGGCTGGGTCGTCGCGTCCGAGAGCGCCGCTCTCGACATCTGCGGCGCCAGCTTCGTCCGCGAGATCGAGCCGGGCGAGCTCGTCGCCATCGACGAGAACGGCCTGCGCACCTCCCGATTCGCAGAAGCGAAGCCCAAGGGCTGTGTCTTCGAGTACGTCTACCTGGCGCGCCCGGACACCGACATCGCGGGCCGAAACGTCTACCTCTCCCGAGTGGAGATGGGCCGGAAACTCGCCAAGGAAGCGCCCGTCGAGGCCGACCTGGTGATAGCGACTCCGGAGTCCGGCACCCCCGCCGCCATCGGATACGCGGAAGCCAGCGGCATCCCGTACGGCTCGGGCCTGGTGAAGAACGCCTATGTCGGCCGTACGTTCATCCAGCCCTCGCAGACCATCCGCCAGCTCGGCATCCGGCTCAAGCTGAACCCGCTCAAGGAAGTCATCCGCGGCAAGCGCCTGGTGGTCGTCGACGACTCGATCGTCCGCGGCAACACCCAGCGCGCCCTCGTGAAGATGCTCCGCGAGGCGGGCGCCGCCGAGGTCCACATCCGGATCTCGTCGCCGCCGGTGAAGTGGCCCTGCTTCTTCGGCATCGACTTCGCGACCCGCGCGGAGCTGATCGCCAACGGCATGACCATCGAGGAGATCGGCACGTCCATGGGCGCCGACTCGCTCTCGTACATCACGACCGACGCGATGATCGAAGCGACGACGATCCCCAAGGACAACCTCTGCCGCGCCTGCTTCGACGGCGTGTACCCGATGGAGCTCCCCGACCCCGAGCTGCTCGGCAAGCAGCTTCTGGAGTCCGAGCTGGCGTCCGGCCCCGCCGCGACCGCGGCCGCCGACGCCCTGCGCCGTCCGTAAGACCCCCGCAGTACGACACGAAAGTTCTCCAGAGCCATGCCCATGTCATCTGCTGAACCCCATGAGCGTGCTCCGCACGCGGGCACCGCTGCCAGCTACGCAGCCGCGGGCGTCGACATCGAGGCGGGCGACCGCGCCGTCGAGCTGATGAAGGAGTGGGTGAAGAAGACGAAGCGCCCCGAGGTCCTGGGCGGCCTCGGCGGATTCGCCGGACTCTTCGACGCCTCGGCCCTCAAGCGCTACGAGCGCCCGCTGCTCGCCTCCGCGACCGACGGCGTCGGTACGAAGGTCGACCTCGCCCGCAGGATGGGCGTGTACGACACCATCGGGCACGACCTCGTCGGCATGGTCGTCGACGACCTGGTCGTGTGCGGCGCCGAGCCGCTGTTCATGACCGACTACATCTGCGTCGGCAAGGTCCACCCCGAGCGGGTCGCGGCCATCGTCAAGGGCATTGCCGAGGGCTGTGTCCTCGCGGGCTGCGCGCTGGTCGGCGGCGAGACCGCCGAGCACCCGGGGCTGCTCGGCCCCGACGACTTCGACGTGGCCGGCGCCGGCACCGGTGTCGTCGAGTACGACCAGCTCCTGGGCGCCGACCGCATTCGCGAGGGCGACGCGGTCATCGCCATGGCGTCCTCCGGTCTTCACTCGAACGGGTACTCACTCGTCCGGCATGTGCTGTTCGACCGGGCCGGAATGAGCCTGGACCAGCACGTCGAGGAGTTCGGTCGCACGCTCGGCGAGGAACTCCTGGAGCCCACCAAGATCTACTCGCTCGACTGCCTGGCCCTGACCCGCACCGCCGAGGTGCACGGGTTCAGCCACATCACCGGCGGCGGTCTTGCCAACAACCTGGCCCGGGTGATCCCGGACCACCTGCACGCCACGGTCGACCGCTCGACCTGGGCGCCGGGCGCGGTCTTCGACCTCGTCGGCAAGGCGGGGAACGTGGAGCGGCTGGAACTGGAGAAGACGCTCAACATGGGCGTCGGCATGATGGCGATCGTCCCCGAGGCTTCGGTGGACGTGGCGCTCCAGGCCCTCGCGGACCGGGGCGTGGACGCCTGGGTGTCCGGTGCCGTCGTTGACCGTGGCGATCACCGCGACGGCGCCGAGCTGACCGGTGACTACGCCAAGTAGGCCGCTACGGGCAGCACAAAACCCGGTCCGGGGCCAAGGCCCTGGACCGGGTCGATGTGCTCGGAGCAGCGAAGACGTGTCTTGCTGCGAAAGCGGGATCAGCGAAGTCAAGCGCCGCGGCGCTGCGACGACGGACCGGACTCTTCGTCCTCGTCGTCGTCATTCCCGTACATGTCCGCATAGCGGGCATACGGGTCGTCCTCCTCGTCCTCCAGTGGCTCCGCGTTCGGCGGTTGGCTCACTGTCGGGTTCGGAGTAGATGCGCCCAGCTCGTTGGCCAGACGCGACAGGTCAGTCCCGCCGCTGCTGTACTTCAGCTGGCGGGCGACCTTCGTCTGCTTGGCCTTTGCCCGGCCGCGCCCCATGGCTCGACCCCCTCGGTGACGGGGCTCGACGGCCCCAGAGTCTTGACACGCGTTCATGATCCGGAACGGACTCTCCATGGAGAGACCGCGTCCGTAGGGCTTCAACGGTACCTGCTTCCGCGGCCATACGGTACGCCGCCCGCATGACGCGCCACTTGGCAGAACCAACAAAGCGCCCCGTCCTCGCTGGTCAACCGCGATTTTAACCTCTTCTTTGCGCCCGACCCGCCGACCGGCGTGAGTCATGTCTCTCAGCGCGGCCGACGGGCCCTCGCGGGGCTCAGTGTTGACGTGCCTCCGCCATGCGCTGCTCGGCGATCCGGTCGGCCGCGGCGGCCGGCGGAATGCCGTCCTCCTTCGCACGAGCAAATATGGCGAGCGTGGTGTCGAAGATCTTCGCGGCCTTCGCCTTGCAGCGGTCGAAGTCGAAGCCGTTGAGCTCGTCGGCCACCTGGATCACGCCGCCCGCGTTCACGACGTAGTCGGGTGCGTAGAGGATCGCGCGGTCCGCGAGGTCCTTCTCCACACCCGGGTGCGCGAGCTGGTTGTTGGCCGCGCCGCACACCACCTTCGCGGTGAGCACCGGCACGCTCGCGTCGTTCAGGGCGCCGCCGAGCGCGCACGGCGCGTAGATGTCCAGGCCCTCGGTGCGGATCAGGGCCTCGGTGTCGGCGGCGACGGCGACCTCGGGGTGCTGCTCGGTGATGGCGCGCACCGACTCCTCGCGCACATCCGTGATCACGACCTCGGCGCCGTCGTCGAGCAGGTGCTCGACGAGGTGCCGGCCGACCTTGCCGACACCGGCGATGCCGACCTTGCGGCCGCGCAGCGTCGGGTCGCCCCACAGGTGCTGGGCCGAGGCCCGCATGCCCTGGAAGACGCCGAACGCGGTCAGTACGGAGGAGTCGCCCGCGCCGCCGTTCTCGGGGGAGCGACCGGTGGTCCACTGGCAGGCGCGCGCCACGACGTCCATGTCGGCGACGTAGGTGCCGACGTCGCAGGCCGTCACATAGCGCCCGCCGAGGGAGGCCACGAAGCGGCCGTAGGCGAGCAGGAGGTCCGTCTTGTGCGAGGCCTCGATCGTCTCGGGGTCACCGATGATCACGGCCTTGCCGCCACCGTGGTCGAGCCCGGCCATGGCGTTCTTGTACGACATCCCGCGCGACAGGTTGAGCGCGTCGGCGACGGCCTCGGCCTCGGTCGCGTACGGGTAGAAGCGCGTACCGCCCAGGGCCGGGCCCAGGGCGGTGGAGTGGATGGCGATGACGGCCTTGAGCCCGGTGGCTCGGTCCTGACAGAGCACGACCTGCTCGTGTCCGCCCTGGTCGGAGCGGAAGAGGGTGTGCAGTACGTCATCGGCTCCGGTCACATCGGTCACGGTGGTGACTCCCAAGTACGAAGCGGCGGTTGACGGCCCGCCTGTGGGTGGTGGCAGGCCTGGTTCGGGAGCAGGTTAAGTCCTACGCGCCCGTAGATCAGGCGCAGTGCGCAGGATCACCCCCAGCGGGGGTCACCGGGGCGGGCCCGTGGGACGATGCGGGACATGGCGGTGGTGTCCTCGGTGATCGTTCCGTACGCGTCCTACCTGCGGGTGTACGAGCCCCTTGCCGCCTTTCCCGAGCCCGAGCGCGAACACTGGCTGCGCTATGCCGAGCGCGGGCGCACTCCAGGAGTCCAGGACGAACTCCGGCGCGCGCTGGCCGACTTGGTGCCGACGCCGCCCGTCGCGGTGCCGGTGCACGAGAGCGCCGACGCGTTCGTGGCCGAGGTCGACGGGGTCGTGTGCGTGTGCCCCTGGCGGACCCGGCTGCGCGGCTGGCAGGCCCTTGAGGTGCTCGTGGAGCAGTTCCCCGAGCCGGTCCTGGACGCGCTGCTGCCTCCGGTGGTGCGCCGGCAGGCCGAGGCGGACTACGAACGCTGGCGGGAGCGGAATCCGGACGCCCGGCCCTGGATCTTGACCAGTGTTTGGCACGTGCCTGTGAGCTGGTTCACGGTCTTTTCGGACGAAGAGCGCGAGTATGCACCGGGTGAGGGTGCCGAGGCGCCCGTGCTGCGCTACCGCACGCCCATGGTCCAGGCCCGGCGGCGCCTGGCGAGGGCGCTGCGCACGCTGCGGGACCGTATCGACGAGGGGCCGCTGACCGAGGGCCTGGTGGACGTCGGGCGGTGGCTGGAGGAATTCCATCCGCGCTCCCTGGTCGAGCTGGACTACGGCGGCCTGGTGCACGTCCTTTCCCCGGACCGGCTGAAGGCGGACCGCTCGGCGGCGGACGTGGCCGAGGGCATCGCCGCGCTGCGGGCCGGCGACGACACCGGCGCGGAGGAGGCGTACGGGCGCTTCACGGAACGCTGGCGGGCCGTCAAGGAACGGCGGATGGCCAACTGAGGTCTGCCGGCCGGATCCGGGCACCCGGGGCCCGGCTTCCACGCCCCTCGAACAGCCGTCGCAGGACGTAGGTCCTGATCCGGGCCTTTGCCCCAAGGGTGACGGACCGCACTTATCTCACCCTTGCGTCCAGACCCCACCCTCGTGCCAAAATAGGACAAGGGGTCCGGGGAGGATCCCTTCCGCCCAACTACGGGCGGATTGCTCGGTATTGCTCGCTATGGGGGGTCTGACGACTCCTGATCGCTCTGTGACTGATCGTCACTGTGGCGTGACTGTCCGCTATGGCATGGTCCATCGGCTTCCGTCGCTGATGAACACCTGGGAGGGCAATTCCATCGGTTTGGCCGACGTGGCTGGACGGATGGTGTAGTTGTAGTGCCGAGGACAAGCCGTTCGTCCTATAACCGACTCGGCTCGCGTCCGCCATTTCGGGCAACGCGGGTCAAGGTGCAGAATTTAGAGGAAAGAACCGAGAAGGTTCGGTTCTCCCGAGGAGGCCGCTCATGACCGCTCGCACCCCTGATGCCGAGCCGCTGTTGACCCCGGCTGAGGTTGCCACGATGTTCCGCGTGGACCCGAAGACGGTGACCCGCTGGGCGAAGGCCGGCAAGCTCACGTCCATCCGCACCCTGGGTGGACACCGCCGGTACCGCGAGGCAGAGGTCCGCGCACTGCTGGCGGGTATTCCGCAGCAGCGCAGCGAGGCCTGAACAACACCCCAATAGTCCGGGCGTTTTCCGGGGCCCCCACCCCGGCCGAGCCCGCCTATAGCTCCACATGACGTCCGCCCGCCCCAACGAGCCGCGTCATCGATCGCGCTGGACTCCGCCGGGTCCAGCGCGATTTTTTTATGTCCGGCCTTGTCCGGCACGTCCGGCAACTCCTCCATGCCGACCCGTGGCCGCTTCGGTGGGGTGCCTTCCGGCGACTCCCGGGCAACACCGCCGAGGGTGGTGCAATTGCACATATTAAATCGGGGCGTTGTATGAGGGGTGTAAGTGCACTGGTTCCGGAAACTCGTTCCGTGACTCCCGTCACACCCTCAAGGCACCTTCACTCCCGAGCCTCTCACCGCACGGATCGTCACCGACCCGCCATAGGTCACCGGTTGGGGGGACTTTCGTCCTCGGGCCTGACGGGGTCGGCAACCTCCATGGCGAGCCGCAGGAGGCGGTGGCAGACCGCGCAGTGCCGGGTGAGGTGTCGGTAGCCCAGAGCGGCCGACAGATGGGCACGCAGCAGCGCCCGCGTCTCGTGCCTCGCCGAAGCCGCCACGGACCACCTCCCGGGGGGCGCCCCCGTTCCCCTCCCTTGCAGGGGTACCGGCGGCAGGTGCCCCCGTCAAGACGCCGAGAAGGCCCGGATCCGGGGGGATCCGCGCCTCGTTGGAGCCTGGCGGCCAAACGACGGAGGCCGCATCCGGTGGGATGCGGCCTCTCGCCTGCCCTACTGCGGTCCTGACGGGATTTGCTGTGTCTGTTCGCGGCTCCGCCGCGGGGCGCGGCCTCGGGGCGCACGGCGAAGGGCCGCATCCCGTGGAATGCGGCCCTTCACCTACTGCGGTCCTGACGGGATTTGCTGTGTCTGTTCGCGGCTCCGCCGCGGGGCGCGGCCTCGGGGCATACGACGAAGGGCCGCATCCGGTGGGATGCGGCCCTTCACCTACTGCGGTCCTGACGGGATTTGAACCCGCGGCCTCCACCTTGACAGGGTGGCGAGCACTCCAAACTGCTCCACAGGACCTCGTTTCGCAGCCCGTTCGTGCTTGGCTGCGAGTGAGACTGTACAGCAGGTCAGACGGTCAGGTCGAACTCACTCACAGCGATGCCCGCGCTACGGGGCCGCCGCGTCGATCGCCTTCACGATGCGCTTGTCGGAGACCGGGAACGCCGTGCCGAGCGCGTGCGCGAAGTAGCTCACCCGCAGCTCCTCGATCATCCAGCGGATGTCCAGGACCGGCTGCGGCACCGGCCGCCCCTGCGGCAACTGCTCAAGCAGCCAGGCGTACTCGTCCTGCATCTCGTGCACCTTCTCCATGCGCGTGGTGTCGCGCTGGACGGCCGTCGGCATCTGCTGGAGCCGGCGGTCCACCGCGACCAGGTAGCGCATCAGGTCGGGCAGCCGCTTGAGGCCGGTCAGGGTGACGAAGCCGGGCGGCACGAGGGCCGCCAGCTGCTTGCGTACGTCCGCGACGTTGGCGACCAGGGTCAGGCTGCTCGTGGCCTTCAGGCGCCGCTCACAGGCCTGCCAGGCGGCCAGGATCTGCTGGACCTGGCCGACCGTGCGCACCGTGGCGTCCACCAGGTCCGCGCGGACCTTGTCGTACAGCTTGCGGAACGATTCCTCGTCCCAGGCGGGGCCGCCGTGGTCCGCGATCAGCTTGTCCGCGGCCGCCGTCGCGCAGTCGTCGAAGAGCGCCTGGATCGAGCCGTGCGGATTGCGCGACAGGGCGAGCTTCTGTTGGTTGGTGAGCTTGTCGGAGGCGAACTTGGCCGGGTTCACCGGGATGTTGAGCAGGATCAGCTTCCGGGTGCCCCGCCACATCGCCTGGCGCTGCTCGGCCTCGGTGTCGAAGAGGCGTACGGAGACGCTCTCGCCCGCGTCCACGAGGGCGGGGAAGGCCTTCACCGGCTGGCCGGCCCGACGCGTCTCGAAGACCTTCGTCAGGGTGCCGATCGTCCAGTCCGTGAGGCCCGAGCGCTCGATGGACTCGCCCGTGGGCCCCGCGGTCGCCGCGGCGGCCTGGGAGAGGGCCTGGCGGGCCTTGGGGCGCAGCTGGAGCTTGAGCGCCTCCAGGTCCTTGTCCTCGGCCAGCTTGCGGCGCCGCTCGTCGACGATCCGGAAGGTGATCTTGAGGTGGTCCGGTACCCGGCTCAGGTCGAAGTCGTCGGCCGTGACCGGGACGCCCACCATCCGCTGGAGTTCCCGGGCCAGCGTCACCGGCAGCGGCTCCTGCAACGGGACGGCACGGTCCAGGAACTTCGAGGCGTAGTTGGGCGCCGGGACGTAGTGCCGGCGGATCGGCTTCGGCAGGGAGCGGATCAGCTCCGTGACGACCTCCTCGCGCAGGCCCGGGATCTGCCAGTCGAAGCCCTCGTCGGTGACCTGGTTCAGCACCTGGAGCGGCACGTGCACGGTCACGCCGTCCGCGTCCGCACCCGGCTCGAACTGGTAGGTCACCCGGAACTTCAGCGGGCCCTGGCGCCACGAGTCGGGGTAGTCGTCCTTGGTGACGGCTCCCGCCTTCTCGTTGATGAGCATCTCGCGCTCGAAATCGAGGAGTTCGGGCTCGTCGCGCTTCTTGTGCTTCCACCAGGAGTCGAAGTGCGCGCCGGACACGACGTGTTCGGGCACCCGCCGGTCGTAGAAGTCGTACAGCGTCTCGTCGTCCACGAGGATGTCGCGGCGGCGGGCGCGGTGCTCCAACTCCTCGACCTCGGTGAGGAGTTTGCGGTTGTCCGCGAAGAACTTGTGGTGCGTGCGCCAGTCGCCCTCGACCAGCGCGTTGCGGATGAACAGCTCGCGCGAGGCCTCGGCGTCGATGCGCCCGTAGTTGACCTTGCGGTTGGCCACGATCGGCACGCCGTACAGCGTCACGCGCTCGTACGCCATCACCGCGGCCTGGTCCTTCTCCCAGTGCGGCTCGCTGTAGGTGCGCTTGACCAGGTGCTGGGCGAGCGGCTCGACCCACTCGGGCTCGATCTTCGCGTTCACCCGGGCCCACAGCCGGGAGGTCTCCACGAGCTCCGCCGACATCACGAGCTTGGGCTGCTTCTTGAACAGCGCCGAGCCCGGGAAGATCGCGAACTTGGCGCTGCGGGCGCCGAGGTACTCGTTCTTGTCGGTGTCCTTGAGCCCGATGTGGGAGAGCAGGCCCGCCAACAGCGAGGTGTGGACGGACTGTTCGGGTGCGTCCTCCTCGTTGAGGTGGATGCCCATGGTCTTGGCCACGGTCCGCAGCTGCGAGTAGATGTCCTGCCACTCGCGGATGCGCAGGAAGTTCAGGTACTCCTGCTTGCACATCCGGCGGAAGCTGGAGGAGCCGCGCTCCTTCTGCTGCTCGCGGACGTACCGCCACAGGTTGAGGAAGGCCAGGAAGTCGCTGGTCTCGTCCTTGAAGCGGGCGTGCTGCTGGTCGGCCTGCGTCTGCTTGTCGGAGGGGCGCTCGCGGGGGTCCTGGATGGAGAGCGCGGCCGCGATGACCATGACCTCGCGCACGCAGCCGTTGCGGTCCGCCTCCAGGACCATGCGGGCCAGGCGCGGGTCGACGGGCAACTGGCTGAGTTTGCGGCCCTGTTGGGTGAGGCGCTTCTTCGGGTCCTTCTCCGCCGGGTCCAACGCTCCGAGTTCCTGGAGCAGTTGGACGCCGTCGCGGATGTTGCGGTGGTCCGGCGGGTCGATGAACGGGAACTTCTCGATGTCGCCGAGGCTGGCCGCGGTCATCTGGAGGATGACGGACGCCAGGTTGGTGCGGAGGATCTCCGCGTCGGTGAACTCGGGCCGGGTGAGGAAGTCGTCCTCGCTGTAGAGCCGGATGCAGACGCCGTCGGACGTACGGCCGCAGCGGCCCTTGCGCTGGTTGGCGCTGGCCTGCGAGACCGGCTCGATCGGCAGCCGCTGCACCTTGGTGCGGTGGCTGTAGCGCGAGATGCGGGCGGTGCCCGGGTCGATGACGTACTTGATGCCGGGAACGGTCAGCGAGGTCTCGGCGACGTTGGTCGCGAGGACGATCCGGCGGCCGCTGTGCTGCTGGAAGACGCGGTGCTGCTCGGCGTGCGAGAGGCGCGCGTAGAGGGGGAGCACCTCGGTCGAGCGGAGGTTCTTCTTGATCAGGGCGTCCGCGGTGTCCCGGATCTCGCGCTCGCCCGACAGGAAGACCAGGATGTCGCCCGGCCCCTCGGCCTGGAGCTCGTCCACGGCGTCGCAGATCGCGGTGATCTGGTCGCGGTCGGCGTCTTCGCTGTCCTCTTCCAGGAGCGGCCGGTAGCGCACCTCGACCGGATACGTACGGCCGCTGACCTCGACGATCGGGGCGTCCCCGAAGTGCCGCGAGAACCGCTCGGGGTCGATGGTCGCCGAGGTGATGACGACCTTCAGGTCGGGGCGCCTGGGCAGCAGCTGGGCCAGATAGCCGAGCAGGAAGTCGATGTTCAGGGACCGCTCGTGGGCCTCGTCGATGATGATCGTGTCGTAGCCGCGCAGCTCGCGGTCCGTCTGGATCTCGGCGAGCAGGATGCCGTCGGTCATCAGCTTCACGAAGGTCGCGTCCTGGTCCACCTGATCGGTGAACCTGACCTTCCAGCCGACCGCCTCGCCCAGCGGCGTCTTCAGCTCCTCGGCGATGCGGTCCGCGACCGTACGGGCCGCGATCCGGCGGGGCTGGGTGTGCCCGATCATGCCGCGCACCCCGCGGCCCAGCTCCATGCAGATCTTGGGGATCTGGGTGGTCTTGCCGGAGCCGGTCTCACCCGCGACGATCACGACCTGGTGGTCGCGTATCGCCTCCAGGATGTCGTCCTTCTTCTGGCTGACCGGAAGCTGCTCGGGGTAGGTGACCTCGGGCATGCGGGCGGACCGCCGGGCGACGCGCTCGGCGGACTTCTGGGCCTCGGCGGCGATCTCGTCGAGCACGGCCTGCCGGGCCTCGGGCTTACGGATGCGGCGGGCGCCTTCGAGACGGCGGCCCAGGCGGTGGGCATCGCGCAGCGAGGCCCCGTCGAGCAGCGTCTGGAGATCGGCGAAGGAAGTAGACATACCTGATTCAGGATCTCACCCGCCGAGGACGAGTGGCGAACGCATTTCGACCCGATCCGGGGCCCACCCCGTACCATTTCGGGCATGCCCCGCTCCCGAGCCCCGCGCCGCCGCCTCACCGCGGCGCTGCTGCTGGTGCTCGGGGTGCTGGCGGTGGCGCTGTGCGGAGCGGTCACGACGGCGTCGGCGGCGCCGGTGACAGCGGCATCGGTCGCGCCGATCCCGCCGGCCGCGGCGACTCCGGCCGCGCAAGCCCTGGCCGCGTCTGCCGGGTCGGCCACGGATGTCCTGGTTGCGTCTGCTGGGTCGGCCGTGGATGTCCCGGCTGCGTTTGCTGGGTCGGCCGTGGATGTCCCGGCTGCGTTTGCTGGGTCGGCCACGGAAGCCCCAGCCGCGCCTGCCGGATCTGCCTCGCCTGCCGCCGTCGCGCCCGCGACGAAGGTGCCGGCGCCCGCCTTCGCGGACGGCTCGGGCGTGCCCGGCTGCCGGCAGGGCGGCAAGCAGCAGGACTCCGACCCCGCCGCGCCGGTCCGCGTCCGCACCGCGCACGACCAGGCCCCGGTCCTGGAGGACCGTGCCGCGCCCGCATCGCTCGGCGCGCTGTACGCGGCCTACCGCAACCCGCCGCTGCGCGGGCCCACGCTCAGCGCGCCCACTCCCGTCGAACTCTCGGTGCTCAGGGTCTAGACGGCCGGTCCGCCCTCCCGCGGCCTTCCGTCCCCTTTCCCCTGCGTTTCCCTTCGCACTTTCCTCACGCACGCCCGCCAGGGTGTACGTAGGCGTACGCACCCGGAGTCCCGCATGCCCAAGAACACGTCCCAGTCGTCCAGGCCCGCCGCACCGGCCAAGTCCCGCAAGCCGTTCCTCATCGGGGCGGCCGTGGTGGCCGCCGTCGCCGTCCTCGGTATCGCCTCCTACCAGGCGAGCACCCCCGACCCGAAGCCCACCGCCAACGACTCGGCGGCCTCCGCCTCCGAGCCCTCCGCGCCCTCCTCCGCCTCCGATCCGGCCGGGTCGGGCGCTCACCCCGAACTGATGAAGCTGGCCCGCCGCGAGGCGAAGGACCCGCTCGCGCAGGGCCGCACCGACGCGCCCGTCGTGATGATCGAGTACGCCGACTTCAAGTGTTCGTACTGCGGGAAGTTCGCCCGCGACACCGAGCCGGAGCTGGTGAAGAAGTACGTCGACAACGGCACCCTGCGCATCGAGTGGCGCAACTTCCCGATCTTCGGCGCCGAGTCGGAGGCGGCCGCGCGCGGGGCGTGGGCGGCCGGGCAGCAGGGGAAGTTCTGGCAGTTCCACGCGGCGGCGTACGCGCAGGGCGCCAAGGAGAAGGGGTTCGGCGGCGACCGCCTCAAGGAGCTGGCCAAGGAGGCCGGCGTGCCGGACGCGGCGCGCTTCGAGACGGACCTGGACAGCGACGCGGCGAAGGCGGCGGTGACCAAGGACCAGAACGAGGCGTACGCGCTCGGCGCCAGCTCCACTCCCTCCTTCCTCATCAACGGCACGCCCATCGCGGGCGCCCAGCCGATGGACGAGTTCGCGCGGGTCATCGAGGCGGCGGCGAAGAAGTGACCCCGAACATCGGTTACCTCGCCGCGTTCCTGGGCGGTCTGCTCGCCCTGTTCAGCCCGTGCAGCGCGCTGCTCCTGCCCGCGTTCTTCGCGTACTCGATCTCCAGCCGCACCAAGCTGCTCGCCCGCACGGGAATCTTCTACGCGGGCCTGGCCACCACCCTGGTGCCGCTGGGTGCGGCGGGCTCGTACGCGGGCCGCCTCTTCTACGGCCACCGCGACCAGTTGGTCCTCTTCGGGGGCTGGCTGATCATCGCGCTCGGCGTCGCGCAGATCGTGGGCATGGGCTTCGCGAGCCGCCGCATGACGGAGCTGTCCGGGAAGATCCGCCCGACCACCGCGGTGTCCGTTTACGCGCTGGGTGCGGTCTACGGACTGGCCGGGTTCTGCGCCGGCCCGATCCTGGGCAGCGTCCTGATGGTGGCGGCGATGGGCGGCAGCCCGGTCTACGGCGGCCTCCTGCTCGCGGTGTACGCCCTGGGCATGGCGGTCCCGCTGTTCCTGTTGGCCCTGCTGTGGGAGCGCTTCGAACTGGGCGGCCGCAAATGGCTGCGCGGCCGGGTCCTGAAGCTCGGCCGCCTCCAACTCCACACCACGTCCCTTCTGTCGGGCCTGTTCTTCATCGCCCTCGGCGCTCTGTTCCTGGCGTACGACGGCACGACGGCGCTGCCCGGCCTGCTGGACGTGGACGACTCGTACGCGCTGGAGGAGTGGGCGAGGGGGGTCGGCGAAGCGGTACCGGACTGGGCGCTGCTGACGGCTCTGGTCGCCGTGACGGCGGTGACGCTGGGCGTACGGGCCCGGCGAGCACGAACCCGCCCTGCCGAGAAGCCCTGACCAGCCCGTCCCCGCCTGGCTCGCCCTCCTGTCGCGTGGCCGGGCGGTGCGGTGCGTCATGCCTCGCGGGGTGCGGGCGGCACACCTGCGGAGCAGCGCCGTTCTCCGCGTGAGACCGCCGTCAGGACCAGACGGTCGGAACGCAGCCAGCGGCCCTCGTACACCGGGCTCACGGGCGGGGCGACCGGAGGACGGAGGGTGGCCGCGAAGGTGCCCGTGGGGGACAGGAACAGGGTGGCATCGCGGAAACCGAGCCGGATGCCGGTTGCCGGGTACCAGGCCTTGTACGTGGCCTCCTTCGCGGAGAAGAAGACACGGTCCCAGGGCAGGGAGGGATCGGCCCGCGCGAGGGCGTCCAGGTGGGCGAGTTCTGCCGGGGAGGCGATCAGGTCGAGTACACCCGTGGGAAGCGGGGCGGCCGGTTCCGCGTCGATGCCGAGAGCCGCCGCCGCGGTGGCCGGCGCGGCCACCGCGGCGCGGTACCCCTCGCAGTGGGTGATGCTGCCGACCACGCCCGACGGCCACCTGGGGGCGCCGCCCGCGCCCGGCAGCAGCGGGGCCGGCGGGTGGCCGAGTTCCGCAAGACAGCGGCGGGCACAGGCGCGGGCCGTCGCGAACTGGGCCCGCCGGCGTGCCCGGCGGCCGTTCATCAGGGCCGCCTCGGCCGGAAAGAGCGGAGCGGGAGCCGCGTCGTCGAAGGCTTCCGACGCCATGACGCCCGGGGGCAGGAGTTCCTCGATCACGGCCGGTCACCTCACCGCGAGGCGAGTTCGGCAACCGCCGAGACCGCGAGCAGCGGGCGTTCCAGCGGCAGCATGTGGCCCGCGCCCGGGACCCGTGCGAAGCGGGCTCCGGGTAGGACGCTCGCGAGCGTCTCCGCCAAGGCCGGGTCGATCACCTTGTCGGCCTCACCGTGCAGGACGACCGCCGGGACCGTGACGGATGACAGCGCCGCACGCACGTCCCAGCCGCGGGTGCACCGGAAGAAGTCCGACCGGACCTGGGGGGCCGTCGCGGCGAACAGTTGGCGGTTCACGTCCTGCACGCCGGGATCCACGTCCTTGCCCATGGTGGAGCCGAGCAGTTTCCGCCCGAGCCACGGCTGGTGGAGTGCCCTGGTGAACAGGGCACTGCCCATCATCTTCACCTCGCTGTCCGGGGTGTCCTGGCCGTGCGCCGCCGTGCCCAGCAGCACCAGCCCGCGCAGCCGGCTCGCCGCCGGCGACGCGGAGGCGTACGACAGAGCGGAGAACCCGCCGCCCGAGTGGCCCACGAGCACCGCCTCGCGCGCGCTCGTCTCGGCCAGCACGGCTGCCAGGTCGGCGCCCAGACGCTCCACCGAGACCGGCGTACGGCCCAGGGTGGAGGCGCCGTGACCGCGCTGGTCGTACAGCACCACGCGGTGGCCTGCCCGGATCAGACGGTCCGCGACCGTGCCCCACACCCGGCGTGCATGCGCCCACCCGTGCACCAGCACCACGTCTACGTCCGAAGGCGCGCCCGCCAGCGGGGCGAGGACGGTGACCGCGAGTGCGGCGCCGTCGTCCGTACGGACCGTCAGCTCACGCGTGAGGTCCCGGGCCATCGTCACCGCGGCACCGCCGACAGCTGCCGGTCCAGCGACACGAACGCGGCGAGGGTGCCCTTGGAGTGCTCCGCGCCCAGGTCCGCGACCTTGGCCAGCAGCTTGAGCCAGCCGTGCGGGCTGCCGTCGAAGTGCATGGAGATCCGGGTACGGCCGTCTGCGAGGGGATCGAGAGAGAAGGTGCTGGTGCCCCGGAAGACACCCTCCACGTACTCGACCTTGAGACGGCGGCCCGGCTCCACGGCGATGGTGCGCGCGGTGAACCGCAGCTTCGGCCCGCCCTTGTCGACACCCTTGGTGTGCACGGTCACACCGACCCTGCCGCCCACGGCGTCCGGGGCGCCGGAGAGGGTGGTGAACGTGTTGGCGGGGACCCACCACTTCCTCGCACCGCGGAACTCGGCGACGAGCGCCGACCAGACGGTGTCTGCCGGGGCGTCGATCGTCGCCTCGTCGATCAGGTCGTACGTCGTCATGCCGAAGCCTCCAGTGGATACGGAACAGGGCGGAGCGCGGGGCAGCCTCCGCCGGGACTTCACGTCCGGTCGGGCCGCACCCGGGCCGCACCCGGGCCGCGGTCAGGCGAAGAAGCCCTGGCCGGGAGTGAACAGGTTCTTGGGGTCGTACTTCGCCTTGGCTGCGCGGAAGCCCGTCCAGCGGTCGCCGAAGTGGGCCTTCCAGTCGGCCTGGGTCATATTCGGTATCGCGCCAACGAGGTAGCGCTTGGCGCCCAAGGCAACCGCGGTGTCGTAAAGGCGGCGGTTCTGGTCGAGCATGCCCTGTATGTTCGGCTCGCCCGGGTCGGGGAAGCGCAGCAGGTCGAAGAGGTAGGCGACCGGCTCGTTCGGCTGTACCGCCAGCGGCCGCCTGATCTTCGAGGTGACGTACGGGTAGACGAGCAGGTATCCGCCCCCCAGCGAGGCCGCGGTCAGCTGCTGCTCGACCTGCTTCATGAAGGTCTTCACCTTCGATGCCGGCAGGAACAGGCTCAGCCAGGGCTTGGGCCCGGGCCAGTAGCCCGCCTGCTTCAGATACGCCTCGGCCGCGTCGATCCGGAACGCGTACGCCCGGTACGTCTGATCCTCGATGACCGCGTCGGTCCGCACGTCCCTCAGGCCCGCCAGCAGCGCGTCGCGGTTCGGCGGAGTCGTGTCGTAGGCGGCACCGGCCTCCATCCGGTAGCGCCAGCCCGAACCGTCCGGCTTCTGGAGCATCTCGCCGGCCTGGATCTCGAACCGGCCGTCCTTCGTCACCATCTCGGCGTCCGCGAGATAGGTCTCCACGTCGTTGTAGAAGAGGCTGAAGACGACCACCCGCGCCGGCGCCGGGATCAGGGTGACGGTTGCCCGGACGATGATGCCGACCTGGCCGCCACCCGCCAGCGCCGCGTTGAACAGTTCCGACCGCACCGACGGGCTGGCCGTGACCAGCTTTCCGTCGCCCGTGACGATGTCGATGGACTGCACGGTGTCGCACAGCAGGCCGTACCTCTGCACGGTGCCGCCTATACCGCCGACGCTGATGGTGCCGCCGACCGAGAGGTGCAGGTAGTCCGTCAGCGCGGGCGGGGTCTTGCCCAGCGCCAGGGCGGCGTCGGTCAGCTGGCCCCACGTCACACCGGCCTCGACCACGGCGTGGTCGCCGCCGACCGAGAGGATCTTCGACATGCCCTTGGCGTCGATGGCGATGCCACCGGGGACCCGGGCCTGGCCGTACACGGAGTGCGACTCGATGTCGGTGCCTGTACCGCCCTGTCCGTTGACCGCGACCTTGATGCCGTTGGCCTGCGCGTATTTGACGATCGCGACAATGTCGTCGATCCCGCCCGGCCGCAGCACGGCCCACGGCCTGTTGCACGCGGCGTCCCACAGATGGCCGAAGTCCTTGCCGAAGGCCTCGACCGTGGCCGGCGCCGTCTCCAGCGTGCCGCTCAGTTTCGGCACCCGGACGACGTCGGCGTTGCCGACGGCCTCGGCGGCCGTCGCCCATGTCCGGTCGACTGTGTTCCAGCCGACCACGACAGCCGCGGCGGCCATGCCGCCGAGGAACCGGCGCCGCGAGGGCGCGACGGCGCCCTCGGGGTCCCCGGCGGGGATTCTGGGGACGGTGCTCATACGCCCGCCTCTCGGTCGGCACGGCTTGCTGCGGGTGAGATACGGGCCTTGCTGGTGCGCACCTGTGAGGCGAGCTGGTACTCGCTGAGGTCGAAGCGCTTGGTCTGGCTGCGGAAGCGCCAGGTGTACGTCGGCCAGATGGACGGATTGCGGCCGTTCGCATCCAGGTACCAGCTCTTGCAGTTGCCCGCGTTCCACACGGTGCCGTCGAGCCTGGAGTCGAGCGCCTTGTTGTAGGCGTCCTGCGCCTCCTGCCGGACCTCGACGCTGGCCAGCCCGCGCTTCTCGATCCGCTTCAGCGCGTCGAGGACGTAGGCGATCTGCGCCTCGATCATCACGACCTGCGAGGAGTGCCCCAACGTCGTGTTCGGGCCGAGCAGCATGAAGAGGTTGGGGAAGCCGGCGATCGTGGTGCCGCGGTGTGCGCTCATGCCGTCCTTCCACGCCTCGCGCAGCTGCACGCCGCCCCGCCCCCAGATCCGGCGCGCCACCGGTCGGTCGGTGGCCTGGAATCCGGTGCCGAGGATGATGGTGTCGACCTCGCGCTCGATCCCGTCCTTGCCGACGATGGACTTGGCGCGGACCTCCTCGATCCCGTCGGTGACCAGCTCCACATTGGGTTGCTGGAGCGCCGGGTACCAGGTGTTGGAGAAGAGCAGCCGCTTGCACGCCATGATGTAGTCGGGCGTGAGCTTGGCACGCAACGCCTCGTCCGGAACCGACTTCTTCAGATGGTCGCTCGCCATCTTCTGCATCTTCGCCGCGACCTTCGGTCGGGCCATCACGAAGGCCAGGACCTCCCGGCCCCACATGTTGAAGTTCCGCCTGAAGTTCTGATAGCCGGGCACCGAGCTGAGCAGCTTGGCCTGGAGAGGGCTGGTGGCCTTGTCGTTCTTCGGCCCGACCCAAGGAGGTGTGCGCTGGTAGACGTCGAGGTGCCCGACCTCTGGCTGGATCTTCGGAACGAACTGGATGGCAGAGGCGCCCGTACCGATGACGGCGACCCGGCGCCCGGCGAGATCATGGGCATGGTCCCAGTTCGAGGAGTGGAAGATCTTTCCGTCGAAATCCGCCAAACCCTTGATGTCCGGTACGGCCGCCTCACTGAGATAGCCGGTACCGGTGACCAGGACCTGTGCGGTGTAGTCGCCCTGCGAGGTCTCGATCTTCCAGTGGCGCTCGCCGTCGTCCCAACGAGCGGCCAGGAGATCGTGCCCGAAGCGGATGTGCGGGCGCACACCGAAGCGGTCGGCCGTCTCGCACAGGTACGCGTACAGCTCGTCGCGTTTGCCGAAGGTGGATTTCCAGTGCGGGTTCTGGGCGAACGAGAACGAGTAGAGGTGAGACATGACGTCGCATGCGCAGCCCGGATAACTGTTGTCGCGCCATGTCCCGCCGACCTCATCGGCGCGCTCGAACACCAGAAAGTCGTCCATGCCCGACTGCAGCAGCCGGATGGCGGTGCCCAGGCCCGAGAAGCCGGTGCCGATCACCGCCACCCGCAGATGCCGGGTCGGGCCGTGCCCGCCGGAAACCGTCCCGGTGTCCCCACTTGCCCCGCCGTCCTTGGCCGGCTCGGGAATGCTCGTCATGTAGGCCTCCTCAGCGGCGGGTGATGGTGACGCGGAAGTTGTTGAAGAACTTGTCCTCAAGCGTGTACGCGAAGATGTCGAGGTAGCGCTCGAAGCGGGCTACGACCTCCTCGCCCTCCAGGGCGACGGCCTCGTCCCGGCGTTCGGCCAGCAGGACGAGCCAGGCGCGGCAGGCCATCGCGAAGGACTCGCGCTCGTTGACGATCTCGTCGATCTCGAAGTGGCCCTCGGCAGCGGCGCTCAGCTCGCTCAGGTGCGGGATGTGGCAGCCCTCGAACTCGGAGCGCTGGAGGAACTTCAGATCGTCGAGGAGGGTGCGGTTCATCGGCAGCGCCTCGGCGGTCATGGTGTGCAGCACGAACTTCGCCCCGGGGTTCAGGGCGTTCGCGACCTGCTGGAAGAAGAAGCGGTAACGCTTCGTGCGCTCCTTCGCCGGTAGATCGGAGGAGACGAAGTGCTCCAGAGCGTTGATGCAGAACGCGGCGTCGTACTTCTCGCTGTCATCCGCGACCTTGTAGTCCGCCCAGCTCTGGACCAGCGTGGTGACCCGCGGATTGCCGAGGCCCGAGATGAAGGCCTCCTGGGTGCGGGACAGGGTCAGGCCGACGGCCTGCTCCGCGCCGTGCACGGTGGTCAGGCGGTTGAGCATGGTGCCCCAGCCGCAGCCGATGTCCAGAACGCGCTTGACGCCGCCGGACGCCACGTTCGCGAGTTCGGCGAACTTGTCGAGCTTGCGTTCCTGTGCCTCGTCGAGGGTGGCGACCAAGTCCTCGTCGGGTTCCCAGTAACCGCCGGAGTACATCATCGTGGGGCCCAGCAGGAGCCGGTAGAAATCGTTGCTGACCTCGTAGTGGTGCCTGATCGCATCGACCTCGGGGTCTACCGACTTGGGGGCGACCGTTGTCATCCTGATCCTCGCTTCTGACTGTCCGCCGGGTCGTACTTCCGAACTCGCGTCTGAGAGAACCGGATGCGCCGCAAGGCGTGCGCAAGACGGAGGGTGAATTCCTGATCCGGGTCCGTGCTCCTTCGCCGCTCTCCCCCGTGCCGGCCGTGCGGCTCTCCGGAGGACGGGCGGCGGCCTGGACGGCGACGTCTGCGTCTTGCGTCTTCCTTGCGGGGGCGGCGATTTCATCACTCCCGAAATCGCGTACGCACTGTCGAGAGGACCGACCCATGTCGCTGCCCACCATCGAAGAACTGGCGAGCCAGCTCGAAGCCGTCTCGGGTGCAGCTGAGGTGAGCCCCGACGCCCCGATCCAGCACATCACGGACGTCGACTCGCTGGACCTGATGGAGTGGCTGTACGGCTTCCAGACCCAGTACCCGCACATTCCGGCCGACGAGTCGATCTTCGCCGACCTCGACGACTCGACCACCTTGCGTGACGTGTACGCGAAGATCGTCCTGCTCGTCCCGGCTCAGGCGTAGCGAGGCTGACGTGACCGGCTTTGACATCACCGGATGGGGCATGGCGGTACCCGAACGTATCGTCACCAGCGCCGAACTCGCCCAGCGTTTCGGCGTCGACGAGCACTGGGTCGTCAGCCGCTGTGGCATCCGCGAACGCCGGGCAGTCGGTCCGGGGCAGACCACAGCGTCCCTGGCCGCCGAGGCCGGCCGACACGCCCTGGAGAAGGCCGGCCTGACCGGCGCTGACATCGCCCACCTCATGGTTGCGACCGCCACTCCCGAGCAACCGTCTCCGGCGACGTCCGCGTTTGTCCACCATGAACTGGGCATCTCGGGGAGCGCGCACGACATCAACTCCGAATGCGCGGGCTTCGTCTACGGGCTGGTGTCCGCGATGGCGCTGATCGCCATCGACCCCCGCCCGATCCTGCTGATCGGATCCGACACTCACACCCTGACGGCCAACCCTGCCGACCGGGATCTGTCCATCCTCGTCGGGGACGGCGCGGGTGCGGTCGTCCTCAAGCCGGCCGCGGAAAACCGGGTCAAGGCGTGGAACCTGGGCGCGGACGGCTCCTGCGCCGGCTCGCTCAAGGTGCTCGCCGGTGGCAGCCGGATGCCCACCACCGCGGAGACGGTGGCCGCGGGCCTCCACTACGCGCAGATCAACGGCAACGAGATCTACCTCAACGCCGTCCGCTACACCGTCCGCACGGTCCGCGAGACGCTGGAGGGCGCCAAGGTGGACGCGGCGGACGTCGACCACGTCGTTCCGCACCAGGCCAACATCCGGATCATCAACTCGATCCTGGCGCACACCGGGCTGCGGCAGGAGTCCTTGGTCACCAACCTGGAGAAATACGGCAACACCGCCTCGGCGTCGATTCCGATCGCGCTGACGGAAGCCCTCGAAGCGGGTCGGATCAAGCAGGGAGACAAGGTCTTGCTGGCGGGCTTCGGGGCCGGCATGACGTGGGGTTCGATCCTGATGGAATGGGGCGGCACCCCAGCATGAGCAAGAACGATACGGGTCAGCGTCCGGAGCACCCCGTCGCGCTCGTGACCGGCGCCTCGGGCGGACTGGGACAGGCGCTGGCACTCCAGCTGGACGCGCTGGGCTGCCGGGTCGCGGTCCACTACAACAGCTCAAGGGAGGCTGCCGAGGCCGTTCAGGAGAAGTTGACGAACCGGTCCGTCCTGGTGACGGGTGACATCGGCTCATGGGAGGCCACCCGGGCCTTCTACGAGCGAATCTCCACCGAGCTCGGGCCGGTGGACGTCCTTGTGAACAACGGAGCCATCCGCAAGGACAGTCTGATGGCGATGCAGAACCCGGCGGACTGGGCGCAGGTGATCCAGACCAATCTGATCGGATCCTTCCACACCGCGCGGGTCTCCGTGCCGTACATGCTGCGGCAGCGGTGGGGCCGGGTGATCAACATCGTCTCCCCGTCAGGCATCATCGCGACGGCCGGCCAGACGGCGTACTCGGCGTCCAAGGCAGGTCTGATCGGCCTCACGCGCACCCTCGCGGCGGAGTGCGGCCGACGGGGGGTGACGGTGAACGCGCTGTCGCCCGGCTTCATGATCACGGGAATGACGCGGACCCTCCCGGATCGCGTCATCGAGGGGATGGAGGGCAAGGCTCCTGTCCCCCGCTTCGTCACGGTCGAAGAAGTAGCCCGCAGCCTCGGGCTCTTCCTGGACCAGGACTGCATGACGGGCCAGGTCGTCAGCATCGACAGCGGCGTGTCCATCACCTGACCGCCCTCGGCCCGCCACGGGTTCGGCACCCGAGGCCCCGCGTACCGCCGGGCGTCCGTCCGGGCCGTCCTCGTTCTGCGTTGTACCGGTCCTGCGAGACCTCGGCGATCCGCCTCGTGGGCGTACGCCGGCACGCGTACGACCGACTCGTGCCGGCCCACGCGCCCGCCGGGGAGGTGGCATGGGTCGCCCGGCCGCGGTCACCTCACGGCCATGCCCCGCAATGCCGCCACGACCCCGCCGCCGAGGGCGCGCCGCGCGTCAGGAGCGCGCGGCCAGGAGGCAGTCCTCGAAGAAGGTCAGGACGCGTAGGTGGTAGGCGGTGGCCGTGTGGCCGAGGCTGATGTTGTGGCCCGCAGCGGGGAGGTGCTCGACGGTCACCCGCGGGGACGAGGCCAGAAGGGCGGCCATCGACGCCAGTGTGGGCTCGTCCAGGCGCCACCACGCCTCGTGCTCCGCGAAGGTGAGCCGGACCGGGACACGCACGTTCGGCGCGAGGGCCTCGTACTGGGCGGGCCAGTGGACCGTCTCGGCCGACTCGCGCGGCGGGGTCGGAGACAGCAGGGCGCGGCTGTCCCGGAAGGTGCCGTGCGGGTAGAGGCGCAGAGGGCCCCAGTTGAGCCCGATGGCCCCGCCGCTGAGGGTGGACGGCAGGCGCAGGGCCTGTGGACGGTACTGGTAGCCGACGCCCGAGACGTCCAGGCCCAGCAGCCGTATGCCGTCGGCCGCGGCGGCCGCATGGAAGGCCACCTTGCCGCCGTCCGAGTGGCCCAGGAGGAAGACGCCCGCGCCGATGTCGTGTCCGCAGGCGTAGTCCTTCAGGGCTGCCTGGAGCGTTTCGGCCTGGTCGGCCAGGGGCTGGCCCTCGGGAAGCAGGTGCGCCGAGTCGCCGTACCCGGGGCGGTCAACGGCCAGCACCGCATGCCCGAGGCCGGTGGCGAGCGGGATGAAGGAGTTCCAGTACGCCGCCCGCATGCCCCGGCCGTGGATCGCGAGGATCGTGGACCGGGCTGCCCGGCCCTCCGGCAGTGCCAGGATCGCCGACAGCGGGACACCCATCGGCTTCAGCCTGTACACGGGCCTGCCGTCCTGTGTGGTCGTCATCGGACCGCTCCCGCCCGAGCACCCGCCACCGCGGCCATCCACGCCGTCGGCGACCCGCTGCGCAGCAGCGATGTGCCCACCAACAGCCCGCGGAAT
The DNA here is from genome assembly GCF_002803085.1 of Streptomyces sp. CB01201. Lineage (GTDB taxonomy): Bacteria > Actinomycetota > Actinomycetes > Streptomycetales > Streptomycetaceae > Streptomyces > Streptomyces hundungensis. The sequence goes on along the minus strand of NZ_NNBJ01000030.1, from coordinate 95,622 downwards.
CCGGCGTCCAGGAGCCCGGCGGCGACGGCGGGGCCGTCGATGCCGCTCGCGCTCACCGGGCACGCGGTGCCGGTGGCACGGATCGCCGGCAGCAGATCCAGGGAGCGGCCCAGGTCACCGGCGCCGCGCTCACGAGTCTTGATGTCCTTGTTGTTGACCGCGATCACACACTCGGCGGGATGGCGGATCTGTTCGAGCTCGGACTCCTTCGTGATCTCGACGAAGGGAGTGAGGCCGCTCCGGAGGCACTCCGTCACCAGCGTGAGCATGCTTGACCCGGGCAGCAGGGCTGCCGTCAGCAGCACCGCCGACGCGCCGAGCTCCTTCGCCGTGTGGACATGGTCCTTCCTGGTGATGAAGTCCTTCTGGAGGAGCGGCAGGTCGGTCAGCGCCGCGACGTCCCGCAGCAGGGCCGGCGAGCCGCCGAACCAGCGGCCCGTCACCACCGAGATGCAGGGCGCTCCCGCCGTTTCGTACGCCCCGACGATCGCGGCCGGAGTCCTGCCGCCGAGCAGGTCGAAGCCGTGTGCGTCGCGCCGTTTCACCTCCATCACCACGGGTGCCGGGCAGGCCAGGAGGGTTTCAAGAAAGGGGAACTCGGTACGGTTCCGTTTCGTCATCGCGACGGCTCCATCCGGGGGTGGTCGGGCACACGGGTGTTGTCCGTGCACCAGGCGTGAGCCAGGGCTGCGATCTCCGCCGCCCCGAAGCCACCGGTCGACGGGTCACGCGCCGCCGTGTCCACGTCGATGCCGCGGAATCCGGGGTGGCGTACGGTCTCCTCGTACGCGGGGCGGCCGGCCGGGGTCAGGCCACCGGCCAGCAGGAAGGGCCGGGACAGCAGGGGCAGCAGATCCCTGACGCGGGCCGGGTCGAGGGTGCGGCCGGTGCTGCCGATCCGGCCGTTCTCCGTGGTGGTGTCGAGGAGGAAGAGGTCGGTGCCGGCCCGCTCGTACGCGCCGATCAGCGGGCGTTCCACACAGCCGCCGCCCTTCTCCATGTGCAGGACTTTGACGATGCCCACCTCATCGGGCAGTGCCCCGCGCAGGGCTCGCACCATCGCCGGAGGCTGGTACGCGTGCAGCTGCACCCAGCCGACACGAGTGCGTCGCACGGTGTCGGCCAGCCGGTCCGGAGCGGCCAGGAACGTGACCAGGACCGGCAGCAGGCCGGCCGAACGGGCGGCCGAGGAGAGGGTGGCGAGCTCGTCCGGGTCCAGTTCCGACGCGCCGCCGGAGACGCCGTGCCACAGTCCCACGCAGTGCGCCCCGGTGGCCGCCGCCTCGATGTCCTGCGGGGTCGTGGCCCCGCAGACCTTCAACAAGGGCGAGGGCAGCGGGCGTTGGGCGGTCACTTGCCGAGCCCCAGCTGTGAGGCGATCCGGTTGTACTGGATCTCGTTGGTGCCGGAGTAGATGGTGCCGCCGACGGCGCTGCGCACGTCCTGTTCCAGGCCGTATTCAGACATGTAGCCGTGGCCGCCGAAGACTTGTACGGCGGTGAGGCTGGTCGCCAGGTTGCTCTCGCTCGTGATGAGCTTGGCGATGGCGAGGTCCATCGTGACGTCCTCGCCGGCCTCCAGCTTCTCGCCCGTGTCATAGAGCCATTTACGGGCGGTCTCCAGCTGGATCTTCGCGTCGACGATCTTGTTGGCGATGCCCTGGTACGAACCGATCGCCTTTCCGAACGACCTGCGCGTCTTCGCGTAGTCGACGCACCGGTCGAGGCGGTGCTGCATTTCGCCCACGTTGACGATGAAGGAGAACAGAATCTCCCGCTTCATCACATGGTCCAGGACCAGCAACCCGCCCCCGGTCCGGCCGAGCACCGCACTCGTGTGTACCCGGACTTCGTCGAGGAACAGTTCGCTCAACGGCGAGGTCCGCAACCCCATCTTCTTGACCGGGCTGCCCACGGTCAGTCCGGGGGTGTTCCGGTCCACCAGGAAAGCCGTCGTCCCGAGCGGGCCGCCGTCCGGATGGGTCCGGGCGTAGACCACCATCACATCCGCGACCGGCCCGTTGCTGACGAACACCTTGCTGCCGCTGAGGACGAAGTCGTCCCCGTCACGGACGGCCCTGGTGGTCATCGCCATGGCATCCGAGCCGCCCTCGGCCTCCGTGATGGCATGGGCGCCGATCATCCCGCCCGAGCAGATCCCGGGCAGGTAGCGCTCCTTCTGCCCCGCGGTACCGAACTTCTGGAGCGGGACTCCGGTGGAGCACATGGACGTGGTGACCGAGAAGCTGAGGCCCGAATCGCGGTTGCACGCGCCCAGTCCCTCCAGCACGTACATGGTGGTGAGGAGGGACTGGCCGATGCCTCCGTAGACCTCGTCGAAGGGCAGTCCGAGGACGCCGGTCTGCCGCACGACCTTCCACTTGTCATGCGGGAAGACGGACTGCTCGTCGAGTTCGATGTGGTCTGCGCTGAGCGCATCCCCCCACCGTTCCAGGCCTTTGCGCAGGTCTGCCTGGTCGGTGTTCCAACGGAGCACGACGGACCCCTTTGATCGGACTGATGATTCGATTCGGACGAGCGGTGCTTCGGGCGCGGTACTCAGTAGGCGGACGAGGTGTGCGCGTCCAGGTTGTGGACCTCGTCGCCGCGCAGGGCCGGCGAGAAGACGCAGACCAGGCGCAGATCCTCGTGCGGACTGGCGACGAGGTAGTGGGCATCGTGCTGGTCGAGGGCGTACATCCGGCCCGGGACCATCTCGTGCGAGGTGCCGTCGAGCTCGATGACCTCGCCGGAGCCTTCGATGCAGTAGCAGGTCTCCAGATGGTTGACGTACTCCAGACGGGACTTGGTGCCGGCTCGCACGGTGGTGTCGGTGACCGAGTAGCCCAAGCCGTCCTCGGCGACGAGGAAGCGGCGGCTGAGGCCGTTGCCCCACTCGACGGTCTTCACCGACTCGACGTCACGAATGATCATGGAATTCTCCTGTTCCGGATGGATGGTGGAACTGCAACTGGGCAGGGTTCAGCGCGGTGGCACGGGCAGGACCGAGCGGACGAAGTCGCGGAAGGCCACGGTCACGTCGAGACCGGCTTCCTGCGCCCGCTCCACCGCGGACACCGCGGCGGAGCCGATGATGGCGGCGTCCGCGCCACTGGCCCCGACGGCCTCCACGTCCTGCCGCGTGCTGACCCCGAAGCCGACGGCGATCGGGGAGTGTGTGTACGTCCGGAGCCCGCCGACCGTCCGGGCCAGCGCGGCGTGGCCGGCGGCGGGCGCGGTCCCGCTGCGTCCGTAGTGGGCGACGAGATAGAGGTAGGCGGAGGCGTGTGCGGCGGCCTCGGCCTGGACCTCGGGCGAGCTCTTGGCATAGCAGGTGGTGACGATCGGGAGCCCGACGGCCGCGGCGGACTCCCGGTGCCTCTCGCGCAGGCGCGGGGGCAACGCGTGGATGAGCAGACCATCCGCTCCCGCAGTGGCGATGTCCCGGGTGACGGCGGCCAGGTCCCGGTGGCCCAGGGAGTACCTCCAGTCGGCGAGCAACGCGATCCGTGTTCGCGTGAGCTGCGGCCGTATGCCTGCGAGGAAGGCGAGTACGTCTTCCAGCCCCGCCCCGCCCCGGTCCATCGCCCGACGCGCGGACCGCCGAACGGCCGGCCCGTCGGTGACCGAATCAGGGAAAGGGACGGCTAGTTCCAGGCAGTCCACCCCCTCTTCGTCGAGCATGAGGACCAGGTCCCGCAGGACCGGCAGCGGCGGGTCTCCGGCGTTGAGGAACACCGCGAGTCCCGGGCCCCGGCCGGGGGCGCGGTGTGCGAAGAAGGGCGCCGGCGCCGACGCTCCTCCGGCGGAGGGGAGCGCGTTCGTCCCGGCCGTGCCGGTCCCGGTCGTCGTCGCTGTGACGGCCGCGGGTTCACGCACGGGCCACCGCCTGCGCGGCCCGAGCCAGGTCGTAGGCGGCGCCGGACTCGACCGCTTCCTCGGCCAGCGAGAACGCGGAGCGCCAGTCCGGGTGGGTGCCGGCGGCCACGGCCAGGGCGGCCGCACCCAGGCAGACCGTGCGGGTGGCCACCGCGCCCGCCGTACCGGAGAGGACGGACAGGAAGTGATCGACCGCTGCGGCGGGCTCCGCGGCGGGCCGCAGATCCTCGAAGGAGCCTTCGCCCGGGGTGAGTTCGCCCGGCCGGATGATCAGGGTCCGGGAGTCTTCGCAGTGAACGGTGTTGGTCACGAAGGGCAGCAGCTCGTCCGCGCCACTCGTGTTCGAGGTCAGCCAGATCCGGCGGCCGGTGGTGGCCGCCGCGAGTTCACGCAGGGTGTCGAGGGGGGCGTTCGCCGAGACGCCAGTGACCTGGGCGGTCACCGGGAGGTCCGCGAGGAAGGGGCCCAGGGCGTTCAGGAAGCGGCCGAAGGGTTTCATGCTCAGCGGGGCGACGGTCCGTGCCAGCCGTGTCAGCTGCGCGGGGTAGACGAAGGGCCCGGCGAAGGCGATCCCGTAGGTGGCGAGGGTGTCCTCGGTCTGGGCATGGGAGGAGGTCAGACGGACGCCGAGCCTTTCCAGCAGATCGACGGAGCCGAGCTGGCTGGTGTAGGCCCGGGAGCCGCTCTTGACGACCTTGACACCGGTGGCCGCGGCGACGAAGGCCGAGGCAGTGGAGATGTTGAAGGTCCTGGGCCCGCCCCCGGTGCCAACGATGTTGACGGTGCCCTCCCAACGGGCGGGCACCGTGTTCGCCGTCCGGCGCTCGGCGAGTGAGTCCACCAGGTGAGACAGGGTCCGGTGGTCGGGGAGCAAGCTGCTCAGAGCGGCAAGGAGGGCGACGGCCTCGGCCCGGTCGAGGCTGCCGTCGCCGAGCTGGTCCCACCAGGACCGCCAGGTTTCGCGGCCGACCGGGGCCTGCCGCTCCAGCAGGCCGGTGAGGGCGTCGTGCACGGTCGGGCTCCTTCTCGCTCATCTCCGTCAGGGCTGAAGCAGGAATGCGTCAGGGATGAAAGGGCGGGTGGTGCTACGCGTCCGCTGTGCGGCGGGATTCGGTGATGAAGGCTTCGATCGCCGCGACACTGCGGAAGTTGTCGGGGTTCAGGTCGGTGTCGCCGATGGCGATCTCGAAGCGGTCCTCGACCCAGGCGATCAGCTTGAGAACCCCCAGGCTGTCGATGACCCCGTCGTTGAGCAGGTCGTGATCGGCCGAGAGCTCGTCGGCCGCGGTGCCCGGGAGGAACTCGGTGACGACGAAGTTCTTGATGGTGTCGATGTTGCTCATGACGCGGTTCCTTCGGTGAGAGGTGCGGCGACGGGCGTGGTGGTGGAGCTCAGCTGAGCGAGGGGGGCGACCGCGTTGCGGTCGACCTTTCCGTTGGCGCTCTTCGGCAACGGCGCGTCGGTGAGGGTGAGCCGATGGGGCACCGCGGCTCTCGGCAGGCGCTGGGCGCAGTGTTTGCGCAGTTCCAGCCCGGTCAGGGCGGAACCGGGGGCGCGCTGGACGCAGGCGACGAGTGCCTTGCCGGCGATCGGGTCGGGCAGGGCGGCGACGCCCGCCTCCAGTACGCCGGGGTGTGCAAGCAGGACCCTCTCGATCTCGGCGGTGTTGACGGCGACTCCCCGTACCTTGACCTGGAAGTCGGTACGACCGGTCAGATGGAGGTTGCCGGCGGCGTCGCGCCGTACGAGGTCGCCGGTGCGGAACCATCGGCGGTCGTCGAGGTCGAGCGGGTGGGAGGTGAACTTGCCCGCGTGCCGGGCGCGGTCGAGATAACCGAGAGCCTGGAAAGGCGTGGAGACGAAGAGTTCCCCGCTTCCTGTCCCTTCGACGACGGTGTTGGTGTCGGGGTCGAGAACGAGGGCCCGTACGCCGGGCAGCGGCCGGCCGATGGGTACGGCCCCCAGGGAGGCGGCCCGCGTGTCGACCTCGTGGATGAAGCTGTCGTTGGTCTCGGTGCAGCCGTAGATGTTGTGGAACCGGGCCTCGGGAAACAGGACGGGCAGGGCGGCGAGGGTCCGGTCGGGGATGGCGTCGCCCGTGAACATCACGTGCTCGACGCTGAGGAAGTGGTCACCGCTCCTGTCCGCCGCCTCCCTCAGGAGCCCGAAGGCCATCGGGACGGCCTGGACGACCTGGACGCGGTGGCGAAGGATCAGCTCACTCAGATGGTGGCCGTGGGCGGCCAGCGCCGGGTCGACGAGCACCACGCTCGCGCCGCGGGCGAGGCTGGTCCAGACGTCGAGCAGGCACAGGTCGAAGTTGAGGGGGGCGTAATTGAGGACGGTACGGCCAGGGCCGATCCCGAAGGCCGGGCCGGCCCACTGAGTGAACCGGTCCACGGCGTCCGTGCTCAGCGGGACGATCTTCGGCAGGCTGGTGGAGCCGGAGGTGGTGAGCATGAAGGCCACGTCGGCGGCCTCCTCCGCCGGGAGCGGCTTGGCTGCGACCGCCGCGTTGGGCCCGACCCTGGCAGGCTCCCCGCCGGGTGCGAGGACATGGGTGCAGCCGGCCTGCGCGAAGAGGTCGGCGAGCAGAGCGTCGGCGAGGGCAGGGGACGGGAGCATCACCGGTCGCCGGACCAGCAGGCAGGCGAGTACGAGTGCCACGGCGCCGGGTGACTTGTCGGCCAGGACGCCGACCGGCACCCCCGGAGCCAGATCCAGGCAGGCGAGCCGCCCGCTTTCCTGCCGGGCGAGTTCGTACAGCTCGCGGTAGCTGGTTTCCGCCGCGTCGAGGACGAGAGCCGTGGCGTCCGGCCGCGTCCTGACCTGGGTGAGGAAACCCGCGACGATGCCGAGCCCTGCGGGGTCGGCGGCCGAGCCCCTGGGTGTCTGCGCACTGCCGGGTGCGGGGCCGGTCATCGGGGGCCGCCTGCCGACGGGGCGGCGAACTCGATCCAGCCCGCCTTCACGGCCACGCCCTTCGGCGTCTCGCAGGTGAAGCGGACGGTGTGGGCCCCGGCGTCCGGCCGGAAGACGATCTCCAGCGATACGCCGGGAGGCACCGGGGCCGAGAAGCGGCAGCCGAGGCCGCGCACCCTGGAGGAGTCGCCGGCCGCGAAGCGGTCCAGGGCCTCCTCCACCGCGAGGGCGACGACGCTCATGCCGTGCGCGATGACGGTGTCGAACCCGGCTGAACGGGCAGCGTCCGCGTCGAGGTGAAGGGGGTTCGTATCGCCGGAGGCATGAGCGTACGCACCGATCCAGTCGGTGGTCAGCGTGTGCGCCGCCCTCTGCGGTTCGCCGCTGCCCACCGCGGCGGGCGCGGCGGGGGTGCCCGCGACGGTGCCATACGGCTCCAGCAGGGTCGCGCCCACCAGCAGGGTGGAGATGACCAGTTCCGCGAAGGGGCTCGGGCCGTCCTCGCCGACGAGCTCCACCCCCAGCTCGACCCGTGCACCCTGCGGCTGCTTGCGGACACCGAGCACGTCCAGCCGTACGGTCACCCGCTCGGAGGCCCGGACGGGCCGGACGGTGCGGATGCTCTGGCCGAGGTGCACCACGGACACCGGGCCCGGCTCGGCCGCGGTCAGCGCGGCGACGGTTTCCTCGGCCACCGTGTGGGCGAGGACGAAGGCGTGGACGGGGCAGGCCTGACCCGGCGCGGCATCCGGCAGCCCCAGCCGGGCGGTGCGGCGGAACCCGGTGATCCCGGGCTCGGTGACGGTGACCGTCCGGACCTGTGCGGGGATCGGAGGGGCCGAGGGGGCCGACAGGAGCGTCATGCCGGCGTCACCACGAGGGAGGAGTTGTGGCCGCCGAAACCGAATGAGTTCGTTATCGCGGGTCCCGAGCGCACGGCGCGGGGTGCGCCGTGGACGACGTCGATGTCCATTCCTGGCTCCAGCTGTTCATGGTTGGCGGTGGGTGGTACCTCGCTGCTGCGCATGGCCTGCACGGTGGCGATGAGTTCGACGGCCCCGGCGGCGCCGATGAGGTGGCCGATGACCGACTTGGGGGCCGTTACCGGCGGCTGGGAGGCACCGAAGACCTTGGCGAGCGCGGCAGCCTCGGAGCGGTCGTTGAGCGGGGTGGAGGTGCCGTGGGCGTTGACGTGCACGATGTCGCCGGGGACGAGACCGGCGTCGACGATGGCTCCGGTCATGGCAGCCGCGGCTCCCGCACCATCGGTCAGCGGCTTCGAGAGGTGGTGGGCGTCGGCGGTGGCCGCGTATCCGGCGACCAGCCCGTACGTCCTCGCACCACGCGCGCGGGCGTCCGCCAGCCGCTCCATGACGACGAAACCGGCGCCCTCGCCCATGACGAAGCCGTCACGGTCCTTGTCGAAGGGGCGCGAGGCGTGCTCCGGGTCGTCGTTACGCAGCGAAACGGCGTTGAGGTTGCCGAAACCGGCCAGGGTGACCGGAGTGAGGGTGTGCTCGCAGCCACCCGCGATGGCGAGATCGGTGCGGCCGGTCTGGAGCAGCATCAGGGCGTGGCCGACGGCGTCGGCGCCGCTGGCACAGGTGTTGGCGACGGTCAGGGCGGGACCGGTCCAGCCGAGCCGGATCGCGATCTGGGCGGCGGCCGCGTTGGGCATCGTCATCAGCGGCATCAGCGGGTTGACCATGGCGGGTCCGCCCGCGCTGAAGTGGGCGGACTCCAAGTCGCTGGTGGCGCGGCCGCCAACAGCGTTGCCGACGACGACGGCGGTGCGTCCGGCTTCGGCGGTGGGCGATCCCGCGTCGCGGTGCGCGGCGAGAGCCGCGGCCGTGCCGTAGTGGGCGAAGGGGTCCATGCGGCGTACGTCCTTGGCCGGCACGAGCCCGTCGAGTCCGCCCAGGCCACGGACCCGGCAGCCGATCCGTACCCGGTGGCGGCCAAGGTCGAAATGGGTGAGCTCGGCGGCGGTGGACCGTCCGGCCCGCAGCGTGTTCCACAGCTCGTCCGGGGTGCATCCGCCGGGGGTGACCACGCCCATGCCGGTGATGGCCACGGACGGCTGCGCCGAACTGCCCCTCGGCGATCGAGGCATGTCTGCTCCCTGAGGCGTAAGAGGCGGGTACGGGACGGTCGTGAGGGCGCTCAGATGATCCGGCACTGGCGGGCCGACGAGATGAAGGCCTCGGCGGCGAAGTCGATGTCGGCCGTGGTGTGGGCGGCGGTGATGGCGATGCGCAGCCGGGCCAGGTCGTTGGGGACGGCCGGGGTGACCACCGGGAGGCCGATGACGCCGTTCTTGCGGCTGACAGTGGCGAAGTCGTAGGCGGCGGTGTCGGACCCGGCGATCAGCGGGACGACAGCGGTCTCACTCTCCATGGTGCTCAGGCCGGACTCGTGGAGGAGGGAGCGGAAGCGGGCGGACTCGCGCTGGATGAACTCCACGCGGTTCGGCTCGCGTTGGAGAATCCGCAAGGACTCCAGGGCAGCGGCGGCCTGGGCCGGACCCAGGGCGGCGGAGAAGAGGAAGGGACGGGCCGCGTACTTGAGGTGGTGGATGAGTTCGGCGGAACCGGCGACCCAGCCGCCCATGGAGGGGACGGCCTTCGACAGGGTGCCGAGCTTGACATCGACCTTTGCCTCGTGACCGAAGTGCTCCTCGATGCCCTTGCCGGTGGCGCCGATGACGCCGAGCGCGTGGGCCTCGTCCACCATCAGCAGCGCGTTGTGGGTGTCGCAGACCTTGCGCAGGTCGAGGAGGGGGGCGATGTCGCCGTCCATCGAGTAGACGCTGTCGACGATGACCAGGCGGACGCCGGTGTCGGGGGCGGTGTTGAGGCGGCGCTCCAGATGGGCGACGTCGTTGTGGCGGAAGCGGACGACGGTGGCGCCGGAGAGCTTGCATCCGTCGACGATGCTGGCATGGTCGTACTTGTCGATGAAGACGGTGTCGCCGGGACCGACCAGCGCGCCGACGGTGCCGACGTTCGCCGCATAGCCGGAGCCGAAGACGAGGGCCTGCTCACGGCCGGCGAACTGGGCGACCTCGGCCTCCAGTTCCTCGTGCAGCGGCGTGGAGCCGGCCAGCGCGCGGACCCCGTGGTTGCCGGTGCCGTAGCGGTCGACGGCGGCCTTGGCCGCCGCGACGACGCGCTCGTCCCCGGCCAGACCCAGGTAGCTGTATCCGGACATCATCAGCAGGCGCCGACCGTCCTGGTCCGCGTACGCCGAATCGCGCTCGACGGTGTAGGCGACGAAGCTGTTCTTCCGGGCAGGCTCGTACTCAAGAGACCGCACCCGGTCGCGGAAGTACGACAGCTTCGGTTCGAGGCGGTCCCAGGCGGATACGGTCACTACTTCTCCTCGTCGCGAGCATCCGGCGAATCCGGAACCCCATAAGTGACCCGGCGTTCTTTCGGGCGGGCCCTGGCGGAACTCATTAATGCCCGCGGGGCGCAATAGCGGCGCAAGACCGCTACGGAGGATGGGACACACAGCGTTGTCGTACTGTTATTTGCTATCCCGGTTGACATCCGCTGATAGCCCGTACATATCCTCTGGGCGCACAAGCTAAGAGAAGCTATGCACGAGCTTGGGGGAGCTGAAGTGATGATCAGGCTCATCAATCTAGTCACAATCGAGACAAACGGGGGTCCACCTCGGCGTCTTTCGAGTGCCCAGGCGCAGGTGGCTTTCGCTCGGATGCTTGTTGAGCGGAACGTCGGTACGGAACGGCACCAATTAGCGGAAACGGTGTGGCCTGAGGGGCTTCCGGACACCTGGGCGTCCGCATTGCGGAGCGTCGTGAGTCGTGTGCGCACCTTCGTCACGACTTCGCACGATCAGCCCGGGGTCACTCCGCTGGTGGCGCAGGGGGGCCGTTACATTCTGCGGCTGCCGCAGGACGTGGTCGTGGACGTGGAGTGCGCGGAAGCCGCGGTGACCGAAGCTGCCGATGCTTTCGCAAACGGCTCCTTTGTGGTGGCCCAGCAGCTCGCGGCCGGCGCGGTGACCAGCCTGCGTGGTTCGTTCCTTCCCTCGCGCGAGGGCGAGTGGGTCAACACGATGCGCGAGCAACTCGAAGAAGTCCGCCTCAAGGCCCTGGAGATCGCGAGCCTGTCCTCGTCCAGTCTCGGTATCGAGCACCATGCGTTGCGATACGCGGAGGAGGCGGTCCGCCGCGCACCGTTCCGGGAGAGCGCTTACCGCTGCCGGATGACGGCTCACACCCGGGCGGGCAACCGTGCCGAGGCGATCAGGAGCTACCAGCAGCTGCGCGAGGTGCTGGCGGAGGAGCTGGGCATCAGCCCGGCGCCCGAGACGGAGGCGGCGTACCTGGGGCTGCTGCGCGCCCAGGAGCCGTGGCGGGCCCCGGGCCGCTTCACCGCGCTTGAGCCGGTCCTGACGGCGGTCACCGAAGGCGCCCACGGCGCGTCCGCCCACCGCGTACCGTCCATTCCCGACGCCTGATCCATCCGCTCGACGGCTGCCGCCGCTCACCTGCGGCGGCACCCGTCGCACGCCCGGCTGCCCCGGCGCCCGCCGCTGTGCCTCGGACACTCCCGCGACACCGGACCGGATGGCGGGGGTGCTGCGCCTCGGCTTGGCACCGCAGCTCGGGATTCTGAACCGTTACGAATGCGAATGTAATCATCTCGCGCTGCCCCCGTACGCATCCGGTCCGGCTCCGGGTGCCGGGAGTGCGGCCATGCCGCGACGGGCCCGGCCGGGGTGGGCCGCACGCGCACGGTCCGCCTCTTCCCCGGCGGGGTGGTGAAGCTGAACGGCACCTTCAGAACGCAACAAAGGGACATACATCCACGATTGCCACCTTCTGGATCATTAGGTGATGGGAATGATGGGCAACTTCAGAATCCGCTAAGGTCGGATCGACGGAAAAGGGGATCGACATTCCCTTTAAGCGACCGCTTTATTAAATGGCGTGCCTGGTTCCGCTTGGTGCCTCCGGTGAACGGCCCGATACGTGGAATGATGCCATCGGATGCGTGCATGAAGAGCGACAGGTGATTTTCCCACCATCTGAGATGAGGACGTGCCATGAACTACAATCCTGCCGGTAGCTACCAGCAGTATCCCGGTGGCGGCCCCGGTCCGTACACAAGCCCGCCCGGGCCGGCGCCCGCCGCCGGGAGCAGCAAGGTGGCGACCGCCCTTCTCCTGATCTCGACGATCCTCATAGGGTTAATGGCCGGCCTCTTCTTCGCGTTCGACATTTCCGTGATGCCGGGTCTGGCGGCGGGTGACGAGCGTACGTACGTCACCGCGATGCAGTCCTTCAACAAGGCGATCGACGGCAACGGGCTCTTCGGCATGGTGTTCGTGCTCGCGCTGCTGACGTCCGCGGCCTCGGCGGTCGTCGAGTTCCGCAAGGGCCGCCGCGCCGTGGCGATCTGGGTGGGGGCGGCATCCGTGGCCTACCTCATCGTCCTGATGATCACCTTCTCCGTGGACATCCCGCTGAACAACGAGCTGGCCGACGCGGGCAACGCGGCGAAGATGACGGACTTCTCGATCGTCGACAAGTTCAAGGGCACCTGGGCCACCACCAACATCATGCGCACCCTGCTGTGCACGGCTGCCCTGACGGCCCTCTCCCGCGCCCTCGTCCTCTACGGACGTGCCACCCGCTGACCTCGCCGCGCCGACCGGCGGCCGGCGCTCAGCGCATCCTGCCGTGCAGGAACAAGGCCCAGGCCAGAAAACCGGTTGAGGCCGTGCACAGCACGGTGCGCCAGACGTTGGCGCGCACCCAGGGGCCCTCGAAGGCGCGGCGAACGGCGGCCGGTTCGCGGCCGGCTGCGGCCGGGCCGGCGTTCGCAAGGGCGTTGTTCAGGGGGATGTTCACCTTGTTCGTGATGCCCATGGAAACGATGCAGCAGACCAGGGCCGCGATCAGTGCAGGCAGCACGGCGCGGCCGTCGGACGGGACGTGCAGGGCCAGCGCCAGGGCGGTGCAGACGAACGCGCCGAGGTAGCCGAGAATGAACCACCCATTGAGGATGGCCACGTTGACGCGCTGCATGACTTCGATGACCGTACGGTCGTCGGCGCCTTTGAGGCCTGGCATCACGGCGATGGCGAAACCGTAGAACAGGCCGCTGACCAGGCCCATCGTGACGGTGGCCGCTATGAGCGAGGCCAAGCGCGCGGTCTCCATCGTGTCCCCCTGCTCGTACGCCCCGGAGTTCCCGGGCGCGGGAGCTTCAGGACAGCGGTCGTGAAATCGTCAAGTCGCGGAGATCCTATGGGCGTTGGCGGATTCTTCCGCCCGTTTCCTGATCCTTGGACGCACGCGTATGAACCTGAGATTCGTGGATATGGTGCGTCTCGCGGGACTGGACTTGACTGCACTCATGACTCAGAACACGCGGATCACCCTCGTTATCGGCGGTCACGGCAAGACCGGCCGACGTGTCGCCCAGAAGCTCTCAGCCCAGGGCCGTCAGGTCCGGATCGGTTCCCGGACGGGCGAGCCCGCCTTCGACTGGAACGAGCCCGCCACGTGGGGGCCGGCGCTGGACGGCGTCGACCGGGTGTACGTGACCTACCACCCCGACCTCGCCTTCCCGGGGGCCGCGGAGCAGGTCGGCGCGTTCTCCAAGATGGCGGTGGCGAGCGGCGTGCGTCGCCTGGTGCTGCTGTCGGGGCGCGGTGAGGAAGCCGCACAGGTCAGCGAGAACAACCTGAAGGCCTCCGGCGCCGACTGGACCATCGTGCGTTCCAGCTGGTTCAACCAGAACTTCTCCGAGAGCTTCTTCCTGGATCCCGTACTGGCCGGCGAGCTCGCCCTGCCGACCGGCGACGCGGTGGAGGCCTTCGTCGATGCCGACGACATAGCCGACGTCGTGGTGGCCGCGCTGACCGACGACCAGCACATCGGGAAGACCTACGAGCTGTCCGGACCCCGCCTGCTCAGCTACAGCGATGTGGCCGCCGAGATCTCGAAGGCCACCGGGCGCGAGATCACGTACACCACGGTCACGAGTGAGGAGTACCGCGCGGTGCTGCGCGACAACGACCTCCCGGAGGAGTTCGCCGATCTGTTCACCACGATCCTGGACGGACGCAACGCGCATCTGGTGCACGGTGTGGAGGAGGCCCTGGGCCGCAAGCCCAAGGACTTCGCGGACTTCGCCCGCGACGCGGCGGCCGCCGGGGTCTGGGACGTCTGACGTGACCGCCACGGCGAAGGAGTCCGTATCCCTGGTGGCGGCGACGGTGGGCACCGGCTTGATGGCCGGCCTCTACTTCGCGTTCGACGTCTCGGTCATGCCGGGTCTGGGGCGTGGCGACGACCAGACCTACGTGACGGCCATGCGCAACATCAACGAGGCGATCGACAACGGCCTGTTCGGCCTGCTCTTCCTGGGCACCTTCCTGGCGACCGGGCTGGCAGCCTCGCAACAGCAGCGTGGCGGCCGCCCGAACGCGGCGCGTTGGGGCTGGCTCGCCTTCGCGCTGTACGGCTTGTCGATGGCCGTGACCGCGATGGTGAACATCCCTCTCAACAACCAGCTCGCACTGGCCGGGCCAGACGCCGCGGCGGCCCGCTCCCGCTTCGGCAACCGCTGGACCTCCGGCAACCTCGTTCGCACGGTGGCCTGTACGGCGGCCCTGACCGCGCTGGGCCGCGTACTGACGCTGCACGGCCGGGCGGCAGCGGCCTAGCCCCGCCGCACCACCTGGTCCACCCCTCCCGGAACGGCGCCCGCTCTCCCGAAACCCCCCGACGGAGAGCGGGCGCTTCCTCGGGCTGTTTTGGAAGGATGTATGGGAAGGATGTATGGATGGACTCGCTGACCGGCCTCCTCGAAGCCCCGAAGGCCCGGGGTGCCTTCCTCCTCAAGTCCGTCTTGAACCCACCCTGGTCACTGCGCATCGAAGACCGGGCCCCGCTGTCCGTCGTGACGATGGTGCACGGTGAGGCGTGGCTGATACCTGACCACGGCACCCCGATCCTGACCCGCCCGGGCGACATGGCCGTCATGCGGGGCCCCGAGCCGTACACCCTCGCGGACGCCCCGGACACGCCGGTCCAGGTCATCGTCGGCCCTCAGCAGCGGTGCAGCACGCTCGAGGGCGAGGACGTCACCGAGCGGATGGCGCTCGGCGTCCGTACCTGGGGCGACGGCTTCCAGGACGTCGACTCGGCGGTGATGCTGAGCGGCACCTACCAGACGCCGAGTGAGATCGGCCGCCGGCTGCTGACCACGCTGCCGGCCATCCTGGTCCGCCCGGCGGAGACCGCCGACGGAACCCTGGTGCCCCTGTTGGCCTCGGAGATCTCCAGGGACGAACCGGGCCAGGAGATCGTCCTGGACCGGCTGCTGGACCTGCTGCTGGTCGGCGCTCTGCGCACCTGGCTCGCGGAACCCGACAGCGGGTCCCCGTCCTGGTACCGCGCCCAGAGCGATCCGGTGGTCGGCCTGGCCCTGCGGCTGCTCCACGAGAACCCCGCCCACGGCTGGACCGTCGGGGAACTCGCGCTCAAGGCCGGCGTCTCGCGGGCCTCCATGGCCCGTCGCTTCACCGACATCGTGGGCGAGCCGCCGATGGCCTACCTGACCGGCTGGCGTCTGGCCCTCGCCGCGGACCTCCTGCGCGAGCGCGACGCCACGATCGCGACGGTGGCCCGCCGGGTGGGCTACAGCTCGGCCTTCGCCCTCTCGACGGCCTTCAAACGCGTCCGCGGCATGAGCCCCCAGGAATTCCGCACGGGCACCGCCCACGTCACTCCGGCCCAGTCCCCGCAGCCGCCACGCACGGTCGTCCTGTCCACGCCCACGTAGATCCTGCCTGCGAACGGGCCGCCCGGGTCCGCAACCGGACCGGGCGCGGCAGCCACGGCGGATGCCCCCGGCCGCGTCCCATCAGCGCCGTCCGCGATCTCATCGGTGAATGCGGGGGAATACGGGGGATCCCTCGGAGCCGTGCGGGCCGTACGCGCGCAACCGTGCGTCCCGCGGGCCCTCACGGTCTCGGCCGGCGTCCGGGGCAGGTACGCGGCAACGGGACGGAGACGGGCATCGAAGCGGTGTTGAGCCACCGCGACGACGGCCTGTGCGCCGGACGCCATGAAAAACGTCCCAGACGGCATGCCGTCCGGGACGTTTTCAGTGGTGTGGCTGGGGCCGGGGTCGAACCGGCGACCTATCGCTTTTCAGGCGATCGCTCGTACCAACTGAGCTACCCAGCCACGCGCTTCACCGAAGTGAACCGCAGCGGTCCTGACGGGATTTGAACCCGCGGCCTCCACCTTGACAGGGTGGCGAGCACTCCAAACTGCTCCACAGGACCAAGCTTGCGCGAGACCAAGTCTCGCACAGGATTGTGCGTGCCCCCAACGGGATTCGAACCCGTGCTACCGCCTTGAAAGGGCGGCGTCCTGGGCCACTAGACGATGAGGGCTAATTGGCCCGCCTGGGCGCTTCGCAGCGCGTCGGGGACGTGAGAAGCATATGGGATGCAGGGAGGTATCGCCAAAACGGTTTCCGGGGAGGTCACGCGGGGGTGCGCCGAGGCCGCCGCGCCCCGGCCGCCGAGGGGCCGCCCGGCACGGGTCCGGCGGCGCTCGGCGACACTCGGCGGCACTTGGCGGGGTGCGGCGGGGTGCGGCGGGGCCGGACGGCCGCGCGGACGCGTCCGAACACGCCCGAACGCGCCCGTACGCCGATACGTGACCGACAATGGCCGGGTGCTGGAGATGACGCGCGAGGAGTTCGAGGAACTGGTCGGCGAGGCGCTGGACCGGATCCCGCCCGAGCTGACACGGCTGATGGACAACGTCGCGGTGTTCGTCGAGGACGAACCCGCCCCCGACGATCCCGAGCTGCTCGGCCTCTACGAGGGAACCCCGCTCACCGACCGGGGCGAGTGGTACGCCGGGGTGCTCCCGGACCGGATCACCATCTACCGGGGTCCCACGCTGCGGATGTGCGAGACGCGCGAGGAAGTCGTCGCCGAGACGGAGGTGACGGTGGTTCACGAGATCGCCCATCACTTCGGCATCGACGACGAGCGCCTCCACGCCCTCGGCTACGGCTGATCCCGCCGCCGAATTGGCCCGGGTGCCGCTGCTCCCGTTCCGCGACCGCTGCTTCCGTCCCGCGCCCGCCGCTTCGGTCCCGCGCCCGGTGATCCCCTTCCGCGCCCGGCGCGAGGGCCACGCCGTCTCGGAGGGATGCCGGACGGATGCCGGACGGCTGTCGGACGAATGTCGGACGGATGTCGGGCGCAAGCCGGGTGCGGCCCGGGCGTGTCCCCGGTGGGGGGCCGGGAGTTGGAACGTGTGACCCCACTCCCGTGTCCCGGAGGTGCCCCCGTGCGCCAGTTGACCACCCCTGTCCGCCTGGCCGAGCTGGCCGTGACCGTCCTGGTGCTCACGGCGTCGGCGGGCTGCATGAGCGTGAGCGACAACGAGGGGAAGCCGAAGCCGTCGGTGTCCGCCGGGCGGCACGGCGAGGCCGCCAAATCCGACGACGAGGGCAAGGGCGGCTCCGGCGAGGGCCGGGAACGTACCGGCAAGCACGACCCGAAGGCGCCGGGCGGCTCGTCCGGGGTGCCGAGCGCGAGCGGGACGCCTGGGGCGTCCGGCGCGGCCGTGCCCTCGGCGGGCGCGCACCCGAAGCCCGGCGTCCCGGCCCCGGCCAAGCCGTCGCCGGGAGCCCCCTCGCGGCCGGCTCCGTCGGCCAGCCACTCGGTGCCGGCCCCGCCGCCGGTCTCGTCCCCGCCCCCGCCGCCCGTCTCGCCTCCGCCGGCCTCCCCGTCGACGACTCCGGGGGCCGACACGCACAACAGCGCGCTGCGCACGAACCAGGCTCCGCTCCAGTCGGAGCCCAGTGCATCACCGCAGGTCGGACCGGTTTAGGGGGACTCGGTTTGCCTTAGGGGGGTGGGGGTGCGTATGGTAGTAGATCGTTTGATCCCATTGCCCGGCGCCGACACAGAAGAGCGCCGTGTGGCGCGTACTCTCCCTAGCCGTGGCTGACCGCATTGAGGCGGTCGAATTGCGAATTCACGGAGTTGACGGGCGCGTGCCGAGACTCCGGAAGGTTTCGCATTTCGCATGTCCATTTCCAGCACTGATCACTCCGTCCTGCCCGAGAACGAGAACAACGACTCCATCGAGGCCCGTGAGAACGACGTCGTCGAGGCCGTAGCGGCCTCCGACGTCATCGAGGTCGTCGAGATCGTCGAATCCGACTCCGAGGCGGACGAGAACACCGAGCCGGCCGTCACCTTCGCGGACCTCGGTCTGCCCGAGGGCGTCGTGCGCAAGCTCGCCCAGAACGGGGTGACCACCCCCTTCCCGATCCAGGCCGCGACCATCCCGGACGCCCTGGCCGGCAAGGACATCCTCGGCCGTGGCCGTACCGGCTCCGGCAAGACCCTCTCCTTCGGTCTGCCCACCCTGGCCGCGCTGGCCGGCGGGCACACCGAGAAGAAGAAGCCCCGCGCGATCATCCTCACGCCGACGCGTGAGCTCGCGATGCAGGTCGCGGACGCCCTCCAGCCGTACGGCGACGTGCTCGGCCTGAAGATGAAGGTCGTCTGCGGCGGCACCTCGATGAGCAACCAGATCTACGCCCTGGAGCGCGGCGTCGACGTCCTCGTCGCCACCCCGGGCCGGCTGCGCGACCTCATCAACCGCGGCGCCTGCTCGCTCGCCAACGTCCAGGTCGCCGTCCTCGACGAGGCCGACCAGATGTCCGACCTGGGCTTCCTGCCCGAGGTCACCGAGCTGCTCGACCAGATCCCCGGCGGCGGCCAGCGGATGCTCTTCTCCGCCACGATGGAGAACGAGATCTCCACCCTGGTCAAGCGCTACCTGACGAACCCCGTCACGCACGAGGTCGACAGCGCGCAGGGCAACGTCTCGACGATGACCCACCACGTCCTGGTCGTGAAGCCCAAGGACAAGGCGCCGGTCACCGCCGCCATCGCAGCCCGCAAGGGCCGCACGATCATCTTCGTCCGCACCCAGCTGGGCGCGGACCGCATCGCCGAGCAGCTCTGCGAGTCGGGCGTGAAGGCCGACGCGCTGCACGGCGGCATGACCCAGGGCGCCCGTACCCGCGTCCTTGAGGACTTCAAGAAGGGCTACGTCAACGCCCTGGTCGCCACCGACGTCGCCGCCCGCGGCATCCACGTCGACGGCATCGACCTGGTCCTCAACGTGGACCCGGCCGGCGACCACAAGGACTACCTGCACCGCTCGGGCCGTACCGCCCGCGCCGGCAAGTCCGGTGTCGTCGTCTCGCTCTCGCTGCCGCACCAGCGCCGCCAGATCTTCCGGCTGATGGAGGACGCGGGCGTCGACGCCTCGCGCCACATCATCCAGAGCGCCGGCGCGTTCGACCCGGAGGTCGCCGAGATCACCGGCGCCCGTTCGCTGACCGAGGTCCAGGCCGACTCCGCGAACAACTCGGCCAAGCAGGCCGAGCGCGAGGTCGCCGACCTCACCAAGCAGCTGGAGCGCCTGACCCGTCGGGCCGGTGAGCTCCGCGAGGAGGCCGACCGCCTGGTGGCCCGCGCCGCCCGTGAGCGCGGCGAGGACCCGGAGGCCGCGGTCGCCGAGGTCGCCGCCGAGGCCGAGGCCGAGGTCGCGGCTGCCGCCGCCGCTGCCGTGCCGGTGCAGGAATCCCGCGAGGACCGCGGCAACTTCCAGCGCCGTGACGACCGGGGCAACTTCGAGCGCCGCGACAACCGCGGTGGCGACCGTGGCGGCTTCAACCGCGACCGTCGTGACGACCGTCCCTCGGGCGGCTTCAACCGCGGTGGCGGCGACCGTCCGTTCAACCGCGACCGTCGTGACGAGCGTCCCTCCGGTGGTTTCCGTCGTGACGACCGTCCCTCGGGCGGCTTCAACCGTGACCGTCGTGACGAGCGCCCCTCGGGTGGCTTCAACCGTGACGACCGCGGTGGCGACCGTGGCGGCTTCCGCCGCGACGACCGTCCGTCCGGTGGCTTCCGTCGCGACGACCGTCCCTCGGGCGGCTTCAACCGCGATGACCGCGGTGGCGACCGTGGCGGCTTCCGCCGCGACGACCGTCCGTCCGGTGGCTTCAACCGCGACGACCGCGGTGGCGACCGTGGCGGCTTCAACCGCGACCGTCGTGACGAGCGCCCCTCGGGCGGCTTCAACCGCGGTGGCAGCGACCGTCCGTTCAACCGCGACCGTCGTGACGACCGTCCCTCCGGCGGCGGCTTCCGCTCCGGCGGCCACGACCGTCCGTACGGCCGTCGTGACGAGCACCGCGGCACCGGCACCAACACCGGTTCCTTCGGCGGCCGCCGCGACGACAAGCCCCGCTGGAAGCGCAACGGCTGATCGTGCTGAACCCCGCCTGAGGCGCAACGGCTGATCCCGCTGCCCGACGGCTCATCAGGGCCCGTACCCCACCTGCCCGGTGGCGTACGGGCCCTTGTGCGTGGGCCGAGCCGCCCCCCCTGGCGGGCGCGCCCCCTCGAACTCCACGGCCGCGAACCCGTGAACCCGTGAACCCGTGAACTCCGCGGCCGTGAACCCGTGAACCCCGAACCCTCCGGACCTACCGCCCCCCCGGGGGACCGGCGCTCGTGACCCCCCATCTGGCAGGGTCGGTCGCATGGATTGCACTTTCGGCGGGCTCATCCGTGAGGGCACGGCGAGTTGGGTGCATCGTGGCCCGGTGGCCTGTGCTTTTGCTCCACTGAACCCGCTGGCGCCGGGGCACACTCTGGTGGTTCCGACGTCGCACTATGCGGATGTGTTCGAGACCCCGCCCGAGGTGCTCGCCGGGACGACGGCGCTGGTGCAGCGCGTGGCCGAGGCTGCGCGGACCGCCTTGAACGCCTCGGGCGTGAACATCCTCAGCGCCAGCGGCCCCGGATCGGAGCAGTCGGTGCCCCATCTGCACTTCCACGTTGTTCCGAGGTGGCTGGACGACGGAATCTCGACCTGGCCCACCGGACGTTCCGCGCACCGCGTCACCGGCGATCCGAGAGCGCGGCTCGCCGGCGCCCTGGCTTCTGGCCGGCACCACGGAAGTTGAGCCGGAGCCCGAACCCGTAACCAAAGCTGCCGAGCCCTCCGGACCGCTGGATATCGGCCATCTCGGCCCCGCGCCGACGCATGCCCTACCCGCGGGTTGGGAATCGCTGGGGGCATGACAAACGACGCCAGCCCCAACTCCCCTGAGAGACCAGGCACTCCAGGGCAGACACCAGGCACCACCGGCGCGACGACCGACGAGGAACTCCTGGCCCAGCTCGGCTACAAGCAGGTCCTCGCCCGGCGCATGTCGGCGTTCTCCAACTACGCCGTCTCGTTCACGATCATCTCCGTGCTCTCCGGCTGCCTGACGATGTACGCGTACGGCATGAAGACCGGCGGACCCGCCCTCATCACCTGGGGCTGGGTGGCGGTGGGCCTGATGACGCTGATCGTCGGCCTCGCGATGGCCGAGATCTGCTCCGCCTACCCGACCTCGGCGGGCCTCTACTTCTGGGCCCACCGCCTCGCGCCGCCCCGGCAGGCCGCCGCCTGGGCCTGGTTCACGGGCTGGTTCAACGTCCTCGGCCAGATCGCGGTGACGGCGGGCGTCGACTTCGGCGCGGCGTCCTTCCTCGGGGCTTACCTGAACCTCCAGTTCGGCTTCGGGGTCACCCCGGCCCGCACCATCCTGCTCTTCGCCGCGATCCTGCTCCTGCACGGCCTCCTGAACACCTTCGGCGTGCGGATCGTGGCGTTCCTCAACAGCGTGAGCGTGTGGTGGCACGTGCTCGGCGTGCTGGCGATCGTGGCGGCCCTGGCGCTCGTCCCCGACCACCACCGCTCGACCTCGTTCGTCTTCACCGACTTCGTGAACGAGACCGGCTTCACCAACAGCGTGTACGTGGTGCTGATCGGCCTGTTGATGGCGCAGTACACCTTCACCGGCTACGACGCCTCCGCCCACATGACGGAGGAGACCCACGACGCCTCGACGGCCGGCCCGCGCGGCATCGTCCGCTCCATCTGGACGTCCTGGATAGCGGGTTTCGTGCTCCTGCTCGGCTTCACGTACGCGATCGGCGCGTACGACACCCAGCTGAACTCGGACACGGGCGCGCCCCCCGCCCAGATCCTCCTGGACTCGCTCGGCGCGACCGGCGGAAAACTGCTCCTCCTGGTGGTGATCGGCGCCCAGCTCTTCTGCGGGATGGCCTCGGTGACCGCCAACTCCCGCATGATCTACGCCTTTTCACGCGACGGCGCGCTGCCGTTCTCGCGCCTGTGGCACACGGTGAGCCCGCGCACCCGCACCCCGGTCGCGGCGGTCTGGCTGGCCGCGGGCGCGGCGCTGGTCCTCGGCCTCCCTTACCTGATCAACGTGACGGCCTACGCGGCCGTGACCTCGATCGCGGTCATCGGCCTCTACATCGCGTACGTCATCCCCACCCTGCTGCGCCTGTTCCGCGGCGACGGGTTCGCCCGGGGCCCCTGGCACCTGGGCCGCTGGTCGCGCCCGATCGGCATCGTGGCGGTGGCCTGGGTGGCGGTCATCACAGTCCTGTTCATGCTGCCGCAGGTCTCCCCGGTCACCTGGGAGACCTTCAACTACGCTCCGATCGCCGTCCTGGCGGTCCTGGGCTTCGCCACGGTGTGGTGGCTGGCCTCGGCCCGGCACTGGTTCCTGCGGCCGGAGGGGGCGGGGGCGCCGCGGGAGTGAGCCCGCCGCCTGACACCCGGGGCGGACCGAACCCGCCCCGAGCGGAGATTCGCCCCACTCTGTCCGCATCCGCCAGGACGCGGCGCCCCGACCCGCGACCCGCGACGGGCCCGACAACCGATACCCGATCGGCTGCCGGGCGCCGTCCGGCTATGCTCGGGGGTGACTCGCCAAGGGCCATTAGCTCAATTGGCAGAGCAGCGGACTTTTAATCCGTTGGTTGTCGGTTCGAGTCCGACATGGCCTACCGAGAAGCCCCAGCTCAGATAGATACCGAGCTGGGGCTTCGGTCGTTTTCGGGGGTCTGGAGATCGCCAGCTCGGCCGATGCTCGGCCGAAGTGATGTGGATCATGGTTCCGCGCACGCGAAGGCCCCGACCGGATCCGCACGCCCGGTCGGGGCCTTCTCGCACCGCTCCGGCTCGGTATCCCGGGGGCACAGCCGAAACGGGTCCAGCCCGCTCCCTGCCGGATCGGCGGCGGCAGGGAGCGGAGTTCGCGGGGCTGTTACGCCTTCCGCCCCTCCCAGGACAGAGTCAGGCCGTTGTCCATGTCCGTGATGGCCTTCATGAATCGGTACGGCCCGACGGTGCGTGCGCTCTCAGGGATGGTCGCGCCGTGTTCCTCGGCGACGCTGAGCGCCAGGTCGTACAACCGAGCCCACGCCATGTCGTCGGTGAGCTGCCCCTCGACGGGTGCCGGCGTCACCACTCGTTCCCGCAGTCCATGCAGTGCTGTTTGCCGTTCGTGTCCATGTAGTACGACTTGCTGCCGCAGGCGGGGCAGTCGCACAGTTCAGCGAGTTTCTTGATCAGCTTGCGGGCGTGCAGGAACATCGTTCCTCCTAGGCGTACTCATCGGGGTGCCCTCCGTGCTGGTCCTGGGGCCAGGCAACACGGCAATCCAGGCAGGTGAGCCGCCACTGCAACTCACCGGTCTCGGGGTGCGCCGCCTTCGTGAGAACCACCGCCGTGCCCTTGCACTTGATGCACTGGACCGGCGGGTTCTTCGGTGGGTTGACCCAAGGCGTGTCAGTCATGGCGTCAGTGTGGCAGGGAGGGCGCGTCGGCCAGGTCGGGGAGTCAACGGTCGGTCTCGTGGCAGGAGCAGGCGCACCGGAGTGTCTCTATGGCCACGGCACCAGGCGGCTGCCGTACTTCGAGCGGGCCGGGGCAGAGGAGGTGTCCGCCGCGCCAGAAGAGGTTGCGGGCCTCGCGGCACTCTGGGGTGACGTAGGCGCTGGGTGTCTGTGTCTGGCTCACGATTCGGTCATCCTGTTGAGCACGGCCGTGCCCGTCTCGACCAGGTCGAGCACGCGGTTCGGATCGCACAGGGCGCCCGGCCTCGTCATGGGGACGAACCAGTAGCTCGCGAGCTCGTCGGGCTGGTCGTCGCCTACCCGGGGCACGCCGAGGAAGCAGCCGAGGCCCAGGTACTCGGCGTGCGGGCCGAGGACGTGACCGGGCGGGGAGGCGGGGACCAGGGCGTAGAACCGGCGGCTGTGCGGGGCGTGGATGATGGGGCCGCCCAGGGCGCCCAGCACGGTGGATGCCGTCGTCATCGCGGGCGAGCTGACCGCCACCGCGTACACCAGCTGGTCCTCCAGCCGTACCGCGGCGAACCGCCGGCCGAGCGCGAGGCCGGCGACTGTGGTCTCGGCCCACTGGCGGTGGGCGTTGCCGGGAGTGTTGAGGCTCGCGGCAAGCCAGTCGGAGATTGCCGTGCTGTCCGCGCCCTTCAAGGGGTGGGATGCGGGTGTGCTCATGGATGCCTCCGCCGTCGGCTACGTCGGCACCAAGGATCTTGTGACGCACCGTGCTGGCTCGATACCCAAGCGGTAATCTCACGCTGAGATGGATTCCTATTCCGTTCACGGATAGAGGAGTTGGCCGTGCAGCCGATCACGCCGGGAATCGACCTGCCCCTGTGGGCATGGGAGACGGCTGAGGTCCGCCAGGCGCTGCGACGCCGCGACATGGGCGCGGTCTTCCGGTGCGTTCAGCAGTACTCCGGGGCCAGCCAGGCGAAGATCGGCGCAGCCGTCGACATGGCGCAGGGCCGCGTCAACGAGATCATCAACGGCCATCGGGAAGTGTCCCGCCTCGACGTGTACGAGCGGATCGCCGATGGCCTCGACATGCCCGACGATGCCCGCCACCTGCTCGGCCTCGCGGCCAGCAGAGAGAAACGGTCCGGCGGGGCCGCCTTCGATCTGGCCGCGTTTCCCGAAGTGGTACGCGTCTACGCGGCCCAGGCGTCCGCTCGCGAGGAGATCCAACAGCAGGCCCGCGCGGCGCGGGAACTCGATGTCCTAGCGGTCCGCGGCCTCGGTTTGATCGGCCTCAACGACTCTCTGCTCCGGGCCTGTCTACCGCGCGAGCAGGGCGGCCACGGTCTGCGGGTGCGCCTACTGCTGCTTGATCCTGAGTCCGACGCTCTCGCCCAACGAGCAGCCGAGATCGGTGAGTCGGTCGAATCCCTGGCGAGCGGTGTGCGTCTGGCCGAGGCACGGCTGCGCGAACTGGCCGGCACCTGCGACGTGCAGGTCTACCGGTACAGCATGCTCCCAACCTGGCGGGTGATCCGCACCGATTCGACGATGTTCGTCGGCGCTTTTGACGCGGGCTGGGAAGGGCACGAGTCGGCGTGCTACAAGGTGATGGAGACACCGCACGGACCGCTGTACCGCGGGTTCCGGCGCATGATGCAGGCGATCGTCGACGGGGCCGAACGCACGGTGTAGGAAAGGGGATCGCTGGTGATCGAGGCAGAGCTGAAGGCGCACGTCCATGCGCCCGAGTCGGTACTCAAGCGGCTCGACGAGCGAGCCACGGGCCGGGCCGAGGTATACCAGGACACCTACTATGACGACTCCGCCGGCCGCCTGGAGAGCGCCGACGAAGAGCTGCGCGTGCGAACCATCCACGGCACGGACGAAACCCGCACCCTGCTGACCTTCAAGGGCGCCAAGGTCGACAAGGCATCAGGCTCGAAGCCGGAACACGAGACGACCGTCAGTGACCCCGAGGCCGTGCATGCCGTACTCCGCGGACTCGGGTACGTGCCGCTCATCAAGTTCGAGAAGCGGTGCCGCAACTACGACTTCGAGGCCAACGGCCGCAAGATGCTTGCCACGCTGGTCCGCGTCCCGGAGATCGACGGCACGTTCATTGAGCTGGAAACCCTCGCCGAGGAGGGCGACGTCGATGCGGCCCTTGACGACGTCCGCTCCGTCCTGGGCGAACTCGGCATCGAGGAGGACGACTTGACCACCGAGCTCTACACCGATGCAGTCAAGGCCAGCCGAGGCTGACACGGCTCCTCCGCTACACGCAAAGACGCCCCCTGCCGGACCCGAAGGCCTGGCAGGGGGCGCACGTTGGGAGCTACAGCGAGGACTGGAACGCCGAGGCGGACGGCACGTTGTCGGCGGCTGTGGTGACGCGGTCGAGCGCGGCGGGGACGCGTCCGGCGTGCTGGGCTGCGGCGCGGTCGGCGAGCGGGATCCGGCGGGCCTGCGGGGCGGCGGCGGGCTGAGCGGCGGCCGAGATGAGCGTGGTGGTCATGTGGTCGCCTTCGAGGAGGTAGTCGATGCCCTCGATGGTGTGCCAAACGTCGAGTTCATCCGCGCTGAGGTTGTAGGCCGCTGCGCGGTCTCGAAGCTCGGAAAAATCCATGCGCACCTCTGCCAAGAGCTGGCGGCGCTGCTCTTCCAATTCTTCACGCGTCGTATGGATCATCGTTGTCATGGCGCGCCCCTCGGTTCGACGGTCTGCCAGCAGTGAAGCAGAACAAAACGCATTACCTCCGCCAGGGTGACAGGTCGAGTTCCTGCGGCGGTTCCGGCAGCGGCCCGGCCTGCGAGGTTGGCTCGACTCTCTGGGCCCACTTCATCAGGTCGAGCACGAAGCTTGTGAGGAGCTTCCGCTGGGTCCGCTCGTCTTTCAGTTCTTGATCGAGGCGTGCTGTGATCGCCGCGAAATCGTCTCGTCGGGCTGCCCGGCGGGTCTGTGACCAGGCGGCCATGCCCCCGAGCGCCCCGACACCGGCCGTGGCGATCACTTCCCAGTCCATCGGTCACCGCCGCTTTCTGAGGTGAGGTGGCAGAGGGTCCTCCATGCCGCTCACGCACGTAATGATGATCGCGAAGCTCACCCATCCGGCTGCTGAACCCGACGCCGGTCCGTATCCCTGGGCCGCCGAGATCGTGAAGGCTGCCGCCCACACGGCGGCTGGGACGGCGAGGGCCGCGAACCCGACGTGCTGCCCTCGGGCAGTTGCGAGTCCGATCAGCGCGGCGGCGAGCCCACAGACGACCCAGCCCCAGCCGAGCGTGGCCAGCGAGATGTGTCGCGTCAGGAAGTCCAGGCTCCTCGACGTGCCGTACCTGGGGTTACCGATGATCCCGAAGTAGCCGTATGAGGCCCAGCCGAGGCCGCCGACGACGAGGACGACGCGGCGGCGCGAGATAGGCCGCCGCGCCCCCGCGCCCCACATCAGACGCCCTGCGGCCCGGCCGGCTGCGGGGCCCTGCTGCCGGTGGAGGTGGCGACCTCGATGCCCGGCGCGATCCCGCTGGGCTTCCACACGGTGTGGTAGGCGACGCCGATCGCGACGGCGGCGGTCAGCACGCAGGTGATGGCGGCCTTCCCGGAGAACTCGCCGGTGAAGTAGGCGCTGCCGAGCCCGTCGGCGCCGGCCACGAGGAGCATGAACAGGGCGCGGATCGCACCGGACCACTTGGGCTGGTTGACGATGGCGATGACGGGCGGGAGGACGTAGCCGAGGGCCGCGGCCCACAGTTCGGCGTTGGTGAGAGGCATGGCAGATCCGTTTCTGCTAGTTGGCGAGGCGGGCGGCGATGTTCGCGGCGACCTTCGCGGCGATGGCGTCGGAGAGCGCCGGGTTCGAGGCGATCGAGGCTGCGAGCGCCTGCATCTGCGCGTCACTCGCGCCGGTCGTGGTGAGGGCATCGACCTTCTTGCTGAGCGCGGCGACGCCGGCTTGTGCTGCGGCTGCCGCGGCCGCGGCGTTGGCGAGGGTCTGGTGGACGTCCGGCTTGTCGCCGTGGGAGTACGACCAGACGTCGGCGGGGGTGGGCATGTCGTCCTCCGGTTGGGGTTGGGTTCCGAGCGCCCACGCGCGGAGGGCGGCGGCGTCGAGGTGGCAGTAGTCGCGGTCGAGGCCGCCGGCCTCGCTGTACTGGTGGAACAGCCAGTCCGCCTGAATGCCGGGATCACCGGCGGCGCGGCCGGCGGTGGCGATCCAGAGAAAGTCGCCGTAGTACGAGGTCTGGTCGACGTTGAGCCAGTAGTCCGTGTTGGCGTACATGCCGACGCGCAGGTGCGGCATGCGGCCCTTCACGTACCGCAGCCACGCGTCCTTGTACTCGGCCTGCCGCGCCCGTGAGACTGCCGAGTTGGCGGCGTCGTAGCCCTCCCAGTCGAGGACGATGAGGTCGCCGGGCTGCCAGTTGACCTGGGCGAGGAAGAAGTCGGCTTCGGCCTGCGGGTCGTTGGCCATGTGGGGGTACGCGTAGGCGCCCCACACCAGGCCGGCCGCTTTCGCGTGGTCGCGTTGCGCCACCCACTCGGGGTTGATGTACGACATGCCTTCGGTGACCTTGACGAATACGAAGTCGAGGCCGTTCGTGTCCGGGGCAGGCGACTGGTACGACGCCCAGTCCTGCCCGTAGACCCCCACGTCACAGGCCCTTGGCCGCGAGCCAGGTCCGGGCAGCGGTTGCGAGCGCCTGGTCGACGTCCACCGGAGTCGGGGTCGGTGTCGGCGTGGGCGCCGGGCTGGTCAGCGGCACGAACAGGGTCGCGTCGCCGTCCTCGTCGAGGAGCCGGCCGAGGTCGTCGAACGAGAACGAGAAGCAGCCGGCCGCGCCCCAGTCGGTGCCCCAGCTGTTGCGTGCGAGCACGGTGTTCGCGGTCGCGTCGATGCCGTACAGCAGGAACTCGTGGCCGCCGCGCACCGAGCCCGAGACGTGGACCAAGCCCGCCGAGTCCGGGGTGTCGAATCCTTCGTACCAGTTGACGCCCACGATCAGCGGCGTCGCGGTGAGCGCCTTCAGGGTCGCGTCGAGGCTGAGCGCGTGCTGGTAGCCGCTGATCAGCCCGGCCTTCTGGGCGGCTTTGGCGACGGCCAGGCCGGTGGAGCCGGTGTCGGTGGGCGGGTAGTTGCCGCGGATCGAGTCGAGGCGGGTGGCCGCGCTGTACAGGGCGACGGCCTGCTGCTCGTCGCGTACCGGGTCGCCCGTCGGCCGGGTGGCGGTCTTGGCGGGGATCGCGTCGTACAGCGGATCCGTGCCGGCCAGCGCCTCGGCGGCGTTGCCGGTGCAGCTTCCAAGGGCGGCCTGGTCCAGGACTCCGATGCGCACGGTGTGCGTGGCCGAGGTGTAGGTGCTCGGCAGGAGGTCTTCGGACAGGGCGTAGGCGAGGGAGCGGGGGTCGTGCTCGACGTGGCGGCCGAGCCTGCCGGCCCCGGGGTACTCGTCGATGAAGCGGATCACGATTGCCTCCAGGGCATGACGAACGCCCCGGCCACAGGGCTCGGGGCGCAGGGTGGCAGGGTCAGCTGAAGTTCGGTGGCGTTGCGTTGAGGTTCGTGCTGTAGACCCGGTTCTCAAGGTCTTGCTTGAGCACCGACATCGGGTTGACGACGCCGTGCGGCCAGGGCTGCGCGTTGAACGCGGCGACGATGCCGAGGGCGATCTCGTCGTTGACGCCGGCCGCGGTGGTCAGCGTGAAGCCGCCGTCGTTCTCGCCGGTCTCGGCGTTGATGGTGAAGCTGAACTGGTACTCGGTGGTCTCGTAGACGCTGCTCACGACGTTTCTCCTTGCTATCGGCTGATCCAGAGCACGCGCATGGACGCGGTGAAAATGCTGGCGCCTGCGCTGGTGACGAGGGAGCCGCCGGAGGCTTGCGCGGCCATGACCTCGATGTAGTCGGTGGTGCCGTTGCAGGTGACGAACGCGCTGGTCTGCATGCCGGATGTCACGGCGTTGGAGGGGTCGAAGGACGCACCTGAGCCGATGACGCCTCCGCCGTTAAGGCCGATCTGCAATCGACGGTCGCCCGTGACCGTGTTCGGCCAGCCCACCGACCCGATCACCAGGTACAGCCCGGCCACAGTCGGCGTGTACCTGGACGTGTTGGTGACGGTGCTGTGCCCGCCGTCCGCGTCCAGGGTTTCTGTGTCGAGGTTGAGGGCGACCATCGCGTTGCTGCCCGCGATGGACTGGGTGGTCGTCGCGTAGCCGAAGAACACCGGCGCCGCCAGGGCGAAGTTGTTCAGCGCGGTGACTTGGGCGTTCCAGAGGGCCCCGGTGATGAACTGGCCGGGGGCGACGGTGGCCGCGGCGGGCACGGTACGAGCCACGGGCTCCTCCGATCAGTAGGCGAACGCGACGCTGTCGAACTTGGCGACGGCGTCCCAGGTGGTGGGGTCGGTGGTCCCGGCCGGAAGGGCCTCGTTGATGAGGTCTCCGGCGGTGTGGGCTTTGGTGGTGGCCGCGGTGAGGGTGAGGACGGCGCTGGTCCAGCCCGTCGAGGTCGCGCCCACGGACAAGACGGTGACGGTCTCCTGGTTGGCGGTGTTCTGGCCGAGGACGATCTGCGTCCCCGCGGCCAGCTGGGCGGCCAAGGGGTTCGTGTTGTCCGCCGAGTTGTTGATCGTGATCGAGGTGACGCCAGAGGCAACGGTGGTCTTCAGCGTCGTGTGCCAGGCCGCGAGGATGCCGTAGGGCGTGAGGTCGGCAGGGCTGCACTGGAGCGTGCACCAGGCGTCGTTCTGGTCGCTCAGGTCATACTGGATCGACTCGACAAAGCAGTCGATGGTGATGGCGGGTGCGCCGAACGGCCGCTTCATGACCCTGACCCGGGTGCCGAGTTCCAGGCCGAGCAGCACCGGCCACAGCGCCGGGTAGGCGCTCGGGTGGAGTTTGAGCGCGGCAACGCGATACGCGGGCTGCTTGTACCGCGACACCAGATACGACGCCGCGTCCTGGCACTCCTGCGGCGACGTCGAGTTGACGGTCCGCGTCATCGTGCGCGGCCCGTAGGCCGCGACCGACGTCGAGTCCTGCGCGGTGAATTTCGAGGCGGGCGAGACCTGGCTGACGGTGGCGACGTTCGCGAGGTGCGTCGTGTCGTAGTCCGGGTCGATGCTCTCGTAGGGGAACTCTCCGCCTGCGACGTTCTCGCCGAACGTGTAGATGGGCACGGTGGCGTTGTAGCGGTCGCCGCGCGACCGGAAGTTGAGCCAGCCGGCCGCGTCAACGAAGTGCGATCCGCCCTCGGTGTCCACTACGGCTTGGAGCGCCGTGAAAGCGTCTTGGCCCGCGAAGTCGGCCGGCCCCATTGACCGGGTCAGGCCGGGCTGGATGATCCAGCCGACCTCGTTGCTCGCGTAGCTCAGGATGCGGAGATACCGGGCATTGGTCGACTCGCCCGTGAACGAGTTCTTCCAGGCCGCGTAGATCGCGTCGGTGTTCGGGTTGAACAGGTAGGTAGTGAACTCCGCCGCGAAGGCGAGGTCGCCCTGCCAGTTGTTTCCTGCCGCGCCGCCGAGGCCGACGTCGTACCAGGCGCCAACCGAGTCGGAGACCAGACCAGTCGGTGTAATCGCCGAAGTGAAGCCGGTGAAGAACCAGTTGGCGCCGTCGAGGGACGTGCGCATCTCACCGGTGGATTCGTTCCAACCGAAGATCGCAAGGTGCCAGTTGCCGTCGACGACGTTAGGGAAGCTGCCGTTGTTGGCGGTGAAGGTGACGCTCCCGTAGGAGCCTCCCGGGCCGCCGATGGTCAGGTGCAGATGACTGTCCGTGGAGATGAACAGGAAGACCCTGCTTCCCGTAGCGACCGTGCCGGTCGCCGCGTGCTGCCGGTCCATGGACGACCAGATGCACGCGGCATCCGTAGGGGTGGGCCCGGTGTACCGGAACGCGATCGCGCGTGTCCACGAGGCCGGATTGGTCGGTCCGACGATCCCGGCGGTCGGCAGGCTGATCACGCTGGACGCGAACCCTGCGCCCTGCCCCGGGTGCGGGTTAGCGAAAGTGGTGACCGTGCCCGAGCTGCCCGTGAACACGCCGTTGACCGGGTCGGTCGCCGTAATCTGCGTGCCCGGCGAGATGGAGCCCGCGCCATTCTTCGAGTTGATGATGCCGACGACGCCGTTGTTGCCCGTCGCGTCGGCGAACTGCGTGGCGCCCGAACCCTCGTCGAGCCGGTACACGAAGCGGGCGCCGGCCGCCGTCAGCGCCTCGGTCAGGGGATTGTCGAGGATGTACTGCGACAACAGCGAGAGGGCATCCACCGAGTTGGGCGTGACCGTCGAGTACTGGTTGCCGGAGAACGCGGGCTTCCACTGGTTGGTGTACCCGAGGTACATCGGGTACCAGACGCCAGGCTGCGCCCACGCCGATGCTGAACTGCCCTTCTCCAGCTGCCAGGCGTCGACCTGGATCGTGCAGGCCGCGCCCGCGGTCGCCGCGACCGCCACGCCGATGTTCATGCCCAGCGCGCCGGCCGGGCAGGTTGCGGTCGCGGTGATCTGCGTCCATGCCGCGGTGGCCGAGCCGGTGAGCGTGACGGCCGAGCCGTAGGCGAATGTGGTGGTCGAGGCGAGCGGTGTCAGGTACCAGCCCTGACTGCCCTTGACCTGGAGCGTCGTGCCGGGCGTGATGTTCCGGATGCGCATTTGCACGGTGTACGTCTGGCCGGGCTGTGCCGCGGTCTCCGGGGTGTAGCAGATCCGTGCGTTCGTGGCTGAGCCGCTTGGCACGGAGAACTGCAAGACGTTGGCGCCCTGGAAGGCCGTGGCAGAGGCGGCGACGATGCCGGAGCTTGAGGGGTCGGTGTCGCTGAAGATGTCCGCGCCCAGGACGCTGGCGCCAACGGCGTAGCCGCCGAGGTCTCCGCCCGTCGCCATGATCTGCGACAACAGGTTGATGGACGGCGGCCACATCGCGCGGCGGCGCACCGGCTGGAACGGCGCGATCTTCCCGTAGAACGGACTCGCCGAGTTCGCCGGGTCGAGGGTGCCGGTCGGGTTGGACAGGACGGTGGAGGCGGTGCCGGGCTGGATCTGGTCCAGCTCGTACTGCCGCCCCCGCTTACTGTCGCTTTTGCTGGTGGTGGTGGGCGTGACCTCGACGAACCGGTCCACCGGGGTCAAGGCCGTGGTGGCGTTCCAGTACGGCCCCCACGCCTCCTCGATCACGGGCCAGTTCTGGTTGAGGGCCACGGTCACCTCCGGAAGGGCTGGTAGGTCTGCGCCTGAATGGATCCGCGCTGGAGGAACTGCCGCTGGAGTTCGTCCTGGAGATCCTTGTCGGTGAGGATCGAGCCCTGGACGTGCAGGTGCACGGTCACCGTGCCCCCGCCCGGCGCGGGCCCGAAGCCGCCGCCCGCGCCCGCCATCGCCAGAGAGGGCATGCCCACGCGCTGGCTTGCGAGCGTTCCGGACATGCCGACGACCGAGCGCACAGCAAGATGCGTGTTGTCCACAACGCCCTTGGCGATACCTTCGGGGATCGCCGCGCCGACATGGTCCGCGAACACCCGGCTTGGCGAGTTGATGCCGAGGAAGCTCTTGGCGGAGCTGAGGGCGTCCCCGGCGAGGTTCTTCAGCTTGTCGAGGAGCCCGCCGCCCGCGTTCTCTACGCCCTGGATGATGCCGTGGACGATGTCCGAGCCGATGGACAGAAACCAACTGCCCACGCCCTTGACGGCGTTCCAGGCGGAGCGGAGCCCGTTGGAGATAGCCGAGGCGATGCGGCTGACCACGCTCATGATGGTGGAGAGTGCGCCCTGAATCGGTGTGATCATGCTGGACTTGATCGCGTTCCACAGAACCGAGGCGACGGCCTTGATCGCTGTCCACTTCTGGCTGAGGTAGATCCCCAACGCTGTCCAAATGATCTTTACATCGGTCCAGACCTCCGTGATCGGATCAATGATCACGGCGTGGATGACCGACCAGACGGCGGAGGCGACGGCCTTGATTCCATTCCAGACCGTCGTGAAGAACGCGGAGACCGCGTTCCAGACCGAGATGGCCGTGCCGATGATCTGCGTGTGGAAATGGTTCCAGATCGCGACGAGCAGCGCGACAAACGGCATGAAGATCACGAACAAGAGTGGCCACCACTTGCGGAAGAATCCGGAGATCGCGTTCCATACCGTTTGCGTGATCCCCCACAGGAAGTTCCATCCCGCGACCAGCGGATCGACAACGCGGTGCCACGCCGACATGAAGAACCCCGCGATGGCGTTCCAGACGCTCATCACCATGCCGGTGATGCCGTGCCAGATCGACGTCGCCGTGCTCGCGATCGACTGCCAGACCGACGTCAGGGCATGCCCGACGGTCTCCGCGACGGACTTGATGACGTTCCACACCTGGCGCCAGTGGGTGGCGAGCAGGACGATCACGATGATGATGCCCGTGATCAGGGCGACCATCGGGAGTGCTTCGAGGACGGCGGCGGAGGTGATGAATCCGTACAGGGCCACGGTCGCCGCGACGATCGAGGCGACCAGGATCCCGCCGATCAGCCCGGCCGCGATCTTCGCCGCGAGGGAGTGCTTGGCCAGCCAGGCGGCGCCCGTCGCCAGTAGCCCGATGAGGGTCTGCACGTAGGGCATGAGGACTTGGCCGATCTGGATGCCCATGGCCTCCATGGAGGCCTTGCCCTCGGCGATCTTCTGGTTGAAGTTCTTCTGGACGTCGGCCCAGCCCTCGACGCTCTTGCCGCCGGCTTTGACGTGCTCGTCGACGCCCTTGATGTTCGCCTGGAACGTGGCCATGTGCGGCCCGGTCAGCTGAAGGGCGCCCATCATCGACTTGGTGCCGCCGACCATGGTGGCCAACGCGCCGATGTAGGTCTTCTGGGAGCCGCCGAGCTTGTTGAGCTGGCCCTCGAAGTCCTTGCTGTTCGAGCTGGCCTTCTGCAACGTGTCGATCAGGACGGTGCCGCTCGGGCCCATCTTGTTCTTGATCGCGTCGGTCAGCGTCGTCAGAGTCGCCGCGAGGCCCTGGGAGCCCAGCTCCTTCTCGACGTCGATGGCGTTGAGGCCGAGCCCCTTCATCGTTGTCGCCGCTTTCGGCAGGACGTTGGAGAGCTGGCCGATCGTCTGCCGCAGGTACGTCGCGGCGACCGCGGCCGGAGTGCCCTGGGCGGTCATGGTGGCCATCGCGCCCATGACCTCGTTCAGGCGCACCCCGGCCGCCGCGGCGACGGGCAGGATCGACGACATCGACCCGGCGAGGGCTTCGAGGTTGGTCTTGCCCTCGGCCTCCGTCGCGATCAGGGAGTTCATCGCGGTGGTGGCGTCACCGGAGCTCATCTTGTACGCGTTCATCGCGGTGGTGACCGCGTCCGTGGTGGTGTGCAGGTCGGCCGCGCCGACCTTGGCGCCCTCGGCGGAGACTTGGAGCACCTTCAGGGCGTCGGCGCCGTGGTAGCCCGCGGACTCCACCATGTAGAGGCCAGCCGTCAGTTCTGACGTGGACTGCCCGACCTGGCCAGCCATGGCCAGGACGCCGTCGCCGACCATCTTCATGTTGGAGGCGGCTTCGCCCGCACCCGTGCGGACTCGGGTCATCTGGACCTGAAAGTCGCCCGCCATTTCGACGGTCTTCTTCGCGGCCAGCCCGGCGGCCACGCCGAGGCCGAGGAGAGCGGCCTTGCCCATCATTCCGGTCTTGGCGAAAGCGCCGGCACCGGCCGCGTCGACCTCGGCGATCTGGGTTTTGACCCCAGTCGCTGCGGCCTTGACTCCGGCGAAGCTGCCGACGAACTCCACGAACACCGGAGGCAGTGCGCCCACGGGATCACCTCCCGTGGTCAGTGCTGCTCTTCGGTTAGCGGATCGCCTTCGCCCAAGCCGCCTGCCAGACCACGGCCATCTTCGGCTCGGCCTTCTTGATGCCGGGCTTCATGTACGGGTACTGGGCTTCAATGACGGTGCGGTAGTTGTTCGTCACGCTGTCTTTGCCGCCGCATCCGACGCCGCCCTTAAAGCCGCCCTCGGGCAGAGGCTTCGGGCGCTTGACGACGCCGACCGCTCCATACAGGCGGCCGGTCAGCTTGCCCGGGCCGCCGCCCTTCGAGACGTGGTGGGGCGTCAGGTGCAGGCTGACGTCCGGGCCAGTGCGTTTCGACTTGCCGCGGTGATCCCATCTCGGCCGGCCGCGCATGGCCGACTTCACGGCCGCCTTCGCAGCCGTCTGCGAGGCCTTCAGGGCCTTCAGAGTCGCCACGTTGATACGGGCGTCCATCGCGGTCAGGGCCGCCTCGCAGTCCTTCGCCCCGCGTACAACGATGCCCAGCTCACCCATTGGCCGCCCGCCTCTCTTGATCCGCGCGCAGCCTGGCGACGGTGTGGTCCACGGCGAGCAGCCAGTCGAGTTGGACCGCCGACTGGTCGTCGAGGTCGTTCGGCGTGCAGTGGAGCATCGTGCACAGTTGCCATGTGCGGTACTCCTCGGCAGGAAGATCTACCGGGTCGTACTCGAACGCCCCCTCCAGCTGGCCCCTCAGACGCTGGAGGGCTCGGTAGGGGACGCCGGGTCGGGGTCGGGGTCGAAGTTCGGGTTGAGGGCGCCCTGGTACGGAGAGACGGCCTTACGCAGCGCGTCCAGGGCCGGGGCGGGCAGATCCAGCACCAGATCGGCTTCGACGGGGAAGTCCCACGACCAGCCGCGCACGGCAGCGACCACCAACTGGTCCTGGAGCTCTTCGAGGACGTCGAACGCATCGCCCATGGCTGCCGCGATCTTCAGTTCCTCCTCGGGCGTGAGCTCGGAGCCGTCGGCGCTGGACTCCTTGGCCTCGGCGATCGCAGCCATGAACGTCGGGTAGCTGCTGAGCTTGGCCGAGAGCTTCTTGATCGGGCGCCGCATCCGCTCGGTGATGTCGCAGACGGGCCGCAGGTCGGCCCACCCGCCAGGCAGCGGGACGCGGTTGGCCTGCGTGATGTCGAGGTCTGTCACTTGTACGTCCCCGTGGCGAGTGCGTTCTGGAGGGTGACCTTGATCGGCGAGTAGCCGCCGCTGCCGCCGACGTCGGTGGTGTTGGCGACCGCCTCGTAGTTCACGGACAGGGCGATGTAGTCCTTGCCGCGGTCGATCTCGGCGTCGGTGAAAGCACACTTGGTCATGTGGAGCTTCACCTGCACCAACGCGGCCGCCGCGCCCTGGCTGTAGTTGATGTCCAGGGACGGCTGAGAGTTGTTCAGGTAGTTCAGGAGCTGGGTGTCGTCCTCCATGACGAGCGTCAGCTTGCCGTTGACCGAGACCGCGCCCGACCACAGGGCATAGGGCGCCGCCGTGCCGTCCACGGTGTGGATCACGTCGACCGGGCGCTTGATGCTGCACTCGCCGTCGATGAGGATCGTCGAGGCCGAGCCGCCGATCGTGACCGCACCGACCCAGCCGGCAATCGGCGGGACCGCCGTGTACGAAGGGGTCGGCGCCGACGCCGGGGCAGAGCCGAGCGCTACGGCCTTCGCGCTGTAGGTCAGCAGGCCGTCGCCGGAGAACTTCAGGCCCACCTCCGAGATCTTCGCGCCCGCGTACTGGCGGGTGGTGATCGTGTAGTAGTCCGAGAGCGTGTAGGACGGCGGCTGGCCCGTGCCGGTGTTCAGGACGGCCATGGCGTGCGTGTACGGCGCGGAGGCGCCGGTCGTCGTCACGTCGCCGAGGACACCCGCGAGCGGGAAGCCCACGGTGTCGGGGAAGACGTCCCCGTCGAAGTCGTACTCACTGGTGAGCGGGCCGGAGATCTTCCCGTAGGAGTCGACCATCGAGCCGCGCATGCCCGCGTCGTCGAGCAGGGTCTGCTTGTCCTTCGGCTTCATCGACTTCACGGGGATGAAGTTCGTGGCGGCCACGGCCGTGCCGAACGTGGTCTCCTTCGCGATCCCGAGGAAGCTGCGGAATGTGGGCTGGGGCATCACTCACCATCCTTCGTGGCGGGCTTGGCCACGCCCTTGGGCCGGGTCGGCTGCCAGCGGCCGTCTCCGGGGTCTTCGTCGAGGTCGGCCGACAGGCCGGGTACGGCCTCGATGCCGAGGCCCGGGTAGTAGCGGGGTTCCGTGCCCCGGTAGGTGTACGCGGCCACGCCGGCCTCCTAGGTGCGCTGGTAGCAGTGGATTTCGAGGGTGGCCAAGACGTGGCGGCCCTGGTTCTCGCCGTCCCATTCGCCTTCGATCTCGGAGGAGACGGGCCGGGACTCCAGCACCAGGCCGCCGAGGGACGGGTCGGTGCGGACGATCGCGCACACCTGGTCCACGAGGAGCGCCGCGCGCTCGAAGATGGCCTGGGCGTTGTCGTCGCCGCGGAACAGGTCGATGGTGACGGTCACCGTGTACTGCTCTTCGAGCCAGCCCGCCCCGCCAGAGCCGACCAGGCTGTTCGGGTTGATCGTGCGGGCGATCCTGCCGATGGAGACGATGTCGCCGGGCTCGTTCGGGCCCGGGTCGTCGTAGCAGACCAGCAACGACACCCGCTTGTTCAGCGGGTCCGCCGCGAGCTGGGCAGAGCACTGGTCGTGCAGGTAACGGCGCACCGCCGGCGCGCTCGATGAGGGAATGGTCATGCGATGCCAGGCCCCCTTCGGTGCGGCGCCCACAGCTCGATGACCCGCTGGGGAAGGGCGAACCCGGTCGGTACGCCGATGCCGTCGGCGCCGTCGAGAGCGTTCCCGCCGAACCGGGTACGGCCGCCCTGCTGGGTGAGCTGCCACAGGTGCCGGATCAGCTCCAGCGTTCCCAGGCGCACGCTCCACGGCACCGCACCCGAACGCCCCGCCGTGTAGACGACCTTGACGTTCTTGATGCCGTGCGGGAAGCAGACGGCGCCGCCCGTCGCGCGGCGGGTGATCTGCCCGCGAACAAGGTCCACGGTGTAGCCGTAGGCGTCCGTCGAGGTCCCCAGCGGCTGTTCAGTGAGCAGCCAGCTGGAGGCGGCAACGTACTCGGTGACGGACAGGACGGACGCGACGGGCTGCCAGTCGAGGCTGAGCGTTGCCGTGCCGCCGTTGTGCCACTCGGTGTGAGTCTCGGGCAGGACTGGGCCCACCACGTCCCTGGCGAGGTCGGCGGCCGCGAGGATGAACCCTTGCAGCTCGTCGTCCTGGCGGTGGTCGTCCGGGTTCATGTTCAGGTGGGCCTTGACCGACGCGAGGTCGACCAGCTGCTCCACCCCGAGGGGCCGCACGCTGAACTGGCCTTCGTCGACGAAGCCGATGCCAGTCCCGTTGGCGACCCAGCGGTACAGCCACACGCCGGCGGTAGCGGCGGCCGGGACGACCGCCGTGTACACCCCGGAGCCGCCCGCCGCGGTCGCCGGCGTGGTGATGGTCCCGGCGGGATCGGTAACGGTGAGCGTGACGGTCGGCGTCCCAGCCGCTGGGGCGCCGGTGTCGTCGACCACCGTTGTCGTCAGGCCGATGTCCTGACCGGTGTAGTAGATCAACGGCACGGCGCCCCACCCCTCAGGTAGCGACGACGCGCGGCACGAACCCGATCGCGGAGCCGCCCGTGATCGTGGACGGTGCGGTCGCGACGAGTGAGGCCCCGGAGTTCTGTGCCAGCACCATGTCGCTCGCGACGAACCCGGATACGGCGCCCAGGATCGTGCCGGCGCCGAGGAGGCTCGGTGTGGTGCCCGCCTTGACCATGACGGCCGCCGAATACAGCCCCGAGCGGGGGATGTTGACGGGGCTGGACAAGGCGAGCGTCTTGGCGGTGTTCGCCGCCCACGCCCCGGTGGTCTGGTCTGCGGACTGCGCAAGCAGGACCGGCGTCGCGTCGTCGCTGTACAGGGCGAACCACCAGTTCGTGGGTGTTGCCGCCGCCGTCGCCCCGGACTTGAACGTGAGGTTCGTGACCAGGTCGCCGGCCTGGAGGTAGACCAGGGTGGACTGCATGACCTGCGTGGTCAGTGCCGCGAAGTCGGAGACGACCAGGGCCCGTTCCAGGTTGGTGCGGTAGGTCCCGGACGGCTGACCTGCGGCCATCCACTGGGGATTCTTGGCCGGGTAGCGGCCGTTGGTCAGCGGCATCAGGAACCGCCCCCCTCGGTGTTCTCGGGGGCCTTGGGGGCCACGGCGTTGCGCTTTCCGCCCGAGCCTGCGCGCCTGCGGGTCTCGGCCGGCTCCGGGGCGTCCTCGCCGAGGGATGCGCGGATGCGGCGCGCCTCCACGGCAGCCTCGGCGGCCGGAACGTCCTGCCCGCTTTCGCCCAGGACCCTTGCCCGCTCTTCGAGCCCCTCGGCCTCGGCGGACAGCTCGCCGCGCACGCGGTCGATCTGCTCCTGAACCTCGTCGGTCTTCTTACGCCGCGACTCGCGCGGCCCGTTCTCACACACGGCCAGCTCCACCCGGAGACCGGCCAGTTCAGCGACACGATCGTGCATCGCGGTACTCCTGTCAGGGAAGGCCCGGGGCGCCACACCCTCGGGTGGCGCCCCGGGGGCTCAAGAGGTCAGAATCCGGACGGGGCGACCAGGCCGGTGCCGGAGATGACCGAGATCGCCTCTGGACGCCGGTCGGGCATAAACGCCGCGTAGTTGTACACCTGGAGCCGGACCTGGAGCGTCCCGGACAGCACTTCGGTGAGGGCGCGGGTCCGCATGGACCCCTCCCACAGGAACAGGTCCGAGGTGCGGGCCGCGATGATGCGCTCCTCGTTGGTTCCGGCGCCGAGGTTGTTGGGGATGTTGCCGTCCGCCATCAGCGGGAAGTTCAGCATCCTGCCGACGGGGCCCTCGACTTCGCCGCCCGTCTGAAGTGCCAGCGGATTGA
This sequence comes from Streptomyces sp. CB01201, assembly GCF_002803085.1. Taxonomy (GTDB): domain Bacteria; phylum Actinomycetota; class Actinomycetes; order Streptomycetales; family Streptomycetaceae; genus Streptomyces; species Streptomyces hundungensis. Next base: position 55,268 of record NZ_NNBJ01000030.1, on the reverse strand, counting down.
AGGGCGCCTGCGTCTCCGGGAGGATGAACGGCCGGTTCTGCGAGTCGAGCTGGGAGGCCATCCAGAACCAGCGCGCCGGGGTCAGGAACACCGCGGTGGGCATCGCCTTGCGCTTGCTGGCGATCTGAGAGAGTGCCTGCATGGCCGGGGCGTACAGCTCGGGGAGCGTCGGGGACGCGTCGGTGTACGTGATCGCATTGATCCCGGACACGTTGAGAACGCCCTTGAGCTGGCCAGACGTTCCAGAGCCGTTGATGCACTGGTAGTCGAGCAGACGGTTGTAGTCGGCGATCAGGTCGGCGAAGACGATCTCGTCGAACCCTACGGGAGACTGGTCCAGGAGCTGGATGGCGATGTCCTGCGAGCCGGCGAGGGTGCGCACCGGCGCGGACACGAACGTATCGGTCATGTCCTGGCTGATCACGGCAGCCGCGTCCGCAGTCTGCACGCCGACCGCGGCGCCGGTGGCGACCTTCGGGATGTTGATGCTGTCGGTGCCGGATGGGAGCGTCATGTTGCGGACGCTGTTTGCGAAGGTCCGGCCGAAACGAGGCAGGTCGATGTAGTCGTCGACCAGCCACAGCGGCGGCACGAAGTAGCCGCCCTGGCCGTCCGTGCGGTTGGGGTTGGTGCGCTTCTCGAACGACGAGCCCTTGTCGATGCCCCGCAGTTCCTGGTCCGCGCGATTGGCGCGCTGCGCCTCACGGCGCGGCATGTCGACCTCCAGCTCGGCCGCGTGCCGGCGAATGCGGTCGTGGGCGGCTTCGACGCCGCCGTCGCCGTCGCCGCGCTTCATCTCGACGCGGGCCAGGTCGAGGAAGTACGAGTGACGCAGGCCGCGCTGGTAGGTGCGCGGCTCGGATCGGACACCCTCGCCGGGCGCCGGCGCCTTGTACCGCTTGGCGACCTCGGCCGCCGCAGCATCCCGGGTCAGCTGCTCGTCGAGTTCCTTGACGCGGTCGTCGATCTCGCGGATCTCCTTCTCGATCGCGTCGAACTTGCCGCGCTCCTCGTCATTCAGGTCGCGGTTCTCGGCGGTCGGGGTCTCAAGCAGTGCGTCGAGTTCGGTCTTGCGCTCGGCACGCCGCTTGATGAGGCCGTCAATGAGGGCCTTGGACATGGCGGTTCCCTTCTGGGAGTGGGTGGTGGCGTGCCCGTGTCGGGTGGTGGCCTGGGTGCGGCTCAGGTGGTGCCCCTGCTGGGGTCCGGCGTGAGCGGCGGCGCGGCTCCGGCGCGGCGTGGGCGGGTGGTGCAGATCAGAGAGCCAGCGCGCGGGCGCGGGCGTCGTACAGGCCGAGGCGGCGGCCGGTGGCCGCGGCAGGGGCCTGGAACTCGTTGGCCAGGCGCTCGAACACGTCGCGCCGCTCGTCGGCGGTCAGCCGATCCAACTGCCCGCTGACGTCACGGGCGTTGAGCTGGGCGCCGGCCGTGTTGGGGTTCGCGCCGAAGTTCACGACGCTGACGTCACCCTTGTGCAGGCGGACTTCGAGGATGTCGCGCTGGTCGAAGTCAGGGCTCCACTGCTGGCGGGTCACCCAGAAGCCGAACGACATCTCGTCGACGTCGCCGCGGTCCATCGCAGAGCGCAGCGCCTGGACGTGCGGGGAGGCGGGGTCGAGGTCGGCCTCGGTGTGGAGGCCGGTGCCGTCCTCGGCCAGGCGCAGCGTCCCCGACTTGGTGCGGGCGAGCGTGAGGCCACCGTGGTTGACGAGGAACGGCACGTCGGCGCCCTCGGACAGGGTCTTGGTGAACGCACCCTGGCGGACGACCTCGGTGTAGGCGCCGAGCCAGTCCTCCATCTCGTACCCCTGCTCCGTGACGCAGGCGTACCCGGTGAACGTCAGCGTGTCGCCGCCGGTGCCGTCCGGCTTGGCACGCAGGGCGACGCCCTTGAACGGCACGTTGCGGTGCTCGATGTGGGTGGGCCGCTCGGCCCGGGCGGACAGGTCCATCACGGCTCCTCTTCCGGGGCAGGTGCGGCACCACCGGTGTCCCCGGAGTGCGCGGAGTTCAGTGGGGCGTTCGGGTCGTCGCCACCGGGCACCGGCGGCATGTTCTCCTTCGCGCGGATCTCGTTCTGCGTGAGCAGGCCGGCCGTGCGGGCCTGGACGTATCCGGCGTAGCGGCCGGTCGTGTCCGTGCGCTGCAACTCCGTCGTGTCGAACCGGGCGCGCTGGGTGCGCGGCAGCATCGCCGACCAGGCGTCCTCGAAGATGCCGACCCAGTCCGCGAGCGTGTACGTCAGGAACCCGATCGACTGCTGCTCAATGCCGGTGCCCCACGACGTGGTGCGGTCGACCTGGCCGAGCATGTGCGGCGGCACCCCGTACAGCATCGCGATGTCCAGGTTCTGCGCGGCCCGCGTCCCCAGGAACTGCGCATCCTCGGGTGTGACCGAGATCGACTTCCAGTCGGCGCCGCCGGACAGGACACCGATCGCGTGCGCGTTGCTCAGCCCGGAATGCGAGGCCTCGAACGCTTCCTTCATCTGCCGGGCCTTGCCCTTGTCGAGATCCCCGGGCACGGTGATCACGCCGGACATGTGGGCGCCTTGCCCGAAGAATCCGGCGCCGAACTTCTCGGCGGCCAGCCCAAGTCCGATGGACTGGCGGGCGTAGGCGATCGGCGACATGCCTGTGGGCGAACCGGGCATGCACATCGCGGTCAGATGGATCATGTCTTCGGTCGGGACGGGCTTCCGGTCCACCTCATAAGTCCGGCCGCCCTCGTCGTCGAGTTCGACATTGACGCGGTCCGGGTGGATCACCTGGGCCCGTGTGGGGCGCGCGAGGTAGTCCCGGGCCGTGACCATGCCGTACCCGTCGCCTCGCAGGAGCAGAGACGTGGCGATCTGCTTGATCCCGACGCGCCGGGACGGGAAGCGTGCGCCGCCACCCTCCCCGCCGAAAGGGTCGGCCACGATGACTGGCTGGGGGGACGCGGGGACCTGGATGCCACCCCTGTCGGTCATCGCAGACAGCGGCAGACTCGCCAGCGTGGTGGAGATGATCCGCACGCACGCCCATACCGCGGTCAGCTGCATCGCCGTCTGCTCGTTGACCGCCATCCCCGAGGCCGTCGGGGCCATCAAGCTGCCATTCGTAGGGATCGAGGAGTCCCCGAACGGGCGGAAGACGCGCTGTTCAGCTGCTCTGCGCAGGAGGCTCACGGTCCACCACCCATCCGACGAGCAGCAGAGACAGGCCGAGAACGGCCATGCCGGCGACCGGGTGCAGCCACCACGCCGCCGTGTCGAGGCAGCCGAGGCCCGCAAGGTCGACGAGATCGGACAGCGGCCGGCGGGGGATGCGCGGGCGCGTCCACTTGGGCAGTCGCACGGCGCCCCCTACAGGTCGGCCCAGCTGAAGAACTGGGGCTCAGGCTCTGGGTCGGGCTCGGTGCAGGCGCGTTCGAGCGCCATGACCGCGCTGACCGCGAGGTCGATCTTTCGGGGCGAGGCCTTGGCGTCTTTCGACAGTCGTGAGCCGCGGGCATCGGTCTTGACGACGCAGTTCGCAAGGTGCCGGGCGAGCCTCGGATCCCCGGAATGCGTGAGTGTCCGGTTCATGACCGCCTCGAAGAACCGCGTCGTCGCCGGAATCATCCGGGCCGGTGATTGCGGGAACTCCACGACCGGCAGGCCCTCGTCTTCGAGCACCTGGTAGGTGCGGCCCCACCGGTACGGGTCGCAGACGATCTCCCGAACGTTCCAGCGCCGGCAGGCCGCCCGGATCGCCGCCTCGACGTCCACGATGGGCACCGTCCAGTCGTTTCCCGCCGTCGACGGGCGCTCCCAGGCCTCCACCACGTCCACGTGGGGCAGTTCATCGCCCGACGGACAGGACACGACCACCAGGGCCGTACTGTCGTTGTTGAACGAGCCGTCGAAGCCGAGCGCAACCTCTGCGCCATCCGGCACGCCGCCGGTGCCCGCGCAGGCGTCCCAGGCGCCGGCCGGAAGCCACGCGGCGGCCGTGTTCACCCATTGGTTCAGGCGCTTGGTGCGGAACTCGGCCTCTGGTGTGCGGCGGATCGAGGACTGGAAGTCCTCCACCGACACAATGTCGCCCAGCCCCGGGTTGGCCAGGTGCCAGGTCCGCTCGTCGCGGTGATCGGCGCCTTCCGGAGCGCCCCACCAGGCGAAGTAGAACGCCGGGTCCTCGAACTCGCCCCGGGTGACCTGACATCCGTACTGGTACATCGAGTAGCAGAGACTGTCCCTGCCCGTCGTGTCCGACTTGACGCCGGCCGTGGTGATGCCGACCATCAGCGGCTCGACACGAGCCCCCGATGCCAGGGAGAGCGTGTCCCACAGTTCGCGGTTCGGCTGGGCATGGACCTCGTCGGCCACCGTCAGATGCGGGTTGAGGCCCTCCTTCGTGAACGCCTCGCTCGACAGGACCCGGTACACCGACCCCGTCGACGGCATCTCGATCGCGTCCCGGTAGGTCTTGAAGTAGTTCGCGAACTCCGGCTCCAGATCGATCATCTTCTTCGCCGTACCGAAGACGATCCGCGCCTGCTCCTTGTCCGCAGCGATCGAGTACACCTCGCCGCCCGCAGGACCGAAGGCCAGCCCGTACAGCGCGATACCCGCGCCCAACGCGGACTTGCCCTGCTTGCGGGGCATGCCGATGAGCGCCTGGCGGTGCTTGAGCCGCCCGTCCGCACGCCGGGCAAGCAGACCGCCCACCAGGTCGACCTGCCAGGGACGCAGTTTGAGCAGCGACCCGGACGGCCCGCCGATCGAATCCTTCGTGACTCGCAGCAGACGCTCGGCGAAGGTGACGAAGTCCGGGCCGTCGCCCCGCTCGACGTCTTCGCGGTCAACGGGGGTCAGCCACAGGGGATCCATGCCGGCCCCCGCTCCGCTAGCTGCTCCTCTGCGCCTTGCGCGAGAGCATCTCCTCGAACGCCGTCTTCGCCTTCACCTCGGCCACCCCGAGCCGGGAACGGTCCGTCGGCGTCATCCCGAGTGCTGCCAGCAGCTTCGCGATCTCCGTTTCCAGCGTGGACAGCATCCCGACCAGCGGATTCGGGTACGCATAGCCCTTGTCCGTGAACAGGACCGGCTCCGTCGACTCCAGCCGGGCCAGAAAGTTCTGTCGGCGGTCGAACTTCTCGCAGACCAGCACCAGCGCAGGCCGGTCGGTCTCCGCCAGCCACTTGCACTCGTCGACGACGAGCCGCCACACCGCGCCGCCGGCCGGGCCGAGGTGCTCCGGCGTGTCGTCAGTAACCGGAGGCAGCGCGACGACATTGGAGGCTTCCGGGAGTGTGCGCTTGCCGGGATTTCCGAGCTTTCGCTTACGTTCCGTAGGCGTTGGCGGCCGACCAGCGGTCACGATCACCACCTCCTGGCGAGACCCCCCGGGTCAAAAATCTGCGGCCATGTCTGGGGGCTGGGGCAGGGGTCCCTTAACGATCTTTCTTTTCAAGATTTCCGTACCCCCGGGTGCGTGCGCGCAGAGCAAGCAACTTCACTGTGTGTGATGGTCGTTGCTTTTCGTGAGGCACCTTGCCTTGGTCTTCTTGCCTCGTCTGCTGTGTGCTGCGGTGTGGTGGTGTGCGCTGGCTACAGGCTGGGGCGTGGGCTGGGGCGGTGGTGCCGCTGGTGGTCAGCGTGGGTACGGCTTGTAGTGCCGCGCGGTCTGGCTCAGCGCCTGGTGCAACTCACGCTCCAGTGCTGCCTCATCCTGCACGTGTACGTGCAGGACTACGGCAGGGGATCTGCGGGTGAGGCGTCGCCACCACGTGGTGCGCGCCCACTCCAGTACGCCGCGCCCTGTCCGATCTGTGCATAGGGAACAGTGACGGGGGGTCGCCCAGGCGCTAGGCATAGGGCCTCCAGGATCTGGCAGGGGGTATGGCTGGCCACCCCTGGAATCTGAGAGGGGGGTCCACTGTGTGGATATCCCTGAGAACTTGGACCGGGGGGTCAGCTGTTGTGCTTGCGGGAGTTGCAGGCCCGGCAGAGCACGGCGACGTTGTCCGGGGTGTTGGTGCCGCCCTTGCTGCGGGGCGTGATGTGGTCGCCAGTGAGGTCCGTACTGGTGTGGGCTGGCACCTGGTAGCCGGGGCACCAGTCGCCGTACACCTGGCGATGGGCAGCCACGGCTTGGCCACGCACCTTGCGCCAGTCCGAGCCGAGCCCGCGCTGCGTGGACGATCCGCGCCTGGCCTCGAAGGCTGCCGCACAGGAATCGCAGCGTGACGGGTTGCGGGTGAGGCGCCGACATTCCAGGCAGGGCCTCGGCCTAGGCATCGGACCAGCCGGGCGGCAACTCGACCGGATCCGGGGCGGGTTCTGGCTGCGGCGCCGGCTCGGGCGTGCAATTGCAGGGTGGCGCGGCGCAGCTCTTTTCGTGTACCAGGGCTGCGGCATCGAGGCTGATCGAGTGGTCGATGCAGGCGTAGATGGTGCGCGCGTTGTCGGACTCGACGGGAAGCGGCCCGAAGTCGGGCGGAGGCTTCTGTGGATCGGCGAGCGCCGTTGCCAGGTCGCGCCGGGCCTGCTCCAGGGCCACGAACGCGTCGAACTCGTCGTCGGTGAGTCTGCGGGTCCAGTGGACGACGGGAGGCGCGCCGCAGCGGATGCAGGCGAGCCCGTTGGCCTGGATGGGCGGCTGCTCGGTCATGGGCTCTCCCGTCGGTCTGTGGCCGGACACGACGAAGACCCCAGCCGGGGGGATTGGCTGGGGTCTTCGTGTGTCCTGGTCAGCGGTGTGTGGACACGCTGAACGTGCCCCCACTGTTACACCCGTTGTTCATGGTGGTCAAGCGGCCTGGCGGTATTGCCGGTTGCGGAGTTCGTCGAGGTCGACGAGGGCTCGGCCTTCGCGGTCGTAGCCGTGGTGGGTGAGGTGGCCGCGGCGGAGCCACTGGCGGATGGTGCCGGGCTTGATCCCGGTTGCCGCAAACGCGGCGTAGGGGTCGACGAGGAGAGGCGCGGTCATGGAACCAGTGTGCGGGCGACAACGGCTGTTGTCGCCTGCCGTAGATCGCTTTCTCAGTGGGTGTGTGCTGGGTACCACCAGCCGCATTTGGAGCAGTAGACAAGATCGGTTGCGGTCTGGATCAGGGCGCAGATGTGGTGTCGCATCGGGTTCTCCGGTGGTCTACAGCCCGGTCTACGGGCGGTCTACAGCCCCTTCTGCGACGTCGTGACCTGCGTCTACATCGCCGGAAGGGGTTGGAGGCGTTTCGGGGGAGAGGAGGGCCTGAAGGTCGGCGGCTTTGATGCCGCTGCGACCGGTGAGCTCGCCAATGCGCAGGCTCTTATGGATGGGGACCTGGCAGTGGACGAGGAGCGCGCGCAGCCGTGCGTCGTCGAGGTGCGCGGCGGCCGGCCGGGACTGGAGGGTCGCGTACAGCTCCCCGAGGTGAATCCCGGGCCGATCCCCAATGAGCGGCAGGAGCGCTTCGAGGAAGCGGCGGCGGAGCTCTTCGGCGGTGGGCGGTACGGGGCGTCCGGCTCGCCAGGCGGCGATGGCGTAGGACCCGGCTGCGGCAGCGAGGAGGGCCGGTTGCTGGTGTCCGGTGCGCCAGGCGAACAGTCCGACGAGGCCGAGGGCTCCGGCGCGTCCGGCGACTTTCAGTTCTCGGCGGTCCTGGCCTTCGGCGGCGACCCAGGCGCGGAGCCGTCGGGTGAGCGCGCGGTTGCCGGTTGCGAGGCGCCGGGGGTGGATGCGCTGGGCGGCCCACCTCGGCCGCCCGTTCCCGAAGTTGGGGACGGGCGGCAGTTCGAGGGTGTCGGCCTCGGGGTCGCTCACGGTCAGGCGTTGCCGGCGAACGTGGCGAGCATGGAGGCGACGTTGCCGAAGATCTGGCCGATCATGCCGCCGATCTGGGTCCCGGACAGGGACAGGCCGAGGCCGAGGCAGACGAAGCCGGGCAGGAGGTTCAGCTTCTTGGTGTCCTTGCCGTGCTTGTGCATGTTCCAGGCCCACAGCCCGAGCACGATGATCAGCAGGACCGAGATGGGGACGGAGCCGCCCTGTCCCGAGGGCGAGTTGGGTGCGGCCATGGTCCGGTTGGTCGCGGTGTCGATGGCGGCGAGCAGGCTGGTCTTCATGAGGGTTCCTCAGTACGAGAGCGCGACGATCGCGGCGACGATGGCGGCCGCGGTGAGCAGGGCGCGGCGCAGGATGCGGTGGGCGGCGCTGTCACGGGGGAGCAGGCGCAGGAGTGCGAGCCCGGACAGTCCGGCGAACAGGCCCCAGTAGCCGAGGCCGTGGAAGGTGATCACGGGTGCGTCTCCTCGTCGAGGAGTGCGCGCATCCGCTGGGCGCGCGGCTGGCCGATGCGCAGCTGCTTCTGCAACACGCGGAGCGGCGCCGTGCGGCCGTGACGGGCTGCGTGGTCCTGGTCGACGCGGCGCGCATCCGGAAGCAGGGCGCGGTCTGCATCCGCATCCGGCTCGTCTGCATCCGGTGCATCTGGCTCGCCCGGATACGCGTCCGGCGACGGCTGTTCGTCTATCCGGGCATGGACCGCGAACAGGGTCTGGTCTGCGGCGGATGCACGCAGGAGCGCGCGCGGATGCGCGGATGCAGAGCTGCGCAGGGCGATGTCGACCTGGGTCGGGGAGACGACCACGCCGTGGTCGCCGAGCAGGGCGCACAGCTCGTCCGGTTGCAGGGCGGGATGCGCCCGGGATGCGGCGAGTACGGCGTCCATCGGCTGCATCTCGCGCAGCTCCCGGTAGGCGATGACCGGCGCCGGCTTCGGCGGCCGGACGGGTTCGCGGATGTCCCACGGCGAGGGCAGGTCGAGGGTGGCGAGTGCAGCCGAGTGCAGCCGGGCCGAGAGGAGTTGCAGGAGTGCGCGCCGCTGTTGCGGATGCGCGCCGACCTGTGCGCGGCCGACCGCTTTGGACAGGCGGCGGGCCAGGCGGGCGTGGCCGCGGTCGGAGGCCTGCATGCCGGCCAGCTGCGCGGCGAGGTCGACGGCGCGGGCTGTCCACCGGTCGCGGGTGATCTGTTCGGCGGTGCGGTCGCGGACGGCCAGGCCGAGCCGGGACAGCAGCCGCTCGCGCAGTTCGCGGGCGACGAGAGCGGCCAGCGACTGGGATCCGGCGCCGGGCTTGGCGTGCCGCAGCTCGATGCCCATGGCGAGGTGCCACAGGAGCGCGGCGAGGATCGGGCCGACGAAGGCGCGGACGGTTCCGCCGATGATCCCGGACTCGGCGAAGGCGGGGATGATCTGGACGCCGGTGATGACCCAGACCAGGGCGCCGGGTACGCCGGGCGCGCCGCTGGTGTTGAGGTTCTGCCGGGCCATGAGCGCGGTGGAGAACAGGGCGCCCTCACCGGCGGCGAACATGACGGCGCGTTCGGCCGTGTCGGTCATGGCGAGGTGATCGGCGGCGAACCGCCAGGAGGTGTCGGCGCTGTAGGCGGTGCAGCCGGCGGCGGCGATCGCGGCGGCGACCACGGCGGCCGGCGGGCGGTCCCAGCCGCGCAGGAGTGCGCGGCCCGCCTGGATGGTGCCCCCGGCGACCGCCAGGGCGGCGGCGCACGCCGCCCCGGCAGGCCAGGGGTGGGCGGATGCCCACGTGTAGTACTGGTTCACCGCGGCTGCTCCTCGGCAACCATGTCGGCGAGCCGGCGGGCGGTGGCCCGGAGTTCGGCGGCGTTCGCGACGAGGCCGTCGGCGATGGCGTCGAGGTCTGCGGGACCTGCGGGGTGGAACATGCCGTTGATCTCAACGTTGGCGAACATCCCCGTACCGGGCGACATGGCCACGAAGGGCCGCTGCTCGAACAGGACGGTCAGATGGTCGACGTCCCCTTCGGGCGTGGGCAGCGTCAGGACGGTCTCGACGCTCTCGTGGGAGATGTCGATGCGCGCGCCGGGTGAGCTGTCGTGGCCGATGCACCAGGCCGGGCAGGTCAGGACCACGGGGCCGTGGTCGGTGGTGTCCAGGGTGATGGTGCGGTCGTCACCGGCGATCAGGCGCGGCGGAGCGACGAACAGGCGCCGTTCGTGCAGCGGCCAGGTTCGGCCGAGGACGTCCTCGTGGTGCGGGTGGTGCAGGGTGTTGTGGATGCACGGGTAGCCGGGCTGGCCGGGCTGCTCGGCGGCGCAGACGACGGGGTCGTGGGCAAGGGCGCCCCAGTGCCAGTCGAGGCGCTCCTGCGGGATCCCGGTGAGGGGCTCGATGTTGTCGCCGCTCACAGTTCCTCACCCCCCGCGATGATCTTGCGGAGGAGGAGGGCGTATTCGCCTCGGGTGATCGGGCGGGTGATGCGCGGCATGAGCGCGATGACGCTGTGCTCGGCCTCTTCGGCGTCCCGGCCGTAGCCGAGGAGTTCGACGGTGTGGGCGAGGGCGCGGGCGAGGCGGGATTCCTCGGTCATCGCGCCGGCGGGCCGGACCTTGGTGAGCCGGTCGGCGATCGCAACGAGGACGGTCCGGACGTTGTCGTCCGTGGTGGGCTGGGCTACGCACGCGGGCGTGCCCGTGGAATGATCGGCCATAGCCGATGCCTCCTGGTCTAGTCAGGAAACGCTCGGTCAGGGGGTCGGGCGACGCGCGCGCCTCTCGGGTGTTCCACCACCCGGGAGAGCTGTCGTCCGGCCCCTGCTCTATTTGGTTGTGCTGGGCTTGCTCGGCCCGTTCTTCTTGATCGCCTTGTCTACGGCGTTCCAGCTGCGGCCGAGGGCTCTTGCGACCTCGGCCACGGAGCCGAGTTCTGCGACTCCTTCGAGCAGGGCTTCCGCTCGGCGTTTGGCGGCCTGCGATACCTGGAGTTGGAGCTGTTCCACCAGCTCTTCCTCTTGCTGTACGCGATCCCGCCAGGGTTTCGCTTCCATCCCCTGAACCGTATCCAACCCTAGGGTTGGAACGCAAGGGGGTCGCAGCTCAACTTCCATAATTTTGCCGCTAGTTCGAGCGATGGCGGGACGGACGGTCGAACGCCCGGTTGAGCGAGGCCTCGGCGGCCTGGACGGTGCGCATCACTTTCGCGGCGTGCCGCACGCAGATCAGCACTTCGCCGTCCGGGTCGATCGCCTCGGCCGTGCACTGCGTGTCGAAGGCCTTCAGGTACCGGCAGGTCACGATGCGCTCGGCCATGCCGCCTCCTTTTCGTGACGGGTTTCGTTCCGCTCGTCGTGGTCGATGAACGCCTTCAGGCCGGGCCAGGTGGCCGGCGGGAACGAGCAGTTGCACCACGGGCAGACGATGACGGTCTCGCCGGGACGGTGCCGCAGGATGGCCCCGCAGATCACACCCGAGGCGTCGATCGCCGGGCAGGCGCCGATGCGCTTCCCGACCTCGGTCGGATCGGTGGGACTGATCACCGAGCGGGCCGAGTTGGCGATCTCGCGGATCTCCTCGGCGAACGCCCCGGCCGTCGGCCAGGCCATGACGATCCACGGCATGTTCGCCAGCAGCCCGGCAACCGCGCGGGCCAGGCGCTGCTCGTGTGTCCCCAGCCTGGCGGGCTCGCTCATCCGCCGGTCCTGGTGCAGGGCGGACAGCCAGTCCTCGGTGACGCCGACCATGCCGCCCGGGCCGCGCATCGTCAGGGGCAGCTCGGCAACGGGCATGGGGGCGTCCACGGCGGCAGACACCCTGCCAACGCGGACCGGGGCGCCGGGGTGGAGGAACGCGGCCAGGCCCTCGTACAGCCTGGGCAGTAGTTCCAGGCGGACGATGGTCGCCTTGGCGCAGCCGGGGCAGAGGTAGCCGCCCATCGCGTCGTGCCGCTCGCACAGGAGACAGATCACCGGGCGCTCCGCATCCAGATGCGCAGGCGTTCCGCTTTGAAGTCGATCAGGAACAGATCGGCGTTCATCTTCTTGAGCTCCCGGTTCGCGACGATCTGATCGCGGCGCCGGGCGCGCTGTCCGGCGATGACGGCCAAGTTGTAGCTGACGAGCGTCAGGGCGGCGCCCAACTCGGCGCCGATGGCCAGGCTGCTGATGTCCATGGTGGTCGCCTCCTAGAAGGGCGGTTCGTCGGAGTAGCCGGAGGCCGGAGCGGCCGCGGCAGGCTGCGCGCTGCCCCATCCGCCAGTGGCAGGCTGTGCGGCCGGGGGAGCGGTACGGGTGCCGCCGGAGGGCGCATTCTTGGTGACCTTGGCGCTGGCGCGCAGCAGGCTCGGGCCGACCTCGTCGACGTCCAGCTCGTACACGGTCCGTTTCACCTGCTCGCGGTCCTCGTAGGACCGCTGCTTGAGGCGGCCTTGGACGATGACGCGCATGCCGCGGGTGAGGGTCTCGGCCGCGTTCTCGGCGGCCTGGCGCCACACCGAGCAGGTCAGGAAGAGGGCGTCGCCGTCCTTCCACTCGTTGGTCTGACGGTCGAAGATGCGCGGGGTGGACGCGATGCGGAACTTGGCGACGGCAGCGCCGGCCGGGGTGAAGCGGAGTTCGGGGTCGTCGACCAGGTTGCCGACGACGGTGATCACGGTCTCGCCTGCCATGGCGGACTCCTTCGGGTGAGCGCTGTGACCGTGACGGTCACAACTACGGGATGCTGGGAGGGAGGCCGGGCCCGATATCCGCGGGCCCGGCCGGTGTCGTGCGGGTCAGAGCAGAGAGCAAGGCCTCCGTAATGGAGGTCATGCCGCCGGGTCTGTGGTGATCACCCGTTCTCCTCGTGGCGGTCGCGGGCGGCCGCCAAGAGCTGGTCGACCGTGGCGTGCGCGGCTGCGGCGCCGATCGGCGCGTGGTCGGCGAGCTTGCGCATGCCGACCGCGTTGACGACGACGTGGGTGCGGCCGAAGGCGTCGGTGATGGTCTTGGTCTCGATACCGAGCTCGGCGCAGATGGCCTTGGCGTCGGCGTCGGTGAAGTCGTTGCTCACCGGGTCTCCTCGGGTGAAGGGACCGTGGGCATGTCCCCACGGTCGGGGTGAACCGTGGGGCGCAGCCCCACGGTTGTGGGCGGCTGGCCCATATCTGCGTCGCCGTCTCGGCTATGCAGGTTGCGGAGCTTGGCGGCGTGCCGGTGGGCGAGGCCGCGCTGGCGGGCGGCGGCGAGGGCGGCCCGGCGGCGCTTGGTCGCCTCGATGCGGGCGCGGGCGGCCTCGACCTTGGCCGCGACTATGTCGTCGACGTTCACAGCGAGCCCGGGGCGTTCAAGCGGTAGACGGTCTCGATGACCTGGTTGAGGCCATGCACCGTCCAGATCTCGCGGTCCAGGACGAAGGCGGCCTGGACCTCCGTGCGCATCTGACCGATGGCGTCGTGGCCGACGACGACCGTGGCCCAGCAGACGACCGGGCATGCGGTCGGGTCGCCGCTGGACGGTGAGGTCACGGTGACGGTCCATCCCGGGTCAGCCGGCGTGGTGTTGAGAACGGATCCGATGGAGTAGGGCATGTGGTTCTCCTTGCTGGCGGTCACTGTCACTGCCAGCACTGCCACCCCTAAAGGGGGGTGGCAGTATTGGCAGTCATGGTCAGTCGCTGCCAGTGGCAGCGTTGGCAGCGTTGGCAGTAATGAGTGGCGGAGCGTCCTCGGGTAGGTAATAGCGAGGACGTGCATCGCTTCCGGTCCGGGTGATCAAACCCCTGTCGACCAGCACACTTAGCTCCCGGTAGAAGGTCCGGTCAGCCAGTCCCGCAGCCGCTTTGAGCTGCGTCGACGAGGCGCCGATGCTGCCAAATGACTGCCGCATGACGTCCAGAAGGAGCGTCGCATTTACTGCCAAGGCGGTTGTGGCGGCAGGGTCGTCCGTGGCAGTAAGTACGCATGAGGTTTGCACCGGTTTGAGGCGAAGCCGGATGGGCGCGAAATCCTCGACGTCCTTCTGCTTCTCGCAGAGCACGTCGATCCAGTCACCGTCCTTGGTGACCTTGATCTCGGAGGTGGCGGCGCCCTTGTACGCGGATGCGCCGCGCATGTCGAGGCCGCTCTTGCCGGAGTGGTGGACCATCAAGACGCAGGCGCCAGATGCCTCGCGGATCTTCTCGGCAGCGTCGACGACCTTGCCCGCGTCGGTGTTGCTGTTCTCGTCGACGCCGACCGTGGCTCGGGCCTGCGTGTCGATGACGACAAGAACGGGACGCAGTTCCTTGACGATCTCGATCAGGGCGGACCGGTCGATCCCGTTGATCATTTGGACGGCGGCGGGAAGGAAGGTCACCCCGGCCATGGGGACGCGGAACTCGTGCTCCCATGCCCGCACCCTTTTGCGGATGCCCGAGACGCCTTCGGCTACGAGGTACAGCACCTGCCCGCGTCGCGTGCCGCGCAGGTCCCACGGGATGCCCTGGGCGATGCAGGCCGACCAGTCCAGAGCGACGAACGACTTCCCGTTGCCGGGAGGTCCCCACAGCCATGCGAGCGAGTCGAGGAAGAGCATCCCGTCGATAAGCGGCTCGGGCTCGGGGATCCCGTCGAGACCGTCGGTCGTCACCAGGAGAGAGCGGAGCTGTTCGATGCGGGCCTTGGTGGGGTTTTCGCCGTCCGGGCCCTGCTCTTCGTAGCCCGGTTCGCCGTCGCCCCAGAATCTGGTGGCGGCCTCCTCGAAGTCGGTAGTCGTCACGCGGCCCACGACCTGTCGGACGGCCGGTTGGCAGCGCTCTCGATGGTGGCGTGTGCGTCCCTCTCAGCCAGGCCGACGGCGCTGGCTGCGGCGTAGAGGCCAGAGAGGGCTTCGTGTAGGTCGAGGTGCCCCTCGGATGCTGTCTCGTGAGCCCGGCACGCGGCGAAGTAGAGACGGTTGTTGCGGTCGCCCTCCCGGCTGTCCATGACGTGCTGGACAAGGGTGTCTACGGTCCAGTGCTTGCCGGGCCGCCGGATCCCGGAGAGCGAGGTTGCGCGGCCGTGGTGGCGGAGGGACAGCTTGGGCCTCTCCTTGCGCGGGAGGAGCGTGGACGGCCACGGCGTCTCGGGCTTGAAGAAGGTGTTCTCGGTGCCGGGCCATTGATACCGGCATCCGGACTGGTGGACGGACGGGGCGAGCACGACGTAGTTGTTGTGCTTGAACTCGACCCCGGGGAACGGCTCCTTCGGCAGGTCGAAGCCGGGAGATAGGTACAGCATGTGGAGGCCGTCGCCCCCGGTGATCTGCATGGTGGTGCCGGGCAGGACCCCGACGCGTGCCTCGATGCCGCAGAGCGACGTGTAGCCGCCGTTGCGCGGGTCGACGTCGATGACTGCCCAGCCGTTGAGCTTGCAGGGCGCACCGATGTTCGCGTCGGGTTCTTCGGTCCACCAGCGGGTGACGAGGTCCACGTCGTTCGTAGCCGACCAGAAGCCGTGACATGTGGGGACGTCGCACTCGCAGTCCTCGGGGCGGTGCTTGGTGTAGAGGCTGCTTTCGGGGTCGCACCGCGGGCAGTTGGCGTAGGGGGCCTTGTTGCGCCGGACGCGGAAGACCTTGATGCCGGCGGCGGCGTAGGCCTGCGCGGCGGCGGGGAGTTCGGTGGGGATGTTGATGCCGACGTTCACGAACTGTGCTCTCTTCTTCGAGCAGGGGTAGGGGAAGTTCGCGCGGTGGCGGGCGCCGCCCCCAGCGGCGCCCGCCGATCGTCAGCCGGTGTTCCGCAACTGCCGGGCGGTTTCGTCGGCGAGCTGGATGATGGCGTCGGTCCAGCGGCGGGCTGCGATGCGGACGCAGGCCGGGCTGGGCTGCTCTTCCAGGTCGGCCCGGATGCTGCCGAGGGTGATGTGGAAGCGGGCGAGCTCCGACTGGCGCTTCATGTAGGAGGCCACCTCGGGACCCTCCGCGTCGCGCAGGACATCGAGGTCTACGGGCTCGTTCACCGGCCACTGGCCGATCGGGCGCTCGTTCATGTCCCCTCCTGGGCGAGGTGGTTGCGCAGGGCGCGAAGGCGAGGGAGGAACTGTTCGAGGTCGGCGATCAGCTTGTCCGCGCCCGCGACGTCGAGGTCGTCGCCGGAGTCGGGGCCCGGGTAGACCGCGAGGTAGACCTTCCGGAGTTCGGGGTCGTCGGACTCGTAGATCTCGGCGGAGATCAGGGCGCTCCTGCCCCGGGGCAGGGTGACGCTGTACGTCTCGGCGGCCGGGTCGAGCGGCCACTCCGGCTCGTCGAGGACGAGGGGCGTGCTGGGCGCTTCGCTCATGACCGTCGCCCCTGGTTCATCTGGCGCCGCATGGCCCGCAGGCCGTCGACGAAGGCGGACAGCTCCCGGATGGACGCGTCGAGGCGGTCGGTGTTGAGCAGGAGCGCGTCGCCGTCGTCGGCGTACAGATAGACGGTGGGCGTGTCGTCGAAGAGGGCCTCGTCGGACCCGAGTTGCGCGTGCAGGGTGATCTTGGCGCCTGCGCCGTCGAGGAGGATCGGCTGAAGGGCGGTACCAACGTGCTCGATGGCGGTTTCGCCGTCGTCCCAGGTCTGGGTGATGCACTCGCCGGGGACGCACCACGGGTAGTGGCCGGGTTCGGCGCCTGCGGTGATCTCCGCGTTGAGTTTGTCGAAGGAGGCCCGCAGCGGCTTGAGGGACCGGCGGTCGGCGACGTGGTCGACGACGACGTCGAGGGCCTCGAAGAACGCGATGGTGTCGCCGTCGCCGCACACGCGCACCTGCTCTGTGGCGTTCAGGTAGACCTGCCCGGCGGCGAGCGTCCTGCGGACGTCGTGGATGCTCTCGGCGGGGATGTTGTTGTCGGCCAGGAGCCGGATGATGGTCTCGGTCAGGTTCGGCTCGGGTGAGCGGACGGCACTTCTCGGAGTGGCGTCGGGCGCTACAGTTGTCATCGGGCACCTTCGATCTGCTGCACGGCGGTTTCGGTGTTGTGCTCGACAGGTGCCGTCGCAGTTACCGCTGCGGCGGCATCGCTGTTTTCCAGGCCCAGGAAGGCCAGAAGGTCGGTGCGCTTGGCGCGGAGCTGGCGGCCGACCCTGAAGACCGGGACGGGCAGCTCGTTCTTGGCGGCCAGGGCGAACGTGACGGTGCGGCCGATGCCGCAGGCCCGGCCGACGGTCGGCCAGACGTTGAACATCACGGGCAGGGCAAGGGCCTCAGCGGCGGAAAGGCCCTGGCGGGCGGTGGCGGTCATGCTGCACTGCCGTCTTCGAGCTGCTGCTCGAAAAGTGCGAGGGACGCCTCGGTGTAGAGAACGCGGCGACCGACCTTGACCCCCTTGGGGCCGTAGCCAATGTGACGCCAGTAGCGGACAGTGCTAGCGGCTGTGCGGTAGCGCTCGGCCACATCTGCCGTGGTCAGGTACCTAGTCGCGAGTTTGGGAAGCGGCATCGACACCACTCCACCCCCTAACGGTGTTGGCGTTGAACACCACGAGTATGTACCCGGTGGCGGTGTAGCGCAACAACAACATCAGGATGTAGCGTGTGATGCATGAAAGGTGTTGATTGCGTTGGCTGAGAATCCGGACCCCGCTCACTTCACGGCGGAGCATCGGTTCGTAAGCAACATGAAGAGGCTCCGAGCGATGCTTGGGCTTTCGCAGGCCGAGCTGGCCGAGAAGATCGTTGCGCTGGGCGGGAACATGTACCAGCAGACGATCGCCAAGCTGGAGTCAGAGCAGCGAGCGTTGCGTATGTCAGAGGCGGACATCATCGCCACTGCACTCGGCACCACCGTGGCGGATATGTTGCGGCACCGATCCGTTGCGATAGGCAGAGCCTCCGCGCCGAGTCTGGACGAGGTGCGCAGGGAGCTGATGGCGGTTGAGGCAGATCTTTCACAGGCCACGTTGCGGTCGAGACAGGCTGCGGCCGAGTTGGAGCGTGCTCGGCAGCTGGTTGCCATGTCGCAGGCTGAGTCAGA
Source organism: Streptomyces sp. CB01201 (assembly GCF_002803085.1). GTDB lineage: Bacteria > Actinomycetota > Actinomycetes > Streptomycetales > Streptomycetaceae > Streptomyces > Streptomyces hundungensis. Next base: position 37,557 of record NZ_NNBJ01000030.1, on the reverse strand, counting down.
CCGTGCCCAAGCAGTCTTTTCCGAACTCAGCAGGCAGTACCAGGATCTTCAGGGCAGGCTTGCGGCCGCAGTCCACAATGAAAGAGGTCCGACGCTAAGTGGGAGTGGCGGTAAGAGTGTGCTGAAAGAACTCCCTCGCTCGGGCCGGGATGTTGTCGAGGATCACCTGCGCAATTGCGAGGATTGCCAGGCGAAGCAGAGAAGGCTCAGCCAGGAGTAGCTATGCCTACATCTCGCCGCGCTGGCGGCATCACGAAGCGCTGCGAGTGCCGCGGCGCGGATGGCAAGCGGCTCGGCGTGAAGTGCCCGCAGCTGTCTAAGCGGACGCACGGTAGCCACGAACTCCACCAGGAGCTCCCGCCGGACGGTGAGGGCGGCCGGCGCCGGTTCCGGCGCACCGGGTACGCCAAGAGCACCGACGCCCAGACCGACCTCGACCGGATCCGCGCGATCCTCGACCTGCCCGGCGACGACGAGGACGGACAGCGCAGGGTCGGCGACCTTCTCGCCGGCCTCATGAAGACGCGCGGCGACATTCCCGAGCCCACCGAGGTGTCCCGCAAGCTCGGCGTCGGTGTACCGCTCGACGGCAAGGTGACCGTCGGGGACTGGCTCGACCGGTGGATGGAGAGCAAGAAGACCCGCACCACCACGAACAACGGCTACCGCGGGCACATCCGCGTCCACCTGAAGCCCGCCCTCGGACACCTGCGCCTGGACCGGCTGTCCGTCGGGCACGTCGAGGCGATGTTCGACGCGATCCGCGACCGGAACGACACCATCGAGGCGGAGAACCAGGCCCGCCGCGAGCAGGTTGCCCGGTGTACGCGCGGCCGGCCTGGCGCACCGAAGGCCTCGGAGCGTGCCCAGTTGGCGGCCGAGCGGGCCAAGCTCGCCGGGATGCCCCCGTTCCGGCGCGTCACGGGGCCGGCGACGTGCCAGAGCATCCGGCGCACGCTGCGGACGGCCCTGAACAAGGCGATCGCCGAGCAGCTGATCACCTTCAACGCCGCGGCCCATGTCGAACTGGCGCCGGCCGCCCGGCCGAAGGGGCTGCTGTGGACCGACGAGAGGGTGGCGCGCTGGCGGGAGACGGGCGAGATCCCGGGGCCCGTCATGGTGTGGACTCCGGTGCAGCTGGGTGCGTTCCTCGACGAGGCGGAGGGGCACCGGCTGTATTCGATCTACCACGTCATTGCGCACCACGGCTTCCGTCGTGGCGAAGGCGTCGGGGCTGAGTGGGCCAACACGCACCTGGACAGCAATCCGCCTCGTATCGACGTGCTGACCGAGATCGTGGTGGACGGCTGGACGCCGGTCCAGAGCGTGCCGAAGACGGAGTCGTCGATGGCGGCGGTGGTGATTGACCGTGGCACGGTCGGGGTTCTCAGGGAACGCCGGGTGCAGCAGCTGGCCGAGCGGGATGCCTGGAACGCTCGGGCGGCCGAGCTGAGGGATCAGGGGCAGCCTGCCGTGGACTGGGTCGACACGGGGAAGATCTGGACGGCCGAGGACGGGTCGTGGCTTCACCCGGACGTGATCAGCCGGGAGTTCAAGCGGCTGGGCGAGGCGGCCGGGCTGCCGCCCATCAACCTGCGCGATCTACGGCACGGCGCGGCGGCGCTCGTGAAGGCCGGCGGGGGCGACGTTCACGACGCGAAGGTGAAGCTGCGGCACAGCACGATCACGCTGACCGCCGACACGTACCTGGAGTTGTTCCAGGAGTACGAGCAGGAGTTGACGGAGCGCTCGGCGGCCGCAGTGCCGCGGGCGCGCAAGGGTTCCGTCACTAGTAATGATGGAACCTCGTAGCCCTGCTGACGTGCCTGGCAGCTGGACCTGTGTAACGCAGGTCCAGCCCTCCGGCTCCGGTCCGCAGGAGTGACGCGGCCGCCTCGGCGGAGTAGCGTTGGTAGTGGACAACGCGAGGCCTCGTCACCGCAGGTGGCGGGGCCTTTCTGCTCGGCCATTGCTCGGCCGAACGTCCCGGAAGTGGCCGACACGAAGCGGCACGGAACGGCACGGCGAAAGCGTCCGGGGCTCCACAACAGGCGCTCTGAGCAGGGCAGTTCGTACTTCGCTGATACAGGGCGGCACGGCCCGGAACATAGCGGTCTGAGAGGTCCGGGGACTTTTAATCCGTTGGTTGTCGGTTCGAGTCCGACATGGCCTACCGCCCGATCAGCCCCTGACCTGCGACTTAGCGCGCCGGGCAGGGGCTGATTCGCGTTCCAAGATCAATTGCTGGCCCGCTGCTGGCCCGAGTGAAGATGATCATGGTCGGCGAGGTGCTGCGGTGTCACTACGACAGGGGGAGCGATGGAAGCCCAGTACTTCGAGCTGATCTGTGACGAGCCCCCTTATTCAGTCGTGCTCACCGCCATGGGGGCGCGCAGGGTCGACGTCTGGCAGGCGCTGCGTCGGCTGACTGGACTCAGCCTGTGGCGCAGCAAGGAACTCACTCGCCATCTGCCGGTGACGATCTTCGACGATGTGGCCCGCGAGACAGCCGACGCGGCGGTCGCGGTGCTGCAAGCAGCAGGGGCGGGCGCCGAAAGAAGAGAAGGGCCGCCTCGACTGCTCGGCGCACAACGGGAGCCGACTGCTTGACCGGCGTAGCCGAACAGTCATGAGCACTCCACACCCAACCGCCCGCGTGGGTACCGTGCTGGTGTGTGAGCTTGAACGGACGGAGGCGCGATGCCCTGCCGAACGCGTGAGCACAGCAGGCCCGCGACTGCTTGGGGGTTGTGATGTTGGAGGAAGCCGAGGAGATCGGCCGGCGCGTCCGTCGCGCCAGGCTCCGGCTGGGGATGCCGCAGGCGGACCTCGCTACCGCGCTCGGCAAGACGCAGGGCTGGGTTTCCAAGATGGAACGCGGGCTCATCGAGCTCGACCGCGTCGGCCTGCTCAACCTGATCGCCGCCGAGCTGCACGTGCACCCCAACGACCTGATCGGCCGTCCGTACACCAGCAGTCCGGCCGAGAATCAGTGGCAGGTGTCCGCCAGCTCGATCATGCGCGAGCTGCGACGGTACGACCTGACGCCGGTCTACGACGGCACTCCGCGCCCCTCCGGTGAGTTGTGGCGCGAGATGACCCGCCTGCATCGGCTGCGGGACGCGGCGGCCAACGTCGCCATCCTGCGAGTCCTGCCCGACCTGCTGCGCGAGGCCCGCGCCCTGGCCGAGGTCTCCGCCGGGCACGAGCGCGAGGAGGCGTACGCGATCTACGCGGTTGCCTGCAAGTTCGCTCACACCGCCGCGCACGCGCTCGGGCATCCGGAGCTCATCGCCATGGCGGCCGAGCGTGCCGCGTGGTCCGCCCGCCTGTCCGGTGATCCCGTCATGCCCGCTCTTGCCGACTGGATGCGGGTCTGGGACATGTGGGCAACCGCCGACTGGGATGACTCCCTCACGCTCTCCGACAAGGCCCTCGCCGGCGTGCAACGCGCCTACGAGCGGGGCGAGCCGCTCGCTGTCCGCATGTGGGGGACGCTGCAACTGCGCGCCGCTGTGTCCGCTGCGCGCAGCGGGCGGGCCGCCGAGACCGAGGAGCGCATCGGCCACGCCAAGGCAGCCGCCGACCGCCTGAGCGGCTACCAGGGGCCGCCGGTGTACGACCGGCACTCCGTGACGTTCTCGCCCGGCAACGTGCAGATCCATGCCATCAGCGTGGCGCTTGAGATGGGCGACCAGACCAAGGCTCTGGCCATAAACCGCCGGACCGGCCCCGAGGTGGTCGCCGCGCTGCCCAACTCCCGCCAGGGGCACCACCACATGGACCTTGCCCGTGCTTGGCTCTGGGACGGCAGCCGCGACCGCGCCCTCGGCGAGTTGGAGACCGCCGAGCGGATCGCCCCGCAGCTCGTACGCAACCACCCGGTGGCCCGCTCGACCCTACGCGCCATCGTCTACGCCGAGCGGATCGCCACCCGCGAGAAGCTGCGCCGCATGTCAGACCGCTTTCACCTGGACGGATGAGGGCAGTATTCCTCCGATTCATATTCGACCCCTGGCGCGCTCCTAGCTTCGGAGCATGACAGGACGAGCAGCCCCTCATCTCCCTTCCCAGGGTGCCGAGTTAGGCACTGCGGCCCCTTTCTTCCCCCGGCTTGGCGACCTCGCCCGTGACACTGCCCACCGCGGTGAGATCGGCGTCGTGATCGCCCTGCCGGGCGCGGACGCGGCGACGTACCACCTGCGTCCGCCCGGCGGCGGTGAAGAGTGGACGGCGCCGGCCGACGGCACCACCCTGCGCCCCGTTCCGGCTCAGGTCACCTACGTCGCTTCGGCAAGGCGTGACGTCTCGTACGACCACCGCGCGCAGCAGGGCGCGCTACCTGTCCTCGTGTACTTCGAGGACGGAGGCAACGTCGAGTCACTCCTCGTCCTCGACCCGGACCAACTTGAGCTCCTCTACTACCAAGTTGGGCGGATCATCGAACTCCGCGACAAAGCCCGCGGCGGCGCCTTATGAGCGCCCGCCACGCCACCCGCCACCACGCCGCGCACGATCCGCTCGGCCGCTTCCTCGGCTGGCTGTGGGTACTCGGAACGGTCATCGGGCTCGTCACTCTGGCAACTGCTGTCGACAGCAGGCTCGCCAACCGAGACGCCCCTCGGGCCGACCCTGACAACGCCCGATCTCGCCGTTCCGGGCCTCTGAATCTCCCCACCCGCCCGGCGGTGCCTGACACAACCCACCGGGTGGGCGGGGTCTCGCCTCGGCTCGGAGCGCACCGCGCGAATCCGGCCGGGTGCCGCACCACGCACGTCCGACGCACCACCCCATCAAGGAGGCAAAGGACCGTGACCGTGGTACAGGAACGCCCCGCGACCGACGCGCGGACCCTGATCGACCCCGAGCTGCGGGCAACCCTCGCGGCCAACATGCGCGCCAAGTTCGAGGACATGACCGAGGAGCAGGCGCACCGAGGCATCGGGCAGATGCTCGCCTTCCTCGCCGCCGGCGCACACAGCCCCACCCCGTTGAGTCCGTCCCCGTTGGTGGATGATTTTTGGCACGCCTTCCTGCTGCACACCAAGGCGTATCAGGACTTCTGCGAGCAGACGCTCGGGAAGTTCGTCCACCATCAGCCGGGCTTCCTCGACAAGGAGGAGCACGGCGGCGGCAAGGCGCTGCGCGCCCGCACGGTGGACGCCATCGCCTCGGCCGGGTTCGTGGTCGACATGGACTTCTGGCCCGAGCTGGACATCGCCGACTGCTCGCAGTGTCATGCGAACTGCCACAACAGCCCCAAGCACAACGCTGCTCGGCTGGTCTGACAGTCCGCTGTGCCGGCCCCCGACTTGTGCCACGCTGTGGCCGAGCCGGGGGCCGGCTTCCGTTCCGTACGAGGAGAGACGCGGGTGGAGCGCACACCGTGGCAGGAACTTCCGCCCGCAGCACGGCGCGCGGTTGAGGCGTACACGGGGACAGTTGAGGCGGCGGAGAGCGCCGACAAGGGTGTGATGTCGCACCTGGCCTGCACCCTGCGCACCGCGTCAGGGCCCGTGTTCGTCAAGGGCACCCGAGACGACGACGCCTCGGCATGGGTGTACCGGACCGAAGCACGAGTGACCGAGCGCGCGCCCCTCGCCCCTCGGCTTCTGTGGCAGGCCGAGGCGGGCGGATGGCTGCTCATCGGGTACGAGTACGTGCCCGGACGTCACCCGGACCTCGCCCCCGGGTCCGCTGACCTCGCGCCGCTGGTCGACGCGCTTGACGTCATGTCGGCGGCGGCCTGGCCCGGGGATGTCGGTAAGAAGCCGCTCCCTGTTCGGTGGGGCGCACTCATCCCGGACGGCCGGGCGCTCCACATCGACGGCCGGGCGCTCGTGCACACCGACATGTCGCCGCTCAACATGCTGGCCACCCCCAACGGATTCCGGCTCGTCGACTGGGCCCTCGCCTGCCCCGGCCCTGACTGGGCCGACACCGCGTTCACCGTGCCGCGCCTCATCCACGCTGGCCACACTCCCCAGCAGGCCGAGGCCCTTGCTTGCCGAGTCCCGGCGTACAGGAACGCGCTGCCGGACGCGGTGAGCACCTTCGCGCACGCCCTGCTCGCTGTGTGGGAGAGCCGAGAGAAAGCCGATCCGCTCCCGCACCGGGGCGCCCTGATTACTTCTGCACGGGCTTGGGCGAACCATCGTGCATTGACCACGACTTGGCTCTAGTTCGCGATGTAATTCCCTGATGGCCGTTGTGAGTGTTACATGTGCTGCCGCAAGGAGGTAGCCAGGTAGAAATCTCTCCACTGTTTGAGGATTTCTTCTGCCCACAGGCCGGATTGAAGGAATGTGCAGGTTAGGAGCTTGCTCGGGCTACCCAAGTCTCTTACCCCACAGGTGTTTCCACCGTCTCATCCACAGAAAATCCCTAGCTCTCCACAGAGTTGAGGGAGGTGTGCACAAGCCCTGTGGATAACCAGATTGGTGGACCTCGAAAGTGGTGCCACGATCTATCCCATGGGACGCATGGCCGTCAACGAAAAAGAAGACGGCCCCCGTTGGCGCGGGAGCCGTCCTGGACCAACTCAGGGATAGAGAAAGGTCGAACATGACAGTACCCAGCGAGCCTCCGAGGTCAACCCAGGGGCCGCTCGACGGGCTACTTGCCGGCAGTGCGCATGGCACGGCAGGGGCACCGTCACCGCTTCCGGATACCGCTTCGGTGGGAACAACTCCCATGGTTCTTGACGCGGTTCGGCTCGTCGCCATCGCGCTTCCCTTGACGGTCCTGTGCCTGTATCTGGGTCTGATCTGGTTGATCGGCATCCTGGTTCCGCCGGCCCACACGAACAGTCAGAAGACCGGGCGACAGGCACTCTCCATGATCAGGGCCCTGGCTCCCCCGCGCTGAGTTCGAAAGCCGCTTCCCCGGTACGAGGGGAAGCGGCTTCAGCGCTTTAGGTCGCACGCGCCGTGGCCTGCTGGTCGGCGAAGCGGGCGGCGATGGCGGAGCGCAGTCCGTCGCTGGGGTCGGCGGTGCCGTTGACGGCGCGGCGGAGCCCGGCGAGGGTTTCGCGCAGGCCGGGCTCGGCCTGGTCGAGGTCGAGGCGGATGCGCAGCGCGGCGCCCTGGTCCTTGGGCAGGCGGTCGACGAGGGCGCGGTCGAGGGTGCGCAGCATGGGGGGGGCGGGGTCGGTCTCGGTCTAGTCCATGCCCGCCATGCCTTCAGGCTTGGTGCGCTGGGCGGCGAGGTAAGTCGGCAGCTCGGCGCGCAGCGCGTACAGGGTGTCGAGGTCGGCGCCGCTGATCACGTCCATGGTGCTGCGGCCGGCATCGAGCAGGGCGCGGGCGCGGTCCCATGCACGGGCCTGGCGAGTCTCGGCGAGCAGTTGCTCGGCAGCCTCGCGCGGTGCGGGGGCGGCGGTGCGGTCGGCGTAGGCGCGGACCTTGTCGGCGGCGGTGTTGGTCTCGCGCTCGATCTTGTCGAGGTCGGCGGCGGCCTGCTTGCGGGCGTTGGCTGCCATCTCGGTCCGGCGGCGTGCGTTGGCGTCGTCGGTGAGGTCGGGGTAGCGAAAGGTGCGGGCGGTGGCGAGGGCGTCATCGAGGCGGCGGCGTAGCTCGACGAGATCCGTCGAGCGGGCACGGCGCACGGTCCCCATTCGCCGCGCAGGTGCTCCTCCTCCTTCTGGCTCTGGTCTCCTCCACCCTCATAGCGGGTGTGGCCGGCGTGCTGAGCTATGCGGCTGGTTCGGGTATCGCGGCTTCAGTGCTCTACGGCGGCGGCGCATTCATCCTGGTGATGACCCTCTGCGTCACCATTCTCACCGCACTGGGCCTCCTGGGAGGAGCCGCCAGCAGTGGCCCATGACGAGCAATGGCTACGCGGTCACCTGCCGGATCGGCGACGCCATGCTGTGCGCCGCAGGAGCGTCGGCGGGGGCCGCGTCGGTGTGGACGGACGTCTCGATGTGGTCGCCGGCCTTCAGCACCACGGGGCGGGTCGCGGCGTGGCTCCGATCGACGAGGAGGGTTGCCCAGTTGATGGTGCCGGTCCCGGCGGACGGTGACGGGATAGCCACCGTGGGCGTGGGTGCCCTGCAAACGCGGAGGTGGGCCACTGGTCGGGGAGTCCGGCCAGGTGGTCAACCAGTGGTCAACCAGTGGGATTGTTGACGGTGCTGCGTAGCGAGACGCTGCCCTGGTACGAGGCGTTGATGGTGCACCTGGCGGTCACCGATCCACCCTTGGGGGTCGAGGGGACGATGGCCGTGCAGCTTCCGACGCTTCCAGCCGACTCGGACGCGGAGGTGTCGCCCTGCTTGTCGAGGAGAAAGTTCACCGTTGCCCCGCCGGTTTCGGTGCCGATGTTGGTGACTACGCGGGACACGGGGCATCCGCCGTTGCTCACGCTGTTGCAGGGGCCCTCGAACTGAGGAGGCCCTACCTGAGAGAAGTGCGCTGTGCCGCAGTACAACAACGTGGTGGAGCAGCTGCCCTTCGGTGAGGCGGAGGGTATCGGCTGCGATGTGCTGACGGTGTGGGTGGTGCCGTTGACCCAGTCCTTGAGCTCCGAGAAGTTGTGTATGCCGAAGAAGGCGGCGACAGCCAGCGCTGTGCCGACGGCCCCTATCAGCCACTTGCCGTCCCCGCCGCTGCCCGTCGGCGCATCGACCATGGTTTCGCCCCGTCACTCTGCTGAAAGGTGAGGCCAGCCGGGTGAGGCTAACCGGCAGATATGTCAAATCACAAGGCTCATAAGGTAGTTGAGCACGTATGCGCTGGTACCTGTGTCGTTTTCACCTGTCGTGGTCAGCAGCCTCGTCGGGCAAGGCAGGGCAGGGCGGGGGTAAGGCAGGGGGCGCACGCTGGGAGCTACAGGGCCGACTGGAACGCCGAGGCGGACGGGGCGGTGTCGCTGGCGGCCGTGACCCGGTCGACGACGGGCGAGCCCTCGCCGGCGAGCCGGGCCGCCATCCGTTCGGCGAGCGGAACGTAGGTGGCGCCGGCCGGAGCGGGGAGAGGCTGGGCGGCGGCCGAGACTGGTTCAGTGGGCATGGCGTGATGGTGCGCAGGGAGTCCTGCCTGAAAGAGCCTTTTCTGTCAGGCAGTTGATGGCGGATTGTGGCGTTTGCGATGCCAGGGGATCCGCTGGAGGTCCGGTGGTGGGCATGCCTACGCGATGGTGGACCGCACCCACCCCTCCACCACCCCGAGGTCCGCCTCCGTCAGCCCCTCGCGCGGGTCGACCCGGTGGAACAGCACCGGGGCCCGAGTGTGGGCGGTGATCCAGGCCCGGTCCGGGTCGCTGATCTCGTCGTCCAGCCAGGCGAAGGGGCGCCCGGCCGCGTACGCGACCAGGGCCGGGGTTTTCCAGTGCAGGCCGTTCCGCTCGGCCTCGTCCTCCGCGCGCTCCTCCGGGCAGGGCAGCACCGGCAGCTCGGGCAGGCCGAGGCGGGGGGCGACGCATTCGTTCGCGTCGTGCATCCACGTCGTCGCCCACACCAGGTCGCAGTCGCGCGCGAGCGCCGTGAACCGGGGCCCGTACGCCGGGTTCAGCCGGGCGAGGAGCGGGTTGGTGGTGTCGCCGCCCGGGTACGTCGGGTACCCCTCCGGGCGGCCGAACGGGATCAGCGGGCCGTCCACGTCGAGGAAGAGCAGTGGGCGCCGAGGGGGAGAGGGAGAGGCTGCGGGGGTGGTCACCCGTCGGACGATAGCCAACCGACCAGCCCCGGCCGGCCCCGGCCAGCTCCGGCCGGCCCCGACCAGCCCCGGCCGGCCTCGATCGGCCCCGGCCGGCCCGCCCTCGAAGGGGCGCCGCCGTAAATGGTTCGAGGCACCCCTCCCGATGGCGTACAGTTGTGTTTACCGACGCGGGGTGGAGCAGCTCGGTAGCTCGCTGGGCTCATAACCCAGAGGTCGCAGGTTCAAATCCTGTCCCCGCTACTGAACGAAGAGGCCCGGCACTTGTCACCAAGTGCCGGGCCTCTTCGCGTTCCCCGGTCGCCGGGGCGGCGCAACGCGCCTTGACCTTTACGCAACGTCAAGATCTAGCTTGGTCGATGTGAACGGCAAGGAGTGGTCGATCCAGGAGATCGCCAAGAAGGCCGGAACGACGAGCCGCACCCTCAGGCATTACGGGGATCTCGGCCTGCTCGCGCCCAGCCGCATCGGGACCAACGGCTACCGCTACTACGACCAGGACGCCCTGGTCCGGCTCCAGCGGATCCTGCTCCTGCGTGAGCTGGGGCTCTCGCTGCCGGTGATCGGCGAGCTCCTGGAGGGCGAACGTGATCCGGCGGCCGCCCTGCGCACTCATCTGCGCCTGCTCGAACAGGAGCGTGAGCGCATCGCGCGGCAGATCGCGTCCGTGCGGACCACCCTGCACAAGACCGAGAGGGGAGAGGAACTCATGGCCGAGGAAGTGTTCGACGGCTTCGACCACACCCAGTACGAGGAGGAAGTGAGCCGGCGCTGGGGGCGGGACGCCTACGAGAAGGGCGACCGCTGGTGGCGTTCGCTCACCGAGGCGCAGCGCAAGGGCTTCCTGAAGGAGCACGAGGACATCGCCCGGGACTGGGGGCGGGCGCACGGCGCGGGCGCCGCCGCCGACGGCGACCTCGCGCAGGGCATCGCCCGACGCCATGTCGCCTGGCTGTCCACCACCACGGGTGTCGGGCGCTCGTATGTCATCGGGCTCGGGCAGATGTATGTCGACGACCCCCGCTTCGGCGCCAATTACGACCAACACGGCGCAGGTACGGCCGTGTTCGTGCGGGACGCCCTGACCGTGTACGCCGAGCGGCATCTCACCGATGCGGATGGGGGCGACCCGGCCGACGACGGTGTTCGCGGAGGGTAGTCTCGCGCTCGCCTTGAGTAAGCGAGTGGGCGAGTGAGCGCGTGCGCGTGAGTGAGTGGTGGGTGGGTGAGCGGGGTGCGAGTGGGTGGGCGTGCGAGGAGTGGCTGGTGGGCGCGGGCTCCGCGAGGGGCGCCGGGTGCGCTGGTGCTCGTCGCGGTCTGCCTGCTCGGGCTCGGCGGGTGCGCGGAGTCGGGCGGGCCGCCCGTACCGGCCCGGGTCGTGCCGGTCGCCGGGGTTTCGGCTCCGACGCACGGATGCCGGCTGAACCGGGGCGGCTGGGTCGAGCTGCCCTGTGTGCCCGAGCGGGCCGCCAACCATCGCCACACCCGGGGGAGCTGTGCCCGGGGACGCCCGGGCCCGCACCGCTGTCGTCGGCACTGACTCGGCGGACGGCGTTGATCCGGTGGCTGTCAGGGGCGTGGTGTGGCTGTCAGTGTCCGGTCACAGGGGGTGGGCGTAGCGGACCGGCCCCGACCCCTGGCACCCGCCTGGGTGCGTCGAGTCGCCTTCGGGGGCGAAAAGGGCCAGGCTGGACGGGTGCGGCAGCGAGCAGAGGGCGAAGGGCGCCTGGTACGGGCGCTACCCGTACTACTGGTCGTCGTGGGCTTCGTCTTCGACGCCTCCACCCCGCCGGACCTGACCGCGGCCGCGCTGTTCGCGGGTGCCCCGGTCATCGCCGCGCCGTTCTACTCGGCCCGGGGCACGGCCACCGTGGGCGCCTGCTCGGTGGCCGCCGTCGTGGCGCTCTGGTTCATACACGATCTGCCCAACCTCGGCGAAGGCGCGAGCGAGCTGTTCACCGTGCTCACGGTGGGCGCGCTCGCCCTCTTCATCAACCGCATCCTGCGCCGCAGCGGCGAGCGCCTCGCCTCCGCCCGTGTGATCTCGGAGACCGCGCAGCGCGCCGTGCTGCCCACGCCCGCGTCCCGTATCGGCGGACTCCATGTCGCCGCGCGGTACGAGGCCGCGCAGGCGGACGCCTTCATCGGCGGCGACCTGTTCGCCGTGCAGGACACCCCTTACGGGGTCCGGCTCATCGTCGGTGACGTACGCGGCAAGGGCCTCCAGGCGGTGGAGGCCGTCGCCGTGGTGATCGGCGCGTTCCGGGAGGCCGCCGAGCAGGAGTCGTCCCTGGAGGCGGTGACCCAGCGCCTGGAGCGGGCGCTGGCCCGCGAGGGCACCCGGCGCGACCGGCTCGACGCGGTCGAGGGGTTCACCACGGCGCTGCTCGCCGAGATCCCGCGCGGCGACGGCACCGTACGCCTGGTGAACCGGGGCCACCCCGAGCCGTTCCTGCTGCACCAGGACGGGACCCTCGACGTGCTCGTGCCGAGCGAGCCCGCGCTGCCGCTCGGCATGGCCGACCTCGGGGTGTGGCCCGACCGCTCGGACGTACGCCCCTTCCCGCCCGGTTCCACGCTGCTGCTCTATACGGACGGGCTCTCCGAGGCGCGCGACGAGGCGGGCGTCTTCTATCAGCCCGCCACCCGTCTTCGCGGCGCGATCTTCCCGGGCCCGGACGAGGTCCTGGACGCACTCGTCGACGACGTACGCCGCTATACGGGCGGCGGCACGAGCGACGACATGGCGCTGCTCGCGGTGGGTCGCCCGGCCGAGGGGCAGCCCGATCGCCGGCGCACGGTCAGGATTGTGAAGTGAGGCCCGGCGACGGGTCACGAGTGGGTCCGCGGCACGGCCGAGCGGGCTGTCACCGTGGGTGCCCGAAGGGTCTCGCTGCGCATAACAATTGACACACCGTCAGAAAGTGGGTGTGACGCGAGCGAATCCGAGAGGCCGTCAAGTCGCCCGGTTTGCCCTGGCGATGGACACTAAGTCCAGGCCGTGGCCGTTAACGATCAGTGGGAACGGCTTGGAATCCGCCCCCGCTGTCTATTAACGTTCGATAACGCAGCGCGGTCGTCCCAGCCGCCGCCACGGCGGCACCGCGCGCCTGCGCCGAATCCCCTTCGGGGAACCGGGGAACCACCAACTTGGGGTGAATCGGACGTCCGTCATGGGCGCTCGTAGGAGATCTTCCTGCTCCGAACCCTCCCCCAAGGCCCTAAGGGCCAGGGGGGACCCCCACCGCTAACCGGTAGGCGAGACGGAAGGAAAGGAGCGCCCCCCGTGGCGTCCAACGAGCCTGCCCTCGGCACCCCCCTCCCTCCCGTTTCCCTGTTCGGGGACGCACCCGGCGAGAACGAGACCTGGGAGGAGTGGGACCCGACCGAGGAGTCCGTCCGCCCGGTCCGCGGCCGGCACAGAGTCGCCAAGCAGCGCGGCGGGCTCGCCCGCAGCTCCACCGTTCTCGGCGTCGGCGTCATCGCGGCCGTCGGCGCGGGTGGCATGGCCACCGCGCAGACCAAGCCGGCGGTCTCCATATCCCTGCCCGACTCCATCAGCGAGAATCTGCCCGACCTCGGATCGCTGCCCGGCGTCGGCGAGTTGGTCGCCTCGCACGAAACTCCGAGCAGCCCCAAAACCGCTGCCGCGCAGGCCGATCAGCAGATCGCCGCCGCACCGCTGACCATGACCGGCCTCACCACGAGCGAGGCCGAGCAGGGCGCCACCGACGCGGGTGAGGCGCTGCGCGCCCGCATCCTCCAGCAGGCCGCGCAGCAGAAGGCCGGGGCCGTAGCCGAGGCGAAGGCGGCCGCGCAGAAGGCCGCGGCGGCGAAGGCGGCCGAGGAGGCCAAGGCCAAGCAGGACGCGGCCGAGGCGAAGGCGGCCGCGGAGAAGAAGGCGGCGGAGGACGCGGCGGCGAAGAAGGCGGAGGAGGAGCGGCTGGCCAAGCTCGCCGCCAGCTACTCGCTGCCGGTCGGTTCGTACACGCTCACCTCGACGTTCGGCGAGGCCGGCTCGATGTGGTCCTCCGGCCACCACACCGGCCTCGACTTCGCCGCGCCGACGGGTACGCCGCTGAAGGCGATCCACTCCGGGACGGTCAAGTCGGCGGGGTGGGCGGGGGCGTACGGGTATCGCACGGTCATCGAGCTCGATGACGGGAGCGAGCTCTGGTACTGCCACCAGTCGTCGCTCGCGGTGAGTGTGGGGCAGAAGGTGGCTACGGGGGATGTGATCGGGCGGGTCGGGGCGACCGGGAACGTTACGGGGCCGCATCTGCACCTGGAGGTGCATACGCCGTCCGGTACGGGTATCGACCCGATGGCCTGGCTCCAGTCGAAGGGCCTGAACCCCTGAGCCCCCTGAGCCCCCTTAGCCCCCTTAGCCCTTGGTCCCCTGGGCCCTTGGCTCCCCTGAACTCCTGAACCCTCAGCCCGGGTTCCCTCTGCCCGGCAGGGGGAGTTGATCCGTTGTGGTTGTGGCTGTGGCTGTGGCTGTGCGTGGTGCGTGGTGCTTGCGGGCCTCATTCCTTCCCCACCCCACCCCCTCCCGCTGTGACACCCTGCGGCTCCGCCGCGTGGCCTCCGGGGGAGAGTTCGTCGGCTGCGGACCGTGCGTGGCTGGTCGCGCAGTTCCCCGCGCCCCTGTAGGTGGCTCAGAGCCCTGCGGTCGCGCCCACTGCGGTGCAGGGGCGCGAATGGCATGGTCCCGCCCGCCGCGTCGGAGCCCGCGCGGATGTCACAGCCCCGCGCCCCGAAATGCCTGGGTGCTGGCCCGCACAGGCATCCCCAGCCGGTCATGGGGGTCCCCTCTGGCCCTTAAGGCCTTGGGGGAGTTTGAGGACGAGCGCCCTCAAGGCGCGATCGGGGTCTGGGGCGGAGCCCCAGGGCCGGAGTTGAGCAACGCCGGGTGATGGGTGGGCAAGCACCTCGCGGCTAGGAATAGGCGGCCCCGCGGCGGAGGTTAGGGGGGCCATGACCTCCTTGCGCCCGCTCGGCTCCGCCGACCTCTCCGTGTTCCCCCTCGCCCTCGGCGGCAACGTCTTCGGCTGGACGGCCGACCAGGCCCAGTCGTTCGCCGTCCTCGACGCCTACCTCGCCGGCGGCGGCAACTTCGTCGACACCGCCGACGGCTACTCGAAGTGGGCCCCGGGCAACTCCGGCGGCGAGTCCGAGACGATCATCGGCAAGTGGCTGGCGACCCGCGGCAACCGCGCCGACGTCGTCGTCGCCACGAAGGTCGGCTCGCACCCCCAGTACGAGGGCCTCGCCGCGGGCACCATCAAGGCCGCCGCCGAGGAGTCGCTGCGCCGCCTCGGCACCGACTACATCGACCTGTACTACACCCACTTCGACGACACCTCCGTCCCCGTGGAGGAGATCGTCACCGCCTTGGACGAGCTCGTGCGCGAGGGCAAGGTCCGTGCGCTCGGCGCCTCCAACATCAGCCCCGCACGGCTCCAGGAATCCCTGGACTTCGCCGACCGCGAGGGCCTCGCCAAGTACGCGGCGCTCCAGCCGCACTACAACCTGGTCTCGCGCGGCACCTACGAGGGCGCCCTCCAGGACACGGCCTCGCACGCGGGCCTCGCCGCGGTCCCCTACTACGCGCTCGCCTCCGGCTTCCTCACCGGCAAGTACCGCCCGGGCCAGAGCGTCGACAGCCCGCGGGCCGGGGGCGCGGGCAAGCACCTGGACACCGAGCGGGGCCGCAAGGTGCTGGCCGCGCTCGACCGGATCGCCCAGGAGCGCGACGCCGAGATCGCCACGGTCGCCCTCGCCTGGCTGGCGGCCCGGCCCACCGTCGCCGCCCCCATCGCCTCGGCCCGTACCGTCGAACAGCTCCCGGCGCTGCTCGCGGTCGCGGACCTGGAACTCACCGACGCCCAGCTCTCCGAGCTGACCGCCGCCTCAGCCTAGGTACGGGTTGTACGGGCCAGGGCCCGGGCCCTGGCCCGCGGCGGGGCCCGGCTGTCCGTACGGGGCGTAGTGCGGATGCGGCAGCGAATGCGGCGCGTACGGCGCGTACGGGGCGTACTGCGCGTGCTGGGTGTAGGGGTGCGGCGGGCCCGGCTGCGGCGGCACCCAGATGCGTCCCGTCGCTCCGGCCGCGTACAGCAGCGCCGGGCCCGCGATCGGCTTGCGCTCCCACAGATGGTGGAGCAACTCCTGCTCGCGGGCGGCGAAGTCGGGCCCCGGTCCCGTGGCACCCCGGCTGCGGTACGCGCGGTGGCGCAGGAAGGCGAGCGCGGTCGCGAACGCCTCGTACTCGGCGACCGCCCGGGCCGCGCGCTTCCCGCCGAAGCGGTGGTGCGCGAAGTCGCGGGCCGTCGCGCGGGCCCGCATCGAGGACAGCGCGATCGGCTCCGCCGGGCCCAGCCAGCCGGCCGCGGCGTACGCGGGCAGCTCGGCGGCGACGGTACGCAGCTCGCGCTGCCGGCTCCAGATCGCGAGCCAGGTCAGCAGCCCGAACACCGGGACCATGAAAGCCCCGTACACGATGTAGAAGCCGTACACCCCGAACAGCGTCGAGCTGTTCCACAGGGCGTGCATGCCCATCGCGCACACCAGGCCGAGCAGCGGGAACGCCACCCGGCGCAGCCGCTTGCCGGCCGGCGCGAGCGCGGCCGCGCCGAAGCCGATGCCCGTCATCACGGTGAACAGGGGGTGGGCGAACGGCGACATGACGACCCGTACGAAGAAGGTCGCCGCGGTCGTCGAGGCGAGGCCTCCGCTGTGGCTGGCCTGGTCCTCGCCGAAGGCGTTGCCGAGATAGAGGATGTTCTCGGTGAAGGCGAAGCCGGTCGCGGTGAAACCGGCGAAGACGACTCCGTCGACGACCCCCTTGAAGTCCCGTCTCCTGAACAGGAAGAGCAGCAGCACGGCTGCCGCCTTCGCGCTCTCCTCGACGATCGGCGCTATGACGCTCGCGCCCAGGTGGTCGGCCGACGACGGGTCGGCGGTGGCCGTCGCTATCCAGCGCGTCGCGAACGAGTTGGCGATGATCGCCACGAGCGCGGCGGCGCAGGCGCCCCAGGCCAGGGCGAAGAAGAGGTTGCGCCAGGGGCCCGGATCGACCCGGTCGAGCCAGCGGAACGCGGCGCCGAGCAGCGGCACCGGAAGCACCGCGAGGCCGAGCCCGACCAGGAAGCCCTCGGTGCCGGTCTGGTCCCGTACGAGCGCGAGGATGACGAGCCCGCACAGGGCGAGCAGGGTGATCAGCGCGCCCGCGCGGACCGCCTTGGAGCGCCAGAAGTCGCGGCGCGGACGGTAGCGCCACTTCGCACGGTCCGGCGGGACCCCGTCGAAGCGGGGCTCCTCCGCGCACGCCGGAACTGGCTGGGCCGGAAGGGCCGACCCGGCCTGCTGGGGCGCCTGCCCGGGAGGCGGGCGATGCGGAAGCGACTCGAAGGACACCAGACGACCCTAACGAGGGTCACTGACAATGCGCGACGGTGCCTGCACTACCCGCTGTGCGCGTACTGCCCCGCCCCTGCGCGCTATTCGCCGTGCGCGACCCGGCGGAACATCAGGTCGTGCACCACGTGTCCCTTGTCCAGGCCCTGGCCCTCGAACCGGGTCAGCGGCCGGAACGCGGGCCGGGGCGCGTAGCCGCCGCCGTCCACGGTGTTCTCGAAGTCGGGGTGCGCGTCGAGGACTTCCAGCATCTGCTCGGCGTAGTCCTCCCAGTCCGTCGCGCAGTGCAGTACGGCGCCGGGCTTCAGCCGGGTCGCGGCGAGCGAGAGGAACTCGGGCTGGATGAGGCGGCGCTTGTGGTGCCGCTTCTTGGGCCACGGGTCGGGGAAGTACACGCGGAGCCCGTCGAGGGCGTCCGGCTCCAGCATTTCGCGCAGCAGGATGATCGCGTCGCCGTTGGCCACGCGGATGTTGCTCAGGCCGTTGCGCTCGGCGAGGCCGAGGAGGTTGCCCTGGCCGGGGGTGTGGACGTCCACGGCGAGGATGCCGGTGCGGGGGTCGTCCGCGGCCATCTGCGCGGTGGCCTCGCCCATGCCGAAGCCGATCTCCAGGACGACGGGGAGGCCGTCGAACATCTCGGCCGGGTCGATCTTGTGCAGCCCGTCGATGTCGAAGCCCCACAGCGGCCAGAGACGTTCCAGGTACTCGCCCTGGCCGGTGGTGACGCGGCTTCGGCGGGGCTGGAAGCTGCGGATGCGGCGTTCGTGGTGCGAGCCCGCGGGGTCGGCGGCGGGGCCGCCGGGGAAGCGGGGCGCCTTGTCCCGGGGCAGGACCTTCTCGGTCGCCTGGGCGGGGGGCTCTGGGGTGCGGGGCTGCTCAGACACAATGCGTCCAATTCTACGGCGGCCCCAGCCCCCGCGCCCCGAGGACCGTCGTCGCCCGCGGACCGTGGGGCCGTTCGCGCAGTTCCCCGCGCCCCTGGGCATGCCGAGGCTCGCCGGAGCCAGCAGGCGCCGCCCCCTGACACCTCGGCCAGAACGGCCCCCTCAGGGGCGCGGGGAACTGCGCGAGGAGCGCCCGTGGTCTGCGGGCGGCGACGGGTTTAGGGGCGCGGGGAATTGCGCGATCAGCCACGCATGGTGTGAGGGTGACGGCGGGTTTTGGGGGCGCGGGGAACAGCGCGAGGAGCGCCTGTGGTCTGCGGATGACGACGGGTTTAGGGGCGCGGGGAACTGCGCGATCAGCCACGCACGGTCCGCGGGTGACGGCGGGGTCGGGGGCGCGGGGAACTGCGCGATCAGCCACGCATGGTGTGAGGGCGGCGAGGGGTTTTGGGGGCGCGGGGAACTGCGCGAGGAGCGCCCGTGGTCTGCGGATGGCGACGGGTTTAGGGGCGCGGGGAACTGCGCGATCAGCCACGCACGGTCCGCGGGTGACGGCGGGGTCGGGGGCGTGGGGAACTGCGCAAGAGGCTCGCCTCGGTGCGGCGGCCGGGCAGGGGCCCGGAACCCCGCCGGCCGGGGCCGGAGCAAGCGCCGGCAGGGTTGCCGGAACCCGAGTCGGAGCCGCGGCAGGGTTGCCGGAGCCCGAGTCGGAGCCGCGGCGGGGTTGCCGGAAGCAGGGCCGCAGGACTGAGGGGTCAGGCGGGGGGCAGGGCGCGCAGCACCCGGGACGCGACCTCCCGGCCGATGGGGAGGGACGCCGTCGCCGCAGGGCTCGGCGCGTTCAGGACGTGGATCGCGCGAGCCGACTCCCGGATCAGGAAGTCGTCCACCAGCGTGCCGTCGCGCAGCACCGCCTGGGCCCGGACCCCCGCCGGCGCGGGGCGCAGATCCGCCTCGGTCACCGAGGGGAGCAGCCGGCGCACCGCCTCGGTGAAGGCCCGCTTCGACCAGGACCGGTGCAGTTCCCCGGCCCCGTACCGCCAGTGCCTGCGGGCTATCCGCCAGGTGCCGGGCCAGCCGAGCGTGCCGGCCAGCTCGGCCGGGCGGACCGTGCGCCAGTCGTAGCCCTCCCGCGCCGCGGCCGGCACCGCGTTGGGCCCCACATGGACCGAGCCGTCGACGCCCCGGGTCAGGTGGACGCCGAGGAAGGGGAAGGCGGGGTCGGGCACCGGGTAGACCAGGCCCTTGACGAGGCCGGGCCGGGCCAGCTCGTAGTACTCGCCGCGGAACGGCACGATCCGCACCCCGGGATCGTCGCCCGCGAGCCGGGCCACCCGGTCGCAGTGCAGCCCCGCGCAGTTGACCAGGGCCCGGGCGCGCAGGACCCTACCGTCGGCGGTGCGTACGGCGACGCCGAGCTCGGGGCGCCGGTCGACGCGGACGACCTCCGCGCCGTAGCGCACCTCGGCGCCGGACAGCTCGGCGAGGCGGGCCGCGACCGCCCCGTAGTCGCACACCCCCGTCGTCGAGACGTGGATCGCCGCGAGCCCGCGCACCTCCGGCTCGTACTCCGCTATCTGGGCCGGCCCCAACTCCCTTACCGGGATGCCGTTCTCACGGCCGCGCTGGACCAGGGCGTGCAGCCGCGGCAGCTCGGCGCGCTCGGTGGCCACGATCAGCTTGCCGGTGACCTCGTGGGCGATGCCGTGCCGCGCGCAGAACTCGACCATCTCGGCCGCCCCGCGCACCGCGAAGCGCGCCTTGAGCGAGCCGGGCTTGTAGTAGATGCCGCTGTGGACGACCCCGCTGTTGCGCCCCGTCTGGTGCCGGGCCGGGCCGTCTTCCTTCTCCAGGACCACCACGCGTGTCCCGGGCGCGGCCCGCGTCAGTGCGTACGCCGTCGACAGACCCACGATCCCGCCGCCGACCACCAGCACATCGCAGTCGTACGTCGTCACCCAGGCACCTCCCACCCCGGTCGCGTCTTCCCGGAGGACGGCCCCGGACCCCCTCATCACATACTGCACTGGCCCACTGACAATCCCGGTAAACGTCCCGCGCCGGCCCTATGCCGGGGTCACGAGCAGCGGCCTGGCCCGTTCGCGCAGCTCGGCGACGCGCGGCTCGTCCCCGTACGGCTCCAGGCGGTGCAGCAGATCGCGTACGTACTCGGTGGTACGGGCCGAGGAGATCCGGCCCGCGACCTCGACGGCCCGGGTGCCGGCCGCGCAGGCCGCGTCCAGGTTCCCCGACTCCAGCTCGGCCACCGCGCTCACCACCAGGCGCAGGCCGTGCGAGCGGACGAACTCCTCGGTGGGCCGCGAAAGGGCCTGCTCGGTGAAGCGGCGCACCTGCCGGGGCGCCTTCAGGTCGCGGTAGCACTCGGCGGCGTCCGCGGCGAAGCGGTCGTAGGAGTAGAAGCCGAGCCAGGAGGGATCGCAGTCGCCCTCGCGCGAGCGCTCCAGCCACGCCTCGGCGGCCTTCAGGGCGGCCTCGGCGGGGTGGCCGTCGCCGGCCTTGGCGTGGGCGCGTGCCTCCACGAGGCGGAAGAAGGACATGGTGCGGGCGGTGGCGAGCCCGCGGTTGCGCTCGACGGCGGCCTGCGCGAGGTCGACGCCCTCGTCGGCGAAGCCGCGGTAGGTGGCCTGGAGCGACATGGAGGCGAGCACATAGCCGCCGAGCGGCACGTCGGCCGCGGCGCGCGCGAGCCGCAGGGCCTGGATGTAGTAGCGCTGGGCCGCTTCCTGCTGGCCGGTGTCGAAGGCCATCCACCCGGCGAGCCGGGTCAGCTCGGCGGTCGCGCCGAACAGGGCGCGGCCCACCTCGTCGCTGTACGAGCCGAGCAGCAGCGGGGCCGCGTCGACGCGTAAGCACTCGGGAACCATGGACGAACGCCAGTCGCCGCCGCCGTACTTGGAGTCCCAGCGGCGGGCGTCCTCGGCTGCCTCGCGGAGTTTGGCCACATCGCTGTGGCCGACCTTCAGCGGTGGCAGGTCGGTCAGATCGGTGCTGCGGGCCACCGAGGAGTCGGCGGGCGTGATGAGCCAGCGGGAGGCGGGCGTCGCGTACGCGCTGACCGCGAAGGAGCCCGCGAGGGACTGCCAGATGCCGCCGCCGGCCCGCCGCCCGGCCAGATCCAGCCGGTACAGATCGGTCGCCGAGCGCACCGCCTCCGACACGTCGCGCGGGAAGGCGAGGCCGACCTCGGGCGCCGGATCGGCGTCGGCGAGGCCGATTTCGTGCAGCGGGACGGGTCGGCCCAGCTTGGCGCCGATGGCCGCGGCTATGAGATGGGGCGCGGCGCCCTGGGGCACCATGCCCTTGGAGACCCACCGGGCCACGGAGGTCTTGTCGTAACGAAGGGTCAGGCCCCGTTGCGCGCCGAGGTCGTTGACCCGTCGCGCCAGGCCGGCATTGCTGATTCCCGCGAGGGCGAGAACGGTGCCGAGCTTCTCGTTCGGCCCGCGTTGCTCCCTGGACATGCGCCACCCCTCGACACAGACGGCGTTCCCCCCGGGCGGTGATGTCCGGATCGTCGGCCGCAAAAGCATGTGGCCGAGCCCTCGGGAATATGCCACCCGTGAGGAACAGCAGTAAACACAGCGTAGTTCGCCGCATCCCGACCGTTAAGAGGCGGTCTTCCCTATGGCGAGATTGTTTTCCGTACGGCCGGTTGCCGACCCCGGGGGGCGCGCCTCGGCCGCGGGACCCGTTGCGCCGGGGTGCGGCGGGAGTGGCCGCCGCCGCGCTCCCGCCGTGTGGCCGTGCGCCCGGCCGTGCGCTCTCGCCGGTCCACCAGGGGGGCGCTTCCATGTGTGGTGCGTGGGTCGGCCCGCTGCATGGATCCAGTGGGCTGGGGGACACCGCCGCCTCAATCCCCGCGGGCGGCGGACCGGTCCGGGAGGCGAACAGCGCCTCCCGGACTGTGCGTTGAGGGCCTCCGGAGACGGGTGTGCGCGTTGCCCGGCGATCGGAGAATGGCCGAATATCGCCCCTGACTCCGGGCCCCTGAGCCGTCCCGTCGATCACTCGGGTCCCGTCCCGTACGTCCCGAGAACGATGCCAATCGGCCACCTGCCGGGGCGAATTCACTTTTTGCGCCCGCTACCCGGGGCCCCTCAGGCGTGCCCTTGTCGTGGCAGCATGGGGCCCGGACTTCCTTCGGCCCGTACGGACCTTCCCGGCAGGGCGGCACGCGGAGGGGCCGGTCCGGGGTTGTCCACGAGTTGTCCACAGCCTGTGGAGGCGCGATGCGATGGTTGGTGGGGTGGAGCAGCGTCGCCGCAAGCTTCCGCACGAACACCTACGGTACGGGCGCGTACGCGGCGGGCGGATACGGCACGGCCGGCGCCGTCGGTGAGCCCGACGAGGGCCGTACCGTCCACCCCGTCGGGGCCCAACTCCTGTGGGGCGACCCGGATCCGCTGTGGGCGGTGGGCGACTGGCGGCCCGACGAGATCCGCATCGTCAGCGTCGGCACCGACACCCGGCTCGCCGTCCTCGGCTGCTGCGCCGCCACCGACGAGGAACTGCGCGTCGGCCTGTTCGCCGCGCGCGGGGGCGCGCTGCGCCACCTCACCGCCTGGCCCGGCAGCTATACGGCTGTTGCCCAAGTGGCCAGGCGCGTCACGGTAGTTGGGGACCTCGCTGGTGCGAAGCCCGTCTTCTACACCCCCTGGGCGGGCGGAACCGCCTACGGCACGGCGGCACTTCCGCTCGCCGACCTCATCGAGGCCCAACTCGACATCGGCCACCTCGCCGCCCTGCTCGCCTGCCCCGATGTGCCCGAGGCGCTCGGCGACTCCACGCCGTACGCGGGCGTGCGCCGCATTCCGCCCGGCCGCGCGCTGGTGCTGCGGGAGGGCTCGCGCGAGATCACCGGGTACGAGCCGGTCGCCTCGCTCGCGGTCGCCGCGCCCCAACTGCCGCCCGCCGCCGCGGTGGACGGGGTGCGCGAGGCGCTGGTGTCCGCGGTGCGGGCCAGGCTCACCGCGCCCCGGCACGCCCCCGAGACCCTGCCGCCCGACCCGGGGCCGGTCCCCGGCATGGGCCCCGCCGAGCGGCGCGCCGCCCGCGGCGGACCGGCCCCCGGCATAGGGGCCGACCTCTCCGGCGGCCCCGCATCCGCCACCCTCGCCCTGCTCGCGGCCGGTCTGCCCGGCGTGCCCGGTACCGTCCTCGGCCACGGCACCGGCGCGGGCGAGCGGCTGCTGGCCGTCACCTTCAACGACCTCACCGTGCCGGGCGCGGGCCGGCAGGCGGAGCTGGAGCGGGCCGGCGCGATGGCCGCCAACCCCCGGCTGCACCACGTGGTGGTGACCGGCGACGAGGAGTCCCTGCCGTACGCGGACCTCGAAGGCCCGCTCACCGACGAGCCGGGCCCCTCCCTGATCGTGGCCCCGCGCCACCGCCGCCGCCTCCTGTCGGGCAGCGCCGACCACTTCACCGGCAGCGGCGCCCGCCAGGTGCTGGACGCCCATCCGGCGCGCCTGGCCGACCTTCTGATGGACCGTCAAAGACGCCATCTGCTCCGCCCCGCGACCGCCCTCGCCAAGGCGGGCGGCCCCTCGGCCAACTCCCTGTTCGTGCCCCTCACCGTGTACCGCGCGGCCCGCCGACTGGCCCGCACCCCCTACCGCACCGGCATCGAATCCGCGGCGGACGCCCTGCGCGAGCCCCGCTTCGACGACCCCGCGAGCCCGCTGTCGATCTCGCTCGCCGCCCTGGCGTGGACGCGTCCGGGCCCGGCCGCGCGCTGGCTGACGGGGGAGGCGCTCGCCGAAGTATCGGTACGCCTGATGGCCTCGGCGACCCGCCCGGCCCCTTCGTTGCGCCCCGGTGAGGCCCGCGCCTCGGCGGCCCTCGCCCGGTACGCGGCCGACCACCGGGTCCTGGAACAGGCCGCCGAGGTGCGCAGCCAGCGTCTGCACGCCCCCTTCCTGGACAACCAGGTCGTACGGGCCTGCCGGGCCCTGCCCGAATCGCTGCGGGTCCAGCCCGGTGCCCGCGCCTCGATCCTGCGGACGGTGCTCTCGGCGTCCGGGGTGCGCGATCTGCCCCCCGGCTGGGGCGCCCCCTCCCTCACCCCCTCCGCCGCGGTCGCCCGGGCCGGCCTGCGCCAGTCGGCGGACCCGCTGATCTCCCTCTTCGAAGCGCCGCTGCTCGCGGACGCGGGCCTGATCGAGGCCCGCACGGTCCGCAAGGCGGTCCGGGCGGCCGCCGCGGGCGAGCCCCTTCCGCTGGACGGCCTGGCCGACCTGATCTCCACCGAACTGTGGCTGCGCCGGCTGCTGGCCCGCCGGGGCACGTGCTGGACGGGCACAGCGGCTCCCCGCCAGCGGGCGGTGGCGGGCGGGGTGGCCCCGCCCCGACGGCCGACGCTGCGGTCCTGAGGCCCCGGGGTACCGGGGTACCGGGTCCCCCACAGGGCGCGGGGCTGTGTGTTTTGCGCGGTTCCGCCGCAGTGGGCGCGGTCGGCCCGGGACGGTCTGCACCTGACCATGTGCATGCGGGAGCGCGACCCCGGTCCGGGGGATCTTTGGCTGCGGGCTGGGTGTGGCTGGTCGCGCAGTTCCCCGCGCCCTAAGGGGCTGGCGCGGGTCACGGTGCCGGGTGCCCAAGAGGGGCGCGGGGCTGTGTGTTTTGCGCGGTTCCGCCGCGGTGGGCGCGAACGGCCCCGGTCGAGCCGCACTCGACAGTCCGCATGCGGGAGCGTGACCGCGCCTGGCCCGGTCCCCCGGGGGCCCGGGGGAAAACGATTCCCCCCTTCCGGTCAAAGCCCGTCACAATGAACGCGTGCGGTACCTGATCCTGGGCGCCACGGAGGCGCACGACGAGCAGGGCACCGCCATATCCCTGGGCGGGCCCAAGGTGCGCGCGCTGCTGACCGCGCTGGCGTCCCGCGCCCCCCGACCCGTCTCCGTGTCCGCGCTCATCGACGACGTATGGGCCGACGACCCGCCCCAGGACGCGCCCGCCGCCCTCCAGGCGCTGGTGGGCCGGCTGCGCCGGGCGGTCGGCCGGGCGGCCGTGGAGTCGGGGCCGGGCGGATACCGGCTGCTCGCCGCGCGCCACGACATCGACCTGTACGTCTTCGAGGACCGCGCGGCCGACGGCGCGGCCCAGCTCGCCGCGGGCGACCCCGCAGCCGCCGCCGACACCCTGCGCGCCGCCCTCGCCCTGTGGCGCGGGCCCGCCCTCGCGGACCTGCCCGAACGCGACGCGGCCCTGCGGCCCGAGGCCCAGCGCCTGGCCGCCCGGCGCGGCCGCATCGAGGCGGACCTGCGGCGCGGCGCCACGAGCGGGCTGTTGCCCGAGCTGACGGAACTGCTCGCCGCCCACCCGTACGACGAGACGCTGCACGCGCAGCGCATCCGTACGCTGCGTGCCGAAGGCCGCGGCGCGGAGGCGCTCGCCGCGTACGACCAGGTCCGCCGCACCCTGGCCGATGCCCTCGGCGCCGATCCCGGTCCCGAACTCGCTGCCCTGCACGCCCAGTTGCTGGGGTCGACACCCACGGCCGAGCCTGCCGAGCCCCGTCCCCGCACCGGCAACCTCCGCCCGCGGCTCACCTCGTTCGTCGGCCGTGAATCCGAACTCGCCGTGATCCAGGCCGACTTGACCGCGTCCCGGCTCGTCACCCTCATCGGCCCCGGTGGCACCGGCAAGACCCGCCTCGCCGAACAGGCCGCATCGGCAGCGCCCGACGAGAGCTGGCTCGTCGAACTCGCCCCGCTGGAGCAGCCCGAGGCGGTGCCCGGAGCCGTGGTCTCCGCGCTCGGCCTGCGGGAGACGACGCTGCTGGCGCAGGGCGGCGCCAAGCCCGCCCACGACGACCCCACGGCCCGGCTCGTCGAGGACCTCTCCCGCCGCCCCGACACGCTGCTCGTCCTCGACAACTGCGAGCACGTCATCGACGCCGCGGCGCACCTCGCCGAGACGCTTCTGACCCGCTGCCCCCGGCTCCGCATCCTCGCCACCAGCCGCGAACCGCTCGGCGTGCCCGGCGAGGCGGTCCGACCGGTCGAGCCGCTCGCCCCCGTCCCGGCCCACCGCCTGTTCGCCGAGCGTGCCCGCGCCGTACGCCCCGGCTTCGACCCGGAGGTCGACGCCGAAGCCGTCGCCGAGATCTGCCGCCGCCTCGACGGCCTGCCGCTCGCCATCGAACTGGCCGCGGCCCGGCTGCGGTTGCTGACCCCGCGCCAGATCGCGGCCCGCCTCGACGACCGCTTCCGCCTGCTCACCACCGGCAGCCGCACGGTGCTGCCCCGGCAGCAGACCCTGCGCGCGGTCGTCGACTGGTCCTGGGACCTGCTCGACGATCCCGAGCGGAACGTGCTGCGCCGGGCCTCCGTCTTCGCCGGCGGCTGGGACCTCGACGCCGCCCAAGCGGTGTGCGGCGGCCCCGACGAGCTGGCCGCCCTCGTCGAGAAGTCCCTGGTCGTCGCCGTTCCCGCGGCGGACGGCACCGGCATGCGCTACCGCATGCTGGAGACCATCCACGAGTACGCCGCCGAGCGGGCCACCGAGACCCCCGAGGCGCTGCGCGAGGCGGCCGGTGCCCACACCGCGTACTACCGCGAGCTGGTCCGCCGGGCCGAACCGCTCGTCCGCTCGCACGAGCAGCTCCCCTGGATCGACCGCCTGGAGACCGAACTCGACAACGTGCGGGCCGCATTGCGCCGCACCACGTCCGGGCCCGCCCCCGACGAGGCGGCGGCCACCGAACTCGCCCTGGACATGGGCTGGTTCTGGTGGCTGCGCAACTACCGCCACGAGGGAGCCGCCTGGGCCCGGACCGTCGCGGCGCTCTCACCGGCGCCCACCGACGAGTCCGACCCGCGCCACTGGCCGCGGCTCCACCTCGACCTGCTCCGCTTCTTCCTGCTGTCCGACTCCGACCAGCGGGACGAATTCACCGCCCCCGGGGCACAGGAGCGCATCCTGGTCCTGCGCAAGGCCTTCGAGGCAGGCGGCCCGCAGGCGGCCCGCTTCCCGGGGCTGCTCTGGCCGTTCACCACGTTCCGCACCGACACCCCCGAGATGGTGCGCACGTCCATCGACGCCGTCGTCGCCAACTGCCGCCTCCATGGCGCCGATTGGGCGGTCGGCGTGTCCCTGATGTTCCGCACCCACATGAGCATGGACGTGCCCGGCGGCATGGACGGCATCGACGACGACCTCGCCGAACTGCGCGAGCTCGGCCGCCGGGTGGGCGACCGCTGGATGCGGGCCCAGGTGGCCGGTGCCGCCGCCGAGGCGGCGATGATGCGCGGCCTCGCGGAGCCGGCCCGCGCCGCCTACGAGGAGGCGCTTCAGCTGGCCCGCGAGGTGGGCGCCCACCAGGAGGCGCCCTTCCTGACCGCACGCGTGGGTGAACTCGCCTACCGCGAGGGCGACTTGGCCGCCGCCGAAAAGCACCTCCTGAACGCCGAGGCGGAAGCGGAGCGCTACCGGGTGCCCGACGCGCTGCCCTACGTCCATTCGCTGCTGGCCACCGTCGCGCTCGACCGGGGCGAGGTCGAAGCCGCCCGCACTCTGCACGCGCGGGCCCGCGAGTTCGCGGCGGTCGGCCCGCCGCCCGCGCACTTCATCGCCCTTCTCGACGGCCTGGGCGCCCGCCTCGCCGCCGCCGAATCGGGCCCGCGGGCGGGTCTGCGCGCCATGACGGACGCGCTGCGCACGGCGATGGACTCGGCCTGCACCGACATGGTCCTGGCCCATCTCGCCGAACGCGCAGCCCAGTTGCTCGGCGACCTGGACCACCACGAGGCCGCGGTACGGGTCCTCGCGGCGGCGACCGTCTGGCGCGGCCCGATCCCGCGCTCCGTCCCGGAACGGTCCGTCGAGGCCGCCATCACGACCCGAGCCCACCAAACCCTCACCCCCGACCAGTACACGAAGGCCACCACCGACCCACCCCTGCCCCCCACCGAAGCCGTGCGCCTCCTGCAAGAACTCGGGCCCACGTAGTCGCGCGCCCCGGCGGGGTGCGCTGGGTCACCTACAGGGGCGCGGGGAACTGCGCGAACGGCCCGCGTGGAGCCGCAGTCGACGTCTCACTTGCGGGAGTGCGGCCCCGGTGGGGTGCGCTGGGTCACCTACAGGGGCGCGGGGAACTGCGCGAGCGGCCCGCGTGGAGCCGCAGTCGACGTCTCACTTGCGGGAGTGCGGCCCCGGTGGGGTGCGCTGGGTCACCTACAGGGGCGCGGGGAACTGCGCGAGCGGCCCGCATGGAGCCGCACTCGACCACCCACACGCGGGAGCGGGCCCCATGGCCGGAGCCGAAGGCACAAGCCGCACAGCCCCCTCAGGGAGCTGACCCGGGCCGCAGAGGGGCCCTAGCCGCAGCTGATCCGGGACTGGGCCCAGTCCGCGAGGGCGACCCCGCCGAAGGGGCCGGCCGGCTCGACGACGAGCCGGATCGTGCGGCGGCCGGAGATGTCGGCGTGCACCGGCACCGCGGGATCGCCACCCCGCAGCACCGGCGACCGCCACAGCCTGGCCCCGTCCCCGTAGAGGGAGAACCGCACCGCCCCGAGCCCCATCGTGAGGTCGTCCACCCCCGCGTACGCGTCGTACGTACGGCACTGGCGGTTGAGGTCGATGGTCACCGAGGAGCGGCCGTGCACGGTCACCCCGTGCGCGTAGCGGTGCTCGCCCACGCTCATGCCCGAGCGCTGCCACAGCCAGCTGGAGCCGCCCAGCCGCACCTCGGGCTTGGTGCCGTCGCCGAGGAGGCCGTAGTCCAGGCGGTTCACCTGGAACACCGTCGGCGCGGGCGGCGGCGGCGGAGGCGGGGGAGGCGTCGGCCTGGGCGGGGTCGGCTTGGGCGGCGCCGGCCGGGGCGGCACGGGCGCCGGACGCGTCGGCTTCGGCGGGGTCGGCCGGGCGGCCGGCTTCTTCGGCGCGGGCGAGGGGGCGGGCGCGGGCGGCACCGGCGCCGGAGCCGAGGGCGGTGACGGGCTCGGGGGCGGCGGCTTCTGCGGAGCGACGGGCGCCACCGCGGGCGGCTTCGCGTCCGGCTTCGGCGGCGCCGAGTCGTTGCCGGTCAGCGCGAACACCACCCCCGCCGCCACCGCGACGGCCACCGCCGCCGCGATCCCGGCCTTGGCCGGAGCACCCAGCCCCTCCGAGGCCGCCGCACCTCCGGCCGCACCCCCCGCCGCCCCGCCGGACGAACCACCCGTCGCCGCGGCCGCCGCACCGGCGCCCGCGGCCCCGGCGGCGCCGCCCGCGACGACCCCGGCCGCCTTGAGCGAGAACCCGGCGGCGAACCAGCCGATGACCGCGACCGGAAGCAGCGCGGGAATCCCGGCGTTGACGTCCTTGAGCTCGACGACCGCGACCCGGCACTTCGCGCACTCCTCCAGGTGCTTGCTGAGCCCGCGCTCGGCCCGCATCCGCAGGCCCCCGCGCGCATACGCCCCGAGCCGGTCCGCGTAGCGCGCGCAGTCCCCGCCGGAGGTGAGCGCGCTGGAGACATGGGCCTGGAGATAGGCCTGCTTGAGTCCCTCGCGGGCCCGACTGGCAAGCACCGCGGTCGCGTTGGCGGTCAGCCCGAACAGCGGCGCGATCTCGCTCGGGGACTCCTCCTCGACGGTGGTGTGCCACAGCACCGCCTGCCAGCGCTCGGGCAGTGAGCGGAACGCCTGCATGGCGAGCGTCTGCTCGGCCTCGTGCATGGCCCGCACATCGGCGCCCAGGTCGATGGTGTCGTCGTCGGACACCTCGGACGACCGCGCCGACTGCTGCGCGAACACCGCGAAGTCGTCGACCAGTTGCTCCCGTTTGGCGGTCCGCGTCCACGAGGCAGCGACCCGGCGCACGGTCGTCATCAGATAGGCCCGCACGGCCTGTTCGGGCCCGGCTCCGCCGCGGACCGCCTGGAGTGTGCGCGCGAAGACCTCCGCCGTCAGGTCGTCCGCGGTGTGCGCGTCGCGACAGCAGCTGCGGGCATAGCGCCGCACGGCCTCCGAGTGCCGGCGGAACAGCTGCTCGTACGCACTGTCGTCGCCGGCCCGCATCGCGTGGACGAGGTCCGCGTCGGACTGGCCGGCCTCGGCGAGATCGAGCGTCATGCCCTCGCGAAGCCCGCCCTCACGCTGGGTCGGCACGCTCGCGCCGGGCTCGCCGACCCCGTCCATCGGCCCCCAGGGGCCGGGCAGTACGGTCCCGCCGAGCCCGTTCACCCCGAGGTCGTTCACCCCGGGCTCGGACCCGTCCAGGTGCTCGGAACCGGAACCGGTGGCGTTCTGCCCCGGCACGGACGCAGAGCCGCCCGGCACGGACGCGGAGCCGCCCGGCACGGCTTTGCCGGGACCGCCCTGGCTAGGCACCTGGCGCGGCGGACGACCACCCCCGGGGCCGCCCGATTCGGGGCCGCCTCCGTCCGAGAGTGACTCGTCCCGCTCTTCAACGCCCATAGCGGAAGCTCCCGTAAGCACGCCCAGACCCGACCACCGGGCAAGCCTGCCACAGAGCGCAAGCGGAGCCGAGTGTCAGACCCGGCAACCACTCATCCGGGGACACTTACCGCACCCGAGCACTAGCCATCACTCTTTCGGGGAAGGCTGCACAGCTCGGGCGCGGTCGTCCGTTGGGGTTCAACCCGCTCAGTTCGTACGAGAGTTGACCCTCAGGACGGCCGCGAGCGAAGCCCCTCCAGGAGGATGTCGAGCAACCGCGCCGAGGCCGCCGCCTGTTGGACGGCGTCCGGCAGCGAGGGCGCCGCCGTGGCTATCACCAGGAGCACATCGGCCACGGTCACATCGACGCGCAGCGCACCCGCCGCACGGGCCCGGTCCACCAACTGCCCCACCACGTCGAGCAGCTCGGCCGCTCCGGCGTCGTCCAGCTCCGGCTCGGGCGCCGCCCGCTGCTCGACGACCCGGCCCCAGCCGGCACCCTGCTCGGCCGTGCCGACCTGACGCTGCTGCGGCACCCGCGCCTCGTCGAACCCGTCCCGTACGCCGTCGGCCCGCAGTCCGTCCGTCCGCAGTCCGTCCGACCGCAGTCCTTCGACCCGCAGTCCGTCGACCCGGGGCCCGTCCGCTCGCGAGCCATCCGCCCGGGAGACATCGGCCCGGGGACCGTCGGTCCGGGGCGCCTCCGGCCGTACGCCCTCGGGACGCACCTCGTCGGACTGCTCGGCGTCCCTGCCGACCCGCAGCACCTGGGGCGGGAGCAGCCGTCCGGCGCCCGAGGCCACCGAGGTGCGCAGGAAGCGGGAGAGCGCCGACCAGGGCTCGTCCTCCTGGCCGAGGGCCGTGCGCGCCTGTTCCGTCAGACGCGCCGTCTCCTCCTCGGCTATCCGCCGCACCAGGACGTCCTTGCTGGGGAAGCGCCGGTAGACCGTGCCCACCCCGACCCGGGCCCGGCGCGCCACGTCCTCCATCGGCGCCCCGTAGCCGAGCTCGCCGAACACCTCGCGCGCCGCGCGCAGTACGTGCTCAAGGTTGCGCTGGGCATCCACCCGCAACGGCGCGGAACGCGATCCGCCGCCGCTCGGACCCGTACCCACGCGACCGTTTCCGTCGGACGCCGCGACGGCGGTCTGCCAATGAGAGTCCTGAATGTGCATTTATCCCCCGGTATTAACGTCTCCCCCCGGAGACTCCCCGCCCCTGACAGCCAAGACCCGGTCATCACCCGGCACCTCGACGGAATACGAACATAGTTGAGCCGGACTCAATTCAGAAGAGGTTCCTCCGCACGGTGTGCCCCCCGATCGGACCAAAGACCGAAACCTGACCGAATCGGGCCCGCCCCAGCACGTGTCACTCACCCCCTGACCTGCGGGTCTGCCCTCATCCTTGCGAGAAGTCGCCACCCGCCCCAGCAGTGCCCTCCAGTCACACAATTTGTCGGGGCTGTGGACAAAGCCCGAGGCCCGTTGCGTCATGGGGTGGTGACAGAACCTGTGCGCATTCTCGTGGTCGGCGGCGGATACGTCGGGATGTACACGGCGCTGCGTCTGCAACGGCAGCTCAAGGCAGAGCTGCGGAGCGGGGCGGCCGAGATCACCGTGGTGGCCCCGGACCCGTACATGACGTACCAGCCGTTCCTGCCCGAGGCGGCGGCCGGAAGCATCTCCCCGCGCCATGTCGTGGTGCCGCTGCGCCGGGTCCTGGACCGGTGCCGGATCGTCATCGGCGAAGCCGACCGCGTCGACCACGCGCGGCGCACCGCGACCGTCACCACCCTCGCCTCGCCCGAGGACGGCACCGGCGCCATTCGGCTGACGTACGACGAACTCGTCCTCGCGCCCGGCTCGGTCTCGCGCACCCTGCCGGTCCCCGGCCTCGCCGACTACGCCATCGGCTTCAAGACCGTGGAGGAGGCCATCGGCCTGCGCAACCACGTCATCGAGCAGATGGACATCGCCTCCTCCACACGCGACCCGGCCATCCGGGACGCGGCCCTGACCTTCGTGTTCGTCGGCGGCGGCTACGCGGGCGTCGAAGCGCTCGCCGAGCTGGAGGACATGGCCCGCTACACCGCGCGGTACTACCACAACATCCGCCCCGAGGACCTGAAGTGGATCCTCGTCGAGGCGAGCGACCGGATCCTGCCCGAGGTCGGCGAGGAGATGGGCCGGTACGCGATCCGCGAACTGCGCGCCCGCAACATCGACGTACGCCTGGAGACCCGGCTCGACAGCTGCGAGCACCGGATCGCGGTCCTCAGCGACGGCGCCCGCTTCCCCACCCGGACCGTCGTGTGGACGGCCGGGGTCAAGCCCGCCCCGGTCCTGGCCGCCACCGATCTGCCCCTGACCGAACGCGGCCGGATCGAGTGCACCGCCGAACTGCGCGTCGCCGGCACCGAACACGCCTGGGCGGCCGGCGACGCGGCCGCCGTCCCCGACCTCACCTCGGACGAGAAGGGCAAGGAGTGCGCGCCCAACGCGCAGCACGCCGTGCGCCAGGCGAAGGTGCTCGCCGAGAACATCGCGTCGGCGGTGCGGGGCGGCGAACTGAAGGAGTACCGGCACAAGTACGTCGGCTCGGTCGCCTCACTCGGCCTGCACAAGGGCGTCGCCCATGTCTACGGCCGCAGGCTCAAGGGCTACCCGGCCTGGTTCATGCACCGCGCCTACCACTTGAGCCGCGTCCCCACCTTCAACCGCAAGGCCCGTGTGCTCGCCGAATGGACCCTCGCCGGGCTCTTCAAACGGGAGATCGTCTCGCTCGGCTCGCTGGAGCACCCGCGGGCCGAGTTCGAGATCGCCGCGGGCGGCGGCCCGCCCGCCAAGGGCCCGTCGCCCCACGGCGACTGACGGTTGTCAGTGCGGTCCGTCACACTGGACGTGTGACCATAGGTGGGCCCACACCTGCACAGAGTGATCCCGCGACCGATCCAGCACCGCACTCAGCACCGCACAAGGACCGACACCACACCACCGGCGGCAGAGCCCCCGCGGCCGGAACCGGCAGCACAGCACCCGCAGCAACACACGAGGCTTGGAACACCGTGAACTTCACGCGTTGGAGCGCCCGGCTCCCCGGTACGCAGCGCCGCGCCGCAGCACGGACCGACCGGGGCTCCGTGCCCGCCGCCCGCGGCGAATCCGGGCCGCAGCCGCAGCCCTGGCCGGACGACACGGCCGAGCCCCCGGTCCTGGACGACCTCTCCGTGCGCGACGTCCTGGGCCAGCTCCCCGCCCTGGTCGCGCTCCTGCACGGCCCCGAGCACCGCATCGCGTACGTCAACGACGCCTACGCCGCGGCCTTCGGCCACCGCCCGCTCGGCGCCCCGGCCGCCAAGGCGCTCCCCGAGCTCGACGAGCTGGGCCTGCTCCCGCTGATGGACCAGGTGCTGCGCAGCGGCAAGCCCCGTACGGTCAAGTCCCGCAAGACCCGGGCCGCCGGGTCGTACACGGTGACGTGCACCCCGGTCGAGATCCCCGGCCACGCCGAAGGCGGTGTGCTCGTCTTCGCCGCCGACGTCACCGACCACGCCGAGGCCGCCGAGCGGCTGCGCACCAGCGAGCGCCGCCACCGCGAGACCGCCGTCACCCTCCAGCGCTCCCTGCTCCCGCAGGAGCTGGAGCAGCCCGACGACCTGCGGGTCGCCGCCACCTACCAGCCCGGCGGCACGGACGCGGCGGTCGGCGGCGACTGGTACGACGTGATCACCCTGGGCGCCGGCCGGACCGCGCTCGTCATCGGCGACGTGATGGGCCGCGGCGTGCGCGCCGCCGCCGTGATGGGCCAACTCCGCACCGCGGTGCGGGCGTACGCGCGCCTCGACCTGCCCCCGCACGAGGTGCTCCAGCTCCTGGACGGCCTGGCCGCCGAGATCGACGCCAGCCAGATCGCCACCTGTGTCTACGCCGTGCACGACCCCAACGAGGGCCGCCTGGTGTACGCGTCGGCGGGCCATCTGCCCGTCCTGGTACGCCACGAGGACGGCACCGTCCACCGGGCCGAGGACCCGACGGGCCCGCCGCTCGGCACCGGCGGCTGGCTGCACACCTCGGGCACGATCGCCCTGCCGCCGGGCGCCACCGCCGTCCTCTATACGGACGGCCTGGTCGAGCGGCGCCGGGAGGACATCGACGAGGGCGTGGCCGCCCTGGAGCGCGCTCTGTCCGGCGCGGTCGGCACCCCGCAGGTGGTGTGCGACCGGCTGCTGCGCTCGCTCGGCGTCACCGCCGAGCACGACGACGACGTCGCGGTCCTGGTCTGCCAGCACCCGGCCCGTACGGGCCCGGCCGCCGAGCTCTTCCACAACGCGGCCCTCGACCTGCTCGGCGGCATCGAGGCGGCCCCGCGCGCCCGGGCGTTCGCCTCGGGCGTGCTCGCCTCCTGGCGCTTCCCGGTGGAGCTGCGCGACCTGGGCGTGCTGGCCGCGAGCGAGCTGGTGGCCAACTCGCTCCAGCACGGCACCCCGCCGATGCGCCTGCGGCTCCGCCGCACCGACCGCCGTCTGATCATCGAGGTGACGGACGGCGACGACCACCTGCCGAGGCGCCGCCGCGCCGAGCCCGGGGACGAAGCAGGACGAGGCATCTCGATCGTCGCGACGATCGCCTCGTCCTGGGGTTCGCGCCGCACGCCGGGCGGCGGCAAAGCGGTGTGGTGCGAGTTCGCGCTGCCCGGCAGGCCCTGAGGCCCCGCCTCGGGCCGTGGCCGACGGTCCATGAGCGGTTCGCCCGCTGCGGCACGGACGGCGGCCGGCTCCGACGGGCAGGCCCTGGCCGGTCAGGCGTTGGCGGGCGTCTGCTCCGGCAGGTGCACCGCGACCACGCGCGAGCCGCTCGCGAGCATCGGATGGTCCTGCGCGAGCGTGAGCCTCTTGCCGAGCCGCAGCGCGAGGAAGGTGATCCCGAGCGAGAACAGTACGAACGTCACGATGTACGGGCCGTGCAGCGCGGCGCCCATCGGTCCGCCGACCGCCGGGCCGACGGCCAGCGCGAGCTGCTTGACCAGCGCGAACGCCGAGTTGTACTGCCCGACCATCGACTCCGGCGCGAGATCGGCGACGAGCGGCGCCACGGTCGGCGACAGCATCGCCTCGCCGAGCCCGAACAGCGCGTACGTCGAGACGAAGGCGGCCGTCGCCATCGCCTGGCTGCCGTGTCCGAGCCCGGCGTAACCGGCCGCGATCCACGCCACGGCCCAGATCAGACCGACGGACGCGATGACCCGGCTGCGGCGCCGGCGCTCCACGAACTTCAGCACCAGGAACTGCGCGATCACGATGACGGCCGTGTTGGCGGCCAGTGCGAGACCGAGCGTCGAGGGCTGGATCCCGGCCGCCTCGGTCCCGTACGCGGCGAGCCCGGACTCGAACTGGCCGTAGCAGGCGAAGAACACCACGAAGCCGAGCACGCACAGCTGCACCATCGCCCGGTGCCCGAGGATCGCCCGGATCCCGCCGCCGGCGCCCTGCTCACCCTTGGGACGCGCGTCCGGAACGGTGACCGCGCGCGGCATCCGCACGGACGCGGCGACTCCGGCGAGCACCAGGAACATCGCGGCCTCGATGGAGAACAGCAGGATGAAGGTGTCCGGACGGCTCTTGTCGACGATCTGGCCGCCGATGAGCCCGCCGATGCCGAGCCCGAGGTTCTGCAGGAAGAACTGCATGGCGAAGGCGCGGGTGCGGGTCGCGGGACCGGAGCACCAGACGATCATCGTCGCGAGCGCGGGCTGCATCACGGCGGTGCCGGCGCCGAGCAGTGCGGCCGAGGCCACGGCGGCGGGCACGCTGGAGGCGAAGCCCATGCTCAGCGCGCCGACGGAGGCGAGCAGCGCCGCGCCGACCAGCACCGGCAGCGGCCCGCGCCGGTCGATGACACGACCGGTGAACGGCAGCACCACGAGCGCGGCCATGGCGAAGACGGCGAGCACGACACCGGCCGTCGTCGCGCCCAGGTCTCGCACCTGGGCCACATAGACATAGAGGTACGGAACGGTGAATCCGAGTCCGAACGCGCTCAGCGCGTTACCTGCCTGGATCCGGCGCATCGCTGCACCCATCGCCTTGGTCACACTCACCACCTTGGGGGTCTGGAAGCTTGGAGAACCTGGGTCGCCCGGGGACGTGAGCGGTTGGGCTCGAACGTGAAGGGCTCAGATCTGAAGACTTCAACACTAAAGTTAGAGCCTTAACAATACACACTCAAGGACTTAGACGCCAACGAACCCCGTGCCATACTCGCGACATGGCTGAGACCCCCGAGCCCGCCGAGCCCGACGGCCCACAGGAGCCGACCCTCGACGAGCAGATCGCCGCGTACCAGCGGGAGTACCGCGACCTCGACCCCCAGGTCGAAAAGGTCGTGTCGGCCTTGGGCCGCCTCAACCGCCGGATGAACGTCGCGTACGGCCGCCAGGTCGCCGCGCTCGGCATCAGCAACGCCGAGTGGGAGGTCCTCAAGACCCTGCTGCTCGCGGGCGAGCCCTACCGCCTGGGCCCCGGCGAACTCGCCAAGCGCCTCGGCCTCACCCCGGCCGCGATGACGCACCGGATCGACCGCATGGCCGGCGAGGGCCTGGTCACGCGGGACCGGGACGAGAACAACCGGGTGCGCGTCATCGTCGAGCTGACGGACGACGGCCGGACGAAGTGGCTGGAGGCCATGCGCATGGCCAGCGACTTCGAGGAGGACCTCCTCCAGGACCTCTCCCCGCAGGAGCGCGGCGTCCTGGGCGAAATGCTGATCCGCCTGCTCCGCAGGGTGGAGCACGCCCAGCCGGACGCGGGCGGCCGGCTCACCGACCTCGACTGAGACGTTCACCGAGGTGACGCGGCGGGTGATGGGACCCCTCGACAGAGACCGGTGAAAAACCAGTGGACAGGAGCCGGGGTCGGGGTTGACACGGACCGTCCCGATCCGTAAAGTTCTTCGGGTTGCCACGGAGCCGTATCGGTTCTGCGACAACCGTCCGCCGCAGCTTCTGCGGCACCCCAACTCAGCACGATCTCCCAACCGGGAGTGTTTTCGGCATGCCGAATTCATTTCGATTGGGACCGGAAGCCCCGATTACGGGTTGCCGGGAAAATCCGCTAGGGTTCGGGAGTCCGAACGGCCCAACAGCCGGGAAGACAAGCCGACTTGGCCCCGGGAGACCGGGAATCGGGCCCGA
>NZ_NNBJ01000003.1:213797-477432 GCF_002803085.1 Streptomyces sp. CB01201 | reverse complement strand
ACACCGGACTAAGAGGCGAGCTTGCGGACCAGCGGCGTGACGTACGCGCCGTCGTCACCGGAGGTGGCCGCGGGGGCGGCAGCCGGGGTGGCGGCCGGAGCCGGAGCGGCGGCCGGAGCCGGAGCCGGAGCGGCGGGGGCGGCCGGAGCGGGAGCCGGGGCCGGAGCGGCCGGAGCCGGAGCGGCCGGGGCGGGCGCGGGGGCGGCGGCCGGAGCCGGAGCCGGAGCAGCCGCGGGGGCCGGGGCGGCCGGAGCCGGAGCGGCGGCCGGAGCCGCGCCCGGGGCACCGATGACGGCGAGCTTGGCGCCGACCTCGGCGGTCTCGTCCTCACCGACGACGATTTCGAGCAGCACGCCCGCGACCGGAGCCGGGATCTCGGTGTCGACCTTGTCGGTGGAGACCTCAAGGAGCGGCTCGTCCTCGGCCACCTCCTCGCCGACCTCCTTGAGCCAGCGGGTGACGGTGCCCTCGGTCACGCTCTCGCCGAGCGCGGGGAGGACGACGTCGGTGCCCTCGGCGGAGCCACCGCCGGAGGCGGCCTCGGCCGTGGGGGCCGGGGCGGGGGTCTCGGCCTCGGTGGAGGGCGCGGCCTGCGGCGCGGGCGCCTCCTGGGCCGGGGCCTCCTGGGCCGGGGCCTCGGCGGCCGGAGCGGCCTGGGCCGCGGGGGCCCCGGTGCCGTCGTCGATGATGGCGAGCTCGGCGCCGACCTCGACGGTCTCGTCCTCGGCCACCTTGATGGAGGCCAGGATGCCGGAGGCGGGGGCGGGGATCTCGGTGTCGACCTTGTCGGTCGAGACTTCGAGCAGCGGCTCGTCGGCCTCGACGCGCTCGCCCTCGGCCTTCAGCCAGCGGGTGACGGTGCCCTCGGTGACGCTCTCGCCGAGCGCCGGAAGGGTTACGGAAACCGACATGGTTTCGGTTGCTCCTTACGAAATTGCGGAAGTGGTCGTCGCGCCCGAGGGGCTGTTAGTCGTGGGAGTGCAGCGGCTTGCCGGCCAGCGCCAGGTGGGCCTCGCCGAGCGCCTCGTTCTGCGTCGGGTGCGCGTGGATGAGCTGCGCGACCTCGGCCGGCAGCGCCTCCCAGTTGTAGATCAGCTGGGCTTCGCCGACCTGCTCGCCCATACGGTCACCGACCATGTGGACGCCGACCACGGCGCCGTCCTTGACCTGGACGAGCTTGATCTCGCCCGCGGTCTTGAGGATCTTGCTCTTGCCGTTGCCCGCGAGGTTGTACTTCAGAGCGACGACCTTGTCCGCACCGTAGATCTCCTTGGCCTTGGCCTCGGTGATGCCCACGGAGGCGACCTCGGGGTGGCAGTACGTCACCCGGGGCACGCCGTCGTAGTCGATCGGGACGGTCTTGAGACCGGCCAGACGCTCCGCCACCAGGATGCCCTCGGCGAAGCCGACGTGCGCGAGCTGGAGCGTCGGGACGAGGTCGCCGACGGCGGAGACGGTGGGCACGTTGGTGCGCATGTACTCGTCGACCAGGACGTAGCCGCGGTCCATCGCGACGCCCTGCTCCTCGTAGCCGAGGCCCTGGGAGACCGGGCCGCGGCCGATGGCGACGAGGAGGACCTCGGCCTCGAACTCCTTGCCGTCGGCCAGCGTGACCTTCACACCGTTGGCGGTGTACTCGGCCTTCTGGAAGAAGGTGCCCAGGTTGAACTTGATGCCGCGCTTGCGGAACGCGCGCTCCAGGATCTTGGAGCTGTTCTCGTCCTCGACCGGCACGAGGTGCTTGAGGCCCTCGATGACGGTGACGTCGGTGCCGAAGGACTTCCACGCCGAGGCGAACTCGACGCCGATGACGCCGCCGCCCAGGATGATCGCGGACTGCGGGACGCGGTCCAGGGTCAGCGCGTGGTCGGAGGAGATGATCCGGTTGCCGTCGATCTCCAGGCCCGGCAGCGACTTCGGCACGGAGCCGGTCGCGAGCAGGACGTGGCGGCCCTGGACGCGCTGGCCGTTGACGTCCACGGAGGTGGGGGAGGACAGGCGTCCCTCGCCCTCGATGTAGGTCACCTTGCGGGAGGCGACCAGACCCTGCAGACCCTTGTACAGACCCGAGATGACCTCGTCCTTGTACGCGTGGACCGCGTTGATGTCGATGCCCTCGAAGGTCGCCTTGACACCGAACTGGCCGGCCTCGCGCGCCTGGTCGGCGATCTCGCCGGCGTGCAGCAGGGCCTTCGTGGGGATGCAGCCGTTGTGCAGGCAGGTGCCGCCGAGCTTGTTCTTCTCGATCAGTGCGACGTCCAGGCCCAGCTGCGCTCCGCGCAGGGCCGCGGCGTAGCCGCCACTGCCACCGCCGAGGATCACTAGGTCGAAAACGGTGCTGGCGTCGTTCGCCACGTCACGTCCTCCATGCATGTGCGCCGGGCGCGGTCGTCGATGACCGGCGGCGGCTGGTGTTCGGCCGCTTATCTTCGGCCCTGTGGTGGGGGCCCTGTCCTGCCGAGAACCCATCTTCGCACTTGTTGACGGAAGGCGGGACGCGGGGCCGGGGTCTGAGACGGCTGATCGTCGGGCTCGGCGCCGCTCAGACGTCACTCCACCGCCGCGCGAAGACGTACGGATTTCATCTACAGCGAAATCCGGCCGAAGCGTGACGGTACGGAGTGTGAACACGGGCGGCCCCGGCGCGTATGCCCGGGGCCGCCCTGTGCGTCGGCTGTGGACGGGCTGTCAGCCGAGGTCGCCCGCGGCGGTGCGCTCCGCCAGACGGAGCAGGGTGCGCACCGAGGAGCCGGTGCCGCCCTTGGGGGTGTAGCCGTGCGGGGCGCCCTCGTTGTAGGCGGGGCCCGCGATGTCGAGGTGGGCCCAGGTGATGCCCTCGCCGACGAACTCCTTCAGGAACAGGCCGGCCACTAGGCCGCCGCCCATCCGCACGCCCATGTTGGCCAGGTCGGCGGTGGGGGAGTCCATGGTCTTGCGCAGGTTCGCGGGCAGCGGCATCGGCCAGGACTGCTCGCCGGACTCCTCGGCGATCTCGTGGATCGCGGTGCGGAAGGCGTCGTCGTTGGCCATGATGCCGAAGGTGTGGTCGCCGAGGGCGAGCACCATCGCGCCGGTCAGCGTCGCCACGTCGACGATCGCGTCCGGCTTCTCCTCGGAGGCCTTCCACAGCGCGTCGGCCAGGACCAGGCGGCCCTCGGCGTCGGTGTTGAGGACCTCGACGGTCTTGCCGCTGTACATGCGCAGCACGTCGCCGGGGCGGGTGGCGGAACCCGACGGCATGTTCTCGGCGAGCGCGAGCCAGCCGGTGACGTTCACTTCGAGACCGAGGCGCGCGGCCGCGACGACGGCGGCGAACACGGCGGCGGCGCCGCTCATGTCGCACTTCATCGTCTCGTTGTGGCCGGCCGGCTTGAGCGAGATGCCGCCCGAGTCGTAGGTGATGCCCTTGCCGACGAGCGCGAGGTGCTTGGCGTTCTTGGCGTGGGTGTAGGTGATCTTCACCAGGCGCGGCGGGTTCTCGGAGCCGACGC
Source organism: Streptomyces sp. CB01201 (assembly GCF_002803085.1). Lineage (GTDB taxonomy): Bacteria > Actinomycetota > Actinomycetes > Streptomycetales > Streptomycetaceae > Streptomyces > Streptomyces hundungensis. The sequence goes on along the minus strand of NZ_NNBJ01000003.1, from coordinate 473,941 downwards.
CGACGCCGAGGATGCCGCCGAAGCCGCCCTTCTCCAGCGCCTTCTCGTCCAGCACCTGGACCTTGAGGCCGTGCTCCTTGCCGGCGGCCGAGACCACCGCGGCGAAGGCCTCGGGGGTCAGGTCGTTCGGCGGGGTGTTGATGAGGTCGCGGGCGCGGTTCATCTCCTCGGCCAGTGCCAGGGAGCGCTCGACGGCGGCCTTGTGGGCCTTGTCGCGCGGCTTGGCGCCGAGCAGCGTCACCTCGGCGAGCGGCTCCTTGGCGTCCGGGCCGCGGTCCTGGTAGGCGGTGAAGGCGTACGCGCCGAGCAGGGCGCCCTCGCCGATCGCCTCGATGTCCTCGGCGGCCTCGATGGGCAGCGCGAAGGCGGCCTTCTTGAGGCCGTGCAGGGCGCGGGCGGCGTTGCCCGCGGCGGTGCGCAGCACTTCGGCGCCGTACGCCTCGTCCGCGGCGGGGACGGTGCCGAGGCCCACGGCGAGCACGAACGGGGCCTTCAGGCCGGAGGGCGACACGGCCTTGGTCACCTCACCCTCGGCACCCCGGGCGCCGAGGGTCTCCAGGACGGCGGCCAGCTTCCCGCCGAACGCCTTGTCCACGGCCTCGGCGCCGGGCGCGACGACCAGCCCACCCTTGGGGCCCGCGGCCTTGGCGACGCCGACGACGAGGGCGTCGGCGCGCAGCGTCGCCGCACCGGCAGTGCTGAGAGTCAGAGCAGTCACGGTGGTGAGATCTCTCTTCCTTGAGAAGCCTGGTGGCTTGTTCGACCGTCGGATGGGCCGGCCGGGACCCGGTACATCGTATTTCGGGCGGGTCGACCACCGGTCACGAGCCTACGCGCGGTGACGGCGTTCGATCGCGGTGGCCTTAATTCACTCATCCGTGGTGTCTCTTTCACGTTTGGCCCGCACGCTCGCTGAGAGCTCCGTCACACTCACCTCAATCAGGACAAGGGGCACCGCGCCCCTTTGCATCATCACCACAGGTTCTCCATGCGCGCTCCGCTTGTGGAGGACCCTACGAGGGGGGACATATGAAGGCGAAGGCCTTGAAACTGGGCAGATCGAGGGTCGCGCTCACCGCGCTGATGGCCGCCGGCCTGCTCTCCACGGCCATACCGGCCGCCAACGCCGCGGCCACGGTGCTGCCGCGGATCGATCTGAAGATGCTGGTGCTCGACGACGGCGGAAGCGCGGTCGGGGCCATCGTCGCCGAGCTGAAGAACACCGGAGTGCCGTACCAGACGGTCGCGTTGGGCGCCGCGGGGCGGCCGACCATCAACGCCGCGTTCCTCAGCGACAACATCGCGGGCCGCCCGCACGCCAAGTTCCAGGGCGTCGTCGCGCCCAACGAGATCCCGTTCGGCAGCGCCGCGGCCCCCGAGCAGACCGCGCTCGCCGCGTACGAGAAGACCTTCGGGATCCGCCAGATCGACGCCTACACCTGGGCCCACCCCGAGGTCGGGCTCGACTACACCGACCAGCCCGGCGGCTTCTCCGGTCCGCTGGACGGCGTCACGACGCAGGTCAGCGCGGCCGGCAAGGCGGGGCCCTTCGGCTATCTCGACGGCCCGCTCACCTTCGAGGACAACGACCCGACGGTGCCCGAGAGCTACGGCTACGCGGCCCACCCCCAGGCCGGCTTCACCAGCTACCTGGACGCCCCGAGCGGCGGCTCCATGCTCGGCCAGTACACCCACGACGGCCGCAGCGAGCTGGTCGTCACCTTCGCCTACAACCAGTACCAGCAGCAGTTCCAGGCGCTGGCCAAGGGCATGGTGGAGTGGGTCACCCAAGGGGTGCACCTGGGCCAGAGCCGCAACTACTTCTCGGTGCACGTCGACGACGTGTTCGCGCCGGACGCCCGCTGGGACAGCGTCCACAACTGCACCCCGGGCGACTTCGACTGCCCCGACGGCGGCACCGCGAGCACCGACATCCGGATGACCGCGGCCGACGCCCAGTACGCGGCCCAGTGGGAGGCCACCAGCGGGTTCACGCTCGACATGGTCTTCAACGCGGGCTCGGGCGAGGAGTGGAAGTCCGAGAACGGCGGCACCGACGCCCTCGCGGCCCAACTGCTCGCGGACAAGGCCAAGTTCCGCTGGATGAACCACACCTACACGCACGAGTTCCTCGGCTGTGTGCAGGACAACACCGTGGTGCCGTGGGTGTGCAAGAAGAACGCCGACGGGTCCACCCAGTGGATGAGCCGGGCCGACATCTCGTCCCAGATCTCGCAGAACTACAACTGGGCCGTCCAGAAGGGCCTCCCGGTCGACAAGAGCGAGATCGTCACCGGTGAGCACTCCGGCATGAAGGTGCTGCCGCAGCAGCCCGACGACAACCCGAACCTGGCCGGCGCCTTCGCCGACAACGGGATCAAGTGGGCGGGCAGCGACGCCTCGCGCGAGCCGGACCAGCGCGCGGTCGGCGCGACCCTCACCGTGCCCCGGCACCCGATGAACGTGTACTACAACGTCGGCAAGGCCGCCGAGATGACCGACGAGTACAACTGGCTGTACACCTCGAAGGCCAACGGCGGAAGCGGCATCTGCGAGAACAACCCGGCCTCGACCTGCATGACCGCGTCGCTGGACACGGCCACCGGCTACCAGTCGTACATCGTGCCCCGCGAGGCCAAGACCGCGCTCAGCCACGTCCTGTGGAACGACCCGCGGCCGCACTACGTCCACCAGTCGAACCTGGCCGAGGAGCGGATCCTCTACCCGGTGCTCGACAAGGTCCTGGCCGACTACAAGGCCCTGTACGCCGACAACGCCCCGATCGTGAACCTGCGCGAGAAGGACGCGGGAACCGAGTTCAGCCGCCGCGCGGCCTGGGACAAGGCGCTGGCCTCCGGTTCGGTGACCGCCTACCGGATCGGCACCGCGGTGACCGTGCAGGCTCCGAAGGGGGTGGCCGCACCGATCACGGCACCGCAGGGCACGCTCAAGCAACTGTTCATCGGCACCGCCGCGTTCGGCACGCCCTACGCGGGTGAGCGCTCCGACTGGTCCTCGCCCGAGGTGCTCCAGTCGGCGATCACGCTGAAGCTGCCAGCCTGACCAGCCGGCCGATCGTCAGTACCGCACGACCGCTTGTCCTGGGGGGACATCCATGCCGAGCAGTGGCCGTCATGTCACCATGCTCACGGAAGGCACATATCCGCATGTACACGGGGGCGTGAGCACCTGGTGCGACCAGCTCGTACGCGGCATGCCCGAGGTCGACTTCACCGTCGTCGCCCTCACCGGCAGCGGCCGTGAGCCGGTCGCCTGGGAGCTCCCGGCCAATGTCCGCCGGCACACGGCCTTCCCCCTGTGGGGGCCGCAGCCCGGCAGGCGTCGGCCGCTCCTCGGCAAGGAAAGGCGCCGGTTCACCGACACCTACGAGCGCTTCCTGCTCGCCCTGCTCGACCCGGAGTCCGGCTGCGACTTCGCCTCGGCCCTCTACGGTCTGGCGGAGCTGGCCCGGGACGGGCGGCTTTCGGCGGCGCTCCGCTCCGAGGCGGCCCTCAAGTCGCTGATGTGGATCTGGACCATGCCGCACCTGGCACTGTCCCGGGCGAAACCCACCGTGCACGACGCCCTGACGGTGACCGACCTCCTGGAACACGCACTGCGCCCGCTGTCCGCCCGCATTCCGGCGGACAGCGTGGCGCACGCGGTCAGCAGCGGCCTCGCCACGCTGCCCGCACTCGCCGCGCAGTACTTCGACGGGGTGCCGTTCCTGCTCACCGAACACGGCATCTATCTGCGCGAGCGCTACCTCGGCTACCGCACGGGCGACCACAACTGGCCCGTGAAGGCAGTGCTGTTGAGCTTCTACCGGGAGCTCAACACGCTCGGCTACCGCACGGCCGACCTCATCACGCCGTGCAACCAGTACAACCGCCGCTGGGAGGAGCGCGGAGGCGCCCCCTCCGAGCGCATCCGTACCGTCTACAACGGCGTCGACCCCGACCTGTTCCCGCACGCCGGACCCGACCCGGACGTCCCCACCCTGAGCTGGTGCGGGCGCATCGACCCGATCAAGGACCTGGAGACCCTGATCCGCGCGTACGCCATCGTCCGTGCCGAACTCCCCGACACCCGGCTGCGGTTGTACGGGGGAGTGCCGGCCGGCGGCGAGGAGTACCGGACCCGCCTGGAGAAGCTGGCCGCCGAACTCGGCGTCACCGACGGCATCTCCTACGAGGGCCGGGTCACCGATGTGGCGAGCGCGTACGCCTCCGGCAGTGTGGTGATGCTGTCCAGCATCAGCGAAGGCTTCCCGTTCTCGCTGATCGAGGCGATGTCCTGCGGCCGCGCCACCGTCTCCACGGATGTCGGAGGCGTACGTGAGGCGGCGGGCGAGGCGGGGATCGTGGTGCCGCCGCGCGAGCCCGCCGTGATGGCCGAGGCGGCCGTCGGGCTGCTCCGCGACCACGTACGCCGGGCCCGGCTCGGTGCCGAGGCGCGGCAGCGGGTGATCGACAAGTTCACCCTGCACCGCTCGGTGGACGGCTTCCGGCGGATCTACCGCGAGCTGGCCGGCGACCTCGAACCCGAGCGCGTACCGGCCGCCTTCGCGCCCGAGGACGACTGGACCCTGCAACTCGTCGGCCCCTGGTGCCGCGAGCTGTCCCGGGACGTCCCGGCCGCCCCCCTCGGCGGGGCCGCCCGGTGAACGGTTTCCCGCGGGCCGGCGGGGCCGGAGGGCGGGACACCCTGCCCTTCATCCCGCGCCAGCGCCCCGCCCGGCCGGCCGGCGGCGACCCCGTGTCCGAACTGGCCGAGCGCTTCGACGAGTTGATAGCCGTGGCCGTGCATCCGGACGAGATAGCCGCGATCATCGAGTCCGACGGCATGACCGACGCCCAGATAACCGCCCGCTACGGGCACCCCGACTCCTTCTCGCTCGCCGAGGCGCTCTACGACCGCGTGGAGCGCCGCTACCCGACGCCCCCCGCCCCGCCCCCCGAGCCCTGGCACACCCACCTCGGCTCGTGCCTGCTGCGCGGCCTGGTCTTCGCCCTGCCCGGACTCGCCTACGTCCTGGGGGCACCCCTGCTCGCCGGGCCCCGCGCCGCGTTCGGCCTGCCCGCCGGAACCGTTCCGCTGCTCGCGGGCACGGTCACCGGCTGGGTGTGGAACCAGTCGCTCTCGCACCGCGCGCACTCCTGGCTCAGCCTCGCCGACCGCCCGGCCGCCGTCCGCGCCCTGCGGCTCGGCGCACCGCTCGGGGCCGTCCTCAGCGCCCTGGCCGCGATCGCCGTGACCGGCCCCGGCGAACTGTCCGCCGCCGCGTTCGCCGCCGGCCAGTGCTGCTACCTCTCGGCGGCGACCGCCCTGCTCGTGCTCGGGCGTGAACGCCCCTTGTTCTGGGCCCTGTTGCCGCTGACCCTGGGGGTCGTGCCGGGGCTCCCGGCCGCCGCGGGGCCGCTGCTGCTGCTCGGCTCGCTGATCGCCGCGGTCACGCTCGCCGTGCTCACGCTGCGCCGCGAGGCGGCGGGGACCGGCCCGCACGGCGCCGTCTCGCCCCGGCTCGCCGCGTCCGTCCCGTACGGCCTGTTCGGGCTCGGCACCGGTGTCCTCGTGCTGTACGCCGCCCTCGGCGACATCTTCCGGCACGGCTCCACGGGCAGCGTCGCCGGGCCGTCCGCGGTCGCCCTCACGCTCAGCATGGGCCCCGCCGAATGGCTGCTGCACCGCTTCCGGGCCCGCAGTGCCACCGGCCTCCGGTTCACCCAGAGCGCACGGGGGTTCCGCGGCTCGGTCGTCACCACGGTGGCCCGCTGCCTCGGCGCCTATCTGGTGCTCCTCGCCGCGCTCGCCGAGGCGGGCACCCGGCTGTGGCCGGACGCACCGGCGCTGAGCGGGCTGCGCCTCGCCACCCTGCTCCTGATCGGCGCGGTGCTGTGGACCGGGCTGCTGCTCCAGTCGTTCGGGGCGGCGCCGGGCGCGGCCCTGGTGTGCTGCGCCGCGGCCGTCGCCCAGACCCTGGCACTCCTGCTGGGTGCGCCGCCGGCGGCCGGCCTGGTGGTGTCGGGGGCCGCGGCCGCGTTGCTGGCCGCGCTGGTCCCTGTCCTCCTGGGGAGGGCGACCGCCCACCGCCCATGAGATCGTCGCGGAGCACCCCGAGTACCCCGAGCATGCTGCGAGGAAGCACATGAGCAAGCTGCTGGTGCCCTATTACGAGCACCCGGCCGAGCGCCCCGACGCCTGGGACGCGCTGATCGCCGCCGCACCCTCGCTGTACGGAGTCGTCCTCAACCCGGCCAACGGACCCGGGAGTTCACCCGACGCGGCCTTCGCGGCGGTGGCCGGGCGGCTGCGCTCGGCGGGGGTGCGGGTGCTCGGCTACGTGGACACCGCCTACGGCGGCCGGCCGCCCCAGGAGGTGGTGCGCGAGGCGGCTCGCCACCACGACTGGTACGGGGTGCACGGGCTCTTCCTCGACCAGGCGGCCACCTCGGCCCGTCAGCTGCCGTACTACGCCGACCTGCGCACCGCGCTCGCCGCGACCTACGACACGTACGTCACGCTGGTCCTGAACCACGGTGCGGTCCCGCACCCCGGCTACGGCCGGATCGCCGACCTCCTGGTCACCTTCGAGGGGCCCTGGTCGGCGTACCGGCCGGCCGGGCGGCCCGGGCCCGACACCTGCCACCTGGTGTACGAGGCCCCGCCCGACGCGGTCGCCCAGGCGCCGGTCCACTGCCTGGTACCGGGTCAACTCCCGCACCCCTGGGGCACGTTGCCGCACCGCCTTGAGCCCGTCCGATGAGGCGCGCGCTCTGGCTGCTCCTCCCGCTGGTCCTGCTCGCGGCCTGCACCGGCTCACCGGACGGCCCGGGCGGGGACGGGGACGCCCGGGACACCGCGCCCCCGGCACCCTCCGGCCCGCACTGGCAGCCGAAGCCGGGCCTGACCTGGCAGTGGCAGCTCAAGGGCAGGCTCGACCCGACCGTCGACGCCCAGGTCTACGACATCGACGCCTTCGACCAGAGCGCGGCGGCCGTGGCCGATCTGCACCGCAGGGGCCGCAAGGCGATCTGCTACGTCTCGACCGGCGCCTGGGAGAACTGGCGGCCGGACGCCGGGCGCTTCCCGAAGACCGTGCTCGGCAAGGGCAACGGCTGGGACGGGGAGAAGTGGCTCGACATCCGCCGCACCGACGTCCTGGAACCACTGATCGCCCAGCGCTTCGACCTGTGCCGCGCCAAGGGCTTCGACGCCGTCGAGCCGGACAACATGGACGGCTACAACAACGACACCGGCTTCCCCCTCAAGGCCGCCGACCAGCTCCGCTACAACGAGCTGATCGCCCGCTTGGCCCACGACCGGCATCTCGCCGTGGGCCTGAAGAACGACCTCGACCAGATTCCGCAGCTCCTGGCCCACTTCGACTTCGCGGTCAACGAGCAGTGCGCCCAGTACCACGAGTGTGACCGGCTCACGCCGTTCGTGGCGGCGGGCAAGGCCGTGTTCCACGTCGAGTACGAGCTGCCCCCGGCCCGCTTCTGCGCCGAGTCCAAGAAGCTGGGGCTCAGCTCGATGGCGAAGAAGTACGACCTCCAGGTGTGGCGCGACCCCTGCTGAGCGCCGTGCCCGCAGCCTCGCGACCGGCCTCTCGGCCTTGAGGCCTCTCGGTCTCTGGGTCTCCGGGTCGCTCGGCCTCTCAGCCGAGCGTGAGGGCGACCAGGGTCACCGTGGCCGAGGCCTCGGCCACCGCCCCGAACACATCGCCCGTCACCCCGCCGAACCGCCGTACGCAGCGCCCGAGGAACCCCTCGGCCGCCGCGAGCCCGGCCGCCGCGGCGAGCGCGAAGTGCAGCGCGGACCAGGGGCCGAACGGCCACCCCGCGGCCGCGCAGGCCGCCGTCACCAGGGCGGCCACCACCAGGGCGCGCCGGCCCGGCACCGTGCCCGCCACGATCGCGCCGAGCCCGTCCGGGCGGGCCGCCGGCACGCCCCGGCGGGAGGCCAGGGTCAGCGCGGTGCGGGCGACCGCGGCCGCGACGACGGAGCCCACGGCGCCCCGGGCCCAGCCGTCCTGCTCGTACAGATGGGCCAGGGCCGCGATCTGGGCGAGCAGGCAGAACAGCAGGGTGATCACGCCGAACGGGCCGATGTCGCTCTGCTTCATGATGCGCAACGCGTCCTCGGCGGGCTTGGCGCTGCCGAGCCCGTCCGCGACATCGGCGAGCCCGTCCAGATGCAGGCCCCGGGTCAGCAGGGCGGGCGCGGCCGTGCTCACCACGCCCGCGAGCAGCGCCCCCGCCCCGAGCGCCCACAGCCCCGCGCCCGCGGCGGCCGCGCACAGGCCGACGGCGAGCCCGGCCAGCGGGGCCAGCGTCATCCCCGCGCGGGCGGCGGAGCGGTCCCACCGGGTGATGCGGGCGGGGAAGACGGTGAGGGTGCCGAAGGCGAAACGTACGCCGTGCAGGGCCTTGCTTGCGTTCACCCGGCGCAGGCTATCCCGAGCACTCCGGGCGGCCCCGACGGTAAATTGCGCATATCGGAGCAAACGGGAGCGGGTGGGATGGGTCACTGGTTCTACCGCAACATCACCGAGCCGGGGAAGCTCCCCATGCTGCTCGCGCTGGCCGCGTTCGTCCTGACGTTCCTGATCACGCGCTCCATCACCCGGCTGATCAGGGCCGGGCGCGGCCCCTTCCGGAACATCAGGCCCGGCGGCCTGCACATCCACCACGTGGTGCCCGGGGTCATCCTCACCGTGATCGGCGGCTTCGGCGCGGTCGGCAGCGGCCGGCACGGCATCGCGGCGTCCGTCTTCGCCGTCCTGTTCGGGATGGGCGCGGGCCTGGTCCTCGACGAGTTCGCGCTGATCCTGCACCTGGACGACGTGTACTGGAGCGAGAACGGGCGCAAGAGCGTGGAGATCGTGGTGCTCACCGCCGCCCTCATGACGCTGGTGCTGGCAGGCTTCTCACCGCTCGGCGTCAATGACGTGAGCCCAGGGGAGCGGCAGGACCGCGCCTCCTTCATCACCTCGATCGCGATCAACTTCTGTTTCGTGCTGGTCGCGCTGTTCAAGGGCAAGGTCAGGGTGGCGGTGCTCGGCATCTTCGTGCCGTTCGTGGCGCTGTTCGGCGCGATCAGGCTCGCCCGGCCCGGCTCCCCGTGGGCCCAGCGCTTCTACCGCAGACGGCCGCGGGCCAGGGCGCGGGCGGGTCTTCGGGCCTACCGGCACGACCGGCGCTGGTCCATGCCGCGCCGGCGCCTTCAGGACTGGATCGGCGGCGCACCCGACAAGCTCCCGGTGCGCCGCCCCTGATCATGGCGGTCGCGCCGCCGTTTCCTGCGGACCCAGGTGATCCAGCAGATCACCGCCACCGCGATCAGGGCCGCGATGTGCTCCTTGCCCGCGAGGTTGTTCTTGAGCACCACCTCGACGACCATCGAGCCCGCCACCACCCCGGCCGTCCAGTACGCCCGGTAGCGCCAGCACACGTACACCGCGAGGGCGACGACGGCCGCCGAGGGGCCGGTGTCGACCATCTCGGCGGCCGAGGCGGGAAGGCCGAAGACGCTGTCGGGGCCGATGTGGATGCCGACCCGGGCGTACAGGGTGCCGGCCAGGGTCGCGGCGTAGGCGATGAGCAGCATCCGGCCCCGCCCGATGCAGATCTCCGCGATGCCGAAGACGAGCAGCACCTGCGCCAGCGCTCCCCACACCGGCAGGTCGAGGGCCGGCACGAAGAGCGAGAACGGGGTGCGCAGGAGCGAGATCCACAGCGGGTAGTCGGCCTTGACCGAGCCGATGATCTGGATCGGTCTGAAGCCCCAGGACTGGTTCTGGATGAGCTGGAAGACCGAGGTGAGGACGACCGCCGAGAGCGTCAGCCAGATGGCCCGCCAGCGCTGGGTGCGCAGTGCGTACTTCACGGTCTTGTACAGGGGGCCCCACTCGCGCTCGGCGAACCGGAGCACCGTGCTCCGGACCCCTGTGCTCATCTCTGGGACTCCAGATGTCTGCGGTGCAGCCACTTGGGCAGGCCCGGTGCCTCCAGGAATCCCTCGGCGCGCGCGGACGCGATGGCGATGCGCGGCAGATCCGCACTCTTCTCGAACAAGGTGAACCGCGGCTCCCAGATCGGCCGGTACTTCGCGTTGGACCGGTAGAGGGACTCGATCTGCCACCAGCGGGAGAAGAAGCTGAGGAGCGAACGCCACAGCCTCAGCACGGGTCCTGCCCCGAGCTTCGAGCCGCGCTCGAAGACGGAACGGAACATCGCGAAGTTCAGTGAGACCTGAGTGATCTTGATCTCCTTGGCCCGCTGGAGGAGTTCGATCACCATGAACTCGATCAGGCCGTTCTCGGAGTCGCGGTCACGCCGCATCAGGTCGAGCGAGAGGCCCTCGGGGCCCCAGGGGACGAAGCTGAGCAGCGCCCTCAACTCGCCGTCGCCGTCGAAGCATTCGAGCATCATGCACTGGCCGTCGGCGGGGTCGCCGAGCCGGCCGAGAGCCATGGAGAAGCCGCGTTCGGTGGCGCCGTCGCGCCAGTCGTCGGCCTTGCGCAGGAGTTCGTTCATCTCTTGGGCAGGAATGTCCGCATGACGGCGGATCCGCACCTCGTACCCGGCCCTCTTCACCCGGTTGTACGCCTGGCGCACGGTCCGCATCGCGCGGCCCTCCAGGGTGAACTCGGCGGTCTCCACGATCGCCTCGTCGCCCATCTCCAGGGCGTCCAGGCCGTGCCGGGCGTAGATCTGCCCGGCCTCCTCGCTGGCGCCGGTGACGGCCGGGATCCAGCCGTGCGCGCGGGCCTCGGCCAGCCAGGGCTCGATCGCGCCGGGCCAGGCCTCGGGGTCGCCGATCGGGTCGCCGGAGGCCAGCGAGACGCTGTTGATGACGCGGTAGGTGACGGCGGCCTTGCCGGTCGGGGACCAGATGACGGCCTTCTCGCGGCGCAGCGCGAAGTAGCCGAGCGAGTCGCGCTCGCCCTGCTTGTCCAGGAGGGCCCGGAGCTTCTCCTCGTCCTCGACGGTGAGCGGGTCGACGGCCCTGCGGTTGCGGAAGGCCGCGTAGATGACCGCGATCAGGAGCAGCGTGGCCAGCACGTTGATGGTGACGTTGACCCAGCCGGGGGTGGTGACGCCCTGGGTGTGCCGGTCGTCGGGGACGAGGAACACCAGGCGCATCACGCCGTAGCGCCAGCGCCGCAGGAACGTCGACTGGTCGGTGCCGTCATAGGTGTTGGTGGCGCTGACCAGGACCGCCGCGATGAGCGAGGTGACGAGCAGGCCGCCGACGGCGGTGACGATCGCGGCCAGCGGGTTGGAGCGGTCGCCCTTGGCGTAGAACTCGCGGCGGCCCACCAGGAGGGCGAGCACGAACGCGGCGGTCAGGACGAGCGAGATCCAGTTCTGGGCGTAGCGGTGGATCTCCGGGAACGTCATGGCGAACACGAACAGCATCAGGAAGAGGCCGCCGAGCACCATGTTGAGGATCCAGGCGGCCCGCTTGCGGCGGCGCATGGTGACGGCGAGGAAGAGCGTGACGACACCGGAGGTGAACCCGGCTTCGAGCAGATACGGCGTGAAGTAGTCGTCGGTGTTGTGCCGCCGCAGCCCCTGGCCGAGGGTCACCCACACGGCACTGAGGAAGTTGATGAACGTGACCACGCGCAGGTACCAGACGGCGAACGCCGCCCCGGTGCGTGAGCGGGGGGTGCTCCGATTCGTTCCTTCAGTGGTGCTCAAGCGGACTTCTCCCATGAAACGCGATGATATGGGGGCAAAGCGTTTCACAGCGGCCGCAGGCGGAGCCGGGGAGGCCCCCGGCTCCGCCGTGACTCACGCGTCGCTGCTCTCCTCGGTGCTCTCCGCGCGCGGGTCGGTGCGCTCGGGCAGCTCCGCGGCCAGGGCGGCCGCGGCTTGTACGAGGGGAAGAGCGAGCAATGCCCCGGTTCCTTCGCCCACTGTGACGCCATGATCGAGCAGAGGGTTGAGCGCCATCCGGTCCAGCGCCTTCGCCTGGCCCGGCTCGCCGCTCAACTGGCCCGCCAGCCACCAGTCCGGAGCCCGGAAGGCCGCCCGCTGGGCCACCAGCGCACAGGCCGACGAGACGACCCCGTCCAGGATCACCGGCAGTCTGCGCACCGCACACTGCAACAGGAAACCGGTGGCGGCGGCAAGGTCCGCGCCGCCCACCGCCGCCAGAAGTTCGAGCTGGTCGCCGAGAACCGGCCGCGCCCGGCGCAGTGCGTCGCGGATCGCGGCGCACTTGCGCATCCAGGCCAGGTCGTCGATCCCGGCGCCGCCGCGCCCGGTGACCACCGAGGCGTCCGTGCCGCACAGCGCCGCGATCAGCACCGCCGCCGGGGTGGTGCCGCCCACGCTGAGGTCGCCGAGCACCACCAGGTCGGTGCCGGAGTCGGCCTCCTCGTCGGCGATGCGCATGCCGAGCCGGACGGCCGCCTCCGCCTCCTCGACGGTCAGGGCGTCCTCGATGTCGATGCGGCCGCTGCCGCGCCGCACCCGGTGGCGTACGACGTCCTCGGGCAGCAGGGCGGGGTCGCAGTCCAGGCCGGCGTCGACGACGCGGACCGAGGCGCCCTGGCGGCGGGCGAGCACCGCGACGGGGCTCCCGCCGTCCAGGACGGACCGTACGAGGGTGTGCGCGGAGGAGGCGGGGCGGGCCGAGACGCCGAGCCCGGCCACGCCGTGGTCCCCGGCGAAGAGGATCACGCGGGGGCGCTCGACGGCCCGGACCGGGTTGGCGTCCTGCGCCGCCGACAGCCAGGTGGCCAGCTCGTCGAGCCGGCCGAGCGCGCCGGGCGGCACGGTCAGCCGCTCCCGGCGTTCCTCGGCGTCACGCCGCACGCCGTTGTCGGGGCGTTCGATCAGATCGGAGAAGTCGTCCAGGTTCAGCCTGCTCATTTGCCGAACAGTACCGCCAGCGGGTGGACGTCAGCCGCGCAATGTGAGCGCCTGCCCCGCGACGACGAGCAGGACCTGCTCGCACTCGCCCGCGAACGCCGCGTTCAGGCGCCCCAGTTCGTCCCGGAACCGCCTTCCCGACGAGGTCGCGGGGACCACGCCCGAGCCCACCTCGTTGCTCACCGCCACCACCGTCCGCGCGGTGGACCGCACCGTCGCGACGAGTTCCTCCGTGCGCTCCTTCAGCGCGCGCTCGCCGCCCGCCGCCCACTTCTCGTCGTCCCAGGCGCCGACCCGGTCCATCGCGTCGGTCAGCCACAGTGCCAGACAGTCGATCAGGAGCGGCGGGCCTGGCTGGTCGAGCAGCGGCGCGAGCTCGCAGGTCTCCTCGGTACGCCAGGAGGCGGGCCGCCTCTCGCGGTGCAGGCCGACCCGCGCCGCCCACTCCGCGTCGCCGTCCCGGCCGCCGCCCGTCGCCACGTAGACGACGCCGGGGAAGCCCGCCAGGCGCCGCTCGGCCTCCACCGACTTGCCGGAGCGGGCGCCGCCCAGGACGAGCGTGCGGCGCGGCAGATCGGGCACCGCGTGGTACTCGCCGACGATCAGGGTCGTGCCGTCCGGCACCGCACGTGCGCCGAGCGCGGCGAGCCGGCGCTCCAACTCCCGCCCGGGTGGGACGTCGTGGTCGATGTGCACGGCGATCACATCGGTCGCCGGACCGATGCCGCCGGCCGCCCGCAGCCGCGCGAGCGCGTCCGGCCGCCCGGACACATCGGCCACCACCATGTCGTACGGCCGCACTTCGGCCGGGCCCGCGGGGGCGCCGCCCGGTGGCAGGTAGAGGAGCCGCTCGCCCTCGGGGGACGTCACCTCGTAGCCGGTGCCCGGCGAGTCCAGCGGCACGGCGCGGACCCGGTGCCCGCTGATCAGCGTCAGCCTGCGACCGTCCGGCACCCGGCCCGCCGCGGGCAGGCCGGCGGGCAGCTCCACGGCCGGTCCGTCGTGCGGATGGGTGAGCAGCACCTGGCGCACCCCGGCGAGCGAGTGCCCGGCGCGCGCGGCGGCGAGCGCCGCGCCCGGGGTGAGGTCGAGCAGCAGCGCGCCGTCGACGAGCAGGGCGGTGGCGGCGCGGGCGTCCTTGCCACGGGCGAGGGCGCACGCGGCGCAGGGACAGTCGGGGCGCGGCAGGCCGGCGGGGGCCCCGGTGCCGAGGAGAGTCAGTTCCACACCCACGATCCTCCCGCGTCGGCGGCCCTCTTGCGCGCCCGGTTACGCTGCGGGCAGCAACGTGACCCAGGAGGCGGACATGGCGTGGACGTGGCGTTTCGAGAAGTCGGACGGTACGGAGGTCGAGCCGGCGGTGGCGCCGGAGGAGTTCACGACCCAGGGGGATGCGGAGTCCTGGATCGGCGAGGTGTGGAAGGACCTGCTCGAAGGCGGGGCCGACCAGGTGTTCCTCTTCGACGACGGCACCAAGATCTACGGCCCGATGAGCCTGCACGCCGAGCAGGTCTGACGGGCGGGCCGGGGGCGCACGCGGCGCCCCCGGCCCCGCTCAGATCTCGCCGAGCGTGACCTCGGCCGTCTTCTTCGCGCCGTCGCGCGTATACGCCACCGTGACCTTCTGGCCCGGTTTGTCCGCGGCCAGCGCCTCCGTCAGCGAGGTGATGGTCGAGATCTCGGTGTCGTTGAGCTTGGTGATGATGTCGCCCGCCCGCAGACCGGCCTTGGCCGCCGCCCCGTTCGCCGGGGCCTGCACGACCGCGACCCCGGCGGGCTGGTAGCCGGCGTTCACCACGGTGCGGCCGGTGATGCCGAGCGCGGCCCGGCCCGAGTCGGTCACCTTGCCGCTCTTGATGATCTGGTCGGCGACCGTCTTGACCATCGACACCGGAATGGCGAAGCCGATCCCGGGGGCCGCGCTGCCGCCCATGTCCGGGTCGGTCGCGGCGAGCGTCGGAATACCGATGACCTCGCTGTCCAGGTTCACCAGGGCGCCGCCGCTGTTGCCCGGGTTGATCGCCGCCGAGGTCTGCACCATGTTGGCGATGGTGGCGCCGGTCCCGCCGCCCGCACTGCCCTCGGAGACGGTGCGTCCGGTCGCGGAGACGATGCCCTGGGTGACGCTGGAGGACAGGCCGAGCGGCGAGCCCATCGCCAGCACGATCTGGCCCATCTCGACCTTGGCGGAGTCGCCGAACCGCGCCGCCTTGAGCCCGCTCGGCATCGAGTCGAGCTTGATGACGGCGAGGTCCTGCTCGGGGTAGGACGACACGAGCCGCGCGGTGATCGCCGTACCGCTGCCGGACGTCGACACCTTGAAGGTGCGCTCGTTGCCGACCACGTGCGCGTTGGTGACGATGTGCCCCTGGTCGTCGTAGACGATCCCGGACCCGAGGCTGTTGGACGCGTCGATCTGCACGACGGACGGCAGCACGTTCTTGATGACCCGCTGGTAGTCGCTCTGGAGGCTGTCGGTGACGCCGGAGCCGTTGCGCTGGGCCGACGGGGAACTGGCGGACGGACTGGCCGACTTGGGCACCGCGGCCGTGCTGCCGCCCGAACAGCCGCCCAGCAGGGCGACGGTGGCGACGGCGGCGGTCAGCGGCAGCACCGCACGGCGCACCCGGCCGGGGCGAAGAGATGCATCCATGGCAGGAGTATCCCTTTGGTCCGAAATGACGGCCTGTCGGTGAGCCCGATCAGGTACCGGGGTCCCGGGGCCGGGGCCCGTTCGGCGGATACCCCGGCCCAAGACTGTTAGCCGGGGCCCGGTCCGGCGGGGCCTGGGGGCTCAGCCCCGTACGCCGAAGAGGTGCAGCAGCGCCGCGGTGTGGCGGTAGGGGTCGGTGCGGCCGGCTCGGTCCTCGGCGGCGAGCAGCCGCTCCAGCTCGTCGGCGGCCGGAAGGTCCGTGGCGTTGGAGACGTTGTCGGTGAACACCCGCACCCCGTACCAGGTGTGCAGCGGGGCCGCGATCCCGTCGAGCGTGCGGGTCAGCACGGCGAGCCGGTCGGCCCGCACCGGCAGGCCGAGCCGGTTGGTGTACGAGTCCGAGTCGAAGGCGGTGAGGGCGCCCGCCCAGTCACCGGCGAGCCCGGGCCGCATGGCGAGCGCGTCCGCGTTCCGCACCAGGAGCGAGAGGAGGCCGCCGGGGGCCAGCATCCGGGCCAGGCCCGCGAGCATGGCGTCCGGTTCCTCGACGTACATCAGGACGCCGTGGCAGAGCACCACGTCGAAGGAGCCGGGCAGGAAGTGCACGCCGGTCTCGCGGCCGTCGCCCTCGATCAGGCGGACCCGCTCACGGATGCCCTCCGGCTCGGTGGCCAGCGCCTCGCGCGCCACCTTCAGCATCGCGGCATCGGATTCGAGCCCGGTCACCGAATGCCCGGCGCGGGCCAGGCGCAGGGCCTGGGTGCCCTGGCCCATGCCGACGTCGAGGACGCGCAGGCGCTGGCCCACCGGGAAGCGCCCGGCTATCTGCTCGTCGAGATGACGGGCCACGAGCTCCTGGCGGACCACATTGCGCAGCCCGCCGAGGCCCTTCAGCCAGGCGCCGGAGGCGCCGGTGAACCCGGACGGCTTCCCGCTCAGGGCCGCTCTCCGCGCTTGACCTGCGGCTTGGGCAGCCGCAGCCGGCGCATCTGGAGCGTGCGCATGAGGCCGTACGCGACGGCGCCCTTCTTCGGCTCGTCCGGGAAGCGGGCGGCGAGCGCCCTCTTGAGCCGGAAGGCGAGGCCGATCGAGTCGAGCACGATGAGCACGATCACCACGAGCCACAGCAGCAGAGAGAGGTTCTGCAAGCTGCCGATCCGGATCATCGAGAGCACCAGGATGATCACCGCGAGCGGCAGGAACATCTCGGCCACCGAGAACCGGGAGTCGACGAAGTCACGGGTGAACTTGCGCACCGGGCCCTTGTCACGGGCCGGCAGATAGCGCTGGTCACCATTGGCGAGGGCCTCGCGCTGCTTGGCCATGTCGACCCGGCGGGCCTCGCGCTGGCGCTTGGCGGCCTCCTTGCGGTCGGTCGGCACGGTCGAGGCACGGCGCCGCTGGGTCTGCGCCTCACTCCGCTTGGGAGTGGGGCGCCCCTTGGGGGCCTCGGGGTCGCGGGGCGCTTTGGAGAGGTCCGCCGTCACCTTGTCGGTGGGGGCCTTCTCTGCGTTGGAACGGCTACGGAACACAATCCCCAAGGGTACGGGGTACCCGGCATGGACCCCAGGCCGGTGGGGAACGATCCCACAACGCCTTGCGTCCTCACAGGTGGCCGATGCACTGTTCCCCCGAGGTTCACCTACTCCCTGCGCCGGATCGGCGGTGGACACAGTCGTCCTTGGGGATGAGCGCATCGGCGCCCGAACAGTGCGGTAATGGATGCAGGGCCCGTACTGTGGGTTCTGTTGCAGCAGCTGGAGCTGGAGTCCGTCAGAAGGGGGCGCGCGAAGCCCATGAGCGGTGTCATGAAGCGTATGGGGATGATCTTCCGCGCGAAGGCGAACAAGGCCCTTGACCGGGCCGAGGACCCTCGCGAGACCCTCGATTACTCGTACCAGAAGCAGCTGGAGCTGCTTCAGAAGGTACGCAGGGGAGTCGCCGACGTGGCGACCTCCCGCAAGCGGCTGGAACTACAGCTCAACCAGCTGCAGAACCAGTCCACCAAGCTGGAGGAGCAGGGGCGCAAGGCCCTCTCGCTGGGCCGTGAGGACCTGGCCCGCGAGGCCCTGTCCCGCCGCGCCTCGTTGCAGCAGCAGGTCACCGACCTGGAGACGCAGCACCAGACGTTGCAGGGCGAGGAGGAGAAGCTCACCCTTGCGGCCCAGCGCCTCCAGGCCAAGGTCGACGCCTTCCGCACCAAGAAGGAAACGATCAAGGCGACGTACACGGCGGCCCAGGCGCAGACCCGGATCGCCGAGTCCTTCTCGGGCATCTCCGAGGAGATGAGCGACGTCGGCATGGCCATCCAGCGCGCCGAGGACAAGACCGCGCAGCTCCAGGCGCGGGCCGGCGCGATCGACGAACTCCTCGCCTCGGGCGCCCTCGACGACCAGTCGGGGCTCGCCAAGGACGACATCCAGACCGAGCTGGACCGGCTGTCCGGTGGTACGGATGTAGAGCTGGAACTGCAGCGGATGAAGGCCGAGCTGATGGGCGGCGAGTCCGGCGGGAAGCAGGCCATCGAGGGCGGCGCCGCCGCTCCTCAGGACAAGGCCCCGCAGCAGAGCCCGCGCTTCGACAAGCAGTGACGAGCGGCAGGAGACGTTCATGATCGTCCGGATCATGGGGGAGGGCCAGGTGAAGCTGGCGGACGGCCACTTCACCGAGCTCAACAAGCTCGACGACGAGCTCCTCGCTCAGATGGAGGAGGGCGACGAGGGCGGCTTCCGCCGCACCCTGGGCGAGCTCCTGGACGCGGTGCGCCGCCTCGGCGAGCCGCTTCCCGACGACTCCCTGGAACCGTCCGAGCTGATCCTTCCGAGCCCGGACGCCAGTCTGGACGAGGTCAAGGAGATGCTCGGCGACGACGGCCTCATCCCGGGCTGACGGGGCGGGGTCCCGGCCCCCTTACGGTAGGTGACCGTGACCCCCATCGACCGTGCCCGCCCCTGGCTCAAGGCGCATCCGCTGGCCCTGGACGCCGCCCTCGCGCTCGGCGTACTGATCTGCATGGTCCTCGGCTCCTTCGCCGACCCGCACGGACCGAACGGGCCGACCTTCGGCACCCGTACGCCGGGGCTCCGTTCGCTCGTTCTGATGGTTCTGGGAGCCGGGGCGCTGGTGCTGCGGCGGCGCCGGCCCATGGAGGTGCTCGGCTGCACCGGCGCGCTCGCCATGGTCGAGCTGAGCCTGGGCGACCCGCCCGCGCCCGTCGCCATGAGCGCCGTCGTCGCGCTCTACACGGTCGCCGCCCACACCGACCGCCCCACCACCTACCGCGTCGGCGTGCTCAGCGTCGTGGTGCTCACCGGCACGGCCATGCTCTTCGGTACCCCGCCCTGGTACTCCCAGGAACACCTCGGGATCTTCGCCTGGACCGGCATGGCCGCGGCCGCCGGGGACGCCGTGCGCAGCCGGCGCGCCTTCATCGACGCGATCCGCGAGCGCGCCGAGCGGGCCGAGCACGGCCGCGAGGAGGAAGCCAGGCGCCGGGTGGCCGAGGAGCGGCTGCGGATCGCCCGCGATCTGCACGACGTGGTGGCCCATCACATCGCCCTGGTCAATGTGCAGGCCGGTGTCGCCGCGCACGTCATGGACAAGCGGCCCGACCAGGCGAAGGAGGCGCTCGCCCATGTGCGCGAGGCCAGCCGCTCGGCCCTGAACGAACTCCGGTCCACCGTCGGCCTGTTGCGCCAGTCCGGCGACCCGGCCGCCCCCACCGAGCCCGCCCCCGGGCTCGCCGTCCTGGACGACCTGCTCGGCGGCTTCCGGCGCGCGGGGCTGCCCGTGGAACTCGCCCGCACCGACGACGCCCCGCTGCCGGCCGCCGTCGACCTCGCCGCGTACCGGGTCATCCAGGAGGCGCTCACCAATGTGCGCAAGCACGCGGGGCCGGGCGCCAAGGCCGAGGTGAGCGTCGTACGGGTGGGGCCGCACACCGAGATCACCGTCATCGACAACGGCACCGGCACCGGCGGCGCGGACAGCGACGGCGGCGGCCACGGCCTGCTCGGCATGCGCGAGCGGGTCACCGCCCTCGGCGGCAGCTGCACCGCCGGACCCCGCTACGGCGGCGGCTTCCGCGTACAGGCGATACTGCCGGTCAAGGCCGCGGAGACCGGGGCCACGGGGGAAGGCACGTCATGACCATCACGGTGGTACTCGCCGACGACCAGGCGCTGCTGCGCTCGGCCTTCCGGGTCCTGGTGGACTCCGAGCCGGACATGGCGGTCGTCGGGGAGGCGGCCGACGGGGCCGCGGTCGTCGACGTGGTCCGCGCGACCCGGCCGGACGTGGTCCTGATGGACATCCGGATGCCCGGCACCGACGGTCTCGCCGCCACCCGCGCCATCACCGCCGACCCGGCCCTGGCCTCGGTCCACGTGGTGATGCTGACGACGTTCGAGGTCGACGAGTACGTGGTGCAGTCGTTGCGCGCCGGCGCCTCGGGCTTCCTCGGCAAGGGTGCCGAACCCGAGGAGCTGCTCGGCGCGATCCGGGTCGCCGCGGCCGGCGAGGCGCTCCTGTCACCGGCCGCGACCAAGGGCCTGATCACCACTTTCCTTGCCCAGGGCGGCAGTTGGGACGGCGGCGTCGAGGACCCGCGACGACACGGCGAGCGGCTCGCCACGCTGACCGTCCGCGAGCGCGAGGTCCTGGTCCAGGTCGCGGGCGGCCACTCCAACGACGAGATCGCCGAGCGCCTCGCCGTCAGCCCGCTCACCGTCAAGACCCATGTCAACCGGGCGATGGCCAAGCTGAGCGCCCGCGACCGGGCCCAATTGGTGGTAATCGCCTACGAATCGGGGCTTGTCCGTCCACGGGTGGACTGAAGGGTGGAGTGCGGCGTACTGCGGCTGCGGTATGCGCGGGATAAGGAAAGGGACCTGGGAGCGAGGAATCGAACCCGCCCCATGGCGGAGGGTTGTGGGCGGGGGCCGGGTCTTCCCGGACGATGCGCCGCGTGATCACGGGCCGGCCGCCTGCCCTCCTGCTGGGTATCGCCGCTCGCACGCCACAGAAGAGAGACCCCACCCATGTCCTGGCTGTCCAGATTCAGCCTCGCACAACGGGCCCTGATAGGCCTGATGTCGATCGTC
This sequence comes from Streptomyces sp. CB01201, assembly GCF_002803085.1. Lineage (GTDB taxonomy): Bacteria > Actinomycetota > Actinomycetes > Streptomycetales > Streptomycetaceae > Streptomyces > Streptomyces hundungensis. The sequence continues at coordinate 453,296 of NZ_NNBJ01000003.1, read as the reverse complement.
GCGATCGTCTTCGGGGCGATCGCCATTCCGCAGCTCAAGCAGCAACTGCTGCCCACCATCGAACTGCCGATGGTGTCGGTGCTCGCCCCCTATCAGGGCGCGTCCCCCGATGTGGTCGAGAAGCAGGTCGTCGAGCCGCTCGAAAAGAACATCAAGGCCGTCAGCGGGGTCAAGGGCATCACGTCCACGGCCTCCGAGGGCAACGCCGTGATCATGGCGACCTTCGACTTCGGCACCGGTACGAAGCAGCTCGTCGCCGACATCCAGCAGGCCGTCAACCGGTCCCGCACCCAGATCCCCACCGAGGTCGACCCGCAGGTCGTCGCCGGCTCCACCGACGACATGCCGACCGTGGTGCTCGCGGTGACCTCCGACAAGGACCAGCAGGCGCTCGCCGACCAGCTGGACCGCACGGTCGTCCCGGCCCTGGAGGACATCAAGGGCGTCGGCCGCGTCAGCGTCGACGGCGTCCAGGACCTCCAGGTCAATGTCACGCCGGACGCGAAGAAGCTCGCCGCGGCCGGTCTCACCACCATGACGCTCGGCGACGCCCTCAAGGCGGGCGGCGCGACGGTCCCCGGCGGCTCCTTCTCCGAGGACGGCAAGAGCCGCACGGTCCAGGTCGGCGCCCCCTACACCTCCCTGAAGCAGATCGAGGACCTGCGGATCAAGCCGCAGCAGGGTGCCCCGGTCCGCCTCGGTGACATCGCCACCGTCAAGCAGCAGCCCGCGCAGCGCGTCTCCATCACCCGCACCGACGGCAAGCCCAGCCTCGCCGTGACGGCCACCATGGACCACGACGGCAGCGCCGTCGCGATCTCGAAGGCCGTCAAGGACAAGCTGCCCGACCTGAAGAAGGACCTCGGGTCCGGCGCGGAGATCACCGTCGCCATGGACCAGGGCCCGCAGGTCTCCAAGGCCATCTCGGGGCTGACCACGGAGGGCGCGCTCGGCCTGCTCTTCGCCGTGATCGTGATCCTGCTCTTCCTGGCCTCGATCCGCTCGACGCTGGTGACCGCGGTCTCCATCCCGCTGTCCGTGGTCCTCGCCCTGATCGTGCTGTGGACGCAGGACCTCTCCCTCAACATGCTCACGCTGGGCGCGTTGACGATCGCGATCGGCCGGGTCGTCGACGACTCGATCGTGGTCCTGGAGAACATCAAGCGCCACCTCGGCTACGGCGAGGAGCGCCAGGAGGCGATCCTGGCGGCGGTCAAGGAGGTGGCCGGCGCGGTCACCGCCTCGACGCTCACCACCGTCGCGGTGTTCCTGCCGATCGCCTTCGTGAACGGCATGGTGGGCGAGCTGTTCGGCTCGTTCAGCCTCACCGTCACCGCCGCCCTGCTCGCCTCGCTGCTCGTCTCCCTGACCGTCGTGCCGGTCCTGTCGTACTGGTTCCTGCGCGCGCCCAAGGCGATCGCGGGCATCGACCCGGACGAGGCGCGCCGCAGGGCCGAGGAGAAGGAGAACAAGTCCCGGCTCCAGCGCCTCTACGTCCCGGTGCTGCGCTTCGCGACCCGGCGCCGCCTGGTCAGCGTGCTGATCGCGGTCGTCGTCCTGATCGGCACCTTCGGCATGGCCGGTCTCCTGAAGACCAACTTCTTCGACCAGGGCGAGCAGGACAGCCTGTCGATCAAGCAGGAACTGGCGCCCGGCACCAGCCTGGACGCCGCGGACGCCGCGTCCAAGAAGATCGAGGCGATCCTGGCCGCCGACCCGGCGGTCAAGAGCTACCAGGTCACCGTCGGCTCCTCCGGCTTCATGGCGGCCTTCGGCGGCGGCACCGGCGCCAACCAGGCCTCGTACACGGTGACGCTGAAGAACGCGAGCGACTACGACAAGGCGCACGACCGCCTGGAGAAGGCCCTCAAGGGCCAGCCCGGCAACCCGGCCATCACGGCCGGCGGCGGCTTCGGCAGCCAGGACCTCAGCGTGGTCGTGAAGGCGGCCGACGGCGACGTCCTGAAGAAGGCCTCCGAGCAGGTGCGCCAGGCCGTCGCGAGCCTCAAGGACGTCAGCGACGTCCAGAGCGACCTGGCGCAGAGCGTGCCCCGGGTCTCGGTGCAGCCCAACGACAAGGCGGCCGAAGCGGGCTTCAACCAGGCCACGCTCGGCATGGCCGTCGCCCAGCAGGTGCACGGCACCCAGGTCACCAAGGCGATCATGGGCGACTCGGAGCGGGACGTGTACATCACCTCGCCCGACCCGGCCACGACCCTGGACCAGCTCAAGAACCTGCCGCTCGGCCCGGTCAAGCTCGGTGACATCGCCGACGTGAAGCTGGTGCCCGGCCCGGTCTCGATGACCCGGATCGACGGCGCCCGCTCGGCGACCATCACCGCCAAGCCGGTCGGCGACAACACCGGCAAGGTCAGCACGGACCTCCAGAGCAAGATCGACGCCCTGAAGCTGCCGTCCGGCGCCACCGCCACCATCGGCGGCGTCTCCTCGGACCAGTCGGACGCGTTCAAGAACCTGGCCCTGGCGATGCTGGCCGCGATCGCGATCGTCTTCATGCTCCTGGTCGCGACCTTCAAGTCCCTGATCCAGCCGCTGATCCTGCTGGTCTCCATCCCGTTCGCGGCCACCGGCGCGATCGGCCTGCTCGCAGCCACCGACACCCCGATGGGCGTCCCGGCGATGATCGGCATGCTGATGCTGATCGGCATCGTGGTGACCAACGCGATCGTCCTGATCGACCTGATCAACCAGTACCGCAAGCAGGGCCTCGGCGTGGTCGAGGCGGTCGTCGAGGGTGGCCGCCACCGGTTGCGTCCGATCCTGATGACGGCCCTCGCGACGATCTTCGCGCTGCTCCCGATGGCGCTCGGCGTCACGGGCGAGGGCGGCTTCATCGCCCAGCCGCTCGCGGTCGTGGTGATCGGCGGTCTGGTGACGTCGACGCTGCTCACCCTGCTCCTGGTCCCGACCCTCTACGCGATGGTCGAGCTCCGCAAGGAGCGCAGGGCCAGGAAGAAGGCGGCCAAGCGCGGCGAGCCCGTGGGCGAGTCCACGACCTCGGAGGACTCCGACGAGCTGGAGCGGGCCAACGCCTGATCCGGCCGCACGGTCCGGGCCCGGTCCACGCCGGGCCCGGACCGTACGACGAAGGCCGCCCCCTCCTGCGAGGGGGCGGCCTTCCGCGGTGTCCGGGCCCGGGGTTACGGCAGGGCCAGCATCCGCTCCAGGGCGAGCTTCGCGAAGCTCTCGGTCTCGCGGTCGACCTGGATCTGGTTGATCAGCTTGCCCTCGGCGAGCGATTCCAGGGTCCACACGAGGTGCGGCAGGTCGATGCGGTTCATGGTCGAGCAGAAGCAGACCGTCTTGTCGAGGAAGACGATCTCCTTGTCCTCGGCGGCGAACCGGTTGGCCAGGCGGCGCACCAGGTTCAGCTCGGTGCCGATCGCCCACTTGGAGCCGCGCGGGGCCGCCTCCAGGGCCTTGATGATGTACTCCGTCGAGCCGACGTAGTCCGCCGCGGCCACGACCTCGTGCTTGCACTCGGGGTGCACCAGGACGTTCACGCCCGGGATGCGCTCGCGCACGTCGTTCACCGAGTCGAGCGAGAAGCGCCCGTGCACCGAGCAGTGCCCGCGCCACAGGATCATCTTCGCGTTCCGCAGCTGCTCGACGGTGAGGCCGCCGTTCGGCTTGTGCGGGTTGTAGAGCACGCAGTCGTCGAGGGACATGCCGAGGTCGCGCACGGCGGTGTTGCGGCCCAGGTGCTGGTCCGGCAGGAACAGGACCTTCTCCCCCTGCTCGAAGGCCCAGTTCAGGGCGCGCTCGGCGTTGGAGGAGGTGCAGATGGTGCCGCCGTGCTTGCCGGTGAACGCCTTGATGTCGGCCGAGGAGTTCATGTACGAGACGGGCACGACCTGCTCGGCTATCCCGGCCTCGGTCAGTACGTCCCAGCACTCGGCGACCTGCTCGGCGGTGGCCATGTCGGCCATCGAGCAGCCGGCGGCGAGGTCCGGAAGGACGACCTTCTGGTCGTCGCCGGTCAGGATGTCCGCGGACTCGGCCATGAAGTGCACACCGCAGAACACGATGTACTCGGCCTCGGGCTTGGCGGCCGCGTCCTTGGCCAGCTTGAACGAGTCGCCCGTCACATCGGCGAACTCGATGACCTCGTCGCGCTGGTAGTGGTGCCCGAGGATGAAGACCTTGTCCCCGAGCTTCTCCTTGGCCGCGCGGGCCCGCGCCACCAGGTCCGGGTCGGAGGGCGACGGAAGGTCGCCGGGGCACTCCACGCCGCGCTCGCTCTTGGGGTCGGCCTCGCGGCCGAGCAGGAGCAGCGCGAGCGGCGTCGGCTGCACGTCGAGCTCGACGCGTCCGGCGAGGTCCTGACGGGGCTGGGCGGTGGTCACGTCACGCACCCTTTCTGTTTCCTGAGCAGTGCGGCGGAGCCGCTCCAGTGGCCCCAGGTGCTTGCACGCGGGGGTTTTCGTCTAAATGACGCTATCTATCATAACCGCTTCACGTCACTTTGACGATGGCGATAGCGTCGATGTGACGCACCCGGTCGCGCGGGGAGTTGTCCCCAGGCCTTTTCCCGCCCGCCCCCGTGTGTGCGAGCATGAAAGAAGAAGAACCCGACCCGGAATGAATCCGGGGCCCCGCCGGTTGCAACCGTCGGCAAGCAGTCTCCGTACAACCCGGGAGAGAAGCAGATGTCCGTATCGGACGAGACCACCACCGTGAGCGACGGCATCCTCCTGTCCGACGCCGCCGCGGCCAAGGTCAAGGGCCTCCTTGAGCAGGAAGGCCGGGACGACCTGGCGCTGCGTGTCGCCGTTCAGCCCGGCGGCTGCTCCGGCCTGCGCTACCAGCTGTTCTTCGACGAGCGCTCGCTCGACGGGGATGTCGTCAAGGACTTCGACGGTGTCAAGGTCGTGACCGACCGCATGAGCGCCCCGTACCTGGGCGGCGCCTCGATCGACTTCGTCGACACCATCGAGAAGCAGGGCTTCACGATCGACAACCCGAACGCGACGGGCTCCTGCGCCTGCGGCGACTCGTTCAGCTAGGCCCTGGGTCGCGGCGGCCCGCTGGGCCTCGCGGCAGCCGAAAGGCGGGCGCCCCCGGTCATCCGGGGGCGCCCGCCTTCGTCGTGTCCGGCGCCCTGAGGCCCGTACCGCCAGTTCTCCCGTACCGCCAGTTCTGTCGTACCGCCAGTTCTGCCGTACCGCTACTTCTTCGGCAGCTCCTTGCCGGTGTCCGCGTCGAGGACCTCGCGGGCCCCGAGCGCCTGGTGCAGCTCCACGGATACCGTCTGCTGCTTGGCCAGCGCGACGCACATCTTCTTCGGGTCGGTGACCTGGCCGGTCACCCGCACCCGCACGCCGTCACCGCTCTCGTCGGCGGTCGCCGTGTACGTGCTGCACACCCCGCCCCAGAACGTCACGTTCAGGGTCCGCCCGTCCGGCGCCGGGGCGTACGACTCCAGCGACTGGCCGTGTGCGCCCGGCGCGGTGGCCGAGCCCGACGGAGCCGGCACGGGGGCGCCGCTCGGCGGCTTGGCGATGTACTCGGGGGCCAGCGCCGGGGCGGTGATGGTGAACGGCTGCCCCGCGTCCGGCTTCACCTGGAACAGCCATGACGGCACCAGGGCCGGCGTGCCCGCCACGAACTGCGCGGCGAGCCCGAAGGTCGCCCCGCTGATCGTCACGGTCGAGGGCGTGGGCTGCTTGCAGGGCTGGATGTTGCCCTGCGGATCGCTCGGCAGCCGCCCCTTGGTGGGCTGCCCGTCGAGCGGCACCGGACCGGTGCAGTCCTTGGTCTTCGGCTGCTCGCGGTGGCTGTTGAGCTGGGCCAGCGTCTTGTCCGCGCTGAGCACCGGATAGGTGTCGCCCTTGTCGGGCGTCTTCAACTGGCCGCTTCCGCCCACCACTTGACCGTCCGGGCCGACCTGGATGCCGGTCGTCCAGCCGTACGTGGGAAGCCCGTCGATCACCGGGTCCGCGTTCACCACCCGGGCCGAGGCGAGGATCTCCGAGGCGTCCAGCTTGGCGTCGTCCTGGCCGAGCGCCTTGAGGACCGGGGCCGCGGCCGCCTTCGCCGCCTGCTCGCCGATCGGGCCGCCTCCGCCGGTGCTGGTGCTGGTGCTGGTGCTGGTGCCGGAGCCCGTGTCCGCGCCGGTGGTGTGCATCGGACACATCTTGCCCTTGGGGCAGTTGTCCGTGCCGCCGCTGCCGTAACGGGCGAACGTCCAGGTGCCCGGCGCCTTCTGAGTGACCGTCAGGGTCGGGCCCGAGCCGTCCTTGGTGGCACCCGCCTTCCAGCTGTCGCCCTCCAGGCGCGCCGCCCCGTCGATGCCGAGCGCCCGGGCGAGCCGGTTCACCGCGGCCTCGTCCACCGTGCCGCGCGGCTGATGGACGGCCGCCTTGCCGGGCCCCTCGGGCAGCTTGACCGACGCCCGGTAGACCACCCCGTTGGGGTCGGGCTCACCCGGCGCGATCCCGTTGCCGCCACCGCTGCCGCCGCTGCCGCCGCTCGGGGCGCCGGGGGCGCCGGGTGCGCTGTCGAGGGCGAGCGGCGGAGGCGCACCGTCAGCGCCGGGCTTGTTGTCACCGCCCGAGGACGCCGTCGTGGCCCAGTACGCCCCACCGCCCCCCACGGCCAGTACGGCCAGGGTCGCCGCGGCGAGGATCAAGGGAGTCCGACGCGAACGCCGCTGCCGGGGCTCGTCCTGCGTGTGCTCGCTGCTCACCAGATCGCTCCTGTCCAGTCGTATCCCGCATCCCCTTGACGAGGGACGCCGGTTGGACGGAGCGGGGGAGCGCACGGTTCCATCCCGTGCGCCGCACCCGCGCGATCAGGCCGTTTCAGTCCCCGTAATCGGACATGTCCGCGATGAGCCGTACCGATGCGGGCGGAACCGTCACACCGTGGATCAGGGACGGCGGCACCGGGTCCGGGGCGAGCGCCGCGGGGACGACCCAGTGCGGTGCCATCCGCGCGCAGTCGCCACGCAGCTCCTCCAGGCCCTGACCCGCCGCCACCCCGTGCCCGCTGTTCAGCTTGGTTTCCATGCTTCGCACCGTACGCACCGAGAAGCATGCGCAGTAAGACCTACTATTGGGTAGTTTCCGCCGGTCGGCCCAGCCGGACCGACCCGGTAGCGTGAACCGTCCACGCCCACCCGTCTCCCGCCACCACCCCTATCGGAGCGCTTTGCGCGCCCCTCCCCATCCTCACCAGGAGCGCCCTCGCCGTGCGTATCGCAGTCACCGGCTCCATCGCGACCGACCACCTCATGACCTTCCCCGGCCGCTTCGCCGACCAGCTGGTCGCGGACCAGCTGCACACGGTCTCCCTCTCCTTCCTGGTCGACAACCTCGACGTACGCCGCGGGGGTGTCGGTCCCAACATCTGCTTCGGGATGGGCCAGCTCGGCGGCCGCCCGATCCTGGTCGGCGCGGCCGGCTCGGACTTCGACGAGTACCGCGCCTGGCTCGACCGGCACGGCGTCGACACCGGCTCGGTGCGGATCTCCGAGGTCCTGCACACGGCCCGCTTCGTGTGCACCACCGACTCCGACCACAACCAGATCGGCTCCTTCTACACGGGCGCGATGAGCGAGGCCCGGCAGATCGAGCTGAAGTCGGTGGCCGACCGGGTGGGCGGCCTCGACCTCGTGCTGATCGGCGCCGACGACCCGGAGGCGATGCTGCGCCACACCGAGGAGTGCAAGGCGCGGAGCATCCCCTTCGCGGCCGACTTCTCGCAGCAGATCGCCCGGATGTCCGGCGACGACATCCGCACCCTGCTCGAAGGCGCGACCTACCTCTTCTCGAACGAGTACGAGAAGGGGCTCATCGAGAGCAAGACCGGGTGGAGCGACGAGGAGATCCTCTCCAAGGTCGACTACCGGGTCACCACGCTCGGCTCGCGCGGCGTGCGCATCGACAAGGTCGGCGCCGAGCCGATCGTCGTGGGCTGCCCCGAGGAGGACGCCAAGGTCGACCCGACGGGCGTGGGCGACGCGTTCCGGGCCGGCTTCCTGACCGGTCTGTCCTGGGGCGTGGGCCACGAGCGCGCGGCCCAGCTCGGCTGCATGCTGGCCACCCTGGTCATCGAGACCCTGGGCACCCAGGAGTACACCCTGCGCCGGGCCAACTTCATGGACCGCTTCACCAAGGCGTACGGCGACGAGGCGGCGTCCGAGGTCCAGGCCCACCTGAAGTAGGGCCCGCTGGAGCAGAGCCCACCTGAAGTGCCGCCCGCCGGAAGCGGCACTCAGCTCCTGCGGCGCACCCGGTAGGCGGTTCCGCCGTCTACCGGGTGCTCGCCCAGGTACTCCTGGTCCCGCATCTCGCACCATGCGGGGATGTCGAGACGGGCGGCCTCGTCGTCGGCGAGCACCGTCACGACGCCGCCGACGGGCAGGTCCCCGATCGCCTTGGCGAGTTCGATGACGGGGATCGGACAGAGCCGGCCGAGCGAGTCGACCGTGAGGTCCCCGGTCCCGGCCGCCGCCCCGGCCCCGGCCCCGACCGCCTCGGAGGCCGTGACCGGCCCGGCTGCCGCGGCCGGCGCCCCCAGCTTCGTCCGTACGGCCGTGACCACCCACGTCAGCACGTCGATGAACCGGTCGACGTCCTCCGCCGGGGTGCCGAAGGGCAGCGACACCCGGACGTTGCCCTCGCTCAGCACCCCCATGGCGCGCAGCACATGGCTGGGCGTCAGGGTGCTGCTCGTGCAGGACGAACCGGAGGAAACGGAGAATTCCGCCCGGTCGAGTTCGTGCAGCAGGGTCTCTCCGTCGACATAGAGACAGGAGAAGGTGACCAGATGCGGCAGCCGCCGCACCGGATCGCCGACCACCTCCACCTCCGGCACGACCTCCACGACCCGGGCCCGGATCAGGTCCACCAGGTCCCGCAGCCGCGCGGCCTCCGCCTCCGCCTCGGCCCGCACCGCACGCAGCGAGGCGGCCGCCGCCACGATCGCCGGGATGTTCTCGAAGCCGGGCGCCCGCCCCGACTCCCGCTCGTCCGGTGGCCCTTGGGGCGCGAACCGTACGCCCTTGCGCACCGCGAGCAGCCCGACTCCTGCCGGACCGCCCCATTTGTGGGCACTGGCCGCGAGGATCGACCAGGCCCCTTCGACCGGCCCCCACGCCAGCGACTGGGCCGCGTCCACGAACAGCGGCACCTCCGCGGCCCGGCACAGCTCGGCGACCTCGGCCACCGGCTGGAGCGTGCCCACTTCGTGGTTGGCGGACTGGAGAGCGGCGAGGGCGGTGTCGGGACGCAGGGCCGCCGCGTACGCCTCGGGGGAGACCCGGCCCGTGCGGTCCACCGCGACCTCGGTCAGCGAACCGCCGGCCGCCTCGTGCGAGGCGGCCGAATGGAGGACCGAGGAGTGTTCGACCGAGGACACCACCAGGTGCCGGCCGACACGCCGACGCCCGGACAAGGATCCGTAAATTCCGGAGTGCACCGACTGGGTCCCCGAACCGGTGAAGCTGAGCTCGTCCGGACGGCAGCCGACCGCCTCAGCGGCGGCCTCGCGCGCCGCGTCGAGCAGCAGCCGGGCCCGCCTTCCCTCCCGGTAGAGGCGGGCCGGATCGGCCCATCCCTCGTCCAAGGAGGCTTGCAACGCCTGGCGGGCGACGGGGTGCAGGGGGGCCGAGGAGGCCGCGTCGAAATAGGGCACGCGGCCACGCTAACCCCGGTCGGGCGCGCGAGCGGCGAGGGACGGGGCGAGGGGCCGTCAGATGGCGCGCGGAGGCCGGGATTCCACCGCGACTCCACCCCTTCGGGGACTCGGACGGCGCGTTGGGCACCCTCCCCGCGCGACCCCAAATAGCGTCCAGTAGGGTTTGGTCCGCATAAACATCCAAACCCCTGCCCGTGTGCCAGGGCGGCGACCGACCAGCGAGACGGCCGTAGCCGACCACCGCGGGCGAGACTCTCGGGAAGGCGCTACGTGAGTCCCAACGGCTCCGACCGCTCGTCGCGGCGCCCGATGCGGCGGAAGCTGCCGCAGGTGCTGACTGCGGGCCTGGTCCTGGCGACAGCATCCGGTTGCTCGTACAACTGGAAAGACTTCCCTCGACTTGGTATGCCCACTCCGGTGACGGAAGAGGCTCCCAGGATCCTGTCCCTCTGGCAGGGCTCGTGGGCGGCTGCGCTCGCCACGGGCGTGCTGGTCTGGGGCCTGATCCTGTGGAGCGTCATCTTCCACCGGCGCAGCCGCACCAAGGTCGAGGTACCCCCGCAGACCCGGTACAACATGCCCATCGAGGCGCTGTACACCGTGGTCCCGCTCATCATCGTCTCCGTGCTCTTCTACTTCACGGCACGCGACGAATCGAAGCTCCTGGCTCTGTCCCCGAAGCCCGCCCACACGGTCAACGTGGTCGGCTATCAGTGGAGCTGGGGCTTCAACTACGTCGAGGACGTGCCCGGTGTGAAGGGCGACGCCAAGACGGACAAGAACCTGGAAGCGATTCCGGACCGGTTCAAGAAGGACTTCCCCGCGAACGCGGGCGGTGTCTACGACGTCGGCATCCCCGGCACCCGTAACCCGCAGACCGGAAACCCGGGCCCGACGCTGTGGCTGCCGAAGGGCGAGAAGGTCCGCTTCGTGCTGACCTCGCGCGACGTCATCCACTCGTTCTGGATCGTGCCGTTCCTGATGAAGCAGGACGTCGTCCCGGGGCACACCAACTCGTTCGAGGTCACGCCGAACCAGGAAGGCACCTTCCTGGGCAAGTGCGCCGAGCTCTGCGGCGTCGACCACTCGCGCATGCTCTTCAACGTGAAGGTCGTCTCCCCGGAGCGCTATCAGCAGCACCTCAAGGAGCTGGCGGCGAACGGCCAGTCCGGTTACGTGCCGGCGGGCATCGCCCAGACCGACCCCGCCAAGAACGCGGAGACGAACAAACTGTGAGCATCCTCAATGAATCTCAGGGTGCCGCGGCAGCAGACGACTCGTACGAGAACGAGCTGCCGGTCCGGCGCAAGCAGCCGGGAAACGTCGTCATCAAGTGGCTGACCACCACTGATCACAAGACGATCGGCACGATGTACCTGGTCACGTCGTTCGCGTTCTTCTGCATCGGCGGCATCATGGCGCTCTTCATGCGCGCCGAACTCGCCCGTCCCGGCACGCAGATCATGTCGAACGAGCAGTTCAACCAGGCGTTCACGATGCACGGCACGATCATGCTGCTGATGTTCGCGACGCCGCTGTTCGCCGGATTCGCGAACTGGATCATGCCGCTCCAGATCGGCGCGCCCGACGTGGCGTTCCCGCGGCTGAACATGTTCGCCTACTGGCTCTACCTGTTCGGCTCGACGATCGCGGTCGGTGGCTTCCTCACCCCGCAGGGTGCGGCCGACTTCGGCTGGTTCGCCTACTCCCCGCTGTCGGACGCGGTCCGTTCGCCGGGCGTCGGCGCCGACATGTGGATCATGGGTCTGGCCTTCTCCGGCTTCGGCACGATCCTCGGCTCGGTCAACTTCATCACCACGATCATCTGCATGCGCGCGCCCGGCATGACGATGTTCCGGATGCCGATCTTCGTGTGGAACGTCCTGCTGACCGGTGTGCTGGTCCTGCTGGCCTTCCCGGTCCTCGCGGCCGCGCTGTTCGCCCTGGAGGCGGACCGCAAGTTCGGTGCCCATGTATTCGACGCCAGTAATGGCGGCGCATTGCTCTGGCAACACCTCTTCTGGTTCTTCGGCCATCCAGAGGTGTACATCATCGCGTTGCCATTCTTCGGAATCATTTCCGAAGTGATCCCGGTGTTCAGCCGCAAGCCGATGTTCGGCTACAGCGGTCTGATCGGCGCCACCATCGCGATCGCGGGCCTGTCCGTGACCGTGTGGGCGCACCACATGTACGTCACCGGTGGCGTGCTCCTGCCGTTCTTCTCCTTCATGACGTTCCTCATCGCCGTACCGACGGGCGTGAAGTTCTTCAACTGGATCGGCACGATGTGGAAGGGCTCACTGTCCTTCGAGACACCCATGCTCTGGGCCATCGGCTTCCTGATCACCTTCACCTTCGGTGGTCTGACGGGCGTCATCCTGGCCTCGCCGCCGATGGACTTCCACGTCTCCGACTCGTACTTCGTCGTCGCGCACTTCCACTACGTCATCTTCGGCACCGTGGTCTTCGCGATGTTCTCCGGATTCCACTTCTGGTGGCCGAAGTTCACCGGAAAGATGCTGGACGAGCGGCTCGGCAAGATCACCTTCTGGACGCTGTTCGTGGGCTTCCACGGCACGTTCCTGGTGCAGCACTGGCTGGGTGTCGAGGGCATGCCGCGTCGTTACGCCGACTACCTGGCGGCCGACGGCTTCACCGCCCTCAACACGATCTCGACGATCTCCTCGTTCCTGCTCGGTCTGTCGATCCTGCCGTTCTTCTACAACGTCTGGAAGACCGCCAAGTACGGCAAGAAGATCGAGGTCGACGACCCCTGGGGCTACGGCCGTTCGCTGGAGTGGGCGACCTCCTGCCCGCCGCCCCGGCACAACTTCGTCACCATGCCGCGCATCCGCTCCGAATCGCCGGCCTTCGACCTCCACCACCCGGAGATCGCGGCTCTGGACCAGCTGGAGAACCACGGCGACGTCCACGGTGACCACATGCTGTCCGGTGGCAAGGAGGCCGGGAAGTGAAGATCCAGGGCAAGATGTTCCTGTGGCTGTCCGCCTTCATCCTCGTGATGGCCATCGTCTACGGCGTGTGGTCGAAGGAAGCGGCAGGCACCACCGCGCTCGTCATGGCCTTCGGCCTGAGCGTCATGATCGGCTTCTACCTGGCCTTCACGGCCCGGCGGGTCGACGTGGGCGCCCAGGACAACAAGGAGGCCGATGTCGCGGACGACGCCGGTGAGGTCGGCTTCTTCTCGCCGCACTCCTGGCAGCCGCTCGCGCTCGGCATCGGCGGCGCGCTGGCCTTCCTCGCGATCGCGATGGGCTGGTGGCTGCTGTACTTCTCGGCGCCGCTGATCCTGGTCGGTCTCTACGGCTGGGTCTTCGAGTACTACCGCGGCGAGAACCAGAACCAGTAGTTCCGCCCGCCGCACCGCGCCACGAGGGGCCCTTCGTCTCGATCCGGGACGGGGGGTCCCTCTTTTGCCGTCATACGCCCTCGTTTGCAGTCACAGCGCGCGCCGAATCTGACGACTCTTCATACCGTGTGACCATGAGCCACGCACCGCGTATCCGCACCGTAGTGAGCTGCACCCTCCTTGTCCTGTCCCTCGGTGTGGGGGCCACGGGGTGCGGCGGGTCCGACGGCAACCCCCTTTCGGCGAAGCCCTACGACGCGGCCGGGCAGGTCGCGTACAACGGCCCGGCGGGCAGTCAGAAGGCCGACCCCGACAAGCCCCTGGAGATCACCGCCAAGAGCAAGGAAGGCCGTCTCACGGACGTCACGGCCGTCGACGGCAACGGGCGCTACCTGGCGGGCGAACTGGCCGCCGACGGCAGCCGCTGGCACTCCACGGCCCCACTGGTGGCCGGAGCGCACTACACCGTCAAGGTCTCCACGGAGAACGAGGACGGCTCCCCGGGGCTGCGCACGCTGACGTTCGACACGGCGGCGGCCAAGGATGCCGTGGAGGTCGAATTCGGCCCGGACGCGGGCAAGTACGGCGTCGGACAGCCCATTACGGCCCAGCTCAGCAAGCCCATCAAGGACAAGGCGGCCCGGTCCGTCGTCGAGCGGGCCCTGAAGGTCCGCTCCACGCCCTCGGTGGAGGGCGCCTGGTACTGGGTGAACGACAAGGTCCTGCACTACCGCCCGAAGGAGTACTGGCCCGCCCACGCCACCATCGAGGCGCAGTCCAACCTGGAGGGCGTGAAGATCGCCGACAAGCTGTACGGCGGCCCCGGCAAGCCCCTGAAGATCACCACCGGCGACCGCGTCGAGGCCATCACGGACGCCGCCGGGCACTACATGACGTTCAAGCGTAACGGAGAAGTGATCAACACCATTCCGGTCACCACCGGAAAGCCGGGCTTCTCCACCCGCAACGGCGTCAAGGTGGTCCTGGGCAAGCAGTACTTCGTACGCATGCGCGGGGAGACCGTCGGCATCTCGTCCAGCAGCTCCGACGGCTACGACCTGCCCGTCTACTACGCCACGCGCGTCACCTGGAGTGGTGAATACGTGCACGCCGCGCCCTGGTCGGTGGGCTCGCAAGGCTCCGAGAACGTCAGCCACGGCTGCACGGGCATGAGCACCGGCAACGCCGCCTGGTTCTTCGAGAACATCAACGAGGGCGACATCGTCAAGGTCGTCAACAGCATCGGCGAGGACATGACGCCCTTCGACAACGGGTTCGGCGACTGGAACGTGTCGTGGGACGAGTGGCGCGAGGGCAGCGTCCTGCAAGCCGACCTCAAGGCCGGGCAGAGCAAGGTCAACTCCGCCCGGCTGCGGCCGGGAGTGTGAGGTCAGGCACCCACGGCAAGCCGCTTGCGCAGCAGGGAGGCCAGGGCGTCCGCGAACTCGACCGGCTCCACCGGCAGGGTCACCGCGGCGTCCGCCCGGCTCCACGTGGCCAGCCAGGCGTCCTGCGGGCGGCCGATCAGGAGCAGCACCGGCGGGCACTGGAAGACCTCGTCCTTGAGCTGGCGGCACACCCCCATGCCGCCGGCCGGGACGGCCTCTCCGTCCAGCACACAGACGTCGATGCCGCCGCGGTCCAGCTCCTTGAGGACCGCCGGCAGCGTCGCGCACTCCAGGAACTCCACGGGGGGCACGTCGGACGCGGGCCTGCGCCCGGCCGCGAGCCGCACCTGTGCGCGGGTGTTCGCGTCGTCGCTGTAGACCAGAACCGTGGCGCTCGACTGCATGGATCCTCCGAAGGTCCGGCGCTTTCGCCGACGTTGGCTCATGAACCGATGCGCGGATGCTACTCCGTCCGACTGCCCGTCAACACCGGTTCGGCCAGCCCTTCGATGGGCCGTTCGGGCCCTGCATACGCCGCTGACACACCGAACGGCACCCCCCGGAGTGAGGGCGGGATAAGCGACCGACATAATGTCGGTCGTGGCGACAGCAACGACAGTAGAAACCGGGCACGCGCACCCGTCGGTCAATCGGCCGAACCTCACCAGCGTCGGAACCATCATCTGGTTGAGTTCCGAGCTGATGTTCTTCGCGGCCCTCTTCGCGATGTACTTCACTCTGCGATCGGTAACGGGTGCCGCGCACTGGTCCGAAATGGCCTCGTCCCTGAACCTTCCGTTCTCGGCGACCAACACCACGATCCTGGTGCTCTCCTCCCTCACCTGCCAGCTCGGCGTCTTCGCCGCGGAGCGCGGCGATGTGAAGAAGCTCCGCACCTGGTTCATCATCACGTTCGTGATGGGTGCGATCTTCATCGGCGGCCAGGTCTTCGAGTACACCGAGCTGGTGAAGAAGGACGGCCTCTCGCTGTCCTCCGATCCGTACGGCTCGGTGTTCTACCTGACCACGGGCTTCCACGGACTGCATGTGACGGGCGGCCTGATCGCCTTCCTGCTGGTTCTGGGCAGGACGTACGCGGCCAAGAGGTTCACCCACGAGCAGGCGACCGCGGCGATCGTCGTGTCCTATTACTGGCACTTCGTCGATGTCGTGTGGATCGGCCTCTTCGCCACGATCTACCTGATCCAGTAACCGGGCCCGTAGGTCCGCACCACATCCGCCATCGACGCAGAAGATCCTGACACCGGGGTAATCCGTGAAAAAGCTCTCCGCACGACGACGCCATCCGCTGGCGGCGGTCGTCGTC
The DNA here is from genome assembly GCF_002803085.1 of Streptomyces sp. CB01201. Classification (GTDB taxonomy): domain Bacteria; phylum Actinomycetota; class Actinomycetes; order Streptomycetales; family Streptomycetaceae; genus Streptomyces; species Streptomyces hundungensis. Next base: position 437,548 of record NZ_NNBJ01000003.1, on the reverse strand, counting down.
CTACTCCTCGCGCTGGCGGCCACCGGGGGGCTGTACGCCGCGTTCGCGCCCGCGGGCAAGGCTCAGGCTGACGAAACCGCCCAGTCCCTCGCCATCGACGAGGGCAAGAAGCTCTACTCCGTCGGCTGCGCCAGCTGCCACGGGACCGGCGGTCAGGGAACCTCTGACGGCCCCTCCCTGGTCGGCGTCGGCGCCGCAGCGGTGGACTTCCAGGTCGGCACCGGCCGCATGCCGGCGCAGCAGCCCGGCGCGCAGGTGCCGAAGAAGAAGGTCATCTACTCGCAGTCCGAGATCGACCAGCTCGCCGCCTACGTGGCGTCGCTGGGCGCCGGTCCGAGCGTGCCGAACGAGTCGCAGTACAACCCGAGCGGTGCCGACATCGCCAAGGGTGGCGAACTGTTCCGCACCAACTGCGCCCAGTGCCACAACTTCACGGGTGAGGGCGGTGCCCTGACGAACGGCAAGTTCGCCCCCAGCCTGGAGGACGTGGACCCCAAGCACATCTACGAGGCCATGCAGACCGGCCCGCAGAACATGCCGTCCTTCCCGGACACGACGATGCCGCAGAAGCAGAAGCAGGACATCATCGCGTACCTGCACGCCGTCAACAGCGACCAGTCCGCCAGCCCCGGTGGCCTCAAGCTCGGCGGGCTCGGTCCGGTCAGCGAGGGCCTGTTCGGCTGGATCTTCGGTCTGGGTGCCCTCATCGCAGTAGCCATCTGGGTCGCGGCCCACACCGCTAAGGCCAAGAAGTCATGAGTAGCCAAGAGAATTCCGAGAGCCTGCCCGAAGCGCAGGCCCCCGCGCACGGCGCGGTAGAGCACGCGGGCGACCCGTTCGCGGACCCGGGACTGCCGGCCCACAAGCCGCGCATCCAGGACATCGACGAGCGGGCGGCCAAGCGCTCGGAGCGCGCGGTCGCGTTCCTGTTCTTCCTGTCCATGGTCGCGACGGTCGGCTTCATCGCCTCGTACGTGATCTTCCCGGTCGACAAGATCGTCTTCATCTTCCCGTTCGGGCACGTCAGCATCCTCAACTTCGCTCTGGGTCTGACCCTGGGCGTGGCGCTGTTCTGCATCGGCGCGGGCGCGGTCCACTGGGCCCGCACCCTGATGTCGGACGTCGAGATGCCGGCCGAGCGGCACGAGATCGCGGCCCCGCCGGAGGTCAAGGCGCAGGTCCTGGCCGACTTCAAGCAGGGCGCGGCCGAGTCCGGCTTCGGCCGGCGCAAGCTGATCCGCAACACCATGTTCGGCGCGCTGGCCATGGTGCCGCTCTCCGGTGTGGTGCTGCTGCGCGACCTGGGCACGCTGCCCGAGAAGAAGCTGCGGCACACCATGTGGTCCAAGGGCAAGGCCCTGATCAACATGAACACCAACGAGCCGCTGCGTCCCGAGGACCTGCTGGTCGGTTCGCTCACCTTCGCCAAGCCCGAGGGCCTGGAGGAGGACGCGGAGGACTTCCAGACGCAGATCGCCAAGGCCGCCCTGATGCTCGTCCGGATCAAGCCGGAGGACATCAAGGACAAGCGCGAGCTCGAATGGTCGCACCAGGGCATCGTCGCCTACTCGAAGATCTGCACCCACGTCGGTTGCCCGATCTCCCTGTACGAGCAGCAGACGCACCACGTGCTCTGCCCGTGCCACCAGTCCACCTTCGACCTCTCCGACGGCGCCCGCGTCATCTTCGGCCCGGCCGGTCACGCCCTTCCGCAGCTGCGGATCGGCGTGAATGACGAGGGTTACCTCGAAGCGCTCGGCGACTTCGATGAGCCCGTCGGTCCTGCCTTCTGGGAGCGCGGATGAGCACCACGACAGACGCACGGCGCGAAGCGCCCGCCGGTGAGCGGATCGCGGACTGGGCGGACGGCCGGCTCGGGATCTACTCCCTGGCCAAGGCCAACATGCGCAAGATCTTTCCGGACCACTGGTCCTTCATGCTCGGCGAGATCTGCATGTACAGCTTCATCATCATCATCCTCACGGGTGTGTATCTGACGCTGTTCTTCCACCCGAGCATGAACGAGGTCGTCTACGACGGCTCCTACGTGCCGCTCCAGGGCATGCACATGTCCGAGGCGTTCAACTCGACCATGCACATCAGCTTCGATGTGCGCGGTGGTCTGCTGATCCGGCAGATCCACCACTGGGCGGCGCTGGTCTTCCTCGCCGGCATGTTCGTGCACATGATGCGCGTGTTCTTCACGGGTGCCTTCCGCAAGCCGCGCGAGGTCAACTGGCTGTTCGGCTTCCTGCTGTTCGTCCTGGGCATGTTCACCGGCTTCACCGGTTACTCGCTCCCGGACGACCTGCTCTCCGGCACCGGTGTCCGCTTCATGGAGGGCGCGATCCTGTCCGTGCCGGTCGTCGGCACGTACCTCTCGTTCTTCCTGTTCGGCGGCGAGTTCCCCGGCGGCGACTTCGTGGCCCGGTTCTACTCGGTCCACATCCTGCTGCTGCCCGGCATCATGCTCGGCCTGATGGTGGCCCACCTGATCCTGGTCTTCTACCACAAGCACACCCAGTTCGCGGGTCCGGGACGGACGAACAAGAACGTCGTCGGCATGCCGCTGCTCCCGGTGTACATGGCGAAGGCGGGCGGCTTCTTCTTCCTGGTCTTCGGTGTCATCGCGGTGATCGCGGCGATCGCCTCGATCAACCCGATCTGGGCGATCGGCCCCTACCGGCCGGACCAGGTGTCCACCGGCGCCCAGCCCGACTGGTACATGGGCTTCTCCGAAGGCCTCATCCGTGTGATGCCGGGCTGGGAGATCAACCTGTGGGGTCACACGCTCGTCCTGGGCGTGTTCATCCCGCTGATCATCTTCCCGTCGGTCCTGGCGGCCATCGCGGTGTACCCGTTCATCGAGTCCTGGGTCACCGGGGACAAGCGCGAGCACCACATCGCGGACCGGCCGCGCAACGCGCCGACCCGTACCGCGTTCGGTGTCGCGTGGATCACCTGGTACATGGTGCTGCTCATCGGTGGTGGAAACGACCTCTGGGCGACCCACTTCCACCTCTCGATCAACGTCATCACCTGGTTCGTGCGGATCGCGTTCTTCGTCGCTCCGGTCCTCGCGTTCATCGCCACCAAGCGGATCTGCCTGGGTCTGCAGCGCCGCGACGCCGAGAAGGTGCTGCACGGACGCGAGTCCGGCATCATCAAGCGGCTGCCGCACGGCGAGTTCATCGAGATCCACGAGCCGCTCGACGCCGGTGCGCGCTACAAGCTCACCGCGCACGAGCAGTACAAGCCGGCCGAGATCGGTCCTGAGGTCGACGAGAACGGTGTCGCCCGCAAGGTCTCGCGAACCCAGAAGCTGCGCGCCAAGCTCAGCAAGGGCTACTACGGCGAGGGGAACCAGATTCCCAAGCCGACGGCCGAGGAGTACGAGGAGATCACGAGTGGCCACGGCCACCACTGATCCCGCCTGACCTGTCGGTCGCCACAACCGAGGCTCCGGCCCGGCCCCTCCACGGGGGCCGGGCCGGAGCCTTTTGGCATCCGGCGCGACCGGACCCCGTCCGTACTACGGGCACGCGTACGGATGAGCCCCCCGCTGTCGATAGGCTGACGGGCGGTATATCCACCCTGACCACCAGGAGCGAGCATGAGCGCTGTTACCCCCACCGGAGGCGACACCGTGGCGGCCCACTCCTGGCCGGGCGTCCTGGACGCGCTGCTCGGCGGCTCCGACCAGAGCGCGGACGTGACCGCCTGGGCGATGGACCGGATCATGCGGGGCGAAGCCACCGACGCCCAGATCGCCGGCTTCATGGTGGCCCTGCGCGCCAAGGGCGAAACCGTCCAGGAGATCACCGGCCTGGTACGCGCCATGTACGCGCACGCCAACCTCATCGAGGTGCCGGGCCCCAGCGTGGACATCGTCGGCACCGGCGGCGACGGGGCCAAGACCGTCAACATCTCCACCATGGCCGCGATCGTGGTCGCCGGCACCGGCACCAAGGTCGTCAAGCACGGCAACCGGGCCGCCTCGTCGGCGAGCGGCTCGTCCGACGTCCTGGAGAAGCTCGGCGTCAATCTGGAGCTGACGCCCAAGCGGGTCGCGGAGGTGGTCGAGGAGGCCGGCATCACCTTCTGCTTCGCCGTGAAGTTCCATCCCGCGCTGCGGTACGTGGCCGCCGCGCGCCGGGAGCTCGGCATCCGCACCACCTTCAACGTCCTGGGCCCGCTGACCAACCCGGCCAAGGTGCGGGCCACCGCCGCCGGGGTCGCGGACGCCCGGATGGCCCCGATCGTGGCCGGTGTGTTCGCCGAGCGCGGCTCCTCCGCGCTGGTCTTCCGCGGCGACGACGGCCTCGACGAGCTCACCACCACCGGCACCTCGCGGGTGTGGGTGGTGCGCGACGGAAAGGTCCGCGAGGAGGCCTTCGACCCGCGGGACGTCGGCATCGAGATCGTGCCCATCGAAGCCCTGCGCGGCGCGGACTCGTCGTACAACGCCGATGTCGCCCGCCGGCTGCTGGCGGGGGAGCGCGGACCGGTGCGGGACGCGGTGGTGCTGAACTCGGCGGCCGCCCTGGTCGCCCTGGAACCGGGGCAGGGCCCGCTCGCCGAGCAGATCGGCGCCGCGATGGCACGGACGGCCGAGGCGATCGACTCCGGGGCGGCCCTGGCCGCGCTCGACCGGTGGGTCGCGGCCAGCAACGCCTGACCCTGGCTCGTACGGGTCCTCGCCGTACGGGTACGTCTCGGCCGTACGGGTACGTCCCGTGCGGCGATGTGACGCAGGGCGCAGTCCAGATCGCGGACCGCGCCTTGCGCACGTCGATACGTATGGCAGGATGCTCTTCAAGGTCATGAGTGACAGCGATTTAGGCCCCGGCTCGCTGTCCGGCAACCCTCCGTCCGTGGCGGGGTGCCCCGGGTGAAGACCAGGTCGTAGGCAGCAAGGCCTTCGGCAAGCGCGGACCCCTGGACATCTTCGATGTCACAGCCCTGGGGTCCTGGTCCTCAAGGGAGCAGTCTCGTGAGCAAGCGAATGCGATAGGGCGTACCGCCCCTTCTTCACACCTCCGCGCACCCTTCTTCGGGCTGCGTGTCCGAGGTCAACACCCGTACACGGCACCGCAGTCGAACCCTCTCGCTCGATGCAGGGTCTTGCCGCCGTACCCGGGGTCCGAAGTCAACTCGCCTTGTCCTGCCGGGAGATACCGCCATGTCCGCACGCCCCGCCGCCACCGTCACCACCGCCGTTTCGTCCCCCGCCGCCGGTTCCGCCGCCGTCGAGTCCGCCGTTGCCGGGTCCGCCGCCGTGGAGTCCGCCGACCCCTGCTGTGCGGCGCCGCTTCCGGTGCTCGGCCGTGATGTCACCGTGCCGCTGGTCACCGGCGGCGAAGTGACGTACGCCGCCCTCGACTACGCGGCGAGCGCGCCCGCCCTCCAGCGGGTCTGGGACGACGTGGCCGCGTACGCGCCCTACTACGGCAGCGTGCACCGCGGGGCGGGTTACCTCTCGCAGCTCTCCACCGACCTGTTCGAGAACAGCCGGGAGACGGTGGCGGAGTTCCTCGACTGCCGCCCCGGCGACCAGATCGTCTTCACCCGCTCCACCACGGACTCGCTCAACCTGCTTGCCCAGGTGCTGCCGGCCGACTGCCAGGTCTTCGTCTTCGAGACCGAGCACCACGCCTCGCTGCTGCCCTGGCGCGACGCCCGCGTGACCTACCTGAACGCGCCGCGCACCCCGCAGCAGGCCGTCGAGACGCTGGAGCGCGCGCTCGCCGACCGCGACCCCTACGGGCCCGCCCTCGTGTGCGTCACCGGAGCGTCCAACGTCACGGGTGAGCTGTGGCCGGTGAGGGAACTCGCCGCCGCGGCGCACGCCCACGGCGCCCGCATCGTGCTCGACGCGGCGCAGCTCGCGCCCCATCACCCCGTCTCCGTACGGGAGTTGGACGTCGACTGGATCGCCTTCTCCGGGCACAAGCTGTACGCACCGTTCGGCTCGGGCGTGCTGGCCGGCCGCGCGGACTGGCTCCAGGAGTCCGAGCCGTACCTCGCGGGCGGCGGCGCCTCCAAGAAGGTCGCCCGGCGCTCCGACGGGGGGGTCGACGTCGAGTGGCACACCACGGCCGCGCGGCACGAGGCGGGGTCGCCCAACGTCATCGGCGTCTACTCCATCGCCTCCGCCTGCAAGGCGCTGACCGAGGCGGGCTTCGACGCGCTGGTCGAGCGCGAGCGGCACCTGATCGCGAAGGTCCGCGAGGGCCTGGCGGAGGTTCCCGCGGTGCGGGTGCTCTCGCTCTTCGGCGACGACGCGCCCCGGGTGGGCGTCATCTCCTTCGTCGTCGACGGCTGGAACAGCTCGCACTTCGCGGCGGCGCTGTCGGCGGAGTACGGGATCGGGGTGCGCGACGGCCTGTTCTGCGCCCACCCGCTGGTGCGCACCCTGCTCGGCAGCGACCCGCAGGACCCGGGCGAGTGCGGGGCGCCCGAGGCGGAGCCGGGCGAGCGCTCGCTCAACGCGATCCGGGTCAGCTTCGGGGCGGGGACGCCGGACGAGCACGTGGACCGCTTTGTGCGGGCGGTGCGGGAGTTGGTGTCGGACGGCGCGAAGTGGCAGTACCGCACGGAGGCCGGCCGCTGCGTCCCGGCGGTCTAGCCCCGCCGTACCCAGCCTTCCCGGGGCTCGACCCCGGACCCCGTTCGCGCCTGTACGGCGCTCGTCCTCAATCGCCGGACGGGCTGAGGGCGCACGTGCTGGGTCGCCTACGGGGGCGCGGGGAACTGCGCGGGAAGCGACCGCGGCCTGCACCTGTCTGCGAGGCCTCTTGGCTCCGCCCCGGCCCCTGTTCGCGCCTTGAGGGCGCTCGTCCTCAAACGCCGGACGGGCTGAGGGTGCCCGGGGTGGGCCAGCACCGAGGTATTCGGGGTCACTTACAGGGGCGCGGGGAACTGCGCGCACGGCCCGCACGGCCGCGGGTGAGAGCGGATGCGGGGGTTCGGGGGCGCAGCCCCCGAGGGGGCCGGGGGGCTAGGAGTCCAGGCCGATGGCGAAGGCCGCTTCGAGGTCGTGCTGGGAGTACGTCCGGAACGCCACGTGCGTATCCGTACCCTCCACCCCGGGGATCTTGCTGATGCTCCCGGGGATGATGTCCGCCAGGTCGTCGTGGCGAGCCACCCTGACCAGCGCGATCAGATCGTACGTACCGGTCACCGAGTACACCTCGCTGACGCTGTCCAGCGCCGCGATGGACTCCGCGATCTCGGGAATCCGGTCCACGCTGGTCTTGATGAGCACGATCGCGGTGATCACGGCTGGCTTTCTCCCTCGGTGGCGGCCGGACCCGCGGTCTTCACGGGCTTTCGGCGTTTCACTCTATCCGGCCCGCGGAAACGGGCCCACGCGTAGAGGAAGCCGACGCCGAAGCCGACCAGATGGGCCAGGTAGGCCACCCCGGGTCCGGCCGACGCGCTCCGGATCGCCAGCCACTGGAGGGCGAACCAGAAGACGAGCACGATCCAGGCGGGGAACCGCAGCGGCAGGAAGAGCAGGAACGGGAAGACGCTGGTGACCCGGGCCCGGGGGAAGAGGTAGAGGAACGCCCCCAGGACCGCCGAGATCGCCCCGGACGCCCCCACGAGCGTCTGGTCGGAGCCCGCGTGCGCGACGGCGTAGCCGAGCAGGGCCACATAGCCGGCCATCAGGTAGAACAGGGCGAATTCGAAGCGCCCGAGCCGTTCCTCGGCCATCGCGCCGAAGACGTACAGGAACAGCATGTTGCCGAGCAGGTGCAGCCAGCCGCCGTGGACGAACAGCGCGGTGAGCGGCGTGAGCAGGGCGTGCGGGCGGCCCGTCATCAGCTCCGCCGGAATCACCCCCCAGCGCGCGAAGTAGTCGCTCTGCGCGCTCAGGATCGCGTCGCCGGTCCCGTACACCGGATTCAGGCCGGACACCGGGCTGGCCATGAACAGCAGGCAGCAGGCGGCGATCAGCCCGTACGTCACGGTCGGGCCCCGTACCGCGCCCCTGAGGATCTCCGCTCCCCGCCACTTGATCATGGGGAGAGAATGGCCTAAAGGGAGCTTTCGGTACAGACCGCCTCGCCGTGCCGGGGGCCGACGGGTAGGCCGTAGGGTTGCGGGCAGTACTCCCGCAGTTCGACATCCGCAGTTCGACGGCGCACCGCGAGATCCTGGACCATGGAAGTGGAAAAGAGGGCGGCACCACATGACCACCGTTCCCCAGATGACCGCCGAGACCCGGTGGCGCTGCACGCTCTGCGGTAACCTCACGCGTTTCGATGTCACCCGCTCGTCCAAAGTGGTCGAGTACGTCCATCTGGACCTCGCCGGAGAGCCCAAGGTGGAGGAACGCGAGGTGGTCAGTGAGACCATCGAGTCGGTCCGCTGCCGGTGGTGCAACGCGGTGGACCAGATCGAGCTAGTGGACCGGCCGGGTACCGACTCCGCGGCCGCCTCCTGAGAGGCTGCCGCCCACGCGGTACGGATGACAGTTGGGGTGACGGATTGTGGAGCATGCAAGCGGCGCTGAACCGGCCGCTGCGGCCGGCGACGGCCCCGCCGAGGTGCTCGACCGCCCGCTGCCCGAAGGGGTCCGGCGCCGGGTCGTCGCCTTCGTGTCGGAGGCGTTCGGCGGTCTGACCGTCGGCGAACTGCCCGGCCAGCTGAGGCAGTACGCCCGGTTCACCCCCACCCGCCGCGCCAAGTTCGCCGGCAACGCGATGGCCGCGGCCCTGGAGAGCGACCCGGTGTTCCGCCAGCGCGTGGGCGAGCGCCTCAGGGAGGCGCAGCCGGAGCTCGCGGCGGCCGTGGAGGCGGGCGCGCCGCCCGGCGCCGCCGACCCCGTGGACGTGGCGGCCGCCGCCTATGTGCTGCGCCCCACCGGCTGGGTCAAGCTGGTCGCCGCGGCCGGCGAGGAGGCCCAGCGGGCCTTCGCCGAGCGCGCGGAGGAGGAGAGCCGGCGCGAGCTGGAGCGGCTGCGCGAGGAACTCGCCGAGGCGCGCGACCGGATCAGGACCGAGAACGACTCGCTGCGCACCGAACTGCTCTCGGCCCGCAAGGAGACCGAGTCCCTCCAGCGCAAGCTGCGCAGCGCCCAGAGCGATGTGAAGCGCGGCGAGGCCGCGCTGCGCAGGGTCACCTCCGAGATCGACGGCATCAAGTCCGAGGCGGCCGCCCAGGTGGCCGCCGCCGAGAGCGAGGCCCGGCGCCTGAAGACCCGGCTCGGTGAGGCCGAGGCCGGCCTGGAGGCGAGCCGGCGGGCGGTGCGCGAGGGCCGCTCCGTCGAGGACATGCGGCTGCGGCTGCTGCTCGACACCGTCCTGGAGGGCGCCCAGGGGCTGCGGCGCGAACTGGCCCTGCCGCCCGCCTCGGTGCGCCCCGCCGACACCGTGGACGCGGTCGCGCCCGGCAACATGACGCCCAAGGACATCGCGGCCCGCGCGCTCTCGGAGACCGACCCGGCGCTGCTCGACCAACTGCTCGCGCTGCCCCAGGTGCACCTGGTCGTGGACGGCTACAACGTCACCAAGACCGGCTATCCCACGATGCCGTTGGAGAAGCAGCGCCTGCGGCTGCTCGGCGGTCTTTCCGTGCTCGCCGCGCAGACCGGCGCCGAGGTCACCTGTGTCTTCGACGGCGCGGAGCTGGCGGCCCCGGTCCTGCTCGCCCCGCCCCGGGGCGTACGGGTGCTGTTCTCCAAGCCGGGCGTGACCGCGGACGAGCTGATCCGTCAGCTGGTGCGGGCCGAGCCGTCGGGGCGTGCCGTGGTCGTCGTCTCCACGGACAAGGAAGTCGCGGACGGCGTCGCGAAGGCGGGCGCCCGCCCGGTCGCCTCGCTGCTGCTCCTCAAGCGGCTTTCACGCGTCTGAGGCATTGCGTCCGTTCTGCAACTCCTGTGTTCAATGCCCGAATTCGGGTGATCGCGGACGAGCGCTCCGTCAAGTGCCAACTACTGCGCGTGGGATGACAGTAAAGAATCCTCTCGGTGACCGAGTTTTTTGCCATCAGGATTTGAACTGATCACAGAAGGGTCACTAGGGTCGGGCCTCGTACCTTCATGCGGTTGATCACTCGTTCGGGGTGTCCGTGAAGGTCCCGTCGAGTGTGCAGTGTTCGGCGGTTGAGGAAGAAGGAGCTCGCCTTCGTGGGGTCCCATCGTCGTCCGAAGCCCGCGAGCCGCACTCGTGTGACCGTGCTCAGCGCCACCGCCGCCGCGGTCGTGGCCCTCACCTCGCAGGCCGCCCAGGCGGACCCGAAGCCCACCAAGGACGAGGTCAAGAGCAAGGTCGACAAGCTCTACGACGAGGCCGAGCAGGCGACCGAGGCGGCCAACGGCGCCAAGGAGAAGCAGGGTCGGCTCGAACAGCAGATCGGCCAGATCCAGGACCAGGTCGCCCGTGGCCAGCAGGAGCTCAACACCCTGCGCCAGGGCCTCGGTTCGCTGGCCTCGGCCCAGTACCGCTCCGGCGGCATCGACCCCTCGCTCGCGCTCTTCCTCTCCTCCAACCCGGACGACTTCCTCGACAAGGCCTCCTCGCTCGACCAGTTGAGCGCCACACAGGCCGAGGCCCTGACGAAGATCCAGGGCAAGCAGCGCACCCTCGCGCAGCAGCGCAAGGAGGCCCAGGACAAGCTGAAGGACCTCGCCGACACCAGCAAGGTGCTCGACGACAAGAAGAAGGAAGTCCAGGGCAAGCTCGGCGACGCGCAGAAGCTGCTCAACTCCCTGACCGCGCAGGAGAAGGCGGCCCTCGCCTCCGACGAGTCCCGCGCCAACCGTTCCACCGAGCGCCCGAACCTCGGCAAGGACGTCCCCGCCTCGCAGGTCGGCGCCGCGGCCCTCGCCGCCGCCCAGACCCAGCTCGGCAAGCCGTACAGCTACGGCGCGACCGGCATGGCGACCTTCGACTGCTCGGGTCTGACGGGCTACGCCTACCGCCAGGCCGGCGTGAACCTGCCGCGCACCTCGCAGGAGCAGGCCAATGCGGGCACCCGGATCGGGCGCGGCGAGCTCAAGCCCGGCGACCTGGTGCTCTTCTTCGGCGACCTGCACCACATCGGCCTGTACGCGGGCAACAACATGGTGCTGCACGCGCCGCGCACCGGCACGGTCGTGCGCTACGAGTCGATGGACAACATGCCGTTCCAGTTCGGTGTGCGCATCGGCTGACCCCGCCTTCGACTTCGTCGGCCGCCGACACCGCCCAAACGGGCGAACTGCGGCGACACGCGCTGACGCGACGCCCCGCCGGTGACCTGTGCTCTCCGGTGGGGCGTCACTTTGCGTAGGCGGCGCGGTCGTTGGCCCACGGGTATCGGTCCGGTTACTGTCCGGCGTGCGGTTCCCCCGGTGACTCGCCGCCCGCCCGGGCGGCAGGGGCCGCACGCAGTGCAAGGGAGTACGGCATCCGTGGCGTCCCATCGCCGGCCTTCGCAGTCGGGCCTGACCCAGAGCGCTCGCGTCACCGTCCTTTCGGCAGCCGCGGCGACGGCCGCGGCGGCGCTTGCGGCACCCGTGGCGAGCGCGGCTCCGCACGAGCCGGGTCCGTCCGGGAAGGCCAAGGTCGACCGGCTCTTCGAGGAGGCCGAGAAGGCCACCGAGCAGTACGACAAGGCGGACGAGCACGCCAAGGAACTGCGTGACGAGGTCAGGCACGCGCAGGACGGGATCGCGCGCGGCCAGGAGAAGATCAACCGCATGCGGGGCGCGCTCGGGGCGATCGCCGGGGCGCAGTACCGCTCGGGCGGCATCGACCCGGCGCTCGCGCTGCTCCTGTCGTCCAACCCGAACACCTACCTGGACCAGGCCGCGGCCCTCGACCGGCTGAGCGAGCGCCAGGCGGGCGCCCTCCAGGACCTCCAGCACGAGCAGCGCCGGCTCGCGCAGCAGCGGGCCGAGGCCGGCCGCAAGCTCTCCGAGCTGGAGCGCAGCCGCACCGAGGTGGCCCGGCACAAGCGGACCGTGGAGTCGAAGCTGGCCGAGGCGCGCCGCACCTTGAACGCGCTGCCGGCCGCCGACCGCACCGCATTCGACCGGGCCTCGCGCTCCGGCCGCACCGAGCCGCCGACGCTCGCCGGCTCGGCGCCCGCCGCCTCCTCGCGGGCCGCCGCGGCCGTCATGGCGGCCCGCTCGGCGATCGGCAAGCCGTACATCTGGGGCGCCAACGGGCCCTCCGGGTTCGACTGTTCGGGCCTCATGCAGTGGTCGTACGCCCGGGCCGGGGTCGGCCTGCCGCGCACCTCGCAGGAGCAGCGGTACGCGGGCCACCAGGTGCCGCTCTCCGAGGCGAGGCCCGGCGATCTGGTCGCCTACCGGCACGACGCCAGCCACATCGCGATGTACGTCGGCAACGGGCAGGTCGTGCACGCCCCCTACCCCGGCGCGCCGGTGCGCTACGACCCCGTCGGCATGATGCCCATCTCCTCGGTGACGCGCGTGTGACCGTACGATCGGCGGCGTGGCAGGTCATGGACGCGGGCGAGGGGTGCGGGGCGGTCGGGCGGCGGGATGCGCGCTCGCCGTGCTGCTGCTCGGCGCGGCCTGCTCGGCGCCCGGGTCGGCCCCGGACCCCACCGCGAGCCAGGTGCAGCGGCTCCTCGACCGGCGCGCGGCCGCCGTCCTGAAGCACGACGCGAACGGCTATCTGGCCGCCGTCGACCCCGCGGCGAGCGCTCTGCGGGCGGCCCAGGGCGCCGAGTTCGGCAACCTGGCGCAGGTACCGCTCGCGTCCTGGACGTACCACGTCACCGGGGTCGACCGGCACGGCACGACGGCCACCGCCAAGGTGGATCTGCGCTACCGGATCCAGGGCTACGACACCGCGCCCGTCACGGCCGCCCGCACCCTGACCCTCGGCCGGCGCGGCGCCGACTGGTACGTCACCGGCGACCGGCCCGCCCAGGGTGCGGCCCAACTCCTGTGGCAGCAGGGCCCGGTGAGGGTCGTGCGCGGGGCCCGCAGCCTGATCCTCGGGGTGGGCCAGGACGCGGCGAAGCTGCGCGAGATCGCGGATGCGGAGGACACCGCCGTGCCCGCGGTGTCGAAGGCCTGGCCCGGCACCTGGGCGGGCCGCGTCGTCGTCCTCGTCCCGGCCTCGCTCGACGCCATGGCCGCGCTGCTCGGCGCGCCCGCCGCCTCCTACCGGGGCATCGCGGCGGTGACCACCGGCGAGGCGGGCGGCGCCGGGGCGGCCCCGGCGGACCGGGTGATCGTCAATCCGGACGCGTACGCGGTCCTCGGCGACCTGGGGCGCGAGGTCGTCCTCACCCATGAGACCACCCATGTCGCCACCCGCGCCCACACCTCCTCCGCCACCCCGATGTGGCTCTCGGAGGGCTACGCGGACTGGGTCGGCTACCGCGACACCGGCCGCACCGCCGCCCAGGCCGCCCCCGAACTCCAGAAGGCGGTCCGCGCGGGCGACCTCCCCGCCGGCCTCCCCTCGGACGCCGACTTCGGCTTCGACGGCGGCGCCGACCGGCTGGCGCGGGCGTACGAGGGCGGCTGGCTGGCCTGCCGCATGATCGCCGCCCGCTGGGGCGAGGCGAAACTGGCCCGCCTCTACACCGAGATCGGCGACCAGTCCCATCGCGAGGGCGCCACGGAAAAGGCCATGTCCGACCAACTCGGCCTGACACCGGGGGAGTTCACGGCCCAGTGGCGTGCGTACGTACGGGATCAGCTCGGCTGATCAGGACGAGGTCAGCTCCTTGATGGCTTCCGCCAGCCACGTCTTCCGTCAGCGGGTGGCCGAAGGCGCGATCGCCCGGGTGGGCTGAGCGGGCAGCGGGGGCAGGTTGCGGCTGCGGGAGGTGGACTGCCACAGGCGGTGGCAGGCGAGGAGCGAGGCCGCGACGAGCAGGCCGTTGCGGACGGCGAGCAGGAGCAGGCCGAGCCAGTCGCCGCTCACCACGTGGGAGAACCAGATCGGGAACTCCAGGAACGTCACGGCCGTGGCGGCCAGGACCAGTTGGGCGGGCCGGGTCATCGGGCTGCGGCGGAAGGCCAGGCACACCGCGGCGAGGCCGACCAGCCACAGCAGGTACTGGGGACTGATGACCCGGCTCGTCGTGGTGAAGAGCAGCACCGCGGTGAAGGCCGCGTCCGCGGGCGTGCTCGGACGCCCCGGGCCCCGCACCCGCAGGCGCCACAGCAGCAGCCAGCCGAACGCGAGCGCGGTCAGGGCCATCGCGAGCGCGGACACCACCGGCACATACGGGCCGAGGAACTCCACCGAGCCGTAGTTCAGCTGCACCCGCCCCTGCCAGCCGAAGTGCCGGGCCACCTGGAAGACCAGCGCGCCGAGCGACTCGACCTCCGTGCCGCGCTCGCGCTGGAAGGTGAGGAAGGCCAGCGCGCCCGGCGCCGCCGCGACACACGCCGCAAGCAGGGCCGCCGCGGTCACGACGGCGGCCGCCCACGCCCGGCGCGGGGCGCGGACGAGCAGCAGCACCGGCCACACCTTGAGCAGGGCCCCGAACGCGGCGAGCGCGCCCAGGATCCGTGGATGGCGGACCCCCGCGAGCAGCGCCGCGACCGCGACGGCCGTCACCATCAGGTCGTAACGGGCGTACGCGGTGGGGCCGAGCAGCGGCACGCCGAGCGTCCACACCCAGGCCCCGTTCAGGGACTTGCCCGGCCGGCCGCCCGCGTACATCAGGAGCGCGAAGACCAGCGCGTCCGCGAGCAGGACGAGTACGAAGAACGCCGACGCGTACGGCAGGAACGGCAGCGCGGCGGGGGAGAGGATCGCGAGGGCGGCGGCCGGCGGGTACTGCCACGTCACGTCGTCCAGTGGATAGGTGCCGGTCCACAGCACCTGCGACCAGCCCTGGTAGATGACATGGACGTCGCTGGTGACGTCCGGGCCGGGAACGGTCAGCACCTTGAAGACGCAGAGCAGCAGCAGATAGCGGGTCGCGGCCCAGGTGACCGCCACGGGGAAGGGGCGCCGTGAGGTGCGCATGATGTCCGTCTCGTCCTCGTTTCGGGGGCCGGAGCCAGCCATGATGCCGGGTGCCCCGGCGTGTTGGCGGCAAGGCGGGGCCGGGCCTTTCCGTTCCGGCGGCGCCGCCCGGCGGGCTCGCCTCGGCCGCGCGCCCCGGGTTCGGTACTGTCGGCGGCGATGCACAAGACCTTGATCGTGACCAATGACTTCCCGCCGCGCCCGGGCGGGATCCAGGCGTTCCTCCACAACATGGCCCTGCGCCTCGATCCGGAGCGGATCGTCGTGTACGCCTCGACGTGGAAGCGGAGCCGCGAGGGCGTGGAGGCGACGGCGGCGTTCGACGCCGAGCAGCCGTTCACCGTCGTACGGGACCGCAGCACGATGCTGCTTCCCACCCCGCGGGTCACCCGGCGCGCGGTCGGCCTGCTGCGCGAACACGGCTGCTCCTCGGTGTGGTTCGGGGCGGCCGCGCCGCTCGGCCTCATGGGGCCCGCGCTGCGCCGGGCGGGTGCGGAGCGGATCGTGGCGACGACGCACGGGCACGAGGCGGGGTGGGCCCAACTCCCCGTCGCACGGCAGCTGTTGAGGCGGATCGGCGAGGGCACGGACACGATCACCTACCTCGGCGAGTACACCCGCTCGCGGATCGCGGGCGCGCTCACCCAGCAGGCCGCGGCCCGCATGGTCCAGCTGCCGCCCGGGGTCGACGAGAAGACCTTCCACCCCGGCTCGGGCGGCGACGCGGTGCGGAGCCGGCTCGGGCTCACCGACCGGCCCGTCGTGGTGTGCGTCTCGCGACTCGTGCCGCGCAAGGGGCAGGACACGCTGATCCGCGCCCTCCCGGCGATCCTGGCACGGGTGCCGGACGCGGTGCTGCTCGTCGTGGGCGGCGGGCCGTACGAGGCGGACCTGCGCAAGCTCGCCTCCGACACCGGGGTCTCCGCCTCCGTCCGCTTCACCGGGGCGGTGCCGTGGGCGGAGCTGCCCGCGCACTACGGGGCGGGGGACGTCTTCGCGATGCCGTGCCGCACGCGGCGCGGCGGCCTGGACGTCGAGGGCCTCGGCATCGTCTACCTGGAGGCTTCCGCGACGGGACTGCCGGTGGTGGCGGGCGACTCCGGGGGCGCGCCGGACGCCGTCCTCGACGGCGAGACGGGCTGGGTCGTCCGGGGTGACTCCCCCGGGGACGCGGCCGAGCGGATCGTGACCCTGTTGCAGGATCCCGGCCTTCGGGAGCGGATGGGGGAGCGGGGGCGGGCCTGGGTCGAGGAGAAATGGCGCTGGGACCTTCTGGCGGAGAAGCTCCGGGGTCTGCTTTAACCCCCTTTCCCCTGGGGGTGCGTGCTTTCCCCTGGGGTGCGTGGGTGCGTGGGTGCGTGGGGTGCGTGGATGGGTGCGGGCCGGTTGCGAGCCTTTGCGCAGTTCCCCGCGCCCCTTGAAACCGGCCTTCCTCCGCGGGCCGCGGGGGCCGTTCGCGCAGTTCCCCGCGCCCCTGATCCCGTTCTTGTCCGTCCGCCGTGCGTGGCTGGTCGCGCAGTTCTCCGCGCCCCTGGGGCCGCTTTCGGGTGCGGGCCGTGTGTGGTTGCTCGCGCCGTTCCTGGCGCCCCTGATCCCGTTTTTGTCCGTCCGCCGTGCGTGGCTGGTCGCGCAGTTCCCCGCGCCCCTGGGGGCGCTTTCGGGTGCGGGCCGTGTGTGGTTGCTCGGGCCGTTCCCCGCGCCCCTGTAGGTGGCCCCGAATGCTTCGGTGCTGGCCCGCATCGGGCATCCTCAGCCCGTCCGGCGTTTGAGGACGAGCGCCGTTCAGGCGCGATCGGGGCCTGGGGCGGAGCCCCAGGGGGAACCGAAACCAACCAACCCCGGGCAAGGGGCGGGCGGGTGGGCAAACGGGCCGGGGGCCGGGGCGGAGCCCCGGGGGCCGGGAGTGCAGGGTGGCGTATCCGAGGCCGGGGCCGCTGCGGCTCAGCGGGTGTAGATCGCCTCGATCTCGTCCGCGAAGTCCTTCGCCACAACATTCCGCTTCAGCTTCAGCGACGGCGTAATGTGCCCCGCCTCCTCCGTGAACTGCGCCCCCAGAACGCGGAACTTGCGGACCGACTCCGCCTTGGAGACCGCCGCGTTCCCGTCGTCCACCGCCCGCTGCACCTCCGCCAGGAGCTCCGCGTCCTCGCGCAGCGCGGCCACCGTGGCAACGGACTTGCCGTGCTCCTCGGCCCACCGGCCGAGGAACTCCTCGTCAAGGGTGACCAGCGCGCCCACGAACGGGCGTCCGTCGCCGACGACCATGCACTCCGCGACCAGCGCGTGCGCACGGATGCGGTCCTCGATGACCGCGGGGGCGACGTTCTTGCCGCCCGCCGTCACGATGATCTCCTTCTTGCGGCCGGTGATCGCGAGGTAGCCGTCCTCGTCGAGCGTGCCGATGTCACCGGTGTGGAACCAGCCGTCGGCCAGCGCCTCGGCCGTCGCGGCCTCGTTGTTCCAGTAGCCCCGGAACAGGTGCTCGCCGTGCAGCAGCACCTCGCCGTCGTCGGCGATGCGCACCACCGACCCCGGCAGCGGCTGCCCGACCGTGCCGATCTTCGGCCGGTCCCAGGGGTTGAACGCGGTCGCGGCGCAGGACTCGGTGAGGCCGTACCCCTCCAGGACCGTGAAGCCGATGCCGCGGAAGAAGTGGCCGAGCCGCTCGCCCAGCGGCGCCCCGCCGGAGATCGCGTACTCGCCGCGCCCGCCGAGCACCGCCCGCAGCTTGCTGAAGACCAGCTTGTCGAAGACCTTGTGTTTGATCTTCAGGCCGATCGACGGCCCCGCGTCCGTGCTGAGCGCCGTGCTGTAGGCGATCGCGGTGTGCGCGGCCTTGTCGAAGATCTTGCCCTTGCCGTCCGCCTGCGCCTTGGCGCGCGCCGAGTTGTAGACCTTCTCGAAGACGCGCGGCACCCCGAGGATCAACGTCGGCCGGAACGAGGCGAGTTCATCGGTGAGGTTCTTGATGTCGGGGACGCAGCCGAGCTTGATCGGCGCCATCACCGAAGCCACCTCGACCAGGCGCCCGAAGACATGGGCGGCCGGCAGGAACAGCAGCACCGAGCACTCGCCGGTGCGGAAGAGCGGCTTGAGCCGCTCCACCACGTTGCCGCACTCCGCGAAGAAGGCCCGGTGGGTCAGCACACAGCCCTTGGGGCGGCCGGTGGTGCCCGAGGTGTACACGATCGTCGCCGGGTCGTCGGCGTGCGCGGAGGACATCCGGGCGTCGAGCAGCTCGTCGGAGACGTCCGCGCCGGACGCGGTGAGCCCGGCCACGGCGTCCGTCTCGATGCTCAGGATCGCCTTGAGGCCGGGCAGCGCGTCCTGGACCGAGGCCACGGAGGCACGGTGTGCCTCGGACTCGACGATCGCGAGGGTGGCGGCGGAGTCGCCGAGGATCCACTGGATCTGCTCGGGGGAGCTGGTCTCGTACACCGGCACGGTGACCGCGCCCGCGCTCCAGATCGCGAAGTCGAGCAGCACCCACTCGTAGCGGGTGCGCGAGAGCAGGGCCACCCGGTCGCCGGCCTCGACACCGGTGGCGATCAGGCCCTTGGCGACGGCACGAACCTCGGCGAGGAACTGGCGGGCGCTGACATCGGCCCAGGCACCCGCGATCTTGCGGCCCATCACCGCGACATCGGGGTGCTGAGCGGCATTGCGGCGGATCAGATCCGTCAGGTTGCCGTCCGAAGGGACCTCGTACAGGGCCGGAAGGCTGAACTCGCGCAAGACTGCTGCTCCTCATCGGGCGCCGGTGCCACGGCTCTGTGTGACGCACCGGCTGCGGTCCAAGATCGGGCAGGTGCCCGGCGGATCCGTGGGGGGCGGAACTGACGAGCACGACTGGACTGCCCGGACGTTACCCATGGGTAGGCGGTTCCGGATAGGGGGTTCCGGCCAGATGTTCGGTGCGTCACACATCTTTGACACTGCTTCGCGCACGATAGTCCACCGCTTTCAGGACTCGGAAGTAACCGCAGGTCCGACGGCCTAGGGTGATCCCCATGCGAGTTCATGTGGTCAGTGACGTGCACGGGAACGCCGAGGGCCTGGCAAGGGCGGGCGACGGGGCGGACGCCCTGATCTGCCTCGGTGACCTGGTCCTCTTCCTGGACTACGCCGACCACTCGCGCGGCATCTTCCCCGACCTCTTCGGCGTCGAGAACGCCGACCGCCTGGTCGCCCTGCGCACCGCCCGCCGTTTCGACGAGGCGCGCGAGCTGGGACGGTCGCTGTGGGCCGGGCTCGACCGGGAGGCCGCGATCGAGGCCGCGGTCCGCCGCCAGTACGCCGAGCTGTTCGCCGCCTTCCCCACCCCGACGTACGCCACGTACGGCAATGTCGACATGCCGGCCCTGTGGTCGCAGTACGCGGGCCCGGGCACCACCGTCCTGGACGGCCGGCGGATCGAGATAGCCGGGCGGGTCTTCGGCTTCGTCGGCGGCGGGCTGCGCACGGCGATGCGAACGCCCTATGAAATCTCCGACGAGGAGTACGCCGCCAAGGTCGAGGCGCTCGGCGAGGTCGACGTGCTCTGCACGCACATCCCGCCCGAGGTTCCGGAGCTGGTGTACGACACCGTCGCCCGCCGCTTCGAGCGCGGCTCGCGCGCCCTGCTCGCGGCCATCCGGAAGACCCGGCCCCGCTACTCCCTCTTCGGCCACGTGCACCAGCCGCTGGCCCGGCGGATGCGGATCGGGCGCACCGAGTGCGTCAACGTCGGCCACTTCGCGGCCACCTCCCGGCCGTTCGCCCTGGAGTGGTGATCAGGCCACTGGACCGGCGACCGGCCCGTACGCGATAGCCTGCACGGGCACCTCCACCGCTGCCGGCCGCGCCGGGCGGGGAGACCCAGACCCACCGGACCGCGCACTGGAGGAGCCACGACGATGGCGGAACACACCAGCTCGTCTATCACCATCGAGGCGGCCCCCGCCGACGTCATGGGGGTGATCGCGGACTTCGCCCGCTACCCGGAGTGGACCGGCGAGGTGAAGGAGGCCGAGGTGCTCGCCACCGACGCCCAGGGGCACGCCGAGAAGGTGCGGCTGCTGCTCGACGCGGGCGCCATCAAGGACGACCACACCCTCGCCTACACCTGGCAGGGCAACACCGTCAGCTGGACCCTGGTCAAGTCCCAGATGCTGCGCACCCTCGACGGCTCGTACACCCTCGTCGACGCCCCCGGCGGCCGGACCGAGGTCACCTACCGGCTGACCGTCGATGTCAAGATCCCGATGCTCGGCATGATCAAGCGCAAGGCGGAGAAGGTCATCATCGACCGCGCCCTCGCCGGTCTGAAGAAGCGCGTCGAGAGCGGTCCGGGTGAGGCCGCGACCGGTTCCGCCGACGGGGCCGAGAAGCTCTAGCCGTGCGTACGGTCCTGGTCACCGGCCCCGGCGGCGCGGGCCGCACCACCATCGCGGCGGCGACCGCGCTCGCCGAGGCCCGCCGCGGTACCCGGGTCACCCTGCTGACCTCGGACCGGCTGCCCGGTGAACTCGACGGGGTCACCGTCCGGCGAATCGATTCGGCGGCCCACTTCCGCGCCGAACTCCTCGCCTTCCAGGACCGCGCGGGCGCCGCCCTCGACCTCCTCGGCGCCTCCCGCCTGGACGCCGAGGAGCTGACCGAACTCCCCGGCGCCGAACAGCTCGCCCTGCTCAGCGCCCTGCGCGAGGCCGCGGCCGACCGGCCGGACCTGCTCGTCGTCGACCTCCCGCCGGCCGACCGGGCGCTCGCGACCCTCGCCCTGCCCGAGCAGCTGCGCCGCTATCTGCGCCGGCTGCTCCCGCCCGAGCGCCAGGCCGCCCGCTCGCTGCGCCCGGTCCTCGCCCAGCTCGCCGGGGTGCCGATGCCCGCGCAGTGGCTGTACGAGACCGCGGCCCGCTGGGACCTCGAACTGGCCGCCGTCCAGGCCGTCGTCGAGGACCCGGGCACGACCGTACGGCTGGTCGCGGACCCGGGCCCCGCCGCCGCCGAAGCCCTGCGCACCGCCCGGCTCGGCGTCGCCGTGCACGGGCTCGCCCTCGACGCGGTGATCGCCAACCGGCTGCTGCCCGCCGAGACCCCCGATCCCTGGCTGGCCGGACTGGTCGCCCAGCAGCGCAAGTACCTGGACGAGCTGGCGCAGGAGTTCCCCGTGCTGCGCGAGGTGGCCCACCTGGGACGCGATCCGCGCGGCGACGACGACCTGGAGCGCCTGGTCATGGGCCCCGGCCCGGCTGCCGCCCCGGCCCCGCGGTGGGAGATCGAGGACCGGCTGGCCGAGGACGACGTCCTGGTGTGGAGCCTGCCCCTGCCCGGCGCCGTCAAGGACGGGCTCGCGCTGGTGCGGCGCGGTGACGAACTCCTGCTCACCGTCGGCCCGTTCCGCCGGATCGTGCCGCTGCCCTCCGCGCTGCGCCGCTGCACCGTCACCGGGGCCGGGCTCAACGACGGCGTCCTGGACGTCCGGTTCGCGCCCGATCCCGAGCTGTGGCCTCGCGGCCGCTGAACGGGGTACCCCCGTTCGGGTAACGTCGAAGGAAACAGACCCGTAGGAAAACCAGCCGCTGGAGTTGGCCATGAGCGAAGCCACCGAGCGCCCCGCACCCGACGCGGATGCCTGGGCCGACGCCTGCGCAGAGGACCTGGCCGCCGAGAAGGCGCGCCGCCGCGAGCAGTACGGAACGCCACCGGGCTCCGCCGCCGAGGAACTGCGCAAGCTGTTCGAAGCCGTCACCGACAAGGTGTCCGGCCTCTTCGAGGGGCCCGCCGGGCTGTCCGGGATGGCGGCCCAGGGTGCCGTGCAGCAGCTGATCAGCCAGGCGAAGTCGGCCGTCGAGCCCGTCATCGAGCGCAACCCCGAGGTGTTCGACCACCTCGCCGCGGCCGGCGGCGAGCTGCTCGCCGCCTACCGTTCGGCCGTCGAGGGCCACGAGCGCCGCTGGACGTCCGACGACGACCGCAAGCGCGACGAGGGGCCGGGCCCCACCGAGCACATCGACCTCGACGACTGAGATCCGGCCCGCGGCCGGCCGTGCGCGGAGCCGGGAGGCGTGGGACCCGGACCGGTGCGGACAAAGCGCCGACCGCCGTCCGACCTCTGGGACGAACGGGGGCTCGGCACGCTGGGCGGCGCCCCGGCTCGGGTACGGTTGGCCGTAGCGGGGCTCGACCGAACTGAGGGATTCATGGGACTCACCATCGGTGTCGATATCGGCGGCACGAAGATCGCGGCGGGCGTGGTCGACGAGGACGGCAACATCCTCTCCACGCACAAGGTGCCGACGCCCGGCACGCCCGATGCCATCGTGGACGCGATCGCCTCGGCCGTGGACGGCGCACGCGCCGGACACGAGATCGTGGGCGTGGGCATCGGAGCCGCCGGTTACGTCAACCGGCAGCGGTCCACCGTCTACTTCGCGCCCAACATCGACTGGCGCCAGGAACCGCTGAAGGAGAAGGTCGAGCAGCGCGTCGGCCTCCCGGTGGTCGTCGAGAACGACGCCAACGCGGCCGCCTGGGGCGAGTACCGCTTCGGGGCAGGCAAGGGCCACCGGAACGTCATCTGCATCACGCTCGGCACCGGCCTCGGCGGCGGCATCATCATCGGCAACAAGCTGCGCCGCGGCCACTTCGGCGTGGCCGCCGAGTTCGGCCACATCCGGATGGTGCCGGACGGCCTGCTGTGCGGCTGCGGCAGCCAGGGCTGCTGGGAGCAGTACGCCTCCGGCCGGGCCCTGGTGCGCTACGCCAAGCAGCGTGCCAACGCCACCCCCGAGCGCGCGGAGTTCCTGCTCGGGCTCGGTGACGGCACCCCCGACGGCATCGAAGGCAAGCACATCTCGATGGCCGCCCGCCAGGGCGACCCCGTCGCGGTCGACTCCTACCGCGAACTGGCGCGCTGGGCGGGCGCGGGTCTCGCCGACCTGGCCTCGCTCTTCGACCCGTCGGCGTTCATCGTCGGCGGCGGGCTCTCGGACGAGGGCGAGCTGGTGCTCGACCCGATCCGCAAGTCCTACCGGCGCTGGCTGGTCGGCGGGAACTGGCGCCCGGTCGCCGATGTGATCGCGGCCCAGCTCGGCAACAAGGCCGGTCTGGTCGGCGCGGCCGACCTCGCCCGCCAGCCCGACCCGATCATGTAGCGCCTCGGGCAACGCACGCACGCACCACCGACAGCGCCCGCCGCGTCCTCCCCGGACCGGCGGGCGCTGTCATACGTTGTGGACCATGACGACCCCCGCCGACGGGCTGCCCGCGTCCGCGACCGACCACGCCTCGGCCGTGATCCGCGTCCTCAGCTACAACATCCGCTCGATGCGCGACGACAACGCGGCGCTGGCCCGGGTGATCCGGGCCTGCGAGCCCGACCTGGTACTGATCCAGGAGGCGCCCCGCTTCTTCCGCTGGCGCAAGGCCGCGGCCCGCCTCGCGGCGGCGGCCGATCTGGTGGTCCTGAGCGGTGGGGCCACGGCCGCGGGCCCGATGCTGCTGTGCTCCCTGCGGGCGATCGTGGAGCGCACCGAGGACGTGCTGCTCCCGCTCACCCCCGGGCTGCACCGGCGCGGCTTCGCGACCGCGGTGGTACGTGTCGGTGGGGCCAGGCTCGGGGTGCTCAGCGCCCACCTCAGCCTTCAGGCGGCCGAGCGGTACGAGCAGGCGGGGGCGCTGCTCGACCGGCTGGCCGGGATGGGCGTGGAGCACGCGGTCGCGGGCGGCGACCTGAACGAACGGCCCGGCGGGCGCGCCTTCGCCCGGCTCGCCGGGGCGTTGCAGGACTGCCATGAAGTGGCGCCGTGGGGTGGCGAGTTCACGTCCACGCCGCGTGATCCGCATCAGCGGATCGACGCGATCTTCGCCACGCGGGGTGTCCAAGTCCTGGGCTGCGGTGTGCCGTTGGGCCTCGCCGCGCCGGCCGACCTGCTCACCGCCACGGACCACCTGCCGGTCCTGGCCGCCCTGCGACTCCCCACCCCGACCCCCTGAGGGGCTGGGGTTGCCCATGCGGGCCGGCACCGAGTCTTTCAGGGGCGCGGGGAACTGCGCGGGTAGCGCCGCCCACGGCCCGCACCCGTAGGAGAGCCCCCGGGGCTCCGCCCCGGACCCCGTTCGCGCCTGAACGGCGCTCGTCCTCAATCGCCGGACGGGCTGGGGTTGCCCATGCGGGCCGGCACCGAGGCTTTCAGGGGCGCGAGGAGCTGCGCGAGGAGCGACCACGGTCGGCGGACGAGGGTGGGGTCAGGGGCGCGGGGAACTGCGCGGGGCCCGCTCGAAAGCGGCATCAGGGGCGCGAGGAACTGCGCGAGCAACCACGCACGGCCCGCAGCCGAAAGCAGGGTCAGGGCCGCGGGCAACCGCGCACGGCCCGCAGCGTAAGGCGGGGTCAGGGGCGCGGGGAAAGGCACGCCTGGAGCCGGAGCAGGGCCGCACTCCGCAAGCCCAGCGCAGCGAACCCGGGTCACACCACCGCGCCGCGCCCCGGATCGTCGTCCTCCTCATCGGGCTGCATGCGCGCGAACAGCGTCGCGATGCCGCCCAGGAAACCGCCCACGCCCAGCAGGGTGAGCCACCACGTGATGTCCCAGCCGAAGATCGCGGCGAGGATCAGCAGCAGCGGGCCGCCGATCACGCCCAGCCAGGCGAACTTGGCCGCCGCGTCCGCCTCCGGCAGCGGCGGCGGCTCGGGCGGCACGAAGTGACCTTCGTCGGAGGGGTCGGAGGGGTCCGAAGAGTCGGCGGGAGAGTAGTCGCGCGGGCCGCCCACGCCGGGGGCGAACACCACCGAGCTGCCGAGCGCGGGCCTGTCGGACCCGGCGCCGGCGCTCTTGTCGAGCCCCTTGTCAGGCCCCTCGCCGGCGTCCTGCTCGCCGCCGGAGCCGGGCCCGGGTGTCGCCGGCCCGCCACCCTTGCCGTCCGCTCCGGTCCCGGTCCCCGTCCCGGGACCCGGCTCGTCCTTGGTCAGGGCCACGTCCAGGTCCAGGTCCTCCACCGGTCTGAAGGGTCTGGTGCCGGGCGGATCGGCCGGTTCCTCGCCGTATCCCGCCACGATCGCCGCCCAGGCAGCCTCTTCGTCGATCGGCTGCGGTTCGCGGTCCGCGTCGTGCTCAGCCACCGGTCGTGCTCCCCTTCTTCCCGACGCTCGGAGCGAGGCGGCCGATGAACGAGTAGCTCTCCTCGAAGATCCGCTCCGCATCGTGGTCCAACGTCGCCACGTGGTAGCTCTGTTCCAGCAGGATCTCCTCGACGTCCGTGGAGGAGACCCGGCTGAGGATCCGGGCCGAGTCGACCGGCGGCACCACATGGTCCTGGGGGCTGTGCAGAACCACCAACGGCTGTGTCACCTGCGGCAGTTCACCGTCCACGAGCTTGAAGAAGTTGCGCAGCGAGTGCGCCGCGTGTAGCGGCACCCGGTCGTAGCCGACCTCCGTGGAGCCCTCCTTGGCGATGTCGCTCGCGATGCCCTTCGTGGACCGTACGAAGTGCCGGGCCACGGGCAGCGCGTGGGCGGCCGCGCCGTGCACCTTGTTGCCCGGGTTGACGAGGACCAGGCCGCTGACCGCGTCGCCGTGCTTCGCGGCGAGCCGCAGCGCCAGGGCGCCGCCCATCGAGAGCCCGAAGACGAAGACCTGGGTGCACCGCTCCCGGAGCTCGCGCAGGGCCCGGTCCACCTCCGCGTACCAGTCCTGCCAGCCCGTGAGCTGCATGTCCTGCCACCGGGTGCCGTGGCCGGGAAGGAGCGGCAGCGAGACCGTGAGGCCGCGCTCCGCGAGGTGGTCGGCCCAGGGCCGCATCGACTGCGGGGAACCGGTGAAACCGTGACAGAGGAGGACGCCGACCTCTCCGCCCTCGTGGCGGAACGGCTCGGCTCCAGGGAGGACCGGCACCAGGGGTCTCCTGTTCATGAGCAGGGGCGGGGGTTGTGCGGGGGAGTCCTACTTCACGGTACGCGACCGGACCGACACCGACCAGGGCCGTCGCGCGGGAGGCCGGGCCCGGCACGGGTTAAGGTCTGTTCGACAAGCACAGGAAGGCATCCGAGTTGATCTACGGCGCTATGAAGTTCTCCATCGGCGGCTCGCTGAAGCTCGCCTTCAGGCCGTGGGTGGAGGGCCTGGAGAACATCCCCGCCGAGGGTCCGGCGATCCTCGCGAGCAACCACCTCTCGTTCTCGGACTCCTTCTTCCTCCCGGCCGTCCTGGACCGCAAGGTCACCTTCATCGCGAAGGCCGAGTACTTCACCTCGCCCGGGGTCAAGGGCAAGCTGACCGCCGCGTTCTTCAAGGGCGTCGGCCAGCTCCCGGTGGACCGCTCGGGCGCCCGCGGGGCCGGCGAGGCCGCGATCAACGCCGGCATCGACGTCATCAAGGCCGGCGGCCTCTTCGGCATCTACCCGGAGGGCACCCGCTCGCCCGACGGCCGCCTCTACCGCGGCAAGCCGGGCGGCCTGGCCCGGGTCGCACTGGCCACCGGCGCCCCCGTGATCCCGGTCGCGATGATCGACACCGAGAAGATCCAGCCGCCCGGCAAGGTGGTGCCGAAGCTGATGCGCCCCGGCATCCGGATCGGCAAGCCGCTCGACTTCAGCCGCTACCAGGGCATGGAGGGCGACCGCTTCATCCTGCGCTCGGTGACCGACGAGGTCATGTACGAGATCATGAAGCTCTCCGGCCAGGAGTACGTCGACATCTACGCGACCGCCGCCAAGCGGCAGATCGCCGACGAGGCCAAGCGCGTCGCGGACGAGCAGAAGGCCGCCGAGAAGGCGGAGCGGGCCCGGGAGGCCGAGCAGGCCAAGCGGGCGGAACAGCCCGGAGCCTAGGCGTCCGGTCCGGGGGGCCGGTCAGGGGTGGGGGAGATGGCCAAGCGCGAACGTGTCGTACGGATGTCGGTGGAGCTGCCGCTGTGGCGGGCGCTGACCGGCTACCGGGTGCTCACCACGCTCTACGCGCTCGCGATCTTCGCCAGCGGCTACGAGAAGTTCGAGCGGCCCTGGGTCGGCATCGGGTACCTGGCGGTGCTCGTGGTGTGGAACTTCGCGACGCTGCCCCGGGTCGCGAACGCGGCCGCCTGCACCAAGCGCTTCCTCGTCGCCGACCTCACCGTGGTGCTCACCGGCATCCTGCTGACCCCGCTCGCCGACATGGACGCGCAGCACGTCGACGGCCCGACGCTGCCGACGATAGCGACGGCCGGGGCCGTGCTCGCCTTCGCGATCAAGGGGGGCTGGCGCTGGGCCGCCTTCGCCTCCTCGCTGGTGGCCGTCGCCAACATCGTGGAGCGCGCCCACCCCACCCGGGACACCTTCCACAACGTGCTCCTGGTGTGGATCGCCTCCATCGCGATCGGCTACATCGTCGAGGTGGCCCGGGCCAGCGAGGCGACGCTCGCCCGCGCGCTGGAGATCGAGGCGGCCACCCGCGAGCGCGAGCGCCTGGCCCGGGACATCCACGACAGCGTGCTCCAGGTCCTCGCCATGGTGCAGCGCCGCGGCAGCGCGCTCGGCGGCGAGGCCGCGGAGCTCGGCCGGATGGCGGGCGAGCAGGAGGTCGCGCTGCGCACCCTGGTCTCCAGCGGCCTGGTGCCGCCCACCCGCGCCTCCGAGGACGTCGCCAACGGCGCCGTCGTAAGGGCGGTGGAGGTCGACGACGAGCCGGGCGGGACGGGCTCGGTCGACCTGCGCTCGCTGCTCGCCCGGCACGCCGGATCGAAGGTCTCCTTCGCCGAGCCGGGCGCCCCGGTCCCGCTCGCACCCGTCGCGGCCGGGGAGTTGGCGGCCGCTGTCAGTGCCGCCCTGGACAATGTCCGTAGGCACGCGGGGGATTCGGCGCAGGCCTGGATCCTGATCGAGGACTGGGGGGACGAAGTGATCGTGACGGTACGGGACGACGGGCCCGGAATCCCGCCGGGCCGGCTCGACCAGGCCGAGGGGGAGGGGCGCCTGGGCGTCGCCCTCTCGATCCGGGGCCGGCTGCGCGACCTGGGCGGCACCGCGGAGCTGGTCTCCGTGCCGGGCCAGGGCACGGAAGTCGAACTGAAGGTTCCACGGGGGAAGGCAGGACGGCACGGATGACGGAACAGCACGGGGAACGGGCGGACGCGGCGGTGAAGGTGATGGTGGTCGACGACCACCCGATGTGGCGCGACGCGGTCGCCCGTGACCTCGCGGCCGCCGGGTTCGACGTCGTGGCCACCGCCGGCGACGGGCCGCAGGCGGTCCGCCGCGCCCAGGCCGCGGCGCCCGACGTCCTGGTCCTCGACCTCAACCTGCCGGGCCTGTCCGGCGCCCAGGTCTGCAAGGAACTGGTCGCCGCCAACCCGGCGTTGCGGGTGCTCGTCCTGTCCGCGTCGGGCGAGCACGCGGACGTCCTGGAAGCGGTGAAGTCCGGCGCGCTCGGCTACCTCCTCAAGTCGGCCGGCGCCGAGGAGCTGATCGACGCCGTGCGTCGTACCGCCGTGGGTGACCCGGTGTTCACCCCGGGCCTGGCCGGTCTCGTCCTCGGCGAGTACCGCAGGCTGGCCAGTGACCCGGCGCCCGCCGCCGCGGACGAGCCCAAGGCCCCGCAGCTCACCGAGCGCGAGACCGAGGTGCTGCGCCTGGTCGCCAAGGGCCTGAGCTACAAGCAGATAGCCGAGCGCCTGGTCATCTCGCACCGCACCGTGCAGAACCACGTCCAGAACACCCTGGGCAAGCTCCAGTTGCACAACCGGGTGGAGCTGGTGCGGTACGCGATCGAGCGCGGCCTGGACGACGCCTGAGCGAGCCATCCCCCGTACGAGTGAACGACGCTCAATCAACTCCCTTTCCTGTGAAGGGAATTGACCTTTCGCCCCATCCCGGAGTGACGTACGTCACCACTAGCGTGGACCGCGTACGTCACTCCCAGGTGAAGGGACCATTCCATGCGGGTCGGAGTACTGACCGGAGGCGGTGACTGCCCCGGGCTCAACGCCGTCATCCGGGGCATCGTCCGCAAGGGTGTGCAGGAGTACGGCTACGAGTTCACCGGGTTCAAGGACGGCTGGCGCGGGCCCCTTGAGGGCGACACCGTCAAGCTCGACATCCCGGCGGTGCGCGGCATCCTGCCGCGCGGCGGCACCATCCTCGGCTCCTCGCGCACCAACCCCCTCAAGGCGGAGCACGGCGTCCGCCGCATCAAGGAGAACCTCACCAAGTACGAGATCGACGCCGTGATCGCGATCGGCGGCGAGGACACCCTGGGTGTCGCGGCCCGGCTCAGCGACGAGTACGGCATCAACTGCGTCGGCGTACCCAAGACGATCGACAACGACCTGTCCGCCACCGACTACACCTTCGGCTTCAACACCGCCGTCGGCATCGCGACCGAGGCCATCGACCGGCTGCACACCACGGCCGAGTCCCACATGCGGGTCCTGGTCGTCGAGGTCATGGGCCGGCACGCGGGCTGGATCGCCCTGCACTCCGGCCTGGCCGGCGGCGCCAACGTCATCCTCATCCCCGAGCAGCGCTTCGACGTCGACCAGGTCTGCCACTGGGTCACCTCCCGCTTCAAGGCCTCGTACGCGCCGATCGTCTGCATCGCCGAGGGTGCCATGCCCAAGGACGGCGAGATGGTGCTCAAGGACGGCACGCTCGACTCGTTCGGGCACGTCCGGCTCTCCGGCGTCGGCGAGTGGCTGGCGAAGGAGATCGAGAAGCGCACCGGCAAGGAGGCCAGGACCACCGTCCTCGGCCATGTGCAGCGCGGCGGCACCCCGAGCGCGTTCGACCGGTGGCTGGCGACCCGCTTCGGGCTGCACGCCATCGAGGCGGTGCGCGACGGGGACTTCGGCAAGATGGTCGCGCTGCGCGGCACGGACATCGTGCGGGTGCCGATCTCGGAGGCCACCGCGAAGCTGAAGACCGTGGACCCGGCGCTCTACGCCGAGGTGGGCGTCTTCTTCGGCTGAGTCCGTCGATTCGGTCCGACCCCTGCCGTCCCGGGCCGACCCGGGTCGGCAGGCCGGGCGGGGCGGGGCTGTGGGCCGTATATTCGCGATATCCGGCCCATAGCCCTCATATCTGGCGCGAACGCCAGAGAGCGCCCTGAAGGGGAGAGTCGTGGAAATCCTGGCATTCGGCGTGCAGGCCGACGAGAAGCCGCTGATCGAGAAGGCCTTCGAGGGCCGCCACGAGGTCCGCTGCCTGGACGTCTTCCTGACCGAGGACACCGCGCCGATCGCCACCGGGTACGAGGTGATCTCCACCAGCGTCAACGCCAACCTCAACGCCCAGGTGCTCCAGAGCCTGGCCGTCGGCGGCACGCAGATGATCGCCCAGCGCTCCACCGGCTTCAACAACATCGACCTGGACGTGGCCGCCCGCCTGGGGCTCACCGTCGCCCGGGTGTCCTACTACTCGCCGTACTCGGTCGCGGAATTCGCCTGGACCCTGGCGATGGCGGTGAACCGCCGCATCGTGCGGGCCTCCAACCGCACCCGCGACTTCGACTTCCGCCTGGACGGACTGCTCGGCCGCGATCTGCGGGGCCGCACCGTCGGGGTGCTCGGCACCGGCAAGATCGGCGAGGCGTTCACCCGGATCGCCCACGGCTTCGGGATGAACCTGCTCGGCTGGGACGTGGCACAGAACCCCGCCTGCGTCGAACTCGGGATGAAGTACGTCGACAAGGACGAGCTGTTCGCGAGCGCCGACGTGATCAGCCTGCACGTACCGCTGCTGCCCTCGACCCACCACATCGTCGGGCGCGAGGAACTCGCCGCGATGAAGGACGACGCGATCCTGGTCAACTCCAGCCGGGGCGGGCTCGTCGACACGGACGCGCTGGTCGGCGAGCTGCGCAAGGGCCGCTTCGCCGGGGTCGGCCTGGATGTGTACGAGGCCGAGGCGGGCCTGTTCTTCCTCGACAAGTCCCTGGAGGCCGTCGAGGACGACACCCTGGCCCGCCTCGTGACGTTCCCCAACGTGGTGGTCACCTCGCACCAGGCGTACTACACCCAGGACGCGGTGGCCCAGATCGTCGAGGCGACGGTGGAGAACGTGGCGGCCTACGCCGAAGGCCGCCACACCGAGAACGTCCTGGTCCCCGCCGCTCAGTGAGCGGGCGGCGGCCTCAGCGGAGCGCCGCGACCCCCGCGAGCAGATCCCGGACGACCTCCGGACCGCGCAGGGTCAGCACCGACTCCGGGTGGAACTGGATGCCCGCGTAGCCGGGACCGCGCAGCGCGTGCACCTCGTGCGTCACCGGGTCGCGGGCGACCTCCACGCCGGGCAGCTCGCCTTCGCAGCGCGCCGCGAAGCTGTTGTAGAAGCCGACCGTCTCCTCGCGCCCGAACAGGTCGATCCGCACCTGTGCGCCCTGGTGCGGCTCCCGCTTGCGCACGATCTCCAGGCCCAGCTCCGCCGCGATCAGCTCATGGCCCAGGCACACGCCGAGCAGCCCGTGCCGGTGCGAGCGCAGCAGCTCGGCCGCGAGCGGGCGGAGCAGCCGCATCTTCGGGTCGGCCGCGTCCACCGGGTTGCCCGGCCCGGGGCCCAGGATCACCGGGCCCTCGTGGCCCAGCACCCGCGAGCGCAGCCCGGGTGCGTCGTAGCGGACGACCGAGACCTGAAGGCCCGCCGAGCGCAGCACATGCGCGAGCATCGCCGTGAAGGTGTCCTCCCCGTCCACCACCAGGGCCGATCCGCTCGGCTCGGCCGGCCGGTCCTGCATCCGCAGCCAGAACGGCGCGAGGTCGGCCCGCCGGGCGTCGAGGGCGGCCTGCACCCGGGCGTCGTCGGCGAGCCGGGGCCGTACGGACTCGACGGCCGGGCGCCCCGGGCGCACCCCGAGCGCGGCCAGCACGCCCGCCGCCTTGGCGTGGGTCTCGGCGACCTCGCTCGCCGGGTCCGAGTGCCGGACGAGGGTGGCGCCGACCGGAACGGTGAGGCGGCCCTCGGGGGAGACGTACGCGGTGCGGATCAGGATGGGGGAGTCCAGGGTCTGGGCGCCGCCCGCGTCCCGGCCGAGCAGCGCGAGCGCGCCCGCGTAGTAGCCGCGCCCGCCGTCCTCGTACCGCTCGATGACCCGGCACGCGTTCTGCACCGGCGAGCCGGTGACCGTCGCCGCGAACATCGTCTCCCTCAGCACCTCGCGCACGTCCAGCGAGGAGCGGCCCCTCAACTCGTACTCGGTGTGCGCGAGATGGGCCATCTCCTTGAGGCGGGGGCCGATCACCACGCCGCCCATGTCGCCGACCGTGCACATCATCTTGAGCTCCTCGTCGACGACCATGGAGAGCTCGTCGGTCTCCTTGCGGTCGGCGAGGAAGGTCAGCAGGTCCTCGGGGGTGGGGCCGCCGGCCGGATAGCGGTAGGTCCCGCTGATCGGGTTCATGACGACGGTGCCGCCGGACATCCGCACATGCACCTCGGGGCTCGCGCCGACGAGGGTGCGCTCACCGGTGTGCACCACATACGTCCAGTACGCGCCCCGCTCGCCCGCGAGCAGCCGGCGGAACAGGGCGAGCGCGTCGGCCCGGCCGAAGCCGGGGATCTCGCCGGTGAAGGTGCGCCGGATGACGAAGTTGGCGCCCTCGCCGCTGCCGATCTCGTCGTCGATCACCCGCCGGACGATCCCCGCGTACTCCTCGTCGGCGACGTCGAAGGAACCGCCCTCGACCCGCACCTCGTGCGCGGGCAGCTGTGCGAGCACCTCGTCGAGCGGCAGTTCGTGGGCCTCGTCCGCGACCAGGACCGAGAGCGGGGTCCCGTCGTCGCGGACGTCGAAGCCGCGCTCCCGGATCTGCCGGAACGGCACCAGGGCGAGCGTGGGCAGGTCCCGGACGGGCAGGTCGGCGAGGTGCTCGGCCTCGTGGACCTCGCCGATCAGGAGCTCGACGACCTCGTGGTCGCGGCCCGGGGTGCGCCGGCGCAGCAGTGCGAACGGCGGACAGTTCTCGTCCAACAGCCTCTGGATCAGCACGAGTTGGAATTCCTTCCGGCGGTGTGAGCGGGAGGAACGGCCCGGGAAATGCGGAAGGCCGCCCCTCGGGGCGGCCTTCGCGAGTCTGTGTAAGCGCAGAGATCAGCGGGCCGCCGGATGAGCGGTCCACCACCAGTTCTGGATCGAGTGCGCGAACATGCGGCGCACTCTACCCGATGGCACCGCCGGTGGCGGTGCCATCGGGAGAATGGCTAGCGGGTCTCCGGGGTGACCACCTGGACGTCGGCCGTCCTCACCCAGGCGATCCGGTGGTTGTACCGGATCGGGTAGAAGGTCTGGGCGCCCTTGACCAGGGTGCCGAGCGTGGTGCCGCCGTAGTAGTAGTCGCCCGCGACCGGGTCGCCGGCGGCCGCATAGGCCTGCCCGGCGGGGATGCTGTACTTCGTCAGGGACGCCGAGTTGCTGCCCTGCACCGGCACGCCGGTGCCCGCGTACGCCGCGTCCTCGGGGTAGGACCGCCCGTAGACCTGCACCGGCGCGGTGCCCTTGGCCTTCAGGACGACCGGGGCCGCCGAGCGCGCCACGACCGAGGTGTAGCGGCCGCCCGGGTTCTGGAACCAGGCCTTCTGCCCGCCGTACCAGATCGCGGTCCAGTCGCCCTGCCGGTCCGCGACGACGTACCGGTCGCCCGCCACGACCTTGTTGGCCCAGTTCGGGCCCTCGGTCGCGACCTGCTCGCCCAGGTACGGGTCGCTCAGCGCGGCGGCGTCCAGGGCGGGGGCGGCGTACAGATAGCCGAAGTTGACCGGCTCGTCGAAGGTGGTGCGGGTCTTGGTGGCCGGGTCGTAGTACGTCGTCGTGCGCGGGGTGAACGGCGGGACGACCTTGACGACCTGCCCGGCGGCGGGCATCCGGCCGCCGGTGCAGTCGTCGGCGCCGAGCAGGGACATGTAGTGGTTCCAGTCCCAGAACGGGCCCGGGTCCCAGTGCTGCCCGGCCACATAGCCGTCCAGCGGGCCCGGCACCTCGTCGTGGCCGATGATGTGCTCGCGGTCCAGCGGGATGGAGAACCGGTCGGCGAGGTACTTCACCAGCGTCGCCGAGGCGTCGTAGAGCGGCTCGCCGTACCAGCTGCCGGTCTTCATCGCGAAGCCCACGTGCTCGATGCCGAGCGCGTGCATGTTCACCGTCTTGTTGCCCGCGTGGTACGACTCGTCCTTCGTCGCCACCACCTGGGTCACCAGGCTGCCGTCGTCCTTGACGATGTAGTGCGTGCTGGCCGAGCTCTTGGGGTCCTGGAAGGTGTTGATCGAGCCCTCGTAGGTCCCCTCCGTGTCGTGGATCACGATCTGCCGGATGTCGTAGCCGTTGTCCGGCCGGTTCGCCACGTTGTAGTTGTTCGGGTCGGCCGGCTTGTAGTCGCAGTTCAGCCCGGCGGGGCACTCGGGCGTCAAGGCGGTCGGGGCGACCGCCGCCCTCGTCGCCTTCGCCGTCGGCCCGGCGGGCCTCACCCCGGGGTCGGCCGGCAGCGCGAGGCGCCGGCCGTCGGCGGTGACCCGGCTCTCGCCCGAGCGCACCGAGTCGAAGACCCGCTCCGCGAAGGCGTCGGCGCCCTTGGCGTCGGGGGCCTGGCTGTAGCGGGCCACCGCCGGGTACCAGGCACCCGGGTCGGCCGGCAGCGAGCCGGTCGCCGCGCGCTGGTAGCGGGCGAGCAGGGCCGCGCCCGCCCGGATGCTCTGCCCGGCGTCGGTGCGGACCGTGTCCACCGGCTCGCCGATGAGCTTGGCGGCCTCGTCCAGGGTGTGCAGGCGCGGGTCGCCGGTGTCGACGGACGGCTCGGCGGCCGGCGCCTTCCTGGCGTCGAAGCGCTTCATGACGGCCGGGTCGCCGCTCAGGTTGAGATGCGCGAGCCGGTCCTGGGCGGTGGGCCGCTCGACGTCGCCGGGCAGCACCCGGGTCAGGCCCATCACGTTGTACGCGCCCGAGGTGCTGGGCTCGCCGTTGTGGTCCTCCCAGCGCGTCTGGCGGTAGGAGACCGCCATCAGGACGCTCTGCGGAACCTTGAACTCCCGCGCCGCGCGGGCGAATTGGCCCTGTAGGCCCGAGGCTGCCGGGCCGTCGGCCGGCGGGGCGGCGGGCGCCGCGAGCGCCTGCGGGCCGAGCGCGGTGAGGGCGAGGGCCCCGGCCACCCCGTACCCGAGAAGCTTCCTCTTCGTGTGTTTCCGCTGTCTGCTGGTCACGCTTCGGCTCACGCCCACCCCTGGTCACCTTTGTCCGCAATTCAGTAACTGGCGTGAGATTAACAGGAGATGATCATGAACGGTCACGCTCAGGACCGCCCGGACGGGATGACTGCCCTCGCGGTCCTCGGGCCCGTGTCCGCGTGGCCGGTGTCTCATTTGGTGGTCGCTGGGGTGGACGGCTTGGCCGACCCCGTAATGTGGGTCCGGTGACCGTGAACGTAAACACCTGGCGTGACCTTCCCGCGGCGCAGCAGCCCGAGTACCCCGATGCCGAGGCTCTGCGCGATGTGATCGCGGACCTCGAATCGTATCCGCCGCTCGTCTTCGCGGGCGAGTGCGACCAGCTGCGCGCCCGCCTGGGAGCCGTCGCCCAGGGCGAGGCGTTCCTGCTCCAGGGCGGCGACTGTGCCGAGGCCTTCGACGCCGTCTCGGCCGAGCACATCCGGGCCAAGCTGAAGACCCTCCTCCAGATGAGCGCCGTCCTCACCTACGCGGCCTCCGTGCCCGTGGTGAAGGTCGGCCGCATCGCCGGCCAGTACTCCAAGCCCCGCTCCAAGGGCACCGAGACCCGCGACGGCGTGACCCTGCCGACCTACCGCGGCGACTCCGTGAACGGCTTCGCCTTCACGGAGAAGGACCGCGTCCCCGACCCCGAGCGCCTGAAGCGGATGTACAACGCGTCCGCCTCGACGCTCAACCTGGTGCGCGCCTTCACCACCGGCGGCTACGCGGACCTGCGCCAGGTGCACGCCTGGAACCAGGACTTCGTGAAGTCGTCCCCCTCGGGCCAGCGCTACGAGCAGCTCGCCCGCGAGATCGACAACGCGCTCAACTTCATGAAGGCCTGCGGCACCGACCCGGCCGAGTTCAAGGCCGTCGAGTTCTACGCCTCCCACGAGGCGCTGCTCCTCGACTACGAGTCGGCCCTGACCCGCACCGACTCGCGCACCGGCGAGCTGTACGACACCTCCGGCCACATGGTGTGGATCGGCGAGCGCACCCGGCAGCTGGACGGGGCGCACATCGAGTTCGCGTCCCGGATCCGCAACCCGATCGGCATCAAGCTCGGCCCGACGACCACCGTCGACGAGGCGCTCACCTACGTGGACCGCCTCGACCCGGACCGCGAGCCGGGCCGGCTGACCTTCGTCGTCCGCATGGGGGCGGACAAGGTCAGGGACAAGCTGCCCGAGCTCGTCGAGAAGGTCACCGCCTCCGGCGCGGTCGTCGCCTGGGTCACCGACCCGATGCACGGCAACACCTTCGAGGCGGCCTCCGGCCACAAGACGCGTCGCTTCGACGACGTCCTGGACGAGGTCAAGGGCTTCTTCGAGGTCCACAAGGCCCTCGGCACCCACCCGGGCGGCATCCACGTCGAGCTCACCGGTGACGACGTCACCGAGTGCGTGGGCGGCGGCCACGAGATCTTCGTGGACGACCTGCACCAGCGCTACGAGACGGCCTGCGACCCCCGCCTGAACCGCAGCCAGTCCCTGGACCTGGCGTTCCTGGTCGCCGAGATGTACCGCGACCAGTAATTCCCCGGGGCAGGACAGTGGGGCGCGGATCCATGTGATCCGCGCCCCACTGGCGTACCGGGGCTGTCGCGCTTCCGGGGTGCCGGGTAAGGTTAGGGTTGCCTCACCGACGAAACGGGAATCGGTCGCTCGGGACGGCATGTCCATCGACCCCGTGTCGATCACCTCGGGAGGTGAACCGCGTGTACGTGTGCAACTGCTTCGGTGTCACCGAAGAGCAGGTCAAGAAGCACGCGGAGGGCGGTGCGTGCACCCCCCGCCAGATAGCGTCCGCCTCCAAGGCCGGCACCGACTGCGGTTCCTGCGTGCGCCGCATCCAGTCGCTGCTCGGACGCGGCGCGTGCCCCCGGCGCGAGCTGGTGGAGCAGGGCAGGCCCGCGCTCACCGCCGTCGCCCCGGAGCCGGAGTTCGCCGCCACGGCGCTCGACGAGGCCGCCTGACACGAGGCCGCCCGCCCCCGGGCGGCCGCCCCGGTGGCCGACGGTGTCCGTCAGCTCTCCGGCTGCTCGATGAGCTGCGCGATGTAGAGCGCCTCGCCGAGCTTCTCCACCAGCTCCAGCTGGGTGTCCAGGTAGTCGATGTGGTGCTCCTCGTCGGCCAGGATCGACTCGAAGATGTTCGCCGAGGTGATGTCGCCCTTGGCGCGCATGACCTCGATGCCGCGCTTGAGGCGGTCGATCGCCTCGGCCTCGATCTGCCGGTCCGCCTGGAACATCTCGGTGACCGTCTGCCCGATGCGCACATGGAAGAGCCGCTGGAAGTTCGGCAGACCGTCCAGGAACAGGATCCGGTCGGTCAGCACCTCCGCGTGCTTCATCTCGTCGATCGACTCGTGACGCGTGTACTTGGCCAGCTTCGTCCAGCCGAAGTTGGCCTGCATCGCGCTGTGCAGCCAGTACTGATTGATCGCCGTCAGCTCGGCACTCAGCTGCTCATTCAGGAATTCGATGACCTCGGGGTCGCCCTGCATCGCAGAGGCTCCTTCCAAGCGGTTACTGGGCAAGTTGCGCGCATCCTCGCACCGTGATCAGGACCCGTCCAGTAAGTGCATGCTTAGTAGGAGTTGCCCGAATAGAGACGTCCCTGGTCAACACCACCCCCCGGGGTCTGTCACCATGGAGTCATGGGTCAGCCGGAGAGCCGGGAGCGGCAGGGAGCAGCGCACACGGAGCTTCCGCCGGGGCAGCGCCTCCAGCGCGGCTGGCCGGTCACCCACTACGGACCGGTGCCCAAGTTCAAGCCGGAGCGCTGGGAGTTCCGGGTCTTCGGGGCCACCGCCGACGGCGAGAAGCACTGCTGGAACCACGAGGAGTTCTCGGCGCTGCCGTTCGAGACCGTGGTCGCCGACCTGCACTGTGTCACCAAGTTCTCGATGCTCGGGGCCGAATGGGGCGGGGTCGGCGCCCGCACGATAGCCGGGATCGCGCCACCCGCCGCCGATGTCACCCATGTGATGGTGTGGGCCGAATACGGCTTCAGCTCCAACCTGCGGCTCGCCGACTTCCTCTCCGACCGCACGCTCTTCGCCACCCACAACGGCGGTGACCTGCTCACCGCCGAACACGGCTTCCCGCTGCGCCTGGTGGTGCCGCACCTGTACGCCTGGAAGGGCCCCAAGTGGGTCCGCGGCATCGAGTACATGACGGCGGACCGCCGGGGCTTCTGGGAGGAGCGGGGCTACCACAACATCGGCGACCCCTGGCGCGAGCAGCGCTACTCCTACCAGGAGGAGCCCGGGGACGGCCCCGAGCTCTGAGCTCCGCCCGCTGAACAGCCCCCGCGCCTAGACGCGCAGCGACTTCAGCCGGGCCACGTCGGCGGCGTGCCCCTCCTTGCCGCCCGGCGTCTCGATCACCAGCGGTACGCCCTCGGTCGCCGGATGCCCGAGCAGCTCGCGGAACGGCTCCTCGCCGATGTGTCCCGAGCCGATGTTCTCGTGGCGGTCCTTGTGCGCGCCGGCCACGTCCTTGGAGTCGTTGGCGTGGATCAGTTTCAGCCGTCCCTCGCCGACGGTGTCCACGAGCAGGTCCAGGGTCTGCTTCATCCCGCCGGGCCCGGCCAGGTCGTGCCCGGCCGCGTAGATGTGGCAGGTGTCCAGGCAGACGCCCAGCATGGGGTGGGAGTCCAGGGCCTCGAAGTACGGGCCGAAGTCCCAGGTGCGCGAGCACAGCGAGGAGCCCTGCCCGGCGGTCGACTCCAGGAGCAGGAACGGGTCGTCGTCGTGGGTCAGTTCGTCCAGGAGCGGCAGCAGATGCGCCCTGACCTGGGCGAGCGCCTCCGCGCGCGGACGCCCGCCGGTCGCCGAGCCGGTGTGCACGACCACGCCGAGCGCGCCGATCTCACGGCCCCGGCGCAGGGAGTGCCGCAGCGACTCCACCGACTTCTCCACCGTCGCCCCGGTGTGCGAGCCGAAGTTGATCAGGTACGGAGCGTGCACGTACGCCGGTATCGACGCCTCGGCGCACTCGGCCCGGAACTGCTCGTCCTGGGCCGGGTTCCCGGTGGGGGTGGCCCAGCCGCGCGGATTCGCGGCGAAGACCTGGACGGTCTCGGCGCCGATCTCGCGCGCGTAGGAGAGGCCGACCGTGGCGAGGCCGCCGGCCACGGGGACGTGGCCGCCGATGGGGTTGCGCATGGGGTGGCTACCTACAGTCCCTTGGTGGTGATGGTGATGGTGGAGCCCTCGGGTGCCTGGGCGCCGGCGGCGACGGACTGACCCGACACCTCGTCGCTGAGGAACGGGAAGCTGCGGTCGACCTTCACCTTGAAGCCGGCCTTCTCCAGATCCTTCTGCGCGTCCCCGGACTTCTCGCCGGTCACCTTGGGCACGGTGACCATCCGGGGGCCCTTGGACACGGTCAGCGTCACGCTGTCGCCCTGGGCGAGCTGGGCGTGCTCGGCGGCGGACTGGGCCGCGACCTTGCCCGCGTCCTGCTGCGACTCGACCTGGTCGGGCGAGACGGTGACCTTCAGCCCGGCGTCCTGGAGCGCGGCGGTGGCATCGGCCACCGAGTCGCCGACGACCCCGGGCACATCGACCGGGGCGCCCTTGCTGATGACGAGGGAGACGGCCGTGTCCGTGTGGCGCTTGATGCCCGCGGCCGGGTCGGTGCGGATCACCGAGCCCTGCGCGACGCTGTCATTGAACTCGCTGGAGGTGTCGCCCGGCGCGAAGCCCGCCTTCTGGAGCTCGTCCTTCGCCCGGTCGAGCGGCATCCCGTCGAGCTTCGGCACCTGGGCCGTCTCCGGGCCGCGCGAGATCACCAGGGTCACCGCGCCGTTGCCGCGGATGCGGGCGCCGGTCGCCGGATCGGTCGAGACGACCTGGCCCCGCTCGACGGTGTCGCTGAACTGCCGGTCGACCTTCTTGACGTCGAGTCCGGCACCGGACAGCTTCTTCTTCGCCGCGTCCTCGGTCTGCCCGATGAGGGCCGGAACCCGGGTGAACTGGCCGGAGTTGATGTACCAGACCCCGGCCCCGACCCCGAGGATCAGGAGCAGCGCAGCCACCACCGCGACCGGGCCACGCCGGCTGCCGAGGCGCTCGCGCACTCGGCGCGCTCCCCGCGGTTCCGGCTCGTCGTCGATGCGCTGCGGCATGATCAGCCGGCTGGTGCGGTTGACGGGCTCGTCGGTCCGCAGCCGGGTCGTGCGGTGGGCGTCCTGGCCCGGCACGGCGTCGGCGGGCAGCGCGCCGGGCGCCGCGGTGGCCGGTGTCGGCAGGGCGCGCGGGATCACGCTCGTCCGGTCCTCGGCGCCCGACTCACCGGCGGCGGGACGGGCGCCCGGCGGGACGGCGTCCAGTTGCTCCTCGCCCAGGGCCGCGCGGGCCGTGAGGGTCTCGGCGAGCAGGGCCACCGCGTCGTGCGGGCGGACCTCCGGGTTGCGGGCGGTCGCGGAGGCGACCAGCTCGTCCAGCTCCAGGGCGAGGCCCGGCACGGCCGCGGAGGGCGCGGGCACCCCCTCGTGGAGGTGGGCGTAGAGGATCTGGGCGGGGGTGTCCCCGACGTGCGGCTTGGCGCCGGTCAGCATCTCGTACAGGACCACGCCGCAGGCGTACACGTCGGCGCGGGTGTCCGCGGTGCCGTGCTCGATCTGCTCGGGGGCGAGGTAGGAGACCGTGCCGAGCACCGAGCCGGTGGTGCTGGTGACTGAGTCGACCGCCCTGACCAGGCCGAAGTCGGCGACCTTGACCCGGCCGTCGTCGCCGATCAGCACGTTCTCGGGCTTCATGTCCCGGTGCACGAACCCGGCCCGGTGCGCGGCGCCGAGGGCCGCCAGGACGGGCTCCAGGATGTCGAGGGCCGCGCGCGGCTGGAGCGCGCCGCGCTCGCGCAGCACATCGCGCAGGGTGCAGCCCGCGATGTACTCCATCGCCAGGTACACGTACTGGTCCTGCGCCCCCTGGTCGAAGACGCCGACCACATTGGGGTGCGCGAGCCGGGCCACCGACTTGGCCTCCCGGATGAAGCGCTCCACGAAGGAGGCGTCGGCGGCGAGGCTCGGATGCATCACCTTGAGGGCGAGTACCCGGTCGAGGCGGGTGTCGACGGCCCGGTAGACCGTGGCCATACCGCCGACGGCGATGCGCGCGTCGACGCGGTAGCGGCCGTCGAGCACCTGCCCGACGAGGGGGTCATGAAGGGTCGTATCCACGGAGGAGAGTTTACGAGCGCCGCCCGGCCCCCTTCACGCCGCGTGCGTTCCGGGGGCCCTACTGAAGCCGAGCTGTGACGAGGAACTCCCGGAACGCGGCTAGAACGCGGGCCGCTCGGGGTCGAGTGCGGCCCGCCCGGCCATCGTCGAGGACGCCTCGGCGAAGTGGCGGCGCGGGATGCGGCCCGCGCGGTGGGCGAGCCGGCCCGCCTCCACCGCGTGCCGCATCGCCTCGGCCATCAGGACCGGCTCCTGGGCCCGGGTCACCGCCGAGGCCAGCATCACCGCGGCGCAGCCGAGTTCCATCGCCAGTGCCACGTCGGACGCGGTGCCGGCGCCCGCGTCGAGGATCACCGGGACGTTCGCCCGGTCCACGATCAGCTCGAAGTTGTGCGGGTTGCGGATGCCGAGGCCCGAGCCGATGGGGGAGCCGAGCGGCATGATCGCCGCGCAGCCGACGTCCTCCAGCTTGCGCGCGAGGACGGGGTCGTCATTGGTGTAGGGCAGGACGGTGAACCCGTCGTCGACCAACACCTCGGCGGCGTCGAGGAGTTCGATCGGGTCGGGCAGCAGGGTGCGCTCGTCGGCGACGACCTCCAGCTTCACCCAGTGCGTGCCGAGCGCCTCGCGGGCCAGGCGCGCGGTGAGCACGGCCTCGCCCGCGGTGAAGCAGCCCGCGGTGTTGGGCAGCACCCGGATGCCGAGCCGGTCCAGGACGGAGAGCACCGAGCCCTGCACGCTCGGGTCGAGGCGGCGCATCGCGACGGTGGTGAGTTCGGTGCCGGAGACCGCGAGGGCGCGTTCCAGGACGTCGAGGCTGGGCGCCCCGCCGGTGCCCATGATCAGCCGGGAGTCGAAGGTGGTGTCGGCGATGGTCAGCAGGTCGTCGGCCATGGTCAGCCCCCCTGCACGGCGGTGAGGACCTCGACGCGGTCGCCGTCGTCGAGCGTGGTCGTCGGCCAGGCGCTGCGCGGCACGACCGTCTCGTTGACGGCGGCGGCGACCCCGGAGCGCGACGGGGTGAGGGCGGCGACGAGGAGGTCGAGGGTGGTCCCGGAGGCGAGCGCACGGGGCTCGCCGTTGACGGAGATGGTCATGCGGTCGTCAGCTCCCGAGGTGCGGAGGTGAAGCGTCGTGGGGTGAACGGGCGTGCCTCGTCGGGCAGTTCACCGGTGGCCAGGGCATGTGCCATGACATCGCCGGTGACCGCCGTGAGCAGCACGCCGTTGCGGTAGTGACCGGTGGCGAGCAGCAGCCCGGAC
Source organism: Streptomyces sp. CB01201 (assembly GCF_002803085.1). Classification (GTDB taxonomy): domain Bacteria; phylum Actinomycetota; class Actinomycetes; order Streptomycetales; family Streptomycetaceae; genus Streptomyces; species Streptomyces hundungensis. The sequence goes on along the minus strand of NZ_NNBJ01000003.1, from coordinate 394,998 downwards.
AGCGCGGTCGGGCCGAGCAGGGGCGCGTTGTCGGGGGAGGCGGGACGCAGCCCGGCGCGGGTCTCGGTGAGCGGAAGCTCCGTGATCCCGGGCACCAACTCATGTGCGTCGCGCAGGAGTTGATAGACCCCGCCCGCGGTGACCGTGGTGTCCCAGCCGAGTTCCTCACTGGTGGCGCCGACGACCAGCTCGCCGTTCTCGCGCGGTACGAGATAGACATCGCTGCCCCGCACCACCGCCCGCACGGTCCGGGACAGGAACGGCGCGCAGGCGGGCGGCACGGTCAGGCGCAGGACCTGGCCCTTGACCGGGCGGACGGGCGGAAGAAGCTCCTCCGGTACGCCCGCGAGGCGCCCGCTGAGGCTGCCCGCGGCGAGGACCACCTGGCCGGCGGCGAGCCCGGTGCCGTCCGCCAGGACGACTCCCGCCGCCCGCTCCCGTACCACCGTGAGCCGCTCGGCCCAGCCGTGCGCGAAGCGCACCCCGGCCTCCGTACAGGCGGCTACCAGGGCCTTGGCCAGGCGGCGCGGGTCGACCTGGTGGTCGCCGTCCACGCGCAGCCCGCCGCGTACCCCGGGCGCGAGCATGGGCTCAAGGCGGCGGCAGTCGCGTCCGGACAGCCACTCCGACTCCAGGCCGCAGCGGACCTGGAGGGCGTGCAGCTCGCGCAGGTGGGCGCGGTCGTCGGAGTCGAGCGCCACGGCCAGGGTGCCGCAGGCGCGGTAACCGGTGTCGAGGCCCGTGACCTCGCTCAGCTCGGCCGCGAAGGCCGGATAGCGCCGGGCGGACTCGACGTTCAGGGCGAGCAGCGTCTGCTCGCCGTAGTGGAGTTCGGTGACGGCGGCGAGCATCCCGGCCGCGACCTGGGCGGCCCCGCCGCCCGGCTCGGGGTCGACGAGCACGACGCTCATTCCGCGCTGGGCGGCCCGCCACGCGGTGACGAGCCCGATGATGCCGCCCCCGACCACGAGGACGTCGGACCCGTTCCCGGGCCCTCGCTGTGAAGAACGCATGGGCGTCCAGCCCCTCCCTTCGCCGGCATGACCCGGATCAGGTTCGTACGGTCGGAGGCCGCCCAGCCTCCCTCTCAGCCCGGTGCGTCCGGGCTCCCGCGAGTGCTTTACGCCTGCCACCATAGCCCGAGCCCCCGGCGTGCAGTAAGGGAGCGTCCGGGCGCCCGGGAGGCGTCCGCCGCGGCCCGGCCCCTTACCTGACAAATAGTCAGCTGCTTATGGTGATCGGGTGAGCGAACAGCAGACGCAATCCGAAGCGCGGCACGTGGTCGTCGTCGGCGCGGGCATGGCCGGCGTGCAGACCGCGGTGGCCCTGCGCGAACAGGGCTTCACCGGAGCCATCACCCTCATCGGCGCCGAGCCCCACCAGCCCTACGACCGGCCCCCGCTGTCCAAGGCCGTCCTGCTCGGCAAGGCCGAGGGCTCGGCCTTCGAGGTGGACTTCGAGGCACTCGGTGTCGATCTCCGCCTGGGCCTCGAAGTCACCGGGGTGCGCCCCGAGGAGCACCGCGTGGTGACCGAGGCGGGCGAGGTGGCGTACGACACCCTCGTCATCGCCACCGGCGCCGAGCCGCTCACCCTGCCCGGCAGCCAGGGGGTGCCCGGCGTCCACCTGCTGCGCACCCTCGACGACGCGCGCCGGCTCCGCCCGGTCCTCGACCAGCGCCACCGGATCGTGGTGGTGGGCGCCGGGTGGATCGGCGCGGAGTTCGCGACGGCCGCGCGGGACGCGGGCTGCGAGGTCACCGTCGTGGAGGCCGCCGACCGCCCGCTGGCCGAGGTGCTCCCCGCCGCGGTCGCCGCCCCGATGACCGGCTGGTACACCGAGTCCGGCGCCGAACTCGTCACCGGCGCCCGGGTCCAGGCGGTCGTGCCGGGCGAGGTGCTGCTCGCCGACGGGCGCCGGCTGCCGGCCGACGCGGTCGTCATCGGCATCGGCGCCCGCCCCGCGACCGGCTGGCTGGCCGGCTCGGACATCGCGCTCGGCCCCGAGGGCGCGATCACCGCGGACGCCCGCCTGCGCACCTCGCTGCCCGATGTGTACGCGGTCGGCGACTGCGCCTCGTTCCCCTCCGCCCGCTTCGGCGAGCGCCTCCTGGTCCACCACTGGGACAACGCGCTCCAGGGCCCGCGCACGGTCGCCGCCGACATCGTGGGCGAGGCCCCCACCGACTACGACCCGGTCCCGTACTTCTGGTCCGAGCAGTTCGGCCGCTTCGTCCAGTACGCGGGCCACCACACCGACACGGACGAACTGATCCACCGCGGCGACCCGTCCTCGACGCCCTGGTCCGTCTGCTGGCTCAGGGACGGCGCCCTGGTGGCGCTCCTGGCGGTGGGCCGCCCCCGAGACCTGGCCCAGGGCCGCAAACTGATCGCCGCGAGCACCCGCATGGACCCGTCGAAGACGGCGGATCCATCGATCCCCCTGAAGTCGGCCACGCTGACGTAACGGGACCCGGGGTCACCTACAGGGGCGCGGGGAACGGCGCGAGAAGCGAGCACGGTCCGCAGCGGAAAGGGGGTTGGGGGCGCGGGGCTGTGACATTTGCGTGGCTCCGCCACGGTGGGCGCGAGCAAGGGTCCCGGGTCACCTACAGGGGCGCGGGGAACTGCGCGAGCAACCACGCACGATCCGCAGCCAGAACCGGATGGAGCCCCTCCGGCGCCTGAGGAGCGGGGGCCTGGGGGCGCCGCCCCCAGGAAGGGGCGCGGGGGCACAGCCCCCGAGGGGTCACCCCGGTACCGAGTGCCCGTGCGAGGTGGCACGCTTGGACCGTGACCGAGATTGACGCAAAGATTGATGCTCTCGTCCCCGCCTGGCTCCACCTCCCCGACATCGCGGAGATGCTGGACGTGGAGGTGACGCGCGTACGGCAGCTGGTCAAGGAGGGCCAGCTCATCGCCGTACGCCGCGGTGAGAACAGGGCGCTCCAGGTGCCCGCCGCCTTCATCGACACCGACAAGGTGGTGAAGGGCCTGACCGGGACGCTGACGCTGCTGAGGGACGACGGCTTCTCCGACGAGGAGATGCTGGAGTGGCTCTTCACTCCGGATCCGACGCTCCCCGGCACCCCCGCCGAGGCCCTCAGCGAGAATCGCGGCACGGAGGTGAAGCGCCGCGCCCAGGCGCTCGCTCTCTGAGCCGAGCCCACCCGACAGCGCCGAACGCCGCGCGGTGTACGGTCCGGTCCACCCGGCCGTACACCGCGCGGCCCGGCCGAAGACGACCACAACGGGGGACCTTCCATGCCCACGGCCCGTGAGCAGCTCGCCGATGCCCGGCTCTACCTGTGCACCGACGCCCGCAAGCGCCAGGGCGACCTGCCCGCCTTCCTGGACGCCGTGCTCGCGTCCGGCGTCGACATCGTGCAGCTGCGCGACAAGGGCATGGAGGCCGCCGAGGAGCTGGAGCACCTGGCCGTCCTGGCCGACGCCTGCCGCCGGCACGGCAAGCTGCTCGCGGTCAACGACCGCGCCGACGTGGCCCACGCCATCGGCGCCGATGTGCTGCACCTGGGCCAGGGCGACCTGCCGGTGCCCGCCGCCCGCGCGATCCTGGGCGAAGGCGTCCTGATCGGCCGCTCCACGCACGCGGAGGCGGAGGCCGCCGCGGCCGCCGTCGAGCCCGGCGTGGACTACTTCTGCACCGGCCCCTGCTGGCCCACCCCCACCAAGCCCGGCCGCCACGCGCCCGGCCTCGACCTGGTGCGTTACACGGCCTCGCTCGCGACGGACCGTCCCTGGTTCGCGATCGGCGGGATCGACGCGGCCAACCTGGACGAGGTCCTGGACGCGGGCGCGGACCGGGTCGTCGTGGTGCGGGCGATCACCGAGGCCGACGACCCGGCCGCGGCCGCCGCCGACCTCGCGCAGCGCGTCCGGGAGCGCCTCGGCGCCCGCTGAGCGGTCCGCCGTCCGAGGGGTGGACAGAAGTCCGGCAATCGAGACAATTCACCCCCGCGTGGTTGGGGTGCCGGGCCCCCGTGGCTAACCTGCCAGTATGGCCCTAGGCACTGCTTCCACCAGGACTGATCGCGCGCGCACCGTGCGCGACATGCTCGCGACCGGCGAGACCACGTATTCCTTCGAGTTCTACGCGCCCAAGACGGAGAAGGGCGAGCGGAACCTCTGGAACGCGTTGCGTCGGGTCGAGGCGGTAGCTCCCGACTTCGTCTCCGTCACCTACGGCGCCGGTGGCACCACCCGCACCGGGACCGTCGAGGCCACCCAGCAGATCGCCGAGGACACCACCCTCACGCCGGTCGCCCACCTCACCGCCGTCGGGCACTCGGTCGCCGAGCTGCGCCACACGGTCGGGCAGTACGCCGACGCCGGGATCCGCAACATCCTCGCGGTGCGCGGCGACCCGAAGGGCGACCCGATGGGCGAATGGGTCAAGCACCCCGAGGGCGTGACCTACGCGGCCGAACTGGTCTCCCTGATCCGGGAGTCGGGCGACTTCTGCGTCGGCGTCGCGGCCTTCCCCGAGATGCACCCCCGCTCCGCGGACTGGGATTCCGACATCCGGAACTTCGTGGACAAATGCCGGGCCGGTGCGGACTACGCCATCACGCAGATGTTCTTCGAGCCGGAGAACTATTCCCGGCTGCGCGACCGGGTCGCGGCGGCCGGCTGCGAGACCCCGATCATCCCCGAGGTCCTGCCCGTGACCAGCGTGAAGCAGCTGGGGCGACTGCCGCAGCTCAGCAACGCGGTCTTCCCGGCGGAGCTCCGGGACCGGATGCTTGCGGCCAAGGACGACCCGGCCGCTGTACGCTCCATGGGCATCGAGTTCGCCACCGAGTTCTGCTCGCGGCTGCTCGCCGATGGCGTTCCCGGGTTGCACTTCATTACCCTCAACAACTCCACGGCGACGCTCGAAATCTACGAGAATCTCGGCCTGCACCAGCAGGCGTAGCCGGAAACCGGTACCCGGGTCAGGGGACAGCTGTACCCGGGGCAGGAGAATGAGGGGCGTACATGGGCTGGACGGTCCTCTACATCGCGTTCGGAATCGTGGCGCTGTGGCTGCTCGGCGAGGTGCTGTTGCAGTACAAGGCGCGGCTGCGCTGGCGGCTGCTCGCCTTCACCGGCTTCCTCGGCGTGGTCGTCGGCGTCCTCGTCCCGTCCGTCTTCGTGATCATCCTGGGCGCGATCGCCTTCGCCGTCGGACAGGCGTATGTGACCCTGTCCTTCCGCAAGGGCTTCTCCACCGGCTGGGCGATCGGCGGCCGGCCCGGCGCCAGCCGCCGCCGCAGGGCGGGCCGCCGGGGCGCCCCCGAGGCGGAGCCGGTCCTGGAGGTCTCGGACCTCCAGTACGAGGAGGCCACCGAGGCGGCCCCCCTGGACGCCAACGACCTTGCGGCGCAAGCCGATTCGGTCTACGCGCCGCTGCCCGTGCCCGAAGACACCGGCCAGTACGGCATCTACGGCGCCGCTCAGCAGCCCGAGGCCCAGCCCCAGTACGGCGCCTACGACCCGCAGCAGCCGTACGCCGACCCGTACGCCCCGCAGTACGACGAGACGGGTGCCGGGCAGCAGCAGTACGCCGCCTACTCGGACCCGTACATCGGCAACGGCGGCCAGGCGTACGGCGCTTACACCGGCTACGACAGCTTCGGCGGCCAGCAGTCCTACCCCGATCCGCTCGCCGCGCAGTACGGGACGGACACCCCGCCCGGTGGCGTCTGGGTGCCGCAGCAGCGCGACGGCGACTACCCGCCCTACGAGCAGCAGCAGGCCCAGCCGCCGTACGACCCGAACCACGCGGGCCGGCAGAACCACCAGCAGAACCACCAGAACCACCCGGACGCGCCGCAGCACCCCGAGCAACAGCCCTACCGCTACTGACCGTTGGCCGGGCGGGGTGCACGGCTCACTGCGAGCCCCGGAAGTCGTCCCCCTCCACGATCAGGCCGGCCACGAGAGCGCCCGACATCCCGGTGTGCGCGAGCCCGCCGCCCGGGTGCGCCCAGCCGCCCGCGAGGTGCAGCCCCGGCAGGGCGGTGGTGTTGGACGGGTGCAGGAACGCGGCCCCGGCCCCGGCAAGGGAGGGCGCGGGCACCGAGCCGCCCTCGGCGCCGGTCGTGTCCGCGAGGTGTGCCGGGGTGCGGGACTCGTGCCAGAGGAGGCGCTCACGCAGATCGGGCACGGCCCGTGCCGCGGCCGCGATCAGCTCGTCGGTGCGGCGCCGCACCTGGGCCCCGTCCGTCCAGTCGACCGGGCCGTGCGGCGCGACCGTCGCCGTCAGCGTCAGCGCCTCGTGGTCGTCGTCGGGGCGCACCGCCGGGTCGTCGGGGCGCAGCACCGTGACCGTGGGCGGCGCGTGCTGCGGGCCCGCGAAGGCCGCGCGGGCCTCGGCCGGGGCGTCCGGCGAGTGCACCACCGTGCGGTGCGCGGCGCCGGCCGGGCGGGCGCCGCGCAGGGCGAGCAGCACCGTGAAACGGCTCGGCCGGACCCCGGCGGCCGGACGGACCGTGCCGGCCGCCCACAACTCCCGGCCGGGCAGCATCCGTTCGAGCCCGCGCGGGTCGGCGCCGCACACCACGTGGTCCGCCTGCGCCACGGTGCCGTCGGCCAGCTCCACCCCGGCCGCCCGGCCGTCCTTCTCCACGATCCGCCGCACCTCGGCGCCGAAGACGAACGCGACCCTGCGGGCCACACACCGCTCGTGCACCGCACGCGCCAGCTCCCGCATGCCGCCGCGCACATACCAACTGCCGAAGGTCTGCTCCATGTACGGCAGCACGGCCGCGGCCGCCGGAGCCGTCCGCGGATCGAGGCCGTACTCCAGGGCGCAGCCCTCCAGGAGCGCGCCGAGCCGGCCGCCGCCCAGCTCCCACGCGGCGACCTCGCCGAGCGTCGCCGCCTGCCGGGGCGCGCGCAGCAGCCTGCGCTGCCTGGGCGCGGGGTAGGGCTCGCGGGCCAGCACCTCCCAGTTGGGCCACAGCGGCTCCTCCAGGAGGGGCCTGCGCGTGCGGTCCCAGGCCTCGCGGGCGCGGATCAAAAAGGCTCCCCAGCGCTCGCCCGCGCCCTCGCCCAAGGCCTCGTCCAACGCGGACATCACGCCCGCGCGCGAGGCGTTGGGCAGCGTGACCTCGCTGCCGTCGGGGAAGACGTGGCGCGCGGCCGGGTCGACCGGAGCCAGCTCGACGACGCTCTCCAGCGGCTCCTTGCCGGTCTTCACGAACAGGTCCCGGTAGACCGCGGGCAGCCGCAGCAGACCGGGGCCGGTGTCGAACACGAAACCGTCCCGCTCGAACCGTCCCAGCGCGCCGCCGTACGTCGACGAGCGCTCGTACACCGTCACCCGGTGGCCTGCCACGGCCAGCCGGGCAGCAGCCGCCATGGCGCCCACACCGGCGCCGATCACCGCAATCCGTGCCATGCCGGCGACTTTATCCGCCGCCACTGACACCTCACTCCGGCGGGCGCGGAACCCCCGCCGCCAGCCGCTTCTCCTCCCGGCGCTGTGCCCTGCGCCGCCTGAACCGGCGGATCTTCCGCCACAGGACGACCAGTATCACGAGGCCGATGAGCAGCAGGGTGCCCGCGATCACGGCCGCCGCGAGCGGATGGAAGATCGCGAAGCTTATGAGCCCGGCGACTCCCAGGTCCTCCGCCGTGCTCAGCGCGATGTTGCTGAACGGCTCGGGCGAGGTGTTCACCGCCATCCGGGTCCCGGCCTTGACCAGATGGCTCAGCAGCGCGGTCGAGCCGCCCACCGCACCGGCCGCGAGATCGGGCAGCGAACCGTTCTGCCCGGCGAGCAGCGCCCCGACGACCGCGCCCGCGATCGGCCGGATCACCGTGTGCACGGAGTCCCAGACCGAGTCGACGTACGGGATCTTGTCGGCGACCGCCTCGCACAGGAACAGCACGCCGGCCGCGATCAGGACATCGGGCCGCTCAAGCGCGGCGGGCACCTGGTCGCTGAGGCCGGTGGCGCCGAAGAGGCCGAGCAGCAGGACCACCGCGTACGCGTTGACCCCGCTCGCCCAGCCGCTGGTGAACACGAGGGGGAGTACGGACACGATCGCGATGGTAACCAGATCGGGCCGCCCCCGAATGAGCTTGGCCGCGGAGGTATGAGTATCCGTACTCAGGACGTGAGATGAGTACCTGAGCGGATGGGCTTCCACCTGCGGGGACGGGAAGGTGGAGACCACGGAAGGGGCGCGGCGCCGGTACCGCCGACACGGGGTGGCGGAACCGGCGCGGCTCCCCGAACGTGATGAGGTACGGGGGGACGTACGGGGGAAGCGCCGGGCCGGTGCGGTTCATGGGGGAATGAGCCGCACCGGCCCGGCGTGCTTCCGCTTCCGGCCGTGCGCCGCGCCCGCCCGTGTCGGGGGCCGAGCGCCGCTAGCGCCCGCTGACCCTGCCGTGCAGCAGCCTGGAGAGCGCCGCGTGGACGTCGTCCAGGGAGCGTTCGCTCTGGAAGGCCTGCCAGTCCAGGGCGGCCACCAGGACCATCCCGACCAGGGCCGCGGCCGTCAGCGGGATGTCGATCTCCTCGCTCAGCTCGCCCGCGCCGACCGCGTCCCGCAGCACCGTCTCCACGACGGCGACCGCCTCGCGGCGCACCACCAGGAGGGTGGACTGCCAGGCGCGGTTGGTGCGCCACAGCTCGGCCACGTAGAGCTGGGTGAAGGCGGGGTAGCGGTGGATGAAGTCCAGGCCGGCCCGGATCATCGCGTCCAGGGCCTCGACCTTGGTGCCGCCGCGCTCGTCGGTCTCGTCCGCGGCCGCCTGCAAGGACGCGGTCAGCAGCCCCACGCCGTGCCGCAGCAGCTCCTCGAACAGCTCGGTCTTGCTCTTGAAGTTGTAGTAGACCGTGCCCTTGGCGACCCCGGCCCGCTCGGCGATCTCGTCCACCGTGGTGGCCGAGAAGCCCTGTTCGGCGATGAGCGTCACGGCTGCCTCGTACAGCTTCTGCCGGGTCGCCTGCCGTCTGGTGCTGCTGCTCTCCATGGCGTCGATTCTCACAGGCTCAGCTCGGGGTGCAGCCGGTCCAGCGACCACACCTGCTTCTGCCGGGCGGACAGCGCGGTCAGCGCGAGGGCGCCCACGGTGAAGGCGGTCAGGACCGCGCAGCCCTGCCACACCACGCCCAGGTCGCCGCCGCTGATGAGCCTGCGCAGGCCGTCCACGACGTAACTCATGGGCAGGTACGGGTGGATGGCGTTGAAGAAGGCCGGGCTGGTCTGGACGGGGTAGGTGCCGCCCGCCGACGTCAGCTGGAGCATCAGGACGGCCAGCACCAGGATGCGCCCGGCCGCCCCGAACTTGGCGTTCAGCCACTGCACGATCGCCGTGAAGCAGCAGGCGGTGAGGGCCAGATAGCCCAGCGTCCCGGCCGTGCGCTGCATTTCGAGGCCGAGCCCGAAGTGCAGCACCGCCATCAGCGCGGCGATCTGGGCGAGCCCGATGGCCGCCACCGGCAGCCAGCCCGCGAAGGCGATCCGCCAGGCCGAGGCGCCGGCCGCGAGCGCGCGCCGGTTGAGCGGCTGGATCAGCATGTACGCGACCATCGCGCCCACCCACAGGGAGAGCGGGATGAAGTACGGGGCGAAGCCGGTGCCGTAGTTGGGCGCCTTGTGCATCGCCTGCGAGGCCAGCTTGACGGGGTCGGCCATCACCTCGGTGCGCTGGTCGCGCTGCTGCTTGTCGTAGTCCGGGATCTTCCCGACGCCGTCGTGCAGGCCGTCGGACAGCTTGACCGAGCCGTCGGAGAGCTTCACGATCCCGCCGTCCAGGTCGCCCGCGCCCTTCTCCAGCTTGCCGACGCCCGTGTCGAGGTCGGTGGAGCCCTTCTTGGCGGTGCCGAGGCCGGTGTGGATGTCGGTTGCGCCCTTGGCGACGTCGTGCGCGCCCTTGTTGAGCTTGTTGACGTCGGCGACCTGCTTGTTCAAGTCGCCGGCCAGGTGCGGCGCCTTGGCGGCCAGGTCCCGGGCCTTGGTCTGGAGGTCCTGGAGGCTCTTGTCGAGCTTCTTGAAGTCACCCCCCTGGTCCTTGACGAGGTTGTTCACGTCCGCGGTGAGGGTCGCGCCGGTGGCCATCGCCTTCTTGGCCTCCTTCAGCTTCGGGCAGACCTGCCCCTCGGTGGACGTGTCCCCACAGAGCTGCTGGTAGAGGTTGTCCAGGTCCCGGGACGCCTTGGCGGTGCCGGCCGCGGCGCCGGGTGCGAGGTCGATGATGTGCGTGAGCTGGTCGCGCACCGGCTGGATCGAGTCCGCGAGGAGCTTCGCCGCGTCGCCGACGGTCTTGCCGTTGTCCTTGAGGTACGGACGTGCCTGGCCGGCCGCCGCGTTGACCTTGTCCGCGAGTTGCTGGGTGCCGTCGGCGACCTGCTGGGCGCCGCCGGCCAGGGTGCCCGCGCCGGAGTCGAGCTTGGCGATGCCGTCGGCCAGCTTGCTGCTGCCGTCCTTGGCGTCCTGGAGGCGATCGGCCAGTTCCTTGGCGCCGTCCTTGGCCTTGCCGAGTCCGTCCTTGAGGTCGCCCGCGCCCTTGGCGGCCTTCGCGGTCTGGTCGTGGAGGTCGGCGAACGAGATGAAGATCTTGTCGAGGAACGACCGGGACGCCTTGGTGGAGGCGGCGGCGCGCACCTCGGCGAACACCGTCCGCGAGATCGACCCCACGATGTAGTTGTTCGCGTCGTTGGTGTGCACCTGGAGCGCGCCCGTCTCGGGGGCCTGGCCGGAGCTGGACGCGATCCTCCTGCTGAAGTCGGCGGGCATCGTCAACGACAGGTAGTACGTGCCCTTTTCGAGGCCCTTGCGCGCCTCGGCGTCACTGACCTCGTGCCATTCGAAGGTCTTGCTGTCGAGCAGCTTCTTGCTGAGCTCGTCGCCGACCTTGAGCTTCTGTCCGGCCGCCTCGGCCCCCTGGTCGTCGTTGACGAGCGCCACGGGTATGCGGTCGAGACGGCTGTAGGGGTCCCAGAACGAGCACAGGTAGAGCGCGCCGTACAGCAGCGGCAGCAGAAGCAGCGCGACCAGGGCCGCCCTCGGCAGCTTCCCCCTGCCGAACCGCTTCAGCTCAAGCGCTGCCAGTCGTGGCGAACGCATCCGCCGCCCCCTCCTCGTTCGTGGCCCCGTCCTCGGCGCCGGGTTCCGTCGTCACGGTGATGTCGGCCTCGGCGGGTGCCTCGCTGCACACCGCGAGGACCGTGGTGCCCGCGTCCGCGAGCGAGCGCAGCAGCGCCCAGGCGGCCCCGCGTTCGCCGTCCGACAGCTTCATGTCGGTGTCGTCGACCGCCAGCAGCCGTGGCCGCTGGATCAGCGCGAGGGCCACGCTCAGGCGCAGCGCCTCCAGGCGTTCGAGATCGCGTACGGAGGTGCGGTCGCCCTTGGGCAGCGAGCCGAGGTCGAGGCCCGCCCCGGCCAGCGCCTCGTCGATGAGGCCGCGGGACTCGGCCCGCCGCCGGGCGGGGGAGCGCAGCAGCGCGCGGAGCGAGCCGTCGTAGCGGCGCCGCAGCATCACCCGCTCGCGCAGGTGCTCGGCCACGGTGAAGGCCGGGTCGAGCTCGCTCACCCCGGGCACCTGGCCGAGCGCGCTGATCCGCCGCACGGCGGCCATCTTGCGGGGCAGCTGATGGTCGGCCACCCGCGCCCAGCCCTCGGCGGGCTTCATGCGGCCGGTGAGGGCGAGCAGCAGGCAGGTACGGCCGGAACCGGAGGGGCCCGCGACCGCGATGAGCGAGCCGGGGGCGGCGTCCAGGGACACCCCCCGGAAGGCCCAGCCGCGCGGCCCCTTGAGCCCGAAGCCCTCGGCACGGATCGCCGCGCCGGTCACTTCCGCGTGCGGGCTGTCCACATTCCCCCCTGCTCTGCGCGTCCCCGGACCGGAACCCCGGCCCCTCGCCGAACTGCCACATCTTTGAACTGACTGGTCAGTACAAAAGATAGCCCGAACCTGCATACGAGGCAAAGGAGCAGGTCAGAGCGTGATCCGAGTCGATTGTCAGTGGCCACCCTCACGATGGACACATACGGCCACAGTGCCGTCACACGACGACAGGAGGTTCGTCATGGCCAGCTCCCACGCAGCAGCTGTACCCCGGCGCCGCGCAAGCAGCCCTGCACCCTCACTGAACGGTCCGGCGGGAGGCCCCGCGAACGACGTCCATCCGGTGCTGCGCCGCGAGGGCGCACCGCCCGCCGCCCTCGACCTGCTCGCCCAGGCCCGCGGCGGCCTGGACGAGGCGGCCGCCCTCGACGCCCCCAACGAGCGGTACGCGACGGCCCATCTGGCCGCGCTGCGCACCGCGGCAGCCGTCCTCGCCGCCCGTGGCCGGCCCGAGACCGGCCCGCGCCGCCGCCACCGCATCCGCAGCGCCTGGGAGGTGCTGCCGGAGATAGCGCCCGAACTGACGGAGTGGAGCGCCCTGTTCGCCTCGGGGGCGGACCGGCGGGCCCGCGCCGAGGCCGGCATCCGGGGAGCGGCCTCCACCCGGGACGCGGACGATCTGCTCCGCGACGCGGCGATGTTCCTGCGCCTGGTCGAGCGACTGCTCGTCCTCCAGCCGGTACTGCCCCAGCCGAGGCCGCGCGAGCCGGAGGCGGCGCGGGCCGAGGAGCGGGGGGTGGGCTGACCGGCGGCGGAGCCCCTGGACACCGCCGGGCACGGCGGCCCGCGGCTGATCCGGTGCGGGCCGGGGAGGCAATAGGGTGGACGGGTCTTCACCCTTCACACGCCGCGTCCGCGGCGGCACCGCGCCGAGGAGTCAACTGCCGTGTCGGACCCCATGCGCCCCCGCGCCTCCCTTCGTACCGCCGTGGTCTGGGAGGTTCTCAAGGAAGCGCTCGACCGCCGGGTCAAGGTGACCGGTCGCGAGGCCCTGGACGTCCTGGACACCGGCGGCGGCTCCGGCAACTTCGCGGTCCCGCTGGCCGCGCTCGGCCACCGGGTCACCGTGGTCGACCCCAGCCCCAACGCGCTGTTCGCGCTGGAGCGCAGGGCCGCCGAGGCCGGGGCGGCCGAGCGGGTGCAGGGCGTCCAGGGCGATGTGCTCGGCCTCTTCGACGTGGTCGAGCGCGGCGGCTACGACGCGGTGCTGTGCCACGGCGTCCTGGAGTACGTCGAGGACCCGGCGGAGGGCGTGCGCAACGCGGTGGACGCGCTGCGGCCCGAAGGCGCGCTCAGCCTGCTCGCGGCGGGTCTCGGCGGCGCGGTGCTCTCCCGCGCGCTCGCCGGGCACTTCACCGAGGCCCGGCACGCGCTCTCCGACCCGGCGGGCCGCTGGGGCGACGGCGACCCGGTGCCGCACCGGTTCACCGCCGAGCAGCTCATCGAGCTCGTCGGCGCCGCCGGGGCCGCCGCCGGTGCGGTGCACGGCGTCCGGGTCTTCGCGGACCTGGTGCCCGGTGTCCTGGTGGACACCGAGCCGGGCGCCCTGGACGCACTCCTCAAGCTGGAGGCCGCGGCGGCCGAGCTGCCCGCCTTCCACGCCGTCGCCACCCAGCTGCACGTACTGGGCGAGAAGCGCGGCTGACTCCGCTCCGGTGGCCCCCGACGGGCTGATCAGCGACGCTGTGCCGCATGGAGTACGCCACAGGCCCCCCGATCGGCGGCTTCGCCCCGTATGATCGGGGGACACCGTCCGGCATGACGGATCGGCTCTTGGGGAATTGAATCTCCACAGCCGAGCCGCCGTGGCGGCCCGGCTGGCGATTTGGCGTAGAGGGCGGGTTTCACGGGGGCGATTCCCTGCCTATCCTGAAGGGGCCGCATCCGGTCGCCCCCCGCGACCGACGAGTAGGAGGACTCCGTGCCGCTCTCGGAGCACGAGCAGCGCATGCTCGAGCAGATGGAGCGAGCGCTGTACGCCGAAGATCCCAAGTTCGCGACAGCGCTTGAGGGAAGCGGGCTGCGTACGTACACCCGGCGACGGGTCTACCAGGCGGTCGCCGGCTTCCTGGTGGGTATCGCGCTCCTCATGGCAGGAATGGTCGCGCAGCAGATCTGGATCAGTGTGGTGGGATTCCTCGTCATGCTCGGATGTGCGGTGCTCGCGGTCACCGGGTGGCGCAAGGCGCCGCGTCCCGGTGAGGTGCGTTCCGGTGGTTCCGCCGCGCCGCGGCAGGCTCGTCAGCGGCGCTCGATGATGGACCGGATCGAGCAGCGGTGGCAGCGTCGCCGCGACGAGGGGCGCTAGCCCCGCCCCGTTCTGACCTGAACCACAGGGGCGGTCACCTTTCACGAGGTGGCCGCCCCTGCGGCGTACCCGACCCCCTGGGGCTTCGCCCCCGACCTCCACTTTGTCTGCGGCCCGGTGGGGGCCGTTCGCGCAGTTCCCCGCGCCCCTGAACCCGTTGTCGTCCGTCCACCGTGCGGGGCCATTCGCGCAGTTCCCCGCGCCCCTGTAGGTGGAGCAGGACCCCCGGTCGCGCCCACCGCGGCGGAGCCGCGTAAAGGGCACAGCCCCGCGTCCCTGTAGGTGGCCCCGAATGCTTCGGTGCGGTCCAGTGCAGGCACCCCCAGCCCGTCCGGCGTTTGAGGACGAGCGCCGTTCAGGCGCGATCGGGGTCTGGGGCGGAGCCCCAGGGTTACCTGCCCGGGGCTGATTCCGGCGGGGCCTTGCGGGGGCGGGGCCGCAGACGCTCGGCCAAGCCGCGCATGCGGCCCGTCACCGCCGCCCCGGCACGTTCCCAGCGCAGGGAGAGGGCCCAGATCACCCGGACAGCTGAGCGGGGCGCGAAAATCGCCCGCCAGGCCTGGCGGCGGCCCGCCCCGGCACGCAGGCCGGCCGTCACACGGGCCACATCGTCCACCAGACCGGGGGCCGGCCGGGGTACGGGGGCGTACAGGACCTGCTCCACCGCGCTCGCCGCGCGGTGGACGGACTCCGCCGCCGGTCCGTCGAGGCGTCCCAGCGCCACCACCCGCGCCGCCGCCTTGCGGGGCGTCTGCGAGTCGTCCGGCGGGATGCCGTGGTCCCAGGCGGTGTCGGTGATCTCCTGCCAGGCGGCGAGCGTACGGGCCACCGCGTCCGCCGGGGTGCGCCCGCCGGAGCCGAGCCGCCGGGCCCGGACCCGCCTGCGCCACAGCAGCGGAAGCAGCGGCAGCACGAGCAGCGCCGCCACCCCCAGGACCGTACCGATCAGGGCCGGGGCCGAGGGGCCGCGGTCCGTCGGCCCCGCGACACCCGCCGCGGCCGAGGGGCCGCAGTCGCCCAGACGCCGGTCGGCGGGCGGGCAGGAGTCGCTCGCGGAGGGCTGCGCCGACGGCTCGGCCGAGGCGCGCTTCGACGGTTCGGCCGGGCTGCTCGGGCTGCCCACCGGAGCCTGCTGCCGGGTGTAGTCGGGGGCCGAACCCCGCGTCGGCGTCGGCTCGAAGCGCGTCCAGCCCACGCCCTCGAAGTACAGCTCGGGCCAGGCGTGCGCGTCGCGCAGGCCGACCGACATCGTGCCGTCCGGCCGAGGGGTGCCGGGGGTGAAGCCCACCGCGACCCGGGCGGGGATGCCGAGGGTGCGGGCCATCGCGGCCATCGAGAAGGAGAAGTGGACGCAGAAGCCCTCCTTCTCCTTGAGGAAGTTGGCGATCGCCTCGGTGCCGCTGCCCGACTGGACATGGGTGTTGTAGCTGAAGCCGCCGCTGGTGGAGAACCAGTCCTGGAGCTTGACGGCCTTCTCGTAGCCGTTCGCGGCGCCGCTGGTGACCTGCCGCGCGGTGGCGCTGACCACGGAGGGGAGCGAGTCGGGAACGCGCGTGTACTCCTTCAGGAGCGCGGCCGGCGGGGCCGGCGCGTCCGCCAACTGGGCCGCCGTCGGCCGCACCTGGAGGCTGGAGACGGTGTACTGCGCGCCCCGGGTCGTCTGCTTGCGGTCGCCGACCAGGGTCCGTCCGACCGGCTCGAACCGCCAGTCGCCCTTGATGTTCACCCGGGTCGCGGGGAACGGCATCGGCAGCCAGCTCTGCGCGTACCAGCCGGCCGCCGAGACGCTGGTCTGCACATCGGTGGTGGCGACCGCGGGGCTCAGCCCGTCGGGCCGCGGCAGCGGATCGGGCACGTCCTTGATGTGCCGCTCCGAGGACTTCCACGACGCCCCGTCGAACTCGTCGAGCGCGACGATCCGCAGATACATCTCCTTGGTGTCCTGGGTGTTGGTGTTGTACCGCATCACCTCGCGGTCCTCGGGCTGGTTCAGGCTGTTCTGGAGCGACACCAGGGGGTTGACCGCCGAGATGGTCCCGCCCGTGCCGTCACCGCCCCCGCCGGTACCGGCGTTGCCGAGCAGCCCGCTGTCCAGGGCCGGCAGCATCGCCGGGATCACCAGCGCGATGCCGAGCGCCAGTGCCCCGATCCGCCGTCCGGTCCGCACCGGCGCGAGCGGCGCCGCGTGCTCGAACACGCCCTGCTGGGCCCGCCCGGGCGCCCGCGCCGAGCCGCCGAAGACCCGCCCCCACTGCGAGAGCCGGTCGCGGCCCTCGGCGAGCAGGAGCAGCAGATAGCCGGCCGCGGCGAGCACGAACCACAGCCAGCTCGCGCCGCCCGAGGAGAGCCCGGCGGCCACCGAGTACAGCGCGAGCAGCGGCAGTCCCGCCGGGGCCGCGCTGCGGAACGTCACCGCGAGCGCGTCCACCGCGAGGCCGATGACCAGCACCCCGCCGACCATCATCAGCCGGATGCCCGAGGTCGCGGGCGCCGGTATCGCGTACTGCCCGACGTCCGTCGCGCCCTGCTGGAGCAGCGAGTTGAGCTGGACGAAGGCGTCGGGCCCGGGCAGCACCCCGCCGAGCGCCTGGTGGCGTGCGAAGACCAGGGTCAGCAGCAGCAGGGCCACCACGGCCTGGGCGAGCACGGTCAACGGCCGGGCCAGCGGCACCCGCCGGGCCAGCGCGCCGACCCCGGTCAGGATCGCGAGCAGGAAGGCGGCCTGGAGGAGCCAGATCGCCGGGGCGACCAGCGGCAGCATCGAGCACGCCGCCATCACCGTGGCCAGATAGGCGCACAGCGCCAGCCGTCCGCGCCCGCTCATGACCATCCCCCTGCCGTGCCGGCCGCGCCACCGGACGCCGCCCCCGCGTTCGTACGTTCCCGGCCCGCCCGGCGCCACAGCTCGGGCAGCGCGTCGCCGGGCCGCACCGCGAGCGCCGTCCAGCCCGTCTCGCGCAGCAGCCGCAGCCGCTCCTCGACCGGGCCGCGCTCAAGGCCGCCCTGCGTCCACAGCACGCTGTCCAGCACGAAGGCCACCGCGGCCCCGCTGCGCCGCCGCATCTTCGCCGCGACCGCGGCCTGTTCCTCGTCGAGGTCGCCGAAGAACCCGATGAGCAGCCCCTCGTTGCCGCCGCGCAGCACGTCGTGGGCGCGTGAGAGGCCGCCGCCGTCGGAGTGGTCGACGACCGCGAGGGTGTCCATCATCAGGCCCGCCGAGTCCGAGGAGTCCTGGGTGGTGCCGGCGAACCCGCCCGCGCCCTCGCCGGGCACCGAGCTGCCGGTGTCGGTCAACAGGCTTACGGAGAAGCCCCGTTCCAGCATGTGCGTCAGGGCGGAGGCGGCCCCCGACACCGCCCACTCGAAGGCCGAGTCGGGGCCCGCGCCGGCGTACGCGAGGTCCCGGGTGTCCAGGAGGACCGTGCACCTGGCCCGCTGCGGCTGCTCCTCGCGGCGCACCATCAGCTCGCCGTAGCGGGCGGTGGAGCGCCAGTGCACCCGGCGCAGGTCGTCGCCGTGCCGGTAGCCGCGCGGGATGACGTCGTCCTCACCGGCCAGGGCGAGCGAGCGGTGCCGCCCGTCGCCGTATCCGGCGGCCTCGCCGGAGAGCCGCACCGGCGGCAGCGGCTCGGTCCTCGGGATGACGGTCAGGGTGTCGTACGCGCTGAAGGCCCGGGTCAGCTCGCACATGCCGAACGGGTCGCTGAGGCGCAGCTGGAGCGGGCCGAGCGGATAGCGCCCGCGCAGATCGGAGCGGACCCGGTAGGACACCTCGCGCTTGCCGCCCGCCTCGACCCGGTCGAGGACGAAGCGGGGGCGCGGGCCGAGCACGTACGGCACCCGGTCCTGGAGCATGAGCAGACCGGTGTGCAGCCGCGAGACGTTGTCGATCCGCAGGTGGACCCGGGCCTCGGAGCCGGCCGGGACCCGGCCCGGCTCAAGGCGGCGGCTGCCGGCGACGCGGTAGCGGGTGCGGTAGAGCACCACCGTGCAGACCAGCGGCAGCACGGCGAGGAGCAGCCCGACCCGCAGGAGGTCCTCCTGGCCGAGGACGAAGGCGCAGATCGCGGCGGCGACGCCGGCCGCGAGGAAGGACCTGCCTCGGGTGGTCAGGCCGGCCAGGGCGGCCCAGAGGCCGCCCCGGCCCTGCTCGTCGGCGGATTCGGCGGGGAGCCCCCCGGCCGCCGCCATCACAGCCGCCGGGCGCCGGGCGGCTGCTGGCCGTACAGCGGGTTCCCGGCCTGCGGAACGGGGGTGCGCTGGAGGATCTCCAGGACGACCTGCTCGGCGGTGCGCCGGTTGAGCTGGGCCTGCGCGGTGGGCAGCAGCCGGTGGGCGAGGACCGCGACGGCCAGCGCCTGCACGTCGTCGGGCAGTGCGTAGTCCCGGCCGCTGAGGGCCGCGGACGCCTTCGCCGCGCGCAGCAGATGGAGCGTGGCGCGCGGCGAGGCGCCGAGTCTGAGGTCCGGGTGGTTGCGCGTGGCGCCGACCAGCTGCACCGCGTAGCGCCGTACCGCGTCGGCGACGTGCACCCCGCGGACCGCGTCGATCAGCTTGACGATGTCGTGGGCGTGCGCCACCGGCTGGAGGTCGTCGAGCGGGGAGACCGCGCCGTGCACGTCGAGCATCTGGAGCTCGGCCTCGGGCGTGGGGTAGCCCATCGACACCCGGGCCATGAAGCGGTCGCGCTGGGCCTCGGGCAGCGGGTAGGTGCCCTCCATCTCCACCGGGTTCTGGGTGGCGACGACCATGAAGGGGCTGGGCAGTTCGTAGGTCTGCCCGTCGATGGTGACCTGCCGCTCCTCCATGGACTCCAGGAGCGCGGACTGGGTCTTGGGCGAGGCGCGGTTGATCTCGTCGCCGATCACGATCTGGGCGAAGATCGCGCCGGGCTTGAACTCGAAGTCCCGCCGCTGCTGGTCGTAGATCGACACCCCGGTGATGTCCGAGGGCAGCAGGTCCGGCGTGAACTGGATGCGCCGCACCGAACAGTCGATGGACCTGGCCAGGGTCTTGGCCAGCATGGTCTTGCCCACGCCCGGCACGTCCTCGATCAGAAGGTGCCCTTCGGCGAGCAGTACGGTCAGCGAAAGCCGTACGACCTCGGGCTTGCCCTCGATCACGCTTTCCACCGACCCGCGGACTCGCTCCGCTGTGGCGGTCAGATCGCTGAGGCTCGCTCGATCGTCATAGGTCGTCACCCGGCCCTCCTCGGCCCTTTCATACGGGCCGATGCACTGCGCGGCCCGGCCCACCCCGGAATACGGACAGCGCGGCCGAACGGTTCGACCCGGTGTCACATCCGCATTCTTGTTGCCGTTGCCAGGTCGTGTCACTCGCCTGTGGACAACTGAGGGGGATTCATTGTGAGTTGTCCCCCTATTTCCGTTCCCGTCGCGGTCAGCCGGCCGGATCGATCTCCCGCAGCAGACCCGTCGTGACGTCGAAGACGAAGCCGCGGACGTCCTCGGTGTGCAGCAGGAACGGCGAGGTCCGCACCCGCTGCATCGACTGCCGTACGTCCTGGTCGGCGTCCCGGAACGCCTCCACGGCCCAGGCCGGGCGCTGGCCCACCTCGTCCTCCAGGGTGTGCCGGAAGTCCTCGGTGAGCGTCTCCATGCCGCAGCCCGTGTGGTGCACCAGCATGACGCTGGTGGTGCCGAGCGCGCGCTGGCTGATGGTGAGCGAGCGGATCACGTCGTCGGTGACCACGCCGCCCGCGTTGCGGATGGTGTGGCAGTCGCCCAGTTCGAGGCCGAGCGCCGCGTGCAGGTCGAGCCGGGCGTCCATGCAGGCCACCACGGCCACGTGCAGCACCGGCCGGGCATCCATGCCGGGGTCGCGGAAGGCGTCGGCGTACCGGTGGTTCGCCTCCACCAGGCGGTCGGTCACCGTGCCGCCGCTCCTCACGGTCAGGTGCGGACGGGAGGCGGGGGGCTCTGCGGGTATGTGCGCAGGAGTCGACATGTATACGACGGTAGCCGCCGCTGATCGTCCGGTCGCGTCGTGCGGGTGGAAAAAGACCGTCAACTCGGGCGCCTGTGAGCTAACCCACAGGCCTCACGCGGTCTCACCCGAACGGGTGAGAAAAGTGCCCGGCGGCGCGCTGGAGGGTTGATTGACCCGAAGGGCGAGTGGACTAAAGTGGCGCGAAGCGGGAGGCGTGACACAGGGTCTCCCCCTTGACGGAACTCCAGCTTCCGGGAAGTGCGACCTCCCGGACCTACGTTTACCCGCGTGCGCGGCGCACGTACGGCTCGGCCTCCTCCCGCCCTCCGGTCGGCTGACGCCCCTTCCCCGGCGCCAGCCGTTCGCCCCCCGCTCCAGGGGGAGCGGGGACCGGGTACGTATGCGCGGCGGTGCGCCGGATCCTTGAGAGGGCGGCTTTGAGCCAGCGACACGTCCCGGTGATGCTCCAGCGATGCTTGGACATGTTGGCCCCGGCCCTGACCGAGCCCGGAGCGGTCGTCGTCGACTGCACCCTCGGCCTCGGCGGCCACAGCGAGGCCCTGCTCACCCAGTTCCCCGAAGCGCGCCTGATCGCCCTCGACCGCGACAAGGAGGCGCTGCGCCTGTCCGGCGAGCGCCTCGCCCCCTTCGGGGAGCGCGCCACCCTGGTGCACGCCGTCTACGACGAGCTCCCCGAGGTCCTCGCCCGGCTCGGCACCCCCCGCGTCCAGGGCGTCCTGTTCGACCTCGGAGTCTCCTCCATGCAGCTCGACGAGGCCGACCGCGGCTTCGCCTACGCCCAGGACGCGCCCCTGGACATGCGCATGGACCAGTCGACCGGGATGAGCGCCGCCGAGGTGCTCAACACCTACCCGCCCGGCGAACTCGTGCGGATCCTGCGGGCGTACGGCGAGGAGAAGCAGGCCAAGCGGATCGTCTCGGCGATCGTGCGCGAGCGCGAGAAGGAGCCCTTCACCAACAGCGCCCGCCTCGTCGAGCTGATCCGCGACTCGCTGCCGCAGGCCGCCAAGCGCACCGGCGGCAACCCGTCCAAGCGCACCTTCCAGGCCCTGCGCATCGAGGTCAACGGCGAACTCGCCAGCGTGGAGCGGGCGATCCCGGCCGCCGTCGAGGCCATCGCGGTCGGCGGCCGGGTCGCGGTGCTCTCCTACCAGTCCCTTGAGGACCGCATCGTCAAGCAGGTGTTCGCGGCCGGCGCCGCCAACACCGCGCCGCCCGGGCTCCCCGTGGTGCCCGAGCGCTACCAGCCGCGGCTCAAGCTCCTCACCCGCGGTGCCGAACTCCCCACGGAGGAGGAGGTCGCCGAGAACCGGCGCGCGGCCCCCGCCCGGCTCCGGGGGGCCCAGCGGATCAGGGAGGACGTGTGAGCAAACCGGCCAGGCAGCTGCGCGGCACGGCCGCACGGCTCGGCAGGCTGATGCCTTCGCAGGGGGCCAACAGTGCCGCCCGCACCCCGTTCGTGCTCCTCGTCGTGGCCCTCCTCGGCGGGGGGCTCATCGCGCTCCTGGTGCTCAACTCGGCGCTCAACGCGGGCTCGTTCAAGCTCAGCGAGTACCGCAGACAGACCACCGAACTCACCGATGAACAGCAGGCGCTGCAACGCGACGTGGACGATCTGTCCGCCCCCGACGCGCTGTCCCGCCGGGCCGGCGACCTCGGCATGGTCCCCGGCGGCAACCCCGTCTTCCTCGGCCCCGACGGCACGGTCAAGGGCGTCCCCGCCACCGCGGGCGACCCCTCGCCCGCCGAGGCCGCCGAGCCCTCGCCGCTGCCCGCGGCGCAGAGCCAGGCCCCCGCGCCGCACCCCAAGCAGCACCACACCGCGGCCCCCAAGCAGCCCCGCCCGCCCGCGAAGACCTCCCCGAACCCCGGCAGGTGACGCAGTGAGCCCCAAGGAACCCCCGCGCCGCCGGGTGCCCCCGCCCGCGCGCTCCCGGCCACCGGCCCGCCGCCCCGCGGCCGCCAAGAAGCTCAAGCTCGGCAGCCACCGGCCCCGGCTGCGCCTGGTCAGCCTCGGACTCACGCTGGTCATGCTGGCCTTCGTCGTACGGCTGCTCCAGGTGCAGGCGGTCGACGCCAGCGCGTACGCCGCCAAGGCCGACAAGAACCGGTACGCCAGCTACGCGCTGCCCGCCGAGCGCGGCCGGATCACCGACCGGGCCGGCATCGCGCTCGCCACCAGCGTCGACGCGTACGACATCACCGCCGACCCGACGCTGTTCACCCCCGAGTCCACCAAGATCCCCGATGCCGCGGAGCAGGCGGCCGCGCTGCTCGCGCCGCTCATCGGCAAGGACCAGGCGGAGCTCACCAAGAAGCTCAAGACGCCCAAGACCCGCTATGTGGTGCTCGCCCGCCGGCAGACCCCGCAGGTCTGGAACCAGATCAAGGACCTCAAGAAGGTCCTCGGCGAGAAGGCGTCCGCCGACAAGGCCAAGGGCGGCCCCGGCGCCAATGTGCTGGCCGGCGTCCTCAACGAGTCCAGCACCAAGCGGGTGTACCCCAACGGCGACCTCGCCGCCGGGATACTGGGCTACGTCAACGCCGAGGGCAAGGGCGGCGGCGGCCTGGAGTCCTCCCTGAACAAGGAGTTGGCCGGCACCGACGGCAAGATCTCCTACGCCCAGTCCGGCGGCCGCCGGGTCCCCACGGCCGGCACCCACGAGACCCCGGCCGTGCCCGGCTCCGACGTCGAGCTGACCATCGACCGGGACATCCAGTGGATGGCCCAGAAGGCGATCTCGGACCAGGTCGCCGAGTCCCACGCCGACCGCGGGTACGTCATAGTGCAGCGGTCCGACACCGGCGAGGTCCTGGCCATGGCCAACGCGCCCGGCTTCGACCCCAACAACATCGCCCAGGCCAACTCGGCCGCCATGGGCAACGCGGCGCTCCAGGACGCCTTCGAGCCCGGTTCCACCGCCAAGGTCATGTCCATGGCCGCGGTGTTGGAGGAGGGCGTCGCCACGCCCGACACCCATGTGGTGGTGCCCAACCGGCTCCAGCGCGGCGACCGGCTCTTCAAGGACGACGTCGACCACGCGACCTGGAACCTGACGCTCAACGGCGTGCTCGCCAAGTCCAGCAACATCGGCACCATCCTCGCCGTCGAGCAGCTCGGCAAGACCGACGCCCAGGCCGACAACGTCCTGTACTCCTACCTGCGCAAGTTCGGCATCGGCAAGCCCAGCGGGCTCGGCTTCCCCGGTGAGACGCCGGGCATCCTCGCCCCCGCGAACAAGTGGTCCACCTCGCAGCAGTACACCGTCCGGTTCGGCCAGGGCCTCTCGCTCAACGCCATGCAGGCCGCCTCGGTGTACTCGACGATCGCCAACGGCGGCGTCCGCGTCCAGCCGACCCTGGTGCGCGGCACCAAGGGCCCGGACGGGCGCTTCACCCCGGCGCCCGCGCCCCAGCAGACCCGGGTGGTCAGCGAGAAGACCGCCAAGACGCTGGCCCAGATGCTCGAATCGGTCGTCGGCGACGCCGAGGGCACCGGAACCAAGGCCGCCATTCCCGGCTACCGCGTCGCGGGCAAGACCGGCACCGCCAACCGGGTCGACCCCAAGACCGGCACCTACAAGGGCTACACCGCCTCCTTCGCCGGGTTCGCCCCCGCCGACAACCCCAAGATCACCGTCTACTGCGCCATCCAGAACCCGACCAAGGGCAGCTATTTCGGCGGCCAGATCTGCGGACCCATCTACAAGCAGGTCATGGAGTTCGCCCTCAAGACCCTCCAGATCCCGCCGAGCGGAGCCCAGCCGCCCAACCTGCCCGTCACCTTCGGCGGCAACGACTGAATCCGGAAGCCTCAGTGACAACCATCACCCAGGGTCCTGGGAACCAGGACGGGACCCAGGACGACGTGCCCCCCTCTTTTGGCGACCCGGCCGGTGCGCCCGGTACGCTCACCGCCGTGCCACACGCTGATCAGTACCGAACCGCCCAGCAGGACGCCCCCGCGAAACAGCCGGGGGCGCCCCGACCGGAACAGGCCCGTCCGACCCCGCTCGGCGAACTGGCCGCGCGACTGGGGACGAACAGCCCAGGACCGGGAGAGGTCACCGGCATCACGCACGACTCCCGGGCGGTGCGCCCCGGAGACCTGTACGCCGCGCTGCCGGGCGCCAACACGCACGGCGCCGACTTCGCCGCCCAGGCCGCCAGCCTCGGCGCGGTCGCCGTCCTCACCGACCCGGCGGGCCGCGAGCGGGCCGCCGCGACCGGCCTGCCGGTCCTGGTCGCCGGGGACCCGCGGGGCCGGATGGGCGAGCTCGCCGCCGAGATCTACGGCCACCCCGGCCGCGATCTGCTCCAGCTCGGCATCACCGGGACCTCCGGCAAGACCACGACCGCCTACCTCGTCGAGGGCGGCCTGCGCGGCGCCGGACACGCGACCGGCCTGATCGGTACGGTCGAGATGCGCATCGGCGACGAGCGCATCAAGTCCGAGCGCACCACCCCCGAAGCCACCGACCTCCAGGCCCTGTTCGCGGTCATGCGCGAGCGCGGGGTCGACTCGGTCGCCATGGAGGTCTCCAGCCACGCCCTGGTGCTCGGCCGGGTCGACGGCTGCGTCTTCGACGTCGCCGTCTTCAACAACCTCAGCCCGGAGCACATGGAGTTCCACTCCGGCATGGAGGACTACTTCCAGGCCAAGGCGCAGCTGTTCACCCCGCGGCGCGCCAAGCGCGGCGTGGTGAACTTCGACGACGAGTACGGCCGCCGCCTCGTGAAGGAGGCCGGCATCGAGATCACCACCTTCTCGGCCGAGGGCCACCCCGAGGCCGACTGGCGGGCCGAGGACGTCCAGGTGCGCCAGGACAGCAGCACCTTCACCGTGGTCGCCCCGGGCGGCGAGCGGATCTCCGCCACCGCCCCGCTGCCCGGCCCGTTCAACGTGGCGAACACCCTCGCCGCCATCGTCACGCTCGCCGTCGCGGGGATCGACCCGCAGACCGCGGCCGACGGAGTGGCCGCCGTGCCCGGCGTGCCCGGCCGCCTGGAGCGGGTGGACGCCGGCCAGCCCTATCTGGCCGTCGTCGACTACGCCCACAAGACGGACGCCGTCGAATCGGTCCTGCGCTCGCTGCGCAAGGTCACCGAGGGCAAGCTGCACATCGTGCTCGGCTGCGGCGGCGACCGCGACAAGACCAAGCGGGGCCCGATGGGCGCCGCGGCGGCCCGGCTCGCCGACACCGCCGTACTGACCTCCGACAACCCCCGTTCCGAGGACCCGCTCGGGATCCTCGCCGCGATGCTGGCGGGCGCCGCCGAGGTGCCGGCCCACGAGCGCGGTCAGGTCCAGGTCTTCGAGGACCGTGCCGCCGCCATCGCGTCGGCCGTCGCCCTCGCGGAGCCCGGCGACACCGTGCTCGTCGCGGGCAAGGGTCATGAACAGGGCCAGGACATCCACGGAGTGGTCCGTCCCTTCGACGACCGCCTGGTCCTCCGCGCCGCCATCCAGAAAAGTCAGGGATGAAGTAGTGATCGCCCTCTCCCTCGCCGAGATCGCCGAAATCGTCGGCGGGCAGCCGCACGACATACCGGATCCGTCCGTCCAGGTCAGCGGCCCCGTCGTCATCGACTCCCGCCAGGTGGCGGCCGGTTCGCTGTTCGTGGCCTTCGCCGGCGAGAACGTCGACGGCCACGACTACGCGCAACGCGCCTTCGAGGCGGGCGCGGTGGCGGTCCTGGCGGCCCGCCCGGTCGGCGTGCCCGCGATCGTCGTGGACGACGTGCAGGCCGCCCTCGGGGCGCTCGCCCGTGACGTCGTGGACCGGCTCGGCACCGAAGTCGTCGCCCTGACCGGCTCGTCCGGCAAGACGTCCACCAAGGACCTGATCGCGCAGGTGCTCCAGCGCCACGCGCCGACGGTGTTCACGCCGGGCTCCCTCAACAACGAGATCGGCCTGCCGCTGACCGCGCTCACCGCGACCGCGGAGACCAGACACCTGGTCCTGGAGATGGGCGCGCGCGGCGTCGGCCACATCCGGTACCTCACCGGACTGACCCCGCCCACGATCGGCCTCGTCCTGAACGTCGGGTCCGCGCACATCGGCGAGTTCGGCGGCAAGGAGCAAATCGCCCTGGCGAAGGGCGAGTTGGTGGAGTCGCTGCCGGAGTCGGGCTGCGCGGTGCTGAACGCGGACGACCCGCTGGTACGGGCCATGGCGTCCCGCACCAAGGCGCCCGTGCTGCTCTTCGGAGAAGCCGCGGACGCGGACGTACGGGCCGAGAACGTCCGGCTCACAGCCGCCGGACAGCCCTCCTTCAGCCTTCACACACCCTCCGGGTGCGGTGATGTGACCTTGCGCCTGTACGGTGAGCACCACGTGTCGAACGCGCTCGCCGCGGCCGCCGTCGCCCATGAGCTGGGCATGTCCGCAGACGAGATCGCCCGCGCGCTCTCCGAGGCGGGCTCCCTCTCCCGCTGGCGTATGGAGGTCACCGAGCGTCCGGACGGTGTGACCGTCGTCAACGACGCCTACAACGCGAACCCCGAATCCATGCGAGCCGCTCTCCGCGCCCTCGTGGCAATGGGCCAGGCCTCACGGGCACGGGGGGGACGTACGTGGGCGGTGCTCGGTCCGATGGCCGAGCTCGGCGACGACGCGCTGGCCGAGCACGACGCGGTCGGACGGCTCGCCGTCCGGCTCAACGTCAGCAAGCTCGTGGCAGTCGGGGGCCGGGAGGCGTCCTGGCTGCAACTGGGCGCATATAACGAGGGTTCGTGGGGTGAGGAGTCGGTGCACGTGTCCGACGCACAGGCGGCCGTCGACCTGCTACGCAGTGAACTGCGGCCGGGAGACGTCGTGCTGGTGAAGGCGTCCAGGTCGATCGGCCTGGAGCGGGTGGCACTGGCGCTGCTCGAAGGCGCTGCCGAGGGTGAGGTCGCCGCCCGATGAGGCAGATCCTCTTCGCGGGAGCCATCGGTCTCTTCCTGACCCTGGTCGGTACCCCGCTGCTCATCAAGCTGCTCGCCCGCAAGGGCTACGGCCAGTTCATCCGTGACGACGGCCCGCGCGGCCACGCCGGGAAGAAGGGCACACCCACCATGGGTGGCATCGCCTTCATCCTGGCCACGCTGATCGCGTACGCGCTGACCAAGGTGATCACCAGCGAGGACCCGACGTTCTCGGGCCTGCTGGTGCTCTTCCTGACGGCCGGCATGGGCATGGTCGGCTTCCTCGACGACTACATCAAGATCGTCAAGCAGCGTTCGCTGGGCCTGCGCGCCAAGGCGAAGATGGCCGGTCAGCTGATCGTCGGCATCGCCTTCGCGGTGCTCGCCCTCCAGTTCGCCGACGCCCGGGGCAACACCCCCGCCTCCACCAAGCTGTCGTTCATCAACGACTTCGGCTGGTCCGTCGGGCCGGTCATCTTCGTGGTCTGGGCGCTGTTCATGATCCTCGCCATGTCGAACGGCGTGAACCTGACGGACGGTCTGGACGGCCTGGCCACCGGCGCCTCGGTGATGGTCTTCGGCGCGTACACCTTCATCGGCCTGTGGCAGTTCCAGGAGTCCTGCGCCAACGCGCAGACCCTGACCAACCCCAACGCCTGCTTCGAGGTGCGCGATCCGCTCGACCTCGCGGTCGTCGCCTCGGCCCTGATGGGCTCCTGCTTCGGCTTCCTGTGGTGGAACACGTCGCCCGCCAAGATCTTCATGGGCGACACCGGCTCGCTCGCCCTCGGCGGCGCGCTGGCCGGCCTGGCGATCTGCTCCCGCACGGAGTTCCTGATCGCCCTGCTCGGCGGCCTGTTCGTGCTGATCACGATGTCCGTGGTCATCCAGGTCGGCTCGTTCAAGATGACCGGCAAGCGGGTCTTCCGGATGGCGCCACTCCAGCACCACTTCGAACTCAAGGGGTGGTCCGAAGTCCTTGTGGTGGTCCGGTTCTGGATCATCCAGGGCATGTGCGTGATCGTGGGACTCGGACTCTTCTACGCGGGATGGGCAGCCGACAAGTGAGCACCACCTGGCAGGGCAAGCGCGTGACGGTGGCCGGTCTCGGCGTCTCCGGCATGCCGGTGGCCCGGGTCCTGAACGGACTCGGCGCCGTCGTCACGGCCGTCAGCGAGGGCGCCGACGAGCGCTCGCGCGCCCAGGCCGCGGAGCTGGAGGCGCAGGGCATCACCGTGCGCCTCGGCGACGGCGCCACCCTGCCGGAGGGCACCGAACTCATCGTCACCACGCCCGGCTGGCGGCCCGACAAGCCGCTGTTCGCGGCCGCCGCCGAGGCGGGCGTACCGGTGTGGGGAGACGTCGAGCTGGCCTGGCGGCTGCGCGAGCTGGACGGCCGCAAGCCGGCCCCCTGGCTCGCGATCACCGGCACCAACGGCAAGACCACCACCACCCGGATGCTCGCCTCGATCCTGGAGGCGGCGGGCCTGCGCACCGCCGCCGTCGGCAACATCGGCGTCTCGCTGCTCGACGTCGTCCTCGGCGAGACGGAGTACGACGTCCTGGCCGTCGAGCTCTCCAGCTACCAGCTGCACTGGGCGCCCTCGCTGCGCGCCCACTCGGCGGCCGTGCTCAACCTGGCGCCGGACCACCTCGACTGGCACGGCACCATGGAGGCGTACGCCGCCGACAAGGGCCGCGTCTACGAGGGCAACCACATCGCCTGCGTCTACAACGCGCAGGACAAGGCCACCGAGGACCTGGTGCGCGAGGCCGACGTGGAGGAGGGCTGCCGGGCGATCGGCTTCACCCTCGCCACCCCGGGCCCCTCCCAGCTCGGCGTGGTCGACGGCATCCTCGTCGACCGGGCCTTCGTGCAGAACCGGCAGAAGAACGCCCAGGAGCTCGCCGAGGTCGCCGACGTCGACCCGCCGGCCCCGCACAACATCGCCAACGCCCTCGCCGCCGCCGCCCTCGCCCGCGCCTTCGGCGTCGAGCCCAAGGCGGTACGCGACGGACTGCGCGCCTTCCGGCCCGACGCGCACCGCATCGAGCACGTGGCGGACGTCGCCGAGGTCGCCTACGTGGACGACTCCAAGGCCACCAACACCCATGCCACCGAGGCCTCCTTGGCGGCGTACGACCCGATCGTCTGGATCGCCGGGGGACTGGCCAAGGGCGCCTCCTTCGACGAGCTGGTCCAGCGCTCGGCCAAGCGGCTGCGCGGGGTCGTCCTGATCGGCGCCGAGCGCCACCTCATCGCCGAAGCCCTGGCGCGACACGCCCCCGAGGTCCCGGTGGTGGACGTCGACCGGACCGACACTGGGGCGATGTCGGCGGCGGTCCGCGAGGCGGCGGGGCTCGCCCGGCCGGGGGACACCGTCCTGTTGGCCCCGGCCTGCGCCTCGATGGACATGTTCGCGAACTACAACAAGCGCGGCGAGGCCTTCGCGGAAGCGGTCCGCGAACTCGCCGCAGGGCGCGCCTAGCCGGACCACCCGTTCCACGGACCGGCCGGCGCCGGGCACGACTGGAGGGGACAGCACACATGGCGGCCGATGTTCTTGGCGGCTCCGGGGACGGCCCGCGCGGGGTGCCCGCACTCGCCGGTCTCCTCCTGCGCAGCCGCACCGCGGGACCCGTGCGCGGCCCGGCCGTCCGCGGTGGCGGCACCGGATCGCCCCGGCGGCCCGGCCCGGGCGGCCCCAGACGCCTGCTGGAGCAGGCCAGGAGGGCCTGGGACAGGCCGCTGACGGCGTACTACCTGATCCTCGGCAGTGCCCTGCTCATCACCGTGCTCGGCCTCGTGATGGTCTACTCCGCCTCGATGATCAAGGCGCTCGAACTGTCGCTGCCGGGCTCGTACTTCTTCCGCAAGCAGTTCCTCGCGGCCCTCATCGGCGGCGGCCTGATGATCGCCGCCGCCCGGATGCCGGCCAAGCTCCACCGGGCGCTCGCCTACCCGATACTGGCCGGCACGGTCTTCCTGCTGATCCTGGTGCAGGTCCCCGGGATAGGGAAATCCGTCAACGGCAACCAGAACTGGATCTACCTCGGCGGCCCCTTCCAGCTCCAGCCCAGCGAGTTCGCCAAGCTGGCGCTGCTCCTGTGGGGCGCCGACCTGCTCGCGCGCAAGCAGGACAAGCGGCTCCTGAGCGAGTGGAAGCACATGCTGGTGCCGCTCGTGCCGGTCGCCTTCGTGCTGCTCGGGCTCATCATGCTCGGCGGCGACATGGGCACGACGATCATCCTGACCGCCATCCTGTTCGGCCTGCTCTGGCTGGCCGGCGCCCCGACCCGGCTGTTCGCGGGGGTGCTCGCCGTCGCGGGCACGCTCGCCGCGCTCTTCATCAAGATCAGCCCGCACCGGATGGGCCGGCTCAACTGCATCGGCGCCACCGACCCCGGCCCGCAGGACCAGTGCTGGCAGGCCGTGCACGGAATCTACGCGCTGGCCTCGGGCGGCTGGTTCGGATCCGGCCTGGGTGCGAGTGTGGAGAAATGGGGTCAACTCCCCGAGCCCCACACGGACTTCATCTTCGCCGTGACCGGCGAGGAACTGGGTCTGGCGGGGACGCTGTCGGTCGTCGCCCTCTTCGCGGCTCTAGGCTATGCGGGTATCCGCGTGGCCGGACGCACGGAGGACCCCTTCGTGAGGTACGCCGCGGGAGGTGTGACCACCTGGATCGTGGCGCAGGCCGTGATCAACATCGGTGCGGTGCTCGGCCTGCTGCCGATCGCCGGTGTCCCGCTCCCGCTGTTCTCCTACGGAGGGTCCGCGCTGCTGCCGACCATGTTCGCCGTGGGGCTCCTGATCGCGTTCGCGCGGGACGACCCCGCTGCGCGGGCGGCCCTTGCCATGCGGCAGCCTCGGGTGAGTTGGAAGTCGATGAGACGGCGCGTCAAGAAGCGTCCGTCCGGAGAGCGGTGAATTTCGGTGCATGTCGTACTCGCCGGTGGGGGGACCGCCGGCCACATCGAGCCCGCGCTCGCCCTCGCGGACGCCCTGCGCAGGCAGGACCCCACCGTGGGGATCACGGCACTGGGCACGGAGAAGGGTCTGGAGACCCGGCTCGTGCCCGAGCGCGGCTATGAGCTCGCGCTCATCCCGGCCGTCCCGCTGCCCCGCAGGCCCACCCCCGAACTGATCACCGTCCCCGGGCGGCTGCGCGGCACCATCAAGGCCGCCGAGCAGATCCTGGAGCGCACCAAGGCCGACTGCGTCGTCGGCTTCGGCGGCTATGTGGCGCTGCCCGGCTACCTGGCCGCCAAGCGGCTCGGGGTGCCGATCGTGGTCCACGAGGCCAACGCCCGGCCGGGCCTGGCCAACAAGATCGGTTCGCGGTACGCGGCCGGCGTGGCCGTCGCCACCCCGGACAGCAAGCTGCGCAACTCCCGCTACATCGGCATCCCGCTGCGCTACTCGATCGCGACCCTCGACCGGGCCCGGGTCCGCCCCGAGGCACGCGCCGCGTTCGGGCTCGACCCGGGCCTGCCGACGCTGCTCGTCTCCGGCGGCTCGCAGGGCGCCCGCCGCCTCAACGAGGTGATCCAGCAGGTCGCCCCGGTGCTCCAGCGCTCCGGCATCCAGATCCTGCACGCGGTCGGTCCGAAGAACGAATTGCCGCGTGTCGACAACATGCCCGGGATGCCGCCGTACGTCCCGGTACCGTACGTGGACCGGATGGATCTGGCGTACGCCGCGGCCGACATGATGCTCTGCCGCGCGGGCGCCATGACCGTCGCCGAACTCTCCGCCGTCGGGCTGCCCGCCGCCTACGTACCGCTGCCGATCGGCAACGGCGAACAGCGGCTGAACGCCCAGCCGGTGGTCAAGGCCGGCGGCGGCCTCCTCGTCGACGACGCCGAACTCACCCCGGAATGGGTGCAGGGCAACGTCCTCCCGGTACTGGCCGACCCGCACCGGCTGTACGAGATGTCGCGCTCCGCCGCCGAGTTCGGCCGGCGCGATGCCGACCAACTCCTCGTACAGATGGTGTACGAGGCCATCGCAGGACGCTGATCAACTGACGGAAGGCAGGGACCGTGGCCGGACAGGCGACCGCCCAGCGCGGTGGCAAAGGGACCGACAAGTCCGCGAAGTCCGGCCGGCCCGGCCCCCGTCCCGCCCGCGGGCGCCGCTTCCGGCTGCCCCGCAGGCGCGGCCTCCTCGTGCTCGCCGTCGCCGCCGTACTGCTCGGATCGGGCGTCATCTGGCTGTTGTACGGCTCGACCTGGCTGCGCGTGGAGCATGTGAAGACCACGGGGACACGGGTTCTGACGACCGGTGAGGTCGAGGCGGTCGCCGCGGTGCCGATCGGATCACCCTTGATTTCCGTCGACACGGACGCGATCGGCGAGCGATTGCGACAGAAGCTGCCGCGCATCGACTCGGTCGAAGTGGTTCGTTCATGGCCGCACGGGATCGGTCTGAAAGTGACCGAACGCAAGCCGGTCCTGGTCATGAAGAACGGTGCGAAGTTCGACGAAGTGGACGCGAAGGGTGTGCGTTTCGCCACGGTCGCACAGCCTCAGAAGGGCATCCCCCAGCTGGAATTGACGGTCTCCCAGTCCCCGAGTCTGCGCCGCTTCGGCGCCGACCGGCTGGTCCTCGAAGCGGTGCGCATCACGGGCGAACTCCCGTCCGCCGTGGCCAAGGAGACGCGGTCGGTCAAGATTTCCTCGTACGACTCCGTCACCCTTGAGCTGACCGGCGGCCGCAGCGTTCGATGGGGAAGCGACGAGGAGGGTGAGCTGAAGGGACGTACCCTCGGTGCACTGATGAAAGCGCGGCCGAAGTCGGTCCGCTTCGATGTGAGTGCCCCCACCGCCCCTGCGGTATCGGGTAGTTGACGGACATCTGCGCTGGCCAGCACCCTGGTTGGTCAGCGACACGGGTGATCACATAGGGTGAAAAGAAAAACGGGAGGTTCGGCGTGTTCGTTGAACGCGCGCCACTTGTCGACTTAGTGTCCTGTTCGGAAGAGTCCAGCGAACAGACACACTGGTAACCCTAAACTTCAACGTTAGGGTTCGGGTCGGCGATACGGACCGTCCCAATCGGCATTCGTCGTCACCTTGCGGCAACCGCGAAGTGACGACCCGTAACTCGAGGCGAGAGGCCTTCGACGTGGCAGCACCGCAGAACTACCTCGCAGTCATCAAGGTCATCGGTGTCGGCGGCGGTGGTGTCAATGCCATCAACCGAATGATCGAGGTCGGTCTCAAGGGCGTCGAGTTCATCGCGATCAACACTGACGCACAAGCACTGTTGATGAGCGACGCCGACGTCAAGCTCGACGTCGGCCGTGAACTCACCCGCGGCCTCGGGGCCGGAGCCAACCCGGCAGTCGGACGCAAGGCGGCAGAAGACCACCGTGAGGAGATCGAGGAGGTCCTCAAGGGGGCCGACATGGTCTTCGTCACCGCAGGCGAAGGTGGCGGCACCGGCACCGGTGGCGCCCCCGTCGTGGCCAACATCGCGCGTTCGCTCGGCGCCCTGACGATCGGCGTGGTCACCCGCCCGTTCACCTTCGAGGGCCGGCGCCGCGCCAACCAGGCGGAGGACGGCATCGCCGAACTCCGCGAAGAGGTCGACACCCTCATCGTCATCCCCAACGACCGGCTGCTGTCCATCTCCGACCGCCAGGTCAGCGTCCTGGACGCGTTCAAGTCCGCGGACCAGGTGCTGCTCAGCGGTGTCCAGGGCATCACGGACCTGATCACCACGCCGGGTCTCATCAACCTCGACTTCGCCGACGTCAAGTCGGTCATGTCGGAAGCCGGTTCGGCCCTCATGGGCATCGGCTCGGCCCGCGGCGACGACCGCGCGGTGGCCGCCGCCGAGATGGCGATCTCCTCGCCGCTCCTTGAGGCGTCCATCGACGGCGCCCGCGGTGTGCTGCTCTCCATCTCCGGCGGCTCGGACCTCGGCCTGTTCGAGATCAACGAGGCCGCCCAGCTGGTCAGCGAGGCCGCCCACCCCGAGGCGAACATCATCTTCGGCGCGGTCATCGACGACGCCCTCGGCGACGAGGTGCGCGTCACCGTCATCGCGGCCGGCTTCGACGGCGGCCAGCCGCCGGCCCGCCGGGACACCGTGCTCGGCAGCGCCTCCAACAAGCGCGAGGAGCCCGCCCCTTCGCGCCCGTCCGAGGCGTCCCGCCCGCTC
Organism: Streptomyces sp. CB01201; assembly: GCF_002803085.1. Lineage (GTDB taxonomy): Bacteria > Actinomycetota > Actinomycetes > Streptomycetales > Streptomycetaceae > Streptomyces > Streptomyces hundungensis. Next base: position 360,772 of record NZ_NNBJ01000003.1, on the reverse strand, counting down.
GGCGGACTCGGCACCGTCGGCAGCCGCGAGGAGACCCCGGCCCCGGCGCCGGCTCCGGTCGAGCCCGCCCCGGTCAACGAGGCCCCCGCGGCTCCGCCGCACGTTCCGACGGCCCGTCCCTACCCGGACAGCCAGGCCGAGGAGCTGGACGTGCCGGACTTCCTCAAGTGAGCGAAGCGTTTCGAAGCGGTCTCTTGAAGTGATACGAGAGCAGGGCAATGTGAGCGGCGCGCACTTCGCCTTCACCGACCGGTGGGGTGGGGTGAGCGCCGTTCCGTACGAGGAGCTCAACCTCGGCGGTGCGGTCGGCGACGACCCCGCCTCGGTACGGGCCAACCGCGAGCTCGCCGCCGGGAAGCTCGGGCTCGACCCGGCCCGGGTGGTCTGGATGAACCAGGTGCACGGGCGCGATGTGGCCGTCGTCGACGGCCCGTTCGCGCCGGGCGACCCGGCCGCGGTGGACGCGGTGGTGACGGACCGCCGGGGAACCGCACTCGCCGTCCTCACCGCCGACTGCACCCCGGTGCTGCTCGCCGACCCGGTGGCGGGGGTCGCGGGCGCGGCCCATGCGGGCCGGCCCGGAATGGTGGCGGGCGTGGTGCCCGCCGCGGTCGGGGCGATGGTCTCGCTCGGCGCGGACCCGGCCCGGATCGTCGCCCGCACCGGACCCGCCGTCTGCGGCCGCTGCTACGAAGTGCCCGAGGCCATGCGGGCCGAGGTCGCCGCGGCCGAGCCCGCCGCCTGGTCCGAGACCAGTTGGGGAACGCCCGCCGTGGACGTGACCGCGGGGGTGCGCGCACAACTCGCCGCCCTCGGCGTCACCGACATCGAGGCCTCGCCGGTCTGCACGCTCGAATCGCTCGACCACTTCTCGTACCGCCGCGACCGCACCACTGGGCGGCTCGCCGGATATGTCTGGCTGGACTGACGACTCATGACGGATCGCAAGACCGAACTCGCCAAGAACCTGGCCCGGGTGGAGGAGCGAATCGCCTCCGCGTGTGCCGCGGCCGGGCGCGCGCGGGCGGATGTGACCCTCATCGTGGTCACCAAGACCTATCCCGCGAGCGATGTGCGGCTGCTGCACGAACTGGGCGTGCGCGAGGTCGCGGAGAACCGCGACCAGGACGCCGCCCCCAAGGCCGCCGCCTGCGCCGACCTCGATCTGACCTGGCACTTCGTGGGCCAGCTCCAGACGAACAAGGTGCGCTCGGTGGCCGGTTACGCCGACACCGTGCAGTCGGTCGACCGGGCCCGGCTCATCGCCTCGCTCTCCACCGCTGCCGTCCGGGCCGAGCGTGAACTGGGCTGTCTGATCCAGGTCGCCCTCGACGCGGAGTCCGGCGAGCGGGGCGAACGCGGAGGCGTCGCCCCGGACGGGATCGGGGAGTTGGCGGACCTGGTCGCCGGGGCGCCGGGGCTGCGGCTCGACGGTCTGATGACCGTGGCACCGCTGGCCGGTGAATTCGCCGGCCGGCAACGGGCGGCTTTCGAGCGGCTGCTGGAATTCTCATCCCGCCTGCGCGCGGACCATCCGGCTGCGAACATGGTGTCAGCAGGGATGAGTGCGGACCTCGAAGAGGCCGTCGCGGCCGGAGCGACACATGTACGCGTCGGAACGGCGGTGCTCGGAGACCGACCCCGGCTCGGGTAACGTCGCGAAGCAAGTCGGACCACAGCAGAAAATATGGTCATTCCCACTCTTCGGTGGGCAGACCGCGTGGATCGTGGGCCCTTGGTGACGCTGCCAGTTGGCGACCGGAGCGATCCACCACAGAGCGGAGGAATCTGAGCATGGCCGGCGCGATGCGCAAGATGGCGGTCTACCTCGGCCTCGTGGAGGACGATGGGTACGACGGCCGGGGATTCGACCCCGACGACGATTTCGAACCCGAGCCCGAACCGGAGCGCGACCGTCGGCGGCACCAGCCCCCGCACCAGTCCTCGCTCCAGGACGAACGGGACGAACCGGTACGAGTAACTCAGCCTCCAGCGCCGAGAGAACCGGTTCAGCTATCGGTAGAAAGCGGACGTCCAGCACGAATTGCACCCGTGGCGTCCATCACACCTGAACGTCCGAGCCTGGAGAAGAACGCACCGGTGATCATGCCCAAGGTTGTGTCCGAGCGGGAGCCGTACCGCATCACCACGCTGCACCCGCGGACCTACAACGAGGCCCGTACCATCGGGGAACACTTCCGCGAGGGCACTCCGGTGATCATGAATCTCACCGAGATGGACGACACCGACGCGAAGCGACTTGTCGACTTTGCCGCCGGTCTGGTCTTCGGCCTGCACGGCAGCATTGAACGGGTGACGCAGAAGGTGTTCCTGCTGTCTCCTGCTAACGTCGATGTCACGGCGGAGGACAAGGCCCGCATCGCAGAGGGCGGATTCTTCAACCAGAGCTGAGAACACGACACCGGGAACGAACCGGCCGACAACAGGCCGGAGCTTTGATGCAAGGGGAGAGGGAAGCGCGAGATGGGCGTCGCACTACAGGTGGTCTACATCGCGCTGATGTGCTTCCTCATCGTGCTGATCTTCCGGCTCGTCATGGACTACGTCTTCCAGTTCGCCCGTTCATGGCAACCCGGCAAGGCGATGGTGGTCATTCTTGAGGCCACCTACACTGTCACCGATCCACCGCTCAAGCTTCTGCGGCGGTTCATTCCGCCGCTGCGTCTCGGGGGCGTGGCACTCGACCTGTCCTTCTTCGTTCTGATGATCATCGTCTACATCCTGATCAGCATCGTGGTCAGGTTGTGAACGATTCGGTCCTGCCGACTGCCGACGACTACGTAGAGGTGAAGAAGAGATGCCGCTGACTCCCGAGGACGTGCGGAACAAGCAGTTCACGACCGTCCGCCTCCGAGAAGGCTATGACGAGGACGAGGTCGATGCCTTCCTCGACGAGGTCGAGTCGGAGCTGACGCGACTGCTGCGCGAGAACGAGGATCTGCGCGCCAAGCTGGCCGCCGCGACCCGTGCCGCCGCGCAGAACCAGCAGCAGCAGGGCATGCGCAAGCAGGAGCCGCAGGACGGCCGAGGCCCGGGCGCGCCCGTGCCCGCCGCCATATCCGGTCCGCCGCAGGTCCAGCAGCAGCAGCCGCAGATGGGCCCGCCCCAGCTGCCCAGCGGCGCGCCGCAGCTGCCCGCGGGACCCGGCGGCCACGGCCCGCAGGGCCAGCACGGCCAGGGTCCGATGGGCCAGGGCCCCATGGGCCAGGGTCCGATGGGCCAGCAGAACCACCCCCAGAACCAGCTGGGTCAGGGCCCCATGGGCCAGAACCAGCTCGGCCAGGGCCCCATGGGCCAGCAGATGGGCGGCCCCATGGGCGGCCACGGTCCGCAGATGGGGCAGCCGGCCCAGGCGCCCGGTGGCGACAGCGCCGCCCGTGTGCTCTCCCTCGCGCAGCAGACCGCCGACCAGGCGATCGCGGAGGCCCGTTCCGAGGCCAACAAGATCGTCGGCGAGGCCAGGTCCCGCGCCGAGGGCCTGGAGCGCGACGCCCGTGCCAAGGCGGACGCCCTGGAGCGGGACGCGCAGGAAAAGCACCGTGTCGCGATGGGCTCCCTGGAGTCCGCCCGCGCCACCCTTGAGCGCAAGGTCGAGGACCTGCGGGGCTTCGAGCGCGAGTACCGTACGCGTCTGAAGTCCTACCTGGAGTCCCAGCTGCGCCAGCTGGAGACCCAGGCCGACGACTCGCTCGCGCCGCCGCGCACCCCGGCGACCGCGTCGCTGCCGCCGGCTCCCCAGATGAGCGGTTCCATGGCCTCGGCCGGTGCCGGTGCGATGGGGCACCCGATGGGTGGCCAGCCGTCCATGGGCGGGCAGCCGTCCATGCCGAGCGCGCCGTCCTACGGCGGCCAGCAGCAGATGTCGCCGGCCATGACCCAGCCGATGGCGCCGGTGCGGCCGCAGGGGCCCTCGCCCATGCAGCAGGCGCCTTCGCCGATGCGCGGGTTCCTGATCGACGAGGACGACAACTGACGGGCTCTACGCGCGTGCCCCGCGCGTAGCCGTCGGCAGGCTGCAAGGGCCGGTACCGGGTTCCCCCGGTGCCGGCCCTTCGCCGTACCCGGCGCGCGGGTCGCCTGCGGCGGGCGGAATCCCCCACCCCGCCCCTTCCCGAGACCCTCCGGGGGTGAAGTGCCCCTGGGGGCTCCGCCCCCAGACCCCCGTTCGCGCCTGAACGGCGCTCGTCCTCAAACGCCGGACGGGCTGAAATGCCCGACGCGGGCCCGCGCCAAGGCCTTTAGGGGCGCGGGGAACTGCGCGACCAGCCACGTACGGTCCGCAGTCGACGCACTATTCCCCCGGAGGGTCTCGGGAAGGGGCGGGGTGGGGTAAAGCAACGGCCCGCCCCCACGGTCGTGGGGGCGGGCCGTCGCAACCGTCGGCCGGGGCTACACCTTGCGGAGGCGGAACGTCAGGGACAGGGGCTCGTCCGTGAAGGGCGAGCCGTAGGAGGCGTCCGCCGCGCCGGGGGCGTAATCCGTGGCCAGGACCTCGTCCGCGATCAGGGCCGCGTGGGCCGACAGGGCCGAGGAGACCTCCGGGTCGGCGGACTCCCAGCGCACCGCGATCCGGTCCGCCACATCGAGCCCGCTGTTCTTGCGCGCCTCCTGGATCAGCCGGATCGCGTCCCGGGCCAGGCCCGCGAGCCGCAGCTCCGGAGTGATCTCCAGGTCGAGGGCGACCGTCGCACCGGAGTCGGAGGCCACCGACCAGCCCTCGCGCGGGGTCTCGGTGATGATGACCTCGTCGGGAGCCAGCGAGACCTGCTCGCCGTTCACCTCCACCGCCGCCGCGCCGGTGTCCCGCAGCGAGGCCGAAAGGGCCGCCGCGTCCGCCGCGGCCACGGCCTTGGCCACGTCCTGGACGCCCTTGCCGAACCGCTTGCCGAGCGCCCGGAAGTTCGCCTTCGCGGTGGTGTCGACCAGCGAGCCGCCCACCTCGGAGAGCGAGGCGAGCGACGACACGTTCAGCTCCTCCGTGATCTGCGCGTGCAGCTCGGGAGAGAGGGCCTCGAAGCCCGCCACCGCGACCAGCGCCCGGGACAGCGGCTGACGAGTCTTGACGCCCGACTCCGCCCGGGTCGCCCGGCCCAGCTCCACCAGACGGCGTACCAACGCCATCTGCTGCGAGAGCGCCGGGTCGATCGCGGAGGCGTCCGCCGTCGGCCAGGTGGAGAGGTGCACCGACTCCGGGGCGTCCGGGGTCACCGGCACGACCATGTCCTGCCAGACCCGCTCGGCGATGAACGGCGTCAGCGGGGCCATCAGGCGCGTGATCGTCTCGACCACGTCGTGCAGGGTGCGCAGGGCCGCCTTGTCGCCCTGCCAGAAGCGGCGGCGCGAGCGGCGCACGTACCAGTTGGAGAGGTCGTCCACGAAGGAGGACAGCGCCTTGCCGGCCCGCTGGGTGTCGTACGACTCCAGGGCCGAAGTCACCTGTCCCACAAGGGAGTTGAGCTCGCTGAGCAGCCAGCGGTCCAGGACCGTGCGGTCGGCCGGGGCCGGGTCCGCCGCGCTCGGCGCCCAGTCGGACGTACGCGCGTACAGGGCCTGGAAGGCGACCGTGTTCCAGTAGGTGAGCAGGGTCTTGCGCACCACTTCCTGGATGGTGCCGTGGCCGACCCGGCGGGCCGCCCACGGTGAGCCGCCGGCCGCCATGAACCAGCGCACCGCGTCGGCGCCGTGCTGGTCCATCAGCGGGATCGGGTCCAGGGTGTTGCCCAGGTGCTTGGACATCTTGCGGCCGTCCTCGGCGAGGATGTGGCCGAGGCAGACCACGTTCTCGTAACTGGACTTGTCGAAGACCAGGGTGCCTACCGCCATCAGCGTGTAGAACCAGCCGCGGGTCTGGTCGATGGCCTCGGAGATGAACTGCGCCGGGTAGCGGCTCTCGAACAGCTCCTTGTTCTGGTGCGGGTAGCCGTACTGCGCGAACGGCATCGAGCCCGAGTCGTACCAGGCGTCGATGACCTCGGGCACGCGCACCGCTTCGAGCGAGCAGCCCTCGGCGGTGCAGGTGAAGGTCACCTCGTCGATGAACGGCCGGTGCGGGTCGAGGGCCGACTGGTCGGTGCCGGTCAGCTCGGTCAGCTCGGCGCGCGAGCCCACGCAGGTCAGATGGCCCTCCTCGCAGCGCCAGATGGGCAGCGGGGTGCCCCAGTAGCGGTTGCGGGACAGCGCCCAGTCGATGTTGTTCTTCAGCCAGTCGCCGAACCGGCCCTCCTTGACCGACTCCGGGAACCAGTTGGTCTTCTCGTTCTCCCGCAGCATCGCGTCCTTGACGGCGGTGGTGCGGATGTACCAGGACGGCTGCGCGTAGTAGAGCAGCGCGGTGTGGCAGCGCCAGCAGTGCGGGTAGCTGTGCTCGTAGGGGACGTGGCGGAAGAGGAGGCCGCGCTCCTTGAGGTCCTCGGTGAGCTTTTCGTCGGCCTTCTTGAAGAAGACGCCGCCGACCAGCGGGACGTCCTCCTCGAAGGTGCCGTCGGGGCGGACCGGGTTCACGACCGGAAGCCCGTACGCCTTGCAGACCAGGAGGTCGTCGGCGCCGAAGGCGGGGGCCTGGTGGACCAGACCCGTACCGTCCTCGGTCGTGACGTACTCGGCGTTCACCACGTAGTGCGCGGACTCGGGGCTGTGTCCCTCGGTTCCCTCGCCTGCGCTCGGGAACTCCACCAGCTCGAACGGGCGCTGGTAGGTCCAGCGCTCCATCTCGGCGCCGGTGAACGACTGGCCGGTGGCCTCCCAGCCCTCGCCGAGGGCCTTCTCCAGGAGCGGCTCGGCGACGACGAGCTTCTCCTCGCCGTTCGTCGCCACGACGTAGGTGACCTCGGGGTGGGCCGCGACCGCCGTGTTGGACACCAGGGTCCAGGGGGTCGTCGTCCACACCAGGAGGGCCGCCTCGCCCGCGAGCGGGCCGCCGGTGAGCGGGAAGCGGACGAAGACCGAGGGGTCGACGACCGTCTCGTAGCCCTGCGCCAGCTCGTGGTCCGAGAGGCCGGTGCCGCAGCGCGGGCACCAGGGGGCGACACGGTGGTCCTGGGTGAGCAGGCCCTTGTTGAAGATCTCCTTCAGGGACCACCACACGGACTCGACGTACTGCGGGTCCATGGTGCGGTAGGCGTCGTCCAGGTCGACCCAGTAGCCCATGCGGGTCGTGAGGTCTGCGAAGGCGTCGGTGTGCCGGGTCACGGACTCGCGGCACTTGGCGTTGAACTCGGCGATGCCGTACGCCTCGATGTCCTTCTTGCCGTTGAAGCCCAGCTCCTTCTCGACCGCGAGCTCGACGGGCAGGCCGTGGCAGTCCCAGCCGGCCTTGCGGGCCACGTGGTAGCCCTGCATCGTGCGGAAGCGGGGGAAGACGTCCTTGAAGACGCGGGCCTCGATGTGGTGGGCGCCCGGCATGCCGTTGGCGGTGGGCGGGCCCTCGTAGAAGACCCACTCCGGGCGGCCCTCGGACTGTTCGAGGCTCTTGGCGAAGACCTTGGACTGCTCCCAGAAGTCGAGCACGGCGTGCTCAAGGGCGGGCAGGTCTACCTGGGCGGGCACCTGGCGGTACTGCGACATCCGGTCATCCTCCGGCGGATCGTCGTGCGGTTCCGTCGGAGGGACGAGAGGCGGCCCTCGTGGGGCGCTTCCCGCGGTACCACCCTCCTTGGCGGTGTGCGGAACACCGCCCCCTCATTGGGGTCGCGAAGCCGGTTCTACCGGACCCCGGGAACCCGGGGTCTTTCTTCCGGCGGCTCGGGGGTGATCTTCACCGCGCGCTCGCCTCCGGGCTCACACCGTCCCCGGATCGCTCTTGGCCGCGTACGCCGCTACTCGTCCCGTCCACGCCTCTCGCTGCGGCCAGTGTACGGGGCCCGGGGAAGCGCGGCCGACCGGTTTGCGGCGGCCCCGCACGAGGGCGTTTCCGTGACCCGAATGGCCACACCGACCCCGGCGGGCTCCGGCGCCGCCCGTCCGGCGGATTCACCGGGGCGGGAGCTGGGCACAACCGATGCAGGTTCGCCGTGCCGCCGGGCCGGGGCGGGGCGAATCGGCGGCGTGCCCCGTTGCCGCGGGCCTGGGGTCGATTTATCGTCCCAGCACGATTCGCGAGCAAGATCACAATATGTGAAGGGGCCGCGGCCATGGTGGCGAAGAAGACCGCCGTAGAGACCACAACGGCGTCCGCGAGAGCCGATGCCACGAGTGCCGCCGCGGGTGCCGACACGGGCTCTGCGGACCAGGCGACGACCGGTACGAAGAAGGCTGCGGCCGACGCCGCGGCCGGGAAGGCGGCCTCCGCCGGGCCCGCCGCGAGGACCGCTTCGGCCCAGGTGGGAGGAGCCGAAAAGGCGTCGGCCGAGCAGGTCGGGGCCGCCGGGAAGACCGCACGCGCCAAGAAGGCGGCTCCCGCCAAGAAGGCCACCGCGGCCCAGTCCGCGGCCAAGACCGCGGCCAAGAAGGCTGTCGCGAAGAAGACCGCCGCCAAGAAGACCGCGTCCGGGAAGGCAACCGGGGCGGCGCGGGCCGCGTCCGACAAGGCGACCGGCAAGGACAGGGCGACCGGCACGACGGCTTCGGCGACTTCCGCCGGGGCGCGCGCCAAGAAGGCCGCGACCGCGGCCCAGGGGGCGGCTACGGCCGCGGAAGAGACGGGAGCCAACAAGGTGGTTGCGAAGAAGACCGCGGCAAGGGCGACGGCGGCCAGGACCGCCGCCGCGTCGGCGGTGCCGGCGGCCCGTGCCGTCGCCACGACCGCCCCGGGCGAGCTTCCGGTCCGTCCGGGCGAGGACCCCTGGACCCCGGAGGAGGTCGCCGAGGCCCGCAACGAGCTGTCCAGCGAGGTGCTGCGGCTACGCAGCGAGATCGAGGCATCGGAGGCGGCGCTGACCGGCCTGATGCGCGACTCGGGCGACGGCGCGGGCGACGACGACGCCGACACCGGCACCAAGAACATCACCCGCGAGCACGAGATGTCGCTGGCCGCCAACGCCCGCGAGACCCTGGAGCAGACCGAGCACGCCCTGGAGCGGCTCGACGCCGGGACGTACGGGTACTGCGAGATCTGCGGCAACCCGATCGGCAAGGCCCGGATGCAGGCGTTCCCGCGCGCCACCCTCTGCGTGGAGGACAAGCAGAAGCAGGAACGGCGGGGCTGAGTCCGCACAGGTGTGCCGTACTCTCGTGCTCAGTCAGGAACCTAGACGGTCGAGGGACTCACGTGGCAGAGGCGGAGAGCGTCATCGGTACGCCGGATGTGGAAGGGGCCGACGAGCAGGCGGCCCCTGCCGAGCAGCCGAAGGGCAAGCGGAAGATCGCCGTGCTGTTCACGGTGGCGGTCGTCGCCTACCTTCTCGACCTCGGCAGCAAGATGCTCGTGGTGGCCAGGCTGGAGCACCACGAGCCGATCGCGGTCATCGGTGACCTGCTCCAGTTGAACGCGATCCGCAACGCGGGCGCCGCCTTCGGGATCGGCGAGGCCTTCACGGTGATCTTCACGATCATCGCGGCGACCGTGATCGTGGTGATCGCGCGGCTCGCGCGCAAGCTCTACAGCCTGCCGTGGGCCATCGCGCTCGGCCTGCTGCTGGGGGGCGCGCTCGGCAATCTGACCGACCGGATCTTCCGCTCGCCCGGGATCTTCGAGGGCGCGGTCGTCGACTTCATCGCCCCCAAGGACTTCGCGGTCTTCAACCTCGCGGACTCGGCGATCGTCTGCGGCGGCATCCTGATCGTGATCCTGTCCTTCCGCGGCCTCGACCCGGACGGCAGCGTCCACAAGGACTGAGCCCGCCGTCGCCGAGGGGCCGAGCCCGCCACGGGGTCCGCCGGGGTCCGCCCGCCGGACGCGCGGCGGGCGATGTCGGTGGGGCAAGGCATACTCGACGGGTGAGCACGATTCCCGAGATCCGCACCCTGCCCGTTCCCGACGGCCTCGAAGGCGAGCGCGTCGACGCCGCCATCTCCCGCATGTTCGGGTTTTCCCGTACCAAGGCGGCCGAGCTCGCCGCGGCGGGGAAGGTCCAGGTCGACGGCGCCGTGGTCGGCAAGTCCGAGCGGGTGCACGGCGGGGCCTGGCTGGAGGTCGAGATGCCCCAGGCGCCGGCCCCGGTGCAGATCGTGGCCGAGCCCGTCGACGGCATGGAGATCGTGCACGACGACGACGACATCGTCGTGATCATGAAGCCGGTGGGTGTCGCCGCCCACCCGAGCCCCGGCTGGACCGGCACCACCGTCATCGGCGGCCTCGCCGCGGCCGGGTACCGCATCTCCACCTCGGGCGCCGCCGAGCGCCAGGGCATCGTGCACCGCCTCGACGTCGGCACCTCGGGCCTGATGGTCGTCGCCAAGTCCGAGCGGGCCTACACCTCGCTCAAGCAGCAGTTCCGCGAGCGCGTCGTCGACAAGCGCTACCACGCCCTGGTCCAGGGCCACCCGGACCCGATGAGCGGCACCATCGACGCCCCGATCGGGCGCCACCCCAACCACGACTACAAGTGGGCCGTGACCGCCGAGGGCAAGCCGTCGGTCACGCACTACGACCTGATCGAGGCGTTCCGCGCCGCCTCGCTGCTCGACATCAAGCTGGAGACCGGGCGCACCCACCAGATCCGCGTCCACATGTCGGCCCACCGCCACCCCTGCGTCGGCGACATCACCTACGGCGCCGACCCCACCATCGCCAAGCGCCTGGGCCTGACACGCCAGTGGCTGCACGCGGTGAAGCTCGGCTTCGAGCACCCCTCGGACGGCCAGTGGGTCGAGTTCGAGAGCACCTACCCGGCCGATCTCCAGCACGCCCTCGACGTCATCCGGGCCGAGAGCGAATGACCGCCTTCCAGGTCCGGGTCGCCGAGGGCGAGGCCGACCTGGAGGCCTGCTTCGCCGTGCGCAAGCAGGTGTTCGTGGTCGAGCAGCGGGTGCCCGAGGAGATCGAGTACGACGCGTACGACGCCGGCGCGCTGCATGTGCTGGCCGTCGGCGCCGGCGGCCCGCTCGGCACCGGGCGGCTCCTGTACGGCCCCGGGGCGCTGGCCAGGACCGGCGGCGAGGACATCGGCTCGCTCGGCCGGCTCGCGGTCACCGCGGCGGCCCGCGGGCTCGGCGTCGGCGCCGCCCTGGTGCGCGCGATCGAGGGCGCCGCCCGTGCCCGCGGCCTCAGCGCGGTCGACCTGCACGCGCAGACGCATGCGCTGGGCTTCTACGAGCGGCTCGGATACGAGGCGTACGGGCCGGAGTTCCCGGACGCGGGGATCCCGCACCGGGCGATGCGGCGGGCCCTGGGGCGCAGTTCCGTAGCCGGGTACCCCGGAAGTTCGAACTGAACCCTTTTGCCCCCCGATGGGCGGTTGGTGCGGGTTGCGTGGCACGCTTGAGGTCTTGATCCTCAAGGCCGTCCAGGCCCGCACCGCCCGGAGGGCATCCCGTGGACCAGCTCGCCCTGTTGCTCGTACTCCTGCTCGGGGCGGTGGTGACGGTCCCGTTGGGGGAGCGGCTCGGGCTTCCCGCGCCGGTGCTCATGACGCTCGGCGGGATCGTGATGGCGCTGCTGCCGTTCGTGCCCAACGTGGACATCGAGCCGGAGCTCATCCTGCCGCTGGTCCTGCCCCCGCTGCTCTACGCCTCCGTACAGCGCACCTCCTGGCGGCAGTTCACGGCCAATGTGCGGCCGATCTTCCTGCTCGCGGTCGCGCTCGTCTTCGTGACCACGGCCGCCGTCGCGGCCGTGGCCAACTCCCTCGTGCCGGGCCTGCCGATCGCCGCCGCCGTCGCGCTCGGCGCGCTCGTCGCCCCGCCCGACCCGGTCGCGGCCACCGCCGTGGCCGGCTCGCTCGGCCTTCCGCGCCGCCTGGTGTCGATCCTGGAGGGCGAGGGCCTGTTCAACGACGTCACCGCGATCGTGCTCTACCACGTGGCGATCGCCGCGGCCGTGAGCGGCAGCTTCTCCTGGGCCGAGGCGGCAGGCCAGCTGGTGCTCTCGGCCGTGGTCGCCGTCGCGGTCGGCCTCGCGCTGGGCTGGGCCGCGAACAAGCTGATGAGCCTGCTCGGCGACCCCACCCTCCAGATCGGCCTCACCCTCCTCGTGCCGTTCGTGGGCTACGTCCTGGCCGAGGAGTTCCACGGCTCGGGCGTCCTCGCCGTACTGACCGTGGCGCTGTTCCTCGCCGAGCACACGATGGACGCCGACGACGTCCAGGGGCGACTGGCGGGGGCCACGTTCTGGCAGATCGTGGACACCCTGGTCACCGGGGTCGCGTTCGGCCTCATCGGGCTCGAACTCCACAATGTCTTCGGCACCGCGACCGGCCGCGAACTGCACATGTTCGGCTGGGCGGCGGCCGTGGTGGGCGTCGTCGTGGGCGTGCGGCTGCTGTGGCTGCTCCCGGCGACCTGGCTCGCCAAGAGGCTGCACACCCTGCGCGACTACGACGAGGAGATCCCGACCACGTGGCGCGAGACCATCGTCATGTGGTGGGCCGGGATGCGCGGCGTGGCCTCGGTGGCCCTCGCCCTCGCCATCCCGCTCAAGACGGAGGACGGGGCGCCCTTCCCCGGCCGTGACGAGGTCATCTTCATCGCCTTCGCCGTGATCATGACCACCCTGGTCTTCCAGGGGCTCACCCTGCCCTGGCTGGTCAGGAAGCTGGGCGTACGGGCCGACACGGACGCCGAGCGCACCCTGGAGCGGGACCTCGCGATCCGGGCCGCCAAGGCCGCCAAGCGGCGTCTGAAGGAGATCGAGGACGTCGAGGAGCTGCCCGAGGAGGTCATGGAGCAGCTGCACCGCCGGGCCTACGACGTGGGCGCGCGGATCAGCCCCGACATGGTCGACGAGGAGCGCCGGGAGTCCTACGCGAAGCGGGTGGAGCGGATCAGGGCGGTGCAGCGCATCCAGCGGGAGATGATGTCGGCCGCCCGGCACGAGGTGCTCTCGGCGCGCAGCGAGCCCGGGGCCGACCCCGAGATCGTGGACCGGGTGCTGCGCCAGCTGGACGTCCGCAGCCTGCGCTGACCGCGCACCCCGGCCCCGTGCTCCCCGGCCCGGGCTGGTTCAGCGGCGCTCGTCCCCGGTGCGGTGCTCGCCCTCAAGTGCTTTGCCCGCAGCGGGAGTTGGCGGCTGGATCGCGTCGGTGACGATCCTCGGCAGGGCGTAGGGATGCTCCGTGTACAGCCAGGCCACCATCTGTTCGCGTACCGTCACCCGGACCGTCCAGATGTCGTCCGCGTCCTTGGCCGTGACGACCGCCCGCACCTGGATCGTCGACGGGGTCGTGTCGGTGACCGCGAGCGAGAAGTCGCGGCCGTCCCAGGCCGGGCACTCCTTGAGGATCATGGCGAGCCGTTCGCGCATCAGCGGGAGCGGCGCCGAGTGGTCCAGGTGGAAGAAGACCGTGCCGGTCATCTGGGCGCCGCCGCGCGACCAGTTCTGGAACGGCTTGCTGGTGAAGTACGACACCGGCATGGTCAGCCGGCGCTCGTCCCAGGTGCGGACCGCGAGGAAGGTGAGCGTGATCTCCTCGACGACGCCCCACTCCCCGTCCACCACCACGGTGTCACCGATCCGCACCATGTCGCCGAAGGCGATCTGGAGCCCGGCGAACAGATTCCCGAGGGTGGACTGGGCCGCCACACCGGCGACGACGCCCACGATGCCCGCCGAGGCCAGCAGGGAGGCGCCGGCCGCCTGCATCGCCGGGAAGGTGAGCAGCATCGCGGCGACCGCCACCACGATGACGATCGCGCTCACCACCCGCTGGATGAGCGTGACCTGGGTGCGGACCCGGCGGACCCGGGCGGGATCGCGCGTCGAGGTGGCATAGCGGGTGTACGAGGACTCCACGACGGCTGTCGCGATCCGCACCACCAGCCAGGAGCTCGCACCGATCAGGACCAGCGTCAGGACCTGGGCCAGGCCCGCGTGGTGCTCCTGGACCGGCTTCCATTTGATGCTGTTGAACGAGCCGCGCAGTATCGCGGTGAGCAGGACGAGGTTCAGCGGAACGCGGCACCGGCGCAGCAGTCCCCACAGTGGCGTCTCGCGATGGCGCGAGTCCTCCCTGAGCAGCAGTCGGTCGGCCAGCCACCCCACAACCAGTGTGAGCACGACCGAGCCGCCGATGACGATCAACGGACGCAGTACGTTCTCCATGCCCTCGACCGTAACTGGCACGATGGCCCCATGAACATCATGCTTTTCCATTCGGTCTACGGTCTGCGTCCCGCCGTACAGGAGGCGGCCGAGCGGCTGCGGGCCGCAGGACACCAGGTGCACGTCCCCGACCTGTACGAGGGCCGCACCGCGGAGACCGTCGAGGAGGGCAGCGACATCAAGGACGAGATCGGCGCCGACGAGCTCCTGAAACGGGCCGTCCTCGCCGCCGCGCCGTACTCGGAGAGCGGTCTCGTCTACGCCGGGTTCTCGCTCGGCGGCTCCATCGCGCAGAACCTCGCGCTCGGCGACAGCAAGGCCCGCGGCCTGCTGCTGCTCCACGGCACCTCGGACATGGCGGAGCACAGCTCCGTGGACGAGCTCCCGGTCCAGCTGCACATCGCCGACCCGGACCCGTTCGAGACGGCGGACTGGCTCAACTCCTGGTACCTGCGGATGCAGCGGGCCGGCGCGGACGTGGAGATCTACCGCTACCCGGGCGCCGGTCACCTCTACACCGACCCGGGCCTGCCGGACTACGACGAGGCGGCGGCGGAACTGACCTGGCGCACCGCCCTCGGCTTCCTCGAAGGGCTCGACGCCTAGGCGCGGACCTGCGCCGGGGCGTCCCGGCCGGTCAGGCGGACTCCTGCCCCGGCTGACTGCGCAGGCCGGCCCGCCAGGCGATCGCGGCGGCGCGTATCCGGTTGTCCGTGTCCAGTTTGACCAGGATCGAGCGGACGTGGTCCTTCACCGTCTCGGGACTGTTCCCGAGACGGTCGGCGATCTCGCGGTTGGTCAGACCGTCACCGACGAGCGCGAGGACGCGGCGCTCGCGCGCGGTCAGGGTGCCGAGGCGCTCCCGGTTCTCCTGCGAGCAGCCCTCCGGTGAGCCCTCCTCCGGTGCGGTCGAGACCCGCAGGTAGCCGTCGATGACGGTCCTCGCCATCGACGGCGAAAAGGCCCAGCCGTGGCGGGCCACGGCATGGATCGCCTGGGACAGATGCCCGGGGGTGCTGTCGCGCGGCAGATAGCCGCCGGCCCCCGCCGCCAGCGCGCTCTTGACGTGTGCGTCGGTGCCGGGGCCGGCGAGCACCAGAACCTCGGGGGCCTTGGGCAGCTGGCGCGTCCTGCGCACGATGTCGAGCGTGTCGCCGGTCGGCGCCTGGGTGCTGAGCAGCACCACGCGGGGCGGCTTCGAGCGAATGGCCCCCAGGGCGCGGTCGCTGCTGTTGTCCCACTCGACATGCAGACCGCGGTCCGCCTCGACCAGCGCGCGCAAAGAGGCTCGAACGAGAGCTCTGTCCTCTACAACTGCCACCGAAATCACGTGTGTTCTCTCCCCCGAGCAGTACTACGCATGGTGCTTTCGTCGCAATCCATGGAGAGCGTACCCGAGCGTCCACAGGCCCCCGGCCAGGGGGAACAGCGGATCCCGCACCCCCTGTCGGGTGGACGGCAGATGAATTTTCCCCCCACTTCGGGGATGGTTGGCGATGCCCTTCACACAGCATCCTGGGATCACCCCGAACCGCGGAGGACCGGGCGCCGCATGCGGCAGCCGTCCGTCGTGGGGGAGTTCACTGATGCTGGAGAAACACCTTGACTGCGTATTCGGTCCTCATTCCCTTTCTGCCACGACGCCCCGAACAGGTCCTGCCGTACGTCGCGTTGGTGCACTGGACCGAGG
Source organism: Streptomyces sp. CB01201 (assembly GCF_002803085.1). GTDB lineage: Bacteria > Actinomycetota > Actinomycetes > Streptomycetales > Streptomycetaceae > Streptomyces > Streptomyces hundungensis. The sequence continues at coordinate 344,927 of NZ_NNBJ01000003.1, read as the reverse complement.
CGCGGCGGCTGTGGCAGGGACAGGCTCTGATGATCGAACCGCATCAGGGGTTCGTCTACGCGGCGGGCGCCGGCTTCCGTGTCCCGGTGGGGCTCGGGGTGACCCTGATGCCCTTGCGCCATCCCTACGAAGCCGCCCTCCAGGCCCGGTCGCTGGCCATGACGACGGGACAGCCGGTCATCGCCGGGTTCGGGCCGGGCGGCAGGCAGCTGCAACAGAGCCTGCGGGGCACGCCGTACGCGAGCCCCCTCACGGCGGCGCGTGAGTATCTGACGGCGGTACGGGGGCTGTTGGACGGCGACGCCGTCGACATCAAGGGCGACTACGTCACCTGCGAGGCCGCTCTCTCCGCGTTCCCGGCACCGCCGGTGGAGGTGGGGCTCGGGGTCCTGCGGCCGGGGATGGCGCGGCTGGCCGGCGAGGTCGCCGACCGGGCCATCACATGGCTGACCCCGGCGGCGTACCTCCGGGACACCGTGGTCCCCGCGCTGCGGGAGGGCGCCGCCGCGGCCGGCCGGCCGGTACCGCGCCTGACGGCGATGGTTCCGCTGGCACTGAGTCGGTCCGACCGCCCGGCGGCGGAGCTGGCCCTCGCCAGCAACGCCGCGCACCTGCAAGGACCGCACTACATCGACATGCTGCGCAGGTCAGGGGTCGACGTCGCGGACGGCGACCCCCTGGCCAAGGCGCGGGCCCTGGTCGAGGGCGACGCCTTCCTGAGCGGGGACATGGACGAGCTCGCGGCCAAGCTCGCCGCGTACGAGGCGGCGGGTGTGGACGAGATCGTCCTGAACGTCACGGGCGTGTGCAACGCCTATGGGCCGCAGGTGGCCATGGAGGAACTGAAGAAGCTCCTGGGCGCACTGACCTGACGCAAGACCGCGCCACGCGCGGACCAGCGCGCGTCACCGGGGGAAACGCGCCGCGGGCGGATCGCGGCCGGGCGTCGGCGCTTCGGGTGAAGACCACGGCAACGGCAAGACGGCAAGACGACAAGACGGCAAAACGGGGAAACGGGGAGACGGGGAAACGATGAGCGGGATCAAAGGGCGCTTGACGGCATGGGCGGCGGGCCAGGACCCGGCCGTCTCCCTCAGGAACGCCTCCGGGACGGGTGTGCTCGTCCTGGAGAGCGCCGAACACCTGGAGCGGGTGCTCCGGTCGGACCTGGTCGGTCCGGGCACCACCGTCTTCGTCCCGGGTGAGGCGGGCGGCGCTTCCGGTCCCGTCGTGGTGGGGTACGAGGGTTCGCCGAGCGAGTCCGGTGCCGAGTTCTCGCTCGTCTCCGACGCCGGTGACTTCTTTCTGCAGTTGCAGAGCTACGGCATCAGCGAGTACATGTCCGTCGTCGGCCCCACCCTGGTCCGCGTCGCCGATCCGGCGGACTTCGGCGCCTACCTCGCCGATGCCGACCGGGCGCGCCAGGAGGGCGTCTTCGCGGACTTCCTCACCCACCCGGTCATCCAGCTCGGCGACCTCGCGGCACTCGGCGCGGACGCCTCGGCCGACGGCCCCGGCCTGCGGCTGTACGCGAACCGTGCGGGGGAGCTGTCCACCGCGCCCGGCGGGCGCCGACTCGGTGCCGTGGGCGACGGCATGGCGGGGCTCGAAGCCGAGTGGGCCCGGATCAACGCGGCGAGCACACACCCGTGCGCCGTGGCCCTGGGTGCGGTGCTGCCCGAGCGGGAGCGGGCGGCGGCACTCGCCGAGCGGCTCTGGCTCGGCCGCTACCTCGCGGCGGTCGAGGCGATCCGGCGGCTCCGCTTCGACGGCTCGGCCGTCCCGCGGGTGTCGGGCTTCGGGCACCGCCTGACGGCCGGGCTGCCGGAGGGGACGGCGGCCGCCGACGAGACCGGCACCGGAGCGCCGCTGGTCCTGTGGACCGACGAGACCGCGTACGTGCACATCGCGACCGGCGGCCGGACGTTCCAGGTGGACCACTTGACCGCCCGGGTCGTCGAGGCGCTGACGGTCTGCGGTTCCCCGGACGCGGCGGCCGCCTTCGCCGACAAGGAGGCGCTGGAGGGGACCGTGGCACGCTTCGCGGCGGCCGGCGTCCAACTCGTGCGGCCCGTACGGCCCGTACGCGTCACGGTGGGGAGCAGAGGACTGTGACCCCGACCATTCCTGGCCGTGCCGGAGCGACGATTCCCGGCCGGGCCGGAGAGCTGCTGGCCTCCCTGGGAGACCGGGCGGTGCTGTGCGATCTGTACGACGAGATCGGCTCCGGGGTCTACCACGACATCGCCGGACGCGACCCGCAGGAGGTGCGGGAACTCCTCGGCCTGGTGCGTGCCACACCCGGGCCGGTCCTCGACCTCGCGGCCGGCTCGGGCCGGCTGACCATGCCGCTGCTGGCACTGGGGCGTGAGGTGACCGCGCTCGACCTGTCCGAGCACATGCTGGCCCTGCTGCGTGCCCGGCTCGACGCGGCCCCCGCGCTGCGCGAACGGTGCACCGTGGTGCGCGGCGACATGAGCGCCTTCGCGCTGGGCCGCCGCTACCCGGTGATCGTGCTGGGCACGACCTCGATCTCGCTGCTGGACGAGGCGGGCCGGAGCGGCCTCTACGAGGCGGTGCGCGCCCACCTGGAACCTGAAGGGCGCTTCCTGCTCACCACCGTGGCCGTGGACCCCGGCTATGCGGGACCCGCCGAAGTGGAGGAGGAGTACACGACCGCGGGCGGCCGGGCCTTCCGTATTTTCGAGCACTGGGTCACGGGTGACGCCGCTCGTACCGTCACGATCTTCCCCGCCGAGCCGGGACCGGCCGGCCCCGTCGAGGTCTGCACCACGAGCGTGGGCGTCCTGCCCGCGGACCGGCTGGAGGCCGAACTGACGGCCGCCGGGTTCGCGGTCCACGGCCGGACGGTGCTGCCCTCGGTCAGCCGCCGGCTGGGCGACGTACTGCTGGAGACGGGGGCCCGGGCATGACCGCCGGCCCCAAGGCCCTGTGGCCTTCGCTGCTGCCACCTGACCAGCACGGCAGGGACAGCCTGTGCGCCGTGTCCGCCGAAGGCGTGCGGGTCCGTTTCGCCGACGGCTCCCAACTGCTCGACGGATCGAGCGGGTTGTGGAACACCAACCTCGGCTACGGCAACCCGGTCATCGCCCGGGCCGCCTCCGAAGCCCTGCTCAACGCCTCCTACCTCAGCGTCTTCCGCTACGAGAACTCCTACGCCCGCCGGGCGGCCGAGGCGCTCATCGAGGCGTGCGGGCCCGAACACTACGGACGGGTGCTGTTCTCCACCTCCGGCGGCGCGGCCAACGACTTGGTGATGAAGGTCGCGCGGCACTACCACGCCCTGCGCGGCGAGCCGCGCCGCAAGGTCGTGGTGGGGCTGCGCGGCAGCTACCACGGGCTGACCTTCGGGGGGTTCGCCCTGACGGGAGAGGACCTCGGGCAGCAGGTCTACGGTGTCGACCAGCGCCTGGTGCGGCACGTCGCCCCCAACCGGCCCGAGGAACTCGCCGCGTTGCTGGAACGCCAGGGCGGCCAGGTCGCCGCCGTGGTCGTGGAACCCGTCCTGGGCAGCGGCGCGATACCCCTCACCGAGGAGTTCGTCGCCGAACTCCTGAGGCTGCGCGATGTCCACGGATTCCTTCTCGTGGCCGACGAGGTGGCCACCGGCTTCGGCCGTACGGGCACGCTGTTCGCCTCCGACCGCTGGCCCGCCCGCCCCGACCTCCTGGTCTCCTCGAAGGGGCTGACCAACGGCACCAGCGCCGCGGCCGTGGTGCTCGCCTCCCGGCAGGTCGCCGAGGCCTACGACCGGGCGGGCGCGGTCCTCAGCCACGGAGAGACCCAGGCGGGCACCCCCGTCACCTGTGCGGCGATCGTGGCCACGCTCTCCGAGCTGCGCAGGCTGGACGCCGTGGGCCGCGGGCGGCTGGTGGCGGCCCGGCTGGACGAGGAGTTCGCCCGGCTGACGGCCGAACACCCGCTGGTGACGGGGACGACGGGGACGGGCTGCTTCCGTTCCGTCCGGATGTGCCTGGAGGACGGCACGCCCTTCCCCCAGGAACAGGTCTCCGCGCTCGTCGCCGCCGTCCGCGCGGCCGGTGCGATCGTGCACCCCGGCCTGAACGGCGTCCAGCTCTTTCCCGCCCTCGTCTACACCGACGCCGAGGTCACCGAACTGATCGCCTGTGTGCGGGCCGGCCTCGACGCCTGGGCGGCAGCGGCCGGTCGGCACGACGGCGGGCACGCATGAGCACGTGGCCCCAGGGCCCCACCCCGGTGCTGCTCGGCCTGGAACGGATCGCGGAACTGGCAACAGGGCGGCGCAGGACGGCCGTTCTGATCGACTCGGGTGTCGCCGGCGGCGAGCTCGACGCGCGGATCGGCTCCGTCCTCACGCGGGCCGGTGCGGGCTGCTCCCGCACCGTGCTGACGGGAGCCGGGGATCTCGGGGCCCTCGACACCCTGGCCGGCGAACTCGCCGGCGCCGACCTGGTCGTGGGCGTCGGCGGCGGCTCGCTCCTGGACCGGGCCAAGCTGGCGACGCTGATGCGCACCGGCCCGGACGTGCGGGCCCGGCTCACCGTGGCGCAGCGCGGCGGCCTCGTCCTGCTGCCGCCCGCCCGCGCCCGCACGGTTCCGCTGGTCGCCGTGCCCACCACCCTGGGTACGGGGTCCGAAGTGAGCGGCGTCGTCTGCCTCGCGTCGCCGCGGGGCAAGCGGTTGGTCCTGGGCGCGGGGCTGCGGCCACAGGCCGCCGTACTGGACCCGCTGGCGACGGCGACCCTGCCCCTCGACCTGCTGGCCGAAGGCGTGCTGGAGGCTCTGTTCAGGGCCACCGGCCCGTACGTCGGCGACCTGAGGGATCTGCCGACCGAGGACGCCCTGGTCGAGGCGGCCGTCGTGCGGCTGACCCGGCTCGGTCACGAGGTGGCCCGGGCGACACGGGCGGGCCACCGCCCCGACGGCCGGCTGCGCGCGGACATCGCCAGGCTCAGCGGCCACACCCACGCGGAGTGGATGCACCAGGGCCGCGAGCCGTACGCGGTCAAGGGCTGGCTCCTCGCCAACGAGCTGTCCTCGGCGCTGGGCGTACGGAAGATGACGGCGGTGGCGGCGCTGCTCCCGCCCCTGTGGCGAGCCGTCGCCGACGGCGACGAGCGGCTCGGCTCGGCCCGCAGGCTGCTGCGCGTCTGGCGTTGTCTGCGGGCCGCGGGCCCGGCCGGCCTTCCCGCCGATCCGGCGCGGGGGATCGCGAGCCTCATCGACGGCTGGGGCATCGGCCGGCGCCTCACCGGCTCGGCGCGGCAACTGGACGACATCGCGCGGGCCACCGTACGCGCCTGGGGCGCCGGGCTGCCGATGCTCGGCTCCCTGGAGCGCGGCGACGTACGCGCCCTGCTGGCGGAGGCCGCCGACGCGCCTGCCGTCCCGCCGCCGGCAGCGGCCACTTGGAGACTTCCGTCCCGGCCCACCGCGGCCGGGGACGGATGAATGAAAAACACGGACAACAAGGGGGATCTTCTTATGCAGCAGAAGACCGATTCCAACTCCGTTCTGGAGCTGGGAATGCAGGAACTCGAAGCCATGGAGGCGCCCGGGTTCTGGTCGACCGCGGCCGGCGTCAGCGCCGGTATGAGCGTGGTCAGCGGTGTCGCCTACAGCGCCGCCTGGGTCGCTTCCGTCTCCATCGCGACCTGATATCCCCACCGCGACACCGGTAGCGAAACCACTCATTCACACATCACGAAACAGGAGGTGCGACATGGAGCTGAACAAGGGCTTCGAGTCGTCGCTGGAGCTTGGCATGCAGGAACTTGAGGCCATGGAGGCGCCCAGCTTCTGGTCGGGCTTCAAGACGGGCGTGACGATCAGCGCCGCCAGCGTCGCGTCGTCGATCGCGTACAGCGGTCTGACCGTCGCGGCCAGCATCGTCACCTGATTTCCCCTGGTGGGCAACGGAGTTCACGACACTTCGGCCGATGGTTGAGTGAACTCTGACAGCGGGGTCCCCGGTGGCTGAAGCATGCCACCACCGGGGACTCCGTATCCGGGCCTCGCGCCACGATCAGCAAAGGAATTCTCATGTCCAGCGGACGCCAGAACAACAACGCGATTCTGATACCAGTCTTCATTTCCGTACCGGTCATCGTCCTGCTCGCGATCGTCAACCTGACCATGTCGGGCCCTGCGCAGGCGGCACTCATGGCGGTTCTGCTGGCTGCCGTGCTGGTGTGTGCCGTACTCGTCTGCAAGGGAATCGCCCGGAGCCGCAAGTGAGTGAGAACGCCGTGGTCAGCTTCCGCGGCGTGACCAAACGCTTCGGTTCGTCCACCGCCGTGGACGACCTCTCCTTCGACGTCCGGCCCGGCCGTGTCGTGGGACTGCTCGGACGCAACGGAGCGGGCAAGACCACGTCCCTGCGCATCCTGCTCGGTCTTGCCGCCCCCACGGCGGGTGCCGCGACCGTGTTCGGGCACCGTTACGCGGAACTCCCCGGGGCCAGGCACCGGATCGGGGTCGGCATGGACGGCATGGCCCCCGTGCCCGGCACGTCCGGCCGACGCGGCGTCGCGATCTGGGCCAAGACGCTCGGCCTGCCCGCAGCCCGGGTGGACGAGGTGCTCGAACGCGTCGGTCTGGCCGAGTCGGCCGACCGGCCGGTCAAGGGCTACTCCACCGGGATGCGCCAACGCCTGTCGCTGGCCGTCGCCCTGCTCACGGACCCCGAACTGCTCGTCCTCGACGAACCGGCCAACGGCCTGGACCCGGACGGCATCCGCTGGTTGCGGCACCTGCTGCGGTCCTTCGCGGACGAGGGCCGTACGGTCCTCGTCTCCAGCCATCTCCTCGCCGAGGTCGAACAGACCGTGGACGACGTGGTGATCATGCAGCAGACCCTGCGCTACGCGGGGCCCCTGTCCGAACTCACCTCGGACGGGACGGACCGACTCGAAGACCGCTTCTTCGCACTGGCCGGAGCGGGCAAGGGCGGAGGCCCCGATGCGTGACGTGATGGCCGGCGAGTGGGCCAAGGCATGGTCCGGCAAGGCCTGGTGGCTGCCCGCCGCCTTCGGCATCCTGATGTCCTTCATGGCGAGCCTCGGCTACGCCACCCAGGGCCGCGAGAGCATCGCCCAGAGCCGGACCGACGCCGGGGCCGTCACCGACGACGTCGTCCAGGCCTGGATGATGATGCTGCTCTTCGCCTCGCTGTACGGCGCGGTGTCCGTCGCCCGCGAGTACGCCACCGGTACCATCGCGCGCTCGGTGCTGCTCAGCGGCAGCAGAACGCGGCTGTTCTCCGCCAAGCTGATCGTGACCACGGCCATGGGCGCCCTGTACGGCGTGCTGGCCGTCGGCCTCGCGGTCGCCTCCGGCTGGGGTCTCATGGCGGCCGGCGCCGGCCACCGGCCGGTGTGGACGCGGGAGACCTGGCTCATCCTGCTCGGCGTCTTCGTGTGCACCACCCTGTCCGCGCCCTGGGGCCTGTTCATCGGGTGGATCGTCCGCAACCAGATCGCCGCGGTCGGCACCCTCATGGGTTTCACGCTTCTCCTCGACCCGGGGCTGCAAGCGCTCTTCCCGCAGGGTGCCAAGTACCTGATGACGATCGCGATGAGTTCCGTCTACCGCGACGGCAAGCCCGAGCTGCTGTCCGAGCCGCTCGCCCTGCTGGTGATCGCCGGATGGCTGGCCGCGGCCGCGTTCCTGGCCCGCAAACTCCTCACCTCCCGCGACGTCGTGTAAGGCGCATCCATGTTCACCAAGACAGCATCCGCCGAGCTGGACCCCGAGCGGCTCGCCCGGCCGCGCATCGCCGAGGGCGTGGCGGTACAGGAGCCGATGGAGGCGGGCGGCCCCTGGGTGCTCCACCGCGGCGGCAGCCGGTACTTCCGGGTCCAGGCCGACCTGGCCCGGTTCACCCGGATCCTGGACGGCACCAGGGACCACGAGCAGCTCGCCGCGGTCCTCGGCTCCCCGTGGACCGCGCACGACGTGGACATGGCGGTCCGCAAGCTCGCCGACCACCAGATGCTGGACGACGGGACGAAGCCCCGGCGGCGCCACCGGCGGGTCCGCTTCATACCGCCGCTGACCGTCCAGTTCACCCTGCTGCGGCCGGAACGGCTGCTGCGGCTGGTGCTGCCCGCACTGCGGCCGCTGGCCGGCCGGTCGGGATCCGCCGCGGCCCTGCTGTGCGCGCTCGGCGGTCTGCTGGCCCTGGTGGCGCAGGCGCCCTCGGTGCGGCAGGCGCTGGGCAGTCCGCTCCCGCCGTCCACGTACGCGGGCGTGGTCCTCGGCGTCCTCGCCACGACCGTCGTGCACGAGATGGGCCACGGGGCGGTCCTCACCTACTACGGCGGGCGGCCGACCCGGATGGGCGTCATGCTCTTCTACCTCTCGCCCGCCTTCTTCTGCGACGTCTCGGACGGCTGGCGCCTGCCGCGCAAGGAGCAGCGGGTGCGGGTGGCGCTGGCCGGCGTCGTCACCCAGTGGGTGATCGCCGGAGCCGCGGCTCTGACCACCCCGCTCACCGGGCCCGGCCTGCGCGAGGGCCTGATCGTCTTCGCGGTCGTCACCTATGTGTCGGGCCTGCTCAATCTGCTGCCCTTCGTGAAGCTCGACGGCTACCTCGCCCTGATGAGCCACCTGGACATCCCGCACCTGCGCGACCGCGCCATGACCGACGCCCGGCGCGCCCTGGGCCGGACGCTGTTCGGCGGACGCTACGAGCGCGAACTCCCGGAGCTTCCCTGGGCGGTTCCGTACGGGCTGATCTGCCTCGCCTTCCCGCTCTACCTCGTCTTCATGGCCGCGAACCTGTGGGGCTCGGCGTTCCTCAGCATGGGAGCCGCGGGCGCCGCCCTGCTGCTGTGCGGCCTGGGATTCCTCGCCCACCACCTCGGGCGCGGCACGAAGAGCCTGGTCCGCGAGGCCCGCGAGGCCGGAGCCCGGACCCGGCGGATCGCCGCGGTCGGCCTCGGGGCCGCGGTCCTGGCCACGGCCTGCGCCATGCTGATCCACCTGCCCTACACGCTGACCGGCGGCTACACCGTGCGGGACGACGGCCGGACCGAACTCCTGCTGCCGACCTCCGCGGACCGCTCCCTCGTGCGCGAGGGGGCCACCGTACGGCTGCTGCGCTCGGGCGTGACCGTGCAGCAGCAGACCGGCGCCGCCACCGTCGCCGGAGCGAAGGCCACCGCGGCCACCGCCCCCCTGTCGATGCTCCTGCCCGTACGCACCAGAGCGCTGCCCATGCCCGTCATCAGCTACCCCCTGGCCGTGGCCGCCACCCCGCAGGACCGCACCGGCACCGCCCAACTGGACGCCGGAAAGCGGCCGTTGGGGGAGTGGCTGTATGTCAAGTACGTCGCCCCGGCCGTCCGCTGGTGACAGCGCCCCACGGCCCGACGACCCGAAGACCGACGAGAAACGACTCAGTGGACATCCGATACCTGGAATACTGCCCGCCCGGCGTCCCCTTCTACGACGTCCCCGCCACCGCCCCGTCGGACGCGGACGACTTCCCGGCCGCGCGCGCCGACCTCGCGCCGGGGTGGACGCGGACCATCAACTCCCACTGGGTCTCGCTCGTCCCGGACCGGGTGACGCTTCCCGCGCAGGGCTGGAAGATCCATGTCTCGGCCACGCTCGACAACGCCGGACGCGTACTCGATGTCGTCCGGCAGTACTGCGAGCCGCGCGACATCGCCTTCAAGTTCATCCGCGGCCCCCAGATCCTGCGCCGGCGCAACGGCAAGTACGGGGACCGCAGCGCGAGCGGCAAGTTCATCGCCCTGTACCCCACCGGCGAGGAGCAGTTGGCCACGGTACTGACCGAACTGGGCGCACTGCTCGACGGCGAGCGGGGCCCCTACATCCTCAGCGACCTGCGCTGGCGGTCCGGCCCCCTCTTCGTGCGCTACGGCGGATTCGCCCTGCGCACGGTCCTGGACGCATCCGGCCGTGAGGTCTTCTGCATCGAGGACCCCGAGGGCAGGCTGGTGCCCGATGTCCGCGGACCGGGTTTCCGGCCGCCGGAGTGGGTGGAGATCCCCGACTGCCTGGCCGAGTCGCTCGCCGCCCGCAACGCGGGCACGCTCGACGACTTCCCCTTCCGTGCCACCAAGGCCCTCCACTTCTCCAACGGCGGCGGGGTGTACAAGGCCACCGACACCCGCGACGGCGGCGTCGTGCTCCTCAAGGAGGCCCGGCCGCTGGCCGGACTCGACGACGCCGACGCGGACGCCGTCACCCGCCTGGAACGCGAGCGCTGGGCACTGGACCGGCTCGCGGGTCTGAACTGCGTACCCGCCCTGTACGACTACCGGGTCGGGCGCGAGCACTACTTCCTGGCCCGGGAGTTCGTGGACGGACCGGCCCTCATCCAGGAGGTCCACCGGCGCAACCCCCTGGTCAACGCCGACCTGCCGGAGACGGAGTACACCGCCTACGCCGCGTGGGCGACCGGCCTCCTGGACCAGGTGGAACAGGCCGTCGAGGCGATGCACGGGCGGGGCGTCGTCTTCGGCGACCTGCATCCGAACAACATCCTGGTCAGCGCCGACGGCACGATCCGCTTCATCGACTTCGAGGCGAGCAGCGCGGCCGAGGACGAGTGCGGGCAGGTCATCGCCGCCCCGGGATTCCGGGCCCCGGAGCACTGCACCGGGACCGCCGTCGACCGCTACGCCCTCGGCTGCCTGCGCCTGGCGGTCTTCCTCCCGCTGACCGTCGTCATGACGTGGTCGCCCGCCAAGCTCGACCAGCTCATCCAGCTGGTCACCGGGAGATTTCCGGTCCCCGCCGACTTCGAGGACCGGGTGCGCCGCGACCTCCAAGCGCCCGGGCCCGCCCGGGCCGGCGCGCCGACCGGCCCCGGCAGCCCCGTATGGCCGCTGTCCACGGCCCGTGACTGGCCCGTGCTGCGCGCGGACCTCGCCGACGGCATCCTGTCCACCGCCACCCCGGACCGCGACGACCGGCTCTTCCCCGGCGACATCGAGCAGTTCCGCACTCCCGGTGGCGGCGTGAACCTCGCCACCGGCGCGGCCGGGGTCCTCTGGGCACTGGCCGAGACGGGTACGCAGGCACCGCCCGAGCACATCGACTGGCTGATCCGGGCCGCCGGCCGGCTGCCCGATCCCCGGGCGGGCCTCTACGACGGGCTCGGCGGCATCGCCTTCGCCCTGGACCGGCTCGGCCGTCCCGGCCAGGGCCGTGAACTACTGGAACGCGCCCTCCGCCTGCCCCGGGACGGCATGGGCGAAGGGCTCTCCGGCGGACTGGCCGGGCTCGGCCTCGTCCTGCTGCACTTCGCCCGCACCACGGCGGACGCCGCGCTGCTCGACCAGTGCCTGGAGCTGGCCGACACGCTCACCGGCCGTTCCCGGGCCGGGAAGCGGGACACCGCGGCGCGCCCCGGCCTGCTGCACGGCGGCGCGGGCGCCGCGCTCTTCCTGGTGCGCCTGCACGAGGAGACGTCCGACCCCACGTTCCTGCATCAGGCGGTCGAGGCGGTACGCACCGACCTGGCCGACCTCGGCTGGCCGCCCGGCGGTGACCGGTCGGACCAGGCCCCCTGGCGGACACCGCTGATCGCCTTCGGCAGCGGCGGCCTGGGCATGGTGCTGCGCGAACTCCTGCGCCACCGGGACGATCCCGGACTGACCGCCGCGCTGGACGCGTTCCGCGCTGCCACCCGGCAGCGGTTCATGCTGCACAGCGGCCTCTACCACGGCCGCGCCGGAGTCACCCTGGCCCTGGGGCACCTGCGGGACGGCACCGAGACCACCGCGGACGCCCTCCGGGAGCACCTCGCCGGTCTGGGGTGGCACGCCGTTCCGCGCGAGGGCGGACCGCTCTTCCTCGGCGACCACAACCTGCGGCTGTCCACGGATCTCGCCACCGGCTCGGCGGGGGTGCTCCTGGCTCTCGACTCCGTCCTCGGCACCTCCGGTTCCGGGCTGCCGTTCCTGCCGGGCCGTACCGGAGGACCGGATGACCACGCCGCATGAGCCCCGGGTTTCGGTGATCTGCCCGACCTTCAACCGGTCCCGGCCGATCACCGACACCCTCGATTCCGTCAGCGCCCAGTCCGTCACGGACTGGGAGATGCTGGTCGTCTCCGACGGCAGCACCGATGACACGGACGACTGGGTCCGCGACCGGGCCCGTACCGATCCGCGCATCCGGCTGATCCGCGCCGAACGCCACGGGCACCCCAGCGGGCCGCGCAACCGCGGCCTCGCCGAGGCCCGCGGCGCGTACGTGGCCTACCTGGACCACGACGACCTCTGGTATCCGGGCCATCTGCGCGCTCTGCTGGACGCCTTCGCCGCCGGCGCCGGCTTCGTGGCGACCGGCTTCGAGATCGCCGACCGGCACGGCCGGGTGACTTCGGTCTCCCGGGCGCTGGACCTGTGCTGGCATCCCGAAGTCCAGACCCTGGGGCCCGTCTTCGAACCGTCCCGGGTGGCCCACCGGCGCGGGCTCGCGGAAGCGGTGGGCGGCTGGCGCGCCGGTTCCGGCGCGGAGGACTGGGACCTGTGGCTGCGGCTCGCCGACGCGCGCACGCGCTTCTCGACCGTCCTCGACCGCACGGTCCGGCTCCTGGCCGACACCGGCACCCGCAGGCACGGCATCACCCCGCGCCGACGCCTGCCCGTCGCCGTGTTCGAGGATGCCGCGCGGGCGCACGCGGCCCTGTGCGAACTGGGCGAGCACCGCCACGAGGCCGCCTTCCGCCGCGCGTGCGCCGCGGACACCCGGGCCTGGCTCCGGCGGATGGCCGCCTCCGCGGAGTTCGTCCGGCCGGCCGGCTGGTCCGGCGACCCGGAGGCGGAACTGGCGGAAGGGACCGAGGGGCTCGGGGGGACAGGGGCCGACCTGCTCCTGGTACCGGAGCGCGGCCGCTACCTCGTGGCCCTGCCGCTGGCGTGCGTCACGGCGGAGCACGCCCTGCGTGTCCAGGCACTGGTCCGGCGCACCCGGCCCGCCCAGTTCGCGCTGATCGACGAGGTGGTCGCCCGGCACGGCGGCGTGCCGGCGCAGGACGCCGGGGAGTACGGGTTCGGGGGCGGCCGGCCGTGAAGGCACTCGTTCTGGCCGGAGGCACCGGCAGCAGGCTGCGGCCCATCACGCACACCGCCGCCAAACAACTGGTGCCCGTCGCCAACAAGCCCGTCCTCTTCTACGGCATCGAGTCGATCGTCGAGGCGGGAGTCGTCGAGATCGGCGTGGTGGTCGGGGACACCGCGCCGGAGATCCGTGCGGCCCTCGGCGACGGGTCACGGTTCGGCGCCCGGATCACGTACGTCCATCAGCCGCGCCCCCTGGGGCTGGCCCATGCCGTCCGCCTGGCGCGCGGCTGGCTCGGCGAGGACGACTTCGTGATGTACCTCGGGGACAACTTCGTGATCGGTGGCATCAAGGGTCCGGCCGAGGATTTCCGGGCCACCGCGCCCGACGCCCGCATCCTCGTCACGCGCGTACCGGATCCCACCCGGTTCGGGGTGGCCGAACTCGGCCCGGACGGACGGGTGATCCGGCTCCAGGAGAAACCGCGTGAGCCCCGCAGCGACCTCGCGGTCGTCGGCGTCTACTTCTTCACGAGCGCCGTGCACCGGGCGATCGAGGCCATCGAACCCTCGGCGCGCGGGGAACTGGAGATCACCGACGCCCTTCAGTGGCTCGTCGACTCGGGGCACGACGTCCGGGCCGGAGCCATCGACGGCTACTGGAAGGACACCGGCGACGTCACCGACATGCTCGAAGTCAACCGGCGGGTCCTGGCCGACATCGAGGGCGCCGTCCTGGGCGACGTCGACGCGACCAGCGTCCTGGTCGGCCCGGTCCGCATCGAGGCGGGTGCCCGGATCGTCCGCTCGACGGTCGTGGGTCCGGCCGTCGTCGGGGCGGGCAGCCTCGTCCAGGACTCCCGGATCGGGCCGGCCACCTCGATCGCCGAGGGCTGTGCGATCACCGGGAGCGACGTGGAGTACTCCCTCATCCTGCGGGACGCCCGGATCGAGCAGGCCGGTCGGATCGAGGGCTCGCTCATCGGCCGTTCGGTACGGGTGACGGGCGCGGCCCTGGCACCGCGCGCCCACCGCCTCGTCCTGGGAGACCACAGTCGCATCCAGCTCGCCTCCTGACCCGCCCGCCCCGCACCCACAGCGAAGGACAGCATCCGTCATGAAGATCCTCGTCACCGGGGGAGCCGGCTTCATCGGCTCCCATCTGGTCCGTTCCCTCCTGGCCGACGACACGACGGACCGGGCGGTCACCGTCCTGGACGCCCTGACGTACGCGGGGAACCCCGCCAACCTCCGCGACGTGCAGGAGGACCCCCGGCTGAGCTTCGTCCGGGGCGACATCCTGGACCGGGACCGCGTGGACCGGCTGCTCGCCGAGCACGACGCGGTGGTGCACCTCGCCGCCGAATCGCACGTCGACCGCTCCATCGCCGACGGGCGTTCCTTCGCCTCCACCAACGTGGTCGGCACCCAGACCCTGCTGGAGGCGGCGGCCCGGGTGGGGACGGGCACCTTCGTCCATGTCTCCACCGACGAGGTGTACGGCTCGATCGCCGCCGGCTCCTGGACGGAGGAGCAGCCGCTCGCCCCCAACTCGCCCTATGCGGCGGCCAAAGCGGGTTCCGATCTGCTGGCCCTCGCCTACCACCGCACCCACGGGCTCGACGTCCGCATCACGCGCTGTTCCAACAACTACGGCACCCACCAGTTCCCCGAGAAGGTGATCCCGCTCTTCATCACCCGGCTCCTGGCGGGCGGCCGGGTCCCGCTCTACGGCGACGGCCGCCAGATCCGGGACTGGCTGCACGTCGAGGACCACTGCCGCGCCATCCGCCTGGTCCTCGAAGGAGGCCGCCCCGGCGAGGTCTACAACGTCGGCGGCGGCACGGAACTGACGAACAGGGAGCTCACGGCACGGCTGCTCCAGGCGTGCGGAGCCGACTGGGACAGCGTCGAGCACGTGCCGGACCGCAAGGGCCACGATCTGCGCTACTCGGTCGACTCGGCGAAGATACGGGACGAGCTGGGATACCGGCCCGAGCGCTCCTTCGACGAGGGCCTTGCGGAGACGGTCGCCTGGTACCGGCGCAATCGCGGCTGGTGGCGGCCGGTCTCCGCGACGGCCGCGTAGCCGATCCCCGCAGACCACCGTGCGTCGCACGCGACCGGTGTGCGTACAGTGAAGTCCGATAGTCGGTACAGGGGCGGCAGGGGTGGGGCGCGTGCACAGCTCGGACGGAGTGCCCGTGCTCCGGGTCGTGGTGGTCGACGACGAAGAGCTCATGCGCTCCGGGCTGCAGATCATCCTCGGCAGCGCGCCCGACATCGACGTCGTCGCGACGTGCGACGGGCCCGACGCCCGCGCTACAGTCACCCGGCACCAACCGGACGTGGTGCTGCTCGACATCCAGATGCCGGGCATCGACGGCCTCGCCGTCCTGGCCCAGCTGCGCGCCCTGACGCCTCCGCCCGTCGTCGCCATGCTCACGGCGTTCGCCTCGGACGACTTCGTCCACACGGCACTGCACCAGGGCGCGGCGGGTTATCTGTTGAAGGACACCGATCCCGAGCAACTCCTGTGGGAGGTAAGGGCGCTCGCCTCCGGCGGCCGGCCGCTGTCCTCCAGCGTCGCACCGTCGATCATCGACGGATACCTCGCGCACAGCACCGGCACGAAAGGCGCGGCCCACGCCGTCGACGCGCTCAGCCCCAGGGAGCAACGGGCGCTGACGCTGCTCGGGCACGGCCTGACGAACACGCAGATAGCCGAGCGCCTCCAGCTCTCCCCCAGCACGGTCAAGGACCACCTCAGCGCCCTGATGACCAAACTCGGGTGCGACAACCGGGTGCAGGCCGCGGTGATCGCCGAACGCGCGGGTCTGCTGGACCGGCCCCGAGACCGGGCATGAGCGCCGGCCGGCTGCGGTCCTGGCTGCGCGCGCGGCGGTCCTGGATCCTCCTCGGCATCGGTGGTCCCGCCGTCGAATGCGCGCTCATGACGGCGGACCTCTCCGCCACCGACGCGCACGCGGGGCTGAAGACGTTCCTCCTGCTCATCACGCCGCTGCTCCTGTTCGCGGCCGACCGCTTCCCCCTGGCGGTCTTCTTCGCCGTCCTGCCCTCCCTGTACGCGGGAGCCGACGTCCCGCCGCTGTCCGCCCTCTACATGGTGGCGCTGCACAGCCGCCGCCGCTGGGTCCCCGTCGGCTGTGCCATGGTCTTCGCGTACTGCGAGCAGCACACCGCCGCGTACCCGCGGATGAGCGTCGCCTCCCTCGACGACATCGCCCGCACGACCGCATACGCGATGATCTGCATCGCACCCGCCGTTCTCGGGATGCTGACCCGCACCCGGGGCGAGCTGGCCGCCCGGCTGGCGGAACTCGAAGTGTCACGGGTGCGCGAGAACGACCTGCTCACCCAGCAGGTGCTGGCAGGGGAACGGGCCCGCCTGGCCCGGGAGATGCACGACGTGATCGCCCACAAGGTCAGCCTGATCAGCGTGCAGTCCGCGGCCCTCCAGGTCTCCACCACCGATCCGCGGGTCCACGAGAGCGCGCGTACGGTCAGGACGCTGGCCGCCACCACCCTGGGCGAGCTGCGCCAGATGCTCGGAGTCCTGCGCGCGTCCGGGGGCACCGTCGACGTCCGTGCCCCGCAGCCGCGCCTCGCCGATCTGCCCCAGCTCATCGCCGACAGCGGCCTGGACGCCGCGTTCCGTGCCGAGGTCGCGCTGGTCGGGACGGGCGCCGCGGCCTGGTCGGAGACGGTGCAGCGGGCCGCGTTCCGTACCGTCCAGGAGGGTTTGACGAACGCCTCCAAGCACGCGCCGGGCGCGGCCATCGACATCCATCTGTGCGAGACGGACCAGCACCTGCACGTACGGATCCGTAACGCCCCGCCCCCTTCCGGCACTTTGCCCCTGGGCCTGCCCACGAGCGGGTTCGGCCTGACCGGACTGCGCGAACGTGCCCAGCTGGCGGGCGGCAAGGTGTGGGCCGGCCGCACGGACGACGGCGGCTACCTCCTGCACGGCGTCTATCCCCCGCGGTACACACACCGGCCCTGACGCCGAACGGGCGGTCCGGACCCGGAGGTTCGGACCGCCCGTTCACAGGCGTGGGGGATCAGCCCGCCGAGGGATCAGCCCTTGAGCGCCTTGTCGATCGCGGCGGTGAAGGAGGCCGGGTCCGAGGGAGCGTTGTCCGAGCCCTCCGCGGTGATCTTCTTGCCGTCCATCTTCAGGGTGGGCGTGCCCTGGACCCCGCTCTTGTCGAACTTGTCCGACATGACGAGCGCCCACTTGTCGTAGGTGCCGTCCTTGACCGCCTTGTCGAAGGCCGCGTTGCCCTTGAGCGCGGGAACGGTGTCCGCGATCGTGATCAGGTAGTCGCGGTCCTTGAACTTGTCGGTGGTCTCCTCGGGGTGGTACTTCGCCGAGTAGAGCGCCGACTTGTACTCAAGGAAGGCCTCGGGGCTGACGTTCAGGGCCGCGCCGAGCGCGCTCAGGGCGGTCTTGGAGCCGGTGCCCGGGCTGCCCTTGTCGATGAACGTGGCGCCGATGAACTGGATCTTGTACTTGCCCGCGTCGATGTCCTTCTTGATCGTCGGGCCGACGGCCTGCTCGAACTGCGAGCAGATCGGGCAGCGCGGGTCCTCGTACATTTCGAGGGTCTTCTTCGCGTCCGCCTTGCCGATGACGACGGTCGTGCCGTCGCTGCCCGAGTTGGCGGGCTTCACCAGGGCCTTGTCCTTGGCGGCGTCCCAGGCGCTGGGCTTCATGGCCTGCATGATCCCGTAGCTCGCTCCGCCGGCTACGGCGAGGACGGCGACGATGGACCCGGCCACGATGAGCTGGCGGCGGGTCTTGGCCTTCTTGGCCTCGCGCTCGCGCTCCGCTCGCAGCCGCTCGCGGGCGGCAGCCTTGTTGGCCTGGCTGTTGCGGGAACTCATGATCTTTTTCTCCGGATGGCAGGTGGGGAAAGCAGGGGGGACTGCGGGGGCTCGGCGCTCAGAGCACGCCGAGCGCCGGGCGGGGCGGTCCCCTTCGTGCCACGGAGTGCACCAGGAGGCGGGTGCGCGAGCCGCCGGGCCCGGGGTGCGCCGGGCGCGCGAGCGGGCGGCCGTGCGCGTCGGCGGCCCGCACCACGGCGACCGCGATCAGCAGCGGCCGGAACGCGAACACGCCGACCGCGCGCAGCAGCCGGGCCAGCGCCGCCTCGCCGCGCCGCAGCCACAGGGCCGCGAGCAGCCCGACGGCCAGGTGTGCGCCGAGCAGCAGCCACGGGACGGCCGGCCCCGGGTGGGTCAGCAGCGTGGCCGCGCCGGCCGGGGTGTGCACGGCCCCCAGCGTGCCGCCGCCGCACAGCAGGTCGAAGCCGACCGCGCGCAGGGCGCCCGCGACGGGGCCGCCCGCCGGGCCGTAACAGACGTGCTGGCCCGTGGTGAACAGGGTGTCGGCGGCCAGCTCCAGCGGGACCAGGGCCCCCGCGATCGCCCAGTAGCCGCGCTCGCGCCCGGCCAGGGCGTACGCGATCACGAACACGGCGCCGGCCGCGCCGGCCACCAGGGGGAGCGGCAGCGGGACCTGTGAGAGCAGCACGTGGGACGCGGCCGAGAGCGTCACGACGAGCGCTGTGAAAAGCGCCGCGCGTGCCGCCCTGAGCTGCGTCCTCGATATGTCCATCGCGGGTGAGTGTGCCATGTCCCGCTGTCAGCCGTGCCTAAAGGTTCGGTGAGAGCGGGACCGGCCCGGCCGGTCGTGGCCGGAACACTTGGTCCCGGCCCGACGGCGAAGGCCTACAGGCCCGGAATGCGGCCGTTGCGGAACAGGTCGACGAAGATCTGGTGGTCGGCCCGGGCCCGCGACCCGTAGGAGTGCGCGAAGTCCACGAGCAGGGCGGCGAAGCCCTCCTCGTCGGCGGCGATCGCCGCGTCGATGGCGCGCTCGGTGGAGAACGGGACCAGCTCCGAGTGGCCGCTCTCGTCGTCCGCCGCCGCGTGCATCGCCGCGGTGGCCCGGCCGAGGTCGGCGACGACCGCGGTGATCTCGTCCGGGTCGTCGAGGTCCGACCAGTCCAGGTCCACGGCGTACGGCGAGACCTCGGCGACCAGCTGCCCCGCGCCGTCCAGCTCGGTCCAGCCAAGCCACGGGTCGGCGGCGGCCTGGAGCGCGCGCTGCGAGATCACCGTGCGGTGCCCCTCGTGCTCGAAGTAGCCGCGCACCGCCGGGTCCGTGATGTGCCGGGACACGGCCGGGGTCTGCGCCTGCTTGATGTAGATCACCACATCGTTCTCCAGGGCGTCGCTGTGCCCTTCGAGCAGGATGTTGTACGAGGGCAGCCCGGCCGAGCCGAT
The DNA here is from genome assembly GCF_002803085.1 of Streptomyces sp. CB01201. GTDB lineage: Bacteria > Actinomycetota > Actinomycetes > Streptomycetales > Streptomycetaceae > Streptomyces > Streptomyces hundungensis. The sequence continues at coordinate 325,566 of NZ_NNBJ01000003.1, read as the reverse complement.
CCCGATGCCGCGCCGGCCGACCACGTCCTTCACCCGGTAGGAGTCCGGGCGCACCAGGCTCTCCTCGGGCAGCGTCTCCAGATAGCCGTCGAAGGCCGCGAGCACCTTGTAGCGCGTCGCCGCGTCCAGCTCGATCGAGCCGTCGCCCTCGGTGAACCGGCGCTCGTAGTCGCGGATCTCGGTCATCGAGTCGAGCAGCGCGAACCGGGTGCGGGCGCGGGCGTCGCGCAGCGCGCCGAGCAGCGGGCCCTGGGCCGTGTCCAGCGTGAAGGGCGGCACCTCGTCGTCCTTGGCGCCGGAGGCGAGCGCGTGGATGCGCTCGCGGTAGGCGGCCGCGTAGGTGCGCACCAGATCGGTGATCTGCTCGTCGCTGAACGCCTTGGTGTAGCCGATCAGCGCGAGCGAGGCGGCGAGCCGCTTCAGGTCCCAGGTGAAGGGGCCGACGTACGCCTCGTCGAAGTCGTTGACGTTGAAGATCAGCCGGCCGTTGGCGTCCATGTACGTGCCGAAGTTCTCGGCGTGCAGGTCGCCGTGGATCCAGACCCGGCCGGTGCGCTCGTCCAGGTAGGGGCCGCCGTGCCGCTCCTTCTCCAGATCCGCGTAGAACAGGCAGGCCGTGCCCCGGTAGAAGGCGAACGCGGAGGCCGCCATCTTGCGGAACTTGACCCGGAAGGCCGCCGGGTCGGCGGCCAGGAGCCGGCCGAACGCCGTCTCGAATACGGCGAGTATCTCTTCGCCGCGCGCCTGGGCGCTGGGCTGCGGGGCCGACATCGCTGGGTGCCTCCTGGTGCGTACTGCCTGCGTCACGATCGGGGCAGGGTATGCCCCTACCAACGCGCGACCGTACCCCGGAGTGCCCGCCGCGACGATCGGCCGCCGCTCCTCGCCGGGGCGCCCCGCGCCGAGGTTCACCGTCGGCTGTCAGCGGGGCGACGTAGACTCCAAGGCTGTCCCCCTCGCTCTGCGAACCCCCCTTGCCGCTGGAGGCCACAGCCGTGACTGGCACGTCCAAGACACCGTTCACGCACCTTCACGTCCACACCCAGTACTCGCTGCTGGACGGTGCCGCGCGGCTCAAGGACATGTTCGACGCCTGCAATGAGATGGGCATGACGCACATCGCCATGTCCGACCACGGCAACCTCCACGGCGCCTACGACTTCTTCCATTCGGCGAAGAAGGCGGGCGTCACGCCGATCATCGGCATCGAGGCGTACGTGGCCCCCGAGTCGCGGCGCAACAAGCGCAAGATCCAGTGGGGCCAGCCGCACCAGAAGCGCGACGACGTGTCCGGTTCGGGTGGTTATACGCACAAGACGATCTGGGCGGCGAGCAAGACCGGTCTGCACAACCTCTTCCGGCTCTCCTCGGACGCGTACGCCGAGGGCTGGCTCCAGAAGTGGCCCCGGATGGACAAGGAGACGATCTCGCAGTGGTCTGAGGGGCTCATCGCCTCCACCGGCTGCCCCTCCGGCGAGGTCCAGACCCGGCTGCGGCTCGGCCAGTTCGACGAGGCGGTGCAGGCCGCCTCCGACTACAAGGACATCTTCGGCGAGGGCCGGTACTTCCTGGAGCTGATGGACCACGGCATCGAGATCGAACGCCGGGTGCGCGACGGCCTGTTGGAGATCGGCAAGAAGCTCGGCATCCCGCCGCTGGTCACCAACGACTCGCACTACACCTACGCCCACGAGGCGACCGCGCACGACGCCCTGCTCTGCATCCAGACCGGCAAGAACCTCTCGGACCCGGACCGCTTCCGCTTCGACGGCACCGGCTACTACCTGAAGTCCACCGATGAGATGTACGCGGTGGACTCCTCGGACGCCTGGCAGGAGGGCTGCCGCAACACCCTGCTCGTCGCGGAGCAGATCGACACGAGCGGCATGTTCGAGGCCAAGAACCTCATGCCGAAGTTCGAGATCCCCGACGGCTACACCGAGGTCACCTGGTTCCAGGAGGAAGTCCGGGTCGGCATGGAGCGCCGCTATCCGGGAGGTGTCCCCGACGACCGCCAGAAGCAGGCGGAGTACGAGATGGACATCATCATCCAGATGGGGTTCCCGGGATACTTCCTGGTCGTCGCCGACTTCATCATGTGGGCCAAGAACAACGGCATCGCGGTCGGCCCCGGCCGGGGTTCGGCGGCCGGCTCGATCGTCGCGTACGCCATGGGCATCACCGACCTCGACCCGATCACGCACGGCCTGATCTTCGAGCGGTTCCTCAACCCCGAGCGCGTCTCCATGCCCGATGTCGACATCGACTTCGACGAGCGCAGGCGCGTCGAGGTGATCCGGTACGTGACGGAGAAGTACGGCTCCGACAAGGTCGCCATGATCGGCACCTACGGAAAGATCAAGGCGAAGAACGCCATCAAGGACTCCGCGCGCGTCCTCGGCTACCCGTACGCGATGGGCGACCGCCTCACCAAGGCCATGCCCGCCGACGTCCTCGGCAAGGGCATCGACCTCTCCGGCATCACCGACCCCAAGCACCCGCGCTACAGCGAGGCGGGCGAGATCCGGGGGATGTACGAGAACGAGCCGGACGTGAAGAAGGTCATCGACACCGCCAAGGGCGTCGAGGGCCTGGTCCGGCAGATGGGCGTGCACGCGGCCGGCGTCATCATGTCCAGCGAGCCGATCGTCGACCACGCGCCGATCTGGGTCCGGCACACCGACGGCGTCACCATCACGCAGTGGGACTACCCGCAGTGCGAGTCGCTCGGCCTGCTGAAGATGGACTTCCTGGGTCTGCGGAACCTGACCATCATGGACGACGCCGTCAAGATGGTGAAGGCCAACAAGGGCATCGACCTGGAGATGCTCTCGCTCCCGCTCGACGACCCCAAGACCTTCGAACTGCTCTGCCGCGGTGACACCCTCGGCGTCTTCCAGTTCGACGGCGGCCCGATGCGTTCGCTGCTGCGCCAGATGCAGCCCGACAACTTCGAGGACATTTCCGCCGTCTCGGCCCTGTACCGGCCGGGCCCGATGGGCATGAACTCGCACACGAACTACGCCGAGCGCAAGAACGGCCGCCAGGAGATCACCCCGATCCACCCGGAGCTGGAGGAGCCGCTCAAGGAGACCCTGGGCCTCACCTACGGCCTCATCGTGTACCAGGAGCAGGTGCAGAAGGCCGCCCAGATCGTCGCGGGCTACTCGCTGGGCGAGGCCGACATCCTGCGCCGCGTGATGGGCAAGAAGAAGCCCGAGGAGCTGGCGAAGAACTTCGTCCTCTTCCAGGCCGGCGCCAAGGAGAAGGGCTACTCCGACGCGGCGATCCAGGCCCTGTGGGACGTCCTGGTCCCGTTCGCCGGATACGCGTTCAACAAGGCGCACTCCTCGGCGTACGGCCTGGTCACCTACTGGACCGCGTACCTCAAGGCCAACTACCCGGCCGAGTACATGGCGGCGCTGCTCACCTCGGTGAAGGACGACAAGGACAAGTCGGCCATCTACCTCAACGAGTGCCGGCGCATGCGCATCAAGGTGCTGCCGCCGAACGTCAACGAGTCGGTGCACAACTTCGCCGCCCAGGGCGACGACGTGATCCTGTTCGGCCTGGAGGCGGTGCGCAACGTCGGCACCAACGTGGTCGACTCGATCATCCGCTCCCGCAAGGCCAAGGGGAAGTTCGCCTCCTTCCCCGACTACCTCGACAAGGTCGAGGCCGCCGCCTGCAACAAGCGCACCACGGAATCGCTGATCAAGGCGGGCGCCTTCGACACCATGGGCCACACCCGCAAGGGCCTGACCGCCCAGTTCGAGCCCATGATCGACAACGTGGTGCAGGTCAAGCGCAAGGAGGCCGAGGGCCAGTTCGACCTCTTCGGCGGCATGGACGAGGACAGCAGCGAGCCGGGCTTCGGCCTCGACGTCGAGTTCGGCGACGTGGAGTGGGAGAAGTCCTATCTGCTCGCCCAGGAGCGCGAGATGCTCGGCCTGTACGTCTCCGACCACCCGCTGTTCGGCCTGGAGCACGTCCTGTCCGACAAGGCGGACGCGGGCATCGGCCAGCTCACCGGCGGGGACTATTCGGACGGCTCGATCGTCACCATCGGCGGCATCATCTCGGGCCTCCAGCGCAAGATGACCAAGCAGGGCAACGCCTGGGCGATCGCCACCGTCGAGGACCTGGCCGGCTCCATCGAGTGCATGTTCTTCCCGGCGACGTACCAGCTGGTGTCGACCCAGCTGGTCGAGGACGCCGTGGTGTTCGTCAAGGGCCGGCTCGACAAGCGCGAGGACATCCCGCGGCTGGTCGCGATGGAGCTGATGGTCCCCGACCTGTCGTCGGCGGGCACCAACGCGCCGGTCGTGCTGACCATCCCCACCGTGAAGGTCACCCCGCCGATGGTCAGCCGGCTCGGCGAGATCCTGGGGCACCACCGGGGCAACACCGAGGTGCGGATCAAGCTCCAGGGCCCGCGCTCGACCACCGTGCTGCGGCTCGACCGGCACCGGGTCCAGCCGGATCCGGCCCTCTTCGGCGACCTGAAGGTGCTGCTCGGCCCGTCCTGCCTGGCCGGCTGAGCCGCGCGGAGTCCCTTCCGTCACGGCATCGCACGAGAAAGGGGCGCACCCATCGGGTGCGCCCCTTTTTCTCAAGGACGGCTAGTTATGACCGAAGCGACGCTGGTGCTTACGGGCAACATCCGCCGGGCTGCCCTGGGCCTGCGACTGGGGCATGGCCTGGGACTCGAAGGCGGTCGACTTCGACTGCTCCTGGCCGCGCTCGGCGGCCTCGGAGCGCTCCTGCTGACTGCCGGACTTGCGGTTCTTGTTCTTGGCCATGGTGCTGCCTCCTGTGGGGAACTCGGGGCCAGGGCCGCTGTCAGACTCACACAGGTGGGCAAAGGGCGCATTTCGGATCATTACGCTGCGTGAGCAGGGCGTGACGCGCCAATCCGCCACGCCGATGATCGAGTTCCGGTGCTCAACCCTTGCGCGGTCGGGCAGACTCGAAGGAAACCCGAAGTTCATTCGGTGATCTCCCGAACCCCCGTTCCTGATTTCTTTATTTCTTCGGCTTTTCCGTTCCCGAAAGAGGGTGGAACGCATGGACCGCTGCGTCGTCCTGGTGGATGCCGGCTACCTGCTCGGTGCCGCCGCGAGTCTGCTGGCCGGAGAACCGGCCCGTTCCCGCATCACGGTCGATCACGCCGCCCTGATCCAGGGGCTCCGCGAGCGGGCTGAGGCCGACACCCAGCAGCCGCTCCTGCGCATCTACTGGTTCGACGGCGCTCCCGACCGGGTGCCCCAGCCCGAACACCGGCGGCTGCGCGTGATGCCCAGGGTCACCGTTCGCCTGGGCGCCCTGACCCGCAGCGACGGCCGCTGGGCGCAGAAGGGCGTGGACGCGGCCATGCACGCCGAGCTGACCGAACTGGCCCGCAACCGCGCCTGCTCGGACGTCGTCCTGGTGACCGGCGACGGCGATCTGCTGCCGGGCCTGATGTCCGCCAAGGAACACGGTGTGGCCGTCCACCTGTGGGCCGTCCAGGCCGCCGACGGCGACTACAACCAGTCCGAGGACCTGGTCGCCGAGGCCGACGAGCGCCGGGTGCTCGACCGGGCCTGGATCACCCAGGCCGTCCGCGCCCGCGACCTCACCGGGATCTGCGCCCCCGCGCCCGCGCCCCGGCCCGAGATCGCCGCGATCCTCTCCGCGCCGCTGCCCGAGTCCGCGCTCGCCGCATCCGCCGAGCGGGCCGCCGAGGCCCAGGCCGCCGCGGTCCGCAACGGCACCGCACCCCCCGAGGCCCCCAGCGAGAACGGTGCCTCCGTGCCCGCGCCGACCGGCGCCAAGGGCGTACCCACCCCGAAGGACCTGGCCTCCCTGCGCGGCCCCGGCACCACCCCGGCCGCCCCCGCGCCGCCGGCCTCGGCGACTCTGCGCTGGTCCTCCGACAAGGGCTGGGTGGAGCGGCCCGGCTCCGCGCTCGGGGAATCCCCCGAGACCGCCTCGCTGCCGACGCTTGCCCAGCTCACCAGCGCCGAGCAGCGCTGGGCCGACCGCGAGGAGGACATCACCACGGTCGGCGGCGACCCCTACGAGGTGGGCCAGGTCTTCGCGCGGCGCTGGATGGAACGCCTCCCCGAGCCCTCGCACGTCCAGAAGCTGTCCACCATGTACCCGCGCATCCCGCACCGCATCGACGGTGAACTCCTGCGCTACGCCGCCCGGTTCGGCCTCCTGGCGCACAAGGACGACCAGATCGACGAGCACGACCGGTACGCGATCCGGGCCGGCTTCTGGCGCGAGATCGACGTGCGGGCCGCCGCCGAACGCCAGCCGGCCGGCGAGTAGCACGGTGGCCGGGGGCGGCTCGGCGGGTCCGCTAAGCCGCCCCCGGGGCCGGGCGGGTCCTTCGACCCCTTAGGCTCGTTCCCCGTGAGTACCGGCACAGCAGCGGCGCGGGCCGGCACCGTTTGCGCGGTGCGGGGCCTGGTCAAGACGTACCCCGCGACCCGGGGCCGGCGCGGTGCGCCCGGTACGCCCGAGGTGCGGGCCACCGACGGGATCAGCCTCGAAGTGCACCGCGGCGAGATCTTCGGGCTGCTCGGGCCCAACGGCGCCGGCAAGTCCACCCTGGTGCGCCAGCTGACCGGGCTCATGCGGCCCGACGCCGGCTCGGTCGACGTGCTCGGCCACGACCTGGTGCGCCACCCCGAACGGGCGGCCCGGCTCATCGCCTACCTCGGCCAGGAGTCCACCGCACTGGACGAACTCACCGTCTCGCTCGCCGTCGAGACCACCGGCCGGCTGCGCGGGCTCCCCCTGCGCGAGGCCCGCGCCGAACGCGACGCCGTCCTCGCCGAGCTGGGCCTCGACGAGATCGCCGGACGCCCGCTCAAGAAGCTCTCCGGCGGCCAGCGGCGGCTGGCCTGCTTCGCCACCGCCCTCGTCGGCGAGCGCCCCGTCCTCGTCCTGGACGAGCCCACCACCGGCATGGACCCGGTGGCCCGGCGCGCGGTCTGGGCCGCCGTCGACCGGCGGCGGGCCGAGCGCGGCGCGACCGTCCTGCTCGTCACCCACAACGTGATCGAGGCCGAGACCGTCCTCGACCGGGTCGCCGTCATCGAGCGCGGCCGGGTCATCGCCTGCGACACCCCCGCGGGCCTCAAGGCCCGCGTCGCCGACGAGGTGCGGGTCGAGCTCGTGTGGCGCGACCGCGCCCCCGTCGAGGTCCCCGAGGTCGCCGCGCTGCGCGCCGAGGCCCAGGAGGCCGGCCGGCGCTGGACGCTGCGGCTCAGCCCCGAACGGGCCCGCGCCGCCGTCGCCACGGTCACCGGCGGCCCCGCGTTCGCCGCCCTCGACGACTTCACCCTGGCCACGCCGAGCCTCGAAGACGTCTACCTCGCCCTCGGCGGCCGCACGGAAGGGCTGGTGAAGGCGTGAGCGCCATTCCGCTGGAGAGCAGTGTGGAGGCCGCGGCCGAACGGGCCTCGGCGAGCGGTGCCACCGGGCGCCCGGGCGCCTCGCACGCGGCCCCGCTCGCCCCCCGCGCCCGTCTGCTGCCCGCGCTCGCCGCGGTCTACCGCGCCCAGCTCTCCCGGGCCCGGGTGGCCCGCATCCCGCTCCTCTTCGTCGCGACCTTCCAGTCCGTCGGCATCATGATCCTGATGCGGGGCGTGGTGGACGGCGGCAGCGAGGCCCGTTCGGTGGTGGCCGGCTCCAGCGTGCTGGTCGTCGCCTTCGTCGCGCTCAACCTGCTCGCCCAGTACTTCGGCCGGCTGCGGGCCGACGGCGGCCTCGACCACTACGCGACGCTGCCCGTGCGGCCCGCCTCCGTGGTCCTCGGCACCGCCGCCGCCTACGCCTCGTTCACCGTGCCCGGCACGTTCGTCACCGCCGTCTTCGGCTGCCTCCTGTTCGGGCTCCCGATGGCGCATCTGTGGATCCTGGCCGCGGTGATCCCGCTCGCCGGCGCGGCCCTGTCCGGACTCGGCGCGGCCCTCGGGCTGCTCGCTCCCCGGCAGGAACTCGCCACGCTGTTCGGCCAGTTGGGGATGTCGGCGGCGCTGCTGCTCGGCGTGCTCCCGGCGTCCCGGATGCCGGGGCCGATCGCGTACGCGCGTGATCTGCTGCCGTCCACCTACGGGGTGGAGGCCTTCGCGCGGGGCTTCGACGCGCACCCCGACTGGGCCCTGATCGGGCTCGACCTCGGCGTGTGCGCGGCGGTGGGGGTCGTCTCGCTCGCCGTGGCGGCCTGGGCCTACCGCCGGGCGGCGGTCCGGTGAGGCAGCCCACAGGCACGCCTGGCACGATGTCAGGGTGACCGCACCTCTGACACCGCCCCATGAGCAGCCCCCGGGCAACGACCCGTGGCAGACGCACGCCGGGGGCTCCCGCCCCGAACCCAGTGAGGGGGCGCTGGTCATGCGGAAGGACCTGCGGGACGCGGCGCTCGTCGCCGTCGCCGTGACGGTGCTCGGAGTGGCGCTCGGACTGCTGTGGCTGTGGCTCGCTCCGCGCGTGCCCCTGATCGCCGACGACAAGGCCGTCTTCCTCAAGGACACCGAGGGGGAGGAGGCGATCGGCGGTGACGGAACGTTCATCTTGCTGGCGCTCGGGCTCGGCGCGCTCAGTGCCGCCGCGGTCTTCCTGTTCCGCCGCAAGGGCGGCATCGCCCTGGTCGTCGGCCTCGCGATCGGCAGCCTGCTCGGCTCGGTCCTCGCCTGGCGCCTGGGCGTCTGGCTCGGGCCGAACCAGGACGTGGTGGCCGCCGCGAAGGCGGCCGGACCGGGCGTCACCTTCGACGCCCCGCTGAAGCTCGACGCCAAGGGCGCGCTGCTCGCCTGGCCGGTCGCCGCCATGGCCGTCCACCTGGGCCTCACGGCCCTGTTCGGGCCCCGGGACCCGGATCCCGTGTGGCAGGTGCCGCAGCTGGACCCGGGACCGGGAAAGCCGGACTCCTCCGGCCTCTAGGCACGCTCAGGCCGGGCGCCTTCCGTGGTTGGCCCGGCCCTTCTTGACGCGCCACTTCCGCTTGCGGGTCCGCTTCGACATGGGCGTACCTCCCGCCCTCGGGTTCTAGTCGAGTACGGGAGGTACGTCGAGGTGCTAAACGCGCCCGATCGGGGCCACCAGCGCCCCCGTGAGGGCCGCCAGGTCGGCGGGGGACAGCTCGACCTCCAGGCCCCGGCGGCCGGCCGAGACACAGATCGTGGCGTGCCCGGACGCGGAGTCGTCCAGGACCGTACGCAGCCTCTTGCGCTGGCCGAGGGGGGAGATGCCGCCCCGCACATAGCCGGTGGTGCGTTCGGCGGCCGCCGGGTCGGCCATCGTGGCCCGCTTGCCGCCGACCGCGGCGGCGAGCGCCTTGAGGTCGAGCGATCCGGCCACCGGGACCACGGCCACCGTCAGTTCGCCGTCCACGTCGGCGACCAGCGTCTTGAACACCCGCTCCGCGCTCACCCCGAGGGCCTGCGCGGCCTCCTCGCCGTAGGAGGCGGCGGCCGGGTCGTGCTCGTAGGCGTGCACGGTGAAGGCGGTGCCCGCCGCCGTCAGGGCCACCGTCGCCGGGGTGCCCCCGCTCTGCTTCTTCTTGGCCAAGGCGGCCCTCCGGTCGGTCAGTTGGGGCTGGTCGGGGAGCGGGTCAGATCCACCGCGGGCAGCGAGGGCAGATGGCGGATGACCGCGGTCTCCGTACGCAGCAGTTGCAGCTCCTCGCGCAGCCGGGTCGCCGTGTCCGGGGCCTGGAGCAGCCGCTGCTTGGCCGGGACGTCCAGGACCGCGGCCGCGGCGACGAGGTAGGACACCACCGAGGGCTCGTCGGGGAGGTCCGCGGTGCCGGCGAGTGAGCGCTCCCGGGCGCCCGCGAGCCGCTTCTGGTACGAGCGGAACGCGCGCAGGACGCCCTCGGCGAGTGCGCCCGCCTCCTCGCCCGGCTCCTCCGGCAGCTCCTCGACCTCGGCCGTCAGATACGGCCCGCTCGCGTCCACCGACAGGATGCGGATCCTGGTCGTGCCGGTGGCCAGCACCTCGAAGCTGCCGTCCGAGCGCTCCCGGATCGTGGCCGCGTCCGCGACACAGCCCACCCGGTGGAACGCCTGGGCGGGGTCGGCGCCGAAGCCCGCGGCGGGGCCCTTCTCGGCCGTCGCGGTCGGGTCGGGGAACCCGGGCGCGGTGGGTGCGACCTCGCGCCCGTCCCGGATCGCCACGACGGCGAAACGGCGCGGCTCGTCGCCGTCCTCGCCCTCGGAGGGGCCTGATGCGTCGGTGCCGGTCTTCAGCAGGTCGCGCATCATGGCGCGATAGCGCTCCTCGAAGATGTTCAGCGGCAGGACGAGGCCGGGGAACAGGACCGAGTTGAGCGGGAAGAGCGGGAGGCGTGCGGTGGTCACAACGCTCAAGCGTAATGGCCGCCGGAGCGGGCTCGTCCGGGCTTGTGGCGGTCGCGCCCCCACGGCGTGCCCGCGGCGGCCTCGGTTCGTACGAACTCACGGAGTTCCAGGTACTGGCCCAGTGGATCGGCGGCCAGATGCAGCCAGGGGAACGACGTGGCATACGGCCCGATACGCCGGAATTCCTCCAGCGTCTCCGGCCAGCGCCGGCGCATGACGAGGACGTAGGCGAGCAGGTTGCGGACCTCGGCCGGCCACGGGTCGCCCGGCTCATAGGCGGCGGACAGCTCGATGCCGAGATCGGCCGCCGCGTCGATCCGCTCGTACGGGATGGCGTGGCCGCCGCCGCCCACCAGATAGGCGAAGGCCGCGCGGGCCGGGAGTGCCCGGATCAGGGAGCCCGGCAGGGAGTCCTCGGCGGCCCGCTCGGCGAAGTCGAAGCACTCGCGGTGCGAGCCGTACCACTGGGCGGACAGGTACTGGAGCGCCGCCACATGGCAGCCGTAGTGGTGCGAGGACCGGTGTATGGCCTCGCCCCACAACTCCTCGAAAACGGTGTGCGGCGCATGCGTGCCCCGGGCGTGGTCCAGGGCGATCCGCCACGGCACCGGGTCGGCGGGGTCGCCCTCGGCCGCCGAGTGGATCAGCGGCGCCACCTCGCGCAGCTGCTCGGCCCGGGCGGGCGAGCCCCAGGCCCGCACGATCGCCAGCTCGGCCTTGACGAGCAGGGCGTCCGGATCCCGGGGGCATGCGGCCAGCCAGTGGGCGAGCCACTCCGGCCGGCTCACCGCGAAGGCGGCGAGCCGGACCGTGTAGCGGTCGCGGTTCTCCCACTCGGCCAGCTCGCGGGTGGTGGCGAGCAGCTTCGCCGCCACTTCGTACTCGCCGAGCGCGGCCGAGACCAGCGCGGGGGCGAGCCGGGCATCGGGGGCATCCAACAGCACTTCTCGGCCATCGGGCAGACCCGTGGCGAGAAGTGGTGTATGCCTGGCCCGCCGTGCGGTGCGGATCAGCGCGGATACGAATGTCATGGTGTGGACCATTGAAATCCGCAGGTGGGGGCGGCGCCAGGGGGTCCATTGTGAAGCTTTCGTATCGGTGGTGAGGGTTGTACGACCCGGGGTCAAGGACCGGCAAATTCAGCCGCGGACGGCCGCGCGGGGAGCCCGTGAAGACTTCGCGCGGAGCTCGCGAAAACGCCCCCGGCGGCCCCGCGCCGGGTCAGCCCCGCCGCAGCAGCCGGGAGGCGCCCGCGGCCACGGTCGTCGCCAGGATCCAGCCCAGCATGATCAGCAGCGCCGCCGCCCACTGCCAGGCGCCGGAGAGCCTCCAGTAGCCGTCCTGGCCCAGGTTGACCACCGGGATGAGGAGGTCGAGCGCGTAGAGCGCCGCGTTCCAGTCCGGGTGCTCGTCGGCCTTGATCGGCCGGGGATCGTAGTGCGAGAAGGCGAGGGTGCCCGCCGCCCACAGGACCGCCATCCACAGTGCGGCCCGGCCCGGCCGGTACCCGTACGCCACCGTCACATCCTGGAGCACGCCCCACGCCTTCGCGGCCAGCGGCAGCGTCTCGCGGCGTCTGCGCTGCTTGGCGAGCAGCACCTCACGGGCGTCCGCGTCCTCACCGCAGCCGCGCAGCACCGCGGCCAGGCGCTCGTACGGCTCGGGCGCGTACTCGGGGGTCGCCGCGGTCACCCAGCCGAGTCGCTGGGCGAGCGTGAAGGTGCCGATCGGGATGAGGTTCTCGTAGGCGAAGCCGCTCATCGTCAGATGCCCGGGGCCGGGCCAACTGGCCGCCATGTCGACCAGGTTGACCACCCGGGCCCCGGAGAGGACGACCTTGCCGCGCTCGGGGCGCCGGCCGGTGAAGCGCAGCTCCGGCGTCTGGATGCGGCGCAGCGACAGCTCCTGCGTGTCGGTCATCACCACCTGGGACTGCGCCAGGTCCACCGCGTCCCCGAACCGCCCGTCGTCCAGGCGCAGCCCGCCCCGGCATTCGAACGGCTGGATCAGGGTCCCCCGGATGGGGGTGTTGGTGTAGTTCGTCCCGTACGGGGGAGTGGTGCCCGCCTGGTTGCCGCTCGGGTAGACGGCCGCCGAGGTCAGGTACAGGGTGCGCTCGACGGTCAGCTGCGGGGCGTTGAGCGCGCGCCGGCCGTCCGGGTTGATCAGGCGGCTGCCGCGCAGGCTCAGGGTCACCCCGATCTTCGCGGCCCGCAGGCTCAGCTCCCCGTACGACTCGATGAGGTCGGCCTGGAGGTCCTGCGCGACCGCGAGCCCGTCGGCCGCGATCGAGCGGCCGTTGCGGTCGGCGTGCACCACGACCTGGCTGAGCAGGAGGTCGGTGCCGATGTGCGCGTCGGTCAGCCGGATGCCGCCCGCGACCCGGCAGCGCGGCAGGTGCAGATCGCCCTCGGTGGTCAGCCGGGCCGCCTCCAGGCGCGGAATCGCGCAGCTCACCATGCGTACGGTCGTGAAGTGGGCCTCGGGGAGCAGGACTTCGTTCTCGAACCGGCAGTTGTTCAGCTCGACGTACGGAGTGACCGTGCCGCCGGACAGGTTGAGCGTGCCGGTGATCTGCACGCCGTTCAGCTTCAGGGCCGCGACCCGGCCCGGCAGCGCGGGCGGCCCGCTCAGCAGGAGCAGCGCCACCACCCGGGCCCGCACGCTGCGCTCGGGGCCCCAGGGCCGTACCGCGAAGGGATCGTCGCGCACCGGATTGCGGGTGCGCAGATCGTAGGTGCTGCCATTGCGGAAGGCCTGCCACATGCCCAGCTCCGCCGGGCTGAGCCAGTCCGGTGCCTCACCCGGATCGGGCGCCTCGGTCAATGCCGTCCCCCTCGCCGTCCACCCTGAGTCGCTGAGTCCACCCTGACAGGAGGAACGCTAGTGGCCGCGGGTGACAGGGTGTGACGCCCGGGTTGCGTATCAGCCACTGATACAGGCGTCCAGTGCTTCCGGGGCGTCTGAGAGAATTGGATACGTGATCTCCCGAATCGATCTGCGCGGCAACACCCTCCCCGAGGGTGGCGCCCTGCGCGACCTGCTGCCCCGTGCCGAGTTCGACGTGGAAGCCGCCCTGGAGAAGGTGCGGCCCATCTGCGAGGACGTGCATCATCGCGGCACGGCGGCGCTGATCGAGTACGCGGAGAAGTTCGACGGCGTGAAGCTGGAGCGGGTCCGGGTGCCGGCCAAGGCCCTCAAGGACGCTCTCGACCAGCTGGATCCGCAGGTCAGGGCCGCTCTGGAGGAGTCGATCCGGCGGGCCAGGATCGTCCACCGCGCCCAGCGCCGCACCACCCGCACCACCCAGGTCGTGCGCGGCGGCTCGGTCACCGAGAAGTGGGTGCCGGTCGAGCGCGTGGGCCTGTACGCGCCCGGCGGCCGCTCGGTCTACCCGTCCTCCGTGATCATGAACGTGGTCCCGGCGCAGGAGGCCGGCGTCGGCTCCATCGCGCTCGCCTCGCCGCCGCAGAGGGAGTTCGACGGCCTGCCGCACCCCACGATCCTGGCGGCCTGCGCGCTGCTCGGCATCGACGAGGTGTACGCGGTCGGCGGCGCCCAGGCCGTCGCGATGTTCGCGTACGGCACCTCGGGCCCCGACGGCTGCCCGCCCGCCAACATGGTGACCGGCCCCGGCAACATCTGGGTGGCCGCCGCCAAGCGCTACTTCACCGGCCGCATCGGCATCGACACCGAGGCGGGCCCGACCGAGATCGCCGTCCTCGCGGACGACACCGCCGACCCGGTGCACGTGGCCGCCGACCTGATCAGCCAGGCCGAGCACGACCCGCTGGCCGCCGCCGTCCTGGTCACCGACTCGCCCGCGCTCGCCGAGGCGGTCGAGAAGGAGCTGGAGCCGCAGGTCGCGGCGACCAAGCACATCGAGGACCGGATCAAGCCGGCGCTCGCCGGACGGCAGTCCGCGATCGTCCTGGTCGACTCGCTGGAGGACGGCCTCAAGGTCGTCGACGCGTACGGCGCCGAGCACCTGGAGATCCAGACCGCGGACGCCGCCGCCGCGGCCGACCGGGTCCGCAACGCGGGCGCGATCTTCGTCGGCCCCTGGGCGCCGGTCTCGCTCGGCGACTACTGCGCGGGCTCCAACCACGTCCTGCCCACCGGCGGCTGCGCCTGCCACTCCTCGGGCCTGTCCGTGCAGTCCTTCCTGCGCGGCATCCACATCGTCGACTACACCCGCGACGCGCTCGCCGAGGTCGCCCACCACGTGGTGACCCTCGCCGAGGCCGAGGACCTGCCGGCGCACGGGGCGGCGCTCAAGGCCCGCTTCTCCTGGAAGGTGCCGAACGCATGACAGGCATCGACGACCTCCCCGTACGGGACGAGCTGCGCGGCAAGTCCCCTTACGGGGCACCCCAGTTGGACACCCCCGTCCAGCTGAACACCAACGAGAACCCCTACCCGCTGCCCGAGCCGCTGGTCGAGCGGATCGCCGAGCGGGTCGCCGAGGCGGCCCGGAGCCTCAACCGCTACCCGGACCGGGACGCGGTGGAGCTGCGCACCGAGCTGGCCAAGTACCTCACCCGCACCGGCAAGCACCCGGTCGCGGTCGAGAACGTCTGGGCGGCCAACGGGTCCAACGAGGTCATCCAGCAGCTGCTCCAGACCTTCGGCGGCCCCGGCCGCACCGCGATCGGCTTCGAGCCCTCGTACTCGATGCACGCGCTGATCGCCCGCGGCACCGGCACCGGCTGGATCTCCGGCCCCCGCGACGAGGACTTCACCATCGACCTCGCGGCGGCCGAGCGGGCCGTCGCCGAGCACGCGCCGGACGTCGTCTTCATCACCTCGCCCAACAACCCGACGGGCACCGCGGTCGCCGCCGAGACGGTGCTCGCGCTGTACGAGGCGGCCCAGGCGGCCGGGCCCTCGATGGTGATCGTGGACGAGGCGTACGTCGAGTTCAGCCACCGCGACTCGCTGCTCCCGCTCATCGAGGGCCGCCCGAACCTGGTCGTCTCGCGGACCATGTCGAAGGCCTTCGGCGCGGCCGGACTGCGCCTGGGCTACCTCGCCGCGCACCCCGCGGTGGTCGACGCCGTGCAGCTGGTCCGCCTGCCCTACCACCTGTCCGCCGTCACCCAGGCGACCGCGCTCGCGGCCCTGGAGCACACGGACACCCTGCTCGGCTATGTCGAGCAGCTCAAGGACGAGCGGGACCGGCTGGTCGGCGAACTGCGGGCGATCGGCTACGAGGTGACCGAATCGGACGCCAACTTCGTCCAGTTCGGCCGCTTCGACGACAGCCACGCCATGTGGCAGCGGATCCTCGACCGGGGCGTCCTGGTCCGGGACAACGGAGTGCCGGGCCGGCTGCGGGTCACCGCCGGCACCCCGGCCGAGAACGACGCGTTCCTCGACGCGGTCCGTCAACTCAAGAAGGAGCAGAGCGCATGAGCCGCGTTGGCAGGGTGGAACGCACCACCAAGGAGACGTCCGTCCTCGTCGAGATCGACCTCGACGGCAGCGGAAAGGTCGACGTCTCCACGGGCGTCGGCTTCTACGACCACATGCTCGACCAGCTCGGCCGGCACGGCCTGTTCGACCTCACGGTCAAGACCGACGGCGATCTGCACATCGACACCCACCACACCATCGAGGACACCGCGCTCGCGCTCGGCGCCGCCTTCAAGCAGGCCCTCGGCGACAAGGTCGGCATCTACCGCTTCGGCAACTGCACCGTCCCCCTCGACGAGTCGCTCGCCCAGGTGACCGTCGACCTGTCGGGCCGCCCGTACCTCGTGCACACCGAGCCCGAGAACATGGCGCCGATGATCGGCGAGTACGACACGACGATGACCCGGCACATCTTCGAGTCCTTCGTGGCCCAGGCGCAGGTCGCGCTGCACATCCACGTACCGTACGGACGCAACGCGCACCACGTCGTCGAGTGCCAGTTCAAGGCGCTCGCCCGGGCTCTGCGCTATGCCTCCGAGCGTGACCCGCGCGCTGCCGGAATCCTTCCTTCCACCAAGGGTGCCCTGTAAAGCATGAACGGTCTCAACACCATCCTGATCGTGCTCGGCCTCTTCCTGATCGGCGGAATCATCTCCTTCGTCAAGCAGGGGATGCCGAAGAGCCTGATCATCCTCCTGTCGTTCGGCGCCGTGATGTGCCTGGCCGCCGGCATTCTGCGACTGGACGTCTGGTCATGAGCGCACCCGCCAAGAAGGTCGTCGTCTTCGACTACGGGTTCGGCAACGTCCGCTCCGCCGAGCGGGCCCTGGCCCACGTCGGGGCCGACGTGGAGATCACCCGCGACTACGACCGGGCCATGAACGCCGACGGGCTCCTGGTCCCCGGCGTCGGCGCCTTCTCCGCCTGCATGAAGGGGCTGCGCGACGCGCGCGGCGACTGGATCGTGGGGCGCCGGCTCTCCGGCGGCCGCCCGGTCATGGGCATCTGCGTCGGCATGCAGATCCTCTTCGAGCGCGGCATCGAGCACGGCGTGGAGACCGAGGGCCTCGACGAGTGGCCCGGTGTCGTCTCGCCGCTCAAGGCCCCCGTCGTGCCGCACATGGGCTGGAACACCGTCGAGGCCCCCGAGGACAGCGAGCTGTTCGCCGGCCTGGACGCCGGGGCCCGCTACTACTTCGTGCACTCCTACGCCGTGCACGACTGGAGCCTCGAAGTCACCAACGCCAAGATCCGCGCCCCCAGGGTCAGTTGGGCCACCCACGGCGAGCCGTTCGTCGCCGCGGTGGAGAACGGCGCCCTGTGGGCCACCCAGTTCCACCCCGAGAAGTCCGGCGACGCCGGAGCCCAGCTGCTCACCAACTGGATCGGAACCCTGTGATGGCCCCCAAGCTCGAACTCCTCCCCGCCGTCGACGTCCGCGACGGCCAGGCCGTGCGTCTCGTCCACGGCGAGTCCGGCTCCGAGACCTCCTACGGCTCGCCCCTGGAGGCGGCCCTGGCCTGGCAGCGCTCGGGCGCCGAGTGGCTGCACCTGGTCGACCTGGACGCGGCCTTCGGCACCGGCGACAACCGCGCCCTGATCGCCGAGGTCGCGGGCGCCATGGACATCAAGGTCGAGCTGTCCGGCGGCATCCGCGACGACGCCTCCCTGGCGGCCGCCCTCGCCACCGGCTGCACCCGCGTCAACCTCGGCACCGCGGCCCTGGAGACCCCCGAGTGGGTCGCCAAGGTCATCGCCGAGTACGGCGACCGGATCGCGGTCGGCCTCGACGTGCGCGGCACCACGCTGCGCGGTCGCGGCTGGACCCGCGACGGCGGCGACCTGTACGAGACGCTCGCCCGCCTGGACGCCGAGGGCTGCGCGCGCTACGTCGTCACCGACATCGCCAAGGACGGCACGCTCCAGGGCCCCAACCTGGAACTCCTGAAGAACGTCTGCGCGGCCACGGACAAGCCGGTCGTCGCCTCGGGCGGCGTCTCCTCGCTCGACGACCTGCGGGCGATCTCCGCGCTCGTCCCGCAGGGCGTCGAGGGCGCGATCGTCGGCAAGGCCCTCTACGCGAAGGCCTTCACGCTGGAAGAGGCGCTGAAGGTGGTCTCGGCATGAGTGACGAGGTCCGCAAGATCTCCTCCGGTGCCCCCTGGGAGGAGCGCTTCGGCTACTCCCGCGCGGTGGAGCTCCCGAACGGCCTTGTCCTGGTGGCCGGTTGCACGTCGACGGTCAACGGCCGCATCGACGAGGGCGGCCCCTACGAGCAGACCGTCACCGCCTTCGGTGTCGCCGTCAAGGCCCTGGAGTCCCTGGGCCTCGGCCGCGAGGACGTGGTCCGCACCCGTATGTACATCACCCATGCCCGGGACGTCGACGATGTGGGCCGCGCCCACAAGGAGCTGTTCGACGACGTACGCCCGGCGGCCACGATGCTGATCGTGTCCGGCTTCGTCGACCCGAGCCTGGTCGTCGAGGTCGAGGTGGAGGCCTACCGGCGGACGGCGGCCGCGTCATGACCCTCGCGGTACGGGTGATCCCCTGCCTGGACGTGGACGGCGGCCGGGTCGTCAAGGGCGTCAACTTCCAGAACCTGCGCGATGCCGGCGACCCGGTCGAGATGGCCAAGCTGTACGACGCCGAGGGCGCGGACGAGCTGACGTTCCTCGACATCACGGCGTCCTCCGGCAACCGCGAGACCACCTACGACGTGGTGCGCCGCACGGCGGAGCAGGTCTTCATCCCGCTCACCGTCGGCGGCGGCGTACGCAGCGCCGACGACGTGGACAAGCTGCTGCGGGCGGGCGCGGACAAGGTGGGCGTGAACACGGCCGCCATCGCGCGGCCCGACCTGATCCGCGAGATCGCGGAGCGCTTCGGCCGCCAGGTGCTGGTCCTCTCGGTCGACGCCCGCCGTACGGAGTCCGGCTCCTTCGAGGTGACGACGCACGGCGGCCGCAAGGGTACCGGCATCGACGCGGTCGAATGGGCGCACCGGGCCGCGGAGTTGGGGGCGGGGGAGATCCTGCTCAACTCCATGGACGCGGACGGCACGAAGGACGGCTACGACACGGAGATGATCGCGGCGGTCCGCCGCCATGTCACCGTGCCGGTGATCGCCTCCGGCGGCGCGGGCCGCCTCGACCACTTCCCGCCGGCGATCGCGGCGGGCGCGGACGCGGTCCTGGCCGCCTCGGTCTTCCACTTCGGCGACCTGCGCATCGCCGAGGTCAAGGAATCCCTGGCCAAGGCAGGCCACCCGGTCCGCTGACCCCGGCCGCCGCGCGGGGCCCGGCACGCATGAGAGTGCCGGGCCCCGCGCGACATCCCGCGAGCTCCCCTGAGCCCTGGTAACGGTGGCCGGGGTTTTTCGGCGCCCTCGCAGCGCCGATCGAACCGACACACACAGCGAGAGGCCGACCACATGCCCACCGCCAGGTTCTTCTTCGACGCGGGATCAGGCGTGGTCCTCTGGGCGGCCCCGGAGGACCAGGAGGCGTGGGGGTACGCGGTCGATCTGGACCGACTGCCGATCAGCCACCACCTCCGCGACGACCTGAGCAGCCTGATAGATCGCTACGACACGTCGTTGAACTGGGATTACCCCCTGGACCCGGGACCGTGGCGTGCAGCGGAGTGCCACGACTTCAACGAGGCGGTACGCCAAGCGCTCGGCTGCCTTCGCACCGAACTCGGCCCGGCATGGCGGATCCACGACGAGACCTCCGCACTCCACGAAGACCCGGACCTCGACCGCTATCTGGCCGACCCAGCCGGATTTGTTCGCGCCGACCCCCGCGGGTGACGCAGCCGTGACGCCTGCTTCGCCGACGGCGTACGCCGACAACTGACGCCCGGGCGTCGCCGACTGAGCGCGATGAGAGCGACCGTGGCCACCGGCATCCTGCTCCACCCCGAACCGAGCCACGCATCCTTCGCACCGAGCGTACCGAGACGCGCAGCATTTGTTGCGCAACTTATATTGCGCAAGTTTTCTTTCCTATCTAGCCTGGATGCATGGCAGCCCAAGGCAATCGCAGGATCACCGACGTCGACACGCTCAAGGCGTTCGGCCACCCCCTGCGCATGAAGCTCTACCGCGCGCTCTACATCGCCCGCTCCGCCACCGCCTCCCAGCTCGCCGACCAGGTCGACGAGGCGGTGTCCCTCGTCAGCTACCACCTGCGCAAGCTCGCCGACCACGGCCTCATCGAGGAGGCCGGGGCGCAGGGGAAGGACGGGCGGGAGCGCTGGTGGCGGCCCGCCTCGGACGGGGTCAGCTACCGCCACGAGGACTTCAAGGACGCCCCGGAGAAGGTGGCCGTCCACACCTCCGTGACCCGGCTCCTGGTCGAGCAGCGGATGGAGCTGTACCGGGCCTTCCTCGACGAGATGGCGGCCTGGAGCGCCGAGTGGACCGGCGCCTCGTTCAGCAGCGAGTACGCCGTCTCGCTCAACCCGGCCGAAGTGCGGGAGATGGAGGAGGAGTTGGGCGCCGTCCTGGAGAAGTTCAAGGAGCGCGGCGAGGCGGCGGCGAAGGCCGGCGACGGCGCGGACCGCGAACACGTCGCGGTCCACCTGTACGGCTTCCCCTTCCGTGTCTGACCCTGCCCGTCGGAGAGGTTCCGCCATGACCGTCACCACCCTCATACCGCCGGCCCCCGCCCGCCCGGCCCACCGGGACGGCAATGTGCTGCGGTGGCTCGCCGCGTACACCCTCTCGCTCGTCGGCGACAGCGTGTACTACATGGCGCTGTCCTGGGCCGCGGCCCGCTCCGGGAGCGCGGGGCAGGCCGGGCTCGTGCTCGCGGTCGGCGCGGTGCCCCGGGCGCTGCTCATGCTCGGCGGAGGCGTCATCGCCGACCGGTTCGGGCCGCGCCGGGTCGTCATCGGCAGCGACGCGGCCCGCAGCGTGATCATCCTGGCCATGGCGGCGGCCCTGCTGCTCACGGGCCCGCACCTGTGGCTCCTGATCGTGCTCGCCCTCGTCTTCGGCGCCGTGGACGCGGTGCTGCTCCCCGCCCTCGGCGCGCTGCCGCCCCGGATCACCGGACCCGGCGAGCTGGCCCGGGTGCAGGGGCTGAAGGGGCTCGCCGCACGGGTCGCCAACATCACCGGGGCCCCGCTCGGCGGGCTCGCCGTGGCGCTCGGCGGCACCACGGCCACCTTCGCCACGGCGGGCGCCCTGTTCGCGGTGTCGACCGTCCTGCTCGTGCGGGTCCGGATGGCCCGGCTCGAAGGTGACGGCCGGAAGGCGCAGGGGCCGCCGCTGCGCGAGCTCACCGACGGGCTTCGCTACATCCGCCGCCACCGCCTGCTCGCCCCTTTGATGCTCGTCGTGGCGGTCGGCGAACTCGGCTTCGCCGCCCCGCTGAACATCGGACTCACCCTGCTCGCCCAGGAGCGGGGGTGGGGCGCGGCCGGCATGGGCTGGATCGTCGCGGCATTCGGCGCCGGCGCGGGTGCCGCCTCGCTGCTGCTCTCGGTGCGCGGCCGCCTGCCGCGCGCGGGGCTCGTCCTGGCGGCATCCCTGCTCGGCGGCACGACGGCCATCGCGGGCCTCGCCTACGCCCCCTCGGTGGCGCTCGCGGCCGTCGCCGGGGTCCTCATCGGACTGCTCGCCGGACTGAGCGGGGCCCTGTGCGGGGCCCTGTTGCAGACCGCCACGGACCCCGCCTACCTGGGCCGGGTCACCGCGGTGGCCTCCCTGTTCACCATGGGCATCGCACCGCTGGGCTACCCGCTGGCGGGCGCGGCCATCGGCATCTGGGGCACCCAGCCGGTGTTCGTGGCCAGCGCGGGCGTGTGCGCGACGGGCGCACTGATCGGCCTCGCCTCCGGCCACCTGCGCCGCGCCGAACTCCCGCGCTGAACCATGCCGCGGTGCTCGCGGCGGCTAGAGCCCGAGCTTCGCCTCCAGGGCCCGGGTCGAGGCCTCCTTCTCGCCCTCGATCTCGACCTGCGCCGCCTCCTGGCGCCCGTACGCGAACAGCGTCAGCTCGCCCGGCGCGCCGGTGACCGTGACCACCGGGGTGCCCTTGTGCGCCACCACCGTCTGGCCGTCAGGGCGGCGCAGCACGATGCCCACCGGCGACTTGCGGCCCATCAGCCGGGCCGCCTTCTCCAGGCGGGACCACAGCGCGTCCGAGAACACCGGGTCGAGCTCGCGGGGCGTCCAGTCCGGCTGGGCCCGGCGGACGTCCTCGGCGTGCACATAGAACTCCACCGCGTTGGCGCCCTCGTCGACCTGCTTGAGGCTGTACGGGGAGAACTTCGGCGGGCCGGTACGGATCAGCTGGATCAGTTCCTCGTACGGCTTGGCGGCGAATTCCGCCTGGACCCGGTCGAGGCGGTTCTTGAGCGCGCCGATCAGGATCCCGCCCGCCGCGTCCAGGCGGCGCTCGCGCACCACCACATGGGCCGCGAGTTCGCGGGCCGTCCAGCCCTCGCAGAGGGTCGGTGCCTCGGGGCCCGCCGCCTCCAACAGGTCGGCGAGCAGAAGCCGTTCACGTTTGGCATGGGTCGACATGTCCGCCAGCGTACGGCCGCCGGGGTCGTCCGGACAGTGGACGCACCGCCCGGAAGCCCTCGCGGCCACGGCAGAATAGGGGCATGACCAGCAATCTCGACCCCGCCATCGCCGCCCGCCTCAAGCGCGGCGCGGATGGTCTGGTCCCGGCCATCGCCCAGCAGTACGACACCGGCGAGGTGCTCATGCTCGGCTGGATGGACGACGAGGCCCTGCACCGCACCCTGACCACCGGCCGCTGCACGTACTGGTCGCGCAGCCGTCAGGAGTACTGGGTCAAGGGGGACACCTCGGGGCACGTCCAGCACGTGAAGTCGGTCGCCCTGGACTGCGACGCGGACACCGTCCTGGTCAAGGTGGACCAGGTGGGCGCGGCCTGCCACACCGGGGACCGCACCTGCTTCGACGCCGACGTACTCGACCTCGGGAAGTAGTCATGGACCTCGACACCTTCCGCAAGCTCGCCGTCGACCGCCGGGTCATCCCGGTCCACCGCCGCCTCCTCGCGGACGGCGACACCCCGGTCGGCCTGTACCGCAAGCTCGCCGCCGAGCGGCCCGGCACCTTCCTCCTGGAATCGGCCGAGAACGGCCGCACCTGGTCGCGGTACTCCTTCGTCGGCGTACGGTCGGACGCGACCCTCACCGTGCGCGACGGCGAGGCCCACTGGCTCGGTACACCGCCGGTCGGGGTCCCCACTTCGGGTGATCCTCTGGCGGCCCTGAGGGCCACCGTCGAGGCCCTGCACACCCCGCGCGACCTGGTGGCCGGGATGCCGCCCTTCACCGGCGGAATGGTCGGCTACCTCGGCTACGACATCGTGCGGCGCCTGGAGAAGATCGGCGAGCACGGCGGCGACGACCTCCGGCTGCCCGAGCTGACCATGCTGCTCACCTCGGACCTCGCGGTGCTCGACCACTGGGACGGCTCGGTCCTGCTGATCGCCAACGCGATCAACCACAACGACCTCGACACCGGCGTGGACGAGGCGTACGAGGACGCGGTGGCCCGGCTCGACGCGATGGAGGCCGACCTCGCCAAGCCCGCCGAGTACGCGCCGGTCGCCCTTCCCCCGTCCGAGCTGCCCGAGTACACCGCGCTGTGGGGCGGCCCGGCCTACCAGGACGCCGTCGAGGACATCAAGGAGCGCATCCGGGCCGGCGAGGCCTTCCAGGTCGTGCCCTCGCAGCGCTTCGAAACGCCGTGCCGCGCAAGCGCGTTGGACGTCTACCGGGTGCTGCGCGCCACCAACCCGTCGCCGTACATGTACCTGTTCCGGTTCGACGGCTTCGACGTCGTCGGCTCCAGCCCCGAGGCCCTCGTCAAGGTGGAGGACGGGCGGGCGATGCTGCACCCGATCGCCGGGACCCGGCCGCGCGGCGCCACCCCGCAGCGCGACCAGGCGCTCGCCGACGAGCTCCTGGCCGATCCCAAGGAGCGCGCCGAGCACCTCATGCTCGTCGACCTCGGCCGCAACGACCTGGGCCGCGTGTGCGAGCCGGGTTCGGTGGAGGTCGTGGACTTCATGTCGATCGAGCGGTACTCCCATGTGATGCACATCGTGTCGACGGTGACCGGCCGGGTCGCCGAGGGACGCACCGCGTTCGACGTCCTGACGGCCTGCTTCCCGGCCGGCACGCTCTCCGGTGCGCCCAAGCCCCGCGCGATGCAGATCATCGAGGAGCTGGAGCCCGGCCGCCGCGGGCTCTACGGCGGCTGTGTCGGCTACCTCGACTTCGCCGGGGACTCCGACACCGCGATCGCGATCCGTACCGCCCTGCTGCGGGACGGCACCGCGTATGTGCAGGCCGGAGCCGGCGTGGTCGCCGACTCCGACCCGGTGGCGGAGGACGACGAGTGCCGCAACAAGGCGGCCGCCGTCCTGCGCGCGGTCAACACGGCCAACCGGCTCAGCCGGTGAACGCGGCGGTCCCGTTCGGGGTGCCGAGCCCCGACGGGCCGTCGTAGCCGCTGCCTCCCTTGCACAGGTAGGCCGGCGAGCAGCTGCCGTTCGAGCCGCTCGTCACATCGTTGAGCGAACCGGTGTGGGCGTACGGGAACGAGGCCGGCGTGGAGCCCGAGGACGGGACGCCCGCCAGCGCGTACACCGCGGCGATCAGCGGCGAGGACGCGCTGGTGCCGCCGAACACCTCCCAGCCCGGGTCGCCGCCGTAGGTGTCGTACACCGCGACACCCGTGTTCGGGTCGGCGACCGCCGAGACGTCCGCGACGGTCCGCTTCGAGCAGCCGGTGTCCTTCTGCCAGCTCGGCTTCGCGTCGTACGCGGAGCAGCCGGAACCGGCTCCGCTCCACACGCTCTCGGTCCAACCCCGGCTGTTGGAGGACGAGTTGAGCGAGGTGCCGCCGACCGCGGTGACATAGCGGGAGGCCGCCGGGTACTCGGTGCCGTAGCCGCCGTCACCGGAGCTCACGGTGATGGCGACGCCCGGGTGGTTGAAGTACTGGCTGTCGTAGGACGTGTCCGAGGACGACTCGCCGCCGCCGTAGCTGTTGGAGACGTACTTGGCGCCGAGCGAGACGGCCGTGTTGACGGCCGTGCCCAGGTTCGCCATCGAGGCGGACTTGGCCTCGACGAGCAGGATCTTGCAGTTCGGGCAGGCCGCGCTGACCATGTCGAGGTCGAGGGATATCTCCTCGGCCCAGCCGGCGTCCGCGCCCGGCAGCGTCGACGTGCCGGTCTGACCGACCTTCTTGAAGCAGCCGTTGGCCACGGTGCAGGCCGGAAGCCCGTACTGGGAGCGGTACTTGGCGAGGTCGGCCGCCGCGTTGGGGTCGTCGTAGGCGTCGACGATCGCGACCGTACGGCCGGAACCGGCGCTCGACGAGGGCAACTTGTAGGCGGACTGGAGCGACGACGGGCCGTAGCCCGACGGTGCGGCGGCGCCGGTGAGGGCGCGTTCGGCGCCGGCGGACTTCACCGTGCCGCCGGTCACCTTCAGCGCCTTGCACGCCATGACGTCCAGTCGCGTCGGGGCCGCACAGGAGCGCACGGTGGTGACGTGTGCGTCGGTGGAAGGGGTCGCTGCCTGGGCGAGGGGAGTGGCCAGGGCGAGCGCTGCCGCGGCCAAGGTGGCGGCCAGGGCGGTGGGGGAGAGGGATCTGCGCAACTTACTGCCTCCGTGTGGTGGGTGAACCTGGAGTCGTGCGGGTGCGCTGGGCCGGCCGCGCCGCGTGGTGCGCGACCCGGACCGGCGGTGAACCTAGGCTGACTGGGCCATGCCAACAAGGAGCGCGCCGGAATCTCTATCGCCGCTTTGCCTTCACGGCCCGTTCGGGAACAGTTCGCGGGCGGTTCGAGGGAGCCCGATGGTTGTTCGATGGCCGAGCGCTTGCCCGCCCTTGGTGCCGCGTGCCCCGGGCGCAGCCGGTTCCCGGCCCCGCCCGGCCGGTGCCCGGCGCCGCCCCCGCCGCCGCGAGGCGGCCCCCGGGTGAGGGTTCGAGGCGCCCGCAGGCGATAGTGGAGTACGTGAGTGCCGCATCCGTACCCCAGCCCCGTGCCGAAGCCGCCGCGCCGTCCGCCCGCGGCGGCGGCCGCAGCAGCCTGGCCGTCGCTCTGCTCGCCGGAGCCGTCGGCGCCGCCGTCGTCCTCCTGGCCTCCGGCCAGGTCTGGACGCGCGGCAACGCCTCCGTCGTCGGTGGCGGCGCGCTGCCGCTCGATGCAACCGGCGGCGCCACCACCGGGGTTCCCTCCGCCCTCGCGATCGTCGGGCTCGCCGCCCTGGTCGCGGTCTTCGCGGTACGCGGCGCCGGCCGGATCATCGTCTCCGCGCTGCTCACCCTCAGCGGCGCCGGCGCCGCCGCGACCGCCTGGCTCGGCATCGGCGACAGCGCGGCCCTGGACGAGAAGGCGGCCAAGGCCAGCGGCGACGCGGCCGCCACCGCCGGCGCGCTCACCCACACCGGCTGGCCCTACGTCGCCATCGTCGGCGGCGCCCTGCTGCTGCTCGCCGGACTCCTCGCGCTCCGCTTCGGCGCGGCCTGGCCCGCGATGGGCGGCCGCTACGAGCGCGACGGCACCCCCCGCCCGCGCAAGGCGCGCACCGCCCCCGACCCCGAGCGCCCCGAGGAACTCTGGAAGGCGCTCGACCGCGGCGAGGACCCGACGCGCGAGAGCTGACCCCCGCACTCACCCACCCATTCCCGTGCGGGACAATGGCAGCGAGCGTCGGGTTCGACGACAGCGGCCGAAGCGACACGTCGCCGAAACCGAGCCGGTGACATCGCCGGCAGCGCCGACGACGACAACGCCGACAACACGGAAACACCTACGAGGAGCAACCCCCATGGCGAAGAGCGGCCACGGCCACACCCCGGCAGCCTGGACCGGTGTCATCATTGCCTTCATCGGATTCTGCGTGACCTGCGTCTTCATAGTGGCCGCCAACCCGGTGGGCTTCTGGGCCGGCATCGCACTCCTCGGCATCGCCGCCGTCGTCGGCGGGATCATGAAGATGGCCGGCCTCGGCACCCCGAAGGACACGCCCGAGATCCAGCGCATGCGCGAGGACGCGGCCGCCAAGGTGCGCGCCCGCCTTGAGGCCCAGGTCGGCTGAATCCCTGAGCCACCGCGCAAGGCGCAGCCCCTCAGGGGCTGCGCCTTTCCCTGTGAACGGCGACAATCGCCCCGTGGACGCACCCCACCCGAACCCGGCCGCCCCGCCGAACCCGGCGGCCCCCGCACCCCCGGCGTACCCGGCCGCCCCGCCGAACCCGGCGGCCCCCGCACACCCGGCCGCCGCGGCGAACCCGGCCCACTTCGCCGCGCCCGTGCACCCGGCCCACTCCGCCGCCCCGCCGCGCCCGGCCGCCCCGGCCGGCAGCCCGCTGCGCAGGCTCCTGGTGCCGCTCGGCACGCTCGGCGCGGTGGCCTCGGCCTTCGCGTACGTGGGTCTGGTGGACCCGAACGAGCCGGGCCACTACCCGGTCTGCCCGCTGTACCGGTTCACCGGCCTCTACTGCCCCGGCTGCGGCGGGCTGCGCAGCGCCCACGACTTCATCACGGGGCACTTCGCGGCGGCGCTGCACGCCAACGCGATGGCCGTCACCGGCTATCTGCTCTTCAGCGTGTGCTGGGTCCTGTGGGCCGTCCGCTCGGCCCGAGGCCTGCCGTTGCGGATCGCGCCGAGCGACCGCCAGTGGTGGCTCGTCGGGGCCGCCGTAGTGATCTTCTCGGTGGTCCGGAATCTGCCGTTCGGCTCCGTACTCGCGCCATGACGGACCGATAAACCCGCAGGTGACGTCCCAATTATTGGGACGCCGCGCAACCGGATGCGAGCCCTCGGGCCCGGTGCGGATACCATCGTCATGGCTGATCGTGACCGCTACTGAAGGTCACCCTCGTTCTGACCGACATCACCGTCCCGGAAGGGGGCCGCTCGCGTGAGTGTGCTCGACGAGATCATCGAAGGCGTCCGCGCCGACCTCGCAGAGCGGCAGGCACGGGTCAGCCTCGACGAGCTCAAGGAGCGCGCCGCCAAGGCGCCGGCCGCCCGTGACGGCGTCGCGGCTCTGCGCGGCGAAGGCGTCAAGGTCATCTGCGAGGTCAAGCGCTCCAGCCCCTCCAAGGGCGCGCTCGCCGCCATCGCCGACCCGGCCGCGCTCGCCGCCGACTACGAGGCGGGCGGCGCGTCCGTCATCTCCGTGCTGACCGAACAGCGCCGCTTCGGGGGCTCGCTCGCCGACCTGGAGGCCGTCCGCGCCAAGGTCGACATCCCGGTCCTGCGCAAGGACTTCATCGTCACCGCCTACCAGCTGTGGGAGGCCCGCGCGTACGGCG
This sequence comes from Streptomyces sp. CB01201, assembly GCF_002803085.1. Classification (GTDB taxonomy): domain Bacteria; phylum Actinomycetota; class Actinomycetes; order Streptomycetales; family Streptomycetaceae; genus Streptomyces; species Streptomyces hundungensis. The sequence continues at coordinate 297,458 of NZ_NNBJ01000003.1, read as the reverse complement.
CCGACCTGGCGCTGCTCATCGTCGCCGCCCTGGACCAGCCGGCCCTGGAGTCGCTGATCGAGCGCGCCGAGTCGATCGGGCTCACGCCGCTGGTCGAGGTGCACGACGAGGACGAGGTCGACCGGGCCGTCGAGGCGGGCGCCAAGATCATCGGCGTCAACGCGCGCAATCTGAAGGACCTCAAGGTCGACCGCGGCACGTTCGACCGGGTCGCCCCGGAGATCCCGGACCACATCGTGAAGATCGCCGAGTCCGGCGTCCGCGGCCCGCACGACCTCATCGCGTACGCCAACGCGGGCGCCGACGCCGTGCTGGTCGGCGAGTCCCTGGTCACCGGCAAGGACCCCCGCGCGGCCGTCGCCGACCTGGTCGCCGCCGGCGCCCACCCCGCCCTGCGCCACGGCCGCGGCTGACCCATGGCCCTCTCCGTCCGCCTCGCACCCGGCTGCCGCCCCCGCGGCTGCCGCGCCCCGGCGCGCCGGGTGCACGGACGGCGTGTGCGCTATGTCATCGGCTCGGAGCCGGGCCAGGTCAACGGCATGCGATGGCCCGGCGGCCCGAGCGCCGCGTGAGCCGCGCCCCCGAAGGGGCGCGGGGAAGTGACCTGTGCGATGTCGTCGCACGGGCGCGACCAGCCCCGTACGGGCCGTAGTCGCGCACTTCCGTGATCACCTGCGGCGCCTGGGCGCATCCGCTTCCCGAGCCAACCCAGGACCGGGGCCCAACCGCCCCCGTGAGGTATCCGCATGCCCAACGAGAACGACTTCTTCGTACCCGACCCCGAGGGTCAAGTCCCCAGCGCCGAAGGGTACTTCGGCGCGTTCGGCGGCAAGTTCATCCCCGAGGCCCTGGTCGCCGCGGTGGACGAGGTGGCCGTCGAGTACGACAAGGCCAAGCACGATCCGGCCTTCGCCGCCGAGCTCAACGACCTGATGGTCAACTACACCGGCCGGCCCAGCGCCCTGACCGAGGTGCCCCGCTTCGCCGAACACGCGGGCGGCGCCCGGGTGTTCCTCAAGCGCGAGGACCTCAACCACACCGGCTCGCACAAGATCAACAACGTGCTCGGCCAGGCGCTGCTCACCAAGCGCATGGGCAAGACCCGCGTCATCGCCGAGACCGGCGCCGGCCAGCACGGCGTCGCCACCGCCACCGCCTGCGCCCTGTTCGGCCTCGAATGCACCATCTACATGGGTGAGATCGACACCCAGCGCCAGGCCCTGAACGTGGCCCGGATGCGGATGCTCGGCGCCGAGGTCGTTCCGGTCGCCTCCGGCAGCCGCACCCTCAAGGACGCCATCAACGAGGCGTTCCGCGACTGGGTCGCCAACGTCGACCGCACCCACTACCTCTTCGGTACGGTCGCCGGCCCCCACCCCTTCCCCGCGATGGTCCGCGACTTCCACCGCGTCATCGGCGTCGAGGCCCGACGCCAGATCCTGGAGCGGGCCGGACGTCTGCCCGACGCGGCCGTGGCCTGCGTCGGCGGCGGCTCCAACGCGATCGGCCTGTTCCACGCCTTCATCCCGGACGCCTCCGTGCGCCTCATCGGCTGCGAACCCGCCGGCCACGGCGTCGAGACCGGCGAGCACGCGGCGACCCTGACCGCGGGCGAGCCCGGCATCCTGCACGGCTCGCGCAGCTACGTCCTCCAGGACGAGGAGGGCCAGATCACCGAGCCCTACTCGATCTCGGCGGGCCTGGACTACCCGGGCATCGGCCCCGAGCACTCCTACCTCAAGGACATCGGCCGCGGCGAGTACCGCGCGGTCACCGACGACGCGGCGATGCAGGCCCTGCGGCTGCTCTCGCGCACCGAGGGCATCATCCCGGCGATCGAGTCGGCGCACGCGCTCGCGGGCGCGCTCGACGTCGGCAGGGAGCTCGGCAAGGACGGCCTGATCCTGATCAACCTGTCCGGCCGCGGCGACAAGGACATGGACACCGCCGCGCGCTACTTCGGCCTGTACGGAAGCGACGCCGACACCGAGGTCGCCGCCGACGCGGCCGGCTTCGCCGAGATCGAGGGAGACGCCAAGTGAGCGGGAACGTACAGCTGTTGAGCGACACCCTCGCCAAGGCGAAGGCCGAGAACCGGGCCGCGCTCGTCGCCTATCTGCCCGCCGGCTTCCCGACCGTCGACGGCGGGATCGAGGCGGCCAAGGCCGTCTTCGACGGCGGCGCCGACATCGTCGAGGTGGGCCTGCCGCACAGCGACCCGGTCCTGGACGGACCGGTCATCCAGACCGCCGACGACATCGCCCTCAAGGGCGGCGTGAAGATCGCCGACGTGCTGCGCACGGTCCGCGAGGCCCACGCGGCCAGCGGCAAGCCGGTCCTGGTCATGACGTACTGGAACCCCATCGACCGCTACGGCGTGGAGCGCTTCACCGCCGAGCTGGCCGAGGCGGGCGGCGCCGGCTGCATCCTGCCCGACCTGCCGGTCCAGGAGTCCGCGCTGTGGCGCGAGCACGCCGACAAGCACGGCCTCGGCACGGTCTTCGTGGTCGCCCCCAGCAGCCGCGACGAGCGCCTCGCCGAGATCACGGCGGCCGGTTCCGGATTCGTGTACGCGGCCTCGCTGATGGGCGTCACGGGCACCCGGGAGTCGGTCGGCGCCTCGGCCGAGGACCTGGTCGCCCGGACCCGGGCCACCACCGAACTCCCGGTCTGTGTCGGCCTGGGCGTCTCCAACGCGGTCCAGGCCAAGGAGGTCGCGGCCTTCGCCGACGGCGTGATCGTCGGCTCGGCCTTCGTCAAGCGCATGCTGGACGCCCCCGATCACGCGGCGGGCCTCACCGCGGTACGGGAACTGGCGGCCGAGCTGGCCGAAGGCGTTCGCAGGGCGTCGTAGCGCGGGCTTCGCACAGCTAACCCGTACGGGTGGAAGTGGGACCGGGGAGGCACGAGCGTGCCTCCCCGGTTCGTTGCTGCGGGTGTGAGTGACAAGAACCCCGATGCGAAAAGGGCCGCGCGCGACCGGCTCGTCCAAGAACGTGAGCAGCACAAGGCGGGCGAGCGCCGCCGGCGGCAGCTGATCGTGGCCGGTGCCGTGGTGGGCGTGCTGGCCCTCGCCGCCGTGATCGGCGTGATCGCCGCCAACGCGGGCGGCGGCGACAGCGCCAAGAACTCCGCGACCAACGGCCCGGTCGTGGCGCCCACCGGAGCCGACGAGAAGGACAGCCTGGCCATCCCGGTCGGCGCCGCCGACGCCCCGTCCACCCTCACGGTGTGGGAGGACTTCCGCTGCCCGGCCTGCGCCGCGTTCGAGAACGGCTTCCGCTCGACCATCCACGAGCTGGAGAACAGCGGCCAGATCCGCGTCCAGTACCACCTGGCCACCCTCATCGACGACAAGACCCGCGGCAGCGGCTCGCTCCACGCGGCCAACGCGGCGGGCTGCGCGCAGGACGCGGGGAAGTTCTCCGCCTACCACGACGTGCTCTACACCAACCAGCCCGACGAGATGGACGACGCGTACGCGGACAACGCCAAGCTGCTCGATCTGGCCAAGAAGGTGCCCGGCCTCGACACGCCCGCCTTCCGCTCCTGCGTCGAGAACGGCACGCACAACAGCTGGGTCGTGAAGTCCAACGAGGCGTTCCAGGCGGGCAAGTTCAACGGCACGCCGACCGTGCAGCTCAACGGCGAGGCGATCTTCCCTGCCAAGGGCAGTGAGCAGATCACTCCGGCCAACCTGAAGAAGTGGGTGGCCGCGGCGAACAAGGGCAAGCCGGCCGGAAAGGCGAGTCCGGCCTCCTGAGGTCGGGGGCCTCTCGTTACTCATAAGTTGCCGGGCGGGTTGCCGCTGCGCCCGCCCGGCACGGTAGCGTCGTCCCTGCCATGGAACTTGCCTTCATCCCCAGCCCGTCGACCGGCGTGATCCACCTCGGACCGATCCCGCTGCGCGGCTACGCCTTCTGCATCATCATCGGTGTCTTCGTCGCCGTCTGGTACGGCAACAAGCGCTGGGTCGCGCGCGGCGGCCGCTCCGGCACCGTCGCCGACATCGCCGTCTGGGCGGTGCCCTTCGGGCTCGTCGGCGGCCGGCTCTACCACGTCATCACCGACTACCAGCTGTACTTCAGCGACGGTGCGGACTGGGTCGGCGCCTTCAAGATCTGGGAAGGCGGCCTCGGCATCTGGGGCGCGGTCGCGCTCGGCGCGGTCGGCGCCTGGATCGGCTGCCGCCGCCGGGGCATCCCGCTGCCCGCCTGGGCCGACGCGCTGGCCCCCGGCCTCGCCTTCGCCCAGGCCATCGGCCGCTGGGGCAACTGGTTCAACCAGGAGCTGTACGGCCGCCCCACCGATGTGCCCTGGGCGCTGAAGATCAGCGAGGGCCCCAACCGGATCGCGGGCACCTACCACCCGACGTTCCTGTACGAGTCGCTGTGGTGCCTCGCCGCGGGCTTCCTGGTCATCTGGGCCGACCGCCGCTTCAAGCTGGGCCACGGGCGGGCGTTCGCGCTGTACGTGGCCACGTACTGCGTGGGCCGGTTCTGGATCGAGTACATGCGGGTCGACGAGGCCCACCACATCCTCGGCCTGCGGCTGAACGACTGGACGGCCGGCGGTGTCTTCCTGCTGGCGGTCGCCTACATCGTCGTCTCCTCGAAGCTGCGCCCCGGTCGCGAGGAGATCGTCGAGCCCGGTGCCCAGGACGACGAGCCGGTGTCCTTGGACAAGCCCTTGGACAAGGGGGACGCGACGGAGGCGGGGACGCCCGCCGACCCCGCTGACCCGACGGATGCCTCCACCGACCCCGAGGCGGAGTCCCTGGCGTCGGAGCCGGAGCCGAAGAAGGCCTGATCGCGGTTGGGGGTGGGTGGTGGTGCCCGGGGCGGGGCCCCGAAGCACCCCCTCCCGCGGCCGAGGAGCGGCGCTCAGAATCAGCCCCTCCGGCGTTTGAGGAGCGGGGGCGGGGGCGGAGCCCCTGCGGTGCCGGGCGCCTGGCCAGTACGGGTCCCTGCGGTGCCGGGCGCCTGAGCGGCTTGGCCGCGCTGTCCAGGACCGGGCACGTACCTTCCCGGAAGGGCTATCCGTCGATCTCCGCCCGGTACGGCATCGACGTGGCCGCTCCCGGCCGCTGGACGGACAGCGCGGCCGCGGTGGACGCCCACGTGAGCGCGTCGGTCATCGGGCGGCCCTCGGCCAGTGCCACCGCGAGGGCGCCCACGAAGACGTCACCGGCGCCGGTCGTGTCCACCGCCGTGACCGGCGGGGCAAGCACCGCGACCGGCTCGGGCTGCGCCCGCGATGCGTACAGACAACCCCGTGCGCCGAGCGTGATCACGACCTCGGGCACCTGCCTGAGCAGCGCATCGGCGGCCCGCTCCGGGTCGCCCGAGATGCCGGTGAGGGTGGCGGCCTCGTGCTCGTTGGGCACCAACAGGTCGGTGGCAGCGAGGAGTTGGGGCGGCAGGGTCTGGGCGGGCGCGGGCGTCAGGATCGTCCGCACGCCGTTGCGGCGAGCCGCTTCGGCGCCCTCGACGACCGCGCTCATCGGAAGTTCCAGCTGGAGCAGCAGGGACCTGGCCTCGGCGATCACCGCGCGGTCCGCGTGGCTGAGCGAGGTGACGGAGGCGTTGGCGCCGGGGATGACGACGATCGAGTTGGCCCCGTCGCCGTCGACCACGATGTGGGCGGTGCCGGAGGGCCCCTCGGTGGTGCGCAGCAGATCGATGTCGACTCCCGACGCCGCCAGCGTGGCCCGCAGCCGGCCGCCGAACTCGTCGGTGCCGACCGCGCCGATCATCGCGACCTCCGCGCCCGCCCGGGCGGCGGCGACGGCCTGGTTGGCGCCCTTGCCGCCGGGGACGGTGCGGAACTCGTGCCCGGTGACGGTCTCGCCGCTGCGCGGGGCGGTCGTGACGTAGGCGACGAGGTCCATGTTGGTGCTGCCGAGCACGGTGATCCGGGTCATGCCGGGATTGTCTCCCGGGGGCGGCCGGTTCGGTGACCGCATATGCCCCGGCGCGTTCGGCGCAGAACGGGCGAAACAGCCCCTGACCTGCTGTTCAGCAAGGCCTGGCTTACTGAGTACACCCTCACTGAGTAAGGCCTTACTTGCTGGCGGGGCCCTTACATCGAGCGTATGTTCAACGGTGTTGAGGGGGAGCGGGACGTGATTGCTGCCCGCTGCTGAAGGTAAGGGGAACCACCGTGGCCATCATCGAGACCGAAGCGACGCTGCACGAGGCGCACCGCGACAACCACACCCACCGTGACGTCAACGGCGGCTGGCTGCGCCCGGCCGTGTTCGGTGCGATGGACGGCCTGGTCTCCAACCTCGCCCTGATGACCGGCGTCGCCGGCGGCGAGGTCTCGCACCGCACGATCATCATCACCGGTCTCGCCGGTCTCGCGGCCGGCGCCTTCTCGATGGCGGCCGGCGAGTACACCTCGGTGGCCTCGCAGCGCGAGCTCGTGGAGGCCGAACTCGACATCGAGCGGCGGGAGCTGCGCAAGCACCCGGCCGACGAGGAGCGCGAGCTCGCCGAGCTCTACATGTCGCGGGGCGTCGAGCCGGCGCTGGCCCGTGAGGTCGCCCGGCAGCTGTCGCAGGATCCCGAGCAGGCCCTGGAGATCCACGCCCGCGAAGAGCTGGGCATCGACCCCTCGGACCTGCCCTCGCCCACCGTGGCCGCGGTCTCCTCCTTCGCCTCCTTCGCGCTCGGCGCGCTCCTTCCCCTGCTGCCCTACCTGCTCGGCGCGACCGCGCTGTGGCCGGCCGTGCTGCTCGCCCTCGTGGGCCTCTTCGGCTGCGGCGCGGTGGTCGCCCGGGTGACGGCCCGCTCGTGGTGGTTCAGCGGCCTGCGCCAGCTGGCCCTCGGCGGTCTGGCGGCGGCCCTCACCTTCGGCATCGGTTCGTTCTTCGGCACGGCCATCGGCTGACGCGACACCCTCGGGCGCTGAAACGCCGAGGTCATCACACGGGGCGGTGCCGATCGGCGCCGCCCCGTGTGACATACGTCCTGCGCACTCGGCGGCCCCAAGCCGTAGAATGGCGGAGTATGCATCGGCCCGAATAACTAATCGTTACTCGGCGGTTTCGGATCTTTCACCGCCGGGCATAGGCCGTACACACCCATAACCGCACTCCTGTGCGCCCCCGTGGGCAACGAAGCTCATGTCGGGGTGTCCGCATGTTGGAATGCGCTATCCGGTTCCCGAGATACGTTCCATCATGTAACCTGCACGAAATTTCAAGAGGGCCAGCGTCGTCCCTCGGTAATACGCCCCCCAAGCTCTCGAATCCGATCGAGCGGGGGAGCCCCCAATGCCACAACGACGACGGGAGAGCCGATGCGTTCCGACGCCTGGTCGCCCATGGACGGTCGCCCCGCCCAGCAGGGGATGTACGACCCCCGTAACGAGCACGACGCCTGTGGCGTCGGGTTCGTGGCCACCCTCACCGGGGTTGCCAGCCATGAGCTGGTCGAGCAGGCCCTGACCGTACTGCGCAATCTCGAACACCGCGGTGCCACCGGCTCCGAGCCGGACTCCGGTGACGGCGCCGGCATCCTGCTCCAGGTTCCGGACGCGTTCCTGCGCGAGGTCAGTGACTTCGAGCTGCCCGAGGCCGGCTCGTACGCCGTCGGTATCGCCTTCCTGCCCCTGGAGGAGACCGAGGAGGCCGTCTCGCGGATCGAGACGATCGCCGGTGAAGAGGGGCTCACCGTGCTCGGCTGGCGCGAGGTCCCCGTCACCCCCGCACTGCTCGGCAACGGCGCCCGCGCCACCATGCCCGCCTTCCGCCAGCTGTTCGTCAGCGACGGCAGCTCGGCCGGCATCGCGCTCGACCGCAAGGCCTTCGTCCTGCGCAAGCGCGCCGAGCGGGAGGCCGGTGTCTACTTCCCGTCGCTCTCCGCCCGGACCATCGTCTACAAGGGCATGCTGACCACCGGCCAGCTGGAGCCGTTCTTCCCGGACCTCTCCGACCGCCGCTGCGCCACCGCCGTCGCCCTTGTGCACTCGCGGTTCTCCACCAACACGTTCCCGAGCTGGCCGCTGGCCCACCCGTACCGCTTCGTCGCGCACAACGGCGAGATCAACACGGTCAAGGGCAACCGCAACTGGATGGTGGCCCGCGAGTCCCAGCTGGCGTCCAACCTGTTCAACTCCGGCGCCGGGAAGATCGACCGCATCTTCCCCGTCTGCACGCCGGACGCCTCCGACTCCGCGTCCTTCGACGAGGTGCTCGAACTCCTCCACCTCGGCGGGCGCTCGCTGCCGCACTCGGTCCTGATGATGGTCCCCGAGGCGTGGGAGAACCACGAGTCGATGGACCCGGCACGCCGTGCCTTCTACCAGTTCCACGCCACGATGATGGAGCCCTGGGACGGCCCGGCCTGCATCACCTTCACCGACGGCGTCCAGGTCGGCGCGGTCCTGGACCGCAACGGTCTGCGCCCGGGCCGCTACTGGGTGACCGACGACGGCCTCGTCGTGCTGTCCTCCGAGGTCGGCGTCCTGGACATCGACCCGGCGAAGGTCGTCCGCAAGGGCCGCCTCCAGCCCGGCCGGATGTTCCTCGTCGACACCGCCGAGCACCGGATCATCGAGGACGAGGAGATCAAGGCCTCCCTCGCCACGGAGAACCCGTACAAGGACTGGCTGGAAGCCGGCGAGATCGAGCTGGAGGACCTGCCCGAGCGTGAGCACATCGTGCACACCCACGCCTCGGTCACCCGCCGCCAGCAGACCTTCGGCTACACCGAGGAAGAGCTCCGCGTCATCCTCGCGCCGATGGCCCGCACCGCCGGCGAGCCGCTCGGCTCGATGGGCACCGACTCGCCGATCGCCGCGCTCTCCGCCCGCCCCCGGCTGCTGTTCGACTACTTCACCCAGCTCTTCGCGCAGGTCACCAACCCGCCGCTGGACGCGATCCGCGAAGAACTGGTCACCAGCCTGCGCTCCACGCTCGGCCCCCAGGGCAACCTCCTGGAGCCCACCGCCGCCTCGTGCCGCAGCGTCACACTGCCCTTCCCGGTCATCGACAACGATGAGCTGGCGAAGCTGATACACATCAACGCCGACGGCGACATGCCGGGCATGAAGGCCGCCACGCTCTCCGGTCTGTACCGGGTCTCCGGCGGCGGCGACGCGCTCGCCGCCCGCATCGAGGCCATCTGCAACGAGACGGACGCGGCGATCGAGGGCGGCGCCCGCCTGATCGTCCTGTCCGACCGGCACTCCGACGCCGAGCACGCGCCGATCCCGTCGCTGCTGCTCACCGCTGCCGTCCACCACCACCTCATCCGCACCAAGCAGCGCACCCAGGTGGGCCTGCTCGTCGAGGCCGGTGACGTGCGCGAGGTGCACCACGTCGCGCTGCTCATCGGTTACGGTGCCGCGGCCGTCAACCCGTACCTCGCGATGGAGTCCGTCGAGGACCTCGTGCGGGCCGGCACCTTCATCGAGGGCCTGGAGCCCGAGCAGGCCATCCGCAACCTGATCTACGCGCTCGGCAAGGGCGTCCTGAAGGTCATGTCCAAGATGGGCATCTCGACGGTCGCCTCCTACCGCGGCGCCCAGGTCTTCGAGGCCGTCGGCCTCGACGAGGCCTTCGTGCAGAAGTACTTCATCGGCACCGCCACCAAGATCGGCGGCGCCGGTCTCGACATCGTCGCCAAGGAGGTCGCCGCCCGGCACGCCAAGGCCTACCCGGCCTCCGGCGTCCCCTCGGCGCACCGCGCCCTGGAGATCGGCGGCGAGTACCAGTGGCGCCGCGAGGGCGAGCCGCACCTGTTCGACCCGGAGACGGTCTTCCGCCTCCAGCACGCCACCCGCAACAAGCGCTACGACATCTTCAAGCAGTACACGGACCGCGTGAACGAGCAGTCCGAGCGCCTCATGACCCTGCGCGGACTGTTCGGCTTCAACAGCGAGCGCCCGTCGATCTCCATCGACGAGGTCGAGCCGGTCTCCGAGATCGTCAAGCGCTTCTCCACCGGTGCCATGTCGTACGGCTCCATCTCGCGCGAGGCGCACGAGACGCTGGCCATCGCCATGAACCAGCTGGGCGGCAAGTCCAACACCGGTGAGGGCGGCGAGGACGCGGACCGCCTGTACGACCCGGCGCGCCGCTCCTCCATCAAGCAGGTCGCCTCCGGCCGCTTCGGTGTGACCAGCGAGTACCTGGTCAACGCGGACGACATCCAGATCAAGATGGCGCAGGGCGCCAAGCCCGGCGAGGGCGGCCAGCTGCCCGGCCACAAGGTCTACCCGTGGGTCGCCAAGACCCGGCACTCCACCCCGGGCGTCGGCCTCATCTCGCCGCCGCCGCACCACGACATCTACTCCATCGAGGACCTGGCTCAGCTGATCCACGACCTCAAGAACGCCAACCCCGCCGCGCGCATCCATGTGAAGCTCGTGTCCGAGGTCGGCGTCGGAACGGTCGCCGCGGGTGTCTCCAAGGCGCACGCGGACGTCGTCCTCATCTCCGGCCACGACGGCGGAACGGGCGCGTCCCCGCTCACCTCGCTCAAGCACGCGGGCGGCCCCTGGGAGCTCGGCCTCGCCGAGACCCAGCAGACCCTGCTGCTCAACGGCCTGCGCGACCGCATCGTGGTGCAGACCGACGGCCAGCTCAAGACCGGCCGCGACGTGATCATCGCCGCGCTGCTCGGCGCCGAGGAGTTCGGTTTCGCGACCGCGCCGCTCGTCGTCTCCGGCTGCGTCATGATGCGCGTCTGCCACCTCGACACCTGCCCGGTCGGCATCGCCACCCAGAACCCGGTGCTGCGCGACCGCTTCTCGGGCAAGCCCGAATTCGTCGTGAACTTCTTCGAGTTCATCGCCGAAGAGGTCCGCGAGATCCTCGCCGAGCTCGGCTTCCGCACCATCGAGGAGGCCGTCGGCCACGCCGAACTCCTCGACACCGACCGGGCCGTGACGCACTGGAAGGCCCAGGGCCTCGACCTGGAGCCGCTGTTCTACGTGCCGGAGCTGCCCGAGGGCGCCGTGCGCCACGCGGCGGTCGCCCAGGACCACGGCCTCGCGAAGGCGCTGGACAACCAGCTCATCAAGCTCGCCGCCGACGCCCTGGAGGCCGACTCCGCCGAGGCCGCCCAGCCGGTCCGCGCGCAGATCGCGATCCGCAACATCAACCGGACCGTGGGCACCATGCTCGGCCACGAGGTGACGAAGAAGTTCGGCGGTGCGGGCCTGCCCGACGACACCATCGACATCACCTTCACCGGCTCGGCCGGCCAGTCCTTCGGCGCCTTCCTGCCCAGCGGTGTGACCCTGCGCCTGGAGGGCGACGCCAACGACTACGTCGGCAAGGGCCTCTCCGGCGGCCGTGTCGTCGTCCGTCCCGACCGGGGCGCGGACCACCTCGCCGAGTACTCGACGATCGCCGGCAACACCATCGCCTACGGCGCGACCGGCGGCGAGCTGTTCCTGCGCGGCCGCACCGGCGAACGCTTCTGCGTCCGCAACTCGGGTGCCACGGTCGTCTCGGAGGGCGTGGGCGACCACGGCTGCGAGTACATGACCGGCGGCCACGCGGTGGTCCTCGGCGAGACCGGGCGCAACTTCGCGGCCGGCATGTCCGGCGGCATCGCGTACGTCATCGACCTGGACCGCGACAACGTCAACTCCGGGAACCTGAGCGCCGTCGAGGCGCTCGACGACACCGACAAGCAGTGGCTGCACGACGTCGTGCGCCGCCACTTCGAGGAGACCGGCTCGACGGTCGCCGAGAAGCTGCTCGCCGACTGGTCCGCTGCCGTGGACCGCTTCAACAAGATCATCCCGACCACGTACAAGGCAGTGCTCGCCGCCAAGGACGCCGCTGAGCTCGCCGGTCTCTCCGAGCAGGAGACCACCGAGAAGATGATGGAGGCGGCGACCAATGGCTGACCCCAAGGGCTTCCTGACCACCGGGCGCGAGGTCGCCACGACCCGTCCGGTGGGCGAGCGAGTCAAGGACTGGAACGAGGTCTACGTTCCCGGTTCGCTGCTGCCGATCATCAGCAAGCAGGCCGGGCGCTGCATGGACTGCGGCATCCCGTTCTGCCACAACGGCTGTCCGCTGGGGAACCTGATCCCCGAGTGGAACGACTACGCCTACCGCGAGGACTGGCAGGCCGCCTCCGAGCGCCTGCACGCCACCAACAACTTCCCGGAGTTCACCGGGCGGCTGTGCCCGGCCCCGTGCGAGTCGGCGTGCGTGCTCGGCATCAACCAGCCCGCCGTCACCATCAAGAACGTCGAAGTCTCCATCATCGACAAGGCGTGGGACAGCAACGACGTCAGGCCGCAGGCGCCCGAGCGCCTGTCCGGCAAGACCGTCGCGGTCATCGGCTCGGGCCCGGCGGGCCTCGCCGCCGCCCAGCAGCTGACCCGGGCCGGACACACGGTCGCCGTCTACGAGCGCGCCGACCGCATCGGCGGCCTGCTGCGCTACGGCATCCCCGAGTTCAAGATGGAGAAGGTGCACATCAACCGCCGCATCGAGCAGATGCGCGCGGAGGGCACCAAGTTCCGCACCGAGGTCGAGATCGGCCGCGACATCGACGCCGCCAAGCTGCGCAAGCGCTACGACGCGGTCGTCATCGCGGCCGGCGCCACGGTCTCGCGCGACCTGCCGGTGCCGGGCCGCGAGCTGAACGGCATCCACTTCGCGATGGAGTACCTGCCGCTCTCCAACAAGGTGCAGGAGGGCGACTTCGTCACCCCGCCGATCACCGCCGAGGGCAAGCACGTCGTGGTCATCGGCGGCGGCGACACCGGCGCGGACTGCGTCGGCACCGCCCACCGCCAGGGCGCGGCCTCCGTCACCCAGCTGGAGATCATGCCGAGGCCGGGCGACGAGCGGAACCCGGGCCAGCCCTGGCCGACGTTCCCCATGCTCTACAAGGTGACCTCCGCGCACGAGGAGGGCGGCGAGCGCGTCTACTCCGTCTCGACCACCCACTTCGAGGGCGACGAGGACGGCAACGTGCAGTCGCTGCACCTCGCCGAGGTCGAGTTCGTGGACGGCAAGCTGACCCAGAAGCCGGGCACCGAGCGGAGCATCCCGGCCCAGCTGGTCACCCTCGCCATGGGCTTCACCGGCACCGACCAGGCCAATGGCCTCGTCCAGCAGTTCGGCCTCGAACTGGACGAGCGGGGTAATGTGGCCCGTGACGCGGACTTCGCGACCAACGTCGACGGCGTGTTCGTCGCCGGTGACGCGGGCCGCGGCCAGTCCCTGATCGTCTGGGCGATCGCCGAGGGCCGCTCCGCGGCACGCGGCGTCGACCGCTACCTGACCGGTGCGAGCGACCTGCCCGCCCCGATCCGCCCCACGGACCGCGCGCTCACGGTCTGACCCCTCATCGTCCCGTACAACGACGTACGGAACTGACCGGCGCCCGCCCCACTGTCCCCGACCGGACGACTGGGCGGGCGCCGCGGCATGTCCGGGGCCCGGTCGGCACGCTTCGGGCCCGGTCGGCACGCTTCGGGCCCGGTCGGCACGGTGCCGGCCCGGGTCTGCGCCACGTATTGACTATTAGTCAATTGCGCCTCAGTCTCGGGACGAGCCGCCGTCCGTCTTCGGGAGGTCCCGTGAGCAACGAACCGCTTTCGCAGCTGAGTACGGAACTGGGGGCGGCGCCACCGCCCTCCCTCGCACGCCTGACGGAGGATCAACTCACCTATCTGGCAGGCGCGTTGAGCAAGGAACGCGAAAGCCGCGCGGCCGGGCTCGGCGAGGCCGCGGAAGCCGCCCTCGGGCTCGTGCCCGCCCTGGCCCGCGGCCCCGTCCGCCGCATCCTCTTCAAGTGAGGCCGGTGACTGCCATGGACACCCGCGACACGCTCCGGGCCCGCGCCGAGATCGAGAAGCTCGCGGCCCTGCTCGACGAGCGCCCCGAACGGCTCGCCTTCCTCGCCGGGCTGCCCGCCGACGATCTGCGCACCCTGCGCGAACAGACGGTGGCGGCCCTGTTCGACGGCATGCCCGACATGCTGGACCGCATCGCCAAGGCCACCAAGCTCGTACCGGCCGGGGTCGCCGCCGCCATCTCGCAGAAGGCCCTCGGCCCTCGGCTCGCCGCCGCCGTCGCGGGCCGCCTCGAACCCGCCCGGGCCGCCGACATCATCGAGAAGCTGCCCGTCGCCTTCACCGCCGCGTCCTGCGCGCACCTCGACCCCCGGCGCATCGAGGGCATCGTCGACCGGCTCGACGAGAACCTGCTCGTGCGGATCTCGGTCGCGCTCGCCGAACGCGGCGACCACCTCACGATGGGCCGCTTCGTCGGCCATCTGCGCGATTCGGCGCTCACCCGGATCCTGCCGCAGGTCGACGACGCGGTGGTGCTGCGCACCGGTTTCGCCGTGGACCAGCCCCAACGCCTGGGCGACATCGTCGAGTTGATGGGCGAGGACCGCCTGGCCCACGTCATCGCCTCGGCCGCCGACGGCCTGTGGCCCGAGGCCCTCGCGGTGGCCGGCATGGTGACGGGGGAGCAGCGCGCCCGCATCGCCACCCTGGCCGCCCGCCAGCCCCAGGACCGCCTCGACACCCTGGTCCGCACCACGGCTGAGCAGGACCTGTGGGAGTCCCTGCTCCCCCTGGTGGCCCTCCTGTCCGAGGAGGACCGCCGGGCGGTGGCCCTCCTGCCGTCCCTCACCGACCCCGAGGTCCTGTCCGGCATCGTGCCCGCGGTCGTGGCGACAGCGCTGTGGGCGGAATTCCTGCCCCTGGTCGAGCTGCTGCCCGAGCCGTCCCGCACGGTGGTGGCCGAGGCGGCGGGCGACCTCTCGGACACGGACCTGGACGCCCTGGCCCGCGAGGTCGACAAGCAGAACCTCTGGGACCTGGTCCTGCCCCTGGTGGAGCTGATGCCGGACCCCGCCAAGGAACGCATCTTCGCCCTGCCCGCCTTCCAGGACCAGGCGGAGACTCCCTGACCCACGGCGATGGGGTCAGTCCGTGCCGACGGCTTCGACGGGGGGCATGCGCACGTCGAAGCCGGTCTCGGGGCTGACGACACGGCCGGCGGCCCACCAGTTCTCGCGGGCCGTCTCCACGGCCATCAGCAGGACGTCCTCCTCGGGGACGCCGGCGCGCAGCCGGAGCTGATCGACGATCGCCCGGAACAGTGCGCTCTTCTCTTGGGCCGTGCGGTGGTTGAAGGACAGCTGGATGAGCATGGTGCGCTCACCGCGCGGCAGGCCGAACACGACCGGCTGCATGTGGAAGTTGTCGGGCGTGACCTCGTGGAAGACATGGAACTGGTCGTCGTGCGGGATCTTCAGCACGTCCATCATCGCCTGATGGAGCGCGGCGGAGACCTCGCGGCGGTACTCGGGGGTGGTGCCCTGGCGCAGGTGGATGGTGATCAGCGGCATGCTCGCTCGCTTCCCTTCGTGATGATTGGTGACAATCCATGACCGGGGGAGTCGACGTAACCCGAAGTCCCGCAAGGCCATCGCTCCCCACGCTAGGAACCCGAGTCCCATTCGGCCAGCGAATGGTTGGCATGCTGGATATGCTCATCGCTCATGGACATCACGGTGGTCGGCCTGCGGGTGCTGCGTGAGGTGGCCGAGCGGGGCACCTTCACGGCTGCGGCCCAGGCACTGGGGTACACGCAGTCGGCCGTCTCCCGGCAGGTGGCCGGCCTGGAACAGGCCACCGGGTCCCGGCTGTTCGACCGGTATCCGGGCGGCGTCCGGCTGACCACCGCGGGCCGGGTCCTGCTGCGCCACGCCGTGACCGCGCTGGACGCGCTGGCGGCGGCCGACCGGGAACTGAGCGGCGCCCAGGACGACGGCGGCCACGTGCGACTCGGCTTCATCCCCGCCGCCGGAGCGGTGCTCGTGGCCCGCGCCCTCGCGACCCTGGGCCGGGAAAGCCCGCGGGTCCGCGTCACCACCCGGGAGGGGACCACTCCCTCACTGCTGAGGGCGCTGCGCGCCGGCGCCCTCGACCTCGCGCTGCTCTCCTCCCGGCCACCGCACCGCGCTCCCGACGCCGACGATCCGCCCCTGCACGCCGAGCCGCTCCTGGAGGACCGCCTGGTCCTGGCGGTGCCGGCCGACCGTTTCGCCGACCGGGCCGGCGTCACCGCGCGCGAACTGGCCGACGAGACGTGGATCGCCGGCCCGGCAGTCGACGACGAGCCCCTGCTCGGCATCTGGCCGGGCCTGCCCGGACGCCCCCGGGTCCACCACTCCGCCCGCGACTGGCTCACCAAGCTGCACCTGGTCGCAGCCGGCGCGGGCATCACGACCGTCCCCTCCCTGCTGCTGTCCGCGATCCCGCCCGGCGTCCGCCTCATCACGCCGGACGACCTCCCCGAGGAACGCCGCCGCATCAGCCTGGTGCGCAGCCCCGGCCCCACGCCCCCCGCGACGGCGGCCCTGACCCGCGCCCTCCGCGACCAGGCGTCCCTGCTGGCCGACTGACCCGGAAGGGAACGGAAGCTCCACCACGTGCGGCTCCGCCGCGAGGGCGCGACGGATCCTGAAGGCCCGGTGCCGGGTACGGGCACCCTGCTGAGGGGCGCGGGGAACTGCGCGACCAGCCACGGACGGCCCGCACCGAACACCCCACCCCGGAGCGGAACTTGAAGCCCCCGGCGCGGGGCGGCACCGGACACCTCCGGCCGGGCGGAGCCGCCCCGCACCGCCAAAGCGGCGTACCCTCGTCACCCGCACCCCGGCGCGAAGGGAGCCGCATGCCCGCCCTGTCCCTCCAGAAGGTGGAGGAGTGTGCCCCCGCCCTCGTCTCCCTCTACAAGCACGCCGCCACATCGCTGGAGAAGCACGGGCTCGACGACGAGACCGCCGCCGTCTACCTCGTCGTCGACCACTCCGGCTCGATGCGCCCGTACTTCAGGGACGGCAGTGTGCAGGCACTTGCCGACCGCGTGCTCGGGCTCTCCGCACACCTCGACGACGACGGCCGCGTCCCGGTCGTGTTCTTCTCCACGGACATCGACGCCGAGACGGAGATCGCCCTGCACAACCACCGGGGCCGCATCGAGCGGATCGTGGCCAACCTCGGCCGTATGGGCCGCACCAACTACCACGTGGCGATGGACGCGGTCATCGACCACTACCTGGAGAGCGGCGCGAGCGCCCCCGCGCTCGTCGTGCTCCAGACCGACGGCGGCCCGAGCAGCAGGCTCGCCGCCGAGCGCTACGTCTGCAAGGCGGCGACGCTGCCGATGTTCTGGCAGTTCATCGGTTTCGGCGACCCCCGCAGCCACCAGTTCGACTTCCTGCGCAGGCTCGACGAGTTGGCCGTCCCCGAGCGCCGCCGCGTCGACAACGCGGGCTTCTTCGCGGCCGGCAGCGACCCGCGCCGGGTGACGGACGCCCAGCTCTACGACCGGCTGCTCGGCGAGTTCCCGCACTGGCTGCGCGCCGCCCGGGCGGAAGGGATCGTACGGTGAGGACACTGCGAGCCGCCGACAGGGCGGCCGTGCCGTGGCGCAACGGCGGCGGGGTGACCCGGAACGTCGTGGCCCACCCCGAGGGCGCGGGCACCGCCGACTTCGTGTGGCGGGCCAGCCTCGCCGATGTCGGCGCGGACGGCCCGTTCTCCGGATTCCCGGGGGTGGACCGGATCCTCACCGTCGTCGAGGGCGCCGGCATGGACCTCCTGGTGGGCGGCCGACGCCGCCTCGTGGACGAGCGGTTCGTGCCCCAGCACTTCCCCGGCGACGCCCCCACGGACTGCCGCCTCCTGGCCGGCCCGGTCGTCAACTTCAACGTGATGTTCCGCCGGGGCACCCCCGCGCCGGCGGTCGCCGTGGTGCGGGGCGACCTGACGATCGCAGGGCCCGCCCTGGTCGTCGCTCTCGACGCACCCGCCCGCGTCGACGGCGTACACCTGGACCCGTACGACGCCCAGCTCACCGCGCGGGGCACGGTGGCGGTGCGGGCCGAGGGACACGCGGCGGTCGTCACCCTTCCCGCCCGGTAATCCGGACAGAGGTTGTCGGGTATCCGAGGTTTCCTGGAACTATGGACACCACAGACACGGCGACCCCGCCGACCGCGCCCCCGGCACGGGCCTGGAGCGAGTTCCACCAGGCCGAGCCGCAGTTCGCCGCCCTCGCCGAGGCCCGCTTCCAGAAGTACAAGCACCAGGTCCTCGGCACCCTGCGCAAGGACGGCTCGCCCCGGGTGACCGGCCTGGAGGTGGAGTTCCGGGACGGTGAGCTGCTGCTCGGCATGATGCCCGGCTCGATGAAGGCCCTCGACCTGTTGCGCGACCCGCGCTTCTCGCTCCAGGCCAACCCGGGCCCGGACGCCGAGATGGCCGACGGTGACGTACGGGTCAGCGGGCGCGCGGTGCGGGTCACCGACCCGGCCGCGCTGGCGTCCTACATCGAGCAGACGACCCCGCCCGAACCGTTCCTCCTCTTCCGTGTCGAGCCGACCGAGGTCGTGTACACCGGCGTCGAGAACGAGGAGATCGTCGTACGCGTCTGGCGTCCCGGCACCGCGCTGCGCACCCTCAGGCGCGGCAGCGGCGAGGGGTCGGTGCGCGAGGACGCCTGAACCCGCGGGTCGAGCCGGCAGCACCGGTACCGCCAAGGGGCGCGGGGAACTGCGCGACCAGCCACGCACGGTCCGCAGCCGAATCGAATCCCCCGGAGGATCTCGGGAAGGGGCGGGGTGGGGATTCCCCCCCTCAGCCCGCCAGCACCCGCGCCCGGCATTCCCCGGGCGACCCCCACGCGTCCCGGAGCGGCCGGGCCTTGCGCAGCCACAGCGACAGGTCGAGCTCCTGGGTGTAGCCGACCGCGCCGTGCAGTTGCAGCGCGGTGCGGGCGGCGCCGTACGCGGCCTCCCCGGCCGTCACCTTCGCCGCGGCCACCTCGCCCGGCGCGAGCGACAGCGCGGCCCCGTACAGCAGCGGCCGCGCGAACTCGATCGCGATCAGGATGTCCGCGAGCCGGTGCTTGACCGCCTGGAACGAACCGATCGGCGCCCCGAACTGGGTGCGCTGCTTGACGTACGCCACCGTCCGGGCAAGCAGCGCCTCGGCGACTCCGAGACACTGCCCGGCCGCCGCGAGCCGCGCCCACCCGGTGGCGTAGGCGACGGCATCCTCCAACTGGGGCCCCGTGTACAGCAGTTCACCGCCCGGCAGGGGCCGTGCGAGCCGCCTGGCCGGGTCGGCCGACGGCTGGACGGGGCCGTGCCCCGGGGCGAGCCGCAGCTCCTGGTCCGCGACGGTGAGCACCACGTCCGCCGCGTCCGCGTCGAGTGCGTACGGGCCACCGCCCGGCCACAGCACGCTCGCCAGGCATGCGCCCGAGGCGATACCGGGCAGCAGCCGCTTGGCGGGGCCCTCCTCGCCGAGCTCCGCGAGCCGGGCCAGCAGTGCGGCGGCGGCCACCGTCTCCACGACCGGACCCGGCAGCGCGTGCCGCCCCAACTCCACGCACGAGAGCGCGAGTTCGACCGGAAGCGCGCCCATCCCCTCGTGCTCCTCGGGCACTCCGAGCGCGAACACCCCCGCATCGGCGAGCCGCGACCAGAGGGCCCGGCCGGGCCCCGCGTCCCCCGCGGCCCAGGCCCGTATCGCCGCGGGCGTGTCGGCGGCGCTCAGCAGCGCGTCCAGGGAGCGGGCGAAGTCGAGCTGTTGCGAGGTGAGCAGAAACCTCATCGGCGCCCCTTCGGCAGGCCGAGCAGCCGCTCGGCGATGATGTCGCGCTGGATCTCGTTCGTCCCCGCGTAGATCGGACCGGCCAGCGAGAAGACATGGCCCTCGGCCCAACTCCCGTGCGCGGGCGCCTCGTCGGCCTCGTCCGACAGCTCCCCGTACGGGCCGAGCAGATCGAGCGCGCACTCGTGCAGGGCGATGTCGTACCGCGACCAGAACACCTTGTTGAGGCTCGACTCGGCGCCGATCACACCGCCCTCGGCGAAGCGGGAGGCGCCCGCGCAGGTGAAGAGCTGATAGGCGCGCGCCCCGATCACCGCGTCCGCGACCCGGTCGCGCAGTGCGGTGTCCGCCGGGTCGCCCGCCGTGCGCCACAGCTCCACGAGCCGCGTGGCCGAGGCCAGGAAGCGGCCGGGGGAGCGCAGCATCAGACCGCGCTCGTTGCCGGTCGTCGACATGGCGATCCGCCAGCCCGCGCCGGCCTCGCCGATCACGTCCTCGTCCGGCACGAAGACGTTGTCCAGGAAGAGTTCGGCGAAGGCGGGCTTGCCGTCGAGGCGGCCGATGGGGCGTACGCCCACCCCCGGGGCGCGCAGGTCGAACATCAGATAGGTCAGGCCCTGGTGGGGCCTGGCGGCCTCGGGGTCGGTGCGGAAGATGCCGAAGGCGCGGTCGGCGAACGCGGCCCGCGACGACCAGGTCTTCTGCCCCGAGAGCAGCCAACCCCCGTCCGTGCGCACGGCCTTGGAGCGCAGCGAGGCGAGGTCGGAGCCCGCCTCCGGCTCGGACCAGGCCTGCGCCCAGATCGTCGCGCCGCTCGCCATGTCCGGCAGGACGCGCGCCCGCTGCTCGGGCGTACCGTGGTCGAACAGGGTGGGCGCGAGCAGGTTGATGCCGTTCTGCGAGACGCGCCCGGGGCCGCCCGCCGCGAAGTACTCCTCCTCGAAGACCAGCCACCGGAAGATGTCGACGCCCCGGCCTCCGTACTCCTGCGGCCAGGACACCACCGACCAGCGGTCCGCGGACAGCCGCGCCTCCCACTCCCGGTGGGCCGCGAAGCCGGCTTCGGTCTCCAGAGAGGGAAGCGGCGCGGACGGCACGTGCGCGGCGAGCCAGTCGCGCGCCTCGGCCCGGAAGGCCTCCTGGTCGGGCGTGGGGTCCAGGTCCATGGGTACGGCACACCATCCTTCCCTAACAAGTGTTTGGTAGGTTAACGTGGCGCCGTGACGGACAACAAGGCTCAGGCGGCGGCCGGCGAGGCCCGGACGGCGGCCAACACGGCTCAGTACGTGCCCGGCCACGCACTGCTCGACGGCCGCACCGCCGTCGTCACCGCGGCGGCCGGCGCCGGGATCGGCGGGGCCACCGCCCGCAGGCTCCTCGAAGAGGGCGCCCGCGTCGTCATCGGCGACGCCCACGCCCGCCGCCTGAAGGAGACCGAGGAGGCGCTGGCCGCGGAGTTCGGCGCGGACCGGGTCGCCTCCGTCCCCTGCGACGTGACCGACGAACGGCAGGTCGCCGCCCTCCTCGCGCTCGCCGAACACGAACACGGCCGTCTCGACATCGTCGTCAACAACGCGGGCCTGGGCGGGACTTGCTCCCTCGTCGACATGACGGACGAGGCCTGGTCCAAGGTCCTCGACGTCACCCTGAACGGCACCTTCCGCTGCACCCGGGCCGCCCTGCGCGCCTTCAAGGACAGCGGCCGGGGCGGCGTCATCGTCAACAACGCCTCGGTCGTCGGCTGGCGCGCCCAGGCCGGCCAGGCCCACTACGCCGCAGCCAAGGCCGGCGTCATGGCGCTGACCCGGTGCGCCGCCATCGAGGCCGCCGAGTACGGCGTGCGCGTCAACGCGGTGGCGCCCAGCCTCGCCATGCACCCGCACCTGGTGAAGGTCACCTCCGCCGAACTGCTCGAAGAGCTCACCGCCCGCGAGGCGTTCGGCCGCTACGCCGAACCGTGGGAGGTCGCCAACGTCATCGTGTTCCTGGCCGGCGACTACTCCTCGTACCTCACCGGCGAGGTCGTCTCCGTCAGCAGCCAGCACGCCTAGCCGGGGACAGCACAATGGTCAGGTGCCGACGAACAAGAAGAAGACGCAGGTGACCGCCTCGCCCGAGCGGCGGCGCGAACTCCTGGCCACCGCGGCCGAGGTGTTCGCTGCCCAGGGCTACAACGCGACCACCGTGCGCCGGATCGCCGACGAGGCCGGCCTGCTCGCGGGCAGCCTCTACTACCACTTCGACTCCAAGGAGTCGATGCTCGACGAGATCCTCTCGACCTTCCTGAACGAACTCTGGGAGGGCTACGACGCCGTACTCGCCGCCGGACTCGGCCCCCGCGAGACCATCGAGGCCCTGGTCACCGAGTCCTTCCGGGAGATCGACCGGCACCGCGCCGCCGTCGCGATCTACCAGAAGGAGTCCCGGCACCTGGCCGCGCTGTCCCGCTTCGGCTATCTGACCGAATCCCAGCAGAAGTTCGAGAAGGCCTGGCTGGGAACGCTGGAGCGGGGCGTCGCGGCGGGCGCCTTCCGCACCGACCTCGACATCCGCCTGACCTACCGCTTCGTGCGCGACACGGTGTGGGTCGCCGCGTCCTGGTACCGGCCCGGCGGCGGACACAGCCCGGAGGAGATCGCCCGCCAGTACCTCTCGATGGTCCTGGACGGAATCGCCGTACGCGAATAACTCGCATACACAAATCGGGAGTTGACATGGCCGAGGCCTACATAGTCGAAGCGGTACGCACTCCGGTGGGCCGGCGTGGCGGCGGGCTCTCGGCGGTCCACCCCGCCGACCTCGGCGCCCATGTGCTGAAGGCGCTTGTCGAACGCTCCGGCGTCGACCCGGCCGCCGTCGAGGACGTCGTCTTCGGCTGCCTGGACACCGTGGGCCCCCAGGCCGGCGACATCGCCCGCACGTCCTGGCTGGCGGCGGGCCTGCCCGAAGAAGTGCCCGGCGTCACCATCGACCGCCAGTGCGGCTCGTCCCAGCAGGCCGTCCACTTCGCCGCCCAGGGCGTCCTTTCCGGTACCCAGGACCTGGTGGTGGCGGGCGGTACCCAGAACATGTCGATGATCCCGATCGCCTTCGCGTCGCGCCAGGCCGCCGAACCGCTCGGCCTGACCGACGGCCCCTACCTCGGCAGCGAGGGCTGGCGGGCCCGCTACGGCGACGCACCCGTCAACCAGTTCCACGGAGCGCAGCTCATCGCCGAGAAGTGGGGCATCACCCGCCGCGCCATGGAGGAGTTCGCCCTCCGCTCGCACCGGCGAGCCCTGCGAGCCGTCGACGAGGGCCGCTTCGCGCGCGAGTGCGTCGCGTACGGCGACGTCACCACGGACGAGGGGCCGCGCCCGGACACCACCCTGGAGAAGATGGCGGCGCTCCGTCCCGTCCTGGAGGGCGGCACCATCACCGCGGCCTGCTCCTCCCAGGTGTCCGACGGCGCGGCCGCCCTCCTCATCGCCTCCGAGCGGGCCGTCGCCGAACACGGCCTGACCCCGCGCGCCCGCGTCCACCACCTCTCGGTGCGCGGCGAGGACCCCATCCGCATGCTGTCCGCGCCCATCCCCGCCACCGCCCACGCGCTGAAGAAGACCGGGATGACGATCGACGACATCGACCTCGTCGAGATCAACGAGGCCTTCGCCCCGGTCGCGCTCGCCTGGCTCAAGGAGACCGGCGCCGACCCGGACCGCGTCAACGTCAACGGCGGCGCGATCGCACTCGGCCACCCGCTGGGCGCGACCGGCGTGAAGCTGATGACGACCCTGCTGCACGAGCTGGAGCGCACCGGCGGCCGCTACGGCCTCCAGACGATGTGCGAGGGCGGCGGCCAGGCCAACGTGACCATCATCGAACGCCTCTGACGCGACCTCCCCGTCCGTGACGTGGCCCACGGACGGGCCGCGGAGGGCCGTGCTATCGTGGTGCCTGTTGCAGTTTTGGTACCCATATACTTTATGTGCGCCTGACGGGAATGATCCTCAGGCGCATTATTTGTTTCCGGGGTTTCTCCGGATGGGCTCAATGCGGCGACGAGGAATCCGTAAATCCGCGGATTTCCGGAACTGCCCCTGTCTTAGGAGAAATGACATGGCTACTGGCACCGTGAAGTGGTTCAACTCGGAAAAGGGCTTCGGCTTCATCGAGCAGGACGGCGGCGGCCCCGACGTCTTCGCCCACTACTCCAACATCGCCTCCTCCGGCTTCCGTGAGCTCCTTGAGGGCCAGAAGGTCTCCTTCGAGGTCACCCAGGGCCAGAAGGGCCTCCAGGCGGAGAACATCGTTCCCGCCTAATCGCCGACGAGGCGTATTTTGCAGCCGCTGATTCAGCGGCTCGCGAATTTCGCAGCCGGGGCCCGCACCCTCAGGTGCGGGTCCCGGCTTGTGCTGTCTTGTCCCAGGAAGGCAAATTCCGTATGACGCGCATGACCAGCAAGCGCCCCGGTGCCGGTTCCGGTGCCGGTACCGGCTCCCGTTCCGGTTCCGGTTCCAGTTCCGGTGCCCGCAGGAGCTCCGGCCGCCCCGCCGCCAAGTCCGCGAAGCCCGCCAAGGGCCGCACCATGGCGCCGCAGGGCGAGTTCCAACTCCCGGAGACCCTCACCCCCGCGCTGCCGGCCGTCGAGGCCTTCGCCGACCTGGACATGCCCGCGGCGCTGCTCAAGACGCTCGACGCGCAGGGCGTGACCGAGCCGTTCCCGATCCAGGGCGCCACCCTGCCGAACTCGCTCGCGGGCCGCGACATCCTCGGCCGCGGCCGCACCGGCTCCGGCAAGACCCTCGCCTTCGGCCTCGCCCTGCTCGCCCGCACCGCGGGCCGGCGCGCCGAGCCCAGGGCGCCGCTCGCCATGGTCCTCGTACCGACGCGCGAGCTCGCCCAGCAGGTCACCGACGCGCTCACGCCGTACGCCACGGCCGTGAACCTGCGCCTGACCACCGTCGTCGGCGGCCTCTCCATCACCAAGCAGGCCAACGCGCTGCGCCGCGGCGCCGAGGTCATGGTCGCCACCCCGGGCCGGCTCAAGGACCTCATAGAGCGGGGTGACTGCTCGCTGGAGAACGTGGGCATCACCGTCCTCGACGAGGCCGACCAGATGGCCGACATGGGCTTCATGCCGCAGGTCGTGGCGCTGCTCAAGCAGGTCGAGCCGGACGGTCAGCGGATGCTGTTCTCGGCGACCCTGGACGCCAACATCGACCGCCTGGTCCGGATGTTCCTCACCGACCCGGTGGTGCACTCCGTCGACCCGTCGGCGGGCGCGGTCACCACGATGGAACACCACGTCCTGTACGTCATGGACGAGACCGACAAGAAGGCCGTCACCACGCGGATCGCGGCCCGCGACGGCCGGGTGATCATGTTCCTGGACACCAAGCGCTCGGTGGACCGGCTGGTCAAGCGGCTCCTGGCGAGCGGGGTCCGGGCGGCCGGTCTGCACGGTGGACGCTCCCAGCCGCAGCGCAACCGCACGCTGGACCAGTTCAAGAACGGTCAGGTCACCGCGCTGGTCGCGACGAACGTGGCGGCGCGCGGCATCCACGTCGACGACCTCGACCTCGTCGTGAACGTCGACCCGCCGACCGACCACAAGGACTACCTCCACCGCGGTGGGCGCACCGCCCGCGCGGGCGAGTCGGGCAGCGTCGTCACGCTGGTCCTGCCGGACGAGAAGCGCGAGATGACCAAGCTCATGTCGTTCGCGGGGATCAGGCCGCGCACGGCCGAGATCAAGTCGAGCTCCGAGGAGCTCGTCCGGGTCACGGGCGCGCGCGAGCCGTCCGGCGTGCCGGTCGTCATCGAGGTCCCGGCCCAGCCGGAGCCGAAGAAGGCCACCGGTGGCCGCAGCCGGGGCGCGCGCGGCGGCCGCGCCCAGGGCTCGTCGGGCCGCGCCCAGGGCTCGGCTCAGGGCGGTGCCGCCTCCCGCGGCCAGGGCGGGCGGGGTCAGGGTGCGGCTTCCCGTACGCAGGGGGGTGCCGCTTCCCGTGCGCAGGGCGGCTCGGCCTCCCGTACCCAGGGCGGCGCGGCCTCTCGCACCCAGGGCGGCTCGGCCTCCCGCACCCAGGGTGGCGGCGCACCCCGCACCCAGGGCGGGTCGGCGGCTCGCTCCGCGGGCGGTCGTGGGCGCGGACAGAGCGGCGCGGGCCGGGGCCGGGCCGGAGCCTGATCCCCTTGGGCAGCCGCAAGCCCCGCCCCTTCGGAACGTGAATGGGCGGGGCTTGTTCGCGGCGGCCTGGAGGAGAGCGTGCCGCTCCGGGCTAGGCCACCAGCCGGGCCCGCAGCCCTGCCAGGTCGCGGAGCGACAGGCCCAGCCCCCGGGTCAGGTAGCCGTACAAGTCACCGTACTGAGAGCCCAGTTGGGACAGAGCCGCGTCAAGGTAGTCGACCCGTACCTCCTGGAGCGGGATGAGCAGATCCGGGTTCTGCATCACCCCGGACTGCTTCAGGTTCACCCGCAGCGCCGCGTCTGCCGCCGCCCGGAAGGTGTTGGACGCCAGGTAGTCCCCCCGCGCCGTCGCCTCCGGTACGCCCACCGCGCGCAGCAGTACGTAACTCAGCCACCCCGTACGGTCCTTGCCCGATGTGCAGTGGAAGAGCAGCGGGCCGGGGGCGGCGGCCAGGTCCTTCAGGGTCGCCCCGAACTGAGTGCGGGCGGCGGGGTCGGTGACGAAGGCGCCGTACACCGTGCGCATCAGTGCCTCCGCCTTGCCGTGGCCCAGCATCGCGTCCTGCGTCGCCGGATCCCGCGACCCGATCGCGGTCAGCATCTGCGCGTACAGACCGCTGTCGGTGACCGGTCGCGAGGTCGGGGTGAGCCCGGACGGCAGCCGGTCGGGGCCGTCGTACTGAAGCTCGAACGGCGTCCGGAAGTCGACCACTTCGCGCAGGCCGAGTCGGCCCAGGGTGGCGACGTCCGTGTCCGTCGTCTTGTTCAGCGCGTCCGCCCGGTAGGCGACCCCGTACCGGACCCGCGCGCCGTCGTACGTCCCGTAGCCGCCCAGGTCGCGGACGTTCACCGCGCCCTGGAGCACGACCTGGTGGATCGGTGCGGCGGTGCGGTGCTGCGCGGCGGCTGCTGCCGCCGGCGCGGTCGCGGGCAGCGCACCCAGCGCCAGGGCCGCGGCGACCGCGGCGACGGCCCCTCTGGCTACTCGTGTCACCGTTCGGGTGGAGCGGTTCATGGTGCCTCCTCGACTCCTCTGTGGCGTACGGCAGTTACTGCGTGCTCCGCAACGCGCCCAGCGTGCGCGCCGCCTCGTCCATCACCCGGCCGACCAGCTCCGCACAGCTCGGCAGGTCCTCGATCAGGCCGGCCACCTGGCCCGAGGCCATGACCCCGAGGTCCGTGCGGCCCTCGACCATGGACGCCCGCAGCAGCATCGGCGTGTTCGCCGCGAGCAGTGTCTGACTCCATGTCAGGTTCTTGCCGTGCTTCATCGCGAGGCCGTCCCGGACCAGTCGGGACCAGGACAGACCGGAGATCCTGCGGAATCCGGAGGCCCGCCGCACCGCCTGCACGAGGGCGCGGGTGCGGCCCGCGGCCTCCAGGGACCTGACCAGTTCCGTGCGGAGCATGCGGTGCGGCAGGCCGTCCACGGCGGTGGTCACCGTGATGTCCTTCACCGTCGCCTCCAGGTACTTCGCCTTCACCGCGTCCGGCACCGTCGAGTCGGAGGTCAGCAGGAAGCGGGTGCCCATGGCGACCCCCGCCGCGCCGAAGGCGAGCGCCGCCACCAGGCCCCGGCCGTCGTGGAAGCCGCCCGCCGCGATCACCGGGATGTCCACGGCGTCCACAACTTGGGGCAGCAGCACGGTCGTTGCCACCTCGCCGGTGTGGCCGCCGCCCTCGCCGCCCTGCACGATCACCGCGTCCGCACCCCACGCCGCGACCTTCTCGGCGTGCCGGCGGGCGCCGATGGAGGGGATCACGACGACCCCCGCGTCCTTCAGCTCGGCGATGAGTTCGCGGGAGGGGGCGAGCGCGAAGGACGCCACGCGCACGCCCTCCTCGACGATGATCCGCACCCGCTCGCGGGCGTCGGCGGCATCGGCCCGCAGATTGACCCCGAACGCCTCCCCGGTACGGGACTTGACCTCGCGGACCGCCCCCCGCAGCTCCGACGTCGTCATCGTCGCGGAGGCGAGAATGCCGAGGGCGCCCGCGTTCGCGGTGGCCGAGACCAGGCGGGGGCCCGCGACCCAGCCCATGCCGGTCTGCACGATCGGATGCCGCACGCCCACCAGCTTGGTCAGGGCCGTCTCGATACGGGGCTCCCCGGGGGCGGTGGTCACGGCCGCACCTCGCGTTCGCGCAGCCCGTCCGGGTCGATGACCTCACGGATCAGGCGGAGCTCCTCGGGCGTGGGCTCCCGGGTGTACGCCGGGCCGTCCGCCACCGCGAGCTCGAACCCCGTCGCCTCGCGGACCTCGTCCGGCGTAACCCCGGGGTGCAGGGAGGCGAGCCGCATCGAGTGGTCCGGGGTCGCGAAGTCGAAGACGCCCAGATTGCTCACCACCCGCGGGATGCGGTGGTAGCGGGTCGCGGAGGGGCCCGCGGCCGCCGCGCTGTCGTAGCCCACGCCGCTGATCATGTCGACCCTCGGCACGAACACCCGCGTCGAATGCTTCGGCACCCAGTAACTCACCGGATTGTTCAGGGTGTTGACCGGTGCGCCGCGGACCCCGAGGAGCTGGCGGGCGGGCCGCTCCCAGGCGCCGATGCAGGAGATGTTCTGGTTGCCGAACCGGTCGATCTGGCTCGCGCCCATCATCACGTGCCGCCGGCCGCCGGTCACCATCGCCAGATGCCGGCGGTAGGGCAGCCAGCCCTCGGGCCTCCCGTCCAGCCCGACGAGCATCGCCTCGCCGTCGGTGAGCAGCAGGTCGGGCGAGAAGGTGTGCCGCGCGAGCCGGGCCCCGACCGAGGGGATCAGGCCCATGGGGCTGGCCAGCACCTCCCCGTTGTCGCGCCAGGCCTCGGCGCAGGCGATCACGCAGTACTCGGCGCGGGTCACCCGCACGGCACTCGTCGCTGGAGGTGTCACTTCTGCTCCTCGTGCCAGCTCTGCACCGCCGACTGGTAGGACTTCTCGTCCGGCCCGGACAGGAAGCGTTCGGCGAACTCCGCCCAGGGGGTGCTCGCGTAGAGCTTCTGGAACGGCTCGTCGCGCCCGTAGTCGGGTACGCAGGACGTGAAGTGCGCGCCGTTCGGGCACTCCACGACGCCGGTGACCGCGTACCTGCCGACCAGGAGCGACTGCGGCACCACGCCCTCCGGGCCACCCCCGCCGTCGTCCCCGAAGGCGTCCACGATCCGCTCGCAGGAGAGGTACGCGCTGTCGGCGGCCTCGCAGAACAGGTCGTCGAAGTACGGGTCGGGGCCCAGGTACTGGCCGTTGCCGAGCCGGTCGGCGCGGTTGAGGTGGACGAGCGCCGCGTCCATGCGCAGGGCGGGCATCGCGACGAGGGTCTCGCCGTCCTCGTACGGTGAACTCACCGTCCGCAGGCCGGGGTTGACCCGCATCACGTCCGAGCCGAGGCCCGCCCGCACCGGCAGGAACGGCAGCCGGTTCGCGGCCGCGTGCAGCCCCCACATGAACATCGCCTCGTCGACCTCCATCAGCTCGAAGGCGCCCGCCTGGCGCGCGGCGCGGAAGTGCGGCTCCAGGGGGATCGAGTCGAGCGTGGCGAAGGGCGCGACCAGCTTGCGGATCCGTCCGGCGGCCGCGAGCAGGCCGACGTCCGGACCCCCGTACGAGATCACCGTCAGGTCGGTGACGGGCGAGCGGAGCAGGGCGCGTACCAGCGCCATCGGCTTGCGGCGCGAGCCCCAGCCGCCGATGCCGAGCGTCATGCCGCTGCTCAGCCGGGCGACGACGTCCTCCGGCGTCATGGTCTTGTCCGTCACGAAGAGGCCTCCTCGGTGGCCGCCGCTGTCGTCGTTGGGTGTGCGCCGGATGTCCCGGGCGGCCCGCTCGGGCCGGGGGCGCCGGACGGGCCGCCCGTGCCGGACCTGCCGCCCGTGCCGAACGTGTCGCGGACGCGGTCCGCCACGCCGCTGAGGCCCGCCTCGAAGGTGAAGCCCTGCTCGAAGCGGTAGCTGCGGCGTACGTCCACCGGGTCGATGCCGTTGATGGCGGCCTTCGCGAGGCGGATCAGGGTGCCGTCCTTGCGGGCGATCTCGGCCGCCAACTCCATTGCTTCGACGGCCAGTTGCTCGCGCGGCACGACCTTCCACACCGAGCCGTGGGCGTGCAGCTCCCGGGCCGTGACGGTCCGCGAGGTGTAGTAGAGCGCGCGCATCAGATGCTGGGGGACCAGGCGTGCGAGGTGGGTGGCGGCGCCGAGCGCGCCCCGGTCCAGTTCGGGCAGGCCGAAGACGGCGTCCTCGCTCGCCACGATCGCGTCCGCGTTGCCGACCAGGCCGATGCCGCCGCCGAGGCAGAACCCGCCGACCGCCGCGACGACCGGCACCTCGCACTCGTACACCGCGGCGAACGCCTCGTAGCAGCCCCGGTTCGCGCCGATGAGGGCGGTGTGGCCGGGGTCGCGCTGCATCTCCTTGATGTCCACCCCGGCGTTGAAGCCGCGGCCCTCGGCGGCGAGCACCACGCACCGGTTGCCGGGGTCGCGCCCCGCGGCGCGGATCGCGTCGGCGAGGTCGTACCAGCCCTGGACCGGCAGGGCGTTGACGGGTGGGAAGTCGACCGTGACGAGGCACATGCCCTTCGCGGGGCTTGCGGTGGAGACACCCATGGGCGGATCAGCTACCTTTCCACCAAACATTTGTTAGGTCAGGAAGGTAGCAGCGGATGGAGCTGGCCGGGAAGGCAGTCGTCGTCACCGGTGGCACCCGGGGCGTGGGCGCGGGGATCGCGAGGGCCTTCCTCGCGGCGGGCGCCGACGTCGTGGTGTGCGCCCGCAGACCGCCCGACGAACCGGTCGAACGGGGCGGCCGGCAGGCCGAGTTCCGCCCGCTCGACCTGCGCGAGGGCGCCGCCGTACGGGACTTCTTCGCCGGTGTCGCGGCGGACCACGGACGTCTGGACGTCCTGGTCAACAACGCGGGCGGCACGCCCTACCGGCTGCTCGACGAGGGCGAGGCCGAGCGGCACGCACGGGTCGTCGAGCTGAATCTGGTGGCCCCGCTCACGGCGTCCCTGGCCGCCCGGCCGTTCCTGCGGGCCGCACGCGGCTCGGTCGTGATGATCGGCAGCGTCAGCGGGGGGCGTCCCTCGCCGGGGACGGCCGCCTACGGCGCCGCGAAGGCGGGCCTGGAGGGCCTCGCCCGCTCGATGGCGGTCGAGTGGGCGCCCGAGGTGCGCGTCAACACGCTGGTGCTCGGCATGGTCCGCACCGAACTGAGCGCGCTGCACTACGGCGACGCGGAAGGCCTCGCACGGGTCGGCGCGACCGTGCCGCTCGGCCGGCTCGCCGAGCCCGAGGAGGTCGGCGCGGCTGCCGTCTTCCTCGCGTCGCCGGGGGCGGCCTACATCAGCGGCGCCTGTCTGCTCGTCCACGGCGGCGGCGAACGCCCCGCCTTCCTGGACGCGGCCACCGTCAACCGAAGTGATCAACGAGCCTGAGGAGAACCGGAGATGAGCGGGTTGTGCGAGGGACGGGTCGTGGTCGTGACGGGCGCGGGGCGGGGCCTCGGCCGGGCACACGCGCTGGCGTTCGCGGAGCAGGGCGCGCGGGTCGTCGTCAACGACCTGGGGGTGGCCCTGGACGGCGCGGGCAGCAGTGGCGGGCCCGCGCAGGCGGTGGTGGACGAGATCCGCGCGGCGGGCGGCGAGGCGGTGGCGCACGGGGGAGACATCGCCACGACCGAGGGCGCCGCCTCGCTGGTCCGCGCGGCGGTCGAGGAGTTCGGCGCGCTGCACACCCTGGTCAACAACGCCGGGTTCCTGCGCGACCGGACGCTGGTCAACCTCGGCGAGGACGACTGGGACGCCGTGATGCGCGTCCACCTCAAGGGCCACTTCCTGACCCTGAAGCACGCGGCCTCGTACTGGCGCGGCGAGGCGAAGGCGGGGCGCGAGATCGCGGCACGCGTGGTCAACACCAGCTCCGGAGCAGGGCTGTTGGGCTCGGTCGGGCAGGGCAACTACAGCGCCGCGAAGGCCGGGATCGTGGGGCTCACCCTGGTGGCCGCCGCCGAGATGGGCCGCTACGGCGTCCAGGTCAACGCCATCGCCCCGGCGGCCCGCACCCGGATGACCGAGGGGACCTTCGCCGAGACCATGGCCGCGCCGGCCGACCCGGACGCCTTCGATGCGATGGCTCCGGAGAACGTCTCGCCCCTCGTGGTCTGGCTGGGCTCGGCCGCGAGCGAGGGCGTCACCGGCCGGGTCTTCGAGGCGGAGGCCGGCCGCATCACCGTGATGGAGGGCTGGCGGCCCGGCCCGACCAGCGACAAGGGCTCCCGCTGGACCCCGCGCGAGGCGGGCGAGGCGGCCCTGAAACTCCTCGCGGACTCGCAGACTCCGGGGGTGGTGTACGGATCCCGGTAGGCATGGTCCCGGTAGGCATCCGCGCACGGGTCTGCCGGGTCCTGACGGGGCGTCGGACGATCTTGGGTTGCGGGTGCCTTAACCGCTCGTGGCCCCCTCGTTACGCGTCCGCCGGATCGGGTTAACAGGTGGGAAAATCAGCCGAGTTGGCGTTGACGGGCCCCGCTCTACGCGCGTCATCATGGCGGACATGACGATCCCCCCACGCTTCAAAGCCCTCGGCGGAGCCCTCGCCGTCGCCGCAGCCCTCATCGCCGGCCCCGTCGCCGGCACCGCGTCGGCCACCCCCACGGCCATCCCCACGGCCGTCACCGCCGCCGCTTCCGTGTCCGTGCAGTCCGTCGGCAGCGTCTGTTACTCCGCACTGCCCTCGCAGGCGCACGACACCCTGAACCTCATCGACCAGGGCGGCCCGTTCCCGTACTCGCAGGACGGCGTCGTCTTCCAGAACCGCGAGGGCGTACTGCCCCAGCAGAGCAGCGGCTACTACCACGAGTACACCGTGATCACGCCGGGTGCGCCGACGCGCGGCACCCGCCGGATCATCACGGGCGAGAAGTCCCAGGAGGACTACTACACCGCCGACCACTACGCCACGTTCCGGCTGGTCGACTTCGGCTGCTGACACGGCACTCGACCGCACCGAAAACCCGCGTTCCCTCCCCGGGAGCGCGGGTTTTCGGCTGTCCACCTCTCGGCCACCGGCGCGTCACCCCCGACTGCCAGGCTCGGACGCGTCCGAAGTTGTCTGTACAACTTTGCCGAGTCCGGCAGGAGACCACCCATGCGCCACCCCGTCTGGCTGCGCGACAACTGCCCCTGCACCCGATGCAGGGACCCGCGCACCGGCCAGAAGCTCTTCCAGATCACCGAGCTCCCGGCGGCCCTCGCCATCGCTGCCGAACGCCCGGTGCACACCTCCGACGGAACCCCGGCACGAGAGATCGTCTGGGCACCGGACGGGCACGTCTCGGTCTACGAACAGGCCTGGCTCGACGAACCCGCCGGGCCGGGCGGCGACGGCCGCACCGAGGACGCCAAGGACCTGTGGACCGCCGCCGAACTGCACGGCCGGCTCCCCGAGGCCGAGTGGGGCGCCTACACGGCCGACCCGCGCGTGCGGGCCCGCGCCCTGGAGCAGGTCGTCCGGCTCGGCTTCGTGCTGCTGCGCGACGTACCGCGCCGCGACCGCCAAGTCCTGGACGTGGTCCGCACGTTCGGCTACGTGCGCGAGACGAACTACGGCGAACTCTTCGAGGTCCGGGTCGCGGCCGACCCCAACAACCTCGCCTTCACCGGCGCCCGCATCACCCCGCACACCGACAACCCCTACCGCGACCCGGTGCCCACCCTCCAGCTCCTGCACTGCCTGGCCAACGACGCCCGCGGCGGCGACTCGGGGCTCGTCGACGGCTTCCGGGCCGCGGCCCTGCTGCGCGCGGAGTCACCCGCGGACTTCGCCGTGCTGACCAGCACACCCGTCCCGTTCGCGTTCGCCGACGCGCGCACCGAGCTGCGCGCCGACCGGCCGCTGATCGCCACCGACCCGCTCGGCCGGATCCGGGAGATCCGCTTCAACAACCGGTCCATCGCCACACTCTCCTACGGGCCCGAACGGCTCGACGCGTTCTACGCCGCCTACCGCCGGTTCGGCGAGATCCTGCTGCGGTCCGAGCTCCAGCTCGACTTCCGCCTCGCCCCCGGCGACTGCCTCGTCTTCGACAACACCCGCCTGCTGCACGCCCGTACGGCCTTCGAGGAGTCCGGGCAGCGCCACCTCCAGGGCAGCTACGCCGACCTCGACGGCCTCGCCTCGACGCTCGCCGTGCTGCGCCGCGAGGAGGCCGCCGCGTGAACCCGCTCGACCGGCTCGCGGACCTCTTCGACGGCGAGGGCAGCGCCGAATACCTCGGCGAGGCCGTCACCCAGGCCCAGCACATGCTCCAGGCCGGAGCGCTCGCCGAGGAGGCGGGCGCTCCCGCGCACCTGGTGGCGGCGGCCCTGCTGCACGACATCGGGCACTTCCACGGTGCCGTGACCGGACGCGACCTGATGGAGGGCGGCCACGACAACCGGCACAGCCACACCGGCGCCGACTGGCTGGCGCGGTTCTTCGGGCCCGAGGTCACCGAACCCGTACGGCTGCACGTCGCCGCCAAGCGCTATCTGTGCACCGTCGAACCCGGCTACTTCGCGCTGCTGTCCGAGGCGTCCGTGCACACCCTCCGGGTGCAGGGCGGCCCCATGTCGCCCGAGCAGGCCCGCGAGTTCGCGGCGCACCCGGGTGCCAGGGACGCCGTCGCCGTACGGCGCTGGGACGAACAGGCCAAGGACCCGGACCGCGAGACGCCCGGCTTCGCGCACTTCCGGCCGCTGCTCGAAGGCCTCCTCAAGCCGGACCACGCGGCGGCCTGAACGGCCCGCGCCCGCCCGGCCCGGCGCCGGCTCAGTCCTCGCCGAGCCGGCGCCCGAGCGCGCTGGTCGCCGTCGAGTTGTGCACCGTGAACGCCACCGTCCCCGGCAGATAGCGGTCCTCGGACCACTCCACCGGCGTGCCCGCCGGGTCCGTGGAGCGGCGGCGCTCGCGCAGCAGCGCCTGTCCGGCCGGGCAGTTGAGCAGCCCCGCGTCGTCCCGGTCCGCGGGCACCACGTCGATGGTGTGATGGGCGTCGGTGAACAGGACGCCGTGCAGCTCCAGTTGCTCGGAGTGCGACACCGCGTCCACCGGCAGCGCGGCGACCAGCTCACCGATCCGCTCCGGGTACGTGGTGCGCTCCACCATCACCGGAGCGCCGGACAGCGTACGCACCCGGCGCACCCTGAACACCCGTGCCCCTTGCGGCACTTGGAGGTGGTGCGCCTCCTCCTCGGTGGCCCGCGCCGGGTCGACGGCCACGGTGCGCCCACCGGGCTCCTCGCCCAGTGAGCGCGCCCAGCGCGAGAACGACCTCAGCTCCGCGAAGCTCTGCAACCGGGCCGCCCCGCCGAGCACCACCCGCCGGGCGCCGCGCCGCGAGGTCACCAGGCCGTCCGCGCGCAGCGCCGCCAGCGCCTGGCGGACCGTACCCCTGGACACGCCGTATCGGCGGGCCAGTTCGTCCTCGGCGGGCAGTCGCGCGCCCGAACCGTACTCGCCCGCCGCTATGGCGGTCCGCAGATCCCCGGCCACTTTCCGGTAGAGCGGCGACTTGCTGGACACTCCGGCCCCCTCAACTGGCAATCAGTGAGCGGAGCAAGGAGAGGTCCGCCTCCTCCAGACTAGTCACCACCGTCCGTCCCCGGGCGGGCGCGATGGGCTCGACCGACGGCACCGCAAGGACCGCGCAGCCCGCCGCCTCCGCCGAGGCGACGCCCGTCGCGGTGTCCTCCACCGCCACACAGCGCGCCGGGTCCGCGCCGAGCGCCGCGGCCGCCGCCAGATACGGGTCGGGCGCCGGCTTGGTCCGCTCGGTGTCCTCGGCCCCGTACACCGCGTCGAAGCGATGGCCGTCGAGCGAGGTCGCCACCCGGCGCACGATCGCCCGCGGGGACGCCGAGACCAGTGCGGTGAGCACCCCCGACTCCCGCAGCGCGCCCAGGAGTTGGAGGGCGCCCGGCCGGGGCTCGGCGCCGTCCGCGAGGCGCGCGGCGAAGTCCGCGCCCAGCTCGTCGGCCAGGTGCTCGCGCGAGGCGCCGAGGAAGGAGTGCAGCAGTTCGGCGGTGTCCTCCACCGAGCGCCCGTACACCGACCGGCGCCGCTCGCCGGCCAGGGTGTGTCCGTGGCGGGCCGCGACCTGCTCGACCACCTCGACCCAGGCCTCCTCGGTGTCGACGAGGGTGCCGTCCATGTCGAACAGGACCGCGCGCAGCCCGCTCATGCCGCCTCACCCGCCGCGAGTACGGGCCGGCGCTGCGGGGTGACGGTGACGCGGGCGCCCGCGCCGAAGGAACCGGCGGCGTGCGAGGGCAGATCGGCCTTGACCTCGGTGCCGTCCGCGAGGCGCACCGAGAGGCGGGTGCTCGCGCCGTGGAAGGCGCTGCTGAGCACGGTGTCGGGTCCGCCCTCGGTCACCTCAAGGGCCTCCGGGCGCAGCAGGAACACCGTCCCGGTCGCCGGGCCGTCCACCGGCAGGCGTACGCCGAGCACCTCGGCCAGCCCGTCGGAGGCGACCGTGCCGGGGACGCGGTTCATCGTCCCGATGAAGGACGCCACGAACGCGGTCGCCGGACGGTCGTACAACTCGGCCGGGGCGGCGCACTGTTCGAGCCGTCCGCCGCGCATCACCGCGACCTTGTCGGCCATCGACAGCGCCTCCTCCTGGTCGTGGGTGACGAACACGGTCGTGATGCCGAGCTCCAGCTGGAGCCGTCGGATCTCCTCGCGCAGCTGGACGCGGACCTTGGCGTCCAGGGCCGAGAGCGGCTCGTCCAGGAGCAGCAGCCGCGGCTGGAGGGCGAGCGCGCGGGCCAGCGCGACGCGCTGCTGCTGACCGCCGGACAGCTGGTGCGGGAAGCGGCCGCCGTGCTCGGGCAGACCGACGAGTTCCAGCAACTCGGCTGCCCGCGAACGTCGTTGGGCGGCGGGAACCTTGCGCATCCGCATCCCGAACGCCACGTTGTCGGCCGCGCTCAGGTGCGGGAAGAGGCTGTAGGACTGGAACACCATGCCGGTGTCGCGCCGGTTGGCCGGCACCGGCACGATGTCCTCGCCGTCGAGCAGCACTTCACCCGCGTCCGGACGCTCGAAGCCGGCGAGGACCCGCAGCGCGGTGGTCTTGCCGCAGCCGGACGGGCCGAGCAGCGCCAGGAGTTCACCGGGCGCGGCCTCCAGGTCGAGCCCGTCGAGGGCCACGGTCGGCCCGAACGTGCGGC
The DNA here is from genome assembly GCF_002803085.1 of Streptomyces sp. CB01201. Classification (GTDB taxonomy): domain Bacteria; phylum Actinomycetota; class Actinomycetes; order Streptomycetales; family Streptomycetaceae; genus Streptomyces; species Streptomyces hundungensis. Next base: position 260,462 of record NZ_NNBJ01000003.1, on the reverse strand, counting down.
GCAGGCCCCGGATCGTGAGGGCGGTGCCGGTACGCGGCGGTGCGGTGGTCATCAGACGGCTTCCTTCTTACGAATCGTGCGGGTGCCGCGGAGGGCGCGGATACGGCCGGTGCGGCCGCCCCGGGTGCGGGCGAGGCCGGTCAGGACGAGCAGCAGCCCCCAGGTCAGCAGCAGGCTGAGCAGCGAAACCGCCACCGACAGCTGGGCGTTGGCCCCGGAGGCCTGCACGATCCACACCGCGAACGGCTGGAACCCGAGCAGCGAGGCCACCGTGAACTCGCCGAGCACCAGGGCGAGCGCCAGGAACGAGGCGTTGAGCAGCGCGGTGCGCAGATTGGGCAGCACGACCGTGAGCAGCGCCCGCGGCCAGGACGCCCCCAGATCGCGGGCGGCCTCCACCAGGGTGCGCACATCCACCGCCCGCAAACCCGCCTCAAGAGAGCGGTACACGAACGGCAGCGCCATCACGACGTACGCGAAGACGAGCACCAACGGGAACGACGGGTTCTGGATCGCCACGAACGTCTCGTACAGCGGCGTCGTCGCCAAATGGTCCGGCCCCCATTTGAGGACCGTGCCCAGACCCGCGACCAGCGCGACCGGCGGCACCACCAGCGGCAGCGTGCACACCACTTCGAGCACCGCCCGCAGCCGCCCCGAGCCGGAAAGACGCACCGCGAGCGCGGCCGGAAGGGTCAGGAGCAGGGCGAGCGCCACCGTGGCCAGCGCGAGGCCGAGCGATCTGAGCAGGGCCGCGGTGAACCCGTCGGCGCCGAAGATCTGCGTGTACGAGTCCAGCGTGAAGCCCTGCCCGGGCACATCCACGGTGAAGACCAGGGACGCGAGCAGCGGCACCGCGAAGTAGGCGCCGGCGATCATGAGGACCGCGCCGCGCCAGGGGCGCAGCGGATGCGTCAGGCGAGCCATCGGGCGCTCCTTCGCTGGAGGGGCAGATGGACGGCCATCACCAGGAGCGCGACGATCACCATGTCGAGGCTGAGGGCCAGCGCCACGTTCTCCTGGCCCACCAGCACGTTCCCGGACAGCGCGTCCGCGATCTGCATGGTGACCAGCGGCACCGAACTGCCCACCATCGAGGCGGCCGTGGCGTATGCGGCGAACGCGCTGCCGAACAGCAGCACGAAGCCGCCGAGCAGCGTGGGCAGCAGCACCGGGATGCCGACATGGCGCCAGTACTGCCAGGCGCTCGCCCCGCTGTTCTGGGCGGCCTCGCGCCACTGCGGGCGCAGCCCGTCCAGGGCCGGCGCCACGGTGAGCACCATCAGCGGGATGAGGAAGTACAGATAGGTCAGGGCGAGCCCCCAGAAGCTGTAGAGGCTCCAGCCGTGGTCGGCCAGGCCCAGCTTGGTGGTGAGGACGCCCGCGTTGCCGAGGGTGGCGACGAACGCGAAGGCGAGCGGCACCCCGCCGAAGTTGGCGAGCACGCCGGAGGCGGTGAGCACGGCCTCGCGCAGCGCCCTGCCGCGCGAGGTGACGACGGCCTGTGCGAGCAGCAGCCCGAGCACGGCCGCGATGGCGGCCGTGGTGGCCGCGAGCTTCACGCTGCCGAGCAGGGCGGTCCAGTAGGCGCCCTGCACGGACTGGCTCAGATTGCCGAGCCCGTACGAGCCGTCGACGGACAGCGCGCCGTTCAGCATGGCGAGCGCCGGAAGCCCGAAGGCGAGCGCGACGAAGGCGAGCAGCGGGAGCGCGGCGAGCCAGGCGCCGGGGCGCTTGCGGCCCCGGCATTCCTTCGGCCGCTCAACTGCCGCCGCTGCGGCGGGCGTTGAGGTGGTGGCGACAGTCATGATGGAGTGATCAGCCCGAGATCGCCTTGGCCCAGCCGCCGGCGAGGGCGGTCTTCGCCTTGGTGTTCTGCGCCTCGGTGGGGAAGGTGGGGGTGCCGGAGACCTGCGGGAGCTTGGCGGCGGCCGCCTTGTCGAGCGTGCCGTCCTTGTCCATGGCGGCCATGAGCGCGGGGCGGGCGTAGCCCTTCAGCCACAGGTTCTGGCCCTCGGCCGAGTACAGGTACTCCTGCCACAGGCGGGCGGACGCCGGGTGCGGGGCGTCCTTGTTGATGGCCTGGGAGTAGTACTGGGCGTAGACGCCGTCGGAGGGCACCGCGGTCTTCCAGTTCAGGCCCTTGCCCTTGAACTGGTCGGCGTAGCCGGCGTTCAGGTAGTCCCAGTCGATGCTGATCGGGGTCTCGCCCTTCTCGACCGTGGCCGGGGTGGACTCCACCGGGTTGTAGTTCCCGGCCTTCTTGAGCTTGGCGAAGAAGTCGAGGCCGGGCTGGATGTCGTCGAGCGAGCCGCCGTTGGCGAGGGAGGCCGCGTACACCCCGGCGAAGGCCGAACCGGACTTGGTGGGGTTGCCGTTGAGCGCGACCTGGCCCTTGTACTCGGGCTTGAGCAGATCGGCGAAGGTCGTCGGGCAGACCTTGACGCGGCCCGCGTCGCAGCCGATGGAGACATAGCCGCCGTAGTCGTTGAACCAGCGGCCCTGCGCGTCCTTCTGGGCCGCGGGGATCTTGTCGAAGCCGGCGACCTTGTACGGGGCGGTCAGGCCCTGCTCGCCCGCGGACTGCGCGAACGAGGCGCCGAGGTCGAGGACGTCGGGGGCGCGGTCCTGGCCCTTGCGGGTCTTGACGGCGTTGATCTCGTCCGCGCTGGCCCCGTCCGGGTTCTCGACGGACACCTTCACGCCGTACTTCTTCTGGAAGCCGTCGATGATCGCGCCGTAGTTGGCCCAGTCGCGCGGGATGGCGATCGCGTTGAGCGTGCCCTCCTTCTTCGCGGCGGCGACCAGGGCGTCCATGCCGCCCGCGTCCTGGAGGGAGGCGGCGGTCGCGAGGCTCTTGCCGTCCTTGCCGTCCTTGCCGGAGTCGGCCGCGGCGCTGGACGCCCCGGACTTGGCGCCGCAGGCGGCGAGGGCGAGCGCGGAGGCGGCCAGGGTCACGGCGAGGCCTGCGGTGCGTATACGGGGGGCGATCACGGGAGCTCCAAGTTGTACGGACAACTGTTGTACAGACAACTCCATTACGAAGGGGGTGGATGTCTGGCCGGTTAACGCCGGGCGGCCGGGGCGATGCGGTTGGCAGGCGGATCCGGTCACGCCTTGGCCGGTTCCAACCCCTGGGGCTCCGCCCCAGACCCCGTTCGCGCCTTAAGGGCGCTCGTCCTCAAACGCCGGACGGGCTGAAATGCTCCGGTGCTATCCCGCACCAGGCATTTAGGGGCGCGGGGAACTGCGCGACCAGCCACGCACGGTCCGCAGCCGACGCACTCACCCCCGGAGGGTCTCGGGAAGGGGCGGGGTGGGGGAAAGCCCGGGGGCGCGGGGAACTGCGCAAATAGCGGACCCGCACCCCGCAGGGGCCCCGCACCCCGTACCGCCCCGCACCCCGCAGGGGCCCCGCACCCCGTACCGCCCCGCACCCCGCACGGGCCCCGCACCCTGCGAAGGGCTACGTGTCGCACTCCAGGACCGTGCGGCACAGACCGCAGCGGGCCCGGACCCGGCCGCGGACCGGGACCCGGATCCGCTGGTGGCAGGTCGGGCACGGGAAGCGGACCCGCAGCCCGTCCGGGCCGGGCTCGAAGGCGTAGGGGGAGCCGGCGTCCGCCCAGGCGCCGCCGTGCTCCTGCGCGTGGCGGCGGTCCTTGGCGTAGCGCCGTCGGCCCGCCCAGCCCGCCGCGGTCAGCGGCGGCTGCTGCCCGTCCCGGCGGGCCAGCGCCGCACCCGCCGTGTACGCGGGCCAGGCCTGCGGGCTGGTGAACCAGGGAGACGGATCCTCACCGAACAGCTCCGCCCGCTTCGCCAGGACGTACCCGAACTCCTCCGGCGTGAGATACCCCAGCTTCTGGCTGGTCATCGCGTCCTCGCGGAACGCGTCGAGCAGCAGCCAGCCCGCCCCCAGATACGTCGTCACGGTGTCGGTGAGGATCTCGTTGTCCCGGGTCCCCGGGAACGACAGGTCCAGGCGGTGCAGCAGTACGTGCGTGATCTCGTGCGCGAGCGCCGCCCCGATGTCACGGCGGTGGCCGCGGAACCGGTCGTTCAGCTCGATGAAGTACTCGGGGCCCGCGGCCAGTTCGACGCTCGCCGCGTGCTGCATCTCGCGAAAGCCCACGACCATCCGGGCATCCGGCAGCCGCAGGTGCTGGACCAGCGCACGGGCCACCCGCTGAGCGCCCAGATGCAGGTCGTCGTGATCGGCGAAGGCCACATCGACGGGCAGCACGCTCGTCGCGTACCCGTGCAGCCCGTCGTAGGAGAGCCGCCGGTGCAGCGCGGTGATGGCCGCGCGCACGGTGGCCAGGTGCGGATAGCCGTGCACGACCGGGCTCGACGCGACGCCCACTCCGACACCCCCGTTCCGGACGGCCACGGAACACCCACGGAACAACCACGGACCGGATTCCACTGTAAGGGGGCCGTCCGCGCAGGGGACCGTCCGTGCGAAGGGACCGTCCGGCGCCCGACCCGGCCCGGCCGGGCGCCCCGAATTTGCGGGCCTCCGGCCGAACCTGCTCATATAGGGGCATGTCGATCACAGTGGTCATCGCGGACGACCAGGAAATGGTCCGGACCGGATTCCGCATGATCCTGGAGAGCAGGTCCGACATCGAGGTCCTCGCCGACGTCGTCGACGGGCACGCCGCCCTCGAAGCCGTCGAGCGCCTGAAGCCCGACGTGCTGCTCCTCGACATCCGGATGCCCGGCCTCGACGGCCTCGAAGTCACCCGCCGCCTGGCCGGCCGCGAGCGCCCCCGCATCGTCATCTGCACCACCTTCGACCTCGACGAATACGTCCACGCGGCCCTGCACGGCGGCGCCTCCGGATTCCTCCTCAAGGACGCCAGCCCCGAAATGCTCGTCGAAGCGGTACGCGCCGCGGCCGCCGGGGACTCCCTCGTCTCGCCCGCCATCACCGTGCGGCTGCTGAAAGAACTCGCCACCGCCCGCCCCGCCGACGGCGTACGCAAACCCACCGAGCCGCTCACCGAACGCGAACGCGATGTCGTCCGCTGCCTGGCCCGTGGCGCCACCAACGCCGAGATCGCCGCCGAGCTGTACGTCTCCCTGTCCACCGTGAAGACCCACCTCGCCAACGTCCAGGGCAAGCTCGGCGCCCGCAACCGCGTCGAGATCGCCGCCTGGGCCTGGGAGAGCGGACTGGCCACGAGCGCCGCGTGAGGCAGGCGTGAGTCCCGTACGCAGCTGGCTGCGCCGCCACCCCCGGGCCGCCGCCTGCGCCCGCCCGCTGCTCGCCGCCGTCCTCGTGGCCCTCGTCACCTACGAAGGCGTGGCGCTGGCCCGCCAGCCCACCCCGCCGCACGCCATCGTGTGGTGCGCCGGAATCGTGGTGTGCGTGTGCGCGGTGCCCTGGGCGAGGATCCCGCTGGTCCCGCGCGCCTGGGCCGCGGCCGCCGTCAGCTGGACCGCTACGGCGCTGCTCCTTGCCGACCGGCCCCAGGCCGTCTGGGGGATGGGCGAGGCGATCGCCCTGCTGGTGCTGCTCTCCTCCGTCCTGCTGTACGCACCCGCCCGCACCGCCGCCGTCCTCGGCCCGGTCCTCGGCCTCGGCTGTGCGGCCGCCCCGGTACGCGACGCCGACCCCGGCCGGTTCACCCTGCTCTTCGCGGTCCTCGCCGTGGTGGTCAGCGCGTTCTCGCTCCTGATGCGGGCCCAGTCGGGCCAGCGCATGCGCGACCTGGAGGCCGTACGGACCGCCGAGCGCATCGAACTCGCCCGGGAACTGCACGACTTGATCGCCCACCATGTCACCGGCATCGTCGTCCAGGCCCAGGCCGCCCGCTTCACCGCCCTCTCCGGCGAACGCGCCGCCGAGTCCTTCGCCCGCATCGAGGAGGCCGGCGGCGAGGCGCTCGGCGCGATGCGCCGCCTGGTGCGGGTACTGCGCGAGGGCGACCCCGAGACCGAACCGGTCGCCGGGATCGCCCAGGTCCGTGAACTCGCCGCCCGCTTCTCCCGGGCAGGCCCCCCGGCCGTCCTCTCCATCGAGACCGGCCTGGAGGAACGGCTGCCGGGCGACGCCGCCGCCCTCGCCCACCGCGTGGTGCGCGAAGCGCTGACCAACGTCCGCAAACACGCGGCCGACGCCACCGCCGTACGCATCGGCATCCGCACCACCGGGAGCGGCCTCGAAGTGCGCGTGTCCGACGACGGATCCAGCGCGGTCGCCCTCGCCGAACAGGCCCGCGGCGGCGGCTTCGGCCTCGCGGGCCTGACCGAACGCGTCACCGCGATGGGCGGCACGCTCGCCACCGGCCCCGCACCCGAGGGCGGCTGGCAGGTCATCGCCGTCCTCCCGCTCGACGACGATCCCCGCGTACGGCTCTAGGGCAGGCCCGGCGGGCCGGGGCGACCGGACCCGCCGCACCCGCCCTGCCCCGGCCACCGGTGCGGAGGCGGCCGGGGCGTCGAAGGGGCCGGTCAGACCGCGAGCACCCGGATCGAAGGATGCTCGACGGTGTTCAGATACACCTTCTCCTTCTTGCCGTCCTGCTCCAGCTCCACCACGAGCCGGTAGCGGTACACCCCGGGCCGCGTGGTGCTCAGGACCGTGCCGGCCCAGTAGTAGTAGACGGGCGTGAAGGGGTCGCGCATCCGGTCCGGCATCCCGTAGATCTTCAGCTCGGTACAGATCTTCCGCTCGCTGACGTCCTCCTCGTCCCCCTTCTCGGTGTCGAGGAAGACCAGGCTGCTGATCTTCGGCATCGGCGGCCAGGTGCCGTCGATGCGCTTCTCCATGTCGATCGGCCGGATGATCCAGTTCAGGACCTGGCCCTGCTTGCAGACGGTCTCCAGCTGGTGGGTGCCCTGGCCGGTGCCGCCCACGCTGTTGTCCATCATGAACAGGGAGTCCTTCAGCGAACCCGTCCGCACGGCCCGCTCCATGTTCACGAGCGTCACGATGTTCAGCTGCACGGAGTTCAGCTGGCCGGGGTTCTGCTTCTCCACCTCGCTGGTGCGCGTACTGGTGCTCAACGCTCCTCCTTCGGACACGGCGTTCAGCCGAACAGGGCCGGCGACAGCGTGGTCGTGATGGGCTCGGTCCTCGTGCCCACCCGGAACTTGATCCGGTACGGCGTGTCCAGGACGGCGTCCCGTTTCACCGTGCCGATCCAGTACGCGACATCGGTGCCCGGATAGGTCCTGCGCTCCGGCTCGACCACCGCACGGTCGATCACGATGTCGTCGATGCTGACGAACGCCTCGCACTCCAGGGCCAGCACGTTCCACAGCAGCCGGTCACCGCGGCGCACCTTGGTGCGCAGCTCCTCGGTGCCGAACCCGGTCGAGCCGCCCGCCTTGTTGGTGTCGTACAGATACAGGTGGCCGTGCACGCTGTGGGAGGCCAGCGCCCCCACGCAGTCCACCACGGCGGTGATGGAGATCGGCCGCCCGGCGGTGGCCAGGCTCTGCCGCGGCCTCGGTTTCGTCGTCATCCGCTCCTCCTCGTACTCGTCCTTGCCGGTCAGGGGTGTCTACGAGAACGCGCGCGGCGGCACCGGCAGCAGACCGAGGCCCGCCTGGGTGAAGGCGTTGCGCTTGGGCTCCGTGGTGACCCGGATCTTCGACTCGCACGTCAGGTTCACCGGCTCCCACAGCGACTCGCCGCCCTGCTCCACCAGCTGGTGGAGCTGGATCCGCATCGTGTACGCGTAGGTGCCCGGCCGGGAGGTGTCGACCGTCGCCGACCAGTACCAGCCGTCGGTCACCAGGTCCGGGGAGCCGTACTCGGCGGGATAGATGACCTTCTCGTCGACGGCCTGCCCGCAGATGTCGGTGATCACCGGAGCCGGGTAACTGTGCGCCTGCGTGCCCCCGTCGGACACCACGTTGCCCGTCACGTCCAGGACCTTCTGGCCCGAGAGCCGGCCCCGGGTGCGCCGGGTCGTCTTCACGCGCCGGCCCGCGCTCTGCCGGATCCGGCTCAGCTCGCTCGCCGCGTCCACACCGGTCGTGCCCGAGGTGGCCGCCAAGTGGTCGAGTTCGGTCAGCGCCTGCTCGTCCGTCTGCCGGGCCCGCTCCGCCTCGTAGCCGCGCGGTACGGTCGGCGGGATCGAACCCAGGCTGTAGGGGAGCCAGTTGAGGACCTGCTCACTGGCCTGTGAACCGTCGCTCCAGTAGGAGCCGTTGATCGCCGTGACCAGCTCGCCGGTGCCCTGGTTCTCGGAGCCCTGCAACTTCATGTTGTCGAACAGGTACGTGTTGCCTTCCAGCGTCCTGGACTCCAGCGCGTTGCCGACGTCCACGAGCACGATGACCGCTAACTGCTGGGGCATGAGCCCACCTTCCTCGTTGGGTTTCCGCTCGCCGGGCCCTCGGTCACTGACACATCAGTGCGGGCGACGCGATGTGCAGGGTGCTGTGCTCGCCCTCGTACATCTGCACCTCCAGGCGGTACTGGTGGGCCACCCCCGGCGCCAGATGGGGCACCACCCCGCTCCACACCTCCAGCTCGGGGTTGTGCCGCCCGGGGGCGTGCCCGTTCCGTTCGGGGCCGGGCCCGTTCCGCTCGCTTCGGGCGCCCGCGTTCCCGGTGCCCGCCGCGCCTTCCGTGCGTTCCGGGGCATGGGCGGCGTCCCCGGCCTCCGCATCCCCGGCCTCCGCATCCCCGGCCTCCGCATCCCCGGCCTCCGCATCCGGGTCGAGGAACGTGATGCTCTTGATCTCGACCGGGGTCTGGAGGTCGACCGCGAGGGCGGACCAGGTGACGACCTGGCCGGGCTGGACGACCGTGCACAGCTCGGGCGTCCCCTGACCGGTGCTCTGCTCACCGTCGTCGATCATGCAGAGGTTGCCGTTGCGCAGGGTGCCGTCCGAGAGCGCCCCGATGACGTCCACCACCACGACGATGCTGACTTTCGGGTTCATCCTCACTCCTGTTCTCGTGTCCTGCCGATACGTCCGTGCGCCGCGCCCTAGCCCCGGTCCCGCACCAGCGGCACCTTCCCGACCGCCGTCCGCTCGATCTCGGGGGAGGAGCGCGGGACGAACACGACCTGGAAGCGGTAGCCGGTCCGCTCGACCGACAGCGGGTTCGCCTCGCCCTGGTTGAAGAGGGACAGCGCCCGCGGCACCGCGGTGACGAACACGCGCTGGAGCCCGTACGGCCCGAGCGCCCGGTCGAACCGGAAGCTCAGCCCCGGCACGTCGTCCACCGCGGCGAACAGCGTGATGAGCCGCTCCTCGCGGTGGTTGACGAACTGCACCTCGTGCGCCGCCTCGTCCAGGTCGACCCCGGTCGCCGCACTCAGCTCCTCGCACAGCGCGTCATAGGCGCGGGCCGCCGAGTACTGGCTGTCGGCCAGGTGCAGCACGTCACCGGTGCGCCCCGCGAACTCGAACTGCGACGTTTTGAGCCCCGGCCCGTCCAGGCGGGGCCGGCGGATCATCCGGTCGCCGAGCTTGAGCCGCAGCAGCGGCGCCTCATGGGCGTGCAGCCGCGTCACGACGAGTTCCCCCTCCTCGCCGTCGCCGACACAGCGGCCCTCCTCGTCCACGATCTCCACCAGGTGCAGGCCCGGGACCGACGCCAAGTACGGTGATTCGGAGCGCAGTTGGAGGCCGATGGTCTCGGCCTGGGTGGCCGCGAAATAGCTGAGGATCGCCAGGTTCGGATACATCGCCTGGAGCTCGGCCCGCTTGCGCTGCGGCAGCACCCCGCTGCCGTACAGGGCCACCCGGAAGCTGTCCCGGGCCTCACGGCTCAGACCCGCGCCCAGTTCGGCGAGGATCGCGATGCCCGCCGTGATGCCCATCAGGGCCTTGGGCCCGGGGTAGGAGAACATGTGCTCAAGCACCCCGGCGGAGACCGGCCCCGCCCCGATGTAGTTGACGCCCGGCACGTTCTGCAGAACACCGCCGACCATGGTGCCGCTGCTCCACATCTGGTAGTCGGCCAGCGTGGTGTACAGCCACTTGGGGTCGGTGCCCCGCAGATGTGCGGCGAGCTGATAGGTCCCCATGAAATGGCCGGCGATCTCATAGGTGTCGCGCAACTCCCTCAAGGAGTACACGATTTCCAGCGGGCGGCCGCCACTGGTGCCGCCGCTCGCCACGACCTCGAATCCGCCGTGGCCGAGCGGAACCACCATTCCCGGCCGCTCTCCCATGAAGAAGTCGCGCTGGGTGTCCTTGTCGGACAGCGGAATGCGCTGCCATTCCTCGAAGGTGGCCGGCGCGCCCGTGACCCCGCCCTCGGTGAGCCGGTCCCGCCACAGCGGATTCAGCAGACACGTGTTGACCATCTGCTGGAGCCGGCGCAGCGTCAACGCGTTCTGCACATCGTGCGAGATCTCGCTGTACGGGGTCCGGCAGATCTGCTCGCATGCGCGGATCTTCCCGGCGAACGAGTCGAGATGCGGAACGACCGCCGCGGATCCCGGCTTCACTTCCCAGTCCGGTATGAGCCGGCCCGCCAGCTCGGCGGCATCCGAGGGCGCCACCTGGGACTGCGGCTCGTACACTGATGTCATTGACGGCCTTCCTTCCTCGCGGTTGCCTTTCCGTTCCTCTTCACCGGGGCGGCCGGTTCTGGCGGAGCAGATCCCGTCCGACCCTGCGGATTTCGCCGAGCAGCATGCCGAAGTGCTCGGAAGTGATCTGATGGTTCATCATCACGACGCGCAGAGCCGCGACTTGGCCCACGTCGACCTTGGAGATGAGGAAGTTCCCCTCGGATTTGATCCGGTTGCGGATCTCCACCTGGAATGCGTGCACGTCCTCTTCGGCGAGCCCCGGGGGCCGGAAGCGGAAGCACAGGATGTTCGCCTCCGGGCGGTGCAGCGTCTCGAAGTCGCTTTCCCGTACGAGGAGGTGATGGGCGTCGGCCGTCAGCCGGCACAGATACTCGATCTTCCGCGCGAACAGTGCTCTGCCGTATACGGCCCACAGCGTCCACAACGGCATGATCATCGGGCGCTTGGTGCATTCGAAGTTCTTCTCGCCGCTGTCGAGCGCCGTATAGACGTCCGGCTCCTCGTCGAACACATAACTCGCCCGCTGGCGGAACGCTCCGAGGCTGTTCTCCTTGTTCCGGTAGAACAGCAGCGTGCACGGCGCGGGCGTGAACAGCATCTTGTGCGCGTCCCAGGTCAGGGAGTCCGCCTTCTCGATCCCGCGCAGCTTGTGCCGCAGTTCGTCGGACACCAGCAGGCTCGCTCCGTGGGCGCCGTCCACGTGCAGCCACAGGCCCCGTTCGCGGGCGAGGTCACCGAGCTCGTCCAGCGGGTCGAAGGCGCCCATCGCGGTGGTGCCCGACGAAGCCACCAGGCAGAACACCTTCAGGCCCCGCCGCTCGGCCGCGTCCAGCACCCCGGGCGCCCGCTCCACACAGATCTGGTGCCGCTCGTTCAGGGGGAGCCGCACGATCCCCGCATCGCCGATGCCCATCACGCCGGCGGCCCGCGCCACGCTGTAGTGGACGTCGTCCCCTACCGCGACGGCGGGCCTCGGCCGGCCCGCGAGCCCCGCCCCGCCCTCGGACCAGAATCCGGGAAAGGCCTGGTTGCGGGCCGCGAGCAGTGCCGTGAGATTGGCGAGCGAGCCCCCGGACGTGGTCACCATCGCGAAGCCGTCCCGCTCCCAGCCGATGAAGGCGTTCAGCTCCTCCGCCATGATCCGCTCGGCCACACTGGGGAGTTGGGCGGCCTCGTAGAACGAGGACGGCTGGTTGACGACCGAGCTCACGAAGTCGATCACCCCGGACAGCGGCACGACGCCCGAGAACTGCCGCCCCATGTAGCCGGGCGAATGCACCTGGATGCCGGTCTTGATGTACAGGTCGACGATCCCGGCGAGTTTGCGCTCGTCGAACGCCGCGATCCTGGTGCGCTCCGTCGTCATCAGCGCCCGTGCCGCGTCCGTGAGCGCCGCGGGATCGGTCAGGTCGAGCCCTCTGATGGACACGTCGGACAGATGTTTCTCCAGCTTGGCCACGACCGTCTCGGACTGCTCGCGAAAGAGCTGGGCGTCGAACGCGTCGAGCAGCAGGCCGCTTTCGAGCGTTCCGGTCGCACACGGCGGCGAGGACCCGGGCTCCGCCTGCGCGGAAGCGGGCTCCGTGCCGTCGTGCCGCACACCGAAGGGATACTCCGACCGGTATTCCGTCAACGGGATCTCCTCTGAAGAAGGTGACGTTTTTGGGCATGGCGATGGCCAGAGACTGACGGGACGAATGAGAAACGTCGAGGATCGCGGGAAAGGGCCGGAAGGTCCGGGCGCGTCTGGTCGAGACGCGGTCGCGGGACGATGCGCGGGGCCCGCGGGGTGGAGGCGGGACCGCGGGCCGGCACGGCGCGGCAGGAATGTGAAAGGGAAAGGGAAAGCGGCTGGCAGGGAAAGAGGAAGGGGAGGAGGAGCGGGAGAGCGGGAACGGAACGGAAGAACGAACGGAAGCGGAGGGTCGTTGGGCGGCGCAAATGACGCCGTCGAGTCCGTGGTATCCGTGGAATCTGTGGAATCCGGCGGGTGCCCCGCCGGGGAGAAAGGGTCGGTCCGCTCCGGTGGACCGTCACGTGTCCATGGTGCGACGGGCCACATGCCGGTGAATTCTGTGCGGCTCGTAGGCGCTGTGCAGTTCGCACGGGGCGCGCCTTGCGTCCAGGCGCGAAAGGTCGGACAGGCCGGGCAGGTCAGGTAGTTCGTCCGGGGCGTGCTGCTCGTGCTGCTCGTGCTGCTCGTGCGGCGGAGGAAATCACGGCCTGATGAGGTGGAAAGTCCTCGCACTCACCTACAGGCGGCCGGACCGGGCAGTGCCGTGGTGCGACATCTGTCCGTGGGGCATTCGCGAACCCCGAGCCACCTTGCGCCCTGCCGGGCAACGCCCCCATTCGTGCCCTTCCGTTTCACCCGTACCACCGGCTCCCACCCCCTAGCGCTCGCCGAAGGCGAAGTACTCCACGGCCGTTTACCGAATTCTTGTTCGGTCAGGTGTGCGGTGGTCCGACCGCGCCCTGATCCTGCCCTGGTCAGCGCTTCGCAGAAACAACAGTAGGGGCTCGCATTCGCCAGTCGTGTCGTTTCGGGGAGTCTGTCCGAAAAGGAGCAAGGCGCTCGATGACGCCCGCAACGCATTACGGACGGCGCCGAATCCGCAATTGTCCGGGGTGCGCGGCGGGAAGCAGGCGGTTCGCCGGTGGCATAGGCCAACGGCAGATCCTTTACGCCGTGCCGCGCGACCGCCGGACGCCACCGGTGCGGCCGGTATCCGTCGGCCCGCCCCGGACGGGCCCGGTCCCACCCGCCACCGTGACCCGTTAGTCCAACACCTCCCACCCCTTTGTCCATGGGCCCACCCGCACCCGGCGGAACATCGTGGCCCGCACCGAAAGCCCCCACGACAAGGAGCGAGCGTGAACGCCGAACAGCACGGGGACCAGCACGGACCGAACCGCAGGACGGTGGTCGCGGCCACCGCCCTCGCGGGGGCCGGAGCCGCCCTGGGCATCCCCTCGGCGGCGCTCGCCGCCCCCCGGCCGACGGGGGAGGCGGTGCTGCGCTCCACCGCACTCGACGTCCGCGTCGACACCGCCTTCCCCCGTATCGCGTCGTACACCGACCGCGAAAGCGGCGCCGTCCTGCACGGCCAGGAGGACCCCGTCACCGACGTCCTCATCGACAACACCCCGCACACCCCCAAGGTGACCTCGCGCACGGCCCGCGACCGCATCACCTACACCCTCGCCTTCGACGGCGGCACCGAGATCGGCGCCGAGATCCGGGTGAGCGGCCACCGCGTGGACTGGCGCATCACCCGCATCGACGACACCCCCGCCCTGCGCGTCGGCACCCTGCAGATCCCCGGACTGGCCCTGCTGTCCGTACGCAGCGACCAGCCGGGCGCCCAACTCCTCGCCGCGCAGATCCAGTTGGACAAGGCCAAGAGCGGCGACACCCTGATCACCCCGACCGCCGACACCGCCCCCGACGCCAAACCCGCCGGCTGCGCCTACGCGGTCCTCGCCCACCACGGCCTCGGCGGCGCCATCGAGACCAACACCGTCTACGACAGGCCCGACACCACTCCCGGAGCCACCTGGGAGAACGGCCGGCTGTGGCGCCAGACCCTGAAGCGCGACGGCTACGTCAAGGCGCAGCTGGCACCCGGCCAGTGGACCCACCGCGCCGCGACCGCCCCCACCGGCGCCACCGAGCCCCTGCCGTACGCCACCGTCATCGTCACCGGCGACCGCAACGGCGACGGCACCGTCGACTGGCAGGACGCGGCCATCGCGTTCCGCGACATCATGGTCACCCCGCTCGGCGCCGACGACCAGCACCTGCGGGTCGTCCCGCACATCCCCTTCAACTTCGCGTCCCAGGCCACCAACCCGTTCCTGGCCACCCTCGACAACGTCAAGCGGATCTCGCTCGCCACCGACGGACTGCGCCAGTACACCCTGCTCAAGGGCTACCAGTCGGAGGGCCACGACTCGGCCCACCCCGACTACGCCGGCAACTACAACCAGCGGGCCGGCGGCCTCGAAGACCTCAACTCCCTTGTCCGCGAAGGCAGGAAGTGGAACAGCGACTTCGCCGTCCACGTCAACGCCACCGAGTCCTACCCGGTCGCGAACGCCTTCTCCGAGACCCTCGTCGACAAGACCAACCGGCAGTGGGACTGGCTCGACCAGTCCTACCGCATCGACCAGCGCCGTGACCTGGTCTCGGGCGACATCATCAAGCGCTTCGCCGATCTGCGCCGCGACACCGACCGCGGCCTGAACGCGATCTACCTCGACGTGTTCCGGGAATCCGGCTGGACCTCCGACCGCCTCCAGCGAGCCCTGCGCGACCAGGGCTGGCTCGTCGCCTCCGAATGGGGCCACGGCCTGGAACGCTCCTCGCTGTGGTCGCACTGGGCCAACGAGACGGACTACGGACCCGACACCTCGCGCGGCATCAACTCCCGCCTCATCCGCTTCGTCCGGCACCACCAGAAGGACGTCTTCGCCAACAAGTGGCCCACCCTGCTCGGCCACGCCCACATGGGCAACTTCGAAGGCTGGACCGGCAAGACGGACTGGAAGACGTTCTACGACCTCATCTGGACGGAGTCGCTGCCCGCCAAATACCTCCAGGCCCACCCCGTCGCCCGCTGGAGCGAGAACGAGATCACCTTCGCCGGGCCCGTCCCCACCTCGGTCTCCGACGCGACCGGCGCGCGCCGCATCACCACCGACGGCCGTCTCGTGTACGACGCGGGCACCTACCTCCTGCCCTGGGAGCCCCGCGACGCCACCGACCCGGCGAAGCTCTACCACTACAACCCGGCCGGAGGCAGCACCAGTTGGCGGCTGCCCCGCGGCTGGTCGCGCCTGCGCACGGTCGCCCTCTACCGGCTGACCGACCAGGGCCGCGTACACGTCGCCGACCTCCCGGTCCGTGCCGGCGCGGTCACCGTCCCGGACGCGGCGGCGGGCCGGCCGTATGTGATCTACCGCGAGCGGGTCCGCCCCCAACGCGACCCCGTCTGGGGCCAGTTCACGCCCGTCCGCGACCCCGGATTCAACTCGGGCACGCTGGAGGGGTGGCAGGTCAGCGGCTCCGCGAAGGTCGTCCCGAGCACGCTCGGCGACTACGAACTCGTCCTGCCCGGCGGCGGAGCGGCCGCCGTCGCCCAGCGTCTGGCCCGGCTCGCCCCCGGCACGTACTCGGCCTCCGTGCAGGTCGAGGTCGGCGAGCGGGCGGGGGAGCGGCGCCGGGCCGCGCTCGACGTGCGCACCGCGGACGGGGCCACCGCCACGAACTGGACGGACGCCTCCACCGCGGGCAACTACGTCGCCGCCGACCGCAAGCACGACACCCGCTTCCAGCGCATGTCGGTGCCCTTCACGGTCCCGGCCGGCGGCGGCCCGGTCACCCTCACGCTGCGGGCGGACGCGGGGCAGGCCCGGGTCCGCTTCGACAACGTCCGCGTCGTACGGGCGCGGGGGGCGGCGAGGCCGGGGGTGCTCGCCCACGAGGACTTCCAGGACGTGCCGTCCGGCTGGGGCGTCTTCGTCAAGGGCGACGCGGGGGGCTCCACGGACCCGCGCACCCACATCGCGCAGCGGCACGGGCGGTTCACCCAGCGGGGCTGGAACGGCAAGGCGATCGACGACGTCGTCGACGGTACGCAGTCGCTGAAGTCGCGGGGCGAGAACGAGGGCCTGGTCTACCGGACGGTGGACCACACGGTCCGCTTCCTGCCCGGGCGCCGGTACCGGGTGTCCTTCCGGTACGAGTGCGAACGGGCCGGCCAGTACGCCTGGATCACCGGGGTGGACGTCCCGGCTCCCCGCGAACTGAACCGCGTCGCGCTTGCCCCGGTGTCGGAGCCGTCGCTGTTCGCGTACGAGTTCACGGCGCCGGATGCGGGGGTGGCGTGGGTGGGGCTGCGGAAGGTCGGGGACGACGGGTCGGCGGAATGCGTCCTGGACACGTTCGAGGCCCGCGAACTGTAACCCCCTGGGGGCTCCGCCCCCAGACCCCCGTTCGCGCCTTAAGGGCGCTCGTCCTCAAACGCCGGACGGGCTGAAGATGCCCCAGCACCCGGCGCCGCTAGGGGCGCCGGGAACCGCGCGAGCACACCCGGCCCGCAGCCGAACGAGGCCGCACCGGCCCCGCCGGGGCGGGACGCGTCACGCGCCCAAAGTGACGGGCCCCGCCCCCTCCGCGCCCGCAAGCTCAAGCACCCACACCTCATTGCCCCCACCCCGCAACACCGCCCCCGGCACGTACAGCCCCCGCTGCGGCCCGACCTCCCAATACCGGCCCACACAGAACCCGTTCACCCACACGAACCCCCGCCCCCACCCCGGAAGCCGAAGCCACGCGAACGAGGCCCCCGCCGACGGCAGGTCCACGGCACCCCGGTGCAGCCCGGCGGAACCCGCCGAGCCCGCCGGCCCGAAGGGCACCTTCGTCACCCCGGGGACGGAGAGGGCGTCCAGGCGCAGGCCCCGCGCCCGCACCCCGTGCAAGTACTGCCGCTCGTGCAGCACCCCGCCCGTGATCCCCTTCGACTCCCCGCCGCGCGGCCCGTAGTTGACCCGGCCGAGGGACTCCACCCACAGCTCGACCGCGACACCCCCCGGCACCGGCGCGGGCAGCGTCGCGTCCTCGGCGTCCAGGACCCCGGCGCGTACGCCGTCGACGTACACCGTCGCCACATCGCGAAGCCCGAGCACCCCGAGGGCGTACGGCTGACGCGGCCCGGGGACGTCGACCCGGTAGCGGACCACCCCCCGATCGACGCCCACCTCCTCGAACGTCGGCGGCACCGGCCCCTCCCGCTCCTCGCCGCCCAAGACGTCCATCACCTCCGGCAGGGACGTCCAGCCGTCCGCGCCGACCACGTACGAGCCCGTCAACTCGACCGGCGCGGGCGGGAGTTCGGGCAGCGTTCGGCCGTCCTGGTACTCCGCGAGGACCTCACGGAACCGCCAGAACTTCTCCGTCGGCCGCCCCGCCTCGTCGATCGGCGCGTCGTAGTCGTACGACGTCGCCGTCGGCTCCAGGGCGCCCACGTGCAGCTCGCCCGCCCGGTTCGCCCCGGACCAGCCGGCGAAGTTGGTGCCGCCGTGTGCCATGTAGATGTTGACCGACGCCCCGCACTCCAGGATCTCCCGCAGCGTCGCCGCCGCGTCCCCCGCGTCCCGCACCACGTGCTCCGCGCCCCAGTGGTCGAACCAGCCGCACCAGAACTCCATGCACATCAACGGCCCCGACGGCTGGTGGCGGCGCAGCACCTCGAAGCCCTCGCGCGCCCCGCTGCCGAAGTTCGCCGTGGCGAGCACCCCGGGCAGCGAACCCCCGGTCAGCATGTGGTCCTCGGGGCCGTCCGAGGTGAACAGCGGCACCGTGATGCCGCAGTCCCGCAGCAGCCCCGCCAAGTGCGCCAGATAGCCCCGGTCGGTGCCGTAACTGCCGTACTCGTTCTCCACCTGCACCATGAGCACCGGCCCGCCCCGGTCGATCTGGCGCTCGGCGACCTGGGGGAGCAGCACCCCGAACCAGCGGTCCACGTGCGCCAGATACTCCGCGTCGTTCGTGCGCGCCCGCCGGCCGAGCGGACCCGTCAGCCAGTGCGGAAGCCCGCCGTTCTCCCACTCGGCACAGATGTAGGGCCCCGGCCGCACGATCGCCCACAGCCCGGCCGCGTCCGCCGCGTCCAGGAACCGGCCGAGCGCCGCCACGTCCTCGTGCACCCCCGGCCGCGGCTCGTGCAGGTTCCACGGGACGTACGTCTCGACGCAGTTCAGGCCCATCGCCCGCAGCATCGCAAGGCGGTGCCCCCACTGCGACTCGTGCACCCGGAAATAGTGCAGCGCCCCCGACAGCAGGCGCACCGGCCGCCCGTCGAGCAGAAAGTCCTCGTCCCCCACGGTGAAGTCGCCCACCGGCCGCCCCGCCCATCTGTCTCGGTCACTGTGCCCGGCCACTCTCGCCCCTGGCGCGCCGCCGGTCCATGGACAAAGATCGGCGCTGATTGGACGCAAGGGGGACGGCACAGAACGGACATGGGCATGTATCACACCTGGATGCGGTATTTCACCCCCAGCCCGGCCCACCACCGCCTCGGCCTGGTCTGCCTGGGAGTGGGCCTCCAGCACGGCCTGCTGCCCACCGTCGGACCCCGCACCCTCGACCACCACGTCGCCGTCGTCATCGGCGCGGGCAGCGGCTGGTTCCGCGGCCCCGACGGCCGCAGGCAGACCGTCACCGCACCCGCCCTGCTCTGGCTCACCCCCGGCGTCCCCCACCACTACGGTCCCGACCCCGCCACCGGCTGGGACGAGTCGTTCGTCGACTTCGACGGGCCCGCCACCACCACGTACACCGAACTCGGCTACATCGACCCCGACCACCCCGTCGTGCCGCTCAGCGACACCGTCGGCGCCCGCGCCGCCGTCGGCCGCATCGCCAGGGCCGCCCGCCGCGGCAACCCCCTCCTGGAGGTCGAGACCGCCGCCGCCGTCCACGAACTCCTCGTCGCGCTGCGCCGCGCCCGCGCCGACGTCGCCCCCGACGGCGACCCGGTGCTCGACGCCCTGGCCCGCGACGCCTTCCAGCCCCTCTCGGTGGCCGAACACGCGGCCCGGCACGGCATGACCCCCGCCGAGCTGCGCACCGCCGTGCGCCGGTCCGCGGGATGCAGCCCCAAGGACTACCTGCTCGGCATCCGCCTCGGCCGCGCCAAGGAACTCCTCGCCGCCACCGAACTGCCGGTCGCGGCCATAGCCCGCCGCGTCGGCTACGACGACCCCGCCTACTTCTCCCGACTGTTCACCCGCCGCGTCGGCATCGCCCCCGTACGCTTCCGCGCCCAGCAGGGCCGGGCCGTACCCGGCGGCTGGAGCCACCGGATTCCGGATCCTGAACACCCTCCGACCATCGCGGGCCCGGCCACGTAAGCTCGATGACCATGACCACGATCGACCCCTCCGTGCAGGCTGAGCTGGGCAGGCTCCGCGACAGCATCGACAACATCGACGCGGCCGTCGTGCACATGCTGGCGGAGCGCTTCAAATGCACCCAGCAGGTCGGCCACCTCAAGGCCGAACACAGCCTGCCCCCGGCCGACCCCTCGCGCGAGGCCGAACAGATCGCCCGCCTGCGCCGGCTCGCCGAGAGCGCCAAGCTCGACCCGGCCTTCGCCGAGAAGCTGCTGAACTTCATCATCGCCGAGGTCATCAGGCACCACGAAACCATCGCCAAGTCGGCGTGATGCCCCAGCACCGGTAGGGCCAGGGGCGCGGGGAACTGCACGAGCGACCAGCCGCGCTGGACAGTGACCCCGTGACCCCGGCCCGCGCCCCGCAGCGCATCGGGCAGCATGGCCCCATGTCCGTACTGACGCGCGACGAAGCGCAGACCCGAGCCCGACTCCTCTCCGTACAGCGGTACGCGATCGACCTGGACCTCACCACCGGCGGCGACGACACCTTCACCTCCCGCACCGCCATCCACTTCACCGCACACACCGCCGGCGACACCTTCGTCGAACTCAAACCCGCCGTGCTGCGCTCGGTCACCCTCGACGGAACGCCCCTGGACCCCGAGGCCCTCGATGAGAACCGGCTCGCACTGAGCCTCACCGAAGGCCCGCACGAACTGCGGGTCGACGCCGACATGGCGTACTCCCGCACCGGTGAGGGACTGCACCGCTTCACCGACCCCGTCGACGGCGAGACCTACACCTACACCCAGCTGTTCATGGACGACGTACAGCGCGTCTACGCCGCCTTCGACCAGCCCGACCTCAAAGCCGTCTTCGACCTCACCGTGCGCGCCCCCGACGGCTGGACCGTCCTCGCCAACGGCATCACCACCCCACAGGAGGACGGCCGCTGGACAGCCGCCACCACCCCCCTCATCTCCACCTACCTCGTCGCCGTAGCCGCGGGCCCCTGGCACTCGGTCACCACCGAACACGCGGGCCTTCCCTTCGGCCTGCACTGCCGCCGCTCACTCGCCCCCCACCTCGACGCCGACGCCGACGAACTCTTCGAGGTCACCCGGCACTGCTACGACCGCTACCACGAGAAGTTCGACGAGCCCTACCCCTTCGACTCCTACGACCAGGCCTTCGTCCCCGAATTCAACGCCGGCGCCATGGAGAACCCCGGACTCGTCACCTTCCGCGACGAGTTCGTCTACCGCTCCGCCGTCACCGACACCGAACGCCAGACCCGCGCCATGGTCATCGCCCACGAAATGGCCCACATGTGGTTCGGCGACCTCGTCACCCTCCAATGGTGGGACGACATCTGGCTGAACGAGTCCTTCGCCGAATACATGGGCTACCACACCCTCAACGAGGCCGCACAGCAAGCCAGTTCGGGCGCACTCCCCGCCTGGAGCAGTACCGACACCTGGGTCTACTTCGGCATCACCCGCAAATCCTGGGGCTACGACGCCGACCAGCGCCCCTCCACCCACCCCGTCGCACCCCCGGCCGACGCCGTCCCCGACACCGCGTCCGCCATGCTCAACTTCGACGGCATCTCCTACGCCAAGGGCGCCTCCGCACTGCGCCAACTCGTCGCCTGGCTCGGCGAGAAGGACTTCCTCGCCGGCATCAACACCCACTTCGCCCGGCACAAGTTCGCCAACGCCACCCTCGCCGACTTCATCGACTCCCTCGCCCGCGCCACCGACCGCGACGTCCACGCCTGGGCCGAACAATGGCTGCGCACCACCGGAGTCGACACCCTCACCCCCACCGTCGAGGAAACCGACGGGGCCTGGCACCTCACCGTCACCCGGCAGGGCGAGCGCCCCCACCGCCTCACCGTCGGCGCCTACGACCACGCCCCCGGCCACGGCAACACCCTCGTCCCGCGCGAACACATCGACATCGACGTACCCCAGGACGAGACGACCGTACGGCCCGGCCGCCGCCCCGCACTCCTCGTCCTCAACGACCAGGACCTCACCTACGCCAAGGTCCGCCTCGACGCCACCTCCACCGAGACCGCCCTGCGCTCCCTGTCCGGCATCCCCGACGCCCTCACCCGCGCCGTCCTGTGGAACTCCCTGCGCGACATGGTCCGCGACGGCGAACTCGAACCCGCCGCCTACCTCGAAACCGCCCGCGCCCACCTCACCGAAGAAGCCGACCTCGCCATCGTCCAGGGCGTCCTCGCCTTCGCCGCCGCCCACATCACCGACCGCTACCTCACCCCCATCGAACGCCCCGCCGCCCTCGCCCTGCTCGGCGACCTCACCCGCGACCTCATCCGCCGCACCGAGGACGGCACCAACCCGGGGCTGCGCCTCACCGCCGTACGCCACTTCATCGACGCGGCCACCCAGCCCGACACCATCCGCGGCTGGCTCGAAGAGGGCCACGTCCCCGGCGGACCCGCCCTCGACCCCGAGCTGCGCTGGCGCATCCTGACCCGACTCGCCGTCCTCGGCGCCACCGACGACCAGGACATCGCCGCCCACCTCACCGCCGACCCCAGCGCCACCGGCGAAGAGGGCGCCGCCCGCTGCCGCGCCGCACTGCCCACCCCCGCCGCCAAGGAAGCCGCCTGGAACGCCATGTTCCACGGCGACACCCTGTCCAACTATCTCCTCACCGCCACCGCCCAGGGCTTCTGGCAACCCGAACAGGAAGAACTCCTGCGGCCCTACACCGCCCGCTACTACCAGGACGCGCCCCCGCTCGCCGACCGCCGCGGCCCCGCCATCGCCGACGCCGTGGGCCGCCACGCCTTCCCCGGCCCCGTCGACACCGACGCCCTGCACCAGGGCGAAGCCGCCCTCACCCGCACCGACCTGCTGCCCGCCCTGCGCCGCAAGCTCACCGACCAGGTCGACGACCTGCGCCGCGCCCTGTACGTAAGGGGCCGCACCACGAGCTGAGTACCCGCGTGCCAGGCACCCGCGTGCTGAGCGCCCGGGTGCCGAGCGTCCGCCCACCGCACATTCGACCGAGTCCACTGGGGAGCGGCCGAACTCCGCCTGGTGGCAGGCGAGTTGGGGAACCGGCCCGGGCGCCATACCAGCAACCGCCCTCCCCAACTCGCCCCCACCGCAAGGCAGTACCACTTTCGGGTTGAGATCGTTGTGCACAGCGGCTTCACCGGCCCAACCAGGATCACGCTGGTGAAGTCGCTGCCCGCACCCCCGAAGGAACCCCATGCACAGCCCGCCCCTCGCCGGAGGAACCGCAGGACCCGCGGCCCTGCGCCCCCTGCTCGACGTCGTACTCGACGCCCTCCACCAAGGGGCGAAGACCCGAGGCGGACCGCTACCGCCCGGCGGACCCGAAGCGGTCGCCCAGCGCGTCCACCACGCCGCGACGACCTTCCCCACCCAGACCTCCGGCACAGGCGCAGGCACAGGCACGGACGCAGTCGCCGACACCGACACCGGCACCGGCACCGGCACCGGCACGAGCGCAGGCGCCCGCACCAGCACCTGCCCCGCCCAGCGCGGCCCCCGCACCGAGGCGCCCCCCGCCACCCTCCTCCCCAGCCACGGCACCGGCGCCGAAGAGGCGCTCACCACCCTCGTACGCGCCCTCGCCGAAGGCTCCGCCGACCCCGCCGAACCCCGCTGTGCGGCCCATCTGCACACCCCGCCGCTCGCCCTCGCCGCGGCCGCCGACCTCGCCGCCGGCGCGCTCAACCCGTCCCTGGACTCCTGGGACCAGGCCCCCGCCGCCTCCGCGCTCGAAGCCCTCCTCACCCGCGCCATCGCCCACGAGATCTGGCCCCACGGCGGCGACGCCCTCGTCACCACCGGCGGCACCGAATCCAACCAGCTCGCGCTCCTGCTCGCCCGCGAACACCACGGACCCGTCCAGATCGTGTGCGGCGCCCACACCCACCACTCCATCCACCGCGCCGCCTGGCTCCTCGGCCTGCCCGACCCCGTCGTCGTCCCCGCCCCCACCGGCACCACCGACCTCGCCGCCCTCGACGCCGCCCTCACCGAACTGCGGGCCCGGCCCACCCTCGTCGTCGCCTCCGCCGGCACCACCGACACCGGCGCCATCGACCCGCTGCCCGCCATCGCCGACCTGTGCACCCGCCACCACGCCGAACTCCACGTCGACGCCGCCTACGGCGGGCCCCTCCTGTTCAGCGACCGCCACCGCCCCCAGCTCGCCGGCCTCGAACGCGCCCACACCGTCACCCTCGACCTGCACAAACTCGGCTGGCAACCCGTCGCCGCAGGCCTCATCGCCGTCGCCGACCCCAGCCGCCTCACCCCCCTCGGACACCGCGCCGACTACCTCAACGCCGACGACGACACCGAAGCGGGCCTGCCCGACCTCCTCGGCCGCTCCCTGCGCACCACCCGCCGCCCCGACGCCCTCAAAATCGCCGTCACCCTCCGGGCCCTCGGCCGCGACGGCCTCGCCCACCTCGTCGACCGCGTCTGCGACCACGCCAGGCAACTGGCCCAACTGATCGACCGGCACGCCCAGTTGGAGCTCTACGCCACCCCCGCCATCTCCACCGTCCTCTTCCGTCCCCGCGGCGCCGACGACACCACCGTCGCCGACATCCGCCGCACCCTGCTCCACCACGGCACCGCCGTCCTCGGCCGCGCCCGCGCCGACGGCCGCCTCTGGCTCAAAGCCACCCTCCTCAACCCCCACCTCACCCCCCACGACCTGCACACCCTCCTCGACAGCACACTCCACGCCGTCAGCGTCCGCCCCACCACCGCCCGCGCCACCACCCCACCCCCCACGGAAGGCACCCACCGATGACCACCCACACCCCCGAAGACCAACCCCACGACCTCGTCGGCATCGGCATCGGCCCCTTCAACCTCTCCCTCGCCGCCCTCGCCCACGGCGTACCCGGCGGACTCGACACCGCCTTCTACGAACAACGCCCCGCCTTCCACTGGCACCCCGGCCTCCTCATCGAAGGCGCCTCCCTCCAAGTCCCCTTCCTCGCCGACCTCGTCACCCTCGCCGACCCCGCCAACCCCTGGACCTTCCTCAACTACCTCAAGCACCGCGAACGGCTCTTCCCGTTCTACTTCGCCGAAAAATTCCACATCCAGCGCACCGAATACGACGCCTACTGCCGCTGGGTCAGCGAAAACCTCACCGACCTCCACTTCTCCCACCAGGTCGACGCCGTCCGCTGGAACCCCGAACGCGCCCTGTTCGAGATCGACTTCACCCAGCTCGACCTCCACGGCGAAGCCGAAGCACTCGGCCGCTCCTACACCCGCCACCTCGCCGTCGGCGTCGGCACCCAGCCCCACGTACCCGAACCCCTCAAACCGCTCGCCGACGCCCCCACCGTCCCCGTCATCCACTCCGCCGACTACCTCGACCACCGCGCCCGACTGCTCACCGCCGAGCACATCACCGTCATCGGCTCCGGCCAGTCCGGCGCCGAAGTCTTCCTCGACCTCCTGCGCAACCGGCCCGCCGGCGCCGAGAAGATCGCCTGGCTCACCCGCACCGAAGCGTTCGCGCCCATGGAGTACTCCAAACTCGGCCTCGAACACTTCACCCCCGACTACACCCGCTACTTCCACGCCCTCGCCGAACCCGTACGCGACCAGCTCCTGCCCCGGCAATGGCAGCTCCACAAGGGCATCGACGCCGACACCATGGCCGCCATCCACGACGAGCTCTACCGCCGCACCCAGCACGGCGGCTGGCCCGACATCACCATGACCCCCGGCGTCTCGGTGCGCACCGCGGGCCGCGTCGCCACCACCAAGGTCGAACTCCACCTCGAACACACCCAGCAGGGCGTACGCGACCGCATCACCACCGACGCCGTCGTCCTCGCCACCGGCTACCGCGAACGCCCCCTCGGCCGCATGCTCGCCGGACTCGACCCCTACATGCGCTACGACAGCGCCGAACGCCCGCGCATCGACGCCGAGTTCAAACTCGTCCTCGACGCCTCCGTCACCGGAAACGTCTACGTCCAGAACGCCGAACGGCACACCCACGGCGTCGGCGCCCCCGACCTCGGCCTCGCCGCCTGGCGCAGCGCCACCATCCTCAACTCCCTCACCGGCAAGGAGCCCTACCCCCAGCCGGCCCGCACCGCCTTCACCACCTTCGGCCTCGACAAAAAGAACCAGGCCCGCCCGGTCCCACAGCAACCGGAGGGCCTGATCCCACTCGTCGAACAACCGTGACACACCGTCAGAACCAGGGCCGCAAGGCCCAGGACACGACTCAGAACACGGCCACACCGTTCTGCGTCAGCTTCCAGTCCACCGAAGCGAACTCCGCCTGATCAATGACACCCTTCGCCTTCACCCACGCGATCATCGTGTTGCGGATCTCATCGGAGTTCGCCCACAGTTGCTTGGCGGTCGCCACCCCCGGGAAGTTGCCGCCACCATTGGCCCGGTAGTTGTTCACCGCCAGCACGAACTGCGCCGCGTCGTCCAACGGCTTCCCGTCGAACAACACCTTCGACACCCTCGAACCGGCCGGCTTCGCGATGTCGACCTCGTACGACACACCGCTCACCACGTCGTAGTTGTAGTCCGGCGTGTTGTTGGCGTTCGTGATCCTGGCAGGGTCGACCGGACCCGTCGTCTGCACGTAGTAGTTCGCCGAGAACTCCAGATATGCCTTCACCTGAGCACCCGTCAGAAGCCGTGCCTCCAACGTGTTCTCGTACACATACAAACCCGCCACATCCTTGATCGTGACCTTGCCGGCGGGAATCACCGCGGTCCGCGAGAAACACGCCGCCTGCGACAGCACCGGCAACGACGCATACGGCGACGACGCCAGCGCCGCCTTCACCGTGTCCGTCTGAATGCGGTTGATCAGATCGATGATCGGCACATCCTTGTACGGAGCCTCCGTCGACCGCATCTCCGCCGCGTTCGTACCCACCACCTGGTTCACATACGCCACGACCTTGTCGTGCTCCGCCTTCACCAGACGCCTCACCACCGGGTCCTCGGCCACCGCGTTCGCATTGCGCACATCCGCCGTCACCGACGTCACATGCCAGCGGCCCCGCGAGAACTCCAGCGCGAAGTCGAAGACACTCAGCCGCATGCCCCACATGTACGGCTCCGACAGCACCACGGACTTACCGGTCTCCTTGTTCACCACCGTCCGCGACGCCACCTCCTTGTGCGTATGACCCACCAGAATCGCGTCGATCCCCGGCACCTGCTCCGCCACCAACGACGACGCGTTCTCCGGATACGGCAACGCGTCCCCGTACGACGTGCCCCCGTCCAGACCCGAGTGATCCGTACAGATCACCACGTCACACCCCAGCGCCCGCAGCTTCGGCACATAGACCTTCGCCTGCTCCACCAGACCCGGGAACGTCATCTTCCCCTGCACGTTCGCCTTGTCCCAGATCGCGATCCCCGGATTCGTCAGCCCCAGGATCCCCACCTTCACATCCGGACCGTGCGGCACCTTCAACCGCCGCACCGTGTACGGAGGAAACGCCGGCTTCAACGTCTTCGCGTCCAGCGCGTTCGCACCCAGCAGCGGAAAGTCCAACTGGTCCTGGAACGCCCGCAGCGTCGGAATGCCGTAGTTGAACTCGTGATTGCCGAGCGCCGCCGCGTCATAACGCATGTGGTTCATCGCCAGCGCCATCGGATGCTCAGGACCCCGCTTGCCGCCCGAACCCGTGATCGGCTCGACCCGCGCGTAGTAGTACGACAGCTGCGTGCCCTGGATGATGTCACCCGCGTCGATCAACAACGTGTTGTGACGGCCCTTCTCCTTACGGACCTGATCCACCAACGTCGAGATCTTCGCCAGACCCACGTCGTTGTGCGCCGCGTCGTCGTACTCCGCGTCCGTGAAGTAGTCCCAGTTGAAGACATGACCGTGCAGATCCGTCGTGCCCATCACCGAGAACGCGTACCGCTTCGGCTCACGCCCGTGCCCATGACCCGGATCCTGACCCCGGGGCGCCGCCTCGGCGGGCGACACCACACCCCCCGCCACGGCCACACCGGCCCCGGCGGCGGCCGTAGTGCCCAGGAACGTCCTGCGGTTCAGCGGCATGCTCTCTCCCTGAAGTCGTATGACACGCGCGGCAGTTGTGCGAACCGTGACGCGCGTAGACCCAGGGATTCTGACCCAGAACCGGCCACCCGCAACACCCCCCGCAGGTTGCGATCTGATGACCGGACCCTGACAGCAAGCTCCCCGCCGACCACGCCCACCGATGCCACAGTGGACCCATGACCGACACCCAGCCCTACGGAACCCCCGAACAGCCACGCCTCGCCGTCCACGGCGAAGCCCACCTCGAAGTCGACCCCGAAATCGCCGGCATCACCATCACCATCACCACCCGCGGCACCGACCGCCGCGCCACCCTCGACGACCTCACCCGCCGCAACACCCACGTCATCGACCTCATCAAAAGCTACGGAGACACCATCGAAAAACTCGAAACCGGCGCCTTCACCCTCACCCCCGAACTCACCCGCCACGGCCGCGGCGAACGCGTCCGCACCTACCACGGCACCGTCCACATCACCACCGAACTCACCGACTTCACCACCCTCGGCGAACTCACCACCCGCCTCGCCGACCTCGAACTCACCCGCGTCGACGGCCCCTGGTGGTCCCTGCGCCCCGACTCACCCGCCCACAGCGAAGTACGCCGCCGCGCCGTCCACCAAGCCGTCGCACGCGCCCGCGAATACGCCGACGCCCTCGGCACCACCCTCGCCGCCCTCGTCGAACTCTCCGACCCCGGCGCCGAAAACCCCACCCCCTACGGACTCCCCGCCGCAGGCGGCATGGCCTTCCGCGCCGCAGCCCCCGGCGCCCCCGAACCCGCCCCCACCCTCGACCTCGAACCCCAACGCCAATCCGTCCACGCCCGCGTCAACGCCCGCTTCCTCATGACCCCGCCCAAGCTGTAACCCCCGAACACAGCCAGTGACGCCCACCCGCGCCGGGCGCCCCGACACGCTCATCGGAGCGCCCCCGCGCACAATTCAACACTTGTCAACCACCCTTCACGCAAAGGTTGTTGAGCAGTAACCCCAGTCCAAATCTCTACCCACCGGTAAGCCCTAGGCTCGAACCATGCGCCGAGCCAAAATCGTCTGCACCCTGGGCCCCGCCACCGACACATACGACCAGATCAAAGCCCTGGTCGAAGCCGGAATGGACGTAGCCCGCTTCAACCTCAGCCACGGCACCTACACCGAACACGAACAGCGCTACCACCACGTCCGCAAAGCCTCCGAAGAAACCGGCCACAACATCGGCATCCTCGCCGACCTTCAAGGCCCGAAGATCCGCCTCGGTCGCTTCACCGAAGGCCCCGTACTCCTTGAACGCGGCGACGAATTCACCATCACCGTCGAACCCGACACCCAAGGCGACCGACACCACTGCGGCACCACCTACCAAGGCCTCGCCGCCGACGTCACCACCGGCGAACGCATCCTCGTCGACGACGGCAAAGTCACCCTCCAAGTCACCGGCGTCGACGGCCCCCACGTCCACACCCTCGTCATCGAAGGAGGCATGGTCTCCGACCACAAAGGCCTCAACCTCCCCGGCGTAGCCGTCTCCGTCCCCGCCCTCTCCGACAAGGACGAAGAAGACCTCCGCTGGGCCCTGCGCACCGGCGCCGACATCATCGCCCTCTCCTTCGTCCGCAGCGGCCAGGACATCCACGACGTCCACCGCATCATGGACGAAGAAGGCCGACGCCTCCCCGTCATCGCCAAAATCGAAAAACCCCAAGCCGTCGACAACATCGACGACATCGTCGCCGCCTTCGACGGCATCATGGTCGCCCGCGGCGACCTCGGCGTCGAAATGCCCCTCGAACAAGTCCCCATCGTCCAGAAGCGAGCCATCAAACTCGCCAAACGCAACGCCAAACCCGTCATCGTCGCCACCCAAATGCTCGACTCGATGATCGACAACTCCCGCCCCACCAGGGCCGAAGCCAGCGACGTCGCCAACGCCGTCATCGACGGCACCGACGCCGTCATGCTCTCCGGCGAAACCAGCGTCGGCAAATACCCCATCGAAACCGTCAAAACCATGGGCCGCATCGTCGAAGCAGCCGAAGAAGACGTCCTCGCCAAGGGACTCCCGCCCCTCACCGACCGCAACAAACCCCGCACCCAAGGCGGCGCCGTCGCCCGAGCCGCCGCCGAAATGGGCGACTTCCTCGGCGCCAAATTCCTCGTCGCCTTCACCCAGTCCGGCGACACCGTCAAACGCCTCTCCCGCTACCGCTCCCCGATCCCGCTCCTCGCCTTCACCCCCGTGCCGGCCACCCGCTCCCAGCTCAACCTCACCTGGGGCGTGGAGACGTTCCTCGGCCCGCACGTCGAATCCACCGACGAGATGGTGGCGCAGGTCGACGAGATGCTCCTGAAGGTCGGCCGCTGCCAGAAGGGCGACGTCGTCGTCATCACGGCGGGCTCCCCACCGGGCGTCCCCGGTTCGACGAACCTGGTCCGCGTCCACCACATCGGCGAGGACGACAGCCCCAAGTAACCCTGGGCCACGGCCCCTTGCCCCACCCCTTCGCAGGGGGCCCCTGGGTTACTTGGCTTCCCACGGCTCAGTACTTGGGCCCTATGTGCTGGTCCATGAGGGCGACGGATGCCTTGCGGGCGATGGAGATGTTGAACGGATCGCTGCCGCGCGCGAGGGTGGTCCACTCGACGCCGACGAGATCGAGTGCTGCGCCGCAGAGGGCGCGGATGTCGTCGGACTTGTTGGTGAAGAAGTACCGGGGATATTCGTAGTATCGACGTCTCGGCCTCCGCCTGCACACCAGGCCAGGCGTCGTCGAGGGTGATCATCAGGTTCGGCACTCGGTGCGCGGCGTACTGACTGATGTGACCGTCGCCGAGATAGAGGCCCAGCAGGTACGCATACGCCGCAGCATCCAAGGGGCGGTCGTCGCAGCGCGGACACTTCGGGTCGTGCGAGCCAGGGCATTCGCCCCGTTTGGAGCGGTCCATGTGCAGCCAGTACGAGACCGTGCCGAGCGGCACGTTCAACTGGCGCGCCACGTCCGCGTTCCTCGTACCCGCCCGCAGCAGCCCGAGTGCCTTTAGTCGTACCTCTGTGCCATGAAAGTTCATACGAGCACCCTGGGTCACGTGCCGTCGCTCCAGGTAGCAAAAAGCGGAGCTTCACGCGAACGTGAAGCTCCGCTTACTGAGAGTGCCGAGTGCGGGATTCGAACCCGCATGCCCTTTCGGACAGATGTGTTTGAGACATCCGCGTATGCCGTTCCGCCAACCCGGCAAGGGTGCTGGCAGGAGTGTACCCGTTCATCCGCCGCGACAGCAGCTAGGTACCCTTCTGAAGAGCAGCATCATGCCCCGCACCGAGGAGCCCCCCGTGACCGCCCCCGAGTCGCCCCAGCCCACCGCAGACGACGACGCGACGCACGTCCCGCCGATGACGACGCGCGTCGTCATCGCCGAGGACGAGGCCCTCATCCGCCTCGATCTCAAAGAGATGCTGGAGGAAGAGGGCTACGCGGTCGTCGGCGAGGCCGGTGACGGGCAGAAGGCCGTCGAGCTGGCCCGTGAGCACCAGCCGGATCTGGTGATCCTGGATGTGAAGATGCCGGTCCTGGACGGGATCTCCGCGGCGGAGCTGATCGCGAAGGAGTCGATCGCTCCGGTGTTGATGCTGACGGCGTTCAGTCAGCGGGATCTGGTGGAGCGGGCGCGGGACGCCGGTGCGATGGCGTATCTGGTGAAGCCGTTCTCGAAGAGCGATGTGGTGCCGGCGATCGAGATGGCGGTGTCGCGGTTCACGGAGTTGAAGGCGCTGGAGCAGGAGGTCGCGGACCTTTCGCAGCGTCTGGAGACGCGCAAGCTGGTGGACCGGGCGAAGTCGGTGTTGCAGACGCAGTACGGGTTGTCGGAGCCGGCGGCGTTCCGTTGGATTCAGAAGACGTCGATGGATCGTCGGATGTCGATGCAGCAGGTGGCCGAGGCGGTTATTGAGGACGCCGAGGAGAAGAAGGCGGCGAAGGGGGAGTAGTTCCCGACGCGCACGTAGCTCGACGCGCACGCAAAGGGCCCGCATCCGGAGGCAGTTCCGGGTGCGGGCCGCTTTTGTGTGGTGCGGGGTTCAGTCTTCGCCGAGGTAGGCCTTGCGGACTGATTCGTCGTGGAGGAGGTCTTGTCCGGTTCCGGAGAGGACGATTTTGCCGATTTCCATGACGTGGCCCTGGTCGGCGAGGGAGAGCGCGGCTTGGGCGTTCTGTTCGACGAGCAGGATGGTGGTGCCTTGGGCTTTGAGTTCGGTGATGGTGGCCATGATTTTCTGCATCATGATCGGGGAGAGGCCCATGGAGGGTTCGTCGAGCATGAGGAGTTTGGGCTGGGACATCAAGGCGCGGCCCATGGCGAGCATTTGTTGTTCGCCGCCTGAGAGGGTGCCGGCTGCTTGTTTGCGGCGTTCTCCGAGGATGGGGAAGAGGTCGTAGGCGCGTTGGATGTCTTTTTCGATGCCGGTTTTGTCGTCGCGGAGGTAGGCGCCGAGGCGGAGGTTGTCCTCGATGGTCATGCGGGGGAAGATGTGGCGGCCTTCGGGGGAGTGGGCCATTCCGAGGGCGACGATTTTGTGTGCGGGGACGTTTTTGAGGGGTTTGCCGTCGAAGGTGATGGTTCCGGCGAGGGGTTCGAGGAGGCCGGAGAGGGTGCGCAGGGTGGTGGTTTTTCCGGCGCCGTTGGTGCCGATGAGGGTGACGACCTGTCCTGCTTCGACGCTGAAGGAGATGCCTTTTACGGCTTCGATTTTGCCGTAGGCGACCCGGAGGTCCTCGACTTCGAGGAGTGCGGTCACTGGGTGTCTCCCTCGGTGCTGGTGGTGCTCTGCGCCGTTTCGGCGGCTTCTACTTCGGCGAGTTCTTCGTCTCCGGGTGCGCCTTCGAAGGGGGTGCCGAGGTAGGCGGCGATGACGCGTTCGTCGGCTTGGACGATGTCGGGGGTGCCTTCGACGAGTTTTTCGCCTTGGACGAGGACGGAGACGCGGTCGCAGAGGTTCATGATGAAGCGCATGTCGTGCTCGATGACGAGGACGGCGATGCCTTGGTCGCGGATGGCGAAGATGAGTTCTTCGGCGGCGCGGGTTTCTTGGGGGTTCATGCCGGCGGTGGGCTCGTCGAGGAGGAGGAGTCCGGGTTCGCTGGCGAGGGCGCGGGCGATTTCGAGCTTGCGTTGTTCGCCGTAGGGGAGGTTGCGGGAGAGGTGGTCGGCTTTGTCGGCGAGTCCTGTGAATTCCAGGAGTTCCATGGCGCGTTCGCGGGATGCGTTTTCTGCTTTTTTGAATCCGGGGAGGCGCAGGAGTGCGGACCAGAGGCCTTCTTTGGTGCGGGTGTGGCGGCCGACGAGGACGTTTTCCAGGACGGTCATGTTGGGGAAGAGGCGGATGTTCTGGAAGGTGCGGGCGACGCCGGCCTGGGTGACGAGGTGGGGTTTGGGGGGAAGGACGGTGCCTTTGTAGGTCACTTTTCCTTCGGTGGGGACGTACAGGCCGGTGAGGCAGTTGAAGAAGGTGGTCTTGCCTGCGCCGTTGGGTCCGATGAGGCCGATGATTTCGCCGCTGTTGACGGTGAGGTCGACGTTTCGGACGGCGGTGAGGCCGCCGAATCGCATGGTGACGCCGCTGGCGTGGAGGACGGTGTTGGGTGTGGTGGTCATGCTGGTCACGCCCCCGCCTTGGTGACGCCGACGGGTGTGTCGGTGAGGCTGGTTTCTGGTGTGTCGAGTTGGCCGGTCTCGTGGAATTCGAGCTTTTTCCTGCGGTCGGCGATGATGCCTTCGGGGCGCAGGCGCATGAGGACGATGAGGGCTACTCCGAAGAGGAGGAGCTGGTAGTCCTGCATGAATTGGAGTTTGGCCGGGATGAGGTAGAGCAGTGCTGCGCCGATGAGGGGTCCGCTCATGGTTCCCATGCCGCCGAGGATGACGGCGGCGAGGAGGAAGGCGGAGTTGGGGGGTACGGATCCGGCGAATTGGTACTGCTCGGGGGTGACGGTGCTGGTGAGGTGGCCTTGTACGGTGCCGGCGAGTCCGGCGAGGGTGGCGCCGAGTGCGAAGGCGATGAGTTTGACGCGGAAGCCGTTGATGCCCATGGCGGTGGCGGCGGTTTCGTCTTCGCGGATGGCGACCCAGGCGCGGCCGATGCGGCTGTCGGCGCTGCGGCGGAAGACGGTGACGACGACGAGGGTGATGACGAGCATCAGCAGGTAGTAGTTGCCGGGTTTGCCGAGGGTGAAGCCGGCGATGTCGTGGCTGATGCCGAGGTCCCATCCGAAGATGGTGATGTCGGGGATGGCGGGGATGCCGCGGGAGCCGTTGGTGACGTTGGGTCCGCTGTTCCCGTTGAGGTTGTTCATGGTGATGCGGAAGATTTCGCCGAAGCCGAGGGTGACGATGGCGAGGTAGTCGCCGCGCAGGCGCAGGGTGGGGGCGCCGATGAGGACGCCGAAGACGAGGGATGCGCCGGCGCCGACGAGGATGGCGGCCCAGAAGGGGAAGTGGACGCCGAGGCTGGAGGTGCTGGCGCCGGAGACGAGGGCTGCGGCGTAGGCGCCGACGCCGAGGAAGGCGACGTAGCCGAGGTCGAGGAGGCCGGCGAGGCCGACGACGACGTTGAGGCCGAGGGCGACGGTGGCGAAGATGAGGATGTTGGCGCCGATGAGGGCGTATTCGTCGCTGGATTGGGTGAAGGGGAAGCAGATGGCGGCGACGAAGGCGGCGCTGAGGGTGACGGTGCGGTGTTGTGCGGTGAGTGCGGAGAGGCGGGTGAGGAGGCCTGCTTGGGTGAGGGCGGCGAACGTGAATCCGGCGGTGATGAGGAAGCCGATGAACAGTTCGGTGTAGGCGGTGTCGATGCCGTAGGCGAAGACGTAGAGGCCGATGGCGAAGGCGGCGACGATGACGAGGATGCCGGCCCAGTCGGGGATGGGTTGGGCGGGGCGGGCGCTGGGGGCGGCGAGGGTGTGGCGGATGCGTCGCCAGGGGTTGTCGCCGGTGGTGTCGGTGCCGGGGGTGTCGCCGGGGAGGGCGAAGGCGGCGATGAGGGCGATGAGGGCGCCGATGCCGGAGACGTAGGCGCCGGGTTCGAGGTTGACGATGCCGCCGAGTTCGTCGGATATGGCGCCGAGGGTGTAGCCGGTGGTGCCGAAGGTGGCGAGGGCGAGGAGGCGCAGGGGGGCGTTGGTGCCTGCGGGGGTGAGCCAGCGCAGTCCTTGGACGCCGTAGGCGGAGAGGGCGAACAGGAGGGTGAGGGCGGCGGCGGTGAGGGTGAGGAGTTGGAGGCCGCCGGGGTAGCCGTCGACGGTGAGGTCGCCGGGGAAGTCGCTGGTCCAGGTCCAGGCCATGAAGGTGCCGATGAGGGCGATGGCGGCGCCGGCGGTGACGGTGTGCCGGGCGAGGCTGGTGGGCAGCGGGATGAGCGGGGTGCCGCTGTCGCGGTGGGTGGTGTTGGTGGTCATGGTGTTCACGCCCTGTCCGCGACGCGTTCGCCGAGCAACCCTTGGGGTCGCACGAGGAGGACGACGATGAGGAGGACGAAGGCCCATACGTCCTTCCAGGCGCCGCCGCCGAAGAGTTCCATGCTGGGGATGTTGCCGACGTAGCCGACGGCGAGGGCTTCGGCGAGGCCGAGGACGATGCCGCCGAGCATGGCTCCGTAGATGTTGCCGATGCCGCCGAGTACGGCTGCGGTGAAGGCTTTGAGGCCCATGATGAAGCCCATGCGGAAGCCGACTTGGCCGTTGTGGAGGCCGTAGCCGACGGCGGCGATGGCGGCGAACGCGGCGCCGATGGCGAAGGCCATGACGATGATGCGGTCGGTGTTGATGCCCATGAGTTTGGCGGTGTCGGGGTCCTGGGCGGTGGCTTGCATGCCGCGGCCGGTGCGGGTTTTGGTGACGTAGAACCCGAGGGCGATCATGCAGACGGGGGCGGCGATGAGGATGAAGAGGTCGCCGCGCTGGATGTTGGCGCCGAGGACGTGGAAGGGGTCGCCGTTGAACTGGGGGAAGGAACGGTCCTTCTTGGCGTCGGGGTACCACTTCCATACGGCCTGCTGGAGGGCGAGGGAGAGGCCGATGGCGGTGATGAGGGGGGCCAGGCGGGGCGCGTTGCGCAGGGGCCGGTAGGCGAAGCGTTCGGCGGCGGTGGCGACGAGCACGGAGACGATGACGCCGCCGATGATCATGAGGGGGATGGCGGCGAGGAGGGAGAAGCCTGAGGGGAGTGCGAGGAACACGGTGAGAGCCCCGAAGCCCCCGACCATGAATATCTCGCCGTGGGCGAAGTTGATGAGCTGGACAATGCCGTAGACCATCGTGTACCCGATCGCGATCAGTCCGTACATCGCGCCGAGGATGAGTCCATTGGCCAGCTGTTGCGGCAGTTCGTGCACCGCGGGGCCTCCGTGAAGTGATCGGATATGGCACCGCGCGGGAGCGCTGGTGGCGCTCCCGCGCGGTCCTGTGTGCGTGTGGCGGGATGTCGCCGGGTTACGGCTTGTAGGCCTCGCTGAGCTCGGGCTTCCAGGCGCCGTCGGTGACCTTGTAGGCGGTCATCATGGTGTTGGTGGTGTCGCCGTACTGGTCGAAGGAGACGGGGCCGGTGACTCCGTCGAACTTGACCTTGCCGACGGCGTCGAGGACCTTGGCGCGCAGGTCGCCGCTGGGGAGCTTGCCGCTGTTGGCGGTGACGACGTCCTTGACGGCCTGGATGATGGCCCAGGTGGCGTCGTAGGTGCCGCCCCCGTAGGCCTCGTAGGCGTCCTTGTAGCCGGCCGTCTTGTAGTTGGCGATGAAGCTCTTGGCGGAGTCGAGCTGTTCGACGGGCTTGCCGACGGAGGTGGCGAGGTCGCCGTTGGCCTTCTTGTTGAGCTTGATGAAGTCGGCGCTGTAGATGCCGTCGCCGCCCATGAGCGGGATGTTGGTGCCGCTGTCCTTGAGCTGCTGGCTCAGGGGGCCGGCGGCGGGGTATTCGCCGCCGTAGTAGAGGGCCTTGGCTCCGGTGGTCTTGACCTTGGCGACGATGGCGTTGAAGTCGCGGTCGTCGGGGTTGATGTGGTCG
The DNA here is from genome assembly GCF_002803085.1 of Streptomyces sp. CB01201. Classification (GTDB taxonomy): domain Bacteria; phylum Actinomycetota; class Actinomycetes; order Streptomycetales; family Streptomycetaceae; genus Streptomyces; species Streptomyces hundungensis. The sequence continues at coordinate 223,889 of NZ_NNBJ01000003.1, read as the reverse complement.
GAGCCGACGATCTTGCCGCCGAGCTTGGTGAAGGTGTCCTTGAAGGACGCGGCGAGCCCGGCGCCGTAGGTCTTCTGGTCGTCGATGAGGTAGACCGTGTCGATCTTGGCGTTCTTGAACAGGTAGTTGGCGGCGAAGGCGCCCTGGACCTGGTCGGTGGTGGCGGTGCGGAAGAAGGTCTTGTAGGGGCGGACCTTGTTGCCGGTCTTCCAGCCGTCGCCCTGGGTCAGCTCGGTGCCCGTGTTGGCGGGGGATATCTGGGTGAGGCCGGCGTCGTTCAGCGGCTTCTGCATGGACTGCGAGACGCTGGAGTTCAGGGGGCCGACGACGCCGACGACGCTCTTGTCACCGATGAACTTGGTGGCGTTCTGCTGGCCGACGGAGGGCTGGGCCTGGTCGTCGAGCGGCTGGGTCTTGAACTCGACGCCGGGGACGAGGTTCTGCTTGTTCGCCGTCTGGGCGGCGAGGTCGGCGGAGTTCTTGATGCCCAGGCCGAGGGCGGACAGGTCACCCGTGAGGGGCGCGTCTACGCCGATGACGACGGTCTGCTTCTTGCCGCTGCTGTCGTCGCCGCTGCTTTTGTCGCGCGAACCACAGGCGGTGAGCGTGAGTGCGCCTGTGGTGAGCACTGTAGTGAGGATGAGCAAGGAACGGTGTCGCACGATGGGTCCTTTCCCTGGCGCGGCCTCCTCGTGAGTGAGGTGCCGTGTCGGTCGCCGGGCCGTACTGATCGGTAAGGGCCGTGCAGCAGTCGCACCCGGCGGCGCGGTGACTGGCCGTGACTCTAAGCGCAGCCGAGGGGGGTGGGGAGCAGCCGGGACAGGATGTGACTTTCTTGTTATGCCAAGGCCAAACCTTGGTGGTGCAGTGCGGGCAATGTGCACATTTCGGGGCGGCGGGATTTCTCGCATGATGAGAACGCCCTGTTCCGCTAAGGGGCTTGAGGGGATCATGCTGCTGACAGGCCGGGGTGCGTCCGGAAGTCGGGCAGTGGCCGGGAGAGCGCTGTCCCGGGGCCGGTTCCCGCCCGTCGCGACCCCGATGATCGTTACGCTGTGTTACGACGGGCTGGAGGGGGTGGGCAGTTTGGTCTGCGCCCAAGGGTCGGTCGTGGGCGTCCCGTTGCGATAGCGCTCGGCGCAACCCCGCTGCGCCCGCTGCTCGATGAGCCGGTCACCGGCGGCCGCGCCGTGGGCCGCGCGCTCGGTGCGGGCCGCGGCCAGCGTGGTCAGGAGGATCGCGTTCTGCCCGTCGGACAGGCCCTTCTCCTGGTAGTCGAGCCCCGAGCCCTGCCCCTCGTCCAGCTCCTGCTTCGCCCAGTACGTGATCAGGTGCGTGCACAGCTCGGCCGGTGAAGTGGTGTGCGGTGACGGCGAGTTGAGGGAGGAGGTGGCCGGGGCGGGGGTGTCGCGGGCGGTGGTGTCGCCGGCGGACGAGCAGCCCGTGAGGCCTCCCGCCGCGGCGAGCACGCATGCCAGCGCGATCCGTGCGTGTGCCCAAGGTCGCGCCCGGGTCCTCATGACTCGACGTTAGAACGCGCCCCCGGGCGTGACAATGGCCGGCGAGTCCCCGACTCGCCGGCCATGCCGTGCTCAACTCGCCCGCCCGTGAACGGAATTGGCCGGTCCGGGGCGCGGGCGGCGCGGTCTCAGCCCTTGAGGCCCTCCGCGTCCCGCAGCAGGCAGGTCAGCCGGGCCGTGCAGACCCGCTTGTCCTGCTCGTCGGTGATGACGATCTCGTACGTCGCCGTCGAGCGCCCGCGGTGCACGGGGGTGGCGACCCCGGTGACCAGGCCGCTGCGCGCCCCGCGGTGGTGGGTGCAGTTCAGGTCCACCCCGACGGCGATCTTGGAGCTGCCGCCGTGCAGCATCGAGCCGACCGAGCCGAGCGTCTCGGCGAGCACCGCCGAGGCGCCGCCGTGCAGCAGCCCGTACGGCTGGGTGTTGCCCTCGACGGGCATGGTGCCCACGACCTTCTCGGCGGAGGCCTCGACGATCTGCACGCCCATGCGGGTGCCCAGGTCCCCGGCGGAGAACATGGCGGGCAGATCGACGCCGAGGGCCGCGTACTCCTCGACGACTTCCTGCGGAAACTTCACGCTGTGCTGCTCGCCCATGGGCCCGGCTCCGTTCATCTGCGTCACTGTGCTGTGTCCACACCCGTCATGGCTGTGTCCGCACCGTCATACCAGATGACTGAGCAAACGCTTAGGGCTCAGCTCTCATTCCCCGCCCCGGCCGCCGGCTCGAACCGTACGACCACCGATTTGCTCGCCGGAGTGTTGCTGACGTCGGCCGTCGAACCCAGCGGTACCAGCACATTGGTCTCCGGGTAGTAGGCGGCGGCGCAGCCCCGCGCCGTCGGATAGTGCACCACGCGGAAGCCCGGCGCCCGCCGCTCCACCCCGTCCTTCCACTCGCTCACCAGATCCGTGTACGCCCCGTCCGCCAGGCCCAGTTGACGGGCGTCCTCCGGGTTGACGAGGACGACCCGGCGACCGCCCCTGATGCCGCGGTAGCGGTCGTCGAGACCGTAGATGGTGGTGTTGTACTGGTCGTGCGAGCGCAGCGTCTGAAGGAGCAGCCGGCCCTCGGGCAGCTCGGGCGCCTCCACCGCGGCGGCCGTGAAATTGGCCTTGCCGGTGGCCGTCGGGAAGCGCCGCTCGTCGCGCGGGGCGTGCGGGAGCTGGAAGCCGCCGGGGTGTGCGACCTTGGCGTTGAAGTCGTCGAAGCCCGGCACCACCCGGGCGATGCGGTCGCGGATCGCGGCGTAGTCCCGCTCGAACTCCGCCCAGTCCACGGCCGACTTGGGGCCGAGCGTGGCTCGCGCCATCCGTGCCACGATGGCCGGCTCCGACAGCAGATGCGGACTGGCCGGGGTGAGGTTGCCGCGCGAGGCGTGCACCATGCCCATCGAGTCCTCGACGGTCACGAACTGGCGGCCGCTCTTCTGGACGTCCTTGTCGGTGCGCCCGAGCGTGGGCAGGATCAGCGCCCGGCGGCCGGTGACCGCATGCGAGCGGTTCAGCTTGGTGGAGACATGCACCGTGAGCGAGGCCCGGCGCATCGCGGCCTCGGTGACGTCGGTGTCGGGCGTGGCGGCCACGAAGTTGCCGCCCATCGCGAAGAACACCTTCGCCCGGCCGTCGCGCAGCGCCTCGATGGACCGTACGACGTCATGGCCGTGGTGACGGGGCGGGGCGAAGCCGAACTCCTTCTCCAGCGCGTCCAGGAAGGCGGGCGCGGGGCGCTCGAAGATGCCCATCGTACGGTCGCCCTGCACATTGGAATGGCCGCGCACCGGACACACTCCGGCGCCGGGCCGCCCGATGTTGCCGCGCAGCAGAAGGAAGTTGACGACCTCGCGGATCGTCGGCACCGAGTGCTTGTGCTGGGTCAGTCCCATCGCCCAGCACACGATGGTGCGGCGCGAGGCGAGGACCATCGTGAGCGCCTGCTCGATCTCGGGGCGCGTCAGGCCCGTCGCGGCGAGTGTCGCGTCCCAGTCGGCCTCCTTGGCCGCGGCCTCGAACTCCTCGAAGCCATGGGTGTGTTCGCGCACGAACAGCTCGTCGACGGCGCCCTCCGTCTCGACGATCAGCTTGTTGAGGAGGCGGAACAGGGCCTGGTCGCCGCCGATGCGGATCTGCAGGAACAGGTCGGTGAGGGCGGCGCCCTTGATCATGCCCTGCGGCGTCTGCGGGTTCTTGAACTTCTCAAGTCCCGCCTCCGGCAGCGGATTCACCGAAATGATCTTCGCGCCCGCCGACTTCGCCTTCTCCAGCGCCGACAGCATCCGGGGATGGTTGGTCCCCGGATTCTGGCCGGCGATCACGATCAGATCGGCCCGGTGCAGATCCTCCAGGGACACACTGCCCTTGCCGACGCCGAGGGTCTCCGTCAGCGCCGAACCCGACGACTCGTGGCACATGTTGGAACAGTCGGGCAGATTGTTCGTGCCGAACTCGCGGGCGAACAGCTGCAGCAGGAACGCCGCCTCATTGCTGGTACGCCCCGAGGTGTAGAAGAGGGCCTCGTCGGGGGAGTCCAGCGCGGTCAGCTCCTCGGCGATGATCCCGAAGGCCCGCTCCCAGGTGATGGCCTCGTACCGGTCGCCGCCCTCCGGCAGATACATCGGCTGCGTGATACGGCCCTGCTGGCCCAGCCAGTACCCACTGCGGGCGGCGAGGTCGGACAGCGGATGCGCCGCGAAGAAATCCGGCGTCACCCGGCGCAGCGTCGCCTCCTCCGCCACCGCCTTCGCACCGTTCTCACAGAACTCCGCCGTGTGCCGCTTGTCGCCCTCCGGCCACGCACAGCCCGGACAGTCGAAGCCGTTCTTCTGGTTGACCTTCAGCAGGGTCTGCGCGGTGCGCCGCACCCCCATCTGCTGCTGCGCCATCAAGAGCGTGTGCCCGATCGCGGGCAGCCCGGCCGCCGCGTGCTGGGGCGCCTCGACCTGCGGCGCGTCCTGGACCGGATCACCTGTGGGCGGCTTGCTGGCCATGGCGCTGCTCCCCTTCGAGCGAACACGTCGTGCGGCTGTGCCGATCGGACACTGCGGGCGGGCACGGCGTGCGGACCTGTGGTGCGGGCACCCGCGGGCAGGCGTGCGGCCGCGGGATGCGTACACCACCGATCCTGCCACGCGCCACCGACAGCCGCGCCGGGCAGGTCGCACCGGGCAGGTCGCACCGGGGCCGGGGACGGGCGGCCGGGGGTGGGACTGGCCGGGATTGTCAGTGGGGCGTGGCAGGATCGTGGGCATGGCTGAGACAGCATCGAAGAAGACCCCGGACAACCGACCGCGCCTGCTCCTCATGGACGGGCACTCCCTGGCGTACCGGGCGTTCTTCGCGCTGCCCGCGGAGAACTTCACCACCGCGACGGGCCAGCCCACCAACGCGGTCTACGGCTTCATGTCCATGCTCGCGAACACGCTGCGTGACGAGGCGCCCACCCACTTCGCGGTGGCGTTCGACGTCTCCCGCAAGACCTGGCGCTCCACCGAGTTCCCCGACTACAAGGCGAACCGGTCGAAGACCCCCGACGAGTTCAAGGGCCAGGTCGAGCTGATCGGCGAGCTCCTCGACGCGATGCACGTCGACCGCTTCGCCACCGACGGCTTCGAGGCCGACGACATCATCGCCACGCTCGCCACCCAGGCCGAGGCGGCCGGCTTCGAGGTCCTCATCGTCACCGGCGACCGCGACTCCTTCCAGCTCGTCTCCGAGAACGTCACCGTCCTCTACCCCACCAAGGGCGTCTCCGAGCTGACCCGCTTCACCCCGGAGAAGGTCGAGGAGAAGTACGGCCTCACCCCCCAGCAGTACCCCGACTTCGCGGCCCTGCGCGGCGACCCGTCGGACAACCTGCCCGGCATCCCCGGCGTCGGCGAGAAGACCGCCGCCAAGTGGATCAACCAGTTCGGTTCGTTCGCCTCGCTCGTCGAGCGCGCCGAAGAGGTCAAGGGCAAGGCCGGACAGAACTTCCGCGACCACCTCGACGCGGTGAAGCTCAATCGCCGGCTCACCGAGATGGTCAAGGACGTCGAGCTGCCCAAGGGCCCGGCCGAACTGGAACGCGCGCCCTACGACCGCAGTGCGGTCACCGGCGTCCTGGACGTCCTGGAGATCCGCAACCCCTCGCTGCGTGAGCGCCTGCTCGCCGTCGACCCGGGCGCGGCCGACGCCGAGACCGCCCCGGCGCCCGCCGCCGGCGTCGAGGTCGAAGGCACCGTGCTCGGCGCCGGCGAGCTCGCCCCCTGGCTCGCCGAGCACGCCACCCAGGTCCTGGGCGTCGCCACCGTCGACACCTGGGCCCTCGGCTCCGGCAGCGTCACCGAGATCGCCCTGGCCGCGGCCGGCGGCGCGGCCGGCTGGTTCGACCCGGCCCAGATCGACGAGGCCGACGAGCGGGCCTTCGCCGCCTGGATCGCCGACACGGAGCGGCCCAAGGTCATGCACAACGCCAAGGCAGCCATGCGGGTCTTCCCCGAGCACGGCTGGACCATCGCCGGCGTCACGATGGACACCGCGCTCGCGGCCTACCTCGTCAAGCCCGGCCGCCGCTCCTTCGCCCTCGACGCCCTGTCCGTCGAATACCTGGGGCGCGAACTGGCCCCGGCCGGCGCCGCCGACGGCCAGCTCGCCTTCGGCGCGGACGACGAGGCCGAGGCCGCCGCCCTCATGACGCAGGCCCGAGCCGTCCTCGACCTCGGCGGCGCGTTCACCGAACGCCTCAAGGAAGTCGGCGCCGCCGAACTGCTCACGGACGTCGAGCTCCCCACCTCCCTCCTCCTGGCCCGCATGGAACGCAACGGCATCGCCGCCGACCGCGCCCACCTGGAAGCCATGGAGCAGCAGTTCGCCGGCGCGGTGCAGCAGGCCGTGAAGGAGGCGCACGCCTCGGTCGGCCACGAGTTCAACCTCGGCTCGCCCAAGCAGCTCCAGGAGGTCCTCTTCGGCGAACTGGCCCTGCCCAAGACGAAGAAGACCAAGACCGGCTACACCACGGACGCCGACGCTCTCGCCTGGCTCGCCGCCCAGACCGAGCACGAACTGCCCGTCCTCATGCTGCGCCACCGCGAACAGGCCAAACTGCGCGTCACCGTCGAAGGCCTCATCAAGACCATCGCGACGGACGGCCGCATCCACACCACGTTCAACCAGACCGTCGCCGCGACCGGCCGCCTGTCCTCCACCGACCCCAACCTCCAGAACATTCCGGTGCGCACCGACGAAGGCCGCGCCATCCGGCGGGGCTTCGTCGTCGGCGAGGGCTACGAATCGCTGCTCACCGCGGACTACAGCCAGATCGAACTGCGCGTGATGGCCCACCTGTCCGAGGACGCGGGCCTCATCGAGGCGTTCACCTCCGGCGAGGACCTCCACACCACCGTCGCCTCCCAGGTCTTCGGCGTCGACAAGACCCAGGTCGACCCGGAGATGCGCCGCAAGATCAAGGCGATGTCGTACGGCCTGGCCTACGGCCTGTCCGCGTTCGGCCTCTCGCAGCAGCTCAACATCGAAGCGGGCGAGGCCCGCGGTCTGATGGACACCTTCTTCGAGCGCTTCGGCGGTGTACGCGACTACCTCCAGCGCGCCGTCGAAGAGGCCCGCGCGACCGGCTACACCGAGACGATGCTGGGCCGCCGCCGCTACCTGCCGGACCTCAACAGCGACAACCGCCAGCGCCGCGAAATGGCCGAGCGCATGGCGCTCAACGCCCCCATCCAGGGCACGGCCGCCGACATCGTCAAGGTCGCGATGCTGAACGTGGACCGCGCGCTGACGGAAGCGGGTCTCACCTCGCGCCTGCTGCTCCAGGTCCACGACGAAATCGTGCTGGAGATCGCGCCGGGCGAGCGCGAGCAGGTCGAGGAGCTGGTCCGCCGAGAGATGGCGGGTGCGGTGGAACTGCGCGCCCCGCTGGACGTGTCGGTGGGCGCGGGCCACGACTGGGAGTCGGCGGCCCACTAGGGGTGGGGGAGGGGTGCGGGGTGGGGCGGCCGTTAGCGGGGCGTTAGCCGGAGGGTGTGGGATGACAGATGACCGATTTCAACTTTCGGCTGATGTCCGGCACTTGTTCGTCAGCGACCAGCGGCGTTCGGTATTCGGCGCCCGCCCCCTCCCCACCCGTCGGCAACGCGCTGGTGGCGAATCAGTGAAAACCGGTCAGCCCACGGTGTCATGGCGCCATCGGTTGCCGTAGTGTCACGTGAGTCTCGCGCTGGGGAGCGCGGACAGCCGAGTACGGGGAGGGACTTGACGTATGGCACCGCACATGGGCCGACGACTGCGCAAGGGAGCGGGCACCACGGCGGTGGCCGCGTTGGCGGTCGCGGCGCTTTCCGCATCGCAGGCGCCGGGGATCGTGCACGCGAGCACCCCCATCGACCAGGCGGCCTCCGACGCGACGCCGACGCCCGCTCCCACCCCGGAAGCCCCGGCCTCCGGCAACTCCCCGTACTACACCGACCTTCCGCCGCTGGTGTCGCCGACGCCGCCGAACACCTCGACGGGCACGCTGCCCACCGGTGACCAGCAGGGCATACCCGCCACCGTTCTCGACGCGTACAAGAAGGCTGCGGCCACGCTCGCCACGGACCGGCCGAACTGCCACCTGCCCTGGGAACTCCTCGGCGGCATCGGCAAGGTCGAGTCCGGGCACGCCAACGGCGGCCGTGTCAGCGTCAACGGCACCACGCTCACGCCGATCCTCGGCCCGGTGCTCAACGGCGCCGGGTTCGCGAACATCACCGACACCGACGGCGGCGTCTACGACGGCGACAAGGTGCACGACCGTGCGGTCGGCCCGATGCAGTTCATCCCGTCGACCTGGGCGTCCTCGGGCAAGGACGGCAACGGCGACGGCGTCAAGGACCCCAACAACGTCTACGACGCGGCCCTCGCGGCCGGGTTCTACCTGTGCGGCAACGGCCGCGATGTCGCGGTGAAGGCCGACCTGGACAAGGCGATCCTGAGCTACAACCAGTCGCAGGAATACCTGACCACGGTCACCAACTGGTTCGACTTCTACCGGCGCGGCACCCATGAGGTCCCCGACGGCACGGGCACGCTGCCCAGCCGCCGCAGCGACCGGACGTCCGGCGGTCACACCCCCGCCCAGCAGACGCCTCACCCGCCGGTTTCGCCGCCCAGTACCAAGCCGGCCCCCACCCCTCCGGCCCCCAAGCCGAAGCCGCCGGTCCCGCCGGTCAAGCCGCCCGTGCCGCCCACCAAGCCCGGCGGCGACCCCAGCAAGCCGCCCGTGCCGCGGGCGACGACGTTCGAGAACGCCGGCGCCGACGAGCTCACCGCGTTCGCGGGCGGTGCCTTCGGCGGGCAGCCGACGGCGCGGGTGAAGGACGCGTCCGGCAAGGCGATGGCGAAGGTCTCGGTGAAGTTCGAGATCGTCGGTGACACCGACACCCGCTTCGCCGGCGGCGCCGGCTCCGTGACGGTGCCCACCGCGGCCGACGGCACGGCCGCGGCCCCGGCCCTGAAGGCGGGCGAGAAGACCGGTACGTTCACCGTGCGGGCCACTCTGGCCACCTCCACACTGGCCGCCGTCGAGTGGAAGGCGACGGTCGTCGCCCGGCAGGCCGACCGGCTGGTCCGCGCCGACACCAAGGCGCTGACGGCCACGCCGTCCGGCGAGTTCGCCAACCAGGTCTCGGTCAAGGCGACCTACAAGACCGGCGTCGCCTCCGGTGTGGCGGCCTCCGCGGCCATGATCGTGACCCCGGCCGCCGACGCCGACCCGAAGGCCGCGCCCAAGGCCAACGACAAGGGCCCGTACTTCAAGGACGCCAAGGGCAACCCGGTCCGCGAACTGAAGGACCTCAAGACCGACGCCAACGGCCTCCTGGTGCTGCCGAAGATGTACGCGGACGCCCAGACCGGCACGTTCCTGCTCCGCCTCACCACCGAGGGCGGCGGCACGCTGACCCTCGAACTGACGGTGGCCGCCGCCTCCTAGGCGCCCGCCGGTCCCGCGCTCCCCAGCAGCCCCTTTGCCGTCCGACGGCAGAGGGGCTGTTCGACGTGTTCTCATCTCGGCCCGGCGTTGCTACGGTGCCCACTCCTGACGACCCATCAGCTCCCGGAGGCCGAGCATGCGTGCCCTGATAGCCGCCGCGATCGGGCTGGCCGCCGCCCTCGCCATCGTCCTGACGGTCTCGGCCATCGGCGCTCCCGAGGGCAAGACCTCGCCGAAGCCTCTGCTGACCACCGTGCCCAGCGCCCCCGGGAAGATCACCCAGACCAAGTAGAGCCGGACCGAGAGCCACGCCACGCCACGCAGAGCACATGGAACACGCCACGCAGAGCACATAGAAGGAGAGCAGGTCCATGCGACGCAAAGCCAGTCTCGTCCTGCTCGCCCTCGCCGTGTTCTTCGGCGCCCTGTCACCGCTGCTGCGCTGGTACGCCTTCCCGCGGCTGGCGAAGATCCCGCCCAGCCAGTACCAGGAGGCGGTCCTCGAAGCGAAGAACGCCACCCTCATCGACTACGCCACCATGCAGTCCAAGACGGTCCCCAAGGTGACCGTGGTCCAGACGCTCAAGGGCAATGTCGAGGCGGCCAAGGA
>NZ_NNBJ01000003.1:0-213742 GCF_002803085.1 Streptomyces sp. CB01201 | reverse complement strand
GAAGAGCGCGGGCAAGGACGTCGTGGTGTGGGACACCCTCTCCTATGTCCAGGGCCCCGACGGCAAGATGGTCTCCCAGATCCCCGAGCGCTACATCTTCGACGCCCACAGCCAGGCGCCCGTGCACGCCACCGGTGAGATGGTCGACGGCGACCCCGTGCAGCGCAAGGGCATCGAGTTCAAGTGGCCCTTCCTGACGGAGAAGCGGGACTACGAGTACTTCGACTTCCAGGCCCGCACCTCCGCACCCATCCACTACAAGGGCACCCAGAAGTTCCACGGCCTCGACGTCTACTACTTCGAGCAGACCATCCCGTGGACCAAGGTCCCGTACCCGAAGAAGATGCCCCTGCCGGGCATCGACTCCAGCACCCTGGAGAAGACGACCGGCACCTCCCTCTGGTACACCACCACCCGCAAGTTCTGGATCGACCCCGTCACCGGTGCCCCGGTCAACGGCGAGGAGGTCAACCAGGAGGAGATGCGCGGCGGCACCCTCCTCGGGGGCCGGGACAAGGTCACCGTGTTCGCGGGCGACGTCAAGATGCGTGACGACTACGTCAACTACACGGTCGACCTGGTCAAGAAGAACCGCGTCCTGGTCCTGCTGCTCACCTCCTACCTTCCCTGGGGATTCCTCGGTCTCGCCGTCGTGCTGCTCGCCCTCTCGCTCTGGCTGGAGGCGCGCAGCCGCCGCCCCAGCGACCCGCCGCCCGCGGTCACCGAGCGGCTCGACCCCGTCGTCGCCTGAGCCGGGTCCCGGACGGGTCCGCCCACGGATCCCTGGCCGGTTCGTCCCGGGCCGCCGCCCCTCACTGTTTGAGCCGCGCCTTCGTGAAGCGCGTCGGCTCCGCCGCCGTCGGATCCTCCGGCCACGGATGCTTGGGATAGCGGCCGCGCAGCTCGGCGCGGACCGCCCGGTAGCCGTCACGCCAGAAGTTCGCGAGGTCGGCGGTGACGGCGGCGGGCCGCCCGGCGGGGGAGAGCAGATGGACGAGCACCGGCACACCGGCCACCGTCGGCGTGCCGTCCAGGCCGAACATCTCCTGCAACTTGACGGCGAGTACCGGCTGTTCACCCCCGTACTCCACCCGTATCCGTGACCCGCTCGGCACCTGGATGCGCTCGGGGGCCAGCTCGTCGAGCCGGGCCGCCTCCCCGGTCGCCCACGGCAGCAGCCGGTTGAGCGCCGCTCCCGCCTCGATCCGGCCGAGGTCGGCCCGGCGCCGGGCCCGCGACAGCTCGGGCTCCAGCCACGCGTCGGGCCGGGCGAGCAGCGCCGCGTCGGAGACATCGGGCCAGGGCTCCCCGAGCACCCGGTGCAGGAACGCGAGCCGCTCCCTCAGCCCCTGGGCGTCACGAGTCCAGCGCAGCAGGCCCAGACCGTCCCGCGCCAGGCCGTCGAGCAGCGAGATCCGTACGAGTGTCGCGTCCGGGTGCTTCAGCGGGCGTACGGACAGCTCGATCGCGCCGAGCCGCGCCACCCGACGGGCGACGACGTCTCCGTCCTCCCAGTGCACCTCCTCGCCCTCCGTCGACAGGTGCCCCGCCGCGAGCCGGGCGGTCTGTTCGTCGACGACGGCGGCGAGCCGGACCCGGGCCGAGGCCGCCTGGACCGGCCGGTCGGCGACGGCCACCGCCAGCCAGTCCGCCGTGGCGAGGCCCGATCCCTGTGCGACCTCGGCACCGGTACCGGACGCCATCAGGAAGGAGCCGCCGCCGCGGGCCCGTGCCACCCGTTCCGGGAACGCGAGCGCCGCGACGAGTCCGGCGGCGGACTCGTCGGAGCCCCGCTCGGGATGGTTTCCGGCGGAGGAGGCAAGGCGCCGCACCTCCTGGAGCCAGCGGGCCGCATACCCGTCGCCGCCCCGGCGCGCGGCGCGCCAGGCCGCCGCCAAGTCGTCCCCGTACTCCCGTGGTGGCTCCTCGCTGAGCAGGGCCACCACTTCCGCGGCCCGGCGGCCGCCGACCTCCGCCGCGCCGTCGAGCAGCGCCCGGGCGAGCCGGGGGTGCAGGCCGAGGCGGGCCATGCGGGCGCCCCGGTCGGTGGCGCGGCCCCGGTCGTCCACCGCACCGATCGCCGTCAGGACGGAACGCGCCGCGGCCATCGCGCCGCCCGGCGGCGCGTCGAGCAGGGCGAGTCCGTCCGCCGACGGGTCGCCCCAGCAGGCGGCCTGAAGGGCGAAGGCGGCCAGGTCGGCGACCTTGATCTCGGGTGCCGGGAAGCGGGTCAGGCGCAGGTGCTCCGCCTCGGTCCAGCAGCGGTAGACCGCGCCCGGTGCCTCGCGCCCGGCCCGGCCCGCGCGCTGGCGGGCCGCGGCCTGCGAGGCCCGAACCGTCGTCAGCGCGCCGAGCCCCCGGGCGTGGTCGACCCGTGGTTCGCGGGCGAGCCCGCAGTCCACGACGACCCGCACGCCGGGCACGGTCAGGGAGGACTCGGCGACCGCGGTGGCGAGCACCACCCGCCGCCCGTCGGCGGAGCCGGCGAGCACCGCGTCCTGCACGGCGGCGGGGGCCCGGCCGTGCACCTGGAGTACCTCGACGCCGGGCAGCGGGCCCAACTGCCGTGCCACGCGGGCGATTTCACCGACGCCGGGCAGGAAGCACAGCACATCGCCGTCCCGCTCGGCCAGTGCGCGGCGCACCGTGGCGGCCACATGGGTGAGCAGTGCCGGATCGACGCGCATCCCGTGCGGCGGCCGGACCGGCTGGGTGGGCGGCGCCCACACGACCTCCACGGGGTGGGCGACCCCGGCGGCCTCGACGACCGGCGCGTCTCCGAGCAGCCGGGCCCAGCCCTCGGCGTCCGTCGTCGCCGACGCGGCCAGCAGGCGCAGCTCCGGGCGCAGGGCGGACCGTACGTCGAGGAGGAAGGCGGCGACGGTGTCCGCGTCGAGATGGCGCTCATGGCATTCGTCGAGCACGACGACGTCGACTCCGCTCAACTCCTGGTCGCGCTGGAGGCGTTGGAGGAGTACGCCGGTCGTGACGACCTCGACGACGGTGTCGGCGCCGACGGAACGCTCCCCGCGCACGGTGAAGCCGACCCGCTGCCCCGTCCGCTCCCCGAGCAGCCACGCCATCCGGCGCGCGGCGGCCCGGGCCGCGATCCTGCGCGGCTCGGCGACTATCACCCGGCGCACCGGGCCGGCTCCGACGAGCCCCGCGAGCACGAGCGGCACCAGGGTGGTCTTGCCGGTGCCGGGCGGGGCGCACAGCACGGCGGTGCCGTGCCCGTCGAGTGCGGCGAGCAGCTCGGGCACGGCCTCGCGTACGGGGAGAGCGTCGAGTGCGGCGGTTCGGATCATGCGCTCAGTGTCGTACGTCCCGCCGGGCCGTGCGGCGCTCCGTCCACAGGCACGGTGTGCTGGTACGACTAACCACGGGTAATACGCGACGGGCCCGGCCGCCGCCGCGGAGCGGGCCGCGCGTCAGCCCCCGTCGCGCTGGCGCGTCAGTCCTATACGCCCAATGTCTCGGGCGGGCGCGTCAGTCCCGTACGCACACGAAGATCGCGGTTCCGGGGATCAGGTTGCCGCGCAGCGGGGACCAGCCGCCCCACTCCTGGGCGTTCCAGGCCGGCCACTCCGGCTCGACCAGGTCGTGCAGGCGGAAGCCGCCCGCCACCACGTCCCGCACCCGGTCGCCCAGCGTGCGGTGGTGCTCCACATAGACCGCGTTGCCGCTGTCGTCCTGCTCGACATAGGGCGTGCGGTCGAAGTAGGAGGCCGCGACCGACAGGCCCTCGGGGCCCGGCTCGTCGGGGAAGGCCCAGCGGATGGGGTGGGTGACCGAGAAGATCCAGCGGCCGCCGGGCCGCAGCACCCGGCGCACCTCGCGGAACACCTTCACCGGGTCCGCGACGAAGGGGACGGCCCCATAGGCCGAACACGCCAGGTCGAAGGAGGCGTCAGCGAAGGGCAGGGCGCCCGCGTCCGCCTCGATCAGCGGGAACGTGCCGCCGTCGATGCGCAGCGCGTGCTGGAGCTGGCGGTGCGAGAGGTCGAGGGCGACCGGGCGGGCGCCCTGGGCGGCCAGCCAGCGCGAGCACTGGGCCGCGCCCGCGCCGATCTCCAGGACGTCGAGGCCCTTGAGGGACTCGGCGGGGCCGAGGAGGCGGGCGTCCGCCTCGTCCAGGCCCTCGGGGCCCCATACGAACCGGTCGTCGCCGAGGAACGCTCCGTGGTCGGTCTGGTACTCGTCGGCGTTGCGGTCCCACCAGCCGCGGCTGGCGCGGCTGCTCTCCGTGTCGTCGGCGGTACGCCGGGTCGCCTGCGGCTCGAAATCGGGCCCGTCCTCGGACTCGTACGCTTGGATCTCTTGGCTCATCGTGTCCGTCGTTGTAGTTTGCGCGGAACGCGACCTCGTCTTCGCGAACGTTCTCGAAAGAGGTCTGCGGGGCCCATCGTGGCCTCGGGGAACCTTAGTTGTGCCGGTAATGCGGGGATCCGCCCCGGGTGTGCGCCTTCGCGCATTGACCGTGTCCGGCTGCCCCCGTATGCTACAAGTTGCGCTGCGAGCCTGCGCACCTCAGACGTAGCAGGCGCGCTTCCATCTGTTGTATGTCCCCTCGGTTGTCGAGGCGCCATCCGGACCGACCCGGATCGGCGCTTCCCAGGCTGTCCGGCTTCTGCAGAGGCGATACGGGCTCTCGGCGTGGCAGTACCTACGACTTTCTGTCCGTAACCGGAGCCCTTTCCCACATGACGAGCAGCACCGAGACCACCGCCACCACTCCGCAGGTTGCGGTCAACGACATCGGTAACGAGGAAGCCTTCCTCGCCGCGATCGACGAGACGATCAAGTACTTCAACGACGGCGACATCGTCGACGGCGTCATCGTGAAGGTCGACCGGGACGAGGTCCTGCTCGACATCGGTTACAAGACCGAAGGTGTGATCCCGAGCCGCGAGCTCTCGATCAAGCACGACGTCGACCCGAACGAGGTCGTCAAGGTCGGCGACGAGATCGAGGCCCTGGTTCTCCAGAAGGAGGACAAGGAAGGCCGCCTGATCCTCTCGAAGAAGCGCGCTCAGTACGAGCGTGCCTGGGGCACCATCGAGAAGATCAAGGAAGAAGACGGCATCGTCACCGGTACCGTCATCGAGGTCGTCAAGGGTGGTCTCATCCTCGACATCGGCCTCCGCGGCTTCCTGCCGGCCTCCCTCGTCGAGATGCGTCGCGTCCGCGACCTCCAGCCCTACGTGGGCAAGGAGCTTGAGGCGAAGATCATCGAGCTGGACAAGAACCGCAACAACGTGGTCCTGTCCCGCCGTGCCTGGCTTGAGCAGACCCAGTCCGAGGTTCGCCAGACGTTCCTCACCACCCTGCAGAAGGGTCAGGTCCGCTCCGGCGTCGTTTCCTCGATCGTCAACTTCGGTGCCTTCGTGGACCTGGGTGGCGTCGACGGTCTCGTCCACGTCTCCGAGCTGTCCTGGAAGCACATCGACCACCCGTCCGAGGTTGTCGAGGTCGGCCAGGAAGTCACCGTCGAGGTCCTCGACGTCGACATGGACCGCGAGCGCGTCTCCCTGTCGCTGAAGGCGACCCAGGAAGACCCGTGGCAGCAGTTCGCCCGTACGCACCAGATCGGGCAGGTTGTCCCCGGTAAGGTCACCAAGCTCGTTCCGTTCGGTGCGTTCGTGCGCGTCGACGAGGGCATCGAGGGCCTGGTCCACATCTCCGAGCTGGCCGAGCGCCACGTGGAGATCCCGGAGCAGGTCGTCCAGGTCAACGACGAGATCTTCGTCAAGGTCATCGACATCGACCTTGAGCGTCGCCGGATCTCGCTGTCCCTGAAGCAGGCCAACGAGTCCTTCGGTGCCGACCCGGCGTCGGTCGAGTTCGACCCGACCCTGTACGGCATGGCCGCGTCCTACGACGACCAGGGCAACTACATCTACCCCGAGGGCTTCGACCCCGAGACCAACGACTGGCTTGAGGGTTACGAGACCCAGCGCGAGGCGTGGGAGGGTCAGTACGCCGAGGCGCAGTCGCGCTTCGAGCAGCACCAGGCCCAGGTCATCAAGTCCCGCGAGGCCGACGAGGCCGCCGCTGCCGAGGGCGCTGCCGCTCCGGCCGGTGCCCCGGCGGGCGTCTCCGGCGGTTCGTACTCCTCGGAGTCGGACGACAACTCCGGCGCCCTGGCGTCGGACGAGGCGCTGGCTGCCCTGCGCGAGAAGCTGGCGGGCGGTCAGAGCTGACGCTCCGACCCCAGCTGGTAGATAGCTGAAAGTAAGGCCCGCTCCCCATAGGGGGCGGGCCTTACTTCATGCCTTCATGAGGGGCCGCGCCCCGTCGGGGCGGCCGGGCTGTGCCGGGGGCCGCTTGCTCAACTCCGCTGGTGGGCCATGCCGGTTGAACGTGCTGCGGGCACGGCTTTCGGCGAATGCGGCGTGGCCGGGAATGCCCGGGTCCCGGCGGTCGTTCTTCCTGGTGAACACGAGGAGGAGCGGTAATCGTGCTTGATCCGCAGAGTTTGTACGAATGGGAGCCGAAGGGCCTCGCCGTCGTCGACATGGCGCTCGCGCAGGAGTCGGCCGGCCTGGTCATGCTGTACCACTTCGACGGCTACATCGACGCGGGTGAGACCGGCGAGCAGATCGTGGAGAAGCTGCTTGACACGCTGCCGCACCAGGTGGTGGCCCGCTTCGACCACGATCGGCTCGTCGACTACCGCGCCCGCCGCCCCCTGCTGACGTTCCGGCGCGACCGCTGGACGGACTTCGAGGTGCCCGCCCTGGAGGTGCGCCTGGTGCAGGACGCCACGGGTGCCCCCTTCCTGCTGATGTCGGGCCCCGAACCGGACGTCGAATGGGAGCGTTTCGCGCTCGCTGTCCGCCAGATCGTCGAGCGGCTCGGCGTCCGCCTCTCGGTCAACTTCCACGGCATCCCCATGGGCGTGCCGCACACCCGCCCCGTGGGCATCACCCCGCACGGCAACCGCACGGACCTGATGCCCGGCCACCGTTCGCCGTTCGACGAGGCGCAGGTGCCCGGCAGCGCCGAGTCCCTGATCGAGTACCGGCTCATGGAGTCGGGGCACGACGTCCTGGGCGTTGCGGCGCACGTGCCGCACTATGTGGCCCGCTCGGCCTATCCGGACGCGGCGCTGACCGCCCTGGAGGCCGTCACCGCGGCAACCGGCCTGGTGCTGCCCAGTGTTGCCCACGGCCTCCGTACCGAGGCGCAGCGCACCCAGACCGAGATCGAGCGTCAGATCGGCGAGGGCGACGAGGAACTCGTCAGCCTGGTGCAGGGCCTTGAGCACCAGTACGACGCGATCGCGGGAGCCGAATCCCGCGGCAACCTGGTCGCCGAGCCGGCGGATCTGCCGTCGGCGGAAGAGCTGGGCCGCGAGTTCGAGCGCTTCCTCGCGGAGCGCGAGGGCGACGCGTAAGACAACCCCGGTCACCGGGGCGCGGGGCCGGCCGCCCTCGGAGCGGTCGGCCGCCTTCCGAGGGGTCGGCCGCCTTCCGAGGGGGCGGGCGCCGCGTGGGGCCGGGCGCCTAAGCTTCCGCTCATGCTGAAGGTGGGCCTGACCGGCGGTATCGGCGCCGGCAAGAGCGAAGTGTCACGGCTGCTCGTCTCCTACGGAGCCGTACTGATCGACGCGGACAGGATCGCGCGCGAGGTCGTCGAGCCCGGAACTCCGGGCCTGGCGGCGGTGGTCGAGGCGTTCGGCCCCGCCATCCTGACCGCGGACGGAACCCTCGACCGCCCCGGTCTCGGTGCCATCGTGTTCTCCGACCCGGACAAGCTGGCGACGCTGAACACCATCGTGCACCCGCTGGTCGGCGCGCGTTCCGCGGAGCTCGAAGCGGCCGCGGGACCCGACTCCGTGGTCATCCACGACGTCCCCCTCCTCGCGGAGAACGGCCTGGCGCCGCTGTACGACCTGGTGGTGGTCGTCGACGCGACCCCCCAGACCCAGCGCGACCGGCTCGTGCGCCTGCGCGGCATGACGCCCCAGGAGGCGGACGCCCGTATGGCTGCCCAGGCCGACCGCGAGCAGCGCCTGGCCGTGGCCGACCTGGTCATCGACAACGACGGCCCGCTGGCAGCGCTGGAACCACAGGTCCGCAAGGTGTGGACGGAGCTGCTGGCGCGGGCGGGCCGCTAGGGGAGCGGCACAGGCGCCGCCCGTCCGGCGGCCCTCACGGGCCCGGCCGCAGAGCTGCCCGGTCCGAAGCGCCCTCGCGGGCCGGGGCAGAAAGGCGGCCGGTCCGGCGGCCTCGCGGGCCCGGCGCGTAAACGAACCGTAGGAATTCCCTCATCAAGCTGGGTTTCGCCGACTTGGCCCGCCGTGCGCGGCCGGCGCGGATTACGATCCGACCGTGCTCTTCGTACTGGCGGGTTTTACGGTGATCGGCGGTCTGGTGGCGCTGCTCGCCGGGGCTTACGGGCTGCGGGAGACCCGGCGTGCCGAGCGGGCCGGAGCGCACGCGTGGGCGCTGGTGAAAGCGGCGCCGCAGGGTTCGGCGCGTCCGCTGCTCCAGTTCGAGACGGCCGATGGACACGTGCTCGAACTGCCGTCCCCGGTCCCGCCGAGCCGCCACGAGCCGCTCCCGCCGGGCAGCAGTGTGCGGCTGTCCTACGACCCCGAGGATCCGCGTACCGTCGTCCTCCTCGGCCGTGAACGCACCGCCGTGGACCGGGTGTTCATGGCCGCGGGCGGAGCGATCGTGCTGCTCGGCCTGACCCTTGCGGCCGCCGCGCTCTGAACCGTACGGCGGGCGCGATCTCGTGCCCGCGCGATCGCGTTCGGATGCGTACGGAATACCGGAGCTGGGCATGGCGTTGTCATCGCGCAGCGAGGGAAAGGACAGGCACGTGGCCGAAAGCACCCCCGAGACACACGTCATCGACTACCGCGCGGCCGAGCAACTCCTGGCCGCCCGGGACCCGCGTGGTGCCGTGAAGCTCCTCGACTCGGTCATCGCGGCCCACCCCGAGAACACGGCGGCACGTCTGCTGAGGGCCCGCGCCTTCTTCGCCGCGGCCCAACTCCGTTCCGCGGAGCTGGAGTTCCAGCTCGTCCTGGAACGCGAGCCCGACAACGCCTTCGCCCACTTCGCGCTGGCCCGCACCTTTGAGCGCGAGGCCCGCCCCGACCAGGCCAAGCGGCACTTCCGCCTGGCGGCGGCGCTGGACCCGAAGCCCGAGTACCTCGCGGCGGCCCGGTTCGACGACGAGACAAGCACCGGCGGCGCGTAGCGCGCGTCCCGACGCGTCACGCGAGGAGGCCTTGGCTGCCCCTCACGGCATCCGCGTGCGAGGTGGCTCGTACGGAGGGACATCGCGGCCCGGCTGATAGTGCGGGCCCTGCCGGATATGGCGGATGATCATGACCAGGTCGACGGCGATCACCGCCGCAAGCGCCGCGCACGCCGCCATCCACCCCGGTCGCCCTTCCAGCGCGAAGCCCACGGTGCCGCCCAGGGTCCAGACCAGGCCCCAGATGCTCAGCCAGAACCGCATCCGCAGGGGGCTGCGGGCGGTGATCGGTTCGTTACCGGTACGCAGCATGATGATCGCCTCTATAGGGGGTGTACCCACTGAAACGGGCGTGAAAGCCGCACGGGGCATCGGATCCGTGACGCCCTGGCGTGGCTGGTGCCCTGATGTGTCTGGTGCCCTGAGGCGGGTGGCGGCCCGGCGTGCGTGGCGGCCCGGTGCGCGTCGGGGGCGCGTCCGGAAAGGGGCGGCACGTGAAGGGTGGGGTGGCTAGTGTGGCGCGCATGCCGCTCCTCGACGACCTCCCCGAGACGCTGCTCGACCTCGCCGTACCGCACCAGGACATCAACGAACTGACCGCGCTGGCCGCTCGGTTCACCGCCGATCCGGCCCTCGGTGAACTCCTGGAGCGATCCGCGCGCCTCCTCGTCCAGGACCTCGGCACCGTTGGTATCCGCCCGGAACTACCGCCCCTTCCCGAGGAGTTGGACGCCGACCTGGCGCGCTGGTTCCCGGTGTACACGGCCGTCGCCGCCCTCCCGTACACCCGGGCCTACCACCGCGAGCACGGCATCCCCGAGGACATCGCGCGTCGTACGCTCGCCGACCTCGGGCGGCACATCGCGCTGCACCACCGGCGCCGGGGGAGGGGCGGTCTGGCCGTGCCGGGCTGGCTGCGGCTGCACTTCCGCGGGGAGATCTACCAGCTCGGCCGGCTCCAGTTCCAGCGCGCACGGCTGGGCGAGCGTACGAGTGCGGCCATGCGGGAAGCGGGCCTCGACGTGCGGCCCGGCGACCCCTGTCTGCACCTGCACATCCCTGACTACCGGGGCCCGTTGACACCCGAGGCGTGCGCCGATTCCCTCGCGCGGGCCCGTACGTTCTTCGCCCGCCACTTCCCCGAAGAGCGCTACCGGGTGGCCGCCTGCCACTCCTGGCTGCTCGACGAGCAGCTGCGCGACCATCTTCCGGAAAGCTCCAACATTCTCCGCTTCCAGCGTTTGTTCCGTACCGCCTACAGAGATGACGAGCCGGCCGACGGCGAGCCCGTCGGTTTCGTCTTCGGCGATCCGGAGCTGCCCGTGGACCGGCTTCCGCAGCGCACCGGCTTGCAGCGCGCGGTCGCCCGCCACCTGCTGGACGGCGGCCACTGGTACGTGGGCCACGGATGGTTCGAGCTGTAGGAACGGCGGGCCGGAACAGGCCCGCCGCCGCCTTCGTACCGGAGCGGAACGGCTCAGTGCACGAAGCTGTAGCTGCGCCACGGCAGGGCCCTGGGGGCCACATTGTTGGCGAGCCTGCTGCCGAGGTAGACGGTGTCCTTGCCGGTGCAGTTGGGCGTCCGGTACATGACCATGTCGACCAGCGTGTTGTTGTAGACCTGGGTCGTGCCGGACGGCGGAAGCCGGTGGCAGCCGCGCACCTTAGGGCTGGTCAGCGTCACCGACGTCTCGGGGCCGATCGCGTAGGAGATGGTGCCGACGGCCGTCCGCCCGAGGCTGGAGCAGGCCGTGGTGGCGAGGACGAGCAGCACGGCCCCGGCCGCGAGGCGCCGCTGGCGACGGCGGCGCGAGGTCGGGGCGGGGGACTGGGACGCGGGCACGGACATGAGCGGTCCTCGTCTGTACGGCATGACTGCGGCGGTCAGTGTCGTCAGCCTGCCCCGTGCCCCGGCTTCCGGCATCCGCTGCGGCGCCGGGCTAGCCCGCCCGGGCGACCGGCCGCCGGGACCCCGCCCTTCGCCGGCGGTCCTGGTGCGGTGGCCCCGGTGGCTGGCCGATGGCCGCTCGGGCGGCAGGACCAGGGACCCACATCTCTCCTCCGCCTTGTGTGGTCCGCACACATCACTGCGGCGGCCGCGCAGTGCCTAGCGTCTAGGCGGACGGGGGCGGGTTGTCCGCACACTGTCCGTCGCAGTTGAGTACCGCGGTGACCGCGGTGTCGTCGAAGCAGAGGGGGACCAGGACGTGCGCCATGGACAGCGTGCCGGGTGGGGAGTGGTCGCCGCCGTCGTGGCGGTGGTGGCCGGGCTGCTCGGCGGGGGTGGCACCGCGAGCGCGGCCGGCCCCGCCGCCTATCCCGCCCATCTCTCCCTGGAGGCGAGCTACGGGGCGGGCAGCGTCACGAACGGCTGGGAGAAGGTCGAGCGCTTCCGCGACACCACCCCCGGCTTCGCGGCGGGTGCCGCCGAGGGGTATCCGCCCGACGGGCGCGGCGACCAGGACGGCGTCCGCGTGACGTACTTCGGCGGGGTCGCGCGCCCGGCGTCGGACCGCTTCCTGCTGTACTCGGCGCCCGGCTGGAACACCGGCGCCAAGACGGTCCCCGTGCTGCTCGTGCACGGCGCCAACGACACCGCGGACCGGGCGTGGGCCAACCCGGGGGAGTCCGGCGGCTACGGCTGCGGCGCCCTGTCCTGCCCGTCCACCGGCCTGATGCAGTACCTGTCGGCGCGCGGACAGCGCGTCTTCGCCATCGGCTTCGCCCACAAGCAGGGCGACAACCTCATGCAGGCGCAGGCCGTCGGCGACGCGGTCGCCGCCATCAAGGCCAAGCTCGGCGTCACCAAGGTCGACCTGGTCGGCTGGAGCAAGGGCGAGATGTCGGCGCGCGCCTATGTGTCGTCCCTCAAGCCCTCCTGGGGGCGGGCGTACGCCGGTGACGTACGGAGGCTGATCACGCTCGGCGGCCCCAACGGCGGCTACGACTACCCGTACGCGCACGGCTGGGCGCACGACTTCTCCATCTGGCCCGAGTGCGGCGGCAAGATCAACGCGCCCTCCCCGCACTCCAGGATGACCTGCTACGGCACGTACACCGCGCACCCCGAGTACTCCATGACGCCTTCCGCGGGCTACGACGACTATCCGGGGCAGCGCCAGATGCTGGCCCGCTGGGACTCGGTCTACGGTGTCGACCAGTCCGCCCAGGACTGGTACACCACCTACTACGGCGGCCAGGGCTTCTACACGGCGGGAGACGGCATCCAGAAGGCGGTTGACAGCGGATCGCTGGTGGCGCCTTTGCAGCGGGCCGGGGTGCCCGCGTCCGTCACCACCTATCTGCTGGCCGGCGCCACCCCGAACGTCGTCGGCATCGTCAATGAGAACCGGGGCCCCAGCGACGGAGTCGTCTTCCTCTCCAGCGCGCTCGACACCACCGGCATCGCCACCGTGGGCGCCACCGCCACCGTGGCGACCGCCAACCACCTCGAACTCGGCTGGAACAGCACATCCTCCGCCCAGGTCGCCGCCTGGCTCGCACTCCCCTGAGGACCCGAGGAATCATCGATGCGCACCCCGCACTCCCGCCGAGTCGCCACGGCCCGACTCACCCAGCAGATCCTGGAAGTCGAGCCGCAGCCGGGCTCCGAGGGCCCGCGCGAGACCGTCGTGTTCGTCCACGGCAACGTCTCGTCCTCGGTGTTCTGGCAGGACACCCTGCTCGCGCTGCCCGAGCACTACCGGCCGATCGCGGTCGACCTGCGCGGCTTCGGCGGCAGCGACCCGCTGCCGGTGGACGCGACCCGGGGCCTGCGCGACTACGCGGACGACCTCGCGGCGCTGCTCGACGCCCTGCATGTGGCGCGCGCACATCTGGTGGGCTGGTCCATGGGGGGCGGGGTGGTGATGCAGTACCTGCGCGACCGGCCGTCCACCATAGCTTCGCTCACCCTCGTCAACCCGGTCTCGCCGTACGGCTTCGGGGGCACCCATGGCGAGGAAGGCCTGCTCAACGCGCCCGACGGGGCCGGCTCCGGAGGCGGCACCGCCAATCCCGACTTCGTACGGCTCCTGCGCGCGGGCGACCGGGGCGAGGGCTCCCCGCTCTCGCCCCGACAGGTCCTTGCCACTTGCTACGTCAAACCCCCGGCGCGCCCCGCCCGCGAGGACGAACTGGTCGCCTCCATGCTCACGACCCGGATCGGCGTCGACCACTACCCCGGCGACAGCACGACGAGCGACACCTGGCCCGGAGTGGCCCCCGGCAGCCGGGGCGTCCTCAACTGCCTTGCCCCGACGCACTTCCGGGCCGACGACCTGCACACGCTGCCCGTGCTGCCACCGGTGACCTGGATCCGGGGCGAGGACGACGTCATCGTCTCCGACACCTCCCTGTTCGACCTCGCCCATCTAGGGTCGATCGGCGCCCTGCCCGGCTGGGACGGCACCCCCGCCCAGCCGATGCTCGCCCAGACCCGTCACGCGCTGGGTCTTTACGCGCGGGCCGGCGGCAGGGTACGAGAGATTGCGGTGCCCGGAGCCGGGCATGCGGTCCATGTCGAACGTCCCCGGGAATTCGGCGCGGCACTGCTCGAAACCCTGTCGGAAGGCGCACGCACCTGATGGAACCCATCCGTACGACCCGCCACGGCGCGGTCCGCGGCAGACTCGTCGCCGACGACGTGGCCGCCTTCCTCGGCATCCCGTTCGCCGCGCCCCCCTTCGGGGAGGCACGCTTTCGCGCACCGGGGCCCGCCGCCTCCTGGGACGGGGTGCGCGATGCGTTCTCCTATGGTCCGAGCGTGCCGAGAGCGCCCTACGCGCCGCCCTTCGACGAGCTCATCCCGGACGAGGGACCCCAGGGCGAGGACTGCCTCAACCTCAACATCTGGACCCCCCACCCGGCTCCGAGCACCGGCCTTCCGGTGATGGTGTGGATCCACGGCGGAGCCTTCGCCAACGGCTCCGGATCGGCGTCCGCGTACGACGGAAGCACCTTCGCACGTGACGGCGTGGTGTACGTCAGCATCAACTACCGGCTCGGCGCCGACGGTTTCCTGCGGCTGCCCGACCGGCCCGACAACCGCGGCCTGCTCGACCAGATCGCCGCCCTGGAATGGGTCCGCGACAACATCGAGGCTTTTGGCGGCGACCCCGGTCAGGTGACCGTGTTCGGCGAATCGGCGGGTGCCATGAGCATCGGCGCGCTCCTGTCGATGCCCCGCGCCCGCGGCCTGTTCCGGCGCGCGATCCTCCAGAGCGGCGCCGCCCACCACTTCCTGCGGCCCGCCTCCGCCGAGCTGATCACCGCGCGGCTCGCCGAGAAGCTCGGCATCGGCACGACGGCGGAGGAGTTCGCCGAGGTCCCCCTGGACGAGCTGCTGCCCGCCCAGGCCGACCTGCGCGGGGAGATCGGGGCCCGGCCCGACCCGGCGCTGTGGGGTGAGGCCGCGCTCAACATGATGCCGTTCGAGCCCGTCCTCGACGAGCTGCCGCTGCCCCCGGCCGACTGCGGCGTGGACATCCTCGCCGGCAGCAACCGCGAGGAGTACCGGTTGTTCCTCGTGCCGACCGAGCGCCTCGACGTGCTGTCGCAGGCCAAGCTGCGCGCGGCGACCGCCGCGTACGGGCTCGACCCCGACAAGGCACTGCCCGTGTACGCGGAACGCCGCCCGGACGCGCTGCCCGGCGAGCTCTTCGACGCCGTCACCACCGACTGGTTCTACCGGATCCCCGCGCTGCGCCTCGCCGAGTCCGTGCCCGGCTCGTACGTGTACGAGTTCGCCCACCGCTCCCCGGCCCTCGGCGGCCGGCTCGGCGCCTGCCACGCCTCCGAACTCGGCTACGTCTTCGACCGGCTCGACGACCCGACCTACGCTCCGATCCTCGGCGAGGAGCCCCCGCAGTCCCTGGCGGACGCCCTGCACGGCGCCTGGGTGGCCTTCGCGAAGACGGGCGAGCCGGGCTGGGCGGCGTACGACCGCGACACCCGCACGACGCAGGTCTTCGACACCGTGCCGGGCGTCGAGAACGATCCCCGTGCCGAGGAACGTGCCTTGTGGGAGGGGGTGCGCTGAGGCCGTGGGGTCCGTGTGGGAGGGGATGCGCCGAGGCCGTGGGGCCCATTGTCAGACCTCGCCCGTAAGGTCGTAGATCAGTCGCGGACCACGCGGCGGACCACGACCGAGCGGACGAGGGAGGTGACCGGCGGTGAACCGGCCGACACCGATGCGGCACCCCGAGGAGCGGGCGCCGGTGGCCGCGCGCGGCCCCGCGCCCGCCCGCCGCGATCCCCTGCCCGGCACCCACCGGCTCTCCGGGCCCGGCAGGGGCCCGGAGCATCCGCACGAAACGGCGAGCGAGGCACAGTGGCCCGCGCTGTCCGCCGCCGCCGTGTTCCTGCCCGCCGGGCTGCCCCGCGAGGGCAAGGTCGCCTTCTGGGACCCGGAGCAGGGACCCCTGCCCCCGGGCCCGCCCGGTGCCGAAGTGACCGAGCTGACCATCGTGCGCCGCCACGGCGGGGGCGCCCGCAGCCGCAAGGTCGCCGCGCTCCTCCTGCCCGTCACCGAAGCCCTCCCCGCCCTCGTGCGGGCCCGCCACCACCGGGCCGCCCACCCGGCGGCCGCCTGCTGGGGCGCCGCCGCGCTGCACGCGCTACACCTCGTCGCGCGCGGGAGGCTGCTGCCCGGGCTCACCTCCACCCACCACGACGCCTGGCGGGCCGGCCCGCTGGACGCCGACGACATCGCCCAGCTGCGGGCCATCGCCGCGGCCATGCCGTACGAGGCGTACGGGGTGCCCGTCCCCGGCCGCGGCGCCCTTCAACTCCCGGACCCCGAAGCCCTGGTGAGGGCCTTCCTCGACGCGGTCGCCGACAGCCTGCCGCGCACCCCGGCCGCCGCCCATGCCGCCGGCGCGCCCTTCGCGGCCGCCACCGCCCAATATCTGCCGTCCGCCCGCGCCTGGGCCGCGGAGGCCGCCGCCGGGATGGACGCGGGTGTCCGGGTCTCGCTGCGCCTGGACCTGTCGGGGTTCGAGCTGTTCGACACGGCGTCCGACGACGAGGGCGAGGCGCGGCGCGCCGGCTCCGCGATCGTCCAGGTGCACAGCCTGGCCGACCCGACCCTGGTGGTCGACGCCTCCCGCCTGTGGTCGGACGACGGGCACGAGGACCGGCCCGGATCCGCGTCCGCGAGCGGGGCCGGTCGCTCAGGGGCATCAACAGGACACGCGGGAGCGGTAGTTGAGGCGTTCGGTCCGCGCGCCCGGATCGATGCGCTGCTCGCTCTGCGCCGGGCCGCCCGCGTCTGGGCGCCGCTCGGGCTGCTCCTGGAACGAGCCGTCCCCGATGTGCTGCCACTGACCGAGACCGAGCTGTACGAGCTGCTCGGCGAGGCATCGGCGCGCCTGGCCGCGGCCGGCGTCACCGTCCACTGGCCGCGCGAGCTGGCCCGCACCCTCACCGCCACGGCCGTCGTACGCCCGGCGCCCGGCTCGGCGACCGACGGCACGTCCTTCTTCGACGCCGGGGAACTGCTCTCCTTCAACTGGCAGTTGGCGCTCGGCGACGAGCCGCTCACCAACGCCGAGATGGACGTGCTCGCCGAATCCCACCGCCCGATCGTGCGGCTGCGCGACCAGTGGGTGGTGGCCGACCCCGAGCTCGTCCGCAAGGCCAGAAAGCGCGACCTGGGCCTCCTTGACCCGGTGGACGCGCTGTCCGTCGCCCTCACCGGCACGGCGGAGGTCGACGGCGAGACGGTCGAGGCGGTCCCGGCCGGGGCCCTCGCGCTGCTCCGCGACCGGCTCCTGGAAGGCCCCGCCGCCGCCGAGCAGCCGCCCGGTCTGGACGCGACCCTGCGTGACTACCAACTGCGCGGCCTGGCCTGGCTGGAGATGATGACGGCGATGGGCCTCGGCGGCTGCCTCGCCGACGACATGGGCCTCGGCAAGACCATCACCGTCATCGCCCTGCATCTGCGCCGCGCCCGCACCGAACCGACCCTGGTGATCTGTCCGGCCTCACTGCTCGGCAACTGGCAGCGCGAGATCGCCCGGTTCGCCCCCGGAGTCCCGGTGCGCCGCTTCCACGGCAGCAGCCGCAGCCTGGCGGGCAGCGAGGGCGGCTTCGTCCTCACCACGTACGGCACCATGCGCGGCAGCGCCCCCCAACTGGCCGCGCACCGCTGGAACATGGTGGTCGCCGACGAGGCGCAGCACGTCAAGAACCCGTTCTCGGCGACCGCCAAGGCGCTGCGCACCATCCCCGCCCCGGCCAGGGTCGCGCTCACCGGCACCCCGGTGGAGAACAACCTCTCCGAGCTGTGGGCGCTGCTCGACTGGACGACGCCCGGGCTGCTCGGCCCCCTCAAGGCGTTCCGGGCCCGGCACGCCCGCCTGGTGGAGAACGGCGAGGACGACGACGCGGCCGAGCGCCTGTCCCGGCTGGTCCGGCCCTTCCTGCTGCGCCGGAAGAAGTCCGATCCGGGCATCGTGCCCGAACTGCCCCCGAAGACCGAGACCGACCACCCGGTCGCCCTCACCCGCGAACAGGCCGCCCTCTACGAGGCGGTGGTCCGCGAGGTCATGGCCGCCGTCGAGGCGTCCGAGGGCATCGCCCGCCGCGCCCAGATCATGAAGCTGCTCACCGCCCTGAAGCAGATCTGCGACCACCCCGCCCAGTACCTGAAGGAGGACGCCCCGCGCCTGGCCGCCCGCTCGGGGAAACTGGCCCTGCTCGACGAACTGGTGGACACCATCCTCAGCGAGGACGGCTCGGTCCTCGTGTTCACCCAGTACGTCGCGATGGCCAGGCTGCTCTCCACCCATCTCGCGGCCCGCGGCGTGCCCGCCCAACTGCTGCACGGCGGAACCCCGGTGGCCGAGCGGGACCGCCTGGTCGACGTCTTCCAGAGCGGTGAGGTCCCCGTCTTCATCCTGTCCCTCAAGGCCGCCGGCACCGGCCTCAACCTCACCCGCGCCGGCCATGTCATCCACTACGACCGCTGGTGGAACCCGGCCGTCGAGGAACAGGCCACCGACCGTGCCTACCGCATCGGCCAGACCCAGCCCGTCCAGGTCCACCGACTGATCGCGGAAGGCACCGTCGAGGACCGCATCGCGGACATGCTGGAGCAGAAGCGCCGCCTTGCCGAGGCGGTCCTGGGCTCCGGCGAGAGCGCCCTGACCGAACTCACCGACCGTGAACTGGCCGACCTGATCTCCCTGCGGAGGGCCCCGTGAACCCCCGCCCGCCGGTGCGCACCCCGCGCCACGACGACCGCCGCCGCACCTACCCCGCACTCGGCGCCCGCTCGGAGCGCACGGGTACCTGGTGGGGCGACGCCTGGGTGGGAGCCCTGGAGGAACTCGCCCTGGACGCGGCCCGGTTGGCACGCGGCCGCGCCTACGCCGAAGCCGGCCAGGTCGACGCGATCACCGTCACCCCGGGCCGTATCACCGCCTACGTCCACGGCTCCCGGCCCCGCCCCTACCGCACCGAGCTGAGGCTGCGCACCCTGCCCGACCAGGCATGGGAGGACTTCCTCGACAGTGCGGCCCAGGAGCCCGCGCACATCGCGGCCCTCCTCGACAAGGACCTGCCGCACGCGCTGGCCGACGAGGCGGCCCTGCTGCCCGCCTACGGTGATCTGATCCCCGACTGCTCGTGCCCCGACGACGGCTACCCCTGCAAGCACGCGGCGGCGCTCTGCTACCAGGCCGCACGCCTCCTTGACGAGGACCCGTTCGTGCTGCTCCTCATGCGCGGGCGGGGCGAGCAGGAGGTCCTCGCCGCGCTCACCCGGCGCAACGCCGCCCGCATGGCCGTGGAACGGGCCGCCCCGCCGCCCCGACTCCCCACCGTCCAGGCCCGCACGGCGGTCCAGCCGCGCACCCTCCCACCGCTCCCGCCGCCCTTCCCCACCCCGGCCCGGCCGGGCCATCCGCCCGCCTTCCCCGAGGTGCACGGCGGCCCCGACCCGCTGTCCCTCGACCTCCTGGCCACCGAGGCGTCCCTGCGCGCCCACGCCCTCCTGGCCACCGGAGAGGACCCGATCGCCCCCCTCTCCACCTGGCAGGACGCGGTCCGCCTCGCCGCCGCGCACCCCGGCTCCGGCCTCACCTCGGCGACCCGCGCCCTCTACACCTCACTGACCCGGGCCACCGACCGCACCCCCGGCGACCTCGCCCGCGCGGTGGCCGCCTGGCGCCAGGGCGGCTCGGCGGCCCTCGCCGTCCTCGAAGCCCCCTGGGACCCCCCGGCCGGCCCCTTCGACCGGGCCCGCCCCGCGCTGACCGCCGCCGGCTTCCCCGACTTCCGCCCCAGCCGCAACCGCCTCTCCACCCCCACCACCCAGCTCCGCTACGGCCGCGACGGCCTCTGGTACGGCTACGAGTCCGACCCCGGCCGGGACGACTGGTGGCCCCGCGGCACCCCCGACCCGGACCCGGTGGGCGCCCTCACGGCCCGGCTCGGGGCTTGAGGGCACGGGGCCGGAGCCGGGGAGCCAAGGGGCCGGATGGAGCGTGGCGCGTCAGGCGGAAGCACCGGCCGCCCTGGGGCGCTGCGCCGGGCGCGGCGGCTCCAGCCGAGTGACCACGCTGGAGTGGAAGAGGTCGACGGCCGCGTCCACCCCGCGGATGAACCCGGTCTCGGCATTGCCGCGCGTACTGCCCACACTTTTGGAAAGCGAAAGCCGGAACCCGGAGATCCGTTCGGCCCCCTTAGGCAGCAGGTCACCGGGCTCGGGGCGCAGCTTCTCCAGGGTGCCGCGCGGACCGACCGTCTCCCCTTCGAGAAGGGTCTCCACATGAAGATCGGCCGGCGCCTCACTCAGCTGTTTCATCAGCTTCTTCGCCCAGCTCAGTGGGTATCCCTGCTCGGGCGCGGCGATCTCGATGGACGTCCTGAGCCGTCCCATCCGCAGATCGGCGACGACACCCACGGTGCCGGGCGCCCCCTCGATTCGGATCTCGGCACGCAACTGTCCGTCCACGCAGAGCCGGGCAGCCAGTTCGACCCGACGCGACTGCGGATCGGTGCCGCGCCTGGCCCGCTGCACGGGCACCACCTTCGTGCCCAGTTCCCCGCCGAGCCGCAGGCAGACCTGGCGGATCAGCCGCTCCCAGCTCTCGACGACCTGCACGGTTCGCGGATCCCCCGGAGACAGGGTCTCCTCGTCGATCCCGTTGCGCACCGGGACCCACGCGGGGCCCATGTTCTGGAAGCCGTGACAGCCGGAGTTGTCGTGCTGGAGATAGTGCAGCAACTCCTGGAGGAGCCAGGCGTGCGCCTCGTTGCGTACGCCCTCGTGCCGGATGAGGAGCTGCGCCTGGTGAGTCACCTCGGCCCAGGACAGATGCCACAGCGCGACTTTGTGCTTGCGCCGCCCGTCGGTCTTCACCTCGACCAGTGAACTCCCCTCCAAAGCAACGTCATTGGAGAGAGTGATGACCGCCTCGTAGCCCCGGCGGGCAGCGATGTCCATATAGGCCTGGATCTGCTCGCTCTTGAGGGAGTTGCCGTTGGTCTTGGTCTCGACGAGGGCCGTCCACAGCTTCCCCGCGCGCTCCACGCGGATGACACCATCCGGCCGCTTCGGGGTGTCGCCGTGCGGAAGCGACACCTCGGTGAAGGTCTCCATCCGCCCGGCGGGCGCGCCGAAGGCGGCGGTGAGACGCCGCCCGAATTCGGGCACCTGGGTCATCACGGCGAGCAGTACGGACGTGGCCCGCATTTCGCGCTCCCGGTCGCTCTTGAGGGACGACGCGGGGAACAACCGGGCACTGCGCCAGGAGTCGTTTTCGGCGAGCGAAGGCCTGGGTGCCTTCGGCAGAGTGACCTTCTTCTTGGCCGTACGGAGCCGGCGTGCGGGCGGCGCGGTGGCCTGCTCGGCAGCGCCCGGTTCGGCTGAGCGCTGCACGGGCACCGAGGCGAGAGCCGCGGCGCGTGCGGCCGCCGGGCCCTCAACTGTGGTGTCGGAAGCGCCGGTTGTGACGGCCGTTTCGACGACGGCAGAGGTGTGGCCACCCGTGTCCATGGCGTCGGGGAAGCCCGGTGCTCGATCCTGAGGGTGCTCCGCCTCGCTGTCCTGGTCGTCGTCCTCGTCGATCTCGATGCCGTAGTCGGTGGCGAGACCGGCGAGGCCGGAGTCGTAGCCCTGGCCGATAGCGCGGAATTTCCACGCGTCCTCGCGACGATAGATCTCACCGAAGACGAAGGCGCTCTCCGTCTCGGCGTCGGTGATGGAGAAGCGCAGCATCTCCTCGCCCGAACCGTCCGTCAGGCTGACTCCAATGTTCTCCAACTCGCCGAAATGGGCCCGCTGATGACGACTGGCGGCGATGACGACACGGCCGATCTCGTCAGGAATGGCAGTCAGATCGAGCCGAATTCTGTCCTCGTTGCCGTTCTCGGTCGGGGCCGGGCCGAGGAGTTGAACCGTGCCGTCGGCGGCGGCCGGGTTGTTGTAGAAGTAGAAATCCCCGTTGTCCCGTACCTTGCCGCC
Organism: Streptomyces sp. CB01201; assembly: GCF_002803085.1. Lineage (GTDB taxonomy): Bacteria > Actinomycetota > Actinomycetes > Streptomycetales > Streptomycetaceae > Streptomyces > Streptomyces hundungensis. Next base: position 192,054 of record NZ_NNBJ01000003.1, on the reverse strand, counting down.
GGCGCCGAGCAGCAGCACGGAGACATCGGCATCGCCCTCGCCGGTCGGGCTGCTCCAGCTCAGACTCACGATGACGGAGTCGGCGTTCTCGCTGAGCGCGGCCAGGCCCACGTTGGCACCCTTGACCATTTCGTGCATGAGATCCCCCCACGGGATGGAGGGCTGTACGGGCATGGCCGAACTGCCCTCTGTTCACGGAAAGTTAATGCTCTCCCCAAGAGCGCGGAATGCAGCCTACTCCCAGATGCGGTTGCCGCCCGGAGGAAGAAGCAAAGGCGCAAGGATGCCAAGGGGCAGGGGTTGCCCTTGCGGGCTGCTACCCCTATGCCCCGGCCGCCCACCGCGTCAGCCGTTGGAAGTCGGCCTCGCGCAGGCCGCGTCGGGGGTGGATGCGCACCATCAGGGCGCGGGCGTCGTGGTGGTCGCGTACATACGTCTCGTCCAGGTCGGTGATCATGTCGTCGACCCAGGCGAAGGGGCGGCCGGCGGCCCATTCCAGCAGGGGTCTGGTCTTCCAGTACAGGCCGTCGGGGTCGGTGGCGAACAGCTCGGGCCAGGCGATGAAGGGGAGGTCCGCGGGGAGGCCGATGGCGGGGGCGATCATCTCGTTGGCCTCGTTCATCCACGTGGTGGCCCAGGCCAGTTCGTACGGCAGCGAACGCAGCCGGGGGCCGTGCGCCGGGTTGAGGCGGACCCGCAGGCCGAGCCGGTGCGGGCGTGAGCCCGGGGTCTGGCGGGAGAGCCAGACCGAGGGGTGGAGCCGGTGGGTGCGGTAGCCGCGCAGATGGGGCAGGCGGGCCGCGTAGGGGTTGAGGGGGCCGTCCACGTCGAGGAGCAGCAGGGGGCGGTCCGGCGCAGATGTCATGGGGCAGGGATACCCCATGGGACCGGCTCAAGTTCCTTGTGGGGAACGGCAGTTGCGGAGGCGGGGCATCCGCTCGCCGCGGGATGCCCGGCCCGGCCCGTGGATGTGGGGATGGGGGGTGTGGGTGGGCCGCGCCGTGACCTGCCGCCGTGACCTGCCGGACTGCCGGACGTGGGCCGCTTCGTGGCAGGCCGCTCAGCCTCCTGACGTCGTCACCGACTCGCGCGTCTCCGGGGCCCACGCCAGCGACACCAGCAGGCCGGCGAGCAGTACGGCCGCCAGCCAGTACATCGAGCCGCTCAGGCCGAGGTGCTCCAGGCTCACCGGCAGGATGAACGTGCCGACTGCCGACGCGATGCGGCTGGTGCCGTTGAGGAACCCGACGCCGGTGGCGCGCAGATGCGTGGGGTAGAGCTCGGCGGGATACACCTGGGTGAGGTTCGATGCGCCGGCCATCACGAAGGTGTAGACGAGGAACGGCACCATGAGGGCGATCGTCGAGGCATGGGCGAAGGCGCCCATCAGCGCGAGTGCCGCCGTCATGATGCCGAACGTGACGATCGTCAAGGGGCGGCGGCCGGTCTTCTGGAGGAACCAGAGGCCGATGACACCGCCGCCGAGCAGGAAGAGGTTCAGGAGCAGGTTCTGCAGGTCCGGATCGGGGACGTGCAGGGCGGCCAGGATGGTCGGCATGAAGGTGTAGATCGCGAAGTACGGCAGTACCTGGGCGCTGTAGAAGACCGTGCCGAACCAGGTCCGCTTCGCCTGGCCCGGCGAGAAGAGCTCGCGGTAGGCCGCTGTCGTGCTGGTGCGCCGCTCGGGCGGGGCGGCCTCGGCCGCGCCCAGCTCCGCCTTCAGATACGTGCGGGCGATGGCCCGGGCCTCGTCGATCCGGCCCTGGCTGATCAGCCAGCTCGGCGACTCCGGCGTACCGAAGCGGAGCAGCAGCACCAGGAGCGCCGGCACCGCACCGGAGGCGAGCAGCAGATAGGCGGCCCCCTCGGACTTGCCGAGGTAGGTGCCGAGGATGCCGGCGATGACGTAGCCGACGGTCCACATCACGGTGAGGGAACCGAGGAGCACGCCCCGCAGCCTGCGGGGTGCGAACTCGGACAGCATCGTCGGGCCGACCGCGTAGTCCGCGCCGAGCCCGAAGCCGATCAGCACGCGCAGGGTGAAGAGCAGGGCCGGGTCGCGCGCCCAGAGCTGGAGGGCGGAGGCGACGGTGATCAGGACGAAGTTGTAGATGTACAGCTTCTGGCGGCCGATGATGTCGCCGACCCGGCCGAGCACGATGCTGCCGAAGAAGAGCCCGATCAGTGCCGAGGCGCCGAGCAGGCCCTGCCAGACGCCGGAGAGGTGCCGGGCGTCGGTGAGGGTGGCGAGGACCGCGCCGATCATGCCGAGCGCGTATCCGTCGGAGAAGTTCGCCCCGAACGTGGTCGCCGTCACCCGCAGGTGGAACGGGCGCAGGGGGGCCTCGTCGAGTGACGGGGCAAGCAGTTCGGATGGGTCGGATTCCACGGTGGCCGGCTTCGGCATCGGCTGTTACCTCGCCTGGGGCATGGGCCCGCCTGGGGCGGCGGGGGACGGGCGGCTTGGGTCGAGCGCAGCCATCCTGCCCTGCCCAACCCCCGTAAGGGAATCGTTCTATGCGAAAGAACTGTGAGTGAATGGAATTCTTACGCAAGAGGAGGCTGCCGTTCCGCGACCCTGGAGGCTACCTCGCTCGGCCCTGAGGCGGGCGGCTCGCAGGACTGGCCCGACCCGCGGCGGGCGGCTCGCAGGCGTCGCCCGGCCCCGCGGCGGGCGGTTCGCAGGCGTCGCCCGGCCCCGCGGCGGGCGGTTCGCAGGCGTCGTCCGGCCCCGCGGCGGGCGGTTCGCAGGCGTCGTCCGGCCCCGCGGCGGGCGGCTCGCAGGGCTCACCCGCGGCCCAGGCCGCCAGCACCGCGTCGATCGCGGCGGCCACCCGCGCCCGTGCCCTGCCGTGCGGGACGCGCGCCATGAGCAGCGCGTCGTACTCCGTGTCCAGATGGCGCACGGACGCCCGCACCGCGGCCGTCACCGCCGCCGCGTCCAGCGCGCGGCCCGCAGCCGACCGGCCCACCCGGCCGCTGCCCCGCACCGAGGCGTGCTCGGCGATGTCACGGGCCCGCCCGGCCGGACAGCCGGGAAACAGGCGCAGGATCTCGGCGGTCAGAGCCGCCGTGAACCGTACGTCCTCGGCGGCCCGGCGCTCGGCGTCCCGGGCCCGCCGACGGGCCCGCGCCTCCGCGTCGGCCAGGCAGGCCGCTTCCGCCGCGGCGAGCGCGGCCTCCTCGACGAAGACGCCCTGGCGCTCATAGCGCCGCCGGCGCCGATCGCGGCGCACCACGATGGCGGAGAGCGAACTGCCCGCCCGGGCCCGGCGGGTGAGCGCGGTGTCGCCGCGCGGCAGGAACACCAGATGGCCCAGATCCGCGCAGTCGAGACACAGCGGCGACCCCGACTCCAGGACGAGATGCCGCAGCGGGGCGCGCCCGCATCCGGTGCAGCGATGGTGATGCCGGGGCTGTATGACGAGAATGGGCCCGCCCTCCTTGCGCAAGTACCCCTGTCTTGGCCGACCTTTGTCTGATTCCCCGCGCAATAACCTGTGGAACAAGGAGGATGGGGATTGCTACGTTTCCCCACGTGGCGAAACTCAATCAAATCATCGCAGTCGAAAAGGGAATCAAGTCGAAGTCCCACCAGGACCTGACGGCTGCTCAGCACGGTTTGCAGAAGCCCGCGTTGCTGGCGGGAATCTCCCGTACCTATCAGCCCAAGGACGAAGAGGGCGAGCAGCTCCCGCCCGAGTCCACCCGGGTGCAGGTCAGGTCCGAGGACGTCCTGCGGGACACCGCCGCCACGCTGACCCGCCTGTTCGACGTGACCGCCACCAAGGACTGGGCGAACTGCGAGGCGCGCGCCGACATCACCGTCGACGGGCGGGTCCTCGTGGCCGCCGCGCCCGTCTCGTACCTGCTCTTCCTGGAGAAGCAGCTGACGGACATCAACGCCTTCGTGCGCCGTCTCCCGGTGCTCGACGCCGCCGAAGCATGGGTCCAGGACCCGTCCACCGACTCCTGGAAGACCGAGCCGGTACGGACGCTGCGCACGAAGAAGGTGCCGCGCAACCACGTCAAGGCCGAAGCGACCGACAAGCACCCGGCGCAGGTCGAGGTGTACTACGAGGACGTGCCTGTCGGCTACTGGACGACCGTGAAGTTCTCGGGCGCGCTGCCCGCCCGCCGCGTCAACGAACTCGTATCCCGTGTGGAGAAGTTGCAGCAGGCGGTCAAGTTCGCGCGCGAGGAGGCCAACGGCATCGACGTCACCGATCAGCGGGTGGGCGACGCCGTATTCGGCTACCTTTTCGGATGAGCACGCCCTGACGTGTGCGTGATCACGCTTTGTCGCGTGCGTGAGCGCGCCTCGACGTGTACGTACGCGACAACCCACAACTCCCGGTCGTGCCCAGCACGGCCGGGTGCGCCAGGAGCGCAAAGCTGAAACTGAAGCTCGTCGTGACGGTGCGGCCGCGAATCACGTGTCCGCCATCAATCTCAGACTCTCGCTCCAGACTCAGCATGCGCCACCGATCGCCGGAACCGACCGGCCCAGGCACATGTGCGTCGAATTGCCGGTTCGAGTCCGGCCCGCGGAGCTGCACTCGCATTCCCCATCGATCCGCGGTGGTCCAAAGGCAGGACGCGACGGCTTGAGACTGACCTGGGTTCTCAAGCGGACCGGCGTGTGCAATCGCGGTGGCATCACTCAGGGCCCGGGGGCCGGCTACGCCTCCGGGCCCGCTCCTGTCCGGGGGCGGCTCCGCTCGCCGACGGACGGTCTCGTCGACGCGTCGTTCCGGCCACCGCGCATGATGGAGGGCGTGCGATTCGAAGCGATCACCTGGGAACGGCTGGCGGACGCCCTCGCCGAACGGACCATGGACCTCAAGCCGTCCGACGACGGCTCCTGGCTGCGCATCGGGGTGGACGGGGCGCCCGCCGCGCACCCCGAGGAACTGTCCCGGCGCATCGCCGAGGCCCTCAGGGCGCGCGGCCGACCGGTCCTCGACCTCTCCACCGAGGGCTTCCTGCGGCCCGCGTCGCTGCGCTTCGAATTCGGGCGCCAGGACCCGGACACGTACTACGACGGCTGGTTCGACACCGGAGCCCTGTGGCGGGAGGTCTTCGGGCCGCTGGACCCCGGCGGCACGGGCCGGGTGCTGCCCGACCTGTGGGACCCCGCGACCGACCGGGCGACCCGGAGCCCGTACGAAACCCTCCCGGAGGGCGGGGTGCTGCTGGTGCACGGGCCGCTGCTCCTGGGCCACTGGTTCCCATTCGACCTCACCGTCCACCTGCGCCTGTCACCGCCCGCCCTGCGCCGCCGGACCGAGGAGGGTGCCCGCTGGACGCTGACGGCCTTCGAGCGGTACGAGGCGGAGGTGCGGCCGAGCGAGGCGGCCGATGTCGTGGTGCGGGTCGACGACCCTCGTCATCCGGCCTGGGGACGGGGTGAGGCGTGAGGGGGTCGGCCCGCCCCCGGACGACCTCCCACCACCCCCACCGCGCACGCCCCCGCCCGGCACCCCGCCTCGGCGGCCTCCGCCGTGGCCGCGCCGCGCAGACGGGCGGCGAGGAAGCCACCGGTGAAGGCGTCGCCGGCGCCGGTGGAGTCCAGGGCCCGCACCTCCGGCGCGGCCGTCCGCGCGACGACCTCGCCGCCCACGGCCACCAGCGCCCCGGCGGCGCCCAGCGTGACGGTGACCATCGGGAACCGCCGGCTCAACTTGACCGCCGCGTCCGCCGGTTCGGGCAGGCCGGTGAGGAACGCCGCCTCGGCGGCGTTGGGGAGCAGTACGTCGATCCCCTCGGCCAGGGCCAGGAACTCCTCGATGCCCAGGGCGCCGATGAACCCGGTCGACGCCGGATCCAGGCTCACGGTGATACCGGCCGATCGGGCCGACTCCCGTGCCGTGAGCGCGAGTTGCCGACACGGGTCGGCGAAGAGCAGATAGCCCGAGAGGTGCAGATGGGCGACGCCGTCGAGCAGGTCGGGCGACCAGTCGGCGGGGCTCATCCGGTGGACGGCGCCGCTGTCGGTCAGGAAGGTGCGCTCCGCCGTGGCGGTGTCGACGAGGGAGATCACGGTCGCGGTGGGCGCGTCGGCATCCGTGATCAGCAGAGGGCGCACGCCGGAGCGGCGCAGACTCAGGTCGTGCCAGGCGGCCGAGTCCTGGCCGACCCGGGCGAGCAGCCGTACGTCCGCACAGCCCGAACGGGCCGCCCAGCAGGCCGCGTTGGCACCCGCGCCGCCCGGCACCGTACGGATGTCGGCCGGTGTGTCCGTGGCGGGCGCGAGGGGGCCGCGGTGGCGGGCGACCACATCGGTGACCACGTCCCCGACGACCAGGAGCCCGCCACCCCTGAGGCCACCGGGATCACCCCCGGGGCTGCCGTCGGTACCGCTCCCACCGCCCCCGTCACTGTGCACACCGTCCCCGTCCCCGCGCCGACAGTTCCCGGCTCCGCTCACAGCGCCGCCGCGATGTCCGCCGCGAGCCGGACGTTGCCGCGTACCGCCGCCACGTTCGCCTCAAGGGAGGCCCCGTCCGTGTGCTCGACCAGGTAGTTCAGCAGGAAGGGCGTGACCGCCTGGCCCGTGACGCCGGCCGCGCGGCAGGCGGCGAGGCCCGATGCGAGCACCTCGTCGTGCAGCCGGGGGTCGAGCTGCTCGGCCTCCGGGACCGGGTTGGCCACGATCACCGCCGCTTCAAGGCCGAGCGAGCGGTGCGCCCGCAGCACGCCGGCCGCCTCTCCGGGCGTACGGACCGTCCAGTCGACCGGCTCGCCGGAGCTGGACAGATAGAACCCGGGGAAGTGTTCCGTGCGGTAGCCGACGACCGAGACCCCGAGCGTCTCCAGGCGCTGCAACGTGGCCGGCACATCGAGGATCGACTTCACGCCCGCGCACACCACCGCGAGGGGTGCCCGCGCCAGCAGGCGCAGATCCGCCGACTCGTCCTGCGTCTCGGTCCACTCCCGGTGTACGCCGCCGAGCCCGCCGGTCGCGAAGACGCGCAGGCCCGCCCGTGCGGCCAGGAACGCGGTGGCCGAGACGGTGGTGGCCCCGCTCGCCCCGGTGGCCAGCGCCATCGGCAGATCGCGGTGCCCGAGCTTGCGCAGCTCCTCGTTGGCGACCCGCTCCAACTGCGCCTTGTCCAGGCCCACCAGGGGCCGCCCGTCGAGGACCGCGACGGTCGCGGGCACGGCGCCCCGGTCGCGCACCAGCCCCTCCAGTTCGCGGGCCACGCGCAGATTGCGCGGCCGGGGCAGCCCGTGCGAGATGATCGTCGACTCCAGGGCGACGACCGGCCGCCCCTCGTCGAGAGCCGTCCGTACTTCTTCCGACACCGTGGTCTCATCAGGTACGTCGTCAAAGGGCATGCCCCATCCCTGGCACGCCCGGACGCCGGGTAAACGTCGCGCAACTCCACGTTGCGGGGGGGCGGGTTCGGCGGTCGCGCACCGGGCGGGCGGCCGTGCTGGACAGACTGTCGTGCCGGGCCCCGGCGGCCTGGTCGTCCTGTCGGTCCACCGCAGTGCCGGTCGCGGCTAGATTGACCCGTCATGAGCACCACGGACCATGCCACCGCCGCCGCACCCACGAGCCCCGCACCCACGAGCCCCCAGTCTCAGGACCGGGAGGCTCAGGACCGGGAGCCGGCCGGACCCGCCTCCTTCGCCGTACGCATCCCCGACGCCGAGCTGGAGCCGGAGCCGCTGGACCCGGAGCAGATCGTGTCCGGCGCTCCGGAGGTGACGGGGAAGGTGCTGTGGGAGTCGGCGGACGGGAAGCAGATCCGAGGCATCTGGCAGATCACACCGGGCGTGGTGACCGACACCGAGGCCGACGAGTTGTTCGTGGTCGTCAGCGGGCGTGCCACCATCGACGTGGCGGGCGGCGACACCCTGGAGGTCGGCCCCGGTGACGCGTGTGTGCTGCGCGCGGGCGACCGCACCACATGGACCGTCCACGAGACGCTCCGCAAGGCGTACCACATCAGCCTGTAGCGACCGGGGCGCAGCTGCTGCACGGCTGCACGGGTGCACGGGTGCACGGGTGCACGGCTCCATGGATTCACGGGTTCATGGATTTCACGGGTCCATGGATTCACGGATCCGCGTTGATCACTCCGCGGTGGCCGGCCGGGCGTTCTCCCTCGTGCCGTGTCGTCGTGACGTGAAGAGGGCGAGGCCCGCCATCGGCAACAGCAGCGCGGCACCGGCTGCGTTCAGCCAGCCGTAGCCGGCGCGGGCCACGATCAGGCCGGCCGTGAGCCCGCCGAGACCCGCCGCCACGTTCATGGTCAGATCGCACAGGCCCTGCACGGCGGCCCGCGCGGGCCCCGGCACCGAGTCGGTCAGCAGGGCCGAGCCGGAGACGAGCCCCGCGGACCAGCCGAGGCCGAGCAGGAAGAGCCCGGCCATGGTCTGGCCGTGACTCGTGCCCGCTGTGCCCGCCAACAGGGCGGCGCAGCAGAGCAGTCCGGCCGCGAGGCCGATCACCGAGAGCCGCCCCAAACGGTCGGCGAGCCAGCCCATCACGGGCGAGAACGCGTACATCCCCGCGATGTGGACGCTGATGACGAGCCCGATCAGCTGGATGTCCGCGCCGTGCCGGGTGAGGGCGACCGGTGTCATCGACATGATCGACACCATGGCGGTGTGGGACACGGCGACCGTGACGAGTGCCAGTCGGGCCCGCGGCGACCGCCTGACCGCGCTCACCCCGGCCCGCAGCGAACGCGCCGCCGCGGAGTGCGCCGCGCTGCCGTCCAGGGCGCGGGCGGTCAGCAGCGGATCCGGCCGCAGCAGTACGGCGACCAGCACGGCGGAGAGCAGGAACACCCCGGCCGCCCAGACGAACGGGCCCGCGGCCGCCGGTATGCCGAAGCGGGTGACGCTGTGGCCCGCGGGGGCGGCGATGTTGGGACCGAGCACCGCGCCGATCGTCGTCGCCCACACCACGGTGGAGATCGCCCGGGCCCGCCGGGCCGGCTCCGCGAGGTCGGCCGCGGCGTACCGGGCCTGGAGGTTGCCGAGGGAGCCCGCGCCGAACACGGCCATGCCGCACAGCAGCAGCGGAAAACTGCCGAGCACGGCGCCGGTGACCACGACCGCGGCTCCGGCCGCCCCGAGGAGATAGGCGAGCACCAGACCGGGGCGGCGCCCGCGCCGGGTCATCAGGGCGGCCAGCGGCATCGCGAGGAGCGCGGGGCCGGCCACCATGGCGGCGGAGGCGAGCCCCGACAGGGCCTGACTGCCACTGATCTCGGCGGCCAGCACCGCGGCCAGCGCGATCCCGGTGGCGTTGGCGAGGCCGCCGAGTATCTGGCTCGCGATGAGCACGGCGGTTGTGCGGCGCCGTATCGCGGGAAGTGCCGCCGCGTCGGGCACCGCACGGCCGGTACCCGCGGCGTCGGGGAGTGTGGTCACCGGCGCAGTGTGCCAGCCCGTACCGCCGCTGGAAACGGGCGGGCCGGGCGGGCCGGGGGAGCGCGGTGGCTCAGAACAGCGGTCGCGGAAGCACTCCTTCGAGCGCGAGCAGTTGCCGCTTGGTCTCAAGACCGCCGCCGAATCCGCCGAGCCCGCCGTGGCTCTCCACCACACGGTGGCAGGGAACCACCACGGGCAGCGGGTTCGACCCCATGGCCGCGCCGACGGCTTGCGCCGCCCCGGGCTGGCCGACCCGGTCCGCGAGGTCGCCGTAGCCCACCACCGTCCCGTACGGCACGCCCGCCGCGAGTTCGCGCAGGACCTGGCGGTTGAACCCGGACGAGAGCGACCAGTCCAGCGGCAGCGTGAACGCGCGCAGTGTGCCGTCGAAGTAGGCCTCGACCTGGCGTATGGGCTCCTCCAGGGGGCCCGGACGGCCGGGCACGGCCGGGGCCGGCTCGGCGCCGAACCGGGTGGCGAGGGCGCCCACGGCCCGCTCGCACACCGGATCCTCGGCGTGGAACACCACGTTGACCAGGCCCTGGCCGGTCGCGGCCAGGAACAGCGGGCCGATGTCGCTCCCGACGACGGTCCACTCGACGAACTGCGCAGTGCTGCTCATGCCGACCACCGTACGACCGCCCACTGACAACGCCGTGTGCCCGGCGGCTCCCGGGGGCTCCCGGCGGTCCGACGGCGGGGTGCCGGTCCTGACGGATCCGCTCGGATGGCAGGGCCACGCGTACCCGGAGTCGATAAATTGCCCGGAAAATGTTTGCCTGTCGCGCAGCGAGCCCTAATGTCGCCCCGAGCCAGGGTCGCACCAGGAGTAGGGCCTCTTCAGTCGGCACGGGGTGAAGGGCACACGAGTATGCACGGGACGGTAGACGGATTCAGCTACGGCCTGGTGACGCCGGTGGCGGCGTTCATCATGGCCTGCCTCGGGGGAGCACTGGGGCTGCGCTGCACCGCAAGATCCCTGCGGGCCGGGCGCTCCTTCAAGGCTGCCTGGCTGGCGCTCGGCGCCACGTCCATAGGGTCGGGCATCTGGACCATGCACTTCATCGCGATGATGGGCTTCTCGGTCCACGAGGTGCCGTTCGGCTACGACCGGGGCATCACGTTCGCCAGCCTGGCCGTCGCGATCGTGATGGTGGGCATCGGCGTCTTCATCGTCGGCTACCGGGGCGCCACCCCCATGGCGCTGGTCACCGGCGGCACCATCACCGGACTCGGTGTCGCCACCATGCACTACCTGGGCATGGCCGGGATCAGGATGAACGGCGAGTTCCAGTACAACACCGTCGTCGTCAGCGTCTCGGTGGTGATCGCGGTGGTGGCCGCCACCACCGCCCTGTGGGCGGCCGTCTCGGTGCGCGGCTTCCTCGCCAGCCTGGCCGCCAGCCTCGTCATGGGCGTCGCCGTCAGCGGCATGCACTACACGGGGATGGCCGCGCTCAGCGTCCAGCTGCACAGCGGCGCCGCCGGTGCGCCGCCGCCGGCCGGCGGGGAGTCGTCCGCCGCGCTGCTCGCGCCCATGCTGATCGGTCCCATCGCCTTCCTGGTCCTGGCCGGGGTCGTCGTGATGTTCGACCCGCTGGTGGTGATGGGCAAGCCGGACTGGGAGAAGCGCCCGCCGCGCGCGATCCCGGCGCCCCGGCACCGCCCGTCCTTCCCCGAGCCCACCAGCTGGGCGGCGTCCGAGCCCCCGCGCGAGGGCTCCGCCTCGCCGCACGACTGGTGAGCGGACCCCGATCGGACCGCGGTTGTCAGTGGCGGGTCGTACGGTGGTTGCATGCGGCCCGTTTCCAAGATCGAACGTACGGTGGCGCCCTTCGAGGTCGTCAGTCCCTACCAGCCCAGCGGTGACCAGCCGGCGGCCATCGCCGAGCTGGAGAAGCGCATCCGTGCAGGTGAGAAGGATGTCGTCCTGCTCGGCGCGACCGGCACCGGAAAGTCGGCGACGACGGCCTGGATGATCGAGAAGCTCCAGCGCCCCACGCTCGTCATGGCGCCGAACAAGACGCTGGCCGCCCAGCTGGCCAACGAGTTCCGCGAGCTGCTGCCCAACAACGCCGTCGAGTACTTCGTGTCGTACTACGACTACTACCAGCCCGAGGCGTACGTCCCGCAGTCGGACACCTACATCGAGAAGGACTCCTCGATCAACGAGGAGGTCGAGCGCCTGCGCCACTCGGCGACCAACTCGCTGCTCACCCGGCGGGACGTGATCGTCGTCGCGTCCGTCTCCTGCATCTACGGCCTCGGCACGCCGCAGGAGTACGTCGACCGCATGGTGCCGCTCAAGGTCGGCGAGGAGATCGACCGCGACCAGCTCCTTCGCCGCTTCGTCGACATCCAGTACACCCGCAACGACATGGCGTTCGCCCGCGGCACCTTCCGGGTGCGCGGCGACACCATCGAGATCTTCCCGGTCTACGAGGAACTGGCCGTCCGCATCGAGATGTTCGGGGACGAGATCGAGGCCCTGTCCACCCTCCACCCGATCACCGGCGAGATCATCAGCGAGGACCAGTCGCTGTACGTCTTCCCCGCGAGCCACTATGTGGCGGGTCCGGAGCGCATGGAGAAGGCCGTCAACGGCATCGAGAAGGAGCTGGAGCAGCGCCTGGCCGAGCTGGAGAAGCAGGGCAAGCTCCTGGAGGCCCAGCGGCTGCGCATGCGCACCACCTACGACCTGGAGATGCTCCGCCAGATCGGCAGCTGCTCCGGCGTCGAGAACTACTCGATGCACTTCGACGGCCGTGACCCCGGCACCGCGCCCAACACCCTGATCGACTACTTCCCCGAGGACTTCCTGCTGGTCCTCGACGAGTCGCATGTGACCGTGCCGCAGATCGGCGCGATGTACGAGGGCGACGCCTCGCGCAAGCGCACCCTGGTCGACCACGGCTTCCGGCTGCCCTCGGCGCTGGACAACCGGCCGCTGAAGTGGGAGGAGTTCCTCGGCCGCATCGGCCAGACCGTCTATCTGTCGGCCACCCCCGGCAAGTACGAGCTCTCGCGCGGCGACGGCTTCGTGGAGCAGATCATCCGCCCGACCGGCCTGGTCGACCCGGAGGTCGTGGTCAAGCCCACCGAGGGCCAGATCGACGACCTGGTGCACGAGATCCGTCAGCGCACCGAGAAGGACGAGCGCGTCCTGGTCACCACCCTGACCAAGAAGATGGCCGAGGACCTCACGGACTACTTCCTCGAACTGGGCATCCAGGTGCGGTACTTGCACAGTGACGTCGACACCCTGCGCCGCATCGAGCTGCTGCGCGAACTGCGGGCCGGCGAGTACGACGTCCTGGTCGGCATCAACCTGCTGCGTGAGGGCCTCGACCTGCCCGAGGTCTCGCTGGTGGCGATCCTCGACGCCGACAAGGAGGGCTTCCTGCGTTCGGGCACCTCCCTGATCCAGACCATCGGCCGTGCGGCGCGAAACGTCTCCGGCCAGGTCCACATGTATGCGGACCGCGTCACCCCGGCGATGGAGAAGGCCATCGAGGAGACCAACCGGCGCCGCGAGAAGCAGATCGCGTACAACAAGGAGAAGGGGATCGACCCGCAGCCCCTCCGCAAGAAGATCAGCGACATCGCCGCGAGCATCGCGCGCGAGGAGGTCGACACCGAGGAGCTGCTGGGCACCGGATACCGCCAGGGCAAGGAGGGCAAGGCGGCGAAGGCCCCGGTGCCCTCGCTCGGCGGCAAGGCGGCCAAGAGCACCAAGGCGGCCAAGGGCGCCAAGCAGGAGCTCACGGACCGGCCGGCGGCCGAACTGGCGGGAATCATCGAGGAGATGACCGACCGGATGCGCGCCGCTGCCGCGGATCTCCAGTTCGAGGTGGCGGCCCGGTTGCGCGACGAGGTCGGTGAGCTGAAGAAGGAGCTCCGCCAGATGAAGGAGGCGGGCCTCGCCTGAGGCGTCCGCGCGGGGGGCCGGGGCCGTGCGTGTGCGGTGTGTTGCAACACCGACACAAAATGGCCCCGGCGCGGGCGCGCGGCCCGCGCGACTGCGTAGGGTCGGGCGAGAGAACGTACAACAACGCAAAGCATGTCAAGAACGACACATGGGGAGGGGACAGCGCGTGACGGTCAATCTGTCCAAGGGTCAGGCCATCAGCCTGGAGAAGCAGGGTGGCGGCACCCTGACCGCGGTGCGGATGGGGCTCGGCTGGCAGGCGGCTCCGCGCCGGGGCCTGTTCGGCAAGCGGACGCAGGAGATCGACCTGGACGCGTCGGCGGTGCTCTTCGCCGACAAGCAGCCCGTCGACGTGGTCTTCTTCCGCCACCTCGTCAGCGACGACGGCTCGGTCCGGCACACCGGTGACAACCTCGTGGGCGGCGCCGGGCAGGGCGGCGACGACGAGTCGATCCTGGTCGACCTCTCGCGCGTGCCGGTGCACATCGACCAGATCGTCTTCACGGTGAACTCGTTCACCGGCCAGACGTTCCAGGAGGTGCAGAACGCGTTCTGCCGCCTGGTCGACGAGACCAACGGCCAGGAGCTGGCCCGCTACACGCTGGACGGCGGCGGCCAGTACACGGCGCAGATCATGGCCAAGGTGCACCGCGCGGGCGCCGGTTGGCAGATGACCGCCATCGGCAACGCCGCCAACGGCCGCACCTTCCAGGACCTGATGCCCGCGATCCTGCCGCACCTCTGACCGTACGTCCGGTACCGGACACGGCGGTGCCTGGACCGCGGTCCGCAGCACCGAGTACCGCGGTCCGCAGCACCGGACACCGAAGCACCGAAGCACCGAAAACGCAGCACCGCAGCTCCCGGAGGCACGACGCCGTCGGGAGCTGCGACGCAACCGCGTCCGCGGCATACGCACCACCATCAACTCGACGAGGGGACAGAGGCGATGACGGCCGAGCTGGTACGGGGACAGAACCACCCCCTGCCCGGGACGCGACTGGAGATCCGGGTGTCGGCCGGCACCCCGGTCGTGGCCGGCGCCACCCTCGGCGACGAGCAGGGCCGGGTGCACGGGGCGGAGCGGGTCGCCCACCCCGGCTCACCGACCCTGCCCGGTCTCGAAGTCTCCCGGCAGGCCGCGGCCGACCACCGCCTCGCGGTGGATCTGGAGGCCCTGGGCGAGGGCGTGCACCGGGTCCATGTGCTGCTCGCGCTGCCGCACGGCACGGCGGGCCCCAGCCGGTTCGCCGCGGTGGCCGCCCCCTTCGTCGCCGTCACCGCACTCGACGGCACCGAGATCGCCACCTTCACCCTCACCGGCCTCGGCGCCGAGACGGCCGTCGTGGCCCTGGAGCTCTACCGCCGTCAGGGCGCCTGGAAGATCCGCGCCATCGGCCAGGGGTACGCGGGCGGCCTCGCCGATCTCCTCGCCGACCAGGGCCTGCCCGAGGCCGGGCGCCTCGCCGCCACCATCCAGGACGCCATCGCGCTCGGCGCCTCCCGCTCGGTCGCGGCGCCCCCGCAGCGTACGAGCGACGACGCGAGGGTGCGTACGCCCGCGCCCGGGGCGCCCGGCGGCGCCGACGCGGCCGACGCCGAACCGCCCGCCGCGGTGCCCCCTCAGCCGGTCGGCGACGGCGGTCCGATCAACTACGCGCACCCCCGGCGCCGGACCGGCGCGCCCCCGGCGCCCGCCCCGGTCGCGCCGCCCGCGGCACCCGGTGAGCCCGCGCCGCCCGTCGCGGGCGACGCCTCCGGCTGGTCGATGGACGAGCGGCTCTACAACCAGGTGTGGGGCATGTTCGAGGACCTGGCCAGGACGGTCGCCGCCTACCGCAGCGCCGTCGACTTCGCGGACTCGCGGATGGAGCAGGAGCTGGACCGCGCCCTGTCCGATCCGCGCGGCCGGATGGGACAGGCCGGGGACCGGGCGCGCGAGGAGGCCCACGCCAAACGGGAGGAACTCGTCGGCCGGGCCAGGGAGGTGCTCGACCGCGATCTCGCCCAGCTGGCCGCCGAGTCCGAGGTGGTCGAGCCGGCGCTGCCGCCGGCGTACGCCCGCTGGGACAACCCGGTGTGGCACGCCTACCGGGTGCCGATGGAGCTTCCGATGGCCCTGCGCATCGGCGAACTGACGTTGCCCGAGCAGCCGGAGCTGCGCATTCCGATGCTGATCAGGCTGCCCCTGGAACGAGGTCTGTGGATCGACTCCGGGCGCGGCGGCTCCGACGAGGCCGTTTTCCTGGACCCCGACCGGGTCAAGGGCCTCGCGGTCGACACCGCGGTGGCGGTCGCGGCCCGGCTGCTCGCGGTCTATCCGGCCCATGAGTTCGCCGTCCACGTCATCGACCCGGCCGGCTCGGCCGCCGGCCGGCTCGCCCCGCTCACCCGGGCCGGGGTGCTCGCCGCACCGCCCGCGGCGGGCGCGGCCGGAGTGTCCGCGATGCTCGCCGGGCTCACCGAGCGGGTGGACCTGGTCCAGATGGCGGTGCGGGCCGGGGCGGGCGCCGACGCGCTGCCGCCCGGCATGGACACCGCCGAGCAGCTGCTCATCGTCAACGACTTTCCGCACGGCTTCGACGACCGGGCCCTCAACCAGCTGCGCTACCTCGCGGACGAGGGGCCCTCGGTCGGCGTACATCTGCTGATGGTGGCCGACCGCGAGGAGGCCAGCGAGTACGGGCCCGTCCTCCAGCCGCTGTGGCGCTCGCTGCTGCGCCTGACGCCGGTCCCCGACGACCACCTGGCCGACCCCTGGGTGGGGCACGCCTGGACGTACGAGCCGCCTCTCACGCCGCCCGGCAGCCGGGTCCTGGAGCAGGTCCTCGGCCGGGTCGGCGAGGCGCGCGCGGCCTGGCCGCACTGAGGCCCGCCTGCCGCGGCCACTCGGCTGTCAGGACCAGAACGGACGCCCCCGACCTGGCCTTTTGGTTCTCCTTTACCAATCTCTTTACCATTTCTTGGTTGTTCGGGTAGGCTTCCTCTCAGCGGAGGGGAGTACTCCCGACTGCGGCGTTCCCGTCAATACGGACCCACGGGACGGGTCCCGGGGCGCCGGCCCGCGGCGCGAGGGAAGGCGCCCGGGTGGAAGAGACCTCCGGCAGCGACGACGCTGATCAGTAGCCGTACGACGCCGGAGGCGCAGTGGACGTTTCAATGACTCTGTGGGTGCTGACCATTCTTGGTCTGTGTGCCCTGATCGCGGCCGACTTCTTCATCGGGCGCAAGCCCCATGACGTGTCGGTCAAGGAAGCCGGCGTCTGGACCGTGGTCTGGATCGTGCTGGCCGCGCTCTTCGGCCTCGGCCTGTTGTTCTTCGGCAACAGCCAGGCGTCGGGCGAGTTCTTCGCCGGCTTCATCACCGAGAAGTCGCTCAGCGTCGACAACCTCTTCGTCTTCATCCTGATCATGGCGAAGTTCTCGGTGCCCTCGCACCTCCAGCAACGGGTGTTGCTCTTCGGCGTGTTGATCGCCCTCGTGCTGCGAGCGATCTTCATCGCGGCCGGTGCCGCGGTGATCGCCAACTTCTCCTGGGTCTTCTACATCTTCGGCGCGTTCCTCATCTACACGGCCTGGAAGCTCATCCAGGAGGCGCGCTCCGGTGACGAGGAGGAGGAGTTCGAGGAGAACCGCCTGCTGAAGTCCGTCGAGAAGAAGTTCGGCGTCGCCGACAAGTACCACGGCACCAAGCTCTTCGTACGGAACAACGGCAAGAAGATCATGACGCCGTTGATGGTCGTCATGCTCGCCATCGGCACGACCGATGTGCTGTTCGCGATGGACTCGATCCCCGCGATCTTCGGCCTCACCCAGGACCCGTACATCGTCTTCACCGCCAATGCCTTCGCCCTGATGGGTCTGCGTCAGCTGTACTTCCTGATCGGCGGACTGCTCAAGAAGCTGGTCCACCTCAGTTACGGCCTGTCGGTGATCCTCGGCTTCATCGGCGTGAAGCTGGTGCTGCACGCCCTGCACGAGAACGGGGTGAACGTTCCGGAGATCTCCATCCCCGTCTCGCTGGGCGTCATCTGCGGTGTGCTGGTCATCACCACCATCACCAGCCTCATCGCCGCGAAGAAGCAGGCGGCGGCCGAGCAGCCCCAGAAGGACAGCATCGGCGCCTGACTGGCAGCGGGGCGGCCCCCTATACCGGGGCCGCCTCCGGCTCCGCCCCGGGTCCCGGCTGCGCCACCGGCGCCGGCCGGGTCTCGGGGAGCAGTGCGAAACAGGCCAGGCTCAGCAGCCCGATGCCGGTGAGATACGCGGCGACACCCCAGGGCGGGCCCTCGCCGCGCGACAGCGCCGTGGCCACGATCGGGGTGAGGGCGCCGCCCACGACACCGCCCAGGTTGTAGCCGACGGCGGCTCCGGTGCACCGCACCCGCGGTTCGTACAGCTCCGGCAGATACGCCGCGATCACCGCGAACATGGAGATGAACGCCAGCATCGCGCCGAGGAATCCGGCGAACATCAGCAGAGGCTGGGCGGTACCGAGCAGCGCGATCATCGGGAACATCCACACCACCGTGGCGGCGCAGCCCACCAGGCACAGCGGCCGGCGCCCGTAACGGTCGCCGAGCAGCGCCGCCGCCGGGGTCAGGGCGCCCATGATCGCGACGGCGGCCATGACGCAGGTCAGCATCACGGTGCGGTCGACGCCGAGCCGTTCGGTCGCGTACGCGAGCGACCAGGTCGACACCGCGTAGAAGACGGCGTACCCGATCGCGAGGGCGCCCGCGGTCAGCAGCACCAACCGCCAGTGCCCGCGCGCCACTTCGAGCAGTGGCAGCCTGACCGGCTCGCCCATCTCGTGGAACTGCGGGGTCTCGGCGAGCGAGGTGCGCAGCAGCAGGCCGCCGAGCGCGAGCAGCCCGGCGCCCCAGAACGGTACCCGCCACCCCCAGTCGCGGAACTGGGCGTCGGTCAGACCGGCCGACAGGGCGAGGACGATCCCGTTGGCCAGCAGGAAGCCGAGGGACGGGCCGATCTGCGGAAAGCTCGTCCACAGTCCGCGCCGGTGGGCGGGCGCGTGCTCGGCCGTGAGCAGCACCGCCCCGCCCCATTCGCCGCCGAGCCCCAGACCTTGCAGGAAGCGAAGCACCAGGAGCAGCACGGGTGCCGTGATGCCGATCGAGGCGTACGAGGGCACACAGCCCACCGCCACCGTCGCGAGGCCGGTCAGTGCGAGCGAGGCGAACATGACCGGGCGGCGCCCGTAGCGGTCGCCGATGTGCCCGAAGACGACCGAGCCGAGCGGTCGGGCCAGGAAACCGGCCCCGAAGGTGCCGAAGGCGGCCAGGGTGCCCGCGAGCGCGGAGAACGTGGGGAAGAACAGCGGGCCCAGGACCAGGGCGGCGGCCGTCCCGTAGACGAAGAAGTCGTAGAACTCGATCGCGGTGCCGGCGAGCGAGGCGGCCGCGAGGCGGAGCATCGAGGGGGGAGCGGGGGACTGCGGTGCTGTGGTGGTGCTCATGCCGCGCCAACTACCCGGGGTGATCATGCGTTACGGGGGCGCGCGGGGGTTCGGTGGGCGGCGGGCGGGAGCACGCGCGCGCGGCCGGTTGTCAGTGGCGGGTGCCACCATCGGGGCATGGACATCTTCGACGCCCCGAACGGGCCGGCTCCCCAGGCGGGACCGGCGGCGGAGCCCGCCGCCGGCCGGTGGCTACCAGCCGCGCGCGTGCCACTCGGGCAGATGCGGGCGCTCGTCGCCGAGGGTGGTGTCGTTGCCGTGGCCGGGATAGACCCAGGTCTCGTCCGGCAGGGCGTCGAAGAGCTTGGTCTCGACATCGCGGATGAGGCTCGCGAAGGCCTCGGGGTCCTTCCAGGTGTTGCCCACGCCGCCGGGGAAGAGGCAGTCGCCGGTGAATACATGGGGGTGCCCGTGCGGGTCGTCGTAGACGAGGGCGATCGAGCCCGGGGTGTGGCCGACGAGGTGGCGCGCGGTGAGCTCGACGCGGCCGACCCTGATCGTCTCGCCGTCCTCGACCGGCACATCGGTCGGCACGGGAATGCCCTCGGCGTCGTAACGCCCCGCGTAGGTGCGCGCGCCCGTCGCCGCGACCACCTCGGCGAGCGCCTGCCAGTGGTCGCCGTGGCGGTGCGTGGTGACGACGGACGCGATGCCGTCGTCACCGATCAGCGTGAGCAGCGTCGCCGGATCGGCGGCCGCGTCGATGAGGAGTTGCTCGCCGGTGGCGCGGCAGCGCAACAGATAGGCGTTGTTGCCCATCGCGCCGACCTCCACCTTGGAGATCATCAGATCCGTCAACTCGTGCACATCGGCGGGACCGCCGGCCTTCACCGCTCCGCTGTACGTCATGGGCTCACCCTAGCGCCGGGGTCACAGCGGGGGCAGGGCGGGCAGCGCCCCGCCGGTCGTCTTCAGGGCCGCGCCGTCGCGGCGTCCGGCGAGCCAGCCGACCAGATCCGCGGCGGGGCCGCTCACGTGTACGGGGCTGCCGTCGGCGCCGCCGCCAGTGGTCCAGCTCCGGCCGGCGTCGTCGCTCAGGGCGAGCGACGGCAGGTCCTTGTGGCCGGCGAACCGCTCGGCGAGGAAGTCGGTCTCGCGGCGGACGAAATCCTCGGGGAGGTCTTCGAGTTCATAGCCGACCCCGAGGTCCACATGGTGCAGCTCGACCTCGACGAGCCGGCGGAAGGGCACCCGGGCCGCGGCGTCCGTCACGCCGTTGCGCAGCTCGACCGTGCGGGACCAGTCGGCGGGCCGCTCGCCCTCCGCCTGGAAACCGGCCGCGCTGTCGCGTACGTCCGCGAGCTGGACGTCCAGCGGGCGGGGCGCGTCGCGGTCGATGTCGGCGTCCCGGGTCTCGGCGCTCGCATACATGGGCCGCCCGGCCAGCACGTTGACGAGCGCGTCCGCGTTCCGTGCGATATGGGCGAGCACATGGCCGCGGCTCCAGCCGGGCAGCCGTGACGGCTCGGCCACGGAGGCGTTGTCCAGTGCGGCGGCTGCGGTGAGCAGCCGTTCGGTGGCTTCGCGTACAGAGGCCAGGTCGCGCGCGTGATCCATCATGGCGCCGACGATAGCCCCGCCACTCGTCCGGGTGAAGGTGGCTGGACGAGTCCGTAAATCGAATGCACGTGCTATACGCTCGGGAATGGGTTCCCACTCGGAAGCGTTGGGGAACCTGTCCGGTTCATCCAAGAATCAACGACATCACCGCGGCGGCCCCCCTACTCTGGGTGGGGGTCCTGCAAGCTCCCTCTCCCTATGAAAGGTGCGGACCGGCGTGGCCGACCGTCTCATCGTCCGTGGCGCGCGCGAGCACAACCTCAAGAACGTCTCGCTCGACCTGCCGCGCGACTCCCTCATCGTCTTCACGGGTCTTTCCGGGTCGGGCAAGTCCTCGCTCGCCTTCGACACGATCTTCGCGGAGGGCCAGCGCAGGTACGTCGAGTCGCTGTCCTCGTACGCCCGGCAGTTCCTCGGCCAGATGGACAAGCCGGACGTCGACTTCATCGAGGGCCTGTCGCCCGCGGTCTCCATCGACCAGAAGTCGACCTCGCGCAACCCGCGCTCGACGGTCGGCACCATCACCGAGGTCTACGACTACCTGCGCCTGCTGTTCGCGCGCATCGGCAAGCCGCACTGCCCCGAGTGCCGCCGGCCCATCTCGCGCCAGTCGCCGCAGGCCATCGTCGACAAGGTGCTCGACCTGCCCGAGGGCAGCCGGTTCCAGGTGCTCTCGCCGCTGGTCCGTGAGCGCAAGGGCGAGTTCGTCGACCTGTTCGCCGACCTCCAGACCAAGGGCTACAGCCGGGCCCGGGTCGACGGCGAGACCATCCAGCTCGCCGAGCCGCCCAAGCTGAAGAAGCAGGAGAAGCACACCATCGAGGTGGTCATCGACCGCCTGACGGTGAAGGACGGCGCCAAGCGCCGCCTCACCGACTCGGTGGAGACCGCGCTCGGCCTGTCCGGGGGCATGGTCGTGCTCGACTTCGTCGACCTGGCGGCCGACGACCCCGAGCGCGAGCGGATGTACTCGGAGCACCTGTACTGCCCGTACGACGACCTGTCCTTCGAGGAGCTGGAGCCGCGCTCCTTCTCCTTCAACTCGCCGTTCGGCGCCTGCCCCGACTGCACCGGCATCGGCACGCGGATGGAGGTCGACCCCGACCTGATCATCCCGGACGAGGACAAGTCCCTCGACGAGGGCGCCGTCTCGCCGTGGTCGCTCGGCCACACCAAGGACTACTTCGCCCGTCTGGTGGGGGCGCTCGCCGGCGAGCTGGGCTTCCGCACCGACATTCCCTGGGCCGGCCTTCCGCAGCGCGCCAAGAAGGCGCTCCTGTACGGCCACAAGACCCAGATCGAGGTCCGTTACCGCAACCGGTACGGACGCGAGCGGGCGTACACCACCGCATTCGAGGGCGCGGTGCCGTTCGTCAAGCGGCGCCACTCCGAGGCCGAGACCGACGGGGCGCGCGAGCGCTTCGAGGGCTATATGCGCGAGGTGCCCTGCCCGACCTGTGAAGGCACGCGCCTGAAGCCCCTGGTCCTCGCGGTCACCGTGATGGAGCGGTCCATCGCCGAGGTCGCCGCGATGTCGATCAGCGACTGCGCGGACTTCCTGGCCAAGCTCAAGCTCAACAGCCGCGACAAGAAGATCGCCGAGCGGGTCCTGAAGGAGGTCAACGAGCGGCTGAAGTTCCTGGTCGACGTCGGCCTCGACTACCTCTCGCTCAACCGCGCGGCCGGCACGCTCTCCGGCGGCGAGGCCCAGCGCATCCGGCTCGCCACCCAGATCGGCTCCGGCCTGGTCGGCGTGCTCTACGTCCTGGACGAGCCCTCGATCGGACTGCACCAGCGCGACAACCACCGGCTGATCGAGACGCTGGTCCGGCTGCGCGACATGGGCAACACCCTGATCGTCGTCGAGCACGACGAGGACACCATCAAGGTGGCCGACTGGGTCGTCGACATCGGCCCCGGCGCCGGCGAGCACGGCGGAAAGGTCGTCCACAGCGGCCCGTTGAAGCAGCTGCTCAGCAACAAGGAGTCGATGACCGGGCAGTACCTGGCGGGCAAGCGGTCCATCCCGCTGCCCGATGTGCGCCGCCCTGTCGACCCCAAGCGCCGGCTCACCGTGCACGGCGCGAAGGAGAACAACCTCCAGGACATCGACGTCTCGTTCCCGCTCGGCGTACTGACCGCCGTCACGGGCGTCTCGGGCTCGGGCAAGTCGACGCTGGTCAACGACATCCTGTACACGCACCTGGCGCGCGAGCTGAACGGGGCGCGCAGCGTGCCCGGCCGGCACACCCGGGTGGACGGCGACGACCTCGTCGACAAGGTCGTACATGTCGACCAGTCGCCGATCGGCCGGACCCCCCGGTCCAACCCGGCGACGTACACGGGCGTCTTCGACCACGTCCGCAGGCTGTTCGCCGAGACGATGGAGGCGAAGGTCCGCGGCTATCTGCCGGGCCGCTTCTCCTTCAACGTCAAGGGCGGCCGCTGCGAGAACTGCTCGGGCGACGGCACGATCAAGATCGAGATGAACTTCCTGCCGGACGTGTACGTCCCGTGCGAGGTCTGCCACGGGGCGCGCTACAACCGGGAGACCCTGGAGGTCCACTACAAGGGCAAGTCCATCGCCGAGGTCCTGGACATGCCGATCGAGGAGGGCCTGGAGTTCTTCGAGGCCGTTCCGACGATCGCCCGTCATCTGCGGACGCTGAACGAGGTCGGGCTCGGGTACGTCCGCCTCGGGCAGTCCGCGCCGACGCTTTCGGGTGGTGAGGCGCAGCGAGTGAAGCTCGCCTCGGAGCTTCAGAAGCGGTCCACGGGCCGCACGGTGTACGTCCTGGACGAGCCCACCACGGGGTTGCACTTCGAGGACATCTCGAAGCTGATCAAGGTGCTTTCGGGCCTGGTCGACAAGGGCAACTCGGTGATCGTGATCGAGCACAATCTGGACGTCATCAAGACGGCGGACTGGGTGATCGACATGGGTCCCGAGGGCGGCAACGGGGGTGGCCTGGTCATCGCGGAGGGCACGCCCGAGGAGGTCGCCTCCGAGCCGGCCAGCCACACCGGGAAGTTCCTGCGGGACATTCTGGGGGCGGACCGGATCAGTGACGCGGCGTCTTCGCCGGGGCGGAAGTCCGCGAAGCGGGCGCCGGCCAAGAAGGCGGTAGCGGCCAGCAAGGCCGTGCCGGCCGCACGGAAGGCGGTTTCGGCGGCCGCCGCGAAGAAGGCTGCGCCGGCGAAGAAGGCGACCCGGGCTCGCAAGGGCTGAGTTGTGCCCCTCCCCGCCCCTTCCCTAAACCCTCCGGGGGCGGGAGGGGGCGGGGTGCTGTCCTGGGGCTCCGCCCCAGACCCCGATCGCGCCTTAAGGGCGCTCGTCCTCAAACTCCCCAAGGCCTTAAGGGCCAAGGGGGGGACCCCCATGACGGGCTGGGGATGCCTGCCCGGGCCAGCACCAAGTCATCCGGGGCCGCCTACAGGGGCGCGGGGAACTGCGCGAGCGGGCACGCACGACCGGCGCCCGAAAGCGGATCCGATCAGGGGCGCGGGGAACTGCGCGAGCGGGTACGCACGACCGGTGCCCGAAAGCGGACCCACCGGGGGCGCGGGGAACTGCGCAAAACCCACGTCGTGCCCGCGCCAGACCCACCCCACGGCCGGCGCAGTCGCGCACTGGCCGCCGCCCAGGGGAGCCGGGCCGTGGCAGAGGGCGGTCAGGTGGGTAGCTCCAACTGCGCGGACGTGGGGGGCTGCGCCCCCTCCCGTGCGCAGGTCAGAGCCGCCGCCTTCGCCGCGTACCGAAGGACCCGGGGCCAGTCCGCCGTCGCCAGGGCGGACACGGACGGAACGTGGTGCAGCAGCGCCGCGTTCACCGTGTCGCCCGCCCCGATCGTGTCCACGACCTCCACCCGCTCGGCGGCCACCGCGTGCACCGCGCCGTCCGCCGTGTACGCCGTCAGGCCCGACGAGCCGCGCGTCACGACCACTGCCGCCGGGCCCGCCGCCAGCCACTCCTCGGGCGTGCCGCCCAGCCACCGGGCGTCCTCCTCCGAGAGCTTCAGGAGGGAGACGTACGGCAGCCAGCCGCGGAAGCGGGCCCGGTAGGCATCGGGGTCGGGGATCAGGGCGGGGCGGATGTTGGGGTCGAGGAGGGTGAGCAGTCCCCGCGACGACTCCCTGCGCAGCAGTGCCTCGTAGGCGGTCGCGCCCGGTTCCAGGACCAGGGAGCAGGTGCCGAGCGCCAACGCCGTTGTCCCGGGCGGGAGTTGAGGGGGCAGAGTGAAGAGGCGGTCCGCGGTGCCGTCCGCGTAGAAGCCGTAGCCCGCCGAGCCGTCCGGCCCCAGCGTCGCCACGGCGAGCGTCGTGGGCTCCGGGCCGCGCTGCACCAGGGACGTGTCCACCCCGGCCGCGCGCAGCCCGCCCAGGAGGGCCTCGCCGAAGCCGTCCGCGGAGACCCGTGAGCAGAACGCGGCCCCCGAGCCGAGCCGGCCCAGGGCCACCGCGGTGTTGTACGGGCCGCCCCCGGGCCGTGGCGCGAGCGGCCCCAGCGGATCCTCGGGATGCTGTGGGACCAGGTCGATGAGGGACTCTCCGGCGACGACGATCACGGCCCAGAACGTAACCCATCCCACGCCCGCGCGGGCAGCCGGCCGCAGGACGAGCCCCGGCGCGGGGTGGCCGATCTGCGCCGGTATCGTCGATGACGCAACCCGGGTCGGTTGCCGCGGCCGGCTCGGCGTGCGGACGGCCGAACCCCGGACAAGACCAGTGATCAGTGGAGACAGCCCATGACCGGCCAGCCCGCCGCCCGTCGTACCGTGCTGAAAGGCGCCGCCCTCGCCGGGGCCGCAGGGGTCGGCGTGGCCGCCTGCTCCACCGACTCCAAGCTCGGCCACGCCGAGACGCCCACCCCCACCGCCCCCGAACCGCTCGGCACGCCCGACGCCGTGCCCGTCGGCGGCGCCAAGCTCTACCGCGAGCAGCGCGTCATGGTGTGCTGCCCGGCGAAGGGCGAGTACAAGGCGTTCAGCGCCCAGTGCACGCACGCCGGCTGTCTCCTGGAGAAGATCGAGGACGGCCACGCGAACTGCCCCTGCCACGGCAGCCGCTTCAATGTGATGACCGGCAAGCCCGTGCAGGGCCCGGCCACCGTGCCGCTGCCCTCGGTGCCGGTGAAGCTCAAGGACGGCCAGCTGGTGGCGGGCCCCGACGCGTAACCCCTCCGTCTGAGGCACGCGTATCCCCTCCGCCCGACGCGCGCGTAACGCCTCCGCCCGACGCGTGCGTGACTCCTCCGTCCCGTCCCGCACCCCATCCGCCGGGACTCACTCCCAGTCCCAGTCGATCCCCAGGATCCCCGGCCGCACCCCCTGCTCCACCAGGTGCACCGAGCGGTGCCGGCCGCTGAGGGTGAGGTCGCTGCGGCCTGAGCGGGTGGCGCCCGTGGAGGTCTGCGCGAAGCGGCGGCAGCGGGCCGGCAGGGCCTGTTCGTCGAACCGCACCTGGAGTACGTACTGTCCGCCGGCGAAGGCGAAGCCGCGTACGTACTCCCGGCTGGGGCCGCCCGTGCCGTCCTCGAAGCCGTACCCGAACAGGTAGGTTTCGCCGGCCCGCAGCCTGGTGTCGAAGAGCAGCTCGGCGACCAGGACGCCGGTGGTGGCGTCCCAGCGGATCCGGCCGGTGCGGCAGTTCTCGCCCGCGCGCACCTCGACCCGGGCCGGATCGCAGCCGGCGTCCCCGCGGTGGATGGCGAGATAGCGGTCGACGCCGTCGCGATGGGCCCGTACGACGTGCTGCGAGTCGCGGCCGCGCAGTTCCCGGGCCGCGCCGATGCGGATGCGTTCGTGGTGCCCGACGGTGTGCAGACCGCCGTCGACCGGCGTCTCCAGGCCGGCGATCAGCTGCTCCACCACTCCCGACGCCTCGACGAGCGAGCGGTACGAGCGACCGGCGGGCCGCTCGACATCGGCCACCGTGGCGTCGTCGAGCAGCCGCAGCAGGGAGTTCGCGGGCAGGCCCAGCACCTCTTCGAGCCCGCGCACCGCGCGCAGCGACTCCGGGCGCTGCGGCCGGCGCGCGCCCTGCTGCCAGTAACTCAGGCTGGTGACACCGACTTTGATGCCGCGCCCGGCGAGATGGTGCTGGACCCGCTGGAGCGGCAGGCCCCGTACGGAGAGCGCGGCGCGCAGCGCCAGGTGGAAGGGGCCGGTGTGCAGCGCCTGCTTCAGGTCGGCCTCGGAGTGGAGCATGGGGGACTCCTCAGTGAACGTTCACGGTGGGGGGTGGACGCGGGGCGGCGACAGGTCGGGGAAAACCTGGTGGCGGGGAAGGAGTTGTTCACACTCCGGCCACTGCGTTCACACCCGCGGCTCACCCCGCATTGAAGCGCGTTGACCTGTTCTCGACAACGGCCGATGCTCGATCACAAGCGTCCGGACGCGGTCCTCCACCATCCCCAACCCCCCCACCCCGCCATGGGAGGAACGCGATGCGCAGCAAGAAGAGACGGCTGTCCGCCCTCACCCTCGTGGTGGCGGCCCTGTTTGCCGCCCCCACGGCAACGGCCACCGCCGCCCCGCACAACGACAAGCCGGTGCCCGCCGCAGCCGCCGCGGCGAGCTCCAAGCGGCTCAACATCACCATGCAGTCCCAGCAGAAGGACAACTGGTGCTGGGCCGGCAGCGGAAACACCATCGCCACCTGGTTCGGCCGCAACTACACCCAGAACCAGTTCTGCAACGCGGCCTTCGGCCGGGCGCAGGGCTACGACTGCCCCAACTGGCAGGCGGACCTGGGCAATGTGCAGAACGCCCTGAACTGGGCCGGCATCAACTCGGGCTCCTATGTGACCGGTTGGCTGCGCTATTCGACCGTGCAGACCGAGATCAACAGCAACCGCCCGATCGAGACCCGCATCCAGTGGTCCAGCGGCGGCGGTCACATGCACGTCCTGTACGGCTACGACGACGCCAGCAGCTGGGTGTACTGGGGCGACCCGTGGCCCTCCAGCACCCGCTACAACTGGGCCTCGCACGACTGGTACGTCAGCAACAACTCCTTCTCCTGGACCCACTCGCTGTACCGGATCGGGGCGTGACGACGATGAAGTTGACCCGCCTCGCACCCACGGCCGTCGTACCCGCCGTCGTCGCCGCGGCGCTCGTCGGCCTCGCGGCCCCGGGCGCGTTCGCCGACCAAGCGCCGCTCGCCTCCGCCGACTCCAGGGCCGCGGCCGGCCGGGCCGCGTCCGCTCCCGCCACCCTCGACACGCTCTCCCGCTTCTTCGCGCGGGACGGCAAGGTCGCGCTCAAGGCGGCCGCCCCGCACATCCAGGGCGACGCCGTGCCCGTCTACACGCTCTCCCCGGGCTTCGTCGCGGGGAAGCCGGGCGCCCCCGTCGCACAGCTGGAATACCTCGCCTCCACGGCCGTCTCCTCGGACGGCCAGAAGGCCTCGCTGTGGACGGTCAAGCAGGGCTCGTCCTGGCAGGTGGTCAACATAGCCACCGGAGACGACGAGACCCGCTACGCGGCGGCCGGCGCCGCGAAGCTCCCCGGCGGCACCGTGTTCCAGGAGCCGCAGATCAACGCCTGGTACGTGGAGAAGGGCAGCACGGTGCTGCCCCTCGACGAGGACGCCGTCAAGGCGGTCGGCGCGGGCGGCACCACGCTCGCGGCCTATCAGAAGCGCGTCGCCACGGCGTACGGGGACAAGCTGCCCGGCTCGGCGTACGACCGCTCGGGCAAGGCGGGCGGCTACGCCGAGACGCCGGCGGAGACCCGGGCCCAGGCGGCCCAGGCCGCGGCCGTCGCGGCCGCCCGGCACGACGACGGCGCCCCGATGGTGACCGCCGCCGTGGCGGGCGGGGGCGCGCTGCTTGTGCTCGGGCTGACGGGGGCGGCCGTGCGGCGCCGCCGCGCGGCCGCGCGGGGCTAGCCCTCGGGCCGGTGCGGGGTCCCCATGCCACCTCCCCGCACCGGCTCGCCTCCCGGGCTCCGGCCCCTGCCACCCCCAGCCCCGGCCTGACCCGTCGCGCAGTTCCCCGCGCCCCCTGAAGCCGACTTCGTCCGTGGATCGCGGGGGTCGTTCGCGCAGTTCCCCGCGCCCCTGACAACCCCGTTTTCGTCCGTCCACCGTGCGTGGTCGTTCGCGCAGTTCCCCGCGCCCCTGTAGGTGACCCCGAATGCCTTGGGCCGGCCCGCCCCGGGCATCTTCAGCCCGTCATGGGGGTCCCCTGGCCCTTAAGGCCTTGGGGGAGTTTGAGGACGAGCGCCCTCAAGGCGCGAACGGGGTCCGGGACGGAGCCCCAGGGTTTGGCGGGGGGACGCCCCGGGGACGCCGCGTTGTCAGCGCCCGCCAGTAGGGTGGTGGCCATGGCAGACCCCTCCAGCTACCGCCCCAAGCCGGGACAGATCCCCGACTCGCCGGGGGTCTACAAATTCCGCGACGAGCACCGCCGGGTGATCTACGTCGGGAAGGCGAAGTCCCTGCGGCAGCGGCTCGCCAACTACTTCCAGCCGTTGACGAGTCTGCACCCGCGCACCGCCACCATGGTCACCACGGCCGCGGCCGTGGAGTGGACCGTCGTGGCCACCGAAGTCGAGGCGCTCCAGCTCGAATACTCCTGGATCAAGGAGTTCGACCCCCGCTTCAACGTCAAGTACCGCGACGACAAGAGCTATCCCTACCTCGCGGTGACGATGAACGAGGAGTTCCCCCGGGTCCAGGTCATGCGGGGCGCCAAGAAGAAGGGCGTGCGCTACTTCGGCCCGTACGGGCACGCCTGGGCGATCCGCGAGACGGTCGACCTGATGCTCCGCGTCTTCCCGGTACGCACCTGTTCCGCGGGCGTGTTCAAGCGCTCGGCGCAGATCGGCCGGCCCTGTCTGCTCGGCTACATCGGCAAGTGCGCGGCCCCCTGTGTCGCCTGCGTCACCCCCGAGGAACACCGCGAACTGGCCGAGGACTTCTGCGACTTCATGGCCGGCCGCACCGGCGCGTACCTGCGCCGCATCGAGCAGCAGATGATGGCCGCGGCCGAGGACATGGAGTACGAGCGGGCGGCCCGGCTGCGCGACGACCTGGGGGCGCTCAAGAAGGCCCTGGAGAAGAACGCGATCGTCTTCAACGACGCCACCGACGCCGACCTCATCGCGGTCGCGGAGGACGAGCTGGAGGCGGCCGTCCAGATCTTCCACGTGCGCGGCGGCCGGGTCCGCGGCCAGCGCGGCTGGGTCACCGACAAGGTCGAGGCGGTCGACACCGCGGGCCTGGTCGAGCACGCGCTCCAGCAGCTGTACGGCGAGGAGACGGGCGACTCGGTGCCGAAGGAGGTCCTCGTCCCGGCGCTGCCCGAGGACGCCGACGCGGTGAGCGGCTGGCTGGCGAGCCGGCGCGGCTCCAATGTCTCGCTGCGCATTCCGCAGCGCGGCGACAAGAAGGCCCTGATGGTGACGGTCGCACGCAACGCCCAGCAGGCCCTCACGCTGCACAAGACCAAGCGCGCCTCCGACCTGACGACACGCTCGCGGGCCCTGGAGGAGATCGCCTCCGCCCTGGAGCTGGACAGCGCGCCGCTGCGCATCGAGTGCTTCGACATCTCCCACCTCCAGGGCGACGACGTGGTGGCGTCCATGGTGGTCTTCGAGGACGGCCTGGCCCGCAAGAGCGAATACCGGCGCTTCCAGATCAAGGGCTTCGAGGGCCAGGACGACGTCCGGTCGATGCACGAGGTCATCAGCCGCCGCTTCAAGCGCTATCTCGCCGAGCAGGCGCGCACGGGGGAGTGGGGCGAGGAGGACGGCCCGGTGACCGGGGAGGCCGCCGGCCAGGTGCCCGGGGAGGCCCCCGGAGAGCCCGATGGGGCCCCCGGCCAGGAGTCCGCCGGGCCGCTCGGCCAGGAGTCCGCCGGGCCGCTCGGCCAGGAGCACGGCCCGTCCGCGCCCGCAGCCCTCGTACCCGCGCCCGCAGCCACCGCGGCCGCCGCACCCGCCCCCGTACCCGGCCGAGGCGACGACGGCCTGTCCGGACCGGTGTCCGGGGAGGTGTCCGCGTTCCAGGAGGAGGACGGGCGGCCCAAGCGCTTCGCCTACCCCCCGCAGCTGCTCGTCGTCGACGGCGGCCAGCCGCAGGTCGCCGCGGCCAAGCGGGCCCTGGACGAGCTGGGCATCGACGACATCGCGGTGTGCGGGCTCGCCAAGCGCCTGGAAGAGGTCTGGGTGCCCGAGGAGGACGACCCGGTGGTGCTGCCCCGCTCCAGTGAGGGGCTCTATCTGCTCCAGCGGGTGCGTGACGAGGCCCACCGCTTCGCCATCACCTACCAGAGGGCCAAACGGACGAAGCGCTTCAAGGCGGGCCCGCTGGATGCCGTGCCCGGCCTCGGCGACACCCGCAAACAGGCTCTGATCAAGCATTTCGGCTCGGTGAAGAAGCTCCGGTCGGCGACAATCGACGAGATCTGCGAGGTCCCCGGCATAGGCCGCAAGACGGCCGAGACCGTTGCCGCGGCCCTCGCCGAAGCGGTCCCGGCCGCACCCGCCGTCAACACGGCGACAGGAGAGATCATGGAAGAGGACGACGGGGGCAGCACGACATGACCGACCAGCACGACGAAGACCGAGAAGCGGGAGCACACGTGAGTACGGGCACGACGATCGAGGCCGGCGGGGCCGATGCGCCCATCCCCGAGCTGGTGATCATCTCCGGAATGTCGGGCGCCGGGCGCAGCACCGCCGCCAAGTGCCTGGAGGACCTCGGCTGGTTCGTCGTCGACAACCTGCCGCCCGCGCTGATCCCCACCATGGTGGAGCTCGGCGCCCGCTCCCAGGGCAACGTGGCCCGCATCGCCGTCGTCGTCGACGTACGCGGCCGCAGGTTCTTCGACAACCTGCGCGAGTCGCTCGCCGACCTCGACGCCAAGGAGGTCACCCGGCGGGTCGTCTTCCTGGAGTCCTCCGACGACACGCTGGTGCGCCGCTTCGAGTCGGTGCGCCGGCCGCACCCGCTCCAGGGCGACGGCCGGATCGTCGACGGCATCGCCGCCGAGCGCGAGCTGCTGCGCGAGCTGCGCGGCGACGCCGACCTGGTGATCGACACCTCCAGCCTCAACGTCCACGAGCTGCGCGCCAAGATGGACGCCCAGTTCGCGGGCGACGAGGAGCCGGAGCTGCGGGCCACGGTGATGTCGTTCGGCTACAAGTACGGCCTGCCGGTCGACGCGGACCTGGTGGTCGACTGCCGCTTCCTGCCGAACCCGCACTGGGTGCCGGAGCTGCGTCCCTTCACCGGCCTCAACGAGGAGGTGTCGGGCTATGTCTTCAACCAGCCGGGCGCCAAGGAGTTCCTCGACCAGTACAGCGAGCTGCTCCAGCTGATCGCGACGGGCTACCGCCGCGAGGGCAAGCGGTACGTGACGATCGCAGTGGGCTGCACCGGCGGCAAGCACCGCTCGGTCGCCATGTCCGAGAAGCTCGCCGCCCGCCTCGCCTCCGAGGGGATCGAGACCGTCGTCGTACACCGGGACATGGGGCGCGAGTGAAGGTGTACCGCCGGCGCACCGCCGGACCGGTGCTGCGCACCGGCCGCAAGCGGGGCGCCCAGCCCAAGGTCGTCGCGCTCGGCGGCGGCATGGGCCTGTCGGCCTCGCTGGCCGCGCTGCGCCGGATCACCGGCGATCTGACGGCCGTCGTCACCGTGGCCGACGACGGCGGCTCCAGCGGCCGCCTCCGCGACGAGCTGGGCGTGCTGCCGCCGGGCGACCTGCGCAAGGCGCTGGCCGCGCTGTGCGGCGACGACGACTGGGGCCAGACCTGGTCCCGGGTCATCCAGCACCGCTTCCAGTCCAAGGGCGACCTGCACGAGCACGCGGTGGGCAACCTCCTGATCGTCGCCCTGTGGGAACAGCTGGGCGACCATGTGCAGGCCCTGGACCTGGTCGGCAAGCTGCTCGGCGCCCAGGGCCGGGTGCTGCCGATGTCGGCCGTGCCGCTGGAGCTTGAGGCCCTCGTACGGGGGCACGACCCGGCGCGCCCGGAGGACGTGGACACCGTGCGCGGCCAGGCGACGGTGGCGCTCACGCCCGGCGAGGTGCTGTCCGTGCA
Source organism: Streptomyces sp. CB01201 (assembly GCF_002803085.1). Taxonomy (GTDB): domain Bacteria; phylum Actinomycetota; class Actinomycetes; order Streptomycetales; family Streptomycetaceae; genus Streptomyces; species Streptomyces hundungensis. The sequence goes on along the minus strand of NZ_NNBJ01000003.1, from coordinate 159,641 downwards.
GCTGGTCCCGCACGACCCGCCGGCCGTCCCCGAAGCGGTCGCCGCGGTCCTCGACGCGGACTGGGTGGTGCTCGGTCCCGGCTCCTGGTTCTCGTCCGTCATCCCGCATCTGATGGTGCCCGAACTGCTCGACGCGCTCATCGAGACCAAGGCCCGCAAGGTCCTCTCGCTGAACCTCGCGCCACAACCGGGTGAAACCGATGGCTTCTCTCCGCAGCGTCATTTGGAGGTTTTGGGACGACACGCCCCTAAACTCGCCTTCGACGTGGTGCTGGCCGACGAGGCCGCCGTGCCCGACCGGGGGAGCCTGACCGACGCCGCGAAACGGCTCGGAGCCGAGGTCGAGCTGGCGCCCGTGGCCAGGCCCGATGGTTCTCCGAAGCACGATCCGGAGCTGTTGGCCGCCGCGTACGACCGTATTTTTCGGATGCATGGAAGGATCGGCCCATGGCGATGACGCCGGCGGTGAAGGACGAGATTTCCCGGCTGCCCGTCACCCGGACCTGCTGTCGGAAGGCGGAGGTCTCGGCGATTCTTCGATTCGCGGGCGGGCTGCACCTGGTGAGCGGCCGCATTGTGATCGAGGCGGAGCTGGACACCGCGATGGCGGCACGTCGGCTCAAGCGGGACATTCTGGAGATCTTCGGGCACAGCTCCGAGCTGATCGTGATGGCTCCGGGCGGCCTGCGCAGAGGCTCACGGTTCGTCGTACGGGTGGTGGCGGGCGGCGATCAGCTCGCTCGCCAGACCGGTCTCGTCGACGGCCGCGGCCGGCCCATCCGCGGCCTGCCGCCCCAGGTGGTCTCGGGGGCCACCTGTGACGCCGAGGCCGCCTGGCGCGGCGCCTTCCTGGCGCACGGCTCGCTGACCGAGCCGGGCCGCTCCTCGTCCCTTGAGGTGACCTGCCCGGGCCCGGAGGCGGCCCTCGCCCTGGTCGGTGCCGCCCGGCGGCTCCAGATCGCGGCCAAGGCACGCGAGGTCCGCGGTGTGGACCGGGTGGTCGTCCGCGACGGTGACGCGATCGGTGCGCTGCTCACCCGCCTCGGCGCGCACGAGTCGGTGCTGGCCTGGGAGGAGCGGCGGATGCGCCGCGAGGTCCGGGCCACCGCCAACCGCCTCGCCAACTTCGACGACGCCAACCTGCGCCGCTCGGCGCGGGCCGCGGTCGCCGCCGGAGCCCGCGTCCAGCGAGCCCTGGAGATCCTCGGCGAGGAGGTGCCCGAGCACCTCGCGGCGGCGGGCCGGCTGCGCATGGAGCACAAGCAGGCATCCCTGGAGGAGCTGGGCGCGCTCGCCGACCCGCCGCTGACCAAGGACGCGGTCGCGGGCCGGATCCGCCGGCTGCTCGCGATGGCCGACAAGCGGGCCCAGGACCTGGGGATCCCCGGCACCGAGTCCAACCTGACCGAGGAGATGGCGGACGGCCTGGTCGGCTGAGGCCGAATCGCCACCAACTTCCTTGAACCGGCGCCCACTTGGTGGGCGCCGGTTCCGTTTTCCCGCAGACGCGTGCGCGCAGGGGTCGGGGGCGGCGCGGTATTGACATGATCATGAAGTGTCATGAGCCTGGCGTCGGTCCACTTTCGTGGCAGACAACAGCAAGGGGGGCTTATGAGACGCAGAGCGAGAGCGATCCTCGCCGCTGCATCACTGCTGACGGCCGGGCTCGTGGCGGCACCGGTCGCCCAGGCCAGTCAGGGCGGAGCGGACGGCGAGGGCATCGTCGTCTGGAACGCCCAGGTCAGCCGGGCGCAGCTGCCGCTGCTCCTGGAGGCCGGCGCCGACGCCCAGGAACTAGGCGCCGAACTGCCGGCCACGGGCTCGGCGGGAGTCGAGCTCTACCTCACCAAGGCCCAGGCCGCCGCCCTGCGCGGCAAGGGCGTGACCCTGTCCGAGCGGAAGGTCTCCGCGCAGGCCCAGAACCGGCTCAAGGCCGCGGGTGACGGGGTGTTCCGCCCGTACAGCGGCAAGAACGGGCTGAAGCAGGAGATCCTCGACACCGGCAGGGCCAACCCGGGCCTCACCAAGGTCGAGTCGATCGGGAAGACCACGAACGGCCAGGACATCCTCGCCCTGAAGCTGACCAAGGGCGCGAACAAGTCCAGGGACGGCTCCAAGCCCGCCACGCTGTACCTGTCCAACCAGCACGCCCGGGAGTGGATCACCCCGGAGATGACCCGGCGGCTGATGCACTACTACCTCGACAACTACGGCAAGGACCCGCGGATCACCAAGATCGTGGACTCCACCGAGCTGTGGTTCGTGCTCTCCGCCAACCCGGACGGCTACGACTACACCTTCACGCCCGGCAACCGGCTGTGGCGCAAGAACCTCCGCGACAACAACGGCGACGGGAAGATCACGTCCGTCGACGGCGTCGACCCGAACCGCAACTTCCCCTACAAGTGGGGCTACGACAACGAGGGTTCGTCCGACGACCCGTCGAACGAGACCTACCGCGGACCGAGCGCGGGCAGTGAGCCCGAGACCAAGGCGCTGGACTCCTTCGAGAAGCGGGTCCACTTCAACTACGCGATCAACTACCACTCCGCGGCGGAGCTGTTGCTGTACGGCGTGGGCTGGCAGGTCGCCACGCCGACCCCGGACGACGTCATCTACAAGGCGCTCGCGGGCACTCCCGACAAGCCGGCCATCCCCGGCTACCTCTCCGAGGTCTCCTCCGCGCTGTACACCACCAACGGCGAGGCCGACGGGCACGCGGCGAACGTCAACGGCACGATGATGTTCACCCCGGAGATGTCGACGTGCACCACCGCCTCCAACGTGGACCCGAACGACCAGTGGAACGCGGCGGACTGCCCCTCGGACTTCAACTTCCCCGACAGCGAGAAGCTGATCCAGGGCGAGTTCGAGAAGAACATCCCCTTCGCGCTCTCCGTCGCCGAGACCTCGGCCCACCCCGACCGGCCCTCCTCCTCGGTCGGCATCGACGCCCCGGACTTCACGCCGGACACCTTCGCCACCTCCTACGCGCGGGACGACGACCAGCAGGTCGCCGTCACCGCACGCAAGTCGGTGCGCGACAAGACCCTCAACTACCGCGTCAACAACGGCCGTACGCAGACCGAGGAGCTCAGGCCCTGGAAGGGCGGCGAGGTCTACGGCGGACAGGACAACATCCGCTTCGACCAGTACCGAGCCAAGGTCGAGGACACGCACGCCGGTGACCAGGTCCAGGTGTGGTTCACCGGGCGGACCGCCGCGGGCAGGAAGACCTCCAGCACCCCGTTCACGTACACCGTGGCCCAGCGGCCCAAGGGGGACACCCTGGTGCTGGCCGACGAGGGAGGCACGAGTGCGGCCAAGAACGCTGCGCTCTACACCAAGGCGCTGGCCGACAACGGCAGGAAGGCGGCCGTCTGGGACGTGGCGACCCAGGGCACCCCGAGCGCGCTCGGGGTGCTCAGCCACTTCAGGAACGTCGTCTGGTACACCGGCACCGCGCGGCCCACGGCCGCCACGACGTTCGCGGTACGGGACTTCCTCAACGAGGGCGGCAAGCTCGTCAACGCCGGAGCACAGGCCGGCGGCAGCGTCGATCTCGGCGGCGCCCTGTCCGACGACTTCTCGCAGTACTACCTCGGCGCCTACAACAAGGCCGGGCTCAAGTCCCCGCCCGCGTTCGCCGGGACCGGCAAGCTCGCGGGTGCCAAGGCCTCGCTCGCCGCGGGCCCGGGCAGCCCGCTGACCGCGGCCGGGGCGTACACGATCACCTCGGACACCCTCAAGCCCCAGCAGTTCCCGCAGTTCACGAGCGCCTCCGCGGGCGACTACCCCGGGGTGCGCACCCCCTTCGAGCCCGCCGAGGGCTCCTGGTTCGCCGCGGCCCAGCACCGCGACGACGCCTACATGCGGCTCGCCCGCACCGTCGATCTGTCGCGGACGACGGCCGCCGACCGGCCGAGCCTGGACTTCCAGCTCAGCTACGACACCGAGCCCGGCTACGACCAGGTGATCGTCGAGGCCCACACCGTCGGCCAGGACGACTGGACCACCCTGCCGGACGCCAACGGGGGCAGCACCACCAGCGTGCCCAGCCAGTGCGAGCAGGGCTACCTCCTCAAGGAGCACCCCTTCCTCGCGCACTACCTCACGCTCGGCTCGCCCGCCTGCGCGGCGACCGGCAGCAGCGGCGCCTGGAACCGCTTCACCGGCTCCTCCGACGGCTGGCAGCAGGTGTCCGTCGACCTCGGCGCCTATGCGGGCAAGCAGGTCGAGATCGCCGTCTCCTACGTCTCCGACCCGGGCACCGGAGGCCTCGGCGCGTTCGTCGACGACACCCGGCTCGTCGTCGGCGGCACCGCGTCGGGGGCCGAGGGCTTCGAGACCTCGCTCGGCCCCTGGAGCGTGCCCGGAGCGCCGGCCGGCAGCCCCGGCAACAGCGGCGACTGGGCCCGCTCCCAGGCGCTGTTCCACTCCTCGGCCGCCGTCGCCACCCGGGACACCGTCCTGCTCGGCTTCGGCCTGGAGAACGTGCCCTCCGCCGCCGACCGCAAGCAGGTCCTGGGCAAGGCGCTCAGCGCACTGCACCGCTGACGCCCCGTAGTGGGGCCGAAGGTCCCCGGTGGCCCGTACCCGCAGGTAGGTACGGGCCACCGGGCCGTTCCGGGCGGCATTTCGGAACCATCCGGACGCGCTCGATGTCACTTCCGAGGCCCTGGGGAGGTAGGGTCGTAACCGGTCGGGGACATCCCATACAACTCGCCGGCGTCGAGAAACCCGGCGTACCTAACGAGGAGATCGGTTCGTGACGATCCGCGTAGGCATCAACGGCTTCGGCCGCATCGGGCGCAACTACTTCCGGGCGCTCCTTGAGCAGGGTGCAGACATCGAGATCGTGGCTGTCAACGACCTTGGTGACACCGCGACCACTGCGCACCTGCTGAAGTACGACACCATTCTGGGTCGCCTCAAGGCCGAGGTCACCCACACCGCCGACACCATCACCGTCGACGGGCACACCATCAAGGTGCTCTCCGAGCGCAACCCGGCCGACATCCCCTGGGGCCAGCTGGGCGTCGACATCGTCATCGAGTCGACCGGCATCTTCACCAAGAAGGCCGACGCCGAGAAGCACATCGCCGGTGGCGCCAAGAAGGTCCTCATCTCGGCTCCGGCCAAGGACGAGGACATCACGATCGTGATGGGCGTCAACCAGGACAAGTACGACGCGGCCAACCACCACGTCATCTCCAACGCCTCCTGCACCACCAACTGTGTGGCGCCGATGGCCAAGGTCCTGGACGAGAACTTCGGCATCGTCAAGGGCCTGATGACGACGGTCCACGCGTACACCAACGACCAGCGGATCCTGGACTTCCCGCACTCGGATCTGCGCCGCGCCCGCGCCGCCGCCGAGAACATCATCCCGACCACGACCGGTGCCGCCAAGGCGACCGCCCTGGTCCTGCCGCAGCTCAAGGGCAAGCTCGACGGCATCGCGATGCGCGTGCCGGTCCCGACGGGCTCGGCCACCGACCTGGTCGTGGAGCTGCAGCGCGAGGTCACCAAGGACGAGGTCAACGCCGCGTTCAAGAAGGCCGCCGGCGACGGCGACCTCAAGGGCATCCTGTACTACACCGAGGACCCGATCGTGTCCTCGGACATCGTGGGCGACCCGGCCTCCTGCACCTTCGACTCCTCCCTGACCATGGTCCAGGAGGGCAAGACGGTGAAGATCCTCGGCTGGTACGACAACGAGTGGGGCTACTCCAACCGCCTCGTCGACCTGACCGTCTTCGTCGGCGGCCAGCTCTGACCTCGGTCCGGTAGGCATCTGATGTGAGCTACAGGGCTCGGGCAGCGCAACGACGCGCTGTACGGGCCCTGTCGCCTGTCCAGACCGTCCGTCACGTACCTCCCAAGGAGTCACCTCTCAATGAAGACGATCGACGAACTTCTCGCCGAAGGGGTCGCGGGCAAGCGGGTATTCGTCCGCGCCGACCTCAACGTGCCGCTGGCAGAAGGCCTCATCACCGACGACGGCCGCATCCGCGCCGTGCTGCCGACCATCAAGGCGCTCGTCGCCGCCGACGCCAAGGTCGTCGTGGCCTCGCACCTGGGCCGCCCCAAGGGCGCCCCGGACCCGCAGTTCTCGCTGCTCCCCGCCGCCGAGCGGCTCGGTGAACTCCTGGACGCCCCGGTCGCGTTCGCCCAGGACACCGTCGGCCCCGCCGCCCACGACGCGGTGAACGGGCTCCAGCCCGGCCAGGTCGCGGTCATCGAGAACCTGCGCTTCAACGCCGGTGAGACGGCCAAGGACGACGCCGAGCGCGGCGAGTTCGCCGACCAGCTCGCCGCCCTCGCCGACGTGTACGTGGGCGACGGCTTCGGAGCCGTGCACCGCAAGCACGCCTCCGTCTTCGACCTCCCGGCACGCCTGCCGCACTACGCCGGCTACCTCATCGCCACCGAGGTCGGCGTCCTCAAGAAGCTGACCGAGGACGTCAAGCGCCCCTACACCGTCGTACTCGGCGGCGCCAAGGTCTCCGACAAGCTCGCCGTCATCGACGAGCTGCTCGGCAAGGCCGACCGCCTGCTCATCGGCGGCGGCATGGCCTACACCTTCCTGAAGGCCAAGGGCTACGAGGTCGGCATCTCGCTGCTCCAGGAGGACCAGATCCCGGTCGTCAAGGAGTACATGGAGCGCGCCGAGAAGAGCGGCGTCGAGCTGGTCCTGCCGGTCGACGTGCTGGTCTCCAAGGACTTCCCGGACCTGAAGACCAAGGCCCCGGCGACCTTCCAGACCGTCGACGCGGACAAGATCCCCGCGGACGAGGAGGGCCTGGACATCGGCCCCAAGTCCCGCGAGCTGTTCGCCTCGAAGATCACCGACGCCGAGACCGTGTTCTGGAACGGACCGGTCGGCGTCGCCGAGCACCCCGACTACGCCGGCGGCACCAGCGCCGTCGCGCAGGCGCTGCTCGACAGCAAGGGCTTCACCGTGGTCGGTGGTGGCGACTCCGCCGCCGCCGTCCGCAACCTGGGCTTCGACGAGTCGAAGTTCGGCCACATCTCGACCGGTGGCGGCGCCAGCCTCGAATACCTCGAAGGCAAGACGCTTCCCGGCCTCGCCGCACTGGAGGACTGAACACCCGTGAGCACCCGTACCCCGCTGATGGCGGGCAACTGGAAGATGAACCTCAACCACCTTGAGGCCATCGCGCACGTCCAGAAGCTCGCCTTCGCGCTCGCCGACAAGGACTACGAGGCCGTCGAGGTCGCGGTCCTGCCGCCCTTCGTCGACCTGCGCTCCGTGCAGACCCTCGTCGACGGCGACAAGCTCAAGATCAAGTACGGCGCCCAGGACATCTCGGCGCACGAGTCCGGTGCCTACACCGGTGAGATCTCGGGCCCGATGCTGGCCAAGCTCAAGTGCGCCTACGTCGCCGTGGGCCACTCCGAGCGCCGGCAGTACCACGCCGAGACCGACGAGATCTGCAACGCCAAGGTGAAGGCCGCCTACCAGCACGGCCTGACCCCGATCCTCTGCATCGGCGAGGGCCTGGACGTCCGCAAGGCCGGCGAGCAGGTTCCGTACACGCTCGCCCAGCTCGACGGCGGCCTCAAGGACGTCCCGGCCGAGCAGGCCGAGTCCATCGTGATCGCGTACGAGCCCGTATGGGCGATCGGCACCGGCGAGGTCGCCACGCCCGAGGACGCCCAGGAGGTGTGCGGAGCGATCCGCGCGCGCCTGGCCGAGCTGTACTCGCAGGAGCTCGCCGACAAGGTGCGCATCCAGTACGGCGGCTCGGTGAAGTCCGGGAACGTCGCCGCGATCATGGCCCAGCCGGACGTCGACGGCGCTCTCGTCGGCGGTGCCGCGCTGGACGCCGACGAGTTCGTCAAGATCGTCCGCTTCCGCGACCAGTAAGTATGCGGTAGCGCGGATCCGTCGTACCCTTGCGGGGGCCGGGACAGGGATTGTGGAATGTCCCCCCGGCCCCCGTCGCCATATCAGTCCTAGGAAGTTGGTCCAGCCGTGATTGTCGGGTTCTCGATTGCCCTGATCGTCTTCAGCCTGCTGCTGATGCTGCTGGTGCTGATGCACAAGGGAAAGGGCGGCGGCCTCTCCGACATGTTCGGCGGTGGCATGCAGTCCTCCGTCGGCGGTTCCTCGGTCGCCGAACGCAACCTCGACCGCATCACCATCGTGGTCGGTCTGTTGTGGTTCGCGTGCATTGTCGTACTTGGTCTGCTGATGAAGCTCAAGTAGGCGTCGTTGTGGGGCGTTTCGGGGGTGGGGTGTAACTCCAATCACTGGACGCGCGTTGGGCCTTACGTAGACTGGGGCATCTTCGAGCACCATCACGCAGGGAGTTACGACCGTGGCAAGTGGCAACGCGATCCGGGGAAGCCGGGTCGGAGCGGGGCCGATGGGCGAGGCCGAGCGGGGCGAGTCCGCGCCGCGCCTCCGCATCTCCTTCTGGTGCTCGAACGGGCACGAGACGCAGCCGAGCTTCGCCAGTGACGCACAGGTTCCGGAGACGTGGGACTGCCCGCGCTGCGGATTCCCCGCAGGACAGGACCGGGACAACCCGCCGGACCCGCCGCGCACCGAGCCGTACAAGACGCACCTCGCGTACGTACGCGAACGGCGCAGCGACGCGGACGGAGAGGCGATTCTCGCCGAGGCACTCGCCAAGCTGCGGGGCGAGATCTGACAGTTGAAGGGCCCACAGGGTGAACTCGGTTCCCCCGCAGGGCCCTTCGGTGCATCCGGGGTCCCGCACCGCCCCGGCCGCGCGCCGAGGGACGGAACCGCAGCTCACCGGCGTTTGTCAGTGGCGCCCTCTACCTTGTGAAGCAGCCGATCACGAGGGGGAGTTGTGGCAGCAGTGCCGGCCGTAGAGGGCTTGTCGGGGACGAAGCCCGCCTGGCGCGGGGGATTCGGCCGACTGTGGACGGCCGCCGTCGTCAGCCGTTTCGGTGACGCGCTGCGCACCGCCGCGCTGCCCCTGCTCGCCGTCACCCTCACCTCCGACCCCTTCCTCATCGCGCTCGTCACCGCCTGCGGATACGTGCCGTGGATCCTGTTCGGACTGCTCGGCGGCGCGCTCGCCGACCGGGTCGACCAGCGCCGCGCCATGTGGGCGGTGGACCTGGTCCGCGCCGCCCTGGTCGCCGCCTTCGCCGTGGCCGTGGGTACCGGCCACGCCTCCCTGCCGCTGCTGATGGCGCTGGCCTTCGTGCTGACCGCCCTGGGCACCCTCTTCGACAACGCGGCGACCGCCCTGCTTCCCTCCCTCGTGCCCAGCGCCGCCCTCGGCAGTGCCAACGCCCGGGTGATGACCGGCCAGCAGATAGCGGGCAGCTTCCTCGCGGCCCCGCTGGTGCCGGTGCTGCTCGCGGTGTCGCTGGCGGCTCCCTACGGGGTGGACGCGGCCAGCTACGTCCTGGCCGCCGCCCTGGTCGCCTCGCTGCGGCCCACGGCTCCGGAGCGGGCCGCCAGGAAGCCGGGGGCCACCCTGCGGGCCGAGGTGGCCGAGGGGCTTCGGGCCATGTGGGCCGACCGGGTCCTGCGCGGGCTGTGCGTGGCCACCACCGTCTGCAACATCGGCATGGGCGCCCTCATCGCCACCCTCGTCCTCGACGTCACCGGCTGGCTGGGCGCCGGGCAGAGCGGCTATGCCGCGACCGTCACGGCGTACGGGGCCGGCAGCGCGGCCGGCGGCCTGCTCGCCCGGCCCCTGGTGCGGCGGCTCGGTCGGATACGCAGCGTGCTGCTCGCCGGGGCCGTCCAGGCCGGCTGCCTGGTGGCCATCGGCAGCGTGCGCGCGCTGGGGGCGACGGTCGCCGCCATGGCCCTGTTCGGTGTGCTCGGCATGGTGTGGAACGTGAACCTGGCGACGCTGGTGCAGGAGCGCGCGCCGGCGGCGATGCTGGGACGGGTGAGCGCGGCGTTCCGGACGGTGGCCGTCGCGGGCGCCCCGCTCGGCGCCCTCATGGGCGGCGCGGCGGCCGGGGCCTGGGGCCTGAACACCCCGGCGCTGCTGGCGTCCGGCTTGTTCCTGGCCGCCGTCGCCGCGCTGATTCCTGCCCGCGCCGCCTGATCAATTAGGTTGGAGGGGCAGCGGGGCAGGTACGCAAGTACGAGAGAAGTGGGCTGATGTCGGAGATGAACACAGGAAGCCGTACCAGGCTCAACCAGATGCCCGAGTGGACCGCACTGGGCAAGCACCGGGAGCAGTTGGGCGACACCCATCTGCGTGAGCTGTTCGCCGCCGAGCCCGGCCGCGGCACCGCATACACCCTGCGGGTCGGCGATCTCTATCTCGACTACTCCAAGCACCTGGTGACCGACGAGACCCTCGCGCTGCTGCGCGAGCTGGCCGCGGCCGCCGATGTCGCCGGACTGCGGGACGCGATGTTCCGCGGTGAGAAGATCAACGTCACCGAGGACCGCGCGGTCCTGCACACCGCGCTGCGCGCCCCCAGGGACGCGGTGATCGAGGTCGACGGTGAGAACGTGGTGCCGGGCGTCCACGAGGTGCTCGACAAGATGGCCGGGTTCTCCGAGAAGATCCGTTCGGGGCAGTGGACCGGACACACCGGCAAGCCCATCAAGAACATCGTCAACATCGGCATCGGCGGCTCCGACCTCGGTCCGGCGATGGCGTACGAGGCTCTGAAGTCGTTCACCGACCGGGAGTTGACGGTCCGCTTCGTCTCCAACGTGGACGGCGCCGACCTCCACGAGGCCGTCCGTGACCTGGACGCGGCCGAGACGCTGTTCATCATCGCGTCCAAGACCTTCACCACCATCGAGACCATCACCAACGCCACGTCGGCGCGCAACTGGCTGCTCACCGAGCTGAAGGCCGATCAGGACGCCGTCGCCAAGCACTTCGTGGCCCTGTCGACCAACGCCGACAAGGTCGCCGAGTTCGGCATCGACACGGCCAACATGTTCGGCTTCTGGGACTGGGTCGGCGGCCGTTACTCCTTCGACTCGGCCATCGGCCTCTCCCTGATGATCGCGGTCGGCCCGGAGCGGTTCCGCGAGATGCTCGACGGCTTCCACCTCGTCGACGAGCACTTCCGCACCGCCCCCGCCGAGTCCAACGTGCCGTTCCTGCTGGGCCTGTTGGGCGTCTGGTACGGGGCGTTCTTCGACGCCCAGTCGCACGCGGTGCTGCCGTACTCGCACTACCTGTCCAAGTTCACCGCCTACCTCCAGCAGCTCGACATGGAGTCCAACGGCAAGTCCGTGGACCGCGACGGCAACCCGGTCGACTGGGAGACCGGCCCGGTCGTGTGGGGCACCCCGGGCACCAACGGGCAGCACGCGTACTACCAGTTGATCCACCAGGGCACCAAGGTCATCCCCGCCGACTTCATCGGCTTCGCCGAGCCGGTCGCCGACCTCCAGCCGGGCCTGGTCGCCCAGCACGACCTCCTGATGGCCAACTTCTTCGCGCAGACACAGGCCCTGGCCTTCGGCAAGACGCCCGACGAGGTGCGAGCCGAGGGCGTGGCCGAAGAACTCGTCCCGCACAAGACGTTCAAGGGCAACCACCCCACCACCACGATCCTGGCCAAGGAGTTGACCCCCTCGGTCCTCGGCCAGCTGATCGCCCTTTACGAGCACAAGGTGTTCGTCCAGGGCGCCATCTGGAACATCGACTCCTTCGACCAGTGGGGCGTCGAGCTCGGCAAGGTCCTCGCCAAGCGCGTCGAGCCCGCCCTGACCGAGGGTGCGGACGTACCGGGCCTGGACGGGTCGAGCAAGGCGCTCGTCGCCAAGTACCGCGCGCTGCGCGGGCGTTGACACCCTGAGCGCGGGCCCGCGTCCCAGCGGGCCCGCGCACGCAGAAAAGAAGACCGGCCCGGTCCACCCCCGAAGGGGCGGACCGGGCCGGTCCTTTCACGGCGTCAGGCGGACGCCGGCGGATACAGCGAGCGCGGCAGCTCGGACGCGGCGGCCGCGTCCAGGAGCCACAGCGTCCGGGACCGGCCGTAGGCGCCGGCCGCCGGGGCCTGCACCTCGCCCGCGCCCGACAGGGCTATCTTCGCCGCGTGCGCCTTGTCCTCGCCGGCCGCGAGCAGCCACACCTCGCGGGCCGCCCGGATCGCCGGGAGGGTGAGCGAGATACGGGTGGGCGGCGGCTTCGGAGCGCCGTGCACCCCGACGACCGTCCGCTCGGTCTCCCGCACCGCGGGCAACTCCGGGAAGAGGGACGCCACATGGGTGTCCGGACCCACGCCCAGCATCAGCACGTCGAACGTCGGGACCGGCCCGTGGTCCTCGGGACCGGCCACCTCCGCCAGCTCCGCCGCGTAGGCGGCGGCCGCCGCGTCCGCGTCGTTGCCGTAGGCCCCGCCCGCGGCGGGCATCGCGTGCACCCGCTTCGGGTCGAGCGGCACCGCGTCGAGCAGCGCCTCGCGGGCCTGGGTGTAGTTCCGCTCCGGGTCGTCCTCGGGCACGAAACGCTCGTCGCCCCACCACAGGTCCAGGCGCGACCAGTCGATCGCGTCCCGGGCCGGCGAGGAGGCCAGGGCCGCGAGCAGCCCGTTGCCGTTGCGGCCGCCGGTGAGGACCACCGACGCGGTGCCGCGAGCGGCCTGCGCGTCGACGACCTTCGTGATCAGCCGCGCCGCCGCGGCCTGGGCCATCAGCTCCTTGTCGCGGTGGACCACGAGTTGCGGCGTGCTCACTTGGCCGCTGCCTTCTTCGCCGGGGCCGCCTTCTTCGCGGGGGCCGGCCCGGCCTCCACGCCGTCGGCGTTCCCGGAGCCGTCCTTGGCGTTCGGCGCGGTCTTCTCCTCGACGCCCTCACCGAGCTTGTCGACGCCGTACTTCAGCGCCGAGGCGTAGGTGTCGTCCGGGTCGAGGCGGCGCAGCTCCTCCGCGATGAGTTCGGCGGTCTCGCGGCGCTTCAGCGCCACCGCGCGGTCCGGCTGGCCCCGCATGGACAGCGTGGCGAGCGAGCCGTCGGCGCGGTCCAGGACGATCGGGCCGCCGTCCGTCTCCATGCGTACGGCCGTCAGACCCGGGCCCGAGGAGAGGGAGCGCTTGACCGGCACGTCGAGCCGGTCGGCGAGCCACATCCCGAGCAGTTCGCAGCTCGGGTTGAACTCCTCGCCCTCCACCTCGACGGCCGTCACCTTGCAGGCGACCTGGTCGAGGGCCGCGGCCAGCATCGAGCGCCACGGCGTGATGCGGGTCCACGACAGGTCGGTGTCGCCGGGAGTGTAGGCCTCGGCGCGGGCGGTCAGCTCCTGGATGGGCTGCTCGGCCGCGTAGGTGTCGGTCACCCGGCGCTGGGCGAGCGAGCCCAGCGGGTCCTTGGCCGGGTCGGTCGGCGCGTTCACCGGCCACCAGGCGACGACCGGGGCGTCCGGCAGGAGCAGCGGCAGGACCACCGACTGGGCGTGGTTGAGCACCTCGCCGTACAGCCGGAGGATCACCGTCTCGCCGGTGCCCGCGTCCGCGCCGACCCGTACCTCTGCGTCGAGGCGGGAGCCCGTGCGGTCGCGGGGCGAGCGCGAGACGCGCTTGATGACGACGAGCGTGCGCGAGGGGTGCTCGCGCGAGGCGTCGCCGGCGGCGCGCAGGGCGTCGTAGGCGTTCTCCTCGTCGGTGACGATGACGAGGGTGAGCACCATGCCGACGGCCGGGGTGCCGACCGCGCGGCGGCCCTGCACGAGCGCCTTGTTGATCTTGCTGGCAGTGGTGTCCGTAAGGTCGATCTTCATGGCCGACGCCAGCTCCGTCCGTCTCGTGCGAGCATTTCGTCCGCCTCGGCAGGACCCCAGGTCCCCGAGGGGTACTGGGCGGGCTTGCCGTGCTTGTCCCAGTACTGCTCGATCGGGTCGAGGATCTTCCAGGACAGCTCGACCTCCTCCACCCGCGGGAAGAGGTTGGAGTCACCGAGCAGGACGTCCAGGATGAGGCGCTCGTAGGCCTCGGGGCTCGACTCCGTGAAGGACTCGCCATAGGCGAAGTCCATGGAGACGTCCCGGACCTCCATCGAGGTGCCCGGCACCTTGGAGCCGAAGCGCACGGTCACACCCTCGTCCGGCTGCACCCGGATGACCAGGGCGTTCTGGCCCAGCTCCTCCGTCGCGGTGTGGTCGAAGGGGGAGTGCGGGGCGCGCTGGAAGACCACCGCGATCTCCGTGACGCGCCGGCCGAGCCGCTTGCCGGTGCGCAGGTAGAACGGGACGCCCGCCCAGCGGCGGTTGTCGATCCCCAGCTTGATCGCGGCGTAGGTGTCGGTCTTCGACTTGGGGTCGATGCCGTCTTCCTGGAGGTAGCCGACGGCCTTCTCGCCGCCCTGCCACCCGGCCGCGTACTGCGCGCGGACCGTGTCCTTGCCGAGGTCCTTGGGCAGCCGCACGGCACCCAGCACCTTGGTCTTCTCGGCCGCGAGCGCGTCCGCGTCGAAGGAGGCGGGCTCCTCCATCGCGGTCAGCGCCATCAGCTGGAGCAGGTGGTTCTGGATGACGTCACGGGCCGCGCCGATGCCGTCGTAGTAGCCGGCCCGGCCGCCGATGCCGATGTCCTCGGCCATCGTGATCTGCACGTGGTCGACGTAGGAGCGGTTCCACAGCGGCTCGAACATGGTGTTCGCGAACCGCAGGGCCAGGATGTTCTGAACGGTCTCCTTGCCCAGGTAGTGGTCGATCCGGAAGACCTCGTTGGGCGGGAAGACCTCGTGCACGACCTGGTTGAGCTCCTCCGCGGAGACCAGGTCGTGGCCGAAGGGCTTCTCGATGACCGCGCGGCGCCAGGAGCCGGCCTTCTGGTCGGCGAGCCCGTGCTTCTTGAGCTGCTGGACGACCTTGGGGAAGAACTTCGGCGGCACCGACAGGTAGAAGGCGAAGTTGCCGCCCGTGCCCTGTGCCTTGTCGAGCTCCTCGATCGTCGACTTCAGCGTCTCGAACGCGTCGTCGTCGTCGAAGTCGCCCTGGACGAAGCGCATCCCCTGGATGAGCTGCTGCCAGACCTCTTCGCGGAACGGCGTACGGGCGTGTGCCTTGACCGCGTCGTGGACCTCTTGGGCGAAGTCCTCGTCCTGCCACTCGCGGCGGGCGAAGCCGATCAGGGAGAAGCCCGGCGGCAGCAGACCCCGGTTGGCGAGGTCGTAGACGGCGGGCATCAACTTTTTACGGGACAAATCGCCCGTGACGCCAAAGATCACCAGGCCCGACGGCCCCGCGATGCGCGGGAGCCGTCGGTCTGCGGCGTCACGCAGCGGATTGCTGCTTGACAAGGTCTACGCCTCCGAGGGTGCGAGGCGCTTGAGCTCCGCCTCGGTGGACTTGAGCAGGTCGTTCCAGGCGCTCTCGAACTTCTCGACGCCTTCGTCCTCAAGCAGCTGTACGACCTCGTCGTACGAGATCCCGAGCTTCTCGACGGCGTCGAGTTCGGCGCGGGCCTGCTCGTAGGTGCCGGTCACCGTGTCACCGGTGATCCGGCCGTGGTCGGCGGCGGCCTCCAGAGTGGCCTCCGGCATGGTGTTCACCGTGTTCGGGGCGACCAGGTCGTCCACGTACAGGGTGTCCTTGTACGCCTTGTCCTTGACGCCGGTCGAGGCCCACAGCGGGCGCTGCTTGTTGGCGTGCGCCTTGTCCAGGGCGTTCCAGCGGTCGGAGGAGAAGACCTCCTCGTACGCCTCGTAGGCGAGCCGCGCGTTGGCCAGGCCGGCCTTGCCGCGGGCGGCCTTGGCCTCGTCGGTGCCCAGGGCGTCGATGCGCTTGTCGATCTCGGTGTCCACGCGGGACACGAAGAAGGACGCCACGGAGTGGATCTTCGAGAGGTCCAGGCCGCGCTCCTTGGCCTTCTCCAGGCCGGAGAGGTAGGCGTCCATGACCTCGCGGTAGCGCTCAAGCGAGAAGATCAGCGTGACGTTGACGCTGATGCCGAGACCGATGGTCTCGGTGATCGCCGGCAGACCCGCCTTGGTGGCCGGGATCTTGATGAGCGTGTTGGGGCGGTCCACCAGCCAGGCCAGCTGCTTGGCCTCGGCGACGGTCGCCCGGGTGTTGTGCGCCAGCCGCGGGTCGACCTCGATGGAGACCCGGCCGTCCTGGCCGTCCGTGGCGTCGAAGACCGGGCGCAGGATGTCGGCGGCGTCCCTCACGTCAGCCGTCGTGATCATGCGGATGGCCTCTTCGACGGTCACCTTGCGGGCCGCGAGGTCGGTGAGCTGGGTGTCGTAGCCGTCACCCTCGCTGATCGCCTTCTGGAAGATCGACGGGTTGGTCGTGACACCCACCACGTGCGACTGGTCGATCAGCTCGGCCAGGTTGCCGGACGTGATGCGCTTGCGCGACAGGTCGTCGAGCCAGATCGCGACGCCTTCGTCGGAGAGGCGCTTGAGTGCGTCTGTCATGAGAAATGCATCTCCTACTAGTTCGTATACCGGCGTCAGCGTGCTGCGGCTGCGATCGATTCCCGGGCGGCGGCGGTGACGTGTTCGGCGGTGAAGCCGAATTCGTTGAAGAGGACCTTGCCGTCGGCGGAGGCGCCGAAGTGTTCGAGGGAGACGATGCGGCCGGTGTCGCCGACGAAGCGGTGCCAGGTCAGGCCGATGCCGGCCTCGACCGCGACGCGCGCCTTGACCGACGGCGGCAGGACGCTGTCCTTGTAGGCCTGGTCCTGCTCGTCGAACCATTCGACGCAGGGCATGGAGACCACGCGGGTGGGGATGCCGGCGGCCTGGAGTTCCTCGCGGGCGCCGACGGCGAGCTGGACCTCGGAACCGGTGGCGATGAGGACGACCTGCGGGGTGTCGCCCTCGGCGTCGAGGAGGACGTAGCCGCCCTTGGCGGCGTCCTCGTTGATGTCGTAGGTCGGCACGCCCTGGCGGGTCAGCACGAGGCCGTGCGGGGCGCCCTTGCCGAACTCCTTGGTGTAGCGCTTGAGGACCTCGCGCCAGGCGATGGCGGTCTCGTTGGCGTCGGCGGGGCGGACCACGTTCAGGCCGGGGATCGCGCGCAGCGACGCCAGGTGCTCGACCGGCTGGTGGGTGGGGCCGTCCTCGCCCAGACCGACCGAGTCGTGCGTCCACACATAGGTGACCGGCAGGTGCATCAGCGCGGACAGGCGCACCGCGTTGCGCATGTAGTCGGAGAACACCAGGAACGTGCCGCCGTAGATGCGGGTGTGGCCGTGCAGCGCGATGCCGTTCATCTCCGCGGCCATGGAGTGCTCGCGGATGCCGTAGTGCACGGTGCGGCCGTACGGGTCGGCGCCGGGCAGCGGGTTCCCGGCCGGCAGGAACGACGACGTCTTGTCGATCGTGGTGTTGTTCGACCCGGCCAGGTCGGCGGAGCCGCCCCACAGCTCGGGCAGGACCGCGCCGAGCGCCTGGAGGACCTTGCCGGACGCGGCCCGGGTCGCGACCGCCTTGCCCGTCTCGAACACCGGCAGGTGCGCCTGCCAGCCCTCGGGCAGCTCGCCCGCGCTGATGCGGTCGAAACCGGCGGCGCGCTCCGGGTTGGCGGTGCGCCAGGCGGCGAACGCCTTCTCCCAGGCGGCCCTGGCCTCACGGCCCCGGTCCAGGGCCCGCCGGGTGTGGGCGAGGACCTCGCCCGCGACCTCGAAGGACTGCTCCGGGTCGAAGCCCAGGACGCGCTTGGTGGCGGCCACCTCGTCGTCGCCGAGCGCCGAGCCGTGCGCGGCCTCGGTGTTCTGCGCGTTCGGCGCGGGCCAGGCGATGATCGAGCGCATCGCGATGAACGACGGCCTGTCGGTCACCGCCTTCGCGGCCTCGACCGCCCGGTACAGGCCCGCCGGGTCCAGATCGCCGTCCGCCTTCGGCGCGACACGCTGGACGTGCCAGCCGTAGGCCTCGTAGCGCTTGAGGGTGTCCTCGGAGACCGCGGTCTCGGTGTCGCCCTCGATCGAGATGTGGTTGTCGTCCCACAACAGGACCAGGTTGCCGAGCTTCTGGTGCCCGGCCAGCGAGGACGCCTCCGCGGAGATGCCCTCCTGGAGACAGCCGTCCCCGGCGATCGCGAACACGAAGTGGTCGAACGGGGAAGTACCGGGGGCCGCCTGCGGATCGAACAGGCCGCGCTCGTAGCGGGCGGCCATCGCCATGCCCACCGCGTTCGCGACACCCTGGCCCAGCGGACCGGTCGTCGTCTCCACGCCGGTGGTGTGGCCGTACTCCGGATGGCCCGGCGTCTTCGAACCCCAGGTACGGAACGCCTTGAGGTCGTCCAGCTCCAGACCGAAACCGGCCAGGTACAGCTGGATGTAGAGGGTCAGTGACGAGTGGCCCGCGGACAGCACGAACCGGTCCCGGCCGACCCAGTCGGCGTCCGCCGGGTCGTGCCGCATCACCTTCTGGAAAAGGGTGTACGCGGCCGGGGACAGGCTCATCGCCGTACCGGGATGGCCGTTGCCGACCTTCTGCACGGCATCCGCGGCCACTACACGGCCGGTATCAACGGCCCGCTGGTCCAGCTCGGTCCACTCGAAGTCTGTGGTGGTCGGCTTGGTGCTCACCCTGAGTCAGGGCTCCTCTCCACATGTCGAATCCCGGTGACTGAGGGCGCACCGGGCGCTGTCGAGCCTACCCCTGCCGGAACGCTCATTTTTTCGACTGACTGCACGTTGGGACGGACACCTCCAGGGTGCCGGGGACCGGTGAAATCCGCCTCTCGGCGAACCACCCCCAACACGACCCCACCCCCGGGGATGGCGGCGTATGGGCAACGTCTACAGTGGCGTGGTACGCGCAAGTCTTTACCGGGCCTTCACGTCCGGGAACGGCCCGGATCACCGGGGACTTGCTGGGAATTTTCTCTGTCAGGGGTGTGCGTGACGGCCGTCGAGTCCCGACCCGCAGGGGTCGTCTTGACTCCCAGCCCGGGGGGCCATCGGCCATTCGGGGCCCGCGTCAAGGCCTTTGTGGCGCTGACCAAGCCACGAATCATCGAGCTGCTTCTCATCACCACCATTCCGGTGATGTTCCTGGCCGAGCAGGGCGTTCCTCCGCTGTGGCTGGTCTTCGCGACCACACTGGGCGGATACCTCTCGGCGGGCGGTGCAAACGCCCTGAACATGTACATCGACCGGGACATCGACGCGCTGATGGACCGCACCTCGCAGCGCCCGCTGGTGACCGGCATGGTCTCGCCGCGCGAGTGCCTGGTGTTCGGTATCTCGCTGGCCGTGATCTCGACGCTGTGGTTCGGCCTCCTGGTCAACTGGCTGTCGGCGGCCCTCTCGCTCGGCGCGCTGCTCTTCTACGTCGTCGTGTACACGATGATCCTGAAGCGCCGGACCTCGCAGAACATCGTCTGGGGCGGCATCGCGGGCTGTCTGCCGGTGCTCATCGGCTGGTCCTCGGTCACCGACTCGATGTCCTGGGCGCCGATCATCCTGTTCCTCGTCATGTTCTTCTGGACGCCGCCGCACTACTGGCCGCTGTCCATGAAGGTCAAGGAGGACTACGCGCGGGTCGGTGTGCCGATGCTGCCGGTGGTCGCCTCCAACAAGGTCGTGGCCCGTCAGATCGTCATCTACAGCTGGGTGATGGTGGCCGTCTCGCTGCTGCTCACCCCGCTCGGCTACACCGGCTGGTTCTACACCGCGGTGGCGCTGGTCTCCGGCGGCTGGTGGCTGTGGGAGGCGCACGCGCTGCAGAACCGCGCCAAGTCCGAGGCGACCGGCACCAAGCTCAAGGAGATGCGGCTGTTCCACTGGTCGATCACCTATGTGTCGCTGCTCTTCGTCGCCGTCGCGGTGGACCCGTTCCTGCGCTGACCGCAGCCGTTCGCACCCTTGAGGGGCCGTGGCGCAAGCCACTGGCCCCTCTTCTCGCTCCCGGGGCTACCCGCTAGTAGCATCGCGGCATGGCAGACACCCAGGTTGACGCAGACACCCAGGCCGACGAGAAGCGGGCCGCCCGGGACGGGAAGCGGGCGGCCCGGCTGGCCCGGCAGATCGGCTCCTTCGCCAAGGAGCACGGCGGAGCGGAGGGCCAGATCGCGTACCTCGGCGAGAAGGGCGCACGCATCGTCCTGGTCGGCGAGGACGGCGGCTGGGGCGACCTGGTGGCCCCGAGCCACGCCATCGCCCGGAGCGCCGTCGAGAAGTCCGGGATCACCGTCCACGAGGACTTCGACGGGGAGTTCGCGGCCAAGGTGAAGACCGGCCGCTACGAGTGGAGCCGGATGGCCGGCATTCAGCTCGGCGGTCCGAAGAACAGCTGAGCGGGCGCCGAGCAACACCGATCCGGGGCTCACCCGTTAGGAGGGGTACCAGCACCTCCACCGCAGGGAGCCCCGGATGATCGACACCCCGAAGCTGGTGGACCAGTACTGCCACGGCGTGCTGCGCACCGAGCTGGGCCTCGGCACCTTCGAGACGGCGCTCGGCCGCACCGGAACCCTGCCCGCGCCCGGCACCACGTTCTTCGACACCCAGACCGGCTTCGCGGTACGCCGCTGGTGTCCCCCGCTCCTGGACCTGGAGCCGCACTGCGCCCCGGCCCGCTATCTGGCCCGCCGTCGTGAACTCGGCGTACTGGAGTCGGGCAGGCGTCTGTTGAGGGGTTCCGGGATCTCCACCTATCTGGTGGACACCGGGCTGCCCGGTGACCTCACGGCCCCGCACGAGATCGCCGCGGCCGGCGCCGCCGACGCCCACGAGATCGTCCGCCTCGAACTCCTCGCCGAGCAGGTCGCCGACACCTCGGGCACCGTCGAGTCCTTCCTCGCCAACCTCGCCGAGGCCGTGCACACCGCGGCCCACTCCGCCGTCGCGTTCGCCTCGGTGACCGGTGTGCGCGAGGGGCTCGACCCGGAGCCGCCGGGGCCGGGGGAGGTGCGCGGGGCGGCCGGGCGATGGCTGGCGGGCCGGCGCAAGCACGGCCGCCTTGAGGACCCCGTGCTCCTGCGCCATCTGCTGTGGAGCGCGGTCGCGGCCGGGCGCCCGCTGCAACTCCAGGTGGGGATGGCCGACCCGATGTCACTGGCCGGATTCGCGACCGCGACGGCCGGGCTCGGCACCGATCTGGTCCTGCTGCACGGCTATCCGTACCACCGCCAGACCGCCCACCTGGCGAGCGTCCACCCGCATGTGTACGCCGATGTGGGGCCCGCCCTGGTGCGTACGGGGGCGCGGGCCGCGGCCGTGCTCGCGGAGATCCTGGAGCTGGCCCCGTTCGGGAAGCTGCTCTACTCCAGCGGCGCGCGCGGCCTTCCCGAGCTGCATGTGGTGGGCGCGCGGCTCTTCGCGGAGGCGCTCGGCCGGGTGCTCGGCGGCTGGGTGGGCGCCGGCGCCTGGTCGCGCGCGGACGCGCAGCGGGTCGCCGGGATGATCGCGGCGGACAATGCCCGCCGCGTCTACGGACTGTCAGGCGCTCGCTAGGGCGGCGTCCGCCGGGGCCGGGACCTCGGCGCTGGCGTCGGGACGCTCACGCAGCGCGAGCAGGACGCGCAGCACGGCGATCCACACCAGGCACGAGCCGAACATGTGCAGACCGACCAGGATCTCCGGCGTCTTGGTGAAGTACTGGACGTAGCCGATCACGCCCTGGCCCAGCAGCACCAGGAACAGGTCACGGGCGCGGGCGCGCGGCCCGGCCGGGGCGTCGACGGCCTTCAGGACGAACCAGAGCGCGACGGCGAGGGCCACCACGACCCAGGCGAGGTCCGCGTGCAGCTGCGTGATCATCGTCCAGTCCAGCGGGATGCGGTACACCTCGCTGGTGTCGCCCGCGTGCCGGCCCGAGCCGGTGACGATGGTGCCGACTGCGATCAGCGTGCCCGCGGCGGCCACCAGGAGCCAGGTCAGCTGCACAACTGCCTTGCCCACCAAGGGCCTTGGGGCCCCGTCGCCCTCGCGGGCGCGCTGCCAGGTCAGCACGGCCACCGCCAGCAGGGCGGTGGAGAGCAGGAAGTGCGCGGCCACCGTGTACGGGTTGAGGCCGACCAGGACGACGATGCCGCCGAGCACCGCGTTGCCCATGACGATCCAGAACTGGGCCCAGCCGAGCCGGGTCACCGAGCGCCGGACGGGCTTGGCGGCGCGGGCCGTGATGATCGTCCAGCCGACGGCCGCGCACAGCACGTACGTCAGCATGCGGTTGCCGAACTCGATGATGCCGTGGAAGCCCATCGCGTCGGTCGGCGTCAGGCTCTGGTCGGTGCACCGGGGCCAGGTCGGGCAGCCGAGCCCGGAACCCGTGAGCCGGACGGCGCCGCCGGTCACGACGATGACGACGGCCATGACGACGGCGATGAGCGCGGCGCGTTCCACGGTCCGTTGCGTGGGCGTCCAGCGCTCGGCGATGTAGGCGAGCGGATTGCGCGCCGCCTCGGCCAGATCGGCCCGGGTCCATTTCGGCATGGGCCCTATCGTAGGCGCCCGTTTGTGCATGTTTTCACGAGGGGGGCCCACCGGGCCGGACCGGGACGAAGGTCACTTCCGGCCCGGCTCGCGGCTCACTCCCAACGGAAGAACTTCGCCGCGCTGCCGAGGCCGAGCACCGCCCACACCGCGAGGATCGCGAGGTTGCCCCACGGCATCGACGCACCCTCCTGGAGCACGTCCCGCAGCCCGCCGGAGAGGGCCGAGATGGGCAGCAGGTTCAGTACGGACTGGACCCCGCCGGGGAACTTGTCCATCGGCACGATCACCCCGCCGGCCACGAGGAGCAGCAGGAACACCAGGTTGGCGGCGGCCAGCGTCGCCTCGGCCTTGAGGGTGCCGGCCATCAGCAGCCCGAGCCCCGAGAACGCGGCGGTGCCCAGCACCAGCAGGAGCAGCACCGCGAGCGGGTTGCCGTGCGGGGACCAGCCGAGCGCGAAGGCGATCACGGTGAGCAGGACGACCTGGAGCACCTCGGTGACGAGCACGGCCAGCGTCTTGGACGTCATCAGCGCCCAGCGCGGCAGCGGCGAGGCCCCGAGCCGCTTGAGCACCCCGTAGCGCCGCTCGAAGCCGGTCGCGATGGCCTGGCCCGTGAACGCGGTCGACATCACGGCGAGCGCGAGGATGCCCGGCGCCAGGAAGTCGACGGACTTCCCCTTGCCGGTGTCGATGATGTCGACGGTGGAGAAGAGCACGAGCAGCAGGCTCGGGATGATCACGGTGAGCAGCAGCTGCTCCCCGTTGCGCAGCAGCATCCGCGTCTCCAGGGCGGTCTGCGCCCCGATCATCCGCCCGAGCGGGGCCGCACCCGGCTTCGGTGCATACGTACCAGCGCTCATGCGCGCAACTCCCTGCCGGTGAGCTCCAGAAAGACGTCCTCAAGCGTGTGGCGCTCGACCGAGATGCCGTCCGGCATCACTCCGTGCTGGGCACACCAGGTGGTGACCGTGGCGAGGAGCTGGGGGTCGATGGTGCCGGTGATGCGGTAGGCACCCGGGGTCAGCTCGGCCGCGGCGGTGCCGTCCGGCAGGGCCTTGAGGAGGGAGCCGAGGTCGAGGCCCGGGCGGCCGGTGAAGCGCAGGGTGTTCTCGGCGCCGCCCCGGCACAGCTGCTCGGGGGAGCCCTGGGCGACGACCTTGCCCGCGTCCACGATGGCCACGTCGTCCGCGAGGGCCTCGGCCTCGTCCATGAAGTGCGTGGTGAGGACCACCGAGACGCCGTCGGCGCGCAGTTCGCGCACCAGGTCCCAGGTGGCCCGGCGGGCCTGCGGGTCGAGGCCCGCGGTCGGCTCGTCCAGGAAGACCAGTTCGGGCCGGCCGACGACGGCCATCGCGAGCGCGAGGCGCTGCTGCTGGCCGCCGGAGAGCCGGCGGTAGGTCGTACGCCCGCAACTGCCAAGACCCAGGCGCTCGATGAGGGCGGGCACGTCCAGCGGGTGGGCATGCAGCTTCGCCATGTGGCGCAGCATCTCGTCGGCGCGGGCGCCGGAGTAGACGCCGCCGGACTGGAGCATCACGCCGATACGGGGCTTGAGCCGCGCCGCGTCGGCGACCGGGTCCAGGCCGAGGACGCGGACGGTGCCCGCGTCGGGCCGGCGGTAGCCCTCGCAGGTCTCGATCGTGGTGGTCTTGCCGGCGCCGTTGGGCCCGAGGACGGCGGTCACGGTGCCCGCGCCGACCGTGAGGTCCAGGCCGTCCACGGCGGTTTTGGGCCCGTACCGCTTGACCAGGCCGCTGACCTCGACGACGGGGTGCGACCCGCTGGGTCTCCCTGAGGGGCGGCGGCCGGGAGACGGGAGGGCGGGCTCGCTCTTCATGACCCGCAAGTCTAGGCCGGGTCCAAGGTCCCCCCGGCGCGGGGGCCCGGGTCCTGGCGGTGGTGACCTTTTCGGGCGGTCGCGGCCCTTCGGTGACCGTAGCGTCGAAGGGTGATAACCCTCGCGGAGAACGTCGAACAGACCTCGGGTCAGGCCGCCCACAAGGCGCACGACCTGGGGAATCCGCCGCGCTACTTCGTCTCCGCGATGCTGGCCGGCGCCTACATCGGCGTCGGCGAGGTGTTGCTGCTCGTCGCGATCTCGCCGTTCGTCGCCAAGCACTCGGCCGCGACCCGGCTGCTCGAAGGGGCGGTCTTCCCGATCGCCCTGACGATCGTGATGTTCGCCGGGGCCCAGCTGTTCACGTCCAACGTGATGGTGATGCTGATGGGCGCCCTCTCGGGGCGTACCGGGCCGCGCGACCTGGTGGCGAGCTGGGCCCTCTCACTGGCCGGGAATCTGGCCGGCGCGCTGGCCTTCGGTGCGATGGTCCACGCCTCCGGGGTCACCTCGTCCGGCTCGGCCCGCGCGATGCTCACCGAGATGCTGGACGCCAAGAACGCCCTGGACGGCGGCCAGCTCTTCTGGCGGGCCGTGCTCTGCAACATGCTGGTCTGCCTCGGCATCTGGATGTTCTCGCGGGCCAAGGGGGACGGCGCCAAGGTCTTCGTGCTGTGGCTGCCGGTCCTGGTGTTCGTGGCGGTGGGCTTCGAGCACTGCGTGGCGAACATGGCCCTGTTCAGCCTCGGCCTCTTCGAGGGCAGCGCCTCGTTCGGCGAACTGCTGCGGAACCTGGCGTTCACCGTCCCGGGCAACATCGTCGGGGGCGGGGTCCTGGTGGCCGGGACGTACTGGTTCACCAGCGGGGCACGCCGGGCCTGAGCGAACACCCGCCCCGCCACACCCCGAGCCCGCCGGGCCTGAGCGGACTCACCCCTCGTACGGCCGGTGCACGGGCAGCCAGCGCTCGGCGTAGGCGACCGCCTCCGCCACCGGGAACAGGCGGCAGCGGGCCCCGCCGACCGTGCCGCGCACGACGACCTTGTCCCGGTCCCGCTCGAAGTCCGCGCCCAGCTCGTCGAAGCGGTCGCTGTCGACGTCGGTGTCCCGCACCGTGACCCACTGCCGGCCCCGCGGGGTACTCAGCGCGAACGACACGTCCGCCACCGGCCCCGGCACCCGGTATTCCGCGAGGTGGAAGGACGTGCACGAGTCGTAGCCCGCGCCGAGCAGCAGCACCCGGGCCCCGTTCTCCTCCAGTCGGGCCAGGGGGCTGCGCTCGCCGAGCATGCAGTCGACGGCGTGGCCCTCGGTGATCCGCGACGCGCCCGGGCCGATCGCGGCGAAGGGAGCCTGCGGATGGGCGCTGCGCAGGGCCCCCGGCCAGGTGCGCACGGTCTCGGGAATCACCCCGACGCCCCTGCTCGGCGTGATCCGCGGGTCGTAGGCGGGGATCGCGGCCCGGATCGTCTCCCACCACTCCTCGGGCACCGGGGGCCGCATCCAGTGCGCGGGGTCGGAATTGTCGCCGCAGTGCGTGGGGACCACGAGTGTGCCCGTTTCGCCCAGTGTGTCGAGAAAAGCCTGGACGACCGCGACGGCGCCTCCGGGGACCCAGCCGAGCGACTTCAGGGGGGAGTGCACGAGGAGCGTCTCGCCGGTCCGCACCCCCAGCGCGCGCAGGTCGGCGGCGAGTGAGTCGCGGGTGCACAAAGGGCCGGTCACAGGGGGTGTGGGCATAGCTGACGAGTCTGTCGGAGGCTCGCTCCGGGGGCCAGCCAATTACGGGAAAGCGCCATCGCTCTGATCGATCAAAGATCGTTTCCGCAGGTCAGCTTAGGTTTGCCTAAGTGATGCACCGCACCGGCCGTTGATCGCGACGTGGGTTGTCAGGCTCTGAGGAATTACGCAACAATGGCGTTGTGAAAAACATCGGCGAGGCTCCCCAGGAGGAACTCGCGACCGGTGAGCGGTCCACCCGCAACCGGGTCGCGCGGTCGATCCTGGACCACGGGCCCTCGACCGCGCTGGACCTCGCGAACCGCCTCGGCCTCACCCAGGCCGCGGTCCGCCGCCACCTCGACGCGTTGGTGGCCGACGAGGTCGTCGTGCCGCGCGAACAGCGCGTCTACGGAGCGCGCACCCGCGGCCGTCCGGCCAAGGTCTTCGCGCTCACCGACTGCGGGCGGGACGCCTTCGAGCAGTCCTACGACAAGCTCGCCGTCGACGCCCTGCACTGGATCGAGCAGTCCGCGGGCGGCGGCGCGGCCGGCGAAGAGGCCGTCGCGGCGTTCGCACGGGCCCGCATCGAGGCTCAGGCCGGGACGTACCGGGACGCGATCGAAGCCGTGGCGCCGGAAGAGCGGACCCAGGCGCTGGCCAAGGCCCTGAGCGCCGACGGGTACGCTGCTACGGCGCGCAGCGCGCCCCTTCCGCAGCGGGGTGAGCAGCTGTGCCAGCACCACTGCCCGGTCGCCCACGCCGCCGAGCGGTACCCGCAGCTGTGCGAGGCGGAGACGGAGTTCTTCTCCCGCCTCCTGGGAACGCATGTGCAGCGCCTGGCGACGATCGCCCACGGCGACGGCGTCTGCACCACGTTCATCCCGCACGGCACGCCACCACAGACCACACATCAGCAAGCATCTGCAAGCACAGCCGGGAGGAACCCCGCATGACGCTCCCCACGGAGACTGCCCACCCCGAACTTGAGGGCCTGGGTACGTACGAATTCGGCTGGGCCGACTCCGACGCGGCCGGCGCCGCTGCCAAGCGCGGACTCTCCGAGGCTGTCGTCCGCGACATCTCGCAGAAGAAGTCCGAGCCGGAGTGGATGCTGAAGCTGCGCCTCAAGGGCCTGCGCCTGTTCGACAAGAAGCCCATGCCGAACTGGGGCTCGGACCTCTCGGGCATCGACTTCGACAACATCAAGTACTTCGTGCGCTCCACGGAGAAGCAGGCGGAGTCCTGGGAGGACCTGCCCGAGGACATCAAGAACACGTACGACAAGCTCGGCATCCCCGAGGCGGAGAAGCAGCGCCTGGTGGCCGGTGTCGCGGCCCAGTACGAGTCCGAGGTCGTCTACCACCAGATCCGTGAGGACCTGGAGGAGCAGGGCGTCATCTTCCTCGACACCGACACCGCCCTGAAGGAGCACCCCGAGCTCTTCCAGGAGTACTTCGGCACGGTCATCCCGGTCGGCGACAACAAGTTCGCCTCGCTGAACAGCGCGGTGTGGTCCGGCGGCTCGTTCATCTACGTGCCCAAGGGCGTCCACGTCGACATCCCGCTCCAGGCCTACTTCCGCATCAACACGGAGAACATGGGCCAGTTCGAGCGGACGCTGATCATCGTCGACGAGGACGCGTACGTCCACTACGTCGAGGGCTGCACCGCCCCGATCTACTCCTCGGACTCGCTGCACAGCGCCGTGGTCGAGATCATTGTCAAGAAGGGCGGCCGCTGCCGCTACACGACCATCCAGAACTGGTCGAACAACGTCTACAACCTGGTCACCAAGCGTGCCGTGGCGTACGAGGGCGCGACCATGGAGTGGGTCGACGGCAACATCGGCTCCAAGGTGACGATGAAGTACCCGGCCGTCTACCTGATGGGCGAGCACGCCAAGGGCGAGACGCTCTCCATCGCCTTCGCGGGCGAGGGCCAGCACCAGGACGCCGGCTCCAAGATGGTCCACATGGCGCCGAACACCTCCTCGAACATCGTCTCCAAGTCGGTGGCGCGAGGCGGCGGCCGCACCTCCTACCGCGGTCTCGTCGAGATCGGCGAGGGTGCCCACGGCTCCAAGTCGAACGTGCTCTGCGACGCGCTGCTCGTCGACACGATCTCCCGCTCGGACACGTACCCCTACGTGGACGTCCGCGAGGACGACGTGTCCATGGGCCACGAGGCGACCGTCTCCAAGGTCTCCGAGGACCAGCTCTTCTACCTGATGAGCCGCGGTCTGACCGAGTTCGAGGCGATGGCCATGATCGTGCGCGGCTTCGTCGAGCCGATCGCCAAGGAGCTCCCCATGGAGTACGCCCTTGAGCTCAACCGGCTGATCGAGCTGCAGATGGAGGGCTCGGTCGGATAACGACCGTCCCCCGTCCGGCAGTTGAGCAGATTCTGATTCAGGAAGAGAGCACTACGACAGCCATGGCTGAGGCCCAGAACATCCCGGTCGGTTCGACCACGGCCGGATCCATCGCGGTGGCCGCCGAGTCGACCGTCGCCACCCGCATGAGCGCCCCCCCGTCCTTCGACGTCGGTGACTTCCCGGTCCCGCACGGCCGCGAGGAGGAGTGGCGGTTCACGCCGCTGGAGCGGCTGCGCGGGCTGCACGACGGCACCGCCGTCGCCACCGGTGACGGTGTGAAGGTCGCCGTCGAGGCACCCGAGGGCGTCCTCGTCGAGACCGTCGGGCGCGAGGACGCCCGGCTCGGCCGGGCCGGCACGCCGGCGGACCGCGTCGCGGCCCAGGCGTACTCGTCCTTCGACAAGGCCTCGGTCGTGACCGTCCCCAAGGACACCGTGCTCACCGAGCCGATCCGGATCGCCGTGCACGGCGAGGGCGGCGTGGCCTACGGCCACCAGGTCGTCGAGCTCGGCGCGTTCGCCGAGGCCGTCGTGGTCATCGACCACACCGGTGACGCGGTGCTCGCTGCCAACGTCGACTATGTCCTCGGTGACGGCGCCAAGCTGACCGTCGTCTCCGTGCAGGACTGGGACGACAAGGCCGTCCACGTCGCCCAGCACAACGCGCTGATCGGCCGCGACGCCACCTTCAAGTCCTTCGTGGTCACCTTCGGCGGCGACCTGGTGCGGCTGCACCCGCGGGTCGCCTACGCGGGCACCGGCGGTGAGGCCGAGCTGTTCGGCCTGTACTTCACCGACAAGGGCCAGCACCAGGAGCACCGCCTCCTGGTCGACCACAACACCCCGCACTGCAAGTCCAACGCCGTGTACAAGGGCGCCCTCCAGGGCGACGACGCGCACGCCGTGTGGATCGGGGACGTCCTCATCCAGGCCGCGGCCGAGGGCACGGACACCTACGAGATGAACCGCAACCTGGTTCTGACCGACGGCGCCCGCGTCGACTCGGTGCCGAACCTGGAGATCGAGACCGGCGAGATCGCCGGCGCCGGTCACGCGTCCGCCACCGGCCGCTTCGACGACGAGCAGCTCTTCTACCTGATGTCCCGCGGCATCCCGGCGTCCGAGGCCCGGCGCCTGGTCGTGCGCGGCTTCTTCGCGGAGCTCGTCCAGCAGATCGGTCTGCCGGACGTCGAGGAGCGCCTGCTCGCCAAGATCGAGACGGAGCTGGAGGCTTCCGTCTGATGGCCTTCGTCAAAGCCTGTGCGCTGAGCGAGCTGGAGAGCGACACCCCCAAGCGGGTGGAGATCGACGGCACGCCGGTGTCCCTCGTCAAGACCGAGGGCGAGGTGTTCGCGATCAACGACATCTGCTCGCACGCGAACGTGTCGCTCTCGGAGGGCGAGGTCGAGGACTGCGCCATCGAGTGCTGGCTGCACGGCTCCAGCTTCGACCTCCGCACCGGCAAGCCGTCCGGCCTCCCCGCGACGCGCCCCGTGCCCGTATACCCCGTACAGATCCAAGGGGACGATGTGCTCGTCTCCGTCACCCAGGAGTCCTGAGTTCCCCATGGCAACGCTTGAAATCCGCGACCTGCACGTCTCCGTCGACACCGAGAACGGTACGAAGGAGATCCTCAAGGGCGTCGACCTGACCGTGAAGCAGGGCGAGACCCACGCCATCATGGGCCCCAACGGCTCCGGCAAGTCCACCCTGGCGTACTCGCTGGCCGGGCACCCCAAGTACACGATCACCAGCGGCACCGTCACGCTCGACGGCGAGGACGTCCTGGAGATGTCCGTCGACGAGCGCGCCCGCGCCGGCGTGTTCCTCGCCATGCAGTACCCGGTCGAGGTCCCCGGTGTCTCGGTCTCCAACTTCCTGCGCACCTCGGCCACCGCGATCCGCGGCGAGGCGCCCAAGCTGCGCACCTGGGTGAAGGAGGTCAAGTCCGCGATGGAGCAGCTCCAGATGGACCCGGCCTTCGCCGAGCGCAACGTCAACGAGGGCTTCTCCGGCGGTGAGAAGAAGCGCCACGAGATCCTCCAGCTGGAGCTCCTCAAGCCGAAGATCGCGATCCTCGACGAGACCGACTCCGGCCTCGACGTCGACGCGCTGCGCCAGGTTTCCGAGGGCATCAACCGCGTCCGTGAGAACGGCGAGGTCGGCACCCTCCTGGTGACCCACTACACGCGCATCCTGCGCTACATCAAGCCCGACTACGTCCACGTCTTCGCGGCCGGCCGCATCGTCGAGTCCGGCGGCGCCGAGCTGGCCGACAAGCTTGAGGCCGAGGGCTACGCGTCGTACACGAAGGGTGGCGCTTCCGAGTGACACAGCTGCCGGGCCTCCTCACCAAGTCCGCTCTCCTGGACGAGGCGATCCGCAAGGACTTCCCCTTGCTGGACCGTGTGGTCCACGACGGGAAGAAGATCGTCTACCTCGACAGCGCCGCGACTTCGCAGAAGCCGCGCCAGGTGCTCGACGCGCTCAACGAGTACTACGAGCAGCACAACGCCAATGTGCACCGCGGCGTGTACCTGGTCGCCGAGGAGGCCACGGCGCTGTACGAGGGCGCCCGTGACAAGGTCGCCCGGTTCATCAACGCGCCGAGCCGCGACGAGGTCATCTTCACCAAGAACGCCTCGGAGTCGCTCAACCTCGTTGCCAACATGCTGGGTTGGGCCGACGAGCCCTACCGCGTGGACAGCGAGACCGAGATCGTCATCACGGAGATGGAGCACCACTCCAACATCGTTCCGTGGCAGCTGCTCTCGCAGCGCACCGGCGCGAAGCTGAAGTGGTTCGGCCTGACCGACGACGGCCGGCTCGACCTGTCGAACATCAACGAGATCATCACCGAGAAGACGAAGATCGTCTCCTTCACGCTGGTCTCCAACCTGCTCGGCACCCAGAACCCGGTCGAGGCGATCGTCCGCCGTGCGCAGCAGGTCGGCGCGCTGGTCTGCATCGACGCCTCGCAGGCCGCCCCGCACATGCCGCTCGACGTGCAGGCGCTGCAGGCCGACTTCGTGGCCTTCACCGGCCACAAGATGTGCGGCCCGACCGGCATCGGCGTCCTGTGGGGCCGCCAGGAGCTCCTGGAGGACCTGCCGCCGTTCCTGGGCGGCGGCGAGATGATCGAGACGGTCTCGATGCACTCCTCCACCTACGCCCCGGCGCCGCACAAGTTCGAGGCGGGCACGCCCCCGATCGCGCAGGCCGTGGGCCTGGGCGCGGCCGTGGACTACCTGTCGTCGATCGGCATGGACAAGATCGCCGCGCATGAGCACGCGATCACGGAGTACGCGGTCCAGCGCCTCCTTGAGGTGCCCGACCTGCGGATCATCGGCCCCACCACGGCCGAGGACCGCGGGGCGGCTATCTCCTTCACGCTCGGTGACATCCACCCGCACGACGTGGGCCAGGTCCTCGACGAGGAGGGCATCGCGGTCCGCGTCGGCCACCACTGCGCGCGCCCGGTCTGCCTGCGCTACGGAATTCCCGCGACCACGCGAGCGTCTTTCTATCTGTACTCCACGCCCGCCGAGGTCGACGCCCTGGTGGACGGTCTGGAGCACGTACGAAACTTCTTCGGCTAGGGGTTACCGACGTGCTGTGCTTTCCCGGGGGACACCCCCCGGACCCCCGGCCCGTAGGGCACGTCACGCCAGAGGACGCGAGGACGCGAGGTAAGTCACTGTGAAGCTTGATTCGATGTACCAGGACGTCATCCTGGACCACTACAAGCACCCGCACGGCCGGGGCTTGCGGGACGGTGACGCCGAGGTGCACCACGTGAACCCGACGTGTGGTGACGAGATCACCCTGCGGGTGAAGTACGACGGTTCGCGCATCGAGGACGTCTCGTACGAGGGCCAGGGCTGCTCCATCAGCCAGGCCAGCGCCTCGGTCCTCAACGACCTCCTGGTCGGCAAGGACCTGACCGAGGCGCAGCGGATCCAGGAGACCTTCCTGGAGCTGATGCAGTCGAAGGGCCAGCTGGAGCCGGACGACGCGATGGAGGAGGTCCTGGAGGACGCGGTGGCCTTCGCCGGCGTCTCCAAGTACCCCGCCCGCGTCAAGTGTGCTCTGCTGAGCTGGATGGCGTGGAAGGACGCGACGGCCCAGGCTCTGGGTGACGTCGCCGAAAGGAAGACGGCATGACCGAGAACGCACAGGCGGCGATCAAGCCGGCGACCGAAGAAGAGATCCGCGAGGCGCTGTACGACGTCGTCGACCCCGAGCTGGGCATCGACGTCGTCAACCTCGGCCTGATCTACGGCATCCACATCGACGACTCTAACGTCGTCACGCTGGACATGACCCTGACGTCGGCGGCCTGCCCGCTGACCGATGTGATCGAGGACCAGGCGAAGTCCGCGACCGACGGCATCGCCAGCGAACTGAAGATCAACTGGGTCTGGATGCCGCCGTGGGGCCCCGACAAGATCACCGACGACGGCCGCGAGCAGCTGCGCGCCCTGGGCTTCAACGTCTGAGCCCCCGTTGTCGGTCGAAGCCCCCGGTGCCATCGGTGCCGGGGGCTTCGGCGTGTCACAGGGCGCCGGTCAGGCGGATGAGGCGGCGTTCCGGGAGGTCCGCCCGGTCCGGATGGCGTCGGGAGTGCGCGCGCGCCCGCTCATCGGCTGGTGCAGACTGCGGGTATGGCCGTTTCCATGTACCACCTTGCCGTCGATGCCCATGATCTGCCCGCCCTGGCCCGCTTCTGGTGTCAAGTCCTGGACTGGAAGGTCCTGTTCGAGGACCCGGAGGAGATCGTCATCGGGGCGGACGAGACGGCGTATCCGGGGATGTGTTTCCTGCCGGTGCCCGAGCGCAAGAGCGTCAAGAACCGGCTGCACCTCGACCTCAACCCCGATGACCACGCCGCCGAGGTCGAGCGGATCATCGGGCTCGGGGCGCGGCGGGTGGACGTGGGGCAGGGGCCGGACGTGACCTTCGTGGTGCTCGCGGACCCCGAGGGCAACGAGTTCTGTGTGCTGCGGCCCAAGCGGAGCCTGATCGACTGACGTTCGCCCGGTGTATCCGTGGCGTACGCCCGTAATTGGCGCGGTGACCGGAACCTACTCGTCGACACCCCCGCCGACGAGAGGCCACCCCCGTGCCGCACCGCCCATCGCCCCGCCGTGCCAGGATCGTCATGGCCGCGTCCGGCGTTCTCACGCTGGCCGTTCTGAGCCCCAACTCCCTGGCGCACGCCGCGAGTTACGGTACGCCGACCATCGCGCTCTCGGCCTCCTACCTGTCGGGGGCCGTCGGCTCCACCGGCGACCCCGTGGTCGACGTGACCGTCGCGCAGAGCGGGGCCGACGCCTCGGCGCTCACCGTGGCCGCCTCCGCCAGCAGCAAGGGCTCGGTGGCCGGGACCGGCGACGTCGGCGTCACCGGGAGCGGTGGCAGCCGCCGGCTCTCCGTGACCGCGCACGCGCAGGGCTACACGGACCTCACCATCAAGGTGACCGGGCTCGGCGGCAAGACCGCCACCAAGACGCTGCACTACGCGGCCTCGGCCGCCGTGCGGAACGCCGCCGACACCCGCTACCTCACCGGCTCCAGCGACGCCTCGGCCGCCGTGGACGTCGGCGGCGGCTATGCCGTCGTGGCCGACGACGAGTCCAACACGCTGCGCCTGTACGACCGTTCGGCCTCCGGCGCGCCCGTGAAGACCTGGGACTTCAGCTCCAAGCTCGGCGTGTCCAAGGAGATCGACATCGAGGGCGCGGCCCGCGTCGGCAACACCATCTACTGGACCGGCTCACTCGGCAACAACAAGGACGGCGAGTACAAGGCCGACCGCAACACCGTCTTCACCACCACCGTCACCGGCTCGGGCGCCACCACCCAGCTCGCGCTCGGCGGCTCCTACAAGAAGCTGCGGGACGACCTCGTGGCCTGGGACCACTCCAACGGGGACCGCTTCGGGTTCGCGGCCGGGACCGCGAACGGCCAAGTGCCCAAGCAGATCGACGGGTTCAACGTGGAGGGTCTGGAGTTCGCGCCGGGCTCCACCAGCACCGCCTACATCGGCTTCCGGGCACCCCTTGTGCCGCCGGCGAACGGCGGCAAGGCGCTCATCGTGCCCGTCACCAACTTCGACAAGGTGCTGGGCAGCGGCGCCAAGCCGGTGTTCGGCTCCGCGATCCAGCTGGACCTCGGCGGGCTCAGCATCCGTGACATCCGCAAGAACGCCGCCGACCAGTATCTGATCGTCGCCGGGTCGTGGGCCGCGGACGACAACTCCGACCCGTACGCGGTCTACTCCTGGGACGGCGTCGCCGGACACGCCCCCGTCAAGCGGGCCGACCTGCCGACCAGCGACCCGGGCGGCTGGGAGGCCGTGGTGGACGTGCCGGACCTGAACCAGGCCGGGGCCAGGGCGCAGTTCATCACCGACGACGGATCCGCCGACCTCTACGGCGACGGCACCGAGGCCAAGGACCTCTCCCACGCCGAGTGGAAGAAGTCCCGGGCCACCTGGTTCACCGTGACCGGCTGAGTGAGCGGCTGAGTGACCGGCTGAGCCAGTGGCTCAGCCGGCGGCTGCATGGACGGCCGAGTGGGCTGCCGTCGCTACCACCGGGTGTCCGCGGGGCCGGTCGGTACCGGCGGGACTCCGGCCGCCTCCACGAGCGAGGGAGCCAGGTTCTCCCGGCGGATGCGCTGGTCGATGTAGAGCAGGCCGGCGCCGAGCTGCGGCAGCGTGGCCGACAGGAACTGGCTGATCACCGTGCCGATCAGATAGAGCACCACCATGACGACGACGGCGGCGACCTTGGCGCCGTCCGAGTCGTCGGCCATGGCGAGCGGCATGGCCGCGAAGATCCCGCCGTAGCCGAGCGCCAGTTGCACGAAGTAGCCGATCGCCCCGCTGATCATGCCGATCAGCATCAGGATGCCGAAGGTGCGCCACCAGGCGTTCGCCACCAGGCGGGCCGAACGCCGCAGCGCCTCGACGGGCCCCTGGTTCTCCAGGACCGCGGCCGCCGGAGCGAAGGCGAAGCGCACCCACAGCCAGATGCCGACCGGGACCAGGCCGAAGAAGCCCACGATGAACAGCACGACGAGGGCGACCGGCGGGGCGCGGTGGCCGGAGCCCGAGCTCGCCAGGACCGTCGTCACCACCAGGGCGGCGAGCAGGAACGACGCGACCAGCATCGCCGCCATCTGGATCATCAGGGTGCCGAGCACGGCCGGGAACCGGGACCAGGCCCTGCGCCACACCGCGCCGAAGCTGCTGCGGCGCCCCAGTACCGCGTCCTGGAGCACCGCGGGGACCGCCGCGTACATCAGCGCCAGCGACAGCACCCACAGCGTCATCGACACGACGAAGAGGACCGCCCCGGCGATCACCAGCGGCGCCACGTCGGAGCGCGCCGGCTCCACGCCGTAGTCGTGGTGGAAGACGGGGTCGAAGTGGTCGTACACGACGGAGACCGCGATCGCGATCGCCCCGCCGAACAGCAGTGCCGCAAGACCGTAGGCCACGAGGGCCATGCCGAAGATCTGCTTCCAGTGGCGGCCGAGGGTGTTGAAGGAGCCGCTCAGCATGTCGCCGACGCTCAGCGGCCGGAGCGGGATCACGCCCGGCTTCGGCGGCGGCGGCATCCAGCCACCGCCCCAGCCCGGCCCCCACCCCGGCCCCCAGCCCGGCGGCGGTCCCGCCGGCGGTCCCGCCGGCGGTCCCGGCGGCCCGCCCTGGGCCCCCGGGCCCCACCCCATGTCCTGCGACACCACAACCTCGCACTTCCCGTACGTCTCCGTACGTCCCGTCCCCTGATCGATCGCCTTACGGTAGTCCCGCGCGACCTGCGGGTACGGTCGGGGGCATGCTCTGTGACCAGGCC
This sequence comes from Streptomyces sp. CB01201, assembly GCF_002803085.1. Taxonomy (GTDB): domain Bacteria; phylum Actinomycetota; class Actinomycetes; order Streptomycetales; family Streptomycetaceae; genus Streptomyces; species Streptomyces hundungensis. The sequence goes on along the minus strand of NZ_NNBJ01000003.1, from coordinate 123,506 downwards.
GCGACAACCGTCGTCGGAACACCGGCCGCCGGCACGCGCGGGGGCCGGTGATGGGCCGCCGCTACGACCCCGACCGGCGTCGGCGGATCATCGACGCGGCGATCCGGGTCGTCGCCGCGCGCGGCATCGCCGGGCTCAGCCACCGCACGGTCGCGGCCGAGGCCGATGTGCCGCTGGGATCGACGACCTACCACTTCAAGACACTGGACGAGCTGCTCGTCGCGGCGCTGCGGCAGGCCAACGAGGGCTTCGCCACGGCGGTGCGCGACTGCGTACGGCTCGACGAACCCGGCGCGGACCTGGCCGTCGAGCTGGCCCGGCTGATGGGCGAGTGGCTGACCGGCGACCGGGCCCGTGCCGAGCTGGAGTACGAGCTCTACCTTGCCGCCCTGCGCCGCCCCGCGCTGCGGCCCGTCGCCGCGGAGTGGACCGACTCCGTCGCCGAACTGCTCGCCCGGCACACCGATCCGGTCACCGCGCGCGGGCTCGTCGCCGTGATGGACGGCATCTGCCTCCAGGCCCTGCTCACCGGCGGCCCGTACGACGAGTCCCAGGCCCGGGACCTGCTCGCCCGGCTCCTGCGATAGCCCCGCCCGCCGCGATGTGTACGGGCGTACGCATCCACGGATATCCTGGTGTGCATGCCCTATGTCCTGCTCGCCTGTGCCATCGGCTCGGAGATCGTCGCCACGTCCGCGCTGAAGTACAGCGAGGGCTTCACGCGGCTGTGGCCCTCGCTGCTCACCGGCGCCGGCTACCTGCTCGCCTTCTACCTGCTGTCGCTGACGCTGAAGTCGATGTCCGTGGGCACCGCGTACGCGATCTGGTCCGGCGCGGGCACGGCCGTCATCGCGGCCGTCGGCATGGTGTTCATGGGTGAGGCGATGACCGCCGCCAAGCTGGCCGGGATCGCGTTCATCATCGGAGGCGTGGTCCTGCTCAACCTCGGCGGCGCGGCTCACTGAGAGGCTCACCGGGCCGGGCCGGGCCGCCGAGCGCGTGGCTCAGGGGCTAGGCCGGGCCCCGAGCGCGTGGCTCAGGCGTCCGCCGCCCGGCGCACCGCGGCGAGCGCGGCCCGCACGCTCTCCTCGATGTCGGTGATCGGATAGATCGCCTCGATCACCGTACGGTCCCGGTCGACCACCAGCGTCAGCCGTTTGAGCCGGCTCACCCCGGCCGTGCGGAAGGTCGGCAGCCGCAACGCCGCCGTCAGGCCGAGGTCCGCGTCCGAGAGCAGCGGGAAGCGCAGGGCCTCCTTGTCCGCGAATGCCCTTTGTTCGTCCGGGCGTTGGGTCGACACCCCGTGCACGCTCGCACCCGCCGCCGTGAACCGTGCCAGCTGGTCCCGGTAGGTGCAGGACTCCAGGGTGCAGCCGCGCGCGCCGGGGATCCCGGCCCAGCCCGGCGGATACGACTCGGCGCGGGCATAGGCGCCGGGGAAGCAGTACAGCACCGTGTACGGCGTCGAGGACGCGACGGGATCCCTCAACTCCCCGTCGAAATCCGGTAGTCGAAGCTCCGGCAGCCGGGTGCCGACCAGCTCCCGCACCCGCTCCGTCTCGCCCGAGGTCTCCGTCGAGGTGGCCATCGTCTCTCCCTCTCCCAGCACCCAGGTGTCTCCCCAGTCCTGGAGTGCGATCAGTACGGGCAGCAGGGCGCGACCGCGCGGGGTGAGCCGGTACTCGTACCGCACCGGCCGCTCCTGGTACGGCTCGCGCGCCAGCACCCCGCACTCCACGAGCAGCTTCAGGCGTTCGGCGAGAACCTTGCGGGACATGCCGAGCTCCCGCTGGAGCGCGTCGAAGCGGTGCACCCCGCGTGCCGTGTCGCGCACGATCAGCAGGGTCCACCAGTCGCCCACCACGTCCAGGGCCTGGGCGATGGCGCAGTGCTCGTCGTCGAGTCGGGTGCGTTGAGGCATGGCCCCATCCTTTCGCGCCCACCCGGCGGGCCGCATTCGGCCCGGCGGACCGGACCCGGCCCGCCGGGCAACCCCGTTGACCTGCGGGGACCATACTGACATAGTCAGTTCCCATAAGGAACCCACTCGGGGTTCCGGCTGGGGGACCCCTTGAGGGAGCCGGGATCCCCCGGGGTTCCGGCCGAAGGCGAAGGCCGGACCACCACAACCGGTTCAGGTTTCGAGCTCGGGGGGGCGGAGTGAACACACTGCGCGCAGTGCCAAGAAGCGTGCGACTGCTGTGCTGCGGCATCTTCTTCAACGCGGTCGTCAGCTTCACCTTCATCTATCTCTTCGTCTGGCTGACGGGCCCGCGCGGCCTCACCGTCGCCCAGGCGGGCCTGCTCAGCGGCATCGGCGGCGTCGGCCTGGTGGCCGGGAACTTCAGCGGCGGCTGGTTCGGCGACGCCTACGGCCACCGCCGCGCACTGCTCGCGGGCGCCGCCGTGAGCGGCAGCATCCTGTGCGTGATCGTGCTGCTGCCGACCGCCGCGCTCTGCGTCGCGCTGCCGCTCGCCCAGTACGCGGCCGGTGTGGTCAGATCCGCCAACTCCGCGCTGATCGCGGTCGGTGTCGCCGAGGGCAGCCGCCGCCAGGGCTTCGCCGTCATGCGCTTCGCGAGCAACGCCGGATTCACCATCGGTCCACCGCTCGGGGCGCTGGTCGCCGCCCGGTTCTCCTACGGCTGGCTCTTCGCCGCCGACGGCGTCGCGACCCTGCTCTTCGCGGTGTACGCGGCGCGGGTGCTGCCCGGCCGCGGCGCCGCCCAGGCGCCCCGGCCGTCACGCGCCGCCGGGGCACCGAGGTTGGGCGCCGAACTGCGGGCGCGGCCCGCCGTCCTGGTGCTGCTCGTGGCGATCGTCTGCGTCGACCTCGTCTACCGCCAGCAGTACTCGACCCTGCCCGTCTTCCTCGGCGACCGCGGCTTCGACGCCGGGGTGTACGGCTGGCTCATCGCCATCAACGGCGGCGTCATCCTCTGCCTGGAACTGCCCGCCGCACACGCCCTGCGCAAGCGCGCCCCGCTGTCGGTGATCGGTGCCGGGCTGCTCCTGGTCGGGCTCGGATACCTGGCCCTGGTGCCCGGCGCCTCGCTCGGCGCGGCCGTCGCCCTGATGGTGTCGCTGACCTTCGGGGAGATCCTCTACAAGACCACCGCCACCGCGTACGTCGCCGACCAGGCGCCCGCCCACGCCCAGGGCCGATTCCAGAGCCTGTACGCGGGCGCCTCCATCAGCGGCCAGGTGCTCGCCCCGCCGCTCGGCGGGGCGCTCTACACCGCCGCGCCCGGGCTGCTCTGGCCGCTGTGCGCCGTGCTCGCAGCGCTTGCGGGCCTCGCCGTGCTGTGGGCGAGGCGGCTGCCCGACGGGGGCGCCGGGCGGGACACGGGCCCGTCACTTGAGACCGGTTCGCCCCGGCGGGCGGTGGCCGGTTAGGTTTTGGGTCATGACCGACACGACTGCTACTGCTACGACCGGCGCCGCGGCCGCCGGACTCGCCACCATCGCCGCCGACGGCACCATCCTGGACACCTGGTTCCCCGCCCCCGAGCTCGTGGCCGTCGCCGAGCCCGGCCCGGCCGGCACCGAGCGCCTCTCCGCCGAGCGCGCCGCCGAACTCCTGGGCGCGGGTGCGCTCAAGGCCGTCGGCGTCGACGAGCGCCGCGGGGTCGAGGTCGTCGCCGTCCGTACGGTCATCGCCTCCCTGGAGGACAAGCCGCTCGACGCGCACGACGCCTACCTGCGTCTCCACCTCCTCTCGCACCGGCTCGTGAAGCCGCACGGCCAGAACCTGGACGGCCTGTTCGGGCTGCTCGCGAACGTCGCCTGGACCTCGCTCGGCCCGGTCGCCGTCGACGACCTGGAGACCGTCCGCCTCAACGCCCGTGCCGAGGGGCTGCACCTTCAGGTGACGTCCGTCGACAAGTTCCCGCGCATGACGGACTACGTCGCGCCCAAGGGCGTACGCATCGCCGACGCGGACCGGGTACGTCTCGGGGCGCACCTCGCCGAGGGCACCACGGTCATGCACGAGGGCTTCGTGAACTTCAACGCGGGCACGCTCGGCACGTCCATGGTCGAAGGCCGCATCTCGGCCGGCGTCGTCGTCGGTGACGGCTCCGACATCGGCGGTGGCGCGTCCACGATGGGCACGCTGTCCGGCGGTGGCAACGTCCGCATCGTCATCGGCGAGCGGTGCCTGGTGGGGGCCGAGGCGGGCGTGGGGATCGCGCTCGGCGACGAGTGCGTCGTGGAGGCGGGGCTCTACGTCACTGCCGGGACCCGGGTCACCATGCCCGACGGGCAGATCGTCAAGGCGCGCGAGCTGTCGGGGGCGTCCAACATCCTGTTCCGGCGGAACTCGGTCACGGGGGCGGTCGAGGCGCGGCCGAACAACGCGGTGTGGGGTGGCCTGAACGAGGTTCTGCACGCCCACAACTAGCCGGGGTCGCCCGGAAGCCCGGGGTCACCGGGGCGCTGCCCCGGACCCCGGGGGGTTTGCCCACCCTCCCGCCCGTTGCTCGGGGTTGGCGGGTTCCGGCTCCCCCTGGGGCTCCGCCCCGGACCCCGGGGGGTTTGCCCACCCGCCCGCCCGTGCGGCGGGGTTGAAGGGTTCGGCCCCTGGGGCTGCGCCCCAGACCCCCTTGAGGGGCTGCGCCCCTCGGACCCCCGCAGGGGGCTCCGCCCCCTGCACCCCCGCGGGGCTCCGCCCCCTGCACCCCCGCGGGGCTCCGCCCCCTGCACCCCCGCGGGGCTCCGCCCCCTGCACCCCCGCGGGGCTCCGCCCCCTGCACCCCCGCGGGGCTCCGCCCCCTGCACCCCCGCGGGGCTCCGCCCCCTGCACCCCCGCGGGGCTCCGCCCCCTGCACCCCCGCGGGGCTCCGCCCCCTGCACCCCCGCGGGGCTCCGCCCCCTGCACCCCCGTCGCGCCTTAAGGGCGCTCGTCCTCAAACGCCGGACGGGCTGGGGGTCTCCGGCGCGGGCCGGCGCCGACGCCTTCAGGGGCGCGGGGAACTGCGCGAGAAGCGGGCACGGTCCGCAGCCCAAAGACGTCTTTTCAGGGGCGCGAGGAACTGCGCGACCAGCCACGCATGTCCCGCAGCCGAGCCAGAGGGCCCGGGGCCCCGGGGCAGAGCCCCGGAGAGCCTCACGCCCCTTTTCACCCCCGGAGGGTTGCGGGAAGGGGCGGGGAGGGGACAAAAACCGGGGCTCGGGGTCACCCCGCCAGGGCGGGCCCTGGGTCACCCCGCCAGGGCGGACAGGGCTGAGCGGAGGCGGGCGGTAGTCTCCTCGCTCGGTCGTTGCAAGGGCCCCCGGACCGGGAGGTTCAGGAGCGCCTTCGCCGTGACGGCACCCGGCAGGCCCGAGGCCATCATCAACTCGACCAGGGGCAGGGCGAGTTGGTTGAGGCGGGCCGCCTCGGCCACCGCACCCGCGTCGTACGCGTCCAGCACCCCCCGCATCGCCCGCGGCGCCACGTTCGCCACCGTGCTCACGTACCCCGCCCCGCCCACCGCGTACAGCGGAAGGTTCAGCTCCTCGCACCCCGAGTAGTACGCGAGCGACGTACGGCCCATGACCTTGGTCGAGCCCAGCACGTCGTACGCGCAGTCCTTCACCGCCACGATGCGCCCGTGCTCCGCGAGCCTCAGCATCGTGTCCACCTCGATCCGCGTCCCCGTGCGGCCGGGGATGTCGTACAGCATCACCGGCAGCCCCGTCGCGTCGGCCACCGTACGGAAGTGCGCCTCCACGGCGGCCTGCGGAGGCCGGCTGTAGTAGGGGGTCACCACCAACAGGCCGTCCGCGCCCGCCTGTTCGGCCGCGCGGGCCAGTGCGACGGTGTGGGCGGTGGACGCGCTGCCCACCCCCGCCACGACCGCGGCCCGGTCGCCGACCGCCTCCGCCACGGCCCGTACGAGCGCGGTCTTCTCCTCGTCGGAGGTCGTCGGCGACTCCCCGGTCGTGCCGTTCAGGACCAGCCCGTCGCACCCGCCGTCCACCAGGCGCACGGCCAGCTCCTGCGCGGCCGGGAGGTCGAGTTCGTACGACGGGGTGAACGGCGTGACCATGGCGCACAGGGCGCGTCCGAACGGGCGCGGCGGCGGGCCGGGTGGGCGTGATGTCGTCATGCCGCAGAAGTGTTGCCGTCCATGACGGTTTACGTCTACTTAGATTGGGTTCCAGATCCCTTTAGTATCGCTTAGGGATTGCCGGGGGTCACCACAGGTTCCGCTTCGACCAGGTCGGGTCCCCGGCGTACGGGTGGAACGTGTCGAGGTTGTCCTTCGCCGGGTGCGTGCGCCCGGCCGGCCCCGCGGCGAAGACACGCAGCAGGTTCTCGGTCACCCTCGTCGTGAACGTCGCCGTCGTCGCGTCGATGCCGTGCCCGCCCCGGCCCGCCGTCGACTGCACCCACCGCATCGTGCCCGTGTTGAACACGCCGGCCCCCGAACTCACCGTGTAATAGGCGGAGTTGGCGAACGAGCGGATCCCTCGGCAGGTGAGCGGCGAGTGGGATATGACCTCCATCGGGCGCGGGGTCGTCCCGATCCCGTTCGCCCGGTCGTACTCCGTGCCCACCAGGCCGGGGAACTCGGAGCCCTGCCGCACGCCCGTGCCCTCGAAGAGCCAGTGGCCGGGCGAGGTGACCACATAGTCGGCGGTGGTCGGGTTCGACTCGTACAGCGTTCCGGTCAGGGAGTTCTCCGGCTGGGCGTGCGGCGGCTCGCGGAAGTTGGTCGTCGGGGGTTCGCCCTCGCGGCGGCCCGGGTCCCTGGGCCAGTCGTTCTTGTAGCAGACGATCAGCCGCCGCCCGCCGAGCGCGGTCTTCTCCAGGCGTATCCGGCGGAAGCAGGCGTTCGCGCCGAGGAAGGCCACGTTCGTGCCCCGGTCGCGCGCCGCCGTCACCCGGTCCCGCATCGGCTGCGTCCAGTATTCGTCATGTCCCAGGGAGAGCACGGCAGTTGCTCCGTCGAGCAGGTGCGGGTCCTCGTCGATGTCCATGTTCGTCACGTACGCCAGGGGCAGGCCCAGCCTCTCCGCGAGCGCCACCACCGGCTGCTCGTACGTGAGGAACAGGCCGTCGCCGTCCTCGTGGTAGGGGCGGTCGCAGCTCACCGCGCGCGAGCGGTCCGCGTCGTCGCCGGTCGGCCCGTTGTAGAGGCTGTGCCCGCCCCACTCGTTGTACGCCTGCCAGGTCGCGACCGCGTTGACGATCACCACCCGGTCTTGGGTGGCGGCCGACCTCACGGTGACCGGAACGTAGCGCTGGCCGCCGCTGTCCGCGGTGAGGCGGATCAGATAGGAGCCCTCGGGCCAGTCCTTGGTGGAGACTTCGGTGGTGGCCGGCCAGTCGGCCGACACCGTGTACGTCGTCGGCTCGACCTTCGCGGCCGGCTGACGCGTGCCCTTCAGCGGCCCCGATTCCCACACCTTGCGGGCCAGTGTCCCGCCGTACCAGCCCATCCGGAACGCCTCGGCGCGGAACGTCTTCGCGGTGGTGTGCACATGGAGGCGGAACGGGTCGCCGGACGCCACGCTCGTACGGTCCGCGTAGCCCTCCACCTCGTGCTCGGCGCCCCGCCGGGTGAGGCGCCAACCCGCGTCGCCGGGGCGGTCGTTCTCCTTCGCCGGCGGCTTCGGGGCGGGCGAGCGGGAGGCTTCACCGCCGCCCGCGTGCTCGCCGGGCGCACAGCCCGCCGCTCCCGCCGCGGCGACCGCTCCGGCCGCTCCGGCCGCTCCGAGGAAGGTCCTGCGACTGAAGGCCGCGCGGTCCATCGCACCACTCCGCTCTGCCGTTCGGTTCCCGGGGGACACCAGTGTGCGGGGAGCCGGGCCCGGCCATGGCATGATCTCCGGCGGCCGCGGCCGAACGACACCGCACGCGTCGGCGGCCGGAACCTGGCGTGAGCCCCCGGCCCGCCCGGAGTGCTACGAGGTGGTGCGCTCCGGGCGTACGACCAGGACCACCCGGCGCTCGGCGTCGTCCAACGGGCGCTCGTACTCCAGGCCGTACCGCTTGGCCAGGACGTCGAAGAACGCGCCCGTCGGATCGGGCTCGATCCGCTCGACCGTGCCCCGGACCTCCAGATAGCGGTAGGGCTGGTCGGGGTCGTTGACCGAGAGGGAGACCTGGGGATCGGCGACGACGTTCTTGTACTTGCGGCGCGTGGTCGTCGTGGTGAAGCGCAGGAACTCGCCGTCCCACTGCTGCCAGACGGGGTTCACGTGCGGAGAGCCGTTCGGGCCCTTGGTCGCGAGGTGCACGAAGAGGGGGCGGGTCAGCAGGTCCTCGTGGTCGGCGGGGATCACGGAGGCGGCGTCGTTCGGACTCGTGGTTGTCATGATCCGGACGCTATCAACGTCCGCCCGGGGAGCGGACGTTGGCCGTCTTCGCCCGGCGGCCGTCTCCCGGTCGCCGCCTCCCGGCCCGGGCGGGCGGTCGTCGTGCTGCCTGACGACCGACCGACCGCCCGCCCGGGCGCGTACCGCTACGGGTGGAAGCGGATGATCTGCGGGTCGTGGTCGCTGGTCTGGTTCGCGAACTCCGCGTTGATGTGCACGCTGTCGTAGTCGAAGCCACGGATCGCGGGGCTGGTCAGGACCTGGTCGAGGACCTGGGTGTTGCCCTGGTAGACGTAGGAGTAGCGCTCCTTCTTGGGCAGCGTGCGGTAGGCCGAGCGCAGCGCGCCGCCGTCCTCCAGGGCCTTGGTCGTGCCCGAGAAGTCGAAGTCGTTGATGTCGCCGACGGCCAGGACGTCCGCGTGCTTGTCGACCGCGAGCAGCTGCTTCACGAAGGCGTTGACGGCCTGCGCCTGCTGGAGCCGCTTGGCCTCCGAGGAGCGCGGCACCGGCTGGTGCTGCGAGACCAGGCTCTCGTCGCCGCCCTTGGAAGCGAAGTGGTTCGCGATCACGAAGACCGTCTTCCCCTTGAACACGAACTCGCCGGCCAGCGGCTTGCGGCTGTCCGCCCAGGCCGCGTTGGACGGGTCGATCCGGCCGGGGGAGAGCGTCAGGGCCGGGTGGCCCTTGGTGCCGGTGACGCCGACGGCGGTCTTGTAGTCCCCGCCGGGCCGGTCGGTGAAGGAGACCCGCGCCGGGTTGAACAGGAAGCCCTGGCGGATGTTGCCGCCGGGCTCGCCGCCGTCCTTGTTGTTCTCCGGGTCGATCGAACGCCACTGGTAGGCAGGGCCGCCCGCCGCGACGATCGCGTCCGTGAACTTCTTCACGGTCGCCGAGGCGTCCACCGTGCCGTCGTTCTTCGCGCCGTTGTTGTCCTGGATCTCCTCCAGGGCCACGATGTCCGGCGAGGCGAGGTTGGTCACCACGCCCTGCGCCAGCGCGTCGAACTTGGACTGCGGGTCGGTCGGGTCCAGGTTCTCCACGTTGTACGTGGCCACCGCCAGCTCGCCGGTGCGCTGCTTGCGGGTCACCTCGCGCTTGAGACCGTTGTCCTTGACCGTGCCGAGCGTGCGCGCGGTGATCGTGTAGCCGCCGAACTGGTTGAAGTCCAGGGGGCCTTCGGTGCTGCCGGTCAGGGTGTCGCCGACGTTCGCGGTGGGGAAGGGCTGCTGCGCCGTCGGGATCAGGCTCTGGATCTGGAGCCGCCCGGTGTTCTGGTCGTGGTACGAGGAGTACAGCGAACCGCCGCGCGCCGTGCGGTTCTCCTGCGGCTTCACCGTGACCCACAGCTCGGAGTACGGGTCCGTGGCGCCGACCACCCGCGAGGTGCCGATGCGGACGTTCATGCCCTCCAGGGACTCGTAGTAGTCCGTGGCGTACTTCTTCGGCTGGAGAGTCAGTCCGTTGACGCTGTTGCCGGCCGCCGGGTCGCCGTTCGGCGTGTAGCGGTCGGGCACCGAGCGGGCGGTGATGACGACCGGGGCGGGCACGGCGTTGCCCGAGGAGACGACCGTGACGGTCGGCTTCGACAGCTCGGTCACCGACTGGTTGCCCGAGGCCGCTCCGCCGGGCACGTACTCGGTGACGGTTGCCGAGACCTCCACCGCGTCGCCCACCGCGACCGTCGGGTTGGAGCCGGTGAAGACGAAGACGCCCTCGCTGGTCGCGGGGTTCTTGTCGGGCTGGGTGTCCTGGAACCAGAAGCCCTTGGAGGACCCGTAGGTGCGCACCCCGGTGACGACCCCGGTCACGCCGGTGACCTGCTGGCCCGCCAGCGGGGATATCCGGGTGGTGCCCTGGATGTCGTGGATCTTCGCCGGCACGGGGGCGGCGGGGGCGGCCTGCGAGGAGGCGGCACAGACCAGGCCGGCGGCGAGTGCGGCGGCGACCACGGCGGACACGGCGGCGGTTCTGGGAACGGGCATTCAGGTACTCCGAGGGTGATGAGGGAAAGGGGCGTGCATGTGGCGGTGCGGTTCTACGCGCGTCAATCTCTTGTCTGGCAAGGGGAGTTGTCAAGAGGTGACGGGTAGACGGCTACCGACGGGTAGATGAACCCCTGGGGGAGGCCGGTGGGAGGCGGCGGGGCCGGAGCGTGCCGAACGGTGCGCGGGCCGGGTGCGTACGGGCGGCGCAGCGAAACCCGGTGAAATGCGTCTACGCTGGGTGCCGCTCGACACCGCGGACCCAGCGCGACCCGAGCACCCAGACCGTACGGCCGAGGAGTACCCCCAGATGTCCGGAGACCGCCCCACCCTGCCGCCGGTTCGGCTGAACTCCGAGGCGGAGCTGGCCCGGGACGCGCTGTCCGCCCCGCTCATCGCCCGCGCCGTGCGGCTCGCCCGCTGGGCCGGACCCGACACCCGGGTCGGCGCGGGCGGCGAACTCGTCGAGGAGCAGCTGCCCGCGGCCGCCGCCGAACTCGGGCTGGCCGACGACCAGGACGGCCCGGCGTACGCGAGCGAGGCCTGGCGGGTCGCGGTCGACACCGGCCTCGTCGATGTCCAGGACGCCCCCGAGGCCTCCGGCGATGAGGACGAGGACGGCACGGGCACCGCCTCCGTGGGCGAGAACCTCGGCGTGCTCACCGCCGGATCGCCCTCCGATGTGCTCGCCATCTGGCTGGACGCCTTCGACGTGGTCTTCGCCGATGCCACCGCCCCTATGATCGACGACTTCGCCGACCTGGTCGGCGAGGACGGCGAGATCGACTTCGAGCGCCTGGAGTGGGACCCGGAGGAGGAGGCCGACTTCCTGGAGGGCGTCCTCGGCAACCTCTACCTGCTCACCGTCAGCGAGGGCGGCGCCCCCGAGGGGCCGGTGCCGCTGCCCGCGCTCGCCGCCTCGATGATCGTCCCCGACGACATGGGCGAGCCCACCGACGACATCCTGGAGCAGGTCTCCGACGCGATGATGCGGCTCGACGACCAGTTCCGGCTCCTGGAGCCGATCGGCCTGGTCGAGTACGAGCCCGTCGACGAGGCCCTGATGGCCGACGTCGGCGACGAGCCGGCCCCGCCCGTCGACGACGAGGACGTGGCCCGCTACGGCATGGTCCGGCTGACCCCGCTCGGCCTCTACGGTGTCCGTGCCCGGATGCTGGAGGCCGGGGTGGACGCGCCGGCCGTCGGCGACCTGGCCGACAAGGGCGCCGACGCGCTGCTCGACGGCATCGCCTACTTCCCCGAGCTCTCGGCCCGCGCCGAGACCGAGCAGTGGCTGGCCCGGCGTCAACCGGCCGATGCGGCAAGCGAGTTGCTCGCCGCGGCCCGGGGTGACGACGCGGGCGGCCCGCTGCGCCGGCTGCACTGCCAGCAGGCGCTCGCGCTCACCGGCGCCTCCGCCGAACCCGCCGTACGCGAGGTCCTGCCCGACCCCGAACTCGGCGGTCTGGCCCGGGTCTGGCTCGCCGAGCGCGGGGCCGCCGACGTGCCGCCGCCCTCCGAGACGATGATCTTCTGGCTGGCCATCGACACCATCGCCGCCCAACTCGCGGTGGAGGGCGACCTGGAGGAACTCCAGGAACTCGTCGAGGGCCTGGTCGGCCAGCACAGCGGCTTCTTCGACGCGGCCTGGCGCGTCGAGCACCCCGCCACCGCGGACGTCCTGGAGGCGATGGGCCGCCTCCACCCCGACAAGTCCACGGCCAAGGAAGCGCGCAAGGCGGCCTTCAAGGCCCGCTCCCGCGTCTGATCCCGCCCGCGTGCGGGTTGCCTTCCGGCCTCGCGTGCGGGTTGCCTTCCGGCCTCGCCCGCGGATCGTCTTCCCCGTCTCGCCCGCGGGTTGCCCTTCCCCGGCCCCCCTGATGTAGCCCTTCCCCGGCCTCCTGATGCTTCTGCTCAGGGGGCCGGGGTCGTACAGGGCCCCTGGGTGTGTCCGGGGCCACTCCTCGGGGCCGCCGGCCGCAGGGGCGGGGCGGCCGGAGCGTCAGGCGCGGCCGAGCACCAGGCTCACGTTGTGCCCGCCGAACCCGAAGGAGTTGGCGAGCGCCGCGTCCCAGGAGCCCCGGCGGTTCTCGCCCGCCACCACGTCGAGGGAGATCGCCGGGTCGAGGCGGTCCAGGTTGCGAGTGGCGGGTGCGGTGCCGTCGCGCAGGGCGAGCAGCGCCGCGATCGCGCCCACCGCGCCGGACGCGCCCAGCATGTGCCCGGTCATCGACTTGGTCGCCGTGACCACCGGATGCGTACCGATCGCCTTGGCCACCGCCTCCGCCTCGGCGAGGTCGCCCGACGGCGTGGAGGTGGCGTGCGCGTGCACCACGCCGATGTCCGACGGGCCCAACTGCGCGTCCCGCAGCGCCGATTCGATCGCCCGGACCTGGCCGGCCACGTCCGACGCCGTGATGTGGTCCGCGCTGGACGTCACCGCCGCGCCCGCCACCGAGCCGTACACGCGGGCTCCCCGCGCCCGCGCGAACTCGGCCCGCTCCAGGACGACCAGGCCCGCGCCCTCGCCCATCACGAACCCGCTGCGGTCCGCGTCGAAGGGCCGGGACACCGCGGCGGGGTCGCCGTCCTGGGGCGAGAGGGCCTTCATCTGCGCGAACGCGGCGATGGTGAAGGGGTGCAGACACGCCTCGGTGCCGCCGGCCACCACTACGTCGGCGCGCCCCGCCCGGATCAGGTCCAGGCCCATCGCGATGGCCTCGGCGCCGGACGCACAGGCGCTGACCGGGGTACGGGCCCCGCCCTGCGCGCCGAGCTCCATCGACACCCAGGCGGCGGGGCCGTTCGGCATGAGCATCGGCACGGCGTACGGCGAGAGCCGCCGGGCTCCGCTCCGCTCGAACGTGTCGTCCTGGCCGAGCGTGGTCAGTACGCCGCCGGTACCGGTGCCGATCACCACGGCGAGCCGCTCCGGGGCGACCTCGGGGGCGCCCGCGTCCCGCCAGGCCTCGCGGGAGGCGATCATCGCGAGTTGTTCACAACGGTCAAGCTTGCGGGCCTCTACGCGAGCGAGCATCGACAGCGGGTCCACGGATAGCCCGGCCGCCACCCGGACCGGCGACCCGGCCGCCCACTCCTCCTCGATCAGCGTGACCCCGGAGGCCCCCTCCAGCATTCCCGCCCAGGTGGAGCCCGCATTCGCGCCGAGCGGGGTGATCGCGCCGAGGCCGGTGACGAGTACTTCTGCAAGATCGCTCATACCTCGACCCTGCCAGGGGATGGGGCGGGGTGGGGAGGGGGCGGGTGCAGCGATTTGTCCGGGGGGTGTTGTGGGGTTCCGACAGGTTGGGCCTCTGCGGCCGGGCGATTCTCGCGCGGTTCCCCGCGCCCCGCGCCCCGCGCCCCGGGCTCGTGTCCGGCCGCGAACCGTGTGGGGTTGCTCGCGCGGTTTCCCGCGCCCCTGCCGTACCGATCGCCCGGAGCGACGAGTCGGTGAAACCCGACGACGAGCTGGACATCATGTACCGCGGTCAGATGCAGCCTTCCGGCGCGATCTCAAGCCGCCTCGGTCACGTCCCCGCGCAGGCCCTCCGGGCGCACCGCCACAGCCCACTCCACCAGCAGCTCCAGATATTCGTCGGACCCGAGCCCGCCGCCATCGACGAGCCCGCGAATCTGCGCGTTGATCACCGCAGCGGGGCGCGCGGGGCCAGGAGTGGCAGGTGTACGAGGCATGTACCTAGGCTACTGCGGGGCACTGACAATCGACTCTGCCGCATCCAGCGCGATCCGCCACGGATAGCCCTCCGGCCGGCGCTCGCCCGGCTGGTTCGGCACGAACCCGCCTTCCCCGTACAGCACCGTCACCCCGGCCCCGCGCAGCACCGCCACCGACTGCTCGAACTGCGGATGCCGCACGTAGGCCGCGTTCACGCACGGCATCGTCACCGTCGGAATCCGCTTGCCGATGCCCTCGGCGACGACGCCCACCACGAAGTTCGAAGTCAGTCCGAGCGCCCAGGCGTTGATCGTGTTGAACGTGGCCGGCGCGACCAGGATGACGTCTGCGGGCGGCCAGACGTCCGGCTCACCCGGCCTCTTGTACTGGCTGCGCACAGGATGCCCCGTCAGGGTGGCCAGCCCCGACAGGCTCTCCTCCAGCCAGGATGCGGCCGTCGGCGTCAACCCCAGGCACACGTCCCAGCCTTCGGCCTGGGCCTGCTCGATGACGTGGGCGACATCGAACGCCGGTGGTGCGGCCGAGCAGAACAGATACAAGGTCCGTTGCGTCGTCATGTCACCAGTGGATCACATGCAACGGGCCCCCGAACGTGGGGAATCGGGGGCGGATCAGGCCTCGGGCGGGGCCCGCGCGCGTACCGTTCCACATGACGAGCAGGGAACGGAGCCACTATGCCGAGACTGGACGACGACCACACCGGCAACCGCATCAAACAGCAGCGGAAGCTGGCCCGCCTCACCCAGAAACAACTGGCCGAGAGGATCCCCTACTCGTACAGCCTCCTCAACCAGGTCGAATGCGGCGCCAAACCGGCAACCGTCGACCTCTTGGCGGCTGTCGCGCACGCCCTCCGGATCGACGTCACCGTGCTGACAGGACAGCCTTACGTGACCGAACTCCAGCAAGACCGCCTGGCCGTGCTGGTCCGGCCCATCCGCGAAGCCCTCGACCTGTACGACCTGGGCGCCGACGACGTCATCGTCGCGAGCCCCGCGGCCAAGCTGCTGGAGGCGGCGGACCAGTTGTGCGCCGACGTCAGAGCGACCCGCCTCCGTAGGGCCGCCGGCCGGCTGCCCGGCCTGATCGCGGAGCTCACCACGGCGGCTTGGCGGGCTCCGTCGACCGAACTGTGGCATGCGCTCGCCTCGACGTACCGCACCGCCCACGACATCACCGTCAAGCTCGGTTACTACGACCTGAGTTCAGTAGCCCTGGACCGGCTCGGCTGGGCCGCGCAACGCGCCTCCGACCCCTGCCTCGACAGCCTGCGCCAGTACATGCGCGCCCTCGTGTACTTCCGTGAGGGCGACTACAGCATCGGACAGCGCCTCATCAGTTCCGGCCACAGCACCCTCGGCGCCGCCGAAGTCACCCGGGAAAGCGTCGCCGTGGCCGGCCAACTGCATCTCGGTGCTTCGGTCATCGCCGCCCGGGCCGACGACAGCCATGCCGTCGAGACCCACTTGGCCGAGGCGGCCGACCACGCCCGGCGGGTCGGGGACGCCTCCGACGTGCACTGGCTGTCCTTCGGCCCGGCCAACGTGGCCCTGCACCGCATGTCGGCGGCGGTGGAGATGCGGCGGTACGACGACGCTGTCGAACTGGCCAAGAGGATCGGGCCCAAGTTGCCGCCCACTCTGGCGACTTCCCGCCGCTCGCACTTCCTGATCGACCAAGCCCGCTCCGAAATGGAGACCGGCCGCACCGAAGCGGCACTCGCCTCCCTCGTCGAAGCCCGGCACGCCGCCCCGGAGCAGACCCGCTACCACCCGGGCGCCCGCGAGACGATCAAAGGCCTGGTACACCTCTCGCGCCGGACCTCCGAGAGCCTCGGCCACATGGCCGCCTGGATCGGCCGCTGACGCTCATATCCTGACCTGCCAACGCTCACGAAAATCGTGAGCGTTGGACGCTTGCCGGCCCGCCATCCTGGATTCCGTACCTGATCAACCGCGATCCCGAGGACGGTCGGCATGAGCGACAAGCCTGCAATCGCACCCCACGAGTGCGCGTACTGCGGGAAGGCAGGGGCGGACCGCTGCGTGCGCCTGTCCGCCCCGACGAGCGGCTCCGCCAGCCCGGTGTACGCCCACGAGGGCTGCGCCGGGGACCGTGGCATCAGGCCGCTGTACCGCCTCACCGCACAGCACACCGTCCGGCTGGACCAGGCGTCATGACGCTAGGTGTGAGCGGCACCAAGTTCTGCATCTACTGCGACCGGCCCATCGTGGGCGTCGCCGTCCCCGCGAGCCAAGCGGGTGCGTGGGCCTCGGCGAGCGGGGCCCGCCCCGACAACTGGAAGCACCTGAACGGCGACCCGGCCTGTCGCACTCCGCGACGGTAACCGCGCAGCTCAGGTCATAGGTCGACGGCAGGTTACCCATGCGCACGGGG
This sequence comes from Streptomyces sp. CB01201, assembly GCF_002803085.1. Classification (GTDB taxonomy): domain Bacteria; phylum Actinomycetota; class Actinomycetes; order Streptomycetales; family Streptomycetaceae; genus Streptomyces; species Streptomyces hundungensis. The sequence continues at coordinate 107,120 of NZ_NNBJ01000003.1, read as the reverse complement.
CCGCGCCGGGAGGGCGGGGGCCTCTCCGGCCCAGGTCGCGTCCGGAGAGGCGGTCACCTGCCACACTGCCGCGCATCACGCGCCCCGGGCCGCTGACCAGCAGACAGCTACAGCGCCTCCGCTCCCGGCTTCACCATGCCCCGCGCCGTACGGGACTTCACGAAGGAGCCGAGCGCCGTCATCTCCCACTCGCCGGAGAACTGCCGGATCAATTTGGCCATCATGACCCCCGTCTGCGGCTCCGCGCTCGTCAGGTCGAAACGGACCAGCTCCTCGCCGCTCGTCGCGTCGATCAGACGGCAGTACGCCTTGGCGACCTCCGTGAACTTCTGGCCGGAGAACGAGTTCACGGTGAAGACCAGGCCCGTGGCCTCCGCCGGGATGCGGCCGAGGTCGACCACGATCACCTCGTCGTCGCCCGCGCCCTCGCCCGTCAGGTTGTCCCCGGAGTGCTTGATCGCGCCGCCCAGGATGGAGAGCTTGCCGAAGTAGCAGCTGTCCAGATGGTTGCGCTGCGGGCCGTAGGCGATCACCGAGGCGTCCAGGTCGATGTCCTTGCCGCGGAAGGCGGGCTCCCAGCCCAGGCCCATCTTCACCTGGGAGAGCAGCGGACGACCGCCCTTGACCAGGGACACCGTCTGGTTCTTCTGGAGGTTGACCCGGCCCTTGTCCAGGTTGATCTTTCCGGCGCCCACGGGGGCGGGCGCGGCCGGGGCTGCCGGTGCCGCAGGGGCTACCGGGGCCGGGGCGGGGGCGGCGAGACGGGGGTCGGCCGGCGGGGCGGCCGGCGTCGGAGGGGCGGCCGGGGCCGCCGCGGGCTGCTCCTCGACCGAGACCCCGAAGTCGGTGGCGATCCCGGCGAGGCCGTTCGCGTATCCCTGACCCACCGCGCGGGCCTTCCAGGCACCGCCGCGCAGATAGATCTCCATGACCACCAAAGCCGTCTCGCTGCCCAGTTGGGGCGGTGTGAACGAGGCGATCACTCCGCCGTCGTCCCCGTTGCGCAGGGTGGCCGTGGGCTCGATGCCCTGGAACGTCTGGCCCGCCGCGTCCGGGCTCGCGGTCACCACGATCTTCTCGATGCCGGGCGGCACGGCCGCGGTGTCCACCACGATCGCGTCGGGCGCGGTGCCGCCGCCCGAGCGGTAGGTCACGCCGGGGCCCTGCGGCTGGTTGTAGAAGATGAAGTCGTCGTCCGAGCGGACCTTGCCGTCTGCGGTGAGCAGCAGGCCCGAGACGTCGAGCCGCACGGGGGCGGCCACGTCGACCGTCACACGGGTGGTCGGGAGCGGGAGGTTCGAGCCGGGGGTCATTGCGGTCATGCCCCGGAAACGAGCGGCGCAGCTTTACGGTTCCTTGAACCTCGACGAACCTCGACGAACCTCGGCCAGCCTCGGCCAGCCTCGGCCAGCCTCGGCCAGCCTCGGCCAGCCTCGGCCAGCCTCGGCCAGCCTCGGCCAGCCTCGGCCAGCTTCGACGAACGATGAACCCCGACCCACGCCCCCCCCGGCCGCCCCCCCCGCGTCAGTGCGGCCAGATCGGCGGATTGGTGGTGAACTCGCCGCCGAGGCGGGCGCCCGCCGGCTTGGCCGGGTCGAGTTCGCCCTGCTCGGCGACGAGCTTGTCGGCGTACTGCTCGGAGTCGTCGTGCGGCTCGTAGCCGAGCGCCCGCGCCGACGAGAGGTCCCACCACAGGCGGGTGTTGGCGGACGACCCGTACACGACGGTGTGCCCGACGCCCTCGGCCGTCAGCACGGCGTCGAACAGCCGCGCCGCGTCGTCCGGGCTCAGCCAGATCGACAGCATCCGTACGGACGTGGGCTCCGGGAAGCACGAGCCGATGCGGACCGAGACGCTCTCCAGACCGTGCTTGTCCCAGTAGAACTGGGCCAGGTCCTCGCCGAAGGCCTTGGACAGGCCGTAGAACGTGTCGGGGCGGTGGGGGACACCGATCGGAATCAGCGGGTCCGCGGCCTGCGGGCGGGGCGTGAAGCCGACCGCGTGGTTGGAGGAGGCGAACACGATCCGGCGCACGCCCTCCTCGCGCGCGGCCTCGTAGAGGTTGTACGTGCCCTCGATGTTGGCCCGGAGGATTTTGTCGAAGGACGATTCCAGCGAGATCCCCGCCAGATGGAGCACCGCGTCGACCCCGCGAACCGCCTCGCGCAGAGCGCCCCTGTCGGCGAGGTCGGCGGTGATCGCGTCCGGCTCGCCGGGGACGGGCAGTGCGTCCAGGAGCCGCAGCTCGTATCCGTACGACGGGAGCAGCCCCCGCATCAGGGTGCCGAGCCCCCCGGCGGCGCCGGTGAGCAGGAGGGTGCGGGGGCTGGGCATGGGCTCTCCTCGGGGTGCGGGGCCGTCCGGACGGCACTCGGGTCGGGGGCGGCGCAACCGCCCGAGCCATACATCCATGGACAACATTCACATGCATGGACACGCTAAGGAGCCGGGGCGTGCTGAGTCAAGTGTCGCGCCGGGGGCCTCAATCCGCCCGTCCGCCAAGGCTGTTGACCTTGACCGTCGCCGGGGCGCGGGCTTAGTTTGGAGGAGTTCAGAGATATGGACAGTAGTCAGAATTGTGCACGTCGTGTACTGCCGGACGCCGCGCCGCGCAGCGCCGCGCGACGGTTTCGGCCCGACGGTCCTCGCCCAGGGAGCAGCCCGTGACCTCAGCCCCGCTCGCCGCCCGACTCACCCACGTGGGCGGACCGCTGTTCTTCCCCGTGACCGCGTACGGGCCGGACGGCGGTCTCGACCTCGACGTCTTCCGTGCTCATGTGCAGGGCGGCATCGAGGCCGGTGCGGCCGCCGTGTTCGCCTGCTGCGGCACGGGGGAGTTCCACGCCCTGACCCCGCAGGAGTTCCGGGCGTGCGTCGCCGCGGCGGTGGAGGAGAGCGCAGGGCGCGTGCCGGTGGTCGCGGGCGCGGGGTACGGGACCGCGCTCGCCGTCCAGTACGCCCGGCTCGCGGAGGAGGCCGGGGCCGACGGGCTGCTCGCGATGCCGCCCTATCTCGTCGTCGCCGATCAGGCCGGCCTGATCGACCACTACTCCGAGCTGGCGGCGGCGACCTCGCTCGACGTCATCGTCTACCAGCGCGACAACGCCGTGCTCACGCCCGAAACCGCCGTCGCGCTCGCCCGCGTCGACGGGATCATCGGGTTCAAGGACGGTCTGGGCGACCTCGATCTGATGCAGCGGATCGTCAGCGCCGTACGGTCGGCGGGCCTGAATCCGTTGTACTTCAACGGGCTGCCCACCGCCGAACTCACGGGCCTCGCCTACCGGGGCATCGGCATCACCCGGTACTCCTCCGCCGTCTTCTGCTTCGCGCCCGACATCGCGCTCGCCTTCCACCGGGCTCTCGAATCCGGTGACGACGCGCTGGCCAACCGCCTGCTCGACGGCTTCTTCGTGCCGCTGGTCGAACTGCGCAACCAGGGGCGGGGGTACGCCGTCTCGCTGGTCAAGGCGGGGGTGCGGCTGGGTGGCCTGGACGTCGGCGGAGTCCGCCCGCCCTTGAGCGAGCCCGAAGCCGGCCATGTCAAGCGGCTGGCCGTCCTGATCGAGCGCGGGCGGGCGCTGCTCGCCGGAGGCGAAGCCGGGGGAGCGTCCGGTGCCGGTGCCGGTGCGGGTGCGTCCGGTGCGGGTGTGCCCGGGGTGGGCGAGTGAAGACTTCCGCTTTCCTGTACCCCTGGGACGTCCTCGGGGATCCCGACGCCCCGACCCGCATCGCCGACCTCGGCGTCCGTCAGGTGACGCTCGCCTCCGCCTACCACTCGACCCGGGCCCTGACGCCCCGTCACCCGAAGCATCGCATCGTCACCGCCGAGTATGCCTCGGTGCTGTATCCGCCGAGCGAACTGTATTGGCGGGGGCGGGAGTTGAGCCCGTACGCGGCCGGCTCCTGGGCGCCGGGCGACGCGTTCGGCCGGGCCGCGGATGCCCTTGCGGCGGCCGGGCTCGACATCCACTCCTGGGTGGTGCTCGCCCACAACTCCCGGCTCGGCGCCGAGCACCCCGGGACCTCCGTCGTCAACGCCTACGGTGACCGCTACCCGTGGGCGCCGTGCATCGCGCAGCCCCGGGTGCGCGCGTTCCTCGCCGCCCTCGCGGCGGAGGCGGCGGTGCGGCCGGGGGCGCTCGGCACCGAGCTGGAGTCGTGCGGCTGGTACGGCCTCGCGCATCTGCACGCCCACGACAAGCTCGCGGGCGTGGCCCTCGACGACACCGCGCAGTACCTGATGTCGCTCTGCTTCTGCCCCTCGTGCGCACAGGGCTACGCGGAACTCGGCCTGGACGATGGTGAGTTGAGGGCACGGGTGCGGGGGGCGCTGGAGCCGGTGTGGCGGGGCGGGACGGTCGGCGCGTCCGGCACCGAGCTGCTCGCTGCGACGCTGGGCTTCCGTGCGGGGGCGGCGCGGGCGCTCCAGGAGGCGGCCGTGGCGGCGGTGCGGGGCCGGGGCGGCGCGGAGTTCCAGGTGCTGCTGCACGCGGACCCCCGGGCGTGGCGGAGCGGGGCGAACGCGGGGGTGGACGCCGAGCACGTCCTCGGCTTGGCCGATGGGGTGGTGGTGCCGTGCACGGGCGGGCCGGAGCTGCTTGAGCCGTTCGTGGCGGTGGGGTGCGAGGGGGCCGTGGTTGCCGCGAACCTCACGGTGGTGTCGGGGATGGGGGGTCGGCCCCTGTCGTTGGCGGATGACGCGGCGTGGGCGGTGGCGTTGGGGGCGACGGAACTCCGGCTCTACCACGCGGGGTTGGCGTCGGACGCGGACCTTGAGGCGGTGCGCAGGGCGGGCGTGGCGGGGTAACCCCCGCCCCGGGGGCGGGGGGCTGCCGGGTGCTGCGCCCCGGGACCCTTGGTCCGGCTGGGGACCGTACGTGGTTGCTCCCGCAGTTCCCCGCGCCCCTGAAAGCCCGTGGCACGGGCAGACTTGGTCGGTCCGGCTACCCCCGGTAGGACACGGTGCGGCAAAGATTCCCGCATCCGCCCTGGCGGGACGCGTGTGATGCGCGTAGACAAGCGCCCATGCGCATTCTCACTAAAGCCGCCGCCACCACCGCCGCCCTCGCCCTCACCGGCGTCGCCGCCTATGGCGTCGGCGCGGCCTCCGCCGACAACTCCGTGCCCAAGTCGGACCGCGAGATCCCCAACATCACCAAGGTCGAGGACAAGATCAACGCGTACTACGGCGGCACGGCCGACGCCTCGGGGAACTTCCAGGCGTCGCCCAGGAGCAACTACGCCCAGCAGGTCGCGGACATCGAGGCCCGCGCCAAGCGGCAGATCAAGCACGCCGCCGAGCACCCGGGGCGGGACGGCCGTAAGCCCGCCATCGTGCTCGACGTCGACGACACCACGCTGCTCACCTACGACTACGAGAAGAAGAACGGCTTCGCCTACAACGCCGCCGCGTTCGACGCGTACGTACGGAGCGCGAAGTCGATCGCCGTGTTCGGCATGCCGGACCTCGTCAACTACGCCGCCAAGAACGGCGTCACCGTCTTCTTCCTCACCGGACGCGATGCCTCGCAGCGCACCGCGAGCGCCGTCAACCTGACCGGGGCCGGCTACGACGTGCCGGTCGACCCCGCCCACTTCTTCCTCAAGGACAAGGCCAACCCGCCGGCCTACCTGAGCTGTGCCAAGCCCACCTGGACCTGCTCGACGGTCGATTACAAGGCCGGCACCCGCCAGCACATCGAGTCGCTCGGCTACCGCATCGTGGCCAACCTCGGCGACCAGTACACCGACCTCTCGGGCGGCCACGCCGACAACACGTACAAGCTCCCGAACCCGATGTACTTCCTGCCGTAAGGACCCCTCCGGTCCGGGGCGCGCGCCCCGGACCGGGCCCCTCGCCTCACTGCGAAGCCAGCGCCGCCTTCATCATCGCCTGGGCGACCGGGCCCGCCAGGCCGTTGCCGCTGACCTCGGAGCGCTCGGCGTCGGAGTCCTGGATGACCACGGCCACCGCGACCTGCTTGCCGGTCTTCGGGTCCTTGGCGAACGCGGTGAACCAGGCGTACGGGGTCTTGGAGTTGTCCACTCCGTGCTGGGCCGTACCCGTCTTCGCGCCGACCTCCAGGCCGCCGATCTTCGCGTTGGAGCCGGTGCCGTCCGTGACCACCGAGATCATCGCGTCGTGCATCTGCTGGGCCGTCTTCGACGACATGATCCGCTTGCCGTCCGAGTCCGAGTAGGACTGGAGCGTGCTCCCCTTGGAGTCCGTCACCTTGGACACCATGTGCGGCGAAGACATCACCCCGTCGTTCGCTATGGCCGCGGACACCATCGCCATCTGCATCGGGGTCGCCGTCACATCGAACTGGCCGATGCCGGACAACGCGGTCGACGACTTGTTCATGTTCTTCGGGTACACACTCGCCGAGGCGCGCACCGGCACGTCCAGCGCGGAGTCGTTGAAGCCGAACTTCTCGGCCATCGCCCGCACCTTGTCCTGGCCCAGGTCCACGGCCATCTTGCCGAAGACGTTGTTGCAGGAGTATTCGAGCGCGGTACGGATCGAGGCGTTCTCGCAGGGCGCCGACGCCGACTCGTTGCGCAGGTCCGTCGTCGTGCCCGGCATCCGGTACGGATTGGGGCTGTCGGTCTTCGCGTCGATGTCCGGATAGAGCCCGTTCTCAAGCGCCGCCGAGGCCACCACCAGCTTGAACGTGGAGCCCGGCGCCAGCGGCTGGCGCAGCGCCCGGTTGAGCATCGGCTGGCTCTTGTCCTCGGACAGCTGCTTCCACGCGTCGCCCGCCGCCGAGGACGAACCCGCGATCTTCGACGGGTCGTACGACGGCGTGGAGACCATGCCGAGGATGCGGCCGGTCTTCGGGTCCATCGCGACGGCCGCGCCCTCCTTGTTGCCGAGCGCCTGGTAACCGGCCTTCTGCACCGCGGGGTCGATGGTGGTCAGCACGTCCCCGCCGGGCGCCCGCTGCCGGGTGAGCGCGTCGAGAGGGTTCTGCATGCGCGGGTCGCTGCCGTCGAAGATCTTGGCGTAGATCCCCTCCAGCTGGGTCGACCCGAACACCTGCGAGGCGAAGCCGGTGACGGGCGCGTACATCGGTCCGTCCTTGTAGCTGCGCTGGTAGGCGAGGTCGCCGCTCTTCGTCCTTTCCGATCCGGTGACCGGGGAGCCGGCCACGATGATGTCCCCGAGCGGCTGCGAGTACTCCGCGATGGTGTTCCGCCGGTTCAGCTTGTCGTCCGCGAGGGCCTGGCCTTTGTAGAACTGCACATAGGTGGCTCGACCGAGGAGGGCGAGCACCATCAGCAGACAGAAGACCGAGGCGCGCCTGATTGTCTTGTTCATCCCGTACGCAAGACGGACGGGGCAGAGTGTGGAGTTCCACTTGTCCGGGTTTCTCAGGAAACCTTCATCGGCCGTAGGGAGAACCGGCGGCGGGGTCGCACGAAAGGCCGTGACCGGGGCCCTACGAAGGCCCTCACCGGGGGCGTACGAAGCCCGACTCGTACGCCGCGATCACCGCCTGGGTGCGGTCGCGGGTGCCCGTCTTGGCGAGGACGGAGGCGACGTGCGTCTTGACCGTGGCCGGACCGACGCCCAACCGCTCGGCGATCTCCGCGTTGGTGCGGCCCGTCGCCATCAGGCGCAGCACCTGCGCCTCGCGCTCGGTGAGCCGGGCCGTCCAGGGATGGGCCGTGGCGTGTGCGGGCGCGTGGCGGGCGGCCAGTTCACGGATCTGCGCGGGGAAGAGCAGCGAGTCGCTGCGGGCGACCAGGCGGACCGCCTGGATCAGCTCCTCGGCGGCGCCCCGCTTGAGCAGGAACCCGGCGGCGCCCGCGCGCAGCGCGTCGTACACATGGCTGTCGTTCTCGAAGGTCGTGACCACCACGATCCTCGGCGGTGCGGCCAGGGTGGCCAGGATCTGCTCGGTCGCGCGGATACCGTCGATCCCGGGCATCCGGACGTCCATCAGGACGACGCCGGGCAGCCTGTCACGCACGACCGACACCGCCTCCGCTCCCGTGGTGGCCTCGCCGACGACCTCGATGCCCGGCTCGGCGTCCAGGATCACCCGCAGCGCCGTACGGACCATCCGCTCGTCGTCGGCCACCACCACCCGGATCGCGTCGCTCATCGGGCACCGCCGATCGGCAGCCGCGCGCTGAGCCTCCAGGCGCCGTCGTGCGGGCCGGCAGATGCCTGGCCCCCGAGCAGCGCGGCCCGCTCGGCCATGCCGCGCAGCCCGCGCCCGCCGCCGGGACGCACCGCCGGCTCCGCGCCGGACAAGGAGTTCTCCATGGTTATCGTCAACTCTCCTTCTCTCACGGCTACTTGCAGAGTTACCGGTGAACTCCCGCCGTGGCGAAGGGCGTTGCTCAGCCCCTCCTGGACGATCCGGTACGCCTCGCGCGAGACGAGTTCGGGCAGGCGGGATGCGTCGCCCTCCAGGGCGTACCCGACGTCGAGGCCCGTGCGTGCCAGCAGACCCTCCAGGGCGGCGAGATCCGGGGTGGTGGGATCGGGGGCGTCGGGGTCGTCGTCCTGACGCAACAGGCCCAGTACGGAATCGAGTTCATCCACCGTGCGCCGGGTGGTCTCCTCGATGGCGGCCAGGGCCTCGCGGACGAACTCGGGATTCGAGTCCAGGACCCGCCGCGCCGCGCTCGCCTGGAGGGTGACCGCGCTCAGGGCGTGGCCCACCGAGTCGTGCAGCTCGCGGGCGAGGCGGTTGCGCACCGCGAGTTCCGCCGCGCGCTGTTCGGCGGCGGCGAGGCGGTCCACGGGCGTCGGGCCGAGGAGTAGGGGCGCGAGCCGGGCGAGCAGTGCGCCGGCCGCCGCCGAACAGGCCGCGAGGGCCAGCAGCATCGCGATCCCGGCGGCCGGGGCGAGGGCGATCCCCCAGTCGGTGGCCAGCGGGCCGCCCGTGCTGTAGACGCTGTGACGCAGGCCCGGGAAGACGGGCAGCGCGATCAGGAACACCGTGAACGGCGGCAGCACGAGGCTCGCCCCGCTCAGGATCCCGCCGAGGGCGACATGCAGGGTGTACCAGGCAGAGGTCCGCAGCCGGGCGTCCCAGGAGCGCGCGGGCCCGTCGGCGAGCGCCACCGGATCCACCCCGCACAGCGCGCGGACACCGAGCACGAGCAGCGGCCGGGCGATGGGCACCAGGCCGGACGCGGCGGCCAGGGGCAGCGCGAGGGCGAACGTGACGAGTGCGAGCGGGAAGGAGTCGAAGGAGCCGGCGCCGTGTGCGGTGCCGCCGACGACGACCGAGCCGACCAGGAAGTACGGCATCAACAGGGCGCCGCCGATGACCAGATGGATCCAGCGGTGCCGGGCCCGGGCGCCCAGCAGTGCGCGCATCACGGCTTGCGGACCGGGGGGTCGACCGAAGGGTGGACCGGGGGGCGGATCCCGGCGCGATCGCGCTCGCGCCCGCGCTCGGTGAAGAAGTGGGTGCCCATCACGACGACCAGCGTGCCGGTGATCATCTGCACAGCGTAGGTGAGGCCCATCGTGAGGGTGGGCCCTTCGCCGGCACCGCCCGTCGTCGTCAGCGCGGAGAGCCACAGCCAGCCGCCCCAGCAGGCGGTGGCGCCCGAGCCCAGCCACGCCAGGGCCAGGGGAAGCCGCAGTGGCAGTGAGCGGCGCAGCCGGAAGGCGGTCATCAGCGCACCCGCCGCGCCCATCAGGGCGAACACCGCGAAGACGGCTTCCAGTACGTACTGGTCGGCGCTCCGCCCCTCGGCCAGGGCCGGACTCAGGCCGCGTCCCGAACCCGTCGCCCAGAGCAGGTGCGCCCCGGCGGGCAGCAGTGAGAGGGCCGCCACCGTGACGGCCGCTCGGCGCGGCCCCGCCGTGGCCGGGGGGAGTTCGCCGATCCGGCCGCGCAGCAGGTGTCCCCAGCGGTCGCGGGCGTACAGCGTGAACAGGGTGCCGAGGGCCAGGCCCTGGACGATGAAGCCGGTGTAGACGACCGCGAAGACCCATGTGTCGAGGAACGGGTCGGTGCTGGGGGCGGCGGGTTTCGCGGTCGACCCGACCGTGTGGAGCAGGAGTTGGAGGGGATAGCCGGTCATGACGGGGGCGAGCAGGCCGGTGGCGATCCACATCGGGAGCGCGAGCAGCCACGCCTGCACGCGCAGGCCCCAGGGGCGGGTCAGCAGGTACGCGAGGACGACCACGCACGAGTCGAGGAGGATCGATGCGGTGTTGGCTGTCGCGATGTGGGCTCGGTGGGCCAGCAGCACGCTGTGGTCCGGGATGCCCAGGTGACTGCCCGCGATCCAGGCGGCCTTCAGGCAGAGGTAGGGGAGGCAGGCGGTGATGGCCACGGCGCGGAGGGCTGTGCGGGGCCGCCGCCGGGTGGGGGTGGTGAGGGTCATGCCCTCACGCTCCCGTGGGGGTGTCCCTCGGCGCGTCCTGCTGGGCGGCGATCCGGCTCCGCCGTGCGGGGGAGGCTCCGCCGGGGTGCGGGGTGCGGGGTGCGGGGTGCGGGGTGCGGGGTGCAGGGTGCGGGGTGCAGGGTTGCGGGGTTGGCGGGGCGGGGCTTCGCCCCGGGCCCCGATGCCGTCGCCGTTCGGCTGCGGGCCGTGGCTGGTTGCTCGCGCAGTTCCTCGCGCCCCTCGCCCGTCTTTGGCCTCGGGCTGTGGGTGGTTGCTCGCGCGGTTCCTCGCGCCCCTTGCCCCGTTTTTGGCCTCGGGCTGTGGGTGGTTGCTCGCGCGGTTCCTCGCGCCCCTTGCCCCGTTTTTGGCCTCGGGCTGTGGGTGGTTGCTCGCGCGGTTCCTCGCGCCCCGTAGGCGGACCGGGACTTGTTGGTCGCGGTCGACGCGGGGGAGCCGCGCACCTGTCACGGGCGCGCGCCCCCAGGGGCCCGGGTGTCAGAGGCGGCGGGTGGCCAGGGTCAGGCGGTCTCTCGCGTCGAACAGGGCGTCCTTCACCATCTGTTCGTGCGCGGGGGTGAGTCGGGCCACCGGTACCGAGCAGCTGATCGCGTCACGGGCCGGGGTGCGGTACGGGATCGCGACGCCGAAGCAGCGCAGGCCCAGCGTGTTCTCCTCGCGGTCCACGGCGTAGCCCTGCTCGCGGACGAGGTGCAGCTCCTCGATGAGCTTCTCGCGGTCCGTGATGGTGTGCTCGGTGAGCTGCTGGAGCGTCTCCGGCAGGAGCTTGCGCACCTGCTCGTCGCTGTGCGTGGCGAGCAGCGCCTTGCCGAGCGAGGTCGAGTGGGCGGGCAGGCGCCGCCCGACCCGGGTGAAGGGGCGCAGATAGTGCTGGGACTGGCGGGTGGCGAGGTAGACCACGTTCGTGCCGTCGAGCCGCGCGAGGTGGATCGTCTCGGTGGTGTCGTCCGAGAGGCGGTCCAGGGTGGGGCGGGCCGCCGCCACCACCTCGTCGCCGTCGATGTAGGAGGTGCCCACGAGGAGAGCCCGTACGCCGATGCCGTACCGGGTGCCCGTGGCGTCCGTCTCCACCCAGCCGAGCTCCACCAGCGTGCGGAGCAGCATGTACAGGCTGGACTTGGGGTAGCCGACCGCCTCCTGGACCGCGGCGAGGGAGTGCATTCCGGGACGGCCTGCGAAATACTCAAGCAACTCGACCGTGCGCACCGCGGACTTGACCTGTGCTCCACCTGAATCGGCAGCCGACATCCCAGCACCCCGCTCCTTCTCGCCCTGGCTTCTTGCCAAGGCGGAACACCCGTTAATAGAGTCCCAGCATATTCAGCATCGGGAACTCTGTTCAGAATACCGAACAAGTTCTGATGGGCGGCAGGAGCGGACCGAGCAGTGGCGGACCGGGCAGCGGAAGGACTTGCGGTGAGCGCAGCAGCACCAGTCTGGAGTGTCGACCCCCGAACGGGGAAGCCGCGCGAAGAGGTTGCGGTCGAAGCCACGCCCGAAGAGGTCGACCAAGCGGTCCGGGCCGCCCGGGCCACCCGGGGAGCGCTGGCCGACCTGAGCGTACGCGCCGGGTTCCTGCGGGCCGCGGCCGACCTGCTGGATGCCTCCGCCGAGCACGTCGTGGAGGCCGCCGACGCCGAGACCGCCCTGGGGCCGGTCCGGCTCACCGGCGAACTCGCCCGCACCACGGCCCAGTTGAGGGCATTCGCGGAGGCCGTCGAGGAGGGCTCCTTCCTCGACATACGGATCGACCACGCGGACCCGTCCCGCACCCCGCCGTGGCCCGACCTCCGGCGCGTCAAGATCCCGCTCGGTGTGGTCGCGGTCTACGCGGCCTCCAACTTCCCGCTCGCCTTCTCCGTGCCCGGCGGCGACACGGCGAGCGCCCTCGCGGCCGGCTGCCCGGTCGTCGTCAAGGCGCACCCCGACCACCCGGCAACCTCCGAGCTGTGTGTCTCGCTGCTGCGCCGGGCCGCCGTCCGGGCCGGGCTGCCCGAGGACGTCGTGGTCCTGGTGCACGGCTTCACCGCCGGCGTCGAGCTGGTCCGCCACCCGCTGGTCTCGGCCGCCGGGTTCACCGGTTCCGTGCGCGGCGGGCGAGCCCTGTTCGACGCGGCGGCGGCGCGGCCCGTGCCCATCCCCTTCCACGGTGAGCTCGGCTCGCTCAACCCGGTCGTGGTGACGCGGGCCGCCGCCGAGGAGCGCGGCGAGGCGATCGGGGCGGGGCTCGGCGCTTCGATGACCATGGGTGTCGGCCAGTTCTGCACCAAGCCCGGCTTCGTCCTGGTCCCGGCGGGCACGGCGGGCGACGCCCTGCTCAAGTCGCTGACCGCGGCCGTCTGCGACACCGACGCGGGGGTCATGCTCGACCACCGGATGCGGGACGCGTTCGTCGCCGGGGTCGCCGAGCGGGCCGCGCTGCCCGGCGTCGAGGCGCCGGTCACGGCCGGCGCGGGCGGCGAACACACGGTAAGCGGGGGCTACTTGACCGTCCCGGCCGCTTCGCTCGCGGCGCCGGGCGCGCACGATCTGCTCCTGGAGGAGTGCTTCGGGCCGGTCACCGTCGTGGCCCGCTACGCCGACGAGTCCGAGGTCGGCGAGGTGCTCTCGCGGCTGCCGGGCAACCTCACGGCCACGCTCCAGCTCTCCGCGGCGGAGGCGGAAGGGGAGGGGGCTGGGGGACAACTCCTGCGGGAACTGACCCAGTTGGCGGGCCGAGTGCTGGTGGACGGCTGGCCCACCGGGGTCGCGGTGGCCCCGGCCCAGCACCACGGCGGCCCCTACCCTGCGGCCACCTCCACCTCGACCTCGGTCGGCGCCACCGCCATCGAGCGCTGGCTGAGGCCGGTCACGTACCAGAGCACCCCCGCGGCCCTGCTGCCGCCGGAGCTGCGCGACGACAACCCGCTGGGCCTGCCCCGCCGAGTGAACGGAACCCCCGCATGACCGTGCGCCTGCCCGAACTCCCCTTCCCGCTGGAGCCGTTCGGGCCCGAGGCGGACTGGACGTACGACGACGGCGTCCTGTCGGTACGGGCCGGGGCCCGCCAGGACCGGTTCGTGCCGCCCGCCGGGGAGGGCCTGGAGCCCGCCTCCGACGCGCCCCGGCTGCTGGGGGCCGCCCCCGCGGGCGACTTCCAGCTGATCGCGCGGGCCACCGTCGGCTTCGAGGCGCCCTTCGACGCGGGTGTGCTCTACGTCCATGTCGGGGAGCGGCAGTGGGCCAAACTCTGCCTGGAGCTCTCGCCGCGGCGGCCCACCATCTGCACGGTCGTCACCCGGGGGCTCTCGGACGACGCGAACTCCTGGGAGGTGGAGGGGGACAGCGTCTGGCTCCGGGTCACCCGGACGGGCAAGGCGTTCGCCTTCCACGCGTCCGTGGACGGCGAACGCTGGGTGTTCGTACGGGTCTTCGCGCTCGGCACGGCGCAGGAGAGCGCGGTGGCCCGGGTGGGGTTCCTCGCGCAGTCGCCCACGGGTGAGGGGTGCGCGGTGGCCTTCGACTCCGTCGAGTTCCGGGGGTACGCGCCGGACGATCTGCGCGACGGCACGTGACGGGGGCGCTGGGGCTCCGCCCCAGACCCCGCTCCTCAAACGCCGGAGGGGCTGAAGTGCGGCGTCGATCGGCTGCGGACCGTGGGCCCGTTCGCGCCCACGCGGCGGAGTTTCGCAGGTCACGATCCCGCGCCCCTCGGCACAGGCACCTTCAGCCTGTCCGGCGCTTGAGGACGAGCGCCCTCAAGGCGCGAACGGGGTCCGGGGCGGGGCCCCAGGGCGCCTCAGCCCCCCAAGCCCCCACGGGGAAGCCGCACCGTTCCCACCGCCGCCACCGCGAACAGCGCCGCCGCAAGGAGCAGGCCGAGCCGCAGGCCGGGAACGAAGCCCGCGGAGCCCGCGACGAGGGAGCCGAACACCGCGATGCTGAGCGCACCCGCGACCTGCCGGCCGGCGTTCAGCACCCCCGCCGCCAACCCCGCCCGCTCCCGCGGCAGCGCCTCCATCATCGCGGCGGTGAGCGCGGGCACCGAGATGCCGCAGCCGAGGGCGAGCGGCACCATCAGGAACGCGGTGAGCAGCGTCGGCGTGTGCTCGTCGGCGAGCAGCAGCACCAACAGGCCAACCAGGGCCGTGAGTTGGCCGACGAGCAGGGGCACACGCGGGCCGAAGCGGTTCGAGAGCCTTCCGGACAGCACGTTCATGACCGGGATCAGTACCGTCATCGGCAGGAACATCAGCCCCGCCGTCAGCGCGGACTCGCCCCGCACCCGCTGGAAGTACAGGCTGAAGACGAACACCACCCCGTAGAACGCGACGCTGGCCGCCGCGCCCGCGCCCATCGCGACGGCCACGGTCCGGCGGCGGAAGAGGCCGAGCGGCACCACCGGGTGCGCCACACGCCGCTCGACGAGCCAGAACGCGAGCCCCGCGGCGACCGCGAGCCCGCCCGCCACCACGCGTACCGCACCCTGCTCGATCACCGCGAAGGCGAGTGCGGACAGTGCCACCACGGCCGTCAGCTGGCCCGGCAGGTCGAGCGGTGCGGGGCGGCGCCCGGTGCGCGGGGCGCGGGCGGTGAGGGCGAGGGCCGCGAGGCCGAGCGGCAGGTTGATGAAGAAGATGCCCCGCCAGCCCCAGGCGGTGGTCAGCGCGCCGCCCGCGACCGGGCCGAGCGCGACCGCCACCGAACCCCCGGCCGCCCACATCGCCACCGCCCTGGCCCGGCGCTCCGGGTCCGGGTAGGCCTGGCGCACCAGGGCGAGCGAGGCGGGCAGCACCACCGCGGCCGCCGCGCCCTGCACGACCCGGGCGCCGATCAGCACGCCGAGGCCGGGGGCCAGGCCGCAGGCCGCCGAGGCCAGGGTGAAGACGACCGTGCCGAGCGCGTACGCCTTCGCCGAGCCGATCCGGTCGGCGAAGGCGCCGGTCGACAGCATCAGCGCGGCGAAGGTGAGCGTGTAGGCGTCCACCACCCACTGGAGCCCGGACATGCCGCCGCCGAGGTCGCCGCCGATGGCGGGCAGCGCGACGTTCACCACGGAGGCGTCCAAGGTGATCAGGGCGAAGCCGAGCAGGGCGGCGGTCAGGGTGAGGGCGGGGGAGGGGCCGCCGGACGGCTCGTGGGCCAACTGGCCTTCGGCGGGCGTGGTTTGGAGTGCGGTGTTCGCTGGCATGCCCCCAGCTTGGCGAGTGCGCGACGCGTACAGTAGTGGCCCGAATGCCATACGTCCGGAGGTTCTGGCCATGCCGCTGCACCGGGTCGCCGTCATCGCGCCCTCGCCCGTCTCGATGTTCAACCTCGCCATCCCGGAGCTGCTGTTCGGGAAGGTCGAGGTGGACGGCGGTCCCGGCTACGAGGTGATCGTGTGCACCCCCGAGCCCGGCCCGATCGCCACGACGGGCGGGCTCGATCTGTACGTGGGCCGGGGTCTGGAGGCGGTCGAGGGCGCCGACACGGTCCTCGTCGCGGGCACCGGGGAGCGCTACGAGCCGGACCCCCGCACGGTGGCCGCGGTCGGCCGCGCCGCGGCGGCGGGCGGGCGCGTCGCGTCCATCTGCAGCGGCGCCTTCGTGCTGGCCGAGGCCGGGCTGCTGGACGGGCGCAGCGCCACCACGTACTGGGAGCTGGCCGAGGAGCTGCGCAGGCGCTATCCGGCGCTCGATCTCAAGGGCGACGTCCTGTATGTCCAGGACGGCAATGTGATGACGTCCTCCGGATACGCCGCCGGGATCGACCTGTGCCTGCACATCATCCGCACCGACTACGGCGCCGCCGTCGCCAACGCGGTGGCCCGCGGTGCGCTGGTCGCGCCGGTGCGGCCGGGCGGTCAGACCCAGTTCACCCAGACCCCGCTGCCCGCCGAGCGCGGGGAGGTCTGCGCGGACACCCGCGGCTGGGCGATGCGCAACCTCGACAAGCCGCTCACCCTGACCGACCTGGCCCGGCACGCGGGCGTCAGCGTGCGCACCCTGACCCGGCGCTTCCACGCCGAGAGCGGCGTGAGCCCGCTGCAATGGCTCCTCCACCAGCGCATCGAGCGGGCCAAGGAACTCCTGGAGACGACCGGCCTGCCCATGGACCGGATCGCCACGGCCAGTGGCCTGGGCACCGCCGACTCCCTGCGCGCCCATCTCGTCCGCCGCACCGGCCTGACCCCGACCGCCTACCGGGCCACCTTCAGCAGGCTCACGGTGGCGGCCTGATCCCTGCGGCGGCCCGAGCGGGGCAGGCTCGCGACAGGGCCCGAACCGTGCCGCGGGCCGAGCGGGAATGGGGCGGAAGGTGCACGCGTTGACGGGGAACGTACGACCTTCAACAAACTGAGAGAAGTGACATGCGCGTCGAGATCTGGAGCGACATCGCCTGCCCGTGGTGCTACATCGGCAAGGCCCGGTTCGAGAAGGGCCTGGCGGAGTTCGCCCACGGGGACGACATCGAGGTGGTCCACCGCTCCTTCGAGCTCGACCCGAACCGGCCCAAGGGCGATGTCGACCCGGTGATTCCGATGCTGGCCAAGAAGTACGGGCGCACCCTGGAGGAGGCCCGTGCCATGGAGGCCAATGTCGCCGCCAACGCGCACGCCGAAGGCCTCGGCTACCTCGCCGACGGGCGTGACCACGGGAACACCTTCGACATCCACCGCGTCCTGCACCTGGCGAAGGCGCGCGGGCGCCAGAGCGAGCTGCTCGACCTGGCCTACCGGGCCAACTTCGCCGAGGAGCGTTCCGTCTTCGACGCCGAGGCCCTGGCCGCCATCGCGGTCGAGGCGGGGCTGGAAGAGGCCGAGGTCCGTGCGGTCCTCGCCGACGAGAGCGCATACGCCGACGAGGTGCGCGCCGATGAGCGCGAGGCGGCCGAGCTCGGCGCCAACGCCGTCCCGTTCTTCGTGATCGACCGCAAGTACGGCATCTCCGGCGGCCAGCCCGCCGAGGTCTTCACCCAGGCCCTGGAGCAGGCCTGGCGGGAGCGCACCCCGGTACCGGCCCTCAAGACCGTCGAGGGCGACGCGGAGGCCTGTGGGCCGGAAGGGTGCGAGGTTCCGCGCTGATCCGTCCCGTCGGCCCGGCCCCTGGGCGCTTTTCATAAGCATCGCTTAGGGGTATCCGACGATTTTGCCCAATTGACTTGGGGTTGTCGGGGATTCAGGGTGGAGCCATGGAACTGGACTCCCTCGCGCGCGGCGAGTTCGCGCCGCAGACCACCTACCTCAACACCGCGAGCACCGGGCTGCTGCCGGCCCGGACCGTGGCGGCCATGGGTGAAGCCGTGGCCGCATCGGCGGCGGGCCGGCCCACCGACATGTTCGGCGATGTGGAGGCGGCCCGCGCCACCTACGCCCGGCTCGTCGGCGTGCCCGTGCGGCGGGTGGCGACCGGCGCCTCCGTCGCCGTCTACACCGGTCTCGTCGCCGCCTCCCTGCCCGAGGGCGGCGAAGTCCTCGTCGCCGAGGCCGACTTCAGCTCCGTGGTGAACCCGTTCCACATGCGCCGCGACCTGAAGGTGCGCACCGTTCCGCTGGAGCGGCTCGCCGAGGCGGTGCGGCCCGGCACGGCCCTGGTCGCGGTCAGTGCGGTGCAGTCCGCCGACGGGCGCATCGCGGACCTCGCCGCGATCCGCGCGGCCGCCCGCGCCCACGGCGCCCGGACGCTGATCGACGTGTCCCAGGGTGCGGGTTGGTACCCGGTGGACGCGGGGGCGTACGACTACACCGTGACGGTCGGCTTCAAATGGCTGACCGCCCCGCGCGGGGTCGCCTTCCTCACCGTCCCCGACGACCTCGGCGACCTGAACCCGATCTTCGCCGGCTGGGTTGCGGGGGAGCAGCCCTGGGACGCCTGCTACGGCCCCATCGACGAACTCGCCCGTTCCGCACGGCGGTTCGACGAGAGCCCGGCCCTGTTCTCGTACACCGGAGGCCGGCACTCCCTGGCCCTCGTCGAGGAGCTGGGCATCGAGCGCATCCACGCCCACAACACCGCGCTCGCCGACCGCTTCCGGGACGGCCTCGCTCCGCTCGGCTACGAGCCGGTGACCGCGCCCGGCTCGGCGATCGTGGCGGTTCCGGGCCTCGGCCGCCATCAGGAGGAGCTGAGCCGCGCGGGCGTCGAGCTCTCCAACCGCGCCGGGAATCTGCGCGCGGCCTTCCACCTGTACAGCTCGGCCGAGGATGTGGACCGGCTCCTCGATCTGCTGCCCACTCGCTGAAGTGCCCGTCCGGCCGGGGGAGTTCGCGCACCGGCCGGACGCGCGCCGTCACTCCCCGCAGGACGGCTCGCTCGCGCAGGACGGCTCGCTCGCGCGGGGCGGCGCGCCCCCGCAGTCGGCCGGGGTGCCCGCCGAGCGGCACAGGTTGGCCTCCACCTTCCCCAACAGCCTTGCCAGCGCGGCCCGTTCGTCCGCGTCCAGGCCCGCGAGGGTCTGCTCCTCCAGGTCCGTCCAGGCCCGCTTCACGCGCTCGTGCAGTACGCAGCCGTCGTCGGTGGCCTCGACCAGCGAGGCGCGCCGGTCCTTCGGGTCGGGGCTGCGCCGCACATAGCCGGCCTGCTCCAGGCGCTGGAGCATCTTGGTGACCGTCGACGGGTCGAGCTCAAGGAGCTTGATCAGCTCGGACTGGCGCGCCGCCCCCGCGTCCCACAGGTGCATCATCAGGAGCTCCTGCCCCGGGTAGAGCCCGATGGAGCGCAGCTGACGGCCCGCGGCGATGCGGTGCAGCCGGGCCACCCGGGAGACCGCATGGCTGAACGGGCCGCCGCGGGCCGCGCTCGGCAGATGGGGGTGGTCGGTACAGACGGGGTCGTCGGAGGTCATGCGACCAGATTACCTTGGTCGGCCAAGTAATGCGTTACAGTGGTTTTCGGCGCCGATACTTGGCCGACCACATAAACCGTCGGATGGGCCTTCCAGCCCCCTCCCGCCCTTCCTCCGTCTCCCTTCCTGTCTCCCTGGAGGCCGCTGTGACCACCGCTTTCGACTCGATCGACCTGGCCGGCACCCCGCTCACCAACCGCATCGCCCTGGCCCCCATGACGCGCAGCCGCGCCACCGGACCGGGCAACTCGCCCACCGCGTCGACCGCCGAGTACTACGCCCAGCGCGCCTCCGCCGGGCTGCTGATCACCGAGGGCGTCCAGCCCTCCGTGGTCGGACAGGGCTACCCCGACACCCCGGGCCTGCACAGCGACGAGCAGATCGCGGCCTGGCGCAAGGTCACCGACGCGGTGCACGCCAAGGGCGGCCGGATCTTCGCCCAGCTGATGCACGCGGGCCGGATCGGGCACCCCGACCTGCTGCCCGGCGACCTGATCAACGTGGGCCCGTCCGCGGTGGCCGCCGAGGGGCAGGTCTTCACGCACGAGGGGCCCAAGCCCTTCATCACCCCGCAGGCGCTCAGCGAGGACCAGATCCAGGTCACCATCGGCGACTTCGCGGCCGCCGCGCGCAACGCGATCGAGGCCGGCTTCGACGGTGTCGAACTGCACGGCGCCAACGGCTACCTCATCCACCAGTTCCTCGCGCCCAACTCCAATGTGCGTGAGGACGGCTGGGGCGGGTCCGTCGAGGGGCACATCCGGTTCGCCGTCGAGGTGACGAAGGCCGTGGCCGCCGCGATCGGCCCCGAGCGCACCGCGATCCGCCTCTCGCCCGGCAACCCGTACAACGGCACCGTGGAGCCCGAGCCCGAGCCGGTCTACACCGCCCTGGTGGCCGCCCTCGAACCCCTCGGCCTCGCCTATCTGCACGTCCTCGAAGTCGCCCCGCAGCAGCGCGAGTTGACGCTCCGGCTGCGCAAGGCGTTCTCCGGCGTGTTCGTCCTCAACGCGGCCACCGAAGGACCCACCGGGCCGGACGCGCTCACCCTGATCGAGGACGGCACCGCCGACCTCATCTCCTACGGCGCGCTCTTCCTCGCCAACCCGGACCTGCCGGCCCGGCTGCGCGCGGGCGGCCCCTTCAACGCCCCCGACCCGTCGACCTTCTTCGGCGGCGACGACCGCGGCTACCTCGACTACCCGACGCTCGACGCGGACGCCCCGCTCGACGCCCCGCTCGACGCCCCGCGCACCGCCCCGCTCGACGCGTGAAATCCGCTGGTCGCGGCCCGGCCGGGCAAGGCAGGATCGGGCCGTGACCACGAGCAGCCACCCGACCCCGCAGGCGCGCGCCGCCGCCCGCAACAACGCCGACTGGTGTGCCGCCCTCTGCCGCGCACACGGCATCACGGGGGACGCGGGCCCGTACGCCTGGACCAGCCCGCGCCGCACCCCGCTCTACTATCCCGACGCCGTGACGCTCACCCCCGAGGCCTCGCCCGGTGACATCCTCGGCCGCATCGACCTCACCGCCCCCGGCGCCTCGGTGAAGGACAGCTTCGCAACGCTCGATCTGGGCGACGACGGCTTCGAGGTCCTCTTCGAGGCGCGGTGGATCCATCACACGCCCCCCGAGGCCTCCGGCAGGAGCTGGCAACTCGTCGACGGCGAGGGCGAGTTGACCGCCTGGGAGCGGGCGTGGTCCGACGGCGGGAGCGAGGGCCTCTTCCCGCCCGCGCTGCTCGCCGACCCCGGTCACACCTTCCTGGTGGACTACGACGAGCGAGGAGAGGCGACCGCGGGTGCCGTCGCCAGCCGGAGCGGGGACGTCGTGGGAATCTCCAACCTGTACGCCGTCGACGGCGACCAGGACGCGGCCTGGGCCGGCTGCCTCGCCACCGTCGCCCGGCTGTGGCCGGGCCGTGAGGTCGTCGGCTACGAGAGCGGCGACGACCTGGCAGCCGCCCTGCGCGCGGGGTTCGCCCCGACCGGGCCGCTCAGGGTGTGGCTGCGCCCGAGCTGAGCGGCTCGCCGTACCAGCGCCACTTGTCCGGACGGGTCCGCCCCGGCAGATCCGCCCGGCCGGTGGCCCACAGCAGTACCCGCCAGCGGTCCGGGTCCTTCGGCACGTCCCGGAAGAGCCGGGCCAGCACCCGCTCGCACAGACCGGCCGGCGGAGTCCAGGCCAGGCCGAGCCCCTCGGCCACGTCGTGCGTGTGCAGCAGCGTCTCCACGATGCCCATCGCGCCGAACCCTTCGGGGTCCGAGATGCCGAAGCCGTGGTACGCCCGCACCTCGGGCGGGGTGGTGCGCACCATCGCGGTGAGCAGGGCGCCGCTCGCCTCCAGCGTCTGAAGGAGTCCGGCAGGCCCGGCGGCGCGGTCCGCGTGCACGGAGTTCCGGGGGCCGCCGGGACGCCTGGCCTCCCACAGGTACGGCACCTCGCCGTCCAGCGGGGGCTGGGCGGGGCCGATCTGTACGGCGTAGGCGAACAGGTCGTCCGAGAGGTGCTCGACGGTCTCCCAGCAGTCCCACTCCAGCGTGCCGGCCGGCACGCTCCAGTCCGCCGTGAGCCCGGCGCGCAGCGCGGTCACGGACAGCCGCACGGCGTGCTCGACATCGGCGCCGGTGACGGGAGTTCGGGAAGGTTCATCGACCATGGACATGGAGGGACCGTACCAACGATCTCTGTGGGGATGGAGGCGTTGGTACGGTCCCCGGCCCGGGAGCAGTGGGGGAGCCCCCGGGCCCTTGGCCATCGCGCGGCCTGCGCGCTACTTCTGCGGCTATCGCTGCGGCTATCGCACCGGCGTGAAGTCCCGCGCCCCGATGCTGTGTTTTCCGGGGGCAACCCCCGGACCCTCGGCCGGAGGGGCTCTACCGCACCGGCGTGAAGTCCCGCGCCCCGATGCTGTGTTTTCCGGGGGCAACCCCCGGACCCCCGGCCGGACGGGCTCTACCGCACCGGCGTGAAGTCCCGCGCCCCGATGAATTCCGGGCGGCGGATGGGGGCGGCGAAGGGTTCCTCGGCCGCGTTCTCCACGCTGTTGAAGACGATGAACACGTTGCTGCGCGGGAACGGGGTGATGTTGTCCCCGGAACCGTGCATCGCGTTGCAGTCGAACCAGGTCGCCGAGCCGGCCCGGCCGGTGAACAGCTTGATGCCGTGCCGGTCGGCCATCTTGGTGAGCGCCTCGTCGGACGGGGTGCCCGCGTCCTGCATCTGAAGGGACTTCTTGTAGTTGTCCTTCGGGGTGGCGCCCTCGCAGCCGAGGAAGTCCAGGTGCGAGCCGGGCATGATCATCAGCCCGCCGTTGGTGTCGTGGTTCTCGGTCAGCGCGATCGAGACCGACACCGTCCGCATCCGCGGCAGACCGTCCTCGGCGTGCCAGGTCTCGAAGTCCGAGTGCCAGTAGAAGCCGGAGGCACCGAAGCCCGGCTTCACGTTGATCCGCGACTGGTGGACGTACACGTCCGAGCCGAGGATCCGGCGGGCCGTGCCCACGACCCGCTCGTCGCGCACCAGACGCGCGAAGATCTCACTGATCCGGTGCACCTCGAAGACCGACCGCACGGACTGCGACTGCGGTTCGATGATCGACCGCTCGTCGGCACGTACGGAAGGATCGGCGATCAAACGCTCCAATTCCGAGCGGTAGAGCGCCACTTCGTCGTCCGAGAGCAGGTCCTCGATCGCGAGGAAGCCGTCCTGCTCGAAGGATTCGAGTCCGGCGGACGGTCCCCAGACGACCGGGTCCTGGCGGGGCGTGATCACCTCGGCGGAGCCACGGGTGGGGTAGAGATCCTGGGCGGTCATGGTCAGCCCTCCTCGGGTTCGGTCAGCAGCGGGTAGACGCCGTTCTCGTCGTGGTCCTCCCGTCCGGTGACGGGCGGGTTGAAGACGCAGACACAGCGGAAGTCGGTCTTGGGGCGCAGGGTGTGGCGCTCGTGACCGTTCAGGAGATACATCGTGCCCGGCTCGATCCAGTGGGTCTCGCCGGTCTCCTCGTTGGTGAGCTCGGCCTCGCCCTCGGTGCACAGGACCGCCTCGATGTGGTTGGCGTACCACATGGAGGTCTCGGTGCCCGCGTACAGGACGGTCTCGTGCAGGGAGAAGCCGACCTTTTCCTTCGCGAGGACGATCCGCTTGCTCTCCCAGGTACCGGAGGCGGCCTTCACATGCCGGTCGGTGTTCTCGATGTCCTTGAACGAGCGGACAATCACGGTGAGTTGCTCACTTTCTGTCTAGCTGTGCAGCTGTGTGTCTGCGTTCCTGGCTGCGCTTGTGTGTCGGCCTGCGGGTGCGGGCGTCGGCCGGGCGAGCGGGTCAGACCGTCGCCGCGACCGCGCGGGCCAGCGACCGCAGGCCCTCGTCCAGCTCCTCGTGCGTGATGGTCAGCGACGGAAGCAGCTTGACCACCTCGCTCTTGGGGCCGGAGGTCTCCAGGAGCAGCCCCAGCTCGAAGGCGCGGGCGCAGACCTCGGAGGCGCGGGCGGGGTCGGCGAACTCCAGGCCCCACACCATCCCGCGGCCGCGGTAACTGGCGCCGAGCGCGCTGTGCTCGGTGCACAGCGCGAGCAGGGCCTGCTCGATCTGCTCGCTGCGCGCCAGGGTGTGCTTCTCCATCTGGCCGGCATCGGCCCAGTACGCCTCAAGCGCGGCGGTCGCGGTGACGAACGCCGGGTTGTTGCCTCGGAAGGTGCCGTTGTGCTCGCCGGGCTCCCAGACGTCGAGCTCGCCCTTGAACAGGCAGAGCGACAGCGGGAGTCCGTAGCCGCTGATCGACTTGGAGACGGTGACGATGTCCGGCACGATGCCCGCCTCCTCGAAGGAGAAGAAGGCGCCGGTGCGGCCGCAGCCCATCTGGATGTCGTCGACGATGAGCAGCATGTCGCGGCGGCGGCACAGGTCGGCGAGCGCACGCAGCCACTCGGGCCGGGCCACGTTGATGCCGCCCTCGCCCTGCACGGTCTCCACGATCACGGCGGCCGGCTTGTTGAGACCCGAGCCTTGGTCCTCCAGGAGCCGCTCGAACCACAGGAAGTCCGGCACCTGGCCGTCGAGGTAGTTGTCGAACGGCATCGGGGTGCCGTGCACCAGCGGGATGCCGGCCCCGGCCCGCTTGAAGGCGTTGCCGGTGACGGCGAGCGAGCCGAGCGACATGCCGTGGAAGGCGTTGGTGAAGGAGACGATCGACTCGCGGCCCTTCACCTTGCGGGCCAGCTTCAGCGCGGCCTCGACGGCGTTGGTGCCGGTCGGGCCCGGGAACATCACCTTGTACGGCAGGTCGCGCGGGCGCAGGATCACGTTCTGGAACGTCTCCAGGAAGGCCCGTTTCGCGGTCGTCGCCATGTCCAGGCCGTGTGTGATGCCGTCCCGCTCGATGTAGTCGAGCAGCGCCCGTTTCAGTACGGGGTTGTTGTGCCCGTAATTGAGTGAGCCGGCCCCGGCGAAGAAGTCCAGATAGCTGTGGCCGTCCTCGTCGGTGAGGCGGGCACCCTGCGCGCGGTCGAACACGGCGGGCCAGCCGCGGCAGTAGCTGCGTACCTCCGATTCGAGGGATTCGAAGACACTCAGGGCGGGCGGGGTGATGGTCACAGCGATTCTCCCTGGGGGTGGAGGGGGCCGATGCGGTAGAGGACTTCGGGCTGATGCCCGTCATCGGGGAAAAGGCCCGCGTCGAAGAGCAGTTCTCGGTCTAGGGCGGCGCCGCGGCGCTTGGCGAACGAGGTGAAGAGCCGGTCGGACGGGGTGTTGTCCGGCGACACCGTCGTCTCCAGGCACGTGGTCCCGTGCGAGGAGGACACCCTCGCCGTCAGCGCTTCGAGCAGCAGCCCCGCGAGCCCGTGGCCGCGGTGGGCGTGGTCGACGGCGACCTGCCAGATCACCAGCGTGCCCGGACGGTCGGGCCGTACGTAGCCGGTGATGAACGCGATGGGCGTGCCGTCGTCGTCCCGGGCCACCGCGGACGTCCTGGCGAAGTCGCGGCACCAGAGCAGATAGCTGTACGAGGAGTTGAGGTCGAGCACCTCGGAGTCACGGGCAATGCGCCAGATCGCGGCTCCGTCCTCCACTCGTGGGCTTTCGATTCGGACTGCTGTTTGCGCGGCGGTCATGCCGAGGGAATTTACCGACCGGAAATTGAAATTGCATTCCCGTGAGGGGGTGCGCACAGAGGTCGGCTGTGTTATCACGCGAGCATGTGCGCGAACCGGTTTGTCCGGTAATTACCGGACAAAAGGTCGGGGTTGTGGAGTCGATCACACCGTTGTGACAGGCTCGGAACCTTGTTGAAACTTTTGCGTTTGAGCCCGGGAAGGTGGGGCATAAGAAAACGGGAAGCTGCGGTGAATAAGCAGCTTCCCGTTCTGTGGAATTTCTATGGAATTCAGTTGCGCTTTAACGCGTAGTTCAACGCATCGGGGGATCGCGGGGAAGTGTCACCAACTGGCGGAAACGGCCTTGCGGGCCGCCTCCAGGTCCACGGCGATCCCGTACTCGCCGAGTGCCGCGCCCAGCGCCGCGAGCGAGGACTGCACGACGCCCCGCGTGGCGTCCACGCCGTAGTGGTTGACCCGGACCATCGTGGAGGCCAGTGCCCCGCCGCCGGCGATCAGGGGCAGCGAGGGGTCCGCGGCGAGCGCCTTGGCCACCAGCTCGGCGGCGTCGACGCCCTCGGGGGTGCGCAGCGTCGTGGCCACCGGGGCGGCATCGGCGGCCTCGTGCACATACGGGGCGAGACCGCCGCCCAGTGCCAGGGCGCCGGCGCGGGTCGCCGCGGCGGCCGAGGCGTGCCGGGCCATCACGGCGTCCAGGCCCTCGGACTCGATGCGCTCCACGCACGCCTCAAGGGCCAGCATCTCCAGCTGCGCGGGCGCGTGCAGCAGGGCCTTGCGGCCGCCGTCGATCCAGCGCTGCTTCCAGTCCAGGAGCGAGAGGTAGGAGCGGCGCGGGGCGCTCGTGTTGGCCGCGATGCGCTCCCAGGCGCGGGCGCTGACCGAGACGGCCGAGACGCCGGCCGGGCCGCCCATCGCCTTCTGCGCGCCGATCACGCACAGGTCCACGCCCCAGACGTCCGGGAGCAGCGGCTCGGCGGCCACCGAGGCGACCGCGTCCAGCATGAACAGGGCGCCGTGCCGGCGCACCACCTCGCCGATCTCCGCGACCGGGTTCGTGTTGCCGGTCGCCGCCTCCGCGTGCACCAGCGAGACGAAGTCGATCTCCGGGTGGTCGGTGAGCGCCCGGTCGATCTGCTCCGCGGTGACCGCCGCGTGGAAGGGCACCTCCAGGTCGACGACCTCGGCCCCGCAGTCGCGCAGCCAGTTGCCGAAGGTCTGCCCGTAGGGGCCGGTCACCACGTTGAGCGCGGTGGAGCCGGGGCGGGCGGCGCCCCGGATGCAGCCCTCCAGGGGGAGCAGCGCCTCGCCCTGCATGATCACCACGTCCTGCTCGGTGGCGAGCAGGGCGGCCACCCGTCGCTCGATCGCCGCGAAGTGGTCGGCGGTCAGCGGGGCCAGGTCCAGGAGCGGGTGTGTCACGGCGATGCCTTCTTCGATCAGCTCGGGGGTCGCGGCGGGAGTCGCGCCGGGGATCGGTTCGGGTGTTCGATCCTCTGGATGGAGACTACCCAGCGCCTCGTACAGTGCTGACCATGAGCGATCGCATGGTGCTGCATGTGAAGGGGCGCGTCCTCGCGGGGCCCGAGGACGTACGGGACGAGCTGTGGGCGGTCGACGGGCGGATCACCTACGAGCGGCCCCCGGGCGAGGCGGTCACCGTCAGCGGCTGGGTGCTGCCGGGCCTGGTCGACGCGCACTGCCATGTGGGCCTGGACCAGCACGGTCCGGTGCCCGACGAGGTGAGCGAGAAGCAGGCCCTCACCGACCGCGACGCCGGGACGCTCCTGGTGCGCGACGCGGGCTCGCCCTCCGACACCCGCTGGATCGACGCCCGCGAGGACCTGCCGAAGATCATCCGGGCGGGCCGGCACATCGCCCGCACCCGCCGCTACATCCGCAACTACGCGCACGAGATCGAGCCCGGCGATCTGGTCGCCTACGTCGGACGCGAGGCGCGGCGCGGGGACGGCTGGGTCAAGCTGGTCGGCGACTGGATCGACCGGGACGCCGGGGACCTGGCCGCCTGCTGGCCGCGCGGCGAGGTGGAGGCCGCGATCGCCGAGGCCCACCGGCTCGGCGCCCGTGTCACCGCGCACTGCTTCGCCGAGGACTCGCTGCGGGACCTCGTCGAGGCGGGCATCGACTGCATCGAGCACGCCACCGGCCTGACCGAGGACACCATTCCGCTGTTCGCCGAGCGGGGCGTGGCGATCGTGCCGACGCTGGTCAACATCGCCACGTTCCCGCACATGGCCGACGGCGGCGCGGCGAAGTTCCCCAACTGGGCCGCCCACATGCGGCGGTTGTACGAGCGCCGCTACGACACCGTGCGCTCGGCCTACGACGCCGGGGTGCCCGTCTTCGTCGGCACGGACGCGGGCGGCTCGCTCGCCCACGGCCTGGTCGCCGCCGAGGTCGCCGAACTCGTCAAGGCGGGCATCCCCGCCCTCGACGCCCTCTCGGCGACGGCCTGGGGTGCCCGCGCCTGGCTCGGCCGCCCCGCCCTGGAGGAGGGCGCCCCGGCCGACCTGGTCGTCTACGCCGAGGACCCGCGCGCCGACGTCCGCGTACTGGCCGCGCCGAGCCGCATCGTGCTCAACGGGCGGATCGTGGGCTGAGGACGTCGGCCGTGCGCCGAGGGCGCCGTCCGGCCGGCCGACTCGGCCTCCGCGGAGGGGAGTCCGCGGCGCTTCCGCTGCACACCACCGGGTTGACCGGGCGTGACGCCGGGGGCCGTCGGGTCGTTGAATCTCTTCATGTGTGCGCCGGGGTGCTGGGGCGGCGTACGGGGTGCGGGGCGGAGGCGGGGGTGACGGGAGGGGGTGCTGGGGACCGGCGAATCGAATATGGGCACGGAAACCACCCTTTGGGGTGAACTGGCGCCGTGTGACGGTCAGTTCACTCTCAGTGCGTAAAGATTCCGGTGTCCCAAGTCGCCGGCGCGCCCCTCGATTCGCAGGAGTCCCACGAGTCCCCGTGGCGGGCGGCCGGCCAGCCATGTCTCCTGTGGGGGTTCCACCATTTTGAACAGCAACAACTTCCGCCTGCCCGCGAACGGTCCGGCCGGCCGCCGCGCCGCCACGATCGCGGCCTGCACGGCGCTCGTCGCGGGGCCGCTGCTGCTGGCCGCGCCCGCGCACGCCACCGGGGTCGAGGGCGACGGCGGGGGCCGGGCGAGCGCCGTCGTGCTGCGTACCGGGCTCGATGTGTCCCTGCTCAACAAGGCGGTCGACGTACCACTGAAGGCCACGCTCAACGAGGTGCAGGCGCCGGCCGGCGCCGAGAAGACCGCGCTGACCGTGAAGCTCGACGGGGTGGCGGGCGGCCGGCCCGTCGATGTCCTGAGGGCGGATGTGGCCACGGCGAAGGCGAGCGTCGACGAGAAGCGGGCGGAGGGCTCGACGCGCCTGGTCAACGCCCGGTTGCACCTGCCGGGCCTGCCGCTGCTCTCGCTCATCGAGGTGGGCGAGGTGACGTCGAGCGCGGTGTGCGAGGCGGGCCGCGCGCCGGTCGCCAAGTCCAATGTGCTCGGTGCGGTCACCGTGCTCGGGCGGAAGATCACGCTGTCCGCGGGCGGCACGACGCGGGTGGACGTGCCCGGGGTCGGCGAGGTGTCCCTGGACCTGTCCCGGGCCACCACCACCTCGCGCACCGCCGCGGCCGTCGCCCTCCAGTTGAAGATCTCGGTCAATCCGCTCCACCTGAACGTCGCCGACGTGAAGGGGGAGGTCACCCTCGCCGAGGCGACCTGCCGTACGCCGAAGGCGGCCCCCGCCAAGCCGCAGGCGAGCGCGCCGGCCGTCCCGACCGCCCCGGACAAGGGGCCCGTCGAGACGGCGGTGAAGACCCAGAACGTCGCCGACACGAAGTTGGCCGAGACCGGGGGGAGTTCGGCCACGCCCTACCTGGCGGGGGGTGCGGCGGTGCTGCTCGTGGGTGGGGCGGGGGCGCTCGTCCTGACCCGTGCGCGGGCCCGGGGCCGCGCCTGACCGCCCCGGGCGGCCGAGGGGCCTGGGGCTGCACCCCCGGGCCCCCTGACGCGTTGTCGGCCGCGGGCCGTGCGGGGCTGCTCGCGTGGGGTTCCCACCCCGCCCCGCCCCTTCCCGCTGTGACACTCTGCGGCTCCGCCGCGTGGCCTCCGGGGGTGGTGTGCCCGGCTGCGGACCGTGCGTGGCTGGTCGCGCAGTTCCCCGCGCCCCCAACCCCGTCTCGGTCTGCGGACCGCGGTCGCTTCTCGCGCAGTTCCCCGCGCCCCTAAAGGCCTTGGTGCTGGCCCGCATCGGGCATGTCAGCCCGTCATGGGGGTCCCCCCTGGCCCTTAAGGCCTTGGGGGAGATTGAGGACGAGCGCCCTTGAGGCGCGAACGGGGGTCTGGGGGCGGAGCCCCCAGGGTCCCAGGGGCACTTCAGCCCCCGGAGGGTTGCGGGAAGGGGCGGGGTGGGGCAGCTCCCGGGGTCTGGGGCGGAGCCCCAGGGGGCTTGCGGGGTGCTCAGGGGTGGGTGAGGGTCAGGGCCTGATCCAGGGCCTGGAGGAAGCGGTTGGTGGTGGGGCGGTCCCGCACCGCCAGACGCAGCCAGTCCGTGCCGAGCCCGGGGAACGTGTCACCGCGCCGCGCCGCGAAACCCAGCGTGCGCAGCCGGGCGCGCACCTGCGCCGCGCCCTCGATCCGTACCAGGACGAACGGCCCCGCCGCCGCCTCCACCGCGCGCACCTCCTCGAACTCGGCCAGCCCCGCCAGGAGATGGGCCCGGTCCTCGGCGATCCGCACCGCGGCGGCCTCGGCCTCCGCGAGGGCCCGGGGCTCCATGCAGGCGCCCGCCGCGACCAGCGCGGGCGTCGACACCGGCCACAGCGGCTGGGCCCGCTGGAGGGCCGCGACCGTGTCCGGCTCGGCCAGCACATAGCCGATCCGCAGCCCCGCCAGGCCCCAGGTCTTGGTCAGGCTGCGCAGGACGACCAGACCGGGCAGATCGGTACGGCCGGCCAGTGCCTCGCGTTCACCCGGCACCGCGTCCATGAACGCCTCGTCCACCACCAACGTCCGCCCGGGGCGCGCCAGTTGAGCCAGTACCGCGGCCGGGTGCAGTACGGAGGTGGGGTTGGTCGGATTGCCGACCACCACCAGGTCCGCCTCCTCGGGCACGGCCGCGGGATCGAGCCGGAAGCCGTCCTCCGCCCGCAGCAGTATCCGCCGCACCTCGTGCCCCGCGTCCCGCAGGGCGGCCTCCGGCTCGGTGAACTGCGGGTGCACCACGACTGCGTGACGGAACGTCAGCGCTCTGGCGAGCAGTACGAACGCCTCCGCCGCGCCCGCCGTCAGGAGCACCCGCTCCACCGCGAGACCGTGCCGCGCGGCCACCGCCGCACGCGCCGGGCGCCCGTCCGGATAGGCGGCGAGCCCGGTCAGCGAGTCGGCGATCCGCTCGCGCAGCCAGGCGGGGGGAGTGCCGGTGCGGACATTGACCGCGAGATCGATCAGCGCGCCGCCGTCGTCGCGGACCTCGGCGTCACCGTGGTGGCGCAGATCGTGCGGGGCGTCGGTGGTGGGGATGGTCATGGCTTCCTCGCTCCTTGTGGGGGGTCCGTCCCCGCCCCCGGCGATCGGCCGGAGGCGGGGCCGACGTACGATCGCACACGTCGCCATGGCGGCACGGCCCGCGGGGCTCGACTTCCGCTTGGGGACGACCAGTTGACCGCCTCCGGCCAGGGCGGCGGCCTCCGCCACGGACGGGGTGCCGACCGCGGCGAGGACCACGTCCGAGCCGTGCGGCACCTGCACCCCGGCCAGTTCCCCGACCGGGTACCCGACGAGCGGCACCCCGAGCACGGCCGCCGCCCCGATGAGCCCGGGCTCGTGCGCCTTGGCGTCCACGGTGGCCAGTTCGACGACGGTGCCGGGATCCGGGCCCGCCTCCGCGAGGGCGGCCCCGATCAGCGCGAGCACCTCGTCCGCCGGGACGCCCAGTGAGGCGCCGACGCCCACCACCAGGGGAGCCCCGCATTCCCGGGAGACGTCGTGGGCCATGGCAGGGTCCTCTCAGGCCGCCCGGGGGCGGCGACGGGCCCCGGCGTGGACGTGCGGAGTGCGGGCCGTGTCGGTAAGCAGGGGCGCATGGCGGTATTCGTCGCGCTCGGCGCGTTCCTGATGACCCTGGTCGGCGGCTGGACCGCCCAGCGGGTCACCGACCAGCGCCATCTGGTGCTCGGGCTCGCGGGCGGACTCATGCTCGGCGTGGTCGGGCTCGACCTGCTGCCGGAGGCCCTGGACGCGGCCGGCGAGGACCTCTTCGGGGTGCCCCGCGCGCTGCTCCTGTTCGTCGGCGGCTTCCTGTTCGCGCACGTCGTCGAGCGTGTGCTCGCGGTGCGCCAGGCCGCCCACGGCGCGGGCGAGCACCGGGCGCCGCAGGTCGGCGTCACCGTCGCCGCCGCGATGGTCGGGCACAGCCTGATGGACGGCATCGCGATCGGCGCGGCCTTCCAGGTGGGCGCCGGAATGGGCCTCGCGGTGGCCCTCGCCGTCATCACCCACGACTTCGCCGACGGCTTCAACACGTACACGATCACGAGCCTGTACGGGAACGAGAAGCGCAAGGCGCTCGCGATGCTGTTCGCCGATGCGCTGGCCCCGATGGCGGGTGCCGCCTCGACCCTGCTCTTCACCCTTCCGGAGCAGCTGCTCGGCAGCTATCTGGGGTTCTTCGGCGGCGTGCTCCTTTATCTGGCCGCCGCCGAGATCCTCCCCGAGGCCCACCACGAGCACCCCGCCCTGTCGACGCTGCTCTGCACCGTCGCGGGCGTGGGCTTCATCTGGCTGGTGGTGGGCATCGCCGGCTGAGTACGTCACGGGGCGCAGCCCTCGGCGAACCGGCCCGCCACCTCGGGGCGGGCCGCCCAGTGCGTGTGCAGATAGCTGGCGTGCACACCCCCCTGCACGAAACCCTCGACGCGGCGCTCCGGGTGCACCACGCCCCACGCCGGGTCGGCCCCGGAGCCCGGCTCGATCACGGTGCGGTGGAACTCGTGGCCGCGCAGCCGCGTTCCGGCGACGGCCAGGCTGTTGTCCCGTACCGCGACGGCCTCGCGATAGCCGAGGGTGAGCCGACCCGACATCCGCGCGTCTGCGTCCAGTACCCCGCACATGGGCTGCCCGTCGAGCGAGCGCGCCAGATACAGCAGCCCCGCGCACTCGGCCGCGACCGGCGCCCCCGACCGGGCCAGCTCGGCCACGGCCTTGCGGAGCCGCTCGTTGGCCGACAGCTCGGCCGCGTACACCTCGGGAAACCCGCCGCCTATGACCAACCCGCCGGTCCCGGGCGGGAGTTGCTCGTCCTTGAGCGGGTCGAAGGCGACGACCTCCGCGCCTGCCGCGGCGAGCAGTTCGGGGTGTTCGGCGTAGGAGAAGGTGAACGCGGAGCCCCCGGCGACGGCGATGACGGGCCGCTGCGCGGAGCCTCTTGCCCGCCCGGCCCCGTCCGGAACCGCGGGCTCTGCCCCCGGGCCTGCGCCCCCCGAAAGCCGCGGGGGCTGGACTGCGTCCTGGCCGCCGGGTCGCGGGAGCGCGGCAGCAGGATCCCACGGCTCGCCAGCCAGCCGCGGCGCGCTGCGAGCCAGAGCCAGGAGCCCGGGCAGATCGCAGCCCGCCCGCACCTGTTCCCCCATCGCC
Organism: Streptomyces sp. CB01201; assembly: GCF_002803085.1. Lineage (GTDB taxonomy): Bacteria > Actinomycetota > Actinomycetes > Streptomycetales > Streptomycetaceae > Streptomyces > Streptomyces hundungensis. The sequence continues at coordinate 74,147 of NZ_NNBJ01000003.1, read as the reverse complement.
GCCACCGCGTCCACCGCGTCCGCGCGGCGTTCCGCGACCGGGACCAGGCCCAGGTGGCGGGAGGGGGTGTCCACCTGGGGCGCGCGACGCAGGGCGCCCAGGACGGGGATGCCCACGTCCTCCATGGCCTCCCGGAGCAGCGCCTCGTGCCGGTCCGAGCCGACCTTGTTGAGGATCACCCCGCCGATCCGCACCCCGGGGTCCCACGAAGCGAAGCCGTGCACGAGCGCGGCCACCGACCGCGACTGCGAGGAGGCGTCCACGACGAGCACCACCGGGGCGCGCAGCAGCTTGGACACCTGGGCGGTGGAGGCGAGTTCACCGAGGCCGCTGGCCCCGTCGTACAGACCCATCACGCCCTCGACCACGGCGAGGTCGCAGCCGCGCGCGCCGTGCGCGAACAGCGGGGCCATCAGCTCCGGCCCGCACATGTACGCGTCGAGGTTGCGGCCCGGCCGCCCGGTGGCGAGCGAGTGGTAGCCGGGGTCGATGTAGTCGGGGCCCACCTTGTGCGGGGACACGGTGAGCCCGGACCGCGCGAACGCGGCCATCAGGCCCGTCGCCACGGTGGTCTTGCCGCTGCCCGACGCCGGGGCAGCGATGACGAGACGTGCTACCACTCGATGCCCCGCTGGCCCTTCTGGCCGGCGTCCATCGGATGCTTGACCTTGGACATGTCGGTGACCAGATCCGCGAACTCCACCAACTGCTCGGGGGCGTTGCGGCCGGTGATGACCACGTGCTGGGTGCCGGGCCGGTCGCGCAGGACCGCGACGACCTCCTCGACGTCCACCCAGCCCCAGTGCAGCAGATAGGCGAACTCGTCGAGCACGTAGAACTTGTACGTCTCGGCGGCCAGGTCGCGCTTGACCTGCTCCCAGCCCTCCCGCGCCTTCTCCTCGTGGGTGGGCTCGCCCTCGGCGGTCTCGCGCTGGATCCAGGACCAGCCCTCGCCCATCTTGTGCCAGTCCACCGGGCCGCCCTCGCCGGAGGCCCCGAGGACCTTCAGCGCGTTCTCCTCGCCGACCTTCCACTTCGCCGACTTCACGAACTGGAAGACCCCGACCGGCCAGCCCTGGTTCCAAGCGCGCAGCGCCATGCCGAACGCGGCCGTCGACTTCCCCTTGCCGACGCCCGTGTGCACCATGACCAGGTGCCTGTTGCGACGCTGACGGGTCGTCAGACCGTCTTCGGGTACGACACTGACCTGTCCCTGCGGCATTAAGCGGCCCTCCTCGAAGGTGCGGTTGCGTCCTTGACGAGACCGGCGATGGAATCCGCCCGCAGCTCGTCCAACGTGACGGCGGTGCCGCCGAGTTCGCGTGCGAGCTCCCCGGCGAGCCCGAGCCGGACCATCCCCGACTCGCAGTCCACGACCACCGAGGCGGTGCCCTCGCCGGCGTGCAGCCGGGCCGCGCGGGCGCCGAGCGCCACCGGCTCGGGGCCGCCGGTGGCCCGGCCGTCGGTGACCACCACGAGCAGCGGCCGGCGCGAGGGATCGCGCAGCCGCTCCACCCGCAGCACGTCATGGGCCTTGAGCAGCCCCGCCGCGAGCGGGGTGCGCCCGCCGGTCGGCAGCGTTTCGAGCCGGGCCGCGGCCGCGTCCACCGACGAGGTGGGCGGCAGCGCGAGCTCGGCGTCCTTGCCGCGGAAGGTGACCAGGCCGACCTTGTCGCGGCGCTGGTAGGCGTCGAGCAGCAGCGAGAGCACCGCGCCCTTGACCGCGCTCATCCGCTGCCGCGCCGCCATCGACCCGGACGCGTCCACCACGAACAGCACGAGGTTGCCCTCGCGCCCCTCGCGGGTGGCCTGGCGCAGATCGTCCCGGCGCACCACGAGACCCCGCCCGGAGCGCCCGCGCGCCCGCTGGTGCGGGGCCGCGGCCTGTACGGTCGCCGCCAAGTGCAGCTTGGTGAGCGCCCCTTGGGGCCGGCGCGAGCCGGTGGTGCGGCCGTGGTCGGTGCGGGCCCGCGAGCGCCGGCCCGCGGCCCCCTCGCCCAGACCGGGCACGCTCAGCATCTTCGTACGGAACGGTTCGGCGGCCTTCACCGCGGCCCGCTCGCCGGGTCCGCCCGGGGCGGGCGCGGCGGACGGCTCCGTGGACTCGGAGGACTCGGAGGACTCGGACGCGTCCGAGGACTCGGGTGATTCAGGCGATTCGGCGGGGTTCTCGGGGGAGTCGCCCTGCGGGGGCACCCCGCCGCCCCCACCGCCGCCGGGGCCCTCGGGGCCCGGGTCGGGATCGTCGTCCTCGTCCTTGGACCGCTCGCTCGTGGACTGCTCGTCCTTGAACTGCTCAAGGGTCTCGTCGAGCTTGTCCTGGTCGAGGCCCGGCGCGTCGAAGGGGTTGCGCCGGCGCCGGTGCGGCAGCGCGAGCAGCGCGGCCTGGCGGACGTCGTCGCTCGTCACCTCGGTGCGGCCCGCCCACGCGGCGAGCGCGGTCGCGGTGCGGGCCATCACGATGTCGGCGCGCATGCCGTCGACCTCGAACGCGGCGCAGGTCGCGGCGATCTGGAGCAGCACCGCGTCCCCGAGCGTGACGGACGGCAGCAACTCCCGTGCGGCGACGATCCGTTGGCGCAGTGCGCCCTCGTCCTCGGCCCAGCGCGCGGCGAAGCCGGCCGGGTCGTCGTCGTAGGCGAGACGGCGGCGCACCACCTCGACCCGCTGCTCGGGCTCGCGCGAGGCGGCGACCTCCACGGTCAGGCCGAACCGGTCGAGCAACTGCGGCCGCAGCTCGCCCTCTTCGGGGTTCATCGTGCCGACGAGCAGGAAGCGGGCCGCGTGCCGTACCGAGACGCCCTCGCGCTCGACATAGGACGAGCCCATGGCGGCGGCGTCGAGGAGGAGGTCGATGAGGTGGTCGTGCAGCAGGTTGACCTCGTCGACGTACAGGATGCCGCGATGGGCGTCCGCGAGCAGCCCCGGCTCGAAGGACTTCACGCCCTCGCCCAGCGCCCGCTCGATGTCGAGGGCGCCCACCAGGCGGTCCTCGGACGCGCCGACGGGAAGCTCGACCATGCGGGCCGCGCGGGCCGTGCCGGGGCCGCTCTCGTGCGGCCCGTCCGGGCACTCGGGGTCCGGCGCGGCCGGGTCGCAGCTGAACCGGCAGCCCGCGACGACCGCCACCGCGGGCAGCAGATCCGCGAGCGCCCGCACGGCGGTGCTCTTGGCGGTGCCCTTCTCGCCCCGGACGAGGACCCCGCCCACCGCCGGGCTGACGGCGTTCAGGAGCAGCGCGAGGCGCAGGTCGTCCATGCCGACGACGGCGGTGAACGGATACCGGGTGCTCATGTGCTGGTCTCTCCTTCGAGTAGTGCTGTACGCCGGGGGCCCGCGAGGGTGTTCCTGGTTCCCACGGGGCGGTGCGGGGCGGACCGGGTCACGGCGCCCACGGGGCGGTGGCGGGCGGGCCGGGTCACGGGGCCCCCGGCGGGATGAAGGGCAGCCCGGCGGGCGGGCCCTGCTCGATCAGCCGCAACAGGGCGTCGGTGTCGGCGTGTTCCTCGATCAGGTCGCCGAGCCGGTCGAGCTGTTCCTCGCGCAGCACCCCGAACGAGGTGTCGGGCGCGGGCGTGAACCGGCGGCCCGCGTCGCGCGCGACCTGTTCGAGGAACCGGCGCCGGAACGCGTCGCTCTCCAGGGAGCCGTGCCAGTGCGTCCCCCACACCGAGCCCACCCGGCACCCGTCCAAGAACGCTTCACCACCGAGGACTTGGGCCACCCCGTGGTGGATCTCGTACCCCTCGACCCGCTCGCCGAGGGCCTCGCCGACCGGCCGCGCCAGGGTCTTCTCGGCGGCGAACCGCACCCGTACGGGCAGCAGCCCGAGGCCCGCCACCGTGCCCGCCTTCGACTCGACGTCGTCCTCGATGTGCTCGCCGAGCAACTGGAACCCGCCGCAGATGCCGAGCACCGGGCGGCCCTCGGCGGCCCGGCGGGAAAGCTCTGCCGCGAGGCCGCGCTCACGCAGCCACTCCAGGGCGCGGACGGTGCCGCGGGTACCGGGCACGATCACCAGGTCGGCGTCGGTGAGTTCCTCCGGCCGGTCCACGAACCGCACGACCACGCCGGGTTCGGCCGCGAGCGCGTCCACGTCGGTGAAGTTGGACATCAGCGGCACCGCGCACACCGCGACCCGCAGCACGTCCTGGCCGAACGGCGGCGTCACCACCGACTCCCGCACGGCCCCGCGCATCGAGACGCGCAGCCCGTCCTCCTCGTCGATGCCCAGGCCGTGGGCGTACGGCAGGATCCCGTAGGTGTGCCGCCCGGTGAGGCCGCGCAGCATCTCGATGCCGGGCTCAAGGAGCGTCACATCGCCCCGGAACTTGTTGACGACGTACCCGGCGACCAGCGCCTGGTCCTCGGGGCTCAGCAGCGCCGTCGTCCCGAAGAACGAGGCGAAGACCCCGCCCCGGTCGATGTCGCCGACCACGACCACCGGCAGCTTCGCGGCCCGCGCTATGCCCATGTTGACGATGTCGGTGCGGCGCAGATTGATCTCGGCAGGGCTGCCCGCCCCCTCGCAGATCACCGCGTCGTACGTGCTGCGAAGCTGCGCGAGGCAGTCCAACACCGGCTCCAGGAGCGCCTGTTGGCGCCCTCCGCTCAGGGCCGTCCCGGTGGCCGTCCCGCCGGACCCGCCGAAGAAGCCCCGGGCGCTCATCTCGCCCACCGGCCGGCCCATGAACACGACCTGGCTTGAGCGGTCGCTGCCCGGCTTGAGCAGCACCGGGTTCATGAGCGCGGTCGGCTCCACCCGGGCCGCCTGTGCCTGCATCGCCTGGGCCCGGCCGATCTCCGCGCCCTCGCGCGTCACGAACGAGTTCAGCGACATGTTCTGGCCCTTGAAGGGCGCGACCTTGACGCCCCGGCGCACCAGCCAGCGGCAGATCCCGGCCGTGACGACGCTCTTGCCGGCGTCCGATGTCGTGCCCGCGATCAGCAGCCCGCCACCCATGTACGTCCCTTCCTCACAGCGGCCCGCGCCGCCACGGCGGTGGCCAGCGTCAGCCAGCCCACCGTGCGCGAGAGCCGTACCGCCCGTTCGATGTCCGCGACGTCGACGGCCCGCCCCGGCGCGTTCAGGACCGGCCGGTGCTCGACGCGCCCCGCGTACGAGAGCGTGCCGCCGAGCCGTACCCCGAGCGCCCCGGCGAACGCGGCTTCCACCGGGCCCGCGTTGGGGCTCGGGTGCCGGACGGCGTCCGCCCGCCAGGCCCGTGCCGCACCCCGGGGATCGGGGCCCGCCAGCGTCGCGAGGACGGCGGTGAGGCGGGCGCCGGGCCAGCCCATCACATCGTCCAGGCGCGCCGAGGCCCAGCCGTAGCGGCGGTAGCGGGGCGACTTGTGCCCGACCATCGCATCCAGGGTGTTGACCGCCCGGAAGCCCACGAGGCCGGGCACGCCCGCGAGCGCACCCCACACCAGGGCGCCGACCACCGCGTCCGAGGTGTTCTCGGCGACCGATTCGACGACCGCCCGCGCGACGCCGTCGGCGTCCAGGGACTGCGGGTCGCGTCCGCACAGATGGGGCAGGCGCTCCCGGGCCACCTCGATGTCGCCCGCGGCCAACGCGCCGCCGATGGCGCGCGCCTCACGGCCGAGCGAGGTGCCGCCGATCACCGTCCAGGTGGCGGCCGCGGTCAGCGCGACGGATGCGGCGGGGCGGCCGCGTACGGCACGGGAGGCGAGGGCGGCGGCAGCGGCGGCGCCGCCCGCGCACACCAGGGTGTGCAGCGCGCCCCGGCCGCGGTCGTCGCGCCACAGGGCGCGTTCGACGGCGGCGGCGGCCCGGCCGAAGGCGGCGACCGGATGGCCGCGGCGGGGGTCGCCGAGCAGCAGGTCGCCGAGGAGCCCGGCGGCGGCGCCGTAGGCGAAGGTGCGATCGGCCCGCATGGTCAGCGCGCCGTGGCGTCGCGGAAGGGGCCGGAAGATCTCGACGGGCAGGCGCGCATGGCGGTGTGTCCTCACTCAGGGTGTCCGCGCCCTGGTACGACGTGACCGGCGGTGAGAGTTCCTGGCTTCGCGGGGATCGCTCCCCGGTGACAGTGGCGGGACCGCGCCGGATTCGCACCGGCTTCCTCTTCTGCCGCCGTAGCTGGCCGGTGCAGTCCACCACGCTGCGAGAACACCCGTCAACTTGCTGTTGACCTGCGGTGCGTGAGAGTGCCCGGCATCACGTGGGACCGCCCCGCGGCGGGTGCCACGGGGCGGTCCGGGTGGTGCGTGCGGGGCGGGCGGCGCGGTGCGCTGGGGGCGCACGGCGCGGCACGCGGGCGTCAGGCGACGATCAGATAGATCCCGTACGCCACGGCCGCCGCGCAGAGCGCGAAGCAGGCGTAGGCGCCGGTGCGGGCCATCGCCACGTTGCCCGCGGTGCCGGAGGCCGCGGCCTCCCGCTTGGTGAGGCCGACGATGCCGAGGGTGAACAGGCCCACCAGGCCGACGGTCACCGCGAGGCTGACGCCGAAGACGGAGCCGAGAGCTGCCCAGTCGATGTGCATGAGGATTCCTTAGCTGTGCCGGAGCGCGGGGTCAGACCGTCGCCGGGGTGGGCGGGTCGACGGGGGCCACCGGGGCCGGGGACTGGATCGTGGCCTTGAGGTCGGCGGCCGCCGCGGCGATGCCGGTGGTGGGCGGCGGGGTGACGGCGGCGATCGCGGTGGTGATGACACCGGCGGGCTCGGCCACGGGAGTCTCGTCGATCGCGTCGGAAGTGACGTTGTGGTGGTCGACCGGCTGGCGGCGCGACAGCTTCCAGATGACGCCCGAGCCGGCGATCAGGAGGATCGCGACGGCGGCGATGCCCCAAGTGCCCTGCTGGGTGAGGAACTCGGCGCCCGCGCCGACCAGACCGGCGGCCGGAAGCGTGAGGACCCAGGCGACGGCCATGCGGCTCGCGGTGGACCAGCGCACCACGCCGCCCTTGCGGCCGAGGCCCGCGCCCATGACGGAGCCGGAGCAGACCTGGGTGGTGGAGAGCGAGAAGCCGATGTGCGAGGAGGCCAGGATGACGGTGGCGGCACCGGTCTGGGCGGCGAAGCCCTGCGGCGGGCGCAGCTCGGTCAGGCCCTTGCCCATGGTGCGGATGATGCGCCAGCCGCCGAGGTAGGTGCCCATCGCGATGGCCAGACCGGCCGAGACGATGACCCACAGCGGGGGGTTCGCGCCCGGGTGCAGCACACCGCCGGTGACCAGGGCGAGGGTGATGATGCCCATCGTCTTCTGGGCGTCGTTGGTGCCGTGGGCGAGCGAGACGAGCCCGGCCGAGGCGATCTGGCCGGCCCGGTAGCCCTTGGCGGTGGCCTTCGGGTCGGTGTTCCGGTTGATCCGGTACGTGAGCTTGGTGGCCAGCATCGCGGCGACACCCGCGACGATCGGGGCAGCGACGGCGGGGAGCAGCACCTTGGTGACGACGGTGGAGCCGTTGACCGAGCCCCAGCCGGCCGACATGACCGCGGCGCCGATGAGGCCGCCGAACAGGGCGTGCGAGGAGCTGGAGGGCAGTCCGAGCAGCCAGGTCAGGAGGTTCCAGAGGATGGCACCGACCAGGGCCGCGAAGATGACCTCGGTTCTGATGCCTTTCTCGTCGATGATCCCGCCGGAGATCGTCTTGGCGACCTCCACTGACAGGAACGCGCCGACCAGGTTGAGCGCGGCGGACATGGCGACCGCCGTCTTGGGCTTCAGGGCGCCGGTCGAGATGGTGGTGGCCATCGCGTTGGCGGTGTCGTGGAAACCGTTCGTGAAATCGAACACGAGAGCTGTCACGACCACAATCGCGAGCAGCAGCGTGATGTGTTCCATTTACCCAGGCAATCGTTCGACGTCAGTGGCGGGACGAACGTAAGTAACCTGAGTGAACGGAAGGTGAACTGGGGCGGGCGCAGTGGTGACCGTGGCCGCTTCTCGCTCCCCGCCGACGGCCGGGGCCCGTTCAGCGCCCGGCCGCGAACCGCTTCAACTGCGCAAAAGTCCCATTGAAGAGATTCTGGTCACCCGGCAGGGTCCCGCTGCCGTTCGCGTACTGCCAGAGGGTCCAGTACGACCAGCCCGCGGGCAGCGCGCCCGGCGTGGTGGCGTACCGGGCCAGCCACAGGGCGTGGGTCGGGCCGAAGGCGCGGCTGCGGCCGGTGCAGTCGTTCCACCAGGCCGCGGTCGTGTAGATCACCGGCCGGCGGCCGGTGCGCAGCCGCACCTCGTCGCTGAACCCGGCGATCCACTCGGTCATCGCGGCCGGGCTCAGCCCGTAGCACCTGGCGGAGCTGCCGTCCTTGGTGTCCTTGGCGCCCTTGCCGTACGGGTTGTGCTCCAGGTCCACCGCCGGCGGCAGCGTCCAGCCGTCGCCCGACCAGCCGCCGCCGTTGCTCACGAAGTAGTCGGCCTGGTCCCGCCCGGAGGATTGGCCGGGAACCGCGAAGTGATAGGCGCCCCGGATCAGGCCCGCCCTCCGGGCGCCGTCGTACTGCTGGCCGAAGTAGGGATTGCGGTACGTCGTCGCCTCGGTCGCCTTCACATAGACGAAGGAGGCGCCGAGGCTCCGGGCGGCCGTCCAGTCGACGCGTCCCTGGTGCGAGGAGACGTCGTGGCCCGCGGGCCTGGTCTCGGCCGCCGCCCCGGGCGGGGCCGCGAGCGCCGCACAGCCGAGGACGAGCGCGGCCAGGGATCCCGCGAGCGCGACCCGCGACCGGACCCGACGAAGCAGTGGATTACGGCCGCTAGTCATGCATTCCCCCGAAAACCCGGTGTACGGAACAAAGCACCCAGAGGCTAGTCCAAGATCACCGCCCGATCCGCCGTACGGGCGCCTTCGGCTGGCAGGATCGCCCGCATGAGCGACGACGAGGCGGCGACGGCCGCGGCTTGGGCCGAACTGATCGACACCGCGAGGCGAACCGCCGCCGAGGGACTGGTCGTCGGCACCTCGGGCAATGTGTCGGTACGGGTCGGCGAACTGATCCTGGTCACCCCGACCGGCGTCCCCTACGACCGGCTCGGCCCCGCCGACACGGTCGCCGTCGACCTCGAAGGCCGCCAGGTCCTCGGCACGCTGCGGCCCACCAGCGAGATCCCGATGCACCTCGCCGTGTACCGGGGCACCGACGCCCGGGCCGTCGTCCACACCCACGCCGTGCACGCCACCGCCGTCTCCACCCTGGTCCCCGAGCTGCCGCTGGTCCACTACATGGCGGCCGCGCTCGGCGGCCCGGTCCGGGTCGCCGAGTACGCCCTGTACGGCAGCGAGGAGTTGGCCGCGAACATGCTGCGCGCCCTGGAGGGCCGCACCGGATGCCTGCTCCAGAACCACGGCACGGTCACCTACGGCACCTCCCTCGCCCAGGCCTACGACCGCACCGCGCAGCTGGAGTGGATGTGCCGCCTCTGGCTCACCGCCGCCGCGCTGCCCGGCCGCACCCCCTCGCTCCTCACCCCGGGCCAGCTCGACGAGGTGGGCGAGAAGCTGCGCGGCTACGGACAGCCCTAGCGGCCCCGGAGCCGCACGCCCAGGGGCCCGCCGCACCGATGGGCCACGCCCACTGGCATCACCGCCGCCCCGCCCCGAGACTGAACGCGTGCGCCCCGCTACGAAGACGGCAGCGGCCGTCACCACACTCCTCGGCGTCGGGGCGGCAGCGGTCGTCGCCGGACGCATCGCCAGCGACGCCGCGCTCAAGGCGGCGCCGGGCAGCCCGCTGCCCGCCGACCCCCCGTTGACCGTGCACGCCCTGGAGCCCGGCCGGGTCACCCTGACCCGCTCGCTCGCCGCGCTGCGCCCCGGCACCTACGGGCTCGTCGGCGACGGCGTCCACGCCGTGGTCGGGCCCGTCCTCGACGGCGCCCCGCACACCGCGGACACGGTGGTGCGCCGCCTGGAACGGGTCACCCACGGCGCCCTCACCCCGGGAGACCGGCTGCGGCTCACCCCGCAGACGCACCGGGGCACTCCGAACACCGCCCTCGGCATCGAGCACCGGGACGTCGAGATCCCGGCCGAACTCGGGCCGCTGCCCGCCTGGTTGGTGCCAGGCGAGCGCCCGACCTGGGTGATCGCCGTGCACGGGCTCGGCACCACCCGCGAACACCCCCTCAACATCGTGGAGTTCCTGCGCGGCCAGCGCCTTCCGGTCCTCATCCCCTCCTACCGCGGCGACGAGGGGGCGCCCCGCTCGCCGGACGGGCTCGGCCACCTCGGCGACTCCGAGTGGCGCGATCTGGACGCGGCGATCCGCTACGCCCTGCGCTCCGGGGCCCAGCGCGTCATCCTGCACGGCTGGTCCACCGGCGCCACCATGGCCCTGCACGCCGCAACGCACTCGGCGCTGCGCGAGCGGATCGCCGGAATCGTGCTCGACTCGCCGGTCCTGGACTGGGAGTTCACGCTCAAGGCCCTCGCCTCGGCCCGCCGCACCCCGGGTCCGCTGCTGCCGCTCGCGGTCCGGGCGGCCCAGGGCCGCACCGGCCGCCACGGCGACCGGCTCCAGGAAGGCGTCGACCCCAAGGCGCTGCGGGTGCCGACCCTGCTCCTGCACGGCCCCGACGACACCCTCGCCCCCTGGGGTCCCTCGCGCGAACTGGCCGACCGGCGGCCGGAACTGATCACCCTGCATCCGGTGCCGGGCGCCCCGCACGGCTCGATGTGGAACGCGGACCCGGCCGGATACGAAGAAACCCTGCGCCGGTTCCTGACCCCCCTCATGTGACACTCCGTCAGTCCCGCGCTGCGGCACGGCTGGTTCCGCTTGCGCGTTCGGGCGGTCACCGGGCCGTGTTGGTCGCGCGGGGCGACTCCCGGCCACCGCTCGGTTCCGGCGGTCCGTTCCGGCCGGTCGCGGCTCATTCCGGTTGCCCGTCGCGGCAGGGCCGGGGCTCGCTCACCGTGGCGGCGGTCCCTCGATGCCCGGCCGCCCCCGGCGCCCTTGGCGGGTCTTCGACGGCCGGTTCCGTTTGGGCTTTCGGGCAGTGACCGGGAAGACTGCATGCGTGACGTCCCGGAAGCCTGAAGAGAAGTTGCCGCGCGACTCCAGACTGCGGCTTGTCCGCGCTCCGCACCCGATGCAAGCCCGACCCCTTGCCGCCGCCCGCAGGGCCGCGACCGACCGGCGCACCCGGCCGGCCCCGCGGCCGCCCGCGGGCACCCCGGCCGAGGCCGAACTGGCCCGCCAGGCCAGGGCGGTGCTCGCCGACGCCGTACGCGTCGCCCGCTGGACCGACGCCGAGCGTGCCCGCGCCGGCGCCCCCGGCCCCGGCCGGCCGGGACCGCTGCCCGCGCCGGTCACCGAGCGGGCGGCCGCCGCACTGGGCCTGACGGCCTCTCAGGTGCGGGCCGGCTGGGACCGGGCCCGGCTCGCGGGGCTCGTCGAACTGCACGGCGCCACCGTGCGGCCGGGCTGGCGGCTGCGCGCCTGGGACCGCGACGACGCGGCGGTCCTGCGCGGCTGGGTCGCCCTCTTCGACGCCTGGTCCCTCGTCCACCCCGCGCCCGACATCGCCCCCACCGCGGTCGCCGAGGTCGTCGAGGCCGTCCCCCAGGTGCTCTCCCTGCTCCAGCTCTCCAACGGGCCGGTCCTCGTGCCGGCCCTGCTCGACCTGCTCGAACAGCGGGTCGCCGAGCTGCGCGAGGAGCGCTGCGAGGTGCCCTACGGGCCCCAGCCCGACCCCGTCTCGCTGCCGCCGCTGCTTCCCCACCTCCTCGACTGGGCGCTGGCGGGCCTCGCCGCGGTCGGCGCGCTCGTCCTCGGCGAGGACCAGGCCACCTTGACCCCGCTGGGCAACTGGGCGGTCTGGGTCAAGCTGGAGCAGATCTGCGTCGCCGCGCAGAGCCCGGCCGGCAACATCGAGCAGCCCGCCGAGGACATGCTGCGCGGCTGCGCGGGGCTCACCCCCGGCCCGGCCCGCGCCGAGTACCGCGCGTGGACCGCCGCGCGCACCGTCGGCAGCGCCGTCACCGAGCTCCTCGACGTGGCCCGGGGCGACGACGCGCTGCTGCGCGGGCTCGCCTTCGAGGCGCTGCGGGTCGTGGGGCCGCCCGCCGAGGCCGGGGTGCGCGCCGCCGTGACGGAAACGTGCCTCCGCCCCTACGCCCTGCTGTGGCTCGCCGAGTACGACGGCGGCGATCCCGAGGACGTGCTCGGCGTGCTCACCCGGGAGGAGTCCACCTGGCTGTGGGTCGACACGGCCGCCGCGGTGGCCGACCACGGCGAGAGCGAACTCCTGGTGCGCCACCTCGACTCGGCGGTGCAGGGCACGGTCCCCGCGCTGCTCGACGAGGTACGGGCCGTCGGGCATCCGCGCACGGTCCAGGTCCTGGTGGCGCTTGCCGCCGCCCACCCCGACCCGGCCCTGGCCAAGGCGGTACGCCGCGCGGCCTTCCAGGTCCACACCGGGTCCGTGTAGCGCCCTCCGAGGGGCAGGGGCGCGGGGCCGTGTCCTTTGCGCGGCTCCGCCGCGGTGGGCGCGACGAGCCACCCGCGGTCCGCAGCCGACAGGGGGTTGAGGGGCGTGAGCCCCGCTCCGGCTTCGTTGAGGCACCGGCGCTGGTGGCGGGAGGGCGTCATTCCCCGCCGCCCGGCGCATACGTGCCGAAGCTCCACACGTTGCCCTCCGTGTCCCGCGCCGTGTAGTTCCGCGAGCCGTAGTCCTGGTCCGCGGGCTCCATGAGGATCTCCATGCCCTGCTCCGCGGCGCGGGCGTGGTGCGCGTCCACATCGCCGACCACCACATAGACCCCGACCGGGCCGCCGTTCGCCATGGCCTCGGCGAAGACGCCCGCGCGCCCCCGGGAGCCGACCATCACCAGGCCCGTCCCGTAGGACAGTTCGGCGTGCGCCACCCTGCCGTCCTCGTCCTCGTACACGCACACCTCGGTGAAGCCGAAGGCGTTCTTGAGCCGGCGGATCGCCGCCTTCGCGTCGTCGTACAGGATCGTCGGATACATGCTCATGCCGATCACTCCTTCTGGGACGGGCCGGACTCGACAGGCCGATTCAGCGGGACGCGAAGGTGTTGCAGCGGGCCATGTCGCCCGTCTGGTACCCGGTGTAGAACCACTGCTGGCGCTGCTGCGCCGAGCCGTGCGTCCAGGTCTCCGGGGTGACCCGGCCCTGGAACTTCTCCTGGATCCGGTCGTCGCCGACCGCGGCCGCCGCGTCGAGGCCGTCCTTGATGTCCTGGTCGGTGAGCTTCGAGATGAGCGGCCGCCCGGTGGCCTTGTCCGGGGTCGTCGTCGCGTGGTGCGCCCACACCCCGGCGTAGCAGTCGGCCTGGAGCTCCACCTTCACCGCGTTGCTGCCGGCGCCCTGCCGCCCGTCCTGCGACTTCTGCAGGGTGCCCATCAGATTCTGGATGTGATGGCCGTACTCGTGCGCCACCACATAGGCCTGCGCGAAGGGGCCGCCGCTGGAGCCGAACTTGGTGCGCAGCTCGTCGAAGAACCCGAGGTCCAGATAGACCTGCCGGTCGCCCGGACAGTAGAAGGGCCCGACCGCCGAAGTCGCCGTCCCGCAGGCCGTGTTGACCCGGCCGGTGAAGAAGACCGTCGAGGCGGGGGAGTACCGGCCGCCGCGCCGCGGGAACTCCTGGCTCCAGTAGTCCTGCACGCTGTTGACCACCGCGACGATCCGGCAGTCCTCCTTGGTGTTGGCGTCCGAGCCGGTGCGGCAGCTCTGGTTCACCTGCGCCTGCGACGAGGAGGTCGCGCCCGGCGTGGTGTCGCCCGAGGAGAGCCCGAGCTGTTCGGGGCCCACCCCGAAGAACAGGCCGAGGAGCAGCGCGATGACGCCGACGATGCCGCCTCCGACGGTGGCCCGGCCGCCCGGGATCCGGCTGCTGCGCACGTCCTTGACCTCGGACGTGTCCAGATCGGCGTCGTCGTCGAACTGCATGGCCCCACCACCCTCTGCTCCGCCCGGGCCGCCACGGCGCAGCCCGCTCAAGGTGACCCCGAGTATCGGGAAAGTCACCCCGAGTATCAATCGGTTCATTGCGCTACGCCCGTTTTGTTACGTCGGCCGATACGCTCGGCGCGTCATGGACCGGACCCGTCTCGCGCTGACCGCCGTCGCCGCCGTACTCGCTCTCCCGCTGGTCACCGCCGCCCACCACGCCGACCGGACCCCGTACGGCGACCGCTTCGCCCGCTTTGCCGCACCCCCTGCCGCCCCCGCCGCGGTACGCGTCCGGGGCGCGGCCGTCGAGGCGTACGACCGGGACACCGGCGCCCGGCGCTGGACGTACCGCAGACGCGGCAGCAGGCCGCTCGCCCTGTACCGGGCACCCGGCCACGCCTTCGCCCTGTGGACCGACGGCATGGTGACCGACACCGGCCCGCGCCGGGTCCGCTGGCACCGGGCGGTGCCCGGCCTCGGCGCCTGGCTGGCCGGGCGGCCCGACCGCGCCGCCGGAGTGCTCCAGCCGCTCGACGCGGACGCCCGCATGCTGGCCGTCGTCACCCCCGAACGCGTCAGCGCCTTCCGTGCCGACGACGGGGATCTGCGCTGGCTGCTGCCCGCGAAGCAGGGCTGTGCGTTCGATCCCGCGCGCACCGCGCACCTGCGCGGGGTGCTGCTGCTCGCGCAGCCCTGCCGGGGCCGGGACGCCCGGAACCAGGCGTGGAGCCAGGAACTGACCGCGGTCGACGGGCTCGGCAAGATCACCCCGGGGCGCACCCCGCTGGGCAACGACCTCCCAGGTGAGGGGCGCTCGGACCGTGGCGGAAACCGGGTTGCGCGACCCAGTTAGAATTGACCCCATGGCAATTCTCCTTGTGCATTAGGCGGCGTCGACCTCCGCGACCCCGTCCTGTCCGCCGTCCATTCCGCCCTGGAGTCTTTCCGTGATCACCGCCACCGGCATCGAGCTGCGCGCCGGCGCCCGAGTCCTCATCGAGTCCGCATCCTTCCGCGTCGCCAAGGGCGACCGCATCGGCCTGGTCGGCCGCAACGGAGCGGGCAAGACCACCCTCACCAAGTGCCTGGCCGGCGAGGGCATCCCGGCCGCCGGCACCATCACGCGCTCGGGCGAGGTCGGCTATCTGCCGCAGGACCCGCGCACCGGCGACCTCGACGTGCTCGCCCGCGACCGCATCCTCTCCGCCCGCGGCCTCGACGAGGTGCTGCGCAAGATGCGCGAGAACGAGGACCGCATGGCGAACGGCAAGGGCGCCACGCGGGAGAAGGCGATGAAGAAGTACGAGCGCCTGGAGACCGAGTTCCTCACCAAGGGCGGTTACGCCGCCGAGGCCGAGGCCGCCACCATCGCCGCCGCGCTCGGCCTGCCCGACCGGGTGCTCGGCCAGCCGCTGCACACGCTCTCCGGTGGCCAGCGCCGCCGCATCGAACTCGCCCGCATCCTGTTCTCGGACGCCGACACCCTGCTCCTGGACGAGCCGACCAACCACCTCGACGCCGACTCGATCGTCTGGCTGCGGGACTACCTCAAGACGTACCGCGGCGGCTTCATCGTGATCTCCCACGACGTCGACCTCGTCGAGACGGTCGTCAACAAGGTGTTCTACCTGGACGCCAACCGCTCCCACATCGACGTCTACAACATGGGCTGGAAGCTCTACCAGCAGCAGCGCGAGGCGGACGAGAAGCGCCGCAAGCGCGAGCGCCAGAACGCCGAGAAGAAGGCCGCGGCCCTCAACTCGCAGGCCGACAAGATGCGCGCCAAGGCCACCAAGACCGTCGCCGCGCAGAACATGGCCAAGCGCGCCGAGCGCCTGCTCTCCGGCCTTGAGGCGGTCCGCGTCTCCGACAAGGTCGCCAAGCTGCGCTTCCCCGAGCCCGCGCCCTGCGGCAAGACGCCGCTGACCGCCGAGGGCCTCTCCAAGTCGTACGGCTCGCTGGAGATCTTCACCGACGTCGACCTGGCCATCGACAAGGGCTCGCGGGTCGTCATCCTCGGCCTCAACGGCGCCGGCAAGACGACGCTTCTCCGGCTGCTCGCCGGGGCCGAGAAGCCGGACACCGGCGAGGTCACCCCGGGCCACGGCCTGAAGATGGGGTACTACGCGCAGGAGCACGAGACGCTCGACCCGGACCGCACGGTCCTGGAGAACATGCGCTCGTCCGCGCCGGACCTCGATCTCGTCGAGGTGCGCAAGACGCTCGGCTCGTTCCTGTTCTCCGGTGACGACGTCGACAAGCCCGCCGGGGTCCTCTCCGGCGGCGAGAAGACGCGTCTCGCGCTCGCCACGCTCGTCGTGTCGTCCGCCAACGTGCTGCTGCTCGACGAGCCCACCAACAACCTGGACCCCGCGAGCCGTGAGGAGATCCTCGGCGCACTGCGTACGTACAAGGGCGCGGTCGTCCTGGTCACCCACGACGAGGGCGCCGTCGAGGCGCTCCAGCCGGAGCGGATCATCCTGCTGCCGGACGGCGTCGAGGACCTGTGGGGCCCGGACTACGCGGACCTGGTCGCCCTCGCCTGACCGGCCGCGCGAACGGGCCGGGGCGTCATCGGTGCATGATCCATCCGTTGATCCACTGCCGCTGGATCATTCGGCCTACGCGTGATCCTCAATCTGAGTGAGAGCGTCTCGTACCCCGGAGTGTCGGGTGCGGGATCAAGGTCCGTCCCTCGTGGGACGGGCCTTTTCCCGTATGTGACCCGGAACACAGCGCTGACCTGGCGCTTCGTCTCGACTTTCGGGCCGGGATATGTGCGTGGCCAGCCGGAATGCGATATTCCGGCCGGCTTCCTCACGCCTGGTGAGTCCAAGCTTGTTGGACGGACCTTGCCGAATGGGTGGCCAGGAAGCCGGGAAGGGGTGATCATGAGAAGTCCAGAGCGCACTTCCCATGAGGAGGCACGGGTGGCCGAGACTCTGAAGAAGGGCAGCCGGGTAACCGGCGCCGCGCGCGACAAGCTCGCGGCAGACCTGAAGAAGAAGTACGACTCCGGTGCGAGCATCCGGGCGCTGGCCGAGGAAACCGGCCGGTCCTACGGATTCGTACACCGGATGCTCAGCGAGTCCGGGGTCACTCTCCGTGGACGCGGCGGAGCGACGCGGGGCAAGAAGGCCACCTCGGCCTGACCGAGGCGTTCCGGACGGCACCTGTGGCCCCCCGGGTCCCCTGGTGGCCACCCGGTCGGCCGTGCGGTCGACCGGGTGGTTACTGTGCAGTCACTTAGCGACCGCCGAGGCGGTCGCTCGATGACGGCCACTGACCCGGAGGCGCCCCATGGCTACGCCCGTATCCGTACATGAGGTATTCGACAAGGATGGCGTACGGCTCTCCGTCGACGACGCGGTCGCCACGGTGACCCTGACCAATCCGGCCAAGCGCAACGCCCAGTCTCCCGCTCTGTGGCGGGCGTTGGCGGAGGCCGGACGGTCAATCCCGGGCAGCGTTCGCGTCGTTGTGCTGCGCGGCGAGGGCAAGTCCTTCTCCGCCGGCCTCGACCGCCAGGCCTTCACCCCCGAGGGCTTCGACGGCGAGCCCTCCTTCCTCGATCTCGCGCGCGGCTCCGACGACGAGCTCGACGGGGTCATCGCCGAGTACCAGGAGGCGTTCACCTGGTGGCGCCGCAACGACATCGTGTCGATCGCGGCCGTCCAGGGGCACGCGATCGGTGCCGGTTTCCAGCTCGCCCTCGCCTGCGACCTCCGGGTCGTCGCGCAGGACGTGCAGTTCGCCATGCGCGAGACCAGCCTCGGACTCGTCCCCGACCTCACCGGCACGCACCCGCTGGTCGGGCTCGTCGGATACGCCCGCGCGCTCGAAATCTGCGCGACCGGACGGTTCGTGGGAGCCGACGAGGCCGAGCGCGTCGGCCTGGCCAACCTTGCCGTGCCCGCCGATGAACTCGATTCCGCCGTACGGGACTTGGCGGGGGCGCTCCTCGCCGCGCCGCGGGACGCCGTGGTCGAGACGAAGGCCCTGCTGCGCGGTGCGCCCGGGCGGGACTACGAGGAGCAGCGCCGCGCCGAGCGCGCCGCGCAGGCCCGCCGCCTGCGCGACCTGGCCGGCCTCTCCGACTGACCCCCGGGCGGGCCCGGCGGGCCCGGACCGGCCCTAGGGGCCGGCCCACGTGACGAGCACCCCGACCGAATCCGCCCCCGGCACCGCCCGGGCCACCGCCGCGCGCACCGCTCGGGCCACCTCCAGGGGGTGGCCCGTAGTGGCCAGCTCCACGCGGACATGGCCGTCCGCCTCATGCACCGGGGCGCCCAGCTCGGCCGTCAGATGGGCCACTCCGGGGGTGGCGAGGGCGGCCGCCGCGGCGGCCGTCGCGGGCGGCTCGGCTGGGCCGGCCGGGGGACCGCCATCCGGGGGTTCCGGAAGGGCGTCGAGCAGCTCCGCCACCTGGAGATCGACGTCCGACACGATCAGGCCGAGGCGTTCGTCCGCCGTGGTGAACAGCACCTCCCGCAGCGCCACCGCCAGCTCCGGCAGCGGGAGTCCGCCGAGCGCCGCGAGCCGCGCCGTCACCCGCAGCGGGACCGGCGCCAGGGCGCTCGGCGGGGCCGGAACCAGCGGCTCCGCCCTGGCCTCCGGGTCCGCCGGGCCCAGCCTCAGTGATGTCGTCGCGAGGCCCGGCAGGGTGGCCGCCGCGGCCCCCAGGACCGCGACCGCGGCCCGTTCGGTGATCCACGATCCGTCCCGCGGACCGCCCAGCGCGAGCAGTCGGCCCAGGCCCAGCCGGCGGCGTACCGCGGCACTCCATGCGTCACCCGTCATGACCCCAGCCTGCCGCATCCCGGGCGCGAGTCGGGGCAAGCGCACTTAATGTGGGCAATGGAGTCCAAGGGCGAAGGGACGAACGGTCATGAGCGACACGAGCGCACAGCGCAACCGGCCCGGTGCACCCGGGAACGAGTCGGCCGGCGAATCCGCCGAGCAGGCGAAGAAGACGTCCGTCACCAAGCGCGGCGGCGCGGACGCGGGCGGCCGCGGCCGCACCACGATCGCCGACGGCGTCGTGGAGAAGATCGCGGGCCTCGCGGCGCGAGACGTCATCGGTGTCCACGCCATGGGCAGCGGCCTCTCCCGTACCTTCGGCGCGGTCAGAGACCGGGTGCCCGGCGGCGGCAAGTCGGGCGTCTCCCGCGGCGTGAAGGCGGAGGTGGGCGAGGTGCAGACCGCGCTCGACCTCGAAATCGTCGTCGAGTACGGCGTATCCATCGCCGAGGTCGCCCGGGACGTGCGGGAGAACGTGATCTCCGCGGTGGAGCGCATGACCGGCCTTGAGGTCGTCGAGGTCAACATCGCGGTCAGTGACGTGAAGCTGCCCGACGAGGAGGACGACGAGCCGGAGTCCAGGCTCCAGTAGCGGCGGCGCCGATCGGCAATTGATCTCGACTTGGAACTGATCCCGACTCAGCGGACCGAGGAGTTCGGCATGAGCATGGCGGTGGTTGGCCTGATGGCCGGCATGGCACTTGGTTTCGCCGGATACTTCGGTGGGTTCGGAGCCTTCCTGCTGGTCGCGGCGCTAGGCGCGATCGGCTTCGTGGTCGGCCGTTTCGTGGACGGCGATCTCGAACCGGGCGACTTCTTCCGCCCCCGCGACCGCGGCGACCGGCGGCGCTGACCGATGGCGGTGGCCGAACAGATCGAGCCCGCCCGGCGCGGCGCCACCCGGATCGCCGACCGGGTCGTCGCGAAGATCGCCGCACAGGCGGCCAGAGAGGCCCTCGACCGGGTCCCCGACGACGGTGCCCCGCCCCGTGCCACCGTGACCGTCCATCAGGACTCCGCCCGCGTACGCATCAGCCTCGAACTCGGCTACCCCGGGGACCTGGGCGGCCAGTGCGGCGCGGTGCGTCGCCAAGTGGCCGAGCGGGTAAGGGCGTTGGCGGGCATGGAGGTGCCCGAAGTGGCCGTGCAGATCGAGCGTCTGCACGCCGAGGGCGCGGCGGACCGGGGGAGGATCCGATGAGCGGGCCGTACGAGGGCGAGCACAGCACACAGCGACTTCCCGTGATCGAGCACGGCCCCCACGCGGCCGCCGATCCCGGGCTCGACCAGTCGGCCTCGGCCGCCGACTACGACGCCGTGCCGGTCCTCGCCGAGGGCGACGGCGGCAGGGCGGGCCGCTTCTGGTCGGTGCGCCGGGTGCCCGCGGGGCTCTGCGCACTCCTGATCCTCGCCGCGGCCGGCATCTTCCTCTACGACATCGCCGCAGTCCGCGCCCACCACTCGGCCATGCGCTGGCGGTCCGGGCTCGCCGACTGGCTCGCGCAGCACTCCGTCGACGACGTGGCGGTGCTCGCCGGCGCCGCGGTCGTCGCACTGCTCGGCCTCTGGCTGATCGTGCTCGCACTCACCCCCGGCCTGCGCGGCATCCTGCCGATGCGGCGCCGCTCCTCGGCCGTGCGCGCCGGGCTCGACCGGGCCGCGGCGGCCCTCGTGCTGCGCGACCGGGCGATGGAGGTGTCCGGCATCCAGTCGGCGCGGGTCCGCCTGGGCCGCAGGCGCGTGGTGGTGAAGGCCCTGTCGCACTTCCGCGAACTCGACGACGTACGGGCCGACTTGGACGCGGCGCTGGGTGCGGGCATCCGGGAACTCGGCCTTGCCGGGCCGCCCGGGCTCGCGGTCCATGTGAGCCGTTCGGTACGGAAGGGCTGAACCATGCTGAGGACGGTCAACCGGGTGGTGCTGGGCCTCGTGGGTCTTGTGCTGCTCCTCGTGGGCGGGGCGGTGCTGGCCGTCGGGCTCGGCCTCGGCGTGCCGTCCTGGTGGCCCTGGGGCACCAAGCACGACGTCCTGCTGAGCCGGTCCCGCCGCTTCCACTGGCACGACCAGGGCTGGTGGTGGCCGGCGGTCATCGCCGCCCTCGCGCTGGTCGTGCTGCTCGCCCTGTGGTGGCTGCTCGCCCAGCTGCGCCGGGCCCGGCTCGCCGAGATCCTGGTGGACTCGGGGGACGGGAAGGGGGCTGTGCTGCGGGGGCGGGCGCTGGAGTCCGCCCTGGCGGGCGAGGCGGAGGAGCTGGACGGGGTGGCCCGGGCGCAGGTGGCCCTGACGGGGCGTCGTTCCGCGCCGGCCGCGCGGGTGGCCCTTCTTCTGGAGCCGCACGCGCAGCCCGCGGTGGCACTCGGCCGGCTGGAGTCCGAGTCCCTGGCGCATGCCCGGGACTCGGCGGGGCTGTCCGTGCTCCCTGCGGAGGTTCGTCTCCGCGCCGTCAAACACCGGGCGCACCGCGTGACGTGACCAGGGTCGTGCGGCCGGCCGAGCTCCCCTTGGGGCTCCGCCCCAGACCCCGGAGGCCTTTCCCCACCCCGCCCCTTCCCCCAACCCTCCGGGGGTTGAAGTGACCCTGGGGCTCCGCCCCAGACCCCGTTCGCGCCTTAAGGGCGCTCGTCCTCAAACTCCCCCAAGGCCTTGAGGTCCAGGGGGACCCCCATGACGGGCTGAAATGCCCCGATGCGGGCCCGCACCAATGCTTTCGGGTTCCGGATCACCTACAGGGGCGCGAGCAACCACGCACGGCGGTGCAGCCGGAGACGGGTTTTGGGGGCGCGGGGAACTGCGCGAACGACCCCTACGGTCCGCAGCCGTATGAGGCTTTAGGGGCGCGAGGAACTGCGCGAGCAACCACGCACGGCGGTGCAGCCGGAGACGGGTTTTGGGGCGCGGGGAACTGCGCGAACGGCCCCTACGGTCCGCAGCCGTATGAGGCTTTAGGGGCGCGAGGAACTGCGCGAGCAACCACGCACGGTGGTGCGGCCGGAGACGGGTTTTGGGGGCGCGGGGAACTGCGCGAACGGCCCCTACGGTCCGCAGCCGTATGAGGGTTTAGGGGCGCGGGGAACTGCGCGGACTGGCTCAACGGGCCCCGGTTGTAGGGGGGTGGGGGCGGGGCGCCGCCGCCCCGCGCCCAGCCCCAGCCCCCTGCCCCGGGGCGGGTCAGAAGCCGTGGCGCGCGCCGCCGTCGACCGGCAGCATGACGCCGGTCAGATACGACGCCGCCGGCGAGAGCAGAAACGCGGCGGCGCCCCCGAACTCCTCCGGCGTGCCATAGCGGCGCAGCGGAATGCGGGCCTCGTTCGCCGCCCGCGTCGCCTCCGCGTCACCGGACAGCTCGTCGAGCTGCCGCACCCGGTCCGTGTCGATACGGGACGGCAGCAGGCCCACCACGCGGATGCCGCGCGGCCCGAGCTCGTCCGCCAGCGACTTGGCGAAGCCCGCGAGGCCCGGGCGCAGGCCGTTGGAGATGGTCAGGCCGGGGATCGGCTCGTGGACGGAGCCGGACAGGACGAAGCCGATCACCCCGCCCTCCTCCAGTTCGGCTGCCGCCGCCCGCGCGAGGCGTACCGCGCCGAGGAACACCGACTCGAACGCCGACTGCCACTGCTCGTCGGTGTTGTCCGCGACGAAGCCCGGCGCCGGGCCGCCCACGCTGATCAGCACGCCGTCGAAGCGCCCGAAGTGCTCGCGGGCGGCGGCGATCAGGCGGGCCGCCGCCTCCGGGTCGGCGTTGTCGGAGGTCACCGGGAACGCGCCGGGGCCGAGTTCGGCGGCGGCGTCGGCCAGCGTCTTCTCGTCGCGGCCGGTGATGACGGCCTTCGCGCCGTCCGCGACGAGCGCGCGGGCGGACGCGAGGCCGAGGCCCCGCGAGGCCCCGGTGACGACGTACACACGGTCCTTCAGTCCAAGATCCATGGTGGCTATCCTGCCTCGTTCCCGCAGCCCGGCTCCAGTGCGCAGGCGGTGGCGACCAGGCCGATGTGGCTGAAGGCCTGCGGGAAGTTGCCGAGCTGGCGGTCGGCCGACGGGTCGTACTCCTCGGCGAGCAGCCCGACGTCGTTGCGGAGCGTCAGGAGCCGCTCGAACAGTTCCCGCGCCTCCTTCACCCGGCCGGTCAGGCGCAGCGCGTCCGCCATCCAGAAGGAGCACACCAGGAAGGTGCCCTCGGCGCCGGGCAGCCCGTCCACCGTCGCGGCGTCCGTGGTGTAGCGGCGTACGAAGCCACTGCCGCCGAGCTCGGCGTGGATCGCGTCGACCGTGCCGATCACCCGCGGGTCGTCCGGCGGCAGGAAGCCGACCCGGGGGATGAGCAGGGTCGCCGCGTCCAGCTCCTCGGAGCCGTACGCCTGGGTGAAGGTGTTGCGGACCGGGTCGAAGCCCTTCTCGCACACCTCCTTGTGCACCTCGTCGCGCATCCGGCGCCAGCGCCCGGCGTCCCCGCGCAGCTCCGGGTCGGACTCCAGCGTGCGCACCGCGCGGTCCGCGGCCACCCACGCCATCACCTTGGAGTGCACGAAGTGCCGGCGCGGCCCGCGTACCTCCCACAGGCCCTCGTCCGGCTCGCGCCAGCGCGCCTCCAGGAAGTCGAGCAGGCTGAGCTGGAGGTTCCAGGCGTGGGTCTCGCTCTTGAGGCCCGCCTCGCGCGCCAGATAGAGCGAGTCGATGACCTCTCCGTACACATCGAGCTGGAGCTGCTCGACCGCCGCGTTGCCGATCCGTACCGGCGCCGACCCCAAGTGGCCCTTCAGCCAAGGGAGTTCGACCTCGGGCAGGCGGCGCTCGCCGGACAGGCCGTACATGATCTGGAGGTCGGCCGGATCCCCGGCGACGGCGCGCAGCAGCCAGTTCCGCCACTGCGCGGCCTCCTCCAGATAGCCGGCCGAGAGCAGTGCTTCGAGCGTGAGGGTGGAGTCCCGCAGCCAGCAGTACCGGTAGTCCCAGTTGCGGATGCCGCCGATCTCCTCCGGGAGCGAGGTGGTGGGGGCCGCCACGATGCCGCCGGTGGGGGCGAAGGTGAGCGCCTTGAGCGTGATCAGGGAGCGGATCACGGCGTCCCGGTAGGGCCCCTCGTACTGGCAGCGGGCCGCCCACTCCCGCCAGTCGGCGAGGGACTGCTCCAGGGCCTCGTACGGGTCGATGAGGTCGGGACGGGGCTCGTGCGAGGGGTGCCAGGTGAGGACGAAGGCGACCTTCTCCCCCTCGTGGACCGTGAACGAGGAGCGGGTGCTCATGTCCTGGCCCCACGTTTTGACCTCGGGTTCGCTGCGCAGCCACACCGAGTCGGGGCCCGCGATCGCCACCCGGTGGCCGTCGGAACGCCTTATCCAGGGCACCACGTTGCCGTAGTCGAAGCGCAGCCGGAGCACCGAGCCCATCTCGACGGTGCCGCTGACGCCCTCCACGATGCGCGTGACATCGGGGGCCTTGTCGCGCTGCGGCATGAAGTCGATGACCTTCACCGTGCCGGTGCCGGTCTCCCAGTAGGTCTCCAGGACGAGCGAATCATCCAGATAGGCGCGCCGCTCGCACCGCCCCGAGGGGCCTGCCTCGGCCGGGGCGATCCGCCAGTGGCCGTTGTTGTCGTCGCCGAGCATCGCCGCGAAACAGGCGGCGGAGTCGAAGCGGGGCAGGCAGAGCCAGTCGATGGATCCGTCGAGGCCGACCAGGGCGGCGGTCTGGAGATCGCCGATGAGGGCGTAGTCCTCGATGCGCTGAGTACGTTGGGTCACGCCAAGGCGTGTTCCCGGCCGCGCAAATTGCTAAGCAGAGGAAGATCGCCGGACCACCGTGGACCGCTACGCGGCGGTCACGGGCTCGGGCGCGGCGGCGGGCTCGGCCGCCGCGGCCTCGCGGTCCTGCTTCTCGCGCCGTACGAGGATGAACCAGCCGACCGGAACCGCGGCCGAGAACAGCCACCACTGGACGGCGTACGCCATGTGCGGGCCGATCGAGCTGTCGTCGGGGGCCGGGATCAGCTCGGGGGAGTTGTCGGGCGACTCGGGCGCGGTCTGCTCGATGTAGCCGCCGAGCACCGTGCGGTCGAGCGCCTTGGCCTGCTCGGCGCTGTTGATCAGCATGACCTGGCGGGGCGGCAGGCCCTTGACGTCCTTGATGCCGCTGGCCGCGGTCGTCTGGTCGGCCATCAGACGGCCGGTCACGGTGACCTTGCCGACGGGCGGTGCCGGGATCTTCGGGAAGTCCGTCTGGTTGCCGTTGTCGGCGATCCAGCCCCGGTTGACCATCACGGTGGGGCCGCCGCCGGCCAGGACGAACGGGGTGAGCACGTGGTAGCCGACCCGGCCGTCGGCCGCGGTCCTGCGCCGTACGACGACCTCGTGCGCGGTGTCGTAGCTGCCGGTCGCGGTGACCTGGCGCCAGTAGTCCGCGCGCGGGACGGTGTGGCCGGGGGAGGTGAGGTCGGTCACCGGGACCGGCTCGGCCTTGAGGTTGTCGGCGATCAGCGAGTTCTGGGCGACCTTGTGCTCGTGCCGGTGCAGCTGCCAGAAACCCAGCTCGATCATCGTGGGGATGAGAGCGAGGGCCAGAAGGGTGACGAGCACCCACTGCCGGGACAACAGGAAGCGGTACACCCCATGACCGTACAACTCGGGTCACGGGGTGCGCCGGGTGGGGTGGCGGCGAACCGCCGGGGAAGGGGTCGGCCGGGGAGGGGGGTCAGACCTTGTCGACGATGCCCGCCTTTCCCTCCGCGCGGGCGCAGTGCGCTCCGCAGAACCACGAGCCCTCGACCTCGACCCCCTGGCCGATGATCTGGACCCGGCAGTGTTCACAGATGGGCGCCATGCGGTGGATGGCGCACGAGAAGCAGTCGAAGACATGCACCGCGCCCTGCGCGTGCACCTCGAAGGACATCCCGTAGTCGTTTCCGCAGACCTCGCAACGTGCCATGCGCCACAGGGTGGAGGCTGACCGGCGCACGCGGTGGGCGCCGCGCCCCGGCACTCACCCGTCTGCCGGTGTCACATCCCGCAGCAGCTGGGTGAAGGCCGCCTCGTCGACGACCGGGGTGCCGAAGGACTTCGCCTTGACGGTCTTGGACGTGGCCGAGTCGGGGTCGTTGGTGACGAGCAGGCTGGTGAGCCGCGACACGCTCGTCGCCACGTGCAGGCCCGCCTCGACGGCCCGGTCCTCCAGGAGCTCGCGGTCGACGGAGGTGTCCCCGGAGAACGCCACCCGCATGCCCTGCTTCAGGGGCCGGTCCGGCTCGTAGCGCCCCGGGTTGGGGTACGGGCAGGCGGGGCGCTTGCGCGAGGCCCGCCATGTCCCCGAGCCGCCGCGGTAGGAGGCCTGGTAGCCGATGCGGGGGGTGGCCGGGGTGTCCGTCCACTCGGTGAGCGGCCGGCATTCGAGCAGCGGCAGGCGCACCCCGCCGGCCGCCGCCGCGTGCAGGCTCGGCCGGAACGCCTCGGCCAGCACCCGCGCGTCGTCGAGCGCGTGGTGGGCGCGCTGCTGCACGACGCCGTAGTGCGCGGCGAGCGACTCCAGTTTGTGGTTGGGCAGGGGCAGGGCCAGTTCCTTCGAAAGGGCGATGGTGCACAACCGCTGACGGACCGGCGCGGTGCTCCTGGCCCGTGCGTACTCGCGCGCGATCATCTGCCAGTCGAAGATCGCGTTATGCGCGACCAGGACCCGCCCGTCGAGCCGCGCCGCGAACTCGTCGGCGATCTCCGGGAAGAGCGGGGCGCCTTCGAGCACATCGCTGCTCAGCCCGTGGATCCACACCGGGCCGGGGTCGCGCTCGGGATTGACCAGCGTGTACCAGTGGTCCTCGACATTGCCCTGGGCGTCGAGGCGGTAGACGGCAGCCGAGATTATCCGGTCGTCGCGAGCGAGTCCGGTGGTCTCCACGTCGACGACCGCGTACCCCTGCGGGTAGGCGGCCGGCCACGTCGCTGCTGTCGTCAGGTCGTCGAGCATGGTCACAGAGAATACGGGGCCTCACTGACAGTCCGGGCCGGGGCCGGTCGGACGCCGGGCCCGGCGGTCGCGGTCACCGGCGGTCGGAAGCTGTCAACCTGCCGTGCTGTCAATCCCTTTGGGGTCCTCGGGGGCCGCCCGGTCCGCGCCGCGGAGCGATCGGTCCGGGTCCCCCGGGAGCAGTCCCGCCACGAGCGCCCGTACCGAGTCGGTGAACAGCCGGTCCTGGTCCACCGCCCCCGCCAGCGCGCGTGCGAGCGCCGGGTCCTGTTCGGCCGTGCCGGGGTCCCACAGCTCCTCCTCCGCCGGGCGCTGGACGGGGGCCCGTTCACGGTTGCGCTCGATCAGGACGTGACCGACCACCTGGAACTGGATGGCCCGTACCGCCTGCGCCGCGCGGGCGCCGCGCAGGCCCGCCGCGTGCACCTCGTGGACCAGGGCCTGCTGGGCGGGCAGGAACATCCGGTCGGTCAGACCGCGTTCGTGCACCATCGCGATCAGGTGCGGGCGCGCACGCAGCTCGCGGCGCAGGGCGCGGGCCACCGAGAGCACGCGTGCCGCCGGGGTGCGCCCGTGCGGCCGGATCTCGCCCAGCTCCGCGACGGTCCGCTCGACGAGCGCGTCCAGGAGCGACTCGCGGTTGCCGACATGCCAGTAGATCGAGGTGACCGCGGTGCCGAGCTCGGCGGCGAGCCCCCGCATCGTGAGGGCGGCCGGCCCGTGCTGCCTGACCAGGGATCCGGCCGCGATCAGGACCTCCTCGCGGGTGAGTGACGTACGCGCCATATCTGATGCTCCATCAATTCAGGTGGGTGCACGGCTCTTTACCCTTCATCGCGCTCGGTGTAACTGTGTTACAGACCCCCGGAAGAGAACAGCCTGCGAAGGGTGGTACGACATGGCACGCGTACGGTACGGGGCGCGCACCGAGGCCGAGATCCAGGCCGCGCGCACCGCGAGCGCCAAGCTCCCGGACATCTGGTCGACCGGTGTGGTGGCGGTCTGGGAGAGCGACCCCGACGCGGTCGCGGCCGTCCTGCCGCCGCCGCTCAAGCCCGCCGAACGCCCGCTGGTGCGGGCCAACATCAGCAAGGTCGACCTGCCCGGCTATCCGCTCGGCGCGGGCTCGGTGGCGGTCGCCGCCGTGCACGACGGGCAGGAGGGCTGGTATCCGCTGGTCATGCCGATGACCCACGAGCGGGCCCTGATCGGCGGGCGCGAGGTGTTCGGCGAGCCGAAGAAGCTCGGCGAGGTGGACGTCGAGCGCGACGGCCTGGTCGTGCGGGCCTCGCTCGCCCGGCACGGCATCGCGTTCGTCGAGGTGCGGGGCGCTGTCGACGGGCCGCTGCCGCTGCCCGAGCCGACGCGCAAGACCGACTTCTACTTCAAGTTCCTGCCGGCCGTCGACGGCGCGGGCTTCGACGCCGACCCCGTCCTCGTCCACTGCGTACGCAACGAGAAGGTGCGCAAACTGGAGAAGATCACCGGCGATGTGGTGCTGCGCGAGTCGATGTACGACCCCGTCGCCGACCTGCCGGTGCGCCGCCTGGTGGAGATCACCATCGGCGAGAAGACCACCGACCAGAAGGGCACGGTGGCCGAACGGGTCAGCGCCCAGGCCCTGTTGCCCTACATCCACCAGCGCTACGACGACCCCCAGCAGATCCTCGACGGGCCGCCCGAGGGGAGCGTCTGACCATGGAGCTCGGGCAGGGGCAGGTCGCCGTGGTCACCGGCGCGGCGAGCGGGATCGGGCTCGCGATGGCCCGGCGGTTCGCCGCCGAGGGGCTGAAGGTCGTCCTCGCCGACGTCGAGGAGGGCGCCCTGGAGAAGGCGGCGGGGCAGCTGCGCGAGGACGGGGCCGAGGTGCTGGCCCGGACCGTCGACGTCAGCGAGCGGGACTCGGTGCTCGCGCTGGCGGACGCCGCGTACGAGCGCTTCGGGGCGGTGCACGTGCTGTGCAACAACGCCGGGGTCGGCTCGGGCGCCGAGGGCCGGATGTGGGAGCACGAGGCCAACGACTGGAAGTGGGCCTTCGCGGTCAATGTGTGGGGCGTCTTCCACGGCATCCAGGCCTTCGTGCCCCGGATGATCGCGGGCGGCGGGCCCGGCCGGATCGTCAACACCTCCTCCGGCGACGGCGGCATCGCCCCGCTGCCGACCGCCTCCGTGTACGCCGTCACCAAGTCGGCCGTCGTGACCATGACCGAGTCCCTGTACGCCCACCTGAAGGCGGAGGGCGTCCCGATCGGCGCCTCGGTGCTCTTCCCCGGGCCGCACATGCTGCGCACCGGCCTGTGGGAGTCGCACCGCAACCGGCCCGAGCGCTTCGCCAAGGAGCGGCCGCGCAAGACCCCCTACCGCAGCCTCGACCAGTGGGAGGCGGCCATGAGGGCGGCCGGCCACGAGATCGAGTTCACCCCGGTCGAGGCCGTGGCGGCCGAGGTCGTCGACGGGATCCGCGCCGACCGGTTCTGGATGCTGCCGGCGAGCGAGCACAGCGACCGGCAGATCAGAGCCCGTTCGCAGTCGATGCTCGACCGGGCGAACCCGGCGTACCTGGAAAGCTTCATTCTGGACTGACGAGGGACGTGCGATGACAGCACAGAACGCAGCACGCGCATCGGCGCAGAACGACCCGTACCTGATCATCTCCTCCGACTGCCACGCCGGGCTCCCCACCGAGGAGTACCGGCCCTACCTGGACGCCCGCTTCCACCGGGAGTTCGACGAGTTCCTCGCGGGGCGCGACCGCCGCCGCGAGGAGATGACCCGGCTCGGCGTACGCAACGAGGCCTTCGCCGACCGCTGGTTCAGCGACAACGAGCAGGGCCTGCGCGGGGGTTGGGACGCGGTGCAGCGCCTCAAGGAACTCGACGGGGACGGAGTGGCCGCCGAGGTCGTCTTCCCCGACGCGGACGCCGTCGACAGCCGCACCGCCGCCCCCTTCGGCGTGGGCCTCGGCCTCTCCGGCGACCAGGACCCCGACCTCGGCATGGCGGGCGCGCAGGCGCACAACCGCTGGCTCGCCGAGTTCGTCGGACAGAACCCCGAACGGCACTGCGGGGTCGCCCTGCTGCCCGTCACGGGCGAGGTCGACCGGGTCGTCGCCGAGATCCACCGGGCCAAGGAGTCCGGGCTCGGCGCCCTCATGATCCCCTCGATGTGGGTGGACCGGGCCCCCTACCACGACCGCCGCTACGACCCCGTCTGGGCGGCCGCCGCCGAGACCGGGATGCCGCTGGTGACCCACTCGGGCGCGGCGCCGCGCCACGAGTACGGCGACCACCTGGGCATCTATGTGTCCGAGGTGACGTGGTGGCCCGCCCGCCCCCTGTGGTTCCTGCTGTGGTCGGGCGTCTTCGAGCGGCATCCCGGCCTCAAGTTCGGTGTGGCGGAGTCCGGTTGCTGGTGGCTGCCGAACCTGCTGTGGTTCATGGACCGCCTCTACCTCGGCGCCCACGGCGGCAAGAAGCTCTCGCCGTTCGCCGAGCTGAAACGGCCGCCGAGCGACTACCTGGACCGGCAGATCTTCATCTGCGCCACCAACACCAAGCGGCGCGAGCTGGCCCAGCGCTACGAGATCGGCGTCGACAACATCCTGTGGGGCTCGGACTTCCCGCACCCGGAGGGGACGTGGCCGAACACCCGTGAGTGGCTGAAGAACACCTTCCACGACATCCCGGTGAGCGAGACCCGGCGGATGCTCGGCCTCGCGGCGGCCGAGGTCTTCGGTTTCGACACCGCGAAGCTGGCGCCGATCGCCCGCCGGATCGGTCCGACACCGGCCGAACTGGGCCAGCCCGACGACCAGTTGACCGTCGAGGCGTCCTGGGCGCGCTCGCGCGAGGTGGGCCGCCACTGGCTGACCGAACACGACTTCCCCGTCCTGGGGGTGGACCGGTGACCGCCGAGCGCTACACCGTCGTCTCGGCGGACTGCCACGCCGGGGCCGACCTCCTGGACTACCGGCCCTACCTGGAGTCGAAGTACCACGACGCCTTCGACGCATGGGCGGCCACCTACGTCAATCCGTACGAGGACCTGATGGCCGACACCGCCGACCGCAACTGGAACTCGGCGCGCCGGCTTGCCGAGTTGGAGGAGGACGGCATCGTCGCGGAGGTCGTCTTCCCCAACACGATCCCGCCGTTCTTCCCCTCCGCCTCCCTCATGGCTCCCGCGCCCACCCGCGAGGAGTTCGAGCAGCGCTGGGCGGGCCTGCGCGCCCACAACCGCTGGCTCGCGGACTTCTGCGCCGAGGCTCCGGGCCGCCGGGCGGGCGTCGCGCAGATCCTCCTGAACGACGTCCAGGAGGCGGTGCGCGAGATCCGCCGGGCCAAGGAGGCGGGCCTGACCGGCGGCATCATGCTGCCGGGCGCCCCGCCGGGCTCCGGAATCCCCGAGCTGTACTCCGGTGCGTACGACCCGATCTGGGCGGTCTGTGCCGAACTCGACGTACCGGTCAACCACCACGGCGGGTCCGCCTCCCCGCCGCTGGGGGAGGAGCCGGCGGCGCGGGCGGTCTTCATGGTGGAGACCACGTGGTTCTCGCACCGGGCGCTGTGGCACCTGATCTTCGGCGGCGCCTTCGACCGCCACCCCTCCCTCAAGCTCGTCCTCACCGAGCAGGGTTCGGGCTGGATCCCGGGCGTCCTGGACATGCTGGACTACTACCACGGGCGTCTGATGGCGGCCGCGACGAAGGCCTCCACGGCCGAGTCCAAGTTCGGCACGGGCCTGGCCGAGTCCATGGGCCGCGGCCCCTCGCAGGTGTGGCGGGACAACTGCTTCGTCGGCGCCAGCTTCATGCGGCCGCACGAGGTGCCGCTGCGGGACCGGATCGGTCTCGACAAGATCATGTGGGGCAGCGACTACCCGCACGACGAGGGCACCACCCCCTTCTCCCGGGAGGGCCTGCGCATCGCCTACGCGGGCCTGCCGAGCGACGAGGTCGCGGCGATGGTCGGCGGCAACGCGGCCCGCGTCTACGGCTTCGACCTCCCCTTCCTGGACGAGGTCGCGGCCCGGGTCGGCCCCACGGTGGCGGAGGTCGCCGAGCCGCTGAAGGAGATCCCGGCCGAGGCGTCCAGCCCGGCGTTCGCGCTGGGTGGGTCGGTGCGCGTGTGGTGAGGGGCGGGGTGAGACCCTGCCCCGCATGAGCTCAACCGACCAGCACGACGAGGCGCACAGCGGGGCGCTCGGCTCGCGGCTCAACTGGCTGCGGGCCGCGGTCCTCGGCGCCAACGACGGGATCGTCTCCACCGCCGGTCTCGTCGTCGGCGTGGCCGGGGCGACGGACTCCCGCTCGGCCCTCCTGACGGCGGGCCTGGCCGGACTGCTCGCCGGCTCCATGTCCATGGCGGCCGGCGAGTACGTCTCCGTCTCCACCCAGCGGGACTCCGAGAAGGCCGCGCTCGCCCAGGAACGGCGCGAGCTGAAGGAGTCACCCGAGGCCGAACTCGCCGAGCTGACCGGCCTGTTGGCCGACCGCGGCCTCAGTGAGGAGGTGGCCCGCGAGGCGGCGCTCCAGCTCACCGAACGCGATGCGCTGCGCGCCCACGCCAGCGTCGAGCTCGGCATCGACCCCGACGAACTCACCAACCCCTGGCACGCGGCCTGGGCCAGCTTCCTCGCCTTCACGGCGGGCGCGCTGCTCCCCCTCCTCGCGATCGTGCTGCCCCCCGCCGCCGTCCGCCTCTACGTGACGGTCGGCTCGGTCCTGGCCGCACTCGCCCTCACCGGCTGGGGCAGCGCCCGCCTCGGCTCGGCCCCGGCGGGCCGCGCGATCTGGCGGAACGTGGGTGGGGGTGCGGTGGCGATGGGGGTCACCTATGCGGCGGGGGTGCTGCTGGGGGCGGTGGGGGTGTGAGGGTCAGTCCTGTTGCAGGCGTTCGGGCGGGATCTGTTCGGCTCCTCGCACCGGGGTGAGCTGGGTGCGGATGCGGAGTCTGTCCAGCAGGGCGAGTGCGCTGAGATCGACCTGGCCCGTGCAGTTGTAGAAGCTCACATGGCGCAGCTCCGGCAGTTCACGCAGGGCCGCGAGGCCGCCCACCAGGTGGCACCCGCTGAGCTGGAGTGACTTCAGGCCGGAGTGCCGAGTCAGGTCCGACACGTTCAGGTCCGGGTGGTCGAGGACCTGGAGCGACATCAGCTCCTGCGGCACGGGCGTCCGGGCGAGCCCCTTCGCCTGGGTCACGCCCGTGATGGTCAGTGTGTGCAGATGCGGCCATCGTTCGATGCCGTCCAGGCTGATCCCTTCGGACCGGCGGTACAGCCCGAGGACGGCAAGCCCTTCCAGGGGCGGGAGTTCGGCGAGGCTGCGCGTCTCGCCGGGAGTTCCCAGCATCAGGCCCGTCAGACGGCCGAGCCGGGACAGCGGCGCGAGGGACAGACCGGGGCCGAGATTGAGCAGGGACAGGGAACGCATCCCGGGAAGGTCGCAGAGCGGCCCGATGTCCCGGACCTCCCGGCAGGTGTCGAGTCCTACCCGCTCCAGGGCGGGCAGTCGGCTCAGCGGGCTCAGATCGGCGACGGCATTGTTCGACACGAGCACCAGGTGGATGAGGTTCGGGAGGGAGAGCACGTCATCCGCGAGGGGCTGGTCGCCCTCCAGGGTGATCAGCCTCATCCCGTGCAGCCGCCCCAGCTGCGCCCGTTGCTCCTCGGTCCGCACGTTGAGGTAGACGTTGTCCCACCCGGCCGACCTGCCGAGCACTTCGGTCGCGTACCTCGCTGCGTCGAACCTGTCCCAGAAGAGGCTGAGTTGAGCCCGGACCATGGAGCGTTCCTCCGCACCGAACCCCTTCAGGACCTCCAGCGCCGCATCTCCGCCGATGATCCCGGCGGTCCGCACGACGGCGGCTGCCTCCCTCTCGTTCAGCTCGCCCGGCCCGGGAAGCAGCTCAAGCACCAGCGGCCCCACCTTGGCCAGGGCCTCCGCCTCGCCCCACGTGCGCGGCGGCATCAACTCCCGCGCCCGCGCCTCCACATCGGCCCGCACCGCGGGGTCGAGTTCCGGCGCGTGCTCAAGGCAGGCCGCGGCCAGCAGGACCAGGCGGTGCCGCAGGCGCGGCGCGTGGTCGGCTCGGCGGAGCAACTGGCGCAACAGCCGGGCCCGTTCGTCGACCCGCGCGTGCCCCACGGCCATCCGCACCACGTCGTCCCACGTGTCGTCGTGCGCGTTGCGTACGAGGACCCCGAAGTCCCGGTCCTCCACCGCCGCCTTCGCGCCCAGGTAGTCCTGGAAGGTGCGGTGCACGAACCCGACCGCGCCCGGGACCGGCTCGCGCAGCAGCCCGCTGCGGATGAGGAGGTGGGCGAAGACCTGGCCGGGCTCGCCCGTCACCTGCGGCATCGCGGCGAGCCACTCCGTCACCATCGCGGCGGCCTCGTCCCGGTCCGCCTCCGCGAGCCCGTTGCGGATCAGCCAGTACGCGAGCCGCTGGAGCAGGGCCGTCTGCTCGTCGCGGGTGAGGGTGACGCCCTCGACGCCGGTGATCTCCCGCTCGGTGTCCCGGCGCACGAGCAGCATGTCCAGCGCCGCGTCGTACAACTCCTTGCGGGCGCGCGGCAGTTGCATGCGGCGGTCCCGGTTCAGGGCGCACAGCAGCGCGCACATCAGCGGGTTGGTGGCGAGCCGCCCCAGATCGCGGCGGGAGGTCACCGCGCTCAGGAGGGCGGCCTCGTAGGCGTCGAGGCGGGCGCGTTCCTCGGGCGACGGGCAGCCGAGCCGCGCCGAGCCGTGCCAGTGCGCCACGAACGCGCGCACGTCCTCCCGCTCCATCGGCAGCAGCGAGTGCGCGACGAACCCCCGGCCCGCCAGCCAGTCCTCCGAGACCGCCGAGGGCCGGGTCGTCACCACGTACCGGGCCCGGGGGAACGCGGTCACCAGGGACTTCAGCCAGGTCTCCGTGCGGGCCCGCAGGCGCAGCGGCACCTCGTCCACGCCGTCCACCAGGACCAGCGCCCGGCCTGCGGACAGGAGGGATTCGGTCCAGCCGGGCGGGGGAGCGAACGGCACCCCGGCAGAGCGCAGGAAGTCCTCCGGCATCGGCAGTGACTCGGCCGCGGTGAACGCCCGCAGGCGCAGTACGAAGGGAACGCACCTGTTCCAGTCGGCCAGTTCGGGGCCGAAGGTCCGGCGGGCGGAGTTCAGCGCCAGCCACTGGATCAGCGTGGACTTGCCCGAGCCCGCCGCGCCGCGCAGGAGCAGCCGGTCGGTGCCGGCCAGTGCCTGCTCCACGCTCACCGTCGCGGCCCCGGTGTCGGGCAGTCCCATCGCCTGACGGGGCTCGCCGCTGACGGTCAGGCTGATGTACGCCGTGTCGAGTGGCCATTCGCTCGCGGAGCGCCCGAGGGTGAGGCCGAACAGTTCGAGCCGGCCGTGCGCCTGGGCCACGTACCGCGCGTACCTCTCCTCGAAGGCGAGGGCGGCCGCCTCGGGGTGCGGGCCCACCCGGTCGCGTACGTCCTCGATCAGCTCCCGTGCCGCGTCCGCCGCCCTGGTCTGCTCGACCGCGGCCCGCGCCGCGAACGCGGGGTGCGCCGTGAGCTGCTCCAGGACATGGGCGCAGCAGAGGGCCAGAAGCTCCTCGTAGAGGGCCTCGCCGGGGCCGGGGTGCGGGCGGCGCAGTTCGGCGGCCAGGCGCTCGGGGGCGAGGCCGAGCGCGAAGAGGCGGTCCGCGTCCAGCGTCCCCGCAGCCGCGAAGGAGTCCCGTACCGCGTCGGCGGCCGCCGTCCGCTCGTGCTCGGGGAGGGTGGCATACGCCTCGTCCAAGCGGTGGCCGAGCACCTTCGCGAGGCGGTCCGGCGAGGCCGGCTTCGGCAGGGGGCGCAGCGGCCCCGTCACCAGGCCCGCGCCCGGCCGGGGGGCCAGGATCGACTTCGCGACCGTCGAGACCACCGTGCTCGCGAGACGTACCACCACAACTTCCAAGCCTGGCACCGCAGTTGCCTCCCCCAGAGCGCACCGGTGCCAGCGATCGTACGCCGCGCCCGCTCGCTCGGATTGGCAGAACTCACCAAAGCCTGCTGACAACGCGTCTCGCATACTTGTCGGTAACAACATCTAGCCGGGGCCGCCGCCCCGCCCCTACGGTGCAGACATGTCGCCGAACCTGCCCGATGTCGTGCTGTGGTCGATACCCGCCTTCGTGCTGCTCACCGTCGTCGAGATGGTCAGCTACCGGCTCCATCCGGACGAGGACGCCGCCGGGTACGAGACGAAGGACGCCGCCACCAGCGTCGGCATGGGGCTCGGCAGCCTGGTCTTCGACGCGTTGTGGAAGATTCCGATCGTCGCCCTCTACACGGCGGTCTACGCCCTCACCCCGCTCGCGATCCCGGTCCTGTGGTGGACCGTGCCGCTGATGCTGCTCGGGCAGGACTTCTTCTACTACTGGTCGCACCGCGGCCACCATGTGATCCGGATCCTGTGGGCCTGTCATGTGGTGCACCACTCCAGCCGCAAGTTCAACCTCACCACCGCGCTGCGCCAGCCCTGGACGAGCTGGACCGTGTGGCCCTTCTACGTGCCGCTCATCGCGCTCGGCGTGCACCCGGCGGTGCTCGCGTTCTGCTCCTCGGCGAACCTCGTCTACCAGTTCTGGGTGCACACCGAGCGGGTCGGGAAGCTGCCCCGGCCCTTCGAGTTCGTCCTCAACACGCCCTCCCACCACCGGGTGCACCACGCCTCGCAGGGCGGCTACCTCGACCGGAACTTCGGCGGCATCCTGATCATCTGGGACCGGATGTTCGGCTCGTTCACCGCCGAGACCGAACGGCCCGTGTTCGGGCTCACCAAGAACATCGCCACCTACAACCCGCTGCGCGTCGCCACCCACGAATACGCCGCCATCGCCCGCGACGTACGCGCCGCCCGCACCTGGCCGGAGCGGGCCGGCCGGATCTTCCGCGGCCCGGGCTGGCAGCCGCGGGCAGTGGTGGCGGCGGCGCTGGCGGCATCAGCGGCGACGGCCACCCCGGCACTCGCCACCGAGCCGGCCACCGCCGACGCGACCGCCACCGAGCCGGTCGCCGGGGGCGCCGCCGTGGCGGAGCGCGCCGTATGACGCGACCGCGCGCGGACGCCGTGCCGCTCGGGCCACCGCTGAGCACGGGCGCGCGGCACCCCGCCGCGGCCGCCCCGCTCCTCCTCGCCTTCGCGGCCGCCGGCGCCCTCGACCTGATCGCGCTGCTCGCCGGGTGGCACCCCGGGCACCTGATCGCCAAGCCGCTCCTCATGCCCCTGCTCGCCGCGCACGTGTACACGCGGGGCGGCCCGCGACTGCTCATCGCCGCGCTGCTGTGCGGCTGGGGCGGCGACGTGTTCCTGCTCTCCGGAGCCGATGCCGCCTTCCTGCTCGGCATGGGCTGCTTCGCCGCCGGGCACGTCTGCTACCTCGTCCTGTTCGGGCGCGGCCGCACCCACCCCGGGCTCGGCGCCGCGTACGGGATCGCACTCCTGGCCACCGTCGCCGCGCTCTGGCCGGACCTGCCCGCCGGGCTGCGGATCCCGGTCGCCGGGTACAGCCTGCTGCTCACCGCGATGGCCTACCGCTCCTCCCGGCTCGGACCGATCGTCGGCCTCGGCGGCGCCCTGTTCCTGCTCTCCGACACCCTCATCGCCACCGGCGTCGCGAACTGGCCGCAGCCGCCCCGCCCCGACTTCTGGATCATGCTGACCTATCTCGGGGCGCAGGCACTTCTCGCACAGGCGTACCGTGAGGAGTCCCGAACCACCCCCTGACCGGCAAGGACCCGTAGCATGCGCGCCACCGTCATCCACGCCCCCCACGACATCCGGGTGGAGGAGGTGCCGGACCCCCGCATCCAGGTGTCCACCGACGCGGTCGTCCGGGTCCTGCGGGCCTGCATCTGCGGCAGTGACCTGTGGGCCTACCGCGGCGAGTCCGCCCGACAGCCCGGCCAGCGCATCGGCCACGAGTTCCTCGGCATCGTCGAGGAGGCGGGCTCCGAGGTGCGCGGACTGCGCAAGGGCGACCTCGTCGTGGCGCCCTTCGTCTGGTCCGACGGCACCTGCGACTTCTGCTCCGAGGGCCTGACCACCTCCTGCCCGCAGGGCGGGTTCTGGGGCTCGGTCGGCTCCGACGGCGGCCAGGGCGAAGCCGTCCGCGTGCCGTTCGCCGACGGCACCCTCGTCAAGCTCCCCGCCGAAGCCGCCTCCGACGACCGCCTGCTCACCGCGCTGCTCGCGCTGTCCGACGTCATGGGCACCGGCCACCACGCGGCCATCGGCGCCGGCGTCAGGACCGGCTCGACCGTCGCCGTCGTCGGGGACGGCGCCGTCGGCCTGTGCGGGGTGCTCGCCGCCAAGCGGCTCGGCGCGGAGCGGATCATCGCGCTCGGCCGCCACCAGGTCCGTACCGACATCGCGAAGCTCTTCGGCGCCACCGATGTCGTCGCCGAGCGCGGCGAGGCCGCCGTGGCCGCGGTGCGCGAGCTGACCCGCGGCCAGGGCGCGCACGCCGTCATCGAGGCCGTCGGCACCGAGCAGTCCATGCGCACCGCCGTCGACATCACCCGCGACGGCGGCGCCATCGGCTACGTCGGCGTCCCGCACGGCAGCGGCACCGGGCTCGACCTCGGCGTCATGTTCGACCGCAACATCGCGCTGCGCGGCGGCGTCGCCCCCGTGCGCACCTACATCCCCGAGCTGCTCGCCGACGTCCTCGACGGCACCATCGACCCGTCCCCGGTCTTCGACCGCACGGTCGGCATCGAGGGCGTGCCCGACGGCTACCGGGCGATGGACGACCGCACCGCTCTCAAGGTCCTCGTCAAGCCGTAACGGGCCACAGCACACCGAAGGGGGCCGTCCGCGATGCGGGCGGCCCCCTTCAACTGCCTTGATCCACTTGTTACTGCACGGCGTTGAGGGCGTTGGTGATGCCCGCCCCGTAGAAGCCGTTGTAGAACCTGCCGCCCTGGCAGACCGCGTCCGCCTTCCCGTCACCGTTGATGTCGTACGGCGTGGTGCACGGGGTCCGGTCCGCCTGGAGCGCGAGCAGCGCCTTGATCTGGAACGCCGACGCATGCGGGTGCGTCGACTTCAACAGGGCCGCCACGCCCACCACATGGGGCGTCGCCATGGACGTTCCGGCCATGTACGCCCACGTGCCGCCGGGCACCGGCCCGAGGATGAGACCGCTGGTGGCCGGGGCCTGCGGCGGCTGGTACGCGGTCGAGTCGCCGCCCGGGGCGGCGATGTCGATGACCCCGAGCCCGTAGTTGGAGAACGACGACTTGATGCCCTTGGCGCCGGTCGACGCGACCGTTACCACACCCGGCAGCTGGGTCGGGATGTCCAGGCACTGGTGCGGGTCGATCACCCGGCTGCCCGGGGTGGTGTCGTTGGGGCTCGCGGGGTCGGTGATCGAGTCGGACGCGAAGTCGTAGTTCTCGTTGCCGGCCGCGGCCACGTTCACCGTGCCCTTGGACTCGGCGTACTTCGAGGCCCGGGTGATCGCCTCGATCAGTGCCTTCTGGTCGGGGTCGTTCTTGCAGTTGAAGTACCACGGGTCGGTGTAATAGCTGTTGTTCGTCACGTCGATGTGGTGCTCGGCCGCCCACATGAAGCCGCAGACCACGGCCTCGGTGTAGAAGAAGCTGCCGCCCTGCGTGGACACCTTGATGGCCGCGACCTTCACCCCGGGCGCCACCCCGGTGATGCCCACGCCGTTCTTGGCGCCCGCGATCTCGCCCGCGACATGGGTGCCGTGCGGGGAGCCGCCGGTGGTGAACGGGCGCCAGGCGCCGTCCGTGGTGTCCGGCTTGCCGGTGATGCAGCTGACCGACTTGGCCCGGTCGAAGTTGGGCGCGATGTCGGGGTGGGTGTCGTCCACGCCCGTGTCGATCACGCCGACCGTGACCTTGGAGCTGCCCAGCGTCTTCTCGTGCGCCTTGTCCGCCTTGATCGCCTTCAGGTCCCACTGGAGCGGCTCCAGCGGATCCTCGCCCGGCGCCGCCTTGGCGGAGGCGGCCTTGAGGTCCTCGGCGGTGAGGTGCTTCGGGCTGCCCACATCGGTGGTGGACTGCGCGGGCAGTGGCGCGGTGCGGGTCGCGCCCGCCGAGTCGACGCCCCGCACCGTGCGGATCGTCTTGGCGAAGTCCGGGTTCGCGGAGTGCACGACGAGCACGCCTATCCGGTCGTACGCCTGGAGCACCGAGCCGCCCGCCTGCGCCACGGCTCTCTGGACCCGGGCCGAATTCCCCTGCCCGGGGCGGACGTTGACGATGTAGCTCAGCTCGGGACCGGCGGTCGCCGCCGCCTTCGCGGGGGTGGCTCCGGCAGCGGTGGGGGCGGCCGAAGCGGTGCCGGGGAGCAGCGCGAGCGCGACGGCGGTGGCCAGGCCCGCCGAGGCCGCGACGCCGCGGCGCGTACGGGAGATGTGCAACGGCATGGGGTCTCCATGGGGTTGGCGGA
Source organism: Streptomyces sp. CB01201 (assembly GCF_002803085.1). Taxonomy (GTDB): domain Bacteria; phylum Actinomycetota; class Actinomycetes; order Streptomycetales; family Streptomycetaceae; genus Streptomyces; species Streptomyces hundungensis. The sequence goes on along the minus strand of NZ_NNBJ01000003.1, from coordinate 34,064 downwards.
ACTCTCGGTACGTAACGGAAGGAGGAAACGGAAGGAGGAGCAGTGAAGCTATCGCCGATCAACTCGGCGGATCAACGCCTTCCGCCGAGTTCGCGCGGAAAGTCACGCGGTTCGCGCCAGGGGGAGCACGGAACGCGCCACGCGCCCGTCCGGGATCCGCCAAGGAGAAAAACGGCCGGACTGAACCGAGACGGCCCGCGCCCCGTGCCGTTGTCAGGGGGACCGCATCCCATCCCCGGCGGAGACCCCATGTCCGACCTGTCCGTGCCCGCCGCATCCCCGTCCCCACCACCGTCCGCATCCGCACTGTCCGCACCATCCGCATCCGCACCGTCCGCATCCGCACCATCCGGATCCGCTTCCGCATCGCGAGGAGATTCCGTGGCCACCGACGCGCCGCCGCCCGAAGCCGGGGCGGCCCCCGGCCCAGTCCAGCCCAGCACCGAGGCATTCGTCGCGGAGCAGCAGAGCGCGGAATTCGCTGAACTCCGCCGCGCCCACCGCTCGTTCGCCTTCCCGCTGACCATCGCCTTCATCATCTGGTACCTGCTGTACGTGCTGCTGTCCAACTACGCGGGCGGCTTCATGGGCACCAAGGTCATCGGCAACATCAACGTGGCCTTCGTCTTCGGCCTCGCCCAGTTCCTGACCACGTTCCTCATCGCCTGGTTCTACTCGCGGCACGCCGCGGCGAAGCTCGACCCCAAGGCCGAGGCCATCAAGTCCCGTATGGAGGCCGACGTATGAGCCCCGTCCTCGTCCCGCTCGCCGCGGCCGCCTCGACCACCGAGCACCGGCCCCTGATCATCACCCTGTTCGCGGTGTTCGTCGCCGCCACCCTCGCCATCACCGTCTGGGCCGGCCGGCAGACCAAGAACGCCTCCGACTTCTACGCGGGCGGCCGTCAGTTCACCGCGTTCCAGAACGGCCTCGCGGTCTCCGGCGACTACATGTCCGCCGCGTCCTTCCTCGGCATCGCCGGAGCCATCGCCCTGTTCGGCTACGACGGCTTCCTCTACTCCATCGGCTTCCTGGTCGCCTGGCTGGTGGCGCTCCTGCTCGTCGCCGAACCGCTGCGCAACTCCGGCCGCTACACGATGGGCGACGTGCTCGCCTACCGGATGAGGCAGCGGCCCGTGCGCACCGCGGCCGGCGCCTCCACCATCGTCGTGTCGATCTTCTATCTGCTGGCGCAGATGGCCGGCGCCGGTGTCCTCGTCTCGCTGCTGCTCGGCATCACCACCGACGCCGGCAAGATCCTCATCGTCGCCCTCGTCGGCGTCCTGATGATCGTGTACGTCACCATCGGCGGCATGAAGGGCACCACCTGGGTGCAGATGGTCAAGGCCGTGCTGCTCATCGCGGGCGCGCTCCTCATGACCTTCCTGGTGCTGCTCAAGTTCCACTTCAACGTCTCCGACCTGCTCGGCAGCGCCGCCGAGAAGAGCGGCAAGGGCGCGGCGTTCCTGGAGCCGGGCCTGAAGTACGGCGTGAACGGCACCTCCAAGCTGGACTTCCTCTCGCTCGGCATCGCCCTGGTGCTCGGCACCGCCGGCCTGCCGCACATCCTGATCCGCTTCTACACGGTGCCCACCGCCAAGGCCGCCCGGAAGTCGGTGAACTGGGCGATCGGCATCATCGGCGCCTTCTACCTGATGACGATCGCCCTCGGCTTCGGCGCGGCGGCCCTGGTCGGGCCCGCGGCCATCAAGGCGCAGAACCCGGCGGGCAACACCGCGGCCCCGCAGCTCGCCGAATACCTCGGCGGCGGCGTCGGCACCACCGGCGGCGCGACTCTGCTCGCGGTGATCTCGGCGGTCGCCTTCGCGACCATCCTCGCCGTCGTCGCCGGCCTCACCCTCGCCTCGTCGTCCTCCTTCGCGCACGACATCTACGCCAATGTGATCCGCAAGGGGAAGGCGACCGAGAAGGAGGAGATGCGGGCCGCGCGCTGGGCCACCGTCTTCATCGGCGCGGTCGCGATCCTGCTCGGCGCCTTCGCCCGCGACATGAACGTGGCCGGGCTCGTCGCGCTGGCCTTCGCGGTGGCCGCCTCCGCGAACCTGCCGACCATCCTTTACAGCCTGTTCTGGAAGCGCTTCACCACCCAGGGCGCCCTCTGGTCGATCTACGGCGGCCTGTTCAGCTCGGTGTTCCTGGTGCTGTTCTCGCCCGTCGTGTCCGGCAACCCGAAGACGTCCATGTTCAAGGGCGTCGACTTCCACTGGTTCCCGCTGGAGAACCCGGGCCTCATCTCGATCCCGCTGGGCTTCCTGCTCGGCTGGATCGGATCGCTGCTCTCCAAGGAGGAGCCCGACCGGGGCAAGTACGCGGAGCTGGAGGTCAAGTCCCTGACGGGCATCGGCGCCCACTGAGGGCCGCCCGCGACGTACATCCGCACGGCGGATGGCCGAGGCCGTGTCGTAGGACCCTACGACACGGCCTCGCCGCACCTCGTGACAATCGGCCCCTCCCGTTGTCACAGGTCTCGCGTAGGCTCGGGTGTATACACATGCGGCAGACGTTCGACCGAACTCCGGGCGAACATCGACGGACAGGGGAGGGGGCCCACAAGTGCTCATCGACACCTACGGCCGGGTGGCCACCGACCTGCGCGTCTCGCTCACCGACCGGTGCAACCTGCGGTGCACCTACTGCATGCCGGAAGAGGGCCTGCAGTGGCTGGCCAAGCCGGATCTGCTGACCGACGACGAGATCGTCCGCCTCATCCGCATCGCCGTCACGGACCTCGGCATCACCGAGGTCCGCTTCACCGGCGGCGAGCCGCTGCTGCGGCCCGGACTGGTCGGAATCGTCGAGCGCTGCGCCGCCCTGGAGCCCCGCCCCCGGATGTCGATCACCACCAACGGCATCGGCCTCAAGCGCACCGCCGGTGCCCTGAAGGCGGCCGGCCTCGACCGCGTCAACGTCTCCCTGGACACCCTGCGGCCCGAGGTCTTCAAGACGCTCACCCGGCGCGACCGCCACAAGGACGTCATCGAGGGCATGCAGGCCGCCCGCGAGGCGGGTCTGACCCCGGTCAAGGTCAACACCGTCCTGATGCCGGGCCTCAACGGCGACGAGGCCCCCGACCTGCTGGCCTGGGCCGTCGAGCACGACTACGAGCTCCGCTTCATCGAGCAGATGCCGCTCGACGCCCAGCACGGCTGGAAGCGCGACGGCATGATCACCGCCGGTGACATCCTGGCCTCGCTGCGTACGCGCTTCACGCTGACGCCCGAGGGGGAGGACGAGCGGGGCTCCGCGCCCGCCGAGCGCTGGGTGGTCGACGGGGGCCCGCACACCGTGGGCGTCATCGCCTCGGTGACCCGCCCGTTCTGCGGCTCCTGCGACCGGACCCGGCTCACCGCCGACGGCCAGGTGCGCACCTGCCTGTTCGCCCGCGAGGAGTCCGACCTGCGCGCGGCCCTGCGCTCGGACGCCGGGGACGAGGAGATCGCCCGCCTGTGGAAGCTGGCGATGTGGGGCAAGAAGGCCGGCTCCGGCCTCGACGACCCCTCCTTCCTCCAGCCCGACCGCCCGATGTCAGCGATCGGCGGCTGACGACTCCCACTCGGCGAGCGTCACCACGTCCTTCAAGAACCCCCGCACGCCCAGGAATTGGGACAGGTGCTCGCGGTGCTCGTCGCACGCGAGCCAGGTCTTGCGGCGCTCCGGCGTGTGGATCTTCGGGTTGTTCCACGCCAGCACCCACACGGCGTCGGCACGGCAGCCCTTGGCGGAACAGATGGGGGTCTCGTCGCTGGTCTCGTCACTCACAGAGACAATTGTGCGGCATGCGGCCTGGTGCGAAGCGGCCCACTGCCCCGTACAAAGGCGACGCCGAGCAGCCACGGGGGGAGCTGCCCGGCGTCGGTCCGTCGCTCCGACGGGGGATGCGGAGCGCTTACGAAGTATGTCATGGGGGACCCGGTGTGGTGCACCGGAACTTCATGATTGATCTGAGGTTTTCTTGAGCTTCGCGGACGGTGACGAATCAGCCGTGCTCGTGCGCACGCCACTGCGGGTCACCGTCTCCGGCCTCCGCCGGGGATTCCGCGGGGCCGCCCACGGGGGCCGCGCCGAGCGCCGGCCGGACGGGTGCGGGAATGAAGGTGGAGGGCAGCGAAGTCACGTTCTCCCGGCCCGCGTTGGCGAACACGACCGCCACATAGGGCAGCAGCGCGCCGAGCACCAGCGTCACAATCGCGACAGGACGCTCGACGTTCCACAGCACCGCGGTCAGCACCACCGACAGGGTGCGGATCGACATCGAGATCACATAGCGCCGCTGCCGGCCCCGGACGTCCTCGTCGAGCGACCGGCGGGCTCCGGTGATCCGGAAGACCTGGCCGCTGCTCTGCTTCCGCATCACGTTCCACCACCCGAATTCCACGGCGGGCTCTCCCCGGCCCGGACTGCTATCACCGTACGCCGAGGGTCCGCCGGGTTCGAGACCGGGGCGGCTTCAACCTGCGCGGATGCCCCAGTACCCACCACGTATGGACGTATCCGACATGCGCCGTACCGAGGACGGGCCGACACTGGCTGAACCTGCTCACGTCGAGCCGTACAAGGAGGCAGCCATGGGCTGGTTGTGGGCCATCATCGTGGGATTCGTGCTCGGTCTCATCGCCAAGGCGATCATTCCCGGCAAGCAGCACAGTCCGCTCTGGCTGACCACCATCTTCGGCATCATCGGCGGCGTGGTCGGCAACTCGATCGCCCGCGCGATCGGGATCGCCGAGACCAAGGGCATCGACTGGGGCCGGCACGGACTCCAGATCGCGGCCGCCGTCGTCATCGTCTTCCTGGGCGACATGCTCTACATGGCGGTGCGGGGCAACAGGCAGAGAGCCTGACGGCAGCACGAAGAGGGCGGCTCCGCGAAGGAGCCGCCCTCTTTTTTGTGCTGTCGGCGGTCAGGGCGCCCATGTGCCGGGAACGGTCAGGCGCCCCTTGGTGCCGTGAACGGTCAGGCGCCGACGACCTCGACGGCCGCCAGGTTCTTCTTGCCCCGGCGCAGCACCAGCCAGCGCCCGTGCAGGAGTTCCTCCGCCGTGGCCACCGCGTCCTCGGCCGTCACCTTCACGTTGTTCACGTAGGCGCCGCCCTCCTTCACGGTGCGGCGGGCCGCCGACTTGCTGGCCACCAGGCCCACCTCGGCGAACAGGTCGGTGACCGGGCCGAGCTCGGTCACCTTCGCGTTCGGCAGCTCGGACAGGGCGGCGGCCAGCGTCGCCTCGTCGAGCTCGGCCAGCTCGCCCTGGCCGAACAGCGCCTTGGACGCGTCGATGACGGCCGCGCACTGGTCCGCGCCGTGCACCAGGGTGGTCAGCTCCTCGGCGAGCGCCCGCTGGGCGGCCCGCGCCTGCGGGCGCTCCTCGGTGAGCTTCTCGATCTCCTCCAGCTCCTCGCGGGACTGGAAGGAGAGGATGCGCATGTACGTCGAGATGTCCCGGTCGTCCACGTTCAGCCAGAACTGGTAGAACGCGTACGGCGTGGTCATCTCCGGGTCGAGCCACACCGCCCCGCCCTCGGTCTTGCCGAACTTGGTGCCGTCCGCCTTGACCATCAGCGGCGTCGCCAGGCAGTGCACCTCGGCGTCCGGCTCCAGGCGGTGGATCAGGTCCAGCCCGGCGGTGAGGTTGCCCCACTGGTCGCTGCCGCCCTGCTGGAGGGTGCAGCCGTAGCGCCGGTACAGCTCCAGGAAGTCCATGCCCTGGAGCAGCTGGTAGCTGAACTCCGTGTAGCTGATGCCCTGTTCGGACTCCAGGCGGCGGGCCACCGAGTCCTTGGTGAGCATCTTGTTGACCCGGAAGTGCTTGCCGATGTCCCGCAGGAACTCGATCGCGGACATGCCCGCGGTCCAGTCCAGGTTGTTGACCATCACGGCCGCGTTCTCGCCCTCGAAGGACAGGTACGGCTCGATCTGGCTCCGCAGCCGGTTCACCCAGTTCGCGACCGTCTCCGGGTCGTTCAGGGTGCGCTCGGCGGTCGGGCGCGGGTCACCGATCTGACCGGTCGCGCCGCCCACGAGCGCCAGCGGCCGGTGCCCGGCCTGCTGGAGCCGGCGGACGGTGAGGACCTGCACCAGGTGCCCGACGTGCAGGCTGGCCGCGGTCGGGTCGAAGCCGCAATAGAACGTGACGGGACCGTCCGCGAGAGCCTTGCGCAATGCGTCCTCGTCAGTGGACAGCGAGAAAAGCCCGCGCCACTTCAGCTCGTCGACGATGTCCGTCACGGTTCCGGGTCTCCTTGTGGTGATGGGGGTGGGAACGCCAGTCTAGGCGGGTCACACACCCTGGCTGACCGAGCTCATGTTGAAGTCGGGGACGCGCAGCGCGGGCATCGCGGTCCGGGTGAAGTAGTCGTTCCACTCCCGCGGCAGGGTCTTGCCGGTGCGGCCCGCCTCGGTGGCCCGCGAGAGCAGGTCGACCGGCGACTCGTTGAACCGGAAGTTGTTCACCTCGCCGACCACCTCGCCGTTCTCCACGAGATACACCCCGTCGCGGGTCAGACCGGTCAGGAGCAGCGTGGCCGGGTCCACCTCGCGGATGTACCACAGGCACGTCAGGAGCAGCCCGCGCTCGGTGGCGGCGACCATCTCGTCCAGGGTGCGCCCGCCGCCGGCGTCCAGGATCAGGTTGCCGGGGGAGGGGGCGAGCGGCAGGCCGGTCAGGGCGGCGCTGTGCCGGGTGGTGACCAGGTTCTCCAGCCGGCCCCCGCGGATCCAGTCGGTCGCGGTCAGCGGGAGCCCGTTGTCGAACACCGACTCCGTGTCGCCCGAGGAGTGCGCCACCTGGAACGGCGCGTACTCCAGGCCCGGCTCGTTCGGGTCGCTGCGCAGTGTGAGCGGGAGCGGCGAGAGGGTGTCGCCGAGGCGGGTGCCGCCGCCCTGCTTCGAGAACACGGTCCGGCCCTCGGCGGCGTCCCGGGCCGCGGCCGACCAGATCTGGTAGATCAGCAGATCGGCCACCGCGGTCGGCGGCAGCAGGGTCTCGTACCGCCCGGCGGGCAGGTCGATGCGGCGCTCGGCCCAGCCGAGGCGGCGGGCCAGCTCCTCGTCGAGCGCGCCCGGGTCGACGTCCTTGAAGTCCGCCGTCGCCCGCCCCGCCCATGCCGAGCGGGTCCGGTCCGGGGACTTGGCGTTGAGTTCCAGGGTGCCGTTGGGCTGGTCGTGGCGCAGCCGCAGCCCCGTGGACGTACCCAGGTAGGTGGAGCTCAGTTCGTGGTTGGCGAAGCCGTACAGCTCGCGCCCGCCGGCCCGGGCCCGCGCGAAGGCCTCGCCGAGGGCGGGCGCGAAGTCGGTGAACACGGCGGAGGTCGTCTCGGCGGGGGCGTCCGTGAAGTCCGCCGCCACCGGGACGCCGGTGACCAGCGGCTGGGCGTCCTCCGCGGGGCCGGCCCCGCGCGCGGCCGACTCCGCGGCCCGCACCAGGGACTCCAGGTCGTCGGCGGTGACGGCCGAACGCGAGACGACACCGGAGGCGGTGCCCTGGGCGCCGTCCACCGTGGCGATCACGGTGAGGGTGCGTCCCCGGGTCACGCCGTTGGTGGTCAGCGCGTTGCCGGCCCAGCGCAGATTGGCCGAGGACTGCTCGTCGGCGATGACCACACAGCCGTCCGCGGTGGACAGCTCCAGGGCCCGCTCGACGATCTCGTGCGGCTTGACGGTCGTACGCGAGCTCATCGACCCGCCTCCTGCGTGGTGTTGAGACTGTGCTGACCCGGGGGACGCCCCCCGGACCCCCGGCCGGGGGCGCTGTGCTGGGACCCGTGCTTCATCGACCCGCCTCCTGCGTGGTGTTGAGGATGTTGACGCCGCGGAACAGGGCGGAGGGGCAGCCGTGGGAGACCGCGGCGATCTGGCCCGGCTGGGCCTTGCCGCAGTTGAAGGCGCCGCCCAGGACATACGTCTGGGGGCCGCCGACCTTCTCCATGGAGCCCCAGAAGTCGGTGGTGGTCGCCTGGTAGGCGACATCGCGGAGCTGGCCCGCCAGGCGCCCGTTCTCGATGCGGAAGAAGCGCTGGCCGGTGAACTGGAAGTTGTAGCGCTGCATGTCGATCGACCACGAGCGGTCGCCTACCACGTAGATGCCGCGCTCGACCCCGCCGATCAGATCCTCCGTGGAGAGCCCGCCCGGGTCCGGCTGGAGCGAGACGTTCGCCATCCGCTGGACCGGGACGTGCCCGGAGGAGTCGGCGAAGGCGCAGCCGTTGGAACGGCCCAGACCGGTCAACTTCGCGATGCGGCGGTCGAGTTGATAGCCCACCAGGGTGCCGTCCTTCACCAGGTCCCAGGACTGCGCCGCCACCCCCTCGTCGTCGTAGCCGATCGTGGCGAGCCCGTGCTCCGCGGTCCGGTCGCCGGTCACGTTCATCACCGGTGAGCCGTACGCCAGCTTCCCCAGCTGGTCGAACGTGGCGAACGAGGTGCCCGCGTACGCCGCCTCGTAGCCCAGCGCGCGGTCCAGCTCGGTGGCGTGGCCGATCGACTCGTGGATGGTCAGCCACAGGTTGGACGGGTCCACCACCAGGTCGTAGCGGCCGCCCTCGACGCGGGGGGCCCGCATCTTCTCGGCCAGAAGCGCCGGGATCTCCTCCAGCTCCGCGTCCCAGTCCCAGCCGGTCCCGGTCAGGTACTCCCAGCCGCGCCCGGCCGGCGGCGCCAGGGTGCGCATCGAGTCGAACTCGCCGGTGGTGCGGTCCACCGCGATCGCGGTGAGCTGGGGGTGCAGCCGCACCCGCTGCTGGGTGGTCACGGTGCCCGCGGTGTCCGCGTAGAACTTGTTCTCGTGCACCGTCAGCAGCGACGCGTCCACGTGCTCGACCCCGGCCGCGCCGAGCAGCCGCGCGCTCCAGTCGGCGAGCAGCGCGCTCTTGTCCTCGTCCGGCACGCCGAAGGGATCGACCTCGTACGACGAGACCCAGGTCTTCTCGGAGTGGACCGGCTCGTCCGCGAGCTCCACCCGCTCGTTCGACCCGGCTGCCTTGATGACCTGAGCGGACAGCTTGGCCATGGCCACCGCCCGGGAGGCGACCTTGGCCGCCGCGTCCATCGAGAGGTCGACGCCCGAGGCGAACCCCCAGGCTCCGCCGTGCACCACGCGCACCGCGTAGCCGAGGTCGGTGGTGTCGGAGGAGCCGGCGGGCCGCGCGTCCCGCAGCCGCCAGGCGGCGCTGCGCACCCGCTCGAAGCGGAAGTCGGCATGATCGGCGCCGAGCGCGCGGGCCCGCGCGAGCGCCGCGTCGGCGAGTGCGCGCAGCGGCAGCGCCGTGAAGGCGTCGTCGATGGAATGGGTCCCTGATGGCACAGCTGTCTCCCCTGTCGTACGAGACCGGTCGCCCCCGATCATGTCGCGCCGACCGGCCTCATGACTACGGCCTTTCTGTAGGGACCCGACAGCGCTCGTTCCACGCCACTGTCAGGGCCCGATTCCTCGTAAGTCGGGCGGTACCGATAGTTTGCGTGGAGTACGAATCCGCCTATCGAAAGGGTGATCCGTTGAGCCGCTCGGTTCTCATCACCGGAGGTAACCGGGGCATCGGCCTCGCCATCGCCCGCGCTTTTGCCGACAGCGGCGACAAGGTCGCGATCACGTACCGCACCGGGGAGCCGCCGGCCGCCCTGACCGAGCTGGGCGTCCTCGCCGTCAAGTGCGACATCACGGACACCGAGCAGGTGGAGCAGGCCTACAAGGAGATCGAGGACAAGCACGGTCCCGTCGAGGTCCTGATCGCCAACGCCGGCGTCACCAAGGACCAGCTCCTGATGCGCATGTCCGAGGACGACTTCACCTCCGTCCTCGACACCAACCTCACCGGCACCTTCCGCGTGGTCAAGCGCGCCAACCGTGCGATGCTGCGGGCCAAGAAGGGCCGCGTGGTGCTGATCTCCTCCGTCGTGGGGCTGCTCGGCTCGGCGGGGCAGGCCAACTACGCCGCCTCCAAGGCCGGTCTGGTGGGCTTCGCCCGGTCCCTCGCGCGTGAGCTCGGGTCCCGGAACATCACCTTCAACGTCGTGGCACCCGGTTTCGTCGACACCGACATGACCAAGGTGCTCACCGAGGAGCAGCGCGCGGGCATCGTGTCCCAGGTGCCGCTGGGCCGCTACGCGCAGCCCGAGGAGATCGCCGCCGCGGTGAAGTTCCTCGCCTCGGACGACGCCTCGTACATCACTGGAGCCGTCATCCCGGTTGACGGCGGATTGGGCATGGGTCACTGATCACCATGAGCGGAATTCTTGAGGGCAAGCGCATCCTGATCACCGGTGTGCTGATGGAGTCCTCCATCGCCTTCCACACCGCGAAGCTGGCTCAGGAGCAGGGCGCCGAGGTCATCCTGACCGCCTTCCCGCGGCCGACCCTGACCGAGCGCATCGCCAAGAAGCTCCCCAAGCCCGCCAAGGTCCTTGAGCTGGACGTGACCAACCAGGAGCACCTGGACCGGATCGCCGGCCTGGTCAAGGAGGAGCTCGGCGGCCTCGACGGCATCGTGCACTCCATCGGCTTCGCCCCGCAGGACGCGCTCGGCGGCAACTTCCTCAACACGCCGTTCGAGTCGGTGGCCACCGCCATGCACGTCTCGGCGTTCTCGCTGAAGTCGCTCACCATGTCGCTGCGCGAGCTGCTCGCGCCGGGCAGTGCGGTCGTCGGTCTCACCTTCGACGCGCAGTACGCCTGGCCGCAGTACGACTGGATGGGCCCGGCCAAGGCCGCCCTGGAGGCGACCTCCCGGTACATGGCCCGCGACCTGGGCAAGGACGACATCCGCTGCAACCTGATCTCGGCGGGCCCGATCGGCTCCATGGCCGCCAAGTCCATCCCGGGCTTCGGCGAGCTCGCGGACGTGTGGAACCAGCGCTCCCCGATGGAGTGGAACGTGTCGGACCCCGAGCCGGCCGGCAAGGGCGTCGTCGCGCTCCTTTCGGACTGGTTCCCGAAGACCACGGGCGAGATCATCCACGTCGACGGCGGTCTGCACGCCGTGGGTGCCTGACCCCGCACAGCTCGTTCCGCGGCCGCCCACCGGAGCCTTCCGGCGGGCGGCCGCCGTGCGTGCGCCGCGACTTCCCCGCAGACTGATCGAAACGGACATGTCGGGCGATCGGTCGGGGAGGAGGTGGGGGTGTGGCTGCCTCGCGAGCACGTCCCCCGGACGAGGGGGGCCCGCGCGGGGTCCGGCGCCCGCCGCTCGCGCACCCGCTGAGGGTCGGACAGCGGCGGGCGCTGGCCCTGCTGTTCGTCCTGCTGCTGGCGGCGGCCGGGTTCGCGGCGCCTTCCGTGGTGCGGGCGGCCACCGCCCCCGAGGCCCCGCCCGCGGCCCCCGCGCCCGAGCCGTTCGGCGCCGCGTGCCACACCTCCGTGCACGGCTCGCAGGTGACCGCGTACTGCCACAACCCCTACCCGGACACCGACTTGGTGCGGCTGCACACCGACTGCGCCAACTGGTGGGACCTGGACGCGGACGCGGCCGCGGTGGGGGTGGGCCCGGGGCAGACCGTGCGGCTCACCGACCGGTGCTGGAAGGACGTGCGCGCGGTGTGGGTGAGCCACCAGAAGGCACGGTGAGGACCGACGGCACCGCGCTCGGCGGCGCGGTGAGGACCGACGGCGCCGCGCTCAGTGGGCTTCGAGGCGGTCCGGCAGGCAGATGAAGGCATGGGCCGCGGCCTCGGACGCGGCCGTCTGCGCGTCCCCGAGCCGGATCGCGTCGACCATCCGGGCGTGGTCCATGTGGTTCTCCGGCGTCATCTCCAGAGCCACGTCGTCCCGCAGCCAGTCGCGCAGCAGATGACCGAGGTCCGCGTACAGCTCGGTCAGTACGTCGTTGTGCGAGGCGGCCACGACCGCGAGGTGCAGCGTCGCGTCCGCCGCCACGAACGCCTCCCGGTCACCCGAGGCCCAGGCCTCTTCGCGCCGCTCCAGGAGTGCGTCGAGCTGCTTGAGCTCGCGCTCGGTGCGCCGCTCGGCGGCCAGCTTGGCCGCCGACGACTCCAGTGTGGAGCGCAGCTCGGCCACATGGCGGGGATCGGCGTCGGCGAAGCGGCGGTGCATCACCCCGGCCAGCTCGCTCGTCGCCACGACATAGGTGCCCGAGCCCTGGCGGATGTCGAGCAGCCCGTTGTGGGCGAGGGCCCGGACCGCCTCGCGGACCGTGTTGCGCGCCACCCCGAGCTGCTCCACCAGCTCGGGCTCGGTGGGGATGCGTGAGCCCACCGGCCACTCGCCCGAGGTGATCTGGTTGCGCAACTGCGCGATCACCTGGTCGGCGAGGGCGGATCGCCGGGGAGAGCTGAGCGTCATGGTGCTCCAGTCCGAGAGGGGGTGGGATACCGGAAAACTAACCTGCATCGATTGGACAACCAATCATCCCATGATTCTATGATGGCATCATGCCCGACGAAGAGACCACCACGCTGAGCCCCGCGCCCACCGTCCCCGCCGCGCCCCCCGAAGCCCCCGCACCCGCCGGCGCGGCCCGGGTGCCGACGTGGACGCGCTGGCTCGTGCCGCTCGCGCTGGTGCTCGCCGCGGTCAACCTGCGCCCCGCGATCACCAGCCTCGGCTCGCTGATGAAGGAGGTCACCGGCGGGCTGCACATGAGCGGCGGCATCGCCGGCGTCCTCACCTCGGTGCCCGCGTTCTGCTTCGCCGTCTTCGGCATCATGGCGCCGCGCCTGGCCCGCCGCTTCGGCCCCGGCGCCGTCGTCTTCGCGGGCATGGCCGCCATCACGGCGGGCCTGCTCCTGCGCTCCTTCGCGGGCGGCACCGTCACCTTCCTCGCGGCCAGCGCGCTCGCCCTGATGGGCATAGCCCTCAGCAACGTCCTGATGCCGGTCATCGTCAAGCGGTACTTCCCGGACCGGGTCGGCTCGATGACCGGGCTCTACTCGATGGCGCTCGCCGCAGGAACCTCGCTCGCCGCCGTCACCACCGTGCCCCTCACCGACGCGCTCGGCGGCAGCTGGCGCCAGGGCCTCGGCATCTGGGCGCTGCTCGCCGTCGTCGCCGTGGCGGTCTGGATCCCGCTGACCCGCGACCGCTCCGGCAGCGCGGGCCCGGCCATCGGCGCCACGGACGAGGCGGCCCCCGCCCTGCGCATCACCCGCAGCGGCACCGCCTGGGCCCTCGCCTGCTTCTTCGGCCTCCAAGCCACCGGCGCCTACATCACCATGGGCTGGATGCCGACGATCTTCCGCGACGCGGGCGTCTCGGCCGGCACCGCCGGGCTGCTCCTGTCCATCACCATGGTCATGGGCGTGCCGCTCGGCTTCGTCATCCCGTGGCTCGTCAACCGGCTGCGCAGCCAGGGCCCGATCGTGGTCGCACTCGGCGCCTGCGGCCTGGCCGGCTACGCCGGGCTCTACCTCGCGCCGGCCTCCGGCGCCTGGGCCTGGGCGCTGCTGCTCGGCGTCTCCAACTGCGCCTTCCCGCTCGCCCTGACGATGATCAGCAAGCGGTCCCGGAGCCATGCGGGCGTGGTGCGCCTGTCGGCCTTCGCCCAGTGCGTCGGCTATCTGCTCTCCATACCCGGCCCCCTCCTGGTCGGCGTGCTGCACGACCGCAGCGGCGGCTGGGACCTGCCCATCGCCCTGATGGCGGGCCTGATGGTCCCGCAGATCGTCGTCGGGATCCTGGCCGGGCGCGACCGTACGATCGAGGACGAGGCCGGGGCCCGGCGATAGCGGACCAAACCGGGATGCGACACTGACCGCATGCCAGTGCTCGAACCCAATCCGCAGAACAGCCACAAGAAGCTCCTGCTCGTGCTCGGCGCGATGCTCGCCGTCACGGTCGTGGTCGCCGTCATCGCGACGCTCGCCTCCCCCTGACCACGGCCCGGCCGGGCCGTGGTGGTGCTGGCCCCCCATCCCCTAGGGGGTCAGGGTCAGGGTCAAGTGGGTGGGTCACCGGATGGGACGACCCCCCTCGCATCCGTAGGTTCTGAGGTACCGCGACGGACACCCCGTCCGCCCGCGGAGCCCGAACCCAGCACCTCACGGAGGCGGTCATGTCGGCCCACACCCACCCCAGGTCCCCCCAACAGGGCGCCGGTGGCGTCGACTTCAAGCTGCCGTGGTGGGGCGTCGTGCTGCCCGCCGTCGCGTTCTTCGTGCTCCTCGCCCTCGTCATCGGCTCGGGCGACGCCCACGCCGCCACCGGCGACGGCACCCTCACCCACCTCGTCGACCGCATCCAGCACAGCCTGGCGCGCTGACCCCGGCCCGGCTCCCCGAGCACGCGCCTCACCCCTCCGGCCGAGCCTTCAACACCCTGCGCCCGGTGGCGCGATTCATGCGAAGCTGGGAACCATGAGCGTCGATACACCGCACAGGATCGTCCTTCTCCGGCACGCGAAAGCCGACTGGCCCGAGGTGTCCGACCACGACCGGCCGCTCGCCGAACGGGGCAGGGCGGACGCCCCCGCCGCCGGCCGCCGACTGGCCGCGACCGGCATCGCCCCGGACCTCGCCCTGTGCTCCAGCGCCGTCAGGACCCGCGAGACCTGGAAGCTCGCCGTCCACGAACTGTCGCAGCGCCCGCGCACGGTGTACGAGGAGCGGATGTACGAGGCGTCCCTCGGCGAGCTGATCGCGCTGGTCAACGAGACCCCCGAAGACGTCGGTGATCTGCTGCTCATCGGTCACAACCCGGGGATGCACGCCATGGCCGACGCGCTCGCGGGCGACGCCGACGGCGACGCGCTCTCGCGGATGAACCGCAGTGGCTTCCCCACCTCGTCCATCGCCGTGCTCAGCTTCAACGGCTCCTGGAAGTCCGTGGAGCACGGCGTCGCCACGCTCGTCGACTTCTGGGCCCCGCACGACTGACGGCTCGCCCCCTGTCCCGTACGCGACGAAGGCCCCGGCGCACACCGCGCGCCGGGGCCTTTCCCGTAGGTGCGTCCCGCTACGGCTCCGGTACGCCCGTCTCGGTACGGCGGTTCTCAGTCGAGGAGGCCGTCGGCCGCCTCGACCTCTTCCCGGGTGATGCCGAGCAGATAGAGCACGGTGTCGAGGAAGGGCACGTTCACCGCGGTGTGTGCGGCCTCGCGCACGACCGGCTTGGCGTTGAAGGCGACGCCGAGACCAGCGGCGTTCAGCATGTCGAGGTCGTTGGCGCCGTCGCCGATCGCCACCGTCTGAGCCAGCGGCACCCCCGCCTCGGCCGCGAATCTGCGCAGCAGCCGGGCCTTGCCGGCCCGGTCCACGATCTCGCCCGTGACCCGGCCGGTGAACTTCCCGTCCTCGATCTCCAGGGTGTTGGCGGAGGCGAAGTCGAGCCCGAGCCGGTCCTTGAGGTCGTCGGTCACCTGGGTGAACCCGCCCGACACCACGCCCACTTGATAGCCGAGCGCCTTGAGCGTGCGGATCAGGGTGCGGGCGCCCGGGGTGAGGCGGACCTCGGCCCGCACCTTGTCCACGACCGAGGCGTCCAGGCCCCGCAGCAGCGCCACCCGGGCGTGCAGCGACTGCTCGAAGTCCAGCTCGCCGCGCATCGCGCGGGCGGTGACCTCGGCGACCTCGGCCTCGCAGCCGGCGTGCGCGGCGAAGAGCTCGATCACCTCGTCCTGGATGAGCGTGGAGTCCACGTCCATCACCACGAGCCGCTGGGCCCGCCGGTGCAGCCCCGCCGAGACGACGGCCACGTCCACGCCCTGGGCCGCGGCCTCCGTCGCGAGCGCGGTGCGCAGGGGCGCCGTCTCGACGCCCGACACCGCGAACTCCACTGCCGTGACCGGGTACTTGGCGAGCCGGAAGATACGGTCGATGTTGCCGCCGGTGCCGGCGATACGGGCCGCTATGGCCGCCGTGGACTCCGCGGTCAGCGGGTGGCCGAGCACGGTGACATGTGAACGGCCGCTGCCGCGCGGTCTGTTGTCACCGGTGCCGGAGATGATCTCGGCCTCCAGGCGGAGCGACTCGGCCCAGCTGTGCACAGTGGCGCGCAGCTCGCCCTGGGAGGCCACGGTCGGTTCGGTGACCAGTGCGCACAGCACGAGCCGGCCACGGGAGACCACCTGCTCGATGTCGACGACGTCGACGGCGTAGGCGGCGAGGGTGTCGAAGAGTCCGGCGGTGATGCCGGGGCGGTCCTTGCCGAAGATCTTGACGAGGAGGGTCGGTACGTCAGAGCTCTGACCGGCGTCGGAGCCCTGGCCGGCGGGGGGCAGGGGCGATGGCGTCATGGTGATCCCACCGTATC
This sequence comes from Streptomyces sp. CB01201, assembly GCF_002803085.1. Classification (GTDB taxonomy): domain Bacteria; phylum Actinomycetota; class Actinomycetes; order Streptomycetales; family Streptomycetaceae; genus Streptomyces; species Streptomyces hundungensis. Next base: position 17,853 of record NZ_NNBJ01000003.1, on the reverse strand, counting down.
GGCACGCGGCGCCCGGGCCGCACGGCGTCCCGCCCAGCGGACAGGGCCGCCCCCGTGCGGCCCCGCCCCAGCCCGCCCGGTTCAGCCGCGCCCCCTCGGCGTACCGGGCGGGGGAGGCGGCCCCTCCTCGGGACGCGCCCGGGGCCGGGGCCGCCGCCGGGGCCCCTCCGGCAGGGTGGGGGAGCCGTGCAGGTCCGGGGGCAGCTTCAGATACGGGTTGGTGTCCGGGTTCGGCGGGCGGTGGGGCGGCGCGGGGCGATACGGCCCCGGTACCCGCTCGCCGGGCGGCGTGGGCGCGCCCTCTGGCATCGGGTGGTGCGGGTCCGGTGCGCGGTCGTCGGGTGGTGCGGGCGGGAGGTTCGGCCCGGGTGCGCGGCCGTCGGGCGGTGCGGGCGAGTGGTTCGGCCCCGGTGCGCGGTCGGGCAGCGCGGGCGAGTGGGCCTGCCTCGGTACGCGCTCGTCGGCTGCCGCCGGTACCTCGCCCGGCGTCGCCGCGCGGGGCCCGGCCGCCCCGGCCCGGCTCAGCCTCGCCAGCGTTGCCGCGCCGCGCCCCGCCGCCCCCGACCGCCGGGCGAGCAGCGCGCCCAGGGCGCCCGCCGCAGCGCCCCACGCGGCGCCGAGCGGCAAAGCGAGGCCCGCGTCGCCGTGCAGCTCCAGACCCGCCCCGAACGTGTCGAAGCCCAGCACCGAAAGGGAGGCGTTCGCGGACACCTCGGTGAGCCACACCAGAAGGGGCAGCGCCACCGCGCCCACGGCGGCCAGCGACAGCGCGCACCGCCCCGTGAAGGCGCCCCCCGGATGCCCGCCCACCGGAGTCCGGACCGCGACCAGCACCCCCGCGCACAGCATCAGGCAGGCCGCCGCGACCGCCAACAGCCAGACCCGCTGGTCGAGTTGGGCGAGCCGCCCCAGGGTCAGGGGCCGGTCGGAGCCGGTGCTCAGCAGCCGTCCGACCGGATCGGGGAGCACGGTGGCGAGCGCGCCGGTGGCATGCCCGCTCCACGGCACGAACAGGCCCAGCGGGATCGCCGGCCCCACCGCGTTGGGCGCCCCGAGCAGCGCCGCGCCCGCGATCCGCGCGGGACGGGCGTCCCCGGCCGCCGCGTACGCCGCCGCCGCGAGCCCCGCCGCCACCGCCACCAGGACCACCGTCACCACGGCGGACACGGCGGGGCGTACCGCCCGGTGCAGCGCCGACCAGGCGCGCGGCAGCGGTGTGCGGCGCGAGGCGAGGAGGGCGACCACCAGGACCGCCGCCACCCAGCACGCCGCGCCCGCCAGCGAGTGCCCCGTGTCCACGCCGAAGCCGACCCGCGCCCTGGCGCCCGCGAGGCCGGCGAGCCGGCCCGGCAGCAGTCCGGCGATGTCCCCGAGGCCGGGGACGCCCGGCACCGCCGGCCCGTCCGCCCCGCTCGGGCCCAGCCGGGTGCCGTCCAGCGTGACGAGGTCGTGCCCGGCCCAGGAGAGACCGGCGACGACGGCGACGAAGAGCGCCGCCACCGCGGCCGCGCGCGCCGCCAGTTCGGCGCCGGGGACCGTGGCCCCGGCCGCCCGCAGTGAGCGCAGGAAGAAGAGGGCGAGCAGCAGGGCACCCGCCAGACCGACACCCAGTGGCGTGAAATCGACGTTCGTCCGCGCCTCGGCGCCGCTCAGGCCGAACGCCGAGACATCGCCGGACGGGGTGACCGAGCCGCCCGCACCGAGCACCACCACGGCCGCCGTCATCGGACCGAGCGAGCCCGCCGCGTCCGCCCCCAGCAGATGCAGCCCCAGCGCGGCCGTGCCCGCCATCGCGACCACGGCCCAGCTCACCGACGCGATCGAGGCGAGCGCGACATCGCCCCAGCGGATCGCGCCCCGGAACACGGTGCCGCCCCTGCCCATCAGAGCCCCCCGATACGAGCCGACTTGCCCCATTCCCTACCGAGAGCGCGTTTTCATCCGGAGCCAGATCATTTATGCGTGGACATCATGATCCATACGCACTCATGGGTTCTTACTACTCTCGGGGCGTGTTTGGCACCCGTCAACGGGCAGGCCCTCAGGGCCTGTTGCAGGAACGGGACCGTACTGTGCACGGTCTGTGCCGGTAATTCACAAGGCCCGGGTTTCGGATACGAGCCTGGGCCTGAAATAGTTCCCCACGATGTTCACCATCCCTAGACTCCCTGTGTCGGGAGTCACAGGCCTCCGGTGCGGAGGTCTTTCGGGGGACGACAAGTGGGGCTGGAGTGCCGGAACTCGTACTGGAATTGAATGGCAGCACCTGGACGCTCGATCCGTCCAGGTCCTACACCCTCGGGCGTGATCCGCAAGGTGACCTCGTGGTCGACGACGCCAGAGTCTCGTGGCGGCACGCCACGCTCAGCTGGAGCGGCCGGAGTTGGGTCATCGAGGACCACGGATCGACCAACGGCACCTATGTGCGGGGCCAGCGGATCCACCAGATGGACATCGGCCCCGGCTCCTCGGTCCACCTCGGCAACGCGACCGACGGCCCGCGGCTGAATCTGACCGGCGCCGCCGCGGCCGCCTACGCACAGCCCTCCGCCCAGCAGGCGCAGGCCGCCCCCGTCCAACCCCAACCCCAGCAGACCCCGCCCCAGCAGGGCGGTTGGTCCCAGCCGCAGCAGCCCCAGCAACCCCAGCAGGCGCAGGTCCCGCAGCAGCAGTGGCAGCAACCGCCGCCCCAGCAGCCGCAGTTCCCGCAGCAGGGCGGCCCGGCGGGGGCCGCGCCCGCCTACGGCGACCGCAGCCCGACCACGTTCCACCAGGTCGCGCTCGGCCGCGTCATGCGCATCGGCCGTGCCCTGGAGAACGAACTGGTCGTCTCCGACCTCCAGGTCTCGCGCCACCACGCCGAGTTCCACGCGACGCCGGACGGCCGGATGGAGATCCGCGACCTCGGATCCCACAACGGCACCTACGTCAACGGCCAGCCGATCGCCAAGGGCGGCAGCGTCCTGCTCGGCCCGCAGGACATCGTCGGCGTCGGCCACTCCACCTTCCGCATCGTCGGCGACCGGCTCGAAGAGTTCGTCGACACCGGTGACGTCTCCTTCTCCGCCCGCCATCTGACCGTCACGGTCGACGGCGGCAAGGACATCCTCAAGGACGTCTCCTTCGGCGTCCCCGAGAAGTCCCTCATCGCGGTCATCGGCCCCTCGGGCTCCGGAAAGTCGACCCTGCTCAAGGCGCTCACCGGCTACCGGCCCGCCAACAAGGGCGACGTCCTCTACGACAACCGCAACCTCTACAAGCAGTTCGCCGAGCTGCGCCAGCGCATCGGCCTGGTCCCGCAGGACGACATCCTGCACAAGGAGCTGACCGTCAAGAAGGCGCTGAAGTACGCGGCCAAGCTGCGCTTCCCCGCCGACACCACCGAGAGCGAGCGCCAGCAGCGCATCGACGAGGTGCTGCGCGAGCTCAAGCTGGACATCCACAAGGAGAAGAAGGTCACCTCCCTCTCCGGTGGCCAGCGCAAGCGGGTCTCGGTGGCCCTTGAACTCCTGACCAAGCCGTCGCTGATCTTCCTCGACGAGCCCACCTCGGGCCTCGACCCGGGCATGGACCGCGACGTCATGCAGCTCCTGCGCGGTCTCGCCGACGACGGCCGCACCGTCCTGGTCGTCACCCACTCGGTGGCCGAGCTCGCGATCTGCGACAAGCTGCTCGTGATGGCCCCGGGCGGTTCGGTCGCCTACTTCGGGCCGCCCGAGGAGGCGCTGAACTTCTTCGGCTACGGCACCTGGGCCGATGTCTTCTCCGCCTTCGAGAGCTACCGCGACTACGACTGGGCGGGCCGCTGGAAGGGCTCGCAGCACTACCAGATGTACGCCGCGGACATCGACGCCGTCGCCCCGCAGTCGGTGCAGATGCCGCCGGCCCAGGCGATCAAGCCGCCGAAGCCGCAGGGCTGGGTCTCCCAGCTGTGGACGCTGATGCGCCGCTACGTCTCCGTCATCGCCTCCGACAAGGGCTTCCTCGCCCTGTCGGTGGCCCTGCCGGCGGTGATCGGCTCGGTCAGCGTGGTCATCCCGGCGAAGTTCGGCCTCGCGCCGCCCACCCCGCCGTCCCGGTTCAACGGCGACGCCGGCACGATCATGCTGATCCTCGCGGTCGGCATGTGCTTCTCCGGCGCGGCCAACTCCGTACGAGAACTGATCAAGGAACGGGTCATCTACGAACGGGAACGGGCCACCGGCCTGTCCCGCTCGGCGTACCTGATGTCCAAGATCCTGGTGCTCGGCGTCATCACGGCCTTCCAGGGCGTGATCCTCTGCGTCATCGGCTTCTCGACCCGCAAGCTGCCCGCCGAGGGCCTGGTGATGCCGCCCGCGGTCGAGATGTGCCTGGTCGTGATCGCGCTCGGCTTCACCTCGATGATGTTCGGCCTGATCATCTCGGCGCTGGTGAAGACCTCCGAGAAGACCATGCCGCTCCTGGTCATGTTCGCCATCGTCCAGGTCGTCTTCACCGGCATCCTGTTCAAGGTCTACGACTCGCTCGGCCTGGAGCAGTTCGCCTGGCTGATGCCGTCGCGCTGGGCCATCGCGGGCGTCGGCACGACGCTCGACCTCTCGCACCTGATGGCGCCGATGGACCAGAGCGATCCGACCAACCTCGACCCGCTGTGGAAGCACGACGCCACGCAGTGGTTCACCGACATCTCGGTGCTCCTGGTGATCGGCATCGCGCTCGGCTTCGTCGTCGCACGCCTGCTGCGCCGCCACGAGCCCGAGGTCATGCGCAAGTGACCGGCCGCTGACCGGACCCGGTCACGGCGAAGGGCGGCACCCCGCACGGGGTGCCGCCCTTCTTCGCTCACCGGCCCTGGCACTTCGCTCACCGGCCCTGGTGCCCAGCCCCCGAAAGGGATCAGTAGGCGCTGTTGACGTTGTCCATCGAGCCGTACTTGTCGGCCGCGTAGTTGGCGGCGGCCGTGATGTTGGCGACCGGGTCGTAGATGTTCCACGAGGTGCCGGGCACGTGGTAGGCGTTGAACGTCGGCTGGATGACCTGGAGCAGGCCCTTCGACGGGATGCCGTTGATGGCGTTGATGTCCCAGCCGTTGATGGCGTTCGGGTTGCCGGTCGACTCGCGCATGATGTTGCGGTGCAGACCGTCGTAGGTGCCCGGGATGCCCTTGCTCTTCATGATGTCGAGGGACTGGCGGATCCAGCCGTCGAGGTTGTTGGCGTAGACCGGCTTGCGGGCGGCGGCGCGGCTCGCGGCGGCGGCCTCGTCGCGCTTCTTCGCCTCGGCCTCGGCCTTCGCCTTGGCGTCCGCGGCGGCCTTGGCCTTCGCGGCGACCTGGGCCTGCTTGTCCGCGGTCACGTGCTGCTTGGCGACGTTCTGCGAGACCGTCTTGGCGCTGGCGACGGTCGCCGAGAAGGCGGCGGGCTCGGCGGCTATGGTCGCGGCGTTGCCCGACTGACCCGTCCCGGGGAAGACCGAGAGGGCGAGAGCGGCGGCGCCGAGGACGGCGACACCGGCAATCGAGATCTTGTGCGTCTGGGGCAGACGACTGTGACCAGGGTTGCTGGACTCGGGCATGGCTGTTGGACCTCTTCCGAATGACTGGGGACGGCGCAGTGAAGCGCCGCGGCGGTTGGCCGCAGCGCTGTGCGACGAGAGCCATTGTTAGCGGCCGCAAAATCTCGTGGCAAAGCTGCTACATACGAAGCCGGGTAGTGGATCAGGAGCCGACAAAAGGCGCCTCGTACCCACTCCCGACGGGCTCACACGCCCTTTATCCATCCACTAGCCGGCTTCGTAAGTGATGTGCGTCCTATGCTCGGGCTCACATCGGGCAGGTAACAGAATCACCAGACGTTGCTGGAGCAATGCGCAGTGTGAGGGTTCTCCTCCGGGAGGAGGAGATGGACGTCCCCGAACTCGTGCCACAGGTAGAGCCGGCTCAGCGCCTGGTCGTAGGCGACGGCCAGCGCCTCGCGCCCCGCGATCGCCTCCAGCATCAGCAGATGCGAGGCCTCCGGCTCGTGCAGCCCCGTCAGGAGCCCGTCCACCACCCGCACCCCGCGCCGCGGCGTCACCACGAGATCCGTGAACCCGGCAGCCTCCCGCACCACCCCGTCGGGCCCGGCCGCCGACTCCAGGGCCCGCACCGCCGTGGTCCCTACGGCCACGATCCGCCCACCCGTCTCCCGCCGCCCCTGCGCGGAAGCACCGCGCACGCCCCTTCCCCGACCCGCCCGCGCCGCGTTCACCAACAGCGCCGTCGACCGCGGCACCTCGAAGCGCTCCGGGTACGGCGGCTCGTGGGCCTCCGCCGATGCCACCCCCGTATGCAGCGTGACCGGCGCGAACCGCACGCCCCGCCGCACCAGATCCGCGACGAGCCCGGCCGTGAAGGGCCGTGCCGCACTCGGCATCTCCGCCGAGCCGAGCCCGTCGGGCGCGGGCAGCGCGAACACCGTCTGGTAGGCCGCCAGCGGCTGGTCCCGCTCGGTGTAGGAGTACCGGATGGGCCGCCCGTACCGGCGCATCAGGCCCGGCACGTCCCGGGCCGACACCCGCGCCCACCACAGCCGGTCCGGGCTCAGCGCCTCGTCGAGCACCAGGCGCTGTCCGCCGGGCAGCGCCACGGCCGTTTCGGCCCGGTCCCCGGTGCGCCGCTCGGTGCTCCCGGACGCCGTGGGTGTGCGCAGCTCCACCGCCCAGCGTCCGTCCGCGCCCAGCGTCGAGAAGTGCACCACCACCGGCGCCCCCGCCACCGCCCCGTCGACCGCGGCGGGCAGCGTCTGCGAGGTGTTGACCACCAGGACGTCACCGGCCCGCAGCTGCCCGGCCAGATCGCGGAAGGCGTGGTGGGAGACCTCCGTGCCGCGCGACACCATCAGGCGCACGTCGTCGCGCCCCGCCCCGCGCACCTCCGCGGGCACCGAGGCGAGCAGGCCGTCCGGCACCCGCACCCTCAGGGGCGCCGTCATCGCCCGGCCTCCCCGCGGCCGCCCCCGAGATCGGTCTGCGCGCGATCACCGGGGGGACCGGCCTGCGCCTGGCCGTCCACGCCACCGGCCTCCCGGCCGGCCACCAGCGCGGGAGCGCCGTACCGGCCGCTCGGCGGGCGCTCGTCGAGCAGCCGCAGGAACCCCGGCACCACCGCCGACGGCTCGGGCCGCCCCGAGTCGTCGTCCGGCACCGCCGCCGCGTACAGATCGGTGCGCATGTCGCCCGGGTCCACCGCCCACACCCGCAGGCCCGGCTCCTCCACGGCGAGCACCGCGGCCAGCTGGTCCAGGGCCGCCTTCGACGCCCCGTACCCGCCCCACGTCCCGTACGCCTCGGCCGCCGCGTCCGAACTGACCGCGACCACCGCACCCGCCGGGGCCGCCCGCAGCAGCCCGAGCCCCTCCTGCACGAGCCCGAGCGCCGCGACCACATTGGTCTCCAGGGCCGCCCGCAGCCCCGCGAGGCCCAGCTCCGCGAGCGCCACCAGCGGCTCGGCGCCCAGCGCGGAGGCGTTGTTCACCAGCAGATCGAGCCCGCCGAGCTCCCGCGCCGCGGCCACCAGATCCGCCCGGTGCCCGGCGTCGGTGACGTCCCCGGGCAGCGCCACGACCTTCGTGCCGTACGGTTCGAGGCCGCGCGCCGCCTCCTTCAGTACGGGCGCCGTCCGGGCGTCCAGGACCAGGTCCCAGCCACGCTCCGCGAGCCCTTCGGCCAATGCCCTGCCGAGCCCCTTCGAGGCCCCCGTGATGATCGCAACCGGCATGATGTCCGACCCCTCTGTTCCGTCCGTCGGGCTCTGCCCGAGGTGCTGTCGCCTCGCGCCGCGTGCGGGGCGGCCCGTTCTCCCGGACCGTCCGCCGACCGGTCGGCCGCCGCACGCGTCGACGGATTCAGCGTGGCTCCGGGCGCAGCCGCGCCGCCTCGGACGCGGGGCCCGGCCCGGGAAGGCACTTCGCCCTAGGGCCGGCGGCCCCTCAGGGGCACTCCGGCCTAGGCCGCCCGCCCTAGGCGGTGGCCGTCCACAGGCCGAGGCGCGCTGTCGCACCCCGCCGGTACGGTGACCACATGAGCCGTCCCGCCGATCCCGCCGGAGCAGGTCAGAGCCCGTCCCCGAGCGCGGGCCTCGCCGCCGTGAGCACCGCCCTGCTCGCCATGAGCAGGCACCTGGAGGTCGGGGACGTCCTCAAGACGATCACCGCGTCCGCGCGCGAACTCCTGGACGCGGAGTACGCCGCGCTCGGCGTCCCCGACGACCACGGCGGCTTCGCCCAGTTCGTGGTCGACGGCGTCAGCGACGAGCAGTGGCGGGCCATCGGACCGCTGCCGCGCCAGCACGGCATCCTCGCCGCGATGCTCCACGAGGAGAAGGCCGAGCGCCTCGACGACGTCCGCAAGGACCCCCGCTTCGAAGGCTGGCCCGCCGCCCACCCCGACATGTCCGACTTCCTCGGCATGCCGATCCGCGACGGCGACGAGACGCTCGGCGCCCTCTTCCTCGCCAACAAGCGCTGCCCCCGGCCCCGCCCCGGCGGCGGCTGCGGCTTCACCGAGCACGACGAGGAACTGCTGCGGCTGCTCGCCCAGCACGCCGCGATCGCCCTCACCAACGCCCGCCTCTACGAGCGCAGCCGCGAGCTGACCATCGCCGAGGAGCGCTCCCGGCTCGCCCACGAACTGCACGACGCGGTCAGCCAGAAGCTCTTCTCGCTCCGCCTCACCGCCCAGGCCGCCACCGCACTGATCGACCGCGACCCGGCCCGCGCCAAGGGCGAGCTCCAGCAGGTCGCCTCCCTCGCCGCCGAGGCCGCCGACGAACTCCGCGCCGCCGTCGTGGAGTTGAGGCCCGCCGCCCTGGAGGAGGACGGCCTGGTGCACACCCTGCGCACCCAGATCCAGGTCCTCGACCGGGCGCACGCGGCCCGCGTCACCTTCGCCAACCGGGGCGTGCGCGCCCTGCCCCCGGCCCAGGAGGAGGCCCTGCTGCGCGTCGCCCAGGAAGCCCTCCACAACGCCCTTCGCCACTCCGGGGCCGGCCGCGTCGAGGTGGTCCTGGAGCGCAGCGGCCAGGGCGCCCTCCTGCGGATCGGTGACGACGGCCGGGGCTTCGATCCGGGCCTGGTCCGCCGCGCGGGCCGCCACCTCGGCCTGGTCTCGATGCGGCACCGGGCGAGCGGAGTCGGCGGCCGGCTCACCGTGCAATCGGCACCCGGCGAGGGCGCCACGATCGAGATGGAGGTCCCCGGTGGCTGACAAGGTGATCAGGGTCCTGCTCGTGGACGACCACCAGGTGGTCCGCCGAGGACTGCGTACGTTCCTGGAGGTACAGGACGACATAGAGGTGGTGGGGGAGGCCTCCGACGGCGCCGAGGGCGTCGCCCGCGCCCAGGAGCTGAAGCCGGACGTCGTCCTGATGGACGTCAAGATGCCGGGCATGGACGGCATCGAGGCCCTGCGCAAGCTCCGCGAGCTCGCCAACCCGGCGAAGGTCCTCGTCGTCACCAGCTTCACCGAGCAGCGCACGGTCGTCCCGGCCCTGCGCGCCGGCGCCTCCGGCTACGTGTACAAGGACGTCGACCCCGACGCGCTGGCCGGAGCCATCCGCTCGGTGCACGCCGGCCATGTGCTGCTCCAGCCCGAGGTCGCCGGCGCCCTGCTCAGCCAGGACGAGGGATACGGCGGCACCGGGCGCGGCACGACCCTGACCGAACGCGAGAAGGAGGTCCTGGCGCTGATCGCCGACGGCCGCTCCAACCGGGAGATCGCCCGCCACCTCGTCCTGTCCGAGAAGACCGTCAAGACCCACGTCTCGAACATCCTGATGAAACTCGACCTCGCCGACCGCACCCAGGCCGCCCTGTGGGCCGTGCGGCACGGTGTGACCGGCTGAAACGCGGCGAACCGAACGGCGAACCGAACAGGAAAGCGGACCGTCAGGGTCCGGTAGAAGATTCATACCGTCGTGTGGATGTCACCCACATAGCGCACCCCCCGGGGCGACCCGGCGTTCTCCATGGCATGCCGCGCCGGCCCGGCCGCGGCGACGACCAGGAGGATCCAGAACATGAAGCTCAACAAGGCTCTCGCCGTCACCGTGCTCGCCGGAGGCGCCCTCGCCGCCGCGACCGGTGCAGCCTCCGCCCACGGCGGGGCCGACGCCGACGGCAAGGCCCAGAACTCCCCGGGCGCCGTCTCCGGCAACCTGGTCCAGGTTCCGGTGCACGTGCCGGTGAACGCCACGGGCAACGCGGTCAGCGTGATCGGCGTCCTCAACCCGGTCTTCGGGAACCAGAGCTCCAACTTCTGACCGCGCCCACGCGGTGACCTCCGGCCCCCGGGTCCCACCCGGGGGCCGTCCCCTTTCCCGCCCCGCTTCCCGGGCTCAGCCCCGCTGCCGCTCCTCCACATACGCGTTGTACGCCGCGACCCGGGCCCGCCGCGCCACCCGCTCCACCGGCCGCAGCACCTCGCCCCGCGCCGCGATCTCGGAAGCGCTCACCGCGCCCCCGTGCCCGTTCTCGTACGCGAGCGACACCAGCAGCGCCACCCGCCGGGCCAGCTCCAACACCCGTACCGCACGCGGCGGATACCCCGGTGCCAGCACCTCCTCGTCGGGGCCCTCGACCCGCGAGCGGTACGCGTCGATCGCGGCGGCCGCCGCCGGACCCGAACCCGCCACGTCGAGCCGGGTCAGCGCGGCCGTCGCGTCCCGCAGCCCCTCCGCGAGCTCGCGCTCCGCCTCGCCGAGCGAGGGCACGTCCGCGGGCGGCGCCTCACGCACCGCGAGGCAGTGCCACACGACCTCCACGTGCACGTCCCCGGCGGGCCCGGCCTCGTACACCTCGGGCACCAGGCCGTACGGCGCCCCGAACCCGACCACGGCCTCCTCGGCCTCCAGCGCCCGCGCGTTGAACTCCGCCGGACCGCTGAGCCCCAGCGGATGCCCGGCCACCGGGAGCGCGAGCCGCCACCCGCTCACCCCGAGCGTGCGCAGCCGCCCGAGCGCGAAGGTGAGCCCCACGGGCGCGGACTCGCCCGGCAGCCCCTCGACGCGGTGCACCGCATCGTCCCCGACGATTGCGAGCGCCGCGTCGTCCGGTGAGACATTTCCGGCCAACAGGGCATTTCCCCAAGCGGCCAGCCGACCTGAACGTGGTTCCGAGAACATGGACTCCAGCCTAGGGAAACCCTGCGACCGGACCTAGAGGCGGGATCACTTCGCCAGTGGCGTAGGTTTTCCCTGGGGACCGCGCCCACCGGCGCGTCCCGGAACGCACTCGCGAACTCAAGACGATGGCATGGGGAGACAACGCGCTCATGAGCGATGTACTGGAGCTGGTGGACGTATCCGTGGTCCGCGACGGACGCGCTCTGGTGGACGACGTCTCCTGGTCGGTCAAGGAAGGCGAGCGCTGGGTCATCCTCGGACCCAACGGCGCAGGCAAGACCACCCTCCTCAACATCGCCTCCAGCTACCTCTTCCCGAGCACCGGCACCACCCGGATCCTCGGCGAACAGCTCGGCCGGGTCGACGTCTTCGAGCTGCGCCCGCGCATCGGCGTGGCCGGCGTCGCCATGGCCGACAAGCTCCCCAAGCGCCAGACCGTCCTGCAGACCGTCCTCACCGCCGCCTACGGCATGACCGCCACCTGGCAGGAGCAGTACGACGCCGTCGACGAGGACCGCGCCCGCGCCTTCCTCGACCGGCTCGGCATGACGGACTTCCTCGACCGCAAGTTCGGCACCCTCTCCGAGGGCGAGCGCAAGCGCACCCTCATCGCCCGCGCCATGATGACCGACCCCGAACTCCTCCTCCTCGACGAGCCCGCCGCCGGCCTCGACCTCGGCGGCCGCGAGGACCTGGTCCGCCGCCTCGGCCGGCTCGCCCGCGACCCGTACGCGCCCTCGATGATCATGGTCACCCACCACGTCGAGGAGATCGCCCCCGGCTTCACCCACGTCCTCATGATCCGCCAGGGCAAGGTCCTCGCCGCCGGCCCCATGGAGACCGAACTCACCTCCCGCAACCTCTCCCTCTGCTTCGGCCTGCCCCTCCTCGTCGAGCACCGCGGCGACCGCTACACGGCCACCGGGCTCCCGATGAGCTAGTCAGGGCCTTCGCGCCCTGTCGGTCGGGGGACGCCCCGACCTACCATGACCTGGTGAACATCGAGGCGTGGGTGTGGTGGCTGATGGCCGCGGTGGCACTGGGCATCCCCCTGGTGCTGACCGCCATGCCGGAGTTCGGCATGATGGCGGCCGGCGCGGGCGCCGCCGCCATCGGCGCCGGCCTCGGCCTCGGACCCGTCGGACAGGTCCTCCTGTTCATCGCCGTCTCCGTCGCCCTCATCGCCGTCGTACGCCCCATCGCCGCCCGCCACAGCGTCGGCCGCCCCCAACTCGCCACCGGCACCGAGGCGTTGAAGGGCCGTCAAGCCACCGTCCTGGAACGGGTCGACGCCGAAGGCGGCCGGATCAAACTCGCCGGCGAGGTCTGGTCGGCCCGCGCACTCGACACGGACTCCGTGTACGAGCCCGGACACCAGGTCGACGTCGTCGAGATCGACGGAGCCACTGCCATCGTCATGTGAACCATGCCAGGATCATCAAGTCCGGTAAACGCCAACGCTTTCCGGAGCATCCGAGAGCAAGAAGGGCACGGGGATAAGCGATGCAACCGATCATCATCGTCCTGATCATTCTGGTGGTGCTGGTCTTCATCGCCCTGATCAAGACCATCCAGGTGATCCCACAGGCCAGCGCCGCCATCGTGGAGCGCTTCGGCCGCTACACCCGGACACTGAACGCGGGCCTGAACATCGTCGTCCCGTTCATCGACTCGATCCGCAACCGGATCGACCTCCGCGAACAGGTCGTCCCCTTCCCGCCCCAGCCGGTGATCACCCAGGACAACCTGGTCGTCAACATCGACACCGTCATCTACTACCAGGTGACCGACGCCCGCGCCGCCACCTACGAAGTCGCCAGCTACATCCAGGCGATCGAGCAGCTCACCGTCACCACCCTCCGCAACATCATCGGCGGCATGGACCTGGAGCGGACCCTGACCTCCCGCGAGGAGATCAACGCGGCCCTCCGCGGCGTCCTCGACGAAGCCACCGGCAAGTGGGGCATCCGCGTCAACCGCGTCGAGCTCAAGGCGATCGAGCCGCCCACCTCCATCCAGGACTCGATGGAGAAGCAGATGCGCGCCGACCGCGACAAGCGCGCCGCGATCCTCCAGGCCGAAGGTGTACGGCAGTCGGAGATCCTGCGCGCCGAAGGCGAGAAGCAGTCCGCGATCCTGCGCGCCGAAGGTGAGGCCAAGGCCGCCGCCCTGCGCGCCGAGGGCGAAGCCCAGGCCATCCGCACCGTCTTCGAGTCCATCCACGCCGGAGACCCCGACCAGAAGCTGCTCTCCTACCAGTACCTCCAGATGCTCCCGAAGATCGCCGAAGGCGACGCCAACAAGCTCTGGATCGTGCCCAGCGAGATCGGTGACGCCCTCAAGGGCCTCTCCGGCGCCTTCGGCAACCTCGGCGGCGGCATGCCCGGCTTCAACACCGGCAACAAGGGCAACGGCGCCGTCGAGCGCCGCGAGGAACCCCCCGTCGATTGACCCGCACGACCCGGACCAGGACCCCCGCGCGGCCGGGCCACACCCGACCCGGCCATCCGCGCACCAGGCCGGCCACCCAGAACGACCCGTGGTATGGGGCCAGTTGACTGCCCCGTACACGGTTCATGCATGATCAGTGCGGCCCCTCGACCTCCATGGCGGGGAGGCGACTCACTGAACGTGTAAGGAGATGGCCTTGTCCATCTGGGAAGCACTCGCCGTCTTCGCGGCCGGAATCGGCGCCGGCACCATCAACACGATCGTCGGATCCGGCACGCTGCTCACCTTCCCCGTGCTCCTGGCGACCGGCCTGCCGCCGATCACCGCCAATGTCTCCAACGCCCTCGGCCTGGTCCCCGGCTCCATCAGCGGTGCCATCGGCTACCGCCACGAACTGCGCGGCCAGACCCGCCGCGTCCTGCGCCTCGGCGGCGTCGGCCTCGCCGGCGGGCTCGCCGGAGCGGCCCTGCTGCTCGCCCTGCCCTCCTCGTCGTTCGACGCCATCGTCCCCGTCCTGGTCGGCCTGGCCCTCGTCCTCGTCCTGTTCCAGCCGCGCCTGGCCGCCGCCATCAAGCGCCGCCGCGAGGCCCAGGGCACCGAAGCCCACCCCGAAGGCGGCCCCGCCCTCCTCGTCGGCCTCTTCCTCGCCAGCATGTACGGCGGCTACTTCGGCGCCGCACAAGGAGTGCTCTACCTCTCCCTGATGGGCCTGCTCCTCTCCGAGAGCCTGCAACGCATCAACGCCGTCAAGAACATCCTCGGCGCTCTCGTCAACGGCATCGCGGCGGTCTTCTTCCTCTTCGTCGCCGAGTTCAACTGGACCGCCGTCCTGCTCATCGCCGTCGGCTCGACCATAGGAGGCCAGATCGGCGCCAAGGTCGGCCGCCGCCTCAAGCCCGCGGTACTGCGCGGCGTGATCATCGTCGTCGGCATCGTCGCGATCCTCCAACTCACCCTCAAATAACGGCAGTACGCCCCATAGACACACCACGAAGCCCGCCTTCGATCCGAAGGCGGGCTTCCCGCGAACAAGTCGACCCCGTACTACGCCACTCCTGCCGGAGCGTCCCCTACGCCGCCGGCACCGCCCCCGTGGACAGCCACTCCGGCAGCTCCGAGCGGTCCCCGACCGCCATCGCGAGCAGCATCGCATCGGCGGGCGACGGCACGAACGGCTGCCGCAGCAACGGCATCCCCGCCTCCTCCGGCGTCCGGTCCGCCTTGCGGTGATTGTCCTCGGCGCAGGACGCCACCGTGTTCAGCCACCCGTCCCGGCCGCCCTGAGCCCGCGGCACCACGTGGTCCACGGTCGTCGCGCGCCGCCCGCAGTACGCGCACCGGTGCTGGTCCCTGATCAGCACCCCCCGTCTCGACCACGGAGCCTGTCTTCGGAAGGGCACCCGGACATATCTGCACAGCCGGATCACCCGCGGCACCGGTATGTCCATCGTCGCCGCACGCATCCGCAGCTCGGGATGGGACTGCTCGACCACGGCCTTGTCCTGGAGCACCAGCACCACGGCACGGTTGAGCGTCACCGTCGACAGCGGCTCGAAGCTCGCGTTGAGTACCAGCGTGTCCCGCATCCTGCCCACCTCCGTAGTGCCGGCCCACCGACGCGGGCTGGGATCAACTCTGGCCGGGCTCGCCACGATGGACAACGCAATATCCGCGCCCGCCCCGGCGGTGAACCCGGACCGACAACAGAAAAATGCCCTGCCCTGATCTCTCCAAGACCAGGGCAGGGCAAACGGAAAACGAACGCTCAGCTCTCCGCGGGAGCCGTGTACTCACCGATGAGCTGGGCACGCCCGAGCGTGTGGAAGCGCAGATTGAAACCCACCACGGCGGGCGACGCCTCCGCGTCCGGACCGAGCTTCTCGCTGTCGACCGCGTACACCGTGAACACGTACCGGTGCGTCTCCCCGGCGGGCGGCGCGGCGCCGCCGAAGTCCTTCGACCCGTAGTCGTTGCGCACCTGCACCGCGCCGGCCGGCAGCCCCTCGAACTTCCCGCTGCCCGCACCCGCCGGCAGCTCCGTCACCGACGCCGGGATATCGAACACCGACCAGTGCCAGAACCCGCTGCCCGTCGGCGCGTCCGGGTCGAAGCACGTCACCGCGAAGCTCTTCGTACCGGCCGGGAAACCCTCCCACCGCAGCTGCGGCGAGGTGTTCCCGGCCGCATAGACCTGCGCGTCCTTGAGCACGGCACCCGGCTCGACGTCCTCGCTCACCACCGTGAACGACGGCACCTCGGGGTGGAAGTCATGGGGAAGCGGCGGCCTCTTGAGCTCGCTCACGTCGGCACCTCCTGATTCGTCGGCAACTGGTACGCCCGAGCCTAGGCGGTCCGCGCTCAGAACCAGGCCCGCCGCCCGCCGACCTCGGCCAGCCACTCGTTGACGTACCCGGACCAGTCCGTCCCGTGGAAATCGTTCAGACCGACCCGGAACGAGCGGTAGGAGTCGCTGCCCTCGCTGAACAGGCCCGGCTTCTTGTCCATCTCCAGGACCACGTCCATCTCACGGTCGTCCGCGACGAACGACAGCTCCACCTGGTTCAGACCCCGGTACTGCGACGGCGGATAGAACTCGATCTCCTGGTAGAAGGGCAGCCGCTGCCGCGTCCCGCGGATTTGCCCCTTCTCCATGTCCGCGCTCTTGAAGCGGAACCCCAGCCGGACGAACGCATCCAGGATCGCCTGCTGCGCGGGCAGCGGATGCACCTGGATCCGGTCCAGATCACCCGAATCCACCGCCCGGGCGATCTCCAGCTCCGTCGTCACCCCGATGTGCATGCCCCGCAGCTGCTGCCCGTCGATCGTCGTGACCGGCGTCTCCCAGGGGATCTCCAGGCCGAACGGCACCACGTGCACCGCACCCGCCTTCACCTCGAAGGCACCGCCCAGCCTCAGCTTCGTGAACTCGATGTCCTGCTTGTGCTCGTGCTCACCGCCCTCGACCTCGACCCGCGCCTGCAAGCCGACCGAGAGGCCCTCGACCTGCTGATCGACCGACCCGCCCTGGATCCGCACCTCGCCCTGGACGACTCCACCCGGCACCACATTGGTCTCCGTGAGCTCGGTCTCCACCGACGCCCCGCCGGCCCCCAAGCTCGCCAGCAGCCGCTTGAACCCCATGCCAGTCCTTCCCCTATGTCCCTGTCCGCTGTCCCCACGGACGACCACGTCATCCACGCCCAGGCCGATCGCCCAGGCCGATGCCTACGTCTGCGTCTTCTCGACGTCTTCTCGACCTCGACCCCTACGAACGCGCAACCGGCCCACCCGGTTCCACCCGCCCGTCCACTACCCTCGGACGCCATGATCGCGGGCACCGAACGTACGCCACTCACCCGGAACTTCTTCGACCGGCCGGTCCTGGAGGTCGCACCGGACCTCCTCGGCCGCACGCTCGTCCGCCTCACCGACGACGGCCCCCTCGAACTGCGCCTGACGGAGGTCGAGGCCTATGACGGCCCGAACGACCCGGGCTCCCACGCCTTCCGCGGCCGCACACCCCGCAACGACGTGATGTTCGGGCCGCCCGGACACGCGTACGTCTACTTCACGTACGGAATGTGGCACTGCCTCAATCTGGTGTGCGGCCCCGAAGGCCGGGCGAGCGGGGTGCTGCTGAGGGCGGGCGAGGTCCGGGTGGGCGCGGAACTGGCCCGCAAGCGTCGACTCTCGGCCCGGCACGACAAAGAACTGGCCAAGGGTCCGGCCCGCCTGGCCACCGCGCTCGACGTGGGCCGCGCCCTGAACGGCACGGACGCCTGCGCCGGCCCCGACGCCCCTCTCTCCGTGCTTACGGGTACTCCCGTGCCGCCCGACCAGGTGCGCAGCGGCCCGCGCACCGGGGTGGGCGGGGATGGCGCCCCGCACCCGTGGCGCTTCTGGATCTCGGACGACCCGACGGTCAGCCCCTACCGCGCGCATCAGCCCCGCAAACGCCGAACTTGACTCGGCCTCAAGCGAGGCCTAACGTAGCCCGAGCCGCTTGAGACGGGCCCTGCTGTTCAGCATCCCCAAGCGGCCATCCACTACCTACGATCGAACCCCAACGGGTGCGAATTTCGGCATGCCTTAATTCGAACTCGAATGACTCGATTATGAATGGCCGGGGAAACCCGCTAAAGTAGTGGTCACGCCGAAAGGGAAACGCGAAAGCGAAGATCTCGAAGCGAACCCCATTCCGACGGGGAATCGGACACGAAAGAGTCTGATAGAGTCGGGAACACGAAATACCGAAGGGAAGC
>NZ_NNBJ01000029.1:29624-75123 GCF_002803085.1 Streptomyces sp. CB01201 | reverse complement strand
CGGGTGCGCGGCGCCGGGGCGGCGTCGGCCTCGGCGGCGGCCGGGGCGGCCGGGGCGGTCACCTGCGCCGTGGTCTCGGCGGTTCCCGCCGTGTCGGCGGCCTCCGCGCCGGGTGCGCCCACCGGCGGACCGGCGGGTCGCGATGCCGCGCGGCGCCTGCGGCGCGGCGGCAGCGTGTCGCTGGGGCTGTTCTGTTCGTTGTCTCCGGTGGTACCGGATTCGTTCTGCTCAAGCATGCGGGCGTAGCTCCCGTCACGCTCCCGGGCGCCGCGCCTGTTCCGGTCCGGCGGCACGGCCCGCGCGGTGTGCGCGGGTGCCGCCGTCCGGGGCGCGGGCGCCGCACGGGAGCTGTTATGTCTGGCTCGCCGGTTCCGTACGCGGTGTGCGTACGGCCTGGCGAAAGTCTGTTAGGTCTGTGCGCGGCCCGACCCAGGTGGCTCCCGAGTGCCAGGGCTGCGCTACGACGACCGCCCTTACGCGGCGGGACCTTCCGGCGCCGTCGCAGAGACGGTCCCGGCGGCCGTTTGTGGAGCGGCCGGGGCTGCCTCGCGGTCGGGCGCGAGCGGGTCGGTCACCGTGCCGGACTCCTCGTCGAAGAGCCCCTGCGCCAGCCTGGTCACCGCTGCGGGGACCGGCGGCGCCAGGTCGGCCACAGCTCGGAGACCGGACAGGACGTCGTCGGGTCGTACGGCAGGTGTCAGGTGCCGCACTACCAGCCGCAGTATCGCACAGGCGTCGTCGAGCGGCCTATCGGCCTGCGGGGGAAGCGCCTGGAGGTCGGCGACGGCGCCTCTGGTGTCGAAGGTGCGCATGCCGTTCTTGGTCTGGCGCTGGACCTCGACGGTCTCGGCGGCGAGGAACGTCCGAACGGCCTTCTCGGCGGTCTCGACGGTGACGCCGTCCAGGCGCAGCTCCCACACGGAGGCGGTGAGCCGGTCGGCGAGACCCGAGGTGCGGACCTCGACGGCGTCGACGACGTCGAGCCCGGTGGGCAGCGACTCGTCGAGCAGGGCGCGCAGTTTCTCGGGATCGCGCTGTGCGGTGAGGGCGATCTCCAGGTATTCGGCCTCGGAGCCGACGCCGGTGGGTGCGGCGTTCGCGTACGACACCTTGGGGTGCGGGGTGAAGCCCGCCGAGTAGGCCATGGGGACCTCGGCGCGCCGCAGGGCCCGCTCGAAGGCGCGCTGGAAGTCGCGGTGGCTGGTGAACCGGAGGCGGCCGCGCTTGGTGTAGCGCAGTCGGATGCGCTGCACCGCAGGTGCGGGTGGCGGGCCTTCGGGCTGTCGCTTGCCCAGTGGTTCTTCTCCTCGGTGCGGGGCGGGCGCGGGTGTGCGCCGCCCACCGTCCTGTGGGGTCCCTCCGGTCACGGCGGGGGCGCCACCCGGCTCATCCCTCCGTTTTGCTGAGGGAGATCTCGGGGGCGGGCACCGCGCCGGAGGCAGTAGTTGTACTACCCAGAGTACGCGCCCGGTGCTCCACCCGTTCCCGGGGCGATCCGCCGACCAGCGCCCGCCAGGCCTCCTGCCGGGCGGTGCGTACGGTCTCGCGGGCCGAGGCGAGGGCTTCGCGTGCGGCGCGCCCCGCGCCACGGGCCGCGTCGGCCGCGATCCGCCCGACTTCGCGTGCGGCCCGTGCGGCCGGCCGGAGAACCGCGTCCCGCACCCAGTGCCCGACCGGGGTGAGCAGTGCCGCGTACACCCAGCGCAGGGGCCGTCCGAGGAGGTTGCGGGCGAGCCACTTGAGCCCCCGGCCGACCGCCCGGGACACGAACCCGGCGGCCCGCCAGGCGTGTCCGACCGCGTGCCCGATCTCCCGCACCACGACGACGAGCGCCCGCCCGAGCGGGGTGAGCAGCTGCCGGTACAGCCACACGACCGGCACCACGAAGAGCACCACGACGAGTGCGCCGAGGCCCCGCGCGACGGCCGCCAGAGCGGTGCCAACCGCCCTGCCCAGCCAGGCGGTTGCGTGGCCGAGCGGGGTGAGGGCGTTGCGGTACAGCCAGCTGCCGGGAGCCAGCAGGCCGTGGCGCAGCAGCGGTCGGAGGAGCAGGCGCCACAGCGTGGTCGGTGTCCGGACGAAGACGGCCCACAGCACGCGCCCGAGGACGAAGCCGACGGCCCGGGCGGCCAGGCCGATCCCCGTGCCGATTCCCCTGACGACCCGTCCGACGCCTCGCCCGAGCGGCGCGAGGACGGTGCGGAACAGCAGGCCGGCGGGGGCCGCGACCAGATTCACGGCGAGCCACGCCACGCCACGCCCCAGCGCGAGGATCCCGGCCCCGGCCAGGCCGGCCAGCCAGGCGATCGCCCGCCCGAGGGGGGTCAGCAGGAACCGGTACGACCACTCGAACGGGATCACGACAAGCACCCGCCACAGCGGTACGAGTACCACCCGGCGCACTGCCTTCGCACCGGCGGCGAGCAGGTCCCACGCCATGCGGACGGGAACGACGAGGACGAGCACGGCGATCCGCACGGGGATGCGGATCGCGACGGTGAGGCAGCCTTCGGGGCTCTGCGGGGCCGACCGGTTCTCCATACCCTCAGGGACGCGCGGAGGGCACCCCGCCGTTGCGACGGGGTGCCCTTCGTGATCAGTCGGTTATGCGGTGTGCGCGGGGCGCTGCGGTCAGTTCTTGACCGTCAGCGGCAGCAGCTTCTTGCCGGTGGGGCCGATCTGGATGCTGGTGTCCATCTGGGGGCACACCCCGCAGTCGAAGCACGGCGTCCAGCGGCAGTCCTCGACCTCGGTCTCGTCGAGCGAGTCCTGCCAGTCCTCCCAGAGCCAGTCCTTGTCGAGGCCCGAGTCGAGGTGGTCCCAGGGCAGGACCTCCTCGTAGGTGCGCTCGCGGGTGGTGTACCAGTCGACGTCCACGCCGAAGGCGGGGAGCGTCTTGTCGGCGCAGGCCATCCAGCGGTCGTAGGAGAAGTGCTCGCGCCAGCCGTCGAAGCGGCCGCCGTCCTCGTAGACGGCGCGGATGACGGCGCCCACGCGGCGGTCGCCGCGCGAGAGCAGGCCTTCGACGATGCCGGGCTTGCCGTCGTGGTAGCGGAAGCCGATGGAGCGGCCGTACTTCTTGTCGCCGCGGATCTTGTCGCGGAGCTTGGTGAGGCGGGCGTCGGTGTCCTCGGCGCTGAGCTGCGGCGCCCACTGGAACGGGGTGTGCGGCTTGGGCACGAATCCGCCGATGGAGACCGTGCAGCGGATGTCGTTCTGACCGGAGACCTCGCGGCCCTTGGCGATGACGTTGACCGCCATGTCGCCGATCTGAAGGACGTCGTCGTCGGTCTCGGTGGGCAGGCCGCACATGAAGTACAGCTTCACCTGGCGCCAGCCGTTGCCGTACGCGGTCGCGACGGTACGGATGAGGTCCTCTTCGGAGACCATCTTGTTGATGACCTTGCGCATGCGCTCGGAGCCGCCCTCGGGGGCGAAGGTGAGGCCCGAGCGGCGGCCGTTGCGGGTCAGCTCGTTGGCGAGGTCGACGTTGAAGGCGTCCACGCGGGTCGAGGGCAGCGAGAGGCCGATCTTGTCCTCGGTGTAGCGGTCCGCGAGGCCCTTGGCGATGTCACCGATCTCGGTGTGGTCGGCGGAGGAGAGGGAGAGCAGGCCCACCTCCTCGAAGCCGGTCGCCTTGAGGCCCTTCTCCACCATCTCGCCGATGCCGGTGATGCTTCGCTCCCGCACGGGGCGCGTGATCATGCCGGCCTGGCAGAAACGGCAGCCGCGGGTGCAGCCGCGGAAGATCTCCACGGACATGCGCTCGTGGACGGTCTCGGCGAGCGGGACCAGGGGCTGCTTGGGGTAGGGCCACTCGTCGAGGTCCATGACGGTGTGCTTGGAGACCCGCCACGGCACGCCCGACTTGTTCGGTACGACACGGGCGATCCGGCCGTCCGGCAGGTACTCGACGTCGTAGAAGCCGGGGACGTAGACCGATCCGGTCTTCGCGAGGCGGAACAGCACCTCCTCGCGGCCGCCGGGGCGGCCTTCGGCCTTCCAGCCGCGGATGATCTCGGTCATGTCGAGGACGGCCTGCTCGCCGTCGCCGATGACCGCGCAGTCGATGAAGTCCGCGATCGGCTCGGGGTTGAAGGCCGCGTGGCCGCCGGCGAGGACGATCGGGTCGTCGATGGTGCGGTCCTTGGACTCCAGCGGGATGCCCGCGAGGTCCAGGGCCGTGAGCATGTTGGTGTAGCCGAGCTCGGTGGAGAAGCTGAGCCCGAACACGTCGAAGGCGCGCAGCGGGCGGTGGGAGTCCACCGTGAACTGCGGGACCTGGTGCTCGCGCATGAGCTGTTCCATGTCCGGCCACACGCTGTACGTGCGCTCGGCGAGGACGCCCTCGCGCTCGTTCAGTACCTCGTAGAGGATCATGACGCCCTGGTTGGGCAGCCCGACCTCGTACGCGTCCGGGTACATGAGCGCCCAGCGGACGTCACACTCGTCCCAGGCCTTGACGGTGGAGTTGAGCTCACCGCCGACGTACTGGATCGGCTTCTGCACATGCGGGAGCAGCGCTTCGAGCTGTGGGAAGACGGACTCGGCAGACATCTCGACCTTCGTGGGCTGGCAGGGGGCGACTCTCTAGCGTAACGCGAGCCGGGTCGCCCCCTCGCACGTCGATGGGCCGCCGCCGGCCGGGCGATCAGGAGCCGGCGGTCCTCAGGCGCGCGCGGAGCTTCGGCCGGGACGCGCGGGCCCACACCTCGGGCAGCCTGCGTTCGCTCAGCGCGGCCGCCGCCTCCTCCCTGCCGTACACCAGTCCCCAGGTGAACGCGGACTCGCCGGCCGCGTGGGCGCGGGCGGCCAGCAGCCGCAGGGCGTCGCGGGCGACCACGCCGTCCTGGTGGTCGCCGAGCAGGCTCTGTACGGCCTTGACGCGCCGGGCGAGCTTCTTGGCGGGCCCGCCGAGCGCGGGGGTCGCGGCCTCGGCGGCGTACCGGGCGCGTTTGGCGGCCTTGCGGGCCTCGTGCAGGGCGAGGTCGCGGGCGTGGCCCGGGGCGAGGTCGAGCGCGGTGCGGATGCGTCCCGCGAGGCGCCGGTGGTCCTTGAGCACGGCGCTGGGCAGGACGTCGGCGGCGGGCCGGGCGGCGGCCGGGCGCAGGGGCGGGTCGGCGAGCAGGGCGTCGAGGGTGTCGAGCAGGGTGAGGTAGCGCTCGGAGTCGAGGACGCCGAGGGTGCGGTGCCGGGCGCCGGTGCCGCGGTCGGCGCTCCAGATCCGCAGACGGGCGCGGACCGGGCCGAGCAGCAGGGTCACGGGCAGGGCATCGATGTGGGAGCGCAGGCGCCCGGTGAGGACTTCCCGGTCGCGGTCGATGCCGAGTTCGCCCGCGAGCCATTTGAGTTCCTCGCCGACGGGGTCGGTGACGGACCGGTCGATGACCTTGGCGTACGACTTGAACGCGCTGCGCAGCCGGCGGGTGGCGACCCGCATCTGGTGGACGGCGTCGGGCAGTTCACGGCGTACGGCCGGGTCGTGGGCGACCAGCGCGTCGCGCTGGCGGCGCAGATAGCCGAGGACTTCGGCGCCGGCGGTGCCGTCGGCGGGCCCGGTGTCCTTGCCGCGGTCGCCGGCGGGCGGCTTCGGCGGGGCCGTCTCGCGCAGCGCGCGGGCGAGTTTGGAGGCGCTCGCGGAGGGCCGGATGCCCGCCTTGCGCAGGTGTTTCTCCACACCGTCCAGGATGCTCTCGTCGTGGACGCCGTCGGCCAGCTCGACCTCGATCTCGGTCCAGGCGGTGCTGGAGGCGCCCTCGGCGAGCCCTTGGGCGCGGACGGTGTCGACGCTGAGCTCGGCGAGCGCGGTGCCGTCGTCGGCCAGCAGATGGGAGACGGCCCGGGACGACAACAGCCGTACGACGGGGGCGAGTTGGGCTTCGCGGACGCGGGAGCGCAGCAGGGCGGAGAGCTCCGGCGGAGTTGCCTCGCAGAGCGGGGCGCGCACTTCGTCGCGGATGCCCTTGGCGACCGGGAACTTCAGGTGCCAGCCGGCGTCGGCGCCGCCCGTTCTGCGGCGCAGGGTGATCGAGTCGGCGTCCAGGCGCAGGTCCGGGGTGTCGTAGTAGACGGCGTCGAGGTCGACGGCACCCTGGCCGACGACGCGTGCGATGCCGGGGACTCTGGTGAGGTCGGGGAGCCGGGCCGGGGCCCCGTCCGAGGTGGGGAACTCGAATTTCCGCTCGATCTCGCGCTTCGTGTCCGCCATGTACCGACCCTAGACGCGATCGGCGCCCGGCGGCAGGGCGCCGGACCGGCCGACCTCCGCCGGTCCGGCGCCGCCGCCCGCTATGCCGTTATGGGCCGCTGCACCCGGATCGACTGGAGCAGCCCTATGGCGACCCACACCGCGAACATGGAGGACCCTCCGTAGGAGACGAAGGGCAGCGGGATGCCGGCGACCGGCATGATGCCGAGCGTCATGCCGATGTTCTCGAAGGACTGGAAGGCGAACCAGGCGATGATGCCGGCGGCGACGATGGTGCCGTACAGCTCGGTCGTCTCGCGGGCGATGCGGCAGGCCCGCCACAGGATGACGCCGATGAGCACGATGATCAGGCCCGCGCCGACGAAGCCGAGTTCCTCTCCGGCGACGGTGAACACGAAGTCCGTCTGCTGTTCGGGCACGAACTGGCCGGTGGTCTGGGAGCCCTTGAAGAGCCCGGTGCCGGTCAGTCCGCCGGAGCCGATCGCGATCCTGGCCTGGCCGGTGTTGTAGCCGACGCCGGCCGGGTCGAGGTTGGGGTTGGCGAAGGCCGCGAAGCGGTTGATCTGGTACTTGTCCAGTATCCCGAGGGCGGCGACGAGGACCGCGCCGACCACGCCCGCGCCGAGCAGCCCGAAGATCCAGCGGTTGGAGGCGCCGGAGGACA
The DNA here is from genome assembly GCF_002803085.1 of Streptomyces sp. CB01201. Taxonomy (GTDB): domain Bacteria; phylum Actinomycetota; class Actinomycetes; order Streptomycetales; family Streptomycetaceae; genus Streptomyces; species Streptomyces hundungensis. The sequence continues at coordinate 68,251 of NZ_NNBJ01000029.1, read as the reverse complement.
GCAGCACGCCGAGGATGATCACCACGATGACCATGGTGGATCCGAGGTCGGGCATCAGCATGATGCAGCCGATCGGGATCGTCGCGAGGCCGAGGGCCTTCATCACGGTGCGGTGGTCGGGGTGCGGCTGGTCGCCGGCGTCGACGCGGGCGGCGAGCAGCATCGCCATGCACAGGATGATCGCGATCTTCGCGAACTCGGAGGGCTGGAGGGAGAATCCGCCGCCGAGCACGATCCAGGAGTGCGCGCCGTTGACGGTGGCGCCGAGCGGCGAGAGCACCGCGAGCAGCAGCAGGATGGAGAGCCCGTACAGGATGGGCACCGCGCCGCGCAGGGTGCGGTGGCCGAGCCAGATGGTGCCGATCATCAGGCAGAGCCCGATGCCGGCGTTCATGGCGTGCCGGATCAGGAAGTAGTACGGGTCGCCCTGGTTGATGTTGGTGCGGTTGCGGGTGGCGGACCACACCAGGAGCGAGCCGATGAAGCAGAGCGCGAGGGCCGCGAGCAGCAGCGGCCAGTCGAGCCGGCGCACCACCGAGTCGCGGGCGGTCAGCTTGGCGAAGGCGCCGCGCTCCTTGGGGGCGTAGCGCGGGACGGAGAAACCTGCCATGGCGCTAGTCCCTCCGCGGGTTGCGGTTGTCGGCGTTGGTCGCCGGCGGGTTGGCCGGCTGCTGCTGGCCGTTGGGCTGCTGGCCGCCGGGCTGCTGCTTGTCCTTGGTCTTGCCGGCGTTCGGGTCGTAGGCGGCGACCGTCGGCGCGTCGATGGAGCCGTCGGGCTGGATCTTGGGCAGGGACTTCTCGGGCTCGGGGAGCATGGCGCGCTTGAGGTCCTGGTGGCCGGCGTCGTCGATGCCGTACATCGCCTCGTAGATCTTGCGCACGGCCTCACCGGAGGCGCCGGAACCCGTACCGGCCTGGGCGATCGTCATGACGACCGTGTAGTCCTTGGAGTACGTGGCGAGCCAGGAGGTGGTCTGCTTGCCGTAGACCTCGGCGGTGCCGGTCTTGGCGTGCAGTTCGATCTTGTCCTGCGGCCAGCCCTGGAACTTCCAGGCGGCGGTACCGCTGGTGACGACGCCCGCGAGGGCCTTGTTGAAGCCGTCGAGGGTGGCCTGGGTGACCGGCAGCTTTCCGTTGACCTTCGGCTTGATCTCCTGCACGGACTTGCCGTCGGCGCTGATGATCGCCTTGCCGATGGTCGGGGCGTGCATGGTGCCGCCGTTGGCGATCGCCCCGTAGATCATGGCCTCCTGGATCGGCGTGACGAGGGTGTCGCCCTGGCCGATGGAGTAGTTGATCGAGTCGCCCTCGCGCATCTTGTTGCCTTCGAGGCAGTTCTCGTACGAGATCTTCTCGACGTAGGTGCCGTCCTTCTTGCCGGTCTTGCACCAGCTGTCCTTCATGGACGCGAAGAGGGCTTCCTTCCACTGCCGGTCGGGGACGCGGCCGGTGACCTCGTTGGGCAGGTCGACGCCGGTGACCTTGCCGAGGCCGAACTGGTGGGCCGCCTTGTAGAAGTAGTCATTGGGCTGACCCTTCTTCGGGTTGATCCCGCCGTCCTTCTTCCACTCGTTGTCGGCGAGCCCGTAGAACACGGTGTCGCAGGACACCTCCAGAGCGCGGCCCAACGAGATCGGGCCGAAGCTCTCGCCCTCGAAGTTCTTGAAGACCTGCCCGCCCACGGAGTACGAGCTGGTGCAGGGGTAGCCGCCGTCCCACTTGTAACCGGCCTCGACGGCGGCGGCCGTGGAGACCACCTTGAACGTCGAACCGGGCGCGGCCTGACCCTGTATGGCCCGGTTCAGCAACGGGTAGTCGCTGTCCTTGCCGGTGAGCGCCTGGTAGTCCTTGGCGGAGATCCCGCCGACCCACACGTTCGGGTCGTAGGTCGGCGCCGAGGCCATCGCGACGACGCGGCCGGTCTTGGCCTCCATGACCACGACCGCGCCGGAGTCCGCCTTGTAGTTCTCGTTCGTGATCTTGTCGAACTGCTGGCGGGCCTCCTTCATCGCGTAGTCCAGCTCGTACTCGGCGACCGCCTGCACCCGTGCGTCTATCGACGTCACGACATTCGCGCCGGGCTGCGCCTTGTCGCTCTGCGCCTGCCCGATGACCCGCCCGAGGTTGTCGACCTCGTACCGGGTGACACCGGCCTTGCCCCGCAACTGCTTGTCGTACGTGCGCTCAAGGCCCGAGCGGCCCACCTGGTCGGAGCGCAGGTAGGGCGAATCGCTGTCCTTCGCCTTGGTGATCTCGTCGTCGGTGACGGGCGAGAGGTAGCCGAGCACCTGGGAGGTGTTGGCCTTGCCGGGCGCGGGGTAGCGGCGTACGGCCGTGGGGTCGGCGGTGATGCCGGGGAAGTCCTCGGAGCGTTCGCGGATCTGCAGGGCCTGCTGGGTGGTCGCCTTGTCGGTCACCGGGATCGGCTGGTACGGCGAGCCGTTCCAGCACGGCTTGGGCGTCTTGGCGTCGCAGAGCCTGACCTTGTCCATGACGTCCTGCGGCTTCATGCCGAGCACTCCGGCCAGCCGGGTCAGGACGGCCTTGCCCCGGTCCGGCATCTTCGACAGGTCGGTGCGCGAGGCCGAGACCACCAGACGGGTCTCGTTGTCGGCCAGCGGCACGCCCCGGGCGTCCAGGATCGAGCCGCGCACGGCGGGCTGGACGACCTGCTGGACGTGGTTGTTCTTCGCCTCGTCCTCGTACTCCTGGCCGTTGCGGATCTGCAAGTACCACAGGCGGCCGCCCAGCGTGAGCAGCAGCGAGAAGACCAGGACCTGGATGATGACGAGCCGGATCTGCACCCGGGGGGTGCGGCCGGTCTCGGGAATGTTGCTCATGCCTTGACGACCCCCTGGTTCACAGACGCTTGACGCCCTTGATGCGGCCGGCGCGGGCCGCTCTGTTCCTGGCGGCCTTGACGCGCAGGCCGCCGCGCTGGCCGCCGATGCGCAGGCCGGTGCCGCCGGCGAACCAGCCGGCGGTGATGTTGCTCTTGGAGCCGCCGGCGCCGGTCTCGCCGAGGGGATCGTTCTCGGCCCGCCGGGCGATCGCCATGATCAGCGGGACCGTGAACGGCGCGAGCAGCAGGTCGTAGACGGTGGCCGTGAACAGCAGGCTGGGCAGGCCGACATGGCGGGCCGCGGTGTCGCCCACGAGGGCGCCGACGGTGGCGTAGAGCAGCGTCGAGCCGATGGCCGCGCCGACCACGACCAGCATCGGCCCGGCCGCGGTGCGCAGCCGGCCGTGGTCGGGCTTGGCGAGCCCCGCGAGATAGCCGATCACGCACAGGACGAGGGCGTAGCGTCCGGCCGCGTGGTCGGCGGGCGGGGCGAGGTCGGTGAGCAGACCGGCGCCGAATCCGACGAAGGCGCCGCCGAGGTGGCCGTAGACCAGGGCCAGGCCGAGCACGGTGAGGAGCACGAGGTCCGGTACGGCGCCGGGCAGTTGGAGGCGGGCGAGGACGCTCACCTGGATGACGAGGGCGATCACGACCAGGGCGGCGGAGAGGATGACCCTGTTGACACGCATCTGGATCAGCTCCTACTGCTCGCCGTCGGCGTTGGCGTTGCCTTGGCCGTTCGGATCACCGTTGTTGGGATTCGGATTGGCGTTCCCGTTCGGAGGGTTGGCCTGCCCGGCCGGGGGGTTGGCGTTGCCGGCGGGCGGGTTCGGCTTCGCGTTCGGGTCGGGGTTGCCGTTGGCGTTCGCGTTCGGGTTGGTGATCTCGTTGTTGGCCAGGTCGTTCGGGGTCGGGTTCCCGGACGGGGTGGCCGTGACGGTGACCGTGGGGATCGGCGTCGGCTTGGGCTTGGCGGGCAGCACCTGGTCGCGCGGGTCGGTGCGCGGGGCCTGGACGACGACGCCGACGATGTCGAGCTTGGTGAAGCCGACGTAGGGGCGTACGTAGATGGTGCGCGTGAGGTCGCCGCCCGAGGGGTCGACCTTGACGACCTCGCCGACGGGGACGCCGGGCACGAACGGCTTGTCGGCCTGCGAGCCGAAGGTCACCAGGCGGTCGCCGGGGTTGACCTTGGCCTTGCCGTTGAGGAGCTGGACCGACAGCGGGCGGTCGCCGTGCCCGGTGGCGAAGCCCAGCTCGTCGCTGCTCTCCATGCGGGTGCCGACGGTGAAGTCGGGGTCGTTGGCGAGCAGCACGGTCGAGGTGGAGGGGCCGACGGTGGTGACCCGGCCGACCAGGCCGTCGCCGTTGAGGACCGTCATGTCGCGCTTGATGCCGTCGTTGGACCCGGCGTCGATGGTGACCGTCCAGGAGAAGCCCTGGGCCGCTCCTATGGCGACGACCTGGGCGGCCTTGATGCCGTACTGGCCTTCGCCGGCGGTCTTCAGCATCGCGTCGAGCTGGTTCAGGCGGCTGCGGTTGCGGGCGTCGCTGCCGAGCTTCTGCTTGAGGGCCTCGTTCTCGGCCTGAAGGGTGGAGATCCGGTCGTGGCGCTTGCCGGAGTCGCGCACCGCGCCGATCGCGTTGCCGACCGGGTCGACCGCGGCCGCGACCCCGTTCTCCACCGGCCCGAAGACGGCGGCGGCGGCGTGCCGAGCACCGTCCACCGGTGAATTCGCCCCGCCTCTGATGTCCACCGTGATCAGCGCGAACGCCACGGCGATCAGCAGTACCAGGAGCAGCCGGCTCTCTCGTGTGTCCCTCACGTGCGGCGGCCGTGCCTTCCTCGTAGGAATGTGGGTGATCTACAAGATCTCTTCGATCTGTATATCAACGATCCGCCGTACGGGTCGGCAGTGACCCATACGGCGGACAGCAGGCCCCGGGGGGCTATCGGCGGGGCTGCGCGTCGAGCACCTGCTGGAGTGCCTCGAACTCCTCCACGCACTTTCCGGACCCGAGGGCGACCGAGTCCAGCGGGTCCTCGGCGATGTGGATCGGCATGCCGGTCTCGCGGCGCAGCCGCTCGTCCAGGCCGCGCAGCAGGGCGCCGCCGCCGGTGAGCACGATGCCGCGGTCCATGATGTCGCCGGAGAGTTCCGGCGGGCACTTGTCGAGGGTCGTCTTGACGGCGTCGACGATCGCGTTGACGGGTTCCTCGATCGCCTTGCGCACCTCGGCGGCGGAGATCACGACGGTCTTCGGCAGGCCGGAGACGAGGTCGCGGCCGCGGATCTCGGTGTGCTCGTCCTTGTCGAGGTCGTACGCGGAACCGATCGTGATCTTGATCTGCTCCGCGGTCCGCTCACCGAGCAGGAGCGAGTACTCCTTCTTGATGTGCTGGATGATCGCGTTGTCGAGCTCGTCGCCCGCGACCCGGATCGACTGGGCCGTGACGATTCCGCCGAGCGAGATCACGGCGACCTCGGTGGTGCCGCCGCCGATGTCGACGACCATGTTGCCGGTGGCCTCGTGGACCGGCAGACCCGAGCCGATGGCCGCGGCCATGGGCTCCTCGATGATGTGCACCTGGCGGGCGCCCGCCTGGGTGGAGGCCTCGATGACGGCGCGGCGCTCGACTCCTGTGATGCCCGAGGGCACGCAGACCACGACGCGCGGGCGGGCCAGGTACCGGCGCTTGTGGATCTTCAGGATGAAGTAGCGGAGCATCCGCTCGGTGATTTCGAAGTCGGCGATCACGCCGTCCTTCAGGGGCCGTACGGCGACGATGTTGCCCGGCGTACGGCCGATCATCTTCTTGGCTTCCGCGCCGACCGCAAGGATGCCGCCGGTGTTGGTGTTGATGGCGACGACGGACGGCTCGTTCAGGACGATTCCGCGGCCCCTGACGTACACCAGCGTGTTGGCGGTCCCGAGGTCGACAGCCATGTCACGGCCGATGAACGACATTTTGTTGCTCCCCATGAGGATGCGTCCGGCCTTCCCTAATCGAGCGTTGACGGCTTCTCAGGTCGGCGAGGTGGGTGCGTTGAGCGTGAGGGCCCATCGTAGTCCGGCCTGCACGGACACGGCGCGGTGGTCCACCTCAGTATTGGTGACGTCGTGTCGGGGCGATGCGTTCCCGAAGTCGTCCCGCATATGCCCGGGGACGACCGAAATTCCTTCGGTCGCCCCAGGTAGTGAGCGCTATATGGCTGACATTGCGTCAGTAAACGGGTCAGCTGCGGCCCGGGAAGAAAATCTTCAGTTCTCGCTCCGCGGACTCCTCGGAGTCCGAGGCGTGGATGAGGTTTTCCCGGACGATGGTGCCGAAGTCGCCACGGATGGAGCCGGGGGCCGCCGCGATCGGGTCGGTGGGACCCGCCAACTGGCGTACTCCCTCGATGACGCGCTCGCCCTCGACGACCAGGGCGACGACCGGACCCGAGGACATGAACGCCACGAGCGGCTCGTAGAAGGGCTTGCCCTTGTGCTCTCCGTAGTGCTGCTCCAGGGTGTCCTGATCCAGCGTGCGCAGCTCAAGCGCGGTGATCTGCCACTCGGCCTTGCGCTCGATGCGGCCGATGATCTCGCCGACCAGCGAGCGGCGGACGGCGTCCGGCTTGAGGAGGACGAGGGTGCGCTGCGTCATGGTGTGCGGCTCCTTGGCAAACGTGTGCGGTCCGCCGAGATTACCGGGTGTAGCCGAAGGCCCGACACCCGGTCCCGCCACCGCCGCTCAGGCCTGCGGCTGGGCCTCGGCCTGCGCCGCGAATCTCGCCTTCGCCTCGTCGATCTTGCGGCCGTAGTGCACCGAGGCCCACCACAGGGCCGCGAACAGGGCGCCCATGAAGAACATCAGCGGCACCGCGAAACCGCTCGCGATCAGGGCGATCTGGAGCGCCCAGCCGAGCTCGACGCCGCCGCGCCGGCCGAGCATCCCGCAGAGCAGCACCGAGAGCAGCATGCCGATGCCGCACACCGTCCACACGGTGGTGGTGGCGAGGTCGGGGTCCTTCATCGCGACCAGGCCCGCGAAGGCGATCACGAAGAATTCACCGATCAGGGTGGACGCGCAGAGCGTACGCATCGGGTCAGCCCCTCTTCAGCAGCAGCCGGGCGTCGCCGACCGTGAACACGGAGCCGGTGACGAGGACGCCCGCGCCCGCGTACTCGTCCTCCTCCTCGGCCAGGGTGATGGCGGCCTCGATGGCGTCGTCCAGGCGGGGCTCGACCACGACCCGCTCGTCGCCGAAGACCTCGACGGCGAGCGCGGCCAGCTCGTCCACGTCCATCGAGCGCATGGAGGCGTTGGCGGTGACCACGACCTCGGCGAAGACCGGCTCGAACGCTTCGAGCAGCCCCTTGACGTCCTTGTCGGCGCTGGCGGCGACCACACCGATCAGCCGCGAGAAGCCGAACGCCTCGGTCAGGCCGTCCGCCGTGGCCCGGGCGCCGGCCGGGTTGTGCGCGGCGTCCAGGACCACGGTCGGCGAGCGGCGCACGACCTCCAGGCGGCCGGGCGAGACGACGGAGGCGAACGCCTTGCGGACGGTGTCGAGGTCGAGCGGGCCCGGCTGCTGCGAGCCGACGCCGAAGAACGCCTCGACGGCGGCGAGCGCGACGGCCGCGTTGTGCGCCTGGTGGGCGCCGTACAGCGGCAGGAAGACTTCCCCGTACTCGCCGCCGAGGCCGCGCAGCGTCAGGAGCTGGCCGCCGACGGCGACCTCACGGCTCACGATGCCGAACTCCATGCCCTCGCGGGCCACCGTGGCGTCCTTCTCGACGGCCTTCTTCAGCATGACCTGCGCCGCGTCCACCGGCTGCTGGGCCAGGATCACGGTCGCGTCCTGCTTGATGATCCCGGACTTCTCCGTGGCGATCTCGGCGGTCGTGCCGCCGAGCCGGTCGGTGTGGTCCAGGTCGATGGGGGTGACGACGGCGACGCCCGCGTCGATGACGTTCGTCGCGTCCCAGGTGCCGCCCATGCCGACCTCGACGACCGCCACGTCCACCGGCGCGTCCGCGAAGGCCGCGTACGCCATGCCGGTGAGGACCTCGAAGAAGGAGAGCCGGAACTCCTCCCGGGCGTCGACCATCTCGACGTACGGCTTGATGTCGTCGTACGTCTCGATGAAGCGCTCGGCGGGGATGGGCAGGCCGTCCAGGCTGATCCGCTCGGTGATCGACTGGATGTGCGGCGAGGTGTAGCGCCCGGTGCGCAGCTCGAAGGCGCCGAGCAGGGCCTCGATCATGCGGGCGGTGGAGGTCTTGCCGTTGGTGCCGGTGATGTGGATGGTCGGGTAGGCGCGCTGCGGCTCCCCGAGGACGTCCATCAGGGCGGCGATCCGGGTGACGGACGGCTCCAGCTTGGTCTCGCCCCAGCGGCCCGCCAGCTCGGTCTCGACCGCGCGCAGCGCCGCGTCCACCTCGGGGTCGGCCGGGCGGCCGGGCACGGCTTCGCCCTGGGGCTGGACGCCGTGGGTGCGCAGGGTGCGGCTGCCGGCCTCGATCACCGCCAGGTCGGGGTCTCGGTTGGTCTCGGCTTCGACGATTCCGTCGAAGTCATCGGCTTCACTGCGGTCGGGCTGCTCGGTCACGGGACCAGTCTACGGAGGGGGACCGACAGGACATTGGACCCGCCCCTTTCGGGACCTTCGGCCCCCGGGTCCCAGGGGCCGTCCGGGCAAACTTGGCGATCATGGACATAGGGATCGACCTCGGCACCGCCAACACGCTTCTGTACGCCAGGGGGCAGGGCATCGTGCTCAACGAGCCGTCCGTGGTGGCGATGAAGGAGGGCGGTCGCACGGCCCTCGCCGTCGGCACGGAGGCCAAGGAGACCATCGGCCGCACCCCCGGTTCGATCACCGCGATCCGGCCGCTGCGGGACGGCGTGATCAGCGACTACGAGGCGGCGGAGGAAATGATCCGCCACTTCGTGAAGAAGGCGGTGCCGGGCCGCCGACCGCGCACCCGCATGGTGGTGTGCGTGCCGAGCGGGGTGACCCCGGTGGAGCGGCGCGCGATCGTGCACGCCGCCCAGCGCTCCGGCGCGAAGGCCGTGCACCTCATCGAGGAGCCCATGGCGGCGGCCATCGGGGCCGGGCTTCCGGTCGCCGAGCCGCGCGGCTCGATGGTGGTGGACATCGGCGGCGGCACCACCGAGGTCGCGGTGATCTCGCTCGGCGGCATCGTGACCTCGCAGTCCCTGCGGGTGGGCGGCGACCGCCTGGACACCGCGATCACCGACTACGTGCGCAAGGAGCACTCGCTGCTCATCGGCGAGCGCACCGCCGAGGACGTCAAGTGCGCCATCGGGTCGGCGTGGCCGGTGCCGGGCAACGAGGAGCTGGAGGAGCGGGCCTTCACGATCCGGGGCCGCGAGAAGGTGGGCGGCCTGCCCAAGACGCTGTCGCTGACCGCGCGCGAGGTGCGGGCCGCGCTCGACGAGCCCGTCGAGTCGATCATCGCGGCGGTGAAGGTCACCCTGGAGGAGTGCCCGCCGGAGCTGTCCGGCGATGTGATGGAGCACGGCATCGTGCTGACCGGCGGCGGCGCCCTGCTGCCCGGCCTCGATCTGCGGCTGGCCTCGGCGACCGGCATCCCGGTGTTCGTGGCGGACGACCCGCTGGACTGTGTGGCGCTCGGTTCGGGCAAGTGCGTGGAGGACTTCGACCAGTTGCAGAAGCTGCTCGTCGGCACGTAGGACCGGGCGACGCCCGGGCGGGCGGGGGCACACGGGCCGCCGGTCCCGGTCCCGCCGGGCGCCCCCGTCAGCCGACCGTTCCCGCCGGGAGCGTCGCCCGCACCTCGTAGGTGGTGTCGGTACGGGTGGTGGCGAGCGAACCGCCCATGCTCTCCACCCGCTCCCGCATCGAGAAGGTCCCGGTCCCCGTGGAGACCGGGTCCTTCACCGGGGCCGAGCGCGGCAGCGGGTTCTGCACCGTCACCACGAGGTGGGCGCCGACGAGCCGGATCGTCACCGCGACGGGCTCGCCCCGGGCGTGCTTGACCGAGTTGGTCAGGCACTCCTGGACGACCCGGTAGACGGCCGCCTGGCGCAGCGGGGACAGCCGGTGCGCGGCCTCCTCTATGTCGAGGCCGACCGGGGTGCCCGCGCTGCTGCTCTCCTCCGCCAGTACGGGCAGCCCGTCCAGACCGGGCGTGGCGGTGCGTTCGTCCGCGCGCCGCACGATGATCTCGTTCAGCATGAGGTGGGCCCGGCGCGCGGTGTCCGCCAGCTCCTCGAAGTCCTTGTGGTGCGGCTCGTTCCTGGCCCGCATCGCGAGCACCTCGGAACGCACGGCGAGCATCGTCAACTCCCGTCCCACCATGTCGTGCACGTCCCGGGCCACCGAGACCCGCTCGGCCTGCACCGCCTGGAGGGCCGACGTCTCGGCGCGCTGGGCCTCCAGCTCGTGGACGAGGTCGTGGCGGTAGGCGGAGATGCCCACGCCGGAGGCGAGCACCCCCACCGGCACCACGATCGCCAGGAACGAACTGAGCGTCTCCCCCCGGGTGTCGGGCCAGCCCGGCAGGTTGAACAGGATGTACGCCACCGCGATGTACCCGATGGTGGCGAGGACGCCCGCGCGCCGGCCGCGGAAGCGGCCGACCGAGTACAGCGCGAACTGGACCAGGTTCAGCTGGTGCAGCCAGCCCAGGAAGAGCAGCGAGACCAGATACGGCAGCCACGGCCAGCGGCGCCGCAGGAGCAGCGTCGCGGCCCCCACCGCGAGAACCGGCGGGGCGGTGTAGCTGTTGAGGGAGTTGTCGGCCTTGGCCAGGCCCGGCACGTCCAGGACCATCAGGCCGAAGCAGCTCAGCGCGATCAGCGCGTCCAGGGCCCGCTGATCGCCCACCCACCGCGCGCCCACGGCACGCGCCGCCGCCAGCGCGCGCTGCGGCGCGGAGGGCGGGGGCGGGGTGTGCATGCCCTCCATCATCCAAGGTCTTTGGGCCCGATCGGTTGAGCCGAACGGCCTAAATTTAGTGATATGTCGCACGCCGGTCCCGTCCGTTCGGCCCTGCCCCCACGGCCGTCCGGATCCCTAGCGTGGAGTCCATGCCCGCCCCCTCCCCCAGCCGTTCCGCGCGCGGCACCGGCCTGCTCCTGCTGGTCGGCGGACTGCTCGGCACGCTCGCCTCCGCGGCCTTGACCGCGGACCGCGTCCACACCCTGGAGAACCCGGCCTTCTCCCCCGGCTGCAACATCAACGCGGTGCTCAGCTGCGGTGACGTCATGCAGACCTGGCAGGGCAATCTGCTCGGCTTCCCCAACATGCTGCTCGGCGTGGGCGCGTTCGCGGCCCTCGCGGCGCTGGGGCTCGCCCTGGTCGCGGGCGCGGAGTTCCCCCGGTGGCTGTGGCTCGGCGTCTGGGCCGGCGTCACGGCAGGCTTCGCCTTCACGGTGTGGCTGATCAGCCAGTGCCTGTATGTCATCGGGGCGCTGTGCCCGTGGTGCCTGCTGGTGTGGGCGGTGATGATCCCGCTGTTCTGGTACGTCACCCGGCAGGTCGCCCGGCCCCGCTCCTGGGTGCGCCGGGCGGTGCCGCACTGGCTGGTGCCGCTCGCGATGTACGCCGTGGTCGCGGCGCTGGTGTGGGCGGAGTTCGGCGACCGGCTGTTCTGAATGGGGGCGCGACCACGGGGAAGGCCCCCGGGACCTGGTCCCGGGGGCCTTCCTCGTCTCCGTACGGCGTCCTGATCAGGCCTGCGGCAGGCTCGCGATCTGGTTGCCGATGCGCTCGATGTCGGCCTCGGCCTTGGCGAGCCGGGTCCGGATCTTGTCGACCACGTTGTCCGGGGCCTTCGCGAGGAAGGCCTCGTTGCCGAGCTTCTTGTTGGCGTCCGCCTTCTCCTTCTCGGCCGCCCCGAGATCCTTGGTCAGGCGCTTGCGCTCGGCCTCGACGTCGATCGTGCCGGACAGGTCGAGCGCGACCGTGGCGCCCGCGACCGGCAGCGAGGCGGTGGCGTGGAAGCCCTCGCCGGCCGGCTGGAGGCGGAGCAGCTGACGGATGGCCGCCTCGTGCGGGGCCAGCGCGGTGCCGGTCAGGGTGAGCTCGGCCGGGACCTTCTGGCCGGGCTGGAGGCCCTGGTCGGAACGGAAGCGGCGGACCTCGGTGACGACCTGCTGGACCAGCTCGATCTCGCGCTCGGCGGCCTCGTCGCGGAAGCCGCTGTCGCGCGGCCAGTCGGCGATCACGAGGGACTCGCCGCCGGTCAGGGTCGTCCACAGGGTGTCGGTGACGAACGGGACGACCGGGTGCAGGACCCGCAGCATCACGTCGAGGACCTCGCCGAGGACCCGGCCGGAGACCTTGGCCTGCTCGCCGCCCGCGAAGAACGTCGTCTTCGACAGCTCGACGTACCAGTCGAAGACCTCGTCCCACGCGAAGTGGTAGAGCGCCTCGCTGAGCTTGGCGAACTGGTAGTCCTCGTAGTACGCGTCGACCTCGGCCACGGTCTTGTTGAGCCGCGACAGGATCCAGCGGTCGGTCGCCGACAACTGCTCCACGGGCGGGAGTTCGCCCTCGACGGTCGCGCCGTTCATGAGCGCGAAGCGCGTGGCGTTCCAGATCTTGTTGGCGAAGTTGCGGGACGCCTGGACCCAGTCCTCGCCGATCGGCACGTCCGCGCCGGGGTTGGCGCCCTTGGCGAGGGTGAAACGGACCGCGTCCGAGCCGTAGTTGTCCATCCAGTCCAGCGGGTCGACCGCGTTCGGGTTGGACTTCGACATCTTCTTGCCGAACTCGTCACGGACCAGACCGGTCAACGCGACCGTCTTGAACGGGACTTCGCCGTCCATCGCGTACAGGCCGAACATCATCATCCGGGCGACCCAGAAGAAGATGATGTCGTGGCCGGTGAGCAGGACGTCGGTCGAGTAGAACTTCTCCAGGTCGGCGGTCTTCTCCGGCCAGCCCAGCGTGGAGAACGGCCACAGGCCCGAGGAGAACCAGGTGTCCAGGACGTCGGGGTCCTGGTGCCAGCCCTCGCCGGTGGGCACCTCGTCGTCGGGTCCGACGCAGACGACTTGGCCCTCGGGGCCGTACCAGATCGGGATGCGGTGGCCCCACCACAGCTGGCGCGAGATGCACCAGTCGTGCATGTTGTCGACCCAGTCGAAGTACCGCTTCGACATGTCCTCGGGGTGGATCTTGACCCGGCCGTCGCGGACCGCGTCACCGGCGGCCTGCGCGAGCGGGCCGACCTTGACCCACCACTGCATCGACAGGCGCGGCTCGACGGTGGTCTTGCAGCGCGAGCAGTGGCCGACCGAGTGCATGTAGGGGCGCTTCTCGGCGACGATGCGGCCCTGCTCCTTGAGCGCGCCGACGATCGCCGAACGGGCCTCGTAGCGGTCCAGGCCCTGGAAGGGACCGGGGACCGTGATGACCCCGCGCTCGTCCATGACCGTGATGGATTCGAGGTCGTGCCGCTGCCCGATGGCGAAGTCGTTCGGGTCGTGCGCCGGGGTCACCTTGACGCAGCCGGTGCCGAACTCGGGGTCGACGTGGGCGTCCGCGACGACCGGGATGGAGCGGTCGGTCAGCGGGAGCTTGATGAGCTTGCCGACCAGGTGCCGGTAGCGCTCGTCGTCGGGGTGGACGGCGATCGCGGTGTCACCCAGCATCGTCTCGGCGCGGGTGGTCGCGACGACCAGCGTGTCGTCCCCCTCGCCGTACTTCAGCGAGACGAGCTCGCCCGGGTCCTCCTGGTACTCCACCTCGATGTCCGAGATGGCGGTCAGACAGCGCGGGCACCAGTTGATGATGCGCTCGGCCCGGTAGATCAGCTCGTCGTCGTACAGGTTCTTGAAGATGGTCTGGACGGCCTTCGACAGGCCCTCGTCCATGGTGAACCGCTCGCGCGACCAGTCGAGGCCCGCGCCGAGCCGCTTGAGCTGGCCGAGGATGCGGCCGCCGTACTCGCCCTTCCACTGCCAGACGCGCTCGGTGAACGCCTCCCGGCCGAGGTCCTGGCGGGACTTGCCCTCCTCGGCGAGCTGCTGCTCGACCTTGTTCTGCGTGGCGATGCCCGCGTGGTCCATGCCGGGCAGCCACAGCGTCTCGTAGCCCTGCATCCGCTTGCGGCGGGTGAGCGCGTCCATGAGCGTGACCTGGAAGGCGTGGCCCAGGTGCAGCGCGCCCGTGACGTTCGGCGGCGGGATGACGATGGTGTACGGGTCCTTCTCGGACGCCGCGTCGGCGGTGAAGTAACCGCGCTCTACCCAGCGCTCGTACAGCTTCCCCTCTACCTCGGCCGGCGCGTACTGGGTCGGCAGTTCGGTGATGGGCGCTGGATTCTGCTGCTGAGAGTTCTCGGTCACTGGGCCAGTTTAGAGGTGTCACCGGCCCGTACTGAAACGGGAATCTTTGGTAACGGTGAGCCCCCCGATGCACCACGCCGCCGCCTCTTCGGTCAGGATGTCCGGATCGGATAAGCATTCCTAGGGGGAACCCAGCAATGAGCTACAACCAGCCGGGCCCGTACGGCGGTCAGCAGCCTCAGCAGCCCGGCCCGTACGGCCAGCAGCCGCCGCAGCAGCCCAATCCCTACGGGCAGCCCGGTCAGCCGCAGCCCGGTTACGGCTATCCGCAGCAGGCGCCGCAGGGCGTTCCCCCGCAGCAGCCGGGACCCTACGGGCAGCAGCCGCCGCAGCAGCCGTACGGCTACCCGCAGCAGCAGCCCGGCCCGTACGGCCAGCCGCCCCAGCAGCCCCCGTACGGCCAGCAGCCTCCGTACGGCGGCCCGATGCAGCCCGCGCCCCCGGCGCCGAAGAAGAAGACGGGGCTCATCGTCGCCTCGGTCGTCGTGGCTCTCGCGGTCATCGGCGGCGGGGTGTGGTTCCTCACCAAGGGCGGCGGCGCGAGCAACAGCGATGTGTCGGCGAGCACCAAGGGCTACAAGATCGTCCCGCCGGCGACGGTCGAGGACTTCAAGAAGAGCCCCCAGGGGGACGTCAAGACGCCCATGACGGCGGACCAGAAGAGCAAGGCCGAGGCCCTCGGCGTCAAGAACCCGCAGCAGCTCGGCGCGCAGTACCAGGCCGGTGACAGCGCCAACCCGCTGACCACCAAGGCGCTCAGCTTCCAGGGTGTCTGGGGCGACATCGCCGACCCCGCCAAGGTGATCGACGCCTCGTTCGTGAACGCCAAGAACAACACCAGCAAGGACCCGAGCATCAAGGCCGAGCTCGTCGGCGAGGCCAAGATCGTGAAGCCGGCCGGGTTCTCGGGCGCGCTGATGAAGTGCCAGAACATGAAGCTGACCAACTCGGCCGCCGACGGGACGCCCGCGAAGGGGCCGAAGGAGGCCCTGATCCCGATCTGCGTCTGGGCCGACTACAGCACGTACGCCGTCGTGGACGTGGTGGACCTGGGCAAGGCCGCCACCGGTGGCGGCCCCAGCCAGGAGGAGGTCGCCAAGCTGACGGCCTCGCTCTACAACTCCTCCCGCCAGAAGATCTGACGGTCCGTCCAAGCGGTACGCCAAAGGGGCGCCCGGTCAAGGAAGTTGACCGGGCGCCCCTTTGCGTTGCGAAGGTGCGCGCTACGCGCTCTTCTCGTGCCGCCCGTCGTTCTTCACGATGCGGGGCTCGCGCGGGACCAGCGTCGGGTTGACGTTGTTGCGGACCACGTCGGCGGTGATGACGACCCGGGCCACGTCCTTGCGGGACGGGACCTCGTACATCACCGACTGGAGGACCTCCTCCATGATGGCGCGCAGACCACGCGCGCCGGTGCCGCGCAGGATGGCCTGGTCGGCGATGGCCTCCAGGGCCGGGCGGTCGAAGTCCAGCTCCACGCCGTCGAGTTCGAACAGGCGCTGGTACTGCTTGACGAGCGCGTTGCGCGGCTCGACCAGGATCTGCAGGAGCGCCTCGCGGTCGAGGTTGTGGACCGAGGTCAGCACGGGAAGGCGGCCGATGAACTCGGGGATCATCCCGAACTTCACCAGGTCCTCCGGCATGACCTCCTGGAACTGGTCGCTCGCCTCGATCTCCCGCTTGGAGCGGATCGTCGCGCCGAAGCCGATGCCCTTGGCGCCGGCCCGGGACTCGATGATCTTCTCAAGACCCGAGAAGGCACCGCCCACGATGAACAGCACGTTCGTCGTGTCGATCTGGATGAACTCCTGGTGCGGGTGCTTGCGTCCGCCCTGCGGCGGGACGGAGGCGGTGGTGCCCTCCAGGATCTTGAGCAGGGCCTGCTGGACGCCCTCGCCGCTCACATCGCGGGTGATCGACGGGTTCTCGCTCTTGCGGGCGACCTTGTCGATCTCGTCGATGTAGATGATCCCGGTCTCGGCCTTCTTGACGTCGTAGTCGGCGGCCTGGATCAGCTTGAGCAGGATGTTCTCGACGTCCTCGCCGACGTACCCGGCCTCGGTGAGCGCGGTCGCGTCCGCGATCGCGAAGGGGACGTTGAGCATGCGCGCCAGGGTCTGCGCGAGCAGCGTCTTGCCGGAACCGGTGGGGCCGAGCAGCAGGATGTTGGACTTGGCCAGCTCGATCGCGTCGTCGCGGCCCGTGCCGCCGCCGTTCTCGCCGGCCTGGACGCGCTTGTAGTGGTTGTAGACCGCCACCGAGAGGGCCTTCTTCGCGGGCTCCTGCCCGACGACGTACCCCTCAAGGAACTCGTAGATCTCGCGCGGCTTGGGAAGTTCCTCCCACCGCACCTCGGAGGACTCGGCCAGCTCCTCCTCGATGATCTCGTTGCAGAGGTCGATGCACTCGTCGCAGATGTACACCCCGGGGCCTGCGATGAGCTTCTTCACCTGCTTCTGGCTCTTTCCGCAGAACGAGCACTTGAGCAGGTCGCCGCCGTCACCGATGCGTGCCACGAGGTGCTTCCCCTTCGCCTGGGAGACGCCATGTGCGCCGCCTCCTGGTGCCTACTGCGTTTTCCGGGGGGACACCCCCAGACCCCCTACCGACGGTACCTTGCCGAGCCCCTCGTTCGGGCCCCCCTTGGCGCGGTTCACTTCTCCGTGGACCGCGCCAAGGTCGCCGAAGCGGCTCAGGCCGCCGCGGCGGAGGTCGTCTTGCGGGTCGAAACGATCTGGTCCACCAGACCGTAGGCCAGCGCGTCCTCGGCCGTGAGGATCTTGTCGCGCTCGATGTCGTCGCGGATCTTCTCGATCGGCGTCGTCGAGTGCTTGGCCAGCAGGTCCTCCAGCTGCGTACGCATCCGGAGGATTTCGTTGGCCGCGATCTCCAGGTCGGAGAGCTGCTCGCGGCCGGTGCCGCCCGAGGGCTGGTGGATCAGGACGCGGGCGTTCGGCAGCGCCATGCGCTTGCCCGGCGTGCCGGCGGCGAGCAGGACGGCGGCGGCGGAGGCCGCCTGGCCCATGCAGACCGTCTGGATGTCGGGCTTCACGAACTGCATCGTGTCGTAGATCGCCGTGAGGGCGGTGAAGGAACCACCCGGGCTGTTGATGTAGATGGAGATGTCGCGGTCCGGGTCCATCGACTCCAGGCACAGGAGCTGCGCCATCACGTCGTTGGCGGACGCGTCGTCGATCTGCACGCCGAGGAAGATCACGCGCTCCTCGAAGAGCTTCGCGTACGGGTCGTACTCACGCACGCCCTGCGAGGTGCGCTCGACGAAGCGCGGAACGATGTAGCGGTTGTCGACCTGGGGGCCGGTGTAGAGGCCGCTCGCGTTGGCCGAGGGGCCGGAGAAGTTGCTCATGGGGGTGTTCACCATCCTGGTGGCGTTCAGTGGGCGGGGGAAGCGGTGCGGGCGGGGGCTCAGACCCCGGTGCCGCCGCCACCCGGAACGCCCGAGGCGGCGGAGATGATCTCGTCGATGAGGCCGTAGTCCTTGGCCTCCTCCGCCGTGTACCAGCGGTCGCGGTCGCCGTCGCGGATGATCGTCTCGACGGTCTGGCCGGAGTGCGCGGCAGTGATCTCCGCCATGCGCTTCTTCGTACGGATCAGGTACTCGGCCTGGATCTTGATGTCGGAGGCGGTGCCACCGATGCCGGCGGAGCCCTGGTGCATCAGGATGTCGGTGTTGGGGAGCGCGAAGCGCTTGCCCGCGGCGCCGCCGGTGAGCAGGAACTGGCCCATCGAGGCGGCCATGCCCATGCCGATGGTGACGACGTCGTTCTGGATGTACTGCATGGTGTCGTAGACCGCCATGCCGGCCGTCACCGAACCACCGGGGCTGTTGATGTAGAGGTAGATGTCCTTGTCCTGGTCGGCAGCGGCCAGGAGGAGCATCTGGGCGGTGATCTTGTTGGCGATCTCGTCGTCGACCTGCTGGCCGAGGAAGATGATGCGGTCATTGAGCAGTCGGCTGTAGACCTGGTCGCCGAGGCCACCACCGAGGGACGGCTCACCGGCGGCGTAAGGCATCAGATTCGTCACGTATCCACCTGCTCGTCTCTGACGGCTTCGGCCGTCTCATCGTCTTCGTTCCGGGGGCGCGGACTCCGGCTCGCCAGACTCCACCACCCTCGTATTCATGGACCCTAACGCGCAGGTGGGACAACGCCATCCCGGTTCCCGAACTGTTCGCTCGGAGCGCAAGGTGGTTGAAGCGGAATCCCGTACGAGCAAGGGCCCGTACGCGACTGCGCACGGGCCCTTCCCCAGAGGTACTGCGGAGGTGTTGCAGAGGTCGGACGGAGGCTCAGGCCTCGGTCTTCTCCGCGGCCTCGCCCTCGGCGGCCTCGACGACGGCCTCGGCGAGCTCGGTGTTCTCGTCCTCGGCGTCCTCCAGGTCGACGACCTCACCGTTGGTGTCGGTGACCTTGGCGGCCTCGACGACGACGGCGAGCGCCTTGCCGCGGGCGACCTCGCCGACGAGCATCGGCACCTGGCCACCCTCGACGACGGCCTGGGCGAACTGGTCGGGGCTCATGCCGGAGGAGGCCGCACGCCGCATGAGGTGCTCGGTGAGCTCCTCCTGGTTGACGTTCAGCTTCTCCTTGTTGACGAGCTCGTCCAGGATGAACTGCGTCTTGATGCCCTTGACCGCCTGCTCCTCGGTCTCGGCGGTGAACTCTTCCTCGGTCTTGCCCTGGATCTCCAGGTACTTGGCGAGGTCGATGCCCATCTGGCCGAGCTGGTGGTGCTCAAGGTTGTGCTTGCGGGTCTGGATCTCGTCCGCGAGGAGCTTCTCGGGGATCGGGACCTCGGCCAGCTTGAGGAGCTCGTCGAGGACGCGCTCCTGGGCCTGGGTGGCCTGGTCGTACTGCTTCATGTTCTCAAGGCGCTTGCGGCTGTCGGCCTTGAGCTCGTCCAGGGTGTCGAACTCCGACGCGAGCTGCGCGAAGTCGTCGTCCAGGGCGGGCAGTTCACGGGCGGCGACCTGGGTGACCTTGACGGTGACCTCGGCCTCCTTGCCCTCGGCCGAGCCGCCCTTGAGCTCGGAGGTGAAGGTGGCCTCGCCACCGGCCTCCAGGCCCTTGACGGCCTCGTCGATGCCCTCAAGGAGCTCGCCGGAACCGATGGTGTACGAGACACCCTCGGCCACGCCGTCCTCCAGGACCTCGCCGTCGACCTTGGCCTCCAGGTCGATCGTCACGACGTCGCCGTCCTCGGCGGCACGCTCGACCGGGGAGGTCGAGGCGAAGCGCTCGCGGAGCTGCTCCACGGACTTCTCGACGTCCTCGTCGCTGACCTCGACGGCGTCCACGGTGACCTCGATGCCGGAGTAGTCCGGGATCTCGATGGTCGGGCGGATGTCCACCTCGGCGGTGAAGTTCAGCGTCTCGCCGTCCTTCAGCTCGGTGATGTCGACCTCGGGCTGACCCAGCGGGTTCAGCTCCGCCTCGTTGATCGCCTCGGTGTAGAACTTCGGGAGCGCGTCATTGACGGCCTCTTCGAGCACGGCGCCACGACCGAACCGCTGGTCAATCACTCGGGCCGGGATCTTGCCCTTACGGAAGCCCTTGACCGTGACCTGCTGGTTGATCTTCTTGTACGCCGCGTCGAGGCTGTCCTTGAGCTCCTCGAAGGGCACCTCGACAGTGAGCCGAACCCGAGTCGGGTTCAGGGTCTCCACGGCGCTCTTCACGGTTCGGTCTCCTTGTGGCTGACTTCTTGGGAGTTCTGCCGGAGACCGAGCGGTCCCCGACGGATGGGGCCCGGTACATCATTCATCAGACACACGGGCACGCAGCTTGCATAGTAACCGCAAGCGGGATGCCACCCACAATGTGATCTTGTGCGCGGAGATCGAACGCCGGTGACGGCGGAGATCGAATGCCGGTGACGCTGGTCGGGGTGGCGGGATTTGAACCCACGGCCTTCCGCTCCCAAAGCGGACGCGCTACCAAGCTGCGCCACACCCCGTCGGTGCGAGACGTAGGGTACATGCCCGCGGGGACCGCGTCGGCCGCTTTGTCCTGGGCGGCCCGCCGGGCCCCGATCCGGCCGCTCCGCCTCCGCTTTCGCACCCGACGCCGGTGGCCGGGATCCACCGCCCCGGCGCCTGCCGTGCGGACGCCGGAGTACCGCGGTGTGCACGGCCGGGGTGCGACCCGCTACGATGCTCTACGTGCCGGGGTCGCGCTGACGCGATGACCTGCGGCGCGGTGCTTGCGGGCGTAGCTCAATGGTAGAGCCCTAGTCTTCCAAACTAGCTACGCGGGTTCGATTCCCGTCGCCCGCTCTCGAAGGCCCGAAGGGCCCGGCAGCCAAGCTGCCGGGCCCTTCGGCGCGTTCAGAACTTGATCTGGTTGATCGTGTCCGCTATCGAGTTCAGGAAGCGCTGGATCGAGGGGGCCATGCCCGTCGAGGCCAGGAAGAAGCCGAACAGTATCGCGACGATGGCTGGGCCGGCCTTGATGGAGCCGCCGCGGATGAGCACCACGAGGACGACCGCCAACAGCACCACGGCTGACAGTGAAATGGCCACAACTGATCACACACCCTTGGTCGGTCCGCCTTGCCGGCCCGGGAGCATGCCGCGCACACCCCCGCGAGCTCTATCGTGCCACCAACACCCCTGTGGTTGTTCCCGGGTGACGGTTCGCCAAGGCAAGAATCCGGTCAACAGCCGTGAAATCGCCGTGACGTTTGATGACGTGCGGGATCAACTGGCCTTCCTGTGACGGATGTTCATCGCGTATCGGCCACCGCGACCGCTGTTCTTCACGCCGCCGCGCGCGCGGGCGCACGGCGGGCGGTCAGCGTCGTCATCCGCGCCGCGATCCGGTCGGCCAGCATGGCCGGCAGGGCGTCCGCGATGGAGCCGTCGGCCAGGAAGAGGACCTGGTCGGCGTGGGCGGCGGCCGTGGGGTCGTGGGTGACCATGACCACCGTCGCGCCCAGGGTGTCCACCGCGGCGCGGAGCAGGGACAGGACCTCGGCGGCGGTGGTGGTGTCCAGGGCCCCCGTCGGCTCGTCCGCGAAGATCACGTCGGGGCTCGTGACCAGCGCCCGCGCGATCGCCACGCGCTGCTGCTGGCCGCCGGACAGCTCGCCGGGGCGGCGGTCGCCCTTGCCGTCCAGGCCGACCTGCGCCAGGAGTCGCGCCGCGTGGCGCCGGTCGGGGCGCACCCCGGCGAGGCGCGCCGGAAGCAGGACGTTCTGCTCGACCGTGAGCGAGGGCAGCAGGTTGAAGGCCTGGAAGACGAAGCCGAGGCGGGAGCGGCGCAGTTCGGTGAGCCGGTTCTCGCTCATGCCGGTGATCTCGGTGCCGCCGAGCCGCACCGAGCCGCCGGTGGGGCGGTCGAGGCCCGCCGCGCACTGGAGGAACGTGGACTTGCCGCAGCCGGAGGGTCCCATGACCGCGGTGAAGCTGCCCCGGGGCAGCGCGAGGTCGATTCCGCGCAGCGCGTGCACGGCGGTGGCGCCGCGGCCGTACTGCCGCCGCACATCGCGCAGTTCGACGGCCCAGTCGGCTCCGGGCACCGCCTCCGCGGTCGTCCGGTGGGTCTTTCCGGCCCGTCGCAGCGCCATGGTTCCCGCCCTTTCCTCGCCCCGCCCGGCACGCTCGCGCCGGCCCTTCGAACCTAGGGAGCGGGAAGGGCGCCGGCCATGGCGGCCACCGGTGGATCGGGGGTGGGGCTGACCCCACCCCCGGTGCCGGCCGCGGGGCGGTCAGGCGTCGCGTCTGATCAAAAGCAGCGCGCGGTCGTCGTTGACGTCCTTGGCGACCGCCTCGATCAGGTGCCAGGCCGCCCCGTCGAAGCCCGTCGAGACATAGCGGTCGGCCTCGCCGGTCAGGCGGTCGATGCCCTCGGCGATATCGCGCTCGGAGGTCTCCACCAGCCCGTCCGTGAAGAGCATCAGGACGTCGCCGGGGGCCAGCGAGCCCTTGGCGGGGTGGAACTCGGCGGCGTCGTAGACGCCGAGCAGGGGGCCTTCGGCGGCCTGCTCCTGCCAGCGTCCCGAACCGGCGTGGAGCTGGAGGGCCGGGGGGTGGCCCGCCGAGAGGAGTTCGTAGTCGCCGGAGTCGAGATCGAGGACGAGGTGGATGGCGGTGGCGAAGCCCTCGTCCCAGTCCTGGCGCAGCAGATAGCCGTTGGCCGCGGGCAGGAAGGCGTGCGGGGGCAGCGAGCCGAGGAGCCCGCCGAAGGCACCGGAGAGCAGCAGGGCGCGCGATCCGGCGTCCATGCCCTTGCCGGAGACGTCGGTCAGGACGATCTCCAGGGTGCGGCCGCCGCCGGTGCGGGCGGCGACCACGAAGTCGCCGGAGAAGGACTGGCCGCCCGCGGGCCGCAGCGCCATCTCGCGGTGCCAGCCCCTGGGCAGCTGCGGGAGCGAGCTCTGGACGCGGATCCGTTCGCGCAGGTCGAAGAGCATGGTGCCGCCGCGCCGCCAGGGCACCCCCACCCGGGCCCGGAACTGGGCGATGAGCAGCCCGAAGAGCCCGCACGCGGCGACCACGAGGACCGTGCCGGGGGTGACCCGCGAGGGCCCGGCGGTGTACGGGCCGAGCCGTACCGATTCCACGATCAGCGCGGTCGCGGCGGCCGCGTACAGGCCGAGGAGGTTGGCGGGCCGCAGCAGCAGCCCGCCCGCCACGATCGGCAGGACCAGGGCGGAGGGGGCGCACCAGACGGGGGCCAGAAGTGTGGCGCAGGTGATCGCGGGCACGGTGAGGAGCAGACCGGCCAGGGCGATCCAGTCGGAGCCGTCGCCGCGGAAGTAGTCGACGCCGGATCTGCGCACCGCGTTGCGGACCCGGTGCAGCGCCTTGCGCCACCGGGCGGTGAACGAGTCCGCTCTCATCGCACGTGCCATTGCCGAGGACCCTATCCAGCCGGTGGGGCCGCGTGCAGGTGGCCCCCGGCGCCCGGACCGGGCGCCCCGGTGGAAATCGGGTCGCTCGCACGGCGTACTCCCTGCTAGTCATGCACTCATGACGATGGAGTTGCGGGTTCTGGACCCGGCGGAGTGGGACGAGTGGTACGGGGCCGTGGTGGTGGCCTTCGGCGGGATCCCGGACGACCCCGAGGAGCTCGGCTGGTGGCGCAGGCTGATCGACCCGGAGCGGTCGATCGCCGTGTGGGACGGCTCGACGTGCGTGGCCGCCACCAGCACCTTCCCGTTCCGTCTGAGCGTGCCGGGCGGCGCCGTCGTCCCCGCCGCGGGCGTGACGGCGGTCGGCGTCATGGGCACCCACCGCCGCCGCGGCATCCTCACGTCGATGATGCGGCGCCAGCTCGACGACCTGCGCGAGCGGGGCGAGGCGCTGGCCGTCCTGACCGCGTCCGAGCCCGCGATCTACGGGCGGTTCGGGTACGGGATCGGCACGATGGCGCTGTCGGCCGAGATCGACACGGCCCGGGTCCGCGTCGAGCTGCCGCCCGGTGCCGAAGAGGTGAGCCTGCGGTACGCGAAGGTCGACGAGTCGCTGGCCCGATGCGAGGAGCTGTACGCGCGCCTGGTGCCGCGCCGCCCGGGCATGCTGGCCCGCCTGCCGGGCTGGGACCGGCTGAACACGATCGACCCGGAGTCCTATCGGGAGGGCGCCTCCCCGCTGCAGTGCGTCCTCGCCGAGCGCGACGGCGAGCTGGTCGGGTACGCCCGCTACCGGGTCGCCGTGGAGGCGGAGCCGGGGGGTGTGAAGGGCACGGTGCGGCTGAAGGACCTGGAGGCCGAGGATCCGGCGGTGGCCGCGACGCTGTGGCGCTATCTGTTCGAGATCGACCTGACGAGCACGCTGAAGGTGCGGACCCGGCCGGTCGACGACCCCTTCCAGCACCTGGTGTCCGATGTGCGGCGCTGCGGGATCCGGCTGCGGGACTCGCTGCACGTGCGCCTGGTCGAGGTGGGCGCGGCCCTGGAGGCGCGGACGTACGCGGCGCCCGTGGATGTGGTCCTGGAGGTCGAGGACGCGTTCTGTCCGTGGAACGCGGGCCGCTGGCGGCTGACCGGCGACGCCAAGGGCGCGACCTGTGTACGCACCGAGGACCCGGCCGAACTCGCCCTGTCCGTAAGGGAGTTGGGCGCCGCCTATCTCGGCGGGGTCACGCTCGCCTCACTGGCGGGGGCGGGCCGGGTGCGCGAGCTGCGGCCGGGCGCGCTGGCCGGGGCCTCGACGGCCTTCGGCAGCGAGCTCGCGCCGTGGCTGCCTCACGGCTTCTGACAGCCGGGGCACCAGAACAGGTTGCGGGCGGCGAGGCCGGCGGTGCGGATCTCGCTCCCGCAGAGGTGGCAGGGCATGTTCGCCCGGCGGTAGACGTACACCTCGCCGCCGTGGTCGTCCACGCGCGGCGGGCGGCCCATGGCCTCGGGGGTGTGCTCGGGGCGGACGGTGTCGATGCGGTTGAGCCGGACGCCCTCGCGCATCAGCTCCACCAGGTCGGCCCAGACCGCGTCCCACTCGGCGCGGGTCAGGTCCTTGCCGGGCCGGTAGGGGTCGATGCCGTGCCGGAACAGCACCTCGGCGCGGTAGACGTTGCCGACGCCCGCGATGACCTTCTGGTCCATGAGCAGGGCGGCGACGGTGGTACGGCTCTTCGAGATCCGCTGCCAGGCCTTGTCGCCGGTGTCGTCGGGCCGCAGCGGGTCCGGGCCGAGCCGGTCGTGTATCGCCTGCTTCTCGCCGTCGGTGATCAGCGCGCAGGTCGTCGGCCCGCGCAGATCCGCGTAGCCGGCGTCGTTCAGCAGGCGCAGCCGGACGGTGTCGGTGGGCGGCGGGGCCGGGGCGTCGCCGAAGCCGTACTTGCCGAACAGGCCGAGGTGGATGTGGACCCAGCCCGAGGGTCCGAAGCCGAGGAAGAGGTGCTTCCCGTGGGCTTCGGCGTCCTCCAGGACCTGGCCGTCGACCAGGGCCGCGCCGTCCGAGAACTTGCCCTGGGGGCTGGACGCGCGCAGCGGCCGGCCGCCGAACCTCAGGTCGTGGTCGGCGGCCAGGCGGTGGATGGTGTGGCCCTCGGGCATGGGCCGGGCTCAGCCCTGCTGCGGGTGGTGGGCCGGGATCTCGGGGAGCTTGCCGGTGGTCTCGTACTCGGTGAGCATCTCGATGCGGCGGGTGTGACGCGCCTCACCCGAGTACGGGGTGTCGAGGAAGATCTCGACGAACTTGGTCGCCTCCTCCTCGGTGTGCATCCGGCCGCCGATGGAGATCACGTTGGCGTCGTTGTGCTCACGGCCGAGGGCCGCGGTCTGCTCGCTCCAGGCCAGCGCGGCGCGGACGCCCTTGACCTTGTTGGCGGCGATCTGCTCGCCGTTGCCGGAGCCGCCGATCACGATGCCGAGGGCGTCCGGGTCCGCGGCCGTCTTCTCGGCGGCCCGCAGACAGAACGGCGGGTAGTCGTCCTGGGCGTCGTAGATGTGCGGACCGCAGTCCACGGGCTCGTGCCCGTGGGCGGTGAGCCACTCGACGAGGTGGTTCTTGAGTTCGAAGCCGGCATGGTCGGAGCCGAGGTACACGCGCATGTACCGAGTGTGGCATGCGCGGGGCAGGGCAGGGCTTAGCGGGGGGAGGACTTTGGTCCCCGCACTTGGTCCCGTCTAACGATCCGGATTCAGGCCTTCCGTCCCGAAGCGGACCAGGTTTGAATACCCGGGCTCGTAACCCGAGTGCTCCGAAGACTTAAGGAAGCGTCTATGACCTCGCAGCCGTCCCTTGCGAAGGAAGACCGCCTGCCCGGTGAACCCGGTGATCCGCAGGTGCCCGACAGCGGCCTCAAGGCTGGTCTGAAGAACCGCCATCTCTCCATGATCGCCATCGGTGGCGTGATCGGCGCCGGCCTGTTCGTGGGCTCCGGCTCCGGCATCGCCGCGGCGGGACCCGCCATTCTGCTCTCGTACGCACTCGTCGGCGTGATGGTCGTCTTCGTGATGCGGATGCTGGGCGAGATGGCCGCTGCCCGCCCGTCGTCGGGCTCGTTCTCCGCGTACGCCGACCGCGCGCTCGGCCGCTGGGCCGGTTTCTCGATCGGCTGGCTCTACTGGTTCTTCTGGGTCGTGGTGCTCGCGGTCGAGGGAACGGCCGGCGCGAAGATCCTGCACGACTGGGTGCCGGGGGTCCCGCAGTGGGGCTGGGCGCTCATAGTGATGCTGGTCCTGACCGCCACCAACCTGGCCTCGGTCTCCTCGTACGGCGAGTTCGAGTTCTGGTTCGCCGGGATCAAGGTCGTCGCGATCGGCGGCTTCGTGATCATCGGCCTTCTCGCGGTGTTCGGCGTGCTGCCGGGCTCGGACAACCCCGGTGCGGGCTTCGCCCACCTCACGGACACCGGCGGTTTCTTCCCCAAGGGGTACGGCGCGATCCTCACCGGCGTCCTGATGGTGGTCTTCTCCTTCATGGGCTCCGAGATCGTCACCCTGGCCGCCGGCGAGTCCGAGGACCCGCGGCGCGCGGTGACCAAGGCCACCAACAGCGTGATCTGGCGGATCGCGGTCTTCTACCTCGGTTCGATCTTCGTGGTCCTCACCCTGCTGAAGTGGAGCGACCCCTCGATCGTCGCGGACGGCTCCTACGTCGCGGCCCTGAAGACGATCGGCATCCCGCACGCCGACCAGATCATGAACGTGATCGTCCTGACGGCGGTGCTGTCCTGCCTCAACTCCGGCCTCTACACGGCCTCCCGGATGGCGTTCTCGCTCGGTGAGCGCGGCGACGCGCCGAAGTCCTTCGCCCGCACCAACCAGCGGGGCGTGCCGCAGGTCGCGATCCTGTCGTCGGTCGTCTTCGGCTTCGTGGCGGTCTTCTTCAACTACAAGTGGCCGGACACCGTCTTCGCGTTCCTGCTCAACTCCTCCGGCGCGGTCGCCCTGTTCGTGTGGCTGGTGATCTGCTTCACCCAGCTGCGGATGCGCGGGATCATCCTGCGCGAACAGCCGGAGAAGCTGACCGTGAAGATGTGGGGCTTCCCCTATCTCACCTGGCTGACGATCGGGATGATCTCCTTCGTCCTCGTCTACATGCTGTTCGACAAGTCCGGCCGCGAGCAGGTGCTGCTCTCGCTGCTCGTCGCGGCGCTCGTCATCGTGATCGCGGTCGTCAAGCAGCAGGTACTGGCGCGACGCGCGCCCGCGCAGAGCGGCGTAGAGGAGGAAGTGGCCGCGTCTTAGGCGTGCTACGGCCGCCGGCTTCCGAGTTCGCCGCTTCGTACGGATGCGTACGGGGCGGCGAACTGGTTTTAGCGGCAGGCGAGTTCAGTCCACGGCGGTCAGCCCTGGGCTACAGGAGCGAGGTGTCCAGGGCCGGATACGGCGCGGGGAGCAGGAACTTGCCGCCGAGCTCGGTGACCGTCGTCGTCCGGTAGTGGCTCTTGGTGGGCTGCTCCTTGTCCGGCACCGGCTCGGAGTGGACGTACACCTTGCGTTCGTAGCGATGCACGATCACGTACAGCGGGACCCCGGCTGCGGCGTAACTGCGGTACTTGGGGCCGGTGTCCGTCTCGTGGTTGGTCGAGGTGACCTCCCCCGCGAGGTGCAGCAGCTCGATCGGATACCAGCCCCGATTGGTCCTGCGGTACGCCTCGTCCAGATCGGTCGGCTCACGCCGCATGACGTAGAAGTCGGGGACGAGCAGACTCAGCGTCTTCTCGGCCGTCACACCGGTTCGGTAGCCGTTGCCGATGCCGACGTGGTCGACTCCGCCGGTGCGGAGCTGAAAGTACAGCTCCGTGGCCGCGCGGTTGTGGTTGTGGTCGGGCTGAGGCGGCACAATCACCATTCCCTCGACGTACTCGGCCCGAATCGGCTCCTTGGAAGCCTTCTCGAACTCGATCAACAGGTCGATGGGGTCCTGTGCCTCGTTCACCGGCTCGGTGATGGGGTCGGCGCTCATGCTGGCGTTCCTCCCTCGTCGCTGGTGTCAGGCTACGCCCGGTGGGCGGCCCCGAGCAGGAGCGTGGAGGAAGCGCGGGCCCGTCCGTCGTGGCATCGGGAGACGTTCACTCGTTCGGGGAACGAAGGATCCTTCCTGCTGGAAAGGCCCGCAACGCGAAGAGGGCCCGGCGAAAGCCAGGCCCTCTTCGTCGCGTACGCGCCGGGGTCAGCCCTTGCGGCCGAGGAGCTTCCACGCGGCCGGCAGCAGGCCCATCGCCAGGGCGGCCTTCAGGGCGTCGCCGATCAGGAAGGGGGTGAGGCCGGCGGCGATCGCGGCGGTCAGGGACATGCCGGTCGAGGCGGCGAGGTAGGGCACCCCCACCGCGTAGATGATCGCCGAGCCGAGCGCCATCGTGCCCGCCGTGCGCAGCACCGAGCGGTCGGCTCCGCGGCGGGCCAGGGCGCCGACGACGGTGGAGGCGAGCAGCATGCCGAGGACGTAGCCGAAGGAGGCGCCGCCCGCACCCGAGGTGCCGTCCGCGAACCACGGCATCCCGGCCATGCCGATCAGCGCGTACAGCGCGAGCGAGAGGAAGCCGCGGCCGGCGCCGAGGCCCGCGCCGACGAGGAGGGCCGCGAAGGTCTGCCCGGTGACCGGGACGGGCGAGCCGGGGACGGGCACGGCGATCTGCGCGGCGATCCCGGTGAGCGCGGCGCCACCGACGACGAGCGCGATGTCGCGGGCACGGGAGGCCGGCAGCAGGTCGGCGAGGACCGATCCGGTACGGGGGGCGGCGGACGCAGTGCTCATCGGAACTCCGGCAGGTGTCGGGGGCAGCGGGACGTGCTGGGGACACGGTGACGTTAGCCCACGGAATCTCGCCGGATCACCAGCAGCCGCCCACAAAGCGGGCGTTGGACCCTTGGTGGGGTCCGGACAAAGAGCGCGATCCATGCCACGCCCGGCGTGACCCTCATCACTGCGGTGATGGTCTCGGGTATCCCTTTTGCGCAGGCGGTCCCTGCTCGGCGAGACTGTGGATTCCCCATAAAACGAAAGTTACGAGCACCATGCACGAGTCCCCGCCCGCCGAACCCCTCTCGCATGGCCTCAAGCAGCGCCATCTGACCATGCTCGGCCTCGGCGGGGTGATCGGCGCGGGACTCTTCGTGGGGTCGGGCGCCGGCATCGCGGTGGCGGGGCCCGGCATCGTCGTCTCGTATCTGATCGCCGGTGCCATCGCGATGCTGGTGATGCGGATGCTCGGCGAGATGTCGGCGGCGATGCCCGCGTCGGGCTCGTTCTCGGTGCACGCCGAGCGGGCGCTCGGCCGCTGGGCCGGGTTCAGCGTGGGCTGGCTGTACTGGTTCCTGCTCGTGGTGGTGCTCGCCGTGGAGGCGACCGGCGCGGCGAAGATCGCGAACGGCTGGGCGCCGGCGGTGCCGCAGTGGGCCTGGGTGCTGATCTTCATGGTGGTGTTCACGGTCGCCAACCTGGCCGCGGTCAAGAACTTCGGCGAGTTCGAGTTCTGGTTCGCCGCCCTGAAGATCTTCGCGATCGTGGCGTTCCTGGTGCTGGGCCTGCTCGCGGTCTTCGGCGTGCTGCCGGACACCTCGGCGGTCGGCCTCGCCAACCTGACCGGCCAGGGCGGTTTCCTGCCCGCCGGGTGGAGCGGGGTGGTCTCCGGGGTGCTCGCGGTGATCTTCGCGTTCGGCGGCCTTGAGGTCGTCACGATCGCCGCCGCCGAGTCCGACGACCCGGTGCGCGCGGTCGGGCGCGCGGTGCGCAGCGCGGTGTGGCGCATCCTCTTCTTCTACGTGGGCTCGATGCTGGTCATCGTGACGCTGCTGCCGTGGACGTCGATGAAGCCGGGCCAGAGCCCGTACGTCGCGGTCCTCGACTCGATCGGCATCCCGGGAGCCGGCCAGATCATGAACATCGTGGTGTTCGTGGCGCTGCTGTCCGCCCTCAACGCCAATCTGTACGGCTCCTCGCGCATGATCTTCTCGCTCGCCGAACGGGGCGAGGCGCCGAAGGGCCTCCTGAAGGTGTCGGGCGGCGGCGTGCCGCGCCGCGCGGTGCTCGCCTCGGTGGCCTTCGGGTTCGTCTCCGTGCTGCTGAACCTGAAGTGGCCGGACTCGGTGTTCCTCTACATGCTCAACGCGGTCGGCGCGGTGCTGCTCTTCGTGTGGGCGCTGATCGCCCTGTCGCAGCTGCGGCTGCGCCGCCGCATCGAGCGCGAGGCACCCGAGACGCTGGCCCTGAAGATGTGGGCCTTCCCCTATCTCACCTGGGCCGCGCTCGCCGCGATGGCCGCGGTGCTCGTCCTGATGCTGTTCGACTCCTCGGCCCGGCCGCAGCTGCTGTGGTCGGCAGGGGCGACGGCGCTGGTACTGGTGGTGGCGGGGGTACGGGAGTGGCGGACGCGGCGCGTGTGAAGTTCACGTAAACAAAACGCACGTGTCTCTTCACGCTGTGTGAGTCGAGTGTCCGCATAGCGGTCGGGTGTTCCCTCTGAGCGGGGCCGCCCTAAGACTGTGGGCTCCGTGCCGCCGACCCGGTGGATCAGCTACTGAACAGGGCATGCCCATGTCTCGGACAACCGCGCCCGCGCCGGACGACAGCCGGCCGAAGACCGACTCGCCGCTCACGCACGGCCTCAAGCAGCGCCATCTCTCGATGATCGCCCTCGGCGGTGTGATCGGCGCGGGGCTCTTCGTCGGCTCCGGCACCGCGATCGCCGCGGCCGGCCCGTCGATCATCCTCGCGTACGCGATATCGGGCGCCCTGGTCATGCTCGTCATGCGCATGCTGGGCGAGATGTCGGCCGCCAACCCCGCGTCCGGCTCCTTCTCGGTGCACGCCGAGCGGGCGATCGGCCCCTGGGCCGGGTTCACCGCGGGCTGGGCCTTCTGGTTCCTGCTGTGCGTGGCCGTCGGCCTGGAGGGCATCGGCGCGGCGGGCATCGTGCACGGTTGGCTGCCGGGGGTCCCGGAGTGGGCCCTGGTCGCCGTGTTCATGCTGCTTTTCTGCGGCACCAACCTGGCCGCCGTGAAGAACTTCGGCGAGTTCGAGTTCTGGTTCGCCGCGCTGAAGATCGGCGCGATCACGCTCTTCCTGGTCATCGGCGTCCTGGCGATCATCGGGGTGCTGCCCGACACCAACGCGCCGGGGATGACCAACCTCACCGGCCAGGGCGGCTTCATGCCCAACGGCAGCGAGGGCCTCATCGTCGGACTGCTCGCCTCCGTCTTCGCGTACGGCGGCCTGGAGACGGTCACCATCGCGGCGGCCGAGTCCGAACACCCCGTCCAGGGCGTCGCGAAGGCCGTGCGCACCGCGATGTGGCGGATCGCGATCTTCTACGTGGGCTCGATGGCGGTCGTCGTGACGCTGCTGCCGTGGACCACGAAGGAGATCGCCACCAAGGGCCCGTACGTCGCGACCCTGGACCACCTGGGCATCCGCGGGGCGGGCCGGATCATGGACGTCGTCATCCTCGTCGCACTGCTCTCGGCGATGAACGCGAACATCTACGGCGCGTCCCGCATGGCCGGCTCGCTCGTCTCGCGCGGCCAGGGCCCCAAGGTGCTCGGCAGGATCTCCGGCGGGGTGCCGCGCGTCGCCGTGCTCACGTCCTCGGCTTTCGGCTTCGTGTGCGTGCTGCTGAGCTACTGGCGCCCGGACGACATCTTCCAGTGGCTCCTGAACACCATCGGCGCGATCATCCTGGTCGTCTGGTTCTTCATCGCCGCCTCGCAACTGCTGCTGCGCCGCCGCATCGAGCGCGAGGCCCCGGAGAAGCTCGTCGTGAAGATGTGGCTGTACCCGTGGCTCACCTGGATCGCGCTGGCCGGCATGGCGGCGGTGTTCGTCCTGATGGCCCGCGAGGACGGCACGCGCGTCCAGCTCTACTACACGGGCGGCCTCACGCTGCTGCTCGCGATCATCGGCTACATCCGCCAGCGCACCTCGACGAGCACCCCCATCGACGCCTGACCGGTACCCACGGGGTCAGCGCGTACGGAAGTGGGTCAGCGCGTACCGAAGTGGGTCAGCGCGTACCGAAGTGGGTCAGCCAGGCCCAGAGCACCAGCACGGCCGAGCAGGAAACCGCCAGCTGGACAGTGATGCTCGTGCTGTTCCGGGGCTTGTCCCTCCCGGATTCCACCATCTCCGCCATGAGCTCGCGGACCTTCGCCCCCCGCCCGAGCAGACCGAGCAGGAGCCCGCACAGCGCTGTCGCGTACATCGGCAACAGCCGCTCCAGGGGCACCCCTTTCCCGAGCACCGACGCCGTCACGAAGACAGCCCCGAGGACGGGTATCGCGGCGACTCGCAGCTTGTAGGCGCGCTGGGGCATGAGCGGGACCAGGTACAGCCAGAGCCAGACAGTGCTCACGACGGAGAGGGTCCACCAGGCCCCGATGCCGATGGCGGGCGGCTCCACGGGAACTCCTGTCACTTCTGTGCGGGGGGATGGTCGTCTGCCGATTTTATCGAAGCCGCCTCGGCCCGCCGGCCGCCGCTCCCCTGCCCGCACCCCGCACCCCGCACCCCGCACCCCGCACCCCCTACCCCTCACCCCGCCCTACGCCCCGGGACCCAGGACCTATTACTGAGGTCGCCCTTAGCTGCGAAGCCGTATTGCTGCTGATAGCGTGCACTTGCACATCAGTTGCAATAAGCATTT
Organism: Streptomyces sp. CB01201; assembly: GCF_002803085.1. Taxonomy (GTDB): domain Bacteria; phylum Actinomycetota; class Actinomycetes; order Streptomycetales; family Streptomycetaceae; genus Streptomyces; species Streptomyces hundungensis. The sequence goes on along the minus strand of NZ_NNBJ01000029.1, from coordinate 35,517 downwards.
GCAGTGAGCAGTCGGAGGGCTCGGACATGGCCATTTACACGCTTCCTGAACTTCCGTACGACTACGCGGCGCTCGAACCCGTCATCAGCCCGGAGATCATCGAGCTGCACCACGACAAGCACCACGCGGCGTACGTGAAGGGCGCGAACGACACCCTGGAGCAGCTCGCGGAGGCTCGCGACAAGGACTCCTGGGGGGCGATCAACGGCCTGGAGAAGAACCTCGCGTTCCACCTCTCCGGCCACATCCTGCACTCGATCTACTGGCACAACATGACGGGCGACGGCGGCGGCGAGCCGCTGGAGAAGGACGGCACCGGCGAGCTGGCCGACGCCATCGCCGAGTCCTTCGGCTCCTTCGCCAAGTTCAAGGCCCAGCTGACCAAGGCCTCGGCGACGACGCAGGGTTCGGGCTGGGGCGTCCTCGCCTACGAGCCCGTCAGCGGCCGCCTCGTGGTGGAGCAGATCTACGACCACCAGGGCAACGTGGGCCAGGGCTCGACCCCGATCCTGGTCTTCGACGCCTGGGAGCACGCCTTCTACCTCCAGTACCGGAACCAGAAGGTCGACTTCATCGAGGCCATGTGGCGGGTCGTCAACTGGCAGGACGTGGCCAAGCGTTACACCGCCGCCAAGCAGGCCGGCAACAACCTGCTCCTCGTGCCGTAGTCCCATACGGACCGATCGGCTTGGTTCAACGCCCTTCAGAACAGGCCCACTTGGGCTCCAGACGTCCTGCTCGTGATCGTCTTCTCAACCTTCACCTGCGGACGGAATGACCGGCCGGCCCCCGCGAGGACATGACTCGCGGGGGCCGACCGCGCAGGCCACTCGGCGCGGCGCCGGGCGGCATGGGCCTCCTCAGCCCCCCGGCGCCGGACGCCATAGGCACCCCCAGCCCGCCCGCGGCCAGCCTCCCGGCGCCGGGTGGCATGGGCATCCTCAGCCCGTCCGGCGATTGAGGACGAGCGCCGTCAAGGCGCGAACGGGGTCTGGGGCGGAGCCCCAGCAACCCCGATCACGCCTGCGGACCGTGCGTGGCCGATCGCGCAGTTCCCCGCGCCCCTCAGCCACTCGATGCCGGGCAGCATGAACATCCTCAGCCAGCCTCCCGGTGCCGGGTGGCATGGGCATCCCCAGCCCGTCCGGCGATTGAGGACGAGCGGCCTCAAGGCGCGAACGGGGGCTGGGGCGGAGCCCCAGGGGGAGCCGCCTGGGTCAGAGGTTGCTGAAGTCGGGGCCCTTGGTGCGGCTCCGCTTGAGCTCGTAGAAGCCGGGCGTCGCGGCGACCAGCAGCGTGCCGTCCCACAGCTTGGCCGCGGCCTCGCCCTGGGGGGCGGGGGTGACGACCGGGCCGAAGAAGGCGATCTGCTCGCCGTCGGCGCCCGGCACCGCGATGACGGGGGTGCCGACGTCCTGGCCGACCTTCTCGATGCCCTCCTTGTGGGAGGCGCGCAGCTGGACGTCGTAGGTGTCCTGGTCCGCGTAGTCGATGAGGTCGGCCGGCAGGTCCACGTCCTTGAGGGCCGCGGCGATGGACTCGCGGGTCACGCCGCCGCCCTCGTTGTGGATGCGGGTGCCGAGCGCGGTGTAGAGCTTGCCGACGACCTCGTCGCCGTGCAGTTCGCCGGCCGCGACCACCACGCGGACCGGGCCCCAGGCCTTGCCGCCGGGCCGCATGTTCTCGGCGTACTCCTCGGGCAGCTCGTCCAGGCGGTCCTCGTTGAGCACCGCGAGGCTCATCACATGCCAGCGCACCTCGACGTCACGGACCTTCTCGACCTCCAGCATCCAGCGCGAGGTCATCCAGGCCCAGGGGCACAGGGGGTCGAACCAGAAGTCGACGGGGGTCTTGACGGAGTCGGACATGTCTCTCCTCGGGAACAGCGTGCGACAGCGGACAACAACGTCGGAAAACAAGCGTCTGTACCGGCGAACGCCGAAGGCCGCCGAAAGCATTCCGCCGCCCGCCCGATGCGGCCGATCCCCCTCGCCACCGCCCTGCCCATCGGCTCCCGCCCGGCTCCCCCTCGGCTCCCGCTCCGGTGACATGGGAGGATCGAGTCCGTTCGAACGAGACACGAAGGAGTGCCCGTGCCCGGTGAGAATCTGTCCCGCGACGAGGCCCGCGAGCGGGCCGAGCTGCTGTCCGTCGAGGGCTACGACGTCTCTCTCGACCTGCGGTCCGCGGTCGGTGAGGCCCCGGCCGGGCCCCGCACGTTCCGGTCCCTGACCACGATCCGCTTCCGCTCGGCCCGCCCCGGCGCCTCGACCTTCGCCGACCTCATCGCCCCGTCGGTGACCTCGGTGACCCTGAACGGCCGCGCGCTGGACGTGGCCGAGGTCTTCGACGGGAGCCGGATCGCCCTGGACGACCTGGCCGCCGACAACGTCCTCGTCGTCGACGCGCAGTGCGCGTACAGCAGGACCGGCGAGGGCATGCACCGCTTCGTCGACCCGGAGGACGGCGAGGTCTACCTCTACACGCAGTACGAGCCGGCCGACTCGCGCCGGGTGTTCGCCAACTTCGAGCAGCCCGACCTCAAGGCCCGCTTCACCTTCGAGGCGCAGGCCCCCGAGGGCTGGACGGTGTGGTCCAACGGCGCGGGCGGCCAGGTACAAGAAGGGGCGCGCGAAGCGCTTCCGAACAAGGGTGGTGGCGGGCGACGGGCGGGCGGCGTGTGGCGGTTCGCCGCCACCGAGCCGATCTCGACGTACATCACCTGCGTGGTGGCCGGCCCGTACCACTACGTGACCGACTCCTACACGCGCGCCCTCGACGACGGCCGCACACTGGAGATCCCGCTCGGCGCGCTCTGCCGCAAGGGGCTGGCCAAGCACTTCGACGCGGACGACGTCTTCCTGGTCACCAAGCAGGGCCTGGACTTCTTCCACGACAACTTCGACTTCCCCTACCCGTTCGGGAAGTACGACCAGGCGTTCGTGCCGGAGTACAACCTGGGCGCGATGGAGAACCCGGGTCTGGTGACCTTCCGCGAGGAGTACATCTACCGCGGCAAGGTGACCCAGGCCGCCTACGAGCGCCGGGCCAACGTCATCCTGCACGAGATGGCCCACATGTGGTTCGGCGACCTGGTCACGATGGTGTGGTGGGACGACCTGTGGCTGAAGGAGTCCTTCGCCGACTTCATGGGCTCGTTCTCGCTGGCCGAGGCGACCCGCTTCACCAACAGCTGGGTGACCTTCGCCAACAACCGCAAGGCGTGGGCCTACCGGGCCGACCAGCTTCCCTCCACGCACCCGATCACGGCCGACATCCGCGATCTGGAGGACGCCAAGCTCAACTTCGACGGGATCACGTACGCCAAGGGCGCCTCGGTGCTCAAGCAGCTCGTCGCGTACGTCGGCCGGGACGACTTCCTCGAAGGGGCCCGGCGCTACTTCAAGCGGCACGCCTACGGCAACACCCGGCTCGGCGATCTGCTGGCGGTCCTCGAAGAGGTATCCGGCCGCGACATGGCGACCTGGTCGCAGTCCTGGCTCCAGACCGCGGGCGTCAACTCCCTTACGCCGGTGGCCACTTATGACGCCGGGGACCGCATCACCGAGCTGGCCGTGCTCCAGGAGGCGGCGGCCTCCCACCCCACGCTGCGCCCGCACCGGGTCGCGGTGGGCCTGTACCGCAACGAGGCCGGCGCCCTGGTGCGCTACGCCCGCGCCGAGGCCGACGTCGAGGGTCCGCGGACCGTCGTCACCGAGCTCGCCGGGGCCGAGCGGCCCGATCTGATCCTGGTCAACGACGACGACCTGACCTACTGCAAGATCCGTTTCGACGAGGCCTCGCTCGCCACCCTGCGCGCCCACCTCGGCGACATCAGCGACCCCCTGGCGCGCGCCCTGTGCTGGTCGGCGCTGTGGAACCTGACGCGGGACGCGCTGATGCCCGCCCGCGACTTCGTCGCGCTCGTCCTCGCGCACGCGGGACGCGAGTCCGACATCGGCGTGCTCCAGATGCTGCACGCCTGGACGCAGTCGGCGGTCACGCACTACGCGGCTCCGGCCTGGCGCGAGGAGGGCGGCCGGCTGCTCGCCGAGGGCGCCCTGCACGAGCTGCGGCTCGCCGAGCCGGGCAGCCAGCACCAGCTGACCTGGGCCCGCTTCTTCGCGGCGACGGCCGCCACCGACGCGGACTTCCAGCTCCTGCGGGGGCTGCTCGCGGGCACCGCGAAGATCGACGGCCTCGACGTGGACCAGGAGCTGCGCTGGGCGCTGCTCGAACCGCTGGCCGCACACGGCATCGCCGACGAGGGCGTCATCGACGCGGAGCTGGCCCGCGACGACACCGCCTCCGGCAAGCGCCACCACGTGCGCTGCCTGGCGGCGCGCCCGTCCGAGGCGGTCAAGGCGCAGGCCTGGGCGCAGGTCGTGGAGTCGGACGCGCTGTCCAACGCCCTGGTGGAGGCCACGATTTCGGGCTTCAACCAGCCGTCGCAGCGCGAGCTGACCGCCCCGTACGCGGCGAAGTACTTCGCGGCGATCGAGCGGGTGTGGGCCGAGCGTTCGATCCAGATCGGCATGGATGTCGTCAAGGGCCTGTTCCCCGGGCTCCAGGACGACGAGGCCACCCTCGCGGCCACCGACGCGTGGCTCGCCGCGCACGAGGGCGCGGCGCCCGCGCTGCGCCGGCTGGTGCTCGAAGCCCGCGACGACCTGGCCCGCACCCTGCGCGGCCAGGCGTGTGACGCGACGGCCGCGGCCCGCTGACGCCGGTTCGGGGGGCCCGGGACCGGGCCCCCTGATCGGCACTCGAACGCCCGTACTTTAGGACGGGGTTGTCCGGATTTGTCGACGGGCTTGTAACAGCGGTTAGCGGGCCCTCCGGGTGCGGAAAACCCTGCGGCATGAACCACAACACCCCGCTCTCCCCCCGCCCCCTGAGCCACCTCACCGATGTCCAGCGGCGGGTGCTCTCCGCCAACCAGCTGCGCGCGCACGGGGTCTCGGCCGCGCGCACCACCGCCCAGTGCCGACCCGGCGGCCCCTGGCAGCAACTGCTTCCCGGCGTGTATCTGCTGCACGCGGGTCCGGCCACCAGCGAGGAGCGGTTGCACGCCGCGCTGCTGTACGCGGGGTGGCCGGCCGCCGGGCGCGCCAAGGCCATCCCGGCGCAGGGCCAGGCCCACGACGAGCCGCCACAGGCCGTCGTCACCGGGCTCGCGGCGCTCGCGATGCACCGGTTCTCGGCCGCTCCCCCGCTGCACTCGCTCGACCGGATCGACGTGCTGGTGCCGCGCACCCGGCGGCTGCGCTCCACGGGCTTCGTCCAGCTGGTGCGTGCGGTGGCGATGCCGGGCGCGGAGATGATCGCGGGCGTGCCGGTGGCGCCGGTACCGCGGGCGCTCGCGGACGCGGTCGCGGTCCTCGACGACGCCGAGGCGGTGCGCCGCCTGCTCACCGAGGCCGTGCGCTGCGGCCACACCGAACCGGCCGCGATCGTGCGGGAGTTGACCCAGGCACGGCTGCTGACCCGGGCCCACGTGGTGGACGCGGTGGACGCGCTGCTCGCCGAGGGGCGCTCGATCGCCGAGGAGCGGCTCTACGCGATGGTGCGCGGGTTCGGCCTGCCGGATCCGCTGTGGAACGTGGACCTGCGGCTGCCGGGCGGCCCGCACCTGGGCGGCCTCGACGCGTACTGGCCGGAGCAGGCGGTCGCGGTGGAGCTGGACACCCGGGCGGCCCGGCAGGACGATGACGCGCTGTTCTCGGAGTGCGCCCGCAAGCGCGAGGCCCTGGAGCGGCTCGGGATCACCGTCGTGCACATCACGCCGAAGAAGCTGCGCACCTCGCTCGAACAGCAGGCGGCCGTGGTGCGGACCGCGCTGATGGCGTCCGCCGAACGGGAGCCGGCCGCCTATGTGGTGGTCCTCCCCCGC
>NZ_NNBJ01000029.1:0-29544 GCF_002803085.1 Streptomyces sp. CB01201 | reverse complement strand
CCCGCGGCCGGAAGAAAGTAGGCCCCCGGGACCGGCTCGGACGGCTCAGTCGGCGGCCGGATGCGCCCGCTGCGCCTTGCCGGTCGCGGGCCGGGCGCGCCACAACTCGATTCCCACGTCGACGAGTTCGACCCGTTCCAGATCACTCACCGCGTCCAGGCGGTGCCAGGCGGCCAGGTCGGTGGAGCCGTTGGTCTCGTGGCGCAGCTCGCCGCCGGTGACCCGGCCCTCGTAGACGATGCGCAGCCCCTGGAAGTCCGCGAACCGGCCGAGCTTGCGCGGATAGCGCCGGTTGATGGAGTCGATGCCGAGCAGCCGGACCGGTTCGACCGCGTAGCCGGTCTCCTCGTCGAGTTCGCGCACCACGGTGTCGAGGGGATCCTCGCCGTGGTCCATGCCGCCGCCCGGCAGCGTCCACCGCTTGGTGCCGTCCCGGGCCACCCAGCGCGCCAGCAGGATCTCCCGGACGCCGCCGGTTTCCCGTACGCATACGGCGTAGGCCGCCACCCGCAACTCCGTGTTCATTTGGTGAGATTACGGGTCGGCGTGCGCGGGCGCCGCTCCCTGGGAAGAACCGGGCCCGATCGGCCTGGCGGATCCGGCACCCTGGCGGGAATGCGCCATGTTCACATCACGTAACGGTCAACTCTCCACAAACAACAGTCATATACGCAATGCTCAGCGGTCATCCGGTACCGAATTTCGAACCGTTCACGATTCCGGACCTTTACCCACATCACAGGGATGCTGAATGACCACTGAATCCCCGCGCCCCATACCCGGGGCGAGACGCACGGCCCGAATAGCGGCGGCGGCCGGCCTGGTGGCCGCGCTCGTCACGGCGGGCGCAGCCCCGGCCTTCGCCACCACCGGCGGCGACGGCCCGACGAGCGCACCATCGGTGAAGACCGCTCCGGCCAAGACCGCCGAGGACAAGCTCGGCAAGGCCGACGAGCAGCGTCTCGCCGAGGCACAGGCCAAGGGCGAGAAGAGCGTCACCGTCATGGTGGCCACCGCCCCGGGTGCCACGTCCGACGTCACCGAGCAGCTGCACGCGGTCGCGGGGGCGACCGTGGGCAAGCGCGACGACAAGCTCGGCTACGTCCGCGCGACCCTGCCGACGGCCAAGGCCGAGGCCGCCCTGAAGGCCGCCGCGAAGCTGCCCTCGGTGGACGGCATCGACCTCAAGCAGGACATTCAGCTGGACGACCCGACCCCGTCGGGCGACACCACGAAGTCCGCCAAGCAGCTGCGCACCTCAAGCAGCTACCCGGCCCCGGACAAGAACACCCCCGCGAAGAACCCGTACAACCCGAACTTCGAGACGGGTGCGGTCGACTTCGTGAAGCAGCACCCCAAGGCGGACGGCCGCGGGGTCACCATCGGCATCCTGGACTCCGGCGTCGACCTCGGTCACCCGGCGCTCCAGAAGACCACCACCGGCGAGCGCAAGATCGTCGACTGGGTCACCTCGACCGACCCGGTGCAGGACAACGACGGCACCTGGCTGCGCGCCAACACCGCGGTATCCGGGCCGACGTTCACCGCGGGCGGCCGGACGTGGAAGGCCCCGGAGGGCTCCTACGACTTCTCCACCTTCGCCGAGAAGGTCACCAAGGGCGGCGACGCGGCCGGCGACCTGAACCGCGACGGCGACACCACCGACACCTGGGGCGTGCTCTACGACCCGGTCGCCGGCACGGTCCGGGTGGACCTGAACAACAACAACGACTTCTCGGACGACGCCCCGATGAAGCCGTACAAGGACGGCTACCAGGTCGGCTACTTCGGTACCGACAACCCGGCGACCGATGTCGTCGAGCGGGTGCCGTTCACCGTGGAGATCCGCAAGAACGTCGTCTACGACGCGGCCGGGCACACCTCGGACTACGTCAACATCGGCGTCATCGAGTCCGAGCACGGCACCCACGTCGCGGGCATCACCTCCGCGAACGGCCTGTTCGGCGGCAAGATGAGCGGTGCCGCGCCCGGCGCGAAGATCGTCTCCTCGCGCGCCTGCAACTGGGACGGCGGCTGCACCAACATCGCGCTGACCGAGGGCATGATCGACCTCGTCACCAACCGCCACGTCGACATCGTGAACATGTCGATCGGCGGCCTGCCGGCGCTCAACGACGGCAACAACGCGCGTGCCGCGCTCTACAAGCGCCTCATCGACACCTACGGCGTCCAGCTGGTCATCTCGGCCGGCAACGACGGTCCGGGCGTCAACACCATCGGCGACCCCGGCCTCGCCGACCACGTCATCTCCGTCGGCGCGAGCATCTCCAAGGAGACCTGGGCCGCCAACTACGGCTCCGGTGTCTCCACGGACTACCAGATGATGCCGTTCTCCTCGCGCGGCCCGCGTGAGGACGGCGGCTTCACGCCGACCCTGAGCGCCCCGGGCGCGGCCATCAACTCCACCCAGACCTGGCTGCCCGGCAGCCAGGTCAAGGAGGCGGGCTACAGCCTGCCGGCCGGCTACTCGATGCTCCAGGGCACCTCGATGGCCTCCCCGCAGGCCGCCGGCGCCTCGGCGCTGCTCATCTCGGCCGCCAAGCAGCAGGGCATCGACCTGCCGCCGGCCGATCTGCGCACCGCGCTGACCTCGACCGCCAAGCACATCAAGGGCACCCAGTCCTACGCCGAGGGCGCCGGTCTCATCAACATCGTGGGCGCCTGGGACGCGATCAAGGAGACCGCGAAGAAGCACGCCCCCGCGCATGAGTACACGGTCACCGCGCCGGTCTCCAGCGCGCTGGGCTCCGCCCTGAAGACCCCGAACGTCGGCACCGGCATCTACGACCGCGAGAGCGGTCTGAAGGCCGGGCAGAAGACGACGTACGACGTCACGGTCACCCGCACCACGGGCCCGGACAAGAACGTCAAGCACAAGCTGTCGCTGAAGAACGACGACGGCACGTTCAAGGTGCTCGGCGACAAGGAGGTGAGCCTGCCGCTCGGCAAGCCCGTCACCGTCAAGGTGCAGGCGCAGCCGAAGTCCGCCGGCGTGCACAGCGCGATCCTCCAGGTCGACGACCCCAAGACGGTCGGCGTCGACCAGCAGATCATGGCCACGGTGATCGTCGCGACCCCGATCGCGGGCCCCGGGTACACCTTCTCGGCGTCCTCGACGATCCAGCGCAACTCGACCAAGTCGTACTTCGTGACCGTCCCGGCGGGCGCGCAGAACCTGGAAGTCCGCATGAGCGCGCTGCGCTCGGGCAGCCAGACCCGCTTCATCTCGATCCACCCCTACGGTGTGGCCGTGGACCCGACGGGAACGCCGAACTGCTACCCGAACTACGACAACCCGGCCAACACCTGCCGCCCCGACCTGCGTTCGTACGCGAAGCCGCAGGCCGGTGTCTGGGAGATCGAGGTCGAGGCCCGTCGTACGTCGCCGTACCTGGACAACTCCTTCAAGCTGGACGCCTCGGTGCTCGGTGTCACCTTCGACCCGGCCACCCAGACGGTGCCCGAGGCGAAGATCGGCACCCCGGCCCCCGTGCAGTGGAAGGTGACCAACAACTTCGCCGGCATCGAGGGCAGGCTCCAGGGCGGCTCGCTCGGCTCCGCGAAGGTCGCCACCGGCACCATCAAGGCCGGTGAGACGCAGACCAGCACGGTCACCATCGGCGCGGGCGTCGAGCACCTGGACGTCTCCATCGGCAACACCTCGGACGCGGGCGCCGACCTCGACCTGTACGTCTTCGACGCCAGCGGCAAGGCCGTCGCCCAGTCGACGACGAGCAGCGCCAACGAGTCCGTCAGCCTGGTCAAGCCGGCCGCGGGCACCTACACGATCCAGGTCGCGGGCTACGCGGTCCCGGCCGGATCGACCACGTACGCCTACAAGGACGTGTACTTCGCGCCCTCGCTCGGCACCGTGAAGGTCGACGCGGACAAGACCGTCAAGCTGGCGGCCGGCGCCTCCGCGCAGGTGGCGGCGGACGTCGTCGTGGCGGGCGCGGCTCCCGAGGGACGCCAGTTCTTCGGCACCGTGCAGCTGGTGAACGAGCGCGGCACCGCGGCGGGCAGCGGCAGCGTGCTCATCGGGAAGGTCACGCAGTAGCACCACGCTGGAACGGCGGCGGGGCGGGCGCTCATCACGAGCACCCGCCCCGCCTTTCCTGTCCGCCGCCCGCGTCGGTTCAGTGCTTCAGCGAGCTCAGGTCGTAGGCGTACGTGCCGACCGCCTGGGCGATGACGTCGATGTTGAGGTCGAAGTACTTCTTGTCGATGTTCTTCAACGTGTCGCCCGCGGCATGGTAGTTGGGGTCGAAGGCCTCCCCGGCCTTCCCGCCCCACTTCTTGGCCTGCGCGGGCGTCTTGATCTCCTCGGCGCCGGTGTAGGTGCCGCCGGCCGGGATGCCGACCGCGATGAAGGGGCCGTAGTCGGAGCGGCCGTCGAAGTCGTAGCCCTCGTGCTGGACGTGCCGCTTGTCGAGGTAGCCGTTGATGAGGCCCTCGATCTGCGCCGAGCCCTCGGGGCCGGGGCCGGCGCCCTTCTTGTCGGAGTCGTCCCCGTCGTAGACGAGCTGGGCCGCGTTCGGCGAGGCGATCATGTCGAAGTTCAGATAGAGCTTGATCTGCTTCTGCTGCCGCTCGGTGAGGTTCTTGACGTAGTGCTCCGAGCCGAGCAGGCCGAGCTCCTCACCCGACCACCAGGCGAACCGGACCTTGTTGGGGAACTGCTTGGGATGCTTGCGGGTCTGCTTGGTCTCCTTGGCGAGCTTGAGGGCGACTTCGAGCAGGCCGGCCGAGCCCGAGCCGTTGTCGTTGATGCCGGGCCCGGCGGGCACCGAGTCGAGGTGGCTGCCGAGCGCGACCACGCTGTCCGGGTCGCCGGTACGGGTCTCGGCGATCACATTGCGGGTCTTCTTGGCGACGTTCTCGGTGGCCACGTCCAGGGTGACCTCGACCGGGCCCTTGGCCAGCTGCCCGGCCAGCGCCTCGCCGTCGGCCAGGCTGATCCCGGCAGCCGGGATGTGGGCGTTGTCCGGCGATTCGACGGTGCCCTGCACCGGGTCGGTCCCGGAGTGGTTGTAGACGATGACGCCGGCCGCGCCCGCCTTCGCGGCGACGGCCTCCTTCTCCTGGAAGGTGCAGCTGCCGCGCTTCACCAGCGCGATCTTCCCGGTGAAGGTGTCCGAGGCGTAGTCGTCGAGCGAGCAGCCCGGGGTGTCGTCGACGCGGGCGGCCTTCAGCTGGGCGGTGAGCCCGCCGGTCGGGGTCGACCTGCTGAACTTGTAGGCGGCGGTGGGCAGTTGGCGCCCGCCCACGGTCAGCTTCTGGCGCAGGGTCTTCGACTCGTAGAAGGTGAAGTCCTGGTACGAGACGTCGTACCCGGCCTGCTTGAGCTGCCCGTACACATAGGCCGCCGAGGCGTCGTAGCCCGGGGTGCCCGCGGCGCGGTTGCCGCCGTTGGCGTCGGCGATCTTCTGGAAGGCCTCCAGATGACGGTAGGCGCTCTCCCCGGACGCCTCCCCGACCAGCTTCCCGGCCAGCTTCCCGGCCAGGCGCTGGTCGTGCCGGTCGGGCTGGTCGTGCGCCCCGCGGGCGACGGCGGGCGTCGCCAGGGACAGGAGCACCGGGGCGGCTGCGAGGGCGGCTATGGCCCTGCTACGACGGGATACGGGCACGGGAAATCCTCCGAAATGCGGTGCGGTGTCGCCGATGATCGACCGGCTTGCCAGGACCGTAACCAGCGAAAACGACCGTGTGGGGCATTTCGGGGCGGATGCAACACGGATGCCATGGACTTGTCACAAGTGGGCAGATGTCCCACACCCCGGACAATGGATTGGACAAGTCCGCCGGGCGCCGACGCATCATGGGTGCGCCGGAGTCGTACAAAGACCACGTGAGCTGCACGTGAGCATCAAAGGAGTCACCGTGAGGGTCGGAATCGTCGGAGCCACCGGGCAGGTCGGCTCAGTCATGCGCAAGATCCTCGTCGAGCGGGACTTCCCGGTCGACGAGCTGCGCCTGTTCGCCTCCGCGCGCTCCGCGGGCACGGTCCTGGACGGCGTGACGGTCGAGGACGCCTCCACCGCCGACTACTCGGGCCTGGACATCGTGCTGTTCTCGGCGGGCGGCGCCACCTCGCGCGCGCTGGCCGAGAAGGTCGCCTCGCAGGGCCCCGTCGTGATCGACAACTCCTCCGCGTGGCGCGGTCACCCCGAGGTCCCCCTGGTGGTCTCCGAGGTCAACCCGCACGCGGTGAAGAACCGCCCCAAGGGCATCATCGCCAACCCGAACTGCACGACGATGGCCGCGATGCCGGTGCTGCGCCCGCTGCACGACGAGGCCGGGCTCACCGCTCTGGTCGCCACCACCTACCAGGCCGTCTCCGGCTCGGGTCTGGCGGGCGTGGCCGAGCTGTACGGCCAGGCGCAGAAGGTCGTCGCCGAGGCCGACCGGCTGACCTTCGACGGCGACGCGGTCGAATTCCCCGAGCCCGCCGTCTACAAGCGGCCCATCGCCTTCAACGTGCTCCCGCTCGCCGGCAGCATCGTCGACGACGGCTCCTTCGAGACGGACGAGGAGCAGAAGCTCCGCAACGAGTCCCGCAAGATCCTGGAGATCCCGGAGCTCAAGGTGTCCGGCACCTGTGTCCGTGTGCCGGTCTTCTCCGGCCACTCGCTCCAGGTCAACGCCCGCTTCGCGCGGCCGATCAGCGTGGAGCGCGCGTACGAGCTGCTCAAGGACGCGCCCGGCGTCGAGCTCTCCGAGATCCCGACGCCGCTCCAGGCCGCGGGCAAGGACGCGTCGTACGTGGGCCGCATCCGCAACGACGAGACCGTCGAGAACGGTCTCGCGCTCTTCCTCTCCAACGACAACCTCCGCAAGGGCGCCGCACTGAACGCGGTCCAGATCGCGGAGCTGGTGGCGGCCGAGCTGAAGGGCCAGTAGTCGCGCACGCGGCCTCCGCCGGTCCGTCCAGGGGCCGGCGGAGGCCGCGTGTTTCAGAGGGCCAGGTGACGCCGGAGCGCGACGTCGATCTCGGCCATGCGCTGGCGGGGAACGGTGCCGACCCGCTGCAGGACCCGCTCAGGAGCGACCGCGCGCACCTGCTCGCACTGGGCTTTGGAATCCTTGGGCAGCCGTGTCTCGTCGGCGCTCAGAAATACCTGGAACGTGAGCACCCGGTTGGTGTTCGAGGTCAACGGGACCACGGTTACCACGCCACGGCCGTTGCGCTCGACCGACTGGTTGGCGCCGTCGTTGGAGACCACGACGGCCGGTCTGATCCTGCTCGCCTCGCTGCCGCGCGCCGGTTCGAGGTCGACCATGAAGATGTCACCACGTCTCATCGACGATCCCGTCCCCCGCCGTGCGCTCCCAGAGCGCCGCTTCCCCGCTCGCGTCCCACTCCTCGAAGGCCTCGGTGTACTCCGCCTCCAGCTGTGCGGCGCGCAGGAGCTCGATGGCGGCGTGTATCACGGCGGACCGCGAGTCGGCCTCGGTTCTCGTGGCGTACTCGTCGACGAAAGCGACATCCTCCTGCGGAAGGCTCACACTGATCTTCATACCCGTGATGCTACCCAGGGGCGGCCCGCTATGCCACCGCATGCACGCGCCACCGCATGGAAGGATGACCGGAAACGTCACTTACCAAGGAGATGACCGGGTGCCTGGCACGAATCTGACCCGCGAAGAGGCGCAGCGGCGGGCAGCCCTGCTCACCGTTGACTCGTACGAGATCGAGCTGGATCTGAGCGGCGCGCAGGAGGGCGGCACCTACCGGTCCGCGACCACCGTGCGCTTCGATTCCGCCGAGGCCGGGGCGGAGACCTTCATCGACCTGGTCGCGCCGACCGTGCACGAGGTCGTCCTGAACGGCACCGCGCTGGACGCGGCGGCCGTGTTCCAGGACAGCCGGATCGCCCTCGCGGGCCTTGAGGCGGGCCGCAACGAGCTGCGGGTCGTCGCCGACTGCGCCTACACCAACACCGGTGAGGGCCTGCACCGCTTCGTGGACCCGGTGGACCAACAGGCCTACCTGTACACGCAGTTCGAGGTCCCGGACGCGCGCCGCGTCTTCGCCTCCTTCGAGCAGCCGGATCTGAAGGCCACCTTCCAGTTCACCGTGAAGGCGCCGACCGGCTGGACGGTCATCTCCAACTCGCCGTCGCCGGAGCCCGAGGACGACGTCTGGGTCTTCGAGCCGACGCCGCGCATCTCCTCGTACATCACCGCGCTGATCGTGGGCCCGTACCACTCGGTGCACTCCTCGTACGAGGGCCCGAACGGGCAGTCGGTGCCGCTGGGCATCTACTGCCGCCCCTCGCTCGCCGAGTTCCTCGACGCGGACGACATCTTCGCGGTGACCCGGCAGGGCTTCGACTGGTTCCAGGAGAAGTTCGACTTCGCCTACCCGTTCGCCAAGTACGACCAGCTCTTCGTGCCGGAGTTCAACGCCGGCGCGATGGAGAACGCGGGCGCGGTCACCATCCGCGACCAGTACGTGTTCCGCTCGAAGGTGACGGACGCCGCCTACGAGATGCGCGCCGAGACCATCCTGCACGAGCTCGCCCACATGTGGTTCGGCGACCTGGTGACGATGGAGTGGTGGAACGACCTGTGGCTGAACGAGTCGTTCGCCACCTACACCTCGATCGCCTGCCAGGCGTACGCCGAGGGCTCGCGCTGGCCGCACGCGTGGACCACGTTCGCCAACTCGATGAAGACCTGGGCCTACCGCCAGGACCAGCTTCCCTCGACGCACCCGATCATGGCGGACATCCGTGACCTGGACGACGTCCTGGTCAACTTCGACGGCATCACGTACGCCAAGGGCGCCTCGGTGCTCAAGCAGCTCGTCGCCTACGTCGGCATCGACGAGTTCTTCCAGGGCGTGCAGGCCTACTTCAAGGCGCACGCGTTCGGCAACACCCGCCTGTCCGACCTGCTCGGCGCGCTGGAGAAGACCAGCGGCCGTGACCTGAAGACATGGTCCCGGGCCTGGCTGGAGACGGCCGGCATCAACATCCTGCGCCCCGAGATCGTGACGGACGAGGCGGGGGCCATCACCTCGTTCACCGTCCTCCAGGAGGCCCCGGCCCTGCCGGCCGGCGCCAAGGGCGAGCCGACTCTTCGCCCGCACCGCATCGCGATCGGCTTCTACGACCTGGACGGCGCGGGCAAGCTGGTCCGTACGAACCGGATCGAGCTGGACATCGAGGCCGCGGCCCGCACCGAGGTCGAGCTGCCCGCGGGCACCCGCCGGCCGGCGGTCGTGCTGCTCAACGACGACGACCTCTCCTACGCGAAGGTCCGCCTGGACGAGGAGTCCCTGCGGGTCGTCACCGAGCACCTGGGCGACTTCGCGGAGTCCCTGCCGCGCGCCCTGTCGTGGGCCTCCGCGTGGGACATGACCCGCGACGGCGAGCTGGCCACGCGCGACTACCTGGCGCTGGTCCTCTCGGGCATCACCAAGGAGTCCGACATCGGCGTGGTGCAGTCCCTGCACCGCCAGGTGAAGCTGGCCATCGACCTGTACGCGGCGCCCGAGTGGCGCGACGCGGGCCTGACCCAGTGGACGGACGCGACGCTCGCGCACCTGCGCACCGCCGAGCCGGGCAGCGACCACCAGCTGGCCTGGGCCCGCGCCTTCGCCGCGACGGCCCGTACGCCTCAGCAACTCGACCTGCTCCAGGCCCTGTTGACGGGCGCGGAGGTCATCGAGGGCCTGGCCGTGGACACCGAGCTGCGCTGGGCGTTCGTGCAGCGCCTCGCGGCGACCGGCGTCTTCGACGAGGCCGAGATCGCGGCGGAGCTGGAGCTCGACAAGACGGCCGCGGGCGAGCGCCACGCGGCGACCGCGAAGGCCGCGCGCCCGACGCCGGAGGCCAAGGCCGAGGCGTGGGAATCGGTCGTCGAGGGCGACACCCTGCCCAACGCGGTGCAGGAAGCGGTGATCGGCGGCTTCGTCCAGACCGACCAGCGCGAGCTGCTCGCCCCCTACTCCGAGAAGTTCTTCTCGGCGGTCAAGGGCGTGTGGGAGTCCCGCTCCCACGAGATCGCCCAGCAGATCGCGGTGGGCCTGTACCCGGCCCTCCTGGTCTCCCAGGAAACCCTGGACGCCACGGACACCTGGCTCGCCTCGGCCGAGCCGAACGCGTCCCTGCGCCGCCTGATCTCGGAATCCCGAGCGGGCATCGAGCGCGCGCTGCGGGCGCGGGCGGCGGACGCGGAGGCGTCGGCGTAGCGGTCGCCCGACGGGGGCGCCTCTTCCACGGGGCGCCCCCAACTCCCGGTGCGGGGTGCTCGCGGCGCTAACATCGGCACTCCCCGACCCCTGGAGTTCGCCGCGATGCCGTTGCCCCGTATCGGAGTTGTCATCGTGACCATGGGCACGCGCCCACGGGAGCTGGCGGCCCTGCTCGCCTCGGTCGAGAAGCAGGACGTGCCGGCGGCCCGCGTGGTACTGGTCGGCAACGCGACGCCGCTCTGCTATGTGGACGCGGCGCAGAACGTCACCAAGATCCCCCTCGACGAGAACCTCGGGTGCCCCGGAGGCCGCAACGTCGGCCTGGAGATGCTACGCGACTCGGGCGAGGTGGACGTCGTCATCGAGCTGGACGACGACGGCCTGCTCATCGACCCGGACGTGTTCCGGACGGTGCGGGAGCTGTTCGCGTCGGACCCGCGCCTCGGCATCGTCGGATTCCGGGTGGCGGACGAGCACGGGCACACCGAACGACGCTGGGTGCCCCGGCTGCGCTCCGACGATCCGATGCGGCGCGGGCCGGTGACCGCGTTCCTCGGCGGCGGGCACGCCTTCTCGATGCCGATGCTCCGGGAAACCGGCCTGTGGGCGGCCGAGTTCTTCTTCGGACACGAGGAGTCCGACCTGGCCTGGCGTGCGCTCGACGCGGGCTGGAAGATCCTGTACGAACCCGCGCTCGTCCTGCAACACCCGGCGACGGCCCCGGCGCGGCACGCGGTCCACTACCGCTTCACAGCCCGGAACCGGGTCTGGCTGGCCCGCCGCCGTCTCCCCCTGCCGCTGATCCCGGTCTACCTCGGCGTCTGGATCCTGCTCACCATGGCCCGCATCCGCTCCCTGCCCGGCGCGCGGGCGTGGTGGGGCGGCTTCACCGAGGGCATGCGCGAGCCCTGCGGGCCGCGCGCGGCGATGCAGTGGCGCACGGTGTGGCGCATGACCCGGCTCGGCCGCCCACCGATTCTCTGAGCGGCCCCGCGACCCGTACCCGTACGGAACTCCGAGAATCCGGACGGCCCGGCGCTCCTCTTCCGTGCGGAGTCGTTCAGCGCGTTCATCGACGCACTCAGGGGCCCGGTGTTCCGGGGATGCGAGGAGGCGGGAGGGGACACCCCCCAAGGAGCCCCCTCCCGCCTCACAGGACGGCGGTATGAGACGCCGTCACTCCCTCACGACCAGAGCTGGTAGACGTTCCCGTCATTGCACTCGTGCGTGTAGACCTTCTTGGCGTCGTTGGCGTCGAGGCATTCACCCGTGGCCACGTTCTGGAGCTTCCAGCCCCCGCCGGTGTTGATCTCCCGCCAGCGCTGGTAGTCGTTCTGGCCGCTGCTGCACGCCTCCACATAGGCGTCGTGGTCGGTGTATCCGGCGAGGCAGGAGCCCGGCACCTCTGCGAGTCGCTCGATCCAGACGTTGCCCCCGACGTTGATGTCGTGCCACTTCGCGGCACCGAACGAACAGGGGTAGAGGCCCACATCGTTCCAGCCGAGATGGTGGTCCCACATGCCGGTGAGGCAGCCCCCTCCGTTCTGGTGGTTCCACACGACGTCACCGTCCGCGTGGGCGGCGGCGCTCGCCCCGACGACCAGGAGCGGGGCGGCGATCACCGCTCCCAGCACACGCCCAATGCGCTTCCCTGTCACTTCAGTTCCTCTCGCTGTGGCGCGGTCTGTGGTCGGGCGTCTCAGTACCAGAGCTGATAGACGCCGTCATTGCACTGGTGCATGTAGACGGAACTGCCGTTGCTGTCGAGGCATTCGCCCGTCTGGCGGTTCCGCAGCTTCCAGCCGTTGCCGGTGTCGATCTCGTCCCAGCGCTGATAGTTGTTGCCGCTACAGGGCTCCACATAGACGTCGTGGTCGGTGTAGGCCGTCATGCAGTAGTTCGTCTTGCCCGAGACCTCTTCCAGCCAGCTACCGTCGCTCTGGTGCACGTCGTGCCAGAAGGTGACGGTGTTGTGGCAGCCGGCGACCTTGACATCGTTGGGCGTGCCCCACACGTTGTAGGCCGGCTCCAGGCAAGCGTTGTCCGGCTTGTGGGTCCAGTGGACGTCCGAGTCGGCATGGGCCACTGCGCTGGTCGCGAGGACTAGTAGCGGAGCCGCGACCATCGTTCCGACCGCTTGAACCATCCGCTTGATGCGCATGTCTGATCCCCCTGTTGCGAAGTCCGGTAATGGGGCCGCAGGGCTCATCCGGAGCCCGGCCCGTGGGAGGCGCTCCCCCGTCGGCGCCCTTCGCAACGGTACGCAGCCGGTCGTCGCCGGTCAGTGCGGCAGAGTCGCCCGGGATCCGTCCCATCCCCATCTCACGCGCCTGACCTGGGATTTGGGATGCCCGGCAGGTGCGATCCCGGGACGTCCCGAGCATTGCTCCGGGGTGTCGGGCGAGAAGACAAGGCCCTTCAACCGGCCCCCATTGAAAACCGCCCGGCGGACGGGCGTCGTAGCGCAACCGTTCCGCCGGGCGGAAGTCAGGACGAGCGACCGGAGGTCAGCCGGTCAACTCCGTGTAGCGGCGGCGCAGTTCGGCCGCGCCGTCCGCCGTCAGGGCGCCGTGCAGACGCATCCGCGCCACCCCGCCGTCCGGGAACGCGTCCAGGCGGACATGCGTCGCCACCGCCAGCGCGGGGAGACGGAACCGGTGCAGCGTGTCCGGCTGGAGACGCGTACGCGGGATGATCTCGAACCACTCGCCGGACTCGCCGTTGCGGCCGCTCAGCGCGATCCACCCCGCCGAGTTCCCCTTCAGGTACGCCGTGTCGATCTCGACCGCCCTGATCGCCCCCTGTGCGACCAGCCGGAAGCGCACCCAGTCATTGGTGTCGCGGACCCGGCGACGGCGGTTCTCCCAGCCGTCGTCCATCTTGCGGGAGGTGCCGGGCAGGATGATCTGCGTCGGCGAGGAGTAGAACTTGTCCGAAGCGTCCTCGTACGAACCGCCGTTGAGGACCGCCACGAGGTCGATCGTGCCGAGCGTGTCGAGCCACTCCGGGTCCGGTACGACCTCGCCGTGCACGCGCAGGCGGGCGACGCCGCCGTCGGGGTGCTGGCAGAGCCGGATGTGGGTGTAGCGGCGGCCGGTGGTGATCTCGAAGCCGTTCTCGGCATGGCCGCGCACCGGCGTCGGCGCGATGATCTCGTCCCACTTCACGTCGTCGGCGAGGAGCTGCTCAGGGCTGGGCGAGCCCTCGACCGCCGTTGCCTGTACGGAGATTCGCTGCGGGTAGTTGCCGCGAAAGTGCGCCGTGTCGACGACGATCCCCTTGATCACACCGGGCGCGCCGAGCCGGACGAGGGCCCAGTCGTGGTCCTCGGGGGCGGGGAAGACGTGGTCGGCGTCCGCACCGCGACGGCGGCGGGTCTCCCAGCCGTCCATGATCTTGCCCTTGTGCCCGAAGTGCTCGGGGTCGAAGACGGCCCGCTCGCGGACGAGGAGGTTCTCCCGCTCCGCGAAGAACTCGTCGTTGGCGGCGATGACTCCGGCGCCGAGCCGGCGGTCCGCGAGGTCGACGAGCTCGGTGAAGGCGAAGTCTCCGGAGCGGTAGTCGGCGTACGGGTCGCCGCCGCCGTAGGGCGCGGCGTCGTTGGCGTGCGGGTCCGCTGCGGATGCGTGGTCTGCGTTGTGCTCGGTGGCGGAAGTCATGACTTGACCTTCGCCTGTGCCACAGCTCACGTCCATCGAAAGTTTTCGGACGGTCTGTTCAGCTGAACTGAACGAAGGCGCGGCGCCTGGTTGCCCGCACCCGAAGCAATCGCCCCCGGAGCCCCCGCACCCGCACCCGCACCCGCGGAGCGATCACACGCCCGCCACCTCCCGCAGCGCGGTCAGGACGCGGGCCACCGCGGGGCCGTCCTCCGCACCCCGGCGCACCGCGGCCACCACATGCCGCCGGGGCTGGTCCGCACTGAGTATCCGCGTGACCACGCCCGCGCGACGGTCGGCCACGGCCATTCTGGGGACCAGGGCGACCCCCATCCCCGCCTCCACCATGGCCAGGATCGCGGTCCAGCCGGCCGCGCTGTGGGCCTGCTCGGGCACGAAGCCGGCCGCCTCGCACGCCGCCGTGGTGATCTCCGACCAGGGCCCGCTGCCGCCGAAGATCCACGGCTCGTGCGCCAGGTCGGCGAGCCTGAGGCCCGGTTCGGCGGCGAGCGGATGCCCGGCGGGCAGCGCCACGTCGAGGGGGTCGATGAGCAGGGGCAGGATCGCGAACTTGGGGTCGCGAGCGCTCGGCGCGTGGGCCGCCAGCGACAGGGCGAGGTCCACCGCCCCGGCCGAGAGCAGCTCGAACGCCTCGGCCGCCTCGGCCTCCCGGACCCGCACCTCAAGGGCGGGGTGGCTGCGGCGCAGCCGGCGTACGGCCGGGACGACCAGGGCGGGCACGGCGGTGGAGAACGCCCCGACCCGCACCTCGCCCGCCTCGCCCTGGAGGTAGCCCGCCAACTCGGCGTCCGCCCGCTCCAGTTGGGCGAAGACGGCCTCGGCGTGGCGCAGTACGAGATGGGCGGCGTCGGTGAGCCGGACCCGCCGGCCGTGCGCTTCGAGCAGGGGCACGCCGAGTTGCTTGGCGAGGTTGGACAGCTGCTGGGAGACCGCCGAGGGCGTCATCAGGAGCACCTCGGCGGTCGCGGTCACGGTGCCCTGCTCGCGCAGGGTCCGCAGGATGTGCAGCTTCTTGATGTCCCACTCGCTCATGGGACGCAACATACCGGCGCCTCCCGCGGCCGCCCTGTCCGCGGGAGCCGCCCTGCCTGCGGAAGCCGCCTTGCCTCCGGGAAACGCCTCACCTGCGGGAGCCGAGGACGACCCCGCCGAGGATGAGCGCCATGCACACCAACTGCGCCGGGCCCATGGCCTCGCCGAGCAGCGGGTAGGAGAGCAGCGCCACACAGACCGGCTGGAGGTAGTAGACGACGCCGGCGCGGGCGGCGCCGATCAGCGAGATCGCGTTGTTCCAGGCGAAGAACGCGACGGCGGAGGACAGTACGCCGACATAGAGGAGCGGCCCGACGGTGGCGGCCCGCGCCTCGAAGCCGCCCTGCACCGCGAGGCTGACTCCGTACGCCGGGGCCAGCATCAGCGCGCCGAGCACGAAGGTGCTCAACAGGAAGGTGAGCGAGCCGAGTTCGGCCGGGCGGCGCCGCAGGAGCACGCTGTACGAGGCGAAGCTGAGGGCGGCCGCGACCATCCACAGGTCGCCCGGGGCGAGGTCGAGGGTGAGCGAGCCCTTGCTGACCAGGAGCAGCACCCCGGCCACCGCGACGAGCAGTCCGATGGTGCGGCGGGCGCCGAGCCGGCCGCCGGTGAGGCGCTCATGGACGGCCATCAGCACGGGCGAGGCCGCCATGATCATGCCCATGTTGCCGGCCGACGTGGAGGTTCCGGCCTGGTTGACGAGGGTGTTGTAGACCGTGATGCCGAGCAGTGAGGCCACCGTCAGATAGCCCAAGTGGCTCCGGATCAGGGCCCGTTGACGCCAGGTCTCGCGGATCGCGAACGGTGCGACCGCGGCGATGGCGATCAGCCAGCGCCAGAACGCGGCCTGGATCGGCGGGACCGATTCGTGCAGGGCGCGCGAGGCGACGAAGCTCCCGGACCAGACGACCGTCGCGACGGCCGCGAGGGCGAGGCCGAGCCCGGAGGCCTGCCCCGCCCTCTTGGCCGCGGTGGCGCGCGGTGTGCTGCGGACTGGGTCCAGGACGGTCACGATGACTCCGTTTCGGGGCGGTGGGGCTTGGCGAGCCCTGCTGCGGCCCGCGAGGTCCCCCTACCGTTGCACCGCCACACCGATCACGTCCATCGAAAGTTCTGCCGCATTACCTTCAGCAGAACTGAACGGTTTGAGCTCTTCGACGGACCTCGCCGACCCCGTAGCGGACGACGGTCCCGTACCGGACGGCCGCGTACCGGACGGCCGCGTACCGGACGGTCCCGCGCCGATCTGACCCGCCAGGGTGGCGCCGAAGGCGATCGCCATGCCGAGCAGCTGGACGGGGGCGAGCGCCTGGCCCAGCGCCGCCCAGCCGATGACGGCGGCCGTGAGCGGCGAGAGCGGGCCGAGGAAGGTGACGGAGGTGGCGGTCATCCGGCCGATGCCGCGGAACCAGAGCCAGTAGGCCACGGCCGTGTTCACCAGCGCGAGGTAGACGTAACCGGCGATGTTACGGCCGTCGAGCGCGGGCGGCGCGCCCTCCACGAAGAGGGCGACCGGGGCGATGAGGAGCCCGCCCGCGGTGAGCTGCCAGCCGGTCAGGACGAGCGGCCCGGCGCCCTCCGGCCGACCCCAGCGCTTGGTGAACACGGTCCCGGCGGACATCGAGGCCGAGGAGCCGAGGGCGGCGATCACCCCGATCGCGTCGAAGGAGCCGGCCGCCTTGAGGACGACGAGGCTGACGCCGAGGGCGGCGGCGATTCCGGTGAGCAGCGTGCGCAGGGTCGGCCTCTCGCCGAGGAAGAGGGCGGCCAGGCCCGTGACCCACAGCGGGCCGACCGAGCCGATCACCGCGGCCATGCCGCCGGGCAGACGATAGGCGGAGAGGAAGAGCAGCGGGAAGAACGCCCCGATGTTCAGCGCGCCCAGGACCACCGCCTTCCACCACCAGTCCCCTCTCGGCAGGCGCCGGGTCAGGGCGAGCAGCGCGAGTCCGGCGGGCAGCGCCCTCATCATGCCGGTGAACAACGGCCGGTCGGCGGGCAGGAACTGCGTGGTGACGAAGTAGGTGGAGCCCCAGGAGACGGGCGCGAGCGCTGTGAGGGCGACGGTGGCGAGACGGTTCCGGTGCATGGCTGGCTCCCTGTGCGGGTCGTAGTGCGCCGTGGTGGGCCGTAGTGGGCCGTAGTGGGCTGTGGCGGGCCGGGTTCAACGGGCGGCGGTAGCCGCAGCCGGCGCCG
The DNA here is from genome assembly GCF_002803085.1 of Streptomyces sp. CB01201. Taxonomy (GTDB): domain Bacteria; phylum Actinomycetota; class Actinomycetes; order Streptomycetales; family Streptomycetaceae; genus Streptomyces; species Streptomyces hundungensis. The sequence goes on along the minus strand of NZ_NNBJ01000029.1, from coordinate 12,414 downwards.
GGGTCGCCACCCGCTCGGCGACGACGGGGGCGGCGGGGGCGGGGGCGGCGGGGGCAACCTGGACAACCTGGACGGCCCCTACGGGCAGCACCCGCTCAAGGCGCACCACCATCAAGGCCGCAACCAGGGAGGTGCCGACGAGCAGGGCCCACGGAAGGCGTCCGTCGACCGACAGCAGGGCGGTGAAGAGCGACGGGGCGACGGCGGCGGACAGCGACCAGGACAGCTGGTACGCCGCGAGGTAGCGGCCCCGCAGCGCCTCGGGCGCGGCGGCCACCGACAGCGCCCCGGCCGACGGGCTGTGGACCAGCTCGCCCAGCGTGTAGAGGACGACGATGACCATCAGGGCCCCGCCGAGCACGATCCCCGAGCCGGGCCGGAACGTACCGAGCACGATCTGGGCGGCGAAGGCGGCGGCGAACAGGAGCGAGCCGAGCGCCGTGGAGCGGGTGCGCCGGGCGCCGCGCGCCCGGACCCGGGCGGCGATGACGACGCCGCCCGCCGCGCACATCACGGTGTTCAGCGTGAACGCGCTGCCGGTGATGGCCTGCGGCCCGCGCAGCCGGGTGGTGAGGTACAGCGGGAAGAGGACCGAGAGGGCCGAATACCCCAGCGCATTGAGGAAGTTGACGCCAGTGAGGCCGAGGAAGGGCCGGTCCGCGAACACCTGCCGGTAGCCGGCGGCGGGCTTGGCCGCATCTGCCGCGGACACCCGCCGTTCCGCCCGCACACCCCGTACACCCCGTACACCCCGTACACCCCGTACGACCCGTACGCCCCGCATCAGCACGGCGGCGAGCGCGAAGCTGGCCGCGTTCAGCCAGGCAGCGGCGGTGAACCCGGCGTCCCCCGCGAGGCCCACGACGAGCGAGGCGAGCAGCGATCCCGCACCGAGCCCGCCGTTGCGCAGGGCGCGCGAGGAGGCCTGGAGCCGGTCCCGGTCGGCGCCCTGGGCGACCTCGCCGATCAGCGACTGCTGAACGGCCGGGAAGGCCCGGTCGCCGAAGGCGGTGGCGAGTGCGACGGCCGCGAAGGCGGGCAGGGAGTGGGCGAACGGGTAGAGCAGGAAGCCCGTGCCGCGCACCCCGTACAGGAAGAGCTGTACGCGCTGCGCCCCGTACCGGTCGACCGCGGCCCCCGCGAGCGGCAGCGCGCCGAGCCCGACCAGCCCGACGACGGTGAGCACGAGGCCGACGGTGGCGAAACCGAGCCCGGTGACGTGGTGGAAGAAGACGAGGCTGAACGGGACGTACATCCCGGAGCCGGTCGCGTCGACCACCATGGCGACGAGCATCCGGCGCTCGCCGGCTATGCGGGCGGTGCGACTGCGACTGCTGCTGCGTCCACTGCGGCGGCGGAACATGCGCATGGGGGCTCCCGGGCGGGGCGGGCGGTGAGGGTGACGGGGCGTCGATCAACTACTCGACGGAAATTAGCTTACCCCTAAGCTACTTATCGTCAAGCAACTTTCTTGCACGTGACCGACCTTGCTCGGATACTGGTCCCATGACGCAGCCAAAGACGACTCCGCCGGCCCCTTCCACGCCGCCGGACGCGGTGGACGCGATCGCCGCGCAGTGGGCGGAGGTCCGCCCGGACCTGGAAACAGAGCCGATGGCGGTGTACGGGCGGATCTACCGGATCGCGCGTGCGATGGGTGACCGGATGGAGAAGGAGTACGCGCGGTTCGGCATCGGGCGCGGCGAGTTCGACGTCATCGCGACGCTGCGGCGCTCGGGCGAGCCGTACACGCTCTCGCCGCGTCAGCTCTCGGCGACGCTGATGCTGACGACGGGGGGGATGACGGGGCGTCTGGACAAGCTGGAGAAGGCGGGCCTGCTGCTGCGCAGTCCCGACCCGAACGATCGGCGGGGGCTGCGGGTGAGTCTCACGGAGCGGGGGCTTCGACTGGTGGACGAGTCCGTCACGGCGGGGCTCGCGGTGCAGACGGAGGTGCTGTCCGCCGCGCTGGACTCCGCGGAGTCGGCCCAACTCTCGTCTCTGCTGAGGAAGTTGCTGGCGGCGCATTGAGCGCGGCGGGGCGTTGAGCGCGGCAGGGCTCTGCCCGGCACGGGGCCGCGCGGTACTGCTGGGGCTCCGCCCCAGACCCCGGTTCTCGGCCCCTCCCCACCCCTTCCCGAAACCCGCCGGGGGTGAAAGGGGCGAGCGAACCTTCCGGGGCTGCGGACCACACAAGGAGGGCGGGCGGCCCTTCCATGGCTGCGCCCCGGACCCCCGCCTTCGGCTGCGGACCGTGCGTGGCTGGTCGCGCAGTTCCCCGCGCCCCTAAAATCCTTCGGCGCGGGCACCCCCAGCCCGTCCCACGAAAGCCATCGGCGCAGGCACCCCACGCCCGTCCAGCGAAAGCCTTAGACGCACGCGCACCAGCCCGCCCGGAGATAGCCTTCGGCGCGGGGCACCCCCAGCACGCCCAGCGAAAGCCTTCGGCGCAGGCACCTCCAGCCCGTCCGGCGATTGAGGACGAGCGCCCTCAAGGCGCGAACGGGGTCTGGGGCGGAGCCTCAGGGGCCGGGAGCTGCCAACCCCGGGTTACGGGTGGGCAGAAGGGCCGGGGGCGCAGCCCCGGGCACCTTGCTCCGACCCGTACGCCCGGCGAGGGCTACGCCTTGTTGGGCGTCTTCCGGGACTTGTCCAGGACCATGACCAGGCCCGCGATGATCGCGAACAGCGCGATCGGCGCGACCACGAACAGACCGATCGTGTCGATCACGCTCAGACCGGTCCCCGGATCGTCACCGTCATCGCGCGTGAGCGCAAGCGCCGGGGACGACATGAGCAGCATCATCAGCGTCGTACCGGCTGCTACGGCGCCGGCGCGCAGGGCGTTCTTCTTGTCCACGGTGCAAACGTAGCGAACGCCTAGGAGGGCCGCGCGCCCGGGGGTGCCGTACGGGGACCCAGGCCCCCGCCCATGCCCCGGAACACCCGCATCAGTTCGTGCAGCCGGGGCGAAGCCGTGATCTCCTCCAGCGTCAGGGGCTGGGCATCGGGCCCGGCCACCGGCAGGCGCCAGTTGGGGTACTGGTCCCAGGTCCCCGGCAGGTTCTGCGGCCTGCGGTCGCCCACCGCGTCGGGCAGCCACACCCCGACGAGCCGCGCGGGCGTACGCAGCAGGAAGCGGTGGACGGCGATGATCTCGGCCTTCTCGTCGCCGGGTCCGTCGGGAAGCAGGCCGAGCCGTTCGAGGTAGCCGAGCCATTCGGACACCTCCGCGCGGGCGGCGCGCTGTTCCGTCACGAGCGGGCTCGTGAGCAGCCCGAGGCGGTGGCGGAGCTGGACGTGCTCGCCGGTGAGCCGGGCCGCGGTGGACGGCAGGTCGTGGGTGGTGGCGGTGGCCACACAGCCGGGCCGCCACGCTTCGGGTGCCAGGGGCTGCCCCGTACCGGCCCAGTCGCGCTCGAACCAGAGCACCGACGTGCCGAGCACCCCCCGTTCGGCGAGCGCCTCGCGCACTCCGGGTTCGACCGTGCCGAGGTCCTCCCCTATGACGACGGCGCCCGCGCGGTGCGCCTCAAGGGCGAGGACGGCGAGCATGGCCTCCGGGTCGTAGTGGACGTAGGTGCCGTCCGTCGGCGGATGGCCCTCGGGCACCCACCAGAGCCGGAACAGGCCCATCACATGGTCGATCCGCAGCGCTCCCGCGTGCCGCAGGAGGTTGCGGAGCAGCCCGCGGTAGGGGGCGTAGCCGGAGGCGGCGAGGACGTCGGGGCGCCAGGGCGGCAGGCCCCAGTCCTGGCCGAGCGCGTTGAAGGCGTCCGGGGGCGCCCCGATGGACATGCCGGGCGCGAAGGCGTCCTGCTGGGCCCAGGCGTCGGCGCCCTCCGGGTGCGCGCCGACGGCCAGGTCGTGGACGAGGCCGACCGGCATGCCCGCCTCGCGGGCCGCGCGCTGGGCCGCGGCGAGCTGGGTGTCGGTGAGCCAGGCGAGCCAGGAGTGGAAGTGGACGCGGTCGATGAGCTCGCGCCGGGCCCGGCCGGTCGCGGCGGACCGGGGGTCGCGCAGCCCCTCGGGCCAGCGCCGCCAGTGCGGCCCGTACCGCTCGGCGAGCGCGCACCAGGTCGCGTGGTCCTCCAGGGCCCTGCCCTGCTCGGCGAGGAAGTCGCAGTACGCGGCCCGCCTGCCGGGCCCGAGCGGCACCCGGTACAGCAGGTCGAGGGCCTCGCGCTTGAGCTCCCACACGGCGTCCCGGTCGATCAACTCACCCTTGGTGAGCACCCGTTGGCGCAGGGCGGCCGCGCGACCGGTCAGCTCGTCGAGCCGGGCGCGGTCGGCGGCGTACGCGTACTCGGGCACGTCCTCGACCCGCAGATGGACGGGGTCCGGGAAGCGGCGCGAGGACGGCCGGTACGGGGAGGGGTCGGTCGGGGTGCCGGGCACCGCCGCATGCAGGGGGTTGACCTGCACGAATCCGGAGCCGAGCGTGCGGCCCGACCAGGAGGCGAGCTCCGCGAGGTCGCCGAGGTCGCCCATGCCCCAGGAGCGGCTCGACAGCAGGGAGTAGAGCTGGACGAGGAAGCCGTGCGCACGGGCCGCGGGCTGCGGCACGGCGTTCGGCGCGACGACGAGCGTCGCGGTCGCGGTCCGGCCGTCCCGGTGGCGCACCTCCAACCGGTGTACGCCGAGCGGAAGTTGATCGACCTGGGTGCCGACGACCGTCAGCTCGTCGGAGAGGCCCGGCACCGGCCCGTCGCCCCAGCGCACCAGAGTGGGGGGCAGCAGGCGCTCCGCGTCGGCGGCCTCGGCATCGGCCAGGGCCCGGCGCAGCGCGGCCGGGGTCGAGGCGTCCACGCCGAGTGCGGCGAGGACGGCGACCACCGTGGCGTCCGGCACATCGACGGTGAGACCCGCCGACGGGGAGTAGGACGTGGCCACGCCGTGCCGGGCGGCGAGCCGGGCCAGGGTCATGGCCTCAGAATCCCGCGGCAGCGGCGACCGGCGTCGGCTCGCTGGTGAGCGGGGGCTCGGCCATCGGGGGCTCGCTGATGAGGGGCTCGGCGTCGGCCATCGGGGGCTCGCTGGTCAGCGGCTGCTCGGGGGCTTGGGCGACCACGGGGGCCTCCAGTTTCGGTGGACGGCAGGAACAGGGATGCCCTACCCAGAGGACGGCCCGCCAGACGTAACGCCGCACACAAGCTCGTACCGAGTCCATCCGACCAGGCATATCAGACACATCGGCCACCCGCGTTGACACCTTCGGCAGACGAGTGATGGGCTCCTTGCTCACGCCACGTCACTCGACGATCACGTCGCGTCATCCGCGCCGAGGGCGATCGTCCCTCAGCGGGTGAGCCACACCAGGTGAACCACACCAGGTGAACCGCGACAGGTGAACCGCGACAGGCAGGGGTGGCAGGCAGAGGTGGCAGGCGGGGATGGCAGGCGGGATGGCGAGCAAGGGTGGCAGGGCGCCGCGACAGGCAGGCCGGGCAGGCCGTGACAGCTGGGGGGTGGCCGTGCACGTCGGTCGCGGAAGGACGGTGACGGCGCTCGCGGTCGCCCTGATCGGCGGGCTGATCGGCTCGGCGCCCGGCGCCCTCGCCACCCCCGGCCCCGCCCACACCGCCCTCGACGATCCGGCCCTGGACGCGGGCCCGCCGCCCGCGGTGTGGCCCCGGCCGCAGTCGATGCGGGCCGCGGGCAGTGCGGTCCCCCTCGGCGGCGAGGCGGTCCTGCTCGCGGACCCGGACTCCGATCCGTACGCCGTCCACACGGTCGAGGACATCCTCAAGGCCGCCGGGGTGCGGACCGTGCACCCCCGGCTGCCGGGCGGGGGGCCGGTGTTCCGGCTCGGCGGGGCCGGGGCCGAGGAGGCGCTGCGGGCACTGCGGGTGCCGGAGCGGGGCGATCTGGCGTCCGGCGGTTACCGGATCGGGTCCGGCCGGGTCGGCGGGCGGGACACCGTGGCGCTGGACGGGGTCGGCGATGACGGCCTGTTCCACGCGGCCCAGACTCTGCGCCGGCTCATCGCCGAGGACCCGCGCGGACAGCGGCGGATCCCGGGGGTCGCGATCCGCGACTGGCCCCAGACCGCCGTGCGCGGCATCGCGGAAAGCTTCTACGGACGTCCCTGGACCCTCCAACAGCGCCTGGAACAACTGGACTTCATGGGCCGCACCAAGCAGAACCGCTATCTGTACGCACCGGGCGACGACCCCTATCGCCAGGCCCGGTGGAGCGAGCCCTACCCCGCCGGGCAGCGCGCGGCCTTCCGGGCGCTGGCCGGGCGGGCGGCCCGCAACCATGTGACGGTGGCCTGGGCGGTGGCGCCCGGCCCGGAGCTGTGTCTGTCGTCGGACGCCGATGTGGCGCGCCTGAACCGGAAGTTCGACGCGATGTGGGCGCTCGGGGTGCGGGCGTTCCAGTTGCAGTTCCCGGACGCCGCCTACAGCGAGTGGCACTGCGACGCGGACGCGGAAACGTTCGGCTCGGGGCCCCGGGCCGCCGCCGCCGCGCACGCCCGGGTGGCCAACGCGCTGGCCGCGCACCTCGCCGCGGCCCACCCGGGCTCCCTGCCGCTTTCGCTGCTTCCGGCCGAGTACTACCAGGACGGTCCGACCGACTACCGGCGCGCGCTCGCGGCGGCCCTCGCCCCCGGCATCGAGGTCGCCTGGACCGGCGTCGGGGTCGTACCGAAGACCATCACCGGCGCTCAACTGGCAAGCGCCCGAGCTACGTTCGGGCATCCGGTCGTCACCCTCGACAACTACCCGGTCAACGACTACGCCCCGGGCCGGATCCTCCTCGGCCCCTACACCGGCCGCGAACCCGCCGTCGCGGGAGGCTCCGCGGCGCTGCTCGCCAGTGCGATGGAGCAGCCGACGGCGTCCCGCATCCCGCTGTTCACGGCCGCCGACTTCGCCTGGAACCCGCGCGGCTACCGCCCGCAGGACTCCTGGCGGGCCGCCGTCGACGACCTCGCGGGCGGCGATCCGATGGTCCGCGAGGCGCTGGGGGCGGTGGCGGGCAATGACTCCTCGTCGGTGCTGGGCCACTCCGAGTCGGCCTATCTGCGGCCCTTCACGGCCGCCTTCTGGGCGGCGCGTCCGGGCCCGGACGCGGTGGCGCGCGACCGCGCGGCCGGCGCGTTGCGGGCCGCGTTCACGGTGTTGCGCGGGACCCCGCAGCGCCTCGCACGGCAGCCGGTCGGCCCCGAACTGGCGCCCTGGACCGAGCAGTTGGCGCGGTACGGGCAGGCCGGCGAGCTCGCCGTCGATCTGCTCCAGGCGCAGTCGGCCGGCGACGGCGCGGCGGCCTGGCGAACCGCCCTCGCGCTCGCCCCGCTGCGGGAGCGGCTGCGGGACGCCCCGGTCACCGTCGGCGAAGGCGTGCTCGACGCGTTCCTGGACCGGGCGGGCCGGGCGGCCGACGCCTGGACCGGCGCGGACCATCCGCCCGTCGGCGTCACGCGCTCGCCGGACGCCCACACCGTCGCGTTCGGCCGCGCCCGCCCGGTCCTGGCCCTGACCGTCCTGGCCGAGCCCGGCACCCCGGGCGAGGTCCAGGCGCGCGTACCGGGCGAGGACTGGCACACCCTGGGCCCGCTCGACGCCTCCGGCTGGACCCAGCTCGCGGCGGACGGGGTACGGGCGGACGCGGTACGGGTCGTCGGCGCGGCCCCCGGCGTACGGCGCCTGGTGCCCTGGTACGCGGACGAGCCCGCGGCCCATCTCGCGCTCGGCCCGGTCACCGCGGACGCCGAGATCGGCGGGGCGCCCCGGCGGGTGACCGCCTCGGTCGCGGCGATGGGGCCGGGGCCGGTCCGGGGCGCGCTGACCGCACGTGCCCCGCGGGGCGTCACCGTGCGGCTGCCCCGCGACACCCCGGTGGCCCGCGGGACCACCACGGACGTGCCGGTCGAGGTGAGCGTGGCCCGGGGCACGCCCGCGGGCAGCTACCGGGTCCCGCTGTCCTTCGCGGGCCAGGAGGCCGTCCTGACCGTGCGGGCCTTCCCCCCTACGGGCGGGCCCGACCTGGTCGCGGGCGCGAAGGCGAGCTCGTCCGGGGACGCGGACCCGGGTTCCCCGGCGCGCGCGGCGGCCGACGGCGACCCGGCCAGCGACTGGACCCCGCCGCCCGGGGACGGCCCCTGGTGGCAGGCCGAGCTGGCGGGCCCCGCCCGGGTGGGCCGGGTGGTGCTCCAGTGGCGGGGCGCCGGTCCCGGGCACTATGCGGTGCGGGTGTCGTCCGACGGGCGTAGCTGGCGTACGGCGGCGGCGGTGGGCGGCACCGGGGGCGGGCGCGTATCCGTCCCCCTGGACGCCGCGGATACCCGCTTCATCCGCGTCCAGGTGCTGGGCCGGGCGTCCGGTACGGACTGTTCGCTGTGGTCGGTCGAGGCGTACGCGGTCGGGAGCAGGCCCTGAGGACGCCGGGCCCGGGAGGCTGCGGGGCCCGGGAAGCTGCGAGGCCCGGGAAGCTGCGGGGCCCGGATCGCGCAGCGCGCGCCGGGCCAGGCGTCCTCAGGGCCGGCCGGGTGTCAGGCGGAGATGCCGTCGATCCGGGCCAGGGCGTCGTCCGCGCCGAAGGGCTGGAGGTAGGGCAGCCAGCGCGGGTCGCGGTGGCCGGTGCCGATGATCCGCCAGGCGAGACCGGTGGGCGGGGCGGGCTGGTGACGAAGGCGCCAGCCGAGCTCCAGGAGATGCCGGTCCGCCTTGACGTGATTGCAGCGCCGGCAGGCGGCGACGACGTTCTCCCAGGCGTGCTGGCCGCCGCGGCTGCGCGGGATGACGTGGTCGACGCTGGTTGCGACGCCACCGCAGTACATGCAGCGGCCGCCGTCCCGGGCGAACAGGGCGCGGCGGGTCAGGGGAACGGGCCCCCGGTAGGGGACCCGCACGAATCGCTTGAGCCGGACGACGCTGGGCGCGGCCACGGCACGGGTCGCGCTGTGCAGAAAGGCGCCGGACTCCTCAAGGCTGACGGCCTTGTTTTCGAGGACGAGGACGAGCGCGCGGCGGAGCGGTACGACGCCGAGTGGCTCGTACGACGCGTTGAGGACCAGGACGTGCGGCACGGGTGCCTCCTATTACGCCGGCGGCGCGTGGCTCGCGCCGGGACGATCTGCTCTCCAGTCTCTCCTCATGCCTGGTCGAAGCGCCACCACGTCCGGGTAACGGGCTCGGAGTGTTTTCGACCACACCCCCCTTCTTTCCCAGGCCGCGGGGCCCTCTCCCCCGAACACGTCAACGGAGCACAGCTCTTGCCCCGTTAGTGTGGTGGGTCTGCCCTCGCCTTCGCCGGCACCGCAACGCTGGAGGTTCCTGCCGTGAACTGGTCCGCCGTCCTGGCCGACGGATCGCCACCGCCCACACCCGCGACGCTTGAGGACGCCCAGAAGTCGGCGACCGAGGCCGCCGGGTGGGTGGAGCAGAACTGGTCGACGTGGTTGTACGTCGGATTCCGCATCCTGCTGATCATCGTCATCGCCTCGGTCCTGCGGGTTCTGGTCCGCCGGGCGCTGACCAAGCTCATAGAACGGATGAACCGCAGCGCCCAGGCGGTCGAGGGCACCGCGCTCGGCGGGCTCCTCGTCAACGCCGAGCGGCGCCGTCAGCGCTCGGAGGCCATCGGCTCGGTCCTGCGCTCGGTGGCGTCCTTCCTCATCATGGGCACGGCCGCCCTGATGGTCCTCGGCGTCCTGAACATCGATCTGGCCCCGCTGCTCGCCTCGGCGGGTGTGGCGGGCGTGGCGATCGGTTTCGGCGCCCGCAACCTGGTCACGGACTTCCTGTCCGGCGTGTTCATGATCCTGGAGGACCAGTACGGCGTCGGCGACTCGATCGACGCCGGCGTGGCCTCCGGCGAGGTGATCGAGGTCGGCCTGCGCGTGACGAAGCTGCGGGGCGCGGACGGCGAGATCTGGTACGTCCGCAACGGTGAGATCAAGCGCATCGGCAACCTCTCCCAGGGCTGGGCGACGGCCGGGGTGGACGTCCGGGTCCGCGCGAGCGAGGACCTGGAGCGGCTGCGCGCGGTGATCAGCGAGGCGACCGAGTCCATGGCGAAGGACGAGCCGTGGAACGAGCGCCTGTGGGGTCCGGTCGAGATCCTCGGCCTCGACGAGGTGCTGCTGGACTCGATGGTGGTCCGCGTCTCCGCGAAGACCATGCCGGGCAAGTCCCTGAGCGTGGAGCGCGAGCTGCGCTGGCGCATCAAGATCGCCCTGGATGCGGCGGGCATCCGCATCGTCGGCGGCCTGCCGCTCGCGGAGGAGCCGGCCGCGGTCGACCCCTCGGCCTCCGTCGCCGCCCCCTCCGCCCTGAACAACCCGACCTCCCCGCAGTCCCTGGCCACCACCCCGATCCCGAACCCGGCCCCGAACTCGAACTCGAACCTGTCGAAGTAGCCGCGCCCTGCCACTGGAGCCGCGGACACCGCCGAAGGAGCCGCGGCCCTGCCGAAGGAGCCGCGACAGCACGAACGCGCCCGAGGGGATCTCCCCTCGGGCGCGTCGCCGTTCAGGGCCGCGCGGCGAGACCATCCGCTTCCCTTTGAGTGCGGACCACACCCCATCTACCGTCACCCGCATGCTCGAACACGACGCCTCCCTGACAGCCACCCGCGAGGCCTACGACACCGCCGCCCCCACCTATGCCCGGCTGTTCCGCGACTCGCTGCGCGAAAGCCCCCTGGACCGCGCCATGTTGAGCGTGTTCGCCGAGGCCGTACGGACGGCCGGCGGAGGCCGCGTCGCGGACCTGGGATGCGGGCCGGGTCACATCACGGCCCATCTGGCGGACCTGGGTCTTACGGCCTTCGGCGTCGACGCCTCCCCCGCGATGATCGAGCTGGCTCAACAGGCTTACCCGGAGCTCCAGTTCGACGTGGGCTCGATGGCCGCCCTGGACATCCCCGACGGCGAGCTGGCCGGGGTGCTCTCACGCTGGTCCATCATCCATACCCCACCACCACAACTCCCCTCCATCACATCCGAGTTCGCCCGTGTGCTGGCACCCGGCGGCCACCTCCTGATCGGCTTCTGGGCGAGCGGCGACGCGTCCCGCCCGACACAGGTCTTCGACCACGCGGTCGCCCCGGCCCACCGCTGGTGGCCCGACCACCTCGCAGCCCTGCTGCGCACATCGGGCCTGACCGAGGTGGCCCGCATGATCCGCGAGCCCCAGCCCACGGACCGCCGCCAGTACCAGGAGGTCCACCTCCTGGTCCGGAAGGCATAGCTCCGCCGCCCGCCGGTCCGTGGCGGGCGATTCCGGGCCCATGGAGGGGTGAATTCCGGCCGGGGTGTTTGCGTCACGTCTCGACGGGCCCTGGCCTGCGAGGGCTGATCGGGCGCCTGGTTCGGAGCCAAATGGACTGCCTGCCTCTGTCCTGAACTGGCACACATGGAACGGGAGTTAGGGGGAATGAAGGCCGTTTCCTTCGAATGTCTGTGTGAGCGTGTGTCCCCTCCCGGGGCCAGTGGGGCTGCCGGGACGAATCTTCCGTAGGGGAAAAGCCATGCACACACCTTCGTTCGGCATGCCCAGGGGGCGCGCGAGATCCCGTACCCGTTACCCGGTGGTCGCGGCGGTGGCCGTGGCCGCACTGGCCGGCTCCGCTCTGCCCGCCCTCGCCTCACCCGCCGCCCCGCATGCGGCGGGATCGGCGTGGGGCAAGAAGACCGACATCGCGTTACCGCCGCTCGCGGGCGGCACCAACACCGCCCCGGCGTCCAAGCGCGCCGCACCGCCGAGCGCGGACCGCCAGGCCTGGCACACCCGCCAGCAAACACGCGCAGCCGCCAACAGCCCACGCACCAACGCCCGTTCAGGAATGACATCCGCCGGCACTCCGCCACAGGGCCAGGGCGAGGTCCCCTGGCACACGTACTACGGGCTGCGGCTGTCGAAGTCGGTAGCGGTCAAGGTCGACTACTCGACCGGCAACCTCCTGGTCGCCGCCACCGACTTCGACATCGCGGGCGTCGCGGGCAAGCTGACCTGGACCCGCACCTACAACTCCCTGGACGCGCCGTGGGGTTCGGTCTCCCACGCCTGGTGGCTCGGCTACGAGTGCTACCTGGACACCGACCCGACGACGTCGGTCGACCTCTACGACCAGTCCGGTGCCCGCGTCTCCTTTACGAAGAACGCCGACGGCAGCTTCACCACCCCGGCCGGGTACTCGCTGGACCTGAAGAAGAACAGCGACGGCACCTACACCCTCACCGACCGCAAGTCGGGCACGCGGGACACCTACGACCAGTACGGCAACCTGACCCGCATGGCGGACCGCAACGGCAACCACCAGAGCGTGGAACGCGACCGCGACGCCAACAACGCGGTCACCGGCATCAAGGTCACCGACGACGGCTCGGGCCGCTCGATCACTCTGGAGCGCCAGGACGCGACGCACTGGAACGCCCACGACAGCACCGGCCGCACCGTCAAATAC
>NZ_NNBJ01000028.1 GCF_002803085.1 Streptomyces sp. CB01201 | reverse complement strand
TATTTCGTGTTCCCGACTCTATCAGACTCTTTCGTGTCCGATTTCCTCGGTGCCTTTCAGGTTTTCCCTCTCGGGCTTTCCCTTTCCGGCGGCTCCGACTCTATCAGATCTTTTCGGGCCTGATTCCCGGTCGAAATCGGGTTGTCTTCCCGGCTGTTGGGCCGTTCCGACGTTCCGAACTCTAGCCGATCCTTCCGGTGATTCGTAATCGAGGCACCGGTCCGACCGAATGGAATTAGGCATGCCGAATTCACCCCGGTCGGGGGTCGTGCTGAGTTGGGAGTGCCGCAGAATCTGCGGCGGACGGTCGGCGCGGAACCATCCCGGCTGCGCGACAACTCGGAGAACATTACACGAGGTTCCAGGGGGTCTGCGTCCGCCCCCTCCCCCCGCTTCTGCGATGCCGGGGATCCCCTCGCCGAGAGCCCCCGCGAGCCCAGCGAGATCGGGTCGAGCCAAGCGGAGCCCACCGTGCCGAGCCAAAGCGCTCACCGGCGCGCGCCTGCGGCTTGCGGCTTCCGTTGCGTCAACTCCTACCGTCCTCGGTGTGGCCGGAGACGGACTCCGGCCCGGCGATGGGAGGCGTGGCCATGGCCTGGTCGATCGCGGATGTGGCCCGGATGTCCGGAGTGACGTCCCGGACCCTGCGGCACTACGACGAGATCGGCCTGCTGCCGCCCGCCTGGATCGGGAGCAACGGGCACCGCCATTACGAGGAGGGCGATCTGCTGCGGCTGCAACAGATCCTGCTGATGCGCGAGCTCGACCTCGGCCTGCGCGAGATCCGGGCGGTGCTCGACAGCCAGGTCGACCGTGTGGCCGTACTCCGTGAACACCACCAGAGGCTGCTCGCGGAACGGGACCGGCTCGGCACCTTGGCGCGCACGGTCGGCCGCACCATCGCCGAACTGGAAGAAGCAGAGGAGAGCGACGGCATGACGAAGATCGATCGGCCGGAGAACCTGTTTGACGGTTTCGAGCCGTCGGCCGAGGAGAACGCGAAGGTGCGCGAGCGGTGGCCGAAGGCGTGGGAGCAGTCCCGGCAGGCCGTCGACGCGATGACCGCCGAGGACACCGAGCGGTGGCAGCGCGAAGTGACGGCGCAGATGATCCGTATCGCGGAGTTCATGGTGGCCGGCACTCCCGTCGACGCCCCTGCGGTCCAGGCGGAGATCGACGACCACTACCGGGGTGTCTGCCGGTTCTGGACACCGAACGCGGTCGCGTACAAGGGTCTGGGGCAGACCTACGTCGAGGAGCCGCAGATGCGCGCCAATTACGACAAGGTCGCCGACGGCCTGGCCGAGTATCTGCGAGACGCGATGCTCGCGTACGCCGATGCCAGGCTCACCTGACCTGACCCGAGCACCGCGCCGAGGCTTGCAGACTCCTGGCGTCATCGTGCGACGTTCCGCTGTCGCAGCTTCGTAACCGTTCCCGGCGCCAGTTCTCCGTGAGCCGGTCCGGTACCTGGGCAACCTGGGATTTCGACGGGGCCGGGCGGCTCGAACGTGCGTTGCGCGTGCAATCTGCATTGGGTAGACATGGACTGCGCACCACGTTGCGGGTGCGCTGTTCGTTGTTTGCATCGCTTACGGGGGTGTGTGCATGAAGTTCGACATGGGGTCCACGACTCTGTCCGATCTGGGGAAGAGCACGGAAGGGTCGAGCTCCGATCTGGGGTCGCTGATCCGGCAGTTGATCGCGGCGGCGGATCCGCTGGAGGGGAAGTTCAACGGGTCCGGGAAGGCCGCGTTCGACTCGTTCAAGGCGCATGCCGACGAGATCACCAACGACCTGAACGGTTCGCTCCAGGACATTCTGGGCGGACAGTCCGGCATGGACACCGCGTTCAACGCCGGTGACCACGAGCAGGAGTCCAACGCCCACAAGAACATGTCGGCGGCCAACTTCGACGCGGCCCGCTTCGGCGCACGCCGCTGACCACCGGGGGATCAGGAACATGGGTCACAACCAGGACCGGCTCAGCTACGACACCGGAGCCTCCACCGAAGTGCAGGGCGGCCTGGCCGGCATCGTCGGCCACCTGGAGCGCGTACTCAACGACCGCGACCGCGCCGTGAAGGCCGCCATGGCCGAGTTCACCGCCGACGGCGTCTCCGACGAGTACCACGGCAAGGAACTGCGCTGGAACAAGGCCGCCACCGAGGTCCGCGAGATCATCCGGCTCGTGCGGGGAACCCTCGAACTCAACGACGGCACCGCCCACTCCACCCTCTCCAAGGCCAAATCCGCCGTCGACGCCATCGGCTGAGACGACACGGACGTAGGGACGCGGGTACGACACGGGCAGGGCGCGGGCAGGCCCGTAGGTACGGCACACGTACCGCTCGTGCCGCGGGGGCCGACTGGACTGGACGACAGGGCTGTCGGCCGTCATCGCGCGGCACGCGCAAGGCAGTTGAGCAGCAGGCAGCGAACGGGGGAAGTTTTTCGTGTCGGCTTGGGACATCAAACCGGCAGGTGTTTCCGGTGTGTTGAAGAAGACGGCGACGGCGGCCGAGAGCATGTCGAAGGCCGGAACAGCCATGCAGGAGAGCCTGAAGTCGGCCGCGACCAGCGCGGGGACGATCTCCGGCCCCTACTGCGGCGAGGCCCCCATGGGCCCCGTCGGCGGCGCACTCGGCGAGTTCATGCAGCACAAGGCGCAGGAGCTGGGCTATATCGCCGTGCGCACCGAGCATTCGCTGAACGGCGCCTACGACGCGACGACGGAGTACGTCAAGGGTGACCTGGACATGGCCGCGAACAAGCAGAAGCAGGCCGTCAAGGACCCCGTCGTCAACGACCAGGGCCAGGAGCTCGGGCCGGACGGCAAACCGGTCCCCCAGCCGCCCGCCGACAAGCCCGGGGGCGGCACATGAGCAAGGACGTCATCGAGCCCGCCGGCATTCCGGTCTTCACCGGCGACCTGGAACAGCTCGGCAGGGACGCCGCCGCCCTCACCAGGCAAGCCGGTGAGTTCCGCGACGGTGGCTCCAGTGTCCACAAGGAGTTCCAGGGGCTTTCCGCCTGCTACCGGGCGCCCGAGGCCGACCAGCTGTTCGCGACGACCCTGCCCGTCAAGACCAAGGCGGACGACTTCGCCGACGGGCTCGAAAAAGCAGCCACCGCCCTCACCACCTACGAAGCCCAAGTCAAGCCGCTGGTAGACAAGTTGAAGAGTCTGCGCACCGAGGCCTTCGCGTTCACCGACAGCATCGCGGGCGACGACCACTGGCGGCGCGACCAGAAGAAGATCGACCACAACGAGCGGCTGATGAACGACGTCGCCGCCACCGTCGCCGCGTTCACCGACGCCGAACGCACCTGTCACGACGCCATCACCGCCCTCGTCCACGGCAGCAAGCTCAGCGTCGACGACGGCAGCCACCAGCCCGGCATGTACGGGTACTCCGCCGACGCCCTGACTCACGCCGAGGAAACCCCCTGGGGCGGCCACGCCGAACGCGAGTACACCGGCCTGCGCTGGCTCTGGGAACAGACCAAGTCGTTCGTCTGGGACGGGTTCATCGTCGACGGCATCTGGGGCACCATCAAGGGCCTCGGCACCCTCGTCGGCACCGACGGCTGGGACAAGGCCGGCCAGGCGTGGACCGGCCTCGCCAAACTCGCCACCGGCCTCGTCATCACCGGCACCCCCCTCGGCGGCCTCTTCTGGACCGTCCCCGACAAGGACCTCCCCTCCTGGCTGCGGGACTCGCGTACCGCGATGCAGGAGACCGGCAAGGCCCTGGTCGCCTGGGACGAGTGGGGCAAGAATCCCGCCCGGGCCGCGGGCGGCGTCACCTTCAACGTCCTGACCACCGTCTTCACCGGCGGCGCCGGCAGCGCCGCCAAGGGCGGCGCCGTCGCCAAGGTCCTCTCCGTCACCGGCAAGGTAGCCAAAGTCGTCGACCCCATGACCTACGTCGCCAAGGCCAGCAAATTCGGCGTCATCAAGGTCGGCGACCTCTTCGGCAACCTCAAGAACATCACCACCGGCCGCTACGCCGACATCCTCGCGGGCGGCGGCAAGTTCAACATCGACGGCACCTACGCGAAGAACGCCGACCTGCCCGTCGTCAAGGGCAACTACATCGAATGGCCCGGCGGCAGCCGCCTCAATCTCGACGACGGCCAGGTCTACAAACCGGACGGCACCGTGGCCCCCGCCCACGTCGAGCTGAGCGCCGACGACATCGCCCGCCTCAAGAGCTCCCTCCCCCACGTCGGCGAAACCGTCCCGACGGGCGCCAAGGAGCCGGCGCTGGTCGGCGCGGGAGACCGCGCGGGCCACGTCGGGGACCACCCGGCAGCCTCGGGCCCCGGCGCCCCGGGCGGCACGGTCGGCCACACCCCGGGCGGCACGGCGCACGCTCACGGCCCCGAGGCCTCCCACTCTCCGGGCGGCGGATCCCTCTCCCAGCACTCCGGATCACATGCCACCGACTCTGCTCATCACGGGGGTCCGCCCGAGCCAGGCGTCGCGCACCCCGAGAGCCACAGCCCCTCATCCACCGAGCACGGCGGCGGCCGGCCGCATCACTCGGACGGGCATTCCGGCGGCGGCTCGCACGACGTACCAAGTGGCAGCGGCGACATCAGCCCGCCTCCCCCCGGCCCCGGTACCAAGCTCCTGGCCCAGCTGGACGATTCACGGACCTCTGTAGCCAATCACCTCATCACCGAAGTCGACGGCCGCCCAGTGGGCGACTACCTGGACGACCTCGCACGCGATCGCGCCGCGGCATACCGCGAGGCGAAGGAGGCCGGCACGTTCTCGCGCAAGCAGACGGGCGCGTGTGTCGGGGCAGTGATCGACCTGCGCACGGGCCGGATCTTCGAGGGAATCAACGGCAAGGCCGACGACGTCATCCCGCACGACGAACTGCACCCCACACTCGCAGCCCGCTACGAGTCCATCGGTGACCCGCCACCCCACAAGGACCACCCTCTGGGGCACGCCGAGGTAAAGGCGGCCAACGAACTGCTCAAGCAGCGCACAGCGCTGGGGCTGCCGGACGGGGAGTCGGCGCTCGCCGAATTGAGAGCGTCCGTGGAGTTCCCCTACCTTCCCAACAAGGAAACAGGACTGACCGGACGATCTGCTCCGTTCTGCGCAAACTGCAATCATATGCTTCAGGGAGTACCCAGCAGCCACGGGCGCTTCACAGGATTCCCCCCGAGCGAAGAAAACTGGATCCCTTGATGAGTGCGACACGACGAATCGATATCGACAGCGCTGAAGTGGACATGGACGATGCTCAGCGCCTGCTCTACCAGGGCGAGTTGTTCACTGGAGAGGCAGCGGAATACATGGCAGGCGCCATGGTGAGCCTGGACAACTACACGGACGGTGTCCAGGATGGCTTGTCGCGCGAGTGGTACCCGGACGGCTCCCCACGGTCAGAGGGCCAACTGCGAGAGGGCTTGCCCCATGGAGAGTTCAAGGAGTGGCACGCCAACGGAGTGCTCGCCTCACGAAAGCTGTTCGGCGACGACGGCCTGACCCTTCTTGAAGAATTCACATGGGACGAGAACGGACAGCCGACACGCAGCTGGCGACTCGATAACGACTGAGGAACTGACGCAGAAGTGACTCATCCCTCGGACCCCGGCACACCGCGTACCAACTCATCGGGCCGCGGTACTTACGAAGGAGACGAGGGAAGTGATGGCGGAAACGGCCCGACGGCAGGTTCCGAGGGGCACCCGTCATTGGATCCCCAGGCCGTCGGTGAGCGCATCAAGGCGCTGAAGGCGTGCCTGGGAACAGTCCTTCACAACTCCTGTGGGGCGCCGGTGGTCTACGGGCCGAACAACCCCGAGGGCATGGTCCGGGCCGACAAGTACTTCCGCGACCAGATCGCACGGGCAGGGGAGCGTCTCCCGGGCCCCCACGGCTATCCATCAGTGCTCGGTGCGGAGAGACGCGAGCGCCTGTCCGGCTACTATGGAGCCCTCGTGAATGACCAACTGCAAAAGTTCATCGCGACGTATCTGCAGCTGGAGCAGGCGT
This sequence comes from Streptomyces sp. CB01201, assembly GCF_002803085.1. Lineage (GTDB taxonomy): Bacteria > Actinomycetota > Actinomycetes > Streptomycetales > Streptomycetaceae > Streptomyces > Streptomyces hundungensis. The sequence goes on along the minus strand of NZ_NNBJ01000028.1, from coordinate 70,460 downwards.
ACGACACCAGCGGCCATCTTCGCCCCACCTTGCTGGCCTTCAATGCAGACTTCGTGGAAAAGGTGCAGGCCGGACTGGGTGAGCTGCTGCGCGAAAAGACCCTCACAGTTGCCGAATACGAGCGTCTTACTCATATCGAATTCTCCGACCCGGACGTGCTGTACGAGTACCTCCAAGGGGTCTACGCATACCTTTTCGAAGGCGGCTCCGAGCAGCCCACGCCGCCGGAATAGAAAGAATCAACCGTCCAAGTTCCGCACGCAGGGAGCCACATGAACAGCTCAGCGACGGCCCCGGGGGCCACGCCCGGTTCGGGCGCGCGTCCGGGGGTGGCGGGTGCTGCCGCGGTGCTCGATCTGAGCGCCGCGGAGCTGGGCGGCGCGGAGCTGGCCGGCGCGGATCTGGGCGGCGGCATGCTGGGCGGGACCGTGCTCCGGGGCGCCGTGCTCGTGGGCGCCGACTTCTGCCGGGCCCACCTGGAGGGCGCGGTGCTGGACGGCGCCGACCTGACGGGGGCCAGTCTGGTGAAGGCCGTCCTGGACGACGCGTCCCTGCGGCACACGAAGTTGGACGGCGCGGACCTGGGCAGTGCGGAACTGTCCGACACCGATGCCCGGCAGGCCTCGCTGCGCGGCGCCCGGTTGCACGGCGCGGCGCTGCTCGGCACCCTGCTCCAGGGCGCGGACCTCACCAGGGCCTCGCTGAAGGAGACGTCGTTCGGCACGGTGGTCGACAAGCACACCGTCGTCCAGGGCCTGTCGGGCTCGGTGTACGGGCCGATGACCGTGGAGCGCGACGGTCGGCGCGACGAAGTCGGCGGCCGGGCCATGGAGTTGTGGCTCAACGGCCGGGGCGCCGATGTGCGCGTAATCGATCCGGACGCCCGGGACATCACGTACTACGCGAAAATCGGCGAGGGCTGTCCGCGCAGCAGCCCGCGCGGGGTGGTCCGGCGGCGCTTCCTCGACGGGGTCTCCTACGACGAGGCGTTCACCCACAACCTCCGCTGGGAGGCCACCGAATACCTCCGGCTCTACGAACTGGGTCACAACGAGGTGGACCACGTGGAGATCACCGAGGCGGAGGTGGACGCGTTCGTCGCGGCCGTCACCGCGAAGATCGGCGAGCAGCCGTGACAGCCGGCGGTGTCGGAGCGGTCCGCGCCGGAACCGCCGGGACGAATGAATAGCAGCCGAAGGAGATCGTTCGCGCATGACTGCGGCGCAGGACTACGACAGCCAATTGCTGGAGTCGGTTTCGGTACGGCGCCGGCGGCTTCGCGATGCCCTTCTCTTCGGGGGGCAGCGCGGGCGGCGGTCGGTCGACGAACGACTCGGGAAGCTTTTTGCCGGAATCGTGATTGCCGCGGTGCTCTGCGCGGGCTGCGTGGGCTGGTCGTTCATTTCGCACAAACTCATCGGCAAGAGTCCGTACGGGACTTCGGTCCAGCCGACGTCCATGCCCTCTTCGATGTCCTCTCCGCCGGGTTCTCCACCCGCTTCTTCGCCCGCTTCTTCGCCCGCCGTGAAGTCTTCGGCCCGATGATAGGTTCGCGCACGTGATAGCTACGGGATCGGTGAGCCGTACGGCATTGAGCCGGGTCACTCTGGTCGGTGAGCAGCGTCGGGTCGATCTCGTTCTGCCGTCCGACGAGCCCATGGGGCTGTTGCTGCCGGAAGTCATGCGGCTGCTCGGAGACGCTCCCGGAAGCCGGCCGATGCTGCGGCATCTGACGACGGCCGACGGGTCGGTGCTGGCGCAGGACTCGACGCTGGCCTCGGCGGGCGTACCCGACGGCGCGGTGCTGCGGCTCGTGCGGGTCGAGGACGCGCCGTCGGCGCCCGTCGTGCACGACGTCACCGACGAGGCCGCGGACGATCTCGATGTACGGGCCTGGCGCTGGCGGCCGTCCGCCCGGCGCGCGGTCGCGGGGCTCGCGACGCTCGGCTGGGCGCTCGCCGCCGGGGCGCTCGCGCGCGACGAGTTCACGCTGTCCTCGGTCGGCGCGGTGCTGCTCGCCGTGGCCGGGGCGGGTGCGGTCGCGGGGGCGGTGCTCGGCCGGGCCGGGCAGCGCGGTCCCGCGACCACGCTGATCGTCACGGCCGGGGCGCTCGGCGTGCTCGGGGCGTGGACGCTGGCCGACGCGTACGGCTGGTCGGGCGGGGCTCGGCTCGGCGCGGTCGGCGCCGCCCTCGCGGCGGCCCTGCTGCTCCTCGGGCTGTTCTCGCCGCTCGGCCGTGGCGGGCTCATCGGTGCCGGTGCGGTGGTCGGGGGCGGAATCTGCTGGGAAGCCGTGATCGCGCTGCAGTCCGGCGCCGGTACCGCGGCCGGGCAGGCGCGGGCCGGGGCGATCGTGGTGGTCGTATCGGCCCTTGTGCTCGGGATGCTGCCGCGTCTCGCGCTGATGGCGTCCGGGCTCTCCGGCCTGGACGACCGGCGCTCCGGCGGCGCTTCCGTCAGCCGCTATCAGGTGTCGACCGCGCTGGCGGCCACCCATCGCGGGCTCGCCCTCGCGACGGTCGTCGTGGCCGGCTGCGCGGCGGTCGCCGGGACGCTGGTGCTGCGCACGCCGACGGTGTGGACGGTTCCGCTCGCCTCGGTCGTCGCCATGGTGCTCGCCCTGCGCGCGCGGGCCTATCCGCTGGTCCCGGAGGTCGTGGGCCTGTTCGCGGCGGCCGCCGCGGTGGCCGGGCGTCTTGTCTGGGTGTGGTGGGAGCGCAGTGGCACGGCCGGTCCGCTGGCCCTGCTCGTGGTGCTCGCGCTGGCCCCCGTCGCGGTGCTCGTGATTCAGCCCCCGGACCATGTACGGGTCCGGCTGCGCCGGTTCGGCGACGCGCTGGAATCGGTCGGCGTGATCGCGCTGTTCCCGCTGGTGCTCGGGGTGTTCGGCGTGTACGGGCGACTGCTCGGCACGTTCGCGTAGGTACGCGTAGGTATGCGTAGAGGTCGGGATATGGCTGTGGGCGGCGAGGACTGGCAGCGCGATGTGCTGCGCGAGCTGGGCGGGAACGGCTCGGCGTCGGCAGCGCCCCCGGGTGCGGACCCGGGCGACGGCGCCACGCCCCCGGCTGGACCCGTCCCACGGCCGGACGCGGAAGGCGCCCGGACGCCCGACGCGCGGCGGTATCCGGGCGCCGCGGAAGGCACCTTCCGGATACCCCGGGCCGAGCCCGCCCGCAGCTTTGACCCCCGCGATCCGGGAACTCCGCTGTCCCCGGCGGGTGTTGACGCCTCGGGGACGGACCGTGGCGGCCCCGGCCGCACCCCGCCCTCGCGACAGCCCGGCGCCTCCGGCCACCGCCCCGCGAACCCGCAGCCGGCTCCGGCCGTCCGGCACCCCCGGTCCGCGGAGTCCGGCGCCGCCGCGCCCTACGCGCAACCCCCGCACCTCGACGCGGCCGGCGCCCTCGACGCCGCCGGAGCCCTCGACGCCATCGCGGCCGCGCGGGCCGCGGCCCAGCGCGACTCCGGCGCTCCCGACGACAGGTCCGGCGCTGTCCCGGACCGTTCGCCCGGGCACGGGCCGGTGCCCGCCCCTCCGGCCGGGGCGCGTCCCGCGACCCTCCCCGAACTCCGCGTTCCCGGCGGGCGCGACGCCGCCGTGCCGATGCCCACCCCCGAGTCCGTGCCCACCGTCGACCCCCGGCTCGCCGTGGCGCTCGGGAAGCCCGTGCACGGGGACTCGGTGACCAAGCGGGCCGGGCGGTCGGTGCGCAAGCTCGGCGCCTCCGCCGCGCAGGACGTCGCCGAGGAGACGCGGATCGGGCGGGAGTTGCAGCAGCCCGTCACGACCGGGCGGGTCATCGCGGTCACCTCGATCCGGGGCGGGGGCGGCAAGACCACCGTCGCCGCGCTGCTCGCCCGGAGCTTCAACCACTACCGGCACGATCCCGTGCTCGCCCTGGAGGCGGACGGGGCGCTCGGCACCCTGCCGGTGCGGCTCGGCGCCGAGTCGGTGCGCTGGTCCTGCGTCGACCTCGCGCACATCCTCACCCCGGCGATGCAACTGACCGACGTCACCGGCTATCTCGTGCCGATCGCGGACGGCGGCTGGCTGCTGCCCGCGAGCCAGGGCCGCCTCGGCGCACCCCTGAGCATGCGCACGTACCGGACGGTGACGCTCGCCCTGCGGCGCTACTTCGCGGTGAGCGTGGTCGACTGCGAGACGCTGCCCGGCGAGGTGGCCCGTACCGCGATGGACACCGCGCACGCCCGGGTGGTGGTCGCGCCGATGACCGCGGAGGGCGTCGGCGGCACCCGGCTCGTGCTCGACTGGCTGGCCCAGCTCCCGCACGCGGCGCTCGCCACGACCGTAGTGGCGCTCACCGCCAACTCACCCGATATGACACTGGACTTGAAGACCGCCACCGCGCATCTGCGAGAGGCGGGCGTCGGCGTGGTCCCGGTCCCCTACGACCGGCATCTGGCCCAGGGAGGCCCCATCCAGACCGCACTGCTCGGCCGGGCGACCCGGCGGGCCGCCGTCGCGCTGGCCGCCGAGGCGATGGAGCGGGCGGTGAGGGCGCGATGACGCTGCACCAGGTCCACCGCCCGGCCCGCTCGACCCGGCCGTCCGCACCGGCCGCGCCGCGCGCCATCGAACCGCCGCCGAACCTGCCCGAGGGCAAGACCGGCACGGCCGCGACCGCGCTGCTGCCCATGGCCGGCGTGATGAGCTCGGTCATCATGATGACGGTGATCCGCAACAGCCAGTTCGCGGGGCTCGGTGCCATCGTCCTGGTCGTGGCGCTGCTCGGCGCGGTCGCGCTGTTCCTGTCCCAGCGGGGCAAGGCGCAGCGCACCCGGCGCACCCAGCGCGAGCGCTATCTGGAGTATCTGGAGGAGCAGCGCGAGGAACTCGGCGCCGTGGAGCGGGAGTCGAGGCAGCTTGCCCGGCTGCTCGATCCGCCGCCGGAGGCCCTGTACGACATCCTGCGGGATCCGGCGCGGCTGTGGGAGCGCCGGCGGGGTGACGACGACTTCCTGCGGGTGCGGGTGGGCACCGGTACCGTACCGACGCAGGATCTGTCGATCGGGCAGAACAGCGCGCAGGGCGTGCTCACGCCGCCGGATCCGTTCATGCTGAACGAGGCGCGGGCGCTCGTGGCCCGGTACGCGACGGCGACCGAGTCGCCGTTGACGGTGCCGCTCGACCGGGCCGCTGACGTGAGCGTGGTCGGCGACCGTGCGGGCGTGCTGCGGGTCGCGCGGGGGCTGCTCGTGCAGGCGGCCGTCACGCACGCCCCCGACGATCTGGCGATCGCGCTCGGCGTGCCGGGTGATCCGCCGGCCGACTGGGAGTGGGCGAAGTGGCTGCCGCACGTCCTGGACGCGCTGGAGAGCGACGGCCCGGTGGCCGCACGCCGGATCGCGCCGAGCATGCCGCAGCTGGCCCGTCTGATGCGCTCGGACCTGCGCCGCCGCGCCTCGTACGCGGCGGAGGTGCGCCGGGGTCTGTCGGACCGCAACGCCCTGACGATGATCGACCGGCTGCTCGTGGTGAGCGACGCGTACGGGTCTCCCGCCGAGGAACTGCCCAGGCCTGACGCGGCAGTTGGGCTCTCCGACATGGGTGTGACGGTGCTGCATCTGCTGGAGCGGCAGGTGGACGAGCCGGATCACGTCGGCGTACGGATCAGCGTGGACGGCGACAGCGTCACGGTCGAGGACCTGCGCGATCCGTCGAACCCGGTGCCGCCGGTGTCGTACGGGCTGTCCGACGAGGTGAGCCCGGCCGGCGCCGAGGGCCTCGCGCGGATGCTGGCGCCGCTGCGGCTCTCGGCGGAGTCGGTGGCCGACGGCACCCCGGTGACAGGACCGGTGGACTTCCCCGCGCTGCTCGGCATCGACGATCCGGCGGACCTGGACATCGACCGGCTGTGGGCGCCGCGCGGCGAGCGCGCCTTCCTGCGGGTGCCGATCGGTCTCGACGACCGGCACCAGCCGGTGCTGCTCGATCTGAAGGAGTCGTCCGAGCTGGGCATGGGCCCGCACGGCCTGTGCGTGGGTGCCACCGGCTCCGGCAAGTCGGAGCTCCTGCGCACCCTGGTGCTCGCGCTGGTCGCCGGGCATCCGCCGGAGGATCTGGCGCTCGTCCTGGTCGACTACAAGGGCGGTGCGACCTTCGCGCCGTTCGCCGAACTGCCGCACGTGGCCGGGGTGATCACCAACCTGGAGAACCAGGCCGGTCTCGTCGAGCGGGTGCACACCAGCCTGGCGGGCGAGGTCAAGCGGCGTCAGCAGGTCCTCAAGGACGCGGGCAACGTTGCCGACATCGGCCACTACGCCGCGCTGCGCGCCGAACGCCCCGGCCTCGAACCGCTTCCGCACCTGTTCGTGGTGATCGACGAGTTCGGTGAACTCCTCACCGCCAAGCCGGACTTCATCGACCTGTTCCTGTCGATCGGCCGGATCGGGCGTTCCATCGGCGTCCATCTGCTCCTTTCCAGCCAGCGCATCGAGGGCGGCAAGCTCAAGGGCCTGGACACCTACCTCTCCTACCGGCTCGGCCTGCGGACGTTCTCCGCCGACGAGTCGCGCACGGTCCTGGACACCACGGACGCCTTCCATCTGCCGCCGCTGCCCGGCTTCGGCTACCTGAAGGTCGACACCTCCACGTACGAGCGGTTCAAGGCGGGGTACGTCTCCGGTGCCCACCGGGTTCCCGCCGCCCTGGAACGGCAGGACGACACCCCGCTCATCCTGCCGTACGAGGCCTTCAACTCCCCTGCTCGAGAGGCGAGTCCGGAGGAGCCCGAGCCCCGGATGCGCGAGCGGGAGACCGGGCCGACCGTCATGTCGGCGATGGTCGACCAGCTGCGCACGGCCGCGGCTCCGGTCCGCCGGATCTGGCTGCCGCCGCTGCCCGCGGCCATCAGCCTCGATGCCGCCGCCGGCCCCCTTCGGGTGTCCGAGCACGGGCTGCGGCTCAGCCACGTACCGGGCCCGATGCGGGTGCCGCTCGGGGTGCTGGACGATCCGGGCCGACAGTGGCAGGGCCCGTGGACCCTCGATCTGACGGTGGCCGGCGGGCACGTGGCCGTCATCGGCGGCCCCCAGTCCGGCAAGACGACCCTCCTGCGCACCCTCGCGCTCTCCCTCGCCCTGACCCACACCCCGGCCCAAGTCGCGCTGTACGGACTCGACCTGGTGGGCGGCGGGCTCGCGGCGCTCGCGGGCCTCCCGCACGTCGGCGGGATCGCCGGACGCGCTGACCACGAGCGGGCCGCGCGGACGGTCGCCGAGGTGCGGGCCATGCTGGCCGCCCGCGAGGAGCTGTTCCGCGAGCACGGCATCGACTCGGTGGACGAGCTGCGCGGCCTGCGTGCGCAGGGCCGGCTGCCCGAGCTCGGCTCGACCGACGTGGTACTGCTCATCGACGGATACGGGGCGCTGCGCGACGAGTTCGACGATCTGGACGACGCGGTGGCCGACCTGCTCAAGCGCGGCAGCGGCTACGGCATCCATGTCGTAGCGGGCATGCTGCGCTGGAACGACGTACGGATCGCGACGCAGTCGATGTTCGGTACGCAACTGGAGCTGCGGCTCAACGACCCTTCCGACTCGGCGATCGACCGCAAGCTGTCGGAGACGCTCGCCGTCGACACCCCGGGGCGGGTCCTGACCAACGGCAAACTGTTCGCACAGGCCGCGCTTCCGCGCACCGACTCGGTGGCCTCGGCGGCCGACCTCGGGCCCGCCCTGGAGGACGCGGCACGGACCGTGCGGGCCACCTGGCACGGTGAACTCGCCTCTCCGGTCAGGGTGTTGCCGACCCGGCTGCCCGCACAGGGGCTGCCCTCGCCGGCCGCGGAGCCGCGACGGATCCCCATCGCGGTCGACCAGGACGCGCTGGACCCCGTACTCCTCGATCTGTTCGAGCACGACCAGCATCTGCTGATCCTGGGCGACAACGAGTGCGGCAAGACCAATCTGCTCAAGCTCATCGCCCAGCAGTTCACCGCCCGCTACAGCGAGGACGAGCTGGTCTTCGCCGTGTTCGACCCGCGTCGCGGCCTGCGCGGGGTGGTGCCCGAGCCGTACCGCGGGGGCTACGCGCACAACGCGAAGGTCAGCGTGGGGCTCGCCTCGGGGATCGCCGCCGAGCTGGAGAAGCGGCTGCCGGACGAGAGCGCGGACCATGACGCGCTGCCGGACGGGCCCGCGTTCGAGGGGCCGCGGATCGTCATCCTGGTCGACGACTACGACATCCTCACCACGGCCGGGCAACAGCCGCTGACGCCGTTCCTGCCGTACATCTCCGCCGCGCAGGACATCGGGCTGCACTTCGTGGTGGCCCGGCGCGTGGCGGGTTCCTCGCGGGCGCTGTACGAGCCGTTCCTGACCACCCTGCGCGAGACGGGCACGGCCGCGCTCGTGATGACCGGCGACCGCACCGAGGGCCAGCTGTTTCCCGGCCTGTACGCGTCCGCGCAGCCGCCGGGCCGCGGGTATCTGGTGCGCCGCGGCCGCCGCCATCAACTCGTCCAGACCGCCGTCGCCCGCCGGCCGGAAGAAGCAGAGCACTCGTGACCAAGGACGTCATCGCCCTCACCCCGAAGATGCCGGACACCTGGGCCCTGCTCGCAGGGCTCTACGCGGGCGGCCCCGGGCTCGCCGTCGACACCGCCAACGACGGGGCGGTGGTCCAGCTCCGCGCGGCGGACGGGCGCCCGCTGGTGTCCCTGGAGGCGCCGCTGCTCGTGCAGGTGCCGGGGGAGGCCGAGCGGCTCCTGGGCTGTCAAGTCCCGGTTCCCGAGGGCGCGTTCTGGTGGACGGAGGTGCGGGCCTCCACGGCGGCGCCCGAGGCGGAACGGCTCGCCGGGTCGGTCGCCGGGCGGCTCACCACGCTGCTCGGCGGCGCCGCGTGGCCGCCCGGCGCGGCGAGCACCGAGGTGGTTCCGGTCGAGCAGGGCGCGGAGGTCACCGCGCGGCCCGCGGCCGGCGGGGCGCATCCGACGGTGGACGTCCTGACCGAGTCGACCGCGGTGGTCATGTGCGACCGGCCGCTCATCGCGCTGAGCGCCTGGCTCTCGCACGTCCTGCGTACGGCGGTCGAGAGTCGCCGGGCGCTCCAGATCGTGACCCCGCCGGGGGTCAGGCTCAGCCTTCCGCTGCGTACGGCCCTGACGGGCGCGCCCAACCGCTGGGTGGTGAAGGACCCCAACTGCGGTTACTACGACGGGCTTTCGGGTGCGGTACTGCGCTGGCAGGACGGTACGTTCGCGCCGGCCCGCGACGCGGCGGGCCGGGCGGTGGCCGCGGAGGCGTTCAGCGCGCCCGCACCCAGCTCGGAGCGGCAGCTGGTCGTCGCGTTCCGCACGGTGCACGACGCGGACGAGAACCTGGTCCTGGGCCGCGCCCTCGAAGCCGCCTGGCAGGCGCTGACCGGGGCGGCTCCGGCCGGCTGGGGTAGCGCCGAACCCATCAACCTCCCTTGGTCCGCACGGCAGTTGACCGACCTCGCCCGCGACCGGGCGCCCTCCCCGACGCACCTGCTCGCGGTGGGCGATCCGGCGCGGCCCGCGCTCGCGGGGCTGCGGGTGAGCCGGGTCGAGCGGGGTGTGGCCGCGGACGCCACGCTCACCCTCGGGTACGGGGCGTCCGAGACTCCCCCGCTGGACGCCGTGCAGGCGCTGGCGGAGACCCTGGCCGACCGGCACGGGCTCGCCCATCTGCTGGTCTCCCTGCGCCGGGGCCGCCGCGACCTGTCGGTGCCGGGGCACTTCGAGGCGCCACCGATCCCGGTGTCGTACACGCTGGGTGCGGCGGGGGTGCCCGCGGCGGGCCTCGCGCACGCCTCACGCCCTCCGCTGGCCCTGCGCCCCACGCCCCTCGGCCCTGCGGCCGAGCCCGCGCTGCACTTCGTGCTGGGGAACGGTACGGATGCGGGGGCGTGGCCCGTGCTTGAGCGCCTCCTGACCCACATCGAGGCCGGCTCGGCCGCGGCCACCTGACCCCTGCGGCGCGGTCCAGCCCCGGGCTCCGCCTCGGCCCCCTGCTCTTGCGGGGCGGCCTGCCCGCAAGGGGCGCGGGGAACTACGCGACCGGCCCAGCACGACCTGCGGACAGACATCCCCCTGCGGGTAGCTCGCGCTCCCGCGTGCGGTTCGTCGACCGCGGCCCGTCGGTGGCCGAGCGCGCTGTTCCCCGCGCCCCTGTAGGCGGACCCGCACTGGACCCGTCGCCGCCCGTAGGGGAGTTCACTCGCGATGGCGGAGCAGCAGCATCGCCGCGTCGTCGTGCAGCGGCCCCTCCGTGTGGAGGATGAGGTCGCGCCGCAGGGCCTCCAGCGCGGCCTCGGGGTCGGGGTCCTTGAGGAGCGGGGTGCGGGCTCCCAGGGGGTAGAACGCACCGTCGCGGTCGCGGGCCTCGGTGACGCCGTCGGTGTACAGGAGGAGCTGGTCGCCGGGGGCGAAGGCGACCTGGAAGGGCTGGGGGCCCTCGCCTGAGCCGAGGCCGAGGCCGAGCGGGAGGGCGTACTCGGCGGGTTCGGGGAAGGACACCGAGCCGTCCGCGCGCACCAACAGGGGTGGCGGGTGGCCGTAGTTGAGGAACACCGCCCCGTTCGCGGGGTCCAGCTCAGCGATGATCGCGGTGACGAACTTCTCGCCCTGCAAGGTCCGGCCCGCCGCCCGCTCGATGCGTACGCCCACGCCCTTGAGGTCGGGCTCGTCGTGCGCGGCCTCGCGGAACGCGCCGAGCACCACCGCCGCCGTCTCCACCGATTCGAGCCCCTTGCCCTGCACATCCCCGATGATCACGCGCACCCCGCCGGGCGCCGAGACCACCTCGTACAGGTCCCCGCCGATGCGCGCCTCCGCGACCGCCGAGGTGTACGAGACGGCCGCGCGCAGATGCCCGGCGCTGCGCGGCACCGGGCGCAGCAGCACGCGCTGGGCGACCTCGGCGATGGAACGCATGCCGGCGAGTTCGGCCTCTCGGCGCCGGCGCATCACGCTGCCGACGGCGGCCACCGCGGTGACCCCCGCGACGGCGGCGAGCGAGGCGAAGCCGCGGCGCTCCTCGAAGAGCTCGCTGTAGATCCCGAGCCCCACCCCGGCGGCCAGCGCGATCAGGCCGACGACGACCGTGCGCCGCCAGCCGCCGGCCAGGCCCGCGAAGGCGGGCCCGAGCGCGACGAGCGGCAGCAGGCCGATCGTGGGGCCCGCGATCAGGTTGGCCACGACGACCAGCGCCATCACCGCGTACGGCAGCAGGGAGAGCACCACGGGGTCGGAGCCGGACCGCTCTTCGGTACGGGTGTGGCCCTTCCCGGTTCTTCGCACCATGGCCGCACCCCTTTCACACCCTTGGGCAACCATTTCGCCACGCCGAGGCCGCCGCAACCCTTCCGTTACCGAATCGAGGCCGCGAGCCGGGTGTGGGAAGGTCAGGCGCTGGCCCGCTTCCGGGGGGTCGTCTTCTTCGCGGCGGTCTTCTTGGCCGTGGTGGCCGTGGACTTCTTCGCGCCGGTGGACTTGGGGCTCGCCGCGGCCGATTTCCTGGCCGGCGCCTTGGCGGTGCCGGTCTTCGCGGCGGTGCTCTTCTTGCCCTGTGCGGTCTTCGTTCCGGTGGTCTTCTTCGCCGCGGCCGTCGACTTCGCGGCCGTTTTCGACGCCGTCCTCTTCGCGGGCGCCGACTTGCGGCTGCCGGACTTGCGCGAGCTCAGCTCGGTGACCTCGGCGACGTCACCGTCCCCCTGCGCGCCCGTCTCCCCGTCCTCGCCGCGCGAGGCCTTCGCGGCCTTGACGCTGTTCTCCAGGGCCGCCATCAGGTCGATGACCTTGCCGCCCTTGGCGGCGGGGGCCTCCGGGGCCGGGGCCACCGCGCCGTCCGCCTTCGCGGCGATCAGCTCCTCGACGGCGGTGCGGTAGTCGTCGTGCAGGGTCTCCATGTCGACCTCGCCGAGGGTGTCCATCAGGGCGTCCGCCAGGTCGAGTTCGGCCTCGCGGATGCTCACGTCGGCCTCGGGGGCGGCTTCGCCGGAGGCGCGGATCTCGTCCGGCCAGAGCAGTCCGTGCATCGCGATCACGTCGTCGACCACCCGCAGCATGCCGAGCCGCTCCCGTCCGCGCAGCGCGAACTTGGCGATCGCCACCTTCTTGCTGCGCTTGAGGGCCTCGCGCAGCAGCGTGTACGGCTTCGCCGCGGGCACCCCGTTGGCGGAGAGGTAGTACGCGGCGTCCATCTGGAGCGGGTCGATCGTGTCGGCCGCCACGAACGCGACGATCTCGATCGTCTTGGCGGTGGGCAGCGGCAGCGAGGCCAGGTCGGCGTCGGTGATCGGGATCATCGAGCCGTCGGCGTCCTCGTACGCCTTGCCGATCTCGTCCTGGCTCAGCTCCTCGCCGTCCAGCTCGCACACCTTGCGGTAGCGGACCCGGCCGCCGTCCGCGGTGTGGATCTGGCGGAACGAGATCGAGTGGTTCTCGGTGGCGTTCACGACCTTGATCGGAATGTTGACCAGGCCGAACGAGATCGCACCGTTCCAGATGGATCGCACGGTTTCTCCTCTTCGTCCCCGAGGCGTGCGTTTGGTGTGGTTCGTGGGACTCTCATCGTATGACGCCGATCACGGAGGTGGAGGGGCGGCGGATCGCCCTCTCGAATCTGGACAAGGTGCTCTACCCGGCCACCGGCACCACCAAGGGCGAGCTGCTGCACTACTGCGCCTCGGTCTCGGGCCCGCTCCTGGCCCATCTGGACGGCCGCCCGGTGTCGTTCCTGCGCTTCCCGGACGGCCCCGGGGGCCAGCGCTTCTTCACCAAGAATCCTCCGCCGGGCACCCCCGCCTGGGTGAAGACGGCCGAGGTGCCGCGCTCCGAGGACAAGGCGGCCCGCCAGGTCGTGGTGTCGGACCTCGCGACTCTGATGTGGGCGGCGAACCTGGTGGTCGAGTTCCACACCCCGCAGTGGCGGGCCGGCGCCCCGGCGCTCGCCGACCGCCTCGTGCTCGACCTCGACCCGGGCGAGCCCGCGAGCGTCGTCGAGTGCTGCGCGGTGGCGCGGTGGCTGCGCGAGCGGCTCGCGGCGGACGGGCTCGCCGCCCACGCCAAGACCTCGGGCGCCAAGGGGCTGCATCTCCTCGCGGCCCTCGATCCGACGCCCTCCGAGCAGGTCTCGGCGTACGCGAAGACGCTGGCCAAGGAGGCCGAGGCGGCTCTTCCGGGCCTGGTCACGCACAAGATGGCGAAGGCGCTGCGGCCGGGGAAGGTGTTCGTCGACTTCAGTCAGAACGCCGCCGCCAAGACCACCGCGACGCCCTACACCGTGCGCGCCAAGGAGCGTCCGACGGTGTCGGCGCCGGTGTCCTGGGCGGAGGTCGAGGCCTGTGCGGCCCCGGGCGATCTGACGTTCCTGATCAGCGACATCGGGCCCCGCCTGGACCGGGACGGCGATCTCCTCGCGCCGCTCGCCGACCCCGACGCGGCGGGCCGGCTGCCGTGACCGCCGACCGGGGCCCGGCAGAGGTCGCGCTGCGGCCCCCGGTCGACGTCATGCGCCCGCGGCCGGCCGAGGAGATCCCCGGGACCGGCAGCACACCCGGCGGCCTCCAGTACTCGCTCAAGCTCGACGGGTTCCGCGCGCTCGCCTTCGTACTCGACGGCGGAAGGGTCTTCCTCCAGTCGCGCTCCCGGCGTGACCTCTCCCGGGAGTTCCCGGAGATCGCCGCCCATCTGCGCGATCACCTGCCGCCCGGAATCGTCCTGGACGGCGAGCTGTGCGCCTATCGCGAGGGGCGGCTGAGCTTCACCGATCTGCTGCGCTCGCACGGCGACCGCGAGCGGTCGGGCGTCCCGGTGTCCTACATCGCCTTCGACATCCTCGCCGTCCCCGGCCGGGACGTACGGGCGCTGCCGCTGCGGGACCGGTGGGAGCTGCTGGGGACGGCGCTGCGGGAGGTCGGGCCGCCCGTGCAGCGGGTCCTCGCCACGCTGGACGAGGACACCGCGCACGCCTGGTTCCGGGACCTGCGGTCCGTGGGCGTCGAGGGGATCGTGGCGAAGGCCCTCGACTCTCCCTACCGGCCCGGAGGTACCCGGGCCTGGCGCAAGATCCGGCACTCCGACACCCGCGACGGCGCGCTCCTCGGCGTCTTCGGGCCGCCGGAGCGTCCGCGCTCCCTGCTCGTCCGGCTCCCCGACGACCGCACCGTGCAGACCTCGCCCCGTCTGACCCCGCTCCAGGCCCGGCAGGTGGGCGAGCTGATCCGTGACCGCCTGGGCGAGCGGGCGGACCACCCCGACCACGGGCTGGTCCGCATGCTCACCGAGCCCCTGCCCGTGGAGCTGCGCGAGGCGGCCGGACGCCAGGAGGGCGCTCGTTTCGTCCGCGTACGCTCCGAGGAGTAAGCCCTCCGTCGCGGGCGGCCCCGGCGCACAGGCCCGGGTCGGTCAGCGCGGTCGGCGGGCGTTGAGCCGGGCTGCCTGACGGGTGAGGTGGTCACGCTCGGCGAGGTTCGGTGCCCGGTGGGCCGCTTCGGCGTACAGACGTGCCGCCGTCGCCAGGTCGCCGGCCCGCTCGTGCAGGTGGGCGGCCACCGCGGTGTGGCGGGGCAGCGAGGCGTCCAGGTCCGCGAGCGCCGCGAGGCCCGCGCGCGGCCCGTCGGCCTCGCCGACGGCCACCGCGCGGTTGAGCCGGACGACGGGGCTGCCGGTCAGACGCACCAGCTCGTCGTACCACTCGACGATCTGCACCCAGTCGGTCTCCTCGGCGCTGAGCGCGTCGGCGTGCAGTGCCGCGATCGCGGCCTGCGCCTGGTACTCCCCCAACCGGTCCTGGGCGAGAGCCAGTTGGAGCACCCGCACGCCCTCGGCGATCGCCCGGGTGTCCCATGTGCCGCGGTCCTGCTCGGCGAGCGGCACCAGGCTGCCGTCGGGCGCGGTCCGCGCGGCGCGGCGGGCGTGGTGGAGCAGCATCAGGGCGAGCAGCCCCGCGACCTCGGGGTGGTCGATCGCAGCCTTGAGCTGCCGGGTGAGGCGGATGGCCTCGGCGGCGAGGTCGACATCGCCGGAGTAGCCCTCGTTGAAGACCAGGTAGAGGACGCGCAGCACGGTGGCGACATCTCCGGCCCGGTCGAGCCGCACGCCGGAGACCGTGCGCTTGGCCCGGCTGATGCGCTGCGCCATGGTCGCCTCGGGAACCAGATACGCCTGGGCGATCTGACGCGTCGTCAGGCCTCCGACGGCGCGCAGCGTGAGCGCGACCGCCGACGACGGAGTGAGGGAGGGGTGGGCGCACAGGAAGTACAGCCGGAGGGTGTCGTCCGACGCGGGCGCGGGCCCGGGGGCCGGCTCCTCCTCGACCCGCTCCTCGCGCCGGCGCCGGGCCGCGTCCGAGCGGGTCGCGTCGAGGAAGCGGCGCCAGGCGACGGTGACCAGCCAGCCCTTCGGGTCCCGGGGCCGCTCGGCCGGCCAGACCCGGACCGCCTCGACCAGGGCGTCCTGCACCGCGTCCTCGGCCGCCGCGAAGTCGACTCCGCGGCGGACGAGGACGGTGAGCACTCCGGGGGTGAGGCTTCTCAGCAGCGCCTCGTCCACGGGGAAGTTCACTCCGTGACGGTGGGGTGCGCGCCCAGGAACGGGCGCAGCTCCAGCCACTCGTGGATCGGCCTGCCGCCGGCGCCGGGCGCGGCCGACAGCTCCCCGGCCAGTTCCACGGCCCGCTCGTAGCTGTCGACGTCGATCACCATCCAGCCCGCGATGACGTCCTTGGTCTCGGCGAACGGGCCGTCGGTGACCGGCGGCCGCCCTTCGCCGTCGTAGCGGACGAACGTCCCCTCGGGCGCGAGGGCCTGGCTGTCGACGAATTCGCCGGTCTTCTCCAGGCGGGCGGCGAAGTCGTTCATGTACTGGATGTGGGCCGAGATCTCCTCCGGCGTCCACTCGGCCATCGGCACGTCGTTCACCGGAGCCGGGGCGCCGCGGTAGTGCTTCAGGAGCAGGTACTTGGCCATGGTGGCTCTCCTCGGTGCGGGTGCGGCCCATTCTGGCCGCGTTCACTCCGAGGACGGAGCCGGGCACGGGTTCTCGACATCGCCGTCGGAACTTTTTTACCGACCGGCATCGCCGTCGGCGCCATTCCGCGGGCCGGCATCCCTGTCGGTGCCTTGCGCGGCCCGGCATCCCTGTCGGTGCCTTGCGCGGCCCGGCAGCTCTGCCGCTGCCTTGCGCGGGCCGCGGGATGAACGGGTCGGTTCACACGCGCAGCCATGTCCTGCGGTCCCGGGCCGTCCAGTACAGGGACTCGACGTCGGCGGGCTTGAGCACGCCGCCGGCGCGGGCCAGCTCAGGGAGGTCGCGGTCCGTCAGGACGCGCACGTCCGGGGCCACGGCCGGGCCCCGCTCGACCCGTTCCGCATCCACCAGGAGCAGCACCGCCCGCACCGCCGCCGCCAGAGCGAAGGAGGCGCGTTCGGCCCGGTGCCGGGCGTCCCGCAGGAGCGGCAGCGGAGCGGCCCTGCCCACCGTGACCAGCGGGTCGGCGATCCGCACCCGACGCCGCCGGGCGTCGAGCGAGCGCACGGCGTACACGCCCGCGGGCCCGACCAGCAGGTGGTCGATCGTTGCCGCGCCGGGCAGCGGCACCGAGTGCAGGACCCGCCAGCCCGCGCCTTCGAGCCGTTCGAGCGCGGCCCCGGCCAGCTGTTGCGCGGCCAGCTCTCGGCGGCGGGGATCGGGCCGCAGGCGGCGGGGGCCGGCGTGCCGGTCCAGGTCGCCGAGCAGCGCCTCACCGGGCCGGTTGGGCGCGAGGTCGTCGTCGGGGTGCAGGGAGAGCCGGACCAGATCGGAACGGGTCGGCACGGGCGGCGGGCCGACGGTCGGCTCGCCCACGACGTACGGGCGCAGCGCGGCGAGCACCTCGGCCCTGCGGTCGTCGAGCAGCAGCGATACGCGGCCGGTGTCCCGGTCGTACCAGGCGGCGGCACGGCCGTCCGGGAGGCTGACGTACAGTCGCGCCTGCCCGTGCGTCCGGCCGTGCCCGTGCCCGTGTACCGGTGTGACCCGTAGTCCTGCCATGCCCCATCACCCCACCACGATCCATGGGAACAGCCCGACGGCCGTGGGGGCAATAAGTCGTGTGGGCGTCGTCACAACGCGATGGACGCGAGGCGGTCATGGCCACGACACTTGCGCGCGGCACGACATCGGTAATTCCGGGAGGGGAACCACTCAATGATCATCTTCGGCACCCGCGGCTATCTGTACCAGCTCGCCATGCTCACGTTGGTGTGCGGACGCTGCGGGAATCCGGCGGCGCATGCGATCCGCAAGTCCGTCACGAAGTTCACGCTGTTCTTCGTGCCGCTGTTCCCGATCTCGACGAAGTTCCGTACGCAGTGCACCTTCTGCGGGCTTGAGCAGGGGATCACCAAGGAGCAGGCCGAGGGGTTGCTTGCGGCGCCGGTCGCTCCGCAGGAGCCGTACGGTCAGTCGGCCCAGCCCGGCCAGATCCAGGGCCAGAACCCCTACCAGCAGTAGCCCGCACCCCGCTCGCCCGGGGATGCCTGCACTGGCCCGCACCGGAGCATTCAGGGCCACCTACAGGGGCGCGGGGAACTGCGCGAGAAGCGACCACGGCCCGCGGACAGAAAAGGGCTCAGGGGCGCGGGGAACTGCGCGAACGGCCCCGCGCCGCAGTGGTAACCACACTGCCCGGTGACCTACGGCGAGCTGTTACATATGCGCCGCAATGTCGCAATGGCGGGGCTTTAGCGTCGTACCCATGACCACGCCCACCCCGCCCCGCACCGCCCGCACCACCCGCACCGCCCGCCTCGCGGTCGCCTCCGCGCTCGCTCTCGGTGTCGGCGGCGGCCTCATGGCCTGCACCCCCGGCCCGGTGGCCAAGGCCCCGGACGTGCGGGTGCAGAACGCGGCCACCGCGCGGGCCGAGGCCGTCGTCGGGCCGCTGCGGGCTTCCGAGCCGACCCGGCTCGTCATCCCGTCCGCGAAGGTCGACGCGAGCCCGGTGCTGCGGCTCGGGGTGGACTCCGATCAGGAGCTTCAGGTGCCGCCGGTGGACCGGGCCGAGCAGGCCGGCTGGTACACCGGCAGCGTCACGCCGGGCGAGAAGGGCGCTTCCGTCCTGGTCGCGCACTACGACACCGCGAACGGCCCGGCGCTGATGCGGAATGTGAAGGGCATGAAGGTCGGGGATGTGATCGAGGTCGGCCGGGCGGACGGCTCGACCGCGGTGTTCAGGATCAGGGAGACCCAGCAGGTCGAGAAAAAGGACTTCCCCACGCATAAGGTTTACGGGAAGACCGATCGCCCCGAGCTCCGCCTCATCACCTGCGGCGGCCCCATCGTGGACGGTCACCGATCGGCCAACATCATCTTCTATGCCGACCTGGTCCAGGCCCGATGAGGCCCGACAAGGCACCGGGGCTCCGGCGAAGGCCCGGCGGAAGGTGAAATAGCCTGGGGTTCCCGCACGACAGGAGCACCTTGATCCGCAACCGCCGCACAGCCCTCCTGGCACCCCTGCTGATCGCAGTGGGTGCGTTGCTGCTGTCCGGCTGCGGCGGGGCGGGCCACCTGGAGAGTTCGGGTGCGACGCCGACCGCCATCGGGCCGATCCACCTGTGGCCGGAGCTGCCGCCCGCGACCGCCACCCCCAATGACTACGGCCAGACCGACACCGAGCAGGTGCCGGGCATCAAGGTCCCCGGCGGCGACGTCCGCAAGCTGAACCCGGTCGCGGTGGTGCAGGCCGAGGTGAAGGCGCACCCCAACACCTACAGCGGCGCGGACGGGCTGTACGACGAAACGGTTCGCCAGCTGGCCGCCTGCAAGCAGAAGCCGGCCGGCTGCCCGGTGCTCAAGCCCTACTACCGGGACCTGACCGGGGACGGCAAGGACGAGCTGATCCTGGGCATCCGGATGCCCGACCAGAATCTGGCGGTGCGCTGCTACATGCCGGCCAAGGACGGCGGTCTGATCCGCATCATGTCCACCGTCGACCAGATCATCAGCGTCGACCTGGCCGGCAGCGATGTCATCCTGCGGTCGGTGTCGGCGGGCATGCCGGGCTACGAGTACCGCACGGCATGGTCCTGGGACGACCACCAGCAGGCGATGCTCCCCACCCGGGACGAGATCGTGCGCAACAAGCCGAGCGGCAAGCACCCCGTGCCCCCCGGCGGCGGCGGTCCGCTCGCGCCGTCGCCGAAGAAGAAGCCGCCGACGGCGAGCCCGTCGGCCACCCCCACGGCGGACGCACCATGAAAAAGCCCCGGACCACCCGGCTGCGCCTGCCCGCCTGGACCGCGACCCTCACCTGGAAGGCCGCGGTGTTCATCACCGTGATGTGCTGCGCCCTCGCCTCCCTGCTCGGCGTCCTGGTGCATGTGTCGGTGACCCGGCAGACCGTGGGCGAAGCCCGGCACAAGGCGCTCGACCGGCTGACCGACGTCACCCGCATGTACGAGGCGGGCGAGCAGTTGCCGCCCGGCGCCGCTCTCGACCCGCCCGAGCTGCCCCCTTCGCTGCGCGCGCTCGCCGTCTCCGGCAAGCGCGGCACCCTCGTCGACGACGACCACGGACGCCCCACCATGTGGGCGGCGGGCCCGGCCGACGGCAAGGCGCTCGCCGCCGAGATCGACTACACCCAGAGCGCCCGCACCATCAACGGACTCGACAAGGCCATCCTCGGCTCGTCCATCCTCGCCATCGGCGCGACCCTGCTCGTCGGTGTCTTCGCGGTCACCCGGATCACCCGGCGGCTGCACCAGACGGCGACCGTCGCCCGCCGGATCGACGCGGGCGACCTCGACGCCCGGGTCAACGACCCGCGTACCAGGGACCCCTCGCGCCCCCAGGACGAAGTGGCCACGGTGGCCGGCGCCCTCGACACGATGGCCTCCACGCTCCAGGGGAAACTGCTCAGCGAACAGCGCTTCACCGCGGACGTGGCGCACGAGCTGCGCACCCCGCTGACCGGTCTGCACGCCGCGGCCGAGCTGCTGCCCGAGGGACGCCCGGCCGAGCTGGTGCGCGACCGGGTGCGGGCGATGCGCTCGCTCACCGAGGACCTCCTGGAGATATCCCGGCTCGACGCGGGCAGCGAGACGGTCGACCTCGACCTCCAGGAGCTGGCCCCGGTGGTCGAGCGGCTGGTGCGCGCCTCCGTGGCCTCCGGCACCGCCGAGGCGGACACCACCGTGACGGTCGTGCGGGACACCTGCGTCGAGACCGACAAGCGCCGCCTCGAACGGGTCCTCGGCAATCTGCTCGCCAACGCCCACAAGCACGGCAAGGCCCCGGTGGAGCTGACCGTGCACGGGCCGGTCGTCACCGTTCGCGACCACGGCACCGGCTATCCGGACTACCTCCTCGACCACGGCCCGCAGCGCTTCCGCACGGACGCCGGAAGCAAGGGCCACGGCCTCGGCCTGACCATCGCGGTGGGCCAGGCGGCCGTGATCGGCGCGGAGCTGACCTTCCACAACGCCCCGGACGGCGGCGCGGTGGCCCGGCTCGAACTCCCGGAGTACGTCAGCTTCGAGGTGCCGGGCACCGATGCCGCCCCGCACGGCGCGTGACGGCTCGTCACGCTTTGCGAGGACGAAGCGGCGAATTTAGTGTGAGCCAGGCGAACTGAGGGTCGTTCACCTGCGGCCCCGCCCCGTTCCAGGAGGCACCATGTCCCTGCGTTCCCCCCTAGGGCCTGCCCTGGCCGCACTCGGTCTCTGCGTGGCCACCGGAGCCGTGGCCGTCCTCGCCACGGCGGCGCCCGCCGCCGCCGAGGAGTCCGCGCACAACGAGTACAAGGGCCGCGTCACCGCCAAGTCCGGCCTGATCCTGCGCGACCGGCCGACCCGGAGCAGCCGGATCGTCGGCAAGGCCCCGTACGGCTCGATCGTGCACATCTTCTGCAAGACCGGCGGCGACCGGGTCAACGGGAACGACCGCTGGTACCTGCTCACCGACGGCACCTGGGCGTGGGGTTCGGCCTACTACATCGACAACATCGGGGCCGTACCGCGCTGGTGCTGACCCCCTGAGCCGCCATCGCTCAGCGGACGCGAACCGAACGTGGGCGGGCGGCTCTTCGGAGCCCCCGTCACCCGGACGGGCCAGGCGGCCGCAGCACCGGCGCCGCCCGCCCGCCCGGCACCCTACGACATACACGGACATAAGGCCTCGGCTTGCTACGTTGCGTGCCATGACCGCACCGTCGGCGGCGGACGCCCCACCGCCCGAGCTGCGCCTCCCCAAGCGGCGGGGCGTCGAACTCTCGCTGCTCGTCGGTGCCGTCCTCGTCGTGGTGCTCGGCTATGTGAACGTCGGGCTCGCCCGCACCGGCTCCGTCCCGCACGACGCCACACGCTATGCCGCCGGACTCGGCCTGCTCGCCCTGATCACCCACCTCGTGGTCCGCTTCCGCGCGCCGTACGCCGATCCCCTGCTGCTGCCGATCGCGGTGCTGCTCAACGGGCTCGGCCTGGTACTGATCTACCGGCTCGACCTCGCGACACCGGGCAGCCGGGCGGCCCCGGCCCAGCTGGTGTGGTCGACGCTCGGGGTCGTCCTGTTCCTCGGCGTCGTCCTGGTGCTGCGCGACCACCGGGTGCTCCAGCGGTACGCCTACCTCTCGATGGCCGCCGCTCTGGTCCTCATGCTCGTCCCGATCCTGTTCCCCGCGATCAACGGCGCCAAGATCTGGATCAGGGTCGCCGGGTTCTCCTTCCAGCCGGCCGAGCTCGCCAAGATCCTGCTGGCCCTGTTCTTCGCCGCCTATCTGGCCGCCAACCGCAACGCCCTCGCGTACACCGGACGCCGGATCTGGCGGCTCCAACTGCCCACCGGCCGGGTGCTCGGGCCGATCGTGGCGATCTGGCTGCTGAGCGTCGGCGTCCTCGTCCTCGAACGCGACCTCGGCACCTCGCTGCTGTTCTTCGGGCTGTTCGTGGTGATGCTGTACGTGGCGACCGGGCGCACCGGCTGGATCGCGGTGGGCCTGCTGCTCGCCTCGGCCGGGGCGGCGGCGGTCGCCCTGTTCGAGCCGCATGTGCACGCCCGGGTCACCGACTGGCTGAACCCGTACGCCACCATCGAGGCCGGCATCGGCCCCAGCCAGCTGGCCCAGTCGCTGTTCGCCTTCGCGGCCGGCGGCACGCTCGGCACGGGGCTCGGGCTCGGCCACTCCGTCCTGATCGGCTTCGCCGCGAAGTCCGACTTCATCCTGGCCACCGCGGGCGAGGAACTCGGCCTGTCCGGGCTGGCCGCGATCTTCCTGCTCTACGCCCTGCTCGTGGCCCGGGGCTATCGGGCCGGGCTCTGTCTGCCGAGCCCGTTCGGGCGGCTCCTCGCCATCGGGCTCGCCTCGATCCTGGCGCTCCAGGTGTTCGTCATCGCGGGCGGTGTGATGGGCCTGATCCCGCTCACCGGCATGGCGATGCCGTTCCTGGCGCAGGGCGGCTCCTCCGTGGTCACCAACTGGATCATCGTGGCGCTGCTCATCCGGATCAGCGACTCCGCCCGCCGCCCGCTCCCCGCGGTCGAGCCGGGTGTCATCGCACGGCCCGAACCGGTGGAGGGAACAGCCAGGTGATCCGGTACATCCGGCGGGCCGCCGCCTTCTGTCTGGTGCTGCTCGTGGCACTCCTCGTGAACGCGGCCCGCGTCCAGGTCTTCGAGGCCGACGCACTCGACAACAATCCCGCCAACCGCCGCCTGGCCATTGCCCGTTACCACCAGCCGCGCGGCGCCATCATGGTCGACAAGGAGAGCGTCACCGGGTCCCGGGACAGCGGCCAGCAGCTGCGGTACGAGCGGACGTACAAGAACGGTCCGCTGTACGCGCCCGTCACCGGGTACGCCTCGCAGACCTACGGCACGACGCTCGTCGAGAACGCGGAGGACGGTGTCCTGTCCGGCACCTCCTCGCTCCTTTCGGTGTTCCCGCTGTGGAACGACGTGACGCGGGGCCGGCACTCCGGCGGGCGGGCCGTCACCACCATCAAGGCGTCGATGCAGCGGGCCGCGTACGACGGTCTGGGCGGCAAGAAGGGCGCGGTCGCGGCGGTCGAACCCGCGACGGGCAAGATCCTGGCGCTGGTCAGCAGCCCCTCCTACGAACCCGGGGTGCTCTCGGGCACGGGCAAGGCGGTCGCGGGCGCCTGGGCGCGGCTCACCACGGACCCGAACCAGCCCATGCTGAACCGGGCGATCCGGCAGACCTATCCGCCCGGTTCGGCGTTCAAGATCGTGACGGCCGCCGCAGCGCTCGACGCGGGGGCGGTCACGGACGTCGACGCCGCGACCGACACCCCCGATCCTTACGTCCTGCCCAACACCAGCACCACGCTGCCCAACGAGGCGAGCGGCTGCGGCAACGCGTCGCTCACGTACGCGGTCACGGTCTCCTGCAACACGGTGATGGCGCAGCTCGGGGTGAAGGTGGGGCTGCGCGGAATGCTGGACGCGGTACGGAAGTTCGGCTTCAACGACACGAAGCTGCGGATCCCGTCCGGGGTCGCGAAGTCCAACTTCGACACCCGGATGAGCCCGGACCAGCTGGCCCTGTCCTCCATCGGACAGTTCGACACGACGGCCACTCCGCTCCAGATGGCGATGGTCTCGGCGGCCGTCGCCAACGGCGGGGACCTCAAGTACCCCTATCTGGTGGACCGTACGACGACCTCGCGCGGCTCCACGGTGTCCACGACCGTGCCGCGGACCTACCAGCGTGCGATGAACCCGGCGACCGCGATGCGGTTGCAGCAGATGATGGTGGACGTGGTGCGCACCGGTACCGGCACCAGCGCCGCGATCCCGGGAGCGACGGTCGGCGGCAAGACCGGCACCGCGCAGAACGGCATCGGCAACATCGGCAGCCCGTACGCCTGGTTCATCTCCTGGGCCCAGGCGGACGGCGCGGTCCGCCCGGCCGTGGCGGTCGCGGTCGTCGTCGAGGACGCGTCGGCCAGGCGCGGCGACATCAGCGGCGGCGGCGACGCGGCGCCGATCGCCAAGGCGGTGATGGAGGCGGCGCTGGCCCCGTGACGGGGCGTCGCGCGCGGGTCGGCGGCGCCGGTCGCCGGGTCAGCGGCGGCGGTCCATTGCGCTGAGGTCGATCTCGATGGGGAAGGGGAGGTCTACCTTGAGCTCCTTGTGGAACGTCCCGATCGGATTGTAGGCCTTGGTCGCCGGGTCCAGCTCGAAGACGTACACGACGGGCTGACCGTCGGACAGCTCGACCCGCCAGAAGTGCTGGACACCCGCCCGGGCGTACTTGCGGGGCTTGACCTCTCGGTCCCGGTCCGCCGATTCGACGGATACCACCTCGACGGCCAGCAGGACGTCCTCCGGCTTGAACCAGGTCTGCTGGAAACCGGTGTCCGCCTCGACGGGCACCACGAGGACATCGGGCTCGGGCCGGTTGCGCGGGTCCAGCTTCACGGTCATCTCCCCGATGGCCTCCAAGTGCTCCGGCGCCTGCCGCGTCAGCTCGCTCACCAGGAAGTGAATGGCGCGCGAGTGAAACCGGGTCTGCGGACTCATGAAGACGAGGCTCCCGTCGATCAGCTCCGTGTGCGGAGGGAGATTCGGAAGCCGGTCCAGGTCGTCCGCCGTCCAGCCGCCCACCGGCGGGCGGGGCCACCGGTACTCGCTGTCCAGCTCGTACTCGCGTGCGGCGCTCATGATTGCTCCCATGCGACGGAGTCTGTCTCGCACTGACAGCCTACCCAGCGGCTATCAAGGGTGCGCCGCCCGAAAGACTGTGCGCCGGTCGCCGCGTTGACGGCTGAGGCCGCGCGACCGGCGCGGGGGACGTCAGGATGCCGCGCCCTCCTCGATCGCCTCCGTCACCTCCGCCACCCGTGCCGACTCCTCCGTGGCGAAGCGTTCACGGTCCAGTTGCTCGGCGATCTCCTCGTCCTGGGCCATCAGGAGGTCCAGGTTGGAGTCGCCGAGGTCGAAGACGCCCATGTCGAGGTACGCCTTCTGGAGGCGCTCGCCCCACAGGCCGATGTCCTTCACGCAGGGGACGATGCGGCTGAAGAGGAGCTTGCGGAACAGGTGGAGGAACTCGCTCTCCTCGCTGAGCTGTTCGGCCTCCTTCTTCGGGATGCCGAAGTTCTCCAGGACCTCCACCCCGCGCAGCCGGTCGCGCATCAGGTAGCAGCCCTCGATGACGAACTCCTCGCGCTCCTTCAGCTCCGCGTCGGACAGCTGGCGGTAGTAGTCGCGCAGCGCCATGCGCCCGAAGGCCACGTGGCGGGCCTCGTCCTGCATGACGTACGCCAGGATCTGCTTGGGCAGCGGCTTGTCCGTGGTGTCGCGGATCATGCCGAAGGCCGCGAGCGCCAGGCCCTCGATCAGGACCTGCATGCCGAGGTAGGGCATGTCCCAGCGGGAGTCCCGCAGGGTGTCGCCGAGCAGCGCCTGGAGGTTGTCGTTGACCGGGTAGAGCATGCCGAGCTTCTCGTGCAGGAAGCGGCCGTAGATCTCGGCGTGCCGGGCCTCGTCCATGGTCTGGGTGGCCGAGTAGAACTTGGCGTCCAGGTCGGGCACGGACTCCACGATGCGGGCGGCGCACACCATCGCGCCCTGCTCGCCGTGCAGGAACTGGCTGAACTGCCAGGAGGTGTAGTGCAGTCGCAGCTCACCCTTGTCCCGGTCGGTCATCTTGGCCCAGTGCGGGGTGCCGTACAGCGTCATCGCCTCGTCGGGGGTGCCGAGGGGGTCGTACGGGTCGACCTCCAGGTCCCAGTCGATGCGCTTGGCGCCGTCCCACTGCTTGTCCTTGCCCTTCTGGTAGAGGGCGAGCAGGCGGTCGCGCCCGTCGTCGTACTCCCAGCTGAAGCGGGCGGCACCGGAGGCGGGCACCTGCCAGAGCGGTTCCTGCGGGCCCTTCACATAGAGGTCGTGCGTCGACACGTGCGGCTCCTTCGCCTCGCGGACGGCATCGTCCAGCGGCTCAACTTCTGCACACTGCTGTGCAGTTGGCAGGTTCACACGGCGGTAGACGCGGGGTCAACAAGTCGGGCGCAAGGGATTGACGGTCTTGCTGACAAGCAGTCTCATAAGAGGTGACCGCAGGTAACCCAGCCACGAGGTGCCCCACGCCATGACGACCGTGACCGAACGCGAACTGCTCCGCGACGCACTCGGCCTGCTCAGGGACCGCGAGCAAGTGGCTGAGCGGCTGCTCGAATCGTCCGCGAAGCACTCCTTCGACCCCGACAAGGAGCTGGACTGGGACGCCCCCGTCGAGGACGGGAAGTGGTTCTGGCCGCCGGAGCTGCTCTCCCTCTACGACACCCCGCTGTGGCGGAAGATGTCCGAGGAGCAGCGCATGGACCTGGCCCGCCACGAGGCGGCGTCCCTCGCCTCGCTCGGGATCTGGTTCGAGATCATCCTGATGCAGCTGCTGGTCCGGCACATCTACGACAAGGCGCTGACCAGCAACCACGTCCGCTACGCGCTCACCGAGATCGCCGACGAGTGCCGCCACTCGATGATGTTCGCCCGCATGATCAAGAAGGGCGGGGCGCCGACGTACCGGGTGCCGAGGATCTACCACAACCTCGCCCGCGTCCTGAAGACCGTCTCCACCACCCCGGGCTCCTTCGCGGCCACCCTGCTCGGCGAGGAGATCCTGGACTGGATGCAGCGCCTGACCTTCCCGGACGAGCGCGTCCAGACCATCGTGCGCGGCGTGACCCGCATCCATGTGGTCGAGGAGGCCCGCCATGTCCGGTACGCGCGCGAGGAGTTGAGGCGCCAGATGGTATCCGCGCCGCGCTGGGAGCGGGAGTTGACCAGGGTCAGCTGCGGCGAGGCGGCCCGCGTCTTCGCCACCTGCTTCGTGAACCCGCAGGTGTACGAGAACGTGGGCCTGGACCGCCGCGAGGCCGTGGCCCAGGTGAAGGCGAGCGGCCACCGCCGCGAGGTCATGCAGAGCGGCGCGGGCCGCCTGACCGAATTCCTCGACGACATCGGCGTCCTGAACGGGGTCAGCCGGCGGCTGTGGAAGAGCTCGGGACTCCTGGCGTAAACCCCGGACCCGGCGATTACGCTGCCCGTATGACCTCTCCCGCCGCCACCCCCGCGTACCGCAGGCTCAGTGTCGAGGAGCGTCGCACCCAGCTCCTCGGCGCGGCCCTGACGCTCTTCGCGCACCGGGCGCCGGAGGACGTGTCGCTCGACGACGTGGCCGAGGCGGCCGGGGTCTCGCGGCCGCTGGTCTATCGCTACTTCCCGGGCGGCAAGCAGCAGTTGTACGAGGCCGCGCTGCGCTCGTCGGCCGACGAGCTGGAGCTGTGCTTCGCCGAGGCGCAGAGCGGGCCGCTCACCCAGCGGCTCACCCGGGCGCTCGACCGCTACCTCGCCTTCGTCGACCAGCACGACGCCGGGTTCTCCGCGCTGCTCCAAGGCGGCAGCATGGCCGAGACGTCCCGGACGACCGCGATCGTGGACGAGGTGCGGCGGGCCGCGGCCGAGCAGATCCTGGTCCACCTGGAGGTGGCCGAGCCGGGGCCGCGGCTGCGGATGATGGTGCGCACCTGGATCGCGGCGGTCGAGGCCGCCTCGCTGATCTGGCTGGACGAGGAGAAGCAGCCCCCGCTGCCCGAGCTGCGGGACTGGCTGGTGGACCATCTGGTGGCGCTGCTCACCGCGACGGCGGCCACCGACGCGCAGACGTCGGCGGCGGTGCGCGGCGCGCTGTCCCACGAGTCCCCCGAAGGCGCGGCCGGGGTGCTGGCCCGCCGGGTGATACCCGTCGTGAGCGAGGCGGCCCACCTGCTGTGAGACTTGGGGGGTGCGAAGCGAGAACACCCTCTTTGTGGGCGGCCCCCTCGACGGGCGCGTCCTGCCGGTACTGACCGGCCCGACCGGCAAGCCGCCGCAGTGGTACGAGGTGCCCGTGCCCGATGCCGAGGGCGGCCCGGCGACCGTCCACGCCTACCGTCTGGAGCCGGCCTCCCACACCAAGCGGCTCGGGCTGCCCCGCGGCTGGAAGTACACCTATGTGCCCGAGGGCCGCGAACCGCGGCGCTGGCCATGGACCAAGAAGGGCACCGACGCAAGCCCCCGCACCGGGCAGCCGCCGCACGAGTGAGCCGAATCCACCGTTCACTTCTCCCGCCAGGACGGTCGCGGCGGCGCGTGCCACGATCCGGTGGGGCCGGACCGACCGGTTCCGGACCGGAGGTGAGCACATGTCAGGTCGTGTGCGCTCGGTATGTGCGGTGGCCGTCGCCGCGGCCCTGGCGACGGCGGCCGTGGGCCCGCTCGCGGTCGCGGCACCCCAGCCGCCCGGCGAGTCGTCGGCCGCGCTGCCCGGCGGGCCCCCCGCGACCTCACCGCCGGCCCTCCTCAACCAGCTCCAGACGCTGTACCGGCAGACGGAGGAGGCGACCGAGGCGTACAAGACCACCGATGTCGAGCTGAAGCGCCGCGAGGGCGAGGACAGGAAACTGACCGCCTCGCTCGCCCAGGCCCGCACCGCGCTCGCGCACAGCCGCGGCGACGCCGGCCGCCTGGCCCGCGAGCAGTACCAGGGCCGCAGCGACCTCTCCGGCTACCTGCGCCTGCTGCTGGCCGACGACCCGCAGAGCGCACTCGACCAGCGCCATGTCCTGGACCGCGCGGCCGGCGAACGCCAGGCCGCGATGAACCGGCTGGCCGGCGGCGAGCGGCGGGCCGCGGAACTCGCCAGGGCCTCGCGCCAGGCCCTCGACGAGCAGCAGGCCCTCGCCCGGCAGCAGCAACAGGCCAAGGACGAGGTCGAGGCGCGGCTCAGGGAAGTCGAGAAGCTGCTCTCCGGCCTCTCCCCCGACCAGCTGGCCGAGCTCACCCGGCTGGAACAGCAGGGCACCGAGCGGGCCCAGCAGACCCTGCTCTCCTCGGGCGCCCTCAGCTCGACCCGGGCCCCCTCCTCGGAGGGCGACCGGGCGCTCACCTACGCCGTCGACCAGATCGGCAAGCCGTATGTGTGGGGCGCCGAGGGCCCCGAGTCCTACGACTGCTCGGGCCTCACCTCGCAGGCGTGGGCGCACGCGGGCCGCTCGATCCCGCGCACCAGCCAGGAGCAGTGGGCCGAACTCCCGCGCGTCCCGCTGAACTCGCTGCGCCCGGGCGACCTGGTGATCTACTTCCCCAAGGCCACCCATGTGGCGATGTACCTGGGCGACGGCCTGGTGGTACAGGCCCCGCGCCCCGGCACCCGCGTCAAGGTCTCCCCCATCGCCGCCAACCCCCTGCTGGGTGCGGTTCGCCCGGACCCGGCGGCGGGCTCCCTGTCCTCGTACCGCCCCCGGAGGCTGCCCGAGGGCGCCTCGGAGGGGGCGGACACGGGGTACTCGACCGACGCGGAGCCCTCCAACTAGCCTGGTACGCCTGCCACTTCGGCGAGATCGGCGGCGGCGCTCCTCTCCGGCCATCGGCGCGAGCGGGGGCCGCCCTTGGCGTAGCTGGAACTCGGCGCCTCTGGGCGCCGGTTCGGGGGCACTCACTGCTGTTGGCGCCCGGCAACCTGGACACGGCGGGCAAGCCAGGGTCTCCTTGGCCAACCTCTGACCGGAGTGGCCCGGCGCAGAGCGAGCAAGCAAGCAAGCATGAAAATGCCAGGTCGCAGGCGCGGCAAGGCATGATGGTGCGGTACATCAGCTCCCGACCAGCGCGGACGACAGGGGAATCGTGGCCTACCAACTCAGCTTCTTCTGCCGCTCCGGGGAAGAGAGCGGCGACGAGGCTCTTGATCACCTGCTGGACCACTTGCTGGAGAGCGGCAACGCTTTGCTGGGCGAGTGGCTGGGGCCGTACGAGGACTCGGTGGCCGCGTTCAGGCTCGGCACTCGCAGCAAGGACAGCGACGGGCCGGTCGCGGACTTGCTGACACTGGAACTGCACGTGGGTGTAGCCGAGATCGCGGAGTCCGTGATCGCTGCATCGCCCCATGACGAGCGGGGTATCTGGGGATGCGACCTGCTTGCCACCGTCACCCTCGGCGGAGACAACCCCGACTGGGCCCTCGTGCACCACATCTGGGCCGCTGTGGTGAGCCTGTGGAAAGCGGTTCCGTGGGATGAATCCTCCGGATTCGGGGTTGCTGCCGGGGAACTGCCGCAGCAAGGCTTCCCCGGGGATGGGCTCTTGAGCAGATCCGCGTCAGCGAACCAGCAGGGCAGGTGAAAGGCTCGCCGGTTCATGGGCAGCGGGCACCCCGGGTTGCTTCGGGACGAAGGGGGCTTGGCCCCTCCGGAGGGGCGGCCGCCGTGCGGCCGGGAGCGAGTTCTGGGCCGTCTGCGGGCCGCCCCAAGGCGGCCCGCAGACGGCCCGCAGCCACCGATGACAGCCATCAATGGCGGCTGGACCGCTGGTCAGAAGCGAGTCAGGCTCCCGCGACCGAAGCCAGGTAGGCGGCCGTCTTCTCCGGCTCGTAGAAGAAGTTCTCGAAGTCGGCCGGGTCGTTGAAGCCGTTGGCGAAGCGGTCGGCGGCCGGCTGGAGGTCGCCTGCCGCGCCGAGCAGGTTCAGGACGTGCTCGGGCGGCACCCCCAGCATGGCGTTGGTCCACTTCGTCACGTGCTGGGCGGTGTCCCAGTAGCGGTCGAAGGTCGAGCGCATCCAGGCCTCGTCGAACTCCTTCTCGCCGTGCTCGACGATCGAGGAGAGGTACGAAGCGGCGCACTTGGACGCCGAGTTGGAGCCCTGGCCGGTGATCGGGTCGTTCGCGACGACCACGTCACCGACGCCGAGGACCAGTCCGCCGCCGGGCAGCCGGCCGACGGGGTTGCGCACGGTCGGGGCGTAGCGGCCCGCCAACGTGCCGCCCGCGTCGGTCAGTTCGACCCTGGTGGCGCGGGCGTACTCCCAGGGCAGGAACTTCTCCATCAGCTCCAGGGTGAGCGCGAGGTGGTCGTTCGGGTCCTTCACGCCGTGGAAGACGTCCAGCGGGCCGCCGGGCACTCCCTCCCAGAACAGGATGTCGGCGCGGCCGGAGACGGTCAGGGTCGGCATCACGAACAGCTCGCCCACGCCGGGCACCAGGTTGCAGCGCACCGCGTCGAACTCGGGGTGCTCGGGGCGCGGGCCGAGGCCGTGCACGTACGACACCGCGAGCGCGCGCTGCGGCTCGGCGTACGGGGAGCGCGCGGCGTCGCGGCCGAACATCGAGACCAGCTCGCCCTTGCCCGCGGAGACCAGCACCAGGTCGTAGGTGCGCGCGAAGAAGTCGAGGTCGGAGACGGCCGCGCCGTGGATGACGAGCTGGCCGCCGCGCTGTGCGAAGGTCTCCATCCAGCCGGCCATCTTGACCCGCTGGTCCACGGACTGCGCGTAGCCGTCCAGCTTCCCGACCCAGTCGATGGCCCGGGAGGAGTCGGGGGCCGCGACCGAGACGCCCACGCCCTCGATGAGCGGGGCCTGGGACTCCCAGAAGTTCAGCGAGAGGTCGCGCTCGTGCTGGAGCGCGGTGTGGAACATGCACTGCGTCGACATGACCCGGCCGGACCGGATCTCGTCCGACGTGCGGTTCGACATCAGGGTGACCTCGTACCCCTGCGCCTGTAGTCCGAGGGCCAGCTGAAGGCCGGACTGGCCGGCTCCGACTATGAGTATTCTCCGCATGCGGGACCGTTCTCCGTTGTGTGCGTTGCGTGCCGTGGGGGGCGGCGTCTATTCCGGGCAGGCTTCCAGGGCGTGGGCCACCAGGCCGAGCAGCGAGTCGACGACCGAGAGCCGGTCACGCGCGTCCATGATCATCACCGGGATGTGCGGCGGCACGGTGAGCGCCTCGCGCACGTCCTCGGCCGCGAAGGACTCGGTGCCCTCGAAGTGGTTGACGGCCACGACGTACGGAATGCCGCAGCTCTCGAAGTAGTCGAGCGCGGGGAAGCAGTCCGTGAGGCGCCGGGTGTCGGCGAGCACGATCGCGCCGATCGCGCCGCGCACGATGTCGTCCCACATGAACCAGAACCGCTGCTGCCCGGGCGTGCCGAACACGTACAGGACGAGGTCGTCGGCGAGCGTGATGCGGCCGAAGTCCATGGCGACGGTGGTGGTCAGCTTCTCCGGCGTCGCCGACAGGTCGTCGGTGGCCTCGCTGGCCCGGGTCATCACCGCCTCGGTCTGGAGCGGAGTGATCTCGGAGACCGCCGACACGAAGGTGGTCTTGCCCACGCCGAAGCCGCCCGCGACCACGACCTTGGTCGCGATGGGGGCCCGGCTGCGGTCCTGCTGCCAGGGCTGCAACTCCTCGTCGGGGACGAGGAGTTCAGAGACGGCGGAGTCCACTGAGCACCCTTTCGAGCAGTGCGCGGTTGGGCTGGCCCGAGCCCTGCCCGGTCCCGTACACACGGATTCTTCCCTGGTCGGCCAGGTCGCTGAGCAGCACCCGGACCACGCCGAGCGGCATCTTGAGGAGGGCGGAGATCTCGGCGACGGTACGCATCGCGCGGCAGATCTCCACGATGGCCAGCATCTCCGGCATGACCCGGTGGGTGCGGCCGCCGAGCTCCTTGCGCTCGGGCGGTGCCTCGATGGCCGCGACGAACGTCTCGACGAGCAGTACGTGGCCGAACCGGGTGCGGCCACCGGTCAGCGAGTACGGGCGGACCCGGGCGGGCGTCCGGTCCGCGCCGCGTATCGGGAGCCGCGCGGATTTCGCGGCGGGCGGGTTCACTGGACGGCCTCCATCGACTGGCGCAGCGCACTGCGGACTTCGGGGGTCAGAACGTGTCCGGCGCGGCCCACGAAGAGCGCCATGTGGTACGCGACGACGCTCATGTCGCAGTCCGGGGCGGCGTGCACGCCGAGCAGCGAGCCGTCGCTGATGGACATGACGAAGACGCTGCCCTCCTCCATCGCGACCATCGTCTGCTTGACGCCGCCGCCCTCCATGAGGCGGGCGGCCCCGATGGTGAGGCTGCCGATGCCGGAGACGATGGTGGCGAGATCGGCGCTGGAGCCGCGCGGGCCCTGCCGGGCGACGGTGACCTGGCGCTGCTCGGGGTCGGACGAGAGCAGCAGAAGTCCGTCGGAGGAGACGACCGCGACGGAGTGGATCCCGGGCACCTCCTCGACGAGGTTGGCCAGGAGCCACTGCAGGTTGCGGGCCTCGGTGCTTGCTCCGATCGTGCCGGTGCCGGACGCCGCGCCGCCGGGCCTGCCGATATCGGTGGTGCCGGGCCTGCCGATACCGGTGGTGCCGGTCGCACTCATCTGCGTACCTCCTCGACTGTCTCCCCCGTGTCCGTGTCCGTGTCTGCCTGCTGTTCGGTCTCTTCGAGTTCCGCCGCCACATCGCGCCGGCCCTCGGTCGCGCCCTTCTGGAATCCGCCGAGCCTGCGGCGCAGTGCCTCCGCCGCGTCGGTGCCTCCCTTGCGCTCCTGTACCCCGCCCACGCCGGCCTGCACGACCTTGGGGGTCCGCTTGGGCAGGCCCTTGTCCGTCAGCCGCTGAGGGCCCTCGGGGGCCGGGTCGGGCTCGGCCTCCGGGTTGGGCACGGGCTCGGGGGCGGCGACGGGGGCGGGCTCGGGGGCGGCCTCCGGCATGGGCGCGGGCCGCGAAGGGGTGTGCTCGGGACCGGGGGCTTCGGGCCGGGGCTCGGGCAGCCGCATCTCGAAGGTGGGCTGGTCCAGGGCGTGTTCGGCGTTGGCGACGGGCTCGGCGTCCGCGACGGGCTCGGTCGGCTCTGCGGGCTCGGGGGCGGTGGGCCTGAGGACCTCGCCCGAGCGTTCCGTGCGCTCCGGCAGCACATTGGAGTTGGCCTCGGCGAGCGCGCCCGGCAGCGTGAAGCGCGGCGCCTCGCCCGGCGAAGGCACCAGATGCGGGGCATCCACCGCCGGGGTGGTCGGCAGGATCGCCCCGGGCAGCACCACGACCGCGGCGACACCGCCCTGCTTCTGTTCGCGCAGCTCGATGCGTACGCCGTGCCGGTGGGCGAGCAGGGCCGAGACGTGCAGCCCGAGGCCGCCCGCCTCGGTGCCGGGCTCGCCGGGTTCGTAGGAGGCGGGGTCGGCGAGCCGGCGGTTCAGTTCGGCGCGGCGCTCGGGGGGCACGCCGATGCCCTCGTCCTGGACCGAAAGCATGATCTCGCCGTTCTCCAACTGCCATCCCGAGAGCTGCACTTGGACCTCGGGCGGCGAGAAGGAGGTGGCGTTCTCCAGGAGCTCGGCGACCAGATGGCTCAGGTCGTCGGCGGCGAAGCCCGCGACCTGGGCGTGCGGCGGCAGCGCCTGGATGACGACCCGCTCGTACCGCTCGATCTCGCTCACCGCGGCCCGCATCACATCGACCAGCGGCACCGGGCCCGGGTGGTTGTGGTGGTGCTCGGTGCCGGCCAGGACCAGGAGGTTCTCGCCGTGGCGCCGGATGACGGTGGCCAGATGGTCGAGCTTGAACAGGACGCCGAGCTGGTCCGGGTCTTGCTCGCGCTCCTCCAGGCCCTCGATGACGGTCAGCTGACGTTCGATCAGACCGAGGCTGCGCAGGCCCAGGTTGACGAAGGCATGCTTGACCGTGCCCTCCGCGCGCTCCAGCTGGTTCGTCAACTCCTGCACCCGACCGCGGAGTTCGTCCTTCTCGGCGGCCAGGCGGGCGAGCCGGCCGCGCTGCTTGCCGAGGCCCTGATCCAGTTCGGCGACCCGGGAGTGCTGCTCGACGAACTTGGCGTGCAGCTCGTTGAGCGACCGTACGACCTGGGCGAACTCGTCGTTGCGGCCGGTGAAGCGCACCGGCTCCTCGGTCTCGGGCGCCTCCGCGAGCCGGGCCGAGCCGCGCCGTAGCACGGCGAGCGGACGGGTCAGACTGCGGGCGGTCGCGGCCGAGATGCCGATGGCGAGCAGCAGCAGCGCGCCGATGAGCCCGATCCGGATCTCCAGGGCGCTGACGTCGTCGTCGCGCAGCTGCTCGAACTTCTTGACCTGTGCGGTGGCGAGCGCGGCTTCGGCGCCGCGCATCCGGTCGATCCGCGCGGAGAGGGCCGCGCCCACCGCGTCCGGGTCG
Source organism: Streptomyces sp. CB01201 (assembly GCF_002803085.1). GTDB lineage: Bacteria > Actinomycetota > Actinomycetes > Streptomycetales > Streptomycetaceae > Streptomyces > Streptomyces hundungensis. The sequence goes on along the minus strand of NZ_NNBJ01000028.1, from coordinate 35,495 downwards.
GACTTGCGCTCGGAGGCGCTGAGCTGGGGCTGGTCGGTGAGCCGGGTGAGGAAGCCGTCGGCGGCCGCCACCTCGGGCCCGGTGACGGTGCTGGCGAACCGGTCGCGGGCGTCCGCGGCGGCGGCCTGGTCGAAGTCGGCGAGCGCGGACTGCTCGCGCACATGGGCCTGCTGCGCGGCGCCGCTGAGCGCGTCCCGGGTGCGGGCCGCGTCCCCGTCGTTCTCCTTCGACACGTACTTGCCGCTGACGGGGTCGAACACGCGGGAGGTCGAGCCGGCCGGCACCGAGAGCGCGCCGAGCAGCAGCCCCCGGGTGGCCGAGGCCTGTTCCACCGCCCGCCCCAGCGCCCCGGGCGCGCGGGTCGCCTCGGCGGCGCGCGGCGGTGTGCGGTCGGCGAGCTCGTCGGCCACGTCGAGCAGCGTGGCGATCACGTCGGTGTACGACTTCTGCGCCTCCAGGGCCGTGCCCTTGCCGGTGAGCGCGGTGCGGCGCAGGGCCGACACGGTGGCGAGATCGCGCGCGAGGCCCGCGGGGGCGGTGGCGCGCAGTTCGTCGATCTGCCGGTCGACGCGGGCGGCGGGCTCCTTGAGGGCCGCATCCTTGCCGCTGGGCCGGCCGGCGGCGACGTACTGCGTGACGCCGTCTCGTTCGTCACCGAGCGCGTGGGCGAGGCTGATCGCCTGCTGGTCCAGCTGCGCGAGGGTGACCAGGTGCTGGGAGTCCTTGAGGTCCCCGGAGGCCGCGAAGAGGGTGGGCGCACCGGCTCCGAGCACGGTGAGGGAGACAACGGCGACGGAGACGACCAGGCGGCTCCGCACCCGAGCGGTGCGTTGTGCGCGTGTGCCGTCGCTGCCCCGAGGCCGCTTGTTCTGCACCGGTGCTCTCAATCTTCACTCGTGTTTGCCAGTCCACCAAGGAAGCCAAGGTGACGACTGGTCATGACGAGTAGTCACTGCTCGGCCACCTGAACGAGTGAACATCACTTCGGAGTTGACCATCAACTTCCCCGGAACGCCCGGCCCCGGCCCGCCGTGGCGCCGGTTGGAACTTCCGCGCGGCCTTTGGCAGGATGCCCGCCCACAGCTCGGCGGAGTGGCGGATTCCTCCCGGGATCATGCGGTTCGGCCGTCGTCCGGAGCCACTTGACGGGGCGTCCGGCGCCGCTGCCGATGCCATGGAGGCACCGTGGAGGGCTCGTGCAGACTGGCCGGCATGCGCATCCAGCTGACCACCGTGCCCGGAGACCCCGCCCGCCCCAACGAGGACTGGGCGGCCACCGCACTGCCCGCTTCGGGCTTGGGCGGGCTGCTCGTCGTCCTGGACGGCGTGACCCCGCTGCCCGGCAACGGCGACTGTGTGCACGACGTGCCGTGGTTCACCGCCCGGCTCGGCGGCGCACTGACCGAACTGTCGGCTTCGCGGCGGGATATGACGCTGGCCGAGATCCTGGCGGAATCCATCCGGCGCACCGCGGACGCCCATCGCGACACCTGTGACCTTTCTCACCCGCGTACGCCTCAGGCAACCGTGGTGCTCGCGCGGTGGGACGCGGTGGACCTGGAGTACCTCGTCCTGTCGGACTCGGCGCTGCTCGTCGAATCGGCCGACGGCTCGGTGCGGGCGGTCCTGGACGACCGGCTCGACCGGGTGCCGCGGGAGTTGCTGGTCAGCGACGCGGTCGCGGACGCGACGGTCCGCAACAGGGAGGGCGGGTTCTTCACGGCGGCCGCGGACCCGTCGGTGGCGGCCCGCGCGGTCACCGGCCGCGAGCCGCTCGCCTCCGTGCGTTCCGTGCTCGCCCTGACGGACGGGGCGACCCGCTGGGTCGAGAAGTTCCGCGAGGGCTCGTGGGCCGACTGCGCGGCGCTGGTCCGCAAGGCGGGCCCGGACGGACTGGTCGAGCGGGTGCGGGAGTTGGAGGCGGGGGACGTGGCGCGGGCGTTCCTGGGGCGGAGCAAGCGGCACGACGACGCGACGGTGGTGGCGGTGGGGTTCTAGACCCCGCCGGGCGCGGCCCCGAGGTTCGCCCGCGCCCCGCCCTAGCTCTCCGCCGCCGCGTTCAGCTGGTGCAGCAGGCGGGCCAGTTCGGAGATTTCCAGGCGGTCCCAGTTTGCCAGCCGGCGCACATAGCTCTCGCGGCGGGCGTCGCGGACCCGGCCGAACCGTGCCGTGCCCTCGGGGGTGATGCGGACCAGGGAGGCGCGCCCGTCCGCCGGGTCGGGTTCGCGGGCGACCAGGCCGAGATCCTCCAGGGCGTGCAGCTGGCGGCTCATCGTCGCCTTGCCCACGCCGAAGTACCCGGCGAGTTCGGTGGCCCGCTGCGGGCCGGCCTCGTCGAGGCGCACCAGCAGGCCGTACGCCGCCGGTTCGAGATCGGGGTGCACCTCGCGGGCCATCTCGCCGGACGAGGCCCTGGCCCGCCGCAGGAAGACGGCCAGCTCGCGTTCGAGCGCGAGGAACTCCTGGTCCGGACCGTGCACATCGGCTCCCATGCCCTAGGTGTGTCGTGACGGCACAGTATTTCCCAGCGGGCTGTGTGCCCGGCATCCCGGATGGCGCCGGGAGCGGCCGCGGCTGAAAGTTTCCGCCGGGCCACGCCGTTCCCGCAGCGTGTCGCCACCACCACAGGTCTGAACCAACGGCATAGCCTGGAGCCCCTTTCCCGCCAACGGTCTACGTGCGTAGCGTCATCCCTGACATCCCTGACATGTCCACAGCGAGACGTCGCCGCCATGTCGACCAGGACGTCATCTCCCCACCCCCACACCGCCTTTCGGAGGCACGCAATGCCCGTGCACAGATCCGGAACGGCCCGCCGCGGTCCCCTCGCCGCGGCCGGGATCCTCCTCTCCTCCCTCGCCCTCGTCCTCGGTTTCACCGGCACCTCCAGCGCCGCCGACATCCCCGCGCGCGGCTCCGCGACCCTGGGTATGGGCGTGGCCAAGCACGACGGGGTGGGCGGGCTGCCCCGTGACGTCCGCGCCGTACAGACCGCGCAGACCGAGGGGGTCGACACCAGCAGCCACAACGGCAACGTCGCCTGGTCGACCCTGTGGAACAGCGGGGTGAAGTGGGCCTACGTCAAGGCCACCGAGGGCACGTACTACACCAACCCCAACTTCGCCCAGCAGTACAACGGCTCGTACAGCGTCGGCATGATCCGCGGCGCGTACCACTTCGCCACCCCCGACACGACGAGCGGCGCCGCCCAGGCCGACTACTTCGTGGACCACGGCGGCGGCTGGTCGCGCGACGGCCGGACCCTGCCGGGCGCGCTCGACATCGAGTGGAACCCGTACGGCGCGGCCTGCTACGGCAAGTCGGCGGCCGGCATGGTCGGCTGGATCGGCGACTTCCTCGACCAGTACCGGGCCCGTACCGGGCGGGACGCGGTGATCTACACCGCGACCAGCTGGTGGACCCAGTGCACCGGCAACTCGGCCGCCTTCGGCGCGAGCAACCCGCTCTGGATCGCCCGCTACAACACCGACCCCGGCACCCTGCCGGCCGGCTGGGGCTTCCAGACGATGTGGCAGTACACCTCCTCGGGCCCGACCGTCGGCGACCACTCCCGGTTCAACGGGGCGTACGACCGCCTCCAGGCGCTCGCCAACGGCTGACGGCGCCCACGCACACCCGAGCGGGCCCCCGGCACTGCGTGGCCGGGGGCCTTCGCCTCCCCGTACGGAGCACCCGTCGCACACGTGACCCCGTCCTGAGCGCGGCATGCGTAAGGATGGGGGGCATGCGCAAGGTGGGAGCGGTGTGCCGGGCGGTTGCCCTGATCGCGGTCGTCACGGCCGGTGGCGCGGACTGCGGCTGGTCCGCGGCGCCCTCGCCGCAGTCCGAGCGGCCCCCGGGCGAGGCCGCGGCCCCGCCGCCGGGTACCCAGAGCAGCGCGGTGCCGGCCGGGAAGGTCTCGTCGGTCGGCGTCCTCGTCAACGGCGACGAGCACGCCTGCACCGCCAGCGTGGTGGCCAGCCCGCACGGCAACGTCGTCGCCACCGCCGCGCACTGCGCGACCGGGCTTCCGCTGGACACCCTGGAGTTCGCGCCGGGCTTCTCCGGGGCGGCCCCGGGGACGTTCCCGTACGGGAAGTGGAAGGTGCGGGCGGTGCAGGTCGACGACCGGTGGACCGCGGACCACGAGGACGCGGCGGACTACGCCTTCCTCACGCTGGAGCCGGACGCGCACGGCCGCAACGTACAGAGCGTGGTCGGCGCCTCGACGCCCGAGTGGGGCGCGGGCCCCGACCAGCGCGCGACCGTCGTCGGCTACCCGGACCCGGACCACAACCCCGACAACCGGCCGGTCATGTGCACCACCGACGTACGCCAGGACCCGGACGAGCCCGCCATGATGCGCATGGAGTGCGGCGGGTTCTGGGTCGGCACCAGCGGCAGCCCCTGGCTGATCGACTACCGGGACCCGGACCGGCTCGGCCGGATCATCGGCGTACTGAGCGGCGGCGACACGGACGTCGAGTCGACGGCGGCCCTGTTCGACGCGAAGGCCCGCTCGGTGTACGAGCGGGCCACCCAGGCGTAGCCGGGGCCGGGGCGGTAACCCCCGGCCCCGGTGTCTCACGCGGCCGGGGCGGTAACCCCCGGCCCCGGTGTCTCACGCGGCCGCGGCGACCGCGACCTCCGCGGGGGCGAGGGCGATCTCCAGGACCTGGCGGACGTCCGTGACGGGGTGGACCTCCAGCTTCTCCAGGACCTCGGCCGGGACGTCGTCCAGGTCCGCCTCGTTCCGCTTGGGGATCACCACGGTCGTGATCCCGGCCCGGTGCGCGGCCAGCAGCTTCTGCTTGAGCCCGCCGATCGGCAGCACCCGACCGGTCAGCGACACCTCGCCGGTCATCGCCACGTCGGTGCGGACCTGCCGCCCCGAGAGCAGCGAGGACAGCGCGGTCACCAGCGTGATGCCGGCGCTCGGACCGTCCTTGGGGACCGCGCCCGCCGGGAAGTGGACGTGCACGCCCCGGTCCTTCAAGTCCCCTACGGGAAGCTCCAGTTCGGCCCCGTGGGAGCGCAGGAAGCTCAGCGCGATCTGCGCCGACTCCTTCATCACGTCGCCGAGCTGACCGGTGAGGGTCAGGCCCGCGGCGCCCGTCTCCGGATCCGCCAGGGAGGCCTCGACGAACAGGACGTCGCCGCCGGCCCCGGTGACCGCGAGGCCGGTGGCCACACCGGGCACCGCGGTGCGCCGCTCGGCCGGGTCCTGGGCGGACTCGGGCACATGGTGCGGGCGCCCGATCAGCTTGCGCAGATCATCGGGTGCGATGGTGAACGGCAGCTCCTGGCCGCCCAGTTCGTGCTGGGCCGCCACCTTGCGGAGCAGCCGGGCGATGGACCGCTCCAGGTTCCGAACGCCCGCCTCGCGGGTGTACTCGCCGGCGAGCCTGCGCAGCGAGGCGTCCTCCAGGACGACCTCACCGTCTTCCAGGCCGGCCCGCTCCAGCTGGCGCGGCAGCAGGTGGTCGCGGGCGATGACGACCTTCTCGTCCTCGGTGTAGCCGTCGAGCCGGACCAGCTCCATACGGTCGAGCAGGGCCTCGGGGATGGCTTCGAGGACGTTGGCCGTGGCCAGGAACACCACGTCGCTCAGGTCGAGCTCGACCTCCAGGTAGTGGTCCCGGAAGGTGTGGTTCTGCGCCGGGTCGAGCACTTCGAGCAGGGCGGCGGCCGGGTCGCCCCGGAAGTCGGAGCCCACCTTGTCGATCTCGTCGAGCAGCACGACCGGGTTCATCGAACCGGCCTCCTTGATGGCCCGCACGATCCGGCCGGGCAGGGCGCCGACGTAGGTGCGGCGGTGGCCGCGGATCTCGGCCTCGTCGCGTACGCCGCCGAGCGCGACCCGGACGAACTTGCGGCCCATGGCGTGCGCGACGGACTCGCCTAGCGAGGTCTTGCCCACTCCGGGCGGACCGACGAGCGCGAGCACCGCGCCGCCGCGGCGGCCGCCCACGACCCCGAGGCCCCGGTCGGCGCGGCGCTTGCGCACCGCGAGGTACTCGGTGATGCGCTCCTTCACGTCCTTCAGACCGGCGTGCTCGGCGTCGAGGATCTCCCGGGCGCCCCGGATGTCGTACACGTCCTCCGTGCTCTCGTTCCAGGGCAGTTCGAGGACGGTGTCGAGCCAGGTGCGGATCCAGGAGCCCTCGGGCGACTGGTCGCTGGACCGCTCCAGCTTGTCGACCTCCTTGAGGGCGGCCTCGCGGACCTTCTCGGGCAGGTCGGCGGCCTCGACGCGGGCGCGGTAGTCGTCGCTCTCGTCCTCCTCGCCGCCCTCGCCGTTGAGCTCGCGCAGCTCCTTGCGCACGGCGTCCAGCTGGCGGCGCAGCAGGAACTCGCGCTGCTGCTTGTCCACGCCTTCCTGGACGTCCTTGGCGATGGACTCGGCGACGTCCTGCTCGGCAAGGTGCTCGCGGAGCTGCTCGGTGGCGAGCTTGAGGCGGGCCACCGGGTCGGCGGTCTCCAGGAGCTCGACCTTCTGGGCGGTGGTGAGGAACGGCGAGTAGCCGGAGTTGTCGGCGAGCGCGGACACGCCCTCGATCTGCTGCACGCGGTCGACGACCTGCCAGGCCCCGCGCTTCTTCAGCCAGTCGGTGGCGAGCGCCTTGTATTCCTTGACCAGTTCGGTCACCTGGCCCGGCAGGGGCTCGGGCAGGATCTCCTCGACCCGGGTGCCCTCCACCCACAGGGCCGCGCCGGGCCCGGTGGTGCCGGCGCCGATGCGCACGCGGTGGCGGCCCCGGATGAGGGCGCCGGGGTCGCCGTCCGACAGCCGGCCGACCTGCTCGACGGTCCCGAGCACACCGGTCCCGGCGTACGTCCCGTCGATCCGCGGCACGAGCAGCACCTGCGGCTTTCCCGCATCGGACCGGGCGGCGGCCTGCGCCGCCTCGACGGCGGCCCGCACCTCGGTGTCGGACAGGTCCAGCGGAACGACCATCCCGGGCAGCACGACCTCGTCGTCGAGCGGCAGCACGGGCAGGGCGGTCGGTGTGTACGCCGTGGACTCGGTAGCCATGATCTCCCCTTCGGCAGTCAAGTTGAGCTATGCCGACTCAATGCATGTGAGTCGGGGAATGTTCCCCGAGCCGTGTTCGCTCTGAGCGATCATCTGCGTCCACCCTCGTGAGCAGGAGCGGGGGACAAACACCGACCTCCACTTGTAAGGTTCCGTTAGCCATTTCACCTATTACCAGCGGGGGCGGACATGACAGCGCGAGCGACCACAACGGCGACGACGGCAGCAACAGCAGCGACCGAGGTGGCCACGGAGGACCCGGCCGGGACGGCCACCCTCGTACGGGCGTGGGTCGACGGCTGGGTCGTGTCGCGCGGCACCTCCGACCCGATGGACCGGCCCTGGGGCTGGACGATCGACGCCGGACAGGCCCACCACGTGTCCCGGCACGTACTGCCCGACCCCACCGAGGCGGACGTCCGCGCGCTCGTGGCCGCCACGAGCGCGCCCGGGACCTGGCTGAAGCTGTTCGCGGACGACGACACCGTGCGGCCCTGGCTCGGCGCCGGCTGGGAGTCGGACAAGCCCGGCTACCTGATGACGGTCGCGCTCGCCGCCGAACGTCCCGAGGTGCCGGCCGGCTACACCCTCACCTCGTGGACCCGGGGCGGCGTGACCCGCGTCCTCGTCCGCACCGCCGATGGCCACTTCGCCGCCCGCGGCCAGATCGCGCCGACCGGCCGGACCGCCGTCGCCGACCAGATCGAGACCGCGGGCGACCACCAGCGCCGGGGCCTGGGCAGCCTGGTGATGCGCACCCTTCAGAACACCGCCCACGAGGCGGGCGCCCGCACCGGAATCCTGGTGGGCACCCCCGAGGGCCGCGCCCTCTACACCTCCCTCGGCTGGACGACCCGCTCCCCCATGGCGAGCCTGGTCCTCAAGCCGGCGGCAAGCTGACCGCCGCCGAAAAACCCGGGGCGGGCGAGCGGGCCGCACGCCTACATTCGGCCCGTATGAGGCTCACCCCCGCACAGAGCGCCGCGCTCGCCCACGTCCGCACCCTCGCACGGTCGGCCGACCGCCAGGCCACGGGCCGGCTCGGCGGCGTGGACGCGCAGGCACTCACGTCCCACGTCATGGACCGGGCGCGCATCTCCCTCAACTTCCACCCGGACCGGCCGCGCCCCACCGACGGGCGCACGGTCGCCGAGGCACTGGCGGTGGACGCGGTCTACCGGAGCCAGTACGAGACGGGCCTGTCCAACGGCGGGCGCACCGCCTTCCCCGGCGGAGCCCGGGACGAGTGGGAGCGGGATCTGTTCGGCGGCGCCTACCACGCCGACGGCGTACGGCCCGAGGAGCGGGCCAAGTACGGGGCGCTCAATCTGCACGGCCACGCGGACGGCGCCGCGCCGCGCTTCGGCTCCTGCCATGTGCGGCTGCGCCCCGAGGTGAACCGGCGGGCCACGTTCTGCCACGGCGACAGCCATCTGGGGCCGAAGGACGTGGGGACCGCCGACGCCTTCGGGTGCGTTCTGGCGGCACTCGCGGAGGACGGGACCGATGTGCTCGGGGTGCCTTCCGGCGTGCACGGGCGAGTCCTGGACGGGTATGTCGAGGCCCAGGTGCACGGCCCGGTCGTCCTCACCCGGGACGCGGAGGCACTCGTGCTCGACCCGTCGTTCCGGGGCACCGCGACCGCCCGGCTGCTCGCCTCGACCGGGGTGCCGATCGAGTGGCACGCCGGGTTCGTGCTCGCGCCGCACGAGGTGGACGCCGCGTTCCGGGGCCCCGTGATGGTTCCACTGGCCGCTCGGGTCGTGCGCGCCTACGCGGCCGACGGCCTGCTGAGCGCCGAGACGCTGGGCCGCGCCGCCGCGTCCGTCGCACGGGAGCCGCAGGCGTGGGCCGAGTTCGGCAGCGGGGAGGAGGTGCTCCAGTACGTGAAGCAGCTGTGGCACGTACTGGCCCGGTTCGGGCGGGCCGACGAGCGGGCGGAAGCGAGGGCTGCGGACCGGGCCGGAGTCAGCCCTTCGGGGTGAGCCGCACCCGCCGTACGGCCGGCCAGCAGGCGATGCCGGCCAGGAGGGCCACCGGGTGGCCCCAGGCCGCCAGCGGTTCCACCATCTCCAGGAGGTCCTGGACGAGCAGGGCGCCGACCACGGCCAGGGCTGCCCAGCGCAGCAGCGGGGCGAGCAGGCCCGCGAGGGCGCCGACCGTGGCCATCAGGCCGAAGCTGATGCCGTAGTCCAGGCGGTGCAGCGAGCTGGCGGGAAGGTGGCCGGCCAGGACCGAGACGGCGACCGGAAGCTCGGTGGCCAGGGTCGCCACGACATGGCCGAGCAGAAAGACACCGGCCGTGCGCCAGCCGCCGATGCGGCGCTCAAGCGTGGCCAGGACGAAGATGAACACCATCGCGTACGGGGAGGCGATGCCGCCCGCTATCCACAGTGCGCTCGCGAAGATCGCCAGGACCGGGGCCGTGGACAGATGGGCCACATCGGTGCTCGATCCGCGCAGCAGCGCGCTCACGGTGTGCGGATCGCCGTACTCGCTGTAGAGCGAGGTCACCAGGAGCAGGACCGCGTAGCCGAAGGCGAAGGGGTACGAGGCGGGCGAGGGGAGCCGCCCCCGGACACGAGCGAGACCGCCCCGCGTACCGGCTCCGGCCACCGGCTCCGGTCCGGGGCCGACTGTCGCCCCCGCGGCGGAAAGCGACGGCTCGGCGGGCTCCGGCTCTGGCCAGGGCCGCTGGGGCGGAATCGCGTCCAGCGCGGAGCCGGAAGCGGCAGCGACGGCAGCGGAAGCGGAAGCGGAAGCGGAGGTAACGGCGGGCAGCGGCGTCGCCGACGTGGCCGGCTGCCGGGTTTCCAGCGGGTGCACCGGGAGAGGCCCCTTCCCCGGGACACCGTGTACGCGCCCCGAATCAAGCCACGCCCGCGTTCTCCGGCCGTGTTCCGTTCTCGCTTACCTGCCTTACAACGGCTCACCTTCCGTGATCGTCTCCGGACCCGTCTATGGCGTGCGCCACATCGGACAACCTTTGACACATCCTGAGCGTCCGGGGCACGCCGCGCCACCCGTACGAGACCCACAACTCGCGTGCGCGGCGCGGCCGGACACGGCATTCTCACGGACATGGACGACATCGCCACCCTCGACCGGCGGGAGGGACCGCACGGGGAAGTCGTGCTGCGGCGGCGCGGCGCGCATTTCGAGATCATCGCCAACGGGTGCTTCCTCATGGACACTTCCGACGGCCGCTCGGAACGGCTGCTCATCGATGCGGCGTACGACACACTTCTGCCAGGCACATCCAGCCCTTCCGTTCTCATCGGCGGGCTGGGCGTCGGCTTCTCCCTCGCACATGCGGCGCAGGACCCCCGCTGGGGCCAAATCACCGTGCTTGAGCGGGAGAAGGCCATCATCGACTGGCACCGCACGGGTCCGCTCCGCGCCATTTCCGGCCCGGCTCTGTCCGATTCGCGCACCCGGATCATCCAGGCCGATCTGGTCGATTACGTACGGACCGCCCAGAACACCTTCGACGCGCTCTGCCTCGACATCGACAACGGGCCCGACTGGACGGTCACCGAGGGCAACGGCGGACTGTACTCACCGGCCGGACTCGCCCACTGCGCACGGCGGTTGAGGCCCGGCGGAGTGCTCGCCGTATGGTCCGCACAGCCGTCCCCCGCCTTTGAGCAGGCACTCCGTAATGCCGGATTCACCGGGGTAAATACCAAAGAGATCCGAGTTGCCCGGGGCGTCCCTGACGTGGTCCATCTCGGTGTTCGCCCTGCGTAGCCGAGATACGGAAAGTGCCTCTAGTCTCTGAGCCACACAGGGGATCACCCCACGGATCCCCGGGCGAGCACATTCAGGGCGGGGCAACCGATGGAGCAGACACACACCGGCCACAACGGCGTCGCGGCGACCCCCGGCGCCCAGCGCAGGGTGCTGGTCGTCGAGGACGACACGACGATCGTCGACGCCATCGCGGCCCGTCTGCGGGCCGAGGGCTTCCAGGTGCAGACGGCCGTCGACGGCCCCGCGGCCGTCGACACGGCCGAGGCCTGGCAACCGGACCTCATGGTCCTCGACATCATGCTGCCGGGCTTCGACGGCCTGGAGGTCTGCCGCCGGGTCCAGGCCCGCCGGCCCGTGCCGGTCCTCATGCTGACGGCCCGCGACGACGAGACCGACATGCTGGTCGGGCTCGGCGTCGGCGCGGACGACTACATGACCAAGCCGTTCTCGATGCGCGAGCTCGCGGCCCGGGTGCACGTCCTGCTGCGCCGGGTGGAGCGCGCCGCGCTGGCCGCCACCACGCCGCGTACGGGCATACTCCGGCTCGGCGAGCTGGAGATCGACCACGCGCAGCGCCGGGTACGGGTGCGCGGCGAGGACGTCCATCTGACGCCGACCGAGTTCGACCTGCTGAGCTGCCTGGCGAACACGCCGCGCGCCGTCCTCTCGCGCGAGCAGCTGCTCGCCGAGGTGTGGGACTGGGCCGACGCGTCCGGCACCCGGACCGTGGACAGCCACATCAAGGCGCTCCGCCGCAAGATCGGCGCCGAGCGGATCCGTACGGTCCACGGCGTGGGTTACGCGCTGGAGACCCCGGCGCCATGAGCCGGGCCGGAGACCGGGCCCGGCAGCTGCGCGGCAGCGGCGAGCGGCCCGGCTGGGACGAGCCCGCCCGGCGCGGCGGCTGGGCCAGGGCCCTGCGCGGGCTGCGCGGCCGGATAGCGGCCGGGCTGCGGTCGGTGTCGATCTCGATCAAGACCAAGCTCGGCACGCTCGTCGTGGTCTCCGTGTTCATCACCACAGGGCTGCTCATGGTGGCCTTGCAGACCCGTACCGAGCTCCGCTTCATCACCGTGTTCTCGGTGATAGCGACCCTGCTGATCACCCAGTTCGTCGCCCATGGGCTCACCGCCCCGCTGGACGAGATGAACACGGTCGCCCGCGCCATCTCGCACGGCGACTACACGCGCCGGGTGCGCGGCGCCGACCGCCGCGACGAGCTCGGCGACCTCGCGGGCACCATCAACCGCATGGCCGACGATCTGGAGGCCGTGGACCGGCACCGCAAGGAACTCGTGGCGAATGTCTCCCACGAGCTGCGCACGCCCATCGCGGCGCTGCGCGCGGTCCTGGAGAACGTGGTGGACGGGGTCTCGGCCGCCGACCCGGAGACGATGCGCACGGCCCTCAAGCAGACCGAGCGCCTGGGCCGCCTGGTCGAGACCCTCCTCGACCTGTCCCGCCTGGACAACGGCGTGGTCACGCTGCGCGCCCACCGTTTCGAGGTGTGGCCGTATCTGTCCGGCGTCCTCAAGGAGGCCAACCTGGCGGCGGCCCAGCGCAAGCTGTCCTCCGGCTCGGGCAACCACCAGCGCACCGATGTCCATCTGCACCTGGACGTCTCGCCGCCCGAGCTGACCGCGCACGCGGATGCCGAGCGGCTGCACCAGGTCGTGGCGAATCTCATCGACAACGCGGTCAAGCACTCCCCGCCGCACGGCCGCGTGACGGTACGGGCCCGGCGCGGCCCGCAGCCCGAGTCGCTCGACCTGGAGGTCCTGGACGAGGGGCCCGGCATACCGCAGTCGGAGTGGCACCGGGTCTTCGAGCGGTTCAACCGCGGCACCGCGACCGCCCCGCACGGCCCCGGCAGCGACGGCGGCACGGGGCTCGGGCTCGCCATCGCGCGCTGGGCGGTGGATCTTCACGGTGGCCGGATCGGCGTGGCCGAATCCGCGCGGGGCTGCCGGATCCAGGTCACCCTCCCGGGCACTCCCCGCCCGCAAAGTTGACGTAAAGTTCGAACCGGAAGCGGCCGTTCTGCGTGGTCACCGGCGGAAGCGGTCGTTCAGGGTGCGGGCCAGGGGGCCGTAGCCGCACTGTCGCGTACCCGGACCGGCGCGCGCAGCAGCGGAACCACGCTTGTTTCCCGCCATTTCGCGCCCTGAAACCAGGGTTCCGGTGTGACTTACGCGACTGTGGCAAGCCCGGCCTGCACGTCCACGCCGGCAAGGCGTAGCCTTTATTTCCGCTGTCCATCACCTTGTGAAGCGGAAGAGGGCGGTTACCGCCGTGTCGTCTCAGTCCCCCAGTAATTCGAGCGTCTCGACCGACCAAGACGGGCAGGGCAAGAACCCTGCGGCCGGCTTTGGTGCCAATGAGTGGCTTGTCGACGAGATTTATCAGCAGTACCTCCAGGATCCCAATTCGGTCGACCGTGCCTGGTGGGACTTCTTCGCCGACTACAAGCCGGGTGCCACCGGCACGGCGGACAACCCTGTTCAGGGTGCTCCCACCGCGGCCCCGGCAGCCGCGCCTGCCGCAGCGGCTCCGGCCGCTCCCGCAGCCCCGGCCCAGGCCGCCCCGGCACCCGCGGCGCCGGCCACCCCGGCCGCCGCTCCGGCGCCGGTGAAGGCCGCGGCTCCGGCCGCCGCCCCGGCCCAGGCTCCGGCTCCGGCTCCGGCTCCGGCGAAGCCCGCGGCCACCGCCGCGCCCGCCGCCAAGGCCGCCCCCAAGGCGGCCGAGGCCAAGGCGGTCGAGGCCAAGGAGGCCCCGGCCGGTCCCGAGTACGTGACGCTGCGCGGTCCCTCCGCCGCGGTCGCCAAGAACATGAACGCCTCCCTTGAGGTGCCCACGGCCACGTCCGTGCGCGCCGTCCCGGTGAAGCTCCTGTTCGACAACCGCATCGTCATCAACAACCACCTCAAGCGCGCCCGGGGCGGGAAGGTCTCCTTCACCCACCTCATCGGGTACGCGATGGTGCAGGCCATCAAGGCCATGCCGTCGATGAACCACTCCTTCGTCGAGAAGGACGGCAAGCCGACCCTGGTCAAGCCGGACCACGTGAACTTCGGTCTGGCCATCGACCTGGTGAAGCCCAACGGCGACCGCCAGCTCGTCGTCGCCGGCATCAAGAAGGCCGAGACGCTCAACTTCTTCGAGTTCTGGCAGGCCTACGAGGACATCGTCCGCCGGGCCCGGAACAACAAGCTGACGATGGACGACTTCACCGGCGTCACCGTCTCGCTGACCAACCCCGGCGGCCTCGGCACCGTGCACTCCGTGCCGCGTCTGATGCCCGGCCAGTCGGTCATCATGGGCGTCGGCTCGATGGACTACCCGGCCGAGTTCCAGGGCACCTCGCAGGACACCCTGAACAAGCTGGGCATCTCGAAGGTGATGACCCTCACCTCGACGTACGACCACCGGGTCATCCAGGGTGCGGCGTCCGGCGAGTTCCTGCGGATCGTCGCCAACCTGCTGCTCGGCGACAGCGAGTTCTACGACGACATCTTCGAGGCGCTGCGCATCCCCTACGAGCCGGTCCGCTGGCTCAAGGACATCGACGCCTCGCACGACGACGACGTCACGAAGGCCGCCCGCGTCTTCGAGCTGATCCACTCCTACCGGGTCCGCGGCCACGTCATGGCCGACACCGACCCGCTGGAGTACCGCCAGCGCAAGCACCCCGACCTGGACATCACCGAGCACGGCCTCACCCTGTGGGACCTGGAGCGGGAGTTCGCGGTCGGCGGCTTCGCCGGCAAGTCCCTGATGAAGCTGCGCGACGTCCTCGGCGTCCTGCGCGACTCGTACTGCCGCACCACCGGCATCGAGTTCATGCACATCCAGGACCCCAAGCAGCGCAAGTGGATCCAGGACCGCGTCGAGCGCTCGCACTCCAAGCCGGAGCGCGAGGAGCAGCTGCGCATCCTGCGCCGCCTGAACGCCGCGGAGGCGTTCGAGACGTTCCTCCAGACCAAGTACGTCGGCCAGAAGCGCTTCTCCCTTGAGGGCGGCGAGTCGGTCATCCCGCTGCTCGACGCCGTCATCGACAGCGCCGCCGAGTCGCGCCTGGACGAGGTCGTCATCGGCATGGCCCACCGCGGCCGCCTGAACGTCCTCGCCAACATCGTCGGCAAGTCGTACGCGCAGATCTTCCGCGAGTTCGAGGGCAACCTCGACCCGAAGTCGATGCACGGCTCCGGCGACGTGAAGTACCACCTGGGCGCCTCCGGCACCTTCACCGGCCTGGACGGCGAGCAGATCAAGGTCTCGCTGGTCGCGAACCCCTCGCACCTGGAGGCGGTCGACCCGGTCCTGGAGGGTGTCGCCCGCGCCAAGCAGGACGTCATCAACAAGGGCGGCACGGACTTCACGGTCCTGCCGGTCGCCCTGCACGGTGACGCGGCCTTCGCCGGCCAGGGTGTGGTCGCCGAGACCCTGAACATGTCGCAGCTGCGCGGCTACCGCACCGGCGGCACGGTCCACATCGTCATCAACAACCAGGTCGGCTTCACCGCCGCCCCGGAGTCGTCGCGCTCCTCCATGTACGCCACCGACGTGGCCCGCATGATCGAGGCGCCGATCATCCACGTGAACGGCGACGACCCGGAGGCCGTGGTCCGCGTCGCGCGGCTCGCCTTCGAGTTCCGCCAGACGTTCAACAAGGACGTCGTGATCGACCTCATCTGCTACCGCCGCCGCGGTCACAACGAGGGCGACAACCCGCAGTTCACCAACCCGCAGATGTACAACCTGATCGACAAGAAGCGCTCGGTGCGCAAGCTCTACACCGAGTCGCTCATCGGTCGCGGCGACATCACCCTGGAAGAGGCCGAGCAGGCCCTCCAGGACTTCCAGGGCCAGCTGGAGAAGGTGTTCGCGGAGGTCCGCGAGGCCACCTCGGCGCCGAGCGAGATCCACTCGACCGACGCGCAGGCCCAGTTCCCGGTCGCGGTCTCCACGGCGGTCTCCCAGGAGGTCGTCAAGCGGATCGCCGAGTCTCAGGTGAACATCCCCGACCGGATCACCGTGCACCCGCGTCTGATGCCGCAGATGCTGCGCCGCGCCGCCTCCGTCGAGGACGGCACGATCGACTGGGGCATGGGCGAGACGCTGGCCATCGGTTCGCTGCTCATCGAGGGCGTCCCGGTCCGGCTCTCCGGCCAGGACACCCGCCGCGGCACCTTCGGCCAGCGCCACGCGGTCCTGGTCGACCAGGTCACGGGCGAGGACTACACCCCGCTCATGTACCTGTCCGAGGACCAGGCGCGCTACAACGTCTACGACTCGCTGCTCTCCGAGTACGCGGCGATGGGCTTCGAGTACGGCTACTCGCTGGCCCGTCCCGAGTCCCTGGTGATGTGGGAGGCGCAGTTCGGCGACTTCGTCAACGGTGCCCAGACGGTCGTGGACGAGTTCATCTCCTCGGCCGAGCAGAAGTGGGGCCAGACCTCCGGCGTCACGCTGCTGCTGCCGCACGGCTACGAGGGCCAGGGCCCGGACCACTCGTCCGCCCGCCCCGAGCGCTTCCTCCAGATGTGCGCGCAGAACAACATGACGGTCGCGATGCCGACGCTGCCGTCGAACTACTTCCACCTGCTGCGCTGGCAGGTCCACAACCCGCACCACAAGCCGCTCATCGTCTTCACCCCGAAGTCGATGCTGCGTCTGAAGGCGGCGGCGTCGAAGGCCGAGGAGTTCACCAACGGCGGCTTCCGCCCGGTGATCGGCGACGAGCACGTGGACGCCAACGCGGTCCGCAAGGTCGTCTTCTGCGCGGGCAAGGTCTACTACGACCTGGCCGCCGAGCGCGACAAGCGCGGCGCGAACGACGCTGCGGCTGCCAACACGGCGATTATCCGCATCGAGCGCCTGTACCCGCTGCCGGGTGCCGAGCTCCAGGCGGAGATCGCCAAGTTCCCGAACGCCGAGAAGTACCTGTGGGCCCAGGAGGAGCCGGCGAACCAGGGTGCCTGGCCGTTCATCGCGCTCAACCTGATCGACCACCTGGACCTGGCCGTCGGCGCGGACGTGCCGCACGGCGAGCGCCTGCGCCGCATCTCGCGGCCGCACGGCTCGTCCCCGGCGGTGGGCTCGAAGAAGCGCCACGAGCAGGAGCAGGAGCAGCTGGTCAACGAGGTCTTCGAGGCCTAGCCCCAGCAGGTCGGCGACCGGTCACCGACTGGTCGCCGACGGCCGTACGCATGCCGAAGGGCCCGGCATCCCGTGGAATCGGGATGCCGGGCCCTTCGGCATGGACGGGCGTGCTCAGCGCCCGCCGTCGTGATCGTCGGGGGCGCCGGGGTCGTCGCGGCCCGCGGGAGCATGAGGATCGGGACCGGGGCCGTCGTGCCCAGCGGGACCGCCAGGGTCTGCGGGGCTTGTGGGGCCTACGGGACCGTCACCGTCCGGTGCCACGGCGTCCTCATGGGTGGGCCCGGCGCCCCCGCTCGGGGACGGGGACACCCGTATGACCACGCTGCCGCTGGCCAGGTCTATCGGGCCACGGCCGGGATCGGAGTCGCCGACCTCGTCGAGGGTGATCTCCTGACGCCGGCGCTCCTCTTCCGTGTGCCGCCGCCCGGGCGCGAAAATCTCGCCGAGCCCACCGAACATCCGAAGCCACCTCCGTCAGCCGTCCCGTACTCACACAACGCTGTGCGGGCCCTGTCAGATCCCGATCATGACGACCGGATCCGCCGGCCGCGTCCCGGGAAGGCCCCGCGGAAACGCTCGGGCACGGTGACCTCGCGGTACCCCGGACCCGCCGGGCGAATCGGGTACCGGGCCGCTCACATGGTCGGCACGGCGAGGCCGGTGGCCAACTCGGGGTGCTGGCGCCGGAGTTCGTCGACGAGCCGCCGGAGCGGCGACGCGGCGCTCACATTGGAGGCGGCGGCGCGGACCGGCAGCATGACGGTCTCCCCGGACCGCAGGGTCAGCCGTACCCCCCGCATTTCCATCTGCTTGGCAGCCCCGAAGGTCCGTATGGTCGTGCGGTCCCTGACCACGGTGGCCTCGGCCACGTCCGACAGGGCCACGGTGCCGGACGGCGGCAAACCGTTCTTCACGCCGGACCGCGGCGTACGCCACGAGATGGCGTCGGCGTCGATTCGCACCCACACCTGGGAGGGCAACGCGAGGAACCGTACGACCAGAGCCAGCGCGGCCACTCCGATCACGGCCTGGAGGACGGCGGACGAAAGGCTGACGGCGATGGCGAACAGCACACCACCCGCGAAAACGGACGCGCTCACCGCTTGGCGCGTCGTGAATACCTGGACCTTCACCGAATCTCCCCCCGGAACACAAATCGATCGGAAGCTATCAGTGACGCTCCGATGATCGACCCATGGGGATCCCAAGCGGACGCAAAGGGCGTTCAACGGGGGCGGCGGGCGCCGGATACGCTGAAGGGCGAACATCCGGTACGGCGTCCCAGGAGCAAGTTGTGTACTTCACCGACCGCGGCATCGAGGAGCTGGAGAAGCGGCGCGGCGAGGAGGAGGTCACCTTCGAGTGGCTCGCCGAGCAGCTGCGCACCTTCGTCGATCTGAACCCGGACTTCGAGGTCCCGGTGGAGCGGCTCGCCACCTGGCTGGCCCGGCTCGACGACGAGGACGAGGACGAGTAGTCCGGGGCGTCCCGTCCAGCCGTCCCCGGCGGAACGGCCCCACGCGTCCTGCGTATCGGGATGCCGGTCGCGATACCGGCCGCGCTACCGGTCTGGCGCCCGGCCCGGATCAGGCGCCCGGCCGGGCCCGCATCCGGTCGTACGCGAGGCCGAGGGCGCCGTGGGCGAGCAGGACCGCGCCCGCCGTCGTCCAGCCGCCGCTTCGGCGGACGAGGCCCCAGGCCGTGAGCGGGAGACCCGCGGCCAGCTGGACCGCGCCGACCAGGCGGGCCTTGGGGCCCCGCACCCAGGGGCCGAGCGGCCCCTCCTCGACCGCGTCGAGTTCGGCGCGTACGGCATCGCGCCAGCCGGACCATTCGATCGCCTCGGCACCGTGCGCCGCGGCCACCGAACGCAGCCGGTCCGTCGGTTCCCCGGGGCCGAGTCCGGCCGGCAGCACGACGCCCGTGCGGGCCAGGATCGCGACCAGGCCGAGGAGGCGGGCCCGGGCGTCGGCGGCGGAATCGGGGCGGGTCAGGCCGTCGAGCGCCTCCATGTCGTGTACGGGATCGAGGCCCAGCCGGGCCGCGAACGTACGCATCGCCTCGCCCTCGCCGAGCGGTGTGCCGTCGGACAGCCAGACGTATCCGACCGTCCGGCGGAAGCCCGAGGCCAGGGTGTAGCCGGCCCGGGTGTCGTCCCACCACAGCGCGATCACCGGCCGGCCCGCCGCGACGGTGAGCGCGCCCGCCCAGCCCGCCAGCACCTCGTCGACCGGGCCCGCGCCGGTCAGCCAGGGTTTGGCCGCGGGGACGAGCACGCTCCAGCCGTCCCCCGCCGGCGCCAGCAGCATGCGCTCGCGCAGCAGATGGGCGACCGGTCGGACCACCGGAGGCTCGGCACGGCAGAGGAGCAGGGCACCGGGGGCGGCGGCATCGGCGACGGGCATGATCCATACGCTAAGCCACCTTTGGGGCGTTTTCTCCTTGTACGGCCGCTTATGGGTGCACGGCAGCAGGGGCGCGGTGCGGGTGCATGACGGCGGGGGTGGGCCCGAACCGGCCGGACCGACCCGGACCGTCTTGACTTTCGACAACCGCGATATATCGTGTCTAGCGAGAGACGCGATATGTTGCGTCTGCCGTTTCACCGCAGCCGCAGCCGCAGCCATCGTTCCTCGCCCTGTTCAGTCACAGCGCTCAGGAGGTCAGCACATGTCCGAGTCCACGTGGGCCGTCCCAGATTCGCGGAAGCTCACCTTCGACGCGTCCGACGCCGCCGGGCCGGTGACGAAGGTCCAGGTCCGCATCGTCAACGGAACTGTGAACGTCGTCGGCACCGAGGAAAGTTCCGCCCGGCTGGAGGTCTCGGCGGTCGAGGGACCACCGCTGATCGTGACGCGGGAGGGCTCCACGCTCACCGTCGGCTATGACGACCTGCCGTGGCGCGGCATCCTCAAGTGGCTGGAGCGCAAGAGCTGGAGCCGCAGCGCCGTGGTCTCGCTCGCGGTGCCCGCCGGTGCCGATGTCGAGGTCGGGACGGTCGGCGCGGGGGCCGTGGTGTCCGGGGTCCGCGGACGTACCGAGGTACGCGGGGTCAGCGGCGACGCCACCCTGGTCAAGCTCGCCGGACCGGTCCGGGCCGAGAGCGTGTCCGGCAACCTGGAGGCCCAGGCGGTCACCGGCGAACTGCACTTCAAGTCGGTCTCCGGCGACCTGACGGTCATCGAGGGAGCCGGGGGCCACGTGCAGGCGGAGTCGGTGAGCGGCGACATGCTGCTCGATCTCGACCCCCGCGCGAAGTCCACCGACATCCGGCTGACCACCGTCTCGGGCGAGGTGGCCATCCGACTGCCGCACCCGGCCGACGCGCACGTCGAGGCCAACACCACGAGCGGGGCGGTCTCCAGCGCGTTCGAGGACCTGCGGATCAGCGGGCAGTGGGGCACGAAGAAGATCACCGGCACATTGGGGGCGGGCACGGGCACGCTGAGGGCGACGACGGTCTCCGGCTCGATCGCGCTCCTGCGCAGGCCGGCGGAGGAGGAGCCGCACTTCGCGGAAGCACCCTCGCCCGATGACCAGTCCGGCCCGGCCGACCCGAACAAGAAGGTGCTCTGACATGCCCCCCGTCTTCGCCCACGGACGTCTGCGTCTCTACCTGCTCAAGCTGCTGGACGAGGCTCCGCGTCACGGGTACGAGGTGATCCGCCTGCTCGAAGAGCGCTTCCAGGGGCTGTACGCGCCCAGCGCCGGCACGGTCTACCCCCGGCTCGCCAAGCTGGAGGCAGAGGGTCTGGTCACGCACACCACCGAGGGCGGCCGCAAGGTCTACTCGATCACCGACGCGGGCCGCGCGGAGTTGGCGGGCCGGGGTGGTGAACTCGCCGATCTGGAGCTGGAGATCCGCGAGTCGGTCTCCGAACTCGCCGCCGAGATCCGCGACGACGTACGCGGTGCGGCGGGCAGCCTGCGGGACGACATGCGCCGGGCGGCCCGTGAGGCCCGTACGGGGCAGACCGGGGCGGGCGCCGGGGCTGGGGCGGGCGCCGGTGCGGGTGCGGGCGCCGGTGCGGGCCGTGGTGCCCGGAGGGGGTTCCCCGAGGCTTCCGACTTCTTCGACGGCTCGTGGGGCGACGCGGAGGGGTGGCAGCAGGCCAAGGAGGAGTTCAAGCGCGCGAAGCAGGAGTGGAAGGAGCAGGCGCGCCGGGCCAAGGACGAGTCCCGGCGGGCCCGCGACGAGGCCAAGGAGGCTCGGCGCCAGGCCAAGGAGGCGCAGGACAAGGCGTACGAGGAGATGCAGCGCGTCGCCCAGAACGTCCAGCGCCAGGTGCAGGAGCACTTCGCTCGGGGCGACTGGCCCAAGGGGGTACGGGACGGGCTCGCCGAGATCACGAAGGAGTTCGGGCGGTTCGGGTTCGGCCAGGCGGCGCCGTCGGAGGCGGACGAGCGGGTGGATCTCGGCAAGCCGGGGCCCGAGGCCGGACCGGAGGCCGGGCCGGAGTGGGCGCGGGAGGAGTCGTCCGGTGACCCGGCGCGGGATCTCGACCGGCTGCTCGATCGGTTCCGGGACGAGATCCGGGATGCGGCCCGGGACCACGGGGTGACGGAGGCCCAACTGCTTGAGGCCCGGCGCCACTTGGCCGCTGCGGCGGGCCACATCGGCGCGGCGCTCCGCCCCTGACGGGGCCGGGGGGGTTTGCCCACCCTCCCGCCCGTGACCCGGGGCTGGTTGGTTCCGGCTCCCCCTGGGGCTCCGCCCCAGACCCCGATCGCGCCTAAAGGGCGCTCGTCCTCAATCGCCGGACGGGCTGAAATGCCCGATGCGGGCCAGCACCGAGGCCCTTAGGGGCGCGAGGAACGGCGCGAGAAGCGGCCACGATCCGCAGTCGCCATCAGGGTTAGGGGCGCGGGGAACGGCGCGAGAAGCGGCCACGGCCCGCAGTCGACATCGGGATTGGGGGCGCGAGGAACGGCGCGAGAAGCGGCCACGATCCGCAGTCGACATCAGGGTTAGGGGCGCGAGGAACGGCGCGAGAAGCGGCCACGATCCGCAGTCGACATCAGGGTTAGGGGCGCGAGGAACGGCGCGAGAAGCGGCCACGGCCCGCAGTCGACATCGGGATTGGGGGCGCGGAGAACGGCGCGAGAAAGCGGCCACGGCCCGCAGTCGACATCGGGATTGGGGGCGCGAGGAACGGCGCGAGAAAGCGGCCACGGCCCGCAGGTGGAGTCGGGTTTCAGGGGCGCGGGGAACTGCGCAACCAGCCACCCCAGAGCCCGCAGCCAAAAGCGGGGCCGGGGCGCGGGGAACTGCGCAACCAACCCCCACGGCCCCCAGCCGAACGCGGAGCCAGGGGCGCGGGGAACGGCGCGAACAGGCCCGCGCCCGGGGGCCAGGGTCAGGCGGCCGGGGGCGAGAGCAGTCGGGCCAGGCTCGCGTACGTCCCGCCGCACTCCGCCAGGGCCTCCCCCGCCAGCCCCGGCAGCACCGCGAGCGCGAGCAGCAGATGCTCATCCCCGATGTGCTTCTGCCTGCGGGCGACCGCCAGTCCGAGCGCCTTCTCCAGCACCTTCTTCGCCCCCTTCGTGAAGGAGGGCCGGCCCGAGGGCCACGCCTTGCCCCGGGTCTCGCCGGACAGCGTCTCGCCGGACAGCGCGCCGGGGCCGTGGGCCTCCTCCACCCTCGCCACGATCTCCTGGACGGAGATGCCGAGGCCGGCCAGCGCGTCCTCCTCCGCCCTGGACATGCCGCCCCGGCGCCGCCCGGCGGCCAGCGCCTCCGCGAGTTCGGCGCGGCGATCGGTCACGCCGAGGGAGGCGAGCGCGAAGGACGCCCTCGTGCCCTCGCGGTCGAGGAGGGCGAGCAGCAGGTGTTCCTCGGTCACTACCGGGGACCCCGCGCGCGACGCGTGCTCGACCGCACCCGCCACCACCCCCCGCGCATCCGCCGTGAATCGCTCGAACATCAAGTCCTCCCGTGCTTCTTGTGGACGGCCTGACGGCTGACCCCCAGCTCTGCGGCGATCTCCTGCCATGACCAGCCCTGATTGCGGGCGCTTCGCACCTGTACGGATTCGAGCTGTTCCAGAAGCCGTCGCAGCGCGGCGACGGCTCGCAGTCCGACCCTCGGGTCGCGGTCGCCGGCTCGTGCGGCCAGATCGGTTGCCTCGGTCATGTTGTCAATTTACGTTGACAGGCGAGGGCCTGTCAACCCTGGTTGACATCGGCGGAGGGAGAGCGGGCAGACGGACGAAAGGGCCGCCACCCCGCGCGGCCCTTCGCGCGGGGTGGCGGCCCCGAAGATCAGCGGATACCCCGTACCGGCCTCACCCCACCGTGAGGACCACCTTCCCGAACAGGTCGCCCGACGCGACCTTCTCGAAGCCCTCCCGCGCCCGGTCCAGCGGAAGCACCTCGTCGATGACGGGTCGTACGCCCGTCGCCTCGCAGAACGCCAGCAGGTCCTCCAGCTCGTCCTTCGTGCCCATCGTCGAGCCCACGACCTTGAGTTCGAGGAAGAAGATGCGGGTCAGTTCGGCGTGGGCGGGGCGGTCGCCGCTGGTGGCGCCGGAGATGACCAGAGTGCCGCCCGGACGCAGGGACTTGACGGAGTGGGACCAGGTCGCGGCGCCCACCGTCTCGATCACCGCGTCCACCCGCTGCGGCAGCCGCGCCCCGGGCTCGTACGCCTCGACCGCGCCCAGTTCCACGGCCCGCCTGCGCTTGTGCTCGTCGCGGCTGGTCGCGAAGACCCGCAGGCCCGCCGCCTTGCCGAGCACGATCGCGGCCGTGGCCACGCCGCCGCCCGCGCCCTGCACCAGGACCGAATCCCCGGGCCGCACCCCGGCGTTGGTGAACAGCATCCGGTACGCCGTCAGCCAGGCGGTCGGCAGGCAGGCGGCCTCCGCGAAGCTCAGCCCCTTCGGCTTGGGCAGTACGTTCCAGGTGGGCACGGCGACCTGTTCGGCGAAGGTGCCCTGGTACTTTTCGGTGAGGATCGAGCGACCCTCGGCGGGGCCGACGCCGTGGCCGGTCTGGCCGATCACCGAGTGCAGGACGACCTCGTTGCCGTCCTGGTCGACGCCGGCCGCGTCGCAGCCGAGGATCATCGGCAGCTTGTCCTCGGAGAGCCCGACCCCGCGCAGCGACCAGACGTCATGGTGGTTGAGGGAGGCGGCCCGTACGTTCACGAGGGTCCAGCCGGGACGTACCTCGGGGGCCGGCCGCTCCCCCAACTCAAGGCCGCTGAGCGGCTGGTCACGGTCGATGCGGGCGGCGTATGCGGCGAACATGGCCCTGACCCTAGGGTGCGCGGCCCGGCCGCCGGAACCTCCCACGGCTGTGACGCCCCGCACGCCGGGAGGAGTCGCGAGGAGCGGGGAAAACAGCCGTGCCGGGCTCCCCCGAAGGGGAACCCGGCACGGCAGGTGGCGCAGGACCCGGCGCTAGCGGCGGGCCACGCCCTCGGCGCGGGCGGCGGCCGCGACCGCCGCGGTGACGGCGGGGGCGACCCGCTCGTCGAACGGCGACGGGATGACGTAGTCGGCGGCGAGCTGGTCGCCCACGACGTCGGCCAGCGCGTTCGCCGCGGCGATCTTCATGCCCTCGGTGATCCGGGAGGCCCGGACCTGGAGGGCGCCCGCGAAGATGCCGGGGAAGGCGAGCACGTTGTTGATCTGGTTCGGGTAGTCCGAGCGTCCGGTGGCCACGACCGACGCGTACTTGTGCGCGATGTCGGGGTGCACCTCGGGGTTCGGGTTGGCCATCGCGAAGACGAAGGCACCCGGCGCCATGGAGGCGACCGCGGGCTCGGGGACCGTACCGCCGGAGACGCCGATGAAGACGTCGGCGCCGGCCAGGGCCGTCTCCAGGGAGCCGGTCAGGCCCGCCTTGTTGGTGAGCTCGGCGAGCTCGCGCTTGACGTCCGTCAGGTCCGTACGGTCACTGCTGACGATGCCCTTGCGGTCCGTGACCGCCACGTCGCCGAGGCCCGCTTCGAGCAGGAACTTGGCGATGGCGACACCGGCCGCGCCGGCGCCGGAGATGACCGCGCGCAGGTCGCCGAGGGTGCGTCCGGTGAGCTTCGCGGCGTTGCGCAGGGCGGCCAGGGTGACCACGGCCGTGCCGTGCTGGTCGTCGTGGAAGACCGGGATGTCCAGGGCCTCCTGGAGCCGGCGCTCGATCTCGAAGCAGCGGGGGGCGGAGATGTCCTCCAGGTTCACCCCACCGAAGGACGGGGCGAGCCGGACCACGGTCTCGATGATCTCGTCCGTGTCCGTGGTCGCGAGCGCGATCGGGACCGCGTCGACGCCGCCGAACTGCTTGAAGAGGATGGCCTTCCCCTCCATGACCGGGAGGGATGCCTCCGGGCCGATGTCACCGAGGCCGAGCACCGCGGTACCGTCCGTCACGACGGCGACGACCTGGGACTTCCAGGTGTAGTCGTGGACCAGCTCCGGGTTCTCCGCGATCGCGCTGCACACCTTGGCGACGCCGGGCGTGTAGGCCAGGGACAGGTCGTCCCGGTCCCGGATCGGCACGGTGGCCTGCACGGCCATCTTGCCGCCGCGGTGGAGCGCGAAGGCCGGGTCGAAGGGCTCGTCCGAACCCTCCGTGCTGCTGTCGCTGCGAGGATTGACGATCTCCGCTGCCATTGTGTTTTACCCCTTAAGTCTTCATCAGTTGAGGGTGGCCACTCCTTGTTGAGGAGGGGTGGGCGGACCCGCGTACGTTCCCCGCTGAGGGCGGTTGGCCCGCCCCGCGGGGTGGAGGTACGTACGCGCGGGCGCGCCGCACACGCGCCCTGAGCCCCGGATGAGGGGTGTAAGGATCCTTCTTACCGGACAGAAGCGTCCGCCGACGAGTCCATATTGGCTCAGCGGGGCCGCGCGGTCGGAGCCGGCCTCCGTACCGTGACACGACTCTTGGTGGGATGTCACGACAAGTCGGCTACGCGGCACGAAACGTGTCCAGAACGCGAGATGAACCGGAGGATCTCCGGCCTGCGAGGACGGTTTCCGCACATGGTCCGGCCCGGTGTGCCTTGGGGTACCGGGCTTGTGGGCTTCGGGGGGTGACCCGTTATCCGATTTTGACATGGCTGCGACCCTGAATTCAGAGGTCCGAATGGCAAGATGCGACTTCACACGCGGTTCACACCGCGGTCGCGACACCCGAGGATGCGTGCACGACCACCGCCCAGGACCTGTGCGTTCGTTGTCCGTACGCACTCCATGGCCACTCCACTCAACACCTGCCGGAGGAACCCGACCATGACCGCAAGCACCACCCGCCGTTCGACCGCCTCGAAGTCCCGGATTGCCGCGGTCGGAGCGATCGCGGTCGCGGGCGCCCTGCTGGTGACCGGCTGCGGCGACCAGACGAAGAAGGGCTCGGCCCCCGAGTCCTCGGGCTCCAGCTCCGCCCCGCTCTTCTCGAAGCTGCCCGCCGCCATCCAGAAGGCCGGCGTCATCAAGGTCGGTACGGACGCCACGTACGCGCCCATGGAGTTCAAGCAGGGCGAGAACATCGTCGGCATCGACCCCGACATCGCCGCGGCCCTCGGCAAGCAGCTCGGCGTGAAGTTCGAGTTCACCAGCGGCACCTTCGACACCCTCCTCGGCGCGCTGCCGACCGGCCGCTACGACGCGGTCATGTCCTCGGTGAGCGACACCAAGGCCCGCCAGGAGGGCCTCGACAAGGACGGCAAGAAGACCGGTACGGGCGTCGACTTCGTCGACTACTACACGGCCAGCACCGGCATCCTGGTCAAGAAGGGCAACCCGCAGGGCATCAAGTCCACCGACGACCTGTGCGGCAAGACCATCGCCGTGCAGCGCGGCACCACCTACGAGCAGGCCGCCAAGGACCTCGCCGCCAAGTGCGAGAAGGACGGCAAGGGCAAGCTGGCCTTCGAGCCCTTCGCCACCGACGCCGAGGCGCAGACCCGCGTCAAGGCCGGCGGCGCCGTGGCCGACCTGAACGACTCCCCCGTCGCCGCGTACATCGCGAAGACCGCGGGCGGCGGCGCCGACTTCGAGTCGGTCGCCAACCCCTCGGACGCGGGCCCGTTCGGCATCGCGGTGGACAAGAAGAACACCCAGCTGCGCGACGCCCTCTCCCAGGCCCTCGACGCGATCATCAAGGACGGCTCGTACAAGACGGCCATCGACAAGTGGGGCGGCGCGCAGGGCGCCGTCACCAAGGCAGCCATCAACGGCGGCTCCTGACCCGCGCACCACTGAAGGGCAGTCGCTGTGACTGACAAGCTCGACAAGACTCCGGGCCCGGCGGAAGCCGCCCCGGAGCAGGTCCCGCCGGACATCATCCGCGCCATCCCGGTGCGCCACTACGGCCGCTGGGTCAGCGCCGTGGTCGTCGTCGCCGTGCTCGGCGCGCTGGTCTACGCGTTCGCCCAGGGCAACGTCCGCTGGGCGACCGTCACGGACAAGCTGTTCGACCCCAGCATCCTGACCGGCCTGTGGCACACCATTCTGATCAGCGTGGTCTCCATGGCCGTGGGTCTGATCCTCGGTGTGCTCTTCGCCGTGATGCGGCTCTCGAAGAACCCGGTGACCAGTTCGGTCGCCTGGCTGTACATCTGGTTCTTCCGCGGCACCCCGGTCTACGTACAGCTGTTGATCTGGTTCAACCTGGCGCTGATCTTCCCGATCCTCAACCTCGGGTTCTACAAGGACTACATGACCGCGGTCATGACTCCGTTCCTCGCCGCCCTGCTCGGCCTCGGCCTCAACGAGGGCGCGTACATGGCGGAGATCGTCCGGGCCGGCATCCAGTCGGTGGACGAGGGCCAGACCGAGGCCGCGCACGCGCTCGGCATGACCCAG
This sequence comes from Streptomyces sp. CB01201, assembly GCF_002803085.1. GTDB lineage: Bacteria > Actinomycetota > Actinomycetes > Streptomycetales > Streptomycetaceae > Streptomyces > Streptomyces hundungensis. Next base: position 7,739 of record NZ_NNBJ01000028.1, on the reverse strand, counting down.
ACGCAGACCATGCGCCGTGTGGTGCTGCCCCAGTCGATGCGGGTGATCATCCCGCCGACGGGCAACGAGTTCATCAACATGCTGAAGACCTCGTCCCTGGTCGTCGCCGTCCAGTACCAGGACCTGCTGCGCAGCGCCCAGGACGTCGCCGCGACCTCGTTCGCGGTGATGGAGATGCTCTTCCTGGCCTCCCTCTGGTACCTGGCCCTGACCAGTGTGTTCAGCGTCGGCCAGTACTACCTGGAGCGCCGTTTCGCCCGCGGTTCGCTGCGCGCCCTGCCACCCACGCCGTTGCAGCGCATCAAGTCGAACCTGCTCTCCCTCTCCAACTGGCGGCGGTGACCCCATGACTGCACAACCGATGGTCAAGGCGGAGGGCGTCCACAAGTCGTTCGGCCCCGCCCACATCCTCAAGGGCATCGACCTGGAGGTGGCCGAGGGCGAGGTGTTCTGCCTGATCGGCCCCTCCGGCTCCGGCAAGTCGACGTTCCTGCGGTGCATCAACCACCTGGAGCAGATCAACGCCGGCCGTCTGTACGTCGACGGCGAGCTGGTCGGGTACCGCCAGAAGGGCGACAAGCTCTACGAGCTGAAGGACAGCGAAGTCGCCCTGAAGCGCCGGGACATCGGCATGGTCTTCCAGCGCTTCAACCTGTTCCCGCACATGACGGCCGTCGAGAACGTCATGGAGGCACCGGTCCAGGTCAAGCGGGAGTCGAAGGCGGTGGCCCGTGAGCGGGCCCTGAAGCTGCTCGACCGGGTGGGCCTCGCCGACAAGGCGGGCAACTACCCCTCGCAGCTCTCCGGCGGCCAGCAGCAGCGCGTGGCGATCGCCCGCGCGCTGGCGATGGACCCGAAGCTGATGCTCTTCGACGAGCCGACGTCGGCGCTCGACCCCGAGCTGGTGGGCGATGTCCTGGACGTCATGCGCGGCCTCGCCGAGGACGGCATGACGATGATCGTGGTCACCCACGAGATGGGCTTCGCACGCGAGGTCGGCGACTCGCTGGTCTTCATGGACGACGGCGTGGTGGTCGAAGCGGGCAATCCGCGCGATGTCCTGACGAACCCTCAGCACGACCGGACGAAGTCGTTCCTGTCGAAGGTGCTGTAAGCAGCCCATGGACAAGGGGGGTTACGGGCCGACGCTCGTAACCCCCCTTCCCTGTGCGCTACTTCAGGGCGAGCAGCAGGGTGTCCGAGGGCGAGGCCCAGACCGGGCGGGCCTCGGCGAAGCCGGCCGCACGCAGGGTCTCGGCGTGCCAGCCGGCGGCGGGCATGTCGCCGTCGGCGTGCTCGCCGTAGATCTCGTACCGCTTGGCGGTGGGCCCGGCGAGCACCGGGTCCTCGGCGGCGAGCGCCCACCACTCGGCCCAGTCGAGGGCGCCGTCCGCCTTCGCGCGGTCCATCCGGGCGTGCCGCTGGGCCCGTTCGGCGGCGTTGATGCGCGGGGTCGCGGGGTCGATCATGTGGTCGGCGTTCATGAACACGCCCCCGTCCCGGACGAGCCCGGAGATCTGCCCGTAGAGCGCGGCGAGCGGCTCGGCGTGCAGCCAGTGCAGGGCGGTCGCCGTGAGAACGGCGTCATAGGAGTCGTACGGGAGCAGCGAGACCCAGTGCGGATCCTTGAGGTCGGCGGACACGAAGCCCACCCGCCCGTCCCCGGCGAAGGTGCCCTCGGCGATGGCGAGGAGCGCGGGGTCGAGGTCGACCCCGGTGCTGACCGCGTCCGGGAACCTCTGGAGGAGCCGGTCCGTAATACTCCCCGTACCGCACGCGAGGTCGAGCACGCGCGGCGCGGGACCGACGCAGGCCTCGACCATGTCGAGCATGACCCGGAAGCGCTCCTCGCGGTCCGGCATGTACCACTCCTGCTGCCGGTCCCAGCTGTTCTGCCAGCCCCGCCAGTCGGTGCCCGTACCGGCCCCAGTGACAGTCTCCGACACCGCGATCCCTCCTATACAGCCACTCTGTAATACCCTCAAAGGGTATCCAGCCGTTACTTATGAACACCTCAGACCCTAGACCGCCGCCGTAAGGACTACAAGTGGAACTGGCCTATTACTCGGACTACGCCGTGCGTCTGGTCAACACCGAGGAGCCGGCCCGCAACAAGGACGCCCTGACCTCGGTCGAGGCGGTCCGGGACCTGTTCGGCGGGAACCAGTCGGCGGCCCGCCGGGCGACGGACGCGGACGTCACGCGCTTCCGTTCGGTACGGGCCCGGCTGCGGGCGGTCTTCGAGGCGGCGGACCGGGGCGAGGAGGTCCAGGCGGTGGACCTGCTCAACTCGCTGCTGCTCGAATTCCCGGTCAGCCCGCAGGTGTCCGGCCATGAGCACCGCGACGAGGACGACCGCCCGCTGTGGCACATGCACCTCGCCGACCACCCCTCCAACGCGACGGCGGGCTACGCCGCGATCGCCTCCATGGGGCTCGCCTTCCACCTCACGGAGTACGGGGTCGACCGGCTCGGCCTGTGCCAGGCCGCACCCTGCCGCAACGCCTATCTGGACACCTCGACCAACCGCTCGCGCCGCTACTGCTCGGACCGCTGCGCCACCCGCGCCAACGTGGCCGCCTACCGGGCCCGCAAGCGTCTGGAGACCGAACGGTCGGACAGCACCGGCCGCACCGAGGAGACCACCCAGGACGCCAGGTAGCCGACCGTGCGCCGGCGCCCCGCCGTCATCGGCCGGAAGCGCCCGCGCACCCGGCCGAGCACGAGGTCGACCGGCACCGCGCCGAAGGCCCGGCTGTCCACGACCTCGTCGTCGGTGTTGTCGCCCAGCACCCACCAGCCGCTCTCGCGCAGCTCCATGAGCCGCTTGACGATCAGCAGATCCTGCTGCAAAGGGTGCCGCAGCACGGCCACATCGCCGGTCCGCAGCTCCGCGCCGTAGTGCACGAGCAGCTGATCCCCGTGCAGCAGCGTGGGAACCATCGAGGTTCCCAGCACCTCGGCGATCCCCAACGGCACCCTCGGCTCCCGCCCCTCATCCGTCATACCTCACCCACCTCCAGGCCACCGGCACCCCGCCGCCGATCCCACGGTACGTTCCGCCACGAGTCCCGGGGTGCCCCTGGACTTTTGACCTAAGCCCATGGGGGCACCCGCGAAATACCGCCTCTCACCGAGTAATGTCCCACCTGAGAAGACGATCACGAGGAAGGACAGCTCAATGCTTTCCCGCCTGTTTGCCCCCAAGGTGAAGGTCAGCGCCCACTGCGACCTGCCCTGCGGCGTGTACGACCCGGCCCAGGCCCGCATCGAGGCGGAGTCGGTCAAGGCCGTGCAGGAAAAGTTCCAGGCCAACGAGGACGCGCACTTCCGTGCCCGTGCCGTGGTCATCAAGGAGCAGCGCGCCGAGCTCGCCAAGCACCACGTGTCGGTGCTGTGGAGCGACTACTTCAAGCCGCCGCACTTCGAGAAGTACCCGGAGCTGCACCAGCTGGTGAACGACACCCTGAAGGCCCTCTCGGCCGCCAAGGCGTCGACCGACCCGGCGACCGGCCAGAAGGCGCTCGACCTCATCGCCGAGATCGACCGCATCTTCTGGGAGACCAAGAAGGCCTGATCTTTGGTTAGGCCGTCTGACCTGCGGTTTCGCTAGTCAGATCGCTTACCTGTCCGCACCCGGTCCGCAGGCCGCCGAGCACGGCGTCCATGACGGAGCGGGTGCGGTCTTCTTCACCCGGCCAGAGGTGTGCGTAGATCCGCAGCGTGATGACGGCGGACGCGTGGCCGAGGACCATCTGCACCTGCTTGACGCTCGCCCCGCCCGCGATGAGCGCGGAGGCGAAGAAGTGCCGCAGGTCGTGGGTCACCATGTGCGGCAGCTCGACGGGCTTACGGCCCTCGCGCTCGGCCGCCTCCTTCTCCGCCTCTTGGAGCGCCTTGCGGGCGCAGTTCCACTCCGTCTTCCACCGTCGGTAGTTGAGCGGCTCCCCCTCCTCCATCGTGAACAGCCACTCTTTCGAGGGCCGTGCGGCGAGATGCGCGAGGAGCGTGTCGGTTACGACCTCGCCGACCCGGACCGTGCGCCGGGACTTGCCGGTCTTCGGCGGCCCGATCAGGCCGGGCTGCAGGCGCTGCCGCTCGACGCGGATGGTGCCGTTCTTGAAGTCGACGTCCGAGACTTTCAGGCCGAGCAACTCGCCTATGCGCAAGCCCGATCCGGCCAGGACGATGATCGCCGAGCGGATGTACGGCGGCATCTCGCCGAGCATCGCCTCGACCTGCGCGACCATGGGTGGCGTGATCTCCTCGTCCGGCATGGGCGGGAGGGTGATCCGCTTGCAAGGGCTGGCGGGTATGACCTTGCCTCGACGGCCGCCGTCATAACGCGGACGAGGACGTCGTAGACGTTGCGCACCCTGCCGGGCCCGAGCTGATCCGAGAGCTTCTTGAAGAGAGCCTGGATGTGGCTGCGACGCAGGGACGCCATCGCGTAGCCGCCGAGCGCGGGTATCAGGTGCACCCGCAGGGCGTTGTCGGTGATGCGGGTACCGGCCTCGCCTGCGATCTGCTCCGCCTCCCACTTCGTCGTGTACTTCTCGAAGGAGATCTTGCCTGCGCGCGGGTCGACGTACAGGCCGGTGACCATGCTGGTCGTGACCTCGTCGAGCCAGCGCTGGGCGTCGACCTTGCGCTCGAAGTGGCGGGCGTGTTCCTTGCCGTCGAGGTCGCGGTAGCGGGCCCGCCATTTGCCGTTGGGGCGCTTCTGGACGTTGGCCAAGTTCGTTCTCCTATGGGTCGGTTAGTGGCAGTAGCCGCCGCCCTCGATGTACTCGGTGAGGGCGCGAGCATCGCGCTCTTCGCCTGTGAGGCGAAGGCACTGTTCGTGGACCGCCCTTGAGCTGTGGGCCAAGTGCCTTCGCGTGTACGGGACCGGGATTCGCACCTCACGCTCGTAGCGCCCGATCTCCTTGCCGGTCATGGCAGCGCGGCCCTCGCGGGCGTTGTACTCGTCGGCAACCTTCTGCTGGGTCCAGCCGCGCTCCTTGCGCAGGCGGAGGAGCAGGGCACCGATACCCGTGTCGCCCATCCCATCTCCTCGGAGCTGGATCCTGGCCCCCGTAGTGGACCCCGCTTGGCCCCCGCGCTGGCTCCCGACCCAAACGAGCGATGGCGATTGGCTGTTGGCATGGCCAGCAGAGCACGCGAGAAGCCGAGACACATTCGCCGGACGACGCCGAGGGCGGTGGTGCCGACGAGCAACGCTCGACACTTCCCATCCGATACAGGCCCGCAGCGCACGCCGCCCGTGAGTTCGTCGCCGAGGCCCTTACCCAGTGGGCGATGACCCGACGCCTCGATGACATCCACTTGTGCGCCTCGGAGTTGGTGACCAACGCCCTGCTGCACGGCGGCCCCGCCGGAAGTCTGATCCTCGTCCGCCTGGAGCTCCACACCACCCACCTGCTGCTGGAAATGCACGACGCCGGCGATGGAACCCCGAAGCAACACAAGGCACCGGACACCAGCGACGACGGTCGTGGTCTTTTCCTCGTCTCCGCCATCGCCGACGACTGGGGCGTGGCCACCCGCCAAGGCCCGGTAAGCGTGTGTGGGCCGTCTTTCACTACACCGAGGCGACACGATGCTGACGCCCGTCCGCTCCGCTCACCCCACGATGTCCGCTGGCCTGATCGCCTCCCTCGCGACCGCCACCTGGATCGACACCGATCCGGCCGGCGCCACCCTGTGCTGTCTGCTGCTCGTGCCGCAGCCTCCCCGCAGCCCGTACGAGACACCCGTGATCATCGAGCAGCGCATGCGCGCGTCGCGACCTCAGTCGGCCTCGGCCCCGCCACCGCCCGATATCGGGCCAAGGCTGCGCCCGCTCAGCCCGACCGACGTCGCCCTGCGCTTCGACGGAACTGCGTACCGCAAGCGCATACCCGCAGGCAGGCCCTGGACCTTGCTTCTTCGGCAGCGCACCCCGGCCGCCCTCGTGCTGGGCCTCGACGCCCCCTCACGCGCCGCCTCACCCGCCGAGATCGACGCGTACCTCGACCACTCCACGCTCCAGCAACGGCTCCTCTTCGGCCGCACCCAGGCGAATGAACTGCTCCCCAACGCAAGGGAATCCGCCGTGACCATGCACCCCGTCTCACCGAACACCGTGCTCGCCAACGCACTCCACCACGCCGAGGACGTCCTCACTCCGCGCGTCCTGGCCGAACCACCGGAACGGATCGTGCTGGTCGTCGGCACTCAGATCAACGGTGCCCCGCACCTCGGCACCTCGCTGGTCCAGTCCCTCGCCTTCGCCATGGCCGCCCGCCTCCGAAGCCGCTTCGGCCTGCCGACGGAAGTCCTCTTCAGCGCCCTCGACAACGCCCCGTACGACCTGACCACCGACCTGGCAACCGGTCACCGCTACCAGCGCGCATACGCCCAGGCACTCGGCGAGCAGGCTCTCTCCGACCTAGTCGCCGCCCTCTACGAACCGCTGTTCACCGCGCTGTCCCGGCGCCTGGGCATCCCGTATCGGATCGAGACGTACAGCCAGCAGCAGGCCGGCGAGCACTTCCGCCGCACCTGGTTACGAGTCTTGCCGCGCATCGACGCCGCCCGCTGGTGGCTCGCTCGACCGGCACCCCGCACATCCGCGTTCCGTGCCCGCTCCCCGGCTGCGGCTGGGCCGAGAAGCACGCCGAACGCACCCAAGCTCGCCCGACCGACACGGAGGCCGCCACGATCACAGCCGTCTGCCTCCACCACGGCCCGTACGAGGCGACCATCACCCCCACTACGGGCGCATACCTGGACCTTGCGACGCTGTACCGCAACCTCGTCAAGGAACTCGCCCTGTCCAGCCCACGCGGCACGCTCCGCGTCATGGTCAAGGGCGGCGACTGGGTCTTCGGCTCCCACCTCGTCGACGAAGCCCTCCAGGCCATTGGCCTCACGCGAGCCCAGCTCCCCGCCCGCCTCTTCTGCCCCCAGATCGTCACCGACACCGGCGCCAAGTTGTCCAAGTCCCTGATACGCGAGGGCCGCGCGCCCTTGCCCGACGGCGCCGCCGACTGGATGCTCGACACCCGGCAGTGGCCCGGCTCGTTGCCCGAGTACGCCCACCAACTGCTCGCCCTGACCGAGACCCTGCTCGCAGACCCTCGCCACTTCTTCCGCTCGTACTCAGCCGCCGAGATCGGTCGCATGATGGCAGCCCCAGCACCCAGGAGCGTTCCCGCAGCATAAGCGACACGACCGCCCGAGTCCGCGAACTCAACCTCTACCGCAAGTACTTCGACCTCGTAGCCGCGGGCACCAAGACCATCGAGGTGCGGGTCAAGTACCCGCACCTGGAGGACCTCGCCGCAGGCGACATCATCCGCTTCCGCATCAAAGGTACCGACGAGACCTGCGACGTCCGTGTCCTGCGCGTCACCGAGTACGAGACCCTGCTCGATGGCGAGGGCCCAGCCAACGTGAACCCGAGCGCGAGCCGCGACGAGCAGTTGGCCAACATCCGGTCCATCTACGGCACCGAGAAGAAAGCCCTCGGCGCCCTGGCCATCGAGATCGAGTTGTCGCGCGACCAGCCATGATTGATACAGCTCAGGCCAAGAGACAATCTCATTGTCAGTGCCGTGCCTCATCATGCTCGACATGACAGATTACGCCCTCACCAACCTCGGGTCCCATCGGTTCGAGGAGCTGTCCCAGGCCCTAGGCCGTGTCCGTAAAGTCGATGGTTCGTTGCTCCGTTCGTGGTGCGTCGACATGAA
>NZ_NNBJ01000027.1 GCF_002803085.1 Streptomyces sp. CB01201 | reverse complement strand
CCGCCCCCACCCGCGTGCCCGCGCCGACCGGCGCCCCCGCCCCCACCCGCGCGCCCGCGCCGCAGTCCGGGCGCGAGGCCGCTCCCGCCGGCCCCCGGGCCGGCGCCCGGCCGACCCAACTGCCGCCTCCCGTAAGGGATTTCACCGGCCGGGACGGACCGCTCGACGAGCTGACCGGGCTCCTCAAGGACGCGTCCGAATCCCGGGCCGTGGGTCTGGCCGTGCTGACCGGCCTCGGCGGCGTCGGCAAGAGCGCGCTGGCCGCCGCGGCGGCACACCGCACGCGCCGGGCCTTCCCCGACGGGCAGCTGTACGTGGATCTGCGCGGCGCGGACGCCGAGCCCGCCCACAGCGCGGACGTGCTGGCCCACCTCCTGCGCTCCCTGGGTGTCGCCGAGGGGGGCGTACCCGACGACGCGGGCCAGCGCGGTGCCCTGTTCCGCTCGCTCCTCGCGGGCCGCCGGGTCCTGATCCTGCTCGACAACGCCCGCGACACCGCCCAGGTGCGCCCCCTGCTGCCCGGCACCCCCGGCAGCGCGGTCCTGGTCACCAGCCGCACCCGGATCGTCGGCCTGCCCGGCGCCCGGCTCCTGGACGTGGAGGCGATGAGCGAACAGGACGCGCTCGCGATGCTGGAGACGATCGTGGCCGACGGGCGCGTGGCCGTCGACCGCGACTCCGCCCGCCAACTCGTCGCCGCCTGCGGCCACTTGCCGCTCGCCGTGCGGATCGCCGCGGCCCGCCTGACCGCCCGTCCCGACTGGGCGGTGGCCGACCTCGCGGCCCGGCTCGGCGACGAGCGCCACCGCCTGGACGAACTGGAGGCCGACGGGCTCGGCGTGGACGCCGCCTTCCGGCTCAGCTACGAAGGCCTCGACGCGGACGCCGCCCGCGCCTTCCGCCTCACCTCCGCCGCCGCCGTGCCGCTCTTCGGCCGGGCCACCGCGGCCGCCCTGCTCGACCTCGACGAGGACGCGGCCGAGGACGCCCTGGAGGCCCTCGTCGACGCCGGTCTCCTGGAGGCGCCCGGCGTCGACAGCTACCGCTTCCACGATCTCGTACGGATCTTCGCCCGGCGGGTGCTCGCCGCCTCCCCGGACGCCGCCGAGCGGCCCGCCGCGCAGCGCAGGCTGCTGCATCACGTGCTGGCCACCGTCACCCACGTCGTGCGCTGTCTGCGCCCGCTCAGCGGCGTACCCGACCTGCTGTGCCCGGCACAGGCGCCCGGCTACCGGCCCGCCGACGCGGAGGCCGCCCGGGCCTGGCTCCAGGACTCCCACCAGCTGATCCGGGCCACCGCCGAGCAGGCCCTGGGCAAGGGACCCTGGCCGGACCTGGGCGAAGCCGCGCTGCGGCCCGCGGTGGACCTGCTGACCGGATGGGCGCACCTCGTCCTCGGCACCGCCAGGCGCCGCGAACTCCAGGGCCCCGCGCGGCGCGCACTGGCCCTCGCGCACTGCCACGGCGACGCCCGCTCGGCGGGCCGGGCGCTGCGGCTGATCGCCGCCGTGCCGCAGCCGGGCGCCGACAGCTACCGGGGCATCGAACGCACCCTGCGCCAGGCCCTGCGGTTCGCGGCGCTCGGCTGCGACCCGCTGACCGAGTCCGAGGCGGCGTACGAACTCGCCATGATCCTGGCCGCGATGGGCCGCACCGACGAGGCGCTGCACCTGTTCGAGCAGGCCTGCGCCCGGTTCGTCGAAGTGGGCAGCCGGGGCGACTCGGTGCGCGTGCTCGCCCATGTCGTACGCGCCCACATGGTGCTCGGTCACCGCGAGCGCGCCGAGGCGGCAGCCGACGAAGTGCTGCGCTCGGCACGGGAGTTGGGGGATCGGGGTACGCTCGGTCATGTGCTGTACCAGATCGGCTGCGCGTTGCTCGCGGGCGGCCGGCCGGTACGGGCGGCCGCGCATCTGCGCGAGTCGCGTCAGCACCACCAGTGGGTGGGGGACCTGCGCTGGGAAGCGCTGGCCTGGGCCCGGCTCGCGCACTGCGCCCTGGCCAGGGAGCGGCCCGGGGAGGCCGCGGCCTGTGCGACGCAGGCCCTGGCCATCGAGGGCGACCTGGGGGACCCGTTCTGCCGCGGGCTCGCGCTCGCGGCCCGCGGCCGGGCGCTGCTCGCGCTCGGCGAGACACCGGCGCTCTCGGCGCTGGCCTCGCTGCGCACCGCGCACCGCCTCCTGAGCGCGCGCGGCGCCGCGGAGGCGGACGAGCTGACCTCGCTGCTGTGGACCGCGCCCACGGTGCCGCGACAGCCGGGCGCCCCGCCCGGCCGCGGGGCCGCGAGTGCAGCCAGGGCTGCCCTCTGACAGAGCCTTTTGGGCAGGGGCCGGTTCGGCGTGCCCCCTAGCCTTCCCCCCATGACCATGTGGACGTCTCTGGAACCGGCCGCCGTCGCCGTCGATCCCGGTGGGCGGGCCACCGCACGGCTGCGCGTGCGCAACACCGGGGACACGGTCGAGGAGTACCGGCTCTCGGTCGTCGGCGCCCCCGCGGGCTGGGCCCGCATCGAGCCCGACACCCTGCGTCTGTACCCCGGCAGCGAGGACACCGCGGAGGTCTCCTTCGCGCCGCCGCGCTCCCCCGACGCCCCCGCGGGCCCGGCCCCGTACGGCATCCGGGTCGAGCCGCGCGAGCACTCCGAGGTGCGGGACGTCCTCGAAGGCCAGGTCACGGTCGCGCCCTTCACCGAGGTGCGCGCCGAACTGGTGCCGCCGAGCCTGGTGGGCCGCTTCCGCGGGCGGGCCTCGGTCGCCGTGGACAACCTCGGCAACACCGCGCTCACGGCGTCGCTGACCGTACGCGACGAGACCAACCGGCTCACCTACGAGCTGACCCCGAACTCGGTCCAGGCGGCGCCGGGCCGGGCCGCGTTCGCCAAGCTCGACATCCGCCCCCAGCACGTCCGTTGGACCGGCTCGCCCGAGCACCACCGCATCACCCTGTCGGTGCGCCGCTCCGGCGACGAGACCCCGCTCCAGGTGACCGGCGGTTTCGAGCAGCGTCCGGTGCTGCCGCGCTGGCTGCTCATGGCGGGCAGCGGTCTCGTCGCCGCGTCGATCGCGGGCATCGCGCTGTGGCTGGCCTTCCAGCCGAAGGTGAACACCGCGACCGGCGAGATGCAGGCGGCCGCCGGTGCGCGTGCGGTGCCGCAGGGCGCCGAGTCCCCGCTGCCCTCGGCCCCGCCGCCCGCGCCCCCGGCCCAGAGCGGCGCGTCCGCCCCGGCCGGGGACGGCTCGGGCGGCGCTTCCGGCGGCGGTGGCGGTGGCGGTGGTGGCGGGGAGGCCGCCTCCGAACTCGGCGGCGGTCCGCCCGTCGTGCCGCCGCCCCCGAAGAAGGCGGCCGCCGCCCCGAACGCGCCGGTCGGCCCCGTGTGGGACATGGGGTACAAGCCGGACGACATCGTCACGTTCGCCCAGTACCGCCTCGCCACGCTCGGCAACGAGTGCACGCTGAAGCCCGGCTGGACCGCCGGGATCATCGACCAGCTCACCAAGGACTCGCTGACCTGCTACCAGCAGCACGTCATGCGGGACAAGAAGAGCAGCATGCAGCTGACGGCGACCGACAAGAAGCTCGGCACGCTGGGGCGGGCCACCCTCACCTCGATGTGGGCGCAGGGCATCCGCGCCGAACAGGTGAAGCCGGGCGCGAAGACCTACCAGGTCACCCAGCTGGCGGCGGCCCTGTGGTGGGCCAACCAGGCCGGAATCTCGGACGCCGACCTCAATCGCGACCGCGACTACGCGCACAAGGGCATCGACTACTTCAAGGCCGGGCAGCAGGGCGGCTACCTGATGAAGTCGGACGCGGGCCTCGCCAGTGCGATCAAGGACTACCAGTCCTACGTCGGGCTTCCGCAGACCGGTGTCGCCGACACCAAGACCATCAACTGGCTGGTCGGCGGGGATGTGAAGGACCGCGGGAACCCGGGTCGTTAGCGTCGGCGTTAGCGGACGTTAGGCCCTGCTGATCGGGGCCTGCGAAGCTGCTCGCCTCCTAGAACTCCCGGGCGGTCGTTCCCCCGCGACCGTCCGGGGCCGGCTCCCCGTGGCAGCCCCCGGGCCCCGGCCACCGGACCAGCGGCGATGGCCGGTCGGGCAGCGACTCCTGCCCCCGGAACTGCCCCTTCCGGCCCTGTACTTCGATGCCCGTCCCACTTGACTCGTGCCGTGAGTATGTGGACTGCCCTGGAGCCCCCCGCCACCACCGTCGCCCCCGGTGACAGCGCCGCCGTCAGGCTGCGGGTGCGCAATACGGGGGACACCGTCGAGGAGTACCGGCTTACGGTGGTCGGTGACGCGGCCGGGTGGGCGCGTGTCGAGCCGGCCGTGCTGCGGCTCTATCCCGGGGCGGAGGGCACCGCCGACATCACGTTCGCGCCGCCGCGCACCTCGGACGCGATCGCCGGGCCGAGTGTGTTCGGTATCCGGGTCGATCCGCGTGAGCACCCTCATGAGGCCGATGTCGTCGAGGGGCGGCTGACCGTCGGTCCGTTCGCCGAGATGCGTGCCGAGCTGGTGCCGCGCTCGGTGCGGGGCCGGCGTCGGGCGCGCGGCCGGCTCGCCGTCGACAATCTCGGCAACCAGCCGCTGACGGCGTCGTTCTCCACCCGCGACAACGGTGACGCCGCCAACGTCGAGGCGAACCCCACCGCGGTGCAGGTCGATCCCGGCCGGGCCGGTTTCGCCGAGGTGGAGCTGACCGCGGTGAACGTGAGCTGGTTCGGCGGAACGCGTCAACACCCTTTCACGGTGGGGGTGTTGAGGTCCGGCGATCCGGCCCCGCAGGAGCTGCGCGGCACCTACCTCCAGCCGTCCGTGTTCCCACGGTGGGTCCTCGCGGTCGGTTCGATCCTGCTGGCACTGCTCGTGGTGTTCGTGATGATCTGGCTGCGGCACGACACCGGCGTCAAGAGCCAGGCCGCGGAGCAGGCGCCCGCCAAGCAGATACCGCTCCCGCAGGGCTCGCAGAGCCCGCTGCCGTCCGCGCCGCCCTCCCCGTCGAACCAGCCGGCCCCGCCGCCGCCGTCGGCCCCGGCCGCACCGGCGCCCAAGCCGAAGCCGCAGGGCGGCGGCAGCGGGGGTGGCGGTGGCGGGGGTGGCGGTCCGAAGAAGCCGCAGTACGACCCCAACAAGCTGGTCCGGCTCCAGTCCGGGCTCGGGATGTACCTGACGACGGCGACGGACCAGAAGCCGGAGGGACGCTACGTCTACGCGGCGCACGAGATCCGGGACAACCCCACGTGGGACCAGTACTGGTACATCCGGCCGCTGCCGAAGGACGAGTTCGCCTTCAGCTCCTCCTCGGAGAAGTGGGCTGTCGCGGACAACACGCGGGAGGGGAACCAGGTGCAGATGTGGGGGGCCTCGGGTGGGGAGCCCTCGCTCACGAACGGGCAGATGACCAGCAACCAGAAGTGGTCGATCCAGCCGATCGACGGGGCGGACGGGTTCGTCCGCCTGGTCAGCAAGGACGGGGGCTGGTGCATGTCCGACCTGACGCCGAACGACACGCAGCACCTCCAGGTGATCGAGGTACGTCCCTGCGGAGCGCTCCCCGCGGACCAGCAGCGCTGGCGAGTCGTCCCGTAGCCCGGGGGGTTTGCCCACCCGCCCGCCCGTTGCCCCGGGTTGGTAGGTTCCGGGTCCCCCTGGGGCTCCGCCCCAGACCCCGTTCGCGCCTTAAGGGCGCTCGTCCTCAAACGCCGGACAGGCTGAAGATGCCCGATGCGAGCCAGCACCGAGTCATCCGGGCCCACCTACAGGGGCGCGGGGAACGGCGCGAGAAGCACCCACGGTCCGCAGACGAGAACGGGTTTTGGGGGCGCGGGGAACTACGCGAACGGCCCCGCACGGCCCGCAGGCGACGAGTTCTCCCCCGGAGGGTCTCGGGAAGGGGCGGGGTGGGGGGAAGCCTGCGAGCAACCACCCACGGTGCAAGGTCGAAAAAGGGCGCGGGGAACTGCGCGACAAGCCCAGCACGGTGGGCAGACGGCAGCGGTTTTTGGGGGCGCGGGGAACTGCGCGAGCAACTCCGCACGGTCTGCGGATGAAGCCGGGTTTCTAGGGGCGCGGGGAACGGCGCGAGCAACCCCGCCCCGTGGGCGGACGGCAGCGGGTTTCCAGGGGCGCGGGGAACTGCGCGACAAGCCCAGCACGGTGGGCGGACGAAAGCCGGTTCAGGGGTGGGGCACCCGCGCGAGCGGCCCCGCACGCGCAAGTGCCCCGCATTCAGGGGCGAGCCCCGGGCGACCTAGGGGGCCCAGGGCGTCCCCGTGCCCGGGACGAGGCGGCCGGACTTTACGTACTCGCGGCGCGCCCCGGCCCGGACGTCCGCGACGGACACCGCGGAACCCCGCCCCGCCGCGAGATACCCCGCCGTCACCGCCGCGGAGCGAATCGCCCCGCCCGCCAGCTCGAACTCCTTCGCACACGCGTCGAGTTCCGCATCGAGCGCCGGCTCCTGCGGCACCCCGGCCAGACAGCTCCGCCACAGCATGGCGCGCAGCGCCACGTCCGGGAACGGGAAGTCGACCACCAGGTCGAGCCGCCGCGTGAACGCCTCGTCGATGTTGGCCCGCAGGTTCGTCGTCAGCACGGCGATCCCGTCGAACGCCTCCAGACGCTGGAGCAGATACGCGCTCTCCAGGTTCGCGTACCGGTCGTGCGAGCTCTTCACCTCCGACCGCTTGCCGAACACCGCGTCCGCCTCGTCGAAGAGCAGCACCGAGTCCGTCCGGTCCGCCTCGACGAAGATCTTCTCCAGGTTCTTCTCGGTCTCCCCGACGTACTTGTCGACCACGGACGACAGGTCCACCACATACATGTCCAGGCCCAGCTCACCCGCCACGACCTCCGCCGCGAGCGTCTTGCCCGTGCCGGAGTCGCCCGCGAACAGCGCGACCACGCCCCGCCCGCGCCCGCCGCCGGTCCGCAGCCGCCACTCCCCGAGCACCCGGTCCCGGTGCCGGGCCCGCCCGGCCAGCTCGTGCAGCATGGCGAGGGGCTCCTCCGGCAGCACGAGGTCCGCGAAGCCGACGGCCGGCCGCACCCGGCGGGCGTGCCGGTCGAGCAGCGGTGCCGACAGGAGGCGGGCGCTGCGCTGGACATGCGGCAGACCCACCGGCGTCCCCTCGAACCCGGCGAGCGCCATCGCGCCCCGCGCGGCCCGCCGCACCTGCCCCGCGCCGAGCCGGTAGGGGCCGACCGCCTCCGCCAAGTCGCCCTCGTACGAGGGGAGTTCCTCGGTCCAGGCGGTCAGCGGATCGGTCTCGACCGTCGTGTCCTCCAGGGCGAGCAGCGCCGAACCGGGGGCCCACGTGGGGTCGTACGGGTCGGTCCCGGCGAACACCACGGTGACGTCCGGCGCCGTCAACTCCCGTACCAGCGGGCCGGGCTGCTCGTCCGGCAGCTCGACGACCACGGCCGTCCCCGCCCCGCGCAGCCGCGCCTCGCGCAGCAGGGCGCGGGCCGCCACCGGGTCGGCGTGCTCGGGCCGGTGGCGCAGCACGGCCCGCCCCGCGCCGCGCAGCGCCGAGGTGACCGCGTCCGCGCCGCTCCCGGCCCGCCGCTCGCGCAGATGGACGGCGACCGGGTCGGCGGCGAGCGCGATGCGCGCCGCGAGGCCGTCGGTCGGCGCCGACCCGCCGGCGGTCAGCAACTCGACGCGGGCGTGCGCCAGTTGACCGTCCAGCGTGTCGTCGCCCAGCAGATGGGCCACCACCCGCTCCGGCACCCGCAGCGCGCGTCCGGGCAGCGGTCGGTCCTCGTCCTCCAGGGTCACGAGGCCGCCGGCGATCAGCGGTGCCGCCGTGTGCACACGGGCGCGTGCGGCCGGGTCGTGGGGCCCGGTCCCGGCGAGTTCCAGGGCGAGCGCCACCGAGGCCCGGCGGCGGCCCACGTCGTCGTTGAGGTAGCCGTACAGCGGCTCGAAGCGCCGGTCCACATCGGGCGCGACTGCCGCCACCAGGAGCAGCACGTCCAGCTCGACGAGCCCGAAGTCGCGCGCCAGCCCGGCCAGCCGGTCGCCCCGGGCGGGCGTGAACGAGGTGTCCGGGGACGGGAGTTCGGGCGCGGGGGCGTTGGCGAGACGGGTGGCCGTCTCCGCCGAGACGTACAGGCCCCGCAGCGGGTCCTGGGCCGTCGGATCGTCGGCGGAGCGGGCCTCGACCAGCGCCGCGACCGACGTACGCAGATGGTCGAGCCGGAGCAGCAGGGCGTGGGCGGCCTCGTTCACCGGGCACCACCGTCGCCGCGCGCACCCTCGCCGCGCGCACCGTCGCCCGGCCTACCGCCGTCCCGCTCACCGGCGCCGGATGGTGCGTCATCCGTACCTGCACCTGCACCCGTACCCGTACCCGGGCCACCGCTCCGCGAGCCCCGCATCAGGCGCGGCTTCGCGTCGGCGGGCACGCCGTCGCGGCCGCGTACCGTGATGACGCCCTCGGTGACCGGCGGCGCGACCGGGTACACGGGCGTGACCGGGAACGGCGTCGTGATCACCACGTCGAGCGACGGCTTCAGCTCGCCGCCGAGCGCCGACCAGATGTCGGCGAGCGAGCGTGACTCGGCCGGCGGTACCGCGACGGTCAGCGGTATGGACACGTTGTACGCGTCGAGCGCGCGCGGCACGTACTCCTGCGGCATCATCTCGTGCGGCAGCAGGCACGCCAACGCGCCGGAAAGCAGGCGGTGTTCGTCCTCGGGGCGGCTGGTCCACGCGGTGAGCAGATAGGACAGGCGGTACCAGCGCGGCGGCTGGCGCCTGCGCAGCACCACGCCGTTGGCGTCCCGCTCCGCGTACGAGCCGCGTTCGCGGCGGGCCACGTCCTCGCGGATGTCGTACAGATAGGCGTTGAGGGTGGGGGTGTTGCGACGCGCCGCCCAGTCCCGGGTGGGGGCCTCGAAGACGACCTCCCCCGTTCCCTCGGGCAGCGCACCGCCGCGCAGGATGCGCCGCAGCGCCTCGTCGATTTCGTGGATCATTGAGCCAGTTTCCCGAGTTCCCGGACACGGCCGCACCGCGGGGGTGCGACGGTGAGTGAGCGGTGCGGGCCCGCGGCGGCCGGGTCCGGCCGGGACCGCGGGCCGTGGCGGCTAGATGTAGCCCTCGCGCAGCGCGTAGGCCACGGCGTGTGCGCGGTTGGTCAGTTGGAGGCGGGTCATCAGGGCGTGCAGGATGTTCTTGACGGTCCGCTCCGAGTAGGCGAGCTTCTCCGAGATCTGCCGGGTGTCGAGGCCCTCGGCGACCAGGCGCAGCACATCCACCTCGCGCGGCGCCATGCCGAACAGCGGCGCGGCCGAGGACGATCCGGCGGAGGCGGAGGTGGTCTCCGAGCGGCGGAGGCGTCCGACCTGGACGAGCAGCCGGCTGATCAGGTCCGGCGGCAGCTCACCCTCGCCGCGCGCCGCGCTGTGCACGGCCTTCAACAGGCGCTGCTCGGTGGCCTGGTGGCGCCACAGGATGGCCCGCACCCCGTACTCGACCACCGTCAGAAGGTCGGGTTCGCGCAGTTCGCGGGCTATGAGCACCACGCGCTGCTCACCGCCGCGCACCACCCGGCGCAGCTCGGCCGACGCCGCGTCGTCGACCTGGTCGACCAGCATCACGGCGACCGCGGGGTCGGCGGGACGGCCGTCCGTCTCGCGGGGCTCCCGGTTCTCCCGCAGGACCTCCACCGTCGGCTGGTGCTGGAGATGACTGATGACCCCGGCCCGGCTCAGCGGATCGGAGGCGTGAACGGTCACCGTGACACGATTCGCGAGCAATGGCATTCCCTGTCCTTTCCTTCCCCGTGCTACCCGACCGATACAGACTGGTCGGCCCCGATCAACAGCGAATCAACAACCGTTGAATGGGCCACGGATACTGCCAAGAACAGTCGAAGTCGGCAGGAAAAGCGGTGCGGGGCCCGGGACGCGTACCGATCCCGGGCCCCGCACCGCCCCGGATGCGTATCGATCCCGGGCCCCGCACCGATCAAGGCACCGCCCTACGCGGGCTTCTCCTCCAGGCGGGGGAAGAGCACCGCGCCCTTGGTGACCTTCGCGCCCGGGGCCAACGCGCCCCACGCGCCCGCGTCCTGGACCCGCTGGCCGGCGAGCGGGCCGAGCCGGTCCTCCGCCCCGAGCGACTCCCACAGCTTCTGCGAGGTCTCCGGCATCACCGGGTTGAGCAGCACCGCGACCCCGCGCAGCGCCTCGGCCGCGGTGTACAGGATCGTCGCGAGCCGGGCGCGGCCCGCGGCCGATTCGTCCTTGGCCACCTTCCACGGCTCCTGCTCGGTGAGGTAGCCGTTGACCTGCTTCACGAAATCGAAGACGGCCAGGATGCCGCCCTGGAAGTCGAGTTCGTCACCGATGCGCCGGTCCGCCTCGGCGACCGCCTTCGCGAGACCGTCCTGGACGGCCTTCTCCGCGTCCCCGTCGGCGGCCGGGGCGGGCAGCTCGCCACCGAAGTACTTGCCGACCATCGCGGCGACCCGGGACGCCAAGTTGCCGTAGTCGTTGGCGAGTTCGGAGGTGTAGCGGGCGGTGAAGTCCTCCCAGGAGAACGAGCCGTCCTGGCCGAAGGCGATGGCCCGCAGGAAGTACCAGCGGTAGGCGTCCACGCCGAAGTGCGAGGTCAGGTCCTGCGGCTTGATGCCGGTCAGATTGGACTTCGACATCTTCTCGCCGCCGACCATCAGCCAGCCGTTGGCCGCGACCCGGCCCGGCACCGGAAGTCCGTTGGCCATCAGCATCGCGGGCCAGATGATCGCGTGGAAGCGCAGGATGTCCTTGCCGACGAGGTGCACGTCGGCCGGGAAGATCTCCTCGAAACGGGCCTGGTCGGCGCCATACCCGACCGCCGTCGCGTAGTTGAGCAGCGCGTCCACCCACACATAGATGACGTGCTGGGTGTCCCACGGCACCGGCACGCCCCAGTCGAACGTCGACCGGGAGATCGACAGGTCCTGGAGGCCCTGCTTCACGAAGTTGAGCACCTCGTTGCGGGCCGACTCGGGCTGGATGAAGCCGGGGTTCGCCTCGTAGAACTCCAGGAGCTTCGGGCCGTAGGCGCTCAGCTTGAAGAAGTAGTTCTCCTCCTTGAGCAGCTCCACCGGCTTCTTGTGGATGGCACACAGCTGGGTGCCGTCCTCACCCTCGATCAGGTCGCCCGGGAGCTTGTACTCCTCGCAGCCCACGCAGTACGGGCCCTCGTAGCCGCCCTGGTAGATCTCGCCCTTGTCGTACAGGTCCTGGACGAACTCCTGCACCCGGTCGGTGTGCCGCTTCTGGGTGGTGCGGATGAAGTCGTCGTTGGCGATGTTCAGGTGCTCCCAGAGCGGCTGCCACGCCTCGCCGACGAGTTTGTCGCACCACTCCTGCGGGGTGACGCCGTTCGCCTCGGCCGTACGCATGATCTTCTGCCCGTGCTCGTCCGTGCCCGTCAGGTACCAGACCTTCTCGCCGCGCTGGCGGTGCCAGCGGGTGAGCACGTCACCGGCGACGGTGGTGTAGGCGTGGCCCAGGTGCGGGGCATCGTTGACGTAATAGATGGGCGTGGAAACGTAGTACGTCGGCGCAGGCATGCGCTGAATCCTATCGGCCGGCCCCCGCGGGCCCGCCCGGGATGTCCGGATGCCGGACGGCCGGGAGATGGGTGGTGGACGGCGTCCGGGCCCCGGCCGGAGGGCATCCGTTGGCCGCTCCGGCGGGCGCCGGGACACGGAGAGGTTTGCGAAACACCCCCTGTCGTAATAAGGACGCATCCTGGGACGGAAGGGGGCACGTGCACACGAAGGACGAGAACATGCGGGTACTGGTCGCCGAGGACGAGGAGGTCCTCGCCGAGCTCGTCGCCACCGGCCTGCGCCGGGCCGGCTTCGCCGTGGACACGGTCTACAGCGGGGACGCGGCCCTCGCCTACCTGGGCCTGCACGACTACGACGTGGTGGTCCTGGACCGGGACCTGCCGCGCGTGCACGGCGACGAGGTGGCCCGCCGGCTCGTCGCGGACGCCTCGCGCACCCGCATCCTGATGCTGACCGCGTCCGCCTCCATGGAGGACCGGGTCGAAGGCCTCGACCTGGGCGCGGACGACTACCTGGGCAAGCCGTTCGAGTTCCCCGAGCTGGTCTCGCGCGTCCGCGCACTGCGGCGGCGCAGCGCCCGCCCGGTCCCGCCGGTCCTGGAGCGGCACGGCCTGAGCCTGGACACCGTGCGGCGCACCGCGCACCGCGACGGCCAGGAGCTCGACCTCTCGCCCAAGGAGTTCGCCGTGCTCCAGATCCTCCTGGAGGCCGACGGCGCGGCCGTCTCCGCCGAGGAACTCCTGGAGCGCGCCTGGGACGCCAACGCCGACCCCTTCACCGGCGCGGTCCGCGTCGCCATGAGCAAGCTGCGCGGCAAGCTCGGCGAGCCCGCGCTCATCCGCACCGTCCAGGGCGTGGGGTACGCGCTGTGAAGGGCCGCCCGCGGTGATCAGGACCCGTATCGCGCTGATCTTCGGCGGGGTCTTCCTGACGCTCGGCGCCGCGCTGCTCGCCGTCGTCAACCTGCTCTCGCGGGCCGGCACCCAGGAGCAGGCGACCGCGATCGCGACCCGCGCGACCACCCTCCACACGCCGGGGACGTCCGCCTACTACCGGACCGAGCGCGGCACGGCCCTCGAACCGCTCACCGTCTACCGGCTCAGCGCCGACGTCAGCGACGCCGCCTCCGACCAGACCGCACTGTGGTCCACGCTCGCGCTGGTCGCGATCGCCCTGCTCGCGGTCGTGGTCGGCTGGTGGACGGCGGGCCGGGTGCTGCGCCCGGTGCACGTCATGACGGCCCGGGCCCGCACACTGACCGCGAGCAATCTGCACGAGAGGGTGGGCGCCGCCGGGCCCGACGACGAGCTGAAGGAACTCGGCGCCACCATCGACGACCTCCTCGGCCGGCTCGAAGCCGCCTTCGACAGCCAGCGGCGCTTCATCGCCAACGCCTCGCACGAGCTGCGCACCCCGCTCGCGACCCAGCGCGCCGCGATCCAGATCGGCCTCGACGAGGACGCGAGCCCGGCCGACCTCGCCCGCACCCGTACGACGCTGCTCGACAACAACCGGCGCAGCGAGCAGCTCATCGAGGGGCTGCTGATGCTGGCCCGCAGCGAGCGGGGCCTGGAGCTGCGCGAGGAGGTGGACCTCGCGGAGGTGGTACGGGAGGAGGCGGCGCGCTACGACACCGTGAAGGTGGACGCACCGGCGCCGGCCGTGGTGCGGGGCAATCGGGCGCTGCTCGCCCGCCTCACCGCGAACCTGCTCGCCAACGCGGTCACCTACAACGAGCCGGACGGGCCGGTCGGGGTCACCGTGTACGGAGGCCGGCTCGTGGTGGCCAACCCCGCGGGACCCGAGGTCGCCGCCGACCGGATTCCCGCCCTCTTCGAGCCGTTCCGGCGCGGCGAGGGCCGGGACAGGATGGGGCCGGGGGCGGGCCTCGGCCTGTCCATCGTGCGCTCGATCGCGGTGGCCCACGGCGGCACGGCCACGGCCGAGCCCGGCGCCGAGGGCGGGCTGACCGTGACCGTCTCGCTCCCGAAGGCGACCCGGCCGCGCGTTACGGGCGGTAGGAGCTGAGCAGCCCGCGGTAGACCTCGGCGTCGCTCAGCTCGCGGGGCGCGGGCCCGGCGTGGAAGAACCCGACGTGGTCGTGCTCGCCCTCGGCGGTCCGCAGGAAGTCGAACGCCTTGGAGTCGTCCTCGCCGAACGCGACGAACTGCCAGTACAGCGGCTTGTCCGAGACGTCGGTGAGGGCCTGGCGCGCGGGCAGCTTGGCGTCCGGGGCGCCGTCCGTCTGGAACACGACGAGCACCGGCCCCTCGTGCCCCGACTTCTCGACGTGCTCGACGACCTCCTCGACGGCCCGGTGGTAGCTGGTCCGGCCGAGCCGGCCGAGCCCGGCGTGCGTCTCGTCGACGACACCCTCGTACGCGTCGAGGGTCACGTCGACCGAACCGTCGATGTCGGTCGAGAAGAACACGGTGTGGACGGTCGCCTCCTCGTCGAGGTGCGCCGCGAGGGCGAGCACCTGCTCGGCGAGACCCTGGGCGCTGCCGTCCTTGTAGTACGGCCGCATCGACCCGGACCGGTCGAGCACGAGGTACACCTTGATCCGGGCCCCCGTGAGCCCCGCCTTCTTGAGCGCGGCCCCGGCGGCCTTGTAGGCCCCGGCGAGCCCCGGCGCCCGGGACTTGACCCGGGCGGCGGAGACGGCCGGCTTGGCCACGACGGGCTCCGCCCGGACGGGCTCGGGCTCCTCCTGCTCGGCTTCCGTCCGCACGGACTCCGGCTCGGGCTCGGCTTCCGCCGGTGTGGGCTCCGGCTCGGGCTCGACGACAGCGGCAGCCTGGACGGGCTCGGGCTCGGGCTCGACCGGAGCCTCCGTCCGTACGGGCTCGGGCTCTGCGACCGGCTCAGCTGCTACGGGCTGCGGCTCAGGCTCCGGCTGCGGCTCTGCCTCGGGCTCCGGCTCGGCGACGGGTGCGACCTCGGCCTTCGCCTGTACGGGCTCGGGCTCGGGCTCCGCGACGGGCTGGACCTCGGGCTCGGGCTCGGGCTCCGCGACGGGCTCGGCCTGCACCGCCGCCGGCTCAGGCCCTGCCTCGGGCTCCGGCTTCGCCTCCGTACGCGGCTGCGGCACCTCGGCGGCACCCGTCGCGCCGTCGGCGGGGGAGCGGTCGGAGGACGACGCGTCGCCCGCGGCTTCAGCGGGCGGACGGGGCCCATCGAACGCGGCGGCCACCAGCTTCTCCGCCGGGGACAGGTCGCGCCGCCCCGGCGCGGGGACGGTGGGCGATGCCGCCTCGGCCGGCACCTCGATGGCCTCGGCCGGCGCCTCCGCGGCCTCGGCGGTGCGTTCCGTCTGGGGCGGTACGGAAGCCGCCGCCGGCTCGGCACGCTCCGTGCCTTCGCGTCCGAACACCTTGCGCAGCAAGCTCCGAATGCCCATGGGCGAGGCCTTTCGCATGAGTTGGGTGCGATGAGTACCGCACTGCGCCACAGATCCGGGAGCAGACCCCTGGCCAGCGCAGACACGTAAGGTTAGCGACCCGGTGGGCTAACTCGGCGGAGCGCCCCCGCGCCAGCGCCCGATCTGACGGGCGGGATCCCCCGTGTAGACCCAGGGGACGAGGGCGATCCGCTCGCCGAGCAGCCCGACCAGCGCCGCGCCCTCCCGGGTGAGGTCCGCGCAACAGGCCGCGTGTGCAAGGTAGTTGAGTTCGGCGGCCTCCTCCGCGCGAATGGGGCCCGGGACGCGTCCGCCGAGCCAGCGGTCGTAGGTGCGCAGGAGCTCGGTCACGGCCAGCTCGTGGTTCCAGTGCTGCCCGAAACCCCGCACGGGCCGCCCCTTCGCCGCGTCGGAGACGTACCGGTACTCCTCGACGCGGGCGATCTGCACGAGTACGGGCAGCGGCGAGCCGGCCGGGGCGGCGCCCGCCGCGTCCCGCGCGAAGTCGTACATCGAGCCGTGTGTCCCGTGCCAGCGCGCCGAGAAGTAGCGCAGCATCTGGACATGACCCTCCAGGTGGTACGGGTCGCGCCGCCGCAACTCCTCCCACCAGCCGCGCAGTTCGCTCCGCGCGACCCCGCCCTCGTAGAGGCGCACCACGGTGAGCAGCGAGGCCCAGGGGGTCGGGTCGCCGGGGCGGGCGTCGGCGGCTGCGAGGCAGGCCATGACGGCGACGTCGATGCGGTCGCGGTCGGTCGTGGCGCCCCGCCCGGCCGCGATGGCGCCGTTGAACACGCGGGTCACCTCGGTCGCGGCCCGCAGGACCGCCGCGTCCGGGTTGTCCGGTTCGGCGGCCCGCCAGGCCTCGACGACGGACGACCCGGCGGCGGCGTTCGCCAGCGCCCGGATGCGGTGGGTGCGCAGCGGCCAGTGGTCGCCGGTGGCCCGCAGCAGATCGCGTACGCCCTGCCAGCGGCCTATGACGATGTCGTGCCGGGCCGTGGTGAGCGCGCGGTCGCCGAGGTCGGTGTCGAAGCGAAGGTCCGCACTCCGGTCGGAGCGGCGGCGCAGTGCTGCCATCCGTGTCCGCCTCTCAGAAGTCGGTGGGGTGCCCGGCATTGACGTAACTGGGCCCCCGGGTGGGGGAGTTGGGATGGCCGGCGCCGGCCTCGAAGGAGCGGGTCGCGTCCAGGCGGGCGGGGCGGTAGTAGGCGCTGCCCCGGCGCCAGTACCAGAACATGGGGAGGAGGCCGGCCAGCAGGCTGCCGATGCCGATCGTGACGGCGGCGGCGCTGAGCCGGGTGAGCGAGGCGCCGAAGACGCAGAACATGAAGACCGAGCCGAGCAGCGGCCAGAGGCCGCCGAGCAGGAAGGAGCCGAGGGACTCGGTGAGCGTCCTGCGGTAGGCGACGACGGCGGCGAGCCCGGCGAGCCCGTAGTAGAGGGTGGTCTGGAGGCCGATCGCGGCGAGCGCGTCGGCCATGATGTCCCTTACCGAGCCGAGCGCGTTGGAGGCGACGAAGAGGAGCAGCGCGACCGCGCCGACGACGAGGATCGCCACCCACGGGGTGTTCCAGCGGCGGTGCACGGCGCCGAGCGCGCCCGGCATCGTACGGTCGCGGCCCATCGCGAACAGGGAGCGGGTGACCTGGATGAGGGTGGTCTCCAGGGTGGCGATGGTGGAGAGGATGACGGCGAGCACCATGAGTTTTCCGCCGAAGCCGGGCCAGACGCGTTCGCCGAGCAGGGCGAGGACATTGCTCTGGCCGGCCTCGATCTCGCCGCTGGTGAGCAGGACGTTCACGGCGACGGTGTAGGCGACGAACAGGGCGAAGACGACGGCGACGCCGACCAGCGCGGAGAGCCCGGCGGTGCGGCGGCTGTCGCGGGTCTCCTCGCTGAGATTGCTGGTGACGTCCCAGCCCCAGTAGTAGAACGCGGCGATGAGGGTGCCCGCAGCGAACCCGGAGACCCCGTCGAAGTGGCCGAAGCCGAGCCAGGCCCAGTCGAACGCGACGACCCCGCCGCCCTCCCCGATGTGCACGAGCGCGCCGACGCAGAAGCCGCCGAGGATCGCCAACTCGACCCCGGATACGATGAGTTGGGCCCGTGCCGAGAGCCGGGCACCGCCCAGGACGACGGCCAGCATCAGCAGGAACCATCCGGCGCCGGTGGCGGTGGCCAGCGCGGTGTGGTGGGCGAGGGCGGGGTCGAAGAGCCCGAGGGTCATCTGGCCGGCGGGCAGCGAGCCGGCCACCATGAACAGGGTCGCGGCGACGACGAGCGCCCAGCCGCTGATGAAGCCGAGGAAGGGGTGCAGGGTGCGGCCCACCCAGGAGTAGGCGGCCCCCGCGTTGACGTCGATCCGTCCGAGCCGTCCGAAGGCGAGCACGATGCCGAGCATGGGTATCGCGCAGTAGAGCAGCGCGGCCGGGCTGGCGAGCCCGACCGCCGCCACGAGTACGGAGGTGGTGGCGGCCAGTGAATAGGCGGGCGCGCTCCCCGCGACCGCCATGACAACGGTGTCGAACGTGGACAGTACGTTGGGTTGCAGTCCTCTGCCACCGGTGCTGTTGCTCATGGCCCGAACATCCTTTGACGGCACGACATATGGCGGTATGTCAGAAACTCCGGGCCTTGCGATGCTTTGCGGTACCACGAGAACCCGAAGTCGACGGCATCGTAGTCGCCACGCCCTGCCACCAGTGGTCTGGACCGGACGGCTCGGGCGGCTACGGCAGGCCGCGCTCCGCCAGCCAGCTGCGATACGGGGGCGAGTGCGAGGCGGCCTCCCAGTACGCCGACGCCAAGTCCGCCCCGACCCCGGCCAGTTCGCCCCCGTACGCACCGTTGCGCACGGCGAGGAAGAGCCGCACGCCCAGCGGGTCGCCGCGCAGCGGGCGTACGACCATGTCCGGGCGGGGCCGGGAGGTGGGCTGGCACAGCGTGACCACCTCGCCGGTGGCGACCAGGCCCGCGGCCGTCAGGTAATCGCCGTGCAGCACACGGGGATTGAGCCCGGCGGCGTTGAGGACGCGGCGCAGTCCCTCCCACTCGCCGTCGACGCTCGGGTCGATCATCCACTGGTCGCCGGCCAGGTCGGCCAGGTCCACGATCGTCCGGTGGGCGGCAGGGTGGTCCACGGCCAGGCACACGAACTGCGGCTCGCGCTCCACGAGCGTACGGATGTCGAGACCCGGCGGCAGCCGCAGCGGGCAGCCCTCCACCTCGTGGACGAAGGCCATGTCCAGCTCGCCGGCCGCGACCCGGCGCAGCAGCGCGGTGGCCGAAACCGCCACCTGGAGCTCGGTCTCGGTACTCGGCAGGCGCTCGCGCAGCCGGCGCAGCCAGCCCGGGATCGCACGGCTCGCGGTGGAGCCGATGCGAAGCCGCGGTCCGCCACCGGTGCGGGCGGCCGCGGCCCGGGTCTCGGTGACGAGCGCGCTCAGCGAGGCGAGCAGCGGCCGGGCCCGTCCGACCACACCCTGGCCAAGTGCCGTGGGCACACAGCCGGTTCGCTCGCGTGAGAAGAGCTGGCCGCCCAAGGTGTTCTCGATGCGCCGCAGTTGATTGGTGAGGGCTGGCTGGCTGGTGCCGAGCGCCCGCGCGGCGCCGTGCAGACTGCCGGCGTCGGCGATGGCGCACAGCAGCTTCAGATGTCTCACCTCCAGGTCCATGCGGCAGAGGTTAGGACGCGCTAAGTCTTTCCACCAGATGTCCAAAACCGCTCTGATACGCGGGAGTTATCGCAGATCGGCATCATTCCCGTACGCCGCTGTGGCCTCCACAATCACCGGGAACACCCCCACCCGTGGCCGGCCCACCCAGCCGGACGCGGATCCCCCCAACGATTGGTAACCCCCCATGAGACACCCGCGTACCTTCGCCGTGACCGCTGCCCTGGGTCTGGCCCTCGCCGGTTTCGGCGCGATCCCCGCCACCGCCGCCACCCCCGCCCCGGCTCCCGCGGGCGCCGCGCACTACACCGCCGCCGGCAAGCACTCGGCCGCCAACGACCGGGCGTTCTACGACGCCGTCATGAAGTCGGTCGCCAAGAAGCGGGCCGCGAACCCGCTGGCCGCGGCGGTGACCGTGTACTACAGCACCTCCAACGCGCCGAGCTTCCGCTCCCAGATATCGCAGGCCGCGCAGATCTGGAACGGCTCGGTTCAGAACGTCCGCCTGGCCGAGAGCAGCTCCGGCGCGGACTTCCAGTACTACGAGGGCAACGACCCGCAGAACGGTTCGTACGCCTCGACCGACGGGCACGGCAACGGCTACATCTTCCTGGACTACGGCCAGAACCAGCAGTACTACTCGGTGCGGGTCGTCGCCCATGAGACCGGGCACGTCCTTGGTCTGCCCGACCACTACTCCGGGCCGTGCAGTGAGCTCATGTCGGGCGGCGGGCCGGGTACGTCGTGCCGCAACGCGTACCCGAACGCGACGGAGAAGTCCCGGGTGAACAGCCTGTGGCGGAACGGGCTCGCCTCGGCGTTCAAGCCGGCCGCGTAGGCCTCTGGCAGCATGGGGGGATGACGTCCGTATCCCCTCGCCGATCTTGCCCGTCCTGCGGTCGGTCCGTCGCCGTGGTGGCGGGCAAGTTCGTACGCCACGATCCGCGTACGCACGAGGGTGCGGAGCTCAAGCTCTGCCCTTCTTCCAAGCGCCGGGCGCCCCTGGACGCCACCCAGCGAACCCTGGCCGCCTTCGAACTGGCCCCCGCCCCGGGCCAACTCCCCCTCTTCTAGCCCGAACCGGGCGCCTGGGGCCCGACCCGGGGGGTTCGCCCACCCACCCGCCCGCGACCCGGGCTTGATGGGTTCCGGGTCCCCCTGGGGCTCCGCCCCAGACCCCGGGCATCTCGCCCACCCGCCCGCCCGTGGCCCGGGGTTGGTGGGTTCCGGGTCCCCCTGGGGCTCCGCCCCAGACCCCGGGCACCTCGCCCACCCGCACGCCCGTGGCCCGGGGTTGGCGGGTTCCGGGTCCCCCTGGGGCTGCGCCCTAGACCCCGGGCATCTCGCCCACCCGCCCGCCCGTGGCCCGGGGTTGGTGGGTTCCGGGTCCCCCTGGGGCTCCGCCCCAGACCCCCTGTCGCGCCTGAAGGGCGCTCGTCCTCAATCTCCCTCCTGGCCTTAAGGCCAGGGGGGACCCCCATGACGGGCTGAAATGCCCGATGCGGGCCCGCACCGAGGCCTTTAGGGGCGCGGGGAACTGCGCGAGAAGCGACCGCGGTCCGCGGACGGAAACGGGGTTGGGGGCGCGGGGAACTGCGCGACCAGCCACGCACGGTCCGCACCTGAAAGGCGGTCCCGGGGCGCAGCCCCCGAAAGCTCACCCACCCCCATTCCACCCCCGGAGGGTTTAGGGAAGGGGCGGGGAGGGGCCAAACCCCGGGGCCTGGGGCAAAGCCCCAGCACCCCCGGGCCAGCGCAAAAGGCCCGGCCCCCCGGGCCAGCGCACCCCCAGGTCAGCGGAACGGGCCCAGCGCAAAAGGCCCGGCGCCCCCGGGCAAGAGGGGACAGCTCGCCCCCGGGCAAGAGGGGACAGCGCGCCCGCGCGGGGGGCTAGGGGCGCGGGGAGGTGATGGCTCGGGCCGCGCGGACCTCTTCGCGGAGGGGCGCGAGGACGCTCTCCGCGGGACCGGGGAGGGCAACCGAAACCCCCACCAGGTGGGAACTGCGACGCAGCCCACCCGCCAGCTCGCGGAGCTGAACCGCGACCTCCTCCACCTCCCCGGCCGCAGGCCGCACCGCCCCGTGATTGACCCGGACCCGCGCTGCGGTCGTCGCGTCCACGATGCGTTCGACGGCGACGACGAGCGGCCACCACGCCGCCGCCCGCGCCCCCATCGGCGGCGGCTCCGTCAACGCCCTCTGGAATTCGCTCCGTACGGTCGACAGGTCCCGGTAGAGCCGGCGCCGGCGCCGGACCCGTTCGGCCCGGTCGTCCTCCGCGCCGAACGCGTACTCCACGTACTCCGCCGTCGCGGACACCGCCTCCGCGAGCCGCGCCCCGATGCGCGTGTGCCAGCTCTCGGGCCACAGCAGATACCCCGCGACCAGAGCGATCGCGCAGCCGATGAGGCTGTCCCACAGGCGCGGCATCACCAGGTTGAAGCCCTGGTGGTTGAGGACGTCGGAGAGCAGCAGGATCACCGGCGTGATGGCGGCGGTCTGGAAGGCGTACCCCTTCGCGGAGAACGCCGGGATCAGGGCGGCGAGCACCAGCATCACCGGCACGTCCCACCACCCGCGCGGCACCTCCGCGAGGACGGCCGCCGCGATGACGAGCCCGCCCGCGGTGCCGACGGCCCGCGTCAGGGCGCGGGCGAAGACCGATCCGAAGTCCGGCTTGAGGACGAAGACGATGGTCAGGGCGACCCAGTACGAACGCTCCACCGGCACCACCGAGACCAGCGCCTGCGCGAGCCCGATGCACAGGGCGAGCCGCAGCCCGTAACGCCAGGAGGCGCCGGAGAGCAGGACGTTGCGGGCCGCGCGGCGGAACCGGATGCGCAGGGCCGCGGGACGCCCGAGGCGGTCGTCGATGTTGGTGTGGTCGGGGTCGGGGTGGTGCACCACGGCGAAGGCGTGCCGCAGCGCCGAGTCCAGGGCGCGTTCGGCCGGGGTGGTGGGCCCGGGCAGCTCGGGTTCGACGGTGTCGGTGCGGCCCTCTTCGACCGCGTCCGCCAACTGCCGTACGGCGGCCGGGATCGCGGGGTCGACGCCCCAGCCGCGCAGATGCACGGCGGGGGCCGCTTCCACGATCGGGATCAGCACGTTGAGCTGCGCGGAGAGCCGCACCAGCTCGCCGCGGCGCCCGTGTTCGCGGGCGCGCCTGCCGAGGACGAGGTCGTAGGCGTTGTTGAGTGCGTTCGTGACGGCCTGGCGTCTCGTGTCGTACGCGTCGGTCGCCGCCGCCTCGATCGACGCGGCGACCGCACGGTACGTCCCGGCGACGGCGTCGCGTTCGGGTTCGGTGCGCCGCAGCGGCCAGGCGAGCAGGCTGAGCAGGAGGACGAACAGGCCGCCGAGGGTGAGCAGGAGCGGTGCCTTCCACCACGGGCCCGGCATCGGCAGGCCCGCCCCGACGACGGCGTTGAGCAGGAGCAGCAGTCCCGAGACGGAGGCCACCGCGCCGATCGAGGAGATCATGCCGGACACCAGGGCCACCAGGGTCAGCGCGCCGACCGCGAGCCAGCCGTGCCCGAAGACGAGGCTGCCGACGGTCACCCCGATCGCCCCGTACAGCTGCGGCACGGCGATGTTGAAGATCCGCATCCGGTACGCGTCGGCGGTGTCGCCGATGACTCCGCTGAGCGCGCCCATGGAGGCGAGCGCGCCGTACGCGCTCTGCCCGGTCGCCATGCCGATGCCGAGCGGCGCGGCCATCGCGATCGCGGACCGGGCGACCGCGGGCCACGGGATCGGCGCCGGGCTCGGCCGCAGTCCCCCGATCAGCCATTCCGGCGGCCCGAGCCGCCCCTGCCGCCCGCGCTCTTCCGCCCGCTTCCGATCAGCCATGAGCACACGACACCGTAAAAAGATCACTTGGTGCAAACGGGACGCCCAACAAAACCGTAAAAGTTGTCCACAGCCTGTGGATAATTTTTACGAATCTGATCACGCGGTGGCAGCACCGCTTCCGGATCATCCCCGAGATGCCCGCCCCGCACGGCGAAACCGGCCCCGCCCCGCGCGCCGCCCGCCCCGGCACGCCCGCCGACCCTGTGGATAGCGAGGGTGAATCGGAGAGCGGGGGGTGAATCTCCGGACCGGACCGGACCGGTCCGGACCGGACCGGACCGGACCGACCAGACCGGACCGGACCAGACCGACCAGACCGGACCGACCAGATCTAGCCGCCGTACAGGCTCAGGCCCACCAGCAGCGCGCGATGGTCCGTGCCGCGCAGCTTGAGGAAGCGGGCGGACGTCGCCTTGAAGTCGCCGCTCACCAGGACGTGATCGATCTGGGTGCGCAGCGGTGTGCTGCGGTCGGCCGGCCAGGACCACGCACCGGACTGCCCGGTCAGCCGTGCGCTGTCGTGCAGGGCGCCGCCTTCGAGCACCGAGCGGAACAGGGCGTGGTCCTGGGTGGCGTTGAAATCCCCGGCGACGATGACCGGATCACCCTTCGCGGTACGGGCGAACTCCCTTATCCTGCCCAGCTCTTGATGCCATTTCGTGTCGTCGCCGGGCAGCGGCGGCGAGGGGTGCGCGAGCTGGATCCGTACGTCCCGGCCGCCGATCGTGACCACCGCGCCCGGCATGGCCATCACCGACTCGATGGGTGCGACCGCCCGCAGCGGGAACCGGCTCAGGATCGCGGAGCCCGCCGAGCCGTCCTCCCGTACGACATCGCGGTACGGATAGTCCGCCTTCGGCAGGTCGGCGGCGAGCGCGTCGGCGCAGCGGAAGCTGCACTCCTCGACGAACACGAGGTCGGGCCGCTCGCGCTTGACCGTGGCGATCAGATCGTCCGTTGCCCATCCGAACTCGGTGTTGGAGGTGAGGACTTGGAACTCGGCGAGGATCGAGCCCTTCGGCTGGGTCGCGGCCGCGCCGTACGGCTGGGTGTACCAGCCGGTGACCGCGAGCACCGCGACGCCCCACACCATGCCGGTGCGCCACCGCCCGAGCACGGCGAACACGAGCCCGGCGCCGCCCGGTACGAGCAGCCACGGCAGAAAGGCGAGGGCCTGCGGGACCGGGGTGACCCCGTCCGAATCGACGACCCGGCAGCCCACCACCACACTGACCCCGGCCAGGAGTAGGGCCCCGGCCAGTGCGGACACCACCCGCCAGGGGTGTCGGCGCCGCTCGCCCACCATGCGGTCCCGGTCCGGCATGGTTCCGGCGCCCATGGTTTTGGTGCCCAGGGTGTCCACGGCGGCCCGCCTCCCGCTAGCTGGTCACAGAGCTCGCATCCTCCCTCAAGGACGGGCCCCCACCCGGCACGGTTGCTCAAGCCTTTGCCCGCCCCCCCCGGGCATGGGCTGCCGCGCGCCCCTCCGGGCATGGGCCGCCACGCGCGTCAGGACCGGGCCCGCTACTCCGCCGGGGCCGGTCCTGGACGGGGCGCTTCGGCGGCTCGCCGCCCCCGCCGCCACGGCCGGCCCGTGAGCCAGGCCCCGAGCGCGAGGGCCAGCCCGAACGCCAGGACTCCCCAGGCCGTGGTGCTGAGGAAGTCGGTGAGCGCGTCGTAGACCGCGCCCGCCGCCGACGGATCGGAGTCCGTGGGCAGCCCGTCGAGCGTGAGCTTGCGGCCCACGGAGACCAGCACCCGCAGCACCACGGCACCGACCGCGAGCCCGAGCCCCACCCCGACGAGGGCGCGCCGGCGGCGCACCGCCACCAGCACGGCACCGGCGGCGGCCACCAGACAGCCGACCGCACCCCAGACCCCGATGCGCTGGAGCAGGCGGAAGACGGTGCGGACAGGGCCGAGTTTCGTCGACTCGACGACGGTCAGGTCGGTGTGTTCCACGGGAATCCTGTTCGCGAACGGCACGCCCTGTGCCACCAGTTGACGCTTGACCTGCTCGACGGCGGGCGCCAGGTCGATGCGTACGTCATTGCCGCCGCCGTTCGTCGTGAGAGCCGACACGACGCTCGCGTGCGCGGCCCGGTTGGCGGTGTTCCACACGCCCTGGAAGGCGGAGGTGGTGGTGAAGGAGCGGACCGCCCCGCCGACCAGAGAGGCCACCGAGTCCTGGAGCGGACCGACGTCGACGTTCTTCATGATCGCGTCGGTGACCCTGCCGGCCACCTCGCCGCGTACGGCCTCGTCGCGGGCGAGCGGAGCCATGGCGGCGACGTACCGGCCGCTGTCGCCGATCTCCGTCTTCGCCCAGGCGGCGATCGCGCCGAGCGGGACGAGCACGGCAGCGAGCACGATCAGCACCACGGACAGGAAGCTGCGCACCCGTCCACGTAATCCCGGGTTGCCGGGCGGCGCGCGCGGGTGTGGGCTATATGGGGGACGCACATATAAGTGGGACGCGCATATGAGTGGAAGGAGTGCCGCCATGGCCGCACACGCTTCACACGCTTCGGCACCCATGACGAGCCGGCGCACGGCCCGCCCCCTGGGCAGGGCCGCCATCGCGGTCCCCGTCGTCCTGGGCGTGGCGTACGGAATCTGGGCCGCCGGCATCCAGCGCAACGGCGGCAACGGCGTGATCACCTGGGGGCAGGTCGTCCTCGGCGTGGTCGCGGGCGGGATCCTGATCGCCCTGGGCATCGGCCTCCTGCGCATCCAGTCCGCCCTGCCCCGTGAGATCCGCGCGGCGGCGTACGGGACGCTGTTCGGCTGCGCGATGGGGTTCCTGTACAGCCTGTCCGACCACAGTGTGCTGCGCTCGTCCGGGATCGGGGCGGCGCTCGGAGCGGCGATGGCCCTGACGGCGTTCTATGTGTTCTACACACACGAGAACTGACCGGTGGGCCGTTGAGCCCTGGGCTCCGGCGCCATGGCCGGGCTACAGTGAACCCATGTCGTCCGTAGCGCAGCACCGTTCTCACCTCTGCTGGTGGCGCTCCTCCTAGGAGCGGCCACGACACCCACGCACGACATCGTCACCCGGGCCGTTCGTCACTGGACGGCCCTTTTCGTTGCCCCCGCGTCACCCTCGCGTCGCCCTCGCCGGGATTCCGCAGTGGCCACCGCCGTCCAGGCCCGCCACTCCCTTTCCCCTTCCCCTGCCTCGCGAGGAGCCCACGATGAGCACGACGAGCACGACGACCAGCCACCTCCCGCCGGCCGCGGCCCCCGTCGCCACCCCGGCCAAGGACCGCCCGGCCAAGAACCGCATCCTGACGGGCGACCGGCCCACGGGACCCCTGCACCTCGGCCACTACTTCGGCACGCTCCAGAACCGGGTCCGCCTCCAGAACGAGGGCATGGACCTGTTCCTGGTCATCCCGGACTACCAGGTGCTCACCGACCGGGACGTGGCCGACCGGCTCACGGAACACGTCGAGGGTCTGGTCCTCGACTACCTGGCGGCGGGTGTCGACCCGTCCCGCGCGACGATCTTCACGCACAGCGCGGTGCCGGCGCTGAACCAGCTCCTGCTGCCGTTCCTGAGCCTGGTATCGGTCGCCGAGCTGGGCCGCAACCCCACGGTGAAGGACGAGATCGCGCACTCCCGGCAGGCGGCCGTCTCGGGCCTGATGTTCACCTACCCCGCGCATCAGGCCGCCGACATCCTGTTCTGCAAGGCGGACCTGGTGCCGGTCGGCAAGGACCAGGAGCCGCATCTGGAGCTGACCCGGACGATCGCACGCCGCTTCAACGAGCGGTACGGGCCGGTCTTCCCCCAGCCGCGCACCCTGCTGTCCGAGGCGCCGCTGCTGCTCGGTACGGACGGCACGAAGATGAGTAAGAGTCGGGGCAACTCCATTGCGCTCAGGGCGAGTTCGGACGACACCGCGCGACTGATCCGGGGCGCGAAGACGGACGCGGTGCGGCGGATCTCGTACGACCCCGAGGGCCGGCCGGAGGTGAGCAACCTGGTGCTGCTCACGGCCCTCTGCCAGGGCCGGTCGCCGTACGAGGTGGCGGCGGAGCTGGGGGACGGCGGGGCGGCGAGGCTGAAGGCGGTGGCCACGGAGGCGGTCAACGCCCACCTTGCGCCGCTGCGGGCTCGGCGTGCCGAGTATGCGCAGGACCTGTCCTACGTACGGGGCTTGCTCCGGGCGGGGAATGCCCGGGCGAACGAGGTGGCCGAGCGGACCTTGGCGGAGGTCCGCGAAGCGATGGGCTCCCCCTCTTGACCCGGGACCCCTGGGGCTCGCCCCCCTGCACCCCCGTCGCGCCTTAAGGTCACTCGTCCTCAATTTCCCCCAAGGCCTTAAGGGCCAAGGGCCCCATGACGGGCTGAAGATGCCTGTGCGGGCCGGCACCGGTCCGGCGAGGGGCGCGAGGAACCGCGCGAACGGCCACGTACGGTCCGCCATCGAATGGACTCTCCCCCAGAGAGTCCAGGAAGGCTCGTCAAAGCGCTGTGCCTAGGCAGAAACCATGTTGTCGGGCGAGTCGAGCCAGACACGTTCGCCGCCGCTGTCCACGGTCAGCCCGAAGCGATCGAAACCGGGGCGGTCGTGGTCGTCCCACCAGCGGTAGGCCACCAGGACCTCATCCCAAAGATTCCGGGGCCCGGATTGATGGACCTCAAACTCATCACTCCCCGGCACGTAGTCAGCCGTCGCCCACGACGTGACGGCCGTGTCCCGTAGCCAGAGCGTGTACGAGCCGTCGTCATAGGTCTCAGCCCAGGGAAACGCACCGGGCACCTGCACTCCGATCGCGAACATGACGTTCCACTCGCCCACGGCGTCCGGAGACAAAGTTGTCGTGGACCTCAAGCCGTTCGCCGGCCACTTCCGCCCGCCCAGGTACTCGCGGACGTGCATACGCTGGGGTCGCTGAGCTCGTAGCCGCATGAACGCCGACGACCCCACGAACGGACCCGACGCCGTACCGTCTTCAGCGACGGTGAGACGTGCCACCGCTTCCCCTCCGTACGTCGGCCCCCACGGAGCCACGATCAGGCCGCCGGACTTCACCTGCGCTCGCCATGCCGGGGGCACGCTGCCAATGGAACAGGTAGCGATCAGCCGGTCATACGGAGCCCGCTCCGGGTACCCCTGCGCTCCGTCGCCAACATGCACCAGCGGACGGAGCCCAGCGGCATGGAGATGGGTACGCGCGTCCTCTGCGCTGACCTCGTCCACCTCGACGCTGACGACGTTCTCGGCTCCTAGCCGATGACACAGCAGAGCCGCGTTCCAGCCGGTTCCCGTGCCGATCTCCAGCACCGTGTCACCTGCCTCGACGCTCAGCGCGTCCAGCATGGAAAACACCATCGTGGGCATGGAGTTGGACGATGTGGGCGACTTTCCCTTGCCCGGCCCCGTGTAGTCCCCATCGTCCCATTGGGTCGTGATCGGCGCGTCCCTGTGGACGGCCTCCCACCACGCTTCGGGGTCCTCGCTACGGATCACTCGGTCACTCTGCCGGTTCATGCCGGCGCGACCGGGCCAGATGGCATCCGGCGTGAACGCGTGACGGGGGACAGCCTCGAACGCGGGGAGCCAATCGGCGGTGAGCGCTCCCTTTTCCAGGAGTACGGAGGCGAGCCCCTTGGGGCCCACCTCCTTTGCGTCGTGCTCGTTCACTTGCCGTCCGCCGGGGTCTGGCCGTCGTTCGTGTTTCCGCCCTCGTCCGACCCGCCCCCGCCGTGCTTGTTACCGCTGTCGCTGTCGTCCTGCGGGTTTCCCTCAGCCATCGTTAGCCACCACCTACGCATGTCCCTACCTCCATCGGTCGGTGAGTCGGGTTCCTCGGCAGAGGGTGAGCCGGGTTGAGACGGCTCCCCGGGGACCGTGAAGCCGCGTTCACGCACACAGCCGAGATCGTTGAGTCTCGTAGTCGCTCGGCCGCCGAAGCCGGATGGAAGAGCAGCCCACTCGGCATCCGCGCCGCCATCTCTCACTGTCAGCTTGAGAAGTGACGATAGGGGCGCTACGAGGGTGGGTCTGCAACAGTTCCGCGCCCGGACGCACCGAACTGTCGCAAGTGATCATTTAGAGGTTGACGCGCACCACGCTTGCCACTTCCCGCAGTTCAGGTGTGATGAGTCGCCTCTTCTCGGCGATCCGTGACACCACGTCACCTGCGTACCGCTGATGAGCCAGCCACTCGGGGTATCTGCGCCTGATCTTGAGGAGACGCGCGACCGACCCCGTGTAGTCACCGGTCTTGGCCTGAGCGTCAGCCACGTCAAGCTGATGCCGGTTCAAATTGTTGGTCGTCGGCCGGACGCCACCCTTCGGAACCCGGCGGGCGAGCCTCAGTACCTCTTCGGGATGACCAGTCACGGCCGCGTTCTCCGCGGTCTTGAGCATCACGGTCGTGGGACCGAAGGTGCGCAGCGTCACGAAGGGGCTCGGCTGGTATTCGGCGCCGAGCGCGTCACCTGCCACGCGAGCCCACTTCATCGCCGCGCTTGCCTCGCCCGGTCGGTTGTCTCGGATGCATGCCGCTGACACGCGAAGCAGCATCCACCCCCACGCCGAGAGCTCGTCAGGGGTGGCGCGCCGCAGTTTGGTGGGCTCCGTCTCGTCAGCCCACTTGACGGCAGTGTTCCGGGCCCGATCCAGCTCACCCCGGCGGAGGTACAGCCAAGTCAAATTATTGATCGTCTCCGCTGCTTGGATGCGGTCGGTTGCCAAGTCCATGGACCGATCCAGTGCGTCCTCGGCCAGATCGAATTGCCTGGTCATGGTCAGCGCCCATCCGCTGAGTTGCAGTACGCGCGCACGGAGCGCCTGCCCCTCGTCGCCCAGAGCGTTCACGTCGCGGAGTATGCCGGGCAATACTCGCGCAAGCGCGCCGAACTGGCCCTTGAAGTACGGCAGGGATTCGCCGACTACGGCCCGGACACCGTCCAGCGTCGGCGGTTCATCGGACTCGATCGCCAACGTCCCAGGAGGGGAGTTCAGCACCTCTCTGACGGCCGTCCATGTCTCCACGGTGCCCTCAGTCACTCCGGGGTCGTCCGTCCCCTCGGCGAGGCGCATTGTGGGTATTTGGAGCGTGTGAGCCAGCTTCCGCCACGTCTCCATGCGGGCCGTGGCGCGCACCCCTTGCTCAAGGTGCCGGATCACAGTCACGCCCACACCGGACTCGTCAGCCAACTCTGCTTGTGTCAGTCCCCGCCGCTTGCGGGCGGTCTTCAAACGCTCGCCGGCTTCGCTCATATTCGCAGAGTACGCCCGACAGCAACTGGCCTACTCCTGACGGCAGGGGAGCCGTCACTCACTCGCGCCCACCACGGCCCATGGCCGAACCTCCCCTCCCCCGAGCGGCGGAGGCGGATGGTTCCACGGGTGGATGCCTCCGCCGCGCCCCCTGCGAGACGCTCGAAGCGCGGGGGAACACGGGGGACACGGGGAAGTGGCGGCGGCCTTCTACGGTTCGGTCGCCGCCACCAACTCGCCGCAGGGTCAGGTGAGTTACGGGATAACCGTCACGCAGTGTCCACGGCTCGCTTACGCTCGGCGATGAGCCGAACGCAGCCCCTGGAGGTGGCTTCATGGTCAGCGCCCGAGACCTCGACCCCAGCGCTTCTCCCCTTGACTACTACGGATCCGAACTCCGCCGCCTCCGCGAAACCTCCGGCCTCACCCAGGAAGCGCTCGGCAGCTGCATCTTCGTCACCGGCTCCCTGGTCGGACAGGTCGAAACCACACACCGGGTGCCAACCCGCGACTTCTCGGAGCGGCTTGACGCTGCGCTCGGTACGGATGGGATGTTCTCGCGGCTGGTTGGCCTGGTGCTGCGCAGCCAACTGCCCACCTGGTTCCAGCAGTACGCGGAAATGGAGGCGCGGGCTGCCTATATCTCCACGTTTCAGGCCCAGGTGGTGTACGGGCTGCTCCAGACCCCGGGGTACGCCAGGGCGTTGATGGGCGTGGAAAGCCCTGACAGGGCAGACGAGTTGGTGGCGGCCCGAATGGAGCGCCAGCGCATTCTGTCCAGGGAGAATCCGCCGCCCCTCCTGGTAGTGCTGGACGAGGCGGTACTTCACCGCGTGGTCGGAAGCATTGAGGTCATGCGCTGCCAGCTACGCCATCTGCTGTCCTACGCAGAGCACCCGTGGGTCCAGATCCAGGTGCTGCCGTACTCGGCAGGCCAGCACTCGGGAATGATGGGGTCCTTCAATCTGCTGCGCTTCGACGACAACCCGGATGTCTTCTACGCGGAGAGCTACGGGACCGCTCACATGACGGCCAATCCGCAAGTAATCAGGGAACGTTCGGTCGGTTACGCTCGCTTGCAGGCTGCCGCTCTCTCTGTGGAGGAGTCTGCGGCACTCATCGCCCGTGTAGTGGAGGAGCGTTATGGGGACCGACCAGAAGCTGACGGGCGCCCCGTGGCGTAAGTCGTCGTACAGCGGCACCAGCGGCGGCGACTGCGTCGAATGTCTCCCCCTCGGCGGAGCCGAATGGAAGAAGTCCAGCTACAGCGGGGACACCGGCGGCGACTGCGTCGAGTGCGCCCCCCTCGGCGGAGTCGAATGGAAGAAGTCGAGCCACAGCGGGGACACCGGCGGCCAGTGCCTGGAGGTTGCAGCCCAGCCCTGTCGGATAGCGGTCCGGGACTCCAAGGATCCGGAGGGGGCCCACCTCACCGCCGCCCCCGCCGCATTCGCGGCCTTCGTGGCGGCGGCCAAGCAAGGCGTGTTTAGCTGACCGCATGGTGAAGGCTGAGCGGAGGCGCGGCGGGCGGGCCCGGTGGCTGGTGCTGCCGGTGGTCGCGCTGGCCGCGTGGGGATGCGTACGCGGCGGATCGGACACGGGGAGCCCGGCGCGTACGCCCGCACCTTCGGCCTCGGCCTCCGCCGAGCCGTCGGCCGGCCCGTCGGCGCCGAGCGGCACGTACGACCCGGCCGCCTACGCGCCCCAGGTGCGCAAGTACGCCAAGCAGGCCGGGGTCAGCCCCCAGTTGCTGATGGCGATCCTCTACAACGAGGACTACAAGCCGCACGACCCGGCCTTCGAGCGGAGCTGGCAGAAGTACAAGCCGGACGCCGCTTTCGGCATCGCGAACATGCACCGGGCCGCGTTCGACCAGACCAAGCGCGGGCGGGACTTCTCGGCGCGCAAGTGGGAGGAGCTGCCCGACGACCGCGCGCTCGCGGTCGAGGCGGCGGCCTGGTACCTGCACGACATGTCCGCGCAGCTCCCCTCCCACCTGACCGGTTCGCTCTCGCGCGACGAGCTGATGGCGCTCGGCTACAACGCGGGCGGCGGCAACATGGCGGCGTTCGCGCGGGGCGTGAAGCCGGGGAGCCAGGCGTCGGACTACCTGACGAGGCTGCGCGACAACTGGAAGAAGGCCGGCACGGCCGTCGCGGGCTAGCCCGGCGGCACGTCGCCCGTGCACAGCATCTTGTGGTTGACCTCCGCGCACGCCTCGGCCTGCCGGGGGTCGGGGGCCATCAGCATCGGGCTCTCGGTGCGGGCCCCGGTCGAGCTGTTGCGCACCTCCGACCAGATGGTGTCGCAGGACGGGCTGAACCGGAGCTTCACCGCGTACGAGGCCGTCTTCAGGGCGCTCTGGGTGCGGGCGTCGCTGCGGCAGGAGGTGCGGGCCGGGTCGTCGCCCTGGCAGCTCGCGCCCTGACAGGCGGGCGGCGCGGGCGCGGCCGGGGTCGCCTCGCGGGTGTGCGGGATGGCGGCCCAGGCGGCGCCGCCCACGAGCGCGAGCGCGGCGGCGACGGTCACCGTCCGGTGATGCGTACGGCGGGATCGCGGCGCCGCGATGGTGGCAGGGGCAGGGGCAGGGGCAGGGGCAGGGGCAGGGGCAGGGGCAGAGGCAGGGGCGGCTTCGGGGCGGGGCGGCGGCAGGGCAGAGGGCCGGGTCGCGCGGTCCCAGAGTTCCAGGAGGCGCGCGTGGTGCTCGGCCCCGCCGAGCGCGCCGAAGGCGTCGACCGCGTCACGCGGCGGGAGGTTGTCCCCGTTGAGATAGCGGTGCCAGGCCGATTTGCTGTACGCCGTGCGGGCGGCGAGACCGGCCAGGCTCAGGCCCGAGGTCTGTTTGAGGTGCCTCAACTCTTCGGTCAGGAGCCGGAGTTCGGGCCGGGTCGTCTCGGGCAGCGGTCGCCACTGGGCCACGCGGTCCCTCCCAAAAGTCCACAAAGTCCCGTTCAGGGGCCATCTGTACCCCAGTGGGGCCGGAGCCAAGCTCCGGCCCCCGGGGCGAACGGGCGAAGTTGTGAATTCAGCGACCGGCGTCGGTCCCGGTCCCTCCCGTGCCGACGGTCAGCACCACGGGACGCTGGACCCGGCCGCGACCCGCACATAGTGCGCGGACACATAGCGGCCGTGGTGTCCGGCCAGGCGGTACCACACCCGGTTGCCGTGCACCGAGGTCCCGTTCCGCTTGCAGGCCAGCGACACCTGGCGTCCCGAACGCAGGGTGCCGGTGGTCCGGTAGGTGGTGCCGGCGCCGGTACGGACGTGCAGCCCGCGGCCGTTCCCGGTGACCACCACACCCTGCGCATGCATCTTGTGGTGGTGGTAGGCGGTGGCGACGCTCGCCCGAGCCGGTGCGGCCGTGGGGGTCGCGGCCATCGCGGCGGCCGGGAACAGGGCGAGCAGGGCGGTGGCGGCGACGACGGCGTTGCGCACGGTGCTTCGGTTCATGTGTGTCTTCTCCAAGGTGCGGGGTCCCCGAGTAGTGACCCTGTGTCAGCATTCGTGTCCGCAGTGCGACCCGGAAATTCGTCCCAGCCGTGCCTGGGACGAATAGGGACGGGCCGCTGGGGCCGGGACCGCCACTGGAGCCGCACGGCGCCGCACGCGGCCACGCCCGTTCACTCGCGTGGCGGATCGCCTGGGCCTCACTTAGCGTGAGGGAGGGGCGATTCCGGGAGGGCGATCACCCCGGGGGACGAGGGGGGTCGGATCAACCGGTAGACCACCGAGGAGACCGGCACATGGGCCGTCACACCAAGGACTCCGTCGAGGTCGGACGCGCCGAGCGGATAGCGAGCGCGTCCGAGCGGCTGTCGGCCGCTTCCGCCGCATCGGCCGCTTCCGCCACATCAGCCGCATCCACCCCGTCCGCCGCCACCGCCGGGTCCACCGCATCCGGCACCGAGCACCCGCCGTCCAGCACCCTGCCACCGGGCGTCGCGTACGCGGGCGACGGCGTGCCGCCGCCGCAGGCCCCGCACACCGGGGCCAAGCACGAGCATCGCTGGCTCGTGCTCGGCGTGATCGCGCTCGCCCAGCTGATGGTCGTCCTGGACGCGACCATCGTGAACATCGCACTCCCCTCGGCCCAGCAGGACCTCGGCTTCTCCGACGGAAACCGGCAGTGGATCGTCACGGCGTACGCCCTCGCCTTCGGCTCGCTGCTACTGCTCGGCGGACGGATCGCCGACCTCGTCGGCCGCAAGGTCGTCTTCCTCGTCGGACTCGTCGGCTTCGCCCTCGCCTCGGCGATCGGCGGCGCCGCGCCCAGCTTCGAGGTCCTGGTCACCGCGCGCGCCCTCCAGGGCGTCTTCGGCGCACTGCTCGCGCCGGCCGCGCTGTCCCTGCTGACCACGACGTTCACCGACCTGAAGGAGCGCGCCAAGGCGTTCGGCATCTACGGCGCGGTCGCGGGAACGGGCGGCGCGGTGGGACTGCTGCTCGGCGGCGTGCTCACCGAGTACCTGGACTGGCGCTGGTGCCTGTACGTCAACCTCCTCTTCGCCGCGCTCGCCTTCTTCGGCGCGCTGCGCCTGCTGCACCCGGGCGCCCCGCAGGACCGCCCCAAGCTCGACATCCCGGGCACGGTCCTCGTCTCGGCCGGTCTCTTCTGCATCGTGTACGGCTTCTCCAACGCCGAGACGCACGCGTGGAGTTCGGCGCAGACCTGGGGCTTCCTCGCGGCGGGCGGCGTACTGATCGCCGCCTTCGCCTGGTGGCAGACGCGCGCGAAGCACCCCCTGCTGCCGCTGCGCGTCGTACTGGACCGGGACCGGGCCGCGTCCTACCTGGCCATGTTCATCTCGGGCGCGGGCATGTTCGGCGTGTTCCTGTTCCTGACGTACTACCTCCAGCAGATCCTCGGCTACACGCCCGTCAAGACCGGGCTCGCCTTCCTGCCCATGGTGTTCGCGATGATCGTCAGCTCGGTCGTCGCGCAGAACAAGCTCGTCCCCAGACTGGGCGCGAAGCCGATCGTGCCGCTCGGCATGGGGCTCGGTGCGGCCGGGCTGGCCTGGATGACGGCCCTGGACGCGAGCAGCGGATACGCCGGCCATGTCCTGCCCCCGCTCCTCGTCATGGGCGTCGGCATGGGCCTGATCTTTGCCCCCGCGATGAGCATGGCCACGGCCGGAGTGGCCGCGCACGACGCGGGCGTCGCCTCGGCGATGGTCAACACCAGCCAGCAGGTGGGCGGTTCGATCGGCACGGCCCTGTTGAACACCCTCGCGACGAGCGCCGCCACGAGCTATCTGGTCGGCCGCCGGCCCACCCCCGCGGCACGGGTCCAGGCCCAGCTCCACAGCTATTCGACGGCGTACTGGTGGTCGGCGGCCTTCTTCGCCCTCGGCCTCCTGGTGTCCGTGGTGCTCTACCGCAAGGGCCCGCCGAGGCCGGCGGCGGGCACCGCGGAAGGGCCCGTCCACATGTGAGAACGCCTCCTCGACCGGCGCTCGCCGCAAGGGACTTGCCGGTACGAGAGATCAACTGGCGGTATGCGCAAGGACCTTGTCGACGAGAGAGGTCAGGTAGGGGTCGTCCATGACCGGGATGTGAAAGAGGGTGCGCAGGTAGATGGGCGCGAGGATGCCGTCCAGGACGTCGAGGAGGTCGAGGCGGGGCTCGCCGCGGGACGCCGCGCGGTCCAGCATGTCCTGAAGGTCCTTACCGCGTGCGGGCAGGGGGTGCGGGATGCCGCCCGCACCTGCGTCTTCGGCATCCCCGGTACCCCCGCTGCTGCCGAGGGGCACCGAGGCGATGAGCGCGCGCAGGAGCACGGCCGCGTCCGGGCCCGTCATCGACTCGGCCGCCCGGTGGGCGTACGTGAGGAGGTCCCCGCGCAGGCTGCCGGTGTCGGGGATGGCCCACGTGGATGCGAGCCGCTCCTGGGAGAGGTCGAGCACGATCGCGTTGGTGGTACGCCAGCGCCGGTAGATGGACGTCTGGTGGACGCCGGAGCGTTCGGCGATCTCGGCGATGGGGATGCGCTCGTGGCCCTGCTCGGCGATGAGTTCCGCCGTCGCCTTGAGGACGGCCTCCCGTACGCGGGCACTCCGGCCGCCGGTGCGCCGGCGCGGCCGGTCCTCCGGCTCGGGCCGCTCGGGCTCGTTGAGGTCGCGATGTTCTTCGGTCATCCCGAAATGCTAACGCAAGTGCTCTTGCGTTAGCAGGGGCGTCCGCGCTACGTTCTTAACGCAAGGAAAACCTGCGTTAAGGGATTGAGGGAGACGGTCATGAAGCCGATGCTGTTCGAGGACGACCCGCAGTTCTGGTACGAGACCCTGCGCGCGCTGGGCCACGCCGCCTACGGCGGCTCCGACTTCGGCGAGGTCGTCGCCACCGCCGAGAAGATCACCGCGGGGGACTACGACAGCTGGTACGAGCAGTGGATGGCCACCGCCGAGCGCACCGAGGCCGAGGCGAAGGCCGCGCTCGAAGGGGGCCACGAGATCTCGGCGCGGGACGGTTTCCTGCGGGCGAACAACTACTTCCGCTCGGCCGAGTTCTTCCTCCACGGCAACCCCGACGACCCGCGCATCGCCGCCTCCTACGAGCGCGCCGTCGCCGCCTTTCACGCCGCCGCCGAGCTCTTCACGCCTCGGATCGAGCCGGTGGAGATCCCGTTCGAGGGCACGTTCCTGCGGGGCTACTTCTACCGCGCCCCGGGCGAGGGGCCCGCACCGACCATCGTCATGCACAACGGGTTCGACGGCACGGCCGAGGAGATGCACTTCTTCGGCGGCGCGGCCGGTGTGGAGCGCGGCTACCACGTCCTGACCTTCGACGGCCCCGGCCAGCCCGGCGCCCGCTTCAACGACGGGCTCCCCTTCCGCCCCAACTGGGAGAGCGTGATCACCCCGGTCCTCGACTGGCTGATCGACACCCGTCCCGAGGTCGACCCCGAGCGCATCGGCCTGCTCGGCCTGAGCATGGGCGGCCTGCTCGCCCCCCGCGCCGCCGCCTTCGAGCACCGTCTCGCCGCCGTCGTCGCGGTCGACGGCGTCTACGACCTCGGCGAGCTCGCCACCCAGAACATGCCCATGCCGCGGCCCGAGGCCGAGGCCCTGCTGCGGGCCGAGCACGCCCCCGAGATCGACGCCTCGATCGAGGCCCTGATGAAGACGAACCCGACGATGCGCTGGTCCATCA
This sequence comes from Streptomyces sp. CB01201, assembly GCF_002803085.1. Lineage (GTDB taxonomy): Bacteria > Actinomycetota > Actinomycetes > Streptomycetales > Streptomycetaceae > Streptomyces > Streptomyces hundungensis. The sequence goes on along the minus strand of NZ_NNBJ01000027.1, from coordinate 40,993 downwards.
CGCACGGCTCGTACGTCATGGACGTCTCGACCCCTCGCCAGTTCCTGGCCTCCTACCTCGACTACACCCTCGCCGACGGCGTGGCCGAGAAGATCACTTGCCCGACGCTGGTCTGCGAGGCCGAGGACGACCTGTTCTTCGACGGCCAGCCGCAGCAGCTCTACGACCACCTCACCTGCCCCAAGACCCTCATGCGCTTCACCGTCGCGGAAGGCGCCGGCGCCCACTGCCACACCGGCGCCCAGCGCCTGGCCGCGGGCCGCATCTTCGACTGGCTCGACGACACCCTGAAGCACTGACGCGCTCTGGAGCGTCGCCCGGCGGAGCCGGGATCCCTCCCGGATCCCGGCTCCGCGGCCTCGGCTCCCGGATCCCGGCTCCCGGACCGTCCGGTCCTCCGGCGGGTCGGCGGGGGCCGGCGGCTGAGGTGCGCCGCCGACAACGCCCGCCCGCAGGGCGTCGGGTCAGGCCGCGGGCAGCCGGTCCACCAGGAGCTTCAGCCTCTGCTCGGTGTGCTCCGGAGGCAGTCGTCCCGAGCGGGTCAGGGTTGCCACCCCGTGCAGGGACGCCCAGAACACCTCGGTGAAAAGGCCCGGGTCGACCCCGTCCCCCGCGACCTCGCCGAGCGTCTCGAACAGGGCGGCGAAGGCGTCCTTCAGCGGCTCCGGAGTGTCCTCCCGCGCATACGGGAGGCCGCCGTCGAGCTGGAAGATAGCGTCGTAGACCGCCGGGTTGCGGGTGGCGAAGTCGAGGTAGGCGCGGGCGAGCGCGTACGCCCGGGCACGCGGCCCCCTCGCAGCGGCGGTCGCCGCCCGTACCGCCACGGCCAGCTCGGCCGCGCCTTGGAGGGCGACGGCGCCGATGATCTCGCGCTTGCCGCGGAAGTGGCTGTAGAGCACGGGCTGGCTGTACTCGATGCGTTCCGCGAGCCGCCGCGTGGTGACCGCGTCCCAGCCCTGGTGCTCGGCGAGTTCGCGGGCCGTCGTCACGATGAGGCGCTCGCGGTCCGCCCGTTCGCGTTCCTTGCGTTCCTGTACCGACATGACCCGATGCTAGCACCGCTAGACAAGAGAGCGTCGACAGGTCTAGCATTGCCTCATCACCTAGCAGCGCTAGAAATCTGGAGGGTCACCATGCTCGCCGCACTAGAGGTCACCACCACCGTGGTCGTCGGCCTGATGGTGGGGGTGGAGTTCGCCGTCGCCTTCGTCATGAACCCGATCTTCAACGGCCTCCCCGACGACAGCAATCAGAGCGCCCGCTCGCACGGAGGCCGGATGCTCGGGGCCGTGATGCCGTTCTGGTACATCGGCTCGCTCGTCCTCGCCGTGATCTGGGTGGTCGCCGGACGGCACCGGGGCGGCACCGGCCTCGTCGTCATCGCCGCCGCACTCCTGATCCTCAGCGTGGTCATGTCGCTCCTGCTTCTCGTCCCGATCAACAACCGGGGCAAGACGTGGACCGCCGAGACCCGGCCCGCCGACTGGAAGGAGCAGCTGAGCCGCTGGGACCGCTACCACTACATACGCGTCGCCATCATCGTTGCCGCCTTCACCCTCCTCGTCACCGCCCTCGTCTGAGCCAACGGACCACGGACCACGGACCACTGACCACGGACCACTGACCACGGACCCGCTCAGGACATTTGTCCTGCGGGAGTTGGGATTCTTCGCTCTGCCGCCGGGGGCGTGCCGGACGGGAGTATCAGTGGTGTCGGCAAGGGGCCGGCGGGCACGGGGAAAACGTGAGGGGAACGCCATGAGCGCCACGGTCGCGATGGAGACGCCGGTTCAGGTCAGCACTGCTCAGCCGGTCAACTCGGCGGCGGGCAAAGGGGAACCGGTCCTGATGGGTCTGCCGAACTGGTACTTCCCGCTGGTGGGCCTCTTCGCCGGGATCTTCGACATCGCTCGGGCCTACCCGGTGCTGTACGCGTTGATCCCGGTCGTCGCGATCGTCCAGATCGTGCTCGCCTTCACCGTCCTGAAGGCCCGTATCCGGTACATGAAGTCGCTGTGGAAGAACAAGCGCACCCGGTTCCTGGCCCTGGGTCTGCTGGTCGTGCGCTTCGCGGTCCGCTACGGCCTCGGCATCGTCGGCCTCGCACTCGGTGCGGCGACCGGGCAGCTCACCCTCGGCATCGTCATGGCCGTCATCGGCACCGCGATGGCCTGGGGCGACCAATGGCTCATCCTCCGCACCCTGCGCCACACCCAGGCCACCCGCACCATCTGACGAACCCGGCGCCGATCCGAACCCGGCGGCACCGATCCGCGAACCACGCCAGGGCCCCAGCCGCACACCGCGGCACGGGGCCCTTCGCAGGTCCGCCGCTGCCGAACTCAGGACGCCTTGACCGCACCCACGAACCGGGCCCACGCCCCGGCCCCGACCACCAGGACCGGCCCGGCCGCCACCTTGCTGTCCCGCACGGGCACGACGTTCCCGAAGCCGTCCGCCACCTCGACGCAGCTCCCGCCGTCAGCGTTGCTGTACGACGACTTGCGCCACGCGCCTTCCGCCACCTCCACGCAGTTGCCGCCCTCCGCGTTGCTGTAGGACGACTTCCGCCAGCGGGCGTTGGCCAGAGAGCGCGTTATGTTCATGGTGCGAAGTCCTCCATAGCCGCCCGGATCATGGCCAAGGACGCGTCCGGTGACAACGCCACGGCCCTGCCCAGATCGTAGGTCTTCGCGTAACTCGCTACCAGGGCCGGACTGTCCAACAGCTGCCCTGAATAAGCGGATTCGGTGTACACCACGGGCGGGGCGTCAGAGAAGGACATCACCGCGAACATGCCGTGCATGAGGGGATGGGCGCCCTCCGACATCGGAATCACCTGCATCACCACGCGATGCTGCTCGATGAGGCGGACGAGATGTGCGAGTTGGGCGTGCATGACCGCCGCATCGCCGACCGACGTCGTCAGCACGATCTCGTGAACGATGAACCACACCTCCGGCGGCTCAGGTCCGTCGAGCAACTGGGCCCGCTCCCGGCGAGTGGCGACGGCCTTCTCGATGAAATCGGTGCTCGCGAAAGGGCGGGATGTCCTGATGAGGGCCCGGGTGTACTCCGGCGTCTGAAGCAACCCCGGCACAATCATCGGCGCGTACTCACAGATGGACGAGGCCATCGCCTCAAGCTCGGCCGCCAGGCGGAAGTACTCCGCATGCTGCGAAGCCTGCTCCATCGCCACGCACATCCGGGTCAGGATCCCGTCCGTGTGCAGCGCGGCGTCCAGCAGCCTGGCCATTTCCAGTGGGGGGCGGCGCGTCGCGTTCTCCATCTGGCCGATGTACGCGCCCGAGCAGAAGACCAGCGCGCCGAGCTCGTCCTGGGAGAGGCCGGCGGCTTTCCGCTTGCCTCGCAGTTCGGCTCCGTAGAACGCGCGGGGTGAGTCCCAGGGGTTGAGGTCATTGGGGCGGGTCATGGTCAACTCCCTTACGCGTCAACCGCGTTGCCGAGGTACGCCGTACGGCATACGAGCGTAGCGGCGCCCGGTGACGCGGGGCTCACGGAACGTGAATTCACCCATACGGGCCCACCCGGTGCGGCAAACCATTAGATATGCGGCATTACAGATACTTTCCTGGGTTATGGGAGTTTCGAGTTCCGCCAAGCGGATGCTGGTCGGACGGCCGCTGGACACCAGTCGCCTGGGTGAGACGCTGCTGCCCAAGCGGCTCGCCCTGCCGATCTTCTGTAGCGACCCGCTCTCGTCCGTCGCGTACGCCACCGAGGAGATCCTGCTGATCCTCGCGCTCGGCGGCGCGAGCCTGCTGCACCTCACCTGGTACGCGGCCGCGGCCATCGTCTTCCTGCTCGTGGTGGTGATCGCGTCCTACCGGCAGACCTGCCACGCCTACCCGGGGGGCGGCGGCGCCTACGTCGTCAGCGCCGAGAACCTCGGGCCGACCGCCGCGCTCACCGCCGCGAGCGCGCTGCTCGTCGACTACGTACTGACCGTCGCCGTGTCCGTCGTGTCGGGCGTGGCCGCGATCACCTCGGCGATTCCGTCCCTCGCGACCCACGAAGTCGCGCTGTCGGTCGGCTTCGTGGTGATCCTGACCCTGATGAACCTGCGCGGCGTCCGCGAGTCCGGGCGGATCTTCGCCATCCCGACGTACGGCTTCGTGTGCGTCATCTACCTGATGTTCGCGTTCGCCGCCGTACGGCTCGCCACCGGTGCCACCATCCGCGCGGAGTCCGCCGATCTGCCCATCCACGCGGCCGGGAACTACGCCGGGATCGCCGTCGTGCTGCTCGCGCTGCGCGCCTTCGCCTCCGGATGTACGGCCCTGACGGGCGTGGAGGCGATCAGCAACGGCGTACCCGCCTTCCAGAAGCCGAAGGCCCGCAACGCCGCCAACACCCTCGCCGCCATGGGGTTGTTGTCGGTCACCATGTTCGCCGGGATCACGACCCTCGCCATGGTCTACAAGGTCCATGTGGCCGCCGATCCAACGGAGTTGGGGCTGCCGGCGGGGACCGCGACCGCCACCGCGCTCGCCCAGATCGCCCGCGCCACCTTCGGCCACGCGGACATCCTGTTCTACCTGGTGCAGGCGTTCACGGCGGGCGTGCTGATCCTCGCCGCCAACACCGCGTTCAACGGCTTCCCGATGCTCGCCTCGATCCTGGCCCGGGACCGGTACGCGCCGCGCCAGCTCTACAACCGGGGCGACCGGCTCGTCTACTCCAACGGCGTCGTGCTGCTCGCGCTGGCCGCGATCGCGCTGATCGTGGCGTTCGACGCGCAGCTCACCCGCCTGATCCAGCTGTACATCATCGGCGTCTTCGTGTCGTTCACGCTGTCCCAGGCCGGCATGGTCAGGCACTGGCGCAAGGTCCTGGCCACCGACGAGGGCCGTGCGAACCGGCGGCACATCCACCGCGCGCTCGCCATCAACACGGTGGGCGCGACCCTGACCGGGCTCGTCCTCGTCATCGTGCTGATCACCAAGTTCACGCACGGGGCCTGGCTCGTCATCATCGCGATGCCGATCCTGTTCTTCGGGATGAAGGGCGTACGGCGCCACTACGAGCAGGTGGCCCGGGAGGTCGCCGTCGAGCCGGACGCCAAACCGCGCAGGCCCTCGCGCCACCACGCGTTCGTCCTCGTCTCCAATGTGCACGCCCCGACCCTGAAGGCGATCGGCTTCGCCCAGGCGCTGCGGCCCGACACCCTGACCGCGCTCACGGTGGCCGCCGACGAGGAGGCGGTCCGGCTGCGCGAGCAGTGGGCCTCGTACGATCTCGGCGTACCGCTGACGATCGTCAACTCGCCGTACCGCGAGGTCGTCGGGCCGGTCCTCGCCCATGTGAAGGAGACGGCGGACGCGGACCCGACCGCGATGGTGTCGGTGGTGATCCCCGAGTACATCGTGGGCCACTGGTGGGAGCAGCCGCTGCACAACCAGAACGCGTTCCGCCTGAAGGCCCGGCTCCTCTTCATGCCCGGCGTGACCGTGATCGACGTGCCCTACCGGTTGGAGTCCGCGAGGGGCAAGGACGAGCGGAAGCAGCCCGCCAGGCGCTGATCGGCGCAGGGGCGGGCCCGTCGCTGATCGCCGTGGGGCCGCCCCTGCGGTGGACCGCCGATCCGCCCCGTAGTACTTGAGAGCCACCCCTGGCTCCGGGGAGCCACCTGCCAAGTGGGCTCCCCGGTGGGACGCCGACGACGGCGTGCGCTCCATAACTTCCTTACCGAAGGCACCACTTCACCCCGGCAGCCCGGGCACTTCGGTAGGGAAGGCATCCCCATGGCGTCGCGCCGCCCGCACGAACAGCAGGATCCCCGCGGGAGAGCCCCGCATCCCGCACGGCGCCGTTCCGGGCGGCTGCGGCGCACCCTGATCGCCGCCGTCGTCGCGGCCTCGGTCGCCGTACCGCTGTCGGGTGCGGCCCGTCCCGAGGCGGTGCCCGCCCCCGCCCCGGCCGCCCTCGCCCCGCTCTCCCTCGCCGGGCTCGACGCCCGCTACGCGGCGAACCGGACCGGCATCCTGGCCGCCGGGAAGATGGCCGAGGACTACGGAAACCGGCGCCGGGCAAGGGCGTTGGACGCCATGGCGGACGCGGACCGGCACTTCCTCTCCTTCGACGGACGTGACGGGGGCCGGACCGCCGAGGTCTTCGGCGACCTGGCACACGCGGAGCGGATCGCGGTCCTCGTCCCCGGCTCGGACACCAACCTCGACGTGTACGCCCGGCTGCGCAACGGCGCGCGGGCCCTCGCGGACGAGCTGGGCCCGCACGCCGCCGTCGTCGCCTGGATGGGCTACGCGACCCCGGCCACGATCAGCCCCGAGGTCCTCACCCCGGGCCGGGCGAGCGACGGCGCCCGTCAACTGGTCTCATTCGTAGGGCAGTTGACGCATGCTGCCCCCGCCGCCCGGATCTCCCTGCTCTGCCACTCCTACGGCTCGGTGGTGTGCGCGCAGGCGGCGTCCGGAGTCGCGGTGTCCGACATCGTCCTGTACGGCAGCCCCGGTACGGGCTTCGACACCGCTGCCGCGCTGCACACCGGTGCCACCGTCTGGGCGGGCCGGGGCGGCGACGACTGGATAGCCGACGTCCCCCACGCCACCCTCCAACTCCCCTTCGTCACCATCGGGTTCGGCACCGATCCCGTATCGCGGTCCTTCGGGGCGCATCTCTTCGACGCGGGTTCCGGCGGCCACAGCGACTACCTGCGGCCCGGCTCCGTACCGCTGCGCAACCTCGCCCGGATCGTGAACGGACAGCAGCCGCAGGAGGGCCGTCATGCGTGAGCCCGCCGTGCGGGAACTCGTCCGGCGTATCGAGGCGGCCACGCCGCCCGGGCGCGACCGGGCCGTGGACGCGCTGCGCGCGTTCGCCATCCTCGGGGTGGTGCTCGGACACTGGCTGGTGACCGCGCTCGTCGTCGACACCGGGACCGTGCGCGGCGCGAGTCCGCTCCAGTACATGCCCCAACTGGCCCCCATATCCTGGGCGTTCCAGACCTTGGCGGTCTTCTTCCTGGTCGGCGGGCAGGTCGCGACGAAGAGTTACGTCGGCGCCCGCGCCCGGGGCGAGACGTACGGGCGGTGGCTGGGCGCCCGGCTCGGCAGGCTGTTCCGCCCGGTCGCGGCGGTGCTCGTGGTGTGGCTGGTCGCGGCGGCGGGCCTGCTCGCCTCCGGCGTGGGCTTCGACACCGTGCACACCCTGGTCAAACTGGTGCTGTCCCCGCTGTGGTTCCTGCTCGTTCTCGCGGCCCTGACGGCCGCGACCCCGCTCGTCTCCCGGCTGCACCCGCTGTGGCCGCTCGCGGTCGTCCTGTACGTGGACGTGTACCGCTTCGGGCAGGACGGCGCCGCCGTGACCGGCTGGCTGAACCTGCCGGCGGGATGGCTGGTGCCGTACTGCCTGGGCGCCCTGTGGGCCCGGCGCGACGCGGGCGCGTCGCTGCGCACGACGGGATGGGTGCTGCTGGTGGGCGGCGCCGGGGCGACCGCACTGCTCGTCCGGTTCGCGGGGTATCCCGCGTCCATGGTCGGGGTGCCGGGCGCGGCGATCTCCAACCTGAACCCGCCGACGCTGGCCGCCGTGACCTTCGGGCTCGCCCAGTGCGGCGCGGCGCTGCTGCTGCTCGGGCCGCTGCGCCGGGTGCTGCGCAGGCCCGCGCTGTGGGCGGCGGTGGCCGTGGTGAACCTGTCCGCGATGACCATCTTCCTGTGGCACCAGACCTCGATGATCGCGGTCACCTGCCTCGGGCTGCTCACGGGCGACGCGCTGCCGGGGCTGCACACCGTGCCCGACGGCTCCGGCTGGGTGCCGGCCCGGCTGTGCTGGCTGCCGGTGTTCGCGCTGATGCTGACGCTGTGCCGGTTCGCGTTCCGAACGTACGAACAACCGGGGCGCCGGACCGCGCACGTGGTGCGCGAGGGTCGTCCTGCCACGGCGAGGGAGACGAGGGAGACGAGGGAGACGAGAGAGACGAGGGAGACGAGGGAGATGCGGCGTGCCTAGGGTGAGCCCCGTGAAGACGGGGGATGTCGGAAAAGGGCGCGGGGACGGGTCGTTGGTGGGGGACCGGCTGCGGATGGTGGCGCGCGCCCTGCGCCAGGACCTGCTGACCGTGTCAGAGCCGGTGGCGGAGCGGGGCCGGGCGTCGGAGGGCTGGCTCGCGTGGCGTCCGGCACTCGTCGTGCCGCTGGTGATCGGCGCCGTGATCGTGATGGTGGGCGGCACCGATGAGTACGCCCATCGATTCCACCTGGGGGTGCAGGCGGGGGTGGCGCTCGCCGGGGTGCAGTCGGGGGCACTGGTCGCGGCCCTGTACCGGCCGCTGGCGGCGTGGTGGGTGACGACGGCCGTCACGCTCGTCGCCGGGGTGTGGGCGGGGGGCCGGGCCGATCCGGCCGTGCTCTTTCCGTGGAGCGGCGTCGGTGTCGGGATCTCCGCCCTGATCCTCTTCTTCGTCGCGATCACGCACCGGCCGAGGGTCGTGATCGAGACATTCGTCATCGGCTACGGCGCGGGCATGCTGTGCGTGGCCCTCGCGGGGGAGCGGCAGAACTCGCCGAGCGGCGGCCTGGCACTCGTCCTGTTCGCGATCGCCGGTGTGGTGGGGGGCGCGCTGCGCGGGCGGCGGGTGGCGCGCAAGCAGCTGGTCGTGCAGGAGGAGATCACCGCCGAGGAGCGCGCCCGGCGCACCCTCCTTGAGGAGCGCAGCCGCATCGCGCGGGAGCTGCACGATGTGGTGGCCCACCACATGTCGGTGATCTCCATCCAGGCGCAGGTCGCCCCGCACCTGGTGGAGAACCCGTCCGAGGAGCTGCGCGAGAACCTGGCGGGGATCCGGCAGAACGCGGTCGAGGCGCTGACCGAGCTGCGCCGGGTGCTGGGCGTGCTGCGCTCGGAGGACCCGTCGGCGGAGGCCGTGCGGCACGCCCCGCAGCCCTCGCTCGACCGGCTCGACGAGCTGGTCGCCAACGTCCGGGGCGCGGGTCTTTCCGTCACCGCAGATGTCCTCGGCACCCGGCGCCCGCTCTCGCCCGGCGTCGAGCTGTCGGCTTTCCGCATCGTGCAGGAGGCACTGAGCAACGCGATGCGGCACGCCCCGGGTGCGGCGGTGCGGATACTGATCGCCCACCACCGGGCGGGGCTCGTGGTGCGGGTCACCAACACCGCGCCCGCCCGCCCGGTCGCGCCGTCGCCGGGTGCGGGCCACGGGCTGCTCGGGATGCGGGAGCGTACTGCCATGCTGGGCGGCGAGCTGGCGGTGGGCGCCACGCCGGACGGGGGGTACGAAGTGAGCGCGACGCTTCCACTCGGGGAGTCGCTCGGGGAGCCAATGGGGCTGCCCGTCGGGGAGCCGACCGGGGCGCCGCTTGGGGTGCTTCCGCTCGGGTCGACTCCGCCGCAGCCGGAGGGCACGCCGTGACGATCCGGGTGCTGATAGCGGACGACCAGGTGATGGTCCGTCAGGGATTCACGGTACTGCTCAACGCGGAGCCGGACATCGAGGTGGTCGGGCAGGCCGTCAACGGCCTGGAGGCGGTGGCCCGCACGGCCGAACTCGCCCCTGATGTCGTCCTGATGGACATCCGCATGCCGGAACTCGGCGGCATCGAGGCGACGCGGCGCATCACCGAGGTGCCGGGATCACCCGTCAAGGTGCTGGTACTGACCACCTTCGACCTCGACGAGTACGTGTACGAGGCGCTGCGCGCGGGCGCGTCCGGATTCCTCCTCAAGGATGCCTCTGCCGACGAACTCGCCCACGCCGTAAGGGTGGTGGCCGCCGGAGAGGCCCTGCTCGCGCCGAACATCACCAAGCGGCTCATCGTGGAGTTCTCGCGGATCAGCCAGGCGCCACGTGCCCCGCTGAAGGAGCGCGTCGGCGCACTCACGGAGCGCGAGACGGAGGTGCTCGCCCTGATCGCGCAGGGCCTGTCCAACGCGGAGATCGCCGGGGCGCTGGTCCTCGCGGAGCAGACGGTGAAGACGCATGTCAGCCGCATACTGGTCAAGTTGGGGGTGCGCGACCGCACCCAGGCGGCGGTGTACGCATACGAATCCCGGCTGGTGACTCCGTCCTGAGCCCGCTGTTCTCGGCCGTTCGGGCGATCGGTATGGGCCGGACCCCTGTCTGGGTAGCCACTCATGTGGTACGCCATGCGGACCATCGAGAGGAAGACCGATGCAGTGCACGAACTGCGGACAGCTGATGACGACGACACAGGACGGCTGGTGGATCTGCTACCCCTGCGGGACTTCCCAGCCTGCGTAGACGCGGTTGACCCGGCCTGCCCCCGGTGTGCGGCTGACCTCACCCGGGCCCGCGGCGATTGGCGCGCGTGCCCGGACTGTGAGTACGAGATGGACGCCGACGCCGTCCGCCTCTATCAGCTCCTGTCGGCCGCGTTTGAGGCACAACCGAAAGAGTTCTTCGACTGGGTCGAACGCCGGAGGGACAGGCTCCGGGACGAGGAACCGGTCTGGCAGCGCCGGCCGTAGCGCGGTGACGCGCCGACGGCCCCGGGCGCCCGTCCTTGGCGGCGGGCGCCCGGGGCCGTCGGCTGCGCGCGGCTACAGCCAGCTGTTGTACCGGCGGATGTACCAGCCCTTCACCAGCTGCGTCAGCGTGCAGTAGGCGAGCAGGACGCCGACCAGCCAGGGGAAGTACCCCATCGGCACCGGTACGAAGCCGATCGTCGCGGCCAGCGGCGAGAACGGCAGGAACAGGCCGGTCGCCACCGCGAGCACCGTCATCACCATGACCGGCCAGGTCGCCCGGGACTGGATGAACGGGATCCTGCGGGTGCGGATCATGTGGACGATCAGGGTCTGCGAGAGGAGGCCCTCGATGAACCAACCCGACTGGAACAGCGCCTGGTTGGCCTCGGAGTTCGCCCCGAAGACGTGCCACATGATGACGAACATCGCGATGTCGAAGACCGAGCTGATGGGCCCGATCGTCACCATGAACCGGCCGATCCCCTTGGCGTCCCAGTTGCGCGGCTTACGCAGGTAGTCCTCGTCCATGCGGTCCCACGGCGTGGCCAGCTGGGCGATGTCGTACACCAGGTTCTGGACCAGGAGCATGATCGCCAGCATCGGCTGGAAGGGGATGAAGGCGGAGGCGACCAGGACCGAGAAGACGTTGCCGAAGTTCGACGAGGCCGTCATCTTGATGTACTTGATCGTGTTGCCGAAGGTGGTGCGGCCCTGCACCACGCCCTGCTCCAGGACGGTGAGGTCCTTCTCCAGCAGGATGATGTCCGCGGACTCCTTCGCGATGTCGACCGCCGTGTCCACGGAGATGCCGACGTCCGCGTCGCGCAGTGCCGCCGCGTCGTTGATGCCGTCCCCGAGGAAGCCGACCGTATGCCCGTCGGCCTGGAGCGCGCGCACGATCCTGGCCTTCTGCACGGGGTTGACCTTCGCGAACACCGCTGTCCTGGCGGCCAGTTGACGCAGCGCCGCCTCATCGAGCGCGTCGACCTGCGGCCCGGTCACGACCGTACCGACCTCGATGCCGACGTCGGCGCAGACCCGGGCCGCGACCAGCTCGTTGTCGCCGGTGACGACCTTCACCGCGATGCCCTTGTCCGCGAGGCCGCGCAGTGCCGCCGCCGCGTCCGCCTTCGGCGGGTCGAGGAAGGCGAGGAAGCCGACGAGGGTCAGGCCGGACTCGTCCGCGACCGAGTACGTGTCGCGCGCGGTCGGCATCGTGCGGGTGGCGACGGCCAGCACCCGAAGCCCCTGGCGGTTGTTGTCCTCGGCCGTGCGCGTGACGTGCCACCGCAGCTGGTCGGTGAGTTCGACGCGCTCGCCCCGGTCCATCAGGTGCGTGCACAGGGCCAGGACCTCCTCCACCGCGCCCTTGGTGATCAGGACGTGCTCGGGGCGGCCGGCGCCGCCGAGCAGGCCGTTGCGGTTGAGGACCACGGACATCCGGCGCCGGGCGAAGTCGAAGGGGATCTCGTCGACCATCGTGAACCGTGCGTCGACGACAACCTCCTCGGCCTCGTTGACGCGGTCGATGACCGCCTGATCCATGAGGTTGCGCAGTCCGGTCTGGAAGTGGGCGTTCAAGTACCCGTATTCCAGAACCTCGTTGTCCTCCGTGCCGTGCACGTCGAGGTACCGGTCGAGGACGATGCGGTCCTCGGTGAGGGTGCCCGTCTTGTCGGTGCACAGGACGTCCATCGCGCCCAGGTTCTGGATCGCGTTCAGCCGCTTGACGACGACCTTCTTCTTCGACATCGCCACGGCACCGCGCGCCAGGTTCGCGGACACGACCATCGGCAGCATCTCGGGGGTGAGCCCGACGGCCACGGCGATGGCGAACAGGAAGGCCTCGTTCCAGTCGCCCTTGGTGAAGCCGTTGATCATGAATACGACCGGGACCATCACCAGCATGAAGCGGATGAGCAGGAAGCTGACCCTGCGTACCCCGGTGTCGAAGTTCGTCTGCGGCCGCTCGCCCACGAGCGAGCCCGCCATGGAACCGAAGTAGGTGTCGGCGCCGGTCGCGACCACAACTCCCGTGGCTGTGCCCGACGTTACGGACGTACCCATGAGGCAGAGGTTCCCCGCCTCGACGGGGTCGCCTGCGGATGCGGCGATCCGGTTGTCCTCGCCGGCGCGCACGTCGGTCTTGGCGACCGGCAACGACTCGCCGGACAGAGCGGCCTGACTGACCATCAGGTCCTTGGCCGTGATCAGCCGCAGGTCCGCCGGGATCAGGTCGCCCGCGCCCAGCTTGACCACGTCGCCCGGGACCACCTGGTCCATCGGCACCTCGACGTTGGTGGGCAGGGCGGCGCCGCCGGCCCGGCGCTGCACGGCGGTGGTCGTGGTGACCAGCTGCTTGAGCGCGTCGGCGGCACGGCCGGAGCGGAACTCCTGCCAGAAGCGCAGCAGTCCGCTGATGCCGACCATCACGGACAGGATGATGACGCCCGGGTCCGCCGGGTCCTGCCAGTACATGACGGCCGCGAGGAAGACGAGCACGGCGATGAACGGGTTGGCGTAGGCCTTCGCCAGCTGGACGTACCAGCGCGGGGCGCGCTCCTGCGCGACCGTGTTGAGGCCGTGCCGCTCCTGCCGGTCGAGCACCTCGGCCTGGCAGAGGCCGTCGCGGTCGACGCCGTACTCCTTGAGCACCTGCGAGGTCGGCTGCGCGGCGATCGCGCCGAGCCGCTCGGCGACGGTACGGGTGCGGGCCTCCAGCTCGGCGGCCCGCCGCTCACGGCGGCGGCCCGGCGGGGCGAGCTTCTGGGGGGTGGGGTTGGAGTTGGGGGTGGGGGTCAGTGTGGTCATGACGAAACCTCCCTGGGTCGTCAGGGGTGGGTGCGGCCGGGTACGGCCGGGTGCGGTCTTGCGTGTGGGGGTGCCTTGAGGCCGCGGGAGCGCGCGGGCTCGGGGGCCCCGGGGCTCGGGGTGCGCCTCGCGGGCCGCGTGATGGCGTACGGGGTGCGTACGTGGGCAGGCGGGCGCGCTGGAGGGGGCCGGTCGGACTGCTGGTCAGCCGAGGGGCAGGGCGCGGCGAGGACTTCGGTCGGGACTCATCCCGAACACCTCCTCGCTACGGGTGCGGCGCTGGACGGCGGCCGCACGGTTATTTGCGTCGATGTGAAAGTAGCATACTTGCGTGGATGTGAAAGTAGGGCCGAAGGTCCCGAGCGGTGGCGGTTCCGCGGCTGGGCCCGGCTCGTGCTTTCGGCTGGGTCGGGTATGACCCAACGGCCGATCCGCGGGGCGGGGAGTGCCCGGCACCATCGGGGGATGGACCTCACCCGTCGTATCGCGGTGACCGCGGTGCTCGCGGGAGCCGTGGTCGTTCCGGCCGCACGCACTGCCCCGGCGCAGGCCGCGCCGACGCGTGCGGTGGCTTCGGCCGATGCCCGCGCAGTGCGGGTTCCTTCGGTGCGGGTTCCTTCCGTGCGGGTCGTCCCTTCCGGGCATGCGGGACCTGTTCATGTGGCAACTGCGCGTGTGGCAACCGCCCATGTGGGGACGGCACATGTGGGGACGGCACATGGGGCCGTGGCATATAGCTACGCGGCACATGGTGACGCGGCACATGGGGGTCCGGCTGGGCCCGCGTCCCGCGCGGCCGACCGCGGCGACCCCGTGCTCGACGTGGTCGCCGTCTCGGCCGCGGCCCTCGCCTCGGCGGGCGGCCTCCTGCTCGCGCGCCGCAAGCGCTGACCTGCCGCTACCGGTACCGGTACCGCTTCCGCTTCGGCTTCGGCTTCCGCTTCCGCCGTCTCTTCCTGCCTGCTGCTCTTCTGCCGCTTCACCCGGGGGTGCCCTCATGCTGCACGTGCTCTACCTGATCGGCGTCGCCGCGTTCGCGGCCAGTGGTGTGCTGGCCGCGCACCGGGCGAACATGGACCCCTTCGGTGGTCTGGTGCTCGCCTTCGCGGCGTCCGTGTCCGGCGGCACCCTGCGCGACCTGATCCTCGACCGGCACCCGCTGTACTGGACGCACGATGCGGTCCTGCTGACCGTCATCGCCTGCGCCGGCATCGGCACGATGCTGTATCTGCGCAGGTGGGAGCTGCCGCAGCGCTCGCTGATGGTGGTGGACGCGGTCGGTCTCGCGGTGGTCACCGTCATGGGCGCCCGCGCCGCCGTGGACGCGCACGTCACCCCGGTCGCCGTGGTGATCCTTGCCGTGCTGACCGGCGTCACGGGCGAGGTCGTACGCGACGTACTGTGCGGCCAGTTCCCGCCGCTGCTGCTCCGCGAGGAGGTGTACGCGACCGCCGCCCTGGCCGGCGCGCTCTGCTACCAGCTCCTGCACTGGCTCCAGGCGGGCCCGACCCTGACGACGGTCGTCGCCGCCGGCGTCGTCCTGTCCCTGCGCCTCACGGCGATCTTCCGCGATCTGCATCTGCCGAGGTTGCAGAGCGTGCGGTGAGGCCGGGACCGGCCGACCCGGGCGGCTCAGTCGCGGCGGCGGCGCAGGAGGAGGAAGCCGCCGCCTGCCACGCTCGCGGCGGAGGCCGCGGCCAGGGCCTGGGGGGCGGCCGAGTTCTTGGCGGGGGTGGCCGTGGAAGCCGAGGGGGAGGTGGGGGTCGCGGGGTCGCCGCCGTGGCCGTGGTGGCTCACGGTGGAGTGGGGGGCTCCTGCGGCGATCTTCTGCTCGGTGGGCGCCGCGGCGGCCTTGGCGGTGCCGCCGTACACGACGTCCGAGCAGCTGTAGAACGCCTCCGGGCTGTCGTCGCGCTGCCAGACCTTGTAGATGATGTGGCGGCCCGTGCGGGTCGGGAGCGTACCGGTGAAGTTGTAGTAGCCGTCGGTCGCGGTGCGGGGGGTCTGGTAGGTGGCCACGGGGGTGTTGTCCAGGTCGGACCACTTCAGGGGCTTCGTCGGGTCGAAGCCGTCCTTGGTGATGTAGACCGTCATCGTGCCCGAATGGGCCGCCGTGACACGGAACTTGAAGTCGAACCTGCCCGCCGCGACGCTGGTGGACGGCCAGTCGGTACGGGCCCAGTCCAGCGCCCGGTACTTGTCGCGGTTCGCCGAGCACAGCTTGCCGTCGGGGATGAGCTGGCGGGACTGGCCGTTGGCGTTGGCGATGTTCACCTCGTTCCAGTCGTACAGCGGCTGGGTGCCCGAGTCGGCCACGAGGTCCTTGCACACCTGGGACACCGGGTGCTCCGGGCCCTCGGCGTAGCAGGCGGCGATCCGGCTGACCGGGTTGAACATGGCTCCGTGTGCGGAGGCGGTCGTGGGCGTCAGGGCGAGGACCGTCAGGGAGGTGGCCCCGAGGACGCCCAGGGACGCTGCGGTGCGCCGAGCGGACATGCGTGCTCCTTGATCGTGGGGAGTGGGGAGTGGGGAGTGGGGATGCGGGGATGTGGGGCGGCATGGCGGAGCGCTGGTGGGCCAAGTCGCCCGCCAGTAGCGGTACTTGGCAGACTGGCATTGGTCTGGACCAAGCCGCAAGAGGTCTACGCCAACCCGTCGTTCGGCTTGCCTGGTGCTGTGCCGGGTGCCGTGTCGGAAGCCGGTGCGTCGACGGGCTCGCGGACGGTCACCGGGCGTTCGTCCGCCGGGCGCGACCACCAGACTCCCTCTCCGTGGGTGAGGCCGGGCAGCCGCTGCTCGATGGCCGCGACCAGACGGGCCGCGACGGTGCCGCGGAGCAGCCACGCCTCGCCCGCGGCGCGGCTCTCCTCGATGAGCGCGCCCATCGCGGTAAGACGGGCGGCGACCGTCGCGAGGGTGTCGGGCGGCACCTCCAACTCGAAGGCACGGTAGGGCTCGTGGACCGTGGTACCGGCTTCCCGCACGGCGCGGCCCAGGACGATCCTGGTGAGGGCGCGGAAGTCGCCCGCCGTGCTGAAGATGCTGTTGAACCCCGAGCGGACGAGCGTGACCGCGCAGTCCGTGACCGCCCAGCCGTGCGGGCCGCAGCCCGCGCGCAGCGCTTCGTGGACGGTTTCCTCGATCGCCTGGTGGAACGCCCGTGGCAGCGCGCCCAGTTCGGTCTCGTACCGAACGCGGTGCCACTGCCGTACGGGGCCGGCGTGACGCGCAGCCCGACGGTGGCCCAGTGGCCGCTGGGGGCCGGGCCGCGGTCCATCCCGACCACCGCCTCGCCCGTACCGGTGAGCCGTTCGGTGCACACTGTTCGGCTCGGCTCGAAGACCGCCGCGATGCCGTACGCGGCGGCGAGCGTGGCGGCGATGACCTCCTTCTGCACCTCGCCGTACAGCAACACCGAAATGGCGCCGCCCGGTTCGGTACGGGCCCGGATCAGCGGGTCCTGCTCCGCGAGGTCGGTCAGCGCCCGGTGCAGCCGGGCGGCCTGCGTGGTGCCGGGCTCCCGGGGGCGTACGACGCTCTGGAGGGTGGGGGCGGCGAAGCGGGGCGTGCGGGCCGGGGGGCGGCCCAGGTGGTCGCCCACGCGGATGTCGGGGAGGCCGCGCAGCTTCCCGATGTTGCCCGGAGCGAGGGAGGTCCGGGAGTCGTCCGTGCCGGCCCCTACTACGTCGAGTGCGGTGAGGCGGCCGGTGTGGGTGGTGCGGGTGCCGGGGGAGGCGAACGTCAGCCATTGACGGTTCGTCACTTCGCCCTCGAACAGGCGTAGATACGCCGTCTTGTGCCCCGACGACGGATCCCGCTCCACCGCGAAGACCGTGCCTCGGGGAGGGGCCACCGGATCGGGGGCAGGATTCTGCGCCGGTTCGGGCGCCATGGCCACGATCGCCGCGATCAGGGCGTCGACGCCCTGGCCGCTGATCGCCGAGCCGAAGTACACCGGGTGGACGAGGGCCTTCGCCGTCTGGTCGGCCAGGGCCCCGGAGAGGTCGGCGGGGGTCGGCTCGGGTCCGTCCACGACGCGGGCGAGCAGCGTGTCATCGTGCTCGGCCAGCAACTCGCCCAGCGCAGAGCGGAATCGAGGGTCGGTGAAGGTGCGGGGCTCGGTGGTGGCGGCGCGGGTGCCCGCGTCTCGCACGTGCGTCATGGAGGCCGCGTGCGGGGTCAGTTTGCGGCGGATCTCGGCGATGAGGGCGTCCGTCCTGGCGCCCGCCCGGTCGATCTTGTTGGCGAAGACGAGGGTGGGGAGGCGGGCCTCGCGCAGGGTGCGCATCAGGACGCGGGTCTGCGCCTGTACGCCCTCGACGGCGGACAGGACGAGCACGGCGGCGTCCAGCACGCCGAGGGCGCGTTCCACCTCGGCGACGAAGTCACTGTGACCCGGGGTGTCGATGAGGTTGACCTGGGTGTCGCCCACCCGGAACGCGGCGACGGCGGAGTGCACGGTGATGCCGCGCTGCCGCTCGATGGCGCCGGTGTCGGTCTGCGTGCTGCCGTCGTCCACGCTGCCGAGCCGGCGGATCGTGCCGGTGTCGAAGAGGAGGCGCTCGGTGAGGCTGGTCTTACCGGCGTCGACGTGGGCGAGGATGCCGATGTTGAGGGTGCGGGGTGCTGGGGGCATGGGTGCGGGGTTCTCCGAAGGGGGCCGTGAGGTGTGGGCTCTGGGCTGCTTCGAAGCGTCGGCGCACGGTTTGCTCCCGCGGGGTGGGTCGGTGTTCTGGCGGGGCCAGGTTAGGGGGCCGGGGTTGGAGGTGCGAGGGGTTTTCGTGCGGGGCGTGTGGGCCGGCCTGGGCTGCGCCCCGGACCCCGGGGGGCCTTTGCCCGCCCGCCCGCCCCTTGCCCCGGGTTGGTAGGTTCCGGGTCCCCCTGGGGCTCCGCCCCAGACCCCGATCGCGCCTTAAGGGCGCTCGTCCTCAAACTCCCCCAAGGCCTTAAGGGCCAGGGGGGACCCCCATGACGGGCTGAAGATGCCTGCTGCCGGCCAGCACCGAGGCCTTTAGGGGCGCGGGGCTGTGACATGTGCGCGGCTCCGCCGCGGTACCGGGGGACGCCACAGGGGCGCGGGGAACTGCGCGACCAGCCACGCGCGGTGGACGGACGAGAACGGGGTTAGGAGCGCGGGGAACTGCGCGAATGGCCCCAGCGGTCCGCGGATGAAAACGGGGTTTTGGGGGCGCGGGGAACTGCGCGACCAGGCAGCCACGGTGGACGGACGAGAGGGGGGTTAGGGGCGCGGGGAACTGCGTGAACGGCCCCCGCGGTCCGCGGATGAAAACGGGGTTTTGGGGGCGCGGGGAACTGCGTGAACGGCCCCAGCGGTCCGCGGATGAAAAGGGGGTTTTGGGGGCGCGGGGAACTGCGCGAACGGCCCCCGTGGTCCGCGGACGGTATCGGGGGCAGGGGCGTCAGCCACCGCGCGGGGAGCGGGGGTGAGGGGGCCGGACCCAGGAGGTCGGGGCCGGGGGCCGGACAGTAGAGTGCGGGGCCAGACGCCGAACGCACTTCCGAGGTATCCGTGAACCACCCCCGCACCCCCCACCCCGACGTCACCGTCGTCGGCATCGGGGCCGATGGATGGGGCGGGCTCGGGGATGCCGCCCGCGGGGTGCTCGGCGCCGCCGAGGTGGTCGTCGGCGGGGCGCGGCAGCTCGCGCTGCTGCCCGAGGACGCCTGCCGCGGCGAGCGCGTCGCCTGGCCCTCGCCGTTGCGGGCCGCAGTGCCGGGCCTCATGGAGGCCCACGCCGGGCGCCGCATCGCCGTCCTGGCCAGCGGTGACCCCATGTTCTACGGGATCGGCCGCACCCTCAACGAAGTCCTCGGCGCCCCGCCCCGGATCGTCCCGCACCCCTCCTCCGTCGCCTACGCCTGCGCCCGGCTCGGGTGGGCCGTGGAGGAGACCGAGGTCGTGACGGCCGTCGGGCGGCCCGTGGCCCGGGTCGCCGCCGCCCTGCACCACGGCCGGCGCCTCCTCGTGCTCAGCGCCGGGTCCGGCACCCCCGCCGAGGTCGCCGCGCTGCTGCGCGACCGCGGGTTCGGGCCCAGCCGGATGCGGGTGCTCGAACAGCTCGGGTCCGAGGAGGAGCACCAGCGCGAGGGCGTCGCGGACACCTGGGGCGACGGTGACTGCGACGCGCTCAACGTCGTCGCCGTCGACTGCTGCCGCGCCCCCGGCGCCCTGCGGCTCGGCGCCGTGCCGGGGCTGCCCGACGACGCGTACGAGCACGACGGGCAGCTCACCAAGCGGCACATCCGCGCCGCCACCCTCGGCGCGCTGGCGCCCGCACCCGGCGAACTGCTCTGGGACATCGGCGGGGGCTCCGGCTCGATCGCCGTGGAGTGGATGCGTACCCACCCGTCCTGCCGGGCCTTCAGCGTCGAGCGGGACCCGGTGCGGGCCGAGCGCATGCGCCGCAACGCCGAGCGGCTCGGCGTGCCGGGACTTGATGTGGTCCCCGGCCGTGCGCCCGGCGCGCTCGCTCAACTCCCCTCGCCCGACGCCGTGTTCATCGGCGGCGGGCTCACCGCGCCCGGGCTGCTCGACGCCTGCTGGGCCGCGCTGCCGGCCGGCGGCCGGCTCGTCGCCAACACCGTCACGCTGGAGTCGGAGGCGCTGCTCGCCGAGTGGTACCGGCGCCACGGCGGCGACCTCGTCCGGCTCGCCGTCGCGCACGCCGTGCCGGTCGGTGCCTTCACGGGCTGGCGCCAGGCCATGCCGGTCACCCAGTGGGCGGTGGTGAAGGCCGGACCCTTGCCCGTACCGGAATCCGTATCCGTGCCCGAGCCCGGATTCGGGACCGGTACCCCCAACGCCCTTTCAGGAGACGACAGATGACCGTGTACTTCATCGGCGCGGGGCCCGGTGCCGCCGACCTGATCACGGTGCGCGGCGCCCGTACGCTCGCCTCCTGCCGGGTCTGTCTGTACGCCGGCAGTCTGGTGCCGCGCGAACTGCTCGCGGAGTGCCCCGAGGGCGCCCGCCTCGTGGACACCGCTCAGCTCAACCTGGAGGAGATCACCGGGGAGTTGGTGCGCGCCCACGAGGCCGGCCAGGACGTGGCGCGGCTCCACTCGGGCGACCCGTCGGTGTTCAGCGCGGTCGCCGAGCAGATGCGGCGCCTGGACGCGGCCGGGGTGCCCTACGAGGTCGTGCCGGGCGTGCCCGCGTTCGCCGCGGCGGCGGCCGCCCTCAAGCGGGAGCTCACCGTGCCGACCGTGGGCCAGACCGTCATCCTCACCCGCGTCGCGCAGCGCGCCACCGCCATGCCCGAGGGCGAGGACCTCGCCACCCTTGGACGCAGCGGCGCGCTGCTCGTGCTGCACCTGGCGACGGGCCATGTCGACCGTGTGGTCGAGGAGTTGCTGCCGCACTACGGGGCCGACTGCCCCACCGCCGTCGTCGCGTTCGCCTCACGGCCCGAGGAGGTCGTGCTGCGCGGCACCCTGTCCGACATCGCGGCGCAGGTGAAGGCGGCCGGGATCGTGCGGACCGCCGTCATCCTGGTCGGACGGACGCTGGGCGCGGCCGAGTTCCGCGACAGCCACCTGTACTCGGCCGACCGGCACCGCTGCTGACCACGTCCCGTCACGGGCCCGCCGGTTCGCTGCGGCCCACCACGTTGCCGGCCCGGTCGATGCAGATCACGTCGACCGCGACCGGCGCCCCGCGCAGCACGGACAGGGCCTCGTCGCGGGCCCGCGCGGCCACCAGGTCACCCAGCCGAACGCCGGCCGCGGTGCACAACTCCAGGGCCGCCAGGCCCGTGTGGGCCTGCGCCACCTCGGTCGCGAGCGCCTCGCCCGCGCCACCGCTGCGGGCCAGCTCCGCGAGGAAGGGCTTGTCCACCTGGGAGCGGGCCGAATGCAGGTCGAGATGGCCCGCGGCCAGTTTGGACAGCTTGGCGAAGCCGCCGCAGATCGTGAGGCGGTCCACCGGATGACGGCGTACGTACTTGAGGACCGCGCCCGCGAAGTCGCCCATGTCGAGCAGGGCGTCCTCCGGCAGGCCGTGTTCGGCGACCACCGTCTTCTCCGACGTCGAGCCCGTGCAGCCCGCCACATGGGTGCGGCCGGCCGCCCGTGCCACGTCCACCCCGCGCCGGATCGAGTCGATCCACGCCGAGCACGAGTACGGCACCACGATGCCGGTCGTGCCCAGGACCGACAGACCGCCCAGGATGCCCAGGCGCGGGTTCCAGGTCGAGCGCGCGAGTTCCGCGCCGTGGTCCACCGAGATGGTGATCTCGACGTCCCCCGGGGCGCCGTGCCGCTCCGCCACCAGCGCCACATGGTCGCGCATCATGCGGCGCGGCACGGGGTTGATCGCGGGTTCGCCCACCGGCAGCGGAAGGCCGGGCCGGGTGATCGTGCCCACGCCCTCGCCCGCCCGGAACACCACGCCGGAGCCGGGCGGAAGCAGCCGTACGGTCGAGCGGATCAGCGCGCCGTGGGTGACGTCCGGGTCGTCGCCCGCGTCCTTCACCACGGCGGCCATCGCGTGCCCGGCGGCCGCCACCGCGTGTCCGGCCGTCATCCCGTGCCCGGCGGCCGCCGTCCGCCCGGCCGCCTCTTCCCCGGCGGCCGGCTCCGCAGCGGCCAGGTCCTCGGCGGCCAGCGCGAACGCGGGTGTCTGGCCGCGCGGCAGCGTGATCGTCACCGGGTCGGGGAATTCGCCGGTCAGGAGCGCGGTGTACGCGGCCGTGGTGGCCGCCGTCGCGCAGGCACCGGTCGTCCAGCCGGGGCGCAGACCGGTGTGCTTGAGTTGGGCGCCGCGGCCGCCCTTCGCCTCACTCACCACCCACGGCCCCCGCCCATGTCCTTGGCCTCACTCACGGAACTCATGGCCTTCGGCCTCACTCACGAACGGAACCGGATCCTGTGCACGTCTTGATTCTGGGGGGTACGGGCGAGGCCCGTCGGCTGGCGGGGCTGCTGTGCGAGGCCGGGGGCACCTCACCGCGCGTGACGAGTTCGCTCGCCGGACGCGTCGCGGAGCCCCGGCTGCCGCCCGGCGAGGTCCGCGTCGGCGGCTTCGGCGGGGCCGAGGGGCTGGCCGCGTGGCTGCGTACGCACGCGGTGGACGTACTCATCGACGCCACCCACCCTTTCGCCCGGACGATCAGTTTCAACGCGGCGCGGGCCGCCGCCGAGGCCCATGTTCCCCTGCTCGCGCTGCGCCGGCCGGGCTGGGTCCCCGGCGCCGGCGACCGCTGGCATCCGGCGGGCTCCCTGGAGGAGGCCGCCGGGCTGCTGCCCGCGCTCGGCCGCCGCGTCTTCCTCACCACCGGGCGCATGGGCCTGGCGGCCTTCGCCCACCTCGACGCGCTGTGGTTCCTCATGCGGTCCGTGGACGCGCCCGAGCCGCCGTTCCCCGCCGCGACGGAGGTGCTGCTCGACCGCGGCCCCTTCACCCTCGAAGGGGAGCGGGAGGTGCTGCGGACGCACCGGATCGACGTCCTCGTCACCAAGGACAGCGGGGGCGCGGCCACCGCGCCCAAGCTCGCCGCCGCCCGCGAGGCGGGGATCCCCGTGGTCGTGGTGCGGCGGCCGCCCGTGCCGGACGGGGTCGAGCGGGCGGCCACCCCCGAGGAGGCGGCCACCTGGGTGCGCCGGTTCACCGGCTGACCTCGTCCGGACCGTCCCGGCCGGCTCGGCCCTCCGGGCGGCTGGCGCGGCCCGCCGGGCGGCGGGCTCAGCCCTCCGGGTAGCGGCGCGGGGTCCAGACGATCTCCTCGCCGTCGCCGCGCCGGACCGTACGGGTCTGCGACGAGCCGACCAGCAGGATCGTGCGCATGTCGACCTCGGCCGGATCCAGATCGGCCAGGCGCACGATGCGGACCCGCTCGGTGGGGCCGCCCACGTCCCGGGCGACCACGACCGGGGTGCCCGGCGAGCGGTGCTCCAGGAGCAGCTCGCGGGCCTTGGCGACCTGCCAAGTGCGACTCGCGGAACCGGGGTTGTAGAGGGCGAGCACCAGATCGGCGGAGGCCGCCGCGTCCAGGCGCTCCGCGATGACGTCCCACGGCTTGAGCCGGTCGGAGAGCGAGATCGTCGCGTAGTCGTGGCCGAGCGGGGCACCCGCGCGGGCGGCGGCCGCGTTCGCCGCGGTCACCCCCGGCAGGACCCGCACGGGCACCTCCGCGTACTCGGGCTGCGAGGCGACTTCGAGCACGGCGGTGGCCATCGCGAAGATGCCCGGGTCGCCGCCCGACACCACGGCAACCCGCCTGCCGCGCATGGCCAGTTGGAGGGCGAACTCGGCGCGCTCGGACTCCACCTTGTTGTCCGAGCCGTGCCGCAGCTGTCCGGGGCGCTCCGGCACCCGGTCCACGTAGGTGGTGTAGCCGACGATGTCGTCGGCGGCGGCGAGCGCGCCGCGCGACTCGGGGGTCAGCCACAGCGGGCCGGCCGGACCGGTGCCGACGACCGTGACCTCGCCGCGCTCGCGCGCGGGGGGCGTGGCGTCGATACGGCTCGGCAGCACCGCGACGGAGAAGTACGGCACCGACTCGGCCTCGATGTCGGCCAGTCGGCCGGTGCGCTCGCCCGCCATGGTGGCGCGCTCCACGTACCGCGCCTCGTCCAGGCGCCCCGAACGCTCCAGTGCCCGGCGGACCTTGGTGAAGGTGCGGCCCAGCTTCATCACCACCGCCGAGTCGGTGGCGGCCAGGCGGGCGGTGAGCTCCTCCTCCGGCAGGGTGCCGGGCAGGATCGTGAGCACCTCCTCGGCCTCCACCAGCGGCTCCCCGAGCCGGGCGGCGGCGGCGCTGACCGAGGTCACACCGGGGATCACCTCGGTCGGGTAGCGGTGTGCGAGCCGCTTGTGCATGTGCTGGTACGAGCCGTAGAACAGCGGGTCGCCCTCGGCGAGCACGGCGACCGTGCGGCCCGCGTCGAGGTGCTCGGCCAGGCGCGCCGAGGCCTCCTCGTAGAAGTCGTTCAGGGCGCCCCGGTAGCCGCCGGGATGGTCGGTGGTCTCCACGGTGAGCGGATAGACCAGCTTCTCCTCGATGTGGTCGGCACGGATGTGCTTCGCCGCGATCGAGCGCGCTATGGACCGGCCGTGCCGAGCCGAGTGGTACGCCACCACGTCCGCCCCGGCGATGGCCTCCACCGCGCGCACCGTCATCAGGGACGGGTCGCCGGGCCCGAGGCCGACCCCGTAGAGACGGCCTGCCGTGCTGCTGTTCTCGCTCATTCCGCCTCGCTCGCGATCGCGTTGAGGGCGGCCGCGGCGATCGCGCTGCCGCCGCGCCGGCCCCGTACCACCAGGTGTTCCAGGCCCGAGGGGTGCGCGGCGAGCGCGTCCTTGGACTCGGCCGCGCCGATGAAGCCGACCGGCACGCCGATGACGGCCGCCGGACGCGGCGCGCCCTCCTCGATCATTTCGAGCAGCCGGAACAGGGCGGTGGGCGCGTTGCCTACGGCCACGACCGCGCCGTCGAGCCGGTCGCGCCACAGCTCCAGGGCGGCGGCGCTGCGCGTGGTGCCGAGCTTCGCGGCGAGGTCGGGCACCGACGGGTCGTTGAGGGTGCACAGCACCTCGTTGTCGGCGGGCAGCCGCTTGCGGGTCACCCCGCTGGCCACCATCCGCGCGTCGCACAGGATCGGCGCGCCCGCGCGCAGCGCCTCGCGGGCCCGGGCCACGACGCCGGGCGTCCAGCCGAGGTCGCGCGTCAGGTCCGTCATGCCACAGGCGTGGATCATGCGGACCGCGACCTGGCTGACGTCGGCGGGCAGCCCGCCGAGGTCGGCCTCGGCGCGGATCGTGGCAAAGGACTGGCGGTATATCTCCGCGCCGTCCTTCTCGTAGTCGAACACTGTGCTCTCGCTCATCTCGTCGTGGTCCCCGTCGCCGGCGTGCCCGTTGTCGCTTCCGCATGTGTGCCGGCTGGTGCGGCCTTCATCGTCGGCCCCCTCGGGCCCGGGCGATGGTGTCCGCCAACTCGCCCTCCCTATAGGGCAGTTGTCGCTCCTCCGTGCCGCTCCGTGCCGTCACCGTGTAGCGGCCGCCGGCGGTCGCGGTCACGTCCACCCAGTCGCCGTGCGGATGCCCGCAGCGGCGTTCGCACCCGGACCAGTAGACCGGCAGGGCGTCCGCGGCCGGGAGCCCGCCCGTGCCCGGCAGGGCGTCCCGGCGGACGTCGGCCAGCGCCTTGGCGCAGCCGGGCCGCCCGGTGCACGCCCCGACCCCGCTCCACGGGGAGCCGGGCTCGGTGATGAACCCGGCGTCACCGAGTTCCCCCAGCCGCCGCCGGGCCCCGCGCTCGTCGAAGCCGGGGACGACGAATCCGCGCCAGGGTGTGATCCTGATCTCGCCGCCGGGGCCGGCGAGCGCCCGCAGCTGGGTGCTGGTCACCCGGCCGAGCACGGGGGCCGCGAGTACGGCGTACGTTCCGTCGGGGCCGGCCGCGATGCCGGGCCGCGGGGCGGGCGCGGGGGGTGTCCGCAGTACGGGTCGTACGGGGGCGGGCTCGGCCGGGATGCCCGCGTGGGCCAGGGCGGCGGCGAGGTCCACCTCATGGCCCGGGGGCAGCTCGCGCACCCGCCAGGCGCCGGCGCCGGCGGCGTCCGCGGCGGCGAGGAAGGCGCGGGCGGCGGCGAGGGCGGCGCGGGGGGCGTCGGCGGCGGCCACGCGCAGGGGGGCCGCCGCTCCGGTCCGCACGAGCGCCACGCCGTCCCCCTGTGCGACCAAGGTCACATCGCCGCCGAGGCCGGTGACGTCGCCGCGGCCGTCGTCCAGGGCGAACAGGAAGCGGCCCGACAGGGCGGTGGTCCAGTCCTGGGCGCACAGCAGCGCGTCCAGCTCGCGCAGCCAGGGGTGCAGGCTGCCGTGGCCATGGCCGTCCAGGCCGGCCAGCGGGGAGGCCACGATGTTGCGTATGCGCTCATGCCGCTCGGAGGGCAACAGGGCGGTGTGGCGCAGGAGTTCGGCGAGTCCGTTGCCGCAGTGGTCGCCGATGCCGCGGAGCTCGGCGTTGCCGCGCGATGTGATGCCGAGGTGGCCGTCCCCGTACCGCTCGGCCGCGACGGCCAGCGCCTCGACCTGACGGTTCGTCAAGATGCCCCCGGGCAGACGGAGTCGGGCCAGCCTGCCGTCGTCGGCGGTGTGCAGCCGCAGGGCGCCGGGGCAGGCGTCGCCCCGGTCCCGTACGACCGGGCTGGGCGCGACGTTGCCCGGGGTGCCCCCTATGGGGGGTTCGCCCTGGTTGGGGGGTGTTGTGGAGGGGGGCGGCATGGCGGCGAGCATACCCAGGTGGCCGTGCGGGGAGGTTTCGGGTGCGGCTCCCCTGAGGGGGGGCTTTGCCCGGACACCTGCGGGGGGCTCCGCCCTCAGACCGAAGGATGCCCGTGCGGCCGGCACCGAGCCGTCAGGGGCGCGAGGAACTGTGCGAAAAGCGACCACGGTCCGCAGCCGAACCAGGGGGCCGGGGGCGAAGCCCCGGAAGCCCACCCACCCCCACTTCCACCCCCGGAGGGTTGCGGCAAGGGGCGGGGAGGGGCCGAAACCCCGGGGCCCGGGGCAAAGCCCCAGCCCACCCACCCCCGCAACCACCCCGCGCCCAAAAGCGCAGGCAACCCGGGTCGCTACTATGCAGGCGGCGCCGGCGACGGCGGCAGGGGAGGAAGCCCGGTGGGAATCCGGCGCGGTCCCGCCACTGTGAGCCCGGACCGAGGCCAGCTCGGAGCCCGGGTGAGTCAGGAACTCCCCCCCCCAGGCCGGGGAAGACTCCCGGGCCCGGGGGACCCATTCCGACACCACCCGGGGCGCGGACACCCCGAGGAAGGCCTGACGCCGCATGCTGCACACGTCCGGGGAGCCCGCAGAGGACCCCCGCCCCATCCTGCTCCTGTCGACGTCCGACACCGACCTGCTCTCCGCCCGCGCGGCGAACGGCCCGGTCCCGTACCGGTTCGCCAACCCGTCCCGGCTCGCGCTCGACACGCTGCCCCAGCTCATCGACGGCGTCGGACTCGTCGTCGTACGACTGCTCGGCGGCGTACGCGCCTGGCAGGACGGCCTGGACCAGCTCACCGCGAGCGGTCTGCCCGTCGTCGTCCTCACCGGCGAACAGGCCCCCGACGCCCAGCTGATGGCCGCCTCCACCGTGCCGGTCGGCATAGCCGCCGAAGCGCACGCCTACCTCGCGCACGGCGGCCCCGCCAACCTCGACCAGCTCGCCCGGTTCCTGTCCGACACCGTGCTGCTCACCGGCCACGGCTTCGAGCCGCCCGCGCCCGCCCCCTCCTGGGGCCCGCTGGAGCGCACCGCCCGCCCGGTCGAGGGACCCGTCGTCGCGGTGCTCTACTACCGCGCCCACCACATGAGCGGCAACACCGCCTTCGTGGACACCCTGTGCGGCGCCATCGAGGACGCCGGGGGCCGCCCGCTCCCGCTGTACGTGTCCTCGCTGCGCGACCCCGAGCCCGCGCTCATCGACGAACTGCGCGCCGCCGACGCCATCGTGACCACCGTCCTCGCGGCCGGCGGCACCAAGCCGGCCACCGCGTCCGCGGGCGGCGACGACGAATCCTGGGACGCGGGCGCGCTCAGCGGCCTGGACGTACCGATCCTCCAGGCGCTCTGCCTCACCGGCTCGCGCAGCGCCTGGGAGGAGAACGACGAGGGCGTCTCCCCGCTGGACGCGGCGAGCC
This sequence comes from Streptomyces sp. CB01201, assembly GCF_002803085.1. GTDB lineage: Bacteria > Actinomycetota > Actinomycetes > Streptomycetales > Streptomycetaceae > Streptomyces > Streptomyces hundungensis. The sequence goes on along the minus strand of NZ_NNBJ01000027.1, from coordinate 13,030 downwards.
AGATCGCCGTCCCCGAGTTCGACGGCCGCCTGATCACCGTGCCGTTCTCCTTCAAGGAGATCGACGAGGACGGGCTCCCGGCCTACGTCGCCGACGCCGAGCGCTCCGCCCGCGCCGCCGGTATCGCGGTGCGCCACGCCCGCCTCAAGCACATCCCGGCCGCCGACAAGCGCATAGCGCTCGTCCTGTCCGCCTACCCGACCAAGCACTCCCGCATCGGCAACGCGGTCGGCCTCGACACCCCCGCGAGCGCCGTCGCACTCCTGCGCCGACTGCGCGCCGAGGGATACGACTTCGGGCCCGAGGAGGAGATCCCGGGCCTGGTCTCCGGCGACGGCGACGAACTCATCCGCGCCCTGATCGACGCCGGCGGCCACGACCAGGACTGGCTCACCGAGGAACAGCTGGCCGCCAACCCGGTCCGCATCCCCGCCGCCGACTACAAGCGCTGGTACGCCACGCTCCCCGAAGAGCTGCGCACCGGCGTCGAGCAGCACTGGGGCCCGCCGCCCGGCGAGATGTTCCTGGACCGCAGCCGCGTGGGCCACGGAGGCGACCCCGAGGGCGACATCGTCCTCGCCGCCCTGCGCCGCGACAACCTGCTGATCCTCATCCAGCCGCCGCGCGGCTTCGGCGAGAACCCGATCGCGATCTACCACGACCCCGATCTGCCGCCCTCGCACCACTACTTGGCCGCCTACCGCTGGATCGCGGCGAGCGCCGCCGACGGCGGCTTCGGCGCCGACGCCATGATCCACCTCGGCAAGCACGGCAACCTGGAGTGGCTGCCCGGCAAGAACGCCGGCCTGTCCGCCGCCTGCGGCCCCGACGCGGCCCTCGGCGACCTGCCGCTGGTCTACCCCTTCCTGGTCAACGACCCGGGCGAGGGCACCCAGGCCAAGCGCCGCGTGCACGCCACGCTCATCGACCACCTGGTGCCGCCGATGGCCCGCGCCGACTCCTACGGAGACATCGCGCGCCTGGAGCAACTCCTCGACGAGCACGCCCAGATCGCGTCCATGGACCCGGCCAAACTCCCCGCGATCCGCGCCCAGATCTGGACGCTGATCCAGGCCGCGAAGCTCGACCACGACCTCGGGCTCGAAGACCGCCCCGAGGACGAGGGCTTCGACGAGTTCATCATGCATCTCGACGGCTGGCTCTGCGAGATCAAGGACGTCCAGATCCGCGACGGACTGCACGTCCTCGGCAACGCCCCGGCCGGCGCCGACCGCGTCAACCTCGTCCTCGCCATCCTGCGCGCTCGCCAGATCTGGGGCGGCACCACCGCCCTGCCCGGCCTGCGCGAAGCCCTCGGCCTCGACGAGTCCGCCGCCACCCGCACCAGCGCCGACGAGGCCGAGGAACAGGCCCGCGCCCTCGTCCAGTTGATGGACGACGCCGACTGGGACCTCGCCGCGATCCCCGCCGACCAGCCCCAACAGGTGCGCGCCATCCTGGAGTTCGCCGCCCGCGAGGTCGTGCCGCGCCTGGCCGCGACCACCGCCGAACTCGACCACACCGTGCACGCGTTGAGCGGCGGCTTCGTCCCGGCCGGGCCCTCGGGCTCACCCCTGCGCGGCCTGGTCAACGTCCTGCCAACCGGCCGCAACTTCTACTCCGTCGACCCCAAGGCCGTCCCCTCCCGGCTCGCCTGGGAGACCGGCCAGGCCCTCGCCGAATCCCTGGCCAACCGCTACCGCACCGACAACGGCGACTGGCCGACCTCGGTCGGGCTCTCCCTGTGGGGCACCAGCGCGATGCGCACGGCCGGCGACGACGTGGCCGAGGCCATGGCGCTGCTCGGCGTGCGCCCCGTCTGGGACGACGCCTCGCGCCGGGTCACCGGCCTTGAGCCCATCCCGCTCGACGAACTCGGCCGCCCCCGCATCGACGTCACCCTGCGCATCTCGGGCTTCTTCCGCGACGCCTTCCCGCACACCATCGGCCTGCTCGACGACGCCGTACGCCTCGCCGCGTCCCTGGAGGAGCCCGCCGAGCACAACTACGTACGCGCCCACACCCAGGCCGACCTCGCCGAGCACGGCGACGAACGCCGGGCCACCACCCGCATCTTCGGCTCCCGCCCCGGCACCTACGGCGCCGGCCTGCTCCAGCTCATCGACTCCCGCGACTGGCGCACCGACGCCGACCTCGCCGAGGTCTACACGGTCTGGGGCGGCTACGCCTACGGCCGCGAACTCGACGGGCGCCCGGCCCGGGACGAGATGGAGACGGCGTACAAGCGGATCGCGGTCGCCGCCAAGAACACCGACACCCGCGAGCACGACATCGCCGACTCGGACGACTACTTCCAGTACCACGGCGGCATGGTGGCCACCGTCCGCGCCCTGCGCGGCACCGCCCCCGAGGCCTACATCGGCGACTCGACGCGCCCCGAGACGGTCAAGACCCGCACCCTGGTCGAGGAGACCAGCCGGGTCTTCCGGGCCCGCGTGGTCAACCCCAAGTGGATCGAGGCGATGCGCCGCCACGGCTACAAGGGCGCCTTCGAACTCGCAGCCACCGTGGACTACTTGTTCGGCTACGACGCCACGACCGGCGTGGTCGCCGACTGGATGTACGACAAGTTGACCGAGACGTACGTCCTGGACCCGGCCAACCGCGAGTTCCTCCAGAACGCCAACCCCTGGGCCCTGCACGGCATCGCCGAACGCCTCCTGGAGGCCGAGTCCCGCGGCATGTGGGCCAAGCCCGACCCGGCCGTGCTCGAAGCGCTGCGGCAGGTGTACCTGGAGACCGAGGGCGACCTGGAGGACCAGGACTGAGCGGGCAGGAACGGCGTACGTACGCAGAGGGGCGGGCCCGGTCGTGAAGACCGGGCCCGCCCCCGTACGCCGGCGGTGTCAGCCGCGGGCGCCGAAGTCCTGCGTCCACCACGGCCCGCCGGACCCGTAGTGCACACCGATGCCGATCTCCTTGAACCCGCAGTTCAAGATGTTGGCGCGATGGCCCGGACTGTTCATCCAGGAGTCCATGACGGCGGCCGCGTCCGCCTGGCCCCGCGCGATGTTCTCGCCGTACGCACTCCACTGGTACCCGGCGGCCGTGATCCGCTCGCCGGGGCCCGCGCCGCTCGGGTCGGTGTGGTCGAAGAAGTTCTGCGCGGCCATGTTCTCGGAGTGCTTGAGGGCGGCGTCGTACAGCTTCGGGTTACTGGTGAGCGCCGAACAACCCGCCTTGCCACGCTCGGAGTTGACGAGATCGAGCACCTGCTGCACGGCCGCCGGGGTGCCGTGGTCCGCGTCGGCCGTCGCCCGCTTCGTGCTGGGCACGGGCCTGGGCGGCACGGGGTGCGCGGACGGCTTGGCGGCAGGGGGAGAGGAGTGCTTGACCGGGGTGCTCGGCGAAGGCGAACTGCTCGCCTTCGTAGGGGAGTTGGAGGCGGAAGGGCTCGGCGGCAGCGGCCCGGTGCCGATCCCGTCGGCGCTGGCGGCGTCGGTGGTGGTGAGGGGTGCGTCCGCGACCGAACCGGCGGTGTCCTGGCCCGGGGTGCTGACGAACCGGTAGGCCCCGCCCAGGGCGGCGACGGCGGCGAGCCCCGCGATGACGGCGGCGGCCCGGCGCCGTCGGCGGGCCCGCTGATCGCGCCGGTCGCGCCGGGAGGTGGGGGCCCGCCGCCGCCCTGCGGCATGGGCGCCATGGGGGGCGCGCGGGGCGGCCCGGGTGGCGGCGGTCGTCGCGTGGGCGACGGTCTCCAGGGCGGGCGCCCGGCCGCCCAGGACGGCGAGCAGACCGGCGGTGGCCGCGCCCACCGGAACCAGGGCGAGCCCCACGAGCAGTCCCTCGGCGGGTATCAGCCCGCTCCAGTGCCCGGAGCAGACCGCGCAGGTCCGGGCGTGCCGGGCTATGCGCTTGCGCCACAGCGCCGAGGGCACGCCGTCCCAGGACAGGGCGAGCCCGTACAGCTCACCACAGCGCCCGATCCCGGCCAGCGCCCGCACCACGACCCGGGCGGTCTCCAGCTGGCCCTTCATGCGCTGGACGCGCACGGCGGCGTGCTCGGCGCTCAGGTCGAGCGCCGTGGCGACCTCGCCCCGGGTGAGGACGCCCGCCGCCTCCAGCCACCACAGCGAGAGCAGCGCCCGGTCGTCCGGCTCCAGCCAGCGGGTGGCCTCGGTGACCTCCTTGCGCTGCCCGGAAAGGCCGAGCCGCACGATGGTGAGGTCGACGAAGTCGGCGCCGGGGTCGGCGAGGTCGTGGGCGTCCTGGAGCCCGGCGTCGACGGGGGTACGGCGGTGGCCCTGCCAGTACCGGCGGATCTCGTTCATGGTGACGGCGACCAGCCAGGACCGGAAGGCCGCGGGTTCGCGCAGCGAGCCGAGCCCGTCGAGCATCCGCAGCAGGCTCTCCTGCACGACGTCGTCGACGTCGGCGTGCCCGCCCAGCGCGCGCCCGACGATGTTGTACACGAGCGGCAGATACCCGGCGACGAGCTCGTCGCGCGCCCGCTGATCCCCGTCCCGGGCCGCGACGACCACCGCGGCTATCTGTTCACTGATCACGCCTCGTCCACTCTCCCGGAGCACCGAACCTAACTGACCCGACGGAGAGGAGAACAGGGCGACGGTGGGCGGATAACAGAAATCGGATGACAGATATCGACCGCCCCCACCCGAATACCGGGCGCGACCTGCCGGTCGGCGGTGGCCCACGGGGCGTGCGGCAGGCGTACGTGAGCCGTGTCACTCCCGCGCGGGCGTACGCTCCGACGCATGAGTGACATCCCCGCGGCCGAGCCGGAACGGGCTTCCCAGCCGGAGCGGTCGCCCGAGCCGGAGCGGTCGCGTGCGGCCGTGCCGGTGCCGGGGGCCGTGCCGGGGCCGTTGGCGGAGGCCGTGCCGGGGGTGCTGCCCAGGCCGACGCCGATGCCGCCGCCGACGCCGGACATCACGTACACCCAGTGCAAGCGGTGCGGCACGGAGCTGGCCGGGCTCGACGGGCGGTACTCGTGCGGGGTGTGCGGCTGGTCCAACCACTGGTCGGAGGGGCACCGGCCGCTCCCGCGCGCCGAGGACGACCCGGACGCGCCGCCGACGCCGGTCAATCCGCTGGGGGAGCAGTAGCGACTGGGAGCAGGAGAGGCCGGGGCAGGAGCGGCCGGGGGCAGTCGCGGCTCAGGCGGACGTGCCGGGGGCGGGGGCCGGGGTGGGCGTGAGGTCGGGGGCGGGGGCGGAGGTGGGGAGAAGCGAGTCCAGAAGGTCCCGGCCCTCCTCCCAACTGCCGAGCAGGCTGCCGGAGTTGATGTGTCCGACCGGGCCGGCCAGATGGTGGTGGGCGCCCCACTGCGCGGCGAATGCGGCGGAGGTCTCGGGGGCGCAGTAGGGGTCGTTCGTGCCGGCCACCACCAGGGCGGGGATGGGGAGCGGGCGCGCCGACAGCTCGGTGAAGGTCGGTGCGGACCCGCTCGGGAACGCCGGGGACAGCGGGTCGGGCGGGGCCACCAGGAACGCGGCCGTGGCCGCGGGTGAGGGGCTCCGGCCCAGCCAGGTGGCCGCGGCCCAGCAGCCCAGGCTGTGGGCCACGAGGACGACGTGGTCGTGCTGCCGGGCTGCCTCGTCGACGGCCGTCCCGACCGCCGCGACCCAGTCCTCCAGATCCGGCTCGGACCACGAGTCCGGCGCCGTGCGCACCGCCGACGGACCCCACTGCCGCTCCCACTCGCTCTGCCAGTGGTGCTCGTCGGACCCGTCGATACCGGGAATGATCACGTAGCCGGACATGGCTTCCCCCGCGCTGGTCGCTTGCCTCTTACGGAAGTCCCCGTACCCGGGGTGCCGCAGGTGTATCGTACCGAGCACTTCTCTCACGAAATGTACTGTTTTGTACGATGACTTGAGTGACCTCGGGCTCCGGCGCCGCGCGCTTCTCGCCACGCTTCCGACGGCCTTCGCGCTGAGCGGGTGCGAGGCCGCGGCGCCCCGGCGCGAGCGGGACCGGCGGCCCGTCCACGCGCCCCCCGCCGGGCCCGTCCGGCAGGCCGGGGTGATCGAGCCCCAGCAGCCGCACACGCTCTTCGTCTCCTACGACCTCACGCCCGGCACCCGGGGCGCCCCCGGACGCGACGCGGTCCGGCGGTTGCTCGCGCGGTGGAGCGAACTGTTGGCCGGGATGGCGCCCGGACCCACCGCGACCGTGGGCATCGGCCCCGCCCTGCCGCCACGCCTCGGCGTCGGGGGGCCCGAGGGCCTGCGGGAGCTGCCCGCCTTCGCCGGGGAGCACCTGGACGTGGGGGCGGGGGGCGGCGAGATCGGGGTGCAGATCTGCGCGCGGGATCCGCAGGGGTGCGAGCGTCTGGCCGGGCTGCTCGCGGGCGCGGGCGCGGGGGTGCTGCGGCCGCGCTGGCGCCAGGCGGGTTTCCTGCCCGCCGAGCGCTCCGGCCCGCGCTCCGAACTCCTCGCGCCCGCGCGGGCGGGCGAGGCCCCGCGTGACCTGCTCGGCTTCAAGAACGGCACGGCCAACCCCACGGCTGCGGAGAGCGAGCGCTGGGTGTGGCTGCCGCCCGGGGGGCGTTATGCGGACGGTACGTTCCTCGTGGTGCGGCGGATCCGGCTGAGGGTGGAGGAGTTCGGGCGCCTGCCGGTCGCCCGGCAGGAGCAGATCCTCGGGTGCCGCAAGAAGGGCGGGGAGGTGCTGTCCTCCGACCTGAACGCCCGTACCCCGGAGGGGAGTTACGTCCTGCCTCTGGACGCCCATGTCCGGCTCGCCGGCCCAGGCCCCGACGGGGGTGCGCGGATGTTCCGGCGGAGCTACTCCTACGAGAACAGTCCTGGGGACCGGGGCATGCTCTTCCTCGCGTACATGCGAGATCCCTCGCTGTTCGTACGGGTGGGGGCCCGGCTGGCCGCGTCCGATGCGCTCAACTCCTATGCGGAGCAGTACGGTTCGGCCCTCTTCTATGTGCTGCCGGGGGTGGGGGGCAGCGGGCGGGCTCTGGGGAGCACGGTGCTGTGACCCCGAGCCGCCGAGCGGCAGCGCCTTGGCAGGTGCGGTGCCATGTGAAATATTACCGGGGTGGTCATGACAAGCACCCCGGACGTCATCGTCGTGGGCGCCGGCATCGTGGGTGCCGCCTGCGCCCACTACGCGGCCCGCGCCGGCCTGAAGGTGACCGTCCTCGACCGCGGCCCCGTCGCCGGCGGCACCACCGGCTCCGGCGAAGGCAACCTCCTCGTCTCGGACAAGGCCCCCGGACCCGAACTCGAACTGGCCCTCCAGTCGGCCGAGTTGTGGCGAGAGCTCGCGGAACAGCTCCCGCGCGGCGTCGAGTACGAGCCCAAGGGCGGGCTCGTCGTCGCCTCCGACGAGGCGGCCCTGACCGCGCTGCGCACCTTCGCCGCGGCCCAGGAGAAGGCGGGCGTGACCGTCCGCGAGGTGCCGGCCGACCGGCTGCCCCACCTGGAGCCGCACTTGGCGCCCGGCCTCGCGGGAGGCGTCCACTATCCGCAGGACGCCCAGGTCATGCCCGCCCTCGCTGCGGCGCGGCTGCTGCGCGCGTCGGGTGCGGAACTCCGGCCAGGGCAGGAGGTGACGGGGCTGCTCACCGGTCCGGGCGGCGCGGTACGCGGTGTGCGGACCGCGTCCGGGGTGCTGCACGCGCCGTACGTCGTCAACGCCGCCGGCACCTGGGGCGGCGAACTGGCCCGGCTGGCGGGGGTGTTGCTGCCGGTGCTGCCCCGTCGCGGCTTCGTCCTGGTCACGGAGCCGCTGCCGCGCGTGGTGCGGCACAAGGTGTACGCGGCGGACTACGTCGCGGACGTGGCCAGCGACTCCGCCGCGCTCCAGACCTCGCCGGTGGTCGAGGGGACGCCCGCGGGGCCGGTCCTGATCGGCGCGAGCCGCGAGCGGGTGGGGTTCGACCGCACGCTCTCGGTGCCGGCCCTTCGGCGACTCGCGGCCGGGGCGACCGCGCTGTTCCCCGTACTCGCGGGCGTGCGGGTGATCCGTACGTACGCGGGGTTCCGGCCCTATCTGCCGGACCACCTGCCGGCGATCGGGGCGGATCCGCGGGTGCCGGGGCTGCTGCACGCCTGCGGGCACGAGGGCGCGGGGATCGGGCTCGCCCCGGTGACGGGGCGGATCATCGCGGAGTGCCTGGTCGGGGGCCAACCACCCCTGGACATCAGCCCGTTCGATCCGGCGCGGTTCGAGGCGGGAGGTGGGGCATGAGCCGACGGCAGCGGTGGTCGGGGAGGGAGGCCCGGGTGGACGGTGCGGCCCGCACCCCCGGTGAGCTGGCCGGGGCCCGGCCGGGGCCCGCGTTCGAGATCACGGTGGACGGGCGTGCCCTGCCGGCGCTCCCCGGGCAGACCGTCGCGGCCGCGTTGTGGGCCGCGGGAATCCTGGCCTGGCGGACGACCCGCGCGGGCGGGAAGCCGCGGGGGGTGTTCTGCGGGATCGGGCAGTGCTTCGACTGTCTGGTCACGGTCAACGGCGTGGCCAATCGGAGGGCGTGCCTCGTGGGGGTACGGCCCGGGGACGCGATCGGAACGCAGGAGGGGGAGGGCCGTGGGGAGCTCGCGGTCTGAGCAGGGGGCGGGTACGGGGGGCGGGGTCTGCCCCGCCGTCCCCGGGTGCGGTCGTTCGTGGTTCGTGGTGCTCGCGCGGCCGGGTCGCCCATGCCGGCGACCCGCACCCTCAACAGGGCGTGCTTGCAGTGGAGTCGGGGGTGCGTGGTGACGGAGTCGTATGACCTCGTGGTGGTGGGGGCCGGGCCCGCCGGGCTGGCCGGTGCCGGGGCCGCGGGGCAACTCGGGCTCCGGGTAGCGCTGTTGGACATGGCCGAGCGCATCGGGGGCCAGTTCTACCGGCAGCCCGCTGCCGCGCTCGGGGCCACTCGGCCCCAGGCGCTGCATCACGACTGGGACGCGTTCGTCGCGTTGCGCGGGCGGCTCGCGGCCGGGCGGGTCGAGCATCTTGGCCGGCACCATGTGTGGGCCGTGGAGCGGGACGGGGACGGGGGCAGGGGCGGGCCCGGGGAGCGGCCCGGGGGCCGGCGCGGGGACGGCGAATGGGTCGTGCATGCCGTCGTCGGGGAGGACGGAGGAGAGGGCGGGGAGGGTGGAGGTGAGGGGCGGCGGGCCGTGCGGGTTCGGGCGCGGGCCGTGTTGCTCGCCACCGGGGCGTATGAGCGGCAACTGCCCTTTCCTGGCTGGACTTTGCCGGGCGTCGTGGGGGCCGGTGGCGCGCAGGCCATGCTCAAGGGCGGGCTCGTGCGGCCCGGGAAGCGGGTGGTCGTCGCCGGGAGCGGCCCGCTGCTCCTCGCCGTGGCCTCCTCGCTCGCCTCGGCAGGCGTCGAGGTTCCGGCCGTGATCGAGGCGTCCGGCTATCTCGGCTACGCCCGTCACCCCCGAGCGCTCGCCGCCAACCCCCGCAAGCTCGCCGAGGGCCTGACCCATGGCGCGGCCCTGCTCCGGCACCGGATCCCGCTGCGTACCCGCAGCGCGGTGACCGAGGCGTACGGCTCCGAGCGCGTCGAGGCGGTCACCGTGTCCCGGCTCGACGCCCGGTGGCGTCCCGTGCCCGGGTCCGGGCGCCGGATCGCCTGTGACGCCCTCGCCGTCGGCCACGGGCTCGTACCCGGGATCGAACTCGCCACCACGCTCGGCTGTGCCACCCGCTCGACCGCCGACAACACGCTGGCGCTGCGGCTGAGTTCGACACAGGAGACCTCGGTGCGGGGGATCTGGGCCGCGGGCGAGGTCGGGGGCGTGGCGGGCGCACAACTCGCCTGTGCGGAGGGTGAGTTGGCAGCACTGGCCATTGCCGCGCGGCTCACGAAGCCTGGACCGTACGCCGGACCGGACCCGCGGCGGCCCTCCGGCCTGGACCCTGGACGCCCCGCGCGGGTAGGGCAGTTGCTGTCCCGCCGTGCCCGGCTGCGTGCCTTCGCCGAAGCCATGGCCGCCGCGCACGCTCCGGGGCCGGGCTGGACCGACTGGCTCTCCGACGACACCGAGGTGTGCCGCTGCGAGGAGGTCACGGCGGGCCGGATCCGCGCGGCGGTCACCGACGAGGGTGCCCGCGACGCCCGTACCGTCAAGCTGTTCACGCGGGCCGGCATGGGCTGGTGCCAGGGGCGGATGTGCGGGGCGGCGGTGTCCTGCCTCGCCGGGGACGGTCAACCCCCGGCGCAGCGGCGCCCGTTGGCGGTACCGGTCACGCTCGGCGCGCTGGCCGCCGAGGGGCCCGGATGCGGTCAGGAGCCGAGCCGGTCGCAAACGTAACGTGACATTGTACTCTGGGTCTCCGCTCGGTACGGAGGAACAGCAGCATGGGACACCTGAAGCAGAGCAAGGTCATCACCACCACCGAGCGGCTGCGCGACCAGGTCGCCCACGCGCTGCGCGCCGCGCTGATCTCCGGTGAGCTGCGGCCCGGGCAGGTCTATTCGGCGCCCGGCCTCGCCGAGGAGTTCGGCATCTCCGCGACCCCCGTGCGCGAGGCCATGCTCGACCTCGCCCGGGAGGGCCTGGTGGAGCCGGTCCGCAACAAGGGCTTTCGGATCACCGAGGTCAATGAGCGCGATCTCGACCAGTACACCGAGATCCGTGCCCTGATCGAGGTCCCGATGATCGGCCGGATCACCCGCAGCGCGGACCGCGCCGACCTGGAGGCGCTGCGGCCGGTCGCCGAGGAGATCGTGCGCGCGGCCCGCGAGCACGACCTCATCGGCTACCTGGAGGCCGACCGCCGCTTCCATCTCTCGCTGCTCGCGCTGTCGGGCAACGAGCGCCTGGTGGAGACCGTCGGCGATCTGCGCAAGCGGTCCCGGCTGTACGGTCTGACCGCGCTGGACCAGCGCGACGAGCTGATCCCGTCGGCCGAGGAGCACATCGAGCTGCTCGACCTCATGCTGGCCGGGGACGCCAGGGCGGCCGAGAAGTGCATGACCCGCCACCTCGGTCACGTCCGCTCGCTGTGGGCGCGGAGCGAGGCGGCCGACCCCAAGCCCAAGCGCCGCCTGGGCGCGGCCCGCTGAACCGCCCTGCCTCGGCCCGCGCGGGCGGGCGGGGAACGGGGCGCCGGGTCAGGGGGTGCCGGCGTCCTTGGCGGCTGCCGCGCGGTACTCCGCGTTGAGCCGCTGGGCCTCCTCCAGCTGGTCCTCCAGGATCACGATCCGGCAGGCCGCTTCGACGGGGGTGCCCTGGTCGACGAGTTCGCGGGCGCGGGCGGCGATGCGCAGCTGGTAGCGGGAGTAGCGCCGGTGGCCGCCCTCGGAGCGCAACGGGGTGATCAGGCGGGCTTCGCCGAGGGCGCGCAGGAAGGCGGGGCTCGCACCGATCATCTCGGCGGCCCGGCCCATGGTGTAGGCGGGGTAGTCGTCGTCGTCCAGTCGACCACTGAGCGGGCTGTCCGCTGTCATGTCACCTCTTTCGCACCGCGTCGTGGGTCCGCGGTGCCCTACGGGGTTCGCGGGCCCGAGGGGAAATTCAACACCATGGGCCGCCCCGGGTGCCGCGCCGACCGGCGGGGGCGGCGAACACGGGGACACGGCGAGGGCCCCGCCGGTGTCCCGGCGGGGCCCTCGTGGTGATCCTGGTGCGGTGGTGCGCCCGGCTTCCGGGTTACGCCAGCGCGTTCACGCCGAGCATCTCGGACGCCGCTTCCAGCGGGGTCAGGGTGCGGGCGGGCGCGGCCTGGGGCAAGGCCTGGCAGGTGAAGCCCAGGCGGGTCATGGCCCGGGTCACCTCCTGGGCGCTGAAGTCGCGGCGGTCCTGCCGGGTGATGACCTCGCCCACCTGCTTGACGGGGTAGTGACGGCGTCCGATGAGGACGGAGTCGCCCTCGACGGGCTCGGGCTTGATGCCCTTCATCGCGGCCACCACTTGGGCCTTGGAGAGATCGAACGGGAAGCGGGCGATGACGCAGCGCATGATGCCTTCCAAGGCTTGGGGGGTGGACCGACCGGGTGTGCGGTCGGCGGTCGGGGCGCGCACGCCCCGGTGAAGGGCCGGGTGCGGGCTCAGGCGGCCGTTCCGGACGGGCGGGGTTCGGCGGCGCGGCCGGGGCGGGCGCCGCGCCGGTCCTGGGCCGGGCGGCTGCGACGGCCGCGCGAGGAGGAGGCGGAGGCGCTGCGGCGGGGGCGCTCGGCGACCGGCGCCTTGATGACGACCGGGATCCCGGAGGGTGCCTGGGCGCCGGTGATCCGGCTCAACTCCTCGTCGCCGGACCGTACTTGAGTGGTCTGCGGGACGATGCTCGCATTGACCATCAGGCGGCTCATCTCGCGGCGCTGGTTGGGCGTGACGAGGGTGACGACGCTGCCGGACTCGCCCGCGCGGGCGGTACGGCCGCCCCGGTGCAGATAGTCCTTGTGGTCGGTCGGCGGGTCGACGTTGACCACCAGGTCGAGGTTGTCGACGTGGATACCGCGCGCCGCCACATTGGTGGCGACCAGCACGGACACGTCACCGGTCTTGAACTGCGCGAGCGTACGGGTGCGCTGGGGCTGCGACTTCCCGCCGTGCAGCGCCGCCGCCCGCACACCGCTCTGGAGCAGGTGCTTGGTGAGCTGGTCCACCGCGTGCTTGGTGTCCAGGAACATGATCACCCGCCCGTCCCGGGCCGCGATCTCCGTGGTCGTGGCGTACTTGTCCGCGCTCTGCACATGCAGCACGTGGTGCTCCATCGTGGTCACCGCGCCCGCCGACGGGTCCACCGAGTGCACGACCGGGTCGCTCAGATAGCGGCGCACGAGCAGGTCCACATTGCGGTCCAGGGTCGCCGAGAACAGCATCCGCTGCCCGCCCGGACGCACCTGGTCGAGCAGCTCGGTGACCTGCGGCATGAAGCCCATGTCGGCCATCTGGTCCGCCTCGTCCAGGACCGTGATGTCGACCTGGTCCAAACGGCAGTCCCGGCGCTCGATCAAATCCTTCAGCCGGCCCGGCGTCGCCACCACGACCTCCGCACCCGAACGCAGCGCACCCGCCTGCCGCCCGATCGACATGCCGCCCACCACCGTCGCCAGCCGCAGCCGCAGGGCGCGGGCATACGGGGTCAGCGC
>NZ_NNBJ01000026.1 GCF_002803085.1 Streptomyces sp. CB01201 | reverse complement strand
TCTCACCCACACCGGACTCACCATCCACCCACCACACCCACCGAACTTACGAAAAGATCAGTAGGGGCTGTCCCGTAACTGATCTTGGGAGGGTTAGGACAAGAACGACTGGCCGTCGATGGGGTCCGTTACGCGGCTTGGACGAGGTTGTGGAGGTGGGCGATGCCCAGCATGGCGTGGTGGACGCCGTCGCCCTTGAGACGGCAGTCGCGGAGGATCTTCCAGTTCTTCATGCGGGCATAGACGTGCTCGACTCGGGCGCGAACCTTCTTGTGATCGTGGTTGTGCTCGGTCTGCCAGTCGGTGAGTTCGCCGCCTTTGGGGCGGCGGTGCGGGATGACCAGGCCGGTGCCCGGGTAACCGCCGTCGGCGATCGTGGTCGTCCTGCCGACGGCGTCCTTCGCGCCGGACTCCGTCCATGCCCTGCAGTCGTTGCGGTTGCCGGGCAGGGGCTTGCCGACTGCGACGACCAAGCGCGTGTCGGCGTCGACGACGACTTGGTGGTTTGTGGAGTACCGGTAGTTCTTCGACTTCGCGGCAATGACGTGGTCCCGGGTGGGGACGAGGGTGCCATCGACGATCAGCACCGTGTCCTTGGCGAACCGCTTGCCTTGCTTCAGTGCGAGCAATGGGGCGATGTGGTCCACGATTCGGTCGGCCGCCGACTTGGACACACCGAACAGCGGCGCGATCTGCCGCAGAGTCAGGTTGGTCCGCCAGTAGGCCGCGACCAGCAGGACCCGGTCCTCCAGCGAAAGACTCCAGGGCCGGCCCGGCCGCATGGTGTCGGCACCTTCGCGGCGGAGGACCGTGATCAGCTTGCGGAAGCCGTGCGAGCTCAGCCCGGTGAACGGGGCTATCCAGACGACTCCGACCCCGTGATCACTCCAGCCACACGGGGATCGTCACATCAGATCGGCTCGACGCCGTGACGACCGTTGCAGCTAAGCTCCACGGCACAGCCGATGTTGGGCAAGGGGGAGATCGTGAACCGACCACTGCTGTTCCTCGATGTGGACGGACCGCTCAACCCCTATGCGGCCAAGCCAGAGAAGCGCCCCGTCGGCTACACCACACTCAGGGTGCCCCGGGACAGCGGGAACCCAACGGAACACGGAGGACTCTCGCGCCAGCGACGGCCCCTACGGGTCTGGCTCAACCCTGAGCACGGGCAAGCCCTGCTTCGGCTCGGCTACGAGCTGTGCTGGGCCACCACGTGGATGGACGACGCCAACCGGTGGATCGCCCCGGTGCTCGGCCTACCCGAACTCCCCTTCGTCGAGTTCGGCGACGCCCTGCTCCAAGAACGCTCTGACGGAGTCCACTGGAAGACCCGTCCGCTGGTGGACTACGCCAACGGTCGCCCCTTCGCCTGGGTGGACGATGAGCAGAGTGATCTCGACGAGCTGTACGTAACCGCCCATCACCGGGGTCCTGGGCTTCTCCACCACGTCAACCCGCGAATCGGTCTGCGCGAGGACGACTTCCACGCGCTCGCCGAGTTCACCCGGTCACTGAACACCACACAAGCCACCGGCTGAGCACGCCACCACCCATTCGATGGCTCTGCACTCGGCTCCGCGATCATTGCGGGACAAGTCTTACGAGCTCGTGCATGGTTGGCGGTAGTGCGTCGAAGGGCGTGGATCGGTTGTGGTGTTCACGTTCGCGTACTGCGGGCGATCGTTGCGGCCTGTTGGAGGGAGAGCAGTCCGGCGACAGCTTGGATGATGTCGCTCATGTGCTCACGGCGGCCGTGGTGGCGTGCGAGGGACCGCCAGTTCTTCAGATGGCCGATGCGATGCTCGACCCGGATGCGACGTGAGGAGTGCGCCTTGCGCTGGCGCTCGTACATCTCCTCGTACCACTCGGGTGGGTTCTTCTTGAACTTGCGGTGCGGTGGCGTCACCACGCGTCCGTCGGTCTGAGCACCGAGTCCCTGGTAGCCGGCATCGGCCAAGATCTCCACAGCAGATCCATCGGCCAGAAGCTTGACCAGGCCCAGCTTCCGGGCGTGGGTGATGTCCGCGCAGCTGGCCGGTTCGGCCGGGCTGCAGAACAGCAGTCGCCCCTCGGCGTCCGTGAGGACCATTGACTTGACCGCGTTCTGTTTGTTCCTTCCGGAGATGAACTTCTCCCGATCCTTGCGCCCGGCCGCCGGACGACGCACCCGGACCTCGGTCCCGTCGATGATTCCGGTCTGCCCGTCGGTGCCGAGACAGTCGATGACCTCGGCGAGGCTGCGTAGCCTGAGGCCTGGTGCGACAGCACAGCCCCGTTCGGCGAGCAGGGGCCGCACCTCACCGATCGCACGTGTGATGGTGGAACGGTCGACACCGAACCAGCAGGCCAGCACATCGTGCGTGGCGCCGTGGCGGAGGTGCACCAGCGTGGCCAACAGCCGGTCAACGAAGACCAGTTTGTGCTTGGCGCCGGCCCCAACGGCTCTGCGGCGAGCGCGAGCGGTGAGTGCGGCCTGGTGATTCTGGTGCCACAACGGGCCGACCTCTGGGACGAGTTCAGCGATCACATCAGGCGTGAGCCCGGTGATCCGCTGGCTACGGATGATTGCTGCACGAGCCCGGTTCCCCACCACATAGACCATGATCAACGATCACAGTCTCGACGCGCTACCGCCAACCATGCACGAGCTCGTTAGTCAGGCAGGTTGGAACAGGCGCGTTCACCCGCGGAGCGCCCGTGCCGCACCGGTCTTCACCCCGCAGCGATGTCCCGGAAGCCGCCCTCGCAGTACCAGGGGCTGTCGGCGAGTGCGCGGTACAGGGCCGCCATCCAGTTGTTCTGCCGGGGCTTGCTGCGAAAGCGCATCAAGCTTGCGAGCTCGGCCCGCACGTCCCCCGCTCCACCAGCAAGGAACACCGCCTCCAGAGCCGCGCCGACAGTGACCAGTTCGTCGGCGCACTGCTTCGCGAAGAGCGTGTCCAGCTCGAAGGCATCGAAGTGGAACCGCACGCGGTCGGCGAGGTCCTCACCCCAGGCGGGGTGCGGGGCCACGAAGTAGCGGACGCGCCAATCGAGCGGCCCCGGGACAGGTTGGACGAGGAGTTCGGCGCGCAGCCAGAGCTGGTCTTCGATGTCGTCGTAGTAGGGGTGGAGGCTCTGCTCTCCCCCTGTGGCCGGGAAGCGATCGAGCTTGACGGTATTGCAGTCGGCACAGACAGGGATGAGATTGTCGGGCGCCACCGCCAGGAAGGGGTAGTGGGCTTTCGGCAGGTGATGGTCCACCTGCTTGATGCGGCCGATCCCGCACAACGGGCACTTGCCCGGAGCGTTCCTGATCCGGTCGTAGAGCGGGCGCCCGGGGTATTCCTTGTCCCGCAGCCGCCGGTCGTAAAGCCTTTCCAGCGCCTTGGTGTGATTCCTATCGGGCGGGTTCGGGCCGAACTCCCGGCGGTCCAGTGAGTGCAGCGCAGACGCGGTGCACGCCGCGTCGAAGGTCGCTGACGCCTTGACTATGGACTCCTCGTATCCCGACAGAATCTCTTCCTGCAACTTGCCGACCTTGGTGCTGGTGCAGAGCTGGAAGACTTCACGGGCGGATTCCTGCACCGGGCGGTCGATGTGCAGCATCAGCGCGTCCCGTCCCGGTGGCGGCGAGCGGCCACACGGGCCAGCCCGCGGCCCTCTGCCCCCAGCGCGTCGTCCAAGGCGCCCAGAATCTCCTCGTAGGTGTACCCCTCCCTCGCGAACTGCTCGATCATGGCGTGGAATCCGGTGTGGGTGACTTCCAGACCAAAGATCTCCCTGGTGATGACCCCCACGTTCTCCCCGAACGTCTCGATCTCGGGGTGATCCACCGCCACGTCGCCTCCTGCCCGGCGCAGCGCCCACACCGCGCGGCGCGGTGTCTCCTGGAGGACCACCGGCGAGTGCGTAGCGATGAGCGCGACCCCGTTGGTGTCCAGGAGCAGTGCGGACAGCACCCGGATGAAAGTCGACAGCAGCGGCGGGTGCAGGTGTGCCTCGGGCTCGTCGACCAGGACCAGGGTCCGCTCGGTGCAGTGCTCGACCAGCCTGGCCAGGGTGAGAAGGACAATCTTGTGCCCCGAGCTCAACGGGGCGAAGACGCTCTTCGCGTCGGGCAGGTCGCCGTCGGGGGCTGCGAGGAGAGCGATTCGCTGCTCCTGGAAGATCGGGTCGGTCTCCTCCAGACGCTCCAGGACATCACGCCAGCGCTGTTCGCGTACGGGGCCCTGGGACACGCAGGCGCTCGCGCTGTCGGCGAACTCCTGCCCAAGCTCGGATGGCCCTTTCAGGCTGCTTTCCCCGCGCTTCTTCAGTCCGACGTACTGGTAGCCGACATGCCGGGTCGGGGCGAGCGGCTCAAGGGCATCGAAGGCGCTGAACCCGACAGAAACCAGGTTTGCGAACGGACGGGCATAGTTCCCTGCACGGTCGGTGAGCCGACTTCCATCAATCGGCTGAAGACGCGCGCCTAGCACTGTGCGGGCGAGCGTGTCCAGGAGGTGGGTCTTGCCGACACCGTTGCTGCCGATCAGCGCGTGCACGTTGGTCGGCGGCATGGCATCGGGGTCGACTTCAAGGCCCAGGCGGATCCACGACCGATCGGGCTCCGAGACGCGCTGGCGGTAGTCGATGTCGAATTTGGAGCGTGTCGGCCCGCCAATTGCGATGCGGTGGAACTGGCCGGTCACCGTCTCGGGTTCCGTGCCTCGCAACAGCGACTTTGTCATCACCGCCTCTTCGGAAGCGACCTCGAAGAGGTGGGGATCGAACGCGGCGTCCTTCAACGTCCTGAGGATGGACTCGCGCGTGCTGGAGTCGAACTCGTCACGCAACTGGGTGTAGTAGCTTTCGTCCACCCCCAGCGAGAAATACCGGTCGGAGAGACGCTCGAACGTCTGCGGGAGGTCGACCTTGCCCGACTCCATCCCGTAGCAGGCAACCTTGCAGGTACCGATCTCGATCTGCCGTGAGCCGTTGAAACACCACAGTGTGAAACTGGTCTGGAACCCGAAGTCGTCCCACATGTCCTGAACAAGGAACGCACCCGGTGCCTCCCTCGGAGGCACACGGCGCGGAGGTATCTGCGTGAAGAGCACCCACGGACGCTACCCGGATCGGTCGCACCACGTCCGCCCGATACTTCTCCTCGCACGGAGCAATCGCCGAATCGCCTCGATACTCGGTGCATCGTGGGAGGGTCTGGTCACCCTCGCGTCGTCAGCGGCCACGGCCAGGAATGGCTGGGCGAATATAGCCAGAGGGACGTGCTTGCGCTCGGCGATCCAGCCGCGGATCTGGTAGTGGTTCAGGCAGCCCTGACCCTTTGCGACCTGGCGCACCACCGTCGGGCAGGCGAGGAACGTCGTCGCCGTTATCGTCCCCCTACCCGCGGGGACGGTCCCAGGTCTGGGACATCGCGATACCGCACCCACGGCCTACCCCAGCCGCGTTCCCGCGGCCGAAGCGAAGCTGGCGTTCTACGAGGCATGTGAGTTTGGCCCGCTCGGCGGGCACGGCCCCGGGACCGACCGGGCCGTGATTCTTGTCGAAGTCGGCGATCCGCTCGTCAGGTTGTCGGGCTCGATCTGCCGCTGCGCGGCCCTCTTCAGAGGCGGACATGCCTCGCTTGCCCACCCGCTCACGGATCGCTTGCTTGGGGACCACCCCTGGGGACCAGTGTCCGGTGCACGCATCTTCGTGCCATTCGGGAGCCCGGGGAGGAAACGAAGGCATGACGTGTCCAGCGGCATTGGCCTCACCAGGGAGAGCCGGGCCCCAGAAGGCTGGTTCACCAGCGGTTCCTTGGCGTGGCACCAGTCCATCAGGAACCTCAAAGGCAACGTCGTGCGGACCCGTCGGCATGAGTCCTCCTGCGCCGTCGAGCTGCGATCGGGCCCCTCATTGCGAGGCCCGATCCTCCGGCCGGCGTCCCTGCCCTGGGGACCAGTTGGGGACCAAACGGTGCTCGCGTACCTGAACCACACGCGCACCGCCGCACGTTCCGCATCCCAGTTCTGTGCGATATGTGCAGGTAGTTCCCGTGGTCCTCACTCCTGGGGGTCAAGGGGTCGCAGGTTCAAATCCTGTCGTCCCGACTCGAAGGAGTCGCAGATCAGGGCCGGTATCGGAGACATCCGACACCGGCCCTGATCTTGTTGGGGAGCCCGGGGATCCCGGAAGCCGCGCGTGGATCAGCGGCCGAACCGTGACCGCAACTGTTCGGGGACTCGTTCGCCCTGGATCCGGATGTCGGCGGCGGCCTCTTCGATCCGTCGCAGGTCGCCGGCTGTCAGCTCGACGTCGAGTGCGCCCAGGTTCTCCTCCAGGCGGTGCGGCTTCGTGGTGCCGGGGATCGGCACGAACCACGGCTTCTGCGCCAGCACCCAGGCGAGCGCGATCTGGGCCGGCGTGGCCCCCTTGTCGTCGGCAATCCGCTGCAGCAGGTCGACCAGCACCTGGTTGGCCTGCCGTGCCTCGGGGCTGAAGCGCGGAAGCATGCGGCGGAGGTCGTTGTCGGCCAGCGGCGTGGTGGAATCGATCGTGCCGGTCAGGAATCCCTTGCCGAGCGGGCTGAAGGGCACCAGGCCGATGCCCAGTTCCTCCAGGGTCGGAATGATGTCGGACTCGTGCTCGCGCATCCAGAGCGAGTACTCGCTCTGGAGTGCCGTCACTGGCTGCACGGCGTGGGCACGACGAATCGTCGTCGCACTGGCCTCGGACAAGCCGAAGTGCTTCACCTTGCCTTCGGTGATCAGCTCCCTGACCGTGCCGGCCACGTCCTCGATGGGCACGTCGGGGTCGACGCGGTGCTGATAGAGCAGATCGATGCTCTCCGTCCGCAGACGCTTGAGCGCGGCCTCCGTCACTCGGCGGATCTGCTCGGGCCTGCTGTCGACCCCGGACATCGGGGTCGGCCCGTCCTCGCCGTGCCTGATTCCGAACTTGGTGGCGATCACCACCTGGTCGCGGACCGGTGCCAGCGCCCGGCCGATCAGCTCCTCATTGGTGAACGGCCCGTAGACCTCGGCGGTGTCGAAGAACGTCACGCCGTGGTCGACAGCAGTCCTCAGCAGCTTCGTCATCTTCGTTGTGTCCTGTGGCTGACCGTAGAAGAAACTCATGCCCATGCAGCCGAGTCCGAGAGCCGAGACTTCGAGGTGCTGTCCGAGTACGCGTTTTTGCATGAGAGGCGCTCCTGGGTTTTCGGTCGTCCGGCTCGCGCGTATGTGATGTTCGGCCGGGAGCCGGTAGGGGTTTTCGGGGTCGGGCAGCCGTCCGGGACGCCGGCGAGACCCTGGTGGTGCAGGCGTGTCTTGGACGCTATGGCCCTGGAGTGCACTCCAGGCAAGCGCGGCCGGAGCCGGAAGAGCCGTCGCGCCGGCCGGCTCCCCGCGCTCAGGAACTGGCTGGATCCGTCAACTGCGCCCATGAGCCGATGAGATGGGCTGTCGCCGGGCCAGGCGCCGGCGGCTGCCGGGGGAGGGCCAGGTCGGATCCGTGCCGACCGGGGCGGGCCTGGACTCCGTCGCGTCCCGCTCGCGGTACGACGTGGCCCACATCACGTTACCGGCGGTATCTGAAACGCCGTGTCGCAGGTAAATTGCGAGTACGTGCATGGGCGTCGCCACGCCTGAGCAAGCGTCAGCGCCCCGAGCGGCAGCGGCACTCCGCCGCTGTCCCGCCCGGGCGCCCACGAGCGAGAGCGAGGGTCTCCGCGATGGAGCAGCAGCACGTCGACGTCCTGGTCATCGGCGCCGGGATTTCCGGCATCAGCGCCGCGCGCCACGTCCTGCGGGCCAATCCCGGCGCCTCGGTCGTCGTACTGGAGCGGCGTGCCCGGGTCGGCGGCACCTGGGACCTGTTCCGGTATCCAGGCATCCGCTCCGACTCCGACATGGCCACCTTCGGGTTCGGCTTCCGTCCCTGGCGCCAGGCGCGCATCCTCGCCGGTGGCGCGGACATCCGGCAGTACGTGGAGGACGCCGCGGCCGACGCGGGGGTGCTGGAGCGCATTCGGTTCGGCCGCCGAGCGGTCGGCGCCGACTTCTCGCACGCCGACGGCCGATGGGCGGTCGAGGTCGAGGACGAGACCACCGGCGGGCGCGAGTCGTACAGTGCGGGCTACCTCGTCGGCGCGACCGGCTACTACGACTACGACGAGCCCTACCGCCCGGAGTTCCCCGGCGAGGCGGACTACCGGGGCACGCTCGTGCACCCCCAGCACTGGCCCGAGGACCTCGACCACACGGGCAAGCGCGTGGTCGTCATCGGCTCCGGCGCCACCGCCATCACACTGCTCCCCGCGATGGCCGACGACGCCGCGAGCGTCACCATGCTCCAGCGCTCGCCCACGTACATCCTCGCCCTGCCCGAGGTCGACCCGGTCACCTCCGTGCTCCAGAAACTGCACGCACCGGCCCGGCTGACCCACAAGATCGCCCGCACCCGCAACATCGCGCTCCAGCGCGGGAGTTACGCCTTCTGCCGCAAGTACCCCCGGCTCGCCCGCAAGGTCCTGCTCGGCCTCGTGCGGGCCCGGGCCGGCAGAGGCGTCGACATGCGCCACTTCAGCCCGCGCTACCAGCCCTGGGACCAGCGGCTGTGCGTCGTCCCCGGCGGCGACCTGTTCAAGGTGCTCAAGAGCGGCAAGGCGGCCATCGCCACCGACCACATCGACACCTTCACCGCCGACGGCATCCGGTTGAAGTCCGGCCGGGAGCTGAAGGCGGACATCGTCGTCACCGCCACCGGACTGAGCGTCCGGCTCCTGGGCGGCATGGCGCTCACCGTCGACGGCAGCCCGGTCGACGTCACGAACCGCGTGCTCTACAAGGCCGTTCTGCTCGAAGGCGTGCCCAACATGTCCCTCGTCATCGGCTACACCAACGCCTCCTGGACCCTGAAGGCGGACCTGGCGGCCGACTACACGGCCCGCCTGCTCGCGCACATGCGGCGCCACGGGCACGACATCGCCACCCCGGTGGCCCGCGAAGCCGACCGCTCGGAGTTCTCCGTCATGGGCGAGGCGCTGACCTCCGGCTACATCGCGCGCGCCGACAAGGCCATGCCGCGCCAGGGCACCCGCGACCCCTGGCGGCTGTGGAACAACTACTACCGCGACCGCGCCATGCTGAGCGGCGCCCCCATCGAGGACGCCGCGCTCCGCTTCGAGCAGGCGGGCTCGTCCGTCGCGGGCAGCGCGGCCGGTGCCCAGGAACCGACCCGCGCCGCCTGACCGGCGGCCCACCAGACAAGCGAGGACGAAGATGACCGCGCACCTGACCAGGAAGGCCTACGACGAGCGCCTGCGGACCCTGTCCGAGGGCTCCGTCAACGTCCACTTCAACGCCTTCACCGACATCAAGTGGGACGACCCCGAGTTCGCCGTGGACCCGAGCGACCCGCGCTGGGTCCTCACCTCGGCGGACGCGCTCGGCGCCCACCCCTGGTACCAGGAGCAGCCGCTGGAGACGCGGATCCGGATCGGGATCTGGCGCTGGGCGGTCATCGCCAAGGTGGGCATGCAGTTCGAGAACCTGCTCATGCGCGGAGCTCTGGACTACGTCTACCAACTGGGCAACCAGAACCAGGAGTTCAGGTATCTCACCCATGAGATCACCGAGGAGACCCACCACACCCAGATGTTCCAGGAACTGGTCAACCGTACCGGCGTGGACACCGCCGGCGGAAAGCGCTGGTTCCGCCAACTCAGCCGGGTCCTGCCGCTGTTCGGGTCCCTCTACCCGGAGGCGTTCTTCACCGGCATCCTGGCCGGCGAGGAGCCCATCGACCACTTGCAGAAGGCCGCCCTGCGCAGCGGCGAGCCGGTGCATCCGCTGCCGCAGCGGATCATGCAGATCCACATAGCGGAGGAAGCCCGCCACATCTCCTTCGCGCACGAGTTCCTGCGCCTGCGCGTCCCGCGCTTCGGCAAGGCCCGCCGTGGCGCCCTGTCCCTGCTCTTCCCGCTGATCATGCGCAGCCTGTGCGACGTCATCATGATCCCCGACCGGAAGTCCGCCGAACGGGTCGGCATCCCGGCATGGGTGATCAAGGACGTCTTCTGGAAGTCGGAGGCCGGCCGGAGGCTGCTGCACGAGCTCTTCTCCGACGTACGGATGCTCGCCGAGGACGTCGGCCTGATGAACAAGGCGTCCCGCCCGCTGTGGCGGGCCCTGCGCATCGACGGCCGCCCCGCACGCTTCCGCGGCGAGCCGGCCCCGCTCACCGACTGACGCCCCGCCCCCCCGGCCGAAGCCCCGGGCACCCCCTTTCGCCGCCTGCCGCCTGCCTCGAATGCCCGAACGGAGACCAGCCCGCCGTGCCGTACGTCGTCACCCGATCCTGCTGCGCCGACGCCTCCTGCGTGCTGGCCTGCCCGGTCAACTGCATCCACCCCGCGCCGGGCGAGCCCGGCTTCGGGGCCACGGAGATGCTGTACGTCGATCCGCGTACGTGTGTGGACTGCGGTGCGTGCACGACGGCCTGCCCGGTGGACGCGCTCAAGCCCCATACGGCCCTCGGCGCGGCGGAGTTGCCGTTTCTGGAGCTGAACGCCTCGTACTACAAGGAGAACGCGCACGCCGACCGCGCCCCCATGTATGTGGTGCCGCGCCAACGAGCGCTTCCCGAGGGCGAGTTGAGCGTCGCCGTCGTCGGCGCCGGGCCGGCCGGACTGTTCGCCGCCGACGAGCTGCTGCGGCATCCGGGCGTGCGCGTCACCGTCTACGACCGGCTGCCCACCCCGTACGGTCTCGCACGGGCAGGCGTCGCGCCGGACCACCAGGACACCAAGCGGGTCACGGAGCTGTTCGGAGCCATCGAGTCACAGGCCGCCTTCAGCTACCGTCTCGGGGTCGAGGTCGGCGCCGACGTCACCCACGCCGATCTGCTGCGCGAGCACCACGCGGTCATCTACGCGGTGGGCGCCGCGACCGACAAGCGCCTCGGCATCGAGGGCGAGGACCTGCCCGGCAGCGTCTCCGCCACGGACTTCGTCGCCTGGTACAACGGCCACCCCGACCGCGCGCACGACGACCACGACCTCGGCTCCGAACGCGCGGTCGTCATCGGCAACGGCAACGTCGCCCTGGACATCGCCCGCATCCTCACCGCCGACCCCGACGCCCTGGCGCGTACCGACATCTCGGACCGCGCGCTCGCCGCACTGCGCGGCAGCAAGATCCGTGAGGTCGTCCTTCTGGGCCGACGCGGCCCCGCGCAGGCCGCGTTCACCGTGCCCGAGCTCCTCGCGCTCGGCGCCCTCAAGGACGTGGACGTGCGGGTCGAAGGCCGGCCCGAGGGCCTGGCCCCCGATGCCACCGAGAAGACGCGGCTCCTGTCGGACCTGGCCGCCCGGCCGACGGCCGAGGGCCGCCGCCGCATCGTGCTGCGCTTCCTCACCGCCCCGGTGCGGCTCGTCGGCGACGGCTCGGTACGCGGCCTGGAGGTCACCGCCACCACGCTCGTGACCGACGACGACGGAACCGTCCGCGCCCGGCCCACCGGCGACACCCGGACCCTGGAGACCGGCCTCGTGCTGCGCTCCGTCGGCTACCGGGCCCGTCCCGTCCCCGGTCTGCCCTTCGACGAGGACACCGCGACGGTCCCGCACGAGTCCGGACGGGTCGAGCCCGGCGTCTACGTCGCGGGCTGGATCAAGCGGGGTCCGACCGGCTTCATCGGCACGAACAAGACCTGCGCCCACGAGACGGTCCAGTCCCTCCTGGACGACTTCGCGGCCGGCCGCCTCACCCGGCCGGTGTCCGCGGTGAGTACGGCGGGCAGCGCCCTCGGCCTCGCGGCCTGGCGGGCGATCGACCGCGTGGAGCGCGCGGCGGGCGAGGCGCAGGGGCGCCCCCGCGTCAAGCTCACGGACACCGAGTCCCTGCACCGCGCGGCAGCCCGTGCGGTGCCGGCGGCAGGCGGCTGACGGGCCGACGGCCGTACGCTCGGCGGAGCCGGGGCACGGTCCTCAGCGCCGCTCCAGATCCGCCACGCGCTGGTGCGGCGACAGTTCTACGCCCAGGTCCCGCAACGTCGCGTCGAGAACCGCCCAGACCGAGCGGCACAGCATCGCGCGCAACTCGTCCTCGGACTGCTCACGCCGGTCGTCGTGCACCCACTGGTTGACCGCGGTGTCCACGAAACCCACGATGCCGATCGCGACCGAACGGATCGGCGCCTGCGGCACCCCGAGCGCCTTGAGCACATCCCCGAACCGTTCGCTCAGCATCAGGGCGATGGCCGTCTTGGTGTCCGCCACCAGCGAGCCGTCACCCATCGCATGCTCCGCGACGCCCATGTAGGCGTACAGGCGCGGGTGTTGGGAGACCCAGTCCAGATGTGCGCCGACCACCCGGTGCACGGCGTCCTCGACGGTCCCCTCGAAGGTGAGGGTGGGCTCCATCCGTCGCAGGAACGAGTCCACCACCCGTCGGCGGATCAACTCGTCCAGATGGGCGCGGTCCTTGAAATGCCGGTACAGCACCGATCGCGGCAGCCCGACCCGCTCGGCGAGCCGCTGCACCCGAAAGCGCGCGCCCTCCTCCTCGATGAGCGCGACGGCCGCGTCCACCAAGTCGACCTGGCGCTGCGCCTTGTGCTCGTCCCACCGGGTGGAGCGTCCGTCGATCTGCGGCTCTCCGCCGGTTCTGTCCGCCACCCGGTCAGGATATCGGACCGGGTCAGGACGCCCGCGAGTCCCGGGGCCGGCGCCCGGAGCGCTTCCGACGATCTACAGTCGGCCTCATGAGTCGATGGCAGGAACTGACCGGTGGAACCTCCGGAGCCGAGTACGCCGCGCGCTTCGAGGCGCTGGCCCGCGGTGGCGGGGACGTACACGGCGAGGCGGCGTTCTGCGCGGCCCTGGTACCGCCGGGCGCGCGGGTTCTCGACGCCGGGTGCGGTACCGGGCGGGTCATGATGCGGCTCGCCGAGCTCGGGTACGACTGCGTCGGCGTCGACCTGGACGCTTCGATGCTGGCCGTGGCGAGGGAGCGGGCGCCTCGACTTCCGTGGTTCCAGGCCGACTTGGCGGCGTTCGATCCGGCCACGCTCGGTGTCACCGCGGACTTCGACCTCGTCGTCGCGGCCGGGAACGTCCTGCCGCTGGTCACGCCGGGTACCGAGGCCACGGTGGTGGAGCGGCTGACGGCGGCCCTGGCCCCGGGCGGCCTGCTGGTCGCGGGCTTCGGCCTCGACGCCGCCCACCTGCCGGTGCCGCCGAGCCTGACGCTGGCCGAGTACGACGCCCACTGTGCCACCGCCGGTCTCACCCCCGTCGCCCGCTTCGCCACCTGGGACGCGGCTCCCTACGACGGCGGTGGCTACGCCGTCAGCGTGCATCGCCGCGACCGCTGATCCGCGCCGATCCGTGGTCGGCTGCGGTGGGCCCGGCAGGCCCCGGCCTCCCTCGACGGGCGCGGCAACCGCCGTAGCCCTCGGACGGTTGCGGGGCGGACGGTGGACGGCGGATGTCTGGTGACGGCCTGTGAGCGGGCTCAGGCAGAGGCGCGGCGGCGGTACTGACGCGGGTGACGTGCCCCGACGCCAGAGCGATTACGATCCGGGCTCATGAGCACCTCGGATCAGGAACAAGCGGTGGGCGCGGCGCCGGAAGAGCGCGGAGCGTCGCACGCGGCGGAGGCGACGGTACCGGGCCAGGCCTCGAAGGCCTCGAAGCGGCCCTCGGGGGAGCGGGGTGCCGCCGCGGAGGGGGATCCGAGAGGTACGGAGGCGGACGCCGGGGCTGCGCAGAGCACCGGACGCGCCGAGGGGCCGTCGGCCGCCGAAGCCGCCGAAGCCGCCGAGCCCGCCGAAGCCGCCGAGCCCGCCGAGCCCGCCGGGCCGGAAGGCGGGCGGGCCGAACCGACCGGTGCGGCCGAACTCCCGGACGCCGGCGCACCCGTAGCCGCCGTGGCCGCCGAGAACGCCGTGCGCCCCGCGTCTTCGGGAGCTGTCCAAGGCGGCGGCTCCGGCAAGGACGCCGGGTCCGGCAAGGACGCGAGGTCCGGCGTGACGGTCACCACCGGAGAATCCGAGCCCGCGTCCGCCGAGCGCGCCGAGGCCCGTGGCAGCTCGCACTCGGCCGACCCGGCGGCCCCCGGTCGTCCGGAGCAGGCGGAGTCGGCACAACTCCCGCAGAAATCGGGGGACTTCGCGAAGGCAGGTAACGGGGCCGAGGTCGAGGGCGAGGTCGAGGTCGAGCCCGAGGTGCGGCAGGGTATGGCGCCTTGGAAGGCCCGGCGCGTCCGCATGGTGGCCGCCGGTGTGCTCATGGCGGCCATGGGCGTGATCCTCGTGGTGCGGCTCGCCACGCGTTCCTCCGTGCTGGTGGTCGGCGTGTACGGGCTCGCTCTCATCCTCTGTGGCGTGGTGATCGAGCTGAGCCGCAACGGGCGTACCCGGCTTGGTTCTTGGCTGCTCGTGGTCGGTCTCGCGGCGGCGTTCGGCATGGACCGGTTCGTCCTGCCGTAACGTCCCGCGAGGCCATGGGGCGGGTCGGCCTCGATCGGCCCCTTGAGAGGGTGTCGTGTCCGACGAGGAGTTCTCTCCGCCAGGTCCCTGATGGGAGGCGGCGAGGGCAGGGGAGCGGAACGGTTCCGTCGGACACTCCTCAACTGGCTTATGGGGCGCCCAGTTCCGCCCTCCAGCGGCACCGGGACCCGCAAGCCCGGAGCCCCGAGCACCCCGCGCTGAGGGTCACGCGGGCGGCCTTCCCTCCGTGCGGCCCCGGGAGGGGCGCCCGCTCCCAAGGGGCCGCTGCCCTTCTGCCGGGTGAGCGCAGCGGACTCGCCGCTCTCAGGGCCGTCCCGCGGCGCTCAGGGCCACCTCGGCCCGCCCGCACCAACCTCGCCGCACATATCCACCGTTCACACCCCAACCCCCCCACCCCGCATCGGCGATGCCCGCCCCCCTCGCCTCAACCGTTGACATGTACCCGCCTCACGGTGAATCTTGATGCTCGAAACTCCACTGTTCCAAGCATGAACGCGCACGCCGCGCCCGGCTGTTGCTCGGCACGAACGGAGAACGAAACCTTGCGGACCCCTTCGCGGAACCCCTCGCGGACCTCCTGGCGCGGCTCTCGCCCGCCCCGGCGACCCGCCGTCGCCGTCTTCTCGGTGCTGGCGCTCGCCCTCACCGCCCTCACGGTTCCGGCGGCCCACGCCGAGGGTGCGACGCCGCCCGGCGGCACCCTGGACAGCGCAACCAAGTCACTGACCTGGCAGAGCCCGGTCTACGAGAAGGGCACCGTCGGCTCGCCCGACAAATGCCCGCCACCCGCGCAGGATCCGGACGGCGCGGTCTGTGCCCGCTTCGACCTGACCGTGAAGCCGCCGGCCGGACAGTGGGACGACAACCCGGAGGGCGGTGTGCCCGTATCCGTCCAATGGGCCACCCCCACCGACGACTTCGACCTGTACGTCTACGACGACGCCGGCAAACAGGTCGCCTCCAGCGCGGGCACCGCCGACCCCGAGGCCACCGTCATCCCGAAGGCGTCGGGCACGTACCACGTGGTGGTCGTCCCCTACGACGTGCACCACAACTCGTTCACGGGCACCGCGTATCTGCCCGAACCGACCGACGCCGGGAACCTCACCTCCTTCGGCGGCGAGGACGGCACGTACGACATCGCCGCCGGGGCGCTCAAGGCGCGGGTGGACTTCCTCGCCGACGACACGATGCGGCTGCGCGCCGCCCCGGACGGAACCTTCACCGACCCGCCCGGCAGCCATATGATCCAGACCCGGCCGACGCCGCAGAAGAACACCAACTCCTTTGAAACAGGCGCCTATTACGGGATCCGGAGCAAGGATGTCGTCCTGCGCGTCTACAAGAAGCCGCTCCGCTTCGCGCTCTACAAGGGCGACAACCGCAGCGTGATCTGGTCCGAGGCCGACCCGCTGCGCTGGACCTCCGGCGGCATGCGGCAGAGCCTGACGCGCGGCGCCGACGAGCAGTTCTTCGGCGGCGGCGAACAGAACGGCAGCTTCTCGCACCGCGACCAGGTCATGAACGTGGGCAACAACACCAACTGGAACGAGGGCGGCTGGAACAACTCCCAGCCCTTCTACATCTCCTCGGCCGGGTACGGGGTGTTCCGCAACACCTTCACGCCCGGCGTGTACGACTTCGGTCCGCGCGTGCGCACCGGGCAGCAGGAACGGCGCCTGGACGCCTACTACTTCACGGGTGATGTGAAGTCCGTCATCGGCAAGTACACCTCGCTGGTGGGCAAGCCGTTCATGCCGCCGGTGTACGGGCTCGAACCGGGCGACTCCGACTGCTACTTGCACAACGCCAACCGGGGCGAGCGCCACACCCTGGACGCGCTCAAGGTCGCCGACGGATACACCCGGAACCAGATGCCGCTCGGCTGGATGCTCGTCAACGACGGCTACGGCTGCGGCTACGAGAACCTCGCCGAGACCGGCAAGGGCCTCCAGGCGCACAACGCGCAGCTGGGCCTGTGGACCCAGGACGGCCTCGACAAGCTCGCCGAGCAGGTCAAGGCGGGGCAGCGGGTCGCGAAACTGGACGTCGCCTGGGTCGGCAACGGCTACGGCTTCGCCCTGAACGCCTGTGACCAGGCGAAGGCCGGCATCGAGGACAACAGCGACGCGCGCGGCTTCGTATGGCTGCCGGTCTCGTGGTCCGGCGCCCAGCGCTGCGGTGTCCTGTGGAGCGGCGACCAGAAGCTCAGCTGGGACTATCTGCGCTGGCAGATCCCCACGTACGCGGGTGCCACGCTCTCCGGTATCGCGTACAACACGGGCGACGTGGGCAGCATCTTCGGCCACGACCCGAAGATGTACACCCGGGACCTGCAATGGAAGGCGTTCCTGCCCGCCATCATGACGATGGACGGCTGGGCCAAGGACCTCACCACCGGCAAGGCCGCCGATCAGCAGCCCTGGCTCGACGGCGAACCGTACGCCTCCATCAACCGCAAGTACCTCCAGCTGAAGGAGCGGCTCGTCCCGTACATGTACGGGCTGTCCAAGGACGCCACGAAGACCGGCGTCGGCGCGGTCCGCCCGCTCTCCCTGGAGTACCCGGACGACCCCAACACCCTTGGCGCGAAAGCCAAGTACGAGTTCCTGGCCGGACCGGACTTCCTCGTCGCGCCCGTCTACAGCGACACCAGTGTCCGCGACGGCATCTACCTGCCCAAGGGCACCTGGACCGACTACTGGACCGGCAGGACCTACCAGGGCCCGACGACGATCGACAACTACGCGGCTCCGCTCGACACCCTGCCGCTCTTCGTCAAGGGCGGCTCCATCGTGCCGATGTGGCCCAAGGGCACCACGTCCTGGGAGACCAGGGACAAGGGTGAGCTGGACTACGACGTCTATCCGCAGCGGGGCAGTTCCTCCTACACCCTGTACGAGGACGACGGCGTCACCCGCCAGTTCGCCAAGGGCGCCTCGGCCACCCAGCGGGTCCAGGTAACCTCCGCAGGGCGGGCCTCGGTCATCAACGTCGGTGCCAGCGTGGGAAGTTACCAAGGAAAGCCCGCCTCTCGGTCGTACCGGTTCACCGTCCACACCCAGGCGGCCCCGGGCATCGTCGCGCTCGGCGGGAAGCGGTTGCAGCGTTGCGGTTCGGCGGCGCAGCTGGCCACGGCGGGCACCGGTTGGTACTTCGATCCCGCGACCGGAGTGACGGAGGTGAAGACGCCGCCGCGGTCCACCGGGCACGGCTTCGCCGTCGAGATCGCGTGACCTGACACCCGCCACCGGGTCGGGGGCCGTGCCGTGAGCCGTCCGGTGCGGCCCCTCCGCATGTGCGCGGAGGAGACTCGGGCAAGATCGACGTACGACTGGGACGTACGGTTGATCAGCACCCGACCGCCAGGAGCAGGAGAGGGATTCGATGTCATTCCGCGCCATCCGTGTGACGAAGGACGAGCAGGGCCACCGGGCAGACACCGTCACCCTGGAGGAGCACGACCTCCACGAGGGCGATGTGACCGTCGCCGTGGACTACTCGACCGTCAACTACAAGGACGGCCTCGCGCTCGCCCACGGCAAGGGCATCGTGCGGACGTATCCGCTGGTGCCCGGCATCGACTTCGCGGGCACCGTCGAATCCTCCACGCACGCCTCGTTCGCGCCCGGCGACAAGGTGGTGCTCAACGGGTACGGCGTGGGGGAGGGGCACGACGGCGGCTTCGCGCAGAAGGCCCGGGTCAGCGGTGACTGGCTGGTCCCGCTGCCGGCCGCGCTCACCACGCGGCAGGCCGCAGCGATCGGCACCGCCGGGTACACGGCCATGCTCAGCGTGCTCGCCCTGGAGGACGCGGGCCTCACCCCCGACCGTGGCGACGTGCTCGTCACCGGGGCCGCGGGCGGTGTCGGCTCGGTCGCCGTGACGCTGCTCGCCGAACTGGGATACCGGGTGCTCGCCTCCACGGGGCGGCCCGCCGAGGCCGACTACCTGCGCGACCTCGGCGCGGCCGAGATCATCGACCGCGCCGAACTCTCCGCCCCCGGCCGCCCGCTCGGCAAGGAGCGCTGGGCCGGAGCGGTCGACTCGGTCGGGAGCCACACCCTGGTCAACGTCCTGGCGGGCACCCGCTACGGCGGCACGGTCACCAGCTGCGGCCTCGCCCAGGGACCCGACCTGCCCGGCACGGTACTGCCGTTCATCCTGCGCGGAGTGACCCTGGCCGGCATCGACTCCGTACAGGCCCCGATGGACCGCCGAGTCCGGGCATACGAGCGCCTCGCCCGCGATCTCGACCTGGCCCGCCTGGAGAGGATGACCACGCTCATCGGCCTGGCCGAGGTACCGGGCGTCGCCGAGCGCATCCTGGCCGGCCAGGTGCGCGGCCGGACCGTGGTCGACGTCAACGCCTGACAAGGGGGCCCGTTCTCAGGCCGTGATCCGTACCGCCGGTTCCGGAGCCGGCAGTTCGGTGGGCAGGACCGTGGGGAGCGGGGTCGGGAGATCGGCGGGGGTGGCGCCGGTCAGCATGATGACGCCCCGGGCCGCGACGGCCGCCGACGCGGCCGCGGTCAGCCAGCCGAGCGGGCCGCCGTGGAAGCTCTCGCCGAGCAGCGCCACTCCGATGACCGCGGCCGCCGCCGGGTTGGCGATGTTCACCACGGCGAGGGGCGCGGCGAGGCCGCCGCGGTAGGCCGCCTGCGAGAGCAGGAGGCCGCCGACGGCGAACGTCGCCACCAGGACGGCGACCAGGGAGGTGCCCCACCAGGGGAGCGGGCCGCCGGGCAGTGCGTGCGACAGCGACGCGGTGACCGTCTGGGTCAGCGCGGACGCCACACCCGAGGCGATGCCGGACGCGGTGGCGTGGCCGAGGCCGGTGCCGCGGGACGAGTGCGCCCCGGCCCGGACCAGGAAGGCGAGCAGCAGCGCGGTGGCCGCGGCGATGGCGAGGGCCTCGCTCAGGCTGAGCGCGTCGCCGGGGCTCGCCGGTCCCGTGACCGCGATCAAGCCGGTGAGCCCCGCCAGCGTCCAGGCAGCTCCCCGCCACTCGCGCCGGGTGACCCGGCGCCGCGCGTAGTACGCGGAGAGCGGCAGCGCGGCGACCAGGGTGAGGGCGCCGAGCGGCTGGACCAGGGTGAGCGGGCCGTAGTGGAGGGCGGCCACGTGCATGAGGGCGCCGGCCGCGTTGAGGCCGACCGCCCACCACCACAGGGGCCGGGTGAGCAACTGCCCCATGCCGCCGCCGCCCTGCGCGGCGAGCCGGGACTGGCCGACGGCGGCCAGTGCGTAGCCGACGGCCGAGGCGAGCGAGAGCAGGATGGCGAGCAGCGCGGATTCGTTCATCGCACGGCCTCGGAGAGCTGGGGCGCGCTGGTGCGCGCAGAAAGCGGTGACGGTACCGGTGCCTGCCGGGACGCGGGCGCGGGCTCCGGGAGGGCGGTCGTCTCGGGCGAGCGCCGCGGTACGGAGGACCGACGGGCGGCCCGCTTGGGTGCCGCAGGCAACTGTGTGGGCCGCTTCGGCGCGGGCACGAAGTACAGCACCGCGCCAAGGAGCGCCGAGGCCACGATCGCGTCCAGCCAGTAGTGGTTCGCGGTGCCGACGACCACGAGCAGGGTGAGCAGCGGGTGCAGCAGCCACAGCCACCGCCAGCGGCTCCGCGTCGCCATGATCAGGCCGATCGCGACCATCAGCGCCCAGCCGAAGTGCAGCGAGGGCATGGCCGCGAACTGGTTGGCCATCGTGTCGGTGTCGGGCGTCGCCGCGTACACCGAGGGTCCGTAGACCTGTGCGGTGTCGACGAGTCCGGCCGTGGTGAGCATGCGCGGCGGGGCCAGCGGGACGGTGATGTGCAGCACCAGGGCCGCGGCGGTGAGCCCGGCGAGCACCCGGCGCGACCACAGGTAGTGGCCCGGGCGGCGCAGGTACAGGTAGACCAGGAAGGCCACGGTGGCCGGGAAGTGCACGGTCGCGTAGAAGGTGTTGGCGACCTTCACGAGGGTGTCGCCGTGCAGCAGCAGATGCTGGACCGAGCCCTCGCCGGGCAGGTGCAGCGCGCGCTCCCAGCTCCATACGCGGTCCGCGTTGTCGAACGCCCTGGCCTCGTGGCCGTTGGCCAGCCGGCGGCCGAACTTGTACACGAGGAAGAGCGCGGTCACGAGCAGCAGCTCGCGCACCAGGGGCGGCCGGGAAGCGGTCGTCTCCGGTCCGGCGGGACGGGTCTCACGACGCGCCCCCGTGGTTATACCGGCAAACATTCTCCGGCCCCTTTGAACCTGGATCGATACGACGAAAAACACAAGCAAACGTAGGAAGGCTAGATCGAAACTCATCGAGACGCAAACGTCTCGATACGTTTGCGTCTCGATTGAGCGGAGCCTACTCTCGTACGTGCAGGAGTGCCCCTTGTTTTCCGTGCCCCTTGTCCGTCTCCGGAGGGAACGATGTCGACGCAGGCCGCCACGGCCGCTGCCCGCCGCAGCAAGATCAGCCCCGAGCGTGAGCTGGAGCTGTACGACGCGGTGCTCGACCTGCTCAGAGAGGGCGGCTACGACTCCGTGACCATGGAGGGCGTGGCCGCGCGCACCAAGTGCGGAAAGGCCACCCTGTACCGGCAGTGGAAGAACAAGCCGCTCCTCGTCACCGCCGCGCTCGGCAGAAACCGCTGCTCGTTCTTCTCCGGCATCGACACCGGCTCGCTCGCCGGGGACCTGCGGGAGGCGGCCCGCGCGGTGGGCCGGCGCGAAGGGCCCGACAAGGCGCTCATGGAAGCCGTCGGGCAGGCCTACATCAAGCACCCCGATCTGCGCGAAGCCCTCCGCGAGACCGTGCTGAACCCCGAGATCGCGGCTCTCGACGCGATGCTCCGGCGCGGCGTCGAACGCGGCGAGGTCGCGGCGGACAACCCGGCGATCGGCTATGTCGCCCCGCTGGTCATGGGCATGCTGCGGGTGGAGCGGCTCTTCGAGGACCGCTTCCACGGCGAGGACACGGTGCTCGGGCTGATCGAGTCCGTCGTCCTGCCGGCTCTGCGGATCGGCTGAGGCGGCCCCGGAGCCCGGTCTGGCCGAGCCGGCCCGGCCGGGCGTGCTCAGACCGCGATGACCGTCACGCCCGCCTCGGTGAACGCGGCGACCGTGGCGTCCGAGACGGCCGTGTCCGTGACCAGTGTGCCCACCTGGGACGTCGCACAGATCCGGGCGAACGTCCGCTTGCCCAGCTTCGTGGAGTCCGCGGCCACCACGACCCGCTCGGCCCGCTCGCACAGGAGCCGGTTGATGCCGGCCTCGTCCTCGTCGTGCGCCGAGGTCCCGTGCACCACGTCGAACGCGCCCACGCCGAGCACCGCCACGTCCATCGTGATCTGGTTCAGGACCCCGCCCGCGAGCGGACCCGTGAGCTCGTAGGACTGGGGGCGGGCCACCCCGCCGGTCACCACGATCTTGAACTGCGGCCGCACCGCGAGTTCGTTCGCGATGTTGAGCGCGTTCGTCACGATCGTCAACGCCGGTGATCCAGTGGCCAGTTCGGGCCGCACGGCCAGCGCGCGGGCCACCTCCGTCGTCGTGGTGCCGCCGGTCAGACCGACCGCCTCACCCGGCGCGACCAGATCCGCCACCGCCTTCGCGATCCGCTGCTTCTCCGAGGCCTGGCGCGCCGTCTTGTAGCGCAGCGGCAGCTCGTAGGAGACGCCGTGCACGAGCGCTCCGCCCCGGGTGCGCACCAGCATCTGCTGTTCGGCGAGCTGGTCGAAGTCGCGCCGGATCGTCGCGGCCGACACCCCGAGGGCCGTCGCCGCCTCGTCGACATCGAGGCGGCCCTGCTCCACGAGGAGCTCAAGCAGCGCCTGCCAGCGGGCGTCGCGCGACATCCGCGCCCTCCGTTCTTCGTACTGGTAACCGTCCGTAGTGACCTTAGCGCACCCCTATATGCTTGATCGTGCTCGATATCGAGCTATATTTTGCAGAAACAAGCACGACAGCGCGTCACATCCAGAGGGTGGGAGCCCGGCATGAGCCATGTCGAGAACGAACTGAGCAGTCAGCCCGAATGCTGGAAGCGGGCGGCCGAACTGGCCCTCCAGCACAAGGACGCCCTGCCGGCCGCGGGCGAGCGCGTCGCCGTCGTCGGCTGCGGCACCTCCTTCTTCATGGCGCAGGCCGTCGCCGCCCTGCGGGAGAGCGCGGGCCTCGGCGAGACCGACGCCTTCGCCGCCTCCGAGTTCCCCGCCGCCCGCCGCTACGACCGGGTCGTCGCGCTCACCCGCTCCGGCACCACCACCGAGGTGCTCGCCCTCCTCGCCCAGGTGCGCGGCCGGACCCGTACCACCGCCATCACGGCCGACCCCACCACCCCGGTGATGGAGGCAGCCGACGACATCGTGGTGCTCGACTTCGCGGACGAGGAGTCGGTCGTCCAGACCCGCTTCGCCACCACCGCCTTCACGCTGCTGCGCGCCCACCTCGGGCTGCACACCGAGCAGGCCGTCGCCGACGCGCGCACCGCGCTCGCCGAGCCGCTGCCCGAAGGCCTCGTGGAATCCACCCAGTTCAGCTTCCTCGGCCGCGGCTGGACCAACGGGCTCGCCCAGGAGGCCGCCCTCAAGATGCGCGAGGCATCGCTGTCCTGGACCGAGGCCTACCCGGCGATGGAGTACCGCCACGGCCCCATCAGCATCTCCACCACCTCGACCGCGACCTGGATGTTCGGCGAAGCCCCCGAAGGGCTCGCCGAGCAGGTGGCCGCCACCGGAGCACTGTGGATCGAAGGCCGCCTGGACCCGCTCGCCGAACTCGTCCGCGCCCAGCGCCTGGCCGTCGCCGTCGCGGCCGCCCGCGGACTCGACCCGGACCGGCCGCGCCACCTCACCCGCTCGGTGATCCTCGACGGCGCCTGAGCGGGCCGGCACCGGAGAACGAACAACGTGACAGGTGAGAACGTGACACAGGTGAAGGGGAAGCACTGATGCCACTCGCCAGGACCGGCACACTGGTCGCCGAGGCCGCAGACAAACGCCGCGCGGTCGCGGCCTTCAACATCATCACGCTGGAACACGCCGAGGCGGTCATCGCCGGAGCCGAGGCGGCCAAGTCACCGGTCGTCCTCCAAGTCAGCGAGAACGCGGTCAAGTTCCGCTACGGCCGGGTCCTGCCGCTGGCCCGTGCGGCGGTGGCCGCCGCCGAGGCGGCCTCCGTACCGGTCGCGCTCCACCTCGACCACGTCAAGCAGGACGAACTGCTGCGGCAGGCCGCCGACGCCGGGTTCAGCTCCGCCATGTACGACGCGGCCCACCTGCCGTACGAGGAGAACCTGGCGGCGACCCGCGCCGCCGCCGATTGGGCGCACACCCAAGGCCTGTGGATCGAGGCCGAGTTGGGGGAGGTCGGCGGCAAGGACGGCAAGGCCCCGCTCGACGCCCACGCGCCCGGCGCGCGCACCGACCCCGACGAGGCGCGCCAGTTCGTCGCCGAGTCGGGCGTCGACGCACTCGCCGTCGCCATCGGCAGCACCCACGCGATGACCTCGCGCACCGCCGAACTCGACCACGCCCTGCTGGCCCGGCTCGACGACGCGCTGCGGGTCCCGCTGGTCCTGCACGGGTCGTCCGGCGTCCCGGACGACGCGCTCGCGGCGGCCGTGGCCGGCGGCATCGCCAAGGTCAACATCGGCACCGCCCTCAACATCGCGATGACCGACGCCATTCGCGCCTACCTCGCCGCCCACCCCGAGGCGGTCGACGCCCGCACCTATCTGACGGTCGGCCGGCAGGCGATGGCCGCGACCGTCACCCGGCTCATCGCAGTGCTCGACCGGGCCGTCTGAGGCGCCCGCGCCCGCCGCCGGGGCCCCGTGGGGCACCCGGCGGCGAAGGCGTGGGGGACCCGCGGGCCGCACGGTGGCGAAAGCGCCACGTTCTGCCCGTCCGGCGCTCTTCCGATGTGGCCGGACGTCGTAGACGATGGGCCTGTGGACAGGCATGAGCACGCTCGGCTCGACGCGCTGCAGCGCGACCCCTATCCGCACTATGCGCGGGCCCGGCAGGCCGAAGGGCTGACCTTCGTGCCGGAGCTCGACGCCTGGCTGGTGGCCCGGGACGCGGATGTGCGCGAAGTCCTGCGCCGCCCCGAGGCGTTCTCCTCCGCCAACGCGCTGCGCCCCGACGTCCTGCCCGGGCCCACGGTGCTCGCCGAGATGGGCCGGGGCTTCGGCGGACGCCCCGTCGTGGTCAGCTCCGACGGCGCCCTCCACCAGCGGCTGCGCGCCCCCATCGTGCACGGCCTCTCGCCCGCCCGCGTCGCCGCGATCGTGCCGTACGCCGTGGAGCGGGCCACCGAGCTGATCGACGCCTTCACCGCGGGCGACGGCGCCGATCTGATGGCCCAGTTCGCGCTCCGGCTGCCCGGCCAGGTGATCGGACGCCTGGTGGGGCTCGACCCCGCCGATGTGCCGCTCGCCGTGCACGGCGGCCACCAGGCCGAGCAACTCCTGTTCCGGCCGATGGACGAGCCCGCCCAACTGGCGGCCGCGCGCGACGTCGTCGCGATGCAGCACCTCCTCGACACCTACGTACGGGAGCGCCACGCCCGCCCCCGGGACGACCTGTGCACCTCACTGATCGCCGCGCTCGCGCCCGGCGGCGAGCCACCGGGCGCCGAACTCACCCTGGACGAGCGGCACGAGATGGTCGCCCATCTGCAGAACTTCCTGCTCGCCGGGCACCTCACCACGAGCGCGCTGATCGGCTCCACGATGCTGCATCTGCTGCATCACCCGGCGCAGTGGGAACTGCTCTGCGAGAAGCCGGAGTTGATACCGTCGGCCGTCGAGGAGGCGGCCCGCTACGACAGCCCGATCCAGGGCTTCCGCCGCATCACCACCCGCCCCGTCATGCTGTCCGGCACCGAACTCCCCATCGGAGCCGTGGTGTTCGTGGCGTACGGCTCCGCCAACCGCGACCCGAGCCGCCACGAACGCCCCGATGTCTTCGACATCACCCGGCCGCCCGCCCGTCACCTCGCCTTCGGGTACGGCGTGCACGGCTGCCCGGGCTCGTCCCTGGCCCGCGAGCAGCTCCGGATCACCCTGGAACTCCTGACGGCACGCCTCCCGGGACTGCGCCTGGCGCAGGACAGACCCGTCGTCATGCGCCCCACGATGATCCATCGCTCGCCGGAGGAACTGCCCGTGCTCTGGTAGCCGAACGCGCCCGGGTCAGCACGGCATATCCTCCGAGCATGCGAGTCGCACTCTTCGTCACCTGCGTCAATGACGCGGTGTATCCGGCCACCGGCATCGCGACGGTGAAGCTCCTGGAACGGCTCGGGGTCGACGTCGACTTCCCGGCCGGGCAGACGTGCTGCGGGCAACCCCAGTTCAACACCGGCTACCGGCACGAGACCGAGCCCCTGGTGCGCCGGATGGGCCGGGTCTTCGCAGACTACGACCACGTCGTCACCCCGTCCGGCTCCTGTGTGGCGATGATCCGCGACAACTATCCGCGCATCGGCCACCGGGCGGCCGCGGAAGGGCGGGGGGACGAGCTGGGCCGGGTCGCGCAGTCACTCGTGCCGCGGGTGTACGAGCTGACGGAGTTCCTGGTCGACGTGCTGGGCGTCACCGACGTCGGCGCGTACTTCCCGCACACCGTCACCTACCACCCCTCCTGCCACGGGCTGCGCCTGCTGGGCCTCGGGGACCGGCCGCGCCGGCTCCTCGAAGCCGTCAAGGGCCTGGAGCTGCGGGAGTTGCCGGGCGCCGAGGAGTGCT
Source organism: Streptomyces sp. CB01201 (assembly GCF_002803085.1). Classification (GTDB taxonomy): domain Bacteria; phylum Actinomycetota; class Actinomycetes; order Streptomycetales; family Streptomycetaceae; genus Streptomyces; species Streptomyces hundungensis. Next base: position 57,529 of record NZ_NNBJ01000026.1, on the reverse strand, counting down.
GCGGCTTCGGCGGCACCTTCGCCGTCAAGAACCCGGACGTCTCGGCGGCGATGGGCATCGACAAGGTGCGCAACGCGGCCGCCACCGGGGCCGAGGTGCTGTGCGGCGCCGACAACTCCTGCCTCCTGCACATCGGGGGCATCCTGCACCGGCAGGACGCCCCGCTGCGCGCCCTGCACATCGCCGAGATCCTCCTGAGCACGGAAGCGGAGCCCCAGCTGTGAGCGGCACGTTCGTCGGCATGCCCGCGTTCCCGAAGGCCGCGCGCGAGGCCGTGCGGGACACCACCTTGCGCGGCAACCTGCGGCACGCCACCCACACCATCCGCGACAAGCGCGCCAAGGCGGTCGCCGAGCTGGCCGACTGGCAGCGGCTGCGCGAGGCGGGCAGCCGCATCAAGGACATGACGCTCCGTCACCTCGATGACTACCTGGTGCAGTTGGAGGAGTCGGTCACGGCCGCCGGAGGCACCGTGCACTGGGCCGCGGACGCGGAGGAGGCCAACCGGATCGTCACCGGCCTGGTGAAGGCCACCGGGGAGACCGAGGTCGTCAAGGTCAAGTCGATGGCCACCCAGGAGATCGGCCTCAACGAGGCGCTCGCCGCCGAGGGCATCCACGCCTACGAGACCGACCTGGCCGAGCTGATCGTCCAGCTCGGTGACGACCGGCCCTCGCACATCCTGGTCCCGGCGATCCACCGCAACCGGGGCGAGATCCGCGACATCTTCCGCGAGAAGATGGCTAGTTGGGGCAGGCCGGCCCCGGAGGGGCTCACCGACATCCCGGCCGATCTCGCGGACGCGGCCCGGCTTCATCTGCGCGAGAAGTTCCTGCGGGCGAAGGTCGCCATCTCCGGCGCCAACTTCATGGTCGCCGAGACCGGCACCCTGGTCGTCTTCGAGTCCGAGGGCAACGGCCGGATGTGTCTGACCCTGCCCGAGACCCTGATCTCCGTCGTCGGCATCGAGAAGACCGTCCCCACCTGGCAGGACCTGGAAGTCTTCCTCCAGACCCTGCCGCGTTCCTCGACCGCCGAGCGCATGAACCCGTACACCAGCATGTGGACCGGCACGGCCGACGGCGACGGCCCCCGCGCCTTCCACCTCGTCCTGCTGGACAACGGCCGCACCGACGCCCTCGCCGACGACATCGGCCGCCAGGCGCTGCGCTGCATCCGCTGCTCGGCCTGCCTCAATGTGTGCCCCGTCTACGAACGGGCCGGCGGCCACGCCTACGGCTCGGTCTACCCGGGCCCCATCGGCGCCATCCTCAGCCCTCAACTCCGCGGCACCACAAGCGAGATCGACGCCTCGCTGCCGTACGCATCCTCGCTGTGCGGCGCCTGCTACGAGGTGTGTCCGGTCGCCATCGACATCCCGGAGGTCCTGGTCCACCTCCGCGAGCGGGTCGCCGGCCAGGGCGGCCCGGGGCACCGCCTGGAGAAGGCCGCGATGAAGGCCGCCACCTGGGCCATGGACCACCCCGCCGCCATGGCCGCGGGGGAGCGGCTGGCATCGCGGACCCGGGCACTGCATCCGAAGCGGCCCCCCGGTGCCACGGCCTGGACCGGGAGCCGCGACCTGCCCGAGCTGCCCGAGGAACCCTTCCGCGACTGGTGGAGGAGGACTGGTGGAGGGAAGAACCGCACATGAACGCCCGTGACCGCATCCTGGCCCGTGTACGGGCCGCCGTGGAGGACGCACCCGAACCACCGGCGGTCGTCCGCGACTACCTGGTGAGCCACACCCCCGACGACCCGGCGGTCGTCCTCGACCTGCTGCACGAGAACCTCGCCGACTACCGTGCCCGCGTGCACCGCACCGACACGGCCGGCGTCGGCGCCCTCGTCTCCGCGCTGCTCGGCGCGCGCGGGGCCACGAGCGTCCTCGTACCCGAGGGCCTGCCGCCCGAGTGGCTGGCGGAGACCGGGTGCGTGCGCGTCGAGGACCGCCCGGAGTCCACCGCGGCGGAACTCGACGCCGTCGACAGCGTGGTCACCGGCTGCGCCCTCGCGATCGCCGAGACCGGCACCCTGGTCCTGGACGCCGGAACGGCCCAGGGGCGACGGCGTATCACGCTCGTGCCGGACCACCACATCTGCGTGGTGCGCGTGCCGGACCAGGTCGTCGCGTCCGTACCGCAGGCCATGGTGCGTCTGGATCCCGGCCGGCCGCTGACCTGGATCTCGGGGCCGTCGGCCACCAGCGACATCGAACTCGACCGGGTCGAGGGCGTGCACGGCCCCCGCACCCTGGACGTGATCCTGCTCAGCCCCTGAGCCGGGCGCCTCTCAGCTCCTGAGCCTGGGCGCCTCGGCCGCCGCGTCGAGCGGCCCCGGCAGCCGGCCCGTCAGCTCCCGCGCCCAGGCCGCGAGCCCGGCCAGGTCGAGCCCGTACGTCGGCAGGCCGGTCCCGGCCGGGTACCGGGCGAGCGAGTCCGTGCCCCGCTCCAGGAGGGAGGCGCCGCCCTTCGCGTTGCCGCGCGCGGCGTGCGTGAGTCCCACCGCGAGCTGGGCAAGCCCCCGCCACAGCGGTTCCTCCTGCGGCGGCCCCGACTTCCACGCGTCCTCGAAGACCTCGTGGGCGTGGAACGGCATTCCCGCGTCGAGGAGCCGCTGGGCCTCGGTCAGGGTCTGCTCGGGGGTGCGCGCCACCCCCTCCGGCTGACGGGCCACCCCGTCGGCGCCATAGGGCAGCGGCCGCCCGAGCCCGTCCCTGGGCCGGGCGTTGCGCGCCCGCCCCTCGTCGTCACGATCACGTGCGGAACCGTCCATGCGCCGATTGTCCCCCGTTCCTGTCGCACTGCCGGAGTGCGGTATGGTTCTCATGCACGAGCGGCCGGGGGAAACCCCAGGTCAGACGGGCATCGGGACGTGGCGCAGCTTGGTAGCGCACTTGACTGGGGGTCAAGGGGTCGCAGGTTCAAATCCTGTCGTCCCGACTCGAAGGAGTCGCAGATCAGGGCCGGTATCGGAGACATCCGACACCGGCCCTCGTCGTTCGCCGGCGAGCCCGTCGGTCCCTCTTCCTTCGCGCGGGGAGCCGACGCGGTCTCGGCTCCGGTGGGTCAGGAGCCGCAAGGCGTCCGCGGAGCCCGGGTCGTTGGGGGTGTAGACCTCAAGACGGTGGTCGGGGCTGTCGGGCTGCAACCAGACCTGGTAGTCGACGCTCGCGGCGCCCACGACGGTGTGCTGGAGGTGCATGGTTCCCGTGGTGCAGTCCGCGACGTCCCGAGTGGCCCACATGGAGGAGAACTCGTCGCTGCGCATGGTGAGTTCGCCGATCAGTTCCGCCAGGCGAGCATCGGGCCGACGTGGCGAAGTCGGCCTTCGTGACCGGCCTGCGCGTGGTCGTGGCCGTGGCCGGTCTCCTGCACGTAGCACTCGGACTCCTGACACTGCGCCGGCTGCCCGGGCCCGCGTCCCGCGCCGGGGTTTCCGGGCCGCCCGGACATCTCGCCCGAACGCGGCGCCCGCCTCGACGCCGAGTGCACGGCTGCCGCCGAGGCCGCGAGCACGGGGGGCCTGACGTGCAGACCCGGCCGGCCGGATCTCGTCCGTGCTGAAAGAGGTTCGCCCCAACTCCCGCGGCATGACCGGGAGATGGGGCCGACGGCGGCGCGGGGCGGCTCCCTGAGTGAATCAAGCCACCGGCGCCGGGCGCGACTGGTGCGTCACACGGAAAAGCACCAGAGGGCCGGGCCCACTCTGGAGGATCAACCAAGAGGTGTATCGGCCATCTCTCCTTGCATCTACGATGCAGAAACTCGCATTCACCTGGTGAATGCGGATCCGGTGCCTCCGAACCGGCACCCGCACCAAGGAGCCACTCATGCACGTCGAAGACCTCCTGCGTCTCGAATCCCTGGATCTGGAACTGCTCTGGGGCGAGGAGCAGCAGCTCCTCCGGGAGATCACCGGGGTGACCGCCACCGACCTGGAGGACCCGACTCGATTCCTGCGGCCGGGAGAGGTCGTGCTGAGCGGTCTCGTGTGGTGGGGCCCGGAGAAGGGGACCGAGAAGATCAGCCGTTTCGTCTCCGCGCTCGTGACCGCCGGGGCAGCCGCGCTCCTGGCCGGTGAGGAGACGCACGGCAGGGTGCCCGAGGAGCTGACCCGGTCGTGCCGGGAGAACGGCATCGCCCTGCTCGCCGTGCCCTCGCGCACCAACTTCCGGGCCATCACCGAGGCCGTCTACCTGCGCCAGTGGGGCGACCTCAGCCGGCGGCCCACCTCGCACCGCTACGCGCTGCCGGACAACGTCCGCAGCGAGCTCAGCGACCTGGTACGGGCCGGAGCCGAACCGGACGTACTGCTGGACCGGGCCCTGGCCCATGTGGGGACGCCGGACTGCTACGTCCTGACCCCCACCGGACGCACCGTGGCGCGCACCCCCGCGGCCCCGGCGATCCCCGCCCAGCGCGGCCGCGAGCTGCTGCGCCGCGCGCCCGACGGCCTCACCCTGCTGATCGACACGGACAGTTCGCCGTACGACAGCTGGTATCTGCACCTCGCGGACGCGGCCGCCGTGCCCCCGCGCCTGCTGCACGAGACGGCGGACGTGCTCGCCGACCACCGCTACGGCCGGGACCGGGCCCGCAACGAGAGCCGGCGGCGGGCCGGCGAGCTGATCCGGCTCGTCGACGCACCGGCCGCCGATCTGCCCGCGCTGAGCGGCGCCCTGACCGCCTGCGGCCTTTCCCCCGGCGGTCCTTTCCATGTGATCGCCGCCGCCACCCGCACCGAAGGCGACCAGGGCGCCGCGGCCGACGCCCTGGCCGAGGCGCTCCGCCACACCCCCGACCGGCCCTTCGCCCTCGGCCGCCTCCCGCACGCAGAGGTGCTCGCCGTGGTTCAGGGCGGGACCGAAGTGGCCCTGGAATTGCGGGAGTTGTGGCGCCTGGTGCAGGCGTGCGAACCGCTCGTCCCGCTCCATGTCGGCGTCGGTGGCCAGGCCGACGCGCCGGACCGGCTCAACTCCAGCCTGACCGGAGCCCGTTACGCGCTGGCCGCGGCCCGCACACAGGAGCCCGACGGGGCCGGTGTGGCCGCCGTGGACGACCTGACCACGCTGGAGGGGCTGCTCGCGGGCATCCCCACCGACGTACGGGCCATCTACCACGACAGGGTCCTCGGCCCGCTGGCCGACGACGCCCACACCTCCTCGCAGATGCTCAGGGAGACCCTGGAGTCCTTCCTCGCGCACAACGGGTCCTGGGCGCGCACGGCGGCCTCCCTGCATCTGCACGTCAACACGGTCCACTACCGCATCCAGCGGATCGAGGTGCTCACCGGCCGCGACCTCTCGCGCCTGGAGCACAAGCTGGACATGTACGCCGCGCTGCGCTGTCGCTGAGCCGGTTCGCGACGCCGGCGCGGGGCGGGGCGTCATGAAATGTGGCTGTATGGGTAGGCGGAGCCTGTTCGTGTGACGGCGCGGCCCGAGTGGGAAGGGGCACGGGATGGTGCAGGTGGCGGCCGGGGTGCTTGAGCCGAGCGGCCAGGGCTGGGTGCAGGCGGGCGAGTTCGGTCTGGCGTTCCTGCTGTCCGCGGCCATCGGCCTGGAGCGGGAGATCCGGCAGAAGGCCGCGGGGCTGCGGACGTACACCACGGTCGGCGTCGGCGCGGCCCTGTTCACGCTGGTCAGCAAGTACGGCTTCGGCGACGTCCTGCATGTCGGGACCATCGAGCTCGACCCGTCCCGGGTCACCGCGCAGATCGTGTCGGGCGTCGGCTTCATCGGCGCCGGGGTGATCTTCGTGCACCGGGGTTCGGTGCAGGGGCTCACCACGGCAGCGACGATCTGGCTGACGGCGGCCGTGGGAGCCGCGGCCGCGGCCGGGCTCCCGCTGCTCTCGATACTGGCGACGGCCGCCTACTTCGTCGCCGCGTACCTGGTGCGGCCCCTCGTCCACCGGCTGCCGCAGATGCGCTCGGTGGCCTCGACGTTCCGGATCGCGTACGAGCAGCGGCCCGGTCTGCTGCGCGAGCTGATGGAGCAGTGCGAGCGGGCCGGTTTCGGTGTGGCCGGGCTCCGGATGATGCGGGCGGGCGGCACCGGGGATGCGGCGGAGGTGCTGATCTCGGCGGTGGGCCGCGCCGACCCGGCCGTCCTCACCGCCCGGTTCGCCGATGTGGCCGGTGTGGTGGCCGTCACGCGGGGCGGCAACGAGGACGAGTGAGGCGGGCGGGCCCGCTCAGGCCCGGCCCGGGCCGTCGCGCAGTGCAGGGTCGCGCCGGGTGGCGAGGAGGCCGAGCAGGATGGCGACCGTGATGGCCACCAGGTGCTCGCGGCCCGCCAGGTTGGGCTTGTGGACGGACCGGAGCACGGTCGGGGTGACCGCGCACAGGAACAGGACCGGGGCCCGCTTCACGGTGGCGATGTGGGCGAAAAGCCCCACCACCGCGGCGGACGCCCCGGTGTCGATCACCTGGGCCGCGTCCGGCGGAAGCCCCCACCACCCGGGCCCCACCGCGATCATGACGCGGGCGCTGAGCGTGCCCGCCAGCGAGACCGCGTAGGCCACCGCGATGGTCCGGGTGCGGCCGAGCACCAGCTGGGCCAGCGCGATCCCGAGGAAGAGCACCGGGATACCGGGCAGCGCGGGCATGTCACGCGCCGGGACGAACAGCGAGAGCGGCGTGCGCAGCAGCACGAGGGGGAGCGGGATGTCGCCCCGGACGTGCGAGGTGAGCCGTATCAGGGTCGCCCCGGTCGAGGACTGGTCCACGGCGTGCAGGGTCAGCACCGCGACGGCCGTGAAGACCGCCAGGAGGACGCCGGAAAGGCCGCGCCGCACGAGGGTGCGTACGGGTTCGGCGACGATGACGCGGAACTCGCGGAGCAGTTGCTGTCCGAGGAGGCGTGCGAACCGGTTGAGCCTGTGTTCGGCTCGCGGAGCCGGGCCGGGTGCGGGGGCGACGGCAGCACGCCGAAGCGGCGATGGGCCCGGTTCGCGTCCGCCCGCCCGCTCCCGCGCTTTCGTGTCCCCGCGCACCTTCGACTCCCGGACCCGTCCCGGCCAGGGACTCCCCACCGGCCTTCCAGCGATCTTGCCATGGGGCGCGCGCGGTTCGGGGGCCGCCCCCTGACCCGTTCGCCCGGGTGCGCGGCGCCTTGTCGTGAGCCCCTGTTCCTTCCGATACCGGAGTGAAGCGTCGGGCATGGCTCAAATCGATAATCAGGCCACTCGATGGGGTGAAAGGCGTATTAGGCATAACCCATCCGGTCCCCTCGCCGTTGATGGCGGTGCGGGCGAGTAGTCCGTGACGAACTCCGGAAGGCAGGAAACCAATGAGACGGGTCGCCATGAAGGGCCTGGTCACGGCGGTGGCCACGGGCGGCGTACTGGCCGCGACCGGCTACGCCTACGCGGACTCGAACGCCGGCGGCAGCGCCGACTCCTCCCCGGGGGCACTGGCGGGCAACGCCGTACAGCTTCCCGTCGATCTTCCCGTCAACGTGTGCGGGAACACCGTGGATGTGCTCGGACTGCTCAACCCCAGCGCCGGCAACACCTGCGCCAACGCCTCGCGCGCCCCCCACGGCGCCAGGGCCGGCTCCGCGCGCGCGGGCAACGGCGGCGGTGCCCTCGCATCCGGAAGCGGAAAGGATTCGCCCGGCGTTCTCGCGGGGAACGGCCTCCAGCTCCCCGTTGACCTCCCCGTCAACATCTCCGGGAACTCGGTCGGTGTCGTCGGTGTCCTGAACCCGTCCGTCGGCAACACCTCGACGAACGGCTCCACACCGCCGGTGCGCCACCGGCCCGCCCCGCCGCCGGCCCCCGTCCCGCCGCGCGCGAAGCCCACCCCGGTCCCGGCGCCCCCGGCCGCCCCCGCGCTCCCCGTGCCGCAGGGGAAGGCTCTCGCCCACACGGGCGCCGACGGCATCGGATACGCGGTCCCCGCGTCCGCCGCGCTGCTCCTCGGCGGCGGTGTCCTCTACCGCCGGTTCCGCGGCGCCACGCGGTAACGCACCGCGATCGCTCGTGGCCCCGGTGCCGATGCCGGGGCCACAGCCGTGCCCGGACCGGGCTCAGTGCGCGGCCGGGCAGTCGACCCGCACCTCCGGGCTCCAGTACGTGTCGCTCGTGGAGAACAGCCCGCTGCCGTACTCGTAGTAGAGGTACGAGGAGAAGCCCAGGGTCCGTCCGCACGCGGAGCCGGGGGCGACCCGGTACGTCAGGGTCACCGTGCGGCTCGCGCCGGGGGCCAGCGGGACGGCGTAGGCGAGGCCCAGCCTGCCGGTGTCCTGGCAGGGGGACCCCGCCGCCTCGCAGGAGACCAGCGCGTACTTCAGGTCCGCCTGCCGTTCGGTGTCCCAGGTCGGGCGGACCGACTGGTAGACGAACCGGATCTCGGTCGACTGGGTGTTGGTGAGCGTCATGCTCAGTTCGACCGTGGAGCCGGGGGTGACCGCGGTCCTGTCCGTGCTGAAGGTCAGGTCGGCGGTGTCGGCTTCGGCGGGAGTGCCCACGTAGAACAGCAGGGCTGCGGTACATGACAGGACCGCGGCGAGGCCGAGACCTGCGAGACGCGTCGTGTTCATGGCTTCGCAGACTAGAAGCTGCCCGGCCCGCCGGCGCCCCCCTCCACCGCATACGGCTCGAAACGCTCGGTGCCGTGCGGTCGGGCCACAGGCCGCACAAGTTCCTCCGCGCTGCCGCACGCCGCCCCAAAGGGCAGGTGGCGCGGGCGGGTTGGAGCCGAAGAGCGGGAACTGGCGTGACGGTCGCGAGCGTTGGGCAGGCAAGCGGGGAAATGGCTTCGCACGAGCCGGCAACGCGACCGCATTGGGGGCGGATGACGTCATGGAGCAGAGCGCCTGGCGATTCTCGGACGACCGTGGGCAGCTGTCGAAGGCGTCGGCGACGCCGTCCCGCGTAGTGGCCTACATCCAGGCCGGAGCCACCCTGGAGGACCTGGGCATCCGTCCGGCGGCCGTGTTCGGCTCGTTCCACGACGACGTGGAGGCGCCCGACCCGGCCAAGACCGGCGCCCTGCCGCGGGGCGAGGTCGGCTATCTGGGGGCGGGAGGCGGCCTCACCGTGGACACCCTGCTCTCGGCCGGGCCGGACCTCGTCGTCGCCGTCAGCTACGGCGGCGGTCAGGTGTACGGGCTCGACCCCGAGGTGGCCAAGCATCTGGAGGAGCGGGTTCCGGTGGCCGTGCTGGAGGTGGGCCAGGACCGCTCCCTGGCGCACATACGGGGCCGATTCGCCGATCTGGCCCGGTCGTTGGGGGCGCCGGAGGAGGACACCGGCACCCTCACCGACGCGGAGGAGCGGCTGCGTGCCGTCGCCGCGCGGGCCCCGCGCCCGCGCGTCCTCGCGCTCTCGCCGGCCGGCCCCGACCAGGTCCACATCGCACGGCCGCAGGCCTGGCCGGAGCTGCGCGGCCTCACGGGGTACGGGGTGGACCTGATCGAGCCGGAGGCGGGGCCGGGCGCGAACTGGCTGACCGGGTCCTGGGAGCAGGCGGCCGGGCTGCGGCCCGACATCGTCCTCGCCGACATCAGGTGCAACGCGGCCCCGCTCGACACCCTGGGCTCCAACGCCTCGTGGCGCGACCTGGAACGCGGTGCCCGTGTCGTTGCCTGGAACCCCGAATCCCCTGGCAGCGCCCGTGCCCACGCGGCCTTCCTCAGCACGGTCGCGGACGCCCTCGAAGGAGTGTGAGGGCGCCGGGCGCGGCGCGCGCAGACACGCCAACCCGCGCGCCACGCCCGGAAACGGCTCGGCAGCACGGGCAACCGGGCGGTGTACTGGACGTGTTGATGACGCAGGACCCCAGTCAGGAGACCCCGAATGACCGCGACAAGCCGTGTGCCCATCGATCCGTTCGGGGCGGACACAGCCGCCGAGAGCGCCCGGCTGCGCGCCCTGGGACCGATCGTCGCGATCACCCTGCCGGGCGGGATACCCGCGTGGGCGCCCACCCGGTACGACACGCTCAAGGCGCTGATCCTCGATCCACGCGTCAGCAAGGACGCGCGCCGGCACTGGTCGCTCTGGCCGGATCTGGACCAGAACCCCGACTGGGCCTGGATATTGGGCTGGGTCGGCGTGGTCAACATGCTGACCACGTACGGCCCCGATCACACGCGGCTGCGCAAGCTCGTCGCCCCCAGCTTCACGGCCCGGCGCACCGAGGCGATGCGCGGCCGGGTCGAGGCGATCACCGCCGACCTGTTGGAGAACCTGGCCGAGGCCGGCTCCTCGGGCGCGACCGTCGATCTCAAGGCGGGCTACGCCCACCCGCTCCCGATGCGCTTCATCTGCGAACTGCTGGGCGTGCCCGATCACTTGACCGAACCGGCCGCCCGGATGATCGCCACGGTCTTCGACACCTCCGACCCGAGCCCCGAGCACGGCGCGCTCGTGCAGGAGCAGATGGCCACCGTGCTCCCGGCCCTGGTCGCGTACAAGACCGAACGGCCCGGTGACGACATGGCGACCGAGCTCATCAGGGTGCGCCACGAGGACGGCGACCGGCTCAGCTCCGAGGAGCTGCTCCACACGCTGCTCCTGATCATCGGCGCCGGATTCGAGACCACCGTCAACCTCATCGGCAACGCCGTCGTGGCGCTCCTGGACCAGCCCGGACAGCTGGCCGCCGTCCGTTCGGGCACGATCGGCTGGGACGCCGTGGTCGACGAGACCCTCCGCGTCCACCCCTCGATCGCCAGCCTCCCGCTGCGCTTCGCCGTCAGCGACCTCTCGATCGACGGGGTCACCATCCCGGCGGGCGACGCGATCATCACCAGCTACGCGGCCTCGGGGCTCGACCCCGCGCACTACGGGGACGACGCCGACGCCTTCGACGCGGCCCGGGGCGCCGACGACCACCTCGCCTTCGGTATCGGTGTGCATCGCTGCATCGGCGCCCCGCTCGCCCGCCTGGAGGCGCTCACCGCGCTCCCGGCGCTCTTCGACCGCTTCCCGGACCTCGAACTCGCCGTCAAGGCAGCCGAGTTGCGGCAGGTGCCGTCGTTCATCGCCGGTGGCTGGCAGGAGATCCCGGTACGCCTCGGTCGCCGGTCCGGCGCGCAGGTGCCGCACTCCGGGCGCGGCCCGGTGCACGGCCCGGCGTGAGACAGCCATGCGCAACGGCACGTTCTCTGTGACAGTTCGCAACACGAGTATCTAGATTGGCCGTTGACGCAGCGCCGCATCTCCAGGAGACACCCCGTGACCGAAAACCCCGCACCCTCGTCGACGCCCGACCACGTGCGCGACCGCATCAACACCGCGCAGCCGCACACCGCCCGCATCTGGAACTACTGGCTGGGCGGCAAGGACAACTACCCCGTCGACCGTGAGGTCGGTGACCAGATCCGTGCCCTGCATCCCGGCATCGGCGACTACGCCCTGGCCGACCGGCTGTTCCTCGGCAGAGCCGTGCGGCATCTGGTGGCCGACCGCGGGGTGCGCCAGTTCCTCGACGTGGGCACCGGACTGCCCACCGCCGACAACACCCACGAGGTCGCCCAGCGCCTCGCACCGGACGCCCGGATCGTCTACGTGGACAACGACCCGCTGGTCCTCGCGCACGCCCGCGCCCTGCTGACCAGCACCCCCGAGGGCCGCACCGACTACCTCGACGCCGATCTGCGGGACACGGCCACCATCCTGGAGCACGCGTCGAAAACCCTGGACCTGAGCCGACCGGTTGCCCTGATGCTGCTCGGCGTCGTCATCTTCATCCCCGACGAGGACGAGGCCCGTGCCCTCGTCCGCGATCTGATGAAGGAACTCGCGCCGGGCAGCTATCTCGTGCTCTCGCACACCATCACCAGCCCGGCCATGCCCGATGTGGACGCGGCGGTGGCGTTCTGGAACGAGCACGGCACGCCGAAGCTCACCCAGCGCACCCCGGACCGGGTGGCCGGGTTCTTCGAGGGGCTCGAACTCCTTGAGCCCGGGCTCGTGTCCTGCTCGCGCTGGCGCCCGGAGGCGGGCGACACGCTGCCCGACGAGGTCGCGATGTACGGCGGCGTCGGCCACAAGCGCTGACCCCGCGCACGGCGAGCGCCGCGTTCATCGGCGGGGCTGCCCCGGTGCGGGCGCCCCGCCGGTGTGCAGACTGCCGACCAGCGCGAACAGCTCGGCCTCGTTGCCCGCGAGCCCGGCCCGCGCGAGCGCCTCGTCGGCCTCGGCGATGACGCCCTCCAGGGAGACGGGAGCGCCCGGCCGGTCCACGGGGGAGTCGAGGGCGGCGCGCACGGTACTCAGAAGCCGCAGATAGGCCTGGGCGGCGGAGCGTTCATGGGACGTCATCACGGCGGTGGCGGTCATCGGCAGCCTTCCCTCGGAGTACGGGCTCACCGTTCACGATGCCGTACGCCACTGACAATCGAGGCTCACGGCCCGCTGACGCGCGGCCGATCGCCCTGATCCAGCGGCCGACTCCCCCCGATCCAGCGGCCGGCTCCCCCGATCCACCGCCCGACGCCCCCTCGGGCCGCCCCCTCGGACCGCCCCGTCGTCGCCCCCGGACCACCCCGCGGACCTCCATCGGCCCGCCGGGCCCGGCTGCTCAACCCACCAGGCGCAGCGCGGTGTCCGAGACCCCCACACTCACCGACTGCCCCCAGGTCAGATCGAGCGCGTCCCCCTCCATGCCGTCCCCGAACGCGACGAGCCGGTCCGACTCGACGGTGATCCGCAGCCGGCCGGCGCCGCTCAACTCCCCTGCGACCAAAGAGGTTCCGGTCACGGGGGAGGGCCATGCCTCGCGCACGAACCACACCAGACGGGCATCCACCCGGTCCGGCAGCGCGGGGGAGCCCGCGCGCTGCTCCCACAGCGAGCGCAGCCAGCCGGTGGCCCCCGTTCCGGTGCCGACCAGGACGCCCGAGGACGCCTGCGCCTCGGCGTTGGCGGCCGGGTCGTCGGGCCCGATGCGGTAACGCGCCGTCTGGTGGCCCGGGGCTCCCAGATAGATCTCGTTGAGCGCAAGCAGCCGCTGACGGTCGTCCGTGAGCGCCTCCACCATGGTGAGTTCCTCGACCGCGCAGCCGCGCCCGGCCGCGGCGGGCAGCAGCCCCGCCGCGGCCGATGCCCGGTGACGCACCAGGACACCGGCGTTGCGCCCCGGCTCCGGATCGATGCCGATCACCGGCTGGCCCGACAGATACTTGGCGGCGTTGGCGACCAGACCGTCCTGGCCGACCACCACCACGACGTCCTCCGGTGCGAACAGGAAGCGGTCGAGGTCGCCGCGCTCGACCCGGGCCTGGCGCCACGGGGAGGGAATCGCCGCCGCCACGTCGGCCAGTGCGCGCAGCGCCCGGTGATGGCGCTCGGCCACCTCGCGGATGCTGCGGCCGCGCGAGCTGAGGAAGAAGTCGGCCTGCCCGTGCGTACCGTGCCGGGCCAGCAACTCCTCGTACTCCGAGGTGCGGTGGACCAGGACCGCGCGCGGGGCCAGACTCACGCCCGCTCACCCCGGCCGAGCCGGTCGAGCAACGTGGTGAGGACGTCGGGCGACAGGGTCAGGCTGTCGATCCGGGGCAGGTTCTCGGCCAGCCGGGTCGCGGCCATCGCGTGCAGGGTGGTGGCATCCGCCTCGCCGTGCACCTGGAGCCAGGCCGCCTGGGCCGTGGCCCGGGCCTCGCCCGAGGCGCGGGCGGCCGCCGCCTCGGCCTGTGCGAGCCGTACGGTACGGGCGGCCTCCGCCTCGGTGCGCACCGCGTCCGCGGCGGCCGCCTCCTCCGCCTCGCGGCGGGTGTTGGTGCCGCGCTGCTCCACCAACTGCTCCTCGCGGCGGGCCAGTTCGATGCGGCTGGCCAGTTCGTTCTCGGCGATGGTGCGTTCCCGCTCGACGGCCACGGCCCGGCGTTCGTAGGTCGCCCGGTCCGCCTCCTGCTGGATGCGCTCGCGGGCCGGGGTGCGCAGCGCCCGCTCGACCTCGGGCTCGGGGCGGATCGCGACGACCCGAACCGCCACCACCTCGATGCCGGTCGAGGGCAGCCGGGGCTCCGCCGCCAGTCCGGTCGCGATCCGCTCGCGTACCGCGGCGACGCCGTCGGCGAGGGCTGCCGACAGGTCGGTACGGGCCAGGACGTCCAGGGCGTGCTGCTGTGCCGTCTCGGTGAGCAGCGTCGACAGCTGCTGCAAGGGGTCGCCCCGCCAGATCCCGGTGTCAGGGTCGATCGAGAAGTCGAGGCGGTCGGCGGCGGTGCCCGGCTCGCTGATCCGGTACGTCACGGTCGCCTGCACGGTGACGTCCTGGAAGTCGGCGGTGCGGGCGTGGAAGGCCATGGCCAGTTCACGGTCGTTGACCGGCACTTCGGACAGCGCGGCGCTGAGCGGCCTGAACCAGAAGCTGAGCCCGACGCCGTCGTGGGCCGGCCGGCCGTTCCTGTGGTGCCGGATGTACGAGGTGGGTGCGGAGCGCAGATGGCGCCTGCCCAGACGTCGGGAGATGTCGGCCATGGTGGAACCCCTTCCTTTTCGTCAACTGGACGATAGGGGACCGGTTTCTTATCGTCAAGATGACGGGAAAGGGGGAAGGGTCCCTGCTTCGGCGCGAGTTGAAGCAGGCGGGCTTCGGGGTCGTCGGGGTGGAAGCGGGTCCGGGGTGGACGCTCTCGCTTATGGGTGACGGAAGGTGGTCAGGTAGTTACGCGTGGTGACGCTGGGGCTCTTGGGGCATGGCGAGCGGCTCAATATAGGCGAATATCGGGTTAATTAATGACTATCCGGTCTACACATCTGAGGTCCGTGGGATGAGTGACGGGAGCTGGCATGCGGGACATCAGTCGAAGGGGATTGCTGGGCGCGGGACTTGGGGCCGCCGCGGCGGCGGGGCTGGCCGGCTGCGGTTCACCGGGGGGTGGTAGCTCCGCCGGATCGAGTCGGCCCGGGCCGGGACAGGGGCCGGCGAAACCGGCAAAGTCGCAGGCCAGGCTGATCGGTGACGGTTCGACCGCGGACACCGGCAAGCAGCCCAACCAGCCCGACAGGCCGATTCCGCTCGAACCCGGGGAGACGCCGCCGCAGTTCGTGATCTTCTCCTGGGACGGCGCCGGCGAGGTCGGCAACGGGCTCTTCCCGCGCTTCCTCGAACTGGCCAGGAATCACGGCGCGGGGATGACGTTCTTCCTGTCCGGCCTCTATCTGCTCCCCGAGTCGAAGAAGCGCCTCTACCAGCCGCCGAACAACCCCGTGGGCGCCTCCGACATCGGCTACCTCAGCGACGCGCACGTCAAGGAGACGCTGAAGTACACCCGGCAGGCCTGGTCGGAGGGCCACGAGATCGGCACGCACTTCAACGGCCACTTCTGCGGCGGCTCGGGATCGGTCGCCAACTGGACCCCGGCCCAGTGGAACAGCGAGATCGACCAGGCGGTGTCCTTCGTCACCGAATGGCGTACCAACACCGGCTGGACGGACGAGGAGCCGCTGCCGTTCGACTACCACCGGGAGCTCGTCGGCGGCCGTACGCCCTGCCTGCTCGGCCAGGACAATCTGCTGCCCACCGCGAAGGAGCGCGGCTGGCGCTACGACGCCTCGTCGCCGGGCGGCCGGCAGATGTGGCCCGAGAAGCGCCACGGCGTCTGGGACCTTCCGCTCCAGGGCATCCCGTTCCCCGGGCACTCCTTCGACGTCCTGTCGATGGACTACAACATCCTCGCCAACCAGTCGAAGAACACCACCAAGGGCATGACGTCCCGCTACCCCGCGTGGCGGGCGCAGGCCACCGCCTCCTACCTGGCGGGCTTCAAGCGCGCCTACGAGACCAACCGCGCGCCCTTCTACATCGGCAACCACTTCGAGGAGTGGAACGGCGGCATCTACATGGACGCCGTGGAGGCGGCGCTGAAGGGGATGGCCGGAAAGCGGGACGTGCGCCTGGTGTCGTTCCGCCAGTTCGTGGACTGGCTCGATGTGCAGGACCCCAGGGTGCTCGGCCGGCTGCGCTCGCTCGAAGTGGGGCAGGCGCCTCCCGGTGGCTGGAACGCCTTCTTCAAGGCGGCCTGAACCGGCCTGTGCGAACGGATGCGTGCGGGTTCGTCGTTGAGGTGCGGTGTACTCAATCAGCTTGTGGGTCAGGGGAGTTGGGTGCGCGGAGGACGGTCCGGCTCCTCCGGCGCTTCGGGGGGTGCGTTGGTGCGGAGGGCGCGTACGCGAGGGGCCGTGGCGAGCCGGGTGAGGCTGAGCCAGAGGGCGGCGAACAGCCAGCCGCCCAGGACGTCGCTCGCCCAGTGCACCCCGAGGTAGACGCGGGAGAGGCCCACGGCGACCGCCCACAGCGCGAGCAGGGCGACCGCGAACCGGGCGGCGGACAGGCGTGAGCGGGTCAGCACCGCCCAGATCAGCAGTCCCGCCGTGAGCGCGCTCGTGGCGGAGTGCCCGGACGGGAAGGAGTGGCCGGAGGCGGTGGTCGCCCAGTCGATGGCGTCCGGGCGCGGGCGGGCGACGGCCGCCATCAGGCCGAACCGCACCCCCTGGCCGAGGAGGAGTACCGCCAGCGCCCCGGCCGCCGCGTACCGGCGCTGTCGGCCGTCGCGGCCCGCGATCAGGCCCGCGCCGACGGCCAGGACGTAGGGGAGGACCCCGGTGCCGGTCGCGGTGACGGCGCGGGCGACGGCGACCGCGACCGGCGGCCGGTGGTCGAGCGGCCAGTGGTGCAGGGCGAGGTCGCCCGGCAGTGGGGCCCCGTGCCGCACGGCGACGAACACCGTGAGGAGCGCGAGGAGGAGCAGCAGCCCGCAGACCGCGAGTCCCGTGCGCCGGGCCGACGTCATCGCGCGGTCACCAGCGGCCGGAGGCGGGTGCCGCCGAGCCGCTCCACGAAGGGCGCCGCCCGGCGTGCGGCGAGCGTCAGGGCGAGGCCGGCCAGTGCGCCGACCGCCAGGCCGACCACCACGTCGTGCGGGTAGTGCGCCCCGATCCAGACCCGCGAGGCCGCCATGAGGAGTGCGGCCGGCACCGCGATCGCGCCCAGCTTCCGGTCCGTGAGCAGGATCGCGACCGCGGCCGCGGCGGCGATCGCCGCATGGTTGCTGGGGAACGACCAGTCACCGAGCGGGGGGCAGGTCTCGACGGTCAGGGTGTGCAGCGTCTGGCAGGGCCGTTGCTCGTGCACGGCCGCTTTGAAGAGGTCGTTGACCGCGTACGCCGCGACGACGACGAGCGGAGCGGCGAGCGCCATCGCGGTGCGGACGGAGCCCAGCGGCCGGGCCCGCCACCAGGCGAGCACCATCAGGACGGCGAACAGTGCGAGCCCGTAGTCCGACCAGAGGGCGATCAGCGTGTCCAGGGGACCGGGCGTACGGTGCGCCAGGTCGGTGACCCAGGTGTAGAGGCCGTCGTCGAAGTGCATCAGCCGACGTCCTCCGGGGCGGCCGTACGGGAGCGGCGGGCGCGCAGGATCTCCAGGGCGACCGGGATGAGCGAGACGGCGACGACCAGGGCCACGAGCGGCAGCAGATAACGGTCGATGTTCGGCACGGACGAGCCGAGCGCGTAGCCGCCGAGGACCAGCGCACAGGTCCACACGAGGCCGCCGATGACCTGCCAGAGGGCGAAGACCCTGGCCGGTACGCCGAGCGCCCCCGCCAGCGGGTTGAGCACCGTGCGGACGATCGGTACGAAGCGCGCCAGCACGATCGCCTTCGCGTGCCCGTACTTGGCCAGCAGCTCCTCGGCGCGGGCCGCGCCCTCATGGAGCTTGCGGGACCGGCTGCGGGCCAGCAGTGCGCGGCCGCCGCGGCGGCCGATCCAGTAGCCCACCTGCGCGCCGACCAGTGCGCCGACCACCGAGCAGACCAGCACCTGCGGCAGCGAGAGCGTCACCGGGCCGTTGCCGCCCGGCACGCAGAGGAGGCCCGCGGTGAAGAGCAGGGAGTCGCCCGGGAGCAGGAAGCCGACGAGGAGGCCGGTCTCGGCGAAGAGCACCACGGCGATGCCCAGGGCTCCGAAGGAGGCGAGCAGCGAACCGGCGTCGAGAACGTTCACGGCCTGTGGGGCCGCGGCTGCGAACAGGGGTGCGACAGCCATGTCAGTGGGCCCTCCCATAATGGTGTTCGGGCCGCCCGTCCGAGGGGGACGCGCAAGGCCCGGCTGACTACAGTGGTGTAGACGGTCTACAGCACTGTAGACGAATGAAGCGGGAGGAGTGTTCCATGACTGTCACGGGAGACGCCGGGCACGGGGACGCGCGACGCCCGGCGGGCGAACTGGAGGCCGGGGTGCTCGCCGCGCTCTGGGCCGCCGGGGCGCCCCTCACCCCGGGCGAGGTCCAGGCAGGGCTCGGCGGGCGGCTCGCCCGCACCACCGTGACCACGATCCTCTCGCGCCTCCACGACAAGGGCGCCGTCACCCGCACGCGCGTCGGCCGCGGCTACGCCTACACCCCCACGGAGGACGCGCCGGGGCTCACCGCCCGCCGCATGCACACCGAACTGGCCAAGGAGGAGGACCGCTCCACGGTCCTCGCCCGGTTCGTCTCCCAGCTCAGCGACGAGGACGAGCAGCTGCTGCGCGCCCTCCTGGAGGAGTCCGGAGGCGACGGTCAGTGATCTTCTCGGTGTGGATCCCGCTCCTCGTGCCGTTCCTCGCGGTGCCCGCCGCCCGCAGGCTTGCCGAGGCCCTCCCGCCCCGGCCCGCGGCCTGGCTGCTCGCCACCGCGGCCACCGGCCTCGCCGCCTGCTCGACGGCCGCCCTCGGCCTGATCGCACTGGCCGGCGCGCTCCGGCTGCCCTTCTTCGCCTCGCTCGAAGACCTCACCTCCCCGCTGGACGCGCTTCCTGCCTGGCTCGCCTTCCCGGCCGCGGCCACCGCGGCCGGACTCGTCGCCGCCTCGGGCCTGGCGCTGGTCCGCACCGCCCGCCACCACCTGGCCGAACTGCGCGCCGCCCACGGCCGGTTGACGCCCGGCACCGGCGAGCTGGCCGTGCTGCGCGACCCGACTCCCGACGCCTACGCGCTGCCCGGGCGACCCGGCCGGATCGTCGTCACCACCGGCATGCTCCAGGCCCTCGGCCCCGCCGAGCGCGAGGCCCTGTTCGCCCACGAGCGGGCCCACCTCAAGAGCCGCCACCACCTGTTCCTGGCCGCCGCCGAACTCGCCGCGCACTGCCACCCGTCGCTCCGCTCGCTGCGCGCCCCGCTCGCCTACGCTCTGGAGCGCGCCGCCGACGAATACGCCGCCGGAGCCGTGGGCGATCGCAAGCTCGCCGCCCGCGCGATCGGCCGCGCCGCCCTCGCCGCCCGCGCCGCCCAACCGGGCGCGGCCCGCCCCCGCGCGGTGCTGGCAGCGGCGGCCGGCCCGGTGCCGCGCAGGGTCGCGGCCCTGCTCGACCGCCGTCCCGCGCCCCGGCTGCCGAGCTCGCGCGGTGCCCGGTTCATAGCGGCCGTCCTGCTCGGCTGCCTGTGCGCCTCGGCCACCTCGGCGATCGAGGCCGCCGCGGATCTGCACGGGGGCATCGAGACAGCCCAGGGAGAGGCGCCTCGCTGAGGCCTTCGGGGCCGCGGCCCGTGACCCGTACGGCCCAGTAACGCTGCGGGTCGGCGCCGGGTGCCCCGGAGAGTGGATCCCGAGTCCATCGCCGTTCGCCCTGGGAGACGCCATGACCTGCCTCAACCGACGCGACCTCGGACTGCTCGTGCTGCGGGCCGGCACCGGCGCGGTCCTGATGGCGCACGGCGCCCAGAAGCTCTTCGGCTGCTTCGGCGGCGGGGGTCTCGAAGGCACCGCCGCCGCCATGGAACACATGGGCTTCACGCCTGGCAGAGAGAGCGCCCTAGCCGCCGGGCTGGGCGAGATGGGCGGTGGCGCCCTGCTGACCCTGGGGCTCGCCACCCCGGCCGCCGGAGCGGCAGCGGCCGGCGCCATGGCGGGTGCCGTCTCCGTGCACGCGCCGGCGGGCTTCTTCGCCCAGGGCGGCGGCTTCGAATACCCGGCGTTCCTCGGCTTCACCGCCGCCGCGATCGGCCTCGCCGGCGCGGGGCGCTACTCGCTCGACCACGCCACGGACCACGTACTGGACCAGCCCTGGACCGTAGCCCTCGCCTTCCTCGGCAGCGCCGTGGCGGCCGCGGCCGTGGTCGGACGACGGGCCAGGAACCAGGAGCGGGACCAGGACGAGGAACAGGACGGGTAGCAACCCCCGACCAGGCCCTCGCGCAGCGGCCAGCGTCACGGGAGAACAGCGGACAGGTCACGACAGCACGGCGGACAGACCGCGACAGCGCGGCGACAGCGCGGCGACAGGGTCGCCGCGGGCAGGATGACCACGGACAGGGCAGGCACGGCAGACAGGTCACCACCACAGACAGGGCCACGACCATGACCAACGGCTCGGCCGTCGAGAGCGGAACCGGACTGCTGCACCGCCTGGGAAGCTGGTGTGCCCGGCACGCCTGGCGGATCGTGATCGGTTGGCTCGTCCTGCTCGTCGCGATCGGCGCGGCGCACGCGCGGTGGGGCGGGAGCTTCGCCGACAGCTTCTCGTTGCCGGGCACCAGCACCCAGACCGGCGCGGACCTGCTCAAGGCCCACGGCGGTACGTCCGGCACCACGGCCCCGGTGGTGATCAAGTCCGAGCAGGGCTCGGTCGCCGACCACCAGGCAGCCGTCGAGGCGGCGGTGAACAACCTCGCACACCTGCCGGACGTGGTCTCGGTGAAGGACCCGCTCACGACCCCCGGGGCCGTCTCGCCGCAGGGCAACATCGCCCAGATCGGCGTCACGTTCACCAGCAACCCCGCCGGCTTCGACCACGCGTACGTCGGCAAGGTCGACACCGCCGTGCAGCCGCTGCGCGCCGACCACGTGACGGTCGACTACGGCGATCCGCTCGGGCAGTTGGCCGCGCCCAAGGCCGCCGACCTGACCTCCGAGGTCATCGGGCTCGGCGTCGCCCTCCTGGTGCTCCTGATCGGCTTCGGCAGTGTCGCGGCCGCCGTGCTGCCCCTGGTGACCGCGGTGCTCGGCCTCGCCGTCGGCCTCGCCGGACTCGGCCTGCTCGCCGCGCAGTTCAGCTTCGGGCAGGCCGCCCCGACGCTGGCCGCGATGATGGGCCTCGGTGTCGGCATCGACTACGCCCTGTTCCTGTCCACCCGCTACCGGGCCCTGCTCGGCGCCGACGGGGGCGGAGGCATCGGGAACGGCCTCGATCCCGCCGAGGCGGCCGGGCGCACGGTGGCCACCAGCGGACGGTCCGTCCTGGTCGCCGCCGCGACCGTGGCCATGGCACTGGCCGGTCTGTACGTCTCGGGCATGGGCTTCATCGGCACCCTGGGCGCGGCGGCGGGCCTGACCGTGATCGTCGCGGCCGCCGCGTCCGTCACGCTCACCCCCGCACTGCTCGGCCTGCTCGGGCGCCGCATCGACCGTCTGCACGTCCGCAGGCCGGTCGCCGAACCCACCGGCACCGACGACGTCTGGCACCGCTGGGCAGCCCGGGTCGGCCGCAGCCCCTGGCTCTTCCTCGCGGCGGGCCTGATCGTGCTCGGCGTCCTCGCCATTCCGGTCGGCTCGCTGCACCTGGGCCACATCGACGCCGGGGCCCAGCCCACCTCCACCACCGACCGGCGCGCCTACGACCTGATCAGCCAGGGATTCGGGCCCGGCGCCAACGGGCCGATCACGGTCGTCACCAAGCTCGACGGCCAGCAGGCCGCCGACCCGTCCAAGAGCCAGGCCCTCGCCACCACCCTGCAACACGACCTCACGGCCGTGCCGGGCGTCGCTTCGGTGACGCCACCCCAACCAACCCCCGACCATGCCCTGTTGGTCAGTACGGTCACCCCCGACACCGGACCGCAGGACCGGGCGACCACCGACCTGATCCACACCCTCCAGGACCACACCGTGCCCGACGCCCTCTCCGGCACCGGCGCGACCGGCTATGTCACCGGACCCACGGTCTCGGGCCAGACGTTCACCGACACCCTCGTGGCGAAACTGCCGCTGATCATCGGCGTGGTCGTGGCCGCCGCCTTCGTGCTGCTGCTCTGCGTCTTCCGCAGCCCCCTGGTCGCGCTCAAGGCCGCCGTCCTGAACCTGTTCTCCATCGCCGCGGCCTACGGAGTGGTGGTCGCGGTCTTCCAATGGGGCTGGGGCGGCTCGCTGTTGGGCGTCGGTGAGAAGGTGCCGATCGAGTCCTATGTGCCGATGATGATGTTCGCGATCATCTTCGGGCTCTCCATGGACTACGAGGTCTTCCTGCTGGCCCGCATCCGCGAGACCTGGCTGCACGGCGGCAACAACCACCTCTCCGTCGCCACCGGCCTCGCCGCCACGGCCCGCGTCATCACCTGCGCGGCGCTCATCATGACCAGCGTCTTCCTGGCGTTCATGCTCTCCCCGAACGTCGTGGTGAAGATGCTGGCGCTCGGCCTCGGCGTGAGCGTGATCGTCGACGCGACGGTCGTCCGGCTGCTCCTGGTGCCCGCGACGATGTACCTCTTCGGCCGCGCCAACTGGTGGATCCCGGCCTGGCTGGACCGCCGGCTCCCCAGGCTCGACCCGGAAGGCCCCGCGCAGCACCCGAACCCGGACGCTTGAGCCGGGCGCGCGACGGGTTGTAGAGTAGGAAAACCGCACTTGACCTGCATAAACGCAGGCAGGGAGCCTAAGTTCAGGAGTACCTCGATGCTGCGCACCATGTTCAAGTCCAAGATTCACAGAGCCACCGTCACCCAGGCCGACCTGCACTACGTGGGATCGGTCACCGTGGACGCCGAGCTCATGGAGGCCGCCGATCTGCTCCCCGGTGAGCTGGTCCACATTGTCGACATCGACAACGGCAACCGCCTGGAGACGTATGTCATCGAGGGTGAGCGCGGCTCCGGAGTCATCGGCATCAACGGGGCCGCCGCCCATCTGGTGCACCCCGGTGACCTGGTGATCCTCATCAGTTACGCCCAGGTCGACGACGCCGAGGCGCGGGTGCTGAAGCCCAGCGTCGTGCACGTGGACGGGGCCAACCGGATCGTCGGGCTCGGCACCGACGCCGCTGCCCCGGTGCCCGGCAGCAACCAGCGGCGCAGCCCGCAGGCGACGATCCCGGTCCCGCAGCGCTGACCCGTTCCCGGAGAGGACCCCGCGCCATGACAGAGATCCGGGACGACCGCGCCCAGGGGCTGCTCGCCGCGTACGAGGGCGGTGAAGTGGTCGGCCGCATCGCCTACTTCGTACTCGACCAGCCGTCCGCCGCGCTGGTGGCGGTGCACACCGTCGTGGAGCCCGGGCACGAGGGCAGGGGCATCGCCGGCGACCTGGTGCGGGAGTTCTACGCCATTGCGGCGCGCGAGGGCGTGCCTGTCGTGCCGCTCTGCCCGTACGCCGCGAAGTGGGCCGAGCGGCATCCTGGCGAGGCGCCGGCCGCCCCGGCCGTCCTGGTCGAGGCCGCCAAGGCGCAGCTCGCCGCCGACCCGGAGCTGTGGTGAGCGTGCTCGCACTGCTGCACACCTCGCCGGTCCATGTCCCGGTCTTCGACGCCCTGCGGGACGAGGATGCCCCGGGCCTCGGGCTGCGCCACCTCGTGCACGCACAACTCCTCAGCAGGGCAGGGGAGTCGGGCCCCGACGCGGTGGCTGCGGACATCGCGGCCGTCCTGGCCGACGCGGTGGCCAGGGGCGCGGACGCGGTCCTGTGCACCTGCTCCACCATCGGCGCCGTCGCGGAGGCGATGTCCGCGTCCCTGGGCGTTCCGGTGCTGCGCGTCGACCGGCCGATGGCCGCGGCCGCGGTGGCGCGGGGGCGGCGGATCGTCGTGGTCGCCACCGTCGCCTCCACGCTCGGGCCGACGGCCGCACTGATCCGCGAGGAGGCCGGCGACCGGTCGCTCGCGCTGCGCACGGTGCTCGCCGAGGACGCCTGGCAGCACTTCGGATCGGGGGACTCCGAGGCGTACTTCGCGGAGATCGTCCGGGTGGTGGACGCCCTCACGGACGTCGATGTCGTCGTCCTCGCGCAGGCGTCGATGGCGCCCGCCGCCGAGCGGACCACGATCGGCGTTCCGGTCCTGTCCAGCCCCCGGCCCGGACTGCGGGCGGCGGCCGCGGCGGCGGGCCGGGCCCGCTGACCCGTACGGGTTGAACCGGCGGGCGCCGGGCAGGCGCGCAGGTGAAGCTGATCTCAGACCATGAGGAGGCCGAACATGACCGTGCCGCACCCGGAGCCCACCCCGCCGTGGCCCACGCCGCTGCCCGATCCCGAACCTGGCCCGATCCCCGGACCGGGTCCCGGCCCCGGCCCCGATCCGGTTCCGCCGAGGCCCGGCCCCGGTCCCGACCCGCAGCCGCCGAGCCCGGGGCCCGACCCGAGGCCCCCGCAGCCGGACCCGGACCCCGGTCTGCCGGACCCCGTGCCGCAGCCCCCGGGCCCCGACCCCGTACCGGGCCCGCCGCAGCCCGAACCGGCGGGCTGAGGGGCCCGGCCGCGGCGCCGGTCAGCCGGTGCTGACCTCGGACCGGTCGCCGCCCCACAGCGTGTGGAACGAGCCCTCCCGGTCGGTGCGCCGATAGGTGTGCGCGCCGAAGAAGTCGCGCTGGCCCTGCGTCAGCGCCGCCGGGAGGCGCTCGGCGCGCAGCGCGTCGTAGTACGCGAGCGCCGCCGAGAAGCCGGGCACCGGCACGCCCTGGCGGGCGGCCGCCACGATCACCGCGCGCCAGTCGTCCTGCGCCGCGCCGATCTCGTCGCCGAACCGCTTGTCCGAGAGCAGGCTGGGCAGTTCGGGCTGTCCGTCGTAGGCCGCCCGGATCCGGTCCAGGAACGCGGCCCGGATGATGCAGCCCGCACGCCAGATCGCCGCGACCGCGCCGGGGTCGACGTCCCAGTCGTAGTTCTGGCTGCCGGCCTGGACCTGGTGGAAGCCCTGCGTGTACGAAACGATCTTGGACGCGTACAGCGCCTGCTCCACCTGCGCGGCGAAGGCAGCCGCCTCCTTCTCGTTCAGCGGGCTCACCGCGGGCCCGGTCAGCGAGCGGGCCGCCTCGCGCAGCTCGGCGTGGCCCGACAGGGACCGGGCGAACACGGCCTCGGCGATGCCCGACACCGGAACGCCGAGGTCGAGCGCGATCTGCACGGTCCAGCGGCCGGTGCCCTTCTGCTCGGCCTCGTCCTCGACCACGTCCACGAACGGCTTGCCGGTGGCGGCGTCGACATGGGCGAGCACCTCGGCCGTGATCTCGATCAGATACGAGTCGAGCCGCCCGGTGTTCCAGTCCCGGAACGTCTCGGCGATCTTCTCGGGGGAGTAGCCCGCGACCGTGCGCAGCAGGTGGTACGCCTCCGCGATGAGCTGCATGTCGGCGTACTCGATGCCGTTGTGCACCATCTTCACGAAGTGGCCCGCGCCGTCCGGCCCCACATGGGTGACGCACGGGGAGCCGTCCGGCGCCTTCGCCGCGATGCGCTCCAGGAGCGGACCGAGGGACTCGTAGGACTCGGCCGAGCCGCCCGGCATGATGCTCGGCCCGTTCAGCGCGCCCTCCTCGCCGCCCGAGATGCCGACGCCCACGAAGTGGATGCCCCGCTCACGCAGTTCGCGCTCGCGCCTGCGGGTGTCCTCGAAATGGGCGTTGCCGCCGTCGATGATGACGTCGCCCTTTTCGAGCAGGGGCGCGAACTCCTTGATCACCGCGTCCGTCGCCTCGCCCGCCTTGACCATGATGACGAGCCGGCGCGGGCGCTCCAGGGCGGCCACGAAGTCCTTGGGCGTCTCGGCCGCCACGAAGCTGCCCTCGCCGCCGAACTCCTCGACCAGGGCGCGGGTCTTGGCGGCCGTCCGGTTGTGCACGGCGACCGTGAACCCGTTGCGCGCGAAGTTGCGGGCGAGGTTGCGGCCCATGACCGCGAGTCCGGTGACGCCGATCTGGGCTGTTCCACTCATGCGTGTTTGCTCCTGGATCCTCGGGGTGCGCGACGCCACGAGCGTCCGTCATGGCGCACGTTTGGCGCCCACCCTACGGAACGCGGCACGTCATACGGCATGGACGGGATCCCCGACACGGCGTGCCGAAAGTCCTCACTCCCCTGAAGGCTTCCCTCCGCTTGTCCGACCCCTTGTCATGACCTGTTCGCAGCCCCTACTTTGGCGGCTCTTGGAGCCTTCGAGGGGGACTCATGGCCTTACGCGGCCGGCACCGCCGGTACCAGCCGAGCCGGATCAACCAGGCGTCCCTGACGGTCACGGCGGGCGGCGTGGGCATCGCCCTTCCGCTGATCGCGGCGGGCACCGCGGACGCCGCCTCCGTCGACGTGTGGAACAAGGTCGCGGCCTGTGAGTCGACCGGCAACTGGCACATCAACACCGGCAACGGCTTCTACGGCGGGCTCCAGTTCACCCAGTCCACCTGGGAGGCGTACGGCGGCCGCCAGTACGCGGCACGCGCCGACCTCGCGAGCAGGGACCAGCAGATCGCGATCGCCGAGAAGGTGCTCAAGGGGCAGGGCCCCGGTGCCTGGCCGGTGTGCTCGGGCGAGGCCGGTCTCTCCCGCGGCGGCGCGAACCCGCAGCTGACCACGACCACCGAGATCAAGCCGCAGTCGGCGCACAGGGCGGCGAAGTCCCCGGCGAGACCCCCGGCCGTCAAGCCCGCCGCCCCGAAGAAGGCCGAGCAGGCGAGCCCGACCAAGGTGCCGGGCCAGCGGGAGTCGTACACCGTGATGCACGGCGACTCGCTGTCCCTGATCGCCGAGCGCCAGCGCGTCCAGGGCGGCTGGCCGCACCTGTACGCCGAGAACCGCACGGTCGTCGGCGCCGACCCGGACCTCATCCGCCCCGGCCAGCAGCTGACGCTCCCCGGCGGTGCCCCCGCCAGACCGACGGCCCCGCCGAAGAGCACGGCCAAGCGCCCGGCTGCCAAGCCCGCCGCCAAGCCCCCCGCCGCCAAGCCCGTGGCGAAGGCGCCGGCCAGGACGGCCGCCTTCACCGCGCCCGTCGACGCGGAGCCCAGCACCCCGTACCACAAGGCCGGTTCCTCCTGGGCGAGCGGCTATCACACCGGCGTCGACTTTCCCGTGTCCACCGGCACCTCGGTGAAGGCGGTCACCTCCGGCACGGTCGTCGCGGCCGGCTGGGGCGGCTCGTACGGGTACCAGGTCGTCATCCACCACCCCGACGGGCGCTACAGCCAGTACGCCCACCTTTCCGCGGTCAATGTGAAGACCGGCCAGAAGGTCAACACCGGCCAGCGGATCGGGCGTTCGGGCGCGACCGGCAACGCCACCGGGCCCCATCTGCACTTCGAGATCAGGACCGGTCCCGCCTACGGATCCGATGTGGACCCGCTCGCCTACCTGAGGGCGGGCGGCGTGGCCGTCTGATCCGGGGTGTCTCCCCGGCGGGCGGCGGAAGCGGGCGCATTGGGCACGTCCGGGGCCGGCGTCAGGACCGGCCCGTCGTGGTGGGCCGCGTGCAGCCGCTCGGTGGTGAGCAGGATCAGGCCGCCCGCGGCCACCACGCCGAAGCCCAGCGCGATCGCGGTGCCCGCGGTCCCGTACCGGAACGATTCGCCGAACAGGGTCAGGCCGATGGCCGCGGCGACCACCGGATTGACGACGGTGACCGTGGCGAGCGGCGCCGCCAGGCCCGCGCCGCGATAGGAGGCCTGCGAGAGCACCAGGCCCGCGGTCGCGAAGGCGGCTATGGCGAACAGGATGGGCAGTTCCGTCAGCGGAAGGCCCGACTCCCAGTCCTCGGCGACGGACTTGGTGAACACCGAGGCCAGACCGAACGCGCCACCGGCCGCCGCGGCGAGCAGCACGCTGCGCGTGACCGCCCGGTGCAGGGCCCGCGACGCCACGAACAGCGCCGCGACCGCCCCGAGCCCGGCCGCGGCGAGCACCAGGCGCGGGCCCATGGCGACGGCGCCCGCGTCCGCCCCCTTCGTCAGCGTCAGGAGGCCGGCGAGGCCCGCCGTGGCCATGACGGCACCGCGCCAGGCGGCGGCCCCGGCCTTGCGCCGGATGAACACGGCCGACATCGGCAGCGCGAAGACGATGGTGAGCGCGCCCATCGGCTGCACCAGCGTGAGCGGGCCATAGGCCAGGGCCGCGACGTGCAGCACGGCGCCGAGGCCGTTGAGGGCGACCGAGCCCCACCACGCCGGGCGGCGCACGGGGGCGTACGCGCTGCTGGGGGTGGAGGCGGCCACGCGCTCCTGAACGATCGCCGCCGCCGCGTACGCGACGGCGGAGACCAATGACAGCAGCACGGCCAGGACAAGGGCGCTCATGGCTCCACAATGTCTCGTTGTGAACCCCGTGTCGTCGTCCCTGAGCACCGATTGACGCGTACTCCAGGAGGAGTAGGGGCATACGACCAAAGTCGTCCCAGATATCGGACTTTCAGTAAAACCGCAGCTCAAACAGGGCGTCAAGAGGATCTGGCGATCACCTTCCGCCACCCCGCGCCGACCGGCGCCCCTGCGCCCGCGGACCGGGGGACCGGACGTCCATGACTTCGTGCCACAGTGGCACGAACTGACATCCAGGGACGGGCGGGCAGGGCAGTGCATCCGGAACAATGGGCCGAGGTCTCGTCGGTCGGCGGCTTCTTCGCCCTGAGAACCGGCACGGCAGGCGACGCCGCCGGCCGCCCCCTCGCCGCCGTGTACGCGGGGGAGGACGCGCCCCTGAGTGCCCGCGTCGACACGGTGGCCGCCCGGCTGGGCGCTCCCGAGCGCCGGGTCGCCGCGTCCATCGCCCACCTGGGGCTCGCGGCCCGGCTCTGGTCGATCGCGCTCGGGCCGGCCGTGTTGCACGGCGTACTGCCGGACCTCGGGGCCGAGCGGCTGTGCTGGGACGGCCGGCGCACCTCGCCGGACGATCTGCTCCTGACGCCCGGCGGGCCCGACCGCGAGGCGAGCGCCGAAGCCCTGGCGCAGGGCGTCATCGACGGCCATCTCGCCCCGCTCGCCGAGGTGTTCCGCCGCGACACCCCCGTCTCGTACGGACTGCTGCGCGGCAACGCGGGCTCGGCCCTGGCCGGTGCGGTGCGCGAACTCCACGGCTGGGCGCGGAAGTCGGGGCGCCCGGAGGTGGCGGACCGGGCCCTGGCCCTCGGTGCCGAGCTGTTCGAGCACCCCCAACTCGCCGACACCGGAACCCTGTTGAGCGGACCGGCCTTCCGTAGGCGCAGCTGCTGCCTCTACTACCGCTGCCCCGGCGGCGGCCTCTGCGGCGACTGCGTCTTCGAACGGCCACCCGGGCGAAGCGCGGCGCGCCACGGCACGCGGCGCTGACACGGTTCGGCGACGCGCGAACGGCCGCCGCGCCGTGAAGGCGCCGGGCACCTCGGTTTGGTATGTGGGCCGGTCGCTCCGTACCATGGCGCTTTTGGGAACTTGATATTCGGACTGATCGAGGAACGCAGCGGCGATGACGGTGACAGAGGACTTCCAGGGCCAGGAGCAGGGCCCCGGTGTCGACGAGTGGCCCGCGCAGGGCGTTGACCAGGACTTCGGCCCCGGCATCGACCCCGAGCGGCTCGCGCTCTGCCTGAGCGTGCTGGCGGAACTCGACCGGATCGACGTCGACCACCCCGACGCGATCACCGTGCGCCGCGCCACGGCCGGCGTCTACCGCACCGTGAAGCAGCGCCGCCGCCAGGAGCGCCGCGCCGCCAAGACCGCCCACGACCGGGCCGTCACGGAGGCGACCGCCACCGGCTCCGCCGAGCGGATCGACGACGAGACCGAGGGTCTGCTGCCCAGCTCCTCCGTCACCGGCGAGATCGCGGGCATACTCCAGCGCCCCCGGTCCTGCTACATCTGCAAGACCCGGTACGTCGAGGTCGACGCGTTCTACCACCAGCTGTGCCAGAAGTGCGCGGCCGAGAACCGGGCCCGCCGGGACGCCCGCACCGACCTCAGCGGCAAGCGTGCCCTGCTCACCGGCGGCCGCGCCAAGATCGGCATGTACATCGCGCTGCGGCTGCTGCGCGACGGCGCGCACACCACCGTCACCACCCGCTTCCCCAAGGACGCCATCCGCCGCTTCAAGGCGATGGAGGACTCCGGCGACTGGATGCACCGCCTCGAAGTCGTCGGCATCGACCTGCGCGACCCCGCGCAGGTGGTCGCCCTGGCCGAGCGGACCGCGGCCCAGGGACCGCTGGACATCCTGATCAACAACGCCACCCAGACCGTGCGCCGGCTGCCCTCCGCGTACGCGGCCCTGGTCGACGGCGAGAGCGCGCCGCTGCCCGCCGGTGAACTGCCTGCCCACGAGGTCATCGGAGCCTTCAACTCCGGCGCGGTCGACGGCCTGGCCGCGCTGCCCGTCGGCACCTCCGGGCTCGACGCCCAGCGCGTCGCCGACCTCGCCCTGGTCGCCGGCAACGCCAGCATCGCCAAGCACCACGACGGCACGGCCCTGGACGCGGGCGGGCTGCTCCCGGACGTCGTCGACAGCAACACCTGGGTGCAGTCCATCGACCAGATCTCGCCGGTCGAGCTGCTCGAAACCCAGCTGTGCAACTACACCGCGCCGTTCATCCTGATCAGCAGCCTGCGCCCGGTCATGGCGGACGCCGCCCGCAAGGCGCCGAACGGCCGTGCGTACGTGGTGAACGTGTCGGCGATGGAGGGCGTCTTCAGCCGCGGCTACAAGGGCGCCGGGCACCCCAACACCAACGCCGCCAAGGCGGCCATGAACATGGTCACGCGCACCAGCGGCCAGGAGATGTTCGAGACCGACAAGATCCTGATGACGTCGGTCGACACCGGCTGGATCACCGACGAACGCCCCCACCACGACAAGCTGCGGCTCGCCGAGGAGGGTTTCCACGCCCCGCTCGACCTGGTCGACGGCGCCGCCCGCGTCTACGACCCGATCGTGCGCGGCGAGCTGGGCGAGGACCTGCACAGCGTCTTCCTCAAGGACTACGCGCCGGCCAACTGGTAGGCCAGCGGCTTTCGACCGGAGTGCGGCACGCGCACCGGCGTGCCGCCCTCCGGCGCGAACGGGAGGCCGTTTCCTGGCGCGAACGGGAGGCCCTTCCCCGGCGTCAGCGGGGCTGCTCCCGGCGTCAGCGGGGGCCGTTCCCCGGCTGGTCGAGCCGCGCCGCGACCAGCTCAAGGACCGGACGCCAGTCCTCCATCACGCCCACGTCGAGCCCCACGACCTTCCCCGCGTCATCGGCCTGCCGCAGCACCACGGCGTCCTCGGCCAGCGGATCGCGGGCGAAGGCCGCCGCCTCCTCGGGCCCCATCACCCCGCCCTGCGCCCGCAGGGTCAGTGCGCTCTGCGGCGACAGCGTCCGGTCCGGCTCGACCGCCGCCAGATACCGCTTGGCCGGCACATGCAGCCGGACGAGCCCGGCCACCCGGTCGCCGAGCAGGGGGCGCACCGCCCGTGCGGCCGTGTCGGCGTGTCCGGCGTCATCACCTGGATGGAGTAGATGGCCGAGGTCGTGCACCAGGCCCGCGACCTGGAGTTCCTTGTCGGCCGGGTGGGAGCGCCGCAGCAGGTGCGAGGTCTGGAGCGCGTGGTCGTGCAGATCGACCGGATCGCCGCTGCGGTCGGGGGTGTCCCAGGCGCCGCGGCACGCGTGCAGCAGCTCCATCAGCTCCTCGACCGAGCCCACTGTCCGGTCCGGAACGGGTCCGCTCGACAGCTCCATGTGGTCTCCTCCCCGCGCGCGGCAGCCGACCCCATCAGCAGATCATGGCGGGGTGAACATCGGGCTTAACGCCCGGCGAAGGAAAGTTGACGCAAAGGAAGTGGCCCTATCGAGCGCAACCGCGCTCATTTGGTTACTCTGGTGCGAACGGTAGCCACAGCGGGTCCACCAACCCCCAAGGCCCGTACCGGATCCGTCCCGCAACCTGCGGGCGGGATGCGGACAGAGTGCCGGCGCCACCGCGTCAGAACTGCCCTTGCCCCTGCCTTCGGGCGGACACCGGGTCGGAGACCGACGCAGACCGGGACGCCCAGGGTTACGCGACACAAAGGAGTGCGCGGTGACACCAGAGACCACAGAGCGCGAACGCCGAACGCCGGAACGCGGTGGCGAACGGCCCGGACGGCCCGAGAAGCTCCGCAACATCGAGGTCTGGGCCCGCTCGGCCCCGATCCGCCTCGCGGGCTACGAGGAGGACCTCACCGAGCCGCACATCCTGCCCGGCATCGACTGACCCGCGACGAACACCGGTCCGTGCCCCCCTCTCCACGGGGGCGCGGGCCTTCGTGATGCCTGGCGACCTCCGCATGCCGTTCCGGGCACGCGATTTGACGGTACGGCAGGGACGTGATTCGGCCCTTTGTCCCCTGTTGCCGCCCGCCTCCCCGGGACAGGATGACCGGATGTCCGAGACACCCGGTGACTCCACCGCCTTCCACGACCTGTCCGCCTTCCTCGCGATCCCGCGCGTCCACGGCCTCGTGCTCTCACCCGACGGAAAGCGGCTGGTGGCCGCCGTGGGGACCCTCAACGCCGAGGGCAACACCTGCGTATCCGGTCTGTGGGAGCTCGACCCCGCCGGCGCCCGGGAGCCCCGCCGGCTGACCCGTTCCCGCAAGGGCGAGTCGGCGCCCGCGTTCGCCTCGGACGGCACCTTGTACTTCCTCTCCGCCCGTCCCGACAGCGACCCCGCCACCGCGCAGGAGGACGAGGAGGGCGCGGCGGTGTGGACGCTGCCGGAGAGCGGCGAGGCCGTTCTGACGGCCCGTCACCCCGGTGGCATCGCAGGCTTCTGCCTCGCCCGGGACACCGGCACCCTCGCCTACACCGCGGGACTCCTGCCCGGCGCCGCCGACGCCGCGGCGCACGCGAAGCTGCGCGAGGCCCGGGCCGATGCCAAGGTCACCGCGATCCTCTACGAGTCCGGGCCCACCCGGCACTGGGACAGCGACCTCGGCCCGGACGAGCCGCACACGTTCGTGCGCCGCGTCCCGGACGCGCCCGGCCCGCCGGTCGACGCCGGCGGCCAAGGCAGCCCGAGCGAGGCCGAGACCGCGCTCTCGCCCGACGGCACCCGCGTCGCCCACACCCGCTTCGTCCACGGGCCGGTGCCCGACCGCAACCGCACCGTCGTCGTGATCGCCGACGCGGCCACCGGCGAACAGCTCCGCGTGATCGACCGGGACGGATTCGTCTACCACGCCCCGCTGTTCACCGCCGACGGCACCGGCCTGATCTGCACCCGGCAGGTGCTCGAAACGTACGACACGCCGTACTCCTACACCCTCGTACGCGTGGACCTGGCGACCGGCGCGGAGAGCGAGCTGGTGCCGGAGTTCGAGAACTGGCCCGCCGGCGCGGTGGTCTCGCCGCTCGCCGACGACGCCACCGTCTGGTTCGCCGCCGACGAGCTCGGGCACTCGCCCGTCTTCCGACGCGACCCCGACGGCACCGTCACCCGGCTCACCGCCTCCGGCGCGTACACCTCGCTGTGCGTCGCACCGGACGGGCGCACCCTGTACGCGCTGCGCAACGGGGTCGACCTGCCGCCCACCCCGGTCCGCCTCGACGCCGCCGCGCCCGACCAGGAGCCCGTCGCGCTCGCCGCGCCGGGCGCGGCGGGCCGGCTGCCGGGGGCGCTGACCGAGGTGCACACGGTGGCCGACGACGGATTCCCGCTGCGCTCCTGGCTGGTGCTGCCCGAGGGGGCGTCCGCCGAACGGCCGGCGCCGCTGCTCGTCTTCCCGCACGGCGGCCCCGAGACGTCCTGGAACGCATGGACCTGGCGCTGGAACCCGTGGCCGTTCGCGGCCCGCGGCTACGCGGTCCTGCTGCCCGACCCGGCGCTCTCGTCCGGGTACGGGCCCCGGATGCACACGCGGGGCTGGGGCCAGTGGGGCGGGCAGCCCTACCGGGACCTGATGGCGCTGACCGATGCCACCGAGGCCCGCCCCGACATCGACGCGAGCCGAACCGGCCTCGCGGGCGGTTCCTACGGCGGCTACCTGGCCAACCGCATCGCCACGCTGACCGGCCGGTTCAAGGCGATCGTCTCGCACGCCTCGGTCTGGGACATGGGGGCGTTCCAGTCGGACACGGACGCCTCGGACTACTTCCGGCGGATCTTCGGCGACCCGCTGACCCGGCCGGAGCGCTACGAGCTGAACTCTCCCGCCGCCGGCGCCGACCGCATCCACACGCCGATGCTGGTGGTCCACGGCGCCAAGGACTACCGGGTGCCGGTCGGGCAGGGCATGGCCCTCTTCCAGGCCCTCCAGCGCTGCGAGGTCCCGACGAAGTTCCTGTACTTCCCCGACGAGGGCCACTGGATCCTCGCCCCGAACCACGCCCGGCTCTGGTACAGCACCCTGCTGGGCTTCTTCGACCACCACGTGCTGGGCGGGGAGTGGCAGCGGCCCGAACTGGTGTGACGCCGCTCGGGCGTGACCCAGCGGCCATGACCCGGTCAGCGCCGTGCCGGCCACCGCGCGTGTGGGCGGCGGCCCGCCCGGGTGGGGGAGGGGGAGCGGTACGGGCGAGCGGCCGTGTCCCCCGTTCCGCCCCCGTCCGTTTGCGCGGGGCGTGCGCCTGCTGCACACAATGAGGGGCAACTCGGGGCGTACAGCTGGGAGATCCACGTGCCCTCGACCCTGCGCAGAATCGCCGCGGCCGCCGCCGCACTGTCCGTCGGTGCCTTCGCCGCCGGATGCGGCGGCGGCGCCAGTGGCGCCGACAGCCGGCAGGACCTCAACCTCCAGCCGATCGCCGCCGCCGGACCCGACCCGTTCACCCAGTCCACGGCCGACTCGACGGCGACCCCCACCCCGGCGGCGCCCGCCGCTCCCCGAAGTCCGGCGCCGGGGGGCCGGTCGACCCGTATCGTCTCGGGCGCCGCGCCCGGCCTGTACGGCGGCACCCAGTCCGTGGCCAGCTGCGACGTGGAGAAGCAGATCCGCTTCCTCGGCGGCGACCGGGCGAAGAACCGGGCCTTCGCGGACGCCGCCGGGATCGACCCCGGTTCGGTCGCGAGCTTCCTGCGCGGACTGACGCCCGTCGTGCTGCGCAATGACACCCGGGTCACCAACCACGGCTTCCGCGACGGCTCGGCCACCAGTTTCCAGTCCGTGCTCCAGGCCGGCACCGCCGTGCTGGTCGACGACCACGGCGCGCCCCGCGTGCGGTGCGCGTGCGGCAACCCGCTGAAGCCGCCCAACGCCCACCAGGGCGAGTGGAACGACAAGGGCAAGCCGTGGCCCGGCTACCACGCGGACCGGGTCGTCGTGGTGCGGCCCACCACCGTGGTCATCAACAACCTCATCATCGTCAACATCACCAACAACACCTGGATCGAGCGGAAGACCGGCGACGACGGCCGGCGCGACCGCGAGCGCCCGGACATCCAGATCGACCCGGACAAGCCGCCGGTCACCCTGCCGCCGTCGCCGCCGGCGAGCCCCAGCACCTCGCCGCCGATCAGCTCCCCGCCGCCGAGCCCGGACTGCCCGACGCCCACGCCGACCGTGACGGTCACCGAGACGCCCTCGCCCGCCGCGCCCGGCTCCGCCCCGCCGTCCGACCAGCCGGGCGCCGCGACCCCGAGCGGCTGCCCGACCGCCACCACGACGGTCACCGCGACGCCCTCGCCCAGCCCCTCCACGCCGTCCCCGAGCCCCTCGACCCCGTCGCCCGTGGAGCCCTCGATCCCGGATTCGAGCCCCTCCGGTGACATGCCGTCGCTGCCCACGGACATGCCGACGGACCTGCCGAGCGGGGACTCCGGCATCGTCCCGCCGTCCCCGGAATCGGAGAACGTCTAGCAACGTCTCCGCCCCGCTCGCGGCCACCGGCAACTCCTGCCGGTGGCCGCGAGCACGACACGGGCCGTGACGCGCGGGCTGCGGCGCGGGGTGTGACGGAAAGAGGGACCAAGAGGTGCATATAGGCTGCGTCCTTTGTGCCGTTGTCCCTCCTCCAGCAGCCAGGAGCGTCCTCAGTGACCGTCGCCATCGACCTGCCCGAGCCGTCCGCGCCCCCCGCCGCAGAAGTCCACGACAGCGTGGCCGGCGCCCTCGTCCACGACGAGGCGGCGGCGGACCCGGTCCACGACAGCGTGGCGCGGGACGCCCGTGAGTTCGGGGCCTACGCCCGCACCGGCGGCTGGTCCTTCGCCCTCAAGGTGGCGCGCAGCGTACGGCCCGGCGGGCAGGCGGCCGGTGAGACGCCGAAGGTCTCCGCGAAGGAGTTCAGCGAGCTGGCCGGCTGCTCGGCGGAGCGCGTCATGCGCTACTACAAGGCCTGGGACAGGGCCTCCGACGACGGCCTTGTCCCGCTCTTCGAGGCGCTCGTCCCCGGCGAGGACATCGAACTTCCCGACGCGGACGTGTGGCTGACCTACTACACCTCCCGCTCCAGCGCGACCTCCGAGCGCGGCACCGCCATCACCGCGGCCGCCGAGGCCGAGGGCATCCGGCCGACCAAGGCCCTGGAGGTCGCCGAGAACCCGACCGCGCTGCGCGCCGCGATCCTGGCCGACCCCGGGACCGCGCAGGCCGCCCGCTCCGCCCTCCTGGACCGCATCAAGGAGGACCCGGCGCTCCAGACCGAGCTGGCCCGCGACATCGCGCGCACGGACGAGCTGAAGAAGGCGGTGGCCTCCGAGACCAGGGCCGCCGACCGCATCGGCTACGTCCGCCAGATCGTCGAGAACGGCCAGATCAGGACGCCGGCCGGGCAGACCGTCGAGGCGCCCGCCGAACTGCGCGCCGAGGCCGAGCGCCATCTGTCCCTGCTCGACGAGCTCGACGACTCGGAAGAGGCCGGCGAGTGGGCGACCGAGGCGTACGACACCGTCAAGGGCCTCGTCGTACAGGCCGTGGAGGCCGACCCCGAGCTGCGCGTCCAGGAGCGCCGCACGAAGTTCTACAGCAGCCTGCAGAAGGCGACGAAGGTGTTCGAGGAGCTGACGCTCGACGACGCCGATGACATCTACGAGGACGACATGGTCCAGCGCCTCGAAGCCCTTCAGAGCGCCATCGCCGGCTGCATCACCGCCCTGCGCAAGGCCTCACCGGCCAACTGAGGCACGGCCCCGGCCGCCCCCGCCCGCTCCCGCGCCCACCGGCGGCTCCCTGATGCGCGCGGTCCCGGCTGCGCCTAGCGTGGCCCCATGGACGCGGGTGCAGGGGGCGGAGGGGCGGCCGGGCTGTGCCACTGCGGCGAGGCGGCCGGCGGCGAGGAGTGCCGCTTCCTCCACTCGTACGGCCGGGACCTGCGCATGGGGAGTTTCGACTGGGACCTCGGCGCCGGCCTCATGTACATGGACGAGCCCGCCCTTGACGTGTTCGACCTCAGGCCCGACGAGTACGACAACCGGCCCGAGTCGCTGGCCGCCCGGGTGCCGCCCGCCGAGGCCCTCAGGCTGGACGCGCTGGTGTCCCAGGCGCTGAAGAACGGCAGCGTCAACTACGGCGTGTACTTCCGCATCCGGTCCCGGGACGGCGGCCTGCGCTGGACCCACACCCAGGGCTTCGTGCGGCGCGACGAGAGCGGGCGCCCGCTGCGCATCATCGGCATCGTCCGCGACGCCACGCAGGAACTCGCCGAGTCGACCGCCCGGGTCGGCCTCGACGACGAACGGCGGCGCACGACCAGTGTCGTGGAGGCGGCGACCGCCGCCCTCGCGCACGCCAGGACCGTCAAGGACGTCATCGACGTCATGAAGGACTCGCAGGGCCCCGAGTACCTGGGCGCCACCAGTCTGGTCATGGGCCTCCTGGAGGCGGGCCGCATCCACCTCATCGCCGAGGGACCCGAGGGCAGCTTCGTGCCGGGCACCCGGTGGACCCGGGTCGACGAGCAGTACCCGATGAGCGAGGTCGTCCGCACGCTCGCCCCGCGCTTCATCGAGTCGCCCCAGGACTTCGCCGAGTCCTATCCGGGCCTGTGGCCGAACATCAGCGGGCTCGGCATCACCTCCGCCGCCTATCTGCCGCTGATCGCCCAGGGCCGCCCCATCGGCGCGATCGGCCTGCTCTACAGCGACAAGCGCGGTTTCACCAGCGACGAGCGCAACCTCCTGGTGGCGCTGGGCAGTTCGATCGCCCAGTCGCTCCAGCGGGCCATGCTCTACGAGCAGGAGCACGACCTCGCCGAGGGGCTCCAGCAGGCCATGCTGCCGCGCCGCATCCCCGAGGTGCCCGGCGCCCAGCTCGCCGTGCGCTACCGCTCGGCCCGGTTCGGCCGGGACATCGGCGGCGACTGGTACGACGTGATCCCGCTGCCCGGCGGCCGGGTCGGCGTCGCCATCGGCGACGTACAGGGCCATGACACGCACGCCGCCGCCGTGATGGGCCAGCTGCGCATCGTGCTGCGCGCCTACGCCGCCGAGGGGCACGCACCGGCCACGGTCACGGCCCGGGCCTCGGTCTTCCTGCACGAGCTCGACACCGACCGCTTCGCGACCTGCACCTACGCCGAGGCCGACCTGAGCACGGGGGTGGTGCAGATCGTGCGGGCCGGCCACGTCGATCCGCTGCTCCGCCGCGCGGACGGCAGCTGCCGCAGGCTGCCGGTCGAAGGCGGCCTCCCGCTCGGGCTCTCGGCCGAGTTCGGGCGGCTCGAATACCCGGTGTCGACGATCGAACTCGACCCGGGCCAGACCCTGTTGCTCTACACCGACGGCCTCGTCGAGCAGCCCGGCGCGGACCTCGACGACGGTATGCGGCTCCTCGCGTCCCTGGTGCGCTCGGGCCCCGAGGAGCTCGAAGCGCTCGCCGACCGGCTGTGCGACGTGGTCGACGAGCGGGGCGGCGAGGACGACGTGGCGCTGCTGCTCCTGCGCCGCAGCGCCATGGAGGTGCCGCAGGGCGGCGGCCGGCTCCGCCAGCACGTGGCACAGAACGACCCGGAGGCGCTCGCCTCGTCCCGGCACATGATCCGGGCGGCGGTCCGGGCCTGGGGCGCCCGCGAGCGGTCCGACGAGATCGAGCTCGCCGCCGACGAGCTGATCACCAACGCCCTGATGCACACCGACGGCGGCGCGATCGTCACCATCCGCGCGCTGTCCGGCCCCGAGCGCCGGCTGCGCGTCGAGGTGGAGGACCGCTCCAGCGCGCTGCCGCGGCGCCGCGAGGCCGGCTCCTCCGGGGTGTCGGGGCGCGGTCTGATGCTGGTGGACCGGCTCGCCGATGTGTGGGGCGTGGAGTCGCGCGGCAGCGGCAAGTGCGTGTGGTGCGAGTTCACCGTCCCGGAGCGGGGCGAGGACTGAGCCCGGGCGGTCGGGGCCCCGGGCGGTCTGGCCCCGGACGTCCGCGGCCCCGGGGGCGGGCCGGGGGAGCGGAGCGGAAGTGATCAATACTTGGCGGTAACTATCCGTAGCGAGTCATTACTTGACCGTAACCGTTCGTAAGGGTTTGACTGCTCACTCCCTGCGGGTGGCACCGTGGCCGCCCGATCGGCCTCCGACTGACACGAGGACCCCTTGAGCAGTGAGCTGCTGGCACCTCTTGATCTGGCGTTCTGGCACCTCGAATCGGCGGAGCACCCCATGCACCTGGGGGCGCTCGCACACTTCGACCCGAGCCCCGGTACGGCCGCCGGGCAGGTCCTCGACCTCCTCGCGGGGCGCGCCGCGGCCATCGCGCGGCTGCGGATGCGCGTACGCGACGTCTGGCTGCCCGTCGGCGGCGCGGCCTGGGTGGCCGACCAGGACTTCGACGTCCGCCGCCATGTCCGGCGGGTGCGGCTGCCCGCGGCGGACTTCGACGCCGAAGCCGCCCGGATCGCGGGCGAGTTGATGGAACGCCCGCTCTCGCGCGGTCTGCCGCCCTGGCGGATGTACGTCCTGACCGGCGAGGACGACGGGCCCTTCGCCGTCCTGGTGAAGCTGCACCACGCGCTCGCCGACGGCATGCGCGCGGTCGCCATCGGCGCCGGCGTCCTCGACCAGCTCGCCACCCCGGGCGTCCGGCGCCGGCGCCCGGTGCCGCCCCGCTCCTGGCTGCCGGGCCCGCGCGAGGTGGCCGGCCTCGCCCGCGACCGGGTCGGCGAACTCACCCGGGCCGTGGGCATCGGCGCCTCCGTGATGCGGGCCGGCCGCCTCGACCTCGGCGCGGGCTCCGCGCTCGCCGCCGACTCCAGCGGGACCCGGCGCCTGGCCACCGCCGTGCTCGACCACGAGGACGTCCAGCGGGTGCGCAGGGCCGAGGGCGGCACCGCCAATGACGTGCTGCTCGCCGTCGTCGCGGGCGGGCTGCGCCGCTGGCTCCTGGAGCGCGGCTCGGGCGTCCCCGGCGCCGAGCCGCGCGCCCTGGTCCCCGTCTCGCGGCGGCGCCCCGGTGCCCCGCCCGGCTCCGGCAACAAGCTCTCCGCGTACCTGCTCGGCCTGCCCGTCGCCGAGCCCGATCCACTGGCCCGGCTCGCCGCGGTACGTACCGCCATGGACCGCAACAAGGCGGCGGGGCCCGGCCGCGGGGCCGGGGCGGTCGCCCTGCTCGCCGATCAACTGCCGCCACTGGCCCACCGGTTCGGGGCGCCGCTGGCCGGAAGCGCGGCCCGGATGCTCTTCGACGTGCTCGTCACCAGCGTGCCGCTGCCGCGCGCGGAGCTCTCCCTCGGGGGCTGCCCGCTGCGCGCGGTCTACCCGATGGCGCCGCTCGCCCGCGGCCAGTCCCTGGCGGTCGCCCTGTCCGCGTACGGCGGCCGCGTCCACATCGGCCTGGTCGCCGACGGCAAGGCCGTCCCCGATCTCGACCGGCTCGCCGCGTGCCTGCGGCGCGAGCTCGGGGACCTCCTCGCGGCGTCCGCGGCTCGCTGAGCGCGCGCCGCCGGGGCACCCTGGACATATGCCGGAACTGCCCGAAGTCGAGGCCCTGCGGGAATTCCTCTCCGACCACCTGGTCGGACAGGAGATCGCGGCCGCCGTGCCGGTCGCGATCAGCGTCCTGAAGACCTACGACCCGCCGTACACCGCCCTTGCCGGGCGCACCGTCACCGGTGTCGCCCGGCACGGCAAGTTCCTCGACCTCGACGCCGACGGTCTGCACCTGTGCACCCATCTGGCCAGGGCGGGCTGGCTGCGCTGGTACGACACCCTGCCCACCGCCCCGCCGAAGCCCGGCAAGGGGCCGCTCGCGCTGCGGGTCTCGCTGGCGGGCGGCGCGGGCTTCGACCTCACCGAGGCCGGCACCCGCAAGAGCCTCGCCGTCCACCTCGTCCACGACCCGTCCGAGGTCCCCGGCATCGCCCGGCTCGGCCCCGACCCGCTGGCCCCCGGCTTCGGCCGGGACGACTTCGCGGCCCTGCTCAAGGGCGAGCGGCGGCAGCTCAAGGGCGCGCTGCGCGACCAGTCCCTCATCGCGGGCATCGGCAACGCCTACAGCGACGAGATCCTGCACGTCGCGCGCATGTCACCGTTCAAGGCCGTCGCCCACCTGACCGACGAGGAGACGACCACGCTCTACGAGGCCATGCGCACCACCCTGGCGGAGGCGGTCGAGCGCTCGCACGGGCTTGCCGCCGGCCGCCTCAAGGCGGAGAAGAAGAGCGGCCTTCGGGTGCACGGCCGCACCGGTCAGCCGTGCCCGGTGTGTGGCGACACCGTCCGCGAGGTGTCCTTCGCCGACTCTTCCCTCCAGTACTGCGCCACCTGCCAGACCGGCGGCAGGATCCTCGCCGACCGGCGCCTGTCGAAGCTGCTCAAGTAGCGCACCCCGGGCGGGCGGCCCGGGCCCGGCACGGCCGCCTCGGCGACCGTCTCACCGCGGGATCATGGTCGCGAGCGGCGTCCCGTCCGCGACCCGCACCTCGAACCGTGCGATCGCGTCCTGCGCGAACGCCGCCGCCCCGCGCATCCGAACGGGCGGGCCGCCCCGCTCCGCCCAGCTCGCCACCGTCTCGCGCGAGCCGTCCCGGCCCACCGCGACCAGCGTGCACGACGCCGGCTCCGCTCCGGCGAGCGTCAACTCCACATCGGTGCCCCACTCCTGACGATCCGTCACCAGTGAGGCCGCCACCCCGGGCGCGTGCGAGGCCACCGTCCAGCCCGACGGCGCGGGTTCGACGGCGATGCCGACGCCGCCCGCCACCAGCACGCCCGCCGCGGCCACCACGGCGAGCCGCACCACTCGTCCACGCCGGCGCCGCCCGGCCACCGCCCCCAGCATCCCGTGCAGCACCTCGGGCGACACCGCGGGGGCCGGCACCGGCCCGCCCGCGAGGTACGCGGCGAGCAGCGCCGTCACGCCGTCGAACTCGGCGAGCAGCGCACCGCAGCCGGCGCACCCGGCGAGGTGCTCCTCGAAGCGGAAGGCGTCGGCGGCACCGAGCACACCGAGGGCGTAGGCCCCGACGGCCTGGTGGATCTGCGGCGGACTCATGCCATCAGGTACGCGGGAACCGCCCCGAACACTCAAGACACCCCGGCACGCGCCCGCCTAAACTCCGGCCCCATGCTGCGCGTACTGGCGGTCGACGACGAAGCCCCCGCCCTCGAAGAACTCCTCTACCTGCTCCGCTCCGACCCCCGGATCCGCACCGCCGAGGGCGCGACCGGCGCCACCGAGGCGCTCCGGCTGATCGGCGCGGCCCTGGAAGCGGGCGACGACGGCGACCGGGGCGTCGACGTCGTCTTCCTCGACATCCACATGGCCGGGCTCACCGGACTCGACATCGCCCGGCTGCTCGCCGGCTTCGCCCGACCGCCCCTGATCGTCTTCGTCACCGCCCACGAGGGCTTCGCCGTGCAGGCCTTCGATCTGAAGGCCGTCGACTACGTCCTCAAACCGGTGCGCGGCGAGCGCCTGGCCGAGGCGGTCCGCCGGGTCGCCGAACTCGTCGGCGACCGCTCCGCCACCGTCCAGGAACCCGACCAGATCCCGGTCGAACTCGGCGGCGTCACCCGCTTCCTGGCCATCGACGACATCACGTACGCCGAGGCCCAGGGCGACTACGCCCGGCTGCACACCGCACGCGGCAGCCACCTCGTGCGGATCCCGCTGTCCACCCTGGAGGAGCGCTGGCGCGGCCGGGGCTTCGTGCGGATCCACCGCAGCCACCTGGTAGCGCTCGACCGGATCGACGAACTCCGCCTGGACGCGGGCAGCATGAGCGTGCGGGTCGGCAGCGCCGAACTCCCCGTCAGCCGGCGCCACGCCCGCACCGTGCGCGACCGCCTGCTGCGGCGCACCACCCGCTGACCTGCCCCTTCCCCGATCGGTGAGCGGCTGCGTACACTCCGCGCCATGTCCGCAGAGCAGGCGGCGCGACGCGAGCGGGTCACCGGGGAGCCGAGGAGGGTCCGCCCACTGCCACGCCACCGCGCCCAGTCCGAGATCGACGAGCAGACCGCGCTCGGCGGCGCCTATGTGCGCTCCCTGATGCGCGGTCAATTCCGAGCCGCCGTGACCGGGTTCGTGGTACTCGCCCTCACGGTGGGGACGCTGCCGCTCGCCTTTCGCGCCCTGGACGACGACGCCGTCACCTGGTGCGTGCTCGGCTTCGCCGTCTACGGGCCGCTCGCCCTCATCGCCTGGTGGTACGTGCGCACCGCCGAGCGCAACGAGCGTGACTTCGCCCGCCTGGTCGCCGACCGGCCGACGGACGGCCGCCCGACGCAGGGCCGCCGCGCCGAGTGAGCCAGACGTACGCCGTGGTGGCGGTGACCGCCGTCGTGCTCGCCACCGTCCTGGTCGGCGGGTTCGGCCTGCGCATCTCGCGCACCACATCGGACTTCTACGTCGCCTCGCGCACCGTGGGGCCGGGGCTCAACGCGGCCGCC
The DNA here is from genome assembly GCF_002803085.1 of Streptomyces sp. CB01201. GTDB lineage: Bacteria > Actinomycetota > Actinomycetes > Streptomycetales > Streptomycetaceae > Streptomyces > Streptomyces hundungensis. Next base: position 13,886 of record NZ_NNBJ01000026.1, on the reverse strand, counting down.
ATCAGCGGGGAGTACCTCTCCGCGGCCTCCTTCCTCGGCATCGCCGGACTCGTCCTGGTGCAGGGCCCGGACATGCTCTGGTACCCGGTCGGCTACACCGCCGGCTATCTGGTGCTGCTCCTGTTCGTGGCGGCGCCGCTGCGCCGCTCCGGCGCGTACACGCTGCCCGACTTCGCGGAGGCCCGGCTCGAATCGCCGGGCGTGCGCCGTCTGGTGAGCGTGTTCGTGGTCGGCGCCGGCTGGCTGTACCTGGTGCCCCAACTCCAGGGCGCGGGGCTCACGTTGAAGATCCTGACCGGTGCGCCGGACTGGCTCGGGCCGGTGCTCGTCGCCGCCGTCGTGGTCGTCGCGGTCGCGGCCGGCGGCATGCGCTCGATCACCTTCGTCCAGGCATTCCAGTACTGGCTGAAGCTGACCGCGCTGCTCGTGCCCGTCCTCTTCCTGGTCCTGGCCTGGCGGGGCGACGGCGCCCCGCGTCCCGTCTACGACGAACCGGCCGCCCTGCGCCACCAGCAGACCGTCCGTGTCGCCGACACCCTGACCCTGAGACTGACGGATCCGCTGTCCGTCCGCGCCACCGGCACCGTCGACGGCCGCCCCCGGCACGGCGAGGCGCTGACCCTGGTGCCGGGCGAACACCGCGTCGAGGCCGGCACCCGGCTCGCCCTCGACGCCGCGACCCGCGTCCCCGGCACCGCCGCCCGCACCGAACACCCGCTGTACGCCACGTACGGGCTGATCGTGGCGACCTTCCTCGGCACCATGGGCCTGCCCCACGTCGTGGTCCGCTTCTACACCAGCCCGGGCGGCCGCGAGGCCCGCCGGGCCACCGTCGTCGTCCTCGCCCTGATCGGCGCCTTCTACCTGCTGCCACCCGTCTACGGGGCGCTCGGCCGCCTGTACGCCCCCGAACTCGCCCTCACCGGGGACGCGGACGCGGCCGTGCTCCTGCTGCCCGAGCGCCTCGTCGGCGGTGCCGGGGGCGATCTGCTGGGCGCGCTGGTCGCGGGCGGCGCCTTCGCCGCGTTCCTGTCGACGGCCTCCGGACTCACCATGGCGGTCGCCGGAGTCCTCACCCAGGACGTGCTGCCCTCGCGCGGCATACGCCACTTCCGCCTCGCCACGCCGATCGCCATCTCGGTGCCGCTGCTCGGTGCGCTGCTCGTCAGCCAGGTGCCGGTGGCCGACGCGGTCGGGATGGCGTTCGCGGTGTCCGCCTCCTCGTTCTGCCCGCTGCTCGTGCTCGGCATCTGGTGGCGCGGGCTGACCCCGCCGGGGGCGGCGGCCGGGCTCCTCCTCGGGGGCGGTTCGGCGCTGCTCGCGGTCGCCGCCACGGTCCTCGGCCTGGCCCCGCCGGGGCTCGCGCACGCGCTGCTCGCCTGGCCCGCCGTCTGGTCGGTGCCGGTCGGCTTCCTCGCCATGATCGGGGTTTCGCTCGCCACCCCGGGGCGCGTCCCGGCCGGCACCAACGCCGCCATGACCCGTTTCCATCTGCCCGAAGCCCTGGCCCGCGCGGGAGGCGCGCCGCGATGACCCTGGCCGCCCTGCTCTTCCTCGGACCGCTCCTGGCCGCCGCCGGGTATCTGCTCGGCCGGCGCACCGCACGGCGGGCCCGTACCAGCGACGTCGGCACGCCCGTCGAGCACGCCACCTTCGAGACCCTGCACACCGCCTCGCTCGCGGCGCCCCCACTGCGCGCCGGGCTCACCGCCGAGGCCGCCCGCAAGTCGGCCCGGCGCCTGCGCTCCCTGCTCGGCACCGACGCGCTCTGCCTCACCGACCGCGACACCGTCCTGACCTGGGACGGGGCGGGGGAGCAGCATCACGGCGCCCAAGTCATGGACCAGGTGCGGGTGTTGCTGGACACCGGACGCGACAAGGCGTTCGCGCTGTCCTGCGACGATCTGGACTGCCCGCTGCGCTGGGCGGTGGCCGTGCCGCTCACCGTGGACCACCGGGTGCTCGGCACCCTGATCGCCTATGCGCCCCGCGAGTCGGCGGTCCTCGCGCGCGCGGCGGGCGAGGTCGGACGCTGGGTCTCCGTACAGCTCGAACTCGCCGAACTCGACCGTTCCCGGACCCGGTTGATCGAGGCCGAGATCAAGGCCCTGCGCGCCCAGATCTCCCCGCACTTCATCTTCAACTCCCTCGCGGCGATCGCCTCGTTCGTCCGCACCGACCCGGAACGCGCCCGCGAACTCCTGCTGGAATTCGCCGACTTCACCCGCTACTCCTTCCGGCGGCACGGCGACTTCACCACGCTCGCCGAGGAACTCCACTGCATCGACCAGTATCTGGCGCTGGTCCGGGCCCGCTTCGGCGACCGGCTCTCCGTCACCCTCCAGGTCGCGCCGGAGGTCCTCCCGGTCGCGCTGCCGTTCCTGTGCCTCCAGCCGCTCGTCGAGAACGCCGTCAAGCACGGTATCGAGGGCGCCGTCGGGGCGGGGCGCATCACGATCAGTGCCCTGGACGCGGGCAACGAGGCCGAGGTCGTGATCGAGGACGACGGCGCGGGCATGGACCCGGAGCGGCTGCGCCGCGTCCTGCGCGGCGAGGGCGGAGCCTCGGGCGGCATCGGACTGCTCAACGTGGACGAACGACTGCGGCAGGTCTACGGCGACGCCTACGGCCTCGTCATCGAGACGGGCGTGGGTGCGGGTATGAAGATCACGGCGCGCATACCCAAATACCGTGCGGGCGTGCACAGTTGATGCTGTGTCAGCTGTGTCAGCTGTGTCAGCTGTGTCAGAAGAGTCGGAAGAGTCAGAAGAGGTGGATCGCCAAGTGCCCCAGAGGGAGGCCGAGTTCCCACGCCGGCGTCCACACCCGGGGCTCGTCCTCGCTGTCGGCGCCGGGATCGACCCCGCCCGGCACCACCGCGTCCAGATCGGCCGCGAGCAGCTCGGTCTCCTCCAGCCACCGCCAGGCCGCCCGCGCCAGCTCCACGTCCGGCCCCCGCTCCTGATCGCGCAGCAGCCGGTGCAGCCGGGCGCAGACCCAGCGCCGCCAGGGCCGCCCGGCCGCGGTGAGCGAGCTCCACTCGTCGAGCCGGGCCACCACCCGGGCCCCGCCGACCGCGCCGTCGGACAGGAAGATCGTCAGGGCGAGGGCGTTGCGCCCGGCCCTGAACTCCAGCGTCGTCGGCGGCATCAGATCGCCGGTACGCAGCAATTCGTCGGCGATGTACTCCGCGTACATCCATGCCATCGGCACCAGCAGTTCGCCACCACTGGTCCCGCTACTTCCCTCCGGACGCATCCTGTCTCGCCTCTTTCATCGACCGTCCCGGCGCTCCCGGGGAGCTCCAGGGAGCATTGAACCGGGGGCGCGTGCCCGCCGTGGCCAGAAGGGCAGGATCCGTCACAAGACACGAGGTGCTCATGCATGTGCGGCAGCTCCTCGGCGCGTACGTGCTGGGCGCGCTGGAGCCGGAGGAGGACCGCGACGTCGCCGCGCATCTGCGCCGGTGCGCGCCGTGCCGGGCCGCCTACCTGGAGGCCGCCGAGGCGTCCTCGCTGCTCGCCCTGCTCACCGAGGCGGACCTGGAACCCACCGAGGAGAGCCCTTCGGGACCCGAAGGAGAATAGCCGGGCAGCACCCGGGCCAGCGCGCGCAGTGCGTAGTGCGAACGGGACTTGACGGTCCCTGGCGGCACACCGAGCACCTGTGCCGCTTCGTTCACACTGAGGCCGCGGAAGTACAACTGGACCAGGACCGCGCGGTGTTCGGGTGTGAGCGACCTCACGGCCGAGCGGACGTCGAGGGCGGCGGTGCAGCGCTCGGTGTGGTCGGCGCACTCCGCGGTCGCGAGCAGCACCTCGTCCGCGACTTCGGCGGGACGGGCAAGCCGGCTGCGCCGCGCGTCGATGGCGAGCCGCCGGGCGACGGTGAACAGCCAGGGGCGCATGGAGGAGTAGGGAGCCTCGAACGCCTCCGGGTGCTGCCAGGCCCGCACCAGCGTCTCCTGGAGCAGATCCTCGGCGCGCTGGCGGTCGCCGAAGGTGAGCCCGAGCAGGAAGTGCAGCAGCGCCGGCCCGTGCACACGCTGCAACTCGGCCAGATCCCGCTCGTGGGTGTAGCGCCGTATGTCCCCGACCGCCGTCGTCACCGTGCCCGCCCTCTCCCCGATACCCCTGACCAGCGGTATCCGAGCGCATCGGGGAGTACGGGGACAGCCGTCGTACCGCGCCCTGCGACGAGCGGTCGAACCGGGCCGACGAGTGGTACGGCGAACGGTCGGACGGGGCGGCGGTCCCTGCCCCGGGTGCGTCCGATTCAGCGATCTTGAATCGTATGAACGGCTTTTCGGCTTGACCGGCCGGTTCTCGCGGGGTGGATTTCGGACACACGAACGCCTTCGAGCAACGGAGTCCGACTGCGATGCACCAGCCGACCCAGCGCGCCCGACTCGGGGCGGCGGCCGCCCTGGCCCTCCTGCTCGCGGCCACCGCGGGATGCGGCGAGGGGCAGCGATCCCCCGTCCAGCAGCCGCAGCCACAGGGCGCCCACCGGACCCTGGCCGCGGGGCCGGCGCCCGCTCCGCACCCCTTCACGCTGGTCGCCACCGGCGACGTACTCCCGCACGACTCGACCATCCAGCGCGCCAAGTCCGATGCGGAGGACGGGAGTTACGACTTCCGGCCGATGCTCTCCGGGGTCAAGCCGATCATCTCCCGGGCCGATCTGGCGATCTGTCACATGGAGACGGTGTACGGCGAGGACGAGGGGCCCTTCACCGGCTACCCCGCCTTCACATCCCCGCCGCAGGTGGCCGCGGCCCTGAAGGACGCCGGGTACGACTCCTGCTCGACCGCCTCCAACCACAGCCTGGACGACGGGGCCGACGGCGTCGCCCGCACCCTGAAGGCCTTCGACAAGGCCGGCCTGAAACACGCCGGGTCGGGCCGCACGGCCGAGGAGTCGGCGCGGCCCGCGCTGCTCGCGGCGGGCGGCGCCAAGGTCGCCCAGCTCGCCTACACCTATGACACCAACGGCTATCCGATGCCGGACGGACAGCCGTGGGCGGTCCACCTCATCGACCAGAAGAAGATCGTCGCCGATGCGCGGGCGGCCCGGGCCGCGGGCGCCGACGTCGTGGTGGTCAGCCTCCACTGGGGTACCGAGTGGCAGACCGACCCCGACGAGCAGCAGCTCGGCCTCGGCAAGGCGCTCACCGCGTCGAAGACGAACGGCCGCCCCGACATCGACCTCATTCTCGGCACCCATGCGCACATCCCGCAGGCGTACGAGAAGGTCAACGGGACCTGGATCGTCTACGGCGAGGGCGACCAGATCGCGGGCGAGATGTTCAACGACACCGGTGCGCGCGACGACCGCGGCAACATGAGCTCCATCGCCCGCTTCACCTTCGCACCGCCCGCCAGGCCCGGCGCGCGCTGGGAGGTCAGCAAGGCGGAGTTCATTCCCCAGTGGATCGATGTGGACCGCGGCCGCGTGATGAGCCTGCCGCAGGCGCTGGCGAAGTCACCGGACCGCGAGGACTACACCGCCGCCCGGGACCACATCCGCGAGGCGGTCCTGGGCCGGGGCGCGGCCAAGGACGGCCTGACGATGTCCCAGTAAGGTCCGCGCAGGTCCGAGTGGCGGTGGCGATGGCGGTGGCGCGGCTACGGCACCACGGTGACCGGCCAGCGGCCCGCCTTCACCAGGCGGACGGCGACCGAGCCGATGATGCGGTGCCCGGCCGACTCCGACGCACCCACCACGACCGCGTCCGCCGTGAGCTCGTCGGCCGCGGTCACCAGGCCGGAGTACGGGTCGCCCCGGAAGGTGTGGAACTCCCACCGCACGTCCCAGATGCCGCGCACCCGCTCGGCCGCCGCCCTGATCTCGGCGACCAGGCCCTCGGCGATCTCGCCCGTGGTGTCGGCGACCGGGGCGCCAAGGGCGGCGCCCGCCGGAAGGACCGGCTGCACATACACGAGGGCGAGCAGCGCGTTCTGGCGCCGGGCCAGGCCACTGGCGTACGCCGCGGCCCGCAGGGAGGAGTCCGAGCCGTCGACACCGGCGACGATCACCTTCGGACCGTCGGTGCCGCGCTCGAAGCGCTGGGACTCGGGGAGGGGGTGGGGCTGCTGCTCTGTCACGCCCCGAGGCTAACGGGCCGGGCGGAGCCTTCGACAGGCGGCCCGGCCCCGGCCTCCCTAGAGTGCTGAGCATGACTGTCAGCCAGGCGGCGCCGACACCGTCCCGGACCGGCTTTCTGGGGCGGGTGCCCGAGGCGTTCGCGATGTTCTTCGCCGCGCTCGGCCTGTTCTGTGCGGTCATCGCGCTGATCCCGCCGCTGCGCCGGCTGCTCCACCCGATCTCCTGGTTCCTGGACCGGGTCGCCGTGCCGGTCAGCGCCAACCTCGCGTACGCCGTCTTCCTGCTGTTGCTCGCGGCCGCGATCGGCGCCCGCAAGAAGGTCGCCTGGTGGCTGGTCGTCATCTACCTGGGGCTGCTGTTCCTGCTCGACGTGCTGCTCCTCGCCGTCATGGAATGGGCCTGGATCGCCAACGGGCTGCTCTGCGGAGCCGCCCTCGTGGTGCTGATCCTGGCCCGCAAGCAGTTCTACGCGCAGACCCGCCGGGGTGCCTTCCGCCGGGCCGTGGGGGTGCTGTGCCTGGGGCTGGCGGCCGGCGTCCTCGTCGGCTGGGGCCTGATCGAGCTGTTCCCCAACACCCTGCCGCGCGGCCAGCGCCTCCTGTGGGCCGCCAACCGCGTCCTCGGCGGCCTCGTCTCCGGCGGCCGCTTCGACGGGAGCCCTCCGAAGCCCCTCTACTTCTTCCTCGGCCTGTTCGGCGCCATCGCCCTGCTGACCGCCGCCTCCACGCTCTTCCGCTCGCAGCGGATGGAGGCCGCCCTGCACGGCGACGAGGAGCCCCGCATCCGGGCGCTGCTCGGCGCCTACGGCCGCCAGGACTCCCTCGGCTACTTCGCCACCCGGCGCGACAAGGCCGTGGTCTTCTCGCCCAACGGCAAGGCCGCCGTCACCTACCGGGTCGAGGCCGGGGTGGCCCTGGCCAGCGGCGACCCCGTGGGTGACGAGGGCGCGTGGGGCCCGGCCATCGACGCCTGGCTCGATGTCGCCCGCAAGTACGCCTGGGCGCCCGCCGTGATGGGCGCGTCCGAGGAGGGCGCGACCGCCTACGCCCGGCACGGGCTCGGCGCGATCCAGCTCGGCGACGAGGCGATCCTGAACGTCGCCAGGTTCGACCTGGACGGCCGCGACATGCGCGTCACCCGCCAGGCGGTCCGGCGCGTCGAGCGGACCGGGGCCACCACCCGCATCCGCCGCCACTCGGCGCTCAGCGACGAGGAGATGGGGCAGATCGTCGACCGGGCCGACGCCTGGCGCGACACCGAGACCGAGCGCGGCTTCTCGATGGCGCTCGACCGGCTCGGCGACCCCGCCGACGGCGACTGCCTGCTCGTCGAGGCCTTCGACGCCGAAGGGAAGCTGATCGCGCTGCTCTCCTTCGTGCCCTGGGGCCCCGACGGCATCTCGCTCGACCTGATGCGCCGCGACCGCAGTGCGCCCAACGGCGTCATGGAGTTCATGGTCGCCGAACTCTGCGCCGCGGTACCGAAGTTGGGGGTGCGCAGGATCTCGCTCAACTTCGCGGTGTTCCGCTCGGCCTTCGAGGAGGGCGCCCGCATCGGTGCCGGACCCGTGCTGCGGCTGTGGCGCAAACTGCTCCTCTTCTTCTCCAAGTGGTGGCAGCTGGAGGCCCTGTACCGGTCCAACGTGAAGTACCAGCCGCAGTGGTTCCCCCGGTTCCTCTGCTACGGCGACGCGGGCTCCCTCGCCCGGGTCGGCCTCGCCTCCGGCATCGCCGAGGGCTTCGTCTCGGTGCCGAGCCTGCGCAAGCTCTGGGGCAAGGGCCACCACAAGGGCGTCACCACACCGGTCACCACCGCGGGCCTGCCCTCCATCGAGGCGCTCGGTCTCACCGGGCCCGGCGCCACAGAAGTGACGGAGCGTCAACTCCCGGACCAGGTAAGGGTGCGCCACCGCAAGCTGGACCGGCTGCGCGCGGACGGCACCGAGCCCTACCCCGTCGTCATCCCGGCGCGCAGCCACACCCTGGCCCGGCTCCGGGCCGAGGGCGAGGGCATCGGCGCGACCGTGGCCGGGCGTGTGATGGCCGTTCGCGACTTCGGCGGTGTGGTCTTCGCCGTCCTGCGCGACTGGTCCGGCGACCTCCAACTGGCCCTCACCCGGGAGGGTGCGGGCGAGGAGGTCCTCGGCCGGTTCACCCGCGATGTCGACCTCGGCGACCACATCACGGCCACCGGCACGACCGGACCCAGCGAGAAGGGCGAGTTCACGCTGTTCGCGACCGGCTGGCAGATGACCGCCAAGTGCCTGCGCCCGCTGCCCGACAAGCGGCGCGGCCTCGCCGACCCCGAGGCCCGGGTGCGCCGCCGCTATCTCGACCTGGTGGCGAGCCCCGAGGCCCGCGAGGTGGTCCGGGCCCGCTCCACGGCCGTCCAGGCGCTGCGCCAGGGCCTGTTGGAGCGGGGCTATCTGGAGGTCGAGACGCCGATGCTCCAGCAGATCCACGGCGGCGCCAACGCCCGCCCCTTCACCACCCACATCAACGCCTACGACCTCGACCTGTATCTGCGCATCGCGCCCGAGCTCTACCTCAAACGGCTCTGCGTCGGCGGTGTCGAGAAGGTCTTCGAGATGGGCCGCACCTTCCGCAACGAGGGCGTCTCCTACAAGCACAACCCCGAGTTCACGATGCTGGAGGCCTACCAGGCGTACGCCGACTACGACGTGATGCTCGACCTCACCCGCGAGCTGATCCAGGGCGCGGCCACCGCCGCCTTCGGCTCTCCGATCGCCCGCAAGGCGGACCGTGACGGCAAGGTCGTCGAGTACGACATCTCCGGGCCCTGGCCGGTCAAGACGCTGTACGGGGCGGTGTCCGAGGCGCTCGGCGAGGAGGTCGACGCCGACACCGACGAGCAGCGGCTGCGCCGGCTCTGCGACCGGGTGCACGTTCCGCACACCCCGGACAACACGCGCGGCGACATCGTGCTCGAAATGTACGAGCGGCTCGTCGAGGAGAAGACGGAGCTACCCACCTTCTACAAGGACTTCCCCACCGATGTCTCCCCGCTGACCCGCCAGCACCGCACCGACCCACGGCTCGCGGAGCGCTGGGACCTGGTCGCCTTCGGCACCGAACTGGGCACCGCCTACTCGGAGTTGACCGATCCGATCGAGCAGCGCCGCCGGCTCACCGCGCAGTCGCTGCTCGCGGCGGGCGGCGACGTCGAGGCGATGGAGATCGACGAGGACTTCCTGGACGCCCTCGAATACGCGATGCCGCCCACCGGCGGCCTCGGCATCGGCGTGGACCGGCTCGTCATGTTCCTCACCGGCCTCACCATCCGCGAGACCCTGCCCTTCCCCCTGGTCCGCCGCGGCTGAGCCGTCCGCGCCCGCCGCGCCTGGACGCCCGGCGGGAGGCGGCGTCCGGTGACTCCATTCGTGCTGGTGTCCTCGTGCTGTTGACGTTTCGTCGGCCCGGTTGCGCCCGATACACCCTAATCTTCCGCCATGACGAACAAAAGCCGTATGTCATGAAAAGGGATCAGATGCTCCCCAGTCGGCGGACACTGCTGCGCATCACCGGCTGCCTCGCGGCCGCAGCGGCCGTACGCGTGCTCACCGCGGAGGACACCGTCGCCCCGGCCACCGCGCCCCGCGCGGCACCGCCGGCCGCGGGTCCCCAGGCCGCCGTGCCCCCCGTGCGCGCCAGCGCGTACCGCCTCGAACCCATGACCGCCTACACCCCGCCGCGCTACCACACCGCGCTGCCACCGGTGCGCACCAGGCCGTTCCTGAGCATGCCGCAGCTGGGGGAGCGCTCCATGGTGCTCACCTTCGACGACGGGCCCGACCCGCGCTACACCCCCGGCATCCTCAAGACCCTGCGCGAGCACGACGTGCGCGCGGTGTTCTTCCTGTGCGGCGAGATGGCCACCGACAACCGGGACCTGCTGCGCGAGATGCGCGACGACGGGCACGTGGTCGGCAACCACACCTGGACCCATCCGCAGCTCAACAAGACGCCCTCCGCCCAGATCCGCTCCGAGATCGGCCGCACCAGCGAGGTCATCGAGCAGACCCTGGGGGAGCCGCCCCAGTGGTTCCGGGCGCCGTACGGGGCGTGGAACCGCAATGTGTTCGAGATCCAGGCCGAGATGGGCATGGAGCCGCTCGCCTGGACCGTCGACACCCTCGACTGGACCACGCCCGGCACCCCCACCATCATCAGCCGGGTTCTCGAAGGGGCCGCGCCCGGCGTCGTGGTGCTCTCGCACGACGCGGGCGGCGACCGCTCGCAGAGCGTCGCGGCCCTGCGCAGCTACCTGCCCGAACTCCTCAAGCAGGGCTACGAGTTGAAGGTCCCGCCGCGTCGCAGATGAACCCTCGGCAGGCGTCCCTGCGACGCCCGCGCCCGCCGCTGTGGGGCTACTTGACGGACACGAGGCGGGCGAAGGCCACCACGTTTCCGTCGTATCCGCGGCCCCTGGAGAAGCCGCCGCCGCAGGTGATCACCCGGAGCTCCGGGTGCCCGGTGTCGCCGTACACCCGGGTGCCCGGGAAGGTGGCCTTGTCGAAGACCTCGACGCCGTACACCTCGAACACCGCCGTGCGGCCGTCGAAGCGGTCCACCTCGATGTGGTTGCCCTTCTGGAGGGAACCGAGCCCGTAGAAGACCGCGGGCCCCTTCATGTTGTCGACGTGGCCGACCATGACCGACGTTCCGCGCATCCCCGGGGCCACCCCGTTCTGATACCAGCCCGCGAGGTTCGGGTCCTCGGGCGGCGGGGCCTGCACCCAGCCCTGGGGGTCGGTGCCGACGTCCATGACGGGGGCGTTCACGTTGATCGCCTCGATCCGCACCCGGGAGGCGGGGGCGAAGGGCAGCGGCTGGACCGCCCCGGCCGACGCGGGCGGTGTCGCGACCCCCGCGCTGCTGGTCAGCGCCGCTGCGGCGGCCGGTTGCGGTGGGCCCATCGTCACGTCCGCCCCGTTGCGCAACAGCGCCAGGCCGGTGAGCATCACCAGGGCCAGGGCTCCCCACGGGGAGTATCTGCGACGCTCCGTGCCGTACTCGTCCTGCGCCATGTCTCTCCGTCTCCTTCGCCGTCCACCCTCAGCGCCTTCGAGCAACGTAAGGGCGCAGTGATCGAGCGGCGATCGGGGAGCGGCGAACGGGTGCTGTCCAGCGGGCCTGAGCCATCCGGGTGGGGCGGCGGCGAAAATGATCTGACGGCCTGTGACCTGCGGGTCCGTCAGATTCCGGGGCGGGCCGGGACCCCGCGGTTCACCAGGGTGGATGAGCGTCGAAATGCGGCTTGTATGAGCGGCGGTGAGGGTTCGTCATGGGAGGCGTACTCGTCGATCATCCCGGAGCACGGCTCCGGGGCGTCCTCCCATGGAGGTTCAACGATGCGTGCTTCACGCGCTCTAACGGTGGCCCTCGCGGTCGGCGCCGCGGTCGCGTTCGCCGCCCCGGTGGCCGTCGCCGGAGGCCCGCCGAACGGCGGCGGCCCCAACAGCGTCGAAGTCGACCCCTACGCGGTCCACCAGGGCGCCACCTTGAGGATCACCGCCAGGGGCTGCCAGAACGGCGGCAGAGTCAGTTCGAACGCCTTCGACGAGGTCCACCTGTCGTCGGGCGACGTCAACTACGCCACCGCGCGGATCCACGACCACACGACGCCGGGGACGTACAGCCTGGCGGTCAAGTGCAACGACAACGACCGGGTGGCGACCCGCAGCTTCCGTGTCCTGGAGGGCCGCGGAGCCGACGGCGGCCTCGGCGGCGCGGCCGGCCCCACCGACACCGAGATGGCGGTCGGCGGCACCCTCGTCGGCACGGCCGCGCTCGGCGGCGCGCTGTTCGTCGCCCGCCGCCGGCGCCAAGGCGTACGGGTCTGACCGGGACGAACCTCCCCGGAAGGATCCAGGCGGCCCCGCCCCCGAGTCCTGGCCAGGACTCGGGGGCGACGGGTGTGCGTGCGGTGCGGCGGCGGCCGCTAGTGGCGGCGGCCGGTGGCGCGCCGGCGGTACAGGGCGTAGCCCGTGCCCCCGGTCGCGAGCGCGATCAGGGTGGCGCCGGCCGCGAGTTCGACAGGGCTGAGGGAGCCGTCCACGCTGCCGCCGAGGCCGCCGCGGACGCCCCGCGGGGTGGTGACGGTGGGCCGGACGGTGGGGCGCACGGTCGAGCTGGTGGTCGGCGAACCGCCGCTGATCGTCAGCTGGCTGGTGCCGCGGGCTCCGTCGCAGGAGAACGTCACCGTGTACGCGGCGCCGCGCTTGGCGTCCCAGTCGACCGTCGCGTTCCGCGAACTGTCCTTGGGCACGGTGACCGTGTCGAAGACTCCGGAGGACACGGTGGCCTCCGTGGAGCAGCCGGTGACGTTCAGCGTGACCTGGCCGCCGGGCGCGATCAGCGAGGGGGTCACGCTGAAGCCGAACGGAGTGATGTTGCTTCCGCCGGCGGTGCCCTCGGCCGCGGTGGCGGTCGGCGCGGCGAGGGAGAGGGCGGCGGCAGCGCCGAGCAGGGTGGCGGAAGCGATGCGTATCGCGCCCATGGTCAGTCCTCCGGTCCCCGAGGAGCAGCTGCGGATCCGATTCCACATGGGGGGTGATGCACCTCGATGCCCGAAACGCTAGGAGGCGGCCCGGTGTGTCGCGATCGCTGTCCGGCGAATGGGGCATCGCCGTCCCCCGCCCGGCCGAGCGAAGGCCCCGCCGGTCCGGCGGAGCCTCGGTGCGCGGTACGGCGGGCCGGGTGTCAGCCGATGCCGGGGAACAGATCCATGAACGGTCCCGCGGTCGCCGAGATGCCCCGGCCGAAGGGGGCGTCGAAGTCCCAGATCAGGAAGAGCAGGAAGGCGATCAGGGCGCTGAAGAGACCCGCGAGCAGCAGCTCCCGCCAGCTGCGCCGGATCTGCATCGTGAAGATCAGCCCGACCGTGACCAGGGCACCGATGATCAGGCCGAACCACACGACTCCGGGCATGGTCGCGCCCGCCCCCTGCCCGCGGGCGGTCCGGGCCGCGTCCACCGCGCCCACCTGGTCGATCACCGGCTGGTAGGCCTGGGCCTCGAAGTCGTTCGCCGGGTGGTAGTCCGTCACATCGCGGCGGATCCGCTCCAGCTTCTCGCTGCCCTCGTCGGTGAGATCACCGTGCTTGGCCATGTGGCTCCACTCGGTGTGCACCACATAGCTGACGTACGCGTCGACGTCGGCCCGGGTCCGGTCGCGCACCTCCGCCGGATACACCTGGACGCGCTGGCTGATCTCGTGCAGGGCCTGGGCTTCTTGCTGTACGTCCGCCTGGGCGGCTCCGCGGCCCTCCCAGACGCCGGCGATGGCGAGACCGAGGACGATGGCGTACACCACGCCGATCATCATCGTCATGTACTCGATGACGTCGGGGGTTTCGGACGTGTCGACGTCCGGGGTGATCCGGCGGCTGCTGAACAGGGTGATGGTGAGCACGACCGCGCATGCGGCGGCCATGGCGATGACCAGGACGAGCCAGTCGGACAACGGGACCTCTCAGGGAAGGTGGGCTCAGCGCGAGCGGGAGCCGGAGCGGGAACGCAGCAGGGCCGCGCCGATGACGGCGGGGGCGGTGAGGAGCAGCGTGAAGGTGACGGGCGAGAGCCGGGGCGCGGGCTTCTTGCGCGGCGGCATCTGGTAGTGGCGCAGGGTGATCCGGTGCACGGCCGCAGGCGGCCCGGGGCGCGGCGGCGGTGCGCTCGGCGCGGGCGGCACCACGGGCGGCGCGGGCGGGTTCGCCACCGGGGCCACCGCCGCGGGCGGCGCCGGGTGTGGCGTCGG
>NZ_NNBJ01000025.1 GCF_002803085.1 Streptomyces sp. CB01201 | reverse complement strand
ACCCACACCGGACTCACCATCCACCCACCACACCCACCGAACTTACGAAAAGATCAGTAATGGAGTGACCCATCACCCCGGCCTGCTGCGGACCGCTCCCCTGCCGAGGGAGACGACCTCGTCGCTGATCTGCCGCATCGCGAGCCGCTACGGGATGGAAGCGAAGGTGTTGCGGTCGTGCTGGCAGTGGCGCAACTACCCGCCGGGGCACGACGGCGGGGGCGCGCGGGCCGACGCCGAGGTGCTGCTGAACGTGGCCGGACGGCAGCTCCTGGCAGACCTGTGCGGTGTCGAGGAGGACATCCTGGCGCGGGCGTTGCCGTCCTGGGGACAGGAGGACTCCAAGCTGTCGGCCGGAAGAAACGGGGTGCCGGCGGCGGCGTGGCGGACCGGGGGCGCGGTCGCCGGGCCGGTCGCCTTCGGCTGCCGCCTGTGCACCGCCGGGCGTACGGGGACGGCGGTGCGGGCGGTGCAGTACGCGCCGCGCTGGGAGCGGGTGTGTGTCCGGCACGGGCGGTGGCTCTTGGACGCGGACGCCGACCAGCCTCTTGAGTATCTGGACGTGCGGGGTGTGCCGGAAGTGGCTGCGGCGCAGCGGCGGTGGGCCAAGGTGGCGCAGCGGGCGGCACGGGCCGGAGTAGAGCCGGCGAGGGTGTTCGCTCTGGCTTATGCGGTGGTGGCCCGGTGGTGGGAGCAGGCCCTGCACTGGGAGCGCGAGGCGCTCTGGCCGCGGCGGCTGCACCAGGTCGCGGGCGGCAACGCCGGGACGGAACTGGAGCGGTGGCGGATCGTGGACCGGGACGCGGTCGTCTTCCCCGAGGTGGTGGCCGTGGCCGCCGCGCTGCTGGACCCGGCCATGGCTGAGCTGGCATGGACCGACAGCGGGGCCGGGCGGCCGCAGCCGCTGCCCGCCGACGGGGCGTTCTGCCGCCGGCTGGGCGAGCGGGTCGGGCGGGGGTGGCTGGGGCCGCTGGCCGCCACCGACTACGGCGGCCCGCTGACCTCGTGGATGGGCGCCGTCATCCGCCTGCGCCGTGGCGCCGGCGGGCCTCCTGCCTACGGCAACGATCCGTGGTGGCTGAGGCAGGAGCACCAGCCCGCGTCCATGGCCGCCCAGCTGCGTGTGTCCTGTCGAAGGAACGCAGCGCGCCCGGCTCGGGCACCACGTGGCGCTCTGCGGTGCCGGCCGAGCAGCGGGCGCTGATCACCAGCCTGGTCAACGACGCCGAAGAGCAGCTGACCCAGCTGCGCGGTGCCCAGTACGGCAAGACCGCCGACGCCGCTCAGCAGTTGCTGGGCAACCTCGGCCATGCCGCCACGCTGATCGAGCAGGCCGTACAGGAGACCGCAGCGGCAGCCCTCGGGGCCGGGATGGCACTGGAGGATCTGGCGCGCTGGGCCCGCCTGCCGGCCGATGTCCTGGCCGAGGCACTCGCGGACCACCGCAACGGGCGGCCGGGAAAGGAGCGGTGAGCAAGTGTCAGGAGGCAGGCAGGGTGTGCACGGACCGTGATCCGCAGGGCATACCCCATCGCCCGGCGCTCGTGATCAAAATCCGTGAAGCCGCCCGCCAGTGAGGCGGGACGGGCTTGACTGGGTCGCGTGGGCAGCAAGGACGCAGCGGCCGCAGCAGGTGGCCGCTCACAGCACATGCAGACGGACACCGGATCCGAGTGGGAGGCGGTCTTCGTCGACCCCATCGGGCAAGTGGTGCAGCAGCGGTGGGCGGACGCGGTCCTCGCGGTGGCCTTCGAAGAGCTGGAGCCGGTGTCGGCGTTCCCGGTAGTGCCGGGGCGGCGGTGGGGGCCCGGCCAGTGGTGGTCGGCCACGACCGGCCGGCATGTGGCCTGCGGGCCGGCTGCGATGCGGGCACAGCTGATGCTGCTGGACCGCGACCCCGAGGTGGTCGGCCTGGCCGGGCGGCCGGTCCGTCTGCTGTGGCGGGATGCGCGTGGCCAGGTGCGCTCGTGGGTGCCGCAGCTCTTCGCCCGCCACCGCGACGGCACCGCTGTGCTGGCCGACTGCCCCAGCCACCCGGAGGCCGGCGGCGAGCGGGCGCAGCGGGCTGCGACGGTCCTGTAGGCGGCGTGCGTGCAGGCCGGCTGGAGCTACCGGCGCCTCAAGCCGCTGGAGAAGACGCTTTCGGCGAACCTGAAATGGCTGGCCGGCTACCGCCACCCCCGCAACGCCGGCCGTCCCTCTCTCTCAGCCGCCGTCCGTGAGGCGTTCACACAGCCGGCCGCTGATCGAGGGCGCCGAAGCGGTGGGCGACCCGATCGAAGTCCTGCCCGCTGTCTTCCACGCCCTGTGGCACGGAAAGCTGACGACCGACCTGGCGACGCCGCTTAACGAGAGGGTCCTTCGTCAGCACCGGCACCGGCACCGGCAGGGTGAACGGCCGTGGCGGCCCGGGCAGCGGGGATGGGTGGTGAGCGTGCGGCGTGGCGGGCGGCCGGTGCTGCAGGTCGGAGCGCACGTCCGCTTCCGTGAGAGCACCTGGCAGGTCATCGCTGTGGCGGGTCAGCAGGTCCACCTCGCTGGTGAGACAGGCGAAGACGAGACGGTCGTGGCCGGGCATCTGTTCGCCGACGCGTCCTTCGCCATCGTGGGCGCCGAGATGCCCCAGGCCGTGACGCAGTGGGGACTGTTCGAAACCGCGTCCGAGGACGCGCGGCGCAAGGCACTGGCCTGGCAGCGGCACATCCGCGAGGTGGAGTCCGGACTGCCCGGCGGGACGGACAGCGGCGGGGTGCCCCGAGCCGAGTACGACCCCAACCGGTTCACGCTCGCGCAGCGCGAGGAGGCCAAGGCAGCAGAGCTGACCGCGATCGGCGTCGGACCGGTCTCCCGGACCACGGTGCAGCGCACGCGCCTGGCCTACCGCAAGCAGGGACTGTGGGGGCTGGTCGACCACCGCACCACCCGCCGGCCCGTGCCTACCGGGCGCACCGACGAACGCGTCATCGCCGCCATCGAGGAAGCGCTGCGCCGCCAGCGCGGCCGTTCCAAGGACACCGTCAAAGGCCTGACGCCCCT
This sequence comes from Streptomyces sp. CB01201, assembly GCF_002803085.1. GTDB lineage: Bacteria > Actinomycetota > Actinomycetes > Streptomycetales > Streptomycetaceae > Streptomyces > Streptomyces hundungensis. Next base: position 99,308 of record NZ_NNBJ01000025.1, on the reverse strand, counting down.
GGTCGCGCAGATCCTTACCGACCGGCACGGGCGCGGCACCGTGCCGATATCCTCCCAGGCCACCTTCTACCGGCTCGTCCACCAGCTCGCCGGTCCCGCCGAACACCCCCACCGCCCCGCCCGGACTCTCCCCTCCCCCACCGGCGGACGGGCGTTCACCCCGACCGTGGCGCTGCGGCCGGGCGAGCAGGTACAGGTCGACACCACCCGCCTCGACGTCCTGGCCGTCTTCGACGACGGGACCACCGGCCGGCCCGAACTCACCATCGCCGTCGACGTCGCCACCCGCGCCATCCTCGCCGCCGTCCTGCGCCCCGCCGGAACCAAGGCCGTCGATGCCGCCCTGCTGCTCGCCGAAATGGCCGTCCCGCACCCGGCCCGCCCCACCTGGCCCGACGCACTGCGCCTCGCCCACACCCAACTCCCCCAGCTACAGCGGCTTATAACCCTGGACGAACGCCTTCAGGGCGCCGCCGCCCGGCCGGTCGTGGTGCCCGAGACGATCGTCGTGGACCGGGGCAAGATCTACCTGTCCACGGCGTTCAGCGCCGCCTGCGAGACCCTCGGCATCAGCGTCCAGCCCACCCCGCCCCACGCCCCCGCCGCGAAAGGCATCGTGGAGCGCACCTTCGGCACCATCAACGCCCTGCTCTGCCAGCACCTGCCCGGCTACACCGGATCCGACGTCACCCGCCGCGGACCCGCTGCCGAAACCGAGGCCTGCTTCAGCGTCCCCCAGTTGCAGGACCTGCTCGACGAATGGCTGATCCACTACCACCACCGCCCCCACGAAGGCCTGCGCCACCCCACCCTGCCGAAGAAGGCGCTGACACCGAACCAGATGTGGGCCGCGCTGGTCGCCGTGGCCGGCTACGTTCCCCTCCCCTTGAGCGGCAGCGACTATCTCGAACTGCTGCCGGTGCGCTGGCAGGCCATCACCGAACGCGGCATCCGCATCGACCACCGCACCTACGACCACGACTGTCTTGCCCCCTACCGCGGCCAGCCCTCACCCGTCACCGCGCGGCGGGAAATGGGAAGTCCACACCAACCCCCGCGACGCCCGCCAGGTCTGGATCCGCCTGCCCGACGGACACCTGACAGAGATCCCGTGGATCCACCGCGACCACATCCACCAGCCGTTCAACAGCGCCACCTGGCAGCACATCAAAACCATCACCGCCCGCCACGGCGACCGCGACACACACGAGGCCGACCTCGCCGACGCCCTCGACCAGCTCATGCGCCGCGCCCAGACCAGCACCGCCACCGCAGGCGAGCAACGCCTGATCACCCGCACCGCACCGCTGAAAACGCCCCCGCCGGCGGCCGATCACCGCACGCCCCACACCCCGGGCCCTCAGGCCGACGGATGGGACGACGACAGTCTCGACGACCTGCCTGACGACCTAGAGCAGGCTGATGGCGAGGAGGAAACCATCGACAACGGCGACGCGCCCGTCCCGTACACCGGACTCGGCCTCTACGACCCCGCCCAGGAAGCCCTCAACTGGTGACCAGCCCCGCACACAACCACCACGCCACCACCGACACCGAGGCACCGCTGCCCGGCACGCACGCGGCAGAGCCGGAGTGGCCGATCACCACCTGGCAGGGCTGGCAGCACTTCGCCACCACCCCGCCCCTCGCCCCGCCCCAGCCCGGCGACGCACCCCGCAGCACGGAAGAACGCCTCGCCTACCACTCCGCGTTCGTCACCGTCCGCACCCCCGCCATCAACACCCTCGCCACCCAGGTCCGCACCCTCATGCTGCTCGGCCGCCACCAGCAGACCACCGCCCGGCCCTCACTGATCGTCACCGGCCCCGCCACGGCCGGGAAAACCACCGCCCTCCTCGAAGTCGGACGCACCTGCCACCTCGCCCACACCCGCAAACACCCCGCCCCGCCCGGACGCACCCACCAGCAGGTGCCGGTCGCGTACCTGCTGGTGCCGCCCGGCGCCACCGCGAAAACCCTCGCCATCGAATTCGCCCGCTACCTCGGCATCCCCGTCACCACCCGCATGACCCAGGCCCAGATCACCAGCGCCGTCTGCCACACCTACACCCAAGCCGGCGTCCACCTGGTCCTCATCGACGAGATCCACCGCCTCAACCCGCGTACGACCACCGGTGCCGAAGCCGCCGACCTGCTGAAGGATCTCACCGAACGGATCAAAGCGACCTTCGTCTACACCGGCATCGACGTCGCCGCCACACCCCTGTTCAGCGGCATACGCGGCGCCCAACTCGCTGGCCGTGCCAGCCTCATCACCTGCGGCCCCCTCCCCGCCCGCCACGGAAACACCCGCCCCTTCACCGACCTCATCACCGACATGGAGAACGCCCTCGACCTCACCCAGCACACACCCGGCACACTCCCCCGCCACGCCTCCTACCTCCACCAGCGCACCGCCGGCCGCATCGGATCCCTCGCCCGCCTCATCCGCCAAGCCGCCATCACCGCCATCTGCGACGGCACCGAACGCATCACCAAAAAGGCGCTCGAAGCCATCCAGCTCGACCACCTCGCCGAAGAAGCAAGCCGCCCCCGAACCCGCCAACCCGCCAGAACGGCATGATGCGGACATGAAGACGACCACCGAGACGCCGGGCGGCGACGATTTCGCTGCCCTCTGCCGGCAGGCCTGGGACACCCTGACCCCCGCCCGCGTCGGCTACCTCGCCGGCGTCTCACCTCACTACGACGAGGTCCTCCACGACGTCGCGCAGCGCACCGAGCACACCGGCAGCCTCGGCAAGACGGACATCGCAGCCCTCGTCGTCTGGAAACGGCTCTCCGCGCAAACCCGCTGGGTGACAGACCTCATGTCCCTGCCCGACACCCACGTACGAGCCGTCACCGAACGGGCCGTCACCGCCGTCCGCGACACCACCCTCCCGCGCAGCGAGGCCGGCCGCACCGGACGCGGCATCATCTGGGAACTGCCCGGCTTCCGCACCGGCGACGCCCTCGCCTCCGCCATCCTCACCGCAGCAGCACCGCACCGGATGGCCGTCTACGACCGCCGCGTCCAACACGGCCTGGACACCCTCGGCTTCACCCTCACGCCCACACCGGGACGCTACGGCCGCTACCTCCAGCTCCTCGACGACCTCCTCGAGCACGGCGCAGCACCCGCCGCCGGCTGGACCGCACGCGACATCGACACCGCGCTGTACTGGACCGGCGCCAACCCGCTCCAGCCGATACCGGTGTAGGCCCACCCACACAAGCCCTGACCACGGAACAAGCCGCTGACCAGCACAAAACCGCACCAGCTCTTTCGATGCCAGACACCATCACCAGCACCACACCTCCGTTATCAACGAACCCCGAACAACCGCAGACCAGACGCCCCATCACCACCCCCTTCAGCGTCCCGCAAGCACCGGAATCGTTATCAGAGAATCCGCAACACCCCAGCTCAAGCAACTCACACCACACCAACTAATAACCCCGGAATCACAGCCTGCGCCGGTTACGCATGCCGGCGAGGCTGTGGAGTGATAGGTGACGGATCCGTTTTCCCCGCGGCCCGCGGCCGGTGTCGTCCGGCTGGCCCCGCTGGCAGGTGAAACGACAATGTCCTTCGTGAACCGGCTGGCCGCTCGCTACAACGTCACCGTGACGGGCTTGTTGGCTGCGATGGCGGGCCCTGGCGTGCGTGGTGTCTGGGGAAAAGACTGTCTCCTCGGCGAGGTGTTCCTGGCGCCCGCTGTGCGGCACCGAGTGGCCTCCCTCTGCCAGGTGCCGGAGTCGCATCTGTCCCGGGCGTTGCCTTCTTGGGATGGGGGCGCTGATACGAACGCGAACGGTGAGCAGCCGAACGTGCGCTTCGCCTCCGGCAGCGCGGTTCCTACGGTCATGCTGGGATGCCGTCTGTGTACAGCGGCTCGGACAGGTGCTCCGTGTTCTGCCCGTCTGTACGCCGAGCTGCGTTCAAGGATCTGCATCAAGCACCAGTGCTGGTCTCTCGACTCACTGGCGCTGGACAGAGTCACGCTGGTCGAGGGACAGGTGGGCCTCGCCGGGCTCCCGGAGGTGATCCGTGCGCACCAGCGCCTTCTGCCGCTGCTGCGCCGTAGCGGCTCGTGCAAGAACGCTTTTGCCGTGGCCCAGGCGGTCGTTGCCTCCTGGTGGGATGTGCACTGGCGGGACGAGGTGCTCTGGCCGGCGCGACTTGGCCGTCTCGGCGCCGATCTTCCCGAGGGTGAGGTAGCGGTGCTCGCCCGGGACGTGGTGACGTATCCGGAGGCTGTCGCGGTCACGACGGTTCTGTGTGACCGGTTGTGGCGACAACGCGTCTTGGAAGACACGCACGGTCAGATGCCGCACACGCTGGCCGAGGTTCCCCGTCTGCTGACCGAGCTGGCTCGCCGTCTGGGCCGCCCGTGGCTGGTGGAACTGCTTGCCGCCTCCAGCGCAGGAGCGCTGTTCGCCTGGGTGCGGGCGTGTGTGCGGCGGGAGCGCGGAGCAGTGCCCGAGGAAGATGTGTGGGCGGTTCCGGTCGCGCACCGGCCTCGTGGGCTTGCGGCGCAGGTGCGGGAGCTGCGCCTCCAGCACGTCGGCAGTGTTCCAGTGGGAGGAAGGCTGTCCCGTGCAGAGCAGGCATATCAAGTCGGCCTGGCACACGCCCGTTCCTACGCGGCGCGTCACGGGCATCTCGCTGTTCCCAAGTACGGCCGTCACGAGGGATTTGCTCTGGGAGCGTGGCTGGCCAATCAGAGAATCGGAGTAGCAGCGCTCCCCATAGAGCGGGCACAGGCGTTGCATCGCATCGATCCCTGGTGGAACGGTCCCTGGCCCATCTCTTGGCGCCGGACGTACCACCGCGCCCTGGTACGCGTTCGAAAGCATGGCCCCGTCGACGCCACGGCAGGATTCCCCGGCACCAGTCTCGCCTTGGGCGAGTGGCTCCATGAGCAGTGTTCCCGGTATGACGCCCTTCACGTAGGCCAGCAACGCCTGCTCGCAGATCTCGGGATCCGGCCCGCGCACGCCCGCTCAGCACACCCTCGCCGCAAGAGCCTGGCTCAGGCCTTCGCGGCCGGCTTGGACCACGCCCGAGCCTTTGCCGCCGTCCACGGCCACCTCGCCACGTCCAAGAGCACACGCCAGGGCGGTTTTCCTCTTGGGCAGTGGTTGATGAGTCAACGCAGCCGGGCCCGTGTGGCGGAGAAGGAAACCGAACGGAGCCGTGCACTGTCTGCCATCGACCCGTGGTGGAACCCACCCTGGCGGGTCTCCTGGAACCACAGCTATCACCAAGCCCACGCCCACCACACCGCCGGCCACGCCTTCCCCGGCACGACCACTAAGACGTCGTTTCACTCGGTGAGTCGTCGGTAGTTGATGAGGCTGGTGGCGATGGCTGTGAACGCGAGGAAGTGCTCGGGTTTGCGTTCGTAGCGGCGGTGCAGGCGTCGGCATCCGTTCAGCCAGGACATGGTTCGCTCGACCACCCAGCGGTGCCGGCCCAGTCGCTGGGAGGTGTCGATGCCACGGCGGGCGATGCGGTGTGTGATGCCTCGCTCGCGAAGCCACTGTCGCAGGTGGGGATAGTCGTAGCCCTTGTCCCCGTGGAGTTTTCCGGGGCGTCGGCGCCGGGGTCCACATCGACTGCGCACGGGCGGGATCGAGGTGATCAGCGGTTGCAGTGCGAGGCTGTCGTGGGTGTTCGCAGCGGAGACAGCGACTGCGACGGGCAGGCCGTTGCGGTCCACGGCAAGGTGGATTTTCGATCCGCTCTTGCCCCGGTCGGTCGGATTCGGTCCGGTCAGCTGCCCCCTTTGAGCGCGCGGACGCTGACGGAGTCGACGGCGAAACGCGACCAGTCCAGCTCGCCCCGCACACCGAGCTCGTCGAGGATGACGCGGTGCAGCCGGGCCCACACCCGGGCCTGGCTCCATTGCGCGAAGCGTCGGTACACCGTGGGCCACGCCGGTCCGAAGAGCGGTGGCACCTGTCGCCATGAACACCCTGACGTGGCCACGAACACGATTGCAGCCAGACACTCGCGGTCCCCGGCCCTCCGACGGCCGCCACCCTGCGGGCGTATCACCACCGTCTCCGGCACCACTCGCCGGAACAACTCCCACAGCTCATCAGGGACCAGGCGCTCAGCAAGACTCGTCATACCAACACAACGACCCCCGCCGCCAAAAGAAACCACGTCTAAATGGATCCGCACCCAGCAGCAAGCCTGGAACCAGCTCTACCCCCACCAACAACACCTCCTGAGCACCCTCGGCATCCACGAATCCACATCCCTGATCAGCTACAACAGCCGCCCAACGAAACTGACCGGCAAACCGATAGAACTGACCAACGGACCTACGGCCACCCCGAAGCAGGAAACCCACAGCTCACAGACCCCGCCCGCCCCCAGCCCGCAAGCAACGTCAGCCCCTCGCCACCACAGACCACACCGCCAGCCCCAACCAGCCAACTGATCAGCCCAGTTCAACACCCCGAACACTGATCAGATAGAACGAGCCACGACATCACCGGCTACATGCCCCTGCCGCTGACCCGCAACGACTATCTGGAACTGCTGCCCGTGCGGTGGCAGGCCATCACCGAGCACGGCATCCGCATCCACCACCGCACCTACGACCACGACGTCCTCGGCCCGCACCGCGGCGAGCCCTCGCCCGTGGCCGGCCGCGGCGGGAAATGGGAAATCCACACCAACCCCCACGACGTCCGGCAGATCTGGATCCGCCTGCCCCAACTCGGGCTCACCGAGATCCCGTGGATCCACCGCGACCACGCCCACCAGCCGTTCAGCGAACAGACCTGGCGCTACCTGCGCACCACCATCGCCCGCCAGGCCCGCGAGGACGCCCCACAGGCCGAAGCCGCCCTCGCCGAAGCCCTCGACGCACTCATGCGCCGCGCCCGGACAGGGCAGGCAACCAACCAGGAGCAGCACCTCCTCACCCGCACCACCACCCCCCGCACTCCCCCACCGCCCCGCTCCCACAACACCATCCCGCCCACCCGACCCGGCCCCGGAGCCCCGCATACGGAAGCCGACAGCCTCGACGGCCCCGACCAAGACCAAGAACAGGACCAGAACCAGGACCAGGACACAGAAGACCTCGCGTACGGCCAGGCCACGGACGGCCCGGCGGTGCCGGTCGCAGGGTACGGGCTCTACGACGCCGCGGAAGAAGCCCTCAAATGGTGACCGGGCCCCGCCAGGAAGCCGGAGACAGTCCCGGACCGCAGGGCGGAAAGGACACCCGAACAGGGCACGCCCTGACCACCCCCGACAACAACGGGCCCGAAGGCGCAGCGTGGCCGGTGACGACCTGGCAGGGCTGGCGGCACTTCGCCGCCACCCCTCCCCCACAACCACCCGCACCCGGCCAACCCTTACGAAGCACGGAAGAACGCCTCGCCTACCACTCCGCGTTCGTCACCGTACGCACCCCCTTCATCGACACCCTCACCAACAGCGTCCGCACCCTGATGATCCTGGGACAACACCAACAGACCACCGCACGGCCCTCTTTGATCGTCACCGGACCCGCCGCGGCCGGAAAAACCACCGCCCTCCTGCACACCGGGCGCGCCTGCCACCTCGCCCACACCCGGCAACACCCGCCCCACGGACACAGCGCCCACCCGCAGGTCCCCGTGGCCTACGTCCTCGTCCCGCCCGCCGCCAGCGCCAAAACCCTCGCCACCGAGTTCGCCCGCTACCTCGCCATCCCCGTCACCACCCGCATGACCCAGGCCCAGATCACCGACGCCGTCTGCCACACCTACAACCAGATCGGCGTACGCCTGATCCTCATCGACGAAATCCACCGCCTCAACCCCCGCACCACCACCGGCGCCGAAACCGCCGACCTCCTCAAAGACCTCACCGAACGCATCCGCGCGACGTTCGTCTACGCGGGCATCGACGTAACTACCACTGCCCTGTTCTCCGGCGCACGCGGAGCACAACTCGCCGGGCGGGCCTCCCTGGTGGAATGCGGAGCATTCCCCGCACGCCTCGGGAAACGCGAACCCTTCCGCGAACTCATCACCGGCCTAGAAGCAGCATTCGACCTACAGGCCCACCGCCCCGGCACCCTTCCCCGCCTCGCCCCCCACCTCCACCAACGCACCGCCGGACGCATCGGAAGCCTCACCCGCCTCATTCGCCAAGCAGCCATCACCGACGGCACCGAACGCATCACCAAAACCAGCCTCGACGCAATCCGCCTCGACCACCAAGCCGAACAACACCACCGCCCCACCCCCACCCGGCCCCCACCCCACCGGTAACCCTCCAGCCCGCACCCCACGACCCCACCAGCACACAACGCCACGACCAGCGAAAACACCCACCAGCCCTTTACAGGACACAACCACCCGAGGAAAACGGAAAAACTCTCAACGAAACCGGAAGAACCCCACACCCGCCGACCTAAACCCCGACAAGACCCCGCCCACCCAGTCTCAACCAAACCCGGATACACCCAGCAAAAAACAGCACCCGCACCTCAACTACACCCCCACAAAACGACAGCCGGACGCGCCAGGCGGCTGTGGTCTCCCGGACGGTGTCGAACACGGTGCGCACCTGCGCAGTGAGCCGGTCGGGCAACTCCCCCACCGTGGAGCCATCTGCACCATAGGGGCCAGTGATCACGATCGGTCCGTACAGGAAGTAGGGCAGTTCCGTCCTCCGCCAACCGCACGCCATGGGCAACGCGGCGGCGGTCGGACTCAGCCCTTCCCGGGCCCCGGTCGCGGAAACGTGAAGCGCCGTTGCGCGGTGGTTAGGATTGTCTGCGGGACCACCCCTAAGCCCTGCTTCGTCAGCTACAGACGAACACCCCTTCACGCGCTGTTACCGTAAAGGCACCTGCCCTCTGTACAGAACGCAAGACGCGATGCCGCAGCTCGGACATTACTGAACTCCAGTGAACTCCGACAGGCAATAGCTCTTCACGCCAATCTCTGGTCGAGTCGATGTACCTGATTACAGCCTCGGGTTCCGTGATGGACATAGTCAGCTTCAGGTCATGCCGAACTACCGATTCAAACATTTTTCCCATCACCATCTGGCCGTTTTCAAGGTTGAACCGGTGTATCCTAGGGTTAACATTCATGCCGGTTTTCATTGAGCTTCCGCAAATAAATTCCAAAGATTCGCGAAAAATTTGTTCGAACTCTTCGAGATTACGCCGACTACTGGTCGCGGCCAGAAATCTCCCGTTCCTGCGGAGCACCCTTCGAACCTCCCTCAAACCTCCATCGATATCGGGCACGTTGTACAACATGTGCATGGCAAGGACGACGTCGAATGATTCGTTTGCTACTGGCAAATTCATCAAGTTGCCCACCGCAACGTTCTGCGACTGGGTGGGATGCTTTTCAATTGCTTGCCGGAGGGCTTGTGGCGACGGGTCGACACCCAACGATCTGAGGCCAGGCCTCCGCAGGCGATGCAGGTGTCGTCCGGTTCCGCAACCCACATCGATGACGTCGCGCACCTCTCCCCAAGAAATGTGGGACAAATCCCACCCTGGAATATCGACTCCGTCTGGAAGGTATGTATATATATTCATGCGAGACGCGGCGCTCTGGAATCGGCTCCAGAACATAGAAAACATCTGTGCAGCTTTCTCTACCTCCACCCCCGCGCCTGCCTCGTAACTGGTCGCATGACTGAACAGCCGCTGACGCCTCACATCCATCACCGCAGGCATTCGCTTACACTCCGCGCCGTTTTGCTTACGGCCCAGCAGGTACAGCAGGAGCTGACGGTCACGGCTGGTCAATGGAACGTCGCCAATATAGAGGAAGACACTAAGCGGAACCTGGTCGACAGTGAGTGAAACAGTCGGCCTGAGTACGACGTCCAATTCGCCTACGCGGATAGGGGTTTGGTCGAGCACCGCTTCGGACAGATCACGCCCTGCCATTCCTGACCGAACAGCACGGACAAGGAGCTCCACGTCAGACCGTCCGGTCGCAACAACAGCCGACCGATCTGATGACCATTCCCGGATGACTTGACGCTCAAATCGTTCAATGGTCGTATCTGAATCATCCTGCTGTACGTCATGCGGATAGGCGAAAGCGCGAAATTCCTGTCCGACCACACCTGCACGGTCGCGCCCATCGAGGAAACATGAGAACTTGTCCCACGTAACTTGCATAAATTTGCCTCTCGGAACTGAAAACAGGCCAGCCACTTCACAGACGGCACGAGAGGCGCGACCCTCGCGGCCATCCCATGACATTCCTTCGGTCTTTTCGGCGCTACGAGACCCGCTCACCCTGACGCCACAGAACGCCCCACGCAGTCGGCGTACTGCGGCAACATTCCGGACTGGTGTGCTTCGGCCAGCGAGGGAGCCCCTGCATCCCTGGCCGAGAGCTTCGGAGGAATATCCATAGGCCAGTCGATCGACAGGTCGGGGTCGAGGGGGTGGACCGCCTGCTCGCGTTCCGGCGCGTGTCCGGTCGAGCAGAGGTACACCATGGTGGCATCGTCGGTGAGAGCCATGAAGGCATGCCCAAGCCCTTCGGCTAGGAACAGCGCGCGCCGGGTACTCCCATCGAGGCGTACGGACTCCCAGCGCCCGAATGTGGGCGAACCCACGCGCACGTCGACCACCACGTCCAGGACAGCGCCGGTGACGCAGGTGAGGTACTTGGCCTGGCCTGGCGGCACGTCGGCGAAGTGCACCCCGCGCAGCACACCGCGGCGGGACGTCGAGCAGCTCGCCTGCGCGAGAGAGAGTTCGTGTCCGACAGCCTCACACAGCTCGTCGGCGCGGTACCACTCATGGAAGGTTCCCCGCTCATCGGGGAATACGGTGGGTTCGAGCACCCACGCGCCCGCTAGCCCCAGAGATCGCACGTTGTCACGCTCCTTCGGCGAAAGTCCGTCGTGTCGACGGTGCCGGCAACGTCGGCGCGAGGATGTTCAGTCGGCGGTCCGTCGGCGGTGCTTTCAGGACAGGCGGCGGGTGGGCACCGCGGCCGTCCGAGTGCTGATGTATTCGAGCCGGAAGTCGACGGGCTTGATGAACACCCCTCCTCCGCGCAGGTATTCGTCGTTCGCCTCGATGATCGCGTCCGCGTAGTTCCACGGGAAGATGACGCAGTAGTCGGGCGGGGCGGTGCTCAGCCGGTCCGGCGCAACCACGGGCACGGACGTCCCCGGGAGGCACTTTCCCTGCTTGTACGGGGTTGAGTCGCTGATGTACTTCAGGGGCGCGTCGGTCGCGCTCATCATGACCGCCGCTTTCGCGGGCGCGCCGATGCCCGCGAGGCTGTGGCCAGCCGCCGCTATGGCATGGAGCTCCTTGCGGGAGGCGGCGAGAAAATCTTCCACCTTGCGGGCGAAATCGGCGTAGAAGGAGACGTCAGTTATACCGACGACGGCCTCCTCCCGCAGCAACTGGTCCACGGACGGGGAGATGGCGTGCGGATCGGCACGAGCCACGACCCGCAGGCTCCCGCCGTGGAAGGCATTCTGCTCCACGTGGACGGCGGTCAGACCTGCCGCCTTCAACAGACGGTGCAGCGCGGTGAACGAGTAGTAGAAGACGTGCTCGTGGTAGATGGTGTCGAACAGCCCGCGCTCGACCAGGTCTCTGAGATAGGGCACCTCGATCACAGCCGCGCCGCCACCGTCCGCCAGCATCAGCTGCAGGCCTGACAGCACATTGATCACATCTGGCGTGTGAGCGATCACGTTGTTGGCGTGGATGAGGGAAGCAGGCCCGTAACTGCGGCGCATCTCCGCGGCCAGTTCGCGGGTGAAGAAGGCATCCAGGGTGCGTACCCCGTTCGCCCTTGCCTGCGCGGTGACATTCTTGGCTGGGTCGACGCCTAGGACCTGGTAACCGTCCGCCGCGTAACTGCGCAGCAGATAGCCGTCGTTGGACCCGATCTCCACGACAAGCCCCCCGCGCTCAGGAGCGAGCTCCTGCTCGACGAACGCGCGCAGTCGCCTACCGTGCTCCAGGACGGGCGCAGCCGCGGAGGAGAAGTAGGCGTATTCGACGAAGAGCTGCTCGGGCGACAGGCTGCGCGCCAGCTGAGCCAGCGCGCAGTCGTCGCAGTGCAGCACATGCAGGGGGTAGCTCGGGGAAGGGGCCATTTCGGGTGGTACGAACTCATTGGCAAGGGGCACAAGGCCCAGGCACAGTACGGAGGACATTTGTGTGCGCCCGCAGACGCGGCAGCGGGCATGTGCCACATCGTTTTGGCAGCGCTCGCACTCGGTTACTGTCTCTGTGGTCTTCAACGGGCTTTCCCCTTCGTCATCATGGTCCTGACAAGGCTCTCGATCTGCTTGAGGACGGCGTCGGGACCGGGCATGGCTAGCCAGGCCTTCTTGGCCTCGGCCAGGCGCTGTCGCACGGCCTGGTCGCGAGCAAGCTCGGCGACGTGGTGGACCACGTTGGCGGGCATTGCTTCGTCTGGTGTCAACACGCGCCCCAGCCCGTGCTGTTCGGCCCAGCGGGCATTGCGGTACTGCTCAGGCCCCTGCGGGATCACCAGCATGGGCACGCCCCATTCGATGCCCGCGCGGGTGGTGTTGCTCCCCCCGTGGTGCACCAGCACGGAGGTGGTGGGCAGTTCCGTGTTCAGGGGCGCGAAGTCGACGGTGCGCACCCGCCCCGGGGAGGTCTGCTGCGTACCGGGGGCCCGTGGGCCGGTCGCCGAGCTGAACCAGCCCCGCGGTCCCAGGGTTAGAGTGACCGCCATGCCGTGTTCGGCCAGCGCCTCCGCCGCCGCGCGATAGTCCTGGACGACGGCGTTGGAGACCGTACCGAAGGTGACGAGTACGCGAGGGCGCTCAGCGGGTTCGTCGGGGACAGGCGTAGCAAACACGGCGCCGTGGTAGGCGCGCAGCCCCACGAGCACACGATGCCCAAGGGCCTTTCCTTCGGAGGTCTGCAGTGCGGGGGGGCAAATGTCGATGTAGGGCTCGACGATGTCCTCGAGCGTGATGCCCGTGCCCAGGTGTCTTTCGTACAGCGGGCGGGCGCGCTCCCAGAGCAGTGCGAGCGAGTCGGCGTGGTACGGGCCGATGCTGTGGAAGAGATGCGGGATCCCGGTCAGCTTCGCCACGAGGGGCCCAGCGAGTTCGAGCGCCTCGCTGACAATGACGTCGGGCCGGTAGGCGCGCACGACGTCCAACAGCTGCTCCCATCTGCGGGCGGGCGCTATCTCGCCGAAGAGCCGGGCTCCCGCATGCCAGTCCAGAAGCGCACCGGACATTTCCTGCGGATACGACCGTTTCATCTCAGTCCGCAATCGGATTCTTCCGGGGCCAGATGCCAGCAACGGAAATCCTGCAGCTTCCACCATCGGTGCGGCCTCAAGTGCGGTACTGAAGGCCACTTCGTGCCCGTGCTCTTTAGCCGCGAAAGCAAGCGGCGCCACATTATAAAAATGGGAGTGCCCTGAAACGCACGTCCAAAGAATACGCATTACCTTCATATCCGCCTCTGCACCGGTGCCGGAATTTCGATCGCCGCTGTCCCCCGTCAGCGGGGCGTCAGTGCGTTCCGCTCCTGCTCGCAATACAGTCGCCCGGTCTCGTCGAGCAGACGGAGCGGGTGCGGCGGCCGGTCCACGATGTCGCCCTCAGCGCAGACTCCCTCCACGCTGCCGAGCGTCTGCCAGATCCGGAATCCGAGCAGGGCCCTGATGTTCTCCGGCAGGGCGGAGACCACCTCGGGCGCGAGAGACAGCGAGAAGTTCTCCTGTTGGCGGACGAACGGACGGCAGAAGTAGGTCAATACGGCGAGTCTGGCCCGATCGGTGGTGTTGACATGGGTTCCGTGAACAATGCGCCCATCGAAGATCAGCGCGCTGCCGGCGGGCCCGCACACCGGGATCCCGCCCTTCCTGATGAGCCGTGCCCGCTGCACGGCCGCGCGCGGATCACTCCGCTCGTCTGGTACGTGGGTGTTCGGAACGACGGTGGTGGCTCCATTGTCCTCGGTGAAGGCATCAATCATCCAGATGACGCTGGCCGTCATCGCGTACGGCGGCCAAGGCCGTGGCACATAGCCCTGGTCGGAATGGAGCGGCAGCGGATCGTCCCCGGGAGATACGAAGTTGGCCTGGATCGCGGAGAGAAGATAAGGATCCCCCAGTATCTGAGCCAGCAGTTGCCCGACATCCGGGTGGTCGAGCAGCCGCTGGAAGACGCTGCCCTTGTTGAGGAGCGTCCATACCCGTTTATTGTCCCGTTCCCCGCGCCCCGACCCACCGAGGTACAGCCCCTCAGCGGATTCGCCACCGAAGGCGCCCCGGGACCGCTCACCCGCCGCCTGTTGGACAATGCGTTCCCGCAACTCCTCGCGCAGCGGCTCGTCGAGCGCGCCTGCGAGCACGCAGTACCCGTATGTCCTGAGATCCTGCGCGGCCCGCGCTCGATCGGTCGTGGGTACGGGGACTTCAGTCATCGCTTTGCCTTTCTTGAATTCCACCGCTCAATTGCACGCGGCCACACGAAAGATGGCCCCTTTTAGCGCACCCTAACACCGGGAATGCGTGTTCAACCTGGCTCGCCTTCACCTGTACGAAGGGGCCCCGCCATACTGTTCGCCGTCGATGACCACGCGAAAGGAAACCCTGTGCTGCGTAGTGAGCTCGCAGAACTCGCCGAATTCTTCGGCACCCCCTTGTATGTATATGACCTCGACCGGGTGGACGCGGCGTACACGGCCCTGCGCAGCGCCCTGCCCGCACCGAGCGAGCTGTACTACTCGCTCAAGGCCAATCCGCTCGCGCCGCTCGCCGCAAGGCTGGCAGACCTCGGCTGTCGCGCCGAGGTCTCCTCTCAAGGCGAGCTGACCGCTGCGGTGGGAGCCGGGTTCGACCCCGGCGCATTTCTTTACACCGGTCCGGCGAAGCGGCCGGCGGACCTCGACGCCGCCCTCGCGCTCGGGTGCACGCAGTTCTCGATCGAGTCCCCGGCCGACGCGCGGCTCGTCCACGCGGCGGCCGCGCGCGCCCGCCGCACCGTGACCGGTCTGATCCGCGTGAACGTGGAGCGCGCCCCGTCCGGCACACCGATGGCGTTCGCCGGTTCGCGCTCATCCTTCGGCACCGGCCTGTCCACCGTCCTCGCGGAACCGCATCTGTTCCGTCCCGGCCGTCATCTGCGCATTGCGGGGGCACATCTGTTCCTCGCCGGAAACATCGCCGACGGGGCAGTGCTCCTGGACACGCTGGGCCTGGCCGCACGCACCACGGGGATGCTTGCGCAGGCGGGCTTCCCGCTGGAGATCGCGGACCTGGGAGGGGGGTTCGGATCCCCCTACGCACAACCCGGGTCGCCCTACGACTTCTCTCAACTCGCGGGGGGCCTCGCACCCGTACTCGACGAGGCCCTGCCGGGCTGGCGTGCAGGCCACCCCTCCGTGCGTTTCGAGTCGGGCCGCTATCTGGCCGGATCTGCGGGCACATTGGTGGTCCGGGTCCGGGACGTCAAGCAGTCAGGCGGGCAACGGCAGGTCCTTGTGGACTCGGGTATCCATCACCTGGGGGGCATGGCGGGACTGCGTCGAGTGCCACCGGCCCAGGTCGTACCCCTGACGGGCAAGACGGAAGGGCCGCAGCGGGCGGCTCGACTGGTCGGCGAGCTGTGCACGCCGCTCGACCTCTGGTCCTCCGGCGCGAGCCTGCCTGAGTCCGTCGCGCCGGGCGACCTGCTGGCCGTGCCGAATGTCGGCGCCTACGGCCTCACGGCGAGCCTCGTCGGCTTCCTCTCCCACCCCTGTCCTATCGAGGTGACCGTGGCCGACGGCCAGGTCACCAGTGCCACGCGAGCGAGGATAGTGCGGGAGGACGCGGTTGTGAGCGAACGGACGGCATCCGCAGCTCTTTCCGCCGCGCCGCTCGGTCGGTCACACCCCCCACTCTCGTGATCCGACCCGTCCTGGGTCGATCCGGTCCTTCATGAGCCGATCCGGACGGCGCTGTGGTCGCCCAGGACCAGCCGGTGACCGGGCGCACTCGCCGGGGCGCCGGTCACCTCAGCGTTCCGACCGATGACGGAGGACTCGATGGCGCGTACCCTGCGGATCACCGCTCCCGCGCACACTACGGACCGCCGCAGGGCCGTATCGGCGAGTACGCAGTCCTCTCCGACGACGGCGTAGGGGCCGATATCGGAGTTAGTGATCACCGAGCCGCGGCCGATGACGGCCGGCCCCACGACGCGGGAGCCCCGGAT
The DNA here is from genome assembly GCF_002803085.1 of Streptomyces sp. CB01201. Lineage (GTDB taxonomy): Bacteria > Actinomycetota > Actinomycetes > Streptomycetales > Streptomycetaceae > Streptomyces > Streptomyces hundungensis. The sequence goes on along the minus strand of NZ_NNBJ01000025.1, from coordinate 83,083 downwards.
CGAGACGCCTGGCTCCACGACGACCGCGCCCACCAGTTCGCTCTCCGGATCGACGGCGCCCTCGCAGCGCGATGTCACGCGCTCCAGGGCTGAGAGGTTCGCCTCCAGATAGTCGGCGACGTTGCCCGTGTCCTTCCAATAGCCGGAGATCACGGAGGAGCGTACATCGGCTCCCGTGTCGATGAGCCACTGCAGGGCGTCGGTGATCTCCAGTTCGCCACGGCCGGAGGGCCGGATGTGCGCGATGGCCCGGTGGATCAGATGGGAGAAGAAGTAGACGCCGACCAGCGCTAGATCACTCGGGGGCACTGCAGGCTTCTCCTCGACGGACCGGACGGCTCCTGTCGCATCGAGCACCGCCACGCCGAACTGTGTCGGGTCGCCGACTCTGGCGAGCATGAGTTGGGCGTCGGGACGGGTGGCGCGGAAACGGCACGTCTGCTCGGTGATCCCGTCATGCAGAATGTTGTCGCCGAGGTACATGACGAAGTCGTCATCCCTCAGCCAGCGGCGCGCCACCGACACCGCGTGGGCGAGCCCCAGCGGCCGGCCCTGGCGGATATAGGTCACGCGCAGCCCGAAGCGCGCGCCGTCGCCGACGGCTGCTCGGATCTCCGGCTCCGTGTCGCCGACGACGATGCCTACATCGGTGACCTGGGCCGCAGCAACGGCTTCGAGGACGTGAAAGAGGATCGGCCGGTTCACCACCGGCACGAGTTGCTTCGCCGATGTGTGGGTGAACGGCCGCAGCCTGGTGCCAAAACCGCCGGCCAGGACGAGCGCCTTCAGAGGCCGCAGGGAATCAGTCATCGGCTCTTGTACTCCGGGTTCTCGGGTTGCCGGGGAGGCGGCTTTGTATAGATCGGCCGTTGCGCGGTCGGCGCGGCCAGTTCGTCGGCGAGGGCGGCGCGCCAACTACGGGCGGGCGGCAGGCCCAATTCGGACCACCGGCCGTGGCTCAGCACCGTCCATCGCGGCCGTGTGACGGCGCCGCGCCATTCGGCGCTGGTCGAGGGCCGCACGAGAGCGGGGTCGGCTCCCGCCAGGGCGAAGACCTCCCGGGCGAGCCCGTACCACGAGGTCCATCCGGCACTCGTCGCGTGGAAGACGCCATAGGCCCGGCACTCGGGCAGCGCCCCCAGATCGATCAGCCGGTCGGCGACGTCCGCGGCGCAGGTCGGCTGGCCGTACTGGTCCGCGACGACATCCACGGCCAGGCCAGCCCGGGCTCGCCGCAGCATCTTCCCGACGAACCCCGAACCGTCACGTCCGTAGAGCCATGCGGTGCGCACGACGGCCCCCCCGCCCGGCAGCCGCGTCAACACCTCCCGTTCCCCCGCCAGTTTTGTGCGTCCGTACGCCGTGCCCGGGGACGGTGCGGCATCCTCGGCATATGGGACGCCAATGTCGGCGGACGGCCCCGGGAACACGTAGTCGGTCGACACGTGCAGCAACCTCGCTCCCGTTCTGGCACAACTGTTGGCCAGGTTCCGCGGGCCCTCTGCGTTCACGCGAGAGGCCATGTGCTCCTGAGCCTCGGCCCCCTCCACGTCCGTCCACGCGGCGCAGTTGACAACGACGCCGGGACGCACCGCGTGCACAGTGGCATCGACCGTGCGGGCATCGGTCACATCGAGGTGGCGGCGCGTCAGAGCCACGACGTCGGCGCCGCGGGTGGTGAGCCGGCCGTGCAGCTCTCGGGCCAATAGCCCCGCAGCACCGGTGATCAGCCATCGAGTCGTCGACGGATCCCGAGACGTGCTCGCGGGGGTCATCGACGCCTCTTAACGGGCTGCGTCGGACCGGTTCTCAAACCCATGCTCACAGTTGGCCGGCGCGTTCCTCGGAGAGGGCGCCGAGTCGAACCCGGTCGACCTTCCCGTTGCGGGTCACGGGCAGTTCGTCGACAACGACGAGGTCTCGCGGCGTCCTATGGGGGCCGAGTTCGCGGGCAAGGCCTTTGCGCAGTACGTCGGTGGAGATGGCGCTCTCCACGAAGACCACCGGGGTCAGCCGTCCCGGGGTCCGCGCGACCCCGACCGCCCTGACGCCCGGCACACGTCGGGCAGCCTTCTCGATCTCCAGGCCGCCCACCCGAATCGATCCGATCTTGAACGTGTCGTCGGCCCGGTGGGAGTAGCAGAAGCGCCCCTCCTCGTCGATCCACCCATAGTCCCCGCTGTACAGCGTCGCGTGCGCCGACCCGTGGTTCGCCGGGCCGGCGAAGCGCAGCTGGCTCTCCGGCGGAGCTCCCCAGTAGCCGCGCATCACGTGCGGGCCGCTCACTACGAGCTGACCGATGCGGCCGGGTGCGCACAATTCGCCGTGCTCATCACGTACTTCGATACTCGTCCCGGGCAAAGGTCGACCGCACGCGTCGGGAGCGGTGCGATCGTCGTCGGGCTCGCCGACGGTCACGCGCTTGCACTCAGTGAGCCCGTACATGCGTACGACCTGCGCCCCGGGGAAGCGCGCGCGTAGGGCTCCGCAGTCCTCCGGCGCGAGCGTGTCGCCGGTGTTGGTGAACAGCCTGACGGGAGGGCGCTCGGTGTGCGCACGTCCGGCAAGGGCGCACAACCGCCGGGCCACGCTCGGCACCAGCGGGATGACGGTGGCGCCCGAGCGTGTGGCGTGGCGCAGCAGTGCGGGGCCCAGGTCGTGGGGCGCCAGCACCAGGGCACACCGGGCACGCAGGGCGAGGAACAGTTGGTAGAGGCCGTAGTCGAAGCTCATGGGCAGACAGCCGAAGACGACGTCCGAGGACCGGTAGCCGAGCCGGCCGGCGATTGCGTCGATGGCGAACGAAACCTGCTCGTGCGGGCAGACAACGCCCTTGGGCGTTCCGGTCGATCCGGAGGTGTACATGATCAGGGCGATGTCGGATCGTGCGCCGTCGGTCGATACGTTCGGGGGCGTGGGCGCGCCACAGACCTCTGCAAAGCATGCAGGATCGGTACGGAACACCCGCGGGGCCAAGGCGGCGGTCTCCGGCTGTGCGAATGCGTCCCGCGCGGTGAGCAGTGCCTCCGGGGTGCAGTCTTCGCAGACCGCCCGCAGGTGGCTCCACGGGCTGTCGGGGTGCAGGGGCACGGCAACAGCGCCCGCCCGCATCACGCCGAACAGGGCGGCGGCCAGGGCGATGCCATTCGGCAGCGCCATGACCACACGGTCGCCGGGCTTCACGCCTGCGGCAACCAGCTCCTGCGCCCAGACCCACGCCCTCGCGGACAGCTCGTCCACGCGGCAGGAGCCGTGGGCGTCGCTGATCGTTTGCGCGTCGTCCGCGGCCTCAAGGAGGTCCGGCACCCAGGACCCGGCTGTAGTGGACACACCAGTGTTCATCTTCGCTCTCTTCCGCGGCTTGTGTTACCGCGCGGTCTCGGCAAGGAGGCGGCGGTAGGCGGCGATCGATCGGTCGTACCCGGGCGCGAAGAACTCGTGGACCCTCAGGACGTCGGGGCGCGGCCAACGCGCCGCGAGGCTCTTGAGTCCGCTGCCGTTCACGTAGCTACGCAGCCCCCGCCAGTGTTCGAGCAGAACACTGTTCGCGCGCCGTTCCAGCACCACGTCGATGCTGGCCTCCGCGAGCTTGAGTCCGAAGGCCTGGTCCGAGTTCATATTGGGGATGTCCTCGTCATAGCCGCCGAGGGCGAGGTAGGCCTCGCGGGGCATCGTGTGATTGCCAACGCGCACGCAGAGCCAGCGCAAGTCCTGCCGTGGCGAGGCGAGTTCTTCGTACATGTCACGAAAGTTCGGCGTCAGGGCGGAGCGCGCCGAGAGCCCCTCGAACCCGAACCGCACGTCGTCAGGTGTCACAGTCCACTCGCACAGTCCGAGGTAGTCGGCGAACCGGCGCAGGTCAGGGACCCCAAGCAGCGCGCCGAAGGTCCGCACGGACAGGTCCTGGCGGTCATGCAGGGTGCCCTCGATGATGTTCCGGAACAGCACACCGTAGAGATACTGACGCTCAACTCCCGTTACGTAGACGGGTGCGTCGTACCGTGACAGAGCCAGCGCGTGCGCCGACAGGCAGTCAGAGGCGAGCAGCGAATCGTCGGTGGTCAGGAATACATAGCGGCCTCGCGCGTGAGCGCAGCCGATGTTGTAGGCGGCGGCCGTCCCGTGCGCAGGTCCGTCGTTGCGGATGACTCGCGGCCTGAGGCTGGGGATCCGCTCGGCGCGCGCCCGTACCCAGTCGGCCAGGTCGATGTCGCTGCCGTCGTCCACGATGACGACTTCCATTCGGTCTCGCGGGTAGTCCTGTGCGTCAAGGGAGACGAGGCTCAGTTCGAGGAGCGCGCCACGCATCTCGACGCCGAGTTCCCCGCTGAGGCGGCACGGCAGGACTACGGATATCAGGGGCTCAGGCATGGCCGTCTCCAAGGGGCCGGGCTTCGGGGGCAGGCTCTCCCAGCAACGCGTGGGGCCCGCGCACGCGGACCGACTGCCGCGTGGACGCCCTCGTGGCATGTGTCTCCAACACCGTCGGAGCACCGGCGCCGTGCAGCGCATCGACGATGTCGGACCGGGTGATATTCCCGTCGCTCAGTGCATCCTTCGCGGCGACGCCGCGGCGGAAGAGGAGGTCGATCACTGATAGGGCCTGAGGCGTCGCGGAGCATGGTGCGCCAGTCTCCGGGAGACGGTAGCTCTGGTAGAAGATGGAGATTCCGTTCTCCAGGAAGTGCTCCTCCTGCAGATAGTCCTTTCCGTGCGTCCCCGACACGTACAGCGAAGCGGCCGATCTGAGGCACTGGTCGAGGACGAGATCGGACTTTGCTCCGGTGCTGCCGAGTTCACTGGCGAGCACGAACTCCACGTCGATCTTCAGCCATGCCACCAGCAGGCGCAGCAGGGCGGTGTTGAGATCCATCAATTTGGTCCACGTGCGACCGAGGTACAGCTCCTCCAGCTCGGCGGCATAGCGGGACCAGTACGGGGCCCGCCCGTAGCTCAGTCGCAGGCTGTTCCAGTGATCCCGCTGCCACTTCGGCACGCTCATCCCGGCGTGCTCCGCGTCGCGTACCCCGTCCTGGGAAGCGATGCGTACATCGCGCAGCCGACGGGACGGGGACGCCTTCAGCGCGAGCGGAACCGTCACCCAGTGAGGCCGCCCATCCGCCGTCATGATGCGGTTTCTGCTCTGGTTCCCTCTGCGGGAGAAGTTGACGGTGTCCATCACCACGAAGACGTCCGCCAGCACCAACTTGTGGAAGAAGCCGGGCCAGGGGAGGTAGACCGGCTGATGGCAGGTGACCAGACGGGGACCAGTCATGCGGGCCACCCCACGACTTGCCGGGCCACCTCGAACGCCTCGGCGAGAGGCACCGCGACCTGTGAACCCCGGTACGCGGCCAGTGCCCTGACACCCTCTTCGCTGCGCGGCTGCGGCCATTCCTCGCGTTCGGCTCCGTACGCTCGCAGCGCGGCGAGCTTGCGCTCCAAGTGTGCCTCCGACACGACGTGCCAGCAGTTCGGACTGAAGGCGGGGCGGATCCCCGACGCCTCTGCCCAGTCGGTCGACGAGCGGATCTCGAAGGACCGGACCTCGTGGACGCCGGACCGACCCGGACGGGCAGCGATCCGCGCGGCGAGGCCGACCAGTCGGTGGTCGTTGTTGAGGTCGGCGAGGGCGGTGGTGAACACGGCATCTGGCGCGAACCGCCGCATCTGCCCCTCGACTACGCGGTTGAGCTTCAACTGGCCCACCTCGTCCAAGCGGTTGTCCCCGAAGCGGTGCACGTACACCTCCTGGATGCCCAGCAGGTGCGCGGCGTTGTGGATCGCCTCCTCGCGGTCGCTCCCTCGGTCGCCGGGGTGGCGGGAGCCGTCGTCGTGCGTGAGCACGCACAGCCCGATGGCCACGCCCTCATCGCTGAGGCGTGCGAGTGTGGCGCCCGCGCCGAGCGTCTCGTCGTCACCATGCGCGGCGACCACCAGTAGTCGTTCCATGATTCTCTTCCCACGCTCTCCAGCTGGCCCGGAGGCCGTCACAGCAGTTCTACGAAGTCGCTAGCGGGCAGCGCGCCCCTGGTGTCGAGGACGGGGCAGCCCTGTCGGCTGATGGACTCCAGGTCGAAGGCCGCGTGCGCCTGCAGCAGCACCGCCATGTCGCACGAGGCGAGCGCCGCCGAGGTGTCCCGCTGCCGCGGAATAGCCCTGCCGTCCACGCGCCAGGCGTCGACCAGCGGGTCAACGAAACTCACGGTCGCTCCCAACAGGCGCAGCCCACGTTCAATCGGCATCGCGGGTGACTCGCGGAGGTCGGCAACGTCCGCCTTGTACGTGACGCCCAGTAGCACCAGGCGCGCGCCGCGCAACGACATTCCGCGCCGGTCGAGGTTGCGCCGCACCCGCTCGACGACGTAGCTGGACATGCTCGCGTTCACCTCGCGCGCCAGGTCCACGAACCGGGACCGGCTGCCGGCCTCCGCGGCCGCATGGGAAAGATACTCCGGGTCCACGGGGATGCAGTGCCCGCCCACACCCGGTCCGGGCAGGAACCTCTCGAAGCCGAATGGCTTGGTCGCCGCCGCCGTGATGGATTCCCACAGATCCACGTCCATGGCATCGCACAGCACGGCCATCTCGTTGACGAGCGCGATGTTGACGGCCCGGTAGGTGTTCTCCAGGAGCTTGGCCATCTCGGCCTCCCGCAGTCCGCTCACCGGGACGACCTCATCGACCAGCTTCCCGTAGAAGACCTCGGCCCGGTCGCGGCACCGCGTGGTGTACCCGGCCACAACCTTCGGGGTATTGCGCAGGTAGAAGTGCGGGTTTCCGGGGTCAACCCGTTCGGGAGAGTAAGCCAGGGCGAAGTCCTCTCCCGCGCGCAGTCCCGAGTGTTCGAGCAGGGGACGCACCACTTGGTCGGTGGCCCCCGGCCAGATCGTGGACTCCACGACGACCAGACAGTCCGCACGCAGATGCCTGGCCACCGTCGCGGCGGCCTCCCGAACGCTGGAGACGTCGGGACGTCGGTCAGCGTCCAACGGCGTGGGCACGCACAGCACGACGACCTCGCTGTCAGCGAGCACCGAGGCGTCGGTCCCGACCGAGAGACCGGCCTTCAAGGCGGCCACGAGCTCGGCGTCCGGCACGTCGTCCACGTAGGACTCTCCCGCGACGAGGGCCGCCGCCCTGTGCGGGTCGCTCTCCAGCCCGGCTACCCGCAGGCCGCTGCGCACGCATTCCACGGCCAGAGCGAGGCCCACGTAGCCGAGGCCAATCACCGCCACGTCGTAGGTCATCCGATGCTTCCCCCTGCACGCAGCGCCTCCCGGCGGACTTCCGCGATCACGTCGAGGAGGATGTCGTCCAGGCCGCGCAAGGGGCGCCATCCGGTGAGGGCAGTGATGCGGCTGACGTCGGGCACCCTGCGGTATGACTCCTCGAAGTTCGGCCCGTACACCTCCTCAAAGGAGGAGAAGCGGATCTCGGACGCCGATCCGGTCAGTTCCTTAACCCGCTGGGCGAGATCGAGCACGCGCACCTCGTCCGTCGAGCCCAGATTGACGGTGGCGCCGACCGCCCGCTCCTCGTCGAGAAGGGCGAGCAGGGCCCGGACTGCGTCGTCGACGTGCAGGAAGCACCGGGTCTGGCCGCCGTCGCCGTACACGGACAGGGGCTCGCCTCGCAGTGCCTGACGCACCATGCGGGGAATGACCATGCCGTGAGTGGCGCTCTGGCCCGGGCCCGCCGTGTTGAAGAGTCGGACCACGACGGTCTGCACACCGTGTTCGCGGTGGTAAGTGTCGGCGATCAACTCCATGATCGATTTGGCCATGCCGTACGACCAGCGCGGAACCCGTGGGCTGCCGAGCACTCGGTCGACGTCCTCGCGCAGCGGGAGGTCCTGACTCTTGCCGTAGATCTCGCTGGTGCTGGCCAGCAACACCTTGGCCGCGTGGCGTTCGGCGGCGCCCATCACGTTCTCCGCCCCGTGCAGGTTCACCGTCAGGGAGGGCAGCACCCGGTCGACGATGGTACGCACACCGACCGCCGCCGCCAGATGGACGACGACGTCGCAGTCCGCGACCAACTCGTCGAGCAGCGACGCGTCCAGGACGGAGCCGTGGACGAAACGGACCGGCTCGGGCAGGGGACCCGGCGGCTCGGCGGGCTGGTGTGCGGACAGATCGTCGAGGACCACCACAGCATCACCTCGGGCGGCGAGCGCTCCAGCCAGCCGGGTGCCCACGAATCCGCGGCCCCCGGTCACCAAGTATCGCAACGTATTTCCTCCCTCTCGGTCATACCGGGGACTGCGAACGGGCCTGGGGCCGCTCGTAAGAGAAGAGCCGCTCGATCACTGTCTGCGCCGACCACCGAAGCGGTTGCAGCAGATCGATGCCGCCGTACTGCCACAAGAACTCCGCGTCGACTCCGCCCTCCCGTGCCAGTGCTTGCAACACTTCGGCGGGGATCGCGCCGGGGAACAGGGCCTCGGCGCCGGCCAGGGCGTAGTACAGGTTCCTGCCGGCACCGGCCTCTCTCGCAATCTCCAGCAGAAGGTCCCAACGCAGTCCCGGATGGCGCCGCACAAGAGCCACGATGTCGATGTACTGCAGAAGACGCTGGTGCTTCCCCTTCTCGATGTAGCGCAGTGTCGTCGACTCCTTGTAGAGGTGCGCCGAGACATCGAGCAGGAAGTACTCGGGGCGGAAGGCGGAGATGGTCGTGCCCTGCACCTCGTGCGTGGTGAGGTCGACCATCAATCGCTCGGCCGGAATGTCGCAGCCGCTGGCCGGGAGGAACAGGTTGAAGCACACGTCGACCGCGAGCGTCGGCTGAAGCGGGTCGTCGTGGGCGCGCAGCAACGTCGGCAAGTTGTTGGTGTGTACCGACCAAAAGATCTCCTGCCGGCGGGACAGCCGCGTGATGCGTCCCGCGCGGTCGACGACGCCCGGCGCATAGCCATCGTCGGCCAGTACTGCCGCCACGTCCTTGGCCGCCGACCGATCTACGAAGAGGTCGATGTCGTTCATGGGACGCAGGCCAAGGTCCCGGTACACGACGGGCGCGAGGAAGGCTCCCTTCCGCACCGCCACTGCGATGCCCGCGGCCCGCAAGCGCTCGGTGAGCCGGGCGGTTTCCTCGATGAGGACCCTGTTGCGTCTGCTGTTCAGCGCATAGGCGGCAAGGAGGGCGTCCTGCACGTACTCGTGACGGCTCTCAGGCTCGAAGGTCTGCGCGGCGGCCAGCGCGCGTCCCGCAAGGGCCGCGACGCGGTGCCGGAAAGCGGAGTCGAGGAAGAGTCCCCAGTCGCGCTCCTCGACGTCCGTCCGCAGGTTCACGCCGTCGGCGAACGGATCGGACGCCCGGACGAGAAGGTCGATCTCAGTGTGCATCTGCTGACTGTTTCCTGTCCTGTCGGGAACCGGGCCTGCGGTCGGCCCGTCATGCTGCGGATGCGGTGGACTCGCCGACGAACGCTCGTCAGGCTCAGGCACGTTTCGGCTGCTCCGTACTACTGAAACGCGCCCGCCTCAGGGGACTACCCTCGAACGGAGGATGGCGGTCAAGGTGGTCGATCCGGCCGTTGACGTATACCGCGTTCACGTCAAGGCGCGCCCGCTCGAAGATTTCCCGTGCCACGCTGGGCAGTTCGATCGGTGGCTCGCTCGACCGCCAGTGCGGGTCGTAGGTCAGCGCCAGCATGAATCGGGTGCGATCGGACACGTTGGGAGTGCCACGGTGCCACAGCCGGGGATCTCTGATGATCACTCCGCCCTCGGCGGTGACGGCCCGCACGGGGGGCCGCAGCTCACGCCGCTCGGCAAGTGCGTCCGGTGCGACCGTGAGCCCGACGCGGCGGTTCACTTGGCCCTCGACGCCGGCCTGCTTGGCCACACGGACGTATTCCAGGGCGCGCAGCAGGCCCTCGCGTTGCGTGGACGAGTACTGGCACACACTGACGTCGTCGTGAGTGCCGGGCCACACTTCGAGTGCGCCGCCCTCCTCCGAGGTCGTCGTGAGCGGGATGTTGACCGTGAGCCGGGCCGGGGGGTGCGCAACGGGCAGTCCGGGCCACAGCTGGCCCTCGTCCACATGGACCGCCTGGGCGCTCGATCCCGGCATGTTGGTGTTGTTGCTGTAACCGGTCAGCCGCAGTGGCTGGCTCATGACGGCACGGCAGACCGTGAGCACGAAGGGATGCGCCAGGATCTGAGACGCCAGTAGATCCGGCTCGGGTGGCGGATCCTGCTGCAGATGCCCTGGCGCGAAGTTCTCGGCCCGGTCCGGGCGCGGGGCCAGGACCTCCAGGTCGGCGGCCATCCGTGCCTTGATGCGGCGCAGGATCGAAGGGTCGACGACGTTCTCGATGATGACCACGCCATCGTGCCGGACGGCCTCGACAGCGAGGTCCACGACTTCGGGGGCGTGCCGAACCCGGTCGCCGCCGGGCACGCCGAGGTCGAGTCGGACTACGCCGTGAGCGGCGCCCGATTCCCGGTGGTTCTCCCTCATCAGCGCGAAGTCGCCTTAATGCGCTCCACCAGATCCGCAACCGTACCGACTGAGGTGAAGTTGTCGGCCAGCATGTCTTCGTCCGGTATCACGATCGAGAACGACTCCTCGATGTTGATGATCAGCTCAACCAGACCGAGCGAATCGATGCCCAGGTCGAGCAGTTTGTCATCCGCGGTCAGCGGGCGTCCCTCGGACAAGTCGGGCGCCTGGTTTCGTATGACGGTCTGTAGTTCTTCGCCGATCACAACACTTCCCTTTCAGCTCTCATGCTGTCGCCTTTTCGCTGCTGCCAGAACACGGCATATCGCAGATGCGCGGCCAGAAACTCGGTGTCCCGCTCGGTCAGACGCTCTTCGGAACGCACCACCAGACGGTCGGCCTTGATGTCGAAATCCGCCTTGATGCCCGCGCGTTCGAGAAGCGACCGGACGGTGTCCTCAGTGGGGACCGGCGGTGCGGCGCAGGCCGACAACTGTTCCGGCGAGCAGCACCCCATGCACCGCGGCTCTCTCCCGGTGGCCAGGTCATAAGCCTTGAGGCCTTCCACGTTGGGCACCGCGGATCTATTCAGTCGCGACAGCATGACCGTAAGACCACAGGATTGATCACCCACTATGACACTCGTCAGGCCGAGTCGTCCATGAATTCCGAGTATTCGCTCCACCAGTTCGCGAGGGAAATACTTCTCCTCCCTTTCCGATGACAGCAGGGGCAGGCTCAGCCCACGCCGCCGGCCGAGCTCGGCCAGGTTGGGGATCTCCTTGAGGCCACCGATGACCGAGGCACCGAGCGCCTCTCCGAAGGTCAAGGCCTCGATGATCTGGTCTTCGCTGTCGTTCCAACCTGGCACGATGGGCCGGTAGTAGTGGGCTGCGGCAAGATGTGGCCAACGGGCGAGGCGTGCGACCGTGCGCTGTTTTCTAGCGAGGTATTCCGGCCCCGCACCCATTTTCTCCATTCCTTCGGGCGCCGCGTTGTGGGTGAGAAAGAGCAGAATCCGGAACGAGGTGAATGAGGCCAGCCGGTCAATGTCCTGATCACGCAGATAGCATTTGGTAATGATCATGACGTCATTGGTCCAACCCCTCCGCTCCAGGATTTCGAGAATCCGGAACGTGCTGTCCCGCACCTGTGGCAGAAAGGGGTCCGTGGTCGCAGTGTGCAGTCCCAGCTGCGTCGTCCCGGGCACGAACAGCGGATGCCTGGCAAGCCTGTCGACCAGGACGTCCTCTTCAAGCACCTTGGTGGGCCGCCCACTCAGGAACCAGTCGACGCTCTCCCGCTGTTCGTCGGCGCGAAAACAGTACACACACCCGAAGTTGCAGCCAAGTATCGGGTTCAGGATGAGCATTCCGGCGTGGGGCCAGACAGGTTCCACACCGTCCGGATCCCGGTAGAGGCCAAGTTCGCGCATGGTGTGCAGCGTTTTCGCACTCAGGGTGCGGTGCACCCGCGTGCTCAGCTCGGTCCTCGTCGTGTGGCGGGCTTGCGGAGGGTGCAGAGCCCCGACCACGCGGGCCAGCGAGATCAACTCGTCGGCGACATCGGGCGCGTCGGCGCTGACGTTGACGCCGCCGTTGGCAATGTCGATGGCGGCGGCCAGCACACGCTGCTCGTAGGCGGACAGGTCATTGAGGTGTGCGCGCAGCTCTTGGTGCAGTCTTTCTGAGCTAAGGCCCGCGTGTTCGGCCAGCCGCTCGGCGTCAGGAACCATGGGGCACCCCGCTTTCAACCGTCGTCATGGCCGCTCGGCCGGATCGACGGCCGCCTGCTCCTTCTGTTCGTTCCAGCCTTTGCACTTTCGCCTTCTTGAGGGGGTTCACGTCGGGAAGGACGAAGGGAAGGACCAGGGACCCCTTCTCGTATGCCTGGCGCAGATGCTTCAGATGGCGCACGCGCAGCGCAGTCAGATGGTCCCCGGCGCGCAGTGCCGGATAGGCGCCGCTCGTGCTCCGGGTTCCGTCCGGGGACATCGGCGCGATCTCCTCGTGAAAATCCGGACCATAGAAATAGGTAAGGGAGAAGCGGTCCCGCTCACGGGGACGCACCCAGTGCAGGGTCGACTCGATGGCGCCATCGGAAAGGACTTCCAGAAGGTCACCGATGAGCACCACGAAGGTACCTCGCGGTGCGTCGAGTAGGCGGGTCCGGCCGTCCCGACCGAGCACCTCAAGTCCCGCTGACGATTGCCAGATCAAGGTGAACCACTCGTAATCGGTGTGTCCGTTGGGTACTTCGTCCAGGTCGAGGGCGGGCACCGGATAATGCAGCAGGCGCAGCAGTGAACAGCCCCGAGTTGACCGTTCGGCAATGTGGCTCGGCACCAGCCCGCACAGACGCGAGAACATCTGCGACAGGGACTCGGCACACGACCGCACGGCCGCGTGGTAGTCCCTCACGGCGTCGGCGAAACCGGGGAGGTCGGGCCAGAGGTTCGACCCGAGCAGGATCGACTCCAGAGCCCCCGGGTCGTCATGGAGTTCCGGTCCGACGTCGAAGGAGGCGTAGTCCCGCACTAAGCGGCGTGTGTGTGCACCGGCCGGTCGGAGATCGTCCGGGACATAGCCACGGTTGCCCAAGGACCGCTGTATGGCCCATCGCTGCGCGTATGGCTTGTCGCGGGCGTAGAAATCCTCGGCCGCCGCCAGGCACGCGGCAAGGACGTCGGCCCGCACGCCGTGGTGACGAAGGGCGAAACAGCCGACCTCGGTAACGGCCTCGCGCCAGGGTGCGAGGGCATCGAACGAAGGATCTCGCACGTCGTTCAGATCCAGCACGGGAATCTTCAGTGGATCCACCATTCATCCTTTCATCGACCCGGCCGGCCGGACACACCGCACACGCCGGGCTTGTCCCGACGGGTTCGTGCGCCCAAGGTCAGGACAGACACACGTCCTTGTCGAGGGGCACGAGAGCGCCGGTCACCACGAGCAGGCGGTCGTCGGAGTTGTTCAGACTCGCTGAGCGCAGATCGCGGAAGACTCGCTCAGCTGGGAAGGGCGAGTCCTCCAGATAACCGCGGGTCAGGCCCGCCAGCTGCATGAGCCGGTCGGCGGCACGGAAGGTGAGTTCGGCGGCCGAGACCTTCAGCAGGTTCAGATGGATCTGCGTGGCGGGACGGTCCAGGCGCCCCCCTGAGGCACGTATCAGGGCGACTTCGTCGCAGACCCTCTGGAGATGACTACTGACCAGCTCGAGGTCCATCCTGGCCCGCGCCAGGCGTTCACGCACCAGTTCAGAGCCGACGTCGAGCGGCCAGGCGCGCGATCGGACCGCCCCAAGCATCTCCCGGAACAGGCCGCGGGCGCCGCCCAGCCAGCAGGCGGCCCAGCCGAGGTGAGCAAGGGGGATCATGCTGTCCATGGCCACCGCACGGAAGTCGCCGGGCCGTCCGATGAAGTTCTGCTGCGGAACACTGCCCGAGATCCGTATCCCGGCGCTGCTCGTGCCGCGCATGCCGAGGGAACGCCACGACCGGCCCTCGTCGATCTTCAGCTGAGCGCGCTCGGCGTAGACCAGCGAGACCTCGTGCGCAGCGGCATCCTCGTCGGCCCGCATGGTGATGAGGAAGCCATCGGCGATCATGCCGCCGGTCACCACGGGCGCGTCACGCTCGATGCGCAGTGTTCCCGCTTCCGGCCGCAACGGGCTCTGGGCGCGCAGCAGATGGCCCCCCTTGGCGGCCTCGGTGGTGACCGAGGCGAGATGATGCCCGTCCTCGGCGATCCTTGGCAGCAGTTCATCGCGCAGTTCCGGGCCGCTGTGCCGGACGACGGCGTCGACTTGCTGGCAGTGCATGGACCAGATCAGGGCTGTCGACAGACAGCCGCCAGCGAGCCGGCCGGCGATCTCCACCATGTCCTCAAGGCCGCCGCCGAGACCCCCATGCTCGACCGGGACGAGCAGTCCGAGCAGTCCGGTGCGGCGCATCGCGTCCATGGCCTCGGCGGGGAACCGGGCTTCGGTGTCGACCTCCCGGGCGTGCGCCCGGGCCACCCGCACGACGTCCTCCGTCGCAGTCAGCCATCTCTCTGTCACCATGTCCGGTTCTCCCACGTCGGCGCGCTTTTCGCACGGTCACGCACCGAGCAGCTCGCTTGCGGTGGTGCGGCGCCCCCTCGACGGGCCAGGACTGAGCGTGCGGCTCGGGAAGAATTGCTCAGGCAGCGCGGCAGCGGCAACGTTCAACAGCGCGTTCAACTGCGCGTTCCGCACGCTTGGACGGGCCAGCCCACGCAGTGGAACGACCCCGCCGCGCCATGCGTCCGGCCGCGCGGACCGGTCCGGCACGCACCCGTTGTACAAGGTCGGCACCCGTCACAAGGCCGGGCCGGGTACGACCTGACCCTGCGGCCTTCGAGCGGTGCCGTTCGACCCGGTGGGGCGCTCCACGGCCCCTGGGCAGCCGGTGGACTCGATGCGCGGGCTTCGGGGACGTACTGGCGCACGATCCGGCGGTCACTCCGACCCTCTTCACCGACTCCATAGCGGCCGATGATCGGTTGACGGCCGACTCCCCCGGCGCGCCCGACTACGACGCCCATTGCCGCGTCTCCTTGTCTCTCTCGGGCTTCGGCCGAGGACTTCCCGGTCCGGACGCGGTTCTTGGCATCCCCAACCACAACCAGTGCCGGACGGCGGCGATGGAACAGGTATCTTCCATCACACTGACCGAACTCTTCGCGAATCTTCTGGACATGCGACGTGGAGGATCCGTCGTCGCTCCGCCGCACGGCCCTTGAGAGCACGCGTTCCGTGCATGCCGGGTCAGTCTCCGTACGCTGCGGCCTGCAGGGCGTACAGCTCGGCGTAGAGGCCCTTGTCCACGACGAGTTGGTCGTGGCTGCCGCACTCGGCGATCCGACCGTCCTTGAGCACCACGATCAGATCAGCCATGCGCACCGTTGAGAAGCGGTGGGAGATCAACAGGGTGACCCGGCCGTCGGCCCTGCCCTGTCGTGCCTCGGCAGCAACCTGCTCGAACAGGGCGTGTTCAGTGCTCGGGTCCAGACTGGCCGTCGGCTCGTCGAAGACGGTGAGCAGCGGGCGGCGGCGCATCATCGAGCGAGCGAGCGCGAGCTTCTGCCACTGCCCGCCGGACAGTTCCACTCCGTCCCGCCAGCCGGCCCCGAGTGGGGTTTCCAGCCCCTGCGGTAGCTCCTCGGTGAAACCCGCTCCGGCGCTCGCCAGGGATGCACGAACGGCCGCCGGGTCCGTCATCCGGTCCAGGTCTCCCACCCCCACGTTCTCCCGTACGGGCAGCTCGAAGCGCGCGAAGTCCTGGAATACGGCGGTGACGTGCTCGCGGTAGGCGTGCGGTTCGAGGTCTGCCAGGTCGGTCTCGTCGAGCAGGATTCGTCCGGCGGTCGGCTGGTACATGCCGCACAGCAATTTGACGAGGGTGGTCTTGCCCGCGCCGTTCTCTCCCACAAGGGCCACAATTGTTCCGGCAGGCAGTTGAAGCGAGACATCGGACAGCGTCTGTCGCTCAGTGCCGGGATAGGAGAACGCCAGGTTCTCCACGGCGATGCCTCGGGTCAGCTCGGCGGGCGGTTGGTCCGTGCCGACGGCTGCTCCCGCGCGAGCGCGCAACCACTCGTAGTGCTCGGCGGTGACGCGGGTACGGGTCACGGACCCGGCCAGTCCGGACAGCGCCACCGCGGCGCCCACCACGGCCGAGGCGAGGCCGAGTGTCAGGGCGACGTCACCGGCTGTGGCCTGCCCTCGGCTCGCCTGCCGCAGCACCAGCAGGACTGCCGCGACGTAGGCGCCGGCGAACAGCAGCCAGCTACCCGTACGCACCAGCACCGAACGCAACAGCGCCGATTCGGTGGCGCGCTGCCGGTTGAGGGAGGCGGCTTGGTGTCGCCTGACGAGTTCATCCTCAAGACCGTATACACGCAGTTCGGCACCCGACTCCGAAGCGACGGCGAGGTCGAAAACATGCTGTGCGGTGCGCCGGTCCGCTGCGGTGCGCAGTTCGGCCTGGCCGTACAGCTCCTCCGCCTTCTGTGCCAGCCGGGTCGCAGGCAGGGCGATCAGCGGAAGTATCAGGAGCACGGGCTGCACCTCGGCCAATAGCCCCGCAACCAGAACCAGTTGGGCGATCACCAGCGGTCCCATGACGGCCAGCGTCATGCCGTCGGCCAAGTCCTCGACGTTGCGCTTGAGTAGTTGGAGGCGGTCCTGGAACTCGGGTAGCTCGAAGTGCTCCAGACCGGGCGCTTCGGCTGACATTGTCAGCACCCGCCGCTGGACAACCATGCGCGAACGTTCGCGCATCCGGATGGTGGCCCACCGGTAGCCGAGGGGCGCGAGGGCCGTCACCAGCAGCGCGACGCCGACCGGGACGGCTCCCGCGGCGACCTGATCCGCGTCGTGCGCGGCCGCCCCGTCGGCCAGGGGGCGCAACCCAAGTGCAAGCAGCAGCGGTCCCACGAGGGAGATCGCGCTGACGCCGATGAACAGCGCGCACAGGCCGATGCCCACCTCCCGGCCTATGTCGACCAGCAGCCGCCAGGTGCGCAGCAGACTCCTCATGCCTTCGTCTCCTTCCTGCGGGCTTCGGTGTCGGGATCGTCTACATGGCGCTGGTCGGGGCCGGACAGCGAGGCGACGTCGAACCGGGCTGCTTGGAGGCGGAACATCGTGGCGTACTGCCCCTGGGCGGCCATGAGTTCGTCATGCGTGCCCTGTTCCACCACACGTCCGGCGTCGATCACGGCAATGCGATGGGCCTGCCGGACCGTGGAGAAGCGGTGAGAGATCACAACGGTGGTCAGTCCCCGGGTCAGCTCCATGAACTCTTCGTACAGCCGCGCCTCCGCGCGCACGTCCATATGTGCGGCGGGTTCGTCCAGGATCAGGAGATCGGCGCCCCGCTCGATGGCGAACAACGCCCGGGCCAGAGCCAGACGCTGCCACTGCCCACCGGAGAGATCCACCCCGTCCGTGTACGAGGCCGCCAGCGGCGTTTCCCAGCCGAGGGGCAGAGCCTCGATTTCCGCAGCGATTCCTGCCCGTTCGGCGGCGGCACGCACGTCGGCCGCAGTGGCGGGGGTGTCGAGTCCGCCGAGGGTGATGTTGTCGCGGGCCGGTAGGGCGAAGCGCAGCGAATTCTGGAAGACGGTGGCAATGCGGCGGCGCCAAGCTGCGGCATCCACATCAGCGAGATCGACGTCCGCCACAGCGATGCGGCCGGCCGTGGGCTCGTACAGTCGGCACAGCAATTTGACGAGAGTCGTCTTTCCCGCACCGTTGGCGCCGACGACAGCGAGCGAGCGGCCCTCCGGTATCTCCAGATCCAGCCCGTCGAGGACGTCGGACGAACGGCCCGGGTAACCGAAGGACACTCCCTCGAACCGGATATCTCCGCGCGGGGCCCCGACGGTTGTAGCTGGCGTCGCGACGGCATCGTCAGACTGTCGGGCGGCCGTCCGCGGCGAAGGTGTCCGGGCCGTTCCGGGCTCGGTCTCCGTGACGGCGGCGACCGCTGCGTCGAAGCGATGCAGCGTCGCCATCGCCAGTTCCGTCTGCAGGCTCATCCACGAGGACTGCTGCATGGCGGCGAGCGCTGCCATCAGCGCCTGGACCCACATCGCGGCCGCTCCCGGCGTGACGTGTCCCCCGGCGGCCTCGGTCACGATCCAAGCCAGGCCGCCCAGCACGACTGCTGCCAGGGTGAGGCCGGCGGCAACCGGGCGTGGCGGCAGCGGTCCGATCACCTCGGTCATCGAGCGGCGCCACGTTTGCAGGAAACGGTCGGTCAGAAACCCGGGCAGACCGAAGACGCGAACCTCCTTGGCGGCGGGGGGCTCGACGCCCAAGGCGTAGTAGTACTCCAGCCGTCGGGCTCCCTCGCTGTCGCCGTAGTGGTGCGCCGACTCGGTGCGCGAGGCCGCCTTCTCCTCGTACGCCGCCCACACCGCGGCGAGCAGCAGTGCGGCCCCCAGGAGCATATGGAAACCTGCGAGGAGCGCACAGGTGCCGAGCAGGGTGAGCCGACCCGCGACCAGCCCGCCGACGGCGGAGATGAGCCTGCCCGGGCGGCCCCACGCACCGCGGAACGTTTCGCGGCCTACGCTGATCAGGTCGACGGTTGCCGGCTCCTCCAGGTGAGCGGTCCCGGTCGGGGTCATGACCGCCCGCATCAGCTCACGTTGCAGCAAGGCGTCGATGCGGTCGCCCAAGGCAGTGGCCGCGGCGGAGCGCAGGGCCGCCGCGATCCACAGCAACAGAAGGGTCAGCCCGGCCAGAGCCGCCCAGCCGAGCGCCTGTCGGCCGGGCGACGAGTCGAGCCCTTGGGCAGCCACAAGCGGAACCGTCTCGACCAACGCCCCGATCGTGGAGATCAAGGCCAGCGGAACGACCGCGGCGAGCAGGACCGTGCCGAAAGCGACCACGGTAAGACCTCGGCCCGCTCGCCAGGAGACCCGTGCGAACCGCCCGTAGTCACCGGCGCGAATCCCCGGCGGCCGATCCGATTTCGCCGGGCTACGACGCCCGTTCCACCTAGCCACTCCAGAACTCCCATCTATTGGCCGGACTGTGGGGAATCGGCTCAT
Organism: Streptomyces sp. CB01201; assembly: GCF_002803085.1. GTDB lineage: Bacteria > Actinomycetota > Actinomycetes > Streptomycetales > Streptomycetaceae > Streptomyces > Streptomyces hundungensis. Next base: position 64,046 of record NZ_NNBJ01000025.1, on the reverse strand, counting down.
CATCCTGATCATCGTGTGGAGCCGCAAGGACGTTCCAAAGTGCTACCTCGGCCGATGCGGCTGTTCACACGACCGGCTGGGAAATCTACCGGGTTGATGCGAGGGTTTCGCCCCGTCAGATCGCAGAGCGGCAGAGAATTTGAGGCATCCCGTGCTCGTCGTTGTCGACGGAATTTATTCCGCAGGTAAGTCAACTCTCATCAAGGGGTTGCTGAGGCGTCTGGATGAAATAACGGACAAGCCCGTCGAATTCACCGATTGGAATTCGTCCGAGTTGACCGGCGACCTCCTTCCGCAGTGGAAGCGGGAAGGCCGACTCGGGGCACATTCCCTGCTGTTGGCGGAGGCCATGGACCTGGCGCATAGGTGCGAGAAGGACATCCGTCCGTGGCTCGCTGAAGGCAGTGCGGTGGTGGCGGACCGCTATGCGATGTCGGGCATGGCTCGGGGCGTGGTGCGAGGCGCGGACCCCGAATGGGCGGCGCAGGTCTTCGCGTTCGCGCCGAGGGAGACGCTGACGGTCCTGGTCGAGTGTTCTGCCGAGGAGACGCTGCGTCGGCGGAAGTCCCTCGGCAAGGTTCTCGGCGGTTATCACAGCGGGCGGGACTTTCGGCGGACGGACTCGGTGGAGGCCGATTTCGTCCGGTACCAGGAGGAGATGCTTGGGGTCTATCGTTCCCTCTCCTTGTCCCGTGGCCCGGTCATCACGGTGGACTCGGAGCGGACGTCGACGGAGGCGAGTGTCGACCAGGTGCTGAACGCGCTGGCCTGGGACGGGTCCGTCGGCGCCGGACGGAGGTGAGCGACGCGCGCCGGCCGTGGCATTGGGCCGGACTCGAAAAGCGGGCAGCGGGCCCCGGTCCCGCGACATCTGAGGCCGGGGCCGGGCCGACTCGTGCGTGCTTCAGGCCGGCTGGCGAGGACCGGATGCCCCGGCCTGCCGAACATCTCACCCTCGACCAGCAGGTGCGTCACCGCTCAGGGCAGCTGTGCCACGGCGGCTCCGTGCGAGTCGCCTCGCTTCACCGTCTCAAGCCGTTGAGCCAGTTCGCTCCACGCATTGGCACATTCGCGCGCCAGGAGGGCGACATTGCGTGCGCAGTGGGAGGGAACCGCGTCGGACATCGCGGAGAGCGTGGTGTGTGTGCCGAGCAGCCTCAACAGCTGTCGGCCGCCTTCTGTGTACCGCAAAGAGGGGTCGCGGCTGAGCCGGCTCCAGATGAAGTTTACGTCGACTGCCGGAACGCCTGCGACGGTCGCCGTGGCCACTGCCGGGCGGTCCCCCTCGGCGGACCGCCCCGCCGGAACGGGGTCCTCTCCTCTTTGCACACGGCGCCTGACGTCGGTCACGGTTCCGAGGGAGAGGCCCGTCTCCTTGGCGATCTGCCGTAGCGAGGCATCCGGTCGCTCGGCCATTATCTCGCCGGCTCTGCGCCGCCCCTCCGTGGTGCTGATGGGCCGCAGCCGCCCGTCCCTGCCCACCCGGGCGTTCAACTGTGCGGCGGTCACTGTTGAACGGCGTACCGAGGCGACGGTGTGCGCCGACATGCCCACAATTTCAGCGACCGCACGGTCCGACCACTCGGGGTGCGAGGTGAGCAGTCGAAGCGCTGCGGCCCGTCGGTCCTCGGCGGACAGTGGCAGACCATGCGAGTTGTTTGCCGTCACGGAGTGGACGAACGCTTCCTCCGCGCTTCCGTCGAAGAAGACGACCTGTATCTCGCGGTCCCCCCTGCGACTCGCCGCTTTGAGGCGATGCATTCCGTCGATCACCTGCAGCGTCTGGCGGTGGACGGTGATGGGAGGCAGGTCCTTCTCGGATTCCGCGATCAATGCAATGTGTTCCTCGTCCATGCCCGTCAGACGTGGAGAGTCGGCAGGCAGAAGCCATCCCAGCTCCACCGTGACCACATCACCCGGCCCATAACGTAGTAACGAGTACGTTTTCATATCTCTTCGCCTGTCAAACATTTTCACATTGCGCAAAAAATCGTCGGCACCGGATACAGGATTTGCTTCCATGATTGAACTCCACGGCAAAGCATGGATCATCCGAAAATCGCCCAAGACGCGAATCGGCCAAAAGTTACATAAGCCATGGGGGCGCCACAGATGATCCACTCTCCGCCACTTCATATAGGCCTCGGCGCATGTGAACGGCTCCCGGAGTAACCATTACAAGTGCCAGCTGTACGGGAAATCAGCCAGTCAACGCAAGTTATAGAGGTGGGACGGATCGGGCCCGCTGAATAAACTCAAACTTCCGCTGCAACAAATCTTGATCGATGACCATCGCAGCTTGTACTCCCTGCGCGGCGGCAACAACGATCTGATGAGGCGAAAACTTGGAAGTTCGAGATCTGGCCATGTCGCCTGCCGCGAACACACCTCGAACAGTGGTCTGAAAATACTGATTAGTGGCGACTCTGCCGTCATCGAGCAGCTCACAATCGAGCATGGCAGGCAGGCCGGAACCTTGTTCGCGCTCAGGAAAGACAAACAATCCGCCGAATTTCCGCGTCACGCCACTTTCGGAATGCACACACACAGAGCCGGTGGAAAATCCTTCCACCCTTGACACGCGTTCAGCCACTATCTCGATGGAATTCTCAGACAACAGCGAAGCCGTCTGCGAATCCACCCCGGAGTCGCCCTGCTCATACAGGACGACATTCTCGCTGAGCTGTTTCAGGTGCACGGCGACACGAGCGTGAGCCAAACTCGATCCCAACACGGCGACCGGCATTCCTCGGATTTCCCAACCTGAACAGTAGACACAATGATGGACGCTCCTTCCCCACGCCTCCGAGAGGCCAGGAATGGGGGGCAGTACGTCCCGTAGTCCGCTGGCCAATAGGACGCGGCGTGTTCGTATCGAAGCGTCTCCCTCAAGCCGCGCGGAAAAAAATCCGTCATCAATCTCTATCCCGACAACAACACCTCTGCGCACTTTGACATCTGGATATGTGCCCAACTCGGCGACCCCGCGCTCGCGAATCTCTTGAGGAGAAGCTCCGTCGCGAGTCATGAAGCCGTGCGCTTCGAGCGATGCCCCGTTACGCGGCTCCCCCGAGTCGACAGCGATGACGGGGCGCTGCATTCGCCCCAGCGTGACGGCTGCACTGCATCCAGCCGGCCCGAGGCCGACAACCAAGACGTCATACAAAGCACTGCTCCTCGATGTTGCACGCCACATGAGGCTTGTCCGTCGTTTCGTTCCGCACCTGGGGGGAGCTTTTCGGCTCCCCCCAGGATTCACAGAGCGACGATCAGGTGCAGGTACCACAGACGATCATGGTGGTTCCGCCCGACATGTCGTCGAATTCCTCTTCAGCAAGGGAATTGATGTCGACGATATCGAAGTTGTATTCCATCTGACACCTCCTTTCGGTGCGACAATATGCAACCAATTTCGGCTGCATGGGTATAGTAGGCTGAAAATTTTCAGCGAGTCAAGAAGTTAATCGAAAGCAGGAAGACAATTATCCGCCTCATCTACATTTTAACTTGCGACCTCTTTCGCCAGCCTACGGAAGGAGGTTGCCATGTTCATGGCTGCCACGGCGCCCAGACTGGTGCAATTCGCAATGAGCTCCACCTTCAGAGACCGATCGAAATTACTTGCCACCTGTAGATAAAGCGCCGGGGCCAGTGGCCTGAAGCGCGGCTTATAGTAGTCCGTGTCAACCGTCAAATCAGCTAGGTCCGGTGAAGCTGTTGCCCTGCCGACCTCTACGTAATTGGCCTGTATCTGTGATCTGAGAGGGATCTGATCCAGATTATGCCCATATGCATCCACAAGAGTTTGAGGAGAGATGTGACCATGCATGGCTGTCTGCAGCACGCTGTCTCGAACTTCGCGTTGGTGTGCCTCGACAGTCGATTTCCGGTTAACGACGACCGGCAGGCTGGCCGCGAACATACCCAGAGTTCCTACGTTGGCACGTTGCCTGATATCGAAGGGCATGTGGATCAGTATCTTCCTTTGATCGCTCAGACGGAAGACACTAGAAGCGAAAATACCCAGCAGTAATTGGAATACCGTTGATCCCGTCACGGCAGCAACGTGCTCAAAATTGTCGCGTTCTCGGGGAGAGAAATCAATCTCGATCCGATGAGTTTCTTCGAAGTCTTGCCTCCCTCCATCGGCGCTCCCCAGCGGGGTGACATCAAGCCCTCTCGGAACCGAGTCCAGCCGATTCTTCCAAAATCTTGCATTACGGGCGGCCAGCCGTTCAACGAACTGCTGCTGTTGACATGCAGCACCCAGGAATCCACTCACTGATTCCCCACTCTCGTCCAGCGCCGGCTCAAGGAGACGCTTCCCGCGATAATGAGCCCACAGGTCGCGTTCGAGAACACCCATCCCGCGAAGGTCGATGACCGCGTGCTGAACCGTGACGACGAGAGCATGCAGCTGCTGCGACATGCGGATGAGGCGAAACCGGAAGGGATAATCCTCCCGCTCGTCCCAGGAGGCAAGAATGTCTTTGGCCAGCACCGCTCGGACGTACGCGCGGAAGCGCTCTTCGGACGCGCCGTCCACACGTTGACAGTTGATCAGCCGTGCAGCTGACGGCATCAGAATCGGCCTCTGCCGGTAACCTTCGTCGGTGGGAACAAAAGAAACTCTCAGCGCCTCATGCCGCTGAACCAGGGCACGTACCGCATCCAAAAGGGACGGAACATCGAGTTCGCCCGCAAGGCGGAAAGATCGCTGGATGGCGGTCCGGCGGCTGGGTTGTAGAAGTTGTCTCGCATGATGATGCTGCTGTCCGACGGTCAACGGAAACATGCGACACGCCCCGTGGATCGGAGGTAAATCCCTGCCGGAGATTGGGCTGACATCGATGACGCTCTCCAACTCTGTGATCCCGCGACTGTTGATCCGGTCGCCTAATCCGGCAGCTCGTGGGGGAATCGACCATCGCGCTTGCTTCACGCTGCTGGACGCGAGGTCCTATAGGTCGGTTCAGGGGGTTGGCATGGCTCTTTTCGGAAACGTATCAGCAATCACCGTGCGCGGAACTTTTGTACGAGGCGGGAGCAATAACTGGCATCTTCAATCCACCACTTTCGATCTTCGCCAGTAAATGTACCCAGCACTTCCGCACAAAAACAATGTGACCTGTCACACATTTCCTCATTCCAGTGTAATGTTTCTACTCTTATAAAAGTTTGTGAAAGTTGCCAGGTAGAATCACCGCTTTTCTGGTGCTGCTCGACATGTCGGAGGACACCGCCGACCGGCACCGCGACCTGGAGCAACTGCTGCAGCGGCTGGTCTGGCTCATGCCCAACGCGCTGTTCATTACCAGCGGCTGCAACCGGCTGCAGCGGGGCGACCCAGCCCTGCACGGGCAGGTCGGCTGAGCCGGCCCCGCCGCAGGGCCCGGCCTCGACACCCCCACCGCCTCCGGCCTGCCGTATCCCGGTCCGGGAGGCCAGCCGGGCGCCAGCACCTCATCGGCGACCTCGTCCCCCGAGAACTGCGACACCCCTCGCACGCCGCCTCGTCAGAAACGGGCAGCCGCTCCCCCCGTTACCTTCTTCGTGGCTCCGCAACGGGGCTCCCGGCCTCCGGTCCGGCATGACTGTTCCCCCCTGTAGTTCGCATGATCCGGGGGGTGGTGTCACCGGGCTGGAGGCATCGGTAGACCGCTGATAGAGGCAGGACCACCAGCTCGCTGGGAGGCTCTTCGTAACGTGGATGCCGGCGACTGGTGCCCCGCCAACGATGCCGGGACAGCACGACCTCGTAAAGGGATCAGCGTGATCAACACCGGCGATGTGGACGTCTTCCTGGGCCTGGACGTCGGCAAGGGCGAGCACCACGGCACCGCGGTGACCCGGGCGGGCAAGCGGGTCTTCGACAAGCGGCTGCCGAACAGCGAGCCCAAGATGCGGGCCGTACTCGACAAGCTCACCGCCAAGCACGGCACCGTCCTGGTGGTGGTCGACCAGCCCGCCTCCATCGGCGCCCTGCCCTTGGCGGTCGCGCGGGACGCCGGCTGCCGCGTCGCCTACCTGCCCGGCCTGACGATGCGCCGCATCGCCGACCTCTACCCCGGCGAGGCCAAGACCGACACCCGCGACGCAGCGGTCATTGCGGATGCCGCCCGGACCATGCCGCACACCCTGCGCGGCATCGAGCTCACCGGCGAGACCGTCGCCGAGCTGGAGATGATCGTCGGCTTCGACGACGACCTCGCCGGCGAGGCCACCCGCATCGCCAACCGGCTGCGCGGCCTGCTCACCCAGATCCACCCGCACCTGGAGCGCGTGTTGGGGCCACGGCTCGACCACCCGGCGGTGCTGGCTCTGCTGGAGCGGTTCGGCTCACCGGCCACCCTGCGAAAGGCCGGACGCCGCCGCCTTCTCAGCGTCGTCCGGCCCTTGGCCCCGCGCATTTTCGAGCGTCTCGTCGAGGACATCCTCGCCGCGCTCGACGAGCAGACCGTTGTCGTCCCGGGCACCGAGGCGGCCGCGCTGATCGTGCCGAGTCTGGCCGGCTCGCTGCGGCCGTCCTGGACCAGCGCAAGCTCCTGGAGAAGCGGATCCAGGAACTGCTGGACGAGCACCCGCTGTCCAAGATCCTGACCTCGATGCCCGGCATCGGAACGCGGACCGGTGCGCGCGTCCTGATCGACGTCGGCGACGCCAGTGCCTTCCCGACCGCCGCCCACCTCGCCTCCTACGCCGGCCTCGCCCCCGCGACCCGCAGTTCCGGGTCCTCCATACGTGGCGAACAACCCTCCCGGAGGGGCAACAAGCAGCTGAAACGGGCGTTCTTCCTGGCCGCGTTCGCCTCACTCAGCGACCCTGCCTCCCGCACCTACTACGACAAGAAGATCAGCCAGGGCAAACGGCACACCCAAGCCCTCCTCTGCCTGGCCAGACGCCGGACCGACGTCCTGTTCGCCATGCTCCGCGACGGCACCCTCTACCAATCCCGGCCCGCAGCGACCGACAGTTGAACTCCACGGGGATCTGCCAGAAGCACCACACGGTCCGCGGCTGGTTCGAACCCGAGCACCGGGTTTCCCCAGTCGCCTCCCGTAGTCATCCGCACGGGCTTGCCCAACCGGCGCCCGATCAAGCCCAAGAAGCCGCACAGGATGTCCACCCCCTCCTGGCCCTGAAGCTCGCGAAGGTCGACGTCGAAATCGATCTCACCCGACGACATCGGCCAAAAGTTCACCAGCACGCCCGCAACCGGCCACACCCGCAGCATGGCCGTGTCCGCGTCGGCAGGACGCGACAACACCGCCTCCGCCGAGGGCAACGGAACCAGGACGTCGCCCTCCCGGTACTCCCACACCCAGCCACACGACCGAACCAGGTCAAACACCGACTGCCAGTCCTCGACCGAAGCGCCCTCCACACAGACGTCCGGCAGCGCGCCCATCAGGTCAGGATCGAAGAAGTCCTTGACGTCGTCCCACAGCAGATCTGGCATACCGCCATGCTGCCTGGCCAGCCCGCCCGCGCGCAGCCTGATTTCCTTGACGAACCCCATAGAGGCCCCCCCAGGTGGGAAAGGAACAGGATGAGTCGCCGCAAGGCGACAGGCGCTTGGAACTTTGCCACTGCGTAAAGCGACACGACCTGCGGGGGACACGGTCTCTGCCGACACAACCGTCGCCGCATCCGATGTCCAGGGCCGTCAGTCCCGCGGCAGCCGCCGGGCCCACGTGGCGCTCGAAGGTGTGCTGCTCGTTGCTCATGACGGGCTGGAAACCGCGTCCCGCAGCGTAGTGCGCCTCCCAGGCCCCGACCGTAACCACGGCGCTCATGTGCGGCTCCCCGCCATACGGGCTGCTTCCACGGCGGCTCTGCGCACGGCCGGCGGATAGCCGAGCTCCTCGGCGGCCGCGGTGAAGGAGAAGCCCGGCTCGGCCTCCACGAGTTCGGCGATGCGCTTCCCCCGGACCTGGGCCAGGGCCCGCTGGGCGGTGGCCGGCGCGATGCCCAGGGCGTCACACGCCTCGGAAATCGTGATGGCCGGCCGGGCGGCCAGCAACGCGGCCACCCTGTCCTCGGCCTGGCCGCGGGGAAGCACGTTCGCACTGCCGCGGGGCCGGCCCGTCGCACCGCTCTTACCCGGCCGCGCCTGCTGGAACTCACGCACGATGCCCCGCGGCCAGTGCTCCACTCCACAGACCACCACCAAGTGCTCCGCGACCCGAGGGTCCCTCTTGTAGCCGTCCCAGGTCCGCGGCGCCACACCCAGCTCCGCCGCCACCTCCTGACGATCCAGCAGATCCCCAGCACCACCCGGCTCCGGCAAGGCAGGGACCGGATCCCCGGCCCGGTAGGCATCGGTCTGCCCGCCGTCCCACAGCATCACCCGCGCACCCGGCGAGCTCACCGGCCGGGGAAAACCCGGCTCGGCGTACGGCTTCCGATTCCGGAACGTCCCCATCGCCATACCCATGTCCCGGGCCAACAGCTCACGCGTCCGCACCAGTCCCACCCGCTCAGGATGAATCACCACAACCACCCTCCACCCACGCACCCACCTGACCGCCAACAACCACCCACACAAAAAGATACAGGACTTACATCCCCCGAGCATCGGCCCACAAGACGTCACCGCTGTCCTGCCTCTGTGATGTCCGGGCAGTCTCGGAGATCTCCGGGCAAGTGAGCTGACGTCTCAGCCAAGTCCGGGCATCAAGTGAAGTCTCGGTCTTCTCCGGATACGCCGTCGCCGTCGTGTCTACGGTCGTCGCGGCTGGTTGGCGTCGTACCGGAGGCCCGGTCACGGACCCTGCTACCGCACTGATCCGGAACTGTGATCGGGATGGTCAGACTGCTGCACGGAGATCGTCCGCGGTCAGCAACGACACCAGTCCGATCCCTTCACCAGCAAGTGCCTCGGCGCCGCCCTGCTGGCGGTCGATGACGCACAACGCCTCGCGGACGTCCGCGCCGAGAGCACGCAACTCGGTGGTGGACAGCACGATCTGCCCGCCGCTGGTGACCACATCTTCCACGACCAGGACTCGCCGGCCCACGATGTCAGCGCCTTCAGCGAGGCGGCATGTCCCATAGGGCTTGGCCTGCTTGCGGACGAAGGCACAGGGCAGCCCGGTGTGTCGTCCGAGGGCGGTCACCACCGGAATCCCGCCCATCTCAAGGCCGGCCAACACCTCCGTGCCTTCCGGCACGAGCTGGGCCATCTCCCTGGCGATGGCGTCCAGAAGAACGGGATCACCTTCGAAGCGGTACTTATCGAAGTACTCGGTGGCAGTGAGGCCGGACCGGAGCACGAAGTTGCCGGTCAGGTGGGAAGCAGCATGGATCTGGCGGGCAAGGCTCGAAGAAGTCACAGGACCGAAGTCTCTCAGCCGACCGGTCCTACCTCGGCACCAGGGTGAAACGACACTGAGACATCGAAGCCAGCCACACGGTGCCCGGAGATCGTCGCGACGATCAGCCTTTGCCGTGTCTCACGCAAGTCCGGGCACCCCAGGTCAGCAACTCGCACCACCCGGACCTATCTGAGACAGGACAACCGCGACCGCAGCACAAGTAAGAAAGCGAGGCAGGACTAGGCCGTTTCCTTCAGATCATCGGATCGTTGGTTGATGTGTGTCGTTGACTGACGCCCAGTGGGCACGCATCGAGCCGTTGCTGCCGGACCGGACGCCTCGGCGAGGCGGGCGGTGGCGGGATCACCGGCAGGTGATCGACGCGATCGCATTCAAATACCGCACGGGCACACCGTGGATGGACCTGCCCGAGCACTTCGGTCCGTGGAAGGGCGCCCACAACCGCCTGCGCATGTGGGCCGCGGACGGGACCTGGGCGAAGGTCTTCACCGCCCTCCTCGCCCAGGCCGATGCCGAAGGCGACCTCGACTGGGCGGTGTCGGTGGACTCCACGATCGTGCGGGCCCATCAGCACGCGGCCGGGGCCCGCAAAAAGGGGCCCCGGCCGGCGAACCCGGCGATCACGCCATCGGCCGCTCCCGCGGCGGACTGACTACGAAGATCCACCTCGCGGCCGACGGCCGCTGCCGACCCCTGGCGTTCGTTCTCACGGCCGGACAAGCCGGTGATGCACCTGCCTTCGTGCAGGTCATGAACCGCTTACGGGTGCCTCGACAGACCGGCCGTCCCAGAATCACCCCGGACACGGTGCTGGCGGACAAGGCCTATTCGTCCCGGGCAATCCGCCGCTATCTACGGCGCCGCGGCATCCGGGCGGTGATCCCGCAGCCCGCCGACCAGGCCGCCCACCGCAAGCGGCTCGGCCGACTCGGCGGCCGGCCGCCGGCCTTCGACCGCGAGGCATACAAGCAGCGAAACACCGTCGAGCGCTGCATCAACAAGCTCAAGCAGTGGCGCGGTCTGGCCACTCGCTACGACAAGACGGCCACCATCTACCTCGCTGGACTCCACATCGCCGCCATCTTCATCTGGGCAGCCAGGTGATCCGAAGGAAACGGCCTAGCGGCAGAGCAACGTGGCACCCGCCGCCCGAACCCTCTACGCCACTCACTAGGCTGGCACCGCCCGGGGCGGATGGCCGGTGCAGCTGGCGACGGAACTTCCACCCCGGGCACTCGCTCGCCGGGGCTCTTGCCCGGCGAGGGCCGCCTTCCATCGTGACGAGCAGGCGTCACGCGGTGACGCGTAACGCCACGATCGTTCGGATGCGTCACGAGCCGCCCGTGGCGGCGCGGCGCATCCTCCGAGCGCGGGGACACCGGGGCGAGCAGTACACCGAGTCCGTTCGCTTACGGATCGAAGCGTGCACACCGCAGGCAGGGCAACGGCCCTACGCGCACACGATCTCGCCCCTCATCAGCCCCAGGCCCTCCACGGCCCGCCGATAGATCTCCTGGTGGCGCTGGACGCGCCGCCAGTGACGGCTGCGGCAGGTCGAGCCGCAGTAACGACGGTTGGGGCCGGCATCCCCCAGCAACGGCGAACGGCACTGCACACAGCACCTGGTCGGCTTCCTCGGCACCCCACCAGGATCCCGCCCGGCCGGGCGTCGTGGAAGGTGCGCCGTCCCCGCTCGCTCCGCGCCTGACCTCTGTCCGGCTATCGCGTACTAGAGGTGTCGTCGCTGGAAACGGGCTTGCCCACGCGGTCTGACAGGGGGAAAGCTCATGATCACGGATCGGGGGTCCCCACTCACGGTCACACCTCCGGTGCAATTCCTAGTGCACCTCCGCAAGCAACCCTCCAGCCCCCTTCCGGTGCAACTGCCGCAGAGGCACCGCGGCATAGGCTTGCCTGCCACGGCAGCGCACCGGGCAGACCGGCTTCTTCCAACCTCTGGCGGTGGGATCGGAGGTCGTGGCGGCCGGGCTCGCAGGACATCATGTCGTCATGGGCGAACCTCGATGCCGGCGCCCCGAACTGTCAGCCCCCTGCGAACACGCACGCGTCGTAGAGGGCATGCACGATCAGTGCCGGCCAAAGGAAGCGCTGCCACAGGACAACAGCAGTTGCCATCACGGCCAGCACACCCGCATGAGCGACATTGACGCCCCCACCCATGGTGTGGTCGGCCGCAAAAGCAGCAGCCGAAACGACGGATAGCCCCCGAGCAGCAATAGCAACCACCGCGCGCCGACCATCGCCCCACGTCGGTGTCCCGCTGGGGATAGAAGTGACGACCTGGGATCCGGTTGGAGCCCCGCTGCAGACCGGCGTGCCGGTCTGCAGGCGATAGCCGCGCCCCGGCTCGGAGACCAGCGTCTGGTACTTGAGGCTCTCGTGACCACACTGGGTAGCGCAGTCCCCCTTCCACGTCGCGTTGGGCTGGTGCCACCAGTACTGCGCGTAGCACGCTTCGTCCGTGCAGTTGGGAGGGATGTCCGGATTGCAGTTGTTGGCGCTGTTGCAGAAGACGCCCAGGGCCGGCAAGACAAGAGTGCGGGAGGAATTGGTGTCCCACCAGGCGGGCCGGAATCCGGCCGAGGAGAATCCGGTCTCGCCGGGCCAGTCCTGGCGGCCAGAGGTGGAGTAGGAGTAGCCGGTGTCGATGGACCAGGCGGCCCAGCCCATCACCTTGACCTCGTACGGCCAGTCCTGCGGGTGGGCTGCGTCGCGGTTGGCGTTAGCGCCGTCCGCGTCGGTGTTCATGAACGGGTGGCCCCAACCCTTCTGGTAGATCGGGTTGGCCGGGTTGTTGTACCACCCCAGGCCCCAGTTCCCGCCGTGGTTCGCCGCGTCGGAGGGCGGGTTGAAGCCGAGGTTGTAGTTCCACACGGCGGTGAACCAGTTCTCCACTGCGGGCCTGCGACATAGCCGGCGCGCTCGCCGAACTGCCCGAGCTGCGGGGCCTTGCGGCCGAAGCCGACCGGTACGGGCCGCTGTTCGAGCTGGCCGAGCAGCTGGACGCACTGCCGCGCGGCTACGCCATGCACCCGTGCGGAGTGATCCTCTCCGACCGCACTCTGCTCGACCGTCTGCCGGTGCAGCCCACCCCGGGCGGCAACTACCCCATGGTCCAGGGCAACAAGGAGGACGTGGAGGACCTGGGCCTGCTCAAGCTCGACGTGCTCGGGGTGCGGATGCAGTCCGCGATGGCCCACGTCGTCTCAGAGATCCATCGCACCAACGGCCAGACCATCGACCTCGACTACGCCGCCCAGGTCCCGCTCGACGACTTCTGGGCGTTCAAGATGATCCAGAACTCCGACACCGTCGGCATGTTGCAGCTCGATTCTGTGTCAACTCTGGGCGTGTTGCCAGGGCGATGCCGAAACCTCGATGCGTGCGATTGCCCGCGAGGCCCGGTGGGCATCGCCATGCTCTACCCGCACTTCCCTACCCTCGAGTCACGGGTCGACGCCGTCTACCGCGACCAGGCCGTGCAGCTGACGCCTGGCGCCCACGAACTGCTCGGCGACGGAGCCCCGGCCGCGGCGATGTCGGTGACCGCGACTGTCTTCTCAGGAGGGAGGGCACGGAGGCTCGTACGGTTTGTCGGGCAGGTAGTGCTTCCATTCCTGCCGGGTGATGGGGTCGCCGACCGATGCGCAGATGTCGCCGATGGCCCGGTCCGGGTTGGTGTCCCACAGTTCTACGCCTGAGGATGCCCTTACGAGGGCGAGGTACTGGCCGTCCGGGGTGAACCGGAGTGCGGATACGTACTCCGATGAGCTCGGCAGGTAGGAACTCCGTCTGGGATTTGTTGGATCGGTGAGATCCCAGATCTCGGGGCGCGCATCCTCGCCCACGGCCTTCTTCGCGATCAGGGCGAGGCGGGTTCCATCGGGACTGAAGGCCATCGGGCTGCCGTAGATGCCTGAGGAGACTCGGGAGAGCTCCTCGGTGAGCTGGTGGCCCTCCACGCGCCACAGCCTCAGCGTGCCGTCGATGTCGTAGAGGGCGAGCAGCTTCCCGTCCGGCCGGAAAGCGATGTGCGCCGCGCTAACACCGGCCTCGCTCGGCCGTGCCCACTGCTGCTTCGGATGTGCGGGATCGGTGAGGTCCCAGCTCTCCAGCTCGCCTGCGGGCTTGGGCCGGGTGCCGTCCTTGTCGGCGAAGGGGGTGTCGGCAAGGAGGAGCGATTTGCCGTCGGGGGAAAACTCGAGCATCACGCACGACGCGTCGATCCGGGCGATCTGGCGTGGGGCACCGGGGTTGGCGATGTCGTAGATCCGAACGCTCGGTTTCGCGACGTTGCCGTCTCTGAAGCCGTTCATGTCGGATACAGCCAGGACGGGCTCGGTGGGGCTGAAGGCGATCACCGCCACACCATTGTCCAGGTCGTCGATGGTGGCCAGTGGTGCGGTGCCGTCGGCTGCCGAGGTGCTGCGCAGCCGCACACCGACGTTTTCCTGTTTCTTGCCGTCCGGGTCGGTCTTGCCGTTCTCGTAGACCTCGATGTCGGCGAGGAGCTTTCCGTCCGGGCTGAGTGCGATGTCCGCTCCGGTGAACATGTCGGGGGAGCGCGTCTTGTTGAGGATCGTGATGTCGTCCTGCGACGTCGCGTCCAGCAGATAGTTCACGCGCACTCCTTGGAGGGCGATCAGCTTCTTCCCACCGACCACCCGGTAGTCGAACTGGGCTCCCGTGCCGGGGGTGAGCGGAATGAGGCTTTCGGCACCTGGCTGGGCCGAGTTGTTGAGGTAGGAGACGCGCACCCCGTGGTCGGTGGCCTGTAACAGTTTGCGCGGACTGGCGGGGTCGAACAGGAGTGCCCCCGATTCCTGGAGTGTGCTCTCCCCGCCCTTCGCCCCGGAGAGAAGCGTGACGGAGAGGCCGGTCTTCTGGTAGATCCACACCTGCCAGGTACCGCCGCAGGCCCCGACGACGTACTCGCGGATCGGGCTGAAAACCAGGGAGTTCAGACCCTCGATGCAGGATGATCCGATCGTCGAGTCGTCCTCCTTCCTTTCCATCCTGCGTGGCGTGTCGGGAACCTCCAACTGCCACAGCCCGAGCGCGGCTCCGCTCCTCAGAACGACCGGAGCCGCGAGCATCCGTCCGTCGGGGCTGAAGGCCACCCGGTGAAGCGGCCTCTGGTTCACGAGCACGCTGCGGTCGTACTTCGCTCCCTCGAGCGCGGCGATGCGCTCGGGGTGTCCGGAGTCGGCCGCCTTCCAGAGCTGGATGTGGCCGTCCACGCTCATGCTGGCGAGGAGGTCATGCTCAGGAGACACAGCCAGGGAGTCGAGCCGCGCGGAATGGCCGGTAAGCGCGGGGAGGGGCTTCGGCGCGGTCCGGTCGCCGATGTCCCAGACGCGGATCTCACCGGTCGACAGGCCGCCGTACAGGCTCTTGGCGTCAACGCTGAGTGCGAGCGCGTGGACGCTGTGCTCCAGTTGTGGAGCGGCGGTCTGCGTCGGATGACCGGGATCCGATATGTCCCACAGCCGTATCCACGCTGTCGTCGGTTGCCGCTCGTCGTAGGTGACGGCGGCGAGCGTCCGACCGTCCCGGCTGATCGTGACGGGCCCGGTCAGGCCTGCTTCGACCCGGGCGGCTCCGCCCGGGAAGCGCAGCTCGATCGCGGCTCCGACGGAGATGGCGAGGACGCGGCCATCACCGCTGTAGGCGAGGTCCTGGGCCTGCTCGTCCGCGTTGATCACCCCGGGCGTGCGCCGGCTGTTGAGCAGCGCGCCGCGTCCCGCCTCCTTGTCCATCCGGTAAGAGACCAGGCTGAGCTGTTTGGCCAGGCCGGGCTGCTGTTCGCGGAGATCCTCGGCCTCGGCGGCGAGGTAGCGGGCCAGGTCGCGTTCGCCTGATCGCTCCGCACGATGCTGGAAAATCACGGAGCCGACCAGTCCGGATGTGGCCAGTACGACGAGCACCATGAGGAACGCGATGGCAATCCGGGTTCGGCGCGCGCCTCGGCGCTCCTGCCGCCAGGAGGCGTCGACGAACTCGGCGAGCACCGAGTCAGGCGGGTCCGTGCCCGCCGGTGAGGACGCGGCGCGTTCCCGTACGGCAGCCAGCCTGCTTCCCCGGTAGAGCAGCGAGGACTCCCGCCCGGCCCGTTCCCATGCCCTTGCGTCGGCGGTGAGGTGTTGACGGGCACGCAGCCAGTCTCGGTCCGCGTCGACCCACTCCATCAGCAGGGGCCAGGCGCGCAGCAGCGCTTCGTGGCTGATGCGGGCGGAGTCGTGGTCGAGGGTGATCAGACGGGCCCGGGTGAAGCGGTCGAGGGCTAGCTGTGCGGCCGAAGTGTCGGGCAGGCCGTGCAGGAGCGCGGAGCGGTCCACGGGCTGCGCGGTGTCCGCGGTGTCCTCTCCGACGCGGACCAGCCGGGGCAGCATGAGCCGGACAGCTTCCCTGCCCTGCGGATCCAGTCCGTCGTACGTGTTGTCGGCGGTGGTTTTGATCGCCTCGGCGATGCCCCCGGCGGCACGGTACTGGGCGACGGTGAGTCGCGATCCGGAGCGGCGCAGCCAGGTCGCCCATAGGACGTGGGAGAGCAGCGGCAGCGCCCCGGCTGCCGGTTGCCGGTCGGTCGTCGCGCCGAACTCGTGCAGGATCACGTCGGCGAGGCCCTCGTCCAGGACCAGGCCGGCGGCCGCGGCCGGTCCGTCGACGGCGGCGCGGAGTTCGTCGGGGGTCATCGGCTCGACCAGCAGCTGGTTGTCGCGCAGAGCGGCCAGCAGTTCGGGGTGCGCGGCAGCCTGACCGTAGAAGTCCGCCCGGAGCGCAAGCACCACCAGGGCTCCCGGCGAGTCCCCTCCAGAGGGCCGTGCCAGGGCCGTCACCGCCCGCAGGAACGCGGTGCGCTCCGACGGGTCGGGGCACAGCGTGAACAGTTCCTCCAACTGGTCGACGACGAGGATGAGCCGCTGCTCAGGTCGGCCGGCCAGCAGTCGGCCGGCCAGCTCGGTCGTACGGTCGGAGGCCTCCCACGGTGGATCAGTGGACTCGGCACGATGGTCGAGCAGCGCTGCAAGGTGCCGCAGCGGGCTCCTGCCGGGGGTCAGGCGCAGCGGTAGCCAAGAGGTGGTGCCGAGCAGTCCTCGCTCGCGAAGTCCGGCTGCGAGGCCGGCGTTGAGCAGGGAGGTCTTCCCTGAGCCGGAGGGGCCCACCAGAATCAGCGGGCCCGGCTCATCCGATCCTGCCATTTCCGTCAGTGCGGCGAACACTCGCTCCGTCATGTCGTCGCGCCCGAAGTACACGTCGGCGTCGTCCACCCCGAAGGCGTCCAGGCCCGGATAAGGGCAGCGGCCGGGCGCGGGCTCCACGTCCGGCGAGGGCTCGGGCTGCGCCGGCACTGCCGGGTTCGGTGCGAGGACGAGATGCCCCGAGCGGTCCCCTGCCTGGCGGCGGGGCAGCGGCCCCTGCCGGTCGCCCATGACCCGGAAGACTCCGTCGAACACGGCGTCCAAGGTCAATTGCTGGAGTCCGCGCGGGTCGCCGTGCGTCAGCACCTCTATGAGGGCGCCGGTGAACGCGGTGTGTGGTGCGCCGGGAGGTGCAAGGGCCAGCTGTTCCGCGGATCCCATGAGGTACATGCCGTGCGCGGGCGTCATCGAGAACGCAGGCAACGACGGGCCGCCGCTCAACGAAACCCGTCCGGAGAAGCAGCAGTCGAGCACGACGACGACGGACGACGCCCGGCTCGCCTCCAGGGCTTGCCGCAGTGAGGTGAATGACAGCGCCTGATGCCCGGCCATCCCCGGGGTGAGGCGGTCGGTGCTGCTGGCGGCCAGGTACAGCTCGCCGTCCGGGCCGATCAGACCGTGCCCGATAAAGTAGACGAGCAGCACGGTGTCCGCTCGCTGCGCTTCCTCGGCGACGGCTCGCGCCATGGTTTGCGCGTCGGCCGGGTCGAGCAGCGTGCGCAGGTGGTCGGGCCGGACCCCGCAGCGTTCGGTCATGACCGCCTGCAGATCCCGGCAGGAGGTGGCGGCTGCCGGGACCGGCGTCAGCAGTGGGCCCTCATGGGTCGCGGTCGCGATCAGTAGAACCCGTACTCCCGCGCCGGACAGGTCCGTCACGGCAACTCACGACGTTCGGGCTCGTCCGCGCCCGCCGCTTGCCAGCTGCCCAACAGATCGGCGATCTGCTCCACTTGCCGCTGCAGTGCGGGGGTGTCGAGACCGGATATCCGCTTCGCGGCCAGATCGAGCGAGCTGCCGTCCGGAAGTGTCACTTTGATGTGCACGTCTCCACGACGGCTACGGAGCCAGGCGATGAGTCCGGTGGCGAACGCGCTCACCGCGCCGGCCGGGCCGAGCGCAACCGACAACGCGTCGAGTACCGGTCCCAGTGTGCCGGTCTCCGGCGGTCGCTCCACCGCGTCGACCCGCCCGCGCAACTCCTGGGAATCGGCCAACCAGTCCCGGAGTGAGCGGAGCTGTTCCTCACCGTCCGGACCTTCCGAGATTAGTGCGACATGCATAGTTCCCCCGCCTGCACCGCATACACGGTTGTCGATGCGCTATCCCTGAGGTGAGCGATGCTTCCCGCAGAGCCCCGCCCAGTTGAAGACTCATTCAGGACTTTCGTAACACGCTGCCCCGGCCAACGACCTGCCGCAGGAGATGGTTGGGACTCCTCAAGGCCGGCCGCACGTGATTAAGGCGCCAGTCGCGGTCCGGCCTGGTGCATTTTCGGTGTCAACACCCGGACGATGCCGTTGGCGTCCGCCGCCGCCTCTCGGAGATGGTGGTTCTCGACTTCCAGAACGTGGACTACTCGGGCCAGCTGCACGATGTCACGGGTGAGCTGGTCTCGTTGTTCGCGGAGCCTGGAGTTCTTGCGCTTTAGCTCGTCGTTTTGCTGCTTGAGGCTGTCGGCGATCCTCGGGCGGGCGTCTTGGGAGCGGACCAGCGCGTAGAAGAGGTCCTGGAGTCCGGTGTGCTTGTGGGTGAGCTTGTTGCGTTGGAGGCCGGCTTCCTGGGCGAGGGCCTTGTCGGTGAGCTGGCCTTCCGAGCGCATTGGTGTGCCGATGAGGAGCCGGATCATCGCGTCGGTGATGGCCTGGACCTCGGAGGTCTCGTCTGGTGCGGAGGCCGCCGCGTATGCCGCGCGGGACTGAGCGAGCACGGCTCCGACGGTCTCGGCGATGGCGGCTGCCGACGGGAGCGGGTCGCGGGTCGCGTCGGCAGCCGACGGGGTGCTTGTGGGCGTGTTCACTCGGGGCTTCCAGGGGTAGTGGCGCTCTGTTCGTGCTTGCGGATGGCCCGCAGGCGCGGGTGTTGAGCGAGCAGCTTGAGGGGCGATGGTCCAATCGTGCTGCCGGCAGCTGTGTGTCGGACGTGGCGCGGCGACTCGTCCATCGCTTCGTCGTATCCGGTCACCGCCCGCGACATCGATGCCGGCGCCGTGACCACCCGCCTGGGTGCGGACTCCGAGCGGATCCTGCCGATCTACACCGACCGTGCCAACCGCCGCTGGCTGGACCCCGCCTGTACCAACGCGCTCCCCATGCCCGCACGTGGGAACAAGTGGCTGGACCGGGACACTGTGGCCGCGCTGATGCGTCTCACCGTGCAGGCCCCCGCCAGCTATTTTCCGGACACCGCCGCGGAAACCAGGGCGCCCGAGGAATGGAGCAGGACTCCCGTTGCCGCGGAGCTGCGCCTCCTGCCTCATGGCGTGACCGCGGAGGGCGCCGTTGACGGCTACGACACCGGAGGCCACACCCTCGACCTCGACTCTGAACTCGGTCTCGTCCGCACACGAGCGGTTCGCTAACCATCGTCAGCTTGAACCCCGATGGCGTCTCCGCGAGCCCCGGGCGCGCAGGGATGCGCGTCCATGGCCAGCGGAACCCCGGTCGGCCTGGCAGGCCGATCCGACACTGCTGTAGGCCTGCGCACACACCCGTGACATCCCTCACAGGAAGTCCACAGATAGAGAGGGCAACTTTCCGCACTTGCCCTGGTTCGCGGGGCAGCAACGGCACCGCGCGCCGGCGATATCCCCTACTCCTGTGACGCGTTGGCATCTACGCTTCACCAACTGTCGTACCTGCGTGGAGTGCTACCGCTATGCGACGTCCCATCCTTTCAGACCCAGAAGAGGGCTGTTCGTGCAGATCCGTCGAATTCTCGCCACGGCCGTCGTGGCCGCCGTGACCGCTCCTGCCGCGATGCTGTCCGTCTCACCGGTGTTCGCCGACACGAAGCCGGCCGCCCAGAACCAGAACAAGCCCTCCATCGCCGAGCTTGAGCAGGCGGTGAAGGACGCTCAGAAGGCTTACGACGACGCCGTCGTCGCCGAGAAAGCCCTCGACCAGGCGCTGACCGACACCCTGGCTCCGACCTACCCGCTGCTTGCCGCACTCAACGCCGCGCAGAAGACGGCGGATGAGGCGGAGGGCAAGAAGTCCGCCGCGGACAAGGCCGTCACCGAGGCGAAGGCGAAGCTTGACGCTGCCGTGAGCGACGAGGACAAGACCGCCGCGCAGCAGGCCCTCACCGAAGCCGAGGCCGCCGCCAAGGAAGCCGCCGACGCGAAGGCTACCGCCGACAAGCAGGCGGCCGATGCGAGCAAGGCGCTTTCCGACGCCCGGGTCGAGATCTCCAAGAAGATCTACACGGCACAGAACCTGATCAAAGACACTCGCGCCAAGAAGGAGGCTGCGGAGCAGGCTCTCGCCGACGCGAAGAAGGAGACGGGCGGCGGGGATTGCGTTCCCGCGAGCGGGCTGACCGCCGCGGCGGTCGGGCTTCCGTCCAAGATCCCCGCCGGGACGTCGGTCGACTTCACCCTCCACCTGGCCAACACCACGGGCCGCACGCTCGACCAGGTCGTCCCGATCGCCTACCCGCACGCCACCGACAAGAGTGGCACCAAGAGCGTCGACCACCTGCTGCACCTGCAGTGGTCCAACGGCACGGGCTGGCACGACTTCAACGGCGAGCACCGCGCCGGCGCGGTCAAGGGGCTCAAGACGGGTGCGGGGGCCGACGTCAAGCTGCGCCTCACCCTCGACGCTTCGGCTCCGGCCCAGGGCACGGGCGTCGTCTTCGTCAACGCCGACTACACCAACAACGACGGGTCGTGCGGTGGGGTCCCGGACTCCGGCATGTACCCCTTCCAGATCACCCCGGCGGGCAGCAAGCCCTCCACCGTTCCGGCCAAGCCTGAGTCCGGCACGTCAACCCAGGGCAGCAAGTCCCCCTCCCCGGTCGCAACCAACGGCAGCACGGCCGGTACGGACAGCAACGGCAGCGCCAACGGTTCGCTCGCCAAGACCGGCTCCTCCTCCGCGATGCCGCAGCTCGCCCTCGCGGGTGGTGCCGCGGTCGTCCTCGGCGGTGGCGCCGTCTATCTCGTGCGTCGCCGCAAGACCGCCGACAACGGCTGACACCGGGTACCGGGGGCTGTCCCATCGCGAGTGCGAGGGGACAGCCCCCGGTGCATTCGGCCGCCTCCCTGGGCGCAGATCCTCGTCGCGCGAAGCGGCTTGGTGCCAACCGCGACCGAGTGGTGCTCGCGCCCCTTGGGGGTACGGCCAACTCCTGGTACTGAAACAGCGTTGCACGTCACGCGCTCACGGTCGGCACGCGCGGCCCGCGCCCAAGTGGACGGAATTCGGGGCCTCGGCGCCGCCGAGAGCGGTGCCGCACGTGGCTTCGCCGAGCCCCCGGGCGCGATCCGGCGGCTGTTCCGGCCCTCTGGGTCGACTTGCTTCGGACAGGCGCTGACGCAACCGTCCACAAGTTTGGAAAACATAGCCTGAACTGGGAGTTTCCACGGATTCTCCTAGGCTGGGGACTTCCGCGGGACACCTTCGGAGGGGTCACTATGAGCGAGGTCGCCAACGCCTACGACGCCAGCCGCATCCAGGTGCTGGCCGGGCGGGAATCGGTTCGGAAGCGGCCCGGGATGTACATCGGCTCCACTGGTGAGCGCGGGCTTCGGAACATGGTGTTCGCGGTTACTGACCGGGCGGTGAACGAGGTCTTGGCCGGCAGTGCCAGTTGCGTCCACGTCACACTCCTGCCTGACGGTGGCGTATGCGTCACGGCCGACGGCCCGGGCGTTCCCATCGACCAGCCGGAGGGCATCGATAGTCCCGACGTCGAAGCGTTGCTGACGCGCATCCGGTTCGGGTCGGCGCCTGATGGCCGCCGCAGGGTGACCCCGGGCTTTTGCGGCGTGGGGCCTTTCGTCGTCAACGCCCTGTCGAGCCGTCTGGCAGTCGCTGTGCAGCGTGAGGGAGTGCGCCGGGTCCAGGAGTACGCGCGCGGCGTCGCAGTCACAGCGCTCAGCGAGGCGGCGCCGACGACCTCCGGCAGCGGGACCATCATCACCTTCTGGCCCGATTCCGAGATCTTCACGGCTTCAGAGTTCTCATTCGATGCCCTGGCGGAGCGCTTCAGGGAACTTGCCTTCTTGAATCGCGACTTGGAGATCTCTCTGGCCGACCAGCGCCGCCCGTCTGAGTCCTCTGCGGTGCGGTTCCGGTTCCCGGGTGGGGCCAGAGATTTCGTCGCCTTCCTCGACGGCCATACGGCGCCCCCCAGGGACCCGGAAATTCTCAGCTTCGAGCGCGAGGACCCGCAGATGGCGGGAACAGTAGAGGTGGCTCTGAGGTGGCACGACACCGACGACCAACGCGTGCGGAGTTTTGCGAACAGCCGGCCCACCGGCGGCGGCACGCACGAGCTTGGATTCCGCGAGGGAGTGACGGCGGCCGTCAACACGTACGTGCGCAAGCACCAACTGCGCGCGGTGACCGACCCAGACCTCGATAGCAATGGGATCGGGGCCGGTCTGACGGCCGTAGTGTCAGTGAAACTTGACCACCCCGAGTTCCACGGCGCTATCCGGGACATACTGGGCAATGCCGAGGTGCGTACCTGCGTGGAACGGGCAGTACAGGAGCAACTCGGCAGGTGGCTGGAGGGTCGTCCGGAGCGCGCGGCAGCCATCTTGGACCGGGCGACCAACGGCACCCATTGGCAATGACCAGCAACAGAGCTCAATGCGCAGACCCGGCTAGAGAACAGTGCCCGGCGGCGGCAGCTGGCTGCTCCACGGCACGAAATGCCGTACGTCATTCCGTCTTCTAAGGGCATCAGCACCATTACGGGCGTTAGCGATTTACCTCGTCTAGCGCCCTTGACCGTGTATCACCTCTTCTCCGCGCGTTCCCCACGCGCCTGCAAAGCAGTGCCTAAAACCATCAGGAGAACAACGGCTGCGGTCAGGGACCAGGTGATCAATGGGCCACCGTTTCCAATCGGTGAAGACGATAATTGTCGCGAACGTAGTGGCACCTGCGTAACCGGAAAGAACGAGGTTGCGTGAAACGCGAATAGTAGGTTGACTCATGGCTCAATCGTACGAAAGACAAGCGGAATCAGAAGGGCTGAGTGTTATCAACGCGATGAACACGACCGAGGCCATCATCTGCCGAAACTCGGCATCGGCCAGCGCCCTGCCACCAAACTGTTGGGCCATCACAGAACCATACCCGCCGAACATCTCCCGAGGGATCCGTCGGCTGCGGCATTCGTCTCGACATTGAGAGAGGTGCCAAGCGCCCTACGCCCGGTCGTAGACCGTAGTGGCGATGTCGCGCGCGACCAGGGTCTTGTCGATGAGCGGCTCGATGCGCTCCCATTTCCCACCGGCAAGACCGCATCCGATGCGGGGCATGTGCACGGAGGCGTTGCGGGCCAGCACGTGCTCAGCTACGGACTCCAGGCATTGCCCCACAGCGTCGTAGCGGATGGGCGGGCCGCCGCTACCGGTCCGCAACCCCCGTTGGGCGACCATGTTCGCGACCCATATATCCGCTGTGACTTGTACGAGCTGCACCGCCCCGAGGGCGAAGTCGTTGCCTGCGCGCTCGCGGTGCCAGCGACGGTACGCGGGCTCCGGTTCGGGCCGGCGGCGGGAGACGGCCAGGACGAATCCTTTGCCCCATCCGCCGAGGTCGTTGCAGATGTGGGCAATTACTTTCGGGCCCTTGGCCTGGGGGTTGGTCGCGTCTCCCACGATGGTCCTCAGAGTCTCCACGGGGCATCATGACCCCGCCCGCGACGGGACGTCCAGGGAGATACGAATCCACCTGGCATTGTCGCTTCGCTGCCGGCATTGGGCGGCCGTGATGGCGCAGGCGATGATCAGGGCATGGCTGCGACGTCCTCGATGCCTGCGCGGACTAGGGACGCCAGCGCCTTCAAAAGGGGTTTGCCCGAGCGTTCCGTTGGCGCCCCGAGCGTCGCCTGCCCGCGGTCAGCAGCGATCCGTGGCGTCGGGCCCGCATCGTCACCGCCAGGAGGCGGTGGTGCGGTTCACGCTCGCTCCCAGGCGGCACGGACATGGATACGCCACCGAGGCCGTGCGGGGCATGCTGCACCACTTGTTCGCACGGGGCCTTCACCGCGCATCAGCAGACTGCGATGCCCGCGACAGTGCCTCCGTGCGCGTCCTGGAGCAAGTCGGCTTCCATCGCGACGGCCAGACCACCGATCCCCTCGGCCCTCAATACTCCCGGGCGATCGACACCGGTCCGGATGACACGCTCGTATTCAGCATGACCGCCAGCCAGTGGCGACAGCATGGCTCTTGAGCGCACATTCCGTCGCTTCGGTCGCTGCCGTGCCCGTGTTCCTCGGCCTTGGCTGCGGCAGCCGTCCGGGGGCGCTCATCTCCCCTTTCACGTGTCGACTCAGCGGGCCCGGGTCAGGGGCCGGGGCAGCAGATTGCGCAGGAGTTCAGCAGTCCCGGCTTCCATATCGACGCCGCCGAGGAGCTGTTCGTTGATCCTGGCGAGACGGACGGCGGCCTCGCGCAGGGCCTCGATGTCGCTGGCGGCATGGTGGGCGAGGAAGACCTGGCGGTGCAGCAACTCGCTCTCCTCGGCGGCGAGCAGGCCTCGCCTGGCCGCCCATAGGGCGCCGGAGATGTCCCCGGCTTCTCTGCTGCGGGTGGAGAGTTCGTACGCGATGTCCACGACTGCGGACACCATCTCCTGGACGACCGGTTCCGCCCAGGCGTAGCGCTGGGCGTCGATGCCGGTGAAGGGGCGGCCTCGGACCAGGCTGAGTGCGCGGCGCAGTGCGAGGTCACCGTCCTCGTCGTGGCGGGCCAGGCC
The DNA here is from genome assembly GCF_002803085.1 of Streptomyces sp. CB01201. Lineage (GTDB taxonomy): Bacteria > Actinomycetota > Actinomycetes > Streptomycetales > Streptomycetaceae > Streptomyces > Streptomyces hundungensis. The sequence goes on along the minus strand of NZ_NNBJ01000025.1, from coordinate 39,545 downwards.
GGTGCAGGCGAAGCACTGGAAGTGGGCCCAGTCGCAGGTGACGCCGGATCCCAGCCGGTATCTGCTGTCGCCGGTGTCCTGGACGCGCGGCAGGTGGGCGTTGCCGGTGGCGTCCTTGTCGAGCCAGGAGCGGGTCCGGCTGATGACGGCGTTGCGCATCTGTTTGTTGACGAGGCGTCCGGGCCAGAGTGCGTCGTCGATGCCGTGGTGGTCGACACCGGGGTTGAGGGCGAGGAAGGCGGTCAGCTCGATGCCGGCGCTGCGGCGGCTGGAGTCGATCCGGCCGTGCGCACCTTCGATGCTGATCGGCCCGAGCAGCAGGACGGCCGGCCCTGTCTCGTCGGCCGCAGCCGGGTACCCGGCTGTGGTTGCGTCTGCTGCCCCGGGCGTCGGCGGCGAGTCGGCACCAACGGTGGGTGCTGATGGTGATGCCGGCGCCGGGAGGGTGATACTGACGGCCGGCGCGGCAGGCGTCGCGCAGGGGCTGGTCATGGCGAGGGCGGTGTCGGCCGGTCCGGAGGCCAGCCGGGGGCTGCGGTTCTTCTCGCCAGCATGCGGGGCGGTTACGGATGCGTCGTCTTCGTCGTTGTCGGCGGCCAGGACCTCGGCGAGCGAGGGACCCGTTCTTTTCGGGCCGTCCTCGTCCTGGCGTTTGGCCAGGACGATCGTCGAGGCCGGGAGCGTGCCTTGTTCGCGGCTGTCGGGCAGCGGATCGGCGTCTTCGAGGGCGCCGTCCTGTTCGAGTTCGGCGTACTCCGCGGGCAGCCCGTCATCGTCTGCTGCGTCCTCGCCGACGGCTCCCGCCGTCTCTTCGCCTACGGCATCCGTGCTGCCGGTGGTGTCGTCGCTGCGCTTGGGTGCCCCGCTCTCGGGTGCAGCGTCGTCCTGTTCGTCCGCGGTGCGGGTCCAGTCGGGGCCCGGGACGTCGTGGTCGCTGGCGGCGAGGGTGAGCAGCTCCATGGCGTCGGCGAAGTGTGCGTCGCTGAGGCCTTGCAGTTTGACGGGGAGGGCGGAGCCGGGGCGGGCGACGGTGTGGTCGGGGCCCTGGCATTCGAGGGTCCACGCGGTGGCGGGCAGCTCAGTGTTGGCGCCGGCGGTGATGACCGCGCCCGCAGTGCGGGGCTCTGCCGTGAGGGCGTTGAAGAGCGGGGTGTGGTCGGTGTCGTCCGGCAGGGCACCGGCGAGCAGGATGTGTGGTGTCCAGGCGCCGGCGGCGTCGTCAAGGAGGCGAGCGGCGCGCAGGCTGTTCGCGCCGACAGAGGCCAGGGCGCGGCGCTGGTCGTCGGTGTGGCTGGTCATTTCGGCGGTGGCGGCTGCGGTGTCGTCGACCCGGACGACGCGTTCGGGGGCGGCGGTGTCCAGGCCCGGCGCGGTGTCGGCGAGGGTGGTTACTTCGAGGTGGCCGGGGAGCGGGGTGCTGGCCAGCTCGACCGCGATGGCCTGCAGGACGTTGCGGGCGAAGTCGTCGTCGCCGGCCAGGTTGAGGATGCCGATGTGTTCCAGGTCGACCAGGACCAGGTGGCCGGCGCCGTCCCAGCCAATCGAGACCAGGGCGGGGTAGGGGGTGTCGGCATCGTTGAGCTGCTCGTCATCGGCCAGGTCGGGGCTGGACGCGGGGCAGACCCACAGGCCCTGACGGCCCGCGGCCCCGGTAAACGGTTTCATGGGCGCTGTGTCGCCGGCCAGGTGGAGCTCGACCTTTGCTTCGTGGAGGACGACGGCCGTGATGACGGGCAGGTCGCGGCCGGCGGCGGCGAGGTTGAGGGCGAGAGAGCGTAGGGCGGTGCCGAGCAGGTCGAAGCCGGTGGGGTGTTGGGCGGCGCGCAGGCCCTGCTCGGTCGCGGCCGCGCTGCCTTGTGGCATGGGGATGCGCCGGCCGGGCCGGCGGCGGCGCTGTTGCAGGATCCGGCGGGTCGTCAGGGTGGTGACGAGTGCGACTGCCAGGACGCCGGCGCCGGCCCATGCGGCAGCTGGTGCCAGCGCGGTGTCGCTGTCGCTGCTGGCCTGTGCGGCGGGCGGTGCGACGGGCTTGTTGTCCGCGCTCGGCGCGGGGACGGCCGTGGGGGGAGTGGGCTGTGCCGGAGCGGTCGGGGACGGCGTGGGGGTCGCGGCCGGCGGGGTGGGCTTGTCGGTCTCTGCTCCCTTGCCGGCGTCTGCGCCGGGGGCCTGGTCCGGGGGCGTGGTGTCGTGCTTGGGGGGCGCGGGATGGTCGGTGGCGGGTGGTGGGGTCGCGTGCTGGCCGGTCGTGTCACCGGGGGCGGGTGTGCCGGGCGGTGTGGTGGGGGTGCCGGCGTGTGGCAGCTTGAGGTGCTGGCCCGGGAAGATGAGGTCGGGGTCGGTGAAGTGGTGCCCGCCGGGCTGTGCTTCGCCCTTGTTGGCCTCGAAGACCGTGGGCCACTTGTCTGGGTCTCCGTATGCCTCCTGGGCGATCAGCGAGAGATTTTCGCCGTCCTGAACGGTGCGCTCGGTGACCTGGCCTGCGTCGTGACTCCCGCCGGTGTCCTGGGTCTTCTGTTCGTCCTGGCCCGGAGCGCTGGGGGTGTTCGGTGTGGCTGTCGCCGGGCTCGGCGTGGCCGGGGCCGAGGATGCGGTGGCGGCCGCACTGGTGGTGGGGGCGCTCGTCCGGGCGTCGGCCGGGAGCTTGATGACCGTGCCCTTGGGCAGGTACTGGTCTCCCGCGGCGATGTGCGGCACGTCCGGGTTGAGCGCGGCGATGTCCTTCCACCGCTGGCCGTCGCCGAGGTAGGTGACGGCCAGGTCCCAGGGCGCCTCGGTGGCCGAAGTCACCGTGTGGGTGGGCCACTTCGCCTCGTCGCTGGACACCGTCGCGGTCGCCGACCGGCTCGGGCCGGGGCTCGCTGTACCGGTGAGGTGGGTCGAGGTGGCGGCGACGGCAGGCGAGGGTGTGGCAGCGGAGGCAGCGGTCGGGGCGAGCAGCACGATCGAGCCGATCAGGAACCCGGCCAGCGACTGCAGGCCGCCCAGACCCCGGACGCGGCGTACCGACCGGCCACGGGCCAGGGCCAGGATCTCCAGGATCGCGGAGCCGGTGAACGCGGCCCAGGCGGCCCAGCCGATGAGGGTGAGGACGACCAGGAGCAGGGAGCCGTCGTCCTGTTGGGTGAGCAGGTGCCAGCCGCCGGTAAGTTCGCCGGGCTGGTGGCCGACCTTCAGCAGGAGGGCGGGGAGGCCGGCGGTGAGGGCGAGGAGGAGGTCCAGGCCGGCCGCGGCGCGCAGGAGCCTGCCGAGCGTGCGCAGGGGTGCGGGTGTTGGGGGTGCCATCGCGGTCAGCCTCCAGCGGCTTGGGTCTGCAGGTGTGCGTGGGCGGTGCCGGTCACGTTGATCGTGGAGCGGCCCACCAGTTGGGCGAAGAGGGTGGTGTAGGTGGCGTGGACGGTGACGTTCAGGGTGCGTCCGTCGTCGCTGACGCTGACGTCGCCGGATACGTTGCGGGCGGCCAGGTAGTCGCGGGCGGCGCCTGCCGCGGCGCCCGGGTCGACGGTGATGGCGGTGCCCTGGACGGCTTGGGCTGCGTCGAGTTGCTGGCCGACGGTGCGGGCGGCTTCCTGCGCCAGGGAGGTGGAGCGGTTCGCGGCGTTCAGAGCGCCGCCTCCGTCGACCAGGAGCCCGAGCACCATGAGGATGGCGAGGGCGGCCAGCGCGAAGAACACCGACATCGACCCACGGTCCCGATCCTGGTTCCGGCAGCGCATGGTGGGTGCGGCTCGGCGGCGTACGGCGCCGGTCAGCGCGGTCATCACGTGCGGCCCCTGTAGGTGTCGAGGGGGCTCGACCAGGACGAGCGGAGCGTCTTGGAGCCGGGCAGGCCCGGCAGTCCGATGTCGGACAGGTTCGCGACGCAGGACACCGACGCGGTCACCGTCGCGTCCACGCCGACCTGTCGGGCGTATCCGGCGGTGTCGACGTTCACGGTGGAGACGCGGCAGGTGACGCCGTCGCCGGTAAGGCTCCGGTCCGCTGCGGCCTGGGCCTTGACCTGGGCGCTGGCGGCGTCGCGCTCAAGGGAGGCGGCGCGGGCGGCCGCGCGGGCAGCGGAGTCGACCGCGCCGTCGGCGTCGGTGACCCGGCCGAACGTGATCATCAGGAGGAGCAGCGCGATGAGGGCGGGGGCGAGCACGGCGGTTTCCACGGCATAGCTGCCGCGGTCCTGCCCCAGCGGCGCCCGACAGGCCGTGGCCAGCGGGCGCCGCTGGGGCGCGGGGGCGTTCACTGGGCAGTCCAGACTTCGACGGGCGCGTCGACGTGCTGCGTGACGTTCAGGTGCAGGCCGGGAACGAGGGTGGCGACGCTGCCGTGGACGGTGATGCGGACCTGGCCGGCGCTGCTCCCGGCCGAGGTAACGCTGGATCCTTGGACGCTGCCGCCGAATTTCGCGAGGAAGACCTGCGCCTGGGCGACGCCGTCGCCGGGGGTGGCGCCGAACTGACGGGCTGCCTCGACGCCTTGGCGGGCAGCGGACTGTGCGACCTTCCGCGCGTGGAAGTACAGGCCTACCTGGATGGCGGTGAAGGTGAGCAGCAGGACGACGACAGCCAGAATCGCGAACTCCACACTGCCCACCCCGCGGTCGCCGTCCGCACGGCGCAGGCGCTGCCGAATACACGGCCAGTCCCTCAACCCCACTCCCCTCCCCCTTCTGCTGGTGCTGCGCTGGCTGTCGTCATCCTGCTGGTGCGGGATGTCAGCCGCCGTTGATGATGCCGATCTTCTCGGCGACCTTGGTCTTGATCGCGAGGGCGACCGCGCCCGCGACGACGATGAGGACGGCCGCGAACACAGCGACTTCGGTGGAGGACTGGCCTGCGTCCCGGGCTACCCGCATCTGGTGCCAGCGGGTTCGCAGCAGTGCGGTGAGTGCGTAGATGTCCATGACTGGCTCCTTGTGGTCAGCTGCCGAGGATGGTGGCGGTAAGCGGGATCATCACGAAGGCGAGCATGAGGATGACGGCGAAGGTGACGGGCAGGACCATCGCGGCGCTGGCGGCGTTGGCCTGGCTCTTGGCATCGGCCAGGAGGGCCACGCGCAGCTGGCGGGCCTGGGCCTGGAGGGTGGTGTAGACGGCGACGCCCTCGCCGGCCAGGGCCAGGGTGTCGGCGGGACGGGTCAGCTCGGGGATGTCGAGTTCGTCGCCCAGCTGCTTGAGGGCGTCCCACACGGTGACGCCGGACAGGTCGGCCTGGGCGAAGACGCGGCGCATGCGGGCGAAGATGAAGCCGTCTCCGACCTCGGCGGTCTTGGTCAGCGCCTGGGCCGCGCCCGAGTTGGCGATGCGTGCCAGGGCGACGCGCTCAAGGTAGGAGGCGACGGCGTGGCGCACGATCAGGCGGGTGGCGGCAGCCTCGCGGCGCAGCTCAACACGGGGCCAGATCCACATCAGGGCGGCCAGTCCCAGAGAGAGGAACAGCGGGATCACGTACGGGAAGGGTGCTCCAGCCAGGGCCATCAGGGCCTGGAACAGCTGAGGGAAGAGCAGGCCTCCCAGGGAGAACAGCACGCGGCGGCCGAGGAATTCGGCAGGGGACTTCCGCAGCAGGGACAGGTCCTTCACGGGCAGGGCCAGGCGGCCGCCGAGTTCGTCGAGGAGACGGCCGCCGACCTTCTCGGCGAAGTTGTCAGGGCCTGCCGCGTCGGAGGAGGCGAGCTGGAGGCCGGGGGCCTTTTCCGCATCGAGGCGGTCCAGGACCGCGTTCAGGTCCGGCCGGGCGGGCCAGGCCGCCTTGACGGCCAGACCGACCAGGGCCCCGGCCGCCGCCGCGGGCAGCACCGCGTTCAGCGGGATCATCGCTTTCCTCCCGAGGCGAGGTGCTCGGCGCCGGCGGGGTGGGGCCCGCTGGGCAGGGGGTCCAGGAGACGGGGGTCCGGTGCGGTGCGGGCGTAGCGGCGCAGCCAGTTGAGGTTCATCGCGAAGAAACCCCCAGGACGGCGAGGGCGACCTGCCCGATCGGTGACTGGTACCAGCCGGCCCAGGCCTTGTTGAGCATGCAGCCCAGCACGACACAGAAGACGACCAGCGACACGATGCGGGCGCTCTTAGAACCCATCCTTGAACCTCGGATCCGCCCGGTCCTTGATCGGCTGCCGTAGCTGCCTTGCAGGGATAGCGGAGTAGAGGCCGCCAGCGACCTGGTTGGAAGTGGATGGCAGGGCAGGGCGCCTGCCGCTGCGTCGTCAGGGGAACGGCCTGTTACGGGGCGCTCGGTTGCGCAGGGCAAGCAGGGTCCAGCCGCGGCCGGCTGGATCGAGTGGTCTGGTCGCGGCGGTGAAGAGTTCTGCGGCTCGGCGGTAGGAAAGCCGTCCTCGGCCCGTCACCGGGCAGCGATCGGCCGCCGGTGTGGCGGCGGGGGCCCGTCGGTCGGTGACGAATACCGGTCCCGCGGTGCGCCCGGCCAGCAGCATGGGAAGCAGGCGTGCAGTGCCGGGTCCCCAGCTGAGGGGTCCTACCGCGCGCTCCTTGGTGCGTCGGCGGGCTAGGTCGAGGTGGTCGATGTCAAGGGCGAGTACCCGTTCAACGGAGGCTCGCGACTCGTGGAGGAGGTGCCACAGAGTCAACTCCCTGAGTGGAGCCCGCAAGGCGAGGACGGCGCGGGCCCGATCCGGGCCAGCGGCAGTCGCCCTCGCAGCCGTGGAAGCACCACAGGAGGTGGGTGTCGGTTCAGAGCCCGGCGTTGGCGGTACCAGTCCGGTCGCTGGGTCTGTGGCGATCCAGCCTTGTGCCAGCCACCATGCTGTAGCTGCTCGGAGGCAGGCCAGTTCGCGGGCCAGCGTGCGTGGTTGCGCGGCGGCGGCGCGGTCGGCCAGTCCCCGTTGCAGCCGCTTTCGGGCCTCCGGGTCGTTGAGCAGGGCAAGAGGAACGACGGGCGGGTGTGAGCCCTTGCGCTCACGACCGGTCGGGGCCCGGCGGTCGACCAGTGGCCAGGCCCACCCGTGCAGCGAGATGCGGTAGACGCGGCGGGAGGCGCTGCCGAGATCGGCCGCAGCGAGGTAGCGGTCGACGGCGGCGCTGTATTCCACCGGAGCCGGACGGAGTGTGTCCACGTCGCCGGTTTGGCGCTTACTCATGCTAGCCATCCGCAGTAAATGAGCTTCGTGAAGACTGCTTTGCTCTTCCGTAACTGAGCCTACCACCAGGCATGTTGCAGTAAATACAGGTCATTTACTGCGCCAATTAGCGCGGAAGTAAAATTGCTCGTGAAAGAATCAGCATTCTTCCCTGGAAACCCTTGCAGGGAATAGGCTGATGGAGGAAGAGTGCGGACCCATGACGCTTCGCACTCGCCCTCCCGCTGCCTCCAGGCCCCGGACGGCTGCTCACCGTCTGCGCGCGCTGCGGCACTCCCGGTTCCGCCGTTTCCTCGCCGGCCAGAGCACGTCGCTGCTCGGCTCCGGGATGAACACGATCGCTACGACCTTCGCCGTGCTGCAGCTGCCTGGCGGCGGGGTCGACGCTGTCGGCGTGGTGATGGCGGTTCGGATTCTCGCGGTGCTTGTCGTGCTGCTGCTCGGCGGAGTATTCACCGACCGGCTCGGAGCCCGTGCGGTCATGCTGATAGCGGATCTGCTCCGGTTCGCCTCCCAGGGAGTGCTGGCCGTGCTGCTGCTCACTCACAGCGTGAGGATCTGGGAGGTGGTCGCCCTGGCGGTGGTCCTCGGAATCGGTGAGGGAGGGTTCAGCCCGGGTCTGGCAGCTCTGGTACCCGGCCTTGTTCCTGCGGACGACCTTGCGGACGCCAACGCGGTGCTGCAGATCGCCCAGGCTGTGGCCTCAGTCGCGGGGCCAGGCCTGGCCGGTCTGCTCATCGCGGTCTCTGATGCAGGCTCAGTGGTCGCTGTCGACGCGGCCAGCTACGGCGTGAGCGTCGTGGCCCTGGCCGGGCTGCCCCGGTCGCAGTCGGCCGCGCTCCGCCGTGGGCTGTTCACCGAACTGGGGCGCGGCTGGAAGGAGTTCACCTCCCGTACATGGCTGTGGGTCACGACCCTCCACATCACCCTGTTCAACTTCCTCCTCTGGGCTCCGTTCCTGGTACTGGGACCAACTCTCGCCCAGCAGCGGCTCGGCGGCGCGAGGGCCTGGGGGCTGGTACTGGCCTTGTACGGCATTGGCTCGATCGTCGGCGGCCTGGCGCTGCTCGGCAGGAACCCCAGGCGGGCACTCGCCTGGTCCATGGCTGCATCCGCCGGCTGGGCCATTCCGGCGGCCGCGCTGGCCGCGCGGGTGCCCCTGGCCTGGGTGGCAGCCGCTGCACTCCTCGCGGGAGGCGGCGCAGCGGTGTGCAACACCCTCGTGACGACCGTCATCCAGCGTGAGATCCCTGCCGAGATGCGCGGACGCATCAGCGCCTTAGACAGCCTGGGCGCCTTCGCCCTGGGACCGCTCGGACTGGCGCTGGCCGGGCCGGTGTCGGGCGTCGTGGGAGCCGACCGGCTCCTGGGGCTCGGTGTGCTGTGGCAGCTGACCGCAGTCGCGGTGGTACTGGCACTCCCGTCCGTTCGAAGGCACGACCCCGTTTGCATGCAGCGGACTTAGAACCGGGCGACGCGAGACGAGACGAACTGACCGTCTTCGTTATTGCAGCCTGGACAGCGGGTGTCGGCCGGGGCGCGGCGGCATTGGGCTGGACGGGCTGCCGGGTGAGCCGGCGGGTCATCAAGGTGATGGCTGCGAGGGTGAGCATCGCTTCGGAGTGCTGCGGCAGCGTCTCGTAGTCGCGCGCGTTGCGGCGGGCGTGAAGCAGCCACGCGAGTGACCTTTCCACCACCCACCTGCGCGGCAGGACCACGAACCCCTTTGCGTCCTTGGGCCTGCTCACTGTCTTGATCGTCAGGCGGATGAAGGACTTGGCCCAGCCGACGAGCGTGCCGGCGTAGGCCAGGTCGGCCCAGACGATGGTGATTTCGGGGTGCATCAGCCGCAGGCGGAAGAGGACTTCGCGGGCCGCGACGCTGTCGTGCAGGTTGGCCGGGGTGACCATCACGAACAGCGGCAGCCCCTTGGCGTCCACGATGATATGTCGCTTCCTGCCCGGGATCTTCTTCCCCGCGTCGTACCCGGACGCGGACCGCGGGACGGTGGCGGCGACCCTGACCGACTGCGAGTCGATCACTACGGCCACCGGGTGCGGGGATGTTCCCATGGTTCGTCGGATGTGGCGCCGCAGCTGGTCGCGGATGAGGTTGAAGATGCCGGCCGCGGACCAGCGGGTGAAGAACCCGAACACCGTCTTGAAGGGCGGGTAGTCCTGCGGCAGCGCGCTCCACTTGCATCCGGTGTCGACGATGTAGCGAAGGGCGTCGACGATCTCGCGTCGAGGGTGTGCCTCCGGGCGGCCGCCACGCGGGGTCTGGCAGGCCGGCACCGGCAGCAGCGGCTCGATGAGAGCCCACTCAAGATCGGTGGTGTCCGAGGGGTAGCGGCGCTGCCGCATTGCGTCCGCCTCTCCTCCGGTCAGGCGATCAGGTCGAGGGTGGACTCGACGGAGTTGAGCTGGGCGACGATGTGGCGCAGGCGCTTGTCGTCCGGGTCCAGGGCGGCGTGCGGGGCGATGGTGCCGATGATCAGGCGGCGGACCTCGGTGAGCAGCACGTGCACCCGGGGCCGTCTCGTAGGCCTCCAGGTCGTCCGGGTCGGTGGTGAACTGGTACCCGTCCGCGCGGGTGTAGATCACCGGTGGCCACCCCTTCTTCGTGATGGTGTCGCGCATCATCGCCAGCCCCGAGCCCACCTGAGCGCGGGTGAGTTCGGTGGCACGCATCAGCTGGGGCATGTGGAGTCCGGCCGGACGGGCCTGCATGAGCACCCGCCAGACCGCCTCCGCGTGTTCGCGTGCTGCATCGCCCCGGCGCTGGGACCGGGGCACGGCTACTCGCCCCGCAGCAGTTTCGCCAGTTCCTCGTCCACGTCGACCTCGCCGGTGTCCACGGCCGTGGTGATCCACTCACAGGTGGCCCGTACGCGGTCGACGTCGCGGTGCACTGTTTCACGCTCGTCCTCGGACAACCGTCGCTCCCGCAGCGACGGCACGATCCGGCCCGTGGCCGCGACGAACCTCTGACAGGCCCCGACCAGGTCCAAGAACTCCAGCGCGTGGTTGATCCGCCGCACCTCGGGTTCGAACGGGCTCTCGGACCTGTTGAGTTGCTGCTCGTCAGCCTCGCGCAGCCGGCGTGACTGCTCGACCTGGGCGTGGTTGACCTGGTGCCGGGCCGTGTGGTCGGTCATGGCCTCGAAGGCGACCGACGGGCGACGCAGAAGATCGGTCGCCACCTGGGCTGCGACCTACTCGTCGGCGACCAGGTCGTGCACAGCCTCGATCTTCTCCTGCACCGTCTCGGGTCCCGGACCGTGGTAGCCCATCCTCTGCCGGGCCGTCTCCGGAGTCCATCGCCGCGTGCCGGTCCGCACGTCCAGCGGCGGGTTCTTGATCGCCGCCCAGCGCTCCTCGGGATCAGAGATCGCTGCGAGGATCTGGTGGGTGCTGAAGGCCACCCCTGGACACCGGTGCCGGTCGGGCCACCGGCTGGCCACCCACCGGTACTCCTTGATCGTGTTGTAGGGCACGTCGATGTCCTCCGACAGCCGGTGCAGCCACGTGGAGACCCCGAACAGGTCATCCGCCACGGACCGGCCGCCGTGCTCCTGCATCGGGACCACTTCCAGCACGCCGTCGCCGATGATGAACGAACTCTTCGACAACTTCTCAGCTGCCTCGCGCAGCCGGTCCACGATCTGCTCGTACCGGCCCACGCTGACGTTGCCGACCTTCTCGGTACTGGGCACCACGCCCACCGCCTGCCAGGCCGGAGCACGGCCCCGTGGCCGTAAAAGGGAACTCCGACCCTCCCGCTACTGGGCAGAATCCGCCCGCCATCCCACACCCGAAGGGCGCGCCACCACGGCGCGTGAAGCACCGGAAATCTCTCCGCGAGGCCCTCTGTCACACCGCGGAGACCCCAGTGACTGGAGGGCCCGATGCCCACCAGGCCGTCCAACAAGGCGCGAGAACGAGATCATCAGAGGTTCAAAGATGGGTTCTAAGATGCCGGTCGCGCTCGACATGCCGGGCAAGGTCGCCGACTACCTCCGCACCACCGAGCTGGAACCCGCCGAGCGGGCCGCGCTCGACCAGGGGGTGACCGTACGGCGCGGCCAGGGCTACACCCTGCGCGTCAGCGCCGTACCCGCGATGCACCACCAGCTCCTCGCCCGGTGCCAGCCACTCGACGGCGGCCAGGGCCTCTCCGCTGTCCCGGCACAGCGCAAGGCCCGCCGCGAGTACGAGAACCGGGTCAGCGCGCTCACACCCTGACCATGATCGTTCTCAGCGCCAACCGCTGTACCGATGTTCCAACTGCCGTCCCAGCCCCCTGCGATCAGCCGTAGTACGCGTCGCGCGCAGCGGTGAACGCGACCGCTGCCCTTTCGACCTCTTCGAGGGCAGCCCACTGCTTGTCGGTCAGCTCCTCCTCGGTCTGGTCAATCGGCCAAACCTCATCGAGTTCCCGACGCTTCGTCGCGAACTCCGCCCGGGCTGCCAGATAGGTTTCACGCTCCTGCTGGTTCATGGCGCAACGCTACGGCAGTCTCCGGAGATCAACCGTCAGTCACCAGCGGGCTGACCACCGCGGAGAACTGACGACAGTTAAATACGCGAGCCCACCAGTATCAAACCCCGGTTAGCCGATGCTGATCGTCGTGTACGTCTCTCCGGGGCCGGGTGGGCGGCTCCAGGAGAGCGACTCGAAGGTGTGCAGCCGGCCCTCGGTGAGGGCGAGGCGGGGCACGGTGACAGCGTGGATCCGGGCAATGGCGTCCAGGGCCTGGGCTGCCGCCGAGGCCTGGCCGTCCGCGTCGGGGGCGTCGAACCCGAGGGCGGGTGGAGCCAGTTCGACGGGAACGGCGCCAGCGCTGGTTTCGAGCGTTCCGCCCCGTACGGTGAACGCGTAGCGCGGCGTGCCGCCCTCGCCGGCCGACACGTGGAAGACCGGGGTGCCCCGGCGCCGCTCGTGCCAGATCACGATCGCCCGGCCGCCGGGGGCCGAAGCGGCCGGTGCGGGAGAGACGAAGCGCGGCGTGTCGAACCCGGCGGAGGGATCCTGCTCGAAGGCGAAACTCCAGTCCGGCCCGGCCCGTCCGACGCTGAGCAGTGCCTTGTCGTCGTAGCTGGAGAAGATTCGCTGGCCGGATCGGTGGTGGCGGGTGACATCCCACTGCCGCAGGGGAGGGGAGAGCGGCGTGCCGGGCGATGAGCCGAGCAGCGCGGGCAGCTCGTCCGGGGCTATGCCTTCGACAAGGATCATCCGGTAGTCGCTGGTCGAGGTCTGCCAGGGACGCAGCGCACCGGGCCGGACAAGCCAGGACAGGCCGTCGGGGTTCCGGTCGCCGGCGGGGGCAGGGGCCGGGCCGCTCTCGCCGCCGCGTGGAGTCCGCAGGAGTTCGAGGCGCCGTTCGGCGGTCAGCACCGGCGCGAGCAGGGGGTCGGCGAGCAAGCCCACCGGCGCGATGTGGCCCGGGCCGAGCGGCTCCCACAACGGGATCACGGCACGCAGAACCTGCCAGGCGGCATCGGTGTCACCCCACCGGGCCTGCTCGCGGGCCTCGTGGACGGCCTCGCCGAACGCTCCGCCGGGCCGGTAACGGTACGTCCCCTCGCGTACGGCGCGCTGGATGTCCGCTGCGGTCTGCGCGGTGTCGGGGAAAACGGCTGGGTCGGAGTAGTGCCAGTCCTCCGGGGGCCGGCCGCTGTTGAGTAGATCGGCGGCCTTCAGCGGGAGCTGTTCGCTGAGGAAGCGGGGGTTGTCGGGGTGCGGCATCTGGACCCCGCGCCCGCGCGTGCCGCCCAGCTGCGCGATCTGGTCCAGGAGCTCGTGCGCGTACGGCCGGCCGTACTTCCCGGCCTCCTCCAGCAGGGCGGCTGCCTCCTCGTGCCGACCGGACAGTGCCGCGGTCCGGGCCCGGGCCACGGCGGCGTCCTGGGTCCGGGTCGTGCCGTTGACGAATGTGGGGCCGCCCTCTCGACTGCTCCGGTCGGGCGCGAGCGTGTGCCACTCCTGGTGCATGGCGATCATGAACGCCGCGAACGACGGATAGCGCTCGGGGTCCTCGGCCCTCCAGGAAGCCCACACCCGCACCGCCCATTCGCCGTCCGGCCCCACGTCCTCCGGGTCGAGCAGCACGAAGGTGATGTCCGACTCGACGTCCAGTTGCAGCGCCCGGGACCACAGGCCCACCTGCGCCCGCACTTCCTCGGGGTTGTCCTCCTCCCCCCAGAATTCGTCGAAATCCTCGCCGAGGCCCATCTCGTCGTTGTGCCAGCGCGCCTCGCGGGTACCGGCCAGTTTCCAGACGAAGCCGCCGGCGTGCCGCCAGCCGTCGCTGACCCGCAGGAACTCCCGATAGGAGGGCGGCATCGCGCGGCCGAGCCGGTCCTCCATCGCAGCGATGTCCGCCTCGGTGGCCGGATCGGCGCCCAGCCATCGGCCCCGCCGTGCCGCGGCGTCCTCGGGGCTCAGCTCATCGACGTGCCCGTGCGCGTCCGCCCACTCCTCGCTCCACCGGGCCAGGAAGTTCAGCCAGTCGACATGTTTGATCTCCATGCCAGTGATCCTCGCAGCGGGCACCGACAACGGGGTTCCGCGACGTCACCCGCCACCGTAGGACTCCACATAACCGTTGATCAGCACGAGCAGAGCCCGGCTCAGCACAAGGCCCGCCGCGAGTACGAGAACCGGGTCAGCTTGCACGTGCCGACCGGACCATGATCGTTCTCGCCGGGATTTCCTGTATCTCAACTACTCACACCCGACACCGGGACCGGCAACCTGGTCGGGCAGGACCTCACCACACTGGGTCTGACCGACCCCAAGAAACTGGTGGAGCAACTGACCGGCTGCGGCTGGCTCTCCACCCCCGCAAGCGCCGACAGTCTGCTCGCATCCCGCCCCGAAGACCCCACGCCGATCACCATCCCCTGGCTCTCCCCCGGCGGCGACCGCCCCGGCCCCTTCACGTTCGGCAAGAAGACCCGCCCGAAACTCAGCGGATGGGCACAGAAGATCGTCGCGGACAAGAAACTCCGCACGACCCAAGCCACAGCCGGCGCCCGGATGCTCGCCCTGGTCCTGGCCACCCAGACCAGCCCCGACGGGCACCTCGGACCCTGCGGCCACGGCATCCCCCGCGAACGGCCTCGCCTCCCTGGGCGCTGACACCCCCGGTGAACTGCCGTGTGTGCTGATTCAGTTGACCGTGGCGGACTGGCTCACCGACCACACCCTCACCGGCACCCACCCCGCCGACCGCCTCAGCCAACGCGTCCTCCCCCTCACCTGCCCCCGTCCCAGAAGAGCACCACCCGGTCTGGCTCCACCGCGGCGGGAATCGTGTTGCAGGTGAACGGGCCCCCTTGCATGATCGGGACGTCAGAATCGTGAGGGAGCGTATGCATATGAAGACCGACAGCGACACCCGGTGGGACTTCGCCCAGAGCGCCGATGGCGACTCGATCTGGGGCTGATCACCCGGGTACCGGCCGAGCTCCGGCCGCACAGCGGCCGGAGCTCAGTCATGACGCGTCAGCTGTACCAACTCACCACGCTTGAGTGTCGTTCAGCAGGCCGTTCCTGGAGGAGCCGGGCCGTGCCAGAGATCCGGCCGGTCGGCCGCCGGGGGCGACGGGGCCGGTCCCGAGGCGGCGGCGGCTCCGCACGTCTGGTGACTCGCTGACCGGCGCCTCAACCCACGTTCTGGCCACGGCTCGTTCGGCGGCAGTGGGGGCGGGGACCTCGGGGCGGCTCGGGAAGATCCCGGCGGCCCCCTCAGCGGGCAGCGGTGCGGCGTACTCATCGGCTCAGCAAGCAAGCCTCAGGTCCCAGGGCGTGCGGCAGGAAGAACCACTCCTGATAGGCGGCCCCCACGGCGGCGCCCTGCACTATGCCGAACACGGCTTGCGGACCGTCGTCTCCCGGCTGCCGCCTTCTTCGCCGCCACCTTCTTGGTGGCGGCCTTCTTCACCGACTCCACGGAAGCCGTCGGCGCTGCCATCAGGGAGACGACTGTCTCCGCTCTCCCGGCCACATATGGGGTGTTAGTTCGCTTGTCCCAGCGGTCGCATTTGGATGTGGTTGATGTCCATGCCGGGTGGCTGGTTGAGAGCGAACAGGATGGAGTCTGCGATTTGGTCGGCGGTCATGGTGGGGTGTTGCGGCTTGCCACCGCGGTTGTCCCAAAAGGGGGTGTCGACCATTCCGGGCGCGATGAGGGTGACGCCGACTTGGTCACCGGTGACCATCATGCGGGTGTTCTCTGCCAGGGCGTGGACGGCCCACTTGGTCACGAGTACAAGTTGCCGGGCGAGTTCTTCACTCCGGCTACGGAGCCCACCAGGACGAGGCGTCCCTGGCTGTCTTTCAGATGTGGCAGGGCAGCCTGGGTAACCAGGGCGGGGCCCAGGACATTGGTGAGGATCATGGCGCGCATGGCTTCGGGGTGATGGTCGGCAAGGGTGCCGGGCAGGGAGAAGCCGGCGTTGGCGATGACATTGTCCAACGTCCCCAGGACTGCACAGTGAGCCTGACGGCGGCTTGGACGTGTTCCGCGTCGCTCGTGTCGCCGGGCAGCGTCATGAGTTGACTGTCGTCGGCTCCTGCCCGGGCGCGGAATTCGGCGAGCCTGTCTGCGTCGCGGGCGGTGATGGTCACCCGGTGGCCGGCTTTGAGCAGTTGCAGTGCGGTGGCCGCGCCGATTCCGGTCGAGCCGCCGGTGATCAGTGTGACGGGTTCCATGGGAAGGCCTCCTCGTTGATGGCGGGCATGGGTTGCCCTCCGTGATGCCAGGAGTCGATGAAGGACTGCTGGCGGTCTTGGTCGACGAGTTCGATGTGGCTGCCGATGCTGTTCAGACGGTGGTAGGCGAAGGGACGGCCCCAGGGGCAGCCGGAGAATGCCTGGGGGAAGCCGTTCTGGGTGAGTCTCCGGCTGCCTGCCTCGATGTCCGAAGTCCAAAAGCCCAGATGGTGGAAGCGTGCTTCGGTGGTGTCGCCCCATGGGCCGCCCGGGGGTGCCTCGATGAGTTCGATGAACGGGGCGCCGCCCGCGGTGAAAACAATGCGGTAGTCCCACTCGCCGATGCTCGCTGAGACCGGTTCCTTCCAGGTGACACCGGCTGCAGCGGAGAAGTCCTGCATCGCCGCGTTCAGGTCCGGGACGGTGAAACACACGTGGTAAAAGGCGCTCACTGCTGCAACTCCGGTTCCGGGGTGCTCTGCGCGCTCGCCCTTGCAGACGGGGCTGGGAACGCGTGGCGGCGGGCCGCCGCAGCGATCACCAAGGCTGCCGCGAAGACGACCAGGGAGACCCAGGGCAGTGACTTCACGCCCTCCAGGTTGAGCGCGACGCCGCCGGTGACGGAGCCCAGGGACATGCCGGCGTTCAGTACGGTGACGATCATTGCCTGGGCCACGTCGGCAGCCTGTCCGGCTGCTTTCGCCGAGGCGGCCTGGAACATCGTCGGGGCGAGGCCGAGGGCTAATCCCCATCCGAACATCACCACGATCACCGGCCACGGGTAGGTGCCGAGCAGAGCGAACAGGGCCATGCAGAGGGTGAAGAGCGCCAGCGTGCCGACGACGACGGCGCGGAGATTCTTGTCGATGAACGCTCCGGCGGCGAACAGACCCGCCATCGCTGCTACGCCGAAGGCCAGTAGCACCGGTCCCACCCAGTCGCCCAGCGCCGCGCGGTGCAGGTAGGGGGCGACGTAGGTGTAGAGGTTCATGTGGCCGACCTCGAACAGCAGGGCGGTGACCAGGATCGCGGCCAGTCCTGGCAGCAGGAAGACCTGGCGCAGCGGGATCCGTGTGGAGGCGGGTTCCCCCGGGAACGGCTGGACGGTGGCCAGGATCCACAGGGCTACGCCGAGCGCGAGGACGCCGATGGCCGCGAAGGTGTAGCGGTATCCCAGGAGGTCTCCGGCGTAGGTGCCCAGCGGGACACCGAGGGCCAGTGCGGTGGGTACTCCTGCCATGGACACCGCTAGGGCGCGGCCCTTCAGGGGTTCGTCGACCAGGCGCATGGCGTATCCGGCGATCATGGCCCACTGCACGCCGGTGGCCATGCCGCCGAGGCCTCGGGCGGTCATGGTCAGGGCGTAGGAGCTGGATACGGCAGTGACGACGTTGACCAGAGCCACGGCTGTCACGGTAGCGATCAGTACGGGCCGTCGGGGCAGACCGCGTGTCATCGCGGTCAGGGGTATGGCGGCCAGGACCGCTCCCGCCGCGTACACGGTGAGCAGTTGGCCGGCCTGTGCTTCTGAGACGTTGAGTCCCCGGCCGATCTGCGGCAGGAGACCCGCTGGGACGGTTTCGGTGAGCATCGTCAGGAACCCGGCTGTCGCCAGTGCCAGCAGCCCACCGAGTGGCAGACGTTGTTCTGTGCGTGCCACGGTGTGTGGTGCTCCCTCGTTGCGTGGTGGGTGGCCGGTTCCGGTAGTGGAACCGGCCGGAGGCCCTTTGGATCAAGGGGCATCCGGCCGTCAGCCTAGGGGCCGTCAGTGCCCGGCTGCGTTGACAACCGGGGCCCGTAGAAAACTGGCTTGTTCAGGTCGGTGTATCGCTCAAGTGCTTTAAACTCCCTTGGGTACAGGGCCTCCAGAACGCTGACAGCCTCTTGCGGGACCTGGAGGCGCATGATGTTGAAGCAGGACCTGACACGCATCTGGTCCATCTGTGTGACAGCTGCCCCCAGGGACGGCCACCAGGTTTCCACCGGGCCGTTCCACGAGGTGTCCAGGGCGACCATCATCTGGGTGTAGGCGTCGTCGAAGGTTTCGAGTTATTTGCGGACTCGGGGAGCGCTGGGGTCGCGTTCAAGGAGTGCTGCGTAGCCGTCCGAGGGAACGGCGAGGGTGTTGATGACAACTGGCCATGCGATGGTCTCGCCGAGAAAGAAGTCGGGCTCGTTCTCCCGTGAGATCGCTGCTTGCGGGGGTGCGAGATAGCGGCGTCCGTAACGCAGTTCGGCGAATCGGGCGTTGTGCGAACCTTCGCGCTGGAACTCCTCCCCGGCTTCGACGGATCCGGTGCCCTGGCCTTCGCCCTGCTCGGTGATGACGTCCAGCGCCGCATGGAACTGCTCCACCGGATCGACTGTGTCATCGGCTTCGAAGGTGAGGTAGCCGAGATTGCCTCCGACCTGGTTTGCCGGGCCGCCGGCCCGCACTGCGCGGCGGACGGCGTCCTTGTTCGCGTCGATGGCCTCCCGGATGGCGTCGTAGAAGGCTCCGATGGTCGGATAGACGCCGGCGCGTTGTCGGGAGTTGAGCATGAACCCCGGCGCCTCCAGGCGCATGAAGTTCTCCAGTGACCGGGGGGAAAGCCGGGCGAGGATCACCGGCAGGTCCGGTGCTACGCCTCGCGGCAGCCCGCGCGTGGCATAAGCCGGCGCCAGTCCCTTGATGTCGGGTGACCCGCCCAGCGCGGCGACCATGTTCGCGGCGATGGCCATGTGGACGATCTCCTCCATCAGCACCGAGCGGATGATGTAGTAGGGGTAGTTCTGCACCTCCAGCGAGTACATCGCCGCACAGTACAGAGGCATCGTTGAGTGTTCGAGAGCAACGGCGGTCTGCAGTGCCCCGCGGATCCAGTTGAGGTCTCTGAGTTCCACGGGCGTGGTGCGCTGCGCCATGACGGGCCTACCCTTCGATGGTTAGAGGCCGGCGTTGTCGTCGACAGCGGGGATGAGCATGTCCTGGAAGTAGTCCTGGAAGGTTTCCTCCAGCTCGGGGTGCTGGTAGAACTCCGGGCCTGTCTCCTCGAAGATCACGTCTCCGATGCCGCCGACCGTGTCGAACATCATTGAGACGATCGTGCCGATCTCACGGCCGAAGTAGTGGGCCACCATGGCCACGGCCCCGCCGTTGACGCCGTAGGAGCCGGTGAAGGTCCAGATGCGGTAGGCGGTGTTAGCCACCCACATCCGGCGGGCGACCGGCACGTTGAACCCGTCGCGGCGCAGCCCGCGGGCTACTGCTGCGACGCAGGTCAGCGGTTCGTCGTTGACGATGCGGGCGCGGGCGATGATCCCGACTCCCGAGCAGTTGGCGGCGATCACCTTCCCGGCTTCGTGGTGGCGGCGGATGACCTTGTGGAGGCGGTCGTTGGTGGTTAGCACGCCGGAACCGACACCGCCGGGGATGTAGAGGATGTCGAACAGCTCGTCATCCTTCAGCACGCTGTCGGCGACCACATTGGTGCCCATCTGCATCTTGACGACGCCGGGCTCCAGCGACACGAGCCGCACGTCCAGCTCACGGTTGGCTGCTTCCCGCTGCCACGGCGCGATCTGGCCGGAGGTGACCATCGCGGCGCCCTTGAAGATCTCCAGCGGGGTGATGGTGTCCTGCTCGGAGCAGGATTCGTAGCCCAGGACTCCGATGGACTTGATCTGCGTGACGATGCTGCCGGGTACCTGCTCAGCCTGCCGGCCGCGGGTGGGAGTGGGAGTGCTCACGGTGGAACTCCTTCGCGAGAGAGGCGGGAAGGGCACCCCGGAGGAACCAGCCCGGGAAGGCCCGCTTCGACACTCACACGCTCCCCCCACCGCTTCAAATAAGCGTTCGAATCGGGGGGGATGACCGGGGCGAGGGCCCCCGCAGCCGTTATCCCGGGCTGCTGCGCAGGCTATTTGGCAGCGGCCTGGCACATCCCTAGCGTTTTGATCGGCCGGGGGGACGAGCCGACTGACGAAGGGGGATCCCATGTCCGAGCTGACACAGGATCAGATCACGACCAGAGACCACGCTTTTGCCGTCCGCATCGACCCGGGGCCGCGCGACTTCTCAGCGCTCAACGAGGTCGTCCGCAAAGGCAGCCGGGTCGGCAACGAGCGCCTGGACGAGGACGAGCATCTCAACGAGGTGATCCCCAAGCCGTGGGGGATGGAGTACTGCGTCTACGTCGACGACTTCATCGACGTGTGGAACCTGAGGATCGACGAGGGCCAGTCCACCTCCATGCACGTCCACCCCCGCAAGCTCACCTACCTGCTGTGCCTCATGGGCCAGGGCGTGACCGACACTCTCACCGGCCAGCACCCGGTCGGCGCCGGCTCCATCCTGCGTATCGCCGGCGGAGCCTTCCACTCCACCCGCAGCATCGGCCCCGGCCCGCTCTGGCTGATCGAGGTCGAGGCACCCCGCAACAAGTTCGACCTGATCCGGCTGCGGGACAACTACAGCCGTGAGAACACCGCTTACGAGACCGTGCATGCTGCGGCACCTGACCTGCCTGCCAAACCGGTTTCCTACCTGCCGCAGGCCAGGCTGCGCGAGCATTCCCCGGCCGGGGAGTTCGCCTTCGGCATCCGCGCCGGCATGGATGTCTTCTACCGCCGCCAGGAAGGCGACCTGTTCCACATTCCCCTGGGCCTGACCGGTGTCGTCACCGGCGAAGTCGACATCCTCGCCCGGGCCCAGGGCGACGTCCGCCGCCCGGCCCTGGACCAGTACTACCTCTCTCTCGCCCTGGCCTGATGCCCACGGCCTCACCAGCCCTGCGCGCACCATTCACCTAGTCATCAAGGAGACCCGCCATGCCCAGTGCCGTCATCATCACCGGCCCCGGCTTCCAGGACCACGACGTCATCTACACCTACTACCGGCTTCTGGAAGAGGGCTGGAACGTCGACGTAGCCACCAAGGGCGGCCAGGACGTGATCGGCAAGTACGGCATTCCCCTCCCGATGGACAAGACCGCCAAGCCACTGGTGTCCTTCGACTACCTGGACGCGGCCGCCTACGACGCCGTCATCCTGACCGGCGGCCACGAGGCCCCCGACCGCGTCCGCCAGGACGCCCACGTCCTGGACTTCGTCCGCGCCATGGACACCGCGCACAAGGTGGTGGCGGGCCTGTGCCACGGCCCCTGGATCATGGTCTCCGCCGGTGTCCTCAAGGGCCGCAAGGCCTGCGCCTACATCGGGCTGCGCGACGACGTCATCAACGCCGGAGCCGATGTCGTCGACTCGGACGTCATCGTCGACGGCCACATCATCACCTGTTCCTACTACGGCTACGTCGGCCGCTTCATGCAGGCAGTCTTCGCGACCGTCGCCTCCCAAGACCGGATTGCGGCCTGACCTCCTGACGTTCTCAGGACAGCCGCCACCCGCCGCTCGGGCGCCGCGCGATTTCCCCCCCGTCCTCACCCGGTGCCCGGGCCCTCCTTCGGACATGGGAGCCATCTCGTGCTGATACTCGACTTCGACGGCGTCATCGCCGACGCATTCACCGAATGCGCCCTCGTCACGTGGTACGCAGACCACGAGCCGGCTGCCGTCGCCGCAAAACCGCTCACCGAACTGGCCCAGGCGATGCCCCGGCAGTTCCTCGACCGTTTCCGCATCGTGCGCAACTACGCCCGCCTCCTGGACGACTTCATGGTCGCCCGCGACCCGGACGCCGCGTACATCACCACCGTCGCCGGCTACGAGAAGCTCTCCAGCCGTCAAAACCCGAAAAAGCTCACCTCCCTGGTAAAGGAGGCCACAGCAGTGCGGGCAGCGCTCCGCGACCAGCAGCGCGACGAATGGCTCGCAATGCACACCCTCTACCCGGGCATCGCCGGGCTACTGCAGCGCCACCGAGGCCGCGGCACCTCCATCGTGACGGCCAAGGACGAAGCCTCGGTCTGGGACATTCTCACCCACCACCGGCTCGAATCCACCGTCGTCCAAGTCATCGGCGAGTGCTCCGACAAACGAGCCGCCGTCCTGGAACTCGCCGCCACAGACGGACTGCGCCCACAAGCGGTCACCTTCATCGACGACCACATCACCAACGCCCTCGCCGTGCGCGACACCGGCGCCACATCACTGTGGGCCTGGTGGGGCTACCACACCGCCGATCACATCGAACGGGCCATCCAGCGCCGCCAGCGTCGCGTCTATCTCCCGGAACTGGCCACCTTCGCGGGCTGACCAGCCACCGCTCGGCCCCACACCAACCACCTACAACGTAAGAAACTCCCTCGTGCCCACCGTTCTCTTCGCCCTGACCTCCCACGACACCCTCGGCGACACCGGCCGCAAGACCGGCTTCTACGTCCCCGAAGTCGCCCATCCCGCAGAGGTCTTCAACGCCGCCGGCTGGAAGGTCGCCTTCGTCTCGGTCAAGGGCGGCGCCCCACAGGACGGCATCAAGCCCGGCGACGCCGTCAGCGCCGCCTTCCTCGCCGACCACGCCCAGGCTCTCGCCACCACCCCGACCGCCGACCAGCCTCAAGGCAGCCGACTACGACGCCATCTACTACGCCGGCGGCCACGGCACCATGTGGGACTTCCCCCAGGCGACCGCCCTCGCCACCCTCGCCACAGACATCTACGAAAACGGCGGCGTCGTAGCCGCCGTGTGCCACGGGCCCGCCGGCCTCCTCCCGGTCGTCCTGTCCAACGGAACCCCGCTCGTGGCCGGAAGGAAGGTTTCCACATTCACAAACGAGGAAGAAGAAGCCGCTGGCCTGACCGAAACCGTGCCTTTCGCTCTGGAGACCGCACTCGTCGAACTGGGCGCCAATGTGACCAAAACAGACAACTTCGCCGCGCACGCTGTGGCTGACGGACGCCTGGTGACCGGCCAGAACCCGGCCTCCGCAGCACGCGTCGCTGAGCTGGTCATTGAGCAGTCAACTGCCCTGTAAAACGGGCCTGTTGGTGGGCGGGATCACACCGCAAAGCGGCAGTAAAACCGCCCACCGACGTGACACTGCGTCCGATAAGTTTGATCATGGGGGATGGATCGGATCACGCCGTATGGCGCGCCACGCCCCCGCACTGGCTACAGGGGGCCAGAAACTATGCAACTGGGATGGCTGCAAACATTCGTCAGTGTCTACCGCACAGGATCATTCACCAAGGCCGCACGCGACCTGGACATCACCCAGCCCGCCGTCACCCAACAGATCCGCGGCCGGAAAGCGAGCTGGGAAGGCCACTGTTCGACCGCACACCACAAGGCGCCGTGCCCACCGTCGAGGGAGAGGCACTGGCCCACGACATCGAGGAATCCATCAACGACCTCAACGTCGCCATAGGACGCCACTTCAGCACTGACGCGAGCAACAGGCCACTGCGCCTCGGCGGCCCGGCGGAAGTCATGGCCGTACGCGTCATGCCCGCCATCGCGAACCTCATCACCGCCGGCATGGATGTGCGCGTCTCCCTCGGCGAGTCCTCCGACCTCCTCGCCGACCTCAAAGGAGGCCACCTCGACATCGTCGTCTCCACCATCCGGCCTCGTTGCCGGGGCATCGACGAAAGACCGCTGGCTGACGAGGAATTCGTCCTGATTGCCTCTCCGCAGGTCGCTGCCAACCTTCCGGCAGGAGGACTGGCCACAGACGGATCACGCGCCCTGGAGAAGGTCCCGCTCATCTCGTATGCGGAATCCCTCCCCATCATCCGCGGCTACTGGCCGGCGATCTTCGGTTGTGCGCCCCCCGCCTCTCCTGCCGTCGTCGTACCTGACCTGCGCGCCGTCATCGCGACCGTCACCGCGGCCGCAGGGATCTCGGTCGTGCCCAGCTATCTGTGCACAGGCGAAATCGGCACAGGAGCCCTGGTCCCGCTCTTAGAACCCGAAGAGCCGCCCATCAACACGCTCTATCTCGCTACCCGATCCGGCGCGCTGGCCGAGCCCCGCTTGGCCGGCCTCCACGCCCGTCTCCTGGCGCACGCCACGACATGGAATGAACCACGCAGCGCCTGCGCCGCGTGAACTGCGTGGCGCCGAACAACGACCACTCGCCGATGCAGGATGACGACCTGAACTCGGGAACAGCCGGCGGGACAGCTCCCGCACCCCGACGGTCTGCCGCTCCACCGCACGTGTCTGTGGAGCGCTACCGCCAAAGGTTCCCGGTGGTCCGCCGGCACGCTGACGCGTTTGCCGGGGTAACCGGCCGTCTCCATCCCACAGAGGGTGACAGACATCCGGCCGGGCACGGACACCGAACGATCCGCCGCGATAAATCAGGCCGTCCATCACGCCATCATGCTGGGCCAGTCCCGGATCCAGAATCACGCCGCCCGCGGCGGCGACACCGGCCGCACCAGCCCGGGCTCCAGCACACCGGACCGTCCGTCATCCGCTCCCAGGATCTACAGGACCCGTTCCCAGGCGGTGTCGGCCGGTCGGTGTGGAAGGCGGCACGGCAACAGGCGCCTCCACGGCCACGGCCCCACCGGGCTGGGATGGGAAGTCAGGCAGAAAAGGTGCACCTGCCTGTGTGACCACGCCCATGGCCATGTTGGATGCAACGTCACCTTCCAGGAGCCCAGCACAGGGAAGCTCGTCTATTACTCCAACGGCAAGTGGGGACGGATGCTCGACGATGCCCGCCGGCGCGAGACCACCACCGAGATGAACCATGCCGCCTTCAGCCTTGGGAGCTGACAGCTCCCCGGTCACGCTTGGTGCGGAGGCGGCGGCATTGCGAGTCGCGCCAGGTACTTGCCGAGGTGGCGAGCCGCCGCAGTGCTTCTTCCAGACTCGGCTTCGCCCAAGGCATGTTGATGGGGAATTCCGGGGCCTTGCCGGCATCGCTGCCACCAGGCATGCAACCGCTTCATGACCGGAGCCTGCGGTCCAGCCAGCGCCGGAGCGCCGAGCGGCGCGGGTCGGGGATGGTGGGCGCGTACCGGGGCGGAGGCGGTACGGGAGGAACTCCTGGGTGTGGCTGCGCGTCCTGGTCCGGCGCGGAAGCAGGCGGCGCTGGCAGTGAGGAAGGTGACAGGGGTATCCCGTCCGGTTGCGGTGATGTGCACGGTGGTTCATCCGCGCCGTGCAACTCCTTCGCGGACATGACAGCGACGGGCGCCTCCGGCACGGGAACCGGTTCCTCCTGCTGTTCAGCAGCATGTCCGCCTTCACCTTGGGCGTGCGTAGCTCCCGGGTCCGGGTTCACGCGACGCGGGGCGGACGGCGTGGCAGGAGCGGGCGGCAGGGGCGCCCCGGGAGCTTCCCCGTGCGAAGCGGCGGCCGCCGGCTCCTGTGCAGGATCCGCCGGGGCGAGCTGGAACAATTCCGCCTCGTCCAGGACAGATACTGACGGTGTTTCTGCGGGTGCGTGCTGCTCGTACCTGGTGGCCAGAGGAATCGCGGGGCTGGGCTTCACTGCACAGCCTGGCTCCATGCCTCGTTCGACGTCCGCCGTGTCGGACGGGCGCTGCGGGGCCGGCGGGGCGTCAGCCTGCCCCGGGTTCGTGATGGAGGCGGGATCTGCGGCCCGGTTGTCTTCATCGGCGTCGGCTTGGTTCGGCGCTGGGGAAGGTGCAGGTTCGGGACGTGCACGGCGGGCTACAGGCGCCGCGGAGGGCCATGGCGGCAGCGCGGGGAAGGTCTGAGGGGTGCCGTCGGTGTCCCACCGGGCCACCTGCCACGGCTCGCCGATCCAGAGCTGGAGCTCTATCCGCCCCTGGACCCCCTTCGGTGAGGGAAACAGGCGCCAGTTTCCGTATCCGAGGAATTTGCCCGAGCGGGTAGTGGCGCCGATCCAGTCTGCGTTCCCACTGCGCAGGGTCACGTGCAGCGGCAGGAGCCGCCCGCCGACCATGACGGGGTGACGGGGTGACGGGCGACGTACTTGACTATGTAACTGCGCTCGCCGGACTTGCCGTCGACGGCTGATGCTGTCGACGCCGGCCCCCACACAGCGTGCGGGATTTGAGCGTCGGTGCCGTCGATGAGGGCGTGGGCGAGCTGGTGGACGTCATCGCGGCCACGGCAGAACTCCGGCCACTCGATGTCCCGCCGGACGCGGAACGGCTCGCCTGGGTAAACCGGGTAGCCAACCTTGCACCCCCGATGATGCGGCTCACGCGGCCGACCTGCGCGAAGGCCGACCGGGTGATGAAGAGAAGGGCGTAATACGGGTGCAAGATAGGCATACGCGAGTGGGTTCGACGATGCCGCCGCTCCGTCGAGACGGCCGGGGTCAGCCATCGGGGGTTGAGTGAGGGACGGGCCTTGCCGCGCGCTTCGTATCCACGGTGCCGCAGCATCGTTGGGTAGTGCGTCGCCCGGACCGCCCACGCCGCGCCCGCAGCGTGGCCCGCGCGAGGAGATGCAGACAATGTTGCCCGCCCCCGCTACGGATGAAGAGTTCCAGGCGCTGTGCCACGCCACCACCACGGTGGAGATCCCCTCGGATCTCATCCGTTGGCATCCGAACGAGATCACGCAGTGGATCACGGCCGTGGACGACGACGCTCACGCGTCGGATGGCGATGTCCACCGCGCGCACCAGGCCGTCGCCTACGCCTTGGGCATCAACCCTGCCGACCTACCCGGAGCAGCTCCTCGCGGATGCGGATCATCCGTTTCCTGACGTCATGCCGGGCAGGCTCGCATTCCTCCACCGGGCCGGCCCAAGGAAAGGTCGGTCGCTGGACACTGCGGTGGACCGTATCGCGTGACAGTAGTCGTTGTCAGCCACCGGGTCCCGCTCGTCGAACTCCGGGCCCCAGGACAACGGCGGCTACCCCTGCCCGGCGCCCGCTCTCGGCAGGGTCCACCTGCTTCGCCACGGACCGCAGAACTCCAGTCAGCTCGGTGGCCGTCGTTTAGTGCCGCCACCGCTGCCGTTGAGGGGAAGCAGCGTGGCCAGGTGGGCGCCTTTGACCCAGGCGCCCAGAAGGTCGCGGTGGAGAGCGACGATGTCCTGGCGCATCGCCAGGCCGAGCGCGTCCTTGGTGAAGCTGTGGCCGGTGGTGACGAACAGGGCGACGTCCGCGCTGTGTTCGGGGCGTGCAGTGCCGACGAACTCTGCATGTCGTGCGAGGACACGCTGCGGTGCGGGGCGTACTTCTTACACTGGATGACGAGTTTGCGGCCGTCAGAGAGGTAGCCGATGACGTCGGCTCCCAGGTCGCCGCTGCGGCCGCTGACGAAGACTTTCGTGCAGCCGTCCCGGCGGCACAGCGCGGCGATATAGGTCTCGAACTCCTGCCACGACAGGACATCGACCTCCGCCATCGACAACTCCCGTGCCTTCGCTTCCTCCTGGGCGCGCCACTGCCTGTCCCGGCCACTGCCACGCGGTGAGCCCGCCACAGTCCCCAGCTGGCCCCGCCCGCCACCGCGACACCGCCACCAGCACCGGCCACACCGCAGCCCAGTGGGCGGCCAGCCACACCACCGCGCCCACCCCCATGACCGCACCCCAGCCCTGCAACTGCCTGCGCGTCCGCTTCTTCATCCGGCGCCGCCGTCGCTGTGCCCCCATCACTCCCCCACTCCCCCTGCACCCGACTGCTTACGCGGACTCCGACGCTGCCGTGGTCCCTGATGGCGCGTGGTCTCATCGGCCGGCGTGGGTGACGCTGGTCGCGAGCTGTCCCAGGACGTTCAGGATTCCCTGGCCGACAGCGGTCGGCGCGATCAAGACACCCAGAGCCAGCACGATGACGACGGTCAGCTTCTCGTCGAAACGGCTGCGAGCCTCTGTACGCCGGCGCAGCCGCCACACGACGATGACCACGAGCAGCAACGCCACGTTGATGGTCAGCAACCCGCCCCGCCCCCTGCACCGACTGGCCGCCGGTCGCCCCCGAAGGCAGCCCAGCGCCGCCCCACCGTCCCGTGTGTACCGGCACGATGACGGTGCGCGAGGGGCGTTCACCGGTGAATGGCACAAAGCCAGCCCGGCCTTGTCCGAATACCGCGCACAGATCGCCCGCCGACTGGGGCCGTGACGCCCGCCCGTGGCCGCGCCAGCGAGTTCGCGAAGCCGAACCCGCACGCGCCCGGTGCGCTACTTGAGGCGCTGCCCGGTCTCGTCGGCGCACAGTTGGTCGAGCAGTGCTTCGGCGTGTTCGCGGGAATATCCAGCACAGTACGCGGCGGCGCAGAACTGGTAGCGCGTCACGCCCTGCACGATCCAGTGGGGCTGTGTCAGCAGGAAGCCCTTGGCAGCGTCGGGGCTTGTGCGGATACACACCGCGTTCAGCCCGTGCAGGGCCGTCAATACCGGCAGCTCGGGCGAGGCGCCGGGCTGCTGGGCGAGGTAGCAGGCCGCGGTGTCGCCGCCCGTGCCGTAGTGGCCTCTGCTGAGGCCGCGCGGCGGCGAGGTCGTCGTCCCGGTCGCTGCGGCGGTCCGCCAAACGCGACCGGACCGGACACACCAACGCAGGTACAGCACGATGTGGTCGGCGTACGTACGCGCCGTCAACTCCGCCTGATCCCGGCCGAACCGTGCGTGCCGCAAGAACGCATCCGCCGCCGGTCGCCTTAAGCCGAGGCGGCCGTGTCGTCGTGCCGTACTCTGCCTGCGTGGAAATTCTTGCGCAACGTGTTCGGATGGCTACACCAGGTGACGGCATGGCTGTGGGGCGACTGGCGGCCATCGCCCTGGAACACACCCCTAAGGCAGTTCAGAA
Source organism: Streptomyces sp. CB01201 (assembly GCF_002803085.1). Lineage (GTDB taxonomy): Bacteria > Actinomycetota > Actinomycetes > Streptomycetales > Streptomycetaceae > Streptomyces > Streptomyces hundungensis. The sequence continues at coordinate 11,095 of NZ_NNBJ01000025.1, read as the reverse complement.
GCGGGCCCGGCCAGGACGCGATCTGGTCGGGTACATCGAGAAGCGCGGCGGGATCATCCGCACCCGCCATGGCCACACCATCTGCCGAGTAGCCACCGACCACCAGCACAAGGTCATCGGCATGATTCACGTCGGCGCTCCGTTGGATTGGATCGAGGACCATCCGATGGGGCTGCGGCCCGCATTGGGCCGAGCCGTCACCGAGATCGGCATGCTTGCCGTAGATGCAGGGCATCAGGGGCAGGGCGTGGGGGCATCGCTGCTGGCAGCCGTGGAAGCTGACGAGCGTGAGCGTGGCACGGACGTGCTCTTCGCCAAGGTGGCCTGGAGCAACTGGGATTCTCTGCAGTGGTACCGCAAGCAAGGGTTCATTATCGCAGCACCGGGGGCCGATTTCCTGCTCTACACCCCCACGGAGAGACCGGCATCGTTGACCTCAACGACGGCCACGCTCTGACATACAAAGCCGTTCAGCCCGGCGTGCGCGTGCTACAGAAACGAATGCCCGGGCGCTCCGTCCTCCATCTGTCGAACCTGCCAGCGCACTCAAAATACGGCCGGTTGCTGACCAGCTCTACCAGGTCGAAGATGATCTAGAACCTGTTCCGCACCGTCGCCGATGTGGTGGCTCGCTGCTGCTGGAGCACCTGCCCGAGGCCGCCGACTGGAGCGGGCCGCAGATGCCCGCGGTGCTGGACGATCGCGTCGCCGCCGTGCACACCGTCTCGCAGCGGCTGCCTGTCGAAGCTGCCGAGGCCATGGCCGACTTCACCCTCGCGGCCCTCCAAGGCGCTCCGGCGCCGGATTGGATCGCCGACCCAGGAGCGTACGGCGAGGTCCTGGCCGCCCACGCGGACGCCTACGACCCCGGCCTGGTGCCCCTGGACCACCTCGACCTCAAGCCAGAGCACCTACGCCGGCGAGGGGACGGCGAGGTGGTGCTGCTCGACGTGGAGAGCGTGCGCCCGGACGTGACCGGCCTGATCGACGTGGTCACCCTGCCCGCCGTCCTGCGCCAAGCCGGGCACGAGCTGAGTGCCGACCGGGTCCTGGGTCTGTATCTCGACGCTACGGCGGCACGCGGCGCCAACTGGACGGCGGGAACGTTGAAGTCCGCCCTGCGCGCGTACGCGGCGGCCACTGGGCTGGAGAGCCTGCACGGCCTGGACCAGTAGGCGCCGAAGGCCCGGCGCCCGTGACCACCAGCTTCAACGGGCGCCGGGCCTTCGCACGTCCTACGGGCCCTCGATGCCGACGATGGTGCCGAATGGGTCCCGCAGCTGGGCAATCCGTCGGCCCGGCTCGATGGTCAGCGGCCCGCGGCGATGCTCGCAGCCAGCCCCCAGCAGCCGCTCCCGCACCTGGTCGACGTCGTCGACGCTCCAATAGACGACTGGGCTGCCGCCGCCCCGGGGGTTGCGCTCGTCGTCGGCAGGGTGGAAGCCGACCTCGACCCCGCCGATCTCCACCCACGCGTAGACCACCCCGCTGTCACTGACGTCGAGCTTCACCGGAGTGTCGAGAATCTCGCCCCACCACCGGGCCGACGCCTCCGGGGCCTCAGCGAAAGTCATCACGGTACGTACAGCATTGAACACAGCACACCTCGGGGAGAGTCTGCCCCAGGCTGGCGTCAGCCCGCACGGGGCGCCCTTCGCCTGCTCAGCATCGGTTGGCCCCGTTGGGCCCATCGGGGCCAACCAGACCAGCCCCTCCGTCTCCTCCTCCGCCAGGTCCTCCATGACGTCCTCCGGCCTGTGGCGGACAACAGGCGTTGCCGGAGGTGTCCGCTTTGCAGGTCAGCCTGCCTCCAGCACCGTCACGACCCCCGTGGCCGTGCGCCAACTACAGGGAGAGGGAAGGGCAGTGGAGGCAAAGAAGACGGCGGCAGCGGCGGAGACGTACCGGGAGCGGGCGGAGCGCCGGCGGCGGACGCTGGGGAACGGGCGAGGCCCGGGGCGACGGGTGGCAGCGCACCGAGGAGGACGAACACCTGCTCCGACTGGCGACCCGGTACAGCACGCTGACACTCCACCAGGCCGCCTACGCGTGCCGGGGCGGACGGATCGAGGCCGGGCTGCTGCTCCGCAGTGCGGACGTCCGGTGGGGCGCGGACGGTTCTGTGGCCCACCGAGCGCGGGGCCGGATCGCGGGCACCGGGCTGAGCGCCCCGCGGCCGCCGGGCGAGCGGCTGCTGCACCGCCTGGCCGTCGCGGAGGCCGGGATCACGCTGAAGGCGCACGGGTACACCGTGCTCTCCGAGCGGGAGGTGCACGCCGCCGAAGCAGTGCCCGGCCGCGCGGCCGAACTCCTGGAAGCCCTTGGGGTACCCCGGGTACCCGGGGTACCCACCGGCGCTCGCCGCGGAGAGACACTGGCCGTGCCCGTGGGCGCCCACGCCGTGCACTGGCCGGACCTGCTCGTCGTCGAGCCCGACCCGAGGTTCTCGATCGCCGTCGAGGTCGAGCTCACCGCGAAGTCCCCGGCGGCGATCCGGGCGATTCTGCGGGCCTATCGGCAAGCGGGGCGCTGGGTCCTCTACCTGACCACCGAGCCGGTCATCCGCCAGCTGAAGGGCAGCCCGGGCGGGGATGGGTGGTGGGTCGACGGCGTTGCTCAGGAGCTCGGGTTGCTCCCGCGGGGCGAGCCCCGTCCGGGCGTCGGAAGGCTCAGCGTGCGGCCGTTGACCTCCGTGGACCCGGCCGTGGCCCGCCGGGCGTCTGCCGCCCTCACCCGTTCGCCACAAAAGGCTGGTTGACCTGCGGCTTCACGAGAGCACAACCGGGAACACAGCAGAGGACACAGAACAGGACACGGGGACACAGGCGTCGCCGGTGGGGATGGCCCGGGGTGGATAACGCGCAGCTCACGCCCGTTGCCACCCCGGTATCCAGCCGTCGTCAGTCCTCGCCGCCGCGCGCCACACGCAGCGCCCGCAGGGCCGCGGTGAACTCGGCGTCGTCGACGATCTGGAGGAACGGCTGGAGCTGGACGGAGCATTCGCCGACCAGGGAGGCGGCGAACTCCAGCGCCAGGGCCTCGCTGCGCGAGGAGCGGGTCACCGGGACCCGGTACGGGTCAGCAGACGGCCGACCGCGCTCCAATCGACCGAGGGGTGGCGTCCGTCGCGGTCGATCAACGGGCCGCCGGCCGCGACCGCGAGCTCCTGGTCCTCCTCGAAGCGCCGCAGCCAGTACCCGCCGCGGTGAGCCCCGAGGAACCGGGTCGCCGCCTGCATGTACTCATTGCCCACATCCAGCAGCAGCTCCTCGGCGAGCTGTTGGCCCTTACCGTCCACGGCATTGATCATCGACGTCTCCGTTCCCTCGGCAGTCCCGGCCGGGATGGCCGGCACCGCCTCACTGTGCGCGGCCGCCGCCCCGCGGCCGCATCGCACACGCCGGACGAGCTCCCCGATGGCCCTCTCCGCACCCGCGCGCATCCACGGGTCCTCCGCCAGCTCATGCATGGCGTCCCGGCCTCCTTGGTCCCCACCCGCCAGCCTCGAAGCAGCGGTGCTGACTGAGGGGGCCGCCCGATCTCGAAGTGTGCGGGCCGAGCCGGGCCGTCAAGGACGCCTAATTCGTTCTTAGCGGTTCGGGTCAAGCACTTCGCTCGGCCAGAAGCGTTCGAGAGCGAGGATCACGGAAGCCTTAAGGGCGCCCTGGTCGCGATGCCTTAGCCGAAGATTGGCACGGGGTCCTCGTGTTGGGGTGGTGGTCATCCGACTGAATGACCACCACCCACTCGATGATCACTCGTTGGAGTACGTGGTGTGAGCCCGCCGCATGGTGACCTCTCGAAGCGCCTGAGTCCTTGAGCTCTGGAAGAGATCGGGGCCCGTGGGGTGCGCTGGTGTCACGAACGGCTAGTGAGATGTCGGACCGACTGAGTCCTGGAATTAGGGAGCCGCGTGGCCCGCATGTGCTCATCACCAGCATGTTTGACTGCCGGCATGGGGAGGGATCTTGATCTACTGCGGGATCGACTGGGCGGAGAACCACCATGATGTCGCCCTGATCGACAATACGGGCCAGCTGCTGGCCAAGCGCCGGATCACCGATGACGCTGCTGGCTACCGCCTGCTACTGGATCTGCTCGTTGACCACGGTGACAACGAAGACTCCCCAATCCCCATCGCGATCGAGACCTCGCGTGGTCTGCTCGTGGCGGCTCTGCGACAGGGGAGGCGCAACGTGTTCGCGATCAATCCGCTCGCCGCGTCACGCTACCGGGACCGACACAGCGTCTCGCGCAAGAAGTCCGACCCTGGCGACGCCTTGGTCCTGGCGAACATCCTGCGAACTGATATGCCGATGCATCGTCCCCTGCCCGACGACAGCGAACAGAGCCGTGCAATCGCCGTCCTTGCACGGGCTCAACAGGATGCAATCTGGAACCGCCAGCAGATCGCCAACCAGCTCCGTTCCCTGCTTCGCGAGTACTACCCCGCGGCTCTGGACGCGTTCTCCGGCTTGAAGCACAGTCTATGCCGTGCTGAGGCCCGCACACTACTCGCCCTCGCGCCGACGTCGAGGAAATCAGCCATGCTCTCCCGCCCACAGCTCCGTGCCGCTCTCAAACGCGCAGGTCGTAGCCGGGGCATCGAGGATGAAGTCGATCGCCTGCACGGTGTCTTCCGGGCCGACTACCCACACCAGCCTCAGCTGATCGAGGATGCCTTCGGCAAGCAGATGCTCGCTTTGCTTCGCCAGCTGGACGCGGCCTGCGTTGCGGCCGACGAGCTCGAAGAGGCGGCTGAGCAGTCCTTTCGTCAACATCCCGACGCCGAAATCCTGTTGAGCTTCCCCGGCCTCGGAGTCCAGATCGCCGCCAGGGTGCTTGCGGAGATCGGCGACGACCGCAAACGATTCATCGACGCGAGAGCACTCAAGGCATACGCCGGCTCATCCCCCGTTACACGTGCTTCGGGGAAGAAAGAGCAGATCAGCAGGCGATGGGTCAAGAACGACCGGCTCAACCACGCGGGCTATCTATGGGCCTTCTCCGCCTTCCGGCATTCCCCAGGAGCTGAAGCACACTACCGACACCGGCGATTGCAAGGTGACTGGCACGCGGCCGCTCAGCGGCACCTCTTCAACCGCATGATCGGGCAGCTCTACCACTGTCTCCAGAAGGGCCAGCTGTTCGAAGAGCGCGTCGCATTTCCACCAGCTCTTCCGGCTGTGGCTTGACACCTTGGCGTCGTGAGATGTCTTCGGCGTCGTCAAGGCGATGAGCTGCGCTCATCCTTGACTGCCCACCCCGACCCTGAACCTCGGCTGACTATCGGGCGGCCCGGGGAGGCGTGGCATCCCCATGGGGACGAAGGTGCAACTCCGCCGTCCCCATGGCCCATTCCGTGACGCTGGGGGTGGGGAATATCGCGGTTCTGGCCGCGATTCCGTGAATCCCCAGGTAGACGTGCGAGTGCGGGAACGTTTCTCGTAGGGATTGCCCTGGTATGGGGGTCGTGGCGATCGGGGATGTGCTGTTTCCCGGGATCGATGTGCAGGTCACGGCGGTGCACGCCACCGCCGACGAGGTCGTGGTCGAGGCGGCGGCCTGCGGTCGGCCACCGGACTGCCCAAGTTGTGGTCGTTCGGGGCGTCGGGTGCACTCCCGCTACCGGCGCCGACTGGCCGAACGTCCGGTAGCAGGAAAGCAGTTGGTGATCTCGCTGCAGGTGCGGCCGTTCTTCTGCGAGTGGGCCGGGTGCCGACGGCGGACGTTCGTCGAACAGGTCCCTGACCTCAGCGAACGGCACCGTCGCCACAGCGTCGGTCTGCGGCAGTGGACGCGGGCTGTCGCAACGTTCCTCGGCGGGCGCCCCGGTCAACGGCTGTGCCAGACCCTGCAGTTCCCCGCCGGCCGCACCCACCTCCTGGGGTTGCTGGCCGCCCCGCCGGTGGCCGAGCGGGCACCGCGGGTGCTCGGCGTCGACGAGTTCGCCTTCCGCAAGGGATGGCGCTACGGCACCGTCCTGGTCGACGTGGAGGCGGCTCGGGTGGTCGACGTCCTCCCAGACCGGGACGCGGCGACCTTCAGCGCATGGCTGCGCGGACACCCCGGCGCCGAGATCATTTGCCGGGACCGGGCCACGGCCTACTCCACGGCGATCCGCGAAGCCGCCCCCGACGCCCAGGAGGTCGCGGACCGCTGGCACCTGCTTCACAATCTCTCTGCCGCAGTCGAGAAGACCTGTCACCAGCACCGCCCGTGCCTGCGCAAACGGGCCGACGAGGAGCGAGAGGCTGCACCCCGGAAGATCATCAATCCGCTGCCGCCGCCGACCTTGCCGCCTACCAAGATGGCCGTCCGCACCGTCGACCGGTACTCCGACATCCACCGCCTGCTGGGCGAAGGATGCTCCATCTCCGCGATCGCCCGCCGTCTGCACCTGGACCGCAAGACCGTCCGCCACTTCCGCGACACCGATCTCGACACCCTGCTTGCCTCCTCCCGGATGGGGCGCCCCAAAGGGGTGCTGGAGCCCTTCACCGCCTACATCACCGAGCGGTTCACCGAGGGCGTGAGCAGCCCGACCGACCTCTACCGCGAGATCCGCGACCGCGGCTACCAGGGCAGCGACCAGCCCGTCCGCACCTACGTCGCCGGACTGCGGACCGGCACCATCGAACCCGCCCGCGGCGCCGTCCCCCGCCCACACAAGATCACCAAATGGATCATGCTGCCCCGCGGCGCGCTGACGCGTCACGAGGAGGACGAACTCCTGGCCATACGCCTGGCCTGCCCGGACATCGCCCGAGCCTGTGACCTCGCCCGCGCCTTCCACGACCTGCTCCAACACCGCCGCGGACACCAGCTGTTGGCGTGGGTCCGAGAGGTCGAGCGGGAGGCGCCCGCCCCGATCCTCGCCTTCGCGCAGGGGCTGTGCCTCGACCTCGATGCGGTGACCGCCGGCCTCACCCTCCCCTGGAGCTCAGGCATCGTCGAGGGCAACGTCAACCGCATCAAGACCATCAAGCGACAAGATGTACGGCCGAGCCTCGTTCCGCCTCCTCCGCACCCGGATCCTGCTCCGAACATGACCTGGGGATTCACGGAATCGCGGCCAGAACCAATATCGCCGTCGTTCACAACACTCACAATCGCGGCATGAGCCCCTGTGTCCACACTCCGGTGGATGCCTCAGTTCACAGCACCGCCAAGAGTTTCCGCGATGCACCCCGTCTGTTGGCCGCGCCTGGCTATCTTCACCTCCCCGGTTCCGCAGCCAGGAGAGGCAACGTCCATGAGTACCCCGGTCCACCGCACCCCGACACGGCAGTCTGCGGCCGCCCCTACGTCGCCCCGGCAGCGGCGGGATGGGAGTCTATCCGGAAATTCGTTGGAGCACGCCGTCCTGCGGATGCAGTCCGGCGCCGGGAACCGGGCCACGGCTGCGGTGGTGCAGCGCGCCCGGGGCATGGACAAGGGGAAGGTGCCGCAGGCCGGTGGCGGGTCCGCCGGTGCGAAGAGGAGCTATCGCGACGAGATCGCCGCGCTTCTGGACAGGTTCAAAAAGAGTCTTGAGCCCATCGACACCTTCATCAAGGGTGTCCAGACCCCCACCAATGCGGGTTTCACCCAGCAGGCTGCCGCGGCGGCCAACGAGGGTCTCAAGCACTCCGTCGCCGCCTCGGGGACCTCCGCCGCATCGGAGAACCTCCTCACGGAGGTCACCGGCACGGTGGTCAATGGCATGGACGCGTACAAGAACATGAAGGACGCCAAGAAACACGAGAGCGGGGCCGGCCATCACACGGCGAGGAAGAAGACCAAGGTCAAGGGGGCCGACACGGTCATCGGAGCTGCCGGTTCGGCAGGCTACAGCGCCGGCATCGCCAAGGAGGTGACCAAGCTCCACAAGGCGGCGGACGCGGCGGTGGCGTCCGAGGCGAGCGGTATCGCCAGCGCCTCCGTCGGTGCGATCAAGGCCGTACGGGCCGCCTTCCGCGTCGGTGGAGCGGCCAGCAAGTACAAGAAGGTGAAGGAGCTCGGAGATCCTCATCTCGTCCACGCGCAGTCACTGGCCCGGCTGAACGAGTCACGGGAGCAGGCCGAGTGGGCCGCGGCCGAAGCGTACGTCGCGCTGGATGCCTACTGGGACCACGAGGGCCAGGAGCGGCTGGAACTCGTTTCCCAGGCCATCGACGCGGCCTGGGAGGCGACGGGCGAAGCCCGTGACGCCGCCGAGAGCCTGCAGCTCGCGGAAAAAGACGTGGAAAAGCTGAACACGGTGCAGGAGTACGCGAAGAAGAAGCAGCTCACCAAGATCGGCAAGGAGGCCATCGGCGGCGCGTTGGGCGAGTCCACCAAGGCCGCGGCCGGCGTGGTCACGGCCGTCGCGGCGGGAACAGCCGGGCTGGCGAGCAACCCAGTCGGATGGGGCCTCGCCGGGGCCGGGGCCGGCCTCGTTCTCGGCGTCACCCTCTACAAGGCGCTCCGCGCCGCCACCAAACGCTACGAAGAAGCCCGCCACCCCGAGCACTGGGCGCCGGAGAACGAGACCCCGGCCGAGGCCTCATCCCGCACCGAATCACTGCAACACGCCCTGAAGTTCTGGCAGAAAGTGTCCAAGGGAGAACGCCAGGCCATGGCCCGCGAGATCTATAGCCTCGCAGCAGGCCCCGACATTAAAGACGCCGGCAGCACAACCACCGAGATGAGAGACTCCGCACGAGCCCTCCTCATCGCCCTCAAATCAGGCCCCACCAACCACAAGTTGGAACCGGAAGCATGGGCGGCCACCCTCAACGACCCGGCCGAGACAACTGGTTGGATCAAGGAGATAGCGGAACAGTTGGCATCGGGCTGACCACAGCCGAGAACACCCGGATCGGGCATAACCGGCACCCTCGACAGCGCACATTCCGGGGGATCCAGTCACCTGGAACCGCACCTTCGCGCGCCGCAGGACGCCGCCCGACCAAGCAGGAGAACGAGGACGTAAAGACTTATACCGACCGGCAAATGGTGGAGGTAGAAGTCCACGATGCTGTCGCTTTTCTCGGTGCAGCGTCGGAGCCTGCCTCAAGTCGCAACAGGGCTTCGTTGCGGACATCGGGGTCTCTGTCCGCTGCCAGCGTCCGAAGCTGCACGAGCCGTTCGCCGCCCTCCCAACGTTCTCCTGGCGGGATACCGACAGCAGTGAGCGCTTCAACCACGGCTGAGTAGTACTCGCGCACCTCGACGTAACTTCTGGCCCCCGGTCGCCCTTCTCCAGCGTCTCGGTCTCACCCCGCCTCTTACACACCCCCACCCCGCCCTCGCGCCAAGTGACAGTCAGCCCGATCGAGAGTCACCCAGCAAGAAGAGCCGCACCCGCACAGCGGTGTGACTGAGTGCTTCAGTTGGCGGGCTTCGCCCCCGCAGGATCAGAGCGTGAGCACGGGCCGTGTGGAGAAACCCCCGATGAGGTCCTCACCGTCCGGTCCGTACGCGAACCCGGCCATAGCAGCAGGGGCCAGGTTAGCCACGCCGGCATCCGGCCGTAACCCCCGCACACTGACTCGCCGCCGTCTGCGCCATGGACCGCGGTGACGTCGCCGGTCAGCTCCGCGCGGTGGGTGTCGTGCGCGGTACGCAGGCCAAAGGTGTTCATCTGCTCTGAGGACCGGTGAGGGTCCCCGTACGGGATGCCACCGAGCGGGCACTCGTTGCCACACCGGCACCGGCGGAACGTCATCCTGGCGGCGGTGCTCATGGCCGTGGAGGACGAGAATCACGGCTGATGCCCGTCACGTCAGACGGCGGTGAAGCCGCCGTCTGCGGGTACCACGGCTCCGGTGATGAAGCTGGAGCGTGGTGAGGCGAGGAAGCAGAGAACCTCGGCGATCTCTTCGGGCTGTGCGACTCGGCCCAGGGGCTGGGCGTCGGCGAACGACGCGAGGTAGGCGCGGCTGTCGGGGCGGATCGTGTCGAGGAAGTCGGTCTCGATGACGCCTGCGGCGACAAGGTTGGCGCGGATGCCCCATGGTCCGCCTTCGACGGCGAGCACCTTGGTGAGTTGGGCCAGAGCACCCTTGGACGCGCTGTAGGCGGCGCCTTCGGGCAGGGCGACCGTGCCGGCAGAGAATCCGGTGCTGACGATGCTCCCGCCGCCACGGCTCCGCATGGCCTGGAAGGCTTCTCGGGCGAAGAGGAAGGATCCGCGGGCGTTCACGGCCATCACGGTGTCCCAGTCCTCGGCGGTGGTTTCGGTGATGGGTTTGTTCAGGGTGCGTCCGGCGTTGTTCACCAGAATGTCCAGTCCTGCGAAGGCGTCCAGCGCCGCGCGAACCGCGCGGACGGCGGTCTCCTCTCGCGTGATGTCACCTCGCATCACGAGTACGCCGGGGAATTCGTCCTGCAGGGTCGTGACATCGGCACGCAGGTCGACGGCGACGACGCGGGCGCCACGGGCATGGAGCAGTACCACGGTCTCTTTGCCCACGCCGCGCGCGGCCCCGGTGACCAGGGCGGCCTTCCCTGCGAACTCGGATGCTTCGGCGGACACTACGGTGGGCGTCATGATGAGGTTCTCTCATAAAGACTAAGAAGCCGTTGTCTTACCGAATGTGATCGGCATGTTTTCGCAGGTCAGGAATAGTTCCGGCGTCGGTGAGGCAGGGTCTGGAGCGTCGGATCGTGTCCTTGTTGGAGGTGCCGGATGGTGTCGCTGGTGGGTCTGCTGGAGGAGCGGGAGCTGGCTGAGCGGGAGCGCGTGGAGGTGCTGCGTGAGCAGGCCGACCGGATCCTGGCGGAGCTAGCGGAGACGGAGACGCGCTGGCAGGAGTGGGTGATCGCACGGCATCGGGTCGATGAGGTGCTGGCGCCCGTGGCGTCGGCGCCGCCACCTGAGTCGGAGCCGGTCGGACAGGCTGAGGCGCAAGAATTGCCGCACGAACCGGGCTCCCCACCACACAGACCATGATCAACAATCAAGATCTCGGCGAGCCACCGCCAACCATGCACGCGCTCGTTAATCGCGAAGCGTGCATCACAGTCCCGGCTGCTGAACGATCAGGGCCGTCAGAGTGGGGCTACTCCTAGGGGGTGTCCGGAAAGTCATGGGAGCCAGAGCCGCAGGCAGGCGAGGGTGACCATGGCC
>NZ_NNBJ01000024.1 GCF_002803085.1 Streptomyces sp. CB01201 | reverse complement strand
TCGCCCGCGGAGCGGGATATGCCCCCGGCAAGCCGGGGGCATAGAGAACGAATTGCGCAAGCGCAATTCGGATTCCGGCGCAAGCGCCGGAATGGAATTCCGCAAGCGGAATTCAAAAGGCAGGACAATTCGCGCAAGCGCGAATTGGGGGCGCCCGCGCAAGCGCGATCACCCGGGCTGGCTACGAGGGAGGGTGCATCACGCGTGGGACTGTGTAGGGCTTGGGGTTCCCAGTCATCACCCCCACAACGGGAGTGACGGACCGTCGGCCCGATCGAGTGCCGGCCCCACCGCAGTGACGGGCTCCGCTGCGCTCCACCCGAACCCCTCCCCCATCCTCGAAACCGGCCGCTCACGTTCACCAATACCTCGCCAGCATACCCCAAGAACCGTACGCGCGGGGCGAAATTCAGCCAAGTATTAGCCTACAGGGCGAACCTGTAGCGTGGGTGATGCATCACGGGTGCTCAGTGTGTAAAGTCTGGGACCAGACACCATCACCCCGGCCCGCCACTCACCGCGCCGGACTCTCATTCCTATTACGCGTCGCATTCCGCAAAAAGGAGAACACGGGAATGGCCGTGAAACTGCGTGAACATCAGATTGAGGCCGTAGCCGCCATCGTGCGCGGCCTCGATATCCCGCCGGGCGGCATTCCCTGGAATGGCTTGCGTGGGCAGGTGCACGCCGCGTGCGGAACGGGAAAGACCATCATCGCGGCGGCCTCCGCAAAGCGGATTGTGCCCAAGGGCCGCATTCTCGTGGTGGTGCCGACCCTGGATCTCCTGGCGCAGACCGTGAAGGCGTGGAGCGGCGCCGGGCACAAGGGGCCGGCTGTGATGGTGTGTTCGCCGCTGGACGACCCGGAGCTGTGGCACCTGGGGGTGCGGAGCACCACGAACCCCGTTCAGCTGGCGCTGTGGCACAAGGAGGGGCCGGTGACCATCTACGCCACCTACGCCTCGCTCGGTGTGCTCGTGGAAGCCTTCGAGGGCGCGTACGGGCAGAAGCTCGCCCCGGTGGACCTGGCGGTGGTCGATGAGGCGCACCGAACCAGTGGGTCGATGGGTAAGGCATGGGCGGACATCCACGACCAGACGAAGATCCCGGCGCACCGCCGGCTGTACCTGACCGCGACGCCCCGGATCTGGGAGGAGCGGCTGAACCGCGAGGTCGCCGAAGGGGTGCGTGACCCGCTGCCGCGCGAGATGGCGGCCTCCATGGACGACGAGAAAGTCTTCGGGCCGGTCCTCTACAAGCTCTCGTTGGCATCGGCGGTGTCGCGGAAGCTGCTGGCGCGGTACCAGATCATCGTCCTGGAGCTCCAGGACCCGGTCGTGACGCCCGAGCGGCTCATGGGCGAAGAGCGGCACACCGAGGAGGTCCGCGGACAGCGCCTCGGGGCGCTCCAGGCCGCACTGCTGCACACGATGGAGCAGCACAACCTGTCGACGTGCATCACCTTCCACCACCGGACCATAGAGGCCGCGGCGTACGCGGAGGGCCTTCAGCGTGTGGCCAAGCGGCTGCACGCCGACCAGCCGGAGAAGTACCCGGCGGAGATCTGGGCGGACTGGCTGTGCGGCGAGCACGTCCCGGAGCACCGGCGGGACGTGCTGGGCAAGTTCGGGACCACCGCCCGGCGGGCCGTGCTCTCCAACTGCCGCGTCCTCGGGGAGGGCGTGGACATCCGGGCCGTGGACTCCGTGGCGCTCCTGGACCCCAAGGGCGCCCCGCACGACATCGTCCAGGCCATCGGCCGCGCACTGCGCCAGAAGCCCGGACAGGGAAAGCTCGCCTCTCTGATCGTGCCGGTATTTCTCCAACCCGATGAAAGCCCGGAAGGCATGTTTACCTCCGGTTCGTATAAGCCCTTGGTGAAGGTTCTTGAGGGTCTGCGGGCTCACGACGAAGAGGCCGTGGAATTGCTCGCGATTCCGCAGGAGCCTCAGAAGGACGTCGCGCAGCCTTCCGAATACATCGGTGCCGCGCCCGCCGATAACGAGGAAGAAAACCGTCTGCTGCTCCGTTTTGCGGCTCCGCGTGATCCGGTGATGGTCGCCAACTGGGTGTCCTTCAACGTGATCGACACGGAGCGGCAGGACTGGGCGCGCGGCTGGGCGAAGCTCAAGGAGTACGCGGAGCGCGAGGGCCACTCCCGGGTGCCGTACGAGCACAAGGAGGGCGCGTTCCCACTCGGGCAGTGGGTCGCGGAGCAGCGCCGGGCGTACGGGGCCGGGCAGATGAACGGCCGGCGCGCGCAGCGGCTGGAGAAGCTGGGCATGGCCTGGTCGGCGGCCGACGCGCGGTTCCAGGAGAACCTGGCGGCGGCTCGGGTGTACTTCGCGGAGCACTGGACGCTGTGCGCGCCCCGGTCGGCGGCCGCGCTCGACAAGCCGGTCGGCCAGTGGCTGTCCAACCTGCGCCGCCCGGGTGCGCTGGCCGAACACCCGGAGTGGGAGGCCGCGTTGGCGGCCATGGACGATGACTGGAACCCCGCGTGGCCCACCGAGTGGCAGCGGCACTACGCAACGCTGCGCGAGCTCGTACGCGACGAGGAGGGCCCGGCGCAGGTCCTGCCAGGCTTCACCGTGCACGGCATGGACGTCGGCAAGTGGCTGGCCCGGCAGCGCAGGCCCGAGGTGTGGGAGGACCTGGTCGACGGGCAGCGCGAGCGCCTGGAGGCCGTCGGCGTCGTCCCGCTGCCCTCGGAGCAGGCGGAGCCCGTCAAGGCCCCCGGGAAGGCCGTGAGCGCCTTCGAGAAGGGCGTTGCGGCCTTGGCGCAGTACAAGGCCCGCGTGGGCTCTGTGAAGGTCCCCAGGGGCCACGTAGAGCGACTTGAGGATGGGAGTGAGGTTAAGCTCGGGGTGTTTCTCAGCAACAGCAAGAGCCGCCGGGCCAAGCTCACCCCCGATAAGCTCGCTGCGCTCGCCGGCCTCGGACTCGAATGGGCAGCCACGGAAGAAGCCGCATGATGACCACGAGCGGGTAGGAAGCGAGCCAGCAGGCGGTCAGCGTCGATCCGCGGCCGACTCACGGGAGGGAGCAGCGCTAGAGGCGGGAGCGGCCAAGGCGGCGGGACCGAGCTCGGCAGGCAGGGAGCTGCGCATGCCAGTCCTTCCAGCTACTGGCACGACCAGGCCGCCCGGCCGATCCGGAGGTCGCTGGGCGCGCAGGTGCGCTACGAAATTTTCGGCTCGGCCGGTAGCTGAAAGCTGGGCTATGTCGTTGCTGGCATGTGACTAGATCTCAGGAGTACCGGGCGGCACGAGCCACGCACGTGGAACGTCGTCTCGCGGCGGTAGCTGAGACATGGGCAGGGTGGAAAATGCAGGCCAGTCCGGCACTGCGCCGACACGCCGAAGCGGTGGAGAACTGCACTCGGTGCCGGGTCCCGCTGGACCGGGTGGCAGACGGCATCATGAGGGTGAGGTCGTTCAGGCCAGCCTTCGGAAAACAGGCCAAGCTCCGCTATCAAGAGATCAAGGACCAGCGTCCGGACCGTGGTGAAGCGGCGGTTGCCTTCGCTGCGGCGTTCCGCGCCGAGCATGGGCACGGGCCCTCGACCACCCAGTTGTGCGCCGGTCTCGGGTGGGGGGACGAAAACATGCAGGTGCGTGCGTACATTGTTCACCGGCTGATGAAGAACGACTGGCTCACCACGACACCTCCGGTGTCATGGACGCTCCGGCCCAACCTGCGTACCCCGATTGTTGCCGCTCAGCTAGGAGTTGACCCAGCACCCGCTCTCCGTTCGTCGCGCGGTGCTCGACCTAAATAGGTGGTCGGGTCGCTTGCTCGCCCGACTCGATTGGGGGGGCTCGCACTGAGGCGCCACAACGAAGGCCGACCAATCGCGTGGGTGGGCAGTGCACCTGATGACTGGTGAGCAGTGGCGGTGAGATCGACGAAGGGCCCCGGGCGCATGGCGACCCGGGGCCCTTCGTTGTCCGGGGCCGACGGCACTGCTCCAAGTTCTACACGCACTGAGGTGCGATGCCTGGGGTTCTGAGCTGTGGCATCGTACGGGTGTGCGTGTAGAACTTGGGGTCTCGGACGGCTACCCCTGCAATTCGGCTACTTCGCCGATGTCAGCATACGCAGCTTGGTCCTCACCTCTCCTGAGCCGAGTCCATGGCTTTTTTGCGAAAGCTCACCGCCGATGCACAGGGGCTCAAAGGTATGCCCAATCACCTTGACCATGGCCTTCTTGAGTGCATGCCCGGAAATCATCGGCGTACGGGCGATCTGCTCGATGTCCGCGACGAATGCATCCAGTTTGCTCCGATACGTGTCTTCGTCTTCGATCGGCTCCTGCAGGCCACTGAGCGCCCCAAAGTAGAGATCCCAGTCCTCGTGGGGCGTGCGCAGATCGACCACGCCTTCTTCGATTTCGACCAACCAGTTGGCTTCGACGGCCAGGTCCCGGCAGAGATTGGCTGCCTCTTCGTCCAGGCCAACGCACCGTGCCAGCTCTTCCTCCTCGAACCGGACTCGGGTGTTGTTCTCATGCCAGTCCGAAAGGCTCAGGTCGAGTCGCGAAGCTAGCTCGTGCAGGAGGACCTTCACCATCTGAGGCAAGTCCGCATCAAGCACGGCAAGGACAAACTCCTCGCGGCGATCTGCGTTCCGCTGTTGCGGGCCTGAGTCGCCCGATTTTGCGTCGCCCGCTTCTGCGGCCATGGTCTTCAGTTCCGCTTGGTAGCTGTTGCGCCCGTTTTCCTTCATGCGGCGTCGCACTTCCTCTTTGCGTGCGTGGTTCTTCGTCATGTCGCTCTATCTCGCACCAGCCCCGTGAACCGATGCGTCGAACGATCGGGTCACTGACACGTGGGCGAGGATGCGAAGCACCTTCGGGCTGTTATTGCTCACCGTTCACGGGCCGACAGAGCACAGCCGAGACCGTCGCCTCAGGGGCGGTCCGTCCTATGCAACGTCTGGGGTTGGAAAGAGTCACGCGTCTGTCAGCGCTCGACCCGCCCGTTTGCTCAGTCCTGGTGAGCGGCGGCGGGCGGCGGTGGGACCGGCGACAAAGCCCCAGGATGCACGTGCGGCCCGGGGTCCTTCGCGGGCGGGGCTTCTGGCGCACGCGCGGGGCTATTTTCGCCGGACGGGTTTCATGCGAGAACCCCGTCCGGCATGCTGCCGATGTCGGTGACGGCTTCGTGACCGTACGTCGTAATCGGGAGGGGCCATGGGAGCGGACTGGGAATGGACTGACCGGAAGGTCGGGCTGTCGCATCAAGGGCGTTCGGGGGTGATGCTCGATGACGGGACCGAGCCAGGCCCGGCCATCTTCGATACTGGCAGCGGGAGTTTCATGCATCGGTCGCACCGGTGGCATGACTATGACGGCAAGTACGGCAACCCCCGGGCAGCGGCATTACGAGGGGCCTGTTCTTGCGGCTGGCGCGGAGAGACTCGCTATCCGCTGACCTGGTCGACGGACGGCGGCGAAGACTGGGTAGAGGACGCACCCACCAGTGACTGCAACCGGGACTGGAAAGCTCACCTGGAGCAGGTGGAAGCCGCCTCCGCTGTGGTTCCCGACAAGCTGGACAGACGTGTCGCGAAGTTGGTCAGGCAACTGGACGAACTCTCGATCGAGGAGCCCCTCACCGTCCTGAAGGTCGTGGAACGACTGGAGCGGCAGCTGGAAGAAGTCCGCCGAGCCACCGCACACCAGGTGTTGAGCGAACAGAAGCGTCAGGGAGAAGGCCGTTCCTGGGAAGAGATCGCAGCCGCCCTGGCCCTGCCGATCGACCAAGCCGAATCAAGGCTCCTGCACTATCAGAGCGGCCGCTGACACCTGGCTGGCGACGGAACTCCCGCCCCAGGCGTCATAGCCGGCTGGGGCTGCGCCGGGGCGAGCGCGCGAGGCCACCAGCCGAGCGCGTCACCACCCAATGCCCTGCCCGATCCCCGCCGCGCCCGGCCAGCCAAGCCCCACCCTCATTTTCTTGATCATCGGGCGCAGGGAGTCGGGTAGAAGGGGATGCCTGATCCCCCACCCGCGCTTCGCCATGTGCCTCACCAGCGGATACGCGTTGACCCGGACGGGCCGGGACGCAGCAGATGGTGCGTCAGGTTGTGCAGCAGGTACCGCAACAGGTCGCGCAGCAGATACGAGGATCCGATCCATGGTGGGCTCGCGGATGGACCGGCCCAGTGCAGACTCTCCCTTCCGTTTACCGGTACCGGAGGGGCGTTGGCCGGGTTGGCGGACCGCTCCGGTACCAGGGCGGTCCTCGGTCAGCTCTCGGCTTCTTCCACGTCGGTGATGCGTGTAGGTCCTGGGATCTTCGGGGCGCTCCCCCGGCTAACTACATGACAGCCGGGGCGGGTTCGGTGAGACGGTCCAGCCGCGTGTAGAGCGACCGCACGAGCCGGGCGCGGTGCTGGACGCACGAGGTGGTGCCCTTGAGGCGGCCAGGCGGCCCTCGGTCTCCCGGAGGACGACTTCGGCGCGGGCGCCTGGCCGTCGCTCTTGGGCAGCGCGGCGGCCAGGCGCCGGGGGTAGGTCGTGGTTTCCCGGCAGGGAGAGTGAACCATCTGACTTGGCTCGCGACGGACTTTGAAGATGCAACCCCGGTGAAGTCGGCCCGTGGCGGTTGCCGGCGCAGCAGGTCGGAAGGCCCCAACCATCTGACTTGGCTTCGTGACGGACTTTGAAGATCTGGCCTTACGCCGACGGTCTGGGGGCTCCCGACGAAATCCCCTTCTCCTGCAATCATCTGACTTGGCTTCGTGACTTACCTTGAAGTTCGCGGCGTGTCCGGCTCTCTCGCGTCCGCTGGTTCGGGATGATCAGCGGATGAACGTCGAGTTGCCCGGAGTGCAGTGGGACGAGTTGTGGCTGCCGTTGCGGCCATACGCGACGAACTGGCTGCAGGAGGGGATCCGACGTGAGCGGCGGCCGGTGGCGATGACCCGTCGGTACGTGAAGGCGAACCCGTCGGCGATGAGCAATCTCCTCGTCGTGGACGTGGACCACTCGGATGCCGGTGCTGCGGGCGGTGTCGTCGGTGGGGTCGCATCCGCTACCCAACGCGGTCGTGGAGAATCCGGTGAATGGGCACGCTCATGCGGTGTGGGCCCTGGCGGAGGCGGTGACGCGAACCGAGTACGCCAGGCGCAAGCCACTGGCCTACGCCGCTGCGGTCACCGAAAGGACTGCGGCGCGCGCTGGACGGCGATGCGGCGTACTCGGGGCTGATGACGAAGAATCCGCTGCACACGGACTGGAGCACCGAGTGGCTCCACGGCGGACTCCACACGCTCGGCGGCCTGTAGGAGGCGCTGAGCGGCCACATGCCGCCCGCACGCTGGCGGGAGACCAAGCGGTTCCGCACCAACATCACCGGGCTGGGGCGCAACTGCTCGATCTTCGAGACGGCCCGGACCTGGGCGTACCGCGAGGTACGTCACCACTTCGGCAGCCCCGGCACCCTCCACACCGCCATCCACGCCGAAGTGCACACCCGCAACGCCGAATTCGCGGAGCCGCTGCCGACCGTGGAGGCGCGGGCGATCGCCAACAGCATCCACCGGTGGATCACGACCAAGTCGAGGATGTGGAAGGACGGTGCGGCTGTCTACGAGGCCACCTTCGTCGCCATCCAGTCCGCCCGCGGGAAGAAGGGCGGGAAGGCTTCGGGGACGGTGCGCACAGCGCGCCGGGACGAGCGGACAGCAGCAATGCTGAAGTACATGAGCGGGACGTCGTGACGCAGGAACCCAACCGTGAACGCCGTACCGTGACGGCCCGTGAACTTGCCGACCGGTTCGGAGTGTCCCCACGGACGGTGGTGCGCATGGTCGCTGAGGAACGCACGGCGTACGAGGGCCGATCCCGGCAACGACGGGACCAGATCGTCGAACTGCACCGGCTGGGACTGAAGGGCTACGAGATCGCGCGCGAGCTGAGTGTTTCCGCCGGTCTGGTGTCCACCCGGCTCAAGGAAGCCCGCTCGGATGGTGTCGACCTCACCCGCTACGCCGCTGCCGGTGACGCCCAGGGGCAGGGGCGGGCGTAACGAGCCGGCCGGGTCAACCCTCGGCGCGCTCCCTTTGGATCTTCTGTATCGTGCGGGCCGTGTCGACCTGCGCGCGGATCACCATGTCGAACAGGGCCTCCGGATCGCCGTCGGGGCCGGCGCTCGCCGACAACAGCGCGGTGACGAGACTGGCGAGGACGGTGACCATATCGGCCGTCCCCACCGGCCCACGGACCTCGATCAGTTGCCGCACGGCCTCATCGATACGGTCCATCGCTTCCTCGCCCTGGAGGAGCAGCCCGAGCCGGTCGGCGAGGAACATCCGGACGACCGCCACACCGTCAGCCAGGGCGGTGTCTACGTTGAAGTCGGCGCGGGCCGTCACCGACTCCTTGAGCACGGCCGGAATCGTGTACGTCCGCTGCTCCGGGATGAGGCCCTCCTCCTGCCACTTCGCGTACGGGATGCGGCCGACGGCGTCACGGCGTGCGCGGTGTTCGCTGGTCGGGCGGCCGCCTGCGGTGCGGCAGGCCCGCCCTGCGGCCGCCTCACAGGTCGGGCATTCGACACGGCGCATCCACGAGCGCACGAGGTCCATCTCGGGACCGGAGCGAAGGTGACGTCGCCACTCGCCGCCCCACGGGATGCTCTGCGATCCGTTCTCCACGCCCATTCCCCCTGGGTCCGCTGGTGTTGCCGCCGTCGCTGCTGCCGACCGTACCTGCAGTGGCGCGCCTCAGCGGTCGATCGGGGCAATGCCGTTCAGGCCGCTCTCGGAGAGGATCTGCTGGACCGTGTCGTCCAGGCTGCTGGCCGCAGGGACAACGGTCTCCAGGCCGTCGGGGAGCAGGTCCTTGTCTCGATACCAGTCGCGCAGGTGGCCCTCGTTGACGTGCGCGAGGTACTCGGCGTCCGGTTTCGTTGCGTGCCGGAGCAGTGTCTGCTCGAAGGGCACATCGAGGTAGTAGCACCGCGTGACGCCCTGGTGGGCGCGCACCAGGTCCAGGAGCATCGGGCCGTAGCGGTCGGCGTACAGGATGCCTTCGATGACGACGTGGAAGCCGTTGTCGAGGGCGTAGCGGGCGGTGAGGTCGATCAGGCCGATGTTGGCGCCGCCGGGCCGGTCGCGTTCGCGCAGGACGATCCGGCGGAGGTTGTCCTGCGCAACGATCGCGAGATTGCGGCCGTACCGCTCGCGCAGGCAGGCCGCGACGGAGGACTTGCCCGAGGCGCTGTTGCCGCGGAGCACGATCAGGCGCGTGTCGCTGGGCCCCACGTCATCCTCAGCTCTTCCTCAAAAGTGAACGACACCGGCTTGCCGGCGGCGTGGGCATAATCCACTTCCCTGCTCGTGGACTCGCCGATGTACCCGCCAGGGTTGACGACCAGAACCCGGTCTGCAAGGTCGATCCTGCGCAGGTGAAGGGCGCCCAGCGCCTTCTTCTGCTCATCAGTGATCAACCCGTCTGCTTCGACCGGCGCGACAACGATGATCCCCTCGAAGGCCAGACCACGGTTCACCGCACGCATCTCCTCCACGAACCGGGCAGATCCACAGATGCAGACAATCTCAGGTCGGTCGGACACAGCCCATCCCTTCGGTCATCGCAACCTGGGGGGAGGGCCAGTGTGACCTCCCCACCAAGGGCCTTCAGGGTAAGAGTGTTCTCCCTTGCTCTCCAGCCGTCGCCCAACCGGAGTGGATCTGCGCTTGTCCAGGAGCCAGAAGTCGTTGCCGGGCATGGGATGTTGAGCCCCTCCCTCTGATGCCGCAGGGTCAAGCTCCCCACTCCTGGCCGTGCCTGACTTGAGGCCCATGCGGAATTCCGGTGAGGCTGTCAGTGCCCGCTCGTACGCTGTCGGTCGGCGCAGGCTCGCCGGAGCATGGAGGCGTTGATGGCACGACAGCTGACATATGAACAGCGGATCGCTTTGATCAACAAGTGGAGGAACCCGCCGGGGGATTCCGAACGGCTCCGGCTGGATCGCGCTGAGCGCATGGTGAAACAAGCGGTCCGCCGACACGAGCCGTTCCAGGGACTCGACATCACGGTGGCCTCGAAGGGCTCGTACCCCAACAACACCAACGTCCGCGGTGACAGCGACGTCGACATCATGGTGAAGCTCAACAACCCCTTCCATACGGAGGGGATGGCTACTTGGTGGTTTGGGGAGCAGGGACCATGGACTCGACAGAGGCTCCGCCAGGAGGTCAAGGACGCGCTCACCAATCACTTCGGTTCGGTGGACACGGACCACAATCTCTCCTTCTACGTTCCGGAGGTTGTGGGCAGCCGCCCCAGCATCGACGTGGTGCCGTGCTTCAAGTGGGTGGCCTACGCTCCCGGTAGGGAGTATGTAGGCAGCGTCGTATACGGGCGCGACGGCAAGCGCGTCATCAACTGGCCCGAGCTCCAGCTGGCCAACGGCCGCACGAAGAACACCAACACCAACCGCCGGTACAAGTTCGTGGTGCGGGTGCTGAAGAACATCGAGAACGACCTCGCCTCCGAGGGGGTGATCAAGGCCCTGCCGTCGTACTTTTCCGAGTGCCTGGTCTACAACGTCCCGGACGACGTCTTGCTCCACGATGGCAGCTTGGACGTTGTGGTCCGCGAGAGCCTGCGGGAGGTCTACCGGCAGCTCACGGGAGGCTGGGTCAGCTATCTACGCCCGATGGTGGAGCCGAACGGGATCAAGAAGGTGTTCGGCGGGGACCAGAAGTGGACCGAGAAAGATGGGCGCGAGCTGATCGAGCACGCGTGGCACTACCTCAACTACGAGAGCTGACGATGAGTACCGCAACCACCATCCGCACCGGCGCCACCATCGCCGCCACTCTCTACACAGTCGTCCTCGTCATCCTGGGCCTGTACCCGTCCGAGTTTCGGTATCTCTTCGCGTACATTCCGGCCCTCGTGGGCTACGGCACCATCGTGTTCGACAAGTGGGCCTGGCGCTGGCCCGTCATCCACCGCTTCACCGGCCGTGCCTGGGTCACGGGCACCTGGCGGGTGGTGCTGGTACCGAGCCCGGAGAGCCACATCCCTGCGGGAGGGAACCAGGGCCCGATCACCACGTACATGACGATCGAACAGACCTTCTGGAGCCTGCACGCCACGCTCCGCACGAAGGAGAGCACCTCGCGGTCGAGCAACGCCACCATCGGCGCCCCGGCAAACTCGGGAACGGCCGAGATCGGATTTCTGTACGACAACACGCCCCGCATGGAGCACCAGCATCGAAGCCCGCGGCACGAAGGGGCCTGTCGAATAGCGGTCACCGGCCTTCAGCCCAGAGCCGCGACCGGCCACTACTACACCAGCCGGTTCACCGCCGGCGACATGGACTTCACCCTGCTCAACAGATCCACCGACTACGGCACCTTTTCTGAAGCTCAGGCCGCCGACCCGGCGCACACTAGCAACTGACTGTGCCCGTAGTGCTGGGGTCTTGATTCGAGGGGGAGAACCGGTTGGCCGCACGGGTGCCTTACTACCCCGGCATCGTCCGGGGCTGCGCCAGGGCGAGCGCGAGGCTCCCGGCCGAGCACACCAGCGGGAGGCAGAGCGTGCGCAGCGTCCCGAGGACGATCCGCAGAACCTGTTCACCGAGGCGTGCCTGCACGGGCTGAAGGCGAAGCTGTGCAACGACGTCGACTCGCTGGGCAGCTACCTGCCGCCGCAGGTCGTGGCGTTGGCCCGCAAGGTGGCCGAAGTTCTCGAAGTGCCGGAGCTGGCCGCCACGTAACGCCGGAGTCGCCCCGTCGTTGGACAAGGCGACTCCATAATGCCGGCCCCGGGGATGTCATGGCGATTCCCCGGGGCCCGTGGTCTGTCCGGCTCGGGGTCAGCTCTCGTTGTCGTCCGGGCCGGTGAGCCAGTTGACGACATCGGCGTCGGTCATCCAGATCGCCTGCGTCTCGTGCACGTCGCCGTGCTGGACGACGTGGCCGTGGCCCCCGTGCTTGCTCGGCTTCGGCGCGCGGCCGGCGAGCGGAGCGAGACGCTGCCAGGTGCTGGCCGCGACCCGGGCCAGGATCACCGACATCTCGTGCGGCGTGGCCCCGAGGACTCCGGGGGCGGGCGTGCCGTCGAGGATGACGTGGACGCGGGCGGCGCGTCCGGTCCACAGCGCGGCCTCAAGGGCGGCGACGGCCGGGGAGGTGTGCGGGTCGTCCTGGCCGCGAAACATCTCCCAGTAGCGGGTGAGCTGACGCAGCGCGGCGTGGGCACTGTCCACCGAGACGATGAGCCGGGGCGCGGCGTCCAGCTCGCTGTCGTTGAGGTCGAGGCGGCGCGCCAGTTCCTCTCCGAGGCCGACCAGGGCGTCGTGGATGCCGGCGACGTTCCCGCGGTGGGTCACGGTCGGCATGCCCCTGGCCCACAGGTGGGAGATCCGCTTGGGGTCGATGACCAGGGCGTGGGCGCCCTGGTGGAGGAACTGGGCGGTCAGGGAGCGCAGCACGGTGTAGAGCTGCCCGGCGCGGCCGTGGGAGATCTTGCGGGCGAGCGCGTGGCGGCCCTCCTGGAGGTTGGCCTGGGCCTTGATCTGCCGCCGGTAGGACGGTTCGTCGGCCAGGCGCAGGATGTGCAGGGTCTTGGCGATCCGGCCGAAGACGATGTCGGAGTACGAGGCGGTGTCGGTGACGACCATCTCTGGGCGCCGGCCGCCGTCGCGGTCGTAGAGGACGTCCAGCACGTACAGGGAGTCGCGCGGGGTGCCGGCCACGACCTTCCCGCCGAGCCCGGCGGCCTGGTCGTTGATCAGGTTCAGCCACGTCGCCCCGGACCGGCGCCCGCCGCCGCCGGTGGAGGCACCGAAGTGTTCGGGTTCGGCCTGGCGTACACCGAGGGCACCGGCACGAAGAAGCGCATCCCGTCGACCGAGGCGACCAGGCCGCCGCCCCAGACCTGCGCGAGCGGGATCGACGCCTGGGCGTCGATCAGCGCCGCGTTGGCCTGCCGGTAGGTCTCCATCCGCAGGTACGTCTGGTCCACGTGCGACAGCCGCCCGTACCGCAGAGCGTCACGTGGGCAAGAAGTCTCAGCTGCTGGTGGCTATGGCGGCAGCGGGGCCCTGTTGTGAGCGGGGTGTCTTCTCGCCGGCGCGCTGGGGCTCGAGGGTGCGCGGGTCGATGGCCTCGCCGGGGGCACCGGTTTGGTAGACGCCGTCGGGTTCGGTGTCGCGGTCGTGCGGCAGGAGGAAGAACACGCGGCGGCGGTAGAGGCCGCTGTCGGGGTCGGCTTCGGCCCTGGGGTCGAGTTCGGTGTAGCCGACCATGCGGCCGTCGCGTTCGTAGCGGGGTTTGCCACGGCGGCGGGCGAGCTTGTCCAGGGCTTGGCGGACATAGTCGAGGTTTTCCGGGTCTTCCAGCCACACCACGGCTGTCTCGTGGCGGAGGTCGCTTTCGTTCAGCAGCGAACTCATGGCTGCAGTCCCTTCACATGGGGGGCGAGTACAGGTCGTGGACCGTGTCCGTGCTGACGCCCGGGTCGGTGTCCATGGTAGGCGGCGGCGAGCTGCGATGGCAGGGCGCGCATGTCAGTCGCCTGCTTGGGTGGGGTCGTCGGCGAGGAGTCCGAGGCCGGGGTAATACTTCTTGCCGCTGGATTTCATCATCTCGGAGGGGGAAGCGAGGTTGAGTTCCTGGCGGACCCGGTTGGCGAAGGCGCGCGCCGTGGCGGGGCGCAGGCCTTCGCTCGAGCACCAGGCGGCGTAGGTGGTGTAGAGCAGGCCCTGCTCGACCCGCAGGTCGCCGTCGTCGGGCGCGGCGGTGGTGCAGGCTTCGGTCAGGAAGCGGCCGATGTGGTCTTCGGTGGTGGCGTAGGCCTCGGTGGCGGTACGGACGGTGGCCGGTCCGGTCAGCGGGTCACGAGTGGTGAGGTAGCGGCCGG
The DNA here is from genome assembly GCF_002803085.1 of Streptomyces sp. CB01201. Classification (GTDB taxonomy): domain Bacteria; phylum Actinomycetota; class Actinomycetes; order Streptomycetales; family Streptomycetaceae; genus Streptomyces; species Streptomyces hundungensis. Next base: position 99,547 of record NZ_NNBJ01000024.1, on the reverse strand, counting down.
CGCCCTCGATGAGCCAGTGCAGGATCCCGGGGCCTTCGCTGGTGACGAGTTCGGGCGCGAGGTTGTCGATTTTGCGTTCGGTGGGGACGACGCGTTCGAAGGGGATGAGGCGGATGCGGCGCCAGAAGGCGTGGCCGCCGGTGCCGACTTCGGGACGGTGGTTGCCCAGGAGCCAGAGCTTGTGGGTGGGGTTGAAGCTGAAGTAGTCCTGGCGCATGCGTCGGGCGGTGATGCGGTCGCCGCCGGTGAGCAGTTTGACGCGGGCTTCGTCGAACTTGTCGTTGGGCTTGAGTTCGGAGCAGACCACGATGCGCCGGCCGTGGAGTTCGGTCAGTTCGGTGGAGTGCTCGCTGTAGTTGCCCTTTTCCATCAGGAAGCCGGGCGGGGCTGCCTGGGCGTAGTCGCCGAGGATCTGGGTCATGACGTCCAGCAGCACGCTCTTACCGTTGGCGCCGGTTCCGTAGAGGAAGGGCAGGATCTGGGCGCCGACGTCGCCGGTAATGGAGTAGCCGAGCAAGAGGTGGAGGAAAGCGATGGTCTCGGTGCCTTTGGCGTCGTCGCCGAAGGTGTCGGTGAGGAAGCGGTGCCAGCGCGGGGTGGGCATCGCTTCGGGTGCGACGGTGGTGGCCCGGGAGTGCAGGTCACGCACGGGGTCGGGTTTGCGGAGCTCGCCGGTGTGCAGGTTGATGACGCCGCCGGGGGTGCACAGCGCGTAGGGGTCGCCGTCCAGGACGTCGGGGTCCAGGGCGAGCGCGGGCGAGGCCTTGGCCTGGGTGAGCATGGCTTTGATGCCCTGGGTGGACATCGCGCGCTTGCGGTGGGCTGCGACTTCCCGGTCGGTGTGGGCTCCGGTGGGGTCGGTGGGCGGCATCTGCTCAGCCATGTCACCGGCCGCCCACAGGGCGGCCTTCTCCCCGCCGGTTCGCTTCCACCGGTAGGTGTCCCACGTGTACCAGCCCAGGCCCTCGACATGCCGGAACTGGTCCCCGTACAGCGACGCGAACAGTTTCGCGTTGCCCCGGTCGCTCAACAGCCCCGGTAGACGGCCCTGCAAAGCGGTCTGGTCCAGGGCAGGTTGCCCGGCGGCACCGGTGCTCTGCTGGGCGGGCAGGGAGGGCTGCACGGGGAGGGCTTCGAGGTCGAGCATCTGCTGGGCGGCGGCCGCGGCATCGAAGCGGCTCTCGGCGCTGCTCATGAACGTCCTTCGTAGTGGATCGGCCGGCGGGCTCCGGCCTGCAGAGCAGAGACGATGACGGACTGGCTGCGCCGTTCCTGGCTCGGCCGGGCCTGGTTGGCGAACTCAGTGAGCAGGGCGAGCGCGCGTGTTTCGGTGAGGTGGCCCGCGGCGGCCAGTCCCCCGGCCGTGTAGGCGGCACGGTTCAACTTCTCCGTGAACGCGGCTCCTTCGGGAACTGCTGCGCAGGAGGCGACTTCCGCCAGGAGCGGCTCGAGAGTGCGCAGCGCCCGGGTGGGGGCACTACGGGTTCGCCGGGGGGCCGGGACATCGGCGGGCGCTGTGGCCTGCGCGGGGGCCAGGTGGTGCCCGGTCCTCTCCAGTTCGCCGGCGAGCCAGGAAGGGAGAGGAGCGGGCTCGCGGGCGTCACCGACTGGGACGTAGCGTCCTTGGCTGGTGCGGGTGGTGGGCGCGACGATGTAGCCGCCGTGGGCACGGATGTCGACCTGCCAGGCCAGCGCGGCACCGGCGCTGGAGCCGGCTGACGAACGGTATCCCGGGTGGCCGTCCGGCAGGCGGTACCAGAGGTGGAGGCCTCCCGACGGGGTGCGGACACGGAGCGTGGCAGAGTCCTCGGCCGGGTTGGGTTGACCGCGGTAGGCCGCGAGCAGGGCCAGGGTGTCAAAACCGGAGGCCAGGCCATCCAGGTCGACCGCAACGGGGATCGTGATGCCGGGCAGCAGTCGGCAGCGGTCAGGTACGGATGCTGAGTGAGCATCGACGTCGATCACGACCAGGCGTGCCGGCCCGCATGCGATCCCGACTCCAAGGTTGGGGTGTTCGCCCCACCATGCGTCGACGCGGGCCGAGTTGAGGGTGGCCGCGTGGAAGCCGTGACACCAGCCGTTCTGCTCGTGACAGGGGCATTCCTGCGGCGGGTGGTCGGGCTTCTTGCACCCTTCACAGTTCCCGGCAGGGGTCTTGCGGCCCGGAGCCAGCGGATGGACGGGCCAGCCACGCGCGGCACACCAACTGGCCACGGCGTGGGCGCGGTTGTCCGTGTGCGGTGCGATCACACTACGGGCAGCGGGCACACGATTTCCTTGACAGGGACTCAACCGTTTAGCCCCCTTTTGAGTCCCGGCGCAAGGACGCAGGTCACAGGCCTGATCCCACCAAATGAGGGACTGAAGGGACTGAACTTTTCAATGACGTTGAGAGACTAGCGCACGCGGCTTCGAGGATGCACGAGCCGCGCCGCGAATTCAAACTTCAGTCCCTTCGGTCCCTTTAGCCGCCCCCGGGCCCGGGGGCGGGGGCGGACCGACATCAAACCCTTCGCGGCCAAGACCGTGGGGTGGCCGCTGCCCCCCCCTACCTGAAGCCGTGACCCCGCAGGGGCCAGTCCCACTCTTCAGTCCAAGCCTTCAGTCCCCTCCAAAAGACCAGGTCAGCGCCTCGCAAACGTCAACCGAGGGACTGAAGGGACCCAACTTCCCAGTTATGAGTGGCATTAGCAGTCAGACACCCTGCCTCACGCGTGCACGTATGCGCACACGCTAAAGACTGGAACTAGAAAATTCAGTCCCTTCAGTCCCTCAGGCCCTCGCCTCAAGCCTCTGAGCTGCACCTTTCTGAGGGACTGAAGGGAGGGACTGAACCGCATCCCCCACTGCTGGCCGGCTATGAGTCGCTGAGCCACATGGTCAACCACCTCAAGGCGCCCGACAGGTTCGTGTGGCCGCTGAACTTCCCGACTGGCGAATCCGCCCGCCGCGCACCCGCCACGCCCGCATCGGGACAGACTTCGACCCGGACCCGGACGACGGCGAGGACGCACCGCTGCCCGACGCACCGCCCGCTCTGCGGCAGGCCGGATAATTCGCGGCTCCTGCCCCGCCACCACGGCTCCCCCCACCGGGAGTGCGCCGTCGTCGTACCCGGCCGCCCCTCTTCACCACGGTGACCGGCCCGCTCCGCATCGCCGCTCTCCTGCGCGACGCCGGCACCCACGATCTGGGCGCGAACGCTGGGCCAAGCTATGTGTACAGGGCGCCGGGCGGTCTGCACCGCTCCGAGGGAGCTGGCCCCGGAGGAGGCGGTCGCGGTCAAGGGTGCGAGGAAGGCTGGCAGCACCGCTCTGGGGGGCCCGGTAGTTCTCGCCGAAAAAAACAACCCTAAAGCCGGCGGGGTCAGGGCAGGGTTCCGTGCTTGTCCGCTGCCTACGGGTGCGTCACGGGCAGGGGACGCACGTGAACAGCGGGCGGGCCTCGGAGAGTTCCAGGACGCGGGCGACCTGTTCGCCTATGCCGCACAGTTCGAGTGTTCCGCTCTCGTTCTCTGCGCGGCGGCGCAGGCGCAGCAGCATGCTGAGGCCCATGGAGTCCATGAAGGTGACCGCCGACAGGTCGATGACCAGGGTCTGACCGCGGAGGGGGAGCGCGTCGGTGGCCTCGGTGACGTAGGGGCAGGAGTCCAGGTCGAGCTCATCCGCGACCGCAATGACCGCGCGGTAGGGATACTCGGTCACGGTGACGTCGAAGGTGCAGTTCATGGTCTCGCCGCCGTCCGGTGGTGGGGAGCCCCTTGCGGTCCGCTCCCCGTCGAGTGGGGCGGAGAAGGCCGTCAAGCACGTGGCAGTGGCGCCGCGTGAAGCCGAGTAAGACCACCCGTACCGTCCGCCAGCCACCTCCCGTGACCACCCGGCAGCGCGGGGTCTCCCACCAGCCAGGCTGGTTACTGTACGAGCCTGCCACCATCTCCGCCCGAAACCAACAGCCCTCCGTGGTGGCCTGCCAGCGCCCATGCAGCAGACGGCAACGTGAGGCGCCCGCCGCCCGTCACCGGATCACGGCTACTACGAGGCCCCGACGCCGATCTCCAGCACCACCAACGGCAGCAGTAATCGACCGCCCGTCCACAGCATGTGCAAAGCCCGGATCCGTCGGCGGAGCCCGCAACTGCTCGACGGCGGCCAACCGCCATCCTGCCCGCCAACTGAGCCGCTCAGTTCTCGCCAACTACGGCGCTCATCCGCCAGCTGAAGCGCTCAGTCACATCCGGCCCCCGACCGCGGCGGGACAGGATGCGAAAGAATTCGAACAGGTGCTCTAATTGAGGTATGGCGCGAACCTTTCCCCCCGACCTCGTACAGACCCAGCGCGAGCGGACCCGGACCTACGAGGCGCTCGCCCGCACCCCGTTCCGAACCGTGCTGCGCCGCCGCCTTCAGCTGCTGTCCTGCCGCATCGGCAGCCACCCCTACTGGAGTGCCGGCCGGTCGGCCGCGGACCGCACCGAACTGCTTCGCCAGGCCCGCACCGCAGAATCGCAGGAGAGGAGAACCGCGTGAGCACGCCCCCGGCGCCGCACCGACAGCTGGACGTGCGGGCCTGTCCTCCCTCGCTCCTCGGCTCGTGCGCTCGCTGCCACCAGCCGGCGCACCGTTTCGGGGAGGGTGGCAACCCGTTGTGTCCCGCCTGCCGGGAGCTCGTGGAAGCGGCTGGCAGGCGCTGACCATGCACGACCCGCATCCCTCGGAACTGTCCCGCCTCGCCAAGCTCCGCGTCGTGGAGGAGTACCAGGCGCACCAGCTGGAGCGCACCCGCGCCGTGATCCGCGAGCTTGAGGCCGAGCAGGAGCGGCAGCGTGAGCGGGACAAGAAGCGGCGCATCGAGGTGTCGTGGAAACTTCAGCCCTCCCGCGCCGACGGCGGCGTCGCCCTTCTCCACCGGGCGAACTGCGGTCTCTACACCAAGCAGATCGGCTACCTCGACGCCATGGAGGCGCAGATCGCGATGGCCGAGGAAGGCATCGAGTGCTGCCAGATCTGCCGCCCGCAGGACTGACCGGGGACGGGAGGCGCCAGGGCGATCGTGCGGGGCGCCGGCGTGGAAGGCATCACGGCATGACGTGGTCTCTGCCAGAGCCGATGCTGACCGTGGCCGTGAACAGTCCCGTGCTGCCCGCCGGATATGCGGCCGAACCCAAGTGGGACGGATTCCGGGCGCAGCTCGCCATGCATAGCGGCGGCCGGGTCGTACTGCGCTCTCGGCAGGGCACGGACCTGCTCGGTGCCTTCCCCGAGATTGGGGCGGCGGCTCTGGCGCAGCTGCCGCCAGACACGGGCCTCGATGGCGAGCTGGTGATCTGGGAGTCCGACCGGCTGGCGTTCGAGCGGCTCCAGCAGCGAATGGGGCGCCGCGGCGCCGCCGCGGCCGAGGGGGCGCAGCGGTGGCCGGCACACTACGTCGCCTTCGACCTGGTCCACGCAGGCAAGGATCTGACCAACTGGTCCTACGCGCGGCGGCGTTCGGTACTGGAGGCCCTGTTCACGGACCGCGGCCTGACGGCGCCGCTGACGCTGTGCCCGTCGACCACCGACCCAACGGTGGCTGATCAGTGGCTTGGCTGGACTGCGGCCGGGCTGGAGGGGCTGTGCTTCAAACGGCTCGATGAGCCCTACCGGCCGGTGCGGTCCTGGCGGAAATACAAAGTCAGGGCGACCACTGAGGCCATCGTCGGAGCCGTATCCGGTTCCCTTGTCCTGCCCAGGACGGTGTTGCTGGGCCGCTACGACGCCGCGGGACATCTCCAGTACGCCGGTCGTAGCACCACGCTGTCCCAGGCCGCCAGCCGCGCCCTGGCCGAGCGCCTGTCCCCGGCTCCGCTCGCTCATCCTTGGACAGGGTGGACGTTCAGTGCCGGATGGGGAACATCGCGCTCCCTCGAAGCGCACCTCGTACGGCCCGACGTCGTGATGGAGATCGCCGTCGACGTCGCCCGTGATTCCGCAGGAAGATGGCGGCACCCGGTCCGGCCGCGTCGCGTCCGCACCGACATCGAGGCGCCACAGGTCCCGCTGTTCGGCGAGTGACCCGCACCCGAAGGCGGGCATCGGATTGTCGTAGCTGGATGCCACGACGGCTCAAGGCCGTGGCCTGCGTCGTCGACGGGACCCGCTTGAATCAGTGGGGCCTGTCCGTGTCCATCTGGTGCAGCAGATGTTCTGCCGCCTCGGAGAGATTCATGATCTGCGGGCCTCCCCAGACACGGTCCTGGAGGGCCTCCAGCGCGTCGACGACAGCCTTGATGTCTCCGGAGTCGTCAACGGTGCACTCCCCCTGCGGATTCGACGGCGTGCCGTCGGTGACCGTGCCAATGTGCAGACGTACGACGCTGTCGTAGGGCGAGGTGGTGATCCTGACCCACTGATCCTCCCTCAGAATCCGGGCCTGGCCCGCCCCCAACGACTGCGGCCGGTCCGCCCAGCGGAAACACGCCACCAGCTCATCGGCCACCTCAAGCGCGGTCTTCGACATCGACTCCCCCTTCGACGGTTGGGCACCCACGCTATCGGCGAGAACAGCTCCGCGTGCGGGCGCCGCCCTGCACGTTCCTCGCTCTGGCCTGTGCGGTGAGCGAGTTGAGAGGGTGGGCCCATGACAGATGCCAGGACCGGGCTGCGCAGGCCGGCCACCGACTGGGAGTACGCGGTCTCCGCCGCCGACCAACTCATGCTGTGGCACGCGCAGGTCGCGCCCTACACCGCACAGGAGCCGCTACGGACCCGGGCAGTGGTCCTGCTCGCCGCCTGCCTCAGCGACCGTGCCACGGCCGCCCACCTCACCGGCCCGGACATCGCCCAGGTTCAGCTCTCCGAAGCGGCCACCGTGTTGGAGCGTTACGTTCTCTCCGCGCTCCAGGCCTGCCCAGCCCCGCCCAGTACCGGAGACGAACTCCGCAACTACCTCCTGGGCGTGTTCGACACCGATGCCTTCGAAACGGTCCGCCACGCAGTCCGCGAGACTCTGACCCACCACATGCAAGCCTCCGGACCACGCGCACGCATCGCCGATCGTCACGGCGACTTGACGGACCTCCAGCGGCAGCGCCAGAAGGGAACCGGCTTCTGAGCCGTCACGCCGGTCGATCTCTTCCTCGCTCGCGTCCCAGTCGGGAAGCGGCCCGTCGGCAACGAACGTCTGCACCTCGGCTCTCATGACCAAATGATCGTCTCCCCCACCGCCCGGGACAAGCTACCCCGTTCTGCTTCACGCGGTGGCTGTTCCTGCTGGTGGGGGCGCTGCCGGGAAAGAGATCGCTTCATCAACCAGAACCCGTACCAAGAGGCAGTGATGGAGTTGGCCGAGCATGCGGTGGAAGGTGCCGTAGAGCCCGCATGTGCCAGTCCCCAGTGTTCCGTCGGCGCCGTAGGCGTCGGCACAATGCCGCCCCGGGCCCATCAGAGATCCAGGACCTCTAATTACTAACGAATGAGAGGTGTCGGCACCGAGAACAGGCTTGCCCATGGCCTCTGCCCTGCGCGGATAAGCATCCGGCAGTTGAGAGGGTCCACACCTGCGGTCCCACTCCCGGCTCCCCGCCGAAAGCAATCGTGCAGGCAACCCCCGGGGCAACTCCCACTCGCAGCCGAAGTCTTCGCCGGAGGTTCGGCCCACGCTATGCCGGCGCTCCCCCGCTCGCCTGGCCCCAGCCCTCGATAAAGGTGGCGAGGGCCTGGCGTTGCTCTTCCTCACGGGCGATCTGCCGGGCCAGGACGTGGCGGTCGATGTACGGATCGACGGCGGCGAGGACCAGGCGCTGGAGTTCGGCCGGCTCCAGGGCTTCCACCTCCCACTGCACCGGGCGGGCCGGGTCGAAGCTGTAGCGGTCGGCGAAGGTCCGCCACCGGGGGTCGCCCTGCTTGCCCTCGGTCGCGGGCAGCTTGTAGGCGTGGACCTGGTCGTAGGTCAGCAGGATCCGCTCCGTCCGGCTCCAGCAGCCTGTGCGCGTGACCCAGTCACGTTCGATGTCCTCGCCCGAGCAGTCGAAATCACCGACCACGAGTAGGACGCCATCGCGCGGGTCATTGGTGACGCGGTCGCGGACGACGTCGGCGTACGACTGGGATCCGAAGCCGCGGACCACCAGTACCGGGATGCCCGCCGGGGCGAGCCAGCCGGTCAGCTGCTGCCGGAGGGTGTCCTTTTCGGCAGCGACGTACAGCGCGTGCTCTTGTTCGGCGGTGCGGTCCAGGGCGAACCAGCCGGGCATCTCCCGTACGAACGCGTCCACGCCCGGCCAGGCGGGCGGTGCGTGGACTTCCCGGACGGTGTCGATCAGGTCGGGAAAGCGACCCTCGCGGCGAGCCTTGGCCAGTTGCGCGGACAGTCGCCGGTACATCGGCGCCGTGTGCGGCAGCGCCCTTTCGGAGACCAGGCGGTACATGACCTGGCGCAGCGTGACGCCGCCCTCGTAGCTCTCCACGATCTCCTGGGCCCGCTCCACCACGACCGGCCACCGGATACGTTCCCCTGCCATACCGGTACTTGTACCCATCGCGTCGCCGCCGGCGGCGCGGGCTTGCCCAGGGTCACCTTGGGCTTGCCCGCAGCCGCCGACGGCTTGCCCGGCTCAGCGGCGCAGACGTGAGAACCAGCCGGTGGCCTTCTGATCGGGCACGGATTGCTCCTGCTCCTGCTTGTGTACTTGGTCCAGGTCCCCGATAAGCACACCCGGCCAGGCTTCCTCCAATTCGGCCCTCAAGTGCCGCCGGTCGCAGTCCCCGCACAGCGTCGGTCGGGGCTCCTGGGGTGTGCTGTCCCAATCGTCGCCCTTGGTGGCCCGCCACCGCTCGTTGGTGAAGTCGCCACCGCACTCGGTGCAGACGGGGCGCTGGGTGTTCCGCCGGAAGCCGTGCGGCTCCCCGTCCGCGCGCTCCGGCTCCTGGTGCTCCTGCGGACCGGCCGCCGTGCCGTCGGCGGCCGGTCCGGTCTTCTGCTTGCAGCCATCACACAGATGCGGGCGGGAATCCTGCGGGGTGTTCCAGTTCGTCGCCTGCGTCGCCTTCCACCGTTCGTCGGTGAACTTCGCCCCGCAGCCGGCGCACACGGGACGGCGCGCCTCACGCTCGGCGACCTGCTTCGTCGCCTGGTCCTGGGCCACCCGCCGCAGCTGTGCCTGGTACTCCTCCTGTCGGGCCCTGGCCACTTCCCGGGCTCGGGCATCGGCCGCCGCACGGCGCGGGTTGCCGATCGCATCGAGGAGCGGTTGCGGGTGAGCACGGCCGAAGCGCAGGAACACAGGGCCGGCCGGGCCGTGTTCGCGGAGGTTGCGCAGTCCGACCGCGACGATCGGGATCTTCTCGTCGTAGTGGTGGTGGTGACCGTCCTCGGCCGGTTCGCCCTGCCACAGGTGCCGGGTGAGCTCCATCAGACGCGGGATAGTGCGGTTGGGGTTGCGCTCTCCGACGTGGTTGAACACCAGCAGGACGGGCGGGTGTGAGGCGTCGCCGGACCAGGTGGCCGGGGCCGTCCAGCGGGTGCGCCACATCGGGCGTTCCCTGCCGTCGGTGTCTTTCGTCTTCCGGCGGAAGAACCGGGCGTACTTCTCCAGCTTGGCGGCGAGTTCCTCTGCGGTCTCGTGGCAGTTGTCGACCTCGATGAACAGCAGCGGCACGCCGTCCTGCGGTGCGGTCAGAACCAGGTCGGCCTGGGCGCCGCCCTTGCCGGGCGCGTTCCACGTGCCGGTCGCCGGGAGCGGGACCTCGGTCCAGTACGAGGCGATGGTGCCGATTCCGTCGGGTCCGTCGACGGCGGCCCGGGCGGCTGCCTGGACGTGCGGCGGGTCGTCGGCGAGCTTGGCCAGGTTCGGCTTCGGGCGCAGCATCGCGATCACGGTCTCGTTGACGGCCATCGGGTGGGAGGCCCCGCTGGAGCCCGCGCCGCGCGCGGTGGAGCCCATCTCCGTCACCGGGCGCCGCATCTCGTAGGAGGCGGCCTCCAGTCCCTTGAGGGTCAGGTTCCGCAGCGAGTCCCCCGTCTCGGTGGAGCCGCCGTTCTCGGACAGGCCGTGCTTGCGCATGTCGGAGAGCGCGCCGGTGTGCGAGGCGGTGCGGGCCTGCTTCTGCTTCGACGGGGTCGGCTTGTCGGCGTGCCGGAACGTCAGGTGCGGGGCGCCGATTCGCTGGATCTGATCAGCCGTGGCGACTTTCAGCGCTCCGAGCACGCGCAGCACGTCGCCGCGGTAACTGTTCGTCGACCCCGCCGGGTTGTTCTTCCGCTTCCCCGCCATCAGCCCTGCTCCCTCTCTCTCGTTGCTCGCGACCGGCCGCCGGCCGACCGCCGCCGCTGCTGGCGCTGGCCGCGCCTGGCCTGGGAGGGCGTCCGGGCGCCCCGGAACCAGATGATCTCCTCCACTACGGACATCAGGAGGAGAGAAGAGGGTTGTGACGGCGCAGTTTTCGCGCCGATTGCGGCTCTGACAAGGGGTTTTCCCCTGCCTCTGGGTGCCGGGCACCAAAGGGGGTTCCCGAGGGGCCTTTGAAGTGAGCACCCAGGGAGTCCCCTTGGGCTTGCCCGCCACGGGCCGGCCTTCCGGTGTGATCGGCCCGAGCGGCTTCGCTGTACGGCCCTCGGGTGGGTGCTCGCCATCGTCTCGTCTCCTTCGCTGCCCCGGCCGGGGCGGTAGGGGTGAAGGAGCAGCGTGCAGGGGACCCCCTTGTCCGCGGTCTGACCGAGGCCGGTAGCAAGCCTGGTCAAGGAGAAATGCGGCGGTGGTCGGGCGGCAGCAGAGGTGGACAAGGGGTCGGGGGCGGTCTCGTGGTCGGGCCGACCACGCTGGACAAGGGGGCCCGGTTTGGCCCTTGCAGCCCCACTTCATCCCTTTCTCTTGAGGCGGGGAGAAATCTCTGCCTCTGTCCACAGGCCCGCCCGCCCTCCATGCGATGAGCACGCCACGAGTCGCGCGGCGGCCATCGTGAGGAGAGCTTCATGCCGTACCTGATCCCGACCCGCACCCCGCTCACGCCCGACCAGGTGGAGCGGGGCTTCGACTACCTCCTGGCGCTCCAGACGGGCGGCGGCGCCGCTGTCGCCGGGCGGGCGGAAGCCGACCCGGAGCTGGCGTTCATCCTGCTGCGGCTCGCGGAGGACATCGTCTGGACCGTCACGGCCGTGGACGCAGAGGCCGACCTGTGCGCGGACTCCTTCGCCCTGGACGAGGTCGGGTGCGTACTGCTGTCCGCGCTGCGCGACTGGGAGCGGGAGTCTCCCACCACGGCGGCACCGGGCATCGCCCGCAGCATCATCCGGTTCATGGTGAACGTCGTCGCGGACCCCGACCACGAGGACACCGCCGACACCTTGGAGGCGCTGCGCGGCGCGCGCCTGGCGATAGTGTCCTCTCCGATTTCACTTGGCGAGCGGGGTGTGAGCTGACCTGCGGCTCGCAAGCTTCGGTTGGAAGTCGAAGCCTCGGACCGTCCAGGCTTAAGTTGGCGAAATCGAGGGTGTCTTCGACGGCATGTTCTGGCCCCACCCCTCTCGTCAGACTGCCAGCCGCGTGGGCACGGCGTCCGCCCGCCCGTAGGCGAGCACCTGGGCAAGGATCACGCGGAACCGGGTGACATCTTCGGCCGGAGCCTCAATGACGGCCTCGATCTCGCCCTCGTCCAGCCGAAGGCTCTCCAGCGCCTCGGGATCCAGTGAGATGCGGAGGATGTTGCCGTCCAGGACGGCTTCCCGCACGCATCCGTATGCCGTCCCCTGGCTAGCGGTGACGAGGCAGTGAGTGTCCATTCCCAGCGCGACCTCCTGGTCATCGGGCTCTTCTTCGCCCGCCATGAACATCAGGATGAAGCCGCTGCCGTCCTCGCCCTCCGCGAGGGCGGCCTCGGTGAAGTAGCCATCAGGATCAATCTCCGTGGTAGCGACGCGAGCGGTGAATCGGTACGTCATGACGAGGTTGTATCAAGGCGGTCAGACAGGGCGTCCAGGAGGGGCGTCGACGTCATCACAGCCAAGGTGGGGCCACTCCAAACCGCTCCTCAGTAGGGGCCGACGACGCTGTCTCAGCGGGGCCGATTCCCTCGCAAGGTTGATCTGGAATTCGCCAGGTTCACGCGTGCAGGACAGATAGCTCACGAGGCGCACTCCGCATCTGGTGCGCACCGGTGCGGTGTGCGGTGGTGCGGTGTCATCCCTCCGGTGCACATCACCGAGCCTCTCCCAACTTGAAGTTGCAGGTCAAAGGGCTGGTGTGATGCTCTTCCGGGATGCTCGTGCTGGTCGTGGGCGGCAGTTTGTGAAGTAGATCGTTTGTCAGCGGGATTGAGGCCCTTCAAACGATCAGACGGTTGAGGCTCTGCCAGTGCCCTCGGTTGGCTTATCGAGGACGGCCAACTCCTGCTCGGTCAAACGCAGGCTTCCGGCGGCAATATTCTCGTCGAGGTGTGCCGAGTTCGTGGTGCCGGGAATGGCCAGCACGTGCGGACCGCGGTGGAGGGTCCAGGCGAGCCGTATCTGGGCCGGCGTCGCATTATGGGCGCGGGCGACGGAGTGGACGCGCGCGTCGTACTCCTGGTCTGCGGCTGCCTCACGCCGCAGACCAGAGACCGCGAAGAACGGGACGAAGGCGATGCCCTGCTCCCGGCACAGGTCCACCAGCCCGCTCTCGTCAGCGCGGCGCCAGTCCAAGCCGTAGGAGTTCTGCACGCAGACCACGGGCGCGATCATTCGCGCCTCGGCCACATGCTGAGGCTGGACAGCGGAGAGCCCGAGGTGCCGGATCAGGCCGGCCTCGCGCAGTTCGGCGAGAGCTCCGAAGTGCTCGGCGATCGAGGCCGTGCCGGGGCCGTTCACGCGAAGGTTCACCACGTCCAGGTGATCTCGGCCGAGCTGGCGCAGGTTCTCCTCGACCTGACCGCGCAACTGGTCGGGGCGGGCCATGGGGAGCCACTCGCCAGCGGGATCGCGCGCCGGGCCGACCTTGGTCACCACGACCACGTCGCCGTACCAGGACGTGAGAGCGCGGTTGATCAGCTCGTTCGCGGACCGCAGCGATGAAAAGTAGAAAGCCGCCGTGTCGATGTGATTGACACCCTGCTCGAACGCATGGTGCAGCAGACCGACAGCGAAATCGCGATCGATCGGTTTGCCGTCGGAGTTCCCCATCATGCCATTGCCCGTCAGCCGCATCGCGCCGTAGCCGATGCGATTCACCTCCAGGTCCCCGAGCTTCCAAGTCCCTGCCGCCGCCGCTGTGCTCACCGTGCTCCTTCGCCCGTTGGTTTGTCGGGTCCTGGAGTATGGGGCTGCCACGGTGCCCTGCGACAGGTCAAAGGGTTGGGCGAAACGTCACATCTCCATCGGGAACTCAACGTCGTCACAGAGCCGTTGAATTCCCGAGAGCACGTGGGTAAGTCCGTTCTGTGAATCAGCGGTTGACTTCGAGGTTCGTCAGGACGAGCAGAGCGCACAGGAGGCGGGTAGCGCGGGCGGGGTCGGTGCGGAGCTTGGCGAGGATCCGCCAGTTCTTGAGGTGGGCGAAGCCATGCTCGACCGGTGCGCGTCCGACGGCGAGGACGCGGTTGGCATCCTTCTGGCCCGGGGTGAGCTTGTGGATGCGGTTGGCGGTGTAGCCAGTGACGATCACGAGGTCGAGGATGTCGTTGTCCATGCCGCGGAAGCCAAGGTCCGCCAGTGCCCCGAGTCCAGCTGCTGGGTGCCAGTCATGATCTCGTCAAGAAGGGCGGCGGTAGTGGCAACGGGATCGTTGGGCTCCCGGACCGTGCGGTCGCTCAGGCGGCTCGCCGCATCGGTGTCGCCGACCTCAACAGCCGCCATCACCTGGGCTGCTGCTGCCCCGGATCGAGAGCCCTCACCCGCTGGACGCCGACGCCGCGTTCATCCTGGCGATTATGACCGCCGGCGAGCGAGGTCACAGGCGGCTCGACCAGACCCATGGCGACCCGTTCCCACTCTCAGAGAGTCGGGCGATGCCCCAAAGGCCTGATGAACACGAGAGATTCACCTCGTTCGAAAGTTGGAAGTAGCTGTTTCCCGGGAAGGGATAGAAGTGATTGCTTTCACTGTCGCCATTGATGCCGTAGGTGATGCCGTTGCAGGAGTTGTAGACGCCGACATAGACGCGTACGTCGGTATCCCCGCCAGATCCGTGGACCCTGGCCTCAATTGTGCCCCAATCGGTCTTGAGGATGCAGGTGTTGAGGGTCCAGCCGTACCAGGGGGCGCCGGAGGAACCGCCCTGGTCGTTGCCGCAGTGCTCGATCCAGCTGGCCTGGGCGGTGCCAGCAGTTGAGATGATGTTGCCGCTGGCGAGCGCCAGGGCGGCGATGCTTACGGCGGCAGCACGCCCCCTTGAGAGCTTGAGCAAGGTGCGGACTCCTTAACCGGTGGCGTGTTGTGCGGTCAATGCGCGCCGAAAATTTTTCCGAATGCAGCACAATTTCGCTAGAGCTACTTTCGGCCGGTTCCTTCGGAAGGAATCGATCGCACAGTGAGCATTTTCAGGTGTAGACGGTGAGCGTGAGGACCGCTGCGACGCCTGACGTGAGCCAGTTGGGGCTACAGCGGGCGTGACGGAAGATGCGCCAGGTCTTCAGCTTGGCGACACCTCGTACAACGGCGACCCGCAGACGGGCGTGGCCCTTGTTGAACGCCCGGTACTTCTCGGGAAGTTCGCAGCCTGCGGTGCGCTTGATCGGGGTCTCGAAGATGCCGCCGGCGCCGACGTAGCCCTTGTCGGCGAGCACGGCGATGCCGAGTTCTTCGCAGATGGCGATGATGCGGTCGGTCCGGGCGGCGGTGTCGCAAGCGGCAACATAACCGGCAATCTCGATCACCGGCCGGCGCCCCCGGGTGACGGTGCGCGGCTCGGTCGCCGGCCCCAGCGCCTCGCAGACCTCAGCGGCCACAAGCTCGTTGTAGAGCGCGGAGGCGGCCACTGTGTTCTCGTGCAGGGCCAGGGGTGGATCGAGTTCCACTTCCCGTGCAGACGCTGCCCCTTCACTGAGAGCAGCAGATGGTCATGGAGCAGCGGCATACCGGAGCGTGCCTCGTAGTGGCGGAAGCGGGCGGCGACCAGACCGCCGGGCGGTCGGACCCGGTAGATGCCGTCCTTGCCGTACCGAATCCCCGCGACCTCGTCCTCGATCCACTCCAGCACCCGCTCGATCGCCCGCTCGTGCGCTGCCTCGATCCCCCGCCGGGTCTCCTCCTCCTCCAGCGCCCACAGGAGGTAGATCGTCGGCTGCGGCCGGAACACGAAATCGACTCCGGTGACCGTCACCCGGCGTCCAAGGGCGCCGGCCTTGAACGCCTTCTTCGGAGAGGCGCCCTTGGCGAGCCGGTCGGCCTCGAGCCGGTCCGCGTCCGGGTGCCGGCCGCGCTCCCCGAAGAGGTTCCGCAGCTGCGCCTCGGTGACCTCCTCTCCCGGCGCGAGTCCGAGCACGGCAAGTCCCCGGCCCATCCATCGCCCGGCCGGGACACCGGCTTGCTCCTGTGCCTCGCGCAGCGGCATGCGAGCTGGGCGGCGGCCGTCTCCGACGACGGTCTCGCGCAGGTAGTAGCGGTACATCTGACCGTCCCGGACGAGCTTGATATCCACTGTCATGGAGACCACGCCACACCGCTCTGACCTGCAAGAAAAGGCCGATCAGCGGGACGTCCCGCCAGGGGCTCTCCGGCAGCACTCACACCCAGCCCGGACAACACCATCCAGCACCACTGAGCAACATTCAGCACCACGGAACGAACACCACCAAGAGCACCGCCTACAGCAGCCCCCGGCACACGCCGGGGGCTTCGCCGTGCTGACCGGAGGAGACCACCGTGCCCACCTTCGAGACCTGCCCCCGCTTCACCGCCGACCTTCAGCACCTCACCCCCGCCGCCCAACGCCATCGCTTCCGCCGCGTGGTGCTGGACGCCTTCGTGCCGGACCTGCGCACCAGCCGCCAGTTCTGCCCCGGCTTACGGATCAAGGGCGTAAGCCGGGCATCCGGCGTCTTCGAACTCACCTGGGACGGCAACGGCCGCGCAACCTGGCAGTACGGCAAGGAGATAGTCCACGGCGAGCAGCACATCGTCTGGCGCCGCATCGGCACCCACGACATCCTCACCGGCCCCTGAACTGGCTGTCGTTCGGACGCGAGAGTTCGGTTGGAATCGACGGAAGCGCTTCAAGACCTTCGTGGAAACCAGGTCGTCCCGCGGCGCAAGCATGCCGAACTGATACGGCCGCGAAGCTCTTCGCTCGGCCCGCTGTCTGGAGGGATCTCTCGCGCCCCAAGGGGTGAGAGAGGGGCCGACCAAACTGCAGGCCCTGTCTCGTGTGACCGGACGGATGCCGCGAGCCCAGAGCAGACGGCGGTATTTGTCGTGGTCGTAGCCGCGGTCGGCGAGGAGGGCGTCGGGACGGCGTCTGGTCGGCCGACCACGCCGAAAACT
Source organism: Streptomyces sp. CB01201 (assembly GCF_002803085.1). Taxonomy (GTDB): domain Bacteria; phylum Actinomycetota; class Actinomycetes; order Streptomycetales; family Streptomycetaceae; genus Streptomyces; species Streptomyces hundungensis. The sequence goes on along the minus strand of NZ_NNBJ01000024.1, from coordinate 83,122 downwards.
GCCGGGATCTTGTCGATCAGGGGCAGCAGTTGTGTGACGTCGTTGCGGTTTCCGCCGGTCAGCGACACCGTGAGCGGGATGCCCTGGGCGTCGGTGACGACATGGTGCCTGCTGCCCGGCGTGCTCGGTCGACGGGGCTGGGTCCGCTTTTGGGCCCCGCCGATCGGCCCACACGTGGAGGAGCCGATCACCTCCCGCGATCAAGTCCAGCTTCTTCGCGGCTCGCAGCTTCTCCAGCAGCACCAGGTGCAACCGGTCCCAGACACCGGCATCGTTCCAGGCGGCCAGACGCCGCCAGCACGTCATGCCCGAGCCGAAGCCCAGCTTGAGGCAGGTACTCCCGCTGGATGCCGGTGTGCAGCACGAACAAAACTGCCGGTCCGGCACCCGAGGTCTGCCTTCGATCAGCTTCGGCCCCGGCTCAGGCAGCAACGGCTCGATCAGCGACCGCAGTTCATCCGACACGATCCACGGTCGCGGCTGACGTTCCCCCATGGCCAGAGCAACGACCAGCCGAGCCAAAGTCACATGATCAGCAAATTCTGTTAGGACCTCTTACTCGGTGTCGGCGCGGACAGCGAGCGCCGGCACGGTCTTACCGGACATAGTGCTGCTCCCCATGACCAGTACTTGGTCACCCAGCTGCGTGACGAACCATGGCATGACGCAGGGGCTCTCGAGGGCGGGGTACTGCTGGCCCGTCGGGCAGATGCGATCATGGGTCGCCTTGATGAGTACGGTGCCAGTCGTCTCTCGGATGTGAATCACGTAGTACGTGTAGTTCGCCGAGTTGCCGATCGAGGACGTGGCCATCGCGTAGAAGCCGCCCCCGCGGGCAGGTGCCAGGCTGCTCGGAGAGAGTCCCGAGATCGGTATCCGGGTTCCGGGCAGATTGCCAGATATCTGCAGGCGGTGAGGGTCCTTTCCCGGGGGCAGGACGAGCATGTCTGCCAAGGTCTGGCCGGTGGGCTGAACGTAGGCGGTTCCCGATTCATCAACGGTACCGAGCCCTTCCCGAGGTCCCCCGGGCTTGCCGTAGAGCGAGGTGGCCTTGCCGTCTTTCAGGGCCCAGACGCTCCGGCCGTCCAAGATGATGACCGAGCCGTCGGAACGCGCTCCGATCGGCCTGGGGTCCGCGAACTGATACGAAGTCTGCACCGGGCCAAAGCCGCCCTTACTGTCGACCTGGATCAGGCCGCTGTCTCCGCCGATCATCACGCCCCCGTCGGGTGTGGCGGCCATACCGCGGGCGACGGTTGGGTACGAGATGTGCGCGAAGCGGCTGACCTTCCCCTGTGGCGTCATGCGCAGGAGGTCGAAGTACTTGCTGGCGTTCATCATGAAGACGTCGCCCGAGCGGTCCCAGGCCAAGGAACTGCTGTGGGCGCTTCCGGCGACGGCGTAATTGACGTCGTAGTGCGTGCTCAGCTCGCCGAGGGCAAAGGAGACCACCTTGCCCCGCTCCGGATCAGGGAAGACAGGGCGCGCATGGCCGCCTGCTGAGCAGGCGGTGAGCGGCAGTGTCAGCGCGACAGACGGGACGAGGATGCGCCGCATCCATGCTCGAACCTTATTTGCCATCAGGTGAGACCTCAGTGTGGTCGAAGCCGGTCTGGAAGGCGTTTATGTATGTGGCCCGATCGTCTTGCGTCGACGACCAGTTGTTGAAGTCGCCGTTGTTCCAGGCATTGGGAGCGATGGTCTTGGTCTGAGGGTCGTACCACGGGGCGTTCGCCGGAGCCGGAATCTTTCCCGCGCGGATCAGTCCTTGAGCAATCGCCGGGGAGAAGGTCAGGTACTGCTGTTTTGCTTCCTCCTGGTTGAGGGCCTCCTGTTTGCCGGCGTTGCCCGTGAAGAAGGGATCATTGTCCGGGGCGATGATCGTTCTTCCCACAGTCACCAGGTTCTGCGAGTACTTGAGACCCTTTGCGGCCAGTTTGGCCGCACCCTGGAGCGTTTCTCCCTCGGGCGCCGACACAGCGGGAATCCATCCGAAGATGTTCCCGGCATAGTTGAGGACCATCATGTTGTGCTTGTGTTCCTCGTCCAGTTGCTGGGCCTCGGTGTAGGTGGCGCTGAGTTTCGCCTTCGTGAACAATCCGGCGAGGCTTCCCATGTTGGTGAGGTCGTTAGTGGCGTGTGCGCTGCCCGCTGCCTCTGATACCTGCGTGTGCAGCGTGGTGTCGAACATGGCCGCAGCGTCGGCGTTGTTCCTCGCGAACAGTTTCATGACATTAACCAGCTCTTTCGGGTTGGAGCCCAGGACATGGCGGGAGTAGCCATGCGAGTCAGGACCCGCCAGCACGCTGGTGGCGCCGAGCTGGTCGGCCCAGGTACCGGTGATGCCGGCCAGGGCGACCGCAGTGCCTTTCGGGTAGGTCTGGAACTGCTCTTTCTTGTCGGCTTCATCCCGTTTGGAGAAGATGTCTTCTTCCTTCGCCGCCGCGATCAGGATGTTGCTCGCCGCCTGGCCGGACTGGTCCACGTGACCGGGGCTGCGGTCATTGGCCGCAAGGGTGAGGACACGGAACACCGCGTCGGACTCGTCGATCGGCCCCTTGGGCCCAGGAATCTCCCAGTGGTAGTCGACCAGTTGCCGGGCGTTGCGCAGGCCTGCGCCCTCGGATGCGGTGAGCAGGTCTCGTGATGCCTGCGCGTTCTCGCCTATGCGGTTCATGAGGGCGAGAGCGGGGTCATTGGCCTGAATGGCTGAGATGAGCCGCGAACCGGCGTCCGGGTCTGTGTACTGGGGGTCCAGACCGAGCGACTGGTACCAGTTGTGGACGCCCGGCGACGTGTAGTAGCCGTACATGCCGCTGTTCCCGATGCGGGGCATGTAGTCGGGCCGCATTCCGTTCCGGCCCGACTGCTTGGCGCGCCAGTCCAGCATTGCCCCGCCGACATCGGACAGAGCCTTCGGGTTCCACAGATCACCCTTCGGGCCGTACTTGAAGAGCACGCCGACGGACCACATGTCGCCGTTGGGCGGGTTGGTCAGTGCTGCGAGGTAGTTGGGCGCCGGGTGGGGGTAATTGCCCTTGACCGCCAGGTCGCTCATGACCTGAGTAGCCTTGCCGTACTGGGCGAGGATCTTCTCGGACTGAGGGCTGAACAGGGCGCCGTTGTGGGTGCCGTCCTGTTCGTGCAGGATGCTCGGCACCCTGGTGGCATCGGTGATCCCACCAGCGATCATGAACGCTGTCATGTAGGCGGGGTCGTCCTGGTGGTCGGCGAGGGAGCGGGCGATCGCCTGGATGTCCTCGCGGGAGGTCTCGGACTTCGGGTCGTCGAGCGCCTTCTTGAGGATCGCGGCCTCCTGCTGAGCCTCCTTGGGGCTCTGCGCACTGACGTCCTTCATGTCCCAAGGAATGCCGATGATGTCCCCTTGCGGAGTGCAGAGGAACACTGCACCGCCGGCCTCCTCCAGGGTGCGGGCCAGGTCAGCACGCTTGGACATGTCACGGAAGTCGTCCCCCACCGCCCGTGTCTGCTGGGCGATCAGGGACAGGTCGAGGCCGCTGTGCCAGGACGTGAAGTTCTTGCGGATCAAGGCTCCGTGCTTGGCCAGGGCCTGCTCCAAGTCTCCGAGTCGGTCAGCGAGTTTCCGCACCTCAACCGGGTCGACGCCGACGTAATCTCCCATGACGCAGTGCTCCTTTGTGTGACAGTGACAGCGTGCAGTCTTCGACCGCAGTCAGCGGCGACTGCTTTCTGACCCGTGACCCCCCGGGCGGTGAACCGGCCGAGCAGCCGATGATGCCGAGTACCAGCAGCCGCAGCCATCAGCGGTTGACTGCCTGGATCTCCTGGACAGCCATGCCCCGGGGCGTGTCGAAGGTGCCGTGCCGGTCACCCTTTGTGCCGCCTGAGCCCTCCCACGAGACCTGCCATGTGATCGATGCCTTCAACCGGTACGGCTGGCCGTTGGTGGCTCGCAGGTAGGCGATCCCGCATGGCGGGCGCTTGTTCGCGTCGCCAGCAGTGTAGGGAGCGCCGATGGATCCGTCGGCGTTGATCGTGCAGTCGCCGGAAGCTGGGTATGTCGCGGCGTCGGACGTGCCCGGGTCGAGGTGCAGGGCGACGGGCTTCGCTGTCGTCTCCGCCCACACACCGACCTGCGGCAGCTCGGCGCGGACTTTGACCGGCTGAAACGTGACCTTGTCCAGCCACCCCCAGATCGGAAGATTCACCGTGTCCTTGGCGGTGGACCTCAGCTCGACCTCGGTCTTCGGGACATTGATCTTGTTGTAGGCGTAGGCGGCCAGGACATCGGGAGTGGGGGCGTTTTTGTCGTTCGGCAGGGTCGGGGCGTTCTGCCAGAACAGGGTCTGCTCGCAGACGGCGGACTCGGGGTCGCTCGCCCGCTCCTTGTTGACCACCCCGCGCCAGAACATACCGTCCTTACCGAGGTTGTAGTTCAGGTAGCCCGCTCCGCTCCCGAACTCGGCCTTGCCCTTCTCGTAGTGGTCCACCATCAGCTCCTCGCCCCAGCTGAGAGTCGGAGTGACGGGCACCAGATCCCCGTTGGGGTCCTTCTTGAGAAGGTCCACGCTGTCCTTGAGTTGCTCGGGCGTAGCCGCCGGCTCATACCAGCACGCCGGGGGTTGCCAGTTGGGGTCGGCATCCTGAGCTACAAGCGGTCAGCACCAGCGCGGCAGATGCGGTGAGCGCGGCCACAACAAGCCGGGCGGGGCGATTCACTGTGGACTCCCGTACAGGTGGGGGGACTCAAGCCCACCAACGCTACCCATGGGGTACGCGGTGCCACCAGTGGGGTCTGCGTCAAGATCGCATGAGCCGAGAGGCGCCATCACAGGAACTGGTGGCTTTGCTCCGTCCAGCATGGGATCGGTCAGCGCGCATGTCTGGTGAGGCGCGATCAGGAGGTACGTACTTGGTCCCGGGCTGCTGCAAGGCGCTCAATTCCGGGCGGGCGCTGGAACCTTCTCACGGCTCGTACGGCACTGCACGGCTCGGCGCCCGACGCACGCGGACGGCAGCAACCTCCCCCCGATGCCGTCTTCCGCCGCTACTGAACTTGATCGAGTGATGTCGGTGCCGTTCGCCTGACCGCCGGCTGTGGGTACCGATAGGCGTTGAGTATCGGGTAGGAGCAGGGAGGTCCATGGCGGCAAGGGGTACGACTATCGCTGCGCCGGCGGCCACGCTCGCGATCATCACCAGGGGCATCGCGCGGAAGCGTGCTGAGGCCTCCCAGGGGCTGGGACGTCATCGCTGGACCGTGGAGCGAACCGTCGCCTGGCTCGCCGGATGCCGCCGCCTGCACCATAGGTACGCACGCAAGGCAAGGCATCCTCGCCATCGCCGCCGCTCTGGTCTGCTACCGCAGGCTTGCGAAGGTCATCGACTCGACGTGATCCGTAGAGTACGACTCTACAGGCGCTGCCCAAGGCGATTGATTGCGCCGAGTACACACCGTCGAGGAACTCATGACTGACTACCTGGCGGCCGTAATGGCGATGCTCGGTCCGGCCCAGAACCGCCATGCGGACCCGGTTGCCTGGGACCGTCTCCACGCAGAACTCGGCCTGCAGCTTCCGCCCGACTACCAGGTCCTTGTAGACGCGTTCGCCCCCATCCAGATCAACAGGCACCTCTACCTCTTCCGCCCGGCGACCGAGTGGTGGAACCTGGGCCAAGACATCCGCAGCAAGGTCAAGGCGTGGTCCGAGGTGCCTTGGGACGACCTCGGTCTTGACGCGGATGAGGACCCCCGTCAGCTCTTCGGCCTCGACGAGCTGAGCTTCGGCACCCGCACCGGGCTGTGGCCGATCGCGAGCACCGACCGAGGAGAGAACATCTTCCTGCTCGCTGCCCCAGATACGCCGAGACTGGTGGTGAACTTTGACGAGACCTGGGCAGAGCACCGTACGAGCTTCGCGGAATGGCTCTACCGCTACCTCATCGGCGAAGACATGTGCGGGCCCAACAGCGCAGTCTTTTACCGCGGTCCCGTGGAGTTGCGGCGCCTCCCGATGTCCGCTGACGAACGCTCGGAACCTTGGTATGGCCCAGACCGCGGCATGTGAGATGGCAGCGCTCCCCTCACAGCGGCAACCTGATGAGATCACTTATAAGTCACAGGCAGGAAGGGTGCTTCTTCAACAAGGGAAATACTGGCATTTCAGCTAGCGCGGAAGCGCTGTGGGGCTCCCTGACGGCTTCTCAGCTACCCGAACGTCCCGACATACCGGGGTTGGAGTGTTCGACGCTTCAAGGCGCCGTTACGCGTGTCTCTTTCGCGTTATTTACGCGCAAATGCCCGACCTGTTAATGTTTGAAAATTTGGAGTGTCAGGCCGCGAATGCCCGGACACGTCGCTTCATGGTCAGCGTTCCAGGGCGATGAACTTCCCGACGGCTAGGGCCCCCTCCGCGGTGGCGTCTCGTACAAGGGAGAGCCTGCTCGTCGGAGCGGACGTGCATCCAAGGGGGTGAGGGGCACGAGTTGAGTTACGGCTCATTGCCGACTATGCACAGGAGTCTTTCGAGAATTGTTCCGCTCATAGGACAGAGGCGGCGCATCCCGTGTGATCCGGCGCCGCGATGGTACCGACGGCGTCCTCATCGGCCTGTGACGGCCGGCCGTCTTGCATCTTCGCGTCGAGTCACGCGAAGAGACCTTCCACTCTCCTCTTCGGCCCCGGCCACGACGACTCCGAGAACGACACCTACGACCCCGCCGGGGCAACCCAAGACAACGCCGTGCCGGCATCGCCTTCGTGTACGACCTGCGCGGCGCCGACGGCCACTTCCGAGTCGGCCTCCGCGTCAAGCAGGTCAGTGGATTCGAGAGATCAGGGGAGCAGACGTGCGCGTTCTGGCGAGCGTCCCGGCCCGGTTCTGCCGGAGGATCCATTCGTTAGGTGCCTCCCGCTGATCCAGTGGTCAGGCGCGGTCGCCTCTCCCTCCCGCGGATCCGAGCTCGGGCACATCCTTGGGCATGGGTGCGCTTCCACAGCCAAGTCACGCTGTCATTCGATCATTTTTGATCATCAGGAAATTCCGGGTGGCTCACACCGTAAGAGAGGAGTGCAGCGCGCACGGCGCTGCCGGGACCAGACAATCGGGAGCCGGAATGACGCCCTGGGAGATGGTCGGGTACATCCCGGCCGTGGCTGGCGCTGTACATGCGCTGGGCGGTGTCTGGCGCCAGCCATGGGCGGTGACTCTACGAAGGTGCCGCCAGGAGAGATCACGTTGGAGAGCGGAGCGGCGCTGTACTGGTACCGGGGTAGCGCCGCAGGGTGCGGACCGGATGATTTTCGTCTGCTACGAGCTGCCGGGCGGGGGACGGTTGATGGTGTGGTCGATAGCTTCAGTCACCGCTCCCCCGTGTTCCGTAGACGCCCGCACGGGAGCGGGCCCGTGGTAGAAGAGGAGTCGCCAGGTGAGCACCCGGTCAGCGATCAGGTGCGTCGGCTGTTCGAGGCCAACTATCCGGAATACGTCCGGTACGTGAGTTCCTCGCTGCATCGCCGGTTCCCGTCCCTGCGGGAACTGATCGAGGACATCGCACACGAGGCGCTGTTGCGGACATGGGAGGCATGGAGCACAGGGAGGCAGCCAGCCGCCCGCGATCCTCTGCCGTACATGTATACGACGGCACGGAACCTGGCGCTCGATGCCGTCGCCGGCCGTGAAGCTCCCATGTCGGAAGCCGACTTGGGGTTGCTCGTGGAGCGAAGCCGACCTCCGTGTCATGAAGTGCTGACGCCGCTTGATCCTTTGGACGACATCGTTCGCCCCGCCGTCGCCGGCATGAAGGACACCCAGCGCAGAGCAGTCGCCGACCAGCAGGTACGGGGCGGAGACGAGGACACCATCGCGGCCAGCCTGCAGGTACCGCGTCAGCAGGTGCGTTCACTGGCCAGCAAGGCAGCCCGCGAGCTGCGCGACATGGCTGAGGTGAAGCCGCACATCCGCCCAGGGCATCTCAGAAGGCAGCGGCGCGGGGAAGAGGACTCAGGTGAGTGACGTGCGTAGCAACCACGACGGCCGAGGAACAAAGGGCGGGCCCGAGGCTGTAGTTGGTCTCGCTGAACTGCTTTCCAGGGCGAAGGGGCCGTTCGATCATTGGGACCGTCCCAATGGCGACTGGAGTACCCACCCGCCTTGCAGCCCGGCAGCAGCAGAGCAGCGCCGGCATGCCAACTCCTGCTACCGGCTGGGCACCAAGGCACTGCGGGCCGGAGACTGGGAGCCGGCTGAGAACTGGCTACGGCAGGCGTATGTACAGCAGCACCCTGGAGCAGCGTTCCGGTTGACCGTGGTGTTCTACCGCCGCGGTGACCTCCTCCTGCAGTCGGCCGCTACGGCCGGAAGGCTGATGACGGCGCTCGGCGACGCCGCACGCTGGGGCCATCGGGATGCCCAGCTCCTGCTGACCGCGCCCAGGGCACAGCAGCTGCCCGGCGGGAGCAAACTGCGCAGTGAACGCGGGGAATTGGAGGATCCCGAGTTCGCCCGAGATGTAGGGGAGGCTCTTGCAATCGTCCGGCATCCTGGACTCTGCGGGACCGACGCCGTGACCTCGGTCGGCGCCGGGCAGCCACTGCCTCATGTCCCGGCCGGCCCACCGTCTGTTCCGCCGGGCCCGGCTGGGGCGACGACGGGCCCTGTGTTCGTGGCCGGCATCAGCCAGTTGTGGTCGCCTGCTCCCCTGCGCGCCGCGCCGCTGCGCGGTCTGGCCCAGCAGGTATCGCCAGAGCCGCACTCCCCCGACCAGTGGCAGTCCGCGCTGCGCGTTCTCGACGTGCTCGACATCATCAGCGGCGCGTCCCGTCCTGTCAGCGCAGAGCACCTCGCGCAGAGAACCAGCCGCTCTCGGCCAGTCCTCGCACAGCTGCTGCGGTGGCTGTGCGAGCAGGGCCTGACCACTGCACTCGATGACGGCAGCTATCTCCCCGGCCCCGTCCTGCGGCTGATGTCCGCACCCGGCAGTACGCACGCCGAGCACGTCCTGCGGCACGCCCTGGTAGGGCTCCGCGACACTGTCGGGGCGGCCGTCTATGTCAGCAGCTATACCGATGGCGAAGTCACCATCTCGCAGTACGCGGACGGCCCCACCGCGCCCAAGGTCCATGAGTGGGTCGACTTCCGGGCGGCCGCCGACGCGAGCGCTGTCGGCAAGAGCCTGCTCGCCCAACTCGACTTCGACAGCCGCATGGACCACCTCTCCCGCCGCCAACCCGTGCGGCTGACCGCGCGCACCATCACCAACCACCACGCCCTGTTCCACGCCCTCGACGCACACGGCCCCCAGGCTGCCCAGTTCGATCTGCTGGAGTACTCCACCCAGGAGGTCTGCGTGGCCATTCCTCTGACAGTCGCCGGACAGGTCGGCTGCGTTGCTCTGTCCCTGCCCGCTGCGCAGCGGCACCGGCTTGTCGATGCGGCACGCACTCTCAGCAACCGGTCGGCGGGACTGCTGCTTTCGCTGCTGCTCGCCCGGCCGTCTCCCGCCGAAGCCGCCAGCGCAGGGCCCAGCGACGGTCGCCCCCCGGGAAGCAGTGTCGGTGCCACTCCCCCGCCAGGCCCGGCGCCGGCGAGCTGCGGGCCCCTGTCCGGGCAGAGTGCGGGACCGGCCACTCCGATGCTGGCGGCCGCGGTGGCCCTGCCGTTGCTCGGACTGCATCTGCCCCCCAGCATCAGCACCCCGGTCCCCCGCATCCGCCATCTCGTCAGCAACAGTCCTTGCGGAAGGGGCGTAAATAGCTGATGCCCAGAGGCACCGGCGCGTTCTGGGCATCAGCTGGGTGATGGGTGCTCTCAGCTGACTGTCGGGCTCCGCGCGTCGATCAGACGCTGGATAAGCCTGTCGCGCTGAGCTTCGTCCATCTTCTCGACCACGATGTCCGCGACCGCGTCGCCGTCCTGCCACGGCATTCTGACGACCTTGCGCGCAGCCTCCGAGGCCCACGGGGCTTCCGCCTCCGGCACCGCCGGGATCACAGTGGCCTGCACAGCGGGATCCGCAGGGGTGCTTACGCCGTAAGCACCCCCGCTGGACGGAGTGGACTCGGGCCCCGGGGTGCTTACGGCGTAAGCACCCCGGGGCTTGTCGTCCTTGCGCTGTTTCCGCTTGGCCAGGGCGTCCTGGACAGCATGCTGCTGCTGCTGAGCGGGGAGCTTCCCGACACTGCGGGCGACCTCGACTGGGAGCGTCTTGTCCTCGACCGCCTGCTGCAGCTCGGGGGTCAGTTTCAGCAGCGCCATCCGCTGGGTCACCCAGCCGCTGGACTTCCCCAGAGCCCGGGCTACGGCCCGCTGCGAGCCGTGGACCTCGATCAGCCGCTGCAGGGCCTTCGCCTCGTCCAGCGGGTCGAGGTCCTCATGCTGCACAGCGGCGATGAGGGCGGTCTCCAGCAGCGTGTCGGGATCGTCAGCCAGGGCGTCGTCGATATGGACAGGCAGCTCGTCCAGGCCGGCCATGGTGGCACCCGCAAGGCGCCGGTTGCCGTCGACGACGACGAACTCGGCGCTCCCGAGGTCGGTCTCACGGCCAGGGTGCGCCGCAAGGAAGGCCTGGCGGGTGACCACGGTGAGCGGCTGGATGATGCCGCGCGTCGTGAGGCTGTCGGCCATCTCCTCAATGGCCTTGAGTTCTTCGCGCGGGTTGAACGGGTTGTGGCTGAGCTTGGACAGTTCGACTCGCGACGTTCCCGCGGTGGCTACGGCGGCAGCTGCCGGAGCGGGCTCTTCGGCCTGGCCGGAGTAGCGGGCGAAGGAGGCGGCGCGGCTGCTGAGGGGCTGGGCTACAGCGTCGAAGGTGGGGGAGCCGCCCAGGGCATCGGCCTTGCTCATACGGCGAGCCCCCTGGTGATCTGCCGCATGCCGTGGGCCTGCTCGCATTCCGGCGCATAGTCCAGCAGCGGCTTTTGCAGGCGTACGGCTTCGCGCTGTTCCTTGCGGTCGGAGATGACAGCCAGAACAGGGGGCGTTCCCAGGGCCTTCCACTTTTCCAGGCTGGAGGTGGCGATGTAGCCGCGGCGGGAGTCGTACTTGTTGACCACGAGCCCGAGCTGTTCCACCGTCAGGTCGTAGTCCCGTACCAGGGAATCGACCTGGCTGATGAGCATGCCGTACGCCTGGGCGGAGGTGTCCTCGGCCTCCACGGGGATGATGAGGCCCGAGCGGTTGGGCTTCTCGCCGTCCCGCTGGCGTCCGTAAACGAGCGCCGCGTCCATGGCCAGGCCCAGGCTCGGAGGGGAGTCGACGACGATGACGTCGAAGTGCTCCTCGACGGACACCAGGGCGCGTTCCAGCGCGGCATGACGGGGGCCCCGGAAGACGGTGAGGCCGGAGTCGAGGAGGAAGGCGTCGAACGCGGCGGGCAGCACCCGCAGGCGGCCACCGAATCGCTCACCCTCTATGACCACGGAGAGGTCCAGCAGGGACTGCTTGGCGTCGTCCCGGTGGAGCATGTGAGTCACCAGGCTTTCCTGGCCTGCCGGGACGGCGCGGAGCCCCAGCTGGTGGGAGAGGTGTCCCTGCGGGTCGTAGTCGACCAGCAGGACCCGGTGGCCCGCTTCGGCGAGGCCCTCGGCGATGCCGGCCGACACGGCCGTCTTGCCGACGCCTCCCTTTTGATTGCACACCACCAGGCGGCGTGTGGTGTCCAAGTCGCCCGCCGGGTTGTCGGCGATCCACAGGGCCACCGCCTGCGCCAGGCCCTGGATGTAGGAGACGCCGCGGGTACGGCAGTCGCTCTTGAAGTCGTCGTAGAGACCCTCGGGCAGGTAGGTCCCGAAGGATTCGGCACCGGCCGTGTCGACCGAGGGGAGTGGCTCCTGGCACGCACGCCACGCTTCGATGCCGGCGGTGACGGCGTCCTGAACGTCCGTGTTCAGCTGCGCTGCCCGGACTTTGAGGGCCTGCCGGAGGGGAGCGGGCAGCTTGGAGACCAGCTTTTCCCGCTCACCTCCCGAGTTCGGAGATGTCATGGCGGCAGCATACTGCCGTTGATGATGCGTCAGGTGCAGATTCATGGGCGATTTGCCGGACTAAGGCGTTAGTAGATCTCTGCCAATGCACCTGCTCCCGGCTGTCTGTTGGGGGGTGCTTACGGCGTAAGCACCCCCCAACAGACAGCCTCCTGAGCTCCCCTCACAGAAACCCCATGGACCCGTCTCAACGAACTTTGACCGTTCTCGGCGAAGTTCGAAGGTGTTGCTCTCAAAGCCGAGGTTCTTCGGTGCCCTCGCACGCGAGGACTCAGGGATGTCCATCCCGTGCTGTTCCGCTGCCTCAGGATTCCGCCGATCGGCGGCCGCGCCTTGGTTGACGAAGTTCCGATGTCGTCCCGCGCCGGATCCGGCATCCCTACGTGCTGCCCGCCCGCACGCAGCCCAGCCTTCCCGACGCACCGATCAGCCATGCAGCCGGTCAAACCGCGCTGAGACTGGTCTCATTCCGTTGAGAGGGGACACCCATGTACTGCCTACCGTGCGATCACGATTGAGCACAGCACGGGTCGTGCTGTGCATCGCAACGGGTGCTTACGCCGTAAGCACCCAGCCCCTTACGGCATCGGGAGCCTCTCTCCGTGCTCCATGCCTCCTGACATGTCTCAGCGAAGATGCACCGGTCTCAACGAGGTTTGATCGGGCAGGGTCGTCCGATCTCAGGCGACGTGCCCCTGTCGCGGATGATCTGGTTCGCCGGTCCGGTTGTCAGTGAGGCGTGGGAGGCTGCGCCCATGAGCTATGACCTTGTTGTGTGGGAGGGGGAGCGGCCGGCGAATGACGCTGCTGCGGCCGAGTGCTTTCGCGATCTGTATGACCGCTTCATGGTCACGGAAGAGCCTGCGGTTCCTCCGGCTGAGCGCATAGCGGCCTTCGTCGACGCGCTCTTGCAGCGGTGGCCGGACCTCGCCGAAGACGACGATGACACCTCACCCTGGTCAACCAGTCCGCTGATCGGGGAAGCCCGCGGCGCGTTGATCTACTTCCCCATGCGCTGGAGCATGGCCGACGAGGCATCTGCCCATGCGGCTGAGGTGGCTTCATCGATGGGCCTCAACTGCTTTGACCCGCAGGCCCAGAAACTGCGACCTTGACGACGGTGCGGACGTGCAGCGTCTGGGTCCGCATGTAGATGTCGCCAAGATGGTTCACACGCGCAGCATCGCACTCAACTGGCTTATCGGCAGGCCTGTACGGAGCTGGCCTGAGCACCGGCGGGTCTTCAAAGCTACGGGCTGGGCAGGGCGGTGAGCATCGCACGGAACTGGTCGAACACAGCCTGGCCCTCGGGGGAGGGAGACCGAGAGTGTGACCCCGGCGGCAGGAGAAGGGGCGCCTCGTCGGGTCGGCTCCTCAGAGGTGGTGAGAGGGGTGGCTGTCGGCACGGCAGGGTTCAGCCACCGTGCTCAGGGAGCGAGCGGCGGTGTCCACGAAGCCGTCGCGGCCTCCCGGGCATCAGTGAGCCGCTGTCTCGTCGCCGATGTATGTGTCGGCGACTCGATCGGTGCCCAGGGTCCATGATCGTGACGGCATGACGAAGAACCACCGGCAGGGCCCAACTGGGAACTCCGCGCTCATCGACAGCAGCCGTCGATTACTCGTGGCGCAAAGATTCTCTTGCTTTGTACATGCCCTTTGTGGCTATGGTGAGCCCGGTATGCACAGGTTCTACACAAGAACTGTGAGGGCGTATCAGTCGGTGGCCGGGGGGCCCACCACGGGGGGCATCACGATGTCCGTACGGCGCTTTGCACACGATCTCGTTTGCGTGGCGCTCTGCTGAGGAAGCCCGCATGAGTACCCACCAAGAAGACCCGTACTCCGACGTATCCGCTGCGGGCGGCCTGGCACAGGCCATGAGAGATGCGGCGGCGTTGCACGGATGTGACACCCGACTGTCGCCCTGGACCACCGACCTTGTCATTATCGAAACGACTAGGGGTTTCCTGGGAGTCGACCCCGCGACCGAGCAGCGTCTGTTCCGATTGCGTGTAGAAATCATCGGGTTCGCGGTAGACGCACCCGGGTTCTCGTGGAGCATCGGCGCAACGGATGACCTCGGACGCCTCGTCGAAGCGGTTGCTGCATGGGCCGACGGCATGCCGCTCGTTGAGTTGAAGGAGAGATTCGCGTTCCTGGAGCTCGACGGCTTCGCCGGAGACTTTAAAGACGGGGTGCCGATCTCTCGGCAGTGGTCCGGTCTCATGTCGTCTGAGTTCCATCACAAGCAATGGAAGCTCCTACGCCGCCTCCATGCGGATGAGGTCCTGCGACACGCGTTCCCATCAATCACGCACGGTGCTGTGCGCCTGCGCGTAGATCCACTGGACGGAACGAGCCGCCAAGTCTGGGTTCATGAACTGGATGCAGAGCACTATCAGATTCTGCGCTCTGGTGACTCTGGCACTGATTGGCTCGATGTTCCGGGAGTTGATCTGATCGCCTGTCTACGAGGAGCCCTGCACGGCAAGTGAATCCTCGTGGGGTGGTGAGACAGAAGCCCCCGCATGATCCAGGACCGCGTTCCCATCCACTTGGTAGCGGTTCACGAGGGCCCGTCCGATCTGAGATCTCGGACGGGCCCTCGCCCGCTCGGGTGCCCCTCTCCACGGAGGGGTACCCGCACCAACCAGGAGGATCTGTGCCGACCAGACCACGCCCGGTCTACTGCATGGACCACTCGGAAGACTTCGGCCTCAGCGAACTCTCCGCCAGGATCTGCTCACGCATAGGTCTACGCATCGACGCTCCAACAGGCCGTCCGCGGTGAAGACGGGCAGGGTGTCTGTGTCCGCGTCGAAGATCACGACGTCGTCGCCGTACCGGTCCGCGACTATCTCGCGCAGTGCTCGCGCCGGGGCGGGGGCCAGGACCTCCAGGATGTCGACGGTGAGCTGTCCGGACCCGTCGAGGACATCGGCCTCGATCAGGGTTCCAAAGACGCGCAGGTGGTCGCCGGGCTGGATCTCGGTGAGCAGCGCGGTCTCACTTACCCCGTGACACGAGGAGTCCGATGTCCAAGCTCGTAGTGCTGCCAGGCGAAGGCACGGGTAACGACCTCAACTGGTCGGCAGGGAGCGCGCTGTTCGACGACGTCGTCGCCTTCATTCACCGGCGAGTCCGGGACGAACGTGCAGCAGAGACAGTCACCACGCAGGCCGCGTCCGGCTACCTGTTCCTGGCAGAACTGCCTGAACGCGTCCTGACGGACGTTCTCACCGCGCTGAGAGATGACCTGCCCGCATACGTGAATGAGGTGATCTATCCACCGGAAGCCCCAGTCGCAATGGACTATCCAGAAATCTTCATCGCACGCGCCAAGTCCCTGGCGCATCTGGCGGATCGCAGCCTCGCCTTGCGCGGAGGCGTGACCGCAAGCAGCCGCGGCTCCGATCAGGCCTCCGCAATAGTCGCCCGCGCAGAGCCCGGTAAGCCGCTGCGGGGGCGACTCCTGTATCAGGACGATGGAGACGTGGAATTCCTCTGCGCTCCGGAGAGCCGCGCCGACAAGCTGGCACGCACCGGATCAGACGGGTCCGTGAGTCTGCGCATCGGCTCACTCCAGCTCGAAGTGGGCATCGTGACCCACCAGGTGCTCTAGGCCCGGGGATACAGCCCACGTGAGTCCTGGAACGCGGCATGGTTCGACCTCCCCGACATGCCGCCCGGCGCGGTGTTCGCCGACCCCGACCATCCCTTCGTCCCCGGCCGACCGATCGCGCTGGATCGCCCGGAGGAGTGGCTGGTCGACCACGACGCCCGCTCGGGCTGGCTCCGCATCTCCTCACCCGGCAATAAAGGCAAAGACACCCTCACACTGATTGCCGATGGCATCGCAGTCGGCACCTACGCCAAGGAGATCGTCTCGGTGTGGCTGCATACCGGTCCATAGCCACATGGGCCGCACCGCGTGAACGAGGGAGGGGCAGGCAGGGACATGACGGCACCCAGTCATACGTCCCTCCTGCCGAGTGCAAGCCAGCCTCAGAGACGGAATGCTCCGCCCTTAACCGCCCCCACGAACTCCGCCCATGCCGCCGGCCCGAACGCTGAGACGCGTGGGGCCTGAACGCAAAAAGGCCCGTGCTCCCCGCGAACACCCGAGGGGGGGCACGGGCCTTCGTTGTGCCTCGGGGCCGGCCTGCTTGAGGACTGCGTCGCCGCGCCTCCACATCGTGGTGCGGTGGTCGGAGGCAGGCGAGGGCGCTGACGGCTTCCAGGCGGTCACGGCGGATCGCTTCACGATGTAGTCGCCGTACCGGTCTGCGACCATCTCGCGCAGTGCTCGCACCGGGGCGGGGGCCAGGACGTCCAGGGTGTCGACGGTGAGCCATGCGGGCTCGCCGTGGAGGCCGGTCTCCAGGGTTCCGGAGACGCAGAGGTGGCCGCCGGGCTGGATCTCGGTGAGCAGCGCGGTGACGATGCGGGGCGTCATGGTGGTGCACGGGATCACGACGTCGTCGGCGAGGTCGCCGGTGGGGGAGGAGACCAGGTCGAACGCGGCGGCGCCCCGGGCACCGTGAACGGGAACGGCTTGGAGGAAGCCGTCCATGGTGACGGGCTGGGTGCTCATCAGGAAGCCTCCGCCAGGGCGGTGGCGTGGGCGGCGTCGTACGCGATGACCGGTGGATGCGGCACGGCTTGGTCGCGTGTGGCGCAAAAATGGGCCTTGCCCTGTACATGACTGTTGTGGCTATGGTGGGCCCGGCGCTCACAGGTTCTTCACAAGAAGCTGTTGTGTGTCATGCGGTGGCCGGGGGGCCCACCAGGGGGAGGGGCGTCGCCATGCCTGAGACGCGCTAATTCACACGATCCCGTTTGCGTGGCACGTCTGTGACGTGTGGTCGAAGGTGCTGTTTGCGGAGTCCTTGATCAGATCCCGGTCGTCGGTCCCATCCGTGTGAACGACGATAAGAAGGACGCTTTGAAACGCTCCACTCCGTGGTTCCGTATGCCCGGAACACGAAGATCACCGATCCTCACCTCGGCCGCAACTTCGGTTACAGCGCTGGCGATTGCTGCGGGGTTGGCGATTCTGCCGCAGGCCCTGGACCTCGGCGGAAGGACCGAGCCTGTCGTCGACGACGATCTTTGGGCGTACAGCGGTCCCGAGGGCCAATTGCGCATGGATCAGTGCCGGATGGCGGACGTGCTGCGGCTGGGCGGACCAACGATGGCCCAGACCGCGCAGGATGGTCTCAATCTGCCGGCGGACAAACTGCACGCCCTGGCCGACCGGCAGTTCTGGGAGCAGACGCCACTGGCCACGGCCTACAAGAAGGACCATGACAGGGCGGACCAGGAGAACAACGCCGTCCACGATGTGGAGTGGGAGTGGGAGCACCGCGTCGGGACTTTTTGGAACCCGCCCGGGACCCATGACATCGGTGACGGCAAGAGCTTCTACGAGCAGCTCGGCTTGACGAAGTGGATCTCTGATCGCTACTGGCAAAAGGATGACGATTTTTACAATGACCCGACGCCCAAGATGGATTCCCCAACGCGCCGGGCTGTCCTGGCCCTTGGTGACCCTCGCTACCCGATGTACAGCACCGAGGGCGACGGGACCTATGACGAGCGCAAGGCTTTCCAGTGGGGGATGAACTCCTCCGACTGGGATGTCGGCGCCGGGGCTGACGACGCGCGAATCTTCCTGGCTGCCGGAGGGTTCCCGCGGACCGCGCCGCAGCGAGGAACGCCGGAGTACCGCATCGCGGTGGAGGACGTGAAGTCCCGGTTCGCGTCGTGTGCATGGCGCAACCCGTTGGATCCGAACCAGGTGTACAACGGCATCACTGCCGCTGCCGCGCAGGAGTGGCAGCAAGAGATCTCCTCCCAGGCGACGCAGCGCAATCAAATCCTGAACGCCAACAAGGACGCCGTGAGCGCCCTGGTTTCCGGCTCCAAGGCGCTGGGGGAGTTGCTCGGCCATTCTGCGGCGGCGGACCGCCTCGCCCGATGGAGCGACTACTGGTCCCCCGGCGGGGTGGGCTGGGTCGGCGACGCACCGGTCGTGGTGCAAGTGCATGCCGCTGCTGGAAAGTGCCTCGACGTCGAGGGCGGCCGCACGGACAACGGCACCCCTGTGCAGTTGTGGACGTGCAACGGCACCACAGCCCAACAGTGGATCCTCTACACCGACGGCAACGGCCCACACCTTCAGAACAGCAACTCTCACAAGTGCCTTGACGCTGCAGGTGGGAAGACCGACGACCGCACCAAGATCCAAATCTATGCATGCAACGAAACCCCAGCACAGACCTGGCAATACAACCTGCGCGCCACCACCCCGATCAAGAAGGTCGGCGCGGGCAAGTGCCTGGATCTGAACTCATTCGACAATGGCAAAGACACCTGGCTGTGGCCGTGCATCGGCACCCCTGCGCAACAGTTCGACGTAAAGCCGACGGGGCACCACGCGACTGATCAGCCGATTCAGGCCGATTTCGACAAGGCCAAGTTGCTGACCACAGGAGCACAGACCGGGGCGAAGCAGCAGCTCGCCGCTCTCAAGGCGCAGCTTGCCGCCGCGCAGAAGGCCGCCGCTGCTTCGGACACCGCGCTGCAGACCTCCTACACCAGTGCTGATGCCCTCGGTGCACCGCGCGGACGCGGCCTGCTGGTCGGGCAGCAGAAGGATCAGGTGACCAAGGGCACGGCGGCGGCTCTGCAGGCGATGGTGAAGGCCGGCGAAACCGCCGAAGCCGCCACCCGCGCCTCCGCAGGGGACAGCCAGACCATCGCGCAGCGCGCGCTGGCCCAGGCCGCGCAGGTGCAGACCGAGTTCCGCAAGAAGGCCGCAGAGACCGCCGAGTTGCAGGCCAAGGCGGCCGCCGACGCGGCGAAGGTTCACCGTGACAACGCGAAGAAGGACAAGGAGACGGCACAGGCCAAGCTCGCCGACACCTTGAAGGCCGAGGCGAACGCGAAGGCCGCCGCTGCGGACGCCCATGCCAAGCGGCTGGCCGCGGAGGCCGAGTCGGCGACAGCCAAGGCGGAGAAGGAAACCGCGCTCGCCAAGCAGGCCGACGCCGCCCAGCACAAACAGAACGCCCAAAGTGAGGCGGGCAAGGCCAAGGACGCCAAGGAGAAGGCCGAGGCCGCCGAGTCCACGGCGGGGGAGAAGCGGGACGGCGCGGTCAAGGCCCGGGACAACGCCAAGGCCAAGCGGGATGATGCCTGGGACGCCCAGCAGAAGTCGGACGCGGCTCGTGCCAAGGCCGATGCGAAGGAGGCATACGCGCAGGCGCACGAGTCCGACGACCAGGCAAAGGCCTCCCGGGCCGCGGCGCATGAGGCAGACAAGCAGGCGACGGCCGCCGAAACCGCCGCCGGCAACGCCAGATCGGAAGCGGACGCCGCAAGCCAGGCGGCAGCGGACGCGGACGCGGCAGCCACGCGCGCCGAGGCGGCCGCCAAGCGGGCCCGCTCGGACGCGGACGGCGCCCAGGCCGCCAAGCTCGTCGCCGACGCCGCGGTCACCACCGCAACCAGCGCCGAAGCCGACGCCATCGCCGCATCCCAGCACGCCTCCGCCGAAGCCAGCGCAGCCGTCGCTCTCGCCGATGACGCCGAAGCGAAGGCCAAGACCGCCAAATCCGAGGCCGACGCGGCAAGCAAGGAAACCGCCAAAGCGGTCGAGGCAGCAGCCAAGGCAGCCGGGTTCGCCCACGTCACCGCACAGGCCGCCGAAGACGCCGGCAACGCCGCATCCCAGGTCGCCAAGCCCGCCAACGACGCCATCCAGCTCGGCTCTCCGTACATCACCACCGACTCGGCAGCCGGCCTCGTCGTCCTCACCGGCCAGGCATCCAAGACGATCGCCGAACAGCAAAAGGCCGTCGCCGACGCCCACTCCAAGAACGCCAAGGAAGAAGCCGCCGCCGCCCAAGCCCTCGCCGACCAGGCCCAAGCCGACACCAAGGAGGCCTACCAGCACGCGGCCAACGCCGCACGCTACGCAGCCGACGCCCGCGGCTACGCCACTGAAGCGCTCGGCTATGCCTCCGACGCGGCAAACGCCGCATCCAAGGCCGCCGACTCACTGGCCCGCACCGTCGAATACGACCGCCAGGCCACCGAGGACGCAGCCGCCGCCAACACCGCCGCCGGCACCGCCGAGGGCTACGCCAAGGAAGCCCGCACCGCCGCCGACCAGGCAGCCCTCGACGCGACCGCCGCACACGCGGCAGCAGACCAGGCCACCCAGGACGCCAAGGACGCACGCGCCGCAGCCGACCGCGCCAACACCGCCGCAACCGAAGCCGAACAAGCGGCCAAGGAAGCCGACAAGTACGCCAAGGAAGCCCAGGACGCCGCCGACCACACCTCGGTGCAGAACAACAACAGTCAACTGCAGAACGGGGCCACCACAGGGGTCGGGGGAGTCTTCCTCGTCCCCGACCACATTGAACAGATCGGGGAACCCAGGGACATCAAGAAGGAGAACTGCAACCCCATCATCCACACCGGGGACTGCAAGATCACAGCGACGATCGTCTTCAACGAGTTCGTAGACATCTACCTGTGCACCGCTGAGGATGCGCCGGCCACCCAGTACGGGTGCCCCTCCTCAGACGTGGTCTACCTCGGCCCGGCGATGATCCCCAACCTCACTGAAACGATCACCAAAACCCTCACGATGGCCGAGTTCAACTCGGGCATCGACCCCATCAAGATCCTCTTCGGCGACTTCATCGAATGCGCCAAGAAGATCCTCCCCGGCAACGACGGTGGTAGCTGGACCTCGTGCGCCTGGGCCGCCAGTTGGTTCGTCGGCGGCAAGGCACTCACAGCGATCGCGGATGCCCTCCACGCCTTCAACGCCGCCCTCCACACCGGCATCGGTGTCCGGGAAGCACTCACCGCGCTAAAGGGCCTGAAACTCGATGCAGCCACCGCTGCCGAGCTCGAAGAGACCGTCGACGTCTACGAAAGCGTCGTCGGCTCCTGCAAGGTGGACAGCTTCCCCGGCAGCACCCAGGTCCTGATGGGCGACCGCACACGCAAGCAAATCCGAGACGTCCACACCGGCGACCTGGTCCTGGCAACCGACCCGCAGTCCGGACGATCGACCGCCCAGCCCGTCACCGCCACCTTCCACCACGCCACCCAGCACCTGCTCGACATCATGCTGGAGGGAGGCGTACTGACCAGCACCGTCGGCCACCGCTTCTACGTCGAGAGTCGCGGCTGGATACCGGTCTCCGCTCTCCGCGTCGGCGACCGGCTACGCTCTCCGGGCGGCACCACGCAGACAGTGACTGCCCTGCATGACCGACCCAATGTGGCTGCTCAAGAGGTGTACGACCTCACCATCAACGGTCTCCACACGTTCTACATCCGCTCACGGGGGCCACAGGCCCACGACATCCTCGTCCACAACTGCACCAACATTCTCGCGGACGAAAAGCCTGGAGAGGAGAGCGTCGGCGGAGCGCACACCCTGCGCGACCACGTCCTCCCCAATGATGCGGAAATGGCGGCCGAGGCCACCAAAAAGGGAATCGCAACAAGGTGGACCGATGAAGCCACAGCAGCGGAATCAGTCAACGCGGCAGTGACAGCCTGGCTGCAGGCGAAGCCGGGCAACGTGAAGAGACTCAATAAGTGGCTGAGCGACCAGTCCAAGCGCACGGGCTTCGACCCGCGCTATGACCTTCTGGAAATCGAGTGGCAACTCCGAGACAAGGTGTCCTTGGGGCTCAGATGGGTCAAAGACGGCCCCCAAGCCGAAGCAGTCGGCAACAAAGTCGTCGTGCAGTTGAAGTTCGTGAGGGATCACAAACCGTCAAAGTACGTTGTCTACACGGCCTACCCGAAGTAGGAAGCACCATGCCGGAACATAACGAACGCGACCCAGCGGAAGAAACCCAGGGTCTCATCCTGGATATCGGGTTGAGCTGGATGGCATCCAAGTCTCAGCACCCCCTCTGGTTGTCCGCAGCCGACGCCGAACGATTCCTACCCCAGAGCGACGCGGTAGAGGTACAACTGAGCATTGTCGATAGTGCGGTAGCCGAAGCCCACGGCATGGTCAGCATGCAGATCGGCGAGGATGTCCGGAGGCTGCTGGCTTCCCCGCTGACAGATGGCGCACTCCGCACCGTCTGGCTCGGCGTCACGCAGGCCTACTTCGATCCGGCTGACCACAACTTGACCGGACGCGACTGGCTGCGGCGCATCGAGCAGACATGGTTGACAAGCATCAGGCGAAGGGGCATGACAACGTTCACGCCGTCCCCTCCCAACCCGGTGACAGATCCCGTCATGCGGGAGGCTGTCCTGCAGGAGATGCGCTCCGTCGCGGGCGATCTCGAACGAGAGGCCTCCAAGGCAGCCGTGCCATCCTTGGTGCCGGCGTTGGAGGCGGTGGTCATCGAAGCCTGCGCGGACCTTGGGTACAGGCTGTTCCTGCGCGCCATGAAAGCGTACTTCGTCGAAATCACCTCAGCGCGCTGTGAGGCTCTAACCGCACTTGGCGAAGCATTTCGCTACCCAGAGTTCCTTGTTGATGATCACCTCAACGTCTGGGACGGCTGACCTCACATAGTCCGCATGAACGTGAGTGTCCGTTTTCCTGGAGTGAGGACATCTCAGCCTTCTGTCGTGGTGGGCATCAGCCTGCACTTGCTGCGGGGCGCTCACGCTTCATCGGCGAGCCAAATAGGGGGCCCTGCTTCGCGGTAGACCGCGAAGCAGGGCCCCCTATCACTACTGTTTCGGTGTCCTCGGCGGGGATGCGGTGCACGTCGCGCGCGTAGCAGGCGGATGCGGTCTCGCTGCCGCGGTGAAGGCGTTGTCCCTTCAGCCTGTCCTATCAGTCCGGTGTCGGGGCTGAGGAGTCCGGGTCGCATGAGGCCGAATGCCACGGCGTACAGGGGGGTATCTGTCGATCGCGGGCAGGTCGGGCCGGCGCCGGGTCCCGTGTTGGTTCTCGGCTGGGCGCTTCTGGACCCACGTGAAATCCTTATCTGGACGAATTCCGTGCGCGGGACTGGCTCAACTTCGAATGCACACTGATCGAGACTGGCTCCGACTCCTGCCGCCTCCATGCCACCGAGGCCGAGCACCAGGACCGCAGGTCGGGAGTCGGCCGGGCCGCTCTCTGCGGTGCAGCCCGGTCGCGGCGCCTCGTGGTCACCGACTTGACCGGTCCTCGCGGTCGCGCTGATCGTCGAGGCGGGCAGTCAGGTCGGGCCAGTGCTCGGACCACCGGGCCAGATCGCCCGCGGTCAACGACCAATGCGAACGCAGCGCTTTGTCCGGCAGGAAGCGGACGCAGGTCCCCGTGGTTCCGTCGGCTTCGACGGGCTGCAGATCGGTCACCGGGACGCCGTGCTCATAGCGTTGGCTCCAGGATCCGTTGAGACGGCGGTTGGTATGAATCAGCCACTCGCTGAGCGCTGCGACGACGGACATGCCGCGACGCGGATGTCCGTCCGGAAGTCGCTCCGCCTCCGGGAGGTCGAAGAACCGAAGATCCTTCGTGGCCATGACCGGCTTCTTCACCACTTGGCCATGCTCGTCGACCCTAGTGTCGGTGCCCCGTCCGTCATCCTTCACCGACACCGAGCCGTCGGTATGCAGCGTGACCTCACACCGTCCGCCGCCCCGGCTCCTTGCCTCGTCAGCGGCGTAAGCAACGATCTCAAGAACAAGGTGATCTGGCCCGCCTGGCGCGAACTCTGCGGATCCCTGGCGGATCCGACCGAGATGGTCCGCGTCCACGATGCCGGCCCAATTGTGCGTGGTGTTGACCCAAGAAGCCCTTGATCCATCCATCCGGCAAGTATCCGTCGGGCTCTCGTTCAGGCTGCCGGCACGAACCGCTCAGCAGTGATCGTCAGGGCCGGGCTCGGTGCTCTCGCCGAGATCTTCGAGGAGGCCGCTGATTCGGTCGGCGATGGCGTTGTGTCGTTCGACCTCGCGGGGCCAGCCGCGTTCGACGGCGTCCCGGGCGAGCTGCTGTTCACGGGCGAGCCGGGACCGCAGGCGCGGTGCGTACTCGCTCGTGGTGAGGTGCCGCATCAGGCAACGTTCGCCCTGGTGATCACTTCGCATAGTCGTTCGTCGGCGGCGTGTCTGTTCCGCCAGATGATGTAGCGGCGGATCATGCTGCCCTGGGCTTTGTGGGAGGGGTGGTCGGTGCCGTCGAGGGCGAAGTAGCGCAGGGCGGTGAACTGGGCCTCGATCCGGTTGAGCCAAGAGCTGTTGGTCGGGGTGTAGGCGATCTCCACGTTGTTCGCCGTCGCCCACGTCCCGACCCGCTGGCACCGCTTCGTGGTCAGGTGCGGGGAGTAGTTGTCACAGACGATCGCGATGCGGACGTCCACCGGGTGCAGCGAGCGCAGGTAGCGGCAGAACTCCAGGAATTTGGACCGGTTCTTGGTCTTCTTAATGTGGCCGTAGAGCTGGTCTTTGGCGAGGTCGTAGGCGGCGGACAGGTGACGGACCCCGTGCGGCCGGGTGTAGGTCGCCCGTCTTCGGGGCCTGGGATCGCGGTCGCGGTCCTTGTGCCGGCCGCCGCGTTCAGCCCACTGCCGGCCGGGGTGGGGTTGGAGGTTGAGCGGCCCGAACTCGTCCATGCAGAAGACGACTTCGGGTTCGTCTTCCTCAGGTATGACCTCGCCGTCGGCGATCGCGTAAAGGTGCTCGACACGCGCCTTCTTGGCGGCGTAGTCGGGGTCACGGGAGGTCTTCCAAGTCTTCACGCGTTGAAAGGTGACGCCTTCCTCGCGGAGCCGGATGCGCAGGCCCTCGTGGCTGATGTCGTCGACCACCCCCTCGGCGACCAGGAAGTCGGCCAGCTTGGCCAGGCTCCAGGTCGAGAACGGCAGGCCGTGTTCGACCGGCATGGACTTGGCGACTTCTTGATCTCGCGGCGTTCGGGCAGCGTGAACGTCTTCGGTCGCCCGCCCCCGTACTTCGGGTAGAGCGAGTCGAAGCCGTCGGCGTTGAAGTTGTGGATCACGTCGCGGACCCGGTCCGCGCTGGTGAACGTCACCTCCGCGATCTTCGCCACGGCCATGCTCTGTGCCGACAGCAGCACCATCTGGGCCCGCCGCCAGGTCACCACCGACCCGGTGCCCCGGCGGATGATCCGCAGCAGCCGCCGCCCCTCGTCATCATCGATCTCACGGACCCGCACGCGTTCAGCCACGTGATCATTCTGACCACCCGGAGCTACCGATCACCGTAACCGGGCGACTCGCCACGAGCGAGCAAACGCTGCCCAACCCCCGCCGCAGCGACCAGCCTCACCACAGATGCAGGAAGCTCCGGATGTCGTCAAAGCCATCCAGAGCCCGACCGTCCACATCCGACGGATCCGCCTCCGCCCGCACCGCCAGCGCCTCCGCCAGCGCCAGGGCTTCATCGCCGAGACGCCCGAAGCGTCGAGCCGTATGCCCCAGGCACAGGCCCGCCAGCCCGAGCAGACGACTACCCGGCACAGCCCGCGTTCCGACCTCCGTGCACCAGTTCTCGACGAACTCCCGATCGTCGTCGTTCAACGCGCTCCCGACCAGGACGCTCGCCGCCTCGCCCTCTGCAGAGCGGTCACACAAGGCCCGCTCCAACGCCTCAACCACCACCTCGTGAGGCAACGCGGGAGGGTTCTCGAAGCTCAGATGCGAGTGCATCCCGCGAGATTACGTGCCTCCTGCGATCCGCACGCGACCGGCAAGACCGAGGCGAACGTTGCCTGATGCGGCACTAGTGAACAGCGGGCTCCCGATCCACATCGGAGCAGCTCTACTCGGACATTTGAATCTTCAAACGACTCGTGGTTACGTCGCCGTCTTCAACGAGGACGTCGTCCGGCACTATCAGGGATTTCTCGACCGGCGCCGCCAAGCCAGGCCAACAGACGAGTACCGGCCGGTCACCGAACCCGAATGGCTCGGCTTCGAGGAGCACTTCGACCAGCGAAAAGTCGAGTTGGGAGGATGCGCCCGCCCCTACTCGACACCTTGCCAGCATGAGCACTCCTGTCTGAGATGTCCCATGATCAACATTAACCCGAAGATGCTGCTCCGCCTCGACGAGATCGAAGTCGACCTTCTGGCCCGCCGGGCCCGAGCCGAAGCAGAGGGGTGGTGCGGTGAGATCGAAGGCATCGACCTCACCCTGTCCTTCCTCCGTCAAAAACGCCAAGAAAGCCAGCGGCTGGCTCGCATCGCACCGGTCAACCTCGGCATGCCGGGTCTCCGGCCCCCAGGGTCGTGACCCTCTGATGACAACTGGCATCGCCACCGCGCCGGCAGCGGTGGCGATCCAGGTGATGCCGTTAGCAAACGCGCACGATGCGGTACGAGAGGGCGTTGCCGTTGATGTCGGGCTGCGCCGGGCGCGGCGGCTGCGGTAGATGAGTGGTGATGCCGGGTCAGCGTGGCGCGGTTTCCACGGCGAAGCCATGCAGGAGGGCTCCTGTGGTGTCGGGGGCTTCGAACATGGGTGTGTGGCCGACGCCGTCGAGGATCTCGATCCGGGCGTGGGGGACTCGGCGGTAGTCCTGGGCGGAGGTCGGCTGCCATCGCCGGTCCTGGGAGCCGAAGATCACCAGGGTGGGCAGTTCGAGGCCGGCGAGTCGGTCGGGGATGGGCCGTTCTTTCAGGTACGCGGTGGACGCCTCTTCGGTCGCGGTGAGGCTGCGGTAGGTCATGCCCTTGACATCGGCGATCATCTGGTCGGGGATCCGCACCTTGCGGGTGAACGCGGTGCTCGCCGCGTCGCGGATCATGCCGTCGGTGCGCAGCCGCCAGAGCAACTCCCCTACCACCGGCGTGGTCAGCAGGCGGCCGGCGAAGCTGTCGCCGAGGAACGCGTCCAACCGCGGGCCGGTGTCGATCAGCGTGATCGCCGCCACCAGGTCGCGGCGCTGTTCGGCCAGCGACGTGGCTACGGCGCCGCCGGTCGAATGCCCGACGACGGTCGCGCGGCGCACCCCGAGCTTGTCGAGTACGGCCCCGGCCCGGCGTGCCTGCTCCGGGATGCCGTAGCCATCGGCCGGTTTAGCCGATGTGCCGTGCCCGAGCAGGTCCACCCGCACCACGTGCAGGTCGCGCATGGCCGGCAGCACCGGGTCCCACCATGCCGTCGAGCCAGCCAGGCCGTGCAGGAGCACCACCGTGGGTGCGTCGGTCGGCCCGCTCTGCACGACGTGGATGTCCCCGCCGGGAAGGCGCACGATCTGCGCGCCGGAGGCTTCGGTTGTCCCCGTGCGCACGGACACCGTGTTCCACGCGAGGAGGATGGCGAGCACGCCGACGGTCAGCAGCGTGATCCGCCGCCGTCGACTCCACGCCCGCCATCCGCGCGGGGTGCTCGGCGCCAAGTCTGCGCGGCTGTGGGCGTGTTGGCCTTGCGGGGTGGTCGTCTCGTCCATGGCTCCTCCGTCGGTTCGGTCGGTGGTGCCCTCACCCTGCCGGTAGCCAACGCGGCGCGTCTTGGAGAAATGTCCGTGCCTCGCACGTTGGTTGACCCCACCGTCGAGCCGCTCGTACAGTCGAGACGTGCTACCAGTTCACTGGAAGGCAGATTCCACCGCTGACTGGGAGATCGCGCGAGCATCGCGGGCAGCCGCGCTGCCCGGTGTCGACATGGCCGGATTCCGCATTCGCGGCGACAGCCCGATCGAACTACGAGCCATCCCCCACCCGGCCGTCACCGTGGCCGTCGAGTTCGGCGACCGCCCATTCGACATCTACGGCGCGTCCGGCCAATTGCGGTCGGAGAGCCTGGCCGCCGGGCTCGCCTTCAGCGCGTTCCAGGTGCGCGCCGAGGGCGTCGAGTGTGTGCAGATGCGCCTGTCTCCGCTTGTCGCGCACCCCGTGCTCGGGCTCCCGCTCGCGGAGTTGAGCGGGAGCATCATCGCGCTCGACGAGCTGTGGGGCCGCGACACGCCGCGCCTGCGGGAGCGGCTTCACCATGCGCGAACCTGGCCGGAGCGCTTCGCGCTGATCGACACAGAACTGCTTACCCGGCTCCGTGCAGGCAGGCCGGTCGATCCCGAGGTGGCCTGGGCCTGGCGCCAGATCGTCGCCAGCCACGGCCGAGCCCGCGTGAGCGATCTCGCGGCCCGGACCGGGTGGAGCCGCCAGCGCATGTGGTCACGCTTCGGCTCGCAGATCGGCCTGACACCCAAACGTGCCGCCATGCTGGTCCGATTCGATCACGCCATCCACGGCCTGGTCCGCGGGAACACCCCCGCGCGGGTGGCAGCGGATGGCGGCTATGCCGACCAGTCCCACCTCCACCACGACGTCCGGGCGTTCACCGGCACAACCCCCACCGCCGCTGCGAACGAGCCATGGCTGGCCGCCGACGACAGGGCCTGGCCGACACTCGGCGGCGCGGCCTGACCGGCACCATGAGTGACCGGTCTGCCGAAAGATCCGAGTCTCAGGTGAGTGTCAGGTCAAGGGGCCTCACGTTCCGTCAGCTACGGAGTTGAAGGCACGAACCCCAACACACACTGCCAATACAAGCTCATCCGCATGACAGGGCGTTGCCTGAGCTGGCTCGGGCTGCACACCGGGCTTCGGCGGAGGCAGTGGCGGGGCGAAGGGAGCGTTCGTGCCCCTGAGCCCTTTCCGCGCGTCGTAGTACCGCTGTCGCAGTAGAGGTCGTCCAAGGCGCCAGCCCCGACCGTCGGCGTGTCGGCTTGCTTGGTGCAGTGAAGAAAGGTGAACAGGCGCCGCAGGTCGTACGCGTACGCGCAGATCGTGTGCGGCGAGAACCCCCGGTCAATCAGATGATCCAGGAACCGGCAGGCCGCCGCGACCACAGCTCGCCATCGCCGTCGACCCACCGGCCTCCCCAACCCTGCGCTCAGACGGCTCAACGAATCCCGCACCTCGATCGCCACGGCGCTGGTTCAGGCATCACTCAAAGGTGTCCAGATAAGGAGATGTACGGCGGCTTCGCGCTGCACATGAACGTCTGCCTCGATCGAAACCGTTCCATCCGGGCAGAGGTTGCCAAGCCACCCATCCCGGGCAGCGGTGCAGACGGCGTCCGGCTTGATATCCAGGCTCTGCTCCGGGCCTCAGATGTGGGTGAAGACCATGTTGTCCGGGGCGCTTGAGCGTCCCGGACAACATGCGTGAGGGGTGGCGAGGCTACTGGGATGGTTGCGTCTCGTGGACCGGGGTGGCGGGGGTTGTGCGGATGAGGAGGGAGACAAGTGCGGCGCCGGCGCAGGTGGCGCCGAGGGCCAGCCAGACCATGTCGTAGCTGCCGAAGGTGTCGCGTGCGACGCCGCCGAGGAAGGCGGCCAGGGCGGCGCCGATCTGGTGGGCCGCGTTGACCCAGCCGAAGACGATGGCGCTGTCGTCACCGTAGAAGGTTCGGCACAGAGCGATGACGGGTGGCACGGTGGCAAGGTCGAGAAGGCCGAAGGCGACGACGAAGACCATCATGGCCGGGTTGACGGTGGCGGCCATCATCAGGGGGAGCAGTACAAGGAGGAGGCCACGCAGCGTGAAGTAGATGGCGAGCAGGCGGCGGGCGTCCATGCGGTCGGTGAGCCAGCCGGAGGCGACCGTGCCCACGACGTTGAAGATGCCGATGAGGGCGAGCAGGGTCGACGCGGTGGTGACGGCCATGCCGTGGTCGTGGGCTGCCGGGGTGAAGTGCGTCCACATGATCCCGTTGGTGGTTGCCCCGCAGATCGCGAAGGCGCTGGCGAGCAGCCAGAAGGGCGTGGTGCGTACGGAGTCGCGGAGCACGACGAGAGTGCGACGGGCGGCGCCCGTGACAGGTGGCGGCTTGGGGACGAACTTATCGCTTCCGTAGGGGCTTTGGCCGATGTCGGCGGGGTGGTCGCGCAGGATCAGCCATACGAGAGGGGCTACGGCCAGCGCGGCGAGCGCGAGGGTGACCAAGGCGGGGCGCCAGTTGTAGTGGTCGATGGTCCATGAGAGGGCGGGCAGGAACACCATCTGCCCGAAGACGCTGCCCGAGGAGAGGATGCCGGTGACCAGTCCCCGCCGGGTGGTGAACCAGCGGTTGGTGACGGTGGCTCCGAATGCCATGGCCATGGAGCCGGTGCCGAGTCCGATCAGGAGCCCCCAGAAGAGGGTGAAGTGCCAGGAGGCGCTCATTACCGTGGTGAGCAGAGAGCCGGCCGCGACCGTGGTCAGGGCTGCAACCACCACGCGGCGGATACCGAAGCGGTCCATGAGGGCTGCGGCGAACGGGGCGGTGAGTCCGTACAGGACCATGTTCACCGAGGAGGCGACGCCGATGGTGCCGCGCGACCAGTGGAACTCCTGCTGAAGGGGGTTCTGGAGGATGCCGGGCATTGTGGAGAAGGCTCCGGCGACGACGATGGCGAGGGCCGCCACGGCGGCCACCCACCAGGCCCGGCGACCTGTAGCGCCAGGCCGCGGATCCGCTGATGAGCGATCAGCAGGGTTCTGAGGCGGTTGGAGGTGTCGGGTGGTCGCTTGTTCCATGTGTTCCATCCTTTGTGGGTGAGGCAACTCCCGACCACTGGCCAGCTGGTCGCAAAGTGAAAGAATCTGGCCATGGTTGAGGCAAGTGAG
The DNA here is from genome assembly GCF_002803085.1 of Streptomyces sp. CB01201. GTDB lineage: Bacteria > Actinomycetota > Actinomycetes > Streptomycetales > Streptomycetaceae > Streptomyces > Streptomyces hundungensis. The sequence goes on along the minus strand of NZ_NNBJ01000024.1, from coordinate 52,585 downwards.
CGAGCGCCGCATCGGGTGGTCACCCTGGTCCGTCCGGGGCTGCTGCCGATGGAGCTGGGCATCGTCCACCGCTTATTCGGGACGGCCGTCGGAGCCGACGGACGGCCGCTGTATTCGGTGGTGACCTGTGCGGCGGAGCCTGGTGAGCTCACCACCGACGCGGACTTCACGGTGAACGTCGCCCATGGGCCGCGGGCGCTGGAGGACGCTGACACGGTGCTCGTACCGGCTGCCGCCGAGGATTACGAGCCGCAGGAACGGGGGCGGTTGGCGCTACCGGTGCGCCGGGCGCTGGCCCGCATCCCGGCTGGGGCTCGGGTGGCTTCGATCTGTACCGGGTCGTTCGTGCTGGCGGCTGCCGGGGTGTTGGCGGGGCGGAGGGCGACGACGCATTGGAAGTCGTGCGACGAGCTGCGGGCCTTGTACCCAGAGGTGGACGTGGATCCCAATGTGCTGTACACGGATGATCGGGGTGTTCTCACGTCCGCGGGAGTGGCCGCCGGCATCGATCTGTGCCTGCACATGATCCGGAGCGACCACGGGGCCGAGGTGGCTAATACCGTCGCGCGGCGGACCGTCGTGCCACCGCACCGGGAGGGCGGGCAGGCGCAGTACATCGAGCAGCCGGTACCCGAACCCGGCACCAGTTCGACAGCCGCCGCCCGCGCCTACGCTCTCGGTCACCTGGGGGAGCCGCTGTCGTTGGAGGATCTGGCTCGGCAGGCGTCGATGAGTGTGCGGACACTGAGCCGGCGCTTCCTGCTGGAGACGGGAGCGACACCGATGCGCTGGATCATGGAGCAGCGGTTGCAGCACGCGCGGCGCCTCCTGGAACGGACCGATGAGCCTGTGGACCAGATCGCGTCGGGGACCGGTTTCGGGACCGGGACAGCTATGCGTCAGCACTTCCGGGAGCAGCTCGGGGTGTCGCCGCGCGCGTACCGCAACACGTTCCGAGGAACGAACTGAGCGATACGCGCGCGGCGTTCTCACCGGACAGGGGCGGTCTTGTCGGGAATGCCCCTCAGGGCGTCAGTGGGGCGAGGGGCCCGATCCGGTAGAGCACCTCGTCGTGGTGTTCGCCGGGGAAAAGATCGCTGGGGAAGAGGATTTGGGTGTGCACGTCAGCGCTGTAGCGCTTCGCGACCTTCTTCAGGACCATGATGATGGCCTTGTTGTCGGCAGAGACCGTGGCCTCGATGAAGCGGGCGCCCTGCTCCACGGCGCGGTCGGCGGCTCGTTCGAAGAGCTTTACGCCGAGGAATGGGATGCCGTGGCAGGGCTTGGTGGCTTCCTGCCACACCAGATAGGTGTCGGGTTCATCCGGGCGGAAGTAGCCGGTGAGGAAGGCGACTATGTCGTCCTCGACGGTGGCCACGAGGGATGTCGCGGCGAAGTCCCTGCACCACAGCGCGTAGTAGTAGGGGCTGTTGTTGTCCAGGGCATCGCTCTGGTCGACCATCTGCCAGAGTGTGTGGGCGTCCTCGACCCGCGGGGTGCGGAACTGGTGGCGTACCCGCGTGGTGGTGGCGGTGGTCATGCGCTGGCCTCCTCGGTGAGCAGGGGGTAGACACCGTTGGCGTCGTGGTCCTCGCGGCCGGTGACGGGCGGGTTGAAGACGCATACGAACTTCGAGTCGACCTTGGGGCGCAGGGTGTGCTTCTCGTGCCCGTCCAGGAGATACATGGTGCCGGGCGTGATGAGGTGTGTCTCGCCGGTCTCGTCGTTGGTGAGTTCGGTCTCGCCCTCCGTGCACAGCACGGCTTCGATGTGGTTGGCATACCACATGGACGTCTCGGTGCCCGCGTACACGGTGGTCTCGTGCAGGGAGAATCCGACGCCTTCCTTGGCGAGCACGATGCGCTTGCTCTCCCAGGTGCCGGTGGATGCGTGAACGTGGCGGTCGGTGCCCTCGATGTCCTTGAAGGAACGGACGATCATGTCAGTTCTTCCTCTCGTGGAAGTGTTTTGGGTGCGGCTCAGGCGGCCTGGGTGTTGGAGAGCTGAGCAAGGGCGAAGGCGGTGAAGGTGTCGACGGTTTCGAAGTCTTCGGCTTCGAGTTCCTCGGGGTCGACCTCCAGGCCGAGGGAGTCCTCCAGTTCCATCAGCATCTCCAGCATCGTGGTGGAGTCGAGGTGCAGGTCGTCGAAGAGCCGGGTTTCGCCTTCCAGTCCGGTCACGGGGCGGTCCAACACAGTGGTGAGGGCGGTCTCCAGGGCGGTGGTCACATCGGTGCGGTTCATGGGGTGGTCATCCCTTCCGGGTCGCCAGTGCGGGGCTGTTGATCAGGTCGGCGAGCGCGTGCCGGTCGACCTTGCCGTTGTTGTTGGTGGGCAGCGCTTCAACGGGAATGCAGCGCTGCGGGATCTTGTAGTCCTCAATGAGTCCGCGCATGTTGTCCAGTACGTCGGGCGGTGCCAGGTCGGTGACCACGGCCAGGACAGCCTTGTTGGCGGTACGGGGCCCCGGAGCGAGCACAGCGGCGGCGATCACACCGTCCACGCGGCGGGCGGCGCTCTCGACCTCGGTGGCACTGACTCGGAAGCCGCGTTCTTTGTAGAGGTCGTCACGGCGGCCGCTGAAGTAGAGGTAGCCGTCCTCGTCGAGCCAGCCGTAGTCGCCTGTGCGCAGTTCGGGGAAAAGCCCTCCGGTGCGGGGAAACCGTTCGGCGGTCTGCTCGGGCCTGCGCCAGTAGCCGGCCATGACGTTCGGGCCGCGCACCACGAACTCGCCGACCTCGCCAGGGGGCAACCGGGTCCCGTCGTCATCGACGACGAAAACTTCCGTGCCGGGTAGGGCTAGCCCGGAGGAACCGGGCCGATCCAGGTCCCCGTCGGGGGGCATGATCGTGGTCCGCTTGCACTCCGTCAGCCCGTACATGAGCTGGACGCTGAGCGTGGGAATCGCTGCCCGAAGGGCGGTGACGGTGCCCGGGTCCAGGGCCGCGCCTGTGTTGGTCAGCAGGCGCAGCGGGGGAGTGCTGCGGGCGCGGCGCACCAGCCAGGCCAGCCGGTCGGTGACGGAGGGCACCGAGGCGAGGACTGTGGCACCGCTGCTCTCCAGGCTGCGCAGCAGTGGGGGGCCGACCTCGGCGACAGTGCCGATGTGCAGTCGGGCTCCGGCGAGGAAGGAGAGGAACAGCTGGTAGAGCCCGTAGTCGAAGGAGAGCGGCATCGGGCAGTAGATGACGTCGTCGGCTCGGTAGCCGAGCATGCTCTGGATGGCTCGGGCGGCGAACAGCATCTGCTGGTGGGTGCTGACGACCGCTTTGGGCAGCGATGTGGTGCCTGAGGTGTAGATGAGACAGGCGCCGTCCACGGGGAGCGGTTCGGGCAGCGGCTCGCTGGTGGGCGCGGCCCGGCGCAGGGCTGCCGGATCCAGAACCCTTACGCCGTGAACTTCGGCGGTGGCGGCGGCGCCGGGATCGTCGGTAACCATCACCGTGGGTTCGCAGTCGGTCAGCACATGTTCTAGCGGATGGTCGCGGACCTGGTCGTGCAGCACGCTGAACAGTGCGCCGGCCCGGGAGGCAGCGTGCAGGGCGATCGCCACCGCGGCCGGGTCGGGTGTAGTGATCACTACACGGTCGCCCCTGCGCACGCCCGCGGCCCGCAGCTGGTGGGCGGCGCCGATACTGGCAGCGGCCAGGTCGCCGTACGTCCAGGAGTCCTTGGTGGTGCTCAGGGCGAGTTGCTCCGGGTGGGCTGCCGCAGCTTCGTCGAGCAGGGAATGCAGTACTTCGGATGGGGGCATCAGCGGCCTCCTGCCAGGGTAGGAACGAGCTTCTTCGCCGAAGCGCGCGTGGAGGGTTTGGGTACGACGGTGGTGGCGTGAGCGGTGCAGACGGGGATTGGTTCGGGCAGGACTCGCGCGGCGCTCGGGCTTTCGCCGCCGGCGGCGATGACCTTCACGGCTGTCAGCTCGACGAACCGGCGCAGCTTGGTGCTGCGGGTGACGCGGGCGCTGGCCTCGATGTAGTCACCGGGGTGCACAGGCGCCGTGAAGCGGATGTCGGCGTACTCACTGAGGAGTCCTTCGTCTCCGTCGCTCCGGATGGTGATCTCGGTAACGAGGTCTCCGAACAAGCGCAGGACGCGGGCTCCGTCGACGAGGTGACCGCCGTAGTGGGCGTCTTCTTGGCCGATCCTGACGCGCAGGGTAGCCGTGAGCGGTTCTGTATCGGTGGCGTGTGTCATGGAGTCCTGCTTCCGTCGAGGTTCCTGTCGGGGTGTCCGCCGGTCTTCTCGGTGCCGTCCTTGGGTGCGTGGCAGGTTGCCAGCGCAACGGCGGCGACCACATCACCCTTGTGTGTGATCGACACCGTGACCGTGACCGAGGGGGCGGCTCCGGCTGCCGCTGCGCGCAGTTCGACAAGCGGAGCACCGTCGGGGGCGCGGTCGACGACGATGTCGTGCGGCGCGATGCCCTGGAACAGGCCGCGTCCAAGTGCCTTGAGGACGGCTTCCTTGGCGGCGAATCGCCCACAGAGGTACTCCCGCCGGCGCTCGCCGGTCAGGCGCTGGGACCGCGCGAGTTCCTCAGGCGCGTAGCAGTAGCGCATGAACCAGTGCCGCTCAAACAAGCGATCAAGTTCGCTACGGTCCAGGACATCCAACCCCACGCCCATCAGCCGCGGCCGTGCGATCATTGGGCGGAGTCGAAGTCGGCCAGGTGCTGGCGCGCCAGAAGGTCCTCGGGGGTATCGCGCTCACGAACGAGGATGGCCCGGCCCTGGTGCACCACGACTTCAGCGGGGTAGCCGTGGCTGAGAAACAGCCCAGGGGAAGCGGTGGGGCCGTAGGCGCCTGAGCGTTCGATTCCGAGCAGGTCGCCGGGGCGCACCTCCGGCAGCGATGCCCGTTTGACCACGGTGTCGTTGGGAGTGCATAGCGGCCCGGTCACTGTGTAGACGTGGTCGGCGGGAGCGTCCGGCTGTCCGAGGTGGCGCACGGGGAAGTTCCGCTTGACGAAGCTGCCGATGCCGACCGCAGCCATATGATGGTTCGTACCCCCGTCGGCTACGACGAAATTCTCCCCCAATGACTCCTTAACGTACAGCACCCTTGTCACGTAGGTGCCGGCGCGAGCAGTGAGATAACGGCCGAGTTCCATGATGAGTCGGCAGTCGGGGTGCCGGGCGCGGAACGAGGCGACAGGCTCGGCCAACTCCTTTCCGAGCGCGGCGACATCGACGTCTTGCTCGTTGTCGAAATAGGCTACGCCCAGACCACCGCCGAAATCCACGGTGAAAAGATCGATCCCCAGGTCCGCCGCGACGCTCTCCGCCATGGAAAGAATCTGCACAGTATTGGACACTACGTCCTTGTGGTTCAGGAATCGCGTCCCCATGTACGCGTGGAAACCGCGTACATCAATATGGGGGAGCTCTTCGAGCAACGGACGCGCAGCCCTGGCCTGTTCCTCGTCGATCCCGAATTGGCGGGGCTTTCCGCCCATCGCGAGACCCGACCCCTTGCTGTGGAAAGCGGGGTTGATCCTCAGCAATACCGGGACGGGGTCAGCGTTGCGTGCGGCGGCGGCCTGCTCCAGAAGCCTCATCTCGTACAGCGACTCGCAGACGACGGCGTGAATGCCCGCGTCGATACAGGCATTCAGATCTGAAGAGGTCTTCCCGGGCCCGAGGAAAATGATGTCCGCTGGGGCCACACCGGCGCGTATCGCTGTCATGAGTTCCGCTACGGAGGAGACCTCAGCGCCAGCGCCGGCACGATTCAAGAGAGAGCAAATACTGATGTTGGGGTTCGCTTTGAGCGAGTACAGCACGTCGATGCCCGGCGGCAGAACATTCTCGAGTTCGCGAAGGGTCTCCGTTATGACCTGCGCGTCGTACATAAAGAGTGGAGTGCCGAACTGTTCGGCAATTGCGGCGGCATTGATCTTTTGCGGCCCTGCCATGACTTCCGGCAAGTCATCCTCCCGGGTTGCCTTGTAAGTAACCATGCGCGACTGACGTCGAACCTTTACTGACACGTTTACCGGCGATGTCGAGAACCGTAGATGATCAAGCAAATCTGGGCGAGTGGTCACGGCCGAAACAAGGCATTCGACTACCGCGTGCACCCCGCGCCGGCAGGAGCGAGAAAGCCGGATACCCCCGAGGCTCGAACTGCACGACTCGCAACCCTGACATGTGACGCAGATCACTTGCTAAAGTTCTCGCGCCACCCAATGCCAAGTATTTCGTATTTAGTGGTTTTCATCGCTACCTAGATCAACATCAGAGTTGACGAGCAATGGCCGAAAGTGATCATTGGGTCAGCGAAGGGGAGCAGGGGGCCCCTATAGCCGCGCATGCGGTTCACCGGCTCGGGTAAGAGACTCTGCCCACGTTCGGCGTGCTAGGCGCGACGCACTCCAACCGGGGGGCCGTTCAACGCGCTCGCCGATCGGCTCGCTTCGATGGCGCGCGGCGCTGCCCACTTCTCAGAGACCAGAGACGATCGCGCCGAACAGGGGCGCGACGATGGCGAGCGCTGCAGTGATGAGGGCGGGTAACACGCGGCTCTCTCGGAAGACTGACGGACCGTGAGCATGGGAAGCGCCCCGCCCGGCCGGGATGGCCGGAGCGCGGCGCTCGGGGGAGCTACTGGGGAACCGGGTGGGTGACTGGAATGACCACGAGGAACTGGTCGGTGGGCAGGTCCATCACGACGTGGGCGTCGTGGCCCTGGGCGCGTTGAGTGGCGGCGTATTCGTCGGCGGGCCAGGAGCCGCGGGGGTGGCCGGCGGGGAAGCGCTCCAGGACGGTCCGGGAGGGCGTGGCGGTGGTCATAGGTCGTCACCGCCGTGTACGCGCTGGTGGATGTCGATCAGCGTGGCGATGGTGTCGGGGTTGTCGGCGAGGCCGACCCAGGTGCCGTCCTTGATGAAGACGGGCACGGTGTCGGTGTCCGCGTCGAAGATCACGATGTAGTCGCCGTACCGGTCGGCGACCATCTCGCGCAGTGCTCGCGCCGGGGCGGGGGCCAGGACCTCCAGGATGTCGACGGTGAGCGGTGCGGACCCGTCGAGGACGTCGGCCTCGATCAGGGTTCCGAAGACGCGCAGGTGGTCGCCGGGCTGGATCTCGGTGAGCAGCGCGGTGACGATGCGGGGTGTCGTGGTGGTGCAGGGGATCACGAGGTCGTCGGCGATGTCGTCGGTGGGGGAGGAGACCAGGTCGAACGCGGCGGCGCCTCGGGCACCGTGAACGGGAACGGCTTGGAGGAAGCCTTCGATGGTGACGGGCTGGGTGCTCATCAGGAAGCCTCCGCCAGGTTGGTGGTGGCGTGGGTGGCGTCGTAGGCGTCCAGGATCGCTTGGGCGGGGAGGCCCAGGTTGGCGACCTGGTGGCCGTGGTCGCGTGCCCAGGTCCGGATCGCGGCCAGTTCCTTCTTGCTGCGCTTGCGGTGGGTGCGGGTCGGCGCGGGAGCCGCGGTGGGCGCGGTGGGGCGGCCGCCGGCCTTCACGGTGCGCAGTGTCTCCTGTGCTCGTTCCAGTTCGGCCTTGAGCCTGGCTACGCGCTCTTCGGCCTCGCGTTGGGCGTCGTCGCTTTCGCGCCGTGCGGTCAGTTCGCCCAGGTCGCTGCGGATGCGGGCGGCCTTATTACGGATAGTGGCGGCCGGATGGCCTGCCGCCCAGGACAGCAGGCCCTCGATCCCGGCACTGCTTGCCTGAGCACTGGTCGCGGGAGCGGCCTTCTGCCCGGTGGCGGTGGTTTCGGGGGCGGCGGTGTGCAGGAGGGCTTCGACCAGTTCGCTCTCCGACAGGCCAAGGGTGTCGCGGACGTGGGCGGGGCTGTCGCCGTTGTTCAGCATGGAGGCGGCGGTGGCGGTGAAGGCGGTGACGGGCATCGGAACTCCGGTCTCGTGATCGGGGATGGTCAGGTGGGGGAGCAGGGTGATCAGGTCGTCGTCGGTGCAGGGCAGCCCGAGGGCGGCCAGCAGGTCGGCGAGGTCGTCCTTGTCGCGTGCCTGGTGGGCGACCACCAGGGAGGCGGCAGTGCTCTGGCCGTCGTCGATCGGGGTGAGTTGGAGGGCCTCCGCTTCGAGGGCCTCTGTCAGGTCGGTGAACACGCCGGCTTCTCCGCGCGGCGGTGGGTGCGGGGCTTGTGCTGGGCGAGCAGGAGGAGCTCGCAGTTGCGCTGCTTCTGGGCGTCGGTGAGCGGCCGGGCCTTCGCGCCCTGGCGGTGCCAGAGCGGGGAGGCCGGCGGCTCGGGGTAGGCGAGAGCGTGGTCGACGTCGGGGTCGGTGCTGCTCATGGGGGCCTCCGGCGGGGAGGGGTTCAGGCGCGGGTGGCGCGCTGGGTGCTCTTGGGCTGGGTGTCGGAGGCGAACCTGCCGAGGCGTGCCTCAACGGGGTTCGCGGCGATCCAGTCCTCAGCGCACGATTTATGGACGGGCTCCCCGGAGTGGGAGCGCATCGGCGTGGGCTGGTCGCACAGCGTGCAGGGGCGGTCCTGCCAGCGGTCGAAGTGCTGGCTGTCGCGCCATTCGAGGCACGCGCCGGGAGCCGGGACCAGGCCCGGCTCGAACGGCTGCTTCTTCTTGCCTCGGGGGGTCACGGCCAGCAGCCGGGCAGCGCCCAGCCGGTCAGCAGGGTCGCGCGGCTGGTGATGAACAGCGTACGCTGTGTGCCGAGTTGCGCCGCTGAGCGCGTGGTGGAGGCCATACTGGTGGCTCCCTCTCGTCTTATACGGGATGGGCAGGCCCGGGACGACCGACGTGGTTCGCTGCCGTAGACGGTCGTCCCGGGGCGCAGCTACAGCTCGTAGATGGTTTTGCGGGTCCAGCTGTTCGGGTTGGACCAGGGGCCGGCCACTGCTGCTGCCCAGTCCAGCTCCCAGCCGTCGCGGACTCCGCGTGCTCCCCAGCCGTCGTCCTGCGGGCCCGGCAGTTCGCGTCCGGCCTGCCGTGCGGCGGCCGACGCGTCGTAGACCTGTTGGGCGCGGGTCAGGGCCTCGTCCGCGGAGGTCGCTTTGCCGGTGAACACGTGGACCCCGTAACGCTGTTTGCTGGTGTCGTGTATCGGGACGTCGACTTCGTACGGCTCGTACTTCTGGAACGGCATGACGCCCGGCTCCTCTCTTTTGCCGTGGGTTGTGGTGCAGCGGCCGGATGCCGCTGCGGCCGTGATGGTTCGACTGGGTGGTCAGGTGGAGTGCTGGTCGGTGCGGGCCCAGTACCACTGGTCGAGCTGGTAGTCGGCGAGCGCGCACAACGGGATGCCGTGGCGCTGGCCGTGTTCGTCGTCGACGGTGAGCTGCGTGACGTCGCGGTAGGCGATGAACAGCCGTGCGGACGCGGGGCCGTTGTGGCCGGGGCGCAGGGTCCACATCTGGCCGGGGTCGGCGAGCAGGAACGGGTCGCCGTCGGTGACTCCTTCGCAGACGAGGCGGTAGGCGACGGTCTCAGGCAGCAGGTCGCTGGCCATGAGGTCACGGACCAGGCCGTTGATGAACTCGGCGGCGCGTTCGGGGCCGATGAGGAGGTCGAGGGGAACGACGGGGGAGGGCATGGTGAGGGTCTCCTTGGATGTGGAAGGGTGGGAGGGCCCCGGGGTGTCCGGCTGGCTACATGGGCCGGTGACGGAACGGCTGCCCCGGGGCGCACTCGGCTCAGGATTCAGCCGGCGGTCTCGATACGAGCCAGTCGTCGCTGTCGGGGAGGCCGGCCGGGAGCGCGCGGGTAGGGACTGTCGGCGGTGCGGCTCACTCGCGGACCGCGGCCGCGAACTGCTCTTCCAGGTCCGCGCGGCCTTCGGGGTCGTCGGCCTGGAGGGCGTGGTCGTCGGCCTCCTGGTCGACGTCGTCGGCTCCACCGTGGATGGTGCAGTACACGTCCGGGTCGGTCATCAACTCGCCGGTCAGGGCACGCAGAAGGTCGGTGACGCTGTAGGCCGGGGCCCACGCCGTGCCGTCACAGTTGTCGTCGGCGGCGCAGCCCACCAGGACCTCGAAGCCGACGTCGCCCTCACCGTCGACGTTGTTGCGCTGGGCGAGGACGAGGCGGTCGGCTCCGAGGCGGATCTCCGCGACGCGGTCGCCGTCGGCGAGCTGCGAGCCGTCGCGCCAGCTCCACATCGGCAGGATCTCGGGGCCGAAAGTGCGACGGACCAGGAGCAGTTCGCCCAGGCCCGCGTCGTCGTCCCAGCCGAGATCCGCGCGCCGGGCGTCGCTCAGCGGCTGAAGCATTGCCTTCAGGCGGGAGAGGTTCCCCGCGATGACGACGTGGTCGAAGCCCTCGCCGGGCAGGCCGGGCCAGGCGTCGGCCATGGCGGCGTGCTGCGCGCGGACGGCCTGTTCGGGCACCCGCCGGTTGGCGGGCCGGGTCTTCTGGCGCTCGATGCACACGGGCAGTGGAGTCGGGACGACCAGGGCGACCGTCGGGACGCCGTGGCGTCGTGCGGTCGCGATCAGGTCGGCGCGCACGAATTTTTCGCAGTTCGTGGCGTCGACGACCGTCATCTTGCGGCGAGCAAGGCGGGCCTCCAAGACGGCCTGGAGCGCGAACACCGCGTCCTCGGTCGCCTCTTGGTCTCCGGCGTCGTCGCTGACCATCGCCCGGAACCAGTCGAGCTCCAGGACCTGCGCGGCGGGCCAGGTGCGTGCCCACGTCGACTTGCCCGAGCCGGCCGCGCCGATCAGGACCACCAGCGACGGGTCGGGGATCGTCGTGTCGACGGGCAGAGCGTTGTCCATGCGGAAGGGCTTCATGCGGATTCTCCCTGTGGGTCAAGAGCACGGGTGGCGTAGTGGATCTGGAGGCCGGCGTTGTCGGTGATCAGGGCCGCGGCCTCGTACAGCGGGCACGACGTCTCGCCGTCGCGGTCCGGCTCGATCCGTCCGGCGGCCTGCGCGGCGACGGTGAGCAGCTGCGCGAGGGAGCCGAAGACGCCGTCCTGGCGGTGGTCCTCGTGGTGGAGCTCGCGCAGGATCTGCGCGAGCTCCTGGGCGCCGATCTCGTCGGCGGTGAGTTCGTCTTCGATCTGCTGGAGGGCGAGCTTGGCGATTCCGGCGGCCGCCTGTACGCGGTCCAGTCGGGTGCGGGTCATCGGCGGGCGCCGGGGCGGGTGGTGAGCCAGACGGTGACGGCGGCCGCGCCGATCCCGATCGCGCGGTGCAGCGCCGCGTCCAGCTCCATCCACGAACTGCCCGGTCCGGTGAGCTCCTTGGTGACCGCGCCCTCGTCGTCGAGGCGGACCGCCTGGCAGTGCTCGATGTAGCCGGTCTTCCTGGTCTTCTTCGCGAGCCACAGCAGAGCGGCGCCGCGGTCGATCGCGGCATGCGTCGAGGCATTGATGGCCGCGCCGGCGAGCAGCGCGGTGGGCGTGACGCGGTAGCCGAACGCGCGGGTGATCGCGATGGTCGCCCCGAGCTGGACGGCGGTGTACGAGGCGACGTGGCAGGCCACGGCCCGCCGGCCAAGGGCGCTGGTGGTCATGGTCGGGCGGGTGGAGTCAGGCGCGGCGGGGGAGCCGTCGGCGTGGACCAGGTCCTCGCCGTAGAGCCGCTTCCGCGAAGCCGTCTTCGATCCCTGGACCCAGTGGTCACAGGCGGGATGCAGTTCACCGAAGGTGGCCAGCAGGGTACCGAAGAGGGCCAGGCGCTCGGTGGTGAGGGACAGACGGTGCATGCTGGGGTTCTCCTGATCTCGGGTTTCGGGTGAAAGGGGAGTGGGGCGGCCGGCCTCTTGCCGATGCTGCGGCCGACCTCGTGAGCGGGCTCCGCCCCGGCCTGCGTGGCCGGGGCGGAGGTCGTTCAGAAGGGCAGTTCGTCCGGCCGGGCCGGAAGGGGCAGGAGCCGGATGCGCAGCTCGCGCCGCCCTGCCCAGCAGTCGCACGCCTCCATCTCCGGGTTCGCGCCGCCCACCCACCAGCCGCCCGCGCCCCGGCAGTCGGGGCAGGAGCGGCGGGGCCGGGGCGTGAGCTCGATGCGGTGCCGGTCTGCGTGCAGCCGCCAGCGGCCGGTCTTGAGCACGGCGGCGGCCGCGGCCAGCACGGCGGTCCGGGCTCTCTCGGGCACGGGGACAGAAGCGGGAGCGGTGCGGGGGAACAGAGCCACGGTGACTCTCCTTCGAAGGATTCGTTGATCAGGCGGCCAGCCGGTGAGTCACCGGCTCCCGTGGACGCGAAGTAGGTGTCGGAGCTGGGCTCATAGCCGCGGGCGCAGGGGTCTCAGCGGCCCTGGGTGCACAGCGGTACCGGCGCAGAGCACTTGTTCCGCGGCTGCCGTATTCCTGGGCAAGAAGCTCAGGGAGCTGTCCCTACGGGCCGCAGGAAATCACTGGCCGGGGCCGGTCCCGTGCGGAATGCTGCAGGCGTGATCGAGCGAGAAGCCGCCGTTCGGGCCGTTGAGGAACAACTGGAACGCGACTATCAGAGGTGGCGGGCTGCGGGTGCGGAGGCACTGCGCATGGCTGTGGTGGACGTCGAGGAGCACGAACTGGTGTGGATCGTCTCCTGGACGTCCGAGGAGTTCGTGCGCACTCGAAATCCGGAGTTCATGCTCGCAGGCAACGGGCCGTACCTAGTCGACCGTGTCGACGGGGGACTGCATCAGGTCGGCGTCGTCTCCGCGGCGACCGGGGCATGGGAGGACGACTACCGAGCCCGGATACGTGGGCTCCCGGTGCGGACCGCGGTGGATGATCTATACGATGCGCTCCGCGGAGTCGCCGCTACACGCGGGCGGATGCATGCTGTGCGGACACTGCGCCAGAGGCTGCCTGTGCTCGCGCCCGCGGAAGCCCTTGAGTACGTGAGCGCGTTGCTGGAGGGTGATGCGCCCGCCCGCCTCGTGGCCGTCGCCACCAAGGAGCTCGTGGAGCCTCTCAACCCGGTACTTGCGGTGGAGACCATTCTGAGCGGAGCGGCGATCCGAGCCGGTCAGAGACCCGAGGGGTGACTGGAAAGCCAGTCGGCGTGCCGATTGCGCATCCGGTCGCGTTCTGCGGGTGTGGTGAGGAAGACGTCGGCACCACCGTCGTAGGGGTGGTGGATGCGCTGCATGCGGATATCGGTGATGAGGATTCCCGCCACCTTGTCGTCGGCGGTATCTCGGAGCAAGTCGTCGATGCAGCCGCGCTGCCAGGGCCGGCGTGCTGCGAACAGGTGGCAGTACGTGCGGAACTCAGGGTCGGGATCGTCCTCCACCAGCAGGCTCTGCCAATACCCCGTTCCGGGTCCCACTGACGGAACCTCGGCTTCGGTCGTCCAGAGCGGAGTGATGACGTACACGTCCGCGCCAGCGAACAACTCGTCGAGGACGGTGTTGTAACGCTCCAGGACGACGGCGTACTCGCTCTCGTCCTCCGGGTACCGCTTCGATTCCGGCAGGCTGTGAAAACGTACCCAGACATCCCGATACGGGTCATGGAGCTTGTACCCAACTGGTGGGCAATGGGGCCAATGCTGATGCCACAGCTCCGTCAGATCTGCCTGCCCGTCTCCAGACACCTGCTGCACTCGTCCTCTCGCGTCTGTAGCCGCCGCCGACCATGATGCCGGGGCGCATCCACGAGAGAAACCGACTTCCTAGTGCTGTGACCGGGAAGGTTTGCCGGATTGGGGTGGCCTGAGCCCGTTGTCAGAGCCTCCCGATAGCGTTCCGGCAGCCAGATCCGACTCTTCTCCAGGAGAACATCCGTGGACATCTTGCTCATTGCCGGCCTGTGGTTCGACGGATCCGCATGGGACGAGGTCGTGCCCGAACTCAGTGCACTCGGCCACCGTCCCGTGCCGCTCACCCTCCCCGGCCAGGGCGATGGCACCGTCTCCGCGACGCTCGATGACCAGCTGGCAGCAGTGCTTGACGTGGTTGACGCGGCACCGGGGAAGCTCCTGGTGGTGGGGCACTCCGCTGCGTCGAGCCTGGCTTGGCTGGCCGCCGACGCGCGACCAGAGAAGGTGGCCAAGGTCGCACTGATCGGCGGCTTCCCTGCCGCAGACGGGCAGGCTTACGCCGATCACTTCGCGATTGAGGGCGGCACCATGCCGTTCCCCGGCTGGGGCCCGTTCGAGGGAGCGGACTCCGCCGACCTGGACCAGGAGACCAGGGATCGCCTTGCGTCCGCCGCTGTTCCTGTCCCCGAGGGGGTCGCCCGGGGAGTCATGCGCCTGACCGACGAGCGCCGTTTTGACGTCCCAGTTGTGCTCATCTGCCCCGAGTTCACCCCCGCCCAGGCCAAGGAGTGGATCGCCGCCGGCGAGAGCCCTGACCTCGCCCGCGCGGCCCACCTTGAGTACGTGGACCTCGACTCGGGCCACTGGCCGATGGCTACCTGCCCCCACGAGCTCGCGCGCATCCTGGCGGAGGCCGCGAACTCGTAGTGCCGTGGTGGGGTTGGGTCGTCAGGCCGCTGCCGGTAGTGGTCTGCCGCCCCAGCGGATGCCCTTTTCGCTGCGGATGCGGGCGCGTTCCTTGCGTTGGGCGGCGAGTATGTCGGGGTGTCGGGCGTTGGCGTTGCGCCAGCGCAGGTAGGCGTGCAGGGCCCGGGTCTGCACCGGGTGGTTCGGGTGGTTGGAGTTGGCCAGGGTGAACTGCCGCAGCGGCCCGAAGTGCGCCTCGATCGGGTTGGCCCAGGAGGCGTAGGTCGGGGTGAAACATAGCTCGACCTTGTTGCGGGCCGCCCAGGCGCGGATCTTCGTGCCGCAGTGCGCGGACAGGTTGTCCAGGATGACGTAGATCGGGGCGCCATCCGGACGGGCCGCCCGAATCGACTTGAGCGCGGTGAGGGTGGGGCTGGCGCCTTTGCGGCGCCGGTTGACGCCCCATAGCCGATCGGTGCCCACGGCGTAGCAGCCGTGGAAGTAGGTGACGCCGTGGGTGCGGTGGTAGGTGGCCGGCAATCGGTCCGGATTGCTCAGCTGGGCCCAGCAGGATCCGGCGGTAGGCCGGATACCGAGCGGCCCGAACTCGTCGAAGGCGAAGGTCCTATCCGGCCGCTCGTGCAACGCGAATTCGATCCGCGCCAGCTTCGCCTCGAAGCGGGGATCCGGTGACTCCTTCCAGGTCTTGGTGCGCTGGAAGGTGATCCCGCGGCGGGACAGTAAGCAGCGCAGCGCCTCGCGGCCAATACGGATCGGCCCCGATGGCAGGCGCTGCAGGTGCTCGGCGAGATTGCGGATCGACCAGCGGGTGAACGGTTTGCCGAGCCTGGTCGGGCGGGTGGTGGCCGTCGCCACGACGAGGTCCTCGTCGTCAGGCGTCAGTAGGCGGGGACGGCCTCCCGCCCACCGAGGGTCCAGGCAGGCTAGGCCGATCTCGTTGAAGTGGTGGATGACGTCGCGGACGGTGTCCTCGTCCGCGGCCACCAGCCGGGCGATTACCGGCACTGTGTTCCCGCCGGCCGAGGCCAGCAGCATCATCGCCCGCCGATAGCGCACCGTGCTGGTGCTGCCCCGGCGCACGATCTGCTGCAGCCTCTGCCCCTCCTGCTCGGTCATCCTGCGGACCCTGACTGGTGGCGCCACCATGCCTCCCCACCCGAACGGACAGATCCCCGCCATCCAATCCGGGCAGGCTCAGCCACCGGGCAGAAACCGGTGAACCTATGTGGTCACAGCACTAGCTGCCGCTTCATCGGCTGCTGATGTAGCCGGTCCAATCGTGTTCGACGAACTTGACCAGTCTGCCGCGCTGGTCCCGGTGAGAGCAGCGAACGAGCAGCGCAAGAAGAGGGTGGCCTCGTTGTGCACCAGCGAGGCAGGATCGGTCCTGTGATGCGCCATGCCCACGAGGATCCCGAACTGCTGGCCCTGGTTCGCCGCTATGTCACGCCCGAGGGTGAGCGACGCCGCCATCTGAAGCTCGGAGGCAGCTTGCTACGCATGCGAAGCCCTGAGTACGACCGGTTCATACACGACCTCCGCGAGGATGCAGGACTCATCACCGCGGATGAGATCGCCACCCTTCTTGAGGGCAGCTGGCGCGAACGGAGAACGGCAGCTTGGCTCGTAGCCGTCTCTCGACGGACCGAGTTTCGCGAGCGCATCGGAGAACTCCTGCTGGCCAGCGAGGGCTGCTGTGCTGGGCTGGCCTACTGCGTGGCCCTGGCCACTTTCGGAACGGAGCGCGATGCTGATCTGCTCGCCACCTACCTTGATCGCTACCTCTGCCGCCCTGACCTCGGGTACGACCAGACCGTCGTCATGGGTGCTCTCCAGTTCATCAGCCTGAATCTTGGAAACGATCAAGCCGACCGCTTCCTGGGCCTGGACGGCCTGTGGCAGCAGTGGCTCCACGACGCGCCTCACATGCAGGCCAACCCAGACCCTCTCCCCTCCTCCTTGAGCCTGATTCGTCAGCTTTATGCCGTCGTCCATGAATGCGCCGAGCCAATATGACGGCCTCGCATCTCGTTGTGATCTCTCTGCTCCATTGCCGGCACACTTGGAAACAGTCAGACCCGTGCGCGGGCCGCGATGTAGTCGAGCCAGTCGCGTCTGGCGTATCCGGTCCAGCGGGTGGCGTTGCTGGTGCCGGTGAAGTCGGCGAGGACGGACGCCGGCAGGTCTGTGGCCAGCGCGAGACGCGCGTTGTTGCGGCCGGCGCGGGGCGCAATGCCGTGTCGGCGGAGCTTCAAATTGAGGTAGGTAGCTCCGAGAGGGCGGGCGGGCTCCTGGCCGGGGAACAGCCACGGTGTTGTGCTGGCTGTCTGATCAAGCTGCCAGCGTGCCTGGGTCGACGCGCAGAAGGTAGCCGCGTGTCGGGTGACGGCAGGACCAGTCTGGCCGGGTCGCGCAGAGCTTGCAGCACAAAATCGCCACCGGGCCGGCGTTGTGGCCGGGGTTGAGGTTTATGGCGCAAAGAGCCCTGCGCGTAACGAGCCCAGGGGGAACCGCGCCGCGGTCGAACTCGGAAACCAGCGGGTTCGGGGGATCTGCACGGTGGTCCGGTGAGAACTTGCCGGGGGTGCGGTGGTTCTGAGCGGCGGTACCGTGCGGGTTCCACCTCGCGGTGTGAGACAAGATGGGACCTCCGATCTGGAGGGGGCTTGGGATGAGCTACGACCTGCGAGCAGTGATCGCTGATGGGGAGGCGCTGCGTGGCGCGGCGCGGGACCTGCCTGCCGCCCGACTGGCGTCGATCGGACATGGCCTCTCACTGATGCCGATGACGGACGCGCTGTTCGATTCGGTCGCCGACGGCAGTGGTGTCGGCACGTTGGGGTTCTGGGGGCTGCCAGGCGGGTTCGAAAGGACCCTTGCTGCCTGGTCAGCCGGCGGGCCGGTGGCCTACGTGGAAGCCGAGTACTTCGGCGGCGTAGGCGAGCAACGGGCTGCCGTGTGGAACGGCGGCGACATCGTGCTCGGACCGCTCCACGTGGAGGAGCGACAGCCCTTTCCGCCTGTCGGCAGTCCGATCTCTCAAGCGCTGCGGCAGTTGGGCGTATGGGTAAGCGCTGGCGAGGACGAGTTCTCAGCAGTGGGGTTGGACCGGCATCGACACGGCGAGGCGTGGATTGCCTGACGCGCGACTTCCGAATTTCCGCAATCACGTGCAAGTTCCTGGCTCTGCTCGCCGAATCCGCCCGTGATCGCGAGAACCTCGTACGCTCGCTGATTCGCCTGGTGCAGGGTGCTCACCCGCATACTTGCGCTGATTTGACCGAGGTACGTCTCGCGGAACCTGCGTGAACTCCAGTTGGCAACAACGTGGCGCTGCGCGCCACCTTCACGACCTCGTGGCGCGGACGTCCCTGCCGCGGCCGGGGCATCCCGGGCTCCAGGTACCGGGCAGCCGGTTGGGGCGGTGCGGGTAGCGGGGGCCGGGGCGCTGTGGGCGGGGCCGGCCGATGAGGCGGCGCGGGCGGGGCACGAGCACGACGGGTTCCTCCAGGGCGGTGTGGGCGGGGCAGTGCTGCGCCCGCCGTACCGGGCCGGTGCGGCGGGCGCGTTGAGCAGCTGGCGGGGGCAGGGTCAGGGCGCGTGGGTGAGCCCAGGAAGCGGGCGCACGGTGGTGCTGGGGCTGGGTGCGGTGTGGGTGGGGCAGGGCTTGGCGGGCTGGGGGTCGGCGCCGCTGGTGCCGCTGCTCAGCTGCCAGCCGAGAACTACGCCGAGCACGAGCAGCACCAGGTGCCGGTTGGTCTTCCACCAGCTCCCGTGGGCATCTCGGTGACCGGGCCGATGGCTTTCGGGGGCTTCGCCAACGTGTTTCCTCCTTGAGGGAGTTCGTCGTGGTGCGGGGGCCGGGCGGCCTGTCCGGCCCTCGCCCTGCCCCCGCAGTGGCGGGGGAGGGGCGAGGGCCAGGCGGAGCGACCGGAGGTCAGCGCTGGAGCGGGTGGACGTTGTCGGGTTCGTCGCCCGCCGGGGTGGGGGCGGGGAGCGTGGCGTGCAGGTGGAGCGCGGGGCTGAACTGGTACTGCGGCGGGTGGTTGTGGACGACGGGCCGCAGGGACAGGCCGCGCAGGGCGAAGATGCTGGCCAGCGCCCACATGAGAGCGGCGAGCCCGGTGGCGGCCGCGCGGCCTCCGGCCGGGGCCGTGGACCAGATCATCGAAAGGCTGCCGATGCCGAACAGCCCCCACGCGATGCGGGCGCCGGCGTTGCCGAAGAACCCGCCGACCAGGCCGAGCAGACCAGTGAGTTGCCAGAACGCGTACAGGGCGGCCGGGGCGACGGCCAGGTGCGCGGCCTGGTCGGCGAGGAACACGCGGACGGGGTGGTCGACCGTTCCCCACAGGCCGCTGCCGTCGCCGCCGCTGGTGGCCGGGACGGCGGACAGGCCCTGGAGCGCGGCGTCGGCGACGTCGCCGGCCGCGTCCAGCATCAGCACGATGACACTGATCCCGGCGAACAGTGCAGCCGCCTTGATCCAGTTGGCGACTTCGTGCCAGCTGCTGTGCCGGACCTGGCCGATCTCCTCCCACCGCTGGTAGAGGAAGCCGCCCTCCTCCCACGACTCCTTCCAGGCGGCGCGCAGCCACGCGAGCCGCCCGGCGGGCTCGGGGGCCAGCTCGGGGGCCAGCTCGGGGGCCAGCTCGGGGGCCGGAGGTACGGGCGGCAGCTGCTTGAGGACGTCGAGGAAGGACGGCTGGTCCTGGCCGTTGACGGGCTTGTCGTGGTGGGTCATGGCGTGACTGCTCCTTTGGCCGGAGGGCGGTGGTGGGGCGGGGTCAGCGGATCTCGTTGCGGGTGCGGGCGAAGAACGCACCGCGCGTGGTGCTGTTGTTGTGGATCTCGGTGTGGTGGGTGACCGGACCCTCGAAGACGTTGGTGACGGCCGCGCGGGCCTTGCTGATCGCGCCGCCGATGGCGGTGGCGGCCATGGCCAGGCCCGCGAACGGCAGGGTGACCATGAGGACGCTGTTCAACGTGACGGAGGCCAGGCCCTGGAGCGCGAGCCAGGCCCCGCAGCCGATGCCGGTGATCCCGGCGCCCACCCCGATGGAGGCCACCGCGATCCCGGCCGCCCAGGCCGGGACGATCCGCCTGTCCTCCTGCTTCACGGGCGGGGTGGGGCCGAAAGCCGGCGGCTCGGTCTCGTCGCGGAACGAGGTGGGGTGGTGGAGGACGGGCTGGGCCGCCCAGGCGTCGATGAGGCGGCGGGCTTCGGCGGCGGCCTCGGACTCGGGCATGCCGTGCTGGGTGTGCAGGGGGTCCATCGGGTTCTCCGATCACGCGGGCGGGAAGGGGAGCGCCCTCCCGGGCCGTGGTGGCTGGGAGGGCGCGTGGGGGAGGGGCGCGCGACGGCGAAGGGCGTCGCCGGAGCATGTCCGGCGGCGCCCTTCGGCGTTGCGTAGCAGGGGAGTTGAGGCTGGCGGGTGGGGTAGTCACCGGCCACGCGCGCCGGGCATCCTCGGACCAACAGGCGCGAGGAGGGGGCTGGGGTGGAGTTCGTCTTCGACTGCGGGTGGTGCGGGGGTGAGAACTTCTTCGTGGGTAAGCAGGTCGGCTTCTGGGTCGACAAGTGGGAGGTGCCCTCGGAGTGGGACTGCTGCTACTGCGACGGCCTCAACACCACACCCGACCCGCCGTGGACCGAGGCGTAGTCAGAAGTTGGAGAGCAGTCCGGCGACCGAGGTGAGGCCGCTGTTGATGGCCGGGGCCAGTCCGGTCGCGGCGAGGGTGAAGCCGAACAGCGTGCAGGCCAGCGCTGAGCCGACACGGACGTTGCCGCCCTTGATCAGGACGATGACGACGATGCCCAGCAGTACGGCGGCAGAGACGGAGAGGGCCACGGCGGGTGATGCTCCTTCGCAGAGTGGGTGGGGGCCGGCCGCGCTCGGGCAGGCCGGCCCCCGGGGATGGGTGGGTGTGATCAGGCGTCGGTGAGGCTCTTGATGGCCTCCAGCGCCTTGCGGGCAGAGACGACCTCCTGGCGGCCGCCGCCCTTGGACGCCCGGCCACCGCCGCCCTTGCCGCCACCGCCGCCACGGCGGCGGGAGCCACCGTCGTCGCCGTCGTCTTCCTTGGGCTCGGGCCAGAACTCGCCGGGCCTCACAGGCTCGTTCCAGTCGAACCACAGGCCGCGCTTCTCCAGCTCCGCGATCTCGTGGTCGGTGAGGTGGTTGATCTCGCTGGGGAACAGGGTGGCGAGGTCGGTGTCGAAGTCGGCGTACAGCGAGCGCATGAGGACCGCGCGGCCGTTGTCCAGGACCATGATGGCGACGCCTCCGGTGCTGACCCCGTTCTCGGGGTCGGCCTCGCCGCGCATGGCCCGCTCGATCGCGGAGCCTTCCTGCTGGGCGTAGCGGGCCGGGATCGTCGGCACGTCGTAGGCGCTCTCCATCGTGCCCTCCGCCGCCTTACGGGTGGCACCCGGCGAGCCCATGTTGAAGATCGACGGGCGGGAGTTTTGCCGGAGGTTGTCCTTCATCTCGGTGGAGAACCCGTTGTGCGCGAACGGCGACTGCCCGGCCGGGTTGAAGCCGATCCCGTACTTCAGGCCCGTGACCGTGAGGTCGTCGCCGTCGGTTTGGATGAACTCGCCGAACGTCGCGTCCTGGGCTGCGGTCATGAACTCGTCCGCGAACACGTTCAGCTGCCGGTAGGGGCAGCGCGGGTCGCCCGGCTTGTAGTCGTGCGCCTCGCCGTCGTACGCCCAGGGCATCTCCGCGCGGATCTCGCACAGCGCCTTCGCCGCGCGCAGCGAGCGGGCCATCCACAGGGCGTTGGAGCCCTGCCGGTCGATGTACCTGCCGAGCGTGGATGTCTTCTCGTCCTTGCGGACGGTGGAGAGCCACACGACCTGACCGGCAAGGGACATGGCGGCCATGTCGATCGCGAAGAACTGCGTCTTCCCGGACCGGGAGACGCCCAGGATCAGCCCGTGACGTGCGGCGTTCTTGTCGTGCTGGAACACCATGTTCTTCACCGGCTGGCCGGTGATGGTGTAGCCGCACACGTACATGCCCTTGGCGTCCGGGGTGAGGAGCTCCCGGGTGGCGGGGAAGATCGCGGACAGCGGGGGCTTGTCGAAGGCGCTGATGAGGAACTCGGTGCCGTCGATGAGGACGAATACGCAGGAGTCGTCCTCGGGGAGCTTCAGGCCGCGGCATACCTTGGCCAGGTCGATGCGCGGGCTGGTGGTGGCGTCGGCCATCTTCGCCCGGTAGAAGGTGACCCCCCGGACGTCGTCGCGGGTCTTGTGGACGAGCTCGGATCCGGGGGCGCCGCCCTTGGGCGAGCCGACCTTGTCCGTCCAGCGCTCCTGGTCGGTCGGCTTGGTGCGGCGGCGGGTGTTGGCGTCGGGGGTGAGGTGGGCCTCCATCCAGCCGGGGCCGCCCTGGCGGCCGGGCTGGATGGCGACCTCCGCCAGGACGACGTCGCTGGACGGCACGGCGAACGGGGCGGCGACCGCGGCCTCGGTCAGGCCGGTGATCGGCCGTCCGGGCTCCGAGGCGCGCAGCAGGAGCGTCATGTCGTGCCGCATGCCGGGGTGCCGGGTGGCCCTGACGATGTGGGTGCGGCCAGGCATTCCGGCCTGCTCCCACAGCATCCGGGCGTCGCGGGTGAGCAGGTCGGCTCCGTCGTCCGGCACCGTCACCGGCTCCTCGATGATTTCGGCGGGCGCCGGCTGCGGGGCGGGGGCGGCGAGGGCGGGGCGGTGACGGCGGCGGGCGTGCCGGGAGAACGGCATCACCAGGTAGCCGGCCGCCGCCCATCCCGCGGCGAGCAGTCCGTCCATCCACCACGGGCCCCAGCCTGTGGTGGTCTTGGCGGTGACGTCGATGGCGGCGGCCAGGACCAGCGGACTCCAGCGCAGGATCTTGCGTCCGGCGCCGGGCGCGTCGCTCTTGGCGGCGAGGAACCAGCCGCCGATCCCGGCCGCGCCGGCCAGCTGCACGACCTGGTTGACGGGGCTGTCGGGATACAGGTTCGGGGCCACGGCCAGCACGGGTGCGGCGAGGGTGTAGGCGAGTCGTTCGAGTACGACGCTGCGCGGCGTGGTCACCGTTTCTCCTTCGCGGAACAGCCGCGGGCGGCCCCGCAGGGTGTGCGGGGCCGCCCGCGGCGGGTGGGTGGGGGAGCGGGGTCAGCGGTTGAAGAAGCCCGGCCGGGGCGTCTTCTCCCGCCGGTTGGAGCGGATGTCGTCCAGCGCTCCGTAGAGCTTGGAGTGGGTGCGCTTGGTGTCGTGGGTGAGGTCGGCGGTCTCCTGTGCCGTCTCGTACAGCTTCTTGACCTGGACCCCGGCGCCCCCGAGGGCGATACCGACGTTGCTGGTCAGCTCCACGAAGCGCGGGTCGAGTTCGGCGTTGTCGACGTCGCGGGCGGCGTCCTCGGCGCGCTTGGCGTTCTTGCGGATGCTGCGCACGAGCTCCTCCAGGCCGAGCCCGGCGTCGTCGAGCGCGCGCCCGAGGGCGTCGAGCTTGGCCTGGACGGCCTTGTAGCGGTTGTCGCCGTCGGCGACGGCGGGCGCCGCGCTCCTGGGGCGGGGTGCGAGATCGCTGCTCATCAGCGGGGTTCCTCCCTCTGCTTAGTCGTGGTGGGCGGCGGCCGACGCGTAGGTGAGGCCCGCGTCTTCCTTCGCGGCCATGTCCTGGCCGTACACGCGGGCGACCATCGCGGCGGCGAGCTTGGCGGCCTCCAGGGCCAGCCCGCACTCGGTCGCGCACCGCTGCGCCTGCTGCTTCATGCGGGCCGCGGAGTCGGCCAGGTCTGAGATCAGCTCGGTGACCTCGGTGGTGACGTTGTGGTCGCCGACCAGGTCGGTGGCCATGTCCCGCAGGGCGTCGGCCACCTTGTTCAGGGCCTCCGCGAGGGCTTCGGCCCGCTCCTGGTCGGAGGCGGCCTGGATGGCGATGTTCGCCATCTCCATCAGGTAGTCGTCGAACGTGATGTCCGTGCGGTGCTGAGCACCCAGGCCGCCCGTACCGGACGCCCTGCTGACCGATGCGCTGCTCACGCTGCTCCCTACCGTGGTGGTCTCCGTGCTGGTCGGCCGGCTGGTGCCGGGCCGCGCGGTGTGTGCCTCTGGTGCGGCCAGCAGGCCCTTGACGCCGGCCGTGAGGCCTGCGGGCGCGTCGGGGACGATGTCCGCGTCGACGATGTCCTCCTCGGAGGGCGGCGCCGACCGCGGCGGGCGGGTGGGGTGGTCGGGCCACTCCACGGTCGGGGTGGAGTCCTCTTCGCCGAACGGGCTGCCCGCCGGACGGCCACCGCGACCGGCGCGCCCCGCACGACCGCGTCCCGTGCGGCGGGAACGGCCGCGCCGACCGGCCCGGCCCTCAGTACTGGTGCGCCGGCGCCGGAACCGATGCCGCTTCTTCCCGCCGTCAGACGCCCCGTCACCCGCCGTGCTGTCCCTCGCGGCGCTGGAGGCTCCCTCGGGAGCGTCCTTGGTGTCCTTGGCGGTCTTGGTGTCCTTGCCGTCGGTGCTCTTGTCCTTGTCCTTGGTCAGGTTCACCTTCTCGGTGCCGGCCGCCTTGGCGTCCTTCGCGTCGGCGGCGGCTTTCGCGTCGGCACGCCGTTTGTCGAAGCGGCGCTGGGCTTCCTCGCCCACGGCCTTTCCCAGCGTGGTGCGGCCGGTGTCGGCCGACGCTGCGGCTTCCCGCTTGGCCTTCCTCGCCGCGTCCCACTCCGCCTTCCTGTCCCGGCGGTCCTGCCATTCCTGCTGCCGGTTGGCGCGCGCCTGGTCCCGGTTCTTGCTCCGATCGGCGAGGCCGGCACTGTGCCCGTTGCTGCGCCGCTCCTGCCGTCCGGCCTGCCGATTCGCGGCACGGTCGGCGCGACCGCGGGCCTTCTCCGCACGGGCGTTGGACGCCGGGCTGTTGTGCTGCGCCCGGCCGCCGTCGCCCTTCGAGCCGCCGCCTCGACCGGAGCCGCCAGAGCCGCTGTGGGAGCCCTTCAAGCCTCCTCCCGGACCCGAGCGACCGGCGCCGCCTGAACGGCTGCCAGAGGCCCGTTCAGGGCCCTTGCCGCCACCTGTCCCGGACCCCGAACGCCCCCCGCTGCCAACGGAGTTGGGGCTGGGGCCACGCGACCCCGGCCCCTTCGAACCGGGCCCCGAGCTGTTGCGGGGCCCGGTGCCGCTGCCGCCGCGCGAGGATCCGCCCCCGCCGCCGGCCTTCGAGCGGCCCTTGTCCGCACCCAGGCCCGCGCTGGAGGACTTCATGCGGTCGGCGTCCGCCTTTCCGCGGGCCGCCGCCTTGTCGCCCTTCGCTTTCATTATCGCGGCGTGGAGCTTTCCGTTCTGCTCCATCATCGCGACTTCCTGCGCGGTGCGGCCCTCCAGCAGTGCGGCCTGCCGTGCTATTTCAGCTTCACGGAAAGGCGCTTCGCTTTCATGGCTGTACCGCGCCTTTTCCAGCCGGAATTCCAGCCAGTCGCCGAGACGGTCGGCGAGGGAACGCGGCTGAACGTATTCACCTTCCTCGTATTCGCCATCATCTTGACCGGTTTCCGGTACGGTAATTCCGTCGGAACGCAGTGCCGTAGCCGGATTGGGAGCGGCCGGGATCGCCGGAATTTCCATCGTGGTCTCCTCCGGGCGTTCCGGGGGAGCCTGCGGAATGTCTTCCGGTGGCGGAATGGTGTCGATGAAATCCGGGATCGGCGGCAGCGTGTAGGTGGATTCGCCGCTCCACGGGCCGTGGACCAGGGTTCCGCCGCCGGTGTCGTCGGAGTCGTCGGACACGGGGCACCTCCCCTCCAGGGGGTTGACAGACAGTGGGGTCTCGTGTGCACGCGCGTGCACGTGCA
The DNA here is from genome assembly GCF_002803085.1 of Streptomyces sp. CB01201. Lineage (GTDB taxonomy): Bacteria > Actinomycetota > Actinomycetes > Streptomycetales > Streptomycetaceae > Streptomyces > Streptomyces hundungensis. The sequence continues at coordinate 27,443 of NZ_NNBJ01000024.1, read as the reverse complement.
CGTGTGCACGCTTTACGCGCGCGAGGCCCCGCCGGAGCCCGGCGGGGCCTTCATGGGTGACGCTCAGCTACGCGGGCTGTGCTGCTTCAGGACGGTGTCCGCGTACTGCATGAGGTGGTCGAACAGCCGCGGGTCGCCCGCCTGCCGCTTCTCCAGGACCAGCTTGAAGAGGCGGCAGACGAGCGTGAAAGCGGTGACGGCGTCGCCGCGACCGGCTTTTACTTCCCGGCTGATTTCGGTTCGAGTAACGCGGAGCCAGAATTCCATCCGGCCGATTTCCCCGCGACTTTCGATCGACTTGCGCTCTTCCTCTTGCAGCCAGCCGATCCGGTTTTGGATCGAGCGCTCGATGCTGCTGAGGGGGCGCGTCACGCCGACTCCCGCTTACCGAGGTCGTAAATCGACGTGGGACCACCGTAGCGGGAATTCTCGTTCTGCGCACTCTGGTGGGGCGGGTTGGGCGCGGCATGGAGAACGGGCGGGTTCTTCTTCCGCTGCTTTTCGATCTCCTTTTCCTTCCTGTCCTTGGCCGTATTTACGACGTTCTCGTCGTGGGCGCGGCGCTTGTAGGCGCTCTTTTCCAAGCCCTCGGTCAGGTTGTTGAGGTTCCTGAGCACGTTGCCGAGGGCCTTTTCCACGGGCATCGCGCGCAGCCGGGCGTGGTACCAGCGGTCGCCCTCCACGTTCGTGCCGCGCAGGTGCACGCGGGTCTCCATCGCGAGGGTCTCCAGGTTCTTGCCGATGTCCAGCAGGACCCGCTGAACGTCGGCCAGGTACCGGGCGGTTGCCTCCGGGCTCTGCGCGACGTCGCGCAGGGGGGAGTAGTTCGGGTCGTTGTTGCTGTTCACGGCGGGGATTCCCTCCTGGTGTACTGGTGGAGCTGTCGGCTGTTTCCGGCAGTCGCAGCGAGGGCCAGCCCACTTCCGATGGGCTGGCCCTCACTGGTGTGTGCCGGACACGGGGTCAGGTCAGGTGCTTGTCCGCGTCCTCGGGGCGCAGCAGGCCGGCCTTGGAGAGCAGGCGCACCGCGCGGTCGTTGTTGACGGAGAGCTTGGTGCGGGCCTGGTAGAGGGTCACGAACCCGTCCTCGGTGCGGGGGAGGTTCTGTACGAGCGGGAGGAGCTCTTCGTCCGTGCGTACGGGCGTACCTGGACGCTCGCCGCCAGCCGTACCGGTCGTTCCGGTTGCGGGAGAGAACCCGGCGTCCGTACCTGTACGGGCAGCCGGAACACCCTCGCCGCCCGACTGTGTACGGACACTGATGGCGCCAGTGCGTTCCTGTACGGCCGCGCTGGTCGTACCTGTACGCCCTGCGGCCGCCGTACCTGTACGTACCGCCCCCTCGAAGGGGGTGTGTACGCCGCCTGTACGGTCGCTGTACGCGCTGGTCAGCGGCGCTTCCGCCGTGTTGTCGTGCGGCGGCTGTGAGGCGGGGCGTACAGGGTCCGTACCGTCCCATCCAGCGCCCGCGCCGTCCGAGCGAACCGTGTTGTGCACGGCGTACAGGCCGGGGCTCGCGCCCTCTGTACGGCTGGACGACGCGGCGTCCGTTCCGTCGGTACGCCGGTGCGTACCTGTACGGTCGGGCATTCCGTTTCCGCCCTCCGTACCGGTCCGGCCGCCCGCAGCGGTCTTGCTGCCGTGGCCGTCCGTACCGTCGTCGTGCATGAGGGTGTGGACGCGCCAGATGACCGCCACAAAGATCAGCACGACGAACGTGGTCAGCTGCCACGGAGCCGACTGGCCGTCCTGGACGATGTGCGCCTGCTCGGACAGGTGGTACGTCACGTTCGCCGACGCCATCAGCAGCAGCGCGTACGGGATGTCCTTCTTGGCCCGGAACGCGGTGACGCAGTAGACGTCGATGGAGACAGGGAGCAGCGGGGCGACGTACTGGTTGATGCCGACCATGCGGGCCAGTTCGTACTCGCCGGAGGCCGCGAGCCCGACGCCGGCGGCGAGCGCGATCCACGGGGCGGTCTTCCACGCCTTGCGGCTGATGTTCTGCTGCCAGCCGTTCCAGCGGGACGCGGACTTCTTCGCCTCCCTGGCCTCATCGAGCAGCCGGCGGGCGCGGGCCTCATCCGCCGCGGCGCGGTCGGTGACGGCCTTCGCCTTGCGCTCCGCCTCGCCTGTGATGCGGCTCGCTTCCTTCTGGGCGGCCTCGCGCAGCTGCACCGCGACGGTCTTGGCTTCGTCCCGCAGCCGTTCGCGCTGCTTGTCGCACGCCGCCTTGAGCCCGGCGAGTTCGTCGGCGAGGGCCTTGCGCTTGGTGGCGGCCTCCGCGTCGAACTGGTCGGTGAGCGAGCGGAGCGTCGTCCGCAGCTCGGTGCGGGCAGTCTCCGCCTCGGTGTGCGCGGCCGCGACGCGGTCGGCGGCCTCGCGGCGCCGCTCGTCGGCAGCGGCGACCGCGTTCGCGTACAGCGCCTCCGCCTCCGCGCGGCGGCCGTCGTACTGCTCGGCTGCCGCCGACGCGAGCTGGGCGAATCGCTCGCGGGCCTGGTCGACTTCCCGCTGCGCGGCGGCGACCAGGGCGTCGGCCTGCTCCTGGGCGCGGGCGAGGATCTGGCCGGCCTCGATGCGGCGCTGGTCGACCAGGGCACCGAGCTCGGTGAGGTCGGCCTCCGCCAGGCGGCGCAGCTCGGCAACCGCCTTGCCGGTCGCTTCGCGGTCAGTGGCGGCCAGCTCGGTGAGGTCGACGACCTGCGTGCGGGCCTCCGTCACCAGGGTCTTGGCACGGTCACGGGCCTCCGTCAGAAGCCGGTCGGCCTCACCGCGCGCCGCCTCCAGGTCCTTCTTCGCCGCCGCGCGGTGGGTGGTGGCCTCCTGGTCGGCTTCGGCGGTGATGCCCGCGGCGCGGGTCTGCGCCTCGGTCATCAGCACAGTGACCTGCTCGTGTGTGGCGGCGACAGTACGCGCGGCCGCACTCTCGGCTTCCGCCTGGAGGGCAGCGGCCTCCTCACGCGCGAGGTCGATGACGTCGGCGGCCCGGTCCCGGATGTCGGCGGCGCGGTCGGCGGCGTCGGCCAGGACCGCGTCGGCCTCCGGATGCACCAGCGGCTCCTCGGCGGCGGCCTGGGCGAAGACGGCGGCCGGGGCCGCCGGCGTCTTGGCGCGCCCGTTGGCGCGGGGCTTCACGGCCGGGGCGGACTGGCGCCTACGGCGAGTGGCGGTCTTGGCCACGGGGGTCCTCTCTTACGTTGTGGCGCCTTCGTACGAAGGGGCACCGCGGGTCGGCGTCGGTCGGTAGGGTCGTGACCAGGCCCTCCGGGGCCCCGGCAGCGTGAATGCCGGGGGCTCGGAGGGCTGTGGTGCTGGAGCGTCCCGGGCTCGTCAGGTCCGGCGGCTGGGGGCGACGATGCCGGTGCGACCGGACTCGTCCAGCCAGCGCTGGGCGTGGTCACGGTCGTGAGCACCGGCAATCTGCGTGAGTCCGTCGTCGGTGGTGACGTAGGCGGACCAGGTGGTGCCGTCGCCGTCGGTTTCGGCCTGGGCGGCGGTGATCTGACTGGTGAGCCAGGCGGGGAGCGGCATGAACGCCTCCTTAGTCGAAGCGGTAGCCGTCGGGGATCTCACCGGCGCGCAGCTGCTCGGCGAGGGCGAGGTACTCGCGCCGGTTTTCGTGGGCGAGTTCGGCGCGACGGGCCGCGCACTGGCGGACATAGGCGTCCCCGGCGGAGTCGGTGGCCAGCGTCTCGTTCTCGGCGGCCGCCGCCGCGGCCTCGGGCGCGGCGACGTTCTGCCAGTAGTCGGCGTCGCTGGTCATCCGGGCGCGAGTGATACGCATCAGAGATTTCTCCTTCGATCCGTTGGGTCCGGGCTGTCCGGCTCCCCGTCACCGCCCGTCCTGCCCGCCGTGGTGCGGCGGGCGGGGCGGGCGGATCAGGCAGCCGTCAGACCGTGGCGAGGGGCCGGCGCGAAGCGATGATCCGGCCATCAGGCAGCAGCTCCCCGGTGTCCTCGAACACCAGGACGCTGTTGCACAACAGGCTCCAGCCCTGCTCCGGGTGGGCCGCCACGACGTGCGCAGCCTCGCGGTCCGGGCTGTCGGCCGTCGGGCACTTCGGGGTGTGCGTGCACAGCGAGTCCGGCAGCGTGGTGCCGGTCGGCGCAGTGTCGAGCTGGGTGCTGCTACGCATGGGCGCTCCTGCGGGGGTGCGGGCCCGAGACTCTCCCGGGCCGGAGGCGTGCGAAAGGCCGGCCGCCCGCGAGACGGGCGGCCGGTACACCGAAACGGCGTTGTGCGGGTGGGGAGTTGGGTGAGTGTCCCGCCGGGCGGGTCAGCTACGACGAAGCCGGGCGAGGTAGGCGTCCTGGAGCCGCACGAAGGACGTGTGCAGCTCCCGGCCGGCGGTGCAACGGGCCACGGGCGGCGAGCACCGCGAGCACGCCTTGACGTGCACGCGGTAGGCAGCCGAGGCCTTCATGTAGCGGTCGTACAGGGAGTCAGCCATGAGCACGGCGACCGAAATCGTGGTCCGAATTGGTGCGGCGGAGCTCATCCTCCAGACGCGCGCGCTCGGCGTCCGTCATGCCGACACCCGCCGCGCCCGCCGACGGGCGGCCCGGCGCTTCACTGACCGCCGCTCCTCCTCGGACAGACCGCCCCACACGCCGTCGTCCTGGCCCGAATCCAGCGCCCACTTCAGGCAGTGCTCCATGACCGGGCAGCGACGGCACACGGCCTTCGCCTCCTCGATCTGCAGGAGCGCCGGACCGGTGTTGCCGATGGGGAAGAACAGTTCGGGGTCTTCTTCGCGGCAGACCGCGTTGTGTCGCCAGTCCATGCCGGTCACCGCCCCTGCCGGGCGCGGCGCAGGGCCTCGTCCATGTCCGGGTCGGAGTCCGTGGGGTGCTGTGCGATGCTGTGCATCAGGTCCTCCATACAGGTCCTGGACAGCCCCGGAGGGTTCCAAGTCGCCGGGGCTGTCGTGCTGTTCAGGCTGTTCGTACGAGCAGCCAAGGCCCCGGCCGCCCCTCTGCGGGGTGGCCGGGGCCTTGGTCGTTCGTCCGGAGCGGGTCAGCTCGCGCGGCGCCCGGGGTGCAGCGTGTCGAGCGGCACCGGCGGCGCACCGAGCGGCGCTTCACCGTCAGGCAGCTGGGCGCGGCGGGTGTCGGCATCGCGGACCGCAGGCGCGGTCGACGCCCACTTCATCTCGCGCAACAGCCACATCGGCCGACCGTCACCGTGCTCGCTATCCGCCTGCTTCTGCGCGGCGATCTGGCTGACGGCCGGGGCGGGCGCGGTCCTCGGCTTGCGCAGCACGGCGGTCTTGCGGCGGTGAACGGTCTCCGCGTGACCGTCCTCCAGACGCTCCGCCCACTTCCGGACCGTGACGTCGACCTTGACCAGGCGGTTGCCGCCCAGGCGGCAGCGGACGGACGCGTCCTTGCCAGCGCGGCCGGTGTCGTGCGGCACGACCTTGGTCGTCTTGGTACCGAGGCCGGTGATCGGCACCCACGTCTCGCAGTCCGGGCAGACCAGCGAGGCGCAAGCCGGGCGCAGGTCGAACTGGTGGGGCTTGAGGGTGGAAAGGGCCAGCGCCGGGCGGGCGCTGACGGTGCGGGAGCGGGTCCGGCTCCGGCGGGAACGGGCGGTGCGCTCAAAGGTCGAAGACATCTGGACTCCTCGTAGACGGAGTGGCACGGGGCGCGTCGCGAATGCGTTCTCTGCCCGCCGGGCCGCACGGCACGAGGCCGGCGTCCCGTAGGACAGACAGCGCACAGCGCTGCGACGTGCACGCAGTTGTCGCGGCCGTCAGGCTCCGGAGGAGTTCGATGGTGCTCTCACGTCCTCAGCGAGCTGAGGACTACCCCGGCCGCCCCGGAGGGCGGACGACTACTGCGGTGGTGCGGTCTTTCGTCTTCGCTGCCGGTCCCTCGCCGGCAACCAGCCGTGTCGACGTGGATAACCTAACCAGTACACTTAGCATCGTGTCAACCAGGTTGGGCAGGCTATCTATTCGAGCGAGGTGGCTCTACGATGTGGCTCATGACGGACGAGGCCATGCAACCCTTCGAGCGCATCGCGCAGGACGTACGTGAACAGGTTCGGCTCAGGCAACTCAAGCCGGGCGACAAGCTCCAGAGCACCCGGGAGTTGGCGATCAAATACGCCGTCGCGCCCGGAACAGTGCAGCGCGCCTTCGCCGACCTTCGACGGGACGGTGTCATCTACTCCCACACCGGACGCGGGAGCTTCATTCGCGAGAACGCCCTCGACGCGCTTGCCGACCCGACTGCACAGACCATCAAGCGCCTCGAGGAGCAGGTTGCCGATCTGGCTGCACGACTCGAACGTGTTGAGCGGAACCAGAGCAGCGGTGCGGCTCAGTCCTGAGCCCGACCAGGACGCCGTACTGCCTCGTTCTCCTGTAGCGGCAACCACGGTGTCCCCCGTCTGTCATCGGCATCACTTCGACGTAGCTCAGCTTCGGGGTCGCGGCGTCTCGGCGAGATGTCCCGGCGTGGAAGGGGTGTCGCAATAGCGTTGCAACAGGGCTCTTCCTGCCTGGCAACAGAGCGTCATAGGGGTGTGTAGTGATCGCAGTTGAGCAGTGGACAGGCGAGGAGGCACTGCTGTTGCGATCAGTAATGCGCGCGTCGGTGCGGGGGTTCGCCGATCATCTCGGGATCAGTCCGCGAACGGTCTCGAATTGGCAGAGGAACAGGACCGGCGTGTGCCGTCCGCAGATGGCGCAGATCCTCGACACGACGCTCAACCAGTGCACCCCGGAGGAGCAGGAGGCGTTCCGCCTGCGCCTGGCGGCCCTCCACGGCACCGCCGTCGCGGCTGCGGGCGCCGACATTCCGCAGCCGACTCCTTGCACCGTCGTCTCCCACAAGTTCCTGCCGGCCTATGTGGGGGAGCAGATCGCCCCCTTGTACGCGGTTGGCGCTCCCGCGCCGTCTGGCCCGGGGGGCTTAGAGCGACGGACGCTTCCGGTCGGACACCGCTCGGCCAAGTCGTCGGCGGTCCACGTCTACGGGTGTGGCGTCGCCGTCGTGCACCTGGAAGAGCATCACCGCGTCGAGTCGCTGACCGATCTGGCGGTGTGGCGATACCGCACTTATCTGCATGAACCCGACTGGGCGGGCAAGCAGGTCACGCAGCTCATGAAGCTCCACGCTGCCGAGGGAGCACCTGCTCATGAAGTGCCCGCGCCGCAGTACGTGCTGTCGGTCTACGAACTCCGCGAGAACTCTTGGGCGGGCGCGGGTCTGGACACCGCGCTGCAGCTCCTGGCCACGCCCTCTGTCCTGGTCAACCGCCAGGACCCGGAGAGCGTCGTCTCGCTGGGGCCGGATGTCGAGGCCGCCAAGTTCCGCGAGAGCTGGTCTCACGCCGAGGCAGTCCCCTTCGGAGGTGGCGTCTCGCAGGGTGTCGCCGGCTGGTCCGGAGTCTCCTACCACCCTCAGCCTGATGAGCGCGCCCTCACGACAAGCCAGATCGTCGCATTGGAGCTGGATGTCCAGGCGTTGTGGGCCCTCTCCTCTCATATCCTGCACACCGTCGAGGACGGCCACGACCCGGTGATGCCGCCCGAGTACGGCTGGCGATTTCTGCGGAGTGCCTACACACGCCTCACAACCGCGCGTCCCACTGAGACGGCTCAGCACCGCGTGATGCGCGAAGCGATCTTGACTACGAGCGAGCTCCCCGATCGGCTGCGAGCCGCTCAGGACGCCCTCCGAGACAGCAACTCCTGATGGCCATGGGAAGGGTGAACGGGTTGGACCCGCGATCGACAGCGCTGCTGGTTATCGACGTACAGCAGGGCTTCGTCAACCAGCACAGCCGCGACGTTGTCCCGACGGTCGTACGGCTGGTGGAGGGCTGGCGAGCAGCCGGCGGTCCGGTGGTCTTCACCCGGTTTCACAACGCGCCGGGCTCGCCGTACGAGACGATTTCCGGTTGGAAGCGGCTGCGCACCGCCGAGGAGCAGGCGTTCGTGAAGGACCTGGCTCCCTTCATCGACGACTCGGCCCTGGTCGACAAGGCTCAGGCGTCCGTCTTCACGCCAGAGGGGTCGCAGCTCATCCGGGACGCCGGTTGGAGCGACCTGGTGCTGTGCGGCATCGACACCGACGCCTGCGTGTACGACTCTGCCACGGCCGCCTACCAACGGGGCTATCGGCCGTGGGTCGTCACCGACGCGTGTGCCTCAAGTGGCGGCGCCCAGTATCACGAGGCCGCGCTGCTGCTCGCGGCCCGGAACCTGGGCGCCGATCAGCTCATCACCAGCGAAGTCGCTCTGTCTCGTATCAGCGGAACCGGAGGGATCATCCAGTGAGTACACCTTCGTTCGACGCCGACGTCCTGGTCATCGGGGCCGGCCCCGCTGGCGTGGCGGCCGCCCTGATGGCCACCAGCCTCAACATGAAGGTCCTCGTCGTGGAGGCCGACGGCGTCGGGGGCAAGCTCCAGACCATCGGCGCGCTGGAGAACGTCTCCGGCAACTGGACGACCGGCCCCCAGATGGCCAAGGCCCTGGCCGGGGACCTGTCCCGCATCGAGCAGACCGGTCGGTGCTCGCTGGTCCGATCTCGCGCCGCGGGGGTCAGGGGCCACTCCGACCGAGCGGAGGTCGTCCTCGCGGACTCCCGGGTGCTCACCGCGCAGGCGGTCGTGGTCGGCACGGGCGTGACAGCGATGACGCCCGCCGACACCGACTGGATCAGCGCCGCCCCTTCTCTGTCCACGCCTCCGCTGTGGCGTGCGCGGCCCGAGCAGGTCGGTCCTCGGACCTACGTGCTCGGAGGCGACAGGCCGCTCGGCACCTGGCTGCGAGCTCACCCTCAGTCCTCCGCCACGCTCCATGTCCTCGCCCCGCCGACGGACGACTACAAGCTCGCCGAGGTGTCAGGGGACGACCGAGTTCGGGTAGTTCCCGTTTCTCACGTCACCGTTTCACAAGCCCGCCCCGGGGCCGAGTTCATCGTGGAGGTCGAGAATCGCCACGGAGAACGCAGCGGCTACGCCGCAACGGCGGTGCTGAGCAATCTCGGTAATCGGCCGGCGGCTCTCGAAGGGCTCAAGGTGGACGCGGGCGGATACTGTCCGCCCGAGATGCAGCACCTCAGGATTTTCATTGCCGGGGATCTGCGGTCCGGTCGATTCCAGCGCATCAGCACTGCCCAGGGCTCCGGAGCCGAAGCGGCCCTGGCCTACTACTACTCCACCGCGCTCGAGCGGGTCTGACATGGCGTCCGCCGTATTCGCCATGGTGCCGAATAGAACAGCTGGTGACAGCGGCCGCCATCAGGCTGAGCGTCGACTGACGGTCGGTCAGCAGGCAGTCCAGGTCGGAAAGTGTGAGGCGGGACACGATGACGGAACCTACCGGCCGGCTCTCGACGGTTATCGCTGCTGGGGGTCAAGCACGTGCGACGTGCACAGCCGAGGGAGGGTCACGGTGTGTCAAGCAGCGGCCCGACACGGTGTCACCTGTAGTGACTCTATGGGGCGTCAGGGGAGTAGGCTGGTCCCGGACTTGATCCACAGCAGGACAAGAGCAAGAAAAAGCCCCCGGGACCTTAGGCAAGTCCGTGGGGGCTCTCGGCCGGAAGAAGACTCCCGACCCGGCGACCCACCTTTTCGTGGAAAGGCGGTCACGTGATGCAGGGTACCCGTACCCGCGCGTGGACACACACCACCCCGCCGTGGAAGCGACGTTCGAGCGTCGCTCCGGTGGGGTGCCCGCATATCCGGACCGCCGCTTCTCCTTCACCCGCAGCGCTGTCGCGCCGGGTTGACCATGAATTCTGCGCTGGATGGCAGCGCAGCCCGGTCTCCCTCGGGGAGGACGCGACGTCGTAGCGGACTGAAGCGGCGGGCCTGTGAGGCTCTGGGCCGCTGGGGCGCTCAGCCCTCGAGGAGTTAGCAGCACCTCGACTGAGCGGCCCCCTGACACCGGACGGAGTTAGCAGCTCCGTCCGAAGGGGACGTCCTCGCGGTTAGCAGCCGCTCGGACGCTCGTACTCGGTTCTCCGCGAACCACGAAGCACCTTGGGGCTTCGTCATGCCGTTTTGGCGATGCCTCCACGACAGGAGCCATTGTGCAGGACTGTTGCGCCCTTTTCCAGCCTGGCTACGCCCGTTTGATCCGGTTTCGAGCGGAGTGGGCGGGTGATGTGCTGCACACCAGTGCAGCACCAAGCCCTCGTCCTAGCTTCGAAGGCGGCATAGGAAGCCCGGTCGCCATGGCGTTGAGCGCCCGTCCGGTGTGCCTGTGCCAAGAGGCTTTCCACAGCTCCGTCGGCGGGAGCGTCCGCGAGGGCGGCTTCCCGTGTGGCGGGACGCGATCTGAAGTTGTTGCTCGCCGTGCGGGAAGGCACGGGGCAATCGTGGCTCGGCGGCCTCTGTCCACAGGGCTCGTCGGTCGTCTGGTGGATGACGAGTCGAGCGTTTCGGCTACTCAGGGGGGAGTCCGCTTTGGTATGTACACCTGCCCCATGCAGACGCAGAAGATCATGGCCCGTACGGGTTCCGCTCCCGTCGGGACGGTGGGCCGATGAGCGCCGTGGCGGCATCGGCCGCCGTGCTCCCGCGCCCTCGTACACAGTTCGCCGGCGGCGCGTCGCGCCGTCGGCTGCGGTCGGTCCCGGCGCAGGCCGGTCCGGTCGCGCGGCTGGAGCTGGGCAACCCGCTCCAGCTGACGAAGACGATGCGCGCCCGGCTGCTCGCCGCGGTGCGCGCGCTGGTGACGTCCCCGGCGCTGGCCGGTGCGTCCGACGGCACGCGGCTGGCGTCGGTCGTGCTGACCGCGAAGGCCGATGCGCGCAGGGACTTCGAGACGTCGATCTGGGCGGAGGAGCTCGGCCGATGGCTGGGGGTGTCGCAGTCGACGGTCGCGCACACCGTGCTGCCCGAGCTGCGCGGCGCCGGGTTCCTCGGCTCGAACGTCGCGACGAACGCCATCGGGTGGGCGACGGGCCTGGAGTGCTGGGTGATCCCGATGTACCGGGCACAGCAGGCCGGTGACCGGCGGCACGCCCTGGCACTGTCCCGCTCGGAGCTGGCGGTGCTGCTGAGCCTGATCACCGTGCTGTTCGGTCCGGGGTGGGAGCCGAAGGACAAGGCGCCGATCCCGGCCGGGCTGCTCGCCGGGCGTACGGGCCGGGGGGCTGCGACGGACCGGCTCGGGCTGCTGCTGATGGTGCTGACGACGGGGTCTGCGGGCTGGCTGCAGCTGTGCCCTGGGTCGGTGGACACCGGCCGCGGGCGTCCGGCGGCGACGGTCGCGCGGCTGCTGGGCTGCACGGCGGCGGCCGGAGCGAAAGTCCTCAAGCGCCTCCAGGAGCACGGCGTCGCGGACGTGGTGCGCAGGGAGACCCGCTCGGGCCTGCACGCGCAGTCGCGGGTGCGCCTGGTGCCGGTCGCCAAGGCCCACGGTGTGGCTGTGCGGGAGGCCCGCCGGGTCGTGAACGCCGTGTTTTCAGACCTCGCCGGTACTGCATCCGGAGATGTTGAGTCGGGCGAGACGGCCGGGGCCATTGTGGCGACTGGGGTCGAAGGTGCCGGACAGGACGGGATCACCGGATCGGCAGACCTCGCCGCAACTGCACAGCACCACGCTCTCCACGCTTCTGGGGTTACTCCGGTAGTTCCTCCGCAGCTCTCTTGTGGTTTTTCCGGCGAAGGCCGTGGGGGTGAAGGCCGTCGGCCGGAGCGCGTGTGCGCGGGCGAGGACCAGGCCGTCGACTGCGGCACCGACTCTGCCGGGTCCGGGTCGCCGGTGGCCGAGGGCGGCCCGCTGCGCGGGGAAAAGCCGAAGGAGTCCCCGGTCGAGAAGCGGGTGGTGCAGCGCGCTGCCGGGGCTGGCGCCGGTGGCCGGCCGAAGGCCGGAGGGTGGGAAAAGGCGCAGCAGCAGAGGCGGGTGTCACTTCCGGATGATCTTCGTCTGCGGGTGGCTCTGGCTCCGGTCTCCTGGCTGTGGAGCCAGCTGAACGGCTGGCAGCAGGACCAGGTCGAGGCCGCCGCGACAACGGAGCTGGCGCAGCTGGCGGGCCTGGGTGTGGCGCCGGAGGGTGCGTCGCGGATGCTGGCCGACCGGCTCACCGACCGCCTGGCGGAGACCGGCGGCGAGGCGATGGTCACCGGCCCGTACGCGTGGCTGATCCGCCGGGGTCTGCCCCAGCGGCCGGCCTGCTCGCACCGCAAGTGCGACGACGGGATCCGGCTCGACACCGGCGAGGCCTGCGAGAACTGCGGCAACGTCATCCACCTCCGCCGTGCCCGGCGCGCCCGGATCGGCGCGGACATCGACCGGGAGCTGCCCGGCCTGGCCGACGGCGAGCGCCGCCGGGTCCTTGAGGAGCGGCTGCGCGAGCAGGTGGCCATCGAGGCGGAGGACCTGATGTGGCGTCAGGCGCAGGCTCGTGCGGAGAAGGCCGAGCGTGAGGCAGCGCGCGGTGCTGACCAGGAGCGGGCGGAGCGCGAGCGCGCGGCCGCAGCGGTGGCCGAGGTGGTCCGGCAGGCGCTGGCGTGTGAGGACTGCGGGCAGCCGCAGGCCGGTGGGCTGTGCGAGCCGTGCGGGTACGAACGCCGGACGGAGGCGTTGACGGTGGAGGCCGGGATGGTCGCGGCGACCTGGGCGGCCGACCTGGAGGACCAGGCCGCAATCGAGGCCGTCGCTGCCGATGTCCGGGCCTCGTTGACGGACGACATCGAGCGCACCCGGCGGGTATTCCTGGCCTCGGCTCCGCTCGGTGAACTGGACGCCGATCCGATCGGCGCGGCGTCCGTGCTCGCCTTCGGCGCGCTGCGGGCGGTGGAGGAGGCGCTGGTTGAGTTCCGCCGCAGCGCGCTGGGGCGGCTGGCCCGGACCGAGGAAGCCGACGCGGAGGCCAGGCGGGCCTACAAGACCGAGCAGGGGCGGCGCTGGTTCCGGCACAACCCGAGTGGTGCGGACGCGATCGCCGCGGCGACGAAGGCCGCCGACACCGCCCGCGAACGCGCTGCCGAGTGCCTGCTCGCGACGCGCCTGGGACGGCTGCGCGAGCAGGCCGCCGCCGGGACCAGGCAGGCCGCCTCCGCGCCGTGGACAGACCGGCTGCCCGAGTTCGCCGGCCGCCCGCTGACCGACGACATCGCGGAAGAGGTGATCGTGTGAGCACCGAGCTGAGCGGTGTCGATCTCGCCCGCCAGGCTCTGCTCGCCGCCCAAGAGACGGCGAAGAAGAACGGCGCCTCGGCAAGAAGGCCGAAGCGGCGTACCGGCACGACGGTGCGGCGTGACGGACGCGAGCCTCTCGGGCTGGGTGCGGCGATCACGACGATGATGGCCGAGCGCGGCATGGTCGCCCCGGCCGCCGGCGGCAGTGTCCTCGCCGAATTCGACGCCATCGTCGCCGCGGCCGCGCCCGAGCTCGCCGGCCACGTGGAGGCCGTCGCCTTCGACCCGGACACGGGCCGCCTGGACATCACCCCTGACAGCCCCGCCTACGGCACTCAACTGCGGTGGAGCGCGCCAAAGCTGATCGCGGCGGCCAACGAGCGGGTGCAGGGTGCGAAGGTCCGTGCCGTTCATGTCCTGGCGCCCGCGCCCGTGAAGGCCGGCCCCGCCACGGCGGCCGTCACTTCGGCCCCGCAGCCGGCGATGCCCGCTGCCACGGTGGAGCGCCGGACACCACCCGCGGGCTACCGCCGCGCAATCGACGCGCACCGCCAGGCGTTCCGGTCCTCGCAGCTGGACCCGGCGGTCGCGGCAGCCGTGGCGCGGCAGACCACCGCGATGCGGGAGTTGTCCCGACGGGCGTTCCCCGAGAGCGAATCCGTGCCCGCCGATGCGCCGGCTCCGATTGCGCAGGCACGCGCCCAGCACCGGTGAGGCTGCGGCGGTCGAGGCCGCCGCACTGCGTCGAGCCCGTGCGGAGAAAAGCGATCGGCCAGAGCGGCCAACGCAGTTGGGCAGAACAGCGTGATGGCCGAGGCCTGTGGCCAGTGCGGGTCGACCGGATCCGATCACCCCGATAGGTTCCTGACCGGAGGTTCGACACGTGACGTTACGAGAAGCGATCGGATGGACGCCGATACCGGTGTCCGTGCCCGGGTGTCCAGGCGTTGCGGGCATCGTTAGGCAGCACACCGCGACCGTCCGGGACGGGGCGGCCGTGCGGGCGAGGGCAGGAGCAGACCGGTGAGCGACCGCAGCGCCATCGAGTGGACCGAGGCGACCTGGAACCCGACGACCGGCTGCGACCGTGTCTCCTCAGGATGCGACAACTGCTATGCCCTGACCTTGGCCAAGCGCCTGAAGGCCATGGGCGCAGCGAAGTACCAGAACGACGGGGACCCCCGGACCTCCGGGCCCGGTTTCGACGTCACGCTGCACCCCGACGCCCTGGACGTGCCCTACGGGTGGAAGAGCCCGCGGACCGTGTTCGTGAACTCCATGAGCGATCTGTTCCACGCCCGGGTTCCCCTCGACTACGTGCGGCAGGTGTTCCAGGTCATCGCGGACACCCCTCAGCACACCTATCAGGTCCTCACCAAGCGGGCCCGGCGCCTGCGCCAGGTCGCGCCCCGGCTCGACTGGCCGGAAAACCTGTGGATGGGCGTCTCGGTGGAGACGGACAAGGAACTGGCGCGCGTCGACGATCTGCGTGAAGTGCCCGCGGCGGTGCGGTTCTTGTCCTGCGAGCCGCTGCTCGGCCCACTGCACGGTCTCGACCTGGACGGCATCAACTGGGTGATCGCGGGGGGCGAGTCCGGATCCGGGCACCGGCCCATGGACCCGGCCTGGGTCACACAGATCCGGGACACCTGCCAAGAAGCGGCCGTCGCCTTCTTCTTCAAGCAGTGGGGCGGCCGCACACCGAAGGCCGGCGGCCGGCTCCTGGAGGGCCGGACCTGGGACCAGATGCCGCTGCCCGTCGCCGCCTGACCCACCAGCCGGGCCAGCGCCTGCGGTGAGGTACCTGGTTGGGTGTCAGGCGGTTGCCCTGCCGGGATGGACCAAGATCTCCCGCGTCCGCTTGACGCCCACGCCGTCACTGGGTGTCCGGCCCTGTTCATGCAGCAAGCGAACGGCGCTGCGCGCCGCGGGCTCGGTCACCTGCCCGTAGTAGTCCCCGAAGACTTCCAGGGGGTAGTCGACGAGCCTCACCGGCCGGCGCAGCCTGGCCAGAAGGGCTGCGAGGTTGTCGGCGATGTGCGGTACCGCCTCACGCTCCACCGCCTTCGGGTCCGGGCGGGTCAACGACGTCACCGAGAACAGCGCGTCCTCCTCACGCTCTTCGAGCGTCTCCCACCAGGTGGCCCGGGCCCGGGCCACGGTGTCGCCGAAAACCCACAGGCCGTAAGGGCTCCGGGTCGCGAACACCAGCCGGTAGACAGCGCGTTTGCGCGGCGAATGCGACACCGGCACCGACTGCACCAGCATCCCCGTCCGCTCTGCCAGCCGGCTCGCGTAGCCTTCCGCCACCGCCTCGATCGCGTCCGCGGCCGCACTGTCCTTGTCCCGCGCGGCCACGGCGTCGGCGAAGTGCTCCCGCCACCAGGTTCCGCCGCACACGTCGTCGAACCGCTGCAATGACCGTTCATTGCCGTGCGGGGAGCGGACGTGCCCGCCCAGACGCCACACGGCCATCATGCTGAAGTTCATCAGCAGCTCGGTCGCCGGCCGCTTGTGAGGACGCTTGTTGGCGAGGACGTCGACCAGCCGGTCCTGCGGCAGGACCAGCCCACACGGATCGAGGAACAAGAACAGCGGCTCCCGGGCCGCGCTCTGAACGACCTGGTCCAGGACACCGTCGGCCTCCCCCCGGTGAGCATGTGCCCGCACTCCCCGGCCGCGGTACTGCTGGACAATGTCGTCCAACCGCTGAAACGACTTCTGCTGCTGCTCGGAGAAGAAGCACTCCAGCGTCAGCCCGGCCCTGGCCCGCAGGTGCGAGGCGACGCGCAGCGCGATCTCTCCCGAAGCCGGATCCCCGTTCTCGTACCGGCCCTCGCCCGCGTACCCGTCGAGATAGACCACGCGCTGATCATGCGACTGCTTACCCGTCATCCCGCCGAACTGCGGCAGGTACCGCTTCAGTAAATCGTGCTTGAACACGCTGGGCAGAGCCTTGTCCGCCCAGTAGCCACCGCCCGTACCCGACGACATCCCGCCCCCAAGATCCGTGTCCGCCCCATCACAGATGGTGAAGCACAGCGCTGCACCCGACAAGAGCGCGCACGCCGCATGAACCAGCGCCGGTCTTCGCGCCTGACGCCCGAAGAGCGTCGGCAACAACGTGGACGCTGCCCGCCATGATCAGCGCGGTCCGGCGGCTGTACCTCACTTGGAGCCGAGACGTGCGGCGATGGCCATGGGCGGGATCGCTTGCCCTGCGCCTCCTTGAGGCCTATGGCCCAGCATCGCGGCGGCAGCGTCGTACACGCGCTGGTAGACCGCCCGCTCAT
This sequence comes from Streptomyces sp. CB01201, assembly GCF_002803085.1. Classification (GTDB taxonomy): domain Bacteria; phylum Actinomycetota; class Actinomycetes; order Streptomycetales; family Streptomycetaceae; genus Streptomyces; species Streptomyces hundungensis. Next base: position 11,033 of record NZ_NNBJ01000024.1, on the reverse strand, counting down.
GGCCGGGCTCGCCGTCCTGCTGAGCGCGCGGCTGCTCTACCGGTGGATCACCGCCCGGACTCAGATCCAGCTGACCCGCCTGCGCCAGCAGGGCACCAGCGAAAGGATCAGCGTCCTGCCTCTGGGGAGCGTGGTCACCGAACGCCGTCGCCGACTTCCTCACCGGCTTCACCGACGAGTTCTCCTCGGTCGCCGCCTACGAGCGCATCGACCGCGCTACCCTCCAGCGGCGCCTGCTGCTCGCGTTGTTCGCGCTGGGCACCAACATGGGCATCCGGGCGATCGTGGCGACCGGCGAGCACGGCGAGACCGAGGCCGCGCTGCGGCACGTGCGCCGGCATTTCATCACCGTCGACAACCTCGGCGCGGCCGTCACCCGGCTGGTCAACGGCACGCTCGCCGCCCGGGATGCCGCCTGGTGGGGATAGGGCACCTCGTGCGCGTCGGACTCGAAGAAGTTCGGGTCCTGGTCCAGCAACTTCATGACCGAGTACCACGCCCGCTACGGCGGCAACGGCGTGATGATCTACTGGCACGTCGAGAAGAAGAACGTCTGCATCTACTCCCAGCTCAAGAGCTGTTCGTCGTCCGAGGTCGCGGCGATGATCGAGGGGTTGCTGCGGCACTGCACGGATGCCGAGATCGAGTCGAACTACGTCGACACGCACGGCGCGAGCGTGGTCGGGTTCGCCTTCACCGAGCTGCTCAACTTCCGCCTGCTGCCGAGGCTGAAGAACATCGGCAGCATCCGCCTGTACCGGCCGGACGACGCCCCGCCCGGCTGGCCGGCGCTCGGCGGCTCGCTGACCCGGCCGATCCGCTGGGACCTGATTGCCCAGCAGTACGACCAGATGGTCAAGTACGCCACCGCGCTCCGCCTGGGGACGGCGGAGGCGGAATAGGTGCTGCGGCGCTTTACGCGCGGCGGCCCCAAGCACCCGACCTACCAGGCCCTCGAAGAGCTGGGCCGAGCCGTGCGCACGATCTTCGCGTGCGACTACCTCGCCAGGCCCGACCTGCGCCGCGAGATCCACGGCGGGCTCCAGGTCGTGGAGAACTGGAACAGCGCGAACACCGTGCTCCACTACGGCAAGGACGGCGCCCTGACCGGCCCGGAAAAGGAGCACGCCGAGACGTCCATGCTCGCGCTGCACCTGCTTCAGTCCGCGCTCGTGCACGTCAACACGCTGCTGCTTCAGCAGGTCCTGGCCGAGCCGAAGTGGGCGAAGAAGCTGTCGGCCGAGGACCGGCGCGGCTTGACCGCGCTGTTCTGGTCGAACATCAACCCGTACGGCACGTTCCGCCTCGACATGAACAAGCGCCTCGACCTGTTGGGCGTGACCATTCCCGGTCAGCGTGGTGCCGTGAGCGAGCGAGCCGAGGCGGACCCTGCCACCCGATGAGGATTATGATCACTCACGGGTAGACAGTGTCTACAAATGCCTGGTAGACACTGTCTATGACTGATGAGAGCTCCCTTCGGGAGCGGTTGATCGATGTCGGGGTCGACCTTGTGCTGACCGAGGGCTCCGCGTCCGTGGGCCTGCGGGAAGTAGCCCGTCGAGCGGGGGTGTCGCACGGGGCGCCGCGTCGGTACTTCCCCACGCACCATGCGCTGCTCTCGGCTATCGGCCGTCGCGGCTTCGAGGACCTCGCAGCCCTGTTCGAGGCCGCGGTCGCCGGCACGACCACACCGCGCGGCCAGTTGGAGGCCCTCGCTCGGGCGTACGTCGGGTACGCGTTGGAACGCCGCGGCATGTTCGAGCTCATGTGGCGGCACGACCTGCTCGACGGCGTGGCGCAGGCATCGGACCAACCGAGGCTGCGCGAGTCGACCCTCCCGCTGTTCGGGCACTTCACCGAACTCGTCGCCCGATGCCGATCGGAGCGGGATGCCGCGCGACGCGCCGACGGGCCGAACGAGGCCGGACCTCCGCCTGCGGTGACTGCCGCCGCCCTGTGGTCGAACCTGCACGGCATGGCCCAGCTGTGGGCCTGGGGCAGCTTGCAACTCGCCCTCGGCGCCCCACCGCTGGACGGCGCCCCCGACGACAACCAACGCGACCGGCTCATCACGGCAGTTCTGGACGCCCACCTCGGCCCGGTGACCTCATGACCGCACCCGTACAGCGGCAGATTGCACTTCTGGTCAGCGTGGTCGGCGCGGTGATCGTCGCACTGGACGGAACCATCCTGCTCATGGCGCAGCCCGGCATGCAGCGTGATCTCGGCGCAAGCGTGGCGCAGATCCAGTGGACGAGCACCGGCTATCTGGTCGCCGTGGCCGCGTTACTCGTGATCGCCGGGCGCCTCGGGGACCGGTACGGACACCCGCGCCTGCTGTTCGTCGGCGTCCTCGGTTTCGGGGCTGCCTCGGCCGGGATCGCGCTCGCGCCGACCGTCGGCTGGGTGATCGTCCTGCGCGCGGTGCAGGGCGGGTTCGCCGCGTTCCTGCAGCCTGCGACGCTCGCGCTGCTACGGCTGGCGTATCCCGCGGACCGGCTCAGCAAGCCGATCGCCATCCGCACCAGTGCGATCGCGGTTGCGGCAGGGTCCGGTCCGCTCCTGGGCGGTGTTCTTGTGGCTCATCTGGGGTGGCGCGCCGCCTTCTGGGGCAACGTGCCCCTCGCGTTCGTCATCGCCGTCCTCGCCCTCGCCGTGCGGACGCCGGCACCTCAGCATGCCATCTCTCCACGGCTCAACCTCACCAGCGCGGGCCTGCTAGCGGTCGCGCTCGCAATCCTGGTCCACGCCTTGGCCGACGTACCCGCGCGGGGGTGGACCGCCGCGCCGACGCTGCTCGAATTCCTCGCCGTCATCGGCGTCGCAACGGTGCTCGGCTGGCACGAACGCCGCACGACGCACCCGATCGTTCCACCAGCCGTAGCGGGGTCCGTACCGGTGACGGCGTCGATGGCGATCCTGCTGATCACCACCGCCGGCCTGTTCGGCGCGCTGTTCAGGGCCACCTTCTACCTCCAGGACGTACTTCGCCTCGACCCGCTCGACAGCGGTCTACGCGTGCTCCCGCTGACCGTGCTCATGGTCCTCGGCTCACCCGCGGCGGTCGCCGCACTGCGCCGGTACGGTGCGCGCCGCACCGCGATCGCCGGTACGGTCCTCGTCGTGGTCGGCATCGCGGGGCTGTCCCGGCTCGGTCCCGCCAGCACATGGATGGCCATGGCTGTGGCCTTTGCCGCCGTTGGTGCCGGGTTCGCCATCGTGATGGTCACCGCCACCGGGACCGTCGTCGGTGACGCGCCGCCCGGGTGCGCCGGGGTTGTCAGCGGGCTCAAGCAGACCGCCATGAACATCGGGCCGATCTTCGGCATCGCCGTCGCAGCCAGCGCAACCGGCACGGCTGCTTCAACCATGAACTCCACTCTGCTGATCCTGGCCGCACTCGCCGCTCTCGGCCTGCTGCCCGCGTCGCGGCTGCCCCGGCGCCCGGCCCACCAGGAAGGAGGCGCCACGACCGCTGCGCCCCCGGTGCAAGCACCAACACCACAGGCGGCACCCGCCCGACATACAAACAGTTGAGCAACCGCCGAACACACCCAGGCTGATCCGGTCATGTACGAGACCGATCTTCAGTGTCGGCAAACGACCGTCTGTCAACACTCGGCGGAGTGATCACGACCCCGCAGGTGGGCAGTGTCGGCAACTCGCGTCGAAAATCAACGTCGCAGAACGGTTCTTCGGGGTAGTTTCCGACGCTGCTCATTGGCTATGCCCGCACATCGACGGCCGACCAGAACCCCGATCATCAGATCGACGCACTACTCCGCCACGGCGTCGACCGCGACAACATCCACGTCGACGTCGCCAGCGGCGCGAAGGCGTCCCGCCCGAAGCTCGATCTCGTCATGCAACTGCTGCGCGGGGGCGACACGCTGAAGGTGACCCGGCTCGACCGGCTCTCCCGCTCCGTGCTGCACTTGGTGACCCTCGGCGCCGAGCTGCGCGAGCGGAGTATCGGGCTGCACGTCATCGAGCAGGGCATCGACACCGCCACGATGGAGGGGCGGGCGATGTTCGGGATGCTGTCCGTACTGGCAGAGCTCCAGCGGGAGCTGATCGTGGCGAACACGAACGACGGGCTCGCCTCCGCGCGGGCCCGCGGCCGAGTGGACAGCTTCAGCGCCAGTTGCTCCTGGTCGGCGTCGAAGTCGCTGTAGGGGCCGACTCCGAGAAGGCGTTGGCCTCCTCCTCGATGGCGTCGGCGGTCTGGAGCAGGAAGTAGCTGCGTTCGCGGGCGCCCCGTGGGGTCCATCCCCGCGCGTGCGGGGAGCAGCAACGCGGAGTGGGTCACCGTCACCAACACCGGCTGCGGCTCCGTCAACCTCAAGGGCTGGGTCCTGAGCGACCGCTCCCACCACACTTACACCTTCCACAACCTGCGCCTCGCAGGACACCAGTCGGTGCGCGTCCACACCGGCATCGGCCGCGACACCGGCCGCGACGTCTACCAGGACTGCCGCGACTACGTCTGGAACAACACCGGCGACACCGCCACCCTCTGCGACACCCACCAGCACATTGTCGCCGCGAAGTCCTGGGGACGCCGCTGAACAAGGCGAGGGGTTCGCGACGGGACCTTGATCTACGAAGGCTGGCACCCGAACGGGTGCCGGCCTTCTCCACGTCCGGAGCGGCTGGCACTCCGGCCGGGGAAGGACGTCACGGGAGGTCCTCGATCGAGCCCACGACACTCCGAAGAGATTGGGTCTTCGCCGGGCGGCTGCACCTGGGAGTCGTCATGAATGACCGGGTGTCACCGGGCGTCCCCACTGCTCGCCGACCCGACAGGGGGCTCGATGACTGACTCCACGAGGTGTGAGTCGCGGAAGGCCTTTACACCCCTGAGGATCTGGCACAGGTATATGGGATGCAAAGTTCCGGACAAGTAGGTGCCCGGAAAGTTTTAGTTTATGGCGATATCTGGAAATGATCTTGGCCAAATCGAATTTATGAACGAGAAGCTTGGCTGCCTCTTTTCGTATGGTCACCCAGCGATCTCGCATCACCACACACGGCTCATGCATCACATGTGCCACACGCACATCACGGGAGGGGTTGGACCATGAGGAAGATTCGTCAGGCGGTAGCAGTGGCAGCGGGGGGCGCCGCGCTCCTGAGCCTCGGCGTAGTGCCTGCGCACGCCGAGGGTTCTCGCACCAGCTACATAGGTGGCTGGGCTCGAGGCAACGAGTCGAGCCGCTGGGCCGACGACAACAGCGACGGCGCCAGCACGTCCGTCGGGTTCTCCGGGTGCCAGACGGACTCGTCCTTCAGCTCGGCGTCGCTGAACCTGTTCCAGGACATCAGCCTCGCGCCCGACAAGGACCGCGGCTCGCGCACCAACTACTGCAATACCTCCGCCTGGGGCGTTCAGCCGAAGGGAAGCTACTACTTCACACTGACCGGGTTCACCGGAGGCTCGCGGCTCACGGTCAGCACCGTCCGCATAGCCTGGTAGCAGCGCTTGGCGGGGCTCGGCCGCGGTGCGGCTGAGCCCCGTGCCATCGAGCACTTCACAGAACGAGCTGCGCCGGAGCCTCGCAGCAGATTGAGTTTGTCCATGACACTGCAGTTCAGCGGGATCGACTTCAGCTACAACCGGAAGTCCTCGGTCTTCACGGCATTCGACCTGACCATTGACACCCCGGCCACCGTTCTGCTGGGGCCCAACGGCGCCGGCAAGTCGACGCTGATGTCTCTTGCGGCTACCCACCTGCGCCCGGCCGCCGGGCGCATCTCGTGGCGCGGCCGGACGGCGTCGGGCCGCCGCGACCGAACCGCTTATGTGAAGGCGGTGGCCTGGCTCCCGCAGGACATCGCGGCCATCCCCGGGCTGACGGTCCGTGAGCAGGTGGCGTACGCCGGATGGTTGAAGGGCATGTCCAAGTCCTCGGCCTGGGAGGCCTCTGCCGACGCTCTGGCCCGTGTCAATCTCAGTGACCTGGCCGATCGGCGCAGCCACCAGCTGTCCGGCGGCCAGAAGCGCCGCATGGGCCTGGCGGGAGCCCTCACCCACCGCAGCGAGCTGATTCTGCTGGATGAGCCGACCGCGGGGCTGGATCCGACACAACGCCGGGTCTTTCGGACCCTGTTGGAGAAGCTGTCTAGCGATGTGCGGGTGGTGGTCTCGACCCACCAGACCGAAGACCTTGCGGAGTCCTACTCTCACGTCGTGGTCCTGGACCGCGGCACGGTCCGCTTCCAGGGCACCATCGCAGACTTCTACTCGCTGGCCGGACCGGCCGTGACCGATCCGCGCGAGCGCGCCGAGGCGGCCTACGCCCAGCTCGTGCACGGGGAGCTGTGACATGAGGATCCGCACCATGCTGCGCTCGTCCTCGGCCGTGATCGTTCTGCCGATCGTCGTCGTTTTCGTCCTGGCCGCGATCGGCAACGACATCACCTCCTGGACGACTGCCGGATACTGGCCCTCGGCGACGGGCAGCTCGACCTACGCACTCCCCTTCATCAGCACCGCGTGCGCCGCCATGGGGGCCTGGGAAGGCGCACGACTGACACGCGGACACGTATTCAGCCAGGTCAGCGTCCGCTCACCGCTGACCATCTCGGCGTCCGTCCTGGTGCCCGTGGTGGCCGCAGGTGGCATCGCGTCCTTGGCCGCTCTTCTCCTTGCCGCCGGATCAGCCGGAGTCGGCGCGGGACTTCCCGACCTGATGATCCTGGCGGCAGAGCTCGTCCTGCTGTTGGCGAACACGCTGGTGGGCTTCTGCATCGGGCGACGTTTGCCGGCCCTCATTTCTGTCCCCGCCTCTCTGGTGGGAGCTTTCATCGTCAACGCCTTTCCCGCCTCGTGGAGTATTTTGTGGCTTAGGCACCTGGTGGGCGGCGGCCTGTCGGACTGTTGTGCCCTCGATCAAGTGGTCAATACCCGCGCTGTGTGGTGCACTCTGCTCTTCGCCGGCGGCCTGGCCGCGGCCTGCCTGACAGTCATCAACTACCGCCACCAGCGCCTCGCGCCCGCCATCGCGCTGGGGATCCTCATCGCCGGAACGGGCAGTGCGGTCGCGACGGCGCAGGGCCTGCAAGCCGATGCGACCAGCCCGCGTCCGCTGGCAGTGTTGGACTGCAAGCAGGGCCCCTCAGCGACCGTGTGCCTGTGGCCCGAAGTCACCCACGCATCCACGGTCCGCAGCGAGACCCAGAAAGCCGTGGCCAAACTGCAGGCCTTCGGTGTCACCACGCCCTCCACGTTCACCATGGCGGCCCGACCCACCGCGCAGGAAGCCAAACTGGGCATAGGGCCCAGCGCCAGTGCACAAGACGTCCCCCCTGGTGTCGTCGCGGGACTTCTCCCGCAGCTGCCTGCCTGCGCCACCCAGGGGGCCTACCCGGGCGGCGAGGCCGTCGCACCAGTAGCCGCCTGGCTCATGCTCACAGCCGGAGCATCCGAGAACACCCTCGCAGCCAAAACAGATCCCGACACCAGCAAGCTGGCCCGGCAGGTCGCCTCGATGCCGAAGGCAGAGCAACTGCGGTGGTACGCCATCAACACCTCGGCCATGAAGACGTGCACGGTCAAGCCCCAACTCATCCCGGTAGGAGGTGCCAAGTGAGGTGGTGGCTCAAAACCCGCGCACCAGCCGCCTTCCTCGCCGCTGTCATCATCACCACCGCCTTCGCCAGCCTCGCGGGCAATAGAGAACTCCCCATCCCCTCACTGACCGGAACCACAGGAACATTCCTGGCCGGACACCTGATCACCGTCCTTCCCGCCGCCGTCTTGATGTACGCGGCGAGCCGCACAGACATCAGGATGGAGCGGGCAGCCGCCCGCCCCATACCGGCCTGGAACACTCTGCTCGGCGTGATGGCCGCGTTGACCGCAGCTCTGGCGGCGATCATCGCCTACGCCGTGAGCCACCAGGACATCGCCATAGTGACCGGCCGGAACACGGTCGGCTACATCGGATTCGCCATGCTCCTGTGCGCCCTCGCCGGCCCCCGCGCCGCTTCATTCACCACCGCCGCCATCCCCATCGTGCTCGCCACAACGGGATGGGCACCTGACGGCCGGGCCAGGCCCTGGGCCTGGGTGCTCCAACCAGCCCAGTCCGGCCTCGCAGCCGGCGCAACCCTTGCACTGCTGGCCGCCGGCGTCACCGTGACACTGACCCGGCCTACACCGGCCAGACACGAGCGCTGATCAGCGACTGCTGCTCTCCGCAGCGGTGGGGTGTCTGGCTGCCGACTCCTGTGACGGCGTTGCGGCCGGGGATGTGCCAGACCTAAGAGTCGGCGATCGAACGCCTGGGGGCTCAAAATGCCTAGGGCGTGTCTCTCCGATCACCCTGATTGTCTCGCGGCTCCGCCACCACGATGGGGCCCTGGAGGCATCGCCTCCAGGGCCCCGGGGATCATCGCCGCGAGCGGTCCGGATTCGTGATCCTGAACCGGGCCATGTTCTCCGTGTTGTCTTCGGTGGCCCACCGGCGGAAGCCGGCCTTCTCCAGCACACGGACTGAGGACGGGTTGGAGAGCTCCACATCAGCGGACACGGTGTGGACCTCAGGTGCGGTGAGGGCGAACTCTGCCAGGGCTTGGGTGGCCTCGGGGGCATAACCGCGGCCTCGGCGGGAGGCCACGATGCCGTATCCGATTTCCAGGACGCCCTCGCTGGGCGGCCAGAACAGGCCGATCGAGCCCACCACCAAGCCGCTCTCGCGCTCGATGATCAGGCGGTGGCCGTATGCGTCGAGCCAGGCGGGGTGCTGGTCGAAGAGGCTCGCGACCATGCGGTCGCCTTCAGCGGGAAAGTCGCCCGCCCAGTGAGTGGACCTGGTGTCGGCGAGGACCGCAGCGGCCTCGTTTGTGGTCCAGGGCCGCAGGATCAGGCGCTTGGTGATCACGTTGGTGTGGCCGGGCGAAGAAGAGGAAGACACGTGTCTCTCCTGGTCGTTAGGACGACCCGGGCCGCGCTCTGCTATCGCGCGGGCCGGATGAGGGCATGCTGAAGACGGCCGACGGCAGCCATATTCATCAACCTCCCTGTCCCGCTGATCACACGTCTCTCGCGCTGGCGTGACGGTAACAACCGCTCCTTGGCCTGAACAACTCATTTCCGTGCCGCTGACCGGGGACTTTCGCTTACTGAGGGGCGTATCTCTTCGATCGGGCAGCTCGTTGTTCTGGTCATGCTCAGCAGGGGGGATCTCACGGATGGCGAGTGGGCGGTGCTGGAGCCACTGCTGCCCGTGAGCAACAGCCGGTGCGGCCGGTGGCGGGACCACCGCCAAGTGATCAACGGAATCATCCACCGGCTCAGTACCGGCTGTCAGTGGCGCAAGCTGCCCGAACGCTTCGGCCCTTGGCAGACGATTCACAAACGCCACATGCTGTGGTCGGCGGACGGCACCTGGGAGAGGCTGCTCCAGCACGTCCAGGCCGTCGCCGATGCCGAGGGCGGCATCGACTGGCACATCAACATTGACTCAACCTCGATCCGTGCTCACCAGCACGCCGCCGGCGCTCCGAAGGACCCTCCGCCAGCACTGCCCTGTGCCTCAAAAGGGGTCACACAAAGATCAGTTCACGTGCGCGTGCACGTGCGCTCATGCCCATTCCGGGCGGAGGCGGTGCGGCGGGCGAAGCCCTTGGCCGCTCCCGCGGCGGGCTGACCTGCAAGATTCACCTGAGCGCGGACGGCAAGTGCCGCCCGCTCTCCCTTGTCGTCACGCCTGGTCAGCGGGCAGACTGCACCCAGTTTGAGCCGCTCATGGACAAGATCCGCGTCCCCCGGCTTGGCATGGGTAGGCCGAGGCGGCGGCCGGACAGTGTTTGCGCCGACAAGGCATACAGCAACCGTGTGATCCGCTCCTACCTAAGACGACGGGGCATCCGACACGTCATCCCGGAGAAGAGCGACACCAAGTCAGCCCGCCTGCGCAGGGGTTCACGCGGCGGCCGTCCTGCCCACTTCGACAAGATCCGGTACAAAGCCAGGAACACCGTCGAGCGGGCGATCAACAAGATCAAGCAGTTCCGAGCCGTCGCTACCCGTTACGACAAGCGCGGATACGTCTTCCTCGGCACCGTTACCGCCGCCGCACTCCTGATCTGGCTCCGCTCGTGACCGGAGAGACGGAACCGACCGCTGCCGTACCTGCATACAGGCGGGGAGGCGAAATCGGGTTGTGCCTGGGGCGGTGATCGGCTTGGGTTCGTGCTCGTGACTGCCTTGAATGATCTCGTACGTCCGGACCGCTATCCGCGTTCCTCCCGCTATGACCCCAGCTGGGTGCTCAATCTCGACATGGGGCCGAACCCGTTGTGGCTGCTGGAGGACCTCGCCCGCGACCTTGATCTGCGCCCGGGGATGCGGATACTCGACCTCGGCTCCGGCAAGGGCGCCACGTCGGTGTTCCTTGCCCGCGAGTACGGTTCCCGGGTCGTCGCGGCCGACTTGTGGATCGCTCCCGAGGACGCAGCAGCCGTCTTCGCCGACGCAGGTGTCGGTCATCAGGTGCAGGCCGTGCGAGCCGAGGCGCACGCCTTGCCTTTCGAAGAGGAGAGCTTCGACGCCATCGTGAGCGTCGACGCCTTCGAGTACTTCGGTACGGCGGACAGCTATCTGCCCTACCTGGTCCGTTTTCTCCGCCCTGGCGGACAACTGGCCATGGCGACCCCCGCTATGACACGGGAAGCCCGTGAGCTCGGGGCCATTCCGCCCCATATCAAAGACGTGGTGGGCTGGGAAGCGATGGCCTGGCACACGGCGGAATGGTGGCGCTTCCAGTGGGCGATCACTGAACTGGTGGAGGTCACGTCCGCGCGTCTACAGCAAGACGCCTGGCAGGACTGGCTGCTGTGGGTCCAGGCATGCGCCGAGCATCAGCCGGACGGCCGGAGCGCCAACCAGCCGGTCATCGACATGCTCACCACAGACGGCGGAGAATTCCTCTCCTTCGCTCTGGTAACCGCACGCAAGAACTAAGCAGGCTTCACTTCGCCGACAGTTCTGTCTCTCCATTCGTGATCGGAGAGACAGAACCTAG
>NZ_NNBJ01000023.1 GCF_002803085.1 Streptomyces sp. CB01201 | reverse complement strand
GCCATGGTCACCCTCGCCTGCCTGCGGCTCTGGCTCCCATGACTTTCCGGACACCCCCTAGGGGTCGGTCGAACCGGAGTGTGTCACTCGGCCCGGACGCTCTTGCCGTCCGGGCCGGGAATCCGCAGCCGCCCTGAAGGAGCGGGAAGCATCTCGCCCCTCCGGCAAGAATGCGCGTTGGAACATGCGGCGCATCAGGGGGCCGACCGCCGGCTCACCGAGGTTCCGGTGGAGCGCCTCCGGGGCGGGGCGGCGAAGGTGTTCCGCCGCCCCGCCCCTCCTCTTCGAGATCGGCTCAGCCGACGATGGCGACCGGCCCGTCCCAGGCGTCCCGGTCGACGGTGATGGTGTAACCGCCCCGGGACTCCTTGCTGTTCACCATGAACTGGTGACCACGGCTGTGGTCCGTGTACAGCTTGCTCGCCCAAGGCCAGTCACTGGTCGTCGTGTTCACGTTGTCCCACTTCGCATACCAGAGATTGCCCGGCAGATCGGTCCGGTCCGCAGCGGTGGCGACAGCATGAGCACTGGACGTGCTGAAGCCGTAGTAGCCGGCCCGATACGTCTTGGCGCGCAGCGTCTTCGTGAACGCGCGGACGTAGGCCAGGACCGCGTTGTTGCACGACGTGTTCTTGATGTCGTACGGCTCCATGTCCAGATAGATCGCGCTGCCCTGCTTCATCCCGAGCGCGGAAGCCTTCGCCACCGCGTCCGCGCCGTCGCCGGCACCGAGCGAGGAGGCATTGGCGGCAGTCATCTTCTCCGGGCTGGACCCGGACTGGCAGGACGGCTGAGCACCCACATACAGGGGAATCAGCTTCCACCCCTGGGCAGTCACCGTCTTCACCCACGGCGCCGTCAGGTTCGGCTGGGAACAACCACGGTTCTTCCCACCGACATACACGGCCGCCGCCCCATACGGACCGGGCTTCCACGCCTTCATCGCAGCAGCGGAAGGAGCGGTACACGTGTCGAAGGCAAGACCCGTGAACGTCTTCTGCGCCGGCCACGCCGGAGCCGCCGACGCGCTCTGCGCGATCAGGCCACCCGTCGCCGCCACAGCAACACCGGCCACACCCCACCCGATGTAACGGCTTCTCTTCGAGAGACGGTGCGCAGGCTTGCGCGACTTCTCGGACATACGGTCCCCACCCCTTTGTACTGTCTGCTGCTGATGTCGATGTACGCGGCTACCGCCGCACTTGCTACACAACCCGTGCGTCGATCCCCCGTCGCGCACCGCCCCCAGGCGTGGCGCACCAGAGGATACCCAGAAAATTCGTATCTCTTGGGGGATTCGTGATCTTGGCCTCCACAATCCCAGGTCGAGGCACCGCAAACCGGGCCGCGGGGCCGGGCATCCACCCCCGCAGGGACTCAGACGTTTCGAGGCCCGCCCAACCACCTCGACGGCGGATGCGGACGTGACAGACTTGCGGCACGTGATGCAGAGGAGCCAAGCACATGACACCATGTCAGGTTCAGGTAGGCCGGGGAAGGTCATGAGTGGGCTCCCGGTGCTGATCGTCGACGCCGCGAACGTCGTCGGGTCCGTTCCCGACGGCTGGTGGCGTGACCGCAAGGGCGCCGCCGAGCGACTGCGCGACCGGCTTGCCCTGCGGGACGCCGGCGAGGAGGTGATTCTCGTCGTCGAAGGAGCGGCCCGGGGCATCGAGTCCGTGCCCGGGGTGCGTGTCGAGTCCGCACCCGGCAGTGGCGACGATCTGATCGTGGAGCTCGCCGCCGCCTACGCCGACCGACCCTGCACGGTCGTCACCGCCGATCGCGCGCTGCGCGAGCGAGTCCGGGCGCACGGTGCCGAGTACGTCGGCCCCCGCACGGTGCGACCAGGCTGATACCTGATCCCTGACCTCTGCTCTCCCGTATTGCCCCAGGTGCTGGCCCGAATGGGCCGGTGATGGGTTGAGGTTTGCGCCGACTGGGCTCGCCCGAAATCGGCTTTCCGATTCGCCTTGGGCCAGTGCTGCCCTCAGCCGCTTCACCTCGGCGAGGAATCGCGGGACGTCCAGGCGTGCGGCTGCGATGAAGTCGAGGTCCGCATCGAGTGCGGTGTTGCTGTCCTGGACCTCGCATCCCCGCGGTGAAGCGCCTGACGGCCAGCCACAGCCCGCGTGCGTTAACAATCCGCCCCTCGACAGCGACGACACCCCGCACGACCGTCAGACCGTCAGACCGTCAGCGCTCGGATCGGCGCGTTCGCCGAGCCCAAACGGGCGGAGTTCCGTACGGATGCCTATGCCGGCCGATAGCTTCATGTCCACGACGAAGGGGCGCGGTCATGACAGGGCGAGCGGTACCGCCTCGCGTGGTGGCCGCGCAGTGTGCCGCCTCCGAAGCGGGTTTCACGAAGAGTTGCACCCCTGAGGTGGGCCGGTTGCTCAGGCTGGCCGCTGCCGCGAAACCCCACGGAATCATCGCGGAGAGCGGCACCGGCTCGGGAGTGGGTACAGCCTGGTTGCACAGTGGACTTGGCTCTCGGGCCCGCCTGACAACGGCAGAGCATGACGTGGTGCTGGCCCGTCGAGCGGCCGGCCTCTTCGCGGACGACGACCGCGTCCACGTCCTCGCCGGAGACTGGCGGCTCCTTGAGCAGCACGCCCCCTTCGACGTCTTCTTCTGCGACGGCGGAGGCAAGCGAGACGATCCCGAGAGGGTTGTCGACCTGCTTGCTCCCGGTGGTCTTCTCATCCTCGACGACTTCACCCCATCGCCTCACTGGCCGCCTCGATTTGACGGCGAAGTGGACGAGCTTCGTACGTTCTACCTCACGCACCCGTCCCTGGACGCGACTGAAATACTCACAACACCCGTCAGCTCAGCGGTTGTTGGGGCCCGCCGCCTCTGACGAGGAGGGGGCCAGCCTCTCAGATCACCGGAGGCAAGACGCCGGGCGTCACCAGGACAAAGCAGGCCACGGTACGGCGAGCTCGTGGACGACGGCGGATTCTCTGGAATGGGGGGACGGGGGGACGATCAGGAGCCGTCGACTCGCAGGGTTCGGGCGAACAGGTCCAGGAGTGCGGCCCAGTGGCGTTCCGTCGCCTCGGCGTCGAATTCGGAGGTGTCGGACTGGGTGTAGCCGTGGCCGGCGCCGGCGTACACCTCGCAGCGGTGGGTGATACCGGCCTCGGTGAGGGCCTTCTCCAAGAGAGCCTGCTGCTCGGGCGGCATCGAGCCGTCCTGGTCGGCGTGGCCGAAATACGCCTCTGCCGTCATCGTGGCGACCGCCAGGTGGGGGCTGTCGGGCTGGTCCGTCGCGAGTCGGCCGCCGTGGAAACCGCCGAGCGCAGCCACCCGGTCCGGGTAGGAGCCTGCGGTGTACAGGCCGAGGCGGGCGCCCATGCAGTAGCCGGTGATGCCGACCGGCCCGTCGGCCGCCTGCGGGCAGTCGGCAAGCCAGCCAAGGTAGGCATGTGCGTCCGCGACCACCAGGTCCGGCGTCAGGCCCTGCATCAATGGCATCAGTGTGGCGAACAGCGCACCGCGGTTGTCGTGGTCGATGTGCTCGGGGAGCGGGACCAGCGGAGCACGGCCATGGCGGTAGAAGACGTGGGGAACCAGCACGGCGTAGCCCTCGGCGGCCAGCCGGTCGGCCATCGCGTTCAGAGCCGGGCGCGGACCGAACGCGTCCTGGTAGAGCAGCACCGCGGGGTGGCGCCCGTCGCCCTCGGGGTGGACGAAGTACGCGTCGGCCATGCCATCCTGCGTCGGGATCTCGACAGCGCTGCCTCGTACGGCCTTCATATCCGTATCCTTCCTTCAGCGAAATGGGCTTTCGTACTCCACCCTTTCACCAAACGGAACTGGCTAATCCATCGCCCCCGGCGCGTCCCCGAGATGGGGCGCGTGTTTGCGGGCACGGCGCCGGTCGGCCCCCTGCCCATTGGCCAGGCTCGACGCGTTGGCCAGGCTCGATGCGCCTCACCACGCATGCTGCGGATCGCGTCAGCGAGATGCCTGCCCTCATCCGCCTCCGTCACCGTGTCCGCGGGCCGGGCTGATGCTGCGAGCAGGAGGTGATCGCGCGCGGCGACCGGCATGCTACGAACTCCCTTACAGATCCGGTGAGTTCACCTCTGCGACTGAGCATCACCACATCCACCTCGGTCGCCATGCCGCGCAGGGGCCGGTAGACAAGTTCCGGCAGATCGATGCGCTGCGTGGCGGCCGGGATCACTGCGACGCCCACGCCGGCCGAAGCGAGGGTGAGTGCGCCAAGGGTCGAGGTCACCATATGGGCGCGCGCCCGGTGCTCGGCCTGAGCCGCTCCGAACCGATTGAGCACGCTGTCGTCGTGCTGGTCCGCCGCGTACACGATGAGGCGCTCGCCCTCCAGGTCGGCGGGCGTGAAGGCGGCGGTGGAAGCCCGTGGGTGGTCATGGCGCAGGGCGATCGACAGCGTGGTCTGTGCCACTCGCCTCACCACCAGGTCCGCCCCCTCGTCGATCCCGTCGCTCGGGCTGTATCCGATGTCGAGCGTGCCGTCACGCAACCCCTGCGCCTGCGCGGTCGGCGGGAGTTCGGTCACGTGCAGCTCAACCCGGGGGTGCGCCAGGTGGAAGCGGCGCAGGTCCGTGGAGAGGGGTCCTTCCAGGACGGCGATCCCGGCGAATCCGATCCTTACCGAGCCGGTCTCGCCCCTGACCGACTGCCGGGCGACCTCCAGAGCTCGGTCCGCCTGCGCGAGCGTCCTTCGCGCCTCGACGAGCAACAGCTCCCCCGCCTCCGTCAGTTCGACGCGGCGGCTGGTGCGAACGAAGACCGGCCCGCCCATCTCTCGTTCAAGGGACTTCACCTGCGTGCTCAGGGTCGACTGGGTCACGTGCAGCCGGGCGGCCGCCCGGCCGAAGTGGCATTCCTCGGCGACGGCCACGAAGTACCGCAGGTGACGAAGTTCCACGCACAGGCTCCGATCGTTTTCAGCGAACGATAGATCAGATCTATGCATTGGCACGATCGGTAGAGCGGTCGGAGACTATGAACATGCCGATTCCGATCACCCTTCAGGACCGCCAGGACATCGCCGACCTCATGACGGGCTGGGTCCATCGGGACCAGGGTCGCTGGGACCGCCTCCGGGAACTCTTCCACCCGGACGCCCGGATCGAGATCACCTGGTTCGAGGGCGCGGCCTCGGACTTCGTGGACGCGTCCGCACGGATGGCCTCCACCGGCCTGCGCAGCAAGCACCTCATCACGTCGCCCACCGTGACGTTCTCGGCCGACGGCACCCGCGCGGTCAATGAGACCAACGCGGTCATCGTCGTCGAGAACAGCAGCCTCGGCCTGGGCTGCAACGGCCACAACCGGTTCATCGACCGCCTCGAACGCCGTGCCGGTGTCTGGCGCATCACGGACCGGAAGAGCGTGTACGACTTCGCCACGTTCACCTTTCCCGCCGGGGTCACCGAAGTCGACGCCGAGGTGGTGGGCAAGTACCCCCGCGCATACGCGGCCCTGGCCTACTTGCTCGACAAGAGCGGGTTCCCGGTACTGCGCACCTTCGCGACCCAGGGCAGCGAGCTGGAACGCGGCATCACGGAGTCCGCGCTCGCGTGGCTCGGCGACGAGGCGGACGCTTAGCACCGTCCTGTACGGACATGGCACCGCTGCACGAGTGCGGGACCGTCCTGCACTCCATCGCCCCGCGGCAGTCGGGCGCGGCCGTGGACGCCAGGCTCTCCCGCCACGTCGGCGCGCGGCGGAGCACCCCGGCGGCCGGCCGAAGCGTCACACCTGCGGCGGGTCGAGTTGGGCGGCCACGGCGTCGAGAACCCACTCCAGGCCGGTCGCGAACGACGACTCGGCGTCCACGTCCGTGCCGGCGTGCACGGCTTCGGCCAGCGCCGGAAAGCGGCCCGAGGCCAACGTGCGCGTCACATGCGGGCCGTGGGCGCGCTGCCACTCAAGCTTGGAGAGGCCCGTGGTGCGCTCGGCCCGCAGGTTGGCGACCTCCCGTCGGATCGCGCCGGTGCAGTACGCGCTGACGGTCTCCGCGGCGCGCAGGACGGTGTCGATGTCGGAGAGCCCGTGGAGAGCGGCCAGCCTGGCCTCGGTCACGGCCAGGCCGTTCGGGCCCAGGGTCGGGCGACCCCCGAGCAGGTCGGCCAGCCATACGTGTCGCAAGGCGGCCTGCCTGGTCCGGTGGGCGAGGGTGCGCAGCGCCGCGCGCCAGTCACCGGCCCGCTCCTTCGGGAGGATCTCGGCGTGGACCTCGTCGAGCATGAGGTCGAGCAGTTCCTGTTTGGTGGAGATGTATCCGTACAACCGCATCGGGCCGGCGTTGAGCCGGGCCGCAACCTTGCGCAGGGACACCGCGCCCGGCGCCGAACCGGGCTCGTATCGCACGTCGTCGGGGCCACCGCTCGCCAGGCCGGCCGGACGCCGGCCGGTCGGCCGCGTGGGCGATATGGCTCGGCGTCCGGCACGGCTCTCAGGCGCGGGCTGCCGCCGCGGCGACGATCCAGTTCCTGAACTCGACGGCGTAGTGCCGCAGATGGTGGTCGAGAACCTCGTCCGGGCACGTGACCGGGAAGTAGACCGACAGGTTCGCAGTGAAGCCCTCGGCGGTGTCACCGAACTGGATCAGCGCCCGCCCGACGACCGTGCCGTCGGCCAGGAACAGGTTCGAGGACATCTTGCGCGGAAACTCGGACTCCGGGAGGAGTTCCTCCGCGTCCTCGGCCCAGGCCATGGCGTCGGTGCCCCAGCCGCCCATGTAGAAGGAGCAGACGTGGGGGCCGATGTTCTCGACCACACGGGCTCCGATGTCGTCGGTGCCCATCACGTAGTGCTCGGGGTGCGCCGCGAGCAGTGCGCTCCCGTCGCCCGCGAACGCCTTATCCATCCAGGCGAGGAACGCGCCCGAGGTGAGGCCCCTGGCCGCGAGCACGGTGGTACCTGCCTTGAACCTGCCGTCGGACGTACGCGCGCTCTCGCGCAGGAAGGCATTGCCCTTCTCGATGTCCGCGGCCAGAAGGTCGAGAAGCCCTTGGCGTCCCAGCAGCGTCCGGAAGCGGTCCAGGGCCCGGCGGGCGTAGAACAGCTCGAAGTCGTCGATGCTCCCGGGCCCGGCGGGCCCCGATTCGAGCGTCACGGTCACGGGCGGAGAAGTCTGCGTGTCGGTCATGATCGAACCTCCGATATGATGTGAATGCGAATTCACATTCACATCGGGAAGTTACCCCTGGGAGTGCATCACTTGTCAAAAGAGCCAGGTCAGGCCCTCGCGGCTACCATGCCCGGCATGACCGAGGACCCAGAACGATCAGCGCCCTACCGGGAGCCCCGGCAGGCGCGCAGCGCCGCGACGCTGGCTCGTGTGCTCCGGGCCGCCGAGGACATCGCCTCCTCATCGGGCCTTGAGGACATGACGATGACCGGTGTGGCGGAACGTGCGGGCGTCGCCGTAGGCACGATCTACCGCCGCTTCCAGGACAAGGAACAGCTGATCACTGCCCTGAGCGAGCGGATGCTGGAACGGCGCGAAGAGTACGTCGCGGAGCGCTTGCGTGCGGCCGAGCCCACGCTGACGGGCGTCATGGACGCCTACGCGCACGCCCTGCTGCAATCGTTCAGCGACAGCAGCAATCTCTTCCCCGAGTTGCTGCGCACGCGAGGCGCCAAGTCGCTGGAGCGCGGAGCCCGCACCATCACCGAAATCCACCGGCTCCTCCTGGAAGCGGCAGCCCCCTACGCCAAGGAGATCCGGCGCTCCGACCCCCAAACGGCACTGGACACCGTGGCCCGCGGCATCCTGGGGGCCTGCTTCCACAACTCCGTACGCCCCGACCCCATCACCGGCGATACGGCCACGCGCACGTACGCGGACGAGCTCAGCGACATGGCGATCGCCTACCTGATGACGCCCGGCCGTCGCCACACCTCCCATCCCTGAACTCGGCGCCGGCCGCCCTCGCCTCGATCCGCGAGCCGACGGGAAAGCCCGACCGCAGCCGGATGCCGACGGCTCGGGTTCAGGACGAGGGCTGCAGCCAGCGCCGCGCCGCAGCGAGATCCACCTCGACGTCATCGCTCCAAGAGCAGACCTCCAGCCATGAGAGGTAGCCGCCCTGCACGAAGACCAGGACCTCGCCAGGGCATTCGCCGGTCTCGGTGACCAGCGGGACATCGACAGCCACGACGGTGCCGGGCCCCGTCGCCGCGGGCTCCACCGAGTCGGCGTCGAGTTCGAAGTAGGCGGTACCGCACCCGCACGGACAACGGGACTGCACGCTGAGATGGGGCACCTGCCGTCGGAGGGCGACGTGATCGGGCTCGTCCGGGCTCAGCATCAGGCCGAGCACCTCGGCAACGTCCTCAGGCAGGCTGTCATTCATGCCGCCACCGTAGCTGACCAGCGGTTTTGTGGTTCCATCAATTTCGGGTCCGTCGATCCTCCGCTGCCCTCATGCCCTGAGTCCCGTGAACCGGCCGGCTGAGGTGGCGCAGCCGCGCGGGGGAAGGCCGGGGCTCCGTCGTACGACGTGACGTCACGGCAGTCGCCGGTGGCCCGCATGATCGGAACGCATCAGCGGGATGTGTCACAGAAGGTGCAGCGCTTGGAGATCTGCGACGTACTTGGTGATCAGGTCCGGTGTCAGGTGCGGAATGTCCCGCGCGGCGTCGAGCTCGGCCATGCGGACCGCCGCGCGGAATTCGTGTGCCGGCAAGGCGGAACCGGGCAGATGCGCCTGGGGGTGGGCGAAGGCGTGGAGCAGTGGGAGCAGGGAGTGCCGCTTCTGGCGGTCCGGCAGGCGGTGCATGGCGGCCTCGAAGCGGCGGAGCCATTCGTCGTAGTCGTGGATGCGGCTGACGGGATGGCCGGCGGCCACCAGCCAGTCGATGAAGGTGTCGAGTGAGATTCCGTCCTCGTGCGGATTCACGACGTTGAAGGTCCGGTGTCCTGCCCGCGCGTGGTCACCGAGGGAGGCCACGGCCTGCGCGGTGAAGTCGACGGGAAGCGCGTCGTAGTGGGCGCCGCCTTCGCCGTTGCCCGGTGCGTAGAAGCTGCCCGGCGCGATCCCGGTCGCCAGCAGGCTGACCAGCAGCCGTGTGAAGACGTCCGGGACGTTGACCTGACCCCGGTAGTGCGGGTGGGCGAGGATCAGATTCGAGCGGAATACGGCCACGGGCAGACCGAACGTGTGGTGGGCCTCGCGCAGAAGTACTTCGCCGGCCCATTTGCTGGCCGCGTACCCGTTCGCGTACTGCGTGTCGTCGGCGTACGCCGTGCCGTCCGCGTACGCCGTGTCGCTCGCGTACGCCCTCCCGATCGCGCGCTCGGGGCAGGCCGTGCGGATGTCCGACGTCTCGTCCGCTGCCGCCGGGGAGTCGAAGGCGACGGCGACCGTGGAGATGAAGGTGACCTGCTTGACCCGGGAGGCGACGGCGAGCTTGATCACTTCTGCCGTACCCAGGACGTTCGGGCCGAACAACTGGCCATAGGGCAGGACGTGGTTCACCAGGGCCGCCGAGTGGACGATCAGGTCCACGGTCTCGGCCAGCCGCTGCCAGGCCGGTCCGTCGAGCCCGAGGTCGGGCTCCCCCACGTCGCCGGCGATCACCTCCAGGTGGCCCTTGGCCAAGTCGGCGTACCGGGCGGCGAGTTCAGGGTCGCCACCCTCGAACACCTCGTCCAGCCGTGCCCGGGCCAGCTCATTGGTCCGGCCGCGAACGACACACACCACGGTTCCGTTGCGTTCAGCGACGCGCTGGAGCCATTCGAGGCAGAGGAACCGCCCCAGATAGCCGTTGGCGCCGGTCAGCAGGACCGTCCGCGCCTCGGGCATCGGATCGGTCGGCGGGCCGGAGTTCGTCACGAGGGCGGTGTCGAAGAACGCGTCCAGGGTCAGGTCCTTGGCGGCGAGCCGGGTCGCGCCCTGCCCATGGACGGTGTCGGCGGTCGGCCGTCGGCGTTGCGACGCCAGCTCCCGCTCGATGTGCTCGCCCACCTGCCGCAGTGTGTTGACCGGGTTGATGATGACATCGACGGGGACGTCGACACGGTGGATGTCCTTGAGCAACTGGGAGTACGCCACCGCGGAGAGGCTGTCACCGCCCAGTTCGTGGAAGTGCGTTCCCGGGTGTACATCGCCCTGCTGCCGTCCGAGCAGTGCCAGAGCGGCCTGGAGTACCGTTTCACGCACCGGTCGGTCCGGGCCGTCCCGGCGCAAGGCCCCGATCTGGTCACTCTCGTGGTCGGCGATCTCGTTGTACAGCGTCTCCAGACGCTCGCCGTAGCGGCGTGCGAGGGCGGGTCGCAGCGGCTTGCGCAGCCCGGAGAGCAGGCCGTTGTCCTGGCTGAACGGCTCGACTTCGATCAGGAAGTCCCTCGGTATTTCATGGGAGTTGAGGCCGCTCTCGGCGGCCACTTGCCGCATGGATGCGCGCAGGCCCGGCCTGAGCTTGTCAGCGTTCCCGCCCACGTCCGCGAGTGCCTGCGCGGTGGGAACGACGACCGCGAGCAGATGGGGGCGCGAGCTGTTGGCGTACAGGAACACCTGCCGCACGAGCGGGCCGGTGGCGAAGAGGTTTTCCAGGCGGGAAACAGCCACGAACTCGCCCTGCGAGAGCTTCAGGACGCTGGAACGACGGTCGACGTAGGCCAGCTCGTGGCGGCCCGTACGGGCCATGATGTCGCCCGTACGGTAGAAGCCGTCCTCGTCGAAGGCCTGCGCGGTGGCGTCGGGGCGATGGTAGTAGCCCGGGATCAGCCGGTCGGACTTGATCAGCAACTCGCCCCTGGGGTGGGGCACGTCGGTGCTGGAGTAGCCCAGTTCGGGTACGTCCACCAGCTTGTGCGCGGTCACCGGCGGGGAGAGGACGCGGCCGTCCAGAAAGACGATGCCGGCTTCCGTGGATCCATAGCCGTCCAGGATCCTGACCCGTAGACAGCTCTGCGCGAACGCCTTCATCTCGGCGCCGAGGGGCGCCGAGGCGTTCACGGCCCACAGGAGGCGGCCTCCGACCGTCTTCTCCCGCAGCTCCGCTCCGGCCCGGACCCCGGCCTCCATGGCGAGGGCAGCGTCACCGTCGCTCTCCCTGCTCAAGCCGGCCAGCACGGTCTGGTGGCGCTGGAAGAGCATGTCGCAGATGCGGGGCACCATGATCAGTTCGGTGGGCCGGACCAGGGCCAGGTCCTCGAAGAGCGTCGACAAGTCGCTCGACGCCGCGAAGTAGGCGATACCGCCCCTGGCCAGCGTGCTGAACAGCACCCCGCGCCCCACCATGTGGCTCAGCGGCAGATAGTTGAGGACGATGGACGGCCGTGCCTCCTGGCCGGGGACGAAGTCGACCCAGAAGTTCTTGGCGAGGCTTTCGGTGTACATGGCTCCCTTGGGCGTACCCGTACTGCCCGAGGTGTAGATCAGCGTGTTGAGTGCGTCGGCTGACGCCGGGCGGCTGACGCAAGGCGCCGCCGGAAGGGTCCTTCCCCGTGCGATGACGGATGCCAGGGTGTCCACCGTGACGCCACGGCCCTGCGCCGCCAGTCCATTGCGCACGCCGGCCACCAACTCGCGGTGCCCGGTGCTCTCTTGGCGATGTCCCAGAACGACGATCCTGCGCAATGACGGGGCATCCGCCGCGACCTGGAGCGCGACTTCGAGTTGCGTTGCGTCGACGGCCAGCAGCCGCGGGGCGGACTGCGCGACGATGGGAGCCAAGTGGGCGGCCGTCGTGCCGGCCGGCAAGGGTACGCATACGGCGCCGGACCGGATGCAGGCCAGATCCGCCACGGTGTACTCGGCGCTCGCAGGGCCGAGCAGCGCGACGACATCGCCCGGGACGAGGGCTTCTTCGGGGTGGTGCGTCCACTCCGACGTCACCGCGCCCACCCGCTCCCACAGTTCGCCGTAGGTGATCGTGTCGAACCGTTCCAGCAGGCGCATCCCGGTGCGCCCCGTGTCGGGGGCGGTGACCGCCTCCATGGCACGCTCGCC
Source organism: Streptomyces sp. CB01201 (assembly GCF_002803085.1). Lineage (GTDB taxonomy): Bacteria > Actinomycetota > Actinomycetes > Streptomycetales > Streptomycetaceae > Streptomyces > Streptomyces hundungensis. Next base: position 102,287 of record NZ_NNBJ01000023.1, on the reverse strand, counting down.
CAGGGCGGCGCGGTCCGCGTAGCTCTCCATGACGGTGGCCACGAGTTCGCCGAGAGACAGCCCCGGCCGCCGGAGCGCGGTGGTGACGGACTCCAGGGGCGCGGCGCCACGGAACTGCGGGTCCGTCGAGGTCAAGTACTCGCCGCGCCGGGCGGTGTACGAGTCGAGTTCATGGGTCAACTCAGGTGCGGACATGGGTAAGTGGCCTCCTGTTGCGCTGGCGGGGCAAGGGAATCGAGGGGCGGGGTCCACGTGGTTCATGAGCTGTCGCCATCGGTGTCCCGGGTGAGCTGGACGATGGCGGCCGCCGCGGCACGGGCGCCGTCCCCGTCCCGGACCTCGATCGCCTCGACGAGGCGCCTGTGCAGGCCGGCATGCTCCTGCGCGGCGGCGGCGTCCCAGGGCAGCTCCCCCACCGTGGCGGTGAGGGCGGTACCGAGGTGGTCGTACACCTCCATCAGGAGGTCGTTTCCACTCGCGCGGACCACGGCCCGGTGGAACAGGGCGTCGACGTCCTTGGCCGCGGCCAGGTCCTCGCTCTCGCACGCCGTCTCCGCGTCGGCCAACAGCTCTCGCAGCTGCACGAGTTGATCCTCGCTGCGGCGCAGGGCGGCGGCCTTCGAGGCGAACTCCTCCAGCACGGTGCGCAGTTCGAGTACGTCGTTCCGCTGGGCCGAGCTCGCGCGGCGCACCATGACGGACTGGAGCTCACTGGACGCGCGGACATACGTGCCGTCCCCCATCCGGGCTTCGAGGAGCCCCAGGTGAACGAGCGCCCCGATCGCCTCTCGCAGGGTGCTGCGTCCGACCCCCAGCTCCTCCATGAGGGCCTGCTCCGAAGGAATCCTCGTTCCCACCGCCCATCCGCCCTCTTCGATGTGCGAACGGAGGCTGTCCACGAGCTGCGAGGCCAGGCTCGCCGACCTGCGTGGTGCATCGATGCGTTTCATGGACATCACCCTAGCCAAACATCAGACGTTTGAACATCGCATGTTTGAGACTGCCCGGGCCCTGCGCCGACTGCATCGCATCCCGGCGATCCCGGTTCGTCCTGTCCGACGGATTGCCTGACATATCGTCGTCCGCGCATACGAATTCCGGCGGCCCTCGCGGCCCTAAGCTGCGGAGATGATGAGGCACATGTCGACGCATTCCGCCAGGAGTCTCAGCCGGGTGCTCGCGGACCTCGGCTCCACGCTCCTCGATCCGCTGTACGGCGACTGGGAGCGGGCCGTCGAGATCGGCGGCGTCGGCATTCACGATCCGTATGACGAGCAGCACTACCCGCCGCACGCGATCGTCCTCGGCACCGGCGTCCGCGGGGCGGACGAGACGGCGGAGGTCCTGCACGGCCTGCGGCCCCATGGCGCCGCGGCCCTCGTGGTCAGGGGGCCGGTCGAGGACGCGGCCCGTCTTGAGCGGGCGGTGGCCGAGACCGGAGTGGCGCTGCTGACCCTCACCCGCGGGGCATCCTGGGCACAGCTGGCGGCCATGCTGCGCACGCTGCTGTCCGAGGGAGATGTCGGCGAGGCCGCGGAACACACCCTGGGCGGGGTGCCGTCCGGCGATCTGTTCGCCCTGGCCAATGCCATCGGCACGCTGCTCGACGCTCCGGTCACCATCGAGGACCGTCGCTCCAGGATCCTCGCCTTCTCCGGTGGCCAGGACGAGGCCGACACCGCCCGGGTCGAGAGCATCCTGGCCCGTCAGGTACCCGAGCGGTATCTGCGCCTCCACGAGGAGCACGGCGTGTTCAAGGAGCTCTACCGCAGCGAGGGCCTGGTGCACGTGCCGGCGCCGACGATGGAGGACGAAGTGGCGTTGCCGCGGGTCGCGGTGGCGGTTCGGGCCGGGGACGAGATCCTCGGCTCGGTGTGGGCGGCCGTGCGCGAACCGCTGACCCGCGAGCGGGAGGCGGCCTTCCTGGAGGCGGCCAAACTCGCCGCGCTGCACATGCTCCGCTTCCGGGCCGGCACCGACGCCGAGTACCGGCTGCGCGCCGACCTGGTGGCGACCGCGCTCGAAGGCGGCGCCGGGGCCATCGCGGCGCTGGGCCGCCTGGGCCTGGCCGACGAGCCGACCCTGGTCATGGCCATGGGCCTGCCCCCCGGCCGGGGCGTGGACCACGCGCACATCACCGCCGAGCACCAACGCCTGACCGCGGCCCTGGCCGTGCATCTCAGTGCCGTCCAGCCTCGGTCCGCCGTGGCCCTGCTGGGTGACGTGGCGTACGCGCTGTTCCCCGTGGCCTCGGACAGCGCCCGCGTGCGCGAACGCGCCGTACAGGTCGCCTCCAACTTCCTTGAGCGCACCGGCGACCGGGCGGGCGCCGTCATCGGCATCGGGTCGGTGGCTCTGGAACCGGCAGCGCTCGCGCGCTCCCGCACCAATGCCGACCGCACCCTGCGGGTGCTTTTCAGCGGCCGGAACTCCCCGCGCGTCGCGGCGATCGCCGATGTGTACGTCGACGCCCTCATGCTGGAGATACGCGACCTGGCGATCAGCAACCGCGATGAGCCGTCCGGCCCGCTCGCCCGCCTCGCGGCGTACGACGCCAAGCACAACGCCCATCTCGTCGAGACGCTGCGCGCCTGGCTGGACGCCTTCGGAGACGTCGTCGCCGCCTCCGCCAACGCGTTCGTCCACCCCAACACCTTCCGCTACCGCATCCGCCGGGTGGCCGAGGTGGGGCAGATCGACCTCCAGGACCCCTCCGCGCGGTTCGCCGCCATGCTTCAGTTGCGCCTGATGCCGATGGACAGCGGCGGGGCCCACCCCGATCGAACCGGGCGCAATGCGCCAACGGCCCGACAGTAAAGCCGAGTTCGGCGGCGGATGCTCGGCGGGACAGGTGGATCGGCGTGGGCCCGAATGACCGACCTCATTCAGCGCCACGGGGATGTGGCGGCCGGGGCGGGGAGCGGTTGACGAGGGAGTCGGACAGGATGGTCTCCATGAAGACCATCGCCTTCCCCCGGACCGAGCTGCGGTCCTCCAACGTCGTCCTGGGCCTGATGCGTATCGCCGCACTTGAGGACGAGGACATCCGAACCCTCTACGGCAGCGCGCGGGACTCCGGGATCAACACCTTCGATCACGCCGACATCTACGGGCCCTCACGCCACGCGTGCGAGGAACGCTTCGGACAGGCCGTCAAGCTCTCCGCCGCCGAGCGTGAGCAGATCGTCATCCAGAGCAAGGTCGGCATCCGGCCCGGCTTCTTCGACTTCTCGAAGGAGCACATCGTGCGCACGGTCGAGGAGTCACTGGCGGCCCTGCGCACCGACTACCTCGACGTCCTGCTGCTCCACCGTCCCGACACCCTCGTCGAGCCCGCCGAGGTGGCGGAGGCCTTCGACGAACTGCATGCGGCGGGGAAGGTCGTGAACTTCGGGGTCTCGAACCACACGCCCGGCCAGATCGCGCTCCTCAAGACCGCGGTACAGCAGCCGCTGGTGGCCAATCAGGTGCAACTGAGCATCACGCACTGCCCGTTGATCGCCACGGGCATCGCCGCGAACATGGGCGGGCTCGACCAGTCACTCGACCGCGACAACGGCCTGCTCGACTATGCGCGGGTGCACGGCATCACGCTCCAGGCGTGGTCGCCGTTCCAGAAGGGATTCTTCGACGGAGTCTTCATCGGCGACGTCGAGCACTACCCGGAACTGAACTCCGTCCTGGACGAACTGGCGGCGGCCTACGGGGTGACTCCGACAGGTATCGCCGTCGCCTGGATCACCCGCCACCCCGCGAACATGCAGGTGGTCCTGGGCACCACCAATCCGGGGCGGGTGGCCGAGTCCGCGGCGGGCTCGGACATCCCGCTCACCCGCGAGGAGTGGTACCGCCTCTTCAGCGCCGCCGGCCACACAATTCCCTGAGCCGGCCCCCATCACGGGGATCCATGGGAGACGCGGGCGGGTGGCGAACGGCAGGGCAGTCCTCGCCGTCGCCACCCGCGTGGGCGTCGTCCCATCCACCTCCCCGGTGTCGGTACGGGAGGGGTTGGCGACCGTCTCTGTACCGGAGGGGTGGCGACCGCAACCATGGAGGTGAGCGACACAGGACACGGGGAAGAAACCGGAGGAGCCGACGTGAACGATGAGGATCGCAGTGCGCACCAGCCTGCGCGGGTGCTGTTCGACTTGCTGGGAATCGCCTATGAAAGGGCGTTCGCCGGTTCGGAGGCGCACCAGGCGTCGTTGCGGCGGCTGCTCGGCGATTTGGCCCCTCGAAGCCGGGTGTTGGACGTCGGCAGCGGGACGGGCCGGCCGACCGCGGACGCGCTCGCCGCCGCGGGGCACGAGGTCCTCGGCATCGACATCTCCCCCGTCATGGTCGAGATCGCCACCCGGCAGGTGCCCGAGGCCGAGTTCCGGTGCGCGGACATCCGTGCCGTTCCGCTGAACGAGGCTCCCTTCGACGCCGTATGCGTCTATTTCGCCCTGCTCCAGATGTCGCGCGAGGAACAGGCCGATCTCGTGTCCCGGCTCGTACGCGCGGTGAAACCGGGTGGCCTCATGGTCCTGGCGACCGTTCCCGCGGACGTCGAGGGGGCCGAGGTCGTCTTCATGGATCAGCCCGTACGCGCGACGAGCTTCGCCCGCGATGATTTCGTCGCGATGCTCACCCGCGCGGGCCTGCTGGTACGGGCCGAGCAATCCTTGATGTTCACGCCGTCCCGACCCGGCGCCGAACCGGAACCGCACCTCTTCGTGCACTGCCAACGAGCCTGAGTGCCGAGCACCTCCGCCGGCACGCAGTCGTACGACCTGGTGCGTATGCGCGTATTCCTGCATGGTCCTGCATGGTCCTGGGTGGTCCTGCGTGGTACCGGGCACGTGATACCGGGGAGTCCTGCGTAGTACTGGCAGGGCCACCTACCCCCTTGGTGGCCGGCGGGGCGGACAGCAGACTTGCCGCATGGGCAATAACGACTTGGGCGATTTCCTGCGGGCCCGCCGTGCTGGACTGACTCCGGATGAGGCCGGTCTGCCGGTCGACTTCGGCGTCGGGCGCCGGGTCGCCGGCCTCCGGCGCGGTGAGGTCGCGCAGCTGGCCGGGGTGAGTGCCGAGTACTACACCCGGCTGGAACAGGGCCGGGCCCGGCAGCCGTCCGAGCAGGTGCTGCACGCCCTCTGCGACGCGCTGCGGTTCGACGACATCGAGCGGCGGCACCTGTTCGCCCTCGCGGGCACCGCAGCCGGACACAAGAGCCGGGCCGAGGAGTCGTCACGGCTGCGACCGGCGCTGCGGCAGGTGCTGGAGTCGATGGATCTCGCTCCTGCTTTCGTCAGCGACCAGAACCTCACTGTCGTCGGCGGCAACAGGTTGTGGGCGCTCTTGTTTCCCGATGTGGCCGAGCTGCCGCGCCGGGAACGCAGCATGGCCCGCTGGACGCTGCTGGATCCGCGTGCTCGCCTGGTGTGGTGCGACTGGGAACGCGTCGCCCGCGACTACGTGCACGGGCTGCGGCTGGCTGCCGCCGCCCAGCCGCGCAACCAGCACATCGCCACCCTGATCGGCGAGTTGCTGATGCGCTCACCCGAATTCCCGGCGTGGTGGTCGGAGCACCGCGTCCAGGAGCGCAGTACCGGCCTCAAACGCCTCCGCCACCCTGTCGTGGGCGACTTGGAATTGCAGTACGAGATCTTCACCTCGGTCGCCGAACCCGGCCAGTCGCTCGTCGTCTACTGCGCGCCCTCCGGTTCGCCGTCCCAGGAGCGTCTGCGCCTCCTGGCCAGCTGGGGCAGCGGGCCCGCCTCCGCCACCGCCCGGGACACCGCCGCCGAGTCCTGATCACCGCCCGAACCGGCGAGCCGCATCCGATCCTCCACACAGCCACGGCCCTGGCCCACCCGCCGGGCCGATGCCGCCGTGCCCACGCACATCCGGGGCGGCCCGACCCATATCCACGTAAGGAGACCCGAAGTGAGCAAGACATTCCTGATCACCGGTGTCAGCACCGGCCTCGGCCTCGCCATCGCCCGACGAGCCCTGGCGGCAGGACACCGGGTCGCGGGCACCGTACGCACCGAACAGCACGCGCGGGCCTTCCAGGCACTGCACCCCCACCGCGCCAGGGCGTTCCTCCTCGACCTGTCCGACACGGACCGGATCGACCCCACAGCGCGGGCCGTCGAAACGGAATTCGGCCCGATCGACGTGCTCGTGGCCAACGCCGGCTACGGACTCGAAGGTACCTTCGAAGAGACTTCGATGGCCGATCTGCGCCGCCAATTCGAGGTCAACGTATTCGGCACCGTGGCGAGCGTGAAAGCGGTCCTGCCCGGCATGCGGGAACGGCGCGGCGGCCACATCTTCGTCATCACCTCGATGGGCGGGCACACCACCTTCCCCGGTCTGGCGTTCTACGAAGGCAGCAAACACGCTCTGGAGGGCATCACCGACACCCTCGCCCAGGAGGTCACCCAGTTCGGCGTGCGGGTCACCGCCGTGGCTCCCGGCGCGTTCAAGACCGACTGGGCGGGCCGGTCACTGGTGCGCGCACCCCGCAGCATCGCCGACTACGACACGCTGTTCGACCCGATCCGGTCTCGCCGCCAGGCCCTCGCGGGCCAGGGGATCGGTGACCCCGATCGCGCCGGCGAGGCCATCCTCACGCTCCTGGACGCGGAGAAGCCTCCCGTTCATGTCCTGCTCGGCTCGGACGCAGTCCGCCTGGTCAGCGCCGGGCGCCAACGCGTCCAGGACGACTTCGACGCCTGGGAGGAACTCAGCCGCTCCACCGACTCCACCGAGGGAGGAGTAACTGTCGCCTGACACCGGGTAGTTCGCCGGGCCGTGGACGTTTCTCGGCGACCACACACGTTCCCCTCGCCGTGCCGCGGCCCGTTCCGCGCGAGGGTCGTGCGGCCAGGCTGCCGGCGTTCCCGCCGGGAGTCTTCGCCCGACGATGAGGCCACGGGGGTCGCAGAGGGGCGGCGTGCTGATGCGACGCGGTCGGAGCCGACGGGTCCGCCCTCCCGACGGGTTGCCTGGCGAGTGGCCCCCCCCTTTTTCCTGGCGAGCGGGCCCGTCGTTCGGCGCGCAACCGGCCCCGCGGCCGCCGCAGCGGATGCGTTCCGTATGCGATCCGGCGCGCCGCGACCAGTCCCCCGGCGGCAGGGCGTCGTAGTGTCGGACCTGTCTCCGAGGAGGTCCTCCCATGCGCAGCGTGACCTATTCCATGAACATCTCGCTGGACGGTTTCATCGTCGGGCCGGACGGCGGCGTCGACTGGACGACGCCCGACGAGGAAGTCTTTCGCTTCGCCACTGACGAGGTGCGAGAGGTCGGCGTCCATCTGCTGGGACGCCGCCTGTACGAGGCGATGCTGTACTGGGAGACGGTCGACCAGAACCCCGCGCTCGGCTTTTCGACGCTTGAGTTCGCCGCGCTGTGGAAGCCGCTCCCCAAGGTGGTGTTCTCCACCACCCTGTCGGAAGTGCAGGGGAACGCCCGCTTGGCCTCCGGCGACCTGGCGCAGGAGATCGGGCGGTTGCGGGCCGAACCGGGGGACGGCAACATCGCGATCGGCGGCGCGACTCTCGCCGCCGAGGCGGCCGCGCTGGGGCTGATCGACGAATACCGTGCCCGGGTCCATCCGGTGCTGCTTGGCGGTGGCGTTCCGTTCTTCCCCCAGCAGGGGCGCCGGGTGGATCTGGAGATGGTCGAGTCCCGCACCTTCAGCTCCAAGGTGGTCCACGTCCGCTACCGGGTAGCGCGCTAGCCGGCTGGCGTATCCCGGCTCCGCGACCTGGACCCCCCTCCGCATCGGCCCCCTCGCATCAGGCTTGACGCCGATCCCCTGCCACCGCTCCACGCTGCGTCGCCGCGCTCTCCCGAAGATGCGCCATTCAGTAGACGGACGCGCTGTCATTTCGGTTAATGCGCTTGTCGCGGGGCGATTCGGGCACGCGATGGGGGAAGCACCGTGTCGAGCGCCGCCGCCAGCAGTCTCGCCCCCGGCGAGAAGCACCCTCAGCGCGGGCGGCGCCGCCCCGTCCAGGAGGTTTTGCATGTCCGCACCCGCCGGCTCCGGCCCGCTTGCCGCTCTGTCCGCCGCGGGAGTGTCGGTCTGGCTCGACGATCTTTCCCGCGAGCTCCTGGCCGGCGGCGAGCTCAAGAAGCTGATCGCGGACAAGCACGTCGTGGGCGTCACGACGAACCCCACCATCTTCGCCTCCGCGCTGTCCAAGCGTGACCGCTACAACGAACAGCTGCGCCGCCTCGGCGACCAGGGCAGCAGCGTCGACGACGCGGTGTTCGCGCTCACCACGGACGACGTACGAGACGGCTGTGACGCCTTCCGCGGCGTCCATGAGCGCACCGGCGGCGTGGACGGGCGCGTGTCCATCGAGGTGGACCCCCGGCTGGCACAGGACGCCGATGCCACCGCCGCACTGGCCCGCAAACTGTGGGACGCCGTCGACCGCCCCAACCTCTTCATCAAGATCCCCGCCACCCGCAAGGGGCTCAAGGCGATCACCGCCGTCATCGCCGAAGGCATCAGCGTCAACGTCACGCTGATCTTCTCCCTGGAGCGCTACCGCGAGGTCATGGACGCCTACCAGAGCGGCCTGGAGCAGGCTCAGGCCACCGGACGCGACCTGGCGGACATCCACTCGGTGGCCTCGTTCTTCGTCTCCCGCGTCGACACCGAAGTAGACCGGCGCCTCGAAACGCTCGGCATGACCGAACTCAAGGGGCAGGCCGCGATCGCCAACGCCCGACTCGCCCACCAGGCCTACCGGCAGACCCTCGCGCAGCCCCGCTGGCAGCGCCTCGCCGCGGCCGGAGCCCGCGCGCAACGCCCGCTGTGGGCATCCACCGGCGTCAAGGACCCGTCCTACCCCGACACGATGTACGTCGGCGAACTCGTCATCCCCGGCACCGTGAACACCATGCCCGGGACCACCCTGGCCGCCTTCGCCGACCACGGCACCCTCCCCACCCACACACCGGCCGAAGGTGACTTCGCGGCGGCAGCCGCACACCTGGCAGCGCTCAAGGACATCGGCATCGACTTCACGGACGTCACCGACACGCTGGAGCGCGAAGGGCTGACCAAGTTCGAGGACAGTTGGGCCGAGCTGGGAGAGAGCGTGGAGCGCGAAATGCACTCCGCGGCCGCCCCCCTGGGCTCGGGCGATGACGGCGGCGCCGGCCCCTCCGAGAGCGCGGCTCTGCTCGCGACCTACCTCGACGACCACTACACCGGCGCCACCAGCGGCCTGGAACTGTGCCGGCGAGCCGCGGAAGCCCGCACGGACGAGTTCGGCCGCGCGACACTGGCCGAACTCGCCCAGCAGATCGACGAGGACCGTGACGCGCTCGCCGGGATCATGGCGGATCTGGACCTGCCCAGGAGCCAGTCCAAGGCGGCCATCGGCTGGCTCGCTGAGAAGGCCGGCCGCCTCAAGACCAACGGCCACCTCTTCACCCGCTCACCGCTCAGCGACGTCCTGGAAGCGGAGTCCCTGCTCCTCGGGGTCCTGGGCAAAGCAGCCTGCTGGCGAACCCTGCGCATCCTGGCCGAATCCGACGAACGCCTCAGCCCCGAAGACCTGGACACCCTGCTGGACCGCGCCGAACAGCAGAGCGCCACCCTGGAGGAACTGCGCTCCACGGCCGCCGTCCGGGCCCTGCTCCCCCAGCCCTCCCACCCGCGGTGATGGCCGGAACCTCCGCGTGTGCCCGGACTTCCGCGCGCCACCGCCCCCACCGCGGCGCAGCCGCGCCCGTCGGCGGGCTGCCCCCAGAGCCCCTGCACCAGCCCGACGTACTGACTGAATCGAACGAACTCGACGCATGTGACGAAGGAGTAGCGCCATGACGAACGAGCAGTCCCGCGGAGCACGAACCCTCAGGTCCGTGGCAAGCCCCGTAGCGGAGCAGGCGGGGTGGGACGAGGTGGATGTCCGGGCCGTGGACACCGTGCGGCTGCTGGCGGCCGACGCGGTGCAGAAGGTCGGCAACGGCCACCCGGGAACGGCGATGAGCCTGGCCCCGTTGGCGTACCTGTTGTTCCAGAACGTCATGCGCCACGATCCGAGCGACGACCAGTGGCTCGGCCGGGACCGGTTCGTGCTCTCCTGCGGGCATTCGAGCCTGACCCTCTACATCCAGCTCTACCTGGCCGGCTTCGGGCTGAAACTGTCCGACATCGAGGCGTACCGGACCTGGGACTCCGCCACTCCCGGGCACCCCGAGCACGGACACACCCGGGGCGTGGAGATCACCACCGGTCCGCTGGGCCAAGGCCTCGCCAGCGCGGTGGGGATGGCGATGGCCGCCCGCCGCGAGCGCGGGCTGCTCGACCCCGACGCCGAGCCGGGCACCAGCCCCTTCGACCACCACGTCTACGTCATCGCCTCCGACGGCGACATGATGGAAGGCGTCACCTCCGAGGCCTCCTCCCTGGCGGGACATCAGGAACTCGGCAATCTGACCGTGTTCTACGACTCCAACCACATCTCGATCGAGGACGACACGGACGTCGCCTTCAGCGAGGACGTCCCGGCCCGGTACGCCGCGTACGGCTGGCACGTACAGACCGTCGACTGGACGGTCACCGGCGAGTACGTCGAGGATGTCGACGCGCTTCTGGCCGCCGTGCGCGCTGCCCGGGACGAGACCGGCCGCCCCTCCCTGATCATGCTGCGCACCCTCATCGGCTGGCCGGCCCCCACCAAGCAGAACACGGGCAAGGCACACGGCTCCGCGCTCGGTGACGAGGAGGTCGCCGCCACCAAGAAGGTGCTGGGCTTCGACCCCGACCAGCACTTCGTCGTCGACAAGGACGTCCTGGCCCGGACGCGCCAGGCCCACGAGCGCGGCCGTGAGGCACACGCCGCGTGGAACGAGGACTTCACCGCCTGGCGCACCGCGAACCCGCAGCGTGCGGCGCTGCTCGACCGGCTGCGGGAACAGCGGCTGCCCGATGGCTGGGAGGACGCCCTTCCCGCCTTCCCCGCCGACGAAAAGGGGATGGCCACCCGCGCCGCGTCGGGCAAGGTCCTCAGCGCCCTCGCGCCGGTACTTCCGGAGCTGTGGGGTGGCTCCGCCGACCTGGCCGGGAGCAACAACACGACCATGGACGGGGAGCCGTCCTTCGTGCCGGCCGACCGCCAGACCAAAGACTGGAAGGGCGGTCCCTACGGGCGCACCCTCCACTTCGGCATCCGCGAGCACGCGATGGGCGCGATCCTCAACGGCATCGCCCTGCAAAGCCTGACCCGGCCCTACGGCGGCACCTTCCTCACCTTCTCCGACTACATGCGGCCCGCTGTGCGCCTGGCCGCCCTGATGCGGCTGCCGGCCACGTACGTGTGGACCCACGACTCCATCGGTCTCGGTGAGGACGGCCCCACCCACCAGCCCGTCGAACACCTCGCCGCGCTGCGGGCCATTCCCGGCCTGGACGTAGTACGTCCTGCCGACGCGAACGAGACCACCGCGTGCTGGCGTGCCATCCTCGAACACCACGACCGGCCCGCGGGTCTCATCCTGAGCCGTCAGAACCTGCCGGTCCTGGACCGCGACGGCGAGTACGCACCCGCGCGGGAAGCGGCCCGGGGTGGCTACGTTCTGGCCGACACGGCTGACGGAGGCGACCCCGACGTCATCCTGATCGCGACCGGCTCCGAGGTCCATATCGCCCTGGAAGCACGCCAGTTGCTGACCGCCGACGGGCTCGCCGTACGGGTCGTCTCGATGCCGTGCCGGGAGTGGTTCGCCGCCCAGCCCCAGGACTATCGCGACCAGGTCCTGCCGCCGGCCGTCCGCGCCCGCGTCAGCGTCGAGGCAGCCGTCGGGCAGGGCTGGCGCGACATCGTCGGGGACGCCGGCCGGATCGTCTCCCTGGAGCACTACGGCGCCTCCGCCGACTACGAGCGCCTGTACTCGGAGTTCGGCATCACGCCCCGGGCCATCGCCGCAGCCGCCCACGACAGCATCCACGACACCCGGCAGCCGCCGCGCCCCGGTGGCGCGCAGAGCACGTCAGCCCCCACGGAGGGGGGCACCGGAGACAGGCCCTGACCACGCCTGCCCACACGGTCAAACCTCTCGTGCCGCCCCTGGCCCACGCCCGGTGGACATCAACCGCGCGCCGTGGGCCGGGCCTCGGGGCCTTCGCGTCGACCGACGTCGAAGGGCCCGGGGCCCGGTAGCGGCCGCTGCCCGGCGGGAGTGCGGGGAGACTGCGGGGAGGCGCCCCCACCCCGCCGGGGCGAAGAGCGTTCAGCCAACGAATGCTCACACGAGCGATCAGACCGCATAGCCCGGCACGGACGGCCACCGAACGGTGAGCACCACCGACTCTTCCTCCGCGAACCATGAGTGATCGACTCCGCGACCCCACACGACGTAGTCCCCCTGCTCCGCCAACAGCACGCTACGACCGGGCAGTTCGACCCGGAAGCGGCCGCTGATGAGCACCAGCAGAGCCGTCCGCTCCTCGCCCCTCACCCACTGGGATCGCGCATCGGCGCGAGGGTGTACGCCCCATTTGATCTCCACGGCCTCGCTGTGGCGCGGATCGCCGGCGTCCTTGAAGTGCCCGAGGAGCCATCCTCGGTCAAGTGCCGCGTCCTTGCCCGCTTTTCCCACATACACGCTGTCGTTCACGCGACCGACGCTAACAGCCGCCGCGCACTCACCCGGCGTGCCCAAGCCCGCCCCGCCCGGCAGCAGTTCAAGAGGCGGGGGCCTTGCAGGCGTCGGTCAGGTTCGGGAAGAGCGCGAGGGCCAGGTCGGCGCCGGTGATCTCCAGTACGCGGAGGAGTTGGGGCTGCGCGCCCGCGATGCGCAGGGTGGTGCGGCGGTGGATCTGGAGCAGGAGGTTCAGGGTGGAGGAGTCCGCGAAGGGCACTGCGGAAGCGTCGAACACGACGATTTCCCGGATGGCTGCGGCTTCCTCCAGGGCTTGTTTCAGAGGGGCCAGCGTCTCGGCGTCCAGCTCGCCCTCGGCTGCCACCACCCAGCTCTCGTTCCGTGCGTACTGGTGAACAAGAAGGGCAGGGCTGCGAGGAGATGAGGACATGCGGTTCGCTCCTGTTGTGCGAGGTCTGGGCCCACCCGCCCATCTTGTCGCGTGCGGAGGGTCGGAAGCCACCCCGGCCTGCCGCTTGCCGTTTTGACGCCTGCTCCCTGCCTCTGCTCCCGGCTCCCCTGCTGCCTGCTGCCTGCTGCCTGCTTCCTGCTGCCTGCTGCGCCTGAGGTATCAGCGGGACGGCGACCGACAAGCGTGCTCGACGGCCGCCCCGCCCCGTCCGCTCAGTCCGGCAGCGACTCCCGCAGTGCGTTCTCGACCACCTCGGTCAGGGCCGGATGGATCCAGAGCGGGCCGTCGGCGAGCTGTCGCGCGGTCAGGCCGTACGTCATGGCGACGACGATCGGCTGGATCAGCGTCGGGGCCTGCGGGCCGAGCAGATGGGCTCCGAGCAGGCGCCCCGAGTCGCGCTCGACGAGGACCTTGCAGAAGCCCTGTGTGTCCTCCAGCGCCCAGCCGTACGCGACGTCCTCGTAGCGGCGCGTTCCGGTCAGGAAGTCCCGTCCGCTGGTGCGGGCCTCCTGTTCGGTGAGACCGACCTGGGCGATCTGCGGGTGGGCGAAGATCGCCGAGGGCACCACGTCGTAGGACATCGTGCGGGGGTCCTTTGGATGCAGCAGGTTGTGCGCGACGACCGCTGCCTGGCGGTTGGCGACGTGCTTGAGCTGGGGCCCGTCGGCGGCGATGTCTCCGAGCGCCCAGACGTTCTCGGCGCTGGTGCGCAGTTGCCGGTCGACCGTGACGAGTCCCTGGTCGTCGCAGTCGATGCCGGCCTTTTCCAGGTCCAGGGTGTCGCTGTTGGGGCGGCGTCCCACCGCGACCAGCAGCAAGTCCGTCTCGATCCTGGACCCGTCGTCGAGGGTCACGACGAGCGTGCCGCCCTGGCCGCACTCGTCGCCCTCGCCAGGGTCCCCGGCCACCTTCTCCGCCGACGTCACCTCGCGCCCCAGGCGCAGGTCCCACACGGACGAGGCGATGGCGGTGAATGCCTCGGCGATCGACTCGTCCTGCTGGCTGAGCAGGGTGTCGCTCTGTTCGACGACGGTGACGGCGGCTCCGGCCTCGTGGAAGACGTGTGCCAGTTCGGCGGCGATGTATCCGCCGCCGATGACCAGGAGCCGCGCGGGCACCGCGTCCACACGCATGACGGTGTCGGAGGTCTCGTACGGCACGCCCGACTCGGCGATCACCGGCGGCACGGCCGGGCGGCCGCCCGCGGCGAGGACCACCTTGTCGGCGGTGAGGCGTTCGGTCCCCTGCTCGGTGTGTACGAGCAGCTCGCGTTCGCCCGTGAAGCGGGCGTGGCCCCGCAGGACGGTGACCCAGTCGGCGTCGCGGCGTCCCTGTTCTCCGTCCCGTGCGTCGGCGTCGAGCCGGCCGAAGACGCGTTCCTGCACCTGTGGCCACGAGATGCCCTCCAGGCGAGCGCGCACATTGTGGCGGTCGCTGTGGCGGACGGAACCCGCGACTTCGGCGGTGGCCGCCAGCATCTTGCTGGGGATGCAGCCGGCGTTCAGGCAGGTCCCGCCGAAGGGGCCCGCCGAGACGATGGCGACACGCTGGGATGAGAAGCGGTCGTCGAGCAGGGCGTTGCCGGTGCCCGCGCCGAGCACGACCAGATCGTAATGCGACATGGACCATAGGTAGCCCGTGAGCCCGTGTTCACACCCGTCTGCGGCGGGTTCGCCGGGCGCACGCGCGTTTCACGGTGGAGAGTGGTGCGCGAGCACGGTGTCCACCCGTTCACGAATTGTGCGCCCCCCGACTGCGCGGGACGCCGTCCGCGGGCGGATCGGGCGGCAGTGCGCCCGGCACGTCTTCACCGAAAGCGAGTGACGCATGAGCGGACGGAGCGGCTCCGGCACCGCCGAGGGATCTTTGCGGGTCCTCGTCCTGTTCGGCGGGACCGGCGGTCAGACCCTGCGCAAGCTCCTCCCGGCCCCGTACGGCCCGCACCGGCACGGACGGCCGCCCGCGTCCTGGCGTGTCCCCTGGGAGGCGTACGAGCGGCTGCTGTTCGTCCACCGGGACCGGGGAGGCGCAGATGCCGGCGCACGCGTGTGGCGGGGACGGGGGCCACAGGCATGATCCGTGACGAGACGCAGGAGCCCTCCGCGTACCTGCCGATCGCCGAGCACGGCCTGATCGGCGATCTGCGCAGTGCCGCCCTGGTCGGAACGGACGGGCGGATCGACTGGTTCTGTGCCCCGAGGTTCGACTCTCCCAGCGTCTTCGGCTCGCTCCTGGACGCGGAGCGCGGCGGCGTGTGGGAGATCGGGCCCGGCTGCGGGACCGCGTCGCGCCAGCAGTTCTACTTCCCCGACACCGCGATCCTCATCACCCGGTTCCTGACCGAGGACGGCATGGTCGAGGTGCAGGACTTCATGCCGGTGCTGCGGGCCCATGACGAGAGCCACCGCCAGCGCCTGGTGCGCCGGGTGCGGTCGGTGCGTGGCAGCATGCGGATGCGCACCCGGATCGCACCACGGCTGGACTACGGCAGGGCGCGGCACCGGGCCGAGGAATGCGAGGGCGGGGTTCGGTTCGTCTCGGACGACCTCGTCCTGAGGCTGCGCAGCGACAGCGACCTGACCGTCGAAGGCGGCGACGCGCAGGCCGAGTTCAGCCTGGACGAGGGCGATCAGGTGCTGTTCGTCCTGGAGGTCGACGGCGACGCGGACCAGGAGGGACCGCTGGAACAGGCCGCCGCGGAGGGGCTGTTCGACGCGACCGTGGCGTACTGGCGCGGATGGCTGGGCCAGTCGCTCTACCGCGGGCGCTGGCGCGAGATGGTCCACCGCTCGGCGCTCACCCTCAAACTGCTCACGCACGAGCCGACGGGCGCGGTCCTGGCCGCCCCGACGCTGGGCCTGCCCGAACGCATCGGCGGCAACCGCAACTGGGACTACCGCTATGTGTGGATCCGCGATGCGGCGTTCTCCCTGTACGCCTTGCTCCGGCTCGGATTCACCGAGGAGGCCGAGGCCTTCGTCGGCTGGCTCACCCGCTGCCTGGACAAGGCCTGCGCCCACGGCGAAGCGGGGCCGCTGCGTGCCATGTACACGATCGACGGCGACTCGGAGCTGCCCGAGTGTGAGCTGAAGCATCTGACGGGCTACCGCGGCTCGGCCCCGGTGCGGACGGGAAACGGGGCGGCGGACCAGCTACAACTCGACGTGTACGGCGAACTCGTCGACGCGATCTACCTGTTCAACAAGCACGGCTCCGGCATCTCCTACGAGGCGTGGCAGAACCTGACCACGATCCTCGACTGGCTCCTGGAGAACTGGGACGGCGAGGACGAGTCGATCTGGGAGACCCGCGCGGGGCGCCAGCGTCACACGTACTCGCGGATCATGTCGTGGGTGGCCGTGGAACGGATGGTCCGGATGGCCCGCCAGCGGGGGTTGCCGGCCGACCTCCCGCGGTGGACAGCGGCCCGCGACGCCATGTACCGGCAGGTCATGACGGAGGGGTGGAACGACGAGCTCGGCAGCTTCGTGCAGCGGCTGCACGGCGAGGGCGCGGCACCCTCCCGGGTGCTCGACGCATCCGTGCTGATCATGCCGATGGTCAAGTTCCTGTCGCCGACGGACCCGAGGTTTCTGTCCACGATGAAAGCCGTGCGCGCCTCGCTGGTGGCCGACTCACTGGTGTTCCGCTACGACCCGTGCGAGGCACCCGACGGCCTGGACGGCCTCGAAGGGACCTTCTCCATCTGCTCGTTCTGGTGGGCGGAGGCTCTGGCACGCAGCGGCAGGACCGACGAGGCGCGCCTCGCCCTGGAGAAGATGTTCACCTTCGCCAACCACGTCGGGCTCTACGCGGAGCAGATCGGCACGACCGGTGAGCAACTGGGCAACTTTCCCCAGGCGTTCACCCACCTCGCCCTGATCAGCGCGACCGTCAACCTCGACAAGGTGATGTGACGGCGACGGCCGGGCCCCTCGCTCGGGGCCCGGCCCGCAGGGTGTTCGGCGTCAGGACGCGGCACTTCCGAGCGTGTCGGTGTCGATGACGGCGCGGTAGCGGACGTCGCCGCTGACGACCTTCTCGTAGTACTCGTCCACCTGGTCGGCGGAGATGAGCTCGATGACGGCGGTGATGCCGTGCTCGGCACAGAAGTCGAGCATTTCCTGCGTCTGTTCAAGACCGCCCACCATGGAACCGGCCACCGCCCTGCGCATGGTGAGCAGCGCGAAGGCCGGAATCTCCAGCGCATCGCTGGGGGCGCCGAGATTGACCATGGTGCCACCCCGGCCGAGGGTGCCGAGGAACTTGTCCAGCGGGATGCCCGCGCCGACGGTGTTGAGCAGGACGTCGAAGTGGCCCGCGAGGCGATCGAAGGCGCTCCCGTCCTGCGTGGCGTAGTAGTGCTGGGCACCGAAGGCCAGGCCGTCCTCCTTCTTGGAGTCCGTCCGGCTCAGCACCGACACCTCGGCGCCGAGCGCCGCCGCGATCTTCACGGCCACATGGCCCAGGCCGCCCATGCCGATGACCCCGACCTTGACGCCGGGCCCCACCCCGTACCGCTTCAGAGGCGCGTACGTGGTGATTCCGGCGCACAGCAGCGGGGTGGTCGCGGCCAGGTCCACTCCGTCGGGAATCTTCAGGACGAAGTGGTCACGCACGACGATCTGCCGGCTGTACCCGCCGTAGGTGACGTCACCCTGGTAGTCCTTCTGGGCGTACGTCTGGACGACACCACGGGAGCAGAACTGCTCCTCGCCGTCGCGGCACGCCTCGCACTCCAGACAGGAGTCGACGAAGCATCCGACGCCGACCACGTCACCCACACGGTGGGCGGTCACCTCCGGACCCACTTCGGTGACGGTACCGATGATCTCGTGCCCCGGGGTCATCGGGAAGATCGCGACACCCCATTCGTCCCGGGCCTGATGGATGTCCGAGTGGCAGATCCCCGCGTAGCGGATGTCGATCCGCACGTCGTTCGGTCGGAGGTCCCTGCGCTCCAGGGTGATCCTCTCGAACGGTGAGCCGGCCTTGCTGGTGGACAGCGCCGGAACCGTCGTGGACATCGCGTCACGCTCCTTACCCGAGTTACCAGTGATCGATACGTTTCCCCCATACCCTCACAAAAGCGGCCTGCACGCATTCAGGGGTGGGAGAACGAGTACCTGCCCTCGGGCATCGCAAACGGCCGTTCAGCCTTCCTGGAGGCGGGTGAGCTCACGCGTCAGGGTGTCCACGCTCTGGAAGGTGGCGCCGAGCAGCGCCACGTGTTTCCAGAAGAGCGTGCCGTCGGGAGCGACGAGGAAGACGGCCCGCCGCAGGCCGATCCCGGGAGCGGCGATGCCGAAGGAGCGGGCCACCGTACGGTCGGTGTCGGCCAGCAACGGCAGGGCCAGCCGGTGCTTGCGGGCGAACGCTTCGTGGCTGTCCAGCGACTGCGGGCTGACGGCCCAGACGTCGGCTCCGCAGTCGGCGAAAGCGCCCATCCCACTGGAGTAGGAACACAGTTGGCGGGTGCACACCGAGGTGTCGTCACCCGGGTAGAAGGCGAGCACCAAGGGACGACCGCGCTCGGCGCCCAGCCGGTACTCGCCGCGTTCGAACCGGCCCTCGGCCAGGACGCCACCGGGCAGGTGGAAATCCGGAACGGCCTGCCCCTGCTGCGGAATGGATGCCACGGTCGGTCCCTCCTCGTCTGATGCGTTCACCTTACGGTCGGGGCGGGCCGCGTTACGGCCCGCCCCCGACCTCACTACTGCTCAACCTGCCGTCAGCCGCGACTACTTGGGCATCAGGACACTGTCGATGATGTAGACGGTGGCGTTGGCCGTGGGCACGTTGCCGCAAACCACGTTGGCGCTGTCGTTGACCTTGTACGCGGTGCCCGAGCCGGTCGTGGTGACCTTGCCCTTCTCCAGGGTGTCGAAGGAGCCGTTGTCCAGCTGCTTGGGCGCGAGCTTCTGGCCCACGACGTGGTAGGTCAGGATCTTGGTGAGCATCGCCTTGTCGTTGAGGACCTTGTCCAGGTCGGCCTTCGGGATCTTCGCGAAGGCGTCGTTGGTCGGGGCGAACACGGTGATGTTCTGGGCGTTGTTGAGGGTGTCGACCAGGCCCGCCTTCTTGACCGCGGCAACCAGGGTGGACAGCGCCGGGTTGTTCGAGGCGGCGGTGGCGACCGGGTCCTTGGCCATCCCGTCGAACGAACCGGCACCGTCCTTCGGCACCGACGCACACGCCGACCCGAAGGGCTTGTCCGTCATCGACGCGTCGCTCCCGGTGGCGGACTGCGAGGCCGGCGGAGCAGCCGCCTCCGTGGCGGCCGAACTGTCCTTCTTGCTGTCGCTGCCCCCGCACGCGCTCAGCGCGAAGGGCAGGACGGCGGCGGCGGTGACGGCGATCGCGGTACGACGGAAACGCAGGGCGTTCATGACTGCTCCAAGAAGAATGAGGATGGGTTCGGCAACAACAGGTAGCGCCCGACAGGACTGGGCACGCCCGTGCGAGTGGCGCGGGGTGTGGTCGAGACGGCGGCGAGGTTCAGTCCCTCAGCAGCGGCGCGGTGGCCGGTGCGAAAGGCGCGGTGGCCGGTGCACACGGGTGCGGCGGCCCGCTCCCTCCGGTTCGCCGCGACCCCGCCGGGCCGTCCGGACGGGACGGCGGGCGGAAGGCGTATCCCGCTGCTCGGAATGTTCATCACGGGACGTATTCGGAGCCTGCGCGCAACGGGATTGGTCACTCACTCCAATGAGTGCGCAGCGACTACGTGTTGACGGGCGACGCCCCGCACGTTCCGCTGCGCTCCCGAGCCCTCACCCCGGGGATGCCTTCGCCGTACGGGCCCACACGGCGGCCGGCCCGGGCCGGCTACGACACCTCGTGCACGGTCAGCGCGGCGCGCGCCAGTCCGCGTAGCCAGGCGTGGGCCTGGTCGGTGTCGTAGCGCTGATGCCACGACAGGTATATCGGCGCCGACGGCAGTTCGAGCGGAAGCGGGAGCACGGCCAGGCCGAGGTCGGCGACCGCTGACCGCGTGGTGGCTTCGGGAACGCTGACCAGCAAGTCGGAGCCGCGCGCGAACTCCAGCGCGGCCGCCTCCGTGGGCGCGGTCGCCACCACCCGGCGGGTGAGCCCGAGCCGGGCGAGAGCGTCGTCGAGGGCGTTGCTGAGGTTTCCGCGCCGCGAGACGGTGACGTGTTCGGCGGCGGCGTACCGCTGGGCGGTGACGGCCTTGACGCGGGTGAGCGGGTGGTCGTGCCTCACGACGACGACAAGGCGGGTCTCCCCCACGCTCTCGGTCCGGATGTCGGGTGCGCTCGGCCCGTTGGCGTTCGCCTCCAGATCGACCTCGCCGCGCCGCAACTCGGGGGTGTCGATGCCGGATTCCGCGACGAAGCGCAATCGCACACCCGGCGCCTGTTCGCGTACGGACGCGAGCAGTTCGGGGCCGCTCAGGGCGACCAGGGAGTCGTGCCAGCGCAGGGTGAAGGTGCGCTCCAGCGTCGCCAGATCGAGTTCGCGACTCGGTGCCAGCACGCCATGGACCTGGTGCAGCAGCTCGTGCACCTGTTGCCGGACGGCGATCGCGTACGGCGTCGGGGTCATCGTGCGGCCCGTGCGCACCAGGATCTCGTCCCCGGTCGAACGTCGAATGCGTCCCAGGCTCCGGCTCATCGCGGGCGCGGTGACATGCAGGCGCGCGGCCGCCCCGGCCACGCTTCCCTCTTCCAGCAGTGCGTCGAGGGCGGTGAGCAGATTCAAATCCAATTGCATGCGAGTAATCCTATCCGTGCCTGACATGCAGTTGTAGTTAATCCAGGGGCTCTATACCTTCGTGGTGAAGGCGCAAGACGGAACACGCGGTCAGGCCCAACCGGCCTCATCACCCCACCTCATAAGGGAGTACCACCATGTCCGAAACGCTTCAGACCACCGATGCAGCCGCCTCCGACGCCGAGCTGCTCGGCGAGACCGAGAGCGCGGTGCGCGCAGCCGGTTCGGTATTGCGCGAGCGCTTCGGCGAGGTGGTCCGGTACGGGACCCGCGAAGAGCTGATGCGCGCCCTCGCCGCCAACGACGACGCGGCTCTCGACATCCTGCGCCCCCGCCTCACGCGGCTGCGGCCCGAAGCCGGCTGGGTGGAGGACGAGTTGGACGGCGGAGCGCTGCCGACCGGCGAATGGTGGGTCGTGGATCCGGCCGAGGGCAACGTCAACCACCTGCACGCGCTGCCGGATTGGGCGGTCACGGCCACCCTGGTACGGGACAACCAGCCGGTGCTCACCGTGGTCCACCTGCCGCTGACCGGCGAGACCTACACGGCGCTCAAGGGCGCGGGCGCGTACCTCGACGGCCGTCCGCTGCACGTCTCCCGAACCGCGGACCTCGGCCTGGGCATCGTGGCCACCAGCCAGGCCCGGCCGGACGAGGACGAGAGTGTCGTACGGCGCGTCGGCGCCTCGATCACCGCGATGCTGTTCGACGCACTCGTCGTCCGGACCTCCGTGCCCGCGACCCTGCATCTGGTGAACGTGGCCGCGGGCAGGATCGACGCCTTCTGGCAGTTCGCCGGAGCGCGCGCGGACCTGCTTCCCGGGGCTCTGCTCGTCAGCGAGGCCGGCGGACGGATCTCCGACGCCGAGGGCCGCCCCTGGACCCCGCAGAGCGAGAGCTTCCTGGCCGCAGCACCCGGCGTCCACGCCGAGGCCGTCACCACGCTCTCGCGCTGACCGCACACCACTGCCCGCACACACGCACGCACCCACCCAGCGCACATACACACTCACCAACCCACCCGCACAGGAGATCAGCATGACCACGATCGCAGTTCTCGGAAACGGCCGCGTCGGCGGCAACCTGGCCGCGGCCCTCACCCGGGCCGGGCATGAGGTGACCGTGGCGGACCGCACGCCGGGCGCCGCCGCCGGTGCTGCCCGGACAGCCGGCATCGTGATCAACGCCACCCCGGGCGCAGGCTCGTTGGAGCGGCTCGTGGCCCTGCGCGAAGAACTGCGCGACACGATCCTCGTCGACGTCTCCAACGCCACCGTCGACGGACCGGACGGACTGCCCGCCGACCTCGTCTACCCAGGGTCCAGCCTCGCCGAGCAACTCCAGGAAGCGCTCCCCGAAACGCGCGTCGTCAAGACGCTCAACACCATGCTCTTCCCGGTGATGACCGCGCCCGCAGCGCTCACGCAGGCCCCCGACGCCTTCCTCTCCGGCGAGGATCCGCAGGCCAAGCAGACGGTCCGCGACCTGCTCATCGACCTCGGCTGGCGCAAGGAGTGGATCACCGATCTCGGCGGGATCCAGACCGCCCGCGCGACCGAGGCGGCGATACTGTTCGTACCGCATGTGATGCGCTCCAGCGGGTTCGCGCCCTTCGCGATCTCGATCGCCCGCTGACCATCCTCGCCCCTGACCTGGGGAAACGCGGGCCCGGAGCGTATAGGGTTCTCGTGCTGGCGAAGGTGCGGGACCTGGGTGGGCCGGGAGGCGGGTGCGCGGACATGGGTGAGGATCCGCTGATCGCGGCAGTGCGGAGTGGCCATGCCAAGCGGGTGAGGGCCCTGCTGGCCGCGGGCGCCGACCCCAACACGGCCGACGAACACGGCACACCGGCACTCTGCCTGGCCGTGGACGCCTTCGACCTCCGGGTGATCGACGAACTGGCGATGTCGGAACGGCCGGTCCACCTCGACCAACCCGCCGCCGACGGCCGTTCGCCCCTGCTGCGCGCAGTGGATCTCGGTGCCTGCGAGATCACGTCCGTGCTCATCTGCTCGGGAGCCGATCCGGGGTTCACCGACCCAGAAGGGCGTAACGCCCTGGAGCTCGCACGGCATTGGCACCTGACGGGTGCGGAGGCGGAGCTGCGCCGCAGGAGCGGCAGCACTTCGGAACCGATGGTGCGCAAAACCGCTGTCGACTGCTGGGGAAACGTCTGCGAAGAGCTGTCGCTCGGCGGCCTGACGGTCCGCAACGGACACACCGCGCTCCTCACCGAGCTGGAGCCCCGTTATGGAATCAAGCCGAGCTTCGCAGAGTTGATGGGCCGCGCCCTCGCCGAGCCGGACGTCGAGCAGCCGGTGTGGGTGGCGACGACGCTCGCACTCCAGGCGCGCCGGGCCACGGACGTCTGGCCGCAGGCCGTCACCCTGCGGGCCAGCCCGAACCCTCTGGAGCGGTACTGCGGAGCCGAGGTGATCCGTCTCATCCATCTCTTCGACGAGAACGTCACCGAGGACGGACACGGCGCCTTCGACATGCCACTCGTCGACCTCTTCCTCCCGTGGGCCGCCACGGAGGAGGATCCCCGGGTGATGCGGGCGCTCACCGCCGGCCTGTCCCAGGCCGTGGATCCCCGGGCCCAGCAACCGCTGTCGGCACTCACCCGGCACGCCGACCGGGAGGTCCGGCTGAACGCACTCTCCGGCCTTCACGAGATGGTCGCGCAAGGAGATCCCGAGGCACTGGCCGCCGTCGTGACGTGCACCCGGGACGCGGACGCCCTGGTGCGCGCAGGGGCCTGCCGGGCAGTCGCACGGGCGACCCCGGATTCTCCCGCCCCCTCGTACGCCCTCGCCGCCCGTCTCCAGGACGAGTCCGAGGCCGTACGGGTGACAGCGGCGATCCAGCTGTTCCTCCGCGACGATCCGCGCGGCGACGAGGTGGTGCGCGATCTCGAACCGGTCGACGAGGACTCGCCCTACTACGGCGAGTTCCACGCCGTCCGGTACCACCACCGGGCGCTGCGCCCC
Organism: Streptomyces sp. CB01201; assembly: GCF_002803085.1. GTDB lineage: Bacteria > Actinomycetota > Actinomycetes > Streptomycetales > Streptomycetaceae > Streptomyces > Streptomyces hundungensis. The sequence continues at coordinate 78,494 of NZ_NNBJ01000023.1, read as the reverse complement.
GCCGGCTGAACCACTCGACCGCGCCGGAATCACCGTGATACGGAATCACCGTGATGCGGAATCACCGTGATGCGGAATCACCGTGATGCGGCCAGCACGGCCGCGAGGCCCTCCCGCAGATCTTTGACGAAAAACCCGGGGACCTCCAGCGACGGAAAATGCCCTCCGTGCTCGGGCGACCTCCAGCGCACGATCCGCCGGTACCGCTCCTGCGCCCAAGGACGTGGGCACTTCTCGATGTCGCGGGGATACATGGTGATCGCCGACGGGACGTCGACCCGGAGTTCGGGATCCAGCGAGTTGTGGCTTTCGTAGTAGATGCGGGCCGCCGACGCGCCGGTTCGCGTCAGCCAGTACAGGGTGACGTCGTCGAGAACCCGGTCGACGGAGATCGTCTCGAACGGGCTGTCCCCGGTGTCCGACCACTCGGCGAACTTGTCGAGGATCCAGGCGAGCAGCCCGACCGGTGAGTCGACGAGCGAGTAGCCGATGGTCTGCGGCCGGGTCGCCTGCTGCTTCGCGTACGCCGCGCGGTGCCGCCAGAAGTCGCGGGTGTCCTCGGTCCACTTGCGCTCGGCCGCCGTCAGGCCGTCCGTCGTCAACCCGGGTGGCGCCTCGGCGAACAGCGTATGGATGCCGAGCACGTGCGAGGGGAACCTGCCACCGAGAACGGTGGTGATGTTGCCTCCCCAATCGCCGCCGTGAGCTACGAACTTGCTGTAGCCGAGCCTTCCCATCAGTTCCACCCACGCGGCCGCGATCCGCTCGGTTCCCCAGCCGGTGGTGGTCGGCTTGTCGCTGTAGCCGAATCCCGGGAGCGACGGAACCACGACGTGGAACGCCGGCGAGCTCGCGTCCTGCGGATTCGCCAACTCGTCCACCACATCGACGAATTCGGCAATGCTGCCCGGCCAGCCGTGCGTCAGGACCAGCGGGGTGGCATCCGCGCGCGCGGAGCGGCGGTGCAGGAAGTGAATTCCCAGCCCGTCGATGGTCGTACGGAACTGGCCGATTCGATTGAGCTGCTCCTCGAAAGGCCGCCAACTGTACTGAGTGAGCCAGTAGTTCACGACCTCCACGAGGTCCGCGAGAGGAACGCCCTGCTCCCATCGGCGCGGGCCGGGCCCGGCACCGGCGACCGTCTCGGCCTCCGGCAGTCGCGCCGCGGTCAGCCGCGCGCGCAGATCGTCGAGTTCGGCGTCGGTTGCCCGAGTCGCACATGCTTCTACGTCGTCGATGTCGCTGGTTGGGCGGGGCATGAGACCTCCTGGCCATCGCGGAGCCGCCGGCGCCTGCTGCGAACCGGCTATGACGGTTCTAACAGCCTTTCCGGCCGTGCCGCAACCGGCTAAGGTGGTTCCATGAGCGCCTCGTTCCCCGATTTCCGCCTCGGCAGTGTGCTGGCCACCAGCTTCACGGGGACGCTGTCGGAGCGTCATGGCGACGCCCTGGAGCGCATTCCCACGCCACGACGCCTCGTCGACTGGCTGACGGTGAACGGCCTGCCCGTGGACGCCTGCACCGCTGCTCAGCTCGACCTCGCCCGGGAGCTGCGGGAGGCGATTCACGCCGCCGCGACAGCGGCCGCGGTCCAGGAGGCCCTCCCCCCGGCCGCCGTAGACGTCCTCAACGGCTTCAGCACCCAGGGGCGGGCCACGGTGACGCTGACGCCCGAAGGCAAACGGCAGTGGCGGCTCAACTCGGCCACCGGCGTGGAGGATGCCCTCGGCGTGATCGCCGCCGATGCGATCAGCATCATCGCGGGCGAACGGGACGGCCAACTGGCCCTGTGCGCATCGCCGACCTGTCAAGCCGCCTTCTTCGACACGAGTCGAAGCCGCACCCGCAAATGGTGCGACATGAACACGTGCGGGAACCGTCAGAAGAAGGCGCGATTCCATGCCAACCAGCGTGCAAAACCCGGCCCTCCCTCGACACCGCAGAGGTCGCGATGACGGAGATCGACAACGCATGCACGGCCTGCGCATTCATCGGTGGCGATCGTCCGTTACCGGGTGGAACGCTTTTCAGGACACCTCTCTGGGTCGTACAGCATTCGGTGGGCCCGCTCGGGCTGGGCACCTTGGCCGTCATGCCGATCCGACATGTCGTTCACGTCGCCGACCTGACCAGCCGCGAGTCCGCGGAACTCGGTCCCCTGCTCCAGCGAACCAGCGCAGCGGTCACCGCGGTTCTGAAGCCCGACCAGGTCTACGTCTGCCTGTGGTCCCACGCCGACGCGGTGCCGGGCCACCTCCACTTCCTGGTGCAGCCGGCCCGCAGGGAGGACATGGCCCGCTTCGACGCCTACGGGCCGGTGCTGCAACTGGCCATGGCCGAGGCGAACCGTCCACCGGGCGCGGCAGCGGTCGAGGACATCTGCGCACGGCTGAGGGCGGCGCTCGGCACTTGATCGCACGAGACCAGCGGACCATGGTCCCGGGGAGCGGGACTTGGCATCTCGTCGGTTCTGGACACTCAGCAGCCAGGGCCCGCACCGCGAATGGCGGTACGGGCCCTGTTTGCCATGAGCCGCCGCCCTGCGGCGGCGGTGCTTCAGCTCTGCGGGGAACCTTCGCTTCCCTGCCCGGCTTCCTCAGCCGCGCCTGCCTTCTCGCGCATCTTGCGTACCAGCTCCGCCTTCTGGTCGGCCGCTGCCCGGCGGTCGAGATTGCGGTGCGGCCCGTTGTTCTGGCGTTCGGCGCGAGACAGCTTCTTGCGCTGGCCGCCGCCCATGCCCACGGGGTTGTTGATGTTCTTGCTCACGGTCACGGGTTCTCCCGGTATTGATGTCGAAGTGATCTGCGGCTGCCTCGGGGGCGCCGGCCGACGAGGCCGAAGGGCGTCAGCGGGGGCCCCTCACGGCTCACTCGTAAATCGGCGTCTGGAAGAACATGACAAAGACATTACCCGCTTCTGGGAACGCCGGGCACCAGCTTTTCCACGACCCCGGACCCGGTGACCAGGCCGGCCCTCTTCAGGCAGCCGCTTCCACCGAGCCTTCCGCCGGCTCTTCCGCCGCATGCTCCTCGACGGTGCGGGCGTTGGTGAGACTCAGCGCTCCGCCGGCGGCGATCAGGCCGACGAGCACGGCGAGAACGGCGTAGGTGATTCGCTCGCCGTGGAAGAACGACGTGACGAGCCCGCTGCTCCACGTGCCGGCCGGGAGCTGGGTGGTGACGAGGGCGGCGATCAGGGTGCCGACCACCGCCGTGCCGACGCTGGATCCGACCTCCTGCGCCGTGTCGTTGAGGGCGGCGCCGATCGAGGTGCGGTTGCTCGGCATCGCGTCGACGAGGGCGACCGCGCAGATCGTCATGACGGTGCGCAGCCCCACGGTCATGAGGACCATGCAGACCGCGATGGCGGCGTACCCGTGGTAGACGCCCCAGGACAGACCGGCCAGCGCACCGGCCAGGCAGGCAGCACCCACCAGGCAGGCGATGCGGTGGCCGAAGCGGCGCGCGAGCCACTCGGAGAGCGGGGTGGCCGCGAGCATGGTCACGATGATCGGCAGGTTCGCCAGCCCGGCCCGCACCGGGCTCCATCCGTACGCGTACTGGAAGTGCAGGATGAGTCCGAACATCACGCTGGCCATCGCGATGGACGTACCGATCTGCGCGACGGCCGCGCCTCGGACCGTTCCGTTGGAGAAGAGGCGCAGGTCCAGCATGGGTGCCGCGCTGCCGCGCTCGTGGCGGACGAAAGCGATCGCGGCCACGACGGCGCCCGCGATCGAGGCGAGGGTGGCCGCGGAGAGCCAGCCGTGGTCGACACCGCTGGTCAGCGAGTAGCACGCGAGTCCGATGGCGGCGACGCTCAGGACGGCGCCGGGCAGGTCGAGTGCGTCCCTGGTCAGGTCCTCCGGGCGGTCCGCGGGGACGCCGAGGCGGACGCCGATGCAGGCGATCAGGGCGATCGGGGCGTTGATGACCAGCAGCCACTCCCAGCTCACGTGGGCCAGCGCGGTGCCGCCGAGCAGCGGTCCGAGGACGAAGCCGGACATGCCGACGACGATCATCACGGTCATGGCCCGCATCCGCAGGGCCTTGTCGTCGAACAGCCGGAAGACCAGCGAGTTCGTGATCGGGGCCATCGCGGCAGCGGCTATGCCGAGCAGGGCACGCAGCGCGATGAGCTCCCCGGCCGTGGTGACGAGGACGACGCACAGGCTCAGCGAGCCGAACACGGCGAGTCCGACCAGCAACACCCGGCGGCGGCCGAGCCGGTCGGCCATCGAGCCGGCAGTGAGCAGCAGTCCGCCGAAGGTCAGGGAATACGCGCCGGTGACCCATTGCAGCGCGGTGGTGCCGCTGCCGAGGTCGCGGCCGATCGTGGGCAGCGCGATCGAGAGCAGGGTGTTGTCGACCATTTCGACGAAGAAGGCCAGGCAGAGGGCTGCCAGGGGGATCCACGCCGCGCGCAACGACGGATAGGCGCGCGAGGGAGTTGGAGGCGGGGCGGTGGTCATGGCAGTCCTTGTCATCGAACAGCGTTCCGTTATCGAACGGCGTACGATGAGCTACGATAGAACAACGTTCGATACGATGCAAAACGAGAGGTGAAGCCATGGCTCCCCAGCAGGACCGCCCCCGCGGAGGACGTCGACGGGCTTCGCACTCGATGGAGTCGGTCCTCACCGAGGCAGTGGCCCTGCTCGACGAGGCAGGAGAGCCCGCGCTCACCTTCCGGGCGCTCGCGCAGCGCCTCGGGGGCGGCGTCGCCAGCATCTATTGGTACGTGGCGAGCAAGGACGAGCTGCTCGACCGCGCCACCGACCACGTGATCGGGGCCGCGCTCGCCGACATCGAGGCACTCCCGTCCCACGACGACCCGATCGACGACCTCCGCGCGATGGCCGTCTCCCTCTTCGACGCGATCATGGAAAGGCCCTGGCTGGGGGCGTATTTCATGCGCAACACGGACGTCCAGGGCAACGCGCTGCGCCTCTACGAGAAGCTCGGGCAGCAGACCCTCCGGCTGGACCTCACCGCGCGTCAGCGATTCCATGCCGTGTCCGCGGTCGTGGGGGTCGTCGTCGGCTCCGCCATCGACCTGGGCCAGGAGCCGCCCCAGGAGGTGCTCGACGGCGCGGTGGGCCGCGACGAGTTCCTGGGCCGCTACGCCCAGGCCTGGCGAGAGCTCGACCCGGCGGACTTCCCGTTCGTGCACGAGATCGTCGACGAGTTCGACGGGCACGACGACATCGAGCAGTTCCGTTCGGCGTTGGAACTGACCCTGGCGGGCCTGCGTCTGCAAGCGGGGGCCTGAGCGGGCCGAGGCGAGCCCGCTGCGCCTGGCGTGAGGCACCGGAAGCACCCACCCCCCGAACCCGTACCCGTGCCCCTCCGGCCCGGCAGCAACGCGCCGCGTCGCAACCGATGTTGTCGGCCCGACGTCTCCACTGCGCAAGTCCGACCGGACAGTTCAAAGCACGCGAATGCCGTTCATCGGCATGAAGGCGGCGGGGCGGCAGAGGGCGGCTGTCCGACGGTGACCACGCGTGGTGAAGCCGTGCGGCCGGGCCGTGCCAAGGGGTGGACCGGCGACGTTGCCCGAACCGCGGTGTGGCACTGTGAACTGGGCCCGCACGCCCGCCGGAACAGACGTCGGAAAGGAACCGATTGTGACCGACCCCAAGGACAGGCTGGACGCACTGCGGGCAGACATCGAGCGCCGCAACCCCGGGCAGCCCGAGTTCCACCAAGCCGTACGGGAGGTCCTGGACACCCTGGGTCCGGTCCTCGCGGCCCGCCCGGAGTACGCGGAGGCCGGGCTCGTCGAGCGGCTCCTGGAGCCGGAGCGGCAGATCATCTTCCGGGTGCCGTGGACGGATGACCACGGCCGGGTGCACGTCAACCGCGGCTACCGGGTGGAGTTCAACAGCGCGCTGGGCCCGTACAAGGGCGGCCTGCGCTTCCACCCGTCGGTGGACATCGGCGTGGTGAAGTTCCTCGGCTTCGAGCAGATCTTCAAGAACGCCCTGACCGGTCTCGGCATCGGCGGCGGCAAGGGCGGCAGCGACTTCGACCCGCACGGCAAGTCCGCGGCCGAGGTCATGCGGTTCTGCCAGTCGTTCATGACCGAGCTGTCCCGGCACATCGGTGAGCACACCGACATCCCGGCCGGCGACATCGGCGTCGGCGGCCGCGAGATCGGCTACCTGTTCGGCCAGTACCGCCGCATCACCAACCGCTGGGAGGCGGGCGTCCTGACCGGCAAGGGCCAGGGCTGGGGCGGTTCCGCGATCCGTCCCGAGGCCACCGGTTACGGTGCCGTGCTGTTCGCCGCCGAGATGCTGAAGGCACGCGGGGAGTCCCTCGACGGGCTCAGCGCGGTCGTCTCCGGCTCCGGCAACGTGGCCCTCTACACGATCGAGAAGCTCCAGCAGCTGGGCGCCAACCCGCTGACGGCCTCCGACTCGTCCGGCTACGTGGTCGACGACAAGGGCATCGACCTGGCTCTGCTCAAGCAGATCAAGGAGGTCGAGCGGGGCCGCGTGAGCGACTACGCCACCCGGCGCGGTTCGTCCGCCCGCTTCGTACGCCAGGGCCGGGTCTGGGAGGTTCCGGCGGACGTCGCCTTCCCGTCGGCAACGCAGAACGAGCTGGGCGTGGAGGACGCACGCGCGCTCACCGCGAGCGGCGTCAAGGCGGTCTCCGAGGGCGCGAACATGCCCACCACCCCCGAAGCGGTGCACCTCTTCCAGGAGGCGGGCGTCGCCTTCGGCCCTGGCAAGGCCGCCAACGCGGGCGGTGTCGCCGTCAGCGCGCTGGAGATGGCCCAGAACGCGGGCCGGGTGGCATGGAGCCGTGAGCGGGTGGAGGACGAACTCGCCGGCATCATGCGGTCCATCCACGCGGTCTCGTACGAGACGGCCGAGCGGTACGGGGCCCCGGGCGACTACGTGACGGGCGCCAACATCGCCGGCTTCGAGCGGGTCGCCGACGCCATGCTCGCCCAAGGCGTGATCTAAGCCGTTCGGTCCGCTCGCCTCGCCGGCCATGTGGGGATGGCGGCGAGGCGGGCGTTCCGCGGCGAGGACGCGGTGATGCGGTCTCGCCGGGGATCGATCCGTACCCGGCCGCTACGAGGCGGACCACTCGATCAGAGGTGGCCGGACAGCCGCGCACAGCGGGTTCCCCTGCGGGTCCGTCAGCCCCAACCTCCCCACCAGCAGGCCCCCTTCGACAGCCGACGCAAGAATCGCGGGCGCGATGCCGTCGAACAGAAGCTTCGCCCTCCGGAACATCGCGAACGTCCCGTGTGCGTCGACCGTGCCCCAGGACAGGTAGAGGAACCTGCCGCCCGGACGGCCCTGGACACAGGGGCCCCTCAGGTCCCACCCTCCCTCAACGGGCGTGGCCGTGACCTCCAGTTCCCACTCCGCCGATGGCGCATCGCCGGGGTGCGGCCCGAGCAGCTCCGTGGGTCGGTCACGCCGCTGTACGGCAACGTGGACGTTGCGGTGTTCGGGACCGCACTCCCGGCCGGGCAGCCGTGATCCCTCGATGCGAACGAGCATGGCTCCATCATCCACCGCACGGCAGCCGGCTCCGCCGCGGCATCCCAGGAGGCCGGTCCGGCAAAGGCAGCTGAAGTTCTGCTCTGGATATTCCCATGTCCATGTTCACCGCACCCAGAGCGCCGGATGCTGCGCTAGCCGCCCGGTCTTACTCAAGGGGCGGTCGGGGCAGACGAGTTGTTGGGGAGAAAGTCAGTGATAAGACGTGCAGCACAGTGGGCTGTTGCCGGGGCGGCCGCGTTCGTGTTAGCGATATCGACACAGGTGTCGGCGTCGGCGCCCGCGTTCGCGGACCCGGCTCCGCAACTGGATCTGAAGGTCCTCCTGATCGGCGGCGGCCAGGAGGATCCGACCACGCTCGCGTGGCAGCACGCCCTGGACACCGAAGGGGTCGCGTACAGCCTGGTGAACTCCACCGGCGACCTGGGCAGCGAAACGGTCTCGCTGCCGCCGCTCTCCAGCGGGACACACGGCTACTACAACGGCGTGGTGTTCGCGGATTCGCCGGTGTGGTTCAGCTCAGGACAGCTGACAGCCCTGGACAGCTACGAGTCGAGCTTCGGCGTACGTCAGATCGACGGATACGTATATCCCTCGGCCTCGGTGGGACTGACCCCCGCCGGCTCGGGTGCGATGAGCGGGACCGCGCAGCTGACGTCGTCCGGTGTTGCCGCGCTGCCGGAACTGAAGGGGCCGGTGCCTTTCGAGACCGGGTCCTACGGCTATCCGGCGACTCCGGTCAGCGGCGCACCCGTCACCCCCTGGCTACAGAACGCGGCCGGCCAGACGCTCGCCGCCGTCTACCAGCATCCGGCCACCGACGCGCAGGCCGGTGTCGCCGAGTTGGCACTGACCTTCAACTACAACGCCACCCAACTGCCGTGGCTGCTGCTGAGCCCCGGATTGATCAACTGGGTAACGCAGAACACCCACTTGGGCCTGTACCGGAACTACTTCGGGCAGGACGTCGACGACGTGTTCATCGCCGACAACGAGTGGAGCAACAAGTATCAGTGCACCCCGGCGGCCACCGATCCGAACGACGTCCTGTGCCCGCCGGGCGTGGGCGGCAACGCGGCCGACGCTCCGCCCGACACCCAGATGAGCGCCGCGGACGTCGACTACGTGGCCAACTGGGAGAAGCAGACCGGCATCAAGCTGGAGTTCGCGTTCAACGCGATCGGCGCGTGCACCACGCCCACCGCGGCTGACGCGTCGAACGCCAACTGCTCGGGCAGCACCGCGGTGAACGGCACCACCTACACCGACCCGGGGCAGACCGTCGACCCCGCCTACCCCAACGACGCGGCCTTCGTGAACGAACTCCTCAAGCAGCAGGCGTCGTTCAACTGGATCAACCACACCTGGTCGCACATGTTCCTGGGCTGCACGGTCGCGGCCCCGCAGCCCGCGGACGTACCGGTCGCGGGTACGAACGGCGCGCTGGCCTCGGGCGGTTACAGCTACGAGATCACGGCGGCCACCGCCTACGGCGAATCCGAGCCCTCCACTCCGCAGCAGATCACGGTCGCGGCGAACGGATCGGTCGCCTTGTCCTGGCCCGACGCCCCCAACGGCGGCGGCCCGAGCCTGGCGCAGCTGGAGTCCCGGTATTCCGGCGGCACCGGCTTCTGGGGGTACAACGTCTACCGGGCCCCCGCCGGCTCCACCGACTTCGGTCTGGTCGGCCAGGTGAAGGAGGACCCGGCCGGCTCGGCCACGTCCTACTCCTTCACGGACACCGGGGCCACCAGCCCGGGCGGCGGCCCCGGCAGCACCGCCACCTACCCGACGGCCACCGACCCCGGCATCGGCTGCGCGAACGCCGCCGGCTGGGTCCCCGCCAGCAGCTCCACGGCCGACTCCAGCATCGAGCAGGAGATCGGTCTGAATGACGCCTTCGCCGCCAACAACGGCCTGAGCAACTTCTCCGCACACTCCGTCGTCACCGGCGAGCACTCCGGCCTGGAGAACCCGAACACCCCGAAGGCCTTCGCCGACACCGGCGTCAGCGTCTTCGGCGCCGATGCCTCGCGCCAGCCCCAGTCGTACACGATCAACGGCACCAGCGCGGGCGGGACCAGCAACAGCGCGGCCTCGGCACCCCGTTACCCCAGCAACATCTACTACAACGCGGCCAACTGGGCCGACGAGCTGAACGAGTACAACACCGCCTACGTCGCCGCCGGCTCCTCGATCGGCGACGGCCAGTATCCGGCCGAGACCGGAAAGTGCTCCAACACACCGTCCACCACCTGCACCACGACTCCCGCCACCGAAGCCACCGTGCTCGCCTCCGAGTCCCGGATCATGCTCGGCCATGTGCTGGCCGACGACCCGCGCATGAACTACGCCCACCAGTCCAACCTGATCGGGCCGGCGTCGAAAACCGTGGGCGGAACCACCTCCGACTACGGCTATACGCTGCTGACGCTGCTGAGCAACATGCAGGCGCAGTACGCGAGTTGGTCCACCGCGCCGCTGGTCCAGATGACCGACGCCACGCAGTCCCAGGTGCTGGCCGAGTCCGCGGCCTGGGCGACCGCGAGGAACGCCGCCGACGTCACGGCCACGGTGCAGAACGGCTCCGTCGTGGTCGCGAACTCCGGCGGCTCCGCGGTCTCGGTGCCGGTCACCGTCCCCGCCGGCAGCACGGTCAACGGGGCCGACTTCGGCGAGTCCTACGGCGGCACCCGATCGGCCTGGGCCCCCGTGGGCGCCGGCAGCTCGATCACGGTCACCGTGCCCGCCGGCGGCAGCACCCCCGGCACCGCACCCGTGGTCACCGGCCCGACCACCGCCTCCGCCACGGTCGGCACCGCGTTCAGCACCACCGTCACCACCACGGGTACGCCGGTCCCCGCGCTCACCGAGTCCGGGGCTCTGCCGTCCGGGATCACCTTCAAGGACAACGGCAACGGGACCGCCACCGTGTCCGGCACCCCTGGGCCCGGGAGCGGGGGCAGCTACCCGCTGACCATCAGCGCCGCCAACAGTGCGGGCAAGGCCACCGGCCCGCTGACGATCACCGTCAGCCAGTCCCCGGCCTTCACGAGCAAGTCCAGCGCCGTCGCCGGAATTCTCACCCGGTTCGCCTTCACGGTCACCACTACGGGCAGCCCGACCGCGACCCTCACGGAGAGCGGCACCCTGCCGGCGGGCTTCAAGTTCACCCCCGCGAGCAACGGAACGGCGACCATCACCGGAACCACTCTGGTTCCCGGCACGTACCACCTCACGCTCACCGCCAAGAACACGGCGGGAACCGCGACCCAGCCCTTCACCCTCACCGTCGGTCTGTAGGACCGACCACCGTCGGGTGGGACCTCGCGCCACAGCACGGCCCGTTCCGCATCCAGAGCAATGCGGAACGGGCCGTTCTGGTGCTCTGGCGGCGTGGAACCCGGCACGCCGGGGAGCGCTCGTGTCACTTCCTCCAGAACAGGTGGTGCGTCACACCGCTCGGGCTGGGCACAACATCGAGGTGGAACCGGTCGAGCAACTCATCGGGCGCGTCCCAGAGCCGGAGACCGGATCCGAGCTTCGCGGGTGTCACGACGACATGCATGGTGTCGACCAGGTCGGCGTCGAGGAACTGCCGGATGGTGGTGACTCCGCCGCCGAGCCGGACGTCCTTGCCCTGCGCTGCTTCCCGCGCCTGTTCCAGGATCGCTGCCGGATCGCCGGAGACGAAGTGGAAGGTGGTGTCGGAAAGCGTGATCGACGGACGTTCATGGTGGGTCATGACGAACACCGGGGTGTGGAACGGGGGCTCCTCACCCCACCAGCCGCGCCACTCGTGGTTCTGCCAGGGCCCGCGCTGGGGACCGAACTTGTTGCGGCCCATGATCTCGGCGCCGATGTTGCGGGCGTAGTCCCGCGTCAGGTAGTCGTCGAGGCCGCGACTGCCGCCACCGTCGGTCCGCATGGGCCAGCTGGCCGTGGCTCCGGCCCAGGTGAACAGTTTCGCGGGATCGATGCCGGGACCGAACGGGTTCTCAAGCGTTTGGCCCTCACCGGCGCCGATACCGTCGCTCGAAATGGTGAAGTTCTGGACTCTCAGTAGCTGGGCCATCTTTCCTCCTGCATTGGCGGTGACGACGAGGTGACACCTCAGGTACGCAATGACTCTTCAGGCAGCGAGAACTCATCGCCGTGTCCACGACTGGCCAGGATTGTGACACCACGGACACGCTGAAAGCCGCATTGCGGGGTCACGGTCCCGTACAGCCGCCGCGGGTCGGCGGGGTGGGTCGGGCGAGGCGTGCCCCGCCCGACCGGTCGCCTATTTCTGACCGATCCGCTGTCGGCCCGTTCGCTGGGAGGCGGCCACGATCGGGAAGGCGTACTCCGTCATCCGGATCTCGTAGGCGCGTACGGCGTCCACGAGCGGCGTGCGGGAGTCCGCGGCCACGGCCAGGGTCCGGGTCAGCTCGGCGGCGTCGCGGATCGCGGTGTTCGCGCCCATGGCCAGCACCGGGCTCATGGCGTGGATCGCGTCCCCGAGCAGGGTGACGGGGCCCGCTTCCCACGGTGGTACGGGACGAGCCGTGGAAACGCGCAGCGGGAACAGCGAGCTGGGGTCCCAATGCGCCAGGAGGCGGTGCACATCGGGGTGCCAGTCGTCGCCCATCAGACGCCCGGCCAGCTCGCGCAGGGCCGGGCCGCCGAGACCGCGCAGTTCGGGGAACGGGGGTACGTCCGGGTGGTCGGCCGGCGCTCCCACCATGCAGGCGATGTAGTCGCCGACGGGGGCGAGAGGGACGGCCGGCGAGTGTGCCGGACCGGCCTCGCCGGGAGGGCGGTCGAACCGTACGGGCCCGAACCCGACGTGCGGGCTTCCCGGCCCTCCGGTCACCACCGTGAAGATGCTGTCGAACACCCACGGGGGCAGTACGTCCGCGCTCCCGTCGGCTTCGGCAGCCCGGCCCGCCTCCCCGGCGCGGGCGGCCCGCGGGTGCAGCGGGATCCGCCCGTAGATCAGGCGCAGCCCGGCATCCTCGACCCGGGCCTGAGGGAGCAGCAGTGCGCGCACCGCCGATCCGACACCGTCCGCGCCGACCAGAAGGTCGGCATTCGCGCTGCGGCCGTCGGTGAACCGCGCGGCGACCGTCCCGTCCTGCCGCCTCTCCCAGCTCAGCAGTTCCGCGCCGTAGCGTACGGTGCTCTCCAGCCCGAAGAGCAGGATCTGGCGCAGAGTTGGGCGGTTGAAGGCGTACGAGCGATGGGGGCGGTCCGTGCTGCCGGACGGGTCCGGGCTGGGGGCGGTGGGCCGGTCCCCGAGTACGCCGAGGTGGCGGTCCCGGACGGAGACCCGGGCGGGCGGCGAGGCCGCGGTCGCCAGGCCGAGCCGGAAGAGGTGCTCCGGCAGGCAGCTTTCCAGACCCGCGAGCCCGGGTTCGTCGAGTTGTACGCGGTAACCCTGCGGGCGGTGGTCCGGGTGCGGGTCGCGCTCGTACACGGCGACGTCGAAGCCGCGGGCGCGCAGCCCATGGGCGAGGGTGAGGCCGCCGAGGCCGGCGCCGATGATGATGACACGGTGCTGGTGCACAGTCTTCTGCCTTCGTTGTGGTCACGAAGGAAGCACTGGGTTCCGGGAAGGGAACTGACACCGTGGGGCGCCGCTCAGAAACACCATTCAGGAGCGATTTTTCGCGCGTTCCATTGATTCTGGACACACGGTAGCAGTGCCCGCAGTGCGCCGACCCGGCCCTGGCGGTATCCGCAGGATGAGGCCGAGCACGCGCCAGGTGCGGCGCCGCCCTGCCGAGTTCGGCAGCGGCAGGGCGGGAGGGCGATAGGGCGCAGGGCATGTCTAGCCGGCGCGCAGTGCGGCGACGAGCCTGGTCCGCAGGAGCTGTACGGCTGGGGAGTGCTGGCCTCGGCGAGTGATGATCCCCAGCCGGGCGTGGGTGGCCGCATCGGTGAGCGGGACGGTCCGCAGGCCGGTGCCCCGTGTCGAGGACGGGCTGAGCACGACGACGCCGGCGCCCCGCTCGGCGAGGCGGAGCAACGTCGCCGGGGAACTGGCGTCGATGTCCACGCGTGCGTCGAGGCCGATCCGGTGGCAGGAGTCCTCGTAGGCGGCGCGAATGCCGGTGCCCGGAGACAGGCAGAGGATCTTCTCGCCACCGAGGTCGGCGAGACGCAGCCCCGTCCGGTCGAGGGGGTGTCCGGGCGGAACGAGGGCGGCGATCGGCTCGTCGAGGACGATGCTCACCTCAAGGCCCGGGGCGACGTCGCCCGCGTAGGCGATCAGGGCCAGGTCGAGGGCGCTGGAGAGGACCTGGGCCTGGAGCTCGCTGGAGTGGCCCTCGTGCAGGCTGAGTTCGACCCCGGGGTGGCTGCGGCCGAGGTCTGCGACCGTGTCGAGGAAGGGCGGGATCGCGCAGCCCATGATCATGCCGAGCCGGACCCGGCCGCGGACCGCGTCGCCGAACTCGGCGGCGGTGTGCTGGATCGCTTCGACGGCGGCGAGCGCATTCTTCGCAAGAGGGAGCACGGCTTCGCCGACCGGGGTGAGGCGGATGCGACGGCCTGATCGGTCGAGCAGTCGCTGCCCCAACTCCGTTTCCAGTTTGGCCACTTGAGTGCTGATACCGGACTGGCTGGTGTGCAGGCGCTGGGCGGCGGCGGTGAAGGTGCCCTCGTCCATGATCGCGGCGAAGTAGCGCAACTGATGCATCTCCATATCCAGTGATGATAGGTGCTATCTCGACTATCTGTTGGACGGATGGGTGAGGTGGGCCGGAAAATGGAGTCATGACGACGACGAAGACCGCGCGAGAGCTTGCCGAGACCTATTTCACCGCCTGGGAGGCGGGCGATTTCGAGAGCCTGCGAGGACTGCTGGCCGAGGACGTCGACTTTGTCGGGACGCTCGGAACGGCGTCGGGCGTGGAGGAGGCCCTGGCCGGGCTGAAGGGGCTCGGCCAGGTGCTGGAGAAGATCGACGTGAAGGTGCGAGTGGCGGAAGGTGATGAAGCAATCACCTGGTTCGACCTGCACACGAGCGTTGCGCCGCCCACCCCGACGGCGAACTGGATGCAGGTACGGGGCGGGAGGATCGCCCGGATCCGGGTGACCTTCGACCCTCGCGGACTGCTGGCGGGCTTCGAGAGCAAGGGCTGAACGGGACGGACGGCCCGGAGGGCCCGTTGGCCAAGGCGCCCGAAGAATGCTGCCCATGGCAGCTCCCGACGGGCGCCGACGAACCGCGACCGCACCCGAACGTGCCCCAACGCCGTGCCTCAACACCGCGCCTCAACGCCGGTTCTCCACAACGACGTTGAGGCATCACACCGTCACTGAACGCCACTTACCATGTGCCACGCGCGAGCACCGCGGCCTGAAGGTCAAATTTTGCCCACGGAAATTTGAGCGAATCACAACCTGGTCACTAAGGTCATCTCTCAAACCTTCGCGCGACCAGTCACCCAGCCGGGGTGTCGGCGAAGAAGCCGCCATGGCAGGGTAGTTCGGCGGCTCTGAGGAAGAAGGAGCTGCCTCCCATGGGGTCCCATCGCCGTCCCAGACAAGCGGGCCGTGCCCGAGTCACCGTCCTCACGGCGACTGCCGCAGCAGCCGTGGCGCTCAGCTCTCAGGCCGCCGAGGCCGCGCCCGCCAAGCCGAGCAAGGACGAGGTGAAGTCGAAGGTCGACGAGCTCTACCACCAAGCGGAAAAGGCGACCGACGAATACAACGGGGCCAACGAGAACCAGGCCGCCCTCCAGAAGGAAGTGACGTCGCTGCAAGAGGAGGCGGCCCGCCGACAGGCCGATCTCAACGCCCTGCGCGCCGGCATCGGTTCACTCGCCAGTGCCCAGTACCGCTCGGGCGGCATCGACCCGGCCGTCGCCCTCTTCCTCTCCGCCGACCCGGACACCTATCTCGACAAGGCGTCCGCGATGGACCAGCTGGGCGGTCGGCAGGCAGAGGCGCTGCAAACCGTCCAGTCGAAGCAGCGGGCGCTGGCGCAGAAGCGGGTCGAGGCGGGCCGCAAGGTCGCTGAACTCGCCGACGTCCGCAAGACGGTCGGTGAACGCAAGAAGGCGTACCAGGGCAAGCTCGCCGAGGCCCAGAAGCTCCTCAACACCCTCACCGCCGCCGAGCGCACCGAGCTGAAGCAGGAGGAGACGCGGGCCAGCCGCAGTGCCGGCGAGCGCGTCAACCTGGGCCGGGAGAAGCCTGCTTCCGGGCGTGGCTACGCCGCGATGCAGGCAGCCGCCACCCAGATAGGCAAGCCGTACCAGTCCGGCCACGAGGGCCCCGACTCCTATGACTGCTCGGGCCTGACCCAGTGGGGCTTCCGCCAGGTGAACGTCCACATATCCCGCGTCACCTACACCCAGATCAATGAGGGCAGCCCGGTCAGCTTCAGCCAGCTGGCCCCCGGTGACCTGGTCTTCTTCAACAACCTCCAGCATGTCGGGTTCTACGCCGGCGACGGCATGGTGCTTCACGCACCAAAGCCCGGTGCGTCGGTCCGCTACGAGAAGATGAGCTATCTGGGGAGCTTCTACGGAGCCCGGCGCATCTGACCCGGCGTTACCCAACCCCTTCCGACCCCGGCCTTCCTCGGGCCACCCTTCAAGCGGCCCGAGGGGAGGCCGGGGAGCGCACACCCACCCGCCTGGAACAGCGATGTCTCCGGCGCCTAGGGCGCGGCGGGTGGCGTCGGGGCCGGGCCGCTCCACTCCTGGGCGATCCAGGCGTCCACGCGCGACCACTGGTCGGTCAGCCAGGACTCGCGGGCCTCTCGTCCGGTCGGTATGGCGCGGTCCGGCACCCTCCACCATGTGGCGCGTACTGGCGTGCGCAGGGGGATCGACGGCAGCAGTCGGGACGGTGAGTCGATCTGGTCGAGGCCGGTGTGCGCGACGAAGACGACCTCCGCGCCGGCGTCGGCCGCCCCGGAGAGGGCCGCGAGCGAGCCCTCCATCCTGGGCGGCAGCACGTGGTGCTGGCGGCGGGCGCGAGCCGCACGTCCGGCCTGGCCGGTGCGTTTGAGCCAGCCGATGGCCCGCCGCCTGCGCCGCTCGGTGAAGTTGCCGCCCTCGGGGAACACCACCAGCGCCTCCCCCGGGTGCAGGGCGGCCGCCAACGCGCCGATGGCGTCCGAGGTTTCGGATCCGGTCTCGGCCCGGTGCGGAACGAAGCAGTGCGGAAGGCGGCTGAGCACGATGTCGAGACACGGGTCCCAGCGCAGGAACTGCTTGAGGACGACCTGGGGACGCAGTCCCGCGCCGCAGAGGAGGCCGTGCACCAACAGGATCGAGTCCCCGGGGCCCGCATGGCGGGCGAAAACCACGATGCCGTCGCGCGGCCGGTCCGTCCGCGCCGGGATCGGCGGGTCGACCTGCACGCGCACCGAGAAGATCCGCCCCGAGCATGTGACCAGGAAGTCGAGCAGCCGTGCCAGCACCTGGTAGGTGAGCGTCACCAGACGCTCCTCGGCGGCTCGGCCGCCATCCAGGCAGCGCAGCCGCGCGACCCCCGCTGCGAGCACCCCGGCAAGGTCGGCGACGAGGTACACGAGGAGGTAGAGGGCCAGGCGTTGCGGCTGCCAGCGCCGTCCGGACCGTCCGGCGAGCAGCGTCAGCGGGGCGAGGACCACCGTCAGGAGGAGCAGGACCGCGGCGACGGGAATCAGGGCGACGAGCAGCGGCACGGTGACGCATCGTCTGGCCACGTCACGCGCTCCGACCGCACGGCTCATGGCGTTTCGTCCGTGCGGGCCTGGTCGGTGCGGGCCTCGTCCGTGCGGGTCTTGTCCGTGCGGGTCTTGTCGGTACGGGCCTCGTCCTTGCGAGGCTTCCCCGCTGCTTCCAGATAGGCGGCCGACGCCTCGTAGGCCATCTCCATCCGCCGCCCGGAAAGGCCGAAGTCGCGGTGCCGGAACTTGCGGCCCGCGATGTCCTCTCCCTTGCCGGAAGCCGCTCCCGTGGGCAGCAGATGCACCTCGACGCCCTCGGGCAGGTCGGTCATGTCTCGGGTGAATCGGTGGCGGCGTGCGATCTCAAAGGCCACGGCTGCCACCTCCCAGGGCGCCCGGGGAACTTGCAGAGGCCGTTCGACGCGTCCGACCTGTAGCACATACACGGTGCGGGCGCCGGCGGCGACCGCGCGGCCCACGGGGATGCTGTTGATCAGACCGCCGTCGAAGAAGTGCTCGCCGTCGACTTCGAGCGGCGGCAGCAGCCCGGGGACCGCGCACGAGGCCATGACCGCAGGGATCAGGGGCCCCTGGGTGAACCAGTGCTCGGCGGCGCTCTCGATGCTCGCCGCAACGCACTGGAAGGGCACGGCAAGGTCCTCGATACGCCTCGCCGGCAGCCAGGTCTCCAGGAGTTCGCGCAGTGGTGCGGAGGAGTAGACGTGGGTCCGGTTGCGGGCGGCGAGCCGGAGGCGCTGGAGGACCGATCCGGAGAACACGCCCGAGCGGCCCAGGCTCCCCCACAGTTCGCCCAGCTCCGCCACGGCCCGGGCTGTCGGTTCGGCCGCGATCGCCGCTCCGTTGATCGCGCCCACGGACGTTCCGACCACCAGGTCCGGGCGGATACCGGCCTCGATCAGTGCCTTGAGCATCCCGACCTCGTAGGCGCCGAGCGCCCCGCCTCCACCCAGGACGAATGCGCAGCGGTAGTCCGTGCCCGGCCCATCGTGTCGCCGTGTCACGGCATCGTCGCCCATACTCAGCACCTGCCCCGTCCCGGCCGCACCATCCGCGCCCCGGTCGAGCCCACCGTGGCGCGCTGTGCCAGCGGGCCCGCGGGCGGGCCCCCGCCGTGCCCTCGGCGCCCCGGGCCACGACGACGGGACCGCCCGCCCGCAATGCCCGCGATCAGGAGCGGCGCTCGCCCGGGATGCGCTCCAGGAGACCGCGCAGGTCGTCCGCGTGCTCCTCCTCCTGCGCCAGCAACTCCTCGAAGACCCGACGGGTGGTCACGTCCCCGTTGCCGAGCCACTGAACGATCTCGGTGTACGACGCCACGGCGACACGCTCGGCGACCAGGTCCTCCTTGATCATCTCGATCAGGTCGGTGCTGGCGTCGTACTCGGCGTGGGAACGCGAGGTGAGTGTGTCCGGGTTGAAGTCGGGCTCACCGCCCAGCTGCACGATGCGCTCCGCGAGCTTGTCCGCGTGCTGCTGCTCCTCCTGCGCGTGCTCAAGGAACTCCGCGGCGACCGGCTCCGAGTACAGCCCCGAGGCCGTGTAGTAGTGCCGCTTGTACCGAAGCGTGCAGACGATCTCCGTGGCGAGCGCCTCGTTGAGTACGAGCAGCACGCGTTCGAGGTCGGCGCCATAGGCATCGGTCACCGGTCCCTGGTCGATCTGCTGACGCGCCCGGTCCCGGATCGTCTTGATGTCGGTCAGGAATTCGGCCATGGATACATCGCTCCCAGGTCTTCGTTCTCGGGTTTTCGTTCTCGCGTTTTCGTTCTCGGGTCATCGGTCACGGGTCGCCGAAGCGCGGTTGCTTCACTTCCGTGAACCACTGCCCTGACACCCATACCCACTTATCCCGATTCCTCTACCCGGCCGGTCGCCACCCGCGCACCCCCGCATGGGTCACCCCGCCCCACCTGATCCCCTGTCCCCATCACGGTCCTTATCACGGCCCCGCTGCTCGAACGCGGCGTGAAGGTATGCGGAGGGTGCTTGTACGGGATGCGTACGGACGGTACACCGAGCATGACACTGTGTGCTGCCTGAGGAGTCGATCATGAGCGTGACGAGCAAGTACCGGAACGCCTGGGAAGGCTTCTGGCGCGAAGCGCCGGACACGACGGGCGCGGTGCTCTGGGACGCGGAACCGGCCCTCACCTCTGCCCGCCATCTGGCCCACTTTGCGGCCCGGATCGAACACCCCGAACTGCCCCTGGTGGACCTCGGCTGCGGCAATGGCACCCAGACCAGGTACCTCGCGGCCCACTATCCGGACGTCATCGGGGTCGACCTCTCACACACCGCGGTCGAGCGCGCCCGCAGCCAGGACCCGGACGGTACCGCCCGGTTCGAGCAGCTGGACGCCACCGACGCTCGTCCCGTCCGCGATCTCCACGCCCGGCTCGGCGACTCCAACGTGTACGTGCGCGGCGTCCTGCACCAGTGCGACCCGGCCGACCGCCAGCCGGTCGCCGACGCCGTGGCCAAGCTCCTCGGCGAACGGGGCCGGGCCTTCGTGGTGGAACTCGCCGAAGGCGCGAAGCGCGTGCTGACGGATCTGGCCCGGAATCCGCAGGGCCCGCCGCCGAAGCTCCGCCCGGTCTTCGCACACGGCATCGCGCCGGGCGAGGTCTCCGACACCGGCCTGGTGGAGCTGCTCACGAACGCCGGTCTCGATGTACTGGCCGAGGGCACCCTCCCCCTCATCACCACGGAACACACGGCGGATGGGCTGCGCATCGAGGTGCCGTCGAGGTGGTTCGTACTCGCCCCGGCCGGCGCCACAACGTCCGAACAGGCCTCATCCGCCTGAGAGTACGGGAGAGCGCAGGGCACGCACCACACCTCGACTACCGGCGGGCACCGGGCCAAACCGATGCTCCCGGACCGATGCCCGCCGCACAGAAACGACGTCACGCGGGCCCCTGTCGAGGCACCCCGAACGAGCTCAACATCCTTGCGCGTAGGGCTACTTCACGAATTTCCAGGTGATTCCGTTGATCACACCGACGTTCAGGGGTGCGAACTTGAGGAACGCGGTCTGGCTGAGGTCGATGTGGGTCGCGTCGCAGGACAGACACTTGTCCCGGACCGGAACCTTGATCGTCTTGCCCTGGTAGGTCACTTGGACCGAAATGCCCTTGCACAGCGGGTCGTTGTTCGGGTTCGCGGAGGTCCACCAGGCGGGCGACACGGCGACCAGGTCCTGGCTCGACGCGTCGATGAGCGTGCCACAGGCGCCGTAACCCTTGTCGTTGTAATACGTGGCCTTTCCCGACATCGACTTGCCTATGGGTATGTCGGCGTGCGCCGTTCCGGTGCCGAACGCGAGACCGATGACCGCGGCGGCCACGACTCCACTCCATCTCGTCAATCTCATGGGGCGATGCCTCGTTCCCGTTGCGGCGCCCTCCTTTTGAGAGCGCTCTCATGCGGCGGGAGCATGGTCGGCAAGGACACGCCCCTTCAAGGGGACGATGCGGCGAGTGGCGTCAACTCGCCTTACTTCAGGCTCTGTTGACGCTCACGCCGATCGCGATTGACGTCGTACGCGACCTCACCGGCCGGACGGATCCGGAATCGCCCCCGTGATCGGAAGAAGGCGCGATGCACCCACCCCGTGCACCCCGTGCCCGCGACACGGACGAAGCCGCACCGTCCGGCTCGGGGCGTCCGGCTCGGTTCGGGGTGCGCGGCTCGGTCCGGGGTCGGCGGCTCGGCCCGGCAGCAGGCTGGGCAGCAGAGGAAAACCGCCACTGCGGCTGAATCCGTCGTGCGAGGGAAGCGGTTTCAGCGGCTCGGGGCAGGAAGGTCTAGGGTGGAGTCAAGCGCCCCAGCCCCCGGCCGCCCCATCCCTCCGGCCGCAGGTGGTGCGGATCATGAACCACATCCTCCCGAGCACGATGGGCCCTCGTCGGCGCAACCGGTCCAGCTCATCCGCCGGTGATGGGGTTCCGCGGACGGCAACCGAGTTCGCCGCGCTGTACGACGACCATGCTCACCCCCTGTACATGCTCGCCCACCTCCTGTGCCAGGACGGTTCCACGGCGGACGCCGTGTTCGTCGTGGCGATGAGCAAGCTGGGCACCCGCCCCGGCGCCCTGGCAAGCGACCCGCGCACGCAGCGTCGCCATCTGGCCGCCGGGCTGTGGCAGGCGGTGTGCAGTCCGCCCGCAGACGGGCCTCGATCCCCCACCCGCGCACCCACCGAGCGCGGCGGGCCCGGCACGCACGAGTCGGCGGGCGCCGCCGCTCAGCCACCGCCAGTACAGCCCCCACCGGCCTGCACAACCCAGGAGGCCTTGCTGGGCTTGACGCTTCTGGGTGGACACACCTATCAGGAAGCCGCCCACCTCATCGGCCTGGCACCCGATGCGGCGGCCCGGCAGCTTCGCGCCGCCCTTGTGACCAAGCGACGGCAGGCCGGTTCGCCACGGGCCGACCGCGCGACATCATTGCCGTCAACGCCGACGCCGACGGCCGGCGCGCGCGGGGCCGGTGCTCGCGGGACCGGCGCTCGCGGGCGCGATGCGGCCTATCGCACCGAACCCGAGCGCGGTGGCCGGTAGGAGCGGGCCAGGTGGTGCTGGAGGCGGGCATGGCGGAACTGGTAGACCGCGCCGGCTTGGCGCAGTACGCCTCGCTGGTAGGCGTCTTCGAGGAAGGAGACGACTGACCAGGGGAGCCTGCCGGTCATCGGCAGCCAGATCCGTGAGAAGACCGTCCACTGGCCCCAGGAGGTCAGGCTGAACACGTAGCCGAAGGCGCCACCGAGCCCGCTGATGACGCCGAGCTTGAGGGCGGCCGTGAGGTTCCACACGACCGGGCCGAGGACCACCGCGGCGGCGCGGATCACCACCGTGGAACCGAGCCCGACGAAGAGGCCGAAAGTGGGCGCCCAGACGAGGAGTTGGGTGGCGACCGTGCGACCGTTGGCCCGCAGCAGACCGCGGGGATTGACGGCCGAGCGGAGGTCGAGCGGCGCTTCGAAGAGGGAGAGCAGACCGAGGGTGGGGCCGGCCGCGAGGGCGAATATCAGGCCGTAGATGGTGCCGTCGCCGAGGCTGCCGGCCAGAAGGTCGGCGAGGCGGGCGTGGAACAGGACGCCGTTGACCGTCCCGCGTACGAAGCCGTACCCGAAGCCGAACACCAATCCGCAGAGCACCCCGGTCAGTAGCCGGCGAAGAGGGCGCCCGCGTGTTCCGCGCTCTCTGCCGCGCAACCTCATGCGGACGACGGAGGGCTCCACGGCGGTGTCCCTGGCCGCGACCATCAGCCAGTATGCGAGCCCGAACAGGAGCCCGCCCAGAAGGCCCGCCACCGGCCCGTCCACGAGCTGATAGGCGAGCGGGTCGAAGGGGATGCCGGCCAGGCCGTCGACGAGCGTGATGGCCAGGCAGATCACCAGCGCGGTCGCCAGGGTGCGGGTGCCACGGCTCAGCCCGTGGCCCAGTCGCCACCATTCCAGGTCGGGCGTGTCCAGCCGGTTCAAGTGGTGGGCCAGGTAGCCGAGCCAGTACCGGGCGCGGTCCGGGTCCCAGGTGCGCAGCGATCCGCCGCTGAGGCGCTGCCCGGGTCGGGGGCGGTAGGCGGCCGCGGTGAAGTTGTCGAGGAGGTGGTCCTCCAGATCCTCAGGGGTGCCGAAGCGGCTGCTGTCGAGGAGCGTTGCCGGGTCGCTGCCCGGGGTGTCGCTGTAGACGGCGCGGGCGAGGGTGACCATCAGCGGAGTGGTCAGCACCGCGGCGAGGTTGGCGCCGGGTGGACCGTGCGGCCGCTCGCGCAGTTCGCTCAGGACGGGTTCCCATGCGGTCTCCGACGGGCTCTGGCCGCGGGCTTTACGGGTGGTGCGGGGCAGGTAGGCCGCCAGGTCTTCCAGGGTGAGATCGGACAGTTCGACCGCGGCGGCAGAGGTGAGGACATCGGTTTCGGCCACCGCCGCGGCGTACTCGGCCGGACGGCTCGTCAGGAGCAGCGGCAGCGTGGTGGCGTTGAGGGCTTCCAGCGCGGGGCGGCGCAGGCCGTCGGCCATCTCGTCGAAGCCGTCCAGCACAGGGAGGATGCGGCCGGTCTCGACGAGCGCGCCGGCCAGGTTCGTACCGCCGGGTCCCAGGGCGGCGAGGCCGGGGTGATCGCGGGTCAGTTGCGAGGCGAGCCAGTCCCGGAACGCGGCGGCGGTGGGGTCCCACGAGCCGATGCTGAAGATCACCGGTACGGGATCGGCGAGGCCCCTGGCCTTCAGCTGGTCCAGGACGAACCGCACGGCCAGGATCGTCTTGCCGGAGCCCGAGCGGCCAAGGACCACCAGCCGTCCGGACGGGATCCGCCGGTACACCTCCACGATCGCGTCCACCTGGCCGCTCAGATCCAGGGGGCGGTGCCCGCTGCCCGGGGGCAGGCGGCGGATGTTGGCCCAGTGGTCGGTCAGTTCCTCGGCGACGGGACGCCAGCGCACCGGCAGCGGATAGG
This sequence comes from Streptomyces sp. CB01201, assembly GCF_002803085.1. Classification (GTDB taxonomy): domain Bacteria; phylum Actinomycetota; class Actinomycetes; order Streptomycetales; family Streptomycetaceae; genus Streptomyces; species Streptomyces hundungensis. The sequence goes on along the minus strand of NZ_NNBJ01000023.1, from coordinate 54,834 downwards.
GATCGTGGACCTGCCGCTGTTCCTCCTCGCGCTGCCAGCGGGCGGCCACCGTCTGCGCGACCTGGTCGCAGACATCGGTAAGGGTTCGGTGCAACGGCGATCCCGGCGGGCCGCCCACTGTCGGCCCGGACGTGCCGAGCGGAAGGGACGGCCCGGGCGGCGGAGTTGGCAGCGATCCAAGGGGCGAGTCGGATGGAACGGCCGATTCCGCCGGTCCGTCGCCGTCCGGGGTCCGGCGGACGGCAGCCGCCAGCAGCCGTTCGCGTCCCTCGGAGCTGAGGTCGAGCGCGTCCGCCAGGAGCCTCACGGTGGTCATCCGCGGGTCGGCGCGCTCGCCGGTCTCCAGCCCACGGATGGTGCGGACGCCCACTCCGGCGCGCTCCGCCAGCGCCTCTTGTGTCAGGTTCGCCTCAAGCCGAAGCTTCTTCAGCAGCGCGCTGAACTCATTGTTCACGGGTCTCGGCCTTCCCCCGGCACGTCGATTTCCCCAGGTGAGGGACTCTAGCGTGGCCACCGGCCGCATACGGCCGGTCGGTCGGCCTGTCCGATTCCCCGCCCTGTGACCAACGTCGACGGCAACGCCCGCCCCCTCATGCCAGGAGCGCACGCATGCCGACGACCATGGCCCTCGGCCGTCCAGCCGTCCCCCAGCTCACCCGCCTGGAGCGCGAGTTGCTCCGCGCCGTCGGCTGCGGTCTGGCCGACCAGGAGATCGCCCGTGCCCTCGCCCTCTCGGAGAGCGGGGTCGACGTCCACCTGCGCGGGATCCTCACCAAGCTCGGGCTGCGGGACCGGGCCGCCGCCATCGTCCACGCCTTCGACAGCGGGCTGGTCGTTCCCGGCCGTGGCCCGCGGGTGCCGGTCCTTCCCGTGCGGCGGTTGGCCGTCCGCGAACGGCCGGTGCGCATCTCCCTGCTCGGCCCGCTGCGGGCATGGCGCGGCGGGCAGCCGGTGGACCTGGGGCACCTCCGCCAACAGGCCGTGCTGGCGCGGCTGGCGCTGTGTCGGGACCGCACGGTCAGCAAGGATGAACTCCTGGACGGAATCTGGGGGATGGAGCCCCCGCTCACCAAGGTCGTGCCGGTCTACATCTACCGGCTTCGCAAGGTCCTCCAGGCGGAAGACGGTACGGATTCGGTCATCAGGCACGACCGGTGCGGCTACCGGCTGGTCCCCGGCGCGGTCGAGGTGGACGTAACGCGCATGGAAGAACTGGCCGGTGCGGCCGCTGCGGCCGAGCGGTCCGGCGAACTGGCCGAGGCAGCAGGGGTCTGCGCCCAGGCGCTGGACCTGTTCCGCGGCGAGCCGCTGGCCGGACTGCCGGGCCCGTTCGCGGAGTTGGAGCGGCTGCGGCTCACTGAGCACAGGACCGGCCTGACGCTGCGCAAGCTGGATCTGCAACTCAGGCTGGGCCGTCACTCCGAGGCGGTCGGCGAGTTGTCGGCGCTGGCCGCGGCCCGGCCACTGGACGAGCCCGTCGGCGCGATGCTGATGCGCGCGCTCTGCCTCAGCGGGCGGCAGGCCGACGCGTTGCGCGTGTTCGAGCGCACCCGGCGCCGGCTGGCCGACGAGCTGGGAGTGGCACCGAGCCGCCTCCTACGGCGGACGCACCGGACGATCATGCTCGGAGGCGACGGCGGCCTCTCCCCGGCCGCGCCATGACGGGACCGACCTCGCGTACCCGCGACGAAGAGCTGCTCCTGGCACGGATCTCCGCGGCGGCCGGCCGCGCACGCCTCGGCAGACGGCTGGCCACCCACACCGCGACCGCGTACCGCCCCCTTACCCGCATCGGCCGCCACCTGGCGATCCGTCGTCTGTCGGCCGGAGCCCGGTACGGCCCCTCCGCCACGACGAGCCCGAGCCCGAGCGCCCGACTCGACCTGTATGCGCAGGGGATGACCGTGGTGGTGAAGGGCCGTGTCCACGTCGTCCGGTACGACACCACCTCGGTGTTCCAGCACAGCACCGGGCGCCGCGGCTCCTCCTTCGCGGGCGCCACCGTCATCCACACGCTCAGCGACGTCGCGGGCAAGCGCCTGGTGCTGTACGGCGGCCCCGGGGGCGGAGGTGACCCGCAGGGCTGGGAGCGCGTGGCGGAACGGGCGATCACCTGTGCCCTGCTGCCCGGCGCCCTGGCCGCGCTCCACCGGGGCGAGCGTGTCTGGTTCGGTGACGTCTGGCTGACCACGGAGCACATCGGACACCAGGACGCGGGCACGGCGTGGCCGTGGTCACAGGTGCAACGGGTGGGCGCGGCCGGGGGGTTCCTCACAGCCACCGTCGACGGGCGTCGGCACAGACTCGGCCCGCCGCTGTCCAGGATCCCGAACGTCTTCGTGCTCCGGGCCCTTGTCGAACACTGCCGCGGCGGGGACGCCCCCTGACCTCCGCAGGGCGGGTCCGCCCGCATCGGGGTTTCATCGCCATTTCAACACACCCCGCCACAGTGGGGCGGGGCGCCGAACAGCCGGTCGCGCACCCGCAGCGCGCTTGACGCGTATCCACTGACGCCCATCCTCTCCACGTCGAGTGAACAGGTCTCCCCCATGAACGATCTCTTGCACAAGCTCGTCTCCGCGCTCATCACCGGCGCACTCATCGCCCTGGTCGGATACATCAGCGTGACCGTGCGCAGGCGCAGGGTCGCCCGCGAGGAGGCCGCCGCGCCGGTTCCCGTCGCGGATCCGACCCAGGTTCTGCTCCGGCAGGCCCAGCAACTCGACCTCAGTCGCGACGACTTGGCCACCCACGGGCGGGCTCCGGAAGCGCTGGCCCGAGCCGGGGAAGCCGCCGACGCCTGGCGCAGGCTCACCGAGGCCCGGCCGGGTCGGTTCCGGGCGGAACGCAGGGCGGCCCTCGGGCGGCTGAGCGAACTGCTGGACGCCGGAGGCCAAGGCCAGCAGGCGGCCAGGGTCCGCCAAGAAGCCGCCGGCCTCTCCTGACCGAGCGGAGGAGACCGCCCATGCCCGCCGCAGTCTGGACCGGCCGGAACGCCACCCCCGAGCAGGCCGCCGTCGACATCACCACCGCACTGGCAGACGAACTCGCCCTGACGGCAACGCCGTTGAGCACGATCCTGCCGGCCGAGAGCACCGGCACACCGGCCGGAAGCCTGCTCCCGCCGCGCCCACGACTCAGCGGCATGCCCGCGCCGACCCACTGCTTCCTCTACATCGACGCCCAGTCCCCCCGGCCCTTCGAACTGCGCGCCTCCGTCCTGACCGGCCGCTCGGGAATCCGCCGTAGCCTGGGACTGGGGCACCTCTGGTACGCGGTGCCGCTGACCCCACCGGTTCCCTCTCCGCTCGAACTGAGCGTCCCCGGCGGCGGCGCCCCCGGCCACTTCGAGGGAGACCCCGCGGTCGCGGGCCGCCTCAACGGGAACACGCCCCTCCTCGATGCCGCCCGTGCGCTGACACCCGCCACGGCCGGCCCCGACCGGAACCACACCTGGCAGGCGGCAAGCCGGCTGGCGATCGAGCCGCTCCCCGAGGGTTCGGTCCTACGCGTCCAGACCCTGCATCGCCCCACTGCCCGCGCCTGGTCCCTCGGCTCCCGCGCGGTGCTGGACTTCGCCGCCCGCGTGGAGTCGTCCCTCGGATAGCACGCGTCGACCACCTCGTGGGCGACCCCACGAGCACCGCTCCTCCGGCCGGCCGAGGACAACCGGTTACAGTGCGCGCAACGGCAGCCCGGTTGACCGAGGACCTGGTTGATGGAGGAGGGGAAGCGTGACCGACACCAGCAACACCCGATCCGCGGACAGCGCGGCGGACGAACCCAAGCCGAGCCGGCTGCGCCGCGTGATGCGCTGGCTGCCCCTGATCGCCCCCATCCTCCTCTGGACCGTGCCCTGCTGGGTGCTGCTGTACGCCGGTCAGCAGTGGCCGCTGCCCGTCACTCTGGCCGGAACCGCCCTGTTCGCCCTCGGCCTGGTCGGCATGCCGCTCGCGATGATCCGCGGTCACGGCCGGCGGCAGCAGGACTGGGCGGCGATCGTCGGGGACACCCTGCTGGGCGCCATCTGGGTCCTGTTCACCTGGTCGGTCCTGCTCGGCATCCTGCTGCGGCTCGCCCTGACCGTGGCCGGTGTCGGCGACGGCCAGGACCGTGCCCGGAGCGTCACCTGGGCGGTCCTCGGCACCGCCGCCGTGCTGCTCGCCTGGGGGTACGCCGAGGCCCGCCGTGTCCCCCGGGTACGCAGCCTCGACGTACAACTGCCGCGCCTGGGAGCCGGGTTGGACGGCACGCGGGTCGCCCTCATCACCGACACCCACTACGGCCCACTCGACCGTGCCCGGTGGTCGGCGCGGGTCTGCGAGACGGTCAACACGCTGGACGCCGACCTGGTCTGCCACACCGGAGACATCGCGGACGGTACGGCCGAGCGCCGCCGCGCCCAGGCCGCCCCACTCGCCACCGTGCGGGCGACGCGCGCCCGGGTCTACGTCACCGGCAACCACGAGTACTACGGGGAGGCCCAGGGCTGGGTCGACCTGATGGACGAGCTGGGCTGGGAGCCGCTGCGCAACCGCCATCTGCTGCTCGAACGCGGCGGCGACACCCTTGTGGTGGCCGGGGTGGACGACGTCACCGCCGAGTCCTCCGGCCTGGCCGGCCACCGCGCCCACCTCGCCGGAGCCCTGCACGGCGCCGACCCCGATCACCCCGTCCTGCTTCTGGCCCATCAGCCCAAGTTCGTCGACCGGGCGGCGGCCGGCGGGGTCGACCTCCAGCTCTCGGGCCACACGCACGGCGGCCAGATCTGGCCCTTCCACCATCTGGTCCGCATCGACCAGCCCGCCCTGGCCGGCCTCAGCCGCCATGGTGCCCGCACCCTCCTCTACACCAGCCGCGGCACCGGCTTCTGGGGCCCGCCCTTCCGTGTCTTCGCCCCCAGCGAGATCACCCTGCTCGTACTCCGCTCCCCGCAAGCGGCCCCCTCGTCTTAAGGACACGGCTAGGCCCCTCGGCTCGGCCGGTCGGGAGCCACGGGGGCGGGGTCGAGGGCGGCGGTCAGGTGGCGCCGGAAGGCACGGCCGAATCTCCGGTCGACCTGATGGTTCAGGAGGGCGGCCAGGAGGAGGGAGAAGCTGAGGCCGACGGCGATCGAGGGGAGCAGCCCGAGTCCCGGCACGGATTTGAGGACGCCCCGGGTGGCGGGTATGCCGAGGCTCTGGTGCACCAGATAGAAGGGGTAGGTCAGGGCGCCGGCGTGGACGAGGCCCCTCCATTGGAGGTGGCGCAGCGGGCCGCAGGCCAGGGCGAGGAGTACGAGGAAGCCGGTGAGGACGGTCGCGCTCAGCCCCCAGTTGGAAGTGGAGTGGGTGGCTACGCGGTCCTCAAGGACGGTCAGGGTGTAGCACCAGGCGAAGCCCAGCAGCAACCACAGGAGCAGGTTGTGGCCGAAGCGGTGCATCAGGTAGAGCGCGATCCCGGCCACGAACAGCCCCGCGTACTGGCTCAGCAGGAACTCGTCCACGACGGTGGAGTGCAGTTCACGGCCGACGGACGCCAGCACCAGCCAGAGGAGCCCGAAGGCCACGACGCGTCGGTAGGTCAGGCCGATCAGCAGCAGCGCGCCCATGAGCAGGTAGAAGCGGGCCTCCACCCACAGCGTCCACGCGACCCCCGCGGTGAAGTCCACGCCCAGCGGCTGCGGAATCATCGTGAGGTTGCCGAGCGTGGTGCGCAGATCCGTGGGTGCGCCCGACCGTTGTCCGACGAGCACGGTGACGGTGCCCATCACGACGATGATCAGCACGACGGCCCAGTACAGCGGGAAGAGGCGGGCGATGCGTGACACGGCGAACTGCGCCGGAGTGCGGCCCCAGCAGCTCATACAGATGACGAAGCCGCTGATGAGGAAGAACGCCTCGACACCGAGCCAGCCGTAGCCACTGATCGCATGCAGCAGGGGCGCAGCCTGTGGCAGGTCGTAGGTCTCGCCCCAGAAGCGGGGAGTGGGGGTGCCCAGGTAGTGGTAGGCCGCAACGCCGGCCGCGGCGAACAGCCGCAGTCCATCGACGGCGGCCAGTCGTCCTGCCCCGCTCGGCGCCCGGGACGTGCGCGGCCCCGCTGCCCGGCGTAGGCGGCTCGAACGGGCGGCCGCGCCCAGTTCGGCAGCGGGCACGGACGCGGTCACGGACGCGGGCATCGGAACTCCTGTGGTGGGGCGGCCGGACGAGCTCCGGCCGCTGATGCGGAGGGAAGATGGGCATGCCGCTTCGGACCGCCGGGGAAAGAGGCGGCCGAAGAAGTGGCATGAGGGGTGCGGGCGGCCACGCCCACGAGCCGAATCACTGGCGCCGGTCGACTGGTCAGCCGCGTGGCCCGATCCCTCGCACGCCGAGCTTCAGGACCCGCTTCGCGGGCCGAGGTCCTGTGATCGGCAGTCGGCCGTCGGGCGACAACAGGCCGTGGATCAGGCGGGGTTGATCCGGTCGGGGGCGCTGCGGCGACGCACTCGCAGGACCACGGCAGTGGCCGCGAGCGCGCCGATGACGGTGTAGATCTCGTCGCTTTGCACCCAGCCCGAGAAGTACATGGTCACGATGAACGGGACTGCCGCGACGGCGAGTTGGCCTGTGGTACGGATGCCGGTAAAAGCTCGACGGCCCACCAGGGCCAGGGCCGCGACCACGGGGACGCCGAAACGCCAGGGAATGAGCAGGCCGATGCCGAGCGGATCGATCACGACGAGGGCAGCCACCAGGAGGACTGCCCACACCGCGAGCACGAGCACGCCCAGCGCCCCGCGCACGCGCCGGGCCGGACGAAGGTCGGGCGGGCAGGCCAGCGGAAGGGCGGCGATCAGGACCGGCGCGAGCAGGAAACCCACGAGTTCCCACCTCAAGTCGGGCGGAGTGAGCCAGACCGGGTAGAGGAAACTCACCGAACTGCCGACCGCCCCGACGATCGCGGCCAGCACTCCGGGGACATGACGCCCGGTGAGTGCGACCACCGCGCCGATCAGGGTCAGCAGATAGCCGGCGTTCATGAGCGTCGTCAGCGCCCCGGCGTCACCCGCGGCCCCCGCGGTGCGCATGACGTACCAGTCGCCCGCGCTTCCGACGAGGTTGAAGGCGGCGTATGCGGCCGTCGCGGCCAGGCTGAAGGGCGCCGCGGTGGCCAGGAGCCGTCCGGCGGAGTGCGCGGAGCCGATGCCGAGGCGCAGCCGCAGGGCGTGCGCGACGACGTCGGCGGCTTCACGGAGGCGGGCGCGTGACCCCGCCCCCGCGGTCGCCTCCCGGTAGGACTCGGCTATCTCGTCGCCGAAGGCACGGCGGAAGCCGGCGGGATACAGGCGCAGCAGGACCGGGTTCACGCGGTGGCCGCCTTGCCGACTCCCAGGCGCCGGGTCGCCTCACGCGCCGTGGCCGCGATCCGCTCCGCCTCGCCTGCGAGTACGGTGCGCCCCGGCGAGGTCAACGTGTAGGTACGCCGCAGCCGACTGTCGACGACCTCCTCGCTGTGCACCTCGATCAGCCCCTGTTGCAACAGCCGCTCCAACGCCCCGTACAGGGTGCCGGTCCGCAGCTTCACCCGGCCGCCCGAGATCACCTCCACCTCACGCGCGATCGCGTAGCCGTGACGTGGCTCGTCCGCGAGCGCGGTGAGAAGGAGCAGGGTCGGTTCCTGCATTGCCCGGTCAGTCATGGCACCACCATATGTCATTGACCGGCATATAGCGGCGCCGGGCCCCTGAGAAGGCCGGCCTCGCGGAAAACGGGATGCGGCGCGCGGGACCGACTGGCTAGGGTCCCGGCGTGCCTCACACTTATCCCCCGCTGAACGTCGAAGTCCGCACACCGCGCCTGACGTTGGCCGGTGCGTCCGACGAGTTGCTGGAACGGCTCGTGCCGCTCGTACGGGCCGGGGTGGCCGACGCCGAGCCGTGGCCGTTCGACGATCCGATCTCGTTCTACGCGGACAGCCCCGAGCGCGAATGGCAATGGCTGCGCTCCATCTGGGCGGGTCGCGGCCGGGTGAGCCAGGATTCGTGGCGGCTGTACTTCGCCGTACTCGTTGACGGTGAACCGGTCGGAATGCAGGATCTCATCGGCACGAACTTCACACGCTTCGGCACGGTGTCCAGCTTCTCGTGGCTGGCCCCGGGCAGCCGTGGACGCGGGCTCGGCAAGGAAATGCGGGCGGCCATCCTGCACCTGGCTTTCGCCGGACTGTCCGCACGCGAGGCCGGCAGCGACGCCTTCACCGACAACGAAGCCTCCAACCGCGTTTCCCGTGGCCTGGGTTACCAGCCCAACGGCACGGACTGGGACACCCGCCGCGGCGAGCCGGCACGGATCCAGCAGTGGCGCCTCACCCGGGACGACTGGTCACGCGTCCGACGGGACGACATCGAACTGACCGGCGTCGAGGAATGCCTGGCGGTCCTCGGCATCCGCTAGCGCCCTTCGCCCGGATCACCGGCGGGCAGTCCCCCTGGCCTGCCCGCCCCACCCGCTGAACAGCTGTAACCGCTGTAACCGCTCAACGGCCGACCGCGTACCCCTGCATCCCCCGCGGATTCGCGGCCGCCGACAGGACTCCCGTACGCACATCGCGAGCGACCGCGCACAGCCTGCCCTCCGACCAGGGCTCCCCCACCAGCACGTCGTGGCCTCGTCGGCGCAGCTCCTCCACCACCTCCGGCTTCATCCGTGACTCGGCGGCGACCAGCCCGGGGCGCATGCCGCGGGGAAAGAAGGAACTCGGAAAACTCTCGTTGTGCCAGTTCGGCGCGTCCACGGCACCCTGGAGGTCGAGGCCGCCCCTGACCTCGCCACGCAGCGCGACCGCGAGGAAGAAGTGCAGCTGCCACTGGTCCTGTTGATCGCCTCCCGGAGTGCCGAAGGCCAGCGTGGGCACTCCGTCGCGCAAGGCTACGGTCGGGCTGAGAGTGGTGCGCGGACGGCGGCCGGGGGTGAGCGAGTTCGGGAGTCCCCGGTCCAGCCAGGCCATCTGGAGCCTCGTACCGAGTGGAAAGCCCAGTTCGGGAACGACGGGGTTGGATTGGAGCCAGCCCCCGCTGGGCGTGGCCGCAATCATGTTGCCCCATCGGTCCACGACATCGAGGTGGCAGGTATCGCCAACCGTGGCACCGTCCTGCGCCACGGTCGGCTCCCCGGAGCCGGTGCCCGAGCCGTGGCCCAACGGACCACCGGCGACCGTGGGTTCCCCCGCTCCGAGGAGGTTGTGGCCCGACGAGGCGACCCCGGCCTCGCGCAGGTGCCTGCTCAGCCGCGGTGTCCGCCCGCCGGGACTGCCGGGCCGCAGTGCGTAGGACGCCTCGGGGCCGATCAGCGACCGCCGCTGTTCGTTGTACGCGGGTGCCAGCAGGTCCTCCAGGGACACGTCGGCCGCATCTCCATACCAGGCCTCGCGGTCGGCCATGGCGAGCTTGCATCCCTCGATGAGGACGTGGGTGTACTCGGCCGAGCCGAGAGTGGGCAACTGCGTGGGCAGGAGCGCGAGTTGCTGGAGCAGCGCAGGTCCTTGACTCCACAGGCCGGGCTTGCAGACGGTCCATCCTTGCCAGTCGTGGACCGCCGGAGCCTCGTACGTCGCGGACCAGTCCGCCAGATCCGCGGCCGTGAGGGTTCCGGTGTGGTGCTCTCCGCTGGTGTCCATGGTGGGCTGCTGAGCCTGGCGCACGAGTGCCTGGGCGATGAAGCCGGATCGCCAGATCTCCCGAGCCCTCTCGATCTGCGCAACCCTGTCCCCCGCACCGGCAGCTTCGGTCACCAGACGCTTCCAGGTCGCCGCGAGTACTGGGTTGCGGAACAACTCGCCAGGCCGGGGCGGCCTGCCGTCCGGCAGGTATATCGCCGCGGAGGAACGCCACTCCGTCTCGAACTGGGCCCGGACCGTCGCCACCGTCTCGCCCACGCGCTCGACCGGCGCGTGCCCGTGCTCCGCATAGCCGATGGCGTACTTCAGCACGTCGGCGAGCGGTTTGCTGCCGTAGTCGCGCAACAGCAGCATCCACGCGTCGAAGGCGCCCGGCACCGCGGCCGCCAGGGGGCCCGTACCCGGTACCAGGTCCAGGCCGAGTCCCTTGTAGTGCTCGATCGTGGCCCCGGCCGGAGCGACCCCCTGCCCGCACAGCACCTTGACCTCACCGTCCGCCGGGGCCAGCAGAATCGGAACCTCTCCCGCCGGACCATTGAGGTGCGGCTCGACCACATGCAGGACGAAACCGGCGGCGACGGCGGCGTCGAACGCGTTGCCACCGTCCTCCAGGACGGCCATGGCGGACTGGGATGCCAGCCAGTGCGTGGAGGACACCATGCCGAAGGTTCCCTGAAGGGTGGGGCGGGTCGTGAACATGCGGTGCCACCTCTCTGCTGCGCGGTGCCGGGACATCAACTCACCGTCCGAATATGGCATTCCGGCCCGTGCCGTGGCTCCCCCGTCCCGTGCGGAACCATTGAACTGTCCGCCCCGCCTGTGCATGATCGGCTCGGTGGACACCTACTTGGAGACCGAGCGCCTGACCTTGCGCCCCTTCACTGCCGACGACGCGGACCTGCTGATCGAGTTGGACAGCGACGCCGCGGTGATGCGCTACCTGAGCGGGGGCATGCCCACCGCCCCCGAGGTTGTCCGCGAGCGCAGCCTGCCCAACATCCTCGCCGGCTACGAGCGGTGGCGGGGCAGGCTCGGGCTGTTCGCCGCGCACGAGAAGGAGGGCGGCGCGTTCATCGGCTGGTTCTGTCTGCGTCCGCAGCCGCAGGGCCCGCTGGAGGAGGTCGAACTCGGCTACCGGCTCCGCCAGGCGGCTTGGGGCAGGGGCTATGCCACCGAGGGTTCGCGGGCCCTGCTGCGCAAGGCGTTCACGGAGCTCGGTGTACGCCTGGTCTGGGCCGAGACGATGGTCGTCAACCGTCCCTCGCGCAATGTCATGGAGAAGCTCGACATGAAACTCGCGAAGGCCATCCCCACTCCGCCCGGCATGGAGAGAGTCGAGGGCTCCGAGCAGGGAGGCGTGCGCTTCGAGATCACCAAAGAGCAGTGGGAACCGCAGGAATAGCGGGAGTAGCTGGAGTAGCGGGGCCAGGGAAAGGGCAATGGCGGTCGGCCATGGCCCCGTGGCCTCGCTCAGCAGATCGAGGGAGCCGGATCACCGCATCGTTGTCGGATCGTCGTCATCGCCGTCAGTGGCGGCCGCGGCGCTGCCCAAAGAGAGGCGGGCGATGATCTGCTTGCCGGACGCCAGGGTCCTGGTGTGCAGCTGCTCGCACAACCTGATGACCAGCAGCAGACCGTGTCCACCGATCCGCCCCGCATCGGGTGCCTGGGGTCGAGGCGGATTCGGGGAGCCGTCGCGGACGGTGATCTCCAACAGGTCCGCGCCCGGGCTCACTTCCAGCGCGAGGCTGCCCGGGCCCGGTGCGTGGCGCAGCGCGTTGGTCACCAGTTCGCTCACGACGAGCTGAGCATCCAGGCAGGGTTGGGCGTCGGGCCTGTGACCGGCTTGGAGGAGCAGCATGCGCACGGCCGTTCTCGCATCGGCGATGGAAAACTCGGTCGTCTGCCAGGCGGTGCTGTATCGCAGGGGCACCGCGGAGTCCTGTTCGATTGATGCGCGGTTTTCGAGGGCAGCGACCATGGAGCTGTTTCCGTAAATCCTTGATCGACGTTTCATCACAAGCTGTCGTCTCTCGCAAGCATTCGCCTACCCCCAACCGTGCTGTCCATGAGAGTCATGCGCTAGCTGATCGGCGCGGGGCCGGTGTCGGCGATCGTGAAGTAATCGAGCGTGCCGCTGACGTCGAGGAGCCGGTGGACGGCCGGCTGCAAGGGGCCGAGGAGAATGAGGTCGCGGCCGTCGGCATCGTGGCGATGCTTGGCTTTGAGGAGGGCGCTCAGGAGCATGCTGTCTCCGAAGACCAGTTGGGAGAGGTCCAGGGCGGTGGTGGGCAGCATCGCGTGATCGGCCGCGTCCCAGGCCGCCTGGAGCGCCGGGGCGTCATCGTGGTCCACCTCCCCCCTCAACGTGATGACGAAGACCTCTCCGTGCCGAATGACGTGGATATTGCCATCGGAAGCCTCTTGCATGGGCCCATTTTCACACCCCGCGCTCCCCGGCCGAACAGGTGCCCCGCCTTCCTGCGTCCCCGAGGCCTGACGCGCGAGCTGGGCCGCAGGCCCCAACAGCCCCCGGAGGGCCCGGACCCGATCACCGGGCCGAGCGAGTGGCAAGGGCCGTGCCATGCGGGTGGTATCAGCCATGCTTGTGTCACGCCTGTAGTCACCAGGCACCGGCCGGCGGGATGTTGGGCGCATGAACCGGGCCCGCGTCGCTGCCGCCGTCCTTCTGCTCACCCTCTCCCTGTGCACCGCCCGCCCCGCGCAGGCGACCACTCCCCTCGACGCGAGCGCCGTCGAGCGCATCGCCCCGGGGGTCGAGTACCGCGCGTTCACCCTGACCACCGCGCACGGACCGACCCGGATCCATCTGCTGACCGTCGACCTTCGACATCGCGGAGTACGGGCCGGCCTGTTGTACCCCGGGGCGGTCGCCGAGCGCGCACCCGTGTCCGTCATGGCCGAACGCCAGGGAGCCGTCGCCGCGGTCAACGGGGACTTCTTCCACATCACCGAGGACCAGCATCCGGGCGTCCCCGCCACCGGCGCCGCCTCCGGAGCCTCCGTACTCGAAGGCCGGCCGTTGAAGGCCGCCGTCCCCGAAGGCCAGCGCTTCGGTGGCGCGTTGCCCCCGGGCGACACCGCTGAGGACGTCCTCGGGGTCGGAACGGACGGCAGAGCCCGCACCGGGCGCCTGACCCTGCACGGTCAGCTCCGTACGGCGCGGACCACACTGCCGGTGCGAGGCCTCAACCAGTACGCGCTCCCCGAAGGGGCGATCGGCCTGTTCACCTCGCAGTGGGGCAGCGTGTCACGTGCCCGCGCCGTCTGCGGAACCGACCACAACCGGGCGGCCCCCTGCACCCACAAGGTCTTCGAGGTGACCATCCGGCACGGTCGCGTCCAACGCACGAGCACCACCCCCGGCACCGGTCCCATTCCGCCCGGGACCACCGTCGCCCTCGGCCGCGAAGGGGGCGCCCGAGCGCTGCGCTCGCTCACCCCCGGCACCGCGGTCGAGGCCGGCTACCGCCTCGCCTCCACGAGCCGAATCCCCTTCGCCTTCGCACTCGGCGCCTACCCCCTGCTCAAGCACCGCCAGCCGCTACCCGGTCTGAACGCCGTCACCGCCGAGCCCCGTACCGCAGTCGGTGTCGCCGACCACGGGCGGTCGCTGCGTTTGATCGCCACCGATGGCCGGGAATCAACGGCCACCGGACTGACCCTGGCCGAACTCGCCCGTCTGCTGCGGTCGTTGGGCTGTGACGAGGGCGCCTACGTCGACGGAGGCGCATCCACCACCCTCACCACCCGCGATCCCGTCACCGGACGGGCCACCGTACGCAACACGCTCGACCACGGCCAGGAACGCCGGGTCCCCAACGGGATCGCTCTCTACGCCCTGCGCCGCAGCGACGGAGCGGGGAGCTAGGGAGGGGCGAAGAGGGCTGAGCGGGTAGGAGAATCGGACGGACCGCGACTGATGGAGAAGACCTGTGACCAGCGATGAGCTGCATAACCGCATCACCCAGCTTGAGGCGCAGCTCGCCCGGCCGACACCGCCCCCGATCGGCGGACAGGTCAGCATCCCGCTTGATCCGATCCGCCACCACGTCTACACGGGTGACGGCGGCCCCTGCACCACCAGCCTCTTCGGCGAGCAGTGCGCCGAGCCGGCCGACCACCACGAGAAGCACGACGTACGCCCCTGAGGGCCGGGGGCTCACCGTCGCCGCCGTCGCCGTTTGCCGTCGCGCAGGGCCCCGTACCGCCCTCTCGGTCCGGTGTTGTCACCGCGCGGCATCCCCGGGAACGCGTGCAGGGTCCGCATGGGGCCGTCGTGGGTCACCGCCCCGACGGATATGTGAGGCGCCGTCGACCGCCACCACGGAGCTGTCCGATGCCCTTGCCACGTCGGGAGCCGGCACCGCCTTCTCCAACAGGGTGAACGACTTGGGTACGCCGCCGGGTTGGGGCTTGCCCTCCTTGCGCCCGACGACCTGATAGCCGGCGTCCAGGTAGTACCCGGTCAGACGCGCGTTGCCCGCGAGGCAGTCCAGGCGTACCCACGCCCGCCCCGCCGCGCCGACCCTGCGCTCGGCGGCCTGGAGCAGCAGCCGTCCCGTTCCCGGCGGGGCATGGCTTCGGTCCACCATCAGGCGGTGGACGTAACCGGCCTCGGGCGGCTGTGTCCCCCAGGCGTCCTCGTCCGCCCACCACAACTCCCAGGCCCCGACCGGTCGATCGGCCGTTTCCGCGAGCCACACCTCTCCGCTCACCATGACATCGCGGAAGTGGTGCTCGTCCAATTCGCCCGGCTGCCACTGGCCCATGATTTTCTGCGCCAGCATCCATCGGGCGGCGTCGTCACGTAGACGCACAAGGAAGGCCAGGTCCGCTTCGGTGGCGAGGCGGAAGTGCAACTCCGCCTCGCGGCTGAAGGTCATATCGGTCATACGACGGAACCGTACGTCGAACGCCTCGCCGCCTTCGCACGGGGGCGCAGCATCCTGGCGATGCACTTGGGCACACGATTTTTGATGTGTCGGCGAGGGTTCCGTCCCGACCGGACCACGGCAGTCGGCCAAGCCCCGGCGGCCGCAGTCGCCCGGCACCCCCATCCGGGCGGTGCCGGGCGGCGCAGCATGGTCAGGCTGCCGAACCGACCCTCGCGGCAAGGGACTTGCCCTTCGCGGCCGCGTCCGAGAGGGCCTTCTCGCGGGATGCCTCCGCGAGCGGGATCAGCTCGGCCATCGCCGGGTTGGAGGCGGCCAGCGTCAGCTCGGGGACGATGAAGTCGACCTCGGCGCCCATGATTTGGGACAGGATCGCGTCCAAGAGGTTCTGCACGTACTCGAAGGGCTCACGCGGGGTGCCCGGGCCGTACGCGCCGCCGCGGCTGGCGACGATGGTGATCGGAAGACCCTTGACCGTCGAATCGGGACCGGCGGTGCGGCCCATCACGGCGATCTGGTCGATCCACGCCTTCAGGGTGGAGGGGATCGTGAAGTTGTACATCGGCGCACCGATCAGGACCGCGTCCGCCTGCTCCAGTTCCGTGACCAGCTTCATGCGCTCGGCGAAGGCGGCCGCCTGCTCCGGAGTGTGCGCGGAGGGGTCGACGAACGCGGCGGAGGCGGCGAGGCCGTCCAGGTGCGGGACCGGGTCCGTGGAGAGATCGCGGTAGACGACCGTGCCGTCCGGGTGCTGTGCCTCCCATGCCGTGCGGAAGGCATCCGTCACCGCGCGGGACGCGGAGGCCCCGGCGGGGAACAGGGACGAGTCGATGTGCAGAAGGGTGGCCATGAGGATCTCCCAGGTGGTAGCACTTTTCGTGTGCCACTATTGATAGCACAGCTACTTACTTTTTTTCACCCCCTCACGGCAGGGTAGTAGTCTTAAGGCCATGGCGGACCAGCGAAAGCGCGACAGCGGGCAGCGACACGAGCCGGAAGCCTGCGGCCGCGTGGGCGACGGCATCACGCAGGTCTTCGGGCTGCTCGGCAAGCGGTGGACCGGGTTGATCGTGTCCGCCCTCACCCAGGGACTCGACCGCTTCACCGATCTGCGCCAGGCGATCCCGGGCATCAGCGAGCGCATGCTGGCGGATCGGCTGATGGAACTCGTCGCCGCCGGGCTCGTGCTGCGCGAGGTGGACGAAGGTCCGCCGGTGCGCGTCTGCTACCGCCTCACGGAGTCGGGCGCGGCACTGGAGCCCGCTCTCACGGAACTGGCCCAGTGGGCCGAGAAGTACCTGCTCAAGGGCGCCGGCGGCTGCTCACCCGCCTAGATCCCCGGCGCGGCCGCGGCGCGGGCGGGTTCGCGCACGACCCGGATCTCCAGGTCCGGGTCCGCGACTGCCGTCACTCGGGGCGGCTGAACCGGTGGGAGGCCCAGAGCAGGGCCAGGATTCCGATGGTCAGCAGGAGGGTGCCTTCCAGGAGCAAGGGAGGCTGCCACCCGGACCACTCGACCGTCGTGGGGGCCGTCCGGTCCGGTACCCGTACGGCGATGCAGCGGCGGAGCAGATCCACTCCATAGGCGAGCGGGTTGGCGGCGGCCAGGGTGTGGGCCCAGCCCGGCAGGTTCCCTACCGGGAAGAAGCCGCCCGACAGGAGCAGGAGCGGCATCATCACCAGGCCGAGCAGCATGTTGAAGACCTCCGGCCGGTCCAGGCTCACGGCCAGGGTCAGGGCCAGCGCCGTCAGGGTGAAGGAGGTCAGCAGCATGCCGCCGAAGAGCATGAGCAGCAGGAGCGGGTCGTAGGGCAGGCCGATCGCACCGACCAGCGCGAGGAGCACGGCGCCCTGCACCGTGGCGACAAGGGTGCCGCCGGCGCAGGTTCCGAGGAGCAGGGTGGGGCGGTGGACCGGCGCCATCAGGAGTTCGCGCACATAGCCGCTCTGCCGGTCGGTGATCAGACGGATGCCGACCATGATGGCGGGCGTCTGGACCGTCATCATCAGCACGCCGGGAAAGAGGTAGGCCTGGTAGCCGCCCCCCAGCGAGGAGTTGGGGATCAGGGCGGCCAGACCACCCCCGAGGATGAACAGGTAGAGCATCGGCTGGACCAGCATCAGTGCGGTGTGCACGGGCTGGGACGCGAGGCGCAGCAAGTCGCGGTGGACCAGCGCGTGGACGGCACGTAGTTCGTGCCACAGCCGGGGCACCCGCTCACGCCCGGTGTCGCCGGAGACACCGTTCCTGTCAGAAGGGGCCGTGGTGTCCGATGCCGGGAGAGCAGGTGCGGTCACGGGGCCTCCTCGGTCGCGGCCGGGGTGACGCCCGGAGTCGCGGCTGCCGGGATGCGGCCCGGAGTCGTGGCTGCCGGGGTGACGCCCGGGATCGCAGCGGGCGGATCCCCTTGGGACGGCGGGGTGTTGATACTGCGCCCGGTGTGGTGGAAGAACACGTCGTCCAGTGTCGGCGGGGTCGCGGAGGCGGCGTGCACGGCGATGCCGTGGGCCTCAAGTGCCGCGCACAGCCGGGGAATCCAGGTGCTGCCCTCCGGGATCCGCAGCGACACCCCTTCGGGGTCCAGGGTGAGAGCGCGCCCCGTCGGCACCAGCCTGCCGACGACCTGCCGCGCCGCCGCGTCGTCACTGGTGCGCAGCGCCACCCGATCGTCCCCGATCGCCGCCTTCAGCGCGCGAGGCGTGCCCTGCGCGACCAGCCGGCCGTGGTCGATGATGCCGAGGCGGTCGCAGTTCTCGGCCTCCTCCAGGTAGTGGGTCGTGACGAAGAGGGTGTTGCCGTGCTGCTCGCGCAGCGTCCGCAGGTACTCCCAGATCTGGGCGCGGGCGTGCGGATCGAGTCCGGTGGTCGGCTCGTCGAGGAACAGGACCTGGGGTGCGTGGAGCAGGCCGCGCGCGAGCTCCAGCCGCCTTCGCATGCCGCCGGACAAGGTACGCACCCGCGCCCGCCGCCGGTCGGCGAGGCCCACCTTTTCGAGCGTCTCGGTGGCACGCAGGCGGGCGTGCCGGCGGCTGAGTCCGTAGAGGCGGGCGTGGATGTGCAGATTCTGTTCGGCCGTCAGATCCGAGTCCAGCGCGCTCTGTTGGAAGAGCATGCCGACCCTGCGTCGCACCTCGTCCGGCTGTCGGCTCACGTCGACGCCCGCCACGGTGGCCCGGCCCGCTGTGGGACGGGCCAGAGCGCACAACAGGGAGATGGTGGTGGACTTCCCCGCGCCGTTGGGGCCGAGGAAGGCGAAGGTCTCGCCCTCGTGCACATCGAGGTCCAGGCCGTGCACGGCGTGGGTGGTGGTGCCGTCCGGGCCCGGGTAGCTCTTGACCAGACCACGCGTGCTGATGGCGTATGCCGTCGGCGCTCCTGCTCCAGAGGCCTCCGGGCTCGTGGGGGCGGCTCCCGAGAGGGTGGCGGCGGTGCGGGTCGCGCGGGTGCGGGCTTCGTCTTCGGCATGTGGCCGCATGGTCGGTTCCTCGTCTACGGGGTCTACGGGGTGTCGTCCGCAGGCCTGCCGGCCGCAGCGGCCGCACTCCGGCCGACGGCTGCGAGGGCAGCCGCCGGCCGGAGGTTTCATGGGCTAGGAACAGCTCACTCCGACGCAGACGGTGTTCAGCAGCGTCAGCAGACCGGTGCACGCACAGGTCCCGCCGAACTGCGCTTCGTCGACGCCAACCGGGTCGGTCTCCGGAAGGGCGTGCAGGTGCGCCAGAACTTCAAGGTCTTGGTTCTCCATGACTTTCTCCTTCTCTGTGAGGTGTTCGGTGAATGGCGACAGCGGCGATGGCGCGTGCCCCTGTCGCTCAGCCCGGCTTCTGGACCATCCAGTGCCGGGGGCTTGTGAGGCGTGTCCGCAGCAGGAACGCCAGGATTCCCGAGGCTCCGTCGCTCCAGCTCGTCGAAACCTTCCCGTGCTCGTTGGGGAAGACGACGTGGCTGCCGCGGTGGGCCCGTTCGGAGGCGATGAGCGTGGCCAGGTCGTCGGCCACGAGGCGGTAGGCCGGGTCCCCGGTGGCTTCGGCCATGTCGAGGAGGAAGTCCCCGTTCCCCGCGAGACCGTGGCACTGGGTGAGGGCGGCACGGGAGGCGCGCTCGACGACCGCTTGTGCGGCATGGCGGGCGAGATCCCCGAAGCGCTTGTCCCCCGTGGCCTGCCAGAGGCGGATCAGGAACGAGCCGATGCCCGCCGAACCATGGCACCAGTACGGGGCCGTGGGCACGTCCTTGCCTTGGGCCGGCCACTGGGCGGCCTGGCCGACCATCACGGCGTTGGCCACGAGGGACTCGCCCGCCGCCAGCGCCAGCCGCATGTGCTCGGGGCGGTTGGAGACGTCGGCGGCGGCCAGGAGGAAGCAGCCGATGCCGGCCGTTCCATGGGCGAATCCCAGGTAGCGCTTGCCGGCCTCCCGGGAGACGGCCTCCGCCGGGACGGGCCAGCTCACCCCGTCGGGCTCCGCCTGCGCGGCGGCAACCAGCCGGTCGGCGTCGGCGACGACCAGCTCGGCCAGGCGCGGGTCGCCGGTTCGGTGCCACAGGTGGGCGGCGGCGAGTCCGCTGCCGGCGGAGCCGTGGGTGATGTCGTAACTGGGTGTCGACTCCAGCGGGGAAAGGGCCAGGGTCACGGCCCGGTCCGTGAGTTCACGGTCGCCGATCGCGCGTCCGGCGTCGTACAGCGCCCAGGCGGTGCCGCGGCCGCCGAAGTGCAGGCCCGGACGAAGGGGAGCGGTGTCGGCGCGTGCCGCGATCCAATGGCCCGCGGTGGAGAGGAGGTCCGGCAGGCGCGGGTCCCCGGTGTCCTCGAAGTACCGGGTCAGGACGGCCAGCACCCCTGCGGCACCTTGCTGCACGGTGCAGGGGCCGGTCTCCCCCGCCTGGGTGGACACGGGCCACAGCCGTCGGTCGTCGGCCGGGGTCATCGAGTCGACGAGGTGGTTCACCATGCCGGTGATCGCGGCCTGTGTCACCTCGTGGGGCGCTGTTGTACGTCCCTTGTCGGCGGCGGGGTGCGCCTGCCTGTCGGGGTTCACCTTGCGGAGGGCTTCGCGCGCCGCGGCCGGGTCCCAACGCTCGGCCGGATCGTCCCGGGTCAGCCCGAGGATCACCTCGGTCAGCCCCTCCGGCAGCCGCAGCACTCCGGCGCACGCGGTGAGCCACTCGGCGAATCGCGCTTCCGCAGGCCTGGCGGCCGGCTCCTCGGTCAGCAGGTTCGCGACCTTCCCTGCGAGTACGAAGCACACGGTGGCGCCGAGGCTGTAGTAGTCGGCCGTCCGCGAGACGGGGGCGCCGACGAGGCGTTCAGGGGCGCTGAAGCAGGGGGTCCCCACGGTGGTCGGGAGCGGGGCGTCGCCTTCCAGGACGGCGAGCTCCAGGTCGATGAGGCGAAGTTCGCCGTCGGGACGGACCATGACATTGCCGGGCGTGAAGTCCCGCAGGATCCAGCCGTGCCCGTGAGCGGCGGCCACCAGGTCCACGAGGCGGTCGACCTGGGCGAGCGCCTCGGCCCGATAGCGCTCGCTCCCGATGTCCCGGTAGCGCTCGGCGACCCAGGTGTGCAGGGGCACGCCCGGTACTTCTTCCTGCGCCAGGAACAGGTGCCCGCCCGTCTCGAACATCGCCAGCGGTTCGGGGGCCAGTCCGGTTCCCCGGAGCTTCTCCAGCGTGCCGGCCTCGGCCCGTAACCAGTCCCGGACGTCGGAGCCCGAGGCGTCGGCATCGACGTGCGGCCGCGCCTCCTTGAGCACCACGGCTCGGCCCGTGGTGACGTCCGTGCCCCGGTAGACGCCTCCCTTGTTGGTGTGCCGGATCGCTTCCCTCACCGAGAACCGGCCGCCGAGCAGCACGGGACTACGAGCCGCCTTCTCCTGCTGTGGTGGTAGCGGTACCGAGGCGGGGAACGGGCTGACCGCCCAGGGCGGCGGCGAGTACTGGCCGGTCCGCTTGTCCTCCACCGGGTTGCCGTCGGGGTCCTCCATGAACCACACCAGCAGACCGTGCTCCGACAGCCTGCGCCGGCCGACGAATGCTCCGTAGCGGTAGTGCACCAGACTCTGTGGAGCGTACGGCTGGTCGGAGAGGATTCGCGGGCCGGCCAGCCCGAGGGTGGCCTGGTGCAGCTCCAGCGCAATTCGTGCCGCGTCGTCGTCGGACGGCGGGTAAACGGTGATGAACTTGCCGGAACTTCCCCGTGGCGTGGCACGGGAGTTGAGCGCGCCCACCTGTTCGAGCGAGCGGGCGAATTTGAATATCGACTCCTCCCGCACCAACACGCTCAGAGCCCTCACAAGAACTTCCGGCGCCGACGCGGCCGTCGCGGAGACATGCAGTTTCCAGCCCTGCCGGCGACGAATACCGGACGGGCGCGCAAGGCGGCACCACATCTCGTCCACGTCGACCGTCCAGCACTCGCTCATACCCGCGGCCCGTAGTGTCCGGTGCAGCAGAACTTCCAGATCGACCTCGGTTGCGTGACTCGTCATGCGCGTCCCTCTCAACGGTTAAAACCGCTGGTGGAATATGCCTTCGGTAAGAAGAAAGGTATAGCGTGAACCGGCTGGAAGATACTCGCCCAAGCTGGCGCACGGTGGCACTTGAGCGATGGACGGCGCAGTCCGGCGCGAATGGAGGCGCACGGGTTCCGATCTGCGGAAATAATTCACGTGTTCGATGTTCCACCTCGGTCGCTCACGACCCCGGGAAAGCAATCGGTCCAGGATCATTTCTCCACTTCGTAGGGATTCCAGAGGTACCACGAGCCCGAATGAATCATCGGTCGACGGATTCTGCCGACGAACCCACTGGTCAGACGGCTGTTGACGCACTGTCGAGCACGCAGCACTGTCCCTCCGTCCGCCGTTCCCTCGTATCCGTTCGGATCAAGCGGCGAGCCGATCAGCGGCAGCGGCCGATCACATCGGGGGCATTGGCTCGGCCCGCCCGTCGCACAGCTTCGCGCCCCACCCGGCCCCGGGTAAAGAGCGCGATCCCGCCACGGTTTCCACCGCCGAGGTCGCGATCCAGGCCATCGATACGACCTTGAAAACCAGCCTGATTTAGGCCACCCTCTCAAGATATTGAATCGTCAACTCGCAACGCTGGATTCGTTCAGCCAATTGATACCGGGCGGCCGGAGCATTCCTGAATTTGATCAAAAAATGATCAATGGGGCATAGATCAGGTGTGTATTGAATGTTGGCACCCGCCGCTTCAGCGGAAGATCCCGGCCACTGAGGTGCAGCGTTGAAGGAGCTGCGCCGGGAGACCACCGCCGGAGGTGCGGTACGCGGCGGGAAGGCGCGGAGATGGACGACGCATTCGCGCCGCTGTCCATTTCGGCGTCGTTCATGAATTCCTCACACCATAAATGCGCGGTGGCGGGATCACGGCACTCCTGGACTCGGGGGATTCTCGATCCGCACACCGAAAAAATCGAGCGGGGAGTGGTGGGTGCCGCACGGGCGCTGTTTTCGGAGTGTGACGTCTCCTGGACGGCCGGAGAATGCGGGCGCCGCTGGGCCGGCGGGGCCGGCGGGGCCGGCGAGAGATCGCCGCGACCGTGCGCACGTCGGGCGCATCGCGCGCCGGGCGGTTGCCGCGCGCCGATTCCGGACGGAACCGGCCACGGCGTACGCCGGTTCACCGCCTGGCCCAAGTCCGGATAGCAGCGGCTGCGCCGGGGCCGGGGTCAGGCGCAACCCGTGCGGCCGGGGTGGGTACTTCGTCCTTTATGCTTCAGGGCGGCCTCGGGGCGGCGGGTTGGAACAGTGGCTGCACGACGCTGAGCTGAACGTTCTCGGGGAGTCGGCTCTCCGCCGACCGGTGTCCTGGTCGGTGCGGGGCGCCCAGCCTGCCCGCCCGCGAGCAGAAGATCCCCCGGGGAGAAGTGAGGAATGCCAGTGATCTGCGTCGGAGGCATGATCGGAATCGGCAAGACGAGCGTTGCCGAGCTGCTCGCCAAGGAGCTGGGCAGCGCGGTCTTCTACGAGAGCGTGGAAGACAACCCGATCCTCCCGCTCTTCTACACGGCGACCCCGGAGGAGATCCAGGCGAAGCGGTACCCCTTCCTCCTCCAGCTCTACTTTCTTCAGACGCGGTTCGCCTCGATCAAGGAGGCGTACAAGGAGGGCGACAACGTCCTGGACCGGTCCATCTACGAGGACTGGTACTTCGCCAAGGTCAATCATGACCTTGGCCGCATCAGCTCCCTTGAGATGCAGGTGTACGAGGGCCTGCTCAACGAGATGATGCGCGAGATCGACGGCCTGCCGTACCGCAAGGCACCCGATCTCATGGTCTACCTCAAGGCGGACTTCGACACCGTCCTGCACCGCATCGGGCTGCGGGGCCGCGATTTCGAGCAGGACGAGAGTCTCGTCGAGTACTACCGCACGCTTTGGGCCGGGTATGACGACTGGGTGCACAAGCACTACTCGGCCAGCGATGTCCTCGTTGTCGACATGAACCGCACGGATGTGGTGAACAACCCCGAGGACGCAGCCCGCGTGGTGGGAGAGGTCAAGGCCGCACTGGCGGCCGCCACGCCCCGTAGCTGACCCCAGTACGTGCCTGGTTGACCTGGACCGGCTGGTTGACCTGGACCAGCCACGGCCGGCACCTTGATGACAGGGCCGCGATCCGACCGCAGCCAGGGCGGGACGGCATCTCTCCCACGGAGCGGGGCTGTCAACAGATCAGTCCTGTCGGCCGGGAAGGAGCTCGCCGAGCCGGGCGACAATGGTGTCGATCTCGGCCGGCCTCAGGGGCACGAGTTCCAGCAGCAGCTCCTGCGCACCTTGCCGACAGCCGGGCATGACCCGGATCGAGGGCGAGCCCGAGTACAGCGCGCGCTCCAGGGCGGCGGCGTCCATTCCGGATGCGGCGGGGTCCACTTCGATGCGGGCGCGCTCGAAGGGCAGCCCGGTCGGATCCGGGACGGGCCCCGCGGTGATGCCGCGGAGGGCGCCGGCCCGTGTGACGAAGTCCGCCAGTTTGTCCGCCTGTTGCTGCTTCCACTGCGCCACGTCGAGTTCCGCACGCGCTTCCAGCGCGGCGAGGACGCCGATGACGGCCTCCTTGCTCGCCTTCATCGCACGGCCGATCCCCCGTTCCTGCGCCCGGACCGCCGCCACCGGATCCGCCCGGCCCACCACGAGACCGGCGGTCGGCGACCCGAGGTACTTCTGCCCGCTGACGGTCACCAAGTCGGCTCCCGTACGCAGCAGTTCATCGATCCGGAAGTCCTGGGCTGCGCCGTCGACGACGACGGGCACTCCGCGGCGATGCGCGACCGCGACCGCTTCGGACAGCTCCGCACCGGCTCCGCGCACGAGACGCGAGGACACCAGGAGCAGGCACGTGACATCAGGGCGCGCGAGGCCGGCTTCCAGGTCCTCAAGGGTGTACGTCTCATCGGTGCCGACGGTGACCGGAACCGCGCCCGCCAGTCGGACGGCTTGGGTGATGGGGTGGCCGTAATCGACCGCATGGCCGGCGGGAAGGACGACGGCGCGGGGCATGCCGGTGGTGTCCGGCAGCGCCGCGATACGCTCCGCGGACTCCCCCGTCATCGTGGCCGCGACGGCGAGGGTGATCGCCGATGCCGTGCAGTGCACCACTGTCCCCGCCTCAGCACCGGCGAACCGGGCGAGGGCCCGATCGGCCACGTCCTGGAGTTCCTCCATGACGACGAACTCCGACAGGGCCGCGGCGACCGCTGCGGTCACGCCGTCCTCACTGCGCGAGACACCCAGGGGGGTGTACGGACCCCGTGCGTTGATGATTCGGGTGAGTCCATAGGTGGAGTGAAGTCCCATGGACGCCATCCTGCCTGCCGATGTGATCAAGTCCGCGGTGGGGGTGCCGAGTTGCTCAGGAGCTGGGGCGGGCCCGGACCGATCGGCCCGAGCCCGGTGGCGACCGCCGACCTCAACTCCCCGTGCTGCGCAGGTTCTCGCGCACCTTGGCGATGGCGAAGCCCCAGCCCTGCTGAACGGTGGGCTTGGCGGGCACGGCGATCTCGTCGGGGTTGGTGAGCACGTCCAGGAGGACCGGTCCGGGTTCGGCGAAGGTGCGCTCGATCGCCTCGGCCAGATCCTCGGCGCGCTCCACACGGATGCCCTTGATGCCGAGCGCCTGGGCGACCGCGGCGAAGTCCGGGTTGTCCAGGACGGTGCCGAACTCGGGGAGGCCCGCCTGCTCCTGTTCGAGCTTCACCATGCCCAGGCGCCGGTTGTCGAAGACGACGAGCTTGACGGGCAGTCGTTCGGTGTGGATCGTCATCAGGTCGCCGAGCAGCATCGAGAGGCCGCCGTCCCCGCAGAACGCGATGGTCTGGCGGTCGCGGTCCAGGAACTGTGCGCCGATGGCCTGCGGCATCGCGTTGGCCATGGAGCCGAGGTTGTACGAGCCGATCAACCGGCGGCTGCCGCGCATCTCGACGAAGCGGGAGAGCCAGACCGTGGCCATGCCGGTGTCGGAGGTGAACACGGCGTCGTCGGCGGCCGCGGCGTCCACCGCGGCGGCGAGCGCCTCGGGGCGTACGAGGTGGTCGCGGTTGTCGAAGGCGGAGCGGACCTTGCCGATCAGGCCCTTGTCGTGGCCGGGAGCGGCGAGCCGGCGCTGTCCGTCCTGCCAGTGCGTGAACTTCTCGCGCGCGGAGTCGAGGTGCTTGCGGTCCTCGCGGGCGGCGACGCGCTCCAGGAGTCCACGCACGGTGGGGCCGACGTCGGCGGCGAGCGCCACGTCGACGGGCACGCGCCGCCCGATGTGTTCGGCGACCCGGTCGACCTGGACGACCTTCTTGCCCTCCGGGTACCACTCGCGGTAGGGGAAGTCGGTGCCGAGCAGGACCAGGGTGTCCGCGTGGTCCATGGCATGGGCGGCGGCCGGATTGCCGATCAGGCCGGTCTGGCCGACCTGGAACGGGTTGTCGCCCTCGAAGCCCTCCTTGGCCTTGAGGGTGAGGACCATCGGCGCGGCGAGCCGGTCGGCCAGGGCGAGGACGTCGTCGCGGGAGGTCCGGGATCCGCGTCCGACGAGCAGGGTGACCTTTCCGCCTTCATCGATGAGACGGGCGGCCTCGTCGAGGGCGGGGTCGTCGGGACGGTTCTCGGAACGGGCGACGGAGAGCCGCAGCGGTCGGTCCGTCGGCAGCTCCTGGTCGCCGATGTCGCCGGGGATGGTCAGGACGGCGACGCCCCGGCGCCCGATGGCGGTGCGCACGGCGACTTCGAGGAGGGCGGGGAGCTGCTCGGGCGAGGTGACGGTGGCGCGGAAGACGGCGACGTCCTTGAACAGGAGGTCGTTGTCGACCTCCTGGAAGTAGTCGGTGCCGACCTCGGAGCGCGGGACCTGGCCGGCGATGGCGAGGACGGGCGTGCCGCTCTTCGCCGCGTCGTACAGGCCGTTGAGCAGATGGACGGAGCCGGGCCCGACGGTGCCCATGCAGACGCCGAGGGTGTCGGTCAGCTGCGACTGGGCTCCGGCCGCGAACGCTGCGGCCTCCTCGTGGCGGCAGCCCACCCAGGACAGGGAGTCGGAGGTCCTGATGGCGTCGGTGAGCGGGTTGAGCGCGTCACCCACGACTCCGAAGACCTGCCGCACTCCGAGTTCTTCGAGGGCATCGACGAAGAGGCGGGCAACGGTGCGGGACATGGAGGGTGTCCTTTCTGTGGAGCCGGCCCGCGGGACGTGGTCTGCGGGCAAGCGGTGGTCCGGGTGTCGGGTCTGCACATCCGGTGCGCCCGCCACGGATCGTTCAAACGGAATTGCGGCCGATGGGACGGACGGCCGTGTGGTCAGCCGGTGAAGCTGTCGGGGTCGGCGGCCTTCCAGTCGGCGGCCCATCCCGCGGGCGGGTCGAGGGTCAGCTCGCCGGGCTTCAGCCATTCGTAGAGCTCCGCGTAGGAGCGGAAGTCGTCGCCGTCGGTGGCGCGGCGGCGCAGCAGATGAGGGCCGAGATCCCCGGGGTCGGAAACGCCCATCGCGGCCATGATCTTCAGGGCGCTGGAGACGGTCGCCTCCTGGTAGCGCCGGACCCGTTCGGACTTGTCCACGACGTCGAGAGCGCGGGCCCGGCGCGGGTCCTGGGTGGTGACGCCGGTGGGGCAGCGGTTGGTGTGGCAGCGCTGGGCCTGGATGCAGCCGACGGCGAACATCATGGCGCGCGCCGCATTGGTCCAGTCGGCTCCCATGGCGAGCCGTTTGACCATGTCGGCTCCCGTGGCCACCTTGCCGCTCGCGCCGATCCGGATGCGGTCGCGCAGCCCGGCGCCGACCAGGGCGTTGTGGACGGTGATCAGCCCCTCGGTGAGCGGCATGCCCAGGTGGTCGGCGAACTCCAGCGGGGCCGCGCCGGTACCGCCTTCGGCGCCGTCGACGATGATGAAGTCGGGGGTGATGTCCTCGGCGATCATCGCCTTGCACACGGCGAGGAACTGCACGCGGGAGCCGGGGCAGAGTTTGAAGCCGACCGGCTTCCCGTCCGCGAGTTCACGCATCCGGGCCAGGAAGCGCACCATTTCGCGCGGCGTGGAGAAGACCCGGTGGTACGGCGGTGAGACGACCGTCTTCCCCTCCGGAACACCGCGGACCTGGGCGATCTCGCTATTCACCTTGTCGCCGGGCAGCACCCCTCCGATGCCGGGCTTCGCACCCTGGGAGAGCTTGAGGGAGACGCACTTGACAGCAGGGTGGGCGGCCTTCTCGCGGAACTTGTCCGGGTCGAAGTCGCCGTCCTTCGTTCGGCAGCCGAAGTAGCCGGTGCCTATCTCCCAGATGATGTCGCCGCCGGGACGCAGGTGGTACTCGGACAGGCCGCCCTCACCGGTGTCGTGCGCGAATCCTCCCCGCGCGGCGCCCGTGTTGAGGGCGAGGACGGCATTGCCGGAGAGCGAGCCGAAGCTCATCGCGGAGACGTTGAGCAGCGCCATGTCGTAAGGGCGGGTGCAGTCGGGGCCGCCGACCCGCACGCGAGGAGCCTGCTTCGGCATGTCGACCGGGCGCATCGAGGGCACCAGGAATTCGTAGCCGCGGCTGTACATGTCGCGCTCGCTGCCGAAGGGCTCCTCGGCGTCTACGCCCTTGGCCCGCTCGTAGACGATGCTGCGGGTGTCGCGGTCGTAGGGACGGCCGTCGTAATTGCGCTCCACGAAGTACTGCTGGAGTTCGGGCCGGATCGCTTCCAGGAGGAAACGGGCGTGTCCGAGGACCGGATAGTTGCGCAGGACGGAGTGGCGCCGCTGGAGGAGGTCGTAGCAGCCGAGCAGGGCGATGGCCAGCAGCGGAGCGCCCGCGAACCACCACCACGGAGAGACTGCGAACGCCGAGGTCACCGCTGCGGCGGCACACACAATGAGGAGGGCCACGGACCCGAATCGCACCATGGATGACCGGATATCCGGGATCGCGCCATTCATGTACGGCGGCGGTGCGGCACAAGCGCGCCGTGGGCTCCCGCGTCAACCCCGCGAAGGTTCCACGGCCTGCGCACGGGAAGTCGCGGTGGCAGCGGTGGCGGTGGCGGTCAGCACGAGGATGGCTTGGTCGTCGTCGATGTCGTGGCCGCCGGTGAAGGCGTGTACGGCCCGGGTGACCGTGTCGATGACGTGCTGCGCCGCAGGGTGGCCCGGGGCGTCGGCCACCGCGTCCGTCAGGCGCTGGTCCCCGAACAGTTCGTCTTCGCCGCGTGCTTCGGTGATCCCATCGGTGTAGAGCACCAGGCTCTCGTGGGGGCGCAGGTGCAGGTGGTGCGGGGTCAGCTGAGGGTCGGCGACGACGCCGAGCAGGAGTCCGGGCGCGTCGACCGGGTGCACGGCGTGCCGGCTGTCCAGGTGCAGGGGAAGCGTGTGGCCGGCTCGTACCAGCTCGATGGCCAGGCCGGCGGGGGTGGGGGTGAGCTGACCGTAGACCAGGGTGACGAAGCCGGTGCCGTGGCTCCCGGGCCGGTTGATCAAGGCACGGTTGACGGCCTGGACGACGTCGACGGGACCGGGCAGGAGGGGTGCGACGGCACGCGCGGTGTGCCGGACCAGGGCGGTGGTGGTCGCGGCCACGGCGCCACGGCCGCACACGTCCCCCAGCAGGAACGCCCACCGTCCGTCGTCGAGGGGGAAGACGTCGTAGAAGTCGCCGCCGACGTCGAGCCCCTCGCCTGCGGGGTGGTAGTACGTCGCGACGTCGGCGCCGGGCACGTCGGGCAGACCGGGAAGGAGCAGACCGGCCTGGAGATCGCGGGCGAGGGCGGCGCGCTGGGTGAACTGGCGGGCGTTGCGGGCAGCCGCCGCCGCGCGGCGGGCCAGCTCCTCGGCCAGGGCGACGGTGTGCCCGTCGAAGCTGTGGTCGCCGGTGGACAGCAGCGTCAGGGTCGCGAACGCGGTGCCGCGATCGACGAGGGGAACGCACAGGTAACCGGTGACATCGAGATCGTGCCAGGGGCCGGGGCCGGTGGGTGTGCGGCGGGCGATCTCGCTGGTACCTGAGGCCAGGACGCGGCCGACCGCGTCATCGGCGGCCTCGTAGACCGGAATGTGCGAAGCCAGCAGATCCCACTGGGTCTCGGTGGGAGCGGCGGCGGCGACGCGGACAACGCGCCCGCCCTCGACGATGTCGACCGCGCACAGGGGCGCGAGCGCCGGGGCGCAGGCTTCCGCCAGCCGCTTCAGGGCCTCGGCCGCGTCCAGGCTGGTGCTCAGGGAGGTGCTGGCGTTCAGCAGGAAGGCGAGGTCGTCGCGGGCGGCCTTCTCGCGTGCTTCGGCCGCGGTTCGCGCTTGTTCGGCCTGGTGTCGTTCGATGCCGAGGGCGGCCGTGTCGGCGAAGACCCGGGCCAGCGCGAGGTCGGCTTCCTGCGGGGAGCGCGGGGTGCGGTGGTACATCGCGAAGGTGCCGAGGAGGGATCCGTCGCGGGCCAGGATCGGGGTGGACCAGCAGGCGGCCACCCCGGCCTTCTCGGCCAGGTCGCGGAAGTCGTCCCAGAACGGGTCGGCGGTGATGTCGGTGACGATCACCGGCTGGCGGCGGTACGCGGCCGTGCCGCACGAACCGACGCCCTCACCGGTGGCGATGCCGTCGATGGCCTGGTTGTAGAAGGCGGGCAGGCTGGGGGCCGCACCGTGGCGCAGGTGGCGTCCGTCGGCATCGGCAAGCAGCACCGAGACCAGCACCTCTTCGGGCGCGAGCTCCTCGATGGCGCGGGCCATGCCGTCGAGGACCTCGGGCAGGGGCGCCTGGCGGGCGATCTGCTCCAGCAGCACCCGGTGCTCGGCGGTCAGCCGCTGGGCGTGCTCGACCTGGGTGGTCTCCACGCCGATCAGCCGCACCCCCATGACGTTGCCGCCCGCGTCCGTCCGGGGCTCGTAGCTGAAGTCGAAGAACGCCTCCCGCGCACTCGCTCCCCCGCCCAGGAGTACCCGGGCCCCACGGCCGGTGTGGGGCTTGCCCGTGCGGTACACCCGGTCCAGGAGCTCGATGAATCCCTGCTCGACGAGTTCCGGAACCAGCTGCCCCAGCGGCACGCCGGTGCGTGTGCGATCAGGGCCGCCGATGGTCGCGAAGAAGGCCGCGTTCGCCGTCTCCACCATGTGCGCGGGCCCGGCGAGGGAGGCGAAGACGGCAGAGGACTCTCCGAACAGCGCCCGAAGGTCATGGTCGGCGTGCGTGGTGTCAGCGATGCGCGCACCTGCCGTCCCGGCATGCTGGGGGCCGGACCGCCCCGATACGCGCCTCATGTGATCTGCCTCTCCATCGACTGTTCCGAACCGCCCGTGTCGACAGTCACGATGTCACGCCGGTCCAGACCAGCGACCAGAGCCCGGCCCACTTCGCCGTGTACGGCGAAGACGGGGTCGAGCACCCTCAGTGAAAAGGCCCGGGCCACCGCCTCCGACACGGCCGCAAGGGGCCGCACCGGTTCTTGCCCGGCCAGCCGCCGCAGAGGGCTCGGCAAGGCGAAGACGTCGGACCTCCGAACCGGTTGAACCGATGCGCGACGAGGCGCGACGACGCCGCCTGGTTGCCAAGCGCCTCCGGGCCGACCCGGCGAACGGGGCGAGAACCCAGGCTGCACAAGGGGCAGTCGCGTGCCTCGGCTAGATTGCCGCATCCCGTGCAAGCGCCCGAATGACGGCCGTCCTCGATCTTGATCCGGCGTCAACAGACAGGAGAGCAGCATCCCGTGCACATACCCAGCCGTCCCGTGGACCACCCGGCCCGACTCCGACCTGTCTCGTCACCACGTGAACTGCTCCCACCGTGCTCACTCCCCTCGTCCTGTGCACCAGCCCGAAGACCCCTGGTCGTCGCCCTGATGTTGGTACTGGTCATCGCCGCGGTATCGGCCTGCGGAACGAAGAACGACAACAAAGCCGTTTCGGGCACGCGCGGTGATGTCCGGCATGTTCCTCGTCAAACGGTCATCGACCGCCGCCCCGCGTTCCTGACCCAGTGCACCACCCGGACCAAGCAGGTCAAGCACACCTCCACCAGCGGTTCCGGTGCCACGAAGAAGACCCGTACGTGGTACACCACCGAGCCCTATCAGGACTGCAAGAAGGTTCGGCGCGGTACGGAGCCGTACGTCCGCGTCGCTCAAGCCAAGCGCTGGTGCGTCCAGTTGGACGACGTGAACGGGAACACCGGGCGGGACCATGTCTGGTACGAGGTCGAATCCGCCGTGTACGAGCAGGCCGCCGCGACAGAGGTGGGCTCGAAGATGACCTTGCTGCCACTCCGGTCCGGTTGCTGATCACCCCGACGCCACCGGCCACCGCGTCGAAACGGAAGGCGGGGCGAACGGCAACGAGGAGCGCGACGACGGGCGAACTCCCCTACTCGTACCGGTACTTCAGCGAGTCCGCTTCGGCCCGCTCGATGTCGGCGATCGTCAGCTCCGGCATCCGCATTTGGGCCAGCGTCACTTCGGCCGACGCCGGCTGGGCATCGGCCGCCAGCCACTCCTCGGGCTTCCAGGCCGCGCTGCGCAGCAGCGACTTGGGGCAGTGCGGGTAGACCTCCTCGATCCCCACCACCAGTGCGCTGGCAGGCGGCTTGCCGACGGCGGTCAGCTGCGACAGCAGCTCGGGGCGGGTGGAGACGCAGGCCCGGCCGTTCACCCTGAGCGTCGTGGTGCGCCCCGGGATGACGAACAAGAGCCCGGCCCGTCCGGTGGCGATGACGTTCTGCAAGGTGTCCAGGCGCTTGTTTCCGGTCGCGTCCGGTATCGCCACGGTCCGCGCGTCCAGGACGGCGACGAATCCGGCGGGGCCACCGCGGGGTGACACATCGCAGTTGCCCTCGGCGTCCGCGCTGGCGATCAAAACCAGCGAGGAGCAGCCGATCAACCGGGTTGTCTGCTCGGTGAGTTCGGTCATCTGCTTGCGCACGGCCGCGTCGCCGGGTCGCTCGTAGACATGGCGCAGCGACTCCTGATCGGGTACGGCGTCGAGGAGGAGCGAGTCGAAGGCACTGCCTGCAAGGGATGTCGTCATGCCTTCGACCCTAACGGGCCCCGTCGGGGCGCCGACTTGCGATGGACCTCGGCCGACGGGTGGGGAGGCCGGCCCGCGTCAGGGCACGAGGACGACCTTGCCGAGGTTGCGGCGCTGCTCGATGAGAGCGTGCGCCCGGGAAGCTTCAGCAAGGGGAATCTCCTCGTGGACGGCGGTCCGCAGAGTGCCGGCGTCCCGCATCTGCCAGAGTTCGCGCAACCAGCGGGCGTACACGTCGGGATGGCCGGAGGCGACGGCCCGCATCTGAAAGCCGATCATCGAGGCACCGCGGACCAGGAGTTCATACGCCTCCACGGTGCCGCCGCCGGAACTGAAGGCCACCAGCCGGCCGCCTGTCGCCAGAGCCCGCACGGCGGGGCCGAGCAGGTCGCCACCGACTCCGTCGAGGATGACGTCGTACGGGGCGCCCCAGTCGGCGTCGTCGTACAGGACCACCTCGTCGGCCCCCATGCCACGTACGAATCCCGCCTTGTCCGCGCTACCGACCGCCGCGACGACACGTGCCGCCCCGCAGGCCTTGGCACACTGGAGGGCGAGCGTGCCGACCGCGCCGGCCGCCGCCGTGACCATGACCGACTCGCCCGGCTCCACGCGTGCGGCTGCACAGACGCCGCGTGCCACCAGTCCGCTGCGGACCAGCGCCACCGCCTCCACGGCACTCGCGTCGCCCGGGATCCGGGACGTCATCGTGGCGCTCAGGACCGCGAACTCGGCGTAGGCATGGGTGAAACACAGCCCGGTCACGCGCTCTCCGACGGCGAAGGCCGTGACCCCCGTTCCGAGGGCGACGATCTTCCCGGCGACCTCGCCGCCGAGCGAAGTCGGCTCGCGGCCCTCCCGCACCTTGCGCACGGTGGGCAGCGTGACCCCGATCGCCTCGACCCGGACCAGCACCTCGCCGGGGCCCGCCTCGGGTAGGTCGACCATCTCGGTGAAGAGCACCTCCGGGGCACCGTTGACCTCATGGCGAACGCGCAGCACAGGACCTCCCCTGTTCCATTTCATTGGGCATCCCAACGATAGGACCAAAGCCGTAGGGACGTCCAACGACTTTTGGGTATGCTGAGCCGGTGTCCTCAGCACTCCAGCACATCCAGTCCCTGCCGACGTGGCTCATCGGCCGCGTCGCGTCGCGCGGCCGGAGCCTGGTCGGCGACGCGATCGCCGCGGAGGGGCTGAAGCTGATGCACCACGCGGTGCTCGCCGCGACCGCCGAGTACGGCCCCGTGGCCCAGGCCGATCTGGGCCGTCGGCTCGCGATCGACCCCAAGGACATGGTCGGCATGCTCAACCACCTCCAGCAGGCGGGCCTCGTGCTGCGCACCCCGGACCCCGCCGACCGGCGCAAGAACGCCGTCACCGTGACCCCGAAGGGCA
This sequence comes from Streptomyces sp. CB01201, assembly GCF_002803085.1. GTDB lineage: Bacteria > Actinomycetota > Actinomycetes > Streptomycetales > Streptomycetaceae > Streptomyces > Streptomyces hundungensis. The sequence continues at coordinate 21,394 of NZ_NNBJ01000023.1, read as the reverse complement.
CGGCCGTCCTCGCCCGCTGCGGCAGGCTGGCAGCGTCCGCGAACGCCGAGCTGCTCTCACCGCTCAGCCCGGACGAGCAGCGCCAGCTGATGGCTCTGCTCACTCGCGTCCACGAGGCACCGTCCCATCCCCGTTCGAGTGCCCGGGCCGACTCCACAGCGCCTTCTACGCATTGAGGCGGAGCCCGGAACCGTCCCGGGCATCCGACCCCGGGTGGACCCACGGTTCAAGCCGGGATTCGACTGGCACGATCCCCGCGCCCTGGAAGCGGAACGCACCGCGGCCAGTGTCGGCGACGACTACCCGAACTCAAGGAGTGGGTTCACCCGGCGAGGAGCCGCCGCGTGCCCGGCCTCAGAGCGGCTTGCGCCATACGGAGATGTGCTTGCCGGAATCCTGCGTGAACGGCGTCCCGTCCCAGTCCGCGACGCGACGTTCCAGCTCAAGCCCCGCGATGCGTGCCATCAGGTCGAGCTCCGCCGGCCAGGCGTACCGGTGCTGGGATCTGTCGCGCCGGTATGAGCCGTCGTCGCCGTCGCGGGTGAAATGGTGCGAGACGAGAACCTGTCGGACCAGGTCGAAGGTGTCGAAGCCCAGGTGCCGTTCGGAGACGTCGAAGGGCACCGCGACCTGCCCGGGAGGCAGGAAGCGAAGCGGCGGCACGCCCAGCTCGATGACGAATCGGCCACCGGGCCGCAGATGACGCGCGGCGTTGCGAAAGCACTCGACCTGCTCCTCCTGCGTGAGCAGGTTCGAGAGGGTGTTGTAGACCAGATACACCAGGGCGAACTCGCCGGGGACGACCGTGGTGGCCATGTCTCCGATGACTACCGGAAGGGTGTCCTCGTCGATCTTGCGACGCAGGACCGCCGCCATGTGCTCGGACAGCTCGATACCCGCCACCGGCACACCGCTTTCCCGGAGCGGGACACCCACGCGCCCGGTCCCGATGGCGAACTCCAGCGCCCGGCCGTCCCCGGCGACCTCGGCGAGGAAGGCGATGGTCGGTCCGAGCACGGCGGCCGAGGACATCTCGGTCTCGCCGGCGTCGTAGCGGTCGGCGGCCTCACGACTCCACAGCTCACTGCTCGTCATGGGCCGACACTCTGCCGGACACCGAGAGAGCACGTCGACACATTTGCCTTCCGCCGGCCACGCCCGCGACGCTCCGTTCGGACCACCACGACTCCTTCCGATGCGCTCGCGCCCGAGACCAACTCCCCACCGCAAAGGCCCAGTTACTCGCCCTGCCGCAGCACCCCTCAGTTGGCCCATGGCACGGTCGCTCCCCGAACATCGATGGTTCGCCAGCGCTGCTCTGCGCCCGCTATAAAGGGCGGACCCACAAGTCACTTCGGGGGAATCTCTTCATGACGACTCATGCCGTCGCCCGTCTGACGGCGGTCACACAGGGGTACGGGGGCCGCGAGGTCATCGACGGCCTCGACCTGTCCATAGAACCGGGTGTCACGGGTCTGCTGGGCCCCAACGGAGCGGGCAAGACCACCCTGTTCCGTACCCTCGCCACGATCGCGCCGCCCCGGAGCGGAACGCTGGAACTCTTCGGCAGGCCCGTCATCAGCGAACAGGACGCCCGGCAGGCCCGTCGACGCATCGGCTACCTGCCTCAGGACTTCGGCTACTTCCCGGGATTCTCCCTCACGGATTTCGTCCGCTACTGCGCCTGGCTGCGCGAGGTCCCGTCGAAGCGGGCCGACTGCGCCACCCAAGAGGCGCTGGCAGCCGTCGGGTTGGCCGACCGGGCCCGCGACCGCATGAAGTCGCTGTCCGGTGGCATGCTCCGCCGGGCCGGGATCGCCGCGGCGATCGTGGGTTCCCCGTCGCTGCTGCTCCTTGACGAGCCCACGGTCGGCCTCGACCCCGCGCAGCGCCTCGATTTTCGTGAACTCATCCGTTCCCTCGCCCGTGGGGGCGCAGCCGTTGTCCTCAGTACTCATCTCGTCGAGGACGTGGGCGCCGCCTGCGACAGCGTCCTCGTGCTGAGCGGGGGCAGCGTCGTCCACCGGGGTACGCCACGGCAGTTGGCGCAGTTGTCCACGGCCTCGGCCCCGGGCGACAGCCCGCTGGAGCGCGGCTACATGACCGTCCTGAGCAGTCGTGGTCCGGCCGAGGAAGCCGCATGCTGAACGCATACCGCATCGAGCTGCGGCGCTCGCCCCTTCTCACCGCCTTCCCCGTGATGATCGCCGTGGATCTCGTGGTGCTCTTCGGACGGTCCCGGTACTGGATCGGTGTGTGGCCCGAGGCGAGTGTGGCCGCGCAGGTCGGCACGCTGTTCCTGGGCTCGGTTCTGGCAGGTGTCTCCGCCTGGCAGGCCGGCCGGGCCTCCCGGGCGAAGATGCCCGAGTTCCTTCTCGGCGCGGCCCGGCCCGGCTGGCGGATCGAGGCCGTGCGGCTGGCCGCGACACTCACGCTCGGGTTCCTCGCCTACGGCGCCGGGTGTCTCGTCGCCGCGGCGGTCTCGTTCAGAGACGCCGGACCGGGCTTCCTGTGGCCGTCGTACCTGCTGCTCGGGGCATCGACGCTGATCATCTTCGCGTCCGTGGGACACCTGGCCGGTCGCTGGTGGCCTTCGGCAGGGTTCACCCCCGTCGTGTGCGCGCTGGGCTGCTTCATCAGCATGCTGGCCCTGCCGTTCAAGTTCGACGTCCTGGCGGGACCGCCGGACACCCACCTGCGCCCGCTGCCGGTCGCGCTCCGTCTGCTGTGGGCCCTCGCGTTCGCGGTGCTGGCGGTGACAGCACCGGCGCGGCGGAGCAGGTCGGCGGACGACATACCCCTTCGGAGAATGCCTCGGCACGTCCTCGGTGTCGCGGTCGTCTCCGCGATGTGCTGCCTCATCGCCGTGGCCGCGGTTTCGGCCGCCGGCGAACTGAGCGTGCAGCGCCCGGCGTCAGCGGTCACACCGCTGTGCGACCGCGCCGACGAGGGCGCCCCGCGCGTGTGCGTCTGGCCCGAACACCGGAAGTACCTGCCCGATCTGACCCGCATGGCACAGCGCCTCGGCCAGACTGCGACGGCACAGCCCGGCGTCGAAGTGCCCGCCGGATTCTCGGAGTTCGGGCTGCACCGCACCATGCTGGGCGACCGGGGATTCGACATCACCGAAGGGCACGTACGCACCGCCGCGATTGCCATGGCACACGACGTGTTCACTGCCTCGTTCGGCCAATGCCGGCCACCTCCGTCGGAGTTCCGCGCGTGGCAGGCGATCGACAACCTTCAGCTCTGGCTCGAATACCGGTCCATGGGCCAAGACCCGGCCACCGCCGACCAGGGGATTCACACCGAAGGAGGTTCCGAAGCCCAGCGCGAGGCGAGCGGCGCCGCACGCATGTCATCGGCCGAGCAGGAGAAGTGGGTCGCGCGGGAGCACACCCATCTTCTTCGCGATCCTTCCTGGTGTAAGCCCCGTGAACCTCGCTGATCTGCTCCGCTACGCCCGAGTCCACCGGGGCGGGGAAGTTCTCGCCGCAACGGCAGTGGTCGCCCTGGTGTCGGCGCTCTTCGGCGGAACGCACATCGCCCTGCCCTCCATCGGCAGCGGAGGCATTACCACGGGGGTGCCCTACCGTCAGCAACTCCCGCTCCTTTCGGCCGTCTTCCTCACGGCCGCGCTCGACGGAGCGATGTCGGCGCACGATGCGATGGGAGCAGTCGCCATGCACCGGATGCGCGCCGTGTACCGAACCGCACTGGCCCTGGTGGTCTGCGCGCTCTCCTTCACTACGGAGGCGCTGGCCGTAGGGCCGGAGGCCGGCGCCGTCTTCGTACGCTCGGTCCTCATCTGGCTCGGCCTGGCCCTGCTCTCCGTCCGGCTGCTGGGACAACGGCTCAGCTGGGCCGTCCCACTGGCCTCCGCACTCCTCCTGGTCTGGTACCCCCTCAACTGGTGGGACTGGACGGCCACTTCACCCGTCGATGCCTTTAGTTGGACCCTGGCCGCCCTCGCGCTGCTGACCGGTATCACTACGATCGCCGCGACTCCCTGGCGACTGAGGGGCCTCGCACTCAGGACAGGCTTCCTGCGCAGAAGGAGTGCTTCCGCGGATGCACCGCGCCGAGACAGGTCCGCAACCTGAACGGGGACGGTGAGCCCGGTCGGCCCGGCACGAACGGCATCGAGAATTCCCCGAACAGGTCGTGCAGGGCGGGGAGTTCGCCCTCAACGCGGGAGCCCGCTCCTCCGTGCCAGATCGACGACGGTACGCACCGCCGCCGTGACGGCTTCAGGGCGGCTTTCGTGGATGTAGTGGCCGGCCTGGGGCACCACCATGTGTTCGCCACGGACCGCCGTGGCCGCGATCCCGGCCTGCAACGAGGTCCTCGCGCGCGCATGCCCTTCGGCAGACCCTGGCTCGCGCTCAGGACGCGCACGGGCACGTCGGGCAGTTGCGAGCGCGTACGGAGTCGCCGGACAGCCGCGGCGCGGCTGCGGAGCCGCCGGCTCTCCGCCGCGCTGGTGCGCCTTTGGTGCGCCTGCGCGGCGCAGGCCAGTTCTGCCTCGACGAGCAGGCTCCGAGCATGCGGGCCGTCGCTCCTCCGGTCCGCTTCGCGCACCGCCTGCGCCCGACGCGGGCGATCAGCCGATCCGACGGCTCTCCTCAGGGCGGACGGCAGGGCGAGTGCTGACTCGGCTGCGCGGATCGTCCAGGGCTGGAAGTCCTCGTGCGCGGGGTCGACCAGGACCAGGCCGGCTATCAGGTTCGGGTGCCTCCAGGCGACGAGTTGGGCCGGCATGCCACCCCAACTGTGGCCGACCACCACGCATGGCCCGTCTCCCTCGGGGACACCAGCGCTGCCAGGTCGTCGATCCGGGAGTCGATCGTCAGCGGTGCCGCAGGGTCGCTCACGCCGAGCCCGGCTCGGTCGTAGGCGATGACCCGGGTGTGCCGGGCGAGTACCGGCAGGATCGGCGTCCAGGTCAGAGCGGGTGTACCACTGGCCGCGTCCAGGACAACGGCCGGACCGCCGGAACCTGCCTCGACCACCTCAACACCCGTCCTCTGCGGTCCAGTTCACCCCGCTTTACCCCGCTTCACTCCGCCAGGGGTAACAGCGGACGTTGCCTGTGCGATCGCGTCCATCCGTCGAGCCTTTGACGGTTCGGGCTGCGGTGGACCGCAAGATCCGGGAGAACAGCGCTACACAACCGCCGCCCGCCCAGAGGGCCTCCCCCGCACTTCACTCCCGGCGGTCGCGGCGCAGTACCCGGAGGGAGTGCGCCTCCAACGGGAACTCGGTGTCCGGTCCGAACACCGTCTCCTCCTCGTCCGCCGACGGCCTCGCGGTGTCCAGGGCGACGTGCCACTTCTCGCCGTACGCGGCCGGGGGCAGGCGGAATTCGACCGGATCCGTGCTGCTGTTGAACAGGAGCAGGAACGTGTCGTCCGGGAGCGGCCGGCCCTGCGTGTCACGTTCCATCGGCCGATCGGCGCACAGGTACACCGCGAGGGCGTGCGCGTCGCCGCGCTCCCAGTCCGCGTCACCCATCTCCCCCGCGTCGGGCCGCAGCCACACCACCTCGGCCTGCTCCGGTGGGGTGTCCGGGGTGGATCCGACGGGGAAGTGCCGGCGGCGCAGCCCCGGGTGCGCGTGGCGCAGCGCGACCGCCCGCCGGGCGAAGTCGAGCAGTTCGCGCCGCTCGTCATCCAACTCCCAGTCCACCCAGGAGATTTCGCTGTCCTGGCAGTAGGCGTTGTTGTTGCCGCCCTGGGTGCGTCCCAACTCGTCGCCGTGCGCGAGCATCGGCACGCCCTGCGAGAGGAGGAGGGTCGCGATCATGTTGCGCTGCTGGCGCAGGCGCAGCTCCCGTACGCCCGGGTCATCGCTCTCGCCCTCGGCGCCGCAGTTCCAGGACCGGTTGTCGTCGGCACCGTCCCGGTTGTCCTCTCCGTTCGCCTCGTTGTGCTTGCCGTCGTAGCTGACGAGGTCGCGCAACGTGAAACCATCATGCGCCACAACGAAGTTGACGCTTGCTCGGGGCCGTCGCCGATCGTGCTGGTAGAGGTCGGAGGAGCCGGTGAGGCGGGACGCGAAGTCGGCGAGGGTGTTGTCCTCGCCCCGCCAGAAGCCGCGCACGGTGTCCCGGTAGTGACCGTTCCACTCCGACCACAGTGCGGGGAAGTTGCCCACCTGGTAACCGCCGTCCCCGACGTCCCAGGGTTCGGCGATCAGTTTGACCCGGCTGATCACGGGGTCCTGCTGCACCAGGTCGAAGAAGGCGGAGAGGCGGTCCACCTCGTGGAACTGCCGCGCCAAGGTGGCCGCCAGGTCGAACCGGAACCCGTCGACGTGCATCTCGGTCACCCAGTACCGCAACGAGTCCATGATGAGTTGCAGGACGTTGGGGTGCCGCATCAACAGGGAGTTGCCGGTGCCGGTCGTGTCGAAGTAGTGCGCCGGGTCGTCATCGACGAGACGGTAGTACGCGGCGTTGTCGATGCCCCGGAACGACAGCGTCGGCCCCTGCTCATTGCCCTCCGCCGTGTGGTTGAACACCACGTCCAGGATCACCTCGATCCCGGCGGCGTGCAGCGCCTTCACCATCTCCTTGAACTCGGCGACCTGCTGGCCCCGGGTGCCGCCGGCCGCATAGCCGTTGTGCGGCGCGAAGAACCCGATGGTGTTGTAGCCCCAGTAGTTGGAGAGACCGCGGTCGACGAGGAACCCGTCCTGGGTGAACTGGTGCACCGGCATCAACTCGACTGCCGTGACGCCGAGTTCCTTGAGATGCTCGATCACCTCGGGATGGGCGAGGCCGGCATACGTGCCGCGCAGCTCCTCCGGGACGCCCGGATGACGCATCGTCAGGCCACGCACATGTGCCTCGTAGATCACCGACTGGTGGTAGGGGTGGTCCGGCCGCCGGTCCCCCTCCCAGTCGAAGTCCCGGTCCGTGACCACGCCGAACATCCCGTGCCCGGCGCTGTCCAGGCCGTTCAGCGTCCCGGGCTTCTCAGGATCGGTGCTGAGCAGCGAGGGGTCGCCGTCGAGTTGCCCGTCCACGGCCGTGGCGTACGGATCGAGCAGCAGCTTGCTGGGGTCGCAGCGCATCCCCTGGTCGGGCCGGAACGGGCCGTGCACCCGGTAGCCGTACCGCTGCCCGGGGCCCACCCCCGGCAGATAGGCGTGCCAGACCGCGCCGTCCACGTCGGTGAGCGTCACGCGCCGCTCCTCGCCCGCCTCGTCGAACAGGCAGAGCTCCACCCGTTCGGCGACCTCGGAGAAGAGAGCGAAATTGGTTCCGGCGCCGTCGTGGACGGCACCGAGCGGATAAGGACGACCAGGCCACGTCTCCATCCGCGCATCAAAGCACGACAGCCCCGACCATGGAATCCGACGCGACCGCACGTCGATCGGTTACTTCTCCCCCTTCGCCCGAACGTCGGCCGCCTGCCGCCCCCGCTCGACCTGACGTCGGACGACTGCCGGCTCCGGCTCCGGCTCCGGCTCCGGCTCCGCTAGCGATGGCACCCCGGAGGTGGACCCGTGCGCCTGCGCCGTTCAGGCAAGGCTCAGAACGGCGCAGATCTCCTTGCCGCCGGAGGGCAGGGACCTCAGAGAGACCCGGTCGGCGAGGGTCTGCACGATGGACCAGCCATAGCCGCCTTCCGACGGCTGGCAGTCGGGTCGGCTGGGAATCACGGGCAGCCGGTCGCTGTGGTCTGCGACATGGAGAAACAGGCGTCCGTTCTGCACTTCCTGCTTGCAGGCCGACAGCCCTTCACCGTGCCGCACCGCATTCGTGATCAGCTCGGTCACGACGAGGAGCGCGTCGTTGACCCGGTCCTCGGAGGTGGCGGGGGCCGTCTGCCGGATGGCGTCGACGACCTGCGCACGGGCCCGAGCAGTCTCCGGTGCCTCGGCCGTGGTGCAGACGCGCTGATGCATGGTGCTCTCCCTCGGGACGCGGGCCCCCTGCGAGGGGCGACGGAATGCGAGCGGCACGGTTCTGCCGTCACCTATCAGCCTCCCCGCCGCACTCCCCCGGCAGGCGCGGCAGAGGTCCCGATTCCCGGGGTCCATCGGCTTCCGGAAGCGGCATCGCATCTCCACCTATCGGCCGATGCGGCAGGCCGGATGCCTGCCCGTACGATCTAGGCCTCTTTTGGATCCTGTGAGGAGCCCTTCTTGGAAATCTTCCGCTTCGACCGTGCGGAAAAGGCCATCGAGCGCTTCGGCAGTGTGAGCGCCACCGCGTCCCCCATCGCCGCCGGCACGGGGTCCGTGCATGTCACCTGCCTGGCCATCGAGCCCACCGGCACCATCGGCAGCCACCCCGCACCGGTGACCCAGCTCTTCCTGGTCATCGCGGGCGAAGGCTGGGTAGCCGGCCCGGACGGGCGCCGGATCCGCGTCTCAGCCGGCGACGGTGTCCGCTGGGAACCCGGCGAGGAACACGCCTCGGGCACCTCGACCGGCCTCACCGCCCTGGCACTCGAAGGTGCATCCCTCGACCTCTTCACCCCGGACGCGCCCTGACCGCTGGCGGCGTGCAAGTGGCACTGCGGCCGCCGAGTGCGGAAGCAGCCACCCGGTACGCGCTGATCGAGGCGAAGCTGCGCGCGGCAAGCGTGGACGTCCCCCAGTCGGAGACGCGACCGCGGACGCAGTCGTGGTGGTGGCGGACAGATGTGGTCGCCGCTCACGCGGGAGGGTTAAGCGAGTGGGTCCACCATGGCCGAACTGGCCTCCGCATGAGGGGAGTTGAGCCGAGTCACCGTATCGGCACGAGCGCACGTCATCGGCCTGGGGGTACGGACGCATCGTCGCGGGATCTCGTCAGTCGACAGCGGTGTCCCGCTCCAGGCCCACATAGCTCCAGTGCACACCTTGGCGACCGTGCGGGTCCGCACGCTCGCTGAGGTGCACGACGTGCAGGCCCTGGCCACGAGCCAGCTCGACCGTCTCGTCCGCCGAAACGTCGAACATCCGCCGCCCGGCCGGGACGGGGCCGTGCCGAAGGGAGAGGACCACGCGCCCCTGCGGGAGGAGCATCTGCGCGACCGCCCCCATCGCCAACGACCGCTGCTGTGCATCGAGATGCATCCACACGGCCGTCAGAAGAATCAGGTCGAAGCGCGCGCCGCGACCACGCAGAACCCTCATCTCCGGCAGTGAGTCGTCGACCCACTCGATGTCCCGATCGGCATGGATCCGCTGCCCCAGCCTGCGAAGCTCATCGGTGGGCTCGGCAGCGACGACCACGTGTCCCTGACCGGCCAGCGCCGCGGCATCGCGGCCACTGCCCGCGCCGATGTCCAGGATCGTGCCGGGCCGCGAGGGGAACAGGTGCAGTACGTCGCGGTGGACGTCGCCGAAGGTGACGCTCTCGTACTGCTCGACGAGCACGTCGGCGGCTTCGCCATAGCCGGCCGTACTGACAAGGGGCTTCGGATCGACCATTCGCAGAGACTAGCGAGCGCTGCCCGACGGCCCGAAGCCTGGCCGCGCGGCAACGGGCCCGCGGGGGTCGCTGAGGGTGGCCGCCGCGGCCGCCGGCCACCCTCGTACGCTGGTACCTCCGGCGGGGGAGCCGGGGGAACGGGGAGTGGAGCGGATGGCGTTCGGAAGAGACAAGGCGGTCGAGCCCTTCGAGCCGATGCACTGGTCAGAGATGACTCAGTTCACCGTGGGCCGGGCCATGCGGTACACATTCCGCAAGTCGAAGCGGGGAACCGGCCCGCATGCGATCCGGTTCCCCAGGGCCCGCGGGGGCGACCAATACTTGGTGCCCGGCCTCTACATCGTCCCCGCCGCGGGCGACGCGTCCCTCTCCAAGGCGGGCTTCCGTCTCTTCGAGGACGAGGGCGGCCGGCATCTCCTGTGCAGTGCGCTTCCGGACGGCTCCGATCGCTACCGAGTGAGGGACCCCCACGGGCAGGAGCTCGGCTCGGTGCGCCGTACGCCGCTCAGCAGGCGTCTCACCCACCAGGGCCTGTGGCTGGACCCGGTGGGGCACCCGGCCGTAGTGGCCCGCCACAACTGGGCGAGGGATGGCGTACGGGCCGCCATGGGACGGGGCGTGGGCCACGCCGCGGAGAGCCTTCTGGACTCCCTGGTGTCGTTCGGGGACGACGGGGGCTCCGACAGCGGTGCCGCGCCCAAGCCGGCCGTGTGGGCAGTGGAGACGGACGACTCAGAAGGGCAGCTCGGGGAAGCGGTGCTGACCCTTCCGCGGACCGGCCAATTCCCAAGGTGGTACTTCGTCGAGCGGGACAGCCGGCTGGACAAGCGCCTCGCGTTCGCGCTGGTGGTACTGCGCGAGAGCGAAGCCTTCGGCGCCGACCGTCGCTGAACGGCGACTGCGGCACCCCGCTGGACGTGCCGGGCAGCTGGACCAGATAAACCGGATGGGACGGCTGTAGCAGCTGTGGCAGGCGTGGCTGACGTGGCAGATCAGTGGAGCGTGGGTCGGTAGATCAGCTCCTGGATGTGACCATCGAGCGTCCTGTTCTCCACCAGCTCCAGGTCGAAGTCGGCCGCGCCTTGGAAGATCGCGTCCAGACCGGTCCGACCGGTGATGACGGGGAAGAGCGTCACCTGCACGAAGTCGACCAGGCCGGCGGCCATCAACGCCCGGTTCATGGACAGGCTCCCGTGCGAACGCAACGGCACTTCGGATTCCTCCTTGAGCCGGGCCACCACATCGACGGCGTCCCCGCTCACGACGGTGGCGTCCGGCCAGTCGAGAGGCGCCCGTAGCGTGGTCGACACCACGGTCGTCGGCATGTTCCGCATTCGGGTGACCCACTCATCACGCACTTCGCGCTGTTCGTCGCCCGCGGCCAGCATCTCCGCGAAGGCCCGGTAGGTGTTGGCGCCGAAGACCATCCGCCGCTCGGTTCCGTACAACTCGGCGCGGCGGTCCAGCAACTCGGGTCCCTGTTTGCCCCAGTATCCGCTCCAGTCGGCGCTGGCCGCGCCGAAGCCGTCAAGACTGGAGAACACGTCGAAGGTGTAGGTGGCGGCCATGGCGTACTCCTCGGATCGTTTGGTCGGCGGCCTGAACGCGGGCGCGTGAAGTACGGGCGGCAGAGCGCCTGAGGCGTGGCGCGTTCCGCCGGACGTCTCACACAACGTCTTACACATAGACCCCGGACGCCTCCGAAAATCATCGCCACGCCGCGCGCGGTCTCCGAGGGCGGCCGTCAGACGCCACGGCGCCTTCCGACGGGACGTCCCTGACCTGCGCGCGCGTCCGGAGCAGGGACCCGCGCGCGTCCGGGGCAGGCCGAGGTAGGTGAGGGCCAGTCCGACCTGGCTCAGCGCGGCGCTCACCAAGCCGGTCCGGCGAAGGCCTTCGGCGTGCCGCCGCCAGGGGGCTGGCGACGGCATCCGGAATCGAGCCCAGCACGCATCGCATACTGCTCGACCGCGCACGTCATCGGGCGTGGGAGAGCCCTCGGTGCCTGGGCGGCGTCCCCCGAAGCTGCACGGCACCGCCCGTCTGGGCGACTTCACCGCGCTGCGCCTCGCAGGTCAATACGCTCCCGGGTGAAGCAAGTTCATATTTCAATGATTGGAACGGGGGTCCTGCCGCCGTTCCGCTCACTGGAACGGCGGCAAGAGTGAGTCCCCTTGGGCGCGCCCGTAAGGCGTGTGGTGCCTCATGCCATACGGGGCTTACTGCGTCGGAGCGTCGGCCGACGCGATGTCCCACGCGACGCGGGCGGCCTTGTCCACCAGTGCGACCAGGTCGGGAGCGGAGGAGTCCTGGCTCAAGTGCCGGAATTCCGTGCCCAAGGTGATCGCGAGCCGCTCCGGAAGCCCCAGTCCCGGATAGCGCCCTTCCTTGAGCAGAATGCGTACGGCGTCGGCCGCGGTCCGCCCCTGGGCGTGCAGCAGCTGCGCCTGGCCGACGAGGTCGTCGAGGTATGCCTGGTGCGTCCGCAGGGCGTCGGCGTTCATGAGCGGTCCGTGGCCGGGCACGATCCACTCCGGGTCGAGTGCCAGGATCCGTGCGCAGGCGGCCGAGACCCGCTCGATGGGGCCGGCCCAGTGGCAGGGGTGGTCGCCGGCGAAGACGATGTCACCCGCGAACACCACGCGCTGCTCGGGCAGATGAACGATCAGGTCACCGACGGTATGGGCGGGCCCCACCTCGATCAGCTCGACGGGTATGGCGCCGACCTCGATGTCGTGCCGGCCGGTGAAGGTGGTGGTCGGAGGAACCACTCGTATGCCCGAGAAGTCGAACTGCCCGAAGTGCCTGCGGAAGTACCAGCCCAGGGGCTGCTCCGGGTCGCTGTCACGGCTCAGCGCGGCGAGTTGCTGAGGAGTCGGCTCAAGGCACTGGTGTTCCAGGGCGGCTTGAGTGGCGATGATCTCGGCGTCGGGAAGTTGTTGCAGGCCCCAGGTGTGGTCGCCGTTGGCGTGGGTGACGGCGACCCGGTTCAGCGCTGTGTGGCCGACCGCCGTGCGAGCGGCGTCGAGGAACTCGTCGGTCAGGGCCGGGGTATAAGGCGTGTCGATCACCAGCGCCTCGCCCTCGGAGGCGATCAGACCGCAGTTGGCGAGCCCCCATCCCCCGTCCTGGCCGGGCCGCCACGCGTATGTTCCGGGGGCGATCTGTTGCAGTTCAGAAACACGTGTCATGGGAATGCATTGTGGTCCCGGCGGGCGGTCCGGCGAAAGTTGCCGCCTCGCGGGACCCGCCTGGCGGGACCCACCTGGCGGGTCCCGCCTTCAGGGCTTGGCGTCGAACACCAGGAAGAAGAACCGCGCGCCCGGGCTCAGGAGCGGCTGCGCGGTGCACATCGTGACGTTGCCTCGCTGTGAGGGGGCGTGCCGGTCGCAGCACCGGTCCCGGGTGTCGGGGCTGTTCGGCGGGACCACGTAGGCCGCGTGGCGCATGGTGCGGGTGTCGCCGTCGGGATGGACGTAGGCGATGCTGCGGCGGTAGATCGGGCCCGCGACCGGGTCTTCGTTGACTTCGTGGTCGAGCCGCTGGAGGTCCTCGTTGTCGGGATAGGAGGCCACAGCGGTGCGCAGTTGTGCCGCCACCGGCACGGCCCATTGCTGTTCCCAGTCGACCAAGTGATGTTCGCGCGCGTCCTCACGGAGCAGCATCCAGCGCATCAGGTTCCGTTCCGGCAGACGCGGGGGCCGGCCCACTTCCTGGGGGAACATCGAGATGAAGTCCTGGTTGGCCGCCAGGACGTTCCAGGCGACGTCATTGATGTAACAGGGCTGGCCGGAGACCTGGTTGACGGCCTTCTGCCACGCCGGCCCCACGTTCTTTCCCGCCGCGGGGTCCATGGGGATGGGCGGCTCGTAACCCAGCGAATAGATGTAGAGCGCGGCGCGCTCGCGCTCCGCCATGCGCAGCACCCGGGCCACGGCGTCGAGGAACTCCCGACTGGGCGCCGTCATCTCTCCTCGCTCAAGGAGGCCGTAGGTGCGTTCCGTCACGAAGAGTGCCTGTGCCACCTGCGCCTGTGACAGCCCGGGAGACCGCCGACCCCGACCGGTCCGCTTGGGTATGCCAAGCTCCGACGGGTCTATCTCAGCGCGCTTCCCCTGCAACAACTGCTGTAGAGCAGCCCTGTTGTTCATGCCGTATCCCCTCCCCGACGTTCCCGCCGCGGTCGGCCGCGGCGAATTACCGGAAGCTCCCTTTCCTGAAATTCGCAGACCTGAAAATTCAGAGCCTGGTGAACGGGATCTTGTCCGGGAACACTCGACCCCTGGGCCGAACGTGCGTTGTGGGAGACGCACTGGTCCCTTACCGCGAGGGGGAGTTCGCGTTGCTGCACCCTGCTGTCACAGCACCCGACCGCACCGTCGGCGCCGTGGGCCGCACCATGGCGGTGCTCCGTGCGCTGAGTCGGCTCGGTCCCGCTGAACAGCCGTTGGCCGCGATCGCCGAGGCGGCGGAACTTCCCGCTGCCACCGCTCACCGATATCTCCGGGCCCTGGTTCGCGACGGTGCCGTCGTACAGCGGGGGCCGCGCGCTGCGTACACGCTGGTCGACGCCCTGCACCGTGCCCCCTTTGCTCGTGCGGCCGACCCATCAACGGCGGCTGATGCCCCCTCACCTGCGGTGAAGGCTGAACTGGTCACACTACAGTCGAGGACGGGTCAGATCGTATTCGTTTACCGTCCCCATTTGATCGGCGCTCCGCGGAGGAACTGCGTGGAGCGGGTATACGGCGCGCACGGCGAGGAATTGCTGACGGCTTCGCAGAAGGCTCTGCGGGCTCTTGAGTCGGCGCCGCTCGAAGCCGACGCCGCGGGACTCGCGATCCTTGCCTGCCTCGGCACCGCGACCGGCACCAGGAGCGACGTTTCGCGCATCCGCCAGGAGGGACATGCGGTAGGGCCTTCCCCGCTGCCGGGCCGAGTCATGGTCGCAGCCCCCTTCTGGTACGGCTCGGCAGTGGCCGGGTCGGTGGCGCTGCTCCCCGTCGAGGCCCAGATGCGAAGGGAGGCCATCCGCGCCCGGTACGTCGCCGCCACCATGGACACCGCTGCCGCGCTGAGCGGCCACCTGACCCGCTCGGGAGCCCGTCGAGCCGGCTGACGGACCGCGGCCCGGGCCTAGATCGACGCCAGGCACGCCGCGGTACCAGCCGACACCAGAGGCGGAGAAGGGCTCATGCCCTTCTCCGCCTCTGGTGCGCATTCCCCTGTCACTCAGCACTGATCACCGGCGGCCACCCCCACGGCCGCGATGAAGCCCCACTTCGGCGCATCCGGGTCGCCATGCACCCGATACCGGCCTTACGAGGCCACCTCTCCGAGGCTGCCCCTCCGAGGCCGCCCCTCCGAGACTTCCCCTCCAAGGCCGCCCCTCCAAGGCTGCCGCCGTCACCAACGGCCCCGGCCGCGAGCGTGGCTTTCGGCCGTCTGCCAGGACCACAGCCGGTGCGTCGCACGCGCCCCAGCGGGAGCCGACCGCCGCCAGGCCGGAAGGAAACCCTCCGCAGGGCGACAGGGCCGAGGAGCCAGGGGCACGGCCCCACCCTGCTCCGGCCCGCCTCGGGCAGCGTGCCCCGGGTCGAGCCGTGAATAATGGCCGCCGAGGGTCGGATGATTTTTCCACTGAAATACCCACTGCTTAAAGGGTATTGATCACTTGCCGTCGATCTGCTAGGAGGGCAGGCACCCCGTGGACAAGGCTGCACTCAAGAACTTGCTGGAACAGAAGCGGGCCGAAATCCGTCCGGAGGACATGGGTCTCCCCCGCCCATCCGCCCGCCAGGGCCGTCGGGCACCCGGCCTGACGCAAAGTCAGATCGAGCGTCTCCTCAACCGGGCCGACGGGGTCTACCAGCGCCTTGAGTCCGGCCGCTACGCCAACCCGCCCGCCGACCTGATCCAGGACGTGGCCCGACTGCTGGGCATGAACGAGCACGAGTGGGACGCCTTGTGGCGCTACGCGACCGGCACCGAAGCCCCCCACCCGCTGCACCCGAGTTCAGGACAGACGGTCTCCGACGTGTGGCTCAACGTCCTGCCGCATTTCAGCGACATGGCGTACATCAACAACGAGAGCTGGGAGGTCCTCGGCGGCAACGACGTCTGGAAACGGCTGTTCCCCGACCACACGCCTCCGCAGAACACCATGCGGTGGATGCTGCTGCATCCGGACGCCCACAGGATCCTCACCGACTGGGAGACCGCCTGGGCCCCACTGGTCATCCCACAGTTGCGTGCGGCCCTTGCCTCGCGCCCGGACGACGAGATCCTCCGGACGATCGAGAAGGACGTACTCGCAGATCCCGTCGTCGGCCCGCTCTACAAGTCGGTCCCGGACCGTTTCGTGACGCTCGACGGCGATGAACGGCCCCTGCTGCACCCCGAGCACGGCCCTTCCTGGGTCACCGTGTGCGCTGCCGAACCCGTGGGCAGCCCAGGGGCGCGACTGATCATCCTGCGTCTTTCCTCCGAGTCAAGACTGGGCAATCCAACGCCACAACTCAAGCCGGAAGCCGGCATATAAAGCTGCATATGACGCTGCATATGACGGTGTTTTGCATGCAGTTGCCGGCCGAATCGGACTACGACACTCGGGAACCACATGCGCCCCAGCTACGTATCACGCCCCGCCGTCTTCCTCCCCGAACACCGGATCAGCACCGACGAGATCATCCACGACATCGCAGCACACCACCCCGGCCATCCCCGCCTGCGGGCCCTGCGGCGCATCATCGAGAACACGACCGTGACCAGCCGGCACTTCACCCGCCCCCTGGCCTCGGACGTCATCTCGGGCACCGCCGGCCTGGAAGCACGTGTCGCCGCGGCCTTCGCCGACGCCCTGTCGATGGCCGAACGCGCGGCACGCCGGACACTCGACGACAACGGTCTCAAAGCCACTGACATCGACGCCGTGGTGACCAGTCACTCCACCTCGTGGGCCGTCCCCCAGCTGGACATCCGCCTCATCGGCTCGCTCGGCATGAAGCCGACGACGCGCCATCAGTCCCACACCACACTTGCCTGCGCAGGAGGCACCCAGTCGTTGATCGGGGCCGCTCAGACAGCAGCAACGCTGCCCCGCGGGGCGAAAGTCCTCGTCGTGGTCTCGGAAGTCATCAGCAGCGTCTACAACCACGCGGACGACAGCATCGAGTCCATGGTCTACAAGGCACTGTTCGGCGATTCCGCGGCTGCCTGCATCGTGTCGGACACTCCCCTGGGACCGGGCCTGCGCATCGAGGATTCCTGGCAGTACCTGCTGCCCGACAGCATCGACCGCTACAGCGGGCGCCTGGACCCCACCGGGCTGCATTTCGACAGCTCAAAAGAAGCGCCCAGAGCCGCAGCGGAGGTCATGGGCCCGCTGGTCGACTGGCTCGGACCCTGGCGCCCCACCGTTCCCGTCATCCACCCGGGAGGTCCCGGCATCATCGACACGGTGTCCGCGAGCCTCGGCCTGGACCCGCAAGCGGCCAGGCATTCCCGCGACAGCCTGGCGGAGAACGGCAATCTGGGAGGCGCGGCCGTACTCGACGTTCTCCGGCGGACCCACCGCGATCCCCCGGCGCCCGGAGACGGGGCGCTCATGGTGGCGTTCGGCCCCGGGTTCTTCGGGGTGGCCTGCCGCGGAACCTGGCTCAACTGATGTTCCGGTCAACGGAACACTCGCCTCATCCCGGTTTCGCCCCCTGAAATATGAACTGCTCCGCGCAGTCGTGGGTTGCCGTGCAGCCGTCCCACGGGGTGAAGTACTTCTTGTCGGCGCGTCGGGGGACACACGGGGGAGCGCCGCTCAAGCACGGCCGCACATGCACGGGAGACACCTCCTGTGCCCGATGGCCGTGCACGGTCGAGCAGCACGCCTCGCGTGGCTGGACTCGATTCCGGATGCCGCCGCCGACCTCCTGGCGGCGGCATCCGTTTGCCATCCGACGGACCGGTGCGTCATTTCGGTGAATGGAACGGCCGCCGCGTTTCATTCCGCGCATCGAGACAGGGCGGGTGTTCGCGACCGTCCGCCTTGCCGCCCGCCCCCACGGCGCGATGAAGTACGGGAGTCGACGCGCCGGGTGCACCGGGGGGGCGTCGCACAGGCACCGAGGGCACTCCCACGCTGGCCTACGTGCGCAGTCGTGCAGCAATGCCGGACAGCACGATTGCGGGGGCTGTCGCCGTTCCCCCGGGGACGGCCCCCACTCGGGGCGGCCTCCGTTTCGGACACGAAACGGAGGCCGCCGGCCTCAACCAACTGACGAGACGTCAGGATTCAGGTGACGCCGGCAGGCGTCCCCCCTCGGTGAACCAGTGCCGTCGTACGGCATCCGTCGGCGTGGGGTCGCCGAGGGCGTCACGGCCCCAGACCGCCAAGGCTTCGACGACCTCGCGCAGCGCCAGGCCACGCGGAGTGAGCGTGTACACCATCCCGCTGGCAGGCCGCTCCAGCTGGCGCCGCTCGACCAGACCATCGCCCTGTAGTTGCTTGAGGCGTGCGGCCAGGACATCGGTGGAGACGCCCGGAAGGTCTGCGTGCAGGTCGGTGTAGCGCCGCGGCCCGTGCAGCAGCTCACGGACGATCAGGAGGCTCCAGCGCTCCCCCACCGCGTCCAGGGCACGGGCCACCGCGCAGTACTGGTCGTAGCTCCGGTGTGGCATGACGGACAGCATAGCCGAGGGGTTGGACTTTCCAAGTAGCCACTTGGTAGAACAAAGCAATCACGCGGGTGCGGGTGACATCACCAGTGACAGTGACAGTGACAGTGACGGTCGGGAGGCCACTGATGGAGTTTCGGCAGTCCAGCAAGCTGAAAGACGTGTGCTACGAGATCCGGGGCCCCGTGGTCGACCAGGCCAACGCCCTTGAGGAGGCCGGGCACAGCGTCCTGCGGCTGAACACGGGCAACCCCGCACCGTTCGGCTTCGAGGCGCCGGAGGAGATCCTCCAGGACATCATCCGCAACCTGCCCCAGGCCCACGGATACAGCGACGCACGGGGCATTCTGCCCGCCCGACGCGCGGTGGTGCAGTACTACCAGCAGCGCGGTGTCGCGGGTGTGACGGTCGATGACGTCTACCTCGGCAACGGGGCTTCCGAGTTGATCCAGATGGCCGTTCAGGCACTGGTCGACGACGGCGACGAAGTGCTGGTGCCGGCCCCGGACTTCCCACTGTGGACAGCGGTGGTACGCCTCGCCGGCGGCCGTGCCGTGCACTACATGTGCGACGAGGACGCCGACTGGTACCCGGACCTCGACGACATCGCCGCGAAGATCACCGACCGCACCAAGGCCATCGTCGTCATCAATCCCAACAACCCCACCGGCGCGGTCTATTCGAAGGAGCTCCTGGAAGGAATCCTCGAACTCGCCCGGCGGCACGGGCTCATGGTGCTCGCGGACGAGATCTACGACAAGATCCTCTACGACGACGCCGAGCACCACTGCCTGGCCGCGCTCGCCGACGACGTGCTGACCCTTACGTTCAACGGCCTCTCCAAGGCGTACCGGGTGGCCGGGTTCCGCAGCGGCTGGCTGGTCGTTTCCGGCCCCAAGGGGCAGGCCAGGGACTACCTCGAAGGCCTGTCCATGCTGGCCGGAATGCGGCTGTGCCCGAACGTTCCGGCGCAGTACGCGGTCCAGGCCGCGCTCGGCGGCCACCAGTCGATCCACGACCTCACACTGCCCACGGGCAGGCTCACCGAGCAGCGCGACGTAGCCTGGCGAGCACTGAACGACATCCCGGGCGTGAGCTGCGTCAAGCCCAAGGGTGCCCTGTACGCATTCGCCAAGCTCGATCCTGCGGTGCACAAGATCGTCGACGACGAGCGTTTCGTCCTGGACCTGTTGCTGCGCGAGAAGATCCACATCGTGCAGGGCACCGGCTTCAACTGGCCCCGGCCGGATCACTTCCGCTTCGTCACACTCCCCCGCACCAGCGACCTGGAGACCGCGATCAGCCGCATCGGCCGTTTCCTCGCCACCTATCGCCAGTAGCACGTTGGCGATCGCCCCCACCGTCTGCCGCGTCAGTGGTCCTCGATGCCGCCGCTCTGCCCCAAGTTCCAGCGGGGCGCGGCATTGTGGGCCTCGCTGAGAGGAGAAGCAGTGGAGCGAGCACACCTCACCTGAGTGCCGTGGGTCGCCGGACACTCAAGCGCGGATGGAGAAACGACCGGCCCCTGCGCATATCCGCCACACCGAGAGCCCGAAGAAAGGGCTACCGCTGGGCCCGAGCAAGCTGCTAAATTGCACCCGTTCGCCTTCGGCGCCCCAAGTAGGTGCGCGCGGAGGCTTTTTTCATGCCTTCTGCCACACCTGTCCCTACCGCCCTTCCCACCACCAGCTACCGTGCCCTGCTCCGCAACCGCGAGTTCGCGGGGCTGTACTCCAGCTTCACCCTGACGGTCACCGCGAACACCCTGTCGGGCTTCGCCCTCGGCATGCTGGTCAGCCACCAGACCAGATCCCCGTTCCTGACAGCCGTGAGCATGTACGGCGCCACGTTCGCGACGGTGCTCGGCGCCTTGACGCTGATGTCGGTCGCGGACGGAAACCGACCGCGGCGAACCCTCTTGGCGCTCCAGTGCGTCTCGCTCGTGGGCGTCGCCGCACAAGCGATTCCGGGCCTTCCGCTGCCCGTCCGCTTCGGACTGCTCCTCGTGCTGGGCTTCTTCCAGTCGCTCGGGACCGGAACACGGATGGGTCTGCTCGCCGAAGTGGTGCCGAACTCCGCCTACGCACTGGCACGTTCGCTGCTGAACATCACCTCGGGCGGCATGGCCATCCTCGGCTACGCCATCGGCGCCGTGCTTCTGCGATACCTGAGTCCGCAGGAGGTCTTCACCACCGCGACGGTCCTGACCGGAGTCGCGTTGCTCATCGTGGCGGCCACCGTCCGGGAACACTCGATCCGTCTGACCCGCCGCCCCGGGCTGCGCCAGACCTGGACAGCCAACATCGCCCTGTTCTCTCACTCCGGGCAACGCGCTCTACTGCTGAACCTGTGGGTCCCGAACGGCCTGATCGTCGGCTGCGAGGCACTGTTCATCTCGTACGCCCCGCACAACGCCGGCACTCTCCTGGCCGCTGGATCGGCAGGCATGCTCGTCGGCGACCTGACCGTCGGACGACTGCTCTCGGCTGAGCGGCGGCGCCGCTGCGCCTTCGCGCTGCGCCTGCTGCTCGCCGTGCCATACCTACTGTTCGCCGCCCATCCTCCGCTACTCCCCGCGGCCTTCGCGGTGTTCGTCGCCAGTGCCGGGTTCGCCGCCACCCTGCCACTCCAGGAGCAGCTTCTCGCGTTGACCCCGGACCCGGTACGTGGCCAGGTCCAGGGGGTCGAGTCGGCCGGCCGGATGACCTGGCAGGGCATCGGGGCCGCGATCGCCGGTGGCGCTGCCCAGTACCTCACGCCCGGCGTGACCATCACGGCCGTGGCGGCCGTCTCCGTCGCCGTCACCGTCTTCACCCGGCCCCTTGTGCTCCGCGCCCAAGCCGTCCGCATCGGCGCGGAGGCTCCCGCGGACAACGCATGAGCCCGCCGAACCGCACCCGGCGGCCCGTCACAGCGGCCGGAGCGCCGTTCCCCCGCCCATGTGCGCATCGGAAGCGGATGTCGGCGGTTCAAGGGAAGAGGGACGAGGCCCAGGTCAAAAATGGCTCTGGTGTGGCGCGTGCCCTTCCCGACCCCAGGCAGGGCACGCGAACCGTCTCCAGCACCGGTTCGACCTGCGGCAAGGCTCCCCACTGCCCTGCTGTCACCACGACCGACAGGAGACTTGCCCCTGCTGGACAGCCCAGAGATGCAGCTTGCCGGTGAACCCATCCGCGAATCCATCCGCGCGAGCACCGTCGATCAGCTGCGCCGAAGTCAGGGGCCTTTGGCCCCTAGGCCGTGTCCGTAAAGTCGATGGTTCGTTGCTCCGTTCGTGGTGCGTCGACATGAACT
>NZ_NNBJ01000022.1 GCF_002803085.1 Streptomyces sp. CB01201 | reverse complement strand
CCCATGACTTTCCGGACACCCCCTAGAGATTCAAGATCAATCCACCAGATCATGAAGTGACCCGTACTCCCGTACTGATGCCTCGTGGCCAAATGAACTGACCTACCGGGGGGGGGGGGGACGCCCCGAAGAGGTCCGACAGGGGCGTTCACGCCACAAGTAGTGCGAGCTTCGGCCGGCACGCCCACGGCGTACGTATCCAACGCTCGGCGCCGCCAAAGGGTGTCAAGTAACGCAAAGGAGCGACTAGATGAAGCGTCGAGGGGCCATCGGAATGCTGACCGCCATCATCATCTTCTTCCTCGGCATGCTGATCCACAGTCAACTCCGCTCCGACGGCGGCGCCCTGCCCACCTCGCTGCTCACCTTCGCCGCAGTCGCCGTGCCCGGCGGAGTCCTCAATTGGTGGCTCGCAGGCAAACTCCGCCGCTGAGCTTCGCAGCGGCGGCCCGGTGAGGCCGCCGACTGAAGTACCGGTACGCCTGAAGGTGGGGCTCCCTCGCAGCACGAGCGACTACCGCGACCAGACGAGCTGCCTGTGTGACAGCCCCCCGTGAACAGCGACAGCTCGATGGTCCAGGGTCAGTTAGAGCCGACTGGCGTTCACCGATCCTCGACGTCGAAAGCCTGGGCAACGCCGAGACTGTCGTCGTAGACATGATGCCGGGTGACGAGTCCGTCTTCGACTGGGCCGGACGGTCTGACGGACCTCACCGGGCACGACCGCGTCGTGTCCGCCGATGAGGATTCGCTCGACCTCGGTGGTCACGTCCGAGAGGCGCTCGATTCCCTCGTTGCCCGGGCGTGGCGCCGATGGATTCGACCGGTGATCGACATGCGGGTGCTCGGGGCAACGGCGACGTCATAGCGGCAGGCGCTTGTCTGCCACCCCCGGCCGTCGGCCCCGACCCAGCCGAGCAAACCAGCCAGCCAGCTGGCTAGCTATCGGCCCCGTTGTCATCGTTCCAGCGAGGGTCTGTCCCCCACTCCTCGTTGCGCGCCTTGGCTGTCTCCATCGCGTGGGAGGCCTCCTCTCGGCTTCCATAAGGGCCCATGCGATCGGCGCCCCGGCACTGCGGGCCCTGTTCGACCGTCTTGTGCTCCAGGCAGTAGAACCACTCACCGGACTTGCCATCGGCTGACTGCTTGATCTCTGACATGATCCACAAATGCCCGCATGAAGGCCCGGCAATCACAAGTCCCCCTTCCGAACGGTCACGTACCCGGGGCGACTGTTCCGCCGAGCGGAAGCCGTCGCGGCAGCGGCAGCAGCGGTGGCAGGATGTTCGGATGGGAACGATCGATGGTGCTGGTGGCAGCGACACTGTCCAATACGTAAGGTTCCAATCGCCTCACCGCAACGCCCGAGGCCACTACACCGGCATCTTTGGGCTCGTCAATAACCTGGCGCGCGAAGGCAGGCTCTCGGACGAACAGGAGTCCTTTCGCCGCACCAACAACAGCTGGTACGACATCGCGTACACCGATCCCTCGACCGTTGACCCCACGATCTACGATGACGCGATCAACCCAGGTGCCGCAGCGTGGTTCAAGCCGTCGGCAGCCCATCTGCTCGCTCGGGTCCCCGGCTACCTGGAGATCTTGGCCGCGCACGATGTCGAATGCGTGGTCCTGAGCTCCACAGATCCGGGTCGGGTCATCTACGAGGACGACGTCCAAGTCGTAGTCGTGCCGCATGCATTGAACGTTCCGGCGCGCCCGATACCGAGCGCGATCGTCAGGGATTGACCTGACCGCGATCCGCCCGCGCAACACCCGACGGGCGGGGCCGTATCCCGGTGTGGCGCCGCCCCTGCTTCAGCGCGGCTGACTGGGACGTGGAGGCCTTGGGCGCGCGTCACACATCAAGCACCCTTATTCGTAAAGCCGTTGAGGGACGTGCCACGGCCACCAAGGCATCCAGCAATGGGTGGATCTTGCCGCGAGTGGCTAAGTCGATGGAGCATTCAGCACGTCATCCCGGAGAAGTACGACAGTCCGGCCGCCCGCCTGCGCGAGGGCTCGCGCGGCCGACCGCCCACCGGATACGACGGAGAGCGGTACCAGACACGGAACACCGCCGGACGAGCAATCAACCGGCTGAACAGCATCGGGCGGTGGCAGCCCGCTACACCAAGCGGGGCTTCGCCTACCTCGGTACCGCCACCGCCGCGACCTCACCGTTTCAATCCGCAGCTGACCAATCCGGACGCCCCTCAGTAATTCGGCGCCATCACGACATACAGGCATCCGATGAATGCGAGTGCACAGGCGCCCGCCAGGGCGATGAGCGCGCAGCCGAGCGTCCCCGCGACGCCGGCGATGGCCGCCCAGCCGAGGCGTGTTGCTTGCTCGGCCCGCTGCACTGCGTCGCGGTAGTCGCTGTCGTCGTTCCAGCCGTGATCGGCCACACCCACCCCCGAATCGACCAAGCAGCTCGGTCGCACGTCCCCGAGTCCGACAACTTGCCGACCTCTCGCTCACTGCACACACAGTATCTTGAACGCGTTCAACTCCACAGGGTGGGGGCATGGCGGAAGAAGCCGAGGGCATGTCCGCTCGGCAGCGAGCCTGGGTCGTGGCAGGGATCGTGACGGCAGGGGGCGCGCAGCGGCCTTGGGGCTTGTGCTCGCCCCCTCTTGGCCGTGCTCTTCATCATCAGAGCGGCACCCGTCGCGGTGCCACTGCCGATGCGAGAACATGCGAAGACATCTGCACGAGCTTGTCGCGTCATCGGGACAGGCATGCCGATCTGGACATTTCTACGAACCGGAGTTCAACAGGGGCAAAGAGCATCTGCGTGAATTCGAAGCCACCAACGTCGAGGTGGCCGAGCGCGCCGGACAACTCACTCTCAAATGCGCCGATAAGGCGTGCTCACCCCTCCGCCACCGTCGCAACATGCGGCGACGCCAGATCAAGCACACCATCGCCGCCGAACCGAAGACCAGCGGGCCAACCGCCAACGCCAGGGCAGCAGGGGCGGCCGACCCGCCGGCTTCGGCAAGGCGTTCTACGAGCGCAGAGACGAAGTCGAGCGGACGATCAATACGTCGAAGTACTTCCGGGCGATGGTCACGAGGTTAGGCAAGAAAGCCTACGTCTTCTACGGAATCATGCCCGTCGCAGCAACTCGCCTGTGGCTCGGCTCGTAGACCCGCCGATGGGCCTACGAGTACTCCACGTCACCGCACGAGTCCGATGGCCTCAATCTCGATCATCCACTCAGACTTCGCGAGTGAGGAGACCTCCACGAAGGACTCCGCGAGGTGGGGCTTGTCCGGGAAGTGTTCCGCGCGCAACTTCGCGAAGATGTCCTGCTGCGCTATGTCCGTGACAAACACGGTCGCCTTGACTACGTCGGCGAGGCTGGACCCTCCGTTCGTGAGGACCGTCGACAGATTGGCGAGCGCCTGACGGGCTTGCGTCTCGAAGTCCCCGACGCCGACCGTGACGCCCTGGGCATCGATCGGTGCCTGCCCTGACGTGAAGACCAAGTTCCCGACCCGGACGCCGAGCGATATACCGGCCGACTCGTACCAGTCGGGTTCCGCGGAGACACGCACACGCTCCGCGGCAGGCTGCTGTGTTACGGACATGCTGCTGACACTCCCTCAAAACTGCACACGTACGGAGCCGGGCAGCTGTGATCAGCCCGGCTTGATCGACAGCCACAAAACCCTGGGATTCATTCCCGAAAGCTTGCAAGTCCGCTTTGGCACAAGTCTGGTGACAGTTGCTCACGCTGCCGCGCGCGCCTCGCCCCGGCCTGATCCGCAGGAAGGGCCCTGGGCTCACAGCCCCAGGGGCGCGGCCTCGGCGGACGGCCAAGCCTTGCCCCCTGCGCAGCAGTTCTACAGCACCCGTTACGGTTACGCCGTCAGAGACAAGGATCACGGGGGACGGCAATGGCGGACGCGAGGAACGAGACTCCGGCAGCAAGCGGACCACTGGGCACGCTGCCCGGCGTAGTCAGGGCCGGCGCGACCATTGCCCTGCTAGCAGCACTGGCAGCGATCGCCCTCGCTCTCCTGCCGGTGTCGAAGACGGTGAAGGGCCTGGACTCGAACGATCCAAAAACCACCGACAAAGTCACCTGCGGCTCGGTCCTGGTGCCCTCAGGCGATGACGTTCTGGAATGAGGCACTGGCGTGCAACTCTGCCAGGGTTCAGCGGGCTGGATGGTCCGGCACGGCCCTTTGTGGCTCCGTCGTCGTTCTCGTCTTCGCGCTCCTGATGGGAGACGGCATGGCGGGCAGCCCTGGGACGGGATCACCCCACAAGGGGCGTTCCCCCGACCAGGAGCCCGACGAGCAGCCGTAGCCTCGGCCTCGCGTCCGCACCCATGGCGGGTTCTGTCCTGCCGGTCGGCCAACTCACCCTTCGTTGAGGCCCGGAGCCGCCCTATCTCTTCACACTGAGCAGCTCTCACTGACAACTCAGAGGCAAGGCATGCTCATGTACAGGGCTTGTTCGCCGGCCGACGGTGTGCCGTCGTAAAGCGTCGTGTCCAGACCGCAGAAGGTGAATCCCATGCGCTGGTAGGCATGGATCGCCGGGGCGTTGATGTTGGTGACTTCCAGCCAGATGTGCGTGGCACCCCGCTCACGCGCAAACTCGGCGGCGTGCCCCATCAAGGTCCGGCCCACACCACGGCCACGGTGGGCCGGAGCCACCGCCACGTCCACGATGGTCAGTCGCCGGTTCCAGGAATCGAAGGAGACGACGACGTAACCCGCCAGACACTCGTTGGCGTCGATGGCGACGACGGTACGGAGGTTCGGATTGTCCTCGGGCGCGGAGTCGCCCTCATCGTCGGTGTCGTCCAGTGGGAAAACCTTGCGGATCGGGGGGTCCACCGGGACCTCCCGCAGCGCGAACACCGTGCCGACGGTGGACCCAGTGGTCTCGGTGGTCGCGGTCGGCGACCCTGCCGATCCGGCCCCGGTGACGCTTACGTGGAACACCGTATGCGTGGTGAACGATCCGTCGAGTGCCTCGATGCCCTCGGTGTCCTCGCGCCGGGCAGTGCGGAACTCGTAGTTCATGTCCTCAACGTTCATGTCCTCAACGGTCGTCATGCCGTAACCCTATGACCCGCCCGATCGCCGAGCGCGGCTCGTGGGGCGTGGGACGAGGTGGTGCCGCGCCTGGCTGCGGACGGCCACGGCGTCCACCCGCTGACGCTGTCCGGTCTTGCCGAGAAGCGAGGGGTGCCGGCCGGCCAGCAGACCCACGTTCAGGACATCGTCGACGAGGTCGAGCGTCAGGATCTGCGCGATGTCGTCCTGGTAGGACACAGCTACTCGGGCATCCCGGTCGGGCAGGCCGCGAGGCGCATCGGCAACCGGCTGGCTCGCGTGGTGTTCGTCGACGCAAGCGTTCCGGCTGACGGGGAACCGTTCGTTGCCGAGTGGCCGGACGGTGGGGCGGCGATGAGGACATCGCTCGCCGCGAACGGAGGCCTCTGGCCTGTTGCGGCCGCGACCCACTACCAGGGCCATGGCCTGACCGATGAGCAGATCGCCCGCATCGTAAGCAACTCGACGCCTCATCCCGGCCGCACGCTCACCGAACCCGCCACGCTGGAGCAGCCGCTCGACGATCTCCCGGTGACGTACATCAAGTGCACGCTCGGTGACCCCGAGCCGGGCGACGACGTGACGCGGCTACTCACCAACGAGCACTGGCGTCTGATCGAGATGGACACCGGGCATTGGCCAATGTTCTCCCGACCCCACGAACTAGCCCGAATTCTAAGCCAGTTGCTGCTCGACACACCTAAGACGTGAGCGCCGCTGCACACGCGCGGTCACCTCGCGGGCATGCGTCGCCCACACTGGCCGGTGCCGGTGCCGGTGTCGGTCGCTCACCGAGTACGCGTCCGTCCGCGCATCCGGTCAGGCCCGCGACGAGACGGCATGGTCGCAGATCGGCCGAGCAGGGACCCCGCTTACTACGAACTCCGCGGCTTCGTCGTTGACTTGGCCGCCAAGTGAGCACACCTGGTACCCGCGCCGGGAACGGCATTTGCGGCTGAGATGATGGACAGTCGACACAAGCCCTGCGCACTTGCTGCGCGCTGCCGCTTGCCGAGAATCGACCAAGTCTCACAGCACGTCGGGCAGCGCCTCACGGAGCAGGCGCCCGCTACTCGGGCGACTCGTTCAGGAGTGGCAGAATCGGGCTGGCGGAGCGGAGTTCGCCCGAGGCCGGATCCGTAGCGCTGACGCCACGCGCAGTCGCATTGGTCAACTTGGTCGCTACTTAAAGGAGTTCGACACGGGCACCACAGCGGGCGGCCAGGCCACCCCCAATCCGTCCGTACGGCAGCCCCATACAGCCCTACACAGGCCTGCGCAGCACCAACATGTTCGGCCGGTGGCGCCGCGGCCAGCCTGCACTCCTAGGAGTGCTATCCCGCGACGGGCTTCCTGACGCCCTTGCCGCTGTCGCAGACGAGCCCCCTGATCCCCGTGGATCCCTTGGGCTTGGCCACGGCCTGGCCGTCCCGGCAGTCGCCGTCGTCAGCCGCGTCACGGCAGCCCTGGAGCCAACGCTCCGGGGAGGCCGCGGCCTTGGGGCCGCCCTGATCGCGGCGCCACTGGTCGCAGCCTCCGTTTTTGAGGAAGCCCTGTGTGCCTCCGGTGGGGTCCGCCTTCATTCCGGCGAGGGCGACCACGTAACCGCCCTCATAGGCGACGTCCTCGCTGAACAGCGGCTTGTCGTTGAAGGCAGACACCGCTACGGCTCCGATACCGAGGCAGATGACGAGGCCAACTGCGAGCGCCAGCAGGAGGTTTCTGCGGGAGGGGCCTCTATGGGCGGTGTAGTGAGGTGCCTGACCAAGAAGAACCATGTGGATCACTCTGGCACACCGTGCCTGTCGCCCCTCCGACGCCCCCTCATTCCTGTGGTACCCAACTTCCGCACCTCCGCTCCTGACCCAGCGCAGGCTGAGGGCCGCAGACCTGGGGGCGCATGCTCAGCGGGCCCGGCCCGGCCCGGACCCGCAGGGACGAGGACGTCGAAGCACCCTCCCTCTCTCCGTACTTGCCGTACTTGTGTCAGTGCAGCCCGAACTGCTCGGCCCAAGTGGTCACATCGGCGGCCGACGCGTTACCGCCGCAGACGACCAGCCCGATCCTGGCGCTCTCGCCGACGTGGTCCAGGACCTTGCGTGCTGCGGGCACCAGGCAGCCGGCGGCAGGCTCGGCCCAGACCTTCGCGTGGTCGGCGAGGTCGAGGGTGCCTTGGACCGCCTCGGCGTCCGTCACGGTGAGGACGTCGGTGACCAGTGCCGAGACATGATCGTAGGTGAGCTGTGAGACGCTGGGCGCGCTCAACGTCGAGACGATCGAGGCCAGTTGGACCGGTACCGGGCCTCCGGCGGCCAGAGCCTCCGACATGGCTCGCGCACCCTCGGTCTCCACGCCCCAGATCCGGACACCGGGGCGACGCGCACGCAGTGCGGTGGCGACCCCCGCGATCAGCCCCCCGCCGCCGATGCTGACGAGTACGTCCGTCAGGTCCCCCGCTTCCTCCGCGAACTCCAGGCCGACCGTGCCCTGGGCCGCGATGACGACGGGGTCGTCGAAGGGGTGGACCAGGGTGAGCCCCTCGGTGCGGAGTTGCTCCGCGAGGGCGAACGCGCCGTCCATGGCGTCGGCAAGGATGACGTTCGCGCCTGCGGCCTCGGCGATCCCCACGGCTCGCCTCGGGGCGGACCGGGGCATGACGACGGTTGCCTTGATGTCCAGCGCACCGGCCATGACCGCGACGGCGATGCCGTGGTTGCCGCCACTCACCGCCACGACACCGGCAGCGCGTTCGGCCTCGTCGAGCGAGAGCAGCTTCGCCGTCGCGCCACGTACCTTGAACGAGCCGGTGCGTTGTAGCAGTTCCAGTTTTGCGGTGACCTGCGCACCCAGAAGCGAGGACAGCCCGGGGCTCGGCACCGTCGGGGTCCGAATGACATGCCCGGCGATCCGCGCGGCCGCGGCTTCCACATCCGCGACGGTGATCAGCACATTCGCCTCCGTACAACACACGCCCACGGCCGGTCGGCCGCAGTGCAAACGAACCCAAGATGTACGCCGCGCACGCACTTCTCCGCAAGCGACGGCAAATCCCCAGCTCATCGCAGCTCACGGCAGCTGATCGTCAGTTCCACCGGCTCGGCCCAGGCTTGACCCGGCTCACCCAGGTGCGGCCCGGCGCGGCCACAGCCGACCGCAGTCGTGACCGGGGCGGGGCAGGGCAGGGCGGGGTGCCCGAGTGACCCGTTCGCCGACGGCCCGCAGAGCGAGGATCCGCCCTGCCGGACGACGATCCACGTCCATTCGACGAGCCCGCGGCTGCCGGCCAGGAGAATGCCTCTGCCCCCCGCATACCGGCCCGGGTGCTGCCCAGGTACCAGGCGTAGGCACTCCCCTGACTCACTGCCCGTCCGCTCGTCGTCGGTGAGCCGTGCTCGGGAGACCCTATGGACACGCATCCGTCGACCGTCCTAGATTCGTCCTAGTGCGAGGTCAGACGGGGGTCGGGCACCAAATCGTCACGTGCCGGGGGGAACATGAAATTCGGCCTACTGGGGCCGTTACATGCCCAGATCGCCGAACGTACGGTCCAGTTGAACGGACCGCGGCAGGCCAAGATGCTGGCTGCCCTGTTGATTGACGCCAACACCATCGTCTCCATGGAGCGGCTCGTCGCCGTCATGTGGGATGCGAACGCGCCCGCCACCGCGGTGCGCCAAGTGCAGGACGCCGTTTCCGGGCTGCGCCGTAATCTGGTCGCGTGCGGAGCTGCTCCCTCCTTGATCAGTACGCGCCGCGGCGGCTATGAGATCCATGTGGCGCGAGTGCAACTCGACCTGCTGGAGTTCGACCACGAGCGGGACCTGGCCCAGCAAGGTGCGAACCCGCTTGAGCGGGCCGTCGCGCTGCGGCGGGCGCTGGCCTGCTGGCGCGGAAATGCCCTGGTCGACGTCTCCAGCCGGGTTCTGGAGATCGACGCGTCGCGGTTGAACGAGAGACGCGCGGCCACGCACAAACAGTGTCTGGCGATCGAACTCGACCTCGGGCGCCATCGGGAGGTCATCGACGAACTCACCGACCTGCTCCGCGAGCACCCGTACGACGAAGAGGTCGCCCAGCATCTGATAGTCGCTCTCTACCGGTGTCGGCGACAAGGCGAGGCGCTGCAAGCGTACGAGCGTTTGCGCCGGACCCTGGCGGACGAGCTCGGCGTCGACCCCACCCCGCCGCTCCAGGCCCTGCATCGGCGCATCCTGACCGCAGATCCCGCCCTGATGGCTCAGGACCGAGGTTCTGTTTCAGACTCAGGTTCAGATTCAGGTTCAGGAGCGCCGCAATCTCCCGCTCCGGATTCGGGTTCGGATTCGGGTTCGGGATCACCTTCGGCGCTTCGCGTATCGGGCGCGTCATCGCAGTTCCCTGTCGCGGCAGCAGGCGCCGGGACGGCCATGGCAATGCCCGTACGTCAACTGCCGCTGGACGTCACCGACTTCGTAGGCCGGAACGACGCGTTGGCCGAACTCGCCGGGCTGCTCGACGGGTCGCCGGCGAACCGGGCGCCGGTGGCCGTCGTCGTGGGCGGCCCCGGTGTCGGCAAGTCGTCGCTGGTGACGCATGCCGCTCGGCTGGCGAGCGCCAACTTCCCCGACGGCCAGCTGTATCTCAACCTCGCGGCGATGTCGGACGATCCGCGGGATCCGGGGCTGATGCTGGCCGAGGCCCTGCGCGCGCTCTCGATCGCCGGCAGCGCGATACCGAACAGCCTCTTCGAGCGGGCGGCGCTCTACCGGTCGTTGTTGGTGGACCGGCGCATGCTGGTGGTGCTGGACGACGCCGGCCGCGCCGACCAGGTACTGCCGCTGCTGCCCGGCGCCGACGGCTGCGCCGTGTTGATCACCAGCCGTACCCTGCTGACGCAACTCCCCGGCGCGCGGCACATCGACCTGGACGTGCTCAGCCCGGCCGAGGCGCGGGAGCTGTTCACCGGGATCGTCGGGCGGCAGCGGGTCGAGCGGGAACCTGACGAGGCCGACGCGATCCTGGACTGCTGCGGCAACCTGCCGCTGGCCATCCGGATCGCCAGCGGCAAACTCGCGGGCCGGCCGGCTTGGTCCCTGCGGGTGCTGCGGGAGCGGATCGAGGACGAGTCCCGGCGGCTGGCCGAGCTGCGGATCGGGGACCTCAGTGTGCGTGCCAGCGTCGAGCTGAGCCTGCGCCTGCTGCCGGCCGAAGCGGTGCGCGCGCTGGGCCTGCTGGGCCTGCTGGGCGCGTACACGCTGCCCGGCTGGGTGGTCGGCCCGCTGCTCGACCGCCCGGACGGAGAGGAGGTGTTGGACACCCTCGTCGACGCCAGCCTGGTCCGGCTGATCGCCACCGATGCTCTCGGCGAACCGCGCTACCGGCTGCATGACCTGATCAGGACCTGTGCCGTGGAGATCGCCGCCCCGCTGGCGACGGCGGACAAGCGGGATGCGATCGTCCGGGTGCTGTCCGTCTGGCTCGACCTCGTCAGACGCGGCACCGACCGGCTGCCGGGCGGGCTGCTGGCCGCCGCGCGCGGGTCGACCCCGGGTCGGTCGCTGCCCGACTCGGTGGTGGATCGCCTCATGGTCGATGCGTTCGGCTGGTTCGACGCGGAACGCGACAACCTGCTGGGCGCGGTGAAACTGGCCGTGGACTGGGGCCTGGACGACTTGGCCTGGGAGCTCGCGGCCGGTACGGCGACGTACTACGACCACCGGTGTGTGTACCAGGACTGGCAGCATGGGCACCGGCTCGCGTTGGACGCGGCGGAGGCCGCGGGCAACGCGGCCGGCGCATCGGTACTGCTCCGCGGACTTGGTCAACTGCACATCTACCAGGACGAGTTCGACCGGGCGACGCGCGTGCTCGAATCCTCCATCGAGCTGTGCCGGGACATCGGGGACAAACGCGGCGAGGCCCTGTCGGTGGCGATGCTGAGTACGGTCAGCCGGGTGCAGGGCCGTGACGACGAAGCACTCGAACGCGTGGAGCAGGCGCTGGCCATCGCGGTGGGTGAGGGAGACCGGCAGATCGAGGCGCAGTTGTCCTGCTCCATGGGCGTGATGCGACTCATGCAGGGCGACCTGGACGAGGCGGAGTCCTGGTTCACCGGTGCCTTGCGGCTGGCCAGGGCGCTGGACGACGACCATCGCGTGGCTGTCGTCCTGCGGCGCTTCAGCAGGTTGCACGATCGGCGTGGCGATCCGGACGAGGCGCTGCGGTGTCTGCGGCAGGCGCTGGCCACCTTCGAGGAACTGGCCGATGAGCGGTGTGCCGGGTACACACTGCTCGAAGTCGGCCGCGTCCACGCGGGCCGGAATGACCGGGTCCAGGCGAATCCGGCGTTGGAGCGCGCGGCGGAGCTCTTCCACCGGCACGGTGACCGTCAGGACGAGGCCACCTGCTGGCAGCTGATCGGCGATCTGGACGCGGCGGCCGGGATCCATCACCTGGCCCGTCAACACCATGAGCGGGCACGGCAGTTGTGGCAGACGATCGGAGCCATGAACCAGACGAACACTCCGGCGCAGCCATCGTCACCGTGAAGGTGCCCGGCATTCGTCCTCCAGGTACCGCACCCGAAGGCGGGCGAACGCGGTGGGCGTCGGCCGCCGCGGGAGGAATTCCTTGATCAGCTCCGCGCAATCACGCGGGCTCGCCGCGCTGGTGTCGCATTCGATGTCGTAGTCGCCGTGCTGATGGACCAGGTCGTACTGGAGCGCGGCCAGGCCCGGGGGTCGATCTCCGCGCGCCTGCTCCCTGCGGGCCAGCTCGCTCAAGGGGCAGCGGACACCGACGAACAGCACGTTGTCCGGGGGAAGCACGCTCAGGCAGTCGATCAACCGCCATGGTTCACTGAGGACATGGTCGACGACCACGTCGTTGCCCACTTCGGCCATGGCGGCGATCGACCGGTGGAATCCCAACCTTGTCCGGCGCAGGGCCACATCGAGATCTTTCTGCGCGAGGTTCCGCTTCGTGCGCATCGCGTTGAAGCTGTCGACCGCGAGGTGGAAGAAGACTCCGTCGTCCAGGATGTCGACCAACTCCCGGGCGATGCTCGACTTCCCCGAACTGGACGTGCCGTTGAGGAAGATGATCCGTCCAACTGCCATGCGAACATGCTCACACGGGTCAGCCGGCATGGCGCTCCGGGGTTCGGCCCGCCCGGCCCGCCCTTGAGTCGGAGGCCGGAAGTCGGAGGCCGGAAGTCGGCGCCCTGGCGCCAGGATGGACCCATGGATGTTCGTCAGCTGGAGTACTTCCTCGCGATTGTGGATCACGGGGGGTTCGGCCGGGCCGCTTCGGCCCTCTACCTCTCGCAGCCTTCGCTGTCCCAGGCCGTGCAGGCCCTGGAACGCGACCTGGGCAGCAGCCTGTTCCACCGGATCGGCCGCCGGGCCGTGCTCACCGAAGCCGGCACCGCGCTGATCGACCCTGCCCGGGCCGCCGTGCGCAGTCTGGAGACGGCCCGGGCCAGGGTCGCCGCGGTACACGAACTGCGCGACGGGCGCTTGGACATCGCCGCGATGCCGTCCCAGGCGGTCGAGCCGCTCACGACCATGATCCGCGGCTTCAGCTCTCGCCATCCCGGCGTGTCGGTGAGCATCCGGGCCGCTTTCACCTCGCGCGATGTGATCGACATGGTGCGCACCGGTGCCGCCGAGCTGGGTCTCCTCGCGACATCCGGTCCCCTGCCCGACAAGGAGGTGATCTCGCATGCCGCGGGTGAGCAGCGCTTCGTACTGATCGCTCCACCCAAGGGGCCTTTCTCCAGGGGCAGTTCAGTGCGCTGTGAGCAGCTGGCGGGACAGCGGCTGATCGTCGGACAACGCGGCACCGGGATGCGCGCCTACGTCGACGGGCTGCGCGAGCGCGGGATCGGTTTCACCATCGCGGCGGAGACCGAACACCGGGTGGCCATCCTGCCGCTGGTCCTCGCCGGGGTCGGTCTGGCCGTGGTCACCGAGTCCTGGCGCACCATGGCCGAGCGGGCCGGTGCACTCGTCCTGGACATCGAGCCGAAGTCGACGCTCCGGATCGCCCTGGTCGGTCGTCGCGCCGAGCGGTCGCCGGCCGCCGATGCGTTCCTGACCTGCGCACTCGCCGCGATCGCGAGCTCATAAGCGGGTCCTATGAGGCAGATCGGCAGAGCGTCTTGGACGGGCACGTGGCCCGATTGCTGCAATCGGGCCATGACCAACCACCACATCGCTCTGATCCCCGGCGACGGCATCGGAGCCGAGGTCCTGCCACCTGCCCGGCAGGTGCTCGACGCCGTCGGGGCCCGCCACGGTTTCGGCTTCTCGTACACCTCCTACGACTGGTCGTGCGAGCGTTACGTCCGCGAGGGCGCGATGATGCCCGACGACGGCCTCGACCAGCTGCGCGACAAGGACGCCATCCTGCTCGGTGCGGTCGGCTACCCGGGAGTTGCCGACCACGTCTCCCTGTGGGGACTGCTGATCCCGATCCGGCGCGGCTTTCGCCAGTACGTCAATCTCCGTCCCATCCGTGTCTTCGAGGGAGTCGAGAGTCCGCTGCGCGGCGCGGGCCCCGGGGAGGTCGACTTCGTCGTCGTCCGCGAGAACGTCGAGGGCGAGTACAGCGAGATCGGCGGGCGGCTCAACCGGGGCTTTCCGGAGGAAATGGCCGTGCAGGAGGCCGTGTTCACCCGCGCGGGGGTGACCCGCGTCCTCGACTACGCCTTCGAGCTGGCCGCCCGCCGCGGCGGCAGGCTCACCTCGGCCACCAAGTCCAACGGCATCGTGCACACCATGCCGTTCTGGGACGAGTTGGTCGCCGAGCGCGGCGCCGATCACCCACAGGTGACGTGGGACCAGGAGCACATCGACGCGCTGGCAGCCAAGTTCGTCCTCGATCCGGCCCGCTTCGACGTGGTCGTAGCCTCCAATCTCTTCGGTGACATCCTCAGTGATCTGGCCGCCGCCGTGGCCGGTTCCATCGGGATCGCGCCGGCCGCCAACCTCAACCCCGAGCGCGCCTTCCCGTCCATGTTCGAGCCGGTCCACGGGTCCGCCCCCGACATCGCCGGGCGCGGCATCGCCAACCCTCTCGGGGCGATCTGGTCGGCGGCGCTGATGCTCGACCATCTGGGCCACGGTGAAGCGGCCGAGGATGTCACCGATGCCATCGCCGCCGTGCTCGCCAAGTCCGACGTGCGCACCCCCGACCTGGGCGGCGACGCCACCACCGCCGAATTCACGGACAAGCTCCTCGGGCTTCTCTGACACGCGCACGGCCGGGGTCGCGTCCCGGTTGCGTCCACGTTCCTCGACGAGGAGAAACGCCATGGCAGCAACCGCACCACCTTCCACTCCTGCCACTCCGACGGAAACCCCACGGCCCAGGCCCTGGTACCGGCAGCTGTACTCCTGGGTCCTGATCGCGATCGTCGCCGGCATCCTGACCGGCTGGCTCCGGCCGTCCGTGGGCATCGCCCTGGAGCCGGTCGGGACCACGTTCGTCTCCGCGATCAAAATGCTGATCACGCCGATCGTCTTCCTCACGATCGTCGCCGGCATCGGCGGTGTCGACAGCTTGCGCCGGGTCGGCCGGGTCGGGCTGAAGTCCTTGGTCTACTTCCAGGCGGGGACCCTGGTCGCGCTCGCCGTGGGCCTGACCGCGGTGAACCTGTTCCAGCCCGGTTCCGGGGTGCACGCGCACCCTGGTGCCCTCCACCTGTCCGGCGATGCCGCTCAGTACGTCAAGAGCGGAGAGAACCAGAGCTGGTGGCACTTCCTCACCGACATCGTGCCCTCCAGCGCGATCGGAGCATTCGCCGAGGGCAACATCCTCCAAGTCATCTTCTTCGCCGTCCTGTTCGGCGTCGCACTCAAAGCCGTGGGGCCCGTCGGAGAGCCGCTCGTCGACGGCATCAACCGGCTGAGCACGGTCGTCTTCAAGATCCTGCACTACATCATGCTCGCCGCCCCCGTCGGCGCTTTCGGCGCCATGGCCTTCACCATCGGCAAGTACGGCGTCTCGACCCTGACCAGTCTCGGCCGCCTCATCGCCGTTTTCTACGGCACCTCCCTGTTCTTCGTCGTGGTCGTGCTCGGCGGTGTCCTCGCCCTGCTGCGGATCAGCGTCTTCAGGCTGCTGCGCTATCTGCGCGAGGAATTCCTCGTCGTCCTGGGCACCTCGTCGTCCGAAAGCGTCCTGCCCCGTGCCATGGTGAAGCTCGAAGGGCTCGGAGTCCGGCGCGACATCGTCGGCCTGACCGTGCCGACCGGATACTCCTTCAACCTCGACGGCAGCTCCATCTACCTCTCCCTGGCCGCCGTCTACATCGCCCAGGCCACCGACACCCCGCTCACCATCGGTCAGCAACTGGGCCTGCTCGCGGTCATGATCCTGACTTCCAAGGGCTCCGGCGGCGTCACGGGTGCGGGGTTCATCGCCCTGGCCGCCACGCTCTCCAGCGTCGGCACCGTCCCCGCCGCCGGCATCATGCTGGTCTTCGGCATCGACAAGTTCATGTCCGAATGCCGTGCCCTGACCAACCTCGCCGGCAACAGCGTCGCCACCCTCGTCGTCGCCCGCTGGGAACGGGCTCTGGACACCGAACGCGTCAACCGGGTGCTGCGTACCGGAATCCCCGAGCCCGATGGCGAACCGGACCGCGCTGCGCAGGCCGACGCCACCCCCGTCCTCGCCAAGTCCTGACCTCCTCGCTCACAGGCTGCGTGCGGTGATGTCGCCGCACGCGGTGCTCGCGTGGATGTTCAGGGTGGCCGCCGAGCCATCGGCGTTCCTGAGCGCATTGCGGACACGGCCGTAGTGGGTGTCCGCGGCCAGGGTCGCCGAGGTCTCATGGGCCGCGCCGACCGTGATCGTCCCGAAACCGGTGTCCAGCGTGAGCGCGCCGCGTGCGGCCTCCATGACGTGGATGTCGCCCGCCGCCACGGTGATCTCACCGTCACCGGCGAGCCGGCCGATCTGCACGTCCCCGGCGTGCACGCTCAACCGCAGGCTGGCGGCCTCCTCGACCTGTACGACGCCGTACGCGCCGTCGAAGGTCACGTCGCCGAGAGAACCGGACGTGCGCAACTCGGCGGCACCCGCCTTGGCCACGATCCGTGAGCCGGAGGGGAGTTGGACGAACACGTCCACGGCGCCCGAGCTGCCGAAGAGCTGATTCCTCATCGGGGTCGCGATGCGCAGGACCCCGTTCACGAAGACGATCCCGGTCTGCTCCGCGGCCCTCACATCACGGCCCTTCGAGGCGTCCGCCGGCTTGACCTCGACGGTGGCACTGCCCTCAGCGGTCGCAGTGACCCGAACCCGCCCGGCGGGGATGTCGAGGACTGCGGTCACGGGGGCGGCGGTGGCGAACTTCTGCATGACGTGCTCCATCTTCTCGTTGCCCTTCGCGACCTCTTGGCCGCGTTGTCCTGAGGAGAATGAGCCGCGCGGGTTTCAGCGTCGCCTCACTGCGGTTTCAGCCTGTTTCACGTGGAACAGCGCCCTCGGCCGGAGCGGGGTCGACCGACCTCGCGCTCCGCCGGGCCACGCACCATGTCCCCCTGGATTCCTGCCTGGTTCCTGGCTGGTTTCCTGTCGGCTTTCTTTTCGACCGGCTTGGGTCCGGGCCCCGCTTCGGCTGTAGTGGCTCCTGCTGTTCGAACCGACGGTGCATATGCCGTCGACCAGTGCACAGCGCCCTGTACCTACGCAGGACGAGATCACCTGTGCATTTCACCGGGACTAGCAGGAAGGATCGCCATGAGCCCCCTGGAGCTCCAGATTCGCGAAGCGGAACCGCTCGACATGGAGGAGCAGCTCATCGAGTTCGAGGACGACGCGGACACCGGTCGCCGCATCGAGGCCTGCCTCGCCGACCCGTGGCCCACGGCCACCACCCGGGTCGCCTGCGACTGAGGCCCGCCCTCCCGCTGCGGCCCCTTACGGCCGCAGCGGCACGGCACTCCCGCGCACAGCGGCAGAATCGGGCGCTCCCGGGCGACACCGTGCCGCACGAGGACGCGGACCGGGCAACGGACGAAGAACAGGGCGAAGACGCGAGAACGGGAAGCAGGAAACGGGAGCCAGGGAAGGGGGAACGGGGAGCACATGCGACCGGCCCACCGCGACGACGTACCGGACCTGGACCCCGACGACGCCGCCGGCCTGCGGCGGCGCCTCGAAGAGCTGCTGGCCGGAGCCCCTCGACGCCTCGCCTCGGACGAGTGCTGGCTCTATCTGCTGGACCCGGGCATGCCGGTGCGCGAGCACGGCTGGAAGCTCCACATCTCCACCCGCGCCGAGGACCTCCTCGACACCGTGGGCCTGGTCGTTCCGGTTCTGCTGCGGCACACCTGCGACGCGAAGTTCGCGGTCAGCCCGTCCGTGCTGCGGGACCTCAACGGGGGCGAGCGGCACCCCCACCTCGTGGGCAAGGCAGCCACCGTCTATCCGCGCGAACGGGATTTCGCGGCGATCGCCAACGAACTGGCCGACGTCCTGGAGGGCCGCACGGGCCCCCGCGTACTCAGCGACCGCCGGGTGCGGGTCGGCTCACCGGTGCACTACCGGTACGGGCCCTTCCGGATCAGCGCGCCCGATGGCCGAGCGTCCGTCCTGGTCGGCCCGGACGGCCGGGCCTTCAGCGCCCAAGGGGGTGCCCGCTACCGCCAACCCCCGTGGGCCAGCGACCCGTTCGGTCGTCCCGCCCCCGACGCGGTCCCCGGCACCCGGCTCGTGGGCGGCCGCTACCGGATCACCACGGGCATCGTGCGCTCACCGCGGGGGGATGTGTACCGGGGCGTGGACGCGACCACCGACGATCGGGTGGTCATCAAACAGGCCAGGCCGTACGTGGCGGAGGACGAGCAGGGGATCGACGCACGCGACCGACTGCGCCACGAGCACCGGGTGCTGGTGGCGCTCGACGGCACGGACGGCGTGCCACGTGTCGTCGACCACGTGAGGCACGGTGACGACGAGTACCTCGTCATGACCGACTGCGGGCCGGCGGACCTGTGCCGCGACGTGCTCGACAACGGGCCCTACGCGGCTCGCGGTGATCGCGGGGCCGCGGAACTCGCTTTGCTGGCGCTCCAGTTGATGGCCGTTCTCGATGGGGTCCATGACCGCGCGGTGGTCGTCGGCGACCTCAAGCCGCGCAACGTGGTGCTCGGCCCCGGCGGAGCCGCCCGGCTCGTCGACTTCGGGATCAGCGCCCTCGACGGCTTCCGCCCGGCCGGCGGGACACCCGGCTATTCCCTCCCGGTATACCGTCCCGGCATCCGACCCGAGCCCGCCGACGACCTCTACGCGCTCGGCGCCACCCTGCATTACGCGCTCACCGGCATGGACCCGGTGGTCGTCGACCCCGACCACACGATCAACCGCGACCGGACACTGGCATGCCTGGCCACCGCCGCGCCCGGCGCCGCCCTGCGGCAGCTGCGTGACCTGGTCGGCGGACTGATGAGCTTCGACCCGGCCGAACGGACCACCGCCGCACGGCGGTTCGCGGCGGGCCTGCCCGCTCTGCCCGGCAGGCGTGGCACACCGTCCGTGCCGCGCCCCTCCCCCGGGCTCCTGGACGAGGTGATCGGCCACACGGTCGCGAGGAGCGTGGACGCGGCACCCCACCTGTGTGCCGGGCCGGGCACCCATCACCCCGGCTCGTCGCTCACCCTGTACGCGGGCGCGGCAGGCGTCGGTCTGGAACTGCTGCACCACCTGGACCGGCCGGGCGTGCCGCGGGCCGTTGCCGAATTGGCCGATCAGAGCGCGCGCCATCCCGAACTGCCCCGGCTGAGCGCGGCCCTGTACATCGGCCGCACCGGCGTCGACCTGTTCCTGGCAGCCGCCAAGGGTCCCATCGAGGCACCACCCTGCGATCCGGCCCCGCCCGACGACACCGGCGACCAGATCGGTGGAACCGCGGGAACCGGGACGGGCCACCTGATCCTGGCGGCCCGTGCCGAGGCGGACGGACGCCCCACCGACGCGGCCCGCCATCTGACGATGGCGGGCGACTGCGCCACCACGCTCCTGGCCCGGCAGTCCGAGATGCCCGGCACGGCCCCGGAACCCTCGCGTCCGGCGGCCTCGTCGGACGCGGCGTACGAACTCGGCTTCGCCCACGGCGCGGCGGGCATCATCCATTTCCTGTACGCGTATCAGCGCGTCACCGCCGACCCTGTGGTGCGCGCGGCAGCCCTCGCCGGCCTGGACAGCCTCGCAGCCCGTGTGCCGGGCCTGCTGGCAACGGCCGAACGCCCCGAAGCCAGCCGACGCTACGGCTCTTGGTGCCGAGGGCTCACGGGGCTGGCGGCTCTCCTGATCGAAGCGGGCAGCGGCGAGCAGCACACCGAGTGGCTCGCACTCGGGCTGAGCGGCGCCCGCGCCTGCCATCGGATCGCGCCGCGGATGAGCCTGGTGTCTCAGTGCTGTGGTCTGTCGGGCGTCGGCGACCTTCTCGTCGATGCCGCGGTCGCCACGGGGGACGACGAGCTGTGGCACGCGGCGGAGGATGTCGCCGCGCTGATCCTGGCCCGTAGCGGCGGCGCCTGTCTGCCGCTGTTCCCGGACAACTCGCTGATCGGCTCCGACCTGGCGTGGGCGACCGGCGGCACCGGCGTGCTGACCTTCCTGCGCAGGCTGCGCGACCGTGGCGGCAACCGCCTGTGGGCGCCGGCGATCCCTCTCGTGGGACCCTGACGGGCCCCCTCACGGGTCATGCGGAGCACGTGCCCCCCGGCGCCTCCTCCGCGCGCGGCCAGTGCCGTCCTTCCAGCGCCTCCGCACTGCGATTGAGCCGGACCAGGACGTCCGCCAACTCCCTTATCTCCTCCGGGGACCAGTCGGCGACCACTCGGGCCAGGCAGGACCGGTTGACCTCGCGGTCCGCTTCGAGCCGACGCGTGCCTTCCACAGTGATGCGCAGCTTGCGTGCCAGGCCGCCGTCCGGACATGGGACGCGTTCGGCGAGGCCGCAGCGCAGCAATGCGGCCGTCTGGCGGTTCACGGTCGAGGTGTCGAGCCCGAAGGCCTCCGCCAACTGGCCGATGGACATGGGGCCTTGGGTGTCGATCCGGCTGAGCAGCAGGTAGGCCGACCGCTCCAGACGTTCGGGGTCGCGTTCGCGCCGGGCGAGCACCTGGTGTCGTGAGAGCAGCATCAGCTCCCGCTCCAGCCTTTCCAGCACTTCGCCTCCCACTCCCTAGGGCACTTCATTATTGCGGACCCGTGGACGGATGGACCCGCGGGCCGGGGCCGTGCGCGCGGTGGACGACGCGGGGCCGGGCCCGAGCCCTGCAATATGCATGATACATACCATGTGTACTATGCACTTCTCGTTGTCACCCAACGAGCCACAGCCTCACCCCGGAGGACCCGCATGACCGTCACCACGTCCACCTCAGCACGCGCGGCCGAGATCCTGTCGCGGCCCGTCACCCTGAACGGCCTCACCGTCCCCAACCGCGTGGCGATGGCTCCGATGACGCGGATGTTCTCCCCCGACGGAGTTCCCGGCGAGGACGTGCGGGCGTACTACGCCAGCCGTGCCGCCGCGGGCGTGGGCCTGATCGTCACCGAGGGCACCTACGTCGGGCACGAGTCCGCCGGGCAGAGCGACCGGGTGCCGCGGTTCCACGGCGAGGACCAGCTGGCGGGTTGGGCGAAGGTCGCCGCGGCCGTGCGCGAGGCGGGCGGCACGATCGTCCCGCAGCTCTGGCACATAGGCATGGTGCGCAAGCAGGGCGAGGCCCCCTACCCCGAGGCACCCGCCGTCGGCCCCTCCGGGATCCGCGTCGACGGTACGGAGGGGACCGGCAAGGCGATGACCCTCGCCGACATCGATGACGTCATCGGCGCGTTCGCGGACGCCGCCCAGGAGGCGCACCGGATCGGCTTCCACGGTGTCGAACTGCACGGCGCCCACGGCTACTTGATCGACCAGTTCCTGTGGGAGCGCACCAACCGCCGCACCGACGCCTACGGTGGCGACGCGGTGGCCCGTACGAAGTTCGCCGCGGAGATCGTGGCCGCGGTCCGCGAGCGCGTCCCGGCCGACTTCCCGGTGATCTTCCGCTACTCGCAGTGGAAGCAGGAGGCCTACGACGTCCGGCTCGCGCAGACTCCGGAGGAGCTGGAGGCGATCCTCGCCCCGCTGGCGGCCGCGGGCGTGGACGCGTTCCACGCCTCGACGCGGCGCTACTGGCTCCCGGAGTTCGAGGGCTCGGACCTGAACCTGGCGGGCTGGACCAAGAAGCTCACCGGCCGGCCGACCATCACCGTCGGCTCGGTCGGCCTCGACGGCGACTTCCTCCGCGCCTTCGCCGGTGAGGGCGCCGAGCTCGGTGCCATCGACAACCTTCTGGACCGCATGGAGCGCGACGAGTTCGACATGGTCGCCATCGGCCGGGCCCTGCTCCAGGACCCGCAGTGGGCGGCGAAGGTCCTCGGCAACCGCTTCGACGAGCTGACGGCGTACGACGCGGCGGCCCTCAAGTCGCTCAGCCACTGACCACAGGCCGGCCGTCCGGGCACGGGCGGCCGGCTTCTCCGACGAAGACCCTCAGAGGCGCTTGGCGCTGCGGAGGGTCTTCGCGTAGTACCCGTTGCCGTCCAGGCGCGAGACGCCGCCGATGTCGCCGATCGTCGGGCCGTTGACCTCTTCGCGGCTCGACACGAAGATCAGGTGGCCCTCCTTGTCGTGGCCCACGACCATGCCGACGTGATCGAGTCGCTGGCCCGTGCGGGTGTCGAGCTTGAAGAAGACGAGGTCGCCCGGCTGGAGCTGGTCGATGGCGGAGGGCCGGTCCTTGGGGGCGATGCCCTTGAGGGGCAGGACGTCCGCTCCTTCCTTGGAGCGGGCCATCCCGTTGGCCGTGCGCGGCAGGCCGTTGCCGGACTTGTCCGAGGACATCAGCGGGTAGCGGGACCGGTAGCCGAGCACCATGCGGATGAAGCCCGAGCAGTCCAGGGA
The DNA here is from genome assembly GCF_002803085.1 of Streptomyces sp. CB01201. Lineage (GTDB taxonomy): Bacteria > Actinomycetota > Actinomycetes > Streptomycetales > Streptomycetaceae > Streptomyces > Streptomyces hundungensis. The sequence continues at coordinate 92,820 of NZ_NNBJ01000022.1, read as the reverse complement.
CCGGGCCCGGATGGCGTCCGGCTTGCCGACGACGCCGTCCCGGAAGGGGTAGGGCGCGCCCATGTAGTCGTAAAAGTCGGACTGTTCGAGGCGCAGGTCTCCGCCCTCGGCCCCGGTGGTGTTCAGGGGGCCGAAGTTCGCGTCGCCCGCGATCAGGCGGCCGTCCTTCTCCTTGCGCTCGGGGGCGCCCGCCGCGTACTGGAACGCGATGGCGAAGATGTCGTCCTCGCGGCTGTTGGCGTACTGCTTGTACCAGGTCTTGAACCATTCCTGGCTCTCGGCGCCCTTGGTCCAGGGCTTGGGCATGAGCCGCACCCAGTCGGTCGTGGAGACCTTGGACGAGGTCGCGGCCGGCTCGGCGAAGCTTCGCTCGGGGCCCTTGAGCGTGGCGGTGCGCGCGCCGTCGCTCAGGACGGCCTTGATCTGGCCGTCGGCGCCTCGCAGGACGCTGCGCGCGGGGCCGTCGAGGCGGGACCAGCGGTCCCCCGCGGCCTGCGGGCCGGCCGCCTTGTCGTGGTTCCCGTTGAGCACGCCCACATTGCGCACCTGGGTGACCCCCGGCTCGTCCTTCTTGCGGAGTTCGAGCGTGAGGTATCCCGAGGCTCCGACGAGTCCGAGGATGGTGACGCCCGTGAGCACGGGACGGGTCTTCTTCTTCCGAGCCATGGTTCTTCCTCGATTCTCAGGCACCGGGCGGTTCTCAGGCACCGGGCATGATGCCGAGCAGCAGCCCGGCGGCGACGACGATGTAGGCGAGCAGGGAGACCGTGGCCGTGGCCAGCAGGGTCGGCCCCTTCGGCTGGCGCACCAGCTGGTAGGCGATGAGCCCGGGGACGATGAAGCCCAGGGTCTGGTTGCCGTACATGAGCGGGAACTCGATCGACAGCACGATGATCACGGTGGCCTGGAGCGTTACGCCCAGGAGCACGACGGCGGCGAACAAGCGCTTGCCGTAGAGGATGACCAGCCGTTGCATGAGCTTGGTGCCGGCGTACGTCAGAGCGGTCACGCCGACGACCATGGCGGCGCGCTGAAGGTCCTCGATGAGGGTCAGCGCCAGCCATCCCGGCGTGATCATTCCGCCGGGCGAGAGGTTGGTGGTGAGGTAGCACATCAGCGAGAACAGCAGGCCGATGGCGATGCCGAGGGCGGCCATCTCGGGGGTCAGGGCTGCGGTGGTCAACGGGAACTCCGGGCAGGGAAACGACGAGTGAGGCGGGGCGGTCGCGTGGTGCGGGCGCGGCGGGTCACGGCCGGCGCGCGTCCGGGTCGGCCCCGGGGGCGGAGCCGAACCGGCCCGGCCATTCGGTGTGCTGGAACTCGGGCTCCCCGGGACCGGCCCCGTACGGCGGCGGCGGATTCCCGCCATGGCCGAAGGCGGCCTGCGGCCTGTCCGGGAACTCCATCGTCTGGGCCGCCTGATAGCGCTCCTCGTAGGCAGCGGGGTAGGCGGCGTACGGATCCAGGCGGGCCGGCTGGGCGACTGCCGGGGGCGGGGTGTGCGGTCCGGCCGTGGCGGGGGTGTCGTCGGCGGGGAGTTCGGCGAGGAACTCCAGGAGTTCCTCGCCCTGCCCGTGGATGTTGCCGATGGCGACGAGGGAGGACCCGTCGGGCATCGCGTCCAGCATCACCGGCATGAACTCCTCGGCGGCGCGCTTCTCGCCCCCCAGGTCCACGGCCCGGTTCCGCCACTCGGCGGGGATGGCGTCGATGGCGCTCTTGGCGGGGTGCCCGATGACGAACACGTGGTCCGGCTTCAGATCGGGGACGATCTCACCCATCTGGCCGTTGCGTTCGACCCGGTCGGGGCGGCAGTTGATGACGACGTTCAGGGGACGGTTGATCGCACCGAGGTCGAGCAACTGGTTGACGTTCATCAAGGTGGACTCGGGGTCGTTGGCGGCGAAGACGTTGGCGAACGCCAGGCGGTTGCCCGTGGGCGTCACATAGCGCTCCACGGAGAGCACACCCGGGTCCGGCGGCGCGTCGTACATGCCCTGGAGGGCCACGGCCCGCTCCACGCCCAGGAGTTCGGCCACTGTCAGCGCGATCGCGACGTTCTCCTTGAAGGTGAACCAGCTGAAGCCCCGCAGTTCCTCGTCGGACACGGTCTCGGGGTCGGCGTAGATGAGCCGGCAGTTCCGGGCGTCGGCCTCTTCCTGGAGGATCGCGAAGCGGTCCTTCTCGGCGGTGACGCAGATGCCGTCCTCCGGCATCGAGCGGCACAGCGAGCGGGCCACGTCGTCGAGGGTGGGGCCCATCTCGGCCAGGTGGTCCTCGCGGACGTTGCACAGGATGCCGATGGTCGAGCGGATCAGCTTGCTCTGGTTGACCTCCTGGAGGGCGGGCATGACGGCCATGCACTCGATCACGAGGGCGTGCGGCCGGTAGGAAGCGGCCCGTCGCACGATGCCGATCTGCTCGACCACGTTGGCGATGCCGAACTTGCGGTAGACCGGCTCCTCGGTGGCGTCGGGATGGATGAAGCGCGCGGCCGTTCCGGTCGTCTTGGCGACCGTGACGAGGTCGCCGCCGCGCAGGGCACCCGCGCACAGGCGGGTGATGGACGACTTGCCGCGGATGCCGTTGACGAGGACCCGGGTGGGTATCGCGTGGAGGGCGGCGTAGTGCCGGCGCTGTTCGACGATGCCGGCGATCAGCAGTCCCGTCCCGCTGATCAGGAGGACGAAGTAGAGGTAGAGCACGGCCTTGTCACTTTCCCCCGACGCGGGGGTCCGCGGTCCGGTGCGTTGGGTTCTGCCGGTGGGCCTGCGCCTGCTGACGCAGCAGTTCGAGGCTGCGGACGACGGCGCCCACCTCGTCCTGGTAGCGGGGGTAGAGCACGGTCTTCAGGTCTCCGTCCGCGAGCTTCTCGGCGCTGCTGGCCAGGGCGCGCAGCGGCCGGACGACCACGAGGTGGATCCAGCCGAGGCAGACGATGACGGCCGCGAGTCCGAGCATGCCGGCGAGAACGCTGCGGTCCTCGCGCTCGTACGGGGCGATCTGGAGGTGCCCCGCGTCCTGTCGGCTGACGAGGGTCCAGCCGATGTCGGCGGTGACGCCGCCGCCGGAGAAGGGGGCCGCCGCTGCCACGGTGACCTTGCCGCCACCGCGGATGAGGAGCCCGTTCTCGACCGGGCCCGCGCCGACGCGGACGTTGGCCGCCCGGACCAGGTTGTCGAGCGCTTCGCCGGGCAGCTTCTCGAAGGCCGTGAACCCGCCGCTGGAGGCGATGGTCAGACCGTCGGCGTCCACCACCCGCACTTCGCCGAGGCCCGGCCGCACGAGCAGGGAGTTCAGGAACTGGACCCGGATCTCCCCGACCAGGGTGCCGCCCTTGCCCTCGGCGACCGGGGCGGACGCCTGGAGGACGGGCAGTTTGCCGCCCTTGCCGCTGACCTGGACCTCCGGCCCGCCCTCGCCACTGCTCCAGGCGTGCGGCTCTCCGCCCGCCCGGGCGGAGACGGCGCCGGCGGAGTCGACCACGTAGAGGGACTGGTAGCGGCTGTGCTTGGTCAGGGCCTCCTTGAGGAGGCTGTCGGCCGGGCGTCCGTTCTCCTCCTCGATGAGGTGGGAGACGGAGACGAGGTCGGCCTGTGCTTCGTTGAGGGCCCGGCGCAGTCGGTCGGCCATCATGTCCGTGCGTTCGCGCTGGTCGTTGACGATGGTGGTGGGCACGCTGACGGTCGCGTCGGTGCGGTTGAGGAGCAGCCCGACCGGAACGCACCACAGGAGCAGCAGAACGCCGGTGATGACGAGCGGTCCGCGTGTGCCCATCCGGAGCCGGCGCCGCGGGGCCGCCAGGTCCTCGGCCGATTCGTCCCCGGTCAGCCGGCGGCGCAGGCGTTCCAGGGCGACGCCGATGCGCGCTGCCTCGCCGCGCTTGGGCACCGAGACCGGCCGGTGCAGATCGCCCCGCGCCAGCCTGCGGGACTCCAGGAACAGGTGGAGCAGGGGCCGTTGCACGTTCCGCCACAGCACGGCGACCGCGACGAGTCCGAGGAGCACCAGGGCTCCGGCCGCGGCCAGGCCGAGCAGTGCACGGTCGGACTGAGCGGCCTCCTGCCGGACGACGGGCAGCAGGGACACGACGCTGAGCCCGAGTCCGGCCGCCACGCTCTGCTTGTCGTCGGGGTCGGAGGAGGCGAGGGAGGCGTAACCGACCGTGGCCACCCGGCCGTTGTACTCGCCGCCGAGCAGGGTGCCGCTGACCCCGGGGTAGCCCCGGGCGCCCGGCTCCTTGGCACGGACGGGGTGTTGCTCGGTCCGTGTCGCGGCCTGGTCGGCCAGCCGGGCCATCTGCTGGTGCCGGAACGACAGTTCCGAGCGCTCCTCGTCGGAGTTGAGCGACTCGGCCCGCTCGAAGCCGGCGGTGGCGAGCACTTCGCCGTCCTCGGCCACGACCGACATGCTGCGGAAGGGGCCGAGGTTGATGGCCGGCACGGTCAAACTGCTGGCCGCTATGAGGAGTTGCTGAGGTTGTCCGGCCTGTTCCAGGACCACCATGGTCATCAGGCGGACGTCACCGGTCTCAAGGCGCACGATGCGCGGCTTGAGGGCTCTGCCGCCGGTCAGTGTGTCCTCGTCCAGCCAGGCGAGGGGGATGGTCTCACCCCGGGCAGCGAGCACCTCGCCGCTCTCCAGGTCGAGGACGGTGGTGCCGGTCCACTTCTGGTAGGCACGGCTCAGGTCGGACAGGACGCGTTCGGGTTTGACGGAGCTTCCGCCGTTGACCGCGGTCGCCGTGCGCTCCAGGTCGGCGACGCGTTCGTCGATGGACGAGCGGAGCGCGATCGCACCGTCCTCCGCGAAGTACCGCTGCGAGGAGAGCACGGCCTTGGGTACGACGGTGTCCTTGGTGGGCCCGAGCACCTTGGCGGTCAGCCCGGACAGGGCGAGGATGAGGATGCACAGGACCGCGATCGGCGGCCGGATGCCGCCGAGCAGCGGCATGTCCGCGCGCCGTCGGCTTCGCCGGCGTCCCCCTCGCACGGAGTACGGCGCCTTCTTCGATGTCACGTCTGTTCTTTCCTGTTTCCTGCGGCTCGGGCTCCCGTGGCACGGCACACGGAAGGGCGGCCGGCGAGCGAAGAGCGCGCCACCGCTGGGGCGTTGGTCGTCGAGTGGCCCGGGCCCGCTCAGTCCTTGAGGGAGAGCTCGGCCAGACCGTCACGGCCCGGGGCGCCTCGGTTGAAGAGGAATCCTTCGACCCGGGTCGCGGCGAGGCGGTAGCGGGCCCGGCGGTCCGCCGGGAGTTCGTCCGGGTGCTCCAGGGCGGCACGGACATCGACGAGCCGGACGTCCTGCACGGCGTCGCGGGGCAGTTTCTCGTCGGCGTCCTGGCGCTCGGGCGGGATGTCGACCAGCGTCGTGCGGTACCGGGGAACGACGTCCCAGCCCTTCTTGGTCTCCCGGAACTCGAACCAGCCGATCGCCCCTTCCTCCGTGAGGCCGGAGGGCGTGGAGTGACGGGCGAGCTGGTTGCCGAGGCTGTACGCGACCCAAGTGCCGTTCACCTTCTCGATCGGCTGCACCACATGCGCGTGGTGGCCGATGATCAGGTTGATGCCGGTCTCCTTGGTGATCCGCTGGGCGAGTTCGAGCTGGGGGACGCTGGGCTCGTTGTAGCGGTCCAGGCCCCAGTGGACCGAGAGGATCACCACTTCGGCGCCCGCCTCGCGGGCGCGGGCCTCGGCCTTCTTGATCTCCTCCGTGCTGCTCCGGTTGAAGGCCCACTTCTCCTTCTCGGGCGTCGGGTTGAGGAACGACTCCCTGGAGTAGGCGAGGTGGGCCACCTTGACCCCGTTGACGTCAAGAATGTTGGGCTTCTGCGACTCGGCAGGCGTACGTGACGACCCGGTGTGGCCGAGGCCGGCCTTGTCCATGGCGTCCAGGGTGCGACGGACGGCCGGCAGGCCGTGGTCGAAGGTGTGGTTCGAGGCGGTGGAGCAGGTGTCGTACCCCACGTCCTTGAGGGACGTGAGGATCTGCGGCGGCACCAGGAATTCTGGATATCCCTCGAAAGGCCCCTTGGGGTTGCCCACGGGTGTTTCCATGTGGCAGATGGCCAAGTCGGCCTTGCTGATGACGGGCCGGATGCCCGCCAGCTGCGGCCCGAAGTCGAGTCCTGCGATCCCCTTGCCGGTCTTCTTCGCGTCCTTGGCCGCCTGCTCCACCAACTCGGGATGAATGAGAACATCTCCGGCAGCGGCCACCGTGAACGAGCGTCCGCCGGGCTTGACCTGCGACTCCGGCGGGTTCGCCGCGCAAGCCGCGCCAAGGACGGCGAGTGCGGCAACGACAGCCAGCGCACGACTTGTAGGGAGAGATTCACAGAATGTCACGACCTGATCTTCGCATAGCGAAACCGGCCGGGGCCCCGCGGAGGATTACGAGGGCATTACTTTTCCTTTGTGTTCTTTGCCTCGCCGGGTCAAGTGTGATTCTCATCGCATGCAGCCGGGAGAAGCGTGAAGAAAGCGAAAAGGGAAGTTCCGCTTCGCGTGAGCTGGTCGACCTGGACAGCCGGATCGTCGGCTATGCCCGCAAGGCGGCCGAGCGCAAGCCGTACACGCCCCCCGCCGCCGAGGAGAGGGAGCAGATCGCGCAAGGGGTCGGCCGTCTGCTGGACGGCGACGCCGCCGGCGCCGAGGAGTTCTTCGACGCGGCCGGCTTCCGGCTGAACCGTCTCACGGACGCGGCCACCGGCCGTCGTTACGACGAGGTCGCCGCGCGGAAGCCGGGACCGCGCGAATGCTGGGGCCGGCTGTACGTCAGCGCCGACGCCGGCGTCCGCTGGAGCGTCCAGGTGCCCCACCCGGTCTCCGACAGCGGCACCGAACGTCTCGGCGCGCGGCTCCTGGAAGAGACGCCCCGGGGTGCGCTCGTCCTCGCGGGCGCCCACCGCACTGCGGGCCGGGGGGACGCGGCGGATGTGGCGCACCGTACGGACAGCGTGTTCCACGCCATCGTCACGGAGATGCACAAGCGGGACATCCCCGGCGTCCAACTGCATGGATTCGCCGAGGGGCAGGACCGCCCCTACGACGCCATCCTCTCCAGCGGCGTCGCCCGCAGCGGCACCGACAGCGCCAGGAAGCTGGCGGACCTCATGAAGGACCAGGACCTCCGGGTCTGTAGGAGCTGGTCCGACCGATGCCCGCTGGAGGGCACCACCAACGTCCAGGGTGAGGACGCGAAGAAGCGCTCGGGGACCTTCGTCCACGCCGAACTCTCCCCGTCCGTACGCAACGAGGAGAAGGAGACACCGGCCCGTACGGCTCTGCGGGAGCTGCTGACGGGCTGGTCCGCGAGGGCGGAGCGATGAGCGGGGAGCGGTGTCCTCATCGAGCCACCGCTCCGCCCTCCCGCGCAGCGGAAAACTCAACTCCGCTTTTTCTAAGCCGATTTGGGGCACCATCGGCGATACAATTCCGTGTGCTGAACTACGACATCGATGTCTCCGACGTGGATTACGGCCTCGCACTGTCGGACCTGGCCGCCGAGGGCGACCTCCTCGACGCCCTGGTGTCCGCCGAGGACGACTGGACGCGGCCCACACCCGCGGTGGGCTGGACGATCGCGCACCAGATCGCCCACCTCGCCGCCGCGGACGCGAACGTGCTGATCGCCGTGCGTACCCCCGACGCGTTCGGCGCGGTGAGCAAGCAAGCCGAGGCCGGAGGCAGCCGGTACGCGGACGACATCGCCGCCGCTGCCGCGGCCCAGCCGCGTGCGGCGCTGCTCGAACAGTGGCGCTCCGGCCGGTCCGAGCTGGTCGCGGCGCTGCGTGCGATGCCGCGCGACTCCGAGTTCCCGTGGTTCGGGTCGGCAGTGACCCCCGCGCTCATGGCGCCTCTGCGACTGATGGAGACCTGGGCCCACGGGCAGGACGTCTTCGACACGGTGGGCGTCGCACATCCCGCGACGACACGGCTGAGGACGGTGGCCCTGCTCGGCGTCAAGGGGGTGGGCCTGTCGTTCGCCGCCGCCCAACTTACGCCGCCCACCCGGCAGTTCCGGGTCGAGCTGACCGGCCCGGACGGCCAGGTCTGGACGTGGGGTACGCGGGACGCGGACCAGCGGGTGCGCGGCAGCGCGCGGGACTTCTGCCTGCGCGTCACTCACCGCCGGCCGCTGTCCCGGACCGATCTGACGGCGACCGGCCAGGACGCGGAGACCTGGCTGGAGATCGCCCGCGTCTTCCTCTGAGCGGTGCTTCCGCCACGCTGGGACCCAAGGCGCGCACGTGAAGAACAGCAAGACCGCCGGAGAGCAGCCCGGCAGGTGTCCTCGGCTCGGGGACGCACGGGAGGGCGAGCATGGCCCGATTACGGCGATTGGTCTGGACCTGTCAATGCCCGCTGTCCCAGACTGCGACCATGGACGAGCCACGGAACACCCGGCGCTTCGACATCCCGCTGCATCGCTTGGACGTTCCCCTGCCGCACCTCTTGCCCTTCGCCATCGGCACCTTTGACACGATCGGGGCGCTCTCGCGCGCCAACTTCCCGCACCGGCACACCTTTTACGAGATCGTGTACGTCACCGGCGGTCATGGCGCCCATGTGCTGGACTCGGCCCAACGGCCGCTCGAACCACCGCAGTTGTGTGTCATCGCGCCCGGCCAGGTCCACCACTGGGAGAGTGCGGTGGACCTCACCGGCCATGTGGTTCTGTTCAATGAGGACTTCCTGCTCTCCCGTGCGCAGGACGTGGCCGCGCTACGCGCCCTGTCCGCCGACCCCGGCCACGCCCCAGGGAATCAGTCCGGGCCGATCGAAGCCCTCCTGGGCGACATGGAAAGCGAGTACCGGGCGCTCCAGTCCGGCTATCAGCAACTGCTCCGCGCCAGTCTGCACATCCTCATTCTCCGTGCGCTGCGGACTTGTTCACATGCTGACGGGCGAGCGACCCGCAACCGGGCGACCGGAGCGGCCGCGGACTTCACCCGGCTCGTCGCCCTCCCGGGCGGCACCCGCCGGTCGGTGGAGTCGTACGCGCAGGAGCTCGGCATTTCCCCGGGCCACCTCCAGGCACTGGTACGACAGGCCACCGGTCTGACACCAGGGGTGCTGATCCGCCGACAGCGGACCCTTGAGGCCAAACGCCTCCTCATGGGTACCGAGTTGACGGTCCGTCAGGTAGCGGCTCTGGTCGGAGTCGAGGATCCCGCCTACTTCTGCCGGTTCTTCCGGCGGGAGACGGGCATGTCACCCGGCGAGTTCCGGGCGGATGCCGGAGGAAATCACCACGATCCCCGGGTGCAGTCCATCGCCGCCTGCCCGGACAGCACATAGCTTGACCGTAGCCGTCAGACACCCCTGTCAGCACCCCCACAGCTTGCCGACCGGTCCCGGCCGGGGCCCGCCGACCCCCAGCAACGGGCCCGGTCGGCAGGCACCACTCACCCGACCCCCGCCCCACTACAGGAGGTCCTCGATGCCCGCTCCCGAAGAACCGCCGGCAGTGCCCACCCCGAACACCGCGTCCCCCCGGATCAGTCGCAAAGCGGTGCTGCGCGCCGCCGCCGCGCTCGGCGCGGCTCCCCTGGTCGCCCGCGGCGGCGTGGCACTGGCCCGCGACCGGAGTACGACGACAAGGCCGCTGGACGCGACTCCCCAGTGCCACGACGGGGACGAGCCGACGATCGAGCAGATCGAAGGCCCGTACTTCAAACCCGACTCGCCGCTCCGCACCTCCCTGGTCACCGACAGCACGTCGGGAACGCGGCTGACCGTCACCGGTTACGTCTTCAGCCGCACCTGCCGGCCGATCGCCGGCGCGCTCCTGGACTTCTGGCAGGCCGACGACAACGGCGACTACGACAACGCCGGCTACACCTTCCGCGGCCACCAATTCAGCACGAACCAGGGCGCGTTCAGCCTGACCACCATCGTGCCGGGCCTGTACCCGGGCCGCACGCGGCACCTCCATGTGAAGCTCCAGTCCCCCGGACAGCCGATCGTCACCACGCAGCTGTACTTTCCCGGAGAGCCGCGCAACAGCACCGACACCATCTTCGACGCACGGCTGCTCATGAACGTCCGGCAGGTCGGCCCGGCGCGCGCAGCCACGTTCGACTTCGTACTGGACGCTCCCCAGGACCCGACCACACCCCCCACCACGCCTCCGTCCGGCGGGACGTGGGCCGCGGGTACGCCCTACCACGCCGGCGACGTCGTCACCTACGGCGGTTCCACCTACCGCTGCCTCCAGGCCCATACCGCCATCACCGGATGGGAGCCACCCAACGTCCCGGCACTGTGGCAGCGCAGCTGACCCCACAGGCCGCAGGGGCCATTCCGGTTCCCTCAGGCCGTACCGTCGGGCAGTTCCGTCAGGCCGTACGGGAGAGCTTCTTCAGCACGTCCTGCGCCCGCTCTCCCTCACGCACACCATCCACGACGGCCTGGTGGTAGACGCGGCTGTCCTCCTCCGAGTGGCAGGGCACCGGGCTCCCGACGAGGGTGTACCAGTCGGAGGCGCCTGAGTACTGCACGGCAAGGTGTGCCTCGTGCTCCGACCAGGTGGTGTGGATGGTGAGGTCGCCCTGCATCTGGCCGAAGCCCTCGGCCTGCACTACGCCAGGGAGGACGTGGATGCCCACCGTGGTCCAGGATGCCCAGGTCATGTCGTTCCCTTACGTCGGAGGCGCTCCGGCCCGAGCCGGACCCGATGCCCCAAGTCTGGCCCCTGACGACGCACCGCTCACTTCGGGACACACACGGCGTTCGGGGGGACGTGAAGTCGAGGCCCCGGCGCGACCCGCCGGGCGGCGGTCTCGCGGTGTTGGGGCGGGGCGTTGTCAGAGGTAGGCCCTAGCCTCGTCATGGAGGGGGCCGACTTCAGCATCCGGAGGGCAGGGCCATGGCATCGATGCCGCAGAAGATCACCACATTCCTCATGTTCGAAGGACGCGCGGAGGAGGCGCTGACCTTCTACACCTCGCTGTTCGACGACGGAGAGGTCGTCGAGATCTCCCGCTACGGGGCCGAGGGTCCTGGTGAGGCGGGCACGGTCGAGCGTGCCACGTTCGCGCTCGCCGGGCAGCGGCTCATGTGCATCGACAGCTACGTCAAGCACGGCTTCGGATTCACCCCGGCGATGTCACTGTTCGTCGAATGCGACACCGAGGCCGAGCTCGACCGCCTCTATGGCGCGCTCGCCGACCAGGGCACGGAACTCATGCCCTTGGGCTCCTACGGTTTCAGCGCCAAGTTCGGCTGGGTGAACGACCGCTTCGGCGTCTCCTGGCAGCTCAATCTCGCCGAGTGACAGGCGAGCGCCACGGCCACTGACGTGGCTCGCGTCGGCTTCTGGGGAGGGATGGTTCAGAACGCCAGCATGTGCCAGGCTGGCCGTATGGGTAACAACACGACCTTACGGCGACTCGACTTGGGGTACTTCATCCGTCCCGCCGAGGAGACGGGCGGCCCGCAACCGCGGGTCGAACCCGTGCTGGCCTACCTGGTTCGGCACGATCAGGGCCTGATCCTCTTCGACACCGGCATCGGCAAGGCGGACCCCGAGACCGAAGCCCATTACCGTCCCCAACGCCGGGACCTGCGGGATGCCCTGTCCACGGCCGGAGTCGCCCTCGCGGACATCTCCCTCGTCGTGAACTGCCATCTTCATTTCGATCACTGCGGTGGAAACCCCCTCATGGGCGGCAAGCCCATTCTGGTCCAGGACGTCGAGCTGGCCACCGCCCGCAACGGTGACTACACCTTCGACGAGCTACTGGATTTCCCCTCCGCGCGTTACGAGGAACTCACCGGTGAGGCCGAGATCTGGCCGGGAGTCTGGATCATTCCCACACCAGGACATACCGCGGGCCACCAGTCGCTGGTTCTCCGGCAACCGGACGGCACGGTCGTCCTCGCCGGTCAGGCACACGACTTCGCTTCGCATTTCGCGTCGGAGCAGCTGGCCCGCCAAGCGTCGCTGCACGGCGTGGAGCAGCCCCTTCCCACCTACCAGCCCTGGTTGGAACGACTCGCCGACTTCGACCCACGACGCGTCCTCTTCGCCCACGACTGCTCGGTCTGGGAGCCGTCGCACATCCCGCAGAACATCTAGGCGCCCTGAGCGGCTTCCGGGACGTGCCGACGCGCCCCCGTCTTGTTCCTGGGCGACCGGCCGGCCACTCCGGACCAAGGGGTGGTCCGAGCGAGCGGGCGAGCTGGTCGCGGCGTGGGGTGCGCTCGCCGGTCGCGTGAATGGCGAAGTCGTGGAACTGCTCCGCGCTGTTCGCCGAGCGTGCCGGCGGTTCCCGTATCAAACGCCACCACCCGGCCGGAGTCGTATCTCGATGCGGTGCGTCTGGCCCGGGCATTCGACCTCGCTTACCGGCTGACGGGCTCCGGTGGCAGATCGGACCCGTTACCCAGCACCATCAGCCGGCCATGTCGACTTGGCGCTCCTCAGAGCGAGACCCGGCCCCCGATGGTCAGCTCGACGTCGTCTCCCCGTTGGATGAACTCCCTGATCAGCCACGTGCGGGCTTCGATGGCGGTGCCGGCAGCCGTGGTGTAGGACGGGACAGCGAGTGCAGGGCCCGTCGGGTCCATGGTGCGCAGTTCCGCCTCCGTCACCACGTCGTCGGACAGCCGCAGCTCCAGTTCGACCGGCCACGGGTCGGCTGCGAAGGCAGCGGGGTCCTGGAGCCCCTGAACACGGCAGCGGGCCCCTGGAAAGAGGTGCGTGTGGCCGCATTCGGCCAGGAAGGTGGTCGCTCCGGCCGGTCCGGTGGAGGGCTGGGTCATCACACGGCTCCGAGATCCGAGACTGCGGTGGTCACGGGACAGTGTGGGCGCCCGGACGGGCCGAGCAGGGCGGGCCACAGCGAGGGCGCCGCACTGCCACCCGGTCGGAGTCCTGCGGGGACCTCGTCCTGCGGGACGCCGTCCCGCGGAGCCCCTCCGGGTCCGGTCCAGTACCTCTTGACCTCGTGTACCTCTTGCTCTCGTGGCGAGGGCCGCCGGACCACTCAGTTCCGGGGCAACAGACTGCCCAGGGGGCCGAGGTCCAGGTTGAGGTCCTCCGGGGTCAGGTCGTAGCGGTCGCACAGTTCGGCCATGCGGTCCTGAAGGATCATCAGGGTCAGCCCGATGCGCTCCTCCTGATCCTCCGTCAGGTCCTCCTGGTCCACCCGGTGCAACGCGGTGCGCTCCATCAGCTGACGCAGTAGCTCGACGATGGTGAGCACAAGCCGAATCAGGTCGCGTTCGACGGTGTCGGGGTCGGTGTGCAGACGTGCGGCGGGGGAACCGGTTCCCGACGGCGCGGGGTCGGCCCTGAGGCCGTCGGACACGGAAGGCAGGAGGTCGAACGCACGCCGGAAGTCGTCGTCCTCGGCCGCTGCCGTGTGATCGGCCTGTCGCGGGTCTGTCATGGGTCTGCCTCCTGTGGGCCGTTGGCCCCTGGGCTTCATGCCCGCCTCACCAGGGAGAGGGGCTGTCCGGAGTGATCGAGTGGATGACGGCCCGGAGGTTGATGCGTACGAGGTCGACGTCCGCCACCGACAGGACGAGGTCGCCGGTCAGGACGGCGCCACCGTTGAGCAGCCGGTCGAGGAGGTCGATCAGGGCCACCTGTCGGCCGCCGAGCAGATCCTCGTCCGCCTCATTCCGGGCCCATACGGACTCACTCGACATGGTCTTGACCTTCGTCCGGGTCCCGGCCGTGCTCCGCGCCCCGACCGGCGGCCGCCGCGTTCCCCGGGGTGGCGAAGGAGTACGGGGCCCAGGGCCCGGTCACCTCGACATGCACCCCCGCCTCCGCGTCACCCAGCGCCGTCAGCTCGTCCCGGAAGGCCGCGGCATGCTCGACCGGCACGAGATAGGCCTCGTTGCTGATGTTCTCGCCGGCCTTCGTCGCCAGCGGGCCGCCCTGCTGCGGCCGGTGGGCGACGCGGTCACGGGCGAACGCCGTCGCGGTGTCCGTCACCCGGGCGGCGACGGCCCCAGCGGCGCGGAACGCGTCCTGGCGGCTACGACGCTGCGCTCGCCGCTCCTGAAGGAACGCCCGGCCAGGGCTGACGGACCTCTCGGGCCCGGCCGACGCCCGCGACACCGGCGAGGAAGGCGGAGTGGCTGGGGCGGCCAGCGCATACACCTTGACGCCCCACTCCTGATGGCCCGTCAAATGAGCCAGAAGGGAAGTGAATTGGCCGGAGCCTTGCCTCAGCATCTCCGCCACCCGCTCGGTGTCCACGTACACGGTGGCGAGCCGCATGGGCAGCACCGTGGTCCGAGTCCCGGCCCGGGCAACGACACCGTCATGGATCCGGGCGAGTGTCTCCAGCCGGTCGAGCTGTTCCAACTGGGCCTTCAGGGCCTGCTCGTGGAAGTCCGCAGCCGGTACGGGCGAGGCCAGGACCGCAAGCCCCTCGCACTCGATGGCATGCAACGGCTCGCCGTAGAGGCCGGACGTCTCGCGCGCCACGGCCCGCAGCGCCTCCTCGGCGCGGCCCACGGCGTACACGTACCAGAGCCGGTCGTCACCGGTCGCGGGAAGAGACGCCGACGGCACCGTCATGGGGTCCGGCGTTGCCGTCCTGTGGTCAGGCATTGCGGTCCTCCTCCGCCTTCTCGCCCTGCGCGCCTGCCGGGAGCCCGGCGGCCGCTCGCAGCTCGTCCAACTCGGCCCGCAGACGGGCGTTTTCGGCTTCGAGCCCATCGCGCGACGGAGCCGCCCCGGCAGCGTTGGGTTGCGCATGTGCGCGCGACGACAGCGAGGGGTCGTGCTCCCACCAGTCGATGCCCATCTCCTTGGCCTTGTCGACGGAGGCGACGAGCAGCCGCAGCTTGATCGTCAGCAGCTCGATGTCCAACAAGTTGATCTTGATGTCACCGGCGATGACGATGCCCTTGTCCAGCACGCGCTCCAGGATGTCCGCCAGGTTGGCCGACGATCCCTGCGGCTGGCCGTAGGGGGAGACTCCGGTCGAGCCGCCGAGCCGACCGGAGATGGATTCAGACATGTGGTGGCCTCTCTTCGTTCCGCTCGGGGCGGGTGTCGCTCAGCCGAGTTGCTGCTGTCTTCGCTTGAACTCCTCCATGCGGTCCAGGAGTTCGTCCTCACGGCGGTCGTGCTCGTCCTCGTCGATACGGCCAGCCAGGAGCTCGCCCTCCAGAACCGCCAGTTCCTGGCGAACCTTCTCGGGGTCGTAGTACTCACGCTCCGCCGTCTCGGTCACCTGCTCCAGGACCCAGAAGGTTCCGCGCAGAGGGGCCAGGGGCAGGGTGAGCAACTGCGAGACAAATCCCATGCGTTGGGTACTGCCTCCTTCCGGGGGCGAGCCTCGGACGAATCGGGGGGCTGACCTCAGACGAAGCTGTAGGGCGGCAGCGGACCGCGCAGGCTGAGCTGGAACACCGGTTCCAGACGCTTCGCCATCTCGTCGACGCGGTCGCAGAACTCCGCGGCGGAAGCGCGGGGCACGAGGAACGACACGTTCAGGAAGTGCGCCTGCGGCACGTCCGCCGTAGCGTACTGCTGAGCCGAGGGCGCGAGTCCGTTGATGACCGTGCTCGCGTCGCGCTTCTCAAGTCGCTCGACCTCCTGGGAGATCGCCTGGCCGAGAGCGACCTTGTCGCCCTGCGCCTGGGGGTTCTTCCTTGTGCGCTCGTTGAGGTCGCGCACCAGGTCCGATTCGGCGACCACCTCACGCAGCAGGTCGCTCTCGTCCCGCGAGGCCTTGAGGTTGTACTCGATGCAGTCGCCGATCGCCTCCAGCCGGTGGAGGTACGCGTCGGCCTGCGCGTCGAGCTCGGCGAGCACGGCCTCGTCGTTCGGTCCGACAAGTCCGAAGCGCATGGGCAGGACGGAGCCGTCGGCGAGCAGGCGCTCCTGGACCGCCTGGTGCGCCAGGACGTCACGGCGCTTGGCCCGCAGGTCCTCCGGGGCCTCGCTGACGACAGCGGTCAGTTTGTCGCTGCTGAGCGTCCGGAGCGCGGTGGGTTCCTTGCCGACACCCTGAAGACCGTCCAGGTTGAGCGGTCGGTCGGCGGGGAGGATGGCGTAGATGTATGTGGACACGGATCAGGCCTCTCGACGACGGCTTGTGGTGCGGCGGGTGCCGGAGGACGACTTGCGCTGAGCGGGCTCACGGTCGTCATCGTCGTCCCCGCCGCCCTTCAGGGAGTCGGATATCGCCTCGACCGCACCGCTCAGTGCCCCTTTGGTCTTGCCGTGGGCCCCGCTCTCCGTGGCATCGCCGATCAAGTCGGTGATCTTGGAGGGAGCCTTGTTACCGGACTCCAGATCCAGGCGGTTACATGCCTCGGCGAAGCGCAGATAGGTGTCCACGCTGGCCACCACGACCCTGATGTCGATCTTGAGGATCTCGATGCCGACCAGGGAGACACGGACGAAGGCGTCGATCACCAGGCCGCGGTCCAGGACCAGTTCGAGGACGTCGTAGAGACCGGAAGATCCGCCGCCGGATCCTCCGGTCGGCGCATTTGCCTGCGGTACCACGGTCATGACGAGTCCTTCCTGTTGCTGGTGGCTGCTGCTGTTTCGCCACGCGATTGGATACGGGGTTCATCGGATCGGGACGCGGAGAATTCGCCGGCGAGCGCCCGATGCGCTCAGCGGTCCACCGCACCACGCTGATAGCGCCGGGTGCGCTCGTATCCGGTCAGTTCCCCACGCTCGTCGAGCTGCACTCGATAGGAGGCCATAACACTGCTGGTGTCAGGAATCCTTTCGAGCTCCATCACTTCGATGTCCGCCGTCCATCCGGAATCGGACGGCTTGATGGCGGACACCGAACCGGAGGGGCAGCGCAGAAGCTCGCAGAGTTCTTCGACTGCCTTGCTCATCACTACGCGCATGGACGGCTTCGCGGGAGCCCGCTTGGTCCGCGGTCGGGGCCTTTCGCCCTCGCGCGTCTCCGACTTCTCACCCGTCGACTTTTCACCCGTCGACGCCGACCTCGCCTTGCTTCTTTCCGAGGTCCGTTCGGCCGTCGTGTCCGAGGCTGTTTCGGAGGCCATGCGGTACTCCTTTCGCTGCTGCTGTGGCTGCTGCCTTCGTTGGTGCTTCAGCGGCACGGGAACGGCTATTCCCGATGTGCGTGTCGTGGCCGCTTGCCCGCCTTCGCACCTCATATGCCTCGTCCCCGGCGCCGAATATGTGGGCTGGGTCTACGCATGCGTGGCGGACGCGCGGGTACCGCGCGAGAGCCCCGCGACGGCCGCACCGAAGGGTCGCCAGGACTACTGCTGCCTCTGACGGGGCCATGCCGTGCGGCCGCCTCTGAGGCCCGGCGGCTCGGATGCCTCGGGACCCCTCCAGCGGTGACCGATCAGCGGTCACCGGCCGGCGGTCAGTGATCAGCGATCAGCGATCAGCGTCGGGAAGCTGTACGCCGCCTCCGCGGCTGTTCGTCGTCCTCGTCGGGTCGCTCCGCCTCGTCGACGTCGTCCTCCGGGTGGCCGTCGTCCTCGGCATCCTCAAGGTCCTCGTCGTCGAGGTCGTCGAACTCGCCTTCGTCCTCGTCCTCGTCGTCCTCGGTAGCGTCTCCGGTGGTCCGGGCGTCGCCGTGGCCCTCGGGGAGTTCGTCCTGCTCGTACTCGTCGTCATCGGCCCGGGCACGCGCAGGCCGACCGTCGCGACCCTCGTCCGCGTCCGCGTCCTCGTCCGCGTCCTCGTAGTCGTCGTAGTCGACGTCGTCCGCGTCCTCGTCCTCGTCCTCGTGCTCTGCCGCTGCGTCGCCTTCGGTTCCGTCATCCGGAGCGTCATCGTCCGCGTATTCATCGGCGTACTCGTCGACGTCCTCGGTCGAGTCGGCGGCGTGGCCGTCGTTCTCTTCCTCGTCCGGGCCGACCTGGTCGCCGTTCTCCTCTCGCGCCACCGCGTCGTCGTGCTCGACCACGACCTCGCCGTCACGGATCTCCCCACGCCAGCCGTCCGTGGCCTCGCCGCGCATCATGATGAACTTGCGGTACAGCTTCAGGTCGAGCCGCGCCCGCCTGCCCTGTGCACGCCAGATGTTGCCCGTCTTCTCGAACAGTCCCTGGGGGAAGTACTCAAGGTTCAGCAGTACCCGGGTGAGGTTGTCCGTGATCGGGTGGAAGGTGACGACTCCCTTGACCGTCCCCTTGGCCCCGTCGGTGGTCCAGGCGATGCGCTCGTCGGGTATCTGCTCAGTGACGTTCGCCTTCCAGCTCCGAGTCGACTTGGCGACCTTGACCCGCCAGTTGCTGCTGGTGTCGTCGCTCTTCTCGACACTCACGACGCCCTTGGCGAACGTGCTGAACTCCTGGAACTGCGTCCACTGGTCGTAGGCCTCCCGCACGGGCACACCGACGTCGATGTCCTCGACGATATTGACGCTCTTGGAGCCGCCGCCGCCCTTGCCCTTGCCCTTGCTGAAGAGCCCGGTCACCTTGTCCTTGAGTGCCCCGCCGCCCGCGGAGAGCGCCGCCTTGGCCGGCGAACCGCCGTCCGCGAGGACCTTTCCCCCCTTGGCCAGAGCGTTCATGAGCCCGCCGGACGAGCCATCGCCGTCACTGCTGCGGCCCTCGCCCATTCTGGCGAGGCCATTGCCCAGCTTCTCGCCGAGCCCGCTCACCGCGTGCTCCGCGCGCGTCTGGAGGTAGTTCCCCAGCTCTTCCTTGAGGCGGCCGGCCGCGGGGTTGCCCGCGATCCGGTCCTTGATCGAATTCGAAGTCTGCTCAGGCATCGTCGCCCCCTCGGGTGGACGTCCTACGGGCAGCCGTCTTGCGCGCCGGGGCCTTGCGACCCGACGGTTCCGAGGACTTACGGGCGGTACCGCGTGCGCTGCCGGAGCTGCTGCGCGAGCCGTTCGTGGCCTTGCGACGCGGGCGCTCGGCGTCCTCGTCGTCGGACGCCTTGCCCGACGCCTTCGCCTGCGTCCGCGATGTACCGGTGGCCTTCCCGCTCGCGCGGGTGGCGGTCTTGCGACGGGGCGCCTTCGCGGGCTGCTCCTCGTCCGCGTCCTCGAAGTCGTCGTCGCGGTCGTGCTGCTCCGCCTCGTCGTCCTCGTCGTGCTCTTCGGGCTCGTCCTCCGGCTCGTCCTTCTCGCCCTTGGCGGGGCCGGCCTGCCCCTGAAGGACCTGGGTCCGGTCACGCAGGCTGTCGGCCAGCGACCCGGCACGCCGGGTCAGCGCGGCGGTCGCGGCGCTCTTGGTGGCGCCCACCAACTCCGTACGCACCTGGTCACCGAGACCGCTCAGCACCGGATTGTCCATGACCATCTGGCGCAGCTGCTTCGGGTCGAGGCTCAGCTTCTTCCCGGCCAGATACATGCCCAGACCCAGAGCCAGACGGGCCTTCTTGGTGCGGCCGAGCAGGTATCCACCCGCAACGGCCACCCCTATCTTGGCGTTGTCATTCATGCGATCCACCTCAGTTCTGTTCGGACGAATGCCGATACCGACGTGAGGACTACCAACGTCGATTCCGACCCCGAGAACCCGGATGCGCCCGTCGGCCGCCAGCCGCAATTCCTCTTCAACGCGTGGACGTCGTTGAGCTCATCTGCGCTGTGGCCCATCAGCTGAATACCTTGATCCTTGTCACGACCCAAGGACGGGCATCGCAGGAAATTCTTCCCTTTCCGACACCATGAGCGGTGCCGAAGCATTGGCCGTCCCTGCGCGGACCGGGTTCTCACGCCGACTGCCCGCCCACGTCACCTTCACACGGTGCCGAAGGGAGACGAATCCCGAGACTGATGCGTCACATGACTGAGGAATTCCCGGGTATAGGTGGCCCTTCGTTCACGACTCGTTCACCACGCACGCGGGCAAGACACTGTGATGCTCGCCAGACATAGTCCGGACACAGTTGGAAGTCCCGCCTGAAGCGTGGCCCAACCCCCGGCGGGCCCCTGCCTGGGCAGGGGCCCGCCGCGTGCCGACCGCTACCCTCGGCTACTTCACCGCGAGCAGGTCCACGACGAAGATCAGGGTCTCGCCGGGGCGGATCGCCGGTCCTGCGCCGCGGTCGCCGTAGCCCAGGTGCGCGGGGATGACCAGCCGGCGCCGTCCGCCGACCTTCATGCCCTTCACTCCCATGTCCCAGCCCTTGATGACCTGGCCGGCCAACAGGTCGAACTCGAACGGCTCGCCCCGGTTCCAACTCGCGTCGAATTCCTGGCCCGTCGAGTGCGCGACCCCGACGTACTGCACGGAGACGCGGCTCCCCTTCACGGCCTCGTCGCCCTCCCCCACCCACAGGTCCTTGATCTCAAGGAACTGCGGCGCCTGGCCACGGGGAACCTCAACAACAGGCCGTTCCAGATTGCTGCTCATCGCCCACACTCCCAATCCCCATCGGGCCCACGAGGTCCGGGGGCCGTCTCGCGTCGGCACTGGTCATCCAGCGCGACCCGCACAACGCTACCCACCCCTCAATACGGATCCGACCAGCTCCCCACGCCACGTCGCGCCGCCTCGCACCACCTGGCACGACCGGTCGGCCGCAGCACGACGCGCGGCGCCGCGATCGGCCGCCTCCGCCACGCGCAGGGCTCGGGTCGGTCAGTGCATCGAGGGTGTGACGGGGGGCTCGGGCGAGCAGGTCCGTCGCGCCGGGCATGCCTCGGCCAGGGTCACACCTTCACGTGCCGGAGCAGCCAGGACATCATGTCCCTGAGCTCGTCGATGGCGTCGAGGACCACGTCCAAGGCCTCCGGGGCGTGCAGCCAGGCAGCGCATCCCAGCGGCCGGGCGGCGATGAACGAGCGATGCCGCAGGAGTTCGGCACGCGGGTGGTCTGCCGGGTAGCCCCGCGGAACCCGCTTCATGAGGTCTCCGGTGACTTCATAATTCCGCGCTGTCAACTCCTGCGCGATGGAGAGGAGTTGGGGGCCACTGCCCGCCGCTGCCACCGCCTGCCGGAACCTCTTGATCTGCTCCGGAACGGGGTACCACCAAGCCCCCTGGATGCGCAGGCCGTCGAGGTCGAAGCGCAGGCCCATTTCCACGTTGCGCGCGAGCCGGATCACCGCACCCTGGTGCTGCCACCACCACGAGTTGGTGCGGTAGTGCCAGACGGAGAAGTCCTCGTACGCCGGGTCCGTGTCGGCGATGTCGTTGAGCAGCGCGATCATCGGCTTCCGCACCAGCCGTTCGCGGTCCCTGCGGCACTCCTCCCGCACGGACGGCGAAGGCTCCCCCTCCAACCGCAGCAGCACGTCGAAAGCCTCCGGGGGCCATCCCGTGAAGGTGCGCTCGGAGCGCCGTACAGCACCCTCACGCCCGTGACGGCCCCCGCTCGCGGCCGGGTCTTCCACCGGGTCGGACCCCGCGCCACTCACTGCTGGACGATCTCCCCCGCGGCGAACCGCAGCACGTTGTCCCATTGGTCGGTGTCGCTGAACATCAACTGCACCAGTTCGATGGACCATTTCCAGTCGCAGTTCTTGACCCCGAACAGCGCGGACAGGGTGTCCCGCAGGGTCATCCCGATGTAGCGCCGCTTCAGACCCACCCGGGAGGGGATCCGTACCGAGCCGAGCTCCTCCGCCGTGACCCGGCCCTGCTCCACCAGCCACTCCTCGATGAACGCCTGGTTCACCGAGGTCCCCTTCTGCTTGGCCGCGTCCAGGAGACTGTCGCGCAGTGTGTCGGCGGCGCCCGGTTCGCACAGTTCCATCAGCCAGCCGGCGAGCTGGGGGCGGAGCGCGAACGAGCTGTCGTTCGTCTGGCCGGAGCTCTGCTGCTTACGCCACTTGTCGATCTTCTCCATCGCACCGTACTGCTCGTCCCCGGTGAAGTCTTCGTGGTCGGGGCCGCCGCCGTAGTTCTCCAGGTTGGCCGCCTGCGTGCCGGACGATCCACTGCTGCTGATCATGGTGGCGTTGGAGGTGCCGTCGGGCCGGTGGAAGGTGCCGGCCATGGTGTAGATGAGGCCGTTCAGGTCGTCGGGCGAGGTCAGGTCGAGATCCATCTGGCGGGCCGTCCTGATGACGTCGTAGTAGTACAGGTGCGCGCCCGACTCCTTGATCGCGTTCTGCACGTTCTCGCTGAGCAGAAGGCTTTCGACGGAGTTCTCCACCGCGTCGACCCCGCCGAGTTCGGCCAGCAGCTCCGTGTGGTCCTCACCGACGTTGCCCAGTCCGACCTGCCCGGTGATCCCGTCGCGCTTCAGCTCGGCGAGGACCTGCCAGGCGTCCGACAGGTCCTTCCTGTCGACGTCCAGGTTGTGGATCACCAGGCCGTCGAGGCGTCCCTCGAAGAGCGCGGCGGCGCGTTCCAGGCGGGCGCGGAGCACCGCGGCCGACTCGCCCGAGCGGACATCGAACTTGTACAGGATCTCGTAACTGCCGCGAGGCAGGGCGTGCAGCACCTCGGAGACGGTCTCGGTGTTGCGGTAGCTCTCCGCCGTGTCGAAGCGCCGGTACCCGGCTTCGACGGCGGAGGTCAGCTGTTCCTTGTTGCGCCCGTCCACGCCGAACACCAGCCACGGCTTGGCCGTCTCGGTCGCGGACTCCTCGGCGGGCATCCGGGCGATCACCGGGGAACCCTGATGCGTCGGGCCGACGGCGGGTACGGCAGCCCGCTGGACCGGCGCCGAGCCGGACATCGCCCGGCGGGCGTTGGCCTCGGCCGCGCGCTCGAACCGGTCCGAGGGATCCGAGACGCTCAGGCCGTCGCCCCGGTCGGTCCCGGTGACCGGCCCTTGGCGCTGCTGGATGACGTGCGTCAACTCGTGCGCCAGCGTGTGCTTGTCGGCGCCGCTCTCACCGATGACGACGTGGTCGCCACTCGTGTAGGCACGCGCACCGACTTCGGCGGCGGACGCCTTGGCCTCGGCTCCGTCGTGAATGCGCACGCCGGTGAAGTCGGCGCCGAGGCGGGCCTCCATGTCCGTACGGGTGTCGTCGTCCAGGGGCCGGCCGGGAGAGCGCAGCACATCGTGGACGGCGGAGCGGCGCTGGACCGCCGCCTCCGGACGGCTGCCGTGGCGCTGTTCACCGCAGCCGTCCGTGTGCGCGTGCTGGTCCTGGGACCAGGCGTGGCCGGACTTGCGGAGCATCTGGAGCACGGCCGCGT
This sequence comes from Streptomyces sp. CB01201, assembly GCF_002803085.1. Classification (GTDB taxonomy): domain Bacteria; phylum Actinomycetota; class Actinomycetes; order Streptomycetales; family Streptomycetaceae; genus Streptomyces; species Streptomyces hundungensis. The sequence continues at coordinate 69,784 of NZ_NNBJ01000022.1, read as the reverse complement.
TACCCGCGGTCCGCTGGAGGGCGAGCAGGCCAGGGGGTGTCGCCTGCTCCGGAGCGGGCGCCCTGACCGCGCCGCTGCGAGGCGTCCTGCTCTGGGGAGTCTGGGCCTGCTCGTTGGCGTGCATCGGGTCCTCTCACGGTCCGGGCGCGGCGTCCGGCACCGCCGACGGCAGGGGCGGCTGCCCCGAGCCGGGCCCCGGGCACGCCACTCTCTCACGCGGCGTCGGAGCCGACTTCGTCACCATCGGCCAATGCCTGCACGGCAGTTGGCGGGCGTCATCGTGCCCCACTCTATAGCCGACCTCTGCTCCCGATCCTTACGGAGTCGGGAATCATGGGACCATGACCGACAGCAACAGTGAGACCTCCGCGCACGGCGAGATCAGGGCGCTTCTCAAGGCCTTGGATGCGCAGCGGCGCCATGTGCTCGGCATCCTCGACGGACTCGACGCGCAAGCGCTGCGCAGGCCCGTGCTGCCATCCGGCTGGCACTGCCTGGGGCTCGTCCAGCACCTCACGCTCGATGTCGAGCGCTTCTGGTTCCGTGCGGTCGTGGCCGGGGACGAGGACGTCATCCGGAGCCTGCCGAGCGGCGACGAAGCCTGGATCGTGCCGCCGCTGGTGCCGGCCGCCGATGTGCTCGACGCGTACCGCCGCGAAGCCGAGATCGCCAATGACATCAGTGCGGCCGGCGTGCCCGAGACGGCCCTTGCCTGGTGGCCGCGCGATCTGTTCGGCGAGCCGCATCTGCACACCCTGCGCGATGTACTGCTGCACGTCATCACCGAAACCGCGTGCCACGCGGGCCACCTCGACGCGGCACGCGAGCTCATCGACGGCCGGCGCTGGCTCGTCCTGACGTAACAGCGCATGGGACGGCAGCCGCTTCTCCTCCGACACCGGGTCGACCTCTCCATGAGGTAGGCCCGGCCTGCCGGGAACCCTCGCGCTCGCGCCAAATCCCAAATCTTCCGCCAAAGAATCGAATCAGAAGCAACAAACATTGACCTAATCAAACAGTGGGGTTACGTTCCGCCTCAGCCGCACCACGGCAACTCGCGTCTCCTGCACGCCCATTGAGGCTCCACCCCACACCCCTCGGGAGCACAGCATGCGCAGAGCGCCACTCCCCCACACAGGAACCGGCAGCTCCGGTCACGGCCCCGCCGGCCGCGCCCGCCGGGCCGCACTCTCCGTCATGGCCGTCCTCAGCGTCGTACTGGGCACGCTCCTGGCGCTGCCCGCGTCGTCCCAGGCCGCCGTGTCCCTGCCCTGCGACATCTACGGCAGCGCCGGCACCGCGTGCGTCGCCGCGCACAGCACCACACGCGCCCTCTTCTCCTCCTACAACGGCCCGCTCTACCAGGTGAAGCGGGTTTCCGACGGCGCGGCCAAGGACATAGGCGTGCTCGCCCCGGGCGGCTACGCCAACGCCGCGGCGCAGGACGCCTTCTGCCAGAACACCACCTGCTCGATCAGCAAGGTCTACGACCAGACAGCACGGCACAACGACCTCCTGCCGGGCCCGGCCGGCACGGCCGGAATGGGCGCCGACCGGGGCGCCGACGCGGCCGAGATCTCGGTGACCGCCGGCGGCCACAAGGTGTACGGCATCTGGATCTCGCCGGGCGTCGGCTACCGCTCCAACGGCCAGGCATCCGGCACCGCCGTCAACGGCCAGGCCGAGGGCGCCTACATGGTTGCCAGCGGCACCCACGTTGGCTCCGCCTGCTGCTTCGACTACGGCAACGCCGAACGCACCCCCGCCGACACCGGCAACGGCCACATGGACGCCGTGTCCATCGCCACCACCTGCTACTTCGCGCCGTGCACCGGCTCCGGACCCTGGATCGAGGCCGACCTGGAGAACGGCATGTTCCAAGGTGCCAACGGCTCCAACACCGCCAACCGCGGCAACAGCACCCCGTACGTCACCGCCATGCTCAAGAACAACGGGCAGACCAGGTACGCGCTCAAGGGCGCCGACGCGCAGTCGGGCGGCCTGTCGACCTGGTGGGACGGAGCCCTGCCCAACCGCGGCGGCTACGCGCCGATGCAACAGGAGGGCGGCATCATCCTGGGCACCGGGGGTGACAACAGCAACTGGAACCGCGGCACGTTCTTCGAGGGCGTGATGGTCGCCGGCTATCCGACGGACGCCGCCGAGAACGCCGTCCAGGCCAACATCACCTCGGTCGGCTACACGGGCCAGACCGACGAACCCAACGGCGACCAGCGCCAGTTCACCGGCCCCGGCGGCGCGTGCGTCGACGTCGCCGCCGACGACACCGGGGTGAACGGCGCCGCGGTGCAGCTCTGGGACTGCCAGAAGTACGCCGAGGACCAGCACTGGGCACACCTCGCCGACGGCACCCTGCGCACGCTCGGCCGCTGCCTCGACATCAACGGCAACGGCACGGCGGGCGGCGCCAAGGTCGAACTGTGGGACTGCAACGGCGTCGGCGGCCAGAAGTGGGTCGTCCAGTCGGACGGTTCGCTCCTGAACCCGCAGTCCGGCAGGTGCCTCGACTCACCGAGCGGCGCGACCGCCAACGGCACCAGGCTCCAGATCTGGGACTGCAACGGCAGCCCCGCCCAGAAGTTCCAACTGCACTGACCGTCAACGCACTTGAGGCCGGGAGGCACAGCCACGGATCCCACCTGCCCCGGTCGGGAACCAACTGCCTTCCGGCCGCTGTCGGCCAGCGACACGAATTTCGCCTTTCAGCACCGCGAGCGCTTGGGGAGGCGTGCTGCCCTCGCTTGCGGAGGCGTGCCGCCTTCGAGGACGCGGTCGCTCCCAGGACGACCATGGCGTCTGGACAGGCCGGTACCCCGCGTTTCCGTCCGCAGAAAGAGCGAGCACAAGACCACTTGGTCACCGCCTCAGCCTTCCTGGCCTCCGCTTTCCGCGCGGCTCCGTTCGCTGAACGGCCCTCCTTTCGAGGCGAGCCAGTCGCCGACGACCCATGCGCGAGTTGCCTGAAGTGCTCTCCACGGCCGAGCACCGAGTTGCCGACCTCCACATCAGTGGGCGATTTCCTCAGGATTTCATTCCGCTGCTCTACGTTCGCCGGCGACAGCAGACCCATGGAGAACCACAAGCTCACCACGGAGATTGATCATGAGGAGAACCAGAAATAGAGCCGCGCGACTCCTATCGGTGCCAGCGCTCGCTGTGGCCCTGCTCTTACCGGCTCTCGGCGTGACCGCGACGTCCGCAGCCGCCGCGACCGACCCCTACACCTTCACCAACGGGGACGGCACCCTCAACGCGACGGGCACCAACGACGGAAACCAGGTCTCCGTCACTCCTGACGGCGCCAACTTCACGAACTGGCGCCTGATCAAGCTGAGCGAACCCGGCATGTTCAATATCGCCAGCACCTCCTCCGGAAAGTGCATTTACGCCACCCAGCCTGCCCAGCAGCAGTCATGCGGGAAAGACGGCGAACAGTGGCACTTCCGCCCCATCGACGGCAAGCCCAACACCTTCGGAATCGTCCGCCGCGACACCAGCACCGGTGCCGAGTACTGCATGGACAACCTCAGCGGCCTGCACCTCTGGGGCATCCTCGCCAGCCCCAACCCCTGCAACGGCAGCCTGAGCCAGGAATGGACCATACCGGCCTCCAAGGCGGCTGAGGCCAGGAGTCTGGCGCTCGATTACTACGCCGACCTCTGCTCGAAGCAGACGTCGACCTGCTCATGGACCGAAACCTCCGAGGGCCAGCCCGAAGCGCTGCCTCGTCAAAAAGCGTCCTCGGTCTGGTACAACGACACCTCCGACAAGGTCACCCAGGTCTTCACCACCGTCTACCACTCCGGATGGTCGCAGTCGTTGTCGTCCGGCCTTTCCACGTCGGTCGGAGTCTCGGTGCCCGTGCAGGCGATGATCTCTGCCCAGTTGACGGCTACGACGACCTACCAGTCGGACTCGACCACTGTCAACGGTGTCGTGGTCACCGTCCCCAGCAAGAATTACGGATGGGTCGACTTCGCCGCTGTCGGCAAGAAGGTCACCGGTACGTGGACGTTCGACACCGACCACCAGCCGTGGACCACGGACTCCACGGTGACCGTGCCCGTGGTCGACTCCACGGCGGGTTCCACGATGTATGTGGCGCACGCCAGCCCGGACATGCCCACCAGCGGCACCAGCCCGGCACAAGGGGCCGCCGTGCAGACCTTCGCCGCCACATCCACCAGTGCCAAGCTCGACCTCCCGGCCGGAACCCGCCTCGCTCCCACCGCGAGCGGCGCGCAGATCGTCGATACGCAGGGCACGCCCATCATGCGGATGGAGCCGGGCAGCGTGACCGACACGAAGGGCGTCAAGCACGCCTTCAAGCTGACGGTCGACGGGAACACTCTCACCCAGTCCATCGAAGCGGCCACTGGCACGACGATCGAGGGAACCGAAAACCCGTCCTCGGTCACGTTCGGCCCGGGCACCTTCCCCGGAAGCGCGCTGCTGAAGGCTTCTGCGGCCAGGACGAAGAGCCTGAAGGCGCAGCCTCCGCGGATGTCGCCCATGGACAATGTCGGTGACGCCTGTGCCAGATACCAGGGCCACACCTGCTCGGATGCAGAGAAGAAGGCGTACGAGGACAAGCTCAAGAAGGACGGTGATTGGGACAAGTGTGTGGCCCAGTGGGCCGTCGGCACCGCCATCACCGGAGCTTTCGCGGGAGCTTTCGCCGGCGGAGTCGGAGCACTCCCGGGCGGCCTCATCGGATGGGCGGGCGGAGCCACCGCAGGCATGGTCGTGTGCAGCTTCTGATCCGCACCATGCCCCCTCAGGTCCGCCGCACCTACGCACCCCGGGGCCGTACCCCCACCCTGCGACACCGATCAGTACCACCACCGCACTGACCCGGGCGATCGCTCAGGCGCCGGCCGTCCGCACAGCATCCTGGAGCCAGGAGGCGCAGTCGGGCGAAGCCAGCAGATCCGAGTGGCCGCCCGGGAAGGTGCGGCTGGTGAACCGGCCCGTCGTGGCGTTCTCCCAGTCGGCGATCGAGTCCTCCGTCGTCAACGGGTCGTCGGCCCCCCTCGCCGCCAAGACCGGGCAGGGCAGGGGCGGCTCCTGTGCCGGGTCGAATTCGCCGAGCAGACGCAGATCCCACACGGTCGTCTCCGCGACGATCTCGCGCCATTCGTCCGAGGGCGCCTGGGCCAGCAGGCCCGGGTCGACCTCTTCCAGGTACGCGACCGCCTCCGCCGGACCGTTCACAGCCGGCCCCGGCAGCTCCAAGCGCCCTGGGCCGGCGGCGCCCGCCGCCACCAGCGAGGCGACCTCGATCCCGGACTCGCGCAGGCGGGCGGCGGTCGCGCAGGCGACGTAGGCCCCATAGCTGTGGCCGAACAGGAGTGGGCGCACCATCGCGTGCCGGACGATCTGTTCGGCACAGGCGCGGACCACCGCGTCGAACGACGGGGCCGGGACCCCGAAGTCCCGTCCCTGCCGGCCCGGGTAGCGCACCAGCCGGGACTTGGGTCCCAGCGCTCGGGTGAGCGGGCGGAACTCCCCGCCGAAGGAACCCGCGCCGGGGAAGAACACGGCGTCGGTCATCACAGCCTCCGTATCTTCAGAGCGGTCGTCGGGATCTCCAGGTCGGTCATCGGGCGTGTTCGTCCGCCCGTACCCGGGTGCTCGGATCCCGTCGCGACGCGCGGCGCGCCAGGACGGCGGTCACCAGCAGCACGACGGCGAACAGCGCCCAGCACATCCACATGGGCGGCCCCGCGAGCACGGTCACCGCGACCACCGTCACCCCGCACAGCGCGGCGATGAGCCGGGGCGGGCCGTGTCCGGCCAGCTTGGTGTACGAGGCCGCGCCCAAGCCGTACAGGACGAAGTAGATCCCGCCGGACAGGACGAAGAGCAGCGTGAAGGACATGACGCCCGTCGCGCCGAGGACCGCGATCACCGTCAGGACCACGCCCACCGCGAGCACGGATGTGACCGGATTTCCGTCGCGTTCCCGTACCCGGCTCAGCGCACCGGGCAGGAATCCGCTGCGTGCCATGCCGAACACCAGCCGGGACAGGGCGAGTACCGAGGCGCAGACGTTCGCGGTGATGGCGGCGACGACCAGGGCCAGCGTCACCGGCCGGCCGAGGTCACCGAGCGAGCGCTCCGCCAGCAGCAGCAGCGGGGCCTGGTCCAGGGCCTTGTCGCCGGGGTCCACCGCGCTGAACAGGCCGAGCAGTACCAGCCCGTACAGGGCGACCACGATCACGTACGAGGCGGCGAAGATGCGCGGGATGGCATCGGGGCGCTTGTGTTCCTCGAAGGTGAAGGCCACGGTCTCCCAGCCGGTGAAGGCGACGTAGACGGCCGTCAGAACGCTGCCGAGTTCACCCAGCGGCGGTACCTCGGCGCTCGGCGCCCGTACGCCGTGCACGCCGAGGGCGACCAGGGAGATACAGGTGACGAGGACGAACAGGGCCAGAACGAGGGCCACTTGGACCTTGCCGGAGACATTGGTCCCCAGGCATCCGATGACGGTGGCCGCGGCGAGGACGACGACCGGGAAGAGCCAGGCCAGGCTCGCGACGCCGGAGAACTCGGCGACGTAGCGCCCACCGGTGATGGCGGTGGCCGGGATGCCGGCCACCAGGGCGAGCGTGGCGAGCAGTCCGGCGGACCGCCCGGCCGGCCGGCCGAAGGCGACCTCCGAGTAGTGGGCCACCCCGGACGCCGACGGGTAGCGCCGGCCGAGCCAGGCGTAGCAGTACAGGAGCGGGATGACCGACACGGCCGCGATGGCCCACGGCATCCAGGCCGAGCGGCCCAGTTCGTGGTAGCTAGTGCCGGGCAGGATCATCATGCCGCTGCCCAGGATGGTGGAGAGCGCGAGGAAGGTGCCCACGGCGCCGCCCAGTGACTTCTGCAGTCCGCTCACGCCGCGGCCTCCCGGTACGGAGTGGCCGCGAGGAGTCCGTCGAGGGCTCGCTCCACTGCGGCGGTATGCGTCGCGTCCAGCGCGTGCCGGCCGGGCGTGATCGTCAGGTGGAACTCCTCGCTGACCCGGTGCCGCCAGGCGGCGCAGCGTTCGGGTGGAATGAACCTGTCGTCGCGTCCGGAGAGTACGTGCAGCCGGTCGAGGTGGTCCGCGGAGCCGATCACCTCGGCGAGCCGGTCGGCCACCACGGCGTCGCGGCGCAGTCCGTGTGCGATCTCCGCCAGCATGTCCTCGTCGTCGAGTAACTCCGGCGGGAAGCCGTCGTGGGCGAGAACCTGGGCGATCTCGCGGTCGGGGAGCTGTGACATCGTCGGTATGCGTCCTGATGAGTCGGGGCACGGGGTATTGATGACCAGTACCCCCGTCGGCACGCTCATCCTCGTGCCGAGGGCGGCGTGCAGGCAGATGGCGGAAAGCCCACCCATGGAGTGCCCGGCCAGGACGACCCGGCGGCCGGATGTGTCGGCCACGGCCCGCCGGACCTCCTGTACGGCCCGGTCCTTCCACCGGCCCGAGTCGAAGTCGGCCACGGACTCCGCGTTCGACAGGGCCAGGACGGTCATGCCGCGGCGGGCGGCGATGTCCCTCAGCAGAGCGAGGGTGGCACCGCCGCCGCCGGCGGCCGGGAAGCAGACGCAGACGTCCGGTCCGGCCGGGGGCTCGTTCACGTGCCGAGTTCCTTCGCGTCGACCACCTCCACCTCAAGCTCGGTCAGACCGAGCATGAAGTTGGAGTGCAGGCGCCGGGGCGGGTCGACCACCGCGAACGCCTTGTCCCAGTCGGCCAGTTCCTCGATGAACGTCTGGATCTCCAGGGTCGCCACGGGCGCCCCGACGCACCGGTGGACACCGGCCCCGAACGCGATCTGCTTGTTCTCCGTCCGGTCGATCCGGAAGCTGTCGGGGGCGTCGAAGACCTCGGCGTCCCGGTTCGCGGACATGTTCCACAGGGCCACGAAACTGTTGGCCGGAATGGTGTGTCCGCCGACCTCGAAGTCCTCGACCGTCAGCCGTTGCACATAGCTGTTCGTGGAGGTCCACCGCAGGAACTCCTGGGTGGCCACGTCGGGCCCCACCTCGCCGCTCGCCACCTTCCGCCACTGTTCGCGTTCCTGGTCGATGGTGTGGACGGTCAGGCTCGCCGTGTGCGGGGTGGTCTCGTTTCCTCCGACCGCGACGTTCAGGCCGTTGAGGACGGCGACGTCCCGGGGCATGGCGCCCTCGGCGACGCACTGCGCGAGAAAGCCGATCATGTCCTCGGCGGGGCCGGTGGTCGAGCGTTTGACGATGAGGTCGTCGATGAATTCCAGCACGTCGAGCTGTGCGTCGACCAGCGCGTCCAGCGGCCGCGAACCGGCGTACGCCTCGTCGCGGTAGCCGATCATCGTGCGGGTGGCATCCAGGAGGTGCCGGGCGTCCTCAGCGCCGATGCCGAAGAGCACCTCCAGGACGCCCTTGGGCAGCTCGGGCGCGATCACCTTGCTGAAGTCGAGCCGATCGCCCACGGACAGGCTGTCGAGGGCGCCGCGGATGTTGCGCCGGACCGTCTGCCCGACCCGGCCCAGCATGTCCCGGCTGAAGCCGCTGGTCTTGATGGGCTTGCGGATCGCGGTGTGCTCGGGCTGGTCGGAGACGATGAGCATGCGGCCGGATGCCGAGTCCTTCTGCGGCAGGTACGAGCCGTCGATCATGGTGCCGTACGCCGAACTGAGCCGCCGGTGGTCCACATAGGCCGCGTACACGTCGGCGTACCGGGTCAGCGCGTAGAACTCGTAGCCGTCGTCCCTGCGGTGCAGCGAGACCGGGTCGTGCTCGCGCAGTCCGGCGAGGTACGCCCAGGGGTCGTCGTCGGCGAAGAACTCGGGTGAGTACAGCGGGCTGTCCTCAACGACCAGCATGCTCGGCTCCGATCAGATCGGCGATGCGCACCGGGGTGCGGCCCTCGAAGAAGACGTGCCCGGGGACCCGGACTCCCGTCCGTTCCTTGAGGAGGGCGCGGCAGCGCAGTACGGCCAGGGAGTCGACTCCGGCGGTGAAGATGTCGGTGTCGGCCGCGACTTCGCGGTCGAGCACGGTGCGCAGGCAGTCGGTGATGGCGTCGGGCGATATCTGTGTCATGTCTCGTCCACCTTCTCTGTCTGTCGGTATCGGTCCATGAGGGTGCGGAAGTCGACCTTGCCGCCGGCCTTCACCGGGTAGCGACCCACCAGCCGCACCCCGATCGCCGGGGAGAAGTCCTGTACGACGGACTCGATCCGGTCGCGGGCCGACGGGTCGTCGAGGGCGGCGGGGTCGGTCCGGACGAAGGCGACGGTGTGCCGTTCGTCCTGGGTGACCCGGCAGTCGAGGACCCGGGGCAGGGTGCTGATCCGCTGTTCCAGGGCCGCGGTGTCGACGCGCATCCCGTTCACCTTGACCTCGCCGTCCAGGCGTCCGGCGAACACGAGGTCGTCGTTCCCGTCCGGGCGCACCAGGTCTCCGGTGCGGTACGACGGCTGCCCCGCCGGGTCCCGGAACCGGTGGACCAGAACGCCGTCGTCCAGGTATCCCAGGCAGACGAACGGTCCGTGCACCACCAACTCCCGTGCGTCCGGGGGTCCTTCACCGGGGTCGCGCAGGGTCTGCCGGCAGCCGTCCAGGGGGCGGCCGATGGGGATGGTCGGCGCCGAGAAATCTTCGGGCAGCCGGTAGTGGTGGGTGGCGAACGTGGCCTCCGTCGGTCCGTACAGGTTGACGAAGTGTCCCCGCAGGCCGGCTTGCCTGGCCCGCCGGTAGGTCGACAGCCGGAACTGCTCGCCGCCGCTGAACAGCCAGGGGATGTCCGCCACGCAGTCGGGTACGGCTTCGACGACGGTCGTGATGACGGCGGCCGGCAGCAGCAGGCGGCTGATGCCGTAGGTCTCCACGAGGTCGGGCCAGGCGAAGACGTCGTCGTTGACGTGCGGCAGGCACACCACGCGCCCGCCCGTCGCGACCGTACGCCAGGTATCGAACCACCAGCCGTCGTACGTGGGGGTCGCGAAGCTGCCCGCCGTGACGGGTGCTTCGCCGGAGGTGTCCGGATCCCGGCCGCCGAGCACGTCCAGGTCCCGGCAGCCGAAGAGCGCCAGCAGATTGCCGCGGGTCACCGCGACGGCCTTGCGGCTGCCGGTGCTGCCCGAGGTGAAGTTGACGGCGACCACCTCCTCGGGAATGCGGTCCCGAGGCAGCCGGGGCCCCGGCGGAGCGGTCGCCTCGACCGTCGGGGACGGCCCGGACCGGACCTCCAGGGTGAGGTCGGGCCGTACCCGCTCGAAGTCGCGCCCGCTGAGGGTGTGGTCGTCGGCGACGGCCACGGAGCCCGCCCGCCAGGCCCCCAACTGCCCGGCGAAACAGCCCAGTTTGTGCGGGGAGCGAATGCTCACCACACGGGCCGGGCCATGGGCGAGGATGGCCTCCTCGACCATGGCGGCGAGCCGTCCTGCCTGCGCGCCGGTGTATTCGATGCCGTCCTCGACCCACAGGGTCGACGACGATGCCCACCGGTCTGCGTGGATCACCTCGTGCCAGGTGTCCGTCATGGGATCCGTCATGAGGTCAGTCCCAACTCGTCGATGACCGCGCTGATGCTGATGAGGCTCAGACGGACGTCCCACTTGTCGGGCGTGGGGTCGGCGGCCAGGGTGTCCAGGGCGTCCGGCCGGAAGACACCGCTGGCCGCGACCAGGTCCCGCCATCGTGAGAGCGTCGCACCGTCGGACGTCGCGGAAAGGCCGTACGCGGTGAAGCCCTGTTTGGCGCGGTCCAGGACGGCACGCGGGACGATGTCGGCGTACGCCTCCTTCAGGCAGGCCTTGCCCTCGAAGTCCGCCACCTTCCGCTCGTCCGGGATGCTCAGGCCCAGGGCGACCACGGAGTTCCCCAGGAACGGGTAGCGGCCCTCCACCGAGTTCGCCATGAGCATGGTGTCGCCGTGGTCGCCGAGCAGATGACCACTGAGCTGTACATACACATCGGCGATCGAGCGGAGCTGCATCCGGGTCAGCCCGGCGGTCTCCCGCTCGTCGAACGGGATCAGGCGGTCCCGCCAGTACTCCTTGCCGACCAGGGCCTCGGCTGCCCGCGAGGTGAGACACGTCTCGCGCCGGCGGGCGGCCCTGGCCCGGTCGACCTCCCAGGAGAAGTCGGCCCTGCCCCATGCCGATTCGTTCTCGGTGTGGCTCGGCGGCTGCTTTCTGCGGGCGCCGTCGAAGGCGTAGGAGTCGTAGCCGTAGAACAGCTCGTCGGCTCCCTCCCCCGAGATCACGCCCTTGAGCCCGGTGCGGCGGGCCTCGCCGGCCAGCATCAGGGCCGCCACGTTGTACGTCTCGCGCTGCGGATAGCAGCAGTGGCGCACCATCTCCTCGAAGCGGGCGGTGACATCATCGGGCGTGCAGTGGATCTGGTGGTGCTCGCTGCCCACCTTGTCCGCGACCTCGCGCTGGAACCGTCCCTCGTCGAGGGCGATGTCGTCGAAGAGCACGGAGAACGTGCGGGTGGGTTCGCGCCGCAGGCCGGACGCCTCAAGGACGAGTGCGGTGGAGTCGAATCCGCCGCTGAGGTAGGCGCCGATCTCCACGTCCGCGCGCAACCGGTCGGCCACCGCTCCCCGAAGCGCGTCCCGGATCCGCGGGGCGGTCACGGGGCGGTCCGGCTCGGTGAACTCCCCGTAGCGCCAATACCGTTCGGTCACGGGCCCGCCATCGCCGAAGCCGACCAGGCAGCCGGGCGGCACCGCGTGGACGCCCTCCACCAGCGTGCGCGGAGCCACGATGTTGCCGAGCGTCAGGTACTGGTCGACCGCGCCGACGTCGAGCCCCCAGGGGTGCTCGACGCTCTGCACGAGCGGCTTCAACTCGGAACAGAAGTGCACATGCGTGCCGACGACGGTGTAGAAGAGCGGGCACACTCCGAAGCGGTCCCGGCCCAGGTACAGCCGGTCCTCCGCCCGGTCGTAAAGGGCGGTGGCGAACTGTCCGTCGACCATTTCGAGGCCGGCCGGCCCGTACCGGGCGAACAATTCCGGCAGGACGGCCACGTCGACCCGGTTGTCGGGCCGGGCGCCGCCGAGCCGGGCGCGCAGTTCCGCGCCGTTGTAGATCTCGCCGTTCGTCATGGCCACGTACCGGCCGCCGGGGTCCTCGGCCGGCTGCCAGCCGTCCTTCAGGGCGGTCATGCCGAGGCGGCCGAGTTTCACGGACAGGGTGGGTGTGCTGAGCGAGTAGGTCTCGTCCGGTCCTCGGTGGATCAGCCGGGCGTGCATCGCGGCGGCTACGGACCGGTCGAGGGTCTTGTCCGGGGCGTAGGTCCCGCACAGGCCACACATGCGTCACACGCTCCGTTCCCGCAGTCGGTCGGCGAGGGCCCCGAGGTCCGCCGCGCGCAGCACGTCACGGACTCCGGCATCGGCCCAGCCGAGCTTCTTCAGCCGGGACACGAGCACGACGGCCGAGGCCGAGTCGCCGCCCACGTCGAAGAAGTTGTCGTCGAGGCGTACGTCCTCGACGCCGGTCAGGGTGCGCACCACGCGCAGCACCTGCTCCTCCGGGGTGGCCGGCGCGTCCTGGGTGGCCTGGCCGCGGCGGCGCGCCCGCAGGGCGTCCCGGTCGACCTTGCCGTTCACGGTGTGCGGGAAGGCGTCGACCTGTTCGAGGACCGAGGGGATCTTGAACGGGTCGAGGATGCCCTCCAGATGTGCACGTACGGAGCGGGGACCGGGCTCGCCCCGGTAGTAGCAGACCAGCGTGTCCCGGTCGGAGGGGTCGCCCTCGTCGTGGGCCTCGGCGACGACCACCGCGTCCCGCACGTCCGGATGCCGGCACACCGCCGCTTCGATCTCGCCGGGGTCGAGGCGGTAGCCGCGGACCTTCACCTGACGGTCCAGGCGCTCCACGAAGTGGAGCCCGTCGGAGCGGAGTTCGACCAAATCCCCGGTGGCGTACGCACTCGTGCCGTCCGGTCCGAGGAAGGGCCGCACGCCCTGTGCGGTGAGGTACCCCGCCGCCACGCTCGCGCCGGTCACGACGAGTTCGCCCCGTTGTACGCCGGGGCCCGTGGCGCCCGTGGCCGGTTCGCGGATCAGGTGGCCGCAGTCGCCCACCAGGTCCCCGAGGGGCACCCCGTCACGGCAGTCGTCCGGATCGAGCGCGTCGCTGAGCAGGTTGCACACCGTGGTCTCGGTGAGGCCGTAGGCGTTGTGGAAGCTCGCCACCTTGGACCAGGTGCGGATCACGGCGGGCCGGCAGGGGCCGCCGCCATTGACCACGTGTTCCAAATGCATCGCGTCGCCGGGTTCGGTCACCGTCAGGGCGAACGGGGTCGTCTTGAGGTGCGTGATGGCGAAGCGCTCCAGGGTGTCGCGCAGGACGGCGCCGGGCGCCAAGTGCGCCTCGTCGAGCACCACGAGGCAGCCGCCCGCGGTCAGCGTCCAGAGGATCTCGGTGATGCACCCGTCGAAGGTGAGCCGGGCGAACTGGAGCGTCCTGCTGTCCGGTCCGACGGCGAGCCGCTCGACGTGGTCACGGATGACCGGGGCGAGCGGGGCCGCCCTGACGAGGACGCATTTGGGTGTTCCGGTGGATCCCGAAGTGTGGATCGCGTACCCGATCTCCCCCTCCTGGAAAGGGAGTTGAGGAGCCCCGGGGCGCGCTCCGGCGGGAGTGCCGTCGCCGGTGCGCCATGCTTCGGGGATCGGTGTGAACTCAGCCGGGCCGTTCCCGGACGGGGCGCGTGCCATCAGGCGCACACCCAGGAGGCCGGTCTTCCCGGCGTTGGACGAGGCGCTGTCGCGGTCGTCGACGAAGACGAACGGCCGCGCCGCCTTCAAGGCTCCGGCCATGGCGATGATCGCTGCCGGGCCCCGGTCGCCTTCGATGGCGATGAACTCGCCCGGTGCGGTCAGGTCCTGTAATCGGCGTGCGAACTCTTCGACACGGGTGCCGAACTCCCGGTAGGTGAGGGTCGTGTCCGCGGTACGCAGCGCGTCGTGGCCGGGGAACTCCCGCACGGCACGGTCCAGGGCCTCGACCACGGACCCGTCGCCCGCCACGGTCCCGCCTTTGACGGGCCTGTCCTTCACCGAGCTGTCTTGCGGGGACTCGCCTTCGGGCGGCACGTCGGCCTCCTTCACCATGTCAGCCTCCTTCGCTGTGCGTTGCGGGGCGCTGGATCTCCTGGGGGTGTGCCTCGTCCTTGCGGACCGGGTGGGTCAGGGTGCCGACGTGCTCCACGACGGCCCGCACCGTGTCGCCCGCGCCGAGTGGAACGGCGCCGGGGGTTCCCGTACAGATCACCGTGCCGGGTTCGAGGGTTCGTCCGGCGCTGAAGTACTCCACGAGACGGTCCAGGCCGAACTTCATGTCGGCGGGCGTGGCGGCCGCCACGGTCTCGTCGTTGCGCACGGTGGCGATCCGGAGCGAAGCGAGGTCGGCGTCGCTGAATTCGTCCAGGGTCACCAGGACGGGCCCGACGCTGCAAAAGGTGTCGAATCCCTTGGCCCACGGAATGTGCCGGGGATTTTCGCGGATCACGTCCTCGGCGGTCATGTCGAGGACGGCGGTGACGCCCGCCACGACGGAGCGCCACTCGGAGCGGTCGACGTTCTTGCAGCGGGTTTTGATGACGAGCCCCAGCTCCGCTTCCGCCGTCACCCGCCCGGACTGCCGAGGGAGTTCGATGTAACCGCCGTTGTCGATGAGGCAGTTGGCTGGACGCAGATAGGAACCGGGACCGGAGCGGGGCTGTTCGGACTCCAAGTCCTCGCTGTGGCGACGGTAGTTGAGACCCGCTCCCCAGATGTCGGAGCCCGGGTCGACGATCGTGGCGGCATGCTCGAAGTCCGGCCGGGCGGGGGCGAGTTCGGCCGCCTGCCGTTCTATGGACTCCGTCAGCGACCGCAGGTCCGCGTCGTCCCGCACCAGCTCACTGATCCGGGTGACGTCTTGATAGCCCTTGATGTCCGACAGGGCGAACCATTGGCCCGCATGGCCGACGCAGATGCCTGGGCCGGAGGCGGAGTGGATCGACTTGGCGATTCTCATGGTGCTCTCCCACGGGAGGGCGGACCGGGACCGGCCCACCGATCGGCTGGGTGGTCAACTTCCTTTGTCTCAGGCGGAGATCCGGTGTGCGGCGATCCGGAAGTCGTCCTTGCGCGGGCTGTGGTCGGCGATCTCGACCGCCGTCTCCATCAGCCGTGCCGGATCGGTGTGGTACTCCCCCGCGAGCTCCTCCACCAGCGGGAAGAAGCCCGAGTGGATGCCGATCACCGCGCCGAGGACCTGCATGGTGCGGTCCTCGGGGAGGGCCACCATGTTCGCCCGGCAGTACGCGGCGAGTTTTGCCAGTTCCGCGTAGTCGAAGCGGTCGGATCCGAGGATCTTGAGGGCCCCGGCCAGCGACTCGATGGCGGCGTTGCCCGATCCCCGGCCGATGCCGTCGAGCGTGGCGTCGACGATGGTGGCACCCGCTTGCAGGGCGGTGAGGCTGTTGATGTTGGCCATGCCGAGGTTGTCGTGCCCGTGGAAGCCGACGACCGCGAAGTCCTGACGTACGGCACTCACATATGTCTGCACGTCGGCGGGCAGCATGGCGCCGTAGGAGTCCACGACGTAGACGCCGGCGATGTCGGACGGCAACCCGTCGAGCAGCCCCACGAGTTCACGCACGGGGGTGGCGCTCGACTTCATGAGGTTCAGATAGACCTCTCCGCACAGCTCGGTGGCGCGCCGCAGGTAGTCGAGGTGCTCGGGTACCCGGTCCGGCTCCATACCTATCCGTATGAAGGACATGCCCCGGTCGCTCAGGTCCCCGACGGTGCCCAGGCGGGTGAACTCGGGCTGTGCGAACATCCCCCAGGGCCTGCGCGTCAGGGTGGCCGTCGCTATCTCGGCCCACCGGTAGTGGTCGATGTTGCACGCCTTGATCCCACTGCGCTCGGCCTCAAGGCCTATTCCGTGACCCACCTCCACTTTGGCCACCGGAATGTCGTTCAACCGGGTGAGCAGGTTCGTCACGAACCCCTCGTCGAGCTGGAAGTCGACGGCGTACGAACCGTCGCGCAGCGTGCAGTCGAGCAGGTTGATCGTCGGCGCTTCGTCGAGCCGACCGTCCATTAAGGACATGACGTAACTCCTTGGTTCAGCTTGATGGAGAGACCATGCGGAACGCCCGAAGGAGACAGGTGAGAAGCGTGCGGGAGGGGCGGAGGCGAGAAGTGGCATGAGCGCCCCACGCAGGTGAGCGGGCACTCGGCCGGGCGCGGACGGGCGGATCAGGCAGGGAGCGGACGTTGCCCTATTCCCCTGCGCGGGTCCGAACTCTTCCCACTTACCGCCCCCAGATTCCATCGGGCCTGCTGCGTATTCGATGGGTGCCGCCGGGATCGTGAACGTGGATCACGCGTTGATCAAGCGTGGATCACAAGGCCACCGGCACGTAGATATACGCGTTCCCAAGCGCCGGTGCCGTAGACACCGGAATTCCCTTTGTCCGAATCAGGCGCCCGAATCCCGGGGCGGCCGACACACCTGTCCTGGGGACGCGGCACAGTCCTCGGCGAGCTGCCGGCGCGCTCCCCCTGATGGGACGCCCGCAGCGCCGGAACGACCACCGGCGCGGCATACGGTCGGCTCGCGGTAGTAGTACGGACAACACGGCGCACGTAGGCAGTGAGTTCAGGCCGAGGTGCCGCAGGACCCCCAGGGCCCCCTTGACCGCAGGCCCCCCGGGGCGCTCTTGTCGACAGGGCATTTGCGCCGCCGGGCGGCTCCAGGTTGACATGCAGGTAAATGCTTGCATGATGGTGGGTGTGAGCGATGAGATGGACAAGGTCTTCAAGGCCCTGTCCGACGTGACCCGTAGGCGTCTGCTGGACCGACTGCACGAGAACAACGGCCAGAGCCTCAGTGAGCTGTGCGACGGACTGGCGATGTCCCGCCAGGCCGCTACCCAGCACCTGGGCCTGCTGGAGGCCGCGAATCTCGTCAGCACGACCAGGAGGGGCCGGGAGAAACTCCACTACCTCAACCCCGTTCCGCTCCACGAGATCCAGGAGCGGTGGATCGACAAGTTCGAGCGTCCGCGCCTGCGGGCCCTGAGCGTTCTGAAGCAGAAAGCCGAGCACGCGATGTCCGACAAACCGCAGTTCGTCTACACCACCTACATCGAGGCGACCCCGGAGAAGGTCTGGGCGGCCCTGACCGACCCCGAGACGTCAGCCCTCTACTGGGGCCACAGCAACATCTCCGACTGGCAGCCCGGTTCCGCCTGGGAGCACCGCCGCGTCGACGGCTCCGGGATCGCCGATGTCGTGGGGACCGTCGTGGCGGCCGTCCCGGCCAGGCGTCTGGTCATCACCTGGGCCGGACCCGACGAGGACCGCCCGGACGGCCCCTCCACGGTGACCTTCGACCTCAAGCCCCTGGGCGGCACGGTCCAGCTCACGGTCACTCACGAGAACCTGCGGGACGAGACCGAGTTCCGTCAGGCGGCCGGAGGCTGGGCGGCCGTGCTGTCCAACCTCAAGACCTACATCGAGACGGGAAAGCCCCTGTCCGTGCCGCCGTGGTCCTGATCCCCGAACCGGACCGACAGCGTCGCACCCCACCCCCGGTACACGGTCAGGAGAGGCGCAGATCGATCCAGGGAACAGTGTCGCCCGGGAGCAGATAGCGGTCGATCTCCGTGAAGCCGTTGCGCAGAGCGAAGCGGAGTCCGTCCTCGTTGGACGACAGCACCACCGTTTCGATCCCCTTCGCCCCCAGCTCCCGGGCCTTGTGGAGGCCTCGGCCGTAGAGCTCCGCGCCGAAACCCCTGCCGCGGTGCGCGGGGAGGACGCGGGCGATGACGGTGGCCGTGTCCGAGTCGGCCCCGGGCGGCCGGACCGTACTGCATCCCACGAGTTCGCCGTCGAGGTAGGCGACCTCAAGGTGGTTGCGCGTGGCGCGCTCCCGTACGTCGTCCAGGGAGAGGGAGTGGGCTGGGATGACGACGTTGTGCACGTGGCGCCAGTCCGCGAGGGCGGCGTCGCCCTCGGGCCGGTGGATGTGAAGAGTGGACACCCCAGAAGAAGACCCGAAACCGCCCCCGTGGTCAACTCCCTGCCGCAGTAATGGACTTCAACCCGTCCACCGGCGCGGTGGACGGGCGCTCCTCGGCGTCAGCAGCCCGCCGTGCGACCGTGCGGCCCTGCGTGACGATTGAGGCAGTCGGACCCTGCCGCTAGGCCGCGCGCCGGCACCCGGCAAGGAGGGTCGCAACCATCCGCTTGGCATCGGCCTGGTCGTAGTCGGGTCCGGTGATGCAGAGGTTTCCGATGGCACGCATGAGTGTGTAGGCGGAGATGTCGGCGCCTAGTTCGTCGGCCTCGGCGCAGGCGTCGAGCAGAGTCGCGCAGGCCGGGACCAGCGTGTCGAGCATGAGGGCGTGGAGGTTCTCAAGGCCCGGATCGCCGGATCCAAGGGCCGCGCCCAGGCCGTGCTTGGTCACCAGGAACTCCACGAACGCGTCCGCCCAGCGGGTCAGGGCCGTGAACGGGGAGGCCGACTCCTCAAGCAGCCGGGCCGCGAGCGCGGTGCAGGTGTCGATCTGGTGCCGGTAGACCGCGGTGACGAGGTCCGCCCGCGTCGGGAAGTTCCGATAGATCGTGCCGACGCCGACGCCGGCCCGTTCCGCGATGTCGCGGACGGGGGCCTGGACGCCCTGCTCCACGAAGACCGCCGCGGCGGCCGCCAGCACGCCGCCGCGGGTGCGTTCTGCCTGCGCTTGGCGCACTCCGACCGGTTCCCGCACGGGACCCTCCTTTACTCGCGGAACAATGTTCCGCTAAGTTGGCGGAACGACGCTCCGCCAAAGTATGGCAGAGCGACTCCTCGGGAAAGCACAGGTCTCCCATGTCTTCCAGCCTCCTCGACCAGCGGATCGTCGCGGTCAAGCCGATCACCGTTCCCGCCCCCGACCGCGGCGCCGAACTCCAGGTGAAGGTCACCGCCCCGCTGTCGGGCCGGCACCTGCCGGTCATCGTGTTCTCCCACGGCAACGCATGGTCCCTGGACGGATACGAGCCCCTCGTGGACCGGTGGGCCGCCGCCGGATTCGTCGTCGTACAGCCCACCCACCTGGACTCCCGCCGCAACGGCATCGGATGGGACGATCCCCGGTTCGCCACCATCTGGCGTGTCCGGATCGCGGACCTCCACACGGTGCTCGACCACCTCGACGACATCGTCGTCCAGGTCGACGGCCTGGCGCCCCGCGTCGACCGCGAGCGCGTGGCGGTCGTCGGCCACTCCTGGGGCGCCCAGACCGCCGGCGCGATACTCGGCGCCCGAGTACTCGGTGCCGACGGCACGCCAGGAGAGGACTTCTCCCACCCGGCGGTCTCGGCCGGCGCGCTGATCGCCGCGACCGGCACCGGCGACACCCTCACCCCGTTCGCAGCCGAGCACCTGCCGTTCATGAGGCCCGACTACTCCACCATGGTCACCCCTGCCCTGATCATCGCGGGCGGCAAGGACCAGTCGCAGCTCTCCACCCGGGGGCCCGAGTGGTTCACCGACGCCTATCACCTCAGCCCCTCCCCCAAGAGCCTCCTCACCATTGCCGAAGGTGAGCACACGCTCGGCGGACTCGCCGGGGAGATGGTCGCCGAGACCAGCGACGAGGACCCCTCCCGCGTCGCCCTCGTCGCCGACTCGATCTCCGCCTTCCTTCTCGACACCTTCGAGACAACCGACGGGACAACCGACGAAACAACTGACACCGGGTGGACGGACCTCGGCGTCGAGGCCTTGGCGGGCGATGCCGGCTGGACCATCTCCAGCAAGTGAATCCGGCCGCCCCGCACCGTCGACCGGACGGGCCGTCGACCGTGCGGGGCTGCCAACCACGCGGGGCTGCCAACCCGGCCGGGGCGGCCGACTTCCGCTCGCTCGGACCGCTAGCGCAGCGCGGCGTCGGCCAGGACCGAGTCGACCTCGCCGCTGTCGGTCGATTCCGGCGACATGGTGATACCGAGCAGGAAGGCCGACTGGTCGCTGCTCCGCGTGACGAGGGTGAGGCGAATCCGGCCCGTCCTCCCGCTCTCGTCGCGCACGCTCAGCACCACCGTGTACGCCGAGCGGCCACTCACCTTCGTAGCCCGGGACTCCTCCAACGTCGTTCTGGCATCCGGGTAGAAGAACTCCGCGTTGGACCGCGCAGACGTCTCCGCCCGCTGCCGCAGCGCGGACTCCGCGACGGGCCCGCCCCGCCCGGCCAGCACCACAGCGCCGCCACGCCCGTCGGGCCCCTTGGTGGCTATCGAGGAAGTGAAGGCCTGGATCAGGTCCTTGCCGTCGTTGGCCTTCCAGCCTTCGGGTATGGCGTACGACATGCCCGCCACACTGTCCGTCACGCGCGGCCTCCCGGCCAGTGGGGAGTGGTCGTCGTTCCGGCTCAGCCACCAGTGCGTCGCTCCACCGAGAAGCGCCAGAACCAGGCCGCCGGCAACCGCGATGATCCACGCGCGCCGTGAACGAGGCTGCCCCGGTTGGGCGGGAGGCGCCGGGGCCAGGGGCGGGTGACAGCGGGCAGCAGGTGTCGTCATGGCCTCAGCTTCCAAGTCCTGACCGGGCCTGGACCTGAGCTGCGCTACTCAGATCCGTACTCAGGTACTCACCACCTTCAACAGGCAGCGCTTCCAGGGGTGTTGGTAAGGCCACCCCGTCCGGTGTCCAGGCCCACAGACGTCGAGTGCCGCGCGCAGCAGAATCGACGTATCCGGGCCACCCGGCAACCACCGACTCACCACCTGGGGGAACACCATGAACGAACGTGGAGCACGGCGCGTGGCGGGCCTGGCGGGCATCCTCGCCGCAGCCGCCTTCATCGTCGAAGTGCCGCTGTACTTCCTCTACTCCGGGCCGCCGCCGGACTGGAACGTGCTCACACGACTGCTGGTCGGAATCCTCGCATTGGCGTTCCTGATCGTCTTCGCCACGGCCTTCCGGGAGCTGGTCAAAGTGGCGAGTCCCGCCCACGAGTGGGTCGGCACGATGGCCTTCGCCACGGGACTGGTCTACGCGACGATCACCCTGGTCTCCAGCGGGCTGGAAGCGGGCGCGGTGATCGTAGCCGATCACCCGGTCGACCCGACCATCGCCGTGAGCGGAACGTACATCCTCTACGGCACGATCGGCCGCCTCATGCTGGCACTGTTCCTGACCGCCGTCGGCCACGGAGTCTCTCGAACGAACCTGTTGCCGCGCTGGGCGGGCCGCTCCGCCTTCGTACTGGCAGGAGTCAACCTGGCGTTCATGCCGTCGCTGTTCTTCGGCAACAACCCCGCGCACTTCTACGCGGCGAACGGATGGGGTACCACCGCCCTGATGGGCGCCATCTTCAGCTACTGGCTGCTCGGCCTCGGCGTCTCCACCTATCGCAGCGGCCGCACCCATCCCGGGCTCACCGGCTCGGCGGCTTAGCGGTCAGCGGCGTTGACCTCGCCAACTGCCGCAGCCGAAAGCCCTTTGACACACCGAAGCGTCCACAGCCCTGTCGGATGCCATCCGGCATGAGACCGCGCGGCATGGCGATCTGCCCCAGGCGAGCAAAGCGGTCTGTGATCACACCGGCCGTGCGACGGCCTACGCGCCGGCATGCGACGGTTCCCCGGCCGAGCTGGGCAATTCAGGATGGAGGTGAGCCGGAACGTACGGCAGACTGGGCGGGTGACCACAGATCCGAGCAGTCCCCTGGACAACGACGTACCTTCCTTCAGCTCCCCGGAGTCGGCGCGTCCGCGTCTGGCCGCGCCCCGCTCCGAGGCCGCTGCTCCGCCCGCCACCTTCCTTGAGCCCAAGCTGCGACCGGGCCTGCCGAGCGACTCAGCCATATCCTGATCGTCCGGCAAGCCTCAGCCAGGTTCAGCATGAACCTGGCGACCGCAACCGCTGCGCGTGAACCCGTCGCGCGCAGCGGCTCCGATCTTCGGACGACGCCGGCCGACACGCCGCCCGGGGCGTTCGACTCCGGGAACTCCCCGCTGCCGCGGCTCTCGTCCCGGATGAACGACGGGCCGACGGTCGAGGGCGGGCCGATCAGCGCAGGCCGGCGAAGAGATCGTTCTCGGGGACGGCCGCCCCGGTGGTGTCCTGGACGCGAACGAAGGTCTCCATCCCCATCAGCTCGCCGAACTTCTCCTTGCCCATCTTGAGGAAGAAGATGTTCTCGCCCTGGCTGGCGTGCGCGGCCAGCGCGTCGAACTTCTGGCCACTGAACTCGGTGGTGTCCACCCACGTGGTGATCTCGTCGTCCGGCAGACCGATCTTGGCGATCTCGGCCGCCTCGGCCGGGTCCGGCTCGGGCATGTCCTCGCCGAACTCGCGCATGATCTCGCCGAACCGCCGCATCGCCGAGCGGGGCATCGCCGTCCAGTACACCTTCGGTGTCAGGTCGGTCATCTCCAGCGCTGCCACCGTGATGCGGTTCGCCTGAATGTGGTCGGGGTGACCATAGAAGCCGTTCTCGTCATAGGTGACGACCACATCGGGCCGGTAGTGGCGCATGAGTTCCGCGAGCCGAGCGGCGCTTTCCGCAACAGGCGTCTGCCAGAACGAGCCGGGGGCGTCATTGCTCGACCAGCCCATCATTCCCGAGTCGGCGTAGTCCAGCATCTCCAGGTCGCTGATCTTCAGCACGTCGCGACTCGCTTCGAGTTCCCGGCGGCGCATCGCGGCGACGGCCGCCGGGTCGTGCCCCGCGTCGCCCGGCTTGAGACCTCCCGGTCCGTCACCGCAACCGCCGTCGGTACACGTCACGAGAACCGTGCGAATGCCTTCCGCCGCGTACCGCGCGAGGATTCCTCCGGTTCCGGTGGCCTCGTCGTCGGGGTGGGCGTGCACTGCCATGAGCGTCAACGGCCGGTCAGCCATGAGAAGTCCTCCTGCTAAGAAGCGTAGTTCGGTTCGATCGCTCGGCGGGTGCGCCACGATCCCCAGGCCCCGATCCTGTCAGGGCGGACGACCGTACGGTCTCCCTCCCCCGAACACGCGGTGCCGGTCCCTCCCTCGATCCAACAGCTTCGACGTGACCAGGTGTTCCCGGTACGGGATCTTCCGCATCCGCGGCCCCACCGAAGATCGTCGGAGGCCACCGAAGATCACCGGAGATCGTCGGAGACCACGCCAAGGTATTAAGGCAGCCTGATAAGGTAGCCTTAATATATGAGTGACGATCTCAACCCGGGCGAGGTCGCGTCGACCCTGCTCGCGAGCCTCAGCCTGCTGGTGCGACGGGTGCGCCAGGTGCCTGTCGAGGGCGGACTGTCGATGCCCGAGCGGACCGCCCTGGCGCAGCTGGCCCGCTCTGGACCCACCACTTCTTCGGCACTCGCCCGGGAGGCGCAGATCACGGCGCAGTCCATGGGGGCCACGCTCGGTGAGTTGCGGGCCAGGGGCCTGGTCGAGCGGCGCCCGGATCCGCATGACGGCAGGCGCGGCGTGATGTCGGTGACCGACGCGGGCCACCGGGCGCTCAACGACAAGCGCAACGCCCGGGCCGAGCTCATCGCCGGCGCCCTGACCAGCGGCGAGTTCACCTCTGCCGAGCTGGAGCAGCTCGCGGCAGCCGCGCCGCTCTTCGAGCGGCTGGCCCAGAACATCTGACGGCGTCGACGACATCGAAGGCCGTCGGTAGTGGTCCGGTCCGACGCCGACAGCACGCGGAGGAACACACGGAACACGAAGAACACGAAGATCACGAGAAAGTGGACGGCGCTGGCGAACACGACCGAATCGACCGCCCGCCCGTCCGGGCTCCGACCACGGGACCACGGACTCCACGTCCTCCTCACCACCGACGCCATGACCGACCCCGACGCCGAGGCCAACCGCCACAGCGCCGGCCGCATCTTCCCCACACTCGGCGAGACCACCACCACCGTCGAGACCATCGGCCTGCTGGGAGCAACGCGATGACACTGCTCGGACGACTTCTCAAGAACCGCAGGGCGGACGAGACCCAGGCCGCCTGGTACCTGCCCCGGCTGACGGGCCCGGAAGGGCTGACGCTGACCAGCGACCAGTTCGGCGACGGCGATGCCATGCTGCTTGAGCACTGCGGTAAGAACATCGGCGGCCGCGATCTGTCGCCCCGCCTGAGCTGGTCCCCGCTGCCCTCCGGCACGGCACAGCTCCTCCTCGTCATGGAGGACATCGACGTCCCCATGACCAAGCCCGCCGTGCACTGTGTCGCCCTGATCGACCCGGCATGCGCAGGCTTGGAGCCCGGCGCCCTCGACGCGCGGCAGCCCGGGCGCGGGGTGCGGTTGATGCGCTCCACCATCGGACGCGGCTACCACGGGCCGGGCCCGATCAAGGGCCACGGGCCGCATCGCTACGTCTTCCAGCTGTTCGCCCTGGCGACCCCGGTGGACGACAGCGTGCACACGAAGCCCGTGGACCGGGCACGACCTCGGGCCCTCCTGTCCGCGGTCACCGGGCCCGTCCTGGCCCGGGGCCGACTGACCGGCGTCTACGAACGCTGAGGGCCCGGCCGGGAGGCGGCCCCGCGTTCGCCCCGGCCGGGATCCTCGGCCGCCCAACTCCCTTCATCCTGCGGCCGGTACGGGCCGCCAGCGAGTGGCCCGGCTCGCGGCCAGCTTCTGGAGCAGGCTGAAGGCGAGCACCGGAAGCAGGATCTGCGGCCGGTCCGGCATCGCCGTGGTGATGAGCACCGCGCCCGCGCTGCTGTTGCTCATCCCGCAGGCAAGCGTGACGGATGTTCCGGCGGGGCCGGACAGGCGCAGCGCGCGGGAGCAACAGCGCCCCCAGCCGAAGGACAGGACGCAGACGGTCGCGGCGGTCGCCGTCGAGGCGAGCAGGAGCAGCGGGCGGGGGTGGGTCAGGAACTGCCCGATGGCGCCGCTCGCGTTGACGTAGGTGAGCAGGAGCGCGGCGAGCGTCGCCGCCGGCGCGGCCACGGGCAGCACGCCCTGCCGCGCCCGGTCGGACAGCAGCAAGCGGCAGCCGATGCCTGCCGCGCACGGCAGGAGTACTCCCGTCAGGGCGAAGCCACCGCTCGCCGCGTGGGCGGCCGTGGCCACGGCCCCCGCGTAGTCCGTGCTCAGGAGCCGGCTCAGGATTCCGGCCGTGGCGGGCAGCGTCAGGGGACTCAGGAACGTAGAGGCAAGGACCAGGCCCAGTATGGCCGGTTCGTCCCCGCGCCCCTGGCCGGTCCAGACGGTGGCTCCGGCGGCCACCGGCATGGCCACGGTGAGGATCATCGCGGCGATCATGCCGCTTCCGCCGTCGGAGTCGGGACAGCAGCGCAGGGCGACGGCCACGAGAGGCAGGATCAGCAGTGGCGCCGTGAGGTGCAGGGCCAGTCCCGCGACCAGAACCCGCGGGCGGCGCAACAGACCGGCGAGCGCTCGGGGGCGGACCCGCAGCCCGGCCGTGAACAGGACGGTGGCCAGCAGGACTTGGCTGGCGCTGACGCCGACCGGCAGCGGTCCGCCCATACTGACGGAGTGGTCGTGGCGCAGCCACATGCCCGGTGCGGGGAGCACCGCGGCCGCGGCATAGGCCGCGCACGAGGCCCAGCCGAACCGTCTCCGGAGGAAGTCGTGCGCCCTGGCGAGAGGCTGGTGCGGGGAAGGCGTCGCGCTGTGCATGGCGAGGAAGGTAGAGGCAGACCGCGCCGCGCCGGTGGAATTCACGGCCGTGGCGGCGGCACGCTCAGGATGCGTTCAGGTTGGCCACTGGTGGCACGGGAGTTGATCGTGGATGGCGGCACATAATGAGCCGTCCTGGGTGGCGGCTGTCGGCACCTATGAGGTGGTCGTCGGCGCGGGCACGCATGGACACGTATGAAGCGGCCGTCGGCGCGCGCATACGGGGCGGTCGTCGGCGCGGGCGCATCTGAATGGGGTCGGCGGTGGGTCGCACGGAGTGCGTACGCCCGTGGATGCCCGCCCGCCCTACTCGGCCGTGCGCGGCAGGAGCAAGGTGAATCGGGTCGGCTCCGTTCCCGTGACGCTGAGTCGTCCCCCGGTGGACTCGGCCAGTTCGGCGGCGAGGGCGAGGCCGATCCCCTGGCCGGGGCCCGTGGACGTGCCCCGCTCGAAGATCACCGAGGGAGGCAGGGACAGGGATCCCTCGTCCGTGACGTCGATGGCGATGGCTTCGCCGAGGTCGCGCAGCGTCACCTCGACCGAGCCCCTGCCGTGCCGGTGGGCGTTGTCGAGCAGGATGTCGAGGATCTGGTCGGTGGTGCGCCGGGGCGTTGCCGCGCCCGCCACTGCGCGATCGAGGCCGAACCGGAGCCGGCGGCCGTCCATGGCGAACGGACCGTGCCAGCGCAGCTCCGCGCGTTCCAGAAGCGCGGCGACGGGCTGCGCCGGGGCGCCCGGGCCGCTCCTCGTGGCGTCCTTGGCGAGGCTCAGGACTTCGTCGATGGTCTCGTTGAGGTGGTGGGACTCCGCCAGTGCTTCCTCAACGGCACTGCGCAGATCGGCGCCGGGCGTGGCCAGGGCTGCCTCCAGGCCCAGCTGGAGCCCGGTGAGCGGGGTACGCAGCTGATGGGAGGCGTTCGCGGTGAACTCCCGCTCGTGACGCAGTAGTTGGGCGAGTCGGTCGACCATCGCATTGTGGTTGAGGGCCACTTGGTCGATCTCGCCGATACCGCAGGCGCCGGCACGGGCCGTCAGGTCGCCGTCCGTGACGGACTGAGACGTACGCGCGAGGGCTTCCAGCGGCGCCGCGAGTGCGCGGGCCTGCCGACGGGCCGGCAGGAGCGCGATCCCGAAGGCGGCCAGCGCCACGGCGAGCAGCGCTCCCCACGCGGTGAGGACGCGCTTCCACACACTGGCCGTACTCGTCGAGGCGCGCACGACTCCGATGACGTGTTCGGCGCTCGATACGGGCACAGCCACGACGAGTTCGCCGTCGCCGTCCCGTTGCGCGACCGTGCCCGACGCGGCACGCCCGGTCACCGCGTCGCCGAGCGCCGGACCGGTTCCGGCGCGCCGCCGCAGCGCCGGGTCGTAGATCCCGAGGTCGCCCTCGGAGTGCCCCGGAGCCAGTTCGACGGGGTCCCCGGTGGCGAAGTCGGGGCTGACGCGGACGGCCGCCGACAGGGCCGCGCGTTCCAGTTCACCGCGCTCGTCGGCGAAGAAGGAGGCCCTGATGACCAGGGCGAGCGGCACCGCGAGCAGGGCGAGTGCCACCAGTACGGCCACGACGGCCACGCGGGCCACACGCTGTCTCATGTCGCTCATCATGGCGGCGAACGGGCCGTACCCGCGGGACCGGAGCCTGGTTTTGCCGTCCTCTAACCCTGGCCGCGCCGAGCGTTAACCCGCTGGTGCCTAGCGTCACAGATGTGGCAGCACGCCGGGCCCGTCGGGGCGCCGGCCCACTCGTGAAGGGCACCGGGATCATGAGACGCACACTATTCGTTCCGATGGCCACCGCGGCGGTGGCCGCAGTGGTCCTCGCGGGGTGCGGCAGCGGGAGCACACCGCCGACCGGCACCGGCTCGGCGAGTGTCTCGCAGGCTCCCGCGCCGGCGGCGAGCGAGCCCAATCCGGCCGGCGACATCCCGGACAACCAGGTGTACGTCCTCTACGCGCCCGGCGGGAGCAACGGCGCCTTCACGGTCAAGGTCCCCGAGGGCTGGGCCCGTACGGACTCGGCCGGCACGGTCTCGTTCACCGACAAGCTCAACCGCATCGAGATCGTCCCCAGGTCCGGCGCGGCCGCTCCCACGTCCCAGTCGGTGTCGGCCCAGGTGGTACCCGGTCTTCGACAGCACGTCCCCAAGTTCGCGATGGGCAAGGTCGGCGTCGTGTCGCGGCAAGCCGGTCCGGTGGTCCTGCTCATCTACCAGGGCGACACGGCCCCCGATCCGGTGACCGGCAAGGTGGTGCACGACGCCTTCGAGCGGTACGCCTTCCACTCCGGCAGCCGCGAGGTCGACCTCACTCTCTCCGGGCCGGTGGGCGCCGACAACGTGGACCCCTGGCGCATCGTGACCGACTCGTTCCGGTGGCAGTGATGTCCGCCCCCGCCGAAACCGCCGAGACCTCGTCGCCGCACCACGAACTCGCCCTGGAGGCACGGGAGTTGTATCGGTTCTACCGCAGCGGCGAAGAGGAGACCCTGGCACTGCGCGGAGTCGGTGTGCGGGTGCGCCGCGGGGAGACCGTTGCCGTCATGGGTCCGTCGGGCTCGGGCAAGTCGACGCTCCTTGCCTGCCTGGCCGGGCTGGACGAACCGGACGGCGGGGCGGTGCACATCGCCGGGGAGCGCATCAGTCATCGGCCCGAGAACGAACGGGCCCGCGTCCGGGCCCGCCGTGTCGGTGTCCTGCTCCAGTCGGACAACCTCATCGCGCATCTCGACGTACGCGCCAACGTCCGGCTCGCCCGGAGCGCCGCCTCCGGCACCGACCGCCCCGCCGCGGACGAACTCCTGGACCAGGTCGGGCTCGCCCACCGGTCCCGTGCGCTGCCCCAGGAGCTCTCCGGCGGTGAACTCGCCCGTGCGGGGCTCGCGGTGGCGCTGGCCAACGGCCCGGACGTCCTGCTCGCCGACGAACCCACCGGCGAACTGGACGGCGCGACCGAGCAACAGGTCCTCGAACTGCTGCGCAGCCGCGCGGGTGAGGGCCGTGGCGTCCTGCTCGTCACCCACAGCCCCCGGGCCATCCAGGTGGCCGACCGTGTCATCGCGCTGCGTGACGGGAGGGTCCAGCCATGACCGGCGACCAGATATTGGTGCGCTGCGAGGACGCGGCACGCACGTTCGGCAGGGGCCCGGCCGCCGTCGTCGCGGTGCACGGCGCGACCTGCCGGGTGGACGCCGGTGACCGGATCGCCATCGCGGGGCCTTCGGGCTCGGGCAAGTCCACGCTGCTTCACCTCATGGCCGCGCTGGAGCGGCCCACCCGTGGGCAGATCAGCTGGCCCGGGCTGCCCGGCGCCCCGGCGAACGGCACCATCGGGGTCGTCTTCCAGGGGCCGAGCCTCATTCCGGCGCTGAACGCGATCGAGAACACCGCCCTGCCTCTCGTTCTGACCGGCATGGCGGAGGGCACCGCACACCGTCGCGCCGCGCACGCGCTCGGGCTGCTGGACGCCACCGACCTCGCCCATCGGCTCCCCGAGGAGCTTTCCGGGGGCCAGGCCCAGCGGGTGGCCGTCGCCCGCGTCCTCGCGCTCGGCCCCCGCCTCGTCCTCGCGGACGAGCCCACCGGCCAGCTGGACCGCGCGACCGGCCAGCACCTCATCGACGTACTGCTCACCGCCGCCGAAGAGCTCGGCGCCGCCCTGGTGGTGACCACGCACGACCCTGCCGTGGCCGAGCGCCTGTCCCGGCAATGGACGATGCACGAGGGCCGGCTGACCTCCGATTCCGCCCTCGCTCCGTGGCCGGAGTGCCGCCCGGCACCGCGGCGGAAGGAGACGCCATGATCACCTCATGGACCCGCGGGCTTCTGCGGCGACGCACCGGACGGCTGGTCGCCACTGCCCTCGGCATCGCCCTGGCCGTCGCCCTGATCGCGTCCCTCGGTTCCTTCCTGACCGCGTCGAAATCCACCATGACACTGCGGGCCGTGCGCGACGTGGCCGTCGACTGGCAGATCCAGGTGCAGCCGGGAGCCGACCCCGACTCCGTCCTTGCGGCCGTCCGGTCCGCCGACGGCGTTCGGCAGGCCGAGCGCGTGGGCTTCGCCCGCGCCACTGGCTTCCGGGCCACCGTCGCGGGCACCACACAGAGCACGGGTGCGGGTGTCGTCCTCGGCCTGCCCGACGCCTACCGGTCCGTGTTCCCGCGTGAGATACGCCAGTTGACCGGTGCCGCATCCGGGGTGCTCATCGCCCAGCAGACCGCGGCCAATCTCCACGTGAGCCCCGCGGACACCGTCACGATCAGCCTTCCCGGCCTCACCCCGGTCGAGGTGACGGTGGCCGGCGTGGTCGATCTGCCCCAGGCCGACTCCCTGTTCCAGAAGGTCGGGGCGCCGCCGCAGTCCCAGCCGACCGCGCCGCCCGACAATGTCATCCTGCTCCCGGCACCCCTGTTCGCCAGCCTCACCGCCCCCCTCGCCAAGATCGACCCGACAGCCGTCACCACTCAGATCCACACCGCCCGCAACGGACGGCTGCCGGCCGACCCCGCCGCGGCGTACACCAGCGTGGTGGCGGCGGCGCACCATGTGGAGGCCAGTACCTCGGGCGGCGCCGTCGTCGGCGACAACTTGGGCGCCGCCCTCGATTCGGCCCGCCAGGACGCGCTGTACGCGCAGATCCTCTTTCTGTTCCTCGGTGTGCCCGGCGCGGTGCTGGCCGCGCTCCTCACCGCCGCCGTGGCGGGAGCCGGAACGGTCCGCCGACGCCGGGAACAAGCCCTGCTGCGCACCCGGGGGTTGACTACCCGTCAGGTAACTGCTTTGGCCGGCATCGAGGCCGCCCTGGTCGGCATCGCGGGCGGCGCGCTCGGCATCGGCATCGCCGCTTCGGCCGGTGCGGCCGCCTTCGGCACCCCCTCCTTCGGCACCACCGGAGCATCCTCCGCCGCTTGGTCCGCCCTGGCCTTCGGCCTCGGCCTGGTGGTGGCGGCGACGACCGTTCTGGTGCCTGCCGTACGGGACTTGCGGACCGGCACCGTGGCTCAGGCGCGACAGGCTGTCGGCCGGCCCCGCTCGCCCCTGTGGATGCGCTGCGGCCTCGACGTCATCCTGCTCGTCGTCGCGCTGCTGGTGTTCAAGGCCTCCAGCGGCAATCAGTACGCCCTCGTCCTGGCCCCCGAGGGAGTGGCGAGCATCTCGGTGTCGTACTGGGCGTTCTTCGGGCCTGCCCTGCTGTGGTGCGGCTCGGCCCTGCTGTTGTGGCGCCTGGCCACGCTCGCCCTGACCCACGGGCGCCGCCCACTGGCCCGCATGGTGCGGCCACTGACCGGAACGCTGGCCGGCACCACGGCCGCCGCGATGTCCCGCCAGCGCCGCCCGCTGGCCCGCGCCGTCGTGCTGCTCGCGCTCGCCCTTTCCTTCGCCGCGTCCACCGCCACGTTCAACGCCACCTACCAGCACCAGGCGCACGTCGACGCACAGCTCACCAACGGCGCCGACGTCACCGTCACCCAGCCACCCGGCGCCACCGCAGGTCCCGACGCGGGCGCCGCCCTTCACGTGGCGGGCGTGCGCCACGTCGAACCCCTCCAGCACCGGTACGCCTACATCGGCGCCGATCTCCAGGACCTGTACGGAGTGCGGCCGTCCACCATCACCTCGGCCACCGCCTTGCAGGACACGTACTTCGCCGGCGGCACCGCGAAGGCCCTCATGGGCCGACTCGCCGCCCGGCCGGACTCCCTCCTGGTGAGCGAGGAGACCATCAAGGACTTCCAGCTCCGCCCCGGCGACACCGTCAACCTGCGCCTCCAGGACAATCGCACCAAGGCACTCACGACCGTACCGTTCCACTACGCGGGCATCGTCAAGGAGTTCCCCACCGCTCCCAAGGACAGCTTCTTCGTCGCCAACGCCGAGTACATCGCCAGGGCCACGGGCAGCGACGCGGTGGGTGCCTTCCTGATCGACACCGGTGGCACGCGCCACGGCGCGGTGGCGGCCGCCCTGCGCCACCAGGTCGGCACCACGGCCACCGTCACCGACCTCACCCAGACGCGCTACGCGGTCGGCTCCAGCCTCACCTCCGTCGATCTGTCCGGGTTGACCCGGATCGAACTCGGCGCCGCCGTGCTGCTGGCAGCCGCGGCCGGTGGCATCGTCCTCGCTCTCGGGCTCGCGGAACGCCGACGCACCTTCGCCATCACGACCGTGCTGGGCGCGACCCGCCGTCAGCTGCGCGGCCTGGTCCTGAGCGAGGCCGCCGTCATGACGGCCGGCGGTCTCGCGGGCGGCGCAGCCATCGGGTGGGCCCTGTCGCAGATGCTGGTCACGGTCCTGACCGGGGTCTTCGATCCACCGCCCGCCGCACTGGCCGTGCCGTGGACCTACCTGGCGCTCACGGTGCTGGCAGCCGTCGTGGCCATCGCCTCGGCCGCCCTGAACGCCGCCCGGCGCTCCAGCCGCCCGGCCGTGGAGGAGCTGCGCACGCTGTGACGAACTCCGCCACGGACGCGCCCGACCTCGCCGGGCGATCGGCCTGCCGCCCCAGGATCCGCCCACCAGCGCCTACGCTTCGCCTCATGCGCCAGGTCGAACCTCCCGAGCGAGCACACGTGCTGCTCATCGAAGACGACGAGACCATCGGACGTCACCTCGACGCGAGTCTGCGCAGCCACGGCTATCACACGACATGGTGCCGGACCGGAACCAGCGGCCTGACCCAGGCGCAGACCGATCCCCCGGACGTCGTACTGCTCGATCTGGGCCTGCCCGACACCGACGGCATCGACATCGCCCGCGAACTGCGCACGCACCAGAAGGATCTGCTCCTGATCATCCTCACCGCCCGCAGCGGCGACATCGACGTCATCGCCGGGCTCGACGCCGGAGCGGACGACTACCTGGTGAAGCCCTTCGCGCTGACCGTGCTCCTGGCCCGTCTCCGCGCCCACCTGCGTCGTCGCCCGGCCGCCGCCGCCCACCAGCCGCTGCTCCGGCTCGGCGATCTGACGGTGGATCTCAGCGCCCGGCGCTGCCTGCTGGCGGGCCGCGAACTCGGGCTCCGCCTCAAGGAGTTCGACCTGTTGGCCGCCCTCGCCCGCAGCGCCGGTGCGGCCGTTTCCCGCGAGGACCTCATGTCCGAGGTCTGGGACGAGAACTGGTTCGGCCCCACGAAAACCCTCGACGTGACGCTCGCCTCCCTGCGTCGCCGCCTCCATGAGGCGGCGGCTGCCGAGCCCCGCCCCGTCACCCTCCCGCACATCACCACGCTGCGCGGCCACGGCTACCGCCTGGACCTCACTCCCCCGCCCGACGCTGCGACGGGCACGCCGTGACGAGGTGACGAGGTCGCGGGAGGGCGCGTCACCCTAGCTCACGGCGCTGTGAACGTCGCCTAGGGGGCGTCCGAGCCCCGTCCGAGAGCGGTCTTCGGTCGGCAGAGGCGGATCTCACAGGGCATCGGCGGCTCCTCGGGCTGACAGATCCACGGCGAGGGGGAAAGATCAAGCATCATGAACCCGTCAGAGATATCCCATCCCCCGATCTACGAACGACTGGTCCGCGAACGCGGCGACGTCCTCGCCGAGACCCGTACCGTGGCCGAGCAGACGCTCCACGAGGCGCGGCAGGCGCTGGACTGGAGCGGGGTGCGACGCGCCCACATGCGCGGCGAGGACTCGTTCTCGGCCTTCGGCTGAGGAGCCCGCCGGACCGGAGGACGGGCCTCGGACCGGAGGACGGGCCTTGGGCCACCGGGCGGGACCCAAGCGGCGGGCGGCGAGCTCGCCGGGCGTGAGCCGCGCCTCGCCGCCTCCATGACACCGCGGACCCGGCAGCGCCGGGACGCCGCCCGCCCGCCTGCCCGCCACGTCCTCGCGGAAGACCCATTCACTCTCCGCGCAGCAGTATTTCCTCGAACTCACCCGGTGCGTCGCGGACAACGTTGTGGCCGCATTCCAGGACGTGGGTGCGCCATCCGGGATCCGCGGACAGCTTCTCGTACACGTCGGCGAACGGCGTACCCGTCCAGCCGGACAGATATACGTAGTCCCGCGTCGCGATCCGGTCCAGCCCGCCGCCGCCGAGGGTGATGCGCTGGAGGAACGACGCGAGGGGTTGCGCGGTCGCACGGGCGTCCAGACCCGATGGCGGCTGGACCGAGATGCCGTCTCCCCTGGCGCCCTCCAGGAAGAGTTGCCGGAACGCCTCCGTGGTGAGTTCCCAGCACGAATCGCCGTCCTGTGGCACATAGGCGTCGCTGTAGACCAGGCGACGCACCATCCCCGGGTCTGCATGGTCGGCGACTCCCGTAATCACCATCCCCGCGTAACTGTGCCCGACGAGGACGGCATCGGTGACGCGCTCGGACTCCAGCACGGCGAGAACATCCTCGATGTGGGTGTCGAGGTTGACCGCCGAGCCCCCAAGATGTGCTCGCTCGCCCACGCCGGAAAGTGTGATGGCCAGCGCTCGGTGCCCGGCTCCCCTGAGCCGGTCCACCAGGTCCGAGTAGTACCAACCGCCGTGCCACCCGCCGGGAACCAGGACGAACGTCGCCATGTCGGCCTCTCCTGTCGCTTGAGTACTGTCACCCTAAACGGGAACCCAACGAAGGCCGAGCCCGGGCTCGGGTAACTTGCCCTGCACAGGTGCGAGTTGGGGCACTGGCGCGAGGCCCGTCCCGCCGCCCGCCGGGCAGGCGAAGCGCGGCCGCCAGGGTGTGACGACTCCGTCGCACGGGTCAGCCGTACGAGAGGTTGGAGCAGGGATCGTCGTCGGCCGAGCGCGCTCCACCGGCGATTTCGGAGGGCACCGCACTCGGCGCGCCGGAGGTCGGGGCCACCGGGTCGGCGGCGTACGACTTGCCAAGGATCACCTTGACGCCGGGCGCGGCCGCGGCCGTCGCCTCCGCGTCGGTCAGGACCCGCGCGACCTTCTCGGCCTGGTCCTTCTCGCCGGGCCCGTACTCGATGACCGTTCTGGTCTGCGTGCGCACGAGGGCCGTGCCGGTGCCGGTTACCGTGAAGCCGTGCCGCTTGAGTGCGTCGGCGGCACGGGCGGCCAGACCTGTGATCGTCGTGCCGTTGTACACGGCGACGGAGACGCCCTGTCCGGACACCGACTCGGTGGCTCCGGGCGACGGGGACGCCGCGTCGGCCTGTTCCTCCCGATGGCTGCCCGTGCTCTGCCCATCGAGGGTGCGGTCGGCCTTGAGCGCGGCCCACAGCGCCTCCGCGTCCGGGTGGACGATCGCCACCCGTGCTCCCTGATAGCGCCACGGCAGGGTGACGAACTTGGTGTTGTGGAGGTCGACGTTCTTCATCGACAGGGCGAAGGAGATCAGTTTGTCGGCCGAGCCGAGCCCGGGGTCCACGGTAAGCGACTGCGTCGCGGCATTGGCGAGGGGAAGCAGGCTGGTGGGGCTCATGCCGTCGCTCTTCACCTTCTTCAACAGGGAGGCGACGAAAGCCTGTTGGCGTTTGATCCGGCCTATGTCGGAGCCGTCGCCGATGCCGTGCCGGATCCGTACGTAGTCCAGCGCCTTCTGGCCGGAGACGGTCTGCGGCCCCTTGGCGAAGATCTGCGCACCGCGAGTGGACCGGTTCGGGTTGAGGTCCTTCTGGTACACGTCCTGGGGAAGGCAGACCTGGACGCCGCCCACGGCCTCCGTCATCTTCGCGAACCCCTTGAAGTCGACGACCACGGTGTGGTCGACGCGCAGCCCGGTCAGCTTCTCGACGGTGTTCTGCGTGCAGGCGGGGTTTCCCTTGGCCGTCTGGCCCACCGAATAGGCGGCATTGAACATGGTGTTGGCCTGCGGCTTGGTCCAGGTGCCGTCGGGCAGTTTGCAGGCGGGGATGTCGACCAGTGTGTCCCGGGGGATGGAAACCGCCACGGCGTGCTTCTGGTCGGCGTAGGTGTGCAACAGGAAGGCGGTGTCGGAGCGGCCGATGTCGTTCTTGTCGCCGCCGCCGAGTTCACTGTTGCCGTCCGTCCGCGCGTCCGTCCCGATGACCAGCACATTCGAGCCGTGCGCCGAGGCGGCCGGCCGGTCGTCGGAGACGCCGTCCGCGGCGAAGGTCTTGATGTTGCCGTCGAGCCTGATGTAGATCCAGCCCGCGCCGGCTGCCAGCAGGACGAGCAGCGAGACCACTACCGCGAGCCAGGTCCTCGCCTTGCCGCGCCTGCGCGGCCGACCTGATCCCGCGGCCCCGTTCCCACCACCGCGGCGCCGCCCCGACGCCTTACGACTGCCTGCCATCCGCGCGCCCCTTGTCCGTTCGGCTCACAAAAGAGTCGGCTCGCAGAAGGAGAGCCCGACTCGCCCCACCCAACAGTTCTACAGTTGCGCAATGTAGCAAGCTTTCCCGTGGGCGCGTCCCGTCGGGACGTCCTGGTTCAGCGAGGGGAAGCGGGGCCGCACATTCCGTGGTGTACCGGAGCGCAGGGGCAAGCCGAGGGCGCCGAAGCGGGGCCGGGGGCAGGGCTCAGGGGCTGGCCGGATCGAAGCCGTACCGCACGGGCTGACCAGCGTGCACGTCGCCCGCCGCGCCGCTCCCTGCATCGCCCCCCGCACCGCCGCCCCCTGCGTCACCCCGCAGACCTCGCCGCACATCCCGCCGATAGACGAACACCGCCTGGACACTGGCCAACTCGCCCTGCGACGGCTCCACCGCGCAGGGGTACGTCACCTGGAGCACCCTCGCCTGACCGAGGACCCGCATGCGCAACCCGTGCGCAGGGCCCCCGTCGAGCTCGGCCAGTTCCCAACCCACCCCGTCATTCGCATTCATGACCATACTTTATAGGTTGCGCAACTCTGCAACTAGATGATGGTGATGAGGCCGACTCTCCGCTACGCCCGGGGCTCGCCGCCGCCTCGTTTGCGCCCGGCGCGGCACGTCCGCCCCGGCCCTTCCAGCGCACGCCGGCCCACCAGCCCACCTACCGGCGGGAGTCGACCCGACGGAGAACCTCACCGTCCAGCTCCATCACGTCGCCGCGCACACGCCCGGAGTACGTACCGGACTCACCGGCGAGACTGATGCCCTCGCCGCTCTGCGTCCACGTGCCGTGGTCCGGAGCACGCGGCCCGACGAAGCACATTGCGCCCGGCGGGCAGTAGTAGGCGAACCGCAGCTCGAACGTGCCGTCGGCCCGCACCTCCAAGCTGTCGACTCGCTTCGCACTGCCCCCGGGACCCGCTCTCCACTCTCCCACCACGGCCGCCTCGGTCCGGATGGAATGGCTGGTACCGGAACCGGCGCCGATGCGGGTACCCGTCCCAGGCGGGCCGGGCTGTGCGAACGCCACGTCCGAGACGGCCGTGAGTGCGGCGACGGGCAGCAACAGCCCGGTCAGCGCCCCGAGAACCCCGATGTTCTTCTTCATGGCAGCAGCCTGGCCCACCCGCGCGGTCAAGACCGGGAGCCGTGCCCGACCCCTCACCCTCACGAGCAGCCCAGCTCCCGCGCCATGGCGACAACGAGATGAGTTCCGCCATACGCTGCTTCTGCTCCCGCGCGTAGGCGCGCGCCGGAGCCACGTCCACAACCGGCCGGCTGGACAGCTTGCGAATCCGGTCACGCGGCGGGATGTCGTCGCGGGTCAGCACGCCTTCCGGAGTGGCGTTCGGTGCCGAGCTGTATGGGGCTCTGGGTGACGACCCCAACGATCACGCCGCACGTGCGGCCTACGACTTGGCGAGCCTGCGCTTCTACGCGGGGAGCGTATGCGCTCCGCCCGTCGGCGGCCAACGCACGTCAGGTTCCTTCGCGAGAGGAAGCGCTCGGCGTCGTGGGCCTGTTCGATCCCTGTCGGGCCCCCAGTAGCGCATCACCTCGGTGGTGCCGTGCACTGCGAAGGTCATGCACTCCGAAGGTCGTGCACTGCGAAGGTCGTGCACTGCGAAGGTCGTGCACTGCGAAGAGGGCGACGCCCTGGACTTGCTGGCACCCACCTAGGATGCGGCCATGCGGACACGACCCGCCCTCGCCCTCCTTCTCGCAGCAGCGGCCCTCGCCGGCTGCACCAGCACGGGCTCCGGCTCCCCCACCGACGGCGCGGCCGCCCGGGGATGGGAACCGGACGACGCGCTCCAGCGCGCCGATCGCGCCCTGGACACCGACGACAGCACCCTCACCGTCATCGACCGCAACGCTCCCCACGTCGCCTCCGGCATGAACGCGACCTTCGACGCCCCGGGCAGCAAGCCCTACCGCCTCGACATCACCTGCGACAGCTACGAAGTCACCCACCTCACCCTGGAACTCACCCGCGGCCGGAGCAAGCACACCCGGGAGCTGCCCTGCGGAGCCCGCGAGGCCCAACGGCTCAATGTCCCCGCCGGTCCGCCGGTCACCGCCGCCATCATCCCCGCAAGGACCGGTACCACCGGCCTCATCGTCTGGCGCTTTCTTACCCTGGACCAGCAGGAGGTCCAGGGCTGCGAGGACGCGCTCGGTCACTGCGGCGGCCCAGCCTGAATCCGTGAACCCGAATCCGACCTGGTCCCAGGCGGCGCCGGGCAGCCACCCGCCCCCGCTACCGAGACGCTCGCCGCCGTAGGGTGAACTCGTTGCCGTCGGGGTCCAACAGCATCGGCCAACTCCAGTCATCCGCGCCGGAGTTGGTACGGGTCGCGCCGAGAGCGATCAGGCGGTCGACCTCCGCATCCCCGTCGGCGTCGGCGGGCAGCGCCAGCTCGAATCGCAGCCCGTTCGGGCCCGTCTTCGGCGCTACCGGAGGGCCACCCCACGTGATCTTCGTGCCGCCGTCCGGGGACTGGATCGCCGTCTCCTGGTCCTGGTCCCAGACCAACGGCCAGCCCAGCGCCGCACTCCAGAAGTAGCCGACTTCCTGAGTGCCGTCGCAGGCCAGAGCGCCGATGAAACCGGTGTCGGCGAGGAACCTGTTGCCCGCCTCGATGACACAGAACTCGTTGCCATCGGGATCGGCGAGCACCACGTGCCCCTCTTCGGGCAGTTGGCCCACGTCGATGTGCCGGCCGCCGAAGTCCAACGCCCGTGCCACCGTCCGCCGTTGGTCCTCCGCGGAGGCACTCGTCAGGTCGAAGTGCGCGCGATTCCGGCCGGTCTTCGGCTCCTGACTCGGCAGGAAGCGGATGCGGAACGCGGCCGGGTCGTCAGGATGGGGCGGCAGGACCTCGATGTCGCCGTTGGGTCCGTCGAAGACATCCCAACCCAGGAGACCCGACCAGAATCGCGCCAGATCCGACGGCCGACTCGCGTTGAAGCAGATCGCGAACAGTTGACTGGCCATGCTTCGTGCAGCTCCCCTCCACAGACGCGCAGACGACGCCCGCCCTCTCGGCGAGCGTCGCAGCCCAGGCGGGCCGAGCCTAGGGGTGCCCGGGGGAGGCCGCATCCGAGTTTCCGGATGCGCCCACGCCAAGGCAATGCGATGCCGTGTGACGCCGACGAATCTCCCCTCGAACAGCCTTGATCGCACAGCCCCTTGCCGGGTTCGGCCACCGGATCGGCATCCGCGGGCGCGGCTCGTCAGGGGCCGTTGCCCGGGCGGTAGACGCTGAGATCGCCGTGGGCCGACAGCACGGCATCCAGGTCACCGGATCGTTGCCGCAGGGTGCTGTCCAGGAAGGCGACCGTGGTCGCGGCGACGACGCGGGGGCTCTCGGTGCGGCCCAGGGAACCGACTATCGAGGGCACGGGCGGCAGGTACAGGGGGGCGTCCATGAAGGTGAGGTGTGCGGCGCCGGGGATGGTGAGGCGGTAGCTCGTCGCGCTGTTGAGCTTGAGGGCCTCGGTGAGGCGGGGCATGTAGCGCGGGTCGGTTTCCGGCGTGATGTTCTGGGTGAGCGCGAGCGTCGGCCGGTGCAGGGCGGGGGACGTGGGGCCGTGGGGGTAGCCGTCCATGTCGATGACGGCGTCGATGCGGTCGTCCTGCCTGGCCGCCTGGAGCGCGGCCGCACCCCCCATGGAGTGGCCGGTCGCCGCGACCCGGCCGGTGTCCAGGCGTCCGGCCAGTGGGCCCGCGATCTCACCTCGGTCCATACGACCCAGCTGAGTGAGGACGAAGCGGAGGTCGGCGGCCCGAACGGCCGTCTGGTCGGCGGCCAGTTCGTCGTCCTTGTCCCGATCGCCGGTCGAGGCGGTGGTGCTGCGAATCGTTCGGCCGTCGGCGAGGACGACGACGGCGGAGTCGTACGGGTGGTCGAGGGCGGCGACCACATAGCCGTTGCTGGCCAGTTCCTCCGCCCAGGCCGTGTTCTGGGTGCGTACCCCGCCCGCCCCGGGCGAGAACAGCACGATCGGGAAGCGTCCGTCCCCGTCGGCCGCCGAAGCGTCGAAGACCGCATGGGTGTGGGCACGAGGAACACCGTCCACCAGAAAGCCGGGCAGGCCGGCCTCGCGGGCGAGTGCGTCGGAAACCGTGCGCGCCTCGCCCTCCGTACGGCCGAGGTACTGCGCCCGCCGCGCACCGGCGGGGAAATCCCGTGCGGGGTACCAGAGTTGAACGACGACGGTGCGCCGGTCGTGCGGGTCGGCGGTGGCGGTCTCGGGGCGGTTCGGGTCGGTCCACTCCATCACGCGGGTGCCGACCGCGAAACGGCCCGACGGCTCGGGGAAGACGGGAACCGGAAAGGCCCAGGCGGCCACCGGACCCACCATGATCAGGCCGACGCAGGCCACCGACCCCGGCAGCGCCAGCCACCATCGGGCCCGCCACGACGGCCGGCCGGAACGGCGGCGAATCAGCGGAGCGGCGGCGAACGGCGACGCGAAAGCGGCGCCGGCCAGTATCGGCAGCATCTGCCAGCGGACCCCCACCACGCTCAACACGACGGCGCACAGCGCGCACAGTGCCCCCGCGGCGATCGTGACGCGCGGGCGGACGGCGGAAGGAAGCCAGCGCGCCGTCACCAGAGCGACGGCGCCCAGCAGGGCA
Organism: Streptomyces sp. CB01201; assembly: GCF_002803085.1. Taxonomy (GTDB): domain Bacteria; phylum Actinomycetota; class Actinomycetes; order Streptomycetales; family Streptomycetaceae; genus Streptomyces; species Streptomyces hundungensis. Next base: position 29,254 of record NZ_NNBJ01000022.1, on the reverse strand, counting down.
AGGAATTCGAGAGGGGACATGTACAGCCCCGTGATGATCTCGGTCACCCGGTCATCGTCGGCGCGGAGCAGGCGCTGCCACATCGGCCCGGGGTCGACGTCGTGTGCGACCGGGGTCGCCGTCCGCGGCATGCCTCCTGTGCGACCGGCGTCGCATCCAGCACGGTGTCCGTGCGACCGAAGTCGCAAAGCGGCACGCCGGACAGGCGGCCGTGCTGCGACCGCGGAAGGTAGCGGGGCTCATCCTTCGGTCGTACTTCGGCGCGATGCCATCAGACGGTGGGCTCATGCGCATGGGCGCGCCGCGGCCTAACGTGACAGTGCCGGGTGCTCACCGGGCCACACGGGTCCGGCGCACTCCAGCACCCCGCTCCCCCACCACCCCGCTCCCCCACCGCCACCCTCGCTCCAACCGCACAGGGTGGCGGCCCGGACCGGGGCCATCACGACGCCGAATCAACAGGGATGTGCGATGACCGACGCGGTCGCAGAGCCCGGGAATGCGCACCCGATGCCCTCTGGGGGCCCGCGGGCGTGGACGGCCGTACGGCTGACAGGGCGTATCGACCCTGGCTCCTCATCGGCAGCGCGAGCACTGAGGGCCGCCCGGCGCTGGAACTCCCGGCTGCCACCCACCATGTGGGACTCGCTGGTGCCGGCGCTGCTCCTGCTCAACATCCTGGCCACGCGCTCGCCGAATGAGCTACCGGTGTCCCTGACCCTCACCGCAGCCCTCACGGTTCCCCTGGTGTGGCGGCGCCGTGCCCCGCTCACGGTGTTCGGCGCCGTGGCAGCCGCGGCTTTGATCCAGTGGCTGGCCAACGTCCAACTACCTGCGGACGTCGGCCTGTTGGTGGCTCTCTACACGGTGGCCGCGCACTCCGACCGGCGCCGCACGCTGATCGCCGCCGCCCTCGTGGAGGGCGGGGTCCTGCTGGCCTGTCTGCGCTGGGCGACGGGGGGCGCGTTCCTGGCCCCCTTCGTCGCGGTGACCGCGACGGTGGTCGCCGTCGCCGTGCTGGGGGTGAACATGCGGACCACGCGTGCCTACCTGGCGGCCGTGGTGGAGCGGGCCGCGCGTCTGGAGCGGGAGCGGGATCAGCGGGCGCGGCTGGCGGTCGCCGAGGAGAGGACACGCATCACCCGGGAGATGCACGACATCGTCACCCACAACCTGTCCGTCATGGTCGCCCTCACCGACGCCGCCGTCTACGCACAGCACCGGTCGCCCGGCAAGGCCACCACCCTGATGCTCCAGACCTCCGACACGGGCCGGCAGGCCCTCACCGACATGCGGCGCTCGCTGGGCATCCTGCGGGCCCATGCACCGGACGCGGAGCGCCACCCGCTGCCCGACCTCACACAACTGGACGTGCTGGCCGACCAGATGTGCACCGCCGGGCTGCCGACCCGCGTGGAGGTGCGCGGCGACCACACCCGCATACCCGCCACCGCCCAACTGACCGTCTACCGCCTGGTTCAGGAAGCCTTGACCAACACCCTCAAGCACGCACCGACCGGCACCGAGGCGAAGGTCCGCATACGGTGTTCGGCCGAGAGCATCACAGTGGACGTCACCGACAGCGGCCCCGGTCCGTCACCGGCCGGCTCCCCGTCATCGGGCCACGGCATCCCCGGCATGCGCGAGCGTGCGGCCGCCTACGGCGGGACGCTGCGGGCCGGCCCGCTCCCGGGCGGGGGCTGGAAGGTCCACACCCGCCTCCACCTCGCAAGCACCGAAGGGGCGAACGCATGACGCTCCGCATCCTGATCGTCGACGACGAGGCGCTGCTCCGCATGGCTTTCAGCACGATCCTGGAGGCCCAGCCCGACATGACACCGGTCGGTGAGGCATCGGACGGCGACCAGGCCGTACGGCTCGCGCGTCAACTGCGCCCCGATGTCGTCCTCATGGACGTCCGGATGCCCGGGACCGACGGCATCGAGGCGACCCGGCAGGTCATCCGGGCCTCCCCGCGGAGCAGAGTGCTGATCCTCACCATCTTCGATCTGGACGAATACGCCTTCGCCGGACTCGGCGCCGGAGCCTCGGGCTTCCTGCTCAAGAACACCCGGCCCGAGCAACTGCTCACCGCGATACGCAGCGTGGCCGCGGGCGACGCGGTGGTCTCCCCCCGGATCACCCGGCGCCTGCTGGAACACCTCCGTCCGCACATACCCGACGGGAGCGGCGCCGACCGGGACGAGCGCTTGAGCCGGCTCAGCGCCCGTGAGCGGGAGGTGCTGATCCAGGTGGGCCGCGGCCTGTCCAACACCGAGATCGCGACCGCCCTGCACCTCGCGGAGGCAACGGTGAAGGCCCATCTGGGACGGATCCTGCCCAAGCTGGAACTCCGCGACCGCATACAGGCCGTTGTCTTCGCCCACGAAAGCCGCCTCATCGACCCGGCATGAGGTGGGCGATCAAGCCGTTCATGAGGTGGACGGCTGGGACGGGCGGACGGCTGGGACCCGGATCGAGAACCGGTGGAGGACGGAGGGGACCGTCACCCATCCACTACCGAACGAGGAACTCGCCCAGCACCGACGCCACTTCGTCCGGCGCGTCCATGGCGATGAGGTGAGCCGCGGTGGCGAACTCGACCAGGGCGGCGCCCGGAATCGCGGCGGCGTAGCGACGTGCGATGTCCTGGAAGTCGGCGACGTCCAGCTTGCCCACGCCCACCAGCGTGGGGACGGCGATGGAGGTCAGGTCGCCTGCCCCCGGGCCCTCGGAGTGTTCTCCCACCAGGGGCTGGTTCACCAGCGATGTCCGCAGCGGGCCGCGCAGTTGCTCGGACAGCCCGTCGGCAACATCGTCCCAGCCACGTGAGGGCCCACGCAGCCACATGTCCAGGTTGATGCGCACGGCGGCGTCCAGATCGCCCGCCTCCAGGGCCCCCGTCTCGGCCTCGTCGTACGCGATCATGTCCGCCGACCAGTGATAGCGCGGCCAGGGAGCGGCGAGTATCGCCAGGGAGTGCACCCGGTCCGGGTGGGCGAGCGTGAAGTCCACGGCCACCCGGCCGCCCCAGGACGCGCCTACGAGCCGGACACGATCGTGACCGAGGTGGTCCAGAAGGCGGCGCAGGTCGTCGCTCTCGCTGAACGGCCCGCTCGGGGGCGCGGATTCACCGAAGCCGCGCAGGTCGTACCGGATCACGGTGTGCTGTTCGGCGAGGGCGGGCACGACCGCGTCCCACATGTGATGGTCGGCCACACCGGCGTGTACGAGTACGACGGGCGGCCCGTCGCCGGCCACGTCGTAGGAGAGCTGTCCAAGGTCATCGCTGAGCATGTGCATGCGCGGATGATCGCAGTGCGACAGCGAACAGACAACGGAGTTTGCCAGGAGAAATCGGGCACGGATCGGCCCCGCTCGGTCGTCGGGATCGCGGCCGTGGAGCAGTGCGGTGGCCTACCGAATTCGATCGGGATGCGGTGGTAGCGGGTCAACCTGCCATCCACCGGCGGGAGTTGGCCATTTCCGAACGGCGCCACCGGCACTACGGGTGCTCCGGTGGCCAGGGCGAGCCGGGCGACGCCGGTCCGGCCGCGGTAGAGCCGGGCGACGCCGGTCCGGCCGCGGTAGAGCCGGCCATCGGGTGAACGGGTGCCCTCCGGGTACTACAGGCTACGGGCGGTGATGTCGCCGCTGGCCGTGGTCGCGTGGATGTTCAGGGCCGCCGCGGCGCCCTCCGTGTGGGTGAGGGCGTTGTGGATGCGGCCGTGGGAGGTGCCCGCGTCCAGGGTGGCGGAGGTTCCGCGTGCGGCGCCGACCGTGATCCGGCCGGACTCGGTGCGGAGCTTGAGCGTGCCGTGCTGGGCCTCGGTGATGGTGATGTCTCCCGAGGAGACACGGATCTCGCTGTCCCCGGCGAGGCGACCGACCGAGACGTCCCCGGCGTGGACGCCCAGGCGCAGGCCCGCGGTCTCGTCCAGCTCGACCGTGCCGTGCGCGCCGTCGAAGTCGACATCGCCCAGGCGTCCGACGGTGCGGAACTCGGCACCGGCCGTCTTCGCCTGGATCCGCGAGCCGGCGGGGAGTTCGACCGTCACGTCAAGGGCACCGGAGGAGCCGAAGTACTGGTTTCCCGCCGGGGCTGCCTCGATGCGCAGGACGCCGTTGTCGTAGCTGACCGTGGTGTGGTCCGCGGCCTTCACATCGCGGCTCTTGGCGGGGTCCGCGGCCTTGACCGCGACGGTGGTGTGCGGCTGGTCGGCGGCGATGATCCGGATCCGTCCGGCGGGGATGTCGAGGATGGCGGCGATCGGGGCGGTGGTGGCGAACTTCTGCATGACGGTCATCTCCTGCGACTCGTTGTCTTCGGCGCGGTGGCTGTCCGCCGCGTTGGTGAAGACAGTGCGCCGAGCCGGTTTCAGCAGGGCGTCACCACGGTTTCAGCCGGCTTCAACCCGCTGCGACGGGAGGCGGCCCCAAGGGCTGCCCCAACGGCTGCCCCGCGGGCGAGGGGGCCGAGCCGAGGCAAGTGCCGGACCGGCTCGGCCCCTGCCGAGGGTCAGGCCGCGATCGCCCGGCCCAGATGGCGTACGAAGAAGTGCGCCGCGCTGTCCGCCTCGAACCGGGGCAGTTGCTTGTGGCGGCCCGCGTTCGCGTGCAGGGTCTTGTCCTTCGAGGCGAAGGCGTCGAACAGGGCGAGGCCCTCTTCACGCGGGATGTGCTCGTCGTCCCACTGGAGGTCGTATTCGATGGGCACGGTGATCCGCTTGGCCGTCCCGGTCAGCGGCTCGGGCCAGAACTGCCCGAAGACGGCGGCCCTGATGCGGGGTTCGGCCGCCGTCAGGGGGATGCCGATGGCGGTGCCCATGTTGAGGCCGTAGTAGCCGACCGGGCCTTCGGCGCCGATCTCCGGCAGCTCCTGAAGCGCGTCCAGGGTCGCCCGCCACTCGGGGACGGCCCGCTCGGCCAGGTGGAGGTTGTACGGGACGACGATCGGTCCCACGGGCTCGCCCGCCGCCATCGCCTCCTGCATCAGGGCGATTTCGCGTTCGTCGTGCTCCGTGCGCGGACGGCGGCCGTGCCCGGGGGCGTCGATGGTCGCGACGTTGAAGCCGCCGATGGCCACGAGGCGTGCTGCCCGGCCGGTCATCGCCGGGGACTTGTGATGGTTGCCGCCGCCGTGGCCCATCAGGATCAACGGCGCGCGTTCGGCGCCGGAGGACGGCGACCAGAGGGCACCGTCGAAGTCGCCCAGGGTGAACTCGCGCTCGACGATGCCGTTCGCCGACGTCTTGGTGGTGAAGTGCAGAGTATTCATGGCTGTTGCCTTTCGGGAGTGCCTGCTTCGAGGCGCTCCCGGCGACAGCTTCGTCAGTCGCCGACCGTAACGGAAAGGGGGAGCACCCACGTGGTTACTGCGTTCATGGGTCTCACCTCCTGGTTCGGTGTCACGGCGCAGCGAACACTATCCGCCGGGGCGAACAGCGCCAACGGGTTTTCCCTGGCCGACCGATCCCGGTCTCCGCCCGATCCTCAGCGACGCTCGTCCCGCCCGTACCTGAGGTACGCGACCAGGCCGACCACGTTCCCCAACGCGCAGATGGCGAGCCAGAGTTGAGGTGTCAGGGTGCGGGTGTGGGGGTGGCGGGCGATGTCCAGCATGCACAGGATGGCAGGGAGCAGCGCGATCAGCGGGACGAGGGTCATCCACACGGTGGGGGCGGGGCCGGCCGTCATGATGAAGGCCTCTCTACGCGTCGGAACAGCGGTGTTACGGCGTCTCCGGGGCCAGGATGAACAGGCCGGCGACCTTCTCGTCGGTGTCGAAGGCCACCCGGGCCTTCATGTCGCCCGCCTCGTAGTGCAGCGGGATGTCGACCACTGTGTGGTCCCCGATGCGGCGGACGAACGGGGCGTCGTCGGCGAAGCCCTCGAACGCTCCGACCAGACCCGCGACCGTGGCCATGCCCCGGCCGCGCTCCTCCTCGGTGAAGGCCGCCAGGACCTGGGCATTGAAGTGCGGCCTCGCTTCGTCCATCCGGCCGCCGAGGACGGCCTCGGCGATCTGCCGTGCGCGCTCCGCCGCGTTGTCCATGCGTACCGTCTTGTCCATGGGGGCTCCCGTCCGGGGGTCGATCGGTTTGCCGAACCTCTGGAAGGCGGCCTGGCGGGTGACGCCGAGCAGATCACCGATCTCCTGCCAGGTGTGACCGGCGTCGCGGCTCTGCTGCACGGACAGCTTCAACACCTGCTCCGCCAGGCCGTCCACGTCCCGGGCGCGCCGCACCAGGTCCAGGTACGCGGGCGGCTCGAACGGGCCGCCCAGCGCCCCGGCCAGAGCCCCCGCCTGTTCGGCGAGCCGCCCGGTCAGCGCGGCAAGCGAGATCGAGGATTCCGCGTCATCGGCCATACGTAAAGGGTGCCTTTACGGAATCGCCCCGTCAAGGTTTCCTTTACAGTCGAACCGCGTGGCCCCGAGCCGACGGCTCAATCGGTGCTCAGAACCACGGCGCTTCCTTGCCGGCCTGCGTACCCGCGGCCTCCAGGCCCTCCAGGGTGAACTCCCCCGCCACGCGCGGCAGTAGCAGCCCCCAAAAGCGCGTCAGCGTTTCCGGGGACAGCCATGCGGGATCCCGCACTCCCAGTGTCTTGAACCCGGCCACGGCCCCCACCACGGTCAGGGTCGCGTCCCTCGCCGTGGCTCCCTGAGCCAGGGCGCCCTCCCGAGCCGCCCGCTCGAACGCCTCCCCCACCCAGTCCTGCCAACGGGCGCACAGATCCATGCCCGCGCCCGTCGACTCGCGGCCGTCCGCCAGGTCGAACCCTGCCCGCAGCACCACATCCTGAGCGAGGCCGCGCACCAGGGCGTGGCTGGTATCGATCAGCATTTGCAAGGCACCGTCGTCCGCACGTTCCTCGCCGGCGTCCGTGATCCTCGCCAGCCGTTGCGCCGCCGTCACGCACACCGCGTCGGCCAGGGCCGCCTTGCTGGCGAAGTGGAAGTGCAGGGCCCCGTTGCTCACGCCGGCGCGGGCACTGATCATGGCGAGCGACGCCGTCTCGAAGCCGTCCCGGTCGAACAGCTCGGCGGCGGACTCGATTAACGCATTGCGCGTACGTAACGCGCGTTCCTGCCTGGCCATCAAGGCACTCCATCGGTACAGAGGGGATGAGCCGTCCGCATGGATCGGACGGTGGATCACTGATGTGGGCGCCGCGGACAGGGATTCCCCCGCTCCCCCCGCGCGCGCCAGAAGCCGCCGTCCCGCTATCCGGCGGCCGGGCCCGCCTGTCCGAGTCTGGCCTCCAGGCCGTCCAGGATCAGATCGAGGCCATACGCGAAGTTCTCGTCGCGGGTGGCGCGCGGATCCTTGCCGCGCTGGTCGGCGTACCCCTTGCGCAGGCGCGGATAAGCCTGCGCGGCCTGCTCGGCGGCCGGCCACAGGCGCTCCACCCACTCCTGCTCGGTCTGACCGCTGCGCGCCAGCATGGTGAGCCACGCGGCCTCACTGGTCGTCATCCCGGTGACGTACGCGAAGACGGTACGCACCGCGTGATCCGACTCGCTCAGCGCGAACCCCGCCGCCTCGAACGTGGCGATCATGCGGTCCGACAGGCGCATCAGATTGGGCCCCAGATGGGCGACGCCCACCTCGCCGAGCAGCGAGGCGATCCACGGATGCTTGAGCAGCATCGCCCGCAGGCCGTGCGCGCGCCGCGCCGTGACGTCGCGCCAGTGCGCGGACCGCGCGACGTCGGGCTCCGCCAACTCCCCGTACACCTCGTCGACCACCAGCTCGATGAGCTCGTCCTTGTTGGCCACGTGCCGGTAGAGGGAGGTGGCCCCCGCACCGAGACGGGTGCCGAGCTTGCGCATGCTCAGCGCGTCGATGCCCTCCGCGTCCAGGAGCCGGACGGCCTCGGCGACGATCTGCTCCCGGCTCAGCGCCGGTTGCTCCCGCCGCGCGCGCGGCCGGGTCCAAACCGACGGAATTCCGTGCTGCTCATTGGCCGGCACCGAGCCTCCCCTGTCTCCGTCTCGCACCCACAGGGCGAACACCCGCACGAAAGCGCACACCGTTTACATGTCGGGTACACCGTTCGCTTCAGCGTACACCATACGCTGGCGCGGTCGGGGCCGGTGCGCGAAGGGCACGAGCGGAGGGCGTGAGCGGCGGCCGATCCAGGGTCCGCCGTGGCCGGGGCGCCCTCCCGACCGCCCTCCCGACCGCCCTTGGGCACGAGCAGGACATCACAGTTCGTCCTCGGGCCACCGATCTCGCCTGGCGTGCGGGTCGGACGGTCGCATCCCTGTCAGTGCAGGCAGAGGCAGAACGGGTGCCCGGCCGGGTCCGCGTAGACCCGCCAGTTGGCCCCCGGCCGGACCTGGTCCGTCCGCTCCAGCACCGTCGCGCCCAGGGCGAGCGCCCGCTTCTCCTCACCCTCCAGATCGTCCACGTCGAAATCCAGATGGATCTGCTGGGGAACCTGCCGGCCGGGCCATTCCGGAGGCCGGTAGCCGTCCACCCGCTGAAAGGCCAGTCGGCCTCCCTCGAAGCCGTCCACCTCGATCCAGTCGGGGTCGTCCGGGTCGGCGGTCACCCGGCCGCCGAGCAGACCCGCGTAGAACTCCGCGAGCCGGGCCGGGTCGTCGCAGTCCAACGCGACCGCCTGTAGCTTTCGAATCACTTGCGACACTCCTCGCGTTCGCGGGCCTCTCCCGTAGCCCTCCTGTACGAGTCCCGTGCTCTCCCGCACGAGCGGGGTCGTACCCGTCACCGCAGGCGGCATGCACCACCGAACGCGGCCTCCGTCGGAGGCGGCGACGCGTCCCGCTGCCACGCGCCCGCAGTCGGCCGGTGTCGTCAGCGGCGGTGAATCCGCAGTGACGACACCTCAAACGACAGCTCGGACAGCGCAGTTGGGGGCTCGGGGTGATAACGACCCGCGCTGACCGACAAGTTCACGATGAGGTAGGCCTGCCAGTTCCGGCCCACCCCCGCACGGTCCCCGAAGACGCGTACGCCGTTCACCCACCAGGTCACCGAACGGGCCCCGAACCGGACGCGCAGATCGAGCCATGCGTCCGGTGCGACGACGGCGTCCTGGAAGTAGAACTGGCCCCCCTTGACGTGGTTCGTCAGCTCCAGGATGTCAGGGTTGTCCGGGTGGTATTCGAAGACGTCGATCTCCTGACCGCCGTCCCGCCAGGTCCAGATGGCGGGCCACGCCCCCACACCGACCGGCAGCCGGACGCGCGCCTCCAGTACGTCTCCGGTACGCACCATGAACCCGTCCGCGCTGCCCTCCGTGGTCAACAGCCCGGTCTTCCAGGTGCCGTCGGGGTTCCTGGTGGCCCGGAAGACCCCGCCCCTGCTGTACGACGGATCGTCGACCAGGTAATCCAGCTTGTTGTCACCGGGGTTGACCGGGCCGCCGTCCGGATACGCCGACGAACGGCCCGCGACCCACTGCGTCAACGAGGCGAAGTCGGCCGTGAACACGACCGGGCCGTCGGCCGCCGGGGAGCGGACCCCGGAGCGCGGTCGGCGCAGACGGTCGCGGCACCAGGCGAGAGCGTTGGAGAGCACGGGTCCACACTGCCCAAGTACGAGCCGAATATCCCTTCACAGCTCATTTTTGCCGATCCGCGATGACGCGCTCTGCGGCCTGCGAGCACGTCCGCACCGAAGGGCTCGCCGTACGGCGCAGGTGGGGGACCGCGCCCTGTCGGGGGCTTGTCGGGGGCTGTCAGCGGCTTGTCGGCGAACTGTCGGCGGGCGCGGGGACATTGCGTCTCGTGGGAGCCGGGCCGGACACGGCAAGCGCCCCCACCCCATCCGATCGTCCGGACCCTCTGGGGCGGTCCGTACCGGCGCGACGCCCGCCGGCCGGCCGTCCAGGGTCCTCGGCCCAGAAGGAATCCCATGCCCACCGACGTCACGATCATCGGTGCCGGTCTCGGCGGCCTCACGCTCGCCCGGGTCCTGCACGTCCACGGAATGACCTCCACGGTCTACGAGGCCGAGCCCTCGCCGACCGCCCGCACGCAGGGGGGCATGCTCGACATCCACGACTACAACGGTCAACTCGCGCTTGAGGCAGCCGGATTGATGGATGGCTTCCACGGGCTCGTCCTGGATGGGCGCCAGGCCCTGCGCGTCCTCGATCCGGACGGGACCGTCCTGTTCGAGAAGGCCGACGACGGCATGGGAGGACGTCCCGAGGTGCAGCGCGCCGACCTGCGGCAGCTGCTGCTCGACTCACTCCCGGGCGGCACCGTGCGCTGGGGCCACAAGGTGATCCGCGCCCGAACGCTCGACGACGGCCGCCACGAGGTCACGTTCGCCGATGGCGGCGTCGTCACCACCGGCCTGCTGGTCGGCGCGGACGGCGCCTGGTCGCGGGTACGACCGCTGCTCTCCCCCGTGACACCCGAGTACACCGGCAAGTCGGTCGTCGACACCTATCTGTTCGACTCCGGCAGTCGGCACCCCGCCGCAGCCGCGACGGTCGGCGGCGGGTCGATGGTCGCGACGGGGCCGGGCCGGGAGATCTTCGCCCACCGGGAGAAGGGCGACACCATTCACGGCTACCTGGGCCTGGCCGAGCCGGAATCCTGGTTCGCCACCATCGACTTCGGCGATGCCGCCGCAGCGACCGCGCGCCTCGCGAAGGAGTTCGGCGGCTGGGCCCCGGAGCTCACCTCGCTGATCACCGAAACCGACGCCCCACCGGTTCTGCGCCCCCTCTACGCGCTTCCGACGGGCTTCCGGTGGCCGCGGCTGCCGGGCGCGACCCTGCTGGGCGACGCCGCCCACCTCGCGGCCCCGAACGGCGAGGGCGCCAACCTCGCGATGCTGGACGGGGCCGAACTCGGCGCGTCCCTCGCCGCACATCCCGACGACATCGAGTCCGCCCTCACCGCATACGAGCAGGTGATGTTTCCCCGCAGCGCCGAAGCCGCCACCTTCGAGGGCGTCGACGCGCACGGGGACGACGCCGACAACGACGCCCTGCGCGATCTGCTGGCAGCGGTTGCCCGGGAGGAGCAGTCCCCGTAGGACTCCCCCGGCACCGTCCGGGCGCGGCGGCCCGTGGCGAGGAACTGTCGGGGGATCACGAGGGGGCGAACCCGCGTGCGGGCCGATCACGGCACGGAGACCACGGCGAGTTGGCGCAATTGTCAACTCCTCATGAACTGAGGGACGTTGGCATCAGGAGTGTGGTTCGCTCACCGCATGACCGTGCTCGTGACCCGCCGCCACGTCGACTACGTGCGTGTCACCACCACGGCCTGTCCCGCCGTGAGCTGACGTCTCGCTCCACCCCCGAGCGCCCTTCCCCCACACCGCCGTGCTGCCCGCCGGCCCCGCCCGCCGGGGCGCAGCGCACAGCCTCGCGGTACCCGCACTCCTGCCGACCGCAGCGCCATCCGCGCACCCGCCCGCCGCACAAGGGAGAACCATGAGCCAGCCCATCGACGCCGTCACCGCGGGCCATACCCCCGACGAGGAGCCCGTCGGCCCCGACACCTCGGCGTGGTCGTTCGAGACCAAGCAGATCCATGCCGGCGCTGTGCCGGATCCGACGACCGGGGCGCGGGCCGTGCCGATCTACCAGACGAGTTCGTTCGTCTTCCGCGACACCCAGCACGCCGCGGACCTCTTCTCGCTGGCCGAGCCGGGCAACATCTACACCCGCATCCACAACCCCACCCAGGACGTCTTCGAGCAGCGCATCGCGGCCTTGGAGGGCGGAGTCGCCGCCGTGGCCCTCGCCTCGGGGCAGGCCGCCGAGACCCTGGCCATCCTCACGCTGGCGTCCGCCGGTGACCACATCGTCTCCAGCACCTCGCTGTACGGCGGGACGTACAACCTCTTCCGGCACACCCTGCCCAGGTTCGGCATCGAGGTGTCCTTCGTCGACGACCCGGACGACCTCGACGCCTGGCGGGCGGCGATCCGGCCCGGCACCAAGGCCCTCTTCGCCGAGACACTGGGCAATCCGCGCGGCAACGTGCTCGACGTGCGTGCCGTGGCGGATGTCGCGCACGCCGCCGGCGTACCGCTGATCGTCGACAACACCGTGCCGACCCCGTACCTGCTGCGGCCCATCGAGCACGGCGCCGACATCGTCGTGCACTCCGCGACCAAGTTCCTCGGCGGCCACGGCACCACCATCGCCGGTGTCGTCGTCGACGCCGGCTCCTTCGACTTCGGCGCCCACGCCGAGCGGTTCCCCGGCTTCAGCGAGCCGGACCCCAGCTACCACGGCCTGCGGTACTGGCCCGCACTCGGTCCGGGAGCCTTCGCCGTCAAGCTGCGTGTCCAGTTGCTCCGCGACCTCGGTCCCGCACTCTCCCCGCATTCCGCGTTCCTGCTCCTCCAGGGCGTGGAGACGCTCAGTCTGCGCATCGAGCGCCATTCGTCCAATGCGCAGGCCCTCGCCGAGTGGCTGGAGCAGCGCGACGAAGTGGCCGCCGTCCACTATCCGGGCCTCGAATCGAACCGCTGGTACGCGGCGGGACAGCGCTATCTCCCGAACGGCGCCGGCGCGGTGCTCGCCTTCGAGCTGCGGGACGGGGTCGAGGCGGGGAAGCGCTTCGTGGACGCCGTCGAGCTGTTCAGCCATCTCGCCAACATCGGTGACGTACGCAGCCTCATCATCCACCCGGCGTCGACGACCCACAGCCAGCTGGACGAGGCCCAGTTGACCGCGACCGGCACGGCGGCCGGGCTCGTGCGTCTTTCGGTCGGCATCGAGAACGTCGCCGATCTGAAGGCCGACCTGGAGGCGGGGTTCCGCGCGGCCAAGGGTGCGTCCTGAGCATCCTGCCCGGCCGGTCCCGGCCCTCCCTTCCGCCGGCCTCGGGGGCCTGGCGGGAGGGAGGGCCGACCGGGCGACGGGAGTGGCACACCCGGCCGGGTCCGCTCCTCCTCGAAGCGGGCGGTGAACTGCCCGACGTACGGCTCGCGTTCGAGACGTGGGGGCGGCTCGCCCCCGACGGCTCCAACGCGGTCCTCGTGCTGCACGCCCTCACCGGTGACAGCCACGCCGCGGGCCCGGCCGAACCCGGCCATCCCTCCCCGGGCTGGTGGGACGCGCTGATCGGCCCGGGGCGCGCGCTGGACACGGACCGCTGGTTCGTCGTCGCCCCGAACGTGCTCGGCGGCTGCCAGGGCAGCACCGGCCCCTCCTCCACGCGCCCGGACGGCAGGCGTTGGGGCGGCGCCTTCCCGTTCCTCACCCAGCGCGATCAGGTGACCGCGGAGGCCGCACTCTCCGACGAACTGGGCGTTGCGCGTTGGGCGTTGGTGGTCGGCGGGTCCATGGGCGGGATGCGCGCCTTGGAGTGGGCGGTGTCGTATCCGCGGCGGACGGCGGCGCTGCTGCTGCTCGCCACCACCGCCGCCGCGAGCGCCGAGCAGATCGCCTGGGCGAACATCCAGCTCCATGCCATCCGCTCGGATCCGGGCTGGCGTGGCGGCGACTACTACGACGCCGGTCCCGGGCGCGGTCCGCACACGGGGCTGGGCCTGGCCCGCCGCCTCGCCCACGTCACGTACCGCAGCGAGCCGGAGTTGGCGGCCCGCTTCGGCCGGGCGGCCCAGGAGCGCGAGGACCCGTGGGCCGGCGGCCGCTACCAGGTCGAGTCCTACCTCGATCACCATGCCGACAAGCTGGTACGGCGCTTCGACGCGGGCAGCTATGTGACGCTGGTGGACGCCATGAACAGCCACGACATCGGCCGTGGCCGGGGTGGCACGCGCCGCGCCCTGGCTCGTGTGACCGCCCGGACCCTCGTCGCGGGGGTGGACTCGGACCGTCTCTATCCGCCGTCGCAGCAGGCCGAGTTGGCGGCGCTGATTCCTGGTGCGGACCGCCCTCGCGTCATCGAATCACCGTACGGACACGACGGGTTCCTCATCGAGGCCGGGCAGGTCGCGGCGCTGGTGCGCGAACTCGTCGGATAGCTGCGCAGACCCCCCACGTCCCCCGGGCCAACGGCGTTGCCGATGGCCCGGGGCTCGCACCGCGGACTCATCCCCTTGCGAACTCACCTCTTGCGCCACTCCTCGGCCAGCAGCTCGTACGACCGGACCCGGTCCTTGTGGTCGTGCGTGATGGTGGTGATCAGCAACTCGTCTGCTCCAGTGGCTTCTTGGAGCTGGGTGAGCTGGTCGGCGACGCTGCCCGGGGAGCCGACGAACTGCGTTTTGGTCCGGTCGCGCACCAGCGCCCGGTCCGCCTCCGACCAGGTGTGGGCGCGCGCTTCGTCGGGTGTGGGGAACGGGATCGCGCCCTCCGCCGTCCGGATGCTGCGGACCCAGAGCCCGTAGCCGGTGGCGAGTTCGCGGGCGGTCTCCTCGTCCTCGGCGACGACGACATCGGCCGACACCGTGAGGTACGGCTCGTCCAGGGCCTCGGACGGCTGGAACGCGGCCCGGTACCCCTCGGCCGCCTCCAGCACCGTACCGGGGCTGACGTGGTAGTTCGCCGCGAACCGCAGGCCGTTGCGGCCCGCGGCCTCGGCACTCTCCCCGCCACTGCTGCCCAGGATCCACACCTGGATGTCGGCACCCTCTCCCGGCACCACGTGTGCCTCGATGCCGTCCGCGGAACGGTAGGTGCCCGCGAGCAGATCCAGGACGTCGTCGATCTGTTCCCCGTACGGCTGGGATTCCGCGCCGGGCAGCAGGAGCAGCTTGCGCTGGAGCGCGACCCGGGGTGAGCCCAGGAGGTGCGCGAACGAGAACCGGGGCGGGATCCGCAGCCCGTTCGGGGCGCGCCCGTCGATCACCGGGGTCGCGCCGGGGACGGGAGCGGCCGGGGCTCCCGGTGGACGGCCGCCGGAGCGGCCGAGCCCGAGGTCGAGTCGGCCGGGGTGCAGCGCGTCGACGAGGCCGAACTCCTCGACCGTGGACAGGGCCGTGCGATGGCCGAGTTGAACGGCTCCGGAGCCGATCCGGATGGTCGAGGTGGCTGCGGCGGTGAGGGCGAGGACGACCGCGGGCGAGGTGCCGGCGACGCCCGGGTTGAGGTGGTGCTCGGCGTACCAGTAACGGGTGTAGCCGAGTCGCTCGGCCTGTCGCGCCAGGTCGATGGAGTTGTGCAGCGCCTCGGTGGCCGTGGACCCGGAGGATATCGGGACCAGGTCGAGTATGCCGAGGGGGATGCCGGAGCTCATGACGCGGACCGGACGTCGGGCCGGCCGTCGGGGTGGGCCAGGCCGAGGTGGTCGCGCAGCGTGGTGCCCTCGTAGGCGGTGCGGTAGACACCCCGCTCCTGGAGCAGCGGGACGACCTGGTCGGCGAAGGCGTCCAGGCCGCCCGGGGTGATGTGCGGGACGAGGATGAAGCCGTCGCTCGCGTCCGCCTGTACGAAGTCGTCGATGGTGTCCGCCACGGTGGCGGGCGAACCGACGAAGGTCTGCCGGTTGCCGGTCTCGATGACCAGGTCACGGATCGACCACTTGTTGGCCTCGGCCAGCTCGCGCCATTCGCGGGCCGTGGCCAACGGGTCTCGGTACATGCGGACTTGGGCGCGCCCGCGGGCGACGGTGTGCTCGCCGAGGTCGGGGTCGATGTCGGGGAGCGGGCCCTCCGGGTCGTACCCGGACAGATCCCGGTTCCACACGAACTCCAGGTGCTTGATCGCGGTGGCCCCGCTCACCTGCTGCCGGCGCACCTCCCGGGCGATCTCCTCGGCCTCGGCGTCGGTGTCGCCGAGGACGAAGCTCGCGGCGGGCAGGATCAGCAGCTGGTCACGGTCGCGGCCGTAGCGGGGCAGGCGCCCCTTGACGTCGGTGTAGAAGGCCTGGCCCTCCTTCAGCGTGGCGTACCGGCTGAAGATGGCGTCGGCGCTCGACGCGGCGAACTCGCGGCCCTCTTCGGAGTCTCCCGCCTGGAAGATCACGGGGCGGCCCTGCGGAGAGCGCGGCACGTTGAACTGGCCGTGGATGTCGAAGTGTTGGCCCGTGTGAACGAAGGACCCCGCCTTCGCGTCGCGCAGGAAGGTACCGGTGGACGGGTCGGCGAGGATCTCGTCACCGCGCCAGGAGTCGAAGAGCTGGTTGGTGGTCTCCAGGAACTCCTTGGCCCGCGAGTAGCGCTCCTGTTGCGGCAGGAAGCCGCCGCGGCGGAAGTTCTCACCGGTGAAGGCGTCCCAGGACGTGACCACGTTCCAGGCCGAGCGACCCCCGGAGAGGTGGTCGAGGCTGGCGAACTGGCGCGCCACCTCGTAGGGCTCGTTGAAGGTGGAGTTGATGGTGCCGGTCAGACCGAGGCGGTCGGTGACGGCGGCCAGCGCGGCCAGGACGGTGAATGTGTCGGGGCGCCCCACCACATCCAAGTCGTATATTTTTCCGCCCTGTTCACGCAGACGCAGGCCCTCGGCGAGGAACAGGAAGTCGAACTTGGCGCGCTCGGCGGTCCGCGCGAAGTGCGCGAACGAGCTGAACTCGATATGACTGCCGGCGGCCGGATCGCTCCACACGGTCGTGTTGTTGACGCCGGGGAAGTGGGCGGCCAGATGGATCTGCTTCAGGGGCTTGCTCATGTCGTGCGGTCTCCGTCCGGCTCAGGCGGTGGTGGCGGCGTAGCGGTTGGCGGGACGGGCGAGTCCGAGCAGCCCTCGCAGGGTGTCGGCCTCGTAGGCACTGCGGAAGGCGCCGCGGCGCTGGAGTTCGGGCACCAGACCCCGGGTGATCGCGGGAAGGTCGTGGCCGACGACGGCCGGGCGCAGCCGGAAGCCGGACAGCCCCGCCTGCTGCAACTCCTGGAGCAAATCGGCCAGTTGTCCGCTCGTGCCGGTGAAGATGCGCGCGTCGCTGGTGTACGGCTCGCCCGCCTGGGCGTCTAGCCGCTCCCGGCGGGCGGCGGCCGCCGCGGGGTCCTCGTCGAGGAAGACCACCAGGTCGCCGAAGACATGGACGGTCTCGTCCGCGCGTCCCGCGGCCGCCTGCTCGGCGCGGATCTCCGCGACGATCGCGCGCGCCTGGTCGCTGTCGTGCGGGGTGACATAGCCGATGTCGGCCGCCCTGGCCACCAGGTGGTTCGGGATGGTTCCGTGGGCCAGCGCGCTGACGATCGGCTGCCCCTGCGGCGGACGCGGGGTGATCGAGGGGCCCTTCACACTGAAGTGCTCGCCCTCGAAGTCGATGTAGTGCAGCTTGTCGCGGTCGATGAACCGCCCGGTGGCCGCGTCCCGGATCTCCGCGTCGTCCTCCCAGCTGTCCCAGAGCCTGCGGACCACCTCCACATAGTCGGCCGCCTCGTCGAAGTGCCCGCGCACCACTTTCTGCCCCTCGGGGGTGTTGTAGCCCCCGACCGGCAGCGACGGGAGGGTCCGGCGGCCGAAGTGCGCGGCCTCGTTGGGGCGCGGGCCGATCTGCACCCGGACGCCGGCGCGGCCGGTGCTCACATAGTCGAGCGTGGCGATCGCCTTGGAGATGTGGAACGGCTCGGTGTGGGTGGTCACCACCGTCGGCACGATGCCGATGTGCCGGGTCAGTGGCGCGATGCGGGCGGCGATGAGCACGGCGTCCAGGCGGCCCCGCACCTGATCGGTGCGGTCATCGGGCCCGAAGGGCTTGGACGACTGGAGCCCCAGACCGTCCTCGATGGTCACCAGGTCGAGCAGCCCGTGTTCGGCCTCCGCGACGAGGTCGGCCCAGTATCGGGCGGTGAGCAGGTCCCGGGGCCGGGACACCGGCTCCCGCCAGGACGCCGGGTGCCAGCCGGTGCCGTCGAGCGCGACGGCGAGGTGCAGGGGGGAGGGAGTTGAGGTCACGGCGGTGACGCCTTCCTGAAGATCCGTACGAGGAAGCCCGCCCCGGTGCGTGGGGCGTGGCCGTGGAGGAACGTCAGGGGCGACAGAGCGCGCCGGCGACGCGCAGCAGGTCGATGTGGTGCCGGGAGTAGAGGTGGAGGCGGCGCGGGGCCGGCTCGGCGGCAGGGCGACGGGACGGCGTACCCACCTGGCTCACCGCCCCTTCCGCCCGGTGGACCCGGGTTCCTTGCCGGCCTCGCGCCGACGGTCTCCCGATGGGGCACCGCGTGCGCTTCGACGATTCCAACGACACAACTACGCTTTTTCTTCCCGGAGTTCGGCTCTTTCTTGTCCGTCATGTCCGAGCGGTTCCACGGGGCCGCCCGGTGCGCGGACGAGCAGGAACCGGGTGCGGTGGCGCAGGGTGAAGCCGATCGACTCGTACAGCCGGATGGCGTTGGTGTTGCTCGCGGCGGCGTGCAGGAAGGGGGTGTCGCCGCGTTCTCTGATGCCGCGCGCCACGGCGCGGACGAGCCGGGTCGCCAGGCCCCGGCCGCGGTGGTCCGGGTGGGTGCAGACGGCGCTGATCTCGGTCCAGCCGGGCGGCCGCAGCCGCTCCCCGGCCAGCGCGATCAGCCGCCCGTCCTCCCGGAGTCCGAGGTAGGTGCCGAGTTCCACGGTACGGGGCAGGAAGGGGCCCGGCCTGGTCAGCGCGATCAGTTCGAGGATCTCGGGGACGTCGGCGAGACCCAGCCGCACGGCCTCGGGCGCGGGCGCGTCGCGCAGCGCGGTGGCCACCATCTGGACGCCCTCACCGCTCTGCTCGATTTCCCAGCCGTCCGGCACGGTCCTGACCGCCGTCACGGGTGTGAGGGCACCTGGTCCGACCAGCAGGGCCAGGTCGTCCCAGGCGCGGGCGTCGGTGGGGTCCGCCAGGGCGGTGAAGGGCGAGACGTCGGTGGGGAAGCGGGCGGCCCTGCCGTGGCGCTCGGCGAGGTGGGCCTGCGGGCCCGTCAGCGCCGCCCAGGCGGCGTTGTCCAGGACATGAGGTTCCGTCAGCCGGGATTCCGGGCCGGCCGGTGGAGCGGGGTACACGCTGGTGGACATGGCGGTGCGGGTCTCCGTATCGGGATCGCGGCAGGGCCCCTGCCGGGCGGAACACGGCGAGGGGACCTGCGATGACGCGTGGACGTCCGGGGTTCCGAGGGGTCGAGCGCGAACAGCCGCACCGCGTGGGCGGTGGGCGTCAGGGACTCGATGGAACGGTCGGGCTCAGCGGAGGGCGCTGCTCGGCTGCGTACACAGCGCGCTGCTGACGCGCAGCAGATCGACGCAGCGGTCCGTGCACAGCGGGATGCGGCCGGGGCACCGCCGGGCGGCCGTCCCATCAGCTGCGCGCATCACTGTCACCGTCACTTCTCCGGCCCCGCAGGTACATCTGCCGACCCGTTTCCACGGGCCCGAGGGCATCACGTCGTTCGCGAAAGGTAGGCAGGCAATCGGGGGAATGTCAATGTACGGGCCACCAGTTGAGACCGCTCGTCGGCCTTCTTGACGGCTTCGCGAAGCCCGCTCAAACTGGCGTGGACGGTCACGATTGTCAGCGCCCACAGTGCGGGTTCACCCGCTCCCGTGGTCATCGGCCCCGGCCCGCTGACAGGCAACCCTTCCACCGCGACGGGGTGCCCCGGGTGACGACCGGGTCCCGCCTGCACGGCGGGGCAAGCGTGGTCTCGCGTCTCGCGAGCCCCGAGGATGAGGCGGGTGGACATGCCGAGGAGCGGCTTGACCAGGCGCCTGCACATCGATCTTCTGCGCGTCTCCAGCGCCTACTGATCCGGGACCGTCCCCGCGATCCGGATCGTCCCCGACCAGCGACGCCGCCCCGCATCCAGCCGCTGATGCGCTGATGGCCGCAGTGGCGCCTCATTCCCAGGGAGAGTCATGCCCGAGACATTTTCCCGCAGTTCCCGCACTGGCGCGTCCACCGGCTGTCAGGCCTCGGCCCCCGCTCCGGGGCCGAGGCCCAGGGTGGCGGTGGCTTCGCCGCACGCCCGTCGCTTCCGCAGCCGGATCGGTGTCGGTGCGGCCGGTGGCTTCTATCCCGCACCACGGCGCTACGACCTTTTCCTGTGCGGGAGTTGTCCCCGCTCGCAGCGCATCGCGATCACCCTCGACCTGCTCGGTCTGCGCGACTCGGTCGCCACGACGCTCCTGACCTCCCCCGCCGCGACCCCCGAGGGCTACGCCGCGCTGCGCCGCGCCTACGAAACCACGGGGTACCACTACGACGGACCGTTGACGGCGCCCGCGCTGCGCGACCGTTGGAGCGGCCGGATCGTCAGCAACCACACGCCCGACATCCTCCGCGACCTCTCGGGCCCCCTGGCGGGCGAGGCCGGAGACGGGGTAGCCCGGCTGCGGCCGTCGCACCTGATCGCGGACATCGAGGCCCTGCGCACCCTGATCGACCGCGATGTCACGTCCGCCGCGCGGCCCTCGGCACGGCAGGCCGCGCTGCGGTTGCTGGATCGCCGTCTCGCCCGGCGGTCCTTCGCGCTGGGCGAGGAGTTGACGGCCGCGGACGTGGACCTGTGGGTGGCTCTTGTCCATCTCGAAGACCGGGCCGAGTTGCTCGAAGCGGCCCCTCGGCTCGACGCGTATGTGCGACGGCTCGGCGAGCACCCCGCCTTCCGGCGCGCGGTCTAGGCCCGCGCCGGACGTGCCGGACGCGGTCCGTTGACCGTCCGGTGCGCCTGGCTCACGGAGCGGGTGGCGTCGACAGTGTCCTACTGAACACCGTGGCCGGGCGCGCCAGTCGTTCACCGTCCACGGTGATGTCGACGGCCTCGTTGTAGAAGGCGACGAGGCGCTGGACGGCGCCCACCGCGGGCAGCGGCTCCGGATAGGTCCAGGCGATGTTCGGCGGCACGTCGGCCTCGCCGCGCCACGACCAGTACTCGGCGGTGCCCTTGTAGGGGCACCCCGTGCTGTGGTCGGTCGGTTCGAAGAGGTCCAGGCGCACGTCCTCCCGCGGAAGGTAGTAGCGCGTGGGAAGTCCGGTCTCGAAGAGCAGCACCGGGCGGTGGGTGTCGGCCACGACCGTGCCGTCGATCTCGACCGTCACATGCCGGCTGCTCGCCAGTGCGTCCACGCGCTTGTACGGGTCGCGGGGGTGGACGAAGATCTCTTCCTCCTCCTCGTACCAGTGGTCGAGGCCGCGGCCGACGCGGCTGAACCACTCGAAGGCGATGTGGCCGGCGAGGTCGTCGGCGGGGAACGTCCAGGCCGCGTTCTCCGTCAACTGGCCCTCGGCTTCGAGGTCGTAGAAGACGCGCGATCCCGTATGCGTACCCGTGGGCGGGTTCTTCGCCGGGCGCAGGAGATCCTGGCGGACCTCGTCGCGGGGGAACGCGTACAGCGGGACGGGGACGTCCGGCTCCCAGACGAGGACGGGGTGCCGGCTGTCGACAACGGTGACCTCGCCCTTGCGGCCCCGGACCCAGCGTTCGCCGGGCTCCCACAGGATGCCTTCCGGTGTGGTCCTGATGTTTCGCGCGGTGGGGAACGTGGTCATGAACGGCTCTCCCTCGGCTTGCTCCGGGTGCCCCTGTCCCGAGCGGGCCGAACGAGTGTCTCCCGGCACGGGCTGAAGAGGGCGCTTGGCCGAAGGCGTGTCCGCCGTCGCTCGGGGAAACCCCGCCCGGGCACGGTTCCGCTACCCGGGCGAGAACAAGCCACTTGCTGCTGGAGTTCCGACCGGCTGGAGTTCCCACCGGCTGGAGCCCCGACCGGCTGGAGCTTCCCGCGCCGAGCCGGCTGCCGACGGGCTACTTGCTGACGGCGAACCGCATCAGCGCGTGCTCGTCGCCCTGCTTGATCTTCCCCGTCACGTTGATCACTTCGAGCTTCCAGGAGGCGCCGTCCCGAGTGGCCTTCGCCACGGCGCAACCGTTGTCCTGGGTCAGCAGGCTGGGCCAGATGTCGGCGACCTGCTGCGAGCTGCCGCCGGTCGCGTCGTAGACCTTGAAGCTGATGTTGCGGGCCTTCTGGAAGGAGCTGCCCTTCTTGAAGGCGGCGGCGACGAACACGATCGAGGTTATGTTGGCGGGCACCCGCGCGAACTCGACCGTGACGGTTTCGTCGTCGCCGTCGCCGCGACCGGTCTGGTTGTCGCCGCTGTGAACCACGGAGCCGTTGCCCATGGGGTCCAGGGAGTCGAGACCCGCAAGACGCACCGGGTCCGCGCCCTGCATGGCGATGGCGATGAGGTCGAGGTCGGTGCCCGTCTTGCGGCGGAGCATCCCAACCACCCCGCCGCTGCTGCCGGCTGTGGGGTCCCAGGACACACCGAGGGAGAGATGCGTAACCCCGTCCAGGTCCGCCGGCCCGGTTTCCTTCGTCAGCGTGATCATGCGTCAGCCATCCTCTGGTAGTTCGCATAGGTCTATAAAGAGCAAAGTGTGCCTAATGCTACGACGACTCCGTACATCGGGTCCGGCGTGCTCTGCCCTCGGGGCCGCGTCCTCGTCCGCGCGACCGACCCATGCGACTCCCGCCCCGCGAAGTCAGGGTGACGGGGTGGGCCGCTTCGACGCCAGGGCGGCTCCCGCCTTCTTGCCGAACTCCATGGTCTCCTTGAGAGCCTGGACATCCCAGTCCGAAAAGCAAGTCGGACTCGCGTTCATGATCTCCGAGGCCGCTTCCAGGGACTTCGTCGTGTTCTCGTTCATCACGGACGGCCCCTTCGCAGGAGGGGGAGCCCCGCCTCCAGGGCTTTGTTCCAACGCTCGCGCACGGCGGCGCAGTCGGCGGCTCCGGCTCCCGTCGGGCTCACCGTGGATGCCGCGTCCGGGGTGGACCGGGCCGAGGCCGACCCGCCGCCACACCCCGGTACCGCGGCCAGCAACACCGCGACCACACCCATCATCCTCAACGTACGCATGAGCCCCCCTCGGCACCGCCTGAACGAGCCGAGATCATTGCACACAACTCCCTTTGCGACGACGTCATTTCAGCCCCACGACGGGGCGGCCCGGTCCGTCCTGCGTCCCGGAGGTGACGTCATCGCGGGTATCGGGGGTCGTAGGCGACAGGACCGTTCTGGTTGCCCGCGGTCAGCAGGTCGGACAGGCCGGCGGCCGGGGCGACGGCCGGGGCGACGGCCGGGGCGACGAAGTAGTCGCTGTCCTTGGGGCGTTGGTCGGACTGGTCACGCGGAGGGCGAGCGGCCGGTTCGAGGTGGGGGATGTGCTTCGAGCAGTGAACGTACGCCTCGTGCACCGTGATGTGGATCCACAGCTCGGGCTGGCGCCCGGGGGCGGAGTCGAAAGGGACCGGGGCGTGGGCGATCCGCGGGTCGCCGGGGGCCAGCAGGCCGGCCGTCCCGTTGACGTGCAGCCCTATGTGGTGGTGGGTGAAGTCCATGAACAGCAGCCCGACATGGGGGTTTTCCGCGATGTTGCCGGCACTGGCCAGGACACCGTTGCCGCGGTATTCCGGGTAGGTCAGCGTGCGCTCGTCCAGGACCGTGACAAAGCCGGGCGGCCCGGCTCTGAAGCTGGAGTCGCAGCGGCCGCCGGCGTCGGCGGTGGAGAGGAACACCATGGATTGCCGCGCGACGAAGTCCCGCATCTGCGGGGTCAGTCCGGGATGCACCTGACGGGAGTAGAACGAGTTCGCACGCTCCGCGGTGCCGAGGTGGGCCTGGAGCGCACGCTCGCCCGGGGTGGGTATGGCGTGGGGGCTGTTCACAGCGCTGGGTTCTCCTGGGGATCGCGCACTGGGGCGAGAGGGGTGTTCAGAACGGGGACGTCGAGCGGGTCGTGGTGGATCCGGAACGGGGGAACACCGCCGCGCATGAGGTTGTGGGCGGCGGAGGTGACCATGTCGGGCGGCCCGCACAGGAAGGCCTCGTGCTGGTCCCAGGGCCCGAACTCGCGCAGCACCTGCGGCAGGCTTCCTTCCCTGCCCACGATGTGCTGGTGGGAGACGGCGGCGCGGACCGACAGCCAGTGATGGCGCTGTGCCATGCGGAGCATGTCGTCCAGGCCGTACAGCTCCTCCGCGGTGCGGGCGCCGACGAAGAGATCGACGTAGCGGCGTATGCCGGTGTGCGCGGCCTGTTCCAGGATGGCGCGTATGGGGGCGAGTCCGGTGCCGCCGGCCACACACACCAGGTCGCGGTCCTCGGCGGCCTCCAGGGCCATGGCACCCTGTGGCGGCCCGAGTTTGACGATGTCACCGACGGCCGCGCGGTACACCAGGGAGTTGCTGACCACGCCTCCGGGCACGGCACGGACGTGGAAGGTGAGAGTGTGGTCCGGCCTGGGAGCGTTGGCCACGGAGTAATGGCGCCAGGCCAAGGGTCTCCAGGGCGTCTCCATGCTGACGTACTGACCCGCGGTGTAGGGGTAGGCGAATTCGGGCCGCACCGTGATTTCCGCGATGCCGTTTCCGCGCGGCACATGACCGACGATCTGCGCCCGCCAGACGGCGGGGCGCACTCGGCTGTCCTCCTCGGCCGCCTGCACCATCACGCCGGCCGCGGTGGTGTACGCCTTCGTCCAGGCGGCTGCCATCTCTGGCGTCCAGTTGGGGCCGGCGTACCGGGCCAGTGCGGCGAGCAGGCACTCTCCCACGGCCGGGTAGTGCCCCTCCAGGGCCCCGAACTTGCGGTGGTCCCGCCCCAGAAGGGCACAGAACCGGACAAGGTTCTCCGGGTCGTCGACCAGCTCGATGATGCGCAGCAGCCCTCGCAGCAGACGGTCGCGCTGGACGTCCATGTCGGCGGGGAACAGCGCGCGGACCTCGGGATAGCGGGCGAAGAGGATGGCGTAGAAGTACACCGTCACCTCGCCGGCCTGCGGTTCGACCACGGCGAGACCCGCACGGATCAGCGCGACCTCCCGCTCGTTCAGGGGCGGCGACGCATGGGTCGCGGATGCCCCTGATGCCTCGGATGCCGGGATGTGTGGCTCTTGGCTCGGCCGGGTAGCGGTGGGGTTGGCGGGGTCGAGCGGCGGCGTGGGGGCCGTGCGCAACGATCGTCGGGACACAGAGTTGTCGCAATCTCAGAGAACCGCCGTTCCAGGGAGCCTGAGCGGCGGGTGGGCAGGGACGGAGTGGGTCGGGCAGCTCACCTTCCAGACGGGGCGTGGACATGACGTTGATCGTCTTCCCCTGAATTACTGCGTCAGCCCTGTCGGACTCGTTACCCGGACGCGCTGTGCATCGGCAACGGCACACGCAGTGCGCACAGCGCGATACGGGGGTGAATACCGCTGCCCGGGGCTTCCGCGTCACACCTGCACAAGCCCCTGTGTTCCGGGTCGAACCACCCTCAGGCGAGTTGGTTGACCAGATGGGAGAAGACCGCGGGCAGGCGGCGGGCCAGCGGCACGATGTGCGGGGCCAGGCGTGGGTGGGAACGTGCGCGGAGCAGCCCCTCGGTCAGCAGGCGGTAGCGCCGGGAGGCGCGGTGCCAGGCCTGTTCGTAGTCCTGTGGCCGGTCGGCGCGTACGCACCGCACCAGGTGGGCCGCGCCGGCCAACGCGAGGGAGATGCCCTCGCCGGTGAGCGCGTCGATGTAGCCGGCCGCGTCTCCGACCAGCAGCACGCGGCCGGCGACGCGGGCCCGTACGCGCCGGCGCAGTGGTCCGGCGCCCCGCACGGGTGACGCGGCATACGGGCGGAGCAGTCGGGCCAGGGCGGGAAAGGAGCCCAACTGCTCGTCGAAGGGCGCCCGTTGACTCGTCAGGATGGCCACGCCGACCAGGTCGGGGGCCAGCGGTGTGACGTATGCCTCGGACCGCGGCGACCAGTGGACTTCCACGCAGTCGGTCCAGGGCGCCATCGTGAAGTGTCGGCGCAGACCGTAGCGGGGCGGCCGCGGGTCGGCGCGCTCCAGACCGAACTGTCTGCGGACGGGCGAGTGCAGGCCGTCGGCGGCGGCGAGGTAGCGGGCGGTCAGACCGGCGGCGCTGACGCCGTGGGCGTCCTGGTGCACCGCGCCGATCCGGAGGGGAAGGACGGGCACTCCGAGATCCGCCGCCCGGCGGGACAGGGCCTCGTGCAGCGCCGTTCGCCGTACGCCCCTGCCCGGCCCCTCCCGGAATCTGGCTTCGGCGAGGCGTTCACCGTCCAGATACCGGATGCCGTGGATGGGCCGACCCGGCAACTCGACGCCCAGTTCGCGCAGGGCTCGGACGGCGCCGGGCATCAGGCCCTCTCCGCACGCCTTGTCGATGGGAGCGGTTCGGGGTTCGGCGACCACCACATCGAGGCCGGACGAAGCGGCATGGATGGCGGTGGCGAGACCGGCGGGGCCGCCGCCGGCGATCAGCAGGTCGATCACGCCGGTTCCGGGACACAGCGCCGGAGGGCGAGCGTCTCGCAGCGCAGCCGGGTCGCGAGCAGCGGAAGGTTGAGCAGGGTGAAGCACAGGGCGGTGAGCCACGCGGAGTGGACCAGGGGCAGGGCGACGCCCTCGACGACGACGGCGAGGTAGTTGGGGTGCTTGAGCAGACGGTAGGGGCCCGCGGTGACGAGTGGCAGGGCGGGCACGACGACGACCCGGGTGTTCCAGCGCGGTCCCAGGGTCGTGATGCACCACCACCGGAGCACCTGCGCGCCGAGTGCCAGCGCGAGCATCGGCCAGCCGAGGGCCGGCAGGAAGCCGCGAGGGGCGAGCTGGGTCTCGGCGAGACACCCGAGGAGGAGCCCGGTGTGCAGGAGGACCATCGCCGGGTAGTGTCCGCGCCCGAATTCCACCCCGCCGCGCGCGAGGCTCCACGTCAAGTTGCGTCGTGCGACGGCGAGTTCGGCCAGTCGCTCCCCGGCGACCAGCAGGATCAGAACGGTGTACGGGTTCATGTGGGCCTACCAGCGGAGCAGAACGAGTTCGGAGCACAGGCCCGGCCCCAGGGCGAGCAGCAGTCCGGCGCTGCCGGGCGGCGGCGGACGCAGCGCGAGCGTGTCGCGCAGGATGTGCAGGACCGAGGCGGAGGAGAGGTTGCCGACCTCGGCCAGGGAACGACGGGAGAGGTCCAGCGCGCGGGCGTCCAGCGCGAGGGTCTCGTCGAGTGCTTCCAGCACCTTGGGGCCGCCGGGGTGACATACCCAGCCGGTGACGTCCGCGGGCTTGAGGTCGTGTTCGGCGAGGAAGGACCGCACTTCCTCGCCGACGTGGAGCCGCACCAGGTCCGGCAGTTCGGCGCCGAGCACCACGGCGAAGCCGCTGTCGCCGATGTCCCAGCCCAGAGCACGCTCGGTGCCCGGATACAGGCGGCTGCGCGTGGCGACCACCCGCGGCCCCGCCTGTTCGCGAGCGCGCGGATGATCCTTGCCGACCGCCACCAGTGCGGCGGCGCCGTCCCCGAAGAGCGCGCCTGCCACCATGCCCGGTACGGAGTCGTCCCGCCGCTGGAGGGTCAGCGAGCAGAGTTCGACCGAGAGCAGTACCGCCACTTGGTCCGGCCTGCTGTCCAGGTAGTCGTGCAGGCGTGCCAGACCGGCGGCGCCCGCGACGCAGCCGAGCCCGAAGACGGGTACGCGTTTCACATCGGTGCGCAGCCCGAGCCGGGCGGCCAGCCGCGCCTCGACGGACGGTACGGCGAGCCCGGTGACCGAGGTGGAGATCACCAGGTCCACGTCGTGCGGGGCGAGGCCGGCCTCCGCCAGGGCGGCGACCATCGCCCGCTCGCCGAGTTCGAGGGCGGTTTCGATGAAGAGGTCGTTGGCCTCGCCGAATCCGGTCACCTCGGCGTACCGGTCGAGGGGCAGCGCCAGATGCCGGGTGGAGACCGCGGCGCTGGAGTGCAAACGCCTCAGTACACCGCGGTCGGCGCCCGGCGGCAGGCACATCGCCGCGACCGCTTCGGTGATCTCGGCCTGCTGGTACCGGTGGGGCGGGAGCACCCCGTGGACAGCGGCGATTTGCGTCATTCGGCCAGAATAAGAGCGAATCACACGGAAGTTAGGAATTGGGCTGATGTGCGGCAGGTCGGGCGGCCTCTATGCTCGGGGCCGTGCACTCCACCGCGACCCCTGCCGCCACACCGCGCTCCGGCTCGGGCGGCCGCCTCCTCGGGCTGCTGGCGGCCTCGCACCCGGGGCCCGCGCTCACCGTCACCCTGGTGGCCACCGCGCTCGCGGCGAGCGTCGGGCGCGGCCCCGGCGGCACGGCCCTGACCGCGTCGGCCGTCCTCACCGGCCAGCTGTCGGTCGGCTGGTGCAACGACCGCGCCGACCTGCGCCGTGACATCGCGAGCGGCAGGAGCGACAAACCTCTGGCGGTCGGTACGGTGACACCCCGCGCGGTGGCCACGGCCGCCCTCTGCGCGCTGGCGCTGTGCGTTCCGCTCTCGCTGGCCAACGGTCCGGCGGCGGGGGGCGTGCATCTGGCCGGTGTGGCGTCGGCCTGGTCGTACAACCTCGGCGTCAAGCGCACTCGGCTGTCCTGGCTGCCGTATGCCGCCGCCTTCGGACTGCTGCCCGCCGTCGTCACGCTCGGGCTGCCCAATCACCCGTGGCCTCCTGCCTGGGCCATGGCGGCCGGAGCCCTGCTCGGCGTCGGCGCACACGCCGCCAATGTCCTGCCGGACATCGAGGACGACCTCACCACCGGAGTGCGCGGACTGCCCCAACGCCTGGGCGCACGCCGGGCCCGCCTCATGGCCGCCGTCCCACTCCTGGCTGCTTCGGCCGTCCTCGTCCTCGGCCCTGCGACGCCACTCGGCCCACTGGAGTGGGCCGGCCTCGCGGCGGC
Organism: Streptomyces sp. CB01201; assembly: GCF_002803085.1. Lineage (GTDB taxonomy): Bacteria > Actinomycetota > Actinomycetes > Streptomycetales > Streptomycetaceae > Streptomyces > Streptomyces hundungensis. The sequence continues at coordinate 753 of NZ_NNBJ01000022.1, read as the reverse complement.
AGCCCCGCCGGCCGCGGCCATCGCGCTGCCCCCGCGCTCCGGTACCCGCAGCCGCCTGCCGTTCGCAGCCACCCTGCTCCTGGCCGTTCTCGATGTGGCCCTCCTCGTACTGCGCGGGAACGCGCTCACCTGACCCGCCTTCGCGCCCGACGCGCTCGCCCCGCACCGACCGGACGGGGCCGACTCCCTGCCGTTGGTCACCAAGGACGGAGACCCAGGTCCCCATTCGGCACGAAAACGTCCCTCTTGACGGGACAGCCGCCTGCCTCCTTCGAGAGCGGGGCAAAGGGAGGCGTACAGACCTGTGCCCAGACGGGAGCGTTCCGGATCGATGCTGACCCTCAACTCTTCGCAGATCGGCCCATCGGCCGCCCGCAGAGCCACGGCGCACTACTGTCGTGCGATGTGCCCGTGGGTCGACCCCGACGAAGTCGTCCTCGTGGTGGCCGAGTTGCTCGGCAACGCCATACGTCACACCCGTGGGCCCTGGCACCTCCACCTGGACCAGCGACGGGGAAAGCTCGTGGCCGCGGTACGCGACCACAGCAACGAGGCGCCCGTCCCCCGCCCCGGGGACCCCGATGGCGGGGGCGGCTTCGGGCTGGGCATCGTCCGCCGGCTGGCCACCGACTTCAGGGTGATACCTCACCAGCAGGGCAAGACCGTCCAGGCCAGCTGGAGCCGGCCCCACTAGGCCATTTCGTTTGGATCAGGCGGTCGTTGGTTTGGGTGTGCCGTTGACTGATGCGCAGT
>NZ_NNBJ01000021.1 GCF_002803085.1 Streptomyces sp. CB01201 | reverse complement strand
GGCCATGGTCACCCTCGCCTGCCTGCGGCTCTGGCTCCCATGACTTTCCGGACACCCCCTAGGCCCCAGCGATTGGGGCGGTCTGGAAGGGGGCGCGGTCTCGGATCATGGTCCAGAGGACGTTTGACGCGGCGGCGGGCGAGGGAGATGACGGCTTGCTTGTGCCCCTTGCCCTCTTTCCTCTTGCGGTCGTAGTACGCCTTCGAGACGGGGCAGAAGAACACGCTGACCTGGGTGGAGAGGTAGAGGGCGCGTTGGAGGCCGCGGTGGTAGCGGCGAGGCTGGCGCAGGTTGCCGCTGACCTTTCCGGAATCCCAGGGGACTGGGGCCAGGCCGGCGAAGCCGGCGAGGCGGTCGGCGCTGGCGAAGGCGCTGAGGTCTCCGCCGGTCGCGGCGATGAACTCGGCGCCGGTGATGGGGCCCATGCCGGGCATGCTGAGGATGATTTCAGCGTCCCGGTGCTGGCGGAAGCGGGCTTAGACTCGGGCGTCGAGTTCGGCCACTTCGTCGTTGTGGGCGACCACCGCGTGAGCGAGGCGGGCGACGAGTTCGGCACCCAGGTCCTCGCCGCGAAGAGCGGTCATCTGGGCCTGGGCGGCTTCCACGGCGCGGGCCGCGAGCGTGCCAGCGCCCTGGACCTTGCGGTTGCGGAGCCAGGTCTCCAGCCGCCGGACGCCCATGCGGCGGATTGCGGCCGGGGTCTGGTAGGCGGTCAGCAGGACGACGGGGCCCTTCTTCGTCAGGTCCAGGGCCCTCTCCAGCGCAGGGGAGAACTCCAGAGCTGGGCTCGCAAGCGGTTGATCTGGCGGGTCCGGTCGTGGACGACGTCCAGGCGCCGGGCGGTGAGGAGCCGAAGGTCGAGGGCGATGTCGTCGCCGGTGCGGAGCATGCTGACGTCGCGGCGGATGCGGGCCTGGTCGGCGATGATGAAGACGTCGCGGGCGTCGGTCTTGCCTTCGCCCCGGTAGGTGGTGGATGCCTGCTGGACGGCCCGGTCGGTGAGGTAGGCGACGGGTTGACCGTGGTTGAGGAGAAGACCGACCGCCAGTGCTGCGATGCCGGTGTTGATGTCCACGGCTCACAGCACGTCGCGGGATATCTCCAGGACGTCGCCGAGCAGCTGGAGCAGCTCGGTCTCATCGTTCATCACGCGGCGGGACAGCAGCTGCTTGCCGTAGGCGTCGATTGCCACGGCGTGGTGGTGCTTCTTTCCGATGTCCAGTCCCGCCCAGATCTCGGGCACGATTTCCTCCGCCAGCTCGTCGTCACACCGGTCCCACATACGACCTCGCCGACGTTGTCTTACAGAGCGATCGAGTCGCGATTCCCAATTGGTGGTCGAGTCGTCGCGGGGCGCCGGGCGGCCAAGTTGCCAAAGCCATACCGACTGCAACAGGCAACGAGCCATGCCCAGAGCCCCTGGGCTCCGCTGATCGTACGAGTGACCAGTTCTAACCCACCAAGAAGGTAAGACAGGCAATCGACAGAGCACCGATGAGTCCAGCCGGTCCTCCGGGTCATAACCAGCACACCGAGAGTCCGGAGCAGTCACAGAGGGAAGGCGTTCACCGTGGCACAAGTGATCTGCGACATGTCCATCTCGCTCGATGGATATGTCACCGGCCCGAACGACAACCGCGAGAATCCGTTCGGCGACGGCGCCTGGATGCTCCACCAGTGGATGTCCGACCAGGCGACCGACGAGGATCGGGCGATTCTGGAGAACGTGGTGAACGACTGGGGTGCGGTGGTGATGGGCCGTAAGTCCTTTGCGAAGAACGAAGGAGCCGGCGGCTGGGGCCAGGGCGGCCCGATGGGCGACCTCCCCTGTTTCGTGGTCACCCACCAGGTACCGGCAGGGTCGTACCCGCCCGTATTCACCTTCGTCACTGACGGGGTGGTCAGCGCGATCGAACAGGCCAAGGCAGCAGCCGGCGACAAAGTCGTGGGACTGCACGGCGCCACCGTCATGCAGCAAGCCCTCCCGCTCGGCCTGGTCGACGAGATCCGCGTGCACGTGGTCCCGGTCCTGGTCGGCGCCGGCACGCCTCTGTTCGGTGCCCTCGACTCCTCGATCACCCTCGAACGCACCCGGGTGCTAGCGACGCCGGCGGCAACCCACCTCTCCTACCGCGTCGTTCGCTCCACGGGCGGCGAGCGACGGTGAAGGCCGCGCCGCAGCAGACCACGTCGGCGCTGAGCTGGTGCACCATCAACGATCCCGCGCGCTGGCCGGAGAACGTCGGGCGCCGACGAAGTGATCGAGGGCGCGCAGCAGCGGTATCAGCTCCTGCGCGCACCCGCACAGCATGCAGTCTTCGCCGGTGGCTACCGGGCCGAGCCGTAGTCCTGGAGCAGCCAGCCGTTGAAGCCGTCCAGGCTCTGGCTCAGACTGTCGTGAAGATCGCCCAAGTCGAGCGAGCGCGTGGAACTGAACGAGTACCGGATCAATCCGTCCGTCCGGCAAGACGGAGTCTACGAACCCGGCAGGTCCTTCGCCAGTGCCTCCGCGACCGTGAACACCACGGTCGTACAGCGCAGTCAGATCCACCGCGCGCTGTGTGGCCCCCATCTTCTCCCGCCGGAGGTCTTGACCATGAGTGACAAGCTGGGGAGCTACTCCCCCACGGCGAACTTCTCCGCCGACGGTGAAGTCGGCTCGTAGTACATCGTGGTCGATACCGGCATCTGGCTCCAGCGGCTCGCCGCCGCGCGCCAGTCAGGTACAGCCAGGGAGTCGGCCGTGACCGGGGGGGACGTCGGCGCGTTGACCTGGGCGACGCGGGCCTGCTCTGCCCCACGGACGCGGGCCGTGCCACGGGTCCCCCTGACCCGCCCGGCCCGGGGGTACCCAACACGCCGTTTCTACCAGTTGTGCCGAAGCGGGCGATAGCTGTCACCAGAAGACAAGGGCGACTTGGGCGTCTCGACCTCGCAAAGCACGTCCGTGAGCTGGGACACGATAGTTGGAACCTGGTCAGATACCGAAGGAAACCGCGATGCCGGCGAGGGTGTCGTGGTCGCGCAGGGACACGAGTGCGACGAACACCCGCTAGCGCAGCGGGAGTTTGCGCCGCCGTCACCCTCACGGGTGACGGCGAGCATCGTGACCCACTCGGCCACGGCGTGGGGCAGGTCGAACGCGGCAGGATGCGGAACCAACAGGGCTCCTCTGGTCGCCGGTATGCTGAGTGGAATCACCACACCAACGACGAGTCGCCCTGTCTCATCACCAGACCCGCTGACCAGCCCACTGCGCACGCCAACACAGGATGAAAGAGGTTCGCTGAGTCACCTCAGACTGGGTGGCGCTGACATTGTGGCAGGTGTCGGCGAGGCCCTGCTGCAGTAATTAGGGCACCCAAAGCCACTTGGTGTAGTTGCCGTCGATCTGATAGCAGCTGAGGTAGGTATCGTCGGAGGCGTAGTGTCCGATGTATCCGGGAACGGTTCCGAGGGTGGTGGGCTTGTTCGCCTTGGGGATCGTGCTCATCCCCAGGTAGTAGGCCTTGTAGTTGTTACAGCTCGTCGTGTCGACGTCCTTGGGGGCGTCACCTTTTTCACTTCTGGGGACGGCCAGGCAGATGTCCGTATCGTGGAGGCCCCCGTAGACCTCGTGCACCTGGCCCTGGACGACGCCCCACCACTGATTGTCGTCGTTCCGGTTGCACTTCACCATCGTGACGGCGTACGTGTAGCCGGAGCGGACGCCCCGCATGCACTTGCCCGTAGCCACGTTCTTGAGCTGGTACGCGGGTGCGTTGGCGGATGCAGGGGTGGTTCCCAGCACGAGCTGGGTCGCCGCGGCGATGCCGGCGACCGTGAGCAGAGCGGTCGTTTTGCGCTTCATTCCGTTCCTCCACGTATTCGTGATGCTGTGTCAGGCCCGCGATCCTCGGTTGACTGCGGCGCCTTCGCGGATGACATCCATCCTTGGGGCCACGATCCCGAGACGGGTGCCGCGCGGCGCCGGATTGGGCGAAACTTGTCTTCATGGCGCGCGCATCGGCGGATTCCGTACTCAGCCTCACCGACCAGCGGCTGGTGGCCGCGTTGCAGTGCGACGGCCGCCTCACAGCGGAGCACGCGGCCCAGGTGCTGGGGCTCAATCCCGCCACCGTGCGCCGTCGGCTGCACGCGTTAGGCGCCGACGGCACCGTGCGCGTGGTGGTCTCCCCCGTCGCGCGACCGCGCAACGGGGCGCGGCCGGGGCCCTCTTCCTGCGCATCCGGGTCCTGCGGGGAAAGCTGGACACCATCGCGTCCGCCCTCGCGGCACGCGAGGACATCCCGTTCATCGACGTCACCACCTCGGGCGACGAGATCTTCGCGGTCGCCCGCACCGAGCCGGGCTCACGCGACCCATTGGTCTTCCGCCAGCTGCCTTCCACTCAGGCAGTCACGTCCCTGGAAAGCGCCACCATCCTGCACGTCTTCCGGCTCACCTCCGAGTGGCGGCACCAGGTACTGACCACGCCGGAACGCGTCGCCCTAACCCGGGCCAGGCCGGTCCCCCTGGCAGCGGCTCCCGATTCCCCGGGCCCCTACGGCATCGACACCGACGCCCTGGAACAGTCCCTCATCAACGCCCTGACCCCCGACGCGCGCCTGACCGCAGCGGCCCTGGCCGCGTGCATCGGACACCCCGAGACCACCGTGCGCCGACGCATCGCCCAACTGACTGCTCAGGGCCGCCTGATCACCCAGGTCATCGTCGATCCCCGCCGGCTCGGACTGCCCATCGAGGCCAAACTCCTGCTGCACGTGGCGCCCGACCACCTGGCTGCCGCCGGGCAGGCACTAGCTGATCATCCTGCCGTGCACGGTGCGTTCGCCACGTCGGGCCCCTCAAACCTGCACGCGGCCGCGTACTTCCCCGACCTGACCGCCCTCTACGACTTCCTCTCCCGCGACCTGTCGAGCCTGGGCATCAGCCACATCGAGACAGCCATCGTCAGCCGCGCCATCAAACGCACCCCCGAACCTGGCCCTGCCCGGCCCGCCCTCGCAGTCGCCCACCATCGCCCGGCGCGCGTGAGACAAGACGAAGGCTGAGATGCGCCGGAGCAGGCGGTGCTACCGCGTGACACGCACGTGGTGAACGGAAGGACGGCATACGCCTGCCCGTCGAGCGTCCGGGCGGTTTTTCCCTGCCAGGACGCTCTACCGTCGGGCGGTGCAGTCATCACAGTCAATCTCGTGGATCGGCTATTGGAGCCGTTCACCGGCCCAGTCCACCCCGACGCCCAGGTCGACTTAGTGCCGGTCCTTCACTGCGCAGGATGGACTACTTGAGGAACCTCAGAAGAAGCGGCAGGCCGCGACCGAGTAGAGGAATTGGGCCGAGGCCGTGCCCATCGGCTGATGCAAGGCGGCCTGACGCTCTCTCGCGCTCTGCCACGGCTTCCAGAACGTTTGGCCGTCCCGTGAATCACTGACCGCTCTGAGACTTGGACGGCGACACAGTCTCACGACGAGGCTGGTGTGTTGGCAATGGCACGGGGGTGCAATGATGAGCCGCTTCGCCCGGCCCAGGCGCCCCGAAGCATTCCGCGGGTATAAACCTGCGGCGAGTGGCATCCGTCCCGCGGAACTGCTCGTGGAACGTTTCCCTGGGGAGGGACCCTTGCTGTCCAAGCGTGCCGTCATCTCTACCGCCGCGTCCGCAGCCGGCTTCATGCTCATCGCCTCCGGCAGCGCCCACGCCTGCAGCATCGGCGACTTCACCGCGAAGGCAACGTGCGACACCAGCACGGGCGAGGCCCGCGCCGCCATCACCATTACGGACAAGGATCCGTCGGGCACGCCCGCGGACGTCACCGTACGCGTCCGGATGGCGTCCGGTTTCGATGGCGAGATCCTCGGTAGCGGTCACATCGAACACCCCACGGCGTCGGGCGGTCGCACCACGATCCTGGTGCCGTGGCTTTCCGGCTACCAATGGAACGTCTCAGTGACGGTAGGCAACCTGACCGACGAGCGGCTGACAAGCCTGCCGATCTCGCCCGACGTCCCCTGCGCCCCGGCCGCCTCCCACTCGTCCGGCGCCCCGTCCAAGCCGGGCCATGCAGCGTCGCCGACCAGCGCCGCGAAGCCCGCCTCGTGGGCGGCCACAACCGTGCCCACGGCCTCCCCGGCCCTCCCGACCACCGAAACCTCACCGACAACGGGCACCGCACTGGCCGAGACCGGAGGCGGCGGCAACGGCACTCTGATCGCCGGATCGGGCGTTGCGGTGATTGCAGGCGGGGCAGTCGTGCTGATAGCGATGCGTCGACGCACTGCTGTCGGACGACACTGACGAAGCCCGGCCGATGGCAGGGAACAGGCAGCGGCCCACCCTGTGCCTACAGGCCCGGGTCGAGCCCGCACGACGGGAATCCCGTCGGGCTCCGGCTCTGGGCCGCATGAGCCCCCCACTACCGTTTTCGCAGCCCCGCAATAGGGTTTCCGGCCTTCGGAGTTGGCATGACTACCTCACGTTGTCGACTGCGTGGCCGGGAGGGTGTCACCAGCTCCGAAGGCACCGACAGACCGCTGATTAGGGCGTGACCACCGGGCTTCCCCAGGTGCCATGCGGTCGGCGGTTGCGAGGTCGTCGACGCCGAAGTCGAGATGCATCTGCTGAGGTGCCGTCCGGCCGGTTCGGGGCGGTGTGTCCGGGGCGGACTGGACCACGATCACCGGGAAGCCGGGAGCCTTCACGAAGTGGTGGGTCGGCGTGGGGGTAAGGGAGCCGCCCAGCTGACCGACGCCATGGGTGAGCTGCTCGACTACCACCCCCACGACTTCCGCTGGATGTTCATCACCTACGCGATCATGAGCGGCCTGACCCCGCACATCGCACAGGTCATCGCCGGCCACGACGACATCAACACCACGATGCACTACAACGCCGTCTATCCCGGGCGCAGTCATCGCCGCCGACAAGGCGTACAGCAACATACTGATCCGGTCCCACCTGCGCCGCCGCGGCATCCCGCCGTGGTCCCGGAGAGGAGCGCCTTCAGAACCGCTCGTCGGCGCCGAGGCTCGGGCGGCAGCCGACCGCCGGGTTTCGACCAGACCCGGCACCAAACGAGGAACACCGTCGAGCGGGCGGGCAATCAACACGGTCAAACAGTTCCGAGCCGTCGCTGCCCGCTGTGACAAGCGCCGATACATCTGCCGCGGCAGCGGCATCGTGGCCGCACCCCTCATCCGGCTCCGCACCTGAGCGAGAACCTCTACTGCACGAGGTCGTTGCGCGTCCGACTGATCTTGCTGATCAGGTGCCGAGCCTTCTCGTCCGGTGTTTCGATGCCTGTTTCCCCGTGCGTTGCGGCCTCCCTGCCCGACGAGAACAGCGGTACCGGCGACACGTACTCGACCACGGCCTCGAACGTGGCGATGTCGATGCCGCCGTGGAGCAACGCCAGGCGCAGGGCGAGCAGTTCCTCGCCCTCGTGGCATCCAGCCCACCCGGCACAGACGCGCCGGACAGCACTGTCGGCATCTGCCTGATGACACTGGAACAGTCCCGTGGGCTGATCCGGAGTGTCGGCGTCGTAACGCCGGAGCTTCGCGTACTCCTCACTGGCCCAGATCCCCGCAGGCACGTCGCGCCGATAGGGACAGATCTCGCAAGGACGTCGCGCAGGAGGCCGAAGCGACGAGGTCATACGGCCAGTATGACCGACGATCATGATCGAGGAGTCAGCCTCTGGCAGATGCCTTCTCCTCGCCGGCGTGGCCCAGAAACCGGACTGCCTGCCGCGCGGGCCCGCCATCAGATTGTCAGGACGATTTCCGCCGAGGGTGCCGCTCTCGACGGCTCGGTGCGCCTGAGCGGCGTCGGACAGAGGCATTTGGGCGTGAACCCGCCGCGAGACTCCCGTTCGCATAGAGCGCTGCGACAGCGTCCAGGGCTGCGGCAGTCCGGTTCTCGGTCGGACCGCCAGCGGAGAACCGGACCCCGTGAGTCTGGGCGGCCAGCGGGTCGACGAGGGTAAGGATCGCGCTCCGTCCGGGCGACCGTCTGGCTGACAGTGTGTCCGCTCTGGTTCAGTTGCTCGGCGATGCGGGCGCGCATGGGGACCACGCTTTCCTCCTCAATCTCCAGGACAGCGCGCAGGTACATCTCCTTAGTGTCGATGAGCCGGGACATGCTGCTGGTCAGGCGGGGGTTTCCGCGGTTGCGGTCAGGACTGCACGGCCGAGGATGTGGCCGGCCATGGTGAAGCCGAGGACGGCGGGAGTGGCCTCGGTGGGCACGCCGATGATGCCGACGTCGAGGGCGTGCACCACGACGAAGTAGCGGTGCGGCCCGTGGCCGGCCGGCGGGGCGGCGCCGATGAAGCGGGCCATGCGGGCGTCGTTGGGCAGCTGGAACGCGCCCTCGGGCAGGCCGGAACCCCTGTCGTCGCCAGCGCCCGCGGACAGCTCGGTGGCGGCGGGATGTCGGCGACGGCCCACAGATCCGGAGCGGGCCCAAGGCCACCACCGAGGCTCTGGACGAACAACTCCTGCGCTATCTCGTCTGGCGCGACACCAAGGGCGCCTTCCTGCTGTTCATCAAGGAAGGCAATCCCAGCGAGATCATCCGCAAGCCGCAGAATGCATCGGTGAACACCCTCAGTGCAAGCGAGGGCTTTCCACGGAGGGCAACGAGCGGCGCGACTTCGTGTTCGAGCCGGCGAACGACAGCAGCCGCGAGATTCGTCTCGCCTTCATCCTGTTTGTCCTGCCCCGCGCCCACCCCGCGGCGCTGGCCCTGTCAGAGCCCCCCTCCGAAACCTCCGGATCGCCCAGGAGGGGCAGGATCAGCAGGAGGCGGGCGGCGCAGTCGTCGACCCCGGCAGCCCCGGACGCCCGAGCGCCTGGTGCAGTTGCTCCAGCACGCACACCGCGTTGGCGTCGCGGTCCACCGCGCCCACCGGCAGGTCAGGCTGGGAGAGATCAGCTGCCCATCGGGGCCCTGGTCAGCCGCGCGGCCGCTGTCCGTCGTCCCCCGGCCTCAGCCGATCGTGAGGGACGTGCCCGCTGTCAGGTGACGGTACGGGGCCCCGGTACCGGGGCCTTTGTCGCCCAGGAATCCCCGGATCATCGCGCCGCCCACGTCGTTGAGGGCGCCGTCATGTATGGCGCAGGCCTGTCGTGGGGCCACCGCACGCACGTAGTCGATGAGTTGCCCGGTGGTGGACCAGGGTCCGTGCACGGGCAGCAGGAGGGTGTCGACGGTGGTGTCCGGGACGGTGAGCGCGTCGCCCGGGTGGAACAGGGCATCGTCGACGAGGAAGCCGATGTTGCCGACGCGCGGCACATCGGGGTGGATAGGTGCGTGCCAGGTTCCGTGGACCTGCACGTCGAAGCCGGCCGCGGTGAAGGACTCCCCCTCGCCGACCGCGGTGACCCGAGCGCCGAGGCCGTCGAGCTGCCCGGCAACGGAGGAGTTGGTCCAGATCCTCAGGGCCGGGTTGCGCAGGGCGGCTTCGCGAAGGACTGCCTCGTCGAAGTGATCGAAGTGTTCATGAGTCACCAGGACCGCGTCGGCGCCGTCCAGTGCCTGGGCTTCGGTCAGGCCGCCCGGGTCGACGACCAGTCGGCGGCCGTCCCTCTCCATGCGAACGCAGGCGTGCCCGAACTTGGTGAGAAGCATGGCGAGTTCTCGGTCCTTCCAAAATTTATACAACATGGTTGTACAGATAGGTTACACACTTTTGGTAGGCTTCGGGCCATGAACGATGACGCGCTGGCCGAGGACCTGCGGCAAGTGATCGGCGAACTGGTCCGCACGGTGCGAGCCGCCGACACGATGCCCGCCGGCGAGGCCGCCATCCTCGGCCACCTGGCGCGGGGCGGCGCCCACACCACGGCCGACCTCGCCCAGCTACGCGGTGTGACACACCAGGCGGCATCCAAGACCGTGAAGGAGCTCCTCGGCAAGGGCCTGGTGGGATCCGAGTCCCATCCCAGCGACGGCCGCAAACTCCTCCTGCGCATCACCGACTCGGGCCGAGCCCACCTCGAACACGAACGTGCACAGCGCGCCCGATGGCTCAACACGGCCATCACCGACACGCTCGACCCCGAAGAGCGGCGGCAACTCCGGCAGTGCGTAGCCCTCTTGGGCCGACTGGCCGCCCAAACGCCCTATCAGTGATGTTGAGGAATGGCGTACTGCCGGGCCAACTGGCCTATGCAGGGGGAAAGTTGAGTGCGCCGGCCGCGGCGTACGCCCGCCGCGGCCGGGACTGAGTACGCGTACTCAGGCGTTCCCCCGGAGGACCTGGCAGGGTGCGCCCCATGGCACAGCCACTACCCGAACCATCGACGCGTCGGCGCTTCCCCTGGTCCAGCAGGACTTCCCTCGGCACGGATCTGGCCGGGGGCATCCTGCTCCTGATGATCGAGGCCGCCCTCGGCGCCTGGAAGCTCTTCAGCGACAGCATGGAGCTCTGGGCGGCCCAGGGCGACCGGACGAGGACCGACGCGTCCGGCCTCTCCGGCATCGCCTGGCTCGAACATTTCCTCGTCGTCGTCCTGATCCTGGCTGTCGTCGCGGCGCTGTCGCGCGCCCCGTGGACGACGGTGCTGCAGCTCCTCGTCGCCGGCGCGACGGCCGTGCTGCTCGCTCTCGCCCAGCACGGCTACGACCAGCGCCATCCCGAGCCCTCTCCGCCCCCGGACCCCCACTACACCCCGTGCTACAGCGGCAGCGGCCGGTGCCACTGAACCGCCGGGGGGCGAGGCGGCGTCGGCGACACCCCGCCGCTCGTCACAAGTGTCGCCCTCGTGGTGGGCGAGTTGCTCGGCAATGCCATTCGCCACAACGGCAAGGCCCCCGCCCTGCGCCCGGAGGGGTCCTCGGGGCGGGGCCGAGCCAGTCACAGGACACACCTCCGAGACTGCGGCGCTCGCCCTCTCAGGCACAGACTCCCTCAGCGCGCAGCCCGCTGGTAGACCGCCGGAGTAATTCCGTAGGCCCGCTTGAACCACCGGTTGAAGTGGGCCTGATCGGAGAAGCCGGCGGATGCCGCGGCATCCGCCGGCAACAGTCCGCCGGCCAACAGACGCCGGGCTCGACGAAGGCGCAGAAGACGCTGATAGTCGCTCGGCGCCATCCCGAACTCCGTGCGGAACGCCCGATACAGCGCGAACCGGCTGCAGCCGGCCTCCAAGGCCAGGTCGTTCGCCGATATCGGCTCCAGGAACAGCTCGTTCAGCAGAGCATGCGCGCGCCGTGCCGCCTGCCGCTGCGCCGCGCCCCCCAGGGTCTGCTTGCGCGGCGCGCGCGTCGCACCCCGCTCCGCGAGCGCGACAACCGTGGCCGTCAGGAGTTCCTCCCGCGCCAAGTCACCACAGCCGTGCACCAGCGCCTCATGCAGACGCGCCAGCGCCCCGGTGAGCACGGGGTCCGTCAATACCGGCCGCACGAACAAGGGCATCGTCCCTGCGGAACCGTCTCCCGCGGCATCTCCCAGGGTCGCGCGCACCACCGAAGGACCGATGTGCACGATGCGGTACTGGTACCCCAACTCGGCAGCGGCCTGGCCGTCGTGCACCTCGTCGGGATTGAACGCCATCACCATGCCGGCCCCGCTCGTATGGTGCGCCCCTCGACAGCGGAAGGCCTGCGCGCCCAGGTCGGTGATGCCGAAGGAATAGGTGTCGTGGCTGTGCGGCGCATACACATGATCATGGAAGTGCGCGTGCATGGCCTCCAGATCACGGCCCCCGTCCCGCCAGTAACGCACCCAGCTGTCTCCATTCCTCATGGACCCATTGTCGTCGCGCACGAGCGTTCAAGTCAGAGGGGGGCATCCTCAGCCAGAGTCGGCGCATGGGAAAGACCAGTAGGTTCAGCAATCCGTATCCGCTGCTGATGGTGACGATGGTGCTGTGGGGAAGCTCCTTCTCCAGCTCCAAATCAGTCGTGGAGCATGTGCCGCACTCCGTGGGAGCCTTCCTACGATTCGGCGGCGGTGCACTGGCCCTGCTGCTCGCCGTCGCGACGTTCGGCAGGCGGACTCCGCGTGTGCCGGCCCGTAATGGATGGCTCGCCGCAGGCGCGGGCGTGCTGGGTGTCTTCGCTTACAACGGGTTCTTCTTCTGGGGCCTGTCGATGGCTCCCTCCCTGGACGCCGGCATCCTCATCCCCGTCATGAGCCCCGTCCTGACGAGTACGTTTCTTCTGCTGACCGGCAAGGAGAAGGCCACCTGGGCGCGCGTCACGGGCCTGGCTCTCGGGCTCACCGGCGCGGGGATCTTCTTCATCGGTGCCGGCGGCAGCGGAGGCGGCGGATCGTCCCGCCTCTGGGGCGACGCTCTCTTCCTTGCAAGCGCAGTCTGCTGGGCGTCCTACACCCTGGCAGGACCGCGGGTCCTGGCCGGCATCGACCCGCTCAAGGCCACCACATACGCAACCTGCGCGGGCGCCGTACTGCTCGGCCTCCTGGCGGCCCCCGATGCCATGGACGTTGCATGGAGCGAACTGCCTACCACGGTCTGGCTGAACGTCATCTTCCTGGCAGTCGGGGCCGCAGCCGTGGCCAACCTCCTCTACTACCGAGGAGTCAAGAGCGTGGGGCCGGCCAAGGCCTCCCTCATGATGTTCAACGTGCCCGTGATCAACACCCTGTGCGCCACCCTCCTCCTGAGCGAATCCTTCGGCTGGCTTCAGGGCATCGGAGCACTGGTGCTGGTGGCGGGTGCCGTCCTCGCCGTAACACAAGGCAAACTGGCTTGGCGTTCGGCCGACACCAACACACAGTCCACTGTCGTCGCCGAAACCAGCCAACCTCAGGACGCGGCAGCCACAAGTTGACGCTCCCGCCCCGCATGCACGGGCAGCAGCACATGCGGGACACCGACACCAGGGGCGTGCATGGTTCTGTTCGCGAGTTCCGGTTCTGGCACAGCTTCTGTGAAATCGAGCAGACCCTGGGGATTCGAGGGCAGCGACCCGCGTGAAACGGCAGGTCGGCGGCATGACCCAAGCCCATGTCCGAACCGGACTGGTATGGGTTCACACAAGTTGCGCCAGAACCCGAGTTCCGACAGCAGTCGTGCACGGCTTGGGAGGCACCTCGCCGGGGCCGTGGTCGATGTTCACGAGAAGGGGAGGCGCTTCGCGGCCCCTCCCCCTTCAGCTGGGTTGAAGTCGACGTCTGCTGAGCAGCTTGCCGACGTCGGCGAGCCCCATAGGGTGGTCTGATGTTCGATCGCTTGGAGATCAGGGTGTTGCCACCAGGACCCCGGTTCGCCGCCCAGCTGCGGTTCTTGGTCAACGGTGAGGACGTCGTCAGGAAAGTGGTTGGCGCGGGCGGCCGGGGGCCGTACGCCGCTGACGCGCTGCCAGCCGACCGCCCCAGCCCCCTCCGGCCGACCGACCAGGCGCGCCGCCTGGACCTGGGCGAACCGGACTGCACCGGTGGCTGCTGCGGCTTCCTGACGGTGGTCGTGCGTCGGCTTGGAGGGATCGTGCAGTGGTCGGACTGGGAAGTCCCGCAGGAGTCCTACGCCCTGGCGCCCCTTCCTCCGGCGGACCTCCACTTCAACGCCAATCAGTACGACGCCGAAGTGGTTCGCGCTGAGGCGGACCGCTGGTGGCAGATGCACCCGTAACTCAATACGGCGAGTACCCGCCAGCCGCGGGCGGTCCTATCGGGTCCGCGTGCTTGCCCAAGGAGGAGCGCCCAGCAAGCCCAGGTGCTGTCAAAACTCGGCTCTGGCACAGATCTTGGGGAGCCGTCGCTGGCGCCTCGGCCTGGATTCCGTGCCCAGCGACTTCTTCCATGCCCTCTGCGGAGGCGATCTCCGCGGCGCGGCTGAGGATGCGACGTCATGGGACCTGACGGGTTCGACGTGGTGCTCCACATCAACACCCCCGTGGTCGGTGTCTATCCGGGTGCGTCGTGGCCCACCGAGTTGTCGACAACAGTTGCCGGGAAGTCGGTGCCCGCGCACCCGACCGTGACCGTCGACAACTACGGCCGCCGAGAATACCGAGACTGATCCGCCGCAGGTGCCTCACATCGGGGCGCCTGCGGCAGCCTCGGCCCGGCCGCGTGCGGGCAGTCCGTCACCGTGGGTCCTCGCCCAGGTGGGCGTGGGCACTTGGCAGCGCCTCGTTCCGATAGCCGGCCCTGTCGCCAAGGGCAGAGCGCACCCGGGCCGCGCGCACGTCGTGAAGGACGGCACCGCCCACCTGGTGCGAGTGCTGCGCATGACCGACGCCGAAGCTGTCGACCGGCTCACCGCCACGGGGGCCGGGACGGCCTGATCGTGACCCGGTCGCACGACGGGCCCCGGGGATTCAGCCTTGACATCCCCGGGGCCCGTCGTGGGTTCGCGCTGTTCAACGACCGCGCGGCCCCCGACGTCACGCGGGTGCCGGCTGAGACTCTTCGATCCGTGCCTAGCGGAACGTCGCCTCGCGGATGGCGGTGGCCAGCCGGGGCAATCGTTCGTCGTGCGGGCCGACCGCGATGTAGAAGAGCGATTCGTCGACCGGCTTGTCGTCGCCGCCCCAGCGGACGATGCCCTGGCAGTCCGCGAGAAGGTCCCGCACGGCGGCGACCTGGAGTGGGAACAGCGAGCCCTTCGCCCCGGCGCCCTGCCGGATCCGGACGGCCGTGCCCGAGGCCAGGTTGGACTCCGGGAGGCCTCGTCGCAAGGCCTTGGCCGGGCGCCAGCCGGCCAGGTCCACCGCCGCGAGCTCCTGCACCTCGTAGTGGAAGCGGCGCACGATGTGTACGAGCACCGCCTCCACATCGCCGATCCACACCTGTACGTCCAGTCCCACACCGGCCACCGGGCGGGTCCACACCTGTGAGTCAAGGTCCGCGTTCGGCTGGGTCGTCCAGCCGTTGGCGGAAGTTGCCGGACGCCGGGGCCCGCGCCGTTCGCCGGCCACCGCTGCGGTGGCGGGCAGCATCGACCCGATGGCCGCGGCCCCGCCGATGACGGCGCAGGCCTGGACGACCGTACGCCGTGTCATGTTGTGATCCACGTTTCCTGTCTCCCTGTGAGCTGAATCAGCTGTCAGAGCAGACCGAAGATCGTGAGGAATGGCGCGATGGAAGCGGCGGCACACACCGGCCAGTAGCGGGAGCCCCGTACCTGCGTCCGGCGCCGCAGCCAGGCGTTGATGAGCCCCCATACCAGGCCGAACAGACAGAACACCGGGGCGGCGATGACCAGCCAGAGAAGCATCCCGTCGTTCTCGTTCGGGTCCTGCATGGTCCAGCCGATCGCCGCCAGCGGCCCGTTGGCCAGGATGTACCACGCCAGGAACAGAGGAACGATGGCAGGCACCCCGAGCAGCAGGTTCACGACGACGGGGACATAGAGCTTCCGCATGCGCTCATTCTTCACGATCATTCCGGTCTACTTGGCGCGGCTGAGCTTGTTGTAGTTCTCCAGCACGTTGTAGAGCCCGACCAGCTCGCGGCCGTACTTCTCGGCCTTGTCGCCGGTGCCGTTTTAGCGGGCCAGCAGCTTCTGGCTGTCTGCCTGGCTGGTGGTCAGCGACGGGCGGGCTATGCCGAGCTGCTGCGCGTTGTAGATGGTCAGGTAGGCCACCGAGGGGATGTTGTACTCGGGATCCTGGAGGTTGTCCCACACCGCGCGGGTGTCCGAGCCGGTGAGCGGAGTGCCGTGGATGATGCCCTGGTTCATGCAGTAGTTGCGGGCGGCGATGGTCACCCAGGCGAATATCTGCCCCCAGCCGGTGCTGCAGTCGTTCTTCGCACCAGCCTTCACCGCCTCGTCGGCGACCGCGTCGAGCGGGTTCAGCTTGCGCAGTTCCCACAGCACTGGTGCCTGGATGAGCGCCTTGCGCAGCTTCAGGGTCCTGGCCAGGTTGGTGAACAGCCAGTCGGCGTCCATGACCTTGTTGAATGCCTCTGTCGTGGAGACGACGCCGTACGTCACCCAGTCGTCGTCCAGGGTCCAGCCTTCGCCGCCGGTCTCCGGGACACCGATCGACGTCAGATATGCCTGGACGTCCTTGAGCGCCGCCGCCCGGTACGTCGCCTTGTTGAAGTCGGCGTCGAGGTCGGAGCTGACCGGGGCCCCGGGGTCGAAGTCGCCCTGTCCGGTGTCGCGGCCGGAGGCGATGTTGTTGTCGATTTCGATGGCGCCGTCTCCGGAGCCGACCTTGATGGTGGCGATCTGGTCGAACGCCCAGTTGGTGGGCAGCGGGTAGCCGAGGTTGCCGGAGAAACCGGACGACATGTCGGAGACGAAGCCAGCGGCGGCGTATCCGGCGTCGGAGACACGCTGGCAGACGTTGCGCGGGCCGTAGACGCCGACGCCGTAGGCGGAGTTCTCGCCGACGGTGCGGTAGATGCCACGAAAATGCTTCAGAACGTAGTCGAAACGTGCGACACCAACTGCGCGCGCATCCGTGTAGTTGAGACATCTCGATAGAGATGCGGCGCCCCAGGCCGCAGGCTTGCCACCGAGACCCCCAGGAACCCGGCCATCCCATCGAAGCAGGGCGCCCAGGCAGAAGGCTCAACCTCGTTTCCTGTGAATGCAGTTGAGAATTTGCAGGTGACAGCGATGGACAGATCTGAACTGTACGAATACCCGACACCCCCGACCGGGGTGGTCCCGGCCCGTTCCGGTTCGGCAGGACAACGCGCTCGAAGCTCAGCGGCTGGGCCCAGAAAGCCGTCGCCGACAAAAACCTCCGCAAGACGAAGTCGACCGCGGCCACCCGCATGCTCCCCCTCGTCCTGGCCGCCCCGCCCAGCCTTGTGAGGCCTCTCGGCCCCAGCGGCGAAGGCCTCCCCCCGGAGGCGCTCCTCTCGGCGACTTCGATCCCCGTCGGTGAACCGCCCGGCCTCATCGACCAGTTGACCGCCGCGGGCTGGCTCGCCGACAGTGACTTCAGCAGCACGCAGGTGACCGGACGCCTCACCCAGCGCGTTCTCCCCTTCTCCTGCTGCCCCCTGCCGTGAACCGCTCGTCCGCCCGTCTTGCCAGCACCCGCGCCCGGAGCCTTGGCAACCGGCGAAGGCCGGATGACCCGAGACACTCCCTGCCTCGACCGCCATCCGCCCCGACGGTCGGCTGGCGGTCCGTCACGCCTCTTCCGGCCCGACCTGCGCTTCTTCCTTCACAGCCTGGCGTGGTGTTGCCCGAGGTTCGGCGGGCGCCGTTGCTCGGGCTTCACGGGCGGGTCGGTGTCGGGCGGTCTCCTGACCTAGGCGACGTTCGGGTTGGCCGGCTGTTCTTGGCCCGCTGCCACCCGGCGGCCCTTGCCGCGCTTGACGAGGACCACTGTCTTCATCGTGACCCCGGGATAGTTGGGGGTGTAGTACGCGCCCGTCCAGTAGTCGTGGAAGGAGGCGACCGTGCCGATGGTGTACGTCATCGGGTTCGCGGAGGTCTGTTCGCTTCCTGCGAAGGCCTCCATCGTCACCGTGTCCTGACCGTCCATGCCCACCACCGCTGCGGCGTGGTACTGCGACATGATCTGCTCCCCGGGGTTCATGGCGAGCATGAGGTAGGACTGGCCCACCACCGGGCTGGCGTTGCGGTCCGTCTCACCCTGGAAGTCGCCCGCGCGTTCGCGGTTCTGCTCGTCCGACATGCCGAAGGCCTTGAGCCCGGCGCTCGTCCGGACATTGCTGTTCGCGCCGTCCGCCAGCTCTCCGACGGCGTTGTGCATGATCTCCTCCGCCGTGTGGAGGCAGTCGTCCAGAATGTTCCGCGCCAGCTCGTGCTCCTGGTACAGCTCCGTGCCGCCGAAGAGGGCCTGCTGCGCCGTGCTTGTCGGGCGCAGGGCCGGGGAGTAGGAGCCCGCGGGCGCGCTGACGCGGATCCAGATCGACGTGGCGTCGTTGCGCGGGACGGCGAAGAAGCCGTTCGCCGAGACCGTCATGGGCTGCTGGTTCGTGTCGGCCTGTGCCGCCCAGCGCTGGACGGACTCCTGGGCCGCCCCCTGGCCGGACCGGTCCGTCTCCTGTGCGTGCTGCTCGGTCCTCGGCGCCGCCCCGCTCATGGCGCGGCGCGCGTTGCTCTCCGCCTCCCGCTCGAAGCGGTCGGAGGGGTCGGAGACCTTGAGCCCGGACCCATTGTCCGTGCCCGCCACGGGGCCCTGGCGCTGCTGGATCACGTGGGTGAGTTCGTGGGCGAGGGTGTGCTTGTCGGCGCCGCCGTCGCCGATGATGACGTGGTTGCCCGAGGTGTAGGCACGGGCGCCGACCTCCGCCGCGGAGGCCTTGGCGGCACTGTCGTTGTGGATGCGTACGTCGGAGAAGTCCGCGCCGAGTCGGGACTCCATGTCGCCGCGCGTCGCCTCGTCCAAGGGGCGCCCGCTGCCGCGCAGGACGTCGTGCACGGCGGAACGCTGCACCGCGGGCCGCTCAGCCGTGTGGCCGCAACCGGCGCCGTGCTGGTGCTTTTCCCACTCCCCCGCGTGACCGGCCTGCCGGAGGAGCTGCACGACGGCCGCGTTCCCTGCGGTCTGCTGTAGTGCGCGCAGGCCCTGCGGTGCCGCACCCCTGGCTGGGGGCTTGCCGCTTGGGCCACGCCCGTTCGCGACGTCGGCCCTTCTGGCATCGTCGTAGTTGTGCACAAGGCCTCTTCCTGCGTTGGGATGCTTCCTCTCCTACATACGCGAAGGAGACGTCCCGGTGCCAGGTACACGAGGGCACTGTCTCAGGGCCGTCCGGACAGAATGGTTCCAGATGGCCCCGAGGTCTGGTGCCGCACTCCCGAGGGCCGACGCGAGTGTTGTCGCGCCCCACCCAGGACGCCGCCCGTCAGTACATCCAGAAGCCGACGGGGTCCGGCGGCAATGCGGTGGGCGAGCTGGGCCAGGGCGCCGCGTTCAAGGAGCGCCCCGGCCGCCGTCTGACCACCCCGCGCCACCCGACGCAGGGCCACGTCACCCCGGAGGCATCCCGGTGCGCCAGGGCCAAGCGCCTGGCCTCACCCCCGGGACGGATGCGGATCGGATCGTCGAGCCGCCGGCACCGGAGACATGACGGGTCCTCAGCCCGCTCGCGTGCCGGTCATGGCTCCCAGCAGGAAACGTAGGCTCTGCTCAAGCTCTTCGGCCAGCGAGTCGGTTTCCTCCGATGCGCGGTTGGCCCATCGGTAGAGGGCTCCGAGGTACACGTCGCGCAGGATGTTCCCCGCGAGGACGGGAGAGGTCCCCGGGGTCATCTCCCCCTCCCGCACTCCTCGGTCGACGATGTCGGCGAAGACCTCCGCGACGTAGGGTTCCTCCACTATCGGGCCGCCGATCTTCACCCATGCGGCGAGCATGGCGATCGTGAGCTTGGGATCGTCCTGGTTGATGCGGACCAGGACCGTCATGCACCGCTCCAACCGGCCCGTCGACGTGGACGTGAGGACGCCGTCCTCCTCCAGCGCGGTCACCAACGAGGCGCGCCTTCTTTCGCCCCAGGCGGTGATGATGTCTTCCTTGCGCTGGAAGTAGTTGAAGAAGGTGCCGCGGGCCACGTCGGCCCGTTCCGCGATCTCGTCGATCGAGGTGCGGCCGTACCCCTTCTCCACGAACAGCTCGACCGCGGCCAAGTACAGCCGCTCCCTTACGCGTTGCTTGTTCCGTTCCCGGCGGCCCACCGGCGGCTGCGCTGCCGCTTCCGAGGACATCCCCGGCCCTCCTGTTCCCTTCGGACTCACCGAGTCCGCGTGGCGCGTCCCGGGTGGCGGCCGGGCGCCCGAGCCCGGTTGTCCGTCACACCTGTCGCGCCATGAGCTTTTTATACCTTCGTCCAACTTTACCGTTGTCCTGCGCGGGGCGGGCCACGTGCTGGCCTGATTTCGTGTGGGGCTGGTGGTGTGGACGTCATCGGTGTGCTCCTCGCGCCGCGTTCCTCTCGGGCTACGGCTTCGTGCTCTGCCGAGCGAGGCTTCTCTCCAGGGCGGCGATGCTCTCCGGGCCCAGAAGCCGTCCCGCGGTGACCTCTATGCCGTGCGTGCGCTGGAGTTGGACCCGAAGCCGGGCGGCCATGAGGGAATCGAGCCCCAGTTTCCGCAGCGGCAGCCGCTCGTCGATGTCCGACGCCGGCATGCCCAGCAGAGTCGCGGCGGACTCGGCCAAGGATGGGTCAGTGCCGTCACGACGGGCGCCACGGACGACTGCCGGTTCGTGGTGTGCGGGCGCCTTCGGCACGGTGTGCGGCATCGTCCTGCTCCGACGCGGCACCCGGACGTGCCGCCAGGATCGTCAGCAGGCCCGACTCCCAGCCGACGCGGGGTAGCGATGCCCTCGGGCGCACCCGGGCCACGGCCTCGCCGTCCCGCCGCCACAGGTGCTCCACACCCTGGAACGGCTCCGCGATGTCGTGCCCTTGGCGCCGCGCCAGCCGGTCGAAGTCCTGTGCCCCCAAGTAGTCGCGGCAGCGCGCGAGCACGGCGTCGAGGGTGGTCAGGGGCGAGGGGCCGGCCTCGTCCTGCGACTCCGCCGTGACCACCCGGCCCGAAGCACACGGGACGGAGTCCGGAGCGCCCGGCACCGAGGCTCGCACAACTGACGTACGGGGAAGGCCACTTCGACCTCGGAGGCCTCCGTCTCCCTGCCCGTGCGGGTGTCCCTCCAGAGTGACGTCGAGCGTGGTGCCGCCGGCCGCGTCGAGCGGGACGAACGTCTCGCCGAGCCGTACGTCCCGCAGTTCCAGCGGTGTGCCGGGCGCGGCCTCCTTCGCCGTCTCCAGCATCGCGGCCAGATAGGCGACGGGCGGTACGGTCCCGATCCCGTGAACCGCCACGCCCCCACCCCATTCCGCGGTCGCACCCCATGTCGCGAGGTCGATGCGGCGGACGTGGTTCGCGGTGGACCGGTCGGTGGCGGCGGCCCCGGAGGCTGCGTATCGGTACGGCACCGCGTCCCAGGAGTAGGTCGGCAGTGACGGCACATGGGGCCGTGGGCTGCCGTACCACTGTCGCCAGTCGACCCGTCCACCCTGGGCGAAGAGCCGGCCTGCCGCTCGGCACAGTTCGGTGGGTTCGTCGGTGGCGCGGCTCAGGGAAGCGACCGTCGAAGGGGCGAGGTCCGCCGCGGCGAGGGTTTCGTCCATGGCGGCCAGCAGAACGGGGTAGGGACCGACCTCCAAGAAGACGCTGTCCGTGTCACGTGCCACGGTTTGCAGCGTGTCGGAGAAGCGCACAGGGTGGCGCACGTTGTCGACCCAGTAGTCGGCGGTGAGTCCGGCCCCGTCGACCTCGTGGCCGTACACCGTGGAGATCATTCCCGTCCTGCCCGCCACCGGAGCCAGATCGGCCAGCTGCTGTGACAGGTCGTCACGTATCGCGTCCATCCTGGGTGAGTGGGAGGCCACGTTGACCTTCACCGGCCGGCACATGACGCCGTCCCGCTCCAGTTCGCCGCGCAGGACACCGAGCGGCTCCGGGTCTCCGGCCAGGACGGTGGTGGTGGGGGCGTTCTCGACCGCGACGACGACGGCGTCACCGTAGGGTTTGGAGCGTTCGCGGGCCCGGGCGGCCGAGAGCTCGACGACCAGCATGGCTCCCTGCCCGGCCGTCCGCTGCATCAGGCGGCTGCGTCGGCAGATGACCGCGGCCGCGCCCTTGAGCGAGAGGGCACCCGATACGTGCGCCGCCGCGACCTCCCCCATGCTGTGCCCGATGCACAGGTGCGGCTGTACGCCCCGTTCACGCCAGGCCGCGGCCAGCGCCACCTGTACCGCCCACAGGACAGGCTGGACGACGTCGACGTCCGGCGGAAGCTCGGCCTCGGAGCCGAGGCGCTCCAGGACCGACCAGCCCAGTT
The DNA here is from genome assembly GCF_002803085.1 of Streptomyces sp. CB01201. GTDB lineage: Bacteria > Actinomycetota > Actinomycetes > Streptomycetales > Streptomycetaceae > Streptomyces > Streptomyces hundungensis. Next base: position 98,717 of record NZ_NNBJ01000021.1, on the reverse strand, counting down.
CTTCGCGCACGGCCCGGTCGCAGGCGTCGAGGCCAATGGAGGTCCGAGCGCGGGGCGGTGTCGTTCGCGGTGGCTTCGGTGCTGTGAGTAATGGCTGTCGTGGTGGCCGGGGCTTCCGGGTGGTCGGCCATGACGGTCATGGCGTCGCCCGTGATGGTCGTTGCGCCGGCCGCGTTGGCTGACGATGCGTCAAGTAACGCTGCACTGGCTGCTGTTGCTCCGGCCGTGGTTGGCGCCTCGGTGTCGTCCACCGTGTCTGCGCCGACCCCTGCGGCGTTCGCGGGTTCACGCTCGTGGGCGGCCACGACCAGATGCCCGTTGGTCCCGGACAGGCCGAAGGAGCTGACGCCGAGCAGGGAGCGAGAACCGGCGGGCAGCGGCCGGTTGCTCGTCACCACCTCCACCGGAAAGCCCTCTTGGGCAAGGAGGGGATTGGGTTCGTTCAGATGCAGTGAGGCCGGGACCGTACCGTGGCGGAGCATCAGCACCGTCTTGATCAGCCCGGCGATGCCGGCCGCCGCCTCGGCGTGGCCGAGGTTGGTCTTGACCGATCCCGTCAACAACGGCTGCTCCCCATCCCGGCCGGACGCATGGGCGAGCGCGCTCAGCTCCACCGCGTCACCGACGCTGGCCCCGGTGCCGTGGGCCTCGACGTAGTCGAGTTGTGAAGGCTTGATTCCGGCGCTGGCGCATGCCTCGCGCAGCATGTCCGCCTGACCCTCCACGGAGGGCCGGAGCAGCAGTCCGCTGCCCGCGCCGTCGTTGGTGACCGCGCTGCCGAGCAGCAGGGCCGCCACGGGGTCGCCGTCCCGCAGGGCGTCGTCCAGCCGTTTGAGCACCACCACGCCCACCCCCTCGCTGCGGACGAACCCGTGGCGGTGGCGTCCCCGAACCGGCAACGGCCCGTGGGCGAGAGCATGGCTCGCTGGGAGTACGCGATGGCGTCGCGCGGGGACAGGATGATGTTGACACCGGCCGCGATGCACAGGCCACTCTCGCCCGTCAGCAGGCTCTGCCGTGCCGCGTGGCAGCACGAACTGGCAGTCGGGCTTCCCGCTGGTGCGCAGCGTGACCGGGCGGCCGTCACGGTCGAAGCCGAGGTAGGCGTGCGGGGCGGCAGCGGAACGGATGGCGTCGACGGCGACGCCCACCGAGCCGGTGCTGCCGTTCTTCATGCCCACGGGCATGGGCAGGCCACTGGCCAGCTGCCGGTGCACCTGGCTTTCCACGGTCCGCGCGCCGATGGCTCCCCAGGAGATCAGGTCGGCCAGATAGGCGGGCGCCGCCGGACTCAGCCACTCAGTGGCGATGGGGAGCCCCTGCTCGGCGATCCTCAGCATGAGCTCACGGGCGGTCCGCAGCCCTCGGTCGACGTCCAGGCTGCCGTCCAGCGCGGGGTCGGCGAGCAGCCCCGTCCAACCGACCGAGGTGCGCGGCTTCTCGACGTAGACGCGCATGACAACCGCCACGTCGTCGGCGAGGCGATGGGCCAGCTCGCCCAGCGACTCGGCATACGCCAGGCCGACGTCCATGTCGTGGACCGAGCACGGGCCGACGATGACGAGCAGACGGTCGTCGTCACCGGCCAGCACCCGTCGCGTCATCCGGCGACCGGCACTCACCGAACGCGCCGCGGCACCGGTCAGCGGCAGCACGCGAAACAGTTCACCGGGGGTGCTGGTGGTGTAGGCGCGGTGGCGTCCGCCGATGGCATCGGGCGGCAGCCTTTCCACTGCGGAGTCGGTGCGTTCCCTGGTCTGCGTGTGAACACTCTGCATCGTTCCTCAATTCGTCCTGCTCAGCGCATGGGTGTGCGTCGGAAACGAATCATTCGGGCGGACCTCGGCCCCCCCCTCCCCCCGGGCGTGCTGCGCCGCAGGTACGGGCCGGGTACGGATCGGGTTGGCGGCGATGGCGGCCCTGGTGTGGTGCGGCTGTCCGGCGAGCACGTTCATCACCGTGCCCGGCCCACGGACCCGGCCGCCACCCATGCCGTGTGCAGCAAGCTGTTGTGCACCTAGCTGCACGGTGGAACCGACCCCGCGTCATGACTCAACTCGCGCCATTTCGGGCGTGGTTGGCGCAGCACCGCCCAACCCCAGATGTGGCCGGATCACGTCGTGGAACGGCGGTGCAGGCCAGGCAGGGCTCGAGAGATCCAGGAGGTTTCGCGCCCAGGAGACCGTCCTCGGGGCACCCGAGGAGCACTGAACCCGCAGGGCGGGCCTGTCCCGCGCAGCGCGGGGGTGGACATCACGATCGACGAACAGCAGCAGGCCGACGCGGCCCCCGCCGTGACCGTCAGGGGCCGTATCGGTCACGTACTCACGTACTCACGCAGCGAAGGTCGCGTGCTGAAGTAGGCGCGCGCCTTTCTCCGCCTCCCTGAGCGCGGCCGGCATCGTGTACGTCCGCTGCTCTGGAGCGAGGCCCCGCTGTCGCCAATCCTCGTACAGGATCGGGGTACGGGATCGGGGTACGGATCGGGCCGGCGTCGCGCCGAGCCCGGTGGTGGCCGGTGGAGCCGCCGCCCGCGGTACGGCGGGCGCGTTCCTCGGCTGTCACGCGGGTCGGGCCTTGGAGGCGGCGAATTCAGGCGAATACAGGGGCATGCGAGATCCTCTTCATGGTGCGTACCGCGCCCTGAACGCTCCAACCCTTGACCGCCCGCGGCTTCGAGGCGCGTGCCACTCTGAACGCGGGCCTGAACGCGGGCAGGATCGTGTTCCGCTGCACGGGGTATACGCCGCGGGTACCGCCCTACACGGATCATCATCGACCACGCCCCAGCTGCCGAGCTGAATCCACGCCCGTCCGTCTCGGGATGTGGCTGTCCAACACCCGCTCCAGGCGGGACAAGCTCACCGCGGAGCAGCTCCCGGCGATGCGGGGGCTCGGCATGGTGTGGACGTAGAGGCAGTGGAGACCTACACGGTGCCCAACTGAGCTGAAGGATCGGCCGGCTCCTCCGCGCTCGTGGGCCATATGGGCACTCTGGTGGCCCACCTCAAAACCATCGGGACTGGAGATGCCGGGGCGGTGATGTGCCGGCGCGTGCGGGAGTGTAGGCCGCCGACGGCTTCGCGTCACCGGCCCTGGCTGCCCTGGCCGATGCACTTGCCGCCTACTGGACGGCCTCGGTGAGCCCGGTTCAGGTCGGCGGCGTGCAGTTGTCGACCGTGATGTCGACGTAATTGCCCGGCCTGCCAAGGTCGATGTCGCTGCCAGGCTCGTTGACATCGTGCTCGCGACCCACGACTAGCTGCCATGTGTCGTTGGCGTACTTCGACTTGGCTGTGGCCGAGTTGTCCTTGTGGTACCGGAGCGCACTCGGTCCCGCGTCCGTGTTGTGCTGCCAGCCGTCTGCTTGCAGTTCGGTGTACGCCTTGGCCAACTGGGGCTTCTTCGTCTCGTCGTAAATGACGCGCAGCCCCAGCGTGCACGTGGCTTCTACCGTGTAAGCGGACATGCCGTCCATGACGTCCAGCCCCACCGACATGAACTCCTGCTTCACCTCCCAGTTCATGTCCGCGCTGATCTTCAGCTGTTCCTTGTAACGCATAGCGCGCTCACGCGGGGTGAGGTCGTTGGCGGTGGACGGAGCCCTGCGCGGCGGGTCAAAGACCCCGCTCACCCCCGCCGCGAGGGCCGCCACCGCGACAGCCACCAAAGCCACCTTGATCCCACGCATGAATGCTCCCCCCCGATTCCGTTGCAGGATCTTCGCACAGGTGACCGCCATGGCCGCACAGCCCCGGGTTGCGGGAGCGCCCGAGGTGCGCGGTCAGGGCGTGCGCAAGGACGGACCTAGGACGGCGCCTCCTAGCGTCGATCTTGCACAACGCCCCCGTATCGAGCGGTCATGCAAGCGGTAATGCAGCTGAGCGCGCTCGCGGGGGCTCGCACGCCTCTCAGCGGCACTGCTCGCATGGGAGACAACTCACCAAGTACGCATTCTCAGGGGGGCACCACATGAACCTTGTCCGAAAGCTGGCAGCCGGAGCCACCGCAGTTGGCCTCACCAGCGCCGGCGTCCTCGCCGCAAGCCCGGCCAACGCCCAGGTTGTGAACTCCAGTTGCAACCTGTCAAATGCCGTCAGGGTCAACTACACGGGAGGCGCCTACTGCTACGTCTGGGACGGTACAAGGCCAGCGGCTACGTGGGCGCGATGAACATCCACAATGCCCAGAGTGTGTGCTCGGGCAGCTATGTGGGATACGTACAGGACGCTGCGGGAAAGCCGCATGACTTCGGCCGGAACGGGTGCACCTCTGCCCTTGGCGGGTTGACGCTGAATTGGATCACCTTCACCGGCAACTGAGTTGAACGATTCCGGTGTGCTCCGTGGCCACATCAATAACAGTCTGACACTGAGCTGACAGAGCGTCAGGCAGGTGCGTGTCTGACGGATCGCCACCCGCCAGACGCGCGCCTTTCGCTTTCGCTCGGGTTTGAACAGGCCCCGGTGACGACAGCCCTGGCCAGGTGGAAACTGCCAAGCTTCGGCTCAAGATTTGGTGCATAGCAGGCCCGGAGTTCGGCCGGATCATAACCGGAAGGAAATTGACAACACGGACGTGGAGTCCGCGCGGAAACCCTCGGCCTGCGTACCCCATTTCGTGAAATACGACTCCGCGACGATCGGGTGCAGGCCCTTCTGCGTCTCACCGGTTTCCTGGAGCTCCAGGACCTGCCTCACGTAGATGGACGGTATGTCTGTGGTGATCTGGCGCTCGCGGCCGTCGTCCGAGCTGCCCGTGCCGGTGAATCCGCAATAGGCGTCACCTTCACCATCATCCCCCTGGAGATGGACGCCTGTGCACGCGCTTGGGCTCTGACCTGTGGTTGCCACTCGGATTCCGTCGCCTCCACCAAGGCGGCCTGGAGGCGCTTCTCCGGGGTCGTCAGCTTCCCGGCCCGGCAGCGCTCCACGGTCCGGCGCGAGACGCCAGGCGCTCCGCCCGGTCAATTGGTCGACCCCTTCGCCTGCGTGAGGAGGAATTTCACCTGTGCATTGGCGGAATTTCGGCGCGGACCGGGTGAAGACCATCCTGTAGGTTCCCAACGCGCGTGGCCACGTTCCATCAGCGGTGGCCACCGTGTGGCCACTGGGACGCGGGGGTGGAAATCATGCTCCGTGGACATGCAGTTCCCCTATTCGTGTACAGGACCGCCCTGGTCAGCGTCTGAGCGCGTGGCCGGGGCAGGACCTCGGCGGTCGGCGGCCGAGGGGTCGCCTCGGGCAGCGCGGGGTTGGTGGTCCGATGGGTACAGCGGTGGCCGCGCCGGTACGGCTGAGTGTCCGGCGTCGTGACGAGTCCGTGGTGGAGGACCTGGAGTGGCCGTCGGTGCCGCTCGGGCTGCTGCGGGAGGCCGGCCCGTGGCGGACGTTCCGCTGGTGCAAGGGGCAGCAGCACTATTCGGGCACGTACTGGTCGGCGACGGTGGGCGACCACGTGATCTACGAGTCGCGGCTGGAGCTGGGGCGGCTCCTGCTCGCCGACTCCGCCCCGGAGGTGCGGCACATCGTTGCCCAGCCGTTCCTGTTCAAGGCCGATATCGATGGCAAGGTCCGCAAGCACATCCCGGACTATCTGCTGCTGACGGACGACGGTCCGGTGGTCGTGGACGTCAAACCGCGCCATCGGCTTCAGAAGCCGGAGGTCGCCTTCACCTTCGCCTGGACGCGGGAGGCGGTCACGTCGCGCGGGTGGTGCTACGAGGTGTGGAGCGAGCCGGATCCGTTCGTGCTGGAGAACGTCCGGTTCTTGGCCGGTTACCGCCGCGCCTGGCTGTTCGACCCCGACCTGGTCGGCGTACTGCGGGCTGCTGATCTGGACGGGTTGTCGCTGGGCGATGCCTTCGGGCTGCGGCCGGAGCGTCCTCGGCCGCTGGTGAAGTCGGCGGTGCTGCACCTGTTGTGGTCCAGGCATGTGACGACCGCGCTGGACCGGCCGCTGAGCTCGGCGCACGTGCTGCGGCGGACCGTATGAACGGTGCCGGGACGAGACTGGGGGTCGGGACGCACTTCCGGTTGGACGGTGAGACGGTCGAGGTCGTGGAGTTCGCCAGCCTGGCCACGGGCATGGAGGTTGTCCTCAAGGACGGGCGTGACCGGCTGGCCCGGATCTCGCTGCGTGAGCTGCTGACCTCGGATCGTGCCGAGTTGATGGACGACGGGGCGGGTCCGTCTTCCGCCGATGACGCAGACGTTGCAGCGGTGGTGCTGAACCGGCTTTCCAAGGAGGAGAAGAAGGACGTCCTGAAGCGAGCCGAGCACGTCCGGGAAATGCTGACCGGCTACCGCTCCGGCAGCGAAGACCTCCCACGCCCCGATGAGCCACGGCCTCAGTACGCCCCTGACCGTCCGCTGCGGGCTCGGTACGAGGCCAAGGCGGCGGAACTGGGGGTGTCCGCGCGGTCGACGCGCCGGTGGGCTGGTGCCTTCCGCGAGCACGGCGAGGCCGGGCTAGTACCGAGGACCGCGAAGGCGGACGGTGGGCTGAGTAATGCCGATCAGCGCTGGGTTGAGGCCGCAGTGGAGGTGCTGAACGAGTACGAGGAGGAGTCGCGGCCCTCGGTGAAGGTGGTGCTGGAGGAGGTCGAGGCCCGGGTCAAGACCAAGTTCAAGCTGGTCAAGGTGCCGATGCCGCCGCGGACGACAGCCTATCGGTGGATGCAGGAGCTGGAACGGCGCCACCCGACGTTCCGGCTGAGCACCCAACGCAACCGGGACATCGCCGACCGCCCGAAGGGCGTCTACGGGAAGCTGCGGCCCACGCGGCCGGGCGAGTACGTGTTGATGGACACCACGAGGCTGGACGTATTCGCGCTCGACCCGGTGACGCTGCGGTGGATGCAGGCGGAGCTGACCGTCGCGATGGACTGGTACACCCGCTGCATCGTCGGTCTGCGGGTGACGCCGGTGTCGACGAAGGCGATCGACGCGGCGGCCGTCCTCTATCAGGCATACCGTCCCCAGCCGGTCCCGGAGAGCTGGCCCACGGAGGCGGCCTGGCCCGAGCACGGCATTCCGCGCGGAGTCCTGGTGGAGGCCGGGGCCGTGCACGGCCCCGCCACCGGGGTCTGGGGGCCCAAGATGGTGCCGGAGACGCTGGTCGTCGACCACGGCAAGATCTACCTGTCGGCCCATCTGACCAGCGTCTGCCGCCGAATGGGAATCTCGGTGCAGCCGGCGAGGCTGCGCACGGGCCGGGACAAGGGGCCCGTGGAGCGATATTTCCGCACCGTGCGAGAGGACCTGCTGCAGCGGCTGCCCGGCTACAAGGGACCGGACATCCACTCGCGCGGGCTGAACCCGGAGAAGGACGCCTTCTTCTTCCACCACGAGTTGGAGGCGATCATCCGCGAGTGGACCGCAGTGACGTATCACCGCAGGCCACACGAGGGGCTCGTCGATCCGCACCTGCCGAAGGTGGAGCTGTCACCGGCGAAGATGTTCGAGCACGGCCTCGCGCGGGCTGGCTACATCGAGGTGCCCCGTGACCCGGACCTGGCCTACGAGTTCCTCGACGTCACGATGCGTACGGTCCAGCACTACGGCGTCGAGATCAACGGCCGCCGCTACAACGGCGACTGCCTCGACGGGCTGCGGGACATGGCCGGCTCCGACATCGCCCTGGACAAGCGACGACTGCCGTTCTTCGCGGACCCCGACGACGCCACACGGATCTACTTCCGGGACCACGAACGTGTCTGGCACACCCTTGAGTGGGAGCACGCGCCCAGCCTGAACATGCCGCTGAGCGAGGAAGCGCTGCAGTTCGCCCGGCGCCTGGCGGCGAAGGAGTACACCTATCCCAACGACCGGCTCGCCATCGCCCTGCTGCTGAAGCGGTGGAACCTCGGTCTGGGCACGTCCCTGGTCGAACGGCGGACGGCATTGCGGCTCTCCCGCGAACAGACCGCTCTGGAACTTCCCGACCAGCCGGCCGACGCCGTCAGTTCGCTGCCGTCCGTCGCCCGCGTGCTGTCCCTTCCCGAACAGCCAGCCCCTCCGGCAATCGAGGCCGCCCGGGACCGGGAGCCAGAGGTGGGCGACGACGACGCCGATGGACTGGAGGAGCTGGATGAGGAACTCGACTTCTACGCCACGGCCTTGAAGGACATCGATGAAGACTGACCGCTCCCGGACGCGCTCCGCCAGCGCACCCTGCGATCGGCGGTCACGGCTGGACCAGCTCACCCTGTCCCACAAAGAAGGGTTCCAGCGCTTCGCCGAAGCTCCGCCACGGCCGCGGCCCGAGCCGCTGACCCGCCACCAGATGAAGCTGCTGAGCGAGAGGGCCCTCGCCGAATACAACCGGGGCCGGCGCCAGTGGCACGCGAACCTCGGCCCGCTGTGGACTCCGCAGATGGAGTCCCTCCACGAGGACCTGTGGGACATCTTCGACAGCAACGAACAGGACAGCGACAAGATCAAGGGCGGCATCGCGCTGGACGCCTTTCCCGGCTTGGGCAAGACCACGGCCGCACTCGCCTTCGCCCGCAAACTCCACCGGAGGATCCTGCGCGAGGAAGGCGAACTCACCGACGCCGGACATCAACGCTGGCCCGTCTGCCGCGTCGGGCTGACCGCGAACACCGGAATGCGCGATTTCAACCGGGCGATCCTGGAGTACTACGAACATCCTGGCCGCTTCCGAGGCACCGCAGCAGACTTCGGCTACCGGGCCCTGGACAGCATGCTGACGGCCGAAACAAAGCTGCTGATCGTCGACGACCTGCACTTTCTCCGCTGGAACCAGCAGGCCGGAATCGAGGTGAGCAATCACTTCAAGTACATCGCCAACGAGTTCCCGGTCACCCTGCTCCTGATCGGGGTCGGGCTTGAAGCCCGCGGCCTGTTCAGCGAGGGAACCGAATACAAGAACGCGGTCCTCGCCCAAACCGGCCGCCGCACCACCCGCCTCGGCATGGCCCCTTTCGACATCAACGCCGAACGAGGGCGGGAGGAGTGGCGCAACATGCTGCTCGCGATCGAAGAGCGCGTCGTCCTGGCCGGCAAGCGTCCCGGGATGCTCGCGGACGATCTGTCGGACTACCTGTTCGCCCGCAGCAGCGGGCACATCGGCTCGCTCATGACCCTGGTCAACCGCGGCTGCCAGCGAGCCGTACGCACCGGCGCCGAGTACGTGGATACGAAGCTGCTGGACAACGTGAAGAACGACGCCGCGGCCGAGCGCGCCCGCGACGAGCTCGATCAAGCCCTCACCTCCGGCCGCTTGGTGAGCCGACCGAAGCGGACTGCGGAATGAACGGGCTGAGGACCTTGTCCATCCGAGTGGCGCCGCTGCCCGGCGAGAGTCTGGACAGCTGGCTGGAGGCCCTCGCCCGGCGCTGCTGGATGCCGCTCCCCGCGCTCATCGCCGCGCTCGGCCTGCCAACGCGCGCGGGCACCCACCGACTGGTCACCAGCCTTGCCGAACAGGATCTGCGTCGCCTGGAGGTCCGGCTCGCGCTACCTGCGGGACGCCTCGACGAAGCCGTCGTCCCAGGCGACCTCTTCGGCCGACGGTCGCCGCAGTGCCGGTTTTGCCCACAGTGCCTCGCCGAGACGCAAGGACGCTGGAAGCTGCGCTGGTGGCTTCCCTGGACGTTCGCCTGCACCCGCCACCAGGCCCTCCTCCACGTTCTCTGCCCCGGCTGCGGGACAGCGCCACGCCAGACAGTCCCCGGTCCGGTTCATCAACACCGGCCCTCGCAGTGCTTCCACAAACCCGTTCCCAAGAAGAACGACATCTGCGGAACCGACATGAGCGCCGTCGCGCCGCTCAGCCTCAGCCCTCAGCACCCCTTAACCGACGTCCAGCAGCAACTGGACGTCCTTGACCTGTATGGTCACGACGCCGCCGAAAGGATCTTCCCCGCGGCGGACCGACTGCTTACTCAGCTGGAGAACAAACTCTCCACGGGCCACAGCGCCGCCATGGACACCGTGTCCCACCAGGCCCGGGAGCTCATCTTCGAGCAGACCACAGAACACGCTTCGCTGTTCGGCTCATGGCGGGCGCGTGAACGGGCGCGCACCGTCATCACGCCCGAGTTCTTGAACCGCGAGTACGACGCGAGCAACAGGTCCTTGCTCCAGATCTCCAAGGAGCTCGGCCTGCCCTACGCGATCGTCATCGAGCGATACAAAGAACTCGGCCGCAGCCTGAAGATCGGCTGCCGGCCGCGCAGCCTCGACGATCACTGGCTACGGGAGCAGTACCTCGTCGGGCTGCGAAGCATCAAAGCCATCGGGAGCGACATCGGAACCAGCGAGGGCCCCGTCAAACGGAGGCTCATCGAGCTCGGCGTCACCCTGCGGCCAACCGGCGCCCACAGCCGCCGAGAGGTACTCGCCCGTCTCGACGAGTCAGTGCCCCGGGACATCCGGGCGTCGGTGGAAGGCACTTTCCACGGGTGGCTCCGTCTGCGCCGATTCCAAATCCACATGGCATTCCCCTCACTGCAGGCGACTGCGGCCTACCTCAAGATCACACCCTCATCCCTCGCACGACAGATCAAACAGCTGGAGACCGCGATCGGCGCACAACTGTTTACCCGGGCAGCGCCGCCCGTTCCTCACCAGGCGACCGACGCGGGGGCCTTGTTGCTACGGCATCTCGACGAAGAACACGCCCAAGAGCTGATGCGCCACGCGCTCGGGCCGGACATCACGCCTCTGCCCACCAAGGACGTGCTGGCCAACGCAGTCCTCACCTTCGGTGGCAGCAAGGCTCCCTTGTCTCGGCTCCCACCAGACACGGCACTCCCAGAACACCTCAACGTCCCGGCACCCCTGCTGCCGCTCCTACGACACCTCTTCTACGACACCGGCTCAGAGACCTACGCAGGCGAGATCCACGCCGCCACCGGCATCGAGTCCTCCACCATCTACGTCCAGCTCCGGCGTCTGAAGGCTGCCGGCTGGCTACGAAGCCAGCGTGAGCTCCCGAGCAACCGCATGCGCCGCGCCGGGAACACCCGGGTCTACTACTCACTGACACCCGCCGCGCGGCTGGTTCCCCTTCAGGAATTCCTCGACGCCGAGCAATCCGAGGAAATGGACAGCCCCACGGAAATGGGAGGGTGACACACCCCTGGGATTGCTGCCCGAACCCGTTGCTCAGAGCGATCGGCAAGGACGCAGTCCGCGGGAACCTACACATCCGCTCCGCCCGCGCGCGGCCTCCAGGACCTTGCCGCGGCGCCGGCTGCCGCTGCTCGTGATCACTCATGCCTGCATGCTCGGGATCGGGTCCTGTGGACAGCGGCCAGCCTCGTTCGCCAGCCTTATTGTCACCAGGAGATGTTCATGGGGGTCGGCGCGGCGCTATCCTCCGGTCCATGATCGTATGGCTCAACGGCACTCACGGCGCGGGCAAGACGACGACCAGTGCACTCGTCCAGCAGCTGGTTCCGGGGTCACGGGTATTCGACGCCGAGAAGGTGGGTGAGACGCTCATGGACATCACGCCGCGACTGCCCGAGACGGACAACTTCCAGCACTGGCCGCCGTGGCGGCCGCTCGTGGTCGAGACCGCGCGCCGTGTCCTCGACTACACCGGCGGAACCCTGGTGATGCCCATGACCGTCCTGGTCGAGGAGTACTGGCGCGAGATCAGCTCGGGCCTTGCCCGGCATCATATTCCGGTCCGGCACTTCGTCCTTCATGCCGACCAGGACACCCTCCGCGCGCGGATCGCGGGCGACAGCATTCTCGGCCCTAACTCCCCGTTCCGCCTCGCATACCTGGAGCCCTACGCCGAGGCCGCCCGCACGTGGCTGCACGATGAAGCCGAGGTCGTCGACACCACGCACCTCACCCCCGTCCAAGCTGCCCAGCAGATCGCAGAGGCCGTCAAGACTTGATGTCCTGTCGCATTGCAACTGGCGGGTCGGGAGCTGCTGACAGGCCGGATGCCAGGTCGCTTGCGAACAGCGTCCCTTGGTTTCCTCAAACGACTTGGCTTCCACTGAAGCCCGGCCGTCCTGCTCATCGGCCAGCTGTCTGCGGGCACGGAAACAGTGCCGTGGCCGGTGGTGGTGCTTCCTCGGGCAGCAGGACCCAAAGCCCGAAAATAGCAGGCGCCGTATACCCCGGGTGCCATGAGGCGTCACGCCTACGCGCTGCCAGGGGGTGCACGAGCAGCGGGCTCACGCGCGTGCCCGCTTGAGCCCGCCGAGTCGATATCGCATACCGAACGTGCTCAGTTTCCTTTGTTCCACCATTTGCCAATCAGATAGCTCCCGATCAGGATGACGACCCCAGCGATCGGGATGTAGATCAGGTTGTCCATGGGCTCTGCCCTCTTCAGGTGGCGTGGATGTCGAACAACCAGCGCAGGCAAGGAGTAGATGATCACTCAACGCGTTCCGCTGGCCGCGACATGGGGGCGTGACAATGAGAGGAGCCTGATTGCGCGTCACGACCGCTGGCTCGTCACGCTCAACAGGTAACGCCGGGTGGGGGCCTGGCGCCGTGACCGTAGGCGGTCACCGGGTGAAGCCGGCATCGAGGCCGGTGCTGTCCTGAACGCCCTTATCTGGTCACGTGTTTCGCAGCCGTGCTGCGCAGTAGACGCAGACCGATACGCGATCCCGGTGACCGGGAGGCGGGGCGCTCTCGGCCCCGGAGCCGCTGCGAGCGGCTGCATGAGCCCGCAGGGCCCGGCGCGGGGAGCGGGGTCGCTATGGGGCGGTAGTCGTCCCGGTCTCGTGGTATCGGTGGGACGGGTTCTGCTCGTCCTGGTCGTCCTCCGGGGATGTGGGGTGGTCGTGCTGGTCGGCCTGCAAACCGGCGATCAGGCTGTCGATGAGGAAGTGGTAACTGCGGGTGACGTCGCGATGCAGACCGAAGCCGTCGGCGGCTTCGAGGGCGGCGAAGCCGTGGATCGCTGCCCGCAGGGATCGGGCGGCGTCGACGATCTGCGCGTCGCGCAGCTTGAAGCCCGCCAGGACGTCGTAGAGGACCTGCACGGCTTCGTTGCTGACCCGCCGGTCCTCCTCGTCATCGGCTGCGGCTGCGGCGGGTGCGCGAACGGTGGCGGCGTAGCGGCCGGGGTGGTCCAGCGCCCACCGGCGGTAGGCGTCGGCGAACGCGCGGACCGCGTCGGGGCCGAACCGGCCCACGGCTGCCCTGGCCACCGCATGAGTGAGCTCGCGCTTGGCCTGGACGGCGACGCCTCGACGAAGGGCGTCCAAAGAGTCGACGTGCTTGTAGAGCGAGGGTGTGCGCACCCCTAGCCGCTCCGCCACCAGGCCCATGGTCAGGTCGGTGAAGCCGACCTCATCGGCGAGCGCCGCCCCGGCCTCGACGACCGCGGCCGGCGTGAGACCCGCCCTAGGCATGCGCGTTGGCTTCCAGGAAGGCCAGTACGAGGGATACCACCTCGTCGGGGTGCTGCACGTGCGGGTAGTGGCCGGCTCCCTCGATCATCGCGAGCCGGGCCAGTCCCGCCGGCATCGCGGCCACCACGGCTTCCCCCTCGGCTCGCGGGTCGGCCCAGTCGGGGTCGAGCGAGCCTTCGACGATGAGTGCCGGGCAGCGCACGTTCGCCAGCTGAGCGCCGGCGTCGGCCGGTGCGGCCCGGGTCATCTTCTGCAGAGCCTTCATCCGGCCGGGTTCGCGCAGCATGGCGTCGATGCGGGCCAGGTCGGCGGTCCAGTCGGCCGGCTTCGTTCCGGGATGGGCGATGTCGAGGTAGCGCTTCCAGGACGCCAGACTGCCCAGCATGGTGCCGATCAACTGGAAGGTGCCCTTGCGGTAACGACGGACTCGTAGATCACCCAGTTTGAACGACTGCTTACGGGTGAACGGCGCCAGCTCTATGATGCCGTGGACCAGATCGGGTGCCTGGGCGGCTGCGATCGTGGCGGCACCTCCGGAGATCGAGTGACCCACCAGCACGGCCGGACCGCCCAGGTGGCGGATCAGCGCGATCAGATCACCGGCGATGTCCGTACGCGTGTAGGAAGTCCACTGCACGCTCGATTCGCCGCATCCGCGCAGGTCGACGGCCGCGACTCGGTAGCCGGCGTCGACGAGACGCGGCGCGACGAATCGGTATGCGCTGCGGCTGTTGCCGATGCCCGGGGCCAGGACGACCAGCGGCCCCTCACCAGTCACCTCGTAGCCGATCGTTCCGCCGCGGACCGTCAGGTATTCCGTCATGGCGTTCTCCCATTGGCTAGTCGAGATAGCCATAAGCTAATTCTATTAGCCACGTGCGTCAAGGTTACGCACGCGCCCGTCAGGGCCGATGAGTGGCTTCAATCGGGTGCCCGGGGGATCCATGGCGCACGGCGAAAGGGCTGAACCGCGTAACAGAGGGGGGATCCACCGCGATCCGGTCCGTCGGTGAGGCTGCGCGGAGGCTCGCCCACGCCCGCAGACGGAGGGCCTCCCCGAACGGCCAAACCGTGACCAGCCGGGCTCCGAATCATTCATAGGAAGCACACACTGGAAGAGAGGAGGTGGAAATCATGCGTGCACGCGGCATGAAGAGGGCGGCTGTTCTCGGTGCGGCGGGGGCCGTGCTGGCCGGCGGGGCTGCCTTCGGCTTGGCAGGAACCGCGACCGCGGCAGCACCCGCGGCTGCGCCGACATCGCTGAGTCAGCACGACGGAGGCGGGGGCCAGGACGGGCGAGACCATGGCGATTACGGCTGGTACGGCTGGTACGGCTCCGGTGACCGGCATGACAACCGGGATTACGGCGGGTCCGGCTACGGCGACCAGGGTAACCAGGGCAACCAGGGCAACCAGTACTGGCACGACGGCTGGTGGAGCGACGGGTGCTGGCACACCTGGCAGTGACTCCTGAAAAGGAAGCGGCCGCCTTCTGGGCGGCCGCCGCGCATCCCGGCTCCGCCATCGCGGCCACCGTCCGTGAGGAAGGGGCGCCGGAGTTCAACGACGTTGGCTGCTACCCCGCGGAACGTTCGCCGTCGCGCTGCACACCACCTCGGGCGGGGTGCTGTCCGGGTTTGCCACTGGCGTGCTCAGCCTCCAGTCGGACTATCCCTTCCCCGGCTCCCTCTCCACCCTCCTCTGCACGGCGTCCTCCTTCTGAAGCTCGGCGGTGAACTGTGCGCCACTGAGCAGCGCGAGGTTGGACAGCCAGAGCCAGATCAGGAAGACGACGACTCCCGCCAGCGAGCCGTAGAGCCGACTGTAGGTGCCCAGCAGGGAGGTGTAGAGGGCGAAGCCCGCCGACACGGTCAACCACAGCGCTGCCGCCAGCACGCCGCCAGGCAGGCTGTACCGACGTCGGTGTGCGGACGGCGGCCCGGTGTGGAAGACAACAACTACGAGCAGCGCGACCAGGGACAACAGCAAGGGCCAGCGGACCAGGCTCCAGACGAGCGTCACCCCACTGTCGAGGTGCAGCAGATGCCCGATTGTCCTGGCGACGGGTCCGCTCAGTACCAGCACGAGAGCACACACACCGAGGAGAACGAGCAGTACAAGGGCGGTGGCGACGATGCGGTGTGCCTTGCGCCAGGGTGAGCGGCTGTCCGCGACCCGGTGCATGCGGTGCAGGGCTCGGCGGAACACGGCCAGGTAGCTGCACGACGACCATACGGCGCTGGCGGTGCCCGCCGCGATCAGCGTGAAGGCGGCGGAGTGCTCCGCCGTTATGTGGGCGAGCAGATCGTGGAGCTCCGTGCCGGACTGGCCCGGAGCATAGTGAGTGACGCCGACGATGAACTGTTCCGCGGCCCTCGGGCTGATCAGACCGAAGGCCAGGGCGGTGACAAGCAAGGCGGGCAGGATCGCCAGAATGGCGTAGTAGGTGAGCGCGGCCGCGTAGTCGGTGATGTCGTCGTTCCACATGGCCACCGGCGTACGGCGCAATGCCGGCCACCAACTGCCGTACATGCCATGGGAGTTGGCGCACCTACTGGCGATGGCGAGGGACTGGGTGCTATCGGACATGATGTGCCCGGTGGGTGACGTGGCTCATGCGCAGGCGTGTGTCGATCTCGTAGGGCGCGGCCGCGTGCCCGGCCTCGCGGATGAGGGTAGTGAGCTGTCGCACCACTTGGTCCGGGGTTGTGTCGGGGGTCAGCCACACATGCAGGCTCAGGCACACACGCCGCCGGCGCGCATGTACGCGGGCATGGCAGCGGCGGATGCCGTCGAGTGCCACCGCCCGTTCGACGAGTACGTCCTCAAGAGCGCGGGTGCGCAGGTGACCCCCGGCAACGGCCAGGGCCAGCCGGGGACGGCGGCGGTGCCGGATCTGCGCGAAGAGCCACCAGGCGAGCAGCACGGTGGCGAGCGCCGAGGCCGTGGTGACGGTGGGAACCCACCAGGTGTGACCACGGAGCTGCGCCAGATCACTGCGATTGAGCAGCACGGTTCCGGAGGCGGCGGTGGGCCACCCGGCGGGGAGCCGGTTGGTGATCGGGTCGTGGGCGGTGGCAAGCCAGACGCCGCCCGCCAGCATGGCGAATCCAGCCGTGGCGAGAACGGTGCGGTTGGCTGCCGTACGGGGCGCGGTCATGCGGTGGGGCCCTTCTCCACGAACGGCTCGTCGTCGGTGGACTGTTGGGGGGACTGCCAGGTCGGTGCCGGAGTCACGAAGACCCTGCACCGCGGGGTCCGGCGCAGGAGGCAGGCGTTGAGGGTCCGCGCGGCGGCCTCGGTTGCCTGGCGGAGCGCGTCCTCCTGCTTCCCGAAGGCCAGTTGGGTTCGGACGGTGAGCCGCCGCCGGCCCGCCCGAACCCGTACCACTTCGACACCGTCGACGGCACCGACGGCGTCTTTGACGAGCGCGGCCACGGCAGCCCGGTCGATGGCAACACTCCCCCGGGGGCCGTCCGTGGTCAGGAGGGTCAGCCGGCGACGGCACCCCGGGGTGAATGCCAGCACGAGGAGCCCTACCCCGACGGTGGCGACCATGAGCGCGCCGACGGTCGTCCCCAGGTCGCCGGACCGGTGTCCGGCCAGCCAGTTCACCGCGTGTGCGCGCCAGGGCGCGGCGGCGTGGTGGGTGGTGTGCACCCGGATGACGTCGGAGGCGACTGCCGCGCACCCTGTGGCGGCCGCGAGGATCAGCAGGGCCGTCGGGGCACGGCGGGCCGACCACCAACGGCGCTGCGCTGACCTCGCGGTCCGCGGCTCTCCGGCCGGTGGTTCGGAAGCCACGTGCTGGGATTCGAGCCCGGTGACGGCCAGCCGGGGCAGGGCGATCTCCAGCCCGGTCAGCTGCCGGGTCCGTTCGGCCACGTGTCGCTGTATCTGCCGGGCCGTGTCGGACAGCGGAGCGGGGTAGGGCAGCGCGACCCGCACGGCCACGGCCGCCCGGCGCCCCTGGACCGTCGCGGAGCCCCTCGGCCTGGAGACCATCGAAGCGGGCATCGCTTCTCGTGCCGCACCCTCGGCGATCTTGCGCACGGCCTTGTCCGCGATGACGGTCGACCCTCGTCCGGCGGCCGCCGTCATCGACGGCTCCGCTCGAACGCGTCCCGCAGCTCACGTGGATCCCCGCCGCCGTCGAGCCAGGCTCCGGCGGCGTATCCGGCCGCGCCGAGGATTGCGACCAGGACGAAGGCGACGAAGCCCCCGAAGTACGCGGCGAACGCCAGGGCGATCCCCGCGACCATTCCGATGAAGGCTCTGCTCATCTCTCCCCTGCCTTCCTCCCCGGGCCCGCACCGGGCCCGACCGTTCCACCAGCGCTCCGACGACGGGCCCGGCTACTCGACCCGAGACTCGACGGCGGCATCGTGGCTGTCGTCCTCGGGCAGGTGCACGTCGTTGATGGCGATGTTGACCTCGACCACCTCCAGGCCGGTGATCCGTTCGACGGCCGCGATGACGTTCTCGCGTACGTCGGCAGCCACGTCCGTGATGGAGACCCCGTACTCGACGACCAGGTCCAGGTCGATGGCGGTCTGCCGCTCACCCACCTCGACCTTCACGCCCCGGCCGACGTTCGGACGACCGCCGGGGACACGGTCGCGGACCGCGCCGATCGTGCGGGACAGGCCGCCGCCCATGTCGTGGACGCCGGGGATCTCCCGCGCGGCGATGCCCGCCACCTTGACGACGACGACATCGGCGATGGACGTCTTGCCCCGTGTGGCGGCCGGCTCGTCCACTCCCGCCTTGCCGAGGGACACATCGGTGGTGCCGGTGCTCGTCCCACCCTGCTTCGGGGCGGAGGTGTTCTTCGCCGAGGGGATCAGCTGCTGAGTGGTCATGGCGTTCGTCCCTTCTCCGGGGCGCCTCGGGAATGGCGCCGCGATGCTTTCACTGGGTCAGACACCGCTGAACACCGCTTGTGACGGACCGTTTCGAGAAAATCTCGGCACATACGGCAGTCGGCGCCCTCGGTGACCACCCTGCCGGTGCGTTGGCGGGGCATCCGCGGGCACATGAGGGAACGTGCTGTGACCTGGTTTTGACCGCCTCGGGCGGCGGGCGCGCACACGGCATTCCGAACCGGTGCGTCACAGAAGGACCAGTCGGGTTGTCCAACCAACAGAGCGATCGTGACGAGGGGAGCTGCCTGTGCCGGGGAACCGCACACCGACCTGGGCACCCGATGCGGGTACCGGGCCGGACGACGCCCTGCTGGCCGTGCGCGCGGGCGAGGGCGACGAGGAGGCTTTCGCCGTACTGGTCCGCCGTCACGCGCCGGCGCTGGTACGCCTGGCCACCCGGCTGGTGCAGGACAGGACCGAGGCGGAGGACGCGGTGCAGGAGGCCTTCATCAGCGCTTGGCGCAAACTTCCGGAGTTCCGCGGTCAGTCCTCCTTCGGCACCTGGCTCTACCGCATCGTCACCAACCGGTGCCTGAACATCCTGCGCACCCGTAAACCGCAGTCGCAGTTGGAGGCTGCCTCCCGGATCTCGGCTCCGGAGCACAGTGTGGCTCCCGACCGGATCACGGAAGGCCGTGCCGCAATCGAGGAACTCCACCACGCGCTCGCCGGTCTGTCGGCCGAACAGCGCGCATGCTGGGTGCTGAGAGAATTGGACGAACAGCCCTACGCGTTCATCGCGGAGACGGTCGGCATCAGTGAACAGGCCGTCCGCGCCCGCGTCTTCCGTGCCCGCCGACAACTCACCGACGCCTTGGGGGCCTGGCGATGACCACACGCATCCATCCGCCCGACACACCCCCTCCGCACGACCCGGACGACGAGTGCCTGCCGTGCGGGCGGCTGCTGTCCCGGGTCTGGTCGGACTGGGAGGAGGGCGCGGCCGACTCGCACGCGGCGGCCTGCCCCGACTGCACCGCCGCGGTGGCTGAACTGGAACGGCTTGAGACGGCCGTGCGCGGCTTGCGCGACGACACCGAGGACGCGTCCGGCTACGACCCCGCACCGCTGACCGAGCGCGTGATGGACGTCGTACGCCTGGAACTGCGCCCCGGACACCCGCTCCCCCTCGGCACCCCGGAGGAGGACATGTGGGTCATGGAATACGCCGCCGCCCGCGTCCTGCGTGCTGCGGCGGAACGCGTGCCCGGCGTCCGCTCCGGTTCGTGCCGCATCACTCCTGAGCGGGACATGCCCGGCCGGGTCACAGTCAGCCTCCACATCCTGGCGCCCATAACCGCCCCCAGCCTCCCGGCCTTGGCCGACGAGGTCCGCAGGAGCGTAGGAGAGTCGGCCGACCGCCGGCTCGGCCTGGAGATCACCGGCATCGACGTCCACGTCATCGGCTTCGCCGACGCATCGGACGACAGCGAGAAGGGCTTCCTCCCGTGACCCCGACCGCCCTCGGCGACACACTCGCACAGGTCGTGCGCGACGTACCCGGCGTCGCCTTCCTCACCCCCGGGATCGCGGGCCGGCTGCGCTCCGCCTTCCAGGACCCTCGCCGCGGCGGCCTGCCGGGTGCCGGAGTGCGGCTCAACCGCCGTGGAGACACCGGCCCGTGGCAGATCGAGGTGCGGATCGTCACGCTCGCCGGCCACCGGGCATGCGACGTCACCCGCGCCACGCGCGCCGCGGTCCTCGCCCACCTGCTCGCGGAGGGCGCCACGGCCACCGTCGATGCCACGGTGACGGTGACGATCACCGGCATCGTCTGAGGCCCCGCACGGGCGGCGACGCAGTGGCCGTCCCCTGGTGCGAGGTGACCCGCGCACCAGGGGACGTCGCGCGCCGCACACGTCGTACCGAGCACGCTTCCCCCATCGGTCACCACCGTGGACGTACGACGACCGCCCGCGCCGGCACATCAGCGGCGCGACCGGCACCCCGCGCCTGATCGGGCCGGGCCACGTGCCCGGATCGACGCCGCCCCAGAACCGCTCAACGGACCCATTCCGGAAGGGGCCGGGCCGCGACCGAGCGACACACCCCCGACGTACCTGGACTACCTCCCGGGCCGGCTCAGGCGTCCGGGCCACCAGGCCTTGGGCCCGATGTCCCGGACGAGAGCTGGAACGAGCAGTGACCGGACGACCAGCGTGTCCAGAAGCACCCCGAACGCCACGATGAAAGCGATCTGCACGAGGAACGCGAGGGGGATGACGGCGAGCGCGGCGAAGGTCGCGGCGAGCACGACGCCGGCCGAGGTGATCACTCCCCCGGTTGCGACGAGGGCCTTGAGGATGCCGTCGCGTACCCCGTGTTCCAAGGACTCCTCCCTCGCTCGGGACATGAGGAAGATGTTGTAGTCCACGCCGAGCGCCACGAGGAAGACAAACCCGTACAGCGGTACGGAGGCGTCGGTTCCTGAGAATCCGAAGACGTGACGGAAGACGAGCGATGAAATGCCCAGTGTGGCCAGGTAGTTCAGAGCGACCGTCGCGACGAGCAGGAGGGGCAGGAGGACGGAACGCAGCAGTGCGATGAGGATGATCAGAATGATGGCCAGGACGACGGGGACGATGAGGTTGCGGTCGTGCTCGGCGGTGTGCTGGGTGTCGTACTGCTGGGCCGTGTAGCCGCCGATGAGGGCGTCCCCGCCGGAGATGTCATGGAGCGTCGTGCGGAGTCGCGCGACGGTGTCTTTGGCCGCGTCGCTGTCGGCGGGGTCCTTCAGGGTCACAGCCACGCGGATCCTGCCGTCAACCGCGTGGGCGGCTCCGGTGCCCGGCCGGCCCTGCTCGCCGAGTGGGGCGGCATCGGCCACGCCCGGGGTCGACTTGGCCCGGGCCAGGATCTGGTCCTGGTGACCGGCGTCGGCGATCACCACGGTCGGGTTGCCCGAGCCGCCGGGGAAGTGTTGGGCGAGGGTGGCCTGGGCGGCGACCGACGGCGCGTCGTTGACGAAGATCTCGTCGAGCGGTACGCCCTTCGAGTTGAGCGTGGGTGCGAAGGCCGCACAGGCCAGGAGTGCCACCAGTGCGATGGCCCAGATCCTGCGGGGCGCTCCTTCTACCTTGCGGGCGATGCTGTGCCAGACGCGGTGGCCGCCGCCCGCTGCCTCGGTGGGGCGTGGTCGGGCGGGCCAGTAGGCGGCGTTGCCGAGCAGTACCAGGACCGCGGGGAGGAAGGTCAGCGTGCTCAGCACGGCGCAGACGATGCCGATCGCGCCGACCGGGCCCAGCGCCCGGTTGTTGGTGAGATCGCTCAGCAGCAGCGCGAGCAGGCCGAGGACGACCGTGCCGGCGCTGGCCACGATGGCACCGGTCGACCGTCGCAGGGCCGCGCGCATCGCGGCGAACCGGTCGGTGGCGGCGGCGAGTTCCTCGCGATAGCGAGCGGTGAGGAGGAGGGCGTAGTCGGTGGCGGCTCCGATCACCAGGATGGAGAGGATGCCTTGGACCTGTCCGTCGACGCGTACGGCACCGTGCTGCGCGAGGGCGTAGACGACGGCACAGGCGGCGCCCAGCGCGAACACCGCGCCCAGGATGATCACGAAGGGGAGCAGGATGCTGCGATAGACCAGCAGGAGGATGACCAGGACCGTGACCAGAGCAACCACCAGCAGCAGGCCGTCGATTCCGGCGAAGGCGTCCGAAAGGTCGACCTGACTGGCTGCCGGTCCCGCTACGGCGACCGTGGTTCCGCCGACCGCTGCCGCCCGCTTCTTCACCGCGTCGAGTGTCGCGGGGAGATCGTCGCCGAGATCGGGGCGCAACTGCACTACGCCCTGGAGAGCCTGGTGGTCGCTGGAGGGTAGGGCGGGTGACGCCTGACCTACGACACCGGGCGTTCCCTTCAGTGACGCCAGGGCCTGCGTGGCCTGGTTCAACTGCTCTTTGTTCACCGGGCCGTTGCCGCGGGAGGTCCAGACGACGATCGCCGGCAGCGTCTCGTCTGCCTGGAACACGCGCTGCGCGTCGATCACGCGGGTGGACTCGGCATTGCGGGGCAGGAAGGCCGCTTGGTCATTGGTCGCGACCTGGCCGAGCCGTCCGGCGTACGGACCGAGTGTGCCGCCGATGGCAAGCCAGATGATCAACAAGGCCAGCGGCACCAGCCAGCGAGTGCCGCGCGAGGTACGGAACATGG
Source organism: Streptomyces sp. CB01201 (assembly GCF_002803085.1). Taxonomy (GTDB): domain Bacteria; phylum Actinomycetota; class Actinomycetes; order Streptomycetales; family Streptomycetaceae; genus Streptomyces; species Streptomyces hundungensis. The sequence continues at coordinate 76,280 of NZ_NNBJ01000021.1, read as the reverse complement.
TTCTCCCAGGGACGACAACCAGAAGACTCAATGAAAAAGTATCTCAATGATTGAGTTAGATTGCGGAGCACGGAAACTTCGTCACTGCTTCTGCTGAGACGCAGGGTTTGGATGCAGACCGACGACGGCTTCAGGACTCTTCCTGCGGCCGTCCGCTCCCCGCGAGTTCCGCGTTGAGAGTGCCGAGAAACGCCAGCACCAGGGCCAGTTCGCCCTCGGTGAAGGTGCTCCGCACCCGTTCGGTGGCCTCCGCGAGCGGGCTGAAATACGACCGGGCCCGCGCCTGGGCCCCCGGCACGTACCGCAGATGCACGACCCGCCGATCGGAACTCTCCCGCACCCGCGTGATGTGTCCGGCACGCTCCAACCGGTCAACGCACGCCGTCACCGCACCTGAGGTGAGCCCCAACCGCCGGCGCAGCATGCCCGGCGTGACGGGCGCTGTGGAGTCGAGGATCGCGGCGAGCGCCTGGACATCGGTGGGATGGAGACCCTGGCCCGCCGCGAATCCGTGTACCAGGCGATTGATCTCCCCGTTGAGACGGCGCAACTGAACAGCGAGTGCTTGCAGATCCGGGTGCGGGGCCGACGTCCTGGGCGCCCGTTCCGCGGGGCCGGTACTTGCACAGATCTCATCCGGTTCACGGCTGTCCACCCGGACACCCTATCCGCGCGAGTCCGCCCACACCCGAGTCCGGCGACTCCCGCGCCGACCACCACGACGTCTGGGAGTCCACCAGGGGCGGCCGGGCCCTGCCGGCTTCCTCTACCGCGCCTTGCCGGCTCCCTCTACCGTGCGGTGCCGGTGCTGCTTCCGCCGTGCGGCAGGGACGGCCGAGGGCGGACGGCTGCCCGTCGTGCGACTGCCTCTCGTGCTGCCTGGCGCGGATGGCGGCGCCGCCAGTAGGGGTTGTCGTGCGGGAGGCGGCTCGTGACACGTCCGTACATGCCGAACGTGAGGATGACCAGTCCCATGATGAAGCTGAACACGACGTTGGTCATGCCGAAGCCCAGGAAGTTGGCGGGCTTGTCGAGGATGAAGATGTGGGCGTAGCCGCTGAGGAGAAAGAGGGTTCCGACGCTCATGTTGACGGTCGAGGCCACGTTGCCGCCCACGACCGCCCCGGCAATGAGGACCAGGCCGAAGACGACGGACAGCAGGCTCAAGACGCCGTTGGTGCTCATCCCGGCGATGTGGCTGCCGTTGGTGTTGAAGGGGCTGAGCTGATCGGCGAATCCGAGGCACCCGAAAATCAGGAGTACCAGGCCGCAGAAGGCCGCGCCCCAGCGGTACACCTGGGCGAGCTTGTGGTCGGTCGGGAGTTCGTCATGGAGTTTCATGATGCGGCACCTCTCTATGCCGAGGCTTTTGTGCACATTCATCAGCTTCTTCCGGCAGGGCGGCACCATCGGTTGCACCCGTCGGGAAATTCACTGGATCGGCTGTCGGGCCGGGACCTGCATGGTGAGCTGGCGCAGAGTGCATCCGTTGCGGCGCTTCCGGCCGAAGCTCCAGAGGTAAGGACCTCTGGATGTCTCTGGATGTCTCTAGATGTAAGGACCGCTCGGCAGGCGGCTTGCAGCCGATTCGGGAGCAATCTCATGGGATCTGATCCGACAGTTGGTCTCCACTGCTTGGTAACGGGGGCAACCGGCTACATCGGGGGCCGTCTGGTGCCCGAACTGCTCGCGGCCGGCCACCGGGTGCGCTGTCTGGCGCGGACGCCGGAGAAGCTCCGGGACTATCCGTGGATCGGTGACGTCGAAGTGGTGCGGGGCGACGTGAAAGACGCCGCGTCCGTCAGCGCGGCGCTCCAGGGCATCGATGTGGCCTACTACCTCGTGCACGGACTGGGGACAGGCCGCGGATTCGAGGAGACCGACCGCGAATGTGCGCAGACCTTCGCCGACGCCGCCGATTCCGCGGGCACGCGGCGGATCGTCTATCTGGGCGGCCTGACACCGAACGGTGTGCGGCCGCAGGACTTGTCTCCGCATCTGCGGTCACGGGCCGAGGTCGGGGAGATCTTCCTGCGGTCATCGGTGCCGTCTGTGGTGTTGCGTGCGGCCGTCGTCATCGGATCGGGCTCGGCCTCCTTCGAAATGCTGCGCTATCTGACCGAGCGGCTGCCGGTGATGGTCACCCCGAGCTGGGTCGGCACACGTATCCAGCCCATCGCCGTCCGCGACGTCCTGCGCTATCTGACCGGAAGCGCTTCGATCCCCGAGAGCTTGAATCGCGCGTTCGACATCGGCGGCCCCGATGTCATGACGTACGAGGAGATGATGCGCAGGTACGCCGAGGTAGCGGGACTGCCCCGGCGGCTGATCGTGCGCGTTCCCATGCTCACACCGCGCTTGTCCAGCCACTGGATCGGCCTGATCACACCCGTGCCGCGTGCACTGGCCCGCCCTCTGGCCGAGTCCTTGCGCCACGAGGTCGTCTGCGACGAGCACGACATCGCCCAGTACGTGCCCGATCCCCCGGGTGCCCCGCTCGGCTTCGACCGCGCTCTGGAGCTGGCGCTGCAGCGGGTCCGTGACGCCCAGGTCACCACGCGTTGGTCGTCCGCCACACTGCCCGGCGCACCCAGCGACCCGCTGCCCACCGACCCCAACTGGGCGGGCGGCAGCCTGTACACCGACAAACGGCAGTTGGCGGTCGACTGCTCTCCGGCCGCTCTGTGGCGGGTGATCGAGGGCATCGGCGGCGAGAACGGCTGGTACTCGTTTCCGCTGGCCTGGGCCGTGCGCGGCTGGCTCGACCGGCTGTTCGGTGGTGTGGGACTGCGTCGCGGCAGGCGGGACGCGGAGCGGCTCAGGGTGGGCGACTCGCTGGATTTCTGGCGCGTGGAGGAGATCGAAGCGGGGCGACTGCTGCGGTTGCGGGCCGAGATGCGACTGCCCGGCCTTGCCTGGCTCGAACTCTGTGCCGAGCCCGCTCCCGGCGGACGTGCCCGGTACCGCCAGCGCGCCCTCTTCCACCCGCGGGGACTGCTGGGGCATCTCTACTGGTGGAGCGTTTCCCCCTTCCACGCCTTCGTCTTCGGCGGCATGGCCCGCAACATCGCCCACGCCGCCGCGGGCACCCCGCCCGCGCGGCGACGCCACCGCCGAGGCCGCAGGAGCTGAACTCGCAGCCGCCGCGTTCAGGCCGCATCCGCCGCGCGGCCCATCGCGGAAGTCACCGCCGGATGTCCGCGTTTGGCCCGACCCACGGGCCGCCTCGCACCTTTCACCACTCTCAAGGGGTCGGTATGAGCGTCTCCGTCGTCCTGTTCACCTCCGACCTCCGCGTGCACGACCACCCGCCGCTACGAGCCGCCATCGCTTCGGCCGATGAGGTGGTCCCTCTGTTCGTGGTCGATGACGCCGTGGCCGTCGCCGGTTTCGCCGTCCCCAATCGCCGGGCGTTTCTCGCGGACTGTCTCACCGATCTCGACGCGTCGCTGCGCGAGCGCGGGGCACGCCTGATCGTTCGGTCCGGCGACGTGTGCGCCGCGGTCCGGCAGGTGGTGTTGGAGTGCGACGCCGACGAAGTGCACATGTCGGCCGGTGTCAGCGGCTACGCCGCCCGGCGCGAGGAGCGGCTGCGGCACATGCTGGAAGCCGAGGGCAGGCGCCTGTACGCACACGACGGCGTCATCACGGCTGTCGCTCCAGGCGAGGTCACCCCCGCAGGATCCGGCCACTTCTCCGTGTTCACCCCGTACTGGCGCCACTGGGACCAGAAGCGGCAGCGCACGCCTCTCGCCGCACCCCGAGCCGTACGCGTGCCGCCCGCCCTTTCCTCCGATCCGCTCCCCCAGCGGCACGAGGTCGGCGGAATCTCGCCGGCGCTGGCGAGCGGCGGAGAGAGCCAGGCACGTCGCCTGCTCGCCTCCTGGCTGCGAACGGGCGTCGACGCGTATGAAGAGCGCCACGACGATCTCGCCGGCGATGCCACTTCCCGGCTGTCACCGCATCTGCACTTCGGGACGCTCTCCCCCGTGGAGGCAGTCCACCGCGCCCGTCTCGCCGAAGGCGCGGGGTCCCGGGCGTTCGTACGCCAGTTGTGCTGGCGCGACTTCCACCACCAGGTGCTGGCGGCCCGCCCGGGTGTGTCCTGGCTGGACTACCGTCCGCGCGACGACCAGTGGCGTACAGGAGCCACGTCGAGCGAGGAGATCGAGGCGTGGAAACAGGGTCGGACCGGCTATCCGGTGGTCGATGCCGCCATGCGTCAGCTCGCCGAGGAAGGCTGGATGCACAACCGCGGCCGGCTCCTGACCGCCAGTTTCCTGACCAAGACGCTGTACGTCGACTGGCGCATCGGCGCCCGGCATTTCCTGGATCTGCTGGTCGACGGGGACATCGCCAACAATCAGCTGAACTGGCAGTGGATGGCGGGCACCGGCACCGACACCCGCCCCAATCGGGTGCTCAACCCCGTCATCCAGGCCAAGCGGTACGACCCCGACGGCGATTACGTACGCCGCTGGGTCCCCGAACTCGCCGACCTGCCCGGCGCCGCGGTGCACGAACCGTGGAAGCTCCAGGGGCTTGAGCGCGCCCGCTTCGACTACCCCGATCCCCTCGTCGACCTCGCCGATGCCCGTACGCGCTTCCAGCAGGCACGCGCCTCCCGGTGAGTGGGGGCTAAGCCAAGAGGCGCGACTCGATGCTGTGCAGGGCCGGACGCAGTCCGGTCAGCCGTCCCCACCCCGTTCCGAGCGCCGTTCCGGCCCAGCCGGGTCCGGCCAGCAGGAGGTGGGGATGCTGGCGCGCCCCCTTCACGCCCCAGCCGATCCCGGAGACCCGACGGGCCAGCTCCGGTTGCGCCGTCGACCGGCTCTGGGACCAGAGCACCACCACAGCCGGGCCCAGGCGGCGCACCGCATCCGACAGGGCCCCGGCCGGCAAGGCGGGGCCGAACATCCGCACCGGCAGGGCGCGTTGAGCCAAGCCGGCCGCGAGTGCCTCCAGCGGCAGGCTGTGCTGCTCCTCGGGGGTGCAGGCAAGGAGCACGGCAGCCAGGCCCGTGCCCTCGGGGGGCGTCTCCGACAAGCGGCGCAGGGCGCAGGACACCTGCCACGACAACAGGTGCTCGACCTCGATGTACCTCTCCCCGGCGGTCGCCCACTTGCGTCCGACCGCGTGCAGCGTGGGCATGATGATCTCTTCCCAGGCGGTGACCAGGCCGTACTCCTCCAGCGCGGCGGCGAGTCGTTGGGCGACGGCCGGCGCATCGAGGCGGACAGCGGCACGCGCAAGGCCCCGGCATTCCTGCCTCACCTCACCCAGCGGCAGCGCATCGCGTCCGCCGGGCGTCCGGCCGCCGACGAGGCGCACAGGAGCAGGTGGCGCGACATCGGCTGGTTTCGTGCCGCGTGCGTCGAGCGCCGAGCGAGCAGCCTCGGCGGGCGGAACACCCAGCGCGGCAAGGCGGCACATCTCCTGGATCGTCGCCACATCGCCCGGCGTCCACCGCCGATGCCGGCCGTCCTCCCTCCGGGCCGGTCCGATGCCGTAGCGGCGCTCCCAGGACCGCACCGTGGCCGGCGACACCCCCAGGACACGGGCGACCGCCCCGGTGGTCAGCACAGCGCCCACGCCTGACTCATCCGGGACGGCATCGCGAGCGAGTGAACTTCTCATGCTTCCACTCTACGCAGGTCAGCAGCCCCGTAAAGCGCTGCAAGTGCCGAAATTGCCGACCGAAGCCGGGACCGTGTCCAGGCTGTGCTCTGGCTGCATTCCCGCACTTTCACCCGGCAAGCGCTGCAACTGGCCCCAGCGTCTCTCGACCATGCCGGAATCGATGCATGAATCGATGCACAAACGCTGCGTATTGGCTGGCGCGCGGCACGGCTAAGACGATGCAGGTGTACGAGGTCAGCCGGGCCGGCCGACACCCAGGACACCGCCCGGTCGGCACGGTGCCGAGCCAAGGGGTTTGCATGAACATCACACGCACGCGACCGTGTGCCCACGAGCCCAGCCGGACCCGTGACGAGGAGCAGACAGACGTCGACCTCGGCGCCGGTCTCCTGTCCGGCGACCTCGCCTCCTTCGCCGCGATCTACCACCGCTCCGTCGGCATCGTCCATGGCCTGGCGGTCCGCAAGCTGGGCGACCGCGAGGAAGCAGAGGATGTCACCCAGCAGGTGTTCCTGGCGGCCTGGCGCGGCAGGCACGGCTACGATCCGGCACGCGGCCCGGTATCCGCGTGGCTCGTCGGCATCACCCGGAAGAAGATTGCGGACGCACTCACCGCGCGGACCCGGCGGACTCTCACCGCGACCACTCTCGCTGCCCGCAGTGGCCCCGACAGCCCCGGCGGACACGAGGAGGCGGCGGTACAGCGGGTGATGCTGTCCTGCTCACTGCGCAGCCTTCCCCCCGCACAAGGCCGATTGGTGGCACTCGCCTACTACCGGGACCTGACGCACACACAGATCGCCCAGCTGACAGGACTGCCTCTGGGCACCGTCAAGAGCCACATCCGGCGCGGTCTTCTCACCCTGCGCCGCCAGCTCAACGAGGCCACGGCGAGGCCCACTTCAGCGGTGTGACGGGGATGCGCCGAGCCCGGTCACTTGGCGGGCAGTGAACGGGCGTAGTCAACGCCTCGGCGCACCCATGGGGCGAGCCGGCGCTTGGTTCGAAGATCTTCAGGAGCCACCCTCAGCCAACCTCGCATCGGCCGCCCACCCATGACGGCCACCTCGGCCTTGGCCGCGGCAACGAGCTCGTCAGCGGCCGCCGGGTCGACACGGACCAGGATTCCTCCCTGCCTGCTGACGGCGAGGCACATGTTCCCCCGCAGGAGAAAGGCAAGCCCCCCGAACATCAACCGCTCGCTCACGCCCGACTCCGCAGCCATGCATTCCCGAATACGTTCGGCGAGATCCTCGTCATAGGCCATGAGCCATGGTGCCCAGCGCCGGCGGCCGTCGAGCCGGCCGACACGCGAGCGCGGGCCCACAGTGCATGGCGGAAACCGCACCCCCGGCACGATCCACATGGCGGCCATGTGTTGACCGGTGGCCCGTCAGCGCACCGGTGGTCGGCTGCGCAGTTGCCATAGACGCTCGGCATAGGCGAGGTCGTCGGCCCAGAGCCGGCCGGCAGCCGCACGCATCAGCGGACGCAACAGCGGGGCGGCATGACGGGCGATCGTGAATCCGGGTCGGTGCGACGTGGCGATCACCGCTTCGACGACGGCTGTGCGGGGCCGGGTGTGTCCCTGCGGGGTCAGCGGTGTGGCGTGCGTTTCGACCACGGAGTGCCGGCCTTCTCCGTCGGTGATGCGCATGACGACGGTGCGCGGTCCCGGCGCGGTGAAGACCGCCCTTACGGGTACGACGAGTCGGGTGGTGAGGCGGAAGGACACGTCGACCACGAACTGGTCGTCGTCCGGGCCGGAGTTCGCCTCGGGGGCCGCGGTGACCTGGAGGTCGACGAACGAGTAGGGGTGGAACCAGGCGCCGTGCCAGGGGTCGAGCCGGTTGGCCACGATGTCGGCCGGCTCGCACCGGCCGACACCGGTGTAGACGGCGCTCACGGACTGCGACGGGCTGGGGCGCATCGGGATCGCGGGACGGTCGAGGGGCTGCTCCGCGCCGACCGAATCCAGTCGGACCCACAGGAGTACGCCGTCGTCATGGGCGGGCCACGGCTGCCATCCCGCGACACCCTTGGGGTTCAGCTTCATGCCGTGCCAGTGGCAGACAAGCACACCGCAGCGCACTGAGCTGTCCTTCAGGGGTGCGCCGAGGTGCGGGCATGCTCCTGGGCCCGCGACCAGGTCGCCGTTCTCATCGCGCCACAGCACAAGTTCCCGCCCGGCCACTGTGCGGCCCACCGGCGTGGCGGCTCGTACGTCCTTGCTGGCGCCGACGACGAACCAGTTGCCCGAGGGGCGGCTCCGAGCTCGTTCGAGGGCGGACGCGATGACGGCGGGGCCGGCGTCGCGCCACGTCGGCTGCTGGCGCTCCCAGGCCACGGGCTGCCGCCGCAAGGTGAGGGGGAAGGGGCGTCCTGGTGACCGGGCCATCACATCGCTCCTTTGCGCGCGGCACGGAAACCGGAGGCCGGGGACAGGCCGCGGTCCGGAGGGGTGTGCTCCAGCGGTGGCCGGTGGCTCGCCGACCGGTAGCGGGTCCGGGCGTGAACGATGCGGACGAGGCCGTCCAGCGCCACGACGGTTTTTCGCCGTCGGGGAACCACGGCGCGCTGGTGCAGCACCGCGTAGCCGTCGGCGGCGATGGCGTCGAGGATGCCGGCGTACAGGACGAACGCCGTCCGGATGCAGGGGCGCGACACCGGCGCGAGCATGGCGACGCCGGGTGCGGCCTGCCGGTAGATGCCACGCGTCATCGCTTCGAACGCCCGCAGTGCCCGGGTGATGCGGTCGTCCCGCCGGCCGGTGTCGCGGCTCCAGCGCAGACGCTGCCGGTCGACGCCATAGGCCTGCATGAGGTCGGCCGGCAGGTAGACGCGGCCGCGGTCCAGGTCTTCGCCGACGTCCCGCAGGAAGTTCGTGAGCTGGAAGGCGACACCGAGTGCGGCAGCGTGCGGCGCGGCCTCGGCTCTGGGCACCACTGTGCCCAGCACGGGGAGCATTTGGAGCCCGATGACGGCGGCCGAGCCGTGCATGTAGCGCCGCAGGTCGGCGTAGGTGGCGTAGTCGGTGACGGACAGGTCGTCGTGCATCGCTTTCATGAAGTCCGTGAAGTGCTGGTGGTCGATGGCGTAGCGGCGTGCGGTGTCCGCGAGCGCGTGGACGACGGGTTGGTCGCTCTCGCCCTCGCGCAGACCCGTTCGCAACTGAACGGCGAGGCGCTGGAGGGCTGCTGCCCGGCCGGTGACGGAACGGCTGGGATCACCGGAGTCGACGATGTCGTCTGCCCAGCGGGCGAATCCGTACAGCGCGTGGACGGCGCTGCGTCGGTCGGCGGGGAGGAGCCGGGTGGCGAGGAAGTAGGTCTTGCCGTGGTGTGCGTTGAGCTGCCGGCAGTGGGTGTACGCCTTGCGCAGGGCCGGGTCCATGATGGCCGCGGCGTCGAGTTCTCGGGCGGTCAAGACAGCGCTCCCTTGGTGTAGTCGCGTGCCGACTGCGCGGAGCGGGTGCGGGGTGGGCAGCCGGTGATCCGTGCTGCGGCGAGCTTTCCGGACAGCAGCACGGTGGGCACGCCGACGCCGGGAGTCGTTCCGCAGCCCGCGAGCACGACATTGTCTGTTCCCCGTACCAGGTTGCGCGGCCTGAAGGGGCCCGTCTGGGCGAAGGTGTGGGCGGCCGAGAACGGGGAGCCGGCCCCATGCCCCTGAGCGGTCCAGTCCGCGGGTGTGACCAGGCACTGCTCCTCGATGGAGGAGGCGAGACCGTCCAGACCCCGTCGCTCAAGTGCGTCGAGGATGTCCGCTCGGTACTGGGGGCCGAGATCTGCCCACTGCTCAGGGCTCGGTCCGATGTCGGTGTTGGGGCAGGGCGCCAGGATGTAGTGCAGGTGTTTGCCCGGTGGGGCGAGCGACGGGTCCGTGGCGGTGGGCCGGGTGATGAGGAGAGACGGATCAGCCATCAGCCTGCCTCGGTGAGTGATGTCGTCGAACGTCTCATGCCAGGCAGCACCGAACGAGATGGTGTGGTGGGCCAGTTGGGGCCAGGTGCGGTCCGTCCCCGCGTGAACGATCACGGCGGACGGAGCGTGGCGCAGCGGGGCGGATCGGCGTGGAGTTCGGCCCAGCAGCCGGTAGGCCGCGGGCAGGTCGGCGGTGAGAACGACGGCGTCACAGGGGATGCGTGCGTCTTCGGTGATCGCGGCGGTGACGCGGTGCCCGCTTCGCTCAAGCCGGGTTACAGCATGCCCGTACAGAAACTCGGCACCCGCCGCTTCGGCTGCGTCGGCCATGGCCTGCGGTAGGGCGTGCATTCCCCCGCGGGGGAAATAGACCCCGGCGATGGTGTCCATGTAGGCGATGACCGCGTAGGCGGCGAGGGCACGGGCGGGGGGCACTCCGGCGTACAGCGACTGGAAGGAGAAGACCCTGCGCAGCCGCTCGTCCTTGATGAACCGGCCGATCTGTGGGTCCAGGCGGCCGAAACCGCCAAGGGCCGCGAGCCGGGCGAGGTCGGGTGTCAGGAGCTGGAGGGGCGAGTCGAAATTGGTGTCGATGAAGTGCTTCATCTGTGCCCGGTAGAGGCGGTGCAGCCAGTCGCGCAGTCGCAGGTATCCGGCTGCGGCGTCGGGGCCCGCGAAGCTTTCGACCGCTTGCGTCATGGCGTCGGCGTCGGTGTGGACATCGAGTGCGGTGCCGTCGGCGAAAGCCGCCCGATAGGCGGGGTGGAGGGGGATCAGTTCGACCCGGTCATGGAGGCTTTCGCCGACCGCGTGGAAGGCTTCGTCCGCCAGCTCCGGCATGGTCAGCACGGTCGGGCCGGTATCGATGCGGTATCCGCCGCGCGTGAGGCGCCCGGCCCGGCCGCCGGGAAGTGCGTCGCGTTCCACTACGGTCACCCGGCGCCCGCTGCCGAGCAGGTGCAGCGCGGCCGACAGTCCGGAAAGCCCCGCACCCACCACGACGACATGGTCCGTCCGGCCCCGCACGGTCTTCACGAGGAGGCCACCTCGTCCGCGCCGATCCGGGCCGGGCCGGCCCTCCGCGCGGGTTCGCGCGCGATGTCCGGGGCGTCCTTCCCGGCGGCGACACCCATCAGCCGCACCAGCCGGTCCCGGGCCACGGGGTCGATCTCCACACTGGCCAGGTGGCGCATGCTCTGCGCGTGCAGCCGGCCGATCTTTTCGAGGACGAGCCGACTGGCCCCGCTGCGCTCGATGACCTGGCGGACCTCGTTCAGCCCTGAGTCGTCGAGATCCGGCTGACCGACGTTGTCGCGCAGGATGGCCATCGCACGGTGGTCACCATCCGCCTCGGCCCGCGCCTGGGTGAGGGCGATCAGGTACGTGGGTTTACCTGAACGCACATCGGCCCCCACGGGGTTGGTCTCGCCCCGGGGGCGCCCGAAGACGTCCAGGAGGTCGTTGCGCAGCTGGAAGGCAAGCCCGATGCTCCGGCCGCCGGCGCACAGGGCGCGCGCCACCTCTTCCCGCACGCCCGCGATCAGGGTTCCCAGTTGGAGGGGCCGCTCCACGGTGTACAGGGCGGTCTTCAGATAGGCCGCGCGGATGCTCCGCGCCAGGGACCTGTTCCGCGTCAGCTCCCCCTGGACGTCCAGGTACTGGCCGGCCACCATCTCCATGCGCATCTGGGCCCACACCGCGCGCACACCGTTGGCCTGCGGCGCCGGCAGATCGAGCGCGGCGAGTTCGTCGTCGGCCCAGGCCAGTGCGAGGTCGCCGGCGAGGATCGCGGCTGATTCACCGAAACGGGTGGCTGCCCTGCCCGACCCCGCCTCGTATCGCCCAGCGAGGTCTACGTGCACCGCCGGGTGTCCGCGGCGAGACGGGGCGGCGTCCATCACGTCGTCGTGAATCAGGGCGCAGGTCTGGATGAGTTCGAGCGCCGATCCGAGGCGGAGGGCGGCGACGACTTCGTCGAACGTGGGCAGTCCCGCGGCCCGCACGCCCCACCACAGGAACTGCGGCCGGATCCGGTGGCCACCTCCCAGGGCGAACCGGGCAACTCGGTCTGCGATGTCCCGCCCGAACGTCTCGTCGGCGCCGTGCGCCTCCTTGACCCGCTCTGCCAGAAGCCCTTCGAGCCGGCACTGAACGGAGCCGGGCACATCGAGGTCGATCTCCCGCACCAGCGTGTTCAGCCGCTCGTCGGCCGGCCGCAGCGCCTCGGTGCCCGTCGATCCCCCAGCGTGCGGCCGCGTCGGGCGGAGCGTGGAGCGATCCGTGGTGGCACGCGCTGCCTCGTCGGGGCGCATGGCTGCTCCTCTGCGTGGGATCGGCTGAGCATGTCGTGAAGTCCTTCCCCCTCCTCGACGTGTTCGGATGCGCCAGGGCGTCAATCGGAGTAGGCACCGCTTGTGCGAGATCCCTGGACGCCGGTGCCGCCCGTCGGCCACGAACCGGCACGCGTGGCGCGCATCCAGGAACCCCGCACGGATGGAAGGGTCTCCAGGGGCTGACGGCGAACTCGGGAGGCGGCGGTGGAGCGTGTGGAGGTGGCCATCATCGGCGCGGGCGCGGCAGGGCTGTCCCTGGCCGATCGTCTTGGTGCGACATGTCCTCGCTCGCTCACCGTGCGATTGATCGACGCTCCGCCCGGACCGCTCCGCCCACCGCAGCGCACCTGGTGCTTCTGGGAAGCAGGCACCGGACGGTACGACGCGGCAGTCACCAGGGCCTGGTCCACGCTCCGCGTGCACAGTCCGCAGGGAGCCGCCTTCGACGACTGCATCGACCCGCTCCGGTACAAGATGATCCGTTCCGACGACTTCGAGCGCCTCATCGCCCGGCGTCTCACGGACCGTCCCGGATTCACCCGGCGCGAGGGCACCGTCGAGACCGTCGAAGGTGCTGCGGACGGCGCCCGTGTCCATGTGCGCACCTCGGACGGCAAGCAGGAAGCTCTCTCAGCACGCTGGGTGTTCGACTCCCGTCCACTGAAGAGACTGCCGGCAGCGCGCACCACGCTGCTCCAGCATTTCCACGGCTGGTTCGTTCGCACGGAACGGCCCGCATTCGATCCCGAACGCGTGGAGCTGATGGATTTCCGCGTTCCGCAGCCGCGGAGCGGGCTGGCCTTCTGCTACGTGCTGCCCCTCAGCCGTCACACGGCACTCGTCGAATACACCCAGTTCTCCGCGGAGGTGCTGCACCGGGAGGAATACGGTCGCGCACTCCAGGCTTACGTCCAGGAGGTCCTCGGTGTACGCGTCTTCGACATCGAGGAATCCGAACACGGTGTCATCCCGATGACCGATGCCCGCTTCGTCCGTCGCTGCGCCCCCTCCGTGTTCCGGATCGGAGCGGCGGGCGGAGCCACCCGGCCGTCCACGGGATACACCTTCGCCACCATCCAGCGGCAGACAGCCGCAATCGCGCAGGCTCTCGCACAGGGGCACGAACCCATACCGCCACCACCTCACTCACGACGGTCGCAGGCGATGGACGCGGTCTTTCTGCACGGTTTGGCCCACGGGCGCCTCGACGGCAGCGAGTTCTTCACCCGCCTGTTCTCCCGGATGCCCATGGCACGTCTGCTGCGGTTCCTCGACGGCGACACCACTCTGCTCCAGGACATCGCCATCGGCCTGCGCACTCCTGTTGGGCCGATGCTCCGTAGCGCAGTAGAACTGCCGACGCGCAGAAGGCGCCGCCACCCCGAACAGTAATCCGCCGTTTTCGGCGTCCCGTTCTCAGGAGAATGATGCAGACCGCCAAGCGCCTCGCTCCCCCTACGGCACATCCAGACGCCTCGCCCAGCGGGCCAGGCGATATGGCCATCTGTGGCACGGCTGACCGGGCCGGTCAGCTTCTGGGCGAGGGAGCGCACGCGTGAAGCACGCCTCTGCATGCGTGCGGCGTGCTTCCGCGCGGCCTGCTTCTGAGGGAACGCCGGATGTCAGAGATCGCCGAGCGCACTGCATCCCCGCCGGACCGGGGTCACCGAAGGTCGTCGGGGACCCTCCCGCGGTGGCGGTGGTGGGAGGTGGGATTGCCGGTATCGCAGCAGCAACAGCGCTGGCCGAACGAGGCGTCCACGTCACGCTGTTCGAACGCGACCCGGTCCTGGGCGGCCGCCTCGCCGGATGGCCCACAACGCTCAAGGACGGTTCGACCGTCACCATGAGCCGCGGCTTCCACGCCTTCTTCCCCCAGTACTACAACCTGCGATCCCTTCTGCGACGTACCGACCCCCGCCAGACGCGCCTCACTCGCCTCCCCGACTATCCCCTCTGGCATGCCGACGGGCTCAAGGACAGCTTCCGCCGGGTCCCGCGCACTCCCCCATGGAGCGCTCTGGGGTTCGCGATCAGCAGTCCCACGTTCCGTCTCCGCGACTTTCCCCGGATGAACGCGGCCGCCGCTCTCCCGCTCATGGACGTTCGCGTGCCGGACGTGTACGACCGCCTGGACGCGACGAGCGCCCACGACTTCCTCGCCTCCATCCGCTTTCCCGAGGCCGCCCATCATCTGGCGTTCGAGGTGTTCTCGCGCAGCTTCTTCGCCGACCCACGCAGCTTGTCCGCAGCCGAGATGGTGTTGATGTTCCACATCTACTTCCTCGGCTCCTCGGAAGGCCTGCTGTTCGACGTTCCCAACGACCCGTTCCCCACCGCCCTGTGGAACCCCCTGGGCGCCTATCTGGAGCGACTTGGTGTCGACGTTCACTGCTCTGCCGCCGTCGAGCACATCGCCCCTCACCACGACGTCTTCCGCATCACCGCGAACGGCCGGGAGCAGAGGTTCGACGCCTGCGTCCTGGCCCTCGACACCAACGGCCTCCAGTCGCTCGCCACCAACAGTCCCGCCATCGCCGACGCCTCTTGGCACCAGCGCGTCGCCCGCCTGAGGACCGCTCCCCCCTTCCTCGTCTCCCGACTGTGGCTGAACCGCCCCGTCAGGTCCGACCGTCCGGGCTTTCTGGGCACCAGCGGCTACGGCAGCCTGGACAACGTCAGTGTGCTGGAACGCTGGGAGCAGGAAGCCGTCCGATGGTCACGGCGCACCGGAGGGTCGGTCATCGAACTGCACGCCTACGCCGTCGATGAGAACGCCGACAAGACCGCCGAACAGCAGCGCCTCATCGAGCAGTTGCACAGGGTCTATCCGGAGACCCGCACCGCTCAGATCATCGACGAACGGCACGAGTGGCGTGCGGACTGCCCGCTGTTCCCGGTCGCCGGATACACCGACCGTCCCACAGTCCGCACGAGCCACCCCCACCTCATGGTGGCCGGCGACCTCGTACGGACCGGACTTCCCGTGGCCCTGATGGAGCGCGCCGCTACCAGTGGCATGCTCGCCGCCAACGCCCTTCTCGATCGATGGCGGGTACTGGGACACACGCTGTGGACCGTCCCCGTCCGCGGTCGCAACCGTCTTCTGCGACGGTTGGCCGAGCACCACAGGCGGCATACCGACTCCGACGGGTAACGCGTGGACCATCCGGCTCCGTTCGGTGCCGGACAGCATGGCAGGATCCATTCCGGGGACGAGCCCTGCGGAACCACTCCCTCCAGCATCCCGAAAGGCAGTACCCACACACCGGCACCGCCGAGATGGCCGCTACTCCTGTCATGCCAGTGACGTTTCCACCAAGAGCGCCGGATGGCAGCACTCGGCCGGCTCGGCCGGGCAACGGGCCGGCCAACTCCGCGGCAAAGCCTGTGCAGGGCGGACTCGTAGAGGAGGGAGCGGCGCACACTCCGACTGCTCCGCCCCTGGATCCGGCAGCGCGACCGCCCATGCGGCAACCGCTCGGGTGTCCGTGGTGACCAGCCTGGCGTGGCAGGCTCTGCAAGTCCCGCCGCAGCGGCCGGCGGGGCTCCGGCCATGGTGTAGCAGAACAGCACCGCCCCCAGCGGCACATCGAACAGCCTGGGGACGGCCGACGAGACCAGGACGGCGGAATTCGGTGCGCAGCCACGAGGTAGCTCAGGCTGTTGTCGGGGAGTTTGCGGATGTTGTCCGGCCAGCTGTCGAGAACGCCGTCGATCTGCTCCGGAACTACGGACATGCCGACGCCGAACTTCGTGGCCAGGGCTACGTCGTCACGGAAATCCCTGAGCGCCCTGCCGACCAGGATCCGGTTGACTCCAGTGCCCCAGCCCTACATCTCGGCGATGTCGGAGAGAGTGACGCCCAAGCCATGGGTGCAGCGGAGTGCGGCGATGTCGGCCTCCGCCTCGATGGGTTCGTAGGCCATCGTCAGGCCCATCGTGCCGTGGCCGATCGCCGCAACCTCCGCCCTGGCTCCGAGTGTTCGGTGCCGCACTACCTCCTCCTCACGCTCCTCAAGGGCAACTGGGGTCTGTTGTGAAGGTCCCGCCTTCCTCTCGGTCGAGCAGCGGGATCTCTGCATCGGGCGCTAGGCATACCGAGCAACCCGGTGGGGGGTGTCAGATCGTGGTCGGCAGCGCGTTTTCCAGGAGGGTCTCCGCCGCTGTCCGTGCGTGCCGGCCGTAGTTCAACTCGCCCAGCACCATGGCGCGGCTGGCGGCGCCGTCCGCGAGGGTCACGAGTTGCTCGGCGAGGGTGGCGGGCTCGCGGCAGCCCAGTTCCGCTACCAGGTCGGTCACCAGCCGCACCATCAGCAGTTTCTGTTCGCGGGCGTAGGCGTGGACCGCGTTCTGGAGGTCGGGGAACTCCGCGGCGGCGTCGATGAACGGGCATCCGCGCACCGGATCCGTGCCGGTCGGGGGCGGGTCGAACAGGGCGAGGATTCGCTCCTTGGCAGGGATGTCCTCGCGTGCCAGCACGCCCTCCAGGGTGCGTCCCGTTGAGGAGAGGTCCTTGAGATGGGCGAGGACCAGCTCGTCTTTGGTTCTGAAGTGCGCGTAGAGGGTGCGCTTGGACACCGGCGCCCGCTCCGCGATCTGCTCCATGCCGGTCGCGTTGATCCCCTGGGCCGTGAACAGTTCGGCCGCCGCGGCCAGGATGCGCTCCCGCCCTCCGCGCCCCGGCCGTCGAGACGCCGTCGTCATCGTGGTCATGACGTAAGTATACGTTCTCGTTTACTTCGGAGGGGAGGGCTGGCTATAGTGCATGCCACGTAAACGATTGCGTTTACTTCGACGATCCTGAGGAGAGTTCCATGAGCGGACCGGTCTTCACTCGGACACCCACGAGCGAGGCGCCCACCGGCGGGACACAGCCGGACGGGGCGCGAACGTCGGAGTACGCCGAGCAGCTGATCCGCGGGCGCCGGGCGGCCCGCGCATTCCGTCCCGACCCGGTACCCGAAGACACTCTGCGCGAGGTCTTCTCCCTGGCCGGCGCCGCGCCGTCCAATTCCAACGCGCAGCCGTGGCGGGTCGAGGTGGTCGGTGGCGCACGGCGAGACCGTCTGGCCGACGCCCTGCGAACGGCCCACGCCGAGCGACGCGTCACGGCCGACTACCCGTACTCCGAGGACATGTACGCCCCCGTCCACCAGGAACGCCGGGCCGCGTTCGGT
This sequence comes from Streptomyces sp. CB01201, assembly GCF_002803085.1. GTDB lineage: Bacteria > Actinomycetota > Actinomycetes > Streptomycetales > Streptomycetaceae > Streptomyces > Streptomyces hundungensis. Next base: position 59,204 of record NZ_NNBJ01000021.1, on the reverse strand, counting down.
GCCGGTCTGTACGGAGCGCTGGGCATCGGCCCCGACGACCACCCGGCTCGCGCGGCCTACGACGCGCAAAGCCTGGGCTTCTACGGTGCGCCCCATGCCGCGTTCCTGTTCGTCACCGGCGACGGCGGGCCGCGACTGGCCGCCGACGCCGGCGCTTACCTGCAGACGCTGCTGCTCGCCATGACCGGCTACGGGGTGGCCAGTTGCCCGCAGGGCCTGCTCAGCTTCTACGCCGACACCGTCCGCGATCAACTCGGAGTGGACGAGGGGAAGCTGCTCGTGGGTGTCTCCTTCGGCTACGCCGATGAGTACGCGCCGGTAAACCGGGTCGCGACCGGCCGGGCGGCCCTGGAAGCAACCACTACATTCCACACCTAGAGTCGGTCCCGAAAGCGCTGGTCACAGCCACTCGTTGAGGGCTGCGACCAGCACGGTCGCCTCGTATCGGACGTCGAATTTGTCGTATCTCGTGGCCACAGCGCGGTTCCGTTTCAGCCGGTGGATCACGCACTCCACGGTGTGGCGTTCCTTGTAGTCGTCCTTGCCGAAGGCCGGTGGCCGGCCACTCCGGGAGCCGAGCTTCTTGCGTTTGCGTACCTGGTCGGCCTGCTCCGGGATGGCGCATCCGATCCTGCGTCTGCGCAGCTAGGAGCGTTTCGCGCGGGATCCGTAGGCATTGTCGACACTGCCCCTGTCCGGCGTGGTGCGCGGGCGTCCGGGGCCGGTGCGAGGCACTCGGATGCGTTCGAGGACGGGCTGGAACTGCGGGCTGTCGTGACAGTGGCCCCCGGCGATCAGGCCCTATACATCGGCTGGGACGTGCAGTTGTTCCAGGATCCGCTTCCATGTGCCGTCGCGCCGCCAGCGGTGGAACCGGTCGTGGCCCCGGTCCCGTGGGACAGTACCGCTCGGGGAGGCCCCGCCAGAACGTGCCAGCCCGCGTCAGCCACCGTATCCCGTCGATCAACCGCCGACGCGCCCAAGTCCGTAGCCGCCCCGACGTCTACTTTGCTGGCAGCAGCGGCTCCAGTCGAGCCCACTGCCGGACCGTCAGGCCCCCTCGCGCCACACCATTTGCCCATCACGCTGTGACAGTGAGGCGCGCACGACCACGAACGGCCCGAAGCCCGAGTAGCGGGGACGGCCATCGCGACGAGTTCGCGCGCCGGGCACCGTGACGGGCCAGGGGCAGAGCGGGGCGGCACCGGAAGTCGATGAGTGCCGGACCTCAGGCCGCTGCCGCGGTCAATCCGGCACGGTGGATACGGGTGTGCTCGGCGACGCGGCGGCCGAGGTGCCGGGCGGTGTTCAGGTCTGCGTCGTGGACGGCAGGGGTGTCGTTGAAACTCTGAGCGCCGGCTCCCAGGTAGAAGCCGAGGCGGTTGTCGTCCTGGGGGCTGGATGTCGTGGTGTTCCAGCCAGGCAGGAGTCCCAGGCTCACCCAGAGCATTCCGTGTTGGGCCGCCAGGAGCGCGAGGTATTGCAGGGTGTGCATCTTGTCGCCGCTCATGGAGCCGGAGTTGGTGAACCCCGCCGCGAGCTTGTCGCTCCAGGCGCGGGTGCTCCACCGCTTGCTCGTGGCTTCGGCGAAGGCGTGGAACGCTCCCGAGGCGGTTCCCATGTAGGTGGGGGTACCGAAGATGATGGCGTCCGCGGCGTCCATCAGCTCCCAGTCGGCGTCACCGAGAGACGCGACGTCCACGCGGTGGACGACGGTCCTCGCGACGGAGCGCGCGCCATCTTCGACGGCCGCGGCGATCTGTGCGGTGTGGCCGTAGCCGGAATGCGACGCGATGACGATCGAGACGTCGGACATGGTGTTCCTCCCCGCCGCGATGACGGCGTGTTCGTGAGGCTTCGTGAGGTATCGAGGGAAGCGGAACGTCCGCTGCGGCTGCTGGCCGTACTGGTCCCCGCTCGGATACCGCAGGCTCGGGCGGGCAGGTTGCACGCCAGATCCTGCGGAACCGCGGCCAATCCCAAGCCTTGATCAGCGTTCCGGTTCAGAACGTATCACCGATAAGGCACCGTTACGCAAGATGCGATATCGTCGCTCCATGAGCGAGGAACGACGCGCCGCGCGACGACAGGTACTACAGGTGGCCGCCAAGCTGTTGGAGGAGGGCGGCAGCGAAGCAGTCTCCACACGCGCTGTCGCCGCAGCCGCAGGCATCACGGCCCCCGCGCTCTACCGGATGTTCGAGGACAAGGACGGACTCCTGGCCGAGCTCGCGGCCTACGGCTTCGAGATGTACCTGTCCGAGAAACAGGATGCACTGGCCAGGACCCCCGACGACCCGGTGGCAGACCTCTACCGCGGCTGGGACCTGCACGTCGACTTCGGGTTGCGCCACCCCGCGTTCTACATGCTCATGTACGGCACCGTGCGGCCCGGAAGGCGCCCTCCGGCGGCGGACGAAGCGCACGCCCTGCTGGTGAGACTGCTGGGCCGTGCCGCGGAGGCCGGGCGCCTTCGCATTCCGGTGGCACCGGCCACCCGAGTCATCCACGCCGCGACAACAGGCGCCACCCTGGCCCTGATCGGCGAAGAGCCCTCACAACAGGACCTGGCCACGTCGGCCCGGCTGCGGGACACCGTCATCGCCTCCGTCACCACCGACGCGCCCGCCCCCTCCGGGTCCGACCTGGCCGCACGCGCACTCACCCTCGATGCCGCACTGGAAACCGCGCTCACCACCGGGCATCCGGACGCTGGTAGCGGGGTACCTCTGCGGGCCACGGAGACAGCGCTGCTCCGCGAATGGCTACAGCAACTGGCAGGCTGAACCGACTTGCAACACCATAGGGGCGCCCCCCACCACTCGTACTCGCACTCGTCGTCATCGAACCACCACCATCCAGAATGCTGATCGGCAAGACGGCAGACGGCAAGGTTCGTCGACCGCTCTTCAGATCTCGTACGGCCCGTGAACAGCGGGCAATGTGTGGGCACCGGGGTGCCGGTCCCGGCCGCACAGCGCGCGCCCGGGATGCCGACGTCGCCCACGCAAGCATCGCGTTGCATCAAGTCCCGCGCTCCCAGGCGTGGTTGGAACTGTGCAGACTTCGTGTTGGCAAGCTGCGGATAGCCCTGAAGTGGCTTAGACGCCATTTCGTTTGGTGTGATCTTGCGGCAGTTTGGTGTGGTGACGACTGGGCTTGTGCAGCGGATGGTGCCGGCCGGCTTGTGGGAGTTGTTCGAACGCGTGGTGCCGTCGGCGCCGGAACGTCCTCAGGGCGGTGGCCGGCGTCGGCACGGGGATCGGGAGGTGCTGGCTGCGATCATCTTCGTGGCCACCTCTGGGTGCACCTGGAACCAGCTCCCGCCCGACTTCGGCCCCTCCGGAGTGACGGCGTCCCGGCGCTTCACGGAGTGGTCGCAGACCCGGGTGTGGGCCAAGCTGCACCGCCTGGTCCTGGATGAACTCGGTGCCCGCGGCGAGTTGGACTGGTCGAGGTGCGCGATCGATTCCGTGAGCATCAGGGCCCTCAAAGGGGGCCGTTGACGGGACCGAGTCCGACCGATCGTGGCAAGCCAGGATCGAAAATCCATCTGATCGTCGACCGCAACGGCCTGCCCATCTCGATAGGCATCTCGGCCGCCAATGACCACGACAGCCAGGCCCTGATCCCGCTGATGCGAGGGATACCACCGATCCGCTCCCGCTTCGGCCCCCGTCGCCGCCGCTCCGCCAAGCTCCACGGCGACAAGGGCTACGACCACGACCACCTGCGCAACTGGCTGCGACGACGACAGATCGTGCCCCGCATCGCGCGGCGCGGAATCGAAGCCTCCGATCGGCTGGGCCGGCACCGCTGGGTGGTCGAGCGAACCATGTCCTGGCTGAACGGATGCCGACGCCTGCACCGCCGCTACGAACGCAAGCCCGAGCACTTCCTCGCCTTCGTCGGCATCGCCAGCACCCTGATCTGCTACCGCCGCATCATCAGCAGCAAGGGCGCGACAGGTACCCGTCGGCCTGCGTGATCGACACACAGAGCGTGAAGACCTCCACCAGCGTCCCCGCCACCAGCCAGGGCATCGACGCGGGCAGGAAGATCGTGGGCCGCAAACGCGGCATCATCACCGACACGCTTGGCCTCCTGCTGGCTGTGCTGGTCACCACGGCCAGCGTCCAGGACTCCACGGCCGGCACCACCCTCCTCGAACAGACCGCTGCCGACCATCCTGGCCTGCGAAAGGTGTGGGTCGACGGCGGCTACCGAAAGCACTTCATCGAGCGAGCCGCCACTCTCGGCATCGATCTCGAAATCGTCCAACGCCACCCCGGAAGCAGGGGCTTCACGCCGATACCCAAACGCTGGGCGGTCGAGCGAACCTACGGCTGGCTGATGCTGAACCGCCGCTTGGCCCGCGACTACGAGACCCACCCGCATCGCTCCGAAGACATGATCCACCTCGCCATGACCGACCTCATGGCCCGCCGCCTCACCGGCGAGAACACCATCTCCTGGCGCGACCCCTCACCAGCACATCAAAGCTGCATACCAGGATGAAACGACCTCTTATGGCGAGTGGCCAAGGTGCACCGCTCAATTCGGTGTGGAGTGGGGCTGCCAATGCGCGCCGAGCAGAGTTGAACATGTTCATCTTTCGTGGCAGCGTGAGCGCTTGACGATCTGGTGTGCGAAGCATCCAGGGTTTTGACGTACGCAAGGGGGAGTCATGCGTGATGAACGAGGGCGAGTCGCTGGGGGGTTGCGTGGAGTGGTCTTGGCGGTCGCGGTGTTGACACTGGCCACGGGGTGCATATGGCAGCAACAGACATTGGCTCGGGCCGACATCGTAGGCACCTGGACCGAGGGCGATACCGGGACCGTGCTCTTCAAGGACGACGGCACCGTCGTCGTAACCAACCTTGCCGAGTTCAATAACGACGGCGACAAGGTGTCGGAGTGCGGCGGCACCGGCGAGTGGGGCGCGTATCCCAACGACAAGGAAGCGCAGAAGGTTTGGACCACCGTCTGCGACGGCAACCCGTGGGAAATCGGCGGCTCGAAGGCGCATCCGAAGATGCGACGCAGCGTGGGAGATCCTGATAACGGGGACGATCAAACCCTCAACCGCAAGTAGCAGAAGCCGCCCGGCGCGTCCAGCCCGCCATCCAGGTGCACCCAGAGGTGGCCACGAAGATGACCGCAACAGCCAGCACCTCCCGATCCCCATGCCGACGCCGCCCACCGCCCCGAGGACGTTCCGGCGCCGACGGCACCACGCGTTCGAACAACTCCCACAAGCCGTCCGGCACCATCCGCTGCACAAGCCCAGTCGTCACCACACCAAACTGCCGCAAGATCACACCAAACGACATGGCGTCTTAGGGTTAGGGCCTGTCCGATAGGTGGCTTCGACACCTGACGTCCGCGACCAGTAGGTGCCGCCGCCAGACACTATCTGCCGGCTCATCGACACCGTCGCCGGGCGGCCCTTGCGGGTTGGGAGGATGGCCGTATGCAAGATATCTACGGCCTTCCCGACACGGCTGAGGTGCCTCCGGCACTGCGGAGCGTCCTCGTGGCGGATAAGACCGAGAGGGCTGCGCGGTTCCTGACGCCCGAGGAGGCTGCGTCATTCGCCACCTGGGCACGCGTTCCCGCCGAGACCGAAACGCGCTGGCTGGCCGCGCTGTCCGGTGACGACGGCCTTCTTGGCTTCGAGCCACCGGCTCGCCCTGACAGTGCCTGGATCCTGCACGCCATGTACGAGGACCCGCGACGCCCGGCCACTCCAGCTGTCACGGACGCTGCGATCGGCACGGAAGGCGCCAACGACTGCGACGATGAAACGGACTGGGCCACGCGTCCCGGGCCTGACTGGCAGCGCGTGCGCTGGTCCGAGCTGGCCGAACGCATCGGCGACGCGATCGTCGAGGAAGGCTCCTATCCCGACCGATACCAACTGCGCTCATGGCGCTCCAAAGACCACAGCTGGCCGGACAACATCCTGTGGTCGAACGAAGGCAGCCTCGACCGGGAAACCTGGCACCAGCTGATCGACCTACTCATTGAGCACAGCCCGGACGGCCCTGACACTCGCTGCCTGGTCCACTTCTGCCGAAACATGTTCTACTACCACGTCCCCATGGTGCTCACCGGCCGCCTGGGCGACGCCCACAACCTCTACCACCATCCCGACCTTATGGCATACAGCCCCTCCAATATCTGGCCAGCTGACCGGACTTGGGTCACCTTCACTCACTTCGACCTCCACGGCACCAAGGTCGCAGGCCCCACCCCGTTGATCGAGGCCCTCCTCAACAACCCCGGCCTCGAAGCCCTCCGTCTCCCCTGGAAACCCTGACCTCCCCGATCACCGACCTCTCAATGGTTCCCGGGAGTCTCCGGACCGCGAAGAACTGCACTGCGGATCATCACCGGAGCCACAGCTGGATCGCGGGGACGGTGACCGTCCCGTGAAAGACAAAGGCTTTCTTGTCGAGCACATCGCCACGGCCCGGTTAATCTTCAACCTGTTGATCAGGCGGGGGAGATCATGGACGGAATCAGTTGGCTGGCCGACGTGTGGCTCTCGCACAGTCTGAATGTGACGCTCGCACGCGGTGTCGACCCCGAAGGTCTGGTCGTTCGGCTCGGCGCCGCCTCAGGCACGCCGTTCGGCCACATCACGTCAGCAGAGGCGGCCAGCATGACCGGCTCCGAGGGGTGCGCCCGCGTGGCGCGCTTCGGTGAGTGCGGTGGGTGGTCATTCGCGGTGGAGCCGATCGCCCCCTCGGCCGGCTGGTGGGGCAGGCCCCATCTGTCCGCCGGCGGGGTGGAGGTGCTGCATCTGACGCCGAAGGCCCACCAACCTCCGCCCGAGGTCTGGTACTACCGCGACGGAGTCACCGTGGACCGCTTCAACATCGGGGAGATACCCGATGGAGGCATGGAGTTCCTGGCGCCAGCATTCGAAGAGGCGGGACTCGTTGACGATCCGCTGATGTCTGACCAGCCGGAGGACTTTGACGACGTCCGAGCAACGATGAAGGCGCTTGAGGAGCACTTCGGGCTGTCTCTCCCGCGACGTGCAGTGATTGAGGGACGCTTGCCGGCTGTAGTGACTGCGAAGCAGCACCCTGAGGAGTTGGGCGCGTAATGACTTGCGCCCGGTAAAGTGGCTGAGGCTACCGGGTCAGGTTTCCAGCGACCTCATGTACAACTCGCGCCCAGCCGGGCGCCGGCCGTCCGGCCATCGCCAGACCGACTCCGGGAAGCATCGCCTCGGGCTTGCTGTCGTTGAGAGAATGCGCGACGTATACGAGTTCGCATTCGACGTTCAAGATGCTGTCCTCTGCGTGCCCGAGCCATGAGTCGACGCTCTTAAGGGATCCGCCTGCGACGAAGAGCGGGCGGATCCTTTGTTTGGCTTCGTGATTACAGTCTGATCTCCCATGGGCCAGGCGTTTCGATTTGGAGATATCCAGGTCCCGGTATCTTAAAAGTGCCTCGAATCATCGCCCGGTCGATCAATTCGGTCACTTTCTTCCCATTTTCGGGGATGTGCAAGATGTTGATGTCTTGGGTGGCCGCCTTCGGAGATAATTCGTAGCTGACGGAGCGGGCCGCAGTGGTGCAGCGAACCACGTCTGTCGCCAGCCCGACCTCTACGGAAGACAGGATTCGGGCGGCGCTGGCAGGTATGGCGCGAAGGCGCCAACGCGCGATCCCCCCGCCACTCTTCGAGCCCGAGAGCCGTGTCACGAATACGTGGGTGAATCTCGGCTCAAGCAGAAACCGGTAGGGCTTGCGGCCCCACGTGCTGATGGAGGCAGGTTCTCGATCCTCGCGTCCAGCGGATCTTGCAATGCCACCGACGAAAAACGCACTGTTCCACGCATTCCTTGCCTGGAACTCGACCAAGGTCGGCAGGCCCGGTTTGGGGCAGAGCTCGACCTCGCGGTTCCGCCGACTCTGGTAGGAAACTTCCTTCAAGTGTCGCTCCTCACTGCCTTCTACTTCCCGTCAGAAAATCACAGACTAAGGGCTGTCCCGTAACTGATCTTTGGGCGGGTTAGGACAAGAACGACTGGCCGTCGATGGGGTCCGTTACGCGGCTTGGACGAGGTTGTGGAGGTGGGCGATGCCCAGCATGGCGTGGTGGACGCCGTCGCCCTTGAGACGGCAGTCGCGGAGGATCTTCCAGTTCTTCATGCGGGCATAGACGTGCTCGACTCGGGCGCGAACCTTCTTGTGATCGTGGTTGTGCTCGGTCTGCCAGTCGGTGAGTTCGCCGCCTTTGGGGCGGCGGTGCGGGATGACCAGGCCGGTGCCCGGGTAACCGCCGTCGGCGATCGTGGTCGTCCTGCCGACGGCGTCCTTCGCGCCGGACTCCGTCCATGCCCTGCAGTCGTTGCGGTTGCCGGGCAGGGGCTTGCCGACTGCGACGACCAAGCGCGTGTCGGCGTCGACGACGACTTGGTGGTTTGTGGAGTACCGGTAGTTCTTCGACTTCGCGGCAATGACGTGGTCCCGGGTGGGGACGAGGGTGCCATCGACGATCAGCACCGTGTCCTTGGCGAACCGCTTCCGTTGCTTCAGTGCGAGCAATGGGGCGATGTGGTCCACGATTCGGTCGGCCGCCGACTTGGACACACCGAACAGCGGCGCGATCTGCCGCAGAGTCAGGTTGGTCCGCCAGTAGGCCGCGACCAGCAGGACCCGGTCCTCCAGCGAAAGACTCCAGGGCCGGCCCGGCCGCATGGTGTCGGCACCTTCGCGGCGGAGGACCGTGATCAGCTTGCGGAAGCCGTGCGAGCTCAGCCCGGTGAACGGGGCTATCCCGGACGACTCCGACCCCGTGATCACAACACCCATGGCTGTGACCATCCCATCTTGTCACGGGGCGACCACGGGGTCCGTCACCCCCACTCCGACCTGTCGGCCAGGCGGCGGTACCACCAGCACTGTGTCCGCCACTGGCGCCGGTGCACGAACGGGTCCGGCAGAGTACGGCGCAAGAACACCGCATCCATAGGCTTCACGAGCCGGCCCAGCTCGGCACGGGCTCGTTCCGGCAGCCGCTCCAGGATTTCCTCCAGCACGTCGCGTGCATGTCTGACGTCGTCGAAGGAGCACCAGGTGCACGAGCAGAACGACTCCCGCGGGTACAACGGACGTCTGCCCGGTGGGTGGAGGAACTCGCGATACCGCCGCAACGCACGGTCGGTGGCACCGGGGTGAATGTAGAAGCTGCCGCTCAGGTGCTCGGCCCGCTGCACGGCATGGCTCGCCCGGGCGGAGAGCCTATGGATCCGGAACGGTGGGGTCGGCCCCCAGACACGGGAGACCGGTTGTTCAACGCGCAGTGCGCGCGGCCGTCTACGCGGCATCGGCCTTTCGACAAATGATCACGCGAGCCATGATGCCAGGCGTCCATGGCCTGCTGTACCCGGTTTCCGGCGTCTGCCACGGCGACCGGAGGCCAGCAGGGCAGTTGCGGGACAACCCTTAGGCGGAGCCAGGAAGCGCTCGACCTTGCGTTCGGAGCGGCGGTGGAGTCGTCGGCAGCAGGCGAGCCAGGACGTGGCGCGTCCGATAGCCCTTCTGCTCGCCCAGCCTTTCTGCTCGCCTTCACCCGGACCAGGGGGGGACACTCGCCAAGGTCCGCATCACGGACAGGTCGGCACTCTGGACCTGGCACGGCAGCCCGGCTTGGCAGCCCGGCTTGTAGGCGTTTGATGGGTGCCACTCCCCTACATGCCAACAGTGGGGTAGCACCTGACTGTCGAAAAGGCTGTCATGCTATAGAAGTTGGCATGGGAACTGAAATGTCTGGCCTCACGCACCTGTGGCATCGCTTCGAGACCTGGCTGGCCGAGCACGCCCCCGAAGACCATGCATCGTTGCGATTGGGGGCCTCGAAGGATGACGTCAAGCACTTGGAAGACGGTCTTGGCTTCCCTCTACACCAAGACATGGTGGAACTCCTCCGATTGCACAACGGTGTAAAAATGCGGCGAGCGAGCACGGAACCCGGGGCTTTCCTCCTCGGCTACAGCGTTCTGGATGTCGACGGAATACAGGAAGCCCATCGCGACCTCGTGTCGATGGTGGAGGATGCGCGCAACGAGGGCGAGGAGGAGCTGGTCGAAGGCCGCATCGCCGACAGCCGATGGGTGCCGCTGGCCCAGAACGTATCGGGTGACCTGCTCTTCATGGACCACCGATATCAATTTGCTGGAGAAATCGGAGAGATGTCGTTCGGGGATCCCGAATACCGCATGCTGTGGCCGCGCCTGGACCTCATGTTGGCGGATCTGTGTATCGCACTGGAGAACCAGACTCCGGTGACCGCCATACCCCGAGCTCCTTCTCTGCATGAGGGACGGATGCTTGAGTGGCGCGTCCACTTGGGGTAGGACTTGACAGTTGAAACGCATAGAGCAGCTGCCCGCTGGATGCTTGATTCCAGCGGGCAGCCGCTCATTGAACGAGGACGCAACCGGTGCGGAATGAATCCGCCGCGGCCCGGGACAGTCCCGTCAGGTCACTCAGACCGCGTTTGAGATCTGGAGCGACTCGTTGCTGGTGTGGTCGTTGAGCATCTCGTGAGCGGTGCTGGGGGTGGGTATCCGTCAGACTTGACGGACGAGCAGTGGGCGTTGGTGGAACCATTGCTGCCACCCGCGCGGGTGGGGCCCAAGGGCGGTAGGCGGGAGAAGCATCCGCGGCGGCGGATCGCGGACGCGATCTTCTATGTCGTGCGGACTGGCCGTGCTTGACGGCAACTGCCGAAGGACTTCGCGCCGTGGCCGACGGTCTACTGGTACTTCACGTGGTGGCACGACGACGGCACCGTCGAGCGCATCCATGACGCCGTGCGCGGCAGGGTTCGTGAGGCTGACGGCCGCAACGCGGAGCCGAGCGCGGGTCTGATCGACTCGCAGTCCGTCCGCACGGCCGGCACCGTCCCCGCCGTGACCAGGGGATTCGACGCGGGCAAAAAGGTCAGGGGCCGCAAGAGGTCCAACGTCACCGACACCCTCGGCCTGCTCCTGGCCGTATACGTCGTCGCGGCCAGTGTCCAGGACCGCGACGGCGCCCGCCGACCACTGCTGTGGACCCGTCTCGCCCCCCGAGTGTCAAGAAGATCTGGGCAGATCAGGGCTTCACCGGCCGCCTTGTCGACTGGACCACTACCGTGCATGGCCGCGAGCTGGAGGTCGTCCGCAAGGACCCCGGCCAACGGGGCTTCCAAGTCCAGCCGAAGCGGTGGGCGGTAGAACGTACCTTCTCGTGGCTGACCGCCCACCGGCGCCTGGCCCGCGACTACGAGACCAGCCCCGCCCATTTCGAGACGATGATCCGGTGGGCGATGATCGGCATCATGGTCCGCCGCCTGACCAGGGTGGGGCCGGTTTCCCGAGCGGGTCGGCGCCCGCCGACCCGAACCTCGGCCTGACAGTGAGGCGTGGGTAGCCACATCAACCCAGCTCGTTCTCGTCTCCGATGAGCCACGTCACCATCTCTTCGACGCGCTCGTCGCTGACCTGCGGAACGGTCCAGTTGTTGCTGCGCGCGTGCTCGACGAACGCTGGGTCGAGCGCCACGTGGTAGAGCCCCACGTAATGGGCCAAGTCGGAGTACCACAGCCACTGTCCGTCCGTGAACAGGTGCAGCCCTCCTATGAAGGCAGCACTCTCGCTCAGCACATCAGGCACAGCCGAAGGCGTGGCGACCAAGGTCGTGCCGGCGCGCAAGTACCGAACCAGATCGCCTTCATACTCAGACGCAGCCGTCCGCACAGCAGCCCGGATCGACGGCCCGTCCGGACTGCCGTACTCCAGCTCCCTGAAGTCGCCGACGAAGCGAAAGCTGTCGAAGATCACCTGACCGAGCCTAGGGCACCCTCCGAGAGGCCACCGACCCAGATCTCAAACGCGGTCTCAGAGGAGAAAGCCGCCGGAGACCTCGACGCGCTGGCCCGTCATCCAGCGCAGGTCCTCCTCCGCCAGGCTGGCTATGGCGTCGCCGATCTCCTCGGGTTCGCCGACACGGCCGAGCGCGGTCTGGTCGGCCAGCCCCTGGCGCATACCGACGTCATCCCGCATGGCCCCGCCGTTGAAGTCGGTGGCGGTCGGCCCCGGGGCAACGGAGTTGACCCGAATACCGCGGGGGCCAAGCTCTGCGGCCAGAGTGCGGCTCAGAGCCTCGACGGCGGCCTTCGAAGCGGAGTAGACCGACGTCGCGGGACTGGTGTGGCGAGTCAACGACGACGAGACGTTGATGACCCGGGCGCCCTGCGCCAGCAGCGGCACAACCGACTGGATGAGGAAGAACGTGCCCCGCACGTTCGTGCCGAACACCGTGTCGAAGTCTTCGGCCGTGACCGCCTCCAGCGGACCGAAAACGCCAACGCCCGCATTGTTGACCACGATGTCGAGCCGCGAGGCCCCCCAGCGCTCAAGCAGTGCGCTCACCTCGGAGGTGAAGGCTCCGAAAGAGGAGATGTCGCTGATATCGAGACGCACCCCAGCAGCAGTCCCGCCCGCGGCGTGCACGTGCCGCACAGTCTCCTCGACCCCAGCCACGTCACCACGATGAGTCACCACGACCCGCACCCCGCGCGCAGCCAGAGCAAGCGCTGTACTCCTACCCAGACCACGGTTCGCACCGGTCACCAAAGCGATCCTGTCGGCTGTCATCAGCTGCTCCCTCATCGCACGGCACCAGAGAGGCATCAGGCACCGCCATCAAAGGCGAGTCGGTCGACTCGCCTTTCTCCTGCAGCGTAGGCATACCAAAAGAGGCGAGTCAAGTGACTCGCCTCGGAACTGCGGCATACTGCACCCATGGCAGCAGAGCTCTCCGCACACCACCGCCGTCTCGCCCAGCAGAAACGTGAGGCGATCATCTCCGCAGCCACGGACCTCTTCCTGAAGCGCGGCTACGACGGCACTTCCCTTGCGCGCATTGCCGAAGGGGCGGCCGTCTCGAAGTCCACCCTGTTCAAGCAGTTCCCCACCAAGGCAGCTCTCTTCGAGGCCATCGTCACCGAGTCCTGGCAGCGTGACGCCGCGGGCGCCGTCGCGCGCCCTCAGGCCGGCGACCTCCGTTCCGGCCTGACGTCCATCGGCCACCGCTACGCCGACCTGATCGGCCGGCCCGAAATGACAGCCCTGTTCCGCATCGTCATCGCCGAGCTGCCCCGCTTCCCCGAACTGGGGCAGATGCAGTTCCAGCTGGGCAAGCTGCCCTACTTCACCTCGGTCCAGCACTACCTGGAGTCGGAGCACGAGGCCGGCAACGCCGACGTTCCGGACGCCGAGAGCGCCGCCAACCAGTTCCTCGGAATGATCGCCAACTACGTCCTGTGGCCCCGCATGCTGCTGACCGACTGGAACCCCTCAGCCTCTGACATCCGCTACGCCGTCGAGCAGGCAGTGGAGACCACGCTCGCTCGATACGCCTCCGATCGACCAGCCTGATCCAAGAGGTGGACGAGTTCGCCGGGGGAGGTGAGGGAACTCAGGCGAAGCCGCCAAGGCCCCAGGTTTCGCTCGGCCGGGGTCCCCGAAGAGGAAGTGGTAGGTCGCGTTCACGCCCTCATGCCCCATGCCCCATGCCCCACGCGGCGAGCAGGTTCTGAAGTTCGGGGATGTCCACGATGCATTCCACGCGGCGCCGGGCGGGCGAGCACCTCGGGCGCGCGGAGTTCCCCCGACGCTGGACACCTGCGCTCCCCCGCACCTGAACACCCCCGGACACCGGCGGCAGTCAAACTGTGGGCCCATCGGCGCGAGCGCTGCCACCGGCCACTGGCCACTGGCCACCGGTCCAACCGGGGACGCTCCCTCGGGCAGCGATCCCTCAGGCAGGGACGAAGACGCCCTCGTCAGCTCCGTCCAGGATGAATCCGTTGTCGAAGCGCACCCGCACACTCACGCGAGGTGCCTGTTCCTGGAAGGCCTTCCACGCGGATTCGAGAGAGTCGACCTTCTCTTCGAGCTGCCTCCTGCTCTCCATGGGCATCTCGCGCCCGAAGGCATCGAGCAGCGACTTGAGCCTCTCGTACTCCCGTACGTCGTCGCTCTCGTCCTGATGGCCGACCACGTGCTCGACGGTTCCGCCGGTGCCCGCCGCCAAGGAAAGGAACCCGACGACGACCCCCGACACCTCGTCCGAATCGGTCAGCCGGGTGTCCGCTGCCAGCACCACTCGCTGGCCTGCCTTCAGAGTCATCTGCTCTCCATCTCCCCTGCGTCCGCTGCGTCCGAGCGGCGGTGCAGGAACGCCTCGACGAGGCGGTCGGTGAAATCCTGGTCGACGGGCTCCGCCGTCACCAGGACATGGCGATAGTCCGGTCCCATGGGTTCGTCGACCTCCGGCGCCATGTGAGCTCCGAGGACGAACTGGCCGCGTTCCAGCGGACGTTCCAACGGGAGTCGCTCGCGTCGGCGCTGCTCGGTGAAGTAGCTGGACCGGAGGGCGGCGGCGAACGCGGGGATCGTGCAGGACCTGTGCGCTGCGGCCGAGCCTGACGCCGTAGTGGCGTACCACCGGATCCGGCCCGACCGCGGCCATCGCGGCAGCCGTACATCCTCGTTCCATGCCTGCCTCCCGGGCCAGAGTAGGCCAGAGCCTTCAGACGCTACGCAACGGTGCGTCCAGCCTGGATCGTCCCTTGGCCTGCGGGAGCAGTACGTGACAACGGGACGCGGCGATTGATCAGTATGAGTCCGAGCGCCGCCAAAGCCACGGCCAGGCGCCGGACATGCACCGAGACGGAACGACCTGATCAGCGTTCTCGAGGATACTCACGCCGCGGTCGACCTCCGGCCCCTCGGGCTTCGACCTCCCCGACGGTTGAAAGGAAACACGTGGAAGACCGGGTTGGCCTCGTCGCGGTTGAAGGGGTTGGTATCCCAGCCCTTCGTGGACTAGCAGGGCAACCCCTCGTCGGCCCCTGGCAGAAACAGAGCAGGCGTCGCCAATGATCGTAGAACCGCGTGGAGAATGTGGGGAATAAGGGATCCCCCGCAGCTTCGACGGCGCAGGACCTTGGACACCTCTCAGCTTCGACCGCACACGACCACCCGTGGCCTGTCGACGTCCCCAAGATCAGCTCGCTGAAGCGTAGTTCAGGAGGTGGGTCCGGTGCCCGCGGCCGCGGAGGGGCGACGCCCGGTGTGTGGGAAACCGCGTTGCCCGCGTCCGTGACGGCGGCTAGGTTGTGGGGCATCACGACGTGTAGCTCAGTAGCCAGAGCACCGGGCTTGAGACCCGGAGGGCGCAGGGGCGGAACCTGCCACGTCGGCTTATGAACGACGACGCAGAGCAGCAGCTTTCGACCGCCTCCGCTTCCTACGCGACGGCGCAGCTGGCCAAGGCCTTCGTCACCGCGCTGACCCATGCCGACCCCGAGACCAGGGCGCGTGCCGAGAACCGGGGGCGAAGCTGGCGCGCGGTGCTGTCGGGCATGGCGGACGGCAGCCTGAGCGTGGGTTCGCGGACCCCCGTGGCCGGCCTGCCCGTGTGGGTGACCCCCGAAGTCGTCCGCGGGGGATTCGCCACGGGGGACGCCTGCGCCGGCGGCCCGCTCCAGCCGTACGAGATCGAAGCCGCACGCGCGGCCGGGGTGCCCGCCGAGCGCCGCGCACTGTTCCAGCACTGCCTCACGGAGGCCGGGCTGGCCCGACTCCAAGCGCTCCTCGACAGCGGGCGCTACGAAGTGGCCGTCCCCGAAGAGGCCGCTCTGCTCACCGTCGCCTGGCTCGTGCGGGCCGGCGAGGTGAGCGCGGCGGTGCAACTCGTCGCAACCATCGCGCCGTTCGCGGACCGTCTGCGTTTCACACCACGCCGCTGCGACACACCCCTGCCCGACAACGCCGCGGTGCATCGGCGCACTGTGGCCGAGGCGGGTGTGAGTCTGGCCCGGCGGCGGCCCAACCCCGCGGTCGAGGCGCAGCGCGAGGCCCTCACGGTCTGGCAGCCCTTCGGTGACCAGTTGCTCGACCACTGGCTGGAGACGGCGGGGTCCGGGCGGGTCCTGGAACACACACCGGGCACCGACTGGAACCGGCGTGGCACTCAACTCCTCGCGCATTACGTCGAGTTGGCGGCCAAGTACACGCGCTGCACGAAACACCGCAAGCCCAAAGAGAACCTCGCCATCCTGCGCGTCGCGTTGGAGGAGACCCTCGCAGGACGCCCCCTCGATCGACGATCACTCGGCCTGCTGCGGCATGCCGTGGAGTCCATGGTGCGCCGCCGTGGGCTTCCCGGTTCGGACCGGCACCGCGCGCTGCGCGAGCGGCAGGCTGCCCACGCCGCATTGCCGTCCCACCACGCGCTCGCGCAGCTCGTGCTGCGGCGGCTGTCCGAGCCGCCGCAGGACGTGGGTGCCGCAGACATCGCGCCACTGGTCGCGCCGGTGACCGAGCCCGAACACCGTGACACCGGCCTGCCTACGGGCGCGGCCGTGCCCGCGGCGCTGCGCCACATCGTGGAGGCGTCCACCAGCGCCCCCATCGACGTGCTCGTCGAGCGCGGTCTCATACCCTCCGCCGAAGTCCTCGCCGAACTCGTCCCGCAGCTGGTCGCCGCCACCACGGCGCAGGCGTACACCGACGAGACGCTGCGCACTCTGATGACGGTCCACTACCGGGCCTTCCGCAACCGGCGTTCGTTGCTGCTGCTCAATTTGCAGCGACAGACACAGTACGAAGAACTGCCCTGGGTACGGGCGTTGACCACACAACACCGGCCCGAGTCGACCGCGGAGTCGGCCCACGCCGCGCTGCGGCAGCTCGGCGAACTGGCTGTGCGCGGCTTCCCCGGCACGATCCTGCCCAATCCCCTGATCCGCGAACTCGCCATGCTCGTACGCCAGGCCGAGCTCGGCGCACCGCTGGTCGAGGAGCTCGCCGCGGACATCTTCATGGGCACATTCACCCCCAAGTTCCTCGTGGCCGCGCGCGTCGCGGGCGAGCTGCTGGCCGGGACGCTGTACGAGCGCTACTACGGCATCGACTACGCAGCCGTACGCAACCTCGCCGTCCTGGAAGCGGGCGAGGGGCTGCTGCGCAGCGGTGGCGCACGCACCTCCCCCGGCTTCGCCCGGTTGTGCGTGGCACGGGCCGGGACGAAGGCCAACGAGTGGTCGGTGGCTGCCAACGGCAAGGTGATCGAGCAGGCCCAGATCCTCACCACCCACAACCTGGCCACGCTGGTCCATCGAGTCGGGTTCACCCCCGGCCCCCGTTGGGACGACCTGGCGCGATGTGCGGCCCGTACCGTGTGCCGTCTGGTGGCCCGGGTCCACGGCAATCCCCGGCCACTGAGCACGATCAAGGACGCGGCATACGCGTGGCGCCAGACCGTGTTCTACCTCTCACTGTGCACGCCCACCACCCAACAGGCCTTCCTGACCTGGCTGGACGAGGAGACAGAACGCCAACCGGCGCACGTGGCAGCACGCCTCGCCCCCGTCGTGGCCGGCCTGCGGCTCGTGGCCGACGGCGGCACCTTCGCGGCGCACGACACCGCAGCCATCGACACACGGAATGAGGTCCTGCCCCGTCAATTCATGGGCTGGACCACGGGCAGGCACTGGATGCGGGACGAGGCGGCGCACTGATCGGTGGGCAATCAAGCCGGTGCCTGGCCGCCGGTTCGCGCGGTTCTCCGCATACCTCGTCCGGTTTGGTTCGCCCGGTCTCCGCATTCCTCGCCTGGCCGGCCTGGTTCGCGCAGCTCTGCGCACGCCTTCGAGCCCCCGGCCGTGATGACCCGTAAGGCCGCCGTCCAGTGGCCACTGGCGTGGGATCGATCACTGGTCGGCACTTGTGGGTGCACCGGCGCATCCTCCAGCTGACACCCCAAGCACGCTGCCGACCTACTGCGGGTCGCCTCAGCCCGCTGGGGCTGACCCTGCTGCTTGCCGTCAGCCGCAGGGAACTGAGGGAACGGGCTCCGCGGCACCCATAGGGCTGCGTCCATGACCAGCGGCACTGCGCTCCCGATACACCCCCCGGCTCACCCGCGACACAAAGCCGTCGTTCCGGCCAACTCGGCCGATCTTAGATGCCGTTGGCGCAAGTTCCCGGAAAAGGAAACCCGGGATCCAGGCCCAGCTTGCTCCGGCATGAGTCGACGGCCCGCGTGACTCAGGCGGTCACGGCGTCCCGGTCTACCGCGATCGCGTGAAGCTCACGCCGGTTCTCCTGGGCTTCGGCCATCCACGGGGCCAGCGCGTCCTCTCGAAGGACTCGTTCGAAGTGATCACGGGCCGTGTCCGGGTCCCCAACCAGGGCGGCTGCGATCCCGGAGTCAAAGCTGTCCCAGAAGAATCCCCGCCGCACCGGTCTGGACGTCAGGTATCCGGCAGCGTCCGGCAGCGCAGGAAACCTCTCCCTCAGCGCGATCACGTTCGCAGCCGCCTGCCGGCTCATCACCATCGAGGACATCGACCGAGCCACACCCCCGTGATCAACCCGGCGGACGACTACCCCGAGAGAGCGATCAAACTGCTTGGGTCCACCCTGCGCCCGGTTCCTGGTGGGGGCTCTGCCGACTGTACTCAGCGCGAGCGGCCTCCAGCAGGTTCCGCCAGGAGGTCACCGTGGGGCGGCGCCGCAGGAGCGCGCGCCTGTCCCGTTCCGTGGTACCGCCCCACACACCGTGGTCGATGCGGTTGTCGAGGGCGTGAGCGAGGCACTCGGTGCGCACCGGGCAGCCGGTGCACAAGGCCTTGGCATGGTTCTGAGCTGCGCCCTCGACGAACAGGGTGTCCGGGTCGACCTTTCGGCACAGCCCTCGTTCCGCCCAGGTTTCGTGCTCGTCTCGCGCCACCTCAACGCCGTCCTCTCCCCGGTCCGGCCTGCCGCACTCCCCTGGGCAGGCGCAGTCCGAGAACATTACGTCCGAGGCGCCGGACATGGAGGTCTCTCTATACGGAAGCAATCCCTTCGGGTGAAGGGGACTTGACGCCCGCCTCACACCTGCTGTCGCCGCTCCGCTCGTCCGGGTCCCGCACATCCGCGCACCGCCGACAGCGGCGCTGCGCGGCCCCCACACCAAGACACAGACCCACGGGGGCCTGTCCGACAGGTCGAGTCCTAGCGCAAATCCAGCTCGCCGACTGTTTGGCCACCGCTGGTCTCACCCGTCAGACGGAATCCAAGCCCGAGGTAGAAACCTTCGGGGCCGTCGTTGCCCGGATGCCAAGTGGTGGTGAGGCGGGTGCCGCCCCGTCTGCGGATTTCAGCAGCAACGGACTCAACCGCGAAGCGACCGTAACCTCGACCCTGCTCACCATCTGCGATGTTGAGCCGCCAGAGACCGGAACGAATATCGGTGCCTGTGCCGTCGCCCCTCCAGTCGATGTCCAAGAAGGCCATGAGGAAGCCGACGGGACGGTCACCGTCAAGAATGAGGCGGGGCCACGCTACGCCGGGGTAGACGTATGCCTCGGCCAGAGATTTCACGACCGGCGCGACCAAGTGTTCCTGATCCGGACGAACCCGCAGACCGATCGCTGCATCGAAGTTGGCCGGGGTGATCTCCCGCAGACAGAGTGTAGTCATCATGCAGGAACCCTAAGCCGGTTGATCAAGTGCACTTTGCGCGGTACGTCGTCGGACACGGGAACCCTGCTCGATGGCTCGTCTACCCCGTGCTGATGCCGGAGCCAGAGGCCAACCGCCGACGACGTGGAACCCACTGCGGTAGCCCACCCGCCGTCGCCAAGGACATCTACCGCGACCGCAGCGTGATTGAACGGTGCTTCGCCCGTCTCAAGCAGTTCCGTGCGATCGCGACATGGCTCGACAAGCTCGCCAACCATTAACGGGCTCGATTCGTCGTGGCAGCGCTAACCCTGTGGCTCCGCGAATCCACCGGGTGACTATTCGCCAGACAGGCCCTAGGGGGTGTCCGGAAAGTCATGGGAGCCAGAGCCGCAGGCAGGCGAGGGTGACCATGGCCTGGAAGTGGACTGCTCGCTTGTCGTAGCGGGTGGCCAGGGCCCGGTTCTGCTTGAGCTGGCTGAAGCAGCGCTCGACCACGTTGCGCCGCCGGTATGCGGTTCGGTCCAGGCGGCAGCGGCTCTCGCCTCGGCGGAGGCGTCCGTTGATCTGGTCGATCCGTTCCGGGATGGTGCAAGCGATGCCTCGTCGCCGCAGGTAGGCGCGGATCTTGCGGGCCGAGTAGCCCTTGTCCGCGACCACGCGCTGGGGCCGGGTCCGGGGTCGGCCCGGTCCCGGCCGGGCGATGCGGATTCGGTCCATGACCGGCTCGAACTGGGTGCAGTCGTTGACGTTGCCGCCGGTCAGGGTGAAGGCGAGGGGCCGGCCCTGGCCGTCGCAGGCGAGGTGGATCTTGCTGGTCAGCCCGCCGCGCGACCGGCCGAGTGCCTCGCCTTCCCAGGGCCCCCTTTTCGAGCTCCGGCCGCGTGCTGGTGAGCCCGCACCGTCGTGGAGTCGACGCAGACGATGCTCCAGTCGACACTCCCGACGGCGTCGCAGTGCTGCTGGACGTGGGCCAGGAGGCGGTCCCAGGTGCCGTCGGCGGACCAGTGCCGGAAACGTTCGTAGACCGTCTTCCACGGCCCATAGCGTTCGGGCAGGTCACGCCAGGCGGCACCGGTGGACAGCTTCCACAGGATGCCGTTGACCACCTGGCGCCGGTCCCGTACCGGCCGGCCCATACGGCCCGGCGCCAGCAACGGGGCGATCAATGCCCACGACTCATCGGTTAGTTCATGTCGACGCACCACGAACGGAGCAACGAACCATCGACTTTACGGACACGGCCTAGCCCATTAGCCCAACTGTTCAGCCGCAGACCCGTGAGGAACTCCTGCCGCCGCACGACGCGCAGGAGGCGTCATCAGATCGATCACCAGGGGCCCGCGTCAGTCGACGTCCTCGAACGCGGGGCGCCTCCCGGCCCGGCGACGCACGAATCCGCGGCGTCCGGCCAGCAGGGCGATGCCCGTCCAGCCGACCACACCCATGACGAGAGCGCCGAGTTGGCCGCTGGCATCGACGTCGGGCCGCTCTTCCATCGGGACGACTCGATCCGGGTCCCTCACGACCTCGATGCGCTCCCCCACGCTCCACTTCGGGTGTCCACCGTCATAGTTCAGGGTCTCCTTCAGCTCACCTGACGGACCGACGAGGGTGAACCGGTGGCGTGAGCCGCCGTCAGCAGCGGCACTGTCGGAAGAAATGCGCACCGTCTCACGCACGCCCCGGTTCTCAAGCGCGGCCTCCGGGGCGTACTCGACCGAACCTACGAGCACGAAGAACGCGGGTACTACGGAAAGGAACGCGAGCCACCACGCATGGTGCAGAAAGCGCAGAACGATCACGAAGACAAGGCATCCGATGAAACCAGTAACAATCGGGATGACGTCCATGCCCAACGCGACATACGCGATAGCGGTGTTGAGCGCCGCAATGACCCACCCAAGCACCACTACCGCGAGGGTGAACAGGAAGTACAGCCCCTTGTCGACACCCTTGTCCTGCGGCTTCTTCATATCTACTACTCCAGCCATCAGGGCAGCATAGACGTCACCACCCACGACGAGCCTCCGATGTCCGCACGGCAGACAACGCCCCCATCGCTGGCTGCGGCGGCGCCAGTTGGGGTGTTCTGATGACAAGACCGAGCAGGGCAGCCCCGGTCACGGTCACGGTCCCGTTGAACGAGGCCACTGAGTACCCGTACTCAAGACAGAGCTGCCACATTGAGGTGAGGTGGAGACATGTCTCGCCCCCTGCCCCTCACCTGGGCGCTACGCGCCGCTGCGCTGCTCGCCCTCGCGGGCACCACCACTGCCTGTGCCGGCCGCGTCGACCCTTCCGCACGGTCTGACCGACAGGCCTGGGATGCGATGTACCAGCCCACTCTGGATGCGGTGAAGGCCGTCGATCCTCGCATCAAACCGGATGAGTCCCCCGGCGGACACAGCGGGTGCCACCCCACAGACTTCATCGGCGACTCCACGGATGACAGCGAAGTCATCGGGTCCGCCTATATCTATCTCTACGCGTCCCCCTCGGACAAGCGCTCTCCGACGCAGCTCGTCCGCGAAGTCGTTACGCGGATGGAGGCCAAGGGGTGGAAGGGACCACACCCTGATGGCATCGCACCAGTGAACGGCAAGGTCTCCGCGACTCTGAAGATGCCCGGCTCAGGCAGCGCCACCATCACCTCAAAACATGAACGCCCCACCGTGGCACGGCCGTTCAACAGCGTGGCGGTCAGCCTGACGACCGAGTGCCTGCGCAACTCGGACTGGCACGGGTGAGGGGAACGCAACGCCCCTCGAATCCTCGGCGAGCCGACCCCTGCGCACGCCTCTCGATTGCCCGCAAGCGCAGCTGATCACGCCGCGGTGGCCGCAGGGACACTCCTGGCTTGCACGGGATCAGGGCAGCGACCAGACTGACGTACCGGCCCGATCAGTCCATCCGCACACCGAACGGATCGAAGGAGGGTCCAGGTGCCGTCGGACCAAGACATCGAGATGCTGCGAAGCGCGGTCTCAGAAGCTCGCCTCGGATACGCAGAGGGTGGCGTCCCTATCGGCGCCGCGCTGTACGCGCCGGACCGCTCCACGTTGCTCGGCCGTGGGCACAATCGCCGGGTGCAGGACGACGACCCCACGCTGCATGCCGAGACAGTCGCCTTCCGCGCTGCCGGGCGTCGGCGCAGCTATCGAGACACGACACTCGCGACGACCCTTTCTCCGTGTTGGTACTGCAGTGGCCTGGTCCGTCAGTTCGGCATATCACGCGTAGTGGTCGGTGACACCGTGAACTTCTACGGTGGTCACGACTGGCTGGCTCAACACGGCGTGGAGATCGTCGTGATCCAGGATGCCGAGTGCCAGCAACTTCTCGGCACCTTCATCGAGAACCGACCTGAACTCTGGCACGAAGACATCGGCGCCTGATCTCGTACTGCGCTCAGTCGTGCCCGCTCCGGGGCATGCTGCATATGTGGCTTAAGTGCTCGCTTCGCGGAAGCTGTTGCGCATGCCCGGAGCGGTCAACCGGCGGCTGGCCCGCAACCTGGGCCGTCGCGTCCCCTGGCCAGAACGCGCCGGGGTCGACCACCGGTGGTCGTGACATCCGCCGTCATCACGGCCACGGCGGAACGCTGTGGTCAGGCGGCGATATCCGAAGCGGCTGCGGCCGATCTGGCGGCCTGCTCGATCTTCGCGCAGTAGGCGGTACGGGCGTCCTGATCGATCTGCATCTCGTGTTCGGGGCGCATCCCGGTTCGGCCGTCCACGCCTTCACGCAGGATGTCGGCGTGCCCGGCATGCCGGTTGGTCTCACCGAGGACATGGACCAGGATGGCGAACAGGTTCGTGTGGGTGTGAGGCTCCGGCCACCACGGCACGTGGCCGGAGGCATCCAGGGCAAGCTCATTGATCGTCGCGTCTGAGTGTTCCCACGTGCGCCGGTAGGACTCAACGATCTGATCGCGCGTCTCGTCCTCAGCCGCCCACAGATCGCTGCCGTCGTGGTCCTGCCACGGGGGCAGCGGTTCCGGCGACGGTCGGTCGAAGACTTCGCCGAAATACCTGGCCTCCACGCCGGCCACGTGTTTGACCAGGCCAAGTAGGTTGGTCCCGCTCACTGTCAAGGGTCGGCGGGCGTCGTATTCGGACAGGCCGTCGAGTTTCCAGAGCAGCGCCTGGCGGTCCCGCCGTAGTCGCCCGTGCAGGTTGTCCTTCGCGAATTCATCGATCATGCGGCATGAGCCTGCCATCGGCTGCTCGTCACCTCAATACCTCAAGACCTCCCATCCGCACCTCGACATCCGGCAGAGCCGAGTCCCCTCTCCAGCACCTTGGCCAGGCCGATCCGCAACGGCACCGAGTCCTCGGCGATCACGGCGCGCACGGCAGCTCCACCGTCACGGTCGTCGGCCCCCCGACGGGGCTGCTGAGCCGGAAAGTGCCGTCGACGGAGCCCACCCGTTTGGCCAGGCCGCTCAACCCCGTACCACCAGAGGGGTCGGCGCCGCCCAGCCCGTCGTCGGTGACGTTCACCCGCAGGACCGTCCCGACCCGTCGGACCGTCACCTCGATGCGCGAGGCGCCGGCGTGCTTGGTCACGTTCGCCAGCGCCTCGGAGATCACGAAGTACGCGACCGACTCCACCGCGGGCGCCGCCCGTTCGGGCAGCTCGACCCGCAGGCGTACCGGCAGCGGAACTCGCGCGGCCAGTCCGGACAACGCCGCGTCCAGGCCACGGTCTTCGAGCACCGCCGGGTGCAACCCTCGTACCATGTCGCCGAGTTCAGCGATCGCCGCCTTCGCCTCCAGGTGTGCTTCCGCCAGCGCCTCGCGAGCCTCGCCCGGCAGGTCGGGGCGGGTGGCCATGGCAAGTCCCAGGTTGACCGCCAGCGAGACCAGCCGCTGTTGGGTGCCGTCGTGCAGGTCGCGCTCGATCCGGCGACGCTCGGCATCGACCGCCTCGATCAGGTCGGTGCGGCTGCCCGCCAGGTACGCGACCCGCTCCTGGAGCCGATCGGCCTGGCTGGGTCCGAGCAGCGCCGCGGCGGAACGTGACTCCGCCCGGGCCACCACCCCGGCGGGCCAGGGCAGGAGGGACAGCAGCAAGAGGCCGAGCACGCTGTAGCACGGCATCAGGGTCGCCCAGCCGAACCAGTCGTGCCGCACCCCGGCCGGCAGCGCCCACACCCAGCCGTACCCGGTGGCGCCCGCCAGACCCACCGCCACCGTCATCAGTACCCATAGCTCCGGCAGGGCCACCAGCGGGCCCAGCAGCAGGTGGTACCCGACCTGGCGCCAGGCGCGCGGCGAGGAGAGCCACCGCAGGGCCGTGGTCGGCGACCACTGCTGCGGCACTGGCGCCGAGCGCCGGATGTCCACCCCGAGCAGCGCCCGGTGCCGATACCGCTGAACCACCGTCAGCACCGGGACGACGCCGAGGACCAGGGCGACAGACACCGGGAGCGTGAGCGCCCAGTTCCCCGTCCTGGCAGTGGTCGCCGCGCCCCAGGCCCACACGGGCACCAGCGCCAGGTGCACCGGGACACCCGTGGCCAGGAAGCCGGTGTCCCGCCACGCCCGCCGTGCCAGGCGTCCCAGCCGGGGTGGAATCGTCATGGCTTGACGCTATAGCACCTCCCCACGGGCCTGCCATGGATCTTGTATCCGCATCCATGGTGAACCCAGTACCACCACGCCGGAACCGAGTACAGAGGACGTCAAGTCCCGCTTCTGACGGTCCGGTATCGCTCGGTCGTGAGGTCAACTGCGTTTTCGGTGGGCCTGCTGAGTCCCAGGTGTTGCCATAGTGGCCACAGTGCGCATGGTTGTCATGGGGCGACATACGTATCCGAGCAGCGCCCGCATCGGGCAAGGTTGTTGGCAGGCCCGGACTGATGGCGTCATGAGCCGCTGCCACCGCTGCCGTTCAGCTGGATCAGGCTCTCCAGGTGCGCGCCTTTCACCCAGGCCCCCAGCAAGTCACGGTGTACCGCCACGATGTACTGCCGTAACGCCAGCCCCATGGCTGCCTTGGTGAACACGCGGCAGGTGGTGACGAAGAGAGCGACGTCCGCGCCGTGTTCAAGGCGTGCGGTGCCGACGAACTTCTGCATGTCCTGGGACGGAACGCTGCGGTGCGGCGCGTACTTCTTGCACTGGATGACGAGTTTGCGACCGTCGGCGACGTACCCGATGACGTCGGCGCCCAGGTCACCGCTGCCGCCACTGACGACGACCTCGGTGCAACCGTCCCGCCGGCACAGTTCCGCGACGTACGTCTCGAACTCCTGCCACGAGAGCGCGTCGACCTGCGCCATCGACAGCTCCCGGGCCTTCGCCTCCTCCTGCTCCCGCCATGCGCGGTCCAGTGACACCGCGGAGCGGTGAGCTCGCCACAGGCCCCAGCCTGCCCATCCCGCAACTGCCACCTGCTCCCGCCATGCGCGGTCCAGTGACACCGCGGAGCGGTGAGCTCGCCACAGGCCCCAGCCTGCCCATCCCGCAACTGCCACTGCCACTGCCACTGCCAGCCCGGTCAACAGCACGGGCCAGACCGAAGCCCAGTGGGTGGCCAGCCACAACACGGCGATCGCCCCCACGACCGAGCCCCAGCCCCGTACCCGCCGACGCGTCCGTTTGCTCATACGCCGTTGCCGTTGCCGCCGCCGCGGTGCTGCCATCGCGCCCCCGCCCTCCCCGCCCCCATCCCTGCTCCGCAGTCTGAAAGCCCCATCGCGCTCCGGCAAGAGCGCCTCACACCAGCGCGGACCGGCCGCATCGCGGAATGTCGCCGCAACCAAAAATGCCCGCCGCTTCAGCGACGGGCATTTCGGATGGAACTGTCTTGAGTCAGCTGGTGGCTCAGTACCAGTGGTGGGCCTGCCAGAAGTTCCAGGCGCCGACCGGGCTGCCGTAGCGGGAGTTCATGTAGTCGAGACCCCACTTGATCTGGGTGGCCGGGTTGGTCTTCCAGTCGGCGCCGGCGGACGCCATCTTCGACGCCGGCAGGGCCTGGACCAGGCCGTAGGCACCGGAGGAGGAGTTCGTGGCGGTGTGGTTCCAGCCACTCTCCTTGGAGACGATCTTGCTGAAGGCGGCGAACTGCGCCGGGTCCTTGATCATCTGCTGGGCGATCGCCTTGGCGTTCGTCGGGGCCGCCTGGGCGGGAACCGTGGCGAACAGGGAACCGGCGACACCGACGGCGACGACGGTGCCCGCGAGGGTCTTCTTGGAAGCGGCGATGCGGCGGATGACTGCGTTGGACACGAAGATGCCTTCCGAAGGGGACAAGGGCGGTCGCGGCATGCCGGGGCATGCATGAGCCGCTCACACGATGGGGAGGGCTTCGTCTGCGGCGGGTGAAGCACCCGTGCCGCCTGGCGACTCATCCAGTTCTACCGATGTGCCGATGGCCTGGCAATGCCCCCTGTTACTAACGGGCTTCGCAGCGAGGCCGGACCACCACCCCTGTAGCGTCCCGCCCCCAACCCGATCCCCGCCGCGCGTGGGCGGTGAACGAGTACTGCCGTGGCCTCGCCGGTGGGCCACTAGGCCTCCTCGTATGTGACCAAGGTCCTGTGGGCCGCCTCACGACAAATATGGCCGAATATTACGGATTGCTACGATTCGTATGCCTTGATGGTTCGGGCTCCAGACGCAAAGCAGCCCCCAAGTCCAAGGGAAATACCGGAAACGAGCAGCGAAACCGAAGGCACCGCCGACGTGGCGGGCGCCGTCCAGCAGCGCCGCATTCCGGGTGCAGCGGGGAGCGCATCGGTCCCCGGTGGGCGACCTGCGAGATGTGGTGGCCCCAATAGCGCCTGAAGGTGGATTCTCGGGTTCGTAGGCGTCCGCTGCACTGTGCTGCGCAGCCACGGCAATGTACCGGCGGACAGCACGCGGACAGCACCGTGAAACCCTGCACCACATGACCGCTCTGGACGCCCTCATCCCCTTCGCCCAAACCGGCCGCATCGGCGCGGCACGCATTGGCGCCCAACTCAAGGACGTTACAGCCGCGTTGGGAGAACCGTGGGCCCATGGCGCATCCATCGGGGCCGACGGACTGCCCTATCTGTACGCGTACGGCAGCCTGGAGATTGCCACCTGCCAGGCCCACTGCCAGGTGATCGAGTCGATCGCCATCCAAACTGACCTGCCGACGATGGAATGGCCGACGCGGGAGCCGGGGCGGGCAGCGACGTTTCCTGGGTACCCCACATACGGAGATGTCCTGAGAACGCTGGCGCAGGCCGGGTG
Source organism: Streptomyces sp. CB01201 (assembly GCF_002803085.1). Lineage (GTDB taxonomy): Bacteria > Actinomycetota > Actinomycetes > Streptomycetales > Streptomycetaceae > Streptomyces > Streptomyces hundungensis. The sequence continues at coordinate 31,444 of NZ_NNBJ01000021.1, read as the reverse complement.
CCGTTGGGAGGAGTACGAACCGCTGACCCTTGAGGGCCAGTGCGCGATTCGCGTCCCCGCCTCGGACGTGATCCTCGTCTTCGAGGACGCGGATGAGTTCCAGCTCTGCAACGCCTCGGTAGCCCAACACCGCCCCCACACTTGCGGCTAGGGCGTGCCGGCCCCATGTTGTAGCGGAGCCGGTCGCCCTGCGGACGGCCCCCTGGTGTCGTCGGGCACGCAGGTGCCGGCCGGCCTGGGGATGCCTGGGGATGCCTGGGGATGGGGGGCATCCCGGTAGTCACGGCGCTTGGCCGACGCACGGGCCTTCCTTGCGCGTTCGTGCGCAAGCAGGCCAAGCCGTACGGCACCTGCCGTCTGGCCGAGGGTGCGGAGGTTGCGGGCCGGAAGGTGCTGGTCATCGAAGACGTGGTCACCAGCGGTGGGCAGATCGTGCTGTCGACCGCGGACCTGCGCAACCTGGGCGCGCAGGTGGATGGGGCGCTGTGCGTGATCGACCGGGATCAAGGCGGTACCGAGGCCCTCAAGAGAGCGGGGATCAGCCTGTTGTCATTGCTGACGGCCGTAGACCTGCGTGCTGCTGCCGCGTCCTGACGCTGGGCCGTGCGCCGCCGCGAGACTGCGGCGTTGTCCCGAGCAGGACGAGACGGGGTGAGTGCTCTGACGAAGCGTCGGCGCAGTTGGAGCCGCTCCCAACTACGCGCATCCCGAGCTCATTTCGCCGAGGCAGCGGTGCACTTCCGGGCGACGGGTCCGGCCGGGTGCCAGCAAGGTGGCGTGCATGTCGTACGTCGGCATGTTGCACGTCTCGGCGGCCCGCGTTGCCGGGCGACAGGGGCACACCCGCCGGCCGGGCGGCACTCCGGAACGTATGGCCGCAGCCAACTGCCATGAATATGGCCCCGAGTGCCGGTAGCTCTCCTTCCTTGCCTGCATGATCGCGTGTGAAGCACACTGGCTTCACAGGGGTGGGAACGGCGGGGAGACACGCAAAAAATGACGACGCCAGGTGACAGTTCAGTCCAGGCCGTGGACGCACAGGTGTCGTCTCGCCACAGCGCCGGCCGCAACCGGCTGGTGGGCACAGCGCTCATCATGCTGTCCGTGCTGGCGGCTCTGACCTGCCATACCACTTTCACCACCTGGCTGCCGGCAGACCTGGCCTCGTACCGGGAGTACGAGGAGGCCAAACCCTGCCCCGCCCACACGGAGATGTTGAGTTCGCAGGACTGCCTCCGGGAGATCGCGTTCACCGTTGAGGGCACACACAAGGACGGCAAGGATCTCCGGGCCACTCTGCTCGGCCCTGCTCCCTTCGCCAGGACGGATGTGCTGTTCGGCAACCGTGGCCCCGTGCTCGGAGGACTGGAGGATGGTGACAAGGTCACCGGCACCGTGTGGCGTGGAGTTGTCGTAGTGGTCGCCGTCGGGCACGAGCGACAGACTTCCGCCGATGCACCTCGCGACGAACCTCAGATCGCAGTCGCTGTCGGCACATTCGCGGGCCTGAGCGCGGCGTTGTGCCTGATGTTCGGCGCGGTATATCTGGCCAGGCCCCGCAACACCGGGCACTTCACCTGGCGTGCGTATGGCAAGTGGCTGCTCATCGTCATGGGGGCCAGCTGCGCTGGAGTAGGCCTCGTCACGGTATGGGCGGGGCTCCCGTGGCCGGTCGTGCCGACGGTCTGCGGAGTGATCGTCGGAGGTACGGCGTGGTTCCTCTACCAAGACCTCCGACTCGGGCGGATTGGTCGTGAGCGTGAATGACAAGAGAAACCCTGCCTTGCCGTCGGCAATACGCACCTTCATGCATGCACCGGTCGGCATCCCCGGCGCGGCCAGCTCAGCAACTGCGAGATGGGCTGACGGATCGGCTCGGGCTGACGGGCATCGCATGCGGGTGGCTGCATGCCCGGCAGCGGTGTCCATAGGTGCAGTAAGAGCTTCTGCGCTGCGGACGTCGGGCTCCGAGGGGAGGCGGTGGGAGGTGATGGGACGCGGCGCGACACGGACTGTGACCGCTCCCGTTCCGTCAACGTGAGCGTCAGCCGTCGCCGTCGCACCGAGCAGTAAAGCGCACCCGTGTGATGGCGACGGCTTCCCATGAAGCAGGCGAGGACGGACGGCTCACTGGCGTTTCGTTTGGGGCCATTGCAGGGCGATGGTCGTGTCGCGGCCGTCCCAGAAGTCTGGGACCACGACGGTACCCAGGAACGTCTCGTAGGCCCAGTCGTCGGTACTGTCGAGTTCCCCTCCAAGTCCCGACACCAAGCCGCGCAGTGTCCACCGTGAGCCATCACAGCCAAGTATCTTGATGCGTCGTCTCGCCGGCCTCCCTGCCTGGTCGGTCACGGGGACCTCGGCTCTGATCTCGACACCAGCGACGCCGAACCACTCGCTCGCGGAGCCGCCGGACACGCGTATCCGGCTCAGCAATTTCTGCCGAATGCCCTCCCAGGATCCGGCCTGCTCCGATCTGAAGGCCTGGAGCTGAATCGCCGTCGGCCCCTGGATCACGGTGACCGCAAGGATGGTGTCACCGCCATGCATCGGCTGGATTTCAAAGCCGTCGGAAGTGGGGACTCTCAGTCCTCCCAGGTCGACACGGTCGAGCCGGGGTGCTGCCTCTTCTTCACTGGCATCCCATGGCCCCACCTCCACACCACGCACAGGCAGCCGGATCGGGGTTCCGCTCCGCAGCGTCTCCCGGCAGATCTCCTCACCCAACTCGAAAAGATCATCGAGCTGCCGTGGGGACAGCGAATCCTCTTCGGCCATGGCGCAGAACAGACCCAGCATGCTTTGCAGCGTGAGCAGACCGCGCGCTTGCGCCTCCTGGCCACCGGCAACATCACCGAGCAGGGAACCGATGACCAGAGCCGCCTCGTCGTGACTCAGACCTATCTTGGTGAGATCCCGCGGGACTTGGCCTACGGCGGATATCCCTTTCTCCCATCTGACCCTGATCACAGACTGGAGGGCTACCAGGACGATCCAGCTGGGTACCACCCGGTCCCATTGTTCGAATCCGGCCGATTCCACGCTCTCCGGAGTCAGCATGCCCTCCCGCCGGAACTCGTCGACAATCCTCTTCGTTATGAACTGCACTCCGGCGGAGCCATCTTCTGGCATGTTGCCAGCCCCTCACTATGACCATTCCCGCCATGCCGCCGGCTTCTGCCGGACCATGGGCCCCAGGGGTGCTGAGAGCTGTCCACCATCTTGCCCGCCACACGCGGACGGGGAAGGGGACGGATCCGTGCTGATTCAGCATTTGCTTCAAGTAGTTCTCTCTGGAGTCCTTCGCCGTCGGCAGCCGCCACGCAATCGGCACACGTTCTATCGATCACCACCGGTACGCCGCCCACCGGCCTCACTCGATGCGGGCCGACACCGGAGAGCGCCAGACGCGCCGACGCGTTCGCGCCGACGAGGCTGACGGCGGCACCACCTCGATCCGCACCCCGATCCGCACCCCGATGCGCACCGCGCCCCGCACGACGGGCCCCCAGAAGCTCATGCCGAGGCCTACCGGCCGTCACTTGAGCCCAGCACAATCCCCCATATGACGATCACCCCCGGTGCGCCCCCACCCGCGCACCACACACCCCTCGCACTCGCGCGGGGTTTCCTGACCGGCGGCGTGGTCGGGGCTTCGCTCGCCGCGCTCGCCGTGGGTGGGATCATCGCGAACGCACCCCTGTTCGCGGCAGGGTTTGTCTTGCCGGTGGTCTACGGACTGTTGTTCTTCCTTACCAGTGCGCCGAGGCGTGCTCGGGAGGCCGCGGCCGTGCCCCGCACCGCGCTCGCGGTCATCGAATCCCTGAAGGCCATCGGGGGCGAGTCGGGCGACATACCTGTGCGCTTCGAGCTCTCCGTCGTGCCGGATGACCAGCCGGCGTACCGCGTGGAGACCACGCAGGACATCAACCTCGTAAACCTGTCCGACTACCGGCCGCGCGGCGTCGTCGTGGTCCAGTACCCGTCCGACCGGCCGTGGCGGGTGCAGATCGTCAAGCGGCCGACACCGGAGTGGGAGGACCGAGCGGCCTCCGCCCGCCTCGACTCGGTGCCCGAGGCCGCAAAGGTGGCCGCTCCCCCGAAGGGCTGTGCCTTCGGCTTCATCCTGCTCCTCGGCCTCCTGTTCGGTGCGGCCGCGGTGGCCCTGCTGTTCCGGGGAGATCTCCTGAACCAGGACGACGCCACGAAGTCGCCCTCCGCCGCGCGGCCCACTGCCTCCTCAACGTCGTCGACCACGGTGGTGTCATCGGCTTCCGGAACGGTCACTCTGGGTCCAGGTCAGTCGTTTCTCGGCAAGGGGGAGTTGGTCCGGGCTGTCGGCTCGCTGACCGGAGGTGAGGACAGACGCCGGGCGCTCAGCGTCGTCGTGCAGGAGCGCCTGCTGTCCATCGTGTTCGCACCAACAGGCGCACACTCCAAGGAGTTTGACCCCAGTGCGCTGCCCTACGACCGTTTCCCAGCCCTGGTCGATCAGGCCAGGTCTACCCTGGGCATCCACTCCCCCACGACCTGGCAGATCATCACCGACCGTCTCACCGGCTCCCTTGTCGTCAGAGTCGTCGTGACCGGGCCCGAAGGCACGGCCTCATTGGATGCGGATGGACAGGGCAACGTCGTGCGCCGCGTGCCCGCGGGGTGAAGCGGTGGTCCGGCCCCGCGCTCTGCGCTCGCCGCGCGAGGGGACGGCCGTGGTCATCGCCTTCCAGGACCACTCCACCGGCCAGGAGTTCACCGTCACCAACGACGGTAAGCGGGGCAAGAGGATCACCGTGGCCTGGACGGGGAGGGAGGTTGGCATCCACTACCCGGGCGTCAGGCCGCACGCTTACCGGTTCGCCAACGATCCCTCCGAGGGCAATCGCGGACTCGGCCGGCCGGCCTTCGCGGTCTTCCTCCTCAAGAGCGTCCGCACCGACGACGGCCACACCTCGACCCGCCTCGTACGCGTCACCGCCTGGACATCGACGCCGAACGTCGCTCCTGGAAGCTGGACATGGTGGTCAGCGTCGTGGGACTTGTCGTCATTGCGGCGGCGGCCGTGGTGGGGTTGGTGACCGGGCGTCGGGTTCCGGATCGGCGGCCCGGCGGACGTCACGACGCCCAGACCTTGTGCTGTGGCCGCGGCTAACCCACCTGCTCTCGCGCTGCCGCCCGGAACGCTTCCAGCAGAGCGGACCCGGGATACATCCCGAACTCGCCATACCTCCAGCGGTAGTAGCACGACCAGTAGCTGACCGCTCGCTGCTCCGTAAGAGCGAAGAAGGCCGGATTCCGGACGATGAACTCCCCGTAGAGCCGACGCGCTGCAGAGCCTGGGATGGACAGTCCGGGAAGCCCCCCGGCGATGGCCTCAAGGATCTCCAGCACGTACTCGCCGGCCAACTGCATCACGAACGGGACCACCCACGGCTCGTCGCACGCCACGATCCGCTCAAGGTGGCGTTGACGGACCCGGCCGTCGCTGTGCCGGGTGTAGAGGCAGTGCAGGATGACCTGCTGGGTGGGTGTCAAACTCCGTTGCGGGTCGGCGCCCGGCTCCTCGTTGTAGATGCGCGAGGGAATGGCGACTTCCTCGCCCCGTACCTCGACCGTGAACGAACGCGCCGGGGACAACTCGGCGGTCGGCACCACGGCCAGGACATCGCGCACGTCATCGGCAAGACGGGACGGGAACGCCGCCGCCAGAACGTGCGTCGCGTTCGACGGCTCCTCGGGTGTCTGCACCAGTCGAGGATATACAGCACACCTCGCGGCCCATCCGCCGGTTACGGGACAGGCCTTGGGCGCCATCGGCGACTCAGTCGACCGGGGCGAAGCCCAGGTGGGTGTAGAGGCGAGCAGCGGGGTTGCCGTTGGTGACCACCAGGGTGAGTTCGGATGCGCCGGCGGCGCGAAGTGCCGTCGCGCTGTGTGTGAGGAGGAACCTCGCCAGGCCCCTTGAGGCATGCGCGGGGTCGGTGAGCGCGAAGGCCACGAGGGGGCTGGACTTCCAGTGGGTCACGAGCGAGAGGGACGCCGGGGTGGGGCCGTACCAGGCAGCCCGCGTCGCCTGCCAGTCGACTTCGCCGAACTCGCCCGCGAGCGCGGCGTTCATCTCGGCCCGGTGCCAGCTCGCGGACTCACCATTGTCGTCGACGCCGCCCCGGTACGCACGGTAGGACAGTGCTCCCAGGAGCGTGGCGTCGGCCGCGGTGACGGGGGCGACTCGGTAGGAATCGGGCAGCGGACAGTGGCGCGGTGGCGCGGTCAGGTCCCAGCGCATGCGCAGGCGCCGGGCTGCCGTGGGCGGCGGCGCGGCGCTCACCCGGTGCGCCTCGGACGGGCGGCGGGCAGCGGAATCACGGGCCGGGCGGGATCGGCCAGGGCGGGACGGGCCTCAACGACGAGGTCCTCGAAGCGCTCCCAGCCATTCGCGGCGAGGTAGCGCTCCTCCTCGGCGTGGAGCGGGAAGAGCCACCAGAGTTCGACCCGTCGGCCCTCCGCCCTGACCTGTGAGAACGATCGGTGGTGGTAGACGGCCCGGCTCACGTAGAGGTGATCGGCGCCCAATGCGGCGGCGACCTCCGGTCGGCAGCGCACGGCCGAACCTCGGTTGACGACGACTCCGGCCGCCAGACAGTCTTCCGCGACCTGGGCCAGAGCAGCGGTCAGCACCGGGCGCCATGGGTCCTCGCCCGCGATGGCGAGGAATTCGACTCGTACGGGCCGCCGACGGATCGTCGAGGCCAGCTCCGTGTCGGACACCCCGACGGTGCTCAGGGTGGTCCCAGGAACACCTGATTGCGTGGTCGCCCAGATCTCGACCGGCCCGGAGCGGATGAGTGGCGCCTCAGGGACGGGAGCGACCGCCGTCGACAGCACGTGGTCGCGGACACGATGGGACAGGAGCGGTTCGGCAATACGCGGATTCATCTGGCGGACCTCGGGTCGGCGGGGCATCGGGCGGCGGGGGCATGGTCGGCCGGGAGCGTGAGCAGTCCTTGGGAGAAGGAGGTGGCATAGGCAGAGGCGGTGTCGGGCAGCTGCCAGCGGGTGGCGGCCGGGGCGGCGCCGTGGGCGAGTCCGGTGAGCAGGGCGCGCGCCCAGGGGGCGCCGGGGCAGGCGTGGCGGCCGTGCCCGAACGCTGTGTGGGGCGCGGCGCCGGGGCCCAGCCCGGGGGCGGCGAAGACCAGCAGTACACGCTCGCCCGCCACAATGTCCTGGCCGGCCAGCACGGTAGGACGCGTGGCCGTACGACGTGCCTGGAGGATCGGAGGGTGTCTGCGCAAGGTGTCGTCCAGGAGCGTCGGCACTTCCTCGGCTGCCGAGCCGTCCCGGGGCAGTGCCCGCAGCAACTGTGCCCCGGCCGAGACCGTTGCCCCGAAGCCAGCCTTGACGAGGAGGACCCAGTTGAGCGCGAATTCGGCCGTGGACGTCAGCCGGGCCGCCAAGAAAGTCGGCAGGTCCTCGGCCGGATGGACGGTGCGGTGCCGACGCAGCTGTGCGCAGATGTGCAGGAAGGCGCGCAGCGCCCGCTCCTCGGCCTCGGGTTCTGCCGTCATCTCGCTGCTGTCCACGCACCAGGACCGGAATTCCTCCTTCAACGCCGTTGGCACACCGAGGAGTTCACCGAGCGCGTCCGCCACCACGGGGACGACCACGTCCCCCACGAGATCCGCGAGGCACGCCCGCTTGCCGGCGCAGGACGTTCGGCGGAGGGCAGCCGTTCGACCGGCGACCGCCTCCCGTGCCCGTTCGCTCAGCCCCCGGTTGATGTCGGCGCGCAGCGATGCGGACAGTCCACGCCGCATCCGGGCATGCGGACCGTCGGCAAGCCCGGGGAGCTGGCGGCGCAGCAGAGCCGTCTCCTCAGGAGTCGCATCGCTCATCGCCGTACCGAGCAGCTCCCCGCTGAAGTCCCGTGGCCTCAGCGCCGCTTCCCGCAGGGCGCGGTGCCCTGTGACGGCCCATGCGCGTCTTCCGTCGCGGGTGCCCACGGCGATGCAGGGGCCCTGGGTGTGGAGGTACGGGAGCAGGCCGGCGCGCAGGGCCTCGGGGTAGAGGGAACTGTCGTCCCAGGCGTCGAGGAGCGCGGCCACGGGGGCCGGGGCGGTATTCACGCCGCACTCGCCGCGGCGTCGGAGGCCAGCGCCGCCACAGCGGAACGTGCGTCGCCGTCCCCGCGCAGAACGTCCCGTACGGCCGCCCAGGCCGCCGGCTCTGCCCACCACCGTGAGCCCCAGCGGCCCGTCAGGCAGCTCAGAGCCTCGTCGCGCCAGGCGAATCCGGCCAGATAGGCACGGACCTGAAGGCCGTCGGAAGCGTCTTGGAGCAGCGCTTGCGGGACTCGGGCGATGCCCAGGCGGGCGATGAGGTCATGGGTCAGGGTGAGGGCATCGGCGGATGTGGCGTCGGGCGGCAGCTCGTCGTCGAGGGCCGCAGCCGCTCGGAACATCTGGCGGTCGAGGAGTTCGGTGTAGGTGGCGGTGACGCGCACGGCTTCGGTGAACGGGTGCGAGAGATCGAGGGAGGCGAGCCACAGCGGATCGGTGGCCAGGGATTCGAGGAGCAGTGCCCATCCTTCGGAGCGCACCGGGTCGAAGCACCAGCGGACCTCTAGGGCCAACTCGGGTGCTCGCAGGGCGTGTTCGGACACATGGGCCAATTCGTGCAGGAGGTGGGCCAGGGCGGGTACGGCCGGGGTGCTGGACAGGACGAGGACACTGCGGCCGGGCACCCGTACCGGCACGGCCACGGCGCTCGTCCAGACCTTCCGTACGAGCGTGACCCGGTGCTCCGGAGGCAGCAGCCCGGCCTGCCGCAGGCGGCCGACCAGGGTCCGCAGCAGGGTGTCGACGGACGGCAGCGCGACTGCCGGGCCGTGGCGGCCCTCTCGGAGGGTGGTCCTGAACTCGGGGGTGGTCACGTCTTCGTCGGGGCCCGCTTCGGACCAGCGGCGCAGCAGCCCGTCGACCGGCGCCACCGGCCCGCCGCAACGGAGCAGCCAGGCCCGGGTGTCGGCAGTGAGCGGGAAGGGGCGCCCCCGCTCCCACCACGGGTCGCCCGTCCTGCGCCGCTCCAGGAAGTCGGCCGCCACCTCGTGCGCGTCCATCTTGTCGAGGCGCCGATCGACGGCCGCTCGCCGGACCGCCGGATCCGCGGTGGGGCTCGTGTCGAGCGCGAGCAGGGGCGACGGGCCCATCCCCCTTTTGTCCGGGGCGAGTTGAGCCATCAGTCTCCGTATGCCCCCGGAGGGGGTGGCGGGCGCCGGTCCCGGGTCGGCCCCGAGCCCGAGGTGGGCCAGCACCCGCGCTTCGAGGTACACCTCCTGCGGCTGCGGCATCCGCTCACCGACTCCGGCCGCAGAGCCAGGCCGTCAGCGCGCCTCCTGCGGCGAGCCCAGCGGCGGCGATCGACCAGGTGACGGTGACCGAGTCGATGGCGGTGACGAACGAACCGACGACGAGGAGCCCCACTCCGGTCACGGCCCCGGACACCAGGGAGACGAAGGACAGCATGGTGGCTCGGTTGGCGTTGGTGAGCCGGTCGTTGACGGCACCCTGGATGACCGGCACGGCCACGCCCGCCGCCGCGGAGAAGCACACGTACAGCGCGACGGCCTGCCAGGCACCGCCGCTGTACGCGGTGAGCAGGAGGAGCATGGCGGCGGTGAACGAGGCGGCCAGCACGATCGGCGGTCGGGCGACGCCGCGCTTGGTGCGCAGCCTACGCACGAGGTCCAGGAGCGGAATCTGGACCAGCGGCCCGGCGCAGCGCACCAGCCCGAGCAGCACCAGGCTGGTGGTGAACTGGCCTTCCAGGTAGGTCGTCCACTGCACGCCCGGCAGGCTGCTCATCAGTGCCACGAAGGCGACGGCCCCGGCCAGGAACATCAGCACCCGGTCCCCGCGCAGCGCCGCCCCGGTGCCGCCCAGGTTGGCCTGTAGGGCAGTGGACAGGGAGAGCTCTGCGGGTCGCGGCGCCCTGCTGTGTTCGCGCATCACCAGTGGCAGGACAGCCGCGGTCACCGCGCACACCACCGCCGACAGGAGGAACGGCAGCGCCAGACTCCGGGTGCCGATGACGGCCCCCACCAGAACACCCGAGATGAGACCGGAGTTGCAGGCGATGCGGCTGCGGGTGAACAGGGCGTCCACCGTCTCGTCGGCGCCGAAGTGCTCGCTCTCGTCGACCGCCCATGCTTCCAGCGCCCCCGACTCGAACGTCGTGCCGATGGAGACCAGGACGTGCGCGAGCAGCAGAGCGGGCAGGTCGTGCGCGAAGAACAGCACCCCGAACCCCACCGAACGGAACACGAAACTCGCGATGACCGAACTGCGCCGGCCCAGCAGGTCGGCGACCAGGCCCGTGGGAATCTCGAAGACCGCCTCGGCCAGCCACACCACCGCGACCGTGGCGAAGATCGCCTCCGGGCTCAGACCGATGGCGGCGAAGTAGAGGACGGACGTGGCGGCCCAGGTGAAGTCGATGAAGTATCCGACGTAGGACAGACCGTAGAACATCCTGGTCGTACGCCGGATCGCCGCCACGTCCTTCACGACGGACGGTTCCTGGGATTCCTGGGACGGCAGATCAGTGGTCAAGTTCTTCCTTACGCCGGCACGAGAACGGGCGGAGGGTCGGGAGGGCGGACGGGCGGAGCACAAGGTCACGCGAAACGGGTGAGCAGCGAGGGGTCTCGTTCGAAGTGCTCGTCGCCCACCAACTCCGCGACGCGCGCCAGCAGTTCGGTCAGAGCGGCCGCCGGCGCTCCGGTGCTGGGCAGGTGGGCGCCGTACTCCTCCTCAAGGGCCAGTCGGCCGTCTCCGGCCGCCTCCACAAGGTGCTGCATGAAGACGTAGGGAACGTGTCGCAGAGCGACGAGGTCCAGCTGGAGCTGGGCGAGGCGGTCGCCGGTGCGGCCGCCCGAGCGCCACTTCTCGGCGCAGAGTTCACCGTCGGCGAGCGCGGTGTCGATGGCGGGCTGCCATGTGCGGCGGAACCAGCGCATGCCCGCGGCGACGGCGGCGACGTCGTCGTTCTCGTACAGGCCCACGATGTCGGGGAGTTCGTTGGGCGCGAAGGCACGGCCGTGCCGGCGTTCGTAGAACTCTCGGATGGGCGTGCCCTGATAGAGCACGAGGGTGGTGTAGATCGCCTCGTGCGGAACGTAGTCGTAGAAGCCGAGCCGTCGGAGGAATGCGAGGTTCATCCGGAGATCGGCCAGGGTGGTCGCGGGGTCGAACATGATGAAGTCGACGACGATCTCCAGCCCGAGCCGCTGAAGCGTGCGTACCGCGTCGACGTTGACCTGGGGCGATACGCCCTTCGCCAGCCGTTCCAGCATGGCGGGCGAGGCGCTCTCGATGCCGAGCTCGACGAACCGCAGGCCGATCTCCTTCATCCGCGCCAACACGTCCTCGCTGCGCAGGATCTGGTTGACGCGGGTGCCGAAGCTGACCGTGATCGCGGGGTCGTAGGCGTGGATCGCCTCGATGACGGCGAGGGAGCGCCGTGGGTTGACGTAGAAGTTGGCGTCGCTGAAGTAGATGTGCTGGTACGGGATGCCGTCCCGATTCCGGAAGTAGTCGATCTCCTCGACCACGGACCCGGGCGAGCGCGTCCGGTAGCGTCGTCCGATGGTCAGCACTCCGCAGAAGGAGCAGTTGTACGGGCAGCTCCGGCTCGTGTTGACGGTCAGCGCGGGCTTGAGCCGGCCGCTGACGTCGTCGAAGTAGGACAGGGTCGGGTATCCCGAGTCGGAGGTGAACCGAGCGTCGGGGAAGGGCAGGGTGTCCAGGTCCTCGATGAACGGCGGATCCTCCCGGGATGCCACCTCGCCGTTCGGTTCCCGCCACGTCGTGCCCAGAACGCCGGTCACCGGCCGGCGCGCGGCGACTCGGCGCGCGATCTCCAGCATCGGCTCCTCGCCTTCCCGGCGCACCACCAGATCCACCTGCGGGTGCGCGGCGATCAGGTGGTCGGCGACCGCGGTCGCGTGCGGGCCGCCCATCACGATCAGCGCGGTCGGGTTCCGTTCCTTGATCCAGGCGGCCATGCTGAGGGCGTTGTCGGCAGACTCGTTGTAGACCGAGAAGCCTACGATGTCGTAGGTGTCGAGCCGGTGTTCGGCGGCGAGCAGCTCCGGCTCGGTGAGCGCGCCGCCGAAGTCGAAGCCTTCGCTCTCCAAGCCGTGGGAGCGCAGATAGGCCATCACATAGGCGATCCCGATGGGCTTGGACTTGCGGCGGTCCGAGTAGCCGACGGACGGGTTCACGAACGCCATGGCCGGGGCGAACTCGGCAGCCGCTGCGAGAGTGAGTGCCGGCGCGATCCGCAGGACCTCGGAGCGCTGCCGGGTCCCGGTCGTCTGCCGCGCGGCCGGCTTGGTCCGCGCCATCAGTCGCTCGGCCCGGGCAGGAGGACACCGGTAACGAGCAGGGAGCGGGCGAACTCCCCGTCGCTGCCTTCCAGTTCGTCGGGGGTGATCTGCTCGGCGAGCAGGGCCCGCCAGACCTTGGAGGCGGCGGCGTTGAGTCGTACGCACTGCCCTTGCGGGCCGCCCTCGGCCACATATACGTGGCCGGCTTCGTCGAGCCAGCGATGAGTCGTCCGCATCCCGCGCTTCCTTGTGGTCCGTGTCCTCGATGTGGTGGAGCCGGTGGTGGCCCCGGCTGTGGAGTGTGCTGCCGGGACCACCGGTGCCGCCATGGGTCAGCCGGCGGTCCAGGTACGGCCGAGCATCTTCACGTAGCTCGCGCCGCCCAGGCTGACGGCCTCGGCCGCGGCCTCGTCCGTGTCCTCGAAGCCGTCCAAGGACAGCTCTTCGGCCAGCTTCTCCACGAGCTCCTGTTCGGTGGACTTGGTGGTCATGTTGTTCACCTCCCCCGTTCTTCCCGTTCGTTCCCCCGTGGACTGCGTCCTGGGGGCGCTACTCGATCACCATCAAGCCGGTGTCGAGCAGGTCCATGAGTGCTCGGGCCACCATCGGTGCGGCCGAGCCGGGCGCGGCGGCTTGCAGGGAGCGGACCGCGAGGCCGCTGTCCAGTCCGTCGCACGCGGTGAAAAGGGTCCACTGGTAGGCGTTCAGCACATGCACGTCCCACGGCTGGCACGTGGCCACGAGGCCGAGGTCGGGTTCCGGCCGCCAGCCCCGGTGCCCTGGGGCGGCACGGCGCAGGGTGCCGGATGGAATACCGACCGCGGCACTCGGCCGAGGCCGCTCCGGTTCCGGTTCCGGTTCCGGTTCGCGGCCGGGCAGCAGCTTGGCCCCGGCCGCCCCACGGCCCAGGTCCTGCGGCGCGGCCTCCAGGACTTCGCGCAGCCAGCGCGTCATACGGACCCCGGCAGGCCCCAGGTCCCGGGAGGCCTCGCCCGCCAGCTCCGTCAGCAAATGGGCGGCACGTTCCCGGCAGGCCGCGAGACCGGTCGCCCGGCTACGGGCGGGCGGGTCGTGACGTTCGTACAGCGCAACGAGATGGACGTACACATGGGCGGCGGCCAGTGCCCGGTTGGCCATCCAGCGGTGCGGTACGCCGGACGCGTCCCGGTGCCAGGGAATCGGCAGCAGGACCGCGCTGTCGTCGATGACGCCCGCGCGGTAGATCGGGCGGGTCAGGGTCAGCGCGTTGAGCTTGAGGTGGAGTGCCTCGTGCAGCAGGGCTTCGGCGAGGCGGTCGGTATCGCCGGTCATGCGGCGTTCGACGAAGATGATCCTCGGCTGCGAGAGAAGCGTGCCGCTGGCGAATAGTTCACCATCGAAGAACGCGATCCCGTCGATGAAGGGAAATGTCTCGCGAGCGATCTCCGGTACGGCCTCACGGATCATTTCCGCCGCCGTCTCGACGGCTTTCTGTTCTGCTTTTCCGGCGGCATAGAGGGTGTTCTTGATCGCGGAATCCCCGTTCCCGCCAGGCAGGTTGGGAGAATGCGTCTCACGTGTGGGCGGCGCGGTGAGTGCGTACCGTTGGAAAGCGCCATCGACAGCCGCGGTCAGCGGCCCGTGCACCCCTTGCCACAGCCACACGGTCCCCCGCCGCCGCCCACCGATCCGCGCGGTGCGTATACGCGGTGGCTCCGCACCGGTCGGTGACAAGCCCTCGCGCCGGACTGCTCCACGAGCGACCGCGGCGGCCAGCACCGACGCCGGATCGGCCACCGGCTCGTGTAGCCCGTCGAACATGGCCTGCAACGCAGCCCACACCGCCGGGTCTTCGGCGATCTCGGGATCGGCCATGACGTCGTCGCCTTGACCGAAGCGTCGCAAGGCGGCCGCGAGGGTGAACCCGAGTACGTGCCGGGCACGCCGCCGCAGCACGTCTGCGCGGCCGAAGTCCCGGTGCGAGGAGAGGAGTTCGGCGCGTGCGGGCAGCAACCCGGTCAGCCGCTCAGTCATAGGTGGGCACCGCCCCGATGTCGTACTCGTATCCCCGCCCGGCCTCGTCGAAGGTGCGGCGGACGGCCCGGCGGACGCCGACGGGAATCTGCTGCGGGTGGCGGCGGTGGAAGGCGCGCTCGTGCTGGAACATCACGAATGTCTCGGGCCGCCCGAACCCGTAGCGGGCGTGGTCCTCACGGAAGCAGGGGGCGAAGCAGAGGACGAACGCCCGGTGCTCTCCCCAGTGGAACCAGTGGCTGGGGTCCGTGACGTCCTCGCGCGATACCGCGGGCCGCCGGGGCGTCGAACGCGCCCCGTACCAGTCGAAGACGGCGACGGTCGTCTCCTCAAGCCGCTCCAGCGACTCCCCCGCCCAGCCCGGCAGTTCAAGGACATATCCATCGGCCTCGCCGGTGAGACACTCCGCGAAGGCGGTCCGGAAAGACGGAAAGCTGCGTTCCAAATGCTCTTCGAGCGTTGCGGACGAATCACTCGATGGCGAGGCACGGATGATCGAACGTGCCGCGTAATGGCATTCGCTCTGGTCCAGCACAAACTGAAACGCGTTCTGGATCATACCCGCCCCCCGTCGGATATCCATGCGCGCACCGGGATGGCGAAGACCCCGGCCCGCTCGCACCACAATTGACGACGACGAAAGGACCAGGCGTCAATGAGTCATTCAAAGCTTGGCCGGAATCTCGATGTGGCGTGAAAGTGCGTCTTGTGTGGAGGCGGCGAGTGAGCCTTTGGGTGGGTCCCTCACGGCGGCGCCGGAGGCACATGCCCGGCATCGAGGCCGAGGACCGACGACGTCGAACCAGGTCACCAGCGGTGCCGGGCCGAGGACGGTTGCCGATGCGCGGAGCGGCCCCGGCGAGCGGACCCGGTCGCCTCGCGCCGCGTGCTTCAAGCCTGGCTGGCTGGAACAGGGGACCTGTACAGCGGGACGAACGACCGCTCCTGGACACCGATGAGAAGGACGAGCGGGAGCTGCCGGCCAGGCCGGCCGATGAATCACCTGGCGTCTGTCGTCGGGGCCAGGAGATTCATCGGCCGGGGCCGGTCTTCCTCAGACGGGGGCCTGGTGTAAGGGGCCGGCCCTGGGCGGGCGGCCTACTTCTCGCTGGTGAACCTCGGGTCCTTGGCCTGGTTGTAGATCTCCTTGCCTGACGCGTCGTAGGCATGGACGTAGGGGTCCGGGCCCATGAAGTGCGCGCTGGGCGGCGCGTCCGAGGAGAGAGCGGCCCCGTAGACGAACGCGCCGCCCGCCATGCGCGCCGGGTACTGCTTCGGGTCGTTGCCGTAGCTGATGGTGATCTTGGCGACGCCAGACATGTAGTGTCCGGCGCCCAGCATGAGGTACTTCCCCTTCCCGGCGGGCTGGAGCATGGAGTCGAAATACTCGACCGTGTGACCGGTGCCCCACAGCCGGTCGTTGATGAACGTGGGCGGAGAGTCCTGGCTCTGCCCCTTGTTGCCCTTCGTCTGGCACTGCACGTACTGCTTGGCCGAGTTGACGGCGACCACCACGCCGTCCGTATCCGATGAGGCCAGCGGCATACGTTCCGCGATCACCGCGTGGTACTGGGACGCGTCCGGCCCCAGGCAGGAGGACAGGATCCTGCTGATGGACCCGGCATCGATCGGGGTCGTCGTCCCGTCGGTGATGGTGAAGTCAGCAGCCTTGGACGACGTCGCGCGGGACGCGGACGGCGCGGACGGCGAGGACGGCGAGGACGGCGAGGACGGCGCCGAACCGGATCCCCCCGACGTGGCCCCGTGCGATGCGCTCGCACCCGGTGCCGAAGCGGGGTTCGCCGGCCCCGCACCGCCGTGTGCGGGATCGGCGGCGCTCGTCCCGGCCTCGCCCGTCCCGCCGAGGGCGAATACGGCCGCGACGCTCACCGCCGCCACACCGGCGGCGACCCCGAGTGGCACCCCCCATCGGCGTCGCAGCGAAATCTCGTTCTCCTGGGGATCAATCATCTTCAGTAGTTCCTCTCGGGTCCGCCGTTGGTTCGGCAGATCACGATCGTCGGAAGGAGCCGCGGGAACGCCCTGGGCGTCGTTCATCGTGCGACCTCCTTCGCGTTGACGGGATGCTTCGAACTGAACGGCGCTCGGACCGTGGCTTCGCCGAGGTCGGCACCCAGCCTTTGCCGCGCCCGGTGCAGTCGGGACTTCACGGTTCCGACCGCGACCTTGAGCACTGCCGCGGCCGCCTGCTGGTCAAGGCCCGACCACACACAGAGCTCGACGACCTCGCGCTCGTGACGCGGCAGCCGGGCCAGCGCCCGATGGATCTCCGACATGCGACGCTCGTCGTCGATCCGGACGGCCACGCGGTCCGCGTGGTCGCCCACCGACTCGTCATGCGAGACGAGCCGCTGGAGCAAGGCTTCGGCCCGTCTCAGCCGGCGCCTGGTGTTCGACAACTGACCGTTGGCGATGCCCAGTAGCCACGGCAGCGCCGAATCGCGGTCGAGCACCGTCTCCGATCGCCGTCGCCAGGCGTGCAAGAACACGGTCGACGTGAGGTCCTCGGCCTCGGACCAGTCAGCCGTCCGCCTGAACAGATGGTTGTAGACGGTCTTGCCGTGCCGGTCGAAGATCCGGCCGAACGCCTCGCGGTCACCGTCGACTGCCCTCGACCACAGCTCCCGGTCAGATGTCTCGCCGACCGGTACGGCGAAACCAGCGTCGTTCAGTTCCATGCTCCGTCCATGTCCGGCACGGGGCCGAAGGTTCCCACTCATCCAAGTCCGTTTCGAGGGACACCCGTTCCCTGCCGGAAAGCATCCCGGACCCGGCCCCAGGCACCAGGCCCCGGGTCCCGGTCTTCCAGGCGCCGGTCCCGGTCCCCGATCGCGGCCCCCAGCCCCGGTCCCGGTCGCGAAAGGACCATGGAACACCGCGGGCCGCGGACAAGCGATGGCCGCATTCGGGGGAAGTTTCCGCACAATCTTCCCTATCGCCGATATCAAGCGTGATCGAGCTGCCGGAACGGGCTATGCCTGTCCGGTGATCAAGACCCGACTCCGTACCGTCGTCGCCGCGCTAGCTGTTTGCACCCTGCCCCTCTACATCCTTCCCTGCCCCGTCGCCGCAGCCCGGCCGCCGGTCCCCCAGCGCGACGCACCGGGTCCCGCGCTCGACGCCGTTGTCACCGCCGTACCGCCGGCCAAGCTTGGCCTCAGCTGGCACGCAGGCTGCCCGGTCCCGGCGTCCGAGCTGCGGCTGGTGCAGATGAACCACTGGGGTTTCGACGATCAGGTTCACCGGGGCGAACTCGTCGTACGGCAGCGGGCGGTGACATCGCTGCTGAAGGTGTTCGGGCAGGCTCTGCAAGCGAAGTTCCCCATTCGCCAGATGCGGGTGATGGCAGAATTCGACGGCAACGACGAGGCGGCGATGGCTGCCGACAACACCTCTGCGTTCAACTGCCGCAAGGTCACCGGCGATCCGTCCGAGGTCTCCCAGCACTCGTACGGGGACGCGGTGGACATCAACACCCTGGAGAACCCGTACGTCGATGTGAACGAAAAGGTCTATCCCGCTGCCGGCGCGGCCTTCCTGGACCGGTCACAGCAGGCCAAGGGCATGATCCATCCAGGGGATGTGATCAGCAAGGCGATGCGCGCAGCGGGTTGGCAGTGGGGCGGCCGCTGGAATCCGCCGGACTATCAGCACTTCTCGGCCAACGGCCGCTCTGCGTGACCTTCCGCGCCAGACCGTGCCGCACGGGCCGGAGGACGGGTTCGTCGCCGTGACGGACGGGCGGAGAGCCCACCCCATGGATGGGATCTCCGCCAAAGGTCCGGGGCACTGGATCGGTCCGCTGTCCGGACGGCATCGGCTGCGCGGCACCTCAGTGTTGATCGCCGTGCTGGTCGGCGCGTTGGCAGCCGACCGCACGATCTGGAACCTGGGTCACGTGCTGGGCGCGGGCCGGGATGGCGATTTCGATGCGGTTCTCGTCGAGTCCGTTGACGATCCTCAGACAGCCCTCGGTGAATACGAACTCCACTATCACCGTTCCGGCCGCCAGGTCGTGCTCCACTGGCCGCCACTCAAGCAGCGCGACCTCGCGCAGTTCCTGGCCGACGAAGTGTTCGAGGCCTGCGTCGTAGTGAGACCACTGAGGCGTGAGCTCGAACCACTCCCATCCGGTGATGGTTGCAGCGGTGTCGATCGTGTTCCAGCCGATCGAGAGCTCATCGAGCTTGGAGTGGCAAACCTCCACCTGAAAACCGTCGAAGTCCAGCACCACCGGGCAGTCGGCGAACCAGACTCCGTTCTCGATGAAGCGCACCAGAGCGCACCGGGTCAGCCGCCGACCCACGAGCGTCGCCAGACGTGATGCGTGAGCCTGCCGAATCGCCTCGATCCCGGTCAGGAAAGACGGCTCGAAACCAAAGATCCCCATGTTCACAGCGGCTGATTCTCCCTGACTGCGGCTCCGTCGGCTGCATGGCTTTGTTCACGGGTAACGGGTTCTGGCACAGATCTTGGGGAGCCAGCGCGGAGGGTGACGGCGCTGTTCGATTCCTCGCCCACTTTGAGAAGCGGAAGGTATCCATCGGCGCCCGCGCACGCGCCTTCGGGACGCCGTGCATTCATGAGCACGCTTGCGTCAGATGCTCGCTCCTTCGACCTGACCCGTCCCAACGCGGCACGGCTTGCCGACATCCGCGATAACTTGATCGCCCGCATCGCCGATGCCGAACGTGAAGGCTGGCTCGGCGAAGTCGAAGGGCTCCAGGTCAGCCTGGTCGGCGCCGAGGAGATGCTCCGCCTGCTCGAACGTCACCGCGGACAGCCCACGGAAGTCGACTCGGCATCCCCACCACACGTGGTGATCGATGACCCAGGCCCAGCCACCGGGTCCGATGGGGACTACTCAGGACGCCGTTCGCGCGCCACGCGTGCAACCGCCCCGTGAGCTGCCTCTTACTCCCATCGGTTGGGTCACAAGAACCTCGGGCACCCCGGCGGTGCTTGTTTGACCGCCGATGCCGTTGCCCTGGAGGCCCGCAAAGCCGCCCAGGCCGAGGAAGAACCCGCCGCTATCCCCACCCCGCGCGATCCGCATCCGGCAGTCCAGTCCTCGGCGACCATCACGCCTCTGCACGACGAGTGGCGGCTCGCACACCTTCCGCCGGCCACCAGGCCGCTGCCCTCGGTGGCCCCCTATGGCCAGTTGCTCCGCCGCCACCGCACCAGTGGCGGCACCCACCATGAGGGAGAAGCCCAGTGACCTTGCCCCGCCAGCGGAACATGACCGAGCAGGCCGCCGACGCCGCGATCGACACAGCCTGCCGTCTCCTGCGGCTGCCGCGATCCGGGCCGAGTTTCCCGACATCGCAACCTCGGCAGCGGAGGACCAGATGACCTACCGCGGCTTCCTCGCGGAGCTGCTGATGGCCGAGTGTGACGACCGCGCTCGCCGCAGGTCGGAGAGGCGGATCAAGGCAGCAGGCTTCTCCCGGGAGAAGTCCTTGCGATCCTTCGACTTCGGGGCGAACCCGAACATCGACCCGGCCACCATCCACGCCCTCGCCAGCTGCGAATGGATCAAGAAGAGCCAGCCCCTCTGCCTGATCGGCGACTCCGGCACCGGCAAGTCCCACCTGCTCATCGCTCTGGGCACCGAGGCCGCGATGAAGGGCTACCGCGTCCGCTACACCCTCGCCACGAAGCTGGTCAACGAGTTGGTCAAGGCTGCCGACGAGAAGCAGCTGAACAAGACCATCGCCCGATACGGCCGCGTCGATCTGCTCTGCATCGACGAACTCGGCTACATGGAACTCGACCGCCACGGAGCCGAACTCCTCTTTCAGATCCTGACCGAAAGCGAGGAGAAGAACAGCGTCGCCATCGCCTCCAACGAGTCCTTCGGGGGTTGGACGAAGACGTTCACCGACTCCCGACTCTGCGCAGCCATCGTCGACCGCCTCACCTTCAACGGCACTATCATCGAAACCGGCACCGACTCCTACCGCATCGCCTCGACGCGGGCGCGGGCGCGGGCCGAGGAGTCGGCGAAGGCCAGCTGACCTTTGCGGGTAACTACTCGACGGTTCCCGCCCTCCGGGCGGAGAACCGTCACCGTCGAGATCGTGACCGACGAACGGCTACAACCGCGCGGAAGCTTCGGGCCACAGGGCCATCTCGAAGCCTTCGTCCGCAACGCCCTCCTCATACCATCCCCGGCCCGCCAGCCAGGTCTCAAGCCACTCTGTGAGGCTCCCCGCATCCACGAACCACGCCAGGGACAGGTCCTGCCCGCTGATTGCGTTCGGCTCGAAGAGGAGGACTGTTCCGTCCTTGCTCCGGCAATCGACGCACGCGAACATGGCACAACCCCAGTCCAGGATCGGCAGGACGCCCTTGGGCCACGACCACCAGGTGTCCGCGCCCGCAGCCGGGATCCGTCCCAGATAGTCCTCAACCGCGGCCTCCACACCATCCAGATTCGGACCACCTGACAGAGGCAGCAACGAGTCCATCGGACCGAACCCGCCGTTGCCCACCTTCAAGTACAGCGCGGCAAGAAGCGGGTGCAGACGGAAACCGAGCCTCCGCTCGGCCTCGTCCAGAGCATCCGCGGTGACCGGAAGCTGCAGCCGCGCGCTCTCGGCCGCCTTGGCTGCGACTCGTTCGACCAATTGCGCAAAGTCGTCCACGGGCGACATGGTCGCCTACGACTCCGACAGACCCATGGGCAGGCCGGCCGGGGGGCCTTCACGAATCCCGGCGGAGCTAGTCTCAACGATCCCCATCACTACTGGGTGATGTCATATCTGGGGTTCTGGCTCGCTTTCCGTGAAGCGGTCACACACTGTTCGGCGACGCCGACCGCTGAGATGATCACTGCTCACCCGTAGCTGAGGAGTCGGGGCCCCAGATGAGTAGCTGGTCGCCAGAGGTAGATGAGGTGTTGGAGGCGTCGGGATGGACGCCTGGACGGAAGGTAGACACGGCCCGCTGGCGATCCATGTTCCATGCAGTCGGGCTCGCCATGCACGACGCTGCGGAAGCCTTCCTTCAAGAGTTCGGCGGCTTGACTGTGAACGTCAGCGGACCAGGGATCAGCTGTGCACGTACGCCGTTCGAGCTCAACCCCGAGCTGGCCTGGGGCGAGGACGACCGATTCACGGAGTGGGGCGAAGCGATCGGGCGCCATCTTTACCCACTTGGCGAGCTGGACCACGGCCGGTTCTTCCTGGGCATCGATGAAGTGGGCATGATCTATCTCGTCGAAACCTGGGTTGCCAGCTTTGGACCGATGCCTCACGCCATGGAGAACTTGGTTCTCGGCGTCGCTCCTCGCCGAATCGATGAGGGGTACGAGCCAGCGGGACAGCCGTCCTGACGCATCGGTCACCTGTAGAGCAGTACTCGCTTTCGCAGGAGCGGGAATCCGGCTCGGCCGAACATCTGCCGTTTGAGCATCTTGATCCGGTTGACGTGCCCCTCTGCGACACCAGAGTTCCAGGGCAGGGTGAGACCGGCGATGACAGCGTCGCGGTCGCGGTCGATACCGGCGGCAAGGCTGTGGAGGCCGGGCAGGTTGTCGTTGCGGACGGCATCGAGCCACGCGGGCAGCCGCTGGCCTAGCCGCTCGGTGAAGATCTCGGCGAAGGACCGGACATGTCCGGTGAGTGCATCCAGTTCGGGGCAGTGGACCAGGACGGCCTTGAGGCGGAGCTGTTCGGCCTCGGTGAGGGTGTCGGGGTGGCGGAGGATCCAGCCGGCGACCGTGCGAGGTGAAGGCGGTGGCGCAGTGACTGGATCTGTCGAGAGGCGCTTGGTGCGGAAGTAGGCGCCAACTCGCTGGTAGCTGCCCTTGTAGCCGAGCGGCACGATCTCCTCCCATGCCTTCCACGCGTTGGTGCAGCCTTGGTTCCAACGATCGTCCAGGTAGGGCTTGTACTCATCGAGCACGAAGGGAGCCCCTGCCATTGGCCGCGGAAGAGATCCTCCGGCGCGGTGGCGTCGGCGAGGAGTTTGAAAGTGCGGTACGTCATGCCGAGTTGGCATTGGATCGTACGGCGGCTGTGGCCGGCGGCGAGCAGTGCGTGGACGGCCGCATGGTTGGCCCGAGTCCGGTCGGCGAACCGGTGGCCGGTGGGCCACGGCGAGCCAGAACTGTCCGTTGGGGCATCGGGCTCCTCAACCGGGCAGGGGGGCTCGGGCGCCGTGCCCCATAGGCAAGCCCGGTGATCGGCGACGCACCGTTCAGCGGCCTCGCCAAGGTTGTGCCAAAGATGCCACCGGTCAGCAACCTGGACCGCCTGAGGTGCCCCAGGCCGTGGCACCTTCCGCGAAGAACGGAGCTCGATCCCGGCAGACGACCTCGATTCCGGGGCACTTCGCCAGCCACTTGACCAGGGTGGACGCCTCCCGGTTTGGCAACAGATCAATCGGCCTTCGGGTCTCGACATCGACCAGAACCGTCTCGTAGACGTGGCCCTTGCGCATGGCGTACTCATCGACGCCGACCACCCGTGGGGCCGGTGTCTCCGGGTCAGGCAACGCGTCGAGTAACCGCAACACCGCGCTGCGGCTAACGGACACCCCGAAGACTCGTGCCATCCGGGCACCGGCCCGGCCGGCGAGGGCGAGACCGACCGCGGCGAGAGTCGAACGCAACCGCTCGGTCCATCTGCTGTGCCGCCGGGTCAGCCCGGACATCTGCTCGGCGAACGTCCGCCGTCCGCATGAATCGTCCGGACAGAAGAACCTGCGGACCCGAAGGCAGAGGACCACCCGCCGTCCCGCACTGGGTACGTCGGCGGGAAACCGCAGGTAGGAGCTGTGTATGCGACTCGATCGGCTCCCACAGTCAGGACACGCTGCCCCGGCCGCCGTACTTCGGGACCCGATGCTTATCGTCTCGTCGTTCACGTCCACCGACAGCACCGCTACGTCTGCGATGGACGGGACCAGCAGCTCCTCCAGCCGTAGCAACGTCTCTTCCATGACGCCGCACTGTCGACCACACCAAGATCGGCACTGGTCATTTACAGGCAAGCTCCCGAAGGCAGATCCGAGCGTCGGTCGTCACTCAGCGTGCGCACTTCACGGAAGCGAGCCAGAACCATATCTGGTGAACATCCGCAGCACTCAAGATCACTAACTGCTGCCCCAAGTGCTGACCAATCGCTGTTACTTCACGTGAACGAAGCCAGCTGCGACACCGCCGCGTACGTTCACCTGGTATGCCACTACGGCGAGAAGCCTTACAAGCTGCACTACGCGTGCCTGCGCCGCCGAGTGGCGTTCAAGCGGCATCTCGGATCTGGCGAGCCCAAGTGCCCCCGATGCTCGGATCCGATGGTCTGCGCCAGCCACGATCTCGCGGCCCCACACCGCCATGACTCCAAGGCATGGTCCGTCGTGGCCGCCGTACTGAACGAGGGCCTGCGCTACGAGGGCCGCGAGCCCTGCGGCTGCGGCAAAGTGCCCCAGTTCCGGCCCCGGACCAGAGCCCGGCTGCGCGCATGCCGAACCGCAGCAACGCGATCCGGCATCCCACTCGCCCCCCCTGCTGGCCCATGCAGATCCACAAGCCTCCCCATGACCTGAGCGAGTGCGCGCGGGCGAGCGGAACGCGGGCGGAATATGCGGTCGGGTACCTGGATGCCCACGCGGGAGACAGACGTGGACGCTTACGCAGTACGTCGTCAGGCTGGCCGATCTCGGCGATCGTGGTCGATCACGCCGAGCGCGTGCGCTCCACGGTAGAGACGACCCGTACCAGGGACGGAGCGGCAGGGGCCGAGGCGAAGCCGAAACGCACGGGCGGGGAGACCGGCGCCAACGGGCCGAGGTCGCTGCCGTCGAACCGGGCCCGGGCGGAGACGATCGGCAGCAGGTCACCGGCCGCGTACCACTGCCGACAGCCCGGACGCGAGCTGCCCCGAGTACGAACACCGGTCATCAGCCGGGCGGGCCCGTCCGCCAGCGCCGCCCACAGCGGCCTTCTGGCCAACGGGCGCGGGACCGCCCGCAGCGCGAGTCCCAGAACGCCCCGACGCCCGACGGCGAACTGCACGTCCAAGGGGCCGGCGGTCACGTCCCACACGGCATTCCGCACCTCCACCTTCACCGCAACGCGTCGGACCTCGTCGAAGTGGTAGACCGCGGAGACGTACTCAGCCGTCGCCTCACTCGGTGCCAACAGCAACCGCCACCCATCAGCGCGCTCCACCATGACATCGCTGAACGCGCCGAACGGAGACCGTGGCCAGTGGCCCACCACCACACGCGTGCCCGAACCCGTCCCCACAGCGGCGATCCATCCATCGAAGGTGAGCCGTTCGGTATCCATCCCGCCTGCATACCTCATACCGCTGTCAACCGCCCGTCCGGCACCGCGATCCGGCCGCTGGCAGGCCCTGGCAGGGAACCCCCGGCGAGGCGGCGGAACCTGATTCGGCGCTCACCGCGAGCCAGGACTGTGGGCAGAGGGCTGAGGGATGTGGGCTGTGGCAATTACGGCTAGCGGAAGCCACGGGATCTGGGCGCCGGCGAACGGGGAATTCGCCAGATGGGCTCAGGATTCCCCGGGCACGACGTCGACGGGAGGCAGGGCCGCCCGCCTTCGGCGGTACACCACCACCCCGCACGCCACGAGGCAAAGGACTGCTACGGCGGACACTCCGACGGCCGTCTGTTCGGCGAAGAACCTTCCCAGCATCTTGAACACGGCGAGTCCCGCCGTCGCGTAGATCAGTGCCCAGGCAGCTCCGCCAACGAACAGGGCGGGCAGATAGCGCGACAGCGGCATACGCACACTGCCCGCGACGAAGTTGGCGGCGGTCTGGAAGCCGACGGTCAGGAAGGAGACGGCCACCACCGGCGCGCCCCACCGCTGGATCGCCCCCTCGACGCGACGGAACTTCGCCGAGGAAAGCCGCTCGGCGAACCGGCTGCGGCGGGCACCGGCAGCGGTGAGCCACCCCACGGCGAACGTTCCTGCGGCGCGGAGCAGGACGATGACGTACAGGGCTCCAGCAGTGAGCACGAGCTTATCCACGGCGCCCCGTCCCAGACTCGGCGCCGGAACGCGTTACCTGCCCCGCCCGCACGGCGTCGTATCCCCGGTGGGCGTAAGCCCGGTCACCGTCTCTCACCTGCGCCCCGCCTCTACCCGTTCCGTCCGACGGTTCCTACCTTCGGCACCGGAACCTCACCATGTGAACCCGCACGCCAGCCACGTTCAGCCTAACCGAATGCGCATACGGGTCACCTGGGCGCCGGCATCCCTTGTCCCGCTAGCCGAGAGCGAGCATCCCCTGAGCGACCTCGCCGACCGACGTGTCCGGGATCGCGGTGGCGGCCCCATTGAGGACGAGCAGCTCCGCTCCGGGGATCTCATGCGCGATCGCCTCTGCGTTGCCGACGGGGAAGAACCGGTCCCGGCGGCCGTGGACGACGAGCGTGGGCACCTCGATCTCCGACAGGCGCTCCCGCCAGCGCGGGGTGCAGTCGAGCCTGGAGAACACCATGCCCATCTGGTTCGCCATGTGGACCGGGGGTGTGCTTAGGGGCGTGCGGTCCCAGATGCGTGCGGCTACGGCGCGGGCGGCCACGGGGTCGTCGCCGAGGATCTCCGCGCCGGCCGCGATGAAGTCGGCTACCGCCTCGCGGTCGGCCCAGTCGGGCATCGGACGCGCGAACAGTCGACTCATCGTGCCCTGGTCGTGGTCGGGGAGGTCGTCGTCGGGCGGGCCCGGGGCGACCGAGCGGGTACCGACCAGAGTCAGCGCCGAGAACGCGCCAGGATGGTCGAGCACGGCCACCTGAGCGACCATCCCGCCCACTCCGATGCCCGCGAGGTGCGCGGGGCCCCCGCCGAGCGCGTCCACGAGGGCGGCTGCGTCAGCGGCAAGGTCGCGCAGGGTGTAGGCGGGCGCCTCCACGTCCGCCGTTGTCGACTCTCCGCTGTCGCGCAGGTCGTAGCGCACGACGCGACGCCCACCGGCTGCGAGGCGCACGCACAGCGCGTCCGGCCAGGAGAGCATCGTCGTCCCGCCCGCAAGCAGGACGAGTGGCGCGTTCTCGTCACCGAATGACTCGATGCCCAGATCGATCCTGTTGACGTCACCGGTGGTGAGAGTGGTCATCGGATCACCGCACGACGTCGTAGGTCAGATGCGTCGCCGTTGACGTCGGGATCACGCTCCGCTGCGTCAGCGTGTGGCGCACACCATCGATGAACAGCGGGGTGCCGGCGCCGAGTACGACCGGTGCGAGGTGCAGGCTCAACACGTCGACCAGGCCGGCTTCGAGTGCCGACCCGATGAGGGCCCCGCCTCCCATGAGAACGACGTCCAGATCCTGGCCCTTGTCCGAGGACGCGGCTTCGGCACCCTCGCGTGCGGCGGCGACGGCGTCGTGCAGCCCGGTGGTGATGAACTGCCAGTCGAGGTCGGTGAGGCGTACGGACTTCGGCGGCTCGCTCGTCACCACGACGAACGTGGGTTTACCGACCTCTCGGGCGCCGTAGCCGACGTTGTCGTTCCAGCCGCCCGGCCCGTCGACCAGGTCGAAGAGCCGTCGGCCGAGGATGACGGCTCCGGACCGGGTCGTCCCGTCGCTCAGGATGCGGCGATCTTGGGGATCGTCAGAGAACACCCAGGTGTGGAGGGCATCGCCGCCGGTGCCCAGACCGTTGCCCGGGCCGGGGTCGGGTCCGGTGACGAAGCCGTCGAGTGAGATTGAGATGTCAGCGATGATTCGAGTCATGTAGACGTAGACCCGGTCCCCCGCCGGAAATCATCGCTCGTCCGCGAAACGCGCCTCGGAGGGGCCAGGAGAGATCGGCGGAACGAAAGACCCTCGCTCGCAGCGAGCGGTGTGCCTCGTCCGTCCGCCGTGCCGGCCCTCCTCCAGCTGGTCCGGCCGAGCAGTCACCCCCACCCCCTGGCCCGCCCGCAGCTCTGCCAGTTCTGGGCCCATGCGGTGTTCAGGGTTCAGGGTTCAGGGTTCAGGGTTCAGGCGGAGGTTGTTCATCGCAGGAGGGGAGACGTGGCCGCCGATGGCCGTGAGCGTGGGTGTCGCCGGGAGGCCGCGAGACAGCCTCCACTCCGCGAAACGATCCGACTCGGAGCGGCGCGGACGTACCTGCTGACGATCAACCACTGCACAGGCCAAGCTCGTTGAGGGAGGTGGCCGGTCGCGGCCGCAGAGGACGCGAGACGTCGAACCGCGACCCTGGCGGGGCAGCGGGGCGGCGCCCCAAGGAGCCGCCGTCCGGGAAGCCGCAGCTCGAAGGGCCGGCCGTACGAAGGCCCGGCGAGAGGCGAAATCGAGATGGCTTCGCAAGCGACTGCCGCGGCAAGACGCAACAGGGCCGCAGCCCCGGCAGGCGCCTTTCGGCTCTCACGGAGTGCACAACCGTCGGCTGATGTCTAGCGTCGGGTTCCCCAGGGGGTTCCGATCCGATAGCACGGGATGAGGGTCGCTATGCATCGGCGCGCAATCGCCACTGGCTTCGTCGTGGGGCTCTCCCTGCTGACCACGCTGAGCCTCACTTTCGGCAGTTTCGCCGTCGCCGTCGCCGTTCCCGACGGCCCGGGCGGAGAGCCGACAGCTGTGCCCCGGACCGGCTTCGAGACCAGCGGCGGGGCGCACTGGACCAGTCAGGAGCAGGAGCAATCGTTCCTCGGCGCCGTCGACCGGCTCAGCGAGCGGACCTCGGTCCGACGGATCGGCACCACCCGCCAGGGCCGTCCGCTGCAAGAGGTACGCATCGGTGCCCAGCGCGCCACCACCACCGTGCTTCTCGTGTGCAGCCAGCACGGCAACGAGCCGGCGGGGCGTGAGGCGTGCCTCACCACGGTCCGGGACCTTGCTCTGACGAGGGATCGGGCCATGCTGCGCTTCCTGGAACACACCGCGGTCCTGGTCGTCCCGACGGCCAATCCGGACGGCCGGGCCAGCAACACCCGCAAGAACTCAGAAGGCGTCGACATCAACCGCGACCACGTGGCTCTGCGGACCGCGGAGGCGGCCGCCATCGCGACGGTCCTGCGTGACCGGCACCCCGATGTCGTCTATGACCTGCACGAGTACTGGGCTGTTCCCGGGTACTACGACAAGGACCTGTTCGACCTGTGGCCGCGCAACCTCAACACCTCCCCCGGGCTGCGCGAGCAGGCGCAGGTGCTGTCCGGTGACTACGTTCGCCGAGCAGCGCGAAGCGCCGGTCTCAGCACAGGCACCTATGGAATCTGGACCGACCCGGGCACCGGCGCCCCCGTCAAACAGGTGGCCGGAGACGGACAGGAACGCATCCTGCGCAACACGGCGGCCGTCAAACACGCGATTGCCCTGCTCATCGAGAGTCGCGCCGACGCCGCGACCGAGGCGGAGAGGACGAGTCCCGAGGCCAACAGACGACGCCGAGTGGCATCCCAACTGACCGGACTCGGCGGCCTGTTCAGCTTCATGACGGACCGCCGGGAAGCCATCGAGGCAGCCACGGCCAGGTCTCGCCTCGCCGGTCACCGCGACCAAGGGCCCCTCTATCTGGCCGGTGCGGACAACACCCGCCCGCGACCCGCCGAAATTCTCGATCCCCCGCCCTGCGGCTATCGCCTCACCGCAGCACAGTACGAACGCGTTGGCACCCAACTCGCCCTGCATGGGCTTGAGTTGTACCGAATGCCAGACGGAGGCGCCATGGCACCTCTGCGGCAGCCGCTACGCTCACTGGTGCCGCTCCTGCTCGACGGCCGCGCCCACTTCGGGCTGACCGCGGCAGAGCCCATCGACCGTTGCTGAAAGGCGGGCACCGCAGCTTTCACGCCGACCGCTGCCCGCACCGGTCCGATTCCGCCCCCAAGGCTCCCGGTGTCCCGGGCCGACTGTCCAGCGGCGACCCAGCGCCGACGCCGAAACGCGGGCGCGACCTACGGCCGAGGCAGACTGATGGAAACAGTTGCGGCCCAGGGACATCGGAAGTTCCGCGCTACGGCTTAACGGGCGGGGTGACCGGGAGGGCCGGCGGGGTCACCGGGAGAGGAGGCACCGCCGGCGGAGTCACCGGCAGCGGAGGCAGTGACGGCGGGGTCACCGGCAGCGGAGGCACCGCCGGCGGAGTCACCGGCAGCGGAGGGACCGCCGGCGGAGTCACCGGCAGAGAGGGCACTGCCGGCGGGGCGACCGGCGGCGTGGGGTCCGTAGCGGCCGCAGCCGGGCTGATGGAGAGAACGAGTACAGCTGTAGCAGCCAGACCGGCTACCGGAGCGGCGATGCCTACTCGGAGACGCATGACAATCCTTTCGTGTGACACGGTTTGTGGTTTTCGTGTCTCCTCTACACAAGGACGGCCCACCAAGCTCTGCAACGCGGTAGGGACCGTACGGGGTAACCGGCCGACAGCACGCTCTCGCGGATGCAACCCCGCACGACCTTCGACGTTTTCCCGTCCAGCGCCCAACACCCCTGTTGCGCAGGGCCACTGCGATCGGCTCAGGCGCAGTACGCCCTGCGCCAACTCGCGCACCACCTTCTTCACCCGCGAGCGGTGGAACCGGCACTTTGCGGCGAGGTTCTTGACTCGTGTGGCCCACGTGTCTCGCATCCGGGCTCCACGCCCTCCAGCCAGGCCGAGAACCTGGTGCCAGTCGGGCAATTGGCGTTAACGTGCCCAAATGACTGATGTGATCATTCTTCACGGAGCCTGGCACCAGCCCGCTCACTACGCCGACCTAGCCGATCAGCTGCACTCCCGGGGCCTGTCCGTGGAGGTGCCCGATCTCTACGGGCTGTCGCTCGCCGAGAGCACCGCGAAGGTCGAGGCCATCGTGTCGGGCTCGTCGCGGCCGCCGGTGGTGGTGGGACATTCCTTCGGGGGCGTCACCGCCGGGACGGTACGCGGCGCCGCCTCGTTGGTCTTCCTCAACAGCTGGATCCTCGACGTCGACGAGTCCCCCGCCAAGATCCTCGCGGAGACTCCTGGTGAACCCGGGGAGGGGTTGCTCGCGCTGCCGGACGCGGACGGGCGCCTTCACCTCGACCCGGACGATGCCCGGACAAAGCTATTCGGCGACATCAGCGAGCCGGCGGCCACGCGTGCGCTGGAGTTACTGCGTCCGGAACCTCTGTCGATTTTCAACGCGACACCCACGCACGTGAGTTGGCGGGACACCCCGTCGCTCTACCTACGCGGCCGGCGGGACCGCACCATCGTGACTCCACTTCCGGACCGTTTTGCCGGGCACTGCTCTCGCGCGGAGATGTGGGACACCAGCCACTCGCCCTACCTGAGCCGCCCGGCGGCCGTAGCTGACCTGATCCAGCGCCAGCGAGCTGCCAACGGCAGTTGAGCCCGAACCGAGGGGCGGTTCCGGTATGCCGGCCGCGGCTGAACAGGCCACTCGCGCCCTGCCATGAGGCGCACCGCCGCTACCACCGACCCGGGGGTGCCTCTGTTGCTTCGGTCAAGGGACACCCCCGAGCAGGAATCCACGTATTGCATCCAGCTCAGTACTTTTGTCGACAAAGTGAGTTGCCTATCGTCAGAGTTCAGCCCGGGCGCCCAACCTCATGACATTACGTTTCCTTCACAAGCTCTACGGAGGCCGCCCGGATCGCGGCAGCGCCTCAGCCTCTTGAGGACGACCGGGGCCAGCCCACTAAAAGCTCACCATCCCCGGTAAGCCCACGCGCAGAGGTGGCCCTACAAGAACCTTGTGAGACTGCTGTGAGGCAGCTCACGCCTCCCGGTGATGACTTGGCCTTCACCAAAGAGGTACTTTCTTGCGGGGATTTACACGAACATTACATGCGTGTGTGGGGGGAATGCTGATGTGCGGTCACCCATGCCTGAAAGGACATCAGTGACCTCGCTCAAGCGACGAATAGTCCGGCCTGTGACGGTCGGGGCACTGCGTACCGTGACCGAGGTACCTGCACTGGCTTCGGCGGCACCTCCACAGCGGCGGCCGGCCGCGAGTCTCCGCCCTCCGCGGCCGAGTCCTTTGCCCGTCGGAATTCGGCGAAGACCCTCAGCGAAAAGCAGACCGAGTTCACCAACGCCGATGGCCG
>NZ_NNBJ01000020.1 GCF_002803085.1 Streptomyces sp. CB01201 | reverse complement strand
CCACGGGCGGCGCGGGCGGGTTCGCCACCGGGGCCACCGCCGCGGGCGGCGCCGGGTGTGGCGTCGGACGGGGTGCGGGGCGCGGCGGCGGGGTGGGCCGGGGCGCGGGCCGGGGCGGGGGTGTGGGCGCGGGCGGTGCGGGAGGCGGCGGGGTCGGCGGCTGCGGGGTGGGGGTGGGCGTGGGGTGCGGGTGGGGATGGGGAGGATGCGGGTGGGGGTGCGGCGGCCAGGGGCACCGGTGGCCCGTGCCGGCGACCGCCCAGGGCGAACCGCTGCTGCCCTGCGTCACCGAGGCGTAGGCACAGGCGTCGGCCCGGGCGGCCGGGGCGGGTGCCGACAGGAGCACGGTGAGGGCCGTCGCGGCGAGCAGCCGTCCGGCGAGGTGTCGTCCTTGCGCTAGTCGTCCTTGCACTAGGTGATCATCGGGCCGTGGCGCCGCCGCCATAGGGGGCGTCGAACCGATTCGCCTGAAGGGGGGAGTTCCGGCGGATGTGCGTTCGCCGCGTTGACCGGCTGTTCGGGCCCGTTCGGAAAAATTTCCTCGTCCGGGTTGAACGGACCGCCACCCGCCGCACGTACTCAGGGCCATCACCGGGCGCATCCAGCGCCTCAACAGCCTTGAGAACAACGGGAGTTGACATGAGCACCTGGCGCAGCGCAGCGCTCGCGGCAGCGGCGGCGGCAGTACTGGCACTCACCGCGACGGGCTGCGGCCAGGACAAGGGCAGCGGCTACGCGGGCAGCGGCAACGGCCAGCCGGTCGGCAACGCGAGCACCGCACAGCAGCCCGGCGACAACGCCTATGGTTCCAGCGGCGGTTACGGGCAGGCGGGCGGCGCCGAGTCGGCCGCCAAACAGGCGGGACAGCTCACGGTCAGCGACAGCAAGGAGCTGGGCAAGGTCCTCACCGACAGCGCCGGGTTCACGCTCTACCGCTTCGACAAGGACACCGCGAGTCCGCCGAAGACCAACTGCGAGGGCGACTGCGCGAAGGCGTGGCCCGCGGTGCCCGCCGACGGGGTCGCCGCGGCCGCCGGCGCCGACGCTGCCACGCTCGGCTCCGTCACCCGGGCCGACGGCACCAAGCAGCTCACCGTCGGCGGCTGGCCGATGTACCGCTACGCCAAGGACACCAGCCCCGGCGACCTCAACGGGCAGAACGTGGGCGGCACTTGGCATGCCGCCGCACCCGACGGCAAGAAGGCCTCGGCCCAGGCCCCCGCCGCCCCCGCCGCGGCGATGCCGGGCCTCTCGGTCCGCAAGGACGCCAAGCTCGGCGACGTCATCGTGGACGCCCGCGGCATGACCGTCTACCGCTTCAAGAAGGACTCGGCCTGGCCCATGAAGTCCGCCTGCACCGGCGCCTGCCTCCAGAAGTGGCCGGCGGTCGCACCGGTCGGCAAGAATGACACCCGGGGCATCGCCCTCAAGGGCTTCGTCACCTTCGACCGGCCCGACGGGGTCAAGCAGCAGTCGATCACCTGCTGGCCCGTCTACACCTTCTCGGGCGACACCAGGCCCGGCGACACCAACGGCCAGGGCGTGGGCGGCACGTGGTACGCCGTGTCCCCCCAGGGCAAGCTCGTGGGCGCGCCCAAGTAGCCCCGGGCCCAACGCCGTCGGCCCGTCACCGCGCCCCCCTCGCGGTGACGGGCCGACGTACGTGTCCAGTCGGCGATACGATGACGCGCGCTGCCACGCGGACCCGTACGATCCGGTGCACATGCCGTGGGCGTGTGACCAATAACGGACGAGCATTTTCCGTTTTTGCTCGCTCTCTTGGCGGACGATCAGTAGCCTCAGGCGCAAACAATGGTCATGGTCATGGCCGTCCTGCGGCGACTTGTTGGAGACATTGATGGAGCGTCCCGCCTGGGCCCCTCAGGGCATCGACATCTCGGTGCCGAGCGTGTCCCGCATATACGACTACTACCTGGGCGGTTCGCACAATTTCGAGGTCGACCGGGAAGCGGCTCGCGAGGCCATGCGCTTCATGCCGGGCCTGCCCAAGGTCATGCAGGCGAACCGTGCCTTCATGCGCCGCGCGGTCCGGTTCGCGGTGGGCGAGGGAATCACCCAGTTCCTGGACATCGGATCCGGAATCCCGACTTTCGGAAACGTGCACGAGGTCGCCCACGCGGCGAACCCCGAGGCCCGGGTGCTCTACGTCGACCACGACCCGGTGGCCGTCGCCCACAGCGAGGCCGTCCTGGAGGGCAACCCGCTCGCCGGGATAGCCGCAGCCGACCTGCGCAAGCCGCAGGACATCCTGAGCGCCGTCGAAAGCTCCCAACTCCTCGATCTCTCAAGGCCGGTGGCCCTCCTCCTGGTCGCCGTGCTGCACTTCGTCGAGGACCAGGACGACCCGTACGGGGCCGTAGCGGCGCTGCGCGACGCGCTCGCCCCCGGCAGCGTCCTCGTCCTCACCCACGCCGCCTACGAGGGCATCCCGCTCAGCGAGGAGGAGGCCGGCGGCACGGTGGGCGTCTACCGCAACATCAAGAACCCGCTGGTGATGCGCTCGCGTGAAGAGATCGCCGGCTTCTTCGAGGGGTACGGGATGCTGGAGCCCGGCCTGGTCTCCATGCCGCTGTGGCGGCCGGAGGGCGAGGCCGACCAGGAGGATCCGTACGCCTTCTCGGGCTTCGCCGGTGTGGGGCGCAAGGCGTGAGCAAGCCGCCCAAGCCGCAGCCCCCGGTCCTCGCGCCGGACAGCCCCGAAGACCGGCTCAGACGGTTCGCGACGATCTGGAGCCGGGCGATCTTCCCGGTCACGGCGACCTCGCTGACCCGCCCCGAGTTCGAGCAGCACCTCCTGCCCCTCGCCCGCCGGCTCATCGACGCCCTGCACGGGCGGCACTTCGACCCCGCGCCCGCCCAGGAGATCGGCGTCGCCCTGGTCGCCGTGCACTGCACCGACCCGGACGCCCTGAGCCGCACCCTCGCAGTGGTCGAGTCCTATCTCGTGCTGTACTGCGGCGCGGGCGACGAGCTGACCGCCGAAGAGGCGCGGGCCCGCTGCGCCCGGCTCCAGCACGCGATCGCGGCCGGCTTCGCCGCTGCCCTGCGCGAACGCACCCGTTCCGAGCAGGAGGCCATCGCCCGCTCCGCGATGTCGGCGCGCAGCGCGGCCCTGGACGCCCTGCACGCCACCGAGACCCGCTTCCGCGCGGTCTTCGAGGGCGCCGCGATCGGCATCGGCATCGCCGACCTCCAGGGCCGGGTCCTGGAGGTCAACGAGACCCTCACCCGGATGTTCGGCGGGATAGAGGGCCAGCTGCGCAGCCGCAACGTCAGCGAGTGGGTGCACCCCGAGGACGCCCCGCAGGTGTGGCGGCTCTACGACGAACTCGTCCGCGGCGAACGCGACCACTACCGGGTCGAGAAGCCCTACTACCGCGGCGACGGAACCGTCCTGTGGACCAACCTCACCGTCTCGCTCCTCCGCGACGCCGAGGGCCGCCCGCAGTACCAGCTGGCCCTGATGGAGGACACCACCGAGCGCCGGCTGCTCAACCTGCGGCTGCGCTACGAGGCCACGCACGACGCGCTCACCGGACTGCCCAACCGCACCCTGTTCTTCGAACGCCTGGAGAAGGCCCTGGCGCCGGGCGACGGGAAACGGTTCGGGCTCTGCTATCTGGACCTCGACGGCTTCAAGGCGGTCAACGACAGCCTCGGCCACTCGGCCGGCGACCGGCTCCTGGTCGAGGTGGCGGACCGGCTCCAGAGCTGCGCCACCGGCCCCGGCGAGATGGTGGCCCGGCTCGGCGGCGACGAGTTCGTCGCGCTCACCACGGGCCCGGACACCGAGTTCGAGGCGGACGAGCTGGCCTCGCGCATCCTGAACACCCTCGCGACGCCGATCCGCATCGAAGGCCGCGAGCTGACCGTGCGCGGTTCGATCGGCGTGGTGGAGGGCCCGGCGGGCGAGCGCAGCGCGGCCGAGGTGCTGCGCAGCGCGGACATCACGATGTACCGGGCCAAGTCGGCCGGCGGCAACCGCTTCGAGTTCGCGGACGCCGAGGCCGACGCCCGCGCGATCACCCGGCACGGACTCACCAACGCGCTGCCGGCGGCCCTGGAGCGGGGCGAGTTCTTCATCGAGTACCAGCCGCTCGTGCACCTCGGCGACGGCAGTGTGCACGGCGCCGAGGCCCTGGTGCGCTGGTCGCACCCGCAGCACGGGGTGCTCGGGCCCGACCGGTTCATCCCGCTCGCCGAGCACACCGGGCTCATCGTGCCCCTCGGCCGCTGGGTGATGCAGGAGTCCGTACGGCAGGCCCGCGCCTGGCAGGAGGCCCACCCGGGTGCCACCGACGGCGGCCCGCTGCGCATCAACGTCAACCTGTCGCCGACCCAGCTCTACCACCCGGGCCTGGTCGCCGACACCGTCGAGATGCTGGAGCGCACCGGGCTGACCCCCGGCGCGCTGTGCCTGGAGGTCACCGAGTCCGCGCTCATCGGCGCCGACGACGACCTCCTGAAGCCGCTGCGCCAACTCGCCGAGATGGGCGTGGACATCGCCCTGGACGACTTCGGCACGGGCTACTCCAACCTCGCCAACCTGCGCCGGCTCCCGGTGAGCGTGCTGAAGCTGGACCGGTCCTTCACCCAGTCCATGCAGCAGCTGCCCGCCGACCCGGTGGACATGAAGATCGTCGAGGGGATCGTGTCGCTCGCGCACAGCCTGTCGCTCGCGGTGACCGTGGAGGGCGTCGAGACGGGCGCCCAGGCCGAGCAGCTCAAGGAACTGGGCTGCGACACGGCCCAGGGCTGGTACTACGCGCGGCCCGGCGCCCCGGACCGGATCCACTCGCTGGCCCTGGTGGACGCGGTCTAGGCGAAGTCCCCGCGGTCCGACCCGACCGGGCCCCGGGGCCCTCCTCATGGCGCCCGGGGCCCGGTCGAGTGCGGTGCTCTGCCGCGGCCCGGCGGCTCCGGCGGCCCAGCAAGGGGTCGGCCGCCCGGCGGCCCCAGCAAGGCCTCCGCGCCCGGCGGCTCCGACGCCCCGGCGCCGGGGCGCGTAGCCCACGCGGCCCCGTCCTGTCAGCCCGTAAGGTTCCGGATTCTCCGTTCGAGAAGCGCGTCGCTACCTTCCGAAGCGCTCGGCACCCGACGGTTGGACGAACCGTCACCGCGCTTCCCAGGAGGTCACGTTGACCGCGCGCCACCCCACCCGCCTCCGCGGACCGCTCGGCCGCGCCGGGTCGCCGCACTCGCAGTCCGCCGTGCGGCGCGCCCGCAGAGCGCCCCACCGCGTCGTCATGGCGATGTTCGCCTCCATACTGCTCGCGGCGGGGATCCTGGCCGGCGCCTCGCCCGCCTCCGCCGCGCCCAGCGACCTGTGCGCCCAGGTCGGCTACACCGCGGGCTTCCGGGGCGACGCCCTGGTGACCGCCGTCGCGGTGGCCCTGGCCGAGTCCAGCTGCAACCCGTCGGCGACCAACGTCCAGAACAACACCCCGCCCTCCACGGACCGGGGCCTGTGGCAGATCAACAGCTACTGGCACCGCGAGATCGACGACAACTGCGCCTTCGACCCCCAGTGCAACGCGAACGCGGCCTACGCCATCTCCTCCGGCGGCACCGACTGGGGCGCCTGGTCCACCTACAACCAGCGCGCTCACCTGCGCCACATGGGCGAGGCACAGGACGCGGTGGACCGCCTCGGCCACCATGAACCGGGCCCGGCCCCCCTGGTGTTCCCCTCCGAGTCCGGGCGGGTGGTGTCGGCCCGTTCGGCGGACGGCCGGCTTGAGGTCTTCGCGGCGGGCGCCGACGGCGTTCACCACGCCTGGCAGGTGGGGGTGAACGGGAACTGGTCCGAGTGGGAGTCCCTGGGCGGCCCGGGCGGCGCCGAGTTGGCGATCGGCCCGAACGCGGACGGCCGGCTCGAACTCTTCGCGATCAACGGCAATGTGTTCCAGCACCGGTACCAGACGGCTCCCTCGGGCGGCTGGTCCGGCTGGGAGGACTTCGGTGGCGGCGGCAAGGACATAGCGGTCGGCACGAACGGTGACGGTCGCATGGAGGTCTTCGCCTCCAACCCGAAGGGGCTCTTCCACCGCTACCAGACCGCGGCGAACAGCGGCTGGTCGCAGTGGGAGTCCGCGGGCGGCGGCCCCGCCGACAGCCAGGTGGAGATGGAGAAGTCGGCGGACGGCCGTCTGGAGGTCTTCGCCATCAACGGCGATGTGTTCCAGCACCAGTTCCAGACCGCGGTGAACGGCGGCTGGTCCGCGTGGGAGGAATTCGGCGGCGGCGGCCACGATCTGACGGTGGATCACAACCAGGACGGCCGCCTTGAGGTCTTCGCCTCGGGCCCCAAGGGCGTCTTCCACAAGTACCAGACGAATGCCACCAGTTGGTCCGGCTGGGAGCCCACCGGTGGGCCCGCCGACTCCCAGCTCACCAGTGAGCGCTCGCCCGACGGCCGGGTGGAGGTGTTCGCGATCAACGGCAGTGTGGCCCAGCACCTGTGGCAGACCGGGGTGAACGCCCCGTACGGCCAGTGGGAGACGTTCGGCGGCGGAGGTTCCGAGGTCGTCGCCGCGGCCAACGCCGACGGTCGCATCGAGGTCTTCGGTACGAGCCGGGACGGCGTCCACCACCGCTGGCAGACCGGCTTCTCGTCCTGGTCCGAGTGGGCCTGGCTCAACACCACGGCGGGGCCGCCCGTCGGCTGACCCGGACCCGGACCCGGACCCGGACCCGGTCCACGCCCCCGGGACCGGTCAGCCGCCCGAGCGCCGACCGGTCCCGATGCTCAGCAGGACCCGCTGCAACTCCCGTGCGGCGCGCGGCGGGTCCACGTCGCTGCGGTGGGCCAGGGCGATGGTGCGGCGCAGGCCGGGGCGGGCCAGCGGGGTCACCCGCAGGTCCCTGGTCCGCGCCGCCACCATGCTCGGCACCACGGCGACCCCGAGCCCGGCCCGCACGAAGCCGAGCACCGCGTCCATCTCGCCGCCCTCCACCGTGAAGGCGGGCTCGAAGCCCTCGGCACGGCAGGCGGCCACCGTGAGCTCCCGCAGGTCGTAGCCGTGCCGGAACATCACCAGGGGGGCCTCGCGCAGATCGGCGACGCGCACCGAGGCGTCCGAGCCGGGCGCCGGCTCGGCGGCCGAGGAGACCACCACCAGGTCCTCCTGGAGCAGCTCGATCGTGGTGAGGGCCGGGGACGCGGCCGGCAGCGGCAGCACGATGAGCGCCAAGTCCAGTGCACCGCGCGCCAGTTCACGGACCAGATCGTGCGAGCCGCCCTCCTCGATGAGGAGCTGGATGCCGGGGTGGCGGTCGTGGAAGGCGCGCAGCACGTCCGGCAGCAGCCCCGTGCACAGACTCGGCGTCGCCCCGAGCCGCACCCGCCCGCGCCGGAGCTGAGCCAGCTCCTGCACCTCGATCCGGGCGGTGTCCGCGTCCGCCAGGATGCGCCGGGCCAGCGGCAGCAGCGCCTCGCCCGCGTCGGTGAGCGCGATGTTGCCCCGGGCGCGGCTGAACAGCTCGGCGCCCAGCTCGTTCTCCAGCGCCTTGATCTGCTGGGAGAGCGAGGGCTGCGAGACATGCACGCGCTCGGCGGCCCGGGTGAAGTGCCGGGTCTCGGCGACCGCCACGAAGTAGAGGAGCTGCTGGAACTGCATGCTCCTACGATAGGCCATCCCTATGGAGATGAGCCGAACCATGTCTTGGACCTCTTGGGTCGTTCGCCTCTAGCGTCGATGACATGGCTCTGGCAACGCGCACCGACAAACGGACGGACAAACGACCGTCCATGCCGCGCACACTCTGGGACTCCACCGTCGGCAAGAAGACGGTCATGGCCGTGAGCGGTCTGATCATGCTGTCCTACCTGGTCGTGCACATGATGGGCAACCTGAAGATCTTCTTCGGGGCCGGCCAGTTCGACTCGTACGCGCACTGGCTGCGCACCATCGGCGAGCCCTTCCTGCACTACGAGTGGGCGCTCTGGCTGATCCGCGTGGTGCTCGTGGCCGCCGTGGTGGGCCACGCCGTCGCCGCGTACCAGCTCAGCCGCCGCGACATCCGGGCGCGGCCCGGCGGTTACGTCCACAAGCGGGCCCGGGCGAGCTACGCGACCCGCACCATGCGCTGGGGCGGCATCATCCTGGCGCTGTTCATCGTCTGGCACATCCTGGACCTGACGACCGGCACCGTGCACTCCGGCTTCCGGCCCGGCCACCCCTACCAGAACGTCGTGGACACGTTCTCCACCTGGTACGGGAACACGATCTACATCGTGGCGATGGCCGCGCTCGCCCTGCACGTCCAGCACGGCTTCTGGAGCGCCGCCCAGACGCTCGGCGTCGGCAACGCCACCCGCGACCGGCTCCTGAAGACCCTCGCCAACGTCCTCGCCGTGCTGCTCTTCGCCGGATTCGTCTCCGTACCCGTCGCCGTCATGACCGGAGTGGTGAGCTGACATGACCTCGTACACCGATTACACGGCGGGGGAGCCCGTCGTCGACGGCCGTGCTCCCCAGGGGCCGATCGCGGAGCGCTGGGACACCCGCCGCTTCGAGGCCAAGCTGGTCAACCCGGCCAACCGCCGCAAGCACACCGTCATCGTGGTCGGCACCGGCCTCGCGGGCGGCTCGGCGGGCGCCACGCTCGCCGAACAGGGCTACCACGTGGTCCAGTTCTGCTTCCAGGACTCCCCGCGCCGCGCCCACTCCATCGCCGCCCAGGGCGGGATCAACGCCGCGAAGAACTACCGCAACGACGGCGACTCCGTCCACCGGCTGTTCTACGACACCGTCAAGGGCGGCGACTTCCGCGCCCGGGAGTCCAACGTCCACCGCCTCGCCCAGATCTCCGTCGAGATCATCGACCAGTGCGTGGCCCAGGGCGTGCCGTTCGCCCGCGAGTACGGCGGACTCCTCGACACCCGCTCCTTCGGCGGCGTCCAGGTCTCGCGCACCTTCTACGCCCGGGGCCAGACGGGCCAGCAGCTCCTGCTCGGCGCCTACCAGGCGCTCTCGCGCCAAATCGCCGCCGGGAACGTGGAGTTGCACGCCCGCACCGAGATGCTCGACCTGATCGTGGTGGACGGCAAGGCGCGCGGGATCGTGGCTCGCGACCTCGTCACCGGGAGGATCGACACGTACTTCGCGGACGCGGTGGTCCTCGCCAGCGGCGGCTACGGCAACGTCTTCTACCTGTCCACCAACGCCATGAACTCCAACGCGACCGCGATCTGGCGGGCCCACCGCCGGGGCGCGTACTTCGCCAACCCCTGCTTCACGCAGATCCACCCGACCTGCATCCCGCGCACCGGCGAGCACCAGTCCAAGCTCACTCTGATGAGCGAGTCGCTGCGCAACGACGGCCGCATCTGGGTGCCGAAGGCCAAGGGCGACACCCGCCCGGCGGCCGAGATCCCCGAGGACGAGCGCGACTACTACCTGGAGCGCATCTACCCCGCCTTCGGCAACCTGGTGCCGC
The DNA here is from genome assembly GCF_002803085.1 of Streptomyces sp. CB01201. Classification (GTDB taxonomy): domain Bacteria; phylum Actinomycetota; class Actinomycetes; order Streptomycetales; family Streptomycetaceae; genus Streptomyces; species Streptomyces hundungensis. The sequence goes on along the minus strand of NZ_NNBJ01000020.1, from coordinate 142,145 downwards.
GCGACATCGCCTCGCGCGCCGCCAAGAACGTCTGCGACGAGGGGCGCGGGGTCGGCCCCGGCGGCCAGGGCGTCTACCTGGACTTCGCCGACGCGATCGCGCGGATGGGCCGGGCGGCCGTCGAGGCGAAGTACGGCAACCTCTTCGACATGTACGCGCGGATCACCGCCGAGGACCCGTACGCAACACCGATGCGGATCTATCCCGCCGTGCACTACACGATGGGCGGCCTGTGGGTCGACTACGACCTCCAGACCACCGTGCCGGGCCTGTTCGCGATCGGCGAGGCCAACTTCTCCGACCACGGCGCGAACCGCCTCGGTGCCTCCGCCCTGATGCAGGGCCTCGCGGACGGCTACTTCGTGCTGCCGGCCACCATCAACGACTACCTCGCGCGCAACCCGCACCAGGAGCCGGTCACCGCCGCCCACCCGGCGGTCGCCGAAGCGGTCGCCGAGACCGAGGACCGCCTCAACCTCCTGCTCGCCGTGGACGGCGACCGCACCCCCGACTCCTTCCACCGCGAGATCGGTGAACTCATGTGGGAGTACTGCGGGATGGCCCGCACCGAGTCGGGCCTGCGCAAGGCGCTGGACCGGATTCCGCAGATCCGCGAGGAGTTCTGGCGCCGGATCAAGGTGCCGGGCAGCGGCGAGGAGTTCAACCAGTCCCTGGAGAAGGCCAACCGCGTCGTCGACTACCTGGAGCTGGCCGAACTCATGTGCCTCGACGCGCTGCACCGCGCCGAGTCCTGCGGCGGCCACTTCCGCGAGGAGTCCCAGACCCCTCAGGGCGAGGCCGAACGTCGCGACGAGGAGTTCTCCTACGCGGCCGCCTGGCAGTTCACCGGCACCGGCACCGCGCCCGTCCTGCACAAGGAAGACCTCGTCTTCGAGTACGTCCACCCCACTCAGCGGAGCTACGCATGAAGCTCACCCTGCGCGTCTGGCGCCAGAAGAACGCCGACTCGCCCGGCGCCATGGCCACTTACGAGGTCGACGACATCTCGGCGGACATGTCCTTCCTCGAAATGCTCGACACCCTCAACGAGGAACTCACCCTCAGGGGCGAGGAGCCCGTCGCCTTCGACCACGACTGCCGCGAGGGCATCTGCGGGGCCTGCTCGCTCGTCATCAACGGCGACGCCCACGGCCCCGAGCGGACCACCACGTGCCAGCTCCACATGCGGTCGTTCAGCGACGGCGACACCATCGACGTCGAGCCCTGGCGCGCCTCGGCGTTCCCGGTGGTCAAGGATCTGGTGGTGGACCGCTCGTCCTTCGACCGGATCATCCAGGCCGGCGGCTACATCAGCGTGCCGACCGGCGCCGCCCCCGAGGCGCATGCCACCCCGGTGCCCAAGCCCGATGCCGATGTCGCCTTCGAGCATGCCGAGTGCATCGGCTGCGGCGCCTGTGTGGCGGCCTGCCCCAACGGCTCGGCGATGCTCTTCACCTCGGCCAAGGTCAACCACCTGAACGTGCTGCCGCAGGGCGCGCCCGAGCGCGAGACCCGGGTCCTGGACATGGTCGGGCAGATGGACGACGAGGGCTTCGGCGGCTGCACCCTGACGGGGGAGTGCGCGACGGCCTGCCCCAAGGGCATCCCGCTGCCGTCGATCGCGGCCATGAACAAGGAGTGGCTGCGGGCGACCCGCAAGGCGCGCAAGGTGGGCCGCTGACGCGGAGGGACGCGCCCCGGGTGTCCCCGGCGGCGCGTCCCTCCTGTGCCCAACTCACCTGTGTGAGCGTCGGATTGGCTAGGCGACCGACAGATCGTCCCCGTACACCGAGCCCTGCCCGTACCAGCCGTGCAGATAGACGGTGACGGTGCCCGAGGCGCCGGTCGTGAACGGCACGGTCAGCTGGGACCAGCCGGTGGAGCTGGTCCACGCACTACCGGTCGCGCCGCCCCGGACCCCGAGGTAGGCGTAGCTGCCCTGCACCCAACCGCTCAGCGTGTACTTGGTGTTGGGGGCCAGGGTGAGCGTCTGCGCGCACTCGCCGGTCGTCGAGGAGGTCGGCGCGGTCTTCAGCGCGTGCGTGCCGCCGTGCACCGGGCTCGCCACCACGGCGGCCCCGCTGTCACAGGTCCACGGAGTGAGCGAACCGCTCTCGAAACCGCCGTTGACGAGCGCGCCGGTGTTGCCGCCGGGGCCCGACACGGTGAGCGTGAACGTCGTCGAGTGGGTGAGCGTGCCCGCCGTGCCGGTGAGGGTGATCGGGTACGTCCCGGGCGCGGCGGATGCCGATGCCGCGACGGTGAGCTGCGCCGAGGCGCCCGCCGTGACCGAGCTGGGGGTGAGCGTCGCGGTCACCCCGGCGGGAGCGCCGGTGGCGGTCAGCGCGAGGGACTTGGCGCTGCCGGAGGTCACGGCCGTGCTCACGGTGGCGGTGGTGGAGCCGCCGGGCGCGACGGAGGCCGAGCCGGGTGCGACGGCCACCGAGAAGTCGTCCTGGACCGGTCCGCCGCCCCCGGTGAAGGGCTCGAAGGTGTGGCTGAAGTACCACGGGTCCTGCGCGATGCCGGAGCAGGTGTCCGAGCCGCCGGTGCCCGGGCAGCCGCCGTTGTCACGCTGGAGGGCCCAGAAGGAGAGGGTGTTGATGCCCTTGGCGGTGGCCCAGTTGTACACGGCGGTCGCATCCGCCGTGGTGAACGTCTCGGCCGCCCCGTAGTCGTCGATGCCCGGCATCTCGGTCACCCCGACCATGCCCCACAGCTGGGTGGACGACTTGCCCGGGTAGAGCGAGGCCAGCTGGTTGTAGAGGCCGGTGGCGGCGGTCTGGGTGTCGTTCGCCATGTTGTGCGTGGCGCCGTCGTAGTAGTCGAAGGTCATGATGTTCACGACGTCGACCTTCGCGCCGTACTTGACCGCGCTGTTGAGCACCGCGAGCCCGCTGTCGGCGAGGCCGCCCGTGGTGGTGGGCAGGGTGTAGGAGATCTGCACGGAACGCCCGTTGGCGGCGGCCCAGTCCTGCACCTTCTTGATCGCCTGGTTGCGGCGGTCGATGCCGGCCTTGTTGGTGAGCGAGTTGTCCTCGATGTCCATGTCGAGGCGCGACAGGTCGTAGGTGGTGATGACCTTCTCGTACGCGGCCGCGATCGAGTCCACGTTGGTGCAGCTGTCCGCGATCTCGGTGCCGCCGTTGTCGGCCGCGTACCCGCCGAAGGACGGTATGACATCGCCGCCGCGCGAGCGGATGGTGGTGATGTCGGCGCCGAACACGGAGGACGAGATCGGCTGGCTGGTCGACCCGTTCCAGTACGGGGTGCAGGAGCCCTTGGTGTCGGCCTGCACGAACGCCATCGTCAGGTACTTGGCGCCGGACTTCTGCGCGAGATCGGCGGGGCTGTCGGAGGAGTACGCCTCGAAGTACGGCGCGAAGACATGGGCGGGCAGGGGCGTCGCGGCGTGCGCGGCGCCCCCGGCCCCGAGGACGAGGCCGGCGGAGGCGGCGACGGTACTGAGCGTGGCGAACAGGGCGCGGACGGATCTCGGACGTCTCATCGGGGCTCTCCGACGGGGGTGAGAGAAGGGTGCGGACGCCCCATGATTGGTCTGGACCAACCACCGGTCAAGGGTCTAGGCCAATTCATTCCGCGCGCTTTGCCTTGAGCCCCAACTGACCTGCGGTGCAAGGGAGTCGACGCGTCTGCCGTTGTTGTCCGCAGGGTCGCCGGACCCGCGAAGGCTGCCCGGGCAGTTCGCCTACCGGGACCGGGCGCCGCCGGCCAGCGCCCTCGCCAGGTACGGTGCCGTGCGGCCCGCCGCCGTGGCGGCGATCTCGGCCGGGGGGCCCGCGGCCACCACGTGGCCGCCCTCGTCGCCGCCGCCCGGGCCGAGGTCGAGGACCCAGTCGGCGCCCGCGACCACGCTCATGTCGTGCTCGACGACGATCACCGAGTGCCCCGCGTCGACCAGGCCGTGCAGTTGGCGCAGCAGGATCTCCACGTCGGCCGGGTGCAGACCCGTCGTCGGCTCGTCCAGGACGTACAGGGTGTGTTCGCGGCGCCGGCGCTGCAACTCCGTTGCCAGTTTGATGCGTTGGGCCTCGCCGCCCGACAGCTCGGTGGCGGGCTGGCCCAGGCGCAGATAGCCGAGGCCGACATCGAGCAGGGCGTCCAGGCTGCGGGCGGCCGACGGCGTGTCCGCGAAGGCTTCGGCCGCCGCCTCCACCGTGAGGTCGAGGACCTCGGCGATGTTGCGGCCCCCGTGGGTCACTTCGAGGGTCTCGGGGTTGTAGCGGGCCCCGTGGCAGTCCGGGCAGGGCGCGTAGGTGCTCGGCAGGAAGAGCAGCTCGACCGACACGAAACCCTCGCCCTGGCACGTCTCGCACCGGCCGCCCGCCACGTTGAAGGAGAACCGGCCCGCCCGGTAACCGCGCGCCTTCGCCTCCCGCGTCTGCGTGAACAGCTTGCGTACGACGTCGAAGAGGCCGGTGTAGGTGGCCAGGTTGGAGCGCGGGGTCCGGCCGATCGGCTTCTGATCGACCCTCACCAGCCGTCCCACGCCCGGGAGTTGCTCGGTGATCGCATCCACAAGGGTGGACTTTCCGGAGCCGGAGACGCCGGTGACCGCGGTGAACACCCCCAGCGGGAACGCCGCGTCCACGCCGCGCAGATTGTGCCGGGTCACCCCGGTCAGCTCAAGCCATCGCAGTGGTGCGCGGACCGTGCGGCGCGGTGCGGGGGAGCGGTCGAAGAGGAAGCGCCGGGTCGCCGACGCCGTCACCTCCGCCAGGCCCGCGGGCGGCCCGCTGTGCAGCACCCGGCCGCCGTGCTCGCCGGCCAGCGGACCGACATCCACCAGCCAGTCCGCGTGCCGCATCACATCCAGGTGGTGCTCGACCACGAACACCGAGTTGCCCGCCTCCTTGAGCCGGTCCAGGACCGTGAGCAGCGCCTCGGTGTCGGCCGGGTGCAGCCCCGCCGACGGCTCGTCCAGGACGTACACCACGCCGAACAGGCCCGAGCGCAACTGAGTGGCGAGCCGCAGGCGTTGCAGTTCGCCCGCCGAGAGGGTGGGCGCGGTCCGGTCCAGAGTCAGATAGCCGAGGCCCAGCTCCACGACCGGGGCGATCCGGGAGAGCAGATCGCCGGTGAGCACGTCCGCGGTCGCACCACCGCCCGCCTCGGCGAGCAGCGCGGCGAGGGCGGTGAGCGGGAGGGAGACGAGCTCGGCGATCGTACGGCCCGCGAACGTCACGGCCAGCGCCTCGGGCCGCAGCCGGCGGCCCTCGCACACCGGGCAGTCGGCGGCGGTCAGAAAGCGCTCGGCCTTCGCCCGCAGCGTCTGGCTCCTGCTCTCCGCGAACGTCTTCATCACATAGCGCCGGGCGCTGAAGTACGTTCCCTGGTAAGGGCGTTGGATGCGCCCCGCCTCGCGCACCGGATGCACGGTCACCACCGGCTGCTCGTCGGTGAACAGGATCCAGTCCCGGTCCTTCTGGTCGAGCTCGCCCCAGGGCCGGTCCACGTCGTACCCGAGCGCGTCGAGCACATCGCGCAGGTTCTTGCCCTGCCAGGCGCCCGGCCAGGCGGCGATCGCGCCCTCGCGGATCGACAGCGACGGATCGGGCACGAGCAGGTCTTCGCTGGTGCGGTGGACGCGGCCGAGGCCCTGGCACGCGGGGCAGGCGCCGGCCGCCGTGTTGGGCGAGAAGGCGTCCGAGTCCATGCGCTCGGCGCCCGCCGGATAGTGGCCGGCCCGGGAGAACAGCATCCGCAACGAGTTGGAGAGCGTGGTCACCGTGCCGACCGACGAGCGCGAGCTGGGCGCCGAGCGGCGCTGTTCGAGCGAGACGGCGGGCGGCAGCCCCGAGATCTCACCGACCCTCGGCGCCCCCACCTGGTGGATCAGGCGCCGCGCGTACGGCGCGACCGACTCGAAGTAGCGCCGCTGTGCCTCGGCGTAGATCGTGCCGAACGCGAGCGAGGACTTCCCCGACCCGGAGACGCCGGTGAACACGGCGAGACAGTCACGCGGGACATCGACGTCCACCCCGCGCAGATTGTGCTCACGGGCACCGCGGACACGGACGTACGGATCAGAGGGGCTTTGCATACCGGAATTCTACGGCCGGACGCGCATCCGTGATCTTCAGCTTGGGGGCTACGGGCGTCCGTGACCCGCGGACGCCGAAGCCGCGCCCAGGCCCGCGAGCCGGGCCAGCCGGCGGTAGGAGCCGATCAAGGCCGTGCGGTCGTATGTGCTCGTGGTGACCAGGAACTCGTCGGCGCCGCTGTGCCCGATGACCTTCTCCAGGGCATCGGCCACCTGCTCCTCGGTGCCGTACACCTGCCCGCGCAGCGCCTCCTCGAACAGCGCACGCTCGCGGTCGGTCATCGTCCGGGACAGCACGTCCTCGGCGGGGGACAGGGGCGGGAACTCGCCGCGGGTGCGGGAGTACGCCGTCGACCAGGCCTCCGGGAGCAGGATCCGGCGGGCCTCCTCGCTGGTGTCCGCGACGGCCACGGTGCCGGAGAGGACGACGTACGGGTGCTCGGACCGCGCGGAGGGGCGGAAGGAGGCGCGGTAGTCGTCGATGGCCCGCAGCATCGCGTCCTCGCCCCGGACGTTCGCGATGACGAGGGGCAGCCCGGCTGCTGCGGCGACCCGTGCGCCCTTGCCGGTGGCCAGCACGAAGGCGGGTACGGACAGGCCCTCGGCGGGGCGGGCGTGGACCTGGGGGTGGGCCCGCTGGGTCCCGTCGAAGTAGCCGAGCAGTTCGGCTAGCTGCCCGCCGAAGTCGTCGGCGTCCTCCTTGCCCCGGCCGAGCGCCTTGCGTATCCCGTCGGTGAAGCCCACCGACCGGCCGAGTCCCATGTCGATCCGGCCCGGGAAGAGCGATGCGAGGACCCCGAACTGCTCGGCCACGACGAGGGGTTGGTGGTTGGGCAGCATCACACCGCCGGTGCCGACCCGGATCGTGGCGGTGGCCGAGGCGACGGCCGCGGCCAGGACGGTGGGGGCGGATCCGGCGACGCCGGGCACCGAGTGGTGCTCGGAGACCCAGAAGCGGTGGTAGCCGAGCCGCTCGGCCTCGCCGGCCAGCGCCACGGTGTCCCGCAGTGCCTGCGGCCCGTCGTGCCCGGCGCGGGTGCGCGAGCGGTCGAGTACGGAGAAGCGGGTTGCCGCGATCATTGAGCTCACCTCACGTTCAACGCCTGCGCCGCGCCAGGATTCCCGAGCTGCTCACGGCCTGCTCCCGCGCACCGCCGTCCCGCGCGCGCCCGCACCGCCCCGCGCGAGCCGTCCCGCGCACCCCCGCACGGCCCCGCGAGCCACGACCCCGCCCAGCCGGGACGACCCGCCGCAGCAGCACGCCAGGCCCGGGCCCGCCAGACCCGGGCCCGCCACACCGGCCCGCCACGACCGGCCCGGCGCCCGCGCTCTAGCCTGGGCGCGTGATCGAAAAAACCCGGCCGTTCGCCGTATTCGACCTGGACGGCACCCTCGCCGACAGCTCGCACCGCCAGCGCTTCCTCGACCGCAAGCCGCGCGACTGGGACGCGTTCTTCACCGCAGCCCCCGCCGACCCTCCGCTGGCCGAGGGCGTGGCGCTGTGCGCGGCGGCCGCCGAGGAGTGCGAGGTCGTCTACCTCACCGGGCGGCCCGAGCGCTGTCGCCGGGACACCGTGGCGTGGCTCGCCGAGCAGGGCCTGCCGGCCGGCACCGTACACATGCGGCGCAACGACGACCGGCGGCCCGCCCGCGTCACCAAGCTGGAGATCCTGCGCCGCCTGGGCCGCGACCGCGAGATCCGGATGCTGGTCGACGACGACGAGCTGGTTTGCGACGCCGCCGAGCGGGCCGGATTCCGGGTCGTACGCGCACGCTGGACCGAGGCCGGTGCCGCGCTGAAGGACGCGCAGGAGCGCGAGGGCCGCACCTGAGGGACCCGAGGCGCGTACCCGCATCGGAGGAACGCACCGCAGGGACGCACCTGAGGGGCCAGGCGCGTACCCGTACCCGAGGTGCGGAGCCGTACCCCCGGGCGGAGCCCGGGGCTCAGACCTCCGCGTCGTCGTCCAGGCGGAAGCCCACCTTGAGCCCGACCTGGTAGTGCTCGACGACACCGTTCTCGATGTGGCCCCGGACCTGGGTCACCTCGAACCAGTCCAGGTTGCGCAGGGTCTGCGCCGCACGGGCCACCCCGTTGCGGATGGCCTGGTCGACGCCCTCGTGGGAGGTGCCGACGATCTCGCTGACGCGGTACGTGTGGGTGGACATGGAGGTGCTCTCCTCTCGTCGCGTTACTCCACCGTGCCCCACCCCGCCGCACTCCGCGAGACAGCGGCAGGCGCCCCGGCGGCAGCCGTCCGCCGATGGCCGGAAAAGTTCGGCACCCGCCGGGGCTTGACCACCTCATTGGTCCATACCAAACTCACGGAACAACACCCGAACAAGCTCATCGCGCTTGCCCCCCATGTCGGGTCATGACTGCTTGCCCACACGCAGAAGGTGACCTTTCGTGAGGATTCATCGTGCCCTTGCCTGCTCGCTCGCGCTGGTGTCGGTCACTGCCGCCGGCGGCTGCGGCACACTGCCGGGATTCGGCGGCGACACCACCAAGGTGACCGTCTGGCTGATGCGCAACAGCGCGTCCGACGACTTCGTGCAGCGCTTCGAGCGGGACTTCGAGAAGCAGCACAAGAACGTCGAGCTCGATGTCCGGATCCAGGAGTGGACCGGCATCGGCGAGAAGATCGACGCCGCTCTGAAGGGCAAGGACGCGCCCGACGTCATCGAGGTCGGCAACACCCAGGTTCCCCAGTACGCGGCCAGCGGCGGCCTGCTCGACATGACCCTGGAGTCGATCCGGGACTGGGGCAGCGACGCCTGGCTGCCCGGTCTCGCCCAGCCGGGCAACGTGGACGGCATGCAGTACGGCATCCCGTGGTACGCCGCCAATCGCGTCGTCATCTACAACAAGGACCTCTTCGCGGCCGCCGGGATCGCCAAGCCGCCGAAGGACCGCGCGGAGTGGCTGGCCGACACGGCGAAGCTCAACTCCGGCGGAAACCAAGGGATTTACCTGTCCGGGCAGGACTGGTACACGCTGGCCGGATTCATCTGGGACGAGGGCGGGCAGCTGGCCCAGGAGGACACCGGCGACTGGAAGGGCACCCTCGACAGTCCGGCCGCGCTGCGCGGAATGGAGTTCTACAAGCAGCTCCAGGCGCTCGGCAGGGGCCCGAGGAACGCCGACGAGGAGACCCCGCCGCAAGCCGGCGTCTTCGCCAAGGGCAACGTCGCGCAGATGATCGCGGTGCCCGGCGCGGCCAAGGCCATCCAGAAGGCGAACCCGGCCCTCGCCGACAAGCTGGGCTACTTCCCGATCCCGGGGCCCACCGACGCCAAGCCGGGCGCGGTCTTCACCGGCGGCTCGGACCTGATCATTCCGCGCCGGACCGCGCACCGGGCGCAGGCCGTCCAGGTCGTCGCGGCGCTGACCGGCGAGAAGTGGCAGACCGACCTGGCCACGACGATGAACTACGTCCCCAACAAGTCCAGCCTGGCGCCCGCCGTCGAGGGCCAGGCCGGCACCGCCACCATGGCCAAGGGCGCCGCCCAGGGCCGGGCCACCCCCAACTCGCCGCAGTGGCCCGCCGTCGAGGCGGACAACCCCATCAAGCCGTACATGACGGCCGTCCTGAACGGGGCCGATCCCAAGAAGGCCGCGAAGACCGCATCCGGACTCATCACGTCCCTCCTGTTCCCCTGAGCCGGGCCCCGATCCGGGTCCTGATCCGGGCCCCGGGGGAGCCTTGGGGCGAGCCGGGATCGGGCCGGGGGAGGATGGATGTCAGGATGGGGCCATGCAGAACGTTTACTTCGACATCACCATTGACGGCGAGAACGCCGGCCGTATCGTCTTCCGGCTCTTCGACGACGTCGTCCCGGAGACGGCCCGCAACTTCCGCGAGCTGTCCACCGGCGAGAACGGCTACGGCTACGCCGGCTCCTCCTTCCACCGCGTCATCCCCGAGTTCATGCTCCAGGGCGGTGACTTCACGCACGGCAACGGCACCGGCGGCAAGAGCATCTTCGGCGCCACCTTCGCCGACGAGAACTTCACGCTCAAGCACGACCGGCCGTTCCTGCTCTCGATGGCCAACCGCGGCCCCGGCACCAACGGCTCCCAGTTCTTCGTGACGACCGTCGTCACCCCCTGGCTGGACGGCAAGCACGTCGTCTTCGGCGAGGTCGTCGAGGGCGAGGACCTCGTGAAGAAGATCGAGGCGCTCGGCACCCGCAGCGGCGCCCCGCGCGCCACCGTCGTCATCAGCGAGAGCGGCGTCGTCGCCTGACGTCCGCCCCGCGCACGAACGGCGCCGCCCGGCCGGATCCATTCCGGCCGGGCGGCGCCGTTTCGCATGGCCGGGTGGCGGCATTCGGTGGTGCGCCCGCGCCGGGTTGATCACTATGGGGATGTTGACGAACGCCGGTCAGGGGCACTCGGGCAGTGGACGGGCCCAGTTCTCGTCCCCGTTCTCAGGTCCCAGGGAAAGGACGCACACCGTGGCACGACCGAGGATTCTCGTCGTAGGCGCCGGCTTCGCCGGAGTCGAATGCGTACGGCGCCTGGAACGCCGCCTCCAACCGGGAGAAGCGGAGATCTCCCTGGTCACCCCGTTCTCGTACCAGCTCTACCTGCCCCTGCTGCCCCAGGTCGCCTCGGGGGTGCTCACACCGCAGTCGGTGGCCGTCTCGCTGCGGCGCAGCGCCAAGCACCGCACCCGGATCATCCCGGGCGGCGCCATCGGAGTGGACCCCAAGGCGAAGATCTGCGTCATCCGCAAGATCACCGGCGAAACACTCGACCAGCCGTACGACTACATCGTTCTGGCCCCCGGCAGTGTGACCCGCACCTTCGACATTCCCGGCCTCGTCGAGAACGCCCGCGGCATGAAGACCCTCGCGGAGGCCGCCTACATCCGCGACCACGTCATCTCCCAGCTCGACCTGGCCGACGCCAGCGACGACGAGGACGAGCGGGCCTCCCGGCTGCGCTTCGTCGTGGTCGGCGGCGGTTACGCGGGCACCGAGACGGCCGCCTGCCTCCAGCGGATCACCACGAACGCGGTCAAGCGCTACCCGCGTCTCGACCCGCGCCAGATCAAGTGGCACCTCATCGACATCGCGCCCAAGCTCATGCCGGAACTGGGCGACAAGCTCGGCAAGGCCGCCCTGGAGATCCTCCAGAAGCGCGGTATCGAGGTGTCGCTGGGCGTCTCGATCGCCGAGGCGGGCCCGGACAAGGTCACCTTCACCGACGGCCGCGTACTGCCCTGCCGCACCCTCATCTGGACGGCGGGGGTGGCCGCAAGCCCCTTGGTGGGCACCCTCGGCGCGGAGACCGAGCGCGGCCGGCTCCTGGTCACCCCCGAGATGACCGTGCCCGGCATGGACGGCGTGTTCGCGCTCGGCGACGCGGCCGCGGTGCCCGACCTCGCCAAGGGCGAGGGCGCGTTCTGCCCGCCCACCGCACAGCACGCGATGCGCCAGGGCCCCAGGCTCGCCGACAACATCGTGGCCTCGCTGCGCAACCAGCCGCTCGCGCCCTACATCCACAAGGACCTCGGCCTGGTCGTGGACCTCGGCGGCCGCGACGCCGTGTCCAAGCCGCTCGGCATCGAGCTGCGCGGTCTGCCCGCCCAGGCGGTGGCCCGCGGATACCACTGGTCGGCGCTGCGCACCAACGTCGCCAAGACCAGGGTCCTGACCAACTGGATGCTGAACGCGGTCGCGGGCGACGACTTCGTGCGCACCGGCTTCCAGGCGCAGAAGGCCGCCACCTTGAAGGACTTCGAGTACACGGACGCCTATCTGACCCCGGAGCAGGTCCGCGCGCACACGGCCTCACTGACCGTACGAGGCTGAGGCGGGCGGCTCGGCCCTCGCCCCGCGCCGCCTCTCGCGGGCGAGGCGACGGCCGGACGCCGCGTACCACCGGAGTCCGACGACGGCCGCCAGGGCGATCTCCACCAGGTCGCCGCCGTAGTACATGAGCTCGGCGGCGGCCGCGAGGTCGGGCGCGCCGAAGCCGGTGCCGGGCGGGGGAGCCGCGTACAGGAGCTTGGCGAGAACGGCGTGCGCGGCTCCCGCGCCGACCAGCGCCGCCGATCTGGCGACGGTGCCCGGCCGGCGTGGCAGCGGGTCGAGCGCGCAGACGACGGAGGTGAACAGCAGCCCCGCCGCGAAGACATGCACCTGGACCAGGGCCGCGAGCCAGGGCCGTTCGTGTGCGGCCGCGAAGAGCGGGCCGCGGTACAGCAGCCACAGGCCGCCCACATCGAGCAGCGCGGCCACCGGCACACGGGTCAGCACCCCGATCGGACGCGAGCGCAGCACGGCGAGGAGAGCCCGGTGACCGCCCGCCGGCAGCGAGCGCAGCGCGAGCGTGACCGGACGGCCGAGGACGAGCAGCAGCGGGGCCGCCATCCCGGTGGCCAGGTGCTGGGCCATGTGGGCCGTGAAGGGGCCACCGGGCGGTGCGACGAGGGCCGCCGCCACCAGCCCGGCCGCCCCCGCCGTGAAGGAGAGGTCGCGCAGCGGCGACCAGCGGTCCCCGCGCCTTCGTAGCCGGGACGCCGCGAGCACATAGGCGACCGCCCCGCTCAGCGCGAGCCCGGCCGCGAGGAGTGCGAGCCGCCCGTCCTGCTGTTGATGCATCAAGAAGTGGCGCCAGAAGCTGAGTTGGGGCTACGGGCGGCGCCGAGGAGCAGGCCTGCTCCCGCACCGATGAACACCACGGCGAGGACGTTCCACGTCAGGTCGTACGGCACGAGGTCGACGTGGTACCTGATCTGGTGCAGCCCCATCAGCTTGTGCTGGACCGTGCCGTCGTAGAGCTGGAAGGCCCCCGTGCCGGCCAGGATGCCGCCGACGAGCGCGCGTGGCACCAGGGCCGCCCGATGGCGCAGGTCGGCGACCAGGACCAGGCCGATGACCACGGCGAACCAGCCGAAGGCGTGGAACAGGCCGTCGGAGACCAGGGCGACGCCCGGGGTGGAGCGGTCGTAGAAGTGGTGCCAGTGCAACAGCTGGTGGAAGACCGTCTCGTCGACGAAGGAGGCGATGCCCACGCCGATGAGCGCGCCCGACCAGGCCGTACGGGCCCGCAGCGGTCTGCCCCGCGAGGGCTGGGGAGGGGGCTGCGGAGGGCGCTGGGAAGCGGCGGGAGTCGCCATCGGGGGCACATCCTCGGGGAGTCTGCGGAAGATCGTCCGACGCGGAGCTGCACATCCTGTCCGCTGCCCGCACCCGTGGCGGGCAAGCGTTCGCATCAGGCCTTCCTGCTCCGTTCGGCGGATTCCGGCCTTCCTGCCCCGCTCCGGCGGCCTTCGGCGCGGAAGGCGGACGGCGCGGGGAAGATGGGGGGAGCCGACGGCGTTCGGCCAGAGGCCGGCCGAACCGGCCGGCCCGCAGGTTCACGGACGAAGGGACCCCAGCATGCCTCTCGACGGCGAGTACGAGCCGACCCCCACCGCATGGGTGCGCAAACAGGTCGAGCTCATCGAGCAATCCGGCGGAGCCAAGGGAATGTCGATGAACGGCATGCGGGTGGTCCTGCTGACGACGCGCGGCGCCAAGAGCGGCAAGCTGCGCAAGTCCCCCGTGATGCGGGTCGAGCACGACGGCCGGTACGCGGTGGTGGCCTCCCTCGGCGGCGCGCCCAAGAACCCGCTCTGGTACCACAACATCGTCGCCGACCCCCGCGTCGAGCTCCAGGACGGCACCGAACGGCAGGACATGACGGCCCGTGAGGTGACCGGCGAGGAGAAGGCCGAATGGTGGGAGCGCGCCGTCGCGGCGTTCCCCAACTACGCGGACTACCAGGAGAAGACGGACCGTGACATCCCCGTGTTCGTCCTGGAGGCGGTGCCCGGCGGCCACTGATCCCGTACGGGCGGGTGACTCGCGCACGGGCGCGGGTCCCCGCACGGGGCGCGGGTCCTGCGGCTGTGGCGCGCCGCAGGACCCGCGCGCTCGGCTCAGCCGGCCGTCGCCAGGGAGAGTGCGAACCGCCCGGCGGCGTCCGTCCACCAGTGGGTGGGCACGAATCCGGCCGCGCCCAACTCGGCCCGTACGCCCTCTTCGCGGAACTTGGCCGAGATCTCGGTGCGCAGTTCCTCGCCCGCCGTGAACGGGACCACCAGATCGAGCTCCGGGATCTTCACCACCACGTCGCGGCGGGCCCGCAGCCGCATCTCGATCCACTCCTCCTCGCGGTTCCACAGCGCCACGTGGTCGAAGTCGTCCGGGTCGAAGTCGGCGTCCAGTTCCCGGTCGATGACACTGAGCACGTTCTTGTTGAACGCGGCCGTCACCCCGGTGGGATCGTCGTAGGCGCGGACCAGGACGGATTCCTCCTTGACCAGGTCGGTCCCGATGAGCAGCGAATCGCCCGGGTCCATCAACTTCCGTACGGAAGTGAGGAATTCGGCCCGCTCGGCGGGCAGCAGATTCCCGATGGTGCCGCCGAGGAACGCGACGAGCCGGGGCCCCGGCGCCTCGGGCAGTTCGAGAACCCGGGTGAAGTCGGCGATCAGGGCGTGCACGCGCAGATCCGGGTGGTCGGCGAGCAGTCCTTCGGCCGCTCCGGCCAGCGCGCTCTCGCTCACGTCGACCGGGATGTAGGTGAGCGGCCCGGGCAGCGCGTCCAGGAGCAGCCGGGTCTTCTCCGAGGATCCCGAACCCAGTTCGACCAGGGTGTGCGCCCCGGTCGCGGCGGCGATGCCGGCGGCGCGCTCGGTGAGGATCTCCCGCTCGGCGCGGGTCGGGTAGTAGTCGGGAAGCCGGGTGATCTCCTCGAACAGCTCGCTGCCGCGGGCGTCGTAGAACCACTTCGGCGGAAGGGACTTGGGGGCCTGCGCCAGCCCGTGCAGCACATCGGCGCGCAGTGCGGCCCCGGTGGCGTCCTCGGGCAGGGTGCGGGTCAGCTGGAACGGGCGCACTACGGGGACTCCTTGAGGGGGGTGAGGAGGACATCGGTGCGGCTGGCGGTCAGCAGGGTGCGGTCGGGCACCTCGCGCCAGTGCGGATCGTCGTCGTAGGGCTCGGAGGCGACGACGGTGGAACGGCCGGGCTCGTGCCGATACCAGAGGGTGTCGCCCCAGGCGGTCGCCGCGATGGTCCCGCCGTCGGTGAGCAGCAGGTTCAGCCGCGAGCCGGGTGCCGCGGCGGCCAGTTCGACGACGGTGTCGGCCAGCGCCTGCCCGGGCTCGTCTCCGCTGTCCAGGCGGTTCAGGACCAGCGCCCATACGAACGCCGAGTCGCAGCGCGCCTCCAGGCGCAGCAGGGCTTCGGCGGGCAGTGCCGCGGCGAGCCCCGCCACGCTTGCGGGCCAGCCCCGCAGGGCGCCGTTGTGGCTGAACAGCCGGCGCCCGGCGGCGAACGGAGCGGCGGCCGCCTCGCCGTCCGCGCCCGGCTCGGTGGCGTCCCGGACCGCCGCGAGCAGCGTTCCGGTGCGCACCACCCGGGCCAGGTCCGCGAAGTTCGGGTCGGCCCAGATCGGCCCGGCCCGCCGGTAGCGGGCCGGTGCGGGGTCGCCCTCCGCGTACCAGCCGACTCCGAAGCCGTCGGCGTTGACCGTGCCGTAGCGCTGGCGGCGCGGCGCCCACGACTGCCGGTGCAGGCCGTGCGGCGGCCCCACGAGCAGCTCGCCGAGCGTCAAAGGCGGTCCTGTATAAGCAATATGACGGCACATCAGGCCGCGTCCCGTGCGGTACGGAAGCCCGCGAAGATCTGGCGGCGCACCGGCAGGTCCCAGTTGCGGAACGTCCCCCGGCAGGCGACCTCGTCGACGGAGAACGCTCCGCCGCGCAGCACCTTGTGCCCGGGGCCGAAGAACACCTCCGAGTACTCGCGATAGGGGAAGGCCACGAACCCCGGGTAGGGCAGGAAGTCGCTCGACGTCCACTCCCACACATCGCCCATCAACTGCCGCACGCCCAAGGGGGACTGACCCTCGGGGTAGGCGCCGGCGGAGGCGGGGCGCAGATGGCGCTGGCCGAGGTTGGCGTGGGCCGCGGTCGGGTCGCCGTCGCCCCAGGGGTAGCGGCGCGAGCGGCCCGAGGCCGGGTCGTGGCGGGCCGCCTTCTCCCACTCGGCCTCGGTCGGCAGGCGCCGCCCGGCCCAGCGGGCGTAGGCGTCGGCCTCGTACCAGCTGACGTGCAGGACGGGCTCGTCCAGCGGCACCGGCTCGGTCACCCCGAAGCGGCGCCGCAGCCACTGGCCGCCTTCCTGCCGCCAGAACAGCGGTGCGTCCAGAGCGTGTTCGCGGACCATCGCCCAGCCCGCCGGCTCCCACCAGCGCTCCTCGCGGTAGCCGCCGTCCGCCATGAAGCGGAGGTAGGCGCCGCAGGTCACCGGGGCCGTGTCGAGATGGAAGGCGGACACCGCGCGACGGTGGGCGGGGCGCTCGTTGTCCAGCGCCCAGGGCTCGGTCGAGGTGCCCATGGTGAACGGGCCGCCGGGGACGAGCACTTCGGCGGGCAGGCCGTCGGTGGTGCCGGTCGGCGGCTCGGGAGCGGTGAGCGCGACAGGGCCCGACCGCAGCTGATGGGTGATCAGCATGGTCTCGTCGTGCTGCTGTTCATGCTGGGCGATCATGCCGAAGGCGAAGGCGGCATCCGTCAGCGGGCCACCGCGCAGCGGGGTGCTCTCCAGCACGTCCAGGGCCCGGCCCCGCACATCGGCGGCGTACCGGCGCGCCTCGGCGGGGGCGAGCAGCGGCAGGGTGGGGCGGGCGGCGCGGGGATGCTCGAAGGCGTCGTAGAGGGAGTCGATCTCGGGCCGGATCGCGTCCTGGCCGGCGACGGCACGCAGCAGCCACTGCTCCTCCTGGTTGCCGATGTGCGCGAGGTCCCAGACGAGCGGGGACATCAACGGCGAGTGCTGCGCGGTCAGTTCGTGGTCGTCGACGGTGGAGGTGAGCGTGCCGGTGCGGGCGCGCGCAGCGGTGAGCGCTGTCAGGGCGCGGGCCCTGAGCAGCTCCGGGTCGGTCATGGGCTCAGGTCCTTCGGTGCGGCGGGCGAGGGGGTGTCGTCGGCCGGACATCGGCCCCGTACGACGTAGCGATCGGTGAAGTCGGCCACCCGGTCCAGAAGGTCCGGGGCGGCGCCGAGCCGGGGGAGCGCGCCGAGCGCCGCCGCGAAACAGGCCGTGGCCGCCTCGCGCAGCTCGGGGTCGGTGAGACCGTCGCGGGCCGCCGCGTGCCAGAGCGGATTGCGCGGCGCGGTCAGCGAACCGGCGCGCTCGGCCAGGGGTTTGACGGTCCGATAGGCGAACTCGGCGGCCTCCGGATCGTCGAAAAGCGCGGTGGTCACGGCGAGCGGCACGGTCCATCCGTGCTCGCCGGGCTGCGCGTCGATCATGCGCAGTTCCAGGTGGCCGCGCGGGCGGACCGGCGGGAACAGGGTGGTCAGGTGGTAGTCGAGATCGGTGCGGGTGGGTGGCCGCGGCGCCTTGGTGCGCAGCCACTGCCGGAACGTGAGGCCCGGCGGGGCGGACCACGGGCCGTGGTCGGACCGTACGCACATGACCGGGGCGTCCATCACGTGGGCCGCCCAGGACGCTCGCGGCGGGTCGTGGAGTGGCGGGGCGAGCGCGAACACCGGGTCGATGTCGGCCCAATTGGCCTGCCGGACCGAGCGCCAGCCGGTCGATCTGCCGTGCTGCACGGGGGAGTTGGCGAATGCGGCGACCAGGACCGGCCCCAGCAGATGGGCCATCAGCCAGCGCCGCCCGAAGCCGAGCGGGCCGGGCTCCTCGTACCCGGCGTCGAGGCAGACCTGCACGGAGGCCGAGGAGCACATCATGGCCCGGCCCGCGGGGCCCGTTCGGTCGAATCGGGCTTCCATGGCGTCGTACCGGGCCTCGCGCAGCATGCGGCGCGGGGGCTGCCAGGGTTCCTGGCCCAGACCGACGAGGGCGAGACCGCGTTCCTTGAGGGCGCCGCGGACCGCCATCAGATCCGCGGAGACGGTGGAGACGCACTCCATGAGGGATGCGGCGGGCAGCGAGCTGAGCTCAAGCTGACCGCCGGGTTCGACGGTGAGGGGCGTGCGCACCGGCAGCGTGCGCAGCGCCGCGTAAGCGGATCGGAGCCGGTCGTGCGGGACGGGGAGCCTGGGGTCGTGCAGATCGTGGACGAGCCATTCCAGCTCCACGCCCACCGTGCGTGGCGGACCCGTCTTGAAGCAGATACATCGCAGCAGGTCCTCGGCCTCTGTCTCGGTCAACTCACCTGCGGTCATGGGCGGATGTCCGCCTTTCCGGGGGGCTCGGATACACCTGGCGTCTCACCTAAGTCTTCGCCGCCGCCGCGCACAAGAGCGCCTCCCCGGGCGGATATTCGATTGCGACAATCTTTCGCACACGTTCACGATGCCGTTCATGAGTGTACGATTGCGCGCGATTGCCCGCCACACGGTGGAGATCACCGACATCGGCCGGTACGCGACCGGAAGCGGCCGTACGGTCTCGATCGCCGAGCCGGTGGCGGCCGCCCTCGCCGGAACCACCCTGCACGGTCCGGACCCGGTCCCCGTCACCCCCGACCGCGATCGCGCGACCCGGATCGAGGTCACCCCGGAGAGCAGCCTCGACGCGGCCCGGCGGATGGTGGACGAGGACGGCACGGGCAGGGTCGCGGTACTCACCTTCGCCTCCGCACGCAACCCCGGCGGCGGTTTCCTCAACGGAGCCCAGGCCCAGGAGGAGGCGCTCTGCCGCTCCTCCGCCCTGTACGCCACGCTGCTGCGCGTCCCGGACTTCTACGCCCACCACCGGGCCGACCGGGATGTGTTCTACACCGACCGGGTCATCCACTCGCCCGGCGTCCCGGTGTTCCGCGACGACCGCGGCCGGTTCCTTGAGACGCCCTACCAGGTGGGCTTCCTGACCTCGCCGGCGCCGAACGCGGGAGTGATCAGATCCCGTACGCCCGAAGCCGTGCCCCGCATCGGGCCCGTCCTGGACGCGCGGGCCGAACGGGTCCTGGAGACGGCGGCCCTGCACGGCTACCGGCGTCTGGTGCTCGGCGCCTGGGGCTGCGGGGTGTTCCGCAACGACCCGGCGCGGGTGGCCGGGGCCTTCCGCACCCACCTGACGGGACAGGGCCGGTTCGCGGCCCATTTCGACGAGGTCGTCTTCGCGGTCCTCGACCGGAGCAGCGAGCGGGCCACGTTGCGTGCGTTCGAACGCGCCTGGAAATAGCGGTGCGCGCGGAGCCCCTGCGCCCGGGCCGAGGCCCCCGCCCGGAGCGGTGGCGGCGGGCAGGGGCCTCGGCCCGCAACGAGGCGGTCTAGCGCCAGCCGTACCGCTCCCGCAGCCGCTGCGCGACCACGGCGAAGCGGGGCAGGTCCAGAGCGCAGGCCTCGCGGCGCATGCCCTGTTCGTGCAGTCGCAGCACCCGGTCGAGGTCGACCCAGGACTCGCGGCCCTCCCGGTCCCACGGGCCGACGCCGATCGGCACCCATTCGCGGTCGTGGTCGTGCCGCTTGCTGGACAGCTGCACGGCGAGCAGCGTGCCGGCCGCCTCGCGGGCCACGACGAGCACCGGCCGGTCCTTGCCCCGCCCGTCGTTCTCCTCGAACGGCACCCATGTCCACACGATCTCGCCGGGATCGGGGTCCCCGTCGCGGTCGGGGGCGTAGTCCATGCGCACGGCCGCCACGTCATGGGGATCGGCCTGGCTGGTGGCGCTCGGGCCGCTCTGGCCGGGCAGCGGCGGGCGGTCGGTGTGGTCGTCGAGATAAGCGGTCATCCGGACACCGTAGGGCCTGTACGGCCCAATGCGTGGAGCGGGTGGGCCGGCCGGGCCGCAGGCTCGGACGCATGGCCCTCCGCTCCGCCGCCCGAACGCGCCTCGCCGCCCTGTGCGCCACCGCCGCGACCCTGACCGCCCTCCTCCACTCCCCGGCACGCGCCGGAGAACCGCTCCCGCCGGCCCTGCCGCGCACCGTCTCCGGCTGGCTTCCGTACTGGGACCAGGAGGGCGCGTACGCCGATGTGCTGCGGCACGCCGCCCAACTGCACACCGTCAGCCCGTTCTGGTACCAGGCGAAGGCGGCCGACCGGATCGACGGCCACCCCGGCGCGGGCGAGACCCGCATCATCGACGGCCTGCACCAGGCGGGCATCAAGGTCGTGCCGACCGTCATGGAGACGCTGAAGGCGGGCGAACTGGCGGAGATCCTCACGGACCCGGCCACGCGGACCACCCATGTGGAGGCGCTGCTCGCCCTGGTGCGCAGCCGGGCGTACGACGGGATCGACATCGACTACGAGTCGATCGCCCCGACCGGCGAGGCCGACTACCTCACGGTGCGCGCCGCCTACGCCGCCTTCGCCGGCGAACTGTGCGGCCGACTGCGCGCGTTGGCCAAGAGCTGCGTGCTCACGGTGTCCCCGCAGACCGCGACCACCGGACGGATCTGGGACTACGCGGCGCTCGGCCGGGTCGCGGACCGGGTCCGCATCATGGGGTACGACCTGCACTGGCGGGGCGGCGAAGCGGGCCCGCTGGCCAGCCCCCGGTGGTACGACGACATCCTGCGCCGGGCCACCGCGCTGATCCCCGCCGACCGCCTGGAAATGGGCGTGCCCGCGTACGGCTGGGACTGGGTGGAAGGCGGGAAGACCCGCCACGTGACCTGGAAGGAGGCCGAGGCCCTGCGCGCGGCGAAGGGCGCCCCGTACCGTCTCGACCCCGATTCCGGCACGCCCCACTTCACCTACGAGGAGGACGGCGCCGTCCGGCAGGTCTGGTACCAGGACGCGGCGGGCATCACCGCGGACCTGCCGGTCCTGAGCCGCTACGGCGTCCACCACACCGCGATCTGGGCCCTCAATTTCGAGGACCCCGCGGTGTGGCCGGTCCTGGGACGGGCCTGAACATGGCCGGATCCGGCTGGAGTTGGAGTCAGAGTCAGCGTTGGAGTCAGAGTTGGAGTTCGGAACGGATGGGCAGGGCGAGCGCGAGCCCCGGTCAACCGCCCGCCACCGTCGCCGTCGGTACGTTCCACCCGGACACCCGCAGCCGCGGCGCCGCACCGTGCAGGTCCGTGGTGCGGTAGGTCGCGGTCAGGGTCGCCGATTCGCCGGGCCACAGGGTCACCTGGTTGTCCGACCAGCGGACCGGCAGGACCGGGGTGCCCTTCGGGTCCACCAGGTGTACGTCCGTGAGGAGCGCCGGGGCCGGACCGGGGCCCGTGTTCCGCAAGGTCACCGTCGTCGTCGACGTGCCGTCCGTGCCCGTCGTGGTCACGCCCGACGCGGTCACCTCCGCCTTCGGCATCGCCGCCAGGCCCGTGAGGTCGGCGTAGGTCGTGGTGGGGGTGTGGAACCAGTCGGTGTGGGCGTAGTCGAGCGTGTCGGGCTCGGTGGAGAGCCAGTACACATTGCGGCTCACCTCCCGGCCCGAGCCGTCGCTGAGGACGAGCTTCGCCAGATAGGTCGCCGGGAGGCCGCCCACCGAGGCGGGAACCGTCAGAGCCGTGGTGCTCGCGCCGTCGCCGGCGACGTTCAGGCCCGTCGCGGTCCGGTCGTACTTCCGGATGCCTTCGGGAGTGAACAGCGAGACGCGCGCGGTCAGTCCGGAGGCCGCGGCCGGACGGCTGTTGACCACGGTCACCGCACGGTTGTCGTAGGAGTACTGGATGTGCAGCGGCTCGTTCGCCTTCTTCGCGCCGAAGTAGGCGCCGCCCTGGTCCAGATAACGGTCCGTCAACTGCCAGTGCAGGGAGGTCCACCCGCTGTTGAACATCCAGTACACGACGCCGGTCGAGGGCTTCGAGGCGTCCTTGGCGTTGCGGCCGTACGCCTCGAACTGGGCCCGTACGTTCTCGTACTGCGCGAGCTGCGCCTTGCGCACGTAGTCGTCGAGGCCGGCCGGGGCGCCGTAGCGCCCGGCCAGGGCGTCGTCGTACAGCTTGAGCGTGGCGAAGGTGGCCGAGGGGGAGCGGTGGTACTGCTTCGCCGAGGGGGACCGCCACAGGGTGTCGAGCTCGGCCGGCGACAGCATGCGACGCAGGGTGTCGAGCGTGGGGATGTCAGGGCCCGCGCTGGTCTCGGAGTTGAAGCCGGTGGCTCCGCCCTCCTGCTTGTTGTACCAGTAGACGGGCGGCACCCAGTCGTAGGGCCCGGTCATCTTCATGCCCGAACTGCCGCTGATGGGAGCCGCGTTGTCGGACGCGGCGGCGATCACCGGCGTCGACCAGTCCGCCGCGCCCAGTGCATCGGCATACGTCTTCTCGATCGTCCTGTCCGGCGCGAAGTCGCTGCCGATCAGGAAGGAGATCACGCTGGGGTGGTCGCGCAGACGGGCCGCCTCCGCGGCCATGGACGCCTTCGCGACCGGGTAGTCGGCCGCCGTCCAGGGCTCGCCCGTCTCGGCG
Source organism: Streptomyces sp. CB01201 (assembly GCF_002803085.1). Lineage (GTDB taxonomy): Bacteria > Actinomycetota > Actinomycetes > Streptomycetales > Streptomycetaceae > Streptomyces > Streptomyces hundungensis. The sequence continues at coordinate 119,735 of NZ_NNBJ01000020.1, read as the reverse complement.
CCGTTGACCTGGCCCTCCCATTTGTCGCAGCACTCCCAGCCGGGCAGGGTGAGAACGCCGTAGCGGTCGGCCAGTTCGAAGAACTCGTCCGGCTCGATGTGCCCCTCCAGACGGATGGTGTTGAGCCCCAGGTCCAGGGCGTACCTGAGCCGGTCCTCCGCATAGGTGCGGTCCCAGCGCAGATACTCGTCGGGGGACCAGCCACCGCCCTTGATCAGGAGCGGACGCCCGTTGATCGCGTACTGGCGGGCTCCCGCCGCGTTGAGCGGAGCCTTCACATCGCGGATGCCGAACGACTCGTGGGCGGTGTCGGAGGTGCGGGACGCGACCGTCGCGGTCAGGTCGAGGGCGTAGAGCGGCTGGCCGCCCATGCCCGCCGGCCACCACACCTGTGGTGTCCTCAGGCGGAGTCGGGGGTGGGTGACGGGAGTGAAGGTGACCGGTTTCGACTCGTGCGGGGCGAGCCCCACGTCCTGGCTGAAGGAGATGTCACCGATCGTGCCGGAGACCGTCGCGGTGACCGGGGCCGCCGATTCGTTGCGGACCCGGGCCTTCACGGTCAGTTCGGCCGAGGACAGCGACGGCACCGTGAGCGCCGTCACCACATGCGCGTCCCGCAGCGCGACCGGGCCGCCGCGCCGGATCAGCACATCGCGGACGATCCCCATGTTCTCGTCGGGCGGCGGTTGCAGCCAGTCGATCCAGCCCATCGTGAGGTTCTTGGCGGGGTCGTTGGGCTGGATGCGGAAGGCCACCGTGTTCGTGCCCGCCCTCACCAACTCGCTCACATCCAGCTCGTGTCGGGTGTAGGCCCCGGTGACGGCGCTCCTGTCGGCGACCTGCTTGCCGTTGACGAAGACATCGGCCGCCGAGATCACGCCGCTGAAGTCGAGGTAGGTGCGCGGTGCGGTGTCGGCGACGGTGAAGTCCGAGCGGTACCACCAGGGGACCGCGAAGTCCGCCTTCGGGATCTTCTGCTGGTCGGTCGAGTAGAAGGGGTCGCCGTACTTGCCTGCCGCGAGCAGCGCGGCGAGGACCGTGGAGCGGGCGCCTGCCGGGTACCAGCCCGCCGTCGAGTAGCCGGGGCTCGACACGGCCGCCGCCGGGTCGGCGACCTCGGCCGTCGACCGGATGGCGTACCCGGCGAGCGGGGTCGCGCGGCCCGGGGCCGGGTCGACCGGCGTGGCGGGGGTATGCACGGGGTGGGCGCCGGTCGGGGCCGACGGGGTTCCGGCGGTCAGGGCGAGGAGCAGCCCGAGTACCGCGACGGCGGCGGTCTTCGGGCGGGTGGAGACGGGGCGGTGGAACACGGTGGTCTCCCAGGGGGCTGGTCGGGACTTCCGCGCATCGCTACAGGTGCTTGTTCAGGTGTCTGTTCGGGTGCTTGCCCATGAGGTGGCAAGTAAAGGAACTTAACTAACTTCCTGAGGAAGCTAGAGGCGGTGATAGGGGCATGTCAATCACAGGCCTGAGGGGTGACGCGGTGTCCTCAGTGCGCCGAGCGACGCTCGAAGGCCACGTCCCGTGCCGTGCCGAGCGCCGTTGCCACCGCGCCGAGCAGCACCGCGTCCTCGCCGAGCGAACTCCGCGCCAGCTTCGGCCGCAGCGGGGTGAGCGCCCGCAGCGTCTCGCGCACGGGCCGGAGCAGCAGGTCCGCGCTGTGGCCGACGCCGCCGCCGAGTATCACGAGGTCGGGGTCGAGAACGGCCGCGACCACCGCGACGGTGTGCGCGATCCGTTCGCCCTCCAGCCGAACCGCCTTGACGGCGGCGGCCGTTCCGGCCCGCGCCGCGTCGAAGACGTCCTTCGCGGTGAGCGGGCCCGCCATGCCGAGCGAGCGGGCGGCCGCGACGACCGCGTCGCCGGAGACCGCGTCCTCCAGGGTGTCCGGCTGCTGGCCGCCCGGCCACGGCAGGAAACCGATCTCGCCCGCCCCGCCGTGCGCGCCGATGAAGAGCTGGCCCTCGCTGACCACGCCCATGCCGAGACCGGTGCCGATCATGACGTAGACGAAGAGCCTGCTGCCCGCCCCGATGCCGAAGGTGTACTCGCCGAGGGCCGCCAGATTGGCGTCGTTGTGCACGGCCAGTGGGATGCCGAGCCGCTCCCGCATCTGGTCGAACAGGCCCGGCCTGCCCCAGCCCGGCAGGTGCTGGGCGTAGCGGACCCGCCGCTTCTCGGCGTCGTACACGCCCGGCGTGCCGACCACCGCCTGGGCGACCTTGTCCGCGTCCACGCCCGAACCCTCGACGAGCCGGTGGGCGCTGGTGACGACGAGATCGGCCATGCCGGCCGAGGTGCGCGCGTGGTTGCGGACCTCGGAGCGGGCCACCACCGTGCCGTCGAGGTCGGCCAGGGCGATCCGCAGCCAGGCCCGGCCGATGTCGATGCCCAGCGCGTAACCGGCCGTCGGGTCCGGCGCGTACAGCACGGCGGCCCGGCCGCGCTCGGGGGTCATCGTGCCCGCCTCGCGGACCAGGCCGGCCGCTTCGAGGGAGGCGAGCGCACTGGACACGGTGGGCTTGGAGAGGCCGGTGTCACGGGCGAGCTGGGCCCGGGAGGCCGGACCCTCGGCGCGCAGCCGGTCGAGCAGCAGGCGCTCGTTGGAACTGCGCTGGCGCTGTGGGTTCCAGGGCAGGTCGCCACCCTCGTCGCTGCTGGTCATCGCATCATTCTCACGCATCGGTCCGAGCTGCTCACTGACGACCCCTTGACGGTGAAAGTAAAGGTACTTAACTTAAGCACGCCCAACGTCGAGGGGAATCCCTGCGCCACGCGTCGGCAGTAGCTTCCTTATCCAGACATCAGCCCAGGGAGGACCGCGTGTCCGCAACCCCTCCGCCCTCCGGCGGCTTCGTCCGCCGGATCGGACTCTTCCAGGCCACCGCCATCAACATGAGCCAGATGTGCGGCATCGGCCCCTTCGTGACCATTCCCCTGATGGTCGCCGCCTTCGGCGGCCCCCAGGCCGTCATCGGGTTCGTGGCGGGCGCGGTCCTCGCGCTCGCGGACGGTCTGATCTGGGCCGAGCTCGGCGCCTCGCTGCCGGGCTCCGGCGGCAGCTACGTCTATCTGCGCCAGGCCTTCCAGTACCGCACGGGCCGCCTCATGCCGTTCCTCTTCGTGTGGACGGCGATGCTCTTCATCCCGCTCGCCATGTCCACCGGCGTCGTCGGGTTCGTGCAGTACCTCGGCTATCTCGCCCCGGACCTCGGCAGGACCGCCGGCGACCTGATCGGACTCGGCATCATCGCGCTCGTGGTGCTGCTGCTGTGGCGGGGGATCGAGAACATCGCCCGGATCACCGCCGTGATGTGGGTGGTGATGATCGCCTCCGTGGGCCTGGTGATCCTCGCCGCCGCCACCGACTTCAGCCCCCACCTCGCCTTCCACTACCCCTCCGGCGCCTTCGCGTTGACGAGCAGTCACTTCTGGATCGGCTTCGCGGCCGGGCTCACCATCGGGATCTACGACTACCTCGGGTACAACACCACCGCCTACATGGGCGCGGAGATCAAGGACCCGGGCCGCACCCTGCCGCGCTCCATCATCTACTCCATCTTCGGCATCATGGCGATCTACCTGCTGCTCCAGATCGGCACCCTCGGCGTGATCGACTACCACCGGATGCTGGACCCGAACGACATCGCCTCCTCGTCCGTCGCCTCCGCCGTACTGGAGAAGGCCTGGGGCAGGACCGCCGCCGACGTGGTGACCGTCCTCATCCTCATCACCGCCTTCGCCTCGGTGTTCGCCGGACTCCTCGGCGGCTCGCGGGTCCCGTACGACGCCGCGCGCGACAAGGTGTTCTTCCGCCCCTACGCCAAGCTGCACCCGCGGCACCGCTTCCCGATGCTGGGCCTGGCCACCATGGGCGTCATCACCGCCATCGGCTTCATGATCGGCCGCCGCACCGATCTGACCACCCTCATCCAGCTGCTCACCACGGTGATGGTCATCGTGCAGGCGCTCGCGCAGATCCTCGCCGTGACGGTCCTGCGCAAGCGCCAGCCCGCACTGCGCCGCCCGTACCGGATGTGGCTCTATCCGCTGCCGAGTCTGGTCGCCCTGGTCGGCTGGCTCACCATCTACGGCTACTCCGACAAGAACTCGCCGGGCCGCCATCCCATCGAGTGGTCGCTCGCCTGGCTGGCGCTCGGCTGTGTGGCCTTCGTGCTGTGGGCGCGCTTCGAGAAGGTCTGGCCGTTCGGGCCGCGCGAGATCCACGAGGAGTACCTCGACCAGCAGGCCGCGGAGACGCTGGCGGCCTGAGCGGATACGGCGGTCGGCTCCCCTCCGGCAACCGGAGGGGAGCCAACTTGCCTTCACGTGAGTCTAGTTGCGCGACCCGTTGACCTCCTCGGTGATCGGTACGGGCGTCGAGCGGGGCGACGGAGCGGCCGGGGACTGCCCGGTCGGGGCCTCCCCGTTCTGGTTCATCGACGCGAGCAGCTGACGTGCGAGGCCAAGCCCGGTGCCGCCCATCGTCAGCGCCTTCGCGAACATCTCCGACATGCCCTCGGCGCCGTTGAGCAGCACCATGTGCTCCACATTGCCGAAGGCGGAGGCACCCGCCTCCACGATCTGCGGCCAGTTCTCGGCGAGTTGCTGGGCGACCACGGCCTCCTGGTTCTCCGCGAGGGCCGCCGCCCGCGCCTTGATGGCCTCGGCCTCCGCAAGGCCCTGCGCCTTCGCCGACTCGGCCTGCGCGAGGCCCCGGGCCTGCGTCGCCGCCGCCTCGGCCTCGCCCGTCGCCCGGGTCGCCTTCGCGGCCGCGAGCCCGCGCGCCTCGGTGGCCTGGGCCTCGGCGGCCGCGGCCGCCTTCACCCGGGTCGCCTCGGCCGCGGCGGCGAGTTCGGTCTCCTTGGCCTTGGCCTGCGCGGCCGAGATGCGGGCATCCCGCTCGGCCTCGGCCAGCGTGCGCTTCTCGTACGCCTGGGCGTCGGCCGGCTTGCGTACGTCCGCCTGGAGCTGCTGCTCGCGGCGGTGGGCCTCCAGCTCGGCGACCCGGGTCTCCTGCACCACCACCTCCTGGCGGGCGGCGGCGTCCGCGAGCGGGCCCGCCTGGCGCGAACTGGCCGCGGCCTTGTCCCGCTCGGCCTGGTAGCCGGCCTGGAGGATCTCGCTGTCCCGGGTCGCCTCCGACATCCGCGCGAACGCGGCCTGTTCGGCCTCGGTCGCCCGCAGGTTGGCCTCGGCCTGCGCGATCCGCGCGTCCCGCTGCACCGCGGCGGCGTGCGGCATCGCCAGGTTCTTGATGTAACCGGTCGGATCCTCGATCTCGTGGATCTGCAGCGAGTCGACGATCAGGCCCAGCTTCTCCATCTCCGTACCGCAGGCCGCCCGGGTCTGCCCGGTGAGCTTCTCGCGGTCCCGGATCATGTCCTCGACCGTCAACCCGCCCACGATGGAACGGAGATGACCGGCGAAGACGTTGTGCACCCGGTCCGACATCATCTTCTGCTGGTCGAGGAAGCGGCGGGCCGCGTTCGCGATCGACACGAAGTCGTCGCCCACCTTGAAGATGACCACGCCGCGCACCCGCAGCGGAATGCCCTGCTGGGTCACACAGTCCACCGACAGCTCGGTCTCGTTGAGATCGAGCGACAGTTTCCTGACGGCCTGCACACCGGGCAGTACCAGGGTCCCCCGACCGGTCACGATCCGGAACCCCATGCCCTCGCCGAGCCCCTCGGTCCGGTGCTTGGACCCGGAGATGACGAGTGCTTCGTTCGGTTCGGCCACCCGCCACATGAGCTTGAACAGGCCGACCAGAACGATGATGGCGGCGAGAACGAGTCCCGCCGCGACGCCGATGACCATCGGCATGCGCCCCCTTCACGCAGTGCCGCTCGGCACTGACGAGGGGAGTGTGCTCCTGGCCGCCGTTGGCGGGAAGACGCTGACGTTTCCTTGTCGCAATCTTGATACGCACCGGTGAACGCGCAGGTGAGGAGTGCGTCAACGTGAGCCGGGGAGTGCTCAGTTGTCGTATGCGGCCATCACGTAGACCGTGCGCGGAGGCAGATATTCCACCACCGTCACCACCGTCCCCGTCTCCAGCCGGCCGGTGCCCGGCGCGGGGTGGGCCAGGAAGTGCTCGGCCCCGCCCCGGATCCTGACGATGACCTCACCCACGAGCCCGGGCCCCACCGTTCCGGACACCCGGCCGGGCAGTCCCACCATGTCCTCGCTCATCGGGGGAGCGTAACGGACCGGCCGGGCAGCCCGTGCGGGTGCGGCATACCGTATGGCCCATGACGCAGAACGACGGCGACCTGGACAGTCTGGTACGCAAACGGATCCGCGCCCTGCGGCTGGCCCAGGGCTGGTCCCTCGACGAGCTGGCCTCGCGGGCCAACCTCAGCCAGTCCACGCTCAGCCGGATCGAGAACGGGCAGCGCCGCCTCGCCCTGGACAGCCTGGTCACCCTGGCCCGCGCCCTGGACACGACGCTGGACCAGCTCGTGGAGACCGCCGCCGAGGACGTCATCATCAGCCCGACGGTCGACGCCACCCGAGGACAGCTGCGCTGGCCCGTCAAGGCGGATCCCGGCATGAGCGTCATCCGCCAGCGCATGACCGAGCCGCCGCCCGACAGCCCCGCGCGGATGCGCGCCCATCCCGGCCGGGAGTGGCTCGTCGTCCTGTCCGGCACCGCGGTCCTGCTGCTCGGCAACCGCCGCATCAGGGTGGAGACGAACCAGGCCGCGGAGTTCCCCACGATGCTGCCGCACGCCATGGGTGCCGAGGGCGGCCCCTGCGAGGTCCTCGGCATCTTCGACCGGGACGCCCGGCGCGGCCACCAGCGTGCCGAGAGCGGTGGCGAGAACGGCGGCGGGACCGGTGGCGAGAGGCCCGCCTGACGAGTCGGGGCGTCGCAGGTCAGCGGGTTTCTTGCGCGTTCGGCAGCCGATCGGGGCATCGTCTTGCGCATTCGCGGGCGCGCCGTGCCGCGCCCGCGCGACCGGCTTAGCGTGGGCGGCATGAGTCACGCAAGCCCGCACACCGCGACCGATCAGCACCCCGGCCACGGCCACGCCGCGCACCAAGCCCACGCCCACTCCCACCCCTTCCGGCACGACGCCGACGGCGAGGCCGAGATCCTCGACCTGGACGCCGCCGTGCTCGCCGAGCACATCGCCTCCATCACCGCCGCCCTCCCGCTCACCGCCGACCCGCGCCACATCGTGGACCTGGGCTGCGGGACCGGCACCGGCACCTTCGCCCTGCTCGACCGATTCCCCGGGGCCGAGGTGACCGCCGTCGACAGCTCGGCGGACCACCTGCGCCGTCTGCGCGAGAAGGCCGACGGCAGGGGAGTGGCCGACCGGATCCGCACGGTGCGGGCCGACCTGGACGCCGAGTGGCCCGAACTCGGTGCGCCGGAACTCGTCTGGGCCTCGGCCTCGATGCACCACATGGCCGACCCGGACCGTACCCTGCGGGCGGTTCACGACCTGCTCGTGCCCGGCGGCCTCTTCGCCGTCGTCGAACTGTCCGGCTTCCCGCGCTTCCTGCCCGAGGACGCCCCGGCCGAGCGACCCGGCCTGGAGGAGCGCAGCCATGCCGCGAGCGAGCGGCACCACGCCGAGCAGGTGCCGCACCGCGGTGCCGACTGGGGACCCATGCTGGCCGAGGCCGGGTTCACCATCGAGGACCACCGCACGATCACCGTGCACCTCGACCGCTCCCACAGCGACGCCGTCGGACGCTACGCCCTCCAGAGCCTGCTCCGCATGCGCGACACCGTCGTCCAGAACCTGTCGGCCGAGGACCTCGCCGCGTACGACCGACTCCTCGACACCGAGGGCCCGCAGAGCATCCTGAACCGTGACGACCTCGCGGTGCGCACCGAGCGCACGGTCTGGGCCGCACGGCGCCGCGACTGAGCCCGGGCGGGGCCCGGCGCCGTGGCCCGGACGAGCCGGATCGGGCCGGTGTCCGGATGTGACAGGGAATCGTCATTGCGGCCACCGGGGCGGGCGCCGAGGATGGGTGCATGCCCACTTCGCACCGGGTCGTCATCGCGGTCTTCCCCGATGTCGACCTCCTGGATGTCACCGGACCGGCCGAGGTCTTCGCCCTGGCCAACCGTGAGACCGGCGGCCGCGCCGGGTACCAGGTGTGCCTTGCCGGCCCCGCCGCCGGCGAGGTGCGCACGTCGGCGGGCGTGCGGCTGATCGCCGACCTGTCGTTCGCGGAGGTCGGCCGAGGCGTGGACACCCTGCTCGTGCCCGGCGCGGTCGACCTCACCGACGCGGGGCCCGTCGCCCGCATCGACCCGGACGTCGTGTCCTGGGTGAGGGACACCGCACGGTACGCCCACCGGGTGGCGTCGGTGTGCGTGGGCGCCCATGTCCTCGCTGCGGCCGGGCTCCTCGACGGCAGGACGGTGACCACCCACTGGCTGACGGCCGCCCAGCTCGCCGCCGACCACCCCGCCGTCACCGTCGACCCGGACCCCATCTTCGTCCGCACCGACCGGGGGCGGCTGTGGACCGGCGCAGGGATCAGCGCCTGCCTGGACCTGTCGCTCGCCCTGGTCGCCGAGGACCAGGGCGAGGAGGTCGCCCTCGCGGTGGCCCGGCAGCTGGTGATGTACCTCAGACGGCAGGGCGGCCAGAGCCAGTTCTCCGTGCCGCTCAGCCGGCCCGCCACCTCCCGGCGCGACATCGACGAGCTGCGCCTGTGGATCGCCGACCACCTCGACGAGGACCTGTCGGCCCAGGCCCTCGCGGCCCGCATGTGTCTGAGCGAGCGGCACTTCGCCCGGGTCTTCAAACAGGAGACCGGCGCGAGCCCCGCCTCCTACGTCGAGGCCGCCCGGGTCGAGTCGGCCCGGCGCCTGCTGGAGACCACCGACTGCCCGCTCGACGAGGTCGCGCATACGTCCGGTCTCGGCTCGGTGGAGACCCTGCACCGCGCGGTCAGACGTCAGCTCGCGACCACCCCGGCTGCCTACCGCCGGCGCTTCCGCACCCAGCCCGCCTGACCTCTGCACCTTGTCCCGAGCGCGATCCCGACGGCTTCGCCATGCCGCGACGGCTTCGCCATGCCCGCAACCATGACCCCATCCGATCCATGACGCTCCGTCAATTACGTTATGAGAGGCCCGAGATGAGCACCGAAGAGAACGCCACCCCGCAGTCCTTCGACCGCCAGTCCCTCACCCACCAGCCTTCCGCGCCCCTGCGCGAGGTGGTCGGCCTGGACAGCCGGCCGCCGCGGCTCGGCGACTCGATCCTGATCCTGGTCGACTACCAGAACACCTACCGCACCGGCGTGATGGCCCTGGAGGGCGCCGAGGAAGCCCTCGCGGCCGGGGCGCGCCTGCTGGAGCGGGCCCGCGCCGAAGGCGCCCCGGTCGTGCACATCATCAACGACGGCGGTGAGGGCGGACCGTACGACATCCGCGCCCACATCGGAGCCATCAGCGACGAAGTGGCCCCGAAGGACGGGGAGCCCGTCGTGGTCAAGCAGTTCCCCAACTCCTTCCACCTGACCGACCTGGAGAAGACCCTGACCCAGCTCGGCGCGGCCCCGGGCAGCGGCAAGGACCTGGTCATCGCCGGGTTCATGACCCACATGTGCGTCAACTACACCGCGCAGGGCGCCTTCAACCTCGGTTACCGGCCCACGGTCGTCGCCGAGACCACGGCGACCCGCTCCCTCACCGCGCCCGACGGCAGGGACCTTCGGGCGAACGACCTCCAGACCGCCGCGCTCACCGCGATCACCGACCTGTTCGGGGTCGTCGTGCCCACGGTGGACGCGCTCCCGGCCTGAGCGGGGACGTCGGGGCGGCCGGGACGGGGGTCCGGCCGCCCGGCGACGTCAGATCCAGCCGTCGAGCGAAGCCATGAAACCGTCGAAGTCGTCGCGGTGGATCGTGTGCCCCGCGCCCTTGACGGTACGGACCTCGAAGCCACGCGCTTCGAGGCGGGCCGCCTCCGCCGCGTCGTAGAGGAAGCTCGCCTCGGCGAGCTGGACGAGCGAGGGGACGACGGCCTTCGCGGGGACCAGGTCCGAGCCGAACATCGCGGCCAGGCCGAGGGCGGTGTTCTCGTCCCAGAGCCCCAGAGTCGCCAGCTCGATGTCGATGTCCTCCTGCTCCCAGCGCGGGTTGAGCCCGGCGACCATCTCCCGGGTCGCCCCCTTGAACTGGGCGAAGAGTTCCGGACTCACGCTCTCCTGGGGGGAGTTGACGTTCCAGGCCGGATCCGAGTACACCGCGCGGGCCGGCCGCAGCCGCTCGACGGCGAGCGAGAGGGAGAGCGCGCCGAGCGAGTGGCCGATCGCCAACTCGGCCCCGGCGGGCAGCGTTTCGACGAGATCGTCCGCGAAGAGTTCGGGGCGGTACTCGCCGCGCCCGCTCGCGCCGTGGCCGCGCAGGTCCACCGCGATGACGCGATAGCCCCGGTCGGCGAGCGCCGGGCCCACCTTCCGCCAGGTGCGGTGGTCGGCCATGATCCCGTGGATCAGGAGCGCGACACGGTCGCCCTCTCCCCAGGTGCGCGTGTTGAGTTGCACGATATTGCCTTTCGGTACGGGTGGTGCGGTCGATCGGAGGGTGTACGGGCCCGGGGCGGGCGGCGCGGTCAGGTGCGGGCCCGCCCCGGAACCGTACGGATACGGACCCCGGACCGGCGCGTGTGTCAGGCACGCGCGGGCCCCGGGCCCGTACGTCTGTCAGCGCACGGACCTGATCGGGCGCACGGCCAGCGCGCCCAGGACCGACAGCGCCGCTCCGGCCAGGAAGAGCGCGGTGTAGCCGCCACTGGCCGAGACGATCAGGGAGGCCGCGAACGGGGCGACGATCTGCGGGCCCGCGTTGGCGACGTTGAGGACGCCCATGTCCCGGGCCGCGTCCTCGGCCTTCGGCAGGACGAGGGTGACGAGCGCGGTGTCGACCGCCATGTAGCAGCCGAAACCCAGGCCGTTGACGACCGCGAACGCGATCATCGCGGGCCAGCTCGGCGAGACCGCCGGGATGATCAGAGCGGCCGCGGAGAGCGCCGCCGAGGCCCCGACGAACCGTTTGCGCCGGTCGTGGCGGTCGGAGAGCCAGCCGCCGAGCACGGTGGAGACCACCATGGCGACGGCGTTGACCGGCGTCAGGATCGCCACCGCGTGCTCGGGCGAGAGGCCCGCCGGAAGACGGGTGTGGTCCTGGAGGATGTAGAGCTGGTATCCGGCCACCGAGAAGTAACCGAGCACGAGCAGCGCGCGCCCGATGAACGCCCAGCGGAAGTCGTGGTCGCGCAGCGCGCCGGTGAACGCGGAGAGCTGCCGGGCGAAGGGGAGCGGCGCCTTGGCCGGCCGTCTCTCCTCGCGCGTCCCGGCCGTGAACACGACCGCGGCGACGGCGATGAGGGCGCCGAAGACCAGATAGCCGGTGCGGTAGTGGTCGGCGAAGGCGGCGCCGAGCAGCGCGCCGACGGTGGAGCCGAAGGGCAGCCCGAGCCCGACGGCGGCTGACGCCTTGCCGCGGGCGGACAGCGGCACCCGGTCGGGGACGACCGAGGTGAGCGCAGCCTGGTAGACGTTGAGGACGGCCTGGCCCAGGCACCACACGATGGTCACGAGCAGCAGCGTGTGGACCGTGCCGAGCAGCAGCATGACTGGCAGCGCCAGCAGGCCGCCGCCGAGTATCCAGGGATTACGGCGCCCCGAACGGTCGGAGAGCGCGCCCGCCACCGGGTTGAACACGGTCGCGAAGATCGCCGAGACGCCGGAGACGAGACCGAAGTCGGCGACCTTGTGCGCCGCGTCGATGTGCTCGATCTGGAGCGCCAGCAGCACCCCGGGTACGCCGATGTAGAGGGCGTACATGGCGGTGTTGCCGAGCAGCAGCAGCGGAAGGAGCCCGCGTGCGGGACGGGGAGCCGGGTCGGTGACGGCCAGGGGGATGCCGGTGCCGGGGGAGGAAAGGGCCACGCTGCCCTCCGAGGAGTGGGAAGAGGCGGACGAGGGGGACGAGCGCGCGCGGCTCGGGGCCCGACCGGTGCGGAATGAGGGTTCCGGACGGTGGAGGACTCCTGGTGACACCGGTGCCGACGGGACGACGGCCTGTGACCGACGGCGGTGACGCTTGTGGTGACACGTGTCAACGATGCGCGTAAGCACTGTGTAGCATCGAATTCAGGCCATCCGCTAGACCCTGGCCCGGACGCGTCTGGAAAGATGCCGATCGCGATGAGCCAGACACCCAAGCAGCCTGCCGACCGTCCCGTCCCGACCAGTGCCGACGTGGCCAGGCTCGCCGGGGTCTCCCGGGCGACCGTGAGCTACGTGCTCAACAACACCTCGGCCGTGCGGATCAGCGAGCCCACCCGGATCAAGGTGCGGGCCGCCGCCGAGGAACTGGGCTATGTGCCGCACGCCGCGGCCCGCAGCCTGCGCGCCGGGCACACCCGGATCGTGCTGCTGCCGACCTCCCACATCCCGGTGGGGCCGCTCTACAGCCGGTTCTTCAACGAACTCCAGTGGGAGCTGCGCCGGCTCGACTACACCGTCGTGCAGTACGGGAGTCTCGGGCTGGGCGCCGACGAGGCGGCCCGCGCATGGGCCGAACTGCGGCCGGTCGCGGTGGTCTCGCTCGGCGAGATCGAGCTGACTCCGCAGGGCGTCCAGCTCCTCAAGCGCTCCGGGGCCCGCGCGGTCATAACGCTGGGCCCGCAGCGCGTCGAGGGCGCCCACGCGCTCGTGATGGACCAGCGCGAGGTCGGCGAGAGTGCCGTCGCCCACCTGCTTGAGCGGGGTCGTCGCCGGATCGGCGTGCTGATGCCCGAGGAGCCCGGTCTCGAACTCTTCTCCCGGCCGCGCCTGGCCGGCGCCCGCAAGGCCGCGCACGGCACGGACGCGCTCGTCGAGCCGGTGACGATGGCGTACACGGAAGAGTCCGCATCCCAACTTGCCTCCCGTTGGCGCGAGTTGGGGCTGGACGCGGTGTTCGCCTACAACGACGAGTACGCGATGCTCCTGATGCGCGCGCTCCAGGACGCTGACATCGATGTCCCCGGCGAGGCCGCGGTGATCGGCGCCGACGACCTGCTGCTCGGCAGGCTCCTGCGCCCCCGTCTGAGCACGGTGCGCGTCGAGATGGTGACCGGCCGCCACCTGGCCGAACTGGTCGACCGCGTGGTGCGCGACCCGGACGGCGCCCCCGAGCGGCACGACCTCATGGGCGCCCGGGCGCTGCCGCGCGAATCCAGCTGAGCCCGGCGCGTGGGACGGGGTGCGTCAGGGGCGCCGGGTGTCTAGCGTTCGGAGCATGAGCCATCAACCGCAGTACGCGAGCCGGCACCCGCGGCGCTTCGAGATCCTGCTGGTGCCCGAGCACGTCGAGTCCCGGGGCGATGCCTCGGTGGCCGACAGCGCCGTACGGTCCGCCGTCGTCGAGGCCACCGGTGAGACGGGGGTCTCGGGCTACCCCCGCTATGCCGGACACGGCATCGAGGCCGAGATCGACTCCGCGGGGCGGGCGGTCGAGGCGCTGCTGGTCGACGGGTCCGAACTCGACATCGGTCTGACCGCGGTGGTCAGGGACGTACCGGCCCGCCCCGGCGGCTGACCGGGTTCCGGCCGGGGCCCGTTGACAGCGGACGGCGAGGGGCAGAGACTCGGGCGCAGCCATTCATGAACATCACTTCACTGGGCGAACAGGCTGCCGTGGTGGCCGCGAAGCGGTGAAGAGATCCGTGGGAGAGACCCGATGAGCATCCGCGACGTGTACATCGTCGACGCCGTCCGCACCCCGATCGGCAAGTTCGGCGGCGCCCTCGCCGCGGTGCGGCCCGACGACCTCGCCGCCCATGTGGTCAGGTCCCTGGTGGACCGCAGCCCCGAGCTCGACCCGGCCCGCATCGACGACGTGTACTTCGGCGACGCCAACGGAGCGGGGGAGGACAACCGCGACGTGGCCCGGATGGCCGTGCTGCTCGCGGGGCTGCCGGTCTCGGTGCCCGGCGTCACCGTCAACCGGCTGTGCGGCTCGGGCCTCGAAGCCGTCATCCAGGCGGCCCGCGCCATCGCGGTCGGTGACGCCTCCATCGCCGTCGCGGGCGGCGTCGAGTCGATGTCCCGCGCCCCCTGGGTCGTCCAGAAGCCCGAACGCGCCTTTCCCGCCGGGCACCAGCAGATGTTCTCCACCACCCTCGGCTGGCGCATGACCAACCCGAAGCTGCCCGCCGAGTGGACCGTCGCGCTCGGCGAGGGCGCCGAACTCATCGCCGACCGGCACGGCATCACCCGCGAACAGCAGGACGCCTTCGCCCTGGAGAGCCACCGCAAGGCCGCCGAGGCCTGGGCCAAGGGCCTGTACGACGGCGAGGTCGTCCCGTACGCCGGGGTCGAGCTCGCCCGCGACGAGTGCATCCGCGAGTCCTCCCCGGAAGCGCTCGCCCGGCTCAAGCCGGCCTTCCGCACGGACGGTTCGGTGACCGCGGGCAACGCCTCGCCGCTCAACGACGGCGCCGCCGCCCTGCTGCTCGTCGACGAGGACGGCCTGCGTGCCACCGGCCGCGAACCGCTCGCCCGCATCCGGAGCTCCGCCGTGACCGGCATCGAGCCCCAGCTCTTCGGGCTCGGGCCGGTCGAGGCGGTCCGCAAGGCGCTCGCCAGGGCCGGCAAGGACTTCGGTGACCTCACCACCTTCGAGCTGAACGAGGCGTTCGCCGCCCAGTCGCTCGGCTGCCTCGCCGAATGGCCCGGCCTCGACCCCGCCGTGGTCAACCCGCGCGGCGGCGCCATCGCGATCGGCCATCCGCTCGGCGCCTCGGGTGCCCGCCTCGCCGGAGCCGTGGCCCATCAGCTCGCCGCGGCCGGCTCGGGCACGGGCCTCGCGGCCCTGTGCATCGGGGTGGGCCAGGGCCTCGCCCTCGTACTGGAACGCTGACCGACCCGGACTCCGGCGGTGCCGCCGACGGGCGGTACCGTCAACCAGCGTGCCCCGTAAGGGACTTCGCCCCTCCGATGCGAAAGTGACTGGAGCGCCTTCATGGCCCTGCTCGACCCCAAGACATGGCAGCCCGCACCGCTCGCCGGGGGTGAGTACGAGGTCGTCGAGCCCGCCACCGGCGCATCGCTCGGCGCCGTCACCCTCGCCGCCGGCGAGGACGTGGAAACGGCCGCCGCGATCGCCGCCGCGGCCCAGCCGGGTTGGGCGCGCACCCCGCACCTCACGCGTGCGGCCGTCCTGCGCAGGGCGGGCGACCTCTTCAGCCGCCACGCCGACGAACTGCGGGAATGGCTGGTGCGCGAGTCCGGCTCGATCCCCGGCAAGGCCGACTTCGAGCTGCACGTCGCCGCCCAGGAGTGCTACGAGGCGGCCGCCCTGGCCTCCCGCCCGCTCGGCGAGATACTTCCGAGCGAGCAGCCCCGGCTCTCCTACACCCGCCGCGTCCCGGTCGGTGTGACCGCGGTGATCGCCCCGTTCAACGCTCCGCTCATCCTGTCCATCCGCTCGGTGGCCCCCGCGCTCGCGCTGGGCAACGCGGTGCTGCTCAAGCCCGACCCGCGCACCGCGGTCTGCGGCGGCCTCGCGCTCGGGGCCGTGTTCGCCGAGGCGGGTCTGCCCGAAGGGCTGCTGCACCTTCTGCCCGGCGGTGCCGAGACCGGACAGGCCCTCGTCGCCGAGCCCCGGATCCCCGTCATCTCCTTCACCGGGTCGACCGCCGCGGGCCGCCGGGTGGGCGAGGCGGCCGGACGCCAACTCAAGCGGGCGCACCTGGAGTTGGGCGGGAACTCGGCACTCGTCGTCCTCGCGGACGCCGACATCGAGGGCGCCGTCGCCCAGGCCACCTGGGGCTCGTTCTTCCACCAGGGCCAGATCTGCATGACC
The DNA here is from genome assembly GCF_002803085.1 of Streptomyces sp. CB01201. Lineage (GTDB taxonomy): Bacteria > Actinomycetota > Actinomycetes > Streptomycetales > Streptomycetaceae > Streptomyces > Streptomyces hundungensis. The sequence continues at coordinate 103,891 of NZ_NNBJ01000020.1, read as the reverse complement.
ACCGGCCGCCACCTCGTGCACGCCTCCTTGTACGAGGAGTACATCGAGCGGCTCGCGGCCAAGGCCGAGGCGCTGACCGTCGGCGACCCCCACCGCGAGCGGGTCCATCTCGGACCCGTCATCGACCGGGGCCAACTAGGCAAGATCCAGGGGCTGGTGGAGTCCAGCATCGCGCGCGGCGCCCGGCTCGCGGCCGGCGGCGGCCACCGCGACCTCTTCTTCCGCCCGACCGTCCTCGCCGACGTGGACGACCACACCCCCGCCTACGCGGAGGAGGTCTTCGGGCCGGTCGCGCCGGTGCGGTCCTTCGCCACCCTGGACGAGGCCGCGACCCTGGCGGCGAGCGGCCCCTACGGGCTCTCGCTCGGCATCGTCACCCGGGACACCGCGCTCGGCCTGGAACTCGCGGACCGCATCCCCACCGGGATCGCCCACATCAACGACCAGACGGTCAACGACGAGGCCGTGGCCCCCTTCGGCGGGATCGCCGCCTCCGGCACCGGCGCCCGCTTCGGCGGCTCCGCCAACCTGGACGCCTTCACCGAGCTGCGCTGGACCACCGTGCGCCGCGAGACCGCCGGCCATCCCTTCTAGGGTCTGACCGGCCGGGGACGCGTGTCCGGTCAGCGGTACCCCGACGGCGGGGACCGGACACCGTTCGGGCATCCTTGACCCGGTGCACTCGGTCTTCTCCGGATTCCTGCCCATCTGGATCATCACCGCGTTCGGCTGGGCGGCCGGGCGGTTCGACCTGCTGGGCGACCAGGCCCAACAGGTGCTGGGCCGCTTCGCGTTCACCTTCGCGATGCCCTCGCTGCTGTTCCTGACGATGGCGAAGTCGCGCCCCGGGGACCTCGCACAGCCCGGCGTCGCGGTCTTCGCCCTCAGCCTGCTCGCCGTGTTCGCGGCGGGCCTGGTGGCGAGCGGACGCCTCTTCGGGCGCAAGCGGGCCGAGCAGGCGATCGGCGCGATGGGCGCCTCCTATGTGAACTCGGCCAACCTCGGGATCCCGGTCGCGGTGCACGTCCTGCACGACACCTCGTTCATCGTGGCCGCGGCACTCTTCCAGATGCTCTTCATCACGCCGCTGATCCTGATCCTCATCGAACTCGACGTACGCCGTGACGCACCCGGGCGATGGCTCAGGATGCTCCAACTGCCCCTACGCAACCCGGTGGTCGGCGCATCCGCCGCCGGGGCGGCGGTGGCCGCGCTCGGCCTCGGGCTGCCCACCGAGGTGACCTCGCCGCTCGCCGTCCTGGGCGGCGGCGCCGTCCCCGCCGCCCTGTTCGCGCTCGGCATGTCGCTCACCGCGCGGACCGCGGCCGCCCCGGGGGAGCGGGCCGAGCGCACCCTGCTCGTCACCCTCAAGACGGCCGTCCAGCCGCTCCTGGCCTATGCGCTGGGACGGTGGGCCTTCGGGCTCGGCGGCCCCGAACTGTTCGCGGTGGTGCTCTGCGCGGGGCTGCCCACCGCGCAGAACGCCTTCGTCTTCGCTTCCGAATACCGCCTCGACGCCGCGCTGCCCCGCGACACCGTGCTGCTCTCGACCCTCCTGTCGATGGCGACCCTGTCCCTGACAGCGGTCCTGCTCGGCTGAGAGCGCGGCCCCTTCAGCAGGGCTGACGCCACACGTCCAGCTTGAGGTTCTTACGCATCGAGGAGAGCCCCAGCTTGTCGGACTCGGCACAGAAGTCCTTGTTCGGCAGCTCGTACTCGACGTGGAACACCGCCTTGTCCGCCTTCACGAACGGCGTGAGCTTGGCGCACTCGTCGAACTGCGCACACTGTTCATTGACCGCGAACTCGAAGTCGGGCACCAGCTCGGGGATCTGCTGGAGGTCGTTCTTGAGCCCCACCGCGAGGCCCCGCGCATGGGCGATCCCCGCGAGCATGCGGTTGTACGCCAGCTGGTCCGCCGCCGTGAGCGGGAAGCCCGTCTTGTTGGCGTAGCCGTCCATCAGGTCGGGCTCGACGCCGTCGAAGCCCTTCTGCTTGCACATGTCGAAGCGGCGCTCCATCAGCGGTCGCAGCACGTCGATCTGCCGGATGTCGAGCCAGCGTTCGCCCTCCCAGCCGTTGTTCTCGCCCTGCACCGAGCCGGGGAAGTCGCCCTTGTCCGACCGGAAGTTCTCCCAGGCGCCCGCGTTGATGTAGCAGATCGCCTTGCGGCCCTGGCTGTGCAGCTTGGCGACGTCGGCCGCGGTGTTCTCGAAGCCGTCGATGTCGTACACCGGGACGTCGGGGCCGTCCTGCACCCGGCCGTTGAGCTGCCACTGCCAGGCGGTACCGGGTCTGGGCTGCCAGATCTTCGCCTTCGCCGGGCCGCTCGGCGAGGGCGACGCGGGCGGGGTGGAGGTGCCCGGCGAAGGCGTGCCCGGCCTGCTGGGTGCCGGGGAGCGCGGGGGAGTGGGTCCGGTCGAGGTCGGGGCGGGGTCGTCCGGGCCGTCCGCGTCGTCGTCGGAGGAGCCGGACGAGCAGGCGGTCGCGAGCAGCAGCACGGTGACGGCGGTGCACAGCAGGGCGGTCGAACGGCGGGGCGGGGTGCGGTTCATGGTGTCTTTCCGGGAAGCACGGGCGGCAGTGCCGCCCACGGATTGGGCAGCTCGCGCTCGACCACGCAGCACACGCCGGCGCCGCGGTCCCCCGTCGTCCGCAGGGCGAGCGCGAGGAGCGCCCCGGGGACGCCGTACACCAAGTGGCAGAGCCGCTCGGGTGGTTGGCGGTCGGCCCAGCCGGGCCGGGAGAACGTGGACACATAGGTCGACCAGTGTCCCTCGAAGGTGACCACCAGATCGGCCAGGCGCAGATAGCCGGGCGCGGGATGCACCCCCGGGTTGAGCACCAGGGTCGTGGCGCCCGCCCGCCGTGCGGCCCGGGTCGCCTGCCGCACGAACGGCAGGCCGGTGCGGTCGGCGGGCGCCCGGTCGAAGAAACAGCCGTCCGTGCCGTACCAGGCGCGATGGCGGTCGATGTCCCGGACCACGTCGGCCAGCGGCCGGGTGCCGTAGTCCAGGTCGACATAGCCGAGCACCCGGACCCCGGCCGAGCGCAGTGTCTCGACCGGGCCGGTGAATGCGGCATCCGGGGCGGTGCCCGGGCCGTCGGCCGCGTTCAGCACCACCCCGTACACATCGTCCGCCGCCTCGGCGAGCCGCTGCCAGGCGGCCGGATCCTCGGCGGGATGGACGTAAAGGGGAACCAGCAGCATCAGTGCACCGGTTCCCGGTCCGGCTCGGCGTTCACGGCCGCCCAGAGCGCCGACACCGAGTCGGCGAGGTCGTGCCGGGGCGACCAGTCGAGCGTGGTGCGGGCCGCGGTCGGGTCGGAACACTGCCAGGGCACGTCCGCCGAGCGCGCCGAGCCCTCGGCGTTCTCCTCGATATGGCCCTCGAACCCGGCCGCGCGGGCCAGCTCGTGCACCAACTCCCTTACCGGGACGGCCTGTCCGCGGGAGACGTTGAGAAGCGGGGGCAGCGGGCCGGCGCTGGTCGCCGCGAGGACCGCGGCGTGCGCGACGTCCCGCGCGTCCACGAAGTCGCGGTGCGCGGAGAGGTCGCCGAGCCGTACCGAGGACCGGGGTCCCAGGTCGCGCAGCTGCCGGGCCAGCCGGCCCGGCAGCCCGGCGGCGGGTGCGCCGGGCCCGACCGGGTTGGTGATCCGCAGCACCACGGCGTCCAGACCCGACGAGGTGACGGCCAAGGTGCCGGCCAGCTTCGTGGCTCCGTACAGCGTGGTGGGCCGGGCCGCGGTCTGCTCGGTCACGCGTTCCCCGATGCCGCTCGGCCCGTATTCGGCCGCGGAGCCGAAGTGGACGAGCCGGGCGGTCGGGGCCGCCTCGCGCAGGGCCGCGCACAGCACGGCGGGGCCCCGGACGTTGATCTCGGCGAGCGGGACGGACTGCGGGCCGACCGCGCCCGCGCAGTTGATGACCGCGTCGGGCGCGAACGAGAAGAGCTGCTCGGCGAGTTGAGCCGGAGGGACGGTGGCGAGGTCCACGGCGAGGTCCGACGTGGGGCCCCGGCCCGCGCCGAAGAACCGCACACCGGGCAGGGCACGCAACTCCTGGGCGACATGGCCGCCCAGGTAGCCGCTGTGCCCCAGTACGAGGATGCGCATGGGGCGGTCAGGCCCCCTTCAGCAGGAGTGAACGGTGCGTGGTGAACTCGGCGTTGGCCCGGTCGTAGTCGTCCGGGCGTCCGATGTCCAGCCAGTAGCCGTCGAACGCGTAGGCATGCGGCGGGGTTTCGGCCTTGAGCAGGTCCAGGACCAGCTCGTCGAAGCCCAGCGGCAGGCCGGGCGTGTAGGTGGCCAGCGTGCTGAGCGACAGGCCGTACACGCCCATCGACACCCGGTAGTCCATGCTCGGCTTCTCGGTGAAGGCCACCACCTTGGTGTCGTCGGTGGTCAGCACCCCGAAGTCGATGTGCACCTTGCGGGCGTAGGTGGCGATGGTCAGCGGTGCCCCGCTGGTCCGGTGCTGGGTGAGCACGTCCGCGTAGTCGAGGTCGGTGAGGATGTCCCCGTTCATGACGAGGAAGGATTCCGGCAGCCGGTCACGCATGGTCAGCAGCGGGCCGATGGTGCCGAGCGGGCTCTCCTCGGTGCTGTAGTCGATGTCCAGGCCCCAGCGTTCGCCGTCGCCCACATAGGCGCGGATGATCTGGCCGAGGTGGCCGATGGCGATGGTGCAGCTGGTGAACCCGGACGCCGCGAGCTGGCGCAGCACGATCTCCAGGATCGCGTGCTGGTCGCCGATCGGGACCAGCGGCTTGGGCAGCGCCGTGGTGTACGGCCGCAGCCGGACGCCCTTGCCTCCGGCGAGTATCACTGCGTGCATGGGAGCCTCCCTGAGAGTGGGGACTGCAGAGTCAGATGTTGTAGATGCCGGTCTTGTAACGCGCGAGGTTGCCCGGGTCGCGGAAGAACTCCGCGGTCCGCTCAAGGCCCGACTCCAGGCCGAACCCCGGCTGCCAGCCGGTGGCCTCGGTGAGCCGGCTCGCGTCCGCCACCAGACGCATCACTTCGGAGTTGGCGGGTCTGATGCGCTGCTCGTCCTCGCGGACGTCGAGCTCGGCGCCCATGACCTTGCCGATGAGCCGCACCAGGTCCCCGACCGAGATCTCGGTGCCGGTACCGGCGTTGAACGTGCGCCCCACGACCTGCTCGGCGGGGGCGGTGCCGACCGCGAGGAAGGCCCGCGCGGTGTCGGCGGCGAACGTGAAGTCCCGGGTGGGGCGCAGATCGCCGAGCGTGATGGTGCGCTCGCCCGCCGCGACCTGGCCGATCACCGTGGGGATCACGGCCCGCATCGACTGGCGCGGACCGTAGGTGTTGAACGGCCGCAGCGTGACCACCGGAGTGGCGAAGCTCGCGAAGTAGCTGTCCGCGAGCCGGTCCCCGCCGGCCTTCGAAGCGGCGTACGGGGACTGGGTGTTGATGGGGTGGTCCTCGGTGATCGGCACGGTCTGCGCGGTGCCGTACGTCTCGCTGGTCGAGGTGTGCACCAGGCGCGGCGTGCCGAGGGCGCGGACCGCCTCCAGGACGTTGAGCGTGCCCGTGATGTTGGTGTCCACGTAGCTGTGCGGGGCCTGGTAGGAATACGGGATCGCGATCAGGGCAGCCAAGTGGTAGACGGCTTCGGCCCCTTCGACCAGACCGCGCACCGAGCCCGGGTCGCGGACATCGCCGAGGACGATGTCCACCTGGTCCAGGACGTCGGGGGACAGGGTCTCCAGCCAGCCGTAGGACGAGAACGAGTTGTACTGGGCCATCGCGCGGACCCGGTGCCCCGAGGCGACGAGGGCCTCGGTGAGGTGGGATCCGATGAAGCCTTCGGCTCCGGTGACGGCGACAAGCGGTGCGGAGGACAACTGCCGCTCCTCTCAAGGTGGTTCGGTACGTGTGGTGATCGTTCGGGTGCGGTGTGTGAGGCCCTTGGTCCGGCTGGTGCGCCGGTCGGGGGCCGTGGTGCCGGGGTCAGGCGTGTGCGGTGGGCCGCCCGAGCAGGTGCAGGGTGGTGCCCGTCAGGGCCAGGGCGGCGGCCGTACAACAGAGGAGCTCGGTGAGCGGCCCCGGCGGCGGCGCGGCCAGGGCCGCCGACGCGATCCCGGTCGCCGCCGCGAGGCTGACGGCGGCCGGGATCCAGGCGATGCCGAACGCCTGGAGCAGCAGCGCCGTCCACAGCAGTGCGGCGAGCGCGAGCAGGGGCGCGGGTTCGGCGCCGGTGAGCAGCGCCGCGGGGATCAGCGGCAGCAGGTAGACGAGGAGGCAGCCCCCGAGCACGGCGGCAGAGCGCCGGCGGAAGGCGGCCGGGGTGGCCGTCGCCCGCAGCGCCGCGACCGACAGGCCCCGGTAGCGGTAGAGCAGCCATTCGGCGGGGCCCATGCTGAGCGTCAGCGCGATCACCGCGAGCGGATGCTGCTGTCCGGCGAAGGCCACCAGCACCCCCGCCGCGAGCCCGAACAGACCGTACGGGAGCGAGGCCGCGAGCGGCGGTCGCACCGGGGCCGACGCGGGCTGCAGCTTCAGGGCCTGGCGCAGACAGTAGGCGGCGGTCGCGACCACCAGGACGAGCGTGAACACGCTGATCCCGATCCGCAGCGGTGCGCCCGGTTCCCGGAACGGCAGCGCGGCGGCCCCCACCATCAGCGGGGCGAGCGCGCCGAGCAGGAGCCGTTCGCGGGCAAGGACCAGCAGGATCCCGGCCGCCGCGAGGTAGCAGGACTGGCCCGCCACGAAGAACGCGGCCGGGCTCGGCCCCGCGATCGCCAGGCCCGTGACGAAGGCGAGCAGCGCGCCGAGCGGCGCTCCCGCCATCAGCGTGCGGGCCGCCTCGGCCCGGCCCGAGGCCATCCGCAGATAGGCGCGGTGGCCGAGCCCCTGCCCCCAGGCCCACGAGATCAGACCGGCCACGATCAGGGCGAGCACCGCCCGGTCGCTCTGCCACAGCCGGGCGGTGAGGGGATAGGCGAGTCCGGGCAGCGCGAACAGCGCGCCGCGCAGCCCGCAGCGCACCGGGTCGGGCTTCCAGGGGTCGGCGGCCGCGGGCGGCTCGGGGAAGCTGCGCGGCACCCGCCGGTACAGATCCTCGGCCAGTGCGAACAGATTGCGGTGGCCGTACTCGTCCGCGATCTGCTGGGCCGTCAGGCCCTCTGACTCCAGGACCGCCGCGACCTCGTAGGCGTGGACGGCGGGCCCTATCTGCTCGGCGAGTTCGGCGGCGAGGCGGTCCACCGCCGCGTCCTTGCCCCACCGCGCGGACCGGCGGCCCGGCAGGCGGAGCGTCATCGTCGACTCGGTGGCGAGCCGCAGCGTCAGCGTGTCGTCGCGGCCGTCGGGCGGCCCCAGACGGATGGGCCCGCTCACCCCGCCACCCGGCTCAGCTCATCGGCCCTCACCAGGCGCAGTGCCATGGTGGCGTCCTCGTGGCCGGCTCTTCGCCGTGCCGGGACGAGCCGGTCGCGTGCGGAGAGTTCCAGATAGATGGCCCGGAAGGTGTCGACGGTCTGGCGCAGCGTGAACTGCTCGACGACGCGCAACCGTGCCGCTTCCCCCATCGCGGCCCGGCGAGCCGGGTCCCCCAGGAGTTCCAGGGCCGCCGCGGCCATCGCGGCCGGATCGCGCGGCGGCACCACGAGTCCGGTCTCGCCGACCGCCTCGCGCACCCCGCCCACATCCGTGGAGACGGTGGCCCGGCCGCAGCTCATCGCCTCGATGAGGGTGAACGGGAACCCCTCGCTGATGCTGGACAGCATGACCACGTTGCCCGCGGCGTAGGCGTCCCTGATGTCCTCGACGCGGCCCTCGAAGGTGACCGCCCCGCCCTGGTCGAGCGACTGGGCGAGCGCCTCGCAGCGCTCCCGGTAGGCCTCGCCGCCCCGGGGCGTGCCGCCGAACAGGCGCAGGGTGGCCTCGGGCAGCTCGGCCCGCACCTTGGCGAAGGCGCGGATGAGGGTCTCCAGGTCCTTGATCGGGTCGACTCGACCGGCCCAGCTGAGAGTCGGGGCGGAAGGTTCCGGTCCGGCGGGCGGGAACGCCGCCGGGTCGACCCCGTTGTAGACGGTGCGTATGAGCTGGGGATCGGCCCCGCCCTGCTCCTCCCACAGCCGGTTGTACTGGTTGCCCGGTGTGATCAGCGCGGCCCGGCGGTACGTTTCCTCGGCGAGCAGCCGGAAGAAGCCGAGCAGCACGGCCTTGACCGGCCAGCGGTAGGGGGCGGTGCGGTAGCCCAGGTAGCGCTCGCGCAGATAGACGCCGTGCTCGGTCAACAGCATTGGTACGCCGTGGAGTTCGGCGCCCACCAGACCCGGTAGTACGGCCACTCCGCCGCTCACCGCGTGCGAGACGCCCTGGGTCGGCGGGGCCGCGGCGAGCGGCCGCAGCGCGTGCTCCAGGAGCCCGGTCGCGGTGACCGCGTCGTGCAGCGTCGGCCGGGCCTCGCGGACCGCGAGCCCCGGGCGGTTCCACACCTCGGTCAGGACCCGGATCGCCGCGTCCCCGCGCAGGGCGGGGCTGAGCTGCCCGTCGCGGGCGGCCCGGGCCATCTCGTAGAGGGCCGGCCCGAAGCCGTCCTCGGCCGAGGGGTCGAGCAGGGCGGTCAGAAAGCGTTCGTAGGCTGCCATGAGGCGCCGTTCCTGTCGGCCGCGCGGGGCCGAACCTGCGGGCGCCGGGCCCCACATGGGGACCGAGACGGCCTCGGAGGCGTGCGGCGGGAGGTCCCAGACGGTGGCTTCGCGTCCGGTACCGGTGACCGCGATGATGTCGAAGTCGATGTCGGGCATTCCGGTGACGAGCTGGTCGCACCAGACGCTCACCCCGCCGTGGCTGTGCGGATAGGTGCCCTCGGTGAGCAGGGTGACCCGCGCCGCGCCGGAGCGCGGCGCGCGGTGTGGTACGTGCATGCATGCGCTCCGCGGCTGAAGAGAGCGGTGGGTGGTGAATGCGGCCCGGCGGTCCGCCGCCGCGGGGGCGGCGGACCGTCGGAGCTGGAGCGGACCGGTGTCAGCGCCGCTCGGCGCTGTACGGGACCGGCTTGGTGAGACCGGCGGGGACCGGCGTGCGCGGTGCGCTCCCCGGGGTCACGCGCGCGGCGGACGACGCGGGGTGGGACTGCGGGGCCAGGGCTCTGGCCGGAGCCGGAGCCAGGGACAGGGCGACGCTGCTCTGCCCGGACTGCGGCGACACCCAGCCGGACACGCTCCCGGCATAGGCCTGGCCGAACGCGGTGGTGCCGCTGCCCAGGACCTGGCCGGTGCCGTTCGGCATCGTCGCGGTGACGGCCACGCCCGAGGGGGCCTGCACGGTCACGCTGTCGCCGATCCGGTACGCGGTGACCTGGCCGGCCTTGACCGCCGTGTTCCAGGCGCCCCGGTTGCGCAGCTCGGCGCCGATGTCCTTCATCCGCAGGTTCACCAGCGGCGCACTGGGCGCGTACAGCGCCTTGTACTGGCCGAGCACCCCGTCGAGCACGGGGTAGCCGATCCGGTCCTCGGCGAGGTTGGACTGGTGGATGAAGTGCGGCCGGGGGTCGTTGCCGAGCACATGGCCGAGGGCGACCTGGGTCTCCAGGGGCACGATGTGGCCGGTGTATCCGGTGGCCGGGTCGAGCGGCGCGGGCAGACACGTGGTGTTCGGGAGGTCGTCGCACAGGCCGCTGCCGCCCTGGGTGCGGCTGGTGTAGATCCAGTTGTACTCGTCGACCTGCTCGGAGGCGTGGCCCGCGTTGTAGAAGATGTTGATCGGGTAGCGGGCGACGGTGAGCGCCGGGCCGACCTGGCGCTGCACGGGGTCGCGCGACATGTCGGCGCCCAGCCACGAGATCCTGTTGGTGGTGAGCGAGGGGGCCAAGTAGGGATTGTCCTGCGGCTGTTGGGGCAGGAGCTTCATGCCGGAGTGCTCTCCGGTGACCAGCTCGTCGGACTCGACCGGAAGCCCGACGCCCTGGGCCCACTGCTGGTTGTCGGATATCTCCTTGGATATCTCCGACTGGCTGACGTACTTGGTGGAGCCGTCCGGGTTGGTCGCGCACTTCCACGGCACGACCGTGACGTTCTGCTCGCAGCCCAGGAAGGCGTGGTCGTAGGTGTGGTTGATCCAGCGGAAGTCGCTCTTGGCCGCGACGAACGCGTCGGCCAGCTCATCGGCGCCGTTGTGGTTCTCGCGGTACTCGACGCTGCCGCCGCCGTTGTAGGCGAGGTCGAGCGTGAAGCCGCGGGACTTCTCCCAGGCCACGGCGTTCTGCACATCGGCCGGGGTCATCCGGATCGAGTCCTCGACGCCCTGCCCGGGCGGGCAGTCCACGTCGCCCGGCGTGCAGTTGAGGGTGGAGTCCCACCGGTCGTCACCGGCGAAGACGTCGTCCACGTGGACCGCGAAGTAGTTCCGGGAGGCGCCGAGCCGGACGTTCTGCGTCATCCAGTCGACGATGCCCCGGGCGAGCAGCTTGAACTGCTGCTGGTACTGGTTGTACGCGAAGGTGACGACCAGCTCCCGGCGCCCGTCGTGGCGGTACTCGCCGACGAGGCTGCCGTTGCCGGACTTGCCGGGTATCGGAGCCTCGACGTAGCTCGTGAAGTCCGCGCCGGCGGCCGGCTGCGAGAGGAAGGCGTAACTCTCGCCCACCGAGGGCGAGTTGTCCTCGAACGGCACGCTCCCGTTGAGGTAGCCGAACGGCCCGGTGCTGCGGCCCGCGGCGGTCACCTGGGCCTTGATGCCGTCCACCGAGCCGCTGTAGCCGCTCGTGGCGGCCGGCTGGAGGCCGACCTGGGGGCGCGCGTAGGTGTAGGCGTCGACCTGGGGTATCGCATACGTCTTCTCGTACGCGGAGAGCGCGGCCATCTCCGCCGAGCCGGTCGGGAAGGGGTTGTCGTTCGGCAGCACCACGGCCTGGAACTTGGCCCGGGGCGCGCCGTTCACGGTGTCGGCGAGGAACGCCTGGTCGATCACGGGGCGGCCGGACCGCGTCAGATCGACCTCGGTGTACGGAGTGCCCTCGCCGTCGAGCTCGGCGGTGATGGCGTCGGTGGCGGGTCCGCCGTCCGACACGACCAGAACCTTGAGGTCGACGCGCGGCGCGGGCGTCGCCGAGTACGCCGGCGCCGCCGGCAGGCCCATGGCGAGCAGAACCGTGCCTGCGGCCAGGCCGGTCAGATGTCTGCTGCGGTGCGTATTCCGCTTCACGCGGTGAAGTCCCCTCCCCTGGAGGTCCGTTCGGCTCCCCTGCCTGTGCGGACCCCGCCCACGGCGCAACGGCCGCGCCCCGATGAGGAGGGCCTGCCGTTCCGCTCTGACGCGTCACATAGTGCGGGTCTTCGGGGAGTTTTCGAGTGGCTACTGTGAAACATGACGAAAAAATGTGGCCGACGTGATGGGGCGCAGGCCGGTGCACGATCCGGTGTGAGCGATTCCGGTCCGTCGCGCCGGTAGCCGCCGGGCCCGGAAAATCGGAGCAGTCGGGCGGGGTAACCGCTTTCGGTGCAGGGGGCGCACGCGGGCGCAAACCATCAATGGTCCAGACAACCAGGCGTTCCGGGACGTATACGGTTTTCGGCCACACGAGCGAAACATCCGCTCGAATCCCTGCCGTCGGCGCTCATTTCCGGACACACGAAACCGGCCGACCCGGGGGGATGGGCCGACCGGCGAACGTGGGCCGCGGCTGCGGGCGACCGGTCCGGTGCTAGTGGACGGCTGCCGGGGCGGGAGTGGCGCAGTTGACCCGCAGCGTCGGGGAGTTGAAGGTGCCGTCCTGGTGGCTCTGGCTGTCGTTGAACTCGTAGTAGACGTACGAGTAGAACGCGATGTTGCCGTTGCAGCCGGAGTCCGCGGCCACCTGGACCGGGATGGTGACGGTGCGGCTGGTGCCGGGCGCCACGGGCACGGAGTAGTTCACCCCGAGCGTGGTGGTGCCGGTGCCGGTGCAGGTCACGCCGGTGCCGGAACACGAGGCGAGCGTGTACTTGAGGTCGGGGCGCTGGGTGGTCGCCCAGGTCGGCTGCACCGACTGGTAGACGAACCACACGTCGGTGGTCTGGTTGTTCGTGAAGGTCATGCTCAGGTTGACCGTGCTGCCGGGCTTGGCCGTCGTCGCGTCCGCGCTGAAGCTCACGTCCGGGGTGGCGGCACTTGCGGACTGGCCCATGCCGAACAGGGCGAGGGAGGAGGCAAGGGCGGCGGCGAGGCCGAAACGCCTCAGGTGTGTGATTCGCATGAGGACGGAGAGTAGGAGGAAGAACACGCAACGTCCGCCGGATCCTCACCATGCGGGGACCTCGCTGGCCAGAACCCGGCAGGCATGAACTGGCCGTTGAATGACGCCAGTTGGCATCTTGACGCCAAACCGGTCGCAGCCCGGAGGGGGAGTGCCCCTCGGTTGCGGCCGAACGCCTGACCGATAATCGATGCTCCTCGGCGCGCGCAGCAATGGCGCATTCCGTCCCCGGACGCGCCACGGCCCCCTGCCCCGCGAGGGGAGGGGGCCGTGCGCCACGAGAGGGGCCCTGCGGCCGGCGGGCTCAGTTCTGCGGCGGGGTCTGCTGCGCCTGCTGCTGTGCCGCCTCGACCGACTTGCGGACCTCGTCCATGTCCAGGCCGCGGGCCTGGCCGATGACGTCCTCCAGGGCCGCCTCGGGCAGCGCGCCCGGCTGGGCGAAGACCGCCACGTTGTCGCGGACGATCATGAGCGTCGGGATCGACCGGATGTCGAAGGCCTGCGCCAGCTCCTGCTGGGCCTCGGTGTCCACCTTCGCGAAGACGAGGTCGTCATGGCGCTCGGACGCGGCCTCGTACACCGGGGCGAACTGGCGGCACGGGCCGCACCACGACGCCCAGAAGTCGATCAGCACGAACCCGTTGTCGGACACGACCGAGTCGAAGTTCTCTTTGGTCAGCTCGACAGTGGCCATCACTCACACCTCTTCCCGGCCCCGGGGGTGGGACCGTCTCGCACAACCGCGTGCGCCGACGCGGTATTCCATCCTTGGCGGGTGCCCCTGTGGCCACGGAGTACACCGGGCACCAGACTGTGCGTATGACCGAAGCCGAGGAATACGACGTGGTGGTGCTGGGTGCGGGACCGGTGGGCGAGAACGTCGCCGACCGGGTGCGGGCGGCCGGCCTGAGCTGTGCGGTGGTGGAGAGCGAACTGGTCGGGGGCGAGTGCTCGTACTGGGCCTGCATGCCCAGCAAGGCCCTGCTGCGCCCGGTGGTCGCGCGGGCCGAGGCCCGCAGGGTGCCGGGGCTGCGCCAGTCGGTACAGGGGCCGCTGGACGTCCAGGCCGTGCTCGAACACCGCGACGACTACACCTCCCACTGGAAGGACGACGGCCAGGTCGAATGGCTCGACGGCATCGGCGTCCACCTCTACCGCGGCCACGGGCGCCTGTACGGCACCCGCAAGGTCAGCGTCACCAGCCCCGAGGGCGAGCACCACGTCCTCACCGCACGGCACGCCGTCGCCGTGTGCACCGGCAGCCGCGCCCAGCTCCCCGACCTTCCGGGCCTGGCCGACGTGAACCCCTGGACCAGCCGCGAGGCCACCAGCGCGCAGCGGGCGCCGGGCCGGCTCGTGGTGGTCGGCGGGGGAGTGGTGGCCGTCGAGATGGCCACCGCCTGGCAGGCGCTGGGCTCCCGGGTCACCGTCCTGGTGCGCGGCGACGGGCTGCTCCCGAAGATGGAGCCGTTCGCCGGGGAACTGGTCGCCGACGCCCTGCGCGAGGCGGGCGCCGAGCTGCGCACCCGCACCTCGGTCACGGACGTCGTCCGCAATGTGGCGACCGGCGCGGTGACGGTCTCGGTGCGCGGCCCCGAGGGCGACGAGCGCATCGAGGCCGACGAGATCCTCTTCGCCACCGGCCGCGCCCCCCGCACCGACGACATCGGCCTGGAGACCATCGGCCTCGACCCCGGCACCTGGCTGCACGTCGACGACTCCTGTCGCGTGGAGGGCAGCGACTGGCTGTACGCGGTCGGCGATGTGAACCACCGGGCGCTCCTGACCCACCAGGGCAAGTACCAGGCCAGGATCTCCGGCGCGGCCATCGCGGCCCGCGCCGCGGGGACCCCGGTCCTGGAGAGCGACCCCTGGGGCGCCCACGCGGCGACCGCCGACCACGCGGCCGTGCCCCAGGTCGTCTTCACCGACCCGGAGGCCGCGTCCGCCGGGCTCACCCTCGCCGAGGCGCAGGCCGCGGGCCGCCGGGTGCGGGCGGTCGACTACGACATGAGCGGCGTCGCGGGCGCCGGGCTCTACGCCGACGGCTATACGGGCAAGGCGCGCATGGTCGTCGACGAGGACCGGGGTGTCGTGCTCGGCGTCACCTTCGTCGGACCCGGTGTCGGCGAGCTGATCCACTCGGCGACGGTCGCCATCGCCGGCGAGGTCCCCCTGGAGCGCCTGTGGCACGCCGTTCCCTCGTACCCGACGATCAGCGAGGTGTGGCTGCGCCTCCTGGAGACGTACCGGGGCTGAGCGGAACTACGCCGCGAACGCGTCGACGCCGGTCAGCTCCGCCGAGAGCGCCCAGAGGCGGGCGGCCTGTCCGGGGTCGGTCGCGTGCGCGCGCACACCGGCGGTGAGCGCGCTCGCGTCCAGCTCGCCGTCGGTGACCCCGTTCGCGCCCGCCGTCACGAGTTCCGCGATGTCGCAGTCCTCGCAGTAGACACCGCCGAGGCCCGTGAGCCGCGGCGAGGTCGCCGCCCACACCTGGGTGGCGGCGCCCTGCTCGGGGGTCTTGAAGTCGAGCGACCAGTTGCCCTTGGCGTCCACCCAGCCCGCCGCGAGCCGTTCCTCCTCGGAGACATGGCGCACCAGCGGGGTGTTGATCTCGCCGGGGTGCACCGCGAACGCGCGCACGCCCGCGTCCCGGCCGAGCCGGTCGAGGTGCACGGCGAACAGCACGTTGGCGGTCTTGGCCTGACCGTATGCCTGCCACTTCTCGTAGCCGAGGCGGAAGTGCGGGTCGTCCCAGCGGATGGCGGAGAGCTGGTGGCCCCGCGAGGAGACGGCCACGACCCGGGCGCCGCCCTCGGCGAGGGCCGGCCACAGCCGGTTGACCAGGGCGTAGTGCCCGAGGTGGTTGGTGGCGAACTGGGCCTCCCAGCCCGGTCCGACCCGGGTCTCGGGGCAGGCCATCACGCCGGCGCTGTCGACCAGGACGTCGATGGTGCGGCCGGAGGCGAGGAAGCGGTCGGCGAAGGCGCGCACACTGTCGAGGTCGGCGAGGTCGAGCGGGTCGACCTCCGCGCCCGCGATGTCCGCGACCGCCGCTCGGGCCACGTCGGGCCGCCGGGAGGGAACGACGACATGGGCGCCCGCACCGGCCAGTGCGCGGGTCGTCGCCAGGCCGATCCCGGAGTAGCCGCCGGTGACGACCGCCAGCTTTCCGGCGAGGTCGGTCCCGGCCAGTACGTCCGCGGTGGTGCTGCGGGCCCCGAAGCCCGAGCCGATGCTGTGCTGAGGGGTGTGCTGCTCGGATGTGGTCATGCCGGCGACGCTACGAGTTGAAGTGCACTCTCAGTCAACTCGCCCTGTGCGTACGTCGGTTGACGATCGCCGGGGTGCCGTCGCCCACCGGCCGGCCTTCCCGTGCGGGGCGCGGCGATGGGCCGGGGCAGGAGGGGCATCGACCGTGCGTAATACTCCCTGTATGACCCCACGTATTACGACGCCCGGGGCGGGAGGCGGCGTCGGCATCCGGCGCGCGACCGCGCGCGACGCCAAGCGGCTGACCCGTCTGGTGCGCGGATCCCGCGCCTACGAGGGCCCGTACGCGCCGATGGTGGACGGCTACCGGGTGGGGCCCGACTACATCGAGACCCACGAGGTCCATGTGGCGAGCGGCCAGGACGGCCGGGTGCTCGGCTTCTACGCCCTGCTCCTGACCCCGCCCGAGCTGGATCTGCTGTTCGTCGCGAACGACGCCCAGGGGTACGGCGTCGGCCGGCTCCTGGTGGCCCATCTGAAGGAGCGGGCGCGCGCCGCGGGCCTCGACCGGGTGCGGATCGTCTCGCACCCGCCCGCCGAGGGCTTCTACCTCGGGGTGGGCGCGCACCGGATCGGCGTCGTGCCGGCCGACCCGCCCGCGGTGATGTGGGACCGGCCGGAGCTCGAACTCCCCGTGGGTGACCGCGGTCATCCGGTTGCCTCCGGTCGATATGCCGGATAAGCCCTCTTGCGTTATGAATCGGCATGGCAGGCCATCCGCGACTGCCGCCGTGCCGGAGCAGGCCCTCCGCGCGATGGGGCCGCGGGGCTCCGAGACGGCCGGGAGAGGGCGACATGGCGGAGAGTGCGGGACAGCCGGGAGACAGCGGTGTGCGGGGCGACCGGAGCGGACCGGGCGTGGCGCCGCCCAGCGGCGCGACAGCGGTCGGTCGGCGTCGCCGGCTGCCCTGGAAGGCGCGCAGTGATCTGACGGCTCATCAACTCAAACGGCGCAAGCTGGCCACCCGGGGCGCGCTCGCGGTGTGCCTGCTGTGCGTCGGCGCGGTCGGCTACTCGGTGGGCGAGGCGCTGACCTACCCCGGCGACGACAGCACGGCGGCCCGCCTCGCCGGGTGGGCCCGCGAACACGAGCTGGGCGTGGTCGTGGACAAGCTGGAGAACCTGCACTACGAACTCGACCCCCCGCAGGTCGGCGGCTCCCTGCCGAGCGCGGCGCTGGCCCGGATGCGGGCGACGGCCCCGCCCGTACCGGTCCACCACCAGAACGTGCCGCTGCGCGCCCCGATGCGGCCGCTGGTCAGCCCGGCGCTGCCGGGTGAGGGGGTGTGGCGGGTGCTCAGCGCCGCCCACGGCGACCCCGTGGTGCAGGGGACGTATGTGAGGCCCGACGCCGACCACACCTCGTACCAGGCGGCGATCGCGTGGATCAGCGGCAGGAAGGCGCGCTTCGAACTGCACCCGGGGGTGCGTGAACCCGGCGGCAGCTTCTCCGTCCCGCCCAATGTCCCGGAGGGCAGCCGCACCGGCCTCCTCGCGACCTGGAACGGCGGCTTCAAGGTCACCGACGGCGGCTCGCGCGGCGGCTTCTACCTCGACGGCGAGACGGCGGGGCAGCTGCGCGACGGGGCGGCGTCGGAGGTCTTCTACCGGGACGGGTCGATCAGAATCGGCCAGTGGGGGCGCGACATGAGCATGACGCGTGACGTGGTCGGCGTGCGCCAGTGCCTCGACCTGATGGTGGACGGCGGCAAGGTCGTGCCCGACATCGACGTCGACTCCAAGTGGGGCGCCACCGACCAGAGCCGCATGTTCGTCGAGCGTTCGGGCGTCGGGGTGACCGCGCAGGGCGACGTCATCATGGTCGTCGGCCAGGCCCTCACGGCCCGCACCCTCGCCGAACTCATGCAGCAGGCGGGCGCCGTGCGCGCGATGCCGCTCGACATGAACCGTGCCTGGCCCTCCTTCATGAGCTACGACCCCACGAAGAACCCGGCCAACCCCACGCCCACCAACATCCTCGACTTCGACAACCCGCCGGAGCGCTACTACAACCAGGCGACCAGGGATTTCGTGGCGGTGTACGCGAAGTGACCGGGTGACCGCGCCCCTACTTGCATGGATGTGCAAGTAGGGGTTACGGTCGACGGGCCAGGACGGAGAGACCGCCCGGGAACCAGGCCGAGGGGGTGAGGACATGGAACGAAGTCGCGAAGGCGCGGACCGGCATCGGACGCGCGACCCCCTGTCCCCGCACCCCCGCGGCCCCCGGTAGCGCCCCTCGGCGTGCCGCGAGGCCGGCACGTCCGGCCGCCCGCGGCCGGGTGAGAGGAGTTCCCATGTCCACCCTCACCACCTTCGACTTCGCCCTGCGGCTCGCCGTCGGCGTCGGCTGCGGCGCACTGATCGGCATCGAGCGCCAGTGGCGGGCCCGGACCGCGGGGCTGCGCACCAACGCCCTCGTCGCCGCCGGGGCCACCCTCTTCGTGCTCTACAGCGAGGCGGTCGGCGACGAGACCAGCCCCACCCGGGTCGCCTCCTACGTCGTCTCCGGCATCGGGTTCCTCGGCGGCGGCGTCATCCTGCGCGACGGCGCCTCCGTGCACGGCCTCAACACCGCGGCCACGCTGTGGTGTTCGGCCGCGCTCGGGGTCCTCGCCGCGTCCGGTCGGCTCGACCTCGCGCTGATCGGCACCGCGGCCGTCCTCGCCGTCCATCTGCTGCTGCGCCCCGCGGGCCGCCTGCTCGACCGGGCGCCCGCGCCCCGCTGCGGCCCCGAGACCTCCGAGGTCGAGGACGTACGGGACGAGGCTCGGGCCCCCGCCGGATGCGACCGGCCGGTCGTGGACCGGCCGTCCGTCAGGTTGCCGGCACGCCGACCTGGGACCAGGCCTTGAGCACCGCCTGGATCTCGTCGCCCTCGCCGTAGAGGCTGCGCGCGGTCGCCGCGGTGAGCCGTGCGAAGTCGGCGAACTGGGCGTCCTTGCCGAGTTCGCCGCCGGTGAGGGTGGCGTACCAGATCTTTCCGGCCCGCTCCCAGGCGTTGCCGCCGAGCGCGGTGGCCAGCAGGTAGAAGGCGTGGTTGGGGATGCCCGAGTTGATGTGCACCCCGCCGTTGTCGCGGCTCGTGCGGACGTAGTCCTTCATCGCGCCCGGCTGCGGGTCCTTGCCGAGCTGCGGGTCGTCGTACGCCGTGCCGGGCGCCTTCATCGAGCGCAGCGCCGCACCGTGGACGCCGGGGCCGAGCAGTCCCGCGCCGATGAGCCAGTCGGCCCGGTCCGCGCTCTGGCCGAGGGCGTACTGCTTGATGAGCGTGCCGAACACGTCGGACACCGACTCGTTGAGCGCGCCCGACTGGCCGAAGTAGTCGAGGTTCGCGGTGTACTGCGTGACGCCGTGGGTCAGTTCGTGGCCGATGACGTCGACCGGCAGCGTGAAGTCGAGGAACAGCTCCCCGTCCCCGTCGCCGAACACCATCTGCTCGCCGTTCCAGAAGGCGTTGTCGTACTTCTCGCCGTAGTGCACGCTCGCGGTCAGCGGCAGCCCGGAGTCGTCGATGGAGTGGCGTCCGTACGCCTTGAGATACAACTCGAACGTGGCACCCAGGCCGGCGTGCGCGCGGTTGACGGTGGCGTCCGTCGAGGGCTGGTCGCTCTCGGCGTGCACCTTGGTGCCGGGCAGCGTCTCCTGGTGCCCGGCGTCGTAGATGGTGCGGTCCGGCTGGTCGGACGGGGTTCCGGTGGGGGCGGCGGCGCCGCGGACCGTGGTGATCCGGCGCTGGGTGCGCAGCTGGGCGTCGTGCTCCAGGGTGCGGCGCGCGGGCCCGTACACGGCGGGGTCCTCGTGCTGGGCGAGCCGGTCGAGGATGTGAGGGGGTACGACGGAGCAGAAAACGGCGGGATTGTTCATGCGCAGCAATGTGGCACAGCGTGATGCAACTGTCACTGCACGCAGTCGAGTTGGCCTGAATGTGACGTCCGACGGGCGCCCCTGGTCGATCAGGGGCGCCCGTGCTATCGGCCGTCGGCGCGTGTGAGCACGCGTGCGCGGGTGGGGCTCACGCTCCGGCGTGCGCGGGACCGGACCCCGGCTCGGGGAAGTCGCCCGCCATCGCGGCCGCCATCCGCAGATGCGGCGCCGCCTCGGCGGGGCGGCCCTGGCGCTCCAGGGTGCGGCCCAGCATCAGCGTGGCGTACTGCTCGACCGGGTCGCGTACGAGTACGGCCCGCAGTTCGGCCTCGGCCTTCCCCAGTTGGGCGGAGTGGTAGTAGGCCCGGGCCAGGAGCAGGCGCGGGGCCACCTGCTCGGGCACCTCGGCGACCAGGCCGGTCAGGATGCCCGCGGCGGTGACGTACTCCTTGGCCTCGAAGAACATCAGGGCCCGGCTCCAGCGCTCGGCCGCGGTGCCGAACTCGTAGTAGCTGTCGGTGACTTCGTCGCGTGCGGTGGTCATGGGTGCGTCCTGTTCCGCGGGCCCCGGGGTGGAGCCTCGCGCCTCGCTCAACACACGTATGTTGTTGAACATTCCACCACCATGTCCCGACCGTGCGGGGTGGGCCCGCTCAGCGTGCGGCGGCCCTGTGCCGGCGGGCCAGCACGGCGACCAGGGCCGCGATCGGGACGATCAGGGCCAGCGTGACCGGTCCGGTGCCCCAGCCGAGTCCGGCCCTGCTGGTGGGCACGCCCATCCAGTCGGCGAAGGAGGCGCCGAGCGGCCGGGTGAGGACGTACGCCCACCAGAACGCGGCCACCGCGTTGAGCCCGAGGTAGCGCCCGGCCAGCGCCGGCACGGCGATCAGGGCGGCGAAGAGGAAGCCCGACGCGAGGTATCCGAGGTGCAGCGTGCCCGCCGTGAGGTCGCCGACCGCGGTGCCGAGGGCGAAGGTGGCCAGCACGGTGGCCCAGTAGAAGGTCTCCCGGCGTCGGGTGCGGATGCTGTGGATCGACAGCGTCCCCTCGCTCAGCTGCCAGGCGATGAACACCGCGGCGAGCGCCACGCTGAACGCCACCGTCGAGACCGCGTACGGGATGCCCGCGATCACGTGCACGACATCGGCGGCCATGGTGCCGAACACGCTGACCATGACGATCGCCGACCAGTACGTCCACGGCCGGTACCGGTCGCTGCGGAACTGCGCCACGAGTGCGACGACGAGACCGCCGAGGCCGAGGGCGCCGGCGGGGATCGGGCCGAGCGTGCGGCCCAGGTAGTCCGAGGCCGTCTCTCCCATGCCGGTGGTGAGCACCTTGACGATCCAGAACAGCGCGGTGACCTCGGGCACCTTGCTCAGGGCGGACTCGGCCGGCCCGCCGGCCCGGTGGGTGCGTCCCTCCGGTAGCGGCCTCGTCATCGCCTCGCTGCTGGGCTGCCCCATGTCGTCCCGCCCTCCCGGCGCGCCGCGCCCGGACCTCAACCGCCTTGATTCCGGGCATGGTTGGGCCCACTGTGTCCGGCCGGCCGTTGATCGCGGCCCGGCGAATGTCTACGTGACTGTAGACGATGAAGATGGGGGAGAGTGCGGGAGGGGGTGGCCCGTCGAGGGGGCGCGACCGGCGGGGAGTGGACGCGGCGCACAGCCCGCGCACAGGTGTTTGACCTGCGATGACTCCCGCATGAAGGTCCCTTGACTACATGCGTGTAGACGACCTGGGCCTTTCGTGACTAAGGTATGCCTTCGCTAACTGAGGCGAGGCACGCCTTCGCGGGCTGGGGAGAACGGCATGTGGGACGACGCGTTTCCAAGCTTCTTGATCGGACTGAGGGAGGGACTCGAAGGTGGGCTGATCGTCTCGATCCTGATCGCGACGCTGGTCCGTGCCGAGGCCAAGTCCCGCCTGCCGCAAGTGTGGACGGGCGTGCTCGCGGCGGTCGCCCTCGCGATGAGCTTCGGTGCGGTGCTCACCTTCTCGGCCGCCAACATGCCGACGACGGCCCAGGAGGCGTTCGGCGGCACGCTCAGCGTGATCGCGGTCGCGTTCGTCACGGCGATGGTGTTCTGGATGCGCCGCTCGGCGCGCACGCTCGCCGGCGAGATCAAGGAGAAGGTCACCGGGGCACTGGCCATGGGCGCGGGCATGCTCGTCGTGACCTCGTTCCTCGCGGTGGGCCGGGAGGGCCTGGAGACGGCCCTGTTCCTGTGGACCACGGCCCAGGCGGCCGGCGAGTCGGCGGGCCCGATGATCGGCGCCGGGGTCGGCATCGCCATCGCCACGGGGCTCTGCTGGGGCCTGTACCGCCGGGTCCTGAAGATCAACCTCACGAAGTTCTTCACCGCCACGGGCGCGGTCCTGATCGTCGTCGCCGCGGGCGTCCTCGGTTACGGCCTGCGCGACCTCCAGGAGGGCGGGGTGCTGCCCGGCAAGTCCGCGTACGCCTTCGACCTGAGCCGGAGCATCGACCCGTCCGCCTGGTACAGCACCCTGGTTCAGGGCGTGTTCAACCTGACGCCGACGATGACGTGGCTCCAGGTCGTCGCCTACGTCGGGTACCTGGGTGTGGTGATGGCGCTGTTCGTGCGGGGCGTACGGGGCGCGACGGCGAAGCCGGCCAAGACTGTTGCGGCCGCCGGTGCGGCCGCCGGTGCGGCCACTGATGTGGCGGCGGAGCCTGGTGCTGGTGCTGGTGCTGGTGCTGGTGCTGGTGCTGGTGCTGGTGCTGGTGCCGCGGTGCCCGGGCCGTCGGGGGTGCGGGCTCGGCGCCGGCCCGTCTGGCTGGTGCCGGCCGCGGTGGTCGCGGTACCCGCCGTCGTCGCGGGCGCGGTCGTGGCTCTGAGCGGGTCCAAGCCGGCCGGCGCGGGGACCGTCTCCGTCTCCGAGCGGGACTGCGGCAAGGGGTTCACCGCACCGAAGCCGGGGCGCCAGACCTTCCAGATGCACAACACCGGCGACAAGGCCTCCGAGGTCTACCTCATCGACCCGGCGACCAACGCGGTGTACGGCGAGATCGAGGGCCTGGCGCCCGGCACCACGCGCGACCTCGTCGCCACCGTCGCGGGCGGCTCCTATGCCTGGCGCTGTGTGCCCACCGGCGGAAAGGCCGTCACCTCGGCGGCCGTACGCGTCAGCGGAGGCGGCGCGGCCAAGCCGGTCGTGCCGGTCGCGGAGGCCGATCTGGCCGCACCGCTCACCGCGTACAAGCAGTACGTGAACCAGGGCCTGAGCACCCTCGTCGCGCAGACGAAGCAGCTGAGCGACGACATGGCCGGCGGCGATCTGAACGCCGCCCGCACGGACTGGCTCACCGCACACCGTACGTATGCCTCGCTCGGCGCCGCCTACGGCACGTTCCAGGACTTCGACAAGAAGATCAACGGCCGGACCGCGGGACTCCCCGACGGCGTGCACGACAAGGCCTTCACCGGCTTCCACCGCATCGAGTACGGCCTGTGGCACGGCGAGTCGGCGAGTGACCTCAAGGCGCCGGCCGCTCAGCTCGCGATGGATGTGACAGGTCTTCAAAAAGCCTTCCCCACACAGGACTTCGATCCCGCAGACCTGCCCCTGCGCACCCACGAGATCCTGGAGAACACCCTCCAGTTCGAGCTGACGGGCGAGGCCGACCAGGGCAGCGGAACCACCCTCGCGACCGCCGACGCCAACCTGGCCGGGACGCGTGAACTCCTGGGCGTCCTGCGCCCGTTGCTGGCCGCACGCGACGCGCGGCTTCTCTCCGTGGTCGACGGGGACATCACGCGGATGCAGAAACTGCTCGACTCCGCTCACAACGACGGGAGTTGGACGCCGGTCGGCCGGCTGGACCCGATCGCGCGAGCGCGGCTGAACGGCGCGACCGGCCAGCTCCTGGAGGACCTGGCCCCGGTGCCGGACCTCCTGGAGATCCGCAAGTCCGCCTGATGCCGCGCCCCGAACCGCGCCCCGAACCGCACCCCGATCCGCCCGCCGAGGGCCCCGGGCGACCGGCCGGCCGTCACACACCGACCCCCGCACATCCCGAAGGGAACCCCGTCATGTCCGCCGAATCCCCTGCCCCGCAAGGCGGTTGCCCCGCCGGCCGGCGCTCCTTCGTCAAGACGGCCCTGGGCGCGGGCGCGGCCGGCGCCGCTCTGGCCGGCGGAGGGTTCGCGCTCAGCCAGACGGGCGCCGGGCAGGCGCACGCGGCCGCCACCGGCGACGGTGGCGCGGTGCCCTTCCACGGCGCCCACCAGGCGGGCATCCTCACCGCGCAGCCCGCGGCCGCGACCTTCGCCGCGCTCGACGTCATCGCCGACAGCCGCGAGGGCCTCGCCGAGCTGCTGCGGACCATCACCGAACGGGCCCGTTTCCTCACGGCGGGCGGCGCACCGGCCGACCTCGGCGTCGGCGCCCCGCCGTCCGACAACGGCATCCTCGGCCCGGTGGTGCCCGCCGGCGAACTGACCGTGACCGTGGG
This sequence comes from Streptomyces sp. CB01201, assembly GCF_002803085.1. Taxonomy (GTDB): domain Bacteria; phylum Actinomycetota; class Actinomycetes; order Streptomycetales; family Streptomycetaceae; genus Streptomyces; species Streptomyces hundungensis. Next base: position 80,060 of record NZ_NNBJ01000020.1, on the reverse strand, counting down.
CGTCGGCGCCTCCCTCTTCGACGACCGGTACGGCCTCGCCAAGGCCAAACCGCTCCGCCTCACGCCCATGCGGACCTTCCCCAACGACAACCTGAACCCCGCCGAGTGCCACGGCGACCTCTCGCTCCAGATCTGCGGCGCCCGCCAGGACGTGGTGCTGCACGCACTGCGCGACATCGCCCGCCACACCCGCGGCGCGATGCAGATCAAGTGGCGCATCGACGGCTTCCAGAACGCGCCGCGCCCCACGGGCGCCCAGCGCAACCTGCTCGGCTTCAAGGACGGCATCGTCAACCCGGACGTGACGTCCACGCGCGAGACCGACCGGCTGATCTGGGTCGGCAACGCGCTGGGCGAGCCGTCCTGGGCGGTCGGCGGCAGCTACCAGGTGATCCGCGTCATCCGCATGCTGGTCGAATTCTGGGACCGGGTCTCGCTCACCGAGCAGGAGAAGATGTTCGGCCGCCGCAAGGACACGGGCGCGCCCCTGGACGGCGCGGTCGAGACCGACACGCCCCAGTACGCCAAGGACCCGCAGGGCAACGCGATCCCGCTGGACGCCCACATCCGGCTGGCGAACCCCAGGACCGCCGCGACCGACAACTCCCGCATCCTGCGCCGGGGTTACAACTACGACCGGGGCATCGACAACGTCGGCAACCTCGACATGGGCCTGGTCTTCTGCTGCTACCAGCAGGACGTGAAGCGCCAGTTCGAGGCGACTCAGGAACGCCTCGTCGACGAGCCGCTCGTCGACTACATATCCCCGACGGGCGGCGGCTACTTCTTCGCCCTCCCCGGCGTGAGGGACGCCTCCGACTGGCTGGGACGGGGGCTGTTGGGGAGGTGAGGGCGCGGCCGACGGGGGGGCCGACCGGGTTACGGGGCCGCTCCAGGTCACCCGGTGGCGCCCGGCGCGACCAAGCTCCCCGGGCGCACGGACTGCCCCGCGACAGCGGGTCCACCTGCGGCGACGACCGGTAGCGCGGGACGCTTCCGGTGAACGCGGCACGCCGGGCCCGCGAGGCAATAGGTTGGCCGCATGAGCAATCTCGATCGCCAGCCCGCGCTCTCCGTCTGCGGCGGACGCGGCTTCGTCGTGGCCGAGCCGGTCCGCGAGCTCCTCTCGCCCCGCACCGTGCGGCTCGGCGAGTCCACCGAAGTACGCCGACTGCTGCCGAACCTGGGCCGCCGGATGGTCGGGGCCTGGGCCTTCGTCGACCACTACGGCCCCGACGACATCGCCGACGAACCCGGCATGCAGGTGGCCCCGCACCCGCACATGGGCCTGCAGACCGTGAGTTGGCTGCACGAGGGCGAGGTGCTGCACCGCGACAGCCTGGGCAGCCTCCAGACCGTACGCCCGCGGGAACTGGGCCTGATGACCTCCGGCCGGGCCATCAGCCACTCGGAGGAAACCCCCAAATCGCACAGCCGGTTCCTGCACGGGGCCCAACTGTGGGTCGCCCTGCCCGACGCCCACCGCAACGTCGAGCCGCACTTCCAGCACCACGCCGAGCTTCCGCACGTCACCGCGCCCGGCTTCGACGCGACCGTCATCCTCGGCGAACTCGACGGTGCCGAGTCACCCGGCAGCACCTACACGCCCATCGTCGGCGCCGACGTGACCCTGACGGCGGGCGCCGAGCCCCGCCTGCCCCTGAACCCCGACTTCGAGTACGCGGTCCTGTCCATGTCGGGCGAGGCGCAGGTGGACGAGGTACCGCTGCTTCCGGGCTCGATGCTCTACCTGGGCTGCGGCCGCACCGAACTCCCCCTCCGCGCCACCTCCGACGCCTCCCTGATGCTGCTCGGCGGCGAGCCGTTCGAGGAGGAGATCGTCATGTGGTGGAACTTCATCGGCCGCTCCAACGACGATATCGCTCAGGCCCGTTCGGAGTGGATGAACGGTGATCGCTTCGGCGAGGTGAAGGGGTACGACGGCCCCCCGATTCCGGCACCCGAACTCCCGGGAGTGCCGCTGAAACCGCGAGGCCGGGTGCGCTGATCCGGGCCCCCGCTCACCGTGCTCGACCCGCAGGTGATCCGTCCCCACGTCCTGGAGGGGCCGCCGTGGAGCACGTCGGCGGCCGCGCCGGATCACGTCCTTGCCGGGGCGTGGGGGAGGCAAAGCGTGAAGTGGCCGCCCGGTCCCGCGGCGGCGGCGAGTCGGCCGCCGTGGTTCGCCGCGATGTCCCGGGCGATGGCCAGGCCGAGACCGGTGCCTCCCGCGTCGCGGCTGCGCGAGGCGTCGAGGCGCGTGAACCGGGTGAAGACCCGTTCCCGGTCCGCCTCCGGGACTCCGGGGCCGTCGTCATGGACCTCCAGGACGACGGCCGGCGCCCCGTCGGTGACGGTCACGGTGATTGCCGTTCGGGCGTGCCGCTGGGCGTTGTCGAGGAGGTTGTCGAGGACGCGGGCGAGCTGTCCGCGGTTGCCGTGCACGAAGGCCGGATCCGCGGCGTGCACCGTGACCGGAACCCGGCCCCGGGGGCGCCGGGCCGTGGTGGCCCGTACGAGCTCGGAGAGATCGAGGAGGCTCCGCTCCGGGGTCTGGCCGGCGTCCAGGCGGGCGAGCAACAGCAGGTCGTCCGCGAGCTGTTGGACCCGGATGACGTCGTCGAGCAGTTCGGGTCCGTGCAGCAACTGCGGGTGGGCGATGGCGACCTCGACATGGGCGCGCAGGGCGGCGATGGGGTTGCGCAGCTCGTGCGAGGCGTCGGCCACGAAACGGCGCTGGCGGTCCATGGACTCCTCCAGCCGGTCCAGGGTGGCGTTCATGGTCTGCGAAAGGCGGGCCACCTCGTCGCGCGAGGCCGGCACGGGGACGCGGCGTCCGAGGTCGCGCTCGGTGATCTCCGCGACCTCGGCGCGGATCGCTTCGACGGGCCGCAGGGCGCGGCCGGTGGAACGCCAGGTGACGGCGGCGACCAGGAGCAGGAGCAGCGGGATGCCGGGGATCATGGAGTTGATGATCAGACGCTGCGTGTAGCGGGCCGTCTCCAGGCTGGTGCCCGCGTAGACGGTCGCCCCGGAGCCGTTCGCCGTCGTCGCGCGGACCGCGACGAGCCGGTACGGGTGGGGGTGCGGGTCGGGGGACAGGGCCAGGTCCAGGCTGCGGGCAGCCGAGTTGTGGCCGGGGGCGGGTTCGAAGGAGGCGACGGGGGCACGGCCCGCCAGATTCTCGCTCGCGGCCAGGATCCGGCCGTCGTCGGCGACGACCTGGAGCAGGCTGTCCTCGCCGTCGGGGACGGCGAGACGATCGACGAGCCGGCCGGATGCGCTCACGCCGGCCACCGCGTCGGCGCGTGCCCGTGCGGTGTGCTCGGCCGATCCGACCAGTCCGTGGCGGATCACGCCGAGCAGCCCGGCGCAGGCGGCCAGGAGGGCGACGGCGACGACGGCGACCGCTCCCAGGGTGCTCGCGACCCGCACGGACCCGAACGGAAGCGGGAAGATCCGGCGGCGCGAGGGCTGCCGGGGCCACGGCGGTTGCCCGTGCCGCTCGTGCCCCTCGTGCCGCTCGTGCCCCTCGTGCCGCTCGCGCCCCTCGTCCCGCTCGTGCTGCCGGCGCCGCCCCTCGTCCTGCTCGTGCCGCTCGCGCTGAGCGCCCTTGCGCGGCTGTGCCGGCTTCGTGCTCTGCCCGCGTTGCCCGCGTTGCCCGCGTTGCCCGCGTGGCTCCGGTGACGGAGGGCCCGCGGCCCCGCCGGAACGCGGCGGCCGGCCCTGGGCTTGCGGCTGGCTCTCGTGGGGTGGGGCGGAGTCGTCCGGGAGGTTCACCTCGTCGCCCGAGATGCGGGGTTCAGGCGGTAGCCGATGCCGCGGGCCGTGTGGAGCAGTGACGGCGGATTGTCGTCGGCCGGCTGCCGGAAGGGCCGGTCGAGCTTGCGCCGGAGCGCGCTGATGTGTACCTCGACGATGTTCGGGTCGCTGTCGGCGGGCAGGTCCCATACCTCCTCAAGGAGCGCCCCCTTGGACACCGCGACCCCCGGCCGCCGCGCGAGCACGGCGAGGAGCTCGAACTCCTTGGCGGTGAGGGGGATTTCGGTCCCCGCCCTCGTGCACCGCTTGTTCCCCGGTTCCAGTACGAGGTCTCCCGCCTCGATGACGGCCGGCCTGCCGCCGCCTCGCCGCCGCAGCAGGGCGCGGAGCCTGGCCTGGAGGACCAGGTAGGAGAACGGCTTGGTGAGGTAGTCGTCGGCTCCGGTGTCGAGCCCCTCGGCCTCGTCGTACTCGCTGTCCTTCGCGGTCAGCATCAGGATCGGCGTCCAGAGGCCGGCCGCCCGCACGGTCCGGCACACCCGGTGGCCGTCGAGGCCGGGCAGCATCACGTCCAGGACGATCACGTCGTACGCGTCCGTGAGGGCGAGCCGCAAACCCTCGTTGCCGTCATGGGCGACATCGACACTCAGCCCCTCGGCCTCGAACCCGCGGCGGAGCACGGAGGTGAGGGAGACTTCGTCCTCGACGATCAAAATACGACTCATTGACCGGATTCTACCTATTGGTTCCTGGTGCTGGCGGGCGTGATCCGGACGCGACGGATCAGCGGGGGACGTGCCGGGACCAGTCGTAGAAGTCCCTGCCGAAGTTGCCGGAGCGCTCGCGGATCTCCTGCTCGGAGATGCGGCCGCCGTTGGCGCGCTCGCCGGAGCCGTCGGTGGCGGAACCCGTGCCGGAGTCGTTCCCACCGTCCCGGGTTGCCTTCGTGGAGCCGCTCTTGTGCTCTTCGTGGCGGGCGATCGCGCCCGTCTTCGCGTCCACGTCCACCTCGTGCCGGACCGTGCCGTCGCTGATGCGGATCTGCCAGACCGGGCCGGACTCGGTGCCCTGGATCGACAGCCGCGTGACGAATCCGCCGCCCGCCTCCTCGACGGCGGTACGGACGGCGGCCTCACGGTCCACCTTCGCCGAGGCCAGCTTGGCGAGTGGGATCCCCAGGTACTGACGGGCCCGCTCGGGCATCTGGTCGGCGCGGTTGCCCAGGAGGGCGCCGGTGGTGGCGTCGATCTTGAGGTTGTGGACGCGGGGGTCGGCCGTCATGACGTCGACCTTCCAGACCTGGGTGCCGTGCTCGTTCTCCAGCCGCACCTCGGTCATGCGGCCTCCGGACACCGCCTTCTCGGCGGTGACCAGGGCCTGTGTGCGGGAGGTCTTGGGTCCGCCCCGCTCGGGCGAGGCGGAGGCATCAGGGTCGGAGGCGGCCGGATCCGGAGCCTTGGCCCGTGCGGTGACGGGCGTCTCGGCTGCTGCCGGGGCGGTGCTCTTGGCGGCGCGGGCCTTGTCCACGCCGGCATCGGTGTCCGACCCGCCGCAGGCGCTGAGCGAGACGGCCAGGACCCCCGCCGCGAGGGCGACGGCCGCCGGGCGGCGGTGGCGCCGCGCGGGTCCTGCGGTGTGCGGCCTGACGGTGGCGCTGTTGTTCATGGGTACTCCCGAGCGGTGTGTTTCACCGGATGGCGATGACTCCACTCTCGGGGCGCGTCCTGAACCGTCCCTGAAGTCTCCTGAAGCCGGCTTCAGGATTGCCGGAACAGCTCACGGCGGGGCGGATCGGAGCAGGCGTGCGAAGGTGGTGCATGACATCAGAACGATTCGAGGTCACGCGCCAGATCGCCGCGACCCCCTCAGTGATCTTCGACGTGCTGCGGTCCCCGCAGGGGCACGTGCGCATCGACAGCTCAGGAATGTTGCAGTCCGCCGAGGGCGCGCCGGTGGGCGCGGTGGGCGACGAATTCCTTGTGCACATGGACCGGGAGGCGCTGGGGGACCTTCCCATGGGCCGCTACGACGTGACCGTGATCATCACGCGCTACGAGCGCGACGCCGTCCTGGAGTGGACGATCTCGGGCACCATCCAGCCGCCGACCCGACACCTGTACGGCTATCGGCTCGAACCCAACGAGTCCGGCACCGCCGTCACGTCGTACTACGACTGGAGCGAGATCGACGACAAGTACCGCGAGGCCGGCATCTTCCCCGTGATCCCCGAGGCCGGTCTGCGTGCCACGCTCGGCATCCTTGCCCGCACCGTCGAGTAGCTCCCCCGCTCGCGCCAGATAGCTCAACTCGTGTGCCCAGGTAGCGAGTTGCCCGATTCCCGGCGAACGTTCAGGGACGCCGCTCCTCGGCGGCCGAGGCAGGCGCACGCATCCTCGGCCGCAGGGGTATCGACTCGTCCGCGAAGTCCCTACCACTGGTATTCGGTGACGCTGCCCCCGGTGAGCGTGGTGGTGCCGTGGGGAGTGCTGTCGTCCTTCCATACGGTGTAGTCCCCTGCGGGGAGGGGCTGGATGAGGACGCAGTGAATGGTGCGGTCGGCCAGGTGGCGGGGCCGCACGGCGGCGTGGGTGCGCTGCTGGGGCCGGTGGGTGGGGCTGACGTGGATTTCGAGTCCTTCGTGCTCGGGCGCGGTGTGGATGATGAGGGCCGCGGTGGTCTCGCCGATGTCCAGCACGACGCTGCCGGGCGTGGAGGGGTGAGTGGTGTGGGAGTGCATGGAGCCTCCTCAGGGGTCGGGGTGGCGGGGCCGCGTTCGTCGTGATCGCGGCCCCGCTGCTGGGGCATGGGTCAGGAGGCGGGGTGGTGGTAGCCGTCGTAGGGCACACCGAGGTAGGGGAACGTGTCGAGGTAGGGGTTGGTGACGTCGGCGGGGGTCAGCCCGTCGGTCACCTTCGAGGACGCCGCGTCGGGGGTGTAGCTCTTGTCGACGAGCGGGAGCGTTGCTCCGGCGAGGGCGCGGAGTTCTACGGTGACGACGTCGTCGAAGACGCGGCGGCCGTTGGGGAAGCCGGCCGGGTCACCGCCGATGAGACCGAGGATGTTGGGGCTCTTGGCCGCGGGGATGGCGGTGTTGAGACGGATCATGTCCGCCTGGGTGGGCCCGGTGTAGTTCTGGAACCCGGGGACGACACCTGTGGGGATGCCGGTCAGCAGGATGGCGAGCAGGTCCGCGCGGGGCTTGCCGGACTTGTTGTACGCGTCGAGCGCGGGGAAGACGCCGGGGTAGAGCGTCGGCAGGAGTTTGGCCAGCTCCGGGTGCGCGACGTAGGCGGCGAACCGCTTGTCGTCGGCCGGCGGGACCGCGTTCCACTCGTCCTTGTGGCCGAGGGGGACGAGGACTTCGTTGAACAGGGGGTTGCCCAGGCGGGAGACCTGCGTGTACGGACCGGTCTCCAGGTCCTTGCCCTGCCGGGGCTCGATGACCCGGGCCTGGCGGCGGCTGGCGCTGGTCCACACGCCGACCGTGGCGTGGGGGTCCGCGGGGTCCTTGACGGGGCGTCCGTGGAACGTGAGGTCGGTGGCGGGGACCTGGACCGCGAGTGAGTGGACGTTCAGTTCCTTGGTCGTGTTGACCCCGTCGGCGGGCTCGCTGAAGGCGCTGGTGCCGAACTGGTTGTGCAGGTTCTGGAAGGGGCGCAGGTTGCCGAGGTCGAAGATGGACCCCAGGTCGACGTAGAAGCCCTCGGCGCGCTGGCCGGCGAACACCTTGCGGTTCCTGCCGAGCGTGTGGATGGCCTGCTGGGCCAGTTTCGCGTACGTCGGGGTGGACAGGGGCCCGATGTTGCAGGGCGGGCAGGTCAGGTTCCGGCCGAGGACCGAACGCCGACCGCTGCTCTCGCAGCGGGTCAGGGTGTAGGTCTGGTAGCGGTTCCAGTTCGGCGAGTCCAGGGTGAGAATGGGCCCGGTGTTGTAGAGGAAGCTGTCGGGGCGGCGCATCCTGGTGGTGAACTCGAACTGGTAGGTGACGTCCGCGCGGCCGTCGCCGTCGTTGTCGATGTGGATCTCGTAGAGCACGTCGTCGCCGAACTCGTAGAAGTTCGGCCCGCCCGCCGGGTTCTGCAACGGGATGTAGTTGGCGATCAGCGTGACGGTCCCTGGGGCGTCGGGGCTGACGAAGGCGTAGACGTCGGTGCTGTCGGCGACCGGGTCCTTGGAGATCTCCGGGGCTTCGCGGTGGGAGGACATCAAACCTCATCCGGGTTGGTCGAAGGCGACGCGGCAGGAGTTGCCGTGGCCGGGGGGTGCTCGGGTCAGCGGGCGTGACGCAGCAGTGCCGCGGCCAACTCCCGGTCGTGCACCAGGCGGTGCTGGTCGCCGTGGAAGAAGTCCATCTCGCCGGTCGACGCGTCGCGTACGTGCACCACCAGCGGCTCGTGCGGGCCGACCGCTCCGGCGGGCTCCTCTGCCATCGGTACGACCCCGCGCGAGGGGGCCGCCTGGGCCGGCTCGGTCACGCTCAGGACCGCGCCGGCCGTCAAGGCCGCGAGGCCCACCTGGGTCGCGCCGCGCATCACGCCTCGGCGATCCATGCCGGAGGGTTCCCGCTGCTGCGGCTCGGACCGGGATTCATTCATGATCACTCCTATGACTGGCTGCGCGGCAGGGCGAACCGGCAGGCGGATCTGGGCAAGGCGTGCGTCGATGGCCGGCAAAAGGCGGCACACACGTGGACGTTGCGTTCTGACGCGGTCGCTTCCGCGTTCCGCGCTCAGGGATTGCGCTACAGGGATTGCGCTACAGGGATTGAAGGCGTCGACGACGCGTCTGACGGCAGACGCTGGGCCCGAGGCAGAAGAGGGCCCGACGCTCGCCACGTATGAAACGCCCCGCCTCACATCACGTCAAGGAGGCTTACAGAGCCAGCACTTGACGAGGAACACGACCCGGGCGCCTTTGCGCAGTTCAGACCTCACTCGATCGACCGAACGAGGGAAAACAGCTTTTTTCTTCCCACTGGACCAAACCGGCAGCGGACCTGAACCGAACCAATACCGGCAGAGAAGAAAGAGGGAAGGTGATCATCGCAGGGGCGACGACGCAAGCCGTGGGCAGTCGCACTGATCCAGTCGATCAATGCCGATTACGTCTGCCTCCACCAGCCCGCACCACAAAAGCACCCAAGGTCTTTTCCTGACGTCTCCTTGAGATGTCCCTTTGAGATGTCCCCTTGAGATGGAAGAGCGATCGCTCCGGAGACGGTTTCGCCATGCGCGGATCCCGCTCGTCCGGAACGGATTCATCGCGAATGTCCGGCACGCTGAAGATTGCCGTTCAAGCTCTGTCCGGTCTTCACGTTCCTGGCGAAATCGCCTCTTGAGTGGCTCCGCGGCTCCCCGAGACGCGTCTCGCCGGAGGCGGCGCCCCGGGCCCGTCGGGCAGGCGTCCGCGCACGGCTGCTTCGGTGCCGCTCCGAGGAACCGCCTGCCGACGCTTCGCCCGGCTTTCCGTGGACACCAGTGATCCGTAGCAATCCATCGGCACACCGGTTCCGAATCGTGTGTGTACGAATCGATTCTCAGGAGGATCACCGCGTGAAAGAACCGGTGTACATCAGCGGGTTGCCCTCTGCCGGGCCCGACCTGCCCGACCTGCTCGACCGCGTGGCGCAGGGAGACCAGCAAGCCTTCGGCTCCCTCTACGACGCGGTGGCCGGCCCCGTGCTCGGGGTGGTACGCGCCGTCGTACGTGATCCGGCACAGTCGGAAGAAGTCGCCCAGGAGGTCATGGTGGCCGTGTGGCAGACCGCCGCGCGCTACCGGCGCGAATTGGGCGGCGTCATGAACTGGGTACTCACCCTCGCGCATCGCCGGGCCGTGGACCGCGTCCGCTCCGCCCAGGCCGCCGGCGCACGCGACCACAAGGCCGCGCTTTTGGAGCAGACCCCGGCGTTCGACGAAGTCGCCGAAGAGGTCGACCGGCGCCTGGAGCGGGAACAGGTGCGCCGCTGTCTGCGCACCCTCACCGAACTCCAGCGCCAATCCGTAACACTCGCCTATTACCGCGGCATGACCTACCGGGAAGTCGCCGAACTGCTCACCGTGCCGCTGGGCACGGTCAAGACCCGACTGCGCGACGGACTGATCCGGATGCGCGACTGCCTGGGGGTGACCGCATGATCACAGCTGATCTGCACACGCTGACCGGCGCCTACGCGCTCCACGCGCTGCCGGAGGCCGAACGCAGCGCGTTCGAGGGCCACTTGGACGCCTGCGCGGCTTGTACGCAAGAGGTGCGGGAATTCACCGCGACGGCCGGTCGGCTCGGACTCGCCGTGTCGGTGAGGCCGCCGGTTGAGCTGAAGGCCACGGTCCTGCGGCGGATCGCGATCGTCCGCCAGGAATCCCCCCGCACCTCCGGCCAGGCCGGCCCCACCGGCAGCCGACCGAGCCGAGCACCCTGGTCCCGTTTCGCACTGGCCGCATGTCTTGCGGCGGCGGCCGGTCTCGGCGGAGTGGCGGTATGGCAGCACCAGCAGGCCGACGACGCCCAGCAGCGGGCCGATACGGCTCAGCGCCGGTCCCAGCAGCTCGCCGACGTCCTCGCGGCACCCGATGCGAAGGCGACCACCGCCACCCTGAAGAACGGCGCGACCGGGACGCTCGTCGTGTCCCACAGCAAGAACCGGGCGGCCTTCGTGGCGTCCGGGCTCCCGCACCCACCGGCCGGCAAGGTCTACCAGCTGTGGTTCGACGACGCCGGAACCATGCGCCCGGCGGGACTGATGGACTCAGCGCGCAGCACCGAAGCCGTCCTTCTCACCGGCCCGGTCGACCGGGCGTCCGGCATGGGCATCACCCTGGAACCCTCCGGCGGCTCACCCGCTCCGACCTCGTCCCCGCTCGTACTGATGGACGTCGCGACCGCCTGAGCGTCGTGGTGGGGCCGGGAGCAACGCCGGCCCCACACATCAGCCGCACACATCGACCCCGCACATCGACCCCGCTGTCGGCGATCAACGCGGCCGGGGGGCGGGCCGCGATGCGGCCCGCCCCCACTCCACTACTGCTCAATTGCGCCTGCGTCTGGGCTACTTGGGCATCAGGACGGTGTCGACGATGTAGACGGTGGCGTTGGCCGTGGGCACGTTGCCGCAGACCACACTGGCGCTGTCGTTGACCTTGTACGCGGTGCCCGAGCCGGTCGTGGTGACCTTGCCCTTCTCCAGGGTGTCGAAGGAGCCGCTCTCCAGCTGCTTGGGCGCGAGCTTCTGGCCCACGACGTGGTAGGTGAGGATCTTGGTGAGCATCGCCTTGTCGTTGAGGACCTTGTCCAGGTCGGCCTTCGGGATCTTCGCGAAGGCGTCGTTGGTCGGGGCGAACACGGTGATGTTCTGGGCGTTGTTGAGGGTGTCGACCAGACCGGCCTTCTTGACCGCGGCAACCAGGGTGGACAGCGCCGGGTTGTGCGAGGCGGCGGTGGCGACCGGGTCCTTGGCCATCCCGTCGAAGGAACCCGCACCGTCCTTCGGCACGGACGCACACGCCGCGCCGAACGGCTTGTCCGTCATCGAGGCGTCACCGTTCGAGGAGTCCCCGCCCGTGGACGGCTGCGAGGCCGGCGGAGTGGCCGCCTCGGAAGAGGCGGAGCTGTCCTTCTTGCTGTCGCTGCCTCCGCACGCGCTCAGCGCGAACGGGAGGATGGCGGCAGCGGTGACGGCGATCGCGGTACGACGGAAACGCAGGGCATTCACGATGACTCCAGAATTGACGGGGCGTTGACGGGGCGTTGACGGGGCAGGCACATGCCTGGGAAGGCCAACGGCAGGACAGGGATGCGCAGTTGCCCGCCGGGGCCGGCAGCGGCAGCCGGGTGCTCTGCGCGTCGCGCGGCATCGCCGGGCCTGCCGACGGCGGGGTGTGCCGGCGGTGCTGAAACGGCTTGAGTGGTGAGGGCGCCGAGCGGAGGCCTGGGGCTGCCGCCCACCGCGCGCGGCGTGATCTCTGTACGGGCGGAGATCGAGCGCGCGGTCGGCCTACGGCCGCCCTCGGCTGCGCGGGGCAGGCCGATCGGCGGCCGGCCCTCGCTGCTCAGGTTTCTCATCACGACTTCTGGTTCGGAGCCGACGGCCCAGCGGATTGGTCGCTCATCCGAACGGGTGCCCCGCGTTCCTGAGCTGACGGGAGCCGAGTCGGCTGCCTCGCCGCCTCACGTCGTACCGGCAGCACTTCTCGCTCCTGTCACCCGAGTTGGAGGCAGCCCCCGAACCGGCACTGTCGTTAGCCGGCCGGGGTCCCTCCGAACCCCAACGATGCGGCGCGGAACCGGCCCGGCCCGGGCCGGCAGCGGATACGGATGGGATCCACTGCCGACCCGGGCCGGACGTCACCTTCCCCGAGGCCGGCCCAACGGGCTCACCCCGCGCAGGCCCGGACTACGGGAACGCTCAGTGCTCCTCCCCGTATCCGCCGTGGTGGCCCATGCCCATCTGCTGTCCGCGCATCCCGGCGTGGCCGTGCATGCTGGATCCGCTCCAGCCGTGGTTGTGCCAGTCACCGCGCGAGTCGTTGACGCAGGTGTTGCCGAACGCCGGGTTGAGCAGCCCGATCACGCTGACCGTGTTGCCGCACGCGTTGACCGGCACGTGGATCGGAACCTGGACGACGTTGCCGGAGAGCACGCCGGGCGAACCGATGGCCGCACCCTGGGCACCCGCGTCGGCGGACGCCGCGGAGGCGCCCATCAGGGCCGCCGCGCCCACTGCCACCATCAGACCGGCCGCCTTCACCGCACGAAACATCTTGTGACCTCTTCACTGTCTCAACGAACCGCACGAGCTTTGGAGGGCGCCGTGCGGGAGGCCCTTTCCGGACCTCTCACCCGTGCTTCGAGACCGCACGCGGTGCGGATTGCGCACCTGCGCCGACTTCACCCCATGGGAGTAGTCCCTGGTGCCGTCCGGCCATCCGGCCGTCCGAAGGGACCGGGCCGTTGCACGCGTGCAGTAGCGGTGCACCACGGCGGTGCTGCCTGCGCGGCGGGCTCGGACTCTCTCGATCAGGTCAACAACACCTATTGTCGGCAGCCGAGTTGGGATCCGGGCGGTAGCTTCACCGTGTTGCCGTCGCGCCTGGGGGATCGGTCATGGGTGTCCGCAATATCGCCGTCGTCACGGTGTCGCTGCTGCTCGCCGGCGCTGCGGCCGGCTGTTCCCACGGCGCCTCCGTCGGCGGCAGTGGCGCCAAGCATCCGGCAACGCCGGCGTCCAGCCCGTCCCGGAGCCCGGCGACGGGGGCGGCTGGGGCTCCCTCGGCGTTGCCGTACGGGCCGGGCCCGCAGACGAAGTACGCGGTGCAGACGCAGCCGCCGGCCGGGTCGTGTCACTTCGGATTCGAAGCCGACAAGCAGCCCCTTGAGGACAAGGCGTGTACGCCCGGCGCGCTGAATCCGAAGGTCACACCGGCCACGCTGAAGACCACCATCTGCAAGGCGGGCTACACGTCGACGATACGGCCGCCCGAGAGCGTCACCGGGGTGGAGAAGGCGGCGAACGCCAAGTCGTACGGCTACACCGGCTCCCTGCACGATGCCGAATACGACCACCTGGTCAGTCTGGAACTCGGAGGAGACCCCAACGACCCGCGCAACCTCTGGGTCGAGCCGCCCTCCCCGGGTCACAAGCAGGGCGCCGGCCCCAACAACCCCAAGGACGGCGTCGAGTCCAAACTCCACACCGCCGTCTGCTCGGGCAAGGTGCAGCTCGCCGCGGCACAGAAGGCCATCGCGACCGACTGGACCACCGCCCTGGCCACGCTCGGCCTCACCTAGTCACCGGTCCGGCGGGGGAGTCCGACCGGGTCCTCGTCGTTTCTCCCGGGCAGCCGCACAGGATCCCAAGCACGTACGAAGTGCGCCCGCGCCTCGGCCGGACGCGGGTGGTTCAGGAGACGACGGCTGCGCAGGCTTCGGTCACGGTCGGGTAGAGAGCGAGGGTCGCGTCGGTGCCCGTCATCTCCAGGATGCGCAGGAGCTGGGGCTGTGCGCCGGCGATCCGCAGCCTCGTGGTCCGGTGGGTCTGAAGCAGCAGGTTCAGGGTGGAGGAGTCCGCGAACGGGACTGCGGACGCGTCGAAGACCACGATCTGCCGCGTCATGGCGGCGGCCTCCAGAGCCCGTTGCAGCGGAGGCAGTGTCTGGGCGTCCAGGTCACCCGCGGCCGCTACCACCCAGCTGTCGCCGCATGCGTACTGATGCACATGAAGAGCGGGGCCACGATCGGGTGGGGGCACGCGGTGATCTCCTGCTGGTGCGGGGTCCGGTCATCACTCATCCTGCCGTGCCTGTCGAGCAGGAACCACCCCGCCCCAGGATCGTTGGCCAAGGCTTTGCGGCCGACGTCGCTGCCCCGCGGCACGGTCAGAACTCGGGTTCTGGCACACCCGCCGTGCACGAGAACGCGTCCTCGTGAACAGTGCCGATCGCAGCTCGTCCGGACGCCGGCTGCGTAGCAACGGGGGCTCCCGGCGCGGTCGCTGGACGTGACCACCCTCGCTCGCGGCCGGCTCCGTCTCGGCGTTGCTGCCCCATGGAGCGACGCCGCCGCATCAGCGGATGGCGCCGAGGCGCAGCACCGGTGTGATGCCTCTGCACGACGGCCTGTCCAACAGTCCCGCCATGGCCCACTCGGCCAGGATCACCTCCACGTCGTGGTCATGCGGGGGCGCCGGTGATCTGGCCGTCTTCGACATGCAGCCGACGAGTGACTCTTACGGCTTCCAGGAGCCGGCGGTCGTGGGAGACCAGCAGCAGGGTGCCGGCGTAGGAATCCAGGGCGGCTTCCAGCTGTTCGATGGCTTGCAGGTCCAGGTGGTTGGTGGGCTCGTCCAGAACCAGCAGGTTCACCCCTCGGCCTTGCAGGAGGGCGAGTGCGGCTCGGGTGCGTTCGCCGGGCGAGAGGGTGGTCGCCTCGCGCAACACGTGGTGGGCACCCAGACCGAATTTGGCCAGAAGGGTACGCACCTCGGCGGGTTCCGTCTCGGGTGCGGCGGCGCAGAAGACCTCCAGTAGCGTTTCGGGGCCGTGGAACAGTTCCCGGGCCTGGTCGATCTCGCCGATCTCCACGCTGGAGCCCAGCGCCTGATGGCCGGTGTCCAGCGGGATGCGGCCGAGCAATGCGGCCAGCAGCGTCGACTTGCCGGAGCCGTTGGCGCCGGTGATCGCGACGCGGTCGGCCCGGTCGATCTGCAGGGACACCGGCCCCAGCTCGAAGTCGCCGCGGCGCACGCGCGCTTCGCGCAGGGTCGCAACGACCGTGCCGGAGCGGGGGGCGTCGGCGATCCGCATGCGCAGCTGCCATTCCTTGCGCGGCTCTTCGACCTCTTCGAGGCGTTCGATGAGCCGTTCGGCCTGCTTGGCCTTGGCGGCGAGGTTCTCGCTGTTCTCCATGCGCGCGCGACGGCCGAACTTGTCGTTGTCGCGACTGCGGCGCGAGGCGGTGCGCACGCCCTTGTCCGCCCAGGACCGGTGCACACTCGCACGGTCCTGGAGGGCTGCCTTGCGGTCGGCGTACTCCTCGTACTCTTCCCGCGCGCGCAGCCGGGCGCGTTCGCGCTCCTGGAGATAGGCGTCGTAGCCGCCGCCGAACAGGCGCACCTGCTGCTGGGCGCGGTCGAGTTCGAGGACCTGCGTGACGGTGCGGGTGAGGAACTCGCGGTCGTGGCTGACCACGACCGCGCCCGCACGCAGGCCGCGTACGAACTGCTCCAGTTGTTCCAGGCCGGCCAGGTCCAGATCGTTGGTGGGCTCGTCCAGCAGGAACACGTCGTAGCGCGACAGCAGCAGCGAAGCCAGCTGGGCGCGAGCGGCCTGCCCGCCGGAGAGCGAGACCATGGGCTGCTCCAGCCGGACGCCGAGATCGAGCGTGGCGGCGACCTGTTCGGCGCGCTCCTCAAGATCGGCGCCGCCCAGGGCCAGCCAGCGCTCCAGGCTGGTGGCGTACGCGTCGTCCGCGCCGACGGCACCGTCGGCCAAAGCCTGTGCTGCGCTGTCCAAGGCGTGCTGGGCCGCGGCGACCCCGGTGCGGCGGGACAGGAACGCGTGCACGCTCTCGCCCGGGCGCCGGTCCGGCTCCTGTGGCAGATAGCCGAGGGTCGCCCCGGCCGGGGCCGCGCGCACCTGCCCTTCCTCGGGCTGGACGAGCCCGGCAAGCATACGGAGCAGGGTGGACTTGCCCGCTCCGTTGGTCCCGACCAGGCCGACCACCTCGCCGGCTGTCACGGTCAGGTCGAGGCCGGAGAAGAGGGAGAGGCCGCCGTGGCCCGCGGCGAGGTTCTTGGCTGTGAGGGTCGCGGTCATGAGGTCACCTACCGGAAAAGGTCCGTCACCTGAGGTGACGGGATCGGGTGCGTGGGAGATCGCACGCGATCGGTGGGGCGACGGCAGGGCGGCAGCGCAACACATCGGGATGCGGACTCGGACACGAAGCGCGGCAGGCGGCGTCCGGAGATGCCGAGCAGGCGCAGAGGTCACATGCACGCCACCACCGTCGGCATGGCCGACCGCGGCGGGGCCGCACGGAGTGGACACCGTGCAGGCAGCAGGGGCATGAACCTCAGATGCGCAAAGTCCACCTCAATCGGCGACAACAGGACCGCCCATCACGTTACACATGGCTCGCACCACCGGACCATCCTCCTTTCGGCCGACGCTCATCCGCCGCGCGTCCGAGTGCTGGAGAGAGATCCACACCGACGGGCCGCGGCCTCGCGCACACTTCCTCCCGACCGGCTCGGCCCGCGTGTCCTCCCGCCCCGGATCCCCAGGCTGCCCCGATCGCCTGACGGTCCGTGAGCCCGACCGCTTTGCGCCGAGGACAAATCGTCCTCTACGCTTTTCGGGTCCCGTCGGCTCCGCTCACTGTTCGGACCCGGCCCTGCACGTCCCAGGAGAATCCGATCCGCCAGGCCCTGTAGCCGCTCGTTCTGAGGCTCATTCCAGTCGCGTCCGCCACGCCGGACCACTGACGCATGCCTCGACGACGGCGCCCTCCCACGGCCTGGGCCCGTAACAATTCTTCGCCTCACCCTGTCGCGCTGTCGGCGTACGGGGGCCTGACCGGGCCCGCCCCTGTCCCGATTCCTCACCGCACGCGAACAGGAACCTCGTGTTCACCAACACCCACACCCAGCCGCGCCCCGCACGGGCCGGGAGCGGCACCTCAGTGATTCTGGCCGTCGTCCTCATCGCCGAGCTGATGAACGCGCTCGACGCCTCCATCGTCTACACCGCGCTGCCGCTGATCCAGGCGGACACCGGCGCCTCCAGCGCCGCGATGCAGTGGATCCCGGCCGCCTACGCGCTCACCTTCGCTCTCGGCCTGATCACCGGCGGACGCCTCGGCGACCTCTACGGACGCAAACGTGTCTTCCTCGCCGGAACAGCCGGCTTCACCCTGGCTTCGCTCCTGTGCGGGATCGCCACCGGTCCCCAACTCCTGGTGGCCGCACGCGCCCTTCAGGGCGCCGGGGCAGCGGTGATGGTGCCGCAGGTCCTGGCCACCGTCGCCGTCACCTTCCAAGGCCCCGGACGTGCACGCGCGTTCGGCCTGTACGGCATGGTCATGTCGCTCGGCGGCATCCTCGGGCCGGCCCTGGGCGCCATCCTGACCGCCGCCGACATCGCCGGCCTCGGCTGGCAGATGATCTTCCTGATCAATCTGCCCGTCGGACTGGCCACTCTGGCATGCGGAATCCGGTTCCTCCCCGAGTCCCGCGCCCCGCGGGCCCAGCGTCTGGACCTGATGGGTGTGGTGCTCTCCGCCGCGGCCATGCTGCTGATCGCCTACCCCCTCACCGTGGGCGGCGAGCAGCACTGGCCCACATGGAGCCTGGCCATGCTCGCTGCCGGCGCGGTCGTCCTGGTCGCGTTCCTTCTCCAGCAGCGGGCCAGGACGGCCCGGGGTGACTCGGCGCTCATGGCGCTGTCCCTCTTCAGGAGCCGGGCGTTCGCCGGCGGACTGGCCGCCCAGCTGGTCTTCGGCCTGATGCTCGGTGTCTTCCTGCTGACCTGGGTCCTGTTCATGCAGGACGGCCTCGGCCTGACGCCGTGGCAGTTCGCCCCGGCCAACATCGCCATCTCCGTCGGCGGGATGGCGGGCGCGATGCTCGCCTCCAAGTGGGCGGCCCGACATCTGCGCCGGATACCGCAGGCGGGAACGCTGCTGATCGTGTGCACCCTGGCCTGCTACCAGCTGCTGATCTCCGGCTACGGCACCCACCTGCCGTTCGCGGCCGCGGCCGCCCCGATGCTTCTGATCGGGGTCGGCCTGGGCGCGATCGGCGCCGGACTGTCCGGCCTCACCCTCAGCCGGATCCACAACGACGACGCCGGATCCGCGGCTGGACTGTTCAACACGGCCATGCAACTGGGCACGGCCCTCGGCCTGGCCACGGCTTCACTCATCTTCTTCGACCACGCGCCCGCGGGCAGCCACGGCACCGCTGTGACCACCGCCTTCGCGGGGACCATCTGGTACATCATCGCCGCCCTGACGGTCATGTGGGCGTTGATGTTCACCCTCCCCAAGCCGGCCAGCTCCACCTGACGGCCAGCCGATGCCTGCCCCGGTCCGGGAATCCATGACCGTCCAAGTCGACGCACTGCGGAGCCGATCGGTCGTCTGCTCGGTTTCGCCGAGAGCGGATCGGCTGAGGGCAGAGCGACACGCCGTGCCGCACTCCGGCGCCGCCGCCGATACTGGTCGGCATGAGCAGCCGACCCGTACCCAGCGCTCCGGTCCCCGTGCGTCCCCTCCGTCTGGTGCAGTCCGACTCCGACAAGGCCCCGCCCGCCCGGGAACCTCTCTGGCGCGATCTCGTCGGGGGTGTGTTGCGGCGGGAGCGGCAGTCGCAGGGGCGGACCCTGAAGGAGGTCGCGGACGATGCGCGCATCTCGATGCCGTATCTGTCGGAGATCGAGCGCGGCCTCAAGGAGGCATCCTCCGAGGTCCTCGCGGCCGCGGCGAACGCGCTCGGTCTGGGGCTCGGCGACCTGATCCTCCGTGTGCACAGCGATCTGTCGGCCACGGGCCGTGCGGGTGCGCCCACCCGCGGCGGCGCCCTCTGCCTCGCCGCCTGACCGGAAACCCTCTGTTCAGGACGGTACGAGCACGCGCTTCCTGATCACTTCGTCGGCGAGCCCGTACTCCACCGCCTCCTGCGCCGTGAAGATTTTGTCGCGGTCCATGTCGGCGCGGAGTCGGGCCCGCTCGTGTCCGGTGTGCCGGGCGAGCACCTCTTCCACCTGGGCGCGGATCCGTTGCATCTCCCTGGCCTGCACCGCCAGGTCGGCGGCGGTGCCCTGGCGGCCGCCACTGGCGGGCTGGCCGAGCAGCACCCGGGAGTGTTCGAGCACGAAGCGGCGCCCCGGGTCGCCGCCGGACAGCAGGACTGCGGCGGTGGAGGCGGCCTGGCCGATGCAGTAGGTGGCGATGGGGGAGGAGATGAAGCTCATGGTGTCGTAGATCGCCATCAGTGAAGTGACCGATCCGCCGGGCGAGTTGATGTAGATGGAGATCTCGCTCTCGGGGGTGGCGGACTCCAGGTGGAGCAGCTGCGCGGTGATGACGTTGGCCACGCCGTCGTCAATCTCCGTACCGAGAAAGACGATGCGTTCGGACAGCAGCGCGCTGTAGATGTCGGCGACGCGTTCACCGTTCGGGGTGCGCTCGATGACGTTGGGGATCGTGTACTGGCTCATGGGGTGCCTCCTTCGGGGGTGATCAGCGGATGCCGAGGCCCGTGCGGGCCCTCGACGCGGCGGGGCGGACGGAGTCGAGGGAGGTCAGGACGTGGTCCACCATCCCGTACTCCAGGGCCTGTTCGGCGGTGAACCAGCGGTCGCGGTCGCCGTCCCGGGACACCGTCTCCGGTGACTGCCCGGTGTGCTCGGCAATGAGCTTCTCCATGGTCCGCTTGGTGAACTCCAGGCTCTCCGCCTGGATCGCGATGTCGGCGGCGACACCGCCGATGCCACCCGAGGGCTGATGCATCATGATCCGCGAGTTGGGCAGGGCGTACCGCTTGCCCTTGGTGCCCACGGTCAGCAGGAACTGCCCCATGCTGGCGGCGAATCCCATGGCCAGCGTCGCCACGTCGTTGGGGATCAGCTGCATGGTGTCGTGGATGGCCAGACCTGCCGTGACCGATCCGCCGGGGGAGTTGATGTAGAGCGCGATGTCGGTGCGCGGATCCTCCGCCGAGAGCAGCAGGAGCTGCGCGCAGATGCGGTTGGCGGAGACGTCGTCGACCTGGGTTCCCAGGACGATGATCCGCTGGTCCAGGAGCTGGGCGGACAGATGGTCGTCGTAGCGGGTGATGGGGGTGTCGCCTTCCTCGGCGGTGAAGCGGGAACTCATCGGGCGGCCTCCTCGGGCTGCGTGACGAAGGGCGGTCGTTTCCTTCAGCCTGCGCCGCGGGGGCGGGTGGCGGAACCGTTCTCTGCCCCGGGCAGATCGGCTCCTGGCAGAGCGGTGGTGGCGCGCGATCTCGTGACGGGGGTGTGGTGTCGAGTGGGCGGGCCGAACACGCGGTGAGGCGGGCCGGGTGGCATCGGTGCCCACGCGGACGTCTGGCGGGCTCGGACCTCGTCGCATGTCACGGGGCGTTTCCAGGCGTCGGCCGGCCGACGGAGTTGTTAAGCGTGCTGACCGGTTCGCGCGATGTCGGCGCAGGAGGCGACGCACCATTCCGGGCTGGGATTTGCTGGGGGACCAGGCCGATGTCGCCTGTCGCCGGGCCGGGCCCGCTCGCCCACGGCCGGGGCGTGGCAGTGCTGTTGGCCGGGCCACGTGGTCCAGGTACGACACCTTGGCCGGGGTGCGGCAGCAGCGGCAGCAGCCGCGGCTGACGCGCCGCGGCTCCGACACCGGCCGGCCCGTGCGTACACCGCCAGATGTACTGACGATCCATCCCGGGGTGCACACGGAGCCCCGTGATGTCGGTCCGTGGGCCGTCGTGGGGCCGGGGAGCCCGGGCCTAGCGTGGGCAGCGTCCGGTTCGGACTCCCGATCGACCTTTTCGCGCAAGGACCTTTCATGATCGAAGCCCATTCCCTCACCAAACGCTACGGTGAGCGCACAGCCGTCTCGGACCTCAGCTTCAGCGTGCGACCCGGCATCGTCACGGGGTTCCTGGGGCCGAACGGCGCGGGCAAATCCACCACGATGCGGATGCTCCTCGGCCTCGACGCCCCCACCTCGGGGCGCGCGGTCGTGAACGGCAGGAGTTACGCCGAGCACCGGGCGCCGCTGCACGAGGTGGGGGCGATGCTGGAGGCGCGGGCCATCCACACCGGCCGCAGCGCCTACAACCACCTGCTTGCCCTCGCCGCCACCACCGGCATCCCGGCGCGCCGGGTGAACGAGGTGATCGACCTGGTCGGGCTGCGCGAGGTGGCGAAGAAGCGAGTGGGCGGCTTCTCGCTCGGCATGGGGCAGCGGCTCGGCATCGCCAGTGCGCTGCTCGGCGACCCCGCGACGGTGATCCTGGACGAGCCGGTCAACGGTCTCGACCCCGAGGGCATCCTGTGGATACGCAATCTCCTCAAGGGGCTGGCCGCCGAGGGCCGTACGGTCCTGGTGTCCTCGCACCTGATGTCCGAAATGGCGCTGACCGCCGAGCACTTGATCGTGATCGGGCGCGGCCGGCTGATCGCCGACACCTCGGTGGCGGAGTTCACCGCGCAGGCCGCGGGCGATGTGGTGCGGGTACGGACCGAGGACGCGGAGAAGCTGCGCGCACTGCTCGCGGCTCCCGACGTCACGGTCGAATCGCGCGCGCCCGGCGTCCTCGAAGTGACCGGCCTGAGCAGCGACCGCATCGGTCGCGTGGCGGCCGACCACGCCATCGCCCTCGCTGAACTCACCCCACAGCAGGCCTCGCTCGAAGAGGCGTTCATGGAACTCACCAGGGACGCCGTGGAGTTCCAGGCCCCGGCGCCCGAGCTGGTCGCCGCGGGCAGCGAAGGAAGTGCGGCATGACGACGGCATCCCTCATCCCCGCCGCGGCCCGGGGCGAGGTGACGCAGGCCCGGGTGATCCACTCCGAGTGGATCAAGCTGCGTTCGCTGCGGTCCACGCTCTTCACCCTGCTCGCGGCCGTGCTCGCGATGATCGGTCTCGGTCTGCTGTTCAGCTACTTCACAGCCGACCGCTGGGCCCATCTGCCCGCGGACGAGAAGGCCCACTTCGACCCGACGCTGGTCAGCCTGCGCGGCTTCTACCTGGCCCAGCTCGCCGTCGGCGTGCTCGGCGTCCTCGTCGTCAGCGGTGAGTACGCGACCGGCATGATCCGTGCCTCGCTGTCCGCGGTGCCCCGCCGGCTGCCCGTTCTGTGGGCCAAGGCCCTGGTGTACGGCGTGGTGGCGTGGGTGCTGACCACGGCCGCCTCGCTGGTGGCGTTCCTCATCGGCCAGGCCGCCATGTCCGGCCACCATCTGGGCACTTCGCTGAGCGCACCCGGCGTGGTGCGCGCGGTCCTCGGCGCCGGGCTCTACCTCACGGTCGTGGGCCTGCTGGGAGTGGCCTTCGGCGCCCTGATCCGCAACACGGCGGGCGGCATCGCCACCGTGTTCGGCGTGCTCCTCGTCCTGCCGGTGCTCGCGGAGGCCCTGCCGTCCTCGTGGTTCCAGAACATCAACCCGTACCTGCCGAGCACGGCCGGACAGGGCCTGCTCCACATCCATCAGGAGCCGCATACGCTGGCCCCATGGACCGGGTTCGCATTCTTCTGCCTCTACGCGCTGATCGCGCTGGCCGGGGCGGGAGTGGCGCTCAAGCGGCGGGACGCCTGATGAAGCCGGCGGCGGGTTCACCAGCCGGTGACGCCGTGCGCCGGCCGCCCTGCCGGGCGCGGTCATGACGTACGCGTACGCGGGCGCGGCGCGGCAGTGGCTGGAGTCGTGGCGCGCACTCGTGGTGCGCGTCCGGCTCCGGGCGCGCGCCCGGCTGTCGCCGCGCACGGTCGACGCCGTCTTCGCGGCCGCCGTCTTCCTTGCCCTCACCGGCATGGCACGCCGGCCGCTGCACGACCACCCCTGGACCATCGTGGGCTTCACCGCCCCGATGGTGGCGCCGCTCGTGTGGCGCCGGCGGGCACCCCTCGCCGTGTTCCTGACGATGTCGGCGGTCGCGTTCGTCCAGTGGCTTGACGATGTGCGGCTCCCGGCGGACATCGCCCTGCTCATCGGCCTGTACACGGTCGCCGCCCATGCGAGCGGGCGGCGCGTCCGGGCGGCCATCGGGGTGCTCCAGGGCGGTGTGCTGCTGGCCGCGCTCCGCTGGGCGCCGGACGACCGGGGAGCCGAGACGTTCATCGGGCTCTCCGCGATGGTCGTCGCCGCCTCGGTCATCGGCATCAACATGCGCGGCCGGCGCGCCGCGATGGCGCTGCTCGAAGAGCGCGCCCAGCGCCTGGAGCGCGAGCGGGACCAGCAGGCCCAGCTCGCCGTGGCGGGAGAACGCTCCCGGATCGCCCGCGAGATGCACGACATCGTCACGCACAACCTGTCCGTCATGGTGGCCCTCGCCGACGGCGCGGTGTTCGCACAGGACCGGGCCCCCGAGCGGGCCACGACGGCGATGCGCCAGGTCTCCACCACCGGACGCCAGGCGATCACCGACATGCGGCGCTTCCTCGGCGTGCTGCGCGCCGACGAGCCGGACGCCCTGCGCCACCCGATGCCGGCCATCGCCCAGCTGGAACCGCTGGCCGACCAGGTGCGCGCCGCGGGGCTGCCCACCCGCCTCACCGTCAAGGGCGATCCGTCCGGTGCTCCGGCGGCGGCCCAGCTGACGGTCTACCGCCTGGTCCAGGAAGCCCTCACCAACACCCTCAAGCACACACCGGCCGGCACCAGCGCGTCCGTGTACGTGAGCTGCGCCGAGCAGCGGATCACCGTCGACGTCACCGACGACGGGCCCGGCGGCGCGCTGCCCGCCGGCACGACCGGTCACGGCCTGCACGGAATGCGCGAGCGGGCCGCGGCCTACAACGGCGAACTGACGGCCGGGCCCCGCCCCGGCGGTGGCTGGCAGGTCCGCGCCGTACTCGCCCTCAACCAGAACGAAGCGTAGCCGCATGCCCATTCGTGTCCTGCTCGTCGACGACGAGCCCCTGCTGCGCATGGCCTTCACCATGGTGCTCGACGCGCAGGCCGACATGGAGCCCGTCGGCGAGGCCGGCGACGGCGCCGAAGCCGCCCGGCTCACCCGCGAGTTGCGGCCCGATGTCGTGCTGATGGACGTCCGGATGCCCGGCACCGACGGCATCGAGGCGACCGAGCGCATCGTCGCCGAGTCACCGCGTTCGAGGGTCCTCATCCTGACCACGTTCGACCTGGACGAGTACGCCTTC
The DNA here is from genome assembly GCF_002803085.1 of Streptomyces sp. CB01201. Taxonomy (GTDB): domain Bacteria; phylum Actinomycetota; class Actinomycetes; order Streptomycetales; family Streptomycetaceae; genus Streptomyces; species Streptomyces hundungensis. Next base: position 55,930 of record NZ_NNBJ01000020.1, on the reverse strand, counting down.
GCGGGGCTTCGGGCGGGAGCCTCGGGTTTTCTGCTCAAGAACGCGCTGCCGCAGGAACTGCTCGCCGCGATCCGCTCGGTCGCGGCCGGCGACGCGGTGGTCGCTCCGCGCGTCACACGGCTGCTCCTGGAGAACTTCGCCCATCAACTCCCGTCCGGGACCGACCGGGCCGGTCTGGACGACCGGCTCGGCCGGCTCACCGCCCGCGAACGCGAAGTGCTCACGGAAGTGGGCCGGGGGCTGTCCAACACGGAGATCGCCGCCGTCCTGCATCTGGCGGAGGCGACGGTGAAGACACATCTGAACCGGATCCTGGTCAAACTGGAGCTGCGCGACCGGGTCCAGGCCGTGGTGTTCGCCTATGAGACCCGGCTCGTGAGACCGGCGTAGAAAGCCGCCCGCGAACGGCCGCGGGCGTGGCGGGCGGATCAGCGGACGACGTCGAAGACCTGCTTTTGCAACCCGTTGGCGTAGGCCTCGTGCTCGACGAGCTTCAGCCTCTGGGTGTCCTTGTCCGTGGTGCTGAAGAGCCGCTTGCCCGCGCCGAGCAGCAGCGGGAAGACCAGCAGGTGGTAGCGGTCGATCAGGCCGGCGTCCGACAGGGCCTGGTTCAGCTCGGCGCTGCCGTGGATGATGATCGGGCCGCCTTCGGTGTTCTTCAGCGCGGCGACGTCGTCGAGCGAGCGCAGGATCGTCGTCTCGCCCCAGTTCGACACCAGGTCGTCCTCGGCGAGGGTGGTGGAGACGACGTACTTCGGCATCACCTTGTAGCCGGCGAAGTCCGGCATGTCGGGCCACACCTGGCTGAACGCTTCGTAGCTGTTCCGGCCCAGCAGCATCGCGGTGGCCTCCTGCTGCTCCCGGCCCTTGATGTCGAACGCCTCGGGCAGGAAGTCGACGTTCTTGAAGGTCCACCCGGCGTTCCGGTATCCGGCCTCCCCGCCGGGGGCCTCGACCACGCCGTCGAGGGAGATGAAGGCGGTACTGATCAGGGTGCGCATCTGTTGTTCCTCGGTGTCTCGTGTCCGACGGGCGGCCCGTTCGGGTCGGGGCGCTTCGGCCGTGCTCGGGGACGCGGCGTACCGACCATGATCTATGACCGCGGAACCCGGCGGAACTCATCGCCGCCGACACCTCGGGTGGACTCGGGTGGGCCTGGCCTAACGTCCGCCGGGCCGTGTGCGCTTCGGCGGATCAGGCTGCCAGCCGTGTTCCAGAAGGTCGAAGGCCCGCTCGACGGCCCGGCGGGGGTCGTCGTGGCCGCGGGCGGCGCGGGGGGCTTCGAGTGCGAAGTGGGCCAGCGCGGTGCAGCCGGGATCGTCCTCGGGCAGGCCGCACTCCTCCGCGATCGCGTGGGCGAGCGCCTCGGTGTGCCGTAGCCACATGGCCTGGACGTAGTCGCGCAGGGCCGGGGTGGTGTCGATCAGCTCGAAGAACGCGGTGAAGCGGGCATCGCTCCCGGTCGCCGCCATGCGGTAGCGCAGCGCATGTTCCCGCAGGGCCGCCGGGATCGACCGGCCCTTCGGGCGGTCGTGGACGGCGGCGAGCAGCAGGGCCTCCTGGTCGGCTTCCTCGTCGAAGACGAGGGCCTCCTTGACCGGGAAGTGCTTGAACAGGGTGGTGGTGGACACGTCCGCCTCGTCCGCGATCTCCCGGATGCCGACGTCGTCGTATCCGCGCTCCAGGAACAGGCGGAGCGCGGCATCGGCGATGGCCTGACGGGTGGCGGCCTTCTTGCGCTCGCGGCGCCCCATCGGAGGTGCCTCGGCGGAGGGCTGGGTCTCGGGCATGAGGTCGATCATACCGCCAAGGTTGCTCAGCTTCAAAAGTGAAACGGTTGCACTTGTTGAGTCGTTGTGCTCTTCTGGAGTAGCGGCCCGGCCTGCGGACCATCGCCCCGGCCGCCCCTTTCCCTTCCGTTTCTCCACCCTCCTGCCCGAAAGGAGTGATCCGTCATGTCCACGACCACATCCCTCCCGCCCGCCCCGCCCGCGGTCCCGAAGAACGTGCGCTGGGTACTGCTCGGCGTGATGCTCGCGATGCTGCTGTCGATGCTCGACAACATGGTCGTCAGCACCGCGATGCCGACGATCGTCGGCGACCTCGGGGGCCTCGACCACATCTCCTGGGTCGTCACCGCCTACACGCTGGTCACCGCGGTGACCACGCCCGTCTGGGGCAAGTCCGGCGATCTGTTCGGGCGCAAGCCCATGTATCTGGCCTCGATCGCTGTGTTCATCGTCGGCTCCGCGCTGTGCGGGGCGTCCCAGTCCATGGGCCAGCTCATCGCCTTCCGCGTCGTGCAGGGCATCGGCGCCGGCGGCATCGGCGCGGGCGCGTTCGCGCTGATCGGGGCGCTCGTACCGCCGCGCGAACGCGGCAAGTACCAGGGCATGACCGCGTCCGTCATGGCCATCGGCACCATCGGCGGCCCGCTGCTCGGCGGGTTCGTCACCGGCCACTTCGACTGGCGCTGGGCCTTCTACGTCAACCTGCCGCTCGGCCTGGTCGCCCTGGTCTGGCTCTGGCTGCGGCTCCACGTCCCGGCCAGGCGCATCGAGGCGAGGATCGACTGGGCGGGCATCGTCCTGCTGACGTTCTCCATCACCGCCGTCGTCCTCGCGGCCACCTGGGCGGGCGTCAGCTACGCCTGGGGGTCCTGGCAGATCCTGTCGCTCGCGGCCGCTGCCGCGATCGGACTCGCCGCTTTCGTGCTCGTGGAGCAGCGGGCCGCCGAGCCGCTGCTGCCGCTGACGGTCTTCACCAACCACCGCAACTTCCCGCTCTCGATGGTCATGATCCTCGCGGCCGGAGTGGTCATGTTCGGCGCGGGCCTGTACCTGCCGCTGTTCCAGCAGACGGTCCAGGGCGCCTCGGCCACGAACTCCGGGCTGCTGATGCTGCCGATGATGATCCCCGTCGTGATCGTCTCCACCCTCGCCGGAAAGGCGATGTCCGCCACCGGCAAGTACAAGGTCTTCCCGGTGGTCGGCACCCTCTTCCTCACAGCCGGACTCGGCCTCCTGGCCACCATGAGCACCACCACGTCGTCTCTGGTGACCAGCGTGTACATGGTCCTCGTCGGCATCGGCCTGGGCTTCACTCTCCAGATGGCGGGCACCATCGCGCAGAACAGCGTCCCGCTGCGGGACATGGGCGCCGCGATGAGCTCGGTCAACCTCTTCCGCACGCTGGGCGGATCCCTCGGCGTCGCCGTCTTCGGCTCGCTGTTCACCCGCGCCGTGCGGTCCGCCCCGTCCACCGGCCCGAAGGCCGCCCACCTTGCCGCGGTCACGAACGGCACCGGCCACATCTTCGCGCTCGGCGCGGTCGTCTGCGCGCTCGCCTTCGCGGCGGCGCTCTTCGTCATCGAAGTACCGCTCAAGAAGGCGGGCCCGCCCGCCCCCGTCGTGGCCGAGAACGCTTCGGCCGGCGCGGTCCACTGAACCCTCTCCGCCCCGCGTACTCCGCAGTCCCGCCGTACGCGGCATGAAGGGAGCGCACCATGAACACCACTCACACCCCCCGCATCGCGGTCATCGGCGCCGGCCCCGGCGGCCTGACCTGTGCCCGCGTCCTTCAGCGGCACGGCATCGCCGTCACCGTCCACGACGCCGAGAGCGGCCCCGGGTTCCGCGACCAGGGCGGCTCGCTCGACCTGCACGAGGACAGCGGCCAACTCGCCCTGCGCGAAGCCGGGCTCCTGGAGGAGTTCCTCCGGCTGTGCCGCCCGGAGGGACAGGAGATGCGCCAGCTGGATCCGAGCGGGAACCTCCTCTTCCACCACGCCCCCGAAGCGGACGAACGCTTCAAGCCCGAGATCGACCGCGGCGACCTTCGCGACCTCCTCCTCAACTCCCTTGAGCCCGGCACAGTGCGCTGGGGCCACGCCCTGCGTTCCGTCGACGGGCCCGCCGAAGGCCCCCGCCGACTGCACTTCGCCGACGGGACCACCCTTGAGGCCGACCTCGTCATCGGCGCCGACGGCGCCTGGTCCAAGGTCCGTCGTGCCGTCTCCGACGCCACGCCCGACTACAGCGGCGTCAGCTTCCTCGAAGCCTGGTTCCACGACATCCAGCACCGGCACCCCGACATCGCCGAACTCGTCGGCCAGGGCAGTGCCGGCGTGTCCGACGGCGAGCGCGGCCTGTTCGCCCAGCGCAACAGCGGCGACCACCTCCGCGTCTACTTCATCCAGCGCGTCCCCGCCGACTGGATCGCCGACGCCGGGCTGACCGTTGAGGACACGGCCGGCATCCGCGCGCTCCTCCTCGACCGGTACCGCGACTGGTCGCCCCGGCTGCGCCGCACGATCACCGACCACGACGGCCCCTACATCCACCGCCCCCTCCACGCCCTGCCGGTACCGCACACCTGGGAACAGAACCCGGCCGTCACCCTGCTCGGCGACGCGGCCCACCTCATGCCGCCGCTCGGCGTCGGGGTCAATCTCGCCATACTCGACGGCTGCGAACTCGCCCTCGCCCTCGCGAACAGCGGCACCGTGGCCGAGGCCGTCCACGCCTACGAGGCGACGATGGTGCCCCGCTCCCACGCGTGGCAGAGGCTCCTGGACCACGGCGCCGAGGAACTCCTCTCGGCGGAGCTGCCCGACTTCGTCACAGACAGCGCGCACTGAGAACCCGGCGCCGCAACCGGCCGCCGGTCCGGGCGCCGCCACGAACATGATCCCGGTCACGGGATGCCCGGACCCGTTTCCGGGAAATACGTCCACCCATTTACGTAGCGAGTTTTACGTACCGAGTGTTCCGGTGCAGGTGAATTCCCGCGATGACATGCCTGTGGGCTCCCCGCCTTGTTTTGGCGGGGAGCCCACAATTCAGCTATTTCGCGGCCGCGAATTACCAGCGGTACCAGCGGCCGCTTCCTCCCTTGGGGCGGGCGACGAAGCCGACCAGCCAGACGACGAGCACGATGATCGCGATCCACCACAGGGCCTTCAGGGCGAAGCCCGCACCGAAGAGGATCAGAGCCAGTAGAAGAACGAGAAGCAGGGGAACCATAGTTATCAACCTCCGAGCCACCGAATGCCCCCGCCGAGGCGGCCCACACCGGTTCGCGGCTACTGTTTACAAGATTCTTGACCGGGCAAATGGTCATGCTTCTTCGGCTCGCCACGGGGGCGCACCGGGGCTCGCCGCGGGACCACACCGGATCCGCGGAATCCGACTCGCGTCACCGGGCGCGAGTTGTGCGCCAGGTATCGCGAACGTGATCTGCCTCTCGGGGAGTTGAAGCGGTCGTCGGAGCCGAAAGCCTTCTCCGCGAGACGGCCGGCCACATCAGGCGGGACACGGCGCCGGCGGAGTTGCCGTCGCGAGACCTCCGGGTCGGTCGGCCGGATGCCGCAGGAGGGCGACCACCTCGCCCACTCGGATGGCTTAAAGTTCCGGTGGGGTCGCTTGATCCCTTGGAAGAGGGAGGCCCTGTGGCTGACAAGCATGTTTCGGAACGTTTGATCGGTCTCCTGTCGGTCCGGGGAGAGGATCTGGGCGCCGAGTGGGCGGAGAGGGTGACCGGTTCGCTGGGCGGACGGGTGGCCCGTGCCGAGGTCGAGCGCGAGTTGCGGGAGATCTACACCGCTCTGGTCGCCGCGCTGGCCGACGGGAGTCTGGACGGGCACGGCGAAGCGTTCGGTGAGGTACGCGCGCTGCTGACCGAACTCTCCCGCAACCGGGCCCTCCAGGGCTTCACTCCCACCGAGACCGCGGTGAGCGTGTTCGCGCTCAAGCAGGTTCTGGAACCGTCACTGGCCGGTGAGGACGGCGACGTCGAGGCGTACCTGGAGTTCGCCGGTCTCCTTGACACCCTCGGCCTGTTCACCATCGAGGTCTACGCCCGCACCCGCGAAGAGCTGATCTCCGCGCAGGCCGAGCAGCTGCTCGAACTCTCGACCCCGGTCGTGAAGCTGTGGGACAACGTGATCGGCGTCCCGCTCGTGGGCACCCTGGACTCGGCACGCACCATGGTGGTCATGGAGAAGATGCTCCAGGCGCTCATCGACACCGGGTCGGAGCAGGCCATCATCGACATCACCGGTGTGCCGACCGTGGACACCGAAGTGGCCCAGCACCTCCTGAAGACGGTCGTCGCGGCCCGTCTGATGGGCGCCGAGTGCACGATCTCCGGCATCCGTCCGGGGATCGCCCAGACCATCGTCGCCCTCGGCATCGACTTCGGGGACATCGTCACCAAGGCCACGCTCGCCGACGCCCTGCGCCATGCGCTGCGCCGCACCGGCAACACGGTCTCCCGTACCGCGCCGCAGGCCGGTGCCCGGTGAGCGAGCGGGTTCCCATCCTGAGGATCCGGCAGGTGCTGCTGGTGTCCATCCAGACCGACCTGGACGACCAGGCCGTGCTGCTGCTCCAGGACGATCTGGCCCAGGCCGTGGTGGACAGCGGTGCGCACGGGGTGGTCATCGACATCACCGCCGTGGAGATCGTCGACTCGTTCGTGGGGCGGATGCTGGCCACCATCGCCTCGCTGTCCCGGTTGCTCGACGCGGGGACCGTCCTGGTGGGCATGCGGCCTGCCGTCGCCATCACCCTGGTCGAACTCGGCCTCTCCCTCGGTGGCGTGCGGACCGCGCTGACCTTGGACAAGGGGTTGCGGATGCTGGAGGACGACCACGCCGAGCGAGGGCACGAGGGCATCGCGCCGGATGTCGCGGCCGGCGCATGAGCGGCGCCTCCCGTACCTCGGAGGTACTGGAGATCACCACCACCGCCGGTGTCGTGCAGGCACGCCAGCAGGTGCGCGCACTCGCCCAGCAGTGCCGGCTCTCCCTGGTCGACCAGACCAAGCTGATCACGGCCGCGAGCGAACTGGCCCGCAACACCCTCGTCCACGGCGGAGGCGGCACCATGACCGCCCTCCTGCTGGAGGAACGCGGCCGGCGTGGCGTGCGCCTGGCCTTCGCCGATCGGGGACCGGGCATCGCGGACGTCGACCTCGCGCTGACCGACGGCTGGACCTCGGGCACCGGTATGGGGCTCGGTCTGTCCGGCTCCAAACGCCTGGTCGACGACTTCGTCCTGGACACGACGCCGGGAGCGGGCACCACCGTCACCATCACCAAGTGGGGCCGATGACCGTCACCCGTTCACCGGTGCTGGTGGACTGCGAGGACGTGGCCTGGTTCCGCGACCAGCCCGAGGCCGCCCGCGGCGCGGCCGCCGCGCTGGGCCGCAGGATCGGCCTCGATGAGCAGCGGACCGCCCAACTGGTGCTGGCGGTGGCCGAGTTGGCAGGCAACCTCACCAAGCACGCCGTCGACGGCTCCCTCTTGCTGCGCGTGCTGCGCACGCATGCGGAGTCCGGAGCGGAGGCGGCGGCCGGGATCGGAGTGACGGCCGGGGTGGAGGTGATCGCCGTCGACAGCGGGCCCGGCATGGCCGACATCCCGGCCGCCCTGCGCGACGGGATGTCGACCAGCGGCACCCTGGGCATCGGCCTCGGCGCGGTCCAACGCCTCGCCGACAGCTACGACATCCACTCCCGGCCCGGTACGGGCACGATCCAACTCGCCCGCTTCTGGCCGCGTCCGGCGCCGTCGGCCGCGCGGGCCGAACCGGCCGTGGCAGGTGTCACTCGCCCGATCAGTGGCGAACAGACCTGCGGTGACGCCTGGGCCGCCCGCACCGACAGCGGCTCCCTGCCAACCGTCCGCGGCCGGGCACCCTCGGCCGGGCCGCGGGGCGACGGGACGCCCCCGCACGGCCCGTCCGCAGAGGGCCGCCCGAGCTGGTCGGCTCTGACCAACCCCCTTTCACAGCAGTCGCGTTCGATCGACCCGCGCCCCGCCGGTGCCCGACCGGAGGCACCTGGCCGGCCCGGCCCGGACGATGCCCGGACGGTCTCGACCGGGCGGACCACCCCGGTGCGGGCCGCCTCGCCGGGGGGCGGGGCGGGCCTGCTCGTCATGTCCTGCGACGGGCTCGGCCACGGCCCGCAAGCCGCACTCGCCGCGCAGGCCGCCGTCCAGGCCTTTCGTACCGCGACGGGACGCACCCCCGAGAAGGTGATGGAGGAAGTGCACCGGGCGCTGCGCGGGACCCGCGGCGCCGCCGTGGCCATCGCGCGCCTGGAACCGGACGGGCGGCTGCTGTTCTGTGGCATCGGCAACATCACGGCCGCCCTGGTCACCACGGCCGACCGCACCACGCTGATGTCCCACCCCGGCATCGTCGGCCACCAGATGCGTCAACTGCGCACCTACGAAGCCCAGTTGCCCGCCGCGGGTGTCCTGGTCATGCACTCCGACGGGCTGAGCGAACGCTGGAGCGCCGCCGACCTGGCGGGCCTGCTGCACCACCCGCCCGCGGTGCTCGCCACCGGCCTGCTCCGCCAGGCCGGGACGCGCCGCGACGACGCCAGCGTCGTCATCGCCCGGTCTCCCCGCTGAAGCCGACCGCCGCCCGAGGGCAGGGGCTGATGGCGGTGACGGCCGTGCGACGGCCTGACTTCTCTCCGCGACGGCTGCGACGGCCCTGAGGGCCCTGAGGGCCCTGAGCACACTGACGGCCCTGACGGCTCTGACGGTCACGATGGGCTCGACTCCTCCCGAGTCGCCGGACTTGCCGAACTGGACGGACTCGACGGACTCGACGGATGTGGAATGCTCCCTGCGGCCGTCGGCCGGTACTGCGCGGCCTGGAGTTCGTACAGGCCGCGGAACACACCGGCGGCCCGGTCGGAGAGGAGTTCGGTGAAGGTGCCGCTCTCGACGACCCGGCCCTGGTCGAGGACGTGGATGAGGTCGGCGGTACGGACGGAGCCGAGGCGGTGGGTGATCAGGACGACGGTCTGCCCCTCGTCGGCGAGGCTGCGGAACTCGTCGAACAGCTTCTGCTCGGCCTTGGCGTCCAGCGCGGAGGTCGGCTCGTCGACGATCAGGATCTCCCCGCGGCGGAAGTGCGCGCGGGCGATGCCCAGGCGTTGCCATTCGCCGCCGGAGGGATTGTGACCGCCCTTGTAGCCGCGGGCGAGCAGGGTCTTCCAGCCGTTGGGCAGGTCGGCTACGACCTTTTCGGCGCCTGCGTAGCGGGCCGCGCGGTCACGGCGCTCGGTGCTCGCCGGAACGTCGGCGCGGCCGATGCAGATGTTGACCTCGGCGGTGAACGGCCACTTGTAGAAGTCCTGGCCGACCATGGCGATACGGGAGACGAGTTCTTGGCGGTCGGCGGTGCGGGTGTCGACGTCGTCCCACAGGATGCGTCCGGCGTCGGGCTGGTAGAGGCCCGCGAGAAGTTTCACCAGGGTGGACTTGCCGGAGCCGTTCTCTCCGCACAGGGCGACGATCTTCCCGGTGGGGATGGTGAGGTCGACGCCGTCGAGTGCCTTCCTCCCCTCGACCGGTTCCGGAGAGTCGCTCTTGCCCGGGTAGGTGAACACCACGTTCTCGAAGCGGATTTCGCGCGGCTTCTCCGGGAGGGCCCGGCCGCCGGTGGGGATCGCCCGTACGGTGGCCTCGGCGCACAGTTCGTGCAGGTCGGCGACGAACAGGCTCTCCTCGTGGCAGTAGTTGATCTGGAGCACGAGGTTGGACAGGCTGGACGACCCCGTGCGGATGGCGAGGATCGCGGTGCCGCCGACGGACAGGGCCATCGCCCCGCTCCACAGCAGCCCGCCGAGAGTGGCGTACGCCGCGGCGGTGGCCAGCCCCGTCCAGCCGGCGGCGATGAGGCCGGTCCGGGCGGCGAGATGGGCGAGCCTGCGCTGTTCGGCCTCCTGGTCCATCGACATCTGCCGGAAGTGGGCCAGCAGATACGGACCGACATCGTGGACGCGGATCTCGGCGGCGGCCTCGTTGGACATCAGGAGCCTGCTGATCAGCTGTCCGGCCCGCGAGTGCTGGACCCAGGTCTGGAACGAGGCGTAGCGACGCCGGGCCACGGTCAGGGCGGCCCAGGAGCTGGGCACCGTCATGGCGATGAGCAGCACGATCAACAAGGGGTGCAGCACCGCGAGTACACCCGCGGCGGCCGCCAGGGACATGAGGCCGGTGACGATGTTCTGGACGTACTTCACCAGGCGCCGCGCTGAGCCTGCTCCGTAGGAGGCACTGTCGAGCAGCCGGTGGAACGCGTCGTCCTCGATAGCCGCCAGCTCCACCGCCGCGGTGTGCCGGAGGTACTGCTCGGTCGCCACCCGCTCGACCTTCGGCTCCAGCCGTCCGGTACCGGCCGTCGACACGGAACGCAGCACCGCGCCGAACGCCGCGGTGATCGCGGCCGTCGCGATCGCGCCGCTCGCCGCGGTCAGACGCTGGGCCGTCGTGCCGCCGGTGAGCAGGTGCGCGAGGGCCTGGTTGACGGCGACCAGGCCGATGGCCTGGCAGATGCCCCGCCCGGCCTCGGCCCCGGCGACCAGCCGCAGTGCCTGCCGGTCGGCCTGCCAGGCCAGCTTCACCGTGAGCGCGATCAGCCGGGGGAGCCGGGCCAGCATGGCCCGCAGGTTCAGCTCCAGGAAGGCCTCGTCGTGCTTGTTCCAGCCCAGGTCGTAGCGGAGCGACCCGCCGAACAGTGCCTCCTCGGACGAGGTCGACGCCTGCTCGTCCAGGACCTGCTGCTCAGGCTTCCGCTTCGGCCCGGCGCTCAAGCGGCCCACCCCATCGCGGCGTACGGGCGGCCGACGGCGATGGCCGTGAGTGCCACGGCGGTGTAGTCGACGAGCGGCGAGGGCAGGGCGGTGTAGCGGTGCCATTCCAGTGCGGTGTGCCGGTCGGGCTCGCAGATCCTGGGGGTGCCCTGGTAGCGCAGGACGCGGAAGAAGAGCTGCATTCGGGGCGTACCGGTGCTCGTGTGACGGTGGTGGAGCACATGCACGAGCCTGAGGTCCCCCGGCTCGATGGTCACCCCGAGTTCTTCGCGCGACTCCCTCACCGCGCATGCGGTGGCCGACTCCTCTTCCAGGTGGCCGGCCGGCACATGCCAGGAGCCGGGCGCGAAGGGGGAGTTGGGGGAGCGCCGCTGGAGGAGGACGTGGCCGGCATGCTCGAACACGAGATGTACACCGACGATATTGGGATGGGTTCGCACAGGGCTCCTCCGGTGGCATCAGCACGGACAGGTGCTCGGAAAACTCGCCGGGTCCGTCATGCGTAACGGTGATGCGAGGGCGAATCCTCGCCACAATGTTCCCCGTCGGCTCGGGGGGCCGTGGCGACGGGCCGCGAGTCCGTGATCTTGCGTTCGATTCACTCCTGAGGGGTCGGCCACCCGAACCGGTGATTGCGCGGGGTGTGCCCGCACGCCCGCAGCGACGCCCGGCGGATCGGTAGGACTGGTACGGCTGGCGCCTCCTTGGCCTGCCGAATTCGCCGGGCACCACGATCGTGCTGAAGGTGAACGGGCCTGCCCTGAAAGGCCCTTTCCGAACGCGGAGCACCCGGTTCAGCCGAGGCCCCGATGGGCGGCCCACCATCCGGCGGCGCGGCCGGCGGCGTCGGCGATCAGAGCCGCCAGCTCGGGCCGCTCGGGCACGGGGAAGGAGACATAGGCGCCCCGGCCACCGCCGACCGGTCGTCCGTAGGCCTTGGCGGCGAGGCGGCCGTCGGGGAGGAGCCGGATGTTGAGCGTGGTCAGTGTGAACTCCTGGCCGCGTCGCGTGTCCGTCCAGCGAAGCGCCTCGGGGACCGTGACGTTGATCGCCAGAGCACTCACTTCCGGGCCGTCGCTCATGGGCGGATGGTCTCACGCTCCTCGGCGGGCAGCGGCCTCCGCGCGACCCGGTGCAGTGCCGACGCGGAGCCGACGCGAGGCCGATGCGCGGCCCGGGCCGTGCGGGCTTCTGGCCAAGGGCTGACACGGTGGGCTCGCGGATGGCACAGTGGAACAATGCGTCCAGGCTCTACCTCTCCATCACAGAAGGCAGCGGACACCGCGGCAGAGGTGAGTGGGCTGCTCGGTGTGCTGTTCGGTAGGGCCCAGGCGAAGGCGCCGGCCGGACCGGTGTCGGCCTCGCAGACGCGCGCCCTGGTGGCGATCGAGCGCCTTGAGGGCGGCAATCTGCGGGCCCTCGGCCAGGCGCTGGGATCGAGCGCGCCGGCCACGAGCCGCCTGTGCGACCGCCTGGAGGCCGCGGGCCTCATCGAGCGGCGCCTCAGCACCGCCAGTCGCCGGGAGCTGGAGCTGTATCTCAGCCGGCAGGGCCGTGCGCTGCTCGACGAGGTGCGCCGCCGCGAAATGCATGAACTTCAGCCCGTCCTCGGCGCGATGGCGCCGGAGGCGCTGGAGCACCTGGCCAAGGGGTTGATCGCGTTCCGGGAGGCGGCGGCCGGGGCCGTCGACGGAGCCACCGAGGACGTGCGCCGGACGGCGCCGCAGGACCCAGTGGACGAGCCCCGACTGAGGATCGCGCGCCCTGCCTGAAGCGGCTTTCCGGCCCGAGCGCCGGTGCGTACTGCCCTACCGGATACCTGGCGAGGGCAATTGTTGCGAAAAGACAACTGATCGCCCTAGTCTCGTCGCGGACGTGTCGGGCGGCCGCATGGGTCGCGGTGCCCGTGGCGAGAGGAGACATCCTGCCATGGGGATCAGCCCTGAAACCCGCCCGGAACCGGCACCGGGGAGACCCGATGTGCCGACCCGGGCCGTGTCGCTCGGGCAGCCCCCGCACAACGCGACCGGCACGCTCGGCCGAAGCCCCGCGGACCCGCTCCGGGTGGGCGGGCGCCCGCGCGTGCTGCTGATCGAGGACGACACGGGCGGTGCCCTGCTCGTCGAGGACATGGTCCCGGACAGCGGCCCACCCCTCGATCTCGTACGGGCGCGGTCGCTCGCGGACGCGCCCGTACAGCTGCGGGCGGGTAGAGCGCCCCGTGCGCTTCTCGATCCCCGGCCGCCCGGCGCCCGGACCCTTGACGCACCCGGCGGCGGCCTGGCCGACGACGTGGCAGTGCTGCTACTCGAATGGACGGTATGACTCCCGAACGCACACGGACATCGACGCTCGGTGCCAGGTGGCGCACGCTCACCGTCAGGAGGTGGTTCCTCCTCGCCCTGGGGGTGATGGGGGCCATGACGCTCGTAACGGCCGGTGTCGGAGCGGCCGTTCTGTCGCGTACCAATGAAGCGGCCGACCGGCTCGTCAACAACGTCGCACCGGCCCGCACCGCCGCCTTCCAGCTCCAGGCGGCCCTGCTCGACCAGGAGACGGGAGTGCGCGGCTATCTCCTGACGGGGGACGGCACGCTCCTTGTGCCCTACGAGCGCGGCCGCCCGGCGGGAGCCGCAGCACGGGCCCAACTGGGCACGCTGGTGGGCGAGATGGGCATGCGGACCGACGCTCTCGTCGCGCTCGACGCCGCGGTGAAGCAGTGGCAGGAGAGCTTTGCCGAGCCCGCCGTCGCCGCCACCAGGTCCCATTCGGGGACCGTCTCCGTAGCGCAGGGCAAGGCCGAGTTCGATCAGGTCCGTACGCGTCTGGCCACCGTCCTGCGGCAGTTGCAGCAGGAACAGGAGCAGGCCAAATCGGACCTCGCCGACGTACGCGCACAGCGCGACCGCACCTTCCTCGCGGCGCTGGTGCTGTTCGTCCTGATCGGCGTGGGGCTGGCGCTGCTCCTCCAGTTCACCGTCGTGCGCCCGCTGGAGGACGTGCGTACGGCCTCGCGGCGGGTGGCCGACGGAGACTTCGACCACCCCATCCCCGCGCACGGGCCGGCCGACGTCCGGGCCCTGTCGAAGGCGGTCGAAGCCATGCGCCTTCGCGTGGTGGGGGAGTTGGGCGCCGGCCGCCGCCGGGAAGCCGTCATGGCGGAACAGGCGTCGGACATGGACGCCCAGGCGGTCGAGCTGCGCCGCTCCAACGCGGAACTTGAGCAGTTCGCCTACGTCGCCTCGCACGACCTCCAGGAGCCCCTGCGCAAGGTGGCCTCCTTCTGCCAGCTCCTGGAGAAGCGGTACGGGGACCGGCTCGACGAGCGCGGCACGCAGTACATCGCGTTCGCCGTCGACGGCGCGAAGCGCATGCAGACCCTCATCAACGACCTTTTGACCTTCTCCCGCGTCGGACGGGTCAACGACGCCTGCGAAGCCCTCGACACGAACGCCGTCGTGGACCGCGCGCTGCGCAACCTGGCCACCGCCGTGGAGGAGCACGGGGCCCGTATCGACTGCCCGGACGATCTGCCGGGGGTGACCGGCGACCCCACCCTGATCACCATGTTGTGGCAGAACCTGCTGGGCAACGCCGTCAAGTTCCGCCACCCCGACCGGCCTCCGCACATCCGGGTGAGTGCCGAGCCGGACGAGGAACCCGGCTTCGTCCGGTTCGCCGTCACCGACAACGGGATCGGCATCGCCCCCGAATTCGCGGAGAAGGTGTTCGTCATCTTCCAGCGCCTGCACAGCAGGGACGCCTACGGGGGCACTGGCATCGGCCTCGCCGTATGCCGCAAAATCATCGAGCACCGGGGCGGCCGCATCTGGGTGGACACCGCCCACACGGACGGGACCCGGCTCGTCTTCACACTCCCCGGTGTTTCCGTGCCCGAGGGCCCGGAGCCGTCCGCATCGCAGTCCGAAGGAGTCGCCTCATGACCACACCCCCGCCGCAGCCCATCGAAGTCCTGCTCGTGGAGGACGACGCGGGCGACGAACTCATGACCCGTGAGGCGTTCGAGGACAACAAGATCGGCAACACCCTCCACGTGGTCCGCGACGGCCTGGAGGCGCTCGACTTCCTCTACCGGCGTGGAGACCACACCGAAGCGCCCACACCGGACCTGATCCTGCTGGACCTGAACCTGCCCAAGTACGACGGCCGCCAGGTGCTTGAGCAGATCAAGGCGGACCCGGAGCTCAGCCACATCCCGGTGGTCGTGCTGACCACCTCGTCGGCCGAGGAGGACATCCTGCGCAGCTACAAGCTGCACGCCAACGCCTATGTCACCAAGCCGGTGGACCTGGACCAGTTCATCCTGGCCATCCGCCAGATCGACGACTTCTTCGTCACCGTGGTGAAGCTTCCCAAGGGCTGATCGCCGGCTGGTTCCTACACGTGGACAGGACCGTCGCGGAGCGCGGCGGCCCGGCCGGTGTGGATGGCGAAGACACTGCCCATGCCGAGGATCCGCAGCAGCCGCAGCACGGGCCACGACGGGGCGGCGAGCCGCAGCCGTTCCCCGAGACCCGAGCGGGCCCGCAGCAGGGTGTTGACGATGGTGGTGTCGGCGAACAGGACCCCCGACAGATCGACCACGACCGGGCCGGCGCCGTAGCGGGCCGCCTCGTCGAGGGCCAGTCGCAGGGGCTGTGCCGAATCGAGGTCGACTTCGCCGTGCACGGCGAGTACGACGGTGTCCGCACTGTGGTACGTGACGAGGAACATCCGCTGATCGGTGATTGGGGTGTCCAAAACTGGCCCCTCGAATGGTGGCGGTGAAGCCGGTTGAGGCCCGATGGGGAGCTCAAAAACTCCCGTAGTCGTAAAGGGGAGGCCCCGTCAGGACAACCCGATCGGGCGACTGGCCCCACCGTAGCGCCAACCGTTGCCAAAAGACAACAGTTCTCGTGAGTTAATGATGAGGTCAAGGGCCCGTCGCGCGTCCGCTACTCCGGGAAACACGTGCTTGACGGCCCTGCGGTGCCGGTACGCTACTGCGTCCAGACCTCTACCCCTTGAACGAAGGCAGGCTGACGGTGAGCCGTTTCCTGGCCGTGGAACGTGCCGTGCGCAGTGCGCCCCCGCACGCTCTGCTCGATGCCGCACGCGCCGCACTCGTGCAGCACTACGAGGCCCTCGGCGTGGAACTCCTCATGGCCGACTACGGCCTCACCGTCCTGCAACCCGTCACCGCGCTGCCCCACACCGCCCAGCCGCTGCCCCTGCACACCAGCCCCGAGGGGCGCGCCTTCGGCAGCCAGGAACCCTTCGGCCAGTACACCGCACACGACGGCGCGGTGGACCTGCACCTGCCCGTGACCGTGCGCGGCGACAGACTCGGCATCCTCACGGTGCGCCTGCCCAAACACAGATGCAGCCCGCAGGCCGTCGATGAACTCACCAGCCTCGCCGAGCTGTTGGGGCACGAGATCATCGTCGCCGAGCGGGACACCGACCTCTATTTGCAGGCCCGCCGGGCCAGCCGCCTGACCCTGGCCGCCGAAATGCAGTGGCAGCTCCTGCCAGGACGCTCCTGCGCCCGCCAGGAGTATGCGATCGGCGCCCAACTGGAGCCGGCCTACGCCATTCACGGCGACAACTTCGACTGGGCCACCACCGCCGAGAGCCTCACCCTCACCATCACCAACGGCATGGGCGAGGGCATCCAGGCCTCGCTGCTCACCAATCTCGCCGTCAACGCCCTGCGCAACGCCCGCCGGGCAGGCATCGGCATCGCCGATCAGGCCGCCCTCGCCGACCAGGCCCTCTACGCCCAGCACGCGGGGGCCCAGTACGTGTCCACCCTGCTGCTGTCCTTCGAACTCGCCACCGGGCATGTGCAGATCGTCGACGCCGGATCCCCGCAACTGTGGCGCCAGCGCGACAAGACCGTCGAACGCATCCCCATCGAGGCGCAGTTCCCCCTGGGCATGTTCGACGAGACGCCCTACGTCGCCCAGAGCTTCCAAGTCCGCCCGGGCGACCGGCTGATCTTCGTGAGCGACGGGGTGTACGCAGCCGCCGGCCAACTCGGCGAGGCGTACGGGGAGCGGGCCCTGACGCGGGTCATCCAAGCGGCGAGCCTGCTGCCCGCGGCCGCGGTCCCGCGCGCCGTCCTCGGCGAGCTGGCCGCCCACCGGGGCGACGCGGCGGACGACGACGAACTCGTCGTCTGCCTCGACTGGTTCGGCCGCGAGGAGCGCGCGGCCCAGTAGCGGCGCCCCGGTCACCGCGCCCGGCCGGGTCCCCTTTGGTTGGCGCGCAGTCCAACCCCTCGCCGCACCGCGCAGACCACCCGCGCGGCCGAGTACGTCGTTCAGGCCCAGCCGAGCCACGTCAGGACGGTCTGGACGAGCAGGATGGTGGACATGGCGGCGACGGCGAGGACGACCAGGGCGGCGGCGATCCGATAGCGCGGTCCGTTGGCCGCGGAGCCGAGGACCGAACGGCGGTTGGTGAGGACGAGCAGATAGACCAGGACGACGGGGCTGATCAGCCCCTGGAGAACCTGGGTGCCGATGAGCAGCTGGATCACGTTGACCGGCGTGAGGGCCACGGCGGCGCCGAGGATGATCTGGGCGGTGAACAGGCCGAGGAACAGCGGCGCGTCGCGGAAGCGGCGGGAGACCGAGCGCTCGACCCCGGCGGCCTCGCCGATGGCATAGCTGGCCGACAGCGGCACCACCGCCCCGGCCAGCGCGGAGGCGCCGATCAGGCCGAACGCGAAGAGCAGCTCCGCGCCCTGTCCGGCGACGGGTTCGAGTGCTTGGGCGGCCTGGGCCGCGGACTGCAGCGGTCCGCTGCCGCCGATGACCGCGGCGGTGGCGATGATGATGGTCAGGCTGATGAGGCAGGCGAACACGGCACCCAGTACGGCGTCGGCCCGGATGAGCTTGTAGTCCTCGGGCTTCGCGCCGCGGTCCACGACTCCGGCGGCGGCGTAGAACTGCATGTAGGGGCTGACGGTGGTGCCGATCAGCGCGACCGCGAGCAGGATGAACGCCTGGCTGCTTTCCATGTGGGGCAGTGCCAGATGGGAGCCGACCCGGCCCCAGTCGGGATGGCCGAGGACCATGGCGACGGGATAGGCGAAGAAGGCCAGCGACATGATCAGGAAGATGCGTTCGGCCCATCGGTAGGAGCCGAAGAGCACCAGGGCCCACAGCAGCAGGGCGGCCGGCGGGATGACGGCCCACTTGGGTACGCCGAGGAGTTCGAAGGCTGCGCCGATGCCCGCGAATTCGGAGACGACCAGGCCGGTGTTGGCCAGCAGCAGACAGCACAGGGCGAGTGCGGTCAGGCGCAGGCTGAACTGCTCGCGGATCAAAGCACCCAGGCCCTTGCCGGTGTGGGCGCCGAGCCGGACCGCCATCTCCTGGACCATCACCAGGGCGATGGTGACCAGCACCATGAAGAACAGGGTGCCGTAGACGAACTGGGAGCCGGCCGAGGCGTAGGTCGCGATGCCCGCCGCGTCGTTGCCGGCGTTCGCCGCGACGAGGCCCGGGCCCGCGACCGCCGATACGGCGACCACCCTGCGCCACCCCGTTCGGGGCGTCCGCCGCCGCGTGCCGTGCGGGGCGGTGTCCTCCGCGGCGGTGTCCGTGTCGCTCGTCATCGCAGGAACCTCCGGAAGTGGCGCCGCCCGCGCTCCGGCAGGAGGGCGTCGAGAATGTCGTCGGCGAGCAGGCGTCCCAGCGGGGTCTCGTTCTCGTCGACGACCAGCAGGGACGAGGCGCGCGAGGCGAGCAGATGGTCGGCGACCTCGTCGACCGGGGTGTCGGGGCGCACCGCGACCTGTGGCCCGAACTGGGCGAGCCAGTCGACCAGTTCACCCATGGTCGAGCTGTCCTCGGCGACGGTGAGATGGAACAGCGGTACGTCCGCGATCAGCCGTCCGCCGGTGTCGACGACGGCGACGGCGTCGATCTCGGTGCGGTGCTCGGCCTGTTCGGCGAGCCGGCCGCGGACCCGGGCGACGCTGTGCTCGCGCAGCGCGGTGACGAGCCGCGTGGTCATGGCGCCGCCCGCGGTGTCCTCGGGGCGGGCGAGCAGTCCGCGCAGCCCGGTGGCCTGGGTGGGGGCCATGCGGTCCAGGAGGTTCGAGCGCTCGCCCGCGCCCAGATCGCGCAACGCGTCGACGGCTTCGTCGGGTTCCATCTCGCCCAGCATCTGAGCGGCGTACGAGGGCCCGGCCTCCCGCAGCAGGTTCTCCAGCTCGCCGGGCTCCATCTCCTCCAGGGCGTCTGCGGCGTGACCGGGTTCGAGCCAGGTCAGCAACTGCTGCCGCTCGGCGCGGCCCAGATCCTCCAGTACGTCCGCCAGGTCCGCGGGCCTGAGCCGGTGCAGCGAGGCGCGAGTGCCGCGCAGGCTGACCTCGGCCGGCCCTTCGGTGGCGTGCTCGGCGAACGGCGCGATCGACTGCCAGTCCAGTACGCGCTCGGGCGTGGGCCGGGCCTGCCAGCGCCGGGGTCCCAGCCTGCGCAGCAGGGTGGGCAGCGAGACGTCCACGCCCACCAGGACGATGCGCTCGGCCAGCGGGGCGAGGTACAGGTCGGCGGCGCGCGTGACCTGAATGCCGTCCACGTCGACGAGTTGGTGGTCGAGCACGTCCCGGGCGAGCAGCACCTCACCCGGTCGGCGCTCGTACTCGCGCAGATCCATCCGCGCGGTCCGCAGCCGTACCCGTCCGGCGTCGATCTGCTCGACCGTGTCGATCTGGAGGAAGGCGCGCCGGCGTCCGACCCGGATGACGAGCCCGGTCACGGGCGGATAGGAGTCGGTTCCGTACAGCCGCGCGACCACGTCGACGACACGGCCGACGTCGTCGCCGGCCTGGTTGGTGACAGGGCCTTTGACCAGGCCGGCCACGGACACCAGGGAGCCGCGCACCGTCTTGGCGGCGAGGGCGCGGCGGGCGAGCTTGACGCGGCGGTCGCGCAGCCGCGCGGAGGTGGTCATGAGGAGATGGCTGGCAGACAAGGCGAACTCCCTGAACCCGCCACGGCGGGACCGGGCAACACCGGGTCACGGCAGGCGCGTTCCGCGAACCGAACGAGCGGGGCTCGAACGGGACCGCGGGGAGCGGCGGTTATCCGGTGTCGCGGAGAGACGGCGAAGAACACAGCAGGGAGGGCCGACTATGGCCCGGACCACTGTCCATCCCGCCTCCCCCCGCTCGTGAGCACCCGGTGCTCCGCTGTCACACCCCATGCCCGTGTGGCCGGATCGACACTCGGAGGTGCCCGGACCGGTCACACCCCAACCTCCGCCGGTGGAGGCCCCGATGGGCGCGAAGTGCTTCCGCAGCATACTGGAAACACTTGCCTAGTTGCGCAAGCGGTGCTTAGATCCGGGCAGCTGTCGAACAGGGGCCTGCCGCATGAAAATCTCACGTCACCGACCCGGCGCGGTCGGTACGGCTGCCGCGACCCTCGGTCTCTGCGCCACGATCGAAGCGCTGGGCTTCGCGTACGCCCCGCCGGGAGCGCGGGCGCTGCTCTGTAGCGCCGCGGCGGGCACGGCCGCCGCCGGCCTGGTCCTGTTCCTCGCCCACCGGCGAGCGAGCCGAAACGGCGCATGGCCGGGCTCCGACGCCGGGGCGGCAGCCGCTTGCCCCGACGCGCGGCATCAGGACCACTTCCCGATGGACGCCCTGCGGCCGCTGCTGCTCAGGGCCGACCCGCCCGGCCTGAACACCTGCTACCTGGCCTGGACGCTCGCCCTGCGCGGCCACGACGCCCCGAGCCTCATCGGCCTGCTGGGTCTGCGGGCCGATGCGGCATGGCTCCTGGCGGAGCGGGCCGGCAAGTGCCGCTCCCGCGGCTCGACAGGGCGCGTCCGCCGGACTCCCCGCGCGTACCGGATCCTGCTGATCGAGCGGCGGCGCGCGGTGCGCAGAGCGGCCCAGCGCCTCACCGAGCGGCCACCGCACGTGTCCGCCGACGCCATTCTCGGCGACCTCGACGCCTGTATCGCGGCCCTGCACCGAGCGGCCGTGGACGCCTGGCGCACCGGCGTTCCGCTCCAGGCCATCGCCCAGGACGCCCGGCTCCCCGTGGCCACCGTCCAGCAGTGGATCGCCTCGTACCGGACGCAGCACGGCAGGGACGGGATTCCGGGCCCCGACGCCGACACTCCGCGATGAGGCCGGGGCCGGAGCCCAACGGCACCGCGGGGCCCAACCGCCGCTTCCCCAGGGGTGGTTGTGGGTAGACCTCACCCATGGCTGACGCGGTGGACGGAGACGAACTCCTGCGGCGCATTCGCGGGGCCCGTGACTGGGCGATCGAGGAGGAGGCCAGGCTCCGCGCCGAGGCCGACGCGGCTCCCGGAGCGCAGGGGGCTTCCGGGCCTGCCGAGCTGGCCGGCGCGTTCACGGTGGTGCGATCGGTGCTCGACAAGATCATCGAACCGGGCAAGCACCCGGACATCGACCGGGCGCCGAGCGGACCCGGCAGCTGAGGGCCCCCGGCGTGGCCCCGGCCCGCGTGCGGCGGGCGGGGGCGAACGCTCAGCTGTGCGGCGGCCGGGTCGCCGTCTCCAGGTAGAAGGCGTCGATGCTCTGCACCGCCTGCTCGAACTCCTGGAGGTTGACCGGCTTGGTCACATAGGCGTTCGCGTGGCTGCTGTAGGCGTCGGTCACGTCGTCCGGGGCGGAGGACGTGGTGAGGACGACGACCGGAATGGTCTGGAGGGCCTCGTCGGTCTTGAGGACCCGGAGCAGCTCGCGGCCGTTCATGCGGGGCATGTTGAGGTCGAGCACGATGAGGTCGGGGCGCACCTTGGCGGGGTCGCGGAGGTGTTCGAGGGCGGCCACTCCGTCGGTGGCCTGCACCAGATTGCGGGCTCCGCGCTCGGAGAGCGCTTCCTCGATGAGCATGGCGTCGGCGATGTCGTCCTCGACGAGCAGAACGTCGAAGGCGCGGGCGGGGGCGGTCGTCATCGATGGCTCCGTGGGTGCTTCGGGGGAGTGGTGGAAGAGTTCCGGCCAACGCCGGCGGGCACCTTGACGCGTCAGGCCGCATGCTTCGCCGATCTGGGGGTACCCGGCTCCAGCATGTGCGGCTCGCTCGGCCGCGGACCGCTGGAGACGTTCGGCGGACCGCTGGACCTGGACGAGGACGTGCAGCAGGGTCAGCGCCTGCGCTGTGCCATCGCCCTCCGGCTGCCCGGGATCGCGCAGCAGGTGCCCGGCGATGCGCCGCGCAAGTTCGTCGACCGCCCGGTCCGTGACCTCGGCCGTCTCCTGCGACGAGGTCCGGGATGGGTAGTTCTTGCCAGGCATGTCTGGCACCTTAGGCCCCTGAGTGGCCCCGCGACAACATCTGTTGTCGCGGAGGCTCTACAGTGTGCGCGGCGCCGATTCGTGGCGGCACAGGCGGAGGGGTGCAGGGATGACCGGCGAGGAGGAGCTACCGCATGGGCGGCGGCTTTCCGGGTGGACTACGCGGCGGTGGCTGCGCGTCGGGGTGGCCGTCTCGTTGGCCGTCCTGACCGTGCTGGGCGCGACCGGGGCGTGGGTGCTGGGGCGTACGGCCTCGATCAGTGACGCCCTGGTGAAGGTGAAGTCCCCGGCGTTGAGCACCTCGTTCCGGCTGGAGTCGGCGCTGCTCAACCAGGAGACCGGGATCCGGGGCTACGGGCTGACCGGCGCCCCCGATTTCCTCAGGCCGTACCAGCAGGGTCTCGCCGACCAGAAGACGCACATCGGCACGCTCTCCCGGCTGGTGGGCGACGATCGTGCCGAACTCGGCGATCTGCGCGGCGTCCAGGACGCGGTCGAGACGTGGCAGGCACGGATCGCCCGGCCGATCGCGGCCTCACCCGCCGGGGCGCCCTCGCCGCTGGCGACCGAACGGGCGGCGGAGGGCAAGACGGAATTCGACGCGCTGCGGGCCGCCATGGCACGGCAGCAGGAGCGCCTCCGGGCCGACCAGGACGCCGGGCGCGATGACCTGGCGGCCACCATGCGGCTGCGGAACTGGGTGTTCGCCGCGATCGCGCTGGTCATCGCCGCGCTGGCCGGGCTGATCTTCGAAGCGATGCGCCGCGGCGTCACCAAGCCGCTGGAGCGGCTCGGCAGGGACGCCCGCAGCGTGACGGCCGGCGACTTCGGCCGCCCCATCGTCGCGACAGGGCCCGCGGACCTGCGCCACCTCAGCGGGGAGATCGACGCGATGCGGCAGCGCCTGGTGCGGGAGCTGGAGGTCAGTGAACAGGCGCGGCAGCATCTGGACGTACAGGCGGCCGAACTCCAGCGCTCCAACGCGGAACTCGAACAGTTCGCCTATGTGGCCTCGCACGACCTCCAGGAGCCGCTGCGCAAGGTCTCCAGCTTCACCCAGCTCCTCCAGCGCCGCTACGCGGGCCGGCTCGACGCCAAGGCCGACCAGTACATCGCCTTCGCGGTCGACGGCGCGAACCGCATGCAGACCCTGATCAACGACCTGCTGGACTTCTCCCGGGTGGGCCGGGTGCACCACACCCAGGAGAGCGTCGCCCTCGATGCCGTGGTGGAGAGCGTGCTGTCCGCCCTGAGCGTCAGCATCGAGGAGACGGCCGCCGAGATCAGCTGTGAGGAACTGCCGACCCTGGTCGCGGATCCCACACAGATGGGCATGCTGTGGCAGAACCTGATCGGCAACGCGGTCAAGTTCCGCCGCCCCGGACAACCGCCGCGCATCCGCGTCACGGCGGCCCGGGAGGGCGGGCTGTGGCGGTTCTCGGTCACCGACGACGGCATCGGCATCGCGCCCGAGTACGCCGAGAAGGTCTTTGTGATCTTCCAGCGGCTGCACACCAAGGACGCGTACAGCGGCAGCGGCATCGGCCTCGCGATGTGCAAGAAGATCGTCGAATTCCACGGCGGCACCATCGCCGTCGACCCGCGATACACGGGCGGCGCCCGCATCACCTTCACCCTCGCCGAAGCACCCCCGGCAGCCGCCGGACTGCTCCTGGAGACCGAACCGGCGCGCGGCGGAGCCGAGTTGGGGCAGAGCGCGGGCACGGAGCCGGCCGCGATCCGGTCCGGGGCGGAGCCCACGTCATGACCAGCTCGGCGACCACACTCCACGGCACCCGGCCCGGGGAGCCGGTGTACCGCGTCCTCCTGATCGAGGACGACGAGGGCGACGCCCTGCTCGTCGAAGAGCTGCTCCACGACACGGGCCTGCGCTTCGAACTCACCAGCCGGTCCAGCCTGGCCGACGCCCGTGCCGACCTGGCCGCGGCGCCCCTGGACTGCATCCTGCTCGATCTGCACCTCCCGGACGTGGCGGGCACCGACGCCGTCACCACCGTCCGCTCCCTCGCCCCGCACACCGCGGTGATCGTCCTGACGGGCCTGTCCGAGGCACAGGCCGGCCCCGAGGCGATGGCGGCCGGTGCCCAGGACTACCTCGTCAAGGGCAAGGTGGAGGCGGAGCTCCTGCGCCGCACCGTGAGCTACGCCGTCTACCGAAGCCAGACCGAACGCGCCGGCGCCGAGGCGCAGGCCGCCCGGCTGCGCGCCGAGGAGATGGCCCGCCTGGAGCGGGGCCTGCTGCCGCAGCCGATCCTCGAAACCTCCACGGTGCGGGTCACCTCGCGCTATCTCCCCGGTGGCGAACTGGCCCTGCTCGGCGGGGACTTCCTCGATGTCGTCGAGTGCGACGACGGACTCCTGTGCGCCGTCGTCGGCGACGTCAGCGGCCACGGCCCGGACGCGGCCGCGCTCGGCGTGTGCCTGCGCATCGCCTGGCGCTCGCTGGTCCTCGGCGGACATCGGGGCCCGGAACTGCTGCACCTCATGGAACGCATCCTGATCGCCGAACGGGACAGCCACACCCTGTTCGCCACCTGTGCGCTGCTCACCCTTGAGGAGAAGACCCGCACCGCCACCCTCCACCTGGCCGGCCACCACGAGCCGCTGCTCACCACCGCGACGGGCACCCAGGAGGTGGCCGCCGCGCACGGCATCGCCCTGGGCATCGCGCCCGAACAGCGCGACTGGCCGGCCACCGTGGTCCCGCTTCCCGACAGCGGGGCGCTGACCCTCTACACCGACGGCCTCACCGAGGGGCACAACGGCACGGCGGACGGCCGGCTCGGCGTCGAAGGCCTGCTCGGCCTCATCCGCCGGCTGCCACCGACCGACCCGGCCGCCCATGTGGACCGTCTCATCAAGGAGACCTACGCACTGAACGCCGGACGCCACTCCGACGACCTGGCCGTGCTCCGCCTCGACTGGGGAGCCGTCTGACGGCGCCCCCGCTGAACGGGGCGGATGCCGAGCCGACGCTCGGCTAGGCTCAGAGGTCTGTGCATACTCCGCCGAGAGATCGACCGGCGGCCGGAAGGGGGTCGGGTGAGAGCGGCACGGGCGTTGGCGACGCTGGACGAGGTCGGGCTCGGAGACCACGTCTGCTGGCGCATGGACCCCACGGCGGCGCTCCTGGCCGACGCGCGGGCCTTCGTGGCCGACGGCGCCCTGTACGGGGACAAGATCGTCGTCATCGGCGGCATGGGCGAGACCTTCGACCTTCCGCGTGATGCCGTGCCCTCGGCCTCGGTCGTGCTCGACTTCTCGGAGGCCGCGGACAGCGCCTCGGTCCTGGCCGCGGTGCGCCGTGAGGCGCGTACCGCGCTGCGGGAGGGCTTCCGCGCGGTCCGTGTCCTCACCGAGCGGGTTCCCAAGGCGGCTCCCGAGGGGGTCGAGGAGCTGCTGGACCAGGAGCTCAAGCTCGACCAGTTCGCGTCGGAGAGCGGTGCGATCGTGGTGTGTGCCTTCCGGCCGTCGCAGTGGAACGCGCCTACGCTGGACCACATGGCATGTGTGCACCCCCATGAGGTGGGCACACGTGCTGAGCGCCCGGCCTTCCGGATGTTCAGCACGGGTGCCGACAGTTGGAGCGTGGACGGGGTGATCGACTCGGAGGGCGCGGCGGCGTTCAACGCGGCGTTGCGCGCGGCGATCGTCCAGGCGCCCACCCTGACGCTGCGGTTCGACACCCTCGAAATGATCGACGCGGCCGGGATGCACGCCCTCGTCGACGCATCCCGCCGGCTGCCGTCCCGCCGCATCCTCGTGGAGGGCGCCAACGACACCGTCCGCCTGTGCTGGGAACTCGCCGGCTACCAGGCGGCCGACCTCTCGGTGGTGATGGGCGCATGAGCGTCTCCCGGACGTCGAAGACGTCCGCCGGACAGGAGTCCCCCTTCCGGCACGAGCTGTACCCGTACCGGGGTGACACACAGTTCCTGACGGGCACGCTCGGTTTCATCCGTGAGGCCCTCGACGCGGGGGAGGCGATCATCATCGCCGTCCCTTCCGACAAGGCGTCGCTGCTGCGCGGGGAACTCACCGACGAGCCCGCCGTCACGTTCGTCGAGGCGTCGACGGCCGGACCCAACCCCGGCCGCCACATCGCGGCCTGGACGGCCTGGATGAGCGAACAGGGCGAAGGGGGAAGGCCGGTCCGCGGCATCGGGGAGACCGCGTGGCGCCTGGCGCGCAACGCGTCGCACCTCTCCGAGCTGCGTTACAACGAATGGCTGCTCAACCGGGCCTTCGCCCGCAGCCAGGCGTGGTCGATGCTGTGCCCCTACGACGCCGCCGACGAGGACCGCAGCGCGCTGCGGTCCGTCTCACGCTGTCATCCACTGATCCACCAGGACGGACAGTCCGTACGCAACGAGGACTACCTCAGCGCCGACGACTACGTCTTCGACGCCCTGCCCGATCCCTGCGATCCGCTCCAGGAGCTGGCCTATACGCACGGCGACCTCTCCGCGGTCCGGTCGAAGGTCGCCCAGTGCGCCTCCGACGCGGGCGTGCCCGAGGACCGGCTGCCCAAGCTGGCGGTGGCCGTGACCGAGATCGCCACGAACAGCATCCGGCACGGCGGGGGGAGGGGAACGCTGCGGACCTGGACGCGGGACGCGACCTTCCTGTGCGAACTCCGGGACGCCGGATACATCTCCGACCAGCTGGCCGGCCGCACCCGCCCCACGGCGGAGCAGATGGGCGGCCGCGGCCTCTGGCTCGCTCATCAGCTGTGCGACCTGGTCGAGATCCGGTCCACCCGTGACCAGGGCACGACGGTCCGGCTCCACATGGACATCCCGCAGTAACCGTCCCGCAGTAACCACCCCGCGGGGCCGTCCCGCGGCGGACGAGGCGCCGACGGCCCGTTCCGTACCCTGGGTGCATGCGCATACGTCCCACCCTGAGCTGGACCCCCACCGGGGAGATCGCGCCGGGCACCACGGACCTGGGGCCGGTCGCCGAAGCGCTGGGCGCCGGGGGAGTGCTGGTCCTCAGCGGGGCGGGCATCTCCACCGAGTCGGGCATCCCCGACTACCGGGGTGAGGGAGGGAGCCTGAGTCGGCACACCCCGATGACCTACCAGGACTTCACGGCCGGCCCTCAGGCCCGCCGCCGGTACTGGGCCCGCAGCCACCTCGGCTGGCGCACCTTCGGCCGCGCCCGGCCGAACACCGGGCACCTGGCAGTGGCCGCGTTCGCGCGGCAGGGCCTGCTCTCGGGCGTGATCACCCAGAACGTCGACGGTCTGCACCAGGCCGCCGGGAGCGAGGGCGTCGTGGAGCTCCACGGCAGCCTGGACCGCGTCGTCTGCCTCTCCTGCGGCGCCTTCAGCCCGCGCCGCGAACTGGCGGGGCGGCTGGAGGAGGCCAACGCGGGTTTCGCGCCGGTGGCGGCCGCCCTCAACCCGGACGGGGACGCCGATCTCACCGACGAGCAGGTCAAGGACTTCCAGGTGGTGCCCTGCGCGCTCTGCGGCGGCATCCTCAAGCCGGACGTGGTCTTCTTCGGCGAGACCGTGCCGCCGCGGCGGGTCGAGCACTGCCGGGCGCTGGTCGGCGAGGCGTCCTCGCTGCTGGTCCTCGGCTCCTCCCTGACGGTGATGTCCGGCCTCCGCTTCGTCCGCCAGGCGGCCCAGGAAGGCCGGCCGGTGCTGATCATCAACCGTGATCCGACCAGGGGCGACCGCCACGCCACCACACGTATCGCACTCCCTCTGGGAGCGGCCCTCACCACCGTGGCGGAGCGGCTGGGGATCACCCCCGCTCCCATGAGCGAGCCGCCGCTGGAGAACGCCGAGAGGCCGTGACCGTCCTTGGAGCCCGAGCCCGAGCCCGAGCCCGCGTTCCCGGCCGCGCCGCCCCTGCCCGGCCGAGTTCCAACCAGGGCTGCCCGGGCGAGAGTTGACAGAGCGTCAGGTTATGGGCGTCCGCCTCGCGCCGAGACCTGGGCCGGGCGCGGACCGGGTCAGGCGTGCAGCGCGTCGATGGCGTCCTCGACCGTGGGCTGGAAGTTGAAGAGCTGGTCGAGGCCGATGATGCGGAACACGTGCATCAGGTCGGGGTTGACGCCGACGAGGGACAGCGGGGCTTCGGCCTGACGCGCCCGCCGGTCGGCGCCGATCAGCACGGTGATGCCCGTGGAGTCGCAGTAGGTGAGCCCGGACAGCTCGATCAGCACCGGGGCCTCGGGGCCGAAGGCGGTGTCCTGGATGAGCCGGGAGAGCTGCGGCGCCGTGTGGTGGTCGAGTTCGCCGGCCACGGCCAAAACCGTCGCCCCGCGGGAGTGGGTGTGTCGGGTGGCGGTCAGAGTGGGGTCGGTCACCGGTTCTCCTGAGCGGACGGGGGCGTGCGGTGGGGCGGGACGGACAGGGCGGGCAACGCGGTGTCGTCGCTCACCCCAGTACCCAGTTCGGCGAAAAGCGTGTGCGCCGCGGGCGTCGAACTGCCGGTCCCGCGACAGGCGCGCGCGGGACAGGCGCGCGCGGACGGCGGGCCGGCCCCAAGTTCGCCGAACGTGCTCTCGCGCGGTGCCGGAGCCGCGGGGTGGCCGCCGCCGGTCGGGGCGAGGATCGAAGGGGCGGCCGAGGCAGCGCAGAAGGGGCCGAACAGCGCGGTCGGCCACCGCTCTTCGCCGCGGGCGACGGCACGGACGTCCCGGTGCACGGCGTGGTCGGCCGCCGCCATGTCACCCCCCCGCCCCTCCTGGTCGACCGTGCCTGTTGGTGCCGGACACGGCTGTCCTATCCTACGGATCACGTCAACGGGCTCGGCCCGGATGGTCCGGCGATCATGCGGGTATCCCATGGTCGAGCGGGCACGACGCGCGGAGGGGCGGCAGCACGACCGGCACCGACAGGTGCTCGGGCGACGGCTGCCGTGAACGAAGGGGTGGGCAGTGACGCGTTCCGAGGATGCCGAGCCGGAGGCCACGGCGGCGGCCGGAAGCGATGTGTTCGGCGCGGACACGGAGATCGGCCGGGACCTGGCTCTGGTGGACTGGGCGGCGACCACACCGCTCGGGGACCCGGAAGGCTGGCCGCAGAGCCTGAGGACGACCGTGAGCATCCTGCTGTCGTCGAAGTTCTCGATGTGGATGGCCTGGGGACCGGAACTGACGTTCTTCTGCAACGCCGCCTACCGGCGCGACACCCTGGGCCGCAAATACCCGTGGGCGCTGGGACGGCCGGCGAGCCAGGTCTGGGCGGAGATCTGGAGCGACATCAGCCCCCGGATCGACACCGTGCTCACCACCGGCGAAGCCACCTGGGACCAGGCGCTGTTGCTGTTCGTGGAGCGCTCCGGGTACCTGGAGGAGAGCTACCACACCTTCTCCTACAGCCCGCTGCGGGACGACGCGGGCCTCGTCGTCGGCATGCTGTGCGTGGTCAGCGAGGAGACCGAACGGGTCATCGGGGAGCGGCGGATGGCCACGCTGCGCGACCTGGGGTCCGACCCGAGCGTGGTGCGCACCGAACAGGAGATGCTCGACTTCGCGTGCGTACAGCTGAGCCGGAACCCGCACGACCTGCCCTTCACGCTGACCTATCTGTTCCAGGACGACGGCAGTGCCGCGCTGGCCGCCGTCACCGGACTCGACGACGGCCATCCGGCCGCCGAGAAGCTGCTCCCGGCGGGATCCGAGACCGTGTGGCCGACGGGCGCTCCGGCGCGGGGCGAGACCGTGCTGACGCCGCTGGACGGCGCCACCTTCGCGGATCTCCCGACGGGGGAGTGGGCCGAAGCGCCCTTCCAGGCGATGGTGGTGCCCCTGCGGCAGCAGGGCGGCGCCCCGTACGGATTCATGGTGGTCGGTCTGAACCGGTACCGGGATCTCGACGACGGCTACCGCGGCTTCGTCGAACTGGTCGCCGGCCATGTCGCCACCGGCGTCGCCAGTGCCCGCAGCTACCAGGCGCAGCAGCGCCGCGCGGAGGAACTCGCGGAGCTGGACCGGGCGAAGACGACGTTCTTCTCCAACATCAGCCACGAGTTCCGTACGCCCCTGACCCTGATCATGGGGCCGGTCGAGGAGCTGCGACACCGGCTCACGGACGAGGCCGCGCGGGCGGAACTGGAGGTCATCCACCGCAACGGGCTGCGCCTGGGCAAACTGGTCAACACCCTCCTCGACTTCTCCCGCATCGAGGCCGGCCGGATGCAGGCCCAGTACGAGCCGGTCGACCTGGCCGCGGTGACCGGCGAACTGGCCAGCGTGTTCCGCTCCGCCGTCGACCGGGCCGGTCTGGACTTCCGGGTCGTGTGCCCGCCGCTGCCCGAGCCGGTCTTCGTCGACCGGAGCATGTGGGAGAAGGTGGTTCTCAACCTCCTCAGCAACGCGCTGAAGTTCACCTTCGACGGCTCGATCCGGGTCGCCGTGGGCATCGAGGACGGCATGGCGGTGGTGACCGTCGACGACACCGGGATCGGGGTCGCGGCGCAGGAGATGCCGCGCCTTTTCGAGCGGTTCCACCGCATCGAGAACGCCCGTTCCCGCTCCAACGAGGGCAGCGGTATCGGCCTGGCGCTGGTGAAGGAGCTGGTCGGACTGCACGGCGGCGACATCGGCGCCACCTCCGCCGAGGGCCGGGGCACCAGCTTCACCATCCGGCTGCCCTTCGGCTCCGCGCATCTGCCCGCCGATGCCGTCCTCGCGGAGGCGGGCCCGGGATCGGCTGCCATGGCCGACCCCTTCGTACAGGAGGCCCTGCGCTGGCTGCCCGGCGAGCAGTCCACGACGATGCCGGTCCCGGTCGGGAGCGACGCGAACGCGAGCGCCGACGGCCAGGACGCCGGCGCCGAGCAGGCCCATGTGCTTGTCGCCGACGACAACGCCGACATGCGCGAGTACCTCATGCGGCTGCTGCGTGGTGCGGGGCACCGGGTCAGCGCGGTGAACGACGGCCGACAGGCGCTGCGGGCCGTCCGCGCACAGGCCTTCGACCTGGTGATCAGCGACGTCATGATGCCCCACATGGACGGACTCGCCCTGGTCGCGGCGCTGCGGGCGGACTCACGGACCGCCTCGGTCCCCGTGCTGCTCCTGTCCGCACGGGCCGGACAGGAGGCGTCCATCGAGGGCCTGCGGGCGGGCGCCGACGACTACCTCGTCAAGCCGTTCGCGGCCGCGGAACTCCTCGCCCGGGTCCGGGCGAACATCGAGCTGGCACGGCTGCGCAGCCATCACGCCCGCTGGCGCACCGCGCTGGTGGACTCCCTACAGGAAGCCTTCTTCGTCTGCGACGAGGACGGCGCCGTCGTCGAGATCAACACGGCGTTCACCGACATCCTCGGCTACGGACCCGAAGGCCTGCCCTACCGTCCGGTCCACCCCTGGTGGCCCGACGCCACCGACTCCGAGGCACACCAGCAGGTCAGCGACGCCTTCGCGCTGCTGCTCGGCAGCACCAAGGGCTCCTACACCATTCCGATCACCCACCGGGACGGCCACCGGCTCTGGGTCACGGCCACGTTCAACCAGGTCGACGATCCCGACACCGGCCGCCGGGTGACCGTCGGCACCTTCCGGGACGTGACGGCCGAGCACTACGCCATCCAACGCGAAAGCGCCCTGGCCGCCCTCGGCACCTGCCTGGCCCGGGCCACCAGCCTGCCCCAGGCGCTGGCCGGGGCCCTGGACGAACTGAAGAAGATCTGGCGCGCCCGCTGGGTCATGGCAGCCGTGTTCGACCACGGCGACGAGCCCACACTGACCTCCACCGACGGGACACCGCGCTGGGCGGAACTGCCCGCCGGACGGCGCGACACCCTCAACTCCCTTCGCCAGGGGCCGATCCTGACCCCGGCCGCCGACCCCACCGGGGCCGGTGTCCTCCTGGAGTTCCCCGACGGCCCGCTCGCCCTGTGGATCGATCTGGGCGAGAACCGGCCCTTCACCGGCGAGGACCAGCTGCTGCTCTCCCTCCTGGCCGGCCACCTCGCCCAGGGTCTGCACCGGGCCCACCAGTTCGACCAGCAGCGCGAGACCGCCATCGCCCTGCAACGGGCCATCCTCGGCCCCGCGCAGCTGCCCGACGGATTCGCCGTCCGGTACGAGCCCGCCACCCAGCCCCTGGAGGTCGGCGGCGACTGGTACGACACCGTCGGCCTGCCGGACGGCCGCATAGGCATCGTCGTCGGTGACTGTGTCGGCCGGGGCCTCGAAGCCGCCAGCGTCATGGGTCAACTGCGCAGCGCCTGCCGGGCGTTGCTGCTCCAGGACGCCAGCCCGGCCCAGACGCTGATGGCCCTGGACCAGTTCGCCGCCGGTGTTCCGGGCGCCGTCTGCACCACCGTCTTCTGCGGTGTCCTAAACGCCGACACCGGACAGCTGACGTACTCCAGCGCGGGCCATCCGCCCGGCATCCTCGTTCACCCGGACGGCACCACCCGGCTCCTCGAAGACGGGCGGTCCCTTCCGCTGGCCGTCCGCACCGGCAGGCAGCGGCCCGAAGGCACCTGCGTCATAGCGGCCCGGTCCACGCTGCTCCTGTACACCGACGGCCTCGTCGAGCGCCGCCGCCGTCCGCTCAGCGCGGGCATCGACCAGGCCAGCGAGGCCCTCCAGGACGGCCGCAACACGGCGGTCGACGAGCTCGCCACCGATGTCATGTCCAAGCTGGCGCCCGTCGGCGGGTACGACGACGACGTCGCCCTGCTGCTCTACCGCCACCCGGCCCCGCTGGAGATGACGTTCCCCGCCGAGTCCTCCCAGCTCGCCCCCGTGCGCAAGTCGCTGCGCAGCTGGCTCGACCAGTGCGACCTGCCCCCCACCACGGTGCAGAACGTTCTGGTCGCCGCCGGCGAGGCGTGCGCCAACGCCATCGAGCACGGCCACCGCGACACCCCCGGCGAGACCATCCACTTCCGGGCCGAGGCCTACGTCGACAATCTGCGCCTGACCATCGCCGACACGGGCCGCTGGAAGGCTCCGGAGCCGGAACTCAACACCCATCGCGGGCGGGGGATGAGACTGATGCGGGCGCTGATGCAGCACGTCACCGTCACCCCCGGACCGTCCGGAACCACCGTCGACATGCACACGAGGATCGTCTGATGACCACTGCCCTGACCCTCACCCATGGACGACGGCCCGACGGAACGGGGCTGGTGACCGCGGTCGGCGAGATCGACATGAGCAACGCCGGTGAGCTGGCCGCCGCCCTCGCGACCACGGCCGGCCCCCTGGTCCTCGACCTCACCGGTGTGGACTACCTCGACAGCGCCGGCCTCAGCGTCCTGTTCCCGCACGCCGAGCGGCTCCAACTCGTCACCAACCCGCTGCTGGACCCGGTCCTGACCATCTCGGGCCTCAGCGACCTCACCACCGTCCACGGCGGGTAGCCCGCGTCCGGACGCCCGGCCGCGGCCGATCCAGGTGGCTACTGGGCGGGCTTGCCGGGCTGGTCGTGGGTCGAGCAGTGGATTCCGCCGCCTCCGGAGGCGATGGTGTCGATCTTCACCATCACGATGTCGCGCTTGGGGAAGTGCTCCTGGAGGATGCCCTTCGCCCGGTCATCGGCCTGTGCGTCGCCGAAGCGGGGCATGAACACGGAGTCGTTGGCGACGTAGAAGTTCGCATAGGTGGAGACGAAGGAGTCGCCCCGGCCGGTGATCTTGTCCAGGTCTGGCTGCGGCAGGTCGATGACCTCAAGTCGCTTGCCGCGGGCGTCCGTTGCCCGCTTGAGGACCGACCTGGCCTGGTCCGCCGACTGCGACCACACGTCCGGCGGGCTGCCCGGGAAGGCCTGGTCGACCAGGACGACCCCCGGCGCGGTGAAGCGGGCGATGCTGTCGACGTGTGCGTCCGTGATGTCCTTGCCCCGCACTCCGGCGAGCCAGAGCACCTTCTTCACGCCGAGGCTGCTCTTGAGTTCGGCCTCGATCTGGTCCCGTGACTTGCCCGGGTTGCGGTTCTTGTTGACCACCGAACTCTCGGTGACCATCAGTGTGCCCTCGCCGTCGGTCTCGAAGGAGCCGCCCTCGGCGACCAGCGGAGCCTTGGCGCGGGCGATGCCGTACTTCGCGAGCAGCAGACGGCCCACCTGTGCGTCGTTGGTGTGGACCTGCTTGTTGCCCCAGCCGCTGAAGTTGAAGTCGACACCCAGGGTGTGGCCGTCCTCCTCCACGAACACCGGCACCGTGTCACGGGCCCACAGGTCGTCCACGGCCAGCGGAATCACCTCGACCTGGGAGCCGCACGCCTTCTGGGCCGCCGCCTGCTGGTCGGGCCTGGCCATCAGGACCACCGGCTCGTACTCCGCCACCGCTCGTGCCACCCGCGCGATGTCCGCGCGCACGGACGGGAGTTGCTCGCCCCACACCGAATCGAGCGCGGGCCACGACATGAACGTACGGGCGTGACTGTCCCACTCGGCACCGAAGCGCCGGCCCGCCGTCCGCTCGCCCGCCGTTCGTTCGCCCGCTGCCGTGGGGGAGGCGGAGGACGATCCGGCCGGGGTGTCCCCGGGGCCGCAGGCCGCGGCGGTGAGGGAGAGGGCGCCGAAGCCGGCGAACGTGCGCAGCGCGGTGCGCCGGGACATGGGGGGAGGGGTCACGGAGAAACTCCTGCGTCGTGCGGGTGGGTCGCCGTTCGGGGGCATACGGAGCCGGACGGATGCCGGACAGAACCCGAAGAGCGGTCCCTTGGGAGGAAAGTAGCCGAGGGTGTTTTTCTTTTCGCGCACCCGGGTCGGGCGTGCGTGTTGGGCCGCCGTGGGGGCGGATCCCGGATCAGGGGTGCGGCTGCTGCATCGTCGAGCAGTGGATGCCGCCGCCTCCGGCCATGAGGCGGTCCACGTCCAGCTGGACCACCTCGCGTCCGGGGAACGCCTCGGCCAGGCTCCGGCGGGCCGCGGCGTCCGTCGCGTGGTCGCCGAACTGCGCCGTGATGACCGCGCCGTTGACGAGATGGAAGTTGAGATAGGAGTCGACGAACGCCGAACTCCGCGACCGCACGGTCGCGGGACCGTCCACCCGGATCACCCGGAGCCGGCGGCCGCGGGCGTCGGTGGCCGCCGAGAGGATCGCGAACTGCTCGCGCGCGTCGCGGGCCCAGACGTCGTTCCGGTCGTCGGGCGGCAGTTGCACCATGATCACACCCGGGCGCACGAAGCGGGAGGTGACGTCGATGTGGTTGTCGGTGATGTCGCGGCCGGGCACTCCGGGAACCCAGATCATCTTCTCGGCGCCGTACGCCGCGAGCACGGCCTCCTCGATCTCCGGGCGGCCGATCCCACGATTGCGGTTCCTGTTCACCAGGCTGCTCTCGGTGGCCATGACCGTACCGTCGCCGTCGGTCTCGACCGAGCCGCCTTCCCCGACGAAGTCGGCCCGGTGGAACCCGAGGCCGGTGAACTCGGCTACGCACGCGGCGACTTCGCCATCGTCGTGATGGGTCTGCTTACGGCCCCAGCCGTTGAAGTTGAGGCCCACGGTGTCGAGGCCGCCGTGGCCGTCGCGGCGGAAGACCGCGCAGGTGTCGCGCATCCACAGGTCGTCGGTGGGGATCGAGTCGATGACGGTGACCCCGGGCCCGCACGCGGCCCTGGCCTGTGCGGCCGTGTAGTCGTCCGGGGCGCACAGGACGACGGGCTCGTACGCCGCGACCGTACGGGCGATCAGCGCGATGTCCTGCTGCACGCCGCCCAGTCGGCGTCCCCAGATGGACCTGCGGGACGGCCAGGACATCCAGGTTCTGGCATGCGGCACATCGTCCGCCGGTACGCGCCAGGCGCCGTTCGCGCGGCCGTCCGGGGGTGCGGCTGAGGGGCGCGTACCGAGGAGGGCATCCAGCAGACGCCTGCCTGGGGGGAGGTGGCTCATGGGTGGTGCTCCGCATCGCGTGCTGTGGATCGAGGGGGGCCGCGGTGTACGGACGGCCTCCCGGCGGGCCGACGCGGACTCGGGGCACGCTGCTCTGTGCGTACGCGCTCCCGTGTGTACGGCGCTCCTGTGTACACGGCGATGACGCGCCGCGCACACCGGGCGCACCGGAGGTCCGTGCGTCGGCTGTGCCTCTACTGTCGCACTGACTGAAAATTCAGTCAAGGTGTGAGGGCGGCTCGGCGGATTGGGCATGGCGCACGATTCGGCATGACGCGCATCGAATCCGGTGCGGGTGCGGGTGCGGGTGCGGGGCCGGCCGGGCGGACCTACGCGGTGGCCTGAAGCTCCCGATCCAGGGCCGCCTCCACATGGGCCCGCGCCTCGGAGGTGGTGACCAGGCCGGCCAGCCAGCGACCGCTCAGTCCTTCGACCAGGGCGGTCAGCCGGATCGCGGCGGCCCGCGAATCCACCGACGCGGGGATGGTGCCGTCGTCCTGGCCGTCGGCGATCAGCTCGGCCAGGTCGACCAGCCAGCGTTCGGTCAGTGCGGTCAGGACGGGCCGGAGCGCCTCGTCGAAGGTGGCCGCCGCGCGCACCTCGGCCCATACCGCGGAGTTCTCCCGTACCGCGGGGTCGTCCTGGAACTCCGCGGCGAGCAGGCGAAGAAGCAGGTCACGGGCGAGGGAGTCGTCGTCCTCCGCGATGTCCGCATAGCCCTCGGCGCGGTCGTTGACGTACTCAAGGGCGCTGGTGACCAGGCCCGCGCGATCGCGGAAGTGGTAGTAGATCAGCGTCTTGGAGACGCCCGCCTCGGCGGCGACGTCCTCCACCCGCAGCCCTCGGACGCCCCGCAGGGCTATCACTCGGCAGGTCGCTTCCAGCAGCTTGGCACGTCGAGTACTCACGTTCGTACAGTAACCAGTCAACAGCGGTGCGCTTGCCGTGCGGCGCTTTTACCGGGAGCCCGGCTACTTGCGGTCCAGGCGCTCCAGCTCGACGGCGACGGCTTCGAGCAGCAGGGTGCGGGCGTGCGTCAGCGGAAGGATGCCGCTGAGCCAGCGCATGCTGAGCCCTTCGAGGAGGGCGGTGAGCCGCTCGGCCGACGCGGCCAGGCTCGCGGCCGGGGACATGGGGCTGACCTGGCCGAGCAGCTCGGCGGTCTCCTGCACCCAGATCAGCGTGGCCTTGGCGAGGTCTTCGCGCAGTTCGGGATCGAAGACGGCGTTCGCCCGCAGCTCGCCCCAGGCGGTGCTGTTCTCCCGGACCACGGGCTCGTCCTGGAGTTCCAGGAGGAGGGTCTGTTCCAGCTCCCGGCGCGGGTCCAGCGGTCGGGCCGGCGTCTCGCGCTCGGAGGTGTAGCGCTCGGCGCGGTCGCTGATGAACTCCAGTGTGCGGCGCAGGATTCCGGCCCGGTCCTTGAAGTGGTAGTAGATCAGCGCGGTGGACACCCCGGCCTCGGCGGCCAGCTCCTCCACCCGCAGTCCCCGCACCCCGCGCCGGGCGATGACCCGCGCGGCCGCTTCCATGATCGCTGTTCTACGGTCACCCACGGTCGCCCACCCTATCTGCCCGGCCGAACACGTTCTGACGGTCGGGAGCGAACGCTCATGTGGTCCGATTGCCTATTGCCTCATCTCTTGACTGAATTTTCAGTCAGTGAGATGTTCAGGCCACGCGCCGCCGACCCGCCAAGGAGCCGGCCCGCATCGACAGGCCCTCGTTGAAAGAGGTCTCTTCCATGCTCATCCATGCCCCCGCCCCGCCTCCCGTACCGGGCGTCCATCCGGAGCCGCGGACATGCGGCTGACTCCCACGGAACGCGACCGGCTCCTGCTGTTCGGCGCCGCCGAACTGGCCAGAGCGCGCCGGGCCCGGGGACTGCGGCTGAACGTGCCGGAGGCGACCGCGCTCATCGCCGACACGGTCTGCGAGGCGGCCCGGGACGGTGCCCGGCTCGCCGAGGCCGTTGCCGCGGCCCGCAAGGTCCTCGGGCCCGAGGACGTACTGCCCGGCGTGCCCGATGTCGTTACCGAGATCCATGTGGAGGCGGTGTTCGACGACGGGAGCCGGCTGGCCGTGGTCGGGGAGCCGTTCGGCGGTGGAGGCCTCGGCGCGCTCGCTCCGGGGGCGGTGCTGCCCGGCGCCGGGGATGTGCGCGGCCCCGAGCCGCAATGTGTGCTGACGGTCCGCAACACCGCCGCGGTCCCGATCAGTGTCACCTCGCACTTCCACTTCTTCGAGAGCAACCCGCGGCTCGACTTCGACCGGGCCGCCGCCTACGGCATGCGGCTCGCCGAGCCGGCCGGATCGTCCACGCGGTTCGCCCCGGGTTTGTCCCGCGAGGTCGCGCTCGTACCCATGGGCGGGGACCGCGTGGCCATCGGCTTCGCCGGTCTCGTCGACGGTCCGCTGGACGCCCCGGGCGCGAAAGCCGAGGCGCTGCGCCGGGCCGCCGCCTGCGGCTATCTCGGCGTGAACGGCACGGCGGGCGGGGCCCCCGCTGTCTACACCCGCAACGCGGCGAGCGGGTCCGGCACGGACGAATCGGATGATCAGGAGGCAGCGCCGTGAACAGCTCAGTCGATCCAACGGCATACGCGGCCGTACACGGTCCGCGGGCCGGCGACCGGGTGCGGCTCGGGGACACCGGCCTCGTGGTCCGGGTCGAATCCGACTCGCAGGCGCCGGGTGACGAGTTCCTCGCGGGCTTCGGCAAGACGGCCCGGGACGGGCTGCATCTGAAGGCCGCCGCCGTCCGCGAGACCTGCGACGTCGTCATCAGCAACGTCGTCGTCATCGACGCGGCGGTCGGGATCCGCAAGGTGTCCATCGGTATCCGCGAGGGGCGGATCACTGCCATCGGCCGGGCGGGCAACCCTGACACCCTGTCCGGTGTGGACGTGGTCGTCGGCACCGGCACGACGATCGTCTCCGGTGAAGGGCTGATCGCCACCGCCGGAGCCGTCGACACCCATGTGCATCTGCTGTCCCCGCGCATCATGGAGGCCTCGCTCGCCTCCGGCGTCACGACCATCATCGGCCAGGAGATCGGGCCGGCCTGGGGTGTGGGCGTCAACTCGCCCTGGGCGCTGCGCAACGCCTTCAACGCGTTCGACGCGTGGCCGGTCAACATCGGTTTCCTGGGCCGGGGTTCGTCCTCGGACGGGGCTCCGCTGGTGGAGGCTTTGGCGGAGGGCGGTGCGTGCGGGTTCAAGGTGCACGAGGACATGGGTGCGCACACCCGGGCGCTGGACACGGCGTTGCGGGTGGCGGAGGAGCACGATGTGCAGGTCGCCCTGCACAGTGACGGATTGAACGAGTGCCTGACGGTCGAGGACACCTTGAAGGTGCTGGAGGGGCGGACCATTCACGCCTTCCACATCGAGGGGTGTGGTGGTGGGCATGTGCCGAACGTGCTGAAGATGGCGGGGGTGCCGAATGTGATCGGTTCGTCCACGAATCCGACGCTGCCGTTCGGGCGGGACGCGGTCGCGGAGCACTACGGCATGATCGTCTCGGTTCATGATCTGAAGACGGATCTGCCGGGGGACGCGGCGATGGCCCGGGACCGGATCCGGGCGGGCACGATGGGTGCCGAGGACGTGCTGCACGACCTGGGGGCGATCGGGATCACGTCCTCGGACGCGCAGGGCATGGGCCGGGCCGGTGAGACGGTGCGGCGCACGTTTGCGATGGCCGGGAAGATGAAGGCGGAGCTGGGTCCGCTGGAGGGCGACGGGGACGGTGACGACAACGCGCGGGTCCTGCGGTACATGGCGAAGCTGACCATCAACCCCGCCATCGCGCACGGCCTCGCGCACGAGATCGGCTCCATCGAGATCGGCAAGATGGCCGACATCGTGCTGTGGCGCCCGGCCTACTTCGGCGCCAAACCGCAGATGGTCCTCAAGTCCGGTTTCCCCGCCTGGGGCGTCACCGGCGACCCGAATGCCGCGACCGACCGCTGCGAACCCCTGGTGCTCGGGCCGCTGTTCGGCGCCCACGGTGCCACCGCGGCCGACCTGTCCGTGGCGTTCGTCAGCCGGGCCGCGGCGGAGTCCGGCTCCTTCGGGCGGCCCTACGACGCGCTGGCCACCCGGCGCCGGCGCGTGGCGGTGCGCGGCACCCGCGGCATCGGCCCCGCCGATCTGGTGCACAACTCGCGCCTCGGCGCCGTACAGGTGGGGGCGGACACCGGGCTCGTGACCCTTGACGGTGTCCCGATCAGTTCGGAACCGGCCCAGGAGGTATCCCTGAGCCGCCTGTACTTCCTGTAGGGCCGCCGACACCACGCGGCCGAGATCGTTCGGTCGCCCACCTTGACTGAATTTTCAGTTCGGAGGAGTATTCCGGGCACATCAACGGCCGTCGTGGTCATCGACCGCCCGCTCGGCCCGGCCCTTCGGGTGCGACCCACCCGGAACCGGCCACTTCGCGGCCCACCGTTGCCCGTCCTCCGTCCTTGCGAAGACCGATTGCCCGTCCTTGCGAAGAGCCTGTCGAACATCTGACGAAGAGAGCTGTGATGACCTTCCGCATGCCCGCCGAGTGGACCGAGCACGAGCGCTGCCTGATGGCCTGGCCCACCCGCCCCGATCTGTGGGGCGCCGTCCTGGAAC
This sequence comes from Streptomyces sp. CB01201, assembly GCF_002803085.1. GTDB lineage: Bacteria > Actinomycetota > Actinomycetes > Streptomycetales > Streptomycetaceae > Streptomyces > Streptomyces hundungensis. Next base: position 15,545 of record NZ_NNBJ01000020.1, on the reverse strand, counting down.
AGGCCAAGCAGGAGTACGCCCAGGTGGCCCGGGCCATCGCCGGGTTCGAGCCGGTGACCATGGTCGCGCCGCCCGGCCACGGCGACGAGGCCCGTACCCGGTGCGGCGGGGATGTCGACGTGATCGAACTGCCGCTGGACGACTCCTGGTTCAGGGATTCCGCGCCGATCTTCGTTCTCGACCCCGAGGGCCACCGGGCCGGCGTCGACTTCCGGTTCAACGCCTGGGGCCGCAAGCACCACCCGTACGACGCCGACGACCGGCTCGGGGCGGCGCTCCTGGAACACTTCGGCGAGACCGCGATCCGCTCGGAGATGATTCTCGAAGGCGGCGCGATCACCGTGGACGGCGAAGGCACCCTGATCACCACCGAGCAGTGCCTGCTCCACCCCAACCGCAATCCCGGCCTGGACAGGGACCAGGTCGAGGCCGAGCTGAAGGCCCGGCTCGGTGTCACCAAGGTCATCTGGCTGCCGTACGGCGGGCTCCTGGACACCGAGACCGACGGCCATGTCGACGGCGTCTGCGCCTTCGTCGCGCCGGGCAAGGTCGTGGTCCAGCTGCCGGACGACCCGGAGCACCCGGACTACGCCCGGATGCGCGCCAACCGCGCGATCCTCGAAGCCACCCCCGATGCCCAGGGCCGCACCCTGGAAATCGTCGACCTTCCGCAGAGCGCGTTCACCGAGGTCGACGGCGTGCCCGTCGAAGTGGGCTACCTCAACTTCTACGTGGCCAACGGCGGAGTGGTCGTCCCGGTGGCGGGCCTGCCCCAGGACGCGGAGGCGCTGGCCGTGATCGCCGCCGCCTGTCCCGACCGCAAGGTCGTCGGGGTACCGACGACGGCGCTCGCCCACGGCGGCGGCGGCATCCACTGCATCACCCAGCAGGTGCCCGCCGCGCCCCGCCGCGACTGACCCCTCCTGCCCAGCGCTGCCCGCCCGGTCTGACCGCCCAGACCGGGCCGGCCGCCCCGCACCGCCCCATCGTGCCCGTACGGAGAGGAACCGCGCCGATGCCCACCCCACCGCCCCGGCCAGGAGCCCGGCCAGGAGTACGCCGTCCCCACCGGCTCGCCCTGATCGCCGCGGCCCTGTCCGCCGCCCTCCTGATGTCCGCCTGCGCGGGACCGCCCGGCACCAACTCCCCGGCCGCGGCAGCCGACTTCGAGCTGTCCGCCGGCACTCCGCCCGCCAAGGGCGAGATCGCCTCCTTCGGCTGGGCCCTGTACGCGGAGCCACCGACACTCGACTACATCTCCGCCTTCGACTATCCGCAGAACATGATCCTGTCCAATGTCTGCGAGAGCCTGATGCGCTGGACGCCCCAGCTCAAGACGGCTCCGGGCCTCGCCGAGAAGGCGACCAACCCCGAACCCTCGACCTGGGTCTACGATCTGCGCCCCGGAGTGCGCTTCCACAACGGGGCCACCATGACCGCGGACGACGTCGTCTTCAGTCTCGGGCGGCAGATGAACCCCGACAACGGGGCGTCCTGGGCGCAGGTCTTCGAGAACGTCGGCTCGGTCACCAAGACCGGACCACTCCAGGTCACGGTGAAACTGAAGCGCCCCGACTCCCAGTTCCCCCAGTACATGGCGACCGCCGCGGGCGTGGTCGCGAGCAAGGCCGGCGTCGAGGCGGCGGGAAAGGACTACGGCACCTCCGGCGGCCTCGACTGCACAGGACCGTACGAGCTCGGGAGGTGGGAGAAGGGGCAGTCGATCGAGCTCGACCGGTTCGCCGCGTACTGGGGGAGCAGGGCCAAGTCCGGCAAGGTGGTGTTCCGCTTCCTCACGGATTCCTCCGCGCGCACCAAGGCCATGCTCAACGGCGAGGTGGACGGCGGGTACCTCATCCCCACCGAGAGCTACGGCGCGCTGCGCTCCAGCGGGGCGGGCACGCTCTACTTCGGCGAGGGGCTCAGCACCGACAACGTCAACGTGACCAACATGCACGGCGTGCTCGGTGACGTCCGGGTACGGCGGGCCCTGTCGCTGGCCCTCGACCGCAAGGGCTTCGTCACGACCGGCCTGGGCGGTGCCGGGACGGTCACCCACTCCCTCACCACCAGAGCGGCCTGGGCCGAGGCGCCCGAGCAGACCCGGCAGGCCGCCTTCGCGGGGCTCCCCGCCACCGAGCCGAACCTGGGCGAAGCCAGAAAGCTCATCAAGGAGGCCGGGGCCACCGGAAAGAAGGTGACCGTCGCGACCAGCTCGATCGGACAGGACGTGTCCCTGCTCGCCACCGCCCTCCAGGCGGCCGGCACCCAGATCGGGCTCGACGTCCAACTGAAGACGATCGCGCCGAACGCCTTCACGGCACTGTTCACCGACCCCAAGGCACGCGAGGGCATCGACCTCTTCCCGGAGACGTACTACGACTCCATCACCGACCCGCTGGACCTCCTGAGCAACTTCCGCACCGGCGCCTACCAGAACTACGCCGGATACAGCGACCGCGACTACGACCGGCTGGTCGACCAGGCGCGCGCCGCCTACGACCCGGCCACCCGGTTCGCCGTCGAGGCGAAGCTCCAGCAGAAGGCGGCCGAGCAGGTGTTGTGGATACCGGTCGCCGAGTGGCCGACCACCGTGTTCCTCAACAAACGGATCACCGGCGCCCCCACCACCATCTCCTACCTGTACTACCCCTGGGCGGCGGATGTGGGGGCCGCGCGGTGAACTTCCTCAGATTCGGACTGCGGCGCCTCGCCGAAATGGCGGTCACCCTGCTCGCGGCCTCGTTCGTGATCTTCGGCGCGATGTATCTGGCGCCGGGAAGCCCCGCCAGCTTCCTGCTCTCCGGACGGTCCGCGTCCCCGGCCGCGCTGGAGGCCATCAACCGGCAGTACCACCTCGACGACCCCTTCGCCGTACGGTACTTCCGCTGGCTCGGCCAGCTGCTGCACGGCGACTTCGGCCGCTCGATCACCTACCGCACCGATGTGTCACGGCTGCTCGCCGACCGCCTTCCCAGCACCCTGCTCCTGGTCGCCATGGCCCTGGTGCTCGTGGTGGCCGCGGGCCTCGCGCTCGGTCGGATCGCCGCGGTGCGCGGCGGCGCCGTGGACTCGACGATCCTGGTCACCACCACGCTCGCCGTCGGCACCCCGTCCTTCGTCGCCGCCGTCCTGCTCCAGGGCCTTTTCGCGGTCCGGCTGCACTGGTTCCCGGCCGGCGGCACCGGCGACGGGCCGGTCCAGATGCTGTGGCACCTCACGCTGCCCGCGGTAGCGCTCGCCCTGTATCTGATCGGCATGCTCGCCCGGGTCACCCGCAGCGCCATGGTCGAGGTCCTCGGACAGGAGCACGTGACCGTCGCCCTCAGCCGGGGGGTGCCCCGACGCAAGGTGATGGGCCGTCATGTCTTCCGCAACGCGCTCGGCACGGTCCTCACCACCGGCGGCCTGATCGTGTCCACCCTCCTGGTGTGCACCGTCCTCGTCGAGTCGGCGTTCGGCGTCGGCGGCATCGGCCAGCTCCTCGAACTGTCCATCACCACCAAGGACTTCCCCACCGTGCAGGCCATATCCCTCACCATGGTCGGCCTGTTCATGCTGATCAATCTGGCCGTTGACCTGGCACATCCCCTGGTCGACCCGCGCATCGCCCTCGGCCCCCGGAGGTCCGCCGCATGAGCGTCGCCGTCCTGCGGCGCCCGGGCCTGTCCCGGCTCCGCACCCCTCACGCACCCCTCTACCTGCTGTGCCTCGCCTTCGTCACCGTCGTCGTCCTCGCGGCCCTGCTCGCGCCCTGGATCTCGCCGGCCGACCCCAACGCCGTGGACCTGGGCAACGCACTCGCCGGCCCCTCCGCGGCCCACCCCTTCGGCGTCGACTCCTCCGGCCGCGACACGCTCGCCCGACTGGTCACCGGAGCCCGCACCTCCCTGCTCGGGCCCCTCGGAGTGGTGGCCTTCTCCACCCTGGCCGGCGTGGCCATCGGAACCACCGCGGCGTGGCGGGGCGGCTGGCTCGACTCCGTGCTCTCCCGCAGCACGGAACTCGTCTTCGCCTTCCCCGGCATGCTCCTCGCGATCCTCATCGTCGCGGTGTACGGAGAGGGACTCACCGCCCCCGTCATCGCACTCGCCGTCGCCTATCTCCCCTACGTCAGCAGACTCACCCGCTCCTTGGTGCTCGCCGAACGTCAACGGCCCTATGTGAACGCCTACGTGGTGCAGGGCCACTCCGCCCCGCAGATCTGCTTGCGGCACGTCCTGCCCAACGTCGGGCCCGTCGTCCTGGCCCAGTCCACCATCAACTTCGGGTACGCCCTCATCGACCTGGCCGGGCTCTCCTTCCTCGGCCTCGGCGTGCCCGCACTCACCCCCGACTGGGGCCGCATGGTGCTCGACGGCCAGACCGCCGTCCAGCGCGGCTACCCGCTCTCCGCGATCTGGCCGTGTGTCGCGATCGTGCTCACGGTCGTCGCGTTCAACGTCGTCGGCGAGCGCTGGGCCGACCGGGTCGCCAGGAGGGATCGATGAACACCCAGGAAAAACACGCCAGTTGCGCGTCCACGGGCTCCGTCACCGCCTCGCCCGTGCTCGACATCCGAGGGCTGCGCCTGCGTCTTCCGCGCACCGCACGGCCCGTACTCGACGGCGTCGACCTCACCGTGGCCGCCGGGGAGACCGTCGCCCTGGTCGGCGAGTCGGGCTCCGGCAAGACCCTCACCTCGCGCAGTGTGCTGCGCCTGCTCCCGCCCGGCGCCGGCACCGAAGGTGCCGTCCGGGTCGCGGGCGAGGATGTGCTCACCATGAGCGCCGCACGGCTGCGCGCGCTGCGCACCGGCACGGCCGCCATGATCTTCCAGGACCCCCGCGCGGCCATCAACCCGCTGCGCCGGATCGGGGACTTCCTCACCGAGAGCCTGCGCCTGAACACCGGGACATCCGCCGAGGAGGCCGAGCGGCGTGCCGGGGAGCTGCTCGTGGCGGTCGGCCTCGCTCCGGCGGTGATGCGCCAGTACCCGGGACAGCTCTCCGGCGGCATGCTCCAACGCGTCATGATCGCGGCCGCGTTGATGGGCGACCCGGCACTGCTCCTGGCGGACGAGGCCACCACCGCCCTCGACGTCACCACCCAGGCCGAGGTCGTAGCCCTCCTCGGTGACCTCCGCGACCGCTTCGGCACCGGGCTGCTCTTCGTCACCCACGATCTCGGCCTCGCCGCCACCATCAGCGACCGGGTGTACGTGATGTACGCCGGCCGGATCGTCGAAGCCGGCCCCGCCGACGCCCTGTTCGCCCGGCCCCGTCACCCCTACACGGCGGCCCTGCTCGCGGCCACCCCGCGACTCGACGCACCGCAGGGCAGGCTCAACGCGATCGACGGCCAACCTCCGGATCTGAAAGCCGAGTTGACGGGTTGTCCGTTCGCGCCCCGCTGCGTCCACGCCACCGGGATCTGCACGGAACAGGCCCCCGAGGACCGGGCCGTCACGGCTGCCCCCGACGGACGTGAGCACCGGGTCGCCTGCCACCACAGCGACCGCGTCACGGGGAGTGCCGACCATGGCTGAGACCGTGCTGCACGTCAACGGCGTACACCGCCGGTACGGGAGCGTCCAGGCCGTCGACGACGTGTCGTTCTCGCTGGCGAGGGGCGGCTCGCTCGGCATCGTCGGCGAATCCGGCTCGGGCAAGACGACCACGGCCCGGATCGTGGTGGGCCTGGAGTCCGCGGACAGCGGGCAGATACGGGTGCGCGGCACCGGGCGTACGGGTCGGGTGCGCGGCCGGGTGGCCCGGCTCGCGCGGGCCCGCGAGGTGCAGATGGTCTTCCAGGACCCCTTCCTCTCCCTCGATCCCAGGGTGGGCGTCGAGGCGGCGCTGCGGGAGACCCTGCGCCTCCACTTCCCCGGCGCCGACCACGCCCGCCGCATCGCCGAACTCCTCGACCAGGTCGGTCTCGGCACCCGGACCCGCGACGCGCTGCCCCGGCAGCTCTCGGGCGGCCAGCGCCAGCGCGTCGCCATCGCCCGCGCGCTCGCGGTGGAGCCGGCCATCCTCGTCCTGGACGAAGCCGTGGCGGCCCTCGACGTGTCCGTGCAGGCCCAGATCCTCAATCTGCTGGCCGACATCCGTGCCCAGACCGGCGTCGGCTATCTCTTCATCACGCACGACCTCGGGGTGGTGCGCTGTGTCACCGATGACGTGATCGTCATGCGACAGGGCCGGATCGTCGAGGCGGGCAGCACCGAGCAGGTCCTCTCCGCGCCCCAACACCCCTACACGCGGCTCCTGTTGGAGTCCGTTCCGCGTCCCGGCTGGGACCCGCACGCGATCGCGGCCGCCCGCCGGGCCCTGCACCACACCGCGTCCCCTTCCGACAGCACCAACGGACAGAGCACCGTACACAACTGATCGGAGATCAGAGATGAACGACCAGCTCGCTTCAAGCGTCCCCGCGTCCGGCCGGCTCGGCAGGCGCACCTTCCTGACGGCCGCCGGAGCCGCCGCGGCGGGTGCGACCCTGGCGGTCAGCACGGGCGGCAGGGCACATGCGGCCCCGGCCCCGGCCGCGGCCTTCGCCGTGCCCGTCGACGCGGTTCCGCACACCCGTACCTGGATGGCGTGGCCCGACAGCAGTGCCATCTGGGGACGCCAACTGGCCGGAGTGCAGGCCGACATCGCGCTCATCGCGAGGACCATCGCCCAGTACGAGCCCGTCACGCTGTGCGCCAACTCCGCCAGTGTGGCGAAGGCCCGCACCGCGTGCGGCCCGTCCGTCACCGTGATCGGCACGATCCCGGTCGACGACTGCTGGATGCGTGACACCGGTCCGGTCTTTCGCACCGACGGCGCGGGAGGCCTCGACGCCGTGGGGCTGAACTTCAACGGCTGGGGCAACAAACAGACCCATGCCAAGGACGCCCTGGTCGCGCAGCGGATAGCGGCCGGCCTCGGGGTCCCGTTCACCACGGCGGCCCTCGTCGGGGAGGGCGGCGCGGTGGAGACGGACGGCAACGGCACGCTCATGGCGACCCGCAGCAGTCTCATCAACACCAACCGCAACCCTCGGCTCAAGCAGGCGCAGATCGAGGCGGCGCTCTGCGATGCGTACGGCGCGGACCAGGTGATCTGGTTCAACGGCGTGACCGGGCGGGACATCACCGACGACCACGTGGACGCGACCTCCAGATTTCTGGCCGCCGGGTCCGGTCTGGTCCAGATGCCCCTGGCCACGGACACCGACGCCTGGTCGAAGGACGCCCGCCAGCAGTACCAGATCCTGTCGGCGGCCAAGGACGCGGACGGCTGGCCCATCGCCGTCGCCCAGATCCAGGGTCCCGACTACGGCCGCATCCGGTCGAGTGACCCCAACTTCGTCGCCGCGTACGCCAATTACTACGTCTGCAACGGCGCGGTGATCTCGGCCCAGTTCGGCGACGCGCGCGCGGACGCCGCGGCCAGGTCGAGCCTGCGGCAGCTGTTCCCGGGGCGCGTGGTGGAACAGCTCGACATCGACAGCCTCGGCGCGGGCGGCGGCGGCATCCACTGCGTCACCAGGGAGCAGCCCCGCCCCTGAGCGGGCGGGGCTGCCCGGGGTTCACGCCCGGCGCAGAGCGGCTCGGCCCGCGTAACGGGCCGAGCCCCCCAACTCCTCCTCGATCCGCATCAGTTGGTTGTACTTGGCCGTCCGGTCGGAGCGCGAGAGCGAGCCGGTCTTGATCTGACCGCAGCCGGTCGCGACCGCCAGGTCCGCGATGGTGGTGTCCTCCGTCTCGCCCGAGCGGTGCGACATGACGGCCGTCCACCCCGCCCGGTGGGCGGTGGCCACCGCGTCCAGGGCCTCGGTGAGCGTCCCGATCTGGTTGACCTTGACCAGGACCGAATTGCCGACGCCGGTGCGGATGCCCTCGCGCAGCAGCGTCTCGTTGGTGCAGAACACGTCGTCGCCGGTGAGCTGGCAGCGGTCGCCCACGCGCGCGGTCAGTTCGCGCCAGCCGTCCAGGTCGTCCTCCGCCATCGGATCCTCGATGGCGACCACCGGATAGGCGTCGATCAGCTTGGCCAGGTAGTCGACCTGCTCGGAGGGCGTGCGGCGCACCCCCTCGCCGGCGTAGTCGTACGCACCGTCGCGGAAGAACTCCGACGACGCCGGGTCCATGACCAGACCGATGTCCGCGCCCGGACGGTAGCCGGTGCGCTCGATGGCGGTCACCACGAAGTCGAGGGCCTCTTCGGCGGTGCGCAGTGCGGGTGCGAAGCCGCCCTCGTCGCCGACCCCGGTGGAGTGCCCGGCGGCCAGCAGGTCGCGGCGCAGGGTGTGGAAGACCTCACTGCCCATGCGGACGGCTTCGGCGAAGGTGGCCGCGCCCATGGGCGCGATCATGAACTCCTGGAAGTCCAGCGGGTTGTCGGCGTGCGCACCGCCATTGACGATGTTCATCATCGGCAGCGGCAGGAGGCGGGCGTGGGCGCCGCCGAGATAGCGGTAGAGGGGCTGGCGGTGGGCCGCCGCGGCGGCCTTGGCGGCGGCGAGGGAGACGCCGAGGATCGCGTTGGCGCCGAGCCGTGACTTCGTGGGCGTGCCGTCAAGGGCGATCAGGGCGGCGTCCAGCCCGGCCTGGTCCACCGCGTCCCGGCCGCGCACGGCCGCCGCGATCTCCCCGTTGACCTGGGCCACCGCCCGGTCGACGCCCTTGCCGTGCCAGCGCGCGGAGTCGCCGTCGCGCAGTTCCACGGCCTCCCGGGCGCCGGTGGAGGCTCCGGAGGGGACGGCGGCTCGCCCCAGGGATCCGTCCGCCAGGACGACATCGACCTCGACCGTGGGGTTGCCCCGGCTGTCGATGATCCGGCGGCCGTGGACGGTGCGGATGGCGGCGGCTGCGGTTTCAACTGGGCGTGCGGACATGGGAGTTCCTTCCCGTTGTCGTATGCCGTGGCTCCGGCTGCGACAGCGCTGGCGCTGAGCCCGACGAGTCAAACCCTACAGCAATACTGCACAGCAATGCTGCTCAGTTTTGCTGTGCAGCATGGCTGTGCAGGTCAGCCGCGCCACCCGGCCGACCAGCGGGTTAAAGTGCCCTATGTCCACCCCGGAAGCCGCCGCCATCGCCACCGAACTGCGCACTGCGATGGGCAAGCTCACCCGACGCGTCAAACACGAGGACCGCATCCCGCTGGGTCAGGCCGCCGTGCTCGGTGCGCTCGACCGCAACGGCGCGATGACCACCAGTGACCTCGCCGCCGACCAGCGGGTGCGCCCCCAGTCGATGGCCCGGGCGGTGGGGCTGCTGATGGAGCAGGACCTGGTCACCCGCCGCGCGCACCCGACCGACGGCCGCAAGTCGCTGGTCGAGCTCTCGGAGGCGGGCCGGTCCGCGCTCGAAGCCGAGCGCGGTCGCCGGGCCGGCTGGCTGGCACAGGCCATCGAGGCCGAACTGACCGATGCGGAAAGGGAGTTGCTCGCCCGCAGCGCCGCCCTGCTCGATCGGCTCGCCACCCGGTGACGGGAGCGGGCGATTCGTCACGAAGCGCGCCGCAGAACCAGGATGTGATCGGTGACCTCGGCCATCCGGCCGTCGGGCCCCGTGGCGACACGGCTGGACGGTTCCGCTCGTTCGATCGTCCAGGTGGCAGGATCCGCGCCGATGCCGGCCGCTACCTCGCTCGGGGGCGGGAAGTACGCGTCGGGATCCTGGTTCCACGACCACGGGGCGGTCGACCCGTGATCGACGACCAGGAGGCGGCCGCCGGGGCGCAGCGCGTGTGCGGCGCCGCGCAGGACCTTCGACCTGTCCAGGGCGTGGGGGGTGTGCAGATAGTGGGCGTTGACCAGGTCGAACCGGCCCCCGGGGAAGGACTCGTGCAGATCGTGCTGCCGTGCGTCGATGAGCTCGCCCAGACCGCAGGCGCCGGCGAGGCCGGTGAGCCGTTCGACCGCGACGGCCGAGATGTCGACGGCGCTCACCCGCCAGCCCCGGCGGGCCAGCCACAGCGCGTCGCCGCCGTTGCCGCAGCCCAGGTCCAGGGCGGCGCCGGGCGGCAGGGCCGCGACGATTTCGGTGAGGCGGACGTTCGGCCGGGGATCGGTGGGCACCGGCCGTGCCGCGTAGACGTCCTGCCAGTACGTGGCCGCGTCCGCGGCTTCGGGGGTACTCATGGAGGGCTCCTCGGGTAGGTGTGCGCCCAGTGTCGGCAGGCCACCGCGGCTTGGCACGAAAAGTTGCCGCTCTGGCAAGATGGGCGCATGGACCGGGGAACGGAAGACGTGCTCGACGCGGTGGGACCGCGACTGCGGGCGCTGCGGCGCGAGCGCCGGATCACCCTCGCCGACCTCGCCGCGGCGACCGGGATCTCGGAGAGCACCCTGTCCCGCCTCGAAGGCGGACAGCGCAAGGCGACCCTGGAACTGCTGCTGCCGCTGGCCCGGACGTACGACGTTCCGCTGGACGACCTCGTCGGCGCCCCGCGCACCGGTGATCCCCGCATCCATCTGAAGCCGGTCCAACGGTTCGGGATGACGTTCGTGCCGCTGTCCCGGCAGCCCGGCGGCGTACACGCGTTCAAGATGATCATTCCCGCCCGCCCCGAACCGCGGGCACCGACTCCGCAGACACACGAGGGGTTCGAGTGGCTGTACGTGCTCAGCGGGCGTCTGCGGCTGGTGCTCGGCGAGCGTGATCTGACCCTGCCGCCCGGCCAGGCCGCCGAGTTCGACACGTCCCTTCCGCACTGGCTGGGCAGTTCGGACGGCGGCGCGGTGGAGCTTCTCGTCCTGTTCGGCCTGCAAGGGGTGCGCGCCCATGTGCGGGGCGATTCCCCCAGGTCGTCCAAGCCGTCTTGATCCGTCCACGTCGTCTGCGTCGGCGTGCGGCGTCCGCGTCGTGCCGGGACGGGAGCGGGGGAAGGTATCTGCGGCGGGTCCGGGAGGGCGGACGCCCCGCGGACCCGCCACCCGGATTCAGCCGGCTCTGCGCTCTGTCACCAGCAGGGTCTGCAACACCCGCCCGCAGTCCCCGGAGCCGTCGTACATCAGCCCCGTGGCCAGGCCCGAACCAGCAGGGCTGGCCGCCGTCTCCGAGCGCAGGCAGAGCCATTCGCCGACGGGATCGCGGTGCAGGGCGAGGGTGATGTCGGTGTTGATGACCAGGCCTTCGCGGTGGTCCAGCTCGAACGCCACGGCCCAGCTGCTGTCGGCCAGCGTGAGGGCCCGGGTCAGGGCGGTGTCCTGCTCCCCGGCCACCAACGGGACGCGCTGGCGGGCCCAGACGGTGCCCGGGCCGGGTGAGTCGAAGCTCCGGCCGTCCTCGAACCGCCACTCCATCGCGGAGACATAGCCGCCCAGGTACGCCCCCGTCATGCTCCCCAGGGGCCGCGGCCCCGGCAGCGGCGGTGCGGCGGGCCCGTGCCGCAGCGAGGGCGTGTCATCGGGGCTGGCCACCATGCGCCAGGCACGGGCGAGCAGTACCGGCTCGCCGTCGGCCGTCAACTCGCCCTCCAGGAGCTCGACCCGGGCGCCGGTGCGTACGGCCCGCACCTCCACCCGCAGGTCCGCGACCGGCACCGGCCGGAGCAGCTCCACGGTGACGCGGGCGATCCTCGCACCGGAACGCCCGGGGTGCCGTTCCATGGCCCGCCCCACGAGCGCCGACGGGGGGCCGGCGTGCTGGGTCTTGGGACTCCACGGGCCCGCGGTCGCCGGTGTGCTCTCGAAGCTACCGTCGGCGAGTTCCCGGTAGAAGGACGCGGGCGGGGCGGGGGAAGCGGATGCGGGTTCAGGGCTCATGGCGGAAATCTGTAGACCATGGGGCAGCTGCGCGGCAAGGGGACTCAGGCCCACGCGATCCTCCTGGCGCCGTGCACCGCGACCACCAGCACCGCCAGAACGGCGGCGCAGCCGCCCACCACCATGACCGCCGACGGGGAGGAGCGGTCGATCACGAACCCGCCCACCAGCGCGCCGAGCGAGAGGGTGGCCTGGAAGGACGCCGTGAACAGGACGGAAGAGGCCTCGGGGGAGGCGGGGGCGGCCTTCGCGAACCAGGTCTGGGAGCAGATCGGCACCGCGCCGTAGGCGGCACCCCACAGGACCAGGAGGGTCACCGCGCCCCAGTCCCGGCGGCCGAGCAGCGGCATCAGCAGGGTCGCGCAGGCGATCGCCGCGGCAGCGGCGGCGAAGGTGGCCCGCGGATAGCGGGCCACGGTGGAGCCGCCGAGGAAGTTGCCCACGATGCCCGCGACTCCGTAGGCGAGGAGATGGAACGTGATGAGCGCGGGGCTCACACCGGTGACCTGCTCCAGGAAGGGAGTCATGTAGGTGTAGGTCCCGAAGTGCGCCAGGACGACGAGGAAGGTGACGACCAGTGCGTACCGGGTGTTGGTGCCCCGGAACATCCCGCCGAGCACGCTGGGGCGCGGCCCTCGCCCGGCCGGCAGTGCCGGCACGACCAGGAGCAGCAGGACGAACACCGCGAGGGTGAAGACGCCCATGGCCAGGAAGGTGGTCCGCCAGCCCGCGAGGTCCCCGACGAACGTACCGAGCGGAACGCCGAGTACGGAACCGAGCGGCACCGCCGAGAAGATCAACGAGGTGGCCCGACCCGTCTGCGCCGCCGGTACGAGCCGGCCCGCGAGACCGGCGCCGATGGACCAGAAGCCGCCGATGGTGATGCCGACCAGCACGCGTGACACGAGGATCAGCCAGTAGCTCGACGCAGTCGCTGCCAGGAAGTTGGCCAGCGCGAGGAGCAGGATCAGGGCGCCCAGCACCGTCCGGCGGTCGATGCGCCCGGCGGCCACGGTCACCAACGGCGCACAGATCGCGGCGAGGAAGCCGGGCATCGTCATCATCAGGCCGGCCATGCCGTCCGAGACGGTGAAGCCGGAACCGATGGACGTCAGCAGGCCGATGGGCAGGATCTCGGTGGTGACGATCGAGAAGATCCCCATCGTCACCGAGAGCACGGCCAGCCAGGAGAGCAGGGGGGAGCGGGTGGTCGATGTGGCCGAGGGTTCGACGGCTGCGGTCGCGGAGGACATGGATCCCCTTCTGGAGAGTGTCACTTGGGGCTGTGATCACCAGTCCAGCAGGGGTGGTGGCCCGCCTCCGGCAGGATTCCGACACCAAGGGCGCGGAGGCGGGGTGATGTCGTTTTTCCGCGATGCGGCGCGGTCGCGCGCCGGGCATCGGGCGGTGCGGGCAGGCGCCTTCAGGCCGGCAGGCGGCTGGAGTGGGAGGAGCGGCGGGCCGCGGACAGCAGGGCGTGGATCTGGGGGCCCGCCTGCTCGATGTCCTGGACGGGGCGGGGGAAGGGCAGTCGTACGTCCTGGTGGGTGGCGGGGTACTCCAGGCGCAGGGTCAGCCCGTAGCGGTCGAGAGCGACGGGCAGGACGCGGGACAGGGAGCTCTTCACCTGGGGCCGGACGAGCCGCAGCAGCAACGGAACGAGATCCTTGTGGCTGTCGACGAGATGGTTGAGCATGCCCGCCTCACGGGTGGCCAGTGGGTCGAGGTCCGTCTCCTGGAGCGCGTCCAGGGAAAGGTCCGTACGCCCCTGGGCGTCCTCGATCCACGCCCCGCCGAACTCCACGCACGTACTCGCGGCCGCGGCCGGATCGTAGGGGGCGCTCAGGAGTCCCGAGAGGGTCACGCGGGCGCGCATCCGGTCGCGGACCGGGGTGGGCGCGATGTCGGTGAGTTCCAGGCGGACGGGCAGGGGGCCGGTGTGCTGCCCGTGGTCCAGGTCGCCGGGCTCGTGCAGATGCACACGGCCCGCCGCACCGCCATCGCCGGCGCAGTACACCTCGTGTCGGCCCTCGTCGGTCACCACGGTCATCGAATGGGCCGCCGCGAGGATCGACCGTACGCGCTCGGCGGCGGTCGGCGTGGCGGTGCGGGCGCGGAAGGGGCGCATGCGGGTTCCTCCTGGGAGGCGGCGTCGATACCCAAGCCCTCTGCTTAGGTATGCCTAACCTAACCTATCCGCCGAGCCTCGTCGTCAGTGACGTGGCGGGAGGGACGCATGGGGCGTGCGATCGGCCCGGCTTGGCAAGTGAAACCCCCTGCGGGCAACGGGAATTGCCCACTTTCGAGGGACAGCACGGCCCGGCGCGGCATCGCTACGATCGGCGGCACTCCTCGGTCCCTGAAATTTCACCGCCCGGGTCCGCGCCCGACGGAGAAGGGGCCGGGAGTTCGACGGCGTGCGAGGCCACCAAGGGCTTCGCGCAGCTCGGACGGAGAGAGGCGGAACCTGATGGCAGGCCATGGCAACGGCGTACGGGCCGACGAGATCGCGAACGCGGTGTGGGTGAAGGCGACCGCGAGCGACGCCTACAACGACTGCGTTGAAATTGCGCGGCTTCCCCAGGGGGAGGTGGCACTGCGCAACTCCCGCTTCCCACAAGGGCCGGCGTTAGTCTTCACCTCCTCCGAACTGGCGGCCTTCCTTGACGGGGCGCGCAAGGGGGAGTTCGACGGAATGGTTGGCTGAAAACCCGTAGCGACGGGTTGTGGCGGCCACCCGGGTTCCTCAGGATGGGCGCGTATCGGCGACGGTCGCCGTGCGCTGGAGGAGTCAGGGTGGCCGCACGCGTTCTCGGTCCCGTCCCGGACGAGGAGCCCGAGAGCCCCCGGGCGAGCGCCGCCCCGCCGGCCCGCGTACTGGGTCTGCGGCTGCGCGAGATGCGGATCGAGGCGGGGCTGCGCGGCCAGGACGTGGTGGCCGCGGGCGCGATCGGCTCGGCCTCCAAGCTCAGCCGGTACGAGACGGCCAACGGCGACGCCCGGCCCGACACCGAGACCGTGACCCGGCTGGCCACGCTCTACGGCTACGACGACCGGGAATCCCTGAGGGCGCTGACGAGCCTCGTGGACGACGCGAACCAGCGCCGCTGGTGGACGGACTACCGCGACGTGGTGGACAAGTCCCTGCACAACCTGATGGCGGTCGAGAGCGCCGCCACGGAGATCCGCACCTTCTCCGACTCGCTGGTGCCCGGTCTGCTCCAGACCTCCGAGTACGCCCGGGCCATCATGCAGGCCCCCTACCTGGGCAGACCGGACCTCCCCACGATCGACCGCCGGTGGGAGGTGCGGCGGCGACGGCAGCAGATACTCGAATCGCCCGAGGCGCCGGACTACTCGGCGGTCATCTCCGAGGGGGCGCTGCGCAAATGGGTGGGCGGCCGCAAGGTGATGCGCGGCCAGCTGCGGCACCTGTTCAACCTCGCGGAGAACCGCGACCGGGTGCACATCCGCGTCTTCACCGACCGCGCCTGCGCGCGGGTGTTCCCGCCGACGACCGCGATGACGGTCTTCAAGTTCCGGCCGCGGGACGAGCCGGACATGGTCTACACCGAGGGGCTGAACAGCGGCGGGACCTGGCTGAGCGAACTCGGTGACGTGGACCTGCACGCCGCCTCGATGACCGAGCTGATCCAGCACAGCCTCGGCAAGCGGGAAACGCTGGCTCTGCTCGAACGCCTCATCGCCGGGTTCGCGGACGACGAGGGACGGGCCGGGGACTAGGGGGTGTCCGGAAAGTCATGGGAGCCAGAGCCGCAGGCAGGCGAGGGTGACCATGGCCT